>NZ_CP077082.1:0-4800000 GCF_014268205.2 Pseudomonas sp. OE 28.3
ATGTCCCGACTCAATCCCCGGCAGCAAGAAGCCGTGAACTACGTCGGCGGCCCTCTATTGGTGCTCGCCGGTGCTGGCTCCGGCAAGACCAGCGTGATCACCCGCAAGATCGCGCACCTGATCCAGAACTGCGGCATCCGTGCCCAGTACATCGTCGCCATGACCTTTACCAACAAGGCCGCGCGCGAAATGAAGGAGCGTGTCGGCACGCTGCTCAAGGGCGGCGAAGGCCGTGGCCTTACGGTGTGTACCTTCCACAACCTGGGCTTGAACATCATCCGCAAGGAGCACGTGCGGCTGGGCTACAAGCCGGGCTTCTCGATCTTCGACGAGACCGATGTGAAGTCGCTGATGACTGACATCATGCAGAAGGAATACGCAGGCGACGACGGCGTGGATGAGATCAAGAACATGATCGGCGCCTGGAAAAACGACCTGATCCTGCCGCCCCAGGCCCTGGAAAACGCGCGCAACCCCAAGGAACAGACCGCCGCCATCGTCTACACCCACTACCAGCGCACGCTCAAGGCGTTCAACGCGGTGGACTTCGACGACCTGATCCTGCTGCCGGTAAAGCTGTTCGAGGAACACGCCGACATCCTCGAAAAATGGCAGAACAAGGTCCGCTACCTGCTGGTGGACGAATACCAGGACACCAACGCCAGCCAATACCTGCTGGTGAAAATGCTCATCGGCACGCGCAACCAGTTCACCGTGGTAGGCGACGACGACCAGTCGATCTACGCCTGGCGTGGCGCGCGCCCGGAAAACCTGATGTTGCTCAAGGACGACTACCCGTCCCTGAAAGTGGTGATGCTGGAGCAGAACTACCGCTCCACCAGCCGTATCCTGCGCTGCGCCAACGTGCTTATTTCCAACAACCCCCACGAGTTTGAAAAACAACTGTGGAGTGAGATGGGCCATGGCGACGAGATCCGCGTGATCCGCTGCCGCAATGAAGACGCCGAAGCCGAGCGCGTGGCCGTGGAAATCCTCAGCCTGCACTTGCGTACCGACCGGCCCTACAGCGATTTCGCGATCCTGTATCGCGGCAACTACCAGGCCAAGCTGATCGAGCTGAAACTGCAGCACCACCAGGTGCCGTATCGCCTGTCGGGCGGCAACAGCTTTTTCGGACGCCAGGAAGTAAAAGACCTGATGGCCTACTTCCGGCTGATCGTGAACCCGGATGACGACAACGCCTTCCTGCGCGTGATCAACGTGCCGCGTCGGGAAATCGGTTCGACGACCCTGGAAAAGCTCGGCAACTACGCCACCGAACGCAAAATCTCGATGTACGCCGCCACCGACGAAATCGGCCTGGGCGAGCACCTGGACACGCGCTTCACCGATCGCCTGTCGCGCTTCAAACGCTTCATGGACAAGGTACGCGAGCAGTGCGCCGGCGAAGACCCGATCAGCGCCCTGCGCAGCATGGTCATGGACATCGACTATGAAAACTGGCTGCGCACCAACAGCTCCAGCGACAAGGCTGCGGATTACCGCATGGGCAACGTCTGGTTCCTGATCGAAGCGTTGAAAAACACGCTGGAGAAGGACGAAGAAGGCGAGATGACCGTCGAAGACGCCATCGGCAAGCTGGTGTTGCGCGACATGCTTGAGCGCCAACAGGAAGAAGAAGACGGCGCCGAAGGCGTGCAGATGATGACCCTGCACGCGTCCAAGGGCTTGGAATTCCCTTACGTGTTCATCATGGGCATGGAAGAGGAAATCCTTCCGCACCGCTCCAGCATTGAAGCTGACACCATCGAAGAAGAACGGCGCCTGGCCTACGTGGGCATTACCCGCGCACGTCAGACACTGGCCTTCACCTTCGCGGCCAAGCGCAAGCAATACGGCGAAATCATCGATTGTGCCCCCAGCCGGTTCCTGGATGAACTGCCGCCGGACGATCTGGCCTGGGAAGGCAATGACGACACCCCGACCGAGGTGAAGGCCGTTCGCGGCAACACCGCCTTGGCGGACATACGCGCGATGTTAAAGCGCTAGAATCGACTACTTTTTAATCTACTTTCGGCGCAAACCGCGCCATTAGAGGAAGCTTTCCGTGGAAGCACTGCACAAGAAAATTCGCGAAGAAGGCATCGTGCTTTCCGATCAGGTCCTCAAGGTTGACGCCTTTTTGAACCACCAGATCGACCCGGCGCTGATGAAGTTGATCGGCGACGAATTCGCCGCGCTGTTCAAGGACTCGGGCATCACCAAGATCGTCACCATCGAAGCCTCGGGTATTGCACCGGCGATCATGACCGGCCTGAACCTGGGTGTGCCGGTGATCTTCGCCCGTAAGCAGCAGTCTCTGACCCTGACTGAAAACCTGCTGTCGGCCACTGTGTATTCCTTCACCAAGAAGGTCGAAAGCACCGTGGCGATTTCCCCACGTCACCTGACCAGCAGCGACCGCGTGCTGGTGATCGACGACTTTTTGGCCAACGGCAAAGCGTCCCAGGCGCTGATCTCGATCATCAAGCAAGCCGGCGCGACCGTTGCAGGCTTGGGGATTGTGATTGAGAAGTCGTTCCAGGGTGGCCGTGCGGAGCTGGATGCGCAGGGTTATCGGGTTGAATCGCTGGCGCGGGTGAAGTCGCTGGCCGGTGGCGTCGTCACCTTCATCGAGTAATCACTGCCTGAACTCGATTAAAAATGTGGGAGCTGGCTTGCCTGCGATGAGGGCCTGACAGTCGACAACTCTGTCGACTGACACTCCGCTATCGCAGGCAAGCCAGCTCCCACATTTGATTTTTGGTGCCTGTCAGTGCGCGGTGGCTTGGAGGCCAGCAAGCAGCAAGCGCTGATACAGATCCTCTTTCAACCCCTCCGGCTGATCCAGCCGCATGCGCTTCAAATGCTCAGGAAACGCCTCCGGCTCCGGTGCATCCAGTGCAGCCCGGCCCAATTCCAGAATCTCCGTCAGCTTGAATTTGCTCTTGAGCCAGTTAAGGGCGCGCAACAGGTCTCGCTCCTCATCGGTAAAGTCAGTGCCCAACGGATATTCCGGGAACAACCGGCGATGCCGCGCCTGAATGCCCTTGAGCCGCTCCGGCGTATTCTCAGTAAAACGTGGGTCCAGTTCGAAGTCCTTGGCCAGCTTGCCAGCCTTTTGCGCCTGTTCGATCAGGTCGTTCTGGAAGCGCGAGTCGGTGACCTTGAGCAAGGCCTCGATCACCTTGGCATCCGTCTGACCGCGCAAGTCGGCAATGCCGTATTCGGTAATGACGATATCCCGCAGGTGCCGTGGGATGGTGCAATGCCCGTACTCCCAGACTATATTGGAACTGACCTCACCCGCCGACTCGCGCCAGCTGCGCAGAATCAGGATTGAACGCGCGCCCTCCAGCGCATGGCCTTGCGCAACAAAGTTGTACTGCCCGCCCACACCGCTGAGTACGCGACCGTCTTCGAGCTGGTCGGCCACGCCCGCACCGAGCAGCGTCACCATGATCGCGCTGTTGATAAAGCGCGCATCCAGGCGTTGCAGACGCTTGAGTGCTTCCTGCCCGTACAGCTCGTTGATGTAGCTGATGGCGGTCATGTTGAATTCGAGGCGTTTGGCGTGAGTCATTTCCTGCAAACGCTGGTAAAAGCTGCGCGGCCCGAGGAAGAAACCGCCGTGAATGGAAACACCGTCGGGCTGCGCGGCGTCATCCAGGGTGCCGGCGTTGGCCTGCTGCTGGGTCGTCACATCCGGGTAGACCTTGCGCCGAATAATCCCGGCATCGGCCAGCACCAGCAGGCCGTTGACGAACATTTCGCTGCATCCATAAAGGCCACGCGCAAAGGGCTCGACACCGCCTTCGCGGCTGATCAAAGGCGCCCACTGGTAAACATCCAGATCCGTCAGCAACAACCGGTAGGCTTCGTTATCGGCCTGGCGCGCCAGTAAGGCGGCGGTCAGCGCATCGCCCATCGAGCCAATGCCAATCTGCAACGTGCCGCCATCGCGCACCAGGGTGCTGGCATGCAAGCCGATAAAGTGGTCTTGAAAGCCGACCGGCATATTCGGTGTGGAGAACAGCGTGGTGCTGTCCTTCTCGTCGATCAGGTAATCGAAGGCGTCCATACCCAGTTCGGCATCGCCGGGCATATAGGGCAAATCGCTGTGAACCTGGCCGACGACGAGGATGGTTTCGCCTGCTTCGCGGCGCTTGGCGATCATCGGCAGCAGGTCGAGGGTGATATCGGGGTTGCAGCTCAAGCTCAGCCGGTCGGGGTGTTCGGCGCTGCTGGCGACCAATTGCGCCACCAGGTTCAAGCCGGCGGCGTTGATATCGCGGGCAGCGTGGCTGTAGTTGCTGCTGACGTAGTCCTGCTGCGCCGACGCGCTATGCAGCAGGCTGCCGGGCTGCATGAAGAACTGCTGCACACGGATGTTCTTTGGCAGGCTGTCCTTGTGCAAATCCGCCAGGAAATCCAGCTCGGGATAGTCGCCGAATACCCGCTCGATAAAGGGTTCGAGAAAGCGCTTCTGCAGGCCGTCAACCATGGTCGGGCGGCCCAGGGCCAGTGCGGTATAGATCGTCAGCTCGCGCTCCGGCAGCTTGGCGATACGCCGGTACAGCGCATTGACGAACAGGTTGGGCTTGCCCAGACCGAGCGGCATGCCCATGTGGATATGCGCCGGCAAGCGTGCCAGTACGTCGTCAACTGCTTGCTCGATTGAACACAACTGCACCATCCGACCCTCCTGAACATTCCGTGATTAGGGGTTGGACCGAGCTTGCCGGGTCTTTGCTGCAATGAACAGCAATCAATTTGATAAGGCCATCCCTGTGCGCATGAAGAAACTGCCAAATAAAAGCCTAATTAAAACAGAAACATATCATAAAGGTTTAACCCGAGATTACGACCAAAGAAAAGCCTTACGACTCATTGAATAAAAGCCCTACGTTCATTTAGGACAAGATCAAAACACAAATTATATCCACGCACTAATATCGATTTCAGTATGAAACCATCTTCAAAAGGCTATACACCTAACGAATACAAATACCCAAGGAAGTGCAATGAAAAACATTAATCATATAATAATTATCGGTTTCGGAAGCGTCGCACAAGGCCTGCTCCCACTATTATCAAGGCATTACAATGGAGTGAACGTGACAATTTTTGAGAAACACCTAAACGAGAGCCTTATCGAAATCACCACCGAATTCTCAGCCACCCTGGAAGAAAAGGCCATAACCGCTGAAAACTTCAAACCCATACTCTCGCCGTACTTAAACGGAAATACTTTTTTAGTGAACCTCGCAGTATCTGTCTCAAGCCTGGAGCTTTTAGAACTGGCTCAAAAGTATGACTCACTTTATCTAGACACCTGTATAGAGCCGTGGGCCTACAAAGACGAAAAATACCAGGCGCTTATCACAAACTATCAGCTTCGCGAGGTAATGAAAACGTATCAACAGAAAACTACTGGCCCAACCGCTGTTGTCGCCCATGGCGCAAATCCTGGTTTCATCTCAATTTTATTAAAGAAAGCTTTAGTAGAAATGGCCGCAGCAAACAACATAGTAGCAGAACCGAAAAACCAGATTGAATGGGCAGCGCTTGCCAACATCCTTGAAATACAAGTTATACAAATCTCCGAGCATGACTCCCAAGTCAGTGCATCAGCCCGCGCCCCCCTAAACTTCGTCTCCACATGGTCTGTGGACGGTCTCGTTACCGAATGCCTGCAAGCAGCAGAATTGGGCTGGGGCACACACGAAACAGAAATTCCTTACGGCGCAAGAAAAAATGGATATGCACTAGAAATGCTAGAGCAAGGGTGTAACGTTAGAGTTAAAAGCTGGTCACCTAACTATTTGGAATTTTCTGCCTATTTACTAACCCATAACGAAGCACTGTCAATTGCTGAATATTTGACTTTAGGCGACCCCGAGAATCCTACCTACCGCCCAACTGTTTACTATGCGTATGAACCTTGTGATCAGACACTCGATTCAATGCAACTTTTGGGTCAGAGTGAGCAATCAGAAAAAATCAAAAAAACGATTATGAAAGACGAAATTATTTCGGGAATAGATGAGCTTGGCGTTTTCCTAATCAGCAAAAAATTCCGCGCCTTCTGGTTAGGGTCAAATCTATCAATTGGTAAAGCCAGGAAAATGGCCAACTACAACAGTGCGACAAGCTTACAGGTTGCCTCCAGCATAATTGGCGGCATGAAATGGGCAGAATACTTTCCAAACGCTGGCGTCATAGAGTCGGAAAATTTGGATTGGCGTTACGTATACGACATCACTGTTAACTATTGGGAACCCATCGTCAGTCAACAGACAGACTGGAAACCATCGGATGTCGACCACACGCTGTCTTTCAGTAACTTTTTAGTATGAAGCCGTCTACCTGAAAAATAACTTTACCAAAAGGCCGCTATCATGAATAACATGCAGAGCACCTCTAATACGCCGAAAAAATTAAGCAATGCGTCTTCAATTCTCAAGGATTTTTGCTTTCCTCCGTTAACGCTTAGCAAGGCAGAGAAGGCTACTTGGAAAGAAATTTTCTTCGACTCAATAATTACCGAATACGATGCAAGGAGGCTTTATTGGCATATCGCTGATCAGAATCCAGCTTGCATCTCTGAATTGGCAAATATTTTAAAGCCTTGGCTTAGAGATGAAATCGATCACGCGTATGGCTTCTCTCTGATTTATTCAGCCTACACAGGAATTCCGCTTGACGTTGTAGCAATGGAAGTTGAAACAAGACAATCCGACTTCAACAGCCTAGCCCCCTTTATGCAGGACCCACTTAGACTTCTCATCTTGCTTGCGTATGACGAGATAATCACGACGCACGTCTATCAGCGCAGCATAAAAAATTACGACAACTTTAGTTCCTCGCAATTGTCAGTCTGGATCAGAAAAACCAAAAGAGATGAAGCTAAGCATTTTTTCTTTTTCATAGAACAAGCTAAACAGCTATTCCCGAATAGGCTTCAAGAAGCCCCGTCCATACTTAAAGAGCTTTTCACATTAGATTTTGAAAAAACAGAATATACAGGAACCTTTGTGTTAGACCACAACACGCTTGATTATCCAATCACTAAAAAAGAAATACAAGAATCAATAATCCCAACCATCATCAAAAAATTGAGCCATGACACTCACACATCAAACGGAGCAAAAAAATGAAACCTCCCTTCCTCAATAAGCGTCATTGGAGCTCTAGAGCGCTATTCAAAGAAATCGCCAATAGCGACTGGGTCAATCCCGGCATTGACCCAAAATACGAGGATTTCTTTTTGGCTGACTTAGTCTCTGAGTACGACGCGATAAACCTGTATCACTACCTTTATCCGAGACGCTCTGAGTTTTCCCCATACTTCGTGCAATATTTAGACTTATGGTTTTTAGATGAAAAAAATCATGCCGACGGCTTTATAGAACTGAATCGTTTGATATTTAATACAGACGAAGAAACTCTCTTGGACAATTTAAAATCAAGAAACAGCGACTTTAAACCCTTTGAAGAAATTTTATCAAACGAACTAAGCTTACTTACTGTGTTTGCGTACGATGAATACATTTCAGTCAAAACATACAAGAAAGATACGTTCTATAATCAGTTTGGGCACTCGGGCTTCGACACATGGATTTGTAACTTAATCGCCGACGAAGCAACCCATTTCGCAAACGCTATAAAATTATTAAGAAACAACCACTCATCTTGTCTAGAGCTGATTGAAAAAAACTTAACCCGTATTATTCAACTTGAAAGTACCCCTTACAGAAATACTTTCTTGCTCGATCATGACGGGCCACACTTTCTTCTAGGCAATAGTGATTATGCGGAAGCTGCCGCGAGTGAAATACTAGACATCCTAACTAGAGATAAATAATGAAAAACAGTCACTATTTAATAGCCTCCATGGTGCTCATGGTGTTTGGCGAAATCCTAACTATCTATAGTGAAGTTTATGCCTCAAAACTTTCTGGACGAGTTATAGAAAATCCTGAACTTTTTATAAAACCTATTTTACTCATATGCATTGCCGGCATAAGCCTGATATTCGCTTATTGGTTAGGTTACCAAGGCACAGGGAATATATGGATCGTGACAGTGGCGTCACTCACACTGCTGCTTATATTAGAGCCCATCGTCATTTATGCGATGCTAAAGGAACTACCGGGGCGCGGGGCACTCATCGGATTCATTCTTGGAGCCGTAGGGCTACTGGCGACTTTGGTACTTTAAAATATGCGAAAGCGCTCTTGTTACCCAAAGGTTAGCCCACTTTGCGGGCTAACCTTTTGTAAAGGCTTAACTTTTTACTTCAATCCAGACATCTTCTCGATTGCACCTTTAAGCTCGTCATCCGAGCAATCGGCGCATGTGCCTTTTGGCGGCATGGCGTTCAAGCCGGTGATCGCCTTGGCCAGCAGGCCGTCGAGGCCGCCCTGGTGGTCGGCGCGGTCTTTCCAGGCCGCGCTGTCACCGATCTTCGGTGCGCCCAGCAAACCCGTGCCGTGGCACGCATTGCAGTGCTTGGCAATCACTTCATCCGGCGTCTTCGCGCCGCCGCCGCCGCCCGCAGCCACGGCAACTTCCATCCCTTTGCATTCCTGGCCCTGGACACACACCTGGCCGACAGGCTCCAGGCGCTTGGCAATTTCATCATTGGTCGCAGCTTGAGCGCTGACAGCCCATAGGGCCAGTACGGTTGCTGGTGCAGCCAGCATTTTCATAATTAGGTTCACGCGTTCACCCTCAATGGTGGCTATTCACGCCTGCGGCCACGGTTTCGCAGGCGGCGAAAGTATAACGGTTAGCCCGTCATGCCGAAACAACCCTATTAAATAAAGGGAGATTCGGCCTCACGGTTACAGCAACGGGTGTGTCTGCAACGCTGGCAGCACGCCTCTTCTGTCAAAAGTTCGCAGGTGTGGCTGCGCTGATTAGCCGCGCCGGCACGTCGAACGGGTTGCGAAAACGATGCGGCTTGGTGCTTTCAAAGTAGTAGCTATCGCCGGCTTCGAGCACAAAAGTTTCAAGACCGACCACCAACTCCAGGCGACCTTCCACCAGAATCCCGGTTTCTTCGCCTTCGTGGGTGAGCATTTCTTCGCCCGTGTCGGCGCCCGGCGGGTAGATCTCGTTGAGAAACGCGATCGCCCGGCTGGGGTGCGCGCGCCCGACGAGTTTCATGGTGACGGCGCCGTCCGAGATGTCGATCAGCTCATTGGCTTTATAGACGATCTGCGTCGGTTTTTCCTGGAGGATCTCCTCGGAAAAGAACTCGACCATGGACATGGGGATGCCGCCCAGCACCTTGCGCAAGGAACTGATCGAGGGGCTGACACTGTTTTTTTCGATCATCGAAATGGTGCTGTTGGTGACACCCGCGCGCTTGGCGAGCTCTCGCTGGGAAAGACCTTTGAGTTTACGGATGGATTGCAGTCGTTCGCCGACGTCCAATGCAGGAGCCTCCTAGGATTCAGGCTTTGTTGTAGTTGAGCGTTATCATGGCGACAGCGTTCAGTATTTACAACACTTGGGCCTAAATCCCGGTGGGCTCTGCTCGTAGGCGCGGCTTAAGCCCCGCAATAGAGCCTTGGTACGCGGCGCAGGTTGCAGAAAATCTGGTAGGGGATGGTTTCGGCAGCCGCCGCCACGTCACTGGCAAGGATATTTTTGCCCCACAGCTCCACGGGGGAACCGAGCCCGGCCTGGGGCACGTCGGTGAGGTCAACGCAGAGCATGTCCATGGACACTCGGCCCAGCAACTGGCTGCGCTGGCCTGCCACCAGCACTGGCGTGCCGGTCGGTGCATGGCGCGGGTAGCCGTCGGCATAGCCCATGGCAACCACGCCGACGCGCATCGGTTTTGGCGTGATGAACTTGGCGCCGTAACCGATCGGCTCACCGGCCGGCAATTCACGCACGCAGATGACTTTCGATTCCAGGGTCATCACCGGCTGCAAACGCGCAGCGATGGCCTGGTCCTCACCAAACGGCGTAGCACCGTAGAGCATGATGCCTGGGCGCACCCAGTCGCTGGACATATTCGGCCAGCCCATCACCGACGGCGAATTACGCAGGCTGACCTCGGCCGACAAGCCTTGGCGGGCCGCTTCAAACACCGCCACTTGCTCGTCACTGCGCACGCAATCGAGTTCATCGGCGCGGGCGAAGTGGCTCATCAGTACGATCCTGGCCACTTTGCCGCTGGCCAGCAGGCGCTGGTACGCCTCGTGGTAATCCTTGGGGTGCAGGCCCACGCGGTGCATGCCCGAGTCGAGCTTGAGCCAAATGGTCAGCGGTTTGCTCAGCCGGGCTTGTTCGATGGCTTCCAACTGCCACAACGAATGCACCACGCACCAAAAATCATGTTCGATGATCAGCGGCAGTTCGTCAGCTTCGAAAAAACCTTCCAGCAGCAATACCGGCGCACGAATCCCGGCAGCCCGCAGCTCCAATGCCTCCTCGATGCACGCCACCGCAAACCCATCCGCCTCGGCTTCCAGCGCCTGGGCCACACGTACGGCACCATGGCCATAGGCATCCGCCTTGACCACGGCGAGGGCTTTGGCCCCCGTCAGTTCACGGGCCAGTTGGTAGTTGTGGCGCAGGGCTTGGAGGTCGATCAGGGCACGGGCAGGACGCATGGCGGCAGGCTTCTAGGCGGTAAAGTGAAGAAAAACCGGCGCCGACTATCAGCCACGGCGCCGGGGGAAAAAGCTACGTTTAAGGCAGCGCAGCCACCACGGACAGCTCTACCAGAATTTCTGGTTCGCACAGTTTGGCCTCAACCGTGGCACGGGCCGGGGCCACGCCTTTAGGCAGCCACTTGTCCCACACCGCGTTCATGCCGGCGAAGTCGGCGTCGATGTCTTTGAGGTAGATCGTCACCGACAGCAACTTGGTTTTGTCGGTGCCGGCCAGGTCCAGCAAACGTTCGATATTGGCCAGGGTTTCGCGGGTCTGCTGTTCAATCCCGGCATTCATGTCGTCGCCGACCTGCCCTGCCAGATACACGGTACCGCTGTGAACAACGATCTGGCTCATGCGCTCATTGGTGAGCTGGCGCTGGATTGACATGTTTTGCGGACTCCTGGTGGTTGCTGCCGTAACGGGAAATATCGAGACCTTCGGCGCTGATCTGCGGCGTTTTTTTCGCCATCAGGTCAGCCAGCAAACGGCCAGAGCCGCACGCCATGGTCCAGCCAAGGGTGCCGTGGCCGGTGTTCAGGAACAGGTTCTTGAACGGGGTGGCACCGACAATCGGCGTGCCGTCGGGTGTGGTCGGGCGCAGGCCGGTCCAGAAAGTGGCTTCGGTCAAATCGCCGCCCTGAGGATAAAGGTCGTTGACGATCATCTCCAGGGTTTCACGTCGACGAGGGTTCAGCGACAGGTCAAAACCGGCTATTTCAGCCATGCCGCCGACGCGGATGCGGTTGTCGAAACGGGTGATCGCGACCTTGTAGGTCTCATCCAGAATGGTCGAAGTCGGCGCCATCGCCGGGTTGGTGATCGGCACGGTCAGTGAGTAACCCTTGAGCGGATACACCGGCGCCTTGATCCCCAGCGGCTTGAGCAGCTTGGGCGAGTAACTGCCCAGGGCCAGTACGTAACGGTCGGCGGTTTCCAGCTTGCCATCGATCCACACGCCATTAACGCGATCACCGGCGTAATCAAGGCGCTGGATGTCCTGTTCGAAACGGAATTCCACGCCCAATTGCTTGCACATGTCCACCAGACGCGTGGTGAACATCTGGCAGTCGCCGGTCTGGTCGTTGGGCAGGCGCAGGGCGCCGGCGAGGATATCGGTGACGCTGGCCAGGGCTGGCTCAACGCGGGCAATGCCGGCGCGGTCGAGCAGCTCGAACGGCACGCCGGATTCTTTCAATACGGCGATGTCTTTGGCCGCACCATCCAATTGCGCCTGGGTGCGGAACAACTGGGTAGTACCCAGGCTGCGGCCTTCGTAGGCGATGCCGGTTTCGGCGCGAAGTTCGTCAAGGCAGTCACGGCTGTATTCGGACAGGCGCACCATGCGCTCTTTGTTCACCGCGTAACGGCTCTGGGTGCAGTTGCGCAGCATCTGCGCCATCCACAGGTACTGATCGATATCGGCGGTGGCTTTGATCGCCAGTGGCGCGTGGCGTTGCAGTAACCACTTGATGGCCTTGAGCGGCACGCCTGGCGCGGCCCAGGGCGAGGCATAACCCGGCGACACCTGGCCTGCGTTGGCGAAACTGGTTTCCATGGCAGCGGCGGGCTGACGGTCGACCACAACCACTTCAAAGCCGGCCCGCGCCAAATAGTAGGCACTGGTCACCCCAATGACGCCGCTACCCAAGACCAGAACGCGCATTTTTATATCCTCATCACGGGCTTAGCCGCTGACGTGTGTTATTCGAGCAATGATGGACGCAGTGTAAAAAACAATGACCAGTGCATTTCACTATATAAATGCCTATATTTGGCGACAATTCTCGGCAAAAACCCTTTTCACAGAGGCGTATCCCCTATGCGTACCAACACCCAGACCAAGCGGGAGCTGGACAAGATCGACCGCAATATCCTGCGCATCCTGCAAACCGATGGGCGTATTTCGTTTACGGAGCTGGGGGAAAAGGTCGGGCTGTCGACCACGCCGTGCACCGAGCGGGTCCGCCGCCTGGAGCGTGAAGGGATCATCATGGGCTACAACGCGCGGCTCAACCCGCAGCATTTGAAGGGGAGTTTGCTGGTATTTGTCGAGATCAGCCTGGATTACAAGTCGGGCGACACCTTTGAGGAATTCCGCCGCGCCGTGCTGAAGCTGCCCCATGTGCTGGAGTGCCACTTGGTGTCAGGCGACTTCGACTACCTGGTGAAAGCGCGGATCTCCGAGATGGCCTCGTACCGCAAATTGCTCGGCGATATCTTGCTCAAGCTGCCGCATGTGCGCGAGTCCAAGAGCTATATCGTGATGGAAGAGGTGAAAGAGAGCCTGAACCTGCCGATCCCCGACTGACCAAATGACACAATTCGGTCAAATGTGGGAGCTGGCTTGCCTGCTCCCACATTTTTTTGATCCAGTACATCCGTCAGACCAGTACTTGCCGGGTACTCGCCATGTATTCGTGAATTTGCTTCTCAACCCTAGGGTGAATCAACTCCACCGGCCGCCGCCCATTCGGGCACGGCAACGTCTTGGTAGTGCCAAACAGCCGGCAAATCAGCGGCCGCTCGTCATACACCGTGCAGCCATTCGGCCCCAGGTGCACGCAGTTCAGCTCGTCCATGGCCGCCTCCTGCTCGGCGGCAGTCTTGCGTGGCAGGCGCGACATTTCCTCGGGTGAGGTGGTCACCGGCCCACAGCAGTCGTGGCAGCCGGGGACGCACTCGAACGAAGGGATCTGCCTGCGCAGCGCGCTGATTTTCTGGCTGTTGCAACTCATCGAAACACTTACCGAACGGCGAATAGGCGTGGATTCTGACGCAAAACGTGCTGCGCAGACAGCTTCGTCCGACCGCTGTATCCTGCGTCAAATTTTCCAAACAGGGATGCTCCCCATGACCGCCAGCGCCCGGCACACCGCTTCCTACTACGCCGCCAGCAGCGTTTCACAGCCCGACTACCCGGCGTTGATGGGCGAAGTGCGCGCCGATGTGTGCGTGATTGGCGGCGGCTATTCCGGCCTAAACACAGCGCTTGAGCTGGCCGAGCGTGGCTTTAGCGTGGTGCTGCTGGAAGCGCGCAAGCTCGGCTGGGGCGCCAGCGGCCGCAACGGCGGCCAGCTGATTCGCGGTGTCGGCCACGGCCTGGACCAGTTCAGCAACGTGATCGGCAGCGACGGCGTGCGCCAGATGAAGCTGATGGGCCTGGAAGCCGTCGAGATCGTGCGCGAGCGGGTCGAGCGCTATCAGATCCCCTGCGACCTGACCTGGGGTTACTGCGACCTCGCCAACAAACCCCGCGATCTGATCGGCCTGGCCGAAGACGCCGAAGAACTGCGCAACCTCGGTTATCGCCATGAAGTACGTCTGCTGCAAGCCAACGAGATGAGCAGCGTGATCGGCTCCGAGCGCTATGCAGGCGGCATGATCGACATGGGTTCCGGCCATTTGCACCCGCTGAACCTGGCCCTCGGCGAAGCCGCCGCCGCGCAGCAGCTGGGCGTGAAGCTGTTTGAGCAGTCCGAAGTGACGCGCATCGACTACGGCCCCGAGGTCAACGTGCACACCGCCAATGGCAACGTGCGCGCCAACACCCTGGTGCTGGCCTGCAACGCCTACCTCAACGGCCTGAACCCGCAATTGAGCGGTAAGGTGCTGCCCGCCGGCAGCTACATCATCGCCACCGAACCCTTGAACGAAGCCCAGGCCGCCAGCCTGCTGCCGCAGAACATGGCGGTGTGCGATCAACGCGTGACCGTGGATTACTTCCGCCTGTCCGCCGACCGCCGCCTGCTGTTCGGCGGAGCCTGCCACTATTCCGGCCGCGACCCGCAGGACATCGGCGCCTATATGCGCCCCAAAATGCTCAAGGTGTTCCCGCAACTGGCGGACGTGAAGATCGACTACCAATGGGGCGGCATGATCGGCATCGGCGCCAACCGCCTGCCGCAGATTGGCCGGCTGGCCGACCAGCCCAACGTGTATTACGCCCAGGCCTACGCCGGCCATGGCCTCAACGCCACGCACCTGGCCGGCAAGCTGCTCGCCGAAGCCATCAGCGGCCAACAGCAGGGGCGTTTTGATTTGTTCGCCCAGGTGCCGCACATCACCTTCCCCGGCGGCAAACATCTGCGCTCGCCGCTGTTGGCGCTGGGGATGCTCTGGCACCGGGTCAAAGAGCTGCTCTAATCAGTCGCGCCAGAACGGCTTCATGCCTTCCTGGCGCGCCTGTTCGGCAGTCAACCCGACGTCACGCAGTTGCTCACCGGTCAGGTGCAGCAAGGCTTTGCGCGTGTAGCGGCGGTGCCAGAACAGACTCCAGCGGCTGATATCGCGCGGCGCCTTCGCCCGCTCCTGCCCTGCCTGCAATTGCTGACTGTGTAACATCAGCCGCACATCGCTCATGCCGTTCATCGTGTTGCCCCTCATTTGCCTGTTGCCATGAGTGACTAGGATGAGCGCGCGGGCCAAACCATTACAGATTCAACCAATCTTTATTAAATCCATACAGATACTGCCCATGAAAGGCTGAATCCTGTATTTTGCGCCTATCTGTACTGGTCCCCTCGGAGCGATCACCATGACCCTCTACGTCAACCTCGCCGAATTACTGGGCACGCGCATCGAGCAGGGCTTCTATCGCCCCGGTGATCGCTTGCCTTCCGTGCGGGCCTTGAGTGTGGAACACGGAGTGAGCCTGAGCACCGTGCAACAAGCCTACCGATTGCTGGAAGACAACGGCCTGGCGATGCCCAAGCCCAAGTCGGGCTACTTTGTGCCGGTCGGACGCGAGTTGCCGGCGCTGCCGGAAATCGGCCGTCCGGCACAGCGCCCGGTGGAAATCTCGCAGTGGGACCAGGTGCTGGAACTGATTCGCGCCGTGCCGCGCAAAGACGTCATACAGATGGGCCGTGGCATGCCGGACGTATTGTCGCCGACCATGAAGCCCCTGCTGCGCAGCCTGGCCCGGGTGAGCCGTCGCCAGGACCTGCCGGGGCTGTATTACGACAATATCCTTGGCTGTATGGAGTTGCGTGAGCAGATCGCTCGACTGTCTCTGGATTCCGGCTGCCAGTTGACCGCCGAAGATATCGTGATCACCACCGGCTGCCATGAAGCGCTGTCCGCCAGCATCCACGCGATTTGCGAGCCTGGCGATATTGTTGCGGTCGACTCGCCAAGCTTTCACGGCGCGATGCAAACCCTCAAAGGTCTGGGCATGAAGGCCCTGGAAATCCCCACCGACCCCATCACCGGCATCAGCCTCGAAGCACTGGAGCTGGCACTGGAACAGTGGCCGATCAAGGTCATCCAGCTGACCCCCAACTGCAATAACCCGCTGGGTTACATCATGCCCGAGGCACGCAAACGCGCACTGCTAACCCTGGCCCAGCGCTTTGACGTGGCGATTATTGAAGACGATGTGTACGGCGAATTGGCCTACAGCTACCCGCGTCCGCGCACGATCAAATCCTTCGACGAAGATGGCCGTGTGCTGCTGTGCAGCTCGTTCTCGAAAACCCTGGCGCCCGGCCTGCGCATCGGCTGGGTAGCGCCAGGGCGCTATCTTGAGCGGGTGTTGCACATGAAATACATCAGCACCGGTTCCACGGCGACGCAACCGCAGATCGCCATCGCCGAGTTCCTCAAAAACGGTCACTTCGAGCCGCATTTGCGGCGGATGCGCACCCAATACCAGCGCAATCGCGACTTGATGCTCGATTGGGTCAGCCGTTATTTCCCCGCCGGCACCCGTGCCAGCCGGCCCCAAGGTAGCTTCATGCTATGGATCGAGCTGCCGGAAGGCTTTGATACCTTGAAGCTTAACCGTGTGCTGGTGGAACAAGGCGTACAGGTGGCGGTGGGCAGCATCTTTTCCGCCTCCGGCAAATACCGTAATTGCCTGCGCATGAACTACGCTGCCAAGCCAACGCCGCAGATCGAAGAGGCAGTGCGCAAGGTCGGGGCCGCCGCGATGAAGATGCTTGCCGAGGTGACCGACTGACCTTTCCCCGCAATCTGCCGTCATATCCCACAACCGCCCTGACCTGGAAGCAGTGCCTTTGATGATTCGACGGCTTTTACCGTTTTTACTGCTGGGCGCCCTGACGCTGAGTGGCTGCGCCACGGTCGATGCACCGCGCATCCCCAGCGACGCCCTGCCTGCGGCGCAATCCTCGTTCGGGCGCTCGATCCAGGCCCAGGCGGCGCCGTACCAAGGTCGTTCGGGCTTTCGCCTGTTGCCCAACAGCAGCGAAGCCTTCATGGCCCGTGCCGAACTGATCCGCAATGCTCAGAGCAGCCTCGACCTGCAGTACTACATCGTGCACGACGGCATCAGCACGCGCATGCTCGTGGATGAACTGCTCAAGGCCGCCGACCGTGGTGTGCGCATCCGTATCTTGCTGGACGACACCACCAGCGACGGCCTCGATCAGGTTATCGCCACCCTCGCCGCCCACCCGCAGATCCAGATTCGCCTGTTCAACCCGCTGCACCTGGGCCGCAGCACCGGCGTGACACGGGCGATGGGCCGGCTGTTCAACCTGTCGCTGCAACACCGGCGCATGCACAACAAGCTGTGGCTGGCGGATAACAGCGTGGCCATTGTCGGCGGGCGCAACCTGGGCGACGAGTATTTCGATGCCGAGCCCAATCTCAACTTCACCGATATCGACATGCTCAGCGTCGGCCCGGTGGCCGAGCAGCTCGGGCACAGCTTTGATCAGTACTGGAACAGCGCGCTGAGCAAGCCCATTGACGACTTCGTCTCAAGCACCCCGTCCAAGGGTGACCTGAACGCCGCACGCGCACGCCTGCAAGACTCGTTGGCTGAGTCGCGCCAGCAGAACCACGCCCTCTATAACCGCTTGCGCACTTACCAGACACAACCGCGCATGGACATCTGGCGGCGCGAGCTGATCTGGGCCTGGAACCAGGCGTTGTGGGATGCGCCGAGCAAAGTGCTGGCCAAGGCTGACCCTGATCCACGCTTACTGCTAACCACTCAGCTGGCGCCGGAGCTGGAAGGCGTCAGCCATGAGCTGATAATGATTTCGGCGTATTTCGTGCCGGGGCAACCCGGGCTGGTGTACCTGACCGGGCGCGCCGATGCGGGCGTGTCAGTCAGCCTGCTGACCAACTCCCTCGAAGCCACCGACGTGCCTGCCGTACACGGCGGCTACGCGCCCTATCGCAAGGCGTTGCTGGAACACGGCGTGAAACTCTATGAGCTGCGCCGCCAACCGGGCGATGCGGGCGGTGGCAGTGGCCCACACTTGTTTCGCCGAGGCGCCTTCCACGGCTCGGACTCCAGCCTGCACAGCAAGGCGATGATCTTTGATCGGCAAAAGTCGTTTATCGGCTCGTTCAACTTCGACCCGCGCTCGGTGCTGTGGAACACCGAAGTCGGGGTGCTGGTAGACAGCCCCGAACTGGCGGAACACGTGCGCAACCTGGCGCTGCAAGGCATGGCGCCGGCGTTGAGCTATGAGGCGAAACTGCAGGATGGCCAGGTGGTGTGGGTGACCGAGGATAACGGCCAATTGCACACCCTGACGCGGGAGCCGGGCAGTTGGTGGCGCAGGTTTAATGCGTGGTTCGCCACCAGTGTTGGCCTGGAGCGCATGCTGTAAGAACAACAGGGTCAACTGTGGGAGCCGGGCTTGCCCGCGATAGCGGAGTATCAGGCGCCATTTGGGCAAGCTGACACACCGCTATCGCAGGCAAGCCAGCTCCCACAGTTGATTGCATTTCAAATGCTTAGGCAGGCTGTACGGCGCCAAATGCGCCCTGGCGCAGCAACAACACCACCAGCCCCAGCGCCCCGGCCGCCATCAACAGCGGCAGCGCATGCCCGCTGATCCATTGGCTGCCCGCGCCCGCTACCAGAGGCCCGATCAGGCAACCGATGCCCCACAGCTGCGCTACGTGAGCATTGGCGCGCACCAGCGCATCGTCGCGATAACGCTCACCGATCAGGATCAGCGACAAGGTGAACAACCCACCGGCACTCGCGCCAAAGATCACCCACACCGGCCAGATCAACTGCGTATGCAATAGCAAAGGAATCGCCAGGCTTGAGGCCAGCAACAACACCGCGCAGCTCAAGAACAAGGTGCGCCGTGGCAAGTAGTCGGCCAAAGCGCCAATGGGCAATTGCAACAGCGCATCACCGACCACCACGGTGCTGACCATGGCCAAGGCAATCTCGGCGGTGAAACCCTGCTGCAGGCAATACACCGGCAGCAGCGTCAGAATCATCGCCTCGAACGCGGCGAACAAGGCGACCGCCCAGGCAATTGCCGGCAGCGTCAGGCAGAAACGCCACAGGTCACTGAACGTCACGCTGAAGGACTCGGCGGTTGGGGCACCGGAACGCCCTAGCAGCAACAGCGGCGCGACCACCAACAAGCCAACGCCCACCCAGAAGCCATAGTCATGGTCAGTGCCGAGTACGCCCAGCAGCAACGGGCCCGACAATTGGCTCAAGGCATAGCTGCAACCGTACAGCGCCACCAGGCGGCCACGCCATTGCTCGACCACCAACTGGTTGATCCAGCTTTCACCCAGGATAAACACAATGGTCAGGATCACGCCGATCATCAGCCGCAGCACCAGCCACACCGGGTAGCTGGGTAGTATTGCCAGCAAGCCGATGGAGATGGCACCGGCCCACAGGCACAGCCGCATCAGGTTGGCGGTGCCCAGCCACGAGGCCAGCCGGCTGGAGACCTTCGCGCCGAGCAGTACGCCAAAAGCCGGCATGGCGGCCATCACGCCAATGGCGAAGCTGCCATAACCCCAGCCTTCGAGACGCAGGGACACCAGCGGCATGCTCACGCCCAAGGCCAGGCCGACGCTGAGGACAGAGGCCAGCACGGCGAAATAAGTCGCCCAACGCATTTCCACGCTCCTGTGGATAATTATCAAGATCACACAAAACAGTGTGGGAGCGGGCTTGTGTGGGAGCCGGGCTTGCCCGCGATGCAGACACCTCGGTTTATCTGTTACACCGAGTTGATGCTATCGCAGGCAAGCCAGCTCCCACACAAACCGGCTCCCACATTTGACCTGCGGTGTTGCTTACAGCTTGATCCAGGTCGATTTCAGCTCGGTGTACTTGTCGAACGCGTGCAGCGACTTGTCGCGACCGTTACCCGACTGTTTGAAACCACCAAAGGGTGCGGTCATGTCGCCGCCGTCGTATTGGTTGACCCACACGCTACCGGCGCGCAAGGCCTTGGCAGTCAGGTGTGCCTTGGAGATATCAGCGGTCCACACGGCTGCGGCCAGGCCATAAATGGTGTCGTTGGCAATAGCGACCGCCTCTTCGGCGCTGTCGAATGTGATAACCGACAGCACTGGGCCGAAGATTTCTTCCTGGGCGATCTTCATGGCGTTGGTCACGCCGTCGAAAATCGTCGGCTCCACATAGGTGCCACCAGTTTCTTGCAGGGTGCGCTTGCCACCCGCCACCAGCTTGGCGCCGTCGGCATGGCCAGCTTCGATGTACGACAGCACGTTATTCATCTGCTGGGTGTCCACCAGGGCACCGACGTTGGTCGCCGGGTCCAGCGGGTTACCTGGCTTCCAGCCCTTGAGAGCCTCGATCACCAGCGGCAGGAATTTATCCTTGATGGAGCGCTCGACCAGCAGGCGCGAGCCGGCGGTGCAGACCTCGCCCTGGTTGAAGGCGATGGCGCCCGCGGCAGATTCGGCGGCGGCTTGCAGGTCCGGCGCATCAGCAAACACGATATTCGGGCTCTTGCCGCCCGCTTCCAGCCATACACGCTTCATGTTCGACTCGCCGGAGCGGATCAACAGTTGCTTGGCGATTTTCGTGGAACCGGTAAACACCAGGGTGTCGACGTCCATGTGCAGCGCCAGCGCGTTGCCGACGGTGTGGCCGTAGCCCGGCAGCACGTTCAACACGCCTTTAGGGATGCCGGCCTCAACGGCCAGGGCCGCGATGCGGATGGCCGTCAGTGGGGATTTTTCGGACGGCTTGAGGATCACCGAGTTACCGGTGGACAGCGCAGGGCCGAGTTTCCAGCAGGCCATCATCAGCGGGAAGTTCCACGGCACGATGGCGCCCACTACGCCGACCGGCTCGCGGGTCACCAGACCCAACTGGTTGTGCGGGGTGGCGGCGACTTCGTCGTAGATCTTGTCGATCGCCTCGCCGCTCCAGCTAAGGGCGTTGGCGGCGCCAGGCACGTCAATTCCCAGGGAGTCGGAAATCGGCTTGCCCATGTCCAGGGTTTCGAGCAGCGCCAGTTCTTCGGCATTGGCGTTGAGCAGCGCGGCGAAACGGATCATGACGGCTTTGCGTTTGGCCGGCGCCAGGCGCGACCAGACACCAGAATTGAACGTAGCGCGGGCGTTCTCGACAGCGCGCTGGGCGTCGGCGGCGTCGCAGCTGGCAACGGTAGCCAGCAAGCGGCCATCGACCGGGCTGATGCATTCGAACGTGTCACCGGAAACAGCAGCGGTGTACTCACCATTGATGTAGGCGCGGCCTTCGATCTTCAGATCCTTGGCGCGTTGTTCCCAATCGGCACGGGGCAGGGTGGTCATGCGAGTGTCCTCCTCTTATTGAATACAAGGGCCAGGTGATGTCCCCCGGCAGCCTCAAAGAATTCTTGCCCGGCCAGCCTGCTGTTCGGCTCAAGGCAGCTGCCACCCTAAACCAGCGGCTGGGGGTGTTTCAATATATTTGACATAACGGCGGTAAACGCCCTTGCGATGTTCATTTTAATAAACATAGACTTTGGGCTCTCCAACCGCAGGCCAGACGGGACACGCACATGAGCATCCAGGATATCGTCGACTTCAGCCAAGCCAACACCACCCCGGACCGCTACCGCCCGGCCGCCGAAAAAATCCTCAAGGGCGACCCCGAGCAGACGATTTATAACCACTACAACAGCCCGTGCGGCCAGATGAACGCCGGCGTGTGGGAAGGTGAAGTCGGGCAGTGGAAGGTCAATTACAGCGAGCATGAGTATTGCGAGATTGTGCAGGGGGTTTCGGTACTGCGTGATGCCGATGGCAATGCCAAGACCTTGCGTGCCGGCGACCGTTTCGTAATTCCTGCCGGGTTCAGCGGCACCTGGGAAGTGCTGGAGCCGTGCCGCAAGATCTACGTGGTGTTCGAGCAGAAAGCCTGATCAGCACATTTCAGGCAAAAAAAAGCCCGTCTCGTGAGAGACGGGCTTTTTTTCACAAGGAAGAAAATCAATTACTTGATTTTGCCTTCTTTGTAGATCACGTGCTTGCGAACGCGCGGGTCGAACATTTTCTTTTCGAGCTTGTCCGGGGTAGTACGCTTGTTCTTGTCGGTAGTGTAGAAGTGACCAGTACCGGCGCTAGAGATCATTCGAATCAATTCACGCATGATAAAGCTCCTTAAATCTTGCCAGCGGCGCGGATTTCGGCCAGCACGACAGTGATGCCACGCTTGTCGATGATACGCATGCCTTTGGCAGATACACGCAGGCGAACAAAACGTTTCTCTTCTTCAACCCAGAAGCGGTGATGCTGCAGGTTCGGCAGGAAACGACGACGGGTTTTGTTATTTGCGTGGGAAATGTTATTCCCAGTCACCGGACCCTTACCGGTAACTTGACAGACTCTCGACATGCCTCAGCCCTCTAAAACCACATGCCCAACCCGGCATGGGTTGGCCGCTTAATCTCTCAGTCATTTGGCGCCAGGCGCCGCGTTTCTTTAAGGGTCTTACCGGCTACACCTACAGTGAAGGAACCGGGCCCCTAGAAAAGAGCGCTGCTTTATACCAGAAAGACCCCAATGCAACAACAGCCCGTGTGTTTTTACCGGCGTAAATCTTGGCAATAGACGCCCGAACCGTTGCCAGGAGGGGCCGCTGTAACAGCCGACCACTCGTCGCACAGAATGATTTACCGCGCTCGCCCGCACACAAAAGTACAAGGCGAAACGCGCTGAGGCGCCATCAAAACAGCATTTGCGCCAAAAGCACAGGCAAAAATGGGCTAGTCATTTATCAATCAGACCACTACGGTAGGCTTTTTCCAGACTGCACTCGCAGATGGGCCTTCGATCTGCAAAGGAAACCGAATATGCGCCTCGCTGCCCTACCGCTATTGCTCGCCCCTCTATTTATCGCGCCGCTGGCCTCTGCCGCCACCAATCTGAGCGTTTGCACCGAGGCCAGCCCCGAAGGGTTCGATGTGGTGCAGTACAACTCGCTGACCACCACCAACGCCTCGGCCGACGTGCTGATGAACCGCCTGGTGGACTACGACGCCACGGCCGGCAAGCTGGTGCCGAGCCTGGCGGACAGCTGGCAAGTGTCGCCCGATGGTCTGACCTACACCTTCAAACTGCACCCGAACGTGAAGTTCCACCGCACCGAGTACTTCAATCCAAGCCGCACCCTGACTGCCGAAGACGTACGCTTCAGCTTTGAACGCATGCTCGACCCGGCCAACCCATGGCACAAGATCGCCCAGAGCGGCTTCCCCCATGCGCAGTCGCTGCAACTACCCGCATTGGTCAAGAAGATCGATGCTCTCGACCCATTAACCGTGCGCTTCACCCTGGATCACGCCGACTCCACCTTCCTCGCCGCCTTGAGCATGGGTTTTGCCTCGATCTACCCGGCCGAATACGCCGACAAACTGCTCAAGGCCGGCACGCCTGAAAAACTCAACAGCCAGCCAATCGGCACCGGCCCGTTCGTGTTTGTACGGTTCCAGAAGGATGCCGTGGTCCGCTATAAAGCCAACCCGGATTACTTTGCTGGCAAACCGGCTGTGGATAACTTGATCTTCGCCATCACCCCGGATGCCAACGTGCGCCTGCAAAAGCTGCATCGCGATGAATGCCAGATCGCCCTGTCGCCCAAGCCACTGGATGTGAGTGAAGCCGAGAAAGATCCTGCACTCAAAGTAGAAAAAACCCCGGCCTTCATGACCGCATTCGTCGCGATCAACAGCCAGCACCCGCCGCTGGACAAGCCCGAAGTGCGCCAGGCAATCAACCTGGCCTTCGACAAAGACAGCTACCTCAAGGCCGTATTTGAAGGCACCGCCGAAGCAGCCAATGGCATTTACCCACCCAATACCTGGAGTTACGCCAAGGACTTGCCAGGTTATCCACAGAACATCGCCAAGGCCAAGACGCTGCTGGAGCGCGCCGGACTCAAGAACGGCTTCAAGACCACAATCTGGACTCGCCCCACTGGCAGCCTGCTGAACCCCAACCCCAACCTCGGTGCCCAGTTGCTGCAAGCGGACCTGGCCAAAGTCGGCATCCAGGCCGAGATTCGCGTAATCGAATGGGGCGAACTGATCCGCCGCGCCAAAGCCGGCGAACATGACCTGCTGTTCATGGGCTGGGCCGGCGACAACGGCGACCCGGATAACTTCCTCACCCCGCAGTTCTCATGCGCTGCGGTAAAATCCGGCACCAACTTTGCCCGCTACTGCGATCCGGCCCTGGACAAGCTGATCAGCGCCGGCAAGACCACCAGTGAACAAGGCGTGCGCAGCAAGTTGTACCAACAGGCCCAGGCTCAGATTCAGCAGCAGGCATTGTGGCTGCCATTGGCACACCCCACCGCATTCGCCCTGACGCGCAAGAATGTTGACGGCTACCAGGTGAGCCCGTTTGGGCGCCAGGATTTCTCCAAGGTCAGCGTCAAGCCCTAAGCTGCAAGCTGCAAGCCGCTTGTGGCTTGCAGCTTCAACCTTGCAGCTGCTCCCATCCTACAACCAGCCGTATTCCGCCATCGACAGCGGGTCGCCATCTCCCACGATGATGTGGTCGAGCACCCGCACATCTACCGACTCCAAGGCCTTTTGCAATATTTTGGTTAATTTTCGATCAGCCGCACTTGGCTCGACGCTCCCGGACGGATGGTTGTGGCACAGGATAAGAGCCGCCGCGTTGTAAGCGAGCGCGCGCTTGACCACTTGTCGCGGATAAACGATGGCCGCGTCGATGGTGCCCTCAAATAGCGCCTCAAAGCCCAGCACCCGGTGCTTTGAGTCAAGAAACAGGCAGCCGAATATTTCGTGGGGCTCGTGGCGCAGCAAGGCCTTGAGGTACTCACGTACGGCCAGCGGGCTTTCCAGCACCGAGTCGGCACGCAAGCGTTCGGCCATATGCCGCCGAGACATTTCCAGCACCGCCTGCAACTGGGCAAATTTCGCCGGCCCCAGCCCCAAGTGCTGGCTGAACAGCGTCTGGCTGGCCTCCAACAACGGGCGCAGGCCACCGAATTGCGCCAATAGATGGCGCGCCAGGTCGACTGCGCTTCTGCCGGAAACCCCGGTACGCAGGAAGATCGCCAACAACTCGGCATCCGACAGACTCGCCGCGCCCCATTCCAAAAGCTTCTCCCGTGGGCGTTCCGCCACAGGCCAATCGCGAATACTCATCCCGCCTCCCTCTGCACGTGCGCCGCTGTTGCCTGGCGGTCGCTGTGTTATCTTAAGCCCTCTTTTTTGCATGTGATTTCCCCTGGGGAGGGGGCATCGCAGGCGTCACTGAACTGGCATCACTGAACTGGAAAGGCAAACCAATGCAGCGTCTGTATCGGAAACGCATCGTTCTCGGCGTCGGCGGCGGCATTGCCGCCTACAAGAGCGCAGAACTGGTTCGCAGGCTCCTGGACCAGGGCGCCGAAGTGCGCGTGGTCATGACCCGTGGTGGCAGTGAGTTCATCACCCCGCTGACCATGCAGGCCTTGTCTGGGCACCCGGTTCACCTGGACCTTTTGGACCCGGCGGCCGAAGCTGCCATGGGCCACATCGAGCTGGCAAAATGGGCCGACCTGGTGTTGATCGCCCCGGCCACCGCCGACCTGATCGCCCGCCTGGCCCAAGGCATCGCCGATGACCTGCTGACCACTCTGGTACTGGCCACCGACGCCACCGTCGCCATCGCACCGGCCATGAACCAGGCCATGTGGCGCGACCCGGCCACCCAGGCCAACACCCAACTCCTGCAAAGCCGTGGCCTTAAAGTATTTGGCCCGGCTTCGGGCAGCCAAGCCTGCGGCGACGTGGGCATGGGCCGCATGCTTGAGGCTACTGACCTCGCGCTGTGCGCCGCCGAGTGCTTTCAGCACCTGGCTCTCACGGGCAAACATGTGCTGATTACCGCCGGCCCGACCCAGGAAAACATCGACCCGGTGCGTTACATCACCAACCATAGCTCAGGAAAAATGGGCTTTGCCTTGGCGGAAGCCGCGGTCGAGGCAGGCGCACGCGTCACCCTGATCACCGGCCCGGTGCACTTGCCAACCCCTGATCGCGTCACACGAATCGACGTAGTCAGCGCCCGGGACATGCTGGCGGCCTGTGAAGCGGCCATTCCCTGCGACCTGTTTATCGCCTCGGCAGCGGTTGCAGACTACCGCCCGGAAGTCGTCGCCCCGCAAAAGCTTAAGAAAGACCCTACAAGCGGCGACGGCCTGCTCCTGCAAATGGTGCGCAACCCGGACATCCTGGCCACCATCGCCACGCGCCCGGACCGCCCGTTCAGTGTCGGTTTCGCCGCCGAAACCGAGCACTTGCTGGACTACGCCGCACGCAAATTGAAAGACAAAAACCTCGACCTGATCGTTGCCAATGATGTCGCCAACCCGAGCATCGGCTTCAACAGCGAGGAAAACGCCTGCAGCGTGATCGACCGCGAGCTGCACGCCACCCTTTTCGCCCAGACCAGCAAGGGCAAGATTGCCCGCCAACTGATCTCATTTATCGCCCAACGGCTGAACCAGGTTTAATTTACATGCACGCTTTGCAAGCCAAGATCCTCGACCCCCGCATCGGCAACGAATTTCCTCTGCCGGCCTATGCCACTCCGGGCTCCGCCGGCCTGGACCTGCGCGCCATGCTCAAGGAAGACACCGTCCTTGAGCCAGGCCAGACAATCCTGATTCCTACCGGCCTGTCGATCTACGTCGGCGACCCAGGCCTGGCGGCATTGATCCTGCCGCGCTCCGGCCTGGGCCACAAACATGGCATCGTGCTGGGCAACCTCGTAGGCCTGATCGATTCGGACTATCAGGGCGAATTGATGGTGTCGTGCTGGAACCGTGGCAACACCGCGTTCAACATCGCTGTCGGCGAGCGCATCGCCCAGTTGGTGCTGGTACCGGTGGTACAGGCACACTTCGAACTGGTGCAGGAGTTCGACGAAACTCAGCGCGGCGCAGGTGGTTTTGGGCATTCCGGCAGCCACTGACTAAGCTGAACCTTGCCGGATGCAGTTGTCCGGCAAGACGCCACCGCATGGCTATTCAGGATGAAGAATGTGCGGATTTATTCAGCGAAATTTCCACAATGAAATCAATGCATTACGCGTTTTCCCAAAGTGCCTCGGCACGCCGATGGCATTTTTGCACCACGAACTCTCTGCCGAAAACACCGTCATACCCTTCAGTTTGAGCCTGCCGGTCAGCCACTTTAAGGCCAGCTTTGCCCCCCTTCAGATGGAGTTCACCCCCGCGATGAGTACCGCAGCCCGAGTAGCCCCGACATTCCCCGACAGCATCTTCCGCGCCTACGACATTCGTGGCGTGGTGCCCAAGACCCTGACCGCCGAAACCGCCTACTGGATCGGCCGCGCCATCGGAGCCCAGAGCCTGGCCCAGGGCGAACCTAATGTCTCGGTAGGCCGTGATGGCCGCTTGTCCGGCCCGGAGCTGGTGGAACAACTGATCCAGGGCCTCGCTGACAGCGGTTGCCACGTCAGCGACGTCGGCCTGGTGCCGACACCAGCGCTGTACTACGCGGCCAACGTACTGGCCGGTAAGTCCGGGGTGATGCTCACCGGCAGCCATAATCCCTCGGACTACAACGGCTTCAAGATCGTCATCGCCGGTGACACCCTGGCCAACGAACAGATCCAGGCCCTGCACGACCGCCTCAAGACCAACGACCTGACCAGCGGCAAAGGCAGTGTCACCAAAGTCGACATTCTGCAACGCTACTCTGACCAGATCACCGGCGACGTCAAATTGGCCCGCCGCCTGAAAGTGGTGGTGGACTGCGGCAACGGCGCGGCTGGCGTGATCGCTCCGCAACTGCTCGAAGCCCTCAACTGTGAAGTGATCCCGCTGTTCTGCGACGTCGACGGCAACTTCCCCAACCATCACCCGGACCCAGGCAAGCCTGAAAACCTGGTGGACTTGATCGCCAAGGTCAAGGAAACCGGCGCCGACGTGGGCCTGGCGTTCGACGGTGACGGCGACCGTGTTGGCGTGGTGACCAACACCGGCGAAAACGTGTTCGCCGACCGCCTGCTGATGCTGTTTGCCCGTGACGTGGTGGCGCGCAATGCCAACGCCGAAATCATCTTCGACGTGAAGTGCACCCGCCGCCTCACGCCGTTGATCAAGGAATATGGCGGTCGCCCGCTAATGTGGAAGACCGGTCATTCGTTGATCAAAAAGAAAATGAAGGAAACCGGCGCACTGTTGGCCGGTGAAATGAGCGGCCACGTGTTCTTCAAAGAGCGCTGGTTCGGTTTCGACGACGGCATTTACAGCGCCGCCCGTCTGCTGGAGATCCTCAGCAAGGAAAAATCCACGGCGCAAGAGCTGTTTCAGACCTTCCCGAACGATATTTCTACGCCAGAGATCAATATACATGTGACCGAGGAGAGCAAATTCAGCATCATTGACGCACTGCACGATGCGCAATGGGGCGAAGGCGCCAACCTGACCACCATTGATGGTGTGCGAGTCGATTACGCCAAAGGCTGGGGCCTGGTTCGCGCGTCCAACACCACACCGGTGCTGGTCCTGCGTTTCGAGGCGGATACCGAGGCTGAGTTGCAGCGCATCAAGGACGTGTTCCACGCCCAGTTGAAACGTGTTGCCCCTGATCTCCAATTACCGTTCTGATTTTTTTACCGGAGCCCTGAATGACCCTCGAACGCGAAGCCGCTGCCAACACTGCCAAGGTCCTGTCCGAAGCGTTGCCTTACATTCGACGCTACGTCGGCAAGACGCTGGTGATCAAGTACGGCGGCAATGCCATGGAAAGCGACGAGCTGAAAACCGGTTTTGCCCGCGACATCGTGTTGATGAAAGCCGTGGGGATCAACCCGGTGGTCGTCCATGGTGGCGGCCCGCAAATCGGTGACCTGCTCAAGCGCTTGTCGATCGAGAGTCACTTCATCGATGGCATGCGCGTCACGGACGCGCAAACCATGGACGTGGTGGAGATGGTCCTTGGCGGCCAGGTCAACAAGGACATCGTTAACCTGATCAACCGCCATGGCGGCAGTGCCATCGGCCTGACCGGCAAGGACGCGGAACTGATCCGCGCGAAAAAACTGACGGTGACCCGCCAGACGCCGGAAATGACCCAGCCGGAAATCATCGACATCGGCCAGGTAGGCGAAGTAATCGGCATCAATACCGACTTGCTGAACCTGTTGGTCAAGGGCGACTTCATCCCGGTGATCGCGCCCATCGGCGTGGGCGCCAACGGTGAGTCCTACAACATCAACGCCGATCTGGTCGCCGGTAAAGTGGCTGAAGCACTGAAAGCCGAGAAGCTGATGCTGCTGACCAACATCGCCGGGCTGATGGACAAGGAAGGCAAGGTATTGACCGGTTTGACCACTCAACAAGTGGACGAGCTGATTGCCGATGGCACCATCTACGGCGGCATGCTGCCGAAGATCCGTTGCGCGCTGGAAGCCGTGCAAGGCGGCGTGGGCAGTTCGCTGATCCTGGATGGCCGCGTGCCGAATGCGATCCTGCTGGAAATCTTCACCGATACGGGTGTGGGTACGCTGATCAGTAACCGCAAGCGGCCTTAAACGCCAAAAACCAAAAGGCCCCGCTCAATCAAATTGAGCGGGGCCTTTTTTGTTTTCACAGTTCCAATGTGGGAGCTGGCTTGCCTGCGATGACGGCGGCACATTCAAGAACTGCACCGCCTGACATACCGCTATCGCGGGCAAGCCCGCTCCCACAGGGGTTCGGTGTCAGACGCCGAACTGCTCACGGTACGCACGCACTGCAGGCAAATGCTGCTTGAGCTGCGCGTCATCTTCCAGGTATTGCAGCACCTGGTTCAACGAAACAATGCTCACCACCGGAATACCGAAATCACGCTCCACTTCCTGGATTGCCGACAACTCACCGTTGCCGCGCTCCTGGCGGTTCAGCGCGATCAGCACGCCGGCGGCCTTGGCACCTTCCTGGGACGCGATGATCTGCATCACTTCACGGATGGCGGTGCCGGCGGTGATCACATCGTCGATGATCAGCACGTCGCCCTTGAGTGGCGCACCGACCAGGCTGCCGCCTTCGCCATGAGCCTTGGCCTCTTTGCGGTTGAAGCACCATGGCAAATCCAGCTCATGATGTTCAGCCAGGGCCACGGCCGTAGCGGCCGCCAGAGGGATGCCCTTGTAAGCTGGCCCGAACAACACGTCGAAGGAAATACCGCTATCGACGATGGCTGCCGCATAGAAACGACCCAGCTGAGCCAGGGCCGAACCCGAGTTGAACAGGCCTGCATTGAAGAAGTAAGGGCTGGTGCGCCCGGACTTCAAAGTGAACTCACCGAAGCGTAAAACGCCGCGATCGATGGCAAAACGAATGAAATCGCGTTGATACGCCTGCATGAAAAAAGCCTCAGATACCACGGATTTAGCTAATTAGGTAGACGGCGTGTATCATACACGCACGCGATTTTTGGGGCCATTTATGCGGATCATCAGTGTGAACGTCAATGGTATTCAGGCTGCAGTCGAGCGTGGTTTGCTCAGTTGGCTGCAAGCACAGAATGCCGACGTCATCTGCCTGCAGGACACCCGCGCCTCCGCCTTTGAACTGGACGACCCAGCCTTCCAACTGGATGGCTACTTCCTTTATGCCTGTGATGCCGAAGTCCCTGCCCAAGGTGGCGTGGCTCTGTACTCACGGTTGCAACCCAAGGCGGTCATCAGCGGCCTCGGCTTCGAGACAGCCGACCGCTACGGGCGCTACCTGCAAGCCGATTTCGACAAGGTCAGCATCGCGACCTTGCTGCTCCCTTCGGGGCAGAACGGCGATGAAGACTTGAACCAGAAGTTCAAGCTAATGGACGATTTCGCCCGTTATCTGGATAAACAGCGACGCAAACGTCGCGAGTACATTTACTGTGGCTCGCTGTACGTGGCGCAACAGAAGCTGGATATCAAGAACTGGCGCGACAGCCAGCAATCACCGGGTTTCCTGGCGCCGGAACGGGCCTGGATGGACGAGATTGTCGGCAACATGGGCTATGTGGATGCCCTGCGCGAAGTCAGCCGTGAAGGCGACCAGTACAGCTGGTGGCCGGATAACGAACAGGCTGAGATGCTCAACCTGGGCTGGCGTTTTGACTACCAGTTGCTGACCCCAGGTCTGCGCCGGTTCGTTCGCAGCGCACGTCTGCCGCGTCAGCCGCGTTTTTCGCAGCACGCGCCGCTGATCGTGGACTACGACTGGACGCTGACCATCTAAGGTCTTTTTCCGGGCACAAAAAAACCGACATCGCTGTCGGTTTTTTTGTGCCTGCTCATTATTTGACCACTCGCCAGGTCAAGGGGTAGCGATAGGCAATCCCCTTGTTGGCCTTGATGCTACCGATGATCGTCAGCACCACCGTGGCGATTGCCAGGGCAAACATCAGGAAAAACCCGATCACCGCGAAGGCCAGCACAATGCACGCCATCCAGGCGATGGCTACGGTGATCTGGAAGTTCAGGGCTTCCTTGCCCTGATCATCAATGAACGGGTCCACTTCCTTCTTCATCTGCCACAGGATCAGCGGCCCCACGACACTGCCGAAGGGGAACACAAACCCCAGAAACGCCGCGAGATGACACAACATGGCTCCCTGGCGCACTTCGTAGGAAGGCGTAGGTACGGGCATTTGGCTGTCATTCATGGCGCTTCTCCTTGAGGCAGGCTCAGTCGGCCAGTGCGGCGTTCTGCAGTTCGAAGATTTCGGTCATGCCTTTCTGGGCCAGGGCGAGCATGGCGTTCAGGTCGGCTGGCTGGAATGGCGCGCCTTCGGCGGTGCCCTGCACTTCGATGAAACCACCGGTGCTGGTCATCACTACGTTCAGGTCGGTCTCGGCGGCCGAATCTTCCAGGTAGTCCAGGTCCAGCACAGGCTCGCCCTGATACATGCCAACCGAAACAGCGGCGATCATCTGCTTGAGCGGGTCGCCGCCTTTGAGGCCGCCGCGCTTCTTGATCACTTTAAGCGCATCTACCAGGGCCACCATGGCGCCAGTGATGGAGGCGGTGCGGGTGCCACCGTCAGCCTGGATCACGTCGCAGTCGACGTACAGGGTCACGTCGCCCAGCTTGGACATGTCCAGGGCTGCGCGCAGCGAGCGGCCGATAAGGCGCTGGATTTCCAGGGTGCGGCCGCCTTGCTTGCCACGGCTGGCTTCACGCTGGTTACGCTCGCCGGTAGCGCGCGGCAGCATGCCGTACTCGGCAGTCAACCAACCCTGACCTTGGCCTTTAAGGAAGCGCGGCACGCCGTTTTCGACGCTGACGGTGCAGATCACTTTGGTATCGCCAAACTCGACCAGTACAGATCCCTCGGCGTGTTTGGTGTAGTTGCGGGTAATGCGGATCGAGCGGAGCTGATCGGCAGCGCGACCACTTGGACGTTTCATAGGGGATACCTGTACGAAGGACGAAAAACTGCCGAGCATTATAGAGCCGCGAACCGTTTCGGGGCACTTCTAAAAAATTCGGTTACGAATGGCCTGGTCGGCGCCCATTGTTTGGGCGCGCTCGCCCCACTGCGCTACAATCCTGCGCCTTCGCAGCCTGTCGGCTTCAAAATTTACCCATCAGCCCGCATTTGCGGGTCTGCATCGCGAGGTACTTCCATGGTGCACAGCATGACCGCCTTCGCCCGCGTCGAAAAAGCCGGCGCCCAGGGCACCCTGAGCTGGGAACTGCGCTCGGTCAACAGCCGCTACCTGGAGCCGCACCTGCGCCTGCCGGAATCCTTCCGCGACCTCGAAGGCGCCGTGCGTGAAGCGTTGCGCCAGGGTATCTCGCGGGGCAAGCTGGAATGCACCCTGCGTTTTACCGAAGAAACCACCGGCAAGCCGCTGCAGGTCGACCGCGATCGCGCCGCGCAACTGGTAGCCGCCGCCGAAACCATCGCCAGCCTGATCAAGCAACCGGCCGCGCTGAACCCGTTGGAAGTGCTGGCCTGGCCCGGCGTACTGGTGGCCGACGCCACCGACCCGCAAGCCCTCAATGCCGAAGCCCTCGCCCTGTTCACCCAGGGCTTGAAGGAACTCAAGGCCGGCCGCGAGCGCGAAGGCGCCGAACTGGCCCGCCTGATCAATGAGCGCCTGACTTCGATCGAAGAAGACGTGGTCACCCTGCGTGAGCTGGTGCCGCAGATGCTCGCCACCCAGCGCCAGAAGGTTCTGGACCGCTTCACCGACATGAAGGCCGACCTCGACCCGGTGCGCCTGGAGCAGGAAATGGTGCTGCTGGCGCAAAAGAGCGACGTAGCCGAAGAACTCGACCGCCTGAGCACCCACATCCTCGAAGTGCGCCGCGTACTCAAATCAGCGGGTGCCGCCGGTCGGCGCCTGGACTTCCTGATGCAGGAACTCAACCGCGAAGCCAATACACTGGGTTCCAAGGCGTTTGATCCGCGCAGCACCACGGCTGCGGTCAACCTCAAAGTGTTGATCGAGCAGATGCGCGAACAAGTACAGAATATTGAGTAAGGCAACTTCCATGACCCACAGCACCGGCACCCTTTACATCATTTCTGCGCCATCGGGCGCGGGCAAGAGCAGCCTGGTCAAAGCCTTGACCGACGCCGACGAGCAAATCCGCATTTCGGTCTCGCACACCACCCGCGCCATGCGCCCAGGTGAAGTGAACGGCGTGCACTATCACTTCGTCGAGCGCACCGAGTTCGTCAAGATGATCGAACACGGCGACTTTCTGGAGCGCGCGGAAGTGTTCGGCAACCTCTATGGCACCTCGCAAAGCCACCTGCAGCAGACGCTGGACGAAGGCCACGACCTGATCCTGGAGATCGACTGGCAGGGCGCCGAACAAGTGCGCCAACTGATGCCCAAGGCGCGTTCCATCTTCATCCTGCCGCCGTCTTTGGAAGCGTTGCACCAGCGCCTGACCAACCGCGGCCAGGACAGCGACGAGATCATCGAAGGCCGCATGCGCGAAGCCGTCAGCGAAATGAGCCACTACGTCGACTACGACTACCTGATCATTAATGACGATTTTGCCCACGCACTGGATGATTTGAAGGCGATTTTTCGCACCAATCAGCTCCAGCAAAAGCGCCAACAGCAGCGTTTTGGCAAATTACTCGCTGAACTGCTTGGTTGATTGGCGCTTCCCAAAACCGCTGCAAGGGCTTTACATTGGCACTTGTAGCGGTTTTGCGAGGGCGCGGGGAAAATCAGCGCTTCCCTAAACGCTGGTGATTTTTTAAACTGTTTAGTCCGCTTGCCCAACCGGGCAGCGCGCATCTTGCATTCGCTCCGAGGAATACCATGGCCCGCGTAACCGTTGAAGACTGCCTAGAACACGTGGATAACCGCTTTGAGCTGGTCATGCTCTCTACCAAGCGTGCCCGTCAACTGGCCACCGGCGGCAAAGAGCCCCTGGTCCAGTGGGAAAACGACAAGCCTACCGTTGTAGCCCTGCGTGAAATCGCTGAAGGCCTGATGAGCTACGAGTTCATCGCCAACGCTGAAATCGTTGAAGACGAACCGCTGTTTGCAGCGTTCGAGGACGAGTCCAACGAGGCCGTCTAAGCCTATGCCTGGTCGACGTAGCACGGCGCGGGGTCACAGCCAACGGCAGGAGTTCATACTTTGCCGAGCATAGACGCCCTCGCCGATCGCTTATCGGCCTACCTCGGCCCAGACCAGGTCAACCTGGTCCGCCGAGCGTATTTCTACGCCGAACAAGCCCACGACGGCCAGCGCCGCCGAAGCGGCGAGGCGTATGTCACCCATCCTCTTGCGGTGGCAAATATTCTTGCCGACATGCACATGGACCATCAGAGCCTGATGGCCGCGATGCTGCATGACGTGATCGAAGACACCGGCATCGCCAAGGAAGCGCTTAGCGCGCAATTTGGTGAAACCGTGGCCGAACTGGTCGACGGGGTCAGCAAACTGACCCAGATGAACTTCGAGACCAAGGCTGAAGCCCAGGCAGAAAACTTCCAGAAAATGGCCATGGCCATGGCGCGGGATATCCGTGTGATTCTGGTCAAGCTGGCCGACCGGCTACACAACATGCGCACGCTGGAAGTGCTGTCCGGCGAAAAACGCCGGCGCATCGCCAAGGAAACCCTGGAAATCTACGCCCCCATCGCCAATCGGCTGGGCATGCATGCCATTCGTATCGAATTCGAAGACCTCGGCTTCAAGGCCATGCACCCGATGCGCTCGGCGCGCATCTACCAGGCGGTCAAGCGCGCACGGGGCAACCGCAAGGAAATCGTCAACAAGATCGAAGAGTCGCTGAGCCACTGCCTGGCGATCGACGAGATTGAAGGCGAAGTCAGCGGCCGGCAGAAGCACATCTACGGCATCTACAAGAAGATGCGCGGCAAGCGCCGGGCCTTTAACGAGATCATGGACGTGTACGCGTTCCGGATCATCGTCGACAAGGTAGACACCTGCTACCGCGTGCTGGGTGCTGTACATAATTTGTACAAACCCCTGCCGGGGCGCTTCAAGGACTACATCGCCATTCCCAAGGCCAACGGCTATCAGTCGCTGCATACCACGCTGTTCGGTATGCACGGGGTGCCGATCGAGATCCAGATCCGCACGCGGGAAATGGAAGAGATGGCCAACAACGGCATCGCCGCCCACTGGCTATACAAATCCAGCGGTGACGAACAGCCAAAAGGCACCCACGCCCGCGCTCGCCAGTGGGTCAAAGGCGTGCTGGAAATGCAACAACGTGCCGGCAACTCCCTGGAATTCATCGAAAGCGTGAAGATCGACCTGTTCCCGGACGAGGTCTACGTGTTCACGCCCAAAGGCCGAATCATGGAGCTGCCCAAAGGCTCCACGGCGGTCGACTTTGCCTACGCGGTGCACACCGACGTCGGTAACAGCTGCATTGCCTGCCGGATCAACCGTCGCCTCGCGCCGCTGTCCGAACCGCTGCAAAGCGGCTCCACGGTCGAGATCGTCAGTGCTCCCGGCGCGCGCCCGAACCCGGCCTGGCTCAACTTCGTGGTCACCGGTAAAGCGCGGACACACATCCGCCACGCCCTGAAGTTGCAACGCCGCTCCGAATCCATCAGCCTCGGCGAACGCCTGTTGAACAAGGTCCTCAACGGTTTCGACAGTGCCCTGGATAAAATTCCGACAGAGCGCGTACAAGCGATGCTCCACGAGTATCGCCAGGAAACAAGCGAAGACCTGCTGGAAGATATCGGCCTGGGTAACCGCATGGCCTATGTAGTCGCTCGCCGCCTGCTCGGCGAAGGCGAACAATTGCCAAGCCCGGAAGGTCCGCTGGCGATTCGCGGCACCGAAGGCTTGGTGCTCAGCTACGCAAAATGCTGTACGCCGATCCCGGGCGACCCGATTGTCGGCCACTTGTCGGCAGGCAAAGGCATGGTGGTGCACCTGGACAACTGCCGCAATATCACCGAAATCCGCCACAACCCGGAGAAATGCATCCAGCTCTCTTGGGCCAAGGATGTCACCGGCGAATTCAACGTCGAGCTGCGTGTGGAGCTGGAACATCAGCGCGGCCTGATCGCACTGCTTGCCAGCAGCGTCAACGCGGCCGACGGCAATATCGAAAAAATCAGCATGGATGAACGCGATGGGCGCATCAGCGTGGTCCAGCTGGTGGTCAGCGTGCACGACCGCGTGCACCTGGCCCGCGTGATCAAGAAACTGCGCGCCCTGACCGGAGTGATCCGCATCACCCGTATGCGTGCATAGCCCCTCTCTTACAAGGAGCAACTCATGACCAAGACTGTTATCACCAGCGACAAAGCCCCGGCCGCCATCGGCACTTACTCCCAGGCGATCAAGGCGGGCAACACCGTCTACATGTCCGGCCAGATTCCGCTGGACCCAAAGACCATGGAACTGGTTGAAGGCTTCGAAGCACAAACCGTACAAGTCTTCGAAAACCTGAAATCCGTAGCCGAAGCCGCCGGCGGTTCGTTCAAGGACATCGTCAAGCTGAACATCTTCCTCACCGACCTGAGCCACTTCGCCAAGGTCAACGAGATCATGGGCAAGTACTTCGAACAGCCGTACCCAGCCCGCGCTGCCATCGGCGTTGCTGCGCTGCCAAAGGGCGCACAGGTTGAGATGGACGCGATTCTGGTCATCGAGTAAAACACCCGGCGCAGCCTCAACAGGCTGCGCCGACTTCGTTTCAGAAGGATTTCATGATGCGCAAAGCGCTTGTAGCCACTTCGTTGCTCGCCCTGTTGCTCGGCGGCTGCGCCAGCAACCCCGCCGACCTGGATGTGAGTGGCACCTGGATCAACCAGGCCGCCATCAACGCGGCAGCCAAGGGCGGCCCTTTGCGCGAAGCGCTGCAGAGTTTTGGCCCGAACCTCGAATGGGAGGTCAATACCAAGGCTTTGCAGGCGCGCTACTACAACGGCTTTGAAGTCGCCGAAGGCAAGTTGCTCGGGGATAAATCCGGCGCCTGGAACGTCGAGTTCTACGGCAGCTCCGCCACCGAACTCAAGCGCAAAGGCAAACAACTGCTGCAAGTGGCCAACGATAACGAGCCCGAGCAACTGTTCGCCCGTGCCAAGGATCCCGCCCCGGAAGGTGCGCCACTGGGCGCCAACTTCGAACGGGCACTGTATGCAGCCTATATGGGCGGCGACTGGAAGATTACCGACGGCAACGGCGACGGTTCCACAGTGCAGTTCCAGGCCGACGGAAAGGTCGCCGGCCTGCCAGGCGTCGACCGCTACTCGCTGTGTCTGGCGGGCGACTGCGCCTCTATGAGCGGCGGCTACGACAGCATCTGGCTGCAATTGAACGGCCAGGGCAACCCCTGGATCTTCACGCGCAAAGGCAAGCAGTTGGCGATATTCCAAGCGATCAACACCGCGCTGGCCGACGAGGTGCCGCAGTTCACGCCCGGCCCGCGCCAATGGCTGCTTGAGAAGAAATAACCAGCATCACCCTGAAGCAAATGTGGGAGCTGGCTTGCCTGCGATGACGGTGGCTCAGTCGAGATAGAGGTCGACTGATACTTCGCTATCGCAGGCAAGCCAGCTCCCACATTTTTTGACTGCGTTTCAGCCCTTGAGAATCGCCGCATACCCTTCGCGATAAGTCGGGTAGGTCGGCACCCAGCCCAACGCCTTAGCCCGGGCGTTGCTGCATTGTTTGCTGCCGGCACGCCTTACACTGGCGTCATCCGCCCACTCCGTCACGCCCAGGTACTCGCGCAACCAGCCCACCACCTCCGCCAATGGCGCTGGGGCATCGTCGACCCCGATGTAGATTTTTTCCAGCGAGCCACCCTGCTCTACATGACGCAGCAAAAAGGCCAGCAAACCTGCCGCATCATCCGCGTGAATCCGGTTGCCATACAACGGCGGATCGATCGCCACGCGATAGCCCTGGCGTACCTGGGTCAGCAGCCATTCGCGGCCCGGGCCGTAAATCCCGGTCAAGCGCACGATACTCGCTGGGATCCCACTGTTGAGCGCGACCTGCTCGGCCTCCAGCATGACCTGGCCGGAATAGCCCGTCGCCCTGGTATCAGATGTTTCGTCGACCCACTCACCATTCTGCTGGCCATACACGCTGCTGCTGGAAACAAACAGCAGGTGCCTGGGCGCCTGGCCGTAGTCACTCAGCCACTCCAACACATGCTGCAACCCTTGCACGTATGCCGCGCGATACCCGGCCTCATCGTGGTCGGTGGCGGCCGCGCAATACACCAGGTAATCCACTGCGCCGATCGGCCAGGTCTCAGGACAATCCTTTTTGAACAGGTCGCCGGCAATGCCGATCACGCCATCGGGGAGCTTTGAAACATCACGGCGCAGGCCATGAACCTCCCAATTCGCGCCGAGCAATTGGCTAGCCAGCCGGCTCCCCACATCGCCGCAACCGGCAATCACAACAGAAGGCGCAGACATCATAAAACTCCGTTCTTAAAGGTCTAGATTAGCCCTCGCAGATGACGAGCGGCCAGAAAAAGCACAAATAAAGTTACTGTATTACTTCTGTTAACAAGAATTACTTGCAATAATAACGGCCCATTTGTCCTCGACCCTCAAGGGTCTGGCAGGACGATCACTCAATTTTTCCTCTCAGGTCCGGCCAGCATGACACGTAATACAAACCCCGCTTCGCCAACCAAGCTTCACAGCCCATCCCGCGCCTGGCGTGCGATTGCTGCGCTGCTGTTCAGCGTACTGCTGGCACCGACCGCTGCCTTCGCTGATGCCACCGCCCCAGCCGCACCGGCTGCTGCCGAGCACACCGGCGCTACGCCAGCTGCTCCTGTTGCCGCCCCGGTTGCCACAGACCCGGCCCAGGCTGCAGGCGACGTCGCACCTGCCGACGAAACCGGTGTAGTGTTGGAAGAAGACAACAGCCTGGGCATGGCCCATGACCTGTCGCCGTGGGGCATGTACCAGAACGCTGACGTCGTGGTAAAAGCCGTGATGATCGGCCTGGCCATCGCCTCGATCATCACCTGGACCATCTGGATCGCCAAGGGCTTCGAGCTGCTGGGCGCCAAGCGCCGTCTGCGCGCCGAGATCGTCCACCTGAAAAAAGCCACCACCCTCAAGGAAGTCAGCGAGAGCGCGACCAAGAAGGGCACCCTGGCCAACCTGCTGGTACACGACGCTCTGGAAGAAATGCGTCTGTCGGTCAATACCCGCGAAAAAGAAGGCATCAAGGAACGCGTCAGCTTCCGTCTCGAACGCCTGGTTGCAGCATGCGGCCGTAACATGAGCAGCGGCACCGGCGTGCTGGCCACCATCGGTTCCACCGCACCGTTTGTCGGCCTGTTCGGCACCGTGTGGGGCATCATGAACAGCTTCATCGGCATCGCAAAAACCCAGACCACCAACCTCGCCGTCGTCGCCCCCGGCATCGCCGAAGCCCTGCTGGCAACCGCGCTGGGCCTGGTTGCAGCAATCCCTGCGGTGGTGATCTACAACGTCTTCGCCCGTTCGATTGCCGGCTATAAGGCCCAGGTATCGGACGCGTCGGCAGAAGTCCTGCTGCTGGTCAGCCGCGACCTCGATCACCTGCCTACCGAGCGCAGCTCGCAACCGCACATGGTGAAAGTGGGGTAATCGGCCATGGGCCTGCATTTGAATCAAGGCGACGACGAACTCGTCGAGAACCACGAGATCAACGTCACGCCGTTTATCGACGTAATGCTCGTGCTGCTGATCATCTTCATGGTGGCCGCGCCGCTGGCGACCGTGGATATCAAGGTCGACCTGCCCGCGTCCAGCGCCAAGCCTGCGCCGCGGCCGGAGAAGCCGATTTTCCTCAGCGTCAAGGCGGACCAACGCCTGTTCCTGGGCGAAGAAGAAGTCAAAGCTGAAACCCTGGGCCCGGTGCTCGACGCCAAGACCCAAGGCAAGAAAGACACGACGATCTTCTTCCAGGCCGACAAAGGCGTGGACTACGGCGACCTGATGAGTGTGATGGATGCCCTGCGGGCAGCCGGCTACCTCAAGGTAGGCCTGGTCGGACTTGAGACGGCAGCCAAGAAATGATCACGACGCGCCACAAACTGACGCGTTATGGCACCAGCCTCGCCGTCGTGCTGGGCGTGCATGCCGTCGCGATTATCATCGCGCTCCAGTGGTCCGCGCCGCATCCGGTAACACTGCCACCGGCGGCGATGGTCATCGACCTCGCGCCGATGCCTGCACCGCCGCCGCCGGCTCCACCCAAGGTTGTCACACCGCCGCAGCCGCCTGCCCCCGTGGAAGAGCTGCCCCTGCCAAAACTGGCTGAGGCACCTAAACCAACGATCCAGGTGCCCAAGCCGGTCAAGCCAAAACCGAAGCCGCAGCCGCCCAAGCCGGTGGAAAAGAAGCCCGAGCCGCCCAAGGAAAAACCTTCCGAAGAACCGCCGAGCGAATCGCCACAAAACAATGCGCCAGCTGAAAAGTCTGCCCAGCCGGTTCCGGGCCCGTCGCCACAACAGGTCGCAGCCAAAGCGTCCTGGGAAGGCGCCCTGCTGGCGCACTTGCAGAAGTACAAGAAGTATCCGCCAGGTGCCCAACAGCGAGGCAAGGAAGGCTTGAACCGCCTGCGCTTTGTGGTCGATGCCGAAGGCAACGTGCTGTCCTATGAGTTGGTGGGCCGCTCCGGCAACGCCGATCTGGACCGTGCGACCCTGGACATGATCCGTCGAGCCCAGCCACTGCCCAAACCACCGGCCGATATGTTGAAAGGCGGCAGCGTCGAAATCGTCGCGCCATTTGTTTACAACATTGAGAAGCGCCGCCGGTAAGCGGCAAACGGGAGCCGGCTGGTGTGGGAGCTCCCACACAAGCCAGCTCCCACATTTGGTTTCACCACTTCAGCAAAATCCTCAACATTCCCCGCTCAATCCCCATCAAAGTTCTGATAACGTGCGTCTATCGATTGCAGCCGGTATGCTTGGCCCGCAACCTCATGGACGCCCGCTATGACTCTTACAGAATTACGCTACATCGTGACCCTCGCCCAAGAGCAGCACTTCGGCCACGCGGCCGAGCGTTGCCATGTCAGCCAACCGACGCTGTCGGTGGGTGTGAAGAAGCTTGAAGACGAACTCGGTGTGCTGATTTTTGAGCGCAGCAAGAGCGCCGTGCGCCTCACGCCGGTGGGCGAAGGCATCGTCGCCCAGGCCCAAAAGGTACTGGAGCAAGCCCAAAGCATCCGCGAGCTGGCCCAGGCCGGCAAGAACCAGCTGACTGCACCGCTCAAAGTCGGCGCCATCTACACCGTCGGCCCGTACCTGTTCCCGCACCTGATTCCGCAACTGCACCGCGTTGCGCCGCAGATGCCGCTGTATATCGAAGAAAACTTCACCCATGTACTGCGCGACAAACTGCGCAATGGCGAGTTGGACGCGATCATCATCGCCCTGCCGTTCAACGAAGCAGACGTGCTGACCCTGCCGCTCTACGACGAACCGTTCTACGTGTTGATGCCGGCCTCCCACCCGTGGACGCAAAAGGACACCATCGACGCCGGCCTGCTCAACGACAAGAGCTTGCTGCTGCTGGGCGAAGGTCACTGCTTCCGCGATCAGGTACTGGAAGCCTGCCCGACCCTGACCAAGGGCAACGACGGCGCCAAACATACCACCGTGGAATCCAGTTCCCTGGAAACCATTCGCCATATGGTCGCTTCCGGCCTGGGTATTTCGATCCTGCCGCTGTCGGCAGTGGACAGCCATCACTACGCCCCCGGCGTGATCGAAGTGCGCCCACTCACGCCGCCGGTGCCGTTCCGTACTGTGGCGATTGCCTGGCGCGCGAGCTTCCCGCGCCCGAAAGCCATTGAGATCCTGGCCGACTCGGTCCGTCTGTGCTCGGTGGCCAAGCCGAATGCTGCGAGCTGATTAACGGTATGACAGAGCTGTCGCAGGTGTCGGTCACCGCACTCAAAGGTGTCGGTGACGCCATGGCCGAAAAGCTGGCCAAGGTCGGCCTGGAGAACCTCCAGGACGTGCTGTTCCACCTGCCCCTGCGCTACCAGGACCGCACGCGTGTGGTGCCCATCGGCCACTTGCGCCCTGGGCAGGATGCTGTGGTCGAAGGCACCGTCAGCGGCGCCGATGTGGTGATGGGCAAGCGCCGCAGTTTAGTCGTGCGCCTGCAGGACGGCACCGGCGGCCTGAGCCTGCGTTTCTACCATTTCAGCAACGCGCAAAAGGAAGGCCTCAAGCGTGGCACCCGCGTGCGTTGCTACGGCGAAGCCCGCCCCGGTGCATCCGGCCTGGAAATCTACCACCCGGAGTACCGCGCAATCACCGGCGACGAGCCGCCTCCGGTCGATACCACTCTCACGCCGATCTACCCGCTGACCGAAGGCCTGACCCAACAACGCCTGCGCCAGCTGTGCATGCAAACGCTGACGATGCTCGGCCCCAAAAGCTTGCCCGACTGGTTGCCTCTGGAGCTGGCGCGCGACTACCAACTGGCGCCGTTGGACGATGCGATTCGCTACCTGCATAACCCACCCGCCGACGCCGACGTCGACGAACTCGCACTGGGCCATCACTGGGCCCAGCATCGCCTGGCCTTTGAAGAGCTGCTGACGCACCAACTGTCCCAGCAGCGCCTGCGCGAAAGTATGCGCTCCCTGCGCGCGCCGGCGATGCCCAAGGCCACGCGACTACCTGCGCAATACCTGGCCAACCTCGGCTTTGCGCCAACGGGGGCCCAGCAACGCGTGGGCAATGAAATCGCCTACGACCTCAGCCAGCACGAACCCATGCTGCGGCTGATCCAGGGCGACGTGGGCGCAGGTAAAACCGTGGTGGCCGCCCTCGCCGCCTTGCAGGCGTTGGAAGCCGGTTACCAAGTGGCGCTGATGGCGCCCACCGAAATTCTCGCCGAACAGCACTTCATCACCTTCAAGCGCTGGCTCGAACCGCTGGGCCTGGAAGTGGCGTGGCTGGCCGGCAAGCTCAAGGGCAAGACCCGCGCAGCGGCGCTGGAGCAGATTGCCGGTGGCGCACCGATGGTGGTGGGCACTCACGCATTGTTCCAGGACGAAGTGCAGTTCAAGAACCTCGCCTTGGTGATCATCGACGAACAGCACCGCTTCGGTGTGCAACAGCGCCTGGCCTTGCGCCAGAAAGGCGTGGGCGGGCGCATGAACCCGCACCAGTTGATCATGACCGCCACACCAATCCCGCGCACCTTGGCGATGAGCGCCTACGCCGACCTCGACACGTCGATCCTCGATGAGCTGCCGCCCGGCCGCACGCCGGTCAATACCGTGCTGGTCACCGACACGCGCCGCGTCGAGGTCATCGAACGCGTGCGCGGCGCCTGCGCCGAAGGCCGTCAGGCGTATTGGGTGTGCACGCTGATCGAAGAATCCGAAGAGCTGACCTGCCAGGCCGCCGAGACCACGTTTGAGGACCTCACCAGTGCCCTGGGCGAGCTGAAGGTCGGGCTGATCCACGGGCGCATGAAGCCTGTGGAAAAAGCCGCGGTGATGGCCGAGTTCAAAGCTGGCAACCTGCAACTGCTGGTAGCCACCACGGTGATTGAAGTCGGCGTGGACGTGCCCAACGCCAGTTTGATGATCATCGAAAACCCCGAGCGCCTGGGCCTGGCCCAACTGCACCAACTGCGCGGCCGTGTCGGCCGGGGCAGCGCCGCCAGCCACTGCGTGCTGCTGTACCACCCGCCGCTGTCTCAGATCGGCCGTCAGCGCCTGGGCATCATGCGCGAGACCAACGACGGTTTTGTCATCGCCGAAAAAGACCTCGAACTGCGCGGGCCCGGCGAAATGCTTGGTACTCGCCAGACCGGCCTGCTGCAATTCAAGGTCGCCGACCTGATGCGCGATGCCGACTTGCTGCCCGCTGTGCGTGATGCGGCGCAAGCGCTGCTGGAGCGTTGGCCGGAACATGTCAGCCCCTTGCTCGATCGCTGGCTCAGGCATGGGCAGCAATACGGCCAAGTGTGACGCCTGACTCACTTATCCAACCAACAGTTGTATCAAGCTGGTTATACTTCGGTGACTGTACGAAATTGGATCAGGCCATGTCAGAAGTTGCCCTCGCCACAGCCCCACTGACCGCCCCGCCGGTCATTCGGGCTCTGCTCGCAAAACTCGCCATCCCCTACACGGAAGTGACCGAACACGCCGGCCTGAATCCCGCACAAAAAGTCCAGGCAGTACTGCTGGAAGATGCCGTGGGCGCACTCATGGTGCTGTTCCCGCAAAGCCAGTTACTCGACCTCAACCGCCTGGCTGAACTCACCGGCCGCCGCCTCACGGCCGTGTCGCCGGACCGCATCGAGCGCATGCTGGCCAAGCACGACTTGAGCCTGTTGCCCGGCCTGCCGGTACTGACCAGTTCGCCGTGCCTGTATGAAGGCAGCCTGCTCAGCGAACCCAGCCTGTTGGTGCATTCCGGCGAAGCCGGGCTGCTGCTGGAAATCGCCAGCATCGATTTCAAGACCATGCTCACCAAGGCCAGCGCCGGGCACTTCGGCGAACCGCTGAGCAACATCCGCCCCAACCTCGATCGCCCGAACGATGACCGCGAGGAAATCACCCAGGCGATGCAGGCGTTCACCGCCCGCCGAATCCAGCAGCGTCTGGAAGCGACCATCGAGATTCCGCCGCTGGCCGACACCGCGCAGAAAATCATCAAGCTGCGCGTCGACCCCAACGCCACCATCGATGACATCACCAGCGTCGTCGAAACCGACCCAGCCCTCGCCGCCCAAGTGGTGAGCTGGGCAGCGTCGCCGTACTACGCCTCGCCGGGCAAGATTCGCTCAGTGGAGGACGCCATCGTGCGCGTGCTGGGCTTTGACCTGGTGATCAACCTGGCGCTGGGCCTGGCCCTGGGCAAAACCCTGAGCCTGCCCAAGGACCACCCGCACCAGTCCACGCCGTACTGGCACCAGTCGATCTATACCGCTGCTGTGATCGAAGGCCTGACCCGCGCCATGCCCCGCGCCCAGCGCCCGGAAGCTGGCCTGACCTACCTGGCCGGCCTGCTGCATAACTTCGGTTACTTGCTGCTGGCCCATGTGTTCCCGCCGCACTTCTCGCTGATCTGTCGCCACCTGGAGGTCAACCCGCACCTGTGCCACAGCTATGTCGAGCAGCACCTGCTGGGCATCAGCCGCGAGCAGATCGGCGCCTGGCTGATGCGCTACTGGGACATGCCGGACGAACTGTCCACCGCCCTGCGCTTTCAGCACGACCCGACCTATGACGGGCAATATGCTGAATATCCCAACCTGGTGTGCTTGGCGGTACGTTTGCTGCGCAGTCGTGGAATTGGTTCCGGGCCGGATGAGGCGATACCCGACGCCCTGATCGAACGTTTGGGCTTGAGCCGGGAAAAGGCTGAGGAAGTGGTCGGCAAGGTACTGGATGCCGAGGTGCTGCTACGCGAACTCGCGTCCCAGTTCAGCCAGGCATAAGTCTGTCGCCTGCTACATAGCTTTCGCAGGCAAACCAGCTCTCACACTTAACTGCGTTCCAACTGTAGAACGCGGTCGAATGTGGGAGCGGGTTGCCCTGATCTGGATGGTCTGATCCTGAATCGCATCATAATGCCAGTTAATTACTCCTCGCCTTTTGAGCGGCGAAGGCGAAAGTGACATACCTACCCAACGAAATCATGGCACTCTAACAACTTACAAATATAAAGTAACATCTGATACGGAACTGTCCCGCCCAACTAATCCACATAGAGCATGTCGGTAAGTTTTCTTACCATTAAAACTCTGGATTCTGCCTATGTCTATTTCATCCACCGTTAGCAACTTTATAACTAACAACCCAATAAGCGCCTACCCTTCACCTACAGCTACCGAACCCTCTGTAAACATCAACGGCAGTCTTACACCTCGCAGAGACCAATATGGGACCGTACTGGTTGTAACGACGCCTGACCCAGGCGCACCACAAAACGTCAATGGCCGCACTTATCACCCCGCCTCCGAAGTAAGAATTTATACGGGACATGCGGATGATAAAATCGATATAAAAGTTATTAATGATCGCGTCGTCGCCATTATCAATGGGCAAGCCGTCAAGCTGGACATCGACGCCTCTAACCCCGAGGGCAATCAAGGCAAACTGTTCATAGACAGCGGCGGTGGCGATGACAGTGTAAAGATAGCCCCTGACGTCAAGACCAGTGTAACCATTCACACTGGCCCAGGCAAAGACACCGTGAGCACGGGAGGCGGCTACGCTCAAGTATATCTGGGCGACGGCAATGATACCGGTGAACTAGCCTATGGCGGCGGAGAATTATACGGTGAAAACGGCGATGATACCTTGGCAGGAGGTACAGGCAGTAACTTCATTAATGGTGGCGCGGGAAAAAACACTATAAGGGGTGGTACACCCAGCGATTCATCTCGAACGGCGATCTCCGCCGAAGGTACAAGCGACACTATTATTGGCCGCTCTGACAACACGTATATCCAGACCAAGGCCCAATTCACCTCTATAAAACTTTACCGGCAATTTGATACCGAAGTCGACATTCATGAAAGTGCCGGAAATACCGAAACCAACGAATATAAGAGCCGGCAACATGTGACCGATGGAGACATACGGTTTTCAGGCAGATTCGACCCAGCCAAAGACCGTCGTATACGTGTAAACCAACAGGACTGACGGTCAACTTATACTGGCTCTCCTCGGGGTTTCTGTGCCCCGAGGGCTCCAAAAAGCTAACCAGCTGTTTTTTTACGCGGCTTCAAATACTTGGTCAGCCCCTGAAACCAGATCACCAACGCCGGGTTGCCCTTGATCTGGATCGACTTGTCCTGAATCCCCGTCATGAACGCCAGTTGCTTGTTCTTCGCCTGCATCGTGGCGAAGCCGTAGGCGGCATCTTTAAAGGCGATAGCAAAGGCTGGCGCCGGGTGAACACCTGAGCGGCTGGTGATGCGCTGGTCTTTGACGATGAAGTGACGGGCAACCTTGCCGTCGAGGGTCTGCAACTGGAACGCCAGGTCTTTATCACCCAGCTGTTGCTGAAAGGCAGGATTGGTGCGGCTGGCTTTGCCCATCATCAGGCCCAGCACCCACAGCAGAAGACGAAATTTCATGCACACAGCCTCAGTGTATTTATTAAGTGGCCGCAGCAGTGTAACGATTTACCGGCAGAACGCCACCGATCTCGCGCTTTAGCAGGAGATCGGCAGGCGTTTAACGCTTATAGAAACATGTTGCTTAAACGTTAGGGCACGGCACTGGCGCCCAGTCGGCCAGGTTCGGATCGCGGCAGGTGCCTTCGATCTGCGCCTTGCCAGCGCTGGCGACCTGCTTGCTTTCAGCCTGCTTGGTTTGCACGGTCTGAATACTCTTCTCGGTGGTCACCGCTTCTTTCGGCACGGTTGGCAGCACCGGTTTTTTGGCGACTTTGGCAGGCGTCTTGCCTTTCTTCGCCGGCACCACCTGCGGCGTCGTGTCGGCCTGGGCCACGGTCACTACGTCAGCACGCTGCACACCCACTTGTTTCAGGTCTTGCTCGTAAGCCTGGGTGTAGTTGTTCAAGTCTTCGCTGGCCTTGCCGTTCACTGCAACGATCAGGTCATTGGACTCTTTCAAGCCAGCCACGATTTCCGCCAGGCGCTTGCGGCCTTCGGTGTCGTTGACGGTCTTGGCCTTGCGGTCGGCCACCAGCTTGGTGAATGCGCTCTGATAGCACTGCTGGGACGCCTTGGCGTAGGCCGTGCTGCGGTCGATGTCGGACGCGCTTTTATTGAAGTCGGTGGAGTAGGACGCGATGCGCTGGTTGTCATCGGTGATCTGCTTCTGACGCTCGGTGTAGTAACCCGCTGCGCCACCCGCCAGGGCGCCGCCCGCTGCACCGATGGCGGCATTACGGCCACGCTTGTCGGAGTCGCCGGTCAGCGCGCCCAGCAATGCACCGCCGGCTGCGCCAAGCGCCGCACCGGTGACGACCGACTTGGTCATGTTCGAATCGGTTGCACGCAAGTGCTGCACCGGCTCGTAGCAGTTGGGGTAGTACTCGACCTTGGTGCTCGACGCGACCTTGGAAGCCGGCGACGTGGCGCAACCTGTCAACACGGTGCTGAAACCAGCTGCGATCAGCAGCAGGTGACGCTTGGAAACCGCCTTACGGGAAAAAAGCATAGGTGTGTTCTCTTTTAAGTTTGACTTGCCCAGCACGGCCCACCGCCGCCTGAGTCCTTTCCAAGCTCGCCATACAACCAGCGGTCAAGACCGCTGACCGCTCGCTGCGAGCAATTCCTTCAAGATCGTTGCCGGGTCGGCCCGCTGTTGCTTGCGGTAGTTGCCGACATGGCGAACGAACAGTGTCGCGCGCGTCACCAGGCTCTTGCCGAGCACTGGCTTGCGATCCAACTCTTCCTTGATTCGTTGAAACTGGGCCTGGATCACCGCATCGGTGTAGCGCGTGCCGGTGGCCAGGTTGTCGATGTAAATCGCCACCGCGCCGTCGAGGGCGCTGCGGCCATTGGTGATGGCCATGTCGAACAGCTGCGCGCTGGCCTCATCCTTATTGTCTTTGGCCTCTTGGCGGCTCTTCTGCAAGTTGGCCAGGCGGATGTTGTAATTGCTGATGGTCTCGGCCACCAACGCGGCCGACTGGATCAGGTTGCCCGCGGCCTCTTCGCGCTGCTGGGCGATCAATGAAACGTTGCGTTTGAGCTCTTCGTTGACCAGGCCGAGTTCGGCTTGCAGCTTGGGGTCGACACTGGCCGCAATGATGCTGTCCAGGCGCTTGGTCGGGTCCTGGGCGTCATCGATGGCGTCAGTCAGCGACGCCAGGCGGCCTTCTTTCTGCCACTGGGCGAACAGCTCCTTGTAGCGCGAGCGCGGCGCCGACAACGCACCGATCGCTACGCGAAAACCGGTGGTTTCGTTGCTTTGTTCGGTGCCGTCAGCGGCGAATAACGGGTACTCACGGCGCATGCCGGTAAACAGCGTGCCCTCGCCTTCCAGGTAGTTGCCGCCCTTGACCACAAAGCCCCCGTAGGTGCCCTGGCGGCGCCCGGCATGCACCAGCTGGAACGATTCCTGGACCATTTCCGCTGCGTTGCCGATCACGTCAAACAGGCCGATCGGGTTGGGCAATTTGGTGCCGATGGGCATCAAGCGCGCAGCCTGACCGGTGCCGCCGGCAACCTGGTTGAACACCGCGTAATCACCCAGCGGGCCGTCGCTCTCGCTGCCGTCGACGCGGCGCGGGAACAGTCGCCCTTCCAGTTCCTGACGGCTAACCGCCTGGCCACCGCGTGCGGCGTATTCCCATTCCACTTCGGTGGGCAGGCGCAAAAAACCCAGGCCGCCGTCGTCGGCCGAAGAGCCGCGGCCGCTCACCGGCAGCAGCTCACGGTGGTATTTCATCAGCCAGGCGCTGTACACCGCCGAGAAACGTTCAGCTTCGAAACGCGATAGTTTTACCTTGGGCAAACGCGCGGCCATGCCGGTCGGCGCATCACAGGCTGGAGCTGGTTCGCCGCTGGCCAGCGACTGCGCCTGGGACATCACCTGCGCATACTGGCGGGCAGTCACTTCGTACTTGCCGATGAAATACAGCATCGGCTTGAGCGGAGTTTTGGCGTCGGTTTTCGGCATCAACGGCGCGATGACTTTGTTCCAGTCCTTGGGCAGATCCTTGAGCGTGAACTGGCCGTTGATAAAGTCGCGGCGGTAGCCGGAAATAAACGATTGCTGATAACCCGCCTCGCCTTCGGCAAAGGGGTAACCGAGGCTGATCTCGCGGTCATCCAGCGTGCCTTGGGCCAGCACGTAGGCGTAGCGGAACACCATGTTGCCTTCGCAGGGCAGCGGCAGGCTCACATCATCCGGCAACGGCTTGGGGTTATCCAGTTTGTCACTCGCTTCATCGGCCCAGGCCAACGAGGCCAGGCTCAGCGCCACACAGGCGCCCAGTAACTTATACATCTCTGATTCCTTCAGAAGCCTGGATCCGCGCCACTCGCCAACCGCCACAGGCCGCCGCCACGGCGCTGACGCCGAGGATTGCAACCAGGGCCAGGACGTAGTGACGCGCCAGCAGGTGACTGGCATATTCGCCCGCCCCTTGCACAAATAGTTTATTCAAAGCAGCCTCGGCCAGGCCATACAGCCCGGCGCTTAGCACGGCGGCAAACCCTGCGCTGTAGAGCGCCTGCAACACCACAAACAACAACAGTGCGCCGGTGGAAAACCCCAACAGGCGCAACACCGACAATTCCCGCCGCTTGCGCGCGACAGCCGCCAGCGCCCCGGCGAAGATCGCTGCAAACGCCCCGACCAAGGCCAGCCCGGCAATAATCCAGAACACCAACGACAGGTTGCGGCTCAACGACTGCACCTGGGCGATGGTCTGTGCCTGGGTCGACACCAACAGATTCTGCCCGGCGAAATACACCCGCAGCGGCTCCACATCAGTAAGGTTGCGTGCGTAAAGACGAAACGCCGGGTACACACGCTGCTCGTTCAACCCGACCTCATCCCCGTCCCAGCCCAACACCGGCACGGCACGGCCATCGCGGTAATCTTCCGCCGCTTCCAGCAAGCCCAAATCAGCAAACAAGCCGTCACGGGCGAAGGCTTCCAACGGCAACACCGCCAGCACCTGCAGGCGCGCGTTGCGGGCTTCGACACGCCCCGCCACTTGCCGCGCAAAGCGGGTTTCCAGCCAATCCCCAGGCCGCGCCGCAAGCTTTTCGGCTGCGGTGTGGCTCAGCACGATCTGGTCCAGGCCCTTGGGCATTGGCAAACCACTGAGCAACGGGTCACCCGCCGCCGTCGGCAGCATTTCCAACGCCAGCGTGCCCACCTGCGCGGTCGCCGCAATTTGTCGGGTACGCGGCACGGCAAAGGCCACATCGCTGCGCCGACCTAGCTGCTGGATAAATTCGCTGCTGAATCGACCACCGCCCAATGGGATAATTTCACGGGTGGCCGGATCGGTCTCCAAGCGTTCGGTCAAACTGCCAACCAGTCCAAATTTCAGGCCGAATAACACCAGCAGCGGCGCGATCACTGCCACCAGCGCCAGCACCGAACAGGCCGACAGCCAGGCGTCATTGCGGTAATCCTGCCAGGCCAGCGAGGCCACCAAGCCGATGCGCATCAGCACACCTCCCCGAGCGTGGCCGTGACGCCGCCATCAGGGTCGCGGCGGCAACCGATGCGCCGTACCTGCAAGCCGCTGGCGCGGGCCAGGGGTTCGTCATGGGTGGCGATCACGCAGGCGGCACGGTGTTCGCGGGCCTGGGCCAGCAACGCCTGCATCACGCGCTCGGCATTCAGTGGGTCCAGCGACGCGGTCGGCTCATCCGCGAGCACCAATTGCGGCGCATGGGCCAGGGCACGGGCGCAACTCACGCGCTGGCGTTGGCCCACCGACAGGTCCGCCGGTTTCTTCGCCAACTGGTCACTAATCTCCAGCTGCTCAGCCAGGCGCGCCACGCTGCCGTCATCCTTCAAACCCAGCAATTGCCGCGACAAGGCGATATTGCCGCGCACATCGAGAAAACCCAGCAGGCCGCCGGTTTGCAGCACGTAACCCAAGTGCTGGCTGCGCAGCGCAGCCAGGGTAGATTGCTGATCGGCACGCCATAGCCCGCCGATATCGGTGTTGTCGAATTCAAACCGGCCCGCCTGATCCGGCGCCAACACCAGCGCGAGCAAATCCAGCAAAGTGCTTTTGCCGCAGCCACTGGGCCCGATAATCGCCAACTGCTCACCGGCACGCAGCTGCAAGGCCGGAATCACCAGGCTGTAACGCTGGTTTCCCGTGCCCCGGCTTTTGTGCACCGCGCTCAAGTTCAGCATTACGGCAGCGTCGACAACGGTACGCGGTACAACGCATCGCCCGGCTCGGCATCGCCGAAACGGACCCAGTTGGCCACATCATTGTGAAAGGTTTCGTAGAGGCGGATTTTCGAATCCAGCTCGTCGATAAAGTCTTCCTGCTCGGCCACACTCAGCGACAACCACAAGTCCTGGGTCATGTTCAGCGACTTGCTGCGGTACGGCAGGCCTTCCAGGTATTCACCGAGCAGGCCACCATCAGCCAGGTTGCCGCCCTTGCGCAGGGCCTGCGGGTCACGGCTCATATAGGCTGAAGCGCTGGCAATTTCCTGGAAGAAATCCTTGGGCGAGGTCTGGGTTTTACGCGCGGCATCCACGATCAGTTTCAGCGATTGCTGCAGGTCGTTTAGCTGCAATTTTGTGAGCATCACGCACACCTGGAACGCCGGCAGCGCCGGATTGGTCAGGTCACGATCGGCGGTCCAGGCGCTGACCAGTTGCGGCGCCTGGCTGGCGGTTTTACGGCCGAGGAAGTCCATGTGCATGGCGTAGCCGACTGCTGCGGATTTATCCGCCAGGCTCGGCGCGCTACTCAGCAGCGGCACCGGTTGCGGTGTGTCGCTGCGGACCTGGTGCACCAGGTTGGCGAACACTGTGCCAATCTCATCAACCCGCTCGCCCAGCTTGTGTACATCACCCCCGGGCACCGGCGTGTAAAGGTCGCCGATCTGCGGGTTGGCGTCTGCGGTCAGCACGCGGTACTGGGTTTCGGCACCGGCGTGGGTTTTCTTGCCGGCATCGGTACGCAGGTGCAGGGCGTAAATCTTGATCTGCTTGCCGAGTGCTGCCTGGCGCACTTCGGCTTCGTTCATCTGGGTGGCGGTGAACGGGTCGTTCTTGCGCAGCGCGCCGGCATCGGTGACCAGCAAAATGATGCGCCCGCCGTAGCCAGACCAATCCATGCCATCGACCGCCTGCATCACCCCGGCAAACGCGTCCTCATTGAATGAGTGGCTGGACACCGTGGACGCTTTGACCTGGCGCGCCATATCGAGGAAGCGCTGCGGGTCGCGGCCCTGATCAAGGCTGATGAGCGTCTTGGCGACGTATTCCAAACCAGGGGTTTTCTTGATGCTGTTGCGAAAGCCCACCAGCCCGAAGCTCACGCTATCAAGCTCACCGCGCTCGGCAATGCGAGTTTGCAACTCATGCACCACATCGCGAACCTGGTCGATGTAAGGCTGCATCGAAACCGTCGTGTCGACCACCAACACCACGGCCGTGCGGAAAGCGTCTGCGGCGATTGCTTTGGTGGCCGGCTTGGCCGCCGCGCTGCCCGGGTCGATGGACGCCACATTGAGCAACTGCACCGGCTGGCCGTTTTCGTCGAAGCTCTCTTTGGAATCAAAAATCGGCAGCAGGTAAAACTGGTTTTGCGGCACAGCACTGGCTGTCGGCTCAAGCGCCAGCACCTGTTGATTGTCTTCGCGGTTCTTCTGCGCCTTGGCCAACACGTTTTTGGCGGCGGCGGGATCAGCCAACAGCTTTTCCACCTGCGCCGATTGGCGCAGGAACATCACCGGCGCCCGGCCCGAGCGCTCGGTAAACTTAAGCACCAGGCTTTGCTTCCAGTCGCTGACTTGAGCGGCGGGCAACCAACCATCGCTGCGCCCATCGGTTGCGGCGCCGACACGCACCCACGGGCTGCCGTCGATGTCTTTGCGCTGGTAAACATAGAGCACCGAAAACGCCGGCAGGGCTTCGTCTGCGGCACCACCGGCATCATGGGACAGCTTGGCGCCCGGCTTGCTGAGCACGCGCTGGAACAAGGTCTTTTTACCGGCCATCAGCAACGGCCGCTGGCCGCCATCCGCCTCGGCCACCACCGGCTTTACCTCCGGCGGTGGCGTGGTCTTGGGCACCACGGCGACAGGCGGTTTGGCAGGTTCATCGCTGCCGCTCAGCCACCAGTAACTGGCGCCACCAATGGCCAGTGCAACCGCCACAGCGACAGCGGCCAGGGCCAGCACCGGGCCACGGCGCTGCTCGGACACGGCGCGGTGTTGCGTGGGAGTTACCACCGGTTGACGCACCGGTTGCGGCTGGGGTTTGTCGGTCGGAATCTCGATGGACACTGGCGTCATTCCGGCCAAGTCAAAACTCAGCGGAATCGGTAACGGCCGCACCAGCGTGGCTTCCGGCGAATCCGCGGGCAGTTGGTCGAGCGCGCGCAGCAACGCCGCCGCATCCGGAAAACGCTCGGCCGGGTCTTTGGCCAGCAGCTTGCGCAGCACCTCCTGATAACGCCCGTGGTGCACCGGCAGTTCCGGCAGCGGCTCGGTCAGATGCGCCAGCGCAGTGGACAGCGCATCGGTGCCGCTGTACGGCAGCTTGCCGACGAGAATTTCGTAGAGCACCACGCCCAACGCATACAGGTCGGCGCGGCCATCAATTTCCTGGCCACGCGCCTGCTCCGGGCTCATATAGCTCGGCGTGCCCACGGCAAAACCGGCTTGGGTGAACTGGGTGCGATCGTCCAGGGACTTGGCGATGCCGAAGTCTGACAGCACGGCGGTACCGTCAGCGCGAAACAGAATGTTCGCTGGTTTGACGTCGCGGTGTACCAAACCCTGTGCATGCGCATAGCCCAACGCCGAAGCGATCTGGCGAATCAGCGTCACGCCCTGCTCCGGCGTCAGGCCGGCGGCGATACGCTCCTTTAGCGTGCCGTTGGGCAGGTATTCCATGGCCATGTAGTACAGCTCACCGACATTGCCGATGTCATGGATGGTCACCGTGTGCGGATGCGACAGGCGCGCCAGCGTCTTGCCCTCGCGCAGGAAGCGCTCGCAGAAGCTCGGGTCGGCCGCCAGCGCCGCCGCCATCACCTTCAAGGCCACCTTGCGCTCCAGCGAGCGCTGGGTCGCCAGGTACACGCTGGCCATGGCGCCTTCGCCGATCTCGCCTTCGATGTCGTAGCCAGGGATCACAATGTTCATGGCGAGACCTTCACGACAATGGCAGTGATATTATCCGGCGCGCCACGGTTGAGCCCCAGGTGCACCAGGCTGCGCACGATTTCGTCCGGCGCGTCGTGGCTCAGCACTTCACGTATTTCATGGTCTTCGACGGTCTTGTTCAGGCCATCGCTGCACAGCAGGTAGCTGTCGCCGGGGGAAATCAGCAGGTCAGTCACCGCCACGTCCAACTGCGCCTCCACGCCCACGGCGCGGGTGACGATATTGGCGCGAGGATGCACGCGCGCGTCGGCTTCGCTGAGCAGGCCGCTGTCTTGCAGGTCCTGCACGTAGCTGTGATCGCGGGAAATGCTGTCCAACTGCCCTTCGCGCAGGCGGTACAGGCGACTGTCGCCGGCCCATAAACACACGCCACGTAGGCCACGTGCGGCGAGCACCACCACGGTGCTGCCCATCATGCTCACGCCACGGTTGGCGGTTTCTTCACGCACCGTGGCGTTGATGCGGATCAGGTCATTGCGCAAGGCCGCCGAGTATTCATCGAGAGAGCGCCCCACCGGCACGTTGCGCAGACTGTCGACGATCAAGCTGCTGACGTAATCGCCGGCCGCATGCCCGCCCATGCCATCGGCTACCACCCACAGGCGGTTTTCCGGCAGGTCCAGGCACGCGTCTTCATTGACCTGGCGCACCATGCCCACATGGCTTTTGCTCGCGGATTTAAACGTCGCCCCCATCTACACCACACCTTCTTGTCCGAGCAAAAACTGCGCAAAATCGCCGGCAGCCGGCAAACCCTGGCACCGCAATAAACCTGGGGAAATACGTTGTGAGCCACGGCCCCACCACAGGCTGGCACCCTCACAAGCCTGCTCGGCCAGTGCGGTCATGCGGCTGTGGGGCACGGTGGCGGCGACCCGCTGCAGGCCCGCGAAGCGACTGTCTACCGCGCGCGGTTCACTGGCCGGGATGCCCAGGCTGTCAACGCCATCGTTAAAGCCTTCAAACGTAGCGCCAGTATCCAGGGTGCTGAGCAACAGCTCTTCAGCCTGCTCAAACCACGTATCCGGGCCACCCACCAATGACGCCGGGTTAGTGTCGTGATCAAGCAACGCCACCACGGCCAACGGGAAATAGCGCCCGACCCGATCAATACTTGGCATCACCACGCCTGCCGCCGCGTCCGGCCCGCATACGCCCGGCGCCAGCACAAAACGCCACAACGGGCTGACCAGATAGACGTTTAGCCAATCGCCACCCAGGCTGCTCTGGCTGGCGAGCAAACCTGCGGCCAGCCAGCTGTCCCACGGGCCGATAAAACTCTGGGGCAAGGCGCGGCTGACAAAGTCACCGCGGCTGGCCAACTTGCCGTAGAAGCCCAGCGTGTTCATAGCCGCTCCGGCAGGCTGAAGCCACTGAGTACGCGGCTCTTGAACGGGTTGAAGGCGCTGTTGGCGCGCAACTCGTAGGCGATGCTCGCGCCATCAACCCGCAAACGCAGGTTGAAGCGGTCCGGCGAATTGCCGGCGCTCAGGTCCGATTGCTCCAGCAGACGGAACCATGCCCATGGGCCGTCCAGGGTCACGCCGGAACGGCCACTGGCCGACGGCGGCGTGATCGAAATACGCACCACGCCGATACTGCCGGGGTTCGGCCATTGCATCGCTACCGGCCGGCTTGGGCCGTGGTCGTAGCTCAGTTGCTGGCCGTCGAGGTCGAGCAAGAACTGAGTGATGGTCGGGTCCATCGACACCGGCTTGAGCTCGAAACGCACGATCGGCTGGGTGCCCCCCGATCTAAAGAACGCGTCACGAATAGCCGCCGCACGCTGGAAGGTTTGCAGCACGCCCGGCGCGATCCCAAGCTTCTGCGCCGCGCCCGGCTGCCAGCGCCAGGTCTGTGCGGACGTATCCACGTAAGGCTGCAGGTATTTGCGGAAATAGTTATCCATCACCCCGCCCACGCCGAAGAACTGGCCGAAGTCATCGAGCGTGGCGTCCCGCGCGCTGCCCGGCGACATCGGATAACGCCCCGCCAGAGACTGGCGATACACGTTGACCACTTCACTCACCCACGCCGCATTCAGCTGGTTACGCACCCCGCCCATCATGCTGTTGGTGGTGGAGTTGACCACCGACTTGACCATGCCCTGCACCAGCGGCGGCTGGCGCTCGGCATTCAAGCTGACCCGCGTGGCCGCAGCGGCCGCCTGGTTCTTGGCCTCGCCAAGCAAGGCGTCGCCACTGGCGCCGACCATGGCGCTGACTTGCACATACAGCGCGTTCATGTCCGCCAACAGGCCGTCGATGGCCGCCGGTTCGCCTTCGTTTTTGCTGACGATGCTATTGAGTTCGGCAAAGTGCGCGGTCACCGGATCGTCCGCCGCTTGCGGTGCATTAGCGCTTGGTTGCTCCTGGCCGAGCAGGCTGCCGAGGCGTTCCTTGAGCTTGTCGACGCCGCCTTCCACCGGCACGCCTTTGGCGGCCAATTGGCGTTCTTCAGCTTGCAGATCGGTCTCTTTGGCCACGGCTACCAGCAGCTTTTTAAGCGGCGAAGTGGGGCCGGAAATCACCCGCAGCACATCGGCCGCCTGGGCCACGCTGGTGATCGGCACAAAGTCGATGTCCGCGAGCAAGGCGTCCCATTGGCGCTGGTAGTCCTGGAAGTACAGGCGGCGCACGTCGGCGGCCAGGCTCACCACGTTCTGCTGATCGGCTTGCTCACGGCCCAACACCCATTGTTCTTCCGCGAGCGTGCCAGTCTGGTTCAGGCTGCTGAGCAGGAACGCCTGGCGATAGCCTTTGGCAGTGAAGAACCCACTCAACGGTTCGCCCAATGGCTTGCCGCTTTTACGGCTGAACACCAACGCAGCATCGCGGCCGGCGGCTTCGTTGAGGCGAAAGTCGGGGATGCCCTCGGGCAGCTTCTGGCGCTTGACCCGGTCGTACACGCGTTGCGCCACCGGCAGCTGTTGCAGTTGGCGACGCAGGTCATCGATCAGGCGTGGGTCCAGCCGCGCATTCGGCGGGTGACGGTCGAACAGCGCCTGCAAGTGCCCGGTCAACGCCTGGCGCTGATCGGCCGGCAGGTCACGCGGCAGGTTGCGGTCCCAATCCAGGGCGACCCAGGCCTTGATGAAGTCCGGGTCGTAGTGCTCGTTATCGGCGAGCATCAGGTAGGCCTTGAGGCCCTCGTAGAGGAAGTCGGAATTGCCGCCGCCATGCAGTTGCTCTTCGATGCGCGTCACTAGTCGCGGCGCGAACACGGCGATCAAGAGCTTGCGATAGACACTGGCGGATTCGGCTTCAAGCATATCGCCCTGATACAGGCCCAGGCCTTCGGACCAGCTCGGCGAATCGCCCGCGAGGTTCTTCACCGCGTTGAGCAGCGGCAACACTGCCAGCACTTCACGCTGCGCCGGGCTGAGGTTTTGTACGGTCTGGCCCAGCGGCGCAACCTTCTGGTCAACCTGGGCGATATACGCCTGGTTGGCACGATAACTCACCCACCAGAGGCCACTGACCACCACCACAAGGGCGATGGTAGCGGCCAGCACACCGCGTGCAATCCACTTGCGGCGGCGCTCGACTTTCGGGTTCACGCCCACCAACCCACGCTCGGCAAACGCCACGGCGGTGAACAACTTTTCGATGAAATAACTGCGCCCGGTGCCGCTCTGTCGTGCCAGGTGCTGGCGGTCCAGATTCATGCTCTGGGCCATGGCGCCGATCAAGCGATCAATCGGGCTGCCTTCCTGAGTGCCGCTGGTGAAATAGACTCCGCGCAGCAACACGCGCTCTTCGAAGGCGTTGGGTTTGAACACGCCTTCGAGGAAACTTTGCAGGCAATCTTTCAACGCGCCGAACTGCTGCGGGAAGCCGTAGATCAGGTCACGCCGCGCCGGGTCACGCTCCTGTTGCAGGCGCTCCACCAGCCGTTCATTCAGGCGCTGCTCAAGACCCGCAAACTCGCTTTGCAGATGGGCCAGCGGGCTGTCGCTGTTTTTGCCGTCGTCCAGGGCGAAGGTCATGCCCCACACCTGGGCGCGGTCTTCCTTGCTCAGGTTGTCGAAGAACTCCATGAAACCCGGCACCAGGTCGAGCTTGGTCAGCATCAGGTAGATCGGGAAACGCACGCCCAATTGGGTGTACAGCTCCTGGATCCGCAGGCGAATCGCCGCCGCATGGGCGGCGCGTTCGGCCTCCGTACCGAGCAGCAGATCCGAGAGGCTGATGGCGATAAACGCGCCATCAATGGGCCGACGTGAACGCTGCTTTTTCAACAGATCGAGAAAGCCCAGCCACGCGGCTTTATCCACTGTGGAGTTGCTGTCCTGGGTGGTGTAGCGGCCAGCGGTATCGAGCAAAACGGCCTGGTCGGTAAACCACCAATCACAATTGCGCGTACCGCCAACGCCGCGCACAGCACCGGCGCCCAACTGCGCAGCGAGTGGAAAGTGCAGGCCGGAATTGACCAGCGCGGTGGTCTTGCCCGAACCCGGCGGCCCGATGATCACGTACCACGGCAGCTCATAGAGATTGCGGCGCTCATCACCGCCGAGCTTGGCCTTTTTCAGCAATGCCAGGGCTTCGTCCATGCGCTGGCGCAAGGTCGACAACTCTTCGGCCGTGGCGACACTGTTGGGGTCGGCCGGGGTTTCGGCGGCGAGGCTGCGCATCACTTCGGCGGCCTGGCGGCGCGCCTGGATAATGCGCACTACGCGGTAGGCGATCCACAGCGCAAACACCAAGATAATCAACACCCAGCGCCGCCCTTCCGGCACCAGCACATCGAGCAACGGCCCCACAAACCAGATGATCAGGCTCAGGGCAATCAGGCCCAGCACGGGGATCACCCAGCGAATCATGAAACTGAAAAACGCCTTCACTCGACGCCCTCCGCCAATACGGTGATTTCAACCCGACGATTGCGGGCACGGCCTTCGGCGGTGGCGTTGGTCGCCACCGGCTCGGTGTCGCTGCGGCCTTCAGCGCTGAAGCGATCCGCCTGGCCGGTCTTGGCCGCCAGGATGTCCAGCACCGACTTGGCCCGCGCTTCGGACAATGCCCAGTTGGACGGGAAGCGCAGCGTGGCAATCGGGCGGTTATCGCTGTGCCCGGTCACGCGGACCTGGCCCTTGACCTTGCGGATGGCGTCAGCGATGCGCAGCATCAGTGGCTCGAAGTCATCGCGGATGCTGGAGCTGGCAGACGCGAACAGTTCATCGCCGCGAATCGTCACCACGGAGCGGTCGACCTTGTCTTCCACCGCCACGCGGCCCGCCTTGATGTCTTCCACGAGAAAGCCGGCCAGACGCGGCCGCTCAATGACTTTGGGCTGCGCCACCGGGCGGTCGATGGCCTGCACCGGAATCTCGCCCAGGGCATGGATATTCTTGAATACCGGCTCCGCATCCGACGCCAGTTTCATGCGCAAGCCAAACAGCAACGCCAGCAGCAGCGCCAGGCCGATGGCCACAGCGATCCACGGCGGCATGAATTGCGCGAGGCGATCACGTGCCACCGTCACGCCGCGCCAATGCGGCGAGAGTTCGCGTTCGTGCTCACCACGCGCACTGCGAATCGCTGCGGCGGTGCGTTCACGCAAGGCTTCCAGCTGGCTGCGACCGTCATTCATCACGCGGTAGCGGCCTTCAAAACCCAGGCACATGCACAGGTACAGCAGCTCCAGCAGGTACAGGCGCTCACGCGGGCTTTGCAGGCAATGGTCGAGCAACTGGAAGACTTTTTCGCCGCCCCAGGCTTCGTTGTGCACGGTGATCAACAAGCTCTGCTTGCCCCAGTCACTGGCACTGCCCCACGGCGTGCTGAGCACGGCTTCATCGAGCGCCGTACACAGCGCGTAACGCGCCAGCAGCACTTCGTTGCGCGCCACACCGGCGGCTTCGGCGCGCTCTTCGAACTGGCGCAGGTAGGCCAGCAACTGCGCACGCAAACTGGCCGGCGCCGGATGGGCGATGGTGTTGCGCAGGCGCGTCAACAGCGCCAACAGCGGCCCGGCGGCGCTTTCCAACGGGTTCAGGCCCTGGCTTTTGCCGGTGAGGATCGGCGCGGCCGGCATCGACAAAGGCGCCGGTTCGGCACGTGCAGGTTCCGGTGCACGACCACCTGGGCGAGGCATGAACTGGGTGCGGTCATCATCATTGGGATGCATCGCCAATTATCCTCGGATCGCCCAGAAGGCCAGGTTCAAGCCCGGGAACTGCCCGGCGATATGGAAGGCAAACCCGCCGGAGTTGTTCAGTTGCTGCCAGTGCTCGCTGCCACGGTCCAGCTCGTAATAGGTGCTGCCTGCGTGGTACGGGATCTGGCGTGGCGCAACCGGCAACGGCAGCAGGCCGATACCTGGCAATTGCAGGTTGACCATGTCGCGGATGTGCTCCACCGAGCCGACTTTGCTCTGCTGGCCGAAGCGGGCGCGCAGGGTTTCGCCGGGCACGTCGGCGCGTACCACGAGGATGAAACTGGCGCTGTCGAGCAGGGTTTTGTCGGCGAGCATGGCCACGTGGATGCCATAGGCTTTTTCCACAATCGGGATCGGCGTGGCTTTGCTGTCGATCAGCATCGACAAGGCTTCACGCAACGCTGCCATCACCGGGGCGAAGCTCAGGGCCAGGTCATCATGTTGGTATTGCGGGTATTCCTGCGGGCGCCGGCCCGTGGTGGAAAACGTGGCGAACTCACCCGCCAGGCTCACCAGCTCGCTGAAAAACCGCTCAGGGTGCAGCGGGCTTAACTGGCTCAGATGCTGGATCAGCGGCTGCGCCCGGTTGACCAATTGCAGCAGCATGAAGTCGGCAATTTCCGAAGCACCACCCGCGCCCGAGGCGACCACGCGGCCCGCCAGGGCTTCGCCGCGCTGGTGCAACAGGCCGAGCAGTTCGCTGCGAAAGGCCGTCAGTGGTTTGCTCGCGGCCACGTCCAGCACCGGTGGGATGTAAGTATCGTCCAGCACCAGTGCACGGTCGGCACGCTTTTCCTTGATGCGCACCAGGCCGATGGCGGCGTAGTCACTGATGCCATCCTGCGCGGTCAACAGGCGCAGCGCTCGGGAACCCACAGCCACTGGCGCGCGGTTTTCAAACGGCGCGTTATCGTCGCGCACTTCGCGCACCTGGCTGACGTACCGTGCCGCTTCCAGCGCTTCGCCTTCATCCACCGTGTCTCGCGCACCGGCGCGCTTGAGCGGCAAGGCCAGGTACACCAGGCCGTCGCGCAGGTTGTCGTCGATATTCAGCGGGCTCGGCGCCAGATCATCCTGGGGAATATTGAACGGCGTGCCGTCGGGCAACAGGCCACGCGCCGACACGATCGCCAGCTTGCCCTGGGCCAGCAGGCCCTGATCAATAAGCAACTCGGAAAAGCCCCAGGCACCGGCGGACAACGGTCGGCTGCGCGCGTCGATGAGGTTTTCCAGGTAACGGTCATGCTGCTGGAAGTGCTGCGTTCCGATGAACATGCCTTCCGACCAGACCACGCGATTGTTCCAGGACATGGGGGCTCCGAGGGTTTTATTGGGCAGGGCTGGATGGGGGAACCACGACGTCGGCGCGTACGGCGCGCACATCGAGGCTGATCTGATATTCGGTGTATTGGCGCGCCGGAACCGTGAGCACCGTGCGCCATTGCGCGCGGTCCAGCTCGCGATAGCCCACCAACAAGCCGATCTGGCGTGTGGAAGGGTCAAGGTCGCGCTGGATGCTCAGTTGCTGGCCGGGTTGGATCATCACTTCATCCTGGTCCAGCAGGTCCAGGCCAAGGGTGGATTGCGCGCGATCGGCCAAGGCGAAGTAGTCGGAGCGACTGAAGGTGGCGGCGTTTTTCAGTTCGAAAATGCGCACCCGCACCGGAGCAGCCTGGCCGTTGGCGCCGGGGTTTAGCCCGGCAATGGCGTGAAAGTGCAGCTCGACGGCGGCAGTGCCCGCTTCGGCTTCAGCGGCAACCTCGGGTTTGACCGCGTCCTTGGCACACGCCGTCAGCAACAGCGCGGTGGCGGCTGCGAGTAAAAACCTGGGAATCATCCTGCGTCCTCAATGACGTACTTAGCTATCCGTTTTATCCATTATTGCGGCGCGTTTTAGCGTCGCTGTCGTGCGCTGTGTTCTTCGTATGCTCGGCTGAATTCGCGACCGAACAGGTCCTGGAAATCTTCCTGGGCCTCACGGGAAATATTGCTGTAGAGCTCGGTGAACTGCTGCCAGTACTGCGCCTGGCGCGAGCCGTTGAACAGACTCGACAGCCCGGCGGGCTTGCCCATGCGCTCTTCCAGCTGTGCCGGTTCAAAACGCGTGAGCAGGTGTTTGATCGCCGCTTCCACACCGGCCATTACTGCCAGTTGGTGAGCGCGCAGGTCGTCGAAACTCTCGCGCACGGCGACGTCCGGCGCCATAAACGCTTGGTTGCCATGACGAAGCAGCAGCAGCAAGGCTTCGTCAGCATTCGGCGCAAATTTCAACGGATTGTTTTCAGCCGGCTGGATCATCGTCTGCTGCATGCGGAACTCGCCCTTGAGGCTCGCGCGGGCACGCAACACGTCGATCAGGCCTTCGACCATAAGGCGGTAGCTGCGGCCGATGCTTTCCATTTGTGCTTCGGCTTGAGCCTTGTCGAGGCGCAATTGGTCCAGCCCGGCGCCGCGCAGGAAGGCTTGCAGCAAGTCGGGCTGTTGGGTGATGGCCGGGGCGGTTGGCTGGACGACCGGCGCTGCTGGCGGTTCAGGTGGTGCAACCGGTTGTGGCGCTGCAACAACGGGCGCGGGCGTGTCGCCGAACAAATCCCAGTCTTCAGGAATAACCGAGCCCGACACCACGGGTTGCTCGACCACAGGCACCGCGACCGGCGTTGGCGGACGAAAATCGTGCTGCTCGCTGGGTACGTGGTCCGCCACGGTTGGCGGCGGCACGGTAGTCGGGGTGAGGAAGTCGAACAGGTCCGGCAGCGTGTCCATCGACGAGGCGCCCTGGAACTGCGGCGCGATCACAGGTGAAGGTGCAGGCTTGTTCGCCACCGCGCCCATCAGCGCTTCAAAACTGTTCGGCGAATCGCCGCTGAACGGCTGGCTATCAAGCGCCTGCACATTGAAGTCGATACGTGCCTGGATCTCGTAATCGCCGATGCGGATCAACTCGCCATCCTGCAACGGCTCGCTGTTCCCTCTGCGCATTCGGATGCCGGCCTTAACCAGCTCCACGCCGTTCGTACTGTTATCGGTTAGGTAGTAACGGCCATCTTTGTATTGAATAACGCAATGTTGCGAGGAGACTAACCGCTCTGGGTCAGGCAGTACCCAGTCATTGTCGGAATTGCGGCCAATAGCCATCACGCCCTGATCCATGGACTTTTCAGGGCATTGCCCAGGGGTAATCTTGTGATAACTAGTGATAGTCAAACACAGCGACATCTTGCCTCCTTGCTGATACATCGCGCGCGGCCTATTCCAAGGGAGGGCGCTTCCCGCAAGCGCCCTGCCAAGTCGTGCAAACGACCGTAAAATCTGCTTTTGTCAGCATGATTGCTGATCTTAACCGGCTTCTGTGACAAAAACCCTGTCCTGGGCCGCCGTCAGACCCGTCAGTCGCGCAGTGTGTTAAACACCGCACATCTGTCACAGAGGGCGAGTAGCTTACCTTGACAACGCGTAACTACTACACCAAAAATGCACAACTTCTTGAACATAAGTGATGGCGCAATAGTGGCGCACTGAATATATGACCAAGAAAACATGCAAAGTTCATTGCGTAACTTATGCATGCATTGCCCGCCGTCTAACGGGCTGATAAGGAGATCGAATCAAGTGGATGTGCCGTTGCTGCTCGCCGCCGTTTCCGCGACTTCGCCCTGTGGTGAAGACATGGAATATGACGCGCAATTCCTTCAATTGGAACGTGACGCCAAGGGCCAACCCGAGCGCAGCATGGGCGACTCGATCCTGCCCGCCGAACCCCCGCAGTGGCGTAGCATCCAGCAGCAAAGCCTCGACTTGTTGCAACGCAGCAAAGACCTGCGCATCACCCATTTCCTGTTGCAAAGCTCCCTCGCCCTCCAGGGTGTGGCCGGGCTTGCCGAAGTCCTTACGCTGATCAACGCGCTGCTGCGCGAATACTGGGCCGACCTGTACCCGCGCCTGGATGCCGACGACGATAACGACCCCACCGTACGCATCAACGCCCTGTCCGGCTTGACCAGCGACGCAACCATACGCTTGCTGCGCGAGAGCATCCTCACGCGCTCGCGCACGTTTGGGCCAGTGAGCCTGCGCGCGGCGCTCAACGCCAGCGGCCTGTCGAACTTCCCGGATGAACAACTCGGCGCCCAGCAACTCAACGCCGCGTTCCTCGACAGCGACCCCGAGCAGCTGCAAGCCACGCGCGACGCCCTGAGCGCCGCGCGTGCCGCCTGCGAGGCCATCGAACAACAAGTCAGCGACCAGGTCGGCTCGGCCCAGGGCGTGGACCTGAGCCTGCTGAAGCAACCGCTCAAGCAGGCGCTGCAGATCCTCAATCAAGCCGTACCCGACCCTGCAGGCAGCAGCGAACCCGAGGCTGTCAGTGAAGACAATGCCCCCTCGGTCGATTTCGCCGCCGCCCCCGCAGCACCGCGCCCAACGGGCGACATCGCCACCCGCGATGACGTGCTGCGCAGCCTCGACAAGATCCTTGCGTACTACACCCGGCACGAGCCTTCGAGCCCGCTGCCGGTGCTGTTGAACCGGGCGAAGCATCTGGTGCACGCCGACTTTGCGGCCATCGTGCGCAATCTGATCCCCGACGGCATGTCCCAATTTGAAAACCTGCGCGGCCCGGAAAGCGAATAAGCCGCCGGACTGTGCAGTAACAACACCGTCGCTCAAGCGACCAGGAGCAGCAACGTGGCGAAGCAAAGTTCTCAGAAATTCATCGCGCGCAACCGTGCGCCTCGAGTGCAGATCGAGTACGACGTCGAGCTTTACGGCGCCGAGAAAAAGGTCCAGTTGCCCTTCGTGATGGGCGTGATGGCCGACCTCGCCGGCAAGCCTGCCGAGCCGCTGGCGCCTGTGGCTGATCGCAAGTTCCTTGAGGTAGACGTCGACAACTTCGACTCGCGCCTCAAGGCCATGCAGCCACGCGTAGCCTTCCACGTACCGAATGAGCTGACCGGCGAAGGCAACCTGAGCCTGGACATCACCTTCGAAAGCATGGACGACTTCAGCCCGGCCGCTGTGGCCCGCAAAGTCGATTCGCTCAAGCAACTGCTCGAAGCCCGCACCCAGTTGGCCAACCTGCTGACCTACATGGACGGCAAGACCGGCGCTGAAGAAATCATCATGAAGGCGATCAAGGACCCGGCACTGCTTCAGGCACTTGCCAGCGCGCCTAAGCCAGCAGGGGACCAGTAATCATGACCGACAATACCGCCCGCGAAGGCAGCCAGATCCTGGGTGCTACCGAAGAAGCCAGCGAGTTCGCCAACCTGCTGCTGCAAGAATTCAAACCCAAGACCGAGCGTGCCCGCGAAGCCGTGGAAACCGCTGTGCGCACCCTGGCCGAACAAGCCCTGGCGCAGACGGACCTGGTCTCCAATGACGCGATCAAGTCGATCGAATCGATCATCGCCGCCATCGACGCCAAGCTCACCGCCCAGGTCAACCAGATCATCCACCACCCGGATTTCCAGCAGCTGGAAAGCGCCTGGCGTGGCCTGCACTACCTGGTCAACAACACCGAGAGCGACGAGCAACTGAAGATTCGCGTGCTCAATATCGCCAAACCTGAACTGCACAAGACCCTGAAGAAATTCAAGGGCACGGCGTGGGACCAGAGCCCGATCTTCAAGAAGATGTACGAAGAAGAATACGGCCAGTTCGGCGGCGAACCGTACGGTTGCCTGGTGGGCGATTACTACTTCGACCAGTCTCCACCGGACGTCGAGTTGCTGGGTGAGTTGTCGAAGGTCTGCGCCGCCATGCACGCGCCATTCATTGCCGCTGCTTCGCCCACCGTGATGGGCATGGGTTCGTGGCAGGAACTGTCGAACCCGCGCGACCTGACCAAGATTTTCACCACCCCGGAATACGCTGGCTGGCGCTCGCTGCGTGAATCGGAAGACTCGCGCTACATCGGCCTGACCATGCCGCGCTTCCTGGCGCGCCTGCCGTATGGCGCCAAGACCGACCCGGTGGAAGCCTTCGCCTTCGAAGAAAACACCGACGGCGCCGACAGCTCCAAGTACACCTGGGCCAACGCCGCCTACGCGATGGCGGTGAACATCAACCGCTCGTTCAAACACTACGGCTGGTGCTCGCGCATCCGTGGCGTGGAATCCGGCGGTGAAGTGGAAAACCTCCCGGCCCATACGTTCCCTACCGATGACGGTGGCGTGGACATGAAGTGCCCGACCGAAATCGCCATCAGCGACCGCCGTGAAGCGGAGCTGGCGAAGAACGGTTTCATGCCGCTGCTGCACAAGAAAAACACCGACTTCGCCGCGTTCATCGGCGCCCAGTCGTTGCAGAAACCGGCCGAATACGACGACCCGGACGCCACCGCCAACGCCAACCTGGCCGCGCGCCTGCCGTACCTGTTCGCCACCTGCCGCTTCGCCCACTACTTGAAGTGCATCGTGCGCGACAAGATCGGTTCCTTCAAAGAGAAGGACGAGATGCAGCGTTGGTTGCAGGACTGGATCCTCAACTACGTCGACGGCGACCCTGCGCACTCCACCGAAACCACCAAGGCCCAGCACCCGTTGGCCGCCGCCGAGGTGATCGTGGAAGACGTCGAAGGCAACCCGGGTTACTACAACTCCAAGTTCTACCTGCGCCCGCACTACCAGCTCGAAGGGCTGACCGTGTCGTTGCGCCTGGTATCGAAACTGCCTTCGGCAAAAAGCGCATAACTAACGGTTGAACCGGCTCTTCTGTGGGAGCCGGGCTTGCCCGCGATGCAGGCACCTCGGTTTGTCAGTCAGACCGCGGTGATGCAATCGCAGGCAAGCCAGCTCCCACAGAACAGCATTGCCCCTTTGGGCATCACCAAATTCAGTGGCCCGTGCCACACAGGGAGAAAACATGGCTGTTGATATTTTCATCAAGATCGGCGACATCAAGGGCGAGTCCATGGACAAGGCCCACAAGGACGAAATCGACGTGCTGAACTGGAGCTGGGGCATGGCCCAGTCCGGCAACATGCATGTGGGCGGCGGTGGCGGCGCGGGCAAGGTGAATATCCAGGACCTGTCGCTGACCAAGTACGTCGACAAGGCTTCGCCCAACCTGATGATGCACTGCGCCAGCGGCAAGCACATCGACAAGGTCAAGCTGACCGTGCGCAAGGCCGGCGGCGAAAGCCAGGTCGAGTACATGGTGATCAACCTGGAAGAAGTGCTGGTCACGTCCCTGAGCACCGGCGGCTCGGGCACCGATGATCGCCTGACCGAAAACGTCACCCTGAACTTTGCCCAGGTGATGGTCGACTACCAGCCGCAGAAAGCCGACGGCACCAAAGACGGCGGCGCGATCAAGTTTGGCTGGAACATCCGTTCCAACACCAAGCGCTGATAGCCCTGGCGGCCGCAGCACCTCGCTGCGGCCCCTGGCACCTTGTCCCTCTCTTAGCCCGTCCGTGGAGCTGCTTTGGTGGTAACTGAAATCGCTTCCCGCGACCGTCTGCAACCGTCCCTGCTGGACCGGCTGACCGACGATGACCCGACCAACCTCAAGGAAAGCGCCGACAAACGCGTGCTGTCCCTGACCCAATTAAAAGCCTCGGTGCTGCGTGACCTGGCGTGGTTGCTTAACACCACGTCGCTCCTCGACGCCGATGCCACGTTGCACACCCCGGCTGGCACATCGGTGGTCAATTACGGCCTGCCTGCGCTGGCCGGCAACAGCGTTTCCAGTGTGGATATCAAAGCCCTGGAAGCCTTGATCTACCAGGCGATTGCCACTTTTGAACCACGTATTTTGCGCCACACGCTGCGCGTAAAAGCCCGCGTGGGCCATGGCGAGATGAACCACAACGCATTGAGTTTCGAGATCGAAGGCGACCTGTGGGCGCAGCCGGTGCCGTTGCGCCTGCTGCTGCAAACCGACCTCGATCTGGAATCCGGGCATGTGCGTGTGGTCAATGCCGACCAGCGGAGGCGCCCATGAACCCGCGCCTGCTGGAGCTGTACAACCAGGAACTGCACCACGTGCGCGAAAGCGCCGCCGAGTTCGCCAAGGAATACCCGAAGATCGCCAGTCGGCTGACGTTGTCCGGCATGGACTGCGCCGACCCGTACGTCGAACGCTTGCTCGAAGGCTTTGCCTACCTGACTGCCCGGGTGCAGCTCAAGCTCGACGCCGAGTACCCGACCTTCACCCATAACCTGCTGGAAATCGCCTACCCGCACTACCTCGCGCCCACGCCGTCGATGACCGTGGTGCAAATGCAGACCGACCCCGACGAAGGCTCGCTGGCCAGTGGTTTCCTATTGCCGCGCGACACAGTGTTGCGCGCCGCCTTGGGCCGCGAAACCCAGACCTGCTGCGAGTACCGCACCGCGCACCCGGTGACGCTGTGGCCGTTGCAAGTCAGTAATGCTGAGTACTTCGGCAACCCCGCCGCTGTGCTGGGACGCCTGGCCGCCAGCGAGCCCAAAGCCAAAGCCGGCCTGCGCCTGACTCTGCGCACCGGCGCCGAATTACCCTTCAACAGCCTCGACCTCGATAACCTGCCGCTGTACCTCAGCGGTGCCGATGAGCAGCCGTTTCGGCTCTACGAACAGTTACTCGGCAACGCCTGCGCCGTGTTTGCTCGCAAACCCGGTGGTGATTGGGTCGAGCGCCTGCCGCAAGACGCGCTGCGCTCCCGTGGTTTTGACGATGCCGATGCGGCCATGCCGGTGGTGGCGCGCGCGTTTCAGGGTTATCGGCTACTGCAGGAATACTTCGCCCTGCCCCACCGCTTCCTGTTCGTTGAATTCGCGCAGCTGAGCCGTGCGGTGAAACGCTGCGACGGCCAGGAGTTGGAGCTGATCGTGCTGTTCGACCGTCACGAGCCGAGCCTGGAAGGCAGCGTCGGCGCGGCGCAGTTCATGCCGTTCTGCACGCCGGCGATCAACTTGTTTCCCAAACGCGTGGACCGCATTCACCTGTCGGACCGTGTCAACGAACACCATGTCATCGCCGACCGCACGCGGCCGATGGATTTCGAAATTCACTCGTTGAGCGGCATCACCGGCCATGGCACTGGGCCGGAGCAGCCGTTCCTGCCGTTCTATGCGGTGCGTGATCCATCGCGTTATGGCCGCGACCAGGCGTACTACACCCTGCGCCGTGAACCTCGCGTGTTGTCCAGCGACCAACGCCGTAACGGCCCGCGCTCTACCTATGTGGGCAGCGAAACCTTTGTCAGCCTGGTCGACAGCCAGCAAGCGCCGTACCGCCATGATTTGCGCCAGCTCGGCGTGACCGCGCTGTGTACCAACCGCGATTTGCCGCTGTTCATGAGCGTGGGCAACGGCAAGACCGACTTCACCTTGGCCGACAGCGCGCCGGTGTTGTCGGTGCGCTGCGTGGCCGGGCCGAGTCGTCCGCGTGCCAGCCATGCCCATGACGCCAAGGCTTGGCGCCTGATCAGCCAGCTGTCGCTCAACTACCTGTCGCTGAGCGAGCAGGGCCAGGGCGCCGGCGCCTTGCGCGAACTGTTGCGCTTGTATGGCGACAGCAACGACGCGGCGCTGCAATTACAGATCGAAGGTTTACGTGAGGTCAGCAGCAAAGCGGTGACCCGGCGCCTGCCGATGCCCGGCCCGATCGTGTTTGGGCGCGGTCTGGAAATCACCCTGGAATTCGATGAAAACGCGTTTCGCGGCACCGGCGTGTTTCTGCTCGGTGCGGTGCTGGAACGCTTCCTGGCACGTTATGTGTCGATCAACAGCTTTACCGAGACGGTGATCCGTACCACCGAACGCGGCGAGATCATGCGATGGAAAGCCAAGCCCGGTCGACGTCCGACCCTGTGAACACACTGGATGCGATGCATCAGGAGCCCTGGGAATACGATTTCTTCCAGGCGCTGCGACGTATCGAGTGCGAATCGCCAGCGCTGCCGCGCCTGGGCCATTCCCTGCGCCTGGCCGATGACCCGCTGCGCCTGGGGCAGCAGGCGGACTGCACCTTCGCACCGGCCACATTGGCCTCGGTCGACCCTGGCGGCGATGGCAAACCAGCGCGGCTGGAGCAATTCTTTTTCGGCCTCGGCGGCCCCAACGGCCCGTTGCCGCTGCATATCACCGAGTACGTGCGCGAACGCCAGCGCAACAACGCCGACAGCACCAGCAAACAGTTTTTGGATGTGTTCCACCATCGCCTGCTCAGCCTGTTTTACCGGGCCTGGGCCGAGGCGCGACCGACCGTCAGCCACGACCGCCCGGATGATGACTACTGGTCCGCGCGCCTCGCAGCGCTGTGTGGTCGAGGCATGCCGAGCCTGCTGAATCAGGGGTTGATTCCGGATACCGCGAAGCTGCACTACAGCGGTCACCTGTCGGCGCAAACCCGCTACCCGGACGGCTTGAAGGCCATTCTCAGCGAGTACTTCGGCCTGCCGGTAGAGATTGAAGAATACGTCGGCCAGTGGCTGGAACTGCCAGAGCGCAGCCGCGTGAGTGTCAGCGCCAACCAGTTGGGCGTGGACTTTTGCCTGGGCAGCCATGTGTGGGATCGCCAGCATAAATTCCGCATCCGCCTCGGCCCGCTCAAGCTGGACGATTACATGGGCATGCTGCCCGGCAGCCAGCCGTTCAACGAGCTGGTGGCGTGGGTGGCCGAGTACCTGGGTCATGAACTGGACTGGGACTTGAACCTGGTTTTGCAACAACCCGAAGTCCCAAAGCTGCAACTTAATGGCCACTTCCGCCTGGGCTTCAACACTTGGCTCGGCCAACCCGAGCATGACGCCAACGACCTAATCCTGGCCCGGCATTACGCCGATCACGCCACTACCTCAAGGAATCCAGAGCATGGGTGAAATCAGTCGCGCCGCACTGTTCGGCAAACTCAACAGCGTGGCCTATAAGGCCATCGAAGCCGCCACCGTGTTCTGCAAACTGCGGGGCAACCCGTATGTGGAACTGGCCCACTGGTTTCACCAGTTGCTGCAACTGCAGGACTCGGACCTGCACCGCATCATCCGCCAGTTCAACGTGGAGCCGGCGCGCCTGGCCCGTGACCTGACCGAAGCGCTGGACCGCTTACCGCGTGGTTCGACGTCGATCACCGACTTGTCGTCGCATGTGGAAGAAGCGGTAGAGCGCGGCTGGGTCTATGGCAGCCTGATGTTCGGCGAAAGCCAGGTGCGTACCGGCTACCTGGTGCTGGGTATCCTGAAGACGCCGAGCCTGCGCCATGCGCTGCTGGGCTTGTCCGCCGAGTTCGACAAGATCAAACCCGAAGCCTTGAGCGAGCGTTTTGACGAATACGTCGGCGACTCACCGGAGAATGCGTTGAGCGCCAGCGATGGCTTCAACGCCGGCGTACCTGGCGAAGCCAGCGGTGCCATGGCGCCGAGTGCGATGGGCAAGCAGGAAGCGCTCAAGCGCTTCACCGTCGACCTGACCGAACAAGCGCGCAGTGGCAAACTCGACCCGATCGTGGGGCGTGATGAAGAGATCCGCCAACTGGTGGACATCCTGATGCGTCGACGTCAGAACAATCCGATCCTCACTGGCGAAGCCGGCGTGGGCAAGACCGCTGTAGTCGAAGGGTTCGCCCTGCGCATCGTCGCCGGTGACGTGCCGCCTGCGCTCAAGGATGTGGAACTGCGCAGCCTCGACGTGGGCCTGCTGCAAGCCGGTGCCAGCATGAAGGGCGAGTTCGAACAGCGCCTGCGCCAGGTCATCGAAGACGTGCAGGCTTCGCCCAAGCCGATCATTCTGTTTATCGACGAAGCCCACACCCTGGTAGGTGCCGGTGGCGCCGCCGGGACTGGCGACGCCGCCAACTTGCTCAAGCCTGCGCTGGCCCGTGGCACCTTGCGTACCGTGGCCGCCACGACCTGGGCCGAGTACAAAAAACACATCGAGAAAGACCCGGCCCTGACCCGCCGCTTCCAGGTGGTACAGGTTGCCGAGCCGTCGGAAGACAAAGCGCTGCTGATGATGCGCGGCGTGGCCTCGACCATGGAAAAACACCATCAGGTGCAGATCCTTGATGAAGCCCTGGAAGCCTCGGTGAAGTTGTCCCACCGCTACATCCCCGCACGTCAGTTGCCAGACAAGTCCGTCAGCTTGCTGGACACTGCCTGCGCACGCGTCGCCATCAGCTTGCACGCCGTACCAGCCGAAGTGGACGACAGCCGCCGTCGCATCGAAGCGCTGGAAACCGAGCTGCAAATCATCGCCCGCGAGCATGCCATCGGTATCGCCATTGGTGCGCGCCAAACCAATAGCGAAACCTTGCTGAGCGCCGAACGTGAGCGCCTGGCGACTCTGGAAAGCCGCTGGGCCGAAGAAAAAACCCTGGTTGATGAGCTATTGGCAACTCGCGCGACCTTGCGCGAAAAAGCTGGCGTGGTAGACAGCGGCAACGATGAGTTGCGCGCCCAACTGCTCGACCTGCAACAACGCCTCACTGCGCTGCAAGGCGAAACCCCGCTGATCTTGCCGACCGTGGATTACCAGGCCGTGGCCTCGGTGGTCGCCGACTGGACCGGCATCCCGGTGGGCCGCATGGCGCGCAACGAGTTGGAGACAGTGCTCAACCTCGACCAGCACCTGAAGAAACGCATCATCGGCCAGGACCATGCCTTGCAGATGATCGCCAAGCGCATCCAGACCTCCCGCGCCGGGCTCGATAACCCAAGCAAGCCGATTGGCGTGTTCATGCTCGCCGGCACCTCGGGTGTGGGCAAGACCGAAACCGCCCTGGCCCTGGCCGAAGCCATGTACGGCGGTGAGCAGAACGTCATCACCATCAACATGAGCGAGTTCCAGGAAGCCCACACCGTGTCCACACTCAAGGGCGCGCCACCGGGTTATATCGGCTACGGCGAAGGCGGCGTGCTAACCGAAGCGGTGCGGCGCAAACCCTACAGCGTGGTGCTGCTGGACGAGGTGGAAAAAGCCCACCCGGACGTGCACGAGATCTTCTTCCAGGTGTTCGACAAGGGCGTGATGGAGGACGGCGAAGGCCGGGTGATCGACTTCAAGAACACCCTGATCCTGCTGACCACCAACGCCGGTACCGAGCTGATTTCCCACGTGTGCAAAGACCCGGCGAACATCCCGGAGCCGGAAGAAATCGCCAAGGCGCTGCGCCAACCGCTGCTGGAGATTTTTCCGCCGGCACTGCTGGGCCGTTTGGTGACGATTCCGTATTACCCGCTGAGCGACGAAATGCTCAAGGCGATTACCCGCCTGCAACTGGGCCGCATCAAAAAGCGCGTGGAGAACACCCACAAAGTCGCCTTCGATTACGACGACGCTGTGGTCGATTTGATCGTCTCGCGCTGCACCGAAACCGAAAGTGGCGGGCGCATGATCGACACCATTCTCACCAACAGCCTGCTGCCGGACATGAGCCGTGAGTTTCTTACGCGCATGCTCGAAGGCAAGGCACTGGCGGGTGTGCGTATCAGCAGCCGGGATAATGAATTGCACTACGACTTCAGCGATTGACCTGACGAAACGCAATTCAACTGTGGGAGTGGGCTTGTGTGGGAGCTGGCTTGCCTGCGATAGCATCACCTCAGTGCGCCTGCCACACCGAGGTGCCTGCATCGCGGGCAAGCCCGGCGCCCACACAAGCCCGCTCCCACAGTTGGATTCGGTTTCTTCAGTTATTTAGGTATTTACGGGACTACCGATGCTATTCAACCAAGCCTCACGCCTGGCCAAGATCACCAGCCCGCTCGGGCCGGATGTGCTGCTGCTCAATGAAATGGGCGGCGGCGAAGAGCTGGGCAGGTTGTTCAACTATGAGCTGCGACTGACCTCTCTGGACGCCAACATCGACCTTAACCAGTTGCTGGGCAAGCCGATGAGCGTTGGCGTGCAGCTGGCGGACGGTGGCGAGCGGCACTTCCACGGCATCGTTGCGCGTTGCAGCCAGAATATCGACCAAGGCCAGTTCGCCAGTTATCAGGTGACCCTGCGCCCGTGGTTCTGGCTGCTCAGCCGCACCTCGGACTGCCGGATTTTCCAGAACCTGAGCATCCCGCAGATCATCAAGCAAGTGTTCCGCGACCTGGGTTTTTCCGACTTCGAAGACGCGCTGAGCCGCCCTTATCGCGAGTGGGAATACTGCGTGCAGTACCGCGAGACCAGCTTCGATTTCGTCAGCCGCTTGATGGAACAGGAAGGTATCTACTACTTCTTCCGCCATGAACAGGACCGTCATGTGCTGGTGTTGGCCGATGCTTATGGCGCCCACACCACGGTGCCGGGCTATGCGTCGATCCCGTACTACCCCAAGGACGAGCAGCAGCGCGAACGCGACCATATGCACAACTGGCACCTGGCGCAGGAAGTGCAGCCTGGGTCGCTGGAGCTTAACGACTACGACTTCCAGCGCCCCAGCGCCAGTATCGACGTGCGCTCGGCCATGCCGCGCCCGCACACCGCCGGCGACTACCCGCTGTACGACTACCCCGGCACCTACGTGCAAAGCGCCGACGGTGAGCACTATGCGCGCACCCGCATCGAAGCCCTGCAAACCCTGCATGAGCAGATCGAGTTCAACGGTAATGCGCGGGGCCTGGGCTCAGGCCATTTGTTCAGCCTCACCGGCTTCAGCCGCCAGGACCAGAACCGCGAATACCTGATCGTCGGCTGCCGCTATGCCATCGTCCAGGAAAGCCTGGAAACCGGCGGCGGCTCAGGGTCGGCGCAGTTCGAAAGCAGCCTCACCTGTATTGACGCCCAACAAAGCTTCCGACCGCTGGCCAGCACCTATCGGCCCATCGTCAAAGGCCCGCAGACTGCGCTGGTGGTCGGCCCCAAGGGCGAGGAAATCTGGACCGACCAGTACGGCCGCGTGAAGGTGCACTTCTACTGGGACCGTCACGACCAATCCAACGAAAACAGCTCGTGCTGGATTCGTGTGTCGCAGTCCTGGGCCGGTAAAAACTGGGGCTCGATGCAGATCCCACGGATCGGCCAGGAAGTGATCGTGAGCTTTCTGGAAGGCGACCCGGACCGCCCGATCATCACCGGCCGTGTCTACAACGCCGAGCAGACCGTGCCTTACGACCTGCCGGAAAACGCCACCCAGAGCGGCATGAAAAGCCGCTCCAGCAAAGGCGGCACGCCGGCCAACTTCAATGAAATCCGTATGGAGGACAAGAAGGGGCTGGAGCAGCTGTATATCCACGCCGAGCGCAATCAGGACATCGTGGTGGAGGTGGATGAAAGCCACTCGGTGGGGCATGACCGCAACAAGAGCATTGGGCATAACGAGACGGTGATGATTGGTAATAACCGCCTGCGCATCGTCAAGCAGGAGGACATTCTCTCGGTGGGCCAAAGGAAGACCGACAGCATCAGCCAGAGCTACGTGATTGAAGTGGGCGAGAACCTGCGGCTGGTCTGCGGCGAAAGCATTCTGGAGTTGAATGCCAGCGGCCAGATCAACCTCACGGGTGTGAACATCAGCTTCTATGCCAGCGGCGATGCCGAGTTTAATACCGGTGGCCTTCTGCACCTCAACAACGGCGGCGGCGCTGGCGCCACGCCCGATGGCCAAGGCGTCAAAGCCAGCATCGACGCCAATATCAAAGCCGCGTTCCCCACGCCTAAAAGCTCCTGACGAGACCTGTTTGCCATGACGTACCGAATCAACGAATTTCAGTTCCAGCTGCCGGCCGCAGAGTTGCAGGACGCGACGATCAATATTCTCAAGTTTCCCGAGCTGGGCACTTCTTTGATCGTCAGCCGCAGCTTGCTGGCCGAAGGCGAAACGTTGCACAGCAACTTCGACGACCAACTCAAGCGCCTGGAAAAACAGGTGCAGGATTTGCGCTGCCAACCCAGCGTTACCGTGAGCCTGGGCGCCGCTCAAGAGGTGGAAGGTATCGAGTTGCGCAGCCAGTTCAACAAGGGCAATGACAAGGTGTTCCAGTATCAGCTGGCGCTGGTGTTGCCGGGTACGCGCAAGATGCTCGCCTTGAGTTATGTGAAGGCCGAAAAGCTAGGCGATGCCGAGGCTGCGCACTGGGCATTGATCAAAAACTCGTTGTCGTTCGACGCTATTTCTTGATGAGCCGCCTGCATGTCTGACGCGTTATGGGCAGCCCGGATGGGCGATGCGCTTTCCCACACCTCGATGATGGCGGACATCCTCGGCGGTGTGCTGGAAGTGGCGGCCAATATCGCGATCACGGCGGTGGCGACGGCGGCCGTGGTTGCGGCCACCGGCATTACCGTGGTCACCGGTGGCCTCGGCTGCTTCCTGCTGGGTGCGGTGGTGGGCACGATTGTTGGCCTGGCCATGAGCAAAAGTGGCGCGGACAAAGGGCTGACCAAGATATGCGATGCCTTCAGTAACGCCCTGTTTCCGCCCACGGTGCAGGCGAACATTCTCACCGGTTCCACCGACACCCTGACCAATAACATGCCTGCGGCTCGTGCGGCCGGGGCGATCAGTTCCCATGTCACACCGGCCGGTACCGAGCTGGAAGCGCCCGAACCGGAACCCGAAGCCAGTTATCTGGACATGGCCGCAGGTTTCTTTTCGCAGATGTGGCGCCCTACCGTCGCCACACCTGCGCCGGGTGCCGTGCCCAAGCCGCTGGACCTGGTGGTGTGCATGAAGCACCCGCCCATGCCGCCGCAGTTTCTGGCCGAAGGCTCGGATAAGGTCACGATCAACGGCCAACCCGCCGTGCGCAGTGGTGATCGCAGTACCTGCGATGCGACGGTGGTGTCGTCCGGGCTGATTTCCTCCAACGTGACCATTGGTGGCGGTTCGGTGGTGGTGCGTGAGATTCGCAGCGGCAAGACGCCTGGCGTCGGGTTGGCGGTTACAGCGCTGTTGATGCTCAAGGGTGGCAAGGGCAAGTTCTTCAGCAAGTTGCCATGCATGTTGGTCAGCGGCGCGACGTCGATGGCCATCAGCAGCGCGATGGACGCTGCGGCCAACGCCGCGATGGGCTCGTCGAACCCGGTGCATGCCGCGACGGGCGCGAAGGTACTGGGCGGTGTCGACGACCTGGATTTTGTGCTGCCCGGCATTCTGCCTATCGACTGGCAGCGCTTCTACAACAGCCGTGATGAACGCCAGGGCAGCCTGTTTGGCGTCGGTTGGAGCGTGCCCTACGAAGTATGCGTCGACATTCAGCCGCATCCCGAGGGCGGCGAAACGCTGGTCTATACCGACGAGCAGGGCCGGCCCATCGACATGGGCACCATTCCCTTGGGCGGCGCAGTGTTCAGCGCCGGTGAAGGGCTTGCGGTGCGACGACACCTCAATGGGCAGTTGCTGATCGAAAGCGACGACGGCATGTACCGCTTGTTCGAAGCTGCGCCAGCGAACCCGTCGCAACTGCGTCTGAGCCAACTGGGTGATCGTAACGACAACCGTATCTATATCGACTATGACGAAGCGGGGCGCCTGGTGCGTCTGCGCGATACGTTCGATCTGGTGCAGGTTGAGCTGATCCGTGATCAGGGCCATGTGAACCGCATTGAACGCCTGTACCCGGAACAACGTCGCGAAGTGCTGGTGAGCTATGGCTACGACGCGGCAGGCAATCTCGCGCAAGTGCGTGATGCAACCGATCAAGTGCAGCGGCGTTTTGCCTACGATGCCGGGCGCCGAATGGTGGAGCATCAATTACCCACCGGATTGCGCTGTTTCTATGAGTGGGCGTTGATCGAAGGCCTGGAATGGCGCGTGGTTCGGCATTGGACCGATGAGGGCGACGCTTACCAGTTCGACTATGACCTGCAGGCTGGCCTCACGCGCATCACCGACGGCCTGCAGCGCGTGAGTACGCGGTACTGGAACACTCAGCATCAGATCATTCAGTACAGCGACAACCTTGGCCAGACCTGGCTGTTCGAGTGGAATGACGAACGTCAGTTGCTCAGCGCGACTGATCCTCTGGGTGGGCGCTATGAGTACAGCTACGATGAGAGCGGTAACCTCAGTACATCCAGTGACCCCTTGGGCCGTATTGAATCCGTTTTATGGCTGGAACATTGGTCTCTTCCACTGGTTGAAACCGATAGTGCCGGCAGCAGTTGGCAATACGAATATAACGCCAGCGGCAATTGTGTCCGCGAAACAGACCCGCTGGGTCTCGTCACTCGCTACCGTTATAACGCTGGTGGCCAGATCGTAGAGATTGTCGACCCCGCAGGTAAAAGCAACACCTTGCGTTGGAATAAATACGGGCAGCTGTCAGAGCATATCGACTGCTCAGGTTACTCAACAAAGTTCAACTACGACCATCGCGGTTATTTACAGACCATCACCGATGCGCTCGGCGAGCGCACGACTTACCTGCATGACGCTCGCGGGCGTCTGCTGCATTATCAGCTGCCAGATGGTCGCGTTGAAGAATACCTGCGTGACACAAGTGGCCAGCTCACCCAACACATCGATGCGGCCGGCCACACCACCGCCTATCAATACGATGGACGTGGGCAAGTTCGCCAACGCATCGACGCCCACGGACGCCACGTTCAATTTAACTATGATGCCTATGGTCGTCTCCAGGCACTGACCAATGAAAATGGTGAACAGTATCGATTTATCTGGGATGCGGTCGACCGAATCGTCGAGCAACAAGACCTGGATGGCAGCGCCCGACGCTATGCCTACGACGGATTAGGCAATGCCATTCTCGAGTCCCATATACCCGCCCCCTATGGTTCTGGACTGGCACTTGTACCCGATACACCAATAGATCCCATCACTCATCATTTGGAACGGGACGCCGCTGGCCGATTGATCCGAAAAGTAACGGCCGATGGTCGAACCGACTACACCTACGACAGCGTCAACCAACTTACCGTTGCCACATTCACAGATACCCGAGGCTGCGAGCAAAGCCTGTCATTTACTTACGATGCTGTCGGCCAATTGCTGGAAGAACAAAGCTCAGCAGGCAGCCTGCGTCATCACTACGACGAACTGGGTAACCTGATACAAACGCAATTGCCCGATGGGCGCCATATCAACCGTCTCTACTACGGAAGTGGTCATCTGCACCAACTGAACCTCGATGGTCAGTTGATCAGTGATTTCGAGCGGGACCGGCTGCATCGTGAGGTTCTGCGTACTCAGGGACACATTACTACGCGGAGCGAGTATGACCGTGGTGGGCGCCTGCGTTCGCGCATACTGCGCAATGCCGACCAGCCAACACTGCTACCGCCCAGAATACAGAAGCAGTTCAATTACGACGCCAACGACAATCTGATCACCCGCATTGACCGTACGCCGGTTGCCAGTCGTCAACAATTGCTCCACTACGATGCGACGGGACGTATTGTCGCCAACCAAGACAACCTTCAGGGGCTGAGCGAAACGTTTGCCTACGACGCTGCCGCCAACTTGCTGGACGGTCCCCAGCCCGGTGCAGGGCTGGTGGTACATAACAAACTACTGACCTATCAGGACAAACGATATCGCTACGATGCCTTCGGTCGAATGGTAGAGAAGCGTACCGGTAGTCATCGAGTGCAACGCTTCTTTTATGATGCAGAGCATCGTTTGATTGAAGTTCACAACATCAACGGAGTTCAAGAAACTGTCGTCAAAATGTGCTACGACCCCCTCGGTCGAAGGACACTAAAAACTGAACATGACATCCGAGGGTTTCCACTAGGCGAGACCTATTTCATCTGGGACGGATTGCGGCTGCTTCAAGAGCAAAAGAACAGTCTGAACAGCCTGTACCTCTATGGAACAGACAGCCATGAGCCGCTTTCACGTGTGGATGGTGTGGGTGCCCAACAGAAAATTCGGTATTACCACAATGATCAGAACGGACTGCCCGAACAACTATCGGATGCCACGGGTAATATCGTCTGGCATGCTCGTTATCGGGTTTGGGGCAATACCATTGAAGAGGTTCGTGAGCCTCACTACATCGAAGAGCAGAATCTGCGATTCCAGGGCCAATATTTGGATCGCGAGACAGGCCTGCACTTCAATACCTTTCGTTTCTATGATCCGGATATTGGGCGATTCACCACACCAGACCCCATCGAGCTATTGGGGGGAATCAACCTTTACCAATACGCTCCCAACCCTTTAGGGTGGATAGATCCTTGGGGCTGGTCATGCCACGGCAACTCGAGAAAAAGCCGCAAGGCACAACACGGCTATGAAGTCGTAGACACGCGCACCGGAAAAGTTGCGAAGACCGGTGTGAGTGGCGGCAGAATAAAGAAAAATGGAAAATCGGCGCGAGCCGAAAAACAGGTTAGAGACTGGAACGCAGAACCGGGTAATACGGGACGGTATGAGTCCAGAGTAATCAAAAAGGTGCCGGCTGGCCCCGGCGCTCGGTGGAAAATCGAGCGTTGGGAGCAACGAAATGCGAACCGCCGCAGGCAGGAATTAGACCCAGCGAGGCATTCAAGGCCATGATTTTAAAAGAAGTGTATCTGTACCCGGACTTGACCGAATACAGCGACGAGATCATTCATCCGTTCCGCGATCAAAGCCGGTCTGTCTGCAATTTCCTGGAACGCCATTTGAGCGCCCAAAAATTCGAGGCGGTGGGCTTCAAAAAAATTTGTTTTGTCGGAACCAGACAAACTACGCAGGAGGTCTACGTGAACTCCAGCAGCGCACTCATTGTGCCGGTGACTATGGACGAGGTCGCCTATAAAAACTGCGTAACGTCCGACGAACTCAATGAGTTTTTTATAAGCCTGCTGTTGAATGGGTTGGCAAAAGCGATAAAGCACATAGCGCTTCCTGTCGCCCTATTCAAAGACACCCTTGATGAGTTTCGCCGTAACCACTTTAAAAACGAGTGGGTTTTCAAGAGTAAAAAAATAAAAAACCCTGCGTGTACCTGCGTACTTGAATGCCGCCTGACAATCGATTTTTTCTTATTGAGTTTTAAAGTTTTGAAGAGCAACACCTGTGTGCTCGACAAAGAGATCTTGCGAACAGCTCCCGATGAAGTGGTCTTCCTTCCTTACCTAAAGGATATCAAGGAAGAAAACGGAAGAATAAAAGTCATCGACAAGTCAGGCATGCCGTTTTACACCACCACCGCTGCCAGCCTCGATAAGCTATGACGCACGTAGTCCGCAACATCATGTTTAACTCAGAGTTCGATCAAGCATTAAAGCGTCAGCACACACCGATATTCGCCCAATAAAAAGTATGGGGACAGATTATTTCCGGCTCGTTCAAGCATCATAATTCATCCCCTTTTTCGCCGTGAAGAGTACCGCGTGGTAGCGACCGTCAATAACGAAGGGGTGAGCATGCTCAACGACCATAAGGACATTTCTACCGTTGACTATAAAGAGACGGGCCTCAAAGATGGCGTACTCTCCAAGACCAATGAGCCCAAGGCAAAAGGTGTAGGTTTTCGGATACTCGACAAATTCAACAAAACCATCACCTCTTTTCGCGTCGAGAAAAAAGGGGCGAACGGAAAGTGGAAGACCTGCGGATAACGACAAAATGGATCTCTTCAATCTCATTTCATACAAGCTTGAAAGTTTCCTGAACATCCGGCCAGTTCCTCAGTCACTGGGCGTTATTTTTTATCAGGAAGACGAACCTTTATTACTCTCCGCTGCCGCCAAGAAAAGCAATGGAACAACGCTTTATGTGAGCCGTTGGCACGATCTTTTTTCCGCGAGCGCTTTTGAAAAAGCCATGTCGAAACAGGGATTTACGGAGGCGGACTGCTATGCCCTTCTACTCGTCCTGTCTCGCTTTGGTCATTTGTTGGACATCGACAATCGTCAACGCACTAATAAAGACTATTTTATTTTCTTCTATCTGATCCAACTGATCAGTCTAAAAAATAGCCCTATCGATGAGGACGCGGCGTTCAGGAACCACATGCTCACGTTCCTGCTTTTTGAATTGAGCATTGATGACGAGGTATATCGCAGGTTCAGTATCAAGGATAACCAGCTGCTGATGGTGACCGAGGCTTTTGGATCTATAGCACTGCTGGACCTGATTAACGTGATATACAAGACGATTAAAGCAGACACCAGAAAAGAACATGCACTGCTGAGCACCTTGAAAGCGTTCCAGACAAACATCGTTAAACTATTGGTTACGCCGGACAATAAAAATTATCGCTTGAATTTTAATGATCGTTATAGCGAGCTCATGTATCCCGACGTGTTCCTGTATACCTATACCCACCACAGGCAGCAGGCTTTTGAAGCCTTGGTCGATACCGTCAACCCACTTCAATCAACCGAAAACCTTTTCGTTTCCAGTATTATTTTGATGAATTATGCTTTTTATATCCTGCGAACCCGCCCACGAGAGATTCTGAAGCTAAAAAAATTCGTCGATGATGATGCGCTATTCGGCAAACTGCTGGAAGCCGTGATCAAGCGTCGAATGGCCGTTACTAAAGTGCAATTTGAAAAGATTCCAACAGGCCACGATCTGTCACTGATAAACGATAAGCAAACCTCCTTCTACAATATTTTGTACAGTCTTTAACCTATATGTCTGACGCGTTATGGGCAGCCCGGATGGGCGATGCGCTCTCCCACACTTCGATGATGGCGGACATCCTCGGCGGTGTGCTGGAGGTGGCGGCCAATATCGCGATCACGGCTGCGGCGACGGTTGCCGTGGTGGCGGTCACCGGTATCACCGTCGCCACAGGCGGGCTTGGGTGCATCCTGCTCGGCGCGGTGGTGGGCACGATTGTCGGCCTGCTGATGAGCAAGAGCGGAGCAGACAAAGGGCTGACCCATTTATGCGACGCTTTTAGCAACGCCCTGTTTCCGCCCACGGTGCAGGCGAACATTCTCACCGGCTCCACCAATACCCTGACCAACAAGATGCCAGCCGCCCGCGCTGCGGGAGCAATCAGCTCCCATGTCGAACCGGCCGGTACCGAGCTGGAAGCCCCCCCGCCCGCACCGGAACCCAGCTTCCTGGACATGGCCGAGGGGTTCTTCTCGCAGATGTGGCGCCCTACCGTTGCCACACCTGCGCCAGGCGCTGTGCCCAAGCCGTTGGACCTGGTGGTGTGTATGAAGCACCCGCCCATGCCGCCGCAGTTTCTGGCCGAGGGGTCGGAAAAAGTCACGGTCAACGGCCAACCCGCCGTGCGCAGTGGTGATCGCAGTACCTGCGATGCGACGGTGGTGTCGTCCGGGCTGATTTCCTCCAACGTGACCATTGGTGGCGGTTCGGTGGTGGTGCGTGAGATTCGCAGCGGCAAGACGCCTGGCGTCGGGTTGGCGGTTACGGCGTTGTTGATGCTAAAGGGTGGCAAGGGCAAGTTCTTCAGCAAGTTGCCGTGCATGTTGGTCAGCGGCGCCACTTCGATGGCCATCAGCAGCGCGATGGGCGCTGCGGCCAACGCCGCGATGGGCTCGTCGAACCCGGTGCATGCCGCGACGGGTGCGAAGGTATTGGGCGACGTCGACGACCTGGATTTCGTGCTGCCGGGTATCCTCCCGATTGACTGGCAGCGCTTCTACAACAGCCGTGATGAACGCCAGGGCAGCCTGTTTGGCGTCGGCTGGAGCGTGCCCTACGAGGTGTGCGTCGACATTCGGCCGCATCCCGAAGGCGGAGAAACGCTCGTGTATACCGACGAGCAGGGCCGGCCCATCGACATGGGCGCCATTCCGTTGGGCGGCGCAGTGTTCAGCCCGGGCGAAGGGCTTGCGGTGCGGCGACACCTGAATGGGCAATTGCTGATCGAAAGCGACGACGGCATGTATCGTTTGTTCGAGCCGGCCCCCGCAAACTCGGCACGACTGCACCTGAGCCAACTGGGTGATCGTAACGACAACCGTATCTATATCGACTATGACGAAGCCGGACGTTTGGTGCGTCTGCGCGACACGTTCGATCTGGTACAGGTTGAGCTGATCCGCGATCAGGGCTATCTGAGCCGCATCGAACGCCTGTACCCGGATCAACGTCGCGAAGTGCTGGTGAGCTATGGCTACGACGCGGCGGGCAATCTGGTGCAAGTGCGTGATGCAACCGATCAAGTGCAGCGGCGTTTTGCCTACGATGCCGGGCGCCGAATGGTGGAGCATCAATTACCCACCGGATTGCGCTGTTTCTATGAGTGGGCGTTGATCGAAGGCCTGGAATGGCGCGTGGTTCGGCATTGGACCGATGAGGGCGATGCTTACCAGTTCGACTATGACCTGCAGGCTGGCTTAACGCGCATCACCGATGGCCTGCAGCGCGTGAGCACGCGGCACTGGAACACTCAGCACCAGATCACTCAATACAGCGACAACCTCGGCCAAACCTGGCTGTTCGAATGGAACGACGAACGTCAGTTGCTCAGCGCGACTGACCCGCTGGGTGGGCGCTATGAGTACAGCTACGATGATAGCGGTAACGTAATTGGCGAAACCGACCCGCTGGGCCGCAGTGATTCGACCTTGTGGCTGGAGCATTGGGCTTTACCGCTGGTGGAAACCGACGCCGCCGACAACAGTTGGCAGTATCGCTACGACCCTCGCGGCAATTGCATCGCCGAGACCGATCCGCTGGGCTATATCACCCGTTACCGCTATGACGCCCACGGCCAGCCAGTAGAAATCATTGATGCCACTGGCAAAAGCAAACAACTGCGCTGGAATCCGTTTGGGCAGTTGGTCGAGCATATCGACTGCTCGGGCTACCCGACGCGTTTCAGCTACGACGACCGTGGCTATTTGCAGGTCATCACTGATGCCTTGGGTGAACGCACGCAGTTCAGCTACGACGCCCAGGGGCGTTTGCTCAGCAGCCAATTACCGGATGGGCGCACCGAGCAGTATCAGCGCGACGCCAGCGGGCAGTTGGTGGGCTACACCGATCCCGCCGGGCACACCACACTCTATCAACACAACCGGCGAGGCCAGGTACGCCAGCGCACCGACGCCCATGGGCGGCAGGTGCAATTTGGTTACGACAGCTACGGGCGGCTGCAAGCGCTGGTCAATGAGAACGGTGAAAGCTATCGGTTTGCGTGGGACGCCGGTGACCGGCTGACCGAGCAGCAAGACCTCGACGGCAGCGCCAAACGCTACGACTACGACTTGCTCGACAACATCACGACGGTGACTGCGCTTGCCGCACCTTATGGCAATGGACTGGCGGTGGTGCCCGAGACGCCACCGGCGCCCATCGTTCACCGGCTTGAGCGTGATGCAGTTGGCCGACTGGTCGCCAAAACCACCGACGATGGCCGCACCGACTACCGCTACGATGCGGTAGATCAGCTCACGGCTGTGACCTTCACTGATCTGCAAGGCAACGCCCAGGCGCTGGGTTTCGCCTACGACGCCCTCGGCCAGTTACTTGCCGAACAGAGTGCCGGTGGCAACCTGCAACATCACTACGACGAACTCGGCAACCTGATCCAGACCCAGTTGCCGGACGGCCGCTGGCTCAACCGCCTGTACTACGGCAGCGGCCACCTGCACCAGATCAACCTCGACGGCCAGGTCATCAGCGATTTCGAGCGAGACCGCCTGCACCGCGAAGTGCTGCGCACCCAAGGCCAGCTCAGCACCCGCAGCGAATACGACCGCAGCGGCCGCCTGCGCTCACGTCAGCGCCGCCTGAACAGCCAGCCAACGCTGATGCCCGCAGCGGCGCAAAAGCAGTTCGAATACGACCCCGCCGACAACCTGATCGGCAAACTCGACCAACAACCCGCGGCGCAACATCGCCAACTGCTGCACTACGACGCCACCGGCCGCATCATCGCCAGCCAGGACAGCCTGCACGGGCAGCGCGAAACCTTCGCCTACGACGCCGCCGCCAACCTGCTGGATGGCCCGCAAGCGGGTGCCGGGTTGGTGGTGCATAACAAGCTGCTGACGTATCAGGACAAGCGTTATCGCTACGATGCGTTTGGGCGGATGATTGAAAAGCGCAGCGCCAAGCGAGGGGTGCAGCGGTTTGCGTATGACGCTGAGAGCCGGTTGGTTGAGGTGCGTAATGACGATGGTAGCGTGGTCAGGATGGTGTATGACCCGCTAGGCCGTCGGATAGAAAAAACCGAGCATGGCGGTGATGGATATCCACTGGGGGAAACGCGGTTTACCTGGGACGGCTTGCGGTTATTGCAGGAGCATAAGCACAGTCAAACAAGCCTGTACGTCTATGAAGATGAAGGCTACCAACCCTTGGCTCGCGTTGACGGTGCCGGGCCGTTGCAGAAGATTCGTTACTACCATAACGACCTGAATGGGTTGCCGGAGCAGCTGACAGAGATGGATGGCCACATGCTCTGGCAGGCGACTTATCGGGTGTGGGGCAACACGCTGGAAGAGGTGCGTGAGCCTTATTACATTGAGGAGCAGAACCTCAGGTTTCAGGGGCAGTATCTGGACCGGGAGACGGGGCTGCATTTTAATACGTTCAGGTTTTATGATCCGGATATGGGACGGTTTACGACGCCGGATCCGATTGGGTTGCAAGGTGGCCTGAATCTCTACTTGTACGGCGCAAATCCCTTTACTTGGAGCGATCCACTAGGCTGGGTTCAAACACCGCTGAACAAACCTGGTTTTTATGTATACGGACTCTACGCCCCCAATGCCAAAACACCGTATTACATTGGTCACACAGAGCAACTTCCCGCCGCACGTGAAAAACAGCACGACAGGTCCACACGTCTCGGAAAAGGGGAGCTTAGAGTGTTGAAGGGCCAGGATGGCAAGATGACTTACACTCAAGCCAAGGGCTATGAACAAGCGTATCGCGAGAAATATAAAACGAAGGGCAAATTCCCAGGCAACGTCATTGAACCCATTAATAAAGGCCGCACTGATGCGCGTGGAAAATCTCACTATAAAAACTATAAAGTTGCGGCGAAGGCGCTGGGCCTCAAACCAAGCAAAGTCAAATCCTGTACATAAATGAGGCCATTGCATGAAAACCCTGAAGTCACCTAAACCGGGCGATCTTTTTTATATCCCGGCCCTCAATTCTTCAGATGAGACTGGGTTTGTTATTGCCCGCTATATCGAGCTCATTCCCCCTGCGCTGGGGCATCTGATCGAGGTTTTTGCGAAATTTTATACGCAAATACCCGTGTCATTGAGCGAGGTAGACACCTCCACACGTCTGTTCCGACCGATTTTCTGCAGCATGCTTTTCTCGGAAATTCCTCGATGGAAGATCCTTTTCAGTGATCCGGACTACAAAAAAGAGTCCTCTGGATATGACGAAATTCAATTCGCGTTCGAGTCAGAAATCTGGGTAGGCGGTGTCAGCAAGCCCGCTACAGAGCAACAGCTGAACAACATTGAGCCATCCATCTGCTGGCGCATGCATCACATTATTTTCAGGGTGATCGCACACTTACGTGGAGCGATCTCTGATGCTGAGCCGATGGACTATGAGAAGTTACCCCCCGACTTGCGCATTGATAGCACCATCGCCTCAGAACGAGTAAATAAGGCCGCACTCAGCGCACAAGCATTATTCGCCGCCCAATAAAAACGGGAGAAAAGAGGGCAGGTTTTATGGCTATACCGACCCCGCCGGGCACACCACGCTCTACCAACACAACCGGCGTGGCCAGGTACGCCAGCGCACCGATGCCCATGGGCGGCAGGTGCAATTTGGTTACGACAGCTACGGGCGGCTGCAAGCGCTGGTCAATGAGAACGGTGAGAGCTCTCGGTTCGCATGGGACGTCGGGGATCGGCTGACCGAGCAGCAAGACTTCGACGGCAGCGCCAAACGCTACAACTATGACTTGCTCGACAACATCACCGCGGTGACTGCTCATCCTGCACCTTATGGCAATGGACTGGCGGTGGTGCCCGAGACGCCACCCGCGCCCATCGTTCATCGGCTGGAGCGTGATGCGGTCGGCCGACTGGTCGCCAAAACCACCGACGATGGCCGCACCGACTACAGCTACGATGCGGTAGATCAGCTCACGGCTGTGACCTGATCTGCAAGGCAACGCCCAGGCGCTGGGTTTCGCCTACGACGCCCTCGGCCAGTTACTTGCCGAACAGAGTGCCGGTGGCAACCTGCAACATCACTACGACGAACTCGGCCACCTGCACCAGATCAACCTCGACGGCCAGGTCATCAGCGATTTCGAGCGCGACCGCCTGCACCGCGAAGTGCTGCGCACCCAGGGCCAGCTCAGCACCCGCAGCGAATACGACCGCAGCGGCCGCCTGCGCTCACGCCAACGGCGTCTTGCGGCTCAGCCATCGTTGATGCCGGCGACAGCGCAAAAACAGTTCGAATATGACCCCGCCGACAACCTGATCGGCAAACTCGACCAGCAACCCGCCGCGCAACATCGCCAACTGCTGCATTACGACGCCACCGGCCGCATCATCGCCAGCCAGGACAGCCTGCATGGGCAGCGCGAAACCTTTGCCTATGACGCCGCCGCCAACCTGCTGGATAGCCCGCACGCAGGCGCCGGGTTGGTGGTGCATAACAAGCTGCTGACGTTTCAGGACAAGCGTTATCGCTACGACGCGTTTGGGCGAATGGTCGAGAAGCGCAGCGCCAAGCGAGGGGTGCAGCGGTTTGCGTATGACGCGGAAAGTCGGTTGGTTGAGGGGAAAAATGGGGACAGATTTATTTCTCATCTCACTCTAGCTCTTAAATAAATGCGTCCCCTTTTCCGCTAACACCTACCCTGCAACAACAACGGAAAAGGAGACAACTTTATTAAACTCAGCAAAATTAAATAAATCTGTCCCCTCCTCCCTTTCTTAAAAAATCTTATTCCGCATCATCCTCTTTATCGATTTCCTTGGCAGCTTTCAATTTTTTAACCATTGTATTCATATACTTGTAGCGCTGCTCAATAGTCTCTACACGAGACTTATCTGTCGGTGCTTGCGAAGATTCAGGTTCGGAATAGGGGCAGTAGACAAGTCCGTATCGTTCAGCGATGCCTTCCATCTGCCCCTCTATTGTGTCCATCCTCTTCTCAAGGCCGGTCAATCGCGCATTGATGTCGGTTGACGCCGCGGGGTCTTTACCTACCGCGTTAGCGTCTGCCCCTTCGTTGATGGACAGAATGGTGTTGGCCAATAACTCTGTTTTTATTTCAGCACCTTCCAGGCGTGCTTCTATTTTTTGTTGATCTGTCGCGGACGGATCTACAGTACTCTTTGTTCCGTCTACGTTCTTTTTCTCTGCGCCGGGCATTTTCGATTGCGCGTCAATTCTATCCGTCATGGCTTTCGACGTTACATGCTGGGCAACGCTGAGTGGAAGGTTGATCAGGGTACTTACACCCGCCTCAACGAACGAGTTTCGCGCCTGAGTGGCCAGTGAGGAGGCAATGGGAGGGAACTGCAAAGCGCCAACAGCCCTGGCGGTATTGGCAGCATTCGCGACACTGCTTGGCCTACTCGCCGAGGGTGCGGGCCTAGGTGGTTTAGGTGGCGCTAGCGGTTTTGGCGGTTTGAGTGGCCTTGTTGCAGGTATTCTGGGGCGAAACCTAAAACCCCTGATCGTTCTATTACTATGCTCCTCAGCGGTACCTTCAGGGTAAGCATTTGGATCTAATGTATGCGCGCCCGGTTTAGTCGGTTGGGAGGACTGATCGAGTAGTCCTGGTGGCACCGGTAGTTTTGGTTGTGCCACATCGACGTTAGTCAGGGGCGGAAGGAGGGGAACATAGGCTTGATTGGATAGTTTCATTTTTTCTCCAAGTAAGTTATCGACTTAAGGAGGGCTCCCTGCAACCTCAGCCTATACGTGGTTGCATAAAGCAAAACCGTTCCAATTCAAATAGCAGCCTAACTCCGTACGCGTGACTACTGCGCTGAATCTGAATATTTAAATAGTTATAAAAAACATCGAGACGACCCGTTGCTTTGCCCCCCACCTTTAGAGCCATTGAAGTGCCGGTGCCATCACCCGCTTTAACGACGCCCAACAAAAATGGGCACCCAACCCAGTCGGCGTGCCCATTTTCTTACCAACCCGCCTCCCTTCAGACGGTCCTGCTATTACGGGTTGACGCTGTCTTTGAGCGACTTGCCCGGCTTGAATGCAACGGTGTTGCTCGCCTTGATTTTCACTGGCTCACCGGTTTGCGGGTTTTTGCCGGTGCGGGCGCCGCGGTGGCGTTGCAGGAAGGTGCCGAAGCCCACCAGGGTGACGCTGTCCTTGCGGTGCAGGGCGCCGGTGATTTCTTCGAGAACGGCGTTAAGGACGCGGTTGGCCTGCTCTTTGGTCAGGTCTGCTTTTTCTGCAATAGCGGCTGCGAGTTCTGGTTTACGCATAAGTGAAGCCTCTTTGACGGTTTTTTGTTGTTATGTCCGTGCTGCTCTCTGGTGGAGCAGCGCCCAAGGCGCCGCAGGCTCTACTCTGCGGCAGACGGGAGTGAGGATGGCATGCCCTCGCACGCTCCGCCAGTCTCGCGGCGACCTTTCTGGGGGTAAGAAGGTGCTGATTCCGACAGAACGACCGGCATTTACGCCAGCAATGGCGGAAGTTCTTTGTTAAGGGCAAGTTTTTCCATGACGGCGCTGCCGGTCAGCGCATAACCCAGCAGGCGGCCGCTGGCGTCGCGGCACAAGGCCTTGATGTCGGCGCCCTGCCCTTCGACGCTCCACACGCCTTCGGTGCCGCGTGGCGGCGGCGATACCACCAGAGGGCAGATCGGGGTTTTGACGGTGATCGGCATCGGCCCATAGCTGACGGCGGTGGCGTTGCCGGCAAGGGTTTGGGCCAGGGCGCGGGCGCAGCTCATCAATGGCATCACGTACAGCAGGTTGAGGCCATCGACCTCGGCGCAGTCGCCCAGGGCGTAGATGTTGGCGTGGGAGGTCTTGAGGTGGCGGTCCACCATGATTCCACGGTTGATCTGCAGGCCGGCGGCAGCAGCCAGGTCCACGCGCGGACGCAGGCCGATGGCCGAGACCACCAGGTCGCAGTGGATCACTTCACCATCCGACAGGTGCGCTTCCAGGCCATCCGCCGTGCGCTGCAAGCGGTTGAGCACCGGGCCCAAGTGGAACCGCGCGCCGAGGCCTTCCAGCCCGGCTTGCACAGCGCCAGCCGCTGCTGGGTGCAGCAGAGTCGGCATGACTTGCTCGCAGGGTGCGACCAGATCAATTTCATAGCCGCCAAGTATCAGGTCGTTGGCGAATTCACAGCCGATCAGGCCCGCGCCCAGCAGCAGCACACGGCGCTTACCGGCAGCAGCGGCACGGAAGCGTGCGTAATCTTCAAGGTCATTGATCGGGAAAATCAGTTCCGCCGCATCGCCTTCGACCGGCACGCGCACGGCTTCTGCGCCCCAAGCCAGGATCAGGTCGCGGTAGGCTACCGCTTCCTCGCCGATCCACAGGCGTTTGTGGCCCGGGTCGATGCCGCTGATGCGCGTGTGGGTGCGCACTTCGGCCTTGAGTTGCTCGGCCATGGCGCCCGGCTCAGCCATGCTCAGGCCATCGGCTTCCTTGTTCTTGCCAAAGCCGGTGGAGAGCATGGGCTTGGAGTAGGAGCGCCCGTCATCCGCGGTGATCAGCAGCAACGGGGTCTCGCTGTCGAGCTTGCGAAATTCCCGGGCCACGTTGTAACCGGCCAGCCCTGTGCCGATGATCACGACAGGTGCGTTCATTCCTTTCTCCTTGTAGTACGTTTCTTAAACCGATGTTTAGCCGATTTCGATCATTTCGAAATCCATTTTGCCCACGCCGCAGTCCGGGCACAGCCAGTCTTCCGGGACGTCCTGCCACAGGGTGCCCGGTGCGATACCGTCATCCGGCCAGCCGTCTTTTTCGTCATAGATCAGGCCGCAGACTACACATTGCCACTTCTTCATTACTTGCTTCCTCAGGGTCCAGGCATCTTGGCCGACGGTCGATAGACCAACGTTGCCGTGCGGCTCAGGGCGTTTTGTACTGATCGGGGCCGGCAGATGCAAGCATGTTCGGCGCAAACGGCCGGTTCAGCCCGGCAAAAGTTCAGGACGCCATGGTAAGCTCGCCGCCTCTTTTACTGCCAAAACTGACTCACCGTGCCGCACTCAATCGCCTGTCCCGATGCTTGCCAATGGCTGACCCAGAGCCTTCTGAGCCCAATGCCCGCGCCATTGACCCTCAACTGGCTGTTCGACGAAGGCTCGCTGACGCGCCGGCTTACGTGGCTTTCCAACGACGGCTTCAGCGTGACGCCACTGTTCGAAGGCTGGCAGCCACTGCGCGAGGATGAATGTGCGGCGTTGGGTATGGCCCCGGCCACGGTCGGCTGGGTACGCGAGGTGTATTTGCGCGGGCATGGCCAACCGTGGGTGTTTGCCCGCAGCGTGGCGGCGCGCAGTGCCTTGCAGGGCGATGGCTTGCACATGGACGAATTGGGCAGCCGTTCGCTGGGCGAGTTGCTGTTCTGCGATCAGGCCTTCACTCGCCAGGCGATCAAGGTATGCCATTACCCACGGCAATGGCTGCCGAGCGCCGACCAGGCCGATGGCCTGTGGGCGCGCCGCTCGCGCTTTGATCGCGGGCCGTTGAGCGTGCTGGTCGCGGAAATTTTCCTGCCCAGCTTCTGGCATGCGCTGCATGACCATCCGGAGAACTGCTGATGTATCAACGTCTGCTCAAGTCCTTGAACCGCCTGAACCCCAGGGCGTGGGATTTCATTCAGTTGACCCGCATGGACAAACCCATCGGCATTTACCTGCTGTTGTGGCCGACGCTTTGGGCGCTGTGGATTGCGGGCAAGGGCTCGCCGTCGTTGCTCAATATCGTGATTTTCGTGCTGGGCGTGGTGCTGACCCGCGCCGGCGGCTGCGTGATCAATGACTGGGCCGACCGCAAGGTCGACGGCCATGTGAAACGCACCGAGCAACGGCCGCTGGTGAGCGGCAAGATCAGTTCCAAAGAGGCCTTGGTGTTTTTTGCGGTGCTGATGGGCATCAGTTTTCTGCTGGTGCTGCTGACCAACGCGACCACCATCCTGCTGTCCTTGGGCGGCCTGGCGCTGGCGGCGAGCTACCCGTTCATGAAGCGCTACACCTATTACCCACAAGTGGTGCTGGGCGCGGCGTTTTCATGGGGCATGCCGATGGCATTCACTGCCGAGACCGGGCATTTGCCGGCCACGGCGTGGCTGCTGTACATCGCCAACTTGCTGTGGACGGTGGGCTACGACACGTATTACGCGATGACCGACCGCGATGACGACTTGAAGATCGGGGTGAAATCCACCGCCATTCTGTTCGGCGATGCGGACCGCGTGATCATTCTGACCCTGCAAGGTTTATCGCTGGTGTGCCTGCTATTGGCGGGGCAGCGGTTCGAGCTGGGTGGCTGGTTCCATCTGGGGTTGCTGGCGGCGGCGGGCTGTTTTGCCTGGGAATTCTGGTACACCCGGGACAAGGATCGGATGAAATGCTTCAAGGCGTTTTTGCATAACCACTGGGCGGGGTTGGCGATTTTTGTCGGGATTGTGGCGGATTACGGGTTTCGGTAAGTCAGTGCTGACGCCATCGCGGGCAAGCCCGCTCCCACATTTGGAACGCATTCCCCTGTGGGAGCGGGCTTGCCCGCGATGGTTTCAGCCGCACTGCGTGGTCAGGGCTTGATTACGTGCCACGCCCCGCCCTTGCCATCACCGGTCTTGTCACCCGCCTTCTTGTCATCCTTGTAGGTGTAGACAGGCTTGCCTTTGTAAGCCCACTGACTGGTCTGGTCGTCGCGGGTAATGACTGTCCAATCACCCATCGACTTGTCAGTAGACTCAGCCTTCAGCGGCGGCCAGTTGGTCGCACACTGGTCTTTGCACACCGACTTGCCGTCGGCATCCTTGTCAAAGGTGTAGAGGGTCAGCCCCTTGTGATCCACCAACATTCCGTCGTGAGTCATCGCCGGCTCCGCCGCAAACGCCAGGCCCGGCAGCGTCAACGCCGCCGATACCAACAGGGCTTTCCATGAAACAGTGCTGTAAGTCATCGGAACCTTCCTTTTGTGGTTGTCAGGATTCGGACCCAAAGGGTAGTCCAGAGTGCCGTGAATTGCCCGATCGTCTAAATTACTGTCACACGACTGCAATAATTCCGTTATCTAATGCGGCGCAAGACAGTTAAATGACAAGAGGATTTTGAGCATGGTTGGCAGGAGCATTCTGATCGTTGACGACGAAGCGCCCATTCGCGAGATGATCGCCGTTGCGTTGGAAATGGCCGGCTATGACTGCCTGGAGGCGGAGAACTCCCAGCAGGCCCATGCCATTATCGTCGACCGCAAGCCGGACCTGATCCTGCTGGACTGGATGCTGCCCGGCACCTCCGGCATCGAACTGGCCCGTCGCCTCAAGCGTGACGAGCTGACCGGGGATATCCCGATCATCATGCTCACCGCCAAGGGTGAAGAGGACAACAAGATCCAGGGCCTGGAAGTCGGCGCTGATGACTACATCACCAAGCCGTTTTCCCCACGTGAGCTGGTAGCGCGCCTGAAGGCCGTACTGCGCCGTGCCGGCCCTACCGATGGCGAAGCGCCGATCGAAGTCGACGGGCTGATCCTGGACCCGATCAGCCACCGCGTGACCATCGACGGCAAGCCGGCCGAGATGGGGCCGACCGAATACCGCCTGCTGCAATTTTTCATGACCCACCAGGAGCGCGCCTATACCCGTGGGCAATTGCTGGACCAGGTGTGGGGCGGCAATGTGTATGTGGAGGAGCGCACGGTTGACGTGCATATCCGCCGCCTGCGCAAAGCCTTGGGCGATGCCTACGAGAATCTGGTACAAACCGTGCGCGGCACCGGCTATCGCTTTTCCACCAAAGGTTGAGCCGGCCCTTCCTTTCCTTAACAGCTGACAAGGACGCATGTTTAAGTGAACCAGAACTGGCATGGCACCCTGATTCGCCACATGCTTCTGTTGATCACCGGTTGCTTGGTGGTGGGTTTGATCAGCGGTTATTACGGTTGGAGCCTGGCCGTTGGTATCGGCCTGTACCTGGGCTGGACCCTCAAACAATTGCTGCGCCTGCATGAATGGCTGCGCCAGCACAAACCCGACGAAGCACCACCCGACGGCTACGGCCTGTGGGGCGAAGTGTTCGACAGCATCTACCACCTGCAACGCCGCGACCAAAGGGTTCGCGGGCGCCTGCAGGCGGTGATCGACCGGGTGCAGGAGTCTACCGCTGCGCTCAAAGACGCGGTGATCATGCTCGACAGCGACGGCAACCTGGAGTGGTGGAACCGCGCTGCCGAGACCTTGCTGGGCCTCAAGACGCCCCAGGACAGCGGTCAGCCGGTGACCAACCTGGTGCGCCACCCGCGCTTCAAGGAATATTTCGAGCAGGAAAACTACGAAGAAGCGCTGGAAATCCCCTCGCCTACCAATGACCGCGTGCGCATCCAGCTGTACCTGACGCGTTATGGCAACAACGAGCACCTGATGCTGGTGCGCGACGTGACCCGCATTCACCAGTTGGAACAGATGCGCAAAGACTTCGTCGCCAACGTCTCCCACGAACTGCGTACGCCGTTGACGGTGATCTGCGGCTACCTGGAGACGCTGCTGGACAACGTCGACGAGATCAACCCGCGTTGGAGCCGTGCCCTGCAGCAGATGCAACAGCAGGGCTCACGCATGCAAACCCTGCTCAATGACCTGCTGTTGCTGGCCAAGCTGGAAGCCACCGATTACCCATCGGACAACCATCCGGTGGCGGTGCAAAGCCTGCTGCAGACCATCAAGAATGACGCCCAGGCGCTTTCCGGCGAGCGCGGGCAACAGATCACACTGGAGGCCGACTCGCAGGTATTGCTCAAAGGCAGCGAAGGTGAGTTGCGCAGCGCGTTTTCCAACCTGGTGTTCAACGCCGTGAAGTACACCCAGGACAAGGGCAATATCCGCATCCGCTGGTGGAGCGATGAGCACGGCGCACACTTGAGCGTGCAGGACTCCGGCATCGGTATCGACGCCAAGCATCTGCCGCGCCTGACCGAACGCTTCTACCGCGTCGACTCAAGCCGCAACTCCAACACCGGCGGCACCGGGCTGGGCCTGGCGATCGTCAAACACGTGCTGTTGCGCCACCGCGCACGGTTGGAGATCAGCAGCGTGCTGGGGCATGGCAGCACCTTTACCTGCCATTTCCCACCGGCGCAGATGACCCGTTCGCGGGTGATCGGCACAGATGAATAACCCGAAAACAACGTAAATCTAAGTGTGGGAGCTGGCTTGCCTGCGATGGCGGTGGGTCAGCTGAAATCACCTCAACTGGCAGGCCGCTATCGCAGGCAAGCCAGCTCCTACATTGGATTTGCATGGTTTGGCAGAAGGCTTTCCAGGCTCCGCCCGGCAGCGGGCACTAGGCAAGCGCCCCGTCAGCCGCTACATTGGCCGACTTGCGCCTGCCTTTCAGGCCTGTCTGTCACCCCTTATTGAACACACGGAACCTGCAAAACCCCATCATGGACCCTTCCCCTGGTATCACCCTCGCTACACTCTTCGCCGATTTCGGCATGATTCTTTTTGCACTGATCCTGGTACTGCTCAACGGTTTCTTCGTTGCAGCGGAATTTGCCATGGTCAAACTGCGCGCCACCCGGGTCGAGGCCATCGCCCACAAGAACGGCTGGCGCGGGCAGATCCTGCGCACCGTCCACAGTCAGCTCGACGCCTATCTGTCGGCCTGCCAATTGGGTATTACCCTCGCCTCCCTGGGCCTGGGCTGGGTCGGTGAGCCGGCCTTTGCGCACATCCTCGAGCCATTGCTGGGCGCCATCGGCGTGCAATCGCCTGAAGTGATCAAAGGCGTGTCGTTTTTTGCCGCCTTCTTCGTGATTTCCTACCTGCACATCGTGGTCGGTGAATTGGCCCCCAAGTCCTGGGCAATTCGCAAACCCGAGCTGCTGTCGCTGTGGACGGCGGTGCCGCTGTACCTGTTCTACTGGGCCATGTACCCGGCGATCTACCTGCTCAATGCCAGCGCCAACGCCATCTTGCGTATCGCCGGCCAAGGCGAGCCCGGCCCGCACCATGAGCACCATTACAGCCGCGAAGAACTCAAGCTGATCCTGCACTCCAGCCGTGGCCAGGACCCAAGCGACCAAGGCATGCGCGTACTGGCTTCGGCTGTGGAAATGGGCGAGCTGGAAGTGGTGGACTGGGCCAACTCCCGCGAAGACCTGGTGACCCTGGACTTCAACGCCCCGCTCAAGGAAATCCTCGCGTTGTTCCGCCGCCACAAATTCAGCCGTTACCCGGTGTATGACGCCGATCGCAACGAGTTTGTCGGCTTGCTGCACATCAAGGACCTGCTGCTGGAACTGGCTGCCCTGGACCACATCCCCGAGTCGTTCAACCTGGCCGAGCTGACCCGCCCGCTGGAGCGTGTCTCGCGGCACATGCCGCTGTCGCAGTTGCTGGAGCAGTTCCGCAAAGGCGGCGCGCACTTTGCCCTGGTGGAAGAAGCCGACGGCAAAGTCATCGGCTACCTGACCATGGAAGACGTGCTGGAAGTGCTGGTCGGCGATATCCAGGACGAACACCGCAAGGCCGAGCGTGGCATCCTCGCCTACCAGCCAGGCAAACTGCTGGTGCGTGGCGACACGCCGCTGTTCAAGGTGGAGCGCCTGCTGGGCGTGGACCTGGACCACATCGAAGCCGAAACCCTGGCCGGCTTGATCTACGACACGTTGAAACGCGTGCCGGAAGAGGAAGAAGTGCTGGAAGTTGAAGGCTTGCGCATCATCATCAAGAAGATGAAAGGGCCGAAGATCGTCCTGGCCAAGGTGTTGCTGCTGGATTGACGCCTCAATTGCCCAACGCAAAGTTGGGCAATTTGCCAAGCGGCTGGTTGAACTCATACGGAATCGAAACCAGCCCGGCCTCGGAAGCCTTCTGCACCACAAAATGCAGATGCGGCCCGCTGCTGTTGCCGGTATTGCCCGACAACGCCAGTGGGCTTCCCACCACCACACGCTGCCCTGCCCTTACGCTGACCGAACCTTGCTTGAGGTGCAAATACACGCCCTCGGTGCCGTCATCGTGGCGTATGCGCACGAAATTCCCGGACGCGTCATTACCGCGCCCGGCCTGGTTATTTTCGGTCTTCACCACCATCCCGCTACGCGCCGCAATGATTGGTGTGCCTTCGGGCATGGCGATGTCCATGGCGTAGCGGCTCTTGGCGTCGGTGTGGCTGAAGCTGCCGTTAGGGCCTTGGGTCAAGCGAAACGGCCCACCACGCCAAGGCAAAGGATAGCGATAGGCTTGCTGTGGATAACTTGATGTGGGCATATCCAGCACCGGCCGTTTGGTCCGTTCCACCCGGCGCTCCTGCATCACAAATGCCTGGGCGCCCGGCGTTTGCCGGTCGCTGAAAGACACCACGCCATTGGCATCGGTGGTTTTGTAGAGGGTCATGGCCAGGGTCGAAGTGCAAACCGTGGCCAGCCCACAGAACAGGACTAGGCGAATGAACATGACGTACCTGCCGGGAGGACTGTTCGGCAGGCTAGCAAGGGTTGATGACAGCTCTAAGCGGGCAGCGCGGTAAAGCAGATATCCACATTCATCCGGGCGGCGGCCGACAGGTTGACCAGCGCATCAAGGGAAAACTTGTCGATCTTGCCGTTGAGCACGTCGTTCAAGCGCGGCTGACTGATACCGAGCCTTTGTGCCGCGTCTTTCTGAGAAAGCTCCCAGCTGCGGATGGTGTTGCACAACTCCAACAACAACTTTGAGCGCATGCGCATATTGGCGGCTTGTTGGGGCGTGTCTTCCAGAGCATCCCAGACGCTGCTGAAACGTTCGGTGTGAATTTTTGAGTCTGTCATGGGCTTAACCTATCTCCTGCAATCTGGCACGAGCCAGTTCGATATCCCGCCCTTCGGTTTTCTGTGTGGTTTTGCGCAGCGCGTGCAGCACATAGACTGCTTCCGGCCGATTAATCACATAGAACACTCGAAACGCTCCTGATTCCTCAGTGATCCGAATTTCGCTGACGCCCCTCCCGATAGTCTTCATCGGTTTGCAATCAAAAGGCTGTTCACCCTGCTGCAAGAGATCCAACTGAAAGCCGGCAGCCCTTCGGGCGTCGAGAGGGAATTCGTTGAGATCCTTGAGCGAGATTCCTAAAAACACCACATCCTTATGCCTTGGCATTTGCTTCTCCTTTCCTGGAAAGAAGAAGCCTAATCGACGATTCAGCCAAAGGCGGTGCAGGTGTGTTTCAAGGCATAGCAAAGGCTCGATAACACTGACGCGTTATCGAGAGACTATATCGAAATGGATATAAATCAAGCGACCCAGCGGGAATCAGACGGTCGGTCGATTCCCTTGATTCAGGCGATCAAGCTCCCGGCACGAAGTGCTTCTGCGCCGTACCGCGCGCGATCAGGCGGGAGATGTAGTCGAGCTTCTGCGCATCCTGGTCAATAAACCGGAAGGTCAGTTGCAGCCAGTCGCTGTCAGGCCGTGGCTCATAGGCGACGATGGCGTGCAGGTAGCCGTTGAGGCGCGCGACTTCGGCGTTCTCGCCTTGCTCAAGGTCGAGCACGGCGCTTTCCAGCACCTGGGGCAGCACTTCACCGCGACGGACCACCAGCAACGCTTCCTTAATGCTCAGCGCCTTGATCACACATTGCTGGTTGCCGCTGGACAGCCGCAGTTGGCCCTGGCCGCGACCGCCGGCAGGCGAGGCAGCAGGCGCTTGCACCGGTTGGCTGTTGAGCAGGCCTTTGCTCGGCGCAGCTATCGGCGCCGGTTTGGCCGCCTCGGGCTTGCCGCCGGTCAAGGCATTGAGAGAGTCGTTGCCGAAGGCCGAGTTCATCTTGGTCGGCGCGCTGGCGATAAGGGCGTCGAGACGGCCGATCTTGTGCAAAGCCTGCTTGACCTTGTTCAGCAGTTGCTCGTTGGTGAACGGCTTACTGACGTAACCGGAAACCCCGGCCTGGATCGCCTGCACAACGTTTTCCTTGTCGCCACGGCTGGTCACCATCACGAACGGCATGGCTTTGAGATGGGCTTGTTCACGGCACCAGGTCAACAGCTCAAGACCAGACATCTCAGGCATTTCCCAGTCGCACAGCACCAGGTCGAAGGTCTCACGCATCAGGATGGATTGCGCCTTTTTGCCGTTTACCGCGTCTTCAATCTTGATGCCTGGGAAGTAGTTGCGCAGGCACTTCTTCACCAAATCGCGGATAAACGAGGCGTCGTCCACCACCAATACACTGACTTTACTCATCGACCCTTCATCCTATTAAAACTTCGGCATGCAAAACGCCTGACTGATGGCATTTTGCCAAAACTCGCTGGTCACAGAAGGACTTATTGCTCCTGCTGCGCAAATAAATTCAGATGCCACAAACGAAAACGCCCGACCAAAGGCCGGGCGTTAATGTCTCGGGCAACCTTACTTATCGTCAGTTTCGCCCGGAACATTAGGGATTTGATCGGCCGTGCCTTCAACTTCGGCTTTCATGCGCTTGAGGCCCATGTGCCGCACGTCGGTGCCGCGCACCAGGTAAATCACCAATTCCGAGATATTGCGCGCGTGGTCGCCGATCCGTTCCAGGGAACGTAATACCCAGATGATGTTCAAGACCCGCGAGATAGAGCGCGGGTCTTCCATCATGTAGGTGGCCAGCTCGCGCAGTGCGGTCTTGTATTCGCGGTCGATGGTCTTGTCGTATTGCGCCACCGACAACGCCAATTCGGCGTCGAAGCGGGCGAAAGCGTCCAGCGCATCGCGCACCATATTGCGCACTTGGTCACCGATGTGGCGCACTTCCACGTAACCGCGTGGCGCCTCGCCTTCTTCGCACAGCTGGATAGCGCGGCGGGCGATTTTGGTGGCTTCGTCGCCGATGCGCTCCAAATCGATCACCGACTTGGAGATGCTGATGATCAAACGCAGGTCGGAGGCCGCCGGCTGGCGACGGGCCAGAATGCGCAGGCATTCTTCATCGATATTGCGTTCCATCTGATTGATCTGGTCATCAATCTCGCGCACTTGCTGGGCCAGGCCAGAGTCGGCCTCGATCAACGCAGTAACGGCATCGTTGACTTGCTTCTCCACCAGCCCGCCCATCGCCAGGAGGTGGCTGCGCACCTCCTCAAGCTCGGCGTTGAACTGCGCGGAGATGTGGTGGGTAAGGCCTTCTTTGCTAATCATGGGTTTGCTCCGCAAAAGCTGTAAGCCGCAAGCTACAAGCTGCAAGCTGATGTGTGTCGTTGATCAAACTGCTTCCACTTGCCGCTTGAAACTTGCGGCTTGCAGCTGGGGCTAGCCGTAACGACCGGTGATGTAGTCTTCGGTCTGCTTCTTCGCCGGGTTGGTGAACAAGGTGTCGGTGTCGCCGAACTCCACCAGCTTGCCCATGTACATGAACGCGGTGTAGTCGGAAACCCGCGCCGCCTGTTGCATGTTGTGGGTCACGATGACGATGGTGAACTTGGACTTGAGTTCGTAGATCAGCTCTTCGACTTTCAGCGTCGAGATCGGGTCGAGTGCCGAGCAGGGTTCGTCGAGCAGCAACACTTCCGGCTCCACGGCGATGGTGCGGGCGATCACCAGACGCTGCTGCTGGCCGCCGGACAGGCCGAGTGCCGAGTCGTGCAGGCGGTCTTTAACCTCGTCCCACAGCGCCGCGCCTTTCAAGGCCCACTCAACGGCTTCGTCGAGGATGCGTTTTTTGTTGATGCCCTGGATGCGCAGGCCATACACCACGTTTTCGTAGATGGTCTTGGGGAACGGGTTCGGCTTCTGGAACACCATGCCCACGCGGCGGCGCAGCTCGGCCACGTCTTCGCCCTTGCGGTAGATGTTAGTGCCGTACAGGTTGATCGCGCCTTCTACGCGGCAACCGTCAACCAGGTCGTTCATGCGGTTGAAGGTGCGCAGCAGCGTGGACTTGCCGCAGCCGGACGGGCCGATAAAGGCGGTCACGCGCTGCTTGGGGATGTTCATGCTGACGTCGAACAGCGCCTGCTTTTCACCGTAGTACAGGCTCAGGCCCGGAACTTCGATGGCCACGGTTTCCTGGGCCAGGCTCAGGCTCTGCTTGTCGCGACCCAGGGCCGACATGTTGATGCCGTGGGTATGGGTTTCATGTTGCATGGGATGCTCCCTGTGCTACCAATTCGTTTGGTTGAACCGCCGGGGCGGTTTACTCAAAAATCTGTGTCTGTCTCTGGACCCTTGAGGAGCTGGCTTGTGTGGGAGCTGGGCTTGCCCGCGATGCAGGCACCGCGGTGTGTCAGCCACACCGCGATGATGCTATCGCAGGCAAGCCAGCTCCCACACAAGCCGGCCCCACAGGGGATCGCTTTAGCTGTCCAGCGCCTTGTATTTTTCGCGCAGGTGGTTACGAATCCACACCGCCGACAGGTTGAGCGTGGCGATCACCAGCACCAGCAGCAAGGCGGTGGCGTATACCAGCGGTCGTGCGGCTTCGACGTTGGGGCTCTGGAAGCCAACGTCATAAATATGGAAGCCCAGGTGCATGATCTTCTGGTCAAGGTGCAGGTACGGGTAGTTGCCATCCAGCGGCAGCGACGGTGCCAGTTTCACCACACCCACCAGCATCAGCGGCGCCACTTCACCGGCGGCACGGGCCACGGCGAGGATCATGCCGGTCATCATCGCCGGGCTGGCCATCGGCAGCACAATCTTCCACAGCGTTTCCGCCTTGGTTGCGCCGAGTGCCAGGGAACCCTCACGCACGGTACGAGGAATCCGCGCCAGGCCTTCTTCGGTGGCCACGATCACCACCGGCACCGCCAGCAGCGCCAGGGTCAGCGAAGCCCACAGCAGGCCAGGCGTACCGAAGGTCGGCGCCGGCAGAGCTTCAGCGAAGAACAAACGGTCGACCGAGCCACCCAGTACATACACAAAGAAGCCCAGGCCGAACACGCCGTAAACGATGGCCGGTACGCCGGCCAGGTTGTTCACCGCGATACGGATAATGCGGGTCAGGGTGTTCTGTTTGGCGTATTCACGCAGGTACACCGCCGCCAGCACGCCGAACGGGGTCACGATCATCGCCATGATCAGGGTCATCATCACGGTGCCGAAGATGGCCGGGAAGATCCCGCCTTCGGTGTTGGCTTCCCGTGGGTCGTCGCTCAAGAATTCCCAGACCTTGCTGAAGTAGAAACCCACCTTGGTCAGGGTGCCCATGGCGTTCGGCTGGTAGGCGTGCACCACTTTGCCGATGCCGATTTCGATTTCTTTGCCGTTGCCGTCGCGGGCCGTCAGGCTGTCGCGGTTGAACTGGGTGTGCAGGTCGGCCAGGCGCGCTTCGATGTCCTGGTAACGGGCATTCAGCTCGGCGCGGCCGGAGTCCATGTCGGCCTGGGCGGCAGCGTCGAGCTTGCCTTCCAGCTCCAGCTTGCGCCCGTGCAGGCGGATGCGTTCCAGGCCAGCGTTGATCGCGCCGATGTCGGTTTTCTCAAGGCTCTTGAGCTGGGCCGCCAACTTGTTCACACGATCGACGCGGGCTTGCAGCTCCGGCCATGCGGCTTCGCCTTCGGCGATCACCTTGCCATCTTGCTTGACGTTGACCAGGGTGCCGTAGAAGTTGCCCCACTCACGACGCTCGATGGCCATCAGGTTCTTCGGGGTGGTCTGGTCTTTCAACCACTCGCCGACGATCCAGGTGAAGTCGTTGCCATTCAAGTCGCGGTTACCGACCTTGATCAGCTCGCGGGTCATGAATTCCGGGCCTTGGTCCGGCACCGGCAGGCCCGCGCTTTTCAGGCGTTCGCGCGGCACTTCTTCCTTCTGCACCACTTCGCCGATGACGATATGGTTTTCCTGGCCAGGCACGCTGTAGTTGGCCTGGATCAGGTCGGCCGGCCAGAAGTGGCCCAGACCACGCACGGCAATCACGGCCAGCAAACCAATGGTCATGATGACCGCGATGGACACCGCGCCACCGCTGATCCAGACGCCGGGGGCGCCGCTCTTGAACCATCCATTCAGGGAGTTCTGTTTCACAGACTTCTACCTTTCTTAAAGCGACGAGTATTTCTTGCGCAGACGCTGACGGATCAGCTCGGCGAGGGTGTTCATGATGAAGGTGAACAGCAGCAGCACCAGCGCCGAGAGGAACAGCACGCGGTAGTGACTGCCACCGACTTCCGACTCAGGCATCTCCACCGCAACGTTGGCCGCCAATGTGCGCAGGCCTTCGAACAGGTTCATCTCCATCACCGGGGTGTTGCCGGTGGCCATCAGCACGATCATGGTTTCACCCACTGCGCGGCCCATGCCGATCATCAGTGCGGAGAAGATGCCCGGGCTCGCGGTCAGGATCACCACGCGGGTCATGGTCTGCCATGGCGTGGCGCCCAGGGCCAATGAGCCCAGGGTGAGGCCGCGCGGCACACTGAATACGGCGTCTTCGGCGATGGAGTAGATGTTCGGGATCACCGCAAAACCCATGGCCAGACCGACGACCAGGGCGTTGCGCTGGTCGTAGGTGATGCCCAGGTCGTGGGAGATCCACATGCGCATGTCGCCGCCAAAGAACCAGGTCTCCAGGTACGGGCTCATGTACAGCGAGAGCCAGCCCACAAACAGGATCACCGGAATCAGGATCGCACTTTCCCAACCATCCGGAACGCGCAGGCGCAGCGATTCAGGCAGGCGGCTGAAGACAAACCCGGCGACCAGGATGCCAATCGGCAGCAACATCAGCAGGCTGAAAATCCCCGGCAAGTGCCCTTCTACATAAGGCGCCAGGAACAGGCCGGCGAAGAAGCCGAGGATCACCGTCGGCATCGCTTCCATCAGTTCAATCACCGGCTTGACCTTCCGGCGCAGGCTCGGGGCCATGAAGTAAGCGGTGTAGATTGCCGCGGCAACTGCCAGTGGCGCCGCCAGCAACATGGCGTAGAACGCAGCCTTCAGGGTACCGAAGGTCAGCGGGGCCAAACTCATTTTGGGTTCGAAGTCGGTGTTGGCGGCGGTCGATTGCCAGACGTATTTAGGCTCGTCGTAGTTTTCGTACCAGACCTTGCTCCACAGCGCGCTCCAGGACACTTCCGGGTGCGGGTTGTCGAGCAGCAGCGGTTGCAGCTTGCCGCCGGCTTCGACGATCACGCGGTTGGCGCGTGGCGACATGCCGAACAGGCCTTGGCCATCCACCACCGGATCGACCAGCAGCGTGCGGTGCGCGGTACTGTGGAACACGCCGAACTTGCCGGATGCGTCCAGGGCGGTGAAGCCTTTGCGACGCTCCTCGGCGGTGATTTCAACGATTGGCGCGGTGCCCATCTGGAAGGTGCGGATCTGCTTCAGGCGTTGCTCGCCGTCCGGGTCACGGGCCATGAACCATTGGGCCAGGCCGCCCTTGGAGTTACCGACGATCAGCGAGATACCGCCCACCAGCTGGGTGCTGGCAGTGATTTCGGCGTTGCCGTCTTCCAGCAGTTTGTAACGACCGTTGAGGCTCTTGTCGCGCAGGCTGAACACATCGGCGAGCACACGACCGTTGATCACATACAACCACTGCTGGCGTGGGTCGATGAAGATTGCCTTCACCGGTTCGGTCATTTGCGGCAGCTCGATACGCTTCTGCTCGCTGGTGACTTCACCGGTCATCATGTTTTCTTCGCGGCTCAGGCTCAGTACGTTCAAGTACGAACCCGCGGAACCTGCAACCACCAGCGACGAGTCAGTGGCGTTGAGGGCGACGTGCTCCAGCGGGCGGCCCTGCTCGTCGAGGACGATGGGCGTTTCGCCGTAGGGGTATTCAATGGCCGGCGTAATGGTCTTTTTGCCGTCCGGGTACGACACTTTATAAGTGTGGCGGAACACCAGGGACTGGCCATTGGACAAACCGAGGATCACCAACGGGCTGCCTGGCTGGTCCTTGCCGATCGAGACCACAGTGGCGCCAGCAGGCAAAGGCAGGTCGACACGTTTGAGCTCGGCACCGGTGCTCACATCAAAGAACAGCGCCTGGCCCTTGTCGGAAACCCGCATGGCAACTTGGTTCTGTTCTTCGAGGGAGATCATCAACGGCTTGCCGGCGTCCTGCATCCAGGCGGGTGTCAGCGCGTCTTCCTTGGTCAGCGAAGCACCTTGGAACAAAGGTGCAACGACATAAGCCAGGAAGAAGAAGATCAGGGTAATTGCGCCGAGCACGGCGAGGCCGCCGATCAACACATACCAACGGGTCAGGCGATCTTTGAGCGCGCGAATGCGGCGCTTGCGTTGCAGCTCAGGCGTATTGAAATCAATACGCTTGGGGGGAGAAGTCGTCGTCATGGTGGAATTGGCCAGATCATTCATGCGCACACCCTAGCGATCCTGTATGACAGAAAGATGACAATGCAGTGACGCAAGAAATCCGCCGCGTAGCAGGGCTGGCAGCGGATTAAAGAATTAGAGGTGTAGACGGGCTTGAAGAGTAAGGGGTTACTGTGGCGAGCAAGCTTGCTTGCGCTGGGGGGCGAAGCGCCCCCAAGGCTTGCGACTGCTACGCAGTCGAACGGGAGCAAGCTCCCTCGCCACAGCAAGCCCGCTTCCACAGGGCCCGCTGCTACACCGGTATTGCAGGCTTAGTTGCCTTCTTTCAGGCCCAGGTCAGCCAGTGCCTTGGCGGCAACTTTGGCTGGCAGTGGGATGTAACCGTCTTTCACTACTACTTCCTGGCCCTGTTTGGACAGAACCAGTTTCACGAACTCAGCTTCCAGCGGGGCCAGAGGCTTGTTCGGGGCTTTGTTGACGTACACGTAGAGGAAACGCGACAGCGGGTATTTACCGTTCAGGGCGTTTTCTTCGCTGTCTTCGATGAAGTCAGTGCTGCCTTTCTTGGCCAGGGCCACGGTCTTCACGCTAGCAGTTTTGTAGCCGATGCCCGAGTAACCGATGCCGTTCAGCGAGGAGCTGATCGACTGCACGACCGAAGCCGAGCCTGGTTGTTCGTTCACGTTTGGCTTGTAGTCGCCTTTGCACAGGGCTTCTTCTTTGAAGTAGCCGTAGGTGCCGGATACCGAGTTACGACCAAACAACTGAACCGGCTTGTTGGCCAGGTCGCCGGTCACACCCAGGTCGCCCCAGGTTTTAACATCGGCTTTAGCGCCGCACAGACGAGTCGAGGAGAAGATCGCGTCGACTTGTTCCATGGTCAGGTGCTGGATCGGGTTGTCCTTGTGCACAAACACAGCCAGGGCATCCACGGCAACCGGGATAGCGGTTGGCTTGTAGCCGTACTTCTGCTCGAAGGCCGCCAGTTCGGTGTCCTTCATCTTGCGGCTCATCGGGCCCAGGTTGGAGGTGCCTTCAGTCAGCGCAGGAGGTGCAGTGGCGGAGCCGGCAGCCTGAATCTGGATGTTGACGTTCGGGTATTCCTTTTTGTAACCCTCGGCCCACAGGGTCATCAGGTTAGCCAAGGTATCGGAACCGACGCTGGACAAGTTGCCCGACACACCAGTGGTCTTAACGTAAGCCGGGATTGCCGGATCAACACCAGCGGCCACCGCGTTGGCGGTCGCAACGCCAGCAGCGACAAAAGTCATTGCCGCCATCAAACGTTTCAGTTTCATGCCTTGCTCCTAGCAGATAGGGATAGTTGGATCGGGGCCAAGTATCGGTAGGCCGTGTGAACACTCTATGTCTGGAATATGACAATTAGATGAAAGGCCAGTATTTATGAAAAACCTGACAGGAAGGGGGAAGTGCAATAAATCCGGGGCTTGCGAGGAGGTTTAGGCGGCTGGAGCGATGTTTCGGAAACACTCTGTAATCGTTGCTGGCATTGATCCTTCCCACGCTCTGCGTGGGAACGCATCCAGTGACGCTCTGCGTCACGACCTTCAAAAGCGGACGCAGAGCGTCCAGGCCGGCATTCCCACGCAGAGCGTGGGAACGATCATTCAGCGCCCGCGCTTCCACAGGTAGCCGCCCACCGCCATCCCCATTACACACAGGACAGCCACGTAGTAAGCAGGCCCCATCGGGCTTTCCTTCATCAGCAGCGATACCGCCAGTGGCGTCAAACCACCAAATACGGCGTAGGCCACGTTATAGGAGAACGACAAACCGCTGAAACGCACCACTGGCGGGAATGCTTTCACCATCACGTAAGGCACTACACCGATGGTGCCCACAAACAGGCCGGTCAACGCGTACAGCGGGAACAACCAGTCCGGGTGGGCCATCAGGCTGTGATACAGCGTCCAGGAAGTGGCCAGCAGCAACGCGCAACCGGTGACCAAAACGCGACCGGCACCAAAACGGTCAGCCAGCGCGCCGGACGCAATGCAGCCCAGGCTCAGCGTAACGATCGCCAGGCTGTTGGCTTGCAGCGCAACCGTCGGGCTGAAGTGGTAGACGGTTTGCAGCACGGTCGGGGTCATCAGGATGACCACAACCACACCCGCCGACAGCAACCACGTCAACAGCATCGACAGCACGATGGCGCCACGGTGGTCACGCAATACCGCGCGCAATGGCAACTCGGCAGCCAGGGTTTTGCGCTGCTGCATCTCAGCGAAGATCGGTGTTTCGTGCAGCCAACGGCGCAAGTACACCGACAGCAGGCCGAACACCCCCCCCAGCAGGAACGGGATACGCCACGCGTAATCCGAGACCTGCTCCGGGGTATAGAGGGTGTTGATGGCGGTAGCCACCAGCGAACCCAGCAGGATACCGGCGGTGAGGCCGCTGGTCAGGGTGCCGCAGGCATAGCCGATGTGGCGCGGCGGCACGTGTTCGGAGACAAACACCCAGGCGCCAGGTACTTCGCCGCCAATGGCGGCGCCCTGGATGACGCGCATCAGCAGCAACAGCAGCGGCGCCCACAGGCCGATCTGTGCGTAGGTCGGCAGCAGGCCCATGATCAGGGTCGGCACGGCCATCATGAAGATGCTCAGGGTGAACATTTTCTTGCGGCCCAGCAGGTCACCGAAGTGCGCCATGATGATGCCGCCCAGCGGGCGTGCCAGGTAACCGGCGGCGAAGATGCCGAAGGTCTGCATCATGCGCAGCCATTCGGGCATGTCGACGGGGAAAAACAGCTTCCCGACCACGGTAGCGAAAAACACGAAGATGATGAAGTCGTAGAATTCCAGCGCCCCGCCCAAGGCAGACAGCGAAAGGGTTTTGTAGTCGTTGCGGGTCAGCGGGCGCGAAGGTTGCGCGCTGCTTGCGGGCACGGAGGACATGGCAAGGCTTCTCTTATAGTAATCAGAACAGCAAGCCCGGGACTTGCGGCAGGTTTGGCAAGATAGCAAATCGTTTGAAAAAGCACAGCGTCTACCGAATCACAGTTCAAATGGGCGAAATATTCCCCATTCGTGCGCTTTCCCTGCAATCAGAAACACAGTTGCGCGAAAAAGCCGCATAACAGCCGCGATTTGCCGACCAAATGAGCGCCGGGAGGTCGTCGCGGCGCCAGCGTCTCGATATACTCGGCCCTTGCAAGCGCCAAACCCGCTGTCTTGAGGGGCTGCTGTGCCAAAACGTCGTTGGGTGCCACCCAGCCGTTTTGGCAGAGTTTCCCTTTAGTGCGCCTTACGAGAAACGTATCGAGCGGTGTATGTTGGTGCTGAAACGTTTTTCCCGAAGACGGCTATCCACTTGAAACACCCATGAAGCGTTACGGGTCAGAGGCACCCTTGGCATGATCGAACTCGAACAAGAAGATCCTATCCCGCAAGGCGATCTCGCCCTGCAAATCACCGCATTGCCACGTGAAACCAATGGTTTTGGCGATATTTTTGGCGGCTGGCTGGTCGCGCAGATGGACCTGGCAGGCACGGCAATGGCCAGCAAGGTCGCCGGCGGCCGCGTGGCTACCGTGGCCATTGATCGCATGGCCTTTCTGGTGCCGGTCGCCGTCGGTGCGCAATTGTCCTTCTATACCCAAGCCCTGGAAATTGGCCGTAGCTCGATCCAGATGATGGTCGAAGTGTGGAGCGACGACCCGCTGTCCAGTGAATGGCGCAAAGTTACCGAGGCGGTGTTCGTGTTCGTCGCCATCGATGGCAGCGGCCGCACGCGCTCGGTACCGTCGCGCGCGCGTTAAACCTCGTCGGGTTTTGACGGTCAATTGCCCCATTGCCTGCCATTAAAGAGTGCTTCGTATGCCTGTGCCCCACGTTGAAAGCGTAAAAATCGACGAACTGGACTGCTGGCGCATTCGCCACAACGGCGCTGAATTGATGGTGGCCCAACAGGGCGCGCACATCTTCAGTTACCAGCGCAAGGGCGAGCAGCCGCTGATATGGCCAAACCCTGCGGCGGTGTTCAAGCAAGGCAAAGGCATCCGTACCGGCGTGCCGGTATGCTGGCCATGGTTTGGCGTGTTTGACCGCAACCCGCAGAGCGTCAAGGCAATGCGCCAGAGCGAGCAACCGGCCGGTGCCCATGGTTTTGTGCGCACGGCACAGTGGGAGTTGGCTGCGAGCGAACTCGAAGGCCAGGCGCTACGGGTGGATTTGGTGCTGCCGGTTCCCGAGGGCGGCTTCCCCGGCTGGCCGCATCAGGTCGACCTGACACTGAGCCTGCTGTTGGACGATCAACTGCATATTCGCCTGACCAGTCACAACCGTGGCACCGACACCGTGACCCTCAGCCAGGCGCTGCACACTTACTTCGCCGTGAGTGACGTACGCAAGGTGCAGGTCGAAGGGCTGGATGGGCTGGCGTATATCGACACCGCCGATGGCTGGGCCGAGAAGAAGCAGTCCGGCCTGCTGCACTTCAGTGCCGAGACTGATCGTATCTACCTGGATACTCCGGCGCAGTTGGATATTGTCGATAAGGATTGGCAGCGCCGCATTCAGCTCACCAGCCAGGGTTCGAGCTCGACCGTGATCTGGAACCCATGGACCGAACGCGCCAAGGCGTTTGACGACATGGCCGATGATGGCTGGCAGGGCATGCTGTGCATCGAAACGGCGAATGTGCTGGATGATGTGGTGAGCTTGGCGCCGGGTCAAAGCCATACTTTGGGCGTGAGCATCAACAGTATCGCCCTGTAAAAACCAATCAACATGTGTGAGCACGCTTGTGTGGGAGCTGGCTTGCCTGCTCCCACACAAGCCCGCTCCCACATTGGGTTCTGCGTCATGATCTAGAGATCGGACTCTTTCACTACCCTGACCTTCCCCGCATCCAGCGCATACGCCGCATCTGCCAGGTCATTGTTGACCTTCTCCACCTTCAACGTGCCCGTCACCCACAGCGGCGTGTAGATATCATCCAGCTTCAGCCCCTTGGGATAACGCACCAGCACCAACTGATTAGGCGGCGGTGGCGGCACGTGGATGCAGGCGCCTGGGTACGGCACCAGGAAAAACAGGGTGCTGCGGCCCTTCGCGTCGGTTTCCAACGGTACCGGGTAGCCACCGATGCGGATGTTCTTGCCGTTCATGGCGGCCACGGTCTTGGTCGAGTACATTACCGCCGGCAAGCCTTTGCTCTGCTTCAAGCCACCTTTGTCGGTGAAGGTGCCTTGGGCTTCGGGGGAGTTGTGGTCGATCTCGGGCATGGCCTCGAGGGCTTTCTGGTCTGAAAGCGGCATCAAGTCGAGCCAATCGGTTTCCGGCAGTTCACCGGCGTGCGCCAGGCCTGAGCCCAACAGGAGGAGTGTGAATAAAAGACGGCGCATGAAAAAGCTCGGCAAGTTCAGATGCCGAGCATTCTAGCCCTCTGCGCCTGCGCAGCGCAGAGGGCTTTGTCGCTTAGATCATTTCTTTTTCAGCAGGCCGTAGATCACCAACAGCACGATGGCGCCGATCAGCGCGCCGAGGAAGCCCGCGCCTTGACCCGCCTGGTAGATGCCCAGGGCCTGACCACCGTAGGTGGCGACCAGGGAACCTGCGATACCCAGCAGGATGGTCATGATCCAGCCCATGCTGTCGTCGCCAGGCTTGAGGAAACGAGCCAGCAGGCCGACGATCAAGCCGATAAAGATGGTTCCGATGATACCCATGGCATTTCCCTCTGAATGATGTGAACTACACAAAAGCCTAGTCAGACTTTAGCGTCCTGCAATCAGAGAGGCGACGATAACCAATGGTTCCCGCCGCCCTCAAGGTTATTGCTCGGCGATCAATGCTTCGACCTTGAGGATCTGCGCCTCAAGGGTCGCACGGTCCTTGCAACGCAGGTTGGCGTGGCCAACTTTACGCCCGGCCTTGAAAGCCTTGCCGTAGTGATGCAGGTGGCAGTCATCAATGGCGATGACTTTTTCTACCGGCGGGACTGCGCCGATAAAGTTGAGCATGGCGCTCTCGCCGACCTTCGCTGTGGAACCCAGCGGCAAGCCCGCCACCGCCCGCAGGTGGTTTTCGAACTGGCTGCACTCGGCACCTTCGGTGGTCCAGTGCCCGGAGTTGTGCACGCGCGGGGCGATTTCGTTGGCCTTGAGGCCGCCGTCGACTTCAAAGAACTCGAACGCCATCACGCCGACGTAATCCAGCTGCTTGAGCACGCGGCTGGAATAGTCTTCGGCCAGGGCCTGCAGCGGGTGGTCGGTGCTGGCTACGGACAGCTTGAGAATGCCGCTGTCGTGAGTGTTGTGCACCAACGGGTAGAAGCGGGTCTCGCCGTCACGGGCGCGCACAGCGATCAGAGAAACTTCACCGGTGAACGGCACAAAGCCTTCCAGCAGGCAGGCAACACTGCCCAGTTCGGCAAAAGTGCCGACCACATCGGCAGCAGTGCGCAGGACTTTCTGGCCCTTGCCGTCATAACCCAGGGTGCGGGTCTTGAGCACGGCTGGCAGGCCGATGCTGGCAACGGCGGCGTCAAGGTCCGCCTGGGACTGGATATCGGCGAAGGCGGGGGTCGGGATACCCAGGTCCTTGAACATGCTCTTCTCGAACCAGCGGTCACGCGCGATGCGCAAGGCTTCGGCGCTCGGGTACACCGGCACGAACTGCGACAGGAAGGCCACGGTTTCGGCCGGGACGCTTTCGAATTCGAAGGTCACCAGGTCGACTTCATCGGCCAGTTGGCGCAGATGGTCCGGGTCGCTGTAGTCAGCGCGCAGGTGTTCACCCAGGGCAGCGGCACAGGCGTCCGGCGCCGGGTCCAGGAAAGCGAAGTTCATCCCCAGCGGGGTGCCCGCCAAGGCCAGCATGCGACCCAGTTGGCCGCCACCGATTACACCGATTTTCATCAATCAATACCTTCAGGCGATACGTGGGTCTGGATTGTCCAGCACGCTGTCTGTCTGCTCAGCACGGAATTTTTTCAGCACCGCATGGAACTGCGGGTGCTTGGCGCCCAGGATGCTGGCGGACAGCAACGCAGCGTTGATCGCGCCGGCCTTGCCGATTGCCAATGTAGCCACCGGAATACCGGCCGGCATCTGCACGATGGACAACAGCGAATCCACGCCCGAGAGCATCGACGACTGCACCGGCACACCGAGCACCGGCAGGTGGGTCTTGGCCGCACACATGCCTGGCAGGTGCGCCGCACCGCCGGCACCGGCGATGATCACCTCGATGCCACGGGATTCTGCTTCATCGGCATACTGGAACAGCAAATCCGGGGTGCGGTGGGCAGAGACCACTTTCACTTCATACGGAATGCCGAGTTTTTCCAGCATATCGGCGGTGTGGCTAAGGGTGGACCAATCGGACTTGGAGCCCATGATCACGCCAACCAATGCACTCATCGTCGTGCCTCTTCTCTCTGGGCGCCCGCAGGCGCGTCAAAAAACAACAAGCCACGCGGGAAATCCGGCGTGGCTTGGTGTACGAATTAAGGCCGGTTGGACCGGCCGAAGGCCGCGCAGTATACCGTAATAATCCAGATAAACAGCCCCTGGAATGACCATCTGTCTTACGGCGCAAAGCGGCGGTTTTATTGACTTCCGAGTCAGCGAAACCGGCGCAAATTTCCCCTGAGAAAAAGGGTCAATGTGGGAGCTGGCTTGCCTGCGATAGCATCACCTCACTTATGGCTGATGTACCGAGGCGCCTGCATCGCAGGCAAGCCAGCTCCCACAGTTGATCTGCATTGCGCTCAGGTGCTTTGTGCAGCCCCGCCTTCCAACTTGCGCCACAGCAGCCGCACGTTCGCCTTGCGCACCAACGCGCAGCGATACAGACGAATCTCCAGCGGCACATGCCATTGCGGGCCGCCGCACACCACCAGTTCGCCACGTGCCAGTTCGGCACGCACGCTCAACTGCGGCACCCAGGCGATACCCAAGCCTTCAAGGGCCATGCTCTTGAGACTGTCTGCCATGGCAGTTTCGTAAATGGTGGTGAAACGCAGGGCGCGCTGGCGCAGCAGCAAATTTACCGAGCGCCCGAGAAAGGCGCCGGCACTGTAGGCCAGCAACGGCACGCTGCCCTCACCCTCCAGGTCGAACAGCGGTTTGCCGTCGGCGTCGGCGGCGCACACCGGGAGCATCTCGGTGTTGCCCAGGTGCAGCGACGGGAAGATTTCCGCGTCCATCTGCATGGCCGCATCCGGGTCGTAGAACGCCAGCATCAAGTCGCAGCCGCCTTCGCGCAGGGCGTGCACTGCATCGCCAACGTTGGTGGCGACCAGTCGGGTCGCGATGTTAAGGCCCTCGTTACGCAGTTGCGCGATCCAGCGCGGGAAGAAGCCCAATGCCAGGGAGTGCGCGGCCGCCACTTGCATGACTTCGCCCTGCCCACCTTCCAGGTGATGCAAATGGCGCAGCACTTCACCGAGCTGTTCGACCACCGTGCGCGCGGTGACCAGGAACAGCTGCCCCGCCGCCGTCAGCTCGACGGGCGTGCGCGAACGGTTGACCAACGTCAGGCCCAACGCGGCTTCAAGGCTACGGATACGCCGGCTGAACGCTGGCTGGGTGACAAAGCGCCGCTCCGCTGCCTGGGAAAAGCTGCGGGTTGCCGCCAGGGCGCTGAAGTCTTCCAGCCATTTGCTCTCAAGGTTCATCGCTTCCTCCCACGGACACGCACCATTTTGGCACACACGCCCGCCATGATAACCGGGTCACATCAACATTATGCCGTTTGTGCATAGGCCAGTGCTGAACAGCATTGGCCCAAAAACTTCTACAAGCCTAGCATTCGCAGCGTTCCGGCCTGTTCCGGGTCCATATCGAGATGATTTCCGTCATGTCCTCCGCTGCATCATTCCGCACAGAAAAAGACCTGCTTGGCGTACTCGAAGTACCGGCTCAAGCGTATTACGGCATCCAGACCCTGCGAGCGGTGAACAACTTCCGCCTCTCGGGCGTTCCGATTTCGCATTACCCGAAATTGGTGGTCGGCCTGGCAATGGTCAAGCAAGCAGCCGCTGACGCCAACCGCGAGTTGGGCCAGCTCAGCGAAGCCAAGCACGCTGCCATCAGCGAAGCCTGTGCCCGTCTGATCCGCGGCGATTTCCACGAAGAGTTCGTGGTGGACATGATTCAAGGCGGCGCTGGCACTTCGACCAACATGAATGCCAACGAAGTCATCGCCAACATCGCGTTGGAGGCCATGGGCCACAACAAGGGCGAGTACCAGTACCTGCACCCCAACAACGACGTGAACATGGCGCAGTCGACCAACGACGCCTACCCAACCGCGATCCGCCTGGGTCTGCTGCTGGGCCATGACGCGCTGCTGGCCAGCCTCGACAGCCTGATCCAGGCGTTCGCCGCCAAAGGCATCGAGTTCGGCCACGTGCTGAAAATGGGCCGTACCCAATTGCAAGATGCCGTGCCGATGACCCTCGGCCAGGAATTCCGCGCCTTCGCCACCACCCTGGGTGAAGACCTGGCTCGCCTGAAAACACTGGCGCCAGAGCTACTGACCGAAGTGAACCTGGGCGGCACCGCCATCGGCACCGGCATCAACGCCGACCCGCGTTACCAGGCCCTGGCCGTACAACGCCTGGCGCTGATCAGCGGCCAGCCGCTGGTTCCGGCTGCCGACCTGATCGAAGCCACCTCCGACATGGGCGCTTTCGTGCTGTTCTCCGGCATGCTCAAGCGTACTGCGGTGAAGCTGTCGAAGATCTGCAATGACCTGCGTCTGCTGTCCAGCGGCCCACGCACCGGCATCAACGAGATCAACCTGCCGGCACGCCAGCCAGGCAGCTCGATCATGCCCGGCAAGGTTAACCCGGTGATCCCGGAAGCCGTGAACCAGGTTGCGTTCCAGGTTATCGGTAACGACCTGGCCCTGACCATGGCAGCCGAAGGCGGCCAACTGCAGTTGAACGTGATGGAGCCGCTGATCGCTTTCAAGATCTTCGACTCGATCCGCCTGCTGCAACGCGCCATGGACATGCTGCGCGAACACTGCATCGTCGGCATCACCGCCAACGAAGCCCGTTGCCGCGAACTGGTGGAACACTCCATCGGTCTGGTCACCGCGCTGAACCCGTACATCGGCTATGAAAACGCCACCCGCATTGCGCGTATCGCCCTCGAAAGCGGCCGCGGCGTGCTGGAACTGGTGCGCGAAGAAGGCTTGCTCGACGACGCCATGCTCGACGACATCCTGCGCCCCGAAAACATGATTGCTCCACGTTTGGTCCCGCTGAAGGCCTAAGCGTTTGATGCACCGCTCACCAGGTTGAGGGACTAGACACCTCTCACCTTTTGAGGGCCTGAAGGCTCGTTCTTCAGGCCCTTTTTTTTGCCCCAAGGTTGTGAAATGACGCCCATAAAAAATCCAATATCGCCCTGCAAACCCTCCTTGCCTGCAACCGCCTGGCTGAAACCTTTAATCGCCCCGTGCAGACGGATCACGCTCGCCTAGGTATAGTGCCGCCCCTCTTCGCGTCTGCGGCCGTCGGTAACGAGGCCCGCAGACATCGCGAAAGCGCATGAATAACAACACCCGCAAAAGGATTGGGGCGAAGCGTCGTGCACTGCCTGGTGCTGAGCGACGCGTCGGACCGTCCTGCGTTTGCCATTAGAAAAATCAGCGAGGAACACTCCATGCTCGAAGTCATCAACGACTTCCTCTCAGGGAAAGTACTGATCGTGCTCATTGTCGGGCTCGGCGGTTATTTCACGATCCGCTCGCGTTTCGTACAGTTGCGTCACTTTTTCCACATGTTCTCGGTGTTCAAAGACAGCCTGAAGAGCAGCGCCGGCCAGCTCAGTTCCTTCCAGGCGCTGATGCTCAGCCTGGCCGGCCGCGTGGGTGCCGGTAACATCGCCGGTGTCGGCATTGCCGTGACCCTGGGTGGCCCGGGTGCCGTGTTCTGGATGTGGGTCACCGCGCTGGTGGGCATGTCCTCGAGCTTTATCGAGTGCTCCCTCGGCCAGTTGTACAAGCGCACCGATGCCGAGGGCACCTACCGTGGCGGCCCGGCGTATTACATCCAGCACGGCTTGCAGAAGCGCTGGCTGGGTATGGTCATGGCGTTCCTGTTGCTGGTGACTTTCGGTTTCGCCTTCAACGGCCTGCAAGCCCACGCCGTGACTCACTCGCTGAACAACGCCTTTGGCCTGGACACCACCTACACCGGCCTGGCGCTGGCGGTATTGCTGGGCCTGGTGTTTATCGGCGGGATCAAGCGCATCGCTTCGATTGCCGACCTGCTGGTGCCGGTCAAGACCCTGGTCTACATCGCTGTGACCCTGTACGTGATCGTGCTGCAATTCGACCACGTGCCGGCCATGCTCGCGACCATCGTCAAAAGCGCTTTCGGCCTCGACCAAGCCTTCGGTGGCCTGGTGGGCAGCGCGATCATCATGGGTGTGAAGCGCGGCGTGTTCGCCAACGAAGCCGGTCTGGGCAGTGCGCCTAACGTGGCGGCAGTGGCCTCGGTAGAACACCCGATCGCCCAAGGCGTGGTGCAGGCGTTCAGCGTGTTCCTCGACACCTTCGTGATCTGTACCTGCACCGCGTTGCTGATCCTGCTCTCCGGTTTCTACACCCCAGGTTTTGAAGGCGACGGCATTGCCCTGACCCAGAACTCCCTGGCGGCGGTGGTCGGTGACTGGGGCCGGATGTTCATCTCGGTGGCCCTGGCGTTGTTCGTGTTCACCTCGATCATGTACAACTACTACCTCGGCGAGAGCAACCTGCGCTTCCTGGTGGGTAACAACCGCAAGGTGCTGATGGGCTACCGTGCGCTGGTGCTGGTGCTGATTTTCTGGGGTTCGATCGAGAACCTGAGCACCGTGTTCGCCTTCGCCGACATCACCATGACCCTGCTGGCGTTCGTCAACCTGTTCGCCCTGGCGTTCCTGTTCAAGATTGCCATGCGCATCCTCAATGACTACGACAACCAGCGTGCCGCAGGCATCAAGACGCCGGTGTTCGACTCCAGCCAGTTCCCTGACCTGGACCTGGACCGCAAGGCCTGGCCGGCCAACCCGGCAAAGGCAGAAGTCACCTCGGCTGAACTGAGCGCTCAAGCGCAACGTTAATCACCGCTAGATGACACGCCGCCCGGCCTTGGGCATGCTCTGGGCCCGGCGGCGTTTTTCGTTCAGGAGATTTTTCATGCAACCAGCTAACAACGTGATGGTGCTCTACACCGGCGGCACCATTGGCATGCAGGCCAGCGCCAACGGCCTGGCGCCTGCGTCGGGTTTTGAGGCGCGCATGCGCGAACAGCTCACCGATGCAGCAGTGCCCATCTGGCGCTTTCAAGAGATGTCGCCGCTGATCGACAGCGCCAACATGACGCCCACTTACTGGCAGCATCTGCGCAGCGCCGTGGTCGAGGCCGTGGACGCAGGCTGCGATGCGGTGCTGATCCTGCACGGCACCGACACCCTGGCCTACAGCGCGGCAGCCATGAGTTTTCAACTGCTGGGCCTGCCGGCGCCGGTAGTCTTCACCGGCTCCATGCTGCCGGCCGGCGTGCCCGACAGCGATGCCTGGGAAAACGTGAGCGGCGCCTTGACAGCCTTGGGCGAAGGCCTGGCGCCGGGCGTGCAGCTGTACTTCCACGGCGCGCTGATGGCACCGACCCGTTGCGCGAAAATCCGCAGCTTCGGTCGCCACCCGTTTGCGGCCCTGCAGCGCAATGGCGGCGTCGCCCAGGCCGACATGATCCCGGCCGCCCTGCATTACCGCCAGCCCAAAGCCTTGGCCAATGTCGGCGTGTTGCCGCTGGTGCCGGGCATCGCTGCCGCGCAACTGAACGCGTTGATCGACAGCGGCATCCAGGCGCTGGTGCTGGAATGCTTCGGCAGCGGCACCGGGCCGAGCGATAACCCTGATTTTCTCGCCAGCCTCAAGCGTGCGCAGGAACTGGGTGTAACCGTCGTGGCAATCACTCAATGCCATGAAGGCGGCGTGGAACTGGACGTGTACGAAGCCGGCAGCCGCCTGCGCGGCGTGGGCGTGCTGTCCGGTGGCGGCATGACCCGTGAAGCGGCGTTCGGCAAGCTCAATGCCCTGCTCGGCGCCGGGCTTGAGGCCAGTGAAGTGCGCCGCCTGGTGGAACTGGACCTGTGCGGCGAACTGAGCTGACCGGCATGTAACTTGCTCCACTTCCAGCCATCCCCTGGCTGGAAGTTTCCATGCTGCATTCCCACCTCACCACCCTCAATGCTGTTTCGCTGGTGCTTAACACCTTCAAAGGCTTGCCGCACGAGGCGCTGCTGGCCGGCAGCGGCATCTGTGCGGCGGACTTGAGCCGGGCCGACACGCGCATCACCACCAATCAGGAAATGCGCGTGTGCGCCAATGCCGTGGCCCTGCGCCGCGATGTCGGCCTGGAGCTGGGCGCACAAATGCATGTGTCGGCCTACGGCATGCTCGGTTACGCCCTGCTCACCAGTGCCACCTTTGGTGACGCATTACGCTTGGCCCTGCGGTATCCGGCGCTGCTGGGAACACTGTTCGAGTTGAGCCTTGAAGAGGACGGTGAGCGAATCTGGTTCACCGCCGGCGACTATCGGGAAAACCCCAGCCTGGAAATGTTCAACGTCGAGCTGTGCCTGGCGTCATTGAAAGTGATCTGCGACGACCTGCTCGGCCAGCCTCTGCCCTTACTGGCTGCGCGCTTTGAACATGATGCCCCCGACTATCGCATGCGCTACGCCGAGCGCTTCCCCTGCACGCTGCAATTTCAGGCCACCGCCAATGCCTTTGCCTTCGACAAACACTGGCTGGACCAGCCGCTGCCCCTGGCCGACGCCATTACTCACCAGGCGATGGCCGAGCGTTGCCGCAAACAAAACCTGGAGTTCACCGGGCGCCAGGCCTGGCTCGGCAGAATTCGCCAGCTGCTCGCCGCACAGCTCAACGCCGCGCCGGGCCTGGAGGGCTTGGCCGAGCAGATGAACTGTTCGGCACGCACCCTGCGCCGGCATCTGCATGACCTGGGCTGCAGCTACCAGGAGCTGCTGGACGAGCTGCGTTTCGAGCGCGCCAAGCAACTGCTGGCTGAGGACCACTGGCCGATTTACCGGATTGCCGAGGCACTGGGCTTCAGCGAAACGGCAAGTTTCAGGCATGCCTTTGTGCGTTGGAGTGGCGTGGCGCCGAGCCAATTTCGCGCATGATGCTTCATTGAGGGGCGAATTCAGGACAGATAATTTGGCCATAATTATCCCCTTTTGGCCGCTCCTGCCGTTCTCTTAAAGCACGCCCGCCGCAAGACTGGCTCCACCGATACAGCCTGCGGAGAACAACAAATGCTGACGATCTACTCGGACGATCACCACCTGCACCATGGCCGCTGTGAATTGATGGACGGGCAACTGATGCCCTGCTTTGAAATGCCCTCGCGCGCCGACCACGTGTTGCAACGGGTCAAAGACCGCGAACTGGGCCCGGTACACGCGCCGCAGGATTTCGGCCTGGCACCGCTGCAGCGTATCCACAGCCACGACTACCTCGACTTCTTCCAAGGCGCCTGGCAGCGCTGGACCGAGTACGGCCAGGAGGGCGACTTGCTGCCCTACACCTGGCCCGCGCGCACGCTGCGCCGGGTGATCCCCACAAGCCTGCATGGCCAGTTGGGCTATTACAGTTTCGACGGCGGCGCGCCGATTACCGCCGGCACCTGGCAAGCGGCCTACAGCGCGGCGCAAGTGGCCCTCACGGCGCAACGAGCAATCCAGAGCGGCGCCCACAGTGCCTTCGCCCTGTGCCGCCCACCTGGGCATCATGCTGCGGGCGACTTGATGGGCGGTTATTGCTACCTCAACAACGCCGCCATTGCCGCCCAGGCCTTCCTCGACCAAGGCCACAAACGCGTCGCGATCCTGGATGTGGATTACCACCACGGCAACGGCACCCAGTCGATTTTTTACGCACGCAGCGACGTGTTGTTCACCTCGATTCATGGCCATCCGGAAGCAGAGTTTCCGTTCTTCCTGGGCTATGCCGACGAGCTGGGCGAAGGTGAAGGCGAAGGCTTCAACTTCAACTATCCACTGCCGGCCGGTTCCGGTTGGGCAGCCTGGAGTGCCGCACTGGAAGAAGCCTGCGCCCAGATCGAGCGCTACGGCGCCGACATCATCGTCGTGTCCCTGGGCGTGGACACGTTCAAGGACGACCCTATCTCGCAGTTCAAGCTCGACAGCCCGGACTACCTGGCCATGGGCGCGCGCATCGCCCGGCTGGGCAAGCCCACGCTGTTTGTGATGGAAGGCGGCTACGCAGTGGAAGAAATCGGCATCAACGCCGTCAACGTCCTCGAAGGTTTTGAAGGAGCAGCCCAATGAACAGGCTCAAGTCACTCGTCCTCTGCGCCGCCGTCATCGGTGGCGCGGCCCACGCCGAAGAGAAAACCCTCAAGGTCTACAACTGGTTCGACTACATCACGCCCAAAGCCCTGGAAGACTTCAAGGCGCAGAACCCCAAGATCAAATTGGTCTACGACATCTTCGACACCAACGAAGCGCTGGAAGCCAAATTGCTCACCGGCAATTCCGGCTATGACGTGGTGGTACCGTCCAACGTGTTCCTGGCCAAGCAGATCGAAGCCGGCGTGTTCCAGCCGCTGGACCGCAGCAAGCTACCAAACTGGAACCACCTCGACCCCAAGCTGATGAAGCTGATCGAAGCCAACGACCCCGGCAATAAATTCGCCGTGCCTTACATGTACGGCACCATCCTCATTGGCTTCAACCCGGCCAAGGTCAAGGCCGCCCTGGGCGACAATGCGCCGGTAGACAGTTGGGATCTGATCTTCAAGGAAGAGAACATCAGCAAGCTCAAGCAATGTGGTGTGGCGCTGTTGGACTCGCCCTCCGAGATCCTGCCACTGGCCTTGCAGCACCTGGGCCTGGACCCCAACAGCAGCAATCCCAAGGACTACGACAAGGCCGAAGCGCTGCTGATGAAGATCCGCCCCTACATCACCTACTTTCACTCCTCCAAGTACATGGCCGATATCGCCAACGGTGATATTTGTGTGGCGGTGGGTTATTCAGGCAGTTTCTCCCAGGCCGCCAACCGTGCCAAAGAAGCCAAAAATGGCGTGACCGTGGACATGCGTCTACCCAAGGAGGGCGCGCCGATCTGGTTCGACATGCTCGCCATCCCCAAAGGCGCTAAAAATCCGGACGACGCCTACACCTTCATCAACTACCTGCTGCAACCCACAGTGATCGCGCCCATCAGTGACTTTGTCGGCTATCCCAATCCGAACAAGGACGCTACCGAGAGCGTCGACCCTGCCATTCGCCACAATCCCAACTTGTATCCGACCGACACCGCCATGGCCACGCTCTACACCCTTAAACCTCTGGACAGCAAAGCCGAACGCGCCAGAACAAGGGCCTGGACCAAAATCAAATCCGGCACCTGAAGCACCTTGGTTTGACGGGCGCCTTCAAATGCGCTCGTGAAGGTGGGCCTATCTAAGCACCGCCTCTCTGTGTGGCCGCGCCCTGGCATGGAACGCCTGGCCTTTACCTCAGGCTAGTTCCACCAAACGGCCAGACAGGGAAGCCTCATCATGAACGCCTCCGCTTCAAGCACCACGCCCACCAACACACCGCGTCCGGATGCACGGATAGCGCTGCTCACCCAGCTCTCTACCGGCCCTTCACGGGCGAACGCGTCTGATCTGATTTAGCGGCGCCACCGCTATTTATCTACCGTCCTCCCGGCAACGGCCATCGCTACCTTGCACATCCTCAACGCCCGTCCAGGCTAGCGATTGCAGCGGAGCAACACATGCCCAACGATCTACTTAACAACAATCATCGCCCACCCAGCACCTATGAACTGCTCACCCAGTTAACCACCGGGCCCACCACCCACGAGGTCGCCGCCACCACGTTGCGCGCGGCACTCAAAGAACTCTACCCCACCCTCAATATCGACCCCGACCTGGCCATGGTGATCAGCCCTCGCTGGAATGTCGTGGGCAGCACTGTCGAGCCGGCGCCAGCCGTTCTCCAATCCCTGACCTCAGTGCTGGCTCATCAAGCGCTGTCCCGCGAGCGGGTAACTTACATCGATGGCGAGCACTTCCTCACTTTGCAGCCGTACGCGGCGGCGCCTGTGCACCTTGAGGTGAAGATCGATGCCATCGCGCGCTTGATCAATGAGTTATCCGACTTTCTGTTCATCGCGTTTCAGGAACAGCAACTTAACTTCTGGAACGCCTCCAACGGTAGCAGCGGACCACGCTGGCAGACGTTTTCCAACTCGCTGAGGAAAGTGTGGAACGTCACCGAAGAGCAAGGCTTGGATGAGCACCAAGCGGCCATGGCCCGTGGAGTGTTCCAGAAACCCGACCGGGACAGACGCTCGTTGAATGATCGCTACAAGAGTCACGCCTACCTGGTTGATGTCGATCTACTCCGGGACGGCGAGTCCACCCACGTCAGTTTCATGGACATCGCCGTGTTGGTTGGCGAGCATGACAAACGCCCATTGATCCTGACGCACTCGCTGGTAAGCGGTTACGAAACCTTTGAGTCACTTGAAACATTCGGCGCCTCGCTGCCCGCCCGGTTGAGTGCGCCAAAGCGCGATACCACGTTGCAATGGCGCTTGTATGAACCCGATGGCAACTTTTTCGACACACTGGCCTGTACTCTGATCGAACTACAAATCCGCGCCATCGGCAGTTACGGCCAGGCCTTTGTCGAGGAGCCGGCAGAGGAGCAGGCAAGCCCGGCCACCGTCGCCCGCATTGTGCCCAGCATCGAAGAGATGAGCGATCACCAACTCTCGAGTATCCGAGACGTTCATCATCAACTGCCCGACTGGCTCGCTTCGGCATCGGACTCGGACACCGCCGCCTATAGCCGCTACATGATCGACCTGGCCCAACTGCATACCCATTATCACGGCGAAACATTCCGGGACGGCATTGCCCCCATTCGCGACTATGCCCGCACACAACTGCAAAGCCGCATCCACTCGCATAAAGACGGTGCGAGCCTGAACCTGGACAAAATCGAGGTGGTGATCGAAAGCCCGGTGGTGTGGGGCACGCTCGTCGTGCCGGGCAGCGTGGACATCACCCGTCGCAGCCTGATCGATCTGGCGTTGGACAACCTCACCGGCCTGCCCACCGGCAACACCACGGTGCACTACAACGGCAATGACGATGGCGTCCCCAGTTGGCTGTCCTTCAGCTATTTGAAAGACCTGATCGAAGACGTTGATATCGGCAAGCACTATCCCGTGCTGATCAAACAGAAACTGCTCGATGACCCGGCGCAATCCAGTCACCGCCAGCAGCTCTACATCAACCACCTGCGCCTGCAACTGCCGCTGTTGGCCCTGCAAATGAAAATCCGCCAACAGGGCGCAATTGATGAACTCGGCTACCGCTACGTTGCCGCCGTGATGCACGCCGATGAATACGACCGGCATGTAGACGGGCAGCCCATTGTTATCCGCGCCCTGGCCTTCGTGCCCACCCTGCGCCCCGGCCATGAGCGCGACGTGGTCGCCAATATGTTCGTGATCGGTCCAAGGAACGCCAGCGCCGGTCCGTGCCTGCTTTATCGCCCGTTGCTGGAACCGATGCTGATGCAATTCCCGTCACGGCAAAACCTGCTGTACGCCATCAAACATGACCGCCCCTTGCGCGAATCGGTGCTGGCCTGGCTGCCGCAAGCGCAAAGCTTCAACTACGCCCAATATGTGTTCCCGGACACCTTGCCCTCGCCCTGGACGGTGGTGCGAGCCCTGGTCGAACCCCTTACCGTGCTGTACATGAGCGGCCCCGTGACCCTGACCGATGAAGAAGTGGGCAATGACGCCCTGGCAATGCTGTTCAAGGCCAACGCCACCGCCATGGTCGAATTGGCGGACCGCCAGTCGGTGTCCAATGTGCAGAAACGCTGGGCGACGTTTCGACACACTGGCTGGCAAATCTTCAACGCTGCCCTGCCGTTCATGGGCCGTACCGTCGGAATTGCCGCCTGGGTCTGGCAAATCATGGACGACCTGCAAGCCACCGAGGAGGCTGTGAACAAGGGGGATCAACAAGCTTCGTGGACAGCGTTAGTCGATGTATTCCTCAACCTGGGCATGGCTCTGACCCTGCACATCGCCCTGCGCCATCCGCGCCCGCTGGAACAGTTCGAGGCGCCGAAGATCGAAACTGAATCCGAGTCAACACCGATCGAAACTGCCGATAAACCACCCGTCACCGAGAAAAAATATACTGCTGTGCAACAAGCAAATATTCCCGACAGCCAACTGCCCGCCAAGCATCAAGACGCCGTACACATCCTGGGGGCCCTGAGCCATAGCCGCTTGGGCCTGGCCAAGACACTTGACGGCTTCAACGTCGCCAAACCCGATAACCTTGGCGAACAAAACAAAACGCCCGGGCGCCACTTGAACCTGTATCCACTTGCAGACAAGTGGTATGCACCGGTTGGTGAGCGTTGGTTCGAGGTAAGGGTGGATGACAACGACAGTGTCATCATCATTGACCCGAAGGCACCGTTGCGTACGGGCCCGCCGTTGATCGGCAACCTGGCGGGCCAGTGGTTTGTTGATGTCCGTTTGCGACTGCGCGGTGGAGGTCTTCGACACCGTCGGCGAGCGGTCAAGGTCGATCAGCCTGAGCGCGTGGCAACACTCATGACCCAGCTCAACGCCTTCGACGCGGTCGCCACCAGCAAACAATTGGACGTGCTTAAGGCAAAGCCTGCACTGGACGCCGCCCCCGGCCCTTCCACGGACCTGCTGCGTACAGCGTTCATAGGCAACGTCGACAACCGGCTGGCGGCTTACGATGAAGCGATCAGTCAGTTGAAGTCCTTGAGCATCATCGAGGCCGTGCCCACCTATCAGAGCAACATGAGTGAATACCTGAAACAGCAAATACAACTGACTCAGGTAGTCGTGGAACAACAATTGGTGGGCTATAAAGAGGCCTTGAAGGCTTCGTCCCTGATCCTCGACCCCGAAGTAGACATTGACTATAAAAACCAGGCGCGAAGCGCACAAACCCTGTCCACCTTGAACCTGGCAATCATCAAGCGCCTGGAGTTCATCAACAACCGTTTCAGCGATCTCAAAGTGCTGGGAGATGACGGCGCAACGGTCATTCAAAAAACCCTGAGCGAGTTGCCACTGCTCACCCTCGCTGAGCTCAAATCTCTGGAAATCAGCTTGGGTCGCTACTTGTGTATCGATGAAGAGCAAAGCCAGATCCCTGCCACGCTGCGAGAGCAGGTGGACCAGAGCGTCGATACAGCCGAACTGAACGTCGAGAGTTTCAATGAAATCATGAAACGGGACAGCGGCACGCTGGATGAACGCATTGATGTGCTCAACAGCCTGGTTGAGCAATTTTCCAGCGCAGACCAACGCCTGCTGGACATGCATGCCGAGCACCCGCAGTTTCTGCTGAAACCCCGCCTGGAAAGCTTTCGACAGCAGATTGGCGAATTCAGCCAGCGGGCTATTCACGACCTGGCGCAACTGCTGCGCGAGAAAAAAGCCCTGGAGCCCAAGCCCGGCAGCTCAAAAGCCCCGCCCGCGCCACGGCGCAAAGTCATCAAGACACGCTACGACGGCACTTTAATAGCCCAGCCCCAAGAGGCCGACAGCACGCTGGTCGATGTCAGGGCGTCCGTGACGGGCAAGGTACTCGCTACGTTTCATGAAAAAACCCCAGGCGTCTGGGTCAAGCAGCAAAAGGTCAGCCCGCCACCGCCAGCGCCTGCCACTGTAGACCTGGATACCAGCATCAACACCGGGCAATCGCTATTGGACAGCGAGCGAGCTGAAACCCACAAGTACCGGGATTTTTCGCGTAAACCCTGGCATTCGCCCCAGGACATCCAAGATATGTTCGACGCCTACGGCAAACAACTGGAGGACGCGTCAAACGATATCGAGCAAGCGCTGACTCGGCGCAATCTCACCGAAAGCGGTCATACTTCCGCCGCTTCGACCAAGCGCAACCTCAACGAGGCAGCACAGCGGCTTTATCGCCTGGGTAGAAAAACCTACATAGACATGCTCAAACAGCAACCGCCAACTGCGGCGCGGGTGGAGTGGCTGCATAGCCAAGGGCTGATAAAGATCGGCAAAACCTTCAGCCGCCGCGCCGTCAAAGGGCCGCCTAAGGGCTATCTGGACGAGTACGAAGTACGCGATAAAGAGACCAACACTGTGCTGTGGTACGCGCACTTTCACTATGCAACGAAAGGCGCCGCCCTTGAGAAATTCGAGAAGGGCCACCTGAAAACCCGTGAACAACAGCGCCTTGGTGGCTCTCGCCAACGCACCGGCCCCAGTGACTGGGAAATGATAGAAATCCACCGCAGCAGCATCGGTGATCAATTGGCCAAGTCGCTGTTCTTCAACAGCTGATGGTCTTTATGCCTGCCACGCCTGGCGCAAACGTGCCAGCGCCTGCGCGATGGCCGCCTCGGGCACAGCGGCGAACCCCATCACCAGGCCTGCGCGCTGGTCCGGTGGTGGGCTTGTGCACGCCAGCCAATAGCTACTCAAACCATTGATCTCAACATTGGCCGCATGGGCCTGAGCGAGCAACGTCTGCTCGCGGGCAAGGCTGTCCACTCGCACTGTCAGATGCAGCCCGGCCGCAACGCTGGGCAAGGCCCCGACGCCAGGCAACCCGTCCGGCCAACCGGCCAACAAAGCATTGCGCCGGCTCAGCGCAGCGCGGCGCATCCGGCGAATGTGGCGCTGGAAATGCCCTGCCGCCATAAACTCAGCCATCACCGCCTGAGTACTGACTTCGGAGTGGCGCATGTCCACAGCGCGGCGCCGGGTAAACGCTTGCACAAGGGCCGGTGGTAAAACCAGGTAGCCCAGGCGCAATGCCGGGAACGCCACCTTGCCGAAGGTGCCGACGTATAACACGCGGCCACTGCGATCCAGCGCCGCCAAGGGCGACAGCGGCGCACCGCTGTAGCGGTACTCTCCGTCATAATCATCCTCGACGATCCAGCCGCCCGTACGCTCGGCCCAGGCCAGCAACTCCAGACGCCGGGCCAGGCTCATCACCACGCCCAACGGATACTGATGGGAAGGTGTGACATAGGCCACACGGCAATCATGCAGAGCGTTGAGCACCTGGCAATCCAGGCCCTCGCTGTCTACTGGTACGCCATGCAATCGAGCGCCCGCCAAGGCGAACGCATGGCCGGCGGCGCGATAACCGGGGTTTTCCACTGCCACGCCGTCCCCAGGCTCCACCAGCAACTGTGCACAAAGGCTAATCGCTTGCTGTGCGCCACTGGTGATCACAATTTGCTCAGCCGTGCATTGCATGCCACGTGAACTGCGCAAATAGGCAGCGATCAGACCGCGCAAACGATCGTCACCGGCCGGGTCGCCATAGCACAGCAGTTCCAGGTTCGGCTTGCGCCAGAACGCCCCATTCAGCTTGGCCCATATATCAAACGGGAACAGGTCGAAGGCCGGCACACCCACTCGAAATGCCCGAGGCGGTCCAGCCGGAGGGTGAGCCAGGTGGTTGTTTTTTACCCGTGCCAGGCCCGCCCTGTGGATAACTTCATTGTCCAGATCTTCCGGAAAATCCGCCCATTTTGTGGATAAGGCTGGGGATAACCCTGTTGAAAACCCTGTGGATACTTTTGTGGATAGTTTTTTTGCCGTGGGCAGTTGGGCCACATAGGTGCCGTCACCCACCCGGCTTTCGATAAACCCTTCTGCGTACAGCTGATCGTAGGCACGCACCACGCTGTTGCGCGAGATCGACAGCGCCGCCGCCAGATCACGCGTGGCGGGTAATCGCGTGCCGCTGACCAGTCGCCCGTCCAGCACGCGCTGGCGCAGGGCCTCATAGAGTTGGCGCGTCAGCCCCTGACGGCGATCCAACTCGATACCTGCGGGGTTGAACGACAGCGGCGGCGCGATGGGCGACATATTGGACCTATGAAATTGGTGCCAGATGGCTCTTACAACGAACCATTAGCCTGCCTAGGATGCAGGCATTCGCCAAGGAAAATTTCCATGTACACACCGCGCGCCTTTGCCCTCAATGATTTGCCCGAACTGCAGCAACTGATCCAGCACACCCGCCTGGCGCAGTTGGTGACCTTTGGTGAGCAAGGCCTGCAGGCCAGCCATTTGCCGCTGCTGCTCAACCCCGATGAAGGCCCGAATGGCACGCTCTACGGGCACTTGGCCAAGGCCAACCCGCAATGGCGTGACCTGCAAAATGGCAGCGAAGCCTTGGTGATTTTTGCCGGTGCCGACGCTTATGTCAGCCCGGCGTTTTACCCGGCCAAGGCCGAGCACGGCAAAGTGGTGCCCACCTGGAATTACATCGCCGTGCATGCCTACGGCAAGGCTGAGGTATTTGCCGACGCCGAGCGTCTGCTCGCGGTGGTCACCGCCCTCACCGATCGCCACGAAGGCAGCCGCGCCCAGCCATGGAAAGTCAGCGACGCCCCGGCCGACTACATTGACGGCATGCTCAAGGCCATCGTCGGCTTCGCCCTGCCCGTCGAGCGCCTGCTCGGCAAGCGCAAACTCAGCCAGAACCGCAGCACAGCCGATATTGCCGGCGTGCGCGAAGGCCTGGCTGCCAGCCTTGATGTGCGCGACCAGACCCTCGCGCGCTTTATTCCCCAAGGAGTTTCAGAATGAGTCAGATCGACATCCGCCAAGTGACTGCCGCCGATCACGCCGCGTGGCTGCCGCTGTGGCAGGCGTACTTGAAGTTCTACGAAACCGAACTGCCGGACGCCGTCAGCCAAAGCACCTGGCAACGCCTGATCGATGCCAACGAGCCGACCCATTCGGCGCTCGCCTGGCAGGACGGCAAGGCGGTGGGCATGGTCAACTTTATCTACCATCGCTCCAACTGGAGCATCGAGAATTCCTGCTACCTGCAGGATCTGCTGGTGGACCCAGCCCAGCGCGGCACTGGCGTGGGCCGTAAGTTGATCGAGTTTGTCTACGCCACCGCCAAGGCCGATAACTGTGCCAAGGTGCACTGGTTGACCCACGAGACCAACGCCACCGCGATTGCGCTGTACGAACGCATCGCCGAACGCCCGGGTTTCATTCAATTTCGCAAAGGTCTTTAAGGAGCGCAGCATGCCTATCTCACCCGCCGACTGGAAAGGCGTCCCGGCGCCCACGGTTCAACTGCTTGAAGGGCGTTTTATCCGTCTGGAAAAACTCGACCCGGCGCGGCATGCCGACGGCCTGTTCCGCGCCCTTGAAGGCCCCGGTGCCGACCCGAAACTCTGGGACTATTTGCCTTACGGCCCCTTCCCGGAGCGCGCCGCGTTCGATGCCTGGCTCAACAACCATGCAACCAACAGCGACCCATACTTTTTCAGCGTGATCGACCGCGTCAGCGGCGATGTGCAAGGCATCCTCAGCCTGATGTCCATCGTCCCGGCCCACGGCCGTATCGAAATCGGCCACGTCACCTTCGGCGCGCCGATGCAACGCTCGCCCAAAAGCACCGAGGCGGTGTACTTGTTGGCCAAATACGCGTTCGAGCAGGGCTACCGTCGACTGGAGTGGAAGTGCAACAACGGCAACGCCCGTTCAAAATACGCGGCCGAACGACTGGGCTTCAGCTTTGAAGGGGTGTTCCGCCAGCATATGGTGGTGAAGGGGCAGAATCGCGATACCGCGTGGTATTCGATTCTGGATTCGGAATGGCCCACCGTGGGCGCAGGCTTTGAAGAGTGGTTGTCCGAAGCGAACCAGGCCGGTTCTGGTCAGCTGAAAGGCCTGGCGGAGTGTCGCCGCCAGGCGATTTAAGCCTCAGGCCAGCTTCTGGGCGAGCACCGCAATGTGCTCCGGCCCAATCCCGCAGCAACCGCCTAAATGGCTGGCACCGCGTGCCTGCCAATCGGCGGCCCAGTGCAAGTAGCCGGGTGGGTCGAGATCGTCACGCAGGGGGTCGAGGCCATCGTTCGCGGTGGCCTCCTTGGGCTGCGGCGGGAAGGCGTTAGCGTAGGCGCCGATCTGAATGCTCACCCCCAGGCGCTCAAACGTTTGGCGCGCGGTATCAATGGCTGCGCCAATCACCTCCGGCTGGCTGCAATTGAACAGCAGCACCGCCACACCAAGTTGCGCAGCCGCTTCAGCCGCGTCTGCCACCGGTTCGCCAGAACGCAGGCGTGGCACCTCATCGGTGTCTTCATCCTTCAAGGTAAACGACAGCCAGAACGGTTTTCCGTCCTGCGGCAGGCCGGCGTGGATTGCCCGTGCCTCAACGATTGAACTCTGGGTTTCCGCCAACCATAGGTCGACATGGGGCGCCAGGCCATTCACCAGTGGCGTCAGCAGTTCGCTGACTCGGCCGCCCTCGAACAAGTCGGGCCGGTAGGAGCCGAACAGCGGCGGCAATGAGCCTGCCACACGCACCGTCTGGCTTGAAGCCTGTACCGCACGTCGCGCCAATTCACCGGCCAACGCCGCAAGCGCCTGGCCTTCGGCAGCAAACCGCGCTTCGCCAATATGAAACGGCACAACCGCGTAGCTGTTGGTGGTGATGACGTTGGCACCGCTCTGGATATAAGCCGTGTGCACCGCCTCTACCGCCTGCGGCGCTTCGCTCAACGCCAATGCCGACCACTCCGGCTGCCGAAACGGCGCGCCCCGGCGTTGCAGTTCACGGCCCATGCCACCATCGAGAATTACTGCGCTTACTGTGCCCATATGCTTTTTACTCATAAGCTTATGAAAATAACTCACTATGAGAGTCGTTCTTATAACTATTTAATGCGTACCGTCTGGTTAATAACAACCCTTTTTTATTCAGGTGTCGATTGTGAAACTTAAACCGCTGCTGGCCCTGGGCCTGACGATGCTGGCTGCCTCTAACCAAGCCTTTGGCGGTGCAACCCTGGACCGGGTTGAGCAAAAGAAAGAACTGGTGGGCGTGCTGATGGAAAGCTACCCGCCATTCTCGTTTCTCAACGAGCAGAACCAACTCGATGGGTTTGACGTCGACGTGGCCAAGGCAGTCGCGCAGAAGTTAGGCGTGAAGCTGCGTCTGGAAACGCCGTCCTGGGATGTGATTGCCGCAGGTCGCTGGAGCGGCCGCTACGATATTTGCATCTGCTCCATGACCCCGAGCAAAGCCCGCGCCGAGGTGTTTGATTTCCCGGTGGAGTACTACGCCTCGCCTGCGGTGATCGTTGTGAATGCCAAGGATGAGCGCATCCATGGCGCCAAAGACCTCAGCGGCAAGAAAGTCGGCCTCACCAGCGCGTCCAGCTATGAAAGCTACCTGAACAAGAACCTGGTGATCGAAGGCGCCGAAGATACGCAACTTCAGTACCCGTTCGAGGATGTGCAGATCGCCCCGTACGACACCGATAACGTCGCCTTCCAGGACCTGGGCCTGGGCGCCGGTGTCCGCCTGGATGCGATCCTCACCAACCTGGTCACTGCCCAACCGCGCCTGAACCAGGACAAGCGCTTCAAGCTCGCCGGTGAATCGCTGTATGCCGAGCCTAATTCGGTGGCCATCGAGAAAGGTGACCCGCAGTGGGATGCCAAGGTGCGTGAAGTGTTCGCGCAGTTGAAACAGGACGGCACCTTGAGCAAGCTGTCGCAAAAATGGATCGGCGCCGATATCAGCAAATGACCGCCTTCCCGACACCTCCCCAGCCGCCGGTGAACGCATCGCGGCTACAGCGACTCTTTGGCTTTCGTACGCGGTTGTACCTGACGTGGGCGGCGCTGTTTTGCCTGTTCGCCAGCTTCTTCCTGAGCTTTGACCTGAAGTTCTCGATCATCCTCGACAAACTGCCCAACCTGGTCGGCGTGCACCTGGCGCCGAACGGGTTTTTGCAAGGCGCAGCGCTGACGCTGTTTCTGTGCCTTTGCTCGATAGTCGCGTCGTCGGTGCTGGGTTTTATCACCGCGCTGGGGCGCCTGTCGAAAAGCGCCGTGGCCTTTGGCATTGCGAGTTTTTACGCCTCGTTCTTTCGCGGCACGCCGTTGTTGATCCAGATCCTGCTGATTTATCTGGGCCTGCCCCAACTGGGCCTGGTACCAGGCGCCATCGTCGCCGGGATCATCGCGCTCTCACTGAATTACGGCGCCTACCTGAGCGAAATCTTCCGCGCCGGCATCCTCGGTGTTCCCCACGGCCAACGAGAAGCCGCCCTGGCCCTGGGCATGCGTGACAGCGCGATCTTCTGGCACGTCACCCTGCCCCAGGCCATGCGCACCATCGTGCCGCCCGCCACCAACCAGTTCATCTCCATGCTCAAAGACTCGTCCCTGATCTCGGTAATGGGCGTGTGGGAAGTGATGTTCCTGGCGCAGTCGTACGGGCGATCAAGTTATCGATACATCGAAATGCTCACGACCGCCGCGATCATTTACTGGGTGATGTCCCTCGGGCTGGAACTGATCCAGGCGCGCCTGGAGCGTCACTACGGCAAAGGCTATGTGCAGCGGGGGTGATGCCTAGGGCAACAGCCTCAACCACGCGCTGACGAGCCTAAGGCAAATGCGGCTTTAATCGCACCGCAGTAGAGACAACTCCCGCAAATCAGGGGTCGATAGCCTGACAGTTATCGCCCCGCCATCTCGCTAAATTCCCGGCCTCATTCACCAGAGGCTATGACTTCATGCCCTTCTCCGTCCTAAACCTTGCACGCGCTATCAGCCTGGCTGTTGGCGTAGCCAGTACTCCGTTTGCCTTCGCAGCTGCACCTTTTCAATTCGAGCTGGATCTTTCCAATGACCGTTGGCAATACCAGCCACCGGCTCCAATCGTGCCCATCGACAGCTACTTCGACCAGGCGACGACTCACAACGGCCAGCAACTGGCTGCAGTGCTTAAACCGGCTTTGCAACGTGCACTGCAAGCCGGCGACCTGACCTCGGAAGAAATCAAAGGCCTGCAAAAAGCCGCTGACGCACTGTCCCAACAACCAGGCGGCCTGGGTGCCGCATTCGAGCAACTGGCAGGCAGCCAAAATGCCAACTTGGCTGGCGCGACCCAAAACGCCACCGCGCACATCAGCGACTCATTGCTCGCAACCCTGCGCACGCTGCCCAGTCATGGCGATGGCCATTTGTGGGTGCAAGGCCTGGGCAACGGCGGCAAGCTCGACAAACAAGGCGGCAGCGACGGGCTCAAACAGGGCACCAAAGGCCTGATGCTGGGCGCCGACTGGGCCGTGGGTGACGCGTGGCGAGTCGGTGTTATGGGCGCCAAGTCCACCAGCGAGCTTCAAGCTCAACGTTTCAAAGGCGAACTCGACAGCTTGCACCTTGGCGGTTATGCCGTGCGCCAGGACGGCCCATTGGCCCTGCGCATGGGGGCGTTCTACAGTGATCACGCGGGCAAGAACAAACGTGACGTCAACTTGCTCGGTTTCAAGGAGCAACTCCAGGGCAACTACAACGCTCAAAGCCAAACAGTGTTTTCCGAGCTGGGCTACCAATTGGGCAGTGCCGACGTACAGGTAGAGCCCTTCGCAGGCCTGGGCTATCAGCGCTACCACCGTGACAGCTTTAAAGAAAAGGGCGGCGTGACCGCGCTGAACGTCGGCTCACAAACCCAGCAAAACCTGAACAGCACCTTTGGCCTGCGGCTGGCCACGGTGTACCGGTTCGACAATCGGATGAGCCTCACACCCCACGTGAGTACCAGTTGGAAGCATCTTTACGGCGAAGTCGACAGCCAAGTGCGCCAATCCACTCGCGCCGCACCGGGAATCATCGACAGTTTCACCATCACCGGTACCTCGTTGGACCGCAATAGCCTCGATATGCAAGCAGGCCTGGACCTCGCCTTATCCACCGAACACAGCGTGGGCCTGACCTACAGTGCCCATGCCGGTACCCACAGCCGCAGCCAGGGCCTGACGGGGGAGTGGAAGATGAGTTTTTAAGCGCGCCGATCGGTAAATTTCAGGCAAAAAAAAGGGGAGCACCTGCCCCCCCGAGGATTAAGCGGTAGTGTCGAAGGCTGGGTCAGCCTTCGATTTCAATCAGGATTTCGCCAGGGTTGACCCGGTCGCCCTTGGCCACGTGAACGGCAGTTACCTTGCCGGCAATCGCTGCCTGCACTTCGGTTTCCATCTTCATGGCTTCGGTAATCAGCACGGCCTGGCCCGCTTTGACCACGTCGCCTTCCTTGACCAATACGTCGACGATGTTGCCCGGCATCGCCGTGCTGACATGGCCCGGCTCGGTCGCGTGCTTGCGCTTGCTGCCGCCACTGCTGACAAACTCATTGAGCGGTTCGAACACCACTTCTTCGGGCATGCCGTCGATGGACAGGTAGAAGTGCCGTTTGCCCTCGGCTTTCACGCCAACACCGGTGATATCCACGCGGTAGCTTTCGCCGTGCACGTCGATGACGAACTCGGTCGGCACGCCTTCACCACCGGCACGCGCCACGCCGCCGGCTTCAGGGATCGGCAACAGCACTTCAGGCGCCAGGGTGCCGGCGTCGCGCTCTTCGAGGAACTTGCGCCCGATATCCGGGAACATGGCGTAGGTCAGCACGTCTTCTTCGGACTTGGCCAATGCGCCGATTTCGCCGCGCAACTTGGTCATCTCCGGCTTGAGCAGGTCGGCTGGGCGATGATCGATCACCTCTTCGCTGCCAATGGCCTGGCGACGCAGCTTCTCGTTCACGGTGCCCGGCGCCTTGCCGTAGCCGCCTTGCAGGTAGAGCTTCACTTCGTTGGTGATGGTTTTGTAGCGCTCGCCGGCCAGCACGTTGAAGAACGCCTGGGTGCCGACGATCTGCGAGGTCGGCGTGACCAGCGGCGGGAAGCCTAGGTCTTCACGCACACGCGGGATTTCGGCCAGCACTTCGCTCATGCGGTTGAGTGCGCCCTGCTCTTTCAACTGGTTGGCCAGGTTGGAAATCATCCCGCCCGGCACCTGGTTGACTTGCACGCGGGTGTCGACGGCAGTGAATTCGCTTTCGAACTGGTGGTACTTCTTACGCACGGCGTAGAAGTACAGGCCAATTTCCTGCAGCAGTTCCAGGCTCAGGCCAGTGTCGAATTCGCTGCCTTTAAGGGCGGCGACCATCGACTCGGTGCCCGGGTGGCTGGTGCCCCAAGCGAAGCTGGAAATGGCGGTGTCGATATGGTCGGCACCGTTTTCGATCGCCTTGAGTTGGCACATCGCAGCCAGGCCGGCGGTGTCATGCGAGTGGATAAAGATCGGCAGGCTTTGCTCGGCTTTCAATGCCTTGACCAGCTCGCCGGTGGCGTACGGAGTCAGCAGCCCGGCCATGTCCTTGATCGCTACCGAGTCACAACCCATGGCTTCCATTTGCTTGGCTTGGGCCACAAAAGCGTCAATGGTGTGCACCGGGCTGGTGGTGTAGGCGATGGTGCCCTGGGCATGTTTGCCGGCAGCTTTGACCGCTTCGATAGCCACGCGCAGGTTACGCACGTCGTTCATGGCGTCGAAAATGCGGAACACGTCGATGCCATTCACAGCAGCCTTGGCGACGAAGGCTTTGACCACGTCGTCGCTGTAGTGGCGGTAGCCCAGCAGGTTCTGGCCACGCAGCAGCATTTGCAGGCGTGTGTTAGGCAACGCGGCGCGCAGTTTGCGCAGGCGCTCCCACGGGTCTTCTTTCAAAAAGCGCACGCAAGCGTCGAAGGTCGCGCCACCCCAGACTTCCAGGGACCAGTAGCCGACTTTATCGAGCTTGTCGCAGATCGGCAGCATATCGTCGGTGCGCATGCGGGTAGCCAGCAACGATTGGTGTGCGTCGCGCAGGATGGTGTCGGTTACGAATATTTTCTTGGACATTGTTGTATTCCTCACAGGCCTGCGTGGGCGGCGATGGCGGCGGCGATGGCCAGGGCCAGCTCTTCGGGTTTGCGCTTGATCGAGTAGTTGGTCAGCTCAGGGTGGCTTTCCACGAAACTGGTGTTGAACTGGCCGCTGCGGAATTCCGGGTTGCGCAGGATTTCCTGGTAGTAGGCGGCGGTGGTCTTCACGCCTTGCAGGCGCATGTCGTCCAGGGCACGCAGGCCGCGGTCCATGGCTTCTTCCCAAGTCAACGCCCACACCACCAGTTTCAGGCACATGGAGTCGTAGAACGGCGGGATGGTGTAGCCGGTGTAGATCGCCGTGTCGGTGCGCACGCCGGGACCGCCGGGCGCGTAGTAACGGGTGATCTTGCCGAAACTTGGCAGGAAGTTGTTCTTGGGGTCTTCGGCGTTGATGCGGAACTGCAACGCGAAACCACGGTGCTGAATGTCTTCCTGTTTCACCGACAGCGGCAGGCCCGAGGCGATGCGGATCTGTTCACGCACAATATCGATGCCGGTGATTTCTTCGGTGATGGTGTGTTCCACCTGCACGCGGGTGTTCATTTCCATGAAGTACACCTCGCCCTCGGCGAGCAGGAACTCCACGGTGCCAGCGTTCTCGTAACCCACGGCCTTGGCCGCGCGCACCGACAGGTCACCGATGTAGGCGCGCTGTTCAGGCGTCAACTGCGGGCTTGGGGCGATTTCAATGAGCTTCTGGTTGCGACGCTGGATCGAGCAATCGCGCTCGAACAGATGCACCACGTTGCCAAAGCTGTCACCGAGAATCTGCGCCTCGATATGCTTGGGATTGACGATGCATTTTTCCAGGAACACTTCCGCCGAACCGAAGGCCTTGGTGGCTTCGGAGATCACGCGTGGGAAGGCTTGTTCCAGTTCTTCACGACTGTTGCAGCGACGGATGCCGCGACCGCCACCACCGGAGGTGGCCTTGAGCATCACCGGGTAACCAATGCGGTCGCCTTCGGTGAGGGCTTCGGCGATATCAGCCACGTTGCCTTCGGTGCCCGGCGTGACCGGCACACCGGCCTTGATCATGCTGCGGCGCGCTTCGGTCTTGTCGCCCATGCGGCGGATCACTTCGGCCGACGGGCCGATGAACTTGATCCCGCGTTCGGCGCAAATGTCTGCCAGCTCGGCGTTTTCCGACAGGAACCCGTAGCCTGGGTGCAAGGCGTCACAACCGGTTTCCACGGCCAGGTTCACCAGCTTACGCGGGTTCAGGTAACCGGCCAGCGGCTCGGCACCAATGCTGTGGGCTTCGTCGGCACGTTTAACGTGCAACGCGTGGCGGTCGGCGTCCGAGTAAACCGCGACCGAGCGAATGCCCATCTCGGCGCAGGCACGCACGATTCGTACGGCAATTTCACCACGGTTGGCGATCAGGATCTTTTTTATCACTTGGAAATTCCCTTGAGCCGATTGCTGCGTTCTACGACCCGTTGGATCCGGGTCGGCGCGTGACCAAATGTTTCATGACAGTCGCGAGACACACACTAGGCGCAACGGAGGATTAACAAAAATCAATAATTATTGGGTTGTGTATAAGTAAAGACTTATAGTTGGCCGGACGGCCTTGGGCGAGAGGATTTAAATAATGCGTAAGTCATTGATGCGTATGACATTGCGTCAATTACAGATCTTCAATGAAGTGTGTGATTTGCGCTCCTACAGCCGCGCGGCCGAGGAAATGTCTCTCACGCAACCCGCCGTCAGCCTGCAAATTCGCCAGCTTGAAGAGCTGATCGGCCAGCCGCTGTTCGATTACGTCGGCAAAAAGCTCTACATGACTGAAGCCGCCGAAGCCTTGCAGCGCGCCAGCCGGGATATTTTCGGGCGCCTGGAAAACCTCGATATGCAGCTGTCGGACATGCAGGGCTCGCTGCAAGGCCAACTGAAACTGGCGGTGGAATCCAGCGCCAAGTACTTCGTGCCGCACCTGTTCGCGGCCTTTAAACGCCAGCACCCGGAGGTGCAGTTGCACCTCACGGTGGTCAACCGCGCCCAGGTGATTCGCAGGCTGTCGGACAACCGCGACGACCTGGTGATCATGTCCATGGTGCCCCAGGACATGGGCCTGGAATTCCTGCCGTTCCTGAACAACCCGATTGTTGCCGTGGCGCCGCTCGATCACCCGTTAAGCCTGCAAGGGCCGCTGCGCCTTCAAGACCTGGAACCCTACACGCTGCTCATCCGCGAACCAGGTTCCGGCACGCGACTGGCCTGCGAGGAGTACTTCAAGGAAAAACGCGTGCACTTCACCCAAACAGTGGAAGTAGCCTCGGCCGAGGCGCAGCGCGAGTGCGTGAATGCAGGGTTGGGCGTGGCGTTGCTGACGCGCCACGCAGTCAACCTGGAGCTGGCCACCGGCGGGCTCAAGGAGCTGCCGGTAGAAGAACTGCCGCTGTACCGCAGTTGGTGCCTGGTGCAAGCCAAGGCCAAGCGCCTGTCACCGGTGGCCCATGCGTTCCTGGGCTTTATCCGCAGCGAACGCGTACAGATCAGCGCGCTGGCTGAGCGTTTCGCTGGGCAGCCGCGGGTGCCTGCCAGTGGAGTTCCGGGTAGTCACTGATGCTCTGGAGCAACTGGCGCTCCTCGCAGCGGTCTTCGATTGCGCGACGGAACGCCATGCGGCGCTGGTCTTCTTGCTGACGACGGGTTTTGACGGTGCTGCTGTCTTCGTAGTGCCGGGCCATTTCGAGTCTCCCAATGCGAGTACGGGGAGTACAGGATGGCCTTGGGCGATGACGGTTTGGCGGCGCGAGGGTTACAGGACGATGAATCTTCTGAAATAAACGCAAAACCAAGGTGGGAGCTGGCTTGCCTGCGATAGCGGTGGGTCAGCCGACATATCCGGCGACTGATACCCAGCCATCGCAGGCAAGCCAGCTCCCACATTTGACCGAGGGCGACCTCGAATCAGTCGTCGAGGGCTTTGACGGACTTGGGTGACAACCGCAGGCTGCGCAAGCTGCGCTTCACGCTCTTGAGGTGGTTGACCAGGCTCGGCCCGCGCGCCATGGCCACGCCCATCGCCAACACGTCGATCACCACCAGATGCGCAATACGCGAGGTCAGCGGCGTGTAGATCTCAGTGTCTTCGTGCACGTCGATCGCCAGGTTGACCGTGGACAGCTCTGCCAACGGCGTCTGGCTCGGGCACAGGGTGATCAACGAAGCGCCGCTTTCACGCACCAGGTTGGCGGTGATCAGCAGGTCTTTGGAGCGTCCGGACTGGGAAATGCAGATGGCCACGTCGGTCGGCTTCAAGGTCACCGCCGACATTGCCTGCATGTGCGGGTCGCTGTAGGCCGCGGCAGTGAGCAGCAGGCGGAAGAATTTGTGCTGGGCATCAGCGGCGACGGCTCCCGAAGCACCAAACCCATAAAACTCCACGCGCTGGGCTTGGGACATGGCGGTCACGGCCTTTTGCAGCTCAACCGGATCGAGCTTCTCACGCACTTCCATCAGCGTGTGCAAGGTGGTGTCGAAGATTTTCAGGCTGTAGTCGGCGACGGAGTCGTCTTCATGAATCGCAAACTGCCCGAAGCTCGCACCGGCCGCCAGGCTTTGCGCCAGCTTGAGTTTCAAATCCTGGAACCCGGAACAACCGATGGCACGGCAAAAGCGCACGATGGTCGGCTCACTGATGCCCACGCTGTGGGCCAGGTCGGCCATGGAACTGTGCATCACGGCCGCAGGATCAAGCAGCACGTGATCGGCAACCTTGAGTTCCGATTTGCGTAACAGGTGGCGCGACTGGGCGATATGTTGCAACAGGTTCAAAGGGCAGGACTCTTGTTATTGGCAGACGCCAGGGATGTAGCAAGCTTGTAGTTATACTACAAGAATTACCGTTTTGCCCGCCCGATGCATCACTAAATCGCCCTGATGCCCTTTGAATCAGCGGGCAGCCGCCTTGTAGCCACAGGGGCGGCGTGGCGGTCTTTAAGGAAAGTCTGCATTTTTTCGTAATAAATCTGCCAACCCTTCAGCAGCCATCGGCCGACTGATCAAGTAACCCTGCACTTCATCGCAGCGTTCGCCGCGCAGGAAATCCAGCTGCTGCTGGCCTTCCACACCTTCGGCCACCACCTTGAGCGCCAGCCCGTGGGCCATGGCGATGATTGCGCGAGTGATGGCCGCATCTTCCCGGCCCTGACCAAGCCCCCGGATAAAAGTCTGGTCGATCTTCACGTAATCCACGGGGATGCGCTTGAGGTAGCTGAGGGACGAATACCCGGTGCCGAAGTCATCGATGGCCAACTTCACGCCCAAATCGCGCAATTGCTGGAAGGTCGCAATGATGTGCTCAACGCTGTCGAGCAGTTGGCTTTCGGTCAGCTCCAGCTCCAGGTATTGCGGGTCCAGGCCGGTTTCTTCCAACACCTGGCGCACCAGGCTGACCAACTTGCCCTGGCGCAACTGATGCACGGAAAGGTTCACCGACACGCGGATCGGCGCCAGCCCTTGGCGCTGCCATTCGCACGCCTGCCAGCACGCCTGACGCAGCACGAATTCGCCCAGCGGCACGATCAGACCGGTTTCTTCGGCCAAGCCGATAAAGTCCCCCGGCGGCACCATGCCCCACTGCGGGTGCTCCCAGCGCACCAGCGCCTCGGCGGCGTTCAGCTTGCCCGTGGCCAGGCACAGTTTCGGTTGGTAGAACACCGTGAGCTGGCGCTCGTCGATGGCCTTGCGCAGGTGGTTTTCCAGCTGCAAACGCTCCAGCGTGCTGGCTTGCAGGCTGTCGGTGTAGAACTGGAAATTATTGCCGCCCAAATGCTTGGCGTGCTGCATGGCCATGTTGGATTGGCTGACCAGCGCAGAAATTTCCCGCGCATTATCCGGCAGCAAGCTGACGCCCATGGAGGCACTGACCACCAGCTCATGCCCCTCCACCGTCACCGGCACCCGCAATTTGGCGAGCAGCCGCGTGGCCACCCGTGCCAGGCTCGACAGGCTGCCGTAGGCATCGAACAGCACGGCAAACTCATCACCGGACAGGCGTGCGATGGTGTCAGCTTCAGGCAAGGCATTGATCAGACGGCGGGCCATTTTCTGCAACAATTGGTCGGCGACTTCATGGCCGAGGCTGTCGTTGAGCAGCTTGAAGCGGTCCAGGTTGATATGCAGCAGCGCCAGGCTGCGCCCGCCTTGCCGCACCCGCGCATGGGCCTCACGCAGGCGTTCGCGAAACAGCGAACGGTTGGCCAGGCCCGTCAGCTCGTCATAGTGAGTGAGGTAGCGCATGCGCTCCTCGGATTCACGCCGCGCGGACAAATCGGCGAAGAAGCCCACAATATGGCTGACTTTTCCCCGAGCATCGCGCACCACATTCAATTGCAGCCACTGCGGGTACAGCTCGCCGTTCTTGCGCGTTTCCACCAACTCGCCCTGCCAGGTGCCATGGCTGAGCAGTGCCTGGCGGATCACCGGGAAGTGACGGCGGGCGTCACGGCTGCTGGGCAGTTCGACGACATTGCGGCCGATCATGTCGTCGATTTCAAATCCGGTGACGCGACTGAAGGCCTGGTTGACGGCGATCAGCACGTACTCAGGGTCAAGAATCACGATGCCTTCGCTGGCCGCTTCGAACACCGTCGAGGCCAGGCGTTGCTGTTCCTCCAGTGCCTTGTCGGCGCTGATGTCGCGGCGCGTGCCGAGCATGCGCGTGACGCGGCCGCCGGGCGTGCGCTCCACGGCGCGGCCACGGTCTTCGATCCACACCCAATGGCCGTCGCCATGGCGCACGCGGTATTCCACCTGGTAATCCTCGCTGCGCCCTTTGAGGTGCTCCACCAACGCACGCTTGAGCAGCGGCAGGTCTTCGGGGTGCAGGCGCGGCTTGAGGTGGCTGAGCATCGCCGTGACGTACTCCGGCTCCAGGCCAAACAACTCTTTGAGCTGGGTGTGATGCACCTCGTCGGTTTGCAGGTTCCAGTCCCACAGGCCCAACTCACTGGCTTGCAGGGCCATGGCCAGGCGCGCTTCACTTTTATTCAGGGCCAGGCTGGCGGCGTCCAGCTCCTGGCTGCGTTGCGTCACGCGGTCTTGCAGGCCGATCTGCGCGTCGCGTAATTCCTGTTCGGCCTGGCGACGTTGGCCGACTTCGCGCACCAGTTCCTGATTCAACTGCTCGCTGCGTTGCTGCGCTTGCTGAAGATGCTCGATCAGCGCCTGGTTCTGGAAGCGCCGCAACAAACCGCGCTGGATCAGGCGGTTGACCTGCCACGCCACCAGGCTCAGGGACGCCAGCAAGATCAGGCCGAGCACGCCCCAGCCTTGCTGCTGCGAGGCGCCGTTCCAAAACAGATAGACGATGGGCGGCACCAGGCACGGCACCGCAAAGGACAGGAACGCCGGCAAGCTCACGGCATAGGCCACGCTGGCTGACAACGTCGCGGCGCCAATCAGGCCGAATACCCAGGCCTGCTGCATAAAGCTATTGGCCGGCACCAGGGCAATGGCGGCGGTGGCCAGGGTCAGCCCGCTGACCGCCGAGCCGAGCATGAACATGCGCCGCCAGATCGGCTGGGCCTGGCGACTGGGCATCGCCGAATCAAAGGCCGCCACCTGGATGACGCGCAGGGCCACCAGGGCGAGCAGCCAGACCAGCCAGATACTGTCCAACAGATATTGCTTGGGGTTCCACAGCAACCAGGCGCAGACAAGGCCGTTGACCAGCATCAGTAACGTCGGCAGCAAGGAGCCTTGATACAACAGGCGAGTGCGTTCGACCGCCATCTCGGTTGCGTAATGTTTACGGATGACCTGCGCAGGCGCCACCGAGGGGCCAAACAGGTCGGGACTGAGGGTCATAGGCAGTGTTCTTATAATGGTGAGCCCGAAACGTGGACGGAGCATACACAAGCAAGCGCTTGGGCCAAACTGCTCCAAGTCATAAAAACCACACGGTTTTTACACACAACCTTCGTGGCCAAAGCGCTTGAGCTAGACCCTGCGCGGGCTGTGGGCCATGACTTACCGGTCATCACCGTCAGCAGAATGTTTGCGCGGCCAGGATCGCCCGGAAAGTTTTGCATCGACCACCCGGCATTGGGATTTGCCCGACTCCCCGCAGCACCCTAGAATGCGCCGATGCGCGATGATCTCTCCCTTTTGCTGAACTCCCTCAACGATGCCCAACGCCAGGCTGTTGCAGCCCCCGTTGGCCGTCAGTTGGTCCTGGCCGGTGCTGGCTCCGGTAAAACCCGAGTGCTGGTGCACCGTATCGCCTGGTTGATCCAGGTCGAAAACGCGTCCCCGCATTCCATCCTGTCGGTGACCTTCACCAACAAGGCCGCTGCCGAGATGCGCCACCGCATCGAGCAGTTGATGGGCATCAGCCCGGCCGGCATGTGGGTGGGCACGTTCCACGGCTTGGCGCACCGCCTGTTGCGGGCGCACTGGCAGGAAGCCGGGTTGAGCCAGACCTTCCAGATTCTCGACAGCGACGACCAGCAACGCCTGGTCAAGCGGGTGATCCGCGAGCTGGGCCTGGACGAGCAACGCTGGCCGGCGCGCCAGGCGCAATGGTTTATCAACGGTCAGAAAGACGAAGGCCTGCGCCCGCAACATATCCAGGCCAGCGGCGATTTGTTCCTGGCCACCATGCGCAGCATTTATGAAGCCTACGAGGCCGCCTGCGTGCGCGCCGGTGTGATCGACTTCTCCGAGCTGCTGCTGCGCGCCCTCGACCTGTGGCGCGACAATCCAGGCTTGCTGGCCCATTACCAGAAACGCTTCCGACACATTCTGGTGGACGAGTTCCAGGACACCAACGCCGTGCAGTACGCCTGGTTGCGCCTGCTGGCCAAGGGCGGCGACAGCCTGATGGTGGTGGGCGACGACGACCAGTCGATCTACGGCTGGCGCGGCGCAAAAATCGAGAACATCTACCAGTATTCCGACGACTTCCCGGACGCGATCACCATCCGCCTGGAACAGAATTACCGCTCCACCGCCGGCATCCTTAAGGCCGCCAACGCCTTGATCGCCAACAACACCGGGCGCATGGGCAAAGAGTTGTGGACCGACGGCGGCGAAGGCGAAGCGATCAACCTGTACGCCGCGTTCAATGAACACGACGAAGCGCGCTACGTGGTGGAAACCATCGAAAGCGCGCTGAAAACCGGCCTGGCGCGCAGCGATATCGCGATTTTGTACCGTTCCAACGCCCAATCGCGGGTGCTGGAAGAAGCCTTGCTGCGCGAGCGCATTCCGTACCGCATCTATGGTGGCCAGCGTTTCTTTGAACGGGCCGAAATCAAAAACGCCATGGCCTACCTGCGCTTGCTGGAAGGCCGTGGCAACGATGCGGCGCTGGAGCGGGTGATCAACATCCCGGCGCGTGGCATCGGTGAGAAAACCGTTGAAGCGATTCGCGACCACGCCCGCCACGCCGATGTGTCGATGTGGGAATCCATGCGCTTGCTGATCGCCAACAAGGGCCTGACCGGCCGCGCCGCCGGGGCATTGGGCGTGTTTGTCGAGCTGATCGAGAACCTGGCGGCCAAATGCGCGGAAATGCCGTTGCACTTGATGACCCAGACCGTGATCGAGCAGTCCGGGTTGATCGCCTATCACGAAGCGGAAAAAGGCGAAAAAGGCCAGGCCCGGGTAGAAAACCTTGAGGAGCTGGTCAGCGCGGCCCGCGCATTCGAAAACACCGAGGAAGACGAAGAGCTGACGCCGCTCGCCGCCTTCCTCGGCCATGCGTCGCTGGAAGCCGGTGATACCCAGGCCGATGAGCATGAAGACAGCATCCAGCTGATGACCTTGCACAGCGCCAAGGGCCTGGAATTTCCGTATGTGTTCCTGGTAGGCATGGAAGAAGGCCTGTTCCCACACAAGATGAGCCTGGAAGAGCCCGGCCGTCTTGAGGAAGAACGCCGCCTGGCCTACGTGGGCATCACCCGCGCCATGCAGAACCTGGTGATGACCTACGCCGAGACCCGACGCCTGTACGGCAGCGAGACCTACAACAAGGTGTCGCGCTTCGTACGTGAAGTGCCGAAAGGCCTGATCCAGGAAGTGCGCTTGTCCAACAGCGTCAGCCGACCGTTCGGCGGCGGCCAGCAGCAGAACTCCAGCAGCATGTTCGCCGGTTCCGAGATTCCGGAAACACCCTTCAGCCTTGGCCAGCAGGTCAAGCATGCGATCTTCGGTGAGGGTGTGATCCTTAACTTCGAAGGTGCCGGCGCCCAGGCGCGGGTACAGGTGAACTTCGCCGAAGGCAGCAAGTGGCTGATGATGGGCTATGCAAAGCTCGAAGCCGTCTGACAATCGCTTGTGGCGAGGGAGCTTGCTCCCGCTGGAGCGCGAAGCGCTCCCATTTTGCGCCGTGCCAATCTATCAGGCTGCGTTTGCCAGTCAGGGGCTGCTTCGCAGCCCAGCGGGAGCAAGCTCCCTCGCCACATAAGCCAATATGATGAAACTTCGCGTTACATGAAGGTTGATGGCCCGCCCTTGTTTTTACCAAGCGCGGGCCAATATCTGAGATAAGTCCTACGGGCCATTCTGAATCGGTCTTACGCAAAAGCCCGAAACATTATGTCGCTAGCCACTGTCACGACACCTGTGCAACATGGCGCGCGTGCAATCCACAAATGGGAATTCCCTTTATGAAACGTTTTCTTAGCATCGCCATGGCGTTGTGCATCGGCCTGACGATGAGCCTCGACGCCAACGCCAAGCGCTTCGGTGGCGGCAAAAGCATGGGCTCGGCTCCGACTCACCAGACCAGCCAAATGGCTCCTTCCGCCGGTGGCATGGGCGGCGCAGCTGCGACCGCTGGTGCAGCCGGTGCCGCTGGCGCTGCTGCCAAGGCCGGCGGTGCTTCGCGCTGGTTAGGCCCTCTGGCCGGTATCGCCGCCGGTGGCCTGCTCGCTTCCATGTTCATGGACGGCGGCTTCCAGGGCATGCAGATCTTCGACATCCTGATCCTGGCGGTCATCGCGTTTGTGATCTTCCGCTTTATCGCCGCCCGTCGACGCAAGCAGCAGGAGCACCTGGCGCCAGCCGGCGCGCCGATGCAGCGTGAAGTGTTCGAGCAAAAACCAGCCATGGGTTCGATCTTCGGTGGTTCGGCTGCGCCTGCCGCCGCCCGCCCGGTGATCAATGCACCGGCCTGGTTCAACGAAGAACGTTTCGTCGAAGCGGCCCGCAGCCACTTCCAGTCCCTGCAGCAGCACTGGGACGCCAACGAAATGGACAAGATCGCCGAGTTCGTGACCCCGCAACTGCTGGAGTTCCTCAAGCGCGAACGCGCCGAAATCGGTGATGCGTTCCAGTCGACTTACATCGACGACCTGCGCGTGCAGCTGGACGGTGTGGATGATCGCGCCGACAAGACCATCGCCACCCTGACCTTCAGCGGTGTGTCGAAGACCTCGCGTTTCGACCAGGGTGAAGTGTTCAGCGAAAGCTGGAACATGGAACGCCCGCAAGGCGAGAACCAGCCTTGGCTGGTCGCAGGTATCCGCCAGAACGGCTGATAACCCTACGCTTGAGCACTTGGTAATAAAAACCCCGGACATGTTCCGGGGTTTTCTATTTCGCGGTTGCACTTATAGCGAGCTACTGTATAAAACGCCCTATTAACCGCGCCAACTAGCAAGAGGATCCCGGCCGTGGAAGAAATCATCGAACAATTGCGTGAAGCCAACGAACCGGTCCCGGTTCCTCTGGAGCTGCCTGACGAAGACCAGATTGTGGAAATCGAAGAACAACTGTTCATCGACATCCCGTTTGTATTCCGTGAATTCCTGCTGACCGTCAGCGACGTGGTGTACGGCAGCCTGGAACCGGTGACCGTCACCGACCCGCAGTCCCACACCTACCTGCCGGACGTTGCCGCCAACGCCTGGGACGCCGGTGTTGACCGCAGCATGATCCCGATCTGCCAGGACGGCGATGACTACTACTGCGTCGAAGAGGACGGCACCGTGGTGCTGTGGTCCGGCGAAGAAGAACTGGTCACCGAAGAAACCTGGGAATCGGTGTGGCACTGGGCGCGGGACGTCTGGCTGGAAAGCTGACGCTTTTTGTGGCGAGGGAGCTTGCTCCCGCTGGGCTGCGAAGCAGCCCCAACCAGGGCAACGCGTTTTTCCAGGTGTGGCGAGGTGACTGTTTTAGGGCTGCTGCGCACCCCAGCGGGAGCAAGCTCCCTCGCCACAATGACATCAGTGCTCTGGCGTATCTTTGTGGTTATCCAGCGTCTCCAGCAAGGCGACCTGCATCCGCGTATGCACGCGGATGAACCACCGCCAGAGCACCGCCGCCACCGCCGCCGTGACCACGGCAATCAGCACCAGCAACTTGTTGGTCGGCAAAATACTCGCCGACAAGGCTGCCAATAGCAGGAAGATCACCAACAGCGACAGGATCGGGATCACCTCCGCGATCACCCGTCGCACACGCTGGGTATGCCGCCCGGCCATCTCCGGTTTCACACTCATCTCCGCCAGCAACATCGACAGCGCCTTGAGCTTGCGGTACGCCGCAATCAGAAACGGCAGCGACAGCAGCAACGCCCCACCCCAGATCAATGCCTTCTGCCAGCTCGGATCACTGATCCAGCCTTCCAGGTACCCGCCAATGCTCGCCGCGAAGAAGCTGCCGGCAAAGAAGATCGCGATCACCAGTGCCAGGTTCACGCCCACTTGCAGGATGATCTTGCGAATCATCGACGCCAGCATCGCGCCCTCACCTTGAGGCTGAATACTGCGCAACCATTCGCCATACAGGCCGAACACCCGGCTCATGCGCTTGGGCAATACCGCGGCAATCTTTAACGACAATGGGTCAGCGCCGCGAATCAGGTACGGCGTGAGCAGCGTGGTGATCGCCGAAACCGCCACCGCCACTGGATAGAGGAAGTCACTGGTCACCTGCAAGGTCATCCCCAGCGCGGCGATGATGAAGGAAAACTCGCCAATCTGTGACAGCCCCATACCTACACGCAGTGAGGTACGGCCATCATTGCCGGCAATAAACGCCCCCAGGCCGCAGGACAGCATCTTGCCCATCACTACTGCCACGGTAATCACCGCGATGGGCCAGGCGTACTGCAGCAGGATCTGCGGGTCGATCATCAAGCCGATGGCGACAAAGAAGATCGCGCTGAACATGTCGCGAACCGGTTCGATCAGGCGTTCAATTTTAATCAACTGGCGAGATTCGGCCATGATCGCGCCGATCAGGAACGCGCCCAGCACCATGCTGTATTCGAGTTTGACCACCAGCAGGCAAAAGCCGAAACACAGGCCCAACACGGTGATCAGCAGCATCTCGTTACTTTCAAACTTGGCCACATAGGCCAACAGGCGCGGCACCAGCAAAATGCCGATGACCAACGCCACGATCATGAACAGCGACAGCTTGCCAACCGTCGAGAACACCTCACCGGAACTCACCGTGCCGCTGACGGCGATGCTCGACAGCAAGGCGATGATGCCGATGCCCAGGATGTCCTCGACGATCAGCACGCCAAAAATCAGTTGGGCAAAACGCTGGTTCTTCATCTTCAGGTCATTGAGCGCCTTGACGATGATGGTGGTCGAGGAAATCGCCAGGATCGCGCCGAGGAACAGCGAGTCCATGGTGTTCCAGTCGAACCAGCGGCCGATCTCGTAGCCGATCCAGATCATCAGGATGATTTCCAGGAAGGCCGCGATAAACGCCGTGGCGCCGACCTTGAACAACTTGCGCAGGCTGAACTCCAGGCCCAGGCAGAACATCAGGAAGATCACCCCCAGCTCAGCCAGGGTCTTGATGGTGTCTTCGTCGTGGATCAGGCCGAACGGCGGCGTGTGAGGGCCAATGATGAACCCCGCGACGATATACCCCAACACCACCGGCTGCTTGAGGCGGTGGAACAGGATGGTGACAACCCCTGCCACCAGCATGATCACGGCCAAGTCCTGGATAAAGCTGATGGCGTGCATGGCGAGGGGCTCCTTGAGGGGTACTGGCGCTTTTCCCACTTCCACACGCGCCCTTGAACAATCGCTAAGCGCGGAAGGAAAAGTCTGCCTTGATCGTAAGAAATGCCCTGGGATGGGCTTTTGAAGGTTAACACCACGACTTCCGGCAGAAAGCCGGTGCAATATATGGAAACAGATCGGCGTTCGCGTGACGGCAAGCCGCCCACTGGCGTCCCGTTAGGGAGAGCGCTGTAAAGATTCCAGCACCCGTAGAGGTGTCCCCCAACCAATGCCTACAACCCGTGAGTGTGCTATGGAACCCGGAAACGCCCAGCTGTCGATGACGGTATTGATGACCCCTGACATGGCCAACTTCTCAGGCAATGTGCACGGCGGCACCCTGCTCAAATACCTCGACGAAGTGGCCTACGCCTGCGCGAGCCGTTACGCGGGCCGTTATGTGGTCACGCTGTCGGTCGACCAGGTGATTTTTCGCGAGCCGATCCATGTCGGCGAGCTGGTGACCTTCCTGGCCTCGGTCAACTACACCGGCAACACATCGATGGAAGTGGGCATCAAGGTGGTGACCGAAAACATCCGCGAGCGCTCGGTGCGCCATACCAACAGCTGCTTCTTCACCATGGTGGCCGTGGACGACCAGCGCAAACCCGCCGCCGTACCGCCGCTGCAGCCACAGAACAGCGAAGACAAGCGCCGCTTTGTGCAGGCGCAGCAGCGTCGGCAGATTCGTCAGGAGCTGGAGAAGCGTTATCGGGAAATCAAGGCAGACGGGCCGTAAATTTCGAGCTGTAAACCCAATCGAATGTGGGAGCTGGCTTGCCTGCGATGAGCATAGGTATCTACACAACTTTTAAAAGCAGCCTATTTCTCCTGTGGCGAGCAGGCTTGTCCTGCTCGCCACAACAGCCCACCTGCCACAGACTTCGTGTTAACCGGTTGTGTAGATACCTATGCTGCGATGAGGGCCTGACAGTCGACATCTTTGTCGCCTGACACACCGCTATCGCAGGCAAGCCAGCTCCCACATTGGGTTTTGTGTGCTTACAGGCCGATGGGTGTTGCTTCGAAGCGTACGCGAGGATGCGCGATACGATCCTGAGCCCGTACCAGCTCCAGCTCGTAACTGGCGCAGGCCTGGGTTTCCAGCAGCACTTCATGCACCGCTGCGGCGGTGAATTCGAAGGCCGCCAACAGGCTGTCACCCAACAGCACCCGCGCCAGGAACAACCCCGACGTCAGGTCGCCTACCCCCACCGGCTGACGCGGGAACGCCAGCAACGGCCGGCGCAAGTGCCAGCTGCCTTCAGCGGTAACCAGCAGCATCTCGAAACCCTCCGGTAGCTTGCCCGGGTAATCCAGGTGCTTGACCAACACCGCCTTCGGCCCACGGGCCAGCAGCGCCTTGGCCATCGCCAGGCAATCGAACAGCGATTGCGGCTTGCGCCCGGCGAAGCTGTCCAGCTCCAGTTGGTTGGGGCACAGGAAATCCGCCATGGCCGCCGCCTCGTCCAGCAGGAAATCGCTGACTTCCTGGGGCACGATGCAGCCTTTTTCCGGATGGCCCATGACTGGGTCGCACAGGTACAGGGCCTTGGGGTTGATGGCCTTGATACGGGCCACGCCGGTAAGAATCGCTCGGCCCTGGTCGGCACTGCCCAAGTAGCCGGACAGTACCGCATCGCAGTTGCCCAACTCGCCAATCGCGGCAATGCCTTCTACCAACGCCGGAATTTGCTGCGGCGCCAGCACTTCGCCCGCCCACTGGCCATACTGAGTGTGATTGGAGAACTGCACCGTGTTCAGCGGCCAGACGTTCACCCCGACCCGCTGCATGGGGAACACGGCGGCGCTGTTTCCGGCGTGGCCAAAGACCACATGAGACTGGATCGCAAGCAGATGAGGTGTGCGTTTCATGCGGGAGATTTCCGTAAAGCCGTTTGAATTCTGGCCGCGCAGTATGCGACTAAACCCAGCCTGTACGACAGACCAGAGACACAGTTAAGCTGCTCTCACTTTGTTGGAGTTCATCGCATGCTGACCCTGGGAAATATCTTCGTGTTGATGCTGTTGGCGACCGGTGCCGCCTGGGTGTGGCACAACCACGGCCTGCGTGAACGGGCGCTGGAGCGGGTCAAGCAGCATTGCGCCAAACTGGATATCGAACTGCTCGACGGCGCAGTGGCGTTAAAACGCATCGGTTTTGTGAAAGATGCCAATGGTCGACGGCGTCTGGCACGCATTTACAACTTTGAGTTCACCGTGACCGGCGAAGCCCGTCACCCCGGGACTATCACTCAGTTTGGCGCACACAGCGCGCAGATCGAATTGGCGCCCTACCCGTTCGAGATCAAGACACCGCAGCCCAGCGCCGAAGTCATCGAGCTGAGCCAATGGCGCCAGGACCACGCCAGCAAGACCCGTCACTGACGGCACGCGGCCAGCGTGCTCTGTAGCCCAGCCACGTCCTGTGGCTGGCTGAAGATCAATTCAATACGTGAATCGCGGCGCCACTCGCTGGGTTGCCAGGCGAGTGGACCATTATCCACAGCGTTAGCCGACACCCAGATAGCGCCGCTGTGGATAACCAGCTTGGCGCGGCGCCATTCAAGGCCAGAAAGCCAGCTGTGCAGGCGCGCAATGTCGAACGACTGGCTCGGATGCCAGCGCCAACCGATACTCCAGCCACCTTCCTGGGCCTGACTCAGGCAAATGGGCAACGCAGGATCAACCCAGACGGCCGGCATCTGTACCACACCTTTGGGCACCTCGAAGTTATCCACAGCTGCGCCAGCCTGTGCATCCAGGCCGGGCAATTGCTTGAGCGGCAACTGCGCCTGGCGTGTCCAGTAAATCGGGCAAGCAGGCAGTTGCTGTTCTATGGCCTGGCGCTGTGCGGCATCCAACGATTCATCTTTGTTCAACACCAACAAACCGGCGCTGGCCAGCGCTTCCTGCTGCGCTTGCGGCAATGCTTTGCCCGCTGCCAGTGCCTGGGCATCCAATACCAACACACACGGCTGAACTGCGAGCACGCCCTGCCATGGCGCCTCGCGCAACTGCTTGAGCAACTGCGCCGGATGCCCCAGGCCCGAGGGCTCGATAAACAGCCGATCCGGCTTGGCCTTACGCAACAGGCGGCCAAGCCCTACCTGGAACGGTGCACCATTCACACAGCACAAACAGCCACCAGCGACTTCGCCCAGCGCAATGCCGTCGTCGTCCTGTGTAAGCAAGGCAGCGTCCAGGCCGATTTGCCCGAACTCATTGATCAACACGGCCCAGCGCTCGTTGGCCGGGCGTTGGGCCAACAGGTGTTTGATCAGGCTGGTCTTGCCGGCGCCCAAAGGCCCGGCAATCACGTGGGTAGGAATGTTCTGCAGCATGGGGCTTCATTCAGGCCGGGTAGAGCGCTTGATCCTACGCGGTTATGCGAGCCAATCCAGCGTCAGGATCAACCGGCGCTCGTCGGCCTTGAGCGCGGGTGAGCGATGGATCAAGCCATGGTTCTCGTTGCCGTGCCATTTTGTGCCCTTGAGCAAAGCCACTTCGCCGCAGTGGACCTGCTCGATACGCTCGGTAGGTTCCGCGTCGGGCTGGCTGAGTTTACGTCGGTCCATCACGCCTTCGCGCAGCCACTGGCTGCCGATGCCGGCGTAGGTGGTGATCAGTCGAACCGGCACATGGTCGACGTGAAAACGCGGGCACATGGCCTTGTCCAACAGCCGCAAACGCACGCCAATCCTCTTGGCACCGAGCAGGCAAGCAAACGCGCTGACCAGCCAGGACACATCGGCGATAAAGCCTTCGTAACCTTCAAGATCACGGCAACTGGAGGCTAAACCCTGCAAATTGGGCACAGCCTCGTCATTGTCGAGATCAATCACCAAGGAGTCCGCCAACGGCTCATTGAGCGCCACCAGCAAGGCACCAAATTCGGCGATATGCAGGGGCAACTGGCGCTGCCACAGCGCCAGGTTGACGTCATTTTCGAGGATGTCCGACAGCGCCAGCGGCGTTTCACCCCGGGTCTGCCGGATCACCGGGCGTAAGGGAATTACCGGGGCCAGCATCAGGCTACCTGCTCATACCAAGGGCCAAAGGGGTCGGCCAACTGGCGCCAGCCTTCGACGCCCTGGGCCATTTCTTCATCGTTAAGCAAGCACGCGTCCAGCTCGGCGCGCATCTGCGCGAAGTCGATGTTTTGCCCGATAAACACCAGTTCCTGGCGGCAGTCGCCGGTACTCAATTGCCAGTTGCCCATGATCGCCGCTACGCTTTCTTCGTCTTGCGGCCACTGGCTTTTCGGCACAAAACGCCACCAGCGCCCGGCAAAACCATGGCGCATCAAGCCACCGGCCTGGGACCAACTGCCGGCATCCTGATGCTTGCTCGCCAGCCAGAAAAAGCCCTTGGAGCGCAGCAGTTTGCCGTTCACCCACGGGCGATCGATAAAGTCGAAGAAACGCTGCGGATGAAACGGGCGACGCGCGCGGTAAGCGGTGGAGGCGATGCCATATTCTTCGGTTTCCGGCACGTGCTCACCGCGCAACTCCTGCAACCAGCCCGGCGCTTGCGCTGCGCGTTCGAAGTCGAACCGGCCGGTGTTGAGGATCTTGTTCAGCGGCACTTCGCCCATCACCATCGGGATGATTTCCGCCTGGGCATTGAGGCGCCCAAGGATGGCCATCAACTCCTCGCGTTCGCGGCTACTGATCAGGTCGATCTTGCTGATCAGGATCACGTCGGCGAATTCGATCTGCTCGATGAGCAAATCGGTGATGGAGCGCTCGTCGTCTTCGCCCAGGGTTTCACCCCGGGAAGCGAGGCTTTCGGCAGCTTGGTAATCGAGCAGGAAATTCATGCCGTCGACCACGGTGACCATGGTGTCCAGGCGTGCGATATCGGCCAGGCTTTGCTCGTTTTCATCACGGAACGTGAAGGTTTCGGCCACGGGCAGCGGCTCGGAAATGCCGGTGGACTCGATCAACAGGTAATCGAAGCGCCCTTCCTTGGCGAGCTTTGTGACTTCTTCCAGCAAGTCTTCACGCAAGGTGCAGCAGATGCAGCCGTTGCTCATCTCCACCAGTTTTTCTTCGGAGCGATTCAGGGTGACGTCGCGCTGAACCTCACTGCCGTCGATATTGATTTCACTCATGTCGTTGACGATCACCGCCACCCGCAGGTTTTCGCGGTTGCGCAGAACGTAGTTGAGCAGCGTGCTTTTACCAGCGCCGAGAAAGCCGGACAGCACGGTAACGGGAAGGCGATTAGTCATCAGGTAATCCTCATCAGGGTTGGCCGGTCAAATCGCCCGTTTATGGCGTTCGCGCAGCTCTTCACGTTCTTTGGCTTCGATAGACAGGGTGGCAGTGGGGCGCAGCAGCAGGCGTTGCAGGCCGATGGGCTCGCCGGTTTCGCGACACCAGCCGTATTCGCCGCGGGCCAGCAGTTCGAGGGCATCGTCGATCTTGTCCAAGAGCTTTTTTTCACGCTCCAGCAGGCGCAGCTGCCACTGGCGCTGCTCTTCGGCGCTGCCGATATCGGCCAGGTCGCTGTTGGTTTCCTGCTCGCGCAGCACCAGGAATTCAGCCTCGATACGCGCCTGCAGTTCGTAGCGCTGCGTCAGCAGCAGCGCTCGGAAGAAGCCTTGCTGAGCGTCATTCATGTAATCGGCGGGCAGTTGGGCCAGGAGCTCTTGTTCAGTCATGGGAAGCGGTTCACGGGTCAGGCTGTTTTTTAATGTTATAGTATAACAACACAAATAAGCCAATCCCGGCTTGCTCGCCACGACGAAGGGCGCAATGCTGGAACACTTTCTTGCCCGAGAGGCACTATGAAATATCTGGTGTATGCCCTGTTATTGGGCGTGGCAGGATCTGCCTGCGCGCAAACGCCGAGCCCGTTGGCGAGCTGCACGCGCAGCGCTAATTTGCTGGCCTGCGTAGACCCGCTGGGCAATGCCTACAGCGTGGCGACGGTTGGCAGCACTACGTATTTGCGCGGTTTTGAGGTGATCGGCAAACGCTATTGGGCACAAACCAGTAGCCGCTATGGGCAGCTGACGTTCTTTACCGGGTTGGCGTCCGATGGTGAGGCGTGGGTCGGCTACACGCGCCGCGTGGGCTGGACCACCATCAACCGGTTTTCCAGTTCGGGTGGCGCCAGCGCCAAGTTCACGTGCAGCCGTATAGCCGGCTGTTAGACCTGGCCGCTCTTCTGTTCCTGAACCCAAGCCATGTAGCTGTTCATCGGCGGGTTCTTCTCGAAGTATTTTTTCAGGCCGTCGAACAGGCCATCCGCCACGGCTTGTTGATGACGCGCCGTCACCAGCCGCTGGGCGTCCCGAGTGTTGGAGATAAACCCGGTTTCCACCAGGATCGACGGCACGTCAGGTGATTTGAGCACCGCAAACCCGGCTTGCTCCACGCGCTTCTGGTGCAACGTGGTGATGCTTTGCAGGCTGCCCAACACCGAGCTGCCCAGTTGCAGGCTGGAGGCGATGGTGGCGTTCATCGACATATCGAGAATTACCCCGGCGAGCATCGGATCCTTGTCCTTGAGGTTGAGCAATGTCGTGGCGCCCAACAGGTCGGCGCCGTTTTCGCGCTGCGCCATGAAGCGCGCGGTGGCGGAGGTGGCACCGCCTTCCGACAACGCATACACCGAAGCCCCGGAGGCGGTGAGGCGCGGCGCGGCGTCGGCATGCACCGAGATAAACATATCGGCCTTGTGCTGACGGGCGATGTCCACGCGCTTGCGCAGCGGCACGAAGAAGTCGTCGTTGCGCACCAGCTTCACGTCAAAGCCCTTCTCGCGCTTCAAGCGTTTGGCCAGCAGTTGGGCGATGGACAGCACCACATCCTTTTCGCGCTGGCCCTTGGAGCCGATGGCGCCAGGGTCTTTGCCGCCGTGGCCAGGGTCGACCACCACGATGATGTCGCGCTTGGGGTGCGCTTTATCTACTGGAGCCACCAGCGGCGCCGGCTGCGCAGCAATCTGGCGCGGCGCGTGGGTGGCGTTGGTCAGGTCGAGTACCAGGCGATGGCCTTGACCATCCTGTGGCGGCAATAAAAAGCTGTTGAGCTGCATCGGCGAGGCCAGGTCCAGCACGATGCGCGTATCGCTCTTGCCGAAATGCCCCGAACGAATCGAAGTAATCCCACTGTCCTTCAGCGCCAACTGCGAAAAATCACCACTGAGCCCGGCGCCGCTCAGGTCGATGATCACGCGCTCCGGCGACGTCAGTGAGAAGGTCTTGTATTGCACCGGGCCGCTGAGGTCGAACACCAGCCGCAGTTTGTCGTCGGAGCGCCACAAGCGCGCATTACGAATCTGTGTGGCGAACGCCCCCAATGGAAAGGTGAACAGAGGGCTGACCAGCAGCAGATTGAGAAGCTGACGTCTGTGCATGAAAAACACCGCAAATAAAGGAGCGTCCCTGCTCGACATGACTGAAGAAAGACTGGAGCAGAAAAATCATCGTCGACTTAATCGTTATAATATAACATGTCTTTTTATTGCCAACGATGGACCTGCTCATGAATGCGCTGACTCTGCCGGATATCGCCGCGCAGGCTTCACGGCAAGCCTTGCCACTCGACTGGGTGGGCATGTGCGGCATCGCCCTGCCAATCCTCATCGACGGCCAACGCCTGACTGCCACCGCCGATGCGGGCGTAAGCCTGGACGATGGCGAGGCCCGTGGCATTCATATGTCGCGCCTGTACCTGGCCTTGGAAATGCTCGACCAGCAGCTTCTTACACCTGCACTTCTGCGTAATGTACTGCAGCGCTTTCTCGAGAGTCATGAAGGATTATCTAAGAACGCCTACTTGCGCATTCACACGGATTTGTTACTCAAACGCCCGGCGCTGGTCAGCCCGCTGGCCGGTTGGAAAGGCTACCCGGTGTGCATCGAAGCGCGTCTGGAAAACCAGATGTTCCACGTGGAACTAAAAATTGACGTTACTTATTCCTCAACCTGCCCTTGCTCAGCTGCGCTCGCCAGGCAGTTGATTCAGCAGCAATTTCTTCAGGACTTCGCCAACAAACCGGTGCAGCACGAAGACGTATTGACCTGGCTCGGCAGCGCCAACGGCATCGTGGCCACGCCTCACAGCCAGCGCAGCAGCGCCCAACTGTCGATCCAACTGGACGCCAGCCAGAACACGCTGCCGCTCACAGACCTGATCGACACCGTCGAAGCCGCCCTCGGCACCGCCGTGCAAACCGCTGTAAAACGGGCGGACGAACAAGCCTTCGCCTTGGCCAATGGGCAGAACCTGATGTTCTGCGAAGACGCCGCCCGCCGCCTGAACCTCGCCTTGAAACGCTCGGATGCTGTCAAATCCTTCCACCTGAAAGTGATCCACGCCGAAAGCCTGCACGCGCACGATGCCGTGGCTGAAAGCCGCTGGACGAGAGACTCTGCATGATCACCTGCAACGCTTTGCGCTGGGGCGCCCCCGGGCAACCACTCACCCCTGCGCTGGATCTGCGCCTGGAAAAAGGCAGCCTCACCGGCATCATTGGCGCCAACGGCACGGGCAAGAGCAGCCTGCTCAAAGTCATCGCTGGGCTGCAAAAGCCGTTGGCGGGCAACGTCAGCGTGGATGTTCCACGTCGTGGCGGCTTGTCGTTCCTGCCACAGCAACAACACCTGGACCGGCAGTTTCCGATCAGCCTGCAAGAGTTGGTCGCCGCCGGATTCTGGGGCACCAAACTCCCCCCGGAACAACGCAGCCAGCGTCTGCACGCAGTGCTGGAAGACTGGTGCCTCACCGGCCTGGAACATCGACCGTTGATGGCGTTGTCTGGCGGCGAACTGCAACGTGCACTGCTGGCGCGCATGAGCCTGGCTGAAGCGCCAGTATTGCTGCTCGACGAGCCCCACGCCGCCCTCGACGAAGAAGGCCAGGCGCTGTGCTGGAACCATGTGCACGCCTGGCACGATGAAGGCCGCACGGTGGTGATCGTTTGTCATGACCTTGCCTCCGTGCGCCACCACACTCAGCAAGTAGTGCAAATCAAAAGCTCTGGCTGCGTATTTGGCCCCAGTAAAGAACTGATCCGCCCGCAACCTCACATGCAGGTGGCCTGATGCACTTCGCCGCCCACCTGTGGATGCCCTTTCAAGATTTCGTTTTCATGCGCCGTGCCCTGATTGGAGGGCTGGTGCTTGCCTGCAGCACCGCGCCGCTGGGTGTGTTTTTGATTCTGCGGCGCATGAGCCTGATCGGTGACGCCGTCGCCCACGGCATCCTGCCCGGTGCCGCACTGGGCTTCTGGTTCGCCGGCATCAGCCTGCCGGCGCTGACCATCGGTGGCCTCGGCGCTGGGCTGAGCATGGCCGGATTGTCGGCGTGGATCACCCGCCGCACCGGCCTGCGTGAAGATGCCAGCCTCGCCGCCATCTACCCCATCTCGCTCGCCGCCGGCGTGCTGATCCTGGGCATCGCCGGCAAGCGCCTGGACCTCTTGCACCTGCTGTTCGGCTCCGCCCTGGCGGTGGATGAAACCACCCTCACCGGCATGCTCTGGGTCTCGGGTTTCAGCCTGATCGCCATGGGGCTGATCTACAAACCGCTGCTGCTGGACACCCTTGACCCGCTGTTCCTGCAAACCGTCAGCCGCCTCGGCCCACTCGCCCACGGGTTATTCCTGACCCTGGTGGTGCTGAACCTGGTGATCGGCTTCCAGGCCATCGGCGCATTGATGGTGGTGGGTTTGATGATGTTGCCGGCGATTGCTTCACGCTTCTGGAGCCGGCGCCTGCCGGTGTTGATTGCGGTATCGGCGGTGCTGGGATGCCTGTCGGTGTGGTTTGGTTTGCTGCTGTCGTTCTACTACTCACTGCCCAGCGGCCCGGCCATCGTGCTGGTGGCTGGCGGCGGGTATCTGCTGTCCGTGGTTTTCGGCCCGGTGCACGGCTTGCTGCGCCGCCCGCCCTCTCTTACATCCCAATGAGGTGTTTCCCGATGCGCGCTTTACTCGTGCTGTTCAGTCTTCTGCTGCCCTTGTCGATGGCCCAGGCCGCCGACAAACTCCAAGTAGTCACCAGCTTCAGCATTCTCGATGACATCACTCACCAGATCGGTGGCGATCACATCCAGATCAGCAACATGGTCGGCCCCGACTCCGACGCCCACACCTATGAGCCGACGCCGGACGATGCCAAAGCCTTGCTCAAGGCCAAGGTCATCATCAAGAACGGCCTGGGCTTCGAACCCTGGCTGGACCGCCTGGTCACCAGCACCGAAACCAAAGCTACTGTGGTCACCGCCAGCAAAGGCGTGATTTCCCACACCATGGAAGAAGACGGCGAAACCATTCCGGACCCGCACGCCTGGCACAACCTGGCCAACGCCGAAATCTATGTGAACAACATCACCAAGGCACTGGTGGCAGCCGACCCGGCCAACAAGGCTGACTACCTGAGCAACAGCCAGGCCTACCTGAAACAGATCTACCGCTTGCTGGCCGAAGCCAAGACCAAGTTCGGCGCGCTGCCCGCCGGCAACCGTCGCATCGTCACCTCCCATGACGCCTTCGGTTACCTTGGCCAGGCTTATGGCATTCAGTTCCTGGCACCACAAGGCTTGTCGACTGAGCGTGAGCCGTCGGCTGCCGAAGTCGCTGCGCTGATCACCCAGATCCGCAAGGACAAGGTCAAAGCCGTATTCATGGAAAACATCAAGGACTCGCGCCTGCTCAAGCAGATCGCTGACGAAAGCGGCGCGCAAATCGGCGGCACGCTGTACTCCGACGCCCTCGCCGCCGAAGGCCCGGCCAGCACGTTCACCGGGCTGTTCGAGTACAACCTCAACACCTTGTGCGCCGCCCTGAGCAAGCCATGACCCTGAGCATGCTCGACCTGGAAGAGGCTGCCTTGGGCAGCCGCTTTCCACTCGAACCGGTGCTCGACGCCCTGCCGTGGAACAGCGATGGCCTGATTGCCGCCATCGCCCAGCAAGACGGCAGCGGCGATGTGCTGATGCTGGCCTGGATGAATCGCCAGGCGCTCACCGAAACCCTGGCCAGCGGGCACGTCTGCTACTGGTCGCGCTCGCGCCAGCAACTGTGGCGCAAAGGCGAAAGCTCCGGCCACTGGCAACAGTTGATTGAGGCGCGCCTGGATTGTGATGGCGACGCCGTGCTGCTGATCGTCGACCAGCAAGGCCCGGCCTGCCACACCGGGCGGCCGACCTGTTTCTACAACGCCATTGTGGGCGACCACGTTCACATTATTACGGAGCCTGTTGCATGATCCGCAAAAACCCCTCCGGCGACCTGCCGGTGATTGCCGAGTCGGCCTACGTCGACAAGACCGCGATCATCTGCGGCAAGGTCATCATCGGCGAGAACGTGTTCGTCGGCCCCTACGCCGTGATCCGCGCCGACGAAGTCGACGCCACCGGCGACATGGACCCGATCACCATCGGCGCCAATTCCAATATCCAGGACGGCGTGGTGATCCACTCCAAGTCCGGCGCGGCGGTGACGATTGGCGAGTTTACGTCTATCGCGCATCGCTCCATCGTCCACGGCCCGTGCACCGTGGGCGACCGCGTTTTCATCGGCTTCAACAGCGTGCTGTTCAACTGCGCCGTCGGCGATGGCTGTGTGGTGCGCCACAACTCGGTGGTCGATGGGCGCGACTTGCCCGCCGCCTTCTACGTGCCCTCCACCACCCGCATCGGCCCCAATACCGACTTGTCGCAATTCCCGCCGGTGAGCGTCAGCGCCTCGGAGTTTTCCGAAGACGTCGCGCGTACCAACGTCGACCTGGTACGTGGTTACAAAGCCCTGCAAAACGAGTTCTGAACCATGAGCCGCCTGCTGATCCGCAATGCCCGCCTGGTCAATGAAGGCCAGGAATTCGACGCCGATGTGCTGGTCGCCAATGGCCGCATCGAGAAGATTGCCGGCAGCCTTGAAGGCTACAACGAGCCAGTGGAAATCGACGCCCAAGGCCAATGGCTGCTGCCGGGCATGATCGACGACCAGGTACACTTTCGCGAACCTGGCGCGCCGGACAAAGGCAGTTTCTACAGCGAATCCCGCGCGGCAGTGGCCGGTGGCATCACCAGCTTCATGGATATGCCCAACACCAACCCGGCCACGCTGAATCTGGAAGCACTGGCCGATAAAAAGCGTCGCGCTGCGCTGCATTCGGTCGCCAACTACGGCTTTCACTTTGGCGTGAGCAACGACAACCTCGACGTCGTCGCCGCCCTCGACCCGCGTGCAGTGGCCGGGGTCAAAGTGTTCATGGGCGCCTCCACCGGCAATATGCTGGTGGACGACCCACGGATTCTGGAGCGGCTGTTTGCGCAAGTGCCGACCATCCTGCTCGCCCACTGCGAACACACACCGAGCATCCTGGCCCATGAGCAACGCCTGCGCGAGCGTTTCGGCGAGCACATCCCTGCGGTCGCCCACCCGCTGATCCGCGATGCCGAAGCCTGTTATCGCTCGTCGTCCCTTGCCGTGGAATTGGCCAAGCGCCATGGCACGCGCCTGCATGTGCTGCACCTGACCAGTGCCCGCGAACTGGCATTGTTCGAAGACAAACCCTTGGCCGAAAAGCGCATCACTGCCGAAGTCTGCCTGCACCACCTGCTGTTCGATGACCGCGACTACCATCGCCTCGGCCACCAAATTAAATGCAACCCGGCGATCAAGACCCGCGCCGACCGCGACGCGTTGCGCCTGGCCTTGTTGAGTGATCGTCTGGATGTGATTGGCACTGACCATGCGCCGCATACCTGGGCGCAAAAACAGTTGGGCTATCGTGAAGCGCCGTCCGGGTTGCCGCTGGTGCAGCACGCGTTGCCGGCGTTATTGGAATTGGTCATCGACGGGCATTTGCCTCTGGCCACGCTGGTGGCAAAAACCAGTCACCGGGTGGCCGATTTATTCGCCATCCCGGACCGTGGTTACTTGCGTGAAGGCTATTGGGCCGACCTGGTGCTGATCAAACCCGAGCCCGAAGGCAAACCGGTGAGCAGCCAGCCGATCCTCGCCCGCTGTGGCTGGACACCCTTCGCCGAACGCAGCTTTCGCCACAGCGTGAGCACCACGCTGGTGTCCGGCCACCTGGCGTGGCACAACGGCCAGGTGGTCGACAGCTGCCAGGGATTGCCCCTGCATTTTCTGCGCTAACCGACGCCAGCGGGCTTGCCTTAATGCCATTCAGTCAAGAAGGCTGAAGGGTAAAAAGTAACCTGTGGCGAGGGAGCTTGCTCCCGTTGGACTGCGCAGCAGTCCCATGCTTTTAAAGCAAAGAGCAGGGGCCTCTTCGCGGCCCAGCGGGAGCAAGCTCCCTCGCCACAGAGAAGGTGGCAACCTTCAATAGTTGTGCACCTGTGCTGCGATCAAGCCAACTCCCACAGCTTAAGCGCGGGGTTTTACCGTACCGCAATCGTTGCCCAGCCACTGGGCGTGGGTGTCCAGACTGCCCTTCTGCTGGACGCCGGTGGCATTGAAAGTACCGTTTACCTTGGTAGTGAATTCCTGCTGGCTCTGGAAGGTTGCAACGCCAGTGCCCTGGGCTTTCGGGCAACTGAAACGGAATTTCCATTGGTTGCCGGTCTTGTCGGTCACTTCCTGTTTGCAGCCCGATTGCGGGTCGGTCAGCGGGATCGAATCCGAGGCGACCTGGGCAGGCGTCAGGCATACCTGCACGCCTTTACCGGCCATGGTGATGCCCTGTTTTTCCAGCATCGCACGCTGCTCAGGGGTCATCTGTTGCTTGAGCTGACCAAGAATCAGCGACAGGTCCGGCAAGTCCTGGTTATCGACTTTCATATTGCTGGTGGTCAATTCCCACAAACCCGGCGCCAGCATCTGCGCCTGAGCCGCCACGGGCAGCGTCAATCCAACAACCATGGCCAAACCAAGCAGACGAGCATTCATCGGGTAACTCCTGGGTAATTGTGGGCGTTAGACGCCGCAAAGCCGCCAGTGTTGCACGGCAAATAAAATAGCGACATTCGCCGTGGAACATGGTCTGTTAGGCACTCGATTGCCTGGAGTGATGTCGTTCATGGATTTTTTTGGCCCGCACCTGCTCGCCTACTTCATTGCCACGCTGCACTTTCTCGGGACGCTGGCCGCGATCCACGCGGTACTGACGGTCAGGACCGCCCAAGGCTCGATCGCCTGGGCCTTGTCGCTGATGTTCATGCCTTACCTGACGCTGATCCCATACCTGATCTTCGGCCGCAGCACCTTCGACGCGTACATCCAGGCACGTCGGCAGGCCAACCAGGAAATGCACACCGCCATCACCGAGCTGAACTGGCGCCCCTGGGTCGATGAAGCCCTGGCCGCGCGCAACTCCAGCGCCTACGGTTCCTTGCGCGCCATGCCCAAACTGGGACGCATGCCGTGCCTGGCCAATAATGAAGTGCGTTTGCTGATCAATGGTGAGGCCACTTTCAGCGCGATTTTCGACGCCATTCGCAATGCCAAAACTGCGGTGCTGTTCCAGTTTTTCATCATTCATGACGACGAGCTTGGCAGACAGCTGCATGCACTGCTGAAGGAAAAAGCTGCCGAAGGTGTAGACATTCACGTGCTCTACGACCGCATCGGCAGCCACGCCCTGCCCCACCGTTATGTGCAATCGCTGCGCGACGCCGGGGTAAAGGTCAAGGCGTTCGCCACCCGCAGCGGCTGGCTCAACCGTTTCCAGGTCAACTTTCGCAACCATCGCAAAATCGTGGTGGTGGACGGCATTACCGGCTTTGTCGGCGGGCACAACGTCGGCGATGAATACCTGGGCAAAAAGCCGCCGCTGGCACCGTGGCGCGACACCCATGTGCAGGTCACCGGCCCAGTGGTGGCGTGCCTGCAGGAGTCGTTTGCCGAAGACTGGTTCTGGGCGGCGCGCGAATTGCCACCGCTGATTTTGCCGGACACTTACCCCGAAGACGGCGTGCTCTGCCAATTACTCGCCAGCGGCCCGGCTGATCCGTATGAAACGTGTTCGCTGTTTTTTGTCGAAGCCATTCATGCGGCCACCGAGCGCGTGTGGATCACCAGCCCGTATTTCATCCCCGATGAAGCCGTGTTCTCGGCCTTGCGCCTGGCCGTGCTGCGCGGAGTCGACGTGCGCCTGTTACTGCCGTCGCGCCCCGACCATCGCATCGTCTACGCCGCGTCCAGCCTTTATGCGATCGAAGCGGTACGCGCTGGCGTGCGGGTGTTCCGCTACAAGCCAGGCTTTCTGCATCAAAAAGTCGTGTTGGTGGACCGCGAAATCAGCGCCATCGGCAGTGCGAACATGGACAACCGTTCGTTCCGGCTGAATTTTGAAGTGATGTTGCTGACGGTGGACGAGGCGTTTGCCAGCGAAGTGGAGCAGATGCTGCTGGACGACTTCGCCCTTGCCCATGAAGTCAGCCAGGAAGAAAGCCGCGAGACTCGGCGCCTGCAACAGCTGGGCATGCGCGTGGCGCGGCTTATTTCACCCATCCTCTAAGCAACAACACCATACAACTGTGGGAGCTGGCTTGCCTGCGATGGCGGTGTGTCAGGCAACTAACCAGTCCTGATACACCGCCATCGCAGGCAAGCCAGCTCCCACAGTTTTAGATCTTCAGTGCGTCTGAATCAGCGGTAAATATCTTCCCGCGTCCACGGCAGTTCATGGCTGCCATCGGCGTGAGGCTTCACCGCCAATATCTGATGCAAATTGATCCAGCCCCGCGCAAACGCATACGCGCAACCGGCCAGGTACAGCCGCCAGATCCGCAATGCCTGCTCCGGCACCATCTTCGCCGCCGCTTCGAGGTTGTCTTCCAGGCGCTCGCTCCAGTGGTCCAGGGTGCGCGCGTAGTGCAGGCGCAGGCTTTCGACGTCGACCACCTCCAGCCCGACTTCGCTGATTTCGGCAGTCATCATCGCCAGGTGCGGCAGCTCGCCGTTGGGGAATACGTAACGCTCGATAAACTCCCCGGCGCCACGCCCCACAGGTCGACCGTCGGTGTGCTTGGCGGTGATGCCGTGGTTCATCACCAGGCCGCCTTCGCGTACCGCGCCAAACAGCGTCTTGCAATACTCCGCCAGGTTGGCGTGGCCGACGTGCTCGAACATGCCCACGCTCACTACTTTGTCGAAGCGGCCGTCTTGCGGCAGGTCGCGATAGTCGAGCAGTTGCAGGTCCACCTGATCTTCCAGCCCTTCAGCCTTAACCCGTTCCCGAGCCAGCGCCAGTTGCTCCTTGCTCAAGGTAATGCCAAACACTTTTACTCCGAACTCGCGCGCCGCAAACCGCGCCAGGCCGCCCCAGCCACAGCCTACATCGAGCAAATACTCACCCGGCTGCAGCCGCAACTTGCGGCACAGATGGCGAAATTTATCTTGTTGGGCCTGGTCGATGGATTCGCTGCCGGTTTCGAAATACCCGCAGGAATACGCCATGTCCTGGTCCAGCCATAGCTGGTAGAACTCGTTGGACAGGTCGTAATGGTAGGAAATAGCCGCTGCGTCTGTAGCCTTGTCGTGGATCGAGCGCACCGGATGACTCCCCTCGTCGTCGTCGATCAGGGCGTGACTCAACTCGTCACATACCCGGATAACCTCGGAGATGGAGCCTTCCAGTTCCAACTTGCCCTCGACGAAGGCTTCGCCCAAAGCATCGAGCGTTGGATGAGTCAGCTTGGACACGACCGTGGGGTCCTTCACCACGATGGTCACACTGGGCTCGGGGCCCAAGTTGAATTCATGGCCGTCCCAGAGTCGAAGACGCAGCGGTAGCTGAAGATTCTGTAAGGCCGGTGGAAGTTGCGCGAGCATGAGTAGTCCCCCCTTGTTTCAGACGTCTGGAATGAGGGTAGACCATCAGAAGACAAAGTAGGAGGCTATCGATTTAATAGCCTTCTTCTATGGGGCTCGGCGCTCGAGCAAACCGTCCTGAATCCACTGTTTCAGCCATGTCACCGCCTGCAGTGGCGCACCCTCTGCATAAGTGACTACCAGCGCTTCGCACAGTTCTGAAAAATTCCAGCCGGTGGTCACCATTCCCGCCAAGGCACTGGCTTCCGCTGGCTCCAGGCTGCGGTAATGGCATACGTTCTGGTGGCGCCATACCAGGCAAATCTGCGCCAGCTCCAACGCGTGGCTGTCGGGAAAGTCCGACTCATCCTTGCTCGCCCGCCAGATTGCCACGGTATTGAAGTGACACAGCATCTGCTGCACCGAAGGTGCCAGGTTCACCTGCAACCCAGGCCAGTCTTCAGGCGCCAATTGCGCCATATCAGCAAGGGCCAGCGGCTCACCCTGCGGGGCATCAAACGCCAGGGTAAACGCCCATTCCAACCGCGCCAGCTCAGCCAGCGGCGCGCTCTGCTCAGCCACCAGGTGCTCAACGATAAACGCCGGGAACCGCTCCCCCAGCCAACGCAGGCTGTAATGGGCGGAGGGATATCGGCGCAAATAGGCTTCTGTCAGTAATGCGAACTCATCATCGCCGAGCCAATACCAAATGGCACCGAAGTCATGGCGCAGTACTTCCTGCAAGCGCGACAGGTAGGCGTTGTGATAAATCGCCAGGCCCGTGTCCACATCCAGGGTCGGCCCACCCAGCAAGGTCGCGGCGAAGCCACTGTTGGCGGCTGAGTCTTCAGATAACAAGTGCTGCTCAAAAGCCAACTGCCAATCGGTCAAGCGCATAACGACCTCCGGGCCAAGGCGGTCGCGCCCAGTTCACGGGCCTTGCTCAACTCGGTGAGCAGTTCTTCGAACGGTGGGAAATGGTCATCGCGTTCCAGCAAGGTCGACACCGGCCCCAGATGCTCAAGCGTCTGCTGATAAAGCGCCCAAACCGGGTCGCACACTGGATGGTCATGGGTATCGACCACATAGTCGCCGTAGTCCATATGCCCGGCCAAATGCAGCTGGCGGATACTCTCGGGCGGCAAACTACGGATAAAGGTCCAGGCATCAAACCCGTGGTTGCGCGAGCTGACATACACGTTGTTCACGTCCAGCAGCAGCTGGCACCCGGTCAGATGGGCCAGGGCATTGAGGAATTCCCACTCGGTAAATTCATCGGCCTTGGAGCGCACATAGCTGGAGACGTTTTCCAGTACCAATGGGCGCTGCAACACATCCTGCACTTGGCGCACGCGGGCAGCCACGTGGTAAAGGCTTTCTTCGGTGTAAGGCAGCGGCAGCAAATCGTGCAACTGATGGGCACTGCCGCGGCTCCAGCACAGGTGATCGGAGATCCACGCGGGCTGAATGCGCTCGGCAAGTTGTTTGATTTGTTTCAGGTAATCGCTATCGAGGGCATGCGGCCCACCGATGGACAGGGACACACCGTGCATCACCAGGGGATAACGCTCGGCTATCGCGTCCAGGTAGTACAAGGCTTTACCACCCTGGACCAGATAATTCTCGGAGATCACTTCGAACCAATCCACGGCCGGCGACTGTTCAAGGATCTGCTGGTAGTACTCACTGCGTAAACCCAGGCCGTAACCCAGACTTGTAAGGGAAGCGGACATCACACACTCCTGGGCAAAGTGCCCGCAGCGGCGGGGGGCGTCCGCTGCGGTTGCACCCGTTGCCGGTTATTCGCCGACTTTGCCACCAGCCTTGGTGCAAGCGTCTGCACTGGCCATAGCCTTGAAGCCCTGACCTTTGCACGAACCTTGACCTTTGCAAGCGTGGTCCTTGGTTTTGCAATCGTTCTGGCCTTTGCAAGCGTTGATGCCGTAGCAGTGCACAGCGGTGTCAGCGGCTTGAGCCTGAGTGACAACACCAGCAAACATGGTAGCGGCGGCCATTGCGAGGGCGGCACCAGCAGCAGCGGATTTAAAGTTCATTTTTGTATTCCTCATGATCGGTAGTGGAATCGGTCTGAACGGATTGTTCAGTCTCGACATACCACTAGAGTGAGGTCCATCACTGGCGTTACAGCTGTGTGCAAATATTTCTGAAAATTATTCATCCAGCTTCAAAAGCGGCTCCTGGAAGCGTAGCAAACGCCCGGCATTACCCAATACCAGCAGGGTGCTGAGGTTATGCAACACCGCCGCGATCATTGCGCCTGCTGCGCCCAGCCAGCCAAAAGCAGCAAACACCACGATGGCCAGCGTCCAGCCCAGGCCGATGATCACGTTGACCTGCAACGTATGTCGGCACTGGCGGCTCAAGCGCACACAGGTGCCAAGGCGACGCAGATCGCTGCCGATCAACACCACGTCCGCCGATGCCAGGGCGATGTCCGCCCCGCCGGCGCCCATGGCGACACCGACCACACCCGCCTTGAGCGCCAGGGAATCGTTAATGCCATCACCGACGACCATCGGCCGGAAACCGCTGCCAATTTCCCCCAGCACGCGGTTGAGCTTATCTTCCGGCAAGGCCTGCGCTTCGACGTCGCTGATGCCTACGTCGAGCGCCAGGCTGTCGGCGACACTTTGACGGTCGCCGGTCAGCAATAGTTGACGGCCCAAACCGAGGTCGCGCAGCTCTTGCAGCGCTTGGCGTGCTTCCGGCTTGACGCTGTCAGCCAGCAACAGCCAGGCCAGGAACTGCCCGTTCAAGGCCAGCCCGGCAATCGGGCCGTCATGGTTCGGGACTGTCGTCGTGACAATACCCAACTGCTCGAACAACTCCGGTCGCCCCAGCGCCGCCTCGCCCTGCCCGGTTTGCGCCACGACGCCAAGCCCCTGGCGTTCGTGAATATCCGTCAGCACCAGCATTTGCTCTTGCGTGGCCAAACCGGCTAGCGCACGGCTGACCGGGTGACTGCTGGCCGAACCCAGGCTGGCGGCGAGATTCAACAACACCTGCCGATCCGGCGCTGTGGTTTCAATGGACTGCAAACGCAGCGTGCCGAAGGTGAGCGTGCCGGTCTTGTCGACCACCAACGAGGTCAGGTCCGCCAACTCCTCCAGAAACGCCGAGCTGCGAATCAAAATCCCATGGCGCGCCGCCACCGCAATCCCGGCAATCGCTGTGGCCGGCGCCGACAACACCAGGGCACACGGGCACGCCGCCACCAACACCGCCAACATTGCCTGAGCGTCATTGGTGACAAACCAGGTCACCGCCGCCAGCAGCAATACCAGCACCATATAGCTGCCGGCGTAACGCTCCAGCAGCCGCGTGATCGGTGGCTTGGAGCGTTCAGCGTTTTGCATCAGGGCGATGACCTTGCCCAAGGTCGATTCATCGCCGGTGCGGGTCACCTGCAAGCGCAGCAACCCATCCAGGTTGATCGCACCGCCAAACACCTGCACACCGACGCTCGCTTCCAGCGGCACCGACTCACCGGTGATAGGCGCCGTGTCCAGGCTCGCCTGGCCCGACAGCACCACGCCGTCGGCGGGCACGCGATCACCGGCGCGCACTTCGACAATGTCGCCGGTGTTCAGCGTGCCGTTATCCACTTCAATAATGCTGCCATCGGCCTGCACCAACCGCGCATGGCTGCGGGTCAGTTTGCCCAGGGCGTGAATCGCTTCCTGAGAGCCGATCACGCTGCGCTCTTCCAGCACATGGCCGAAGATCATGATGATCGGCAACAACGCGGCGGTCAGCAGATCACCGGTGGCCCAGGCACCGAGCATCGCCAGGGCGATCAATTGGTCGGTGATGCCATGCAGGCTGGGGTAACGCAGGCTGTACCAGGCCGAGCGCATCACCGGCACGGCCACCAGCAAGGACGCCACGCCGAGGAGTAATTGGCTGACACCGGTCTGGTCCGGCGCGAGCCAGCGCCAGACCAGGCCGAGCACAAGTAAACCCAGAGCCAGCATGGCCAGGGTCAATTGCCGGGCAGCGCTGCGCTGCTCGGCGGAGGTCAACATGGGTGCGCTCATTGCTCGGCTCCCTGAATGATCAAGCGGGAGTCGTCTTTAGGGTCGACGGTGGTCACAGAACCTGCCTGGCCCAGAATCTTCGGCAAGCGCTCGCGATAAAGACGCAGCAACAAGCCAGGGTCTTTGACTTGAGCCAGGCTGGCGACGGTCGCGGTTTGCGCCTGGGCGTTGGCCAAGCGTTCACTGGCCTGGGCGTGGGCAACCTGCACCAGCCGATCGGCTTCCTGGTTGGCGGTCTGGGTGAGCTTTTCCGCTTCGGTGCGCGCATTGGCCACGGCTTTGTCGGCCTGCTGGCTGGCCGTCAGCACGGCGTTAAAAGCATTGACGGCCGGGCCTGGCAGACTTGATTGCACGTCGACGCGAGTGACTTCGATGCCCAAGCCCAACCCCGTCGAAGCCAGCTGCGCCAGGCGTTTATTGATGCCTTGCACCAGATCACCGCGCAGCCGCTCACGGCGCTCGGCGGCACCGTTGTCGGTGCCGATCAGTTCAGGGCGCGCCACCAGAATCGTGTCCAGGTCGCGCGCGGCGGTCAGGGCCACCGCGCTGCGCGTCACCAGCCGATCCAGGGCCGGCAGCACGTGCTCGCCCTGCAACACAAACGCGTAAGGCTCGGTGACCTTATAAAACACCCGCACATCCAACTGCACCACGCCGGCATCGCCCGTCAGCAAATAACCGGAACCGGCCAGCGCGTCACTCAAGGGCGTGGCAAAACTGGCCACGCGGTCGGCCTGGATCGCCGCCTCGGAGCGCAACAAGTTCTCCACTCGCCGCTCGATCACACGGTCCGCCGCCGGCAACAGCACCACTTGCTCGAAGGGCTGCGGCCACGCAAGCAAAAGCCCGGCGTTCTGGATGCGGTCAAGCGCGCCGAAGTGCAACACCACGGCGCGGTTCTGCGGGTCGATCTGGCGCACATTCGAAAACGCCCAGGCCAACGCCGCCAATACCGTCACCGCGTACAACGCCAGGAAGGTCAGACGCCCGGCCTGGATCCACGGGCTGTCCGGGCCGTCACGCTCGGTCATGGCTGAACGTCCTTAGGCCCGTCTACCAGTGCACGGAACGGCGCAGCATCGGTGCGCAGGATGATCTTGGTGCCCGGCGTGACCACCGTGCCCAAGGTATCGAGCGAACGCAGCAGGTTGTACAGCTGCGGGTTGCCTGCATAGGCACGCCCGTAAATCTGCGCTGCCTCAACCCGCGACTGGGCTTCGATATCAGCGGCCTTCACCGTGGCATCGGCCTGCACGATGCGCGCATCACGCTCGGCAGCGGAGCGAATCTGCGCCGCTTCACGCTTGCCCACGGCGGTGCGTTCAGTGGCGATGGTTTCGCGCTCGGCACGCATGCGGTCGACGGTGGCGGTCAGGGTGACGGAAGGCAACGTCAGGCGCTCGACACCCACTTGCGCCACGCGCACGCCATAGGTAGTGAGCAATTGTTGATCAATCTGTTGGCGCAGCTGTGCTTCAAAATCAGCAATGCGCACCTGGCTGGCGTCGGTGTTGATCAGGCTGGACAGGTCGAAGCTGGCAGCGGTGGTTTCCAGCGCCGAGCCGACGAAGGTGCGAATCTGCCGCGCCGCTTCATCAGGCTGGTTCTGCACCGCACGCATAAAGCGCTGCACATTGTCGGCATCGCCTTGCACCTGCCACGCCACGTAGGCCTGCACGATGATGCGCAGGCCATCGCGGGTGCCCACATCCTGCAAACCGCTGGAGGTGGTGCGCAGGCGCAAGTCCACCGGGATCGCCGCTTCGAACGGCGCCGGCCAGCGCCAGCCCAGGCCCGGCTCCAGCAGTACCCGCGCCGGGTTGCCGAAGCGGGTAATCACCGTGGCTTCACCGGAGCGCACCTGCACCAGGCTCGCCGCAGCAACGGCAAACAACACCAGCAATACCGCCCAGGCCATGCGCCGCCATGGGAATGGGCCAGCAGCCTGTTCGTCGCCATGATGGTGATGGTGGTGGCCATGATGATGGTGATGACCGTGATCGTGAGAATGAGCGCTCAACAGACAGACTCCTTATTGAACGGCTTTACGCGGCGCCATCGGGTCGGCCGGCAAAGTAAAAGAACGCAGATCGATCGTCGGCGCGCCATCGGCGCCCAGGCGGTGATCCAGAATAAGCAGCTTGGCGTGGGCCAGGCCTTGGCTGAGTTGGCCCAGGTACTGTTCCAGCACAAAGGCACGACCCGCAGTGGCGTAGGCTTTTTGTTCGGCGGTAAAACGCAGGTCGGCCGCCTGGGCGCCCGCGTTTACTTCACGGGCAGTGGCCACCGCCTGATCGCGAGCAGTGCTGGCTTGCAACAACGCCTGGTTGGTTTGCTCGCTGGCAGCCCCGCGTTCGCGGGAGATCAGCGCCTGGGCGCCAATTTGTGCCGCCTGCACACCGTGATAAGCGTTGGCGGCACCGGCCGGTGGGTGAATCGCTTCTACGACCGTGGCCAAAATCTCCACGCCGCTGTCGAGCTTTTGCAGGTCTGCCTGCACGGCGCGACCCACTTCATCGGCGAGGCTGGTGCGTTGCTCACCGAGCAATTCGTCGAGGGTACGCGAAGCAAAGTCATGCACAAGGATGCGGCTGGCGGTGCTGCGAATCAGCGTCGGTATATCCGCGCTGTTATAGGTGGCGGCCAGCGCAGCCTTGTCCGTCAGGCCGATGCGGTAGACGAAACGCACATCCATATTGACGATCTGGAAGCTCTGCTTGTCGCCGCTGCTGCTGGCGATCACTTGGGACTTGTCATTCACATGGCTGGCGTCCCACAAACGATTGGCGATGAGCGGCGCCGGGCCTTCCGCCGAGGCCAACTCCGGTGCGGCGGCCTCGCTGACGCTGGTCGCCAGTTCATGCACCACGCCGTTTTCCACGCTCAGCACGCGCCCCAATGGCCAAGGCAACCCGGCATGCAAGCCAGGCCCGAAAACCTGCACGGGTTTGCCGAAGCGCTCATAAATCCCACGGCCTTGCAGGGGCACTTCGTGCACGCCGGTCAGCGCCCAGCCTACCGCCAGCACCACCAGCAGCACTGGCAAAAACGCCCGACGCATGTAGGTAAACGCCCAGATCTGGCGCAAGTCGATGCCGAACCGGTTGTGCAATTCGTGCTGCAACGCCAGCAAAGGTTGGGGTGGCCAACGCAGCAGGCCCGCGATAAAGCTTTGCGCCATCAAGCGCGGTTCGAGGCGCGGCTGGCGCGGGCTGAACAGTGACAGCACGCCCCTTAGCAGAAACTCCAGCGCCACCAGCGCGGGCAACAGCCCCGTCAACACAGCCAGACGCAGCGGCCACACGGATTCGGCACCGGCAAACAGCAGGCAGATCGCACTGACCACCAGGCTGATAATCGCCACGCGGCTCAACTGCGCCAGCTGTGACGCTTCCGGCCATTGCGCGGCGGTTTCCTGGGCCAAGCGGCGCTCGAACACCAGCAAGCCAAAGGCCAACGCCAGGGCCACCGCCGCGCCGATGCTCGCCGATTGCCCCACCGCGGCAGCGGGCAAGGCCAGGTTCCAGAACTCAATGATGCTGATCAGCGCCAGCAACGACCAGCCGCACAGCCACACCACTGGCGCGCCAATCTGTGCCAGCACACCGCTGCCAAACCGATTGATCGCCCGTGCAAGCGCGCCAACCTCTTCGTCGGGAGCTTCGATCAGTTCAGCCGTGGGCGTTTCCAGCGCCTGGGCGCGCCAATCCGCCACCCACCACGCCGACTGCAACCCGGCCACCAGCACCAGCAAGGCCGACGCGCAATTGATCAACACCACCGGCCAGATCGACAGCGGCGCAAACAGTGCCACGAACAGCGCCAGCACCCAACCGGCCAAGGCCAGGGCCGTCAGGCTGATGCCCGCCTGGCGCAATCGGCGGGCATGGAACAACCCTTGTTGAAAACGCGGAAGGCCTTCAACCGAAGCGCCGTCAGCTTCCAGATCCACTTGCATCCACTTAACGTCCGCTACACACAATTGGTTACGATATAACACGGAGCGTGAAATTTTTGTCCGAAAACAGCGCAAATCCCCTGTGGGAGCGGGCTTGCTCTCGATAAAGGTCTGCCAGTTTTTAATGGTTGGAATGATGTACCGCCATCGCAGCATAGGTATCTACACAACTTTGAAGGCCGCCACTTTCTCCTGTGGCGAGCAGGCTTGTCGAATCGTCGCACCGCCTGCGTTGGGCTGCGAAGCAGCCCCAGTGAAGGCACTGCAATTTTCCTGAAAGTACTCAGTGTCTGGGTTTGGGGCCGCTTCGCAGCCCAACGCAGGGCAAGCCTGCTCGCCACAACGGCTCACCTGCCACAGATTTCGTGTCAACCGGCTGTGTAGATACCTATGCCCATCGCAGGCAAGCCAGCTCCCACATTTATTCTGTGGTGCTCTCTGGAAAGTGATTAAACCCCCAGAAACACAAGCCATCACTGGTGCAGGCACAGATTAATCGGCACACTCCAAAACAGTTTTTCGCGGGCCCATGGACAAGGAAGCGTCATGATTTCGATCTACCAGCTAAAACCGCGTTTTCAGAACCTGCTGCGCCCTCTTGTGCAGCGTCTCTACGACAATGGCACCACCGCTAACCAGATAACCGTGCTGGCCGGCGTCGTTTCCTTGCTGGTCGGCCTGCTGATCGCCAGCTTTGCCCAACACCTCTGGCTGTTTGCGCTGATCCCGCTGTGGATGATCCTGCGCATGGCCCTCAATGCCATCGACGGCATGCTCGCACGCGAATTCGGCCAGCAATCGCGCCTGGGCGCCTACCTCAATGAACTGTGTGACGTGATCGCCGACAGCGCCTTGATCCTGCCCTTTGCGCTGATTCCGGGCGTGAGCCTGGCGCCGGTGCTGCTGGTGGCGTTGCTCGCCGTGTTCAGCGAATACGCCGGTGTACTGGGGCCGATGGTGGGTGCCTCACGGCGCTATGACGGGCCGATGGGCAAAAGTGATCGTGCGTTCGTGCTCGGTGTACTCGCCACTGGCGTGGCGTTGGGCTGGCTCGGCGCGGGCTGGGTGGATGCGGTGATGTGGCTGGTCGCTGCCCTGCTCGCCTACACCTTGGTCAACCGCGTGCGTCAGGGCCTCAAAGAACAACAAGAAACCTCTCCGATTGCATAAGGATTTTTGCGATGCGCGAACAGCAAGAGCACACTTTCAGTACCCATGATGGCGTCGAGCTTTTTTATCGACACTGGCCGGCCACTGCGCCTGCGGGCGATGAGCCGCGCAAGGCGATCCTGCTGTTCCATCGCGGCCATGAGCATTCGGGCCGTATTGCCCACCTGGTCGATGAACTCGACCTGCCGCAATTCGATTTCTTTGCCTGGGACGCCCGTGGCCACGGCCAATCGCCGGGCGCCCGCGGTGACAGCCCAAGCTTCGCCACCAGCGCCCGCGACGTGCAGACCTTCTGCGAACACATCGGCGCCACTTACGGCATAGAAGAACAAAACTTCGCCGTTATCGCCCAAAGCGTCGGCGCGGTAATCGCGGCCACTTGGGTACACGACTACGCGCCAAAAATCCGCGCGCTGGTGCTCGCCTCCCCGGCGTTCAAGGTCAAGCTGTACGTGCCCTTCGCCCGGCCCGGGCTGGCGTTGATGCGCAAGTTTCGCGGCAACTTTTTCGTCAACAGCTACGTCAAGGCCAAGTTCCTCAGCCATGACCCTGAGCGCGTCGCGTCCTACGACAGCGACCCGCTGATCACCAAAGCGATTTCGGTGAATGTGCTGCTCGGTTTGTACGAAGCCGCCGACCGGGTAGTCGCCGATGCCCAGGCGATCCAGGTGCCGACGCAATTGCTCATCTCCGGCTCCGACTTCGTGGTGCACCGCAAACCCCAGCAGCAATTTTTCGACCGGCTTGGCAGCCTGAAAAAAGAGCTGCACATCCTGCCCGGTTTTTTCCACGACACCCTCGGCGAGCGCGACCGCGCCACGGCCGTAAGCAGCGCTCGGCGTTTTATCCTGCAGAACTTCGCCCATCCGCTGGACCGCGCGGCCCTGCTCGACGCCGACAAACTCGGCGCCACGTGCGCCGAATCCGAAGCCCTCGCCGCGCCGCTGCCGCGTAATTCCCTGCGCGACCTGTACTGGCGCATCACCCGCGCCAGCATGGGCCTGGGCAAGAACCTGTCGGACGGGGTGAAACTGGGTTTCGACACCGGCTTCGACTCCGGCAGCACCCTGGACTACGTGTACCGCAACACGCCCACCGGCAAGGGTGGGCTGGGGCGGATGATCGACACCAACTACCTCAACTCCATCGGCTGGCGCGGCATTCGCCAGCGCAAGCTGAACGTCGAGGAACTGCTACGGCTGGTCATGGCCAGGTTGCGCGATGAACATCGCGAGGTGCGCATCGTCGATATCGCCGCCGGCCACGGGCGCTACATTCTTGAAGCCTTGCAAGGCGTTTCGCCGCTGCCGGAATCGATCCTGCTGCGCGACTACAGCGACATCAACGTGCGTGACGGCGGCGCGCTGATTCGTGAAAAAGGTCTGGGGGATATCGCGCAGTTCGTCAAAGGCGATGCATTTGATAGAGCTGACTTGGCGTCACTGGCGCCCAAGCCGACCCTGGCAGTGGTGTCCGGCCTGTATGAGCTGTTTGCCGATAACGGCATGGTCGGCGGTTCGCTGGCCGGTCTTGCCGAAGCGGTGGAGCCCGGCGGGTACCTGGTCTATACCGGCCAGCCGTGGCACCCGCAACTGGAATTGATCGCCCGCGCGTTGACCAGCCATCGCCAGGGCCAGGCCTGGGTAATGCGCCGTCGCAGCCAGGCAGAGATGGATCAATTGGTCGAGGCGGCGGGCTTTCGCAAAATCACCCAGCGTGTGGATGAGTGGGGCATTTTCACCGTGTCCCTGGCACAGAAGATCTGAGCATGCGCGAACCCGGTTTATTGAAACCCGCAGTCCTGTGGCTATTGCTGTTGGCGCCGCTGTTTTTCAGCACCTACGGCTTTGCCACCTGGGTCACCAGCCAGCGCAGCGATGTGGGCACGCTGGTGTTCGGCTGGGAAACCCATATGCCGTTCTGGGCGTGGACCATCGTGCCCTACTGGTCCATTGACCTGCTGTACGGGTTTTCACTGCTACTGCCCAATACTCGCCATGAGCTGAAACAACACGCGTTGCGCCTGCTCAGTGCGCAGGTCATTGCCGTGAGCTGCTTTTTGATCTGGCCGCTGCGTTTCACCTTTGAACGGCCGGAGCTGGATGGCGTATTCGGCTGGCTGTTTGCAGTGCTGGCCGGGTTCGACAAACCCTTTAACCAGGCGCCGTCGCTGCATATCGCGCTGCTGGTGATTTTGTGGGTCATGTATCAGCGCCACACCCAAGGGTTTTGGCGTTGGCTGGTGCATGGCTGGTTTGCGTTGATAGGTATTTCAGTGCTGACCACTTATCAACATCACTTTATCGACTTACCCACAGGCGCCCTGGCCGGTTGGTTGTGTGTGTGGCTGTGGCCGGTGGAACATCCAAGCCCGCTGTTGAATGCACGGCTGACGCGGGACACAAAACGATGGCGACTGGGCATGCGCTACGGCCTCGGCGCTTTAGTGCTGGTAATCCTGGCCTTGGTGCTGCGCGGCGGGTGGTTGTGGCTGCTTTGGCCAGCGGTTTCCTTGGGTTTGATCAAGGCGAACTACTTTGTACTCGGCGCGTCGGGCTTCCAGAAGCGCAAAGACGGCCGGCTCACTCCTGCCGCGCGCTGGCTGTATGCACCCTATTTAGCGGCTGCGTGGATAAATTCCAGGCTGTGGACACGTAAACATCCACAGCCTGACCAAATTGTGGATAACGTCTGGCTTGGTCGAATTCCTGCCAACGGCGAGCAAGGTTCCTTCAAGGCTATCGTCGATCTGTGCGCCGAATTGCCGATTAATCCACAGAGCCGCGCCTATGAATGCGTGCCCGTGCTGGACCTGATTGCCCCGTCCCCCGCCGAGTGCCAGCAAGCCGCCGAAGCCATTGAGCGCCTGCGTTCAAACGGCGCGTTGCTGGTGTGCTGCGCCCTCGGCTACTCACGCAGCGCCACCGCCGTCGCCGCGTGGCTGCTGCACAGCGGGCGTGCTGCCACGGTCGACGAGGCACTGGCTATTATTCTTACAGCACGGGCCGAAGTGGTCCTGCATCCTGCTCACCGTAAAGCGTTGGAGGGTTTGCCCCATGCCCGCTGATATGGAACTTCAGGTTGTTGCCAGCCTGCTGCGCCGTGGCCGTTCGCTGGATCAGTTATCCACAGGCCTGACCGTGGCTGGCGTGTTGTTTGGCCTCGCTCAGTTGCTGTTGGCGAGCGTTTCGACCCTGTGCCTGCTGCTCAGCCTGTGGATGATTATTCTTGGCTTGCTGCAAAAGTACTGGGCCTTGCGCGTGGCCTTCGACGCCGACCTGTTCGCCCTGCTGGCCCGCGACACCGAGCGCACGGCCGATCTCGACCAAGCCTTGCAGACCCTCGGCCTGCAATCGCCCAAACGCGCCGGCCGGCCCTGGATCGAACGCCGTCGCGGCGCGCTCAAACTGCTGCGTAAACAAGCCTGGTTGCTGGGCGCGCAAGCGCTGCTGACCCTGGCCGTCATCCTCGCCAGCCCTTGGCTACCTTTCGCCGGATAAGGAATCCCCATGTTCGAACCCGTGGTCGCCACCCTGATTACCTCGATGGCCCGCACCGTCACCGGCGCCCGCAGCCTGTGGCTGGGCTGCGCACCAGTGCCGGTGCAGCGCATCTACTTCGCCAACCACAGCAGCCACGGTGATTTCGTCTTGTTATGGGCGTCGTTGCCGCAAAACCTGCGCAAATTCACGCGCCCGGTGGCCGGCAGTGATTACTGGAACCAAAGCGCACTGCGCCGCTACATCATCAACCGCGTGTTCAACGGCGTGTTGATCGACCGTGAGCGCAAAGACCCTGTGGATAACCCCTTGCAGCCGATGCTGGCCGCGCTGGAAGGCGGCGATTCCTTGATCATCTTTCCCGAAGGTACGCGCAACCTGGAGGACGGTTTGCTGCCGTTCAAAAGTGGCCTGTATCACCTGGCCAAAAGTTACCCACAGGCCGAATTGATTCCGGTGTGGATCGCCAACCTCAACCGGGTCATGCCCAAGGGCCGCGTACTGCCGCTGCCTTTGCTGTGCACCACCAGCTTCGGCGCGCCGCTGCAACTGGAAGACGGTGAAGACAAATCCGCCTTCCTCGCCCGCACCCGCGATGCCCTGCTTGCCCTCGCCCCGGAGCATGTCTGACATGGATAGCCAAACCCTGATGTTGTTCGGCGGGATCGGTGCGATTCTGGTGCTCGCCTCGCTGATCGGCCTGATCCTCAAACTGCGCACCCGTGGCACACCGAATGCGGTGGTCGACAACCTTAACGCCCGCATCAATGCCTGGTGGGTGATGGTGGTGGTGATCGGTATCGCCTTCTGGCTCGGCACCGGCGCGGTGATCCTGCTGTTCTACGCGGTGTCGTTCTACGCCCTGCGCGAATTTCTCACCCTCACGCCCACCCGCCGCAGCGATTACCCAGCGCTGGTGGCGGCGTTCTATCTGGCGCTGCCGCTGCAATACCTGCTGATCTACGCCGACTGGTACGGGCTGTTCTCGATCTTTATCCCCGTGTACGTGTTCCTGCTGCTGCCGATCCTCGCCTCACTGGGCGGCGACAGCACGCACTTTCTGGAGCGTGCGTCGAAGGTGCAATGGGGCCTGATGATCGCGGTGTTCTGCGTGTCGTTCGTGCCCGCCCTGCTGACGCTCGACATTCCCGGCTACGAAGGCCGCAACCTGTTGCTGATCGCTTACCTGGTGATCGTGGTGCAGCTGTCGGACGTGCTGCAGTACGTGTGCGGCAAGCTGTTCGGCAAACACAAGATCGCGCCCAACCTGTCGCCGTCCAAAACCGTGGAAGGCTTTGTCGGCGGGATTCTGCTGTCGTCCCTGATCGGCGCGGCGCTGTGGTGGACCACGCCGTTCAACCCGTGGCAGTCATTCCTGATCGCGCTGCTGATCAACCTGCTGGGCTTCGCCGGCGGCATCGTGATGTCGGCGATCAAGCGCGACCGGGGCGTGAAGGATTGGGGGCACATGATCGAAGGCCACGGCGGGATGCTGGATCGCCTGGATTCGGTGTGCTTCGCCGCGCCGATTTTCTTCCACCTTGTGCGCTACTGGTGGACTTGAGACACACACTCTCTCTCAAGCCCAACACACATCAATTGTGGGAGCTGGCTTGCCTGCGATAGCGGAGTGTCAGCCAACATCACTTTTTGGTGTGCCACCGCCATCGCAGGCAAGCCAGCTCCCACAGGGTTTTGTGGTGTATTGGGAGGCCCCGCTCAATCCGAAACCTTGCTTCACGGCCAACCTTTCGATCGGTTTTGCGGTACGCCTCACCTTTGTGCAACACGCCTGAGCACGTAGACCACTGCACGTCATCTTTTGTATCAAAGACGCGTGTAAGATAGGCCGCACTTTGCCAGGGATGCTCACCATGTTCGACTCGTTGAAAGCGATCAGCCGCCGGATTATCGGCGCTTTATTGACTGTGGTGAGTGCCATCTTTGGCCAATGGCAGCCGCCAGCCTGGCTGCGAGCCACGGGCCGTGGCGTGGGGAACCTGGGCAGTAAAGCCCGCACCTATCCGCGCCAGGCGGGTGCCGGGGTCTTGGGCCTGGTGCTGCTGGCCGCTGCTGGTTTCTACGGCTGGCACTGGTATTCGAATTTGCCGCAGCCCCACACCGTGGGTTATTCGCTGCATAAGCCGAACCTGACCGATTACACCCAGCAGCCTCCGGTTGTGGATAACTTGCAGGTGCGCTTTGCCGAGTCCGTGGCTCCGCTGGCGGCCATTGGCAAGCCGGTCACTGAAGGCATTACCCTTAAACCCGCTGTAGCCGGTGCCTGGCGTTGGTCTGACGACCGCACGTTATTGTTCGTGCCGGAAAAAGACTGGCCTGTGGATGCCCATTACACGCTCGACCTGGCCAAGAAACAGCTGCTGGCTGACGGCGTGCTGCTCAGCCAATACAGCAGCCAGTTCTCCACCCAACCGTTCCGCGCCACCCTGGCGCAAAACGAGCTGTACCAAGACCCGTCCAACCCCACACTGAAACAGCTGGTGGCGACCTTCCACTTTTCCCACCCGGTGGATGAAGACAACCTGCGCAAGCGCGTCTCGGTAACCCTCGGCAAAGGCCTGGCCTACCGCGACGCCCAGCTGCCCAACCGCCCGGAAATCACCTTCGACGACCTCAAGCTCAATGCTTACGTGCGCTCCGCCGCCCTGGCCACGCCACTGGAAAGCACGCCGGTCAGCGCCAAGCTCGATGAAGGCATCAAAGCCCGTGACGGCGGCAATGCCAGCAACGCGCCACTGGTGGCGGAAGTCACCGTGCCCGGCCGTTATCGCCTGACGTTTACCGGTGCCGAAGTCAGCTTTGTCGACAACGAGCGCGGCGAACCGGAACCGGTGTTGATGTTCAGCAGCTCCAGCGCCGTGGCCGATGACACCATCGCCGGTAAGGTCCAGGCCTGGCTGCTGCCGGCCAAGGCTGAAGACGACACGCGCCCTTACACCAGCAACGACATCGACGACGCGATGCTGGCGCGCAGCACCAAGGTCAGCCTGACCCACGTGCCCAGCGTCGAGCCGCTGAACACCCTGCATGCGTTCAAGTTCAAGGCTCCGGCCGGCCGCGCGCTGTATGTACGCGTGCCCGCCAACCTGGAAGCCATTGGCGGTTATCTGGCGAAAAACCCTACCGCTTCGCTGATCAGCATGCCGGCGTACCCACGCACCTTGCAGTTCCTGTCGGACGGCGCGCTGCTGAGCCTCAACGGCGAAAAACGCCTGGGTTTCATGGCCCGTGGCGTGCCCGGTGCCCATGTGGAAATCGCCCGCCTGCTGCCCAACCAGTTGCAGCATTTGGTCGACCAAAGCAGCGGCAGCTTCGCCCGGCCGAATTTCGGCAATGAATACTTCGACCGCATGGTTGAGCGTCAGTCGCTGGATATTGCGTTGTCGTCCAATGACCCGGCGAAAACCGTCTACGACAACGTCGACCTCAGCCACTACCTCACTGCCAATGGCGGCCGTCGCGGTATTTTCGTGCTCAAGCTGAGCCCGCAGGATGACCCGGCCGAGCGCACGTTCGAGTACGAACGCAACAGCACCAGCGACCTGCGTTTTATCGTGGTTACCGACCTTGGCATCATCGCCAAGCGCTCCAGCGACGGCAGCCACGATGTGTTTGTGCAGTCCATCGGCAACGGCTCGCCGGTCGCCGATGCGCAAGTCGATATCATGGGTCGCAACGGTCTGCCGGTCGCCAGCGGCCGCACCGATGCCGAAGGCCACGCGCATTTCGCCAAGCTGGATGAACTGCGCCGTGAGAAAACGCCGCTGATGTATGTAGTCACGCGCGGCAATGACCAGTCGTTCCTGCCGATTGCCCGTCAGTCCCAGCAGTTGGACTTTTCACGCTTCGATGTAGGCGGTTTGGAAGAAGACGGCGCGATTAATCGCCTCAGCGCGTATATGTTCACCGACCGTGGCCTGTACCGCCCGGGCGAGACCGCGCACCTGGGCATGATCGTGCGCAGCGGCGACTGGAAAGGTGCGCTGCAAGGCCTGCCGGTTGAACTGCAAATCACCGACCCGCGCGGCCTGGAAGTGATTCGCCAGCCGCTCAAACTGTCCACCAGCGGCTTTGAAACCTTTGATTTCCCCAGCAGTGAAGTCGCTCCCGCCGGTGAGTACACCGCGACTTTGCAGCTGATCGGCCAGAAAAACACCCGCACCGACCTCGGCAGTGTCAGCTTCAAGGTCCGCGACTTCGAGCCGGACCGCATGAAGGTCAGCCTGAGCCTGCACGACACGCCGGTGTTGGGCTGGATTCCACCGGACCAGGTGGTGGCCAAAGTCACCGCGATGCACTTGTTCGGCGCGCCGGCAGCCGGCCGACGTGTCACAGCGAAGATGTCCCTGAGCCCGACGCTCGCGGCCTTTGACCGTTACCCCGATTACCGCTTCCGCCTCAACGACGCCCTGGAAGAAGCCAGCACCGAAGACCTGGCTGAAACCACCGTCGACGATAACGGCCAGGCCGTACTCGATCTCAACCTGCAACGCTTTGCCAGCAGCACCTATCGCCTGCAGGTGATGACCCAGGTGTTCGAGGCCGAAGGCGGCCGCAACGTGGCGGCGCAAAGTGCGCTGCTGGTGTCGTCCGCGCCTTATCTGGTCGGTGTGAAAAGTCAGGATTCGCTGTCGTACGTCGCCAAGGACGCCCCGCGTCAGGTGCAATGGCTGGCCGTCGCGCCGGACCTCACGCCGATGGCCGTGGATGGCCTGACCAGTGAAGTGGTCGAACACCGTTACGTATCGGTACTGGTGAAACAGTCCAACGGCACCTACAAATACGAGTCGCGCATCAAGAACATCAGCCAGCCGGCCTCACCGCTGACGATGACCAAGGACGGCGCCAAGCAGACCCTGAACACCGGCACGCCGGGTGATTTCACCCTGCAGGTCAAAGACGCCAATGGCCGCCTGCTCAACCAGATCGACTACAGCGTGGCCGGGCGCGGCAACACCTCGCGCTCGCTGGAGCGCAACGCCGAGCTGCAACTGCGCCTGGATAAACGCAGCTATGCCACCGGTGATGAGATAGCGATCAGCATCCGCGCGCCTTACACCGGTGCCGGCTTGATCACCATCGAGCGTGACAAGGTTTACACCCAGCAGTGGTTCAAGGCCGACAGCACCAACAGCGTGCAACATATCCGCGTGCCTGCCGGGCTTGAGGGCAATGCCTACGTCAACGTGCAGTTTGTGCGCGACATGGGTTCACCTGAGGTTTATATGAGCCCGCTGTCCTACGGCGTGGTGCCGTTCAGCATCAACCTGGATGCACGGCGCATGGCGCTCAAGGTTGAAGGCCCGGAGAAGATCGAGCCGGGGCAGACCCTGGATATCAAGGTAACTGCCGACCGCCCAGGCCGCGCGGTGGTTTACGCGGTGGACGAAGGCATCCTGCAAGTGGCGCGTTACCAGACGCCCGACCCGTTGGGCTTCTTCTTCCAGAAACGCGCATTGGAGGTTGGCACCAGTCAGATCCTTGACCTGATCCTGCCGGAATTCAGCCGCCTGCTCAGTGGCGCAGCGCCCGGTGGTGACACCGAAGGCGCGCTGGCCAACCACCTCAACCCGTTCAAGCGTAAACACCAGCCGCCCGTGGCCTGGTGGTCCGGGTTGGTTGACCTGCCGGCCGGTGAAACCGTGCTGCATTACCAGGTGCCGGACAGCTTCAACGGCAAGCTGCACCTGTTTGCGGTGGCAGTGGACAGTGACAGCGTGGGCGTCAGCGAGGCCAATACCGAAGTGCGCGGGCCGATTGTGATCACACCGAACGTGCCGGCCTTTGTGGCGCCGGGGGACGTGTTCAATGTGAGCGCCGGGGTGTTCAGTAACCTCGACGCGGCAGCGGACGTGAAGTTTGAAGTGCAGACCAGCGACGGGCTAAACGTGCAGGGCGACAAAGGCAGTACCCTGTCGCTGCAACCGCGCAAGGAAGGCACTGCCGAGTTCAAGATCAAGGTCGGTGAAACCCTCGGCTCCGCGGACCTGCGTTTTGTCGCGGTACTGCCGAACGGCAAACGTATCCAGGTCGCAGAAACCACGTCGATCCGCCCACTGAGCGAGCATCGCGTGGCCTTGAGCCTGGGCCGGTTCGACAGCGCCAGCAAAGAGCTGAAACCGACGCGTGAGCTGTTCAGCCAATTGCGCGATGTGCAACTGGGTGTGGCTGCCTCGCCGCTGGTATGGGCCAACGGCCTCAAGCATTACCTGGATGACTATGGCTACGCCTGCACCGAGCAATTGGTGTCCAAGGCCATGCCGGCGTTGATCTGGGGCGGTACCGCACCAGAAGCCGAACAAGCCTTCAGCGGCGCGGTGCGCATGCTGCGCCAGCGCCAGAACTCGGCCGGTGGCTTTGGTTTGTGGGCCGCCAACCCGGACGTGGCGCCGTATGCCAGCCTGTACGCCACCGACTTCCTGATCGAAGCCAAGGAACGCGGGCTGCCGGTGCCGGAAGACCTGCTGGCGCGCTCCAACGCCTACCTGACCGACCTGGCCAATGGCCCAAGCGAAGGTCTGTCGGAATTGCGCAACCGTGCCTACGCCAGTTACCTCTTGAGCCGTCAGGGAATTCTGGTGAGTGGCGCCTTGAGCGACATTCGCGAGCGCTACGAGAGCTACTTCAAAGATACCTGGCAAAACGACCTGGGCGCCGCTTACCTGGCGGCCAGTTACAAGCTGCTCAAGCAGGATCGTCAGGCCGATACCCTGTTCCGCAAAATCCCGTGGCGTTCGCTGGTGGATAAGTGGGACAGCGACGGCCTGTATTACGACCCGCTGGTACACGACGCCGAGCACTTGCACCTGCTGGCGCGCCAATTCCCCGAGTTGCTTGACGATGTACCGACGGCGCTGCTGGATAAACTCGGCAAGCGCCTGAACGAACAGCGTTACAACTCGCTGTCGGCCGCCCTGCTGCTGCGCGCCCTGGACAATTATGGCCAGCGCGCCCAGAGCGACATGACCCTCAAGGCGACCGCCTGGCTGGGCGACAAGCAACAGCAATTGCTGGAGATGGCCGGCCAGCCACCGCGCGCCGCCGTGCCGGGTAAAACGCAGAAGCTGGTGATGGAAAAAACCGACGGACCGGCCGCCTTCTACATGCTCAGCGAAGCCGGTTTCGACAAGGGCGCCAAGCTCAAGCCCATCAACAATGGCCTGGAGATCATCCACGAATACCTCGACCTCAAAGGCGAGCCAGTGAGCAAAGTCGCGGTGGGCGACGAGTTCCTGGTGCGCCTGCGCCTGCGCGCCACCGACCGCGACCAAGTGCAGCAAGTGGCCGTGGTCGATCTGCTGCCCGGTGGCGTCGAGCCTGTGTATAACTTGCCGCCGGAGCCGGAAGCGGCCGCCAGCAACGAAGAAAGTGAAAGTGAAGGCGACGATTCCGAGTACGTGGAAACCGCAGACGGTGACGAAGCCGATACCTGGCAGGCGCCGATCGGCGAAACCGAGCTGAGCAACTGGCAGCCGGACTACGTGGACGTGCGCGATGATCGAGTGGTGTTGTACGGCACCGCGCTGCGTGATGTAGGCACTTTCGTGTACCGCGTGCGCGCCACCAACGCAGGGACGTTCAATACGCCACCGGCCTACGCCGAAGGCATGTACGAAACCACCCTGCAAGGGCGCGGCAAAGTAGGCCAGCTTGAAATTACCAAGCCTTAAACGCCTGACGCCGCTGCTTGCAGCGGCGGTACTCTTTACAGGCACGCTGGCGGGGCTGCGATGGTGGCCCCATGCCCCGCTGGAACAGGCCGTCACCTCGTCCCGCGTGGTGTTGGCCGATGACGGCGCGTTGCTGCGCATGACCTTGGCGCAGGACGGGCAATATCGCCTGTGGCTGCCGCTGGAGCGCATGTCGCCGTCACTGGTCGAGGCCTTGCTGCTAAAGGAAGACCGCAATTTCTATTGGCACCCGGGCATCAACCCCCCGGCGTTGCTGCGCGCGGCCATGGCCACCTACAGCGGCGGCCAGCGTCAGGGCGGCTCGACCTTGAGCATGCAGCTGGCGCGGCGGCTGTGGAACCTCAACACCCGCCAAGTGCCGGGCAAATTGCAGCAGATGGCCCTGGCGCTGTGGCTGGAAGCGCGCTACAGCAAGCACGATATCCTTGAGGCTTACCTGAACCTGGCGCCCATGGGTGGCAATATCGAGGGCGCCGAAGCGGCCAGCCGGATTTACTTTGGCAAGTCGGCGGCGCAGTTGTCGTTGTCCGAAGCCTTGGCGCTGGCGGTGATCCCACAGCAACCGGGGCGACGCGCGCGCTTCGGGCCGTCGCTGCAAAATGCGCGGCTGCGCTTGATGGCCGACTGGCGCGAAACTTATCCACAGGACCCGCGTAACGACAGTTTGCTCGACTTGCCTCTGGAGGCGCGCAACCGCCAGCAGATACCGTTTCTGGCACCGCACTTGAGCGAACAGCTGCTGGCGTCGCAACCCGGCAACGAACTCAACTCAACCCTCAACCTGCCTTTGCAGCAACTGCTCGAACGCTTGATCACAGGCTTTATTGCCGAGCGGCGCAGTACCGGTGTGGAAAACGCCACGGCCATCCTTGTGGACAGCCGCGACCAGAGCGTCAAGGCGCTGGTAGGTTCGGCGGATTACTTATCCACAGGCATCCACGGGCAGGTCAACGGCGTGTTGTCGCGGCGCTCGCCGGGGTCGACGCTCAAGCCGTTTCTGTATGGGTTGGCGCTGGATCAGGGGGTTATCCACCCCATGAGCATCCTCAAGGATTTACCCAGTAACTTCGGCTACTTCCAGCCGGAAAATTTCGACGGCAGTTTTGTCGGGCCACTGACAGCGCGGGATGCGTTGATCCGTAGTCGCAATATTCCGGCGGTGTGGCTCGCCAGCCAAGTGCAGTCGCCCTCGCTGTATGGCTTGCTGCAACGCGCCGGTATCAAAGGCTTGCGTGGGGAAAGCCACTACGGTTTGGCCCTGGCCTTGGGCGGCGGCGAGATGACGCCGGAGGAACTGGCGCGCCTGTATGTGATGCTGGCGGGTGACGGGCATTTGCGGCCTTTGCGCTATTTGCAGGAACAGCCGCAAACCACTGGAGCGCAACTGCTCACGCCCCAAGCGGCGTTTATGGTGCGCGACATGCTGCGCCGCAACCCGCGCCCGGATGGTCTGCCCGGCCGCCACTGGCGCACGGCCTGGAAAACCGGCACGTCGTGGGGCTTTCATGATGCCTGGAGCGCAGGCCTGGTCGGGCCGTATGTGCTGGTGGTGTGGGTGGGTAATTTTGATGGGCGGCCGAACCCGACGTTTATCGGCGCCAAAACCGCCGCGCCGCTGTTCTTCCGTATCGCCGACGCCCTGCCGCTGGCCTTGCCCAACGTGGTGATCAAGCCCGACAAGCCGCCCGCCGGGCTGGTGCGCATCGACGTGTGCGCGGCCTCCGGCGAATTGCCCAACCGCTGGTGCCCGCAAACCCGCAAGACCTGGTACATCCCTGGCGTGTCGCCGATTCGCGTGTCCAACCTGCACCGCCCGGTACTGATCGACACCCGCACCGGCAAGGCCGCATGCCCGCCGTTCGACCCGCAATACACCCGCGAAGAAGTCTTCGAATTCTGGCCCAGCGACGTGCAGCGCCTATACCGCGCCGCCGGCCTGCCCCGGCGCACGCCACCGAACGTGATGAAAAATTGCCAACCCAACCGCATCAGCGACCAAAGCGAAGCGCCGCAGATTCGCTCGCCGCTGACACAGGTGAGCTACCAGTTGCGCCTGTCCCAGCCGCAGGAAAGCATTCCGCTCAATGCCAACGCGGCCAGTGATGCGACCACGCTGTACTGGTTTGCCGACCAGACCCTGATCGGCCAAGGCCCGCCGCAAACCACCTTGAACTGGCGGCCGGGCAAGTCGGGCGAGTATCGGTTGCGGGTCAGTGATGATCAGGGCCGCAGTGCGAGCCGCGGGTTACGAGTAGAGTTTGTACCTTAGGTCAACTCGGTTTTGAAAACGCTCGCCACCAACGCCTGCAACGCGCGTATTTGGGTAGTGGAAAAGATCAAAGCGACAATAATCACGCTCAGCCAGATCAAAAGGATCTTGAATGGATCGAACTCGAGCGCCACCAATGCCCACGTCACCAGGCCGCCACCGATCACGCCAACCACTCCCCAGGCGATAAGTATGGGCTGAACCCGCTTGTGGATATCTCGATAAAGAAACACCCGTGCAACGCACATCAGCACGAATACTGTGCCCATCCAACCGAAGGCAGCCAACAACGGCAGCGATAAACCTTGGCGCTGATACAACAAAGCCACCCATTCATGGAATGGCCCCAATCCAGCCATTTGCTGGAACGTATCGCGGCTGGGCAACTGCCACTGCATCCATTGCGCCGGATCTATAAGCAGTAGCGCCATACTGAACAACACCACCAACGCACTGCATAACCCCAAGGCGCGCCACGCTGGCACAGCGAGACGATAGTTGTTCACAGTGCGCAGCCGCTCCACACCAAATACCGTATCGGCCTCCTCACCCCGGACGATCACCGTTTTACCGTTACGCTGTATTGCAGTACCGATAACCATGACCTCCAGGCTTTCGCTGAGCAAGATTTCTCCTTGTTGGCGGCCCGGTCCTGCGGTGTAACGATAGTCCCCTAGCTGTGGCACTTGGCCTGAAAACAACTCAATGCCTTCGGCGATGATATCCACAGTGCCGTGGGCATCCTTGAGCGCAAAGTCATTGCATTGTGCGTCAGTAAATACTGTCCGCCATGCATCCCTTTCGCCGCTGTCGCGGTAGCTCTCCTGGATCTGCAGTGAATACCCGGCACAGGGCAAGCCATCCACTGGGGATAAGCGCGACTCTTTGAGCATCACAGTGCCACAGACTTTTACCAGACCAGGTCTCAGCGAGTACGAAAGGCTGAGCGGCAAGCGTTTGTCCGCACGGTAGAAACCTCTGTTCATAGTGATGACACCCCTGTCTGGCTATCCATAAGGCTGCATTCTAGGGATAAGGTGGCCGCTAATGCACATCAATGAGGCAGGGAGCATGGGGGTTCTCGGCGGGCTACCTCATGCAGTCAACTCGGTGTAATTCGACTCGCCGCCACCTGTCGCGCCCGACAACCAGCCCCAAACAAAGCTCAAGGTTGTGCGCCCTGACGCGTCGACACCCACTGTACCTCTCGACCACCCGGCAAGTAGTTGCTCGTCCACTGTCACACAGTGAAAAAGCAGCTCAAAGGTGTTGTGACCTGTCACCTGTCCGACCTGCGCTCCCAAACGAATCCGACCGCCTTCGTAAGTACTCGAAATAACGCCATCTTCGACCAGGTAATGAAATACCGTACCGACACCGGACAGTCCTTGGGCGTTGTTCGCCACCGCAAATCGGCGATTGTGCAAGCGTGCGTGTACGATTGTAGAGAGGCTTTGCATAAACGGGCGTCCTTGAGTTGGCGGCTCCAGCATGTAAAAAGGGGCTATTGAAATAGCCCCTTCCGATACGCCAGCAGCGCTTACTCCACCGTCACCGACTTCGCCAGGTTACGCGGCTGGTCAACGTCAGTGCCCTTGAGCACAGCAACGTAATACGACAGCAGCTGCAACGGGATGGTGTAGAGGATCGGCGACAGGGTGTCGTGGATGTGCGGCATGTTGATCACGTGGGTGCCTTCGCCATTGGTCATGCCAGCCTTTTCGTCGGCAAACACGATCAACTGGCCGCCACGCGCGCGTACTTCCTGCAGGTTGGATTTGAGCTTTTCCAGCAGTTCGTTGTTCGGCGCGACGGTGACCACCGGCATGTCGTCATCCACCAGGGCCAAGGGGCCGTGTTTGAGTTCGCCGGCCGGGTAGGCTTCGGCGTGGATGTACGAGATTTCCTTGAGCTTGAGTGAGCCTTCCATCGCTACCGGGTATTGCGCGCCACGGCCGAGGAACAGGGTGTGGTTTTTGTCGGCGAACAGTTCGGCGACTTTTTCCACGGTGCTGTCCATGGCCAGGGCTTCGCCCAGACGGGCCGGCAGGCGGCGCAGTTCTTCAACCAATGTGGCTTCGACGCCTTCGGCGAGGGTGCCGCGCACCTGGCCCAGGGACAGGGTCAGCAGCAACAGGCCAACGAGTTGGGTGGTAAAGGCTTTGGTGGACGCCACGCCGATTTCGCGACCGGCCTGGGTCAACAGGGTCAGGTCGGACTCGCGCACCAGCGAGCTGATGCTGACGTTGCAGATTGCCAGGCTGCCAAGGAAGCCGAGTTCTTTGGCATTACGCAGCGCGGCCAGGGTGTCAGCCGTTTCGCCGGACTGGGAGATGGTCACGAACAGGGTGTCGGGCTGCACCACCACCTTGCGGTAGCGGAACTCGCTGGCGACTTCGACCTGGCACGGGATGCCGGCCAGTTCTTCGAGCCAGTAACGGGCAACCATACCGGCGTGGTAGCTGGTGCCGCAGGCGACGATCTGCACATTGCGCACTTTGGCGAACAGCTCGGCGGCTTGTGGGCCGAAGGCGTTGACCAGCACTTGGTTCTGGCTCAGGCGGCCTTCCAGGGTGCGTTGCACCACAGACGGTTGCTCGTGGATTTCCTTGAGCATGAAGTGGCGGAATTCGCCTTTATCAGCGGCCTCGGCACCGTCGCGGTATTGCACAGCTTCGCGCTCGACCGGCACGCCGTTGACGTCCCAGATCTGCACACTTTCACGGCGAATATCGGCGATATCACCTTCTTCCAGGTACATGAAGCGGTCAGTCACTTGGCGCAGGGCCAGTTGGTCGGAGGCAAGGAAGTTTTCGCCCAGGCCCAGGCCAATCACCAACGGGCTGCCACTGCGCGCAGCCACCACGCGGTCGGGTTGGCTGGCGCAGACCACGGCCAGGCCGTAGGCGCCGTGCAGTTCCTTGACCGTAGCCTTGAGCGCGACGGTCAGGTCGCCGAGGTCCTTGAGCTTGTGGTTGAGCAGATGGGCGATGACTTCGGTGTCGGTGTCCGAGGTGAACTCATAGCCCAGGCCCTTGAGCTGTTCGCGCAGCACTTCGTGGTTTTCGATGATGCCGTTGTGCACCACGGCCAGGTCGCCGGAGAAATGCGGGTGAGCGTTACGTTCGCACGGTGCACCGTGGGTGGCCCAACGGGTGTGGGCGATGCCAAGACGACCCACCAGCGGCTCGCCGAGCAAAGCTTGTTCCAGCTCGCTGACTTTGCCTGGGCGGCGCATGCGCTCGAGCTTGCCGGCGTTGGTAAATACGGCTACACCGGCGCTGTCATAGCCGCGGTATTCCAGACGTTTGAGGCCTTCAAGCAGGATGGCGGTGACGTTGCGTTCAGCGACTGCGCCTACAATTCCACACATGGTGTATCTCCTAGATGATTGCCGCGCATATCAGCGTAATGCCGCGGGCTTGGATCTGGTCGCGGGCCTCAAGCGGCAGGCGATCATCGGTAATAAGGGTATGGACGCTGCTCCAGGGCAGCTCCAGGTTGGGGATCTTGCGGCCGATCTTGTCGGATTCGACCATCACCACCACTTCACGGGCGACGTCGGCCATTACACGGCTCAGGCCCAGCAGTTCGTTGAAGGTGGTGGTGCCACGTTCCAGATCGATGCCGTCGGCGCCGATAAACAACTGATCAAAATCATAGGAACGCAGCACTTGTTCGGCGACCTGGCCCTGGAATGAATCCGAATGCGGGTCCCAGGTGCCGCCGGTCATCAATAACACCGGCTCATGTTCCAGCTCGCTCAGCGCGCGGGCCACGTGCAGGGAGTTGGTCATCACCACCAGGCCCGGCTGGTGGCCGAGCTCCGGGATCATGGCGGCGGTGGTGCTGCCGCTGTCGATGATGATGCGCGCGTGTTCACGCAAGCGCATGACGGCCGCCCGGGCGATGGCGCGCTTGTACGCCGAGATGGGCTGGGCGGCATCACCGACCAGCTCTTGGGGCATGGTGATCGCGCCACCGTAGCGGCGCAGCAGCAGGCCATTGCTTTCGAGGGCGGCGAGGTCCTTGCGGATGGTCACTTCCGACGTTTCGAAACGTTTGGCCAATTCGTCCACGCTGACTTCGCCCTGTTCATTGAGCAGGGTCAGAATGTTGTGGCGTCGTTGGGGTGTATTTCGTTTCGACATGGTAGTGATAAGTTTCGTTTCGAAAGATAACGAAGACAATCAAAACCTATTGGCGAAAGATCGTCAAGCGGCAAGCTGTAATTTTTACGCTGATTTTTACTAACACCACTCAACCAATGTGGGAGCTGCCTTGCCTGCGATGGCGGAGTGTCAGGCAACATTCATCGTGAATGCCAGACCGCTATCGCAGGCAAGCCAGCTCCCACAGGAGATAGCATTAGCTGGTGAGGTTGTGGATAACTCAGGTCTTTTTGATTTTGACCGGGCGTTTCCAGCCGTCGATGTTGCGCTGGCGGGCGCGGGCAACAGCCAGTTGGGACTTATCCACATCCTGGTTGATGGTCGAACCTGCCGCAGTGTTTGAACCATCCCCAATGGTGACCGGCGCAATCAGCGAGTTGTTGGAGCCGATAAATACATCCTCACCAATGGTGGTCTGGTACTTGTTGGCGCCATCGTAGTTGCAGGTGATCGCACCGGCGCCGATGTTGCTGCGCGCGCCGATCACCGCATCGCCGAGGTAGGCCAAGTGACCGGCCTTGGCGTCGTCGCCCATTTTCGCGTTCTTGAGTTCAACGAAGTTGCCGACGTGCGCACGGGCACCCAGCACACTGCCCGGACGAAGGCGCGCAAACGGACCGGCATCACTACCCTCGCCCATCACTGCACCCTCAAGATGGCTGTTGGCCTTGACCACCACGCCTTTGCGCAAGGTGCTGTCCTTGATTACGCAGTTAGGGCCAATTACCACGTTATCTTCGATGATCACACGACCCTCGAGGATTACGTTGATGTCGATCAGCACGTCGCGGCCCACGCTGACTTCACCGCGCACGTCGAAACGCGCCGGATCACGCAGGGTTACGCCCTGGGCCATCAGGCGGCGACCTTCACGCAGTTGGTAGTGGCGCTCAAGCTCGGCAAGCTGCTTGCGGTCGTTGGCGCCCTGCACTTCCATCGGGTCATGGGGCTGCTCGGTGGCAACCAGCAGGCCGTCACTGACGGCCATCTCAATGACGTCGGTGAGGTAGTACTCGCCCTGGGCATTGTTGTTGGACAAGCGGCTCATCCAGTCCGCCAGCATGTTGGCCGGCACGGCGAGAATGCCGGTGTTGCCTTCAGTTATCGCGCGTTGGGCTTCGCTGGCGTCTTTGTGCTCGACGATGGCCGCAACCTTGCCGCTCGCATCGCGCACGATGCGGCCGTAGCCGGTTGGGTCATCCAGCTCAACGGTGAGCAGGCCCACCTGGCCAGGTACCACTTGCTTGAGCAGGCGTTGCAGGGTTTCGACTTCGATCAGCGGTACGTCGCCGTAGAGGATCAGTACGGTGTCGCCGCTGATGAACGGTACGGCCTGCGCAGTCGCGTGGCCGGTGCCCAGTTGTTTGTCCTGCAACACGAAATTCAGGTCATCCGCGGCCAGGCGTTCACGCACCACGTCGGCGCCGTGGCCGATCACCACGTGAATACGCTGGGGGTCCAGTTGCCGGGCGCTATGGATAACATGACCGAGCATGGAATTGCCTGCGACCGGATGCAGAACCTTGGGCAGAGCCGAACGCATGCGGGTGCCCTGGCCTGCGGCGAGAATGACGATTTCAAGAGACATGAATGGCTACCAATCCTGGGCGGTCCGACTTCAGACCAGAGAAGTGTTTTGCTGAAAAAGAAAAAGGGTAGCCGAGGCTACCCTTTTTAATCAATCGCGCTAGAAGTATTGCGGCTAGGCCGCTTACTTCTTGCGGATCTGCTGGAGCGTGCGCAGCTGGGCTGCAGCCTCGGCCAGACGTACAGCAGCAGCGCTGTAGTCGAAGTCCGCACCCTTTTCGTTCAGGGCCTTCTCGGCAGCCTTGACGGCTTCCTGAGCGGAGGCTTCATCCAGGTCGCCAGCACGTTGCACGGTGTCGGCAAGTACCTTGACCATGTTCGGCTGAACCTCGAGGAAACCGCCGGAGATGTAAAACACCTCACGTTCCCCGCCTTGCTTGGTCAGAGTGATCGGACCTGGCTTCAAGCTGGTGATCAACGGTGCGTGACCCATGGCGATACCAAGATCACCCAGATCGCCGTGTGCAATCACCATTTCTACCAGACCGGAGAAGATTTCCCCTTCCGCGCTGACGATATCGCAATGGACTGTCATAGCCATCTGATTGCCTCAACCTGATGAGCGCCCGTTTCCGGGCGCCGAGATTACAGTTTCTTGGCTTTCTCGATCGCTTCTTCGATGCCGCCGACCATGTAGAACGCTTGTTCTGGCAGGTGGTCGTAGTCACCGTTGAGGATGCCTTTGAAGCCAGCAATGGTGTCTTTCAGGGAAACGTATTTACCCGAAGCACCGGTGAAGACTTCAGCCACGAAGAACGGCTGCGACAAGAAACGCTGGATCTTACGAGCACGGTTTACCAACTGCTTGTCGGCTTCCGACAGCTCGTCCATACCCAGGATCGCAATGATGTCCTTCAGTTCTTTGTAACGCTGCAGCACGTACTGAACGCCGCGAGCGGTGTCGTAGTGCTCCTGGCCGATCACGTTCGGGTCCAGCTGGCGCGAAGTCGAGTCGAGTGGATCGACCGCTGGGTAGATACCCAGGGAAGCGATGTCACGGGACAGAACGACGGTGGCGTCCAAGTGGGCGAAGGTGGTCGCAGGCGACGGGTCAGTCAAGTCATCCGCAGGTACGTATACCGCTTGGATCGAGGTGATCGAACCTTCTTTGGTCGAAGTGATACGTTCTTGCAGAACGCCCATCTCTTCGGCCAGGGTCGGCTGGTAACCTACTGCGGAAGGCATACGACCCAGCAGTGCGGATACTTCAGTACCGGCCAAGGTGTAACGGTAGATGTTGTCGACGAACAGCAGAACGTCGTTACCTTCGTCACGGAACTTCTCGGCCATGGTCAGGCCGGTCAGTGCTACGCGCAGACGGTTACCCGGCGGCTCGTTCATCTGACCGTAAACCAGTGCCACTTTGTCCAGAACGTTGGAGTCCTTCATCTCGTGGTAGAAGTCGTTACCCTCACGAGTACGCTCACCCACACCGGCGAACACGGAATAACCGCTGTGCTCGATGGCGATGTTACGGATCAGTTCCATCATGTTTACGGTTTTGCCTACACCGGCACCACCGAACAGACCGACTTTACCGCCTTTGGCGAACGGGCAAACCAGGTCGATAACCTTGATACCGGTTTCGAGCAGATCGTTGCCGCCAGCTTGTTCGGCGAACGAAGGTGCTGGACGGTGAATGCCCCAGCGCTCTTCGGTGTCGATCGGGCCAGCTTCGTCAATCGGGTTGCCCAGTACGTCCATGATCCGGCCCAGGGTCGCTTTACCGACCGGTACGGAAATGGCAGCGCCAGTGTCGACAACGTCCAGACCGCGCTTCAAGCCTTCGGTGGAACCCATCGCAATGGTACGAACCACGCCGTCGCCCAGCTGCTGCTGAACTTCCAGGGTGGTTTCCGCGCCTTGTACTTTCAGCGCGTTGTAGATGCTCGGTACGCTGTCGCGTGGGAATTCCACGTCGATAACGGCGCCGATGATTTGAACGATACGTCCGCTACTCATAGCTGGATCCTCTGAATATTTGAACCGTTAAACCGCGGCAGCGCCGCCGACGATTTCCGAGATCTCTTGGGTGATCGCAGCCTGACGCGCCTTGTTGTAGATCAGCTGCAAATCGCTGATCAGATCACCGGCGTTATCGGTAGCGTTTTTCATCGCGATCATCCGCGCCGCTTGTTCAGCTGCGTTGTTCTCGACCACCGCCTGGTACACCTGCGACTCCACGTAGCGCACCATCAAGCCGTCAAGCAGCTCTTTGGCGTCTGGTTCGTAGAGGTAGTCCCAGTGGTGCTTGAGTTCCTGATCCGGAGTCGCCACCAGTGGAATCAATTGCTCCACGGTTGGCTGCTGGGTCATGGTGTTGATGAACTTGTTGGATACCACGGACAGGCGGTCAATCCGGCCTTCCAGGTACGCATCCAGCATCACCTTCACACTGCCGATCAAATCATTGATCGACGGCTCTTCACCCAGGTGGCTGATAGCTGCAACGACGTTACCGCCGAAGTTGCGGAAAAAGGCCGCACCCTTGCTACCAACTACACACAGATCGATCTCGACGCCCTTTTCGCGGTTTACCGCCATGTCCTTGACCAGGGCCTTGAACAGGTTGGTATTCAGACCACCGCACAAACCACGGTCACTGCTCACTACCACATAACCCACACGCTTAACTTCGCGGTCGATCATGAACGGGTGGCGGTATTCCGGGTTGGCGTTAGCCAAATGCCCAATTACCTGGCGGATACGCTCCGCATAAGGACGGCTAGCAGCCATGCGCATTTGTGCCTTGCGCATTTTGCTGACCGCCACTTTTTCCATGGCGCTGGTAATCTTTTGCGTGCTTTTGATGCTCGCAATCTTACTGCGAATCTCTTTTGCGCCTGCCATGTAACACCTATCAGGTTAGCAAGCGGGAGCCTTGCGGCTCCCGCTGCGGCTTACCAGGTTTGGGTGGCCTTGAACTTCTCGATACCGGCTTTCATGCCAGCGTCGATTTCGTCATTGAAGTCACCCTTCACGTTGATCTTGGCCAACAAGTCGGCGTGATCGCGGTTGAAGTAAGCAATCAGCGCTTGTTCAAAGCTGCCGACCTTGGTGATTTCGACGTCAGTCAGGAACCCACGCTCAGCGGCATACAGCGACAACGCCATGTCAGCGATCGACATTGGGGCGTATTGCTTCTGCTTCATCAGCTCGGTAACGCGCTGACCATGCTCAAGTTGCTTACGGGTCGCTTCGTCCAGGTCAGAAGCGAACTGGGCGAATGCCGCCAGTTCACGGTACTGAGCCAGAGCGGTACGGATACCACCGGAGAGCTTCTTGATGATCTTGGTCTGAGCGGCACCACCCACACGGGATACCGAAACACCGGCGTTCACAGCAGGACGGATCCCGGAGTTGAACATGGCCGATTCCAGGAAGATCTGACCGTCGGTGATGGAAATCACGTTGGTCGGAACGAACGCGGAAACGTCGCCAGCCTGGGTTTCGATGATCGGCAGTGCGGTCAGGGAACCGGTTTTGCCGGTCACTGCGCCGTTGGTGAACTTCTCTACGTATTCTTCCGAAACGCGGGATGCGCGCTCCAGCAGACGGGAGTGGAGATAGAACACGTCGCCTGGGTAAGCTTCACGGCCTGGTGGACGGCGCAGCAGCAGGGAAATCTGGCGGTAAGCCACTGCTTGCTTGGACAGATCGTCATAAACGATCAGCGCGTCTTCACCGCGGTCGCGGAAGAATTCACCCATGGTGCAACCGGAGTACGGTGCCAGGAATTGCAGCGCAGGAGATTCCGAAGCACTGGCAGCCACGATGATCGTGTTGGCCAGGGCGCCGTTTTCTTCCAGCTTGCGAACCACGTTGGCGATGGTCGATTGCTTCTGACCAATGGCTACGTAGACGCAGAAAATGCCGCTGTCTTTCTGGTTGATGATCGCGTCGATCGCCAGAGCGGTTTTACCGATCTGACGGTCACCGATGATCAGCTCACGCTGGCCACGGCCGACTGGGATCATGGCATCGACAGCCTTGTAGCCAGTCTGTACAGGCTGGTCTACCGACTTACGCCAGATCACGCCTGGAGCAACTTTCTCGACCGCGTCGGTCTCGGTGTTGCCCAGTGGACCTTTACCGTCAACAGGGTTACCCAGTGCGTCGACTACGCGACCCAGCAGTTCCTTACCAACCGGAACTTCCAGGATGCGGCCTGTGCACTTGGCGCTCATGCCTTCAGCCAGACTGGTGTACGCGCCCAATACAACGGCACCTACGGAGTCTTGCTCCAGGTTGAGGGCCATACCGTAGACGCCGCCCGGAAACTCGATCATCTCGCCGTACATGACGTCGGCCAGACCGTGAATCCGCACGATGCCGTCAGATACGCTGACGACAGTGCCTTCGTTACGGGCTTGGGAGGTCACATCGAGCTTGTCGATGCGGCCCTTGATAATTTCACTTATTTCGGAAGGATTGAGTTGCTGCATTGCTCTGCTGCCCCTTCAAACTCAAGATTTCAATGCTTCGGCAAGTTTCGCGATTTTGCCGCGAATCGAGCCATCGATAACCAGGTCGCCGGCACGGATAACAACACCACCAATCAGGGATGCGTCCTCCGAAGCTTGCAGGCGCACTTCCCGATTGAGTCGTGCACTGAGAACCTTGGCGAGTTTGTCTTGCTGTTCTTGGTTCAATGCAAAAGCACTGGTCACTTCAACGTCTACCGATTTCTCTTCTTCGGCCTTGTACAGGTCGAACAGAGCGGCGATCTCCGGCAAAAGCGGGAGACGGTCGTTTTCGGCAACGACGTGGATGAAGTTCTGTACCTTCACATCAAACTTGTCGCCGCACACTTCAATAAAAGTGGCGGCCTTGTCTGCGCTCGTCAGTCGCGGGGCCTTGAGCACGCGCTGCATGGTGTCGTCTTGCGACACTGCTGCAGCCAGGCCGAGCATGGCTGACCAAGAGGCCAGCTGCTGGTGGGCCTGGGCGTGCTCGAAGGCTGCCTTAGCGTAAGGTCGGGCCAACGTGGTCAATTCTGCCATGATCGCCCTCGCTTAGATTTCAGCAGCCAGTTTGTTAACCAGCTCCGCGTGCGCGTTTTGATCGATTGTGGCACCCAGGATCTTCTCAGCACCGCCGACGGCCAGAGCACCCAGTTGGGCACGCAGCGCATCTTTGACACTGTTCAATTCCTGCTCGATCTCGGCCTGAGCCTGAACCTTCACACGGTCAGCGTCGATACGGGCTTTTTCAACAGCCTCTTCAACAATCTGATTACCGCGTTTCTTGGCTTGCTCAATGATTTCAGCTGCCTGTGCCTTAGCATCGCGCAGTTGATGGCCCGCTTTCTCTTGGGCCAACTCCAGGTCGCGAGCTGCACGGGTGGCAGCGTCCAGTCCATCCGCGATCTTCTTCTGACGTTCGTGCAAAGCTGCGATGACCGGAGGCCATACGAACTTCATGCAGAAAACGACAAAAATCAAGAACGCTAAGGACTGACCAATAATGGTTGCATTAATGTTCACGCCAATACCTCGCTCGTTCGTTGCACAACACACCAATCACTCGAAAAAACGAGTGATTAACCGGCGAGTTGACCAACGAAGGGGTTCGCGAAGGTGAAGAACAGAGCGATACCAACACCGATCATGGTCACGGCGTCGAGCAGACCGGCAACGATGAACATTTTAACCTGCAGCATTGGGACCATTTCTGGCTGACGCGCTGCGCCTTCCAGGAACTTGCCGCCCAGCAGGCCGAAACCAATGGCAGTACCCAGGGCGCCCAGGCCGATCAACAGTGCAACAGCGATAGCGGTTAGACCAACTACAGTTTCCATCTTTCCTCCCGACTTTTACGTCGTATGGTTTAGGTTTTTTAGATTTTAAAGCGGTAAAACAAATCGTTTCATAGCCCTGGTGGGCCACTTTCCCGTTTCACCGGGAAGGACATCAGACTAGTCGAGACCGGTCTTAATGGTTCTCTTCGTGCGCCATCGACAGGTAGACGATGGTCAGCATCATGAAGATGAAGGCCTGCAGGGTGATGATCAGGATGTGGAACACAGCCCACGCCCACTGCAGAACAATGCCCAGGCCGCTAAGCCAGAGCAGACCACTGCCGAACATCACAGCGATCAGAATGAACACCAGCTCGCCGGCATACATGTTGCCGAACAGTCGCAGAGCCAGGGAGATAGGCTTGGCGATCAGGGTGACGAATTCCAGCAGGAAGTTCACCGGGATCAGCAGGGCTTGAACGAAAATGTTCTTGCTGCCGAACGGGTGCAGGGTCAGTTCGCCGATGAAGCCGCCGATGCCCTTGATCTTGATGCTGTAGAAAATGATCAACGCGAATACCGACAAGGCCATGCCCAGGGTAGCGTTAGGGTCAGTGGTCGATACGGCACGGAATGGAATATGCGGATCGCCGCTGATCGCCATGGCGAGCTGAGGAATCCAGTCAACCGGGATCAGGTCGACGGCGTTCATCAGGAACACCCAGACGAAGATGGTCAGTGCCAGCGGTGCAATCACCGGGCTACGGCCATGGAAGCTGTCTTTCACGCTGCCATCGACGAATTCGACCAATACTTCAACGAAGTTCTGCAACGCACCTGGCTGACCGGAAGTCGCCTTTTTTGCCGCCATGCGGAAAATCAGAACGAAGATCAGACCCAATGCGACCGACCAGCCCAGAGTATCCAGGTGGAAAGCCCAGAAACCCATTTCTTTGGCTTCTGCTGCGGTGTGGGCGAAGCCCCAGCCGCCGTTGGGAAGCTGACCGAAGGTCAGGTTCTGCAAGTGGTGCTGGATATAGCCCGAAGCGGTTGTTTCTGCCATGGTTGCCTCAAACGCCCTAAGGTTTCGAAAGTCTTGTTTTCATTAGCAGGGGAGCGAACCAGCTGACCAGTTGGGTCAACACGAAGACGCCGAATACAGCCAGCGGCGCCAATGGCTTCACACCTGCAAAGGTCAGTGCAAACAGCACTGCCGTCAAAATCAGTTTCCCCGCCTCGCCGGCATAAAATGACCGGACGATAGCCTGGGCTGCTCGGGCGCCGGAAAACCGAAAGGCCCTGTGAGCAAAATACATATTGGGCAGCAAGGCTATCAGGCCTCCGCAGAGTCCTGAATATCCGGCTACGACTCCATGCCAGTACCAAAGCGCCAACGCGGCGATCAGTAGAATGACAAATTGAGCCAATAAAACCGGGAAAACGGCCAAGCGATGGAACGGCAACGTGTTTGGCGTGCGGGTTTCCATCACTTTTGCTCCTCAATGGTCGGCTGCCGAGAATCAATAACTTGGCATAATTTGTGCCGACAAAATGCGCGCAGAGTATAGGGGCGGTTCAGCCCCTATTCAACTGTCGGGTAGTGTTTTCCGATCGCGCGCTACATAAGCAAATGTTTCAGCGGATGTGGGCAAGGACGCCCTGAAGCTCGTCAAGCGAGTTATATCCGATAACCAATTGCCCTTTGCCCTTCTTGCCGTGGCGAATTTGTACCGCAGAGCCCAGCCGCTCGGCCAGGCGCTGCTCGAGGCGTGCGATATCCGGATCAGGTTTGGCGGTTTCGACCGGTGCAGGTTTGCCGCTCAGCCACTGGCGAACCAGCGCCTCAGTCTGACGCACCGTGAGCCCTCGTGCGACAACGTGTCGCGCCCCTTCAACCTGTTGATTTTCCGGCAAACCGAGCAAAGCACGGGCATGACCCATTTCCAGGTCGCCGTGGGACAACATGGTCTTGATGACTTCCGGCAACGCGATCAGACGCAGCAAGTTGGACACCGTGACGCGGGATTTACCCACCGCGTCGGCCACTTGTTGCTGGGTCAGCTGGAATTCCTGCTGCAAACGCTGCAACGCGATCGCTTCTTCAACCGGGTTGAGGTCTTCACGCTGGATGTTTTCGATCAACGCCATGGCGATGGCGGTTTCATCCGGTACATCGCGCACCATCGCCGGGATAGTTTCCTTTCCGGCCTGCTGGCTTGCGCGCCAGCGGCGTTCGCCGGCGATGATTTCAAACCGACCGCCGCCGATCGGGCGCACCACAATCGGCTGCATCACGCCCTGGGCCTTGATCGAGTTGGCCAGTTCTTCCAGCGCCTGAGGGTCCATATCGCGGCGTGGCTGGTATTTGCCGCGCTGGATCAAGTCCAGCGGCAAATGTTGCAGCTCGCGCTCGTCGGCCTGTACCGCTTGTTCTTCAAGCGAAGTGACAGTCGGACCACTCAACAGTGCATCCAGTCCACGTCCGAGACCTCGTTTCTTGACGGCCATGGGGATTCCTTAAGTTGGCTGGGCTGCAGCGGTGCGTGAATTGCGGCGTTGACGGCGAACCATCTCGCCGGCCAGTGCCAGGTAGGCAATGGCGCCACGCGATGATTTGTCGTACGCCAGCGCGGGCATGCCGTAGCTTGGCGCTTCGGCCAGGCGGATGTTGCGTGGGATCACGGTGTCGTACAACTGATCACCAAAGTGTTCCTTGAGCTGTGCCGACACATCGTTCATCAGGCTCAGGCGCGGATCGAACATCGTACGCAGCAGACCCTCGATCTGCAGGTTCGGGTTCAGCAGCTCAGCGATTCGCTTGATGTTATCCACAAGGTCGCTCAAGCCTTCCAGTGCGTAATACTCGCACTGCATGGGGATAATCACCCCATCGGCGGCAACCAATGCGTTGAGCGTGAGCATCGACAGCGACGGTGGGCAGTCGATCAAAATGTAATCGTAATTCTCGCGGATCGGCGCCAAGGCGCTGCGCAGACGGCTTTCTTTCATCTGCATTTCGAGCAGCACCACTTCCGCCGCGGTCAAATCGCGGTTGGCCGGCAGCAGTTGATAACCACCGTGCTCGGAGTAGTGCATGGCCTGGCCCAGGTCACACTCGCCGATCAGCAAGTCGTAGACCGAATTTTCCAGGCCGTGTTTATCCACACCGCTACCCATGGTGGCGTTGCCCTGTGGATCGAGATCGATCAACAGCACCCGACGCTTGGTGGCGACCAGGGATGCTGCGAGGTTGATGCAGGTGGTGGTTTTGCCCACGCCACCTTTCTGGTTCGCTATCGCGAATACCTTAGCCATTCTTGCTTGTGTTCCCAATCATGCCGTGCGGCGCAGTATCAGCAGATGGCGTTGGCCTTGGCAACCGGGTACGGCCAAGGCGTGTTCGCTATCGAGGTGGAAGTCTGTCGGCAATGCTAACAGCTCGTCGCTTGGATGAACGCCCTTCATTGCCAGCCAGCGGGTGTCGCGGTCGCCCAGGTGGCGAGTCCAATTGCTGAAGTTCTCCATGCTGCTGAATGCCCGGGAAACAATTCCATTGAAAGGCAGTTCAGGTGTGAACTCTTCGACCCGACTGTGGATAACTTGCAGGTTTTCCAGCTTGAGCTCGAGTTTTACCTGGGTCAGGAAGCGGGTTTTCTTGCCGTTGCTGTCCAGGCACGTCACTTGCGACTCGGGAAACAGGATCGCCAGCGGAATGCCTGGCATCCCACCGCCACTGCCCACGTCAAGCCAACGGCCGTTTTCGATAAACGGCATCACGCTCAAACTGTCGAGCAAATGACGCGAAACCATTTCGTCGGGGTTACGCACCGCAGTCAGGTTGTAAGCCTTGTTCCATTTGATCAACAGGGCCAGGTAACCGAGCAGTAATTCGTGCTGGGCTGCGGTCAGGTCCACGCCTAACTGGCGCGCACCTGTGGATAATTCTTCGGCGTGTTGCGAGGTGACCAACGAACTCAAGCGCTTTGCTCCAACTGACGGCCCGCGCCGCGTTTTTTCAAATGAATCATCAACAGCGAAATCGCTGCCGGAGTGACGCCGGGAATACGTGAAGCCTGACCAAGAGTCTCCGGCCGAGTTATCCCCAGCTTGCTTTGGATTTCTTTCGACAACCCCGAAATCCCGGTGTAATCGATATCCACAGGCAGCTTGGTGTCTTCACTGGCGCGCAGGCGAGCGATCTCATCCTGCTGGCGGTCAATGTAACCGGCGTATTTGGTCTTGATCTCGACCTGCTCGGCAACCTGTGGGTCTTCTGCGCCCTGGCCTGTCACTTCGACCAAGCCAGCGTAGTCGATTTCCGGACGGGACAGCAGGTTCAGCAGGTTGTATTCGTGGGTCAGCGGCGTACCGAATTTTTCCGCAATCGCATCGCCCTGCTCGGTGCCTGGGCGAACCCAGGTACTTTTCAGACGTTGCTCTTCGAGCGTGATGCTTTCGCGTTTTTTGCAGAAGGCTGCCCAGCGCGCGTCATCGACCAGGCCCAGCTCGCGACCTTTTTCGGTCAGGCGCAGGTCGGCGTTGTCTTCGCGCAGGATCAAACGGTATTCCGCCCGGGACGTGAACATCCGATACGGTTCCTGGGTGCCCAGGGTAATCAGGTCATCGACCAATACGCCGATGTACGCTTCATCGCGACGCGGGCACCAGCTGTCTTTGCCCTGCGCGCGCAGTGCTGCGTTGGTCCCGGCCAGCAAACCTTGGGCGCCGGCTTCTTCGTAACCGGTGGTGCCATTGATTTGGCCAGCGAAAAACAGACCGGCGATGACTTTGGTTTCGAGGCTGTACTTCAGATCACGCGGGTCGAAGTAGTCGTACTCGATGGCGTAGCCCGGACGCACGATGTGGGCGTTTTCCATACCGCGAATCGACTGCACGATCTGAATTTGCACGTCGAACGGCAAGGACGTGGAAATCCCGTTCGGGTACAGCTCATGGGTGGTCAAGCCTTCGGGCTCGATGAAGACCTGGTGGCTTTCCTTGTCGGCAAAGCGATGGATCTTGTCTTCGATCGAAGGGCAATAACGCGGGCCAATGCCTTCAATCACCCCGGAATACATCGGCGAACGGTCGAGGTTCGCGGCAATGATCTCGTGGGTGCGGGCGTTGGTGTGGGTAATCCAGCAGCTCACCTGTTTCGGGTGCTGCTCTTTGGAACCCATGAACGACATGACCGGGATTGGTGTATCACCGGCTTGTTCGGTCATCACCGAGAAATCCACAGAACGCCCGTCGATACGCGGCGGGGTACCTGTTTTCAAGCGACCGACTCGCAGTGGTAACTCGCGCAGGCGTTTTGCCAGGGCAATCGATGGCGGATCACCGGCGCGACCGCCGGAATAGTTCTGCATACCGATGTGGATAAGTCCGCCCAGGAATGTGCCGGTGGTCAACACCACGGATTCTGCGAAGAAACGCAGGCCCATCTGGGTGACAACGCCCTTCACCACGTCCTGTTCGACGATCAGATCATCGGCAGCCTGTTGAAATATCCACAGGTTCGGCTGGTTTTCCAGGGTTTCACGTACCGCAGCCTTGTACAGGATGCGGTCGGCCTGTGCCCGAGTAGCGCGTACGGCCGGGCCTTTGCGGCTATTGAGCACGCGAAATTGAATACCACCTTTGTCGGTAGCCATGGCCATGACACCGCCAAGGGCATCAATTTCTTTAACCAGATGGCTTTTGCCGATCCCACCGATGGCGGGGTTGCAACTCATGGCACCGAGGGTTTCCACGTTGTGCGTCAACAACAGGGTTTTAACGCCCATGCGTGCTGACGCCAGTGCTGCCTCGGTACCGGCATGACCGCCGCCGATGACGATCACTTCAAAACGGGAAGGGAAATCCACCACGCACCTCGTGCCTGCTTATGTAGGTAATCAGGAATTGTTTGTTGAAAGAGTTTTAGAGCTATGGCGGCAAGTATAGGGACTTAGCCCTTCCTAAAGAACCCTTTGCACAAAATTTAACCAGCTGTGGATGAATCACAGACAATAGAAATTAAAAAAGAAGAAATTTATAAGATCTTTGTTTTTATGTTTATTTCTACTGAGCCTACTTTCTGTGGATAGATCTCTACAAGCCTCTATTTACGTCGTGTACAGAGATTCAAAAGTCTGTGGTCATGTGCCAATGAGGCCCTTGGATAAGTGCTTTAAGCCTGTGGATTAAAGGGGTGGTTATCCACAGAGGGGGTTTTGCTCAGGTTTCAAGCCCTGTTATCAACTGGGCACAGGTGCGGTTATTCACAGGGCTTAATCCACAGAAAATGGCTTGCATGGCCAAATCTCGCCCACGCAAAAGCCACCTGCCTTTTAGGTAATGAGTCAAAAATGGGAATTGAATGCCCTGAGGCGGGCGAAACAGGCAGGCGCGAATGGCCTGCCTGTGGACAACGAAGGGTTATTTACCGATGCAGAAGCTGGAAAAGATCCTTCCGAGCAGATCATCGGAGCTAAAAGCGCCGGTAATCTCACCCAACAACTGCTGCGCCTGGCGTAAATCCTCAGCCAGCAGCTCGCCAGCCCCCGCCAAGGTCAACTGAGCCCGACCGTGCTCCAACGCCGCGCTGGCATGGCGCAGCGCTTCCAGGTGCCTGCGGCGTGCGCTGAAGCTGCTTTCGGAGGTCTGCTCATAGCCCATGCAGGCTTTGAGGTGGTCGCGCAGCAATTCCAACCCATCGCCCGCTGACTTTGCGCTCAGGCTGATGGTCACGTGGCCATCATCGCTGGTCTCCATGGCAATGGCTTCACCAGTCAAATCGGCCTTGTTGCGGATCAAGGTGACTTTGGCCGGGTCTGGCCGTTGCTCGAGAAATTCCGGCCACAGGGCAAAAGGATCCGCAGCCTCTGGCGCAGTGGCATCCACCACCAGCAATACGCGGTCCGCTTCACTGATCGCCTTGAGCGCCCGTTCCACGCCGATCTTTTCCACCTGGTCTTCGGTATCGCGCAAGCCGGCGGTGTCGACCACGTGCAGCGGCATACCATCGATGTGGATATGTTCGCGCAAGATGTCCCGGGTGGTGCCGGCAATCTCGGTGACGATCGCGGCTTCTCGGCCAGCCAGCGCATTGAGCAGGCTGGACTTGCCGGCATTGGGTCGCCCGGCAATCACTACCGTCATGCCGTCACGCAGCAAAGCACCCTGCCCGGCCTCGCGCAGTACGGTGGATAACTCGTCGCGAACTTTATCCAGCATCGCCAGGACGTGGCCATCAGCGAGGAAGTCGATTTCTTCCTCTGGGAAGTCAATCGCAGCCTCGACGTAGATGCGCAGACTGATCAACTGTTCGGTCAAGTTATGCACACGCAGGGAAAAAGCGCCCTGCAGTGAGCGCAACGCATTGCGCGCCGCCTGTGCAGAACTGGCCTCGATCAAATCCGCAATCGCCTCGGCCTGGGCCAGGTCCAGTTTGTCGTTAAGGAATGCCCGCTCGCTGAATTCGCCTGGGCGCGCCAGACGGCAGCCCAATTGCAGGCAACGCTGCAGCAACATATCCAGCACTACCGGGCCACCATGGCCCTGCAGTTCCAGCACGTCTTCGCCGGTGAACGAGTTAGGGCCGGGGAAATACAGAGCCAGCCCCTCATCCAATACCGTTTCATCAGCATCCAGGAACGGCCCGTAATGGGCATATCGGGGTTTCAACTCACGGCCGCTGATGGCCTGGGCCGCCACGCTGGCCAGCGGCCCGGAAATTCTAACGATACCAACACCGCCGCGACCTTGAGCGGTAGCGACAGCAGCGATGGTTTCACGAGGAGCGCTCATCAGCAGGTTCCAGAACAAAAGTGACAGAAAGCAAAACGCCCCACTAGGGGGCGTCTTGAGTGGTTATCCACAGAGTAAATTACGCCGCAGCTTTTTTGGTAGCCGCTTCGATTTTACGTGTGATGTACCACTGTTGAGAGATCGACAACACGTTGTTGACCACCCAGTACAGCACCAGACCGGCTGGGAACCACAGGAAGAAGAAGGTGAAGATGATTGGCATCATCTTCATGACCTTGGCCTGCATCGGGTCCGGCGGAGTCGGGTTCAGACGCTGCTGGATAAACATGGTCGCGCCCATGATGATCGGCAGAATAAAGAACGGGTCTTTAATCGACAGGTCAGTTATCCACAGAATGAACGGTGCCTGGCGCATTTCGACGCTTTCCAGGAGAACCCAGTACAGCGACAGGAATACCGGCATCTGCACCAGAATCGGCAAGCAACCACCCAGCGGGTTGATCTTCTCTTTCTTGTACAGCTCCATCATGGCCTGCGACATTTTCTGCCGGTCGTCACCATGTTGCTCTTTCAGAGCGGCCAGTTTCGGCGCAACGGCACGCATGCGCGCCATCGACTTATAGCTGGCTGCCGACAGAGGGAAGAAAATCCCTTTGATCAGCATGGTCAGGAAGATGATCGAGAAGCCCCAGTTACCCACAATGCTGTGGATATGTTGCAGCAGCCAGAAAATAGGCTGGGCAATGAACCACAGAATGCCGTAATCCACAGTCAGTTCCAGACCTGGGGACAACTCTTTGAGCACAGCCTGGCTTTTCGGGCCGGCGTACAGGGTAGTGCTGGTTTCAGCCTTGGCACCTGGAGCGACGGTCAACGCCGGGCCAGTAAAACCAATGATGTAGTTGCCTTGGCTGTCTTTGCGGGTTTGAACCAGGTTGGCTTCACCCTTGTTCGGGATCCATGCGGTCACGAAGTAGTGTTGCAACCAGGCAACCCAGCCACCTTGGACGGTTTCTTTCAGCGCGCCCTTGTCGATATCTTTCATCGACACTTTTTTGTACGGCTCGCTACTTGTCCACAGGGCGGCGCCCAGGTAAGTCGCAGTGCCGGTGGCGGTGCTGGAAGAAGGATCGGCGCTGTTGTCACGCTTGAGCTGGGCAAACAGGTTGCCCGTCCATGGCTTGGCGCTTTCGTTGTCGATCAGGTAAGTGACCTTCAAGTCGTACAAACCACGGGTGAAGCTGAAACGCTTGATGTAGTTGACGCCGTCGAGGCTGAATTTCAGGTCGACATTCAACTGGTTCTGGCCATCAGCCAGTTGATAAGTCTTCTGTTCGGTCGAATAAACCGGACGACCGGTAGCACGAGCATCAGGACCGTCAGTGCCGGTCAGGCCGCTTTGCGCCAGATAAGTACGTTCACCACCGTTATCGAACAGTTGGAACGGAACATCTGGATGGTCTTGGCGACGTGGATACAGCGGCAGTTTCAACTGCGCGATATCACCACCTTGTGGGTCGATAGCCAGGTCGAGCACATCCGTTTTCACGTGGATGAGGTCTTTATTGGTGACCACTGGCGTTTCTAGAGGGGCGCTTGTCTCGCCATTCGCGCTGGGAACATCGGCACTCGCGGACGCATTGTTACCCAGCGGGGTGTCCGGAATAGCCGGCGCAGCCTGATTGGTAGCAACATTCTGAGTCGGCAGGGCAGCCTGGCCGTAGTCCTGGTTCCACTTAAGAACCATGACGTAGGACACGATTGCCAGGGCGACGATCAGGATCGTGCGTTTAATATCCATGATTACTCGGCCATCGAAGAAGAACGGGAGGTAGGGATAGGTGGAACCGGGTCGAAACCACCGGGATTCCACGGATGACAGCGGCCTAAACGACGAAAGGCCAGCCAGCCACCGCGCAGAAGACCATGATTTTCTATGGCCTCTAACGCGTAGCAGGAACAACTGGGGTAGAAACGACAGTGGTCGGCCATCAGAGGACTAATGGCATAACGGTAAAACTGGATCGGAACGAGTGCCAGTTTACGCATTGGTGCTGTCTACCCCTACAGTTTCGGTGCTGACTGCTGGTGCTGGCTTGTTGGTACGCGCCAAACGTTTCCAGAGCTTGCCGAAATGCTGAATCAATTCGGGGTTTTCTACATCCCCCAAGCCTTTGCGCGCGACGATAACAATATCCCAACCAACCAGAGTGTCCTGGTGGAGGCGAAACGATTCGCGCATCAGACGCTTGAGGCGATTGCGCTCAACGGAGAGCTTTACGCTCTTCTTGCCGATCACCAACCCGAGACGGGGGTGATCCAGATCGTTGTTACGCGCAAGGAGCAGGAGATTTTTCCCCGGAACCTTGCCGGTGGGGGAGTCAAAGACTGCCTTGAAATGCCGGGGGGTTAGCAGACGCTTTTCCCGACTGAAGTCCTGACTCACCACCAGTACCGGATTATCAAACTGCCAGACGCGCACGACCTTTGGCGCGGCGACGCGACAGGACAGCACGGCCGTTCTTGGTAGCCATGCGAGCACGGAAGCCGTGAGTACGGGCGCGTTTGATGGTGCTTGGTTGGAAAGTACGTTTCATGGCGTTGTTACCTGGTTCGTCCACAACGGGCCGGAATGGCCCCCGTTTTAAGAGACCGGCGATTCTAGAGAAAGCAAGCCTCTAGGTCAATTTCCAACCAGCTTTTCCTTCAATTAGATCTTCTACAGGTAATCGGTCCTTTTCTGTCGGCCGGGCTTTCACGAGCAATGCCATAGATATAAAAATAAAGAAGGAAGTTATTTAAAGCTTTTCTGTAAAGCTTATAAAAGCTAGGCAGGCGATCATCTGTGGATAACTGCCTTGAGGCCATATTCCACCTGCTGTACAGAGAATGACAAGTACGGGGGAAAACGGTGCTCTGCCTGTGCTGCGCTGTCGGATAAGCTGTGGGTGGAATGGGTTGTTATCCACAGGCCAGTTACCCACAGACTTTCGACCCCACTTGTGCAACGAGCTTAGGTGCGCTTATCCACAGAGCTTATGCACAGACCATTGGTCGGCTTTTTTGCACTTAACACGTTGATTTTGGCTGCTCTGTGAGCAACCTACATGTGGATAAGTGGGCGTCTGGCCGCTACAATGGCGGCTGTTTTTGCCTCACCGGCTTTCAACTTAGGGGATATCCGTGTCAGTGGAACTTTGGCAGCAGTGCGTGGAGCTTTTGCGCGAAGAGCTGCCTGCCCAGCAATTCAACACCTGGATCCGTCCGCTACAGGTCGAAGCCGAAGGCGACGAGTTGCGTGTCTACGCGCCGAATCGTTTTGTTCTCGACTGGGTCAACGAAAAATACCTGAGCCGCGTTCTCGAATTGCTCGATGAACACGGCAACGGCATCGCGCCCGTGCTTTCCTTATTAATAGGCAGCAAACGCAGCTCTGCACCTCGCGCTGCGCCGAATGCGCCGCTGGCTGCTGCTGCGTCGCAAGCCCAAGCAGCACCGGCACCTGTTAATAACTCTCCGGCGCCCGTGGCCCAGGCGCCGTCGAAATCCTCGTCGCAGAAAAACGCGCCTATAAATGAAGAACCGTCGCGTGACAGCTTTGACCCGATGGCCGGCGCCAGCTCCCAACAAGCACCGGTTCGCGCTGAGCAGCGCACCGTGCAGGTGGAAGGCGCGCTCAAGCACACCAGTTACCTGAACCGCACCTTTACCTTTGAGAACTTCGTCGAAGGTAAATCCAACCAGTTGGCCCGCGCGGCCGCCTGGCAGGTTGCCGATAACCCCAAGCATGGTTACAACCCGCTCTTCCTTTATGGTGGCGTTGGCTTGGGTAAGACCCACTTGATGCATGCTGTGGGTAACCATCTATTAAAGAAGAACCCGAATGCCAAGGTTGTGTACCTGCACTCGGAGCGCTTCGTGGCTGACATGGTCAAGGCCTTGCAGCTCAACGCAATCAACGAATTTAAGCGTTTCTACCGTTCTGTGGACGCTTTGCTGATCGATGACATTCAATTTTTCGCTCGCAAGGAACGTTCCCAGGAAGAGTTTTTCCACACCTTCAACGCCCTTCTCGAAGGCGGCCAACAGGTCATCCTGACCAGTGACCGTTACCCGAAGGAAATCGAAGGCCTGGAAGAACGCTTGAAGTCACGCTTTGGCTGGGGCCTGACCGTTGCGGTAGAACCGCCGGAGCTGGAAACCCGTGTGGCGATCCTGATGAAAAAGGCCGACCAGGCAAAAGTCGACCTGCCCCACGATGCAGCCTTCTTTATCGCCCAACGCATTCGTTCCAACGTGCGTGAGCTGGAAGGCGCGCTCAAGCGGGTCATTGCACACTCGCACTTTATGGGCCGCGACATCACCATCGAGTTGATTCGCGAATCCCTGAAAGACCTGTTGGCTCTGCAAGACAAGCTGGTGAGTGTGGATAACATTCAGCGCACCGTGGCTGAGTACTACAAGATCAAGATTTCAGACCTGCTGTCCAAGCGCCGTTCGCGCTCGGTGGCACGTCCACGTCAGGTGGCGATGGCGCTCTCCAAAGAGCTGACCAACCACAGCCTGCCGGAAATCGGTGATGTGTTTGGCGGTCGCGACCACACCACGGTCTTGCACGCGTGCCGCAAGATCAATGAACTTAAGGAATCCGACGCGGATATTCGCGAGGACTACAAGAACCTGCTGCGTACACTGACTACCTGATGACACCAGCGCAGCTTATTAAGGCAAGGGACTAGACCATGCATTTCACCATTCAACGCGAAGCCCTGTTGAAACCCCTGCAACTGGTCGCAGGCGTCGTCGAGCGCCGACAGACCTTGCCGGTGCTTTCCAACGTATTGCTGGTGGTCGAAGGCCAGCAATTGTCCTTGACCGGTACCGATCTGGAAGTCGAACTGGTGGGTCGTGTGCAGCTGGAAGAACCGGCTGAGCCCGGCGAAATCACTGTGCCGGCACGTAAGCTGATGGACATCTGCAAGAGCCTGCCCAACGATGCGCTGATCGACATCAAGGTTGATGAGCAGAAGTTGGTGGTCAAGGCCGGTCGCAGCCGTTTCACGCTGTCGACCTTGCCAGCCAATGACTTCCCTACCGTCGAAGAAGGCCCAGGTTCGCTGACCTGCAGCCTGGACCAAAGCAAGCTGCGCCGTTTGATCGAGCGCACCAGCTTCGCCATGGCCCAGCAGGACGTGCGTTACTACCTCAACGGCATGTTGCTGGAGGTCGCTGAAGGCGTTATCCGTGCAGTGGCTACCGACGGTCACCGCCTGGCCATGTGCTCAATGCGTGCTGACATCGGCCAGCCGGACCGTCACCAGGTCATCGTGCCGCGTAAAGGTATTCTGGAACTGGCGCGTCTGCTCACCGAGCCGGATGGCAATGTCAGCATCGTCCTGGGTCAGCACCACATCCGCGCCACCACCGGCGAATTCACCTTCACGTCCAAGCTGGTTGACGGCAAATTCCCGGATTACGAGCGTGTGCTGCCAAAAGGTGGCGACAAGCTGGTAATCGGCGATCGTCAGGCGCTGCGTGAAGCGTTCAGCCGTACCGCGATTCTGTCTAACGAAAAGTACCGTGGTATTCGTCTGCAACTGGCCAACGGTCAGCTGAAGATTCAGGCCAATAACCCGGAGCAGGAAGAAGCGGAAGAAGAAGTCGGCGTTGACTACAATGGCGGCTCGCTGGAGATCGGCTTTAACGTGAGCTACCTGCTGGACGTACTGGGCGTGATGACCACCGAGCAGGTTCGCCTGATTCTGTCGGACTCCAACAGCAGTGCCCTGGTGCAAGAATCCGACAACGACGACTCGGCTTACGTTGTTATGCCGATGCGCCTGTAATCATGCTCAGCAGAAGCTAGATGTCCCTCAGTCGCGTCTCGGTCACCGCGGTGCGCAATCTGCACCCGGTGACCTTCTCCCCCTCCCCCCGCATCAATATCCTTTACGGCGCCAACGGCAGCGGCAAAACCAGCGTGCTGGAAGCCGTCCATTTGCTTGGGCTTGCCCGTTCCTTTCGTAGTGCTCGCTTGTTGCCGGTGATTCAATACGAACAACTGGCTTGCACCGTGTTTGGCCAGGTTGAACTGGCAGAAGGTGGGCACAGCGCCCTGGGGATATCTCGAGATCGCGGCGGTGATTTCCAGATTCGCATTGACGGGCAAAATGCTCGCAGTGCTGCACAGTTGGCAGAAATCCTGCCGCTGCAGCTGATCAACCCAGACAGCTTTCGCCTTTTGGAAGGTGCACCGAAAATCCGCAGGCAGTTCCTCGATTGGGGAGTGTTCCACGTGGAACCGCGCTTCATGGCCACTTGGCAGCGCCTGCAGAAGGCCCTGCGGCAGCGGAACTCATGGCTGCGGCATGGTACACTTGACGCCGCTTCGCAAGCGGCCTGGGACCGGGAACTGTGCCTGGCCAGTGACGAAATAGATGAATACCGCCGCGCCTATATCAAAGCCTTGAAACCAGTCTTTGAGCAGACCTTGAGTGAGTTGTTGGATCTCGAGGGCCTGACGCTGAGCTACTACCGTGGTTGGGATAAAGAACGTGAGCTGAGCGCAGTGCTCGCCACGTCCTTGCAGCGGGATCAGCAAATTGGCCATACCCAGGCAGGCCCACAACGTGCTGACTTGCGCCTTAGATTAGGCGCACACAATGCCGCGGATATTTTGTCCCGCGGTCAGCAAAAGTTGGTGGTGTGTGCACTGCGTATTGCCCAAGGGCATTTGGTTAGCCAAGCCCGGCGCGGTCAGTGTATTTATCTGGTGGATGACTTGCCGTCCGAACTCGACGAGCAGCACCGCCGCGCGTTATGCCGCTTGTTGGAAGACTTACGCTGCCAGGTGTTTATCACCTGTGTAGACCACGAATTATTGAGGGAAGGCTGGCAGACGGAAACGCCAGTCGCTTTGTTCCACGTGGAACAGGGCCGTATCACCCAGACCCACGACCATCGGGAGTGAAGGCATGAGCGAAGAAAACACGTACGACTCGACCAGCATTAAAGTGCTGAAAGGTTTGGATGCCGTACGCAAACGTCCCGGTATGTACATCGGCGACACCGATGATGGTAGCGGTCTGCACCACATGGTGTTCGAGGTGGTCGACAACTCCATCGACGAAGCTTTGGCCGGTCACTGCGACGACATCAGCATTATCATCCACCCGGATGAGTCCATCACCGTGCGCGACAACGGTCGCGGTATTCCGGTCGATGTGCACAAAGAAGAAGGCGTATCGGCGGCAGAGGTCATCATGACCGTGCTTCACGCCGGCGGTAAGTTCGACGACAACTCCTATAAAGTTTCCGGCGGTTTGCACGGTGTAGGTGTGTCGGTGGTGAACGCTCTGTCCGAAGAGCTTATCCTGACTGTTCGCCGTAGCGGCAAGATCTGGGAACAGACCTACGTGCATGGTGTTCCACAAGAACCGATGAAAATCGTTGGCGACAGTGAATCCACCGGTACGCAGATCCACTTCAAGCCTTCGGCAGAAACCTTCAAGAATATCCACTTCAGCTGGGACATCCTGGCCAAGCGTATTCGTGAACTGTCGTTCCTTAACTCCGGTGTGGGTATCGTCCTCAAGGACGAGCGCAGCGGCAAGGAAGAGTTGTTCAAGTACGAAGGCGGCTTGCGTGCGTTCGTTGAGTACCTGAACACCAACAAGACTGCGGTCAACCAGGTGTTCCACTTCAACATCCAGCGTGAAGACGGTATCGGCGTTGAAATCGCCCTGCAGTGGAACGACAGCTTCAACGAGAACCTGTTGTGCTTCACCAACAACATTCCACAGCGCGACGGCGGTACTCACCTGGTGGGTTTCCGTTCCGCACTGACGCGTAACCTGAACACCTACATCGAAGCGGAAGGCTTGGCCAAGAAGCACAAAGTGGCCACTACCGGTGACGATGCGCGTGAAGGCCTGACGGCGATTATCTCGGTGAAAGTGCCGGATCCAAAGTTCAGCTCCCAGACCAAAGACAAGCTGGTGTCTTCCGAAGTGAAGACCGCAGTGGAACAGGAGATGGGCAAGTACTTCTCCGACTTCCTGCTGGAAAACCCGAACGAAGCCAAGCTGGTTGTCGGCAAGATGATCGACGCGGCGCGTGCCCGTGAAGCGGCGCGTAAAGCCCGTGAGATGACCCGCCGTAAAGGCGCGTTGGATATCGCCGGCCTGCCGGGCAAACTGGCTGACTGCCAGGAGAAGGACCCTGCCCTCTCCGAACTGTACCTGGTGGAAGGTGACTCTGCTGGCGGTTCCGCCAAGCAGGGTCGTAACCGTCGCACCCAGGCTATCCTGCCGTTGAAGGGTAAGATCCTCAACGTCGAGAAGGCCCGCTTCGACAAGATGATTTCCTCTCAGGAAGTCGGCACCTTGATCACGGCGTTGGGCTGCGGTATTGGCCGCGATGAGTACAACATCGACAAACTGCGTTACCACAACATCATCATCATGACCGATGCTGACGTCGACGGTTCGCACATCCGTACCCTGCTGCTGACCTTCTTCTTCCGTCAGTTGCCGGAGCTGATCGAGCGTGGCTACATCTACATCGCTCAGCCGCCGTTGTACAAAGTGAAAAAGGGCAAGCAAGAGCAGTACATCAAAGACGACGACGCCATGGAAGAGTACATGACGCAGTCGGCCCTGGAAGATGCCAGCCTGCACTTGAACGACGAAGCCCCGGGCATTTCCGGTGAGGCGCTGGAGCGTTTGGTTAACGACTTCCGCATGGTAATGAAGACCCTCAAGCGTCTGTCGCGCCTGTACCCTCAGGAGCTGACCGAGCACTTCATCTACCTGCCTTCCGTGAGCCTGGAGCAGTTGGGCGATCACGCCCACATGCAGAATTGGCTGGCTCAGTACGAAGTACGTCTGCGCACCGTCGAGAAGTCTGGCCTGGTTTACAAAGCCAGCTTGCGTGAAGACCGTGAACGTAACGTGTGGCTGCCGGAGGTTGAACTGATCTCCCACGGCCTGTCGAACTACGTCACCTTCAACCGCGACTTCTTCGGCAGCAACGACTACAAGACCGTGGTTACCCTCGGCGCGCAATTGAGCACCCTGTTGGATGACGGTGCTTACATCCAGCGTGGCGAGCGTAAGAAAGCGGTCAAGGAGTTCAAGGAAGCCCTGGACTGGTTGATGGCTGAAAGCACCAAGCGCCACACCATCCAGCGATACAAAGGTCTGGGCGAGATGAACCCGGATCAACTGTGGGAAACCACCATGGATCCTGCTCAGCGTCGCATGCTGCGCGTGACCATCGAAGACGCCATTGGCGCAGACCAGATCTTCAACACCCTGATGGGTGATGCGGTCGAGCCTCGCCGTGACTTCATCGAGAGCAACGCCTTGGCGGTGTCTAACCTGGATTTCTGATCAGGCTACCCGCTAAAACAAAAAGGCCAACGCTCAGCGTTGGCCTTTTTTATTGGGTGAAACTTAAGCGTTTTACAATTGCTCCACGTGGAACATCACTGTTTTTAACCTTGGGCCGCCGCCACACTCTCCAACCGATAGCCATACCCGTAGATGGTCAGCAGCTGCCAGCCCCGGTCTGCGGTCAACCCCAGCTTGTTACGCAGCCGATAAATATGTGTATCCAGTGGCCGTGAGGAGACCATTTCTTCATGGCTCCAAAACCGCTCATACAGGTATTCCCGAGACAGTGGCCGAGCCAGGTTGGCGAACAAGCAACTGGCCAGGCGGTATTCACGCTCAGTGAGATTGATCGGCTTACCCGCGCGCGTCACCGTCAGTTCGGCATCATCAAAGGTCAGGTCGTTGAAACTCTGCACCTCATTAGTCGCTGGCTTTTGCAGCCCATGGCGGCGTAGCACGGCGTTGACCCGAGCCTTGAGTTCGTTTGGCCGAAACGGCTTGCTGACGTAATCATCCGCCCCGCTGTTGAGTGCGGTGACGATATCGCTCTCGGCATCGCGGCTGGTCAACATAATTACGGCGGGTGGTGAGTCCATGTGCTCGCGGGTCCAGCGCAACAATGCGATGCCTGTGATATCCGGCAGTTGCCAGTCGAGGATCAACAGGTCAAAGGTTTCGCGGCGCAGTTGGCGCAGCAGGTCTTCACCGCGTTCGAAGAAATGCAGGGACCAGGGTTGCTCTGCGGTGCTGGGGATCTGTCGCAGCGTCTGTTCAACCCGACGCAATTCAGCGGGTTCGTCGTCCAGTATTGCGACACGCATGGGTGGGTCCTTTCTACAAAAAATACGACAGCCGACGGTCTGTTCAATCGCGTAGGTAATGCACAGATGCCTGTGGTTGAATCTGAATAATTATGGGCAGACTCAATGCTCACAGGATCTATCGGTACGCTGATATCAAAGGGCCGTAAACCCGTTTAAAGTCTTGCGTACCTACCAGGCGAAAGATACCGGCTCCTACCCTTGAGGAAAAGGATCAGCCGACACATGCGCTGCCGTAGACCTGTATGTGCTGAGGTCAGATGCCGTCTGAAACTACTCGGGTGATGAGCTCCATGACCTGTTCTGCCTATCGATTATGCTGTGCCCTACCCGCGTTACTGGCCCTGGTCATCAGTACAGCTCAGGCTGCAACGCCCTATCGCCCTGCTTATATTGACGAGCCGTTCCTGTGCCGTGCGCACCCGTTGCCAGCAGTTGTGCAGCATTTGACGGGTGAAGCCTGGAAGCTCGATGCCAAAGGCGGGGCGCAGCATCTACTGGAAGGGATGAGCATTGATGAGCAAGAAGGCGTGAAGACTTCGACATCGGCTTTCGTCAGCCTGCGCCTGGGTGATGGTTCCAGTGTGGTGCTGCCCTCCAGTTCACAGGTGCGTCTGCACCTGGTGCAAAAACAGGCGATTCCCCAGGTCATTCTGGAACAGGGCCAGGTCGAGACCTATGTGATCAAACGGGCCAGTGACTACGACCGTTTTCAGATCGTGACGCCCGTCGGCGTTCTGGGCGTGCGTGGCACGCACTTTCGCGTGCGCAATGACGGCGAGCAATCCGTGCTGGAGGTGCTGAATGGCCAGGTAGCGGTTAACCGTGCAGCAGGCAGCGCCGCAGCCGAAGTGAAGGTGGACGCACGCCAAGGTCTGCTGATCAGACAACAAGGTGAACTCAAGCCCGTGGCGCTTTTGCCCGCGCCTGTATTAATCGGCCAGGATGGCCAAAAAGGTCAGTCGCCAGTCTGGAGCCTGTACCTGCGGCCATTACCCGGTGCACAGCGCTACCGCGCCCAAGTCGCGACCGACTCAGCCTTTATGAACATCAAGCAGGAAAACTTTTCCAGTGAGCCGAAAATGCGCTTCACTGGGCTCAAAGCATCGTTTTACCACGTGCGTTTGTCCGCCTACGACGCGCAGGGCCTGGAGGGAGAAACCGGGGTCTATGACATCTTCTATTACCCACCCGCCACTCAGGTACAGGCCAGCGATGGTTAACCCATGATGCTTTGGCACAAGGCCGAGAAACGCCAGCCCACTCATGCCCAGCGCTTGTTCCACGGCCTGGTGCGCGAGTGGTTGTGGATAGGTTTGCTGTTATTGCCAATGACGGCCTACCTCTCGTTGAGCCCGGGCCTGGCGCTGAACAACCCGCTGTATGACAGCCTCAGGCGCCTGGCGCCGTTGCCGGTAGACCCGCGCATCGTGCTGGTGACCATTGACGATCCTAGCCTGAAAGAGTTGGGCCGCTGGCCCTGGCCGCGCAGTTTGCACGCCGACCTGATCGACCGCCTGAGCGCCGCGCAGCCAGCGGCCATCCTCTTCGATGTGATCTTCAGTGAGCCCGGTGTGCCTGCCAACGACCGACGCCTGGCAGCCGCCGTGTGCAACGCCGGCAACGTGGTACTGCCGTTGCTGCGTGAGGAAGCGGCGAACTACAGCACGCCGGACGCGCATATGTTGCCGCTGCTCAAGTGTGCTAAAGGTCTCGGGCATATCAATGTTGAAGCCGACAGTGACGGCGTAGTGCGCAGCCTGTTTATGCGTGAAGGCCCACCCGGTGACACCACGCCGCAGTTGGCGTGGGTGGCCTATGCATTGAGCGGCCAGGCCTCTGAGATGCCAGGAGAACCCCAGCAACCGATTAACCCGTCCTGGCACCGGGAGCACGCCATTCGGATCCCGTTCATCGCTGCCGACACCCGCTTTCCTACGGTCTCCTACGCCAGCGTTATACGCGGTGAGGTCGACCCTGAACGGCTGCGGGGTCGGCTTATTCTGGTAGGCGCCACTGCGTCCGGCATGGGCGATCGTTTCGTCACCCCACTCTCCTCGACTGTCGGCACCACGGCGGGTGTTGAGATCCAGGCCAACGTGCTCAACGGCCTGCTGCAAGGGCGCAGCATCGTTGATCTACCCGGCGCGGTGTCGGCCTTGATGGCGACTGCCTGGGTGGCATTGTTACTGGGCCTGTTGTTGTATCGCCCACGCTACGCGCTCTGGATGACCCTGGGCTGCATGGCCACCGCATTGCTCGGCGCGTGGGTGTTGCTGCGCCAGGGCCACTGGTGGTCACCGGCCGCGTGCCTGATTGGTTTGCTGCTCAGCTACCTGATATGGAATTGGCGGCGCCTCAGCGTGATCCTGGCCTACTTCGGCTGGGAGCTTGCGCGGCTGGATAACGAACCCAAAGTACTGCCCGAGCGTCGTCGTGCGCCCGCGAGCAAGGGAGATGTGCTGCAAGCGCGGATCTTTGCCCTGGAACAAGCGGTAAGCCGTACACGCGATACCCGGCGGTTTATGGCCGACGGTCTGGAGTGCCTGCCGGTGGCCACGCTGATTACCGACCCCAAAGGCAGCATCCTGCTGGCCAACCGGATTGCACGTGAGGTGTTCAGTAATGAGTTAGTCAACCAAAACCTCCTCGAACAACTCGGCGACCTGGGTTATCCGCCGCTGCACAATGGCGTGCGCCCTGCTCTCTCAGCGCTGGAACTCGTTGAGTTTCGCGACATCCATCAGCGCAGCCTGCGCATTGAACTTGCCCCTTTGCTGCCGGCTGAAGGCGACGTCGCCCTCGGCTGGCTGATGAGCCTCACAGACTTGAGCAAAGAGCGCGAAGCGCAGCAGCACCGCGAAACCATGCTGCGCTTCCTGTCCCATGACCTGCGTGCGCCACACTCGGCGATCCTGGCGCTGCTGGATGTGCATGGCGGTGAGTCGCCGGTGTTTGCTCAGATCGAGCAACAGGTCAGGCGCGCGCTGAGCCTGACTGAATCGTTCGTACAACTGGCCAAAGCTGAGGCCGATGGCTACCAGTTTCAGCCCACGCTGTTTGCCATGCTGGTCATGGATGCTTTCGATCAAGTGGCGGTCATTGGCCAACTTAAAGGCATCCACCTGGTTCATGATCTGGACGAAGCCGATGAAGGCATGGTGTACGCCGATCAATCGCTGCTGACCCGAGCGTTGTTCAACGTGCTGGAGAATGCGATCAAGTATTCCCCTTCCGGTACTACCGTCACCTTGAGCCACGGCAGCGCGCAAGGATGGCTGGAATGCCGCATCAGCGATCAAGGACCCGGTATTGCGCCAGAGGATTTGCCCGAGCTATTCAGCCAATATCGACGCTTCGATTCGGCCCAAGGCAGTGAAGGTTTGGGGTTGGGGTTGACCATGGTCAAAGCTGTAGTGGAGCGCCATGGCGGTCGCATTCAATGTGAAAGCGAGGTGGGTAAGGGTTCGACTTTCAGCCTGCAACTGCCGTTACTCGAGGATTGAAAAACGTACTTTTTCACGGTGCATAAAAAACCGGTCACAAGGACCGGTTTTTTTATGCGGGAAAAACTTATGCACGTTTTTCGCGATTTTATGAGCTTTGGAAATATGTAAGTAAATCAGATTGTTATGAGGAAAAAACACCAATTCGCCAACAAACCGTACACAGGTTATCCACAGATCACTAAGTCGCTGGTGTCTCGACTACAACCGGCTCTGGAGGCAGCGAACCCATGGCCCGTTGCTGCGCTTCATTCCACGCCTGTGCGCGGTCATTGAGTGCGGCAATGGCGCGTGGCCCTTCACCTTCGGCGTACATGGGCTCGCCAATGACCACAGTGATAGTGCCTTCACGCTTGGCCCAACCGGTCTTCGGCCAGAACTTGCCAGCGTTGTGCGCAATCGGCAGCACCGGCAGATGGGCGTTGACCGCTAATGCAGTACCGCCGCGTGAGAACTTGCCCACGGTGCCAAACGGCACACGCGTACCTTCCGGGAAGATCAGCACCCAAACACCATCCTTGAGCAGCTCGTCACCCTTCTTGGCCACGTGTTTGAGCGCCGCCTTGGGGTTGTCACGGTCGATGGCGATCGGCCGCAGCATGGCCATCGCCCAGCCGAAGAACGGCACGTACAGCAGCTCACGCTTAAGCACCTGGCTCAGAGGCGAGAAGTACGCGGACAGGAAGAACGTTTCCCACGTGCTCTGGTGATTCGACAGAATCACGCAGGGCTGGTCCGGGACGTTTTCAGCGCCCTTGATCTCGAAACGGATGCCCAGGAATACCTTGGTCAGCCACAACGCACAGCGGCACCAATAGACGTTGATAAAACGATAACGCGCCTTGAACGGCAGGAACGGCGCGATAAAAAAGCTCAGGGTGCACCACAGAAACGAACTGGTGCCCAGCAGCAGGTAAAAGAAGAAGGTTCTGATGGCCTGCAAAATCGACATGGCAGCATTTACCGTTGCGGGACATGGCCCGCCTGCTAAAAGCACACTCCCGAGCAATCCTTGTTCAGGAAGTCGAGGGCGGCTAGTTGTTAATAAGTTCTGCGGCAACCGCCGCCAGATCGTCAAAAATCAGAGTGCCCACCGGCAGGTTTTTCGCCTGGGTCTTTTCGCCTTTCCCGGTCTTAACCAAAACTGGCTGAGAGTCGACGGCTTTGGCCGCCTCCAGGTCACCGAGGCTGTCCCCGACGAACCATAGCCCAGCTAACGGCACCTTGTAATGTTCTGCAATGGTTTTCAACATGCCAGGCTTGGGTTTGCGGCACTCGCAGCCCTCATCCGGCCCGTGGGGGCAGTACACCACCAGCCCCACCTCACCGCCCTGCTCGGCCACTAACGCGCGCAAACGCGCGTGCATGGCGTCCAGGGTGGCGATGTCGTAATAACCGCGGGCGATGCCGGACTGGTTGGTGGCGATGGCCACCGTCCAGCCGGCTTTGCTCAACTGCGCGATGGCCTCGATCGAGCCGGGCAGTGGAATCCATTCCGCCACCGACTTGATGTAAGCGTCGGAGTCGTAATTGATCACCCCGTCCCGATCGAGAATCAGCAGTTTCAACATGGTCAGCCCAGTACAGAAATGTCAGCGATGTTGATGAACAAGCCGCGCAGGCGTGCCAGCATGGCGTAGCGGTTTTTCCGCACACCAGCATCTTCGGCATTGATCATCACCGCTTCAAAGAACGCATCCACCGGCTCACGCAAGGTGGCCAGGCGTGCCAGTGCTTCGGCGTAATTGCGTTCGGCGAGCAGCGGCTTCACCGCGTTTTCCGCTTTGGCGATGGCCGAGTTCAGCGAGAACTCCTTGGCATCGGCAAACAGGCCAGGGTCGACTTCGGCATTGCCGAGGTTGTCGGCCTTGCTCAGCAGGTTCGACACACGCTTGTTCACGGCGGCCAGAGCCTCGGCTTCCGGCAGCTTGCGGAAGGCTTGTACGGCCTGTACGCGCTGATCGAAGTCCAACGCCGAGCCCGGTTGCAGGGCACGTACCGACAGGTAGACGGAAACGTCCACGCCTTCGTCTTCATAACGCGCACGCAGGCGGTCGAACACAAACTCCAGCACTTGCTCGGCCAACCCGGCTTGCTTGACCTTGGCGCCAAACTGGCTGACTGCAAACACCACGGCCTGGGTCAGGTCGAGGTCGAGCTTTTTGTCGATCAGGATACGCAGCACGCCCAGGGCCGCACGGCGCAGGGCATACGGGTCTTTGCTGCCGGTAGGCAACATGCCGATACCGAAGATGCCGACGAGGGTGTCCAGCTTGTCGGCGATGGCCACGGCCGCACCGGTCAGGGTGCTCGGCAGCTCAGCGCCAGCGCCGCGCGGCATGTACTGCTCGTTCAGAGCCAGGGCCACATCGTCCGGTTCGCCGTCGTTGAGGGCGTAGTAGTAACCGGCGACGCCTTGCATCTCCGGGAACTCGCCGACCATTTCGGTGGCCAGGTCGCACTTGGACAGCAAGCCAGCGCGGGCTGCCCAGGCAGCGTCACCGCCAATGCGTGGGGCAATGTAGGCGGCCAGCTTGGAAACGCGCACGGCCTTGTCGTAGACGCTGCCGAGTTTTTCCTGGAACACCACGTTTTGCAGGCGCAGGTTAAAGTCTTCGAGCTTCTGCTTCTTGTCTTGCTTGAAGAAGAACTCGGCGTCAGTCAGGCGCGGGCGCACGACTTTCTCGTTACCGGCGATGATCTGCTGCGGGTCTTTGCTTTCGATGTTGGCCACGGTGATAAAACGCGGCAGCAGCTTACCGTCCACATCCAGCAGGCAGAAATACTTCTGGTTGTCCTGCATGGTGGTGATCAGCGCTTCTTGCGGCACGTCGAGGAAACGCTCCTCGAACGAGCACACCAGCGGCACCGGCCATTCAACCAGCGCGGTCACTTCGTCGAGCAGGCTTGGCGGCACGATGGCGGTGCCTTCCTGCAGGCGGGCCAGCTCTTCGGTGCGCTTGCTGATCAGCTCGCGACGCTCGTTGGCATCGGCCAACACGTAAGCGGCACGCAGGTCGGCGGCGTAGTTGGCCGGCGAGGTGATGCGCACGACTTCTGGATGGTGGAAGCGGTGACCACGGGAATCACGGCCAGCCTTCTGGGCGAGGATCGTGCAGTCGATGACTTGGTCACCGAGCAACATCACCAGCCACTGAGTTGGGCGCACGAACTCTTCCTTGCGAGCACCCCAGCGCATGCGCTTGGGGATAGGCAAGTCGTTCAGGGAGTCTTCAACGATGGTCGGCAACAGGCTTGCCGTTGGCTTGCCGGTGATGACCTGGCTGAAACGCAGTTTCGGGCCGCTCTGGTCGATCTCGCTCAGCTCGACGCCACACTTCTTGGCAAAACCAAGGGCGGCTTGAGTCGGATTGCCTTCAGCATCAAAAGCCGCCTGACGCGGTGGGCCGTCGAGGTTGATGCTGCGGTCCGGCTGCTGGGTTTCCAGCGCGGTCAGCAACACCGCCAGGCGACGTGGCGCGGCGTAGACTTTTTTCGCGGCGAATTTCAGGCCAGCGCTGTGCAGGCCTTTTTCGATACCGGCCAGGAACGCATCGGCCAGGGTGTTCAGTGCCTTGGGTGGCAGCTCTTCGGTGCCCAGTTCAACCAGGAAATCTTGAGCACTCATTGTGCAGCCTCCAGCTTAGCCAACACTTCATCACGCAGGTCCGGGGTTGCCATCGGGAAGCCCAGCTTGGCGCGAGCCAGCAGGTAGGCTTGGGCGACGGAACGCGCCAGGGTGCGTACACGCAGGATGTATTGCTGGCGCGCGGTCACCGAGATGGCACGGCGGGCGTCCAGCAGGTTGAAGGTATGGGAAGCCTTCAACACCATTTCATAGCTCGGCAACGGCAGCGGCTGGTCGAGTTCGATCAGGCGCTTGGCTTCGCTTTCATAGAAGTCGAACAGTTCGAACAGCTTGTCGACGTTGGCGTGTTCGAAGTTGTAAGTGGATTGCTCCACTTCGTTCTGGTGGAACACGTCGCCGTAGGTGACTTTGCCGAACGGGCCGTCAGCCCACACCAGGTCGTAGACCGAATCCACGCCTTGCAGGTACATGGCCAGGCGCTCGAGACCGTAGGTGATCTCGCCGGTCACCGGGTAGCACTCGATGCCGCCGGCTTGCTGGAAGTACGTGAACTGCGTCACTTCCATGCCATTGAGCCAGACTTCCCAGCCCAGGCCCCAGGCGCCCAAAGTTGGCGATTCCCAGTTGTCTTCGACGAAACGGATGTCGTGCACCAGTGGGTCCAGGCCGACATGTTTCAGCGAGCCCAGGTACAGCTCCTGGAAGTTATCCGGGTTCGGCTTCAATACCACCTGGAACTGGTAGTAGTGCTGCAGACGGTTCGGGTTTTCGCCGTAGCGGCCGTCAGTCGGGCGACGACTGGGCTGCACATAAGCGGCGTTCCAGGTTTCCGGGCCGATGGCCCGCAGGAATGTAGCGGTGTGGAAAGTGCCGGCGCCTACTTCCATATCGTAGGGCTGAAGTACCACACAACCTTGCTCGGCCCAGTATTGCTGGAGGGCGAGGATCAAGTCTTGGAAGGTACGCACGGCTGGCGTAGGCTGGCTCACGAAATTCACCTGTTACTTGGGCTGCGATTTAAAGAGCGGGAGTATACCCGATTCGGCCCTGCCACCACTCCCTGGAGCCTTATGCCACGCTGCTTTTGGTGTTCTGAAGATCCGCTGTACATGGCTTATCACGATCAGGAGTGGGGAACGCCGCTGCGCGATGCGCAGGGTTTGTTCGAGTTGCTTTTGCTCGAAGGGTTCCAGGCGGGCCTGTCCTGGATCACCGTTTTACGCAAACGCGAGCATTATCGAAAGGTCTTGTTCGGCTTTGATGCGCAGCGTTTGGCCAGGCTGACCGATGCTGAAATCGAAGCACTGATGCTCGATCCAGGCATCGTGCGTAACCGCCTAAAGCTCAACGCCACCCGCCGCAACGCCGCCGCCTGGCTGGCGCTGGAAGATCCGGTGGGGTTGCTCTGGTCCTTTGTTGGCGGCGTGCCCAAGGTCAATCACTTTACCGATCGCAGCCAAGTCCCGGCGATTACCCCCGAGGCTGAAGCCATGAGTAAAGCGTTGAAAAAAGCCGGTTTCACCTTCGTCGGCCCGACCATCTGCTACGCGTTCATGCAGGCCTCGGGCATGGTCATGGACCACACTCAGGACTGCGACCGTTACGCGGACTTGGCCAACGCCGGTTAGAATGCCCGCTTTGCGCACCACACACGATCAGGAGTGACCTGTGGAAAAGTTTAAAGGCGCCTTGCTGGTAGGCGCTCTTCGGTTGTTTGCCCTGCTGCCCTGGCGCGCTGTCCAGGCCGTCGGCACGGCGATTGGCTGGATCATGTGGAAAACCCCCAACCGCTCCCGCGACACGGTGCGGATCAACCTCTCCAAATGCTTCCCGGACATGGACCCGGCCGCCCGCGAGCGTCTGGTGGGCCAAAGCCTGATGGACATCGGCAAGTCGCTGACCGAAAGCGCCTGCGCCTGGATCTGGCCGGCACAGCGTTCCATCGACCTGGTGCGCGAAGTCGAAGGCCTGGAAGTGCTGCATGAGGCATTGGCCTCGGGCAAAGGCGTGGTTGGCATCACCAGCCACCTGGGCAACTGGGAAGTGTTGAACCACTTCTATTGCAACCAGTGCAAACCGATCATTTTCTACCGCCCGCCCAAGCTCAAGGCGGTGGATGAGTTGCTGCAAAAACAGCGGGTGCAGTTGGGTAACCGCGTGGCGGCGTCCACCAAGGAAGGCATCCTCAGTGTGATCAAGGAAGTGCGCAAAGGTGGTCAGGTGGGTATTCCGGCTGACCCGGAGCCGGCGGAATCTGCGGGCATCTTCGTGCCGTTTTTCGCCACCCAGGCGCTGACCAGCAAGTTTGTGCCGAACATGCTCGCAGGCCACAAGGCTGTTGGCGTGTTCCTGCATGCCCTGAGGCTGCCGGACGGTTCGGGTTACAAAGTGATTCTGGAAGCAGCGCCGGAAGATATGTACAGCACCGACACGGCTACCTCCTGCGCGGCGATGAGCAAGGTGGTGGAGCGTTATGTCGGCGCCTACCCGAGCCAGTACATGTGGAGCATGAAGCGCTTCAAGAAACGCCCGCCGGGTGAAGAGCGCTGGTACTGACCACGTGATCGTTCCCACGCTCCGCGTGGGAACGCCGCCTGTGACGCTCCGCGTCACAGTTTTAAGGGCAGGCGCAGAGCGCCCAGGGCTGCATTCCCACGCAGAGCGTGGGAACGATCATAAATGCAGGCAACTCGGTTTTTCAGCCATACCGAGGTGATGCTATCGCAGGCAAGCCAGCTCCCACAGGGATCAATTCAGGCCAGGCGATCGAGTTTCTTCAGGAACACCGTCATCTCTTTTTCAGCCTGTTTGTCGCCATGTGCCAGGGCTGCTTCTATGCCCTTTTCCCAAGCTAACCGTGCTGCAGCGTTATCACCCTGCCCTTGCTGAGCCTTGCCCAACAGCTTCCACGCCGCCGAATACTTCGGGTCGAACTCGACGCATTTCTGCAAATGCTCGGCCGCCTTGGCGTTGTCCTTCAAGTCCAGATAACCCTTGCCCAAGCCAAAGCGCAGCAATGAATTATCCACACCCTTGGCGAGCATTTTTTCCAGGGATTCGAGCATTTATTATCACCTTGAGCGAAAAAAGGCTGTTGTGGCGAGGGCGCTTGCTCCCGTTGGATTGCGCAGCAGTCCCCCAACATTTTGCGAGCGCTTCGCACTCGAGCGGGAGCAAGCTCCCTCGCCACAATGAAATATTCCTGCCTAGAAAAAACTCAGCCCCACGTGAAACAGCTTCTCCACATCGCGAATGTGCTTTTTATCCACAAGGAACAGAATCACATGGTCACCCGTGGCGATCATCGTGTCGTCATGGGCGATGATCACCTCTTCGTCACGAATGATCGCGCCGATGGTGGTGCCCGGCGGCAGGCCGATATCGCGGATCGCCTTGCCGATCACTTTGCTCGACTTTGAATCACCATGGGCAATCGCCTCGATGGCTTCCGCCGCGCCCCGGCGCAGGGAGTGCACGCTGACGATATCGCCACGGCGCACGTGGGCCAGCAAGGTGCCGATGGTGGCCAACTGCGGGCTGATGGCGATGTCGATGTCGCCGCCCTGGATCAGGTCGACATAGGCCGGGTTGTTGATGATGGTCATCACCTTCTTCGCCCCCAGCCGCTTGGCCAGCAACGAGGACATGATGTTGGCCTCGTCGTCGTTGGTCAGGGCCAGGAAGATATCGGCGTCGGCGATGTTTTCTTCCATCAGCAGGTCGCGGTCCGAGGCGCTTCCTTGCAATACCACGGTGCTGTCGAGGGTGTCGGACAAATGTCGGCAGCGTGTCGGGTTCATCTCGATGATCTTGACCTGGTAGCGGCTCTCGATGGCCTCGGCCAAGCGCTCGCCGATCTGCCCGCCGCCGGCAATGACGATGCGTTTGTAGCTCTCATCGAGTCGACGCATTTCGCTCATCACTGCACGAATATTCGCTTTGGCAGCGATGAAAAACACTTCGTCGTCCGCTTCGATCACCGTATCGCCCTGGGGCAGGATCGGCCGGTCGCGACGGAAAATCGCCGCCACGCGGGTTTCCACATTCGGCATGTGTTCGCGCAGTTGGCGCAGTTGCTGGCCCACCAGTGGCCCGCCGTAATAAGCCTTTACCGCCACCAGTTGCGCCTTGCCTTCGGCAAAGTCGATCACCTGCAAGGCACCGGGAATTTCGATCAGGCGCTTGATGTAGTGAGTCACCACTTGTTCAGGGCTGATCAGCACATCCACCGGAATCGCATCGTTGTCGAACAGACCGGCGCGGGTCAGGTAGGCGGCTTCGCGCACGCGGGCGATCTTGGTGGGCGTGTGAAACAGGGTATGGGCGACTTGGCAGGCGACCATGTTGGTCTCGTCACTGTTGGTCACCGCCACCAGCATATCGGCATCGTCGGCACCGGCCTGGCGCAGCACCGTCGGGAATGACGCACGGCCTTGTACGGTGCGGATGTCCAGGCGGTCGCCCAGGTTGCGCAGGCGCTCGCTGTCGGTGTCGACCACGGTGATGTCGTTGGCTTCGCTGGCCAAATGTTCGGCCAGTGTGCCGCCGACCTGCCCTGCACCAAGGATGATGATTTTCATCCGGTCACTCCCTTAAACCCATTAGCCGCGCGCGGCAGCAATCTTGATCAGTTTGGCGTAATAGAAGCCATCGTGTCCGCCTTCCTGCGCGAGCAGTTGACGGCCGTGGGGCTGCTTGATACCGGCCGCCGTGGCGAGGTCCAGCTCCCGTGCGCCACTGGTGCGGGCGAGGAAGGCTTGGATCACCTCGGTATTTTCTGTCGGCAGCGTGGAGCACGTGGCGTAGAGCAGGATGCCGCCGACTTCCAGGGTTGGCCACATTGCATCGAGCAGTTCGCCTTGCAGCACGGCCAGGGCGGCGATGTCGTCGGGTTGGCGGGTGAGCTTGATATCCGGGTGACGGCGGATCACGCCAGTGGCGGAACATGGCGCGTCGAGCAGGATGCGCTGGAACGGCTTGCCGTCCCACCACGTGGCGGTGTCGCGGCCGTCGGCGGCGATCAGCTCGGCGCTCAGGCCCAGGCGTGCAAGGTTTTCACGCACGCGCACAAGGCGCTTGGCTTCCAGGTCGACGGCGACTACACCGGCCAGGTCTTTTTCGACTTCCAGAATGTGACACGTCTTACCGCCCGGGGCGCAGCAGGCGTCCAGTACGCGTTGGCCTGGGGCCAGGTCGAGCAGGTCGGCGGCCAATTGTGCGGCTTCGTCCTGCACGCTGATCCAGCCTTCGGCAAAGCCCGGCAGGCTGCGCACGTCGGTGGCCGCTTCCAGCACGATGCCGTCGACGCTGTACACGCACGGTGCGGCGTTGATGCCGGCACCGGTGAGCAATTGCAGGTAGGCGTCACGGCTGTGGTGGCGACGGTTGACCCGCAAAATCATCGGCGGGTGCGCATTGTTGGCGGCGCAAATGGCTTCCCATTGCTCGGGCCAGAAGGCTTTCAGGGATTTTTGCAGCCAGCGCGGGTGCGCTGTGCGCACCACCGGGTCATGTTCCAGTTCGGCCAGCAGCGCTTCGCTTTCACGCTGGGCGCGACGCAGTACGGCATTGAGCAAGGCCTTGGCCCACGGCTTCTTCAGCTTGTCGGCGCAGCCGACGGTTTCACCGATGGCGGCATGCGCGGGCACGCGGGTGTAGAGCAGTTGATAAAGGCCGACCAGCAGCAGCGCCTCTACATCGGCGTCGGCGGCCTTGAACGGCTTTTGCAGCAGCTTGGCCGCCAGGGCCGACAAGCGCGGCTGCCAGCGGGCGGTGCCAAAGGCCAGGTCCTGGGTGAAACCGCGATCACGGTCTTCAACCTTGTCCATTTGTGTAGGCAACGAACTGTTCAGCGAAGCCTTGCCGTTGAGTACGGCAGCGAGCGCCTTGGCGGCGGCCAGACGCGGGTTCATTGAGCGACCGCCCCGAGAACCGTGCCCAAGGCAAATTTCTCACGACGGCTGTTGAACAAGTCGCTGAAATTAAGCGCCTTGCCGCCGGGCAATTGCAGGCGGGTCAGGCACAGCGCCTGTTCACCGCAGGCGACCAACAGGCCGTCCTTGCTGGCGCCGATGATTTCACCCGGAGCACCTTTGCCATCCACCCAGGTGGCGGCCAGCACTTTCAACGCTTCGCCATCGAGGGTGCTGTGGCAGATCGGCCACGGGTTGAAGGCACGCACCAGGCGTTCCAGCTCAACGGCCGGGAGGTTCCAGTCGATACGCGCTTCGTCTTTATTCAGTTTGTGTGCGTAGGTGGCGAGGCTGTCGTCCTGTACTTCGCCTTCCAGCGTGCCGGCCGCCAGGCCAGCGATGGCCTGGATCACGGCGGGCGGGCCAAGTTCGGCCAAGCGGTCGTGCAGGCTGCCGCCCGTGTCTTCAGCCGTGATTGGGGTGGCAACCTTGAGCAGCATCGGGCCGGTATCCAGACCCGCCTCCATGCGCATCACGGTCACACCGCTTTCAAGGTCACCGGCTTCGACGGCGCGCTGGATCGGCGCCGCACCGCGCCAACGCGGCAGCAACGAAGCGTGGCTGTTGATGCAGCCCAGGCGCGGGATATCCAGCACCGCTTGAGGCAGGATCAAACCGTAAGCCACTACCACCAGCAAGTCGGGCTTCAACGCCGCCAGTTCCGCCTGGGCATCGGCGTTGCGCAGGGTTGGCGGTTGCAGCACAGGGATGTTGTGTTCAAGCGCCAACTGCTTGACCGGGCTTGGCATCAGTTTTTGCCCGCGACCGGCCGGGCGATCCGGCTGGGTGTACACCGCCACGATGTCATAAGGGCTGGCAAGCAGCGCCTTGAGGTGTTCGGCAGCGAATTCGGGAGTGCCGGCAAAAACAATGCGCAGTGGCTCGGTCATGGGAGTTCTCGGTTAAAAACAGTCACAAAAGAAAAAGGCTTGCCGCAGCAAGCCTTTGGAAGAAGGGCATCAAGCTTGCTGGCGATGCTTTTTTTCCAGCTTCTTCTTGATCCGGTCGCGTTTAAGCGTGGACAGGTAATCAACAAACAGCTTGCCGTTGAGGTGGTCGCATTCATGCTGAATGCACACTGCCAGCAAGCCTTCGGCGATCAGTTCGTAGGGCTTGCCGTCACGGTCCAGGGCCTTGATCTTCACGCGCAGCGGGCGTTCGACGTTCTCGTAGAACTCCGGCACTGACAGGCAGCCTTCCTGGTATTCGCCCATCTCTTCGGTCAGCGGTTCGAACTCGGGGTTGATAAACACCCGCGGCTCGCTGCGATCTTCCGACAGGTCCATGACCACGACGCGCTGATGCACGTTGACCTGGGTCGCGGCGAGGCCGATGCCCGGGGCTTCATACATTGTTTCAAACATGTCATCGACCAACTGACGAACCTTGTCGTCCACTACGGCCACCGGTTTGGCGATCGTGCGCAGGCGCGAGTCGGGAAATTCGAGGATGTTCAAAATAGCCATAAGCGTAATTGCTGCACATGTGAGGTAGAGGCAAATCGGCGTTGGGATGGACCCAGACCGCCGGTGTGAAAGGTTCGAAAGCCGCTAAGGCTCTGGCATTTCACGCGAACGCACATAATAAAGGAGATTGACCCCATGAGGAAATCGCTACTCGTCTTGCTGTTGTGGGCGCCGCTCGCCATGGCCCTGGTTTCCCAGCCCGGCCCGCGCCTGGAACAGGCGACGCAACAGGCCATCCGCCACTTCTTGCTGCACAACCGCATTTTCGATACACCCCAGGACCTGGACAACGCCCCTTACATTGTTGCCGCCGACGCGGGGCGAGTCCTGGGCGCCAACGGTGAGCGCGTGCATGCCCGCGGTGACCTGGACCCGGCCCAGCCGGACTATGGGATCTTTCGTCGCGGCAAAACCTACACCGACCCGCAAACCCAGGAGCTGCTGGGCATCAATGCCGACGACATCGGCAGCGCACGCTTTGTATTGGCGGGCGACCTCAGCACCCTGGCCGTGCAAAGGGTGACCCAGGAAGTGCGCCCAGGCGACCGCTTGCTGCGTGCCGAACCGCCCGTCGAATGGGCTAACCGGGAGCCTGCGACTTTCATCGAAGGGCACATTATCGATATTCCCAAGGGTGTCACCCAGATCGGCGTAATGGATGCCGTGACCTTGAACAAGGGCCGCCGTGACGGTCTGGCCGAAGGCCACCTGCTCACGGTGATCAAGGCCGGCGTGAGCGTACGCGACAGCCTCTCTGGCGCCCCGGCCCAACTCCCCGATGAAGATGCCGGCACGCTGCTGGTGTTTCGCACCTACGAAAAACTCAGTTATGGCCTGGTGCTCAGAGCCTCGCGTTCACTCGCGGTCATGGATCGATTCGAGACTGCCCGACAAACGCAATAAATAGCCTGCTAAATAAGTTACCAACAGAGTTATCCACAGCTTGTTCAGATCAAGGACGATCAAATGTATCCGACAAACAGCCCTGAAATTTCCCCTGCAGAACTGGAAGCCCGACTACGCTTGCACAGGCTGCCGGAACTGGGCCCCAAGCGTTTTCGTGTATTGATTGACGCATTTGGTTCTGCCTCCAAGGCCATCAGCGCCCCGGCGAGTGCCTGGCGTTCTCTCGGGTTGCCACCCATTAGCGCCGATGCCAGGCGCAGCCCTGAAATTCGAGATGGCGCCAGTGATGCGCTCGCATGGTTGGAGCGCCCGGCCCAGCATTTACTGATGTGGGACCAGCCTGAGTACCCTGCGTTACTGGCGCAGATCGACGATGCACCGCCGTTATTATTCGTTGCCGGCGAGCCAAACATTCTCGAAAAACCGCAGTTGGCCATGGTCGGCAGTCGCCGTGCATCACGCCCTGGGATGGACACTGCCACCGCCTTTTCGCGCAGCCTGGCAAGCGCCGGTTTTGTCATCACCAGTGGCTTGGCCTTGGGCATCGACGGTGCTGCGCACCAAGCGGCATTAGATGTCGGGGGGCAGACAATCGGCGTGCTCGGCACCGGCCTCGAAAATTTTTATCCACAACGCCACCGCCAGCTCGCCGCCGCGATGATTGCCCAGGGCAGCGCGGTGGTTTCCGAGTTTCCGCTGGACGCCGCGCCCCAGGCCGCCAACTTTCCACGGCGCAACCGGATCATCAGTGGCCTGTCGCTGGGGGTGCTGGTGGTGGAAGCCAGCATGGCCAGTGGTTCGCTGATCACCGCCAAACTTGCCGCCGAGCAAGGGCGTGAGGTGTATGCGATTCCGGGCTCCATTCATCATCCGGGCGCCAAGGGCTGCCATCAGTTGATTCGCGACGGTGCGACGCTGGTGGAGTCCATCGAGCACATCCTGGACGGCTTGCGCGGTTGGCAGGCTTTGTCCCGCCCGGCGCCGATGCCGGTCACCCATCCGCTGGTGGCGCTGTTGCACGCGGCGCCCCTCACCAGCGAGGCCTTGGCGATTGCCAGCGGGCGGCCGTTGTCCCACACACTGGCGGCGCTTACCGAGCTTGAGCTTGAGGGCCAGGTGATCTGCGAAAGCGGGCGCTGGCTTGCGCGCGGCCCGCTTATGTAATTAGTTTTTGCAAAGAACATCGGTAAACTGCCCACAGCTTTAGTCCGGAGAGTGAGCAATGGTCAACAGGTGGCGTGTGCTGGAAGCCGCACGAGAAATTCGCGCAGGCGCGGTGATTGCCTATCCGACCGAAGCGGTCTGGGGCCTGGGCTGCGACCCGTGGAATGAAGACGCGGTGGACCGGCTGCTGGCGATCAAGAATCGCTCGGTCGACAAGGGGCTGATCCTGGTGGCGGACAATATCCGTCAGTTCGATTTTCTGTTTGAAGACTTCCCGGACACCTGGATCGACCGCATGGCCAGCACCTGGCCGGGGCCGAATACCTGGCTGGTGCCGCATCAGGGCATGTTGCCGGAATGGGTGACCGGTGTGCATGACACCGTGGCGCTGCGGGTCAGTGATCATCCGTTGGTTAGGGATTTATGCGCGCAGGTGGGGCCGTTGATCTCTACCTCAGCCAACCCGCAAGGCCGCCCGGCGGCGCGTACGCGGATTCGTGTGGAGCAGTATTTCCGTGGCCAAGTGGATTTGGTGCTGGGTGGTGCCCTGGGTGGGCGCAAGAACCCGAGCCTGATTCGTGATTTGGCGACGGGTGAGGTAGTGCGGCCGTCTTGAGACCGAGGCGCGGCCATCGCGGGCAAGCCCGGCTCCCACAGGGGAATGCATTCCAAATGAGGGAGCGGGCTTGCCCGCGATGGGGCCCTTACAAACGCGGAAGATCTTAGAGACTTATGGCAGCAAAATGGTCGACCCGGTCGTCCTGCGCCCCGACAACTCCGTCTGCGCCTTCGCCGCATCCGCCAGCGCAAACCGCTGGTTGATATCAATACGCACCTTGCCGCTCTTGATCATCGAGAACAGATCATCGGCCATCGCCTGCAAGTCTTTCGGGTTGCTGGCGTAAGTCGCCAGTGTCGGCCGAGTGACATACAACGAGCCCTTCGCCGCCAGAATCCCCAGGTTCACGCCATCCACCGCGCCCGACGCATTGCCGAAACTCACCACTAAACCCCGTGGCGCCACGCTGTCCAGCGAGGTCAGCCAGGTATCTTTGCCAACGCCGTCGTACACCACCGGGACTTTTTTGCCGTCGGTCAATTCCAGCACGCGCTGTGCGACGTTTTCCTTGCTGTAGTCGATGGTTTCCCAGGCGCCGAGGGATTTGGCCAGTGCGGCTTTTTCCGGCGAACTCACGGTGCCGATCAGCTTCACGCCCAGCGCCTTGGCCCATTGGCAGGCCAGCGAACCCACGCCACCGGCAGCGGCGTGGAACAGAATGGTTTCGCCACCCTTCAACTCGTAGGTCTGACGCAGCAGGTACTGCACGGTCAGGCCCTTGAGCATCGCGCCAGCCGCCTGTTCGAAGCTGATAGCGTCCGGCAAGTGCACCAGGTTGGCGGCAGGCAACACATGCAGTTGGCTGTACGCACCCAGTGGGCCACTGCCGTAGGCCACGCGGTCACCGACCTTGAACTGCGTGACCTCGCTGCCAACCGCATCCACCACGCCAGCGCCTTCTGCGCCAAGGCCCGATGGCAAGGCTGGCGGCGCATACAGGCCGCTGCGGAAATAGGTGTCGATGAAGTTCAGGCCGATGGCCTCGTTCCGTACACGCACCTGCTGTGGCCCAGGTTCTGCCGGGGTGTAGTCCACATACTCAAGCACTTCGGGGCCACCATGGGCGCTGAACTGGATACGTTTGGCCATCTGCACTTCTCCTGAGGTCGAATCGCGTAGCCCCCTATCCCACTCCTAAGCTTGATCTTCGTCAACTGCGGCGCGGTCGGGTGCAGTGGTATCCTGTGCGCCCATTTGCCGCCGACGCCCAATGGCCTCGCGTAGCTTTGCCCGATTCAAGGTGATGCCATGACTACCCGCACCGAGGCTGTAAAGGCCTACCTGCTTGACCTGCAAGACCGCATTTGCAGCGCCCTGGAAACCTTCGAGACGGATACTCGCTTTATCGAAGACGCCTGGACCCGGCCTGCCGGCGGCGGCGGTCGCACCCGTGTGATCGAAAACGGTTCGGTGATCGAAAAAGGCGGCGTCAACTTTTCCCACGTCTTCGGCAGCGGCCTGCCACCGTCCGCCAGCGCGCATCGCCCGGAACTGGCTGGGCGTGGCTTTGAAGCCCTCGGCGTGTCGCTGGTGATCCACCCGCACAACCCGCATGTGCCGACGTCCCACGCCAACGTGCGCTTTTTCATCGCCGAAAAAGACGGCGAAGAGCCGGTGTGGTGGTTCGGTGGCGGCTTCGACCTCACGCCCTACTACGGCAATGAAGAAGACTGCATCCACTGGCATCGCGTGGCCGAGCAGGCCTGTGCGCCGTTTGGCGCGGATGTGTATTCGCGCTACAAGGCCTGGTGCGACACCTACTTCCATATCAAGCACCGCAACGAACCGCGCGGCATCGGCGGCCTGTTCTTCGATGACTTGAACGAGTGGGGCTTTGACACCTGCTTCGCCTTCATCCGTGCCATCGGCGATGCCTACATCGACGCCTACCTGCCGATCGTGCAGCGTCGCAAGGCCATGGCTTACACCGAGCAGCAGCGCCAATTCCAGGAATTCCGTCGTGGCCGCTACGTCGAATTCAACCTGGTCTACGACCGGGGCACCCTGTTCGGCCTGCAATCGGGCGGGCGTACCGAGTCGATCCTGATGTCGCTGCCGCCGCAAGTACGCTGGAGCTACGACTGGAAAGCCGAAGCCGACAGCGAAGAAGCGCGCCTCACTGATTACTACCTGCAAGACCGCGACTGGTTGGGCCTTGCTGCGCCCAAGGCGGCTGTCTGATGGACCGTTATGTGGTGTTCGGCAACCCCATTGGCCACAGCAAGTCGCCGTTGATTCACCGCATGTTCGCCGAGCAGACCGGTGAGCAACTGGACTACAGCACCCTGCTCGCGCCGCTGGAGGATTTCACCGGCTGTGCCCGTGAGTTCTTTGCACAAGGCCGTGGCGCCAACGTCACCGTGCCGTTCAAGGAAGACGCCTACCGCCTGGCCAACAGCTTGACCGAACGCGCCCAGCGCGCAGGCGCTGTGAACACCCTGAGCAAGCTTGCCGACGGCACCTTGCTGGGCGACAACACCGACGGCGCCGGCCTGGTGCGCGACCTCACGGTGAACGCCGGGCTTAGCCTGCAAGGCAAACGCATCCTGCTGCTGGGCGCCGGTGGCGCCGTACGCGGGGCGTTGGAGCCATTACTGGCTGAGCAACCTGCGTCGCTGATCATCGCCAACCGCACCGTTGAAAAAGCCGAACTGCTTGCCGAGCTGTTCGACGATTTGGGGCCGGTGTCGGCCAGCGGTTTCGATTGGCTGCGTGAGCCGGTGGACGTGATCATCAATGCCACGTCTGCCAGCCTGTCAGGCGATGTACCGCCGATTGCCGGCAGCCTGATCGAACCGGGCAAGACCTTTTGCTACGACATGATGTATGCCAAGGAGCCGACCGCGTTCTGTCGCTGGGCTACCGAGCAAGGCGCGGCGGTGGCGATGGATGGTTTGGGCATGTTGGTGGAGCAGGCCGCAGAAGCCTTCTTCCTGTGGCGCGGCGTGCGCCCGCAGTCGGCGCCGGTGTTGGCTGAGTTGCGACGGCAGTTGGCTGCGGCATAAATCTGAATGTGAACACGGTCAAAATGTGGGAGCTGGCTTGCCTGCGATGGCGGTGTATCAGATACAGATGTGCTGGCTGATTCACCGCCATCGCAGGCAAGCCAGCTCCCACAGTTTTAACCGTGTTTATTCTTCAAAATGGATGGGGCATTTATCGGCCCCTTCCAGCTTTTTCAGTTCCTCGACGACTTGCGGCCGCGCCCGGCGCAACTTCAGGCTACGCCCCATACCCGCCAACCGCCGCGCCTCCTGGTGCAGCATCTCCACCCCGGAATAGTCGATAAAGTTAATTTGCTGCGCCTCGATCACCACCCGCTCGCCCTGCAGGCTTTGCAGCCGCACTTGCAGGTAATGGCTGGCGCCGAAGAAGATCGAACCGCCTACCCGCAACACATCCTCATCACCGTCGCGCCATTGCTGAACCCGCGGCTGTGAGGTGCGTTTGAGGTAGAAAAACAACGATGCCAGCACGCCCGCGTAAATCGCCGTTTGCAGCTCCAGCAGCAAGGTCGCGACGCCGGTCAGGCTCATCACCACAAACTCGGCGCGGCTGACGCGGAACAGCGCGCGAATGCCACGATGATCCACCAGGCCCCAGCAAATCAGCAGGATGCTTGCGGCCATGCTCGGGATCGGGATGTGCGCGATCAAGGCCGCGCCAAATAACGCAAACAATGCCACCCAGAGCGCGGAAAACACGCCCGCCAACGGCGAGCAGGCACCCGCTTCATAGCTGAGGCCGGAGCGGGTGAAGGAGCCGGCCGACAAGTACCCGGAAAAAAAGCCGCCGACGATATTGGATAAACCCTGCGCGCGGACTTCCTGGTTGGCGTCGAGCAATTGTTGCGAGCGCGCCGACAACGAGCGCGCAATCGACAGGCTGGTGACCAGCCCAAGCATGCCCACCGCCACGGCGCTGGGCAGCAGGCGCAGAAGTATATCCAGGTCCATCGGCAGCGGGCTGAACGGTGGCAGTTTGCCGATAAACGAACTCACCCGCGCCACATGCCCGAACATCGCCGGCCAAAGCCACGCCACCAGGCTGCCAAGTGTCAGGGCAATCAACAGTGTTGGCCAACGCGGGACCAGGTATTTGAGCAGCGCGCCCACCAGCAAGGTGCCCAGGCCCAGCGTCAGTGAGGCGTGGTCCCATTCACCGGCATGGTCCACCAGTGCCAGCAAGCTATTGATCGCCGTGGCCTGGCTGGGCAAATCCAGCCCCAGCAAGTTGGGCAATTGCCCCAAGGCAATCACCACGGCAGCGCCCAGAGTGAAACCCAGCACCACCGAATGCGAGACGAAATTCACCAGCGCGCCAAAGCGCAGCATGCCCAGCAGCCACTGGAACACACCGGCGAGGAATGTGAGCAACAGGATCAGCGTGATGTAGTCCTGAGAGCCTGGAACGGCCAGCGGACTGACGCTGGCGTACAGGACGATGGAAATCGCCGCCGTCGGGCCGCAGATCAGGTGCCAGGAGGAGCCCCACAGGCAGGCGATCAAGACGGGGATGATGGCGGCATACAGGCCGTATTCGGGTGGGAGCCCGGCGATCAGCGCGTAGGCAATGGACTGCGGCAAGGCGAGCACGGCGCCGCTGAGCCCGACAATCGCGTCCCGGCCGACGCTGGCGCGGGTTTGGCGCGGCAGCCAGGCAAGGAAGGGGAAGAGAGTGTGGCGGTTGGGCCGGGGCATCGCAGACTCGGTAGAAAGGTTTAGCTCAGAGTATCAGTACACCTAAGTCTCTGTGGGAGCAGGCAAGCCAGCTCCCACAGGGATGCGCGGCGGCCCTTAGAGTTTGGCTTTTACGGCAGACAGTGCGTCTTTACCGTCGAGGGTTTTTACGCCATCCAGCCATGTGTCCAGTACCGCCGGGTTGGCTTTGATCCACGCTTTTGCCGCGTCGGCATTGCTGACTTTATTGTTGGCCACCTGGGCCATGATGCTGTTCTCCATCTCCTGGGTAAAACTCAGGTTGGTCAGCAATTTTCCTACGTTCGGGCAGGCCTGGGCATAACCCTTGCGGGTCAAGGTATACACGCTGCCGGTGTCACCAAAATATTTCTCGCCGCCTTTGAGGTAATGCATTTTCAACTGCACGTTCATCGGATGCGGCGTCCAGCCGAGGAAGGTCACGAACTTCTGCTTTTTCACCGCCCGCGACACTTCGGCCAGCATCGCCTGCTCGCTGGACTCGATCAGCTTCCACTGGCCCAGGTCGAAGTCATTCTTCTTGATGATCTCCTGCAACGAGATGTTCGCCGGCGCGCCGGAGCCAATGCCGTAGATCTTCTTGTCGAACTTGTCGGCAAATTTGTTCAGGTCGGCAAAATCATGCACACCGGCGTCCCACACATAGTCCGGCACGGCGAGGGTGAATTCGGTGCCGTCGAGGTTTTTCGCCAGTTGCACCACATCGCCATTGGCCACGAACTTGTCGTAGAAACCCTGCTGCGCCGGCATCCAGTTGCCCAGGAACACATCCACCTGGCCATCCTTGAGCCCGCCAAACGTGATCGGCACCGCCAGGGTGTCGACCTTGGCCTTGTAGCCCATGCCGTTCAACAGGAAACCGGTGATGGCATTGGTGGCGGCGATATCGCTCCAGCCTGGATCGGCCATTTTTACCGTTTCGCAGCTAGCGTCTGCGTACACATTGGCGCTGCCCAGCACCAACATACTCAGTACCACGGTCAACTTTTGCATGGCCTTCCCTCTGTCTATTTATTGGTTTTGGCAGGGTTGTGGATAACGTGCCTTGCGCTCCAGGTCGTCGAGGTCGATATGGTTGCGCATGTATTGCTGACTGGCGTCCACCAGTGGCTGGTGATCCCAGCTCTTCAGCTTGCCTTGGGTCAGTGCCTCGAACACCAGGCGGCGACGGCGTTGGCTGGCGAGCACCTGTTGGTGGATCGCCGGGATGTCCCATTTGGCCCGCGCCTCATTCAAAAACGCCTCGAACAGTGGCCGGTGTTCCGGTGACTGGCTGAGGTCTTCCCGTTCATGCGGGTCGTTGTGTACATCGAACAGTAGACAAGGGTCGTCTTCGCTGTAGATGAATTTGTAGGCGCTGCGCCGAATCATCATCAGTGGGCTGATGGTGCCTTCGGCCATGTATTCGCCAAACACTTCGTCGTGCCCGCCCTGCCCTTGCAGGTGCGGGACCAGCGAGCGGCCGTCCAGCGCCAGGCGCGGGTCCAACTCGCCGCCGGCCAGTTCCACCAGGGTGGGCAGCAGGTCGGCGGTGGACACGGCGTTGCTCACGCGGCCCGCCGCAAACTGGCCTGGCGCACTCACCAGCAGCGGTACGCGGGCGGCCATTTCGAACCAGTGCATTTTGTACCAGAGGCCTCGCTCGCCGAGCATGTCGCCGTGGTCGCCGGAGAAGATGATGATCGTGTCGTCGGCCAAGCCAGTGTCCTCCAGGGTTTGCAGGAGTTTGCCGACGTTGCTGTCGATATAGCTGCACGCGCCGAAATACGCGCGGCGCGCATCGCGGATCTTGTCCACAGGCAGCGGCTTGTCCCACAGGTCGTAAACCTTGAGCAGGCGCTGGGAGTGCGGGTCGAGATCGCCTTGCGCGGGGGTTGCCGGCATTGGGATGTCGTTGTCGTCGTACAGGTCCCAGAACGGCTTGGGAATGGTGTACGGGTCGTGTGGGTGCGTCATCGACACGGTGAGGCAGAACGGTTGGTTGCCGTCTTCACGGATATGGTCAAACAGATACTGCTGGGCTTTGAACACCACCTCTTCGTCGAAATCCAGCTGATTGGTGCGCACGCACGGCCCGGCTTGCAGCACCGACGACATGTTGTGGTACCAGGTGGGGCGCACGTGCGGCTCATCCCAGTTCACCGCCCAGCCATAGTCGGCCGGGTAGATGTCGCTGGTGAGGCGTTCTTCATAGCCGTGCAACTGATCTGGCCCGCAGAAATGCATCTTGCCCGACAGTGCCGTGCGGTAACCGAGGCGGCGCAGGTAGTGGGCATAAGTGGGTACATCGGCGGGGAAATCGGCGGCGTTGTCGTAGGCGCCAATCTTGCTCGGCAACTGGCCGCTGACCAGGGTGAAACGCGAAGGCGCGCACAGCGGGCTATTGCAGTAGGCGGCGTCAAACACCACGCCCTGTGCAGCCAGGCGGCTCAGGTTCGGCAACTTGATCGGGGAAGGTCCGTAGAACGGCAGCATCGGCGCGGCCATTTGATCGGCCATGATGAAAAGAATGTTCTTGCGCTTCATGATCTATCGGCATTCCATAGGCGGAGTTTATGCGAATGAGCATGCAGCCCATGGAAAATGGGGTAAAGCCCATGGAAAGCAATGTCTAGGATAAGCACAGCTTATGTATGAAGCCCTCGGTGATCTGTCCCTCGACCTGCTGCGTGCCTTTGAAGCCGCGGCGCGCCATCGCAGCTTTACCGCCGCCGCGATGGAGTTGGGCACTACGCAGCCGGCCATCAGCCAGCAGATCAAGCGCCTTGAAGAGCAACTGGCGATCCGCCTGTTCGATCGCATCTACCGAGGCATCGAACTGACGGATGCGGGCGCGCTGTTGTTTGAACAGGTGCAAGGCGGTTTGCAGGCCATCAACCAAGGCCTCAGCACGATCACCCAGCAGGACCAGCACGAAGTGCTGCAAGTGGCCACCGACTTCGCTTTCGCCGCCTACTGGCTGATGCCGCGCCTGCATCGCTTTCACCAGGCCAACCCGCAGGTGGATGTGAGCCTGGTGACCAGCGAACGCAACCACGCGACTTTGCGCAGCGATATCGACGTGGCGGTGTTGTTTGGCGATGGGCGTTTCAAGCAGGGCGAGAGCTTGTGGCTGTTCAACGAGGAAGTGTTTCCAGTGTGCAGCCCGCAGTGGCTCAAGGCTCAATCCACGCCATTGACTGTACAAAATTTGCACGATTACCCGCTGCTGCACCTGCGCCAGGAAAACAACAGCCAGTGGTTCGACTGGAGCGGCGTGTTTCGTGAGTTGGGCATCACCACGGCGCCCACGCCTGGGCAATTGCGCTTCGACAATTACACCCTGCTGATTCAGGCTGCGATTGCCGCCCAGGGCGTGGCCATCGGTTGGCGGCACTTGGTGGATAACCTGCTGGAACAGAACTGGCTGTGCCGGCCGATCAATGACACGGTGATCTCGCGCTTCGGTTATTACGTGGTGCAGCCCCAGCGCAAACGCCGGGGGCAACTGGTCGAGCGCTTTGTCGACTGGCTGCTGGCCGAGCAAGCCAGCAGCGCGCAGTCGTTGACCGGGCTGGCCCTGCCGTCGATTGCGGTCTAGGATCGGCGCATATTGGATCCGGATTTCGTCATGCAACGTATCAAGGGCTACCACGCCCATATCTACTTCGACGCCAGCACCATCGACCAGGCGCGCAAGCTCTGCGAGGACGCAGCCACGCTGTTCCCGCTGAGCATGGGTCGTGTACACGAAAAGCCGGTCGGCCCGCACCCGGACTGGAGCTGCCAGCTGGCATTCGAGCCGGAATACATCGGCGTGGTGTTGCCCTGGCTGGCGCTGCATCGCGATGGGTTGGTGGTGTTCCTGCACCCGGACACCGGCGATGACCTCAAGGATCACACCGATTACGCGATCTGGATGGGCGCGATGCGCGAGCTGAACCTGTCTATTTTTTAACCACTGTTGCACCTGATCCCATCACCCTGAGCTAAGGAGATGGGATTTTTTATTACAAAAACCCAATATATGGGACTGTTATTTATATATTGAGATATCGCCAGTCATAGGTTTATATTCGCCCATCAGCTTTTTCAGCACCCACTCATTTCAGGTGAAGCGATGCAGGCGCAATTGATCGCGCTCGACTGGGGGACCAGCTCCCTTCGTGCTTACAAACTCGGCCCGGCTGGCTGTGTGCTCGAACAGCGCGCGTTGGCGTTCGGCATCATGCACCTGCCCAGCGAACCCCGGGTCATTGCTGGCGTGCTGTGCAGTGACGGCTTTGAGTTGGCGTTCGATGCGGCCTGCGGCGACTGGCTCGACGCGCAGCCCGGCCTGCCGGTGATTGCCTGCGGCATGGTCGGCAGCGCCCAAGGCTGGAGCGAAGCGGCCTATCGGCAAACGCCCGTCGACGTCGCCAGCCTCGGCCAGGCCTTGCACCCTGTGCGCAGCCTGCGCGGGGTGCAGGTGCATATTGTGCCGGGTGTGATCGAGCGGGTCGGCTTGCCCAATGTGATGCGTGGCGAAGAAACTCAAGTGCTGGGTGTGCTGCAAGGCCTGGGCGCCGACGTGTTGATCGGCCTGCCGGGCAGCCATTCCAAATGGGTCGAGGTGGTTGAAGGCTGCATCACCCACTTCGACACATTCATGACCGGTGAGCTGTTTGCGGTACTCAGTAAGCACAGCATTCTCGGGCGTACCCAGCAACAGTCCGAAAAATTCCAGGTCGCGGCGTTTGATCGTGGCGTCCACGTGGCGCTGTCAAACGACGGCCAGCGCGGCGTGCTGTCGACCTTGTTCAGCGCTCGTACCCTGGGGTTGACCGGCGAACTGGCGCCAGACGAGCAGCCCGATTATCTGTCCGGCCTGCTGATCGGCCACGAACTCGCCGGTTTGCCGCAGCAGGCCAAACACAAGCCTATCGTCCTGGTCGGCGCTGCCGACCTCTGCGCCCGCTACCAACGCGCCCTTGCCCTCTGCGGCTTCGTCCACGTCAGCCTCGCGCAGGAAGCCACCGCGCGCGGTCTGTGGCAGTTGGCCGTCGCTGCTGGGCTCACTCAACCTGTACAGGAGGCCTGACATGCTCAAGCAAGCACTCGCACACAACGGTTTGATCGCAATCTTGCGCGGCGTGCGCCCGGATGAAGCGCAGGCGGTCGGCCAGGTGCTCTATGAGGCCGGTTTTCGCGTGATCGAAGTGCCACTGAATTCGCCGGACCCTTACACCAGCATCCGCACCCTGCGCGACACCTTGCCCGCCGATTGCCTGATCGGCGCGGGCACCGTGTTGACCCCGGAACAGGTCGAGCAGGTCAAAGCCGCCGGCGGCCAAGTCATCGTCATGCCCCACAGCGATGCCAAGGTATTGCGTGCCGCCAAAGCGGCGGGGCTGTTCCTGTCGCCGGGTGTGGCGACGCCGACCGAAGCCTTCGCCGCGCTGGCCGAAGGCGCGGATGTTTTGAAGCTGTTCCCGGCCGAGCAAATGGGCCCGGCGGTGATCAAGGCGTGGCTGGCGGTATTGCCGACCGGCACCTTACTGCTGCCGGTGGGCGGCGTGACCCCAGGCAACATGCAGGTGTATTTCGACGCTGGCGCCAAGGGCTTTGGCCTGGGTTCCGGGTTGTTCAAACCGGGCATGTCGGTGGACCAAGTGGCGAGCAATGCCCAGGCCTATGTCGCGGCCTGGAACGCGCTTAACTGAACTCAAGGTTTGCGCCCCTGGCGCTGCATCGATAAGAGAGATAAGAAGATGAAAATCACCAAACTGACCACCTTTATCGTCCCGCCGCGCTGGTGCTTCCTCAAGGTCGAGACCGACCAGGGCGTGACCGGTTGGGGTGAGCCTGTGGTGGAGGGCCGCGCCCACACCGTGGCCGCCGCCGTTGAAGAACTTTCCGACTATTTGATCGGCAAAGACCCACGCAATATCGAAGATATCTGGACCGTGCTCTATCGCGGTGGCTTTTACCGTGGCGGCGCGGTGCACATGAGCGCCCTCGCCGGTATCGACCAGGCGCTGTGGGACATCAAGGGCAAGGCGCTCGGCGTGTCGGTCAGCGACCTGTTGGGTGGCCAGGTGCGTGACAAGATCCGCGTGTATTCCTGGATCGGCGGCGACCGCCCCGCCGACACCGCCCGTGCCGCCAAAGAGGCCGTGGCCCGTGGCTTCACCGCCGTGAAAATGAATGGCACCGAAGAATTGCAGTTCGTCGACAGCTTCGAGAAAGTCGACCTGGCATTGGCCAACGTTGCCGCCGTGCGCGATGCGGTCGGGCCTAACGTCGGCATCGGCGTCGACTTCCATGGCCGCGTGCACAAGCCCATGGCCAAGGTGCTGATGAAAGAGCTGGACCCGTACAAGCTGATGTTTATCGAAGAGCCGGTGCTCAGCGAAAACTACGAAGCGCTCAAGGAACTGGCGCCGTTGACCAGTACGCCGATTGCCCTGGGCGAGCGGCTGTTTTCCCGTTGGGACTTCAAGCGTGTGCTCAGCGAAGGTTATGTCGACATCATCCAACCGGACGCGTCCCACGCTGGCGGCATCACCGAAACCCGCAAGATCGCCAACATGGCCGAAGCCTACGACGTGGCCCTGGCCCTGCACTGCCCGCTGGGCCCGATTGCCCTGGCGGCGTGCCTGCAATTGGACGCGGTTTGCTACAACGCGTTTATTCAGGAGCAAAGCCTGGGTATTCACTACAACGAGAGCAATGACCTGCTCGATTACGTGCGCGATCCAGGCGTGTTCGACTATGAGAAAGGCTTCGTGAAGATCCCCAACGGGCCGGGCCTGGGCATTGAGATCAACGAGGAATACGTGATCGAACGCGCCGCCATCGGCCACCGCTGGCGCAACCCGATCTGGCGGCATGCCGACGGCAGCTTTGCCGAGTGGTGATTGCTCACTGAAGGAACCGGATCAACTGTGGGAGCTGGCTTGCCTGCGATAGCGGTCCGCCTGTGCCAGATCAGTTAGCTGATGCACCGCCATCGCAGGCAAGCCAGCCCCACAATGACCGCGCCCCGTCCTCAATAAACATAAGAAGAGGCAACCCCATGCACCCTGAATCCTTCACCGGGCAGGCTTCTCTCGTCACGCCTAGCAGAAAGCGTTTCTTCATCATGGTGCTGCTGTTTATCACCGTGGTGATCAACTACCTCGACCGCAGCAACCTGTCGATTGCCGCCCCGGCGCTGACCAGCGAACTGGGGATCGACCCGGTGCATGTCGGGCTGATCTTCTCCGCGTTCGGCTGGACCTACGCCGCCATGCAGATTCCCGGCGGCTGGCTGGTGGACCGCGTGCCGCCGCGCATTCTCTACACCGCTGCCCTGCTGTTGTGGTCCATCGCCACGGTGATGCTGGGGTTTGCGGCCAGCTTTATCGCGCTGTTTGTGCTGCGCATGGCCGTCGGTGCCCTGGAAGCACCGGCTTACCCAATCAACAGCCGCGTGGTCACCACCTGGTTTCCCGAGCGCGAGCGTGCCACCGCGATTGGCGTTTACACGTCCGGGCAGTTTGTCGGGCTGGCGTTTCTGACGCCGGTACTGGCCTGGCTGCAGCACGCATTTGGCTGGCACATGGTGTTTGTCGCCACCGGTGGCGTCGGCATCCTGTGGGCGTTGATCTGGTACGTGGTGTACCGCGAGCCGAAAGACTTCAAAGGCGCCAATGCGGCAGAAATCGAGTTGATCCGCGAGGGCGGCGGCCTGGTGGATATGCAGGCGAAAGCGGTCAAGGCGCCGTTCAGTTGGGTCGACCTCGGGATAGTGCTGAGCAAGCGCAAGCTGTGGGGCATCTACCTGGGGCAGTTCTGCCTGAACTCGACGCTGTGGTTTTTTCTGACGTGGTTCCCGACCTACCTGGTGAAATATCGCGGCATGGACTTCATCAAGTCCGGCCTGCTGGCCTCGCTGCCATTCCTCGCTGCGTTTATCGGCGTGCTGTGTTCTGGGGTTTTTTCTGATTGGCTGATTCGCCGGGGTACGTCGGTAGGTTTTGCGCGCAAGCTGCCGATCATTGGTGGGTTGCTGATTTCCACGGCGATCATCGGCGCCAACTATGTGGACTCGACGGCCTGGGTGATCGCGTTTCTGGCGCTGGCGTTCTTTGGGAATGGCCTGGCATCGATCACCTGGTCATTGGTGTCGACCCTGGCGCCGGCGCGGTTGTTGGGGCTGACGGGTGGGGTATTTAACTTCATCGGCAACTTGTCGGCGATTACCACGCCGATAGTGATTGGCTTTCTGGCCAGTGGGGATTCGTTTGCGCCGGCGATTACCTATATCGCGGTGCTGGCATTGCTGGGGGCGCTGTCCTACGTGTTGCTGGTGGGCAAGGTCGAGCGCATCGAGCTGTAAATCCATTGTTTGAGTGGCCCGAAACCCTGTGGCGAGTGGGCTTGTTGTGGCGAGCGGGCTTGCCCCGCGTTGGGCTGCGCAGCAGCCCCAATAAAGCCACTGCGGTTTTTCCAGATGGAACCGTGTTGTCTGGTTTTGGGGGCGCTTCGCACCCCAACGCGGGGCAAGCCCGCTCGCCACAACAGCTCCCCGCCACAAAAGCTTTGCTGGGCTAGTAGAGGGCGCCATCCAGGATTTGATAGACGATGCTGGTGCCGATGGCGATCAACACGATATCGCCGCCGGAACGACGCCATTCATACCCTGGGTATTGCGGCAGATGGGCCAAGGCGCGGTTGTCGAGGCGTTCGCCGTAGTAGTTGCGTGGCAGCGGTTGGCCCCGCACCAGACGCACGCCAGGAGGTGGTGGCGCCCCACGGCGGAAGTCGTTGTGGTTGTCACGGATCACCTGGCGCACGGGGCCGAAGTCCTGTGGCGGGCCACGACGGTTATCCTGCGGGCCGCGATGGTCGTCGCCGCGCTGCTCGTACTGGCCTTGCGGGCCGCCACGGCCTGGGCCATCGCCGCGTTGGTCGGGCGGCGCGGCCTGCGCCAGGGCACTTGCGCCGAGCATCAACACGCCAAGACCTGCGATCAAGCGTTTAGGCATTTTCATGGGGGCTTTCCTCAGTACTGCACGAACAAAAAAGGGATTTCGAACGAGGCTCGAAATCCCTTGGTCTTGTCAGTTTAGGTACTGGATTGCCCGGATGATTCCTCTGTATCAGGAACTTTACCCATTGCTACACGCCGCTTACGTACGGGCGTTACGGACACCTTCCGACAGCGCCGCGCAGAGGCTCAATACGCCATCAATTGCTTGCTGATCATTTTTCGCATTGGCGATGTGATCGATCAGCGCCGAACCGACCACCACACCGTCTGCCAGACGGGCGATAGCGGCGGCTTGTTCCGGTGTGCGAATACCAAAGCCGATGCTGATCGGCAGGTCGGTATGCCGACGCAGGCGCGTTACCGCTTCCTCGACGTGTTCCAGGGTGGCGGCACCGGCACCGGTCACACCGGCCACCGACACGTAATACACAAAACCGGAGCTGCCGTTAAGCACGGTCGGCAGGCGCACGTCATCAGTGGTCGGCGTGGTCAGGCGGATAAAGTCGATGCCTGCCGCCTGGGCCGGGTCGCACAGCTCGCCGTTATGCTCGGGCGGCATGTCGACCACGATCAGGCCGTCGACACCGGCTTCTTTGGCGTCAGCGATAAACGTGGGCACGCCGTATTTGTGGATCGGGTTGAAGTAACCCATCAGCACCAGTGGCGTGTCCTGGTTGTCTTTGCGGAACTCGCGAACCATCTGCAGGGTTTTCAGCAGGTTCTGTTTGGCTTCCAACGCACGGATGTTGGCCAGTTGAATCGCCGGGCCGTCGGCCATCGGGTCGGTGAAGGGCATGCCCAGCTCGATCACGTCGGCACCGGCGGCGGGCAAGCCCTTGAGGATCGCCAGCGAGGTGTCATAACCCGGGTCGCCGGCGGTGACGAAAGTCACCAGGGCGGCGCGGTTTTGTTCTTTCAGTTGCGCAAAACGGGTTTGCAGGCGGCTCATCAGTGTTTCTCCTGCTTTGACTGCTCTTGTTGAGAGTGTTCCATATGGTGCATCACGGTCTGCATGTCTTTGTCGCCACGGCCGGACAGGTTGACCACCATCAGGTGATCTTTCGGCAAGGTCGGTGCGCGCTTGAACACTTCAGCCAGGGCATGGGCGCTTTCCAGTGCAGGAATAATCCCTTCCAGGCGGCAGCATTTGTGGAAGGCTTCGAGGGCTTCGTCGTCGGTCACCGAGGTGTACTGAACACGGCCGATATCATGCAACCAGGCGTGTTCAGGGCCGATACCTGGGTAGTCGAGGCCGGCGGAAATCGAGTGGGCGTCGATGATCTGGCCGTCGTCGTCCTGCAACAGGAAGGTGCGGTTGCCGTGCAGCACGCCCGGTACACCACCGTTGAGGCTGGCGGCGTGCTTGCCGGTTTCGATGCCGTGGCCGGCGGCTTCAACGCCGATGATTTCGACGCTGGTGTCATCCAGGAACGGGTGGAACAGGCCCATGGCGTTGGAACCACCGCCGATGCATGCCACCAGGCTGTCCGGCAGGCGGCCTTCCTGGGCTTGCAGCTGGTCGCGGGTTTCCTTGCCGATCACGGCCTGGAAATCGCGCACCATCGCCGGGTACGGGTGGGGGCCGGCCACGGTGCCGATCAGGTAGAAGGTGCTGTCGACGTTGGTCACCCAGTCACGCAGGGCTTCGTTCATCGCGTCTTTAAGGGTGCCGGTGCCGGCGACCACCGGGATCACTTCTGCGCCCAGCAGCTTCATACGGAACACGTTGGCCTGCTGGCGCTCGATGTCGGTGGTGCCCATATAGATCACGCAATCGAGGCCAAAGCGCGCCGCCACGGTGGCGGTGGCCACGCCGTGCATGCCCGCGCCGGTCTCGGCGATGATGCGTTTTTTGCCCATGCGCCGCGCCAGCAGGATCTGGCCGATGCAGTTGTTGATCTTGTGCGCGCCGGTGTGGTTGAGCTCTTCGCGCTTGAGGTAGATCTTGGCGCCGCCACAGAACTCGGTCAGGCGCTCGGCGAAGTACAGCGGGCTTGGGCGCCCGACGTAGTCGCGTTGGAAGTAGGCCAATTCTTCGTTAAAGGCCGGATCGATCTTGGCCGCTTCGTATTCGCGGGCCAGGTCGAGGATCAACGGCATCAGGGTTTCAGCGACGTAGCGGCCGCCGAACGCGCCAAACAGGCCGTTGGCGTCGGGGCCGTTGCGAAGGTCGGTCTGGGACTGAGTCATGGGGCGCTCCAGGAAAGAAGGTGAGGAGAGGCAATGACGGCCACTCTACCCCTGACGCGCCAGGCTGAAAACCGATAAGATCGCCACAACCTGTCAGGAAAACTCACAGATGAGCCGAGACCTACCGCCCCTCAATGCCCTGCGTGCGTTTGAGGCCACCGCCCGCTTGAACAGCGTCAGTCAGGCAGCCGAGCAACTGCATGTGACCCATGGCGCGGTCAGTCGCCAGTTGAAGGTGCTGGAAGAGCACTTGGGTGTCAGCCTGTTCGCCAAAGACGGGCGCGGCCTTAAACTCACAGATGCAGGCGTTCGGCTCAGGGATGCCAGTGCCGAAGCGTTCGAGCGTTTAAGGGATGTTTGCGCCGAACTGACCCAGGCCAGCGCCGATGCGCCTTTTGTGCTCGGCTGCTCGGGCAGCTTGCTGGCGCGCTGGCTGATTCCGCGCCTGGGCCGCTTGAACGCAGACTTGCCCGACTTGCGTCTGCACCTGTCGGCGGGTGACGGCGACCTCGACCCACGGCGCCCCGGCCTGGATGCCCTGCTGGTTTTTGCGGAGCCGCCATGGCCAGCGGACATGCAGGTGTATGAGCTGGCCAGCGAGCGCATTGGCCCGGTAATGAGCCCGCGCTTCGCCGGTTACGAACGCCTGCGCCAGGCGCCGCCCCACGCCCTGTGCGGTGAAGCCTTGTTACACACCACCTCGCGCCCGCAGGCCTGGCCCATCTGGGCGCAGCAACATGACATCGAGCCCGGCGCGTTGAAGCACGGCCAGGGTTTTGAGCATTTGTATTATTTGCTGGAGGCGGCGGTGGCGGGTTTGGGTGTGGCAATTGCGCCCGAACCGCTGGTGGCAGAGGACCTGCGAGCGGGTCGCCTGGTGGCGCCGTGGGGTTTCAGTGAAACCCCGGCGCACCTGGCGTTGTGGCTACCCAAGCGCGCCGCAGACGGGCGCGCGGGTCAGTTGGCGCAGTGGCTCAAGGCTGAGCTGTTGCGCCAGCCAGTTTAGTCACCGCGTTTGCACAGCAGGTAAGCCGCCAACAGGCCCAGCGCGCCAACGGCAACGCCGGCGGTAGTCCATGGGTGCTCTTGTGCGTAGTCACGGGTTGCCGCGCTGGTTTCGCGGATTTTGACTTTGCTTTCTTCATAGGCATCGCTGATCAGGTGGCGGGAATGCTTGAGGGCATTCTCGGCATTGCTTTTCAGGGCCTTCAGCGTTTTGCGCGACTCATCGGACGCATCGTCCTTGAGGCTCTCAAGGGACTTGAGCAGGCTCGAAATCTCGGCTTCCATGCTTTCCAGCGACGCTTTGCGTAAAGAAGTGTTGGCCATGTGGAACTCTCCTGAAGTGATTGAGTGGCATGTGTAGATACCGACTCCACGGTTTTCAGAAAGTGCAGTAAATCTGAACTTTCGAGTGGGATTGGTCGCCAGAAGCAGTACGAAGATTCACTGCTACGCTCACTAGAGACCTCAGGAGAAACGTTATGTCTGATCATCACACCTACAAGAAAGTCGAACTGGTCGGCTCCTCGACCACCAGCATCGAAGATGCCATCAACAACGCCATCGCTGAAGCGCACAAGAGCATCAAGCACCTGGAGTGGTTCGAAGTGACCGAAACACGCGGCCATATCAAGGACGGCAAGGCCGCGCACTTCCAGGTCACGCTCAAGGTGGGATTCCGAATTGCCAGTAGTTGATCCCGTGAGTTGAACTTGCTGACTGGCCGATTGCCATAACCTGCGCTACAACCATTGGGTGCCGACGCCATAAGCGTCGGCACGCACTTTTCGATCAGCGCAAGGAAAGTAACGGATGAAGAAGTTCCTGTTAGCGGTAGGTTTGTTGAGCATTGCGGGCACTGCCCTGGCGGCGGGCAAGCCTTGTGAAGAGCTGAAAGGTGAACTCGCGGCGAAGCTCGACGCTAAAGGTGTTCAGCATTATTCGCTGGATGTTGTCGACAAAGGCGCGGCGGCCGATGGCAAAGTGATTGGCAGCTGCGAAGGCGGCACCAAGGAAATCGTCTACAAGCGCGGTTAATCCCGTGCAGACATGAAACGACGCACTTGTGGCGAGGGAGCTTGCTCCCGCTGAGTGCGCAGCGCTCCCTTTCTTTTGGGGCCGCTACGCAGCCCAGCGGGAGCAAGCTCCCTAGCCACAGGTGCGTCGTTTTTTTCGCCTGCGGGTAATCAGCCCTTCATCACCTGCGCCAGCAACTCGTAGGAATGAATCCGGTCGGCATGCTCATACAGGTCGCTGGTAAAGATCAGCTCATCGGCGCCGGTTTGCTCGATCAACACTTCCAACTTCGCACGGATCTTCGCTGGGCTACCGACCATGGCCAGGCCAAGGAAGCTGCCCACCGCGTCTTTTTCATGGGGCAGCCACAGGCCGTCCATGGTTTTCACCGGCGGGCGTTGCACCAGGCTTTGCCCGCGCATCAGCGCCAGGATGCGTTGGTACACGGAAGTGGCCAGGTAGTCGGCCTGCTCGTCGGTGTCGGCGGCCACAAGGGGAATGCCAAGCATCACGTAGGGCTTGTCCAGCACGGCTGAAGGCTTGAAGTGATTGCGGTACACGCGAATCGCCTCGTGCATCAAGCGGGGTGCGAAATGGGAGGCGAAGGCGTAGGGCAAACCACGCTCACCGGCCAGTTGTGCGCTGAACAGGCTGGAACCGAGCAGCCACACCGGCACGTTGGTGCCGGTACCGGGTACGGCGATGATCCGTTGGTCGGGCGTGCGTGGCCCCAGGTAGGCCATCAGTTCGGCCACATCTTCCGGAAACTCGTCAGCGCTGCCGGAGCGTTCACGGCGCAGGGCGCGGGCGGTCATCTGGTCGGAACCGGGGGCGCGGCCCAGGCCCAGGTCGATACGGCCGGGGTACAGGCTTTCCAGGGTGCCGAACTGCTCGGCAATCACCAACGGCGCGTGGTTGGGCAGCATCACACCGCCGGAGCCGACGCGAATCGTTGAGGTGCCACCGGCCAAATAACCCAGCAGCACCGAAGTGGCCGAGCTGGCGATGCCGTCCATATTATGGTGTTCAGCTACCCAGAAACGGTTGTAGCCGAACTTTTCCACGTGCTGGGCCAGGTCCAGCGAGTTGCGCAATGACTGCGCGATGCTGCCGTTGGCGCGCACGGGCACGAGGTCGAGGGTCGAGAACTTCACGTCGGACAGCGATTTCATAAGCCTGCTTCTCCATTAGGTGCGCAGGCTTATAGACGAACCAAAACCTGCCGCTTCATGTGCATGCTCTATGCAATGAGGGCATATACCCGAGATTCAATAGCAACTGCGAAATTTCCTACTAAATCGCTAGGTTTCTCCGACAAGATGAACTTTGCCGGGCCGACTATCCTCAGAACCCTTACTGACGCAAAACCACCGTTCGAGGAGAGAGCTATGAGTATTGTTAAAAAAGCATCCGCGCATTGGGAAGGTGATCTGAAGACGGGCCTGGGTTCCATCTCCACGGAAACTGGCGTGCTGCGCGAAGCACCCTATGGCTTCAAGGCCCGTTTCGAAGGCGGCAAGGGCACCAACCCTGAAGAGTTGATCGGCGCGGCCCACGCTGGCTGTTTCTCCATGGCATTTTCCATGATTCTGGGCGATGCCGGCCTTAAGGCTGACAGCATCGACACTCAGGCTGAAGTGACCCTGGACCAGGTGGATGGCGGTTTTGCGATTACCGCCGTGCATTTGGTCTTGAAAGCCAAGATCCCCGGCGCAAGCCAGGCGCAGTTCGAGGAACTGAGCAAAAAGGCGAAGGAAGGCTGCCCAGTGTCGAAAGTGCTGAACGCAAAAATCAGCCTGGATGCCACGCTGGTCTAACTGACACAGCAAGATCCCCTGTGGGAGCGGGCTTGTGTGGGAGCCGGGCTTGCCCGCGATAGGTTCACCTCGGTTATCCAGTTGTATCGAGGCGTTGCCATCGCAGGCAAGCCAGCTCCCACACAGGCCCGTTCCCACATTTTGTTCTGCGTTAAATCAGAACTCGCGTTTAGATCGTTCCCACGCTCCCGCGTGGGAATGCAGCCCGTGACGCTCTGCGTCACACCTGCACAGAACTTGAATGCTGTGGGCGGGACGCGGAGCGTCCCAGGCGGCATTCCCACGCAGAGCGTGGGAACGATCTGATTCCCTGTGGGAGCGGGCTTGTGTGGGAGCCGGGCTTGCCCGCGATAGGTTCACCTCGGTTATCCAGTTGTATCGAGGCGTTGCCATCGCAGGCAAGCCAGCTCCCACAAAGGCCCGTTCCCATAGTTTGTTGTGCGTTAAATCAGAACTCGCGTTTCCAAAATGTGGTCGAATAGCCTAGGCGCACACCCGTGCGCAGTGCATTCAGGGAGCTTCACACATGAAACGTTTTGCCTTGGCGATCATTTGCGGTGTATTGGCCACTTCGGCCGTGGCCGCGCCAAAAGATTGTGAAGAGCTCAAGCAAGAGATCGAGGTAAAGATCCAGGCCAAGGCGATTCCGTCTTACACCCTGGAAATCATCACCGCCGAAGAAGCCAAGAATCATGACAGCGCCATGATCGTCGGCTCCTGCGAAAACGGCACCAAGCGGATCATCTATCAGAAGAATAGCGACTGATCAGATGCAATTAACGCTGCGCTCCTCCGCCAACAGCTGACGCGCCGCGTTGTACAGCCGGATATTGGGCGTAAAAGCCAGCGAGCGCCCCTCCAGCACATAGCGTTGGCCTGCCTGGAAGTTGTCGTATTGCAGGGTCATGAAGCAGGTTCGGTCATGGGTCTGGTCCAGGCCGCCAAAGCCCGCCCCGGTGTTCACTTCGAAATCAAAGCGCACCATCAGCTCATGGCTGCCGGGTGGCACCTGGAAGAAACGCCCGTCGTTGAGGTTCTTGCCGTCCAGGCGCTGGGCCATCACCAGTTTGGCGCCGGGTGTCGGCGTGGCGAAATCGATCCAGGCCTGGTGCGGGTCGACCGGCGGGATTGGGGTCGAAGCGCAGGCGCTGAGAAACAAGGCGGTGACGGGGAGCAAGAGCTGGCGCATGGCGGGCACTCAACGGTGGGTAAGAATTCAACCTGGCAGCCTGTGGCAACAGACGCTGTATCAGTATAAACACGCCACGGCATGGAAAAATTCCGTGCAGGCAGGATAGTCTGGCGGGCCAATAACCCAGGAGCGGTCGGTGCATGGTCAGGCGTTTTCTTCCAGGGTTGATGGTGCTGCTGCTCAGCGGCTGTTCCAGCGTGAGTTATTACAGCCAGTTGGCCAGCGGCCAATGGCAGTTGCTGCGGGCTCGGGAGCCGGTTGCCGAGGTCATCGCCGACCCTGCTCGCCCACAGGCGTTGCGCGCCCACCTGATGCAATCGCAGCAGGCCCGCACCTTTGCCAGTGAGCACCTGCACCTGCCTGACAACCAGAGTTACCGCCTGTACGCCGACATTGGCCGGCCTTACGTGGTCTGGAATGTGTTCGCTACGCAGGAATTTTCTCTCTCGCCCCAAACCCACTGCTTCCCTATCGCTGGGTGTGTGGCCTATCGCGGCTATTACAGCCAGGGCGCAGCACGCGGCGAAGCGGCGCTATTGCAGCAACAAGGCATGGATGTGTCGATGGGCGGCGTCGAAGCCTATTCCACCCTGGGCTGGTTCAACGACCCGATCATGAGTTCGATGATGCATTGGGGGGATGAGCGCCTGGCCACGCTGATCTTCCACGAGCTGGCGCACCAACGCTTTTATGTGAAGGACGACACCGAGTTCAACGAGTCCTATGCCAACTTCGTCGAGCAGGAAGGCACCCGTCAATGGCGTGCGGCGCGGGGCTTGGCGCCGCTGAGCAATGCGGCGTTGCAGCAGCGCGACCAATTTATCCGGCTGGTGCTCGATACCCGCAAACGCCTGGAGGCGTTGTACGCACAGCCCTTGGCGGCGGATGTGATGCGCCAGGCCAAAGCGGCAGAGTTCGAGCGCCTGCGCAGTGAGTACCGGCACATGCGCGACAGCCAATGGGGCGGTGACAAGCGTTATGACGCGTGGATCAACCAGCCGATGAACAATGCGCGGTTATTGCCGTTCGGGCTGTATGACCAGTGGGTGCCGGCGTTTGCGGCGTTGTTTGCGCAGCAAGGCGGGGATTGGGTGAAGTTCTTTGCGGCGGTGGAGAAGCTGGGTGGGTTGCCGGTGGAGCAGCGTAAGGCGGCGTTGCGGCAGTTGGAAGGTGGTGGCCGTTAGGGCCTTATCGCAGCATAACTATCTACCCTACCTGTTAACACAAAGTCTGTGGCAGGTGGGCTGTTGTGGCGAGCAGGCTTGTCCTGCGTTGGGCTGCGAAGCGGCCCCAGTAAAGGCACTGCAATTTTCCTGAAAGAACTCAGCGTCTGGGTTTGGCGCTGCTTCGCAGCCCAACGCAGGACAAGCCTGCTCGCCACAGGAGAAATTGGCTGCCTTCAAAAGTTGTAGATACCCATGCCCATCGCAGGCAAGCCAGCTCCCACAGTTTGAATTGTGAACACGGTCAAATGTGGGAGCTGGCTTGCCTGCGATAGCGGTCTCAGCCGCGCTGCAAAAACGCCTGATGCATCTGCTCCAGCGTCTCAAAATGCAAGGTCGGCGCCTCAGCATTCAGTTCTTCAAAACTACCAAACCCATAACCCACCGCCGCCGAATCCAACCCATTGCTGCGCGCCCCGATCAAGTCGTGCTTGCGATCACCAATCATCAGGGTAGTCGCCGGGTCCAAACCCTCTTCGTTCATCAGGTGCGCAATCAGCTCAACCTTGTTGGTGCGCGTGCCATCCAGTTCGCTGCCGTAGATCACTTTGAAGTGCTTGGCAAAATCAAAATGCCGGGCAATCTCACGGGCAAACACCCACGGCTTGGATGTGGCGACATACAGCTGGCGGCCCTGGCCGTTCAGCTCCTCAAGCAACGGCATCACGCCATCGAATACGCGGTTTTCATACAGGCCGGTGACCTTGAAGCGTTCGCGATAAAAATTCACCGCTTCCCAGGCTTTGGCCTCATCGAAGTCATAGAACTGCATAAAGGCTTGCAGCAAGGGCGGGCCGATAAAGTGTTCCAGCTTGGTCAGGTCCGGTTCATCGATGCCGAGTTTGCCGAGGGCGTACTGGATCGAGCGGGTGATGCCCTCACGCGGGTCGGTCAGGGTGCCGTCCAGGTCGAACAGCACGGTGGAGTAGTTCAGGGTCATCGGTCGAATCCTTCCGCCAGGTGCAGGTCTTTGAGCTTCACGTAGTTCGCGGCGCTGTAGGTGAAGAAGGCCCGTTCTTTGTCAGTCAGTGGGCGGATCTGTTTAACCGGGCTGCCCACGTACAAAAAACCACTCTCAAGTTTCTTGCCGGGCGGCACCAGGCTGCCGGCGCCGATGATCACATCGTCTTCCACCACCGCGCCGTCCATCACGATGCTGCCCATGCCGATCAGGATGCGATTGCCGACCGTGCAGCCGTGCAGCATGACTTTGTGGGCGATGGTCACGTCATCGCCGATCAGCAGCGGGAAGCCGTCCGGGTTGAACGGCCCGGCGTGGGTGATGTGCAGTACACAGCCGTCCTGCACGCTGGTGCGCGCACCGATGCGGATGCGGTGCATGTCGCCGCGAATCACGGTCAGCGGCCAAACCGAGCTGTCGGTGCCGATTTCGACATCGCCGATCACCACCGCCGAAATATCGACAAAAGCCCCGGCGCCCAGGGTTGGCGTGTGGTTCTGATAGGTGCGAAGGGTCACGATAGCCTCTCTCTTATAGGTTGATAGCTGCGGTGGGTGTTGATTGTAATTAAGATGGCCCCATCTTTGTCTTATCAGTTTCTTCAGCCAAGGTACCCACCGTGAGCGCGAACAACCCACTTTTGCAGTCCTACGACCTGCCGCCGTTCTCGGCGATCCGTGCCGAGCACGTGCAGCCGGCCATTGAACAGATCCTCGCCGACAACCGCGTTGCCATCGAAGGCATCCTGCAAAGCCAGGGTAAAAACCCTACGTGGGCCGGTCTGGTACTGGCCATGGACGAACTGAATGACCGCCTGGGCGCCGCCTGGAGCCCGGTCAGCCACCTCAACGCCGTGTGCAACAGCGCTGAATTGCGCGAAGCCTACGAGGCTTGCCTGCCGGCATTGAGCGCCTATTCCACCGAGATGGGCCAGAACCGCGAACTGTTCCAGGCCTTCGAAGCCCTGGCCAACAGCCCGGAAGCCGCCGGTTTCGATGTGGCGCAAAAAACCATTCTGGAACATTCACTGCGCGACTTCCGCCTGTCGGGTATCGATTTGCCGCCTGAGCAGCAAAAACGCTACGCCGAAGTGCAGAGCAAACTGTCTGAGCTGGGCAGCAAGTTCTCCAACCAATTGCTGGACGCCACCCAGGCGTGGACCAAGCACGTCACCGACGAAGCCACCCTCGCCGGCCTGACCGACTCGGCCAAGGCGCAAATGGCCGCCGCCGCCCAGGCCAAAGGCCTCGATGGCTGGCTGATCACCCTCGAATTCCCAAGCTACTACGCGGTGATGACCTACGCCCAGGACCGCGCCCTGCGTGAAGAAGTCTACGCGGCCTACTGCACCCGTGCGTCAGACCAAGGCCCGAATGCCGGTAAGAACGATAATGGCCCGGTGATGGAGCAGATCCTCGACCTGCGTCAGGAACTGGCCAAACTGTTGGGCTACGCGTCGTTCTCCGAGCTGAGCCTGGCGACCAAAATGGCCGAGTCCAGCGACCAGGTGCTGAGCTTCCTGCGCGACTTGGCCAAGCGCAGCAAACCCTTTGCCGCCCAGGACCTGCAACAGCTCAAGGCTTACGCTGCCGAACAAGGCTGCGCCGACCTGCAAAGCTGGGACAGCGGTTTCTACGGCGAAAAACTCCGTGAGCAACGCTACAGCGTGTCCCAGGAAGCCCTGCGCGCCTACTTCCCGATCGACAAAGTGCTGAGCGGCCTGTTCGCCATCGTGCAGCGCCTGTACGGCATCGAGATCGCCGAGCAAAAAGGCTTCGACACCTGGCACCCGGATGTTCGCCTGTTTGAGATCAAGGAAAACGGCCAGCACGTTGGCCGTTTCTTCTTCGACCTGTACGCCCGCGCCAACAAGCGTGGCGGCGCGTGGATGGACGGCGCGCGCGATCGCCGCCGTACTGTCGACGGTGTGCTGCAAAGCCCGGTGGCGAACCTGGTGTGCAACTTCACCCCGGCCGACAGCGGCAAGCCTGCCCTGCTGACCCACGATGAAGTGACTACGCTGTTCCACGAATTCGGCCACGGCCTGCACCACCTGCTGACCCGCGTTGAACACGCGGGCGTGTCCGGCATCAACGGCGTGGCCTGGGATGCGGTGGAGCTGCCGAGCCAGTTCATGGAGAACTGGTGCTGGGAGCCGGAAGGCCTGGCGCTGATTTCCGGTCACTATGAAAGCGGCGAGCCGCTGCCTCAGGACCTGCTGGAAAAAATGCTCGCGGCGAAGAACTTCCAGTCTGGCCTGATGATGGTGCGCCAGTTGGAATTCTCGCTGTTCGACTTCGAACTGCATGCCACCCACGGCGATGGCCGCACGGTGGCTCAGGTGCTCGAAGGCGTGCGCGATGAGGTCTCGGTGATGCGTCCGCCAGCCTACAATCGTTTCCCCAACAGCTTCGCGCACATCTTCGCTGGCGGTTATGCCGCGGGTTACTACAGCTACAAGTGGGCCGAAGTGCTGTCTGCCGATGCTTTCTCCAAGTTTGAAGAAGACGGCGTGCTCAATGCCGAAACCGGCCGGGCATTTCGCGAAGCGATTCTGGCGCGCGGTGGCTCCCAGGCGCCGATGGTGCTGTTCGTCGACTTCCGCGGACGTGCACCGTCGATTGACGCACTCTTGCGCCACAGCGGCCTGAGTGAGGACGCAGCAGCATGAGTGATGGGCCTGTGGTGACCAAAAAGCAATTTATCGCCGGGGCGGTTTGCCCGGCGTGCGAAGAGTTGGACAAGTTGAAAATGTGGAACGAAGACGATGTGCCGCACCGCGAATGTGTGGCCTGCGGCTATTCGGACACGTTGAATGAACAAGGCAATTCGGTGCCCAAGGAATTGGGCACGCGGGTCAATACGTCGGCGTTGAAGGCGCCTGCGGACCCGAAGGTGCGGGCGGTGCAGTTTTTCCCTAATCCCAAGCTGAAAAAGGACTGATCCCCGACGCCTGCTTCTGCTTGGGGCGGGCTTTTTGTGGGAGTCGGGCTTGCCCGCGATGCAGGCACCGTGGTGTGTCATTCACACCGCGTTGAAGCTATCGCAGGCAAGCCAGCTCCCACAGCCAGCTCCCACAGAAAGGCGCGCTACAGTTGCCCTTCGGCCTTGTCTGTCGTGGTGATCCAGCTTTTTACCGAGCACAGTGCAAAGGCACTGGTGCTGCAGTCGCCATTGGCCAATGCTGTACGCAACTTGTCGATATCTGCCTTCATCATGTAGCGAACGCCGTCTTTAAAGCCGTTACTTGAACCAAAGCCGCCCAGCGTCATCTCGTTCAGCGCATCCTCTTTGCTCCAACCCTGAATCACCACCCGATACATCGCCGCCATCAGGCCAGTGCGATCGGAGCCGTGCTTGCAGTGCATCAGCACCGAGCCATGGGTTTCGGCTTCTTGAATGGCCCGGAGTGCCGCCAGCACGTCGGCATCGTCGACATGGTTGGTGCGATAGGTCAGCTGCACCTGTTTGATATCAGACGTCTTCAGCCAGGGCGCATCAGATTCCGGCAGGAAGTTGATCACCGTGCCGATCTTCAGATTTTGCAGCACCGGCAGCGCAGTGCTGTCCGGCAATGCACTGCGATACAGCGTGGGCGTCATCTGGTGCAGGTTGAATTGGTCGCCCACCGGCTGTGCCCACTCAGGCGAGCGGATAGACGTAGCCTCGTCGGCCTGGGCCTGCAGTGTGGTGAACAGTGCCATGAACGCCAGGCCAAAGGCGGGCAGTGATCGAATCGTGAACATGCGCATTGAGACCGAATGGGATAGGGCTGATGGGCTAAATATTCGCCTGCGAGGGGTCAATGCCGTGTGAGGTGGCCGTCAAAGAATCGTGAATCCGCCCATCTGATCCGCTGTTTTTCGCGCTGAATCGATTTCTCTTAATGCTTAGGCTGCTATCATTTGTAACTATTGATTGCCAGTGTGTGATATCCCTTTGGATCCAATGCCCTGGCAAACCATCACGCTGCTCCCAGAAGCGGCGGATAAACCCGTGACCACATGATGAGGTGCACCTATGTCTGATCAAGATCAGGACAACCCGCGGCGTGACTTTTTACGCAAATCCTTGACCTTGATCCCGGTGGTCACGGTTGCCAGCACTGGCCTTGGCGGCTCGATGTTGATGGCCACACCGGAGCCGGTGCAGGCCGCTCCCGCCAAAACGCCCGCCAGCGACAAAGCCTACGAGCCGAGTTACTTCACGGCCGAAGAGTGGGCGTTTATCAACGCTGCCGTCGCCCGCCTGATTCCCGCGGATGCCCAAGGCCCAGGCGCCCTGGAAGCCGGCGCGCCGGAATACATCGACCGCCAGATGAACACGCCGTATGCCGCTGGCGCGCTGTGGTTCATGCAAGGCCCGTTCAACGCCGATGCGGCGCCAGAGATGGGCTGGCAGAGCAAATTGGTGCCCAAAGACATCTATCGCCTGGGCATTGCCGCCACGGATGCCTGGTCGAAGGCGTTCAACGGTAAAGCTTTTGCTGCGCAAGACAGCGCTACCCAGGATGACATGCTGCGGCGTATGGAAGCGGGCGGCGGCGAGATGACCGCGCATTTCGAGGCAGTGCCGGCGAAGATGTTTTTCAACCTGTTACTGCAAAACACCAAGGAAGGCTTCTTCTGCGACCCGATCCACGGTGGCAACAAAGGCATGGTCGGCTGGACCATGATCGGCTTCCCCGGCGCCCGCGCCGATTTCATGGACTGGGTTGAACGCAACGAGCAATACCCCTTCCCGGCTGTTTCCATTCGCGGCGAGAGGGCATAAACGTGGCGACCATCATGAAGAAAGTGGACGCGGTGATCGTGGGTTTCGGCTGGACCGGCGCGATCATGGCCAAGGAGCTGACGGAAGCTGGCCTCAACGTGGTAGCGCTGGAGCGCGGCCCGATGCAGGACACCTACCCGGACGGCAACTATCCCCAGGTCATCGACGAACTGACCTACAGCGTGCGTAAAAAACTCTTTCAGGACATCTCCAAGGAGACGGTGACCATTCGCCATAGCGTGAATGATGTTGCCCTGCCCAACCGTCAGTTGGGTGCGTTTTTGCCGGGCAATGGCGTGGGTGGTGCGGGCCTGCACTGGTCGGGCGTGCATTTTCGCGTCGACCCTATCGAGTTGCGCATGCGCAGCCACTATGAAGAGCGCTACGGCAAGAACTTCATCCCCAAGGACATGACCATCCAGGACTTCGGCGTGAGCTATGAAGAGCTGGAGCCGTTTTTCGACTACGCCGAAAAAGTCTTCGGCACCTCCGGCCAAGCCTGGACCGTAAAAGGCCAGTTGGTGGGTGAAGGCCGTGGCGGCAACCCGTATGCGCCGGATCGCTCCAACCCGTTCCCGCTGGAATCGCAGAAAAACACCGTGTCTGCGCAGTTGTTTCAGAAAGCGGCTACCGACGTCGGCTACAAACCCTACAACCTGCCATCGGCCAATACGTCGGGGCCGTACACCAACCCCTACGGCGCGCAGATGGGGCCGTGCAACTTCTGCGGTTTCTGCAGTGGCTACGTGTGCTACATGTACTCCAAGGCCTCGCCGAACGTAAACATCCTGCCGGCGCTGCGTCAGGTGCCGAACTTTGAGCTGCGGGCCAATTCCCATGTGCTCAAGGTCAACCTCGACAGCACCAAGAGCAAGGCCACCGGCGTGACCTATATCGACGCCCAGGGCCGCGAGTGTGAGCAGCCGGCGGACCTGGTGATCATCGCCTCCTTCCAGTTCAACAACGTGCGCCTCATGTTGCTCTCGGGCATCGGCAAACCCTACGACCCGATTACCAATGAGGGCGTGGTGGGCCGCAACTTTGCCTACCAGAACATGGGCACCATCAAGGCCTTCTTCGACAAGGACACCCACACCAACAACTTCATCGGTGCGGGCGGCAATGGCGTGGCCATCGATGACTTCAACGCGGACAACTTCGACCACGGCCCGCACGGCTTTGTGGGCGGCTCGCCGATGTGGGTCAACCAGGCTGGCAGCCGGCCGATTGCCGGTACGTCCAACCCGCCGGGCACGCCGGCGTGGGGCAGCGCCTGGAAGCGTGCCACCGCCGACTACTACACCCACCAAGTGTCGATGGACTCCCATGGTGCGCATCAATCCTACCGGAGCAACTACCTGGATCTGGACCCGGTTTACCGCGACTCCTACGGCCTGCCGCTGCTGCGGATGACGTTCGACTGGCAGGAAAACGACATCAAGATGAACCGCTTCATGATGGAGAAAATGGGCAAGGTCGCCGCGGCGATGAACCCCAAGGCCATTGCTGTGCTGGGCAAAAAAGTCGGTGAGCAATTCAACACCGCGTCCTACCAGACCACCCACCTCAATGGCGGCGCGATCATGGGCACCGACCCGAAAACCAGTGCGTTGAACCGTTACCTGCAAAGCTGGGATGTACACAACGTGTTTGTTCCGGGCGCATCGGCTTTCCCACAAGGCTTGGGCTACAACCCTACCGGCCTGGTGGCAGCGCTGGCCTATTGGTCGGCGCGGGCGATCCGCGAGCAGTACCTGAAAAACCCCGGCCCACTGGTTCAGGCATAAGGAGCGATGACCATGAAAGCACTTGTTATCGCCAGTTTTGCCCTGTTCAGCAGCTGCTCGGTGAGCGCTGCCGAAACCGATTTGGTCAAGCAGGGCGAATACCTGGCCCGTGCCGGTGACTGCGTGGCCTGCCACACCGCGAAGGGTGGCAAACCCTTCGCCGGTGGGCTGCCGATGGAAACCCCGATCGGCGTGATCTATTCCACCAACATCACCCCGGACAAAACCGGCCTGGGCGACTACAGCTTCGAAGACTTCGACAAGGCCGTGCGCCATGGCGTCGCCAAGAACGGTAGTACGCTTTACCCGGCGATGCCGTATCCGTCCTACGCGCGTGTCAGCGACAGTGACATGCAGGCGTTGTATGCGTATTTCATGAAGGGCGTGGAGCCCGTCGCCCAGGAGAACAAGGACAGCGATATTCCCTGGCCCTTGAGCATGCGTTGGCCGTTGGCGGCGTGGCGCTGGATGTTCGCGCCGGCGGTCGAGGCGCATCAGGCGCAAGCCGCCACCGACCCGGTGGTCGCTCGCGGTGCCTATCTGGTTGAAGGCCTCGGCCATTGTGGCGCCTGCCACACCCCGCGTGCCCTTACCATGCAGGAAAAAGCCCTTAGCGCTACTGACGGCAACGCGTTCCTGTCTGGCAGTGCGCCGCTGGAAGGCTGGATCGCGAAAAGCCTGCGCGGCGACCACAAGGACGGCCTTGGCAGTTGGAGCGAGGAGCAACTGGTGCAATTCCTCAAGACCGGCCGCAGTGACCGCAGTGCAGTGTTCGGCGGCATGAGTGATGTGGTGGTGCACAGCATGCAGTACATGTCCCAGGACGACCTCACCGCGATTGCGCGATACCTCAAGAGCCTGCCGGCGGTGGACCCGAAGGACCAGCCGCATCAGTACGACAAGCAGGTGGCCGAGGCGCTGTGGAAAGGTGACGACAGCAAGCCGGGCGCGTCGGTGTATATCGACAACTGCGCGGCGTGCCACCGTACCGACGGCCATGGCTACACGCGGGTGTTCCCGGCGCTGGCGGGTAACCCGGTGTTGCAGACGGCGGACGCCACCTCGTTGATCAACATCGTATTGAACGGCGGCACCTTGCCAGCCACCCACACGGCGCCGTCGACTTTCACCATGCCGGCGTTCGCGTGGCGCCTGTCGGACCAGGAAGTCGCGGATGTGGTCAGTTTCGTCCGTGGCAGCTGGGGCAATAAAGGCGCGCCAGTCAAAGCCAGTGACGTGGCAGACCTGCGCAAGAGCGATATGCGCACCACATCGGGTGACGATTTGGGGCAGGTAACGCAAAAGCACTGATCTTGCCCTGGCCGCCAAACGGCACTGGTCAGAAACCTCGCGCCTCGATACTGTATATAAAAACAGTATCGAGGCGTTTTCATGACTACTGCGCTGCCGCCCCGTGGCCGGGGCACGGCCACTAACCTGCACAACCGCTTTGCGCCGACCGTCAGCGTGGCCGAAGACGACGGCTGGTTCCAGGAAGTGCCACCGACCCAGGGCACCGAAGTGCGTATCGAAACGGCCAAGAGCATCATCACCCGCAACAACTCGCCGGATTTGCCGTTCGACCGCTCCATCAACCCCTATCGCGGCTGCGAACATGGCTGCATCTACTGCTATGCGCGGCCCAGCCATGCCTATTGGGACCTGTCGCCAGGGCTGGATTTCGAAACCAAACTGATTGCCAAGACCAACGCCGCCGACGTGCTGGAGCAACAGCTGTCGAAGCCAGGTTATGTCTGCGCACCGATCAACCTGGGCTCCAATACCGACCCGTACCAGCCTATCGAACGCGACTACACAATCACCCGGCAAACCCTCGAAGTGCTGCTGCGCTATCGGCACCCGGTAACCATCATCACCAAGGGTTCGCTGATCTTGCGCGACCTCGACCTGCTCACCGAGTTGGCGCGTCAGCGGCTGGTGGCGGTAATGATCAGCCTCACCAGCCTGGACGACGAACTCAAGCGTATCCTGGAGCCGCGCACGGCGGCGCCCAAGGCGCGGTTACGGGCGATTCGGGTGATGCGCGAGGCGGGTATCCCGGTGGGCGTGCTGTGCTCGCCAATGATCCCGATGATCAACGACAGCGAGCTGGAAAGCCTGCTGACCGAGGCCCACGCCGCCGGTGCGCAGAGCGCCGCCTACATGATGTTGCGCTTGCCCTTGGAAGTGGCGCCACTGTTCGAGGAGTGGCTGGCGGCGCATTACCCGCAGCGCGCGGCCCATGTGATGAGCCTGGTGCGCCAGGTGCGCGGTGGTGAGGTGTACGACAGCCGCTTCGGTGTGCGCATGCGTGGCGAGGGGCCGTTTGCTGATTTGTTGGCGCAGCGTTTCAACAAAGCGATCAAGCGGCTGGGGCTGAATCGACGGGAAGGGTTTAATCTGGATTGCACGGCGTTTTGCCCGCCGGGCAGGCAGATGGCATTGTTGTAAACTGAACAGAACGAAGGCGCCATTGCTGTGGAAATAGTCGCGTTTTGATATCACTGAAACCCTCGTTCTAGAGCGGTTCATTCAGTTTGAGTTAAGTTTCGCCGGTTACCTTGTTCAGCGAGTGACTGGTGAGTCGACGCCTTGGTTTGTTTAGTTTTTCAACTTTTCCGATAGCCAGACGTCGAACTGACCTGAACACTCCCCTGCATTAATAAAGAGGATGAATCATGAGTGACAAGGATAAACAGCCGTTGGCTGCGTCGGCTTCAGCCACTCAGGTGGCGGAGTCTGCCGATGCAGCGTTAAAGCACATCGTTGACGGCTTTTTGCATTTCCATCACGACGTCTTCCCGCAGCAGGAAGAACTCTTCAAGAAACTCGCCACGGCCCAGAGCCCACGGGCGATGTTTATTACGTGCGCTGATTCGCGCATCGTCCCCGAGCTGATCACCCAAAGCTCCCCCGGCGATTTGTTCGTGACGCGTAACGTCGGCAACGTGGTGCCGCCCTACGGCCAGATGAACGGCGGGGTTTCCACCGCCATCGAGTACGCGGTACTCGCCCTGGGCGTACAGCACATCATCGTGTGCGGGCACTCCGATTGCGGCGCCATGCGCGCGGTACTCAACCCCGACAGCCTGGAAAAGATGCCGACGGTACGGGCCTGGTTGCGTCACGCCGAAGTCGCCAAGTCCATGGTCGAAGACAATTGCGACTGCGCCAACGAAGGCGAGAGCATGAAGGTGCTGACCGAAGAAAACGTCATCGCTCAATTGCAGCATTTGCGTACCCACCCTTCCGTGGCTTCGCGCATGGCCAATGGTCATTTGTTTATCCATGGTTGGATCTACAACATCGAGACCAGCGAAATCCGCGCTTACGATGCGGACCAGGCGGCATTCAGACCGCTGAACGGCACCGAGCCGATTCCTTGCGCGACGCCTAGAGCGCGCTTCTAAAACACTTCCCTGCCGGGTCAAGCGGTGGCTGCCATGGACGCAGCCAGGCTTTACCGCGCCCGGCGAATCCCTCGGGAGAGCCATCATGCGTGCTGCTCAATTGAAAGCTGTATTGCCACGGGAGCTGCTGGCCTCGGTGGTTGTGTTTCTGGTCGCCCTGCCCTTGTGCATGGGCATCGCGATTGCGTCCGGCATGCCGCCGGCCAAGGGGCTGATCACCGGGATAATCGGTGGCCTGGTAGTGGGTTGGCTGGCGGGCTCGCCGCTGCAGGTCAGTGGCCCGGCGGCGGGGCTGGCGGTGTTGGTGTTCGAGTTGGTGCGCCAGCACGGGATGATGATGCTCGGGCCGATTCTGTTGCTGGCGGGTTTCCTGCAACTGGTGGCCGGGCGTTTGCGCCTGGGCTGCTGGTTCCGGGTCACGGCTCCGGCGGTGGTGTACGGCATGCTGGCGGGTATCGGCGTATTGATTGTGCTGTCGCAGGTGCATGTGATGCTCGACGGCGCGCCTAAACCTTCGGGGTTGGATAACCTGGCGGGCTTCCCGGCGGCCATGGCCGAAGCGATCCCGACGCTGGGCGGCGGTCTTGGTTGGCAGGCTGGTTTGCTGGGCCTGTCGACCATGCTGGTGATGTACTGCTGGGATAAATTCCGGCCGCAAACATTGCGCTTCGTACCGGGCGCGTTGTTGGGTGTGGGCCTGGCGACGGTGACCAGCCTGGTGCTGGCGTTGCAGGTCAAGCGCGTGGAGGTGCCGGAAAACCTCGCCGACGCCATCGACTGGCTGCGCCCCAGCGACCTGCTGAACCTGGCTGATCCGCAACTGCTGATCGCCGCCTTCGCCGTGGCGTTTATTGCCAGCGCCGAAACCCTGCTTTCTGCGGCAGCGGTCGATCGAATGCACAGCGGCCAGCGCTCCGATTTCGACAAGGAATTGTCAGCTCAAGGCGTGGGCAACATGCTCTGTGGTTTGGTTGGCGCCTTGCCGATGACCGGCGTAATCGTGCGCAGCTCGGCCAACGTGCAGGCCGGCGCTACTACGCGTCTGTCGGCGATGTTCCATGGTGTGTGGCTGCTGGGCTTTGTGTTGCTGCTGTCGAGCGTGCTGCAAAGCATTCCGGTGGCGAGTTTGGCGGGCGTGCTGGTGTACACCGGGATCAAGCTGGTGGACGTCAAAGCCTTTCGCGCGCTGGGCCGTTATGGGCGGATGCCGATGTTTACCTACGCCGCTACGGCACTGGCAATCATCTTCACCGACCTGCTGACCGGCGTATTGGTGGGCTTTGGGCTCACGTTGCTGAAGCTCGCGTTTAAAGCTTCGCGATTGAAAGTCAGCCTGATCGATTTGCCCCAGGACGGTGAGATGGAGCTGCGATTGACCGGTGCCGCGACCTTCCTGAAAGTGCCTGCGCTGACTCAGGTGCTGTCGACGGTGCCTGCGGGGACCACCTTGCATGTGCCGCTGAGCAACCTGAGCTACATCGACCATTCGTGTCTGGAGTTGCTGGAAGAATGGGGCCGGGCCAATGCGGCCAAGGGCTCGACGCTGGTGATCGAGGCGCGGGGGTTGAAGCGTAGGCTCGAAGGCCGAGTGCGGACGACGGTGGGGATAGGTTCGGCGCCCGTCTGAACACCACAAAAATTGTGGGAGCCGGGCTTGCCCGCGATGGCGGTGGGTCAGCCAGCTAATGTGCTGACTGACACTCCGCCATCGCGGGCAAGCCCGGCTCCCACAGTGGTTCTATGTTCACTCGGAAAATCAGGCTGGCTGATCCAGCGATAACTCAACGCCCAGCTGCCGCGACAGGCACGGCCAGCGCTTCCACGCCGCTTCCGTTTGCGGGCTTTTCAGCTGTTCGCGATACGCCTCGACCGACTCCAGCGCAAAGCTCTCCTCGTTGAGCATTTCATCTACCGCCAAGTGCACGGCTTCATCCAACTGATTGGCAAATGTTTCACCAATCAGTTGATGGGCAATCAAGTTAGCCACAGTGGTATCCGCCGGAATCAATGGCTGGCCGAAATGCTTGATATACAGGTCGTTGACCTCTTCAACCAAGCGGTGAGCCAGGTAGGCCTCATCCAGCAAGCCGTCCAGGCCTTCATGGCCGGCCAGGATCGCAGGCGGCTGCAGGAAGAAATGCTCGGCGATTTTCAACACCGGTTTGATCTGGCTTTCGATACCGGCTTCGCGGGCCACATCGTTGGCGGCTTCGAGCAAGTCCGGAACCAGTTCGATGTAGGCGGTGACAAAGCGGGTCATGACAATGTTGCGATCACCGTCAGCCAGGGAGATGGCCGAATGCAGGTGCGGCAATTGTTTTTCCAGTTGCTGGGCAAGCTGGCCCGTAGTGGCTTCGTGTTGATGGGCACGGAAAATCTGCTCGCGCAATGCGGCGGTGTTCATGAAGGCTCCAGTGAAACAGGCGTAGGAAAAGGGAGAGGATAAGGTAGCTCGTTTATACGAGCGCCTAAGACGCATTTGTCATAATTATTTCATGGTTATGCGTGTGCGTTATATCGAAATGCCATCGTTCGTCGGATAAACGTTTGCGCGCCCGGTTTTATTGGGTCCGCCCGTCTGTTTTTGCTCATTTGCCCCTACACATTGCGGGGTCGCCCCGGCTGTCTATACTCGGATTTGTACGCAATTAGCTGATGACGCCCAACTGCATGACGCAGGCAAGGCTTGGCGGTTGTAAGCAGTATGGAAGCCGCTCCCTTCGCCGCAGGTGCAAACCGGCGGGATAACAAGAAACATAAAGGGGAACCCGCAATGACGCGACATCCACACGTTTGGATGGGCCTACTGTTGTGGTCAGTATTCGGCCAGGCGCAAGCCGCCTGGACAACGAATATGGCGCCAGGGGCTACTGAAGTCAGTCACGCCGTGTTTGACCTGCACATGACCATTTTCTGGATCTGTGTGGTGATCGGCATCGTCGTGTTTGGCGCGATGTTCTGGTCGATGATCCTGCACCGCCGGTCTACGGGCCAGGTGGCGGCCAAGTTCCACGAGAGCACCACCGTGGAAATTCTCTGGACCGTAGTGCCCTTGCTGATCCTGGTGGCCATGGCCATTCCGGCGACCAAAACCCTGATCAATATCTACGACAGCAGTGAGTCGGATATCGATATCCAGGTCACCGGCTATCAGTGGAAGTGGCACTACAAATACCTGGGCCAGGACGTGGAGTTCTTCAGCAACCTGGCCACGCCCGCCGAGCAGATCCATAACCAGGCCACCAAGGGCGAGCACTACTTGCTCGAAGTCGACCAGCCGCTGGTGCTGCCGGTGGGCGCCAAGGTGCGCTTTCTGGTGACGGCCGCCGACGTGATCCACTCCTGGTGGGTGCCGGCCTTTGCGGTCAAGCGCGATGCGATCCCCGGCTTCGTCAACGAGGCCTGGACCCGTGTCGAGAAGCCCGGTATCTACCGTGGCCAGTGCGCCGAGCTGTGCGGTAAGGATCACGGCTTCATGCCGATTGTGGTCGAGGTCAAATCCAAGGCCGACTACGACAACTGGCTGGGCGAGCGCAAGGCAGAGGCCGCCAAGCTCAAGGAGCTGACGTCCAAAGAGTGGACGCTGGACGAGCTGGTGGCCCGTGGCGACAAGGTTTACCACACCACCTGCGTGGCCTGTCACCAGGCCGAAGGCCAGGGCTTGCCGCCGATGTTCCCGGCGCTCAAAGGCTCGCCAATTGCCACCGGCGCCAAAGAAGACCACCTGCACCGCGTGTACTTCGGCAAGCCCGGCACCGCCATGGCGGCGTTCGGCAAACAGCTGTCGGAAGTCGATATCGCCGCCGTGGTCACCTACGAGCGCAACGCCTGGGGCAACAACAAAGGCGACATGGTCACGCCCAAAGACGTGCTGGCTCTGAAACAGGCGGAAAGCAAATGACGGCCTCAACTGCGTATGCCCTGAACCGCACAGCCCATTCCTTTGCAGGAGAACGGCCATGAGCACTGTGATCGACCATGGTCATGCGGACCATGCCCACGGCCCCGCCAAAGGCTTGATGCGCTGGGTGCTGACCACCAACCACAAAGACATCGGCACCATGTACCTGTGGTTCGCCTTCACCATGTTTCTGCTCGGCGGTTCGTTCGCCATGGTGATCCGCGCCGAGTTGTTCCAGCCAGGCCTGCAAATCGTGCAGCCGGCGTTCTTCAACCAGATGACCACCATGCACGGCCTGATCATGGTGTTTGGCGCGGTGATGCCGGCGTTTGTCGGCCTGGCCAACTGGATGATCCCGCTGATGATCGGCGCGCCGGACATGGCCTTGCCGCGCATGAACAACTTCAGTTTCTGGCTGCTGCCGGCAGCGTTCCTGCTGCTGGTCTCGACGCTGTTCACGCCGGGCGGCGGGCCGAATTTCGGCTGGACCTTCTACGCCCCACTCTCCACCACCTACGCGCCGGAAAGCGTGACGTTCTTCATCTTTGCCATTCACCTGATGGGCATCAGCTCGATCATGGGCGCGATCAACGTGGTCGCCACCATTCTCAACCTGCGCGCGCCTGGCATGACCTTGATGAAAATGCCGCTGTTCGTATGGACCTGGCTGATTACCGCCTTCCTGCTCATCGCGGTGATGCCGGTGCTGGCTGGTTGCGTGACCATGATGTTGATGGACATCCACTTCGGCACCAGCTTCTTCAGTGCGGCCGGTGGCGGTGACCCGGTGCTGTTCCAGCATGTGTTCTGGTTTTTCGGCCACCCCGAGGTGTACATCATGATCCTGCCGGCGTTTGGCGCCGTCAGCTCGATCATCCCGACCTTCTCGCGCAAGCCGCTGTTCGGCTACACCTCGATGGTCTACGCCACGGCGAGCATCGCGTTTCTGTCGTTTATCGTGTGGGCGCACCACATGTTCGTGGTGGGTATTCCGCTGGTGGGCGAGCTGTTCTTCATGTACGCCACGCTGCTGATCGCGGTGCCCACGGGCGTGAAGGTGTTCAACTGGGTGAGCACCATGTGGCAAGGCTCGCTGACTTTCGAGACACCGATGTTGTTTGCCGTGGCTTTTGTGATTCTGTTCACCATTGGCGGTTTCTCCGGGCTGATGCTGGCAATTGCCCCGGCGGACTTCCAGTACCACGACACCTACTTTGTGGTGGCGCACTTCCATTACGTATTGGTGCCCGGGGCGATCTTCGGCATCTTCGCCTCGGCCTACTACTGGCTGCCGAAATGGACCGGCCACATGTACGACGAAACCCTGGGCAAGCTGCACTTCTGGCTGTCCTTTGTGGGCATGAACATGGCGTTCTTCCCGATGCACTTTGTCGGCCTGGCGGGCATGCCGCGCCGGGTGCCGGACTACAACCTGCAGTTCGCCGACTTCAACATGGTCTCCTCGATTGGCGCGTTCATGTTTGGCGCCACGCAGATCTTCTTCCTGTTTATCGTGATCAAGTGCATCCGTGGCGGCCCGCCGGCGCCGGCCAAGCCGTGGGATGGCGCCGAAGGCCTGGAATGGAGCATCCCCTCGCCTGCGCCGTATCACACGTTTACGACGCCGCCGGAGGTCAAGTGAACGCCTTGATGCAGGTCGACTCGGTCTCCTGTGGGAGCTGGCTTGCCTGCGATAGCGGTGTGTCAGGCACAGAATGTATTGCCTGCCAGGGCCTCATCGCAGGCAAGCCAGCTCCCACAGAAAAACCAGAAGCGGGTGAGCGCCATGCTTGAGTCCGTCCCCATCAAGCGCCTGGTCACCCGCCTGCTGATCCTGGTCGTGGCCATGTTCGCCTTCGGCTTTGCCCTGGTGCCGATCTACGACGTGATGTGCAAGGCGTTTGGCATCAACGGCAAGACCGCCGGGCAGTACGAAGGCGAGCAGGTGGTGGACCCTACGCGCCAGGTGCGCGTGCAGTTCATGTCCACCAATGCCATCGACATGGTCTGGGAATTCCACTCCAAAGCCGATGAGGTCGTGGTCAACCCTGGCGCTGTCACCGAGATGCTGTTCGTGGCCTACAACCCCACAGATAAACCCATGACCGCCCAGGCCGTACCGAGTATTTCCCCGGCCGAAGCGGCGATGTATTTCCACAAGACCGAGTGTTTTTGCTTCACCCAGCAAGTGCTGCAGCCAGGTCAGCGCATAGAAATGCCCGTGCGCTTTATCGTCGATCGCGCCATGCCCAAGGATGTGAAGCATTTGACCCTGGCATACACGCTGTTTGACATCACTGCGCGCCAACCGCCGGTGGCCGTCCATACCGGCGGCTAGCTACTGTTTGCCCCCTCAATCAGGAGAGCGAATACATGTCGTCTCATGATACGTACTACGTACCAGCGCAAAGCAAATGGCCAATAATTGCTACGTTTGGCATGTTGATCACGGTGTACGGCCTGGCCGTGTGGTTCAACGACCTCAAAGCGGCGCGCCCGGAATCCCACGGCCCGTGGATCTTTTTCGTCGGCGGGCTGTTGCTGGCCTACATGCTGTTCGGCTGGTTCGGCGCGGTGATCAAGGAAAGCCGCGCGGGTTTGTACAGCCCGCAGATGGATCGCTCATTTCGCTGGGGCATGACTTGGTTCATCTTTTCCGAGGTGATGTTCTTTATCGCGTTCTTCGGCGCGCTGTTTTATGTGCGGCATATGTCCGCGCCATGGCTGGCGGGCGAAGGCTCCAAGGGCGTCGCGCACATGCTGTGGCCGAACTTCGAATTTGCCTGGCCGTTGCTCAACAACCCTGACCCGAAAATGTACCCGCCGCCCGAAGGCACCATCAGCCCGTGGGGCTTGCCGCTGGTCAATACGATCTTGCTGGTCAGCTCCAGCGTGACCATCACCATTGCCCACCACGCGTTGCGCAAGGGCCATCGCGGCGCGCTGAAAATCTGGCTGGCGCTCACGGTGCTGCTGGGTTGGGCCTTTTTGGGCTTTCAGGCCGAGGAGTACATGCACGCTTACAAAGAGCTGGGCCTGACCCTTGGCTCGGGCGTGTACGGCGCGACGTTCTTCATGCTCACCGGCTTTCACGGCGCCCACGTGACCATCGGCACCATCATTCTGTTCGTGATGCTGATGCGCATCCTCAAGGGGCACTTCAACGCCGAGCACCAGTTCGGTTTTGAGGCGGCCAGTTGGTACTGGCACTTTGTGGATGTGGTGTGGATCGGCCTGTTTTTCTTCGTTTATGTGCTGTGAGGCGTTTTACCACGGTGCATGAGAGACCAGCTGGCCGCTGAAAAAGCCCCAGGCGATCAAGCCCACGGTGATCGCGGCCAGTACAACACGCACGGTCAAGGCAGTGACGAGGCGGTTGGAGTTGCCCTCGTCCTTGACCAGAAAGAACAAGCCACTGAACAGGCTCACGACAGTCGCGATCAGCATCAGGGCAATGGTTGCTTTGAGCATGGTCAGGTTCCATTCGGATGGGCGGGCAATGAAAAGGCGGGCAATGAAAACAAGTATAGCCAGCGCCATAAAAGACTTTCGCCCAGGGCTCGCTCCCACGCTGGTGGTGCTTGTGCTGCTGCCGTTGATGGTTGGGCTGGGGTTCTGGCAATTGGCTCGCGGGCATGAAAAACAGCTGCTGGTGGACAGCTATGCCGAACGGCGTGTGGCTGAGCCGCTCAGCAGCGTGCAACTTGATGGCATGGCCGACCCGGCCTTCCGCCGCGTGCGGCTGCGCGGTCAGTTCGATGCTGAGCACAGCGTGCTGCTCGACAACCGCATGCGCGACGGCAAGGCCGGTGTTGAACTCCTGCAGCCCTTTCACGACCAGGCCAGCGGCGAATGGCTGCTACTCAATCGCGGCTGGTTGCCGTGGCCGGACCGGCGCACGCCGCCCGTGTTCACCACGCCTGAACAACCTCTGAATCTGGATGCCTGGGTGTACATCGCGCCCGGCGAAACCTTCCAACTGCACGCCGACCCCGCCACCACGCAATGGCCGCGCTTGCTGACTGCGTTGCATCCCGCCGCGCTCTGGGCGGAGTTGGGCCGCAGCGGTTTCGCCTATGAGTTGCGCGCCGAACCTGGCCCCGGCACCTACGACACTACCTGGCCGGTGGTCGCCATGGGCCCGGAAAAACACTTGGGCTACGCCGTGCAGTGGTTCGCCATGGCACTGGCGTTGCTGGCGCTTTACCTCTACCTCGGATGGCATAACAAAAAGGAGAAACTCCATGGGAGCGGCCATGAATCCACCCAGCACGTCTGAGGCGCCCGACCGGCGCAAAGGCCGCTGGCAGCTGATTCTGATCCTGATGATGGTGATCGGCCCAATGGCGCTGGCCACCTTTATGTACAAGTTGCAGTTCTGGGTGCCCGACAGCCGCAGTTACCACGGCGAGATGATCGGCAACGGCCAGACCCGCGCCGACATCGGCGTGCAGGCCGATGAAGATCGCTGGCAACTGTTGGTTACCGCGCCCACCGCCTGCGCCGCTGAGTGCCAGCAACTGGTGTATCTGGCGCGCCAGCTGCAAATCAGCCTGGGCCGCGATGCCTCTCGCGCCAGCCATGCCCTGGCCAGCGCGCAGCCGATGAGCACGGATTACGACGCCAAGCTCAAGGCCGAATACCCACAACTGCAGCGCTACCCGCTGGATCTGACTACCTTCAGTAAAAACGCGGCCGCGCCGGGTGAGGCGCAACTGTGGATCGTCGACCCGCACGGCAACCTGGTGCTGCGCTACGACGCCAAGGTCAAGGGCAAGGACCTGCTCAACGACCTGCGCCTGCTGCTGAAACTGTCGAACATCGGATAAGGGCATCGTCATGGCCAAACCTGGATTTCGCCTCGCGTTGTTTGCCACCTTGCTGGCGCTGCTGGTCGTGCTGCTCGGCGCCTACACGCGCCTGACCCACGCTGGCCTCGGCTGCCCGGACTGGCCGGGCTGCTACGGGTTTATCAGCGTGCCGCAAAGCGAAGCCCAGCTGGCGCATGCCGAGCTGCATTTTCCCGATACGCCGGTAGAAGCCGACAAGGGCTGGGCCGAGATGACCCATCGCTACTTCGCCGGCACCTTGGGCTTGCTGATCGTGCTGCTGGCGGCGCGCTCGTGGAGCCATCGGCGTGATCCGGGGCAGCCAGTGAAACTGCCGCTGTTTGTGTTGGCGGTGGTGTTTGCCCAGGCGGCGTTCGGTATGTGGACGGTGACGCTGAAGTTGTGGCCGCAAGTGGTCACGGGGCATTTGCTTGGCGGCTTTGCAACCTTGAGCCTGCTGTTTCTGCTCACCTTGCGACTGTCCGGCGTGTTGCCCGCTTTGATCGTGCCCAAGCGCCTGCAATATTGGGCCACGGCGGGCCTGGTGCTGGTGATCGGGCAGATCGCGCTGGGCGGTTGGGTCAGTTCAAACTACGCGGCGGTGGCCTGTGTCGACCTGCCGACGTGTCATGGCGAGTGGTGGCCGGCGGCGGACTTTGCCAACGGGTTTCACCTCACCCAGCATATCGGCCCCAATTACCTCGGCGGCCAGCTCGACAGTGAGGCGCGCACGGCCATCCACCTGACCCATCGCATCGGCGCGGTGCTGGTGACGCTGGTGCTGCTGGGGCTGGCCTGGCAATTGCGCGCCGTGGGCATGACGCGGCTGTCGGGCCTGCTGCTGATCGCCCTCGCGGCGCAAATCTGCCTGGGCGTGAGCAATGTGGCGTTCGGCTTGCCGCTGCCGGTGGCGGTCGGGCACAACGCCGGTGGGGCGGGGTTATTGCTGACGCTGGTGCTGGTCAACTACCACGCCCGTACCAGCCTGGTCCGGGTGCGCAATCAGTTGCCGTTTGGCTGGCGTTTTATCCCGCGCAAACACGTATCGGGTCTCATCACCCTAAAAGGAGAAATGCCATGGCGACCTTGATCGGCGCGCGTCACGATCAGGCGATCTGGCGGGACTATTTGGAGCTGACCAAGCCGAAAGTGGTGGTGCTGATGCTCATCACCTCCTTGGTGGGCATGTTCCTCGCGACCCGCGCCGGGGTGCCGTGGACGGTGCTGGTGTTCGGCAATTTGGGCATTGCCCTGTGCGCCGGAGGTGCGGCGGCGGTCAACCATGTGGTGGATCGGCGCATTGATGCGGTGATGGCGCGCACGCATAAACGGCCCTTGGCAGAAGGGCGCGTGTCACCCGTGGCGGCATTGGCGTTTGCATTGTTTCTGGCTATTGCAGGTTTGGCCTTGTTGCTGGCGTTCACCAACCCGTTGGCGGCCTGGCTCACGTTGGCCTCATTGCTGGGTTACGCGGTGATCTACACCGGTTTTCTCAAGCGTGCCACGCCACAAAATATCGTGATCGGCGGCCTGGCCGGTGCGGCGCCGCCGCTGCTCGGCTGGGTCGCGGTTACCGGGCATGTCAGCGCCGAGCCGCTGCTGCTGGTGCTGATCATCTTCGCCTGGACCCCGCCGCACTTCTGGGCCCTGGCCATTCACCGCAAAGAGGAATACGCCAAGGCCGATATCCCGATGCTGCCGGTCACCCACGGCGAGCACTACACCAAGGTGCATATCCTGCTCTACACCTTCGCCCTGCTGGCGGTGAGCTTCATGCCCTATGTGATCCATATGAGCGGCCTGCTGTACCTGGCGTGTGCGCTGGTATTGGGCGGGCGCTTTCTGCAATGGGCCTGGGTGCTGTACCGTGGCAGCAAGCCGCACGCGGCGATCAACACCTTCAAGTACTCTATCTGGTACTTGCTGCTGCTGTTTATCGCGCTGCTCGTCGACCACTACCTATTGTTGAACCTATGACTCGAACTCAAAAAACCGTCTTTATCCTGGTGGCCATCGTCGCGTTGATCATGGGCCTGACCGTTAACAAAGTGCTCAGCGGCAAAGGCCAGGGCGACCCTACCGCACTGATCGACGCTGGCATTATCCTGCTGCCGCAAAGCCGCCAGCTGCCGCCGGTGACCATGACCAATCAGGACGGCCAGCCGGTGGTGGTCAACGAGTTGAAAGGCAAATGGAGCCTGCTGTTCTTCGGTTACACCTTCTGCCCCGACATCTGCCCGACCACCCTCGCGCAACTGCGCCAGATCAAGAGCGAGCTGCCTAAAGAGGCGGTGGATAAGTTGCAGGTGATCCTGGTCAGCGTTGACCCGAACCGCGACACGCCGACCCAGCTCAAGCAGTACCTGGGCTACTTCGACCCGCAATTCGAAGGCCTGACCGGCGCGAATGTAGCGGATGTGCAGAAGGTCTCGAATGCGGTGAGCATTCCGTTTATTCCGGCCGATACCAGCAAACCCAACTACACCGTGGACCACAGCGGCAACCTGGCGCTGATCGGCCCGGACGGCACGCAGCGTGGGTTTATTCGTGCGCCGTTGAATAATCAAAAGCTGGTGGCGCAGTTGCCGGGTTTGCTACAGCGCAAGTAGGCCAATCACCAAGCTAACCAACAACACAAATAACCTGTGGGAGCTGGCTTGCCTGCGATAGCGGTGGGCCTGCTTGCATCTCAGTTGCTGACCCACCGCCATCGCAGGCAAGCCAGCTCCCACAGTGGTTTTGTGCAAGGTTTGAACAGGGTGTCGTCGGAGATTTCCCACGTGTTGTCGCGCTGTGCGTGAACTTGTTGGACGGTCTTGGGGTGGCTAGTCTTTGGCCTGTCGCTGCAAATTCAGTGACAGGGCGTAGGAACCCTTTTATGTACCCTTGGCGTCATAGCGCCACCGTCTGATTGCGGCGTTTTTTTTGTGCCCGTACTATCAGTCGCGGCGGCTATGCGCGGGCACGTTTCGACGTGGCTGAGATCCCTGGGTACTCGGTTCCTACCCCGCGTATGGCTGCCACCCATGCCCGTAGGAAGGCTGTTGGCAGCTCCTGTTCATACCCGGAGTTGTCCCAATGCAATCACTTACCCCTGATCCACCGATCACACCCAAAGTCTTCACCCGCCACCATCACCAGCTGCACGCTGTGTTGATAGACAACCAGCCATGGTTCAGCGCCTGCGACATCGGCCACCTGATGGGCCTGCACCTGAACCCTGCGCTACTGCGCAAGCTCGATCCCGACCAACAACACACCCTGGCGCTGATCACTCATGGCCACTGTGCGCCGACGTTGATGGTCAGTGAGTCTGGCGTCTACGCGCTGCTTATCTACCACTACTACCCGGAGAATCGGTGCCTGCGCCAATGGTTGACCCATGAGGTGGTGCCAGCCCTGCGCTGATAGCAAAAGCCACACAAAGCTGGTGGCTGAGTTGCCGGTTTTACTCCAGCGCAAATGATCGTTCCCACGCTCTGCGTGGGAATGCCTCCTGTGACGCTCTGCGTCGCGGCCTCAGAAGCGGGACGCAGAGCGTCCCGGGCTGCATTCCCACGCGGAGCGTGGGAACGATCACAACACAAAACAAATGTGGGAGCTGGCTTGCCTGCGATAGCGGCAGGCCAGTCAACATCTTCGGCGACTGACACTCTGCTATCGCGGGCAAGCCCGCTCCCACATTAGGTTTACGGTGTAGCTCTGGATCAGAACGCCGGCAGAATCGCGCCTTTGTACTTCTCAAGAATGAACGCTTTCACTTCTGGCGTGTGCAGGGCTGCAACCAGCTTCTTCACCGCGTCCGAATCCTTGTTGTCGTCGCGGGTCACCAGGATGTTCACGTAAGGCGAGTCGTTGCCTTCGATCACCAGCGCATCCTTGGATGGGTCCAGCTTGGCTTCCAGGGCGTAGTTGGTGTTGATCAGCGCCAGGTCGACCTGGGTCAGCACGCGCGGCAGGGTGGCGGCTTCCAGTTCGCGGAATTTCAGGTTTTTTGGGTTGCCGCTGATGTCCTTGATGGTCGACAGGATGTTGGTCGGGTCCTTCAGGGTTATCAGGTTGTGCTTGGCCAGCAGCAGCAGGGCGCGACCGCCGTTGGTGGCGTCGTTCGGGATCACGACGTTGGCGCCGCTTGGCAGGTCTTCCAGCTTTTTGTACTTGCTGGAGTAGGCGCCCAGTGGCTCCAGGTGTACCGCGGCAACGCTTACCAGGTGAGTGCCCTTGGTTTTGTTGAACTCATCCAGGTACGGCTGGTGCTGGAAGAAGTTGGCGTCCAGGCGTTTTTCAGCCACTTGTACGTTCGGCTGCACGTAGTCGGTGAAGACTTTGACCTGCAAATTAACGCCTTCTTTGGCGAGTGCAGGCTTCACGAATTCGAGGATTTCCGCGTGGGGCACCGGCGATGCAGCGACTGTAATAGTCTCGGCAGCGTGGGCAGAAAACGCGGCAACGGCGGCGAAAGCAACCAGTAGTTTTTTCATCCAACAAGCTCCTTGTTCGGGCATGTGCCGGCGGGGGCCGGCAATGGCCGTTATTTTCGAGAGTAGTGTGTCACCAGCTTATCGCCGATGGTTTGCAGAATCTGTACCAGCACAATCAACATCACCACGGTGACGACCATCACGTCGTCCTGGAAACGTTGGTAACCATAGCGGATCGCCAGGTCGCCCAGCCCGCCAGCACCCACGACGCCTGCCATGGCGGTGTAACCCACCAGAGCAATAGCGGTGACGGTGATGGCCGCAATGATGCCGGGTTTAGCCTCGGGCAGCAGTGCCTTGGTGATGATCTGCCGAGTGGTGGCGCCCATGGCTTGAGTCGCCTCGATGATGCCGCGATCCACCTCGCGCAATGCGGTTTCCACCAGGCGCGCGAAGAACGTCGAAGCGCCCACCACCAAAGGTGGAATCGCGCCGGCCACACCGAGCGAAGTGCCGGTGATAAAGATCGTCGTAGGGATCATCACAATCAGCAGAATGATAAACGGCAGAGAGCGTATGGCGTTGACGATAAATGCCAGCACGCCATAGGTGGCTTTCTGCTCGAGCAACTGACGTGGGCTGAACAGAAACAGCAGAACGCCCAGCGGCAAGCCAACCAGTACGGTGAACACCAGCGAGGTGCTGAGCATCAGCATGGTGTCGCCGGTGGCAACCCAGATGTCGGCCCAGTCAACTTTGTCGAAGTAATGCAGTAACACGTCCATTAACGCAGGACCTCCATATGCACATCGGCTGCGGTAAAGCGGGCGAAGGCCGCTTCCATGTCACCGCCGGTGATGGCCAGGGTCAGTTGCCCGTAGGGTGTATCTTTGATGTGGTCGATGCGACCGGCAAGGATGCTGTAGTCCACTCCCGTTTCGCGGGCGACGGTCCCCAGCAATGGCGCGTAGGTCGCTTCGCCCTGGAACGTCAGGCGCACGATGCGGCCCGGTACATGGGCAAACACATCACGCTGCTCGCCTTCATCGACTTGCTCGGCTTCTTGCACAAAGCGCTTGGTGGTCGGGTGCTTGGGGTGCAGGAACACCTCGGCCACCGAGCCTTGCTCGACGATCACGCCGGCGTCCATCACGGCGACCTGGTCGCACACGCGGCGGATCACGTCCATTTCATGGGTGATCAGCACGATGGTCAGCTTCAACTCGCGGTTGATCTCGGCCAACAATTTGAGCACCGAGGCGGTGGTCTGCGGGTCGAGGGCGCTGGTGGCTTCGTCGCACAGCAGAATTTTTGGCTTGGTCGCCAGGGCGCGGGCGATGCCGACGCGCTGCTTCTGGCCGCCGGACAACTGCGCCGGGTACTTCTTGGCATGGTCCGACAGGCCCACGCGGGCGAGCAGTTCAGCCACGCGCAGGTCGATGTCTTTACGCGACAATTCGCCGGCCAGGGTCAGCGGCAATGCCACGTTGTCGGCAACGGTCTTGGACGCCAGCAGGTTGAAGTGCTGGAAGATCATCCCCACTTGCTGGCGAAAACGGCGCAGGCCGTTGGCGTCCAGGGCGGTGACTTCCTCACCGTCGACGTTGATCTGACCGCCGCTTGGCTGCTCCAGGCGATTGATCAGGCGCAGCAGGGTACTTTTGCCCGCACCGGAGTGGCCAATCAGGCCGAACACCTGGCCGTTTTCGACGCGCAGGCTGGTGGGGTGCAGGGCGGGGATTTCCTTACCGGCGACGCGGTAGGTTTTATGGACGTTATGAAACTCGATCACGTAGCGAACCTTGTGGGGCGCATTGAAAAGGGATCAGCGGTTAGCCGGGCGCGCATTTTAGCCTGTCCGTATAGCGTTTCTTAGCATTTATTTCGCATTCAACCAGCGATTTGGCAATAACGCGATCAAAGGTCATAAAAAAGGAACGGCCCAAAACCCCATCAGTCACTACTTAAGCAACTCAATTTCCCAGGTGCCGTGCCTGGGGGTTTGCTCAAACGAGCCGGGGACCGCTCTGGCCACTTTGAATAAGGAGTTTTGACTGATGAGTACCAAGAAGCCAGCCACCCCGCCTAAGAGTGAGCTTGCGGGCACCGATACCCTGGACCGTGGCAACACCAACGCCAAGCTGCAGGCCCTGGAAGAATTTCGCTCCGATGCGACCGGCCAGGCGCTGCGCACCAACCAAGGCGTAAAGATTTCCGATAACCAGAACACCCTTAAAGTCGGCGCCCGTGGCCCCTCGCTGCTGGAAGACTTCATCATGCGTGAAAAAATCACGCACTTTGACCATGAGCGTATCCCGGAGCGCATCGTGCATGCCCGTGGCACTGGCGCCCATGGTTATTTCCAGACCTATAAGAACCATTCTGCGCTGAGCAAGGCCGGGTTCCTGCGTAACCCAGAGCATAAAACCCCGGTGTTCGTGCGCTTCTCCACCGTGCAAGGCCCGCGTGGTTCGGGCGATACCGTGCGTGACGTACGCGGCTTTGCCGTGAAGTTCTTCACCGACGAAGGCAACTTCGACCTGGTGGGCAACAACATGCCGATCTTCTTCATCCAGGATGCGATCAAGTTTCCGGACTTTGTGCATGCGGTAAAACCTGAGCCCCATAACGAAATTCCTACCGGCGGCTCGGCCCACGATACGTTCTGGGATTTCGTCTCGCTGCAGCCGGAATCGGCGCATATGGTGCTGTGGGCCATGTCTGACCGTGCCATTCCAAAAAGCCTGCGTTCCATGCAGGGTTTTGGTATTCACACCTTCCGGTTGATCAATACCGAAGGCAAGTCCAGCTTTGTGAAATTCCATTGGCACCCGAAAGTCGGCACCTGCTCGCTGGTGTGGGACGAAGCGCAAAAGCTTGCCGGTAAAGACACCGACCACCACCGTCGCGACCTGTGGGAAGCGATCGAGGGCGGCGACTACCCTGAGTGGGAGTTGGGCGTGCAAATCGTTGCCGAAGAGGACGAACACAAGTTCGACTTCGACCTGCTTGACCCGACCAAGATCATTCCCGAAGAGCTGGTGCCGATTACGCCGCTAGGCAAAATGGTGCTTAACCGCAACCCGGACAACTTCTTTGCCGAGGTCGAGCAGGTCGCCTTTTGCCCGGGCCATATCGTGCCGGGTATCGACTTCACCAACGACCCGCTGCTGCAAGGCCGTCTGTTTTCCTACACCGATACGCAGATCAGCCGACTCGGTGGCCCGAATTTTCATGAGCTGCCGATCAACCGGCCGGTCACGCCTTTCCATAACGGCCAGCGTGATGCCCAGCACCGCACCGTGATCGATAAGGGCCGTGCGTCCTACGAGCCGAACTCGATTGATGGCGGTTGGCCCAAAGAAACGCCAGCGGCGGCTCAGGATGGCGGGTTCGAGACTTATTACGAGCGCGTCGACGCCAACAAGGTACGTGAGCGCAGTGAGTCGTTTGGTGACCACTTCTCGCAAGCCACGCTGTTTTTCCACAGCATGAGCCACCACGAGAAAGAGCACATCATCGCGGCCTACAGCTTCGAGTTGGGCAAGGTGGAGCGTGAGTTTATCCGCGCGCGTCAGGTCAACGAGATTCTGGCCAATATCGACCTGGAGTTGGCCAAGCGCGTTGCGCAGAACCTCGGCCTGCCGGCGCCGACCAAAGGCACGGTACCGCCGCGCAAGACGTCGCTGAAAGAGTCGCCGGCGTTGAGCCAGGTGAACCTGCTGTCGGGCGACATCAAAACACGCAAAGTCGCAATTCTTGCGGCTAACGGTGTGGATGGCGCAGCGATTGCGGCGTTGAAGAAAGCGCTGGCCGCCGAAGGTGCGCACGCCAAGGTGCTGGGGCCGACGTCGGCACCGGTGAAGACTGCGGATGGCAAGAGCCTGCCGGTGGATGCGTCGATGGAAGGCATGCCGTCGGTGGCGTTTGATGCGGTGTTCGTGCCGGGCGGTAAAGAGTCGATCAAGGCCTTGAGTGGCGACGGCGTGGCGTTGCACTTCCTGTTGGAGGCGTACAAGCATCTGAAGGCGATTGCGCTTGCCAGTGATGCCAAGCCGTTGCTGGAGCAGCTTAAGCTGGAGGCGGATGCGGGGTTGATCGTGGGAGCGGATGCCAAGGCGTTCAAGGCATTCTTTGCGGCGATTGCGCAGCATCGGGTGTGGGCGCGGGAGCCTAAGGCCAAGGCGATTCCGGCTTAAGAAGTGGGTTGTTTGTTAGACCGCTATCGCAGGCAAGCCAGATCCCACATTTGACTGTATTCACAGTTCAAAAGGTGGGAGCTGGCTTGCCTGCGATGGCTTTACTCGGTTTTGCGCGGAATCAACACAACCTGCGCCGGGATGTGTTTCACAATCTGCCGGTGAATCTTCAGGTCATACGCCGAATCAATGCGCTTCACCCGTTTGGTCAGCAGTGTGGCCAGCCATGGGTAATCCTGGGTGCGCGGCGCCTGAATGGTCACGTCGCACTGGTAATTCACCACATCGGTGGCGATCGCATCCAACTGATGGCGAAGTTCTTCAATATCGGTGAGGTTCAACGCAACCGTGGTGCTTTGAGCCGCCGGGTCGATGACCTTGGCGGGTGGCTTGGCCTCGGCAGCTTTCAAGGCGGCTTCGGCTTTATCCAGCTCGGCTTTGCGGGCGTGGCTGATGGCGCTGTTGACGCCGCCAGTAAGCGCCGGAGCCTTGGGCATCAAGGCGCGTGCGCGGCTTAACGCCGTAGCGGCGGCATTTACATCACCTTTTTGCAATACGATCTGGCTGCGTTGCAAGTAGGCTTCGGCCAATTGGCGCTGGTAGGTTTCCAGGGCTGGGTCGTTGGGCGACTGGGCCTGTAATGCGGCCAGCTCGTCTTCGGCGGTGGCCAGTTCACTGCTGGCCAGGTTTTGCTCCAGCTGCGCGATGGCCGCAGCACGCGGGTCCTGCGCCTCGGGGGCGGCGGGCGGTGTGCTTTGGCAGGCGCCCAGCAGCAGGGAAAATGCGGCAAGGAGCAGATAACGGGAGTTGAACGGCTTCATTCCTGCGACTCTCTATTTGCGCAAAAAGCGAGCAAGTCTACACCCCTCGACGGGGCAGGACAAAACTCAGCAGAAACAGGGCGGCGGCCGTGACCACAATCGACGGCCCGGCCGGCGTGTCCTTGAACCAGGACAGCGCCAGGCCCCCGCACACGGCGAGCATGCCCAGCAGGCTGGCGCCGACCGCCATCTGCTCCGGTGAGCGGGCATGGCGCTGGGCGGCGGCTGCGGGAATGATCAGCAGCGACGTGATCAACAATACGCCGACAATCTTCATTGCGACAGCAATCACCACGGCGATCAACAGCATCAGGGTCATGCGCAGCGCCGGTACGGGCAAACCTTCGACGGTGGCCAGCTCTTCGTGCACGGTAATTGCCAGCAACGGGCGCCACAAGGCCACCAGCAGCACCAGCACAGCGGCGCTGCCACCGAGGATCCAGGCAAGGTCAGTGGGGCTGATCGCCAGCAAATCGCCGAACAGGTAGGCCATCAGGTCGATGCGTACTTCATGCATGAAGCTCAGCACCACCAGGCCCAGCGACAGCGTGCTTGGCGCCAGAATGCCCAGCAGCGTGTCCGAGGCCAGCGGCTGGCGCTGTTGCAGGGTTACCAGCAGCACCGCCAGTAATAGGCAGCCCACAGTGACGGCGATGGTCGGGCTCACATCCAGCAGAAAGCCCATGGCCACGCCCAGCAGCGCGGCATGCGACAACGTGTCGCCAAAGTAGGCCATGCGCCGCCAGACCACGAACGAGCCCAATGGGCCCGCCACCAGTGCCAAAGCCAAGCCTGCCAGCAGGGCGTAGAGCAGAAAATCAGCCATGCTTGCAGCTATCTCCATGAACGTGGGGTTGAGGCGTAGCGGGATCGTCGACCACAGCGCCATGCAAATCATGGGCGTGATCGTGATGGTGGTGATAGATCGCCAGGCTCTGCGCGTTTTTGCCGAACAGCTCGACGAATGCCGGGTCGCCGCTCACCTGTTCCGGGTGGCCGGAGCAGCATACGTGGCGGTTGAGGCACACCACTTGATCCGTGGTGCTCATCACCAGGTGCAAGTCGTGGGAGACCATCAGCACGCCGCAGCCATGGCGGTCACGCAGGCGGGTGATCAGGCTGTACAGCTCGGCCTGGCCGGCAACATCCACGCCTTGCACGGGTTCATCAAGTACCAGTAGCTCGGGTTCGCGCAACAAGGCGCGCGCCAGCAGTACGCGCTGCATCTCGCCGCCGGAGATGCTCTGCACCGGGCTGTCGATAACCTGTTCGGCACCGACTTCCTTAAGCGCCGCTTGTGCGCGTGCGCGGTCGACGCCAGGCACCAGGCGCAGGAAGCGCAGTACCGACAGCGGCAGCGTTGGATCGACGTGTAATTTTTGCGGCATGTAACCGACGCGCAGCTTGGGCTTGCGCCACACGCTGCCGCTGTCGGGCTTGAGCAGGCCAAGCACGGCGCGCACCAGCGTGGTCTTGCCGGCGCCATTGGGGCCGATCAGCGTCACGATCTGCCCTGGCTCCACGCTCAATGCGATGTTATCCAGTACGTTTTGCCCGGCGAACGTGACCCCAACCTGCTCCAGGCGGATTAACGCGTTGCTCATCAAGCCCCCTGGCAACCGGAGCAGAGCCCGACCACTTCGACCGTTTGCCCTTCGACCTTGAAGCCCACGTCGGCGGAGCTTTTGATGATGGCGTCGCTGATGCTTTTTTGTTCAAGCTCGATGGCGGCGTGGCATTCGCGGCAGATCAGGAATTGGCCCTGGTGCGCGTGTTCCGGGTGGCTGCAGCCGACAAAGGCGTTGAGCGATGCGATGCGATGCACCAGGCCGTTTTCCAGCAGGAAGTCCAGCGCGCGGTACACCGTCGGCGGCGCGGCGCGGCGGCCGTCCTGCTCGCTGAGCACGCCAAGAATGTCGTAGGCGCCCAGGGGCTTGTGACTTTGCCACACCAGCTCCAGCACCCGACGACGCAGGGCGGTCAGGCGCAAGCCTTTCTGCGCGCACAGGGTATCGGCCTCCGACAGCGCGGTGTGTACGCAGTGAGAGTGGTCGTGGGGACGGCTGGCAAGCGGTGTTTTAGGCATGAGCGGCGACAGACATTTGATAGAGACGTTATTATGTTACCTGTTCCTACGCCATTGAGTGGTCATCGTGTCCCGACTTTTTCCCGTTTTTGTCGTATTTGTCACCAGTTTGTTCATCACCGGGGCCGCTCAGGCTGAGGTCAAGGTGCTGACCAGCATCAAACCGTTGCAGTTGATCGCCGCCGCTGTGCAGGACGGCGTGGCGATTCCAGAGGTGCTGTTGCCGCCTGGCGCATCGCCGCATAACTATGCCTTGCGCCCATCCGACGTACGGCGCGTGCAGTCGGTAGACCTGCTGTATTGGATCGGCGCGGACATGGAAAGCTTCCTGCCACGCGTGCTCAAGGGGCGTAGCCTGCCGACCGTGGCAGTTCAAGACTTGCCTGGGATGAAGTTGCGTCGGTTCGCCGAAGATAGCCACTCGCATGCCGATGATGCCGACGAACACGACCACGATCACCGCCCTGGCAGCCTGGATGCGCACTTGTGGTTGTCGACGGTCAATGCCCGCGTGATCGCAGCGCGCATGGCGTCTGACCTCAGCACTGCCGACCCGGCCAACGCTGCGCGTTATCAGAGCAATGTGAAGGCGTTCGATGAGCGTCTGGATGCGTTGGATGCGCGATTGAAGGCGCGCCTGTCCAGCGTTGGCGACAAGCCGTACTTCGTATTCCACGAGGCATTTGACTACTTCGAAGACGCTTACGGGCTCAAGCACACTGGCGTGTTCAGCGTGGCCGCCGAAGTGCAGCCGGGCGCCCAGCATGTGGCGGCAATGCGTACGCGTTTGCAGGAAGTGGGTAAAACCTGTGTATTCAGCGAGCCGCCGTTGCGTCCGCGTTTGGCCGAAACACTGGTGGCGGGTTTGCCGGTGAAGTTGGCGGAGCTGGATGCGTTGGGCGGTTATACCCCGGCGACGGCGCAGGGTTACGAGCAGGTGCTGGAGAAGCTGGGGAATGACTTGGCCGGGTGCCTGGAGTCACTCTAACTGCAAATACATAACCCATGTGGGAGCGGGCTTGCTCGCGAATGCGGTGGATCAGTAATAGATGTATTTACTGACACTGCGCATTCGCGAGCAAGCCCGCTCCCACATTTTAAAGTGCGAACGGCAGGTGGACGGTAACCTGCTGGCGCTGCGCCAGCCGATGCTCGAACTCCGCCGGGTCATGGATCAACACATCCTGCCCGGCAAACGATTCCGCGGCGATCAGGCGTGACAGCCAGAAACGCACGCACGCAACGCGCAGCAGGGTCGGCCACAGCTCGGCCTCCTTGGCGGTAAACGGCCGCAGCCCCGCGTAGGCGCCCAGCAACGCGCGGGCGCGTTGCCCATCAATCACGCCATCGGCGTCGGAGCACCAGTCATTCAAGGCGATTGCCACGTCGTAGAGCATCGGGCCTGAGCAGGCGTTGTAGAAGTCGATCAAACCGGTGAGGTGGGTGCCTTCGAACATCGCGTTGTCGCGGAACAGGTCGGCGTGTACGTTGGCGCGCGGCAGGGCGAGGATGTCGGCCTTGTGGGCTTCGATTTCGCTCAAGGACGCTTGCAGCAGACGCTGCTGGGCTTCGTTCAGGTGTGAAATAAGCTGCGCGCCTTCAGTGAGCATCCACTCCAGGCCGCGATCGGTCTTGCGCTCCAGCACTTTGTCGCCTTGCGTCGCCAGGTGCAGGTGGCCGAGCAGGTCGCCGACCTGGGCGCAATGCTGCGCGTTGGCGTCCTTTATGTGCTTGCCGGCCAGGCGCGGCTGCAACAGCGCCGGTTTGCCTTTGAGTTCGCGAAGCGCCATGCCATCGGTGGTACGCAGTGCGTAAGGCACCGGCAGGTCGGCGTCGTGGAGCACGTCTAGCAGTTCGATGAAGAACGGCATTTCCGCCACTGGGCCGCGCTCAACCAGAGTCAGGACGAATTCGCCCTGTTCCAGGCTGATGAAAAAGTTGGTGTTTTCGCTACCGGCGGCAATCCCCTGGAAATCAAGCAGGCGGCCGAGCCCGTAAGGGGCGAGAAAGGTTTCCAGCTCGGGCCGAGCCAGGGGGGTGAACACAGACATGTTTAAGCTGCCAGTACGGGCGCCGCAGTGCGCGGCGCCAATTTAAGTTAAGAAATCATTTCCATTCGAAGATCTTCCATGACGGGATCAGCATATCCGGCTGGTCAGAGCGGATGAAGTTCGCATCGGTTCCGTCCGCGCGCACCAGGAAATACGGTGGAAAGCCTTTTTGCGTCACCTTAATTGCGTACAGGAAGCCATTCTGGCGGTATTCCTGAATGGTCTTGTCGCCTTCCGTGCGAATGGTAACTTCCGGGTCGCCCGACGGCGCAGTATCCGCCGCCATGGCCACTATCGGGGTGAGTGCAATCAAGCCGGTCAACAACAGGCGATTTACTGTACGCATGATAACCTTGTCCCTTTGTCGTCATTGGTCCGGCTATTCTAGCGCCTGACCCGCCGAAAAGGTTGATCCTGCTCATGAGCCAAGCCCCCCTCGTCCTGGTGGACGGTTCTTCTTATCTGTACCGCGCCTTCCACGCGCTGCCACCGCTGACCACCTCCAAAGGCCTGCCGACCGGTGCGGTCAAGGGCGTGTTGAACATGCTCAAAAGCCTGCGCAAGCAGTACCCAAACAGCCCGTTCGCGGTGGTGTTCGACGCCAAGGGTGGGACCTTTCGCGATGAGATGTACGCCGAATACAAGGCTAACCGCCCCAGCATGCCCGATGACATGCGCCTGCAAATCGAGCCACTGCACCAGAGTGTGATCGCCCTGGGCTTCCCTTTGCTGTGCGTTGAAGGCGTCGAGGCCGATGATGTGATCGGTACGCTGGCCCGCAGCAGCGCGGCGGCTGACCGTCCGGTAGTGATTTCTACCGGCGACAAGGACATGGCGCAGCTGGTGGACGGGCACATTACCTTGGTCAACACCATGACCGGTAGCTCGATGGACATCGAGGGCGTGAAGGAGAAATTCGGTGTCGCTCCGGAGCAGATCATCGATTATCTGGCGCTGATGGGCGATTCGTCCGACAACATCCCAGGCGTGCCGGGGATTGGTCCGAAGACGGCTTCCGGCTTGCTGGTGGGCGTGAATGGCGGCATCAAAGAGCTGTATGAGCAGTTGGATATCGTGCCGACCTTGCCGATCCGCGGGGCCAAGACCCTGCCGGCCAAGTTGGAAGAGCATAAGGAGATGGCATTCCTGTCCTATCAACTGGCGACGATCAAGGTCGACGTGCCGCTGGATGTGGGCCTGGATGATTTGCACCTGATCGAACCGGACCGCGAAAAGCTGCTGGAGCTGTACACGCTGCTGGAGTTCAAGAGCTGGTTTGATGAAATTCAGCGCGATGCCAAGCGCGTTGAGCTCAAGGCTGCCCCTGTTGTTGAGGAGGCCATCGAAGTGGTGGCACCCGCAGAAGCGTCTTACACCACCATCCTCGACCAGGCGACATTCGACGCCTGGCTGAAAAAACTCAACGCGGCAAAATTGTTCGCGTTCGACACCGAAACCACCGGGATCGATGCGCAACAGGCGCAATTGGTCGGGGTTTCCTTTGCCGTGCAGCCCCATGAAGCAGCTTACATCCCGCTGACCCATTCCTACATCGGCGCGCCGCAGCAACTGGACCGTGACACGGTACTGCTGGCCTTGAAGCCATTGCTGGAGGACGCGACCAAGCTCAAGGTCGGCCAGCACGCCAAGTTTGATATGAACATCCTGGCCAACTGTGCCATCGGCGGCGACCAGGCCAACGGTATTACCGTGCGCGGCATCGCTTTCGACACCATGCTCGAATCCTATGTGCTGAACTCCACCGCGACCCGGCACGACATGGACAGCCTGGCCAAGAAGTACCTGGACTACGACACTGTCAGCTTCCAGGACATCGCCGGCAAGGGCGCCAAGCAGCTGACGTTCGACCAGATCCCGCTTGAGCAAGCCGGCCCTTATGCGGCCGAAGATGCCGACGTGACGCTGCGCCTGCACCAGGCTTTGCATGCGCAGCTTGAAGCCATTCCAAGCCTTGCCAGTGTGCTGACGGACATTGAAATACCCTTGGTGCCGGTGCTGGCGCGTATCGAGCGTCAAGGCGCACTGGTGGATAAGGCGCTGCTGGGCATCCAGAGTATCGAGCTGGGCAACAAGATGGTTGAGCTGGAGCGCCAGGCGTTTGAGATCGCCGGTGAAGAGTTCAACCTGGGCTCGCCCAAGCAACTCGGGGCGATTCTTTACGAGAAGCTCGGTTTGCCGGTATTGAAAAAGACCGGCAAAGGCCAGGCGTCCACGGCTGAAGAAGTATTGGCCAAGCTGGCCGAAGATGACTTCCTGTTGCCCAAGGTACTGATGCAGTACCGCAGCATGAGCAAGCTCAAAAGCACCTACACCGACCGCCTGCCGGAGCAGATCAACCCGCGTACCGGGCGTATTCACACGTCTTATCATCAGGCGGTGGCGGCGACCGGGCGTTTGTCGTCCAGTGATCCGAACCTGCAGAACATCCCGGTGCGCACCGCCGAAGGGCGGCGCATTCGCCAGGCGTTTGTCGCGCCTAAAGGCTACAAGTTGCTGGCGGCGGACTATTCGCAGATCGAACTGCGGATCATGGCGCATTTGTCCAAGGACGAGGGGCTGATGAATGCCTTCCGTAATGACCTGGACGTGCACACCGCCACCGCCGCCGAAGTGTTCAAGGTTGAGCTGACAGAGGTCACGTCCAACCAGCGCCGCAGTGCCAAGGCGATCAACTTTGGCCTGATCTACGGCATGGGCGCGCAGAAGCTCGGCAAGGACATTGGCGTGGATACCAAGACCGCCAAGGCCTACATTGATGTGTACTTTGCGCGCTACCCAGGCGTGCGTGAATACATGGAGCGCACCCGCGCCCAGGCGGCCGACCAGGGTTATGTCGAAACCTTCTTTGGGCGTCGGCTGTATCTGCCGGACATCAACTCCAACAAGCCTCAGGAGCGCGCGGCCGCAGAGCGCACAGCGATTAACGCGCCGATGCAGGGTACGGCGGCGGACATCATCAAGAAAGCCATGGTGCTGGTGGACAACTGGCTGACCGAGTCGGGCCTGGATGCCAAGGTGATCCTGCAGGTGCACGATGAATTGGTGCTTGAGGTGCGAGAGGATCTGGTGGCGCAAGTCAGCGAGAAGATCCGCGAGCATATGAGCGCGGCGGCCAAGCTTGACGTGCCTTTGGTGGTAGACGTGGGCGTGGGCGATAACTGGGACGAAGCACACTGACAGCGCGGCTCTGCCATTGCCGAGGGTGATGGCAGAGCGCTTTAGATCAAAAGGCGTCGCAGGTTATTTCCAATAGTTTTTTTGACCTGCCGGAACTTAACCCGTGAACTGCTACTCAGAGTTACTGAATGGGTGGTGAAGCCCTTCAATGCTCCTATGTTGTGTTAAGTGTTGGCAGATATCTGGACCCCGCCCTAGCGGTCCGGAACTTGGACCCCGAACTTCCCCTCCCCATACGAAGTCCGGGGTTTTTTTTGCCTGCGCAAAAGTTATTCGGCGATTTCCGCGCCCTTGTCTGCTAATTCCATCCAGCCGGCCAGCACGGTGTAAGCGTCTTCCAGGCCCATGCGCTTGGGCGCCGAGAACAACTGGATGGTGATCGCGTCGCCCCAACCTTTACGGATTTCGGACTGCACTTTGAGCAAGGTGTTCTTGGCTGCGCCGTAGGTCAGCTTGTCGGCCTTGGTCAGCAGGATATGCATCGGCATGCCGCTGGCGACGGCCCAATCGAGCATCAGCAGGTCGAAATCGGTCATTGGATGACGGATGTCCATCATCAGAATCAAGCCCTTCAAACTCTCGCGGCCACCCAGGTAAGCCTCAAGGTGACGCTGCCAGTGCAGCTTCAACGGGATGGGTACTTTTGCATAACCGTAGCCCGGCAGGTCGACCAGACGCCGATCATCGTCTAGCTTGAAGAAATTGAGCAGCTGCGTGCGGCCCGGGGTTTTCGAGGTGCGCGCCAGGCTGGCGTGGGTCAGGGTGTTCAGCGCGCTGGACTTACCGGCGTTGGAACGGCCGGCAAAGGCGACTTCAAAGCCCTCGTCATCGGGGCATTGGTCCACTTTGGCGGCGCTGAGCATGAACGTGGACTGTTGGCACAGGCCGAGGATGGGATTCTTGAGTTGCATGAGATTTCCGATGTGGGCGGTGCCGAGAAAGGGTGCGGCAAGCGGTGTCGTTTCCGTTTCAGTAGCGCCAGTATATAATGCCGCAGATTTTGTGTGTGCTTTGTCCCAGCGAAGGATGAAGTTCACGGGAGCGAAAGACCTTCATTGCGCATTAGAACGCAAAACGCTCTCAAACCCTGAAAAGGTCGATGTATGACCCGATGGTTATGCGCTTTTGGTGTCCTGATCGCGCTTTTAGGCGCTCAGGCTACACAGGATCCAGAGGCGCTGTACAACCGAGTTTGCATGGCTACGCTGATGCAACACGTGACTCAGGGTTTCAAGGCAATGCCGCCGCGTGGTTTGTGCATGGACTGCAGTACTGAGGATTACCAGGCCATCAACGCGTTGATGGTGAGTAAACCCGGTAGATAACTCTTAAACCCTTAGCCGTAGTTGGATTAGCTGATGAACAAACTGATCGTGAGTCTGCTGTTGACCTTGGGCATCACTGGCGCTGCCGTCGCTGCAGAGGGCCCCCTTAAAGGTGATGCCACTGCCGGTCAAGCGAAAGCCGCCGTATGTGGTGCTTGCCATGGACCGGATGGCAACAGCCCGGCGCCGAACTTCCCCAAACTGGCAGGCCAGGGTGAGCGTTACCTGACCAAGCAGATGCACGACATCAAGGACGGCAAGCGCACGGTGCTGGAAATGACCGGCTTGCTGACTAATCTCAGCGATCAGGACCTGGCGGACATCGCGGCGTATTTTGCCAGCCAGAAAGGCAGTGTGGGAGCTGCTGATCCGAAGCTCGTTGATAAAGGCCAGGCGTTGTTTCAAGGCGGCAAACTCGCTGAAGACCAACCTATCGGTGGCATGCCTGCCTGTAAGGCTTGTCACATCGCAGGTGGCAGTGGGCTGGCCGAGGCGGGTTTTCCCCACCTGAGTGGTCAGCACGCCCAATACACAGCCAAGCAGTTGAAGGACTTCCGCGAGAAGGTTCGCTCCATCGATGGCGATGCCAGCAACAAAATGATGACTGACATTGCGGCGAAACTTTCGGATAAAGATATCGAAGCGCTGTCCAGCTATATTCAGGGCCTGCACTGATTGGACCTGCGACGTTAACGCTCGATTAATCCATCGATGCAAGCATAAAAAGGGTGGCTTAGGCCGCCCTTTTTTGTGGCCGGTGCCGTTACACTAACGAACTCATGCCCGCGTAGACCTGTCACAACTAAAGGTCGCGTGAGGCGACTTTATTTGTCCAGGAGTAAAGCATGCGTAATCTGATCCTCAGCGCCGCTCTCGTCACTGTCAGCCTTTTCGGCATGACCGCGCAAGCTGCCGACGTGCCGCTTGAAGCCGGTAAAACCTACGTTGAATTGGCCAACCCGGTTCCGGTCTCGGAGCCAGGCAAGATCGAAGTGGTGGAGCTGTTCTGGTATGGCTGCCCGCATTGCTACGCCTTTGAGCCGACTATCAATCCTTGGGCCGAAAAACTTCCGTCCGACGTTAACTTCCGACGCATCCCGGCCATGTTCGGCGGCCCATGGGATGCCCACGGCCAACTGTTCCTGACCCTGGAAGCCATGGGTGTCGAGCACAAGGTTCACAACGCTGTATTTAATGCGATTCAAAAAGAAGGCAAGCGCCTGACCAAGCCTGACGAAATGGCTGACTTTGTTGCCACCCAAGGCGTCGACAAGGACAAGTTCCTGGCCACCTTCAACTCCTTCGCTATCCAGGGCCAAATCAAACAGGCCAAGGAACTCGCCCAGAAGTACGGCGTACAAGGCGTACCGACCATGATCGTCAACGGCAAATACCGTTTCGACCTGGGCACTACCGGTGGTCCTGAGCAAACCCTCAATGTTGCCGACCAACTGATCGCTAAAGAGCGCGCAGCCAAGTAAGGGGGCCATCATGCGCGGCTGGGGTACTGAACGTAGCGTTGGCCTGCATGAACCGCGGGTCAACGAACACCACCTGGAGTCCACGGGCTTGCCGGCAGACAGTCGTCTGCGGCTGCTCAGCTTCAATATTCAGGTGGGCAACAGTACCGAGAAGTATCGGCACTACCTCACCCGTGGCTGGCAGCATCTGCTGCCGCACAAAGGGCGTACCGGTAATCTGCAGAAAATCGGCGACCTGCTCAACGACTTCGATCTGGTCGCCTTGCAGGAAGCCGACGGCGGCAGCATTCGCTCCGGTTATGTCAATCAGGTGGAGCATCTCGCCCATCTCGGTGCTTTCCCTTATTGGTATCAGCAACTCAACCGCAACCTCGGGCGCCTGGCACAGCACAGCAATGGCGTGCTCAGCCGCTTGAAGCCGACAGCCATCGAAGATCACCCGTTGCCCGGCCCAAAAGGGCGCGGCGCGATTCTTGTGCGTTTCGGCGAAGGCCCGGAAGCCTTGGTGGTGGTGATGATGCACCTGGCGCTTGGAGCGCGTACACGCAACCTCCAGTTGGCCTACGTGCGTGATCTGATCGGCAACTACAAACACCAGGTGCTGATGGGTGACATGAACACCCATGCCACCGACCTGTTGCAGAATTCCCCGTTGCGCGACCTCGGGTTACTGGCGCCGCAAGTCGAAGCCACGTTTCCCAGCTGGCGCCCGCAACGCTGTCTCGACCATATCCTGCTCAGCCCCAGCCTTACACTGGAAAGTGTGCAGGTGCTGGCGCAGCCCATTTCCGATCACCTGCCCGTCGCGGTAGAGATTCGTCTGCCGGGTTCGCTCACGGCTGATGCATTACCCGCGTTGAGCCCAGGCCCTCGCGGACCCCTTGCATGAGCGACGACGCCCAGCGCTGGAAAGAGAAATACCTTAAAAGCGTTGAGCAGCAAGATAAGCTCGAACGCCGCTGGGCTGCCCGCCTCGACCTGTTGCGCCGAGGCCTGGTGCGCAGCACGCTGGCGGCGGAAGGCACCGACCGTGCGGTTGATCAATGCATGAAAGAAATGCGCGATGTGGTGCGTACCGACGACATGGACGCTGCCCTCGCCGCCTTGCTGCCACGCCTGGAAAAAGCCGTGCTCGACTCGGAGCAGCGCCGCGAAACCCGGGTCGACCAGATCAGCACTGCGCTGACTGCCTTGGTTGCGCAGTTGCAGAAACTGCCTCTGCCGCGTGAAGTCGCCCGCCCGCTGAAAACCTTCGCCAAACAGCTTGATGGCCGAGTCGGCCAGGCGCGTGAGATCCCGCTGCTGCTCAGCGAATTGAGCAGCCTGCAAGGGCAGGCGCTAAATAACCTGGAGCCTGAAGGCGAAGCTGCGCGCCCTGGACCAGGCCTGCTGCAACGCCTGTTTGGTGCCAAGGATGTGTCGAATGAGGCGTCGGTGGTTGAATCTGCCCCGCTCTATGCACCGCAACCGCCGGCGTCGAAACCTGCTGCTGCCAAAGCCGCGCCCGAGCCACTGGAGCCCGTGCAATCCGAAGAGCTGACCCAAGCCTTGCGCGCTTTTGCGCCATTGCCGGTAACGCCGGCCGCCGCGCAGCCTGAACCCGCTGAGCCGGTCAAAGTGGCTGAAGTCGCCCGCGAAGCCTTTGCCTTTGAGGCGCCGGCGCCGGAGCAAGCCCCCGTCGGGCCTGACGAAGTCTCTGAGCCAGAGATACCCGAGCCAGCACTAGAGGAAGCCGCGCCCGAAAGCGCCCTTGCTGCATTTATCGAAGAGCCGCAGGTTGAGGTCGACACGCCAGATCAAACGCTCATAGGCAGCCTGTCGCTTCCGCCCGTGCTGGAACCCTGCGAGCCCGATCCCGATGCGCTGCAACCGGACGGCACTTACGCCCTGCCCGACTCCCCCGAGCCGTCCTACAGCTCGGTCGCCAAGCATATCGAAGACACCTTGCTTGGCTTGCTGGAGGATCTGTCCTTACCCGAGCGCCACCGGCCCCAGGCCGAAGCCATGCGCGAGCGCTTGGCCCACGGCTTGAACTGGTACGAATTGCTGCCGATCCTCGATGACCTGGCGGTGCTGATGCTGGCGATTACCGACAGTGGCCAGCATGAGTTCGAGGCCTACCTCAAGCAGCTTAATGAACGCCTCGAAGCCTTCCAGGGCCATCTGCAGGTGGCCAGTGAGGGGCACGCCGACAGCCGCTCGGCCGCACGGGAGCTGGATACGCAGATCCGTGAACAGGTCGACGGCCTGCAAAGCAGCGTGCAGGAAGCTGCTGACCTGGACAGCCTCAAGCATGTGCTGGAAAGCCACCTTGAAGGCTTGCTCGGCACCATGGACGAACACCGGCAGCAGCGTGACCAGCGCGAGCAGGAAGTCGCGGCGCGGCTCAAAAGCCTGGCCGAGCGGGTGGCGAACATGGAGCAGGAAGCCCAAGGTTATCGCGAGCATTTGGAAGTGCAGCGCCAGAAGGCCTTGATCGACCCGCTCACCGGCCTGCCCAACCGTGCGGCCTGGAGCGAGCGCCTGGATCATGAAGTGAATAGCTGGCATCAGCGCGGCAACAGCCTGTCACTGGCCATGCTCGACCTGGACCACTTTAAGCGCATCAACGATGGCTACGGCCACTTGGCCGGCGACAAGGTGCTGAAGATCATCGCCAATGTGTTGCGCAAGCGCCTGCGCTCCGGCGATTTTATCGCGCGATTTGGGGGTGAAGAGTTTGTATTGTTGATGCCTGACTCAGGTTTGGCAGATGCTTTGGACGTGGGTGAGGTGCTGCGTTCGGCCATCGAGGCATGCCCGTTCCACTTCAAAGGCGAGCCGGTGACCATCACGGTGTCCATGGGCGTGGCACAGTTCCTGCCGGGAGAACGCAGTGACCTGGCGCTAAAGCGTGCCGATGAGGCGTTGTATCGGGCCAAGGCCGCTGGACGAAACCGGGTGCAGGCGGCGTAAAAGATGTTCCATTTTGTGATTTGACCGTCGAGCCCCGAACCATCCGTTACACTGTTGCATTATCGTCTTCTGCGTACTGTCTTCCGCCATGAAATCCTTTTGCATTGCCTTTGTGCTTCTTTTGCTCGCCGGCTGCGCCAGCGGCCCGCGGCTGAACACCAGCCACCCTTCTTTGAACCACGACAACCGCGTGCAGTTCGTCATTGTCCATTACACCTCCGCCAGCCTTGAACGCTCCCTGGCGCTGCTCACGCACGGCCAGGTCAGCAGCCATTACCTCATTGGCGATGATGCTTCAGGCACCATCTACAAGCTGGTAGACGAGAGCCAGCGCGCCTGGCACGCCGGTGAAAGCGAATGGGCGGGCCGCACCTGGCTCAATTCCAGCTCCATTGGCATCGAGATCGTGAACCCAGGTTATACAGACGCGCCGACCGGCCGCCTGTGGTACCCGTACTCCGAGGCCCAGGTGCAGTCGTTGGTGGTGTTGCTCAAGGACATCAGCAAGCGCAACGGCATCGACCCCAAAAACATTATCGGCCATAGCGACATTGCGCCATTGCGCAAGCTCGACCCAGGCCCGTTGTTCCCGTGGAAGCGCCTGGCGGCTGAAGGTTTGGGCGTGTGGCCGGATGCACAGGCGGTGGCTCGGTTCCAGCAACAGTATGCCGTTAGCCTGCCGAGTATTACGTGGTTCCAGGAAGAACTGGCGCGCCTGGGCTACCAGACGCCGCAGACGGGTGAGCTGGATGTGGCCACGCGCCATGTGATCGCGGCGTTCCAGATGCACTTCCGGCCATCACGGTTCGACGGCACGCCGGATGCGGAAAGTGCAGCGATCCTGAGCGCATTGAACCGCCGCTAAAGGTGTAACCCCATTCAAATGTGGGAGCGGGTTTGCCCGCGATGACGGAGTGTCAGTCAATAAGGTTTTGGCTGAACCACCATCATCGCGGGCAAGCCCGCTCCCACATTTTTTTATCCAGGCTACAACGGCAGTGCCATATAGAACTGCGTACCCTGCCCCGGCCGCGAATACACGCCCATGCGACCGCCGTGCAACTGTACGATCTCCTTGCACAACGCCAGCCCCAGGCCAGCGCCGCCTTTCTTGCGGCCTACTTGTACGAAAGGTTCAAAGATGCGCCCCTGTTGGCCATAGGCAATACCCTCGCCGTTATCTTCAACGCTGATAATCACCCGTTCGCCGTGGCGACGCGCCTGCAAGCGAATCTGGCCACCGTTGGCGGTATGTCGCAAGGCGTTGCCTAGAAGGTTATCGAGTACACGTTCGAGCTGAACCTGGTCGGCGTACAGCCTGGGCAGTTCCGATTGGGCTTCCACCAGCAGTTCGATATGTTGTGCGTTCGCGGGCTCCGTGAACCGGGCTCGTGCGTGCTCGAGCAAATCAGTGACATCGCATGGCCCGAGCGTGAGTTTTTGCAGGCCGTTCTGGTAGCGCGAGAAGTTGAGCAGGTCGTTGATCAACTGCATCAGGCGCTGCATTTCTTCATTGACCGTATCCAGCAGGTCGGCCTCACGGGACTCGGCGGGAAACTTCGCCCGTTCGCGAAACAGCCCGAAGGCCATGTGCATGCCCGTCACCGGCGTGCGTAATTCGTGGGAGGCGCGCAATACGAACTCGCTGCGCACACGTTCGAACGCGCGTTGTTCGGTGACGTCATGCAGCACCATCACCGCACCTAGAATATGCCCTTGGGTATGGCTGACCGGCGTCAGGCTGTAGGTCAGCAGACGCAGTTCGCCCTCGACTTCCACTTCCAGATCGTCCGGCGCGCGCTCCAGGTTGCCGCCGCGCAGCACCAGTTGCAGCTGCTCATCCATTTCAGGGCGACCCAAGGCTTCACCCAAGCCCTGGCCGAGGCGCTCTTCGTCCCAGCCCAACTGGCGCTGTGCCACTGGGTTAAGGTGTTCCAGACGGCCTTGGCGGTCAATCATCAGCAAGCCGTCGTCGATGCTGTCGAGCACTGCTTGCAGGCGTTGCTGGCCGGCCAGCAATTCATCGATATTGGTCGCCTGATGCTGACGCAGTGCTTCGGCCATGATGCCGAAACGACGGGTCAGCTGATTCATTTCTGCCGCCGATGAGATCGGCAGCGTCACTTCGAAATCGCCTTGCCCGATCTTGTCGGCGGCCTTGGCCAAGGCTTCAATTGGCCCGCCAAAGCGCCGGGCGATGCCATGGGCGGTGACGAAGCCGATGATCAACACCGCCAGGCCGACCAGCCCCAGCAAGCCGGCGATTAACAAGGCGCGATTGCGCGACTTGTGCTCGCTGTCGTTGATATTTTCCAGGGCGCCTTTGTGTTCAGCGATCAGTCCGTTACGCAGTGCATTGAAGGTTTCGGTGAGTTTTTCGTTTTTATTGTTGGCCAGTGAGCTCTGCTGAGCCTCGTCAAACGCCTTGAGGAAATTCAGGTAGTCGATGCGTGCCTGGCTGAAGCCACTGGTTCTGCCGTCCTGCTGCTCATGGGCGATGCCTTGGTCCAGCAGGGCAAAATAGTTCTGCTTGGACGTCTGCAGGGCAGCGGGGTCGGGCTGCTCCTCCAGCATCAGGATCAACTGGTCGCCCAAGGTCTGGCGCAGCTTGAGGCCCAGGTCCAGGGTGATAAAGTTGCTGCGGATCAGCGACTCCTGGCTCTTGGCCATTTGCATGACGCTGACCAGTCCCAGGACCAGTCCCAACAGGGCGACGGTGATCAGCGCTGAGATACTCAGAAACAACCGAGTGCGCAGTTTCATCGCAAGCTTCATAAGGTACAGCTCACAGGTTGTACTGTTTACGTTTGCGGTACAGGGTCGACGCGTCGATGCCCAGCGTGCGGGCCGCTTGATCCAAGGTGTCGCTGGTAGCGAGAACGGCGCCGATATGGGCTTTCTCCAGTTCGTCCAGGCTCAGTGCTGCGCCAATACGCGGGGCATTGTTGGTCGGCTGTTCGGCCATCCCGAGGTGGCTGATTTCAACCTTTTCCTGCGGGCAAATGATGCTGGCCCGCTCCACCACGTTACGCAGTTCGCGGATATTGCCCGGCCAGCGGTAGTTAAGCAGCGCTTCACGGGCGGCATCGCTGAAACCGCGTGCAGGTCGGGCATACTCCTTGACGAAGCGCGCCAGGAAACGGTCGGCCAGGGTCAGGATGTCTTCACTGCGCTCGCGCAGGGGCGGCAGGTGCAGGGTGATGACGTTGAGGCGGTAGAGCAAGTCTTCCCGGAAACGGCCGTCGCGCACCATGTCTTCCAGGTTCAGGTTGGTGGCCGCGAGGATGCGCACATCAGCACGTCGAGTGACCGGGTCGCCTACGCGCTCATATTCCTTGTCTTGAATGAATCGCAGCAGTTTTGGCTGCAACGTCAGGGGAAAGTCGCCGATCTCGTCGAGAAACAGCGTGCCGCCGTCGGCTTGGTTAACGCGGCCCAGCGTGCTCTCACTGGCGCCGGTAAACGCGCCACGGCTATGGCCGAACAACTCGCTTTCCATTAGCTCGGCTGTCAGTGACGGACAGTTAATGGTCACGCAGGATTTTTTCGAGCGTTTGCTCCACCCGTGAATGGCCCGGGCCAGCTCGCCTTTACCGGTGCCGGACTCACCGAGGATCAAAATATTGGCATCGGTGCCAGCCACCTGACGCGCAGTTTCCAGTACCACCATCATCGCCGGGCTGTGGGAATCGAGGCCGTCCTTGGGTTGGCGCACTGCGCCTTCCAGTGCTTCCAGGCGTGCGGAGAGCTGGCGCACTTCCAACTGCTTGGCGGTGGCCAGGCGCAGTTGATCGGGGCTGCACGGCTTGACCAGGTAGTCGGCGGCGCCGGCCTGGATCGCGTCAACGGCGGTGTCTACAGCCGAATGCGCGGTCACAATCACCACGCGCATCCATGGCGCCTGGATGCGCATCTGGGCCAACACATCCAGGCCATTGTCTTCACCCAGGCGCAGGTCCAGGAAGCACAGGTCGAATACCTGACGCTGCATCAAGGCATCGGCTTGGGCGGCGCTGTTGGCAGTGGCTACGCTGTAGCCTTCATCTTCCAGGCAGTAACGGAAGGTGCGGAGGATCGCGGATTCGTCATCCACTAAAAGAATGCGGCCTTGAAGTTCCTTGGCTGATTCCATCTGTCCCGCGCTCCTTAACTATAAATGATGGTGTTTAGTCCCGGATTAATCGGGCAAGTTGCATGGTTTATTCTGATTCATAAAAGGCATCTTCGCGCAGGTATCTTCACGTTCCCCTACAAAGGCGCCGATTGATGGCGTTTTCTTGCCTTCTTGCCAATTCGGCAACGCCCGCGGTTGTTTCGATCCATTGACCCGACCACTGACCATCGTGCATTTCGCACGGCCTGCAAAGGGGCATCGTGCAGGATGCTGTTCGCTACTGTATTGGTGTATCTATAACTAATTGATTTTATTGAGTTTTATTTTGTAAAAAAACTGGCATGCACTCTGCAATAGCTCTCCCAACGAATAATCAAAATGCGGGAGAAATGCAGCATGACTCGCCAAAGCCTCAGCCAACTACGTGTATCGCCACTGCGCTTGCAGCAAGGTCTGTTCGCCAGCCTGGCTTTGATGGTCACGTTGATTGCCGGCCAGCAGATGCAGCATTGGCAGCAAAGTCAGCAGCAAACCGCGCAATTCGAACGTCCGTCGATGACCCAAACCCATTTCCGTTCCGTTGGCAGCGCCAGCGCTACTACTGAAGTAACCGCCCCGCAATTGAGAGTGGCAGGCCAGGATTCAACCCTGGGTGAATTGCCAACCCAAGAGCGCTGGGTGTTCTAAGCAAGAAAAGGTCGCTTGTGTTGAGCGGCTGCACGGCACTACCGCTGTTACCCCTATAAAAGCGTAAGGAGAATCACCATGTTGAGTTGGGCAATCACATTTCTGATCATCGCCATTGTGGCTGCAGTCCTGGGCTTCGGTGGTATCGCGGGCACCGCCACGGGTATCGCAAAAATTCTGTTTGTGGTCTTCCTGGTGATGTTCATCGCTTCGTTCTTCTTTGGTCGTCGCGGCCGAGGCTGAATATGACCATTTTGTCCTTTAAAACCATGGCTGCCGCCCTGCTCTTGGGCGGCAGCGGGCTGGTGATGGCCGCCAATGACGGCCAATCCCGAGCCAACGAATTGCTTAGTGCGGATAAGCAGTACCGCGAAACCTGGCAAAGCGTGGTGAAGAAAGAACAGCGCTTGCCGGAATGGGTGATGAACCTGTCCGGTACGGCCGAGCAAATGAATGCCGTTGAAGAAGATGGCGACAAGTATTTGGTGGGGCCGCTCTGTGAGACTGCAGATACGTGCCTGAACAAGCGCCTGATCGTTGCCTTTAGCCTCGACAAGGAAGATGCCTACGCCATGTTGGTGGAAGTCCCGGCCGGTTTGCCGGCAGACAAATCCCCGACACGGCACGCCGATTACCGTTTTATCGGTAAGCCGAACGAAGGCATGCAAAAGCTGCTGATGGAGCAGCTTAAGAAAGATCCGAATTGGTACTAGGTTCCGTCTGATGCGTCTGTCGTCTGCGGAGCCGGCGTCCATAGAAAGAAGCCCCTCGCTTCTTTCTGTCTGCATCGCCCGCCAAGGGTGATGCATGACCAGGGGGCCGGGTTGCTCTGATCAATCGAGATCGGCGTGACCTACGGGTACAGGGAGTGCCTGCGCAAGGGCCGGGTCAGGTGAAAAGCTGCGACGCAAGTTCACAAGCCCTCACGCTTGCTGAACTTGCGACGGGCTTGTCACTCTCATGCTCCGCTTCTTATACGGCTCATAGCCGACAATTTCTCTTTTGCGCGCGCCTAACCATTACTTGGTGTTTCGTGGCGACCATCTATCGAGAAAATTTTGGCTGCGCCATAGGACATTTCTGGCGCCAGGTCAGTGAATTACCAGGCATTTTCGCCAACCTGTATAAGTCGTCCAACATCTCTGAGCGAGCCGGTATTGGCCGGTTAACGGCATATTCACGGGCTTTAATGGCGGATTTGAACTGACCGTTCGGACAGCTAATTTCAAAAAAAGTCATGCCGATTCGGCATAGGGTAGGCGTTTACGGCATTAGACGTCGAACCCTTGCATGGGAATAGTTGCGCCTTTTTTCGCCTGCCAGTAAGCCATTTCGGCCATGCTGCGGTGACCTTCCATGGAGGCAAATGCGCACACTTTTTCGCTTCCGAGCGTTGCGAGTGGCGCATTTGCCTTAAGTCCACTTGAAGTAAGGGTAATGACATGAAGAAGGCAAAGCTAAGCCTCGCCTGGCAGATCCTCATCGGTTTGGTACTGGGGATCGCAATCGGTGCAGTGCTCAACCATTTCAGTGCTGAAAAAGCCTGGTGGATCAGCAATGTGTTGCAGCCAGCGGGCGATATCTTTATCCGCCTGATCAAGATGATCGTGATCCCGATTGTGATTTCCTCGCTGATTGTTGGCATCGCCGGCGTAGGGGATGCGAAGAAGCTGGGGCGGATCGGCGTCAAAACCATTCTTTACTTCGAAGTGGTCACCACCATCGCCATTGTGGTCGGCCTGTTGCTTGCCAACCTGTTCCACCCGGGCGCCGGCATCGACATGAGTACCCTGGGTACCGTCGACATTTCCAAATACACCGCCACCGCCGCCGAAGTGCAGCATGAGCATGCGTTCATCGAAACCATCCTCAACCTGATCCCATCGAATATTTTCGCTGCCGTTGCCCGTGGTGACATGCTGCCGATCATCTTCTTCTCGGTGCTGTTCGGCCTGGGCTTGTCGAGCCTCAAGCCTGAGCTGCGCGAACCGCTGGTGACCATGTTCCAGGGCGTGTCCGAGAGCATGTTCAAAGTGACCCACATGATCATGAAGTACGCCCCAATCGGTGTATTTGCCTTGATCGCGGTAACCGTCGCCAACTTCGGTTTCGCCTCCTTGCTGCCGCTGGCCAAGCTGGTGATCCTGGTTTACGTCGCCATCCTGTTCTTCGCCTTTGCGGTACTGGGCCTGATCGCCCGCCTGTTCGGCTTCTCGATTCTCAAGCTGATGCGCATCTTCAAGGATGAGTTGGTACTGGCCTACTCCACCGCCAGCTCCGAAACCGTGTTGCCGCGTGTGATCGAGAAGATGGAAGCCTACGGTGCGCCGAAGGCCATCTGCAGCTTCGTAGTGCCAACCGGCTACTCGTTCAACCTTGACGGTTCGACCCTGTACCAGAGTATCGCGGCCATCTTTATCGCCCAGCTGTATGGCATCGACCTGTCGATCGGCCAGCAACTGATGCTGGTGCTGACCCTGATGGTCACCTCCAAAGGTATCGCCGGCGTGCCGGGTGTGTCCTTCGTGGTGCTGCTGGCGACTCTGGGCAGCGTGGGCATTCCGCTGGAAGGCCTGGCCTTCATCGCCGGCGTCGACCGAGTGATGGACATGGCGCGTACCGCACTTAATGTGATCGGCAACGCCCTGGCTGTTCTGGTCATCTCCCGCTGGGAAGGCATGTACGACGATGCCAAGGGCGAGCGCTACTGGAACTCGCTGCCGCACTGGCGCAGCAAAGAAGCCGTGCCGACCGCACAAGCTACCCGCGGCTGATCGCACCGCTGCTTTGAAACAAACCCCGGAAAATTCCGGGGTTTGTCGTTTCTGCCAGCCCCGCTATCATTCGCCCCATCTTTCGGGGGATTCAACTGATGCTCAATGGCCTGTGGCTTGGCTTCTTTGTCGTGGCAATGGTGTCAGCACTGGCGCAATGGCTGGTTGGCGGTAATGCCGGGATTTTTGCGGCGATGGTCGAAAGCATTTTCGCCATGGCCAAACTGTCGGTGGACGTGATGGTGCTGCTGTTCGGCACCCTGACCTTATGGCTGGGCTTTTTGCGCATCGCCGAAAAAGCGGGCATCGTCGATTGGCTGGCCAAGGCGCTCGGCCCGCTGTTTCGCCGTTTGATGCCGGAAGTGCCCGCTGGCCACCCGGCCATCGGCTTGATCACCCTCAACTTCGCCGCCAATGGCCTGGGCCTGGACAACGCCGCCACACCGATTGGCCTGAAAGCCATGAAGGCGTTGCAGGAACTCAACCCCATCCCCAACACCGCGAGCAACGCGCAGATTTTGTTCCTGGTGCTTAACGCGTCCTCGCTGACGCTGTTGCCGGTGACGATCTTCATGTACCGCGCCCAGCAAGGCGCCGCCGACCCGACGCTGGTGTTCCTGCCGATCCTGCTGGCCACCAGCGCCTCAACGCTGGTGGGCCTGTTGTCGGTGGCTGTCATGCAGCGCCTGCGCTTGTGGGACCCGGTGGTGCTGGCGTATCTGATTCCCGGCGCGCTGATGCTGGGCGGCTTTATGGCGTTGCTGGCGACACTGTCCGCCACGGCGCTGGCGGGCCTGTCGTCGATCCTCGGCAACCTGACGCTGTTTGGCTTGATCATGCTGTTTCTGGTGATCGGTGCGTTGCGCAAGGTGAAGGTGTATGAGGCATTTGTCGAAGGTGCCAAAGAGGGCTTCGATGTTGCCAAGAACCTGCTGCCGTATCTGGTGGCGATGCTCTGCGCCGTGGGCGTATTGCGCGCCTCCGGGGCGTTGGACTTTGGCCTGGAGGGGATTCGCCATGTGGTGGCCTGGACGGGCATGGACACGCGCTTTGTCGATGCATTGCCGACGGCGATGGTCAAGCCGTTCTCCGGCAGCGCGGCGCGGGCGCTGTTGATCGAGACCATGCAGGCCAAGGGCGTGGACAGCTTCCCGGCGTTGGTCGCGGCGACGATTCAGGGCAGTACCGAGACCACCTTTTATGTGTTGGCGGTGTACTTTGGTTCGGTGGGCATCCAGCGCGCGCGGCATGCGGTTGGATGTGCGCTGCTGGCGGAGTTCGCCGGTGTGGTGGCGGCAATTTCGGTGTGCTACTGGTTTTTTGGTTAAGGCTTAGTTACCTGTGGCGAGGGAGCTTGCTCCCGCTGGGCCGCGAAGCGGCCCCAACAGGGTTTGGCAGGTGTGTCAGTTAAAATTCATGGGCGGGTTTTGGGGCTGCTGCGCAGCCCAGCGGGAGCAAGCTCCCTCGCCACAAGTGCAGCATTGCCCTGCTGCACCACCCAATCCACCACCTGCTTATTCAACTGATCCCCCGCCTGCCCAAACGCCGCCACTACCGCGGGCACTTTTGTATCGCCGACCGGCTGCTTCACCTCAAACCGCCGACTGGCAATAATCCGCTGATCACTGCCACGCACCAGACGCGCATCCAGGCGGATCACCACCTCCACCGCACTGCCATGGTACTCACTCTGAAACGCCTGCAACTGCCCGCCCAGCTCGTAATCGGCCTGCAGGTTGGTCTCGTCGGTACTCAGCAGCGTCACCCGCCCATCGCGCTGGAAACCGTCCATAAACCGATTTCGCAGCAACACCGGCGTCGGGTCGCTCCAGCGTGAGTTCGCGTAGCTGCTGATCAGGTCGCCGTTTGGCACTACGGCGATGCGCGGGCTGTCGAGAAACTCGCTGCTCTGCGGCTTGGACACCCGCAGCGACCAGCTCACCGGCGCGCCTTGGGTGCTGGTTGGCGCCGACGCCAGGCGGTAAACGTCAGACGGATCCGGCTTGGGCAGGATCGAGCAGGCGCTGATCAGCACCAAGGCCAGCGGGGCGATTATTTGGTAAGCACGCTTCATGGCGTGAACTCCTTGTTCTTGTCGCTGCCCAGCAGGTAACCGCTGGGGTTGGCTTCGAGGCGGCGGGAGATGGCGCGCAGCGAACCGAGGGTTTCGCGCAGTTCGCGCACGGCCGGTGCCAGTTCGTTGAGGCCCTGCATGCCGCTGTTCACCGAGTCTTTGTTGTTGGTCAGCAAGGTGTTGATGGTCGTGGTGCTTTGTTCCAGCGACTTCATGGCCTGCTCGGCACTGCCGAAGGCTTGCTTGCCTTGGTCATTGAGCAAGCCGTTGGCATTGCGCATCAGCGTAGTGGTCTGTTCCAGCGCGGCGCTCGCCTGCTTGCTCACCTGCATCAACTGTTGCATCACCACCTTGATATCACCGCGTTGGTCGGCAATGGCGCCGGTGGTTTGTTGCAGGTTATCCAGGGTGTTGCTCAGGCGTTCGACGTTCTCCCGCGAGAACATGTGGTTGGCGTTGTGCAGCAGCAGGTTGATGCTGGTCATCAGGTCGTTGCTGTTATTGAGCAGGCGCGCAATGGGGGACGGCGAGGCGATAATTTCCGGCAGGTTGCCGTCCTTGCCCTTGAGTTCCGGGCTTTGCGGCGTACCACCGCTGAGCTGGATGATCGAGGTGCCAGTGATGCCGGTCAGTGCCAGCTTGGCCTGGGTGTCTTCCTTGATCGGTGTCTGCCCGGCCAAACGGATGCGCGCCAGTACCCGGCGCGGGTCTTTCGGGTCCAGGCGCAGGCTGGTGACATCGCCCACCTTGATCCCGCTGTATTGCACCGAACTGCCCTGGGACAGGCCGCTGACGGCCTCGTTGAACACCACCTCGTATTCCTGGAAGGCGCTATCGACGCTGGACTTGGCCAGCCACAGGCCGAACAGCATGGCGCCGACCACCACGATCACGCTGAACAGACCGATCATCACATGATGGGCTCGGGTTTCCATGTCATACCTCGTTAAGCGATTGAGCGGCATCCAATGCCGCGCGGCCACGGGGGCCGTGGAAATATTCGTGAATCCAGGCGTCGTCCGTTTCCGAGACGACATCGATGGCATCGGCCACCAGCACTTTCTTCTGCGCCAGCACCGCCACACGGTCGGTGATGGTGTAGAGCGTGTCGAGGTCGTGGGTGACCAGGAACACGCTCAAGCCCAGCGCATCGCGCAGGGTGAGGATCAGTTGGTCGAATTGCGCCGCGCCAATCGGGTCGAGGCCGGCGGTGGGTTCGTCCAGGAACAGAATGTCCGGGTCCAGGGCCAGGGCGCGTGCCAGGGCCGCGCGCTTGATCATGCCGCCGGACAGTGACGCCGGGTATTTATCCGCCGCCGACAAAGGCAGCCCCGCCAGGGCTAGCTTGACTGCCGCCAAGTGTTCGGCGTCGCGACGGCTGAGGCCGGCGTGTTCGATCAACGGCAGGGCGACGTTTTCGGTGACCGTCAGCGAGGAAAACAGCGCACCCTTCTGGAACAGCACGCCAAAGCGCCGTTCCACCAGCGAGCGTTCATGTTCCGACAAATTGGGCAGGTTCTTGCCGAATACCCGCACCTCACCTTCGCTGGGCCGCCGCAGGCCGACGATGCTGCGAAGCAGTACCGACTTGCCGCTGCCGGAGCCGCCGACCACCGCGAGGATCTCGCCTTTGTACAAATCCAGATCGAGGTTCTCGTGCACGCTCTGGCTGCCAAAGCGATTGCACAGGCCGCGCACTTCGATCACCGCCTCAGTGGGCGCACGGTGTAGACGACTCACCAGCCCATCTCCATAAAGAACATCGCGGCGACTGCATCCAGCACAATCACCACGAAAATAGACTGCACCACGCTGGAGGTGGTGTGCGCGCCGACCGATTCGGCGCTGCCGCTGACCTTGAAGCCTTCGAGGCAGCCAATCGCCGCGATCAGGAAGGCGAAAATCGGCGCTTTCACCATCCCCACCAAAAAGTGCTGCACGCCAATGTCCGATTGCAGCAGCGAGAGAAACATCGCCGGTGAAATATCCAGGGCGACGGCACACACCACGCCGCCGCCGACAATCCCCGAGAGCATCGCCAAAAATGTCAGCATCGGCAGCGACACCAGCAGCGCCATTACCCGTGGCAGCACCAACAGTTCCATCGGGTCCAGGCCCAGGGTGCGGATCGCGTCGATTTCTTCGTTAGCCTTCATCGAGCCGATTTGCGCGGTAAAGGCGCTGGCCGTTCGGCCTGCGATCAGGATGGCGGTAAGCAATACGCCGAATTCTCGCAGGAAAGAAAACGCCACCAGGTCCACGGTAAAAATCGTCGCACCGAAGCTTTTGAGCACGGTGGCGCCGAGGAACGCCACCACGGCGCCCACCAGAAAGGTCAGCAACGCGACGATGGGCGCAGCGTCGAGGCCGGTTTGTTCGATATGCGCGACCATCGGTGTGATGCGCCAGCGCTTGGGGCGTAAAACGCCACGGGCGAAGGTTTCGAGGATCAGGCCGATAAAGCCCAGCAGTTTCATGCCGTCCTGCCATACCGTGTCGACAGCTCGACCGATACGCGCCAGCACTTGGATACCGGCGGCTTCTTCCGGCTCTTTGTCGGGTACGCAGAAATCGTTCAGGGAGCGGTAGACGGTTTTGAGCAGTGCCCGGTCGGCGGTAGACAAGCTGCAATCGGTCTGCTCGGCGGAATGCTCGATGCGCTCCGGGCCCAGCAACTCGACCAGCAGCGAGGCACCCGCGGTATCCAGGGCGCCGAGGCCATTGAGGTCGATGCGTGCACCGGCGTCGTATTGGCCGTCGAGCTTGTCGCTCAGCTTTTTAAGATTGGCGTAGTGGGCAAGCGTCCAGTCCCCCGTAATCCTGAGCAACGGGGGAACGCTGGAGGTGTCGAGGTGGGCTGCGCCGGCCGTGGTACGAGTGGTCATAAGCTCCGAGCTTGTTTGGCTATCCACAATTGCTACGTAATAGCACGATACGGCCTACTTTGGGTTGTCCGTTTGTGCTGGGTCAGTGACTTTAAAACGCAGCACGCCGATGACTTGCCCATCCTCCGTCAACACCTGCACCTGCCAGCGCCCGACCGCGTCGGCCGGGAAGTTCTGCTTGTGGGTCCAGGCGCGATAGCCTTCCTTGCGTCCGCCATGGATATCCAGGGCGATGCGGTCGACCTCTTGGCCGTTGAATTTCCACACATGGTAAATCCGCTCATCCAGCCCGCGTGGCGCGTTGATCGCGGTGTAAGCGTACAGCCCGCCGCTGCGCAGTTGCGCGGCGGTGACTTCCTTGAGGTCATCGCCCGGTGTGCGGTCTTGCAGCTGGGTGCTGATCGCCACTTCGGTCATCCACAATGTGGCCGGCGGCACCCAGCTGCGCAGGAACCAACCGGCGCAGCCGATGGCGGCCGTCACCCCGAGCAGCATCGCCCAGCCTTTGACGCTGCGCAGCGGCAGACTCGCGGCCAGGCTCGGGATCGACAGCGCCATGGCCACGCCGAGCGCCAATTTGTAACTCTCGGCGGTAGTCAGGTGCATGATGATGGGCAGTGCGGTGAGCAGTGCCGCGAACAAGGTCAGGGTGTGCAGCGCCAGGAACAGCGAGCGCTTGGGTGCCAGCCACTTGTAGTACAGCGGGTCGGTGATCGACACCAGCGCCGCCGCGCCGAGCAGGCCAGTGAATACGGATTGGCCGCTGTTCCAGGCGGTGGTGACGAAAAAGAACGGCAATACGAAGAACAGGCTTTCCTGGTGGATCATCTGGGTCGCGTAGCGCAGCAGCGGCTCGGGGATTTCGCGCTTGAAGACTTTGGCGAACAGCTGGGTAAAGCTGTTTTCCAGCATCAGCCACAGCCAGCTCACCAGCATGATCACCGCGATCCAGCTGGCCATGCCCTGCTGGCGGTCCACCAGGATGAAGCTGCACACACCGGATATGAAACCGCCGAGTGCGATCACCCCTGGATAGCGCTTGATCAGTTCGATAATGCGCTGGATAAGGGGCGGTAGATTTGGCATTGGCGATTCACAATTGGTGTAGGAAAAATCCCAGACAGAATAACGTCTTAGCCCTGTGTTCGGTGCCTCATTACGTGATCCGTTTGCGATAAAGGCGCACGCCGATCAACACACTGGCGATCAGCACGAGTACACCGGCACCGATCCAGCTCAGGGCGTCATAGCTCAGCAAGGGTTTTTCGATGCGCCAGTAGCCCTTCTGGTTAAACACCTCGCGCATGGCCTGGTTGGTTTGCGCCAGGTTGACGGCCTTGATGCGCTTGGCCGGGTCGCTGATATGGCCATCGGCATAGTCGCCGGCAGCGCTCCAGTAATAGTCGGCCAGCGCGCTGTTACCCTGCACCGCCCAGGCTTGGCGCGCGATGGCAGCTTGCTGCAGGCGGGCGAATACCGCTGGGTCGAGGCCGTCCTTGAGCAGTTGTGCCGTGAGGTTCTGCAACACCTGTTCAGCCTCAGGGAGTTTGTCGCGCTCAAGGTCGGCATTCAGGCTGAGGAAGCCGACGCCGCCGAGCACTTCGCGCTCACTCCATGGGCCGTAGGACAAACCGTGCTTGAGGCGCAGCTGACGGTACAGCGCCCAGTCGAGGTAGTCCTTGAGCAAATCGTAGGTTTCATCGTGTTGGTCGTCCAAAACCGGTTCGGGGAACAGCCAGTGCAGTTTGGCGCTGTCACCAACCCAGCCGTGGATAAGGTCGCGATGGCTGGCGGCGGTGTGCTGGATTTCCGGCAGCGGCCGGTGCTCGGTGGGTTCGACCGGATCAAGTTGACCGTAAGTGCGCTCCAGGTACGCCGGAAGCAGTTTGTCGAGGTCGCCGACGATAATCAGGGTCATGTTGTTGGGCGCGTACCAATGTGTGCGCAGGGTTTGCAATTGATCACGGGTCAGTTGGCTGACTTCGGCACGTTCGGCGCATTTGAGCCCCAGTTCGACGGCCAATTGGTTGCTGGCGGTGTGACCCAGGTCCTGGCGGTCGAGCAAGCGTTGCAGGTGCGAGTAATGGCCGCCGTCTTCGCGCTCGACCACTTTTTTGGCGGCATTGATGTTCGCGTCGGTCAGTTCGGTGCGGGTGAGGATCGCCAGTAACAGGTCCAGCACCTTGCGCTGGTTTTGCGCGGGTGCCTCGATCACAAAGGTGGTATCGGCATTGCTGGTGTAGGCGTTCCATTCGCCGCCGAGGGCTTGCATGCGGTCCTCAAGGTCGCCTTCACCACCGCCGTCGATGCCGCTGAACAGCAAGTGTTCGAGCAGGTGCGGCAGTTCTTTTTCGTCGCAGGGAAAGTCATCCAGGCCTACGCCGACCACCAGGCGGATCGCCACGTGCCCACGCTCGGTGCCTGGCTTGAGCAGCAATTGCAGGCCGTTGGGCAAGCTGTAGCCTTCGACTTGCAGGCGGTCGAAGGCAAAGGTGTGTGCCGAGCCCATGAGCAGGCAGGCAAGTAACAGGCGACGCATAACAAGCTTCCTGGCGGGTGAGGTCCATTGTTAACTGACTTCACGGGCCATCGTATGTTCAGGGCGAATGAGTGATGTCGGCAATATCTTCGGCAGAGAGTGCGCCGGTGTCTGAGGTTTCCAACACTACATAAGCACTGCTGCAAAACAACGAGTTCAGGCGTTTCATGTCGGCAATCAGCTCCAGGTGCAGGGAACTGGTCTCCATGCTCTGTACGATTTTACGCTGCAGACGGCTGACGTGGGCGTGGGCCAGGCGGCGCTCCTGGGCGCGGAAACGGCGCTTTTCACGCAGCAGTTGGCGGGCGCTTTCGGGGTCGGCGCTGAGAAACACCGACAGGCCCAAGCGCAGGTTGGCAATCAACTGGCTGTGCAGGCCGGTGAGTTCTTCCAGGCCGACTTCGGAGAACTGTCGGCGCTGTGAGGTTTTCTGCTGCTGGACTTTGCGCAGCATACGTTCGATCAGGTCGCCGGCCAGCTTGAGGTTGATCGACAGCTCGATGATCTCCGCCCAGCGGCGGCTGTCCTGTTCACTGAGGTCTTCGCGGGGCATTTGCGCCAGGTAAAGCTTGATCGCGCTGTAGAGGGCCTCGACGTCATCGCTGAGGCTGCGCATTTCCTGGGTAATGGCGGTTTGCTTGCCACGCAGTACTTCGAGCATGGCGGTGAGCATGTTGTCGATCAGGTCGCCCAGGCGCAGGGTCTCGCGGGCGGCGTTGGCCAGCGCCAGGCTTGGGGTGGCGAGCGAGGCCAGGTCCAGGTGACGTGGCCTGGCTTTGCCGTTGGTCTCCTGTTGTTCCGGCAGCAACCAGGCGCACAGGCGCGCCATTGGCCCGATGGTGGGCAGCAGGATCAGGCAGCGCGTGGTGTTGTAGAGCACATGGAAGGTGATGACCATGCCTTGGGCGCTGTAGTCCAAACCATCCATCCAGCGTACGAGCGGGTCGAGCACCGGAATAATCAGCAACAGGCCGATCAGTTTGTACAACAAGCTGCCCAGCGCGACCTGGCGGCCGGCAGCGTTCTGCATGTTGGTGCTGAGGAAGGCCAGCACGCCGCTGCCGATGTTGGCGCCGATCACCAGGCCGATGGCCACGTGCAAGCCGATCACACCGGCACCGGCGAGGGTGGCGGTCAGCAGTACGGCGGCCAGGCTGGAGTAGGAAATCATCGCAAACAGCGCGCCGACCAAGGCATCCAGCAGAATATCGCCGGTCAGCGAGGCAAAGATAACTTTGACGCCTTGGGCATGGGTAATCGGCCCGGCGGCTTCGACGATCAGTTGCAGGGCCAGAATGATCAGGCCCAGGCCGATACCGACGCGGCCCATCTGCCCCGCCCGCGTCTGTTTACGCGAGAGGAAGAAAATCACCCCAAGAAAAATCAGCAGTGGCGACAGCCAGGACAGGTCGAAAGTCAGTACCCGCGCCATCAACGCCGTGCCGACGTCGGCACCGAGCATGGTCGCCAGCGCCGGCATAAGGCCCATCAAGCCCTGGCCGACAAACGACGTCACCAGCATCGCCGTGGCGTTGCTGCTCTGCACCATGGCCGTCACCAGGATACCGGCGATAAACGCCAGCCAGCGCTTGGACATGTTCTGCCCGATGACTTGGCGCAAGTTGGAACCGTAGACCCGCAAGATGCCGGTACGGACGATGTGCGTGCCCCAGATAAGCAGGGTCACGGCGGAAAGCAGATTGAGCAAGGTCAGCATGCTCGGCCCCCCGTGTGGGTGTGCTCCAGAAAGAGCAAATGAGAATTGCCGCGTGCCGTTCTACGTCTTGTACTTAAGCTGTAGTTGGCGAATGGGCTCTGCGCCAGCATCGCATAGCTAAAGTGGGGATTGAAACAAAACTGTCATGAAGATCGTTCCCACGCTCTGCGTGGGAATGCATCCCGTGACGCTCTGCGTCGCTTTGAGGGCGGACGCGGAGCGTCCTGAGGCGGCATTCCCACGCGGAGCGTGGGAACGATCAACAACGATCAACAGCAGCGGGTCAGGTTTATTGACCCGGAATGTCCTTGCGCAGTTTCACAGGATCCTGCTGTTTCTTCTTTTTCGCGATAGCGGTACGCATCTTGATGTTTACCGCTTCTACTGCCAGCGAGAACGCCATGGCGAAGTAGACGTAGCCTTTTGGCACATGCACGTCGAAGGATTCGGCAATCAGCACCGTACCCACCACCAGCAGGAACGACAGCGCCAGCATCTTCAGCGACGGGTGCTTGTCGATGAATTCGCTGATGGTGCCCGCAGCCAGCATCATCACCAGTACGGCTACCACGATCGCAGCGACCATGACCGGCACATGGGAAACCATGCCGACCGCAGTGATCACCGAGTCCAGGGAGAACACGATGTCGATGATCGCGATCTGGATGATGGTGTAGATGAACTTGCCACCCTTGCCGCCCGGCTCGTCGTGGGTTTCGTCTTCACCTTCGAGGGCGTGGTACATCTCTTGGGAGCTTTTCCACAGCAGGAACAGGCCACCGAAGAACAGGATCAGGTCGCGACCGGAGATGCCCTGGCCGAAGACCACGAACAGGTCGGCGGTGAGTTGCATGACCCAGGTGATCGACAGCAGCAACAGGATTCGCGTGACCATGGCCAGGGCCAGGCCGAAGATCCGGGTGCGCGCCTGCATATGCTTGGGCATGCGGCTGACCAGGATCGAAATCATGATGATGTTATCGATACCCAGGACGATCTCGAGGGCCGTCAGGGTGAAGAAGGCAATCCAGATTTCCGGATTGGTCAGCCATTCCATGTGTATTCCTTTGAGCAAATGTGAAGCCGCGCAAGCTGCAGCGCCGCGCGGTCAGGTCGTTACGATTATAGAGTGCTGAACAGCGGAAAAATCCCCATCAGCAAAGCGGCGAACATTATGCACAGGCACACCAGCACTGCCCACTTGAGGGTAAAGCGTTGGTGATCGCCAAACTCGATCCCGGCCAGGGCCACCAGCAGGTAAGTCGATGGTACCAGCGGGCTGAGCAAATGTACGGGTTGGCCAACGATGGACGCACGGGCCATTTCCACGGCGGTGATACCGTAATGGCTGGCCGCTTCGGCGAGCACAGGCAGTACGCCGTAGTAGAACGCGTCGTTGGACATGAAGAACGTGAACGGCATGCTTACCAGCGCGGTGATCACTGCGAGGTACGGGCCCAGCGCTTCCGGGATAACCGCCAGCAAGCTCTTGGACATGGCATCAACCATGCCGGTACCGGACAGAATGCCGGTGAAGATGCCCGCGGCGAAGATGAGCCCGACGACTGCCAGCACGCTGCCGGCGTGGGCGGCGACGCGGTCTTTCTGCTGTTGCAGGCACGGGTAGTTGACGATCATCGCGATACTGAACGCCACCATGAACAGCACTGGCAGCGGCAACAGGCCGGCAATCAGGGTGCACATCAGCGCGAAGGTCAGTGCGCCGTTGAACCAGATCAGCTTGGGGCGACGGGCGTCCGGGAATTGCGACACGCTGATCTCGCTGTGATCGATCTCGTCGCCCTGCAGGTGCAGTTCACCCAGGCGGGCACGTTCGCGTTTGCCGTACATGTAGGCAATCACCAGGATCGCCACGACGCCGACAGCCATGGCCGGGATCATCGGTACGAAGATGTCCGACGGGTCTACATGCAAAGCACTCGCGGCGCGGGCAGTCGGGCCGCCCCACGGCGTCATGTTCATCACGCCGCCGGCGAGGATGATCAAGCCGGCCATGATCCGCGGGCTCATGCCGATGCGCTGGTACAGCGGCAGCATGGCGGCCACGCAGATCATGTAAGTGGTGGCGCCGTCACCGTCCAGGGACACCACCAGGGCAAGCACGGCGGTACCGACCGAAACTTTCAGCGGGTCGCCCTTGACCATCTTGAGGATCTTGCGCACGGCCGGGTCGAACAGGCCGGAGTCGATCATCAGGGCAAAGTAGAGAATGGCGAACATCAGCATTACGCCGGTCGGCGCAAGCTTGGTGATGCCCGCAAGCATCATCGGGCCGATCTCGGGGGCAAAACCACCAAACAGGGCGAACAGGATTGGCACAATGATCAAGGCAATCAGCGCGGACAGGCGCTTGGTCATGATCAGGTACATGAACGTGATGACCATGGCGAAGCCAAGGAAAGTCAGCATAGGAATACTCCGGGCGTAGCGCGGCTAGGGAATGGCGAACCGGGTTGGGGTCAGCGCAGTACGAAAGGCACGTAGCGTACGAGTGGAGTTGGAGCGAACAGGCGGGTAGTAGCGGACATCAGGAATCACCATTGTTGTTGTTTACAGCCGGTCTGTTGCCGGCAGTGGGGGCGATCCTAGACGGGGAAGCTTTCAGCCAGCTTTCGCTGTGTAAGTCAGATGATGGAAGGTTTGTAGGAATTTTCTTTAAGGTGACTCAGGGCAGCTCCAAACCGCCTGAGGCTTTGTGCAAGGCGCGCAGGTGCTCGCCCATCTGCTTGAGGTTGGCTTCGCAGGCGGCAATCTCGTCGGCGCGTGAGGGGTCCAGCAGCGCCCTCACCTCTTTATCCAGATCGCCGGTCAACGATTGCAGTTGCTTCTGGCGCTCGGCGCTTTCCGATTCCAGGCGTTTGGCTTCCGAAGGTTGCGGCAGGCCGTAGCCGCCGCTGTCGAGCAATTCCGCCGGGCGGCTTAGAAAACCGCTGTTGGCGAGGATCTGTTGCAGTGTGTTGTTGGCTTTTTCCATGCCGCCGTTTTTCAGCTCACGGGCATTGAGGTAGCGCTGCTTGACTTCGTCCTGGGCCAGCATCAGTTGTTTGCGATAGCTGGCTTGTTCCAGCAGCAGCAGCGCGGCGCTGGTGCGCAGGTCGGCCTGGATGAACCACTGGCGGCGTTCTGCGGCACTGAGGGCGAGCCAGTCTTCGACTTGGGTCTGCTTGATCGGCAGGTGTTTGCGCAGCACGTCGAACATCGCCTGGTAGCGCTCGCGGAACGAGTCGAAGTGATAACCCAGGCGCAAGGCTTCGCGCTTGTCGTCTAGCACACTGGTATCAGCCAGGCCGCGGGCACTGAGCACCTCGAGCAAGCCGTTGGGGGTGATGTTGTCCAGGCCGGTCAGTTGCGGGTTGGCGCTGCCGCTGCGTAGCAGCTTGAGGCTCTCCACCGCGCAGTTGTTGGAGATAAAAAAGTAATTGCCGTCGTAGCTCCAGTGCATCTCGGCGGCATGTTCGACGGTGTCGTTGATCTCTTGGCGGGTGAGCTTGAGCGGCACCGAGGCCAGGCCGCGCAGTTCAGTCTTGGTGTATTCGTCGATCACCTGCGCCAACGGCAGCACAAACAGCCGTGACGGGTACTTGCCCACCAGCCCATCCCAGCTCGAGAGCTGTACGTCACCGACGAAAGCGCGGTAAGACAATACCAAGTGCTGGTCCAGGTCCAATCGGCAATCCGGGCCACGCGGGCGGCCGGGTGCGCAGATCACCAGGCGCAACATGCTGTGGCCCCAGCGGCTCACCAGATTTTGGTTGGCCTCGGCCAGCAAGTAGTCGATTTCATACACGCGCTCCGGGTCGATCTGGCCCAACGGCGTTTTGGCGAAGTCGTTACCGGCGTTCAGGAACGCGTAGGTCTTGGCGCAGGTGTCTTGTTCGGGCGGTGCCCAGCCGAAGTGTTCCTTGTAATAGCGAAACAGCGCGGGGCGACGGCAGGCATAGCTCGGGTCAAGTAGGAAATACTCCATATTGACCGCCACGAACTCCAGCGGGCTGGTGGTTTCGTAGATATCGGGGCTGCGGGCGACCTGGTGGTTGTGTTGCTCGCGCTCGCCGCGACGGCCCACGTATTGGGGCCAGCCGGCAATGTCCAGCAGGCGCGGGTCGTCACTCAGGGTGAAACGACGGTCGTTCTGGCCACGGCATTGATCGGGCAGGCCGATCAGGCCGGTGATGTTGTTCTGGCGGCTGCAGCGCTGGATCAGGCGGCGCTCGTCTGTGGACCACAAGCGCGCACGGTCATAGATGTGGGTCAGCTCATGCAGCACGGTGGCGAGCATTTCGCGGCGCACAGTGCCATGGGGGCGATTGGTCTTCTGGGTGGCGGCGCTGCCGTCGGTGAGGCTGGCGAGCAGGTTGCTGTTGAGGTCCAGTTCGGACACCAGAGAAGCCTGGCCATAGGCGTTTTCAGGCATCTTGTCGGTCCAGCCGACATCAATACGCCGGTCCAACTGCTCGATAAAGCGCGGCGGCAGAGCGCGCATCGCTTCGTCGAGCAACGCCTGGCTTGCCTGCTGTTCGGCCGGGCTCAAGCCATCGGTCTTGAGCCGCAGTTGCAGGCTGGCCTGGGCTGTGCCTGCACAGAGCAGCACAGTCCCGGCCAGTAGCCAGGCGAACAGGCGCCTCACAGAGCGAGGATAGCTTCGGCGAGGGTCTGGTCACTGGCGTCGCGGGCTTCCGGTACGCGGGTGCGCAGGGTATCGAAGGCTGCTTCCAATTGTGCGCCGCGGATTTCGCCGTTGGAGGCGACGAAGCTGGCAGCGTCATCGTGGGCTTCGCGCACGATTTTGGAGTCGCGGATGGAAGTGGTGGTGTCCGAAGTGAAATCAATGGTGCGCGCCGAGGCACGCACGATGATGTTACTGGTGGCTTTCAGGGTTTGCGCGTGGGCGACATCGGCCAACAACAGCAGGCCCAGAGCGGCGGCGATCAGCGGGCTACGCATGGAATGACTCCGAAATACAAAGATAGAAATATACGATGATTATTGGACGAGAATTGCCTGCGCCAGTTCAAGGTCGCTGACATGAAGTTTTGGCTGGGTTCGGCGCAGATACTCCAGCGCAGATTCCAGACGAGCTCCCCGCCATTGGCCGTCAGTGGCGATAAAAGCGGCAGCGTCATCCTGGGCGGCCAGTATCAATTTTCTGTCAAAGGGCGCTGACGTCACCTTGCTGGTGGCGTAGGCACTGATGACGGTGCTCTGGGTGGACACATCAAAGGCCGAAGCCAAGGGTGGCCAGCAGGCAGAAAACAACACGGGAACAATCAACAGGCGGTATGAAAAAGCCATGGGACTCGACAACTGAAAGCGAGCGCCAAGGCTAGCGCAACGCCCGGGCGAGAGCCAGCGCTGACACATTTGGTAGCGGCTGGCATGCCCTGGCGTTACCGGATCATCAAATGGCCAGAATCGCCTGGGCCAGTTGTGCGTCGGTCGCTGTGTTCAGTTGTGGGGCCTGTTGGCGAATCTGGGCCAGGGCGCTTTCCAGCTTCACACCACGAATGGCGCCTTCGCTGGCAACAAAGCTGGCAGCGTCGTCACGGGCGGCTTGCACGACTTTGTTGTCACGCAGGGACGACGTGGCATCGGAGCTGGCATCGGAAGTGGCTTTGAGGGCGCCGACGATCGAGTCGGTGGTCACGATAAGGCTGCTCGCGTTGGCGTTGGCGGCCAGGGCCAACAGGGTGGCAGCACTCAGCAGGCGAAGACGGGACATGGAAAAACTCCTGTAGAAGATCAAATAAAAGCGGCGCAAAGCGGCCACTGTGAAACGGACATTGCTGCGGATTAAGCATCAGACGTCCGCTCTACAAGGTTCGCCACGTAATAACGGGATCTTAAGCTGCCGCTTATCCGTTCGGAAAGCCTCTATCTGCCTAGTCACGCCAGAAAGGTTTGGACAGCTCGGCAGTACGGTCGCCCTGGCTGATGCCGGCGTCGGCTAATTCACGTGGGTCAAGTTGCGCAAGTTGGCGGCGTTCATGGGCCTGCCGCGCCCATCTGCCCAGGGCGCAAGCCATTCGAATGATCAACTGTTTGTAACGCGAGGTCTGTGTGTTCATGACGGCGGCCTTCCATGAGGTCTTGGAACACCATCTTGGGCGGCCAGCTTTTACCAATACAGATACACCAAAGTTAAATTGTACCGTCTAATTGTTATGTTATTTAAACTGTACTGGTCCTTATCTCTGGGGTCTGTTTTAGCCGTGTAAAGTTTGAAACCCGGAAACAACAAAGCCCGCCTCCGGTTTCCCGGGGCGGGCTTTGTTTTGTTAAATCAGGGTGCTGGCGGTGGACCCGGCGGGTCAGGGCCAGCGGGCGCCAATTAGCGCCAGAACGGCTTGCTCAGCTCTTCGTAGCGTTGAGCTTCGCTGATACCGGCGTCAGCCAGCAGACGCGAATCCAGACGAGCCAGTTGATGGCGGCTGGAGATGCGGCGCTGCCACAACATCAGGTTGGCGAGAACGCGCAAAGGCAGGGAAGCCTGGGTGTTTACAGCTTTTTCTTCGAAGAACAGATCGGAACTGAGTGTACGTTCCATGATGACATCCTTCCGCTTGTGGCGGGATTAGGTAGTGGTTTAACTGATGCCAATGATCCTCCTCCGACGCAAGACTCTCTAGATACAGTTCACCTGTATTGTGAGGGGCCAGTTAACTGTTTATAGCGGCTGTACTGTACGGAAATGAGGCAACTGTACCTGTCTGCACTTTATCGGTGCGAAATTGGCATTTGCGGTGGGGTTCGTAGGAGAATTCAGTAGGAAATGACCGGTACAGCAGTACAGTTTTTTCAAAATGTACGGCTGTGGTCACCGAGCTGAACAAACTGTGTTTGCATCAGCTCGGATCTGTATCAATCAAGCCTTGAGCATATGCCCGGTTTCTTCCAGATTGATGTGCCAACTCAGTGCTTCGCGCAGGATGTGCGGAGTATGCCCACCGATCGCGCAGGCAGCGTTGAAGTAACTGTTCAGCGCATCGCGGTAAGCCGGGTGCACGCAATTGTCGATGATCACCCGTGCGCGCTCGCGTGGCGCCAGGCCACGCAGGTCAGCGAGGCCAACCTCGGTCACCAGTATGTCCACGTCATGCTCGGTATGGTCCACATGGCTGACCATCGGCACCACGCTGGAAATCGCGCCGCCCTTGGCAATCGACTTGGTGACGAAAATCGCCAGGTGCGCGTTACGCGCGAAGTCTCCGGAGCCGCCAATCCCATTCATCATCCGCGTGCCGCAGACGTGGGTGGAGTTGACGTTGCCGTAGATGTCGAACTCAAGCGCCGTGTTGATACCGATAATGCCCAGGCGCCGAACCACTTCAGGGTGGTTGGAGATTTCCTGAGGGCGCAGTACCAGCTTGTCCTTGTAGTGTTCCAGGTTGCCGAACACGTCAGCGTTGCGTCGCTCCGACAAGGTGATCGAGCTGCCCGAAGCAAAGCTCAGCTTGCCCGCGTCGATCAGGTCGAAGGTCGAGTCCTGCAACACTTCCGAATACATGGTCAGGTCTTCGAATGGCGATTCGATCAGGCCGCACATCACCGCGTTGGCGATGTTGCCGATCCCGGCCTGCAGCGGGCCGAGCTTGTTGGTCATGCGCCCGGCGTCGACTTCCTGCTTGAGGAAGTTGATCAGATGGTTAGCGATGCCTTGGGTGTCGGCGTCCGGTGGTGTCACGGTTGAGGCGGAGTCGGCCTGATTGGTGATCACGATGGCGACGATTTTTTCCGGCGGGATCGGAATCGCGGTACTGCCGATGCGGTCGTCGACCTTGACCAGTGGGATTGGCGTGCGCGTCGGCCGGTAGGTCGGGATATAGATGTCGTGCAGCCCTTCCAGGTTCGGGTTGTGCGCCAGGTTGATCTCGACAATCACTTGTTTGGCGAAAATCGCAAAGCTGGCCGAGTTGCCCACGGAGGTGGTGGGCACGATGTGTCCTTGTTCGGTGATCGCGACGGCTTCGATCACGGCGATGTCCGGCAACTTGAGCTGGTTGTTGCGCAGTTGCTCGACGGTTTCCGACAGGTGCTGGTCGATAAACATCACTTGGCCTGCGTTGATCGCCTTGCGCAGTGTGCTGTCGACTTGAAACGGCATGCGGCGCGACAAAACGCCGGCCTCGGTCAGTTGCTTGTCCAAGTCATTGCCCAGGCTGGCACCGGTCATCAGGGTGATTTTCAGCGGCGAAGTCTTGGCGCGTTCGGCCAGGGCGTGGGGGACGGCCTTGGCTTCACCGGCACGGGTGAAGCCGCTCATGCCGACGGTCATGCCGTCCTCGATCAGTGCGGCGGCATCTGCCGCGCTCATGACCTTGTTCAACAACGAAGGCAAGCGGATACGATCACGGTACATGAATTGTTATCTCAGGCTACGGAAGCAAGGTGGGCAGTGTAGTGATTTCAAAAAAATTCGGCCCGCTACCATGGTCGAATGCCAGGCAGCGATTTAGAGCCTTTGGTCGGGTTTCACGTGAGTACAAAGCGGAACGCCGAGCATTCCCGGATGCATTCCCACGCAGAGCTTGGGAACAATAAAAAAACCCCAGCCTACTGGAGGCCAGGGTTTCGTGTATTGCGCTGGCGCAGTGTTATTCGACGGCTTTGACCATATCTTCGATGACTTTCTTGGCATCACCGAAGACCATCATGGTCTTGTCCAGGTAGAACAGCTCGTTATCCAGACCGGCGTAGCCGCTGGCCATCGAGCGCTTGTTGACGATGATGGTCTTGGCCTTGAATGCCTCAAGGATCGGCATACCGGCAATCGGTGAGTTAGGGTCGTTCTTGGCGGCCGGGTTGACCACGTCGTTGGCGCCCAACACCAGCACCACGTCGGCCTGGCCGAACTCGGAGTTGATGTCTTCCATCTCGAACACTTGGTCGTAAGGCACTTCCGCCTCGGCCAGCAACACGTTCATGTGCCCAGGCATACGGCCCGCTACCGGGTGGATCGCGTACTTCACGGTCACGCCACGGTGTGTCAGCTTTTCGGTCAGCTCTTTAAGGGCGTGTTGCGCCCGAGCGACTGCCAGGCCGTAGCCGGGAACGATGATCACGGTGTCGGCGTTGGTCAGCAGGAACGTGGCGTCGTCCGCCGAACCGGATTTCACCGGACGCGCTTCTTTGGAGCCTGCCGCTGCGCCGGCATCTGCTGTGTTGCCGAAGCCACCGAGCAGCACATTAAAGAAGGAGCGGTTCATTGCCTTGCACATGATGTACGACAGAATCGCGCCGCTGGAGCCCACCAGGGAGCCGGCGATGATCAGCATCGAGTTGTTCAGCGAGAAGCCGATGCCCGCCGCTGCCCAACCGGAGTAGCTGTTGAGCATCGAGACAACCACCGGCATGTCGGCGCCGCCGATCGGGATGATGATCAGCACGCCCAGCACGAAAGCCAGGGCCAGCATCAACGCGAACGCAGTGAGGTTGCCGGTGAACATGAACGCCAGGCCCAGGCCCAGGGTTGCCAGGCCGAGCACCAGGTTCAGTTTGTGCTGGCCACCGAACTGTACCGGTGCGCCCTGGAACAGGCGGAACTTGTACTTGCCCGAGAGTTTGCCGAATGCGATCACCGAACCGGAGAAGGTAATTGCACCAATGGCTGCGCCGAGGAACAGTTCCAGGCGGTTGCCCGCAGGAATCGAGTCGCCCAGGTGTTTGACGATGCCCAAGGATTGCGGCTCGACCACGGCGGCAATCGCGATGAATACCGCCGCCAGGCCGATCATGCTGTGCATGAAGGCAACCAGCTCTGGCATCTTGGTCATTTCTACGCGCTTGGCCATGATCGAACCGGCGGTGCCGCCGATCAGCAGGCCGACGATCACGTAACCGATACCGGCTGTTGCAAGCTCAGCGCCGAGCTTGTAGATGAGGCCCACGGTCGTCAGCACCGCCAGCGCCATGCCGAGCATGCCGAACAGGTTGCCGCGTCGCGATGTGGTTGGGTGCGACAGGCCTTTGAGGGCCTGGATAAAGCAGATCGACGCGATCAAGTAGAGCGTCGTAACCAAATTCATGCTCATTACTTTGGCGCCTCTTCTTTTGCTTTCGGGGCTTTCTTCTTGAACATCTCCAGCATCCTGCGCGTGACCAGGAACCCGCCGAATACGTTAACCGCCGCCAAGGCCACGGCCAGGGTGCCCATGGTTTTACCCAGTGGTGTCACGGTGAGGGCTGCGGCGAGCATGGCGCCGACGATTACGATCGCAGAGATCGCGTTGGTCACCGCCATCAGTGGTGTGTGCAGCGCGGGTGTGACGTTCCAGACCACGTGGTAACCGACATAAATCGCCAGCACAAAGATGATCAGGTTGTAGATACCGGGGGAGATAAGCTCTTCCATCGTCTGAATCCCTGCTTAGGCGTTTTTGCGGATGACTTGGCCGTCGCGGCACATCAGGCACGCGGCGACGATGTCGTCTTCGAGGTTGATTTCAAACTGCCCTTCCTTGGTGAAGACCAGCTTCAGGAAGTCCAGCAGGTTGCGCGCATATAAAGCAGAAGCATCGGCGGCGACGGCACCGGCCAGGTTGGTCGGGCCGCAAATGGTCACGCCGTTTTTCACCACGACTTGGTCGGCGACGGTCAGTGGGCAGTTGCCACCCTGGGCGGCGGCGAGGTCGATGACCACCGACCCCGGCTTCATTTGTGCGACGGTTTCGGCACTGAGCAAGGTCGGGGCTTTGCGGCCCGGGATCAGCGCAGTAGTGATGACGATGTCCGCTTGTTTGGCGCGTTCATGCACGGCCAGGGCCTGGCGCTGCATCCAGCTCGATGGCATCGGGCGCGCGTAGCCGCCGACACCGACCGCGCATTCACGCTCTTCATCGGTTTCGTAGGGCACGTCGACGAACTTGGCGCCGAGGGACTCGATCTGCTCTTTTACGGCAGGGCGCACGTCAGACGCTTCGATCACGGCGCCCAGGCGTTTCGCCGTGGCGATCGCCTGCAGGCCGGCGACACCCGCGCCGAGGATCAGCACGCGCGCGGCTTTGACGGTGCCGGCGGCAGTCATCAGCATCGGCATGAAGCGTGGGTAGTGATGGGCTGCCAGCAATACGGCTTTATAGCCGGCAATGTTGGCCTGTGACGACAGCACGTCGAGGCTTTGGGCTCGCGAGGTACGTGGCGCAGCTTCGAGCGCGAAGGCGGTAATGCCTCGCTCTGCCAGCTTGGCGATGGTTTCGTTGCTGAACGGGTTGAGCATGCCCACCAACACGGTGCCGCTTTTGATCAGCGTCAGTTCGCTGTCGCTGGGGGCAACCACCTTGAGAATCAGCTCGGCGCCAAACGCGTCGCTGGCGCTGCCAATGGTTGCGCCTGCCGTTTCATAGGCACTGTCGACGATGCTGGCGGTAATGCCTGCGCCGCTTTGTACAGTGACCTTATGGCCCTGGCCGATCAGCTTCTTGATGGTTTCCGGGGTGGCAGCCACCCGCGTTTCACCGGTCTGGGTTTCGAGAGGAACACCAATGTGCACGTCAAATCTCCTGCATGATCTTTTTGCTTTTGATCTTTTTGTAAAAAGGCCAGTGCACCGTGAGGGGCGCAGCTGGGGCGGCCGATCAGCACGATCCCGCTGAAATGACAGCGGGGCGCGGCATTTTGCAGGCGAACTTTACGGCCTTCAAGGGATTATGACGGGTGACGAAAAATTAACTACAAGTCACCCTGTGACTGATTGTCGCAACATGGCAAAATAACCTCTTTAAATACAGGTGTTTAAAGGGTTTTAGAGGGTTGTAGAGGGTTGTAGACGGTTTTCCTATCTTTGCCGTGAATGGTCGGGCATTGGCAGCTGATAGTCGCTACAAGCCTTGTCAGTCATGGCGTTAAGCTCATTTTTACGCTGAGAGGTACAGTCTTCCAAAACACGACATATAGTTACATCTGTAGGCGCTTAATTTATTTGACTACAAGGTCAATAAAATGACCTTACCCTTTAAATGCTGGGGTTATAGCGCTGTGACTGGTCGATCAGCCAATCTCTAAACGCGTGCAGCGACGCAGATTCGACTTTTCTTTCGGGAATCATCAGGTAGTAAGCCTTTGTGCTGCTCAGCGCTTCGAGGCTTGCGATCACCAGATGCTTCTCCTCCAGCTCGCGCTGGATGAGGAAAGGCGGAATCAGCGCGATCCCCATGTCATGCATGGCTGCCTGCGACAACATCGAGAATAGCTCGTAACGCGGGCCTGTCATGTCGCGAGGTATGTTCAGTTGTTGCGCGCTGAACCACTGGCGCCAGGCATATGGCCGAGTGGTTTGTTGCAGCAGTGGCAGTTGGGCGATCTCTTCCGGGCTGAAGTGGGCACGGCTGCCCAGTAAGCGCGGACTGCACACGGGAACGGGGTTTTCGCCCATCAGTCGGTGGGATTCGGTGCCTGACCAATCGGCATCGCCAAAGTAGATGGCGGCGTCGAACTCGGTGTCGGCAAACAGAAAAGGGCGCGTGCGGTTGGTGAGGTTGACCGTGACTTCCGGGTGTTGGTGCTGGAAGTCCTTGAGCCGTGGGATCAGCCATTGGGTGCCGAACGTTGGCACCACTGCCAGCTCGATGACATTCGCACCTTGCTGCCCCATGACCGACAAGGTATCGCGCTCTACGGCGTCCAGTTGCATGGCAACGCGACGGCTATACGACAGCCCCGCTTCCGTCAGCTTGACGCCCCGCCGTGAGCGTCGAAATAGCTCGACACTCAAAAACTCCTCCAGACTGGCGATCTGTCGACAGATGGCGCCTTGAGTGAGTGAAAGCTCGTGCGCCGCCTTGGTAAAGCTCTCGTGGCGGGCCGCTGCTTCAAAGCTGACCAGGGCGGTGGTGCTGGGAATTTTTCTGCGCATATACGTTGTACTCACTCATAAAGCGCATTTGTGCGCTTCTAGCTCATTACGAAGTGAGAAATTAGCACAACCCTATGCATAAACCTCGTTTGCCCTCTGCGGTTGCTAGGCCTAGGCTGCATCCACGACTTCTGTTTTCTTCCCCGAGGACTTATTCATGGCTGGCAAGGCAAGCTTCAACTGGATCGATCCGCTGTTGCTGGATCAACAGCTCACCGAAGAAGAGCGCATGGTGCGCGACAGTGCTGAGCAATTCGCCCAGGACAAGCTGGCGCCGCGTGTGCTCGAAGCCTTTCGCCATGAAAAGACCGACCCTGCGATTTTTCGCGAGATGGGTGAAACCGGCCTGCTGGGCGCGATGATCCCTGAGCAGTACGGCGGCAGTGGCCTGAACTACGTGAGCTACGGGCTGATTGCCCGTGAGGTGGAGCGTGTCGACTCCGGTTATCGCTCAATGATGAGTGTGCAGTCGTCATTGGTGATGGTGCCGATCAACGAATTTGGCACCGAGGCGCAAAAGCAGAAGTACCTGCCAAAGCTGGCATCGGGCGAGTGGATCGGCTGTTTCGGCCTGACCGAGCCTAACCACGGTTCTGACCCGGGTGCGATGATTACCCGTGCACGTAAGGTCGATGGCGGCTACAGCCTGACCGGCGCCAAGATGTGGATCACCAACAGCCCGATCGCCGATGTGTTTGTGGTGTGGGGTAAGGACGATGCGGGTGATATCCGTGGTTTTGTCCTGGAGAAGGGGTGGAAGGGGCTGAGCGCTCCGGCGATTCACGGCAAGGTCGGCCTGCGGGCTTCGATTACCGGTGAGATCGTCATGGATAACGTGTTTGTACCCGAGGAGAACATCTTCCCGGATGTGCGCGGCCTGAAGGGGCCTTTCACTTGTCTTAACTCGGCACGCTATGGCATTTCCTGGGGGGCGCTGGGGGCTGCCGAGTTTTGCTGGCATACCGCTCGTCAGTACACCCTGGACCGTCAGCAGTTTGGGCGGCCCTTGGCGGCTACCCAACTGATCCAGAAGAAGCTGGCAGATATGCAGACCGAAATCACCCTGGCCTTGCAAGGCTGCCTGCGTTTGGGGCGCATGAAGGATGAAGGGACGGCGGCGGTTGAGATCACGTCGATCATGAAGCGCAACTCGTGTGGCAAGTCCCTGGATATCGCGCGCATGGCGCGGGACATGTTGGGCGGCAACGGTATTTCGGATGAGTTCGGGGTGGCGCGTCACCTGGTCAACCTGGAGGTGGTCAATACCTATGAGGGCACCCATGACGTGCACGCCTTGATTCTTGGGCGCGCGCAGACCGGTCTTCAAGCGTTCTATTAATAGGAGAACGGCATGGGTGCGCTTTCACATCTGCGGGTATTGGATTTGTCACGAGTGCTGGCCGGCCCGTGGTCCGGACAGATCCTTGCAGACCTTGGGGCCGAGGTGATCAAGGTTGAGCGGCCGGGCAGTGGCGATGATACGCGGGCATGGGGGCCGCCCTTCCTTAAAGACGCCTATGGCGAGAACACCAGTGAGGCGGCGTATTACCTGTCGGCCAACCGTAACAAGGAGTCGGTGACCATCGACTTCACGCGCCCGGAGGGGCAGAAGTTGGTGCGCGACCTGGCGGCCAAGTCCGATATCCTGATCGAGAACTTCAAGGTGGGTGGTCTGGCGGCGTATGGGCTGGACTATGAATCGCTCAAGGAAATCAATCCAGAGTTGATCTATTGCTCGATCACAGGCTTCGGCCAGACGGGGCCTTATGCGACGCGTGCAGGCTACGACTTTATGATCCAGGGGCTGGGTGGGCTTATGAGCCTGACCGGTCGGCCCGAGGGTGATGAGGGAGCTGGGCCGGTAAAGGTGGGCGTGGCGTTGACGGATATCCTGACGGGGCTGTACTCGACCGTGGCGATCCTGGCGGCGCTGGCTCATCGGGATCATGACGGCGGTGGGCAGCATATCGACATGGCGTTGCTGGATGTGCAGGTGGCGTGCCTGGCCAATCAGGCGATGAATTACCTGACGACGGGTACTGCGCCCAAGCGCCTGGGCAATGCTCACCCCAATATTGTGCCTTACCAGGACTTTCCCACGGCTGATGGCGACTTCATTCTGACGGTGGGTAATGACGGACAGTTTCGCAAGTTTGCTGAGGTGGCCGGGCAGCCGCAGTGGGCGGATGATCCGCGCTTCGCGACTAACAAGGTGCGGGTGGCTAACCGTGCGGAGCTGATTCCGCTGATTCGCCAGGCCACAGTGTTCAAGACGACGGCTGAGTGGGTGTCGCAGTTGGAGCAAGTAGGCGTGCCGTGTGGGCCGATCAATGATCTGGCGCAAGTGTTTGCCGACCCGCAGGTCAAGGCGCGTGGGTTGGCGATGGCGTTGCCGCATGCATTGGCGGGGATGGTGCCTCAGGTCGCCAGTCCGATGCGGTTGTCCAAGACACCGGTGGAATATCGTAATGCGCCTCCTCTATTGGGCGAGCATACGGTGCAGGTGCTGCAGGGGGTGTTGGGTCTGGATTCGGCGAATGTGGCTGCGCTGAAGGCTGCGGGCGTTATCTGAAGCTGCTCTTCTATATAAGTAGTTTGATCAAAGAGCGTTGGCCTGGTTGTTTTTTGATCAATTCTAACTTATTGATAGAGGCGCTAAATTAAGTGTTGACGGCAGATTCTAGAAGTCTATAATTCGCCCCACTTCCGGCGCGGTCGAAACGGAAAACTCCTTGGTAAACAATGAGTTACGAAGTTTTCGGCAGCAAGTTGCTTCAGTTCATCGAAGCCAAAAGGAAGTTGAAAAAGAGGTGTTGACAGCAGCGTGTAACGCTGTAGAATTCGCCTCCCGCTAACGAGAGATCGTAAGCGCAAGTGGTTGAAGTTGTTGAAGAATTCTTCGAAAGCTTCTGAAAATAATCACTTGACAGCAAATGAGGCTGCTGTAGAATGCGCGCCTCGGTTGAGACGAAAGATCTTAACCAACCGCTCTTTAACAACTGAATCAAGCAATTCGTGTGGGTGCTTGTGGAGTCAGACTGATAGTCAACAAGATTATCAGCATCACAAGTTACTCCGCGAGAAATCAAAGATGTAACCAACGATTGCTGAGCCAAGTTTAGGGTTTCTTAAAAACCCAAAGATGTTTGAACTGAAGAGTTTGATCATGGCTCAGATTGAACGCTGGCGGCAGGCCTAACACATGCAAGTCGAGCGGTAGAGAGAAGCTTGCTTCTCTTGAGAGCGGCGGACGGGTGAGTAATGCCTAGGAATCTGCCTGGTAGTGGGGGATAACGTTCGGAAACGGACGCTAATACCGCATACGTCCTACGGGAGAAAGCAGGGGACCTTCGGGCCTTGCGCTATCAGATGAGCCTAGGTCGGATTAGCTAGTTGGTGAGGTAATGGCTCACCAAGGCGACGATCCGTAACTGGTCTGAGAGGATGATCAGTCACACTGGAACTGAGACACGGTCCAGACTCCTACGGGAGGCAGCAGTGGGGAATATTGGACAATGGGCGAAAGCCTGATCCAGCCATGCCGCGTGTGTGAAGAAGGTCTTCGGATTGTAAAGCACTTTAAGTTGGGAGGAAGGGCAGTAAATTAATACTTTGCTGTTTTGACGTTACCGACAGAATAAGCACCGGCTAACTCTGTGCCAGCAGCCGCGGTAATACAGAGGGTGCAAGCGTTAATCGGAATTACTGGGCGTAAAGCGCGCGTAGGTGGTTTGTTAAGTTGGATGTGAAATCCCCGGGCTCAACCTGGGAACTGCATTCAAAACTGACTGACTAGAGTATGGTAGAGGGTGGTGGAATTTCCTGTGTAGCGGTGAAATGCGTAGATATAGGAAGGAACACCAGTGGCGAAGGCGACCACCTGGACTAATACTGACACTGAGGTGCGAAAGCGTGGGGAGCAAACAGGATTAGATACCCTGGTAGTCCACGCCGTAAACGATGTCAACTAGCCGTTGGAAGCCTTGAGCTTTTAGTGGCGCAGCTAACGCATTAAGTTGACCGCCTGGGGAGTACGGCCGCAAGGTTAAAACTCAAATGAATTGACGGGGGCCCGCACAAGCGGTGGAGCATGTGGTTTAATTCGAAGCAACGCGAAGAACCTTACCAGGCCTTGACATCCAATGAACTTTCTAGAGATAGATTGGTGCCTTCGGGAACATTGAGACAGGTGCTGCATGGCTGTCGTCAGCTCGTGTCGTGAGATGTTGGGTTAAGTCCCGTAACGAGCGCAACCCTTGTCCTTAGTTACCAGCACGTCATGGTGGGCACTCTAAGGAGACTGCCGGTGACAAACCGGAGGAAGGTGGGGATGACGTCAAGTCATCATGGCCCTTACGGCCTGGGCTACACACGTGCTACAATGGTCGGTACAGAGGGTTGCCAAGCCGCGAGGTGGAGCTAATCCCACAAAACCGATCGTAGTCCGGATCGCAGTCTGCAACTCGACTGCGTGAAGTCGGAATCGCTAGTAATCGCGAATCAGAATGTCGCGGTGAATACGTTCCCGGGCCTTGTACACACCGCCCGTCACACCATGGGAGTGGGTTGCACCAGAAGTAGCTAGTCTAACCTTCGGGAGGACGGTTACCACGGTGTGATTCATGACTGGGGTGAAGTCGTAACAAGGTAGCCGTAGGGGAACCTGCGGCTGGATCACCTCCTTAATCGACGACATCAGCTGCTCCATAAGTTCCCACACGAATTGCTTGATTCATTGAAGAAGACGATAGAAGCAGCTTTAAGCTCCAAGCTGATAGCTCTTAGCTAATCAGTGACGCTCGAAATTGGGTCTGTAGCTCAGTTGGTTAGAGCGCACCCCTGATAAGGGTGAGGTCGGCAGTTCGAATCTGCCCAGACCCACCAATTTTGTTATGGGGCCATAGCTCAGCTGGGAGAGCGCCTGCCTTGCACGCAGGAGGTCAACGGTTCGATCCCGTTTGGCTCCACCATTAACTGCTTCTGCTGTTAGAGTTTAGAAATGAATATTCTGAAGTGAATATTGATTTCTAGTCTTTGATTAGATCGTTCTTTAAAAATTTGGGTATGTGATAGAAAGATAGACTGAACGTTACTTTCACTGGTAACGGATCAGGCTAAGGTAAAATTTGTGAGTTCTCTTAGTTGAGAAATTCGAATTTTCGGCGAATGTTGTCTTCACAGTATAACCAGATTGCTTGGGGTTATATGGTCAAGTGAAGAAGCGCATACGGTGGATGCCTTGGCAGTCAGAGGCGATGAAAGACGTGGTAGCCTGCGAAAAGCTTCGGGGAGTCGGCAAACAGACTTTGATCCGGAGATGTCTGAATGGGGGAACCCAGCCATCATAAGATGGTTATCTTACGCTGAATACATAGGCGTAAGAGGCGAACCAGGGGAACTGAAACATCTAAGTACCCTGAGGAAAAGAAATCAACCGAGATTCCCTTAGTAGTGGCGAGCGAACGGGGACTAGCCCTTAAGTGGCTTTGAGATTAGCGGAACGCTCTGGAAAGTGCGGCCATAGTGGGTGATAGCCCTGTACGCGAAAATCTCTTAGTCATGAAATCGAGTAGGACGGAGCACGAGAAACTTTGTCTGAATATGGGGGGACCATCCTCCAAGGCTAAATACTACTGACTGACCGATAGTGAACTAGTACCGTGAGGGAAAGGCGAAAAGAACCCCGGAGAGGGGAGTGAAATAGATCCTGAAACCGTATGCGTACAAGCAGTGGGAGCAGACTTTGTTCTGTGACTGCGTACCTTTTGTATAATGGGTCAGCGACTTATTTTCAGTGGCGAGCTTAACCGAATAGGGGAGGCGTAGCGAAAGCGAGTCTTAATAGGGCGTCTAGTCGCTGGGAATAGACCCGAAACCGGGCGATCTATCCATGGGCAGGTTGAAGGTTGGGTAACACTAACTGGAGGACCGAACCGACTACCGTTGAAAAGTTAGCGGATGACCTGTGGATCGGAGTGAAAGGCTAATCAAGCTCGGAGATAGCTGGTTCTCCTCGAAAGCTATTTAGGTAGCGCCTCATGTATCACTGTAGGGGGTAGAGCACTGTTTCGGCTAGGGGGTCATCCCGACTTACCAAACCGATGCAAACTCCGAATACCTACAAGTGCCGAGCATGGGAGACACACGGCGGGTGCTAACGTCCGTCGTGAAAAGGGAAACAACCCAGACCGTCAGCTAAGGTCCCAAAGTTATGGTTAAGTGGGAAACGATGTGGGAAGGCTTAGACAGCTAGGAGGTTGGCTTAGAAGCAGCCACCCTTTAAAGAAAGCGTAATAGCTCACTAGTCGAGTCGGCCTGCGCGGAAGATGTAACGGGGCTCAAACCATACACCGAAGCTACGGGTATCACGTAAGTGATGCGGTAGAGGAGCGTTCTGTAAGCCTGTGAAGGTGAGTTGAGAAGCTTGCTGGAGGTATCAGAAGTGCGAATGCTGACATGAGTAACGACAATGGGTGTGAAAAACACCCACGCCGAAAGACCAAGGTTTCCTGCGCAACGTTAATCGACGCAGGGTTAGTCGGTCCCTAAGGCGAGGCTGAAAAGCGTAGTCGATGGAAAACAGGTTAATATTCCTGTACTTCTGGTTATTGCGATGGAGGGACGGAGAAGGCTAGGCCAGCTTGGCGTTGGTTGTCCAAGTTTAAGGTGGTAGGCTGGAATCTTAGGTAAATCCGGGATTCTAAGGCCGAGAGCTGATGACGAGTTAACTTTTAGTTAACGAAGTGGTTGATGCCATGCTTCCAAGAAAAGCTTCTAAGCTTCAGGTAACCAGGAACCGTACCCCAAACCGACACAGGTGGTTGGGTAGAGAATACCAAGGCGCTTGAGAGAACTCGGGTGAAGGAACTAGGCAAAATGGCACCGTAACTTCGGGAGAAGGTGCGCCGGTGAGGGTGAAGGACTTGCTCCGTAAGCTCATGCCGGTCGAAGATACCAGGCCGCTGCGACTGTTTATTAAAAACACAGCACTCTGCAAACACGAAAGTGGACGTATAGGGTGTGACGCCTGCCCGGTGCCGGAAGGTTAATTGATGGGGTTAGCTAACGCGAAGCTCTTGATCGAAGCCCCGGTAAACGGCGGCCGTAACTATAACGGTCCTAAGGTAGCGAAATTCCTTGTCGGGTAAGTTCCGACCTGCACGAATGGCGTAACGATGGCGGCGCTGTCTCCACCCGAGACTCAGTGAAATTGAAATCGCTGTGAAGATGCAGTGTATCCGCGGCTAGACGGAAAGACCCCGTGAACCTTTACTATAGCTTTGCACTGGACTTTGAATTTGCTTGTGTAGGATAGGTGGGAGGCTTTGAAGCGTGGACGCCAGTCTGCGTGGAGCCAACCTTGAAATACCACCCTGGCAACTTTGAGGTTCTAACTCAGGTCCGTTATCCGGATCGAGGACAGTGTATGGTGGGTAGTTTGACTGGGGCGGTCTCCTCCTAAAGAGTAACGGAGGAGTACGAAGGTGCGCTCAGACCGGTCGGAAATCGGTCGTAGAGTATAAAGGCAAAAGCGCGCTTGACTGCGAGACAGACACGTCGAGCAGGTACGAAAGTAGGTCTTAGTGATCCGGTGGTTCTGTATGGAAGGGCCATCGCTCAACGGATAAAAGGTACTCCGGGGATAACAGGCTGATACCGCCCAAGAGTTCATATCGACGGCGGTGTTTGGCACCTCGATGTCGGCTCATCACATCCTGGGGCTGAAGCCGGTCCCAAGGGTATGGCTGTTCGCCATTTAAAGTGGTACGCGAGCTGGGTTTAGAACGTCGTGAGACAGTTCGGTCCCTATCTGCCGTGGACGTTTGAGATTTGAGAGGGGCTGCTCCTAGTACGAGAGGACCGGAGTGGACGAACCTCTGGTGTTCCGGTTGTCACGCCAGTGGCATTGCCGGGTAGCTATGTTCGGAATAGATAACCGCTGAAAGCATCTAAGCGGGAAACTAGCCTCAAGATGAGATCTCACTGGGACCTTGAGTCCCCTGAAGGGCCGTCGAAGACTACGACGTTGATAGGTTGGGTGTGTAAGCGCTGTGAGGCGTTGAGCTAACCAATACTAATTGCCCGTGAGGCTTGACCATATAACACCCAAGCAATTTGACTACTCGAAAGAGCATCAGATTGCGGTGTGTGAAGACGAGATGAACCGAAAGTTCGACGCTCACAAAACACCGAAAGCTGTCACATACCCAATTTGCTGAAGCGAAGCCATTTGGCTACGACTCAGTACCCGAATTTCTTGACGACCATAGAGCATTGGAACCACCTGATCCCATCCCGAACTCAGTAGTGAAACGATGCATCGCCGATGGTAGTGTGGGGTTTCCCCATGTGAGAGTAGGTCATCGTCAAGATTAAATTCCGAAACCCCTGATTGCTAACGCAATCAGGGGTTTTGTTTATGTAGAAGTCCATGAATTTCACCGGCACGTTGCAAGCGCAACGGGCTGGTACACAGAATTTCTTGACGACCATAGAGCATTGGAACCACCTGATCCCATCCCGAACTCAGCAGTGAAACGATGCATCGCCGATGGTAGTGTGGGGTTTCCCCATGTGAGAGTAGGTCATCGTCAAGATTAAATTCCAAAACCCCTGTCTGCTAACGCAGACAGGGGTTTTGTCGTTTAGGGGGGATGATAATGCCCCGGCTGCAGATCGCCCACATATACGTCTGGGCCGGACAAAGGCAACCTGACGACACCCACAAAAAAGCCGGCACCAGGAATCAGGCGCCGGCTTGTTAGAAGCTTTAACGGATCAGAACTGATAGCTGACCGCCGCACTGACATTACGCTCTTCACCCAGATAGCAAAAGTTCAGGCTGGCACAGGACGCCACATAACTCTCATTGGTCAGGTTGTTGGCATTGAGCCTTACATCCACACCCATCAAGCCCACTTTGCCCAAGTCGTATCCTCCTGAAGCGTCAAACAACGTATGGTAGGAGGAGTCTGGTGAGTCGTTGAGAAAGCGCACAGTCATGATCAAGGTCCGTAGAGGCCGGTCAAGGCAGATAAAGAGGCTTACTGTCTAAGCCGTACTCACGGAAAAAAGCCGCCAACAAAAACTGAAAAAGTCAGGCCAGGCGTTCCAGGCTCACCCACCAACGTGTGCGATAGCGCACTTGAACTGGCAGTGTTTGCGCAACGATCGTCAGCAACTTGTCGGTGTCGTCCAAGCGGAAAACCCCTGATAGCCGCAAGTCGCCGATATCCGCCGCACAGCCCAGGTAACCCTGACGGTAGCGCTCCACATCCGACACCAAGTCAGCCTGGCGCATGTCTCGCGTCACAATCAGCCCATCGGCCGTCTGCGGTGAATGGATGGCCACATTGCCGCTGACCACGCTCAAGCGTGTGCACTCGCTGTCTTGGCTAACGGTAAAACGCCCATCGATGCCTTCGAGCAAGCCGTGGCGAGTGTGTACCAGCAAAGGTGCTGACGATAGCGAACCGCAGGTCACCTGGATTTCCCCGCGCACCAATGTGATCAGGCGCTGTTGCGGATTGAAGGTGAGGTACACCGTACTGTCGGAGTTGAGTTGCAGGCGTGTGCCGTCCGGTAATTGCACGCTGCGCCGCTCGCCGGTGGCGGTTGCGAAATCGGAGGTCCAGCGCTGCCAGCCGGTCATGTCCCGGCTTATCCACGCCGCGGACCCCACCAACACCACACTCGACAACACCTTCAGTGCCCGTCGTCGGCCCAAGCCTTGTGCGACGTTTTCCAGTGCCGCATGCGCCCCAGGAATCGCCGCCCTTGCCCAAGCGACTGCGCAGACAAGTGTTGAGCCAGTTGTGGTGGGTGCTGCAAAGCGTGTGTACAACCCTTTCGCGCGCAATGTAGTCAGTAGAGGGCACTCACACAGGCCTGGCCAAGTGTCACAAATGACAATTAGTCGCATTGTCGCGAGGGCAGAAAAAATTTGCAGCGCCGAACCCTGAGCGTCTACCGCTGGTCGGTTTCCTACTCAAAATCAGGATGCTTCTCACAAATCTCTAAGATTTCTCCTGAAGTGGCCGAAAGCCTGACGAGCCATGCGTGCACCGAAATAGAGCGGCCGAAGAGTCCGCCTATCCCGTTACATGGAATGTTCCACTCGGCACGCTCACCCCCCTTTGGCAAAAGAAGTCGATGAAATGAATCTCAAGTTCAGTCATAAAATTCTACTGGCCGCGTCAGGCGTCGTGGTTCTGGCCTTCGCGCTATTTACCCTCTACAACGATTACCTGCAGCGCAGCACCATCAAACAAAACCTTGAGTCGTCCATTCAACAATCGGGCGAACTCACGGCCAGCAGCGTGCAGAACTGGCTCAGTGGCCGCATCCTGGTCCTCGAAAGCCTGGCGCAAAACGTTGCTCACCAGGGCAGCGGTGCTGACCTGCCAGGGCTGGTCGACCAGCCCGCGCTCACCTCGAACTTCCAGTTCACCTATGTCGGCCAAACCAACGGCGTATTTACGCAGCGCCCTGACGCCAAGATGCCCGACGATTACGACCCTCGTCAGCGCCCTTGGTACAAGCAGGCGGTCGCGGCCGATAAAACCATGCTCACTCCGCCTTATATGGCGGCGGTTGGCGGGCAAATCGTGACCATCGCCCTGCCGGTCAAAAAGAACGGCGAGCTGCTCGGCGTAGTCGGCGGTGACCTGAGTCTGCAAACCCTGGTGAAGATCATCAATTCGGTGGACTTCGGGGGTATTGGCCATGCGTTCCTGGTCAGCGCCGATGGCCAGGTCATCGTCAGTCCTGACCAGGACCAGGTGATGAAGAACCTCAAGGATATCTACCCTGGCACCAGCCTGCGTATCGAGAAGGTCAGCCAGGACGTTGTACTCAACGGCCAGGACCGTATTCTGTCATTTACCCCGATCAGCAGTTTGCCGGGCGCGGATTGGTACATCGGCCTGTCGATCGACAAAGACAAAGCCTACGCACCACTGAGTAAATTCCGTACATCGGCACTGATCGCCATGTTGATCGCCGTGGTGGCGATCGCTGTACTGCTCAGCCTGCTGATTCAAGTGCTGTTGCGCCCGCTGACCACTATGGGCGTGGCCATGCAGGACATCGCCCAGGGCGAAGGCGATTTGACCCGCCGCCTGGACGTGACCAGCAAAGATGAGTTCGGCGAAGTGGGCAGTGCGTTCAACCAATTCGTCGAGCGCATCCATGCCTCGATTTCCGAAGTGTCTTCGGCTACGCGTCAGGTGCACGACCTGTCACAGCGCGTCATGGCATCCTCCAACGCTTCGATCATCGGCTCGGACGAGCAAAGCGCGCGCACCAACAGCGTGGCAGCCGCCATCAACGAGCTGGGCGCCGCCACCCAGGAAATCGCCCGCAACGCAGCCGACGCATCGCAACATGCCAGCGGTGCCAGCGAGCAAGCAGATGACGGGCGCAAGGTCGTGGAGCAAACCATCCTGGCCATGTCGGAACTGTCGCAAAAGATCAGCTTGTCCTGTACGCAGATCGAAACCCTCAACGCCAGCACCGATAACATTGGGCACATCCTGGATGTGATCAAAGGCATCTCCCAGCAAACCAACTTGCTGGCGCTCAACGCGGCGATCGAGGCTGCGCGTGCCGGTGAAGCCGGGCGCGGATTTGCCGTGGTTGCCGATGAAGTGCGCAACCTGGCGCACCGTACCCAGGAATCGGCCGAAGAGATCCACAAGATGATCACTTCGCTGCAAGTGGGCTCGCGTGAAGCCGTGACCACCATGAACGCCAGCCAGGTCTCCAGCGAAGAAAGCGTTGAAGTGGCCAACCAGGCGGGTGAGCGCCTGGTCAGCGTGACGCAGCGAATCGTCGAGATCGATGGCATGAACCAATCGGTTGCGGCGGCTACCGAAGAGCAGACCGCAGTGGTTGAAACCCTCAACGTTGATATCAACCAGATCAATCTGTTGAACCAGCAAGGTGTCGTCAACCTCAACGAAACGCTCAAGGACTGCGATGCGTTGTCGCAGCAGGCCAGTCGATTGAAGCAACTGGTCGACAGCTTCAAGATCTGACCCGGCTTGGCAGGAGCGAGGCCTCTCGCTCCTGCTGATCAGTCGAACATCCGGCGCACATTCTCCAAGGCGCTATCGGCAAAAGCCTGCGCAAACTGCTCGAACGCCGCCTGCGGTGTATCAACCGGTTCGCCAATCAGCGTCCAGGTCGCCCTGGCGTGTTTGGCGCCAAGTGCTTCCACACGCATGGCGGCCCATAGCCGCGCGACCCCCAAGGTGTTGTAGAGGGTGGTCCACGTCATGCACATCGCTTCGTCGTCACGGCTGTTGAGTTGCTCAACGACGCGATGCCCATCATGGAAAAATTTGGTGCGTAATGCGCCTACGCCGGTTCCCGTCATTTCGATGTGCGACAGGGCAGGAATGAAGGCATCAAAGCCTGCAAAATTTCCCACCACACTCCACAGGCTTGCGGCATCGCACGCGACGTCAACACACGCTATCAGCGGCGCGCCATTCGGGTTACGGATCAATGTATCGGGTTGCAGCGGTTCCATAAGGAGTCCTGTCAAAGAAAGCCAATGGCCTTGAGGTGGTCGCAGCCTTTGCGCAACAGCGCAGGGTCCTTTCGCGGGTACTGTTCGCCCATCGCTGCCACACCCTGGCGTGCGTTGTCGTGACAAATCATCGAGACGTCGCTGATATCTTCCGCGAGGTCATCCAGGTAAAAACCCAGTACGCCAAACAGCGCGTTATCAGGCCCCACCGTTGGCAGCATCTTTTGCCACTGCGCGACGCTCACCCGTTCGAAAAGATGGCCGGCCTGGCTGAATGCATCCAGGTAATGGTCCCAGCTCAAAGGCTGCGGGTTATGCAGGTTGAAGACGTTTCGCCGTGCCGCGAATTGACCGCAGTGAAACGCGACGAAACGTGCGAGAAAGTCCACCGGCATCAAGTCAAAATTCACTTCCAGGCTGGGCGCGAGGCCCAACTGCAGCGACCCCTTGAGCATCAGCATCAGGCGGTTGTTTTGCGGCTGGCAAACACCGTTGTGGCTGTTGAACGCAATATTCCCCGGTCGATGAATATTCACCCAGGCACCTTGTTCGACCGCACGCCCCAGCAGCCGCTCGGCAACCCACTTGGAAAGGTTGTAGCCATTCTTGAGGTAGAGCGGCAACGTGGCCACGGCCGGTGCTTCGAGGATGTGACCCTGAGCGTCGATGCTGCTGCAGGCTGACAGCGTCGAGATGAAGTTGAAGACTTTCTTGCTGTGGGTTTCACACAGGCGCAGGCACTCAAGCACGGGTTCGACGTTATCCCGGGCGAGTGAGGCATAGTCCAGCACATGGTTGACCCTGGCTGCGTTGTGCACCAACACACCATGGTTTCGGGCGAGGTGGTCATAGACATCGCAGGCCAGGCCCAGACGAGGCTGGCTCATGTCAGCGGCATAAACCTGCACACGGCTCAGGTCCAGATGCTCCAGGTGGTACTCGCGCAGTGCCTGTGCAAACCGCGCTGGCGCCGAGTGCCCCGGGCGTTCACGCACCAGGCATGCCACCTCCTGTGCTCCACCCGCCAACAACGCTTCGACCAGATGCACACCCACGAAGCTGTTTGCACCCGTGACGATCACCTTGCGCGGATCCCCAGCGGACCGCTCTGGCAGGATTTCTACATTCAGCGCCTGGCATGCGTCCTTTTCCATCTGGCATGACGGTGTGTAAGACGGTGCGGCGTCTTCCATCAGCAAGGCAAGCGAACGAATCGTCGGTGCTTCAAAAAAACGGTTCAAAGAAAGGCTGCGGCCAAACTGTTCGCGCAATCGCAGCAGCAAGGTCGACAGCAAGATGGAATGGCCGCCCAGATTGAAAAAACTCTCATCAATACAAAGATCAACGCCAGGCACGCCCAACAACTCGCTCCACAGGGTCACCAGTTGCGTTTGCAGCGGCGTTTGCGCCGAGGCGCGGGCGGTGCGCGGCATCGCGTGCCCGAGCACCGTCAGCAACGCCTGGCGGTCAATTTTGCCATTGCCGGTGCAGGGCATGCCCGGCAGCTCTGTCCAGCGCTCGGGTTGCATGTAAGCCGGCAACCACTGCTCTGCATGCTGCTTCAGATCCGTCACCGTTGTGTCGGCCTCGGGCTGGGCGGCAAAAGCTAAAATCCGTCGGTCAAGGTCGATCACCACCGCCACTTGGCGAAATAGCCGACTGCTGCGCAGGCACTGTTCGATCTCCTGGGGTTCGACGCGAAAGCCCCGGATTTTCACCTGATCGTCCCGTCGTCCGCCCAGCTCTATACCGTCCGCCGTCCATTTGGCCCGGTCACCGCTGCGGTAGGCCCTCAGCGCTTGGCCGCCCGGCAACGTAAGCTCAACGAACGGGTTGCCCCCGGGCGGCGGCGCGGTCACATACCCCAGCCCTACGCCAGGGCCTGTGATGTAAAGGTCGCCCATGACCTGCTCATCCACCGGTTGCAGCGCGTCATCGAGGATCAGCACCTGGCTGTTGGCAATGGGGCGCCCCACGTTGCGATTGCTGTCACCGGGGCGCAACGTCCGGTGGCTGACCAGCACCGTGGTCTCGGTAGGGCCGTAGAGGTTGTGCAACTGGCACTGGCCCGCCAGCCGTTCGATCACATAGGGCTCGCAGGCATCGCCGCCGGTCAACAGATGGGTCAGGCCCAGGGGCTCTTCCAACGGCAGGATGCTCAGTAGCGCCGGCGGCAAAAAACCATGGCTGATGCGCTGTTGGCGAATCAACTCGACCAGTTGCTGAGGGTCGCGCCGCTGCTCTTCGCTTGGGACGATCAACTCGGCACCGGCGATCAGGGCCGGGAAGATATCGATCAGTGATGAGTCGAAACTCAGTGGCGAAAACTGCAGGACACGGCTGTGTTCATCCAACGCCAGGCTGGCGCCGGTCCAGCTGGTGAAATGCGCAAGATTGCCCTGGCTCAGTAGTACGCCTTTGGGCTGGCCGGTGGTGCCCGAGGTGAACAGCACCATGCACGGAGCGTCGATGTCGGGGCGGCGTTGTATCAATGGCTGCGTGATGTCGGCGTGGTTGGAGTCAATATTGCCGACACTCAGTGTCGTGAACTGCTCGCGCAAAGGGTGTCGGCCGTCATCCAGCAATACCTTGGCGCCGCTGTGTTCCAGCATGGCCTGCTGGCGTTGCGGCGGATGATCCGGAGCCAGTGGCAGATACACCGCGCCGCAACCGAGTACAGCGAGAATACTGGCATACAACTCGACGGACTTTTCCAGGCACACGCCAACCACCGGCGTCTCAACGCCTTCCAGTAGAGGGTGCAGGCGTTGCTGGATCGACAAGGCGCGAAGCTGCAATTGGCGGTAGGTCAGCACGCTACCCGCGATGTTCAGCGCCGGGCGCTCGGCGAAGGCGTGCAGACCGGCCTGCAATCGCTCGATCATCGGCACCTGGGCAGCCAGCAACAATGCTGGCTGGTCGGTGCGATTGAACCGGTGCATAAACGCAAGGGCGTCCAGTCCGTGCAAGCTTTGTTCAGGCCAGAGGTTAATGGTGCTGCTGGCGGCAAAAAAGCCCGCATCCCTCGAGAAGCCGCTGACCAGCGAGGTGGCCCACTCCACGAGTGAGCTTGTCGCCTGCCGGCGCAATCGCTGGCCGTTGCCGCTGGGCTCCTCGGCAACGTTATGTACCGCCAGCACGCGTTGGTCACGGTCATAGCAGCGTAACTGCAGTGAGGGCAGGCCGCCTTCGTACACCGGGCCGATACCCAACCGCAGGCTTAACCATCGGGTTGCGGCACAGTATGCGAGCGGCGCTTGAGTGCCGTCCTCGATAAACAGGTCGAAGGCTTGTGTCACGCTGGCGTGTCCGTATTCTTCGAGCACTTGCTTCAGCGCAATCAGGGCGTGGCTGGTGCCGGCCCATCCGATACTCAGACGTCGCATGTCTGCCTCCCCGACTCGGGCAGGTAGTCGCTCAACGCGCGGGCGACGCTTGGTGTGTGCAGCACGCCGCTGTTATGCAGGAACCCCATGATATTGCCGAGCAGCGGGTGCTGGCGGGTGATGGGAAAGTGCAGGGCCGTGACTTCGTCGCGTAGTGCCTGGCGGATGTCGGTGCCTACGTCCAGGTGCTCGACAAGCTGAAGGTCGAAGCCTTTGTGCAGCGTGTTGGTCAGGTAGTGGGTCAAGAAGGTCGGCAGGACTGCGGCGATGTTGTCGCGGTCTGCCGGGCTAGCCGCCTGCCAGTAGAGACGCACCAGCTGCGTCCAGAACTGGGCGTGACGCCCCTCGTCAAACAAGTGGTCGGCCATCAAGCCGCGAATCGAAGGTTTGACGCTATCGTCCTTGGCAAACGCCGCTACATCGTGGGTGACGGTGTTCTCGGCGATGGCCACGCCAATCAACGCTACAGCGTCGTGCAGGTGTTGCGGGGCAAGCGCCTGGGCGGCCGGCAAGGCCCGGCTCAGTTCGATTTGCGTGGGCAGCTCGAGCGGTTGTATGCCGGTCAGTTCAATGGTCTGTTGCAGGAAGTCCAACGCGACCAGCGCGTGGTAATCCTCATCGACCACGACCGTCATCGCATCAATGCGACAGGCAAGGGGGAAGGGCAGTGTGAAGCGATTCTTGGCAATGCTGCGGGCGGTCCTGTCGACGATCTCGGTTTCGAAGATCACCACGTCATTAATGAATTTGTAGAAACTTTGCGTCAACACGAAGTCGCGCCACTGCGGGCAATGCTCGACAAAAGTTGCGTTTAGCACCAAGGGTTGGCGGCAGAGCGGAAAGATCAAGCGATCGTCGTTTTCCAGCAGGCGCCGGGGGCGCGTGCGGATGGTGGCGCGACGTTCCCAATCTTCGGCAAACGAGCGGTAGTCTGCGGAGTTCATGGTCGCACCTCGTGTAGGGAGGCATGTACGTCGTCCCAGAAACCGAGGCGGTTTTCTATGGCGCTGATGGCGGTTTCATCCGCTTCGCGTTGGCGCTTGGGGTCGGCACCGATCAAGCGCTGGAGTAACTGCTCTGCACCTGGGCCATGATCCTCGGTGTCCAGTTCGATGTGACGGCTGAGGTAGTGACAGAACAACGGTGCCTGACGCGCCATGAAGGCGTCGCCCTGCAGAATACGTTCGAACATCGATGGGATGACGCTCTCGCGGCCGTGCAGGAACGTCGCTGCCACACAGTGGGCGGGCGCGTTCAGCGCGATCTGCAAGGTGCTGCTGACGAAGCGCGTTACGCCAGGGCGTACATTGACCCTTTGCATCGCAGCATCTGCCTGGACGCCTTGGCGCTGCAGTTCAATGAAGCGTTGGATGGCTGAGGTGTCTGCGCCAGTCTCGGTCATCGCCTCCAGATATAGCTCGAAGTGGCTGCAGTGGCCACGCGTTGGATGTTCGTCTGACTCTTCGCCAAGCACTATTTCATTGATCAGCCGTGCGCTTTGCGGGTCAACGGGTGGCAGCCACGGCAATTGCATGCATGTCAGATCCTGCTGCAGGCGTTTAGCCAAGCTCATGAAGTCCCAAACAGCAAATACATGCTGCTCCATAAAAATTTGTAACTTGTTAAGTGAAGTTATTTCTGCAAATAACGGATGGCTGCATAGCTGTAGTTTTTTTTGTTCAAGCAAATGTTGATGCATGGTTGACGCCTATAAGTTGTTGCGACTGCTCTGGAAACAGTAATGGGGTTTTGTAATGAAAAGCGGATGGCCGGCGTTTAGGCAAGCCACGCGTACAGCGCTAACCTGACATAGGTTGGCACTGCCGAATGAAGTGTTCTTTTATGGGTGAAAGATAATAATCCGATTAAACGTTTGGATAAACTGATGAAAGTATTAAATGTTTTTGCGGGAAGCAACTAGTCGTGATCAAGTAGTGTGCAAGTGTGTGAGAAGTTTCTTTAACAAGCGTGGGCTTATTTGAATGTTAATCTCAGCGTGGCGCATAAACATGGGGCACTTCCTGATAGGATAGATACCCCATAGCGTTAACGTGGCAAGAAAGGGCGGTGTAGACCCTTACTGTGAAGTTTTTTTTGCGGTGCCCTCAAGGCTATCGAGGTAGGTATTGATCACTTCCATGCCGCGCATCAGGTGATTGCGTAGCGTCAGGATGCTTTCGTCGACTTTCTTGTGCACCACCAGGTTCAGCAATTCACGGTGATCTTCCTGGGATGTCTCGCCCAGGCCCATCGCTTCGAGGTTGAAGCGCAGAAAGCGTTCCTCCTCATTCAAGCCGTGCGCAACCAGATTGAGCAACCGCTGGTTGGGCGCCTTGCCATACAACGCCATGTGGAACAGCCGATTGAGCCGGCCAATCTCGGCATAGTCACGCTCTTGTTCCAACGCATTGATGCAGGCTTCAGCCTCGGCAATGTCTGCGTCGGTGAGCAACGGAATTGACAGGCGCAGCGCTTCGGATTCCAGCAACATGCGCAGGGCATAGGTCTCGGCCGAATTGTCTTGGATCAACGGCGCAACCACAGCACCTTTGTGGGTTACCACATGGAGCAAGGACTGGGCTTCCAGCTGGCGCAAGGCTTCGCGCACGGGCATGCGGCTGACGCCGAACAGGCTGGCCAATTCTTGCTGGCGCATCGCGGTACCACAGGGCAACCTGCCGTCGAGAATGGCATTGCGCAACGTTTCTTCAATAACGGCGCGTGCAAGATGGGCGGGAATAGGCCCGCTGATTTTGATGCTGCTTAATGGGTTCGGCTTCTGCGTCACGGTTACGCTATCCTCCCTTCTTGAATGGAGTGTGTTTAATTGGATCCAAAGCACACTAGAGATGGGTCGCGCGCTTGTCAAACAGCCAAAGTTTCAGTTTGTAAGGGCTTACAGGCGGAACTTTGTGAGTCCCACAAGCGGTGTTTATAAACTCGAACCCCTCATGAATGATTGCACTGTGCCATTGTTTTTTGTTGATCGAAGCTTCACCATCCCTGAAATTCCGTCTCCCTTCACGGACTGAACGCCTTGGCGGTAAGTTTTATTCCCTCTCGAATAGTCGGCTGGCTACTTTCAGCGACTTTGCTCGCTGGCCTGATGCCCGGCGGGCTGCATGCCGATTGGGATTTCTCGCAGATCAGCCGCAAAGCCACGGCTCTGTACGGGCCGCTCGGCGAGGGCCAACAGCGCATCGACGCCTGGCAGCGCCTGTTGGCGACTGAAAAGAAGGTCGATGAACAGGAGCAGCTCAAGGTCGTCAACCTGTTCTTCAACAAGCAAATGAGCTACGTAGAAGACATCGACCTCTGGCACGTGGTCGACTATTGGGAAACCCCCATCGAAGCGCTGTGGAAGGGTGCAGGAGATTGCGAGGACTACGCAATCGCCAAGTATTTCAGCCTGCGCCACCTGGGCGTCTCCAGCGACAAATTGCGCATTACTTACGTTAAGGCTTTGCGTCAGAATCGCGCGCACATGGTGCTGACGTATTACCCGACGCCCGATGCCATCCCGCTGGTGCTCGACAGCCTGATGGATGAGATCCTGCCGGCCACCCGCCGTACCGACCTGGTGCCGGTGTACTCATTCAACGCCGAGGGCTTGTACCTGCCCGGCGCCAAGGGCAACAAGAAAGTCGGTGATACCAAACGCTTGTCGCGTTGGCAGGATGTGTTGAAAAAAATGCGTGCGGAAGGCTTCCCGGCCGAGCCTGCCAACTAGGAGTAACTGATCGGATGTCACTGTTCAAACAACTATTGATCGCAATCTGTCTGTTCCTGGTGGTCGCCTTCAGCGGCAGCTTCATGGTCAGCCTGGAAAGCTCGCGCACCCAATACGTCAACCAATTGCGCTCCCATGCACAGGACGCGGCTACTGCGCTGGCATTGTCGCTGACGCCCAATATCGACGACCCGGCGATGGTGGAGTTGCTGGTCAGCTCGATTTTCGACAGTGGCTATTACGCCAGCATCCGCGTGGTGGATTTAGCCACCGACAAAACCATCGTCGAACGCAGCGGCATCCCGGACAACAACGGCGTGCCCAACTGGTTCGTCAAGCTGATCGGCCTTGAACCGGCCGGCGGCGATGCACTGGTCAACCGCGGCTGGGAGCAGGCGGCGCGCGTGGAGGTGGTCAGCCACCCGATGTTCGCCCTGGCCAAGCTCTGGCAAAGCGCCTTGGGCAGCCTGGGCTGGTTGCTGCTGTGCGGCGCGGTGAGTGCGGTGCTCGGTGCATTGCTGCTGCGTCGGCAGTTGAAGCCGTTGGACTACATGGTCAAACAGTCCCACGCCATCGCCCGCCGCGAGTTTCTCAGCCTGCCGGATCTGCCCCGCACGCCGGAACTGCGGCGCGTAGTGCAGGCCATGAACCAGATGGTCGAGAAACTCAAGGCGCTGTTCCAGGAGCAGGCCGAGCGCAGTGAAAAATTGCGCATCGAATCCTATCAAGACAACCTGACCGGCCTCGCCAACCGGCGTTATTTCGAGATGCAGCTCAACGCCCGCGTCAGTAACCCGGAAGACACCAATTCCGGTTACCTGCTGCTGCTACGAGTCAAGGACCTGGCCGGCCTTAACCAACGCCTGGGTGGCCAGCGCACCGACCAGTTGCTGCAAGCGGTTGGCGAACAATTGTTGCGCCAGTGTGAGCCTTACCCGGAAACCCACAACCTCGTCACCCGTATTCGTGGTGGTGAGTTCGCGGTGCTGGCGCCCGGGCTGGTGCGTGAAGAAGCGCTGCAATTGGCACAAAACCTTGAAAGCACCCTGCTCAGCCTGCAGGCCACCAGTGCCAGTGACGTCACGCCGGTGGCCTACATTGGCCTTGCGCCATTCAACCACGGTGATTCGCCCCAGGCATTGCTGACCCTGGCTGACCAGGCTCTGGCCCAGGCCGAAGGGCAGGGCGACAGCAGTTGGGTGTGCCTGGACCACAGCGCCGCCGCCAGTGTCGGTGACGATCACCATGCCTGGCACACGCTGTTGGACCAGGCCCTTACCCACCAGCGTTTTGAGCTGTACTTCCAGCCGGTTGTCGCCAGCCAGGACCCGCAATTGGTGCTGCACTACAAAGTGCTGTCGCGTTTGCAGGATGACGACGGCCACACCATCCCGGCCGGGCGTTTCCTGCCGTGGCTTGAGCGTTTCGGCTGGACTGCACGCCTGGACCGACTGATGCTCGAACACGTGCTCAAGCAGATGGCCAGCCATACGCACAGCCTGGCGCTGAACCTCTCGGCGGCCACCTTGCAGGACGCCCAGGCGTTGAACCGGATTGTCGAGTTGCTGCGCCAGCACAGCAACCTCGGCCCGCGCTTGACCCTGGAGATCGGCGAAGAACAATTACCCGAGCAGGCTCTGCTGGAGCAGTTGACCCAGCGCCTGCGCGAGTTGGGCTTCTCCCTCAGTCTGCAGCGTTTTGGTGGGCGCTTCAGCATGATCGGCAACCTGGCACGCCTGGGCCTGGCGTACCTGAAGATCGACGGCAGCTACATCCGCGCCATCGACCAGGAAAGCGACAAACGCCTGTTTATCGAAGCGATCCAGCGCGCGGCCCACAGCATCGACTTGCCGTTGATTGCCGAGCGCGTGGAGACCGAAGGTGAATTGAAGGTGATTCGCGAGATGGGGATTTTCGGTGTGCAGGGGCAGTTGATTGGTGAGCCTGCTCCCTGGAAGTGATGCAAATCCAATGTGTGTGCGGGCTTGTGTGGGAGCAGGCAAGCCAGCTCCCACATTTCGATCCGGTTCGACTTTAAGAAATCAGATCAACCCAGTCTCTTCATCATTGATCAGATGGCTCAACCCACCCAGCGCTTCCCGTGCATGGTTACGGTCCATCAGCTTGGCCTGGGCCGCCGGGGGCAGGTCGGTGACGCTGATCACGCCCTTGCGGGTCAGTACCTGAATCAAGTCGTCCAGTACCCGGATCATCTCCATGTCACTTTGTTTGAGCTGGGCCAGGCTGGTTTCCACCACTTCGTTGGCGTACCAGGCCTGGATCTCATGGTGATCGGCCGGCAGGGTTTCGGTCGAATCGGCAAAGGCGGCGGCCTCCACGCGACTCAGCACTCCCTGTGCATCACGTTGCACGTAAAACATAAGAATCCCTCGAAAATGAGCCACACGCGTTCACCAGCATAGGTCAATGCTGTGTTTATGGTCGCGAGTATGCGATGCAACCGGCCGCCAGGGCCAGCGACGTATCGCCCAAGCAAATCGACCGCCCTTGCGGGCGGCCGATAAATCACAGCTTAGGAGGTGTGGTCGATCTTGATGGTCGGGTCGGCGCCTGTAATCAGCGAGTTGATGCTGGTGTGCGACCAATCGTTGCCTTCCAGCTTGATGGTCACATCGGCATTGGCCAGGCCGCCGGCGGCGTTGAGCTTGCCTTCACTGCTGATTTGCAGGGTCGACACACCTTCTACCGTGGTGATCTTGAGGTAGTTGTCGATGGTGCTGTCCGTCTCACCTTTCAACAGATCCTTGAGATCGATCCGGTCACCTTCCGAGGCCTTGAAGTCCTTGATCACGTCGTTGCCGAAGTCGCCCGCCTTCCAGACGAAGGTGTCGGCACCCGAGCCGCCGATCAGGATGTCGTTGCCCGGCCCACCGATCAGGGTGTCGTTACCGGTGCCGCCCAACAGGATGTCATTGCCTTTGCCGCCGTCCAGCAGGTCGTTGCCGCCCTGGCCGAACAGGATGTCATCACCTGCGCCGCCCAACAGCGTGTCGTTGCCGTCCTTGGCGCCGGAGACGTCGAAGTCCGCGTAGTGCTCGGTGACGTACTGGTGCACGTTCGAGGTGGTCACCGCCGAGACAGCCACGCCGGTTTTCTGTGCCACAAAGGCCTGCAGTGCGTTGTAGCCCTCACCGGTAATCCCGCTGAAGCTCACCAGGTCGCCGAAGAGGATGTCGTTGCCGTCGCCACCGCTGATGGTGTCGGCGCCTGGCAGCGTGGCTTCGGTGTGGCCGAGGATCGCGTTGGCCAGGTCCTTCGGATCGATGTTGCTTTGCGGCTTGCCATCGGTGTCGTAAGGCTTGAGGTCGTTGAGGCTGACGTCGCCGTTGATACCGATCGCTTCCACTTGCGACAACCCACCCAGCAGGGCAAAGGCGCTTTTGGCATTGCTCAGCGTCGCCGAGTTAGTGCTGTTGCCCGTGCCGTCCAGGTTAGACAACTCAAAGGTACCGTCACCTTGGGCATGTACGGTGCCCAGGTCGGTGACGACCCATCGCCAGCCATTGTAGATCTGCAGCTGAGCGGCACCCGAATTGTCGATGGACAAATAGTGCGTATTGTCGATGTAGGTGGAGAACGTTGTGCCAGGCGTGTAGTTGGCAGTCGTGACCACGTTGTCGAACTTGACGGTGCCGTACAGCGTCGGGTTGGTCTGCTCGCCGCTCTGGTAGTACGTCGGCTGGCCGTCGGTGATGAAGTAAGTCAGGTTCGTGGCGCCGGTGTTGCTGGTGGCCAGGCCGCTCTGGAAGAAGTTGGCCGTGGTCTTGAACACGTCTTCGTAGTTGGTGCCGCCACCGGACTTCATCGAATCCAGCACCGTACTGAGCAAGGTCAGCGCGTTTGGATCGTTGAGGTTGATCGCAACCGACTTGTTCACCTGGGTATCGAAGTCCGCCACAAAGATGTTCACGGTGCCGGAGGTGTTGGCGCCCAGGCTGTCTTTGAGCGACTTGAACACTGAGGTCAGCGAAGCCTTCGCCGCGTTGATCGAGTCGACGCTCATACTGCCGGAACTGTCGACCATGAACGCGATGTTGTAGTTCTTGCCTTGCACCACGTTCAGGCCGCCGATATCGGCCACGACGATGTCATTGCCGTCAGTGCCGACAATGTTGTCGCTGCCCGAAGTACCCGTCACCGAGTTGTAGGTTGCCGGGTACACGGTGACTGGCAATTGCGCCGTGGTAGACGCCGAACCGCCGAGGCTTTCGGTGGAGGTCGACGTCACGGTCAGGTTGAACTGGCCGCTGTAATAGGTCGGTGGCTTGATGGACAGGGTGTTCAGGTCCCAGCCCGTGACGTTCACTTCGCCCACGCCTTTGGTCGCAGTGAAGGTGTGCCCGGACGCGTCGGTGAGGACCGAGCCTGCCGGTACGCCGCTGATCTTCACGCTCAGGGTTTCCGAACCGTCGGTATCAGTCAGCGCGGTGGTTACCTTGGACAGCTTCACAGTGCCGTTTTCCTGGGCCTCGTTAAGCTTGTAGCCCACGTAATAACCGTCACCGTTGCTGCCATGCAGGTCGGACACGGTCACGCCGGCGTTGGTCAGGTCAGTGATGCCGGTGTACAGCGGCACGGTGCTGGTGCTCAAGTTCTGAATCGCCCCGCCGTTGATCGACAGATTGACGTCAAAGCTGCCAGGCCCCGCTTGGTTGGCTTGGTAGATCTCGAGGCTGTAGTAACCGCTGACCGTTGGCGTAAACGAGCCGCTGAATTTGCCGCTGTTGGTCGCCCATAGCCCGCTGGCAATGTCTTTGCCGCCAACGTTGACCACCACACTGTCATCGGCGACGCCGCTGAAGGTGTAGCTCTTGCCAGCTTCCATGTACATCAGGCCGGAGATCTTGGAGCCAGAGCCGGCGTTGACATTGTCGACTGACTCGACATTGGTGACGACACTGGTGTTGTTCGGCGTACCTGCGTTGTCGATGGCTTTTTTCAGTACGTCTGGTGCCGCGCCGTTCCCGTTGGTGCCGAGGCCGGCAATGCTGTTCCAGCCCTGTTTGATCAGACCGGTCGAGGCGACATTGTTATCGGCCACGTTCAGCGTAGGTGCATCGGCCACGGGTGTGATATCGACTTTCACCGTGGCGCTGTTGCCCAGGTCCTTGCCGTCGGTAGGCTGGAACTTGAACTGCGCATAATCAGCCTGCTTGTTGCCAATGCCGGTGCCGCCATAACCGTCGGCGCCGGACTCGTTGGCGTTAGGCATAAAGCGCAACTGGCCGCCGTCGATCTGGGCCTTGGTGAAGGTCTGGTTAGCAGTCACGTTGGTCCAGGTGGTGCCATCCGCTGCCAGGTATTGCAGCTTGCCGGCCACCGGCAGGTCGGTGATTTTCACGCCCAGGCTGGCTTGTGGCGAATCCACATCGGTCACGCCGAAGTTGGCCCAGGTCAGCGCCAGCGGCGTGTCTTCGGTGCCGGTCACGGCGCTGCCGGTGGCGACTGGCGGATCGTTGACTGCCACCACGTTAACGGTGGTGGTGGCAACGTTGGAATAGTTGCCGCCATCGGTCACGGTCACGGTGATGGTCCGCGGCGTGGTGCTTGGGTCGTGACTGTTGTTGGTGAACGTGATGTTCTGGATACGCTGCATGTAATCAGCCAGCGTCGCGCTGCCCGACAACGTCAGGGTGATGGTGCCCGTCTGGTTGTTGGTGCTGACGATGATGCCGTTGACGCTGTTGCCCAGGTTCAGTGCATCACCGGCCTGTGCGTTGGTCAGGGTGACCGTCGCACCGGTCAGCATCGTGCTGTCCGGATCGGTGATCTTGATATCGGTGTCGGCAATCGACACACCCGGCCCGGCGGTGCCTTCGGTGAACGTGGTTCTGTAGTCGGCACCGGTCGCGCCGCTGGAGTTGTTGGCGTCCAGGTCGATGACCGGCGGCGCATCGTTATCGATGATATTGGTGCTGACGCTGCCGTTGCCGACCACCAGGTTCTCGAAGTTGCCGCCGGTGGTCTTGTCGATAGTGATGACAATCTGTTCGGTCGGCTCGGTGATCCTGTCGTCGATCGTGGCGATGTTAAACGGCACGCTGCTGGCGCCCGCCGGGATCTTCACGGTGTATACGCCGTTGAAGTCCGAACCATCGGTGGCGGTGCCGCTGTACTTGAGCGTCACGGTCACATCGGTTTGCGCCGGGTTGCTCAGGGTCAGCGTGTAATGCGCAGTGCCGCCTTCAGTCACCGAGGCGTCGCCGGTGATGCTGATGGTGGTGTTGTTGACCACATCCGTCACTTTGGTGGTGACGGTGCTGCCGTCGACGATCAGGTGTTCGTACTTGTCGCCGCCGCTGACTACGCCGGTAATCTTGTTGTTCACATCGTTGGCGCCGACATACGCGTCGTTAGGCGCAACAGCCGTGGTGGTGCTGCTGGACTTGCCGTTGCCGATGGTGATGGTCGAGCCGTTATCCAGCCTTACCACCAAGTCGGAACCGACGTTGGTCACTGCCGCGCCGTTCTTGTCGACCAGCGATGCGGTGTAGGTAATCTGACCGCCTTCAGCGACCGATCCGGTGGCTTTGAGCACCACGGTCACATCATCGATGGTGTCGTTGATGGTGGTGGTCGCGCCGCCCGGAGTGATGGCCACGCCTTCGAAGTTACCGCCGGTAGTGCCAGTGATCTTGACGGTTTGGGTGCTCTTGTCGATGAACACGTCATCGCCAGGCGCGGCAACGGTCACAGAGCCTACGGTCGCACCTTGCTTGATGGTGATGCTCGAACCGTTATCCAGCGTGACTACCATGTCGGTGCCAGCCTTGTTGCTCAAGGTGGCGGTGTAGGTGATGGTGCCGCCTTCGTTGACGGCACTTGGTGCGGTCAGCGTGACGCTGGTGAGATCGGTGGTGCCTGGGGTATCCGTCACTGTGGTGTTAACAGGCGTAGTGCCTGGCACCAGATTCTCGAAGTGCGCGCCGCCGGTCACGTTAGTGATGGCGGTGGTAACGGTTTGGTCGCCTTTGTACACGTCGTTGGGTGCTACGACGGTGACGGTGCCGCTGGACTGGTTCACACCGATGGTGATGGTTTTGCCGTTGTCCAGGGTCACGGTCAGCGGGCTGGTGATGTTAGTCACTGCCGCGCCGTTTTTATCCACAAGGCTGGCGGTGTAGATGATGTTGCCGCCTTCGCCAACAGTGGTAGTGGCGGTCAGGACCACATCGACTTTGTCGATGGTGTCGTTGATCGTGGTGGTCGCACCGTTACCAGCAACTTCCAGTTTCTCGAAGTTGCCGCCAGCGGTGTCGGTGATCTTGACGGTCTGGGTGCTCTTATCGATGAACACGTCATCGCTAGGCGCAGGGACGGTTACTGTGCCGACGGTGTCACCAGCTTTGATGGTGATAGTCGAGCCGTTATCCAACTTCAGCGTGACGTCAGTACCAGCCTTGTTGCTCAAGGTGGCGGTGTAAGTGATCTGGCCACCTTCGTTGACGGCACTTGGAGCGGTCAGCGTGACGGTTGTGGTGTCCGCAGTGCCAGGTGTGTCAGTCACTGTGGTGTTAACAGGCGTTGTGCCTGGCACCAGATTCTCGAAGTGCGCGCCGCCGGTCACGTTGGTGATGGCGGTGGTAACGGTCTGGTCGCCTTTGTACACGTCGTTTGGTGCTACAACGGTGACGCTGCCATTCGACTGATTCACACCGATGGTAATGGTCTGGCCATTGTCCAAAGTCACGGTCAGCGGGTTGGTGATGTTGGTCACTGCCGCGCCGTTTTTATCCACAAGGCTGGCGGTGTAGACGATATTGCCGCCTTCACCGACGGTGGTGGTGGCGGTCAGAACCACATCCACTTTGTCGATGGTGTCGTTGATGGTGGTGGTTGCGCCATCACCAGCCACTTCCAGTTTTTCGAAGTTACCGCCAGCGGTGTCGGTGATCTTGACGGTTTGGGTGCTCTTGTCGATGAACACGTCATCGCTAGGCGCAGGGACGGTTACGGTGCCGACGGTGTCACCAGCTTTGATGGTGATAGTCGAGCCGTTATCCAACTTCAGGGTTACGTCAGTACCGGCCTTGTTGCTCAAGGTCGCGGTGTACGTAATCTGACCACCTTCATTGACTGCGCTTGGCGCGGTCAACGTGACGGTAGTGGTGTTATCAGTACCCGGAGTATCGGTGACAGTGGTGCTGACAGGCGTAGTACCTGGCACCAGGTTTTCGAAGTGCTCACCGCCAGTCACGTTAGTAATAGCGGTAGTGACGGTCTGGTCGCCCTTGTACACGTCATCTGGAGCTACAACGGTCACGTTGCCGCTGGACTGATTAACGCCGATGGTGATGGTCTGGCCGTTATCCAGGGTCACGGTCAGCGGGCTGGTGATGTTGGTCACCGCATTGCCCGACTTATCGACCAGCGACGCGGTGTAAACGATGTTGCCGCCTTCGCCCACTGTGGTCGTTGCGGTCAGCACCACATCCACTTTGTCGATAGTGTCGTTAATGGTCGTAGTTGCACCATCACCAGCCACTTCCAGTTTTTCGAAGTTACCGCCAGTGGTGTCGGTGATCTTGACGGTCTGAGTGCTCTTGTCGATGAACACGTCATCGCTAGGCGCTGCAACAGTCACGGAGCCGACGGTATCGCCAGCTTTGATGGTGATAGTCGAGCCGTTATCCAACTTCAGGGTTACGTCAGTACCGGCCTTGTTGCTCAAGGTCGCGGTGTACGTAATCTGACCACCTTCATTGACTGCGCTTGGCGCGGTCAACGTGACGGTAGTGGTGTTATCAGTACCCGGAGTATCGGTGACGGTGGTGCTAACAGGCGTAGTGCCTGGCACCAGATTCTCGAAGTGCGCGCCGCCGGTCACGCCTTTAATAGCGGTAGTGACAGTCTGGTCGCCCTTGTACACGTCATCTGGAGCTACAACGGTCACGCTGCCGTTCGATTGGTTCACACCGATGGTAATGGTTTGGCCGTTATCCAAAGTCACAGTCAGTGGGTTGGTGATGTTGGTCACCGCATTACCCGACTTGTCGACCAGCGACGCGGTGTAAACGATGTTGCCGCCTTCACCAACGGTGGTGGTGGCGGTCAGAACGACATCGACTTTGTCGATGGTGTCGTTAATGGTGGTGGTTGCGCCGTCGCCTGCGACTTCCAGTTTTTCGAAGTTGCCACCAGCAGTGTCGGTGATCTTGACCGTCTGAGTGCTCTTGTCGATGAACACGTCATCGCTAGGCGCAGGGACAGTCACGGTGCCGACGGTGTCGCCAGCCTTGATGGTGATGGAAGAGCCGTTATCGAGTTTCAGGGTTACGTCAGTACCGGCCTTGTTGCTCAAGGTGGCGGTGTAAGTGATCTGGCCACCTTCGTTGACGGCACTTGGCGCGGTCAGCGTGACGGTCGTGGTGTCCGCAGTGCCAGGTGTGTCAGTCACTGTGGTGTTAACAGGCGTAGTGCCTGGCACCAGGTTTTCGAAGTGCTCGCCGCCAGTTACACCCTTAATTGCGGTGGTAACGGTCTGGTCGCCTTTGTATACGTCGTTAGGCGCAACAGTGGTGACGGTACCGCTGGACTGATTCACACCGATGGTAATGGTCTGGCCATTGTCCAAAGTCACGGTCAGCGGGTTGGTGATGTTGGTCACTGCCGCGCCGTTTTTATCCACAAGGCTGGCGGTGTAGACGATATTGCCGCCTTCACCAACGGTGGTGGTGGCGGTCAGGACCACATCGACTTTGTCGATGGTGTCGTTGATCGTGGTGGTTGCGCCGTTACCTGCAACTTCCAGTTTTTCGAAGTTGCCGCCAGCAGTGTCGGTGATCTTCACCGTCTGGGTGCTCTTGTCGATGAACACGTCATCGCTAGGCGCAGGGACGGTTACTGTGCCGACGGTGTCACCCGCTTTGATGGTGATGGTCGAGCCGTTATCCAGTTTCAGGGTTACGTCAGTACCGGCCTTGTTGCTCAAGGTGGCGGTGTAAGTGATCTGGCCACCTTCGTTGACGGCACTTGGCGCGGTCAGCGTGACGGTCGTGGTGTCCGCAGTGCCAGGTGTGTCCGTGACGGTGGTATTCACCGGCGTTGTGCCCGGCACCAGGTTTTCGAAGTGCTCGCCGCCAGTTACACCCTTAATTGCGGTGGTAACGGTCTGGTCGCCTTTGTATACGTCGTTAGGCGCAACGGTGGTGACAGTGCCGCTGGACTGATTCACACCGATGGTGATGGTTTTGCCGTTGTCCAGGGTGACGGTCAGCGGGCTGGTGATGTTGGTCACCGGATTGCCCGACTTGTCGACCAGCGACGCGGTGTAAACGATGTTGCCGCCTTCACCAACGGTGGTAGTGGCGGTCAGGACCACATCGACTTTGTCGATGGTGTCGTTGATCGTGGTGGTCGCACCGTTACCTGCAACTTCCAGTTTTTCGAAGTTGCCGCCAGCAGTGTCGGTGATCTTGACCGTCTGGGTGCTCTTGTCGATGAACACGTCATCGCTAGGCGCAGGGACGGTCACGGTGCCGACGGTGTCGCCCGCTTTGATGGTGATGGTCGAGCCGTTATCCAGTTTCAGGGTTACGTCAGTGCCAGCCTTGTTGCTCAAGGTCGCGGTGTACGTAATTTGACCGCCTTCATTGACTGCGCTTGGCGCGGTCAGTGTTACGGTCGTGGTGTTATCGGTACCCGGAGTATCGGTGACGGTGGTGCTAACCGGCGTGGTACCTGGGACCAGATTTTCGAAGTGCTCGCCGCCGGTGACGCCTTTAATAGCGGTAGTGACAGTCTGGTCGCCCTTGTACACGTCATCTGGAGCTACAACGGTCACGCTGCCGTTCGATTGGTTCACACCGATGGTAATGGTTTGGCCGTTATCCAAAGTCACAGTCAGTGGGTTGGTGATGTTGGTCACCGCATTACCCGACTTGTCGACCAGCGACGCGGTGTAAACGATGTTGCCGCCTTCACCAACGGTGGTGGTGGCGGTCAGGACCACATCGACCTTGTCGATGGTGTCGTTGATAGTCGTGGTTGCACCATCACCCGCCACTTCCAGCTTCTCGAAGTTGCCGCCAGCAGTGTCGGTGATCTTGACCGTCTGAGTGCTCTTATCGATGAACACGTCATCGCTTGGCGCAGGGACAGTCACGGTGCCGACGGTGTCGCCAGCCTTGATGGTGATGGTCGAACCGTTATCCAACTTCAGCGTGACGTCAGTGCCCGCTTTATTGGAGAGCGTAGCGGTGTAAGTGATCTGACCACCCTCGTTCACTTCAGACGGAGCCGTCAGTGTCACGGTGGTGGTGTTATCGGTACCCGGAGTATCGGTGACGGTGGTGCTAACAGGCGTAGTACCTGGCACCAAGTTTTCGAAGTGCTCACCGCCGGTCACATTAGTGATAGCGGTAGTAACGGTCTGGTCGCCCTTGTACACGTCATCTGGAGCGACAACGGTCACGCTGCCGTTCGACTGGTTCACACCGATGGTGATGGTCTGGCCGTTATCGAGAGTGACGGTCAACGGGTTGGTGATGTTAGTCACCGGCGCGCCGTTTTTATCCACAAGGCTGGCGGTGTAGACGATATTGCCGCCTTCGCCGACGGTGGTGGTGGCGGTCAGAACCACATCGACTTTGTCGATGGTGTCGTTAATGGTGGTGGTTGCGCCGTCGCCTGCGACTTCCAGTTTTTCGAAGTTGCCGCCAGTGGTGTCAGTGATCTTGACCGTCTGGGTGCTCTTATCGATGAACACGTCATCGCCAGGCGCCGCAACAGTCACGGAGCCAACGGTATCGCCAGCCTTGATGGTGATAGTCGAACCGTTATCCAACTTCAGCGTTACATCAGTACCCGCTTTATTGGAAAGCGTAGCGGTATACGTAATCTGACCGCCTTCGTTGACGGCACTTGGCGCGGTCAGCGTGACAGTAGTGGTGTTATCAGTACCCGGAGTGTCGGTGACGGTAGTGCTGACCGGCGTAGTACCTGGAACCAGATTTTCGAAGTGCTCACCGCCGGCCACATTAGTGATAGCGGTAGTGACGGTCTGGTCGCCCTTGTACACGTCATCTGGAGCTACAACAGTGACGTTGCCGCTGGACTGATTAACGCCGATGGTGATGGTCTGGCCGTTATCGAGAGTGACGGTCAACGGGTTGGTGATGTTAGTCACCGGCGCGCCGTTTTTATCCACAAGGCTGGCGGTGTAGACGATGTTGCCGCCTTCGCCAACGGTGGTTGTTGCGGTCAGCACCACATCGACTTTGTCGATGGTGTCGTTGATCGTGGTGGTTGCGCCGTCGCCGGCAACTTCCAGTTTTTCGAAGTTGCCGCCAGTGGTGTCAGTGATCTTGACGGTCTGGGTGCTCTTATCGATGAACACGTCATCGCTAGGCGCAGGGACAGTCACTGTGCCGACGGTGTCGCCAGCTTTGATGGTGATAGTCGAGCCGTTATCCAACTTCAGCGTTACGTCTGTGCCCGCTTTATTAGAGAGCGTAGCGGTGTACGTAATCTGACCGCCTTCATTGACTGCGCTTGGCGCGGTCAACGTGACGGTAGTGGTGTTGTCCGTACCCGGTGTATCGGTGACGGTGGTGCTGACCGGCGTAGTACCTGGTACCAAATTCTCGAAGTGCTCGCCGCCAGTCACGTTGGAGATAGCAGTAGTAACGGTCTGGTCGCCCTTGTACACGTCATCTGGAGCGACAACGGTCACGTTGCCGCTGGACTGATTCACACCGATGGTGATGGTCTGGCCATTATCGAGAGTGACGGTCAACGGGCTGGTGATGTTAGTCACCGGCGCGCCGTTTTTATCCACAAGGCTGGCGGTATAGACGATGTTGCCGCCTTCGCCGACTGTGGTGGTTGCAGTCAGGACCACATCCACTTTGTCGATGGTGTCGTTGATAGTCGTGGTTGCGCCGTCGCCTGCGACTTCCAACTTCTCGAAGTTGCCGCCAGCGGTGTCAGTGATCTTGACGGTCTGAGTGCTCTTATCGATGAACACGTCATCGCTAGGCGCAGGGACAGTCACTGTGCCGACGGTGTCGCCAGCTTTGATGGTGATAGTCGAGCCGTTATCCAACTTCAGCGTTACGTCTGTGCCCGCTTTATTAGAGAGCGTAGCGGTGTACGTAATCTGACCGCCTTCATTGACTGCGCTTGGCGCGGTCAACGTGACGGTAGTGGTGTTGTCCGTACCCGGTGTATCGGTGACGGTGGTGCTGACCGGCGTAGTACCTGGTACCAAATTCTCGAAGTGCTCGCCGCCAGTCACGTTGGAGATAGCAGTAGTAACGGTCTGGTCGCCCTTGTACACGTCATCTGGAGCTACAACGGTCACGCTGCCGTTCGACTGGTTCACACCGATGGTGATGGTTTGGCCATTGTCCAAAGTCACAGTCAGCGGATTGGTGATGTTGGTCACTGCCGCGCCGTTTTTATCCACAAGGCTGGCGGTGTAAACGATATTGCCGCCTTCACCAACGGTGGTGGTGGCGGTCAGAACCACATCGACCTTGTCGATGGTGTCGTTGATGGTCGTAGTTGCACCATCACCAGCCACTTCCAGCTTCTCGAAGTTGCCGCCAGCAGTGTCAGTGATCTTGACCGTCTGGGTGCTCTTATCGATGAACACGTCATCGCCAGGCGCCGCAACAGTCACGGAGCCAACGGTATCGCCAGCCTTGATGGTGATGGTCGAGCCGTTATCCAACTTCAGCGTGACGTCAGTGCCCGCTTTATTGGAAAGCGTAGCGGTGTACGTAATCTGACCACCTTCGTTTACTGCAGACGGAGCTGTCAGTGTCACGGTGGTGGTGTTATCGGTACCCGGAGTATCCGTGACGGTGGTGCTCACCGGCGTTGTACCTGGAACCAAATTCTCGAAGTGCTCACCGCCAGTCACATTAGTAATAGCGGTGGTGACGGTTTGGTCGCCCTTGTACACGTCATCTGGAGCGACAACTGTGACGTTGCCGCTGGACTGATTAACACCGATGGTGATGGTTTGGCCATTGTCCAAAGTCACAGTCAGCGGATTGGTGATGTTGGTCACTGCCGCGCCGTTTTTATCCACAAGGCTGGCGGTGTAGACGATGTTGCCGCCTTCGCCGACGGTGGTGGTGGCGGTCAGAACCACATCCACTTTGTCGATGGTGTCGTTGATCGTGGTGGTTGCGCCGTTACCTGCAACTTCCAGTTTCTCGAAGTTACCGCCAGCAGTGTCAGTGATCTTGACGGTTTGAGTGCTCTTATCGATGAACACGTCATCGCCAGGCGCCGCAACAGTCACGGAGCCAACGGTGTCGCCAGCCTTGATGGTGATAGTCGAACCGTTATCCAACTTCAGCGTTACATCAGTGCCCGCTTTATTGGAGAGCGTAGCGGTGTAAGTGATCTGACCACCCTCGTTCACTTCAGACGGAGCCGTCAGTGTCACGGTGGTGGTGTTATCGGTACCCGGAGTATCGGTGACGGTGGTGCTAACAGGCGTAGTACCTGGCACCAAGTTTTCGAAGTGCTCACCGCCGGTCACATTAGTGATAGCGGTAGTGACGGTCTGGTCGCCCTTGTACACGTCATCTGGAGCTACAACAGTGACGTTGCCGCTGGACTGATTAACGCCGATGGTGATGGTCTGGCCATTGTCCAGAGTCACGGTCAACGGATTGGTGATGTTAGTCACCGCATTACCCGACTTGTCGACCAGCGACGCGGTGTAAACGATGTTGCCGCCTTCACCAACGGTGGTGGTGGCGGTCAGAACCACATCGACCTTGTCGATGGTGTCGTTAATGGTGGTGGTTGCGCCGTCGCCTGCGACTTCCAACTTCTCGAAGTTGCCGCCAGCGGTGTCAGTGATCTTGACGGTCTGAGTGCTCTTATCGATGAACACGTCATCGCCAGGCGCCGCAACAGTCACGGAGCCAACGGTATCGCCAGCCTTGATGGTGATGGTCGAGCCGTTATCCAACTTCAGCGTTACATCAGTGCCCGCTTTATTGGAAAGCGTAGCGGTGTACGTAATCTGACCACCTTCGTTCGCCTCGGACGGAGCCGTCAAGGTGACCGTCGTGGTGTCAATCGAGTCGGTAATCGTGGTGACCGCAGGCGTAGTGTTCGGCACCAGGTTTTCAAAGTTGCCGCCGGTCGCGCCAGTAATGGTGGTGCTCACCGTACTGCCATTCACGTAAACGTCGTTCGGTGGAGTGTCGACCACCACACTGCCGACAGATTCGCCAGCTTTGATAGTGATCACCGAGCCATCGCTCAAGGTGACAGTTACCGGGGTTTGCGCCGGGTTGGTCAGGGTGGCGGTGTAGGTAATCTGCCCACCTTCGGTAACGGTATTGGTAGCCGTCAGCGAAACAGTGGTGGTGTCGATCGAATCGGTGATCGTGGTGACCGCAGGCGTAGTGCTCGGTACCAGGTTTTCAAAGTTGCCGCCGGTTGCCCCGGTGATGGTGGTGCTGACGGTCGAACCGTTGTTGTAAACGTCGTTCGCCGGGGTATCCACGACGACGGTGCCAACCGACTCCCCAGCCTTGATCGTAATCACCGAGCCATTGCTCAAGGTGACAGTCACCGGCGTCTGCGCCGGGTTGGTCAAGGTGGCGGTGTAGGTAATCTGGCCGCCTTCAGTCACGGTACTGCCCGCCGTCAGTGTGACGGTGGTGGTATCGATCGAATCAGTAATCGTAGTAACCGCAGGCGTCGTGCTCGGTACCAGATTTTCAAAGTTGCCGCCGGTCGCACCAGTAATAGTGGTGCTGACAGTCGAACCATTGTTGTAGACATCGTTCGCCGGAGTGTCCACGACGACGGTGCCAACCGACTCCCCAGCCTTGATCGTGATCACCGAGCCATTGCTCAAGGTGACAGTCACCGGCGTCTGCGCCGGATTGGTCAAGGTAGCGGTGTAAGTGATCTGACCGCCTTCGGTCACGGTGTTACCCGCCGTCAGCGTGACGGTGGTGGTGTCGATCGAATCAGTGATCGTAGTAACCGCAGGCGTAGTGCTCGGTACCAGGTTTTCGAAGTTGCCGCCGGTCGCACCGGTAATAGTAGTGCTGACAGTCGAGCCATTGTTGTAAACGTCGTTCGCCGGAGTATCGACAACAACAGTGCCAACCGACTCCCCAGCCTTGATCGTGATCACCGAGCCATTGCTCAAGGTGACAGTCACCGGGGTTTGCGCCGGGTTGGTCAGGGTGGCGGTATAGGTAATCTGACCGCCTTCAGTCACGGTATTGCCCGCCGTCAACGTGACGGTGGTGGTGTCGATGGTGTCGGTAATCTGCGTAACGGCCGGGTTCGGGTCAATCGTCAGCACCAGGTTGTTGCCGCCGGTGGTGCCGGTGACGTTCACGTTGATCTGGCTTGGGTCGATGTACGGGCTGTCATTCGGTGCCAGCGGCACGTTAACGGTGCCGGTCAGTTGGCCGGCGGTGATGGTGATCACGGCACCGTTGGACAGGGTGATGCTCAGGTCATTGATCGGCGGCTGCGTGACGGTGGCGGTGTAGGTCAGCACACCACCAGCTTCAGTGATGGTCGGCGTTGCGCTCAGCGTCAGGGTCGACGTCTGCAAGACCAGGTTGCCATTGCCACCGGCGCCCTGGGCGCCCGTGAGTTGGGTCGTTGTTGCGGCGCCCTGGCCCAGTGGGCCGGTCGGGAACCCGATCGTCGGGTCGACACGGCCAGCCGTCGCGTCCAGTACAACAAAGCTGTGGCCCCCGCCCGCAGCACCATTACCGGCAGCCGTCGCGCCGGCGGCGGTAGCATCCAGGTCGGTGGTCGGGTCGGCGCCCGCAACGATGGCTTGCTGCAGTTCAGCAACCGACGGCGCGGCGTTTTCGGCGGCAGCGGCCAGGTCGAGGCTGGAGTCCGGCAGGTCGGCGCTCCACTGGGTTTCACGGCCCAGGTCCAGGGTGCGGCCGTCGGCCAACTCAAGGCTCACAGCGCCGGACATGCCGGTGTCGATCTGGTCGCCTGCGAACAGACGGTCACCTTCTACTAAAACACGACGCGTCCCTTCCGGAGAAATAACGAAAACTTGACCAACAATGCTTTTGACGATGGCAACTACACTGCTCATTAAAGATTTCTCCGGCGATCCGTTACTGATGAATTCCATGTGACCGCTCGCGGGGGGGGAGGGCCAAACAGGAGGGGTGTAGTATAAGTAGTTACTGACGTCAAATAATTGGCTAGATTTATTCGTTATCTAGTTTATGCCAAAGTATTGACCTTATGGTCGCCATCCTAAACAATTGGCCCCGTAATGTCACATTGATATTTATGCGGCGAACCGTCCTACATGTGTGAAGCAGTTCCGCTTTTTGAACTTTCCGACGTACGGTCATTACGGTAGCCATTATCCGACGCAGCGGTACCAATCGCTGTGATTTGAGACAAGAAGTCCTGGGGAATTTTTAAATGCGTTTGAACCTGTTCAAGGCAATACCGTTCGTACTCGCCGCCGGTTTCGTACAAGCCCAAACATTGCCCCAGGCCATGCAGCAGGCGCTGGATGTGCACCCGGAAATCCAGGCCGGCGTGAACAGCCGTATCGCCGCCGATTACCAATTGCGCGCCGCTCAAGGTGGTTACTTGCCGCGCGTTGACCTGAACGCCGGTTACGGTCGCGAAGGCACCGATAACTCCACCACCCGCGCCGCCAACGGCCCAAACGGCAACCACTGGGACACGCTCAACCGCGGCGAGTCCAGCCTGCGTCTGCAACAGATGATTTTTGACGGTTTCGCCACGTCCAGCGAAGTTGGGCGTCAACAAGCCAACGTCAACTCCCGTGCTTATTCCTTGCTCGGCACCTCCGAGCGCACCGGTTTGACCGTGGCCCAGGTCTACCTGGACGTGTTGACCCGCCGCGAATTCGTGCGCCTGGCCGAAGAGAACCTGCGCAACCACGAACGCATCTACGACCAGATCAAATTGCGCACCCAGCGCGGTGTCGGCAACGGTGCCGACCAGGACCAGGCCGAAGCGCGTCTGGCCCAGGCTCGCAACAACCTGATCACCGAGCAGACCAACCTGGCCGACTCCCAGGTCAACTACCTCAGCGCCGTCGGCCAGATGCCCGACCAGCTTGAGCGCCCAGCGCCATTTATGGCCATGCTGCCGGCGGACCTGAATGAAGCCCGTCGCCAGATGCTCGATAACAGCCCGATCCTGCGCTCGGCCGAGTCGGATATCTCCGCCGCCGAGAGCCAGTACGAAGCTGCCAAGTCGACCTTCTACCCACGCTTTGATGCCGAGCTTGGCACCAACGCCGATAACAACGTAGCCGGCGACGCCAGCCATAACAACGGCTGGGAAGCCATGGTGCGCATGCGCTTCAACCTGTTCGCCGGTGGCAGCAACAAGGCCGACTTGCAGTCCAAGTCGTACCAGACCAGCCAAGCCCTGGATATCCGTAACAACGCCTTGCGCCAACTCAATGAAGAACTGGGCCTGGCCTGGAACGCCTTGAACAACGCCAATGCGCAGTTGCCGGTTGCCCAGCAATACGTCGACCACAGCACCCGCGTGCGTACTTCGTACCAGCAGCAGTTCAGCCTCGGCCAACGAACCCTGCTCGACTTGCTCGACAGCGAGAACGAATTGTTCACCGCTTCCCGTCGTCTGGAAGAGATCAAGAACATTCAGTTATTTACTCAGTATCGAATCAAGGCGACCATGGGTGAATTGCTCAAAAGCCAGGGAGTGGTCGCACCGATGGCGTCCGTCGTACAGAACGACGTGAAACCTAAAGTTCAACTGCCTGGGATGAATTGAGCCACCCCAATAGCCCCATCTGTTAGTCGAGAGTGCGCCGCGTGGAATCCGAAGTCAGTCGAGTTCATCTCAGTCATGATCCACGCACGCTCCACGACGACCCGTTACTGGACGGGTTGTTGGCGCTCTGTGCCCTGCATCAAAAACCTGCCAGCGCGGCCATGCTCACCACCGGTTTGCCGCTGCCGTCGCAGCGACTGAGTGCCGAGTTGCTGCCGCGTGCAGCCGCGCGTGCCGGGCTGCAAGGCCGGGTGTTGCAGCGCAAGCTGGAGCAGATCCCGACGATTGCACTGCCGGCGCTGCTGTTGCTCAAGGACGGCCGCAGTACCGTGCTGGTGGGTTGGCAAGGTGAAGACGAAGCACGCATCCTGCTCAGCGAAAGCGACGGCGGTGAAGTACTGATCAAGCGTGAGCTGCTGGCCAATGACTACATCGGCAAAGTCTTCTTCGCCCAGCCTCAGCACAAATTCGACGTCAACCACGGCACCCTGATCCCTCGGGCGCGTTCGTGGTTTCGCGACACGCTCAAACGTTCGCGCTGGCTCTACACCGACGCCATCGCCGCGAGCTTCCTGATCAACATCATCGCCATGGCCGCGCCGCTGTTTGTGATGAACGTGTACGACCGTGTCGTGCCAAACCAGGCCACCGCGACCCTCTGGGTGCTGGCCGTGGGTATCTGCGGCGCCTACCTGTTCGACTTGGTTCTCAAAAGCCTGCGCAGTTTGTGCCTGGACCTGGCGGGCAAGAAAACCGACCTGATCATCTCGGCCACGCTGTTCGAGCGCATTGTCGGCATGTCCATGAAGTACCGCCCGGCACGGGTTGGCAGCTTCGCGCAGAATATCCATGAGTTTCAGAGCCTGCGTGATTTCCTCGCATCCTTGACCCTCACCAGCCTGATCGACCTGCCGTTTACCCTGCTGATTTTCCTGGTGATCGCCATCCTGGGCGGGCACCTGGTGTGGATCCCGGTATTGGCCTTCCCGCTGGCCCTGGGCATCGGCTATGCCCTGCAAAAACCGCTGGTGGCGACTATGGAGCGGACCATGGCCCTGGCCGCCGAGCGCCAGTCCAGCCTGATCGAAACCCTCGCGGGGCTTGATGCGGTCAAGGTCAACAACGCCGAGAGCGAGCGCCAGTACGGCTGGGAACAGACCATCGGCACCCTCAGCCGCCTCGAGCTGCGTGTGAAGTTGCTGTCGGGCCTGTCGATGAACATGACTTTGCTCATACAGCAACTGGCCGGCGTGATCATGATCGTGTTCGGCGTTTACCAGATCATCGACGGCAACCTCAGCATGGGCGGCCTGATTGCCTGCTACATGCTCAGTGGCCGCGCCCTGAGCCCGCTGGCCTCGCTGTCGGGCCTGCTGACCCGTTACCAGCAAGCCAAGGTCACCATGACCTCGGTGGACCAGATGATGGAACTGCCCCAGGAGCGCAATTTCGAAGAGCGGCCCATGAGCCGCCGCACCCTGCAAGGTGCCATTGAGTGCCGTGGCCTGAACTTCACGTATCCGAACCAGCAGAACGCCGCGCTGAGAAATATCAACCTGGTGATCAAACCGGGCGAGAAAATCGGCATCATCGGCCGCAGTGGCTCGGGCAAAAGCTCCCTGGCCAAACTGATCGTCGGCCTGTACCAGCCCGACTCCGGCGCCTTGCTGGTGGACGGCGTGGACGTGCGCCAGATCGACGTGAGCGAGTTGCGCCACAACATCGGCTACGTCGCTCAGGACATTCAATTGCTGGCCGGCACCCTGCGCGACAACCTGGTTTCCGGTGCGCGCTATGTAGAAGACGAAATGGTCTTGCAAGCCGCAGAGCTGGCCGGCGTGCACGAATTCGCCCGCCTGCATCCACAAGGTTATGAACTGCAAGTGGGCGAGCGTGGGCAGAACCTGTCCGGCGGCCAGCGCCAGAACGTCGCCCTGGCACGCGCGCTGCTGCTCAACCCGCCCATCCTGCTGCTGGACGAACCCACCAGCGCCATGGACAACACCGGTGAAGAACGCTTGAAACAACGCCTGCAAGCTGTGGTGCAAAGCAAGACCGTGGTGCTGGTGACGCACCGTGCCTCACTGCTCTCGCTGGTGGACCGCCTGTTGGTGGTCGACCGTGGGCAGATCCTCGCAGACGGCCCGAAAGCCGTGGTTATGGAAGCGTTGAAAAAGGGGCAGATCAGTGTTGCTTAACTCCATCAAAAGCGCGGTCGGCCGCTACTTCAAAGGCACCGACTCGCTGCAGGGCCAGCCCCTGCCTGAAGTCAACAAAGCGCTGATCGAAGATGCGCCGAGGGTGATCCGCCTGACCATCTGGGCCATCATCGCGTTCTTCATATTCCTGGTGACCTGGGCCGGTTTTTCCAGCATCGACGAAGTCACCCGTGGCGACGGCAAGGCGATTCCGTCGTCCAAGCTGCAGAAAATCCAGAACCTGGAAGGTGGCATCGTCTCCGAACTGTATGTGAAGGAAGGCCAGATCGTCGAAGCCGGTGCGCCGTTGATTCGCCTCGACGACACCCGGTTTGTCTCCAATGCCGGCGAAACCGAAGCCTTGCGCCTGGCCATGCAACTGCGCGTCGAGCGCCTGAGTGCGCAGGTGGATGACCGTCCGCTGAACATCCCGGATGACGTGCTCAAGGCTGCGCCCAGCCAGGCCGCCAACGAGCGCTCGCTGTATGAAAGCCGCCGTCAGCAATTAAAAGACGAAGTCGGTGGTTTGCAGGAGCAACTGGTGCAGCGCCAGCAGGAACTGCGCGAATTCAGCTCCAAGCAAGGCCAGTACCGCAGCCAGTTGTCCCTGCAACGCCAGGAAATCAACATGTCGGAGCCGTTGGTGGCCCAGGGCGCGGTATCGCCGGTGGAAGTATTGCGCCTCAAGCGCGCCGAGATGGAAACCCGCGGTCAGTTGGACGCCACCACCCTGGCGATCCCTCGCGCCGAGTCGGCGATCAAGGAAGTGCAGCGCAAGATCGACGAAACCCGTGGCAAATTCCGCAGCGAAGCCCTGACCCAACTCAATGAAGCCCGCACCGAGCTGAACAAGGCCGAGTCCACCGGCCGTGCCCTCGAAGACCGCGTCAGCCGTACCTTGGTCACCTCGCCGGTGCGCGGCATCGTCAAGCAGCTGTTGGTCAACACCGTGGGCGGCGTGATCCAGCCGGGCAGCGACATGGTCGAAATCGTGCCGCTCAATGACACCCTGCTGGTGGAAGCCAAGATCCGCCCGCAAGACATCGCCTTCCTGCACCCTGGGCAAGAAGCGATCGTCAAATTCACCGCCTATGACTACACCATCTATGGCGGCCTCAAGGCCAAGCTTGAACGCATCGGTGCCGACACCATCACCGATGAAGACAAGAAAACCACCTACTACATGATCACCCTGCGCACTGATCGCAGCCACTTGGGCACCGACGAGAAGCCGTTGCTGATCATTCCTGGCATGGTGGCCTCGGTGGATATCATTACCGGCAAGAAAAGCATCCTCAGCTACCTGCTCAAGCCGATCATCAAGGCGCGGGCCGAGGCGTTGCACGAGCGCTGATCTTCGGCGCCTGTTGTGACCTCATCGCAGGCAAGCCAGCTCCCACATTTGAATGTGTTCACATATCAAAATGTGGGAGCTGGCTTGCCTGCGATAGCACCATCCAAATCACCGCAGATCCCAACCCTAAAGCATATCGATATTCGCTAACGGTATTTAAGCTTCCATTCTTATACCTATAAATTCACTCCCCTGTCCGACCGGGAGTGCCCTCATGTCCGCCACCTCTACTGTTCCAACAGCGACCCCAACCGCCCAATCCTTCGAGATTCGCCCACTGCCCGGCAGCGTCGGCGCCGAGATCGTTGGCCTGGACTTGTCCCGCCCGGTCAACGACACAGACTTCGCGCGCATCCACCGCGCGCATCTGGATCACCACGTCGTGGTGTTCCGCGACCAACGCATCACCCCCGAACAACAGATCGCCTTCAGCCGCCGCTTCGGCGTGCTGCAGATCCACGTGCTCAAACAGTTCCTGCTGGCCAACCACCCGGAAATCCTGATCGTCTCCAACATCATCGAGAACGGCCAATCCATCGGCCTGGGAGATGCGGGTAAATTCTGGCATTCGGACCTCTCCTATAAAGAGCTGCCCAGCCTGGGCTCGATGCTGCACGCTCAGGAGCTGCCCTCCGAAGGCGGCGACACCCTGTTCGCCGACATGCACAAAGCCTGGGACCAACTGCCCGAGCACCTGCGCAAAGCCGTGGAAGGCCGCAGCGCCGCGCACTCCTACACGGCGCGCTACAGCGAAACCAAATTCGAAGGTAATTGGCGCCCAACCCTCACGCCCGAACAGTTGGCTCAGGTGGCGCAAGTGGTCCACCCGATTGTGCGCACCCACCCGGAAAACGGCCGCAAAGCCCTGTTCGTCAGCGAAGGTTTCACCACCCGTATCGTCGACCTGCCGGAAGACGAAAGCCGCGACCTGCTGGCCCAGCTTTACGCTCACAGCGTGCTGCCGCAGAACATCTATCGCCACCAGTGGCAGCCCCACGACATGGTGTTCTGGGACAACCGCTCGCTGATCCACCTGGCTGCCGGTTGCCCGAGCCATCTGCGCCGCAAACTGTTTCGCACCACCATCCAGGGCGATGCGCCTTTCTGATTCCCGGCAAGAGAGTTGACATGAACGCGCCCCTGCAAGGCCACGCGGCCAGCACCCTGAGTACCGCCAAACCGCTGTTGGCGGTGGACAACGTCAGCCTCGAATACCGCACGCCCGAGCGCGTGGTGCGGGCCACACACCAAGTCAGTTTCGAGATCGACCCGGCTGACCGTTACGTGCTGCTTGGTCCTTCGGGGTGCGGCAAATCCACCTTGCTCAAGTCCATTGCCGGGTTTATCAAACCCTGCGAAGGCGAAATTCGCCTGTTGGGGCAAAAGGTCGACGAACCTGGGCCGGATCGCATCGTGGTGTTCCAGGAATTCGACCAGCTGCCACCGTGGAAAACCGTCAAACAGAACGTGATGTTCCCGCTGCTGGCCTCCAAGACCCTCAAGCGCCGCGAAGCCGAAGAACGCGCGCTGCACTACCTGGAAAAAGTCGGCCTCAGTGCCTTTGCCGACGCCTACCCGCACACCCTGTCCGGCGGCATGAAAGCCCGGGTGGCCATCGCCCGCGCGCTGGCCATGCAACCGAAAATCCTGCTGATGGACGAACCCTTCGCCGCCCTCGATGCCCTGACCCGGCGCAAGATGCAGGAAGAACTGCTGCTGCTGTGGGAAGAAGTGCGCTTCACCCTGTTGTTCGTCACCCATTCCATCGAAGAAGCGCTGGTGGTGGGCAACCGCATCCTGTTGTTGTCGCCGCATCCCGGGCGCGTGCGGGCAGAAATCCACAGCCATCAATACGACCTGCACAGCCTCGGCGGTGTGGAATTCCAGGCGTCGGCGCGGCGCATTCATCGCCTGCTGTTCGATGAAGCGCCCGAAGCCGAACGTGAGTTGGGTTTCGCCGATATCCGCATTGCTTACTAAGGGGCCGAACCATGCGCCAGGAATTTGAAGTCACCCTCGAACCACTGCTCAGCGTCCCTGTCGAGCGCGAACTGCCCCTGCGCCAACGCCTGTGGCAGCAAGGCTGGCTGCGCAAGGGCTTGATCCTGATCGTGCTTGCGATCCTCTGGGAGGCGGTCGCCCGCTACCAGAACAACGACCTGCTGCTGCCGAGCTTTTTGCAGACCTCCCAAGCACTGTTCGACGGCTTGCTCAGCGGTGAGCTGTTGAGCAAGGTCTGGATCTCGCTGGCGGTGCTGATCAAGGGCTACCTGATCGGCATTGTGCTGGCGTTTGCCTTGACCACGCTGGCGGTCTCGACCCAACTGGGCCGCGACCTGCTCAGTACCCTGACCTCAATGTTCAACCCGCTGCCGGCGATTGCCCTGCTGCCGCTGGCGCTGCTGTGGTTTGGCCTGGGGCAGAACAGCCTGATCTTTGTGCTGGTGCATTCGGTGCTGTGGGCCTTGGCGCTGAACACCTATTCGGGGTTTCTCGGCGTGTCCGAAACCCTGCGCATGGCCGGTCGCAACTACGGCCTCAAGGGCATGCGTTTTGTGTTGTTCATCCTGATTCCGGCGGCGCTGCCGTCGATCCTGGCCGGCCTGAAAATCGGCTGGGCCTTTGCCTGGCGCACACTGATCGCCGCTGAACTGGTGTTCGGCGCCACCAGCGGCAAAGGCGGGCTGGGTTGGTACATCTTCCAGAACCGCAACGAGCTGTACACCGACAAAGTGTTTGCCGGCTTGGCCGTGGTGATCCTGATCGGCCTGCTGGTGGAAAACCTGGTGTTTGATACCTTCGAGCGGCTCACCGTAAAGCGCTGGGGCATGCAGCGCTGAGCCACTGATCCCTGCTAGGATTGCGTGCAATTCACTCCCCACTGCTCACGAGTGCTTGGCATGCAACTACCGGACATGAACCTGCTGGTCGCCCTCGACGCCTTGCTCGACGAGGGCAGTGTGGTCGGCGCGGCGCGGCGGATGAACCTCAGCCCGGCGGCCATGAGCCGCACGCTCACGCGGATTCGCGAGGCGGTGGGCGACCCGATCCTGGTGCGGGCCGGTCGCGGCCTGGTGCCGACGCCCAAGGCTTTGCAGCTGCAAGGCCAGGTGCGCAACGTGGTGGAACAGGCGGCGTTGCTGTTTCGCTCCGCGGACCAGGTAGACCTCAGCACCTTGCGCCGCCGCTTCAGCGTGAGGGCCAATGACTTTTTTGTTGGCGTGTACGGCGGTCGGTTGTTCGACACCATGGAGCGCATGGCGCCGCTGTGCGAGCTGTGCTTTGTGCCCGAAGGTGATACCGACGACGACGCGCTGCGCGAAGGGCGCCTGGACCTGCGCGTGAGCAATACGTTGCCGGCCAGCCCAGAGGTGAAGGTACAGAATTTGTTTTCCACCACCTTTGTTGGCCTGGCGCGGCAAGATCACCCGCTGTTCGACGAAGAAATCACCGCCGCACGGTTTGCCAGCTATTCCCATATCAGCATTTCGCGACGCGGCATCGCCCGTGGCCCGATTGACACTGCGCTGAATGCCCAAGGCCTGGAGCGCCGCGTGGCAATGATCGCCCCAGGCTTTCACGGCGCGATGTTCATGCTGCCCGATTCTGATCTACTGCTGCCGGTGCCAAAGGAAGCCTTGCTGAGCGCCAACCGCCTGAACCTGCCATTGCGCGCCTTCCCGTTGCCTATCTCCTTGCCGACGTTGGTATTGGCCCAATCCTGGCACCCGCGCTTCGACAAAGACCCGGCCCATAAATGGCTGCGCGAAACCATGCGCGAGAGCTGCCATGCCACCTGGCTCGAAGCCCAGCCCAGCTGAAGTGCACTCGATCAATGTGGGAGCTGGCTTGCCTGCGATGTCGGTCTGACTGTGTAGGGATTCATTGCCTGACCCACCGCTTACACAACTTTTAAAGGCAGCCAATTACCCTTGTGGCGAGCAGGCTTGTCGAATCGTCGCACCGCCTGCGTTGGGCTGCGAAGCGGCCCCAAACCCAGACGCTGAGTAGTTTCAGGAAAAACTGCAGTGCCTTTACTGGGGCTGCTTCGCAGCCCAACGCAGGGCAAGCCTGCTCGCTACAACAGGGCAGTTGCCCCTAACCCCATGAGGATTGCGTCTGGCGCACTTATAAGCTTCCAACAAGTAACTTTTTTGTCATGTATGCGCCCCCTTAAACTGCTCGGGTATTTCTAATTCCGAGTTGCGCGTTCATGACATCCCTCGCTGCCCCCGCTCTCCAGGCTGCAGCCAAACCTACCGCCCTGAGCCCACCTGTGTTCGGCCCGCGCATCATCATCGGCTTGGTCGGTGTGTTGTTGGCGGTGCTGGTCTCTGGTCTCAATGAGATGGTCACCAAGGTAGCCCTCGCCGATATTCGCGGTGCGCTGTTCATCGGCTTTGACGAAGGCACCTGGCTGGTTGCGGCCTACACGGCCACCTCCGTGGCGGCCATGGCCTTTGCGCCGTGGTGTTCGGTGACGTTTTCGCTGCGCCGATTCACCCTGTGCGCCATCGGCCTGTTTACCCTGCTGGGCATCCTGTGCCCGTTTGCGCCGAACTACGAAAGCCTGCTGGTGCTGCGCACCGTGCAAGGCCTGGCCGGCGGTGCGCTGCCGCCCATGCTGATGACCGTGGCGCTGCGTTTCCTGCCGGCCCACGTCAAGCTCTACGGCCTGGCCGGTTACGCACTCACCGCCACCTTCGGCCCGAGCCTGGGCACGCCGCTGGCGGCGTTATGGACCGAATACGTCGGCTGGCAATGGGCGTTCTGGCAAATCGTCGGGCCGTGCCTGCTGGCGATGGTCGCGGTGGCCTACGGCTTGCCACAAGACCCGCTGCGCCTGGAGCGCTTCAAGCAGTTCAACTGGCGCGGCCTGCTGCTGGGTTTTCCGGCGATCTGCATGCTGGTGATCGGGCTGTTGCAGGGCAATCGCCTGGACTGGTTCGAGTCCGGCCTGATCACCTTTTTGCTGATCGGCGGCGGCGTGTTGCTGGTGCTGTTCATGCTCAATGAATGGTCGCACCCCGTGCCGTTTTTCAAGTTGCAGATGCTCGGCCTGCGCAACCTGGCGTTCGCCCTGATCGTACTGGCGGGTGTGCTGATGGTACTGACCTCGGTGATCATCATTCCGTCGAGTTTTCTCGCCCAGGTGCAGGGTTACCGACCACTGCAAACCGCGCCGGTGATGCTGTTGATGGCGTTGCCGCAATTGATCGCGCTGCCGCTGGTGGCGGCGCTGTGCAACCTGCGTTGGGTCGACTGCCGCTGGGTGCTGGGGATTGGTTTGAGCATGCTGGTGCTGTGCTGCATCGGCAGTTCGCACCTCACCTCGGCGTGGATACGCGACGATTTTTATGGCTGGTACCTGCTGCAGATTTTCGGGCAGCCCATGGCCGTATTGCCGCTGCTGATGCTCTCTACCGGCAGCATCCAGCCGATGGACGGGCCGTTCGCCTCGGCCTGGTTCAACACCGTCAAAGGCCTCGCGGCGGTCATCGCCACGGCCGTGCTGGACACGCTGACCACCCAGCGTGAGCACTTCCATTCGACCCTGTTGGTGGACCACCTGGGCAACTCGCCCCTGGCCGACGGCGACGCGCCGGGCCTGGCGCAGCGCCTGCACCAGCAGGCGGTAGTGCTGACTTCTTCGGACCTCTATTACGTCATGGCCGGTGTCGCGGTGGCGTTGATCCTGCTGATTTTCTGGATGCCCACGCGGATCTTTCCGCCTCGCGCACCGACCTAGCCCCAAGGACTTCTCATGAAACGCAAAGACAAAATTGCCGTCTCCGTTATTGCTGTGTTTGCCGTCGGCGTGCTGGTTTATCTGGTCGCGCCGGGCGTGCTGGGCAGCAAGCGCCAGACCACTAACGACGCCTTCGTCGCCGCCGACTTCACGCTGGTGGCGCCGCGCGTGGCGGGCTTCATCAAGGAAGTGCTGGTCGAAGACAACCAGCGCGTCAAGGCCGGCCAGCTGTTGGCGTTGATCGACGACCGCGATTTTCGCGCTGCCGCCCAGGCCGCCGACGCCGACACCTTGGTCGCCCAAGCCCAATTGAAGAACGCCACCGCAACCCTGGAGCGCCAAAGCTCGGTGATCGCCCAGGCTCAGGCCACTGTCGCGGCCGACCGTGCCGAAGTGGCATTCGCCGAGCACGAACTGAACCGCTACAACCACCTCGCCGGCGTGGGCGCAGGCACCGTGCAGAACGCCCAGCAAGCCAAGACGCGTATCGACCAGGCCACCGCAAACCTGGCCAAAGCCACGGCCGTACTGGCGGCCGAACGCAAGCAAGTGGAAATCCTCACCGCCCAGCGAGACGCAGCGGAAGGTGGGCTCAAACGCGCCCAGGCAGCGTTGGAAATGGCCAGCTACCAGTTGTCCTACACACGCATTGTCGCGCCGGTGGATGGCATGGTCGGTGAACGTGCGGTGCGCGTCGGCGCCTATGTGACGCCGGGCAGCAAGATCCTCGCGGTCGTGCCGTTGGCCCAGGCCTATGTGGTGGCCAATTACCAGGAGACGCAACTGTCGCATATGCATGCCGGCCAAGCCGTAGAACTCAGCGTCGACAGCCTCGACGGCGAGTTGCTCAAGGGCCATCTGGAGAGCCTGGCGCCTGCCACCGGCGTGACCTTTGCGTCGGTCAGGCCGGACAACGCCACCGGCAACTTCACCAAGGTGGTACAGCGCATTCCGGTGAAGATCATCCTGGAGCCGAACCAGCCCCATATTGAACGCCTGCGCGTGGGCATGTCGGTGCAAGCCACAGTCGACACCCGGCCCGTCGCGCAGTCGCGTGAGGTGGCCCAGCAATGAAGTCATTTGCCTGGCTCACCTTGAGCCTGATCAGCCTGAACGCCTGCACGGTCGGCCCGGATTTCCAGCGGCCCCAAGGCCAGCAAGTCACCCAATGGCGCGAACCCCAGGGCCGTCAGGCAGCCAGCCACGCGGTGACCGACCCTTTGCAGGAGCGTTGGTGGGACGTGTTTCACGATGCAGAGCTCTCGGCCCTCACGCGTCGTGCGCTCACTGATAACCTCGACCTGAAACTGGCCAGCAGCCGCCTGCAACAAAGCCGCGCCGTGCGTCAGGTAACCACCGCCGAGCGTTACCCCAACGTCAACGCCAGCGGGGATTACGTGCGCCAGCGCAACAGCGGCAAAGGCTTGAGCGACCCGTCCAAAAACAACGGTCAATCTGCTTACAACCAATGGGACATGGGCTTCTCCGCTGCCTGGGAGCTGGACTTCTGGGGCCGCGTCAAACGCGAAACCGAAGCCGCCGACGCCACCCTGCAAGTCGCCGAAGACGACCGCCGCGCCGTGTTGTTGTCGGTACTCGCCGAAACCGCCCAGGACTACATCCAGCTGCGCGGCGTGCAGAACACGCGCGCTGTCACCGAGCAAAACCTCGAGGTCGCTCGCCATAGCCTCAAACTCTCGCAACTGCGCCTGGCCGACGGCGTGGCCACCGACCTGGATGTGGCTGAAGCCGCCGCCCAGGTCGCCGCCATCGAAGCGCGTTTACCGGACTTGCAGCAGCGTCAGGATCAACTGATCAATGCCCTGAGCCTGTTGATGGGCGAGCCGCCGCAAGCGCTGCATGCGCAATTGTCCAAGGACGCCGCCGTGCCGCAAACCCCGCGCCAGGTCGCCATCGGCTTGCCCTCGGAGCTGGCCGAACGCCGGCCCGATATTCGCCAGGCGCAAGCGCGCCTGCATGCGGCCACCGCCAGTATCGGCGTGGCAAAAGGTGATTTTTACCCGCGTATCACCTTGTCCGGCAGCCTGGGCTCCCAGGCCCTGCAACTCTCTGATTTCGGCTCCTGGGGCTCGCGCGCGTTTGCCTTCGGCCCGCAGTTCAGCCTGCCGCTGTTCAATGGCGGGCGCCTGCAAGGCATGTTGAATTTGCGTGAAGCCCAGCAACAGGAAGCGGCGCTGGCGTACCAGCAAACCGTACTGCGTGCCTGGCATGAGATCGATGACCAACTGACCCGCTACAACGCCAGCCAACTGCGCCGCGACAGCCTCGCTGAAGCGGTGCGCCAGAACCAGATCGCGTTGAGCACCGCACAACAGCAGTACGTCGAAGGCGTGGTGGATTTCGTCAACGTGCTCACCGTGCAAAGCGCGCTGCTGGCCACGCAGGAGCAGTGGGTAGAAAGCTCCACCGGCGTGTCGCTGGCGATGGTGGGGCTGTACAAGGCGTTGGGCGGTGGCTGGGAGTCGGTCTACCCCGCGACAGCCTCCATTCCGGCAGGCTGAACATAACCCACTGTGGGAGCGGGCTTGCCCGCGATAGCGGTAGTTCAGCCAACGTTATGTTGACTGACGCACCCTCATCGCGGGCAAGCCCGCTCCCACATGGAATATTGCGTGATTTAAGGGTTCTGCAAAAACACCACATACCCCCTGAACCATTCACTCCCTTTCAAATACCCCGGCTCTTCCCATACGCCACCCTGAATCAGCCCCACCTTGAACGGCAGCCCCAGCCGGTTCATCCGTGGCAAATACGCCGCGTAATCCGGGATGCTGTGGCGCCCTTGGTAGGTCTGTACCACCACTTCATCGACCACGCCTTTGAGCTGGGCGATGGCGGCTGGGTCGGCGTTGCTGCTCCAGTCCATCAGGCCGGTAATGCTCAGCCGCAGGTCAGCAGGCAGGCGTTGGCGCAGGTCGCGCAGGAAGCCTGTGTATTCGTGCAGGTACTGGGTGCGGGCGTCGAAATCGATCTGGATGCCGACCACCGGGTTGCCCGCATCGCGCCAGCGTTGCACCTGGCCGAGCAGTTGGGTGTAGACGCGCTCGGGCCAGTGCAGGGTGTGGGCGCGGTACACCACCCAGACCTCGCCTTGGGTGATGCGCGGTACGCTGATGCCTTGGGCGATAAACTGCACACCCAATTGCGGCGCACGGCGCGTGGAGTTGATCTGGCCCTGGAGGATGTACAGGGTTTTCGCCTGTTTGAGCACCGGCTGCGGCGTGACCCCGCTCCACAGCCAGAAGGCATCGTAGTCGCGGGCGTCAACGCCGGCAAAGGCCGGGCTTGCCAGGAGCAGCAAGCCTAGCCACAGGTGCTTCACCAGTAGTACTTCAGCGACTGGGCCCACTCGGTGTCGGCAAACCCGGTTTTGAGCTGGCGGAACCAGCCTTTACGCACGGATTTATCCACGTCTACACCGCCGCAGCCGTTATAACCGGCCCGCGCATAGCAGTTGATCGCACGGAACAGCGCGTAGGCCTTGTCGTTGTGCGGCGCCTTGGGGTTGGCGATGACCTGGCGGTAACCGTCGAGCCGCGAGAAGGTCTCGCCCTTGAACAGCGAGGCGGTGCTGCCCAGGCTGGCGGCGGCGCGCACTTGGTCCAGTGGCATGCCATCGAGGTTATTGCGCAGGATGAACTCACCCAGGCAGTTCAAGCCCTTGGGGTTTTTACCATCGGCCTGCAGGGTGCTGGCGATTTGCGCAATGCTCGGGCAGGCGTAGCCGGACTCCGCCTTATCACCGTTCCACTGGAACAACTGCAGCGAGCGGCCATCGCCATAGACATAGCCCAGGCTGGTGCCGAGCTTGTCGGCGGGCGCCGATGCCGGCAGTTGCTTGAGGTCGTCGGCGAAGGTGGCGTACTGGCCGCGCATCAGGTCTTTGTACAGCAACACAAACTGGGCGGTGGCACGTTCCACCGGGTCGCTGGCCTGGGTGATCTGTTGGCGTAGCAGTTCCTGGCCTGCGATGTTGCGCAGCAAGATGTAGCGCACCTGTTTGGCGCTGATCGGCGAATCGCTGGCGAACACGTTGGCCAGTTGGTCGTTGCGCTCGTAGTTCATCGCCAGCGCCAGTTCCAACTGGTCGCGCTGCAAAGGTTGCTTGGCCAGGGGCAGCAGCTTCAGCCACAGCGCTTGCGCACCTTGCCAATCCTTCTTGGCTTCCAGGGCAAGGCCGCGCAGGGTTTGCTGGCTGAAGGCGAAGTAGTCGAGGCTGGCGGGCACGTCCTGAGGCAGCAACTTCAAAGTGTTATCGGGCTGATGTTCGACGTACAAGGCAAACGCCGCTTGTACGTAGTCGTACAGCGCCGGCTCCTGGGCAAACACCGGCTTTTGCGCGTCCAGGGCCGCGCGGCTCAGCTGCGGCGGGTTGCCGGCGCGCATCCACATCAAGTCGTTGACGGCCAGCATCAGTGGGTTGGCCGAAGGTTTTTGGGTGGCACTGAGCAGCTTGTTGTCGGCTTCCTGCACCAGGTCGTCCAGCGACACATTGCGCTGTTTGGCGCTCAACTGCGCGGCCAGGTCGTTGGCCAGCTTGTCGGTATCGCCCGCCAGCCAATGCACCCGGCGCAGCAGGCCCTGGGCAGAGATAGCGTATTTGCCCTGTGGATAGGTTTTCAGGTAGAGGTTGAAGCTGGTGTCGGCATTCGCCAACACCGACTTATCCACATGCTCCAATTGCGGCATGCCGTATTCGTCGAAGGCGTTTTCCTGGGCCTGGTTCAACTCGGTGCGGGCGATCATGTAGGACGCCGTTTCCTTGACCCACGGCAGGCTGCCGGTGGCGGCGGCAACAAAACCGCGCTGCGCATCAGCGAAACGGCCACTGTAGAAGTCACCGGCGGCTTGCAGGTAAGTGCGCAGTTCGCGGCCGGCGGTGGACTGGATCTGCTCCGGGTCGCCCAGGCTTGCGCCGTCCCAGGTGCAGGCGCCGAGCATCTGTACACGTCCCTTGGCCAGCAGCTGGCGCTCCGCGTCGGGCACGTCGGCTTTAACCACTTGGCTGATAAACGCCGTGGCACTGCTTTCATCATTGCTGCGGCAACGGCTGCCTTCGCCGGTCAGGAAGGCGTCACCCGCCGCCTTGTCGCCTTCACGCTGAATGCCCAACGGCGCAAGCAGCTCATCGAGTTTGCTGGGCGTAGGTGCCACGTCGGTTTTTTCATCGGCGGCGTCGGCTACCGGGGTCAGGCGGTACACCGGGAACGGCACCGGGCCGAAGCCCTCTTCAAGGTCCGTCTCGCCCAGTGCGTTGGGCGTCAGCGGTGCCACCTGTTTATCCGCCAGCAACAGGCGCAGGTTGACCCGGCTGTCATTGCCCGGGCTCAGGAAGGGCAGGTTGCTGCAGCCTTCAAGGCTGTCGCGTGAGACCCGCCAGTCGGGGTAGCACGAGTCATCGCCGCTGGCCTGGGCCTGGAAGGAAAGGCTGGCGAGCAATGCCAGGGTCAGTGGTGACAGAAAACCGATGCGCATGACGTGTCCTTGATCCTGAGTCCTTTGAAGGACGCAATAATAGCGTGATCTGACAAATGCTTCGGTGAAGGTCTACACAAATCGCTGATTTGTCCGATTCCAGCAGCGAATAAAGGGTTTTTGTCCTAGAGTGGCGGTCATTCACGCGCAGGGCTTTTTGGCCGGCCGGAAAAGGCGATGGTAGGGGAATCGAGGTGCGACGGTCTGTGGTGGAGCAAGATGAAAAGGTGGCGGCATTGTCCGCATTTGATCGCGTCGCGAGTAGCTGGCACGTTGCCGGCTGGATGAGCCGTCTGTGGTGGGTACCGATCCTGGTACTGGCCGTCGCTCTGCGTTTTTACAACCTGACGTCCGCCGCAATCTGGGGTGACGAAGGCTCCAGCCTGCTGCTCAGCGAATACGCTGCCGGTGACCTGTGGTTTCACGCCGCCCATGATGTGCACCCACCGTTGTACTTTTTCATGCTGCGTGGCTGGATCGAGCTGTTCGGTGACAGTATCTGGTCGATTCGCAGCATGAGTGCGATTCCCGGTGCGATTGCAGTGGGCCTGGGCATCTGGTTGACGCGGCAATTGGCTACCCGGCGTGCCGCCGTGCTCGCCGGGATCCTGCTTGCGCTGCTGCCCACGGCGGTGCGTTATAGCCAGGAAGTGCGCATGTATTCGCTGTTGGCCGTATGGCTGCTGGGCGCCACGCTGGCGCTGGTGTATTGGGTGCGCCAGCCCGAGCGCACGCGCTATCTGGCGGCGTATATCGTGCTGATGAGCGCCGGTTTCTACACCCATTATTTCACTGCTCTGTGTGTGCTGGTGCATTGGGCCTACCTGGCCTTGTTGAGCTCGGCCCAGGCGCCCGCCCAGTCTCTGCTCAGGCGCCCGGCGTGGTGGGTGGCCAACGCCGCGATCGTCGTGGCGTACCTGCCGTGGTTACCCAATGTGTTGGGCCTGGTGCAACACGTTGAGCAACTGAAGGTGGGCGGGGACATCGGCTGGGAAGACCCGGTCAACCTGTTTTCACTGCCGTCGATGATCTGGCAATTCATTGTCCAGGACGAGGGCACCGGCTTTTGGCCGCCGTTGTTCTGGTTGGTCCCATTGTTGCTGATTGCTGTGGTGAGCATCACCGCCTGGCAGGATCGCGAACGCCATCGCCCGGCCAGCCTGCTGGCGCTGTTTTTCCTGCTGCCGCTGCTGCTGGTGTACGCGGTTTCGTTCGTTTCGCCGGTGTTTATCGAGCGTTACCTTACGGTGTACGCCTTGGGTTTGCCCATCCTGTTGGCGCTGGCCATTGATCGCCTGCCGGCGCGCTGGTCATGGCTGGGCGTAGCGTTGTTCGCGCTGTTTGTCGGTGTCGAGTTGATGGGGCTCAAAAACAACTTCACCGTCGATGAACATGACCAGTTCAACGTGCCCGTGGAATTCGTCAATCGTAATTACCAGGAAGACGACCGCATCGTTCTCAGCGACATGCTGTGGTACCTCAGCTACGTGTATTACGACCAGACCGACGCCCAATTGCAGCTCTATACGCCGCCCAAACCCGACGGCACGCCGACCCGCCCGAACGCCTACGGTTTCGGCACATTGGTCGACCAGGACGGCGGGCGCATTTACCTCGACCGCCTGTCGGCATTGCCTGCCGATACCCACCGCGTCTGGCTGATCAGCAGCAACGAAGCGCCGGATGATTTCGCGCCCTTACCTGAAGGCTGGCGTGAGTTGAGCCGTCAGGATGGCGGTGGTGCGAGGGCGCGACTGTTCGTGCTGTGCAACGGGGCGCAGCCGCAACCTGAAGGTTGCCGCTAGACTCAGTTAAGTCTTCTTGACCTGGAGTTCGCCATGGAATCGCCTGTGCACAGCTTGCCATCACTGTTCAAACAGCTCGGGCTGCCGGATGACCCGGCCAGTATTGAGAAGTTTGTGGCAGTGCATTCGCCGCTAAAGCCGGAATTACATCTCGCGGATGCGTTCTTTTGGACGCCCGGCCAGAAGGCGTTTTTACGCGAAGAAATTCTCGACGATTCGGATTGGGCTGAAGTGGTGGATGAGCTGAATCTGTTACTGCGGGAAGGGCGCGGCGTGTAAAAAATGTGGGAGCTGGCTTGCCTGCGATGGCGGTGGTTCAGTCAACATCAACCTCGACTGATCCACCGCTATCGCAGGCAAGCCAACTCCCACAGGTGTTTTGTCTGATTGTTCCCATGCTCCTCGTGAGAAGTGGGACAGCTTGGGAAGTTTCCTATTGGTTAAACAGAAGCGGACGATAGTCGCCAGAATGAGGAGCCCGCTATTTACAGACGCTGATTTCCTTTTATGGCCACATCATGCAGCGTCTGATCCCTCACAAAGAAATTGAAAACTATGATCTCACCAAAATCGAAACCCCCTACTTTGCTGGTATCAAGGTAAGGGAGTTCTTTCGCGCGCCTTATGCATTGCAGGGGCTGTGCGAGCTGCTAGCCGAGTGCAATGTTTCTCCTGTTCGGTGTTCAGGGGATAACGATCAGCGCCGAGTTTTGGACAAGTTGGCGTCCGGTGATTGGCTGTTCGTAATGGACAGGCCTTTTCTTCCTTTAAGTCGAGAATGCCGTGTTAAGTATGGGCATTTGATGGGGCGCCGACTTTATGTCGGGCCTGGTAAATGGGAAAAGGTAAGTATCGATTACGATGGGGTTAAAAATACTGCAATCCTGGCCGCAAACCGGCTGGCATCTATGGGTGACGAAGGACGAATGTTCTTATCCGACGGGAAAGATCTTGCGAACACCACCAGGGTCATGACGCAGCGCTGGGTCCGCTTGGATAGTCGTGATGACCAGCTCACCCACAGATCGGTTGAGCGCCGATACGGGGAGCTGCGGCAAATCAAGCAACGCTATCTGGAGGGAGATGACAATTGGCAACAGGGTGGGAAATCCTGGCATTGGCAGCCTGTGACACCGGACACAGCGTATGAATACAAGGATGCCAAACAGTGACGCGCAAGCAGGTCTTTTGGTTTTGGGGAGCGATGGATGCCATCTATCTGGTTCGCTATTGGGTCACCAGTGCGGTGGAGGGGCGAGTTCCTTACTTGAGCGATATCGAGAGCGCATTATGGGTTTTGCGTGACCACAGCGTGCTGCAGATTTACACCTTTGGCTTTGTCATGTTGCTGCAGATCTCGATAGTAGCGTCCTGTTTTTTATTTCTTCTCAGTAGTCAAAAGGTCCGCTGGCTTGTTTACCTTCAAACCCCGTTACGGTTAGTTTTTTTCATCCCTTCAGTTGCTCTTCTGCTTATAGGCGCTCAGTTAGTCCCAGGCTACAGCGTGGTGGTGATGGCGGTGCTAGTCGTCGCGTCCGAGGCCATGAAGGTTTGGAGCGTCTGGCGATGGGGCAAGAAATCTGACGTTTCCAGCAGTCGGCGTTAGTCGATAAGCCAGTTGCACAGCTTCAACCATCCCCCCTATAGTTCGCCCCGTCGCCGCACATCGGCGATCGGATTTGGCGATCCGCATTCTATGACGCGTTACAGCGCTCTAACTCCGTGTTCTCCGCTTGGCGGATACATGAGTTCTATGGCGGCTGTGCGCGGGAGATCTTCGGATCTGCCGGGTTTCATAGATAACCGGTTCGCCAACCTGCGTACAGCTGCCACCCATACTCGTTTGGCGACGGGGACGGGTGGTCAAAATCTTATCTATGAGGCTTTATCGATGGACCAATACAAACCGCTTCAAACCAATCCCACCGGCGTTCCCGTTCTGGCATTCAACACGTTTGCGCCCTCGCACCTGCTCCATGAAACAGCCCGCAGCCGCGTGCGTATCGGCACCGAGCTGTTGGAAACGCTCAGCGCCAAAACGGACAGCAAGAACCTTCATCACCTCGTCACCGCAGCACTGGTTTCGTTGCGCGATGGCTTGGACATGATGGGCGAAATCCAGCGCCGCTTGGATGCTCAGGCCGAACAGCCAGTCTGAGGCCAACACGGGTCCAAAATGTGGGAGCTGGCTTGCCTGCGATGGCGGTGGTTCAGTCAACATCGACCTCGACTGATCTACCGCTATCGCAGGCAAGCCAGCTCCCCCAGGTGTTTTGTTCTGCCGGAAATCCAACGCTCGCTCTTAAACCCGCTTTACTTATCCACAACCCCACCACCCATCACAAAAGTGTTTCAAAACTTGACGGCTTTGGATCCATCCACCATATTGATAGTTAGCAAACTAACTGTATGCGAACAATCCAGTGTCCCAAACCCTCGAACAGCTCCATATGAACCTCAGCAGCAGCATGGTGGTGGGCGCCCGTAACTGGCGCAAAATCTGCCAGACCACGCTGGTGAGCTATGGTATTTCCGAAGCCTGCGCCGTGCCGCTGTTGATGATCGGCCGCTTGGGCGACGGTGTGCACCAGGTGAAAGTAGCCCAGGCATCCGGCATGGAAAGCCCGTCGTTGGTGCGCCTACTTGATCGTCTGTGCCATGACGGTTACGTGTGCCGTACCGAAGACGTCCATGACCGTCGCGCCAAGGCCTTGAGCCTCACCGAGCGCGGCCGCGAGTTGGTGCAGGCGGTGGAAGTGCAACTGGTGCGCCTGCGCCAGGAAGTGCTGGCGGACATCGCCCACGGCGACCTTGAAGCGGCGTTGCGTGTACTGCAGGCCTTCGAGGCGGCTGAGGCGACCTCTTGAACGGATTTTTTACCGGCATGCCGCCGGCCCGCGACTGGTTCTACGGCGTGCGCACCTTCGCCGCTTCGATGATCGCCCTGTACATCGCCATGCTTATGCAAATGCCGCGTCCGTATTGGGCGATGGCCACGGTGTATATCGTCTCCAGCCCGTTTGTCGGCCCTACCAGCTCCAAGGCGTTGTACCGCGCCATCGGCACCTTCATGGGCGCGGCGGCGGCGGTGTTTTTTGTGCCGATGTTTATTCAGACGCCGTACCTGCTGGTGGTGATCATTGCGCTGTGGACCGGCACCTTGTTGTTTTTGTCTTTGCACCTGCGTACCGCCAACAGCTACGCGCTGATGTTGGCCGGCTACACCTTGCCGCTGATCGCCTTGCCGGTAGTGGATAACCCGCTGGCGGTGTGGGATGTGGCCGAAGCGCGTACCGAAGAGATTTTCCTCGGCATTGCTGTGGCCGCCGTAGTAGGCGCAATGTTCTGGCCGCGGCGCCTGATGCCGGTGTTTGATGGCTCGGTGGCCAAGTGGTTTGCCGACGCCCAGGTCTATAGCCAGCGCTTTCTGACCCGTAACGTTGCGCCCGAAGAAATCAGCACCTTGCGCGGCGGCATGGTCGCCACCTTCAACACCCTGGAACTGATGATCGGCCAGTTGCCCCACGAAGGCGCTCGGCCACAGACGGTGCGCAACACCAAGGAACTGCGCGGGCGCATGATTCACCTGCTGCCGGTGATCGACGCGCTGGACGATGCGGTCTACGCGATCGAACACCGCGCCCCCGAGTTTCTCGACCGGTTCACGCCGTTGCTGCAAGACGCCAACGCCTGGCTGGAGAGCACCACCGAGCAAGCACCGCTGGAACGCTGGCGCGTGTTGCGCGACAAGATCGACGCCGCGCAGCCACAGGGCGAAGCACTGGACGACCGCCACACGCTGCTGTTCTCCAACGCCCTGTATCGCCTCGGCGAATGGGTCGACCTGTGGCAAGACTGCCGCAGCCTGCAGGCCGCCATCCAGTGCGAAAGCCAGGACACCTGGCGCGCCGTCTACCGCCATTGGCGCCTGGGCCGGCTCACGCCGTTCCTCGACCGTGGCCTGATGTTCTACTCGGCGTTTTCCACCGTTACCGCGATCATTGTCGCCTCGGTGCTGTGGATTCTCCTGGGCTGGACCGACGGCGGCAGCGCAGTGATTCTGGCTGCCGTGGCCTGCAGCTTTTTTGCCTCCATGGACGACCCGGCGCCGCAGATCTACCGGTTCTTTTTCTGGACCGCCATGTCGGTGCTGTTTGCCAGCCTGTACCTGTTTCTGGTGCTGCCCAACCTGCATGATTTCCCCATGCTGGTGTTGGCGTTTGCGGTGCCGTTTATCTGCATCGGCACGCTCACGGTGCAGCCGCGTTTTTACCTGGGCATGCTGCTGACGCTGGTGAACACCTCCTCGTTTATCAGCATCCAGGGCGCCTACGACGCGGACTTCCTCAACTTCGCCAACGTCAACCTGGCCGGGCCAGTGGGCTTGCTGTTCGCCTTTGTGTGGACGCTGGTCGCACGGCCGTTCGGCGCCGAACTGGCGGCCAAGCGCCTGACGCGTTTCAGCTGGCGCGACATCGTAACGCTCACCGAGCCTGCAACCCTGGCCGAACACCGCCACATGGCTGTGCAAATGCTCGACCGCCTGATGCAGCACCTGCCGCGCCTGGGCCTGATCGGCCAGGACACCGGCAGCGCCCTGCGCGATTTGCGCGTGGCGCTGAACCTGCTTGACCTGTTGGCCTACGCGCCACGCATCTACGGCGTGCCACGGGTGCTGCTCAACCAAGTGGTGGAAGGCGTGGGCGGTTACTTCAAGGCCTGCCTTAAAGCGGGTGAACGCTTGCCCGCGCCCAGCGGTCTGCTGATGACCCTCGACCGCACGCGCCGCGCCCTCAACGGGCATGGCCTGCAAGACGAAGATGACACCCGCCTGCATCTGCTGCACGCACTGGCCGGCCTGCGCCTGTCGTTGCTGCCCGGCGTGGAATTTATTGGCGGCACCGAAATGCAAGCGCCGCTGCCTGATGGAGCGCCTTTATGATCGGTGATCTGGATATCAGCGGGGTGTTCCTGCCCACGCTGCTGGTGCTGATGGGCATTACGTATGTGTTGTTTCTGGTGGTGCACGGGTTGTTGACGCGCATTCACTTCTATCGCCTGGTCTGGCACCGGGCATTGTTCAATGTGGGGCTCTACGCGCTGTTACTGGGCGCCGTGGACTCACTCAGTCGATACCTCATGACATGAAAAAACCTTTTTTGACCATCGGCCGTGTCGTCCTGACGTTATTGATAGTGACCTTCGCTGTCGTCGTTGTGTGGCGCATGGTCATGTACTACATGTTTGCGCCCTGGACCCGTGACGGGCATATCCGTGCCGACATCGTGCAGATCGCCCCGGACGTGTCCGGGCTGATCCAGCAAGTCGACGTGCGCGACAACCAGTTGGTGACCAAGGGCCAGGTGCTGTTCGCCGTCGACCAGGACCGCTTTAAGCTGGCCCTGCGCCAAGCCCAGGCCGCCGTGGCCGACCGCCAGGAAACCCTGGCCCAGGCCAACCGCGAGTACAAGCGCAACCGTGGTTTGGGCAACCTGGTGCCGAGCGAACAACTGGAAGAAAGTCAGTCGCGCGTGGCCCGTGCCCAATCGGCCCTGGCCGAGGCGCAAGTGGCCGTGGACGCCGCCCAGCTCAACCTTGACCGCTCGGTGATCCGCAGCCCCGTGGACGGTTACGTCAACGACCGTGCGCCGCGCAACCAGGAATTCGTCACCGCCGGGCGCCCGGTGCTGTCGGTGGTGGACAGCAACTCCTTCCACATCGACGGTTATTTCGAAGAGACCAAGCTCGACGGCATCCACGTCGGCATGGCCGTGGATATCCGCGTGATCGGCGACAACGCCCGTCTGCGTGGCCATGTGCAGAGCATCGTCGCCGGTATCGAAGACCGCGACCGCACCAGCGGCTCCAACCTGCTGCCTAACGTCAACCCGGCGTTCAGCTGGGTGCGCCTGGCCCAACGGATTCCGGTGCGTATTGCCTTTGATGATGTGCCGGCGGACTTTCGTATGATCGCCGGACGCACGGCCACGGTGTCGATCATCGGCGATAAGGTCAAAGACGGAGAAAAACCATGAAGCAGCTGCTGGCAACCGCTGCGCTGGGTTTGCTGCTGTCGGCCTGCCAAGTGGTAGGCCCGGATTACAAGCTGCCGGAAACGTCCGCCATCAACCGTGGCGACCTGCAAGGGCAGCTCGCGGGCGAGGGCAACAACGTGGTGTCGGCGCCGGTGCCAGCCGATTGGTGGAAGCTGTACAACGACCCGCGCCTGGATGAGCTGGTGCGCCAGGCCATGGCCTCCAACACCGATTTGCGCGTGGCTGCCGCCAACCTGCAACGCGCGCGTTTCCAGACCCAAGAGGCTGAATCCGCAGGCGGTTGGAGTGCTGGCGCCAAGGCGGAAGCCCAGCGCCTGCAGGAATCGGGCGAAGCGTTTTTGCTGACGGAAAAAGTCCCGGTGGCCAACATCGGCAGCGCCAGCATCAGCACGTCCTACCAGTTTGACCTGTTCGGCACCTTGCAGCGTGGCATCGAGAGTGCCCAGGCCAGCACCGATGCGGCCCAGGCCGCCGCCGATATTGCGCGCATCACCCTGGTGGCAGATGTGGTGCGCTCCTACACCCAGGTGTGTGCGGCCAATGAAGAGCTGGCGATTGCCAATGAGTCCCTCGACCTGCAAGGCCAGAGCACCAAGCTCACCCAGCGCCTGCGCGACGCCGGGCGCGGTGACGAAACCCAGGTGACCCGCTCGCAGACCCAATACAAATCCTTGCGCGCCGAGATCCCGCGCTATCAAGCATCGCGTCAGGCGGGTTTGTTCCGCTTGTCGATGCTGCTGGCCAAACCGGTGGACCAACTGCCCGCAGGCACCGGCACCTGCGCCGAGCTGCCGCATATCGCCCAATTGCTGCCTGTGGGCGACGGCGCAGCACTGCTCAAGCGCCGCCCCGACGTGCGCCAGGCCGAACGCCAACTGGCGGCTGCCACCGCCCGTATCGGCGTGGCCACCGGTGCGTTGTACCCGGACATCAGCATCGGCGCCACGGTGGGCACGGTCGGCATTCTTGACGACCTCGGCACACCAGCGACCAATCGCTGGGGCTTTGGCCCGCTGATCAGTTGGACAGTGCCGACCAACGGTGCCCGCGCACGTATCCACGAAGCCGAAGCCGCGACCCAGGGCGCCCTGGCGCACTTTGATGGCGTGGTGCTCAATGCCATCCGCGAAACCCAGACCGGCCTCGCGCAATACACCGCGCAACTGCAACGCCGCGACGCCCTGGCCGACGCCGGTGCGTCCGCAAAGGAAGCCTCGGAGCAGACGCACCGCTTCTTCCAGGCCGGCCGTGCCTCGTTCCTGGCCGACCTGCAGGCCACTCGCACCTACACCGATGTACGTGCACAGCTGGCAGCGGCCAACACGCAAGTTGCCATGAGCCAGATCGATCTGTTCCTGGCCTTGGGCGGCGGTTGGGAAAGCGGACGAACGCAGGCGTCACAACCCGGCAAACCCTGAGCGAAAAGCTATGCTTTGACAGGCGGGCCACCGTGAGGCCCGTCTGACAAAGTTCGCGTTTGCTCATGGGGATTCCAATAATGAAAAACCCTTATGCTCCCGCTTTCTGGTGCGTGCTTTTCGCACTGGTGTTGCTATCGGCTGCCTATTTCTACGGCGTCATGCTTGCCCACCAACTCGACAAGGCCATGGTGTTTCTCGATAGCGCCTGTCTGGTGATCGGCACGTTGTCCATCGGCGTGGTGGCCTGGGCGTCCTATCAAAATCAACGGGTGAAAAAAAAGCTGCTTCAACAAGGCAAGACCCGCGTGGCGATCTGGGACACCAAGGTTGCTCTGCGCCGCGTCGAAACCGTGTTCGACCGCTATTTCTGGGGCAGCTACTGGCAGCCCGGGCGTACTTTCCAGGAAGTCATGGGCGAGCTCACCGGCACGCCGCTGGAAAAAAGCCTCGAGGCCCTGAAAAAACAATGTGTGCTGCTCGACCAACAGGTCGCCGACGGTAGGCATTGGCTCAATAACGCCCGGGAATTGTCCGACGTGGCTACGCAAATGGCGCGGGAACGCTACCAGCTGGACTTCTGCGACCCCAAGGCCGATACCCCCAGCAACACAGTGATACACCGCGAGTTTGAGGTGTTGGTGTACACCTGGACCGCACGCTTGAAGAGTTTCGATCACCAACTCGATGAGGTTGAATTGGAATACTCGTGAACCAACCGCTGACCTGACCTCTCTGAAAAGCTGGGCCGTTATCGGCCGCCAGTGCTAATCTTCCCCCGTTTTCGGCGGGCTTGAGCCAACCCCTTCGGGGTTCAAGGAAGACAGCCCACTTCTCACAGGATTTGATCAGGTCACTTCATGAATAAGCCAGCAGTTGTTTTCTTGGGTTTCGTTGTCGCCGTCGGCGCCATTAGTGCAGGCGGCGCCTGGTACACCGGTAAGCAACTGGAGCCGGTGCTGCAAACTGCCATCCAGAACGCCAACAAAGAACTGCAGACCTCTATGGCCGGCGTCGATGGCACGGTGAACCTGGAGCTGGTGTCCCTGGATCGTGGCCTGTTCAGCAGCACCGCGCACTACCGCCTTAAAGGCCAAGGCAGCGTGTTCGGTGAAGAAAACCCGAACCCTGAACTGCTGTTCGTCGACCATATCGAACACGGCCCGCTGCCGTTCTCGCGCCTGGTGACGCTGAAGTGGCTGCCGGTCATGGCCACCAGTCACTATGCGCTGGAAAAGAACGCCACCACCGAAAAATGGTTCGCCGCCAGCAAAGACGTGTCGCCGCTCAAGGGCGTGGCCAATATCGGCTACAACCGCTCGGTCGACGGCAACGTCGAATTGCTGCCGCTGGACATCAAGGACGACAAGTCTTCGGTGAGCTTCTCGGGCGCCAACCTGGACTTCGACAGCAGCGCCGAAGGCCAGAAGGTCAAGGCCAGCGGCTACATGAACAGCCTCAAGGTTGCAGTGATCGACGCCAATGGCCAGCCGCTTGAAGCCGAACTGTCCGGCCTGACCGTGGCCAGCAACCTGGAAAAATCCACCTTCGGTTTCTACACCGGGCAAAACACCGTTGAGCTGACCGACACAAAAGTCACCTTCGGCCCGCAGAAAGCCGTGCTGACCCTCAAGGGCTTCGAGCAAAAAGACACCAGCGAAACCAAGGACAACAACCTGGCAGGCCGCGTCGACTACAAGATCGACGAAATCGGCTACCAGGGTAAACCTGTAGGTTCGGCCGCCATGGCCCTGAGCATGAAGAACATCGACATCCCGGCGATGCTGGTGCTGACCAAGCTCTACCAGGACAAGATGCAGCCGGTGCAAGCCGCCGCGGCTGCCGGCCAACCGGTGCCTGAGCTGCAACTGACCGAAGCCGAGCAGACCCTGGCCGAGGCCAACGTCAACCAGGTGCTGGCCGCCAAGCCGCAAGTGGCAGTGGAAAACCTGTCGCTGAAAACCACCCACGGTGAAAGCAAATTCAACCTGGTGGTAGACCTGACCAAGCCCACCTCGATGGAATTGCCACCGGTTGAGCTGGGCAAGCAGGTTATCGCGCTGCTGGATGCCAACCTGACCCTGTCCAAGCCGATGATCGGCGACGTCGCTGCCCTGCAAGCGGAAGTGGGCGGTGTGACCGACCCTAAAGCCATCGAACAGCAATCACAGATGGCGGCCGAGATGGTCAGTGGCATGGCCGTTGGTACTCAGTTGGCAACCCTGGTGGGTACTGACGTGGTTTCCAAGCTGCACTACGCCAACAACGAAGTGACGTTTAATGGCCAGAAGATGACCGTGGAGCAATTCATTGGCTTTGTGATGGCCAAAGCGGGTGCGGTCAGCGGCGCGCAGTAAGATTTCTTACATCGGTAAGAAATAAATATTGGAGGCGTGGGTTTACCTGAAGCGGCAGTCAAACAACCGGCATACAGGCCGGTTGTGGCTGCTTAGCTCAGGCAAGCCTTGGCCTCCATTGGTTTTTCTGCGGTTGGATAATTCTGAACAATTGTTCTGATTTGGGCATTTCTCTACTTTCCTAAGAGATAGTTCCTACAGGAAAGCTAGGCCGGGTCACGAGACGCCGGCACCCTGATGCGTTTTGCTCAGGACCACCTATCGTTATAGCTTTCCGTGTGTAAGGAAGCTCACGATATGCTGCGAACACTACCCACCAGTGCTTCAGGCCGGTTGCGCCTGCTCGTTGGGGCCGCCTTATGCAGCCAATTGCTGACGCCCAGCCTTGCCTTCGCCGACCCAGCCTATGACGCGCTGATTATCCAGGCGCGTAACGGCAACTTCACTCCCGCGCTGACCCAATTGCGCCAACTGCCGCCTGAACGCCAGACACCTGGCCAGATCAGCGATCACCTGGTGATTGCCGGTTGGGCAGGGCAAGACGCCGAAGTGTTGAAGGTCTACGAGGTCCAAGGCAAAAATCGTAACCTCACCACCCAGGCGCTGGCCACGGTGGCGCGCACTTATCGCAACCAAAAGCAGTGGCCGCAGGCTCTGGCGGTTTACCAGCAAGCGCTGGTGCGTGAGCCGGGCAATGTCGACCTGCAGCTGGGCCAGGCGCTGACCCAGGCCGACGGCGGCCAGGCCACGACGGCCGTGCAGCGCTTGCGCGCACTGGTGGCGGCGCAACCCAATGACCCCAACCGCCGCATGGCCTTGGGTTATGCGCTGACCCGCGCAGGCTTGAACTACGACGCCTTGTTCGAGTTCGACCAAGCCTTTACTCGCGCCGGTGACAAGCCTGAAGTGGTCCGCGAATACATCGTCGCCCTGCAAAAGGCCCGCCTGCCGGAGCCGGCGCTGCGCCTGTCGGCCAAACATCCGGGCCTGCTCGACGCGGTGACCCAGCGCCGCCTCGAAGGTGACCTCGCCGCCGAGCGCGTGCGCATGGCCGAGTTCGCCACCCGCACCGAAAAAGAACGCTACGTGGTTGCCGACCGCGCCCTCAATGACTACGACAAACTGCTCGCGCGCTGGACCCCGGACCCAAGTGCCCATGATGATGTGGTGCGCTGGCGCATCGACCGCCTGGGTGCCCTCAAGGCGCGGGCACGCACCGCCGATGTGATCCGCGACTACGAAACCCTCAAGGGCGAAGGCGTGCAATTGCCGACCTATGCCCTGCGTTGGGTCGCCGCGTCTTACCTCGACCAGCGCTTGCCGGAAAAAGCCGAGCCGTTGTACCGCGAGGTGATCAGTGCTGCCGATGCCGAACCCGATGATCGGGTCGAAGACACCACGGCCTTGTTCTACACCTTGCAGGAAAGCGACAAAGGCGCCGACGCGCGCGAAGTCGCCAACAGCCTCGCCACTAGCCAGAAACCTCGAGTCGAACTCAAGGGCTTGCCCATTGGTAACCCCAACGACGCCTGGATGGACGCGCAACAGCTGTCGGCCCAGGCCGGCGTCTACGGCGGTGACCTGCCGGGCAGCGAAGCCGGCCTGGACGCGTTGGTGGCCAAAGCTCCCGGCAATGTCGGCTTGCGCCTGGCCCAGGCCGACATGTACCGCGCCCGCGACCTGCCACGCCGCGCCGAGGGCATCCTCAAGGAAACCGAAGCCCAGACCCCGCGGGATATCGGCCTGGAAGTCAGCCAGGCCTACACTGCCATGGACCTGCAGGAATGGCGGCAAATGGACGTGCTCACCGATGACGTGCTGGCCCGCAACCCGGACAGCCGCCAAGTGCAGCGCCTGAGCCGTCTGCGGGATGTGCACGACATGGCCGAGCTGCGCGTGGAGGCCTACACCGGAAAAAGCTACGGCGGCGGCAATAACAACAACGCCGGCGCAGTGGCCGGCAGCCGTGACTGGGGCATCGAAAGCGTGCTCTACACGCCGCCTATCGATGAAGACTGGCGCCTGTTCGCCGGTGCCGGCTACGCCACCGCCGACTTCAGCGAAGGCACCGGCCAACACCGTTGGCAGCGCGTCGGTGTGGAGCGTCGCACCCGCGACATGACCCTGGAAGCCGAAGTGTCCAACCACTCCTACGGCTATGGCTCCAAGCAGGGTGCGGCCGTGTCGATTGCCCGCGACATCAACGACAACTGGCAGTACGGCGGCAGCCTCGGCTACCTGCTGACTACCACGCCGCTGCGAGCGTTGAATGCCGATGTCACCGCCAACGGCGGCAGTGGCTTTATTCGCTGGCGCGCGAATGAAAGCCGCGAGTGGAAACTGGCCCTGAGCCCGTCCCACTTCAGCGATGGCAACAACCGCTTCGAAGCCGTACTGACTGGCCGCGAGGGCATCTACAGCGCGCCCGGCGTGCAGGTAGACCTGGGCCTGGAAGTCGGCACTAGCCACAACACCAAAGAAGACACGGTGTACTTCAACCCCAAATCCGACTTCACCGTGTTGCCCACGGTCACGGTCAATCATGTGCTCTATCACCGCTACGAGACTCAGTGGAGTCAGCAGTTCCAGCTCGGTGCAGGTACGTACAGCCAACGGGATTATTCCACCGGTGGCGTCGGTTTGATCGGCTATGGCCAACGTTTTCGCTGGAACGATGTACTGGACGTGGGCGCCAACCTGAGCCTGATCAGCCGACCTTATGACGGTGATCGCGAACGCGATCTGCGCTTGCTCGTCGACCTCACTTACCGTTTCTAAAAGAGCCTGACCATGACCGTCCTTTGCCGTTGCTTGTTGGTCCTGGGTGTAATGCTGGCCAGTGCCTGTGCCCAGCAACCCGCGCCTTTCACTCCACCCGCCGAGCGGCCGATACTGGCCAACGAAGCGCCGTGGCCGAAAAACCATTTCCTGGGCATTGCCTACCACGATGTCGAGGATCGCGACCCCGACCAGGCGGTGGTGGCGGTGCGCACCGAGCGTTTGATCGAACAACTGGCGTGGTTGCGCGAGAACGGCTACCAGGCGGTCAGCGTCGACCAGATCCTGGCGGCACGCAACGGCGGCCCCGAGTTGCCGCCCAAAGCCATCATGCTCAGTTTCGATGACGGCTATTCCAGCTTCTACACCCGCGTGATGCCGATTCTGCGCGCCTATCATTGGCCAGCCTTGCTGGCGCCGGTGGGGTATTGGATCGATACGCCGCTCAATCAACCGGTGGACTTCGCCGGCTCGCCGCGCCCGCGTGGGGAATTCCTCACCTGGCAGCAGATTCGTGAAGTGTCGCAGTCGGGCCTGGTGGAAATCGCCGCGCACACCGACAACAACCACAAAGGGATTTTGGCCAACCCCCAGGGCAACCTGGAGCCGGCGGCGACCAGCCTGCGCTTTGACCCGGCCACCGGGCGTTATGAAGACCAAGCCAAATTCGATGCGCGCATGCGGGCTGATGTCGCGGCGATCACTAACAAGATCCGCAGCGTGACCGGCAAGGCGCCTCGGGTGTGGGTGTGGCCTTACGGCGCCGCCAAAGGCACCTCGCTGGCGATTGTCGGCGAGCAGGGCTACCAGATGGCGCTGACCCTGGAAGACGGCCTCGACAGCCTCGGCAACCTGATGAACAGCCCGCGCTTCCTGGTGGCTTCGGACCCGGACGGCGAGCATTTCGCCAATAGCATGGTGGCCGTGCAAACCCAGGCACCGCTGCGGGTGCTGCACGTGGACCTCGACAACGTTTACGACCCCGACCCGGCCCAACAAGCGCGCAACCTCGACCAGCTTGTACAACGTGTGGTGGACATGGGCGCGGGCACTGTATTCCTGCAAGCCTTCGCCGACCCCAAAGGCGACGGCCTGGTGCACTCGCTGTACTTCCCTAACCGCCACTTGCCGGTGCGCGCCGACCTGTTCAACCGCGTCTCCTGGCAGTTGCACACCCGTGCCCACGCGGCTGTGTATGCCTGGATGCCGGTGCTGAGTTTCGCCCTCGACCCCAAGCTGCCGCGTGTGACCCGCTGGGACCCGCAAACCGGCCAGGTCGGCACCGACCCGGACCAATACAAACGTTTGTCGCCGTTCGACCCGCAGGTGCGCAAGATCATCGGCGAGATCTATGAAGACCTGGCGCGCAACAATGCCATCGACGGTGTGCTGTACCACGACGACGCCGTGCTTTCCGACTTCGAAGACGCCAGCCCCGCTGCGCTCAAGGCTTATGCTGCCAACGGCCTGCCGGGCAGCATTGCCGCGCTGCGTGCAGACCCTGCAGTGATGCAACGCTGGACGCGCTTCAAGAGCCGCTACCTGATCGACTTCACCAACGAGCTGACCGCCAAGGTTCGCGCCATCGGTGGCCCGCAAGTGGCGACCGCACGCAATATCTTTGCCGAGCCGATGCTCAACCCGGCCAGCGAAGCCTGGTTCGCGCAGAACCTCGACGACTTCCTCCAGGCCTACGACTGGACTGCGCCCATGGCCATGCCATTGATGGAAGGCCAGGAGCTGAAAACCTCCAACGCCTGGCTGGAAAAACTCGTCGCCACGGTCAAGGCGCGCCCCGGCGCGCTGGAAAAAACCGTGTTCGAGCTGCAAGCCAAAGACTGGCGGACCAAAGAAGCGCCGGATATCAAGGGCGCGCAGATGGCCGAATGGATGGGCGTGCTCAAACGCCAGGGGGTCAAGAGCTTTGGCTACTACCCGGATAACTTCCTGGAAAATTCGCCGGACCTGAAGACAGTTCGTCCGGCCCTTTCCAACCAGTGGAACCCTTGATCATGTTCGACAGAATCCTGGCTTTATTCGTGTTGGCGTTGGTGTTGGGTGTGCCCCTGGGCCTGATCTTCCTGGTCACCGGGCAGTTCCTGATGGACTTCGTGTTTTTCTACCCGCTGTTCATGTCGGCGCTGTGGATCGCCGGCGGGCTGTACTTCTGGCTGCACTGGGAGCGGCATTGGCCGTGGAAGGAAGACACGCCGGCGCCGACCCTGGCCGGCAACCCGCTGATCTCGATCATCATCCCTTGCTACAACGAGGGCGATAACGCCGCCGACACCATTCATGCGGCCCTGAACCAGGTGTACCCGAATATCGAAGTCATCGCCGTCAACGACGGTTCCAAGGACAACACCGCTGCCGTGCTCGACGCCCTGGCCTTGCAACACCCACGCCTGCGTGTGCTGCACCTGGCGCAAAACCAGGGCAAGGCCGTGGCCTTGCGCATGGGCGCCGTGGCGGCGCGCAGTGAGTACCTGGTGTGCATCGACGGCGATGCCTTGCTCGACAAAAACGCAGCGGCCTACATGGTCGCGCCGATGCTCGACAACCCGCGCCTGGGCGCCGTGACCGGCAACCCACGCATCCGCACGCGTTCAACCTTGATCGGCCGGGTGCAGGTGGGCGAGTTCTCCTCGATTATCGGCTTGATCAAGCGCACCCAGCGCGTGTTCGGGCGGATCTTCACGGTGTCGGGTGTGGTGGTGGCGTTTCGCAAGAAGGCGCTGGACCGCATCGACTACTGGTCCACCGACATGATCACCGAAGACATCGACGTGAGTTGGAAGCTGCAACTGGACCACTGGGCGATCTTCTACGAGCCTCGTGCCCTGTGCTGGATCCTCATGCCCGAAACCGTAGGCGGCCTGTGGAAACAGCGCCTGCGTTGGGCCCAGGGCGGCGCCGAGGTGCTGTTCAAGAACATCCGAGGCATCTGGCAATGGCGCCATCGCTACCTGTGGCCACTGCTGTTCGAGTACTGCCTGTCCACCGGCTGGGCCTTCACCTTCCTGCTCTCGGTGATCTTCTGGGGCGTGGGCAAGTTCGTGGTACTGCCGCAGGCGATTGCCGTGGATTCCCTGGTGCCACCGGCCTTTACCGGGCTGGTGCTGGCGATGGTGTGCCTGCTGCAGTTCGCGGTGAGCATCCTGATCGACCGGCGCTATGAAAAGGACCTGTGGAAAACCCTGTTCTGGACCGTGTGGTACCCGATGGTGTTCTGGCTGGTCAGCCTGCTCACCACCCTGGTCAGCTTTCCCAAGGTGCTGTTCAACCAGCACCAGAAACGCGCGCGCTGGGTCAGCCCGGACCGCGGCATCAAACCCAGTGAAGAGGAGGCGTGACCATGAAGCTGGTCAGAACTCGCCAAAACACCGTGATGTGGATCATCGACGTGCTGCTGACGCTGCTGGCGTGGGGCGGCCTGATCTGGCTGCTCGCGCGTGGTATCGGCGCCATGTTGGAAACCCATGGCGGCCCACGTATTGAGGCGCCGATTTTCGCCGCGCTCAACACCTTGCAGATCTACCTGTGGATCGCCTTGTTCAACGCGGTGATCCTGATCAGTTGGGCGCGCTATCAGCAACGCCGTGGGCGCAAGTTCGCCCAGCGCCGCGCCGAAGCCAATGCGCTGAGCGACAAAAACCTGAGTGAGAGTTTCAATTTGGGCGACGGCCACCTGGAGCAGTTTCGCAAGCCGGGCGTGCTGGTGATCCACAACGACGAAGACGGCGGTGTCGAGGATGTGAAGTCCCACGTCTCCCGCGACGTGGAGCGCCCCGGCCTGACCTTGGTGCCCGGCGCGGAAAAAGGCAAAGACGCCGGCTAGAAATTCCGAAAGACACCAAAGACCCCTGTGGGAGCTGGCTTGCCTGCGATAGCGGTGGGCCAACAACCAATCAATACCTGACACGCCGCCATCGCAGGCAAGCCAGCTCCCACATTCCATCTGCGTCGCTTGGAATTCCGATAAATGGGATCCAATTCACAAAAACACCGCGAACTTTTCGCTATTCCCCTGCACTAACCTAACTCGGCAAGTAGTTGATGGCTAAATAATGGCATTTGCTAAATTGTTTGCCGAATTAATATCAAAAGAGTTGCCGCTGGTCGGAATAAAACTTCTAACGGCCACCATTATCTCTTTGTGATAACTCTTTATTGTTAACAATCAATGTGTTGCGGATGTAATAAGCACGAATGTGCAACTGTCCCGGTTTCTTGGGCCAGCGCTAGTTCGATGGTAGTTTGCCGCCCCTTGATTTTCGATGGATCGAACATGTCTTTTTTATCGCCACGGACTCGGTACTTGCTGTGCACTTTCATGCTCGCCTGCCTGAGCCTGAATACGGCCACCGCCGCCCCCACGCCTGGGGATCAAGACCTGATCCGCGATCGGCAGAACCGCCTGCTGGAAGAGCAAAGCCGGCGCCTGCAAGAGCTTCAGGACCTGCCCGGCAAAGAAGCCAAGCCACAGGCACCGGCTACGCCTGCCGACACCCGCTGCTTCCCGATCAAAGACATCGAACTGAAGGGCGCCGACAGCCTGCCTGCTGGCGACCGTGCGCTGCTGCTCAAACCCTATGTAGGCCAATGCCTGGGCGTCTCGCAGCTCAATGAGCTGCTCAAGGTCATCACCGACTATTACATCGCCAAAGGCCGCGTCACCAGCCGCGCCTACTTGCCGCAACAAGACCTCTCCAGTGGCCATCTGCAGGTGTTGGTGGTCGAAGGCAAACTCGAAGCGGTGCGCAGCGCCGAAGGCAGCAACGTCACCGAGCGTGAACTGGCCATGGCGTTTCCCGGCAAGGTCGGTGAGGCGCTGAACCTGCGCGAGGTCGAGCAACTGGTGGACCAGCTCAACCGGTTGCCGTCCAAACAGGCGCAAATGGAGCTGACGCCCGGCAAGCAAGTGGGCGGCAGCGACGTGGTGGTCAAGAACACCCCGCAAAAGCCCTGGCGCGCTAGCCTGTCGCGCAACAACGACGGGCAACGCAGCACCGGCGAGCAGCAATGGGGCGCGGGCCTGGAGTGGGACAGCCCGCTCGGCCTGGCTGACCAACTGGTGCTGCGCGGTGGCCACGACGCCATCAGCGACCACCAGAAAACCTCGAAAAACACCCTGCTCTATTACAACGTGCCGTGGGGCTGGTGGAACTTCACCTACACCTACAGCGAGAGCGATTACCGCGCGCTGGGTTACACCGACACCTTCAAGTTCAAGCAGTCGGGCGACAGCCAGAACCACCAACTGCGCGCAGAGCGCGTGATTCACCGCGATGACGTAAGCAAAACCTCGGTCAACGTGGGTGTGGCTCACCTGCGCACCAACAACTACGTCAACGACGCCCAGCTCGAAATCAGCAGCAACCGCCTCAGTGAGTTGCAGTTTGGTATCAACCACGGCCGGCGCATCGGCAATGCCTTCGTCAACATCGACCTCGGCGTACAGAACGGCATCGGCGCCTTTGACGCCCAGCGCGACGACCAGCACCGCGACCAGTTCGGCAACCTCACGCCCACCCCGGATTACCGTAAATACACTGCCACGGTCAGCTATTTGCAGCCGTTTCGCCTGTGGGGCGAGTCGTTCAGTTTCACCAGCCTGGCCACCGGTCAACGCAGTGAAGACGTGCTGTTCTCGCCGCAGCGCATCAGCCTCGGCGGCTCGTCGTCGGTGCGCGGTTTCAAGGATCAGCAACTGTCCGGCGACAGCGGCGGCTACTGGCGCAACGAAGTGCGCTGGGCGCGCCCGGTCACCCTGGAATGGCTGCGCCCGGCCTTCGCCGAATACGGCACCAGCCTCGGTTACGACCAGGGCGTGATCCGCAACGACCGTTACAACGGTGACAACCACGGCCGCGTTTCAAGCAACTCCGTGGAACTGTTCGCCCGTGGCAAATACGTCAGCACCAGCGTGACGTTTGCCCACTCGTTAGAAAGACCTGGAGTGGTGACGGAGCGTGAAGCGCCGATCTACTTCCGCATGGATTTCTTCCTGTAATTCAACGCCCCGCTGCAACGAGAATTTGACCATGGATGTTCGCCACTTTGCCTTTCTGGCCCGCCAACCTTCTGCTGCCCTGAAGCGCCGCGACGCGTTCTTCGGCCTGCCCAAGCGCGGCCTGGTGCTGATCCTGGTCAACGCGCTGTTCTGGCAGCCGTTGCTGGCCCAGGCCGAAGGCATTGTGGTGAGCAACCCGGCCACCAGCGTCGGCCAGGCCGGCAATGGCGTGCCGGTGGTGAACATCGCCACCCCCAATGGCAGTGGCTTGTCCCACAACCAGTTCAAGGACTACAACGTCGGCCCCAACGGCGTGATCCTCAACAACGCCACTGGCGCGCTGCAGAACACCCAGCTGGGCGGTTACATCGTCGGCAACCCCAACCTCAAGGGCGGCGCGGCCAACGTTATCCTCAACGAAGTCAACGGCGGCAGCCCGAGCCAGCTGCGCGGTTACACCGAAGTAGCGGGGCAGTCGGCCAAAGTCATCGTCGCCAACCCTTACGGCATCACGTGCAGCGGCTGCGGGTTTATCAACACGCCCAACGTGACCCTGACCACCGGCAAGCCGATGATGGACAACGTCGGTCGCCTGGACCACTACCAAGTGGACGGCGGCGCCGTGACCATCGACGGCGAAGGCCTGAACGCCAGCAACGTCGACCGCTTCGAAATCATTACCCGCTCGGCCAAGATCAACGCGCAGATCAACGCCCGTGAACTGGCCGTGGTCGCCGGGCGCAACGACGTCGACGCCAAAAGCCTGAAAGCCACCGCCCGTGCCGACGACGGCAGCACCAAACCCGAGCTGGCCATCGACTCCAGCGCCTTGGGCGGCATGTACGCCGGTGCGATCAAACTGGTGGGCACCGAAGCCGGTGTGGGCGTGAAGCTCGACGGCACGTTGGCGGCCAGTGGTGGTGATATCCAGCTCGATGCCAATGGGCATTTGAGCATGGCGCAAACCGCCGCCAGCGGCGCGGTCAACATCAACGCCGCAAGCCTGGACGCCAAAGGGCCGGTGTATGCCGGTACAGCCCTTAACGTGAACACCCAGGGCGACCTCACTAACCGCCAGAGCCTGGCCGCCCGTGACCGCATTGCGCTGTCCAGCGGCGGCACGCTGACCAATGGCGACATCATCGAAGCCGGCGTCAACGCCGACAACACTCGCAACGCCACAGGCGATGTGAGCCTGCGCGGCAAGGCCGTCACCAACACCGGCGCCAGTGTGATTGCCAGCCGCGCGTTGAGCGTGGATGCCCAAGCGTTGAACAACCAGGGCGGCACACTGGGTGCCAAACAACACACCCAAATTACCGCTGCCACAGTCGATAACCAGAACAAAGGCCGCATTCTCAGCAACGGCGGCCTGGCCATCACCGCTGATCGCCTGCAGAACACCCAAGGTGGGTTGGTCACCAGCAACGGGCCGCTGACCGTCGTCGTCGGTGAGCTGCATAACCAGGGCGGTGAACTCTCAAGCCTCGACACCGCAACGCTCACAGTCGCGACCCTCGATAACGTCGCAGGCCTTATCACAGCGGGCAATGCGCTCAGCCTCAACGTCGGCAGCCTCAACAACCAAGCCGGGTTGGTCACCAGCCAAGGCACGGTGAGCGTGGCCGGTAATAGCCTCGATAACCGCCAAAAAGGCTTGGTCGCAGGCGTGGGTGGTGTGCAGGTCAATGTCGCCAACATCGACAATCGCAACGGCGAGCTGTCCAGCCGTGCGGGCGTTGTGGTGACCGCTACGCAACTGGATAACAGCGACGGCGGGCTGCTGATTGCTGGCGCCGGTGCAGGTTTGAATGTCGACCAACTGCTTAACCGCAACCAGGGTTTGATCAGCAGTGAAGGGCTGCTGAGCATCACCGCGCGCACGCTGGCCAACGGCGGCGGCACGCTCTCCAGCGCAGGGCCGCTGACCCTCAGTGCACTCGGCGCGGTGGACAACCGAGGCGGGCGGCTGGTCACCGATGGCAGCCTGATACTCAACGCCGCAAGCGTCGACAACAGCCAGAACGGCACCCTGAGTGCGCGCCAGGCCCTGTCCCTTGGCACTGCCGACCTCAACAACCAGCAAGGCGGCCAGATCACCAGCGCCGAGGCGCTGACGCTGGACCTGCACCGTGGCGAGTTCAATAACCAGGGCGGGCTGATCAACGCGCCGCTGTTGATGCTCAACAACCTCAAGAACGTGCATAACCAGGGCGGCGAAATCTCCGGCAGCCAGGCGTTCACACTCACCGCCGACAACCTCGACAACAGCAGCGGCAAACTGCTGAGCAACGCCGCGCTGACCCTGCGCATCGGCCAGGCCCTGGCCAACGTCAAAGGCATGATTGCCGCCGCCTCGGTTGACGCCCACGCCACCGACCTCGACAACAGCGGCGGCACCCTCACCAGCCGTGGCGACACGCTGCTCAACGTGGCTGGCCGCCTCACCAACCGCGACCAGGGCCTGCTCAACGCGAGCAATACGCTGACGCTCAACAGCGCCGCGCTGGACAACCAGAACGGCTCGCTGCTGGGCAGCGCGATTGCCCTGGACTTCGGCACCGCCACCGGCGACCTGAACAACGCGGGTGGCCTGATCACCACCGCTGGCAACCTCTCCATCAACCACCTGCGTGACCTCAGCAACCAGGGAGGCGAACTCTCCAGCGCGCAAACTCTGAACCTCAGCGGCCGCACGTTGAACAACAGCAACGGCAAACTGATCAGCAATAACCTGCTGGTGCTCAATGCCGAAAACCTGATCAACCAGAATGGCCTGATGTCCGGCTGGCAGGGTTTGACGGTCAGCGGCGCGAACCTGGACAACCGCAACGGCGGCACCTTGTCCAGCCGTTACGGCGACCTTAATGCCACGCTGACCGCCAGCCTGCTCAACAGCGCAGGCGGGGCACTGGTGAGCCAGAAAGCGCTGACCGTTAATGCCGGCGAACTGGATAACAGCAACAAAGGCGTACTCTCCAGCGCGGCCGGGCAGACGCTTACCGTCGGCGGCTTGCTGAACAACGCCCAGGGCGGCGTGATCGACAGCGGCGCGGCCCTGAGCCTGACTACGCAAAACCTGGACAACAGCGCCGGCAGCATCAGTGGCGGCACCGCCACCACCCTTGACCTGCTCGCGACCCTGACCAACACCAGCGGCAAACTGGCCAGCGGCGGCCCGCTGCTGATCAGCCGCGCGGCGCAGATCAACAACCAGGGCGGCCAGATCGCCAGCCAAGGTTTGTTGACCCTGCTGACTGTCGGCCTGGATAACCGCAACCGTGGCACCCTGGCCGCCAACGACCGCTTGAGCCTCACCGCCAGCGGCCTGGTACAAAACGGCAACGACGGCTTGATCTACAGCCAGAACGCCGACCTCCTGCTCACCGCCAACCGCTTGGACAATGGCAAAGGCACCGTGCAAAGCCAGGGCGGCATGACCGCCAACGTGGCCGACACGCTGGATAACCAGAGCGGCAAACTGATCGCCCAGGCCGGTGACCTGAATATCAACGCGGCCAGCCTCGACAACCGTGGCGGCACCCTCGCCAGCCTCAAGGCCGCACTGCAAACCCAAGTGGTCGGCGTGCTGCGCAACGGTTACGACCTCAACAACAACCGCCAGGGCGGCGTGATGCAGGGGCAAAGCCTCAACCTGCAAGCCGGCAGCGTGGACAACTATGGCGGGCGCATCGCGGCGCAGGGCGGCAACGCACTGGTCACCACCGGCAATTTCGACAACCGCAACGGCGGGCTGTATGCCAAAGGCCTGATGCGCGTGGTCGGGCATGACTTCGATAACAGCGGCGACAACGACGGCCAGATCGCCGGCCAACAGATCGACCTGGACCTCAGCGGTGCACTCAACAACCGCCTGGGCATCATCGAAAGCGAAAGCAGCCTGAAGGTGCGCGCGGCCAGCCTCGATAACCAGACCGGGCGCCTGCGTGCGCTGGGCACGGCGGGTACCACCGAATTCGCCATCGGCGGTCTGTTCGACAACCGCAACGGCGTGCTGGAAACCGCCAACAACGACCTGACCCTCAACGCCGGCAGCTTCCAGAACCTGGGCGGCAACGTACTGCACGTGGGCACCGGCAAGTTCGGCATTGCCCCGGCCAACCTCAACGACGTGGGCGGCAGCCTGGTCACCCGTGGCGACCTGACCATCACCCAGGGCAACTGGACCAACAGCAGCGTGATCCAGGCCGGGCAACTCACGGTCAACGTCGACAACCTCGACCAGACCGCCACCGGCCAACTGCTCGGTGCCCGAGGCTTTGTCGGCAATGGCGCCAACTGGACCACCCACGGCCTGATCGCCAGCGACGGCGCGCTCGACCTGACCTTGAGCGGCGCGCTCAACAGCAGCGGGCGCATCAGCAGCCTGGGCAACCTCAACCTCAGCGCCGCACAGGCCAACTTGAGCGACACCGCCAGCATTGCCGGCGGCGGCGTCACCACCGCTACCATCGCCGGCACACTCAACAACCGTGGGCGCCTCACCGCCGCCACCGACCTGGTGGTCAACGCCGGCACACTCAACAACTACGCGACCCTGGGCAGCGGCCAACGACTGGTCGCCACCACCGGCGCCTTGCTCAATGACCACGGCCTGATCTTCAGCGGTGGCGACATGAGCCTGCGTGTGGACGCGCTGAACAACAGCTACGCCGACGTCTACAGCCTGGGCAACCTCAGCGTCGACCGCGACGGCAAGGGCGGCCTGGCCAGCAGCATCCTCAACAGCTCATCGACGATTCAGAGTGACGGCAACCTCAGCCTGTCCGCCAACTCGATCAAAAACGAGCGGGCGGTACTCGACGTCAACGACGCGGGTGTCTACACCGCCTCGGCCACCGAAGGCACGTGCATCAAGTACGTTAACGCCGGTGACTGCAAAGCCGGCGGCACCCCGCGCAACTACGTGTGGGAGTTGGTGACCCGCGACAAACTGGAAGTGACCGCTGCCAGTGCCGGTTCAAGCATCACCGCCGGCGGCAACATGACGTTGGCCGGCGGCGACTTGCTCAACAGCAGCAGCTCGATCGCGGCCGGCGGTAACTTCACCGCGCGCCTGAACAACTTGGTCAACACCGGCATCGAAACCGGCGAGACCGAGACCTATCGTCTTTTCACGTCAGAGCGCACCAAGCACCCTGAAGGCTGGTTCGGCGCCGCCGCCGCACTCACCAACAAATATTGGTACAAAAGCGCCGGTTACAACCCCAATGACCTCGGCGGCCTTGAAGCCACCGTGGCCAACTTCATCGGCATGATGGAGATCGAGCGCACCCAGTTCGGCAAAGTCACCAAAATCGCCAGCGATGACCAACGTTACGCCGCCGTGATTCAGGCGGGCGGCGCGGTAGACGTCAAGGCCCAAGCCGGTATCGACAACAGCGTGGTACGCCTGGGCTATAGCTACATCGGTGCGGGCGCCAAAACCACCACCGACGCCACCGGTGCCAGTGGCGCAGCCGGTTACTCCACCCGCGTGACCCTCAACCAGCAACTGCCGCCGGACCTGGCCCAACAGCAGATCAACCCGCTGAGCCTGCCCGGCTTTACCTTGCCTACCGGCCAAGGCGGGCTGTTCCGTCTCAGTGGCCAAAGCGCCAGCGCGCCAGCCAGCACCGGGCCGCAAGGCTGGACCTTGGGCGGCGGCAGCGTCGACCGCATGCCGGTTACCGGCCCCGTCGTACCCGGCAGCAGCACCTCGGCCGACGGCGTGGTGATCAACCGCGTGCAGGGCTTGCCAGACAGCCAGTTCGTTTCCAACCCACAGAAATACCTGATCGAAACCAACCCGCTGCTGACCAACCTCAGCCAGTTCTTAAGCTCCGACTACATGCTGTCCAAACTGGGCTACGACCCGGACCAGGCACAAAAGCGCCTGGGTGACGGCCTGTATGAACAGCGCCTGATCCAGCAAGCCGTGATCGCCCGTACCGGCCAGCGCTTCATCGATGGCCAGACCAGTGACACAGCGATGTTCAAGTACCTGATGGACAACGCCATCGGCACCAAACAGGCGCTAAACCTGGCCGTAGGCGTGAGCCTCACCGCCGAACAAGTCGCGGCCCTGACCCACGACATCGTGTGGATGGAAAACGCCACCGTCGCCGGCCAGCAAGTGCTGGTGCCCGTGCTCTACCTGGCCCAGGCCAACAACCGCCTGGCGCCCAACGGCGCACTCATCACCGGCAGCGACCTGAACCTGGTCAGCGGCACCGACCTCAACAACGTCGGCACCCTGCGCGCCACCAACAACCTCGCTGCCAGCGCCGGGCGCAACATGGTCAACGGCGGCCTCGTGCAAGCGGGCAACCGCCTCGACCTGCTCGCCGGCAACACCCTCACCAACCGCGCCGGCGGCATCATCGCCGGGCGCGACGTCAGCGTGCGCGCGGTAAATGGCGATGTGCTCAACGAACGCACCGTCACCAGCCACCAGAGCAGCAGCGGCTACCGCACCGAGCGCACCGACTTCGTTGACAACGCTGCGCGCATCGAGGCCGCCAACAGCCTGACCCTGCAAGCCGGCCGCGACGTCAACAGCACCGGCGGCGCCTTCAAAAGCGGCGCCGACCTGGGCGTTCAAGCCGGGCGCGATGTAAACCTGGCCACCGCCGAACAACGCAACGCCAATGCCGTCAGCACCTACATGCGCAGCAGCAGCGCAAACCAGTACGGCACCGTGATCGAGGCCGGTCGCGACTTCCAGGTGGTGGCTGCGCGGGACATCAGCGCCATTGGCAGCCAGTTGAATTCCACGCGTGATCTGGCGCTGGTAGCCAAGGGCAATGTGAACCTGGCGTCGGCGGCGAATGAACAGCATTCGGCGTTTAATTCCAAGAAGGTCACCAGCCAGGAAGACCACGTTCAGCAAGTGGGCACCTCGCTGGTTGCCGGTGAGAACCTCTCCCTCAGTGCCGGCAACGACCTCGTGGTCAGCGCCAGCCGTGCGAGTGCCGGCAAGGAAGCCTACCTGTACGCAGGCAATGACCTGGCGCTGAACGCCGCGCAAGACAGCGACTACAGCTATTACCGCAAAACCAAAACCAGCAAAGGGTTGCTGTCCAGCAGCCAGAAAACGCGCATCGACAGCAGTAACCAGATCAGCCAGCAGGGCTCTTCCATCAGCGCTGATACCGTGGTCGTGCGTGCTGGCCGTGACATCGGCACTACCGCCAGCGACGTGGTTTCCACCAACGCCACCAGCCTGATTGCCGGTCGCAATGTGGTGATTGATGGGGCAACGGAAACCTTTGAACAAAGCCATTCGTCCTCGACCAAAAAATCGGGCTTGATGAGCAGCGGCGGCATCGGCGTGACGTTGGGCTCAAGCAGCAACCAGAACACCTTCACCAGCAGCACCGAAACCACCCGGGCCAGCAACATCGGCAGTGTGCTGGGCAGCGTGGATATTCAGGCTGGCAAAGACCTGACCATTCGCGGCTCTGACGTGGTTGCTGGTAAGGACATCAGCCTGGTTGGGCAAAATGTCAGCATCCTGGCTTCCGAGAACAACAACCGCAGCGAGCAGACCTCCAAAAGCAAAACCAGTGGTTTGACCCTGGCGTTGTCCGGCACCGTGGGTAGCGCGGTGGACTCCGCTTATAAGACCGCCAAGCAAGCCAAGAACGAGGACGACGGCCGCCTCTCGGCGCTGCAGGGTGTGAAGGCGGGTTTGACTGGCGTGCAAGCGTGGCAAGCGGCGCAGCAGAATGGCGGCATGACCGGAGCTAACGCGTCGCAATTTGTGGGGATCAGCATCTCCCTGGGTTCGCAAAAATCCGATTCCAAACAGACCCAGGAGCAGACACTCAGCCAGGGCAGCAGCCTGACGGCCGGCAACAACCTCACCATCGTGGCGGACGGCAACGGTACGCCTGGGGCCGCAGGTGACATCCATGTTCAAGGCAGCAAGCTTCAGGCCGGTAATGAGATGCGGCTGGCGGCGGAGCGCGATATTCGCCTGGAAGCTGCGGCGAATAACCAAAAACTTGATGGCAAAAATAGCAGCAGTGGTGGTGCGGTAGGTATCAGCCTAGGCGTGGGTTCCGAAGGCGGCGGCCTGAGCATTTTCGCCAATGCCAACAAAGGCACCGGTAACGAGAAGGGCACCGGCACCACCTGGACGGAAACAACCCTGGATGCGGGCAAACAGGTCAGCCTGATCAGCGGCCGAGACACCGCCCTGAAGGGCGCGCAGGTCAGCGCAGACAAAATTACCGCTACTGTGGGGCGCGACCTTACGCTGCAAAGTCTGCAAGACACCGATAACTACAAGTCCAAGCAGACGGACGTGAGTGGGGGCGTCAGCTTCGCCATCATCGGCACCGGTGGCAGTGCAAACCTGAGCATCAGTAAAAGCAAGATCGACTCCAAATACCAGAGTGTGCAGGAGCAAACCGGCCTGTTCGGCGGTAAGGGCGGCTACCAGATTGACGTAGGCAACCACACGCAACTCGATGGCAGCGTAATCGGCAGCACCGCAACAGCGGACAAAAACCGCCTGAGCACCGGCACGCTGGGATGGAGCGTTTTAAAGAACGAGGCTGAGTATACAAGCCAGTTGCAGAGCGCCAGTGTGAGCAGTGGCGCAAGCGGAGCGAACGCCTTCATCAGCAATATGCCCTCCGGCAGCTTGATCGCGTTCAATCATGGCGACAGTGACAGCGGCACCACGTCATCGGCCATTTCCAACGGCACCCTCGACATCCGCGACCCTGCTAAACAGCAGCAGGACGTTGCAACGCTGAGCCACGATGTTGAACACGCCAACGGCAGCATCAGCCCGATCTTTGATAAGGAAAAAGAGCAGAAGCGCCTGCGCCAGGTGCAGTTGATTGCGGATATTGGTACTCAGGCAGTAGACATCGTTCGAACCCAAGGCCAGATCGATGCTGATAAAGAGGCGCGTGCTGAACTTGATAAGCGTGGCATCAAGGACCCTGGAAAAGATGCCAAAAAAGAGGACGTCGATGCCTACAAGAAACAACTGATTGCCACTGACGCTTATCAACGGATCATGGCGGACTACGGGGTCGGCGGCAATTACCCACGTGTAGCGCAGGCGGTGACAGCAGCGTTGCAAGGGTTGGTGGGCGGCGATATCGGTTCCGCCATTGCGGGCGCGTCGGCGCCGTACATGGCGCAAGTCATTAGGAAAACCACCGGAGACAACGCTGTACTCAACACCATGGCGCATGCCGTATTGGGTGCAGTGGTGGCGCAGGCGCAAGGCAACTCTGCGGGGGCGGGGGCTGCGGGAGCTGCGACGGGTGAATTCATCGCCCATCAGTTGTATCCGGGCAAGAATACAATCGAGTTGACGGAGGAGGAGAGAGAGACGGTTGTTGCACTTTCGGGTCTAGCAGCAGGGTTGGCTGGGGGGATTGCTGGTGGTGATCTGGGCGGTGCGGTTACTGGGGCAAAGGCGGGAAGCAATGCGGTGGAGAACAACTCCCTCAGTGATATTGCAGAAGCATTAGCCGCACATAAGACACTTGAGCAGCAGGCTGAAGACCGCGTCAAAGCAGAAAACCAACACTACAAGGAGCAAAACTGCGCTGGCATGAGTGAGCAAGCGTGCTCGGTCAAGATGTATACTCAGCGGCGTGAAGAGCTCAAAGGTGCCCTGTCAGAAGGCGCAAATTTTGTACCAGTTATCGGCACAGTTAAAAGCGTAGCGGAGGCTGAGAGTGCACTTGATTACCTTGAGGTAGCAGCATCTCTTATTCCAGGTGAACGGATTATTTCCGGCACCTTGAAAATGGCACGCAAAGCTCTGAACAGGGGCGATATCAGCGAAGCATCGAAGCTGATTAGCAGCGCCAGTAATGAGATTCAGGGTGCAAAAACGATAGGAGAAATATCGCCCACCAGACCGCTGGCTTTACCTTCACCTGAGTTTAAGGTACCAAGTGAATATCGCCTGACTCGAAACGCAGATGGCACTGCCACCGTCGAAGGGCCCCGAGGTGGTTTGTACAACTCAACTGGGCGTTATACTGCCGATGGTAAGCCCGTGTACCGAGATAATAGTGGGGGATATGTCACGTTAGAGGGCGGAAGAACCAACGTTAGTGCACCAGTTAACTATGAGTCGATTCCGATACATCATATTTGTACTAATAAATGTACTTCTGGTGCGAATGGGCAGATCGCCTGGACAAAGGAGTATCAGCGCTTCTTTGATGGGGCAGATCTTAATATTAATCGAGCAACTGAAAATTTAGTTGCGGTGCCAGGGCATAGAGGGCCGCACCCCATAGAGTATCACCAGTATGTATATGGGAGTTTGGAACAGGCTACTCAAGGCTTAGCGCCTGGAACACCAGCCTATAAATCGGCTGTTACAAAGACGTTGGATGGAATTAAAAAGGAAGCAGTGATAGTGGGTAGTGAAGTTAATAAGTGGCTGACTAGGGATTGATATGAAATATTATTTGCTGCGTCAGGATCTTTCTATTTCCGAAAAGTGGGTGCTCGGCGATGTGAGGCATGTGGATAATTGGAACTTTAGTAATCCACCCCTTAATTTCATGGAGCCTGGCAGATATACGCTCGATGTCAGGTTCGACGGCGTTGAAATTGATTATTCTCTAGCGGGCTATGCGAGTGTTCCTGTTCTGAGTGAGAGAGCTCGAAATTCACTCATAGGTTTGTCTGAAGTCGATCAACCTTATCAAAATGTGGTCTTCGAGCCCGTTGATATCGAAGGGAAACACGTTTCGCAAAATTATTTTCTAATGATCATAGAAACACAAATAGATTGTGTAGATGAAGAGTCTTCAAGGTTTACAAAGTTTTCAGTGAATGATCCTGTGCGCCCAGACATGGCTGGTCAATACCGCGCGTTTTATAATTTGGCCATAGATGAGTCAAAAGTAGGTGCTTTTCATATTTTTAGGATTAAAAAATATTTGGGTGCGATTGTAGTGAGCGAAGATGTGAAACTTCGATTTGAGGCAGCAGGAGTGGTGGGGGCGGTATTTGAGTCGGTTAATGGCGATAAGGTTACTGTTGCATAAAGGGGAAATAGGGGGCAGACCACGGTTTTATTTTTTAGAGTTCAGCAGAGTTGCTCTTTAAAAACATGATTTATTTTTTGTAATTATTCCACTGTGTTGGCCTGTTGAAGAGCGGCTAAGCTGTAAGCTCTTATCCAGTTAAGGGTTTATATGGCTCGCCGTCCTAGGGCTTTACTGCCGGATATCCCGTTGCATATTATTCAACGGGGAAACAATCGGCCTGCGTGGTTTCACTCAGATGAAGACTATATTTTTTACATTGATACATTAGCCGTGCTTGCTGAATTGTATGGCTGTAAAGTTCACGCATTGTGCTTGATGACAAACCATGTTCACTTGTTGTTGACTCCCACCTGCTGCGCGGGGGCTGGCCTACTTATGAAGGGGCTGGGGCAGCGCTACGTTCAATATGTCAATCGAACATATCAACGAACGGGTACGTTGTGGGAAGGCCGTTTCCGCTCCTGTTTGGTTCAACAAGACAACTATGTTTTAGCTTGCTATCGATATATTGAAATGAACACGGTCAGAGCGGGTATGGTTGCTCATCCGGGCGACAACCGTTGGACCAGCTATAGGGCAAACGCACAGGGCGAGCTATCAGGCTTTATAAGCCCTCATACAGTTTATAGCGACTTAGGTAGCGGCGCCGCGCAACGAGCCGAAGCTTACCGGTCAATATTCATGGATCGGCTTTCACCTGAGTTGATAGAACAAATTCGCTCTTCTACAAACGGCAATTATGTTTTGGGCGATCAGAAGTTTGCGTCAGAGATTGCGCAGATATTAGGTAAAAGAGTTTCACCGAGTGTGTCAGGACGCCCGAAAAGTTGGGTGTTAAAAATTTAAGAATAGTGGTCTGACCCCTATTTCCACTAGGGGTAAAGTGGCTGAAAGCTTTGGCCTGAAACCGGGTGTGCCGTTAAAGGAGCGAGGGTATCCTAATGGCATTCCTATTGAACTTATGAAGTTCCCTGGTGCTAAGTAATGAAAGAAAAAGATGTGGTTTCAATCTTGAAGGAACTGGGATGGACTTGTAGCAAAGATGAAGTTGGTGATTATTTTTGCGTCACTGACGTCGGAGAGGCTCAGCTTCAGGTCATCCCATCTGTTGGTAAGCGCTCGGACCATTTCCGGGTTTCGCTTATGCCCTCCATCTCCTCAAAGGAATTCTCGGAGGCCGCTTCTTTTATAATGGGTGATGGCGGTAGTAATGCTCCGATCATAGTTAGTAATGAAGCTCCGGAGAAATTGTCTAGTTTTTCTGAAGATGATGTTATTAGGCTGTCTGAGAAGGCGTTGTCTTGGGCTCGCTCTCAGAGTATTGACGAGGGGTTGAGCGCTTATAGAGTGCTACCAACAGATGCTAAAGGTGCAATGCCAGTTCGCCATTTGGCGGCTCTAGCACTGGCTGGTGATACGGTACGTCTGGATGAATATAAACAGAGCTTTGGGAAGGGCGACAGGCTCGGATTTGTGCCTTACATTACCTCCGATATGATTGATAGAGCACTGATGATAGCTAAAAAAAATAAATAGAGGAAATAGTGGTCTGACCCTGAGGGATTCTGAAGATTGAGCCTGTGTATTCTGGTAAAAGTGTTCGGCCAGATAGCTTTAATGTGGAGTATTCAATAGGCGGTGCTCGTCCAAAAGAGATTGTATTTAAAAACTCACCGGGTGGAAATTGATGCGTAGTGATGATGATATCTACAATGACATTGGGAGCATTTTATTTCAGATTGCTCCCGATGGAGCATGTAAAATTATAATGCGTGCACAGCTCTCCCAAGAGCTAGATAGCTGTGAGTATGAGTATGACTACATTGATAAACAAGGTAACGTTGCCTGGTTCACGGCAGGCGGGCGAGCCAATACAGATATTTTAGCTCTTTTAACAGAGCTGCGTAGTTGGTATGTTGAGAATAAACTTACAGGAGGGCTGCCAGCGTGGAGTGGCTGTGAGGTGACCTTGGATTTAGTTGAAGTTAAAATTAGTATAGACTTTGTTTATCCTTGATAATTAAGCGGCGAGTTTGAAGGGAAATAGGGGGCAGACCCTGAGGGATCCCACGGCATTTGGACGCGCATATGCCAGGAGGATTTAGATATAATCCGGGCGGTCCTAGGTCAGCTCTCCCGGCATACCCTTCGAAAAAAGGAGCTGAGTAATGCATTCCATACCGCTAGAGCTTGCGAAGCAAAAGTTAATTTTTTACGCATGAAATAGGGGTCAGACCACGGTTTTGTTTTTTAGAGTTGAGCAGAGTTGCTCTTTAAAAACATGATTTATTTTTTGTAATTATTCCACTCTGTTGGCCTGTTGAAGGGCGGCTAAGCTGTAAGCTCTTATCCAGTTAGGGGTTTATATGGCTCGCCGTCCTAGGGTTTTACTGCCGGATATCCCGTTGCATATTATTCAACGGGGAAACAATCGGTCTGCGTGTTTTTACTCAGATGAAGACTATATTTTTTACATTGATACATTAGCCATGCTTGCTGAATTTTATGGCTGTAAAGTTCACGCATTGTGCTTGATGACAAATCATGTTCATTTGTTGTTGACTCCCACCTGCTGCGCAGGGGCTGGGCTGCTTATGAAGGGGCTTGGGCAGCGCTACGTTCAATATGTCAATCGAACATATCAACGAACGGGTACGTTGTGGGAAGGCCGTTTCCGTTCATGTTTGGTTCAACAAGAAAACTATGTTTTAGCTTGCTATCGATATATCGAAATGAACCCGGTTAGAGCCGGTATGGTTATTCATCCGGGCGACTATCGCTGGACCAGCTATAGGGCAAACGCACAGGGCGAGCTGTCAGGCTTTATAAGCCCGCATGCGGCTTATAGCGAATTAGGTAGCGGCAGCGCGCAACGAGCCGAAGCTTACCGGTCTTTATTCAATGATCGACTTTCACCTGGGCTGATAGAACAAATCCGATCTTCTACAAACGGTAATTATGTTTTGGGCGATCAGAAGTTTGCGTCCGAGATCGCGCACGCATTAGGTAAAAGAGTTTCGCAGGGTGTGTCAGGACGCCCAAAAAAGTATGAGTTAAGAGAATAGAAGAATAGTGGTCTGACCCCTATTTTCCTCTACGGATTTGAATGCAAAAACATTGACAAAGCAGGCTAAAGAGTTTAATTCTTATCAGTCGGAGTATTGGAAGTTGCGGGCTCGGAGCGGGGAGTAATTAGGCGTGGATTATTCGAGAATCATTAATCTTATTAAAGAGTCGGATTTCGTTGAGTTTGCTGATTATGGTGACGGGATTGCTGATGAGTGGATTTATAAAGCTGAAGCTCGTATTGGGTTGAAGTTGCCTGATAGCTATAAATGGTGGCTGAAGTGTTATTCTGGCGGGGAAATATCTGGGGAGGAGATTTATAGTATCTACGAAATGGATTTTGATAGTGTAAGGGGGGGTGATATCGTTTATATGTCAATCGTTAACGGTCGAAATGGGTTGTGTGGGAAGGAGAGGCTATTTATCTGCGAACCGCCGGGTGCAGGGGAATCATTTTATTTTGCCACGGACGATGGTCTTAATGATGGGGAGTATCCTGTTTATAGGCTTGAACTTTCTGATAAAACTTCTAGTTTGTATGCGAAGAACTTTATCGATTTCTTAGAAAAAAGAATAATTTCTTTCAGTTGAATAATGATTCTGCGTTTAAAAAAAGGTTGAGAAAGGCTAGGTCCAAAAGCTACTGCTCCGAAAGTAACGGCGGAAGGTAAGATTGGTGGTCAGGCGTTCACTGATGTTAACCAGACGGCGAGGCCCGGCTCTCAAGCAAAAGCTGATCAGCCGACACTCATAGCTGATCGTGTAAATACAAAAATAGAGTCATCTAGTAAACCTTTGCCAAATGCAAATATGGCAACTGCACATGCTGAAGTTGGAGTTATACAGCAAGCTTATATTGCTGGAAAAAACCAAGGGGCGGCTATGACTCTCAAAGTTGAGGGGCAGGCTGTTTGCGGTTATTGGAAAAAGGGGACAGATTTATTTACTTTTTCGAGTGCTTTTTTACTTAAATAAATCTGTCCACTTTTCCGCCCTTTTCATTCGCGTCGAAGAGTTATTCGAGTATGGAACCAAAAAAAGCGGGGTTATGGTTGTGAGCAACTCAGCATCAATTATATCGGATGTGGCAATTGACGAAGACACTTTCGCTGATTTTCTCCACGCTGTAGGTGGAATCGTCAGCGCGGGTAAACGTAGTCGTGGAGTATTGAGCTGGGATGAGGCCACTTTGTATGTGTCATTACTTACCTCCGAAAAGCTCATAGGTTTTTATGATGCGCAAGATATTCTCGATTGGGAATCTTTGTTGGGTGCCACGCCGAGGACAATGATTGAAATACAGTTGGGACACTCAAAAGGGTCGATAGAGATGTATTTATGGTTGGCGTACGAGTTTGGTAAAAAATGGAATTGTGTTGTTGATGATGTTAATTCTATGACCATTAAGTACTCTGAAATCTGTGACAGGTATATAAGATCGAGCGTGAAATAGGGGCAGGCCATTTTCGGTTTGATGGTGTAAAGGAGTAGTGACAAGCCACCTTTAAGAAAGATATTGGGGTCAGACCACGTTTTTTGAATGAGCCGGCGCATATCGGTACGAGTTCCCATGACACGTGAGGTTCAGATGGCAGATTTAGCGGTAGTCGGATGGCGGTTGGTACAGGGGTTGTGCCTGCTGCTGATGTTCGTCAGTGCCAGCGTTTGTATGTTGGCGTGGCGCTCCTTCGACAGCTCCACCGCCGGCGCTTTCGGAGCGGCGCTGGGTGGTTTCCTGATGTGTGGCATTGGGCTGCTGTTCGCGTTTGTGTTCGAGCGCTTGCGCACGCCTCGGGCCACTGCGCGCTACATGGCGACGCGCGTGGGCGTGGTTCTGCTGCTGGCAGCGGGCGCGGTGTACTTGGCCGACACGGTATGGCTTGCGCCTGAGCGCGACGCGCTCGACGCGAATTTGGAAGGGGCGACCTGTGGCAAGTACACCGGCACCATCGTGAAAGGCTGGGAGCAGATTTGCGCCGGGAGGAAATAGGGGGCGATTGAAGGAGTAAAGGTTTTGGACGCGAGGCCGTAAAATGAATAACTATGAGAGTGCTGTACTGGTTCTTGAGGAGATGGCTACCTTGCTCGATATGGCGGGAATTCGGGGCTGGGCCGAAGGCCTGCGGCGAGTCGGTAGCTATAGTGAGTCTGAAGCGACTGTTTTATATAGTGCGGTACTAAGGATGTATGGTGGTTGTGGTTCTTTAAGCGATATTGTGCTTTATCACGATGGTAAACTTCTAAAGGCAAAGAATGACAGATTTGATGAGTTGCGCTCTAAGCTGTATCTAATTTGCCGTTGAGTAGAGAAAAGATAAAATAGGGGTCATTCATTTTTTAGAGTTTAGCTGAGTTATTCCTTAAAAATGTAATTTATTTTTTGAGAAGAATAGTGGTCTGACCCCTATTTTCAAGAGTTCACCTATTTATAACGTTAAGATTAATGTGCCTGATGGCATAAAAATTCCAGGGGTGACACCATGAATTTTATTAATATTGTTGAATATGGGATCGTTATTCGTCGGCAAGCGTTGTTATCTAAATTTATAGATATTGATAGGCTGTCAGCGGTGCTTGAGTTTGATGCGCCACTTGATATGAGTGCTGATTTGGTTTCCTTTGGGCCCTGTTTTGGAGGAGAGGCGACGGATGAACTTACTCGGCGCTTAGAGGCGGTAGGCTTGCAATACGTTGATGATTTTTTTGTGTTTTCTGGCGAGTTTCCAATGTGGTGTAAATTTAAAGTAGCCATAAATACTGATTAGGTGCAAAAACAACTGGTGGCGCTGTCGGAAAAGTAGATGATCTAGCGACTGGTGGCTTAAGTTCAGCGCCAAACCTTCCAAGTGGAACAGGTCTTGGTGGTTTCAAGGTCGGCTTAAGTGTAGACGACATTACTGCTATAAATTCACAGTTTGGCGGTTCAGTTTCATTCAGAGAAGTCGATACGGCCATTGCAAATGCTGCCAATTATGATGGTTTTTATAATAAGGCTGGATCAATGATCAGGGATATTGCAGGCGGGCATCTGTTTGATAATGGGAACAAGCGGACTGCTGTTGAGGTGGTTGAGCAGTTGATTATAAAAAAACGGCCGGAATAAGGGGACAGATTTATTTGATTTTCCGAGTCCGTTGTTAAGGAAATAAATCTGTCCCCTTTTCAAGGGTAAGTGACTATGAAAAATTCAGTAGAAATTCGAAAGTTTATAGACGAAATAACATCCGCTGAGCTTTTTGAGGGGGATTATGGTGACTGTATTTCTAATGTTGATGCCATACTAAGTGGTGTTGAAGAATCGGATCGAAACAGTGTGCCTGCGGATTATCTTGAATTTCTTGCGGATTTTGGATTCGGTGAGCTAGACGCTGCATTTTATGTTGATGATGGTCCGGAAAAATATTCAACTATATGCGGTCGGGAAATTGAAGGTTATGAAGGGATTTACATAATTGGCGGGAATTCGAGTGATGTGCTATATGGTTTTGACGCAAAGAATAATTGGCAGGTCGTAGAGGTTAGTTCGGAGCTGGATGGGTTCGAGGTGTTAGCATCAAGCTTTTCTGACTTTATCTTAGAACAGCTTAAATATATAAAATCTATGGTTGAGCGACGTGCGGAACGCTAATGTTATTTAGCGGTTTAAGAGGTACAAAAGGCGGTCCTTCAGAAGCTGTCGCTTACTTCAGGGTTGAGGGGGGCGGATCTGGTACTAAGACCAGTCAGAACCGAGTGAAATAGGGGTCAGACCACGGTTTTGTTTTTTAGAGTTGAGCAGAGTTGCTCTTTAAAAACATGATTTATTTTTTGTAATTATTCCACTCTGTTGGCCTGTTGAAGGGCGGCTAAGCTGTAAGCTCTTATCCAGTTAGGGGTTTATATGGCTCGCCGTCCTAGGTTTTTACTGCCGGATATCCCGTTGCATATTATACAGTGGGGAAACAATCAGTAGAGAAATGGGAAGGATTTATTTAATTTTCAGAGCCCTTTGTTGCTTAAATAAATCTGCCCCCTTTTCGCCTATAACCGCTTGATGTGTAAGCCTAGGAGTCGTCTTGAAAATACTTTTGTTGACCCTTTTTTCAGCTCTATTGCTGAGTGGCTGCGGCTCTGCGCGCTATGAGAAGCCTATCCCCTACGACCAGGCCACCACCGCACGCATCCGTCTTTTTGGGAATAACGGCTTGCCTGTCGCCATCAACCCCGGACAAGACTGCGCGTCGAGTAAAGAACCTCTTTTTGCCTACGGTTATACGGTTGCGGATAAGGTCAATTCCACCTTGGGGCAACACACCAAGCGAAGTGTCGGAATGCCCGCTTCCTGGAGGAGCGAGCACCTGAGCTATGGCGAGTCTTATGCCGAGTTTGTGATCCCTGCGGGTGTGCCGTCCGTGGTTGTGATGAAGATGGTTGCCGCCGAGGCGTCTTGTGTGCCCGATGCCCGTGTATTTGTTCCTGAGGCGGGTAAAGAATATGAGGCGTACCTACAGAGGCAAGACTGGCAGTGCGGTGGCGTGATTCGACTGCTCTCTGGTCTGGAGACGCCGGGTGCTATCGCACACGTTCCGTCGAATAGTTGCGGGAGAAAATAAAGGTAACTGGCGGGCTGGGCCGGCAGCTGTTCATGCTTTTCGCGCAGCGCCAAGGCTGCATAGGCGACAGGCCACTTTTACTGCCCAAGCGTGGCCCGCACCTATTCACTGCCTCACCGTTAACAGGGCAACTCGTCAGCCGCCCTGTCGCGGTCAGTTGACGCTGTTAAGCCTGCGAATAATGACATCCAGCAAATCACACCCATCCCGCAGCGGTATAGCCAGTAGTTGGGCGAAGTCTTGAAGCACCACAGCATCGCTGCTGAGCTGTTCGCGGAAGGCCAGGTTTTCCAACAGTTGCGTGACGGCGCGAATCCGGTACGCGGCGGCGTCGTGGAGTACGTCGAGGGGTGCGCTGGTGTCGATAAGCAGAGCGGGGACGGTGCAGTCGTGGCCCGTTAGGGGCATGTATTGGTTCATTTTCAGTACTCTGTTGGTGGATTAAGCCACCACGCATTCGTCGCCAAACGAATGGGTGGCAGCTGTACGCAGGTTGGCGAACCGGAACAGAGTAACCGGCAGACCCGAGGGTCTCCCGCGCACAGCCGCCATAACATGCACAGCTTTGCGGGTGCAAAAACACCTGCATAGAAGCGGGTTGCTTTTGCACTCTGTTGTCAGGTCGCCAAACCTGATCGCCATATGGGCGACGGGCCGGACTATAAGCCCCCCACCCAAACCCACGCAAGGCACCAACGCCCTGACTCAACCCCCTTTCGCCGATCCCCAACCCCACCACCCCCAACGCATTCCGCCGTCCGCTCACGGATATCAGGCAAATCCTCGGTAGTTTGGGGAAGCGTCCTACCGCAAAAGGAACCATTTCCCTCAAGTCCGGGTCTTTACCCCGCCCACCCGCAACCGGTCGGGCTGCATGGACTGCAGCGTTTTTAAAACGACATTAAGGATTAATGTGAACTTCGCCTCCCCAATCCCTTGTCTGCCACCACCGGCTGCGGTGCGATTGCTCGCGCCTGGGGTTCAGCAGGGCGCCTTGGGGGAATACATTCGGATCATCTGATCCCTCGCTCAGCACACCTACAGCCGCCGGGCGTATTGGCGGCTTTGACTGTAGTTCATGGAGTTTGAAATGAAGCGCAAGCCGTTCCAGAAAACCCTGCTGGCCCTGATGGTCAGCGCAGGCGCCGCGCATGTTGCTGCGGTGGAATTCGACGTGAGCAGCGGCCAGAACAAGTGGAAAGGCCAGGTGTTCAACGAGCCTGTCACCTTGGTCGGGTCGCGCAATGTGGTGGCCACCCAGCGTAATGTCGATGGGGCCAGTGTTGCCGAGACCAATGTTCAGGGTTCGCTGATCAACCGCGCCGACTACAACATCGATGGCAGTGGCCTCAACATCCGTGGTTTTGTAGTGGATGGCGCGCTGGACTCTGATCTGCGGGCCCGTGGCGGCACGATCACCGGTGATGTCATCCAGGCCGGTACGATCAGGCTCACCAACCAGACCTGGGCCGAAGGTTTTGAGGTGGGCGCCGCGAACATCGGCGGCAGCGTGATCAACTCCGGAACTATCGTCACCGTTGACGTGCCGGGGTCGGACAGTGACGGCGAGGGCATGTACCTCAATGGCACGACCGTCGGTGGTGACGTGATCAACTCCGGCCTGATTGATGTCACTTCCATCTACGGCTACGGCCTGATCCTGGACACCCATAACAATATGCCGGTGACCGTCGGCGGCAAAATCCTCAACTCCGGCACCATCCGCGTCACGGGCGAAGAGGCGTTGGGCATTGAAGTTGAAACCGACACTAGTGACCTGCGTATAGAAAACAGCGGTGTGGTGACGGTCAACGGTGGTATGGCCAGGGCCGTACAGTTCAACTCCGGCACCTTCGATTACTTGCTCAACACCGGCACGATTGAAGCCAACGGCGCCAATGCGGTGGCTGTGCATCTGACTGGGGCAACCTTTACCCAGAACCCGCAGTCGGGCGCGCGCGGCGTTATCAACCGGGGTCTGATCAGTGCCGACAGCACCGCGATCCTGGTCAATGCCCGCGACCAGACTTCGCCCTTCGAGATCAACCAGCAAGCAGGCGAGATCCGCAGCAAATCCGGCACGGCCATCGACGCCGCCAACCTTGCCACGCTGAACTGGACGGGCGGCAAAATTACCGGCGACTTGCTCAACCTGAGTGCGGTGAATGTCGCCGGCCAAGCTGATTTTGCCGGCCAGCGCATCATCGCGCCGGTCTCGATTAATTCCGGCTCGTTGAACCTGGCCGCGCCCGGTACCACGATCAGCGGCAACCTTAACGTCGCCAGCGGTGCGGGCATTGATATGCACCTGGCCGACAGCGTGGTGCCCACCACGCCGTATCTGTCGGTCAACGGTACGGCTAATTTCGCCCAGGCGTCGAAGCTCACGGTGAGTGCGCAGCCAGGCGACTTTGCGCGCACCAATAACGGCACTCAATACACCCTGTTGCAGGCCACCAGTGTGCAGAACAACGGCCTGTCGGTTGCCAGTTCGTCATCGCTGCTCAACGTGCTGAGCTACTCGGCGGATGCGCAAACGGTCAAGGCTGTCGTCGCGGTTAAAGACAACCAGCAAGTGCAGCAGGAACTTGCCGGTGCAGGTGCCAGCGCCGCAGCGGCCACGGCGGTGAATACGTTCAAGAACGATGTGCTCGGCGGGCTCAACCAGGACGACCCAGTGTTCCAGTCCCTCGCCAACGCCGGGACTGCGCAACAGCTTGCTCAAGTGAGCGAGCAGCTCAAGCCGGACGTCAACCGTGGCGCGCTGGATGTGGCGTTGTCGGGGCAGACTGTTATCAATGGCGCAATCTTCAACCGCCTTACCGACCAGCGCGAAGGCCATCAAACCGGCGGCGTGTGGGTGCAGGGTTTGAGCAGCAACATGGACCAGGATGGGCGCGGCGGTAACAACGGTTACTCGGCCAACAGCAGCGGCATGGCCGTGGGTGTGGACGGGCGTTTGAACGACACCACCACCCTGGGCGTGGCTTACAGCTACCTTAATTCCAACATCCATTCGGACCTGGGCAACAAGACCGATGTGGAGGGCCACGCGCTGTCGCTGTATGGCAACTGGGCGCTGCAAAACTGGTTTGTGGATGGCAGCCTCAGCTACGGTCATAACGACAACGACAGCAAGCGCCATGTGGCGGGCACCACGGCCAAGGGCAGTTACGACAGCAACGTGTTGGCAGCCAGCGTAATCGGCGGCTACAGCTTTAAGCCATCGCAGGCGGTGGTGATCGAACCGCGTGTGGCGGCGCGTTATGCCAACGTGCGCATGGACGGCTACGACGAGAAGGGTTCTTCGGCGGCGCTGAGCACGCGTTCGCAGCGTTATGAAGTGGGTGAGTTGGGTGCCGGTGTGCGTTTGGCCGGCAACTTGCCGATGGGCGCAGGCAGCCTGCAACCGGAAGCGACCTTGATGGCGTATCACGACCTGATGGGTGATCGCGTCGCGCAAACCTCCAACTTTGTGGCGGGTGGTGCGGCGTTCACCACCACCGGCGCGTCGGTGGCGCGTGACAGCTACGAGGCGAGTGTGGGCGTGAACTACCAGGTGTCGGACTTCACCGTGGGCGCCAGCTACACCCGCCAAGCGCGCAGTGGCTTTGACGCCGATGGCGTGATGCTCAAAGCGCGTTACGCGTTCTAAGCCCCAGCGCTGATCGTTCCCACGCTCTGCGTGGGAATGCCGCCCTGGACGCTCTGCGTCTGCTTTTGAGGCCGTGACGCAGAGCGTCACCGGATGCATTCCCACGCGGAGCGTGGGAACGATCGGTAACACCACCAAACCCCTGTGGGAGCGGGCTTGCCCGCGATGGCGGTGGGTCAGTGAATAAATCCAGTGACTGACACACTGCTATCGCGGGCAAGCCCGCTCCCACATTTGGTGTTGTGTTTGTCAGAACAACTTGCGCTGCACAGCTTCATCCAGCGTGCTGCGGGTCAGTGCTTCAACCACTTCTCCAGTATTGGCCTGGAACGGGATGCCTACGATCAGCACCAGGTGCATCCACGTGCGCACCGATTCGCTTTTCTTGACCCGGCCCAACTCTTTGCCGTCCTTGTCCTTGAACACGGTTTCCAGGGTGAAGGTGTTCTTCGCGGTGGACGGGATGATGAAGAACGTAACGCCAGTGATGATCGCCGAGGCCATGCTGAACTGTTCGTTGTTGTACAGCGTGGCGTCGGCGTAGATGTCCGAGTCGACCTTGTCGGTGCTCACCCGTGCAAAGCGGTTGGACTGGCGGAACCCATCGGCCACGGTTTTTTCCCACAGCGCCGCCGGTGCGCCGGCCGTCGTATTGCCGGGGCCGCCGTTGACTTGGCTCAGCGCCGTGGTGCGCACGTAGGCGGTGGGTTTCTGTGCCGGTGTGCTGGCGGTCGGCGGCCAGGTTTGCACGGCCGGCAATTCGTGTTGCGAGTAGGACACGCAACCGGTCAACAAGACGGCGGCGAGGACCAGGCTGTGTTTGATCAACCCTTTCATGTGTTGCTCCCTGAAATTACGGTTTGGCCAGTTTGGCAGTGGCGGTATCGAGCAGTTGCGCGACCAGTTCGTTCAACTGTTTGGCGCCCATGGTCGGGGCCCAGTATTCGCGGCCGTAGAGGCCCACGTTGCGTTCAAACTTGACCTCTTGCTTGGCGCTCGCCAGTTCCTTGCCGTCGCGGTCGACAATCACCAGGTCGCCGGCCACGTCGAAGGTGTCGACGAAAATCGGGCCGTTGACCCAGATCCAGATCGTCAGCGTCAGCAGGGCACCAGGCACGTAGGCGGGGTGAACGCCACGGTGGCCTTTGAGGGAGGTCATGTTGAATTTCAGCGCGACATCGTTTTCGCCAAGGCGCACCGGGTACTCAGTGACCTGCTTGAAGTAACCCGCCGTGCGCACGTACTGGTTGAGTTGGGCCGTGAGCGAACGGCTGATCGCAGTTTTATTGGCGTCGTTGACGTCGGCGGCGCTCACTGTCACATCAGCGACTTGCGCACTGCGCGGGCTGCTGACGGGGGCCGGGTGGAGCGGGGCGCCAATGGGGCCGGTGACGGTGTAAGAGACGCAGCCGGTCATCGACAGCGTCGCGAGCAGGGCCGCAGCCCGAAGGAGGGTTTTCAACACGCAATATCCCTATTTAATGAACAAGCCAAGCCAATGTCTCGACCGATGGCTGTGTAACTTGAGGCGGGCGCGCAGCGTAACAGAATGCCGTTGAGCGGCGAACGCCCCCGCAGCAGCGAAACCGCTTGAGTACACAGGGCAACCCCGTAAAATGCCGCGCACTGGATACAAGGCATTTTTCAAGGATGAATCAAGCAATGCGCCTCTCTGCTTTTTTCCCTGCCACCCGCCTCACCGCGGGCCGCACGTTTCAACCGCACTGCTGCGAGGCAGTCACCCTTCCTGATACCGCTATTGGCGGGCTCGACACTTTCCATGTTGAGGCTGCGTGCAAACGCGCGCGCGTTTTCAGCAAAATCTGATTGCCGCGACTTCGTTGATAACTTACATAACAGCCCTTTGCGCTGGTTTCACCTCTAGGAGCACTCTGTGAAAACACTGTCCAAAATCCTGCTGTCGGGCCTCACCGCCGCAGCGCTGCTGAGCGTGGCCGGTTGCGCCACCGAGAGCAACCGTGCGATGCCGGTGGAGCAAGTTGCCAGCGCCAGCGTGGCCTATTCCGGCGTACGTGTACCGATTGCCGTAGGCAAGTTCGATAACCGCTCCAGCTACATGCGCGGGATCTTCTCCGATGGCGTTGACCGCCTTGGCGGCCAGGCCAAGACCATCCTGATCACCCACCTGCAGCAGACCAACCGCTTCAGCGTGCTGGACCGCGACAACATGGGCGAAATCTCCCAGGAAGCCGCGATCAAAGGCACCGTGCAAAAGCTTAAAGGTGCTGACTACGTGGTGACGGGCGACGTGACCGAGTTCGGCCGCAAAGAGACCGGCGACCGCCAGTTGTTCGGCATTCTCGGCCGTGGCAAAACCCAAGTGGCTTACGCCAAAGTCGCGTTGAATATCGTCAACATCAGCACCTCCGAAGTGGTGTATTCCACCCAGGGCGCCGGTGAGTACGCGCTCTCCAACCGTGAAGTCATCGGTTTTGGCGGCACTGCCAGCTACGACTCCACGCTCAATGGCAAGGTTCTGGACCTGGCCATGCGCGAAGCGATCAACCGCCTGGTAGACGGCATCAACGCCGGCGCCTGGAACCCGCGCAACTAATCACAACAACGCCAAGGAGCACTACACGGATGAGCAAGGCAGTTAAGTTGGCGCTGATGCTGACAGCAATCGCGACGGTCGCCGGGTGCCACACGGCGCCCCAACCCCTGTATCAGTGGGAAAGCTACCAGCCGCAGGTTTACGAGTACTTCAAGGGCGAGCCCAAGGAAGCGCAGGTGGAAGCCCTGGAACGCGATCTGCAAAAGATCAACGCCAGCGGCCGCAAGGCCCCGCCGGGTTACCACGCGCACCTGGGCATGCTGTACCTGAGCATGGGCAAGGATGACCAGATGGTGCAGGAGTTCCGCACCGAGAAGGCATTGTTCCCTGAGTCCGCTGCGTACATGGACTTTTTGCTGAAAAACGCCAAGGCTGGAGTTGCCACTAAATGAACCTGTTAAAACTCACCGGCGCCTTGCTGGCCCTGGCATTGCTCGGCGGCTGCGCGGCGCCCAAGACCATTGATTACACAGCGTTCAAACAGGCTCGGCCGAAGTCGATCCTGGTACTGCCACCCATCAATGAGTCGCCGGAAGTGCAGGCCTCCTACAGCCTGGTTTCGCAGGTCACCTACCCGTTGGCCGAAGCCGGTTACTACGTGTTGCCGATTGCCCTGGTGGACGAAACTTTCCGCCAGAACGGCCTGACCACCGCCAACGATATCCAGGGCGTGGCGCCGGGCAAGCTGCATGACATTTTTGGTGCGGACGCGGCGCTGTACATCACCATCAGCGACTACGGCACCAAGTACATGCTGATCTCCAGCGACACCTCCGTGACGGCCTCGGCCAAGCTGGTGGACCTGCGCACCGGCACCACGTTGTGGACCGGCTCGGCACGCGCTTCCAGCGAGGAAGGCAACAACAATGGCGGCGGCCTGGTGGGCATGCTGGTCTCGGCAGCGGTCAAGCAGGTGATCAACAGCTCCACCGATGCGGCGCACCCGATTGCCGGTATTGCCAGTGTCCGCCTGCTGTCGGCCGGGCAGCGCACCGGCATTTTGTATGGCCCGCGTAACCCGAAATACGGCACCGACTAAGTATCTGTTCAACCGTGAACAGCCTTTGCTGACCGCTCGGGTCTGCAAAGGCTTCGCGGGTTGGGTGTCACGCGTTGCCGTCAGTTTACAAGCACATCCGGTGGCCTGATCACTTGCGTACTGGTCACCACGAAGTCTGCTGTGCGGTTGCCGGTCAAGTCGATGGCGATGAAGTGGCGCTGGGTCTGCGGGTTGAAGCCCACGATCGCGTCGCCGATACGCCCGCTGAACGCCTGGACGGGCTTGAATCGCGTGTTGGACCTTCGCTCCAGCCCGCGCAGGTCAATCTTGTCGGTGCCGCTGGTGAAATCCATGATGACATCGGGGTTTGCAGGCGTGGAGTCGCTGGCGTGGTTATAGACGAAACTGTCGGCGCCGCCGCCGCCGCGCATGCGGTCCGCACCCGCCCCACCGGTGAGCCGGTTATCGGCGGCGTTGCCGATCAGCACATCGTGGCCTGAGCCACCGATAGCGTTTTCGATGAGGCAGTTGCGGGCGATAGAGACGTTGCCCTGATAACCACCTACGTCGGAAAACGAGCCATCTCTCAGATTGATCGTTTGGTTATTGCCGTAACCCGAGAAGTCCAGCGTGTCATTTCCGGCGCCATCCCATACGCAAAAAATAGCGGCGTCCTGATGGCTTCTCAGGGAGTAGTGGTCCCTGCCGGTGTTGGAGTTGAAACCGTAGATGTTGTTTTCTCGGCGGGTTTGATAGTTGGTGCCGTACTGGTGCTGGATAGCGCTGATGTCATCCATCATGGGAGCCAGCGGCCTGCCCTCGAAGTGTTTGCCACTGCTTTGGGCAGGGTAATAGCTCATGACGGTATGGGCTTTAGAGTCTTGGGCATAAAACCGTTTGGCGTCGTCTTTTTGGCCGTTGTAAGTACCGGGGTGATTCAGGCCGAGCGTGTGACCGATTTCGTGGGTTATGGTGGGGCGTGTCACAAAGCCCGGTTGATAGCGGGTATCGCCAGCGATGCCGTTTTTGTCGTTGCTATAGGGGTAGTAGCCGTCGGCAACTATCACATTATTGGAAATACGGAAGGCCAGCCGTCCTTCTGCCGGGCCGCCGTTTTCAGTGAACGTCAGGTTCGCCACATCGCCCCAGGACTGGATGGCGCGCCGTGCTTCTTGTTTCTCGTAGTCGTTGAATCCAAGACCCTGTTCATAAGTGAAGTTGTAGGAAATCTCGGTCCTGTTGTTTTGGTTTCGGTCCTGCCATTTCAACCTGCCACCCGTCAGTTGCTCAACGGCCTGACGCTGATTAAATGACGGCCTGTCGGCTCTACTTGTGTAGGGATCATCCGAGCGTTGAGTCGGGTCATAGTCACCCCCATTGCCGCTGAGAGAACGGGCCACCGGGGCGTCCCAGCGGCGGTGTGCAGGGCTTTGGGCTGACTGAGCGCTGCTCGAATAAGGCTTGTACATCGGCGTTACAGGATTAATTCTCAAGGTCGTTATTCTCACGGGGTATTGGCACTTTTCCTTCTTGGTGAGGCAGGCAGGTTCCCTTTTGCTAAGTGTGAAGTTGCCAGTGTTGGCGTCACTTTCCAAAGCCCGATGTGTGTCCGAGTAAGTCGTTTTTCTTGCAGGTAAAGTGTTCCTACACAGGGTTAAGCCAATGCCCAGTCCTGGGCTGAATTTTCGCCCTGCATCAGAAAAAACGGCCACCGCGAATGACCGTTTTTCACACGTGTTCAGGGTCGACTTTGAACCCTGGTGCGACAGTGCGTTTATCCGAATATAGGCCGTGAGGTCATCAGCCCACTGATATCCTGGGGCCTTATCAACCGCGTGCTTTTCAGCAGGAAGTCCGTCTGGCCGTTTCCGGTCAGGTCAATGGCGACAAAGTACCGATTACTGTAGGCGTTGAACCTCACCAGCGTGTCGCCCGCGCGGCCGGAGTAGGTGTGGACCAGTCGCAGCTGAGTGCGGGTGCTCTGGCTCAGCCCGGTAAGGTCGATCCTGTCTCGGCCGCTGACAAAATCGGTGATCAGGTCAGCACCCGCAGCGGTTGAATCGGTGGCCTTGTCGTAGACAAAAACATCCGCGCCGCCGCCGCCCCTCAACGTGTCTGCGCCGCCCCCGCCCTTGAGGCGGTTGTTGGCGTTGTTGCCGATCAACGTATCGTCATGGCTGCCGCCAATGGCATTTTCCACGGTCACGCCCTTGGCAATGGAAACGTTGCCTTTCATACCGCCCACATCAGAGAAGGCTTCGGCGTTCAAGTTGATGGTTTGTTTCTGATTGAAACCGGAACAGTCCAACGTATCGTTGCCACCACCATCCCATATGCAAAAAACCGGTGCGTCCCGCGCGGACTTCAGGCTGAAATAATCACGCTCGGTATTGGAGTTGAAACCGTAAACGGTATCGCCGCGACGGGTCTGGTAGTTGGCGCCGTAGGCGGCCTGTATAGCTGCAATGTCATGCATCAGGGGCGCCACCGAGTAATGGGTCCACTGTGCGTTTTTTGAGAAGTTCTGACCACTTCTGATCTCGGGGTTGTAGCTCATCACGCTGTAGGCTTGAGTGTCCTCCAAGTAGTCGCGCGTGGCGGGTTGCTGGGTATAGTCACCGGTATGGTCAAGGCCCAGGGTATGCCCAATTTCGTGAGCCATGACATGTTGGTCGTAACGGTCAGTCCTGGGTTGTGCATGCCCTGAGTCCAGCCATGCCTCGCCTCCTTTTTTGAAGCTCTTGGGAAAGGGCAGGGTCGCATAGGATTCCTCGTTACCCTCGTAAAGACCCAGGGTCAGTCGCCCCTCGGTACTCGCGCCTTTATATGAGAACTTTATACGGGTGACATCCGCCCAGGCTTGCATCGATATAAGCGCCCGTTTCTTTTGTTGTTCATTTAATTCATTGGCACCCTTGGGTACATGACTGACCCGGTGTGGCTCATCCGGCGTGAAGAACTCGTAGGCAATATCAATGACGCCGTCGCGGTTATGGTCTTGCCACTTCAATCCCATTTCCCGGCTGGTGCGCAGCAGGTGCCTGGCGGCGCGGTCGGTGGTGTAGGAGGCCAATGGCTGGTCCTTTACAGCACCCGGTTGTTGATGGGCAGGCTCAAATAATGCAAGCGCCGTATAAGGCTTGTTATCAACAGAGAGCATCTACTTGAATCCTTTTAATAGGCGAGCGGAGGTGTGAACGTTAACGCTCATGGGAAAACACGATGGTGTCAGGGGTTGATAGGGTTAAACCTTCGAGGTGACTACCTGCGCGAAAATACCCTGGCTTGGCTTTGGAAGTTTGCAGTCAAACCCATAATGTCCTCGGGTTTTATTAGTTGAGTGCTTTTGACCAGAAAGTCGGTCTGGCGATTACCCGTAAAGTCCACGCCCACAAAATATCGGCCACTGCGGGAGTTGAGCTTAACCACGGTATCGCCAATGCGGCCTGTATAGGCATCGACAAGCCGCAGCGGTGTGCCGGTGTTCTTTACCAGGTCGGTGAGGTTGATCTTGTCTTTGCCGCTGACAAAGTCTTCGATCAAGTCGGCGTTGTGATAGCTCGAATCACTGGCCTTTTCGTAAGTGTGTGTGACTGAACGATGGGATTGGCGGGGTGGCGTGATTGCGGATCGAGTGGTTGGGGCGTCAGGCTGTTGATGGTGGGATGGGGTGTTTTTGGAGGCGACAATGTCTTCTGCTGTGACGCGTCCATAGGTGCGGATCAGCAAGTCGGCTTTGCCGTCGCCCGTCAGGTCAATCGCCACGTTGCCCTTGCCGCTTTGTTCATCGTAGGTGAGCACCGTCTCACCTGCCTTGCCTGTCATCTCGCTGACGAAGGCCAGGGCGGCGACATTGGCGTTTTTCATGGCCACGGCTACATTGATTTTGTCGGTGCCGCTGACAAAATCCATAAGCGTGTCGGGGTTTTCGGGCGTGGAGTCACTGGCACTGTTGTAGTCAAACGTATCCGCGCCGCCGCCTCCGCGCAGCCGGTCGCCACCCGCGCCGCCGGTGAGCCGGTTATCGGCATCGTTGCCGATCAGCGCGTCATCGCCTGAGCCGCCGATGGCGTTTTCCATGACCACACCGCGAGCGATGGAAACATTGCCCCTGAGCCCGCCGACATCGGAGTACGAGCCGGCCTTGAGATTAATGGTCTGGTTGGAACGGTAGCCGGAAACGTCCAGGGTATCGTTGCCACCGCCGTCCCATATGCAGAACACGGCAGTGTCCCGGTTGGAGTTGAGGGTGTAGTAGTCGCGCTGGCTGTTGGAATTGAACCCGTAGGTGGTGTTGTCCTGACGGATTTGACGATTGACGCCATAAAGCGCCTGGATGGCGGAAATATCATCCATCATGGCTGATGCTGGTTGGGCGCCGCCATGACTTTTGCCGCTGAGTGCCGCCCCGAAATAGCTCATGACGCTATGAGCCTGGGAATCCTGTACGTGACTCCTTCGGTTCTCGTCATAGCCGCCATCGTAGTTGCCGGTATGCGACAACCCCAGGGCGTGACCCGTTTCATGAATCAAGTCGTGGCGCGTGACCCTGGTGGGGTTATACAGGGTGTTGCCTCCTTGGTAATGGTTGCTTGGGTAATAGCCTACGGCGGTGCCGACGGCGTTCGATATGCCAAATGACATTTTGCCCTCTGTGCGTGGCCCATTCTCTTCAAAGGAGAGATTGGACACATCGCTCCATGACTGCATGGCACGTCGTGCCATTTCTCTCTGGCGACCATCGAATTGCCAGGCGGCGCTGTTGAACGAGTAGGAAACAGAGACCTTGCCGTCGGCATTGTTGTCATGCCACTTAAGGTTTCCCCGAGTGAGATTGTTGGTTGCCTGGCGCTCATCGAAAGAGCGCACATTGAGGTTAGCCGCGTAGGGGTCGTTGGCGCGCAGAGTTGGATCTTTGCCGTCCCAGTAGCGTTTGGTGGCGGTGTCGAATGTCGTCGGGTTGGTTGTTGTGGTTGGATTAAATGGCCGCCGTGTGGGTGGCTGAGTAAAGGGCTGTACGAACTTACGCACGAAGGGGTGTTTGAGAAATGGCTGCACGAAAGGTCTGAAGACCGGGTGGTTGAGATAGGGTTGGGCAAAAGGCTGAATAAGCGGGCGCAGAAAATGTTGGCTGTAGTTGGGTTGCTGGAAAACAGACGGGCGCAAGTCGATTCTCATAAGAGTAATCCATGTTCTTGTTGTTGGCCTATTCCTTGTGTAGGGAAGTGCATGTCCGTGTGCTGGAAATACCTTCGCACCCTATAAGTTAATTTCCAATAGAGTATTTATTTCTAGTGTGTGTCAACAGGCCGGTGTGACATGGTTTGCAACGGCTGTTATGTTTATCCGAATTTTAAATTTCGTGTCAAAGAGTCGGGTTCCCCAAGCATTACTCGTCTTGTTGAAAGCTGATATGTCGTTTGTGTTTAACGTGTTTTTTTTGGAAATATAGAATTGCTTACAGTGTGAGTATTTTCGTTAAGAGCATTCTGGAGTTTCTCGGTAATCGTAAGTTGTTTCGGGCTCGGCATCGTTGAGTGACCTACAGGGCTCGATGCTTCCAGCTGACGCCCGATGGCTCGGTACTCTGTAGGGTAAGCGTGTTGTATGCGTAAATTCCGGGATTTAACCCGAACCCGAAGTGTTTTGCGTCTGAGCCTATGAACGGATTATTTACTGTTGAGGTTCTGCGCCATGTCACATGCTCGTTTAGTGCTGCGTCCCCTTGTCTGCAGCGTTGCGGTTGCCGTACTGGCTTCGCTGGCCGGCTGTGGGCTTTCATCGTCCAGAGAGGTGGCCAAGCCTCCCGCGCCCGCCGAGCCTCAGGCTGAGGGTGCCTTGAGCAAGCAGGCAGCGATGCCTGTGCTGATGGCCGCGCCAATGGCCATGCGCGACGCCGCGGCTTTGGCCTATCGGGCCGAGCCTCACGAACGCTACCAGAACCTGCCCGACAACCCGGTCTACAGCGTTGCACAAACCCCGGTCTCGACCTTCAGCGCCGACGTCGACACCGGCAGCTACGCCAATGTGAGACGTTTCCTCAACCAAGGGCGGCTGCCACCTGACGGCGCCGTTCGACTGGAGGAAATGCTCAATTATTTCCCCTATGACTACGCGCTGCCCACTGATGGCTCGCCCTTTGGCGTGACCACCGAAGTCGCCGCCACACCGTGGAACCCGCACACGCGATTGCTGCGCATCGGCATCAAAGCGTCCGACCGTGCGGTGGCAGACCTTGCGCCGGCCAACCTGGTGTTTCTGGTGGATGTGTCGGGCTCCATGGACCGCCGTGAAGGCTTGCCGCTGGTGAAAAGCACGCTGAAATTGCTGGTGGACCAGCTGCGTGATCAAGACCGTGTGTCGCTGGTGGTCTACGCCGGTGAGTCGCGTGTGGTGCTTGAACCCACCAGCGGGCGCGACAAAACCAGGATCCGCAACGCCATCGACCAACTCACCGCCGGCGGCTCAACGGCAGGCGCCTCCGGCATCGAGCTGGCTTACCAGATGGCCCGTGCCGGCTTTATAGAGAAGGGCATCAACCGCATCCTGCTGGCCACCGACGGTGACTTCAATGTGGGCGTCAGCGACTTCGACAGCCTCAAGCAGATGGCCGTCGACCAGCGCAAAAGCGGCGTGTCCTTGACCACCCTGGGTTTCGGTGTGGATAACTACAACGAGCACCTGATGGAGCAGCTTGCCGACGCCGGCGACGGCAACTACGCCTACATCGACAACCTGCGCGAAGCCCGCAAAGTGTTGGTAGACCAGCTCAGCTCGACCCTGGCGGTGGTGGCGCGGGATGTAAAGTTGCAGGTGGAATTCAACCCCGCCCAGGTCAGCGAATACCGCTTGCTGGGTTATGAAAACCGCGCACTCAAACGTGAGGATTTCAACAACGACAAGGTCGACGCCGGTGAAATTGGCGCCGGGCACACCGTGACCGCGCTGTACGAAATTGTGCCCAAGGGCGAGAAGGGCTGGTTGGAGCCGTTGCGTTACGCCACTGCACCTGTGGCTCAGAGCACATCCGCTGAGCTGGCCATGCTGCGCGTACGCTACAAACCGGCGGCGGGCGGTGCCAGCCAACTGATTGAACGGCCCATCCGCAACGAAACCACCCAGGCCAGCGCCGACCTGCGCTTCGCGGCGTCAGTGGCCGCCTTCGCCCAACAGCTCAAGGGCGATGGCCGCTACACTGGCAGCATGAGCTTAAAAGACACCGCCGCACTGGCGCGCTCGGCTCGCGGCGATGACCCGTTCGGGTTGCGCAACGAGTTCGTGCAACTGGTGGAAATGGCGCAGAGCCTCAAACACTGATCCCGAACATGGCAACAACCAACTGTGGGAACTGGCAAGCCAGCCCCCACAGTCAATGTGCATCGATCCATCAAAAGGAGTTCGCTACCTACATGGCCGTCCCCGATGACTCACCCAGCGACGAATCGCTGCTGGCCCGCTACCGAACCGGCGACGCTGCCGCGTTCGAGGTGTTGTACGCGCGGCACCGCCAGGGCCTTTACCGGTTCCTGGTGTCACTGAGCAACAAGGCCGAACTGGCTGAAGAGGTGTACCAGGAAACCTGGCTCAGCCTGATTCGCAGCGCCACGCAGCCACAGGGCCGGGCGAGTTTTCGTACATGGCTGTTCCAGATAGCCCGCAACCGCCTGATCGACCACTGGCGCAAGCACGGCATCCACAACCCGCTGCACGACAGCTACGACGAACAACTGCACGCCCAGGCCGACGACAGCGCCGGCCCTGAGCAGCAACTGAGCCTGAGCCGCGACCAGGCGCGCCTCGACGCTGCTTTGCAAGACCTGCCCGAAGACCAGCGCGAAGTCTTCCTGCTACGCCTGCACGGCGACCTCGAAGTGCCGCAAATCGCCGCCCTCACCGGCGCCCCGCTGGAAACCGTAAAAAGCCGCCTGCGTTACGCCCAGCAGAAACTGCGCCGCCTGCTGGCCGAGGAGATACTCGTATGAACCACTCCCCACACACACCTGACGACGAGCTGATCCAGCATTTTCGTCAACACAGCACCGGCGAACCGCCAGCGTCCCTCGACGCCTTCATCCTCGCCACCGCCCGCCGCGAAGCCCCGGCGCCGCAACCCAGCCTGTGGCAACGCTGGCTGCAAGCCTGCCGCCAACCGCGCTGGCAAATGGCATTCGCCACCGTCGCCGGTGTGGCACTGATGATCGGCGTAGTGATGCGCGTGCCCGTGTCGCAACCGGAGATATCCACCGCAACGTTTTCCTCGGCTGCGGCGCCACAGATGTATGCCGCACCTGCGCCCGCACCCATGGCGCGGATGGCAGCAGCGCCGAAAGTTGAGCATGCGCTGGTTCAGGCTGAAGCCATCGGTGCGTTTGCCGATCAGCCGGCAGAAAAACTCAGTAAGCGCGCACCGCTGGCTTTGCCGTCACTGGAGGAAGGGCTGCGGGAGATTGTGAGCCTGCGGTTGGCGGGGCAAGCCAAAGCGGCGGATGAAAAGCTGTTGACGCTGCATGAGCGCTTCCCCGAGGAAGACTTGCCGGCGCGTTTGGAGGCGTTGCAGAAACGATAAATGCCTTCAAAGAAAGCCCGCCACCGACTACTCGGTGGTGGGCTTTTTAATGGAATCTTGAAAGCAACTTGGCCAAAAATGTGGGAGCGGGCTTGCTCGCGAAAGCGGTGTATCAGTCATGCATCTATTGGGTGACACTCCGTCTTTGCGAGCAAGCCCGCTCCGACATTTTGAGCATCGTTTGCCTGGAAAGGCGCTGGGGGGAAATGGGCAGAGATTTATTTATACCCTAGGTCGACTATTTGGAAATTGCGGATACTTGAAACGCGAGGCATACAAAAAATCGCACACGAAAAAGGCCCAGGTCGAAAGACCTGGGGCTTTTTCATCTTTATCTAGTGCCCCGGCGTCGTTTGAACTGGAGGCTGTGATGCCCGGTTTATAAGGGTTCGGCTGGTAGTGTTTTGGTTAGGCATACAGGGGGCAACGCGCTGCTTCCTTTGACGATCTTTAGAAGGCTCGATCGTTAGTCACCGTGACGAATGATTGTGGGCACGTCCTGGTGATTCTCTAGCACGGCATATCCACCTCTCTTCATAACAAGAGAAATGGGCTGTGAGGAGTCTCCCCCGTCAATGGAAATGCGAACCTCCAGGCTCTGATCCTCGAAAGAACGAAGCTCTTGTATCAACTGTGCGACGGTTTTGCCGCGACCGATCCATTCTGGGTTCATACATATTCCAAGTAAGGGGATGCGCTGGTGGGGATCAAAGGCACCACATTGCCTAGCGATTGCCTGCCAACCGTCATCAGAGATTTTTCCTGAACAGATAAGCCGGACCGGGCATTTGCGATTAGCTTCTGTAGGTTACTCATCTGAGATCTCGGGCGGATTGCAGAAAAAGGTGCTGGGGACCCTGACGATATCCTGAGGACACGGGGTCGGAAACCCGCGAGATCTTGTTAGCAGTAGTTTCCCCAGCTTACTGAAATTTCAACGTTGAAATTGAAAGGATCTTGAAGAAAAAGGGGCATCGTTACCGTGTTGGTAAAGATGCCCCTTTGTGTTGCTGATAACGCACGCATGGCGTTCGTCAACCGAGTCAACTCCGTCAACCTGTCAACCAACTTCAAAAATCCAGCCGCTAACACAAGCGCGCGGGTTCTTTGCCCCGTGTCTATCCGAAATGCCCAGGGTCCCCAGCGGCTTTCCGATTCATTGGGCAAATGCACTGGTGAACAGGAGTTCACCCGGTTCACCTGTTCACTAAGCTGGGCACCTTTCCGCTGACACGATCACGCGTATTTCCTACACCGTGCCAAACCAACATGCGAAGGGTCGCCCGCGATTTAACCAAGGCCAAGAGCATGATCGATCTTCCTTCGCTGAAGGAGCAATACTAATGGGGCTAGGGGGACACCTTAATAAAACCGTGCCACGGGTGTTACGCGCGTCACATATTATTGTAATTGTTTGATTTTAAAGAGTTTATATGGCGTTACACAGACGTGTTTTGTTTGCCGATAGACGTGTTACATGGCAAATGGGTGTTACATCAATAACAGCTCTGCGAAGAGCGGTTTATGATAATTAAGGCGATTGTCATCAGACTAGATCCCTTCGCGTAGAAGGGCCGCTACCGGCCAGAAACGGACATCGCCCCCAATAAATAAATCTGCCTCTTTGTCACACCTCTATATTACGTGTTTGGGCAAGCGGTAGGAGACGATTGAAAACGTTCTCCCTATGGTACTGCAGATATAGCAAGCGACTCTTATTTTCGCTTACATAAGATACATGTTTGCCTTCAATTGCAGAGTACAAATGAGCAAGATCTTTCGTTACGGTTTTGTCTCGATTCACAGCCACCAATCCATTTGATTGGATAGTGATAAAGCCATTCTCAAAAAGTGCGTCGCAGGTTACACATTGCAACATTGCTACGTTATCTATATCAGCCCGCTCCTCATGCGTGCATTTAGCTCTAGGCTTTAGATGGGCGGCTATCAAAATCGCATGAGGCCATGACTTTCCGCAGATCTCACAAGTCCCTATAGCGCTTCCATATTCCTCAAACACATTTTTTTGTCGGAGTAGCAAGTACTCTCGAAGCATAGCCTGCTCCATGCGAGCCTTACCTAAACCTGTCTGTATATCAAGCGAATCTAGTTCAATCATGAGATCTGTGATTTTTCTTTTTATATAAGCAATCCGCTCCAGATTAGGGTTGCTGAGAATCGCTAAATCGTCATCAAGAATATATGAATCATCGAGCGGCTTATAATGATCATTTCGCCTACCGCCACCCTCCTTGTAATATAGGGTTGGGTAGCTAAATATAAATGGATTGAACGCTTTCGGTACCTTTCCCTTTATTTCTCTACCAATGCTCATGGAGTCTAGAGGGGCGCCGTTTAACCTGATTGAGTTAAGAGCAATTACTTGATACTTAATCGTGTCGCTGGGCTCAAGCAGTTGAAGTTCTGGAGTCAGCTTCGGCCCAGCAATCCTATAGCCGGGCGCAGACTCTTGAAGTAAACCCGTTATCAGACAGTAATCATCAAGAGCATCATCAGCGCTATCAAGCAATTCCAAGCAAGTGTTTTGACGCACATCCGCATTTCGACGAAAGTTATGCGTAAGTGCACGCTTAACAGCAGGTATAACTCTTTCCACCCGGAGTGGGTTCTGATAATGAAAAAAAATCGGCTTGAGAATTCGACTAATCCTCTCATCTCGAGAGGTAAACGCATAAAAGCGCCCATCTGAAACTGCTAAATAATCAAGCTCGCTGGAAATCAGGTCTGAAATATATTCGACTCTAAGCTCTTCAGGAATCTCACTAATAAAAGCCGGGGCGATTTGGCTCAATGATGGATCAATCAAGCTTTCCACTGAAAATAGGCCGCCAAAATAGGTAGATATCTTGCTGGCATACTGTATTAAATCTTTGGTGGCGGCACCAGGGTCATGATCAGTCCCTAGGATGATATGATGGCCATTGAATTCTTGAAATTTAAAATCTGCTCCCATTCCGAAAGACGTTGCTAACTGAACCGCTATGGGTAGATAGATGTTCTCATCAATTACCCCTGCCGTTATGAGATCTTCTTGAACGCGCCTAGCAAATACCGGCTTTTTAGCAGCATGTATCTTACCAGTTAAAATTTCGAGTAAGTCCTTCAGCTGAACAAGGTCAGCTTTCTCAATCAGAGTAACGGCATCTCCTGCGGCCAACCCCCGATCTAGGCGGCGGAGCTCTGCCGGAAGGTCCCTGTCCACAAATTTTGATATAATTTGTCTAGCCCTTTCCCGGCTTACCTCTCGGTCTAGCTCGGGCAGCTTTCCCAGCGCTTCTAAGGTTAACTTTCTTCGCGATGATTTCTGGGTGAAGTATTTTTTTAGGATAATCCTAGTAGTGTCAGATGTTCTTTTTTTCAGATAAACGCGATCAATCAGTTCGGTAACGATCTCCTGGTACGCTTTACTCATAATAATCCTTGCTCATGGCTGGCGGTCGCGTTTACTCGGTCCATATACGCCAATGTCTCCCATTGGTCAAAATTTGATGTCTAATTCATCATTTTCCAGAGACGTGAGCCTGCCACAGGTACAACCCACGTCACCGAAACATAAGTACCTGCCCGCGGGCGCCGAACGTCAGCTCTTGGCCGTTTTCTGCCTATCGAGACCGGCTGAAAACGACCCAGGCTGTGTAAAAACGCAGACGCCGTGTCGAAATCCTCGCTTCAACGTTAAATCTGCAAACGATCGGTTAGTCAGCAGACCTAGATTTTGCGTAGGAGTGTGATTTTCGCACCGATTTTGATTTCTGTATCTGCGCTAAATTGTTTTCAAACAGCCTGGACCAAAAGCGGACGGTGGCGAAAGTTAGAAATCCGCAACAAACCGACTTTTGATTCATTCGGTACAGTAATTGCTTCAGTTACCTGCCTTTGCCCATGCGCCCTTCAGCCGTAGGCGACAAGCGGTGCTGCTCCGGATCAATAAAAATTCTAGATTGGCCCCTAATATCAGGTAATGGCCTCCTGCTAACCACAGCGCATTTCTAGCAATCGTTGATATGGGCTTGCATGGAATAGGGCTGTGGGTATTTTGGAGTGCTTGGGCTCTGCAAGGAGAAAGCTCAGGAGCTGCCTATTGGAGGCAATTCATTAATGTTATTGATGAAAATCAAAAAGAGATCTCGATTTGGCTTCCGAAGCAGTCCGCGCGATCAATTTTTCCGGCGAATTCCTGCGCGACACGGATAAAAATCGGCTTCGCATCAAAACCTTGATCGATTAATGTGCTCGGGAGGGTGGTGTCATAAATAAGTATTTTACCATTTTCCTTTAAGTGCGATTTTGCTTGACGAATTACATGCATGACATGAGTTACCATGGTGTCGGTCGACACTGGCCGACCTCCATTTGCCGAAACTCCGATCACTTGACCGAATAAAATATAGTCAAATTTTAAGTTGAGGTTTGGCCATGGATCTGTGATGTCGAACTGGAAGCTATATGGGCCTTTCCATTTTTCATCTAAATTCAAGTCTGCACAATAAATTGATGATCTTGGCACGTTGAGCGCATTCATTAGATGCTCTTCGTAAGCTCCGCGGCCGACTCCAACGGAAAGTATTTTTGAGTTGCCTTTGAGGTTTTGTATGTCAACATCTTTTAGTAGATTGCAATTGAGATAGTCGCTGAGCGGGAACTGTAGATAATCGATGGTCATAAATTTCCGATATGGTTAGATTGGCAGTATCTACGATGATTGATACCGCTCTGCGAAGTGGAGGTGCCCGCCTCACTACTCATCTTGTTTGGCGCGGAAGTCCTGTTCGTTCGAGTAGAACAAACTATTATACGGTGATTTCACTATTTCATACTTTCTTAACCTTTGATCTGGCTTTGCGATTCCAGCGAAGAAGGTCGGTCGATGACGAGTTTCGGTTGATCAGTTCCTCCTCAACCGAGAGTCGCATTGAGTCCGGCTCAACTAAAATTGCAGTCACGCCAATTTTATCCCCCGCTCTAATCGCCGCATGTACTTCCTTTAACTTCGATTGAGTGCCCTGAGGTGTTGAAAAAAGGTGTTGTGCCACCCGAGACCATCCAAATTGGTGACTTCGTTGTCCGATGTACATCAATTCCCACTCGGCTTGGTCTCCGGTACGCTTCCATAGAGCATACAGATTAATGCGTGATTTCCCGAGCGCTGGGGGAAGTTTGTTTTGCTCTAGGGCCTCCATATCCACATAGTCGACGGGGGTGGGGGTAGCTGAAAGTAGCGACTCTTGGGCATCGGCGATCAGCGCGCCAATGTCAATGCGAAGGACGTCCATGCGGTCTCACCATCTGTGGTACATCAAGTTGCTTGTTTATTTATAATATTTTTAACCGCTGAGTCAAGCGTTAGGGACGCGACATGCTCAGCCAATAAAGGAATACGACAAGGTCTAATATGAGATTATGGATTCTAGGGTAGTATGTCTATGGTTTTTTATGGGTTCCACGTTCCTATCCGTGAACATCCGCTACGGGTTCGATTTCTGCCTGTCGTGACGGACAGAAATCGAACCCCAAATGGACACTAACGCCAAAGATAGCTGACGCCGGTGTTAAATGGAGCGTAGGTCACCAACAGGGGCTCTGAAACTGCCGAAGGCATGGCCCTATTTAGCGTCCACGTTAAACCAGTAGCTAGAGTGCGGCGCGAAGACAGAAAATTATGGATTTCCAATTATTGGCTAACATTTGAGTTCAGGGTGTCGTCCCTGCAGCGAGTGGTTAGCATCCAACAACTGGTTCAATTCATGCCTTTCTAGCCATGGTCTGCGCCGATGCAACATCCTATGGCAGTTGGAGCACACCATGGCTAGATCCTGAACCTGTATATTCTCACCATCTCTGTGTAGTGTGCTAACGGGTTTAGTGTGATGCGCCTCAATAAAGTTAGCGCCAATCTTCCCGTAAACACGTTGAAAGTCCATCCCGCAGCACTCGCATATCAAGCGACCGTACATCCTTAAGGCGAGCAGCTTTGCTTGTCGAACAAGTTCCGCATTTCGCTCTCTCACGAAGTGCAACTTTTGCTTCATCTTTCCCTCAGGGAAACCATCACGCGTGCTGGGCCTGTCTGGGTCGAGTGAGTCCGCCTTTTGCCTGCTATTAGCGAGGGTGAAAAGTTCGCTCATAAAGTCATCAACTTCGTCTGATCCAGATGGGATGGATATGGTGACGACATCTGACAGAAATGCTTCTATAAAGTACTGCTTTCTCTCCCAATTCATGCTATCTCGCTTGGTTGGGGAGTATTTCCAACTCAAGACAACCTCGTCGCCTTCCCCATGGGTCTTATGTATCTCCGCAATAGGACCAGCTCTAGACTGGGGAAAAATAACGACATAGAAATTCCCGTTTTCTTTCCAATCTATAAGCACTATCCATATCCCAACATTCTGTTGGTCTATAAATAGAAAAGCGCCTTCACACGGCTTACCGTCTGCCCACTGGTGGAAACCAGTCAAATCGCCTGAAGCATACGAGTGCTCAAGCTTGTATCTATTTCCACTTTCGACGACAGACAAAAGAGTAGAAATATTCTTCGCGATACTTTGCTCCACAAATCTCTCCCTGATAGTTAAATGCATAATGTGTTGAGGCCTGCGAACCACTCAGAAATATGGAGAAAACCAGGTAAAGGCGTGGATTGAATACACCTTCCTGTAGTCCCTTAGCTGGCTTGTGTTCCGCGCAAGACTAACCCCGGATAGATTCGCTCTCAACCCCGGTCCTACTAGCTATCGCGACTGACTGCCTCTGGCCGCTCACTGCCGGTCATGGTGCTAGAGGGGCAAATTCGTTGCAAACGGCTGGTTAGGTCGATTGCAAATGAATCGTCGAGTCAGTCCTAATACTGGGGTGTCCGCGGATAGGGAGAAATGGCTCCAATCAGCGGCGTGTGCAGTTAGTTTTCCCACACCAGTTGCTCAAGGACGATTCCCATGCCAGATAACTCTGAAGCCAATATAGCCACAGCGGACGCTCTCACACTGCTCCTGCACAACCAGCAAGCCCTAGCTGCGGCCCTTGAAAATGAATCGCCCCTAGTTTCGTAGACACGCCGAGTGACCGCTTCTGGCCGGTTGCTGTCTGTCACGAAGGGCAACTACCGACCCAAAGCGGCCGATCAGTGCCCGCGAAGATCAACCAACATTGGTCAATCGCTCTTGATAAGCGCCACGAGGATTGTGGGAAGCTCCCTTTGGGGTTAGCCTTCGCAAGCGTAAACACAGTAACTCTAGGCCAATTACAAGGACGGTACATTCAAGCCATGCGTATACACCTTCCCTCGACTAAGCAAAGTAAGTTGCAATCAATTCGCACTGTGATCTCACACGCGGCGCGTTTAAAAGCGCCATGTGTGCCTGCTGATAATTAATCGTCATGTCATATATATCTAAATACCATGGAACATCCACCATAATTGCGACTGACATACAATTGGGAAAAATTGACCATACGCTCGGAGGAGGTGAGTTGGGGCAAGGTTTCTATCTCGGTGAGTTGCTTTGGGTTGCAAAGGCTTGGGCTCATAATCGCCACGGCAAAAACTCAGCCGTTGTCAAAATTGAAATGCCAGATCCGGAATTTAACACTTTATCCATAGAACTACTCTCGCGCACAGATGCACTAGCTCTCCGGAAGGAGATCAAGGTGATGAATGCCACTAGAACTTATACCCATGGCTATGACGTGCTATGGTCGCCCATAGTTGGAACGACAAGGGTTGAAGCAGATCAGTATAAATATGAATCTAAATTTGGTGTAGATATTTTGAATGGAGTTTCGTGCGCTCGGAGCCTAGTATGAAGGTTCACTACCTGTGCCATCCGCCCGGTGATTCAGCAAATTTCGTGTATGCTGCCGAACTCCCTACCGATTATTACGCGCCAGGAATGTTCTGTGTCGAAGCTTCCAGTTTAAGCGGGACTGTTTCGGATTCATTTCAATTTCCTGCTCAATTAAAAAAGAACACTGTTATCCTTAAACTCGTCAGAGTTAGTGCTCGTACTTACTCTGTGGAGGTCAAGGAATTGGGCGTGAAGTTCTTTTTTAAACTCATAAGCTTCGACAGGACGTCGCGTTATGTCGGGCAAGCTCCAAGCCGATTTTCTGATTATCCACTGCTTCGGGTGCAACCGGCTAACTTCCTTCGATTAGAGCAAGCTTGCTTAGATTATGACTTTTACTTTGTCGGACTAGGTTATGAACCTCCACAATCGCAGCTCGAAGGCTAGCGTTAATTAGATCCGGCCCCTTAAAAGGGGCGGTTATGTGCCAAATACACGGTGAGGCTTTGACTCGCACGAAAATCTTAGCCTTATTGCTAGATACCTGTGGAGAATTTAAGATAATTACCTATTCCAGACTAAATACACGACTTTTTAGCCTGTTTAGTTGACTTGTATGGATGTGATGTTTCTAAGGAATTTAACTCGAGGGTATCCGGAATGATTGGGAAATGGTCAGATATAGAAGCGCTCGGGTGGAAGACCTTGCTTTTGGGTAACGGTTTTAGCATCGGTATTAGCGGTAAATTCAGATATGACTCCTTGCTGAGTCAGGTCGATGCTCTAGGCATTGCGATGTATCCCCACGCCAGATCGTTATTCAGTGAAACGAAGATTGGAACATCAAATTTCGAAGAGGTGCTTAAGGTTATTTATCACGCTTACTTAGTAAATTTCTATAACCTGGAAGCGATAAGGCAACTTTATTTCAATGTTCAAAGATCCCTGATTGAGGCGGTTCAGTCGTCTCATGTATCCTATTCGGAAGTACCAGTCACAAGAATTGCAAATATCTTGGGGGCTTATGAAGAGATATACACAACAAATTATGATCTCATTCCATACTGGTCTATGGTAGATGTTTCGTTCTCCGGATTTTGTGACTTCTTTTGGCATGTGGGTTGCGAGTTTAATCTGGCAAACGCTGAGGTGTGGGGTGGAAAGACCCCGATATATTATCTACATGGCGCGGTTCATTTGAAGTCAAGCCCTGAAGGTATCGTATACAAAGTAACTATGGGAGGCAGCAATACTTTGTCCGACGTGATAGGCTCACCTGGGATGGGTAATACTCCGCTTTTTATATCAGAAGGCAACTCAGATATCAAACTGAGAAAAATCAGAAGCAACTACTACCTTAATTTTTGCTATGAGAGTTTTCTTAAATGTAAAAGCAATATAGTGATTTTTGGTCATGGTCTTGATAGAGAATACGACGAGCATATCTTAAAAGCGCTTAAAGCTTCCCCCCTGAAAAAGATCGCAATTAGCGTTTATTCTGGATTGAGAGTTGAGGACAAGCTCTCCTTCGCTAGTTGCATCGTAGCGTATTTTGCTGGAACGGATAAAGATCTTTATTTTTTTGAGTCGAGAACTCATCCGCTGTCACTACTGTAGGTAGTGTCTATATTTAATTAGTAGTAATCTGGATATCATCAACTTGTGGCTGGCAATTCCACGGATTGCAGTTTAGAAAATCATCTCGCGAGGGCCTTAATTTATTTTTGTTTGATGAATGCCAGAAAGATGAAGCAGTCCAGGCAGACGTAACGAGTTCACTAGGATACGCCGAGCAAAAAAAGGGACAGATTTATTTATATTCACACGAGAGCCCAACTCATTGCCTGACTACCACCCCTCACACCGGATTTCTGGCTGCCACTAGAGCCCCCGTCGCTTTGAGGCCCAAGACCCCCACCCAGACGCAACCATCCCAAACCCCCGGATAACCAAACCATAACCTTAAAAAATCGCCCACAAAAAAGCCCCAGGTCTTTCGACCTGGGGCTTTTTTATCTGTATCTGGTGCACCCGGCGGGATTCGAACCCACGACCCCTGCCTTCGGAGGGCAGTACTCTATCCAGCTGAGCTACGGATGCTTGTGCGGGCGACATCATACCCATGTCGCCCTGATGCGTCCATTCCAGCGTTTTCGCCGGTAACTGTCGGCCGTTTCCCACCCAAAATGGCTAATCGCCACTCTCATTCACAACTCCCCGCGCCGCACGTCCCTTTGTTTGCTTTGCTCTTGTGGCTTTAAACCGCTTCCAAGCCGCAATTCCCCAGGTGAACGCATGCATTCCAAAGGAACCGTGATGCTCGATCTCCCGTTGAGACAAACCCTGTTGGCCCGCTCCGATTTGTTTCGAGGTATGCCGGAGCACCTCTTGCGCTACGTTGCCACCCATATGGTGGAGCGCCTGCTGGATGATCGTGAACTGCTGTATTTCAAGGACGACAGCCTCGAATTTATTGCTTTGGTGGTTGAGGGGCGGATTTATTCGGTGGTGCATGGGCCGGACGGCCGGGAGCAGATTATCGGCAGTACCGGGGCCGGGCAGGTGGTGGGGGAGACGGCGTTGATCAAGGATCATGGGCGCGAGTCTTCCACCTTTGCCAGTGGCCCCACGCGGCTGTTGCAACTGGGTAGCCGGCATTTTGGTGTGCTGTTTGAGGAGCCGGTGTTTTTGCGGCGCTTGTTGATGCTGATGATGCTGCGCTTGCTGCAGGCCATCGAGTTGCTGGAGTTGGTGTGCCTGCATCGGTTGGAGTCGCGGTTGGCGCGGTTTCTGTTGGCCAACCTGGGCGATATCGACCTGGCGCTGGCCATGCCGAGTGTCTCTTTGCCCGCCAGCCAGGGGGTGTTGGCGTCGATGCTTAACACCAGCCGTCCCAAGCTCAATGTGCAGCTGCAATTGTGGCGCCGCAGTGGGCTGATCAGCGGCAATCTGGAACGCATGGTGATCAACGATCTCGAGCATTTGCGGCGCAAGGCATTTGCCTTGAATTAGTCGTTGCAGTGTTCCGCAGGTAACAGCGCACCCCTGTCCCGCGCTTGCAGACTGGCCCTTCATCAAGGATGCACAGGAGTGCTGGCGATGGGGATGACTGTTCAGTTCAAGGATCAATGGGCCGCCGATGACCGTTTGTTCGAAGCGAGTTGGCGCGCCGTGCAGGGCGAACTCAAGCGGCGCGCGCTGCGGCGGGCCAAGGGCAATCTGGATCAGGGCCAGGAATGGTTGTCGGCCACGGCGATCAAGGCCCTGCTGTTCTTTCGGCGCTCGCCGGAGCGCATTCGCGACCCTCAGGGGTTTCTGTTTCTGGTACTCGACCACGTGTTTCTCGACAGCTTGCGACGCAGCAAGCGCGAGGAGCGGCTGCTCGATGATTCGGTGGACCTTGAGCACGATCACCTGGCCGCACTCGCCGCGCCCTGCGCTTCGGTGCTGGAGCGGGTGGAGTGTTACGAGCGCCTGGAGCTGATCGAGGCGCAGGTGGCGCGGTTGCCGGTGTTGCAGCAGCGCTTGTTTGAGATGCGCTTTGTGGATGACCTGCCGTATCCGCAGATCGCTGCCGCGTTGCAGGTCACGCTGCCGCTGGTGCGCAAGCGTGTGCAACTGCTGCGCAACGCCTTGCGCTGAATTTGATTCACACACGCGGGCTCGGGGCGTTCTAGTTGTATGAGCGCGTCCTGCCGCCACTACCCACGCCCAACCCTGGGTGAATGCCATCAAGGAGAGATGTATGACAGAGGTCAACAGCCAGATCACCGACGCGGTCACCCAAACCAACGTCAAAGTGGTGGCAGAAGCGCCGGCCCAGGCCATCGCGTCGCTGTATCAGGTGGCGAGCAGTGCGGCGGGCCTGTCGTTGCAGAACGCGGTCAACAGCCAACAGGCGATGAACCAGATTTCGAATGCGGTGATCTCCAAGGCCGTGGCGCTGATCATGCAGATTGGCGAGAAGGGCTAAGCCCTCGGGAGATCGATTATGTCGTGGTTCAGTAGAAAGAAACCCGCCGCCCCGCAAGCAACGCCCGCCGCCGACCCACCTGCGCCGGCGCCCGCCGCACCGGCCTCGCGCTCGATCATGGCGCGCATGAACGAGCACCTGCTCAACCAGGCGAGCACGCCGTCGCCCGACAGCACCGCGGCCCTCAACAGCCAGATCGTGCAGGCGGTGCAGTTCACCAACTCGCAGAACTTTGCCTATGCGCCGGCGCAGATTGCGGTGCCGGCCGACATGATGATCAGCCAGGCGGCCGGCCTGGTGGCGCAGGCGGCGGCGGGGTATTTCGACGGGGTCAGCAAGATCGCCCTGGCAGCCCAGGCCGTGCTGCTCCAGCAAATGACCGAGAACATCGTCAAGGACAACCTGCCGGCCGCTGCCGAAGACGCCTTGGGTGCCTTGGCCACCGACTTGCTGGTGGGCGCCGCTGCCGCCGTGGCCGCCGCCGCGGGTGCCATGGAAGCCGAAGCCGCCAGCGTGGCCATCGACAAGATCGACCAGAGCATCGCCAAGTACGCCGACACCTTGGCCAACCGGGCTGCGCCAGCGGCCTGAACCGAGCACAACGTTCCAGGGTTCTTCTGGAACGGTGCAACAGCAACTTGAAAGCAACTTTTCTTAAGTGAGGAGCGACATCATGCAGCCTGGAGATATTATTTTTTCGGTGAAGCAAGAAGATGACAGCGCGACGCGCGCGTTCATTCGCGCGGGCCAGTTGGTCAAGGCCAAGGTGTTTTCCCAGGACACGACGTTCCTGAATGTGGTTCATCCGGCGATTGCGGTGAGCGACACCCAGGTGATTGAAAGCGTGGGTGAGGGGCTGTCGCTGACTGACCTCAGCCTTGAAAAGCCCCCGCGTTCGGCGATGGTCTTCTCTTGCATGAGCAGTGAGTTGGGCGAGGCGGCAGTCGTGGCGGCCAAGCAGTTCTACTTCGACAAGATCAGCGGCGATATCCATGGCCGTTACAGCGTGTGGAACGCGATGATTTCTGCATTCCGGCGCTGGGCCTCCAACACCAGCCTGGTCGAGCGCATCAACGAGTCGGTGGCGATTGGCAGCAGCTCGTTCTGTTCCCAGTTCGCGGCCAACTGCTATGAAGTCGGCAACCTTTATAACTCGGCCAACCTGCTGCCGCCGCCACCGGCGATTTTCGGCAACCAACCCAGTGCCATTACCCCTGCGGAGTTGGCGACGTTCTGTGATGCCTCGGCGTATTTCTACTTCTCGGGCTTCTGGCAGGACAACGTCGAGGTGCGGCTTTAGCGGCCCTTCAGCCAGCAACGTAGTACCCAAGGAGGCCGTCATGGCTCACCCAGCCACACCCTCAGTGCTGTCCAGCGATGATCGCCTGCGGCTGGAAGCGATGCTGCGCAACCCGCAGATCTTCGCCGGAACGCCCCAGGCCATCGTCGACGAAACCCTCAAGCGCGCCAGCCAGGTGCTTGAGCAGTCCAAGGCCAATGAGCAAGCGCTCAAGGCTGCCGCCGAGCAGCGTGAGGCGGCGCTACGCCAAGTGTTGGACGGCGCGGCCCCGGACAAGGACGCGCAACGCAAGGAAGTGCAGGCCCTGATCCAGGGTTTGATTACGCAGATTGAAGCGGCGCTGGGCCCAACTGCGAAACCTTGAGCTCGCGCGTTTCACAGCGCCTGTTTGGCAACGTTCATTCATGAACACGGAATGCACCGTGTACCCCTATAAGGAAATTGATCATGGCATTTGTTAACGAGCAAATTACCGACGCGGTCACCCAGACCAACGTCAAAGTGGTGGCCGAATCGCCGGCGATGGCGATGAGCACTATCTATCAATCCATGGCGCAGGCCACGGCGATTCTGTTCCAGAACGCTGTGTCGGCCCAGCAGCAGCAAAACACCCTGGCCCAGGCGGCCACCAACCAGGGCGTCATGCAGATCTACAGCGTCGATACCACCGCCGGTGCGGCGGCCACCGAAAAAGTCGCCCAAGGCGGCGTCTCGGATAACCTCACCAGCCTGTTGACTGTGCTCAAGTCCTTCCAGCCTTAAGCACTCAGCGATAACGGATGTTGTTCTTTCTCACACCAGGAGTTTCAACCATGAGCACAGTCAGCCCGCAAATCACCGATGCCGTCACCCAGACCAACGTCAAGGTCGTTGCCGAATCGCCAGCGATGGCCATGAGCACGATCTATCAATCCATGGGCCAGGCCACGGCGATCCTGTTCCAGAACTCGGTCTCGGCCCAACAGCAACAAAACACCCTGGCCCAGGCCGCCACCAACCAAGGCGTGATGCAGATCTACAGCGTCGACACCACCGCTGGCGCTGCGGCCACCGAAAAAGTCGCCCAAGGTGGCGTGGCCGACAACTTGACCAGCCTGTTGGCCGTGCTCAAGTCGTTCCAACCGTAAGTTGCAAGGCCCAACAGCCCCGGCGCCCACAAGGCACCGGGGCTGTTGTCGTTTGTGCGCTTGATCTGAAAGATGCATCAAATGCGCCGTTTTCGTTCTTTTTTTCGAACAGACTATTGCCCTGTACCCCCATTGATCCTAGGATTCGTTTGAGATTTCAAACGCTCTGTCTCCCGTGCGCTATTTCACTTATCTCGCGTGCTGGGGCTGATTTCCCTGACGGCAGCCCACAAGGCGCCTTTCAACAACTCTAATTCGCTCCGCGTGCGCGCGGTGCTGTTAAGGAAAGCCGACATGCAGCTCAAAGATACCCAGTTGTTCCGCCAACAAGCCTTTATCGATGGCGCTTGGGTCGATGCGGACAACGGTCAAACCATCAAGGTCAACAACCCGGCCACGGGCGAAATTCTCGGCACCGTGCCGAAGATGGGCGCGGCTGAAACCCGCCGCGCCATCGAAGCCGCCGACAAGGCCCTGCCGGCCTGGCGTGCACTCACCGCCAAGGACCGCGCCAACAAGCTGCGTCGCTGGTTTGAGCTGATCATCGAGAACCAGGACGACCTGGCGCGCCTGATGACCCTGGAGCAGGGCAAGCCGCTGGCCGAAGCCAAAGGCGAAATCGTCTACGCCGCTTCCTTTATCGAGTGGTTCGCCGAAGAGGCCAAGCGCGTCTACGGTGATGTGATTCCTGGCCACCAGCCGGACAAGCGCCTGATCGTGATCAAACAACCGATCGGCGTTACCGCGGCCATCACGCCGTGGAACTTCCCGGCCGCGATGATCACCCGTAAAGCCGGCCCAGCGCTGGCCGCCGGTTGCACCATGGTGCTCAAGCCGGCTTCGCAAACCCCGTACTCGGCGTTCGCCCTGGCTGAACTGGCCCAGCGCGCGGGCATTCCAAAAGGCGTGTTCAGCGTGGTTTCCGGCAGCGCCGGTGATATCGGCAGCGAGCTGACCAGCAACCCGATCGTGCGTAAATTGTCCTTCACCGGCTCCACCGAAATCGGTCGCCAGCTGATGGCCGAATGCGCCAAGGACATCAAGAAAGTCTCGCTGGAACTGGGCGGCAACGCGCCGTTTATCGTGTTCGACGACGCCGACCTCGATAAGGCCGTCGAAGGCGCGATCATCTCCAAGTACCGCAACAACGGCCAGACCTGCGTGTGTGCCAACCGCCTGTACATCCAGGATTCGGTGTACGACGCGTTCGCCGAAAAACTCAAAGTGGCCGTGGCCAAACTCAAGATCGGCAACGGTCTGGAAGAAGGCACCACCACTGGCCCGCTGATCGACGAAAAAGCCGTGGCCAAGGTTCAGGAGCACATCGCCGATGCCCTGAGCAAAGGTGCCAAGCTGTTGGCCGGTGGCAAGGTGATGGAAGGCAACTTCTTTGAGCCGACCATTCTGGTCAACGTGCCCAAAGACGCTGCTGTTGCCAAGGAAGAAACCTTCGGCCCACTGGCGCCGCTGTTCCGCTTCAAAGACGAAGCCGAAGTGATCGCGATGTCCAATGACACCGAGTTCGGCCTGGCTTCCTACTTCTACGCGCGCGACCTGGGCCGTGTGTTCCGTGTGGCCGAAGCCCTGGAATACGGCATGGTTGGCGTGAACACCGGGTTGATCTCCAACGAAGTGGCGCCGTTCGGCGGCATCAAGGCTTCGGGCCTGGGCCGTGAAGGCTCCAAGTACGGGATCGAGGATTACCTGGAAATCAAATACCTCTGCCTGGGCATCTAAGCTCGGCACGGGATTGCAGTAAACGCAGAGGGCACGAGAGCGCTGACCCTTTGCGTGTTTGAAGACGTTATTCGTAGTGGCCGGGAAAGCTGTGGCAGTCGATCATCGCATGCTGCCGTAGTTGCCTCCCCGCCACGTATTCCTTGGACCACGCCACCCGATGAGTGGCGAATGAGGACTTTATGAGCAAGACCAACGCATCCCTGATGAAACGCCGCGAAGCCGCTGTACCGCGCGGTGTTGGCCAGATTCACCCGATCTTCGCCGAATCCGCGAAGAACGCCACCGTGACCGACGTTGAAGGTCGCGAGTTCATCGACTTCGCCGGCGGTATCGCCGTGCTGAACACCGGCCACGTGCACCCGAAAATCATCGCGGCCGTGACCGAGCAACTGAACAAGCTGACTCACACCTGCTTCCAGGTACTGGCCTACGAGCCGTACGTGGAGCTGTGCGAAAAGATCAACGCCAAGGTGCCAGGTGATTTCGCCAAGAAAACCCTGCTGGTCACCACCGGTTCCGAAGCGGTCGAAAACGCCGTGAAAATCGCCCGCGCCGCCACTGGCCGTGCTGGCGTAATCGCGTTTACCGGCGCTTACCACGGCCGCACCATGATGACCTTGGGCCTGACCGGTAAAGTCGTGCCGTACTCGGCTGGCATGGGCCTGATGCCAGGCGGCGTATTCCGCGCACTGTTCCCGAACGAACTGCACGGCGTGAGCGATGACGATGCCATCGCCAGCATCGAGCGCATCTTCAAGAACGATGCCGAGCCGCGTGATATCGCTGCCATCATCATCGAGCCAGTACAGGGCGAGGGCGGTTTCTACGTTGCGCCTAAATCCTTTATGAAGCGCCTGCGCGAACTGTGCGACAAGCACGGCATCCTGCTGATCGCCGACGAAGTGCAAACCGGTGCCGGCCGTACCGGTACGTTCTTCGCCATGGAACAGATGGGCGTGGCTGCCGACCTGACCACCTTCGCCAAGTCCATCGCTGGCGGCTTCCCGCTGGCCGGTGTGTGCGGCAAGGCTGAATACATGGACGCCATTGCGCCAGGCGGCCTGGGTGGCACTTATGCCGGTAGCCCGATTGCTTGCGCTGCTGCGCTGGCGGTGATGGAAGTGTTCGAAGAAGAGCACCTGCTGGACCGCTGCAAGGCGGTTGGCGAGCGCTTGGTGACGGGCCTCAAAGCCATTCAAGCCAAGTACCCGGTGATCGGCGAAGTGCGTGCCCTGGGCGCGATGATCGCGGTTGAGTTGTTCGAAGATGGCGACAGCCACAAGCCAAACGCCGCTGCCGTGGCTTCCGTGGTGGCCAAGGCGCGTGACAAGGGCCTGATCCTGCTGTCTTGCGGTACCTACGGCAACGTGTTGCGCGTACTGGTGCCGCTGACCTCGCCGGACGAGCAGTTGGACAAAGGCTTGGCGATCATCGAAGAGTGCTTCTCCGAGCTGTAAGCGGAGGCTGACTTGATCGACAGAAAAAACCCGCCTCGGCGGGTTTTTTTGTGCCCGCTGCAGCACATTCAGGCCATGTTCATTGTACGCAGGCGGCGTGATTGTCTAAGGTGCAAGTATTGCCGATGGAGCGTGCTGGATGACTGCTGTTGATTTACCCGCTGTACCCCGCGTGTTGATTGCCGAGGCGGACCCTTGGTCGCGGGACCTGCTCAAGCAAGTGTTGTTGAATGTGCGCTGCGACGCGCGGCTGGATGTGTGTGCCGATGGCCAGGAAGCGGCCACGCTGTTGCGAGACAAAACCTACGACTTGATCCTGGCGGATTGGGAGCTGCCGGGCGTCGATGGCCTGAGCCTGCTGCGCAGCGTGCGCCAGAAGCGCCGTTCGCTGCCGTTTATTCTGCTGAGCAGTCGCAATGACAGCGCCAGCGTGCGCGAAGCCTTGCCCCTGGCGCCCACGGCGTATCTGACCAAACCCCTGAACATGGAAGGCCTGACCCAGCGCCTGCAAGACCTGCTGCTCGATGAAGGCGAAAGTGTGTATTGCGAGATACCGCCGCTGGCGCCCGGTATGGCCTTGCCAGTGTTCCTGGAACGCCGCCGCGACGTCTGTGATGGTGCGCCGCTGCGGGTCGATGTGAAAGCCGCCGTGCAACACAGCCTGGCGCCGGACGGCCTGGACCTCAAGCAACTGGAAGATCAGGTAAAAACCGACCCGCAAATCACCGCTGTGCTGATCGCCGCCGCCAACAGCGCCGGCCATCACGGCACGCCGGTGCAGACCCTGGCCGCTGCACTGCAAAAGCTCGCCGCCGGGCAGAGCATGAATCTGATCCTGGGCCTGGCGCTCAAGCACAACGTGGTGCTGGGTGACCCGGCGTTGGTGGCCTACGCCGAGCGCCACTGGCAGCTGTCCCAGGACACCGCCGACTACGGCCGCCGCCTGGCGCGCATGCTCGAACTGGACCACGAACGTTGCTACTGCGCGGGCATTCTGCATCGGCTGGGTGACTTGGCGTTGTTACGCTGCCTGGAAGACTGGCGCCTGGGTGGCGGGGCGCTGGATGACGAGGCAATCGGTGAGTCCCTCGACACCTTTGGCGCCGCCTATGGCTCGGCGTTGCGCACGCGCTGGCGCTTGCCGCTGGAGTTGCGGCAGTTGATTGCCGCGACCTACTCACTTGAAGGCGGGGTGTATTCGCGCGACGCGCTGGTGGTGAACCTGGCGGCGCAAATGGCGCGTCTGACCGAGCATGAGGGGTTGGAAGCGCTGGCCAAGAGCAAGACGGCCAGGTTACTCAAGGTGGGCTTGTCGGAGCTGACGCGGGTGCGCAAAACCTAGCTGGCAACGAAGTTCAGGTCTGGGAGCGGGCTTGTGTGGGAGCCGGGCTTGCCCGCGATAGCATCAACTCGGTACCCCTGATAGACCGAGGTGCCGGCATCGCAGGCAAGCCAGCTCCCACACAAGCCAGCTCCCAACCAGGCCGGTTCCCATTGGTTGATCGAGTTCTAGCCCTCTATGACGCGGTTTTTGCCTTGGCGCTTGGCCTCGTACATGGCGGCATCGGCCCGTGCGAACAGGCTGTCCAGGGTTGAGTCGTCTTCACGCAGGTTGGCCAGGCCTTGGCTGACGGTCACGGTAAACTCCCGGCCTTCATAGCTGAAACTCAGGGCCTGGATTTCCTTGCCGAGCCGTTCGGCTACCTGCAACGCCATGTGCGGCGCACAGCCAGGCAGTACCGCAGCGAACTCTTCGCCGCCAACGCGCCCGAACAGGTCGCCACGGCGCAGCACGCCGCGACCGCTCTCGGCGATACGCCGCAGCACCTGGTCGCCTTCCAGGTGGCCGTAGCTGTCGTTGACGTCTTTGAAGTCATCGATGTCCAGCAGCAGGAACGCCAGCGGGGCGCCTTGGGCGCAGGCGCTGTCGAACGCCTGGTTGGCGCATTCGAAAAAGTGCCTGCGGTTGCTGCTTTGGGTCAGCACATCAGTGGTGGCGAGTCGGTGCAGCTCCAACTCCATGTGCTTTTTTTCGGTGATGTCTTCGGCCATGCCCACCACAATCAACGGCTTGCCGGGTTCGACTTGTTGGTTGATATAGCACTTGTCGCTCAGCCAGCGAATCTGCCCGTCGGCGGTGATGATGCGGTACTCGCGGTCCTCCACGGCGCCGTCTTCCAGCACCCGGGCCAGGCTGTGTTCGGCGTAATCGAGGTCTTCGGGGTGAATGCTGTTGCGCCATTCGCGGTGGTCGGCGAGCAGTAAACCTGCGGATCGGCCAAACACCCGCTCGTAGGCCGGGCTCACGTACAACACACGCCGGGTTTCCCAATCGATGGCCCACAGCACGGCATTCACGCTGACCAACAGCGAACTGAGCAGTTGTTCACGCTCACTCAGCCGTTCGACTTCACCTTGGGCATGCATCAGCGCCAGCAGGGTGGCCGCCGCAGCCGGGCGTGGGTGCTCAGCGACGGGCGCATCGGTTGAATAAGGCTTTTCGGGAACCATCGGCACAACTCTCTCTGGGCTCGCCGCAGGATGGAGCAGCGGTCAGTGCAAGGGCCACCATGATGGCGAAGTGTTCCTTGAGAGAGGGGATTTGCGGTGAAGTTCCGTGAACGGGCTGACTAAGAAATGGCGTCAGAAACCAGTATGCAGAGCGCGGGCTTACTGTGGCGAGCGGGCTTGCCCCGCGTTGGGGCGCGCAGCGGCCCCAATAAAAACACCGCGTTCTGCCAGGCAGGGCGCGGTGTTTGGTTTCAGGGCTGCTTTGCAACCCAACGCAGGGCAAGCCTGCTCGCCACAGCAAGCCCGCTCACCACTAGACCGTGTCAGACCGCTGCAGGGCGCAGCGAGTAGGTCTTCAACTGGTGGGCAAAATCGCGCAGGGACTGAATGCCGCTGGCCTCAGCCTCATGCACCCATTCCTTGATCGCGGCCAGCATGTCATGGCCATTGGTGCTGGTCTTCAGCCAGATCTGCTGCAGCGCCAGGCGCTTCTCGTAGATCACGGTCAGCGCGTGGCTGTGTTCGAGCATGCTCTGGATGCGCACGTGGTGGCGATCATCCAGCAGGCTGGTTTCACGCGACAGCAGGCGCTTGGCACGGTGGAACTGGTGGCGTACCGAATGATCGACCTTTTCCAGCTCCTGCTTGACCAGTGGGCCGATCACCAACTTGCGGTACTGGGCCATGATCTGGAAGCGGTTGTTGAGGATCGCCATGGCGGTGTCCATATCCAGGTGGCCTTTGCCTTCCACGCGGTGCGCGATCGGCGCGACGCGCTGCACCTTGGCCAGACGCAGGAAGCTGAACACTTTGATCCACGCCCAACCCAGGTCGAACTCCCACTTCTTCACCGACAGCTTGGCCGAGTTCGGGTAAGTGTGGTGGTTGTTGTGCAGCTCTTCGCCGCCAACAATGATGCCCCACGGCACCAGGTTGGTGGCGGCGTCACGGCACTCAAAGTTGCGATAACCGACCGCATGGCCAAGGCCGTTGATGACGCCGGCGGCCCAGAACGGGATCCACATCATCTGGATCGCCCAGATGGTGATGCCAATGGTGCCGAACAGCAGCAGGTCGATGACCCCCATGATCGCCACGCCCAGCAGCGGGTAAGGCGTATAGATTTTGCGTTCGATCCAGTCGTCCGGGCAGTTTTTGCCGTAGATGCGCAGGGTCTCGGGGTTCTCGGCCTCGGCGCGGTACAGCTCGGCGCCTTTGCGCAGTACGGTGGACAAACCCTTGATGACCGGGCTGTGCGGGTCGTCGACGGTTTCGCACTTGGCGTGGTGCTTGCGGTGGATGGCGGTCCACTCGCGGGTGTTCTGCGCCGTGGTCAGCCACAGCCAGAAGCGGAAGAAGTGTTTCAGGCCGGCATTGAGCTCCAGGGAGCGATGGGCTGAATAACGGTGCAGATAGACCGTGACCCCAACAATGGTCACGTGGGTCATCAACAGCGTGACTGCCACCAGTTGCCAGGCTGACAGGTCAAGAAAACCGTTGTACCACATAGGCTGTATGGCCCTCAGATAAAGAAAAAAACAGCTCACGCATTATCACTAAGCCTACAGAGAAAACCAGCCGCCCTTTCAGATAGGAGTGACTGGATGTTTCTTATTCTATAATCCGCAGCGTTTGTAGGGCGATTTTGTTTTTTGGGTAAGGATTACTGACCATATGCTGTTTTCGTACCGAGGTGCCCTGCGGGTGGGGCTGGTATACCTGCTGGTTTCCGTTGTGTGGCTCCAGCTCAGCAACCACCTATTGATCAACTTTCTCGATGACCCGAGGCAGTTAGGACGTTGGTTGCAGGCGCGCGGTTATGTGTGGGTGGCCCTCAGCGCGTGGGTCATTTACCTGATCTGTGCCCGTTTTGCCCGCACCCATCGATTGCAGCAACCCTTGAAAGAAAACCATGAACGCCTGCAACAGGCCGCCGCCGTGTTCGATTGCACCCGTGAAGGCGTACTGGTCACCGACGCCCATGGGCTGATCGTGCATGTGAACCGGGCCTTTATGGAGATCACCGGCTACAGCCGAGAGGACGTGATGGGCGAACGGCCGAGCCTGTTCAAGTCCGGACGCCATTCGTCGAATTTTTATCAACAGATGTTCCAGACCCTCGAACGCACCGGCGAGTGGAGCGGCGAAATCTGGAACCGGCGTAAAAGCGGTGAGATTTATCCACAGTGGCAAACCATCCGAGTTATCCACAATGACCAGGGCCAGGTCAGCCATTACGTCGCGGTGTTTTCCGACATCAGCGCCATCAAGGACTCCGAGCACGAACTGGCGCACCTGGCCCACCACGACCCGCTCACCGACTTGCCCAACCGCCTGCTGTTCACCGACCGCGCCGAGCAGGCGCTGGCCTCGGCGCAAGTGCACAAACGCGGCTGCGCGTTGCTGTTGATGGACCTGGACCACTTCAAGATCATCAACGACAGCCTCGGCCATAATGTCGGTGACCAGCTGCTCAAGGCCGTTGGCGAGCGGTTAAAGGGCCTGTTCGGCCCCGGCGTGACCCTGGCGCGCCTCGGTGGCGATGAGTTCGCCGTGCTGGCCGAAAGTTGTCCACAGGTGGTGCAGGCTGCCGCGCTGGCACAGCGCATGCTCGATGCGATGAAAGAGCCGTTTGTGTTCGACGGCAACCAGTTGTTTATCAGCGCCAGCATCGGCATCAGTCTGTTTCCCAGTGATGCCCTGAGCGCCGAACAACTGCTGCGCAATGCCGACTCCGCGCTGTTCAAAGCCAAGAGCGCCGGCCGCGAAGGTTATGCGCTGTACACCGAAGAACTGACGGCCCACGCCCAGCACCGCGTGGAAATCGCCAGCGAACTGCGCCGCGCCCTCGATCAGCAAGAGCTGCGTGTGTACTACCAGCCCGTGCACGACCTGCAAGACAGTCGTCTGGTCGGCGTCGAAGCCCTGGTGCGCTGGCAACACCCTGAGCGCGGCCTGGTGCCGCCGGGTGAATTTATCCCGATTGCCGAGCGCACCGGGCTGATTGCCGATATCGATGCCTGGGTGATGGACCAGGCCTGCCGCCAGATGGGCCAATGGCTGGCCGATGGCGCGCCGTTGAGCTTTATTGCGGTGAATGTCTCCAGCCGTTTGTTTGCCCGGCGTGAACTGTATGAGCAAGTCGCCCAGGTGCTGCACACCACCGGCCTTGACCCGGCTTATCTGGAGCTTGAGGTCACCGAAAGCGCCGTGATGGAAGACCCCGAAGTCGCCCTTGAGCAATTGCACCGCCTGCGCGAGCTGGGCCTGCGCCTGGCGATTGACGACTTTGGTACCGGTTATTCGTCATTGCTGCGCCTCAAGCGCCTGCCGGTGCAGAAGCTCAAGATCGACCAGGGTTTTGTCGCCGGCTTGCCGTGGGATGAAGACGACGCGGCGATTGTGCGCGTGGTGATCGCCTTGGCAAAAAGCATGGGCATGCAGGTGCATGCTGAAGGCATTGAGCAGGTGGAGCAGGCAAGGTTCTTGTTGGCGCAGGAATGTGATCTGGGCCAAGGGTACTGGTTTGGCCGGCCGGTGCCAGCGCAAGAAATGGATTGGGCCAGGGCACCCTCTATCCGCATGTGAAATGCAGGCCAATGTGGGAGCCGGGCTTGCCCGCGATGAGGCAGTATCAGTCGAAACATCAGTGCCTGACACACCGCGATCGCGGGCAAGCCCGGCTCCCACAGGGTTTAGCGGTGCTTGGGTAGCAGTATTTTCCAGGCCAAAACCTTCGCAACCCCACGTCCTGTCAGAAAATTCTTTCTGGTTATATAAACATTCTTAAATAGTATTTTTAAGAATATCCGCGCTTATCTACTATCGCCCTCACGCCGCAAGCAGTGCCGCCACTGCCAGGCACTATTTATTTCAGGAGCGAGACCATGAGCGCATCTCTACGTAGCGTCGACGGCCAGGACGAAGCAGCCATTTTGCGTGAGATCCAGAGCGCCTTGCGCGACCTGCGGTTTGGCGCGGTGGAAATCACTGTGCACAACGCCCAAGTGGTCCAGATCGAGCGCAAGGAAAAATTCCGTTTGCAGAACCCGGGTAGCAAACCGAGCTAAGCAACAACGGCGATTCGCATGCTAGACCCGCAACTATAAGAAAAAGCCAACACCCAAGAATTATCAGGAGCTTCTATGTCGTCGATTCGCCGTTACGCCCTGGCCGCACTGGCCAGCGCCGTGTTTGCCGGTTCCGCCGTTGCCAAGGACTACGAGTTGCTCAACGTCTCGTATGACCCGACCCGTGAGCTGTACCAGGACTACAACGCTGAGTTCACCAGCTACTGGAAACAGTCCCACCCTGGCGACAACGTGAAGATCCAGCAATCCCACGGTGGCTCGGGCAAGCAAGGCCGTGCGGTGATCGACGGCTTGCGCGCCGACGTAGTGACCCTGGCCCTGGCCGGCGACATCGATGAAATCGCCAAACTGGGCAAGACCCTGCCGGAAAACTGGCAAACCCGCCTGCCGGATGCGAGCACTCCGTACACCTCGACCATCGTGTTCCTGGTGCGCAAGGGCAACCCTAAAGGCATCAAGGACTGGGGCGACCTGATCAAGAAAGACGTTTCCGTTATCACGCCTAACCCGAAAACCTCCGGCGGTGCGCGCTGGAACTTCCTCGCCGCGTGGGCCTACGGCCTTAAATCCGGCGGCAGCGAAGCCAAGGCCCAGGAATACGTAAAAGAGCTGTTCAAGCACGTGCCGATCCTCGACACCGGCGCTCGCGGTTCGACCATCACCTTCGTCAACAACGGTCAGGGTGACGTGTTGCTGGCGTGGGAAAACGAGGCGTTCCTGGCACTCAAAGAAGACGGCGGCGCCGACAAGTTCGATATCGTCGTGCCGTCCCTGTCGATCCTCGCGGAGCCGCCAGTGGCCGTGGTCGACAAAAACGCCGAGAAAAAGGGCAATACCGAGATCGCCACCGAATACCTCAAGCACCTGTACAGCCCGGCTGGCCAGGAGATTGCGGCGAAGAACTTCTACCGCCCACGCGATGCAAAAGTGGCCGCCAAATACGCCCAGCAGTTCCCGAAACTGGACCTGGTGACTATCGACAAAGACTTCGGCGGCTGGAAAACTGCCCAACCGAAATTCTTTAACGACGGTGGCGTGTTCGACCAGATCTACACGGCGCAGTAAGCCAAATTACCTGTAGGAGCCCGCCTTTCGGCGGGGGCCGGCTTGTGTGGGAGCTGGCTTGCCTGCGATAGCATCACCAAGGTGTGACTGACACACCGAGGTGCCTGCATCGCAGGCAAGCCAGCTCCCACAGAAAGGCAGTGGTGTTTACCCTTTAACCAAGGACTCTTATGTCGCGTCGTATTTCCCCCGTCATACCCGGCTTCGGGCTGACGCTGGGCTACACCGTGGTGTACCTCAGCCTGATCGTACTCATCCCCCTGGCGGCGATGTTTGTACATGCCGCTCAACTCACTTGGGATCAGTTCTGGGCCATCATTACCGCACCGCGTGTGCTGGCGGCGTTAAAACTGAGCTTCAGCACCGCGCTTTACGCCGCGTTGATCAATGGCGTGATCGGCACGTTGCTGGCCTGGGTGTTGGTGCGCTACACCTTCCCGGGCCGCAAGATCATCGATGCGATGATCGACTTGCCGTTTGCCCTGCCCACGGCCGTTGCCGGTATTGCGCTGACCGCCTTGTACACGCCGACCGGCCTGGTTGGCCAGTTCGCCGCCGACCTGGGCTTCAAGATCGCCTACAGCCCCTTGGGCATCACCCTGGCGCTGACCTTCGTCACGCTGCCGTTCGTGGTGCGCACGGTGCAGCCGGTGCTGGCCGACATCCCCCGGGAAATCGAAGAAGCCGCCGCCTGCCTGGGCGCCAAACCGTTGCAGGTGTTCCGCTACATCCTCGTGCCGGCCTTGCTGCCCGCCTGGCTGACCGGCTTTGCGCTGGCCTTTGCCCGTGGCGTGGGTGAGTACGGTTCGGTGATTTTCATCGCCGGCAACATGCCGATGAAAACCGAGATCCTGCCGCTGCTGATCATGGTCAAGCTCGACCAATACGACTACCGCGGTGCCACCTCCATTGGCGTGTTGATGCTGGTGGTTTCCTTTGTCTTGCTGCTGCTGATCAACTTGTTGCAGCGGCGCATCGAACGTCCATAAGGAGGCGCGGAGCATGTCCCAATCGTCTATTTCCGCTGCAGCCTCGGCCAATGCTGCCCGGCGTGGCAGCGCGGTGTCGCGACGCATCCTGATCGGCCTGGGCTGGCTGGTGTTCTTCCTGTTCCTGCTGCTGCCGCTGTTTATCGTGGTGTCCCAGGGTTTGAAGAATGGCCTCGGCGCGTTCTTCACGGCGATCCTTGAGCCGGACGCGCTGTCGGCGCTCAAGCTCACGGTGATCGCCGTGGTGATTTCGGTGCCGCTCAACCTGGTGTTCGGCGTCAGTGCCGCGTGGTGTGTGAGCAAGTACTCGTTCCGTGGCAAGAGCATTCTGGTCACGCTGATCGACCTGCCGTTCTCGGTGTCGCCGGTGATCGCGGGCCTGGTCTACGTGCTGATGTTCGGCGCCCAGGGCTTCTTCGGCCCGTGGCTGCAAGACCATGACATCCAGATCGTGTTCGCCTTGCCGGGCATTGTGCTGGCGACCATCTTCGTGACGGTGCCGTTCGTGGCCCGTGAACTGATCCCGTTGATGCAGGAGCAGGGCACCCAGGAAGAAGAAGCCGCACGCCTGTTGGGCGCCAATGGCTGGCAGATGTTCTGGCATGTGACCGTGCCGAACATCAAGTGGGGCCTGATCTACGGCGTGGTGCTGTGTACCGCGCGGGCGATGGGTGAGTTCGGCGCGGTGTCGGTGGTGTCCGGTCACATTCGCGGCGTCACCAACACCCTGCCGCTGCACGTCGAGATCCTCTACAACGAATACAACCATGTCGCCGCGTTTGCCGTCGCGAGCCTGTTGCTGATCCTGGCGCTCTTCATCCTGCTGCTCAAGCAGTGGAGCGAGAACCGTATCAACCGCCTGCGCAACAGCGCCGGTGAGGAATAAGTCATGTCGATCGAAGTCCGTAATGTCAGCAAGAACTTCAACGCCTTCAAGGCCCTGAACAGCATCAATCTGGACATCCAGAGTGGCGAGCTGGTGGCGTTGCTGGGCCCGTCCGGCTGCGGCAAGACCACCTTGCTGCGCATCATTGCAGGCCTGGAAACCCCGGACGCCGGCAGCATCGTGTTCCACGGCGAAGACGTGTCCGGCCACGACGTGCGTGATCGCAACGTCGGCTTTGTGTTCCAGCACTACGCGCTGTTCCGCCACATGACCGTGTTCGACAACGTTGCCTTCGGCCTGCGCATGAAGCCGAAAAACCAGCGCCCGAGCGAAAGCCAGATTGCGGTCAAAGTGCATGAACTGCTGAATATGGTGCAGCTTGATTGGCTGTCGGATCGCTACCCGGAACAACTCTCCGGTGGCCAGCGTCAGCGTATCGCCCTGGCGCGCGCCCTGGCGGTAGAACCCAAGGTGCTGCTGCTGGATGAACCCTTCGGTGCCCTCGACGCCAAGGTGCGTAAAGAGCTGCGCCGCTGGCTGGCGCGCCTGCACGAAGATATCAACCTCACCTCGGTGTTCGTGACCCACGACCAGGAAGAGGCCATGGAAGTCGCCGACCGTATCGTGGTGATGAACAAGGGCGTGATCGAGCAGATCGGCTCACCGGGCGAAGTCTACGAAAACCCGGCCAGCGATTTTGTGTATCACTTCCTCGGTGATTCCAACCGTCTGCACTTGGGCGAAGACAAGCACGTGCTGTTCCGCCCGCATGAAGTGTCGCTGTCGCGCCATGAGCTGGAAGATCACCACGCCGCGCAAGTGCGCGATATTCGCCCGCTCGGCGCCACCACACGGGTGACGCTCAAGGTCGAAGGCCAAAGCGAGCTGATCGAGGCCGAAGTGGTCAAAGACCACGACAGCCTGACCGGATTGGCGCGTGGCGAGACCTTGTTCTTCAAGCCCAAGGTCTGGCAAAAAGCCTGACCCTCAGATCGTTCACTCTGCGTGGGAACGATCATGTGGGAGCTGGCTTGCCTGCGATAGCATCACTACGGTGTGACTGATACACCGAGGTGCCTGTATCGCAGGCAAGCCAGCTCCCACATTCAGACCTTGCTTGGCTTCAGATCGCGGCGTTCTACCGGGCCGGACCGCGCCTCAATCTGCTCTTTAAGTTCCTGCCGCAACCCCAGCACAAACGCCAGCTCCGCCACCACAAACAACGGCCCCACAATCAATCCCGACACATCATCCACAAACGCCGGCTTCCTGCCTTCGTAATAGTGCCCGACAAACTGAATCACCCAGCCCACCACAAACATACCGATGCCGCTGCTCAGCCATACCAGCGTGCTCTGTGCCGCCAGCGCATGCCCGGCCCATACCGACAAACCCATCAACAGCGTCATCAGCAGGCCCAGCGCCAGTTCCAGGCGCAAGTAGAACCATGCCGAAAACAGCGCGAGTAGCACTGCCGGAGATATCCACAGGCTGCCGATTGCCCATTCAGGGCGCGACAGCAGCACCGCCACGGCGACCACAATCAACGGGATGCCGATAAAGTGGCTGGCGATATTGCGCGGGTCGCGGTGGTAGGCGGCGTATTGGCTGAGGTGGTCGACGAGGCTTTTCATTGTTGTTCCTCCTGTAGGATGCTTGATCATGCCCTGTCCGCCTGTGACTGACTGTCAGCTGGGCGACAATCTTCGGAGTGCTCATGGACACAGAGAAATGGCGTACTCGCTTGGCCTCTGGCCACTGGTTCAGCCACCTGCCTGAGCCTTTTCAGCATAGCCTGCTGGCCCACGCCCGGCAGCGGCAGCTGGCGGCGGGGCAAACCCTGTTCAAGCGTGGCGACCCACCCTGTGGCCTGTACGCGGTGCTCGACGGCGCCTTGCGCATCAGTGCGGTGAATGAACACGGCAAGGAAGCACTGTTGAGCCTGGTGGAATCACCCTTCTGGCTGGGTGAGATTTGCCTGTTCGACGGCCTGCCACGCACCCACGACGCCTGCGCCGTCGGGCCGTGCACGCTGCTGCAGGTGCCACAGCAGGCGTTGCTCAGTATCCTCAATGAAAGCCCGCAGTACTGGCGCGACCTGGCGTTGTTGATGAGCCAGAAGCTGCGCCTGAGTTTTATCAATATCGAGCAATTGAGCCTGATGCCGGCGTCGGTGCGCCTGGCCCATCGTCTGTTGATGATCGTCGAGGGTTATGGCGAGGCCGAGTCTTTAAAAAGCATGCTGCAACTGCCCCAGGAAGACCTGGCCGCCATGCTGAGCCTGTCACGCCAGACCACCAACGCCTTGCTCAAGGACCTGCAGGCCCAAGGCATCGTGCGCCTGGGCTACGGCGAGATCGAAATCCTTGATGCCCGGCGACTGCGTGAGGCGGCGCACACCTGAGGGTGTTAGCCTGCAAGCCTGATTAATCGAGGTGTGTTATGCGCGTGCTGTTAGTGGAACATGAATCCGAAGAGGCGCAGCGGATGGCCCAGGGCTTGAACGAGGCCAGTTACAGCGTCGAAGTCGCGGCCAATGGCATGGCGGCGTTGCGTTTCGTGGAAAGCACCGAGTACGACCTGGTGATTCTGGATGTGATGCTGCCGGGCCTGAATGCCTGGAAGTTGCAGCAGGCGATTCGGTTAAAGGGTGAGACACCCGTGCTGTTCCTGACCACGCCCGGTGGCATTGAAGACCGCTTGCGTGGGTTGGAACTGCATGAGGATGATTATTTGCTCAAGCCGTTTGATGCCAAGGTGCTGGTGGCGCGGGTGAAAAAACTCTTGCGGCGTGGTCGCTGAGCCACCGCTATCGCAGGCAAGCCAGCTCCCACAGTTGAAATGCATTGCCCTGTGGGAGCTGGCTTGCCTGCGATGAGGCCCGACCTAGCGCAACCCATCGCGAAACTGCCCCGGCGTCATCCCCGTCCAGCGCTTGAACGCTCGGCTGAAACTGCTGGTATCGGCAAACCCAAGCAAATAACTGATCTCGGCCAATGAGCAGTGCGGATCGCGCAGGTGCAGCAGCGCCAGGTTCTCGCGGCACTCATTGAGCAACGCATCAAACCGACAGCCTTCATCCGCCAAATGCCGCTGCAAGCTGCGCAAGCTCAGGTGCAACGCCTGGGCGATGCGCTCGGCACTCGGCTCGCCCTCCGGCAATTGTTCCTCGATCGCCCTGCGCACCTTGCGTTCCCAGGTCAGCGGTTGCAGCTGGGCCAGGGTGCGCTTGAGCACGGTTTCATTGTGCTCGGCCAACTCGGGGTTGGCGTCGTCCAGGTGGCTGTCGAAGTCCTGGGCGGAAAATTCAAGTCGGTCTTCCTCGGCATCGAAGAACACCGGTGCGCGAAACACCGTGTGCCAGGGTTTTGGATCCACCGGTTCCGGCCGCCGCAGGTACACTGCCAACGGCGCGTAGTCACGGCCCAGGCGATTACGGCAGGTGCGCACATAGATCGCTGCAAACGCATCAATCGCTTCCGGCGCCGGTGCCGGACTGTCCGCAGGTTGCAGCAGACGAAAGCGGTAACGCTCACCCTCTCGGCTAAGCTCCAGCGTCAGGGCATCGCTGACCACTTGGTGATACCGCACGATGCGCTCGAACACCTCACGCAAGCTGCCGCTGGCCACCAGCGCATAACCCAGCGCATGAAAGGTGGTCGGGCTCACAAACCGCGACACGCGCAAGCCGATCGCCGGGTCGCCACTGGCCTGCACTGCCAGCGCCCACAGGCGTGTGGTGGCCGACAGCGGGTAGCGTGCGTTGGGGTCGTCCATCTGCTGCGGGTCGAGCCCGGCCTCGATGCACAGCGCGGCGCTGTCCAGGTTGAGGGCGTCGAGCTGCTTGCGCAGGGCGCGGGTCCAACTGGCGAGAGACGTGGGTTCAGTCATGGTGATTGGCGCTTGCGGTCAACAGGTTGGCGTCCGGGGCTAGCGTCCCGCCCGATCGCTTGGGGCAGGATGGACGTATCACTTAACAAGAGGATGGGAGCATGGACGGTACTTCTGCAAGTCCCCAACAGATGAATGCGCAACAGCGCTCGGCAAAAATCCGCGAAGTGGTGCTCGCCGAGGGCGTGCGGTTGCGCCAACAGCACCCCTGGCTGCTGCATCAGGACGCGTTGGGCGCGGGCATCCTGGCCTTTGCCTTGCTCGGCATGCTCGGTTCGGCGGCGCTCTATATCACCGGTCATATGGCCTGGTGGGCATGTTTGCTGCTCAACGCTTTCCTCGCTTCGCTGACCCACGAGCTGGAACACGACCTGATCCACAGCATGTACTTTCGCAAGCAACGTGTGCCACACAACCTGATGATGGGCCTGGTGTGGCTGGCGCGGCCGAGCACCATCAACCCGTGGATACGCCGGCATTTGCACCTTAACCACCACAAGGTGTCCGGCACCGAAACCGATATGGAAGAGCGCGCCATTACCAATGGCGAGCCGTGGGGGTTCGCGCGGTTGCTGATGGTGGGCGATAACGTGATGTCGGCGTTTATCCGCATGCTGCGGGCCAAGACCTGGAGTCACAAACTCAAGATCCTCAAACGCTCGCTGCTGGTGTACGCACCGCTGGCGCTGCTGCATTGGGGCGCGTGGTATGTGTTCCTGGGCTTTCATGCCGCCAATGGCATCGCCAGCCTGATGGGCGCGCCAATCCAGTGGTCCGCCGGTACCTTGCAGATGATGCAGGTGATTGATATCGCCGCCGTGGTGCTCATCGGTCCTAACGTGCTGCGCACCTTTTGCCTGCACTTTGTCAGCTCCAACATGCACTATTACGGCGATGTGGAACTGGGCAACGTGATCCAGCAAACCCAGGTGCTCAACCCGTGGTGGATGTGGCCGTTGCAGGCGTTTTGCTTCAACTTCGGCAGCACTCACGGCATCCACCATTTTGTGGTGAAGGAGCCGTTCTACATCCGTCAGATGACCGCCAAGGTGGCGCATAAGGTGATGCGCGAGATGGGTGTGCGCTTCAATGATATCGGCACGTTTACCCGCGCCAATCGGCTTGAGCGCCAGGAGGGACGGCTGAGCGAACTCAACCCGATGGAAACGACCACGCGCTGAGCAAGCGTCCCGGTCACCCTGGGGTGACCGGGTACGGTTTACTGAATGGCCTGGTAGAAGTTCACCTGTGCTTCATCGAGGTACGCGAGGATTTTCGCCGGCAGGCGCTCGGTGGGTTTCGCCGGGCCGAAGGCTTTGTAGAGCGTTTCGAAATGCGCGTGCAGGTCCGCGACGCTTTCCCACTGTTCGTTGAGAAAGAACCGGTTGGGGTTCTCTTCATCCTTATGCCATTGATAGACCACGGCCTTGTCGTGCTGATGGGTGAGTTTCTGTGAGACGGCCGCTACATCACGATAGAACTCGGCCTGCTTGCCTTCTTTGATGGTGCCGCTGAAAACCAGGTAGAGCATGTTGGAGTCCTCGGTTTGGGGAGATTGCAGAACATCTGCATCGCCAAACTAGCCTCAGTGAGCAGGCCCTTGTAGCCAGTCCGCCGCGAATTCAGAATTCGTAAAAGGCCTCGTTGCCCAGTCAGGCCAGGGGGGCGAGCCAGGCGCGCAAGGTGTCGGGATGCCTTGCCAGCCAATCGCTCGCGGCGGCATCTGCGGATTGCCCGCCACGGTTGAGCGCATCATCGAGTTCGGCAACGATGAGGTTGGAGAGGCGAATATTGTCCAGCACCTGGATTTCGGCAGCCGTGAGTAACACCAAGCGATCCTCGCGGGCCAGCAGCACTGCTCTGTCGACACTGCCGAGTAATCCCTTGGGGTCTTTCAGGTCGCGAATTCGATAACGGTGGTGCAGGAACTGAGGGTGCCACAGTGGCACGATGCCCCAGCGCCGCTGCTGATACAGCGCCTCGAACGCCTTAATACAATCGTCCTGGCTGCCCGTGCGGAACTGATATCCGGCGTTGTTCAACCCGTATTCGTCCATGATTTTCAGCGAGAAACGAGTAATGCCTGCACCCGGGCCGATCCCCTGGATCAGCGGGTTCATCCGGGCCCGGACGTCGGGCTTGAGCAGGTCCTCGATGGATTCCACGTCCTGCTCGCTGACGTAGTCCGGCACTCCCCACAAGGCATAAGGCTGGTAGTGCAAGCCCAGTTCGCGAGTGGGCGTCACTGCCTCCACCGCTTGCTTGTACAGCCCGTGGCTGAACGGAATCCAGGCGGAGACCAGCATGTCGACCGAGCCTTTGCGCAACTGCTCGAAGTTTTCCTCGTGCAGGGCATAGTGGCGCTCGACGGTCAGGCCCATGCGTTGCAAAACCAGCGCTACCACCGCAGCGGTAACCCGATGGAAAGACAGGTCCGTCACCCCTAGTCGAACGACGCGTGGGCCGCTCGCGAGATTTGTTTTGCCTGCAGCCTGGTGAGTTACCGTCATGATTTATTCCTATGCTAAAAATCGCCCTGGAACTCGGCGATCATGAACTCGACGAACGCCCGAGCCTTGGATGAGATCAACCGCGCGCTGGGATAGATCGCCCAGATATCCCGGGTTTGCTCCAACACACACCCCGGCATGATTTCCACCAACGCGCCGCTTTCCAGTGAGGCCCTGACGTTCCACTGTGAAACAGAGACAATGCCGAGCCCACCCTCGGCGGCAAGCCGCGCGCTTTCGCCGCAATTGACTCTGAGCGAACCACTGATTGCCGTTACTTCGTGTGACTGGGCGCCCACGAAACGCCAATGGTCCTCGTCGCCCAGCAGGATGCAGGAATGGTTGACCAGCTCCGCCGGTGAAGTCGGTTCGCCATGCGCCTGGAGGTAGGCGGGTGCCGCACACAGGATGCGCCGGTCGCAGCCGAGCTTGCGCGCCACCAGAGATGAGTCCTTCAGGGAGGCGATGCGGATTGCCACATCAATCCCGATCTCGGTCAGGTCCTGCATTTGATCCGACAGTATCAGGTCGATCTTCAGCTTCGGGTTGGCGTGCAAGAACCGGGTAATGGCCGGCATCAGGCACATCCGCGCGAAGGATCCGGGGGCGGACACTCTTAACACCCGCTTGGCCACGTCCTTGCCTTTCACCGCGACCAGATAGGCCTCATCCACGGCTGCCAGCACCCTGATTGCATGGGGCAGAAACAGCGCACCGTCTTCGGTCAGGCTGACCTGGCGGGTAGTGCGATGCAGCAGGCGCATGCCCAGGTATTCTTCAAGCTTCGCCAGCTTGTGGCTGGCCACCGAGGGCGCGAGTCCCAGCTCCCTGCCGGCTGCGGTGATATTGCCCAGTTCCGTTGATCGCATGAAAAGGTTCAACGCATCGATATTCATGCTTGTGCGCCGCTAGTGGGTGGGCGCCGGTGCGGCATCGATCTTCACTCGCAGCAGGCTGTAGGGTTTCTGGCGCAAGTCTTTGCCTGCGTGAAAGATGCCTTGGCGGTGCAACTGATTGGCGATGAAGTACAGGTAGCCGTCAGGACCGATTGACAGTGTGTCGGGCCAGAGCACGCGAGGATCATGGACGATGGTCTGCCATTGCCCGTTCGCCAGCCGTTTGCGCACGCTGTTGTTTTCGTAGTCACCGGCATAGACGGCCCCCGAGGCGTCGGCTTCAAGCCCGTCCGAGGCGCCTTTTTCCCCGAGGTCTTTGACCGCCATCTCTAGGCGCGCTTCGCTGACTGTCGTGTCTCGCAGCAGCGCCGTGGGGATGGAATACAGGTGCCGGCTCGACAGCGGGCAGAAGTACAAGGTCTGACCATCCGCCGACAGGGCGATGCCGTCCGAAGCCACGGCAAACGGTTGGGTGCCGCCTTTGGCATCCCGCACTTTCAGGACCTGGCCTTCGACCATGGGCACGAAGTTCGGGTCGACCGAGGTCGAGGGTGCACCACTGAGCCGGCGTATGGCCGTGCCACTGGCGATGTCCATGACGATGATCGCGCCCGGGCCGGTAAGGGAGGAGTCGGTGATATAGATCACGCCTTGGTCACCTACGCGAAAATCAAAGCGCATGTCGTTGACGTAGGTGCCGGGCAGCATGACGTTTTTCGGGAATACGAGGGTCTTGACCACTTTGTTGGTGGCGAGATCAACCGCGACGAGCTTGGCACCCCCCGGCTGTGGAGACGAGAAGCCAGGCGCTGCGGTGTCCAGTATCCAGAGGTGCCCGCGCCCGTCGGCCACCACGCTTTGTACGCTGATAAATCCTTTGGCCGGGTCTTTGGGGTTGGCCTGATTTATCGCCTGGTCAGGGTAGGGTACGACGTTGCCATCGCGCAGTTCTGCGACGGTAAACGGCACCTCGTCGCCCCAGCGAGGAAAGTTGACAAAGATGCGTCCGGTCTCGGTAACGCTCACGCCGGTGGGCATGGCATCGTGGAAGGCGTGCACCTGCTCGATGGCGCCAACGCTCTGATCGGCGGGCAGGTTCGCCGGCATGGAAGCCTGGGCGGCAGTGCCGGTGAGGGCCACTGCCAAGGCGAGGGCAGTCCAGCTGAGTGGGTATTTCAAGTACATGGCGGGGCTCCAGGTTTTTCTGTTCTGGAGCCAATGGTGTCGGTTCCCTGCAGACGAAAAAACCCGCTGATTGCCGATAACAGTTTCATTGAAATCAAGAGAATGGGTTGCCGCGCACGCCCGGTTTTTTAGCTGCGGGCGAGCAAGCTTGCTTCAGCAGAGGGGCTGTCCACGGTGACCAGGGTTTCGATCATCGCCTTCGCCGCCGGCGACAAGCGAAACCCGGTACGGCTGATGATCCCGCAGCGGTTGTTCAAACTGTCGAGGCTGTGAGGCACATTGCGCCAGTGCAGTACCGTCAGTGCGCCACGGGCAACGTCTTCGGCAAACGCATCCTCGGCGCCCAGGCCGATCGCATTGGACTGGTGCACGATGGCTGCCAGCGCCGCAAACTGCTCCAGCTCGATTGCGGGAGAAAAGTCGATACGCCCGCTCAGGTTGGCCAGCAGCTTGCGTACTCCGGGAGCGATCAGCGGTGTGGCCAGTGGGTAGTCAAACAAATCGTTGGTTGAGAGGCTGTCCTTGGCCAGTAACGGGTGCCCGGCGCGGCAGAAAAACACATTGCGCCTGGGTGTCAGGGCCTGGGTCTGAAAGTTCGGATCGGCCTCGAAGTGGCGCACATCGGCGATGAAGAATTCGATCTCCTCGCGGCTCAAGCTACGCCCGAGTTTTTCCCAGTTATCCACCTGCAAACCGCTGCGTACTCGGGGATGGGCGCCGACAAACCGCGCGATCGCCTCGGGCACCAGGTTCACTGCCGCCACGGCATCGCAGCCGAAGCGCAATTCGCCGGCGTCGAGCTTGGTCATGCGGGTGACTTCGTGGCTCAGCCGCGCCGCCCCCTGAACCAGCGACAAGGCATGTTGCAACACCACCTGGCCCTCGGGGGTGGGGCGCAGGTCTTTGTGGGCGCGGTCCACCAGCACACAGCCGAACTCCTGTTCCAGGCTCTGGATACTGCGGCTGAACGCCGGCTGGGTAATGCCCATGGCGTCGGCGGCGCGCACAAAACTGCGGTACTCGTTCAGAGCGATGAAGTAGCGCAGTTGGCGAAGGTCCATGGAGTTTTCCGGCGTCCTGAAGGAAGCCGGGATTTTAATCGCCTCGCTTATTCCTCCAAAGAAGCTTTATTTTTTTATCTAGACTCAAATTGCATATTCATAGAGCCGGCGCGGTAGGTGGCCGGGCTGAACACGCGGGTCACGATCAGCATCGCCACCACCGTCACCGTCAGCACCATCCAGGCGCTGACGAAACTACCGGTCAGTTCCCGCAGCCAGCCGGTCAGCCACGGCGAAATGGCGTTGATCAAAAAACCTACGCCTTGTACGAAAGCCGCCAGTTGCCCGGCTTGGCGCGGGTCGCGGTGGTGGTCGAGGGTCAGCAGCAGGCTGAGGGCGAAACACGCGCCCAGGCCAAACCCGCACAAGGCGACCCACAGGTGCGGGTACTCCAGCGGTGCGAGGATCAGGCCGAGGTAGCCGACTGTCTGTGCCAACAGGCTGATGCCGAGCAGCGGGCGACGGTCGATACCGCGCTGAGCCAGCACCGGCATCAACAGTGCAGCGATCACCTGGAAGATGGTCATGAACGCCAGCAACGAACCGCTCGGCAACACGCCCCAGCCCAGTTGCTGATAGTAGGCCGGCAGCCACGCCACCATGCTCATGTAGCCGCAATTCACCAGCCCGAAATACAGCGCCAGCAGCCAGGCCCGACGATTGCGCAGCCCCTTGAATGCCGGCGCGATTTGCAGGTTTCTCGCCGCGCCCAACGGCAGCCAGGCCCACAGCAGCAACGCCCCCAGCGCCGGCAACAGCCACACACCCAACCCCGCCTGCCATTGCTGAAAATGCGTGGCCACCAGCGGGCTGAGCAACGCTGCCAGCCCGCCGCCAGCCATCAACGAGGCTGAGTACACACCCATCGCCACCGGCACGCGGTGATGAAATTCGCGCTTGATCATTGCCGGCACCAATGCCTGGATCAGCGCCACACCGGCGCCGCCCAGCAACGCCGTAACGAGCAGCGCCGACGCCTGGCCCATCAACCAACGTGCCAGGCAGGCCAGCAGAATCATCATTAAGCCGAGCGCGATGCCGCGCCGCTCGCCCAGGCGCGCTTCCACGCGCACACCGACCAGCGCCACCAGGCCCATGCACACCACTGGCAGGCTGGTGAGCAGGGCGCTGCTTTGGAAGCTCAGCCCGGTGGCCTGACGAATCTCGCCGAGCAAGGGGCTGATGGAGCTGAGAATGGGGCGCAGGTTCAGGCCCAGTACGACCAAAAGGCCCCAGCCGGCCAATTTTCCTGCGAATGAATGGTTGAGCGTCATGCACGGCCTATCGTCTGCGCAAAAGAGGCGTGAAGTATGGCGAGCCGCCAGAGTATTCTGAAATTAAATATAACCATGCCAACCAGTGGCAAACGCAATGGTGAAAAACATGTTCGATCCCATGTTGCTGCGTAGTTTTATCGCCGTGGTGGATTGCGGCAATTTCACTCGCGCTGCCGAGCGCTTGCACCTGACCCAATCCACCGTGAGCCAGCAGATTCGTCGCCTGGAAGACGCCGTGGCATGCCAGTTGCTCGACCGCGATCAACGCCACGTGGTGCCCACCGCCGAGGGCGAGCGTTTGCTGGCCTACGCGCGGCGCATCCTCGCGCTGCATGAGGAGGCCGCCGATGTGTTGATCAACCAGCAAAGCGACGGCGTGTTGCGCCTCGGCGTGCCGGAGGACTTTGCCGCCGAGCGCCTGATGCCGTTGCTGTCGGCTTTTGTGGTGGCCTATCCGCGAGTGCGGCTGGAAGTCACCAGCGGTCTCAGTCCGGAACTGCAGCGGCAATACCGCGCCGGTGAGTTCGACGTGTTGCTGGTCAAGCAGATGGGCGACAGCGATGACTGCGTGGCCTCGTGGCCGGAACCGCTGTGTTGGGTAGACAGCCGCAGCATGCCGTCGATTGGGCGCGACCCGCTGCCCTTGGTAGCGTTTCCGGTAGGCGGTTTGTACCGCAATGAAATGCTCCACCACCTGGAAGTTGGCGGTTGGCGTTGGCGCATCGGCTATTCCAGCGCCAGCCTGGCCAGTGTGTGCTCGGCGGTGGCGGCGGGGTTGGGTATCAGCCTGTTGCCGCGACGGGTGGTGCAGCCAGGGCATGTGGTACTGGGTGACGACAGTGGTTTACCCATGGTCCAGGGCGTGCGCCTGGCGCTGTATGGCCGCAGTGGGTTGGGCGCGGCCGGGCAGACTTTGCAGCAGCAATTGTTCGCTCTATGCGCCAATAACCCATCTTGAAGCGTTCGACGAGCGTTTTTTTGTGGCGAGCGGGCTTGCCCCGCGTTGGGCTGCGCAGCGGCCCCTCTAAGGCAAGACGCGGCGCGCCAGGCATAGCGTGTTGGCAGGTTTTGGGTCTGCTACGCAGCCCAACGCGGGGCAAGCCCGCTCGCCACAATCCATGCGTTTACTGAATATTTTTTATGCCTTTAAAGCATTCAAAAACAACCCCTTCGCCACAGGCCACGGCCAACGTGGCTTTGGCGTTTCAGGATGTTTCGTTTATTCAATTTAGATCTATGTATAACTTTAAAGATTACTTTAAGGGATAAGCGTCTAGCCCCGATGATTCAGCCCTCGACGGCCGCTTTGGCAGGCCTGTCGGTTTTTTGGTGTGAAAACCGTAGGGAGTGAATCAATGGGCAATGTCCAGACCGCCGCCAGTGCACCCGAGGCGAAGTGGCGCCAGGCACCGGGTGGTGAGTTGGTCGACCTTGGCCGGCCGCACCGCGCGCCGTTGGGGCAATTGCGTTTGCAGAAAACCCCGAAGCGTTTTTCGAGTCGTCGTGAAGGGATTCTGCTGGGGTTGCTGGTGTTGGCCTTGCACGGTGCGGTGATTTATTGGGTGAGCCAGAAGCCCACGCCGGTGTTGCCGATTGTGCCGCCGGAAATCCCGCCGATGACGATCGAATTTTCCCAACCCGCGCCGCCGGTGGTGGAGCCGCCTGTGCCTGTACCGCCGCCACCGCCTGTGGTCGAGCCACCACCGCCGGTAGTCGATGAGTTGGCCGCCAAACCAGCGCCGCCCAAACCTGTTCCAAAACCCAAGCCGAAGCCGGTGCCAAAACCTGAACCCAAACCTGTGCCAAAAGCGGTCGAGCAACCGCCTGTGCCACCGAAGCCTGCGCCTCCAGCGCCAGCAGCGCCACCGGCACCTTCACCTGCGCCGGTGACACCTGCTTCGGCCAACGCCGCGTACTTGAAGAAACCGGCGCCGGAGTACCCGTCACTGGCCCAGCGCCGTGGTTGGGAAGGCACCGTGCTGTTGCGCGTGCATGTGTTGGCCAGCGGTAAGCCGGGTGAGGTCCAGGTCCAGAAAAGCAGCGGTCGCCAGCAACTCGACGACGCCGCATTGACCGCCGTGAAGCGTTGGAGCTTCGTGCCGGCCAAGCAGGGCGATGTGGCCCAGGACGGCTGGGTCAGCGTCCCGATCGATTTCAAGATTCACTAACGATTCGGCAGCGGTGTGTTGGACACGCCGCCACCTGCACAGAGGGAAAACATCATGGCATTAGCATCTCCACTTGAATCCATCGAAAGCGCGGTAATCTGGCTGCTGGTGGTCTTTTCGGTCGCCACCTGGGGCCTGGCGTTGTTGAAGGGCGTGCAGTTCGGGCGCCTCAAAGCGCAGGATCGCAAGTTTCACAAACAGTTCTGGGCGGCGTCGAGTCTCGATTCCGCCGCTGAGCTGACCGAGACCCAGCCCGGCGCCGCAGCCCGTGTAGCCCAGGCCGGTTATGCCGCGATCCAGGTCGGCGATGCCCCGCACGCAGCAGACTTGAGCCAGGCCATCAATCACCAGGACCGCCTTGAACGTGCCCTGCGCCAGCAGATCGTGCGTGAGCGCCGCTCTCTGGAAACCGGCCTGGCCGTGGTCGCCAGTATTGGCAGCACCTCGCCGTTTATCGGCCTGTTCGGCACCGTGTGGGGCATCATGGAAGCCCTCAAAGGCATCAGCGCTGCCGGCTCGGCCAGCCTGGAAACCGTCGCAGGTCCAATTGGTGCGGCATTGGTCGCCACCGGTGTGGGTATCGCGGTCGCAGTGCCGGCGGTACTGGTCTACAACTACTTCCTGCGTCGCCTCAAGCTCACGGCAGCGGACCTGGATGACTTCGCCCACGACTTCTACAGCCTGGCGCAGAAGAATTCCTTCCGCGTGCTGCTGCACCCTACGCTGACCAAAAGCGCGGCAGGCACCGCGCAAAAAGTGAAGGAGGCGTCCTGAAATGGCCTTCTCCACGCAAGACAGTGATGAGGTGCTGAGCGAGATCAACGTCACGCCGCTGGTGGACGTGATGCTGGTGCTGCTGGTGGTGTTTATCGTCACCGCGCCGTTATTGACCAATTCGATCCCGATCAACCTGCCCAAGACCCAGGCCGTAGCCCCGGTGGAGCAGAAAGACCCGCTGGTGGTAAGCATCGACGGCGCCGGCAAATTGTTTATCAACAAGGATGAAATCCAGCCTGACCTGCTGGAATTCAATCTGCAGGCGGCCAAGGCCAAGGACCCGGAGGTGCGGGTGCAGCTGCAGGCCGATGATGGTGTGAATTACGGCGAAGTGGCGCGAGCCATGGCGTCTATCGAGCGCGCAGGCATCACCAAGCTGTCGGTGATTACTGCACGTTAAGTTTCAAAAGCCTCGACAATTTTTTGGCCGTCTCCTTGGCAGGGTGCGGCCTTTTTTTTGCCTGGTATTTACCTGATTTCCACTGTGCAACCCGGTCCATGTGGGAGCTGGCCTGCGATAGCGGTGGGTCAGTCGATGCATCTGTAACTGACCCACCGCTATCGCAGGCAAGCCAGCTCCCACATTTTTGATTATCCGTGTGATTGATATTTTGGTTATTAATAAATAGCTTCTTATTCCTTAACGAATATAACCCTCGTCCCTATACTGACCAGCAACGTTAAACGCTGCAGGAGGGCACACCCATGCACAGCGAGTCGATTCGTTATCTGATCGTGCCGGGCTGGCAAGGATCGCCAGAAGATCATTGGCAAAGTCATTGGCAGAACAGCCTGCCCAACAGTGCGCGTGTGGAGCAGGCCGATTGGCTTACCCCGCGTCGCGAAGACTGGGTGGCGGCACTGGCGGAGGCCATCGCCGCCGACAGCACGCCGGTGATTCTCATTGCCCATAGCCTGGGTTGCATCACGGTCGCCCATTGGGCGGCCACGGCGCCGGTGCATTTTCTACGCCAAGTGCGCGGCGCTTTGCTGGTGGCGCCGGCGGATGTCGAACGCCCAGCCTGTGCCCCCGCCCTGCGCAACTTTGCACCGATTCCCACGCACCTGTTGCCGTTTCCCAGCCAAGTGGTCAGCTCCGACAATGACAGCGCCGTCAGCGCCACCCGCGCCTTGGAGCTGGCCCGCAACTGGGGCGCCGAGGCCGGCATTTTGTCCGGTGCCGGGCATATCAATGTGAAGTCCGGCCACCAACGCTGGGAACAGGGTTTCGCCTACCTCTATCGCCTGCAAAACCGCCTTGAGCATCACGCCCGGCGCCGTGCATAAATTTTTTTCAACGCCCCGTCCCTGAGCGGATTTGGGGCGGGAGCCTGCCATGAGTCATGACACCTTTGGCCAGCCGTTGCTGACCTTTCCCGATGCTGAAAAAAGCCCGCTGAGCATCCGCGCCAAGGCGTTGGTGTTTGTCGACCCGCGTTCACGCCAGCTGCGTGAAGAGCTGGAAAGCCTCGCACCGCGTGCGTTGCCGGTATTGATTCGCGGTGAGACCGGCAGTGGTAAAGAGCTGCTGGCGCGGCATATTCACCGGGGCAGCGACCGCACGGGTTTGTTTGTGTCGGTCAATTGCGGCGCCATCAGCCCTACCTACGCGGATGCCGAATTGTTCGGCTATGCCGCCGGCAGCCATAGCGGAGCAGCCAGCAGCCGCGCCGGCTGGTTTGGCTCGGCCAATGGCGGCACCTTGTACCTGGACGAGATCGGCGATTTGCCGCTGCCGATCCAGGTGAAATTGCTCGCCGCCCTGGAAAACCACGAAGTCACCCGTGTCGGCGCTCATCAGCCAAGCCCGGTGGATGTGCGGCTGGTCGCCGCCACCAGTATCGACCTGGCCCAGGCCGTGGCCGCCGGAAAGTTTCATGAACGCCTGTTCCATTACCTGAGCGAAGGCCAGTTGGACCTGCCGGCTCTGCGTGAGCGGGTGGGCGACATTTTGTCCCTGGCTGAATATTTCCTCGGCATTTACAGCCAGCGCCTCGACCTGCCGGTGCCGCTGATCAGTGATGCCGCCCAGCGTGTGCTGGAGCATCACAGCTGGCCGGGTAATACCCGTGAGCTGGAAAACGTTATTCACTTTGCGCTCTTGGTAAGCAGTGGCGATGAGATTTTACCCGAGCATTTGAACCTGCCCGCCGCCGGTTCGCCGTTGGAACAACTGCAGCGCATCTTCGCGAGTGCCAGCGCCGCCGAACAGCAAAGCTTGCTCAGCTTTCTAAATGAACAGCCGCTACATGAACAAAATGGAATATCAACGTGAATAAAAGATATTGTTCGGGAATAAAAAATCTAGGTATTGTCCATCCCACGCCGCGATAGCACTTCGCTGGCACACCATAAAAAACGGTCGTCAGAGACGCCCCGGAATTTCGATAAGGACACTGCATGAAAAAGGTTCTGTTGTTTACCGCACTGGCGGCTGCCCTGACTGCAAGCTTCGCCCAGGCCAACGAGAAACTGGTGGTAGCGGCTACCCCGATCCCGCACGCGGAGATCCTTGAGCTGGTCAAGCCGACCCTGGCTAAAGAAGGCGTGGACCTGGAAATCAAAGTCTTCACTGACTATGTGCAACCCAATACCCAGGTTGCCGAGAAGCGTCTGGACGCCAACTACTTCCAGACCCTGCCGTACCTGGAAAACTTCAACAAGGGCAAGGGCACCAACCTGGTCACCGTGATTGGTGTGCACGTTGAGCCCATCGGCGGTTACTCGAAAAAGATCAAGAATATTTCTGAACTCAAAGATGGCGCCACCGTGGCCATCCCTAACGAAGGCTCCAACGCTGGCCGTGCCCTGTTGCTGCTGCAAAAGAACGGCCTGATTACGCTGAAAGACCCGACCAATGCACTGGCTACGCCGAAAGACATCGCCAGCAACCCGAAAAACCTGAAATTCAAAGAGCTGGAATCGGCGCTGCTGCCACGTGTGCTGGACCAGGTTGACCTGGATGTGATCAACACCAACTACGCCCTGGAAGCCGGCCTGAACCCAGCCAAAGACGCGCTGATCATCGAAGACGCCAAGTCGCCGTACGTGAACTTCCTGGTGGCGCGCCCGGACAACAAGGACAGCGACGCCATCCAGAAACTGGCCAAGGCCCTGACCAGCCCGCAAGTCAAAGCCTTCATCGAGAAGAAGTACAACGGCGCGGTAGTGCCTGCGTTCTGATGTAAACCAAACCCCCTTCAAGGTTTGAACGCCGACGGCTACTGCAGCGTCGGCGTTTTTTTATGCCTGAAACAAAATCAAACCCTGTGGGAGCTGGCTTGCCTGCGATTGATCGTTCCCACGCTCCGCGTGGGAATGCCTCCTGTGACGCTCCGCGTCACGAGCGGACGCAGAGCGTCCTGTGCTGCATTCCCACGCAGAGCGTGGGAACGATCAGCGTTTCAGATATCGCGGCTATTGATCGCCCGACGCAGCGCCACCAGCCACTTCACCAGTTCCTGCGGATCAATCGGTTTCGCTTCGTTCATTATTCATTCCCTCGAAACACAGACCCATCAACCATAGCCGCAGCCCGCCAAACCCGCGAATCCGCGGGTTATCTTTTTGGGTGATATCAATATTCTATTTGGGTATTTAAATTTTACTTTTTATGCCTTTAAAGTTCGCGCTACCCGGCGTTACCCATGCCGGAACGGACAGCGCCCGCCGCATTACCCCTGCGGCGTCATGGACTCAAGATGACCTTCGATTTTGCTTTTATCCTCAGCACCTTGCCGGCGTTTCTCAAAGCCGTGGGGGTCACGCTGCAAGTGGGTTTGATCGCCATTGCCACCTCCCTGCTGGTGGCGCTGATCAACGCCGCACTGCTGGTGTTTCGCACGCCCTACCTGTCGCGCCTGGTGGCGCTGTATGTGGAGCTGGCGCGTAATACACCGCTGCTGATCCAACTGTTTTTCGTGTACTTCGCACTGCCGGCCCTGGGCTTCAATATCTCCGGGTTCTGGGCGGCGATCATCACCATGACCTTCCTCGGCGGCGCCTACCTCACCGAAGTGCTGCGCGCCGGCGTGGAAGCGGTGCCGCTGGCGCAGATCGAGTCGGGCAAGTCCATCGGCCTGTCGGACTGGCAATTGCTGCGTCATGTGATCCTGCCCCAGGCCGGTATCCTCAGCCTGCCGGCGCTGTTTGCCAATTTCATCTTTTTGCTCAAAGAGACCACCGTAGTGTCCGCCGTGGCGGTGCCGGAGATTCTCTACACCACCAAGAGCTACATCGCGCTCTACTACAAGACCTACGAAATGCTCGCCGTGCTGACGCTGATTTGCGTGCTGCTGTTCTTGCCGCTGTCGCTGCTGCTCAGCCGTCTGGAAAGGAGGCTCCAGCATGGCCAGTTCGGGTCTTGAGTTGTTGTGGGTGTCGTTGCCGCAATTGGGCAAGGGCGCGGCGCAAACCCTGTCGATTTCATTTTTGAGCATCGCCTTCAGCACTGTCGGCGGCGTGTTGTATGGCGTATTGCGCACCTTGAATAACAAGGTGATTAACGCGGTGCTGCGGGTTTACCTCGAGCTGTTCCGGGCGATCCCGGTGCTGGTGTGGTTGTACCTGCTGTTTTTCGGGCTGCCGATTTTCTTTGGCCTGAGCATTCCAAGCTTCTGGTGCGCGGTGCTGGTGCTGTCGCTCTGGGGCGCCAGCGAGGTCGGCGAAGTGGTGCGTGGCGCGCTGCATTCGCTGCCACGTGGCCAGCGTGAGGCGGGGTTGTCGATTGGTTTATCCGACCCGCAACTGTACGGCTACGTACTGCTGCCCCAAGCCCTCAAACGCATGACGCCGCCGACCATCAACGTCTATACGCGCATCATCAAGACCAGCTCGCTGGCGGTGCTGATCGGCGTGGTGGATGTGATCAAGGTCGGCCAGCAAATCATCGAGCGCACCTACGAGTCGGTATTGATCTACGGCGTGCTGTTCCTGTTTTTCTTCTTTATCTGCTACCCGTTGTCGGCCGCCTCCAAGGTGCTGGAACGGCGCTGGGGCCAGGCATGAGCGCATTGATCGAGTTCCAGGGTTTCAACAAATTTTTCGGCGAGGCGCAGGTGCTCAAGGGCATCGACCTGAGCGTGCAGAGTGGCGAAGTGGTGGTGATCCTCGGCCCCAGCGGCTGCGGCAAAAGCACATTGCTGCGCTGCCTTAACGGCTTGGAAGTCGCCCACAGCGGCAGCCTGCGTTTTGCCGGCAAGGAGTTACTGGACAAACACACCGACTGGCGCCAGGTGCGTCAGGACGTGGGCATGGTGTTCCAGAGCTACCACCTGTTCCCGCACATGAGCGTGCTCGACAATATCCTGCTCGGCCCGCTGAAGGTGCAAAAGCGCGACCCGCGTGAAGCCCGTGAGCAAGCAGAGAACCTGCTGGAGCGTGTGGGACTTGCCGACAAGCGCGACGCCTTCCCGCGACAGCTCTCCGGCGGCCAGCAGCAACGCATCGCCATCGTCCGTTCGCTGTGCATGAACCCGCAGGTCATGCTGTTTGATGAAGTCACCGCCGCCCTCGACCCGGAGATGGTCAAGGAAGTGCTGGAAGTGATTCAAGGCCTGGCCCGCGATGGCATGACCCTGTTGATTGTCACCCATGAAATGGCCTTCGCCCGAGCCGTCGCTGACCGCGTGGTGTTCATGGAGGCCGGTCGCATCCTCGAGCACAACACCCCCGAGGCATTCTTTACGAACCCGCAAACCGCACGCGCGCAGCAGTTCCTGGAGAAGTTCTCCTTTGTTTCAACACTGCCCAAAAAGACCAAGGAATTGGAGCTGATATGAAAAAACTACTGCTGCCACTGTTTGCCGTTGCCTTGCTGGCCGGCTGCGATAAAAAGGCCGAAGAGCCTGCCAAACCCGTCGCTGCTGCCAGCTACATCGACAAGATCAAAGCACGCGACAAGCTGATCGTCGGCGTGTTTACCGACAAACCACCGTTTGGTTTCGTCAACGAAGCGGGCCGCTATGTGGGGTTTGATACCGACATTGGCCGCCAATTCGCCAAGGACCTGTTGGGCGATGAAAACAAGGTTGAGTTCGTAGCCGTCGAGCCGGCCAGCCGTATTCCGTTCCTGCAAAGCGACAAGGTCGACCTGATCCTCGCCAACATGACCGTGACGCCGGAGCGCAAGGAAGCGGTGGACTTTACCAACCCCAACTTGAAGGTCGCTGTGCAGGCGCTGGTGCCGAATGACAGCGCGGTGAAAAGCCTGGATGACCTGGCGACCCGCACCATCATCGTCACCACCGGCACCACCGCCGATATCTGGCTGACCAAGAACCACCCGGACTGGAAACTGCTCAATTTCGAGAAAAACTCCGAGTCACTGCAAGCCCTGTCCGCCGGGCGTGGCGATGCCTACGCGCAAGACAACCTGGTGCTGTTCAGCTGGGCCAAGCAGAACCCTGGCTACCGCGTGCTGGAAGAGAAACTCGGTGATGAAGCGCCGATTGCACCGGCGGTGAAGAAGGGCAATATCGAACTGCGCGACTGGGTGAACGCGGAGCTGGCGAAGTTGGGTGAGGAGAAGTTCTTGCTCAAGCTGTATGACCAGTATGTGCGTAAAGAACTGAGCGATGACACCAAGCCTGAGAGTGTGATTGTTGAAGGCGGTAAGTGGCAGGGCTGATTATGTGCTGACTGCTCTACCGCTATCGCAGGCAAGCCAGCTCCCACCTTTGAATGTGTTCGCAAATCAAAATGTGGGAGCGGGCTTGCCCGCGATGAGGCCGGCCCAGTCATCTCTTATTCCGGCCAATGCCAGGCCGGTGCATCCAGAATTCCCTGGCCGACAATCTGAGTCTGCCCCAGCACCTTCTCCAGCACGATCGAATTGCAGTCTTCATCCTGCTGCAACGCCGCAATCAAGCGGCTGGCATGCGACACCACCCACACCTGGCACTGCGTCGAGGCCTGGATAATCAAGCGCGCCAGCGCCGGCAGTAAATCCGGGTGCAGGCTGGTTTCCGGCTCGTTCAGCACCATCATGGTCGGTGGCCGTGGCGTCAGCAGCGCCGCGATCAGCAGCAGGTAGCGCAAGGTGCCGTCTGACAATTCCGCTGCCGACAATGGCCGCAGCAAACCTTCCTGATAAAACTCAATTGCAAAACGCCCACCTTGCAACGGCTCGATATTCAGCCGTGCGCCGGGGAAGGCATCACTGACTGCGCGCTGCAACGCCTCGGGGTCGCCGATTTCGCGGATGGTCTGCAATGCCGCAGCCAAGTCGCGCCCATCGTGATGCAGTACCGGTGTGCGCGTGCCCAGTTGCGGCTGGCGCACGGGGGCATCCACATCACTGCGAAAATGATCATAAAAGCGCCAGCCACGAATGCTTTCGCGTAGCAGCAACACTTCCGGCGAGCCGCGCAGGCTGCCGACCTGATCAAACAGGCTGTGGTAGTTGGGTGTGTGCTGGGCCAATACGTCCCAGGCACGGCCATCGCGGGCGCGCACCATCGGCCCGGACCGCTGCACCAGCAGGCTGGCCGGGCGGTAGATGTGACCGGCCCAGATGCATTCTTTCTTTACCTCCGGGTCCAGTTGGAACGCGGACAGGGTCTTTTCCGGCAACCCAAGGGAGATTGCGTAGCTGAAGTCCTCAGCGGCAAACCCCAGGCGCAGGCGTTTGACGCCCTGGCGCACGGTCGGCTCAACCGCCACCTCGCCATTGCGCATGCGTCGGCTGACGTTCTCAGGCCCGGCCCAGAAGGTCGAATCCAGCCCACCCTCACGCGCCAGTGCATTGATCACTCCGCCCTGGGCCGTCTCCGCCAGCAAGCGCAGGGCACGGTACAGGTTGGACTTGCCGCTGCCATTGGGGCCGGTGACCAGGTTCAGCCGGGCCAGCGGCACCACCAGTTTATTGATCGAGCGGTAGTTGGCCACCGCGAGGGTTTTGAGCATGTGTATTTAGCCGGCGTGGGAACCCTTGGAGTATGGGATGCTCAATGCAGATAAGGAACCCTGATCTAAGCTCACAGTCGCATACTCACTGTCACATCGCGTCACGCAAAAGGAGCCTGCATGGGCGGTCGTATTTACACCTGTATTTTCGGATTTTGCCTGCTGACGCTGCTGAGCGGTTGCGGCCAGGAAAAGTCCGAACCCAAGGAACATTCGCGGGTGTTTGTGCAGGCCGTGCAACCCGCGGATTTTGCCGCCGCAGTGACCCTGACCGGCGATATCCAGGCCCGCGTGCAAACCGATTTGTCCTTTCGTGTGGGCGGCAAGATCATCCAGCGCATGGTCGACGTGGGCGACCGCGTGACCGCCAAGCAAGTGCTGGCCAAACTTGACCCCAAAGACTTGCAGACCAACGTCGATTCCGCCCAGGCCCAGGTCGTGGCCGAGCAGGCGCGGGTCAAGCAAACCGCCGCCGCCTTCGTACGCCAGGAAAAGCTCCTGCCCAAGGGCTACACCAGCCGCAGCGAATACGACGCTGCCCAAGCCGCGCTGCGTAGCAGCCAGAGCGCTCTGGCTGCCGCCCAAGCCCAATTGGCCAATGCCCGCGAACAACTCGGCTATACCGCGCTGGTCGCCGATGCACCTGGCGTGATCACTGCACGCCAGGCCGAAGTCGGCCAGGTGGTGCAGGCCACCGTGCCGATTTTCAGCCTGGCCACCGATGGCGAGCGCGATGCGGTGTTCAATGTCTATGAATCCTTGCTGGTGGAGCCACCGCCCGATGCGCCGATCACCGTGAGCCTGCTGGATAACCCGAGCATCAAGGCCGTGGGTAAAGTGCGCGAAGTCACGCCCGCCGTGGCGGCCAATACCGGCACCGTGCAAGTGAAGATCGCCCTGCAATCGCTGCCTAAAGGCATGCAACTGGGCTCAGTGGTCAGCGCCACGGCCAATGGCCCGGCCAAGGCCAGTGTGGAGTTGCCGTGGTCGGCGCTGACCAAAGACCTCAACGAACCCGCTGTGTGGCTGATTGACGGCGACGGCAAGGCGCAACTGCACAAAGTCACGGTAGCGCGCTATCTGACCGGCAAAGTGATTATTGGCGACGGCCTTAAAGGCGGTGAAAAAGTCGTGGTGGCCGGCGGGCAATTGCTGCACCCGGGCATGATCGTCGAGATCGCCCAGCAAGGAGTCCAGCCATGAAGCGCCTGACGGCATTGCTTGCCGCCAGCCTGTTGCTGGTCGCTTGTTCCAAAGAGGAAACGCCGCCCGAGCCCGTGCGCCCGGTGCTGTCCATGCAAGTGAAGTCCGAAGATCAGGAAAACCTCGGCCGCTTCGCCGGCACCATCCAGGCCCGCTACGAAAGCAACCTGGGTTTCCGCGTGCCTGGCCGTATCGCCCGCCGCGCCGTGGATGTCGGCGCCGAAGTGGAGAAGGGCGCCTTGCTCGCGGTGCTCGACCCCACCGACCAGCAAAACCAGTTGCGCGCCGCCCAAGGCGACCTGGCCCGCGTGCAGGCGCAGTTCATCAATGCCCAGGCCAACGCCCGGCGCCAGCAGGAACTGTTCAATCGCGGCGTCGGTGCCCAGGCCCAGCTGGATGTGGCGCAGACCGACTTGAAAACCACCCAGGCGACCCTTGATCAAGCCAAAGCCTCGGTCAACCAGGCTAAAGACCAACTCAACTACGCCGAACTGCGCACCGACCACGCCGGGATCGTCACCGCCTGGAATGCCGAGGCCGGACAAGTGGTCAGCGCCGGCCAGCAAGTGGTGACCCTGGCGCGCCCGGACATCAAGGAAGCGGTAATCGACCTGCCCGCCGGGCTTGCCGAGCGCCTGCCGCCGGACGTGGTATTCCTGGTCGCCGGGCAGCTCGACCCCAGCGTCAACACCACCGCCATCGTGCGCGAGATCGAACCCCTGGCCCAAAGCGCCACGCGCACCCGCCGCGCGCGCCTGACCCTGGCCGAGACGCCACCTGCGTTCCGCCTCGGCACCGCCATCAGCGTGACCCTGAGCACGGCCATTGCACCGCGTATCGAAGTACCGCTGACCGCCTTGCAGGAAGCCGACGGCAAAACCCGTATCTGGTTGCTCGACACCCAGAGCCAGACCGTGCAGCCGCGTGACGTCACGGTGATCAGCCGTGATGCCAACAGCGCCTTGCTCAACGGCGGCGTCAAACCCGGCGAACGCATCGTCACCGCTGGCGTGAACAGCCTGAAACCCGGGCAAAAAGTCAAAATCGACGAGGACAGCCCGCGATGAAAGGGAGCTTCAACTTATCCGACTGGGCCCTTAAGCATCAGTCCTTCGTCTGGTACTTGATGTTCGTCGCGCTGCTGATGGGCGTGTTCTCCTACATGAACCTGGGCCGCGAGGAAGACCCGTCGTTCACCATCAAGACCATGGTGATCCAGACCCGGTGGCCGGGCGCGACCCAGGAAGAAACCCTCAAGCAGGTCACCGACCGCATCGAGAAAAAACTCGAAGAACTTGACTCCCTTGACTACGTGAAGAGCTACACGCGGCCGGGTGAATCCACGGTATTCGTCTTCCTCAAGGACACCACCAGCGCCAAGGCCATCCCGGAGATCTGGTACCAGGTGCGCAAGAAGATCGACGATATTCGCGGCACCTTCCCCCAGGGTTTGCAGGGGCCGTCGTTCAACGATGAGTTCGGTGATGTGTTCGGCTCGGTCTACGCCTTTACCGGCGACGGCCTGTCGATGCGCCAACTGCGCGACTATGTAGAGCAGGTGCGTGCCGAAATTCGTTCGGTGCCGGGGCTGGGCAAGGTCGAGATGATCGGCCAGCAGGACGAAGTGATTTACCTGAACTTCTCCACGCGCAAACTCGCCGCGTTGGGCATTGATCAACGCCAAGTGGTGCAAAGCCTGCAATCACAGAACGCCGTGACGCCTGCCGGGGTGATCGAGGCCGGGCCGGAACGGATTTCGGTGCGCACGTCCGGGCAATTCGCCTCGGAGAAAGACCTGGCCAACGTCAACCTGCGGCTCAATGACCGTTTCTACCGGTTGGCGGACATTGCCGATATCAGCCGTGGCTACGTCGACCCGGCGCGGCCGATGTTCCGTTTCAACGGCAAACAGGCGATTGGCTTGGCCATCGCCATGCAGAAGGGCGGCAATATCCAATCCTTCGGCAAGGCGCTGCACACGCGCATGGACGAACTGACCGCCGACCTGCCAGTGGGCGTCGGCGTGCATAAGGTTTCCGACCAGGCCGAAGTGGTGGAAGAAGCCGTCGGCGGCTTTACCAGCGCCTTGTTTGAAGCGGTGATCATCGTGTTGGTGGTGAGCTTTATCAGCCTCGGCATGCGTGCCGGCCTGGTGGTGGCGTGCTCGATTCCACTGGTGCTGGCGCTGGTGTTCGTGTTCATGGAATACAGCGGCATCACCATGCAGCGGGTGTCGCTGGGCGCGTTGATCATCGCCCTCGGCCTGTTGGTGGACGACGCGATGATCACCGTCGAGATGATGATCACGCGCCTGGAAAAAGGCGAAACCAAGGAGCAGGCGGCGACCTACGCCTACACCTCCACAGCCTTCCCGATGCTCACCGGTACGCTGGTGACCGTCGCCGGCTTTGTGCCGATTGGCCTCAACGCCAGTTCGGCGGGTGAGTACACCTTCACCCTGTTTGCGGTGATTGCCGTGGCCATGCTGGTGTCGTGGGTGGTGGCGGTGCTGTTTGCGCCGGTGATCGGCGTGCATATCCTCAGCGCCAAGGTAAAACCGCATGACGCTGAGCCTGGGCGCATCGGCCGCGCCTTCAACGGCGGCATGCTCTGGGCCATGCGCAACCGCTGGTGGGCCATCGGCATCACCGTGGGCCTGTTTGTAGCCTCGGTGTTTTCGATGCAATTTGTGCAGAACCAGTTCTTCCCGTCCTCGGACCGCCCGGAAATCCTGGTCGACCTCAACCTGCCGCAAAACGCCTCGATCAATGAGACGCGCAAGGCCGTCGACCGCCTTGAAGCAATCATCAAGGACGACCCGGACATTGCGCGTTGGAGCACCTATATCGGCCAGGGTGCGATTCGTTTCTACCTGCCCCTGGACCAGCAACTGGAAAACCCTTACTACGCGCAGCTGGTCATCGTGAGCAAAGGCCTGGAAGAGCGCGGTGCGTTAATTGCACGCCTGCAAAAGCGCCTGCGCGATGATTTTGTCGGCATCGGCAGTTATGTGCAGCCGCTGGAAATGGGCCCGCCGGTGGGGCGGCCGATCCAGTATCGGGTGTCGGGCAAAGACATTGATCAGGTGCGCAAACACGCCATCGAACTGGCGACCTTGCTGGATAAAAACAGCCACCTGGGCGAGATCATCTACGACTGGAACGAGCCGGGCAAAGTGCTGCGCGTGGACATCGCCCAGGACAAGGCGCGCCAACTCGGGCTGTCGTCGGAAGACGTGGCGCAGTTGATGAACAGCGTGGTCAGCGGCGCTTCGGTGACCCAGGTACACGACGATATCTACCTGATCAACGTGGTTGGCCGCGCCGAAGATGCCGAGCGCGGTACGCCGGAAACCTTGCAGAACCTGCAGATCGTCACACCCAACGGCACCTCGATTCCGCTGCTGGCCTTCGCCACCGTTCGTTATGAGTTGGAGCAGCCGCTGGTATGGCGTCGCGACCGCAAGCCGACGATCACCATCAAGGCCTCGGTGCGCGATGAGATGCAGCCCACGGACCTGGTGAAACAGCTGGCGCCGACCATCGAGAAATTCAGCGCGGGGCTGCCGGTGGGTTACAAGGTGGCCACCGGCGGCACCGTTGAAGAAAGCGGCAAGGCCCAAGGCCCGATTGCCAAGGTGGTGCCGCTGATGCTGTTCCTGATGGCGACGTTCCTGATGATCCAGCTGCACAGCGTGCAGAAGATGTTCCTGGTGGCCAGTGTCGCGCCGCTGGGCCTTATCGGCGTGGTGCTGGCGCTGATTCCCACCGGCACGCCCATGGGCTTTGTGGCGATCCTCGGCATTCTGGCGCTGATCGGCATCATCATCCGCAACTCGGTGATTCTGGTGACGCAGATCCACGAATATGAAGTGGCCGGCTACACAGCGTGGGACGCGGTGGTGGAAGCCACCGAGCACCGGCGCCGACCGATCCTGCTCACCGCAGCGGCGGCCAGCCTGGGCATGATCCCGATTGCGCGGGAAGTGTTCTGGGGGCCGATGGCCTACGCGATGATTGGCGGGATCATCATTGCGACCTTGCTGACGCTGCTGTTTTTGCCGGCGTTGTATGTGGCTTGGTACAAGATTCGCGAGCCGAAAAAAGAACAGGCCTGACCATCGGAGCCTTCCTGAAAGGATGTGGGAAGGTTCTTTGAAACACTTTTCGAACACTTGCTGAGGCTTATGTGCATTACCCTCCGGGCCTGATCTTGTCTGGAAGGCCCGTGCCATGCGTCATTTTTTGCTGGTTGTCAGCCTGTTGTTATCTCCACTGGCATTAGCCGGCACCGTATTGGAAAACGCCCTGTGGCGTGTCGAACTCGACCCCGCCACGCTCGCGCTGCGCGTTACGCCCGCAGGCGAGACCTCGGTGCAGGCGTCCAGCGGTGTGGCTGCCCATGCTGTCAGTGATTTGCAAGCGGGTGCCGAGCAGGCTGCCTGGCAGTGGGACAACGGCGCCTATCGCCTGACGGCTCGCCTTGAGCAGCGCGACCTGTCCCTGACCCTCAGCGCCCGCGAGCCGGGTGAACTGCCGCTGCTGCGCCAACCCGCTGCGGCCATGGGCAAGGGGTTGATCTGGCCCTTGGCCGAAGGTCATTACGTACCGGCCGGTAACGCCGTGTGGAAAGCGTTTTTGCTGGAGCAGGGCGAACTCAATACTACCCAGGACCTCAGCCTGCCGTTATGGGGCATGGATCACGGCCGCTTCACGTTGAGCTGGTTGCTGACCAACCCCTACAACAACCACTTGCAATGGCAGGCCGACGGCAAGGGCCTGGCACTTTCGGTGGCTCACGAATTTACCCGTCTTGACCCCACGGCGCCGATGACCTTGCGCTTGCACCTGGGTGACGCCGACCCATTGGCCGGTGCCAAGCGCTATCGCCAATGGCTGGTAGAGCAGGGCCGCTACGAGCCGCTGGCGGACAAGCTGCAACAAACCCCCGAGGCCAAAAAACTGCTGGGCGCCAGCCATGTCTACCTGTGGGGCAACAGCCTGCTGGCCCCCGCTGATGTGCGTGATTGGCCGCTGCTGGTCAAACGCTTGCGCGGCCATGCACTCAAGGGGTTGATGGACAAAGAGGCGACTCAGGTTCTGGCGCAGGCCAAGGCTTTGAACCGTTATGAGCAAGGCGTTTTGTTGCGGGGCCTGAATGCGGCGATCAATCAGCAAGCGCGGCAGGCTTGGCAAGTCGAAGACCCGGACATGACCCGACTCGCCGCCCGCTATGGTGAACTGCGCAGCGAGCTGGCCAAGGACTTTGCCGGGGCCTTGACCGGCACCCCCGAGACCTGGGGCAGCCAGACGATTCAATCCCTGCGCGACGCCGGGCTGCCGCGCCTGTTGCTGACCCTGGGCGAAGGCTGGGAAGGTGGCCTGTGGCATCCCGAAGCAATTCGCGCCGGTGTCGCAGCCGGTTACCTGGTGGCGCCCTACGACTCCTATGAAACCGCCTTGTCCGCCAGCGAAAACCCGGACTGGACCACCGCGCACCTGGGCGCCAAGGCCTACCGTGACTGCGCGATTGTGCTCAAGGACGGCAAGCTGAAAACCGGCTTCCAGCAATCGGGCCACTACATCGACCCGCGCTGTATACGGCCTTTGCTGGAAGCACGGGTGAAGGCGGTGCAGGCCAGGGCCGGTTTTAACGCCTGGTTCCTGGATGCCTACGCCACCGGCATGGTGTTCGACAGCTACCGTGACAGTGCGCCCATGACTCAGGCGCAGAACGCCGAAGGCAATATCGACGCCTCCCGTTGGATCAACACGGTACTCAAGCTGCCGGCGGGTTCCGAAGATGGCAATGCCAGCACCGCCCAAGGCACTCTGTTCGCCCACGGCATGCAGACGCCGGTGATCGGCTGGGGCGATCGACAGATGACCCAGGACAAGCAATCGCCCTATTACGTCGGCAACTGGTACCCGCCGGAGCAGCCGGCGGTGTTCTTCAAGCCCGTGCCATTGAAAGAGCCGTTTCGCACACTGTACTTCGACCCGACCATGCGCCTGCCGCTGTACCAGGCGGTGTTCCACGGTTCGGTCATCACCACCCACCATTGGCTGTTCGACAACCTGAAGCTGAGCAATGTGCGGGCCGAGAACGAGCTGACCCAACTGCTCTACAACGTGCCGCCTTTGTATCACCTCACGGATGCGATGCTTAAGCAGCGGCTGCCGGTGATCCAGCGTCAGGACCGTTTCTTCAGGCCGTTGCATCAGCGTTTGGCGGCTCAGGCGATGACCGATTTCCGTTGGCTGACGGCGGACAAACAGGTGCAGCAGACTACCTTTGCCGATGGCACAAGGTTGGTGGCGAATTTTTCTGTGCAGGAGCAAGCGGGGTATGTGGGGCGCAGTGTGACGGCGTTGGTGGTGGGTGAAAAACCGGTGGTGTATCAGGTGGATCCGTAGCGCCGGTTAAATCGCTATCGCAGGCAAGCCAGCTCCCACATTTTGATGTGTGAATACCTTCGAATGTGGGAGCTGGCTTGCCTGCGATAGCGTCAGATCAAACAACGAACCTCTATGCCTTGCGCCACACACTCGCCAACCAAGGCTGCTGCTCCCGCGGCAACCCGGCCGGTCGGTAGTAATGCTCCAACTCCACAAACCCAGCCTCTGTCAGCAAACCCCGCCACGCCTCCAGGTCGTGATAAGACCCGTACCGAGGCCCATTCCAGCCTTCCTGATTCTCACCCCGAGGGTTGGAACTGAACAACACACCACCCGGCTTCAGCGCCCCATGCAGCTGCTTGAGCACCCGAGGCAGCTCCTGTTTGGGAATATGAAACAGCACCGCATTGGCAAATACCCCATCAAAGCGCGCGGCGGGTAAAGCCAGCTTCAGGAAGTCCTGCTGCAACACTTCACAACCACTGTCTTCACGCGCCATTTGCGCAAAGCGCTCAGAGCCATCCAGCCCGACGGCGATATGCCCCATGCGCGTAAACGTCTGCAAATCCCGCCCAGGGCCGCAGCCGAAATCCAGCACGGTGAACGGGGGCGTGCCCTGGATATGCCGCAGCAGGGCGTCGATGTTCTGGCTCACATCGTGATCGCGGGTGCCTTCGCGGAAGTCTTCGGCGACTTTGTTGTAGTGGCCGAGGGTGGTGGTGGTGATCTGGTTGAGGTCGTCGGGCTTTAGGGTCATGACGGGTAATACCGGGCGCTGAGATTGCCCGACTATACCTCACCTCTCCCTCACCTCTTATTAAGCACCCGCGCCAACCGATCCCCACCCAACTGAATCACCGCCACCAACGCCACCAGCAGCACAATTACCGTGAGCATGATCTGCGAATCAAAGCGCTGATAACCATAGCGGTAGGCAATATCTCCGAGGCCACCCGCCCCAATCGCCCCGGCCATGGCCGACGAGTTGATCATCGTCACCAGGGTAATCGTAAACCCGCCGACAATCCCCGGCAGCGCCTCGGGAAGCAGCACATGCCAGATAATGTGCCAGCGCCGGCAGCCCATGGCCTGTGCGGCCTCGATCAAACCATGATCGACCTCGCGTAAGCTCACCTCGGCGATCCGTGCAAAGAACGGCGTGGCGGCGATGGTCAGTGGTACAACGGCGGCCCACACGCCATAGGTGGTGCCGACGATCAGCCGGGTGAACGGGATCAGCGCCACCATCAGGATCAAAAACGGAATGGAGCGGAACAAATTGACGAACGCCCCCAGCACGCGGTTCAGCGCCGGTGCCTGATAGATGCCGCCCTTGTCGCTGGTGACGAGGAACACCGCCAGCGGAATACCTGCCAGCAACGCGATCAGTGATGACACGCCAACCATCAACAAGGTGTCGATGGCGCCCTGCAATAAACGATCAAACCACATAGCCCAGTACCTCTACCTGTTGCGCCCAATTCCCCGCGCGGCTGCGCAACTCTTCGGCGTTGTGGGGCGAGCCATTTACCGCCAACAGCAATTGCCCCAGGGCATGCCCCTGAATCCGTTCCACACCGCCTTGCAATAAGCGCACGCGCCCGCCGAGGGCAGCGAACAGCGCGGCCAGGTCCGGTTCGTCTGCGACGCTGCCGGTGAACTGCAACCGCAACACCACCGCCGCCGTCGACGAAGGTTCAGCCTGCAAGCGACTTTGCAGTTCGTCCGGCAGCCCGTGTTGCAACGGTGCCAGCAGGGTTTGGCTGACCTCGTGCTGCGGGTTGCCGAACACTTGCCACACCGGGCCTTGCTCGACGATGCGCCCGTGTTCCAATACCACCACGCGGTCGCAGATATCGCGAATCACCGCCATCTCGTGGGTGATCAACACGATGGTCAGGCCCAGGCGCTGGTTGATCTCGCGCAACAGGCCGAGGATCGATTGGGTAGTTTCCGGGTCGAGGGCCGAAGTGGCTTCGTCGCACAGCAAAATCTGCGGGTCATGCACCAGCGAGCGGGCGATGCCCACGCGCTGCTTCTGCCCGCCGGAGAGTTGCGCCGGATAGGCTTTGTGCTTGTCTTTGAGGCCGACCAACTCCAGCAACTCGCGCACTTTTTGCTCACGCTGCAGCTTGGGCACACCGGCGACTTTCAGCGGCAGTTCGACGTTCTGCCACACGGTCTTGGCCGACATCAGGTTGAAGTGCTGGAAGATCATGCCGATGCGCCGCCGCAGCGCCACCAGGCGGTCTTCGTCGAACTCACCGATGTCCACCTGATCAATCAATACGCGCCCGCTGCTGGGTTGCTCCAGGCGGTTGATGGTGCGGATCAGCGACGACTTGCCGGCGCCGCTGCGGCCGATGATGCCGAACACTTCACCGTGCTGGATCGCCAGATCAATGCCTTGCAGGGCATGCACGGCGCCGTCATAGGTTTTGCCCAGGTTGATAAAACGCACATGGGCGCGGTTCAGGTCCGGGTGCAGCTCTGTCTGCTCGGCGTCCCGGGGCGGCGTGCCCAGGTCGCGCAGTTGGGCGTTGGCGGCGGTCATTTTTTATCTTCCCAGCCGACCTGGTAGAGCTTGCCGAGGGATTTATCCAGCGCCGCACGTACCACTGGTGAGTGCTGGTAAATGTCGACGAACTTGATCACGCGCGGGTCGGTTTTGCTCTTGGGCTGGATCACAAACTGAATCACGTATTCCGGGTGGTCGAGGCCGTCGAACAGCAGCGCCGACTCGGCATCGAAGGTCTTGGACAGGCGGATATACGCCGGGTAGCCCTGCACCAGATCGGCGTCGTCATAGGCGCGCACCAGTTGCACGGCCTCGACTTGCAGGATCTTGAGCTTTTTCGGGTTGGCGATGATGTCTTCTTCGGTGGCCTTGTAGCCCACGCCCGGCTTGAGGCTGATCAGCCCGGCCTTGGCCAGCAATTGCAGGCCGCGACCGCTGTTGATCGGGTCGTTGGCAATCGCCACGCTGGCGCCTTGGGGCAGGTCGTTGATGGTTGTGTACTTCTTGGAATACAGCCCGACGTTATTGATGATGCCCGGCGCATACGGCACCAGGTCAAAACCGGCGGCGGCCTTGGCGTTTTCCAGGAACGGAATGTGCTGGAAGTAGTTCACGTCGATATCGCCGGCGGCCAGGCTGACGTTGGGCGCGATCCAGTCGGTGAACTCCACCAGCTCGACCTTCAGGCCTTGCTTGCCGGCTTCGGCCACGGCGGCTTCGAGGGGAATCGCGAAGGCGGCGGTGGTACCGATTTTCAGCGGTGCGTCAGCGGCAAATACGGCCGAGCTGAACAAGCCGAAGGCCAGGGCCAGTGCTTTGACTGGGTGGGAGAGCCGTGTTTTTTTCATAATCGATTTCCAGTCATAAGGTATGGATAAGAACAATGCGGTTCTAAATGTGGGAGCTGGCTTGCCTGCGATGGCGGTGGGTCAGCAAAAAAATGTGGCTGACAGACCGCTATCGCAGGCAAGCCAGCTCCCACAGTTTTGGTTCAGTGTCGGTAAGTGGAACCGGTGTGTTGTTCGGGTAGACGAGCCCCGGCGTGAAAGACCTTTTCGCGCAGTGTTCCCTGCTCATAAGCGGTCTTGTACGACCCACGCTTCTGCAACTCCGGCACCACCAGGTCGATAAAGTCGACATAGCTTTCCGGCGTCACAATCCGCGTCAAATTGAAGCCGTCCAGGCCGGTCTCGCTGATCCAGGATTCCAGCTCATCAGCCACTTGCTCGGGCGAGCCAACCAAGGTGATGTAGCGCCCACCCAAGGCGTGCTGCTCCAGCAATTTGCGCCGGGTCCAGTCGTTGTTCTGCAGGTTCTTGGTGGCCGACTGAATCGCGTTGCTCTTCACGTACTGGATCGGTTCGTCGATCTCGTATTGAGAAAAATCAATCGCCGTGGACGCCGAAAAATGCGCCACGCCGGCCTCCGGGCTGGCGTAGCTCAAGTACTCGGCGTGCTTGACCCAGGCCAGCGCTTCGGTGGCGCCAACGATCACGTTAAGCCCCATGAACACCTTGATGTCATCCGGGTTGCGCCCGGCCTCGACGGCACTGGCGCGCACCTTGTCCACCTGGGTTTTGGTCGCGGCCTTGTTCTGGCCGCTGATGAACACGCACTCGGCATGTTGCCCGGCGAACAGCAGGCCACGGTCCGAACTACCCGCCTGGAACAATACCGGCGTGCGCTGCGGCGACGGTTCGCACAGGTGATAACCCTCGACCTGATAGAACTCACCGTGATGCTCGACCTTGTGCACCTTGCCCGGCTGCGCGTAGACCCGTTGCGTGGGGTCGTTGAGCACCGCGTCGTCTTCCCAGCTGCCTTCCCAGAGTTTGTACAGCACCTGCAGGTACTCATCGGCCTGGTCATAGCGGCGGTCATGCTCAACCTGCTCGGTCAGGCCCATGGCCTTGGCGGCGCTGTCGAGGTAGCCGGTGACGATGTTCCAGCCAACCCGGCCACGGCTCAGGTGATCGAGCGTGGACATGCGTCGGGCGAACAGGTACGGCGGCTCGTAGGTGAGGTTGGCGGTGAGGCCGAAACCGAGGTTTTTGGTCACGGCGGCCATGGCCGAGACCAACAGCAGCGGGTCATTGACCGGCAGTTGGATCGACTCTTTGAGCGGCACGTCGATAGCGTTCTGGTAGACGTCGTACACGCCGACGATATCCGCGATGAACAAACCGTCGAACAGCCCGCGTTCCAGGGTTTGCGCCAGGTCGGTCCAGTATTCGACGGTTTTGTATTGCGTCGAGGTGTCCCGTGGGTGGGTCCACAGGCCGTGGTTGATATGCCCGATGCAATTCATGTTGAAGGCATTGAGCAGGATTTTTTTCTTCGCCATTCAGATGGTCCCCCGCAGGGGTGGGTTTTCATCGTTGAGGTAGTAATTGCCCACCGCGTGGTACTTCCAGCGCACCGGGTCGTGCAGGGTGTGCACGCGGGCGTTGCGCCAGTGGCGGTCGAGGCCATGTTCGGCCAGGGTCGCCTGGCTGCCGGCCAACTCGAATAAGGTGCTGCTGGCAGCCAGGGAGATTTCCGTACTCAAGGCGCGCGCTTCAGCGACAGCAATAGAGGCTGCTGCGACGGTCTGGGCATTGCTATCGGCCTGGGCGCGGTCGAGGTATTCGCCCGCGCGCTCCAGCAAGGCTTCGGCTGCGTGCAGGCGGATGCTCAAGTGGCCGAAGCTCTTGAGCGTCAGCGGGTCTTCGCTGGCCTTGTCGGTGCCGGCGTCGATCCATGGGCGGGTTTTGGTGCGGACAAAGTGCAGCGCATCCTCAAAGGCGGCACGGGCGATGCCGGTGTCGATGGCGGCGTGAAGGATCTGCGCCAGCGGGCCGACGGTGGTCGGGCGCTCGAAGGCGCTCTGGAACGGGATCACGTCCTGGGCTGCCACCCACACGTTGTCGAACACCACTGAACCGCTGCCAGTGGTGCGCTGGCCGAAACCACTCCAGTCGTCGATCACGCTCAAGCCCTCGCTGTTGCGGGGCACAAACGCCAGTTGCTGCACGCCGTGTTCATCCACCACCGAAGTGGGGATGCGCTGGGCGTAGATCGCGCCGGTGGAGTAAAACTTGCGCCCGGTGATGCGAAAACCATCGCCATCGCGGCTGATGGAGGTGACGCGGTCGTGGGCGGTCTTGGTGCCGAGTTCCGCCAAGGCGTTGCCGAAACGTTGCCCGGCGAGTACTTCGGCGTACAGGCGTTGTTGCTGGGCCGGGCTGCCATTCACGCGCAGTACTTCCAGCGCATAAAAGTGGTTTTGCGGGATCTGGCCCAGGGAGGCATCGGCCTGGGCAATCAGGGCGATGACCTTGGCCAGGGTGACGTTGGAAACGCCAGCGCCGCCATACTCCTTGGGCACGCTGATACCCCACAGGCCGGAGCGCGAAAACACGTCCAGTTCAGGCAAGGGCAGGCGGCGTTCGCGGTCGCGCTGGGCGCTGTCACGGCGGAAGTCTTCGGCCAGATCGCTGGCGACAATAAGGGCGTGTTCGTCGCTGGTGATGACCGCGACGTTAGGGGAAAAAGTCATGGGTTTCTCCAGATGTCTGGTCGGTCAGATCCAGGAATGTCGAGCAGGCAAAGTGCCGTTCAGCCGATACGCGCCGATGGCGTGATACTTCCAGCGCACCGGGTCGTGCAGGGTGTGGACGCGAGCGTTGCGCCAGTGGCGGTCGAGGTTGAATTCGGCGAGGGTGGCGCGGCTGCCGGCCAGTTCGAAGAGCTTTTCGCTGACCAGCAACGACGCTTCGGTGGTCAGCACCTTGGCCTCGGCCACGGCAATCGAGGCGCGGGCGGCCGATTGCGCGGTGATCGGTGCGGCGCTGACCTCGTCCAGCAGCTTGCCGGCCTTGCGCAGCAGGGCTTCGGCGGCGTGCAGTTCGATTTTCAGTTTGCCGATATCGGCGATCACGTACAGATCATCGCTGGCGCGCTCGACCTTGGCGTCGATCCACGGGCGCGAACGTTCGCGCACGAAGGCGATGGTGTCATCCAGCGCCCCACGGGCGATGCCGGCATCGATGGCGGCCTGGATCAGTTGCGAAACGGCGCCCTGGATATTCGGGCTTTCGCCGAGGCGCCAGTTGTCGACGACCAACTCTGCGTCCACCGGCACCTGATCGAGCAATACCGTGCCGCTGGCGGTGGTGCGTTGGCCAAAGCCCGACCAATCGTCAACGATGCGCAGTCCTGGCGTGCCACGGCGCACGAACGCCATGACTTGCTTGCCGTCATCGTTGAGTGCTTTTACTGCGACCCAATGGGCGAACAAGGCGCCGGTGGAGTAGAACTTCTGGCCGCTGATCACATAGCCGTCATCCTTGGCCGTGAGGCGCGCCTTGAGTTCCAGGGTGTTTTTGGTGCCGCGCTCGGGGCCGCCATTGCCGATGCGCCAACCGTCGAGCACGCTTTGGAACAGCTGCTTTTTCTGGCGCGCGGTGGCGGTGCTTTGCAGCAGGTGCAGAATGCCGAAATGGTTCTGCGGGATTTGCCCGAGGGCCGGGTCCGCTGCGCTGATGATCGCGAACACTTCGGCCAGGGTCACGAATGACACCTGGGGGCCGCCGTATTCACGGGGAATGGAAATACTGCCCAGCCCGCTGCGGGTGAACTGTTCAAGCTGCGCCCAGGGCAGCTTGCGCTGCTGGTCGCGTTTGGCCGCTTGCAGGCGCGCGGCCTGAGCCAGCTCATGGGCTGCGCTCAACGCCTGGGCGTCGTTGCGCAGCACCGTGGCCGGCAACAGCAGTGGGGCTACGTCCAGATCACTCTGGGGGGGTGTTAGAGCCAAGTTAGACATCAGCGCCGCTCCTTGGCTGCACGTAATGCCCTGGCGTTATGCACCGGGGTAATTCTGACCATACCGACCTCGCATTCAATGAAATAGAAACAAAAAAATCAGAGATGTCCGGTGGTCCGGTGCATATACCCTAAGCGTGTTAAATCTTTAAATAAACTAACTTTTAGGAATATGCATAGAAGGGCTGTCACCCAGGTTCGCAGGGGGAACCGGGCTGACGCGGTTGATAGATCGTTGTGGCGCTGGCTGGCCGGGCTGGCGGCTGTGGCGCGCAGGTGGCGATATTCAAGGTGCGCACCGGCGCCCAGCGCGAATTATTGCCGACCCGATCGAGAATGCAGTACGTCACGTCCAGGCGGCTGTCGTCACCCGCTTCGATAATCATTGTGGACGGCACCCACACCTGCACCGGCAGGCCGACGCCTTTGGCCTGGATTCTTGGCAGGTCCAGGCGCACGTCGCCCCAGCGCAAGGTGATTGAATCGCCCGTGGCCATGTTCAGGTAGGGCTGGATGGTCAGCGGAATGCCGCGCCGCACCTGGCTGCCGTTGACACCGTAGCGGCGGATGGTTTCGGGCAGGCACACCGGGGCGAGGTTCTGGTTTTCATCGTCCAGCAGTGCAGAAGGGTGGCCACCGGGATAGCAGGTCTTCACAGGCACCTGAGTGAGGTCTGAACGTGCCGGGCCGTGGCCGACTTGCATGACCTGGTAGTGAACCCGTGCGGTGCCATCCTGAATAAAACTTTCGGGTACACGCAGGCGGGTCAGCGTGCCGACCTTGCACGCGGTAATCCGACGTGAGTCGGCAAAGCAGTTGTTCCAGAACAGTTCGATCAGGTCGCCCTCGTCCATGCCAGGGTAAGGCGCGATATCCACCTGCAATTGGGTGGCGGCGAGGGCATTGATGCCGTGTCGATTCGCCTGGGGCAGGGTCGGGGCGGTGAGCGTGGCCTGGGGTGCGGTGCGCGTCATAAGTAATCTCCTTGATGCAGCCAGCAGCAATCGTTCCGGCGCCCGTGGCGCGATTGCGCGCAGGGTGCCGAAAGGAACGATTCAGTGAGTAGCCGGGATAGGATCCAATCCTCTGAGCGCTAGATAAGAGGGTTGGCCAGCGGGCGTCAATGGCGGCAAAAGGCTAAACGGCGAGTTGGAGCAGATTCAGAAAAGGCTGACGCGGCGGGGGATTTTAAGGCAGGTTTGGCGGGGCGTTTTACCCATAGTTGCGAGGGTTTTGCGTAGGACTGTGGCGAGGGAGCTTGCTCCCGCTGGAGTGCGAAGCGCTCCCAGGATTTTGGGGCCGCTGCGCAGCCCAGCGGGAGCAAGCTCCCTCGCCACGCTGCAAGCCAGTCAGTGGGCCAAAAACTTGCTCAAAAACTGCTTGGTCCGTTCTTCCTTGGGGTTGGCGAACAGTGCCTTGGCTTCGCCTTGCTCCACGATCACGCCTTTGTCGAAGAAGATCACCCGGTTGGCAACATCGCGGGCGAAGCTCATTTCGTGGGTGACGATGACCATGGTGCGGTTTTCTTCGGCCAGGCTGCGGATGGTCGCCAGCACTTCGCCGACCAGCTCCGGGTCGAGCGCCGAGGTGGGCTCGTCAAACAGAATCACCTCCGGTTCCATGGCCAAGGCACGGGCAATCGCCACGCGCTGTTGCTGGCCGCCGGACAAACGCCGTGGGTAGGCGTCTTCCTTGCCGGCCAGGCCGACCCTGGCCAAGAGCTTGCGACCGAGCGCGGTCGCCGCCTCGCGCGGCATCTTCTTGACCACGATCGGGCCTTCGATGACGTTTTCCAGCGCGGTGCGGTGCGGGAACAGGTTGAAATTCTGGAACACAAAACCCACATGCTGGCGCAAGCGCCGCACCAGGCCTTGCTGCTGGCTGAGCGGTTTGCTGCTGTCGATCTCGATATCACCGACCTTGATGCGACCGCTGGTGGGTTCTTCGAGGAAGTTCAGGCAGCGCAGCAATGTGGTCTTGCCGGAACCGCTGGGGCCAATGATGGCGACCACTTCGCCTTCCTTGACCTCCAGGTCGATGCCGTTGAGTACTACCTGACCTTTGAATTGTTTGGTCAGTTTTTCAACCACGATCATGCTCAGGACTCCAGGTCATGCCGGTTGACCCGGTCTTCCAGGCGATTTTGAAAGTGCGCCAGGATGCTTGCCAGGATCCAGTAGATCAGGGCGGCGGACAGGTACATGGTGAAGATTTCGAAAGTACGCGCCGACACCAGCTGTGCCTGGCGGAACAACTCCGGCACCTGGATTGTGGCGGCCAGTGCCGTGTCCTTGACCAGCGAAATAAAGCTGTTGCCCAGCGGCGGCAAGGCCGTGCGCATGGCCTGCGGCAGAATGGCCCGGCGCAGGGTCTGCGCGCGTGTCATGCCGATGCTGGCGGCAGCTTCCCATTGGCCGCGCTCGATGGAGCTGATCGCGGCGCGCAGGATTTCACAGGCGTAAGCGGCCATGTTCAGCGAAAAGCCGATCATGGCCGCCGGGATCGGATCCAGCTCGATGCCCACTTGCGGCAAGCCGTAGTAGATCAAGAACAGCTGCACCAGCAAGGGCGTGCCGCGAAAGAACGACACGTAGACTCGGGCGGTCCAGCTTAGAAGCTTGAAGCGCGACAAACGCATCAAGGCCAGGCCGAAGCCCAGCAGCAAGCCGAAAAACATCCCGCCGAGGCTAAGAATCACCGTGTAGTATGCGCCCTTGAGCAGAAAGGGCGCGGAGTCCAGCGCGAGTTGGAAACCTGCTTCCATTATTCAGTGACGTCAGCGTTGAAGTACTTCTCGGACAGCTTCTTCAAGGTGCCATCGGCGCGCAGCTTGTCGAGGGCCTTGTTCACTGCGTCGAGCAGTTCTGGCTCACCTTTGCGCAGGGCAATACCGGCTTCCTGACGGGAGAAGGCATCACCGGCAGCGGCGGTGTCCGGGGCTTTCTTGGCGTATTCCAGAGCGGCCAGGCGGTCGATCAGGATGGCGTCGATACGGCCAATGCGCAGGTCCTGGAACTTGGTTGGGTCATCGTTGTAAGTCTTGATGATGGCTTTGGGTTGGTTGTCCTTGAGCCATTGCTCATAGTTGGTGCCCAGGCCCACACCGACTTTCTTGCCGGCCAGGTCGTCGGCGGTCTTGATGCTGTCGACGTTTTTCTTCAGCACCAGCGCCTGGATACCGGACACGGTGTAAGGCTTGGAGAAGTCATACTTCTTCTTGCGCTCCTCGGAGATGGTCACTTGGTTGACCACTGCATCCAAGCGCTTGGATTCCAGGGCGGCGAGGATGCCGTCCCATGGCGTGGCCTGCAGCTTGACCTTGACACCCAGCTCTTTGGCCAGCGCTTCGGACAGCTCGACTTCAAAGCCGCTGAGCTTGCCGCTTTCATCGACAAAGCTGAACGGCGGGTAGGTGCCTTCCAGGCCGATCTTGATCTCGCCCGCCTTCTTGATGGTGCTCAGCTGCTCGCCGGCGATGGCTTGGCCCATCAGACCAGCCCCGAGTGCCAAGCCCAAAGTGCCAACCAGCAACGTGCGACGCAATACAGAAATAGTCATGAACAGCCCCTGTGTTTTTTATGTTGAGCGAAGCAGGTGACGCAGTAGTCGTATCCTGCCTTAAAGCGCGGTGCGCGTCTTCGCCTTCGGCGCGACTATAAAGCGAGTTTTTAAGACTTGAAAATAATATAAAATTAATTTGATATTTCTTTTTTGAATATGGGGTTGATCTAATGTGGGAGCTGGCTTGCCTGCGATAACGGTGTATCAGCCAACACATTTGTAGCTGACGAACCGCTATCGCAGGCAAGCCAGCTCCCACATTTTGATCGGTGTTTATTCAGTTAAGCACCGAGTCATACGCAAACAACGCCGGTGCCCCGCCGGTGTGCAGGAAAATGATCGGGCCGTCCTCAAACCGCTGACGCCCGATGCCATCGAGCAAACCGGCCATGGCCTTGCCGGTGTAGACCGGGTCCAGCAGCAAGCCTTCCTGGCTGGCTAATAGCTTGACCGCCGCCAGGGTGCCGGCGTTCGGTTCGCCGTAGCGCGGGCCGAAATATTCGTCCCACAGGATCACTTTGAAGGCTTCGGGAATGTCCACGCCCAGCAACTCGGCGGTGCGTTCGGCCAGACCCTGTACTTTCGGGAACTGGGCTTCTTCGGTGCGCGACACGGTAATGCCCACCACCGGCAGGTTCGGCAGCACTTCACTCAACGCCAGCGCGAGGCCGCTATGGGTGCCCGCGCTGCCCGAGGCCAGCACCACGGCGGCGAACTCAATGCCGCTGTCTTCGATCTGCCCGGCCAGCTCCAGCCCGGCGCGCACGTAACCCAAGGCACCCAAGGCATTGGAGCCGCCGATGGGGACGAGGTAGGGCTTCTTGCCGTTGCTGCGCAGGCGGTCGGCAAGGGCGTTGAGTTGGTCGTCGACGTTATCGAGGTTCTCGACCAATTCGACTTTGGCGTCGAACAACTCCAGCAGCAGGCGGTTGCCGTTGCCGAGGTAGTTGGGGTCTTCGGTGCCGGTGGGGTTTTCCAGCAGCGCCACGCAGCCCAGGCCAAGCTTGGCGGCCAGCGCGGCGGTCTGGCGCACATGGTTGGATTGGATGGCGCCGGCGGTCACCAGGGTGTCGGCGCCCTGGGCGATGGCATCGGCGGCCAGGTATTCAAGCTTGCGCAGCTTGTTGCCGCCCATGGCCAGCGGCGTGGTGTCGTCGCGCTTGACGTAAATGTCCCTGCCCAGCCAGGCCGACAGCCGCTCGAGTTTTTCCAGGGCGGTGGCGCCGCCCAGCAGTTCCAGGCGGTTAAAACGGTCGAGCTGTTGTTTGATCATGGCGACATACAGTGGCTAAGTGATGGGGCGACTATAGGCAGGCACTTTTCAACCGGCAACCGCCAATCGCTTATTCCGGATAGTTCTTAGCATCACACCATTGGTTCTTAAGGGTGGCCAGGGTGCATACCGTAAAGTGATGGCCATTTCGTCAGGAGTGAATACCGTGAGTGAGCGTTCCAGTCATTGGCAATTACAGACCATCGTCAGCGAGCTGCGCAGCGCCCGGGACCAGTGGCGAACGCGCAATGGCCGCCTGAGTGGCGAACACGGTGGCCGCGAGTTGCCGTCCCGCGAGGCGGTGGCGCAGATTCTTGAAGCGCTGTGCGGCGCGCTGTTCCCGATGCGCCTGGGCCCGGTGGACCTGCGTGAAGAAAGTGAAGATTTTTACGTCGGGCATACCCTCGACGTCGCCCTGAATGCCTTGCTCGCTCAGGCCCGCCTGGAGCTGCGCTACGCCGCGCGCCAGGGTGCAAGGGATGACAGCGAGGTCGATGCCCTGGCCATCCGGCTGATCCAGGATTTCGCCCTGGCCTTGCCTTCACTGCGCAGCCTGTTGGACACCGACGTGCTCGCCGCCTACCACGGCGACCCGGCCGCGCGCAGTGTGGATGAAGTGCTGCTGTGCTATCCGGGGATTCTGGCGGTGATTCACCATCGCCTGGCGCACCATCTGTACCGCGCCGGGCTGCCGTTGCTGGCGCGGATCAGTGCAGAGATTGCTCACTCGGCCACCGGCATCGATATTCACCCTGGTGCGCAGATCGGTCCGAGTTTCTTTATCGACCACGGGACAGGTGTGGTGATCGGCGAAACCGCGATCATCGGCGAGCGCGTGCGCATCTACCAGGCCGTGACGTTGGGCGCCAAGCGCTTCCCGGCGGATGAGGACGGGCAGTTGCAGAAAGGCCATCCACGCCACCCGATCGTTGAGGACGATGTAGTGATTTACGCCGGTGCGACGATCCTGGGGCGCATCACCATCGGCAAGGGCTCGACCATCGGCGGCAATGTGTGGCTGACCCGCAGCGTGCCGGCGGGGGCGAACATCACGCAGGCGAATTTGCAACATGACGACGGCGCGCAGAAATAGTATTTGAGCCAAACACCGATCAACTGTGGGAGCTGGCTTGCCTGCGATAGCGGAGGACCAGTTGGCACATTTGTAGCTGACAGACCGCTATCGCAGGCAAGCCAGCTCCCACAGTAGTGTCCGCATTTCAATTCCGAGCCACTGAACGATTTGCCATCCCCGCCCGTCATACCAATCCTTGAGCTAGTGTAGGAATTGTCTACCACTCAGCCCTGCGATTAGTCCCAAACCGCCTACCTATGTTTAACTTGAATGCTCGTTCAAGTTAAACCCGGTGGTTCGCTGCCCGCTCACAACAGGAGGCTTACCTTTGCTGAGTCCGTTATTTACAGCCACATCACACACCTTCGGGGTGCATCGTTCATGAGTGCATCGTCCACCCCATCCAGCGGCCTGGTGCGCATGAATGCGCCGGTTTTCTACTTTGCCGCAACCTTCATTTTGCTGTTTGGCATCACTGTCATCGCTATTCCGCAACAGGCCGGTGCCTGGCTGCTGGCAGCGCAAAACTGGGCGGCCAACACGGTCGGCTGGTACTACATGCTCGCGATGACGCTGTATCTGGTCTTCGTGGTGGTCACCGCGCTATCGGGCTACGGCAAGATAAAACTCGGTGCCGACCACGACGAGCCCGAATTCAGTTACCTGTCCTGGGCCGGCATGCTGTTCGCCGCCGGGATCAGCATCACGCTGTTTTTCTTCTGCGTCTCCGAGCCGCTGACACACCTGGTGCAGCCGCCTCAGGGCGCGCCGATGAATGCCGATGCGGCTCGCCAGGCCATGCAGATCCTGTTTCTGCACTGGGGTCTGCATGGCTGGGGCGTGTTTGCCTTTGTCGGCATGGCCCTGGCGTACTTCGCCTACCGGCATAACCTGCCGCTGGCGCTGCGTTCGGCGCTGTACCCATTGATCGGCAAGCGCATCAACGGCCCCATCGGTTATGCGGTGGACGGCTTCGGCATCATCGCCACGGTGTTCGGCCTGGGCGCCGATATGGGTTTTGGCGTGTTGCACCTCAACTCCGGTCTCGACTACCTGTTTGGCATCGCGCATACGCAGTGGATCCAGGTTGGCCTGATCACCTTGATGATGGGCGCCGCGATCCTGGTTGCCGTCGCCGGCGTCGACAAGGGCGTGCGAGTGATGTCCGACATCAACATGCTGCTGGCCTGTGCGCTGCTGCTGTTTGTGTTGTTCGCAGGCCCCACCCAGCACTTGCTCAACACCTTGATCCAGAACATCGGTGACTACCTCGGCGCCTTGCCGACCAAGAGCTTCGATGTGTACGCCTACGACAAACCCAGCGACTGGCTGGGCGGTTGGACGGTGTTCTACTGGGCCTGGTGGATCGCATGGTCGCCGTTCGTGGGCCTGTTCATCGCGCGTATTTCCCGTGGCCGTACCATCCGCGAGTTCGTCTTCGGTGTGTTGCTGATCCCGCTGGGTTTCACCCTGGCCTGGATGTCGATCTTCGGCAACAGCGCCATCGACCAGGTACTCAACCACGGCATGACCGCGTTGGGCCAGTCGGCCATCGATGACCCTTCGATGAGCCTCTACTTGCTGCTGGAAACCTACCCGTGGAGCAAGACGGTGATCGCCGTCACGGTGTTTATCAGCTTCGTGTTCTTCGTCACTTCGGCGGATTCCGGCACTGTAGTGCTGTCGACGCTTTCGTCCAAAGGCGGCAACGCCGATGAAGACGGGCCGAAATGGCTGCGGGTGTTCTGGGGCGCGATGACGGCGCTGGTCACCAGTGCCCTGCTGTTTGCCGGCAGTATTGATTCGCTCAAGTCTGCGGTGGTGCTGACTTCGTTGCCGTTCTCGCTGATTTTGCTGCTGATGATGTGGGGGCTGCACAAGGCCTTCTACCTCGAATCGCAGAAGCAGATTGCCCAGCTGCATTCGCTGGCACCGGTGTCGGCGGCGCGCAAAGGCCGAGGCGGTTGGCGCCAGCGTTTGAGCCAGGCTGTGCACTTCCCGTCACGTGATGAGGTGTACCGTTTCCTCGAATCGACGGTGCGCCCGGCGATCGAAGAAGTGACGGCGGTGTTTGTCGAGAAAGGCCTGAATGTGGTGACTCAGCCGGACCCGTCCAACGACAGCGTCAGCCTGGAAATCGGGCATGGCGAGGAGCATCCATTCGTTTACCAGGTGCAGATGCGCGGCTATTTCACGCCGTCGTTCGCCCGTGGTGGCATGGGTTCCAAAGAGATCAACAACCGCCGCTATTACCGCGCGGAAGTGCACTTGAGTGAGGGCAGCCAGGACTACGATCTGGTCGGCTACACCAAGGAGCAGATCATCAACGACATCCTCGACCAGTACGAGCGCCACCTGCAGTTCCTGCACCTGGTGCGCTGACCCACCGATCGTTCCCACGCTCCGCGTGGGAACGATCAAATGCCCGCAAACCCGTGTAATTAAAGGCTTTCTTAAACTTAATTTCATTCGTGAACTAAGCGTTTTGACTCCGAACTGTCATCTGGCCACTGCGTAATTGTGTGAAGCGTTTGACGCTTTCATTTCAGAACAGTGACGGAGACCGGTAACAATGAAGACGTTAATAAGCCCCATGGTAGGTGCCGCCATGGCGAGCTTTATGCTGTCCGCCCATGCCGATTTTATCGACGACAGCCACGCCGACGTGACCCTGCTCAACCGCTATCTCAACCAGCAAGGTCGTGATGTGGTGGGCAGCAACGCCAAGGCGCATAGCGTGCGGGATTGGGGCCAGGGTTTCGAGTTCAACTTCAAGTCCGGCTACACCGAAGGCCCGGTAGGTTTTGGCCTGGACTTGCAGGCGTTTTACGGCTTGAAACTCGACTCCGGCGGCGACCTCAACGACAAGGATCACCAGGGCCGTTACCCAGGCAGCATGTTCCCGTTGGACAACGGCAAATCCGCCGACCAGTTCGGTGTACTCAGCCCGACCTTCAAGATGCGTTTCGCCAAAGATGAACTGCGGGTTGGCACGCTGTATGGCAACAACCCGGTACTGGCCAACACCGACGGCCGCCTGTACCAGCAGACCAACACCGGCGTGCAACTGGTCTCCAAGGACCTCAGCGACTTCACCTTCACCGGCGGCGATATCTTCAAGACCAAGATCCGCAACGAAACCGGCGACCAAGGCATGATCACCGCCGGCGGCACCCGAGAAAGCGATCGCTTCCTGTTCGGCGGTGCGGATTACACCGGCATCCAGAACACCACCGTGAGCCTGTGGTACTCCAACCTTGAGGATTACTACCAGCAGTTCTTCCTCGGCGCCAAGCGTCATGACGCGTTGTCCGTGGGCGCCATCGACACCGACGTGCGTGTGTTCCGCAGCCTTGGTGTAGGCGCCAACGCCGACGGCGATAAAGACTTTACCGGCGCCGGTCTGTATGGCGACGGCACCAGCAAAGGCCGCATCAACCAAACCACCGCCAGTTTGCTGGAGAGCTACAGCCTGGACGGTCACACCGTCGGCTTGGGCATCCAGAAAAACAGCGGTGACAGCGACTTTCCGTACCTCGATTCCGGCCTCAACAGCGGCGACAACCGCCAAGGGCCGGGCTCAGGCGCAGACACCCCGGCGCTCACAAATATGCAGTTGAATAAATTTCAACACGCCGGTGAGCGCACTTGGCTTGCGCAGTACAAGTATGACTTCGGTAAGCTGGGCCTTACCGGCCTGACGTTCTCGGCGGCCTATGCCCACGGTGATGACATCCGCACCGTGCAAGGCACCACCAGCGAGTGGGAACGCAACATTGCCGTGGCTTACCAAGTACCGACCGGCACCCTCAAGGGCCTGGGCGTGACCTGGAAAAATGCCCACGCCAGCCCGGATATTACCGGTGCCACCGTTCAAGATGAAAATCGCTTTTATGTCAGCTACGTCGTTCCACTCTGGTAGGAAATTGCTGTAGAACGGAACGGCAGGCTTAAGCGATTCAGCTGGTTAAAAGGCCTGGGAATAACCTTATTCCCAGGCCTTATTTGCCTACGTCCAAGAGAGGATTCGATGACTTACATTGCTGCCGAAAACCGCTATGAATCTATCCCGTACCGCCGCGTAGGTCGCAGTGGATTGGTGCTGCCAGCACTGTCCCTGGGGCTGTGGCACAACTTTGGCGACAGCACCCCGATCGACACCCAGCGCGCCCTGCTGCGCACTGCGTTTGACCTGGGGATCAACCACTTCGACCTGGCCAACAACTACGGCCCACCGTATGGCAGCGCCGAGATCAACTTCGGCCGTTTGCTGCGTGAAGACTTCAAGCACTACCGCGACGAGCTGATCATTTCCAGCAAAGCCGGCTGGGACATGTGGCCCGGCCCTTACGGCCAGGGTGGCGGTTCGCGCAAATACGTACTGGCGAGCCTGGACCAGAGCCTGCAACGCCTGGGCGTCGACTACGTGGATATTTTCTACTCTCACCGTTTTGACGCCGACACCCCGTTGGAAGAAACCGCCAGCGCCCTTGCCACTGCCGTGCAGCAGGGTAAGGCGTTGTACATCGGTATCTCTTCTTATTCCGGGGTGAAAACCCGCGAAATGGCGGCGCTGCTCAAAGAGTGGAAAGTGCCGTTGCTGATCCACCAGCCGGCCTACAACCTGCTCAACCGCTGGATTGAAAAAGACCTGCTGGATACCACCGACGAACTTGGCGCAGGGGTGATTGCTTTCACACCACTGGCCCAGGGTTTGCTCACCGACAAGTACCTCAACGGCGTGCCGGCCGATGCGCGGGTCAACCGCCCAGGTGGCGGCTCGTTGCAGGCCAAGCACTTGTCTGAAGCCAACATTGCCCATGTGCGTGGGTTGAATGAAATCGCCAAGCGCCGTGGCCAGAGCCTCGCGCAACTGGCCCTGGCCTGGACCCTGCGTGACCCACGGGTGACCAGTGCCTTGATTGGTGCGAGCCGACCGGAGCAGATCATTGAAAACGTTGGCGCGTTGAAGAACTTGAGCTTCAGCGCGGAAGAACTGGCGGAGATTGATCGGTTTGCGCAGGAAGGCGGGATTAACCTGTGGGAAAAACCGTCCACTGCTGAATAAGCCGGTACAAGCCGGTCAAAAATGTGGGAGCCGGGCTTGCCCGCGAAGGCGGTGTGTCAGTCGATGAATGCATGGGCTGGTACGCCGCTATCGCAGGCAAGCCAGCTCCCACACTTTGATCTTCAGTGTGGCAAATTCATTCGGCAGTACGCGGTCAATGTGGGAGCCGGGCTTGCCCGCGAAGGCGGTGTGTCAGTCGATGAATGCATGGGCTGGTCCACCGCTATCGCAGGCAAGCCAGCTCCCACATTTTGATCTTCGGTGTGGCAAATTCACTCGGTTGTACTCGGCCAATGTGGGAGCCGGGCTTGCCCGCGAAGGCGGTGTGTCAGTCGATGAAGTAGTGGCTGGTCCACCGCTATCGCAGGCAAGCCAGCTCCCACATTTTGATCTTCAGTGTGGCAAATTCATTCGGCAGTACGCGGTCAATGTGGGAGCCGGGCTTGCCCGCGATGGCGGTGTGTCAGTCGATGAAGTAGTGGCTGGTCCACCGCTATCGCAGGCAAGCCAGCTCCCACATTTTGATCTTCAGTGTGGCAAATTCATTCGGCAGTACGCGGTCAATGTGGGAGCCGGGCTTGCCCGCGATGGCGGTGTGTCAGTCGATGAAGTAGTGGCTGGTCCACCGCTATCGCAGGCAAGCCAGCTCCCACATTTTGATCTTCAGTGTGGCAAATTCATTCGGCAGTACGCGGTCAATGTGGGAGCCGGGCTTGCCCGCGATGGCTGTGTGTCAGTCGATGAATGTATGGGCTGGTCCGCCGCTATCGCAGGCAAGCCAGCTCCCACATTTTGACCTTCATTGATGCAGAGGCTGTGCCTGGTTTAGAAGGGGACGTCGCCCAGGATTGTGGCGCGATGCATCACGCGCCGGTGCGGACGGTAGTCATCCACGGCGTAGTGCTGGGTCACGCGGTTGTCCCAGAACGCCACGTCGTTCTCCTGCCAGCGCCAGCGAATGGTGAATTCCGGCCGTGTTGCGTGGGCAAACAGCAGCTTGAGTATGGCCTCGCTTTCCACCGGCTCCAGCTCGTTGATTTTGGTGGTGAAGCCGTCACTGACAAACAGCGACTTACGCCCGCTGACCGGATGCGTGCGCACCACCGGGTGTGACAGGGGTGGATTCTTCTTGCGGGTCTCTTCCCAGCGCGCCAGGTCTTCGGCGGTGTTGCCAAAGCGCTCCAGCGGGAAGGATTTGGTGAAATCATGAGTCGCCGTGAGGCCGTCGAGCAGGCGCTTGAAGGGTTCCGACAAGGCTTCATACGCCGCAATGCCACTGGCCCACAACGTGTCGCCACCAAAGGCCGGCAGCAGCTTGGCGCTGAGCACCGCGCCGAGCGCCGGCGTCGGCAGGAAGGTCACGTCGGTGTGCCATACGGCGTTGTCGCGCACGTCAGTCACGGCAGTGTCGAGGATCAGCACTTCGGGCTGCTCCGGCACGTTGGGGTAGATCGGGTGAATGTGCAGGTCGCCAAAATTTGCCGCAAACCGCGCCTGTTGCTGCGGGGTGACGGCTTGGCCACGGAAGAACAGCACCGAGTGGCTGAGCAGCGCCTGCTCAATGCCGTCACGTTCTTCAAAGCTCAACGGTTGGGTGATATCGACGCCACTGATCAGGGCGCCCAGGGCGGTGCTTATTGGCGTAACGGTCAGGCTGCTCATGCGGTTCTCACTCAATGTGCCTGGCCATGCCAAGGCACTAATTTGCGCTGCAGGGCACGCAGGCCCATTTCCATGGCGAAGGCAATCAGGGCGATCACCAGAATCCCCAGCACCACCACGTCGGTGACCAGGAACTGCGCCGCCGACTGCACCATAAAGCCCAGGCCGCTGGTGGCGGCGATCAGCTCGGCGGCAACCAGGGTCGACCAACCCACACCCAGGCCGATGCGCACGCCGGTAAGGATGTCGGGCAGCGCGCTCGGCAGGATCACATGGCGAATCAACTGGGCGCGGGTGGCGCCCAACGACTGCGCGGCACGCAGTTTGGCCGGGTCGACCGTGCGCACGCCGGTCGCGGTGGCGATGGCGATAGGCGCAAAGATCGCCAGGTAAATCAGCAATACCTTGGACAGCTCACCGATGCCGCACCAGATCACGATCAGCGGCAGGTAAGCCAGGGGCGGAATCGGCCGGTAGAACTCGATCAGCGGGTCGAGGATGCCACGGGCAATGCGGTTGGCACCGATGGCAATCCCCACCGGCACGGCGGTCAGTACCGCAAAGCCCAGGCCCAGGCCGATGCGCGTGAGGCTCGCGCCCAGGTGCTGCCACAAAGTGGAATCCATATAGCCGGTGGTCGCCAGCAGCCAGCCTTTTTGCAGCACGGCGGATGGTGGCGGCAGGAATAGCGGTTCGATCAGGCCAGTGGCGGTAACCGCCCACCAGATTGCCAGCAAGGCGACCAGGGTGAGTACGCTGATCCAGCGTGTGCTCAGGCGACGACGTACCGGAATAACCTTGTGCGCTACCGGCTTGGCGGCCGTGGCGGGAAGTTCGTAGCTGCTCATGCAGGCACCTGCCGTTGCGAGAACACTTTGCCCAGCACGTGTTCACGGGTTTCGATAAAGCGCGGGTCGGATTTGATCGCCCGCGCCGATTCACCGGCGGCGTAGCGTTGACCGAAGTCCAGGTGCAGGCGCTCGACGATCTGGCCTGGGTTGGGCGCCAGCAGGATCAGGTCGGTGGCGAGAAATACCGCTTCTTCGATGTCATGGGTAATCAGGAACACCGGCTTGGCCGTGCGCCGCCAGACTTGCAGGAGCAACTCCTGCATCTGTTCGCGGGTGAAGGCATCGAGGGCGCCGAAAGGCTCGTCCATCAGCAGCACGCGAGGGTCGGCCGCCAGCGCGCGGGCCAGGCCGACACGCTGTTTCTGGCCACCGGAAAGCTGCCAGATACGGCGGCTGTCGAAACCGGCCAGGTCGACCAGTGCGAGCATTTCCCGGGCGCGCACTTCGCGTTGTGCCTTGGGCACACCGGCCAGTTCCAGGCCGAAGCCGACGTTGGCCAGCACGTCCTGCCAGGGCAGCAGAGCGTCGTCCTGGAACACCACGCCGCGTTCGGCGCTCGGGCCTTTGACCGGCACGCCATCGAGGGTGATACGCCCGGCAGAAGGTTCGACGAAGCCGGCAATCAGGTTCAACAGCGAAGTCTTGCCACTGCCGGACGGGCCGAGGGCCACCAGCAATTGCTGAGGCCCAAGGTCGAGTGAAATATCGGACAGTACCGGTTCTGTGGCGCCTGGGTACTGTGCGCTGATGCGCTCCAGTTGTAGCAAGGCCATCGCGATGAGCTCCTTGAATCAGTTAGTGATGAACTTGGCGCTGACGTAAGGGGCGTAGTCCGGCAGCACGGCGTCGACTTTGCCTTGTTCCTTGAGGAACGCGGCGGTGTCGGTTACAGCCTTGGTAGTCGGTGCGCCCAGCAGGGTTACTTGGTCAGCGGCCAGCGGATAGACGTTGCCTTGCAGCAGCAGTGGGATATCACTGGCCTTGGCGCCGGAGAGCTTCACCAGCTTGTCGACGTTGCCTTTGTCGGCCAGCCAGGCCTGTGGGTCTTTGCGGTAGGCGGCGTAGGCGTCCAGGGTGACTTTGGCGAAGGCGGTGATGATTTCCGGGTGTTTTTCGGCGAAGTCTTTGCGCACGATCCAGGCATCGAAGGTGGGCGCGCCGAACTTGGCCAGTTCGCCGGAGGTGATCAGCACTTTGCCGTTTTCCTTGGCAACGCCCAGGGCCGGGTCCCACACGTATGTCGCGTCGATATCACCGCGCTTCCACGCCGCAATGATTGCCGGTGGTGCGAGGTTGAGGATGGTCACTTTGGAAGGGTCGATGTTCCAGTGTTTTAGCGCGGCCAACAGGCTGTAGTGGCCGGTAGACACGAAAGGCACGGCAATCTTTTTGCCGACCAGGTCCTGTGGGCTGTTGATCCCCGAACCATTGCGCGCTACCAGCGCTTCGGCGCCGCCGATCTGGGTGGCGACCAGGAAGGTTTCAACGGGTACTTTGCGCGTTACCGCAGCGGTCAGCGGGCTGGAACCGAGGTAGCCAATCTGGACGTCGCCGGAAGCAATGGCGGCGATGATGTCGGCGCCATTGTCGAATTTGCGCCAGTCGATCCTGGCGTTGGTAGCTTTTTCATACGCACCGTCGGCCTGGGCGACTTTCGCCGGGTCTACGGTGGTCTGGTAAGCAATGGTCACATCTGCCGCCTGGGCAAACAGGCTGGCACCGGCAAGGGACAATGCGGCCAAGAGGCGCAATGGGGTAAGCAGTTTCAAGGGGAAGCTCCTCAATCAGGCGGCCGAGGGTCGGCGTGTGAGGAGACTAAATGATCTAAGAACTCGAAAATAAATAACATTTTCGAATTAGCTTATGAGGAGAAGAGTGAGCGCAATCTTCAACCCAATGAAGGCAAATGTGGGAGCTGGCTTGCCTGCGATAGCATCACCTGGGTATCACTGATACACCGAGGTGTTTGCATCGCAGGCAAGCCAGCTCCCACACAAACCAGGTCCCACAGGAGATGGCGTGATGCTTTAGTTACTGATCGCCAGAATACTTGCCTGGTACGAGCCGACAAACACGTCAAAGTCGCCCACTTCGTTTTGCTCAAGCTCCACCTGCTGAGCCAGCGACTTACGTGCCAACTCTTCAAAGCGTGCCTGCTCATCGGCCGGTAAAGGCTCCTGACGGAAGTGCGCGGCGTGTACCTCGCTCTGATGCAGGGAGAATTGCGCAAAGCTCTCTTTGCGCTCGGCCATCGCTGCCAGCACTTGGGCCGACGGCGTCAGGGACGAGTCCTTGACCTTCGCCAACTGAGCGTCCAGCGCCTGGCTGTGCTCGGTGATGCCATGGCTCTCATCCAGCAAGGCCGCCAGCGGGGCGATCTTCTCCAGCAGCTCGGTGGCCCATTCCTTCATGTCCACCGCCTGGCCTTCACGCTGCAATTGCAGGCCTGGGCGACGGCCTTCCTTGACCACACTGAGGAAGTTGGAGGTGGCATTGCCACACTCGTTGTTGGCGAACAGCGGGCTGTCGTTCAACGCGCAGTACAGCAGGAACGCATCAAGGAAACGCGACTCCGGCAGGTCGATGCCCATCGGCAGGAACGGGTTGATGTCCAGGCAGCGCACTTCGATGTACTGGATGCCACGGGCCATCAGCGCCTGGATCGGCCGCTCGCCGGTGTAGGTCACGCGCTTGGGGCGGATGTTGGAGTAGTACTCGTTTTCGATCTGCAGGATGTTGGTGTTGAGCTGCACCCATTCACCATCCTTATGGGTGCCGATTTCGACGTAAGGCGCGTAGGGCGTTGCCACCGCTTCGCGCAGGCTGTCGGTGTAGCTGTTCAAGTCGTTGTAGCACGGCGTCAGCCCAGCCTGGGCGTTGCTCTGGTAACCCAGGTCGCTCATGCGCAGGCTGGTGGCGTACGGCAAGTACAGCGTGTCGGCGTCCAGCACTTCCAGTTGGTGCGAACGACCGCGCAGGAAACCGGCGTCCAGGGCCGGTGAAGCACCAAACAGGTACATCAGCAGCCAGCTGTAGCGGCGGAAGTTACGGATCAGCGCGATGTAGGCGGTGGACTGGTAGTCGCGGTCGGTGCCGACGAAGCCTTCAGTCTCCTTGAGCAACGGCCACAGCTGTTCCGGCAGGGAAAAGTTGTAGTGGATGCCGGCGATGCACTGCATGGTCTTGCCGTAACGCAGGGCCAGGCCCTTGCGGTACACGTACTTGAGCTGGCCGATATTGGAGGTGCCGTAGTAGGCGATCGGAATATCTTCCTCGGCCGGCAACGGGCACGGCATCGAAGGGCTCCACAGGTACTCGCTGCCGAGCTTGCTGTAGGCAAACCGATGGATCTTGTCCAGGCTGCTCAGGGTGTCGGCCGGGTTGGGCAGGGCGGGAGTGATGAACTCCAGCAGCGATTCCGAGTAGTCGGTGGTGATCAATTCATTGGTCAACGCGGCGCCCAGGGCTTCTGGATGCGGCGTTTGTGCCAGGCGACCCTCACCGGTGACGCGTAGGCATTCACGCTCGATGCCGTGCAAGCATTGCTCTAGCAGGGAGAGGTGTTCGCGCTTGCCGAGCAGGGCCAGGCGGCGGTTGAGAAGTTCGCTCAAGTTGGATTCCTTCACGCGTCAGTCGCCCCAATATGGGGGTGGGCAGGACGGTCTACAAGGGTGAAGTTGAAACTGGCGTTATCGCCTGGTTTAGAGTCGATTTGGCTCACATTGAAAAAGCCTACTTCACTCCATGAATTGGGCTATAGCGCAGCAAGAAAATTCCGACGCTGTTGTCGCAGCGCCGAAATTAACTCAAATCGAGGGCGGGGAGCTAGAGGACAGCGAAGGTGCCTTGTGCTTTTGCGACAAGTCTTTCGCCTTGATACACATCGGCTTCCACCACCAACGTGCGTCTGCCGGCGTGAATCACCCGGCTGGTGCACAGCACATCACCGTCTTCGACGGCGCGGATATAGTTGATCTTGCACTCGATGGTCGCGCTCTGCTGGTCAAACCCATGGGCGCTGGAACAGGCCAGCCCCATGGTGATGTCGACCAGGCTGAAAATCGCCCCGCCATGGAGCTTGCCCGCGCGGTTGCGCAACTGCGGCTCCAGTGTCAGGGCCACCTCGGCAACGCCCTCGTCCAGGCGTTGCAGGCGGCAGCCGATCAGTTCGCTGAACGCGCTCTGGGTCAAACCGGCCGGGATTTCCATCAGCGTTTCTTCAACTGCTTGGCGTTGGCAAACAGCGACGCCATCGCGTTGTTGCTTGGCGCGGCCGTGGCGGTGGGCTCTTTACGCGGCGCGTTACCCTGGGATTGGCGCGGGGCCGAGCCTGGGCGTGCACCACGGGCGCCGTCGATTTTCTCGCCTGGGGTGTCGCTCATGCGCATCGACAGACCCACGCGTTTGCGCGGGATATCGACTTCCATGACCTTGACCTTGACCACGTCACCGGCTTTTACCGCTTCGCGTGGATCCTTGATGAACTTCTCCGAAAGTGCAGAGATGTGCACCAAACCGTCCTGATGCACGCCGATATCCACAAAGGCGCCAAAGTTGGTCACGTTGGTGACCACGCCTTCGAGGATCATGCCCGGCTGCAGGTCCTTGAGGTCTTCAACACCGTCCTGGAACTCGGCGGTCTTGAACTCGGGACGCGGGTCGCGGCCAGGTTTTTCCAGCTCTTGCAGGATGTCGGTGATGGTCGGCACACCGAAGGTTTCGTCGGTGTACTTCTTCGGGTCCAGGCGCTTGAGGAACGCGGCGTCACCGATCAGCGAACGGATATCGCGGTCGGTCTCGGCGGCAATACGCTGCACCAGCGGGTAGGCTTCCGGGTGAACCGCAGACGAGTCCAGCGGGTTATCGCCGTTCATGACCCGTAGGAAGCCGGCGGCCTGTTCAAAGGTTTTTTCGCCCAGGCGTGCGACTTTCTTCAGCGCGGCGCGGGTTTTGAACGCACCGTTTTCGTCGCGGTGGGTGACGATGTTCTGCGCCAGGGTGGTGTTAAGCCCGGAAATACGCGCCAGCAGCGCGACTGAGGCGGTGTTTACATCCACACCCACCTTGTTCACGCAGTCTTCCACCACCGCATCCAGGCCGCGCGCCAGTTTCAGCTGCGACACGTCGTGCTGGTACTGGCCGACACCAATGGATTTAGGGTCGATCTTCACCAGCTCTGCCAGCGGGTCCTGCAGGCGGCGAGCAATGGAGACGGCGCCACGGATCGACACGTCGAGGTCCGGGAATTCCTTGGAAGCCAGTTCCGACGCCGAGTACACCGAAGCGCCGGCCTCGGAAACCATGACCTTGGTCATCTTCATGGCGGGGTATTTTTTGATCAGCTCGGCGGCCAGCTTGTCGGTTTCACGGCTGGCGGTGCCGTTGCCGATGGCAATCAGGTCCACGGCGTGCTTGGCGCACAGGGCGGCCAGAATGGCGAGGGTCTGGTCCCACTTGTTGTGCGGCACGTGCGGGTACACGGTGGCGTGGTCCAGCAGCTTGCCGGTGGAGTCGACCACCGCAACCTTGCAGCCGGTACGCAAGCCCGGGTCGAGGCCCAACGTGGCGCGCGGGCCGGCCGGTGCGGCCAGCAGCAGGTCGTGCAGGTTGTGGGCGAACACGTTGATCGCCTCGGTTTCGGCGCCGTCGCGCAGCTCGCCGAGCAGGTCGGTTTCCAGGTGGGTGTAGAGCTTGACCTTCCAGGTCCAGCGCACGACTTCACCGAGCCACTTGTCCGCAGGACGGTTCTGATTCTGGATGCCGAATTGTTGCCCGATCATGCCTTCGCACGGGTGCATGGTGCCCGGCAATTCGTCGCCGACTTTCAGCGCGGAGCTGAGAATACCTTCGTTGCGACCCCGGAAAATCGCCAGTGCCCGGTGCGACGGCATGCTCTTGAGCGGCTCGTCGTGCTCGAAATAATCGCGGAATTTGGCGCCTTCTTCCTCTTTGCCGGCGATAACGCGAGCACTGAGAATGGCTTCCTGCTTGAGGTAGGTGCGCAGTTTTTCCAGCAGGCCGGCGTTTTCAGCGAAACGCTCCATGAGGATGTACTTGGCACCTTCGAGGGCGGCCTTGACGTCGGCGACGCCTTTTTCGGCGTCGATAAAGCGCGCTGCTTCGGTTTCCGGGGCCAGCGACGGGTCGTTGAACAGGCCGTCGGCCAGCTCGCCCAAACCGGCTTCCAGGGCGATCTGGCCCTTGGTGCGGCGCTTCTGTTTGTACGGCAGGTAAAGGTCTTCGAGGCGGGTCTTGGTGTCGGCGAGCTTGATGTCGCGTTCCAGTTGCGGGGTCAACTTGCCCTGTTCCTCGATGCTGGCGAGGATGCTGATGCGCCGTTCGTCGAGTTCTCGCAGGTAGCGCAGGCGCTCTTCCAGGTGACGCAATTGGGTGTCGTCGAGGCTGCCGGTCACTTCTTTACGGTAACGGGCGATGAAAGGCACCGTGGAGCCTTCATCCAGTAGCGCGACGGCCGCTTCGACCTGTTGTGGGCGTACACCGAGTTCCTCGGCAATGCGGCTGTTGATGCTGTCCATAAAACCACCTGAAATTCTTGAAAGCAGCTCGCAGGCCCGGAAAACAAGGCGTTGCGAGGCTGGTTGAGCGGCGCCAGCGGCACCGCTGCCTGGGTCAAAAGGCTGCCTATTGACCCTCGAAATCGGGAAATTGCTGCCCCGCGCTGAAAAAACGGCTGAGGCTGCAAACAGTAAAGTCTGACAGTGCCCTGCGTGAAGGCGCCGCATTATAACCAGCGTTCTGCCCTTGGGGGGTACTGCGCCGGTGGTTGTAGGACGCGGGTTCGCTGGCGGTGGAGGAAAAATCTGCTAACAATGCACACGGTGCGTATAACGGCAGCTACGCCATAATGCGCGCCGAGATAAGAGGAGCATCTAATGAGCAGCACTGCACAAACTGCTGAAGGCGAAAAAATTCTCATCGTTGACGACGATCCGGGGCTGAGCAGCCTGCTGGAACGTTTTTTCAACTCCAAGGGCTACCGTGCCCGCGCGGTGCCGAACACCGAGCAGATGGACCGCCTGTTGGGGCGCGAAGTGTTCAACCTGGTCGTACTCGACCTGATGCTGCCCGGCGAAGACGGCCTTACCGCCTGCAAGCGCCTGCGCGGTGCGAACAACCAGATCCCCATCATCATGCTGACCGCCAAGGGCGATGAGCTGAGCCGCATCAAGGGCCTGGAACTGGGCGCTGATGACTACCTGGCCAAGCCGTTCAACCCTGACGAGTTGATGGCCCGGGTCAAGGCCGTATTGCGTCGCCAGGCACCGCCGGTACCGGGCGCGCCAGGCAGCGAAGACGAGAGCGTCACCTTTGGCGAATACGAGCTGTCACTGGCGACCCGCGAACTCAAGCGTGGCGAAGAAGTGCACATGCTGACCACCGGCGAGTTCGCCGTGCTCAAGGCATTGGTGATGAATGCTCGCCAGCCGTTGACCCGCGACAAGTTGATGAACCTGGCCCGTGGCCGCGAATGGGACGCCCTGGAGCGCTCCATCGACGTGCAGATCTCGCGTCTGCGCCGGATGATCGAGCCGGACCCGGCCAAGCCGCGGTACATCCAGACGGTGTGGGGCGTGGGTTATGTGTTTGTGCCGGATGGCACTGCAACCAAGTGACCGATGACTTGCAGGGGCGGGCATCCCGGCGTTTGACTCCATGAGGGTCGACGGGATGCCCGGCGTCTGCAATTCTGCGAGCGCCGCTCGTTCCTGCAAGGTGTTTAGCTGTCTCCTATGAAAACCCCGTTGTGGTTCCCGCAAAGTTTCTTCTCTCGCACCCTTTGGCTGGTGCTGATCGTCGTTCTGTTTTCCAAGGCGCTCACGCTGGTTTATCTATTGATGAACGAAGACGTGCTGGTAGACAGGCAGTACAGCCACGGTGTCGCCCTGACACTGCGTGCCTACTGGGCCGTTGACCCTGAAAACCGCGAAAAGGTAGCAAAGGCTTCGACGCTGATTCGAGTCGACGGCGCTGGTGTGCCCGAAGGTGAGCAGCATTGGCCTTACAGCGAGATTTATCAGCGTCAGATGCAGGCTGAGCTGGGAGAGGACACCGAGGTGCGCCTGCGCATGCATGTTTCACCTGCACTCTGGGTCAGGGCTCCGAGTCTGGGAGATGCCTGGATCAAGGTGCCCCTTTACCCCCATCCGCTGCGCGGGCAAAAAATCTGGAACGTGTTGGGCTGGTTCCTGGCCATCGGTTTACTTTCAACCGCTTCCGCGTGGATTTTCGTCCGACAGCTCAACCAACCGCTTAAACGCCTGGTGTTTGCCGCCCGCCAGCTCGGGCAGGGGCGCAGTGTGCGCCTGCCGATCAGCGATACGCCCAGTGAGATGACCGAGGTGTACGGTGCCTTCAACCAGATGGCGGAGGATGTCGAACAGGCCGGGCGCGAACGCGAGCTGATGCTGGCGGGCGTGTCCCATGACTTGCGCACGCCGCTCACGCGTTTGCGGCTGTCCCTGGAGTTGATGGGCAACCATAACGACCTGACCGATGACATGGTGCGCGACATCGAGGACATGGACGCGATTCTCGATCAATTCCTGGCGTTTATCCGCGATGGCCGTGATGAGGTGGTGGAGGAAGTCGACCTCACGGACCTGGTGCGTGAGGTGGTGGCGCCCTACAACCAGAATGGCGAACAGGTGCGCATGCGCCTGGAGCCGATCCAGCCGTTTGCATTGCGTCGGGTATCGATGAAGCGCCTGTTGAACAACCTGATCGGCAACGCCTTGCATCACGCGGGTTCAGATGTGGAAGTGGCCGCCTATGTGTCCGGCGACAGCACGGCGCCCTATGTGGTGTTGAGCGTGATGGACCGTGGTACGGGCATCGACCCGGCGGAGCTGGAAGGTATTTTCAACCCATTCACCCGTGGCGACCGTGCGCGGGGCGGCAAGGGTACGGGGCTGGGGCTGGCGATTGTGCGGCGAATTGCTTCGATGCATGGCGGCAATGTTGAGCTGCGCAACCGCGAAGAAGGCGGCCTGGAAGCACGGGTGCGCTTGCCGCTAGGCTTGATGCTGCCAAGGGATGCGGTCTAAAAAACAACAGCAACCCAATGTGGGAGCTGGCTTGCCTGCGATAACGGTGTATCAGTTAACAAATGGGTTGCTGACCCACCGCTATCGCAGCGATGCGGCGACCCGACAAGCCAGCTCCCACAGGTTTTTTCGGTGGGTGGAAGGCCGGGTTGTATCAACCCTTGCCTTTGGTCCGGGTCATATTCGGCCCACCATTCTTCTCCAGATGCTGAATGATGATCCCCGCCACATCCTTGCCGGTGGTGGTCTCGATCCCTTCCAGGCCCGGTGATGAATTCACCTCCATCACCAGCGGGCCGTGGTTGGAGCGCAGGATATCCACGCCCGCCACTGCCAGGCCCATCACTTTGGCGGCCCGCAGCGCGGTCATGCGCTCTTCCGGGGTGATCTTGATCAGGCTGGCACTGCCGCCACGGTGCAGGTTGGAGCGGAACTCCCCCGGCTTGGCCTGGCGCTTCATGGCTGCGATCACCTTGTCGCCGACCACGAAGCAGCGGATATCCGCACCGCCGGCTTCCTTGATGTATTCCTGCACCATGATGTTCTGCTTGAGGCCCATGAACGCCTCGATCACCGACTCGGCGGCAGTCGCCGTCTCACACAGCACCACGCCGATCCCTTGGGTACCTTCGAGCACCTTGATCACCAGCGGTGCGCCGTTGACCATCTCGATCAGGTCGGGGATGTCATCGGGGGAGTGGGCAAAGCCGGTCACCGGCAGGCCGATACCCCGGCGCGACAGCAATTGCAGGGAGCGCAGCTTGTCCCGCGAACGGGCAATGGCTACCGACTCATTGAGCGGGAACACGCCCATCATTTCAAACTGGCGCAACACCGCGCAGCCGTAGAACGTCACCGAAGCGCCGATCCGCGGGATCACCGCATCAAAGCCTTCCAGCGGTTTGCCCCGGTAGTGGATCTGCGGCTTGTGGCTGGCAATGTTCATATAGGCACGCAACGTGTCGATCACCACCATTTCATGGCCACGTTCGGTGCCGGCCTCGACCAGGCGGCGGGTGGAATACAGACGCGGGTTTCGCGACAGCACAGCAATCTTCATGCAGCACCTGGGGCAGAAATAGTAGAGACCGGGAACACCGGCTTGTCTTGAACGTACTTGACGCCTGGGTTGACCACCAACTGGCCGTCAATCAGCGCCTTGGAGCCCAGCAACAGGCGGTAACGCATGGCCTTGCGACAGGCCAGGGTGAATTCCACCCGCCATACTCGGTCACCCAGTGCCAGGGTGGTGCTGATTACATACCGCACCTGCGCATGGCCGTTGGAGCTCTTGATAGTTTTCATCGTCACCAGGGGCGCTTCGCAGCGACGATGACGCAGTTGCACCACGCTGCCCAGGTGCGCGGTAAAGCGCACCCACTTCTCACCGTCGCGCTCAAAGGGCTCGATATCGGTGGCATGCAGGCTCGAGGTGCTGGCACCGGTGTCGATCTTCGCGCGCAGGCCAGCCACTCCCAGGTCGGGAAGGGCCACCCACTCGCGCAGACCCACAACGGTCAAATGGTCAAATGTCTTCAATATGGGTAACCGGTCAGTTCGCCCAGGCCTGAGGGGAAACCTCGGCCAGGGCTTTGAATGCAGGCCTGGCGAACCAGTAGCCCTGCATCAGAAATATTCCGCAGTCGGACAGAAAGTCGCGCTCGCCGGCACTTTCGATACCTTCGGCAATGACAGTAACGCCCAACTGCTCACAGATTGTGACAATCCCCTGGACAATAACCTGCCGGACACGATCCTGGTCTACATCGCGAATCAGCGCCATGTCGAGTTTGATCAAGTCGGGTTGGAAATCGGCCAGCAGGTTCAGCCCCGAATAGCCGGCGCCGAAGTCATCGATGGCGGTCTTGAAGCCGAATTCGCGGTATTCACGCAGAATATTGGTCAAATGGCGATAGTTATCTACATGCTCGTTTTCAAGGGTTTCGAAAATCAACCGATCCAGCGGGAAATTATGCGCACGGGCCGCCTCCAGCGTGCTGCGAATGCACAGCTCCGGCCGGTACACGGCATTGGGCATGAAGTTGATCGAAAGATAGCTTTGCATTCCCAGCGCGGCGGCCCCCGCAATCGCCTGAGTACGGCAGCGTTGGTCAAAGCGATAACGGTTGCTGTCGTTGACCTGGTCCAGCACCGACAACGCCCCTTCACCGTGAATACCGCGCACCAATGCTTCGTGGGCAAAAATCGACCGGTCGCGAAGGTCTACGATAGGCTGGTAGGCGAAGGAAAAATCGAAACCCAAGTCTTCGCTTTGCTGGCAACCTACGCAACGCTGGTTGGGCGAGGTGAGTGAGGTGGGAAAGTCGGTCACAGCGTATCCTCGCGAAAACAGGGGGTGTCTGGCGTATCTTAGGTGAGGCTTGGGATTTATGCGTTGAAGGGGTTCAACGGTAAAGTTGCGACATTTTTCAGAGCGAGGAATTCAAGTGGCTCAAAAGCAGGAAGAGGAAGAAAAGGTCCGTTTGGACAAGTGGTTGTGGGCGGCGCGTTTTTATAAAACCCGTGCCCTGGCCAAGGCGGCCATCGAGAGCGGCAAGGTGCACCATCGCGGCGAGCGCTGCAAGCCGGGCAAGGAACCGCGCGTCGGAGACGAGCTGCAGATTCGTACAGGTTTTGACGAAAAGACTGTGGTGGTGCAGGCACTGTCTGTCGTGCGTCGTGGCGCGCCTGAGGCGCAGGCGCTGTATGCCGAAACCGAAGCCAGCATCGCAAAACGCGAAAATGCGGCGGCTATGCGTAAGGCTGGCGCAACCGGCATGACCACCGACGGCAAGCCGAGCAAGAAGCAGCGTCGCGATTTGTTCAAGTTTCGCGGCAGCGGCAATGATGATTGACACGGCTCTCCCTTCAAAAGGAGATCAACAATGTGGGAGCTGGCTTGCCTGCGATAGCGGTGGGTCAGTGACTGAGAGGGTGGCTGACCCCCCGCTATCGCAGGCAAGCCAGCTCCCACATTAGGGCTGCGGTGTTACGCGGCTATGCGCATGACACTCAACCGCCCGATGACTGGCAGCTTCCCGAGCAACCCGAAAACCGGCGCCGTCACCCGTATCAGCAACCCCGACACTTTCGCCGCAAACGGCGTGTAATACCCCCACCCCAACGCCAGCAACGCCAGCAGCACTCCGCCGATGTAGTCGTCCTGGCCCCAATGTGCGCCCGCCACCAGCCGCGGCATCATGAACAACAATGCCAAGCCCCAGATCACCACTACTTGGGTGAAACGCTGGGCAAACACCGTCATGAACATGCCCCAGATCAGCAGAACCGACGCATGATCGCCCGGGAAGCTCTGGCTGGAACGATCCTTCAACTCCCAGGTTTTCTCCAGGCCCGGGAAATAATCGCTCATATGAATCGCGCCGCTGATCACCATCGACGGGCTGTTGTGCTGCCAGCCCATTTGCGCCGTGAGCTTGGAAAACAGCATACGGATAAATAGCAACAGCAGCAGAATGCTGAGGAAACCGAAGAATGCCTGTCGCACCTGAATGGCCTTGAACACCCAGTCGCCGCGAATCAGCAGTGCCAGCAAAATCACCCCAACCACGGCATCAAACGGTCGCAAACTGGCCACCGCCCACACATGCAACCATATCGAATTGCTTGCCAATGGGTCATTAAGCAGATGAAACAGCCATTCGTCGAAAACCACACACAGCATCTGTCCCGTGGGCCACAGCCAAAAACACAGCAGCCCGATAGCGACTAGATTGCAAAAGGCCCACCCCCGGAGGTTCCACCTGGCTTGGAACAAACCCGGATTGTTCATAAACTGTCCCTCTTCGCTCTGTAAAAACGCACCAAAAAGGTGCCAAAGCGTTTAATTCTATAAACCTTGTAACCAATTTGTCATCAATTCAGATACCCAGACCTATGACTGATCTACCGGATACCGACTTCACCCAACGCTTCATCTTCGATGAGAACGACGCCCGCGGCGAACTGGTCTCGCTGGAGCGCAGCTATGCCGAAGTCCTTGCCAAGCACCCCTATCCGGAGCCGGTTGCGCAGCTGCTCGGTGAGCTGATGGCGGCGGCCTCGCTGCTGGTAGGCACCATGAAGTTCGATGGTTTGCTGATCTTGCAGGCCCGTTCCGAAGGCCCGGTGCCGATGTTGATGATCGAGTGCTCCAGCGAGCGCGAAATCCGTGGCCTGGCCCGTTACGAAGCGGACCAGATCGCCCCGGACGCGACCTTGTCAGACCTGATGGCCAATGGCGTGCTGGCGATCACCGTCGACCCGACCGAAGGCCAGCGTTACCAGGGCATCGTCGACCTCGACGGCGAAACCCTATCGGACTGCTTTACCAACTATTTCGTGATGTCCCAGCAGGTCGGCACCAAATTCTGGCTCAACGCTGACGGCAAGCGCGCCCGTGGCCTGCTGCTTCAGCAATTGCCGGCTGACCGCATCAAGGACGACGATGAGCGCACCGACAGCTGGCGAAAACTGACCGCCCTGGCCGGCACCCTGACGGCTGAAGAACTGCTGGGCCTGGATAACGAAACCATCCTGCATCGCCTTTACCACGAAGAAGCCGTGCGCCTGTTCGACGCCCAGGGCCTGCGCTTCCGTTGCAGTTGTTCACGTGAGCGCTCGGCCAACGCCTTGGTTAGCCTGGGCCTTGAAGATGCGCAGCAATTGGTGGTGGAACATGGCGGCAATATCGAGATCGACTGCCAATTCTGCAACCAGCGCTACCTGTTCGATGCGGCCGATGTAGCCCAATTATTCGCCGGCGCAGGCATCGACACCCCCTCCGACACCCGCCACTAAAACGTTTAAGCACAGGTAAATCACCTGACAAACGCCGGATTAGCGCAGTTCTGACGGGAGGACCCTACTCTTTTTGGGCTTTTCTGGCATAATCCGGCCCACTTTTTTCGCGGTAGTAGTGCGCAACTTTCTACTACAAAACGTTTGGAGCACTCGGCCATAGGCCGACGGGGAACCTCATGACGCAAGCCAATAACGCCGTATACACCGATCTGAGTGTTGACGATCTGGTCAAAGAAGCCCTGCAGCGCGGTGAAGGCGTGCTTGCCGATACTGGCGCGCTGGTCGTAGAAACCGGTCACCGCACCGGTCGTTCGCCGGTTGACCGTTTCATCGTTGAAGAGCCTTCCACCCAGGACGCAATTGCCTGGGGCCCGATCAACCGCAAGTTCCCGGCCGACAAGTTCGATGCCCTGTGGGCTCGCGTCGAGGCATTCAACAACGCGCAAGAGCATTTCGTTTCCCATGTTCACGTAGGGGCTGCAGAAGACCACTACCTGGCCGTGAAAATGACCACCCAGACTGCCTGGCAGAACCTGTTCGGTCGTTGCCTGTTCATCAACCCGGCCCAGTACAACCCAGCCGGCCGTGATGAGTGGCAAGTGCTTAACGTCGCCAACTTCGAATGCGTGCCAGAGCGTGACGGCACCAACTCCGATGGTTGCGTGATCCTCAATTTCGCACAGAAAAAAGTGCTGATCGCCGGCATGCGTTACGCCGGTGAAATGAAAAAAGCCATGTTCTCGGTGCAGAACTTCCTGCTGCCGGCCGCCGACGTGCTGCCAATGCACTGCGCCGCCAACATCGGCGAAGCCGGCGACGTGACTCTGTTCTTCGGTCTGTCGGGCACCGGTAAAACCACCCTGTCGGCTGACGAAAGCCGTTACCTGATCGGTGACGATGAACACGGCTGGGGCGAAGGCGTGGTGTTCAACATCGAAGGCGGTTGCTATGCCAAGTGCATCGACCTCTCCGAGAAGAACGAGCCGGTAATCTGGAAAGCCATCAAGCACGGCACCGTGCTTGAAAACGTGGTGATCGACGATGCCAAGCACGCCGACTACACCAACGTCAGCCTGACCCAGAACAGCCGCGCCGCCTACCCGCTGGAGCACGTTGCCAAGCGTTCCGAGAAGAACCTGGGCGGCGAGCCAAACGCTGTGATCTTCCTGACCTGTGACCTGACCGGCGTACTGCCGCCCGTCTCGATCCTCAGCGAAGAACAAGCGGCCTACCACTTCCTGTCCGGCTACACCGCTTTGGTGGGCTCGACCGAAATGGGTTCGGGCAGCGGCATCAAGTCGACCTTCTCCACCTGCTTCGGCGCGCCGTTCTTCCCACGCCCAGCCGGTGAATACGCAGAACTGCTGATCAAGCGTGTGCGCGGCTTCGGCTCCAAGGTCTACCTGGTCAACACCGGCTGGACCGGCGGCGGCTACGGTGTCGGCAAGCGCTTCAACATCCCGACCACTCGCGGCGTGATCGCAGCGATCCAGAGCGGCGCGTTGATCGGTGCACAAACCGAACACCTCGACACCATCAACCTCGACGTGCCTTTGGCCGTACCGGGCGTTGATACCGGCCTGTTGAACCCGCGTAACACCTGGGCTGACAAGGCTGCCTACGACGAAGCGGCGAAAGCGCTGGCGGGTCTGTTCATCGAGAACTTCAAGAAGTTTGAAGTGAGCGATGCGATCAAGGCGGCCGGGCCTAAGTTGTAAGGTTCGGTTGTTGTGAAAAAGCCGCCCTCCGGGGCGGCTTTTTTTGCCTAGGCTTACGGCATGTTCCTATAGTGTGAAAAATCAAAGAGAAATACGTTGTTTTCGATTGATTCAAGCTTTTCGGTTATTGCTCCTGCCCATCGTGTGCTCGACAAGGCCATTGCAAGTAGTGCAACTATCACGAGCCCGTATACCAGTGAAGCCTGTCGTCGAGTTTTGTTGTAGGCCTTAACGGCATCGCGGAATGGTCGCTCTGATAGCTCTTTGAATTCTGTAATTGGAATGGACTGATTAACTTTTCTGCTCCAAAAAAAGCGAGATTTTGTAAGTGATATTATGTACATTTTATTAGTGCTGGTCGTAATGCAAAGGCTTGCTGCTAACCAGCAGGCGGTAAATAAAAGTAAAAATAATATCTCAGCCTTGAAATCATCTTTGTTTTTTAAAGCCAAAAATTTCACGCTGATAGTACCGAACGCGATGGCTATATCCCTAAATAAAGTTGATGACAGTGCATGGGTGCGGTCAATAATTTTTGCTGATTCTTCAGCAATTGATTTTCGTATTTCGGCGATTAATTTCAGGGTTTCGGAAGATTTGCTATGTAGGTATGCTTTGTAATCATTTTTCGAGTTTTCGAGAATTTTTGTGAGGCTGCGCTCCAAGAGTTCTGGCCAAGAGTCTTCTCTTCTCAGTTGCTCATTTGCGATTCGCGACGAGATCAAACTATGTCTTATTTCGACCTCTCGGTCCAATTCCAAAATCCATGAGGCAGCCTCTAGTATTTTTATATGTTGGGGAGCTAGTGATTTTTCTCTTTGGTTAAAACTAATTTCTAATGTTTGAACTCCTTTGAAGACTAGATTAAGACTATCCTCTGTATTCCATATTTCGGAGCAGAATAAAAGTGTGCTTTTCTCTAGCGCTATTTCCAGCCAGAGTGTAAAGATGTTGCTTTCTTCTGATGGCGTTTGATTCGTTATCCAAAATTCAAGATTTTTTACAAGTTCTCCTCCGCTTGAATCTTTAATAAATTTCCTTGGGTCAATTGGAGGTTGATAGGATTCGACGGTATCATACATCCCGTTAAAGGTCTTGAATTTGCATCTGCGAGATGAAAATTCGGAAAAGTTAGAATTTACATATATGCGGTTTCGATTGTGAATTTCTTTTTCTTTTAGACCGTTAGAAAAACCTTGCTCTGAAAAAAACACATAAAAGTCGGAACGGTTCAACTTGGATATTTTGAGAGATACAGTTTTGTTTAATATTGCCTTATTGTTGTCCGGGAGCTGGTATCGGTCCCCATCATGAAGTCTGATCTCTAAGGAGAAATTTTCTTTTTGAGTTTCTGAAAATTTGTTCAGAGTATCTAGGTTATTCATGCTGTTAATCGTGAGCTCGTACATCGCACTGTCTAGGTTTTCGCTCACGTACGTTGCCGTAGATAAAACTGATTTAAATTTTTCCATGAAATTCATCTTCAATGACGTATTTCAACGTGGAGACTTTGAATGTTTTTGTTCCGTTTGTTTCATCGAACTCAATCTGTTTTGAGTCTTCATGTGCTTGCGTGTAGATAACTTGAATACCTTCGTATGTAACCTTGGTTTTACGGGAAGGCTTAGGGAAGTGGCCTTTTGGAATTTTAATAATCTCATTTTGTATTTTTTGTTTTTTTAGTTCTTTCTCAAATGTAAGTTGTAGTTGTTCGTTTAGGTGCAAATCTCCAAATAATGCATTCAGAAGGATATTGGGGGTTGTCGGGTTAAATATCTCAATGGATGAAATAGCTCCTTTTGCCATCGTGGATAGCTGGCTGGTTATCTCTTGAGATAAAATATCTTTATGTGTTTTTGCTGTTGCTTTTAATGCTTCAAGGAGGCGTTCGGTTAGTACTTCGTGTGTGAACTTTCTAGTGATATCAAGAAAATCTTTAAATTTTTCAGTGATGTCTCCATTTTTTCCACTTCGATCAATGCAAATAAGTTGGTCGGTGTCATTTTTTATTTTTATTACCGCAGACTTTTGAAGTGCTTTTTTGTCTTGTACAAAAGTATTTAGGATGTGGTTTAGTATCGGGTTTATTTTTCCGTCTTTTGTCGTTGTGGTTTTATAAGATATTACTTTTGTATCGTCATATTTTATTATTGCTGCATAGGTATCCGTTCCGCTTTTGATTTGCAAAAGCATCAACACGCCCGGGATTAGGCGTTTGTCGCGCTCATACAATTTTTGGAAGCGTTCGGCTAATATTTGAGAACAATCTATAAAGGCATGTGGGCTTACTAAGGATTGATTTATCTGGTCCTTTACACCTGATGCCGGATTAAAATTGTAGTGAGTGCCTTTTGATGTTTCAATTAGGCGTGCTACAAAAAAGTCTGAGTGAGTACTAGGATCTTCAACTTCAGTTAGAATAGTAGGCGTATTTAGGTCTGGCCCTACAATGTGAAAGATGATTCTCTCAATGACTGAATTTTTGCTGATTACTATTTCGTCAGTTAAGTTTTCGGCCGAAGTCATAGTATTTCCCTTATAGTTATATTATGTATGGTGGCAGCATTAATTTTTTACATCTGTCAGGAAGCCTAGCTTTTATAATGCCATTTTGCCACTGTTGTGTCGAAATCATCCTATGAAAGGATGAATGAAGAATCAATAGTTCGCATCGGAAGCGTTCCTCAAAAGCTGTAGGTTGGCTCTTGGAAAGTCACGTTCAGTTGTAAGAAAAGTCTGGCTTTTATAAACGTTAACCGACTAGAGGTGCAAAATTATGGCTCCTACCAATACCAGCGCAACTCCCAGAACCTGCACCGCCGACAACCGCTCCTTGAAAAACACAAACCCCAGAATCGCCGCAATCCCACCGGACAATGTACTGATCACCGTTACCACCGAAACCGAGCCCGCCATCGCGCCCCAGGAAAACGCCGAGAACCCGCCGAGGTTCATCAGGCTCGCACCGGTCAAGGTTGCGCAGTTTTTCAACGGCGGGATCTTCAGGCCGTCCTTGATCTTCAGCACCATCACCACCAGCACGCACAGGCCCACCAGGTAACCCAGCCACAACATGGTGATCGGCCCCAACGCCGGCAGCGTGTAGCGGCCTTGCAACCAGAAGCTGGTGCCGTACAGCAAGGCAGCGAGCATGGCGTAGGCGATGGACTGACGCGGGTTGTTGTGGGGCGTGCCGTTGTCCTTGTGGATGCTGGACAGGATCACGCCGATTACGCAGAGGCCGATGCAACCGAGTTGGATTAAGTTGATGTGTTCGCCGCTGGCCCAGGACAGCAGGGTGGTGACTACGCCGTAAGAGGTCACCAAAGGCGCAACGATGGCGGCTTTGCCCAGTGCGAAGGCCTTGGACAGTGCCAGCGCGCCGGAGACGGTGAGCAGGGCGGCGGTGATGCCCAGGAGCCAGACGCTCAACGGGGCATTCAGGGATTTGAACAGGAAAGCCGGGAAGATCACCAGCAACAGCGTCATGATCAAAAAGCCAAGGGCTTGGCCGAAATACACCGCGCGTTTAACGCCCACGGCTCGGGCGTTGAGGCCCACGAGAAAGTCCGTGCCGCCCCAGAGGAGGGCGGCCAGCAGGCCCATTATTACGTCCATGTAAGGTCCTTGTTATTGGGTCAAATCGCCAGACTAACGCATAACCCCTGTGGGAGCGGGCTTGCTCGCGAATGCGGTAGATCAATGAGAAATACTCTACCTGACACACCGCTTTCGCGAGCAAGCCCGCTCCCACATTTGATACTCGGTGATCTTGGGATCAGCTCAGGTTTTCCAGGGTTTGCGTGTCCCAGCTATGGGTCTTGATCGCCAGATAGAGCATGCCGATGGTCAATGGCACCTTGTCGCCGCGCCCTTTGGCGCGGCGCTTGAGGAACACATCGAACACCGGCGGTTTGAAATAACGATAAGCATCGTAGTCGCCCAGGTCGAGGGCAAACTCTTGTTCCAGCGCGTCCATCAACTGCTTGGCCTCGCTGCCATCGCAGCTCAGGTCGAAATTGAGCGAAGTTTCCAGGCGAAGGGTCTTGTGCTTTGGCAGGCCGATTTCTTCGTGCAGCAATTGCAGGAGTTGCTGCATCACGGGGTCTTCGGGGAAGTTGGGGGCCAGGTTCATGGTGGGGGCACGCAGAAGTGGGTGGGGAGGAGGGTTGCGTTGGCGGCGGAATTTGTTTCGGGTGATGAAGAGTGCCAAGCCTATCAAGAATACGAAGATAGGGAGCAAGGGCATTCTAAGGATTACTGCCATGTAGGGTAATAAGAACGTCAATGCCAGGCCGGTTACGAGGCAAGTGACTGCAAGGCGTTTTCTCAGAATAGAGTCAGTGATCTGGTAATGCAGTAAAAGGTAAAAACCAAAGAAACAGGCTAGTTGCAGGACGATATTCATGACTCTTGAAATCTCCTTGCTTCGAGTGCCCGTGTGTTCCAGCGTTTGGCTTTGACGGCCTGGTAGAGCATGTCGATGGTGAGCGGGATTTTGCCTTTGCTGCCTCTGTCCACATGTCTCAAATACATGTCAAAGCCTCGACGCTTGAAATAGCGATTGCTCCTGTAGTCTCCGAACGTCATGCCGAAATCTTGCTTCAGTGCGGCCATCAATTTTCTAGCCTCAGAGCTGCTGCATCCGAGATCATGATTTATTGAAGTGCTGAGGCTGAGAGCTTGATGTTTGGGCAGGCCCACGTCTTCATTCACGAGCTGCAGGAGGTGACGCATGACGGGGTCGTCGGGAAAGTCGGCTGCCAGGTTAAGTGTGGGGGCGACGAGCAATGGGTGAGAGGACCTGATTCGGCTATAACGGTGCCGATCCAGATATAGGCCCGAGCCTAATAGCAACGCACCTATAGGCAGGCTTGGGAGTCGGACTTCCTGTGCCCAGTAAGGGAGCCATATTGCGCAGATCAGGCCCACAGCGAACAGTAATAAACCGACATATTTTCTAAGGTTTTTGGACCTCATTTTGTTGTCCAGGACAACGCTCACCACGATAAAAATGATCCATTGGACGTATTCCATCAACGTCTCCCTCCTCCCTGAAATTGAATGACCATTGCAGACATTGAGCGCTGAGGACCTATTCCTCCGTCTACCTGAGCTTCACTTCCGACAATCACATCACCTGCGTGATAACTGCGAATGATGTTTTTGGTGAATAGACCCACTGTGACGCCGACAACGCGTGCTACAGGTTTCGAAAGCGGGTGAAGGGGAACGCTGAAGGCCCCAGCCAGTAGCAAGGTGACGATGGTCCCGCGTTCGTTAAGCAGTTCAGCTTGTTGTCGGGTCAGTGGCTTGGAGATCGCGACTGTCATCTTGCAAGGCAAATCTCGGGCGAACATCTTTTCGTAGAGATCCACCAGTCGATAGCGCACTTCGTTTGCCGAAGTACCAGCTTCCAGCAAGCAGAGGTTTGTCAAAGCGTGCTTGTGGGTGGGTAAAACGGTAAGGCGAATCACCATGAAGGTGACGCCGTAATGGCCGATGTATTGAGTCCTTTCGATATTCACGGGTTTTTGCCGGGACAGTTGAGAGGTCACCAGTTTCGGTCATATGAAGGGAGGTTATGTAGAGGGTGAGATAGCTGTTTTAAGCAGTTTGGGAAGAGGACTACACGGGGTTTGTCTGCTTCCCACAAAGCTTTCCGGCATTTGCGATTTGACAGTGATTTTTTTGGCAACACCCAGCCAATGTGGGAGCCGGGCTTGCCCGACTCCCACAGGTTTAGCTCAGTGGTTGGCTTGGTTGGGGCTGCGTGTCGACTGCCGGTTGCAGTTGGACGTGCTGCGCTGCTTCCAGCAGATCACAGCCATCCTGCACCAGCAGATATAGGGCATTGATGATGTGGGAAATGTCTTTGAGGTCGGCGTGTTCGTAGGTCAGGCAGGTGAAGGTTTCCAGCAAGTCAGTGGCAGCGCGGATGCGCTGGTGTGCGGCGCACTGGATATCTTCGGCGGCGGCTTCGGTGTCGATGACGAGAGGGTGGGTGTCGGTGAAGTTGGTGCGTAGCTGACGATAGCGATCCATCGTTTCAGGTATTTGCATTTGAAGGTACTCGGTTTGCTGTTAGGTAACCGACATCACCGTGGCCAAACGGTGGGTGGCGGACTGTGCGCAGGTTGGCCAGCCGGAAACAGCAATCCGGCACGTCCGAAGACGTCCCACACACAGCCGCCATAACAGTGCTTTACGAGACGATAGACGTTCGCAAAGCATGTAGTGGCACTTATGTGCGCTGTTTTCGAGTGACCAAACCCGATCGCTGACTTGGCAGCGATGGGCCAAACCTTAGAAGTGGGCGTTATTTCGAGCAATAAACAGATGGTTTAAGTAGGGGGTCAGATCGTTCCCACGCTCCTGCGTGGGAATGCCTTCCGTGACGCTCTGCGTCACCACTGCCGAAGGGTAAAGCCGGGCGCGGATGGCGGGACGCGGAGCGTCCCACGCGGCATTCCCACGCAGAGCGTGAGGAACGATCAGGTGGGACGGCCATCGCCAAGCCTACAGACGCGAAGCCGCATCCAGGTCCATCAACCCGCGTCCGTAGGCTTCGCTGTTGGCATAGATCCCCGTCCGATTGGCGGTGCTGAGCAAGCGTTCGCGAACCTGCTGCGGGGTCATTTCGGGAAAGCGGCTCTGCAATGCCGCCAGGGCGCCGCTGACCAACGCGGCGGCCGGGGAAGTGCCTGCGGTCGGCCCATAGCTGCCATCTTTCTGTGTCGTCAGCAGGCCCGCTCCGCCATCGCCGCCCGGTACGGCAATACACCAGCGCGCAGCAAGCCCGCAGTAGTTGGACTTGAGGTTGATCGCGCTACCATCATTTTTGAGGGCCATGACGGCGATCCAGCCTTTTTCCAGTTCCGGCACCAAGGCAGGCAGGCCGGGTTCGGCAAGAGGCTCGCGTTTGACCTCGTTGCCGGTTGAGAACACAAAGACCGCGCCTTCAGCCACCAGGTGTTTGGCCGCCTCCAGTGAGTCGCCCATCAGGCGTTCATAGATCGGCACTTCATTGGTGTTGGCTTCAATGGGGTTTGCCCAGGAGTTACTGAAAAAGCGTGCGCCTTGGGTATGTGCCAGGCGCCAGCCCTGGGCAATTTCGCTGTCGAAATAAAACGGCTCCTTATCGTCGCCGAAGCGCATGGGGATTAACTGGGCGTTGAAGGCGATCCCGTGCATGCCTTGAGCGTTCTTGTTGGCGGCGAGAATACCGGCCATTTGCGTGCCGTGGCCCTTGATGTCGACAGTGCCAGGCTGTTGGCGAACAAAGTCGTAACCGATGTCGGCCAAGCGACCTTGGAACTCAGGTAATTCACTGTTGAGGCCTGAGTCTATCAGCGCCACTTTCACGCCTTGGCCAGTGCCGCCACGCGCATAGAGGGTGGATGCCTTGACGATAGGCAGTGCATTTGCGGAGAAGTATTCGGGCGTTTCAAAGGCATGCACGGCCAGTTGCTCGGAGGTGGGTTTCGGCGGCGTTGCACAGCCCATCAGCAGCAAGGGCATTGCGAGAAGCAAAGAAAACGGTGGCATGCGAGACATTCACGACTCCTTGTCGGGGCTTGTAATCAAGCGTGCTACTGTCTGCATTTTTGCGCGGTCTTGCTGGTTTTCTCTGTATCAGTTTGTAGCGTTTATCCCCGACCTTTTACTGATCGCTGGTCTATGTTTTTGACTCGTTCAGCGGTCAATGGAGTGACAGCTTATGCACAACACCCTCCAACAGGTCTTTGGTTATCCACAGTTTCGTTTGGGCCAGGAGGCCGCGATCAGCGCGGTGCTGGCCGGTCGTTCGGCTGCAGCTATTTTTCCCACCGGTTCCGGCAAGTCTTTGTGTTATCAGCTGTCGGCGGTGCTGTTGCCGCACCTGACGCTGGTGGTGTCGCCGCTGTTGGCGCTGATGCAGGACCAGTTGGGTTTCCTGCAGCGCCATGGCATTTGTGCTGGCAGTATCGATTCGGCGCAGAGCCGTGAAGATGCCAATGAGGTGATGGCCCGCGCGCGTTCGGGTGAGTTGAAGATTTTGATGATTTCCGTGGAGCGCTTAAAGAACGAGCGCTTCCGTAACTTCCTGCAAAGCGTACAGATTTCCTTGTTGGTGGTGGATGAGGCGCACTGTATTTCCGAATGGGGCCACAACTTCCGCCCGGACTATCTGAAGCTGCCGGACTACCAGCGCCAGTTCAATATCCCACAAGCGCTGCTGCTGACGGCTACAGCCACGCCCAAGGTGATTGCCGACATGCAGGCCAAGTTCGCCATTGCGCCGGATGATGTGATCACCACGGGCTTCTACCGGCCCAATCTCAACTTGTTGGTAGAGCCGGTGAGCGGCCACGACAAACGCCGGCGCTTGGTCGAGTGGATGAGCGCGCGGGCCAATCAGCCGAGCATCGTTTACGTCACGTTGCAAAAAACCGCCGAGCAGATTGCCGAACACCTGAACCGCAATGGCATCCAGGCCGAGGCGTATCACGCCGGGTTGCCCCACGATAAACGCGAAGGTATCCAACAGCGTTTCATGGGCGGGCGCTCCAATTGCATTGTTGCCACCATCGCGTTCGGCATGGGCATCGACAAGAGTGATATTCGCAACGTGGTGCACTTCGACCTGCCCAAGTCTATCGAGAACTACAGCCAGGAAATCGGCCGCGCCGGGCGTGATGGACAGCCGTCCGATTGCCTGGTGCTGGCCAACCGCGACAGCCTCAATGTGCTGGAAAACTTTGTGTATGGCGATACGCCGGAGCAGGAGGGCATTCGCCGTGTACTGGAGGAGTTGCAGGCGGCGCGAAGCGAGGGCCAGTGGGAGTTCCTGCTGAGGTCGCTGTCGGACCACAGCAACATCCGCGAGCTGCCGCTCAAGACGCTGCTGGTGCAGTTGGAGCTCAAGGGTGTGATCGCACCGCGTTATGCGTTTTACGCCGAATACCGCTTCAAATACCTGATCGAGCCCGAGGCGTTGCTGGCGCGGTTTTCCGGCGAGCGGCAGCAGTTTGTCGCGGCGATCATCCAGGTATGTAAACGCGCCAAAACCTGGGCGACGGTGGATTTCGATGCGCTGTACCAACAGCACAATGCCGAGCGCAGCCGGGTGGTGAAGGCGCTGGACTACTTCCAGGAACAGGGCCTGATTGAGCTGGAAAGCAAGCAGATGACCGAGGTCTACAGCCTGCTCGATACCGACTTTGATCCACGGGTGCTGAGCGCCGAGTTATACACAGGCTTCAAGCACCATGAAGTGACGGAAGTGGCGCGGATCCACGCCATGCTCGAGCTTTTTGCTACCGAGCATTGCCTGGGGCAGCGTCTGGCCAAGTACTTTGGTGATGAAAATGCCCCTCAACGCTGCGGGCATTGTTCGGTATGCCACGGCCACGTCGCACATTTGCCGCCGCCGCCGAGTTTGCCGCCACTTGTGGATAAAAACTTCATGGGGCTGTGCGGTGATTTTATCCACAGGCATCATGAACACACCACGAACCTGCCAGAAGCGGAACGGCTGGCGCGGTTTCTCGGCGGTATCAGCGTGCCGCTGTTTACCAAGCTGAAGGCGCGGGGCATACCGGGTTTTGCTGCGCTGGAGGACTACCCATACGCCGAGGTGCGTGAGTGGGCGCAAGCCCACCTGAATGATCTGTAAACCCACTTTCCAGAGAACCGCCCATGCCTGACTCAATGCCGCAACGCGCCGACTACCGTCACTTCCAGCCGATCATCACGCGTTGGCACGACAACGATGTGTATGGCCATGTGAACAACGTCACTTATTACAGCTTTTTCGACACGGCGGTGAATACCTACCTGATTGAAGAAGGTGGGCTGGATATTCATGACGGTGAGGTGGTGGGGTTTGTGGTGAGTTCGGCGTGCGATTATTTCGCCTCGATCGCGTTTCCGGATCGCCTGGATATCGGCCTGCGGGTTGGAAAGCTTGGTAACAGCTCGGTGCAATATGAGTTGGCGGTGTTCAAGGCCGGCGAGGACGAAGCCAGTGCGGCGGGGCGCTTTGTGCATGTGTTTGTGGATCGGGCATCGAACCAGCCGGTGGCAATTGCGGGGAAGTTGCGCGAGGCGTTGGAGCGGTTGGTGGTATGAGACCCTTTTTCATGCAATGAAAATCAAATGTGGGAGCTGGCTTGCCTGCGATAGCGGTGGGTCAGGACGCACATCTAACCCTGACCCACCGCTATCGCAGCGATGCGGCGACCCGACAAGCCAGCTCCCACAGGGGGCCAGCTGTGTTCTTTAGAACTTACCGATGACGGTAGTGATGCTTGTTCTTGCGATGCCCATAGGCATGCCCGCGTCCACGGTGGTCATCTCGATCGTAACGACGGTTGTCACGCCCGCGGTAGCGGCGGTCGTCGTCATCGCTCTTGTTGCCCATGTAGTTGCCCAGCGCGCCACCTGCACCACCGCCGGCTGCTGAGCCGACCAGTGCGCCGGTGCTGCCGCCCATGCTGCGGCCCACGACGTTGCCGCCGGCTGCGCCCAGTGCGCCACCAATGGCGGCTTCGCCACGGCTGCGTCTATCGGCACCCACCGCACTGCCGCCTGCGCCACCCAAGGCTGCGCCGATGGTGGAACCTGTGTTGCCGCCCAACTGCTGGCCGACAACCGAACCTAGAACCCCGCCCAATGCGCCGCCCACACCGGCTTCGGTGGTGCCACCGGCCATGGCTGCGCCACTGACCAGGCCAAGGGACAACAAGAGAATCGAGGAGAACTTCATAGAGAGACCTCAAGAGGATGACGGCGCGATCCTGAGGTTGTATCGAGGCGCTGACAATCGAAAACCGACCGGCGGTAGAGGTTGTATACAATTCGCTAAGTTGCTGTTTTGTATAGGGAACTTAAGTCGATTTTGTGAGTCTTTAGCTACTTCGGAAGGGCCGCTTTTATGCAAAAGCGGCCTTTTTTTGTGCCTGAGTAAAACTGCCGGCATTGTTCTCTTGTGGCGAGGGAGCAAGCTCGCGCTGGGTTGCGCAGCGACCCCAACATTATTACGGTCGCTACGCACCCGAGCGGGAGCAAGCTCCCTCGCCACGATGGGCTCTGCTTAGGCTGAACGGGCCATGATCAAGCCACTGTCGCTCGCCGCTTCCAGGCAAATCGCGACGAACTTCGACGTCGGCGTATGGCTGCCATCCCCGGTGCTTTCCAGCGGCACCAGCGGGTTCACTTCCGGGTAGTACGCCGCCGCCTGGCCCGCCGGAATATCAAACGCCAGCAAGGTAAAGCCCTTCACGCGGCGCTCGCGGCCATCTTCCCACAGCGACACAATGTCAGCCTTCTGACCCGGCTTGAAGCCCAGGCGGATGATGTCCGCTTCGTTGACGAACAGCACGTCACGCTGGCCTTTGACCCCACGGTAGCGGTCGTCCAGGCCATAAATGGTGGTGTTGTACTGATCGTGGGAACGCATCGATTGCATGATCAGGTCCGGCACCCGCCCTGTGGCGTGGGTGCGTTCGTGGATCAGGTCTTTGGGCAGCACGTTCGGGCGGAAATTAGCGCGGCCCGACGGCGTGTTCCAGCGGCGTGCACCGGCGGAGTTGCCCAGGTAGAAACCGCCTGGGTGTTTGATGCGTTCGTTGAAGTCCTTGAAGCCTGGGATGGTATCGGCGATCAAGTCGCGGATGCGCCCGTAGTCGGCCACCAGCCAGTTCCAGTCCACCGGCTTGCTGCCCAACGTGGCGGCGGCGATCCCGGCCAGAATCGCCGGCTCGGACTTCATCAGCTTCGACAGCGGCTGCAACTGGCCATTGGAGCCGTGCACCATGCTGAACGAGTCTTCCACTGTCACGGCTTGCGGGCCGTCGGCCTGGATATCGATGTCGGTACGGCCCAGGCACGGCAGGATCAGCGCGTCTTTGCCGTGCATCAGGTGGCTGCGGTTGAGTTTGGTGCTGATCTGCACGGTCAGGTCGCAACTGCGCAGGGCTTCAAAGGTGCGCGGGCTGTCTGGCGTGGCTTGGGCGAAGTTGCCGCCCAGGCCGATAAACACCTTGGAACGGCCTTCGAGCATGGCGTGGATCGCTTCGACCACGTTGTGGCCATTGGTACGCGGCACCTGGAACTGGAAGCGGCGCTCCAGCGAATCCAAAAACGCCACCGGCGGGCGTTCGTTGATGCCCATGGTGCGGTCGCCCTGCACGTTACTGTGGCCGCGCACCGGGCACAGCCCAGCGCCTGGGCGGCCGATGTTGCCGCGCAGCAGCATCAGGTTGGCGATTTCCTGGATGGTCGGCACCGAATGGCGATGCTGGGTAATGCCCATCGCCCAGCACATGATCACGTTTTTGCCTTTGGCGTACATGCGCGCCGCTTGCTCGATCTCGACCAGGGTGAGGCCGGACTGCGCGACGATTTCATCCCATGGGGTGTCGTCGATCTGGCCCAGGTACTCCAGCACGTTGACGCTGTGTTCATTGAGGAAGTCGTGGTCGAACACCGCCTCTTTGCCTTCGGCCTGGGCCTGGCGTTCCCACAGCAGCAGGAACTTGGCCATGCCGCGCAGGATGGCCATGTCGCCACCCAGTGCCGGGCGGAAGTACGCGGTGTTGGTCGGTTTGTCGCCGTTGGTGAGCATTTCCAGCGGGTGTTGCGGGTGCTGGAAGCGTTCCAGGCCACGCTCTTTGAGCGGGTTGATGCACACCACCTGGGCGCCACGTTTTACCGCTTCGCGCAGCGGCTCAAGCATGCGCGGGTGGTTGGTGCCGGGGTTCTGGCCCCAGACGAAAATCGCATCGGCATGTTCGAAGTCATCAAAGGTCACGGTGCCTTTGCCTACGCCCACGCTTTGCGCCAGGGCGACGCCGCTGGCTTCGTGGCACATGTTCGAGCAGTCCGGGAAATTGTTGGTGCCGTAGGCACGCACAAACAGCTGGTACAGGTACGCCGCTTCGTTGCTGGCTCGGCCCGAGGTGTAGAACTCGGCCATGTCCGGGCTTGGCAGGGCGTTGAGGTGCTTGCCGATCAGGTCAAAGGCGGCGTCCCAGCTGATGGCTTTATAGCGATCGGTCTCGGCGTCGTAGCGCATCGGCTCGGTCAGGCGGCCCTGGTATTCCAGCCAGTAGTCACTCTGCTCCAGCAGTGCAGTCACGCTGTGCTTGGCGAAGAAGGCCGCGTCCACACGGCGCTTGGTGGCTTCCCAGTTGACCGCCTTGGCGCCGTTCTCGCAGAACTTGACCATGCCGCTTTCCGGCGAGTCGCCCCAGGCGCAGCCAGGGCAGTCGAAACCGCCGTTCTGGTTGGTCTTGAGCATCATGCGCAGGTTTTTCATGGCGTTGTCGCTGGTCAGCCAGGCCTGCGCCACGCTGATCAGTGCGCCCCAGCCGCCGGCCGGGCCTTTGTAAGGCTTGTAGCGCGGAGTCGGGGTTTGGTCGGCTTGGTGATGCAGGCTCATGGCTGGTTCTCCATCGCAGGGCTGTAGACCCGCGGCGCACTTTTCTGCGGCAGGTGGATGAGATTGAGGTTGTGCCGGCGCGCCCATTGCAGGGCCAGGCCGGTGGGCGACGACAGGCTGACCAGGGTCTGGATGCCTGCGCGCAAGACTTTCTGGATCAATTCGAGGCTGCAGCGGCTGGTGACAATGGCCAGGCCGCCGTCGGTCGGAATTTTTTGGCGGATCAGCGCGCCGATCAATTTATCCAGGGCGTTATGTCGGCCGATGTCTTCGCGGCCCATCAGCAACTCGCCCTGGTTATTCATAAAGATCGCCGCATGCACCGCGCCGCTGTACTGGCCCAAGGGCTGAAACGCGCTGATGCGTTGGCGCAGGCCGTCGAGCCATTCGGCGGGCGGCAAGGGCGCACCGGCCAGCACTTGCAGGTCCGGCAAGGCTTGTTCTACGGCCTCTACGCCGCACAGGCCGCAGCCGCTGGTGCCGGCCAACTGGCGGCGTTGCTGCTTGAGGTTCCAGAAGGCGCGGCTGGAAATCTGTACGTGAGCGTATTGGGCAGAGCCCGTGCCGCTGAGTTTTAGATCATAAATATCGCTAACGTCGGCGATAATGCCGCTGCCGATGCTGAAGCCGACGATAAAGTCTTCCAGGTCGGTGGGCGTCACCAGCATCACCGCCTGGCTGATGTCGTTGTAGGCAATCGCCAACGCCACTTCTTCGGCCAATGCAGTGCTGGCAATTTCAGTGTGTTCCAGATTGCAAAACTGGTAGCTCTGGCTGGCGGCCGGCGCGGGCGTTTCGAGGGCAGGCGCCGCGCAGACTGGGCGCTTGGCGTTCATGGGGCAGTACCACCGAGGGAATGATCAATGTTTAGACTAGGCGCGACAAAGGGTCGCGTCTAATCGGCTGTACTGATCTATTGATAGATGGCGTCGATCAAGGCGCGTGTTGCGGGCTTATTCCTGGCAGCGCGCAGGCTAGCGTGTTTGGGTCTTTGACGTGCCTGGAACCCAAGACTGCAGGACTGGTCTAGTCTTGGGCATCTGGAACTTAAACCCCAAGGAGAGCGCACCATGAGTATTTTTAGCTTTGTTAAGGAAGCAGGCGAGAAGTTGATTGACCTGTTGACGCCGGGTAATGCCAATGCTGGCGAAGAGTTGAAAAAGCATATCGAAGCGGTAGGGCTGGGTAACCCGAACGTTCACGCCACCGTAGACGGTGACAAGGTGACGATCACCGGTGAAGTTGCCAGTCAGGAAGAGAAAGAAAAAATCCTTCTGGCGGCGGGTAATATCGCCGGTGTTGCCAGCGTGGATGACCAGATTACTGTGTCCGGCCCCGCGGTCACGGCCGCTCGTTTTGTTGTGGTGAAGAAAGGCGACACCCTCAGCGCGATTTCCCTGGCGGTGTACGGCAATGCCAACCAGTACAACAAAATCTTCGAGGCCAACAAGCCGCTGCTTAAAGATGTAAACAAAATTTACCCAGGCCAGACACTGCGTATTCCTGAGTAATACACAGGCATAACTGTGGGAGCAGGTATATGTGGGAGCTGGCTTGCCTGCGATAGCATCACCTCGGTATCACTGATACACCGAGGTGCCTGCATCGCGGGCAAGCCCAGCTCCCACACTGGCCAGCTCCCACATTCACATTCCCACATTTACATTAGAGCCCGGCAATCAGATCTCGGTAATCATCGACTGCCGCAAACTCCCCTGTGTCCTTTGGCCCTTTCTTACTGTCCGGCTCTTTGACCGCCAGCAAATGCCCCACGCCAAACTCGCGCGCACTGCGCAGGATCGGCAAGGTGTCATCAATAAACAGGCTGCGGGCCGGGTCGAACTGGATGTCGGCTTGCAACGCATCCCAGAATTGCCGGTGTTCCTTGGCGAAACCGTAGTCGTGGGAACTGATCAACCGCTCGAAATACGGCGCCAGTTCAATGCGCTCCAACTTCAATGACAGCGAATCACGATGGGCGTTGGTGATCAAAATCACACGCTTGCCGGCCTGTTTGATCGCCGCCAGAAAGGTGTCCGCGTCCGGGCGCAGGGCGATCAGGTGGGCGGTTTCCAGTTTGAGTTCGCGCACCGGAATGTTCAGCTCGGCACTCCAGAAATCCAGGCAATACCATTGCAACCGTCCGGCGTTACGCTCGAACAGCGGCTGCAACTCCATGTCGGCCATGGCCCGGCTCACCCCGTGCAAATCGGCGTAACGCTGGGGCAGGTGCTCCATCCAGAAGTGGTTGTCGAAGTGCAGGTCGAGCAAGGTGCCGTCCATGTCCAGCAGGACGGTGTCGATGGCGTGCCAGGGCAAAGAGGGCATGGGGCGTTCTCATGTAAGTAAAGATATCCGACACAGACAATCGGAAAAGCCACGGTATAGTAACCCGATCACGCCAAGGAGCCGCTTATGCGCCAGAAACCCACCGTCCTCGCCCGCGAAATAGTCGCCAGTAGCCGTTTGTTCCGCGTGGAGGAAGTGCAATTGCGCTTTTCCAATGGCGTTGAACGGACCTACGAGCGCCTGGTAGGCCGCGGTGCCGGTTACGGCGCGGTGATGATCGTGGCGATGATCGATGCCGACCACGCGTTGCTGGTGGAAGAGTACTGCGGCGGTACCGACGAATATGAATTGTCGTTGCCCAAGGGCCTGATCGAACCTGGCGAGGACGTACTGGCGGCGGCCAACCGCGAGCTCAAGGAGGAGGCCGGTTATGGCGCGCGCCAGTTGGAGCACATTACCGAACTGTCCTTGTCGCCTGGCTATATGAGCCAGAAAATCCAGGTGGTGCTGGCCACCGAGCTGTATGAAGAGCGCCTGGAAGGCGATGAACCTGAGCCCATGCGTGTGGAGCGCGTCAACCTGCGCGAGCTGTCGATGCTGGCGCAAAACGAGCAGTTCAGTGAAGGCCGTGCATTGGCGGCCCTGTATTTGGTACGAGACCTGTTGACCCAGCGTGGAGCTTTTGTCGCATGAGCGAACTGTTTTTAGGCCATCCGTTTATTGCCCCTGTGATCGAGCTGGCACGCCAGGCAGGTGAAGTCATCCTGCCGTATTGGCGTGCGGACGTAGCGGTCACCGCCAAGGCGGATGATTCACCGGTGACGGCGGCCGACCTGGCGGCTCACCATCTGATCCTGGCGGGCCTTACCGCTCTGGACCCGAGCATCCCGGTGCTGTCCGAAGAAGACGCCGATATCGACCAGAACGTGCGCGCCGGCTGGCAGCGCTGGTGGTTGGTGGACCCGCTGGATGGCACCAAGGAGTTTATTTCCGGCAGCGAAGAATTTACCGTCAACATTGCGTTGATCGAGCAAGGCCGCGTGGTGTTTGGCGTGGTGTCGATGCCCACCAGTGGCCGTTGCTACTTCGGTGGCGCGGGCCTGGGCGCGTGGCGCTCGGACGTGAGTGAGGCGCCCAAGCAGATCCAGGTACGCCAGACCCCGGCGGCCGGCGAGGCGTTTACCGTGGTAGCCAGCCGCCGCCATAGCAGCCCGGAACAGGAACGCCTGCTCAGTGGCTTGAGCGAAGGTTTGGGTGAGCTGAAATTGGCGAATATTGGCAGCTCGCTGAAGTTCTGCCTGTTGGCCGAAGGCAGTGCCGATTGCTATCCGCGTCTGGCGCCGACGTCGCAGTGGGACACGGCCGCAGCCCAGGGTGTGCTGGAAGGGGCGGGTGGTGAAGTGTTGGAGTTGAGTGGCGCGCCGTTCAGCTATCCGGCGCGGGCTTCGTTGTTAAACCCGTTCTTTCTGGCGTTGCCGGCCAAGGCAGCGTGGCGCGAGCGCCTGCTGACCCTGGCCCGTTCTTAAGGCCACAACAGGTCAAAATGTGGGAGCTGGCTTGCCTGCGATAGCGGTGTATCAGTCGATAGTTGATTCGACTGACACTGCCTCATCGCAGGCAAGCCAGCTCCCACAGTTGGTTTTGTGTTGTGACGGTTAGCGGTGCAGGACGTATTGGCCAGTGAAGGCTACAGCCCGCTCCTCACTGCCCTCATTCACAATCCACGTCTCCAACGCCAACCGCGCCCGGCCATAGCGTTTGTATGTCGCCACAAAGCGCTTCCACACCTTGTCTTCCGGCGCCGCGCAAATAGCGATCGCATCCTGAGTCACTGGCAGTGGATAACTGATCTGCCCTTCCTGAATCACGATATGCCCGTCTTCGACACCTTCTTCGCGCAGTTTCAGGTGCAGCCAACCCCAACCCGCCAATACGGCGCCGCAATAGAGGCTGCCGCCAAACATGGTGCTCTTGTGGTTGATATTGGCCTGTAAGGGCAGGTGCAGCTGCAATTGGCTGTGTTGCCAGCCGAGCACCTTGAGGCCCATTTCCCGGGTGAGGGGGATGTCGTGGTGAAGGATCGATTCCAGGTAGCGGCTGTCGCGGTTCATGGCGGTCTCTTGGCGGGTCATTCGTCGTCGGCGCTGTGGCTGGCGCTGTCGGCGAAGTTCAGGCCGTGCTTGCGCAGTTTGTCGTGCAGGGTTTTGCGCGGGATGCCCAGGGCTTCGGCGAGGCTGCGCACCGAGCTGTGGGGGCGGGTCAGCTCGGCGGCGATCAGGCTTTTTTCGAACTGCTCGACCTGATCGCTCAAACCGCCAGAGGTTGACGTCAGCACGCCCGCGGCGGGGTTGTCCGCCGTGGCGTCCAGTGCCAGTTCGAGCCCAAGGGCAAAGCGCTCGGCTGCATTTTGCAGTTCGCGCACATTGCCCGGCCAGCTGTGGCGCAACAGCAGGGCACGTTGGCCCGGTTGCAGCTCGTGCAACGGCAGGCCGTGGCGACTGCTGGCTTCGTCGGCAAAATGCTGGAACAACATCAGTGCGTCTTCACCGCGCTCGCGCAGTGGCGGAATGCGCAGCGGCGCGACGTTGAGACGGTAGTACAAGTCGGCCCTGAAGCGTCCCTGGTCGGCGGACTGGCGCAGGTCTTCCTTGGTGGCGGCGATGATGCGGATATCCAGCGGGATCAGCTGATTGCCACCCAAACGCTCGACCACTCGCTCCTGCAACAAACGCAGCAATTTGACCTGCACATCCAGGCTCATGCTTTCGATTTCATCGAGGAACAGCGTGCCGCCATTGGCGAACTCGAACTTGCCGATGCGGCGTTTCTGCGCGCCGGTAAAGGCGCCCGGCTCATGGCCGAACAGTTCGCTTTCGACCACCGATTCTGCCAGGGCGCCGGCGTTGATCGCCACAAAAGGCCCACTGCGGCGGCTCGACAGGTCATGGAGGGCGCGGGCCACCACTTCTTTGCCGGCGCCGGTTTCGCCGAGGATCAACACATCGGCGCGGGTTGCCGCCAGGGCGCCGATCTGCTCGCGCAAGCGCAGCATCTGCGGCGAATGCCCGACCAGGCGCGTGCTCAGTTGCTGGCGATCACTGAGGGCCAGGCGCAGGCTGCGGTTATCCAGCACCAGGCGGCGCAGGGCCAACGCGCGGCGCACACTGTCGAGCAGGGCATCACTGGCGAACGGTTTTTCGAGGAAGTCATAGGCCCCGGCGCGCATGGCTTGCACCGCCAGCGGCACATCGCCGTGGCCGGTTATCAGCAGCACCGGCAAGTCCGGGTCCTGGCCGTGCAGTTCAGCCAGCAGCTCCAGGCCGTCCATGCCGGGCATGCGGATATCGCTGACCACCACGCCCGGCCAATCGCGGGACAGGCGCGCCGTGAGGCCCGTGGCTTCGCCCAGAGTCAGGACTTTCAGCCCGGCCAGGTCCAGGGTCTGGCACAGAGCCTGACGCAAGTGTGGATCGTCGTCGATCAACACCACCTGGATCTGGTTATCGATACTCATACACTGCGGTCCTCGGACGGTTGCAGACTCACGCCCGGCGAGCCGGCACGCAATTTCAGGGTTAACAGTGCGCCACCTTCCTTGTGGTTGGCGAACAACAATTCGCCGCCAAAGGCACGCATCAAGGTGTCACAGATCGCCAGGCCCAACCCCAAACCCTGGGTGCGGGTCTTGGTGGTGTAGAACGGCTCGCTGGCGCGGCCCAGGGCTTCCATGCAAAAACCTGGGCCGTTGTCGCGAATGTACAGGTTGACGCCCTGTTCGGTGGTTTGGGCACTCAGCCACAGTTTGCGCGGCGGGCCTTTTTCGGTGAGGGCGTCGAGGGCGTTGGCCAGCAGGTTGCCGAGCACCTGGCGCAGGCGGGTTTCGCCGGCTTGCACCCACAAGGTCGCCTCGGGCAAGTCGCGGATCAACTCGACTTCCATCGAGCGCCGCCGTTTGGCCAGCAACGCCAGGGCATCGTCGAGTGCCGGTTGCAGGGCTACGCTTTCCGGGGCGTGGCGGTCGCGGCGGGCGAAGGCGCGCAAGTGCGCGATGATCGAGGCCATGCGCCCGGTCAGTTCGCTGATCAGCTTGAGATTGCCACGGGCGTCGTTGGTACGTTCGTGGTCGAGCAGGATCTCGGCGTTTTCCGCGTAGCTACGGATCGCCGCCAGCGGCTGGTTGAGTTCGTGGCTGATACTCGCCGACATGGTGCCCAGCGCCGACAGCTTGCCGGCCTGCACCAGGTCATCCTGGGCGCGCACCAGTTCCTGCTGGGCGTGCTCACGCTCCAGCACCTCCTGTTTGAGGCGGCGGTTAAGGCCTTCGAGGTCGCTGGTGCGCTCGATCACACGCGCTTCCAGTTCGCGGCGGGCCTTGGCTTCGAAGGCGATGCGCTCCAGGTAGTGGCGACGGCGCTGCATCATCAAACCCAGCAGCAACATCAGCACCAACAGCGTCGCGCCGCCAACGGCCACTACGGTGCGCACCGGGCGATTGATCAGCGAGCGCGGTGCAAGAATTTCCACGGTCCAGCCGGTCTCGGCGATGGCCGTGGATTGGCGCAGCCATGCCGTGGTGCTCAACGCCAGCGGTTGCGGGTCGCGGGTCGGGTAGGGCTGGATGGCGATGATTGCCTGGCGCTCTTGCGCCGTGAGCGGCCGGGTCGCCCGGAAGCGCCATTGCGGGCGTGAGGTGAGGATGACCACGCCGTTGTGGTCGGTCACCAGCAGTTGCTCGGGGGTTTTGCCCCATAGGCTTTCGGTGTGGTCCAGGTCAACCTTGACCACCAGCACGCCAATTATTTTGGCGCCATCGCGTACAGCGGCGGCGAAGAAGTAGCCGCGTTTGGCCGAGGTGGTGCCCAGGCCGAAAAACCGTCCCAGGCGCCCGGCCATGGCTTCGCTGAAATAGGGCCGGAACGAGAAGTTACGGTCGACAAAACTGTCCTGCTTGTCCCAGTTGGAGGCGGCGAGGGTCTTGCCGGTGGTGTCCATCAGGTACATCACTTCCACCCCGGCCTGGGCGGCAACGTCCTTGAGCAGCAGGTTGGCGTTGGTCAGGTTGGCGCTGACCTGAGGCGCATCCAGCGCGGTGCGCAGGGCCGGCAAGTCACCGAGGATCTGCGGCAGCACTTCATAGCGGTGCAGGGTGCCGAGGAGGTTGGCGACGTACAGGTCGAGGGTCTGACGGTTTTGCCCGGCGAGTTCGCTGCGGTAATAGCGCTCGGCCAGATGCTCCAGCGGCCACAGCAGCGGTGCCAGGCACAACGCCAATAAGGCGAGGCTGCGCCAGCGAGGTCTACGCGGGAGGGGTGGAGTCATGGGAGTCATGCGCCTGTGGGAACAGGCGCATTATGCCTAGGGCCGGCGTGCAAGGCACTCGCCGGTCATGCAAACAGATCGGCGTCTGCCAATGCCTTGCCGTTCTGATCCTTGGCGGACAAGGTCGGTGCGCCCTCAAACTGCCAGTCAATATTGAGTTCCGGGTCGTCCCAGCGAATACAACGCTCTGCCGAAGGCGTGTAGTAATCGGTGGTTTTGTAAAGGAACTCGGCAGAGTCGCTGAGCACCACAAAACCATGGGGTCGAGGATCAATACTTCGGGCAACTCCGTAGCGATCACACTCATCGGTTGCACTCGCCGGGTGAACAGGTCGTGTGATCAAAACCTTATGCGATCAGGTCTTTTGGGTCGGTATTGCCCAGGCGCTCGCCTTGATAGCTGCCGTCCTGGACCCTGCGGCACCAGTCCAGGTTATCGAGGTACCACTGCACGGTTTTGCGCAGGCCGGTTTCAAAGGTTTCTTCCGGAACCCAGCCCAGCTCGTTTTCGATCTTGCTCGCGTCGATCGCGTAGCGCTGGTCGTGGCCTGGGCGGTCTTTGACGAAGGTGATCAGGTCGGTGAACTTCTCCACACCGGCCGGGCGTTGTGGCGCCAGTTCTTCGAGCAGGCCGCAGATGCCGCGTACCACGTCGATGTTCTTTTGCTCGTTGTGACCGCCGATGTTGTAGGTCTCGCCGACCACACCTTCGGTGACCACTTTCAACAAGGCGCGGGCGTGGTCTTCGACGAACAGCCAGTCGCGGACCTGCAGGCCGTCGCCGTAGACCGGCAGTGGCTTGCCGGCGAGGGCGTTGAGGATGACCAGCGGGATCAGTTTCTCGGGGAAGTGGAACGGCCCGTAGTTGTTTGAGCAGTTGGTCAGCAGCACCGGCAAGCCATAGGTGCGCTGCCAGGCGCGGACCAGGTGGTCGGAGGCGGCTTTACTGGCCGAATACGGCGAGCTGGGTGCGTAAGGCGTGGTTTCGGTGAACAAGTCATCCACGCCGTGGAGGTCGCCGTACACTTCGTCGGTGGAAATATGGTGGAAACGGAACGCGCTCTTGGCCGGTTCTTCCAGGGTCTGCCAATAGGCGCGGGTGGCTTCCAGCAGGCTGTAGGTGCCGACGATGTTGGTCTGGATAAAGTCCGAGGGGCCATCAATGGAACGGTCGACGTGCGACTCGGCGGCCAGGTGCATGATGGCCTGCGGCTCAAAGCGCGCCAGCACGGAGCTGACGGCGGCCTGGTCGATGATGTCGGCCTGCACGAACTCATAGCGGCTGTTGGCGGCGATGCTGGTGAGTGACTCCAGGTTGCCGGCGTAGGTGAGTTTGTCCAGGTTGAGCACTTCGTGCTCGGTGTGTTGAATCAAGTGACGAACCAGGGCAGAACCGATGAAGCCGGCGCCGCCGGTGATGAGAATGCGCATTCAGAGAGCCTTTTTTCCAAGACAGACATTAAGCCAGAGCATAGCTTGAGTTACGCGGCGGGGCGGCGCAAGCATACTCGGGTGAAGAAGGGTTGCCTTGATCGCCTGCGCGAGTTGGGTTTCCATGCTGCGGACCGGCGACTACCTCAAAATCCTCAAGATCAAGCCGCCGATGGTGGCGTCTAAACGCAGCGTGGATTTCTTTGTCGACATGTTGTCGAAGGTGCTCGATGAGCAACTATAGGTAGTCGATTGTTATCGACTAAGGCTTGTCATACTTGTCGGCTATGATCTTTTATCACTTCTAAAGCCGATTTTTATCCGTTATAAAGTCGACCTTCACCCCATTCGGAGTCCTGAACGCCATGACCACCCTGCACAGCACACCTCGCGCCGATGGCTTCTACATGCCTGCCGAATGGGCGCCACAAACCCAAACCTGGATGATCTGGCCCGAGCGCCCGGACAACTGGCGCCTGGGCGGCAAGCCGGCGCAGGCGGCCCATGTGGCGGTGGCCAAGGCCATTGCGCGCTTTGAACCGGTGACCGTCGTAGTGTCTGCCGGCCAGTACGAGAACGCCCGTGCGCGCCTGGATGTGCCCAATATCCGCGTGGTGGAAATGTCCAACGACGACGCCTGGGTGCGCGACACCGGCCCGACCTTTGTGATCAATAACAGCGGCGAAGTGCGCGGCGTGAACTGGGATTTCAACGCCTGGGGCGGCTTTGACGGCGGCCTGTATGCGCCGTGGAGCCGCGATTCGCAGGTGGGCGGAAAGATCCTCGAGATCGAACGTGCGCCGCGCTACCGCACCGAAGGCTTCGTGCTGGAAGGCGGTTCGATCCATGTCGACGGCGAAGGCACCGTGATCACCACCGAAGAATGCCTGTTGAACCGCAACCGCAACCCGCATCTGGACCGCGCGGCGATCGAAGCGGTGCTGCGTGACAATTTGGCGGTGGATAAAGTCATCTGGTTGCCGGACGGCCTGTTCAACGACGAAACCGACGGCCATGTGGATAACTTCTGCTGCTACGTGCGCCCCGGCGAAGTGTTGCTGGCCTGGAACGATGACCCGCAAGACCCTAACTACGCGCGCTGCCACGCCGCCATGGCGGTGCTGCAAAGCAGCACGGACGCTAAAGGCCGCCCGTTCACAGTGCATAAAATGCCGATCCCAGGCCCGTTGTACGCCACCGAAGAAGAATGCGCCGGTGTCGATCCGGTAGACGGCTCGCAGGAGCGTAATCCTACTGTGCGCCTGGCGGGTTCCTACGTGAACTTCCTGATCGTTAACGGCGGTATCATCGCGCCAAGCTTCGACGACCCGCTGGACAGCCAGGCCAAAGAGATCCTGCAGAACCTGTTCCCGCAGCACGAAGTGGTGATGGTGCCGGGCCGTGAACTGTTACTGGGCGGCGGCAATATCCATTGCCTGACCCAACAACAGCCTGCACCGCACAAAAACTGAGTGCGGTTGTAACAGCGTTTGAGTGAACGCCGAGCGCTACTTGTTTATAGCGCTTGCAGCAAGCCCGCAGCCTGGCTAGGTTGCGGGCTTTTTTGTGTCCGAATGCCTATAAACACGGGACATTGGCATAGCTCTTGTATCGGTGTTGCCACAGTGTCCCAAGGTGATGACTGCACAGTTCTGTCACAAACCTTGAGTAAGTTAGCCGCTCACGCAGTAGGAGAGAGCGCTGAAATGAATGCCGATATCAACCCGATCTACACGCGCCCGTTCCACCCGACGCGGGTTAGTGGTGATGCGATCCATGCGCTGGCGCTTTGGTTGAAGGCAAACGGCTCGCGACAGGTGAGGCAGCAACAGCCTGATGTGCGCAGTGTCATGAGTGAGCGCTACCCGGCGGGGTTGTTCAGTGAGGATGAGTTGCTGGCGTTGTGCGAACTACTGAAAACCTGAAGAACACCTGAAGAACACCAAGATCAACTGTGGGAGCTGGCTTGCCTGCGATGGCGTTCTGTCAGTCAGCGGCTTTCCAGCAGACACACCGCTTTCGCAGGCAAGCCAGCTCCCACACTGACCGAGTGAAATTTAGAAGTTGTAGGTGCCTGTTGCCCGCAGGCTCGGTGAGCTAGTGCAAAAACTGAAGACCACTGAGATCAATAGTGGGAGCTGGCTTGCCTGCGAAGGCATTCTGTCAGCCAGCGACTTTCCAGCATATACACCGCTTTCGCAGGCAAGCCAGCTCCCACATTGACCGAGTGAAACTTAGAAATTGTAGGTGCCTGTCACTACCAGGCTACGTGGCTCGCCCGGTTGGATCTGCGCTGCGCTGGTGGCCGAGGCGTAGTAGTTTTTGTCCGCGATGTTGTTCAGCGCCGCACGCACGTCCCATTCTTTCTGGCGGAACCCGGCCAGTGCGTCCCAGCGACCATAACCAGGCAGCACCACAGTGTTGAGGTTGTCGGCATAACGGTCGCCCACCAGGGTCAGGCCGGTTTCTGCGTACCAACCCATCTCCGGTTTCCAGGTAATAAACAGGCTGGCGTTACGCTTGGCGACGTCGCTGATGCGTTTGCCTTCAAAGCCGTTGTTGTCCTTCACCACCTTGGCATCCTGCAGGCCAATGCCGCCGCGTACATACCAGTTGCCGACGACTTTGCCGGTGGCGGTCAGCTCCACGCCGCGTGAGCGTTGTTCGCCGGTGAGCAGGGTGATGGTGCGGTCCAGTGGGTCGCTGGTGCGGCGGTTGTAGAGCTCCAGCTCGTACACGGCCAGGGTGGTGCTCAGGCGGTCGTCGAGCCAGTCGCTTTTAACCCCGATTTCCTTTTGCTTGGTCAACTCGGGGCTCAGGTCGTTGACGGCGCCTGCAGCATTGGGGGTGATGCCGATCAAGCCGCCGCCGGCTGGCGAGAAGGTCTTGCTCCATGAGGCATAGAACGAGTGGTGTTCCAGCGGCGTCCAGACCAGGCCGATGCGCGGGCTGGTGCTGTGGCTGTCGACCGCCTGCTGGGTGTTGAGCAGCTTGCTGGTGGTGTCCACTTCAAAGTGGTCGTAACGCAGGCCGGCCAGCACTTGCCATTGATCGTTGAGGCGCAATTGGTCCTGCACGTAAAGGGCGCGGCTTTCGACTTCGGTGTGGTTGTTGCTGGAAACACTCATGCGCCCGGTGTGGCTCAAGTGGCGGTCGGGCTGGTTGAGGTCCAGGCTCGGCACGGCCTGGCCGCCACGGTTGGTGGCGGTGGCGCTGTACAACTTTGGATCACGGCGCTGGCTGCCCAGCTCCAGGCCGGTGAGCAGACGGTGCTCCAGGCCGAAAGTGTCGAACCCGCCTTCCAGCTCAAGGTTGTTGAACACGTTGCGGGTGTTCAGGTCTTGTTGCCAGCGCTGGCGCGAGACTTTGTTGGTTTTTGGGTCGTAGCCGACCTGGTAGGTGTTGTCGAAATCGCTATCGAGCTTGAACACGCCGAGGGTGTGGCGCAGCTGCCAGTTGGCGTTGAGTTCATAAGCCAGCTTGGAGCGCAGGGACTGGGATTTATCGTCGATGTAATCGCGACTATCGAAGTAGGTCGTGATGCGGCTCACATCGGCCGGGCGGCCGTTGACCCCGGGAATGCCACGGTCCGGCGTGCGGTTGTAACGGCTGTATTCGTATTGCACCAGCCAGTTCAGGTCCGGCGTCAGTTGCCAGCTCATCGACGGCGCGAACAACTGGCGATTGCCGCTCACACCGTCGCGAAAGCTGTTGTTGTCCTGGTTGCCCATGTTCAGGCGCAGGCTGATGTTATCCGTTGGGTCGGTGCTGAGGTCGGCATACAGGCTGCGCAGATCCTGGCTGCCACCTTGGGCTTCGATGCTGGAGGTGTGGCCCGCCTGGGGCAGTTTGCTTACGCGGTTGACGATCCCGCCCTGGCCGCCGCGCCCGTACAGCACGGCGGCCGGGCCTTTGAGCACTTCGATGCGCTCGATGTTATGCAGGTCGCGCACGTACTGGCTGTCGTCGCGGATGCCGTCCAGGTAGAAGTCATTGCTCGCGTCAAAACCCCGGATACGCAGGCTGTCGAAGCGTGTATCGGCGCCGCTGCTGACGTTGGGAATGCCGCTTAACGCCTGCCCCAGGTCGTTGGTGCCGTAGGAACGCAGGCTTTCGGTTTTAACCGAGTCGATGGCCTGGGGCACGTAACGCACCGAGGTGGCTGTGCGGGTGGCGGTGTTGGTCTCCTTGACGCGCGGGTCGTCTTCGTCGGCTTCGGCGCTCACCGACGTTTCGGGCAAGACCGTGGCGGCACAGGCGAAACCGGCAGACAGCAAAACAGAAAGCCCAAAAGTGATGGGCGTCAGGCGAGAGGCAGGCATGGGGAATAAATCCAAAAGTGTTGGAAAAAGGAAAGTGCGCGAATGGTAATGCTTTGCATTTGCGCAGGTTATCTATTCCCAAACATACCCTCGTCAAAAATGTTACATAATGTGTTTTCTTGACGAATCAGACGATTTTTCAGGCTCGAGCGAGGGCCTTGGAATGCACCGCTTAGAATTATTTCGCCTAAATACAGACGATTCACGAAATTGACACATAGTTCAACGCGCGCATAGGATTGCGCCCAACGCCTGTGGCTCACCGCCATGACTCATCCAATAAAAAAAGGCCCGCGGCAGTTCAGTCGTCCGCGGGCCTTGTTTTTTCTGGAGGAAGTCGACACCAGAAAAGCGACACGGAGCCTGGTGTCACAGCGCGTACTCAACCAGTAATAAGGAATATAAGAAATGTTGAAGCAACGGATGAGTCTGATCGCTCTGGGGATTTTGAGCGCATCGACAGCAATGGCTAACGACCAGGAGCAATCCAAGGGTTTCGTGGACGACAGCCACCTGAACATCGCAGCACGTAACGCCTACATCAGCCGTGACTACAAAAACGGCAAGCAAGACAAAGCCGAATGGGGCCAGGGCTTCATCGGCAAGTTCGAATCCGGCTTCACCCAAGGCACCGTCGGTGTGGGTGTGGACGTGATCGGCCAATACGCCATTCGCCTGGACGGTGGTAAAGGTCGCAGCGGCGCTGGCGGTATCGACTTCTTCAAGCAAGGCGACAGCGGCGAAGCCGCCAACGACCTGGCCAAGGGCGGCGCTGCCGTGAAGTTCCGTGTCTCCAACACTGTACTCAAGTACGGTGACCAGATGCCGGCTGTGCCTGTGCTGCAGTACGACAACTCCCGTCTGTTGTCGGAAACCTACACCGGTACTTCGATCGTTTCCAAAGAGATCGCCGGCCTGCAACTGGACGCCGGTCACTTCACCAAGGAAGCTCGCAAGAGCGCCGAAGGTTCTGACAGTGGCGCGCTGAAAAGCATCGACTACATCGGTGGTAGCTACAAATTCACCGAAAGCCTGTCGGCCGCGTTGTACGCCTCCAACATGCAGGACGTGCTGAAGAAGCAATACGTCAACGTCAACTACGTGCTGGCCCTGCCAGAAAAGCAATCGTTGACCTTTGACTTCAACGGCTACAAAACCAAGCTGGACCGCAGCTTCGCCCTGGAAAACCAAGGTGATGCGGACGCCCGCGACAACAAAATCTGGAGCCTGGGCGCTACCTGGGCTGTTGGCCCGCACAGCTTCACCCTCGCTCACCAGCGCAGCACCGGTGACACCGGCTACCTGTACGGCGGCTACCGCAACGCTGGCGGTATCGGCGACGGCGGCAATACCATCCTGCTGGCCAACTCCTACTGGTCCGACTTCAACGGCAAGGACGAGCGCTCCTGGCAAGCAGGCTACGGCCTGGACTTCAGCGCCTTCGGCGTGCCTGGCCTGACCTACAACATCGCTTACGTGCGCGGCACCAACATTGACGACGGTTCCAACCGTGGCAGTGGCACCGAGCGTGAAATCTTCAACCAGTTCAAATATGTCGTTCAAAGCGGCCCAGCCAAAGACCTGAGCCTGCGCGCTCGTGCGTCGTGGTTGCGCGTCTCCAACAACGCCAGCAACTACAACGTAGGCGGTAACGAAATCCGTCTGTTCGCCGACTACCCGATCAACGTTTTCTAATTGATCGCACGTCGCGCCTGATGCCAGGCGATAAAAAACCCCGACTGGTTCGGGGTTTTTTTATGCCTTTGGATCAGCGACGGTGATCGTTCCCATGCTCTGCGTGGGAACGCCTCTAGGGACGCTCCGCGTCCCGCCGTCAACGATCAAGGGTGGTTTTTTATCAGTTTTGCGGACGCCAGCGGGAGGCGTCCAATCGTGTAGAAGTACCGCGGGAACTTGTTACACCACATCACTAATGTAGTACTCAAACCCCCATTTATCTCGACTCAGCGCACGCCTAAATTGACCCCACTGCCGGCCCATCACCCCGATGCCCGCCCATTGGAGCCATCACTATGCCCTTCGTCAGCCTGCGCATCACCCGTGACGGCGTGACCCCTGAGCAAAAAGCCCAGGTCATCGCCGAGTTCACCGAAACCCTCGAACGCGTGCTCAACAAGCGCCCGGACCTGACCCACATCGTCATCGAAGAAATCGACACCGATAACTGGGGCTACGCCGGCATCACCACCACCGAATACCGCAAATCCCAAACCCTTACCGGAGAAACAAAATGAGCAAAGTCGTGATCATCACCGGTGCCTCCCAAGGCATCGGCGCCGCTGTGGTTCAAGCCTACCGCGCCCTCGATTACCGCGTGGTGGCCACCTCGCGTTCGATCCAGCCATCCACCGACCCGAACATCCTCACGGTGCCCGGCGACATCGCCGACCCGGCCACCGCCCAGCGCGTCATCCGCGAAGCCCTGGCCACCTTCGGGCGCGTCGACAGCCTGATCAACAACGCCGGCATCTTCATCGCCAAACCCTTCACCGCCTACACCCAGGACGACTACGCCAACGTGCTGGCGGTGAACCTCAACGGCTTTTTCTACATCACCCAACTGGCCATTGCCGAGATGGAAAAACACGGCGCCGGCCACGTCGTCAATGTGACCACCAGCCTGGTCGATCACGCCATCGACGGCGTGCCTTCGGTACTCGCCAGCCTCACCAAAGGCGGGCTGAACGCCGCGACCAAATCCCTGGCGATTGAATACGCCAAACGCGGCATTCGAGTGAACGCGGTAAGCCCGGGCATCATCAAGACGCCGATGCATGGCGAAGACTCCCACGCTGCATTGGGGCAACTGCACCCGGTGGGGCGCATGGGCGAAGTGAGTGATATCGCCCAGGCGATCACCTACCTGGAGAGCGCGGGGTTTGTCACCGGTGAGATCCTGCATGTGGACGGCGGGCAAAGCGCCGGGCACTGATACGCTGACGCGCCTGGCCTAACCCGGCCGGGCGTGGTCATCCCGTCGCGAGCGCCGGAAAAAGGCTTTATAGGCTCGGCTGAACGCGGCCTCGGACTCATAGCCAATCGCAAAATCCACCTCGCCGATGCGACCTTCCTGCTTGGTCGGCGTTGCATGAATAGCCCTTAGCGCCTGCGCGATACGCGCATCCGACAACCAAGCGCTTCTATGTGGGAGCCGGGCTGAACTGCGATAGCGCCCGCCCGGCGAGCCCATTTACCGCTTACTGCTCAGCATTACAGGGCGACGCCAACACCTTCACCACATCATCAATCACCGCCTTGCTCATCTCCTGCAAATAATGCGACGCCCAGGCATAACGGTCCGTCTCCTTCGTCATCGCCGCATCTTCTGCGAGCAACTTGGCGACGTGAAGCAAATCGGAAACGTGGTGCAAGGCTTCATGCAGGGAAACACCGCTGTTGACGCGGAACAGAGGTTGGTCGGAGTGAAAGGAGAAAGGGGGGACGCCGAGGGTGGTGAGTGCGGGTGGGTTTGTTGCGGTCATTGGTGGAACTCCCATATTGAGTGAGAGCAACACGTTCGTTGTGACAACGAATGCGTGGCGCTAGTGGCGCCTGCATCAAATCGGGTTCTCAGGCCCGGTCGCTGGGTGGTAGCGACGGGGGGAGGTTAGCGTGGTGAGGGGTGGGGAGCAATCGGGAAAATTGATGGGTTGTTTTTTCGGTCAGTTGAGGCGGTTCGAATAGGTGGCTGGTGAAATTATTGGTTTTATGAGGGCGGCATAATTATTGGCTAGCCATAATTATGAATAAAACTTGGGAGGCGGGGTGAGGGTGGCTTTTGGTGGTCCGGTGGGTTTGGAGAATACGTCTCCCGGGACTGACGTTGAGCTGAGCAAGGCGTCATAGAAATCGAGATTTGGACTGAGGCAAGCAGCCCGAGATGTTAAGTGTGGACACTTTTTGGGCATTTCGGCCAAAACGGTGATCTGACTTTTTGTGGTTTCCCAAACCTCAGAAACCACAAAGCCCCGCATTTCGGGGCTTCGAGATATGGTGCCGGCACCAGGAGTCGAACCCGGGACCTACTGATTACAAGTCAGTTGCTCTACCAACTGAGCTATACCGGCGTGTTAGGGCGACGATTATAGCGATTGCCAAGCTTCTGTAAACCCCTGAATTCTGACTATTTTTGCAGAAACCAAGGTTTTTTTACGCTCGCTGCTTTTTCTTACCCTCGGGAGCCTCAAATCCGACTCAATTGCCGTCGCCACACTGGTCGGTAAATTTCATGTACGCCAACACCTGCGTCTCGCCTTTAGAGTCCAGGTAGGTCATGCGCGCGTTCACCACGCCGCATCCCGAGCGGGTGTCTTCGGTGGTCGACAGTACCCGTTGGATATCCGGCTTATGACTTGCCTCGGCATGGGCGGTGAAGGTCAGGCCAAGCAGGCTGGCGGCGATTAGGGTTTTCCAGTTGTTGGTGTTCATGGTGATGGCCTCTGAGGAGCAATGGTGGGGTGAGGCCATTGAATGCCGGGGAGGTATCCGGGCTGTGTCGCGCAGGGCAGGTTTTGTTTCGTTGTGTATGGCGTGGGGATCTATGTACTTGTTGATACGAACGGTGAGCTTGTATTGGTTGAAAAACACACAGTGATCGCGTCGTGCGTTGTTTTATAGATGTATATCTCCTGGCAAAAGAACAGCCATAAAAATGGCGTAATGCCGCTCATCTTCAAACCTGGCAGGCGTTGCCCAGGCGCGGGTTTGCCGGCTGGCGACCTTTGGTGAAACCGATGCTGTGCAGCAGCAAAGCCTTAATCGCTGGCTCGGCCAGGACCAGGCATTTCTCGCCAAGCGCCTGGCCGCTTCGTTTCGCCGTTTGGCCAAGATGGACGAGGTGCTCGCGCCGTACCATGCGGGGCGGCGCAGGCCTATGGGCGCGACACGTTTGACCCAGCGTTGAATAGCGGCGGCTGCCAGGATGTAACTGCGTTATGCCGTGCGTTGAGCTTTCGGATGCATCAGCCTGGAAATAGCCATTAAATTGACTATTTACCGCCTATCTAAAAAATGATCAGCTAAAACACCAAAATAATGACACCTGCCTGCGTGTGACACAGAATGCCTCACTAAGACGCCCATAATAAGACCTGCGGTAAGTGCCTGCTTGCCGACCTTCACGTCTTTAGCTGCGTCGTGAGGAGCTGCCCATGAGCCTTAGCGAAGAGCTGTTGACGTTGTTCGGCAAGAACGTCAGCCATGATGCCGAAGGCATCAATGCACGCATGCACGTTTTTGGCAGTGTGCCCGCTAACGAAAACCCCCATTCCCAATCGACTCATCCAGCAGCGCTGCGCCCCAAAGTGGTGGCGTTGGTGTCGATCAATGGTGGTGTCGGCCGCAGCACTCTGGCGACAGCGTTGAGCAGCGGTTTGCAGCGCCATGGCGAATCGGTGGTGGCGCTGGACCTGGACCCGCAGAATGCCTTGCGCCATCACTTTGGCTTCAGTGCGACATTGCCGGGTATCGGCCGTACCAGCCTGGAGCATGGGCAGTGGAGCCCGCTGCAGCAGCTTGGCTTTGCCGGTTGCCAGGTCATAACCTTTGGCGATATCGACATTGAGCAGCAGGAAAGCCTCGAGCGCTGGCTCAAACATGAACCCAGCTGGTTGGCGCAGCGCCTGGCGGCCCTGGGCTTGAGCGAGCGGCAGACGGTGATCATCGATACGCCCGCCGGTAACAACGTTTACTCCCATCAAGCGCTGAGCGTGGCCGATGTGGTGCTGGTTATCACCCAGGCCGACGCCGCCTGCCTGGGTACCCTTGATCATTTGGATGGATTGCTCGCGCCGCACCTCGAGGGTGAACGCCCGCCAGTGGTGCATGTGGTGGTCAACCAAGTGGATGAGAGCAACGCCTTTAGCCTGGACATGCTGGAGGCGTTCAAACAGCGGCTGGGCAAAGCGCCGCTGGAGATGCACCGCGATATGGCGATCAACGAAGCGTTGGCGTTTGCGGCCGACCCGTTGGATAACGCTACAAAGCGGCTGGCTGGCGACGATATCAACGAGATTTGTCGCGTGCTGAAAGCACCGAAAAGAACCGCATAAATCGCGCTTTATGCAGTTAGCGCCAGATGCTTATGCACAATCGGTTGGTCGGGCCTGTCACGAAACAGCCATTTTGTGGAGCCGTTCTCAACACGCTGCAACTGCCTGTTTTGTGTGCGTTTTATTTTGTGAACAAAAAATGACCAGGGTGGGTTTTGGTCTGTAGCGCTGATAACTACGGCCTCTGTAAAGAATTCATCAACAGAGTTATCCACAGGGCGCGTGTAGGAAGTTTCGCCCTTTAATCGCGCTCCGCCAGCACCATCAAGTTGCGCGGCGTTAGCGTAGATTCGCAGAAGGTGCCTATCTCAACCTTGTAGCCCTGTTCTTTCAAGAACAGCGCGCGATCCAAGACCAGCCACAGTTCCAGCGGCCGCCGAAACAATCCTCTGACCAACTCCAGGCTGCGCACCTCGGCCAAGCGCCGCCAGCCGTGTGCCTCCAGCGCCGCCCAATCCTGTTCACCTGTGGATAAATCCTTGAGACGCGCCAGTTCCCGGCAGTAGTCAGCGAAGGGTTTGTCCAGCCAACTGGCAGGCAGGGAAGGCGTGGGCAGGTAATCATCGCAGCCACGCAGCTGGCGTTGCAACTGATCGAAACCCAGGCGCCGGGCCATGGACGTGTCCCGTTGCTGGCGAACGCGATTACCGGCGGTGACGGTTTCGCTCAGCGGTAACCCCAGGTCATCGACCGAAAGCTGTAGTAACGAGGCGCGCCCGGCGGTCGACAAGGCCTGATAGCGCTCGGCGCCGATGCGGTTATAGCAGCAAGGTGCCAGCGCGAGCTGCTTGCAGCCCGTCGCGCTGGCCACGTGCAACAGCCGCACATGCAGATCGCCGCAGGCGTGTAAGGCGACGGGCGTGTGCTCGGCACTGATCCCCACATCGGCCATCACGTCTTGCAGGCGATGGGTGACAGCCAGACCGTGATGGTCGCTCAAGGCCTGGCCCGAGGCGATCAGTGCCGGGTCGTACTCGAGGCAGGTCAGCTGTTGGCCAGGTTGCAGCAAGCGCCGGCCGAGGTGGCCTTTACCGGCGCACCAGTCCAGCCAATGCTTGGGGGTTGCGGCAAACTTCAGCGCGGCGCCGAACGCTTCAATTTGCTGCCATTTACGCCCTGGCACATCCACGTTCAGGCGATGGCGGGCAGGCTCCAGCGTGTGTGCGGGTAACTTATCCACAGCGCTGAGCTGCGCTGCCTGAAAAGCCAGCTGTGGAAATGGCGCAGGCGCCGGCAGGTCATAGGGGTGGTTGTGACTGGCTTCGGCATCGGCCAGCGAGCGCTGGCGCAGCCATTGGGCCAGCTCGGGGTGCTGGTGTTCCCAGGGTAAGTGCAAGTGCGTAAAGGGCCGTGGTCGCCACAGCCCTTGGTGCTCGATTAGAAACGCATCCAGCGCCGCAAAGCGAGCCTCAACGTCCCTGGCAAGCATCGACGCGCAGCCAGCGTTCGAGCAGTTTGAAGCCGCGCACCAGGATGTAGGCCATCAGCAGGTAGAACAGCCCGGCGGCGAAGAAGATCTCCACCGGCAGGTAGGTGCGGGCGATGATGGTGCGCGCCATGCCGGTCAGTTCCAGCAGGGTGACGGTGCTGGCCAGGGCGCTGGCCTTGAGCATCAGGATCACTTCGTTGCTGTACGCCGGCAGGCCAATGCGCGAGGCACGCGGCAGGATGATGTAGAACAGCGTCTTGGGTTTGGACATGCCCAGGGCGCGCGCCGCTTCGATCTCACCCGGCGGGATGGCCTGGATAGCGCCGCGCAGGATCTCGGCGATATAGGCGGCGGTGTGCAAGGTCATGGTGGCCGTGGCGCACCAGAACGGATCGCGCAGGTACGGCCACATGAAGCTCTCACGCACGGCATCGAACTGCGCCAGGCCGTAATAGACCAGGAACAACTGCACCAGCAGCGGCGTGCCACGGAAGAAGAAAATATAGGCGTAGGGCAGGGCGCTCACGTACCAGCGGCGCGAGGAACGCGCGATACCCAGCGGAATCGCCAGCAGCAGGCCGGCGATCACGGCGATGGCCACCAGTTCCAGGGTCAGGGTTGCGCCTTGGGCCAGTTTGGGCAGCCACTTGATGATCACGGCCCAGTTCAGGCCCAGGTCGAAGTGCGATAGCCAGCTGTAGTCACCGCTCATTGGGTGCTCCTTGCAAAGCCGCGGGCGGCGCGTTTTTCCAGGAAGTACATGCCCGTCATGGCCAGCACGGTGAGGCCCAGGTACATGAAGGCTGCCACCATAAAGAAGGTGAACGGCTGCTTGGTCACGGTCACGCCGATTTGTGCGTGACGCATGATTTCTTCAAGGCCGATCACCGACACCAGCGCGGTGTCTTTCATCAGGATCATGAACAGGTTGCCCAGGCCCGGCAGGGCGATGCGCCACATCTGCGGCATGATCAAGCGGGTGAAAATCCGCACCTTCGACAGGCCCAGCGCCACACCGGCTTCGCGGTGGCCTTTGGGAATGGCGAGAATCGCGCCACGGAACACTTCCGTGGCGTAGGCGCCAAAGCACAGGCCCAGGGCGATAACCCCGGCGGCAAAGGCACTGAGAGAAAGGTCGGGGTTACCGAAAAACTCGCCCAGGGCACGCATCAGGTTGACGGTGCCGAAGTAAATCAGCAGCACCCACAACAGCTCGGGAATGCCACGAACGATGGTCGAGTAAGCACCGCCCAGCCATTGCAATGGCTTGTACGGTGAAGTCTTGGCCAAGGCGCCGGCAAGGCCCAGCACCAGCCCCAGGCACAGGGCCGTGAGCGCCAGTTTGACGGTCATCAGCGCGCCAGCGGCAAGCGCCGGGCCGAATCCGTAGAGATCGAAATTCATGGTGTTTTCATATCGCGGCAGGCATTGCTGAAAGCCGGCGCGCTACTAGTAGAAGCGCGCCGGTCAGGCCGTTCAGATCATTCGATGCTGAACGGGAAGTACTTGTCGTTGATCTTCTTGTAGGTGCCGTCTGCCTTGATCTCTGCCAGGGCTTTGTTCAGGCGCTCGCGCAGCGGGTCGCCCTTGCGTACGGCGATACCGATCTTGTCGCTTTCTACCACCGGGTCGCCTTTGAACTCATAGGCCGAACCGTCTTTGCTCTTGAGCCATTCGTACTGCACGTACTTGTCGGCGAGAATCCCGTCCAAACGGCCGGAAGTCAGGTCGAGGTAGGCGTTTTCCTGGGTGTCGTAGAGCTTGGCGGTGGTGTCCGGCAGCTTGTCTTCCAGGTAAGTACCGGCCAGCGTTGCGCGCTGTGCGCCGATGATCTTGCCTTTCAGGTAACCGGCGTCGGTCTTGAAGTCGGCTGTGGCTTTAGGTGCGATGAATTGCAGCTTGTTGGAGTAGTACGGGTCGGTGAAGTCGACGGCTTGCTTGCGCTCATCGGTGATCGACAGCGAAGACACCAGGAAGTCGAACTTCTTCGCGTTCAGGGCCGGGATGATGCCGTCCCAATCAGACACATACACTTCGCATTTTTCGACTTTCATCTTGGCGCACAGGGCGTCGCCGATGTCTTTGTCAAAGCCCACGACGTTGCCGCTGGCGTCTTTATTGTTGAAGGGCGGGTATGCCGCTTCGATCCCCATTTTCAAGGTTTCTGCCATGGCCGTGGCGCTGAACGCCATCGAAACGGCCGCGGCCAGAAGGAATTTTTTATAGTTCTGCATGCATGTTGCTCCGTTAGCGGTTGCTGGACATGAATTGTTTGCAGCGCGCCGAAAGCGGGTTTTCAAACACCTGCTGTGGCGATCCTTGCTCTTCGACCAGGCCCTGGTGCAGGAACACCACTTCACTGGAAACCTGACGGGCAAAGCCCATTTCATGGGTGACCAGCAGCATGGTGCGGCCTTCTTCGGCCAGCGCGCGGATCACATTAAGTACTTCCTGGACCATTTCCGGGTCAAGCGCCGATGTCGGCTCGTCGAACAGGATGACCTTGGGCTGCATCGCCAGGGTGCGCGCAATGGCCGCGCGTTGTTGCTGGCCGCCGGACAGTTGCGCCGGGTAGGCGTGGCGTTTATCGCTGATGCCGACCTTGGCCAGCAGGGCTTCGGCCACTTCTATCGCTTCGGCCTTGCTCTGGCCGAGCACACGGCGGGGCGCCTCGATGATGTTGTCGAGGATGCTCATGTGCGGCCACAGGTTAAAGTTTTGAAACACAAAACCGATTTCGCTGCGCAGGCGGTTGATCTGTTTGCCGTCGGCGGCCATCAGTTCGCCGTTTTTCGCGGCTTTTAGCTTGAGCTCTTCACCGGCCACCAGGATCTGGCCCTGATGCGGGTTTTCCAGCAGGTTGATGCAACGCAAAAAGGTGGACTTGCCGGAACCGGAGGAACCCAGGATCGAGATCACGTCGCCGTCGCGGGCGGTCAGCGAGATACCTTTGAGTACCTCCAGCTCACCATAGCGTTTATGCAAGTTGCGGATTTCAAGCGCGGGCGCGGCCTCAGCCATGTGCGGTCCTCATTGTGTTCAGTGCATTCTTGCTGTTGGGCCGCCTTCCTGGCGAGGCGCCAAGCTAGCATAGCGTTCGGATGGCAGCCAACAGCGCTGCGGACGGTTAACGGGTGGTCTGCGGCAAGGTGTCGCATCGGCACAGCAGCGTGTCGCGCTATCAACAACCTACAGACGTCTGAACCCGATAAATCCACAGGCTTCGCGTAAAAAAGGGCGCGATGGTGCCAGCTTTGGCCGGGTGTTGGAAGGGTTAACCGGGCAAACGGTCCTTATCAGCCCTTTTATGGAGCGTCCCGTACTTTTTGTGTGTGTTTTTGGTGCGTATTTTCGTGTCGCAGTTGGGTCGCACGGTAACGCTATAGCGGAATGCCATTGTTCTCAATGACTTGCGTGAGCTAATGAATTGTCCTACAGCCCGCGTCAATCGCGGCTCTGTAATATTTTGGCGCAAATCTTGCGTAAAAAATAAAGAACGCCCCGTTGGTTTCTTTTCACGAGAAGGATCGCAGGCCGGGCGGACCGTTTTCGCAATTCCTCGCAAAGGTGTGTCAATGAGTAGTACGCAAAGCTCCAATGACCTCGAACAGGGGCTCAAACCGCGTCACGTCACCATGCTGTCGATTGCCGGCGTTATTGGTGCCGGTTTGTTTGTCGGCTCCGGCCACGCGATTGCAGCCGCCGGCCCCGCCGTACTGCTGGCGTACGCCGCTGCGGGCACGCTGGTGGTGTTGGTGATGCGCATGCTCGCCGAAATGGCCGTGGCCTCCCCGGACACCGGTTCGTTCTCCACCTATGCCGACCGTGCGATCGGTCACTGGGCCGGTTTCACTATCGGCTGGTTGTACTGGTGGTTCTGGGTGCTGGTGATTCCACTGGAAGCCAACGCCGCCGCGACCATCCTGCATGCCTGGTTTCCCGATGTGGCGATCTGGGCGTTTACCCTGATCATCACCTTGCTGCTCACGGCCACCAACCTGTTCAGCGTGAAGAACTACGGCGAGTTCGAGTTCTGGTTTGCGCTGATCAAAGTCGTGGCGATCGTAGCCTTTGTGATTCTGGGCCTCGCGGCGATCTTCGGCTTCCTGCCGACCAGCCAGGTCAGCGGTGTTTCGCACCTGTTCGACACCCAGGGCTTCATGCCTAATGGCATGGGTGCGGTATTGGCGGCGATCCTGACCACCATGTTCTCGTTCATGGGTACCGAGATCGTCACCATTGCAGCGGCCGAATCGAAGAACCCTGGCCAGCAAATCACCAAGGCCACCAACTCGGTGATCTGGCGGATTGGTTTGTTCTACCTGCTGTCGATCTTCATCGTGGTGTCCCTGGTGCCATGGAACGATCCGACCCTGGCGGCGGTAGGTTCCTACCAGACCGTGCTTGAGCGCATGGGCATCCCGAATGCCAAGCTGATCGTCGACCTGGTGGTATTGGTAGCCGTGACCAGCTGCCTCAACTCGGCGCTGTACACCGCCTCGCGCATGCTGTTCTCCTTGGGCCGTCGCGGTGATGCACCGGCCGTGGCCAAGCGCACCAACAAAAGCGGCACGCCTTACTGGGCAGTGTTGCTGTCGACGGGTGCTGCGTTCCTGGCGGTATTCGCCAACTACGTGGCGCCGGCTGCAGTGTTCGAATTCCTGCTGGCCAGCTCCGGCGCTATCGCGTTGCTGGTGTACCTGGTGATCGCCGTATCGCAACTGCGCATGCGCCAGAAGCGTACCGCTGCTGGCGAGAAAATTGTCTTCAAGATGTGGCTGTTCCCGGGCCTGACCTACGCGGTGATGGTGTTCATCGTCGGCACGTTGACCATCATGCTGTTCCAGGAAGCCCACCGTGTCGAGATCATCGCGACCGGTATTCTGAGCTTGTTGGTAGTGCTGGCTGGGCTGATCGTGGCGAGCCGTCGCAAGGCGCAGAAGGTAGGCGCTGCGGTACTCAATTGATGTGATGAACTGCGGTGCGCAGTGCGCCGCAGTTCAAAAAAAGTGTGGGAGCGGGCTTGCCCGCGATGACGGGCTGGCAGTCGATAAATTCCTCGCCTGACACACCGCCATCGCGGGCAAGCCCGCTCCCACAGTTGTTTTGTGTCAGTCCTGGGAGTTGGCCAGCGCCTGGGATGCCGCCACGTAATCGGCCTGGAACTGCGGGGATTCAATCCACGCCAGCGCCGCTGCTTCATCCTCGGTGTCCGTCGCCCACTGGCGATACTCGATCAGCGCCGCCAGGATAAAATCTGTCGCGTCTTCTTCGCCTTCCTGCTCCAGCACCACGGCCAACAGTGGGTGCGCCAGGAATGCAGCACACAACGCTTGCTGGCTGCTCTCGCCGGCTGCGCGCATCTCGACGAACAACTCGGTCAAATCCACCGACTCAAGGTCAATGCGGCTGTCGTCGCCAGCGAACGCATCCGGCTTGGTCGCGACGGCGCGCTGGCTGCGGTTTTGCTTGGCCTTGGCCTTGGCCCGGTGGGCACGTTTTTGCTGCTTGTTCGGCGAGGCCATGGGCTCAACGTCCTTGGGTTCTTAATCGGGGTGGGGTATTGAAGCGCAGGTTGGGGGAAATCCCAAGGAAATCTAGACGCGCACGCCGGGTGTGCCGGGCGCCAATTCGCCTTTCTGCAGCCATCCCAGCGCAATCGGCCACAACCGGTCCTGATATTCACTGCGAAAGAAGGCGAAATGCCCGACGGCTTTTTCGCCGATATCCCCGGGCGCGATTCGCAGGTGAGTGCGCGCGCTGTTTTCAAAATAGCCCAGCAGCCGCTCAATAGCCGCCACAGTCCCAAACGGATCGTCGGTGATGCTGATGGCCAGCAACTGCGCCTTCACCCGGGCAAAGGGCAGCGCGCCCAGGCCGCGCCCGCTGGGGCGCGTTTCATAGCGCGGTGTCGGCATGCTCCAGTCGCGCACCACGCCTGCCGGCGTGTCCTCCAGCCAGCCCATGCGCTTGCCGGGGAAGTAGCCGCACAGGGCCGTCACCAGCGGCATCACCACATGCCACTTGGCAAACATGCGCCAGCGTCCGCTCGCCGCGTAATCGCGCCAGTACGCAAACTGCGCGCCGACCGTGACGATGCGCCGAATCACTGCGCCGCAAGCACCGAGCCCTGCCGCGCACCCTCCAAAACTGTGGCCGACCACATCAATCGGCTGCCCCGGAAACTCCCGCTGTGCGCGCTGCAGCATCGCCTCGAAATCCAGCACGCCCCAATCTGACCACGACGCCTTGAAGCCTCGCAACGCGCCGCTGCGGGATTCGCCGATGCCACGGTAGTCGTAGGTGATCACGTCGAAGCCGTTGGCAAACAGGTAGTCGGCGAAGCGTGAATAGTGGCGGCAGCGGACCGAGGTGGCGGCGTTGATGATGACGACCGGGCGTTCGAAGTCGGTGCGCGGGTGGCGCCAGGTGAAGCCGCCGATTGGGTAGCCGTCGGCAGCGGGCTCGCAGAATGTTTGTGGGGCAGGGCGGGTGGGCAGGTTCATGAGTCGGCTCGATACTTGCGCTTTTTGGTACGGGCTTGATCCGCGCGCTTTTATAAGAAGCCGAAACTAACAAATTTAGCGCGTGATGGGCGCAGGAAATGTCGCGATGCTCGACCTCGGCGCTCCCGGTGCTTAGGCTTGCGATCAATTGATCAACCAGAGTCAGCCCATGACCCGTGACACCCTCGAACACAACCAAATCCCGATCTACTTCGTCGCCGTGCTCCTGGCGGTCGCATTTGGCGTGTTCGCCCCTTTGTCAGCCCAAGGTCTTGGCGTGCTGGTCACGCCTGCCATCGCAGTGCTGATGTACGCCATGTTCCTGCAAATCCCGTTTCTGGACTTGCGCCAGGGTTTAGGCAATAAGCGCTTCATCGGCGCATTGCTGCTGGCCAATTTCATTCTGGTGCCCTTGCTGGTGTGGGTGTTGACCCGAGGCCTGGTGGAGCGCCCGGCGTTGTTGGTGGGCGCGTTGCTGGTGTTGCTTACGCCGTGTATCGACTATGTGGTGGTGTTTACCCATATCGGTAAGGGTGACTCGCGGCTGATGCTGGCGGCGACGCCGGTGTTGTTGTTGCTGCAATTGGTGCTGCTGCCGGTGTACCTGAGCTTCATGCTGGGCGCCCAGTCCGCCGTGGTGGTGGCGGTGGGGCCGTTTGTCGAGGCGTTCCTGTTGCTGATTGTGCTGCCGATGATCCTGGCGGTGCTGACCACCTGCCTGGCGCGGCGCTCAAGCGCTATCAATGTTTGGAACAACGCCTGGGCCTGGCTGCCGGTGCCGGCGATGGCGTTGGTGCTGTTTGTGGTGATCGGCTCGCAGATCACTTCGGTGGTGCGCGATATTGCGTTGTTGTTGCCGGTGATCCCGGTGTACCTCGGCTTCCTGTTGCTGGCGCCGCTGATAGGCGCGCTGGCTGCGCGGTTGTTTGCGTTGCCTGCTGTTACCGCGCGGGCGGTGACCTTCAGTGCTTCGACGCGCAACTCATTGGTGGTGCTGCCACTGGCGTTGGCCCTGCCTGAAGACGTGCGCGGGCTGGCCGCAACGGCGGTGATCCTCCAAACCCTGCTTGAGCTGGTGGGCGAGCTACTCTACATCCGGCTGATTCCCGCGCTGGTGTGGCGCGCCGGTCGATAAGTCCATAAATACTCGGATTTGTTCAGGCGTTATTCAGGGGTGGAGTCGGCACCATGGAGTCGGCGTACCCCACCTGAAAGGACATTCGATGGATCACCGCAGCCGTTATCGCCTGGAGTCTCTGGGCCTGTTTCTGATCGCTTTATTGCTGTTTACCTTGGGTATCTGGGACGAGCAACCCCAAGGCTTTGACGGGCGCTGGGCGTTGTTCATGCAGGAAATGTTTCGCCATGGCGCGAGTCTTTTTCCTACCACCTACGGCCAGCCGTACCCGGACTATCCCGGCACTGCGACTTTCTTCAGCTTTGTGTTTGCCCGCCTGTTCGGCGCGCCGAACCACCTGGCCAACGTACTGCCGACGGCCCTTGCTGCGGCGGGTGTGATCGCCCTGATCTATCGCCTGCTGGTACCGTTCAGTCGGCCTTGGGCATTGCTGACGGTGCTGCTGACGCTGCTTACCACCCAATTGCTCGATAAGTCGCGCTCGGTCTGCCTGGACCTGATGGTCGCGCTCTTATGCGTAGGCAGCTTCTACCTGCTGCACACGGGCGAGCGTCTCGGGTCACGGCTTCGACAGTTGGCGGTGTTCCCGTTGTTTGTGCTGGCCTTCGCGATTCGTGGGCCTTTGGGGCTTATCGAAGTCTGCGGCGTGGTGTGCGTTTACTGGGCGTTGGGCAAGCCGGGCGAGCGGGTCAAGCAGGTGTTGATCCATGGTTTTGTCGGGCTGCTGTTGCTCGGGGCCTGCTGGTGGGCGCTGATGAAGCTGGCGCGTTTCAGCGGTGGCGAGGCCTTTGCCGACGATGTGTTCAGGATGCAGGTCAGTGGGCGCCTCGACGAGTCCGGCGAGCCGTTCTACTTCTACTTCAAGCTGAGTTTGTATCGCTATTTCCCGGTGGTGCCGTTGGCGTTGGCGGCGATGATCGCGCTGCGGCATCGCTGGTCTGAGCGCTGGGTCAACGAAGACGTGCAAATGGTGGTGCGGCTGGCGGCCTGTGGCCTGATGATCCTGCTCGGGCTGTCGGTGCCGCACTTCAAGCGCGCTTACTACATTCTGCCGATGGTGCCGATGTTTGCCGCTGTCGCTGCCTATGGGCTGCTCCAGGCGCAAAACTGGTTCGTCGGCGTGCGCCGCTGCTACGAATGGCTTGTCGTGGCGCTACCGGCGTTGTGCGTGGTGGTGTTGTTTATCTGCCGGCACACCTGGCAGAAGCACGGTTACTGGCCCGACGTGTCGCTGCCGCCGTTGATTGGCGTGTGGGTGGTGCTGCAAGTGGCGGCGCTGATTGCCTGGCGTCGCCCGTTGCGCCTGGTGTGGCTCAGTGTGATCGCCTTGGCGGCGCAATGGTTGCTGCTGGTGGTGGTGATCGACCCGGCCAAGGACCTGCAATACGACACCCGCAAGTTTGTCAGCCAGGTAGAGGCATTACGTGCGGCGCAGCCGGGGCCATTGGTGTTTGTCGACCTTGGCCGCGACACCTGGGCTATCCGCTACATGATGAACCTGACGTACGATGAGCAACCGCTGTTCGTCGCCGGTAACGAGCCTGAGAAGCTCGCCACCCTGCCGCGTCCATCCTGGGTGCTGGTGCCGCGCAAAGAAGCGGCGCTGCTCAAGGGCACGCCGATGCAGCAGCAGGCGCCGAACTTCGAAGGGCGGCTTAACGACAACCCGCTGATGGTGTTTCTACTGAAGTAGCCAGGCGCCTACTTGCACTGGTAGCCCTCGGGCATCGTCACGGTGTAGTTGCGCTGCACGCGGTCCTGGAAGTTGAGGTTCTGCAGGCCCTGTTCGACCAGGAACGCTTCGATCTTGGTGGCCTGGCAGTCTTCGTTGTAGGACATCACCCGCAACACGTACACCGCGCGCCGGCTTGCTTCGTCACGCGCGGTGGCGGTGAAGGTAGTGAGCGTGGTGTAGCCGGTGCGCTCCGAGGTGCCCACCGGGCCGTAGGTGGTGTTCGGCTTGCTGGTGCAGGTCAGCTGGTCGGCTTTCTTTTTGTTCTTCTTGCACTCGGTGGTGGTGCTGGTGGGCACCTGGCCGTAATCGGTGGCGGTATAGCGGTAAGTGACCTGCTTGCTGTCGACGTCCAGGATGATGGTCATTTTGATTGGCCCATGGTTCTTGGGCAGGCTGGCATCGGTGTACACCTCGCGAAAGCCCTGGTCCTTCATGGCGCTGACCATGTCCCGCAGGTAATAGCGGGCATTGAGCGTGTTTTGCGCGCTGCCGCCCACGGACGTGGTCACCAGCACCAGTGCCTGTCGATCAAAGTGATAGTCCGGATCGGGGGTTGCGTTGATCGAGACATCCATTTGTGTGGCGCAGCCACTGAGCAACGCCGTCAGCAGCAACAGCGCGCAGATCAAGTACCGGTTCATCAAATAACTACCTTGCAACAGAAAATTCAGTAACAGCTAAACGATCGAGCAGCGGGATAAATAACCCTCGGGTGTGAATCGGGCGGGGCATTGGCCCGCGGCCACTAAATCGCAGGCAATAAAAAACCCCAAGGAATCATCTTCGCTTGGGGTTTTTCGGTATTAGTGGTGCCCAGAGACGGAATCGAACCGCCGACACGGGGATTTTCAATCCCCTGCTCTACCGACTGAGCTATCTGGGCAACGGGGCGCATTAAACGGGTTTTTCAGGGGGTCGTCAAGCAAGTTTTCAAAAAATATTTAATTATTACCGTCGCTTACGTGCCGACCCCGGTTTTTGATCAATTATTGAGCAGGCGGCACGTAACCGTCGGCCTTGGCGTAATCCTCGCCGGAAAAGAACTTGTCCATTTCGCCCGCCAGGTATTTGCGATCTTCGCCGTTCATCATGTTCAGGCGTTTTTCGTTGATCAGCAGGGTCTGGTGTTTCAGCCAGTCACCCCAGGCTTGGGCAGAGATATGCTCGAAAATGTCCTGGCCCTTGGCACCTGGGTACGGAGGGCGTTCCAGGCCTGGCAGTTCTTCTTTGTACTTGCGGCACATTACGGTGCGGGTCATGACGAAACTCCTGCGTTCAATACGTCGGCCGCGCGCTTCAGCAGTTTTTTCACCGGGGCGGCAAGGCCCAGGCGCGGCGGGGTGGCGAGGTTATACCAGAGCCAGTCGGCCTCGGCCACGTGATGGGCGGATTCCTCGACCTGCACCAGCCAGGGCTCGATGGCCAGCTGGAAGTGGCTGAAGGTGTGGATCAGCCCTGGCAGCGCCTGTTGCTCGCCCAGTGCCAGCGCGTGCTGGTTGGCGAGGTGTTCCAGGTCTTGCAGGTCATCGAGTTCCGGCAAGCTCCACAAGCCGCCCCACAGGCCCGTGGACGGGCGACGGTAAAGCAGGATCGCGCCCTCGGCGTTGGCCAGCAGTGGCATCAGCGTGCGCTTTTGCGGGATGGTCTTGCGTGGCTTGGGGATCGGGTAGCGTGTTTCCAGGCCGAGCATGTGGGCTTCGCAGCCTTTTTCCAGCGGGCACAGCAGGCAGCTTGGCTTGCTGCGCGTGCAGAGGGTGGCGCCCATGTCCATCATTGCCTGGGTGTAGGCGTTGACGCGGTCGTGGGGCGTAAAGCGCTCAGCGGTGGCCCAGAGCTGTTTCGCGACCTTGGGTTCGCCGGGGTAGCCCTCTTGCGCAGTAAAGCGCGCCAGCACGCGTTTGACGTTGCCGTCCAGGATCGGCGCGCGCAGGCCCATGCTCAAACTGGCGATGGCGCCGGCAGTGGACAGGCCAATGCCAGGCAGCTCAGTGAGTTTTTCCACATCCTTGGGAAATTCGCCGCCGTATTCAGCAACGACAATCTTGGCGGTCTTCTGCAGGTTACGTGCACGGGTGTAGTAACCCAGGCCGGTCCACAGGTGCAGCACTTCATCTTCCGGCGCGGCGGCCAGGGCTTCGACCGTCGGCAAGGAAGCCATGAACCGGTCGAAGTAATTGAGCACGGTGCTCACCTGGGTCTGTTGCAACATGATCTCCGAGACCCACACCCGGTAAGGCGTGATGCCCTGTTGCCAGGGCAGGTCATGGCGACCGTGGCGGTCGTACCAATCCAGCACCGCCTGTGAAAACTGCTCGTTTCTCATCGTTTGAACAGGCCTTTAAGGGCGTCTTTAAGCTGCGGATTAACCTTGTCGAGCTTCTCTTCGATTTTGTCGCTGAGCTTGTTGCCGGCGGCTTTGATGGCGACCTGGGTCAAGCCGTCCTTGTCCAGGCGGCAGGCCTTGGCGCCCAGCTCCAGCGGGCCACGGCAGCGCAGCGGCACTTCGATGTTCTGGAAGTTGGCGCCGACCTGGCAGGCCGGGTCCGGCACGTCGCGCTGGTCGCCTTCGACGATGATGCCGACGCGGTAGTCCATGCCCAGCACACGCAGGTCGACGTCACCGTTGCCGTTAACCGCCAGGCCCGGGATGCGCACTTTGAGGTCCGGGTTGCTCGCCACGCCGTTACGGAAGTTAAGCGTGCCGCGCAGTTCCTGGAACGGCGTGTCCTTGCCCTGTGGCGTGGTGCTCAGGGTTTTGCGATTGAGCAAGGCGATGCCGGTGCACAGTTGTTGTTCAATGTTGGCGTTGAGCAGCGCGCCGTTAGTGATCACAAAGCTGGCGGTACCGTTGAGGCTGTCGATCAGCGCCTTTTGGCTGTTGCCACGGCCGCTGAGGTTGCTGTCGAGGGTGACCTGGCCTTTGACCGGCGGGTTTTGCCCCTGGGCTTGCAGGATGCGTTCAACCGGCACTTGTTTGATGTGGGTTTGCAGCGCCAGCAGCGGGATGTCCTGGCGCACATCGAGTGTGCCGTTGGCCTGGAAGGTGCCGTTGTAGAGGCCGCCGCTCAAGGTGTCGAGCTTGAGCTGGCCATCGGCGCCGGAGGCTTTGAGCGCTGCATTCTGGATCGGCAGCTTGCTCAGGGTCAGTTGCCCAAAAGCCAGGTCGGCGTTGACGTCCAGGGTGCGCAGGCGGGTCAGTGGCAGCAGTTTGTCGGTGCTCCACGCGCCTTTGGTCGGGGCTTCCGGCAGTGGTGTGGTGCCACCGGCGGCCATGGCGCCAGCTTCGCTGTTCTGCACTTCGGCCTGGCGGGCAGCGGTTGCACCTTTGGCCGATTCGGACTTGGCCGGCAGGTAGTTGTCGGCGTTGAAGGTGTCGCCCTTGAGCTGCACGCGCAAGGCTTGCTTGGCGAAGTCATCCACGGCGATGCGACCGGTAAAGGTGCTGCCGTCGAGTTTCAGGTTCAGGTCTTCCAGCGCCACGCTGGTCGGGGTGCCCTTGAGGCGGCTGACCAGCTCGACCTTGCTCAGGCTGCCGTCAGCCATGGGCGGCAGCGGGTGGCCGATGCTGTCGAGGAACTTGGCCAGGTCAAACTGGGCAATCGACAACGCGCCGCTGACTTGCGGGGATTTGTTCAGGTCATTGACCTTCAGTTCGCCCAAGGCGCGCAGTTGGTTGGCGGAGAGCTTGAGGTTGGTCCACTCGGCGATGTTGGCCGCCAGGTCCACCAGCAATTGGCCCTGGGTGGAGAAGGTCACGGTCTTGCCTAGCAGCGGCTCGCCGGTGGCTTCGCCGCTGAGTTTCATGTCTTCGAACTGGTAGCGCTGCAGGGCACGCTGGATGCGCAGGTTGCCGTTCAGTTCGGTTTTGACGCGCATCAGCGGCTGGTTGCTGCCCAGGAATGCAGTGAGTTTGAGTGGAATACTCGCGCCTTCGTGCACGGCGCCGGCGCTCAACTGGATGCTTTCGGCACTGAACTGTTTGCCGGTCTGTTCATCGTTGTATTCAACGCGGGCGTTGTTGATGGTAAGGCTGTCGATGTCCAGGCGGATCGGCTTGGGTGGCTTCTCCGGTTCGGGTTCGGCAGGGGCTTGCGCTGGGGCAGGGGCGCTGGCGATTTCGGCCGCGTCGGGCACATTCTTGCCGATGTCTTCCCAGTTGCCGTGGCCTTGCTTGTCACGGTTAAGGCGCAGGTTGAGGCCTTCGACACGCACATCGCTCATCTGCACTTCGCGGCGCAGCAGTGGCAGCACGCGCACCGACAGGCCGAGCATTTGCAAGTCGGCGAACGGTTGGGTCGGGGTGGTCAGGGTTGCCACGCTGGCTTCGTGCAACTCAAGGCCCAGCCAGGGGAACAGGCTCCAGCCAATATCGCCATTGAGCGTCAGCTCGATGTGGGCCTTGTCGCGGGCAATCTGGCGAATCTCGTCTTTGTAGTCGTTGGGATCGAAGAGGTGGGTCAGGGCAAAGCCCAGGGCCACAATGATCAGCAACAGCCCGAGGAGTACCAGACCCAGGATTTTGCCGAACGCTTTCATGGGCGAGTCCTTGTATGTCGATTTCAAAATTTAGCCGCAGAGTATAACGCCCGAAGGCCTGCGTCAGTTCACGCATCGTTACATTGTATCCAGGGACGGCAAAATAGGATTTTGCCGTCAGGCAGATCAGGTTGAGTGAAAAAGGTGATGTCAGTTTGGTTTTTCTGTCATCCACTGGTGCTAATCTTCGCGGGTTCGTCTGTCGTCTGCGACACAGCGTCGCGCTTAAAAGGAGCTTTACTCAACAACAACGGCCAACGCTCTGCGTGCAAGGTCGAGGGAGAGAGCGCCTGACGGACACATACTAATAACTGGGGGAAACACCAATGAGCACTAGCACTGCGGCCGGTAGTACTGCCGCGCAGCCCGCGTTCCTGTCCAAGGAGCGCATTATCGCCAAGCCCGGCTTCAACCGCTGGCTGGTTCCGCCGGCCGCCCTGGCCATCCACCTCTGCATCGGCATGGCCTACGGGTTCTCGGTGTTTTGGCTGCCGCTGTCCAAGGCTCTGGGTATCACCGCGCCGGTCGCCTGCGCGCCGGACATGAGCTTTATCGCGCAAGTCTTCTCGTCCCAGTGCGACTGGCCCATCTCCATGCTGGGCTGGATCTACACGCTGTTTTTCATCTTCCTGGGTTGCTCGGCAGCCATCTGGGGCGGCTGGCTGGAACATGCCGGGCCACGTAAGGCGGGCGTTGTATCGGCGTTGTGCTGGTGCGGCGGCCTGTTGATTTCGGCGCTGGGGATTTATACCCACCAGATCTGGCTGATGTGGATCGGCTCCGGCGTGATCGGCGGTATCGGCCTGGGCCTGGGTTATATCTCGCCTGTATCGACGCTTATCAAGTGGTTCCCGGACAAGCGCGGCATGGCCACTGGCATGGCGATCATGGGCTTCGGCGGTGGCGCAATGGTGGGGGCACCGTTGGCCGCAGCGCTGATGGGCCATTTTGCCTCGCCAACCAGCGTGGGCGTGTGGCAGAGCTTTGTAGTCATGGCCGTGATTTATTTCGTGTTCATGATCGGTGGTGCACTGTCCTACCGCGTTCCGCCGACCGGCTGGAAGCCTGAGGGCTGGACCGCGCCGGCGAAAAAAGCCAGCAACGCGATGATCACTCACCGTCACGTGCACGTGAACGTGGCGTGGAAAACCCCGCAATTCCGTCTGGTATGGCTGGTGCTGTGCCTGAACGTGTCCGCCGGTATCGGCATCCTCGGCATGGCTTCGCCGCTGCTGCAGGAAGTGTTCGGTGGCAAGTTACTGGGTGTGGATGTGCCGTTCGGCCAGCTGGACGCAGGTCAACTGGCCTCCATTGCGGCTATCGCTGCAGGTTTCACCGGTCTGTTGAGCCTGTTCAACATCGGTGGCCGGTTCTTCTGGGCGTCGTTCTCCGACTACCTGGGCCGTAAAAACACCTACTTCGTGTTCTTCGCCCTGGGCTTTGCCCTGTACGCGCTGATCCCGAACCTGGGGCACCTGGGCAACGTGGCGCTGTTTGTGGCGGCGTTCTGCATCATCCTGTCGATGTACGGCGGCGGTTTTGCGACTGTGCCTGCGTACCTGGCCGACCTGTTCGGCACCCAAATGGTCGGCGCGATCCACGGTCGCCTGTTGACCGCATGGGCGGCGGCCGGCGTGCTGGGCCCGGTGTTGGTGAACTACCTTCGCGAATACCAACTGAGCATCGGCGTTCCGCGCGCTGCGGCTTACGACATCACCTTGTACATCCTTGCAGGCCTGCTGGTGCTGGGTTTCCTCTGCAACCTGCTGGTGCGCCCGGTGGCCGACAAGTACTTCATGACCGACGCTGAACTGGCTGCCGAGCAGGCGCTGGGCCATGACAAAGGCGCCGATGCCAGCACTTCGCTGGAGTGGAAAGCGGCCCCTGGTACCGTGCCGATGGCTGTTGCCGCCTGGCTGGTGGTAGGTATTCCGTTGGCGTGGGGTGTGTGGGTGACCCTGCAGAAGACGGCGGTGTTGTTCCACTGATGCCGCTGTAGTCGGGCGAGCGCGGCTCCCACAGGAACCGCGCTTGTGTGGGAGCTGGCTTGCCTGCGATAGCATCACCGCGGTGTGGCCGACATACCGAGGTGTCTGCATCGCAGGCAAGCCAGCTCCCACACAAGCCAGCTCCCACACAGGATCTCTACTCGTTTCAAGACAGCGGCGGGGCGCACCATCCTGGAGCGCCTGCTTGTATGCACATGTCTATCCCCGACACTCCATCAGTCTTATCCCCTTCGATGTTTCTGTTTAGCGCCCGCGCCCCTATAATGGCTGCCTTTTTCGCCCAATGATTTTGCGGAGCTGGTGATGGCCGAACGTAAGGTATCCGTCGAGCGCGACACTCTGGAAACCCAGATCAAAGCCTCGATCAACCTGGATGGCACCGGAAAGGCCCGATTTGATATCGGTGTACCTTTTCTTGAGCACATGCTGGACCAGATCGCCCGTCATGGGCTGATCGACCTGGATATCGTCAGCAAGGGCGACCTGCATATCGACGACCACCACACGGTGGAAGACGTAGGCATCACCCTCGGCCAGGCGTTTGCCAAGGCCATCGGCGACAAAAAAGGTATCCGTCGCTACGGCCACGCCTATGTCCCGCTGGATGAAGCGCTGTCGCGTGTGGTCATCGACTTCTCCGGCCGCCCAGGCCTGCAGATGCATGTGCCGTATACCCGCGCCACCGTGGGCGGCTTCGATGTCGACCTGTTCCAGGAATTCTTCCAGGGCTTCGTCAACCACGCACTCGTCAGCCTGCACATTGACAACCTGCGCGGCACCAACACCCACCACCAGATCGAAACCGTGTTCAAGGCATTCGGCCGCGCACTGCGCATGGCCGTAGAGCTGGATGACCGCATGGCCGGGCAAATGCCGTCGACCAAGGGCGTTCTGTAATGCAGACGGTCGCGGTTATCGATTACGGCATGGGTAACCTGCACTCGGTGGCCAAGGCGCTCGAGCACGTGGGCGCCGGCAAGGTGCTGATCACCAGCGACGCCAATGTGATTCGCGAAGCCGACCGCGTGGTGTTCCCCGGCGTCGGCGCGATTCGCGATTGCATGGCCGAGATCCGCCGCCTGGGCTTTGACAGCCTGGTGCGCGAAGTCAGCCAGGACCGCCCGTTCCTCGGCATCTGCGTGGGCATGCAAGCCTTGCTCGACAGCAGTGAAGAGAACGGCGGCGTCGACTGCATCGGCCTGTTCCCCGGCCAGGTGAAGTTCTTCGGCAAAGACCTGCACGAAGACGGCGCGCACTTGAAGGTGCCGCATATGGGCTGGAATGAAGTCAGCCAGACCGTCGATCACCCGCTGTGGCACGACATTCCGGACCTGGCGCGTTTCTACTTTGTGCACAGCTACTACATCAATGCTGGCAACCCGCGCCAAGTGGTGGGTGGCGGGCATTATGGCGTCGACTTCGCCGCAGCGCTGGCCGACGGTTCGCGCTTTGCCGTGCAGTTCCATCCGGAGAAGAGCCATACCCATGGCCTGCAATTGCTGCAGAACTTCGCCGCGTGGGATGGTCGCTGGTAATGGCCAAGAAGCCGAAGCCGCCGATCTTGAACCTCACGCCCGAACAGGAGCGTGAGGCGACCGACAAGATCAAGCGTTTCATGGAGGACCGCTTCGAGCTCAAGTTGGGCTCGTTCGAGGTCGCCGAGATTCTTGAGCTGTTCACCACCGAAGTGGCGCCGCACTATTACAACAGGGCGATTTTCGACACGCAGACGCTCCTTAAAGAAAGGTTCGAAAGCATCGAAAGCGACCTGTGGTCGCTTGAGAAACCCTGATTTCCCAAGCATTGCTGAATATCGAATAAGGTTTGCCAGATGCTGATTATCCCCGCTATCGATCTTAAGGACGGCGCTTGTGTACGCCTGCGCCAAGGCCGCATGGAAGACTCCACCGTGTTCTCCGATGACCCGGTGAGCATGGCCGCCAAATGGGTAGAAGGGGGCTGCCGTCGTCTGCATCTGGTGGACTTGAACGGCGCCTTCGAAGGCCAGCCCGTCAATGGCGAAGTGGTTACCGCCATCGCCAAGCGCTACCCGAACCTGCCGATCCAGATCGGCGGCGGCATTCGCTCCCTGGAAACCATCGAGCACTACGTCAGGGCTGGCGTGAGCTACGTGATCATCGGCACCAAGGCCGTGAAAGACCCGGCCTTTGTCGCCGAAGCCTGCCGCGCGTTTCCGGGCAAAGTCATCGTGGGCCTGGACGCCAAAGACGGTTTCGTCGCCACCGACGGCTGGGCGGAAATCAGCACCGTGCAGGTCATCGACCTGGCCAAGCAGTTCGAAGCCGACGGCGTGTCCGCCATTGTTTATACCGACATCGCCAAAGACGGCATGATGCAGGGCTGCAACGTGCCGTTCACCGCTGCGCTGGCCGCTGCAACCAGGATCCCGGTGATCGCCTCCGGTGGTATTCACAACCTGGGTGACATCAAGTCGCTGCTGGACGCCAAGGCGCCCGGCATCATCGGCGCCATCACTGGTCGCGCGATCTACGAAGGTACTTTGGACGTCGCCGAAGCCCAGGCTTACTGCGACGCCTACAACGGCTGAGGACTGACCATGGCGCTGGCCAAACGCATCATCCCTTGCCTGGACGTCGACAACGGTCGCGTGGTCAAGGGCGTCAAGTTCGAGAACATCCGCGATGCCGGCGACCCGGTGGAAATCGCCCGTCGTTACGATGAGCAAGGTGCCGACGAGATTACCTTTCTCGACATCACCGCCAGCGTCGACGGCCGCGACACCACATTGCATACCGTCGAGCGCATGGCCAGCCAGGTGTTTATCCCGCTGACCGTGGGCGGTGGCGTGCGTACCGTGCAAGACATCCGCAACCTGCTCAACGCCGGTGCGGACAAGGTCTCGATCAACACCGCTGCCGTGTTCAACCCGGAGTTCGTCGGCGAAGCCGCGCAGCACTTCGGCTCGCAATGCATCGTGGTCGCCATCGACGCCAAGAAGGTCTCCGGCCCGGGCGAAACCCCGCGCTGGGAGATCTTCACCCACGGCGGTCGCAAGCCGACCGGCCTGGACGCGGTGGAATGGGCGATGAAGATGGAAGCCCTGGGCGCCGGTGAAATCCTGCTGACCAGCATGGACCAGGACGGCATGAAAAACGGCTTCGACCTGGGCGTGACCCGCGCCATCAGCGATGCGCTGGGCATTCCGGTGATCGCCTCCGGCGGCGTCGGCAACCTGCAGCACCTGGCCGACGGCGTGATCGAAGGCCACGCCAGTGCGGTGCTGGCGGCGAGCATTTTCCACTTTGGCGAATACACCGTGCCGGAGGCAAAAGCCTATATGGCCGCACGCGGTATCGTCGTTCGCTAAACGCTGCTGGACACCCTGGCAGGCGCGGGGCACTCTCTGCGCTTGCCATGGATTCCGGTAGCCTTCATGTTCAAGACCCTTCTGCTTGCTCTCGCCAGTACGTCCATTCTGTTGACGGGCTCGGCTCACGCCGAGGAACCGTCCGACGCCTCCCTGGTGTTGCTGACGGAAAACTTCCCGCCCTACAACATGGCGAAAAACGGCAAGAACTTCGCCAAGGAAGAAAACATCGAGGGCATCGCCGTCGATATCGTGCGCGAGACGTTCAAGCGAGCCGGCATTTCCTACAACCTGACTTTGCGTTTTCCTTGGGAGCGCATCTACAAACTCGCCCTGGAAAAGCCCGGCTACGGTGTCTTTGTGATGGCGCGCCTGCCAGACCGCGAAGCCCTGTTCAAATGGGTCGGCCCCATCGGCCCGGATGATTGGGTGATGCTGGCCAAGGCCGACAGCAAGATTGAGCTGACAGACCTTGAACAGGCTCGTCGATACAAGATCGGCGCCTACAAGGGTGACGCCATTGCGCAGACCCTGGAAAAGCAGGGCCTTAAGCCCATCGTTGCGCTGCGTGATCAGGACAATGCGCAAAAGCTGGTGGATGGCCAGATCGACCTGTGGGCCACCGGCGATCCGGCGGGCCGTTATCTGGCTCGCCAGGTGGGGGTGACCCAACTGAAAACCGTGCTGCGCTTCAACAGTGCCCAGTTGTACCTGGCGCTGAACAAAGACGTGCCGGATGAGGTGGTGGCCAAGCTTCAGGCGGCACTCGAGCAGTTACGGGGTGAGGGTGGTGTCGATCAGATCATGGCCCGTTACCTCTAGTTCGGGCTCTGCTTGAGGTGACTCATCAGGCAGCACCTCTGCGTTTGGAGACTCGCTCATGTACACGTGGTCACCATTGGTATAGCTGGCGGTGCTTGAAACCTGACTGCCGTCCTGTCGCAGCAGGCGGTATTCGCTTTGGACAAGGTACGCCGCAACGGCTTTTTTCGGCGGAACATAAGTGATGATTTCCAGCGACGAAGCCTGGTCCCAGCCTTTCGCCGAGCGCTGCGTGTGTGTGAAGTCGCGATCCAGGTGCGCCGAAAAACTCAATTCGAAGACGTGTTCGCCCACCGGCCACTCTTTGCCCAGACCGATACTGGTGTTGGCCGCCAGTGCCTTGGCAGTCCCGCTTACTTCACCTTTCGCGGCCGTCCACATGAATGGCTGACTGGTAGCTTCGGTGTTGTGCCCAAAGCCGACACACAGGTGGCGGTCCGTGCGCTCCAGGCGGTAGGTGGGCGATGCCTGAAACTGTTCGATCACGGCCAACTCCGGGTCTTTGACACAGAACCATGGCAGCTCACACACCTGAGGCGCGTGGACGGATTCATCATTGCCCGGGCTTTCGTACCCGCTGAGCGCGGGCGGTGGCGGCAGGTCGTGCAGTTGCGCTGTCAATGTCAGGCGCAGTGAATAGGCCTCAAGGCTTGGCTTGGCATAGTCGCCATGGCCTATGAAGGTGCCGGGGGCGAGGTATATTTCGCCGGCGGGAGCATTGGGAGGTGTCACCGACCAGAGGCTTAAGTCGTTGGTGGCGCCGCTGCCTTTATCGTCCCAGATCAATTCGCCCGTTTGAGCGGCCATCACCAGGTCTTTTCGCACGCACCGCACGGCATGGCGTGAAGGTTTGTCGTAGTCCACGCCGTACACCAGCCCCATCGCCACATAGCCCTCTGGCGGCAGCGGGCGCCAGATGGATGCATTGCTCAGCGCTCCGGAGCCTTCATCCTGCCACACCAATTGATAATCGACGGGCGCACGCAGGGCCGTGCCGTCGACGTTGTTCGCGTCGCTGACGACGGCGACAACGTTGCCGTGGTTGATATTGCGATAGTGGTCGACCGCAATATCACCCAAGGTAAAAAACGGTCTCAGTGCATCGGAGGCGGTGCTCGGCCGCCAGAGGCCGACGGCTTTGTGCGCGCCCGACCCCTTGTCGTTCCACAGCGGCAGAAACTCGCTGGTAAAGCTGATGAGCAGGTCATTGAATTGCAGAGGCTTCATGGAGGGCTCTCCAGTTGATGGGAGCATCAACTATCGAGCAGTGCACTCGGTACCGAGCGGTAACTATCTACGCGCCGGAAGATACGTCCCGTTTTTACCGTGTGCAGCCATGGCTAGGTTGCTGCGCACGCTGATCATCAACTTGATATCAATCCAGTCGATGCCCTGGGCCTTGAGCTTGGGCAACTCACGCTCCAGTACCGCCAGCGTTTGCGGGTAAGGGTGGCCGATCATCACCACCGAGCCCTGCTTGTGCGCCAGCTTGATCGCGGTTTGCAGTTGTGTGGCAATCGCCGCTTCGGTGCGTTCGTCATCCAGGAAAACATCCCGCGACACATGCGCCAGCCCGATCTTCTGCGCCTCGGCGGCGGCGACGGTCTGTGCGCTGGTGCGGCTGTCGACAAAGAACTTGTTGCGCCGTTGCAGCTCGGCCATCAGCCACGCCATCGCCGCTGGCTGGGCGGTCATGCGGCTGCCCATATGATTGTTGATGCCGGCGGTATAGGGCACAACCTTGAAGGCGGCGTCCAGGCGTTTGCCGAGTTCTTCGATGGACAGGTCGGGGTGCCAGGCGAACGGGCCGGTGGCCGGGTCCATAGGCATATGCAGGATCACGATCTTGCCGGCCTTGTGCGCCTCACGGGCAAATTCGGCGGCGTGGGGCGTGTCGGGCATGATCGCCGTGGTCACCGGCCCAGGCAGGGCCAGCACACGACGGTCCCGGGGCAGGTTTTGTCCCAGGTCGTCGATGATAAGGGTCAGGTAGGCTTTGCGAGGCGCGTCGGCCGGAGTCGCATGGGCGATTCCGGCTAGGCTGCACAGCACAGCGATAATCAGGGCAAAACGCATATCAACGGCTGCGCGTAATGCTCAGGCCTTTAAGCAGGCTCAGCGCCTGGGCCAGTTGATAGTCGTCGTCCTGCGGCATCGGCTTGGCTTTGCTGCCGCTGCCGGTCGGCTGGTCGGCGCCGCCGTTGCCATTGCCCAAGTGACCTTGAAGGTCGGCCTCTTTGTAGTACTCGCTGTCGACCTCGTTGGTGATCTTGGCCCTGCGCACCTCGATGTCCGGCACGATGCCCTGGGCCTGGATCGAGCGACCGTTCGGCGTGTAGTACAGCGCCGTAGTGATCTTCAGGGCGCGGTCGTTGTTCAGCGGCAATACGGTTTGCACCGAGCCTTTGCCGAAGCTGGTGGTGCCCATCAGCACGCCGCGTTTCTGGTCTTGCAGGGCACCGGCGACGATTTCCGACGCCGAAGCGCTGCCGCCGTTGATCAGCACGGCCAGTGGCACGCCTTCGCTCAGGTCGTTGCCGGTGGCCGAGAAGCGCAACTCGGAGTTGGCGATACGGCCTTTGGTGTAAACAATCAGGCCTTTGGTGATGAAGTGGTCGACCACTTCAACCGCCGACTGCAGCACGCCGCCTGGGTTGTTACGCAGGTCGAGCACGATGCCGTTGAGTTTCTTGCCGTTGTCTTTGCGCAGTTTGGCCAAGGCCTTGGCCACTTCGTCGCCGGTCTTGACCTGGAACTGGGTGATACGGATGTAACCGTAGCCCGACTCCAGCAGCTGGCTCTTAACGCTCTTGACCGTGATGGTCGCGCGGGCCAGGGTCACGTCAAACGGGTTGCCGCCGTCGCGTACCAGGGTCAGGGTGATTTTCTGGCCGAGCTTGCCGCGCATCTTGTCGACGGCTTCGGTCATGGTCTGGCCACGGGTTGGTTGGCCGTTGATCTTCACGATCAAGTCGCCGGCCTGAATGCCCGCCTTGGACGCAGGCGTGTCATCGATCGGCGAGACCACTTTGATCTGGCCATCTTCGGAACCGACTTCGATGCCCAGGCCGCCGAACTCACCGCTGGTACTCTCCTGCAGCTCGGCAAAATCTTCCGGCCCCAGGTAGGCGGAGTGCGGGTCGAGGTTGCTGAGCATGCCCTTGATGGCATTTTCCAGCAGGGTCTTGTCGTCTACGGGTTCGACATAGGCTGCCTTGATCCGGTCCATGACCTCGGCAAAGGTACGCAGCTCGTCCAGCGGCAGCGGCGCCTTGGTGGTCGCTGCGGTGGCGGCGGGTGCCGGTGCAGCCTGGTCGGCAAAAGCCAGCGGCGCGCCGATCACCAGGGCGATCGTCAGGGCCAGCGAAGTGAGGCGGGACAAATGCAGCATGTCGAACGAACTCCTAATGTAGGTGCAGCCCTATCCTTGGGAACGGCACCATTGTGCAGGGTCGCTCGGGCGGCCCTGCTGACGAATAGCGAAGTACAGCGCCGGGGTGTCCTGGCCACCACTGTTACCGACAGTGGAGATGGATTCACCGGCTTTTACAACATCACCTGCCGACTTGAGTAATGTCTGATTGTGGCCGTAAAGGCTCAAATAGCCATTGCCGTGGTCAAGAATCACCAACAAACCGGCCCCGCGCAGCCAATCGGCAAACACCACACGGCCACCGTGAACGGCGTGGACCTGGCTGCCGGCGGCGGCGCTGATCATCACCCCATCCCACTTGGCGCGGGTGTCATCGCCACGGGTTTCACCAAAGCGTGCCAGCAGTCGACCATCAACGGGCCATGGAAGTTTGCCGCGGGCTGAAGCAAAAGGGCCGCCGAAGTTCTCGCCGGAGCTGGAAACCAGCGGCCCGGGCGCTGCACGCGCCGGTTTACGCGGCGCTGGCGCATCAGTGGTAGCGGCCAGCTCGGCTTCACGCTGGCGCTTTTTTTCTGCTTCCTGCTGGGCAATCAGCGCTTTTTGCCGCGCTTCTTCAGCCTCACGTGCCTGGCGAGCCAGGGTTTCCTCGATGGTTTTGAGCACTTTGCCCAAGTCGGCCTGGTCTTGTTCGCGGGCCTGCAGCTTGGCGTCGCGGGCCTTCACGTCATTGTTGAGCTTGGCCAGGGCTTGCTGGCGCTCCTTGCGCACCTTGTCCAACTGGTCGCGCTGAGTGTCGAGGGCGGTTTTCTGATCCATCAGTTGCGACTGCTGGTCGGCGATTTCCTGCTCGACATTGGCCAACTGGCGCAGGGTTTCATTAAAACCCTTTAATTGTGCCAGGCGCGCCTTGCTCAGGTAGTCGTAGTAAGTGAGGGTGCGCGCGAATTTCTCCGGGTTCTGCTGGTTGAGCAGCAGCTTGAGGTATTCCTGGCGGCCACTCTGGTAGGCGGCGCGGGCCTGGATCGCGATCAGGCGTTGCTGTTCAACGCGTGCGCTCTGGAGTTTTTTTTTCTCAGCGTCGAGTCGCTCCAGTTCCGACTCGCTCTTCTTTAATTCTTTTTGTAGCTCCTGGACCTGCTTCTCGAGCTTGCCCATCTCGGTTTCCGTGCCGCGCAGGTCTTTCTGCACCCCGGATTTTTCTTCCTGGAGCTTGCCGAGCAGCTTTTTCAGCTCGGTAATGTCCTGACGCGTAGCGTCCAACTGTTGTTGGGTTTGTGCGCGCTCATCGGCAAACGCCGGTTGGAGCAGGCAGACAAGAGCGAGGGAAATCAAGGCGCGAAGCATAGAGGCGGGCGACACCAGGGAAATGGACGGCCTAGTATGCCCGCCAAGCGCCGCAAAAAAAACGCCTCAACGCCATCTGCTTTGAGGCGTTCGTCATAAAAAGCCTTTCAGGGCGATTTAATTGGGCGGTTTGAAGGTTAAACACTATCGAGGAAACGCTTTGAAACGCTCCACCTGCACTGGTTTTTGCTGCTGAGAATAGACTCACGAGCCCTCTAATCAGTCAGTTGGCGCGATCGGCAATGTCCGGTGTTCATGAGTCAAAAGGCCAGCAAACCTGGCTCGATTACGGATTGCCCGACCTGCGTAGCCTTGATCGGGCTCTACGATCTTGCGCACTCGAGGAGGTGTTGGCGGGCAAAGACATTGCCGATGCTGTCGATATCGTAGCTTCAAATCTGGGGATTACCGATTCGACATGCCCTCAGGTTTGTATAGATTCCCCTCTGGGCAGGGTGTTGATCCAGCGCACGACGCTGAGGCACATTGTTGAAAAGCGGCAGGATGCCAGAGAACGATACGTAAAATTCGCGCTGGATACGCTGACAGGGCCTCTGGAAATCTGGCGTGTCGCCTATAGCGACGGCTCGGCTCGGCTGGCGTTCATCGGTGCTTATGAAACCAAGCGACAAATGCTGGTGGTGGTGAATATCCAGGCAGGCAATGTGTTGTGGAATTTCATGCAGACCGATGCCAAGGCGCTGAATAAGCATCGCCATGGGGAGCTGCTTTACAAACGCTACCAACTTTTATAACAGGCAAAGAAAAGGGCAGTTCTCTCGAACTGCCCTAAGTTAGAGCGCTTGATATTCATATACACACCCTCAAGCAGGGGTGTGGAGGTCTCACCCTACGCTGATGTCCAGTCATCAACGGGGTTCCTACGCCAGTTATCGCCGCTGGAGGCAACTGGTTTCGCGCTCACCTTCATTATTGACGGGCTACTCGCTTTGAGCAACCCCCGAGCTGTTTCAGACCAGAATCGAAGTACCGGTCATCTCTTTCGGCTTCTCCAACCCCATCAGCTTCAGCATGGTCGGCGCCACGTCCGCCAGCACGCCGCCTTCACGCACTTTCAGGTCGCGCTTGCCGACATAGATGAACGGCACCGGCTCGGTGGTGTGGGCGGTATGGGCTTGCCCGGTGGATTCGTCGGACATCTGCTCGCAGTTGCCGTGGTCGGCGGTGATCAGTGCCTCGCCGCCGACTTTCTCCAGGGCGTCGACGATACGGCCGACGCACTGGTCCAGGCATTCCACGGCTTTTACAGCTGCTTGCAGGTTGCCGCTGTGGCCGACCATGTCGCCGTTGGCGTAGTTGACCACGATCACGTCGTAACGCTGGTTGTCGATGGCATCGACGATTTTGTCGGTGACTTCAGGCGCGCTCATTTCCGGCTGCAGGTCGTAGGTGGCGACTTTGGGCGACGGGATCAGGATGCGCTCTTCGCCCGGGAACGGTTCTTCACGGCCGCCGGAGAAGAAGAAGGTCACGTGGGCGTATTTCTCGGTTTCGGCGATGCGCAGCTGGGTCTTGCCGTTTTTCGCCAGGTAATCGCCCAGCACGTTTTCCAGGCTGCCCGGCGCGAATGCCGAAGGGGCCGGGATGTTGGCGGCGTATTGGGTGAGCATGACGAACTCGACCTTCGGCTGGCGGGCGCGCTCGAAGTCTTTGAAACCGGCGTCAACGAATACATGGCTCAGTTCGCGGGCACGGTCGGCGCGGAAGTTCATGAACACTACGGCGTCGCCGTCTTCCACTTTCACCGGCTCGCCGATGGTGGTGGCTTTGACGAACTCATCGCTCTCGCCACGCGCATAGGCGGCTTCCAGGCCTTCCTGGGCGGTGGCGGCGTTGAATTCGGCCTGGCCGTCGACGATCAGGTTATAAGCCTGGGAGACGCGGTCCCAACGGTTGTCGCGGTCCATGGCGAAGTAACGGCCGACCAGGCTGGCGATACGGCCCTTGCCAAGCGCGGCGAAGGTGGCGTCGAGCAGTTCGATGGACGACTGCGCGCTTTTAGGCGGGGTGTCGCGGCCGTCGAGGAAGGCGTGCAGGTAAATCTTGTCGGCGCCGCGCTTGAAGGCCAGCTCGGCCATGGCGACCAAGTGATCCTGGTGGCTGTGAACGCCGCCGTCGGACAACAGGCCCATGAAGTGCACGGCCTTGCCGGCTGCGACTGCTTTATCCACCGCCGCGCAGATCGTCGGGTTCTCGAAGAACTCGCCGTCGCGGATCGATTTGGTCACGCGTGTGAAGTCTTGGTATACCACTCGTCCGGCGCCGAGGTTCATGTGGCCGACTTCCGAGTTGCCCATCTGGCCGTCCGGCAAGCCCACATCCATACCGGAGCCGGAGATCAGGCCGTTGGGTACGGTGGCCGTCAGGCGGTCGAGTACCGGCTTGTTGGCCGAGTACACGGCGTTGTCGTGGTGGCTTTCACTGTGTCCGAAGCCATCGAGAATTATCAGGACCAAAGGTTTAGGCGTGGTAGTCATAGATCCTCTCGCGGCGGTAATAAAGGAAGGCAATCTAAAAGGGAGTAGCAGTTTAAAGCGAAGTTCCGACCACGTCACCGCTTTACGGGGGTTGGCCGCCCCTGACGGCTGTGTATACTTACCGCCATTTTAACGCCCTGGAACCTCCTTGATGGTTGATCACCTGATTGCATTTGCCACTGCCCACTACCTGCTCGCGGGTGCCTTCGTCATCCTGCTGGCGCTGCTGATCGCTCATGAAATGAGTCGCGGTGGCCGCAGCCTGAGCACGTCGGAGCTGACCGCACTGGTCAACAAGGATGAGGCCGTTGTCGTGGATATCCGCCCGGCCAAGGATTTCGCCGCCGGCCATATCGTCGGCGCGCTGAACATTCCACAGGACAAGCTGATCGCCCGTTTGCCCGAGCTGGAAAAACACAAGGCCAAGACCATTATTCTGGTCGACGCCCAAGGCCAGCACGCCGGCACCCACGCCCGCGAGATGCTCAAAGCCGGTTTCACCGCCGCCAAACTGTCCGGCGGTATTGGCAGCTGGAAGGCCGATAACCTGCCGCTGGTGAAGTGATATGAGCCAGGTTGTCGTTTATTCCAGCGATTGGTGCCCCTACTGCATGCGGGCCAAGGCCCTGCTTGAGAAGAAGGGCATTGCCTTCGAAGAGATCAAGGTCGACGGCAAACCCCAGGTGCGCGCCGAAATGACCAAGAAAGCGGGACGCACGTCCGTGCCGCAGATCTGGATCGGTGACAAGCATGTCGGTGGATGCGATGACCTGTTCGCTCTGGAGCGCGCCGGTAAACTCGATGCGCTGCTGCTCGTCTGACTCCTAAACCCTAAAAGACCCCAAGATCAAGAAGGATCTGCGATGACTGACCAACAGAACACCGAAGCAGCAGAAGCTCAAGGCCCACAGTTTTCGCTGCAGCGGATCTACGTGCGTGACCTGTCGTTCGAAGCGCCGAAAAGCCCGGCCATCTTCCGTCAGGAATGGACCCCAAGCGTTGCGCTGGACCTGAATACCCGTCAAAAGGCTCTGGAAGGCGACTTCCACGAAGTCGTGCTGACCTTGTCCGTGACTGTTAAAAACGGCGAAGAAGTAGCCTTCATCGCTGAAGTGCAACAGGCTGGTATCTTCCTGATCCAGGGCCTGGACGAAGCGTCCATGAGCCACACCCTGGGCGCGTTCTGCCCGAACATCCTGTTCCCGTATGCCCGTGAGACCCTGGACAGCCTGGTCACCCGTGGCTCGTTCCCTGCGCTGATGCTGGCGCCGGTGAACTTCGATGCCCTGTACGCGCAAGAGCTGCAGCGCATGCAACAGGAAGGTTCGTCGACTGTTCAGTAAGTTGACGCGATAAAAAATGTGGGAGCGGGCTTGTGTGGGAGCTGGCTTGCCTGCGATAGCATCACCTCAGTATCACTGATACACCGAGGTGACTGCATCGCAGGCAAGCCAGCTCCCACACAGGTCTGCTCCCACATTTTGTTTATGCGTTACTTGAAGCCGAGCTGGCGCCAGCCTTCATAGACCGCGACGGCCACGGTATTGGACAGGTTCAAGCTGCGGCAACCCTCGCGCATCGGCAGGCGCAGGCGATGCCCCTCGGGCAGGGCATCGAGCACCTCGGCCGGCAGGCCACGGCTTTCCGGGCCGAACAGGAAGGCGTCGCCTTCGGCAAAGCTGGCATCATGAAACGGCCGCGAGCCCTTGGTGGTGAACGCGAACAGCCGTGGGTGGCCCAGGCTTTCCAGGCAGCTGGCCAAATCGGCGTGGCGCTTGAGCGTGGCGTACTCGTGGTAGTCCAGCCCGGCGCGGCGCAGGCGTTTGTCGTCCATGTCAAAGCCCAGCGGCTCGATCAAATGCAGGTGGCAGCCACTGTTGGCGCACAGCCTGATAACGTTGCCGGTATTCGGCGGAATTTCTGGTTGAAAAAGGATGACGTGAAACATGCACGGCTCCGAAGGCAAAGATGCGTTGCATTCTACCCCTGAAGACGACCCAAGGCCGAAGCTATTGCCACGGGTGATGGGCTCACTGGCGATTGTTGGCTTGATGATCGGGCTGATGATCGGTCGCCTGACCACGCCGGATCCGGTTGAGTTGCAGCAGGTAGAAACAGCGGCAGACGGCGTGGTGGTGTGGTTCAACAGTGAACCCAAGCTGCACGGCGAACATATCGACGGCACCGTGGCGCTGCTGTTCGGCGCGCAAGGCAAGGCTGCCAGCGGGCAACTCAAGGTCAACGACAAGGACGTGAATTGGCGCGTTCGCAAGACCGATGGCGGCCTGCTGCTGAACCTGGTGGCGGCTCGGCCGTTGCGCGGGGAATGGAAAGGGGAGAAGGCCGAGGGTCGCTGGCGGCTGCAGATCCATCTGCGCGAGGAATAAAAGAGGGAGTTCCCGGCCTGCCTGTACCAGGGCTCCCAAAACGGGGTGAAGCCATGTAAGGCTTCGGTGTTAAAGAGGGAATCCCCGGCCTGCCTGTACCGAGGTTCCCGAAACGGGTGTGGGGCGCGACGCGATCCGCATCAAGCACCCCGGGTGTAAAGAGGGGATTCTCGGCCTGCCTGTACCAAGGTCCCCGAAACTGGGTGATGTAAGGGTTATTGCAGGGCGCGTGCCAGAAGTTGCAATGTGTGCCAAAAAATTTCGCCAGAAAGCGCAAAGCCCTGGAATACGGGGCTTTGGTGTTTTTGCGGTTTGATGTTTTCTTGATTCGGCGGGTGTTTCAGGCTGGCTGGATGTGCGCGATGCTAGTTCATGGTGCATTGAAGCGGTGCACTCCACCTGATCGTTCCCACGCTCCGCGTGGGAATGCATCGTGTGACGCTCCGCGTCACCAGTGCACAGATCTGAACTTGCGGTGAGCCTCGGACGCGGAGCGTCCGGGGAGGCGTTCCCACGCCGAGCGTGGGAACGATCAGCAGTTAGGCTTCATCACCCTCATCATCATCCCCGCCATCGACCTTCATCCCCAACTCCTTGATCTTGCGCGTCAAGGTGTTACGGCCCCAGCCGAGCAACACGGCGGCATCGCGGCGGCGGCCGGCGGTATGCTTCAAGGCGGTTTCGATCATGATGCGCTCGAAGGCCGGTACGGCGCTGTCCAGCAGGTTCGACTGGCCGCGTGCCAGGGCCTGGTCGGCCCATTGGCGCAGCGCCTGCTCCCAGTTGGTCACCGGGGCCGAATCCTGCGGCAGGCTCAACAGCTCCGGCGGTAGGTCGCTGATGTGTACTTCGCGCCCGGACGCCATCACCGTGATCCAGCGGCAGGTGTTCTCCAACTGACGCACGTTGCCCGGCCACGGCAGGTTCTTGAGGTATTCCTCGGTCTCGCTTTTGAGCAGCTTCGGCTCCACCGCCAATTCTTGCGCGGCGCGGCTGAGGAAGTGGCGGGCCAGGGTCGGGATGTCTTCGCGGCGATCCGACATCCGAGGGATGTGGATACGAATCACGTTCAGCCGGTGAAACAAGTCCTCACGGAATTTGCCCGCGTGCACCAGGGTTTCGAGGTTCTGGTGCGTCGCCGCAATGATGCGCACATCGACCTTGACCGGCGTGTGCCCGCCAACGCGGTAGAACTCGCCATCTGCCAATACACGCAGCAAGCGCGTCTGAGTGTCAGCCGGCATATCGCCGATTTCATCCAGAAACAGCGTGCCGCCGTCAGCCTGTTCAAAGCGCCCGCGGCGCAGGTTGGCCGCGCCGGTGAACGCGCCTTTTTCATGGCCAAACAGCTCGGACTCCATTAAGTCCTTCGGAATCGCCGCCATGTTCAGCGCGATAAACGGCGAAGCCGCCCGTGGGCTGTGACGGTGCAGCGCATGAGCGACAAGCTCTTTACCGGTGCCCGACTCGCCGTTGATCAACACGGTGATGTTGGAGTGGCTCAAACGCCCGATGGCGCGAAACACTTCCTGCATCGCCGGTGCTTCACCGATGATTTCCGGGGTGCGGGTCAGGGCTGGCGGGGCTTCCTGGCTTTGTTGTTCCTGGGCGTGCTGGTTGGCGCGCTTGACCAGCGCCACGGCCTCGTCCACATCGAACGGTTTAGGCAGGTATTCAAAGGCGCCGCCCTGATAAGACGCGACAGCGCTGTCCAGATCCGAGTGCGCGGTCATGATGATCACCGGCAAACGCGGGTGCTGCTCGCGGATCCGCGCCAGCAAGTCCAGGCCACTGGCGCCGGGCATGCGGATGTCGGAGATGATCACGTCCGGCTGCTGGCGAGCCAGGCGGCTCATCACCCCGTCGGCGCTGTCGAAGCTCTGGGTGGTCATGCCTTCCTGTTGCAAGGCTTTCTCGAGGACCCAGCGGATAGAACGGTCGTCATCGACGATCCAGACAGTTTCACTACGGCTCATGTCGTGGGGGCTCCTTGTTCCAATGGCAGGAAGATCGAGAACGTGGTGTGGCCGGGATGGCTTTCACATTCGATCAGGCCCTGGTGCTGGCTGATGATGTTCTGGGTAATGGCCAGGCCCAGCCCGGTACCGTCCGGGCGGCCGCTGACCATGGGAAAGAAGATGGTTTCCTGCAGTTCCGCAGGAATGCCGGGGCCGTTGTCGATGATCTCGACCTTGGTGACCAGGCGGTGGCGCACATGGCCGATGGTGAACTGGCGCAGGGCGCGGGTGCGCAGGCTGATGCGGCCCAGGCGCAGTTCGTTCTGGCTGCTGATGGCCTGCATGGCGTTGCGCACGATATTGAGCACCGCCTGGATCATCTGCTCGCGGTCGATCAATACGTCGGGAATGCTTGGGTCGTAGTCGCGCACCAGAGTGATGCAGCCTTGGCTTTCGGCCTCGACCAGCTGGCACACGCGCTCCAGCACTTCGTGCACGTTGGTCATCGCCAGGGACGGCAACTTGTTGGAGCCGAGCATGCGGTCCACCAGGTTACGCAGGCGGTCGGCCTCCTCGATGATGACGTTGGTGTAGTCCTTGAGGTGTTCCTCCGGCAGCTCACGGGCCAGTAATTGCGCCGCGCCACGAATGCCGCCGAGCGGGTTCTTGATCTCGTGGGCCAGGCCGCGCACCAGCATCTTGCTGGTTTCCTGTTTGGACAGCTGCGCTTCTTCTTTAGTAATGCGCAGCAGACGGTCGCGCGGGTGCACTTCGAGCAGCAGCAGGGTCGCGCCGTTGCTCAAAATCGGGGTCACGGCGTAGTCGACCGTCAGGGTCTGGCCGGTGAGGGCGGTGAGCATCGCTTCGCGCTTGGTGAACGGGTGCGCCTGCTCCACGGCCTGGCGCAACGAACTCAAGGCCTCGGCCGACTCGGTGAACAATTCGCTGATGAACTGCCCATGGCTGCGCTGACCACTGATGGCCAGGAGCATCTCCGCCGCCGGGTTCATGTACTCAAGACGCAAGTCGTCATTGAGCAGGATGGTCGCGGTGGTCAGGTTGTCGAGTAACAAACGGTGCAGTGCATCGCTGATGGTCATCGGGACCTCTTTTGGAGCAAGGCGCGGGCTTGAGGCACACGCTGATACAAGGAAAATGCAAAAACCAAACCAAGGCTCCGAAAAGAAGCGTTAAACCCCTGAAATAAGGGTTTTAGGCGCGAAACTGTGGCGTTCTGCCAGCTTGATCGAGAAGAATCGAACCAAAATGGGCTGGATGGGTGGGAAGTGTGCAGGCTGTCGCACCAATATAGTGCGGTTTTGTGAGGGTTGTTCAGGAAGTGATGGCTGGCGAAAAAATGTCTGGAGGAGCGGGGTCAATGTGGGAGCTGGCTTGCCTGCGATAGCAATGTTGAATGTGCCGCCGCTATCGCAGCGATGCGGCGTCCCGACAAGCCAGCTCCCACAGTTTTGATTGGGTTTGCAGGCTTTAATCTTTGAAGATGCACAGCTCAGCGGTGGCGCGGATCATTGCCAGTTGGCGCAGCGGATCATTCAGCGGCTCATGCACGGCGGTGGCCAGCCACTGCGGGCACTGTGGATCGGTGCGCTGCGGGGTGAAGTCGGACAGTTGCTGCAGCAGGGTTTTTTGCAGTTGGTCCAGTCGTGGGCGAATCTGCTTGATCAAATCCGGGCGCGGGTCGTCCGGGGCTTTGCCCTGGAACTGCCAGTCGGACAGGTGGGTGTACTGCACCAGTTTATTGGCCTCGATCTGCGCCGAGAAAAACTGCTCCGCGGCGGAAGGGTCGAGTTTGTAGTTGGGCGCTTGGGCGGCGACGCTGGCGATCACCTCTTGTTCGCGCTTTTTGTCCTCTACGGGCTTGTGGCTGTCCCATTTGCTCAGGGCTACCTGATCGGCAATCTCCAGGCGCTCGGCGATGCTGTTGAGCAAAGGCTCCAGAGTGGGCGGCGCTGCGCTGGCTGTGGCGCAGGCGAATAACAGGGCGAATGCAAATCTATGTTTCAACGTAGATCTCCTTGTGGGAGCGGGCTTGCTCGCGAAGGCGGTGTGTCAGTCACCCGATGCATTAACTGATACGCCGCCTTCGCGAGCAAGCCCGCTCCCACATTTTGATTGGGTTTGCAGATTTTGGGCAGTGTCAGCCAGAGGCTACCTTAACTTGCGTGCTTGCCTACAGGTGCGCCAGAATCCGCCGGCTTGTACGGCTGGCTTGTCGTCTCTAAGGTTGCTCGGTCGCTGCTCATCAGCGATCAGGTTTAGTAGCCTGGATTCGAATTGTAGGCCGTGCATTCTCCATCAATCAGATTTCCCAAATCTGTGCTTGATGGTGGCTGTGCGCAGGGCGTCCTCGGATGCGCCGGGCTTCTACATTCACCGGTCTACTAACCTGCGCACAGCCGCCACCCTTTCGTTTAGTAGCGAAGCGAAGGCGGCCTCATTAGAGGAATGTAGAAAATGTTCAAACCAACGCCAAATCCGCCTCCATCCGTCTTCACCATCGACCCTGGCAGCGACGACGAATCCCTGCTGATCAACAGTTTCGAAGCCTTTACCTCGGTCAGCACCTTGTTGCTTGATTTGTCCGAGGCGCTGGAAGGCAAACACCGCGATACCGTCCTGGCCATTCACCAGCTCAGTGCCCTCGGCACCTTGATGGTGGGCAAACTGCTCGACCGCCACGCCCCTGCTCGCTAAACGCCAGGCAAAAAAAAGACCTCCCGAAGGAGGTCTTTTTCGTTACGCCGCGTTAAGCAGCGCTACCGGATCAGCAGCTGTAGTACAGCTCGTATTCCAGTGGGTGTACGAAGGTGCGTACTTTGATTTCTTCTTCGCTTTTCAGCTCGATGTAGGCATCGATGAAGTCGTCGCTGAATACGCCGCCTTTGGTCAGGAACGCACGGCCCTTGTCCAGCTCTTCCAGGGCTTCTTTCAGGCTGCCGCACACTTGTGGGATCTCTTTGGCCTCTTCAGGCGGCAGGTCGTACAAGTTTTTGTCGGCGGCGTCGCCTGGGTGGATCTTGTTCTGGATACCGTCCAGGCCAGCCATTACCAGCGCAGCGAAGGCCAGGTATGGGTTAGCTGCCGGGTCCGGGAAGCGCGCTTCGATACGGCGAGCGCGAGGGCTGGACACGTAAGGAATACGGATCGAAGCGGAACGGTTACGCGCCGAGTAGGCCAGCATTACCGGTGCTTCGAAACCTGGCACCAGACGCTTGTAGGAGTTGGTCGACGGGTTGGTGAAGCCGTTCAGGGCCTTACCGTGCTTGATGATACCGCCGATGAAGTACAGGGCAGTGTCGGACAGGCCGGCATAACCTTCGCCAGCGAAGGTGTTCTTGCCATCTTTGGCGATGGACAGGTGAACGTGCATACCCGAACCGTTATCGCCGTACAGTGGCTTAGGCATGAAGGTAGCGGTACGGCCGTAGGCATCAGCCACGTTGTGTACGCAGTACTTCAGGGTCTGAACTTCGTCAGCCTTGGCTACCAGGGTGTTGAACTTCACGCCGATTTCGTTCTGGCCGGCAGTCGCCACTTCGTGGTGGTGAACTTCGATGACCAGGCCCATCTCTTCCATGGCGTTGCACATGGAGGTACGGATTTCGTGGTCGTGGTCGAACGGCGGAACCGGGAAGTAACCACCTTTGATACCTGGACGGTGGCCTTTGTTGCCGCCTTCGATGTCCTGGTCGGACATCCACGAACCTTGTTCGGAGAAGATCTTGAACATGGAACCGGAGATGTCGGACTTGAACTTGACCGAATCAAAGATGAAGAACTCTGGCTCCGGGCCTACGAATACGGTGTCGCCGATACCGGTCGACTTCAGGTATTCCTCAGCGCGCTTGGCGATCGCACGTGGGTCGCGGTCGTAGCCTTGCATGGTCGAAGGCTCGATCACGTCGCAGACGATGATCAGGGTTGGGTCTTCGGTGAACGGGTCGAGTACGGCAGTGCTGTCGTCCGGCATCAGGATCATGTCGGAAGCTTCGATGCCTTTCCAGCCGGCAATGGAGGAACCGTCGAACATTTTGCCTTCTTCGAAGAACGCATCATCCAGCGCGTCGCGAGCCGGCATGGTCACGTGGTGCTGAGTACCTTTAGTGTCCGTGAAGCGCAGATCAATCCATTTAACGTCATGATCTTTGATGAGTTGAACCGACTTCGACATGGTGTCCTCCGGGTGGCTTCGGGCTGGGGTAGTGGAGTTAGCCCTTAGAATGTGGGTGATGCCGGCGCGAATACTCGACCAAGGCAACCTGCTTCACAAGAGAGCAAATTGCATGCCAGTGCGCCAACATGGCCTTTTTGCCTCAAAATGGCCCCTATAACGGTGCAATCCGCTGAAGCGGAATAAATAACGCACTGCAATGTAGCGTTAATTTGCGCAAATGACCCGTTTTGGTGCGTTGCGTCTGTGATGCATATTAACTGGTTAAACCTTGAGCGATTTCCGCTATAATCCGCGCCCCCCTTTTTCAGCAGGCCCGGCGCGCGCTGTTTCCATGAAATTAATCGTAAAAGTCTTCCCCGAGATCACCATCAAAAGCCGACCCGTACGGACGCGTTTCATCCGACAGTTGGCCAAGAACATCCGTGCCGTGCTCCGAGACCTGGACCCGGCTGTGGTGGTGAACGGTGTGTGGGACAACCTCGAGCTGGAAACCCGCATAACCGACGCCAAAGCCTTGAAGGACATGACCGAGCGCCTGAGTTGCATGCCGGGCATCGCGCATTTCCTGCAGGTCGATGAGTACCCGTTGGGCGACTTCGATGACATCACCGAAAAGTGCAAACAGCACTACGGCGAGTCGCTTGAAGGCAAGATCTTTTCGGTGCGCTGCAAGCGCGCCGGCAAGCACACCTTCAGCTCCATGGATGTAGAGAAATACGTCGGCAGCAAGCTGCGTCGCGAGTGCGGCGCCGCCGGAATTTCCCTCAAAGCGCCGCAAATTGAAGTGCGCATGGAAATTCGCGACCAACGGTTGTTTGTGATCCACAGCCAGCACAACAGTATCGGCGGCTACCCGCTGGGCGCACTGGAACAGACCCTGGTACTCATGTCCGGCGGTTTCGATTCCACGGTGGCGGCCTACCAGATCATGCGTCGCGGCCTGATGAGCCACTTCTGCTTCTTTAACCTGGGCGGGCGTGCACACGAATTGGGCGTGATGGAAGTCGCGCACTTTATCTGGAAGAAGTACGGCAGCTCCCAGCGCGTGCTATTTGTAAGCGTGCCGTTTGAGGAAGTGCTGGGCGAAATTCTCGGCAAAGTCGATAACAGTCATATGGGCGTAGTATTGAAGCGTATGATGTTGCGCGCTGCGTCGCGAATCGCCGATCAATTGCAGATCGACGCGTTGGTGACCGGTGAAGCGATCTCCCAGGTGTCCAGCCAGACGCTGCCGAACCTGTCGCTGATTGATTGCGTCACCGAGAAGCTGGTCTTGCGCCCGCTGATCGCCAGCCACAAGCAGGACATCATCGACCTGGCAGAAGAAATCGGCACGGCCGACTTTGCCAAACACATGCCTGAATATTGCGGGGTCATTTCGGTGAACCCCAAGACCCACGCCAAGCGCAACCGCGTGGAGTATGAAGAACAACAGTTTGATATGGCGATTCTTGAGCGTGCGCTTGAGAACGCCAAACTGGTCCCGATCGATCGTGTCATCGATGAATTGGGCCAGGATGTGCAAATCGAAGAAGTCAGCGAAGCGCTGGCCGGCCAGATCGTCGTCGATATCCGTCACCCGGATGCCGCCGAGGATGAGCCGCTGGAAATCGCTGGCATCGACGTGCAAGCGCTGCCGTTCTACGCATTGAACGCGCGCTTCAAGGAACTGGATAACAGCCGTCAGTACCTGCTGTATTGCGACAAAGGCGTGATGAGTCGCCTGCATGCCCACCATTTGCTCAGTGAGGGGTATGCCAATGTGCGCGTTTATCGACCGAGCTAAGAGCCCGGGGCTGTTTGCCTGTGGCCTGCGTCACCGGCCCCCCGACTCTGCCGTCAAGCTGTAACGGCAAGGCCTGACTCTACTGTTAATCGCTGCCACGACCTGTCAGCACACCGAATCCTCTGATCGAGATACACAAGTGATCGAAAATCTACGTAACATCGCCATCATTGCTCACGTTGACCATGGTAAAACCACCCTGGTAGACAAACTCCTGCGTCAATCCGGCACCCTGGAGCGCAACGAGCTCAACGACGAGCGCGTGATGGACTCCAACGACCAGGAAAAAGAGCGCGGTATTACCATCCTGGCTAAAAACACCGCTATCAACTGGAACGGCTACCACATCAACATCGTGGACACCCCGGGCCACGCCGACTTCGGCGGCGAAGTAGAACGCGTAATGTCGATGGTTGACTCCGTTCTGCTGCTGGTTGACGCTCAAGACGGCCCTATGCCGCAAACTCGTTTCGTGACCAAGAAGGCTTTCGAAGCCGGCCTGCGTCCGATCGTGTGCATCAACAAGGTTGACCGTCCAGGCGCGCGTCCGGACTGGGTTCTGGACCAGATCTTCGACCTGTTCGACAACCTGGGTGCTACCGAAGAACAGCTTGACTTCAAAGTGGTCTACGCCTCGGCCCTGAACGGCATTGCCGGTCTGGAACACACCGACATGGCTGAAGACATGACCCCGCTGTACCAGTCGATCGTCGACAACGTACCGGCACCAAAAGTTGACCGTGAAGGCCCGTTCCAGATGCAAATCTCGGCACTGGACTACAACAGCTTCCTGGGTGTTATCGGTGTTGGCCGTATCGCGCGTGGTAGCGTCAAGCCGAACACTCCAGTTGTCGCCATCGGCGCCGACGGCAAGAAGCGTAACGGTCGTATCCTGAAGCTGATGGGTCACCACGGCCTGCACCGCATCGACGTTGAAGAAGCTTTCGCCGGCGACATCGTGTGCGTGAGCGGTATGGACTCGCTGTTCATCTCCGACACCCTGTGCCAGCCAGACAACGTTGAGGCGATGAAGCCTCTGACCGTTGACGAGCCAACCGTTTCCATGACCTTCCAGGTAAACGACTCGCCTTTCTGCGGTAAAGAAGGCAAGTTCGTGACTTCCCGTAACATCAAGGAACGTCTGGACAAAGAGCTGCTGTACAACGTTGCACTGCGCGTTGAAGAAGGCGACTCGGCTGACAAGTTCAAGGTTTCCGGCCGTGGTGAGCTGCACCTCTCGGTACTGATCGAAACCATGCGTCGCGAAGGCTTCGAAATGGGCGTTGGTCGTCCAGAAGTGATCATCCGTCAGGTTGACGGCGTGAAGCAGGAACCGTTCGAAAACGTGACCATCGACACCCCTGAAGAATCCCAGGGCAAGGTCATGGAAGAGATGGGCCTGCGTAAGGGCGACCTGACCAACATGGTGCCGGATGGCAAAGGCCGTGTACGTCTGGAATACAACATCCCTGCGCGTGGTCTGATCGGTTTCCGTAACCAGTTCCTGACCCTGACCAACGGTGCTGGCATCCTGACCTCGATCTTCGATCGCTACGACACCATGAAGTCCGGCGACATGTCCGGCCGTCAGAACGGTGTTCTGGTATCGGTAGAAACCGGCAAGGCGCTGACCTACTCCCTGGAAACTCTGCAGGCGCGTGGCAAGCTGTTCGTTGAACACGGTCAAGAGATCTACAACGGTCAGATCGTTGGTCTGAACAGCCGTGACAACGACATGGGCGTTAACCCAACCAAAGGCAAGAAGCTCGACAACATGCGTGCTTCGGGTAAAGACGAAACCATCGCTCTGGTTCCACCTGTTCGCTTCACCCTGGAACAGGCTCTGGAATTCATCCAGGACGACGAGCTGTGCGAAGTTACGCCTAAGTCGATCCGCCTGCGTAAGAAGATCCTGGACGAAGGCGAGCGTACCCGCGCTGCCAAGAAAGCCAAGAACTGAGTTAACTCAGGCTGAATGAAAAACGCCCCCGGTCGAAAGGCCGGGGGCGTTTTTTTATGCCTGATCGTTCCCACGCTCTGCGTGGGAATGCCGCTTGGGACGCTCCGCGTCCCGCTTTTAAGGGCGGACGCAGAGCGTCCAGGGCTGCATTCCCACGCGGAGCGTGGGAACGATCATCATGATCATCAGAACTTGTCGAGAGTCCGGAAATTGGTCTCGCGCACCACTTCCTTCGGCTTATACGCACAATACCCCGGCCGCGGCCCGATTTTCGGGTGGTTGCGGCAGGTATCCGGGCGCTTGTCATAAATAGTGCAGAAGCGCGTCTTACGATCCAGGTACAGGCAGTCGTTATTGCTCATGCGCTGCAGGGTGAAAATTTCGGATTTGGAATTGTAGCGCTCGACGATGCCTTCCTTCTGCAAACGCTTGGCGATGTTCTTCGGCGGGTCGCCGCGTTCGAACTCATCGACGATGCCAATGCGGATCAGGTCCTTGATCTTCACCTCGACCGGCAGCGTGCAGCAGCTGGACACGCAGCCACCGCACATGTGGGCGGAATATTTCTGCCAGGTCTCGAGACGGTCGAGTTCAGCGGCGGCGATCAGTTGAGGCTTCATCAAGGTTCCAAGGTGGGGCTGTATCCGGGCGCGCGATCATACCGGGATTGGTGGTTTTTTGAACAATATTTTGCAGATTTCATCTCCAACGGTGCAGGGGAGAAAAGCAGGCACGGCCCCTGCATCAATTTCCAGCAATGGTGAATGAGTTAAAAAACTGCCGAACCAGCACGTCTACCGTCTGTCAGACCGACTAGGCTCTAGCAACTCCTTCAATCTCGCCCGAGGTCGCACCGATGTCTCAGGAACCGCTTGCACGAGAAGCAGAGGTAGCCGCATTCCGCGATGCTGTCTTGACCAAACTTACCTACGCGGTGGGCAAGGACCCGGATCACGCCTTCGACCACGACTGGTTTGAAGCCATCGCCCTGGCCGCCCGCGACCAGATGGTCGACCACTGGATGAACCACACGCGGCGCATCTACCGCAAAGGCCAGAAGCGGGTGTATTACCTCTCGCTGGAGTTCCTGATCGGCCGTTTGCTCTACGACAGCCTGAGCAACCTCGGCGTGTTGGAGATTGCCCGCGAAGCCCTGTCCGAACTGGGTGTGGACCTGGAGCGCATCCGCCTGCTGGAGCCCGACGCGGCGCTCGGCAACGGTGGCCTGGGCCGCCTGGCCGCGTGCTTTATGGAAAGCATGTCGACCCTGGGCATTGCCGGCCACGGCTATGGCATCCGCTATGAACACGGCCTGTTTCGCCAGGCGATTGTCGACGGCTGGCAGCAGGAACAGACCGAACGCTGGCTGGATTTCGGCAACCCGTGGGAGTTCGAACGGGCCGAGGTGATTTACCCGATCGGCTTTGGTGGCAGCGTCGAAACCCTGGCGGATGCCTCCGGCAAGATGATCCAGGTGTGGACGCCCAACGAAACAGTTCGCGCGGTGGCGTACGACACGCCGGTAGTCGGCTGGCGCGGCGCCAGCGTCAACACCTTGCGCCTGTGGCGTGCCCGAGCAGTAGAAGACCTGCACCTGGAGCGCTTCAACGCCGGTGACCACTTGGGCGCCGTCGCCGAAGTGGCTCGCGCCGAAAGCATCTCCCGAGTGCTTTACCCGGCCGACAGCACCGAAGCGGGGCAGGAATTGCGTCTGCGCCAGGAATACTTCTTTGTTTCGGCCTCGCTGCAAGACCTGCTGCGCCGCCACAAGAACATGCACGGCTCGGTACTCAGCCTGGGCGAACACGCCGCGATCCAGCTCAACGACACCCACCCGTCCATCGCCGTGGCTGAGTTGATGCGCCAACTGGTCGACCTGCATGACATTCCGTGGGAAGCCGCGTGGGATGTCACCGTCGAAACCCTTTCCTACACCAACCACACCTTGTTGCCCGAGGCGTTGGAAACCTGGCCTGTCGGTTTGATGGAACGCATGCTGCCTCGGCATATGCAGATCATCTACCTGATCAACGCCCAGCACATCGACTCGCTGCGCGCCAAGGGCATCCACGACTTTGACGTATTGCGTGCGGTGTCGTTGATCGAAGAAGACAACGGCCGCCGCGTGCGCATGGGTAACCTGGCGTTCCTTGGCTCCCATAGCGTTAACGGTGTGTCCGGTTTGCACACCCAACTGATGCGCAGCACCGTGTTCTCCGAACTGCACAAGCTGTACCCGGAGCGCATCAACAACAAAACCAACGGCATCACCTTCCGCCGCTGGCTGTACCAGGCCAACCCCAAGCTCACCGAGATGCTGGTGGAGGCTCTGGGGCCGGACATCCTCGACACCATGGAAACCCGCCTGACGGAGCTGGAGACCTTCGCCGAGAAGCAGGTGTTCCGCAAAGCCTTCGCCGAACAGCGCCTGCACAGCAAGAGGGCACTGGCCGAGATCATCCACGAGCGCCTGGGCATTTCGGTGAACCCGGCGGCGATGTTCGACGTGCAGGTCAAGCGGATCCACGAATACAAACGCCAACTGCTCAACCTGCTGCACACCGTGGCCTTGTACCAGGCAATCCGCGCCGAGCCAGGCACCGATTGGGTGCCGCGCGTGAAAATCTTCGCGGGCAAGGCGGCGGCCAGCTATCACCAGGCCAAGTTGATCATCAAGCTGACCAACGACATCGCCCGCACCGTGAACAACGACCCGACCGTGCGCGGCTTGCTCAAGGTGGTGTTCCTGCCCAACTACAACGTCAGCCTGGCGGAAAGCATCATCCCGGCGGCGGACTTGTCCGAGCAGATTTCCACGGCCGGTTTTGAAGCCTCTGGCACCAGCAACATGAAGTTCGGCCTCAATGGCGCGCTGACCATCGGCACCATGGACGGCGCCAACGTGGAGATGCACGAGCGCGTGGGCGCCGAGCATATGTTTATCTTCGGCCTCAGCGCCGAACAAGTGGAAGCCCGCAAGCACGCCGGTGAATTCCACGCCGGGCCGGATGTGGCAGCCTCCCATCGTCTCAACGATGTGTTGCAAGCGATCCGCGGCGGGGTGTTCTCGCCGGATGATCCAGGCCGCTATGTGGGCTTGATCGACGGGTTGATCGACTACGACCGTTTCCTGGTGTGCGCCGACTTTGACGCCTACTGGGACGCCCAGGCGCGGGTCGAAGCGCATTGGCACGATTCCAAGGCCTGGTGGCGTTCGGCTGTGCTCAATACGGCGCGCATGGGCTGGTTCAGCTCGGACCGCACCATCCGCGAATACGCCACCGAGATCTGGAAAGCCCTCGACTAAACACCGCAGGCCTCCAAGTGGTAGCAGGCCTCTGTGGCGAGGGAGCTTGCTCCCGTTCGGTTGCGTAGCAGCCGCCGGCTATTGCGGGCGCTTCGCACCCGAACGGGAGCAAGCTCCCTCGCCACAAAAGCAGCTCCCACATTAGCTTTGCGTCGATATACTAGGCCTCGGTTTGCCCGCCTCGGGCTGCTTAGGGATATCGACCATGCAATGGATTTTCATGCTGATTGGCCTGGTGCTCGGCTGGACACTCGATGAGTCGTTCACCGATGCCGGCTTCGGTGCGCTATTGGGCTTGGGCATTGGTCAGGCGATTCGCCTGTCGAGGCTGTCCGCCCAGGCAGACCAGCAAGCGCTTCAGTTAGAGACCACGCAGAAGGCATTGATAGCCCTGGGTGAGCGCCTGCGGCAACTGGAAGTGCCCGCGCCTACAAACAGCGTGATTGTCGAAGCCCCCATCCCTGAACCTGCACCTGCCGTTGCCAAGCCCGAACTTGTTTGGGAGCTGCCCGCCGAACTGGCGCCCGTCGCCGTGATGGCCGAGGCGAGACAGCCACTGCCGGAGGACGTCTGGACCCCAGCACCAAAACCGAAAGAACCTGCCATCCCCCGTGGCCCCAACCTGATCGAGCGCGCCATCGGCGGCGCCCGTAATTGGCTGTTCGGCGGCAACACCGTGCTGCGCGTTGGCGTGGTGCTGCTGTTCCTTGGCCTGGCCTTCTTGCTGCGTTATGCCACCGAAGGCGTGGTGGTGCCGATTGAACTGCGTTACGCCGGGGTTGCCGCTGCCGCCATCGGCCTGCTGGGCCTGGGTTGGTGGTTACGGCTGCGCAACAGCAATTACGGGCTGATGCTGCAGGGTACCGGGATTGCCGTGTTGTACCTGACGGTGTTTGCTGCGATGCGCCTGCACCCGTTGATCGACCCAGGCGCGGCACTCGGCCTGCTGGTGGCGGTCACGGTGTTCTCGGCCATCCTGGCGATCACCCAGGATGCCCTCGGCCTGGCCTGCGCAGCGGCGCTGGGTGGGTTTGCCGCGCCGATTCTGACCTCAACCGGCGCCGGTAATCATGTGGCGCTGTTCAGTTACTTTGCATTGCTCAACGCCGGCATTCTGGCCATCGCGTGGTTCAAGGCCTGGCGTCTGCTCAACCTGATCGGGTTTGTCGGCACCTTCGGCATAGGCTTCGCCTGGGGCATGCGCTCCTACACACCGGAACTGCTGTGGAGCACCGAGCCGTTCCTGATCCTGTTTTTCCTGATGTACCTGGCCATCGGCCTGTTGTTCGCCCGCCGCAAGCTGCAAGAAGTGGGCGATGCGCCTGAAGGCCGTGAGGCACTGCTGCGCTGGTCGGCGGCCAAGGGTGATTATGTTGATGGCAGCATGCTGTTCGGCCCGCCGTTGGTAGGCTTTGGCTTGCAGTTCGCCGTGGTGCAGCACCTGGAGTTTGCCGCCGCCTTCAGTGCACTCGGTTTAGGCCTTATCTACATGGGCTTGGCGCGGCTGCTGAGTGGCGGGCGCGCCTTGCTGCTGGCCGAAACTTGCCTGGCGCTGGGCGTGATCTTTGCCAGCCTGGCGATTCCGCTGGGCCTCGACGCGCGCTGGACGGCGGCGGCCTGGGCAGTGGAGGGCGCCGGGATCTTCTGGCTTGGCTTGCGTCAGCAGCGGCCGTTGGCTCGTGCGTTTGGCCTGTTGTTACAGTTGGGGTCAGCGCTGGCGTTCCTCAGCGAACTGCGCGTTGGCGAGTTGACCTTGCTCAACGGTGCACCACTGGGCGCGCTGTTGCTGGGCGCGGCCCTGTTGTTCAGCTTCGATCAGTTGCGCAAGGCATCGACCGAGCAAGCGGCGCAATGGGAGCGCACCGGCCTGCCCGTGCTGGCGAGCCTGGGATTGACCTTTTTGTACCTGCTTGCACCCTTGTTGTTGCTGACCCAAGGCACCGCCATCAGTTGGGCAATCGCCGGGCTGCTGACGCTGTTTGTCGGCCTGCGCATTGGCTCGCGCACCTTCCTGTTCACTGCCTTTGCTGTGCAATTGCTCGGTGGGGTGTTGTTCCTCCTGCGCTTGCAGGGCGGTGATGGGGCCGCGGTATTCAGTGCCGGTTGGACCGGCTTGTTGACCGCCTCGCTGATCGGCCTGGCGTTGGTCGGCGGCATGCTGATGGCGGCGCGCGATGACATGGTGCGCAGCGATGTGCGGCTACTGCGCGGCTTGTCGGTGGTGCTGCTCGCGGGTCTGGTGCTGATCAACCTTGCGGTGCTGTTTGTGCTGCCATGGGAAAGCGCCAGCGGCGTGTGGGCGGCCAGTGGCTTGCTGATCATCTGGTTGAGCCTGTACCTGCAACAACGCGTGAGTTTCGTGTTTGGTTTGCTGCTGCAACTGATCGGTGGTGCTTCGTTCTTGTTGGCGGTGCCGCAGTTGCTCGGGCCGTTGAACAGCGAGGGCTTGCGGCCCTTGGCGCACAGCGCTTTCTGGACGCCGATGGTGCTGGGCCTGGCGGCAATGGTGGGCGCTTGGCGCTTGCAACGTGAGCCGCAGGCGCCGGTGTTTGCCGTGTTGAAATTGCAACGCCTGTCCGACCTGCTGCTGGTGTGGGGCGCGGCCTGGTGGGCATTGGCGTTGATCGGCGAAGTGCTGCGGTTTATCCCGCAAGCGCTGCAAGGCGCATTTTTGCTTGGCATCGCTGCGGTGAGCGTGGCGATCTGGGCGCTGTTGGCCGCACGTTTACGCTGGGCATCTCTGGGCATGCTGTGCGCCTTGCTGATGCCGGCGGCGGGCGTGGTGTTGCTGGTGTCTGCCCATGATTACTATCACCCGGCAGCGCATTACGGCTGGCTGGCGTGGTTGGCGGTGTTTGTGGTGCATTTTATCGCGCTGCGCCGTTTGGCGGCGGTGGTGCCGGGCAAGGTATTGAGCATCGCTCATGTGTTCGGCTGCTGGATGTTGATCGGTGTGTTGGCGCTGGAGCTGCGTTACGGCCTGTTGCTGCTGTCGAGTGAGTACAACGCCTGGCGTTGGCTGGGTTGGGCGATTCTGCCAAGCCTGTACCTGGTGCTGGCGGCGGCACCGCGCAGTTGGCCGTGGCCGGTGTCGGCAAACCCGCGTGAATACCGTGTGCTGGCCGCGTTGCCGCTGGCGGTATTGATGCTCGGCTGGTTCTGGTTGGCGAACATCTTCAGCGACGGCACGGCGAAACCATTGCCGTACGTGCCATTGCTCAACCCGTTGGACGTGGGCCTGCTGTTCGCATTGCTGGGTACTTACCTGTGGTCGCGCAGCGTGGCGCCGCAGCGCGGGCTGCGTGCTGAACGGATCGCCCAAGGTGTCGCAGGTGCTTCGCTGTTTGCCTTCTTCACGGCCTTGGTGATGCGCACCGCCCACCATTGGGCGGGCGTGCCGTTCCAACTGGATGCCTTGCTGGCGTCCATGTGGGTGCAGGCTGGCCTGTCGCTGGTCTGGACCCTGATCGCCCTGGGCCTGATGATCGGCGGCCACCTGCGCCATCGTCGCGAAGTGTGGCTGATCGGCGCGGCGTTGATTGCGGTGGTGGTCGCCAAGCTGTTCTTTGTCGAGCTGAGCAACCGTGGCGGGCTGGCGCGGATCGTATCGTTTATTGGTGTGGGCGGGCTGTTGCTGGTGGTGGGTTACTTCGCACCGCTGCCGCCCAAACGCGCCGAGCCGGTGTTGGAAACTGAAGGAGCATCCTCTTGATCGGTAAGTTGAGCGTGATCGCGTTGGGCATGTGTTCGACGTTGTCGGCGTGGGCGCAAGAAACGCCCGCCGACTTCACCACACAGGTGCCGTTGGCGGTAAGTGGCAACGGGCCTTGGTATCGCCTGGAGTTGCCGCTGTCGGTGCAATTGAGCGCGCGCCAGGCAGATCTTGGTGATGTGCGCGTGTTCAACGCCGCCGGCGAGCCCCAGGCTTACGCGTTGTCGCGCCAATCAGCGCAACGCACCGAAAGCCGCACGGTGGCCGACGTGAAGTGGTTCCCGTTGTACGCCGCCGACACCCGCCAAAGTGTGCCGGACGTGGTGATGAAATCCACCGCCGAAGGCACGCTGCTGGAAGTGCGCCCGTCCAAGGCCGGCAAACAGGTGCTGCGTGGCTGGGTACTGGACGCCAGCGCGATCAAGGCGCCGTTGCAGCAACTGAGCCTGGACTGGAGTCGCGAACAGGATGGCTTCCAGCGTTTCAGCATTGAAGCCAGCGATGACCTGCAGCACTGGGAACCCTGGGGCGATGGCCAGGTGGCGCGCCTATCGTTTGCCGATGAGCGGGTCGAGCAACATGACGTGAGCCTGCCGGGGCAATCGGCGCGTTACCTGCGCCTGCTGTGGCAAGGCCAGGCCGCGCCGACGCTGACCTCGGCCAAGCTTGTGAGCTCCACCAGCAGCAGCCTGCCAATGCCCTTGGTGTGGTCGCAGCCGTTGTCGGGTACGCGGCTCAAGGCGGGTGAATACAGCTGGCAGTTGCCGACGGGGCTGCATGTGGAGCGCTTGCGCGTCGAGCTCAAGCAGCCCAACACGCTGGCGCCCGTGACGTTGGCGGGGCGGCGGCAAGCCAATCAAGCCTGGCAGCCTTTGAGCAATGGCTTGTTGTATCGCCTGGCCCAGAACGGCCAGGACGTGGTGCAGGATGAATTGCAATTGCCAGGCGTGGCCGTGGGCGAACTCAAGTTGCAGGTGGACGAGCGCGGCGGCGGCCTGGGCGTGGAAGCGCCGGCATTGCGTTTTGCTGTGCGCGCCACGCAGTTGGTGTTCCTGGCGCGGGGCGAGCCGCCGTTTACCCTGGCGTTGGGCAACCCGTCGGTAAAGGCCGCTAACTTGCCGCTGTCGACGCTGATTCCCGACTACAGCGCCGAGCGTATCAAGACCTTGGGGCAGGCCACGGTCACAGGCGACGTGACGGTCAAATCGCCTGTGATTGCCGTTTCACCCGAAGCGGGCACCGACTGGAAGAAACTCGGCCTGTGGGCCGTGCTCCTGCTGGGTGTAGCGGCGCTAGGGGCGATGGCCTACAGTTTGTTGCGTGCACCGGCGGCCAAGCCGTGAACTCTATTGGGGTTAAATCCTCTGATTAGAGGAAATAACCCTCGACTCGCGTTAAACTGCGCGGGTTTTTAAGCCCCCCATTTTCCGGAGCCTTCCATGTCCCGCGTTACCCTGAGTCGCTATTTGATCGAGCAGACCCGCAGCAACAACACGCCTGCCGATCTGCGCTTCCTTATCGAAGTGGTGGCGCGTGCTTGCAAGGAAATCAGCCACGCCGTGTCCAAAGGCGCACTGGGTGGTGTTCTGGGCAGCATGGGCACTGAAAACGTCCAAGGCGAAGTGCAGAAGAAGCTCGACGTGATTTCCAACGAAATCCTGCTCGAAGCCAACGAATGGGGTGGCCACCTGGCCGGCATGGCGTCCGAAGAAATGGACAATGCCTACCAGATCCCGGGCAAATACCCGAAAGGCGCGTACCTGCTGGTGTTCGACCCACTCGACGGCTCGTCCAACATCGACATCAACGCACCGGTCGGCACTATCTTCTCGGTACTGCGCTGCCCTAACGAATACCTGAGCCAGAACGAAGCCCTGAACGAAAAGGCCTTCCTGCAGCCAGGCACCGAACAGGTTGCTGCCGGTTACGCCATCTACGGCCCGCAGACCATGCTGGTGCTGACCCTGGGTGACGGCGTCAAAGGCTTTACCCTGGACCGCGAAATGGGCAGCTTCGTACTGACCCACGAAGACATCACCATTCCTGCTTCCACCCAGGAATTTGCGATCAACATGTCCAACCAGCGTCACTGGGAAGAGCCTGTGACCCGCTACGTGGGCGAGTTGATGGCCGGCGAAGAAGGCCCGTTGAAGAAGAACTTCAACATGCGCTGGGTCGCTGCGATGGTTGCCGACGTACACCGCATCCTGACCCGTGGTGGCCTGTTCATGTACCCACGTGACAGCCGCGAACCTTCCAAACCGGGCAAGCTGCGCTTGATGTACGAAGCCAACCCGATGTCGTTCCTGGTTGAGCAAGCAGGCGGCGCGTCCACTGACGGCCACCAGCGCATCCTCGACATCCAGCCGGAAGGCCTGCACCAGCGTGTGGCAGTGTTCCTGGGCTCGAAGGAAGAAGTTGAGCGTGTGACGGCTTATCACAAGAAGTAAACCTCTGTGGCGAGGGAGCTTGCTCCCGTTGGGCTGCGAAGCGGCCCCAAAAAGCTTGCGGGCGCTGCGCACCCGAACGGGAGCAAGCTCCCTCGCCACAGAAGCATTCAAGACTTGAAGTTTTGAATGAGAAGAAGCCCCGAAACGTTTCAGCGTTTTCGGGTTTTTTTTGTTTTTGCCCATCGGGAACCAGACACCTCTTTTCCCTTCTAAGCTTCTGGCAGATACCCCAGCTGCTTTGTCTCTCCAGGAGCTTTTCCATGTCTTTACGCCGTCTCTCCCTGCTGGCTTTTTGCGTGCTGTTAGCCGCGTGCAGCAAGGTCAATCAAGAAAACTACGCGAAGCTGTCGGCTGGCATGGCCAAGGCCGAGGTGGAGTCGTTGCTGGGTAAGCCGACCGATTGTTCCGGTGCGCTGGGCATGTCCAGTTGCACGTGGGGCGATAAAAACAGCTTTATCAGCGTGCAGTACGCCGGTGACAAAGTTCTGATGTTTTCCGGGCAAGGCCTGAAGTAAACCGGGGCGCGAGCCTGCGGGAGAAGAAGAATGATGCGTTTTGTTTTGTTTCTTTGCGCCAGTCTGTTTTTGGCGGGCTGCGCCAGCCATTCTGGCGATGATCTGCAACCCAAGACCGCGAGCAACGTCAACCTCAAGCGTTACCAGGGCACCTGGTATGAGTTGGCCCGATTGCCGATGTACTTCCAGCGTAACTGCGCGCAGTCCGAGGCTCGCTACACCCTGCTGCCGGATGGCGATATGTCGGTGTTTAACCGCTGCCTGACCACAGAGTGGAAGTGGGAAGAAGCCAAGGGCACGGCCACGCCGCAAGTGCCGGGCAAGACCGACAAGCTCTGGGTGGAATTCAATAACTGGTTCACCGCGTTGCTGCCAGGCGTCGCCAAGGGCGATTACTGGGTGCTGTACGTGAGTGATGATTACAAGACCGCCATCGTCGGTAGCCCGAGCCGGCGTTATATGTGGATCTTGTCGCGCACACCGACGGTGAGCGCCGACACCCGCGAAGACCTGCTGAGCAGGGCGCGCCAGCAAGGGTATGACACGACGCGACTGATCTTCCGCACGTCGGACAAGCAGATGGCGAAGACCTCGCAGTAACCTGAGGTCACCCTCAATCCAATGTGGGAGCTGGCTTGTGTGGGAGCTGGCTTGCCTGCGATGCAGACACCTCGGTGTATCAGTTACACCCAGGTGATGCTATCGCAGGCAAGCCAGCTCCCACATTTGTTTTGCATTGTTTTTTAGCCGAGTAGATTCCTCAGAACTTGGGTGAACGCCCGGCTGCTTTCTTCTTCGCCGGCATGATGCCCATCGCGCACCACCCATTTGCCGTTGACCAGCACATCGCGCACTTGGCGATCACCACCGGCGAACAGCCAGCGATTGAGGATGCCATCCTCGGTCGCCGTCGCCAGGTACGGGTCATTGCCATCCAGCACAATCCAATCTGCCCGCTTGCCGACTTCCAATCGACCAATCGGCTGCCCCAACGCTTGGGCGCCGCCGTCCAGCGCAGCATCGAACAATGTGCGGCCAACCATCGGTTGATCACTGCGATACAGGCGGTTGCGCCGCTGGTCCCGCAGGCGCTGGCCATATTCGAGCCAACGCAACTCCTCCACCACGCTCAGTGACACATGGCTGTCGGAACCGATACCCATACGCCCGCCTTGAGCGAGGAAATCCACCGCCGGGAAAATCCCGTCGCCCAGGTTGGCTTCGGTGGTCAGGCACAAGCCGGCGATTGCCCGGCTCTTGGCCATGCGCGTGACTTCATCGGCGTCAGCATGGGTGGCGTGTACCAGGCACCAACGTTCATCCACTTCAACATTGTCATACAGCCATTGCAGCGGGCGTTTGCCGCTCCAGGCCAGGCAATCATCGACTTCTTTTTGCTGCTCGGCGATGTGGATGTGTACCGGGCAAGCCTTGTCGCTGGCGGCCAGCACCTCATTGATCTGTTCGGGTGTGACGGCACGCAATGAGTGGAAACACAGGCCCAGTTGCTGCGCTGGCTGCGCCGCCAGAATGGGCTTCAGGCGTGCTTGCAGGTCCAGGTAATCTTCGGTGCTGTTGATAAAGCGCCGCTGGCCTTCATTCGGCGCCTGGCCACCAAAGCCGGAATGGGTGTAGAGCACTGGCAGCAATGTCAGGCCAATCCCACTGTTGGCGGCCGCCTGGCTGATCTGCCGCGACAGCTCCGTGCGATCGGTATACGCCTGGCCGCTGACGTCGTGGTGCACATAATGAAACTCGGCCACCGAGGTGTAACCGGCCTTGAGCATCTCGATATAAAGCTGGCGGGCGATGACCTGCAGTTGTTCCGGGGTGATCTTGCCGACCATGCGGTACATCAAGTCGCGCCAGGTCCAGAAGCTGTCATTCGGGTTGCCGGCCATTTCGGCCAACCCGGCCATGGCGCGCTGGAACGCATGGGAGTGCAGGTTGGGCATGCCCGCCAAAACCGGGCCTCTGAGCCGTTCGGCGTTGTCTGCGCTGGCATTGGGCTCAACCTGGGTCAGCACGCCATCGGCGCTGACTTCAAAGCGTACATCGTTGGCCCATCCATTAGGCAGCAGCGCGCGTTCGGCAAAGAAAGCGGACATGATCAAGGCACCCCGGTCGTGTGTTTATTTGTATATACATATACAGACGTTTGCCTGCTCGGTAAACTCCGGCAATCTATGCATCTTTTCCCCCTGCAAGGATTCCCTGTGCCGACTCCGCCCGCCAAGTCTTCGCTGGCTGCCCACATGGACGAAAGTCCGGCGCCCTTGTATGCCCGCGTCAAACAGATGATCAGCCAGCAGATTCTCAACGGCAACTGGCCGCCCCATTACCGCGTGCCGTCCGAGAGCGAACTGGTCAGCCAGTTAGGCTTCAGCCGCATGACCATCAACCGCGCCCTGCGTGAGCTCACCGCCGAAGGGTTGCTGGTGCGCATGCAGGGCGTTGGCACTTTCGTCGCCGAGCCCAAGAGCCAGTCGGCGCTGTTTGAAGTGCACAACATTGCCGATGAGATCGCCTCCCGCGGTCATCGGCATACCTGCCAGGTTATTCACCTGGGCGAAGAGGCCGCCGGCTCCGAACGTGCTGTGGCCCTGGAAATGCGCGAAGGCGGCCGCGTGTTTCACTCGTTGATCGTGCACTTTGAAAACGACATTCCCGTACAAATCGAAGACCGCTTCGTCAACGCTCTGGTCGCGCCGGAATACTTGCAACAGGATTTCACCCAGCAAACGCCGTACGCCTACCTCAACCAGGTCGCACCACTGACCGAGGGCGAGCATGTGGTTGAAGCCATCCTCGCCGACGCTGCCGAGTGCAAGCTGTTGCAGATCGAGCCGAGCGAGCCCTGCCTGTTGATTCGCCGCCGCACCTGGTCCGGCCGCCAGCCGGTCACCGCCGCGCGTTTGATCCACCCCGGTTCCCGTCATAGCCTGGAAGGACGTTTCAGTAAATGAGTGCAGTGAAAGTCTGGCGCGCCACCGATTACATCCGCATGCCGTGGAAAAACGGCGGCGGCAGCACCGAAGAAATCACCCGTGACGCAGGCACTGGCCTGGATGGCTTTGGCTGGCGCCTGTCGATTGCCGATATTGCCGAGTCGGGCGGGTTTTCTACCTTCGCCGGCTACCAGCGTGTGATCACCGTGATCAAAGGTGCGGGTATGGTCCTGACCGTAGACGGCGAGGAACAGCGCGGGCTGTTACCGTTGCAGCCGTTTGCGTTCAAGGGTGAAAGTGAAGTGTCCTGCCGCTTGATCACCGGGCCGATCCGCGATTTCAACCTGATTTATTCGCCTGAGCGTTACCACGCACGGTTGCAATGGATTGACGGCGTGCAGCGGTTTTTCAGCACGGCGCACACGGTGTTGGTGTTCAGTGTGGCGGATGAAGTGAAGGTGCTGGGTGAAAAGCTCGGCCATCACGATTGCCTGCAAATCGACGGTAACAATGACCTGCTGGATATTTCTGTCACCGGCCGCTGCTGCGTAATCGAACTGACCGCACGCGGTTAAAAAACTGTGGGAGCAGGCAAGCCAGCTCCCACATTTGCTTTTCATTGCTCATAAGAGCTGTTTCCAGCCGCGCACCAATTTGTTACCGAACGCCCCAGCTTGGCGCAATGCCAGGCCGTCCTGAACAATGTCCCCGTCCGCAAACTCCCTCTGTAAGAAAATTCACCAAGCCTCAGAGCCTCAATTTCCAAGGCTTTCACGCACCTCCCAAAAAAATCTCACCCGCTCTCTCACCAAGTTGGCCGCTTGATTGCATATGCTTGTACATACAAGTAAAGATGTGTGCGTAAGACTCTCCTTCGCACCATCAATGTTCGCGCATCATGCCGAGGAGTCCAGCTGTGACCGATTTTTCGAAAGCCAAGCCTACTAAATTCCGTGACGTCGAAATCCGTGCCGCCCGCGGTAACAAGCTCACCGCCAAAAGCTGGCTGACTGAAGCACCGTTGCGCATGCTGATGAACAACCTCGACCCGCAAGTGGCCGAGAACCCGAAAGAATTGGTGGTGTACGGCGGTATCGGCCGTGCGGCGCGCAACTGGGAGTGCTACGACCAGATCGTCGAGAGCCTCACCAACCTGAATGACGACGAGACCCTGCTGGTGCAATCCGGCAAGCCGGTCGGCGTGTTCAAGACCCACAGCAACGCTCCGCGCGTGCTGATCGCCAACTCCAACCTGGTGCCGCACTGGGCCAGTTGGGAACACTTCAACGAACTGGATGCCAAGGGCCTGGCCATGTACGGCCAGATGACCGCCGGCAGCTGGATCTACATCGGCAGCCAGGGCATCGTGCAGGGCACCTACGAAACCTTCGTCGAAGCCGGCCGCCAGCACTACAACAGCGACCTCACCGGCCGTTGGGTCCTCACCGCCGGCCTTGGCGGCATGGGCGGCGCTCAGCCGTTGGCTGCGACCCTGGCTGGCGCTTGCTCGCTGAACATCGAGTGCCAGCAGGTCAGCATCGATTTCCGTCTGGCCAGCCGTTATGTCGACGAGCAAGCCACCGACCTCGACGACGCCCTGGCCCGCATCGCCAAATACACTAAGGAAGGCAAGGCCATCTCCATCGCCCTTTTGGGTAACGCGGCCGAAATCCTGCCGGAACTGATCAAGCGCGGCGTGCGCCCGGACATGGTCACCGACCAGACCAGCGCCCACGACCCACTCAATGGTTACCTGCCTGCCGGCTGGACCTGGGACGAATACCGCGCCCGCGCCAAAACCGAGCCGGCTGCCGTGATCAAGGCCGCCAAGCAGTCGATGGCCGTGCACGTCAAAGCCATGCTGGAATTCCAGAAACAAGGCATCCCGACTTTCGACTACGGCAACAATATCCGCCAGATGGCCCAGGAAGAAGGCGTAGAAAACGCCTTCGACTTCCCAGGCTTCGTACCGGCCTACATCCGCCCGCTGTTCTGCCGTGGCATCGGCCCGTTCCGCTGGGCTGCGCTGTCGGGTGACCCGCAAGACATCTACAAGACCGACGCCAAAGTCAAAGAGCTGATCCCGGACGACGCGCACCTGCACAACTGGCTGGACATGGCGCGCGAACGCATCAGCTTCCAGGGCCTGCCAGCACGTATCTGCTGGGTTGGCCTGGGCCAACGCGCCAAGCTCGGCCTGGCATTCAACGAAATGGTGCGCAGCGGTGAGCTGTCGGCACCCGTAGTGATCGGCCGTGACCACCTCGACTCCGGCTCGGTCGCAAGCCCCAACCGCGAAACCGAAGCCATGCAGGACGGCTCCGACGCCGTGTCCGACTGGCCACTGCTCAACGCCTTGCTCAACACCGCGAGCGGCGCGACCTGGGTTTCGCTGCACCACGGCGGCGGCGTGGGCATGGGCTTCTCCCAGCACTCGGGCATGGTGATCGTCTGCGACGGCACCGATGAAGCGGCTGAGCGGATCGCCCGCGTACTGCACAACGACCCGGCCACCGGGGTGATGCGTCACGCCGATGCCGGTTACCAGATCGCCATCGATTGCGCCAAGGAGCAGGGCCTGAACCTGCCGATGATCAAATAACGGCTGGCCTGGTTCCTGTGGGAGCTGGCTTGTGTGGGAGCTGGCTTGCCTGCGATGCGGGCGACTCGGTCTCTCGGCAGAACCGAGGGGATGCCATCGCAGGCAAGCCAGCTCCCACAGTAGAACCCGCAATCTGCACACCCAGAACAATCCATCAGAGGTTGACCAACATGGCTGCAAATGACACCACACCGTTGATCGAAAGGCGTTCGATCGACTACATCCCGGAAGCGGAAAGACACGGTCGTCTATTGAGCCAGTTCACCCTGTGGATGGGTGCCAACCTGCAAATCACCGCTATTGTCACCGGGGCCTTGGCCGTGGTGCTCGGCGGTGATGTGTTCTGGTCGTTGATCGGTCTGTTGATCGGCCAACTCATCGGCGGCGGCGTCATGGCGTTGCATGCGGCGCAAGGGCCAAAGCTTGGCCTGCCACAGATGATCTCCAGCCGGGTGCAGTTCGGCGTTTACGGTGCAGCCATCCCGATTGTGCTGGTCTGTTTGATGTACCTCGGTTTCACCGCGACCGGGACTGTGCTGTCGGGGCAGGCACTGGGCCAGTTGTTCGGGGTCAGCGACAGCGTCGGTATCCTGATTTTTGCCAGCGTCATCGTACTGGTCACCGTGCTGGGCTACCGGGTGATCCACTTTATTGGGCGTGTCGCCAGCGTCATTGGCGTGATTGCCTTTGTCTATCTGTTCAGTCGTTTGATGAGCCAGACCGACGTTGGCGCGCTTTTGCAGATCCGCCACTTCAGCTGGAGCAGCTTCCTGCTTGCGGTATCGCTCGCGGCCTCCTGGCAGATCGCCTTCGGCCCTTACGTGGCGGACTATTCACGTTACCTGCCAAGCAAGACATCTTCGCTGAAAACCTTTCTCGCCGCCGGTGCAGGTTCGGTCATTGGCGCTCAGGTGGCGATGGTCCTTGGCGTGTTTGCCGCGGCCATGTCCAACGGGCAATTTGCCGGTCACGAAGTCGCCTACATCGTTGGGTTGAGTGGTACAGGCGCCACCGCTGCGCTGCTGTACTTCAGCATCGCGTTCGGCAAGGTCACCATCTCTACCCTGAACTCCTACGGCAGCTTCATGTGCATTGCGACCATCGTCAGCGGCTTCCGTGGTCGCCTTGAGGTCACCCGCCTGCAGCGTCTGGTGTTCGTGCTGGTGATTGTCGGCACTGCAACCCTGATCGCGTTGCTCGGCCAGCACTCGTTCCTCGGTGCGTTCAAGTCTTTCATCCTGTTTCTGCTGGCGTTCTTTACGCCGTGGAGTGCAATCAACCTGGTGGATTACTACTGCATCACCCGCGAGCGCTATGACGTCCCGGCTTTGGCCGACCCGAATGGCCGCTACGGTCGCTGGAACCTGCTCGGTATCAGCGTCTATGTGTTCGGCGTGCTGGTGCAGTTGCCGTTCATCTCTACCAAGTTCTACACCGGCCCCTTGGTTGCCGCGCTGGGTGATGTGGATATCTCCTGGATCATCGGCCTGGTACTGCCAGCGGCCTTGTATTACGTATGTGCGAAAAAATGGCACGGCACGGTGCCCGATCAACTGATCCTGCCAATAGAGCAGGGCGCTGCACCAACGACAAACGGGCTGGCTGCACAGGCCTGATGGGACGTGGACAGGGCAGGACGCCTACTGACTGCCGTAATCCATTTCAAGATTGGGAGCGTCACAACAATGAAGATGAATAAAACCTTGCTGGCCACCGTGTTATCTGCAGGCTTGCTGGCCTCTGCCGGCGCCAAGGCGGCGGGTTGGTGCGAGTCCGGCAAACCGGTGAAATTCGCCGGGCTGAACTGGGAAAGCGGCATGTTGCTCACCGACATCCTGCAAACCGTGCTGGAGAAAGGCTACGGCTGCAAAACCGATAGCTTGCCGGGTAACTCCATCACCATGGAAAACGCCCTGAGCAGCAACGACATCCAGGTTTTCGCCGAAGAGTGGGTAGGCCGCAGCGAGGTCTGGAACAAGGCCGAGAAGGCCGGCAAAGTTGTCGGTGTTGGTGCGCCGGTGGTCGGCGCCGTGGAAGGCTGGTATGTGCCGCGTTATGTGATCGAAGGCGACGCCAAGCGCAAGCTGGAACCCAAGGCACCAGACCTGAAAAATATCGCCGACCTGGCCAAATACGCCTCGGTATTCAAGGACCAGGAAGAGCCCTCCAAGGGCCGCTTCTACAACTGCCCGGCCGGCTGGACCTGTGAGCTGGATAACAGCGAAATGCTGAAAAGCTATGGCCTGGAAAGCACCTACACCAACTTCCGCCCTGGCACCGGCCCGGCGCTGGATGCCGCCGTGCTGTCGAGCTACAAGCGTGGCGAGCCGATCCTGTTCTACTACTGGTCGCCAACCCCGCTGATGGGCCAGGTCGATCTGGTCAAGCTGCAGGAAAAGCCCGGTGTGGATAAAAGCGTGAGCATCAAGGTCGGCCTGTCCAAAACCTTCCACGAGCAAGCGCCGGAACTCGTGGCGGTGCTGGAGAAGGTCAACCTGCCCATCGACCTGCTTAACCAGAACCTCGGTCGCATGGCCAAAGAGCGGATTGAGTCGCCAAAACTGGCGAAAATTTTCCTCAAGGAACATCCTGAAGTCTGGCACGCATGGGTGAGCGACGACGCAGCCAAGAAAATCGACGCGGCCTTGTAGGTCAAGCGTGTCCGGCTACCCTCAAGGGCCAGCCGGGCACCCGGCCACAACCCACTGGATCGAGAGCACGCTATGTTTCCTGAGAGTTTTACGTTTTCCATCGCCGACTGGGTCAACGGTTGGGTGGACTCACTGGTCACCAACTACGGCGATGTGTTCCGGCACATCTCCGACACGCTGTTATGGGCCATCGTCAACCTGGAAGGCTTGCTGCGTGCAGCGCCCTGGTGGCTGATGCTCGCCATTGTCGGCGGCATCGCCTGGCATGCCACCCGCAAGGTGGTGACCACGGCGGTGATCGTCGGTCTGCTGTTCCTGGTGGGTGCGGTTGGCCTGTGGGACAAGCTCATGCAAACCCTGGCACTGATGATGGTCGCCACGGTGATCTCGGTGCTGATCGGCATTCCGTTGGGCATTTTGTCTGCACGCAGCAATCGCCTGCGGTCGGTATTGATGCCGCTGCTCGACATCATGCAAACCATGCCCAGCTTTGTGTACCTGATCCCGGTGCTGATGCTGTTTGGCCTGGGCAAGGTGCCGGCGATTTTCGCCACGGTGATCTACGCCGCGCCACCGTTGATTCGCCTCACCGACTTGGGCATTCGCCAGGTCGACGGCGAAGTCATGGAAGCCATCAACGCCTTCGGTGCCAACCGCTGGCAGCAACTGTTTGGCGTGCAACTGCCGCTGGCATTGCCGAGCATCATGGCCGGTATCAACCAGACCACCATGATGGCGTTGTCGATGGTGGTGATCGCCTCGATGATCGGCGCCCGAGGCCTGGGTGAAGACGTGCTCGTCGGCATCCAGACCCTCAACGTCGGCCGTGGCCTCGAAGCAGGGCTGGCGATTGTGATTCTTGCAGTGGTCATCGACCGCATTACCCAGGCCTATGGTCGTCCACGGCATGAGGCGAGCAAATGACTACTGTCAGCAAAATTGAAGTTAAAAACGTCTTCAAGATTTTCGGCAACCGCTCCAAGGAAGCCCTGGCGATGGTTGGTCAGGGCAAGACCAAGGACCAGGTACTGGCCGAGACCGGTTGCGTGGTCGGCGTGAACGACCTGTCACTGAGCATCGGCACGGGCGAGATCTTTGTGATCATGGGCCTTTCGGGTTCGGGCAAGTCCACGTTGGTGCGTCACTTCAACCGCCTGATCGATCCAACCAGCGGCGCGATCCTGGTGGACGGCGAAGACATCCTGCAACTGGACATGGAAGCCCTGCGCCAATTCCGTCGCCACAAGATCAGCATGGTGTTCCAGAGCTTCGGCCTGCTGCCCCACAAGAGCGTGCTCGACAACGTCGCCTACGGCCTCAAGGTGCGCGGCGAAACCAAGCAGGTGTGCGCCGAACGTGCGCTGCACTGGATCGAAACCGTGGGCCTCAAAGGCTACGAAAACAAATACCCGCACCAGCTTTCCGGTGGCATGCGCCAACGTGTAGGCCTGGCCCGCGCCTTGGCAGCCGATACCGACATCATCCTGATGGACGAAGCCTTCAGCGCCCTCGACCCGCTGATCCGCGCCGAGATGCAGGACCAGTTGCTGGAGCTGCAAAAGACCCTGCACAAGACCATCGTGTTCATCACCCACGACCTCGACGAGGCGGTGCGCATTGGCAACCGCATTGCGATTCTCAAGGACGGCAAGCTGATCCAGGTCGGCACGCCGCGCGAGATTCTGCATTCGCCGGCGGATGAGTATGTGGACCGGTTTGTTCAGCGCCGGGCGGCGGTGGTCTGATCCGGATCTTGTGGCGAACCGGCTGGCGCCATCGCAGGCAAGCCAGCTCCCACAGGGGAATGCATTTCAAATGTGGGAGCTGGCTTGCCTGCGATAGGGCCAGTGAAGCTGCACAAGCATTGAAGAAGGTATGAAGATGTCCCAGGCAACAAAAATCATCATCGCCGACGCCCCCATGCGTTGGCAGGACGTGGTCGCCGTCGCCCGCCACGGCGCCGTGCTCGAACTCTCGGGCCACGCCTGGGCGCGTATCGACAATGCCCAGGCCATCGTGCAACGCATCGTCACCAGCGGCGAACGCGCCTATGGTGTGAATACCGGCCTGGGCGCGCTGTGCAATGTGTCGCTCAAGGGTGAACAACTCAGCCAGTTGTCGCGCAACACACTGCTGAGCCACGCCTGTGGCGTCGGCCCGCTGCTGAGCGACGAACAGACCCGCGCGATTATCTGCGCAGCCATCATCAACTACAGCCACGGCAAATCCGGCCTGCACCCGCAGGTGGTGCATTCGTTGCTGGCGTTGCTCAACCATGGCATCACGCCGCAAGTGCCGTCCCAGGGCTCGGTGGGCTACCTGACCCACATGGCCCACATTGGCGTGGCCTTGCTCGGGGTTGGCGATGTGAGCTATCGCGGCCAGATCGTGACGGCGCAAGCCGCCTTAAAAGCCGAAGGTTTACAGCCTGTGGTGCTCGGCGCCAAAGACGGCCTGTGCCTGGTCAATGGCACGCCGTGCATGACCGGCCTGAGCTGCCTGGCCCTGGCCGACGCGCATCACCTGCTGCAATGGGCCGACGTGATCGGCGCCATGAGTTTCGAAGCCCAGCGTGGTCAGATCGACGCCTTCGACGAAGCCATCATCGCCCTCAAGCCACACCCAGGCATGCAGCAAGTCGGCATCAACCTGCGTGCCTTGCTTGACGGCAGTGAAGTGATCGCCAGCAGCAAAGGCATCCGCACCCAGGACGCGCTGAGCATCCGCTCGATCCCGCAGATTCACGGTGCGGCGCGTGATCAGGTTGAACACGCCACGCGCCAGATCGAGACCGAACTCAACAGCGCCACCGACAACCCGCTGGTGCTCGGCACGCCGGATAACTACCGCGTGGTGTCCCAGGCCAACCCGCATGGGCAGTCTGTGGCGCTGGCGGCCGACATGCTCGCCATCGCCATGGCCGAAATCGGCTCGGTGGCCGAGCGTCGCCTCGACCGCCTGATCAACCCGCACGTCAGTGGTTTGCCGGCGTTCCTGGTCAGCAACCCTGGGGTCAACTCCGGGATGATGATCGTGCAGTACGTCGCCGCCTCGCTGTGCGGGCAAAACCGTCAACTGGCGCAACCGGCGGTGCTCGACAATTTCGTTACCTCGGGCCTGCAGGAAGACCACCTGAGCATGGGCACCAATGCCGCGCTCAAGCTGCATCAGCTGTTGGCCAACGTCACGCAGATTCTCGCCATCGAGTACCTGCTGGCAGCCCAAGCGTTCGAGTTTTTGAAGGACCAGCGTTTCGGCGCGGGTACTGACAGCGCCTGGCGTCTGCTACGCGAAAAGGTCGCACCTTACGAACAAGACCGTTGGTTGGCGCCAGATATTGCCGCCACCGCCGCGCTGCTCAAAGACACCGCTTTGCTGCGCTCAGCAATTCCCCATTTGCACTAAACACTTATTCAAAAGAACAATTCAAAGGAGCATGAATGTGACTGCGCTAAATTTGATTCCAGGCCAACTGAGCCTTGCCCAACTGCGAGCCATCTACCAGCAGCCGGTAACCCTCACTCTGGATGACAGCGCCACGGCGCAGATCGAAGCCAGTGTGGCCTGCGTGGAGCAGATTCTCGCCGAGAACCGCACCGCCTACGGCATCAACACCGGTTTTGGCCTGCTGGCCTCGACCCGCATTGCCAGTGAAGACCTGGAAAACCTCCAGCGTTCCCTGGTGCTGTCCCACGCCGCCGGCGTCGGTGAGCCGATCAGCGATGCGCTGGTGCGGCTGGTCATGGTGCTTAAGGTCAACAGCCTGAGCCGTGGGTTCTCCGGCATTCGTCGCCAGGTGATCGACGCGCTGATCGCACTGATCAACGCCGAGGTGTACCCGCACATTCCGCTTAAAGGTTCGGTCGGTGCTTCCGGCGACTTGGCGCCATTGGCGCATATGTCGCTGGTGCTGCTGGGCGAAGGCAAGGCGCGCTACAAGGGCGAATGGCTGGAAGCCACCGAAGCGCTGAAAGTTGCCGGCCTGACGCCGCTGACGCTGGCGGCCAAAGAAGGCCTGGCGCTGCTGAACGGCACCCAGGTATCCACCGCTTATGCCTTGCGCGGCCTGTTCGAAGGCGAAGACCTGTTCGCCGGCGCGTTGGCGTGCGGTGCACTCACCGTGGAAGCGGTATTGGGCTCGCGCTCGCCGTTTGATGCACGTATCCATGCCGCCCGTGGCCAGCGCGGTCAGATCGACGCGGCCGCGGCTTATCGCGACCTGCTCGGCGAGAGCAGCCAGGTGTCCCAGTCGCACCAGAACTGCGACAAAGTGCAAGACCCGTATTCCCTGCGTTGCCAGCCGCAAGTCATGGGCGCCTGCCTGACCCAGTTCCGCCAGGCTGCCGACGTGCTGGTGGTAGAGGCCAACGCCGTGTCGGATAACCCGCTGGTATTTGCTGCCGAGGGCGACGTGATTTCCGGCGGTAACTTCCACGCTGAGCCGGTGGCCATGGCTGCCGACAACATGGCGCTGGCTATCGCCGAAATCGGCTCGCTGAGCGAGCGTCGTATCTCGTTGATGATGGACAAGCACATGTCGCAACTGCCGCCGTTTTTGGTCGGCAATGGCGGGGTGAACTCCGGTTTCATGATCGCCCAGGTCACCGCTGCGGCGCTCGCCAGTGAGAACAAGGCGCTGGCGCATCCCCATAGCGTGGATAGCCTGCCGACGTCGGCCAACCAGGAAGACCACGTGTCCATGGCTCCGGCTGCGGGCAAGCGTTTGTGGGAAATGGCTGAAAATACCCGTGGTGTACTCGCGGTTGAGTGGCTGGCGGCATGCCAGGGCCTGGACCTGCGCGATGGCTTGAAGACTTCGACCAAGCTGGAAAAAGCCCGCGGGATCCTGCGCGACAAAGTGGCGTTTTATGAGAAGGACCGCTTCTTTGCCCCGGACATCAATGCCGCCAGCGAACTGCTCGCCAGCCGCTGCCTGAATGAGCTGGTGCCGGCCAAGCTCCTGCCGAGCTTGTAACCGCAACGCAACCCAGTGTGGGAGCTGGCTTGCCTGCGATAGCTATCTGTCAGTTGAAACATGTGTGACTGACATACGATCGTTCCCACGCTCTGCGTGGGAATGTTGCCCTGGACGCTCCGCGTCCGCTTTAAGAGTCGTGACGCGGAGCGTCACAGGATGTGTTCCCACGCGGAGCGTGGGAACGATCTTCTCCTCATAAAAATAATAGGGACGAGAAATGCACCAGCAAGAAAAGGGTTTGAAACGCGGGTTGAGCGCCCGACATATTCGCTTCATGGCACTCGGTTCCGCGATCGGCACCGGGTTGTTCTATGGTTCCGCCTCTGCCATCCAAATGGCCGGCCCTGCCGTGCTGCTGGCCTACCTGATCGGCGGCGCTGCCGTGTTCATGGTGATGCGTGCTCTCGGTGAAATGGCCGTGCACAATCCGGTGTCAGGCTCCTTCGGCCAGTACGCCAGCACCTACCTGGGGCCTATGGCCGGGTTTGTGCTCGGCTGGACCTACGCATTTGAAATGATCATCGTCTGCCTCGCCGACGTCACCGCCTTTGGCATCTACATGGGCTTCTGGTTTCCCGAGGTCGCGCGTTGGGTCTGGGTGCTGGGTATCGTGTTTTTGATCGGCGGCCTGAACCTGTGCAACGTCAAAGTGTTTGGCGAAATGGAGTTCTGGCTGTCGCTGCTCAAGGTCGGCGCGATTGTGGCGATGATCCTCGGCGGCTTTGGCATCATGCTGTTTGGCATTCATTCTGCTGGCGAAACCCAGGCCAGCGGCTTGAGCAACCTGTGGGCCCACGGCGGCTTCATGCCTAACGGCATTGGCGGCCTGATCGCCTCGTTCGCGGTGGTGATGTTTGCGTTTGGCGGCATCGAAATCATCGGCATCACGGCCGGTGAAGCCAAAGACCCGCAGCGCGTGATCCCCAAGGCGATCAATGCGGTGCCGCTGCGCATCCTGCTGTTCTACGTGCTGACCCTGTTTGTGCTGATGGCCATCTACCCGTGGCCACAGATTGGCAGCCAGGGCAGTCCGTTCGTGCAGATCTTCAGCAACCTTGGCATCGGCTCGGCAGCGACCATCCTCAATATCGTGGTGATCTCGGCCGCCGTCTCGGCCATCAACAGCGACATTTTTGGCGCCGGCCGCATGATGTATGGCCTGGCCCAGCAAGGGCAGGCGCCCAAGGGTTTTGCGCAGCTGTCCAAGCAAGGCGTGCCGTGGATGACCGTACTGGTAATGGGCGCGTCGTTGCTCGGCGGCGTGGTGCTCAACTACCTGATCCCGGAAAACGTGTTCCTGTTGATCGCCTCGATTGCCACTTTCGCCACCGTGTGGGTGTGGTTGATGATTTTGTTCACTCAGGTCGCGATGCGTCGTTCGATGACCAAGGCGCAGGTCGCTGAGCTGAAGTTCCCGGTACCGTTCTGGCCCTACGCGCCAGCGGCCGCCATTGTGTTCATGCTGTTCGTGTTTGGCGTGCTGGGTTACTTCCCGGACACCCAGGCCGCTTTGCTGGTCGGCGCCGTCTGGATCGTGTTGCTGGTCCTCGCCTACCTGCTGTGGGTCAAGCCCGCTGCCGGGCAGGGGGCCAAGGTCCATTACGACCCGGCTTTGTCTCATCGATAACTTAGGGAGGCGTTGATGAAAACGCTTTGGCAACACTGCCACGTCGCAACTATGGCCCAGGGCAAATACTCGATCATCGAGGATGCCGCCATGGTCACCGCGGGTTCGCTGATCGAGTGGATCGGCCCCCGCAGCCAGGCGCCAGTGGCGGATTACGCCCAGGTGCAGGACCTGCAAGGCGCGTGGGTCACCCCCGGGCTGATCGACTGCCACACCCACACGGTGTTCGGCGGCAATCGCAGCGGTGAATTCGAGCAGCGTCTTGAAGGCGTGAGCTACGCCGAAATCGCCGCCAAGGGTGGCGGTATTGCCAGCACCGTGCGCGCCACCCGTGCCGCCACGGAAGATGAATTGTTTGCCAGCGCTGAAAAGCGCCTGCGCAGTTTGCTGCGTGACGGCGTGACCACGGTGGAGATCAAGTCCGGCTACGGCCTGGACCTGGCCAACGAGCGCAAGATGCTGCGGGTTGCGCGGCGCCTTGGCCAGATGCTGCCGGTGAGCGTGCGCGCCACGTGCCTGGCGGCTCACGCGCTGCCGCCGGAGTACAAGGATCGCGCTGACGACTACATCGACCACATCTGCACCGAGATGCTCCCGGCGCTCGCGGCCGAAGGGCTGGTGGATGCGGTAGACGCCTTCTGTGAGTACCTGGCGTTTTCCACCGAACAAGTGGAGCGTGTATTCAAGGTCGCCCAGCAGTTGGGCTTGCCGGTGAAACTGCACGCCGAGCAGTTGTCCTCTTTGCACGGCTCCAGCCTGGCGGCGCGTTACCACGCACTGTCGGCGGACCACCTGGAGTTCATGACCGAAGAAGACGCCATCGCCATGGCCGCGTCCGGCACTGTCGCGGTGTTGCTGCCGGGCGCGTTCTACTTCCTGCGTGAAACCCAGTTGCCGCCGATGGATGCGCTGCGCAAGCACGGCGTGAAAATCGCCATCGCCAGTGACCTCAACCCCGGCACCTCGCCGGCGCTGTCGGTACGCCTGATGCTGAACATGGCCTGCACCCTGTTCCGCATGACCCCGGAAGAAGCCTTGGCCGGCGCCACGCAACATGCGGCCACCGCGCTGGGCATGGGTGACACCCACGGTTCGCTGGAAGTGGGCAAGGTCGCGGATTTCGTCGCCTGGCAGATTGATCGCCCCGCCGACCTGGCTTACTGGCTGGGCGGCGAGCTGGATAAACGCGTCGTGCGCCATGGCGTCGACGTCACCGTCTGAGGAGTGTTGTTGTGGATAAGGTTCTGAGTTTCAAACAAGGCCGTGTGCCGCTGCTGATCAGCATGCCCCACGCGGGGTTGCGCCTGACGCCTGCGGTCGAAGCCGGGCTGATCCCCGAGGCGCAAAGCCTGCCGGACACCGACTGGCACATCCCCACGCTGTATGACTTTGCCGAGGCATTGGGCGCCAGCACCTTGTCGGCCGAGTACTCGCGGTTTGTGATTGACCTGAACCGGCCGTCCGACGACAAACCGCTCTACGCCGGCGCCACCACCGGGCTGTACCCGGCGACCCTGTTCGATGGCGTGCCGTTGTTCCGTGAAGGGCAGGTGCCGTCCGAAGAAGAACGCGTAACCTACCTGCAAAAAATCTGGGGCCCGTACCACCGCACCCTGCAAGAAGAGCTGGCGCGCCTCAAGGCCGAGTTCGGCTACGCCTTGCTGTTTGATGCGCACTCGATCCGCTCGGTAATCCCGCACCTGTTCGACGGCAAGCTGCCGGACTTCAACCTCGGCACCTTCAACGGCGCGGCGTGTGACCCCGAGCTGGCCAGCCAGCTGGAAGGCATCTGCGCTCAGCATCCGCAGTTCACCCATGTGCTGAACGGGCGCTTCAAGGGCGGGCATATCACTCGCCACTATGGCGACCCGGCGCAGGATATTCATGCGGTGCAGTTGGAGCTGTGCCAGAGCACGTATATGGAAGAGGTTGAGCCGTTCCGGTATCGCCCTGATTTGGCTGCGCCGACCCAGGTTGTGTTGAAGCAGTTGCTGGAAGGGTTGTTGGCCTGGGGGCAGAAGCGCTACGGCTGATATCGCTATCGCAGGCAAGCCAGCTCCCACATTTGGATGTATTCACAGATCAAAATGTGGGAGCTGGCTTGCCTGCGATGGGGCCTTCCGGGTCGCCCCAGTGCAACTGCCGGTCGCCACAGTTCGTGTCAGCACAGGTTCCGCTGGGTAAGGTTGTGGGTACGGCGCACCAGACGCCACTTCCCACAATAAAAGCTGCCCAGTGAGACCTCATCCATGAAAAGACTGTTGTTGATCCTCACCGGCGTGGCTTTGATCAGCGCCAACGCCATGGCCGCAGAACCTGCATCCTGTAAAACCATCCGCATGGGCGTGGTCAGCTGGACCGACGTCGTCGCTACCTCAGGCATGGCCGACGTGCTGCTCAATGGCCTGGGCTACGACAGCAAGCAGACCAGCGCGGTGCAGCAGATCATCTTTGCCGGCATTCGCGACAAACGCCTGGATATCTTCCTCGGCTACTGGAAACCGGCGATGGATAACAACATCGCGCCGTTCCTGGCCGCTAAGCAGGTCAAGGTGTTCGACACGCCCAGCCTCGCCGACGCCCAAGCCACCCTGGCCGTGCCGCAATACGTGGCGGATGCCGGGCTGAAGACGTTTGCCGACATCGCCCGCTTCAAGGACAAACTCGGCGGCAAGATCTACGGCATCGAGCCGGGCAGCGGTGCCAATACCGATATCCAGAAGATGATCGACACCAATCACTTCGGCCTCGGTGGCTTCAAGCTGGTAGCTTCCGGTGAAGCCGGCATGCTCGCGGCGGTGCAGCGAGCGGTGAACCGCAAGGAGTTCGTGGTGTTCGTCGGCTGGACCCCGCACCCGATGAACATCAATATGAAAATGGCCTACCTCACCGGCAGTGAAGATGTGTTCGGCCCGGACGAAGGTCGCGCCACGGTTTCCACCGTCACCGCGCCGGACTTTGGCGAACGCTGCCCCAACGCCAACCGCCTGCTGGCAAACCTGACCTTCACCGCCGCCCAGGAAAGCCAGTTGATGGTGCCGATCATGGAGCGCCAGTCGCCGCAGGAGGTGGCCAGGCAATGGTTGCGTGACCACCCAGAGGATTTGCAGCGCTGGTTGGCCGGGGTCAAGGCGTTTGATGGCAGCGATGGCGTGGCGGCAGTGCAGGCCAGCCTCAAACCCTGAAAACACCGCCGGGCAAAAAATGCGGGAGCTGCGGTGCGACGATTCGACTGGCCTGCGATAGCGGTGTATCAGTGAATGAAGAGGTGACTGACACACTGCTATCGCAGGCAAGCCAGCTCCCACGTTTAGATCTCCATTCTCAGGGATATTGAGCATGTATCCGATTTCAGCGCAGCTTGCCGCCTTCATCGCCAAAACCGAATCCTTCACCAGTGACGACTCTTCGCTGGCGGGCTTGCGCCATAACTACGACCGTATGTGCCAGGCCTTCACGCCACCGAAGCCTGAAGGGCTGCAACTGTCGGACTTTTCCCTGGGCGGTGTAGGCGTGCGCAGTTACCTACCCACGGCGCCAGCGCCGACGGAGGGCTGGCCCTGTCTCCTTTATATGCACGGTGGCGGCTGGGTGGTCGGCGGGTTGGACTCCCACGACTTTATCTGTTTCGAACTGGCGAGCGCGTTGCAGGTCCTGGTGATCGCCATCGACTACCGTCTGGCGCCGGAGTACCCGTTCCCGGCAGCCTACCAAGACTGTCGCGCCGTATGGCAGGCAATCCAGGCCGCGCAGGGGCCGCACGCCATCAACCTGCAACGCCTGGTGGTGATGGGCGACAGCGCGGGCGGCAATCTGGCGGCGGCGCTGTGCCTGGGGCTGCGCGACGACGGCCAGCCGCTGCCCGTGGCCCAGGTGCTGATTTACCCCGGCCTGGGCGGGCCTGCCGATTTGCCCTCGCGGCGTGACTGCATGGACGCACCGCTGCTCAGTACTGCCGACACCGACTGCTACCTGGCAATGTACCTGCATGCTGCGGGCACGCCATCGGCCTATGCCATGCCTTTGTTGGCCGAGTATTTCGGCGGCTTGCCCAAGGCGTTGATCGCCGTGGCCCAGTTCGACCCGTTGCGCGATGACGGCATGCTCTATGCCGAACGGCTGCAACAGGCGGATGTGCCCGCCGTGCTGTATCCCGGCAAAGGTCTGGTTCACGGTTGCTTGCGCGCACGCGGCCAAGCCCCGGAGGTGGATCAGCTTTATAACTATCTGCTGCATTACCTCAGGAGCGAAGGGCTGACACAGGTCTAAGTATTCAAGGACATGCTCATTGCACAATTCGGGTTTATGATGCCAGACGGCAAGAATAATAGACGTCCCCTCAGGGATGAACCCGACACCCTATGGAGCGCGCAATGCAGACTTGGTACCCGCAGATCAAACCCTACGCCCGGCACGATCTGGCAGTCGATGACACCCACACGCTGTACGTCGATGAAAGTGGCTCCCCCGAAGGTTTGCCTGTCGTCTTCATCCATGGCGGCCCCGGCTCCGGTTGCGATGCCCAGAGCCGCTGCTATTTCGACCCGAACCTGTACCGCATCGTTACCTTCGACCAGCGTGGCTGCGGGCGTTCCACGCCGCGCGCGAGTCTTGAAAACAACACCACCTGGGATCTGGTCGCCGACCTCGAGCGCATCCGCGAACACCTGGGCATCGACAAATGGGTGCTGTTTGGTGGTTCCTGGGGCTCGACCCTGTCGCTGGCCTATGCGCAAAGCCACCCTGAGCGTGTGCATGGTTTGATCCTGCGCGGCATCTTCCTGGCCCGCCCGCAGGATATTCACTGGTTCTACCAGGAAGGCGCGAGCCGCATGTTCCCGGATTACTGGCAGGACTACCTTGCCCCGATCCCGGCGGACGAGCGCCACGACATGGTTGCCGCCTACCACAAGCGCCTCACCGGCAACGACCAGATCGCCCAGATGCACGCAGCCAAAGCCTGGTCCGGTTGGGAAGGGCGCATGCTCGGCCTGTGCCCGAGCCCGCAGCACGTCGAGCGTTTTTCCGAGCCGCAGCGCGCCCTGTCGATTGCGCGTATCGAGTGCCACTACTTCACCAATAACTCTTTCCTGGAGCCCAACCAGCTGATTCGCGATATGCACAAGATCGCCCATCTGCCTGGGGTCATCATCCATGGCCGCTACGATATGATCTGCCCGCTGGACAACGCCTGGGAGCTGCATCAGGCCTGGCCCAACAGTGAGCTGCAGGTGATTCGCGAGGCTGGCCATGCGGCATCCGAGCCGGGCATCACCGATGCGTTGGTGCGTGCGACCGGCGAGATGGCACGGCGCCTGCTTGATCTGCCGCCAGAAGAAGCATGAAGGGCCTGTTGCAACGGGTGCGTGGCGCCCGGGTCGAGGTGGCGGGTGAAGTCGTAGGCTCGATAGACCAGGGATTACTGGTGCTGGTCGCCGTGGAACCTTCAGATACGCCCGAGAGTGCCGACAAACTGTTGCACAAGCTGCTTAACTATCGGGTGTTCAGCGACGATGAGGGCAAGATGAACCTGTCCTTGAAGGACATTGGCGGTGGTTTGCTGCTGGTATCGCAGTTCACTCTGGCGGCGGACACCAAAAGCGGGTTGCGGCCCAGCTTCTCCACAGCGGCCCCACCGGCCCTGGGAGCCGCGCTTTTTGAACACTTGTTGTTACAAGCGCAACAATTGCATGGCAAGGTGGCATCGGGGCGTTTTGGCGCTGATATGCAGGTGCATTTGGTCAATGATGGCCCTGTGACCTTCCTCTTACAGACATGAATGTATTAAAAACGACTTTAATGCCTAAAAACGCAGGGTTTCGCTACAAATACTTCGTTGTCCCTGATGCGTTGTTTCGCGGGCTACTAGATAATCGCGCGCTATGGGGATCAGCGTAAATTGGTCCATTTTTGACTTAGGTAGAGACTTGTCCGACGGCCTTTGGGGAATCATTTTGACCCAGAGGAGTCGGAACAATGCTCGCCAACCTGGCATATAGATAGCTGGCCGTTGGTTTTTTGATCTGTTTTCGGCGAGGGTTGCTCGTGATTGTTAGTCCCTGTAATGCACCAAAATTGTCTGCCAAACGGTTACGAAACGCACTGGTAACGGGCTCTGCCCTGTTTTGCCTGTTCGGGGCGGGTCAACTGTGGGCATTCAGTCTGGATGATGTGTCGGCCAAGGCAAAAGAGCTGGCCGGGCAGAAATACGAAGCTCCGCGCAGCAATCTGCCGAACGAATTTCGCGAAATGAAATTCGCGGACTATCAGAAGATTCGTTTCCGCAACGAAAAAGCCGAGTGGGCCGATCAGAACACGCCATTCAAGCTGTCCTTCTATCACCAGGGCATGCACTTTGACACGCCGGTGAAAATCAACGAAGTGACCGCCGACAGCGTCCAGGAAATCAAGTACGACCCAAATCGTTTCGATTTCGGCGACGTGAAATTTGATCCTAAAGCCACCGAACAGCTGGGTTATGCCGGTTTCCGTGTGCTGTACCCGATCAACAAGGCCGACAAGCAAGACGAAATCATGACCATGCTCGGCGCCAGCTACTTCCGCGTCGTCGGCAAAGGCCAGGCCTATGGCCTGTCGGCCCGTGGCATGGCGATCGACACTGCATTGCCGTCCGGTGAAGAATTCCCGCGTTTCACCGAGTTCTGGATTGAGCGCCCAAAACCGGGCGAGAAACAGCTGGTGATCTTCGCCCTGCTGGACTCGCCACGCGCAACCGGCGCCTATCGCCTGACCCTGCGCCCGGGCACCGACACCATTGTCGACGTCAAATCCCAGATGTTCCTGCGTGACAAGGTCAGCAAGCTGGGCATCGCCCCGCTGACCAGCATGTACTTGTTCGGCGCAAACCAGCCGTCCAAGGTGCTCAACTACCGTCGTGAATTGCACGATTCCAGCGGCCTGTCGATCCATGCCGGCAATGGCGAGTGGATCTGGCGCCCTCTGAACAACCCTAAACACCTGTCGGTCAGCAACTTCGCCGTTGAAAACCCGCGTGGTTTCGGCCTGCTGCAACGTGGCCGCGACTTCAGCCACTACGAAGACCTGGACGACAACTACGACAAGCGCCCAAGCGCCTGGATCGAACCTGAAGGCGACTGGGGCAAGGGTTCTGTCGACCTGGTAGAGATTCCGACCGCCGACGAAACCAACGACAACATCGTTGCGTTCTGGAGCCCGGCCGAGCTGCCGAAAGTCGGCGAGCCGCTGGACGTCAGCTACCGCCTGCACTGGACCATGGACGAGAAAGACCTGCACCCGGCCGACAGCGCCTGGGTCAAGCAGACCTTGCGCTCCACCGGTGACGTGAAGCAATCCAACCTGATCCGCCAGCCTGACGGCAGTGTGGCCTACCTGGTGGACTTCGAAGGCCCGTCCCTGAAGAACCTGCCACCGGATGCGCCAGTACGTAGCCAGGTGAGCGTGGGCGACAACGCCGAAATCGTTGAAAACAGCGTGCGCTACAACGAGCACACCAAAGGCTGGCGCCTGACCCTGCGCATGAAGATCAAGGACGCAGGCAAGCCTACCGAAATGCGTGCCGCGCTGGTCGAAGACATCGTGAAGCCTGAGCCTGAGAAGGTTTCGACCCAGGTGCTCAAGGCCGACAAGCTGCTGGCCAAGCAACACGAAAAACAGGCCAGGAAAGACGCCAAGGAAGCGAAAGACAAGGACGCCAAGCAGCCAGAGGCTGCCCCCGCCAATCCGGAGCCGGAAAAGACCGAACACGTCCTGACCGAAACCTGGAGCTATCAGTTGCCTGCCGATGAGTAATTCTCAAGCCACGCCAGAGACCCTGTCCGAGTACCTGGCGCACCTCCCGATGACCGCAGAGCAGCGCGCCGAACTGGCGGGCTGCACCTCCTTCAGCGAGCTGCACGAACGCTTGTCGTCAAAGACTTTCGACGCACCCACCGAGGCCGCCCAAGCCTCGGTCGGCCGCCGGTTGACGCTCAATACCGCCGAAGAGCTGCAAGACGCCGAGATGCTGGCGCTTGACGCCAACGGCCGGGTTTGCCTGAAGGCCACGCCGCCGATCCGTCGGACCAAAGTGGTGCCGGAGCCATGGCGTACCAATATCCTGGTGCGTGGTTGGCGCCGGATGACCGGTCGCACCAACCCTCCGGCCCCGCCGAAGGATGAGCGCGTATTGCCGGCAGCACGCTGGCGTACCGTGGGTTCGATCCGTCGCTATATCCTGCTGGTGCTGATGCTCGGCCAGACCATTGTGGCCGGCTGGTACATGAAAGGCATCATGCCGTACCAGGGCTGGTCGCTGGTCGACTTCGACGAAATCCGCAACCAGACCCTGCTGCAAACGGCCACCCAGGTGCTGCCTTACGCCTTGCAAACCAGCATCCTGATCATGTTCGGGATTCTGTTCTGCTGGGTCTCGGCCGGTTTCTGGACCGCGCTGATGGGCTTCCTGGAGCTGCTGACCGGCCACGATAAATACCGGATCTCCGGTAAAAGTGCTGGTGACGAGCCGATTCCAAAGGATGCCCGCACCGCGCTGGTGATGCCGATCTGCAACGAAGACGTGCCCCGGGTATTTGCCGGCCTGCGCGCTACTTTCGAATCGGTAGCCGCCACTGGCGACCTGGACCGTTTCGATTTCTTCGTGCTCAGCGACAGTAACGAAGCCGATATCTGCATCGCTGAACAGCAAGCCTGGCTTGATGTGTGCCGCGAAGCCGGTGGTTTCGGCAAGATCTTCTATCGCCGCCGTCGCCGTCGCGTAAAGCGCAAGAGCGGCAACCTCGACGACTTCTGCCGTCGCTGGGGCGGTGAATACAAGTACATGGTGGTGCTCGACGCCGACAGCGTGATGAGTGGTGAATGCCTCACCAGCCTGGTGCGCTTGATGGAAGCCACGCCGGATGCCGGGATCATCCAGACCGCGCCACGTGCGTCGGGCATGGACACCCTGTATGCGCGCATGCAGCAGTTCGCCACCCGTGTTTATGGCCCGCTGTTTACCGCTGGCCTGCACTTCTGGCAGTTGGGTGAATCCCACTACTGGGGTCACAACGCCATCATTCGTATGAAGCCGTTTATCGAGCACTGCGCCCTGGCGCCGTTGCCGGGTAAAGGCGCGTTTGCCGGTGCGATCCTCTCCCACGACTTCGTTGAAGCCGCGCTGATGCGCCGTGCCGGCTGGGGCGTGTGGATTGCTTATGACCTGCCGGGCAGCTACGAAGAACTGCCGCCGAACCTGCTGGATGAACTCAAGCGTGACCGTCGCTGGTGCCACGGCAACCTGATGAACTTCCGCCTGTTCCTGGTCAAAGGCATGCACCCGGTGCACCGTGCGGTGTTCCTGACCGGCGTGATGTCCTACCTGTCGGCGCCGTTGTGGTTCTTCTTCCTGGTGCTGTCGACGGCGTTGCTGGCGGTGAACACCTTGATGGAGCCGCAGTACTTCATGGCGCCACGCCAGCTGTACCCGCTGTGGCCACAATGGCACCCGGACAAGGCGGTGGCGCTGTTCTCCACCACCATCGTGCTGTTGTTCCTGCCTAAATTGCTCAGCATCATCCTGATCTGGGCCAAGGGCGCGAAAGAGTTCGGTGGCAAGTTCAAGGTGACCTTGTCGATGCTGCTGGAGATGCTGTTCTCCATGCTGCTGGCGCCGGTGCGCATGATCTTCCACACCCGTTTCGTGCTCGCCGCGTTCCTGGGCTGGGCTGCGACCTGGAACTCGCCGCAGCGTGACGACGACTCCACGCCATGGAGCGAGGCAGTCAAGCGCCACGGTCCACAGACCCTGCTGGGCTTTCTGTGGGCACTGTTGGTGGTGTGGTTGAACCCAAGCTTCCTGTGGTGGCTGATTCCGATCGTCGGCTCGCTGATGCTGTCGATTCCGGTGTCGGTGATCTCCAGTCGGGTCAAGCTGGGCCTCAAGTCTCGCGACGAGAGCCTGTTCCTGATCCCAGAGGAATACAACCCGCCGCAAGCTTTGCTGTCGACCGAGCAATACACCCACGAAAACCGTTGGCACGCCCTCAATGACGGGTTTGTGCGCTCGGTGGTCGACCCGCAGCAAAACGCACTGGCCTGTGCCCTGGCGACCTCGCGTCACCGTGAGGCGGAGCCCATCGAGCACTTGCGTCAGGAACGTGTGCGCCACGCGCTGAAAGTCGGCCCCGCCGGCCTCAACAACGGCGAGCGCCTGGCATTGCTCAGCGACCCGGTAGCCTTGGCTCGCCTGCATCAGCAAGTGTGGACTGAAGGTCACGCCGAGTGGCTCGGTGCCTGGCGTGCTTCGGTCAAGGCTGATCCGCACGCGCCATTGCTGCCGCTGCAACCGCTGTCTTCCCAGGCCCAACCGGCCTGATTCCGACGCCCCCGAGGGCTCACCTCGGGGGCGTTAGATGCGCTGGTCCTACAGCGTTTAGAACATCTTCTTGATAACGCTAACCCCTTGTTATTTCGAAACAAAAGACCTTTGTTCGAAGCGTATTGCCGTGCCTGTCGCTGGGGTAGCATCGCCCCCAAATTGACTAGGTCGCAGGGGGATTAATGATCAAAAGGTATTGTTTGGCGGTGCTGAGCGGCGTCATCGCATTGATTTACGCAGGCTGGTTGAGCGCTGGTGCCCTCGATGAAGCGGTTCGACGCGGTGTGCTTAAAGTCGGCACCACGCCCACCTATGTGCCCTTTGAAATGAAGGACAAGCAGGGCCGTATCGTCGGTTTCGAAATCGACTTGCTGCAGGCGATGAGCCGCGCGTTGGGCGTCGAGCTTGAACTGGTCGCGGTGCCATATACCGAGTTGCTACCGGGGCTGATGGCGAAGAAGTTCGACCTGATCGGCAGCGGTATGACGGTGACGCAGGAGCGCAACCTCAAGCTGAACTTCAGCGACTCCTTTATTGTGGTCGGCCAGACCGTGCTGCTGAACCCCAGCCTGGCCGGCAAGATTGCCAGCATCGAAGATCTCGACGAGGCGGGTTACCGCATCGCCGCGACTGAAGGCACGACCGGCGAAGCGGCTGCGCAGCGGTTTTTGGGCGCGGCGCGCCTGAGCACTTTTACCACGCCGGAAGAAGGCGTGCGCCAAGTGGTCGAGGGCAAGGCCGACGCCTTCGTCCATGACGCACCCTACAACCTGATTGCGCTGGCCAGGCCGGAAAACCACCGGCTCTTTGCCCTTGAGCAACCGTTTACCTTTGAGCCTCTGGCGTTTGGCCTGAAAAAAGGCGACTACGACAGCCTCAACTGGATCAACCACTTCCTCAATCAAATTGCCCAGGATGGCACCTACGATCGGCTGCACGACAAGTGGTTCAAGGACACGGACTGGATGGCGGAGATCGACTAAGCGTCATAACTGCTTACACATCAATGAATTGCCGGCCTGTTGCACTGATGTGTCTAGCCCCTGCGCAGTGATGCACCATTGTGGGGCTTTTGCGACATGCGCCGATAACATTTACCCGTGAAACCTTTGTGACGGGCAACGAGTGGGTTAGGATCGCACCCCGAATGGGTGCAGCCCTTTTGCGCGCCGGCCTTATAAGAATCTTTCAGGGGACTTGATGATGAAAAAGTATCTTTCGATGCTGATGCTCGGCGTCACCGCGCTGGTCGCGGCCACTGCGGCGCATGCGGGCGCCATCGACGATGCGGTCAAGCGCGGCACGCTGAAAGTCGGCATGGACCCGACCTACATGCCGTTCGAGATGACCGACAAGCGCGGTGAAATCATCGGCTTTGAAGTCGACATTCTCAAGGCCATGGCCAAGTCCATGGGCGTCAAGCTGGAGTTGGTGTCCACCGGCTATGATGGCATTATCCCGGCCTTCCTGACCGGCAAGTTCGACATGATCGGCAGCGGTATGACCCTGACTCAGGAACGCAACCTGCGCCTGAACTTCAGCGAACCCTTCATCGTGGTCGGCCAGACCCTGCTGATTCGCAAGGACCTGGAAGGCACGATCAAGTCCTACAAAGATTTGAACGACGAGAAATACCGCCTGACCTCCAAGCTCGGCACTACCGGCGAGATGGTTGCCAGGAAACTGATCTCCAAAGCCAAGTACCACGGCTATGACAACGAGCAGGAAGGCGTGCTGGACGTGGTCAACGGCAAGGCCGATGCCTTTGTGTATGACGCACCTTACAACGTGGTCGCCGAGAAGAAAGTCGGTAATGGCAAGCTGGTGTTCCTGGAAGAACCCTTCACCTTCGAGCCCCTGGCGTTCGGCCTGAAAAAGGGCGATTTCGACAGCATCAATTACATCAACAACTTCCTGCACCAGATCCGCAACGACGGCACCTACGATCGCATCCATGACAAGTGGTTCAAGAGCTCCGAGTGGCTCAAGGACATGGAATAAGGGCTGACACCGAGTCGACTTCATCGCAGGCAAGCCAGCTCCCACAGTTGAAATGCGTTCCCTTGTGGGAGCGGGCTTGCCCGCGATGACGACATGCCAGGCGATACATCTTCGGAAAGTGAAATGAAACAGAAAAAAGCCCAATGGCCCTGGCACCTGCTGACCGTGGTCGTGCTGGTTGGCCTGGCCGGCGCGTTGTACTACGCCACCTCGTTGATGTCCTACGAGTGGCGCTGGAACCGCGTGCCGCAGTACTTCGCCTATCAGGCCGAAACCTCCCAGCGCGCCGCCGACATCTCCACTGTCATTGAGCTGGTGCGCAAAGGCGATGTGGCCGAAGTCACCTTGCGCAACGACGCAGGCGCCGAGCAAAAGCTGACCGTGGCCGACAACAGCCTGCAAGTGTCACGTGGCGATGACGTGGCCGAAGGCGATGTTATTGGCGTAACCCGGCATTGGGCGCTGGGCCCGCTGATGTGGGGCTTGTGGACGACCTTGTGGTTGTCGGTGGTCTCCGGAATCCTCGGCCTGGCGATTGGCCTGGCAACCGGCTTATGCCGTTTGTCGAGCAACCCGACCTTGCGCGATCTGTCGACGATCTACGTCGAACTGGTGCGCGGTACGCCGCTGTTGGTGCAAATCTTTATTTTCTACTTCTTCATCGGCACGGTGCTCAACCTGTCCCGCGAATTCGCCGGTATTGCCGCGTTGTCGCTGTTCACCGGCGCCTATGTGGCGGAAATCGTCCGCGCCGGCGTGCAGTCCATCACCCGTGGTCAGAACGAGGCCGCCCGTTCCCTGGGGTTGAGCGCCAGCCAGTCGATGCGTCATGTGGTGTTGCCGCAAGCGTTCAAACGCGTGCTGCCGCCATTGGCTGGGCAATTTATCAGCCTGGTGAAAGACACTTCGCTGGTTTCGGTGATCGCGATTACCGAGCTGCTTAAAAGTGGTCGTGAAGTGATAACCACCTCGTTCTCGCCCTTTGAAATCCTGTTCTGTGTGGCAGGCCTGTACCTGCTGATCAACCTGCCGCTGTCGAAAATGGCCAGCCGGCTTGAGCGGAGGCTCGCGCAAAGTGATTGAAGTTCGCGATCTGGTAAAAGTCTTCGACACCCGTGGCCAAGTGGTGCGCGCCGTGGACCACGTCACCACCCGGGTAGCCAAGGGCGAAGTGCTGGTGGTGATCGGTCCTTCAGGTTCGGGCAAGTCCACGTTCCTGCGCTGCCTTAACGGCCTGGAAGAGTTCGACTCGGGCTCGGTGAGCATCGATGGCCTGCAATTGGCCGACCCGAAAACCGACGTGAATGCCTACCGTCGTGAAGTCGGCATGGTGTTCCAGCACTTCAATTTGTTCCCGCACATGACCGTGCTGGAAAACCTTTGCCTGGCGCAAAAAGTCGTGCGCAAACGCGGCAAGCAAGAGCGTGAAGCCAAGGCTTTGGCACTGTTGGAAAAGGTCGGTATCGCGCAGAAGGCCAACGAGTTTCCATCACGCTTGTCCGGCGGCCAGCAACAACGGGTAGCCATTGCCCGTGCGTTGGCCATGGAACCCAAGGTAATGCTGTTTGATGAGCCCACCTCGGCGCTGGACCCGGAAATGGTCGGCGAAGTGTTGGACGTGATGAAGACCCTGGCCCTGGAAGGCATGACCATGGTCTGCGTCACCCACGAGATGGGCTTTGCCCGTGAAGTGGCAGACCGCGTGCTGTTCTTCGACCACGGCAAATTGCTCGAAGATGCGGCCCCGGCCGAGTTCTTCGATGCGCCCAAAGACCCGCGCGCCCAAGCGTTCCTGCGCCAGGTCCTGTAATTGAAGGCCGAGCTTCCTGTGGCGAGCAAGCTCGCTCGCCACAAGGGCCGTGAGTATCAAAGCCTGAATTTGCCCACCAGCGTCTGCAAATCCAGGCTCAATCGGGTCAACTGAACACTCGCAGCGGCCGTTTCCTCACTGGCCGCAGCGGTTTGTTCGGTGACATCGCGCACCTTCAGCACACTGCGATTGATCTCTTCCGCCACCGCGCTTTGCTGCTCGGCGGCGGCGGCAATCTGCGGGTTCATTTCCTGGATGATCGACACGGTACGCGTGATCGCTGCCAAGGCATCGCCGGCATCGCGGGTCAGGCCGACGCTGTTGTCGGTCAGGCTGCGGCTGTTGTCCATGATGTCCGCGACCTGCTGGGTGCCGGTATTCAGGCCGAGAATCAAACCTTCAATTTCTTCGGCGGATTCCTGGGTGCGCTGGGCCAGGCTGCGCACTTCGTCGGCCACTACCGCAAAACCCTGGCCGGCACTGCCCGCACGCGCCGCTTCGATGGCAGCGTTCAGGGCCAGCAGGTTGGTTTGCTGGGACACTGATTTGATCACGTCGAGCACGCTGCCGATTTTCTGGCTTTCATGTTGCAGCGCAATCATCGCCTGGCTCGAACGCGCCATCTCATGGGCCAGGTGCCCGATTTGCTCGACGGCCTGGGTCACCACTTTTTCGCCGGCGCTGGCCTCCTGGTCGGCTTCATTGGCCGCGACGGAAGCCTGCTCGGCATGCCGGGCGACCTCCTGGGCGGTGGCGAGCATTTCATTCATCGCCGTGGCCACTTGATCGGTTTCCTCCTTCTGGTCATTGACCCCGGCGCGGGTCTGCTCGGTGACGGCTGATAGCTGCGTTGCGGCACTGGCGATCTGCCGGGCGCTGTCGCCGATACCGCTGATCAGGTTGCGCAGGTTGCGGGTCATTTGCCCGATGCTCTGCTGCAACTGGCCCAGTTCATCGCGGCGGTCCTCTTGAATGTCTCGACTCAGGTCGCCGTCAGCAATGCGGTGGGCGGCGGTGAGGATCGCGCGTAAAGGCACGACTATTTGCCGCGCGATCCACCAGGCGGCCAGTACACCGAGTAGCAAGGCCGCCACGGTGACGCTCAGCAGTCGTGTGTGGGTCTGCTCGGCTTCGCTGTCACGCTTGCTGTTCTGGCCGTCACTCAGTTGATGGCTTTGCTCGCGTAAATCATTGAGTTGCTGTTCAAAGCGGTTTTGCAGGGTTTCGGTGTTGAGCTGTGCGTCCTTGAGCTTGGTCAATTGTTCGCGATAGTTGGCCAGGTCGGCTTTGAGCAGGGCCGCGTCCACGGGCAGTGCGGTCACCGCTGCTTGTGCCACGTTCAGGGCTTCGAGCGCCTGGGTGAGTGCGTCGGTGTAGGCTTGCAGCGACTCGGCCGCCCAGGCGGGGCTTTGGGCGCGATCTTCGGCCTGCTCCATGGCCTGGCGCAGGTTTTCGATAGCATCCAGAGCCTTTTCGTCTTCCTGGTTCGGTAAGTCGCTGGCGAACTGGGCGAGAGTATCGCTGGCTTGCAACGCGGTTTTCTTGAGGGTCGGGCGGATGCTTTCGCGTTGCTCAATCAAAGCGGGCAAGGCCGCCAGCGCTGTCTTGAAGCTCGCCACCAAGCGTGTTGCTTCCTGCAGTCGCTGCAAGTCGGCCGGGTGTTTGAGGCGGCTTGAAAGGTCGGCCAGATGCTGGTCGATCTTTTCGGTCTGCGTGTTCATTTTGGCCAGGCTGCTGGCGTCCGTCAGGGTCCGGTACACGATCCTGTCGGCGCGCATGGACTCGGCGTCCAGGGCCAATTGCCCCAGGATCGCCAGGCTGTGTGAGCGATAAAGCACGTCGTTCAAGGCCTGCCAGCCGGTCGCGGCAATCAGGATGCTTAACATCAACACTTGGCCGAAACCCAGTGCGAGTTTGAGACGGACGCTGGCGTTGACCAGCAAGCGGGTCAGCCGAGGAAACATGGTGAACCTCCAAATCTGAGGAAGCATTTCGCAACAGCTGAAACGCTAAATCGATTCGAGGTTGTGGCGGGCTGATAACCGCGTAGGAAATTTCACAAGTTACGGCGGCCTTGCTCTGGCCGCCGTGTGGGGGCGGGTCAGATGCGGAAGCGCCCGACCAGAGACTGCAAATAGATCCCCAAGCGTGCCAGTTCGGCACTCGATGCGGCAGTTTCCTCACTGGCCGAGGAGGTCTGCTCAGACACGTCGCGCACATTCAACACGCTGCGGTTGATCTCTTCGGCCACAGCGCTTTGTTGCTCGGCGGCAGTGGCGATCTGCGAGTTCATCGCCTGAATGGTTGAGACCGTGCGCGTGATATTGCTCAGCGCGTTGCCGGCACGTCGGGTCAGCTCGACGCTGCTGTCGGTGAGCCCCCGGCTGTTGTCCATGATGGTCGCCACCTGCTGAGTGCCGTTTTGCAGGCCGACGATCAGCTCTTCGATCTCCTCGGTGGACTTCTGTGTGCGCTGGGCCAGGCTGCGCACCTCGTCGGCCACCACCGCGAAGCCGCGACCGGCTTCACCGGCACGCGCCGCTTCAATCGCCGCGTTCAGCGCCAGCAGGTTGGTTTGCTGGGCGACAGACTTGATCACATCGAGCACGCTGCCGATCTTGTCGCTTTCGCGCTTGAGGTCGCCCATGGCCACCGTGGAGTTACCGACCTCGGTAGCCAGGCGCTCAATCTGCGCGATGGCCTCACCGACTACCTTGTCGCCTTCACGGGCCTGTTGGTCCGCTGCAACGGCAGCTTCGGAGGCTTCTTCGGCGTTGCGCGCCACTTCCTGCACGGTGGCGGCCATTTCGTTCATGGCGGTGGCCACTTGGTCGGTCTCAACCTTTTGGCTGTTAACCCCGGCGCTGGTCTGTTCGGTCACGGCCGACAGTTGTTCGGCAGCGCTGGCAATCTGGGTGACACCGTCGCTGATACCGCCGATCAACTCGCGCAGGCCCAGGGTCATGCTCTGCATGGCGCGTTGCAGTTGGCCCAGCTCGTCCTGGCGGGCGGAGTTGAGGTTATGGCTCAGATCGCCCGAGGCCACACGCTCGGCGACTGTGAGGGTCTGGTTAAGCGGGATCACGATCTGGCGGGTGATAGCCCAGGCGGCGAGAATGCCGAAGATCAGCGCCAGCACGGTGGCCAGCAGCAACAGCTGTTTAGCCTGCGCGGCATCGGCATCGCGCACGGCGGTCTGGGAGGTGGTGAGTTTTTCGCTGTGCCCCAGCAGGATATCGCCTTGGGCGGTCATGATTTTCAGCGCGGCGGCGCTGGCCACTTGGGAGTCACGGTACTGGCTGACCGCGGCGCGGTAGGCTTGCAGTGACACGCCGGCCTCTTGCAGGTTGGCCTGGTATTGCTCAGGCAGCTTGCCTTGCAGGTCAGTGATTTTCTTCAGGGCATTGTCGATGGCATCCAGGGCTGGTTGCTCGGCCTCGGTCTTGCCGCTGTAGGTATAACCGCGCACCTGGAAGCGCGACTGTTGGATCAACTTGCTCAGCTCGACCACGCTGTTGAACTGCGTGACGCTGTCGCCTTGCAGCAGGCTCGCTTCGATTTCATTGATCTTGGCCACGGCGTTGTCGGCGGTGTCGCCGAGTTTGCTGCGTGCACCCTCACGCTTGAGGCCGGCCAGGACCATTGTGCCAAAGGCTTTTTTGTATTGGCCCAAGGCTTCCAGCTGTTGCTCTACCAGGGCTTTGTCGCCGGGTTGTTCAATCAGCGTTTGGGCGGTTTTGAGGCCATCGTCCAGTTGCTTCAGCAGACCGTTGACGGCATCGGTGCCTTGTTCGCCCCGGCGCATTTCAAAGTCCAGGCGCGCCAGGCGCAGGTCTTTGGTCAGGCCGTTGAGGCTGGAGATAAAGCCCAGTTTGTCGCCGCGACTGATCACGTCGCCCAAGCCGGTCCAGCCGGTGAAGGTGATCAACAGCGTCAGGATCAACACCAAGCCAAAGCCTATGCTCAGCTTGCGATTGACGCTCACATTCCCCAGTTTTTCGGCTAACCAACGATACATGCTGCGATCTCCTTTGGAACAAGGCTTGGACTTATTCAGAGGCTATCGGCAGCGTAGGAAGTTTCTGTAGGTTCTCAGAACCAATGTGGGAGCTGGCTTGCCTGCGATGCAGGCACCTCGGTACATCAGGCATACCCAGGTGATGCAATCGCAGGCAAGCCAGCTCCCACTTTTTTCGGGGCGGGTCGGTGTTCAGAACAACCGGGCGAGCAGGGCGGTCACGGCGGTTTCTACGCGCAGGATGCGCGCACCCAGTTGCACCGGTTGCAAGCCGGCCTTGGCCAACAGCTCCACTTCGTAGGGGATCCAGCCGCCTTCCGGGCCGATGGCCAGGGTCACCGGTTCGTCCAGCCCACGTGGGCAGGCCGGGTAATCGCCGGGATGGCCGATCAGGCCCAGAGTCCCTGCGGTCATGGCCGGCAGGCGGTCTTCGACGAACGGCTTGAAGCGCTTTTCGATGCTGATCTCGGGCAGCACCGTGTCCCGTGCCTGCTCCAGGCCGAGGATCAGTTGCTCGCGAACGGCCTCCGGTTCCAGGAACGGGGTTTGCCAGAAGCTTTTTTCGACCCGGTAACTGTTGACCAGCACCACCTTCGGCACGCCCATCGCCGCCACGGTTTGCAGCACCCGGCGCAGCATCTTTGGACGCGGCAGGGCCAGCAGCAGGGTCAGCGGCAGTTTGGTCGGTGGCGGCTGGTCGAAGCTCACGTGCAGCTCGGCTTCACCGGCTTCCAGGCGCAGCAATTGCGCATTGCCCATTAACCCGCCGATTCGCCCGACCCGCAGGTTGTCGCCCACCACCGCGCGGTGGACTTCCTGCATATGCACCAGGCGCCGATCACGCAGGATCACCCGGTCGGCCGCGATAAAGTCGGCCCCCTCAAGCAACAGCAGGTTCACGGGTGCGTCGCTGGCGGCTGGTCGTCGTCGACGGGTTGGTCATCCGGGTGGTCGCCACGCTTGCTGATCAGGCTGCCAAACAGGATGCCGATCTCGAACAGCATCCACATCGGCACGGCCAGCAGGGTCTGCGAGAAAATGTCCGGCGGCGTGAGGATCATGCCGACCACGAAGCAGCCGATGATCACGTAGGGGCGCACTTTCTTCAGGTATTTGACGTCGACCACGCCGATCCACACCAGCAGCACCACGGCCACCGGGATTTCGAAGGCCACGCCAAAGGCGAAGAACAGCGTCATCACGAAATCGAGGTAGCTGGTGATGTCGGTCATCATTTCGACGCCAGCCGGAGTGGCGGCGGCGAAGAATTTGAAGATCAGCGGAAACACCAGGAAATACGCGAAGGCCATGCCGGTGTAGAACAGCAGGATGCTCGACACCAGCAACGGCACCGCAATGCGCTTTTCATGCTTGTACAGGCCCGGCGCAATAAAGCCCCAGATCTGGTGCAGGATCACCGGGATCGCCAGGAACAGCGAGACCATCATGGTCAGCTTCAACGGCGTCAGGAACGGTGACGACACGTCGGTGGCGATCATCGTCGCGCCGGCCGGCAGGTACTGGCGCAAGGGCGTGGAGACGAAGGTGTAGATCTGCTGGGTAAAGGCGAACAGCCCGGCAAAGATGATGAAAATGGCCGCTACGCAACGCAGCAGGCGGGTCCGCAGCTCGGTGAGGTGCGAGACCAGCGGCATATGCTGGTCGTTTTCCGGTTTATCAGCGCTCATGGGGCTCGCGGCGGCAATGTAGGGTCATGGGGAGCGGGCGACGCCACGGGCGTCGGCGCTGGCTCAGTCGGGGCGGGCGCGGTTGGCGATGCTTCGGCGGCCGGAGCAATGCTGTTTTCGGGCACAGGTTCCACCGGTTTGGCGGGTTCCTGAACCGGCGACAGAATCTTGCGCGCCTCCTGCTCCAACGACAGGATATGTTCGTTGTGCAGCTGGCGGCGGATCTCGTCGGCGCCGATTTCCCGTTCAACTTCCTGTTTGATGGCGTTGAAACTGCGTTTCAGGCGCCCGATCCACAGGCCGGCCGTGCGTGCGGCACCGGGCAGGCGTTCCGGCCCCAGTACCAGCAAGGCCACGAGGCCGACGAGCAGCAGTTCAGAGAAGCTGATACCAAACATTAGTCAGTGCTCACGAGTCTTTGCGGGTCGGCTCTTGGACTTTTTCAGCCTGCACGTCGAAGGTACGACGCTCGGTGATCGGCTGGGTGGCCTGTGGGTGTACAGGCTGCGCCGGTGGTACCGGATTGGCCATCGGGTCGGCCGGTTTTTCATCGTCGTTCATGGCTTTACGAAAGCCCTTGATCGACTCGCCCACGTCAGTGCCCAGGTTCTTGAGTTTCTTGGTGCCGAACACCAGTACCACGACCACCAGAATGACGATCCAGTGTTTCCAGTCAAAAATGCCCATGCTGCAATTCCTCTGTAAAAGTTATTCAGGCGGACGGGCGCGAGGCCTTTTCTGCATGCCCGGACAAGCCGAAGCGACGGTCCAGTTCATCCAACACGGCCTGTGGGTGCTGCCCCAGTTGGGCGAGCATGACCAGGCTATGGAACCACAAGTCTGCGGTCTCGTAGATTACATCGCTGTAATCACCGCTGATTTGCGCATCTTTGGCGGCAATAATCGTCTCGATCGACTCTTCGCCAAGTTTTTCCAGAATCTTGTTCAAGCCCTTGTGGTAAAGGCTTGCGACATAGGAGCTGTCGGCGTCCGCGCCTTTGCGGTCTTCCAGCACCTGGGCCACACGGTTCAGGGTATCGCTCATGTTCAGTGTCCTGCGGAATAAATGGCGTGCGGGTCTTTGAGCACCGGTTCCACAACCTTCCACTCGCCGTTCTCGAACACGCGATAGAAGCAGCTGTGACGGCCGGTATGGCAGGCGATATCGCCGATCTGCTCGACCTTCAGGATCACCACGTCGGCGTCACAGTCGATGCGCATCTCATGCAGGGTCTGCACGTGCCCGGACTCTTCGCCCTTGCGCCACAGTTTGCCACGCGAACGTGACCAGTAAATGGCGCGCTGCTCAGTGGCGGTGAGGCTCAAGGCCTCGCGGTTCATCCAGGCCATCATTAATACGCGCCCGGTCTTGTAGTCCTGGGCAATGGCCGGCACCAGGCCGTCACTGTCCCACTTGATCTCGTCCAGCCAGTCTTTCATGTTCGGCTCCGGCAATTTGCGACAGTGTATAACCGGATCGGCTATCGGCGCACGATCAGATAAACACCCACGGCGACCATGATGCCAGCCGGCCAATGGCCCAGTTGGTTCAGCGGCCCGCCAATCGCCAGCATCACGCCGCCGACCAAATGGGCGGCGCCCAACAGGCGCAGGAACCAGTCGTCCTTGCGCCTGTGCCACGGCGGTGCAGGGTCTTTGGCGTGGGGCTGGGACATGCGCTCCAGCAGGTCGCGGGTCATGTTGGCCAGGTGCGGCAGTTGTTCGAACTGGCTGTGCAGGTTGCCCAGCAGGGTTTTCGGGCTGACGCGCTCGCGCATCCAGCGTTCCAGGAACGGCTGCGCGGTGTTCCACAAGTCCAGGTCCGGGTACAACTGGCGGCCCAGGCCTTCGATGTTGAGCAAGGTTTTTTGCAGCAGTACCAGCTGCGGCTGCACTTCCATATTGAAGCGCCGCGCGGTCTGGAACAGACGCATCAGCACCTGGCCGAAGGAAATATCTTTTAACGGTTTTTCAAAGATCGGCTCGCACACCGTGCGGATCGCGGCTTCGAATTCGTTGAGCTTGGTTTCGGCTGGCACCCAGCCCGAATCGATGTGCAACTGCGCCACGCGGCGGTAATCGCGCTTGAAAAAGGCGAACAGGTTGCGTGCCAGGTAATCCTGGTCTTCCGGGGTCAGGCTGCCGACGATGCCGCAGTCGATCGCAATGTATTGCGGGCTCCACGGGTTGACGGTGCTGACGAAAATGTTGCCCGGGTGCATGTCGGCGTGGAAGAAGCTGTCGCGAAACACCTGGGTGAAGAAGATTTCCACGCCGCGCTCGGCAAGCATCTTCATGTCGGTGCGCTGGTCGGCAAGAGTGGCGAGGTCGGTGACTTGCACGCCGTAGATGCGCTCCATCACCAGCACTTTGGGACGGCACCAGTCCCAATACACCTGCGGCACGTACAGCAGCGCTGAACCTTCGAAGTTGCGTTTGAGCTGGCTGGCGTTGGCCGCTTCGCGCAGTAGGTCGAGTTCGTCGTAGATGGTCTTTTCGTAGTCGGCAACCACGTCCACCGGATGCAGCAGGCGCGCATCGGCGGAGAAACGTTCGGCGGCGCGGGCGAGGATAAACAGCCACGCCAGGTCCTGGCCGATGATCGGCTTGAGGCCGGGGCGAATCACCTTCACCACCACTTCTTCGCCGGTCTTCAATTGTGCGGCATGCACCTGCGCCACCGAGGCCGAGGCCAGTGGCTCGACGTCGAAACGGCTGAACACCTCGCTGATCTTCTTGCCCAGTTGTTCTTCGATCAGCTTCATCGACTGCTGGGAATCAAACGGCGGCACGCGGTCCTGCAACAGCATCAGCTCGTCGGCAATGTCTTCGGGCAGCAAATCGCGGCGTGTCGAGAGGATCTGCCCGAACTTGATAAAGATCGGCCCCAGGTCCTGCAACGCCAGGCGCAGGCGCGCGCCACGGCTCAGTTCCAGCGGTTTGCGCGGGAACCAGCGCCACGGCAACACATAGCGCACGGCCAGCAAAAACCACGGCAACGGCAGGGCGAACAGCAGGTCATCGAGGCGGTAGCGGATTACGACGCGCTGGATACGAAACAAACGGCGGACGGCGAGCAGCTTCATGCGTTATCGCTTGGATCAAGGGAACGGCTCAGGCGCTCGAAGCGTGCCTCAAGGCGTTCCAGGTCGATTTTGGCCTTGTCGAGTTCGCGAAAGCGCGCTTGCGCTTCCCGTTCTCCGACCAGGGTGCGCGATTCTTCGCTCAGGTATTCGGCGAGGTTCTGGTTGAGGCTGGCGAACCCTTGCTGGTACCAGCGCGAGCGGCTGCGCAGGTGCCCGCTGATCAGTTGGGTGGCCACCGGACCAATCCAGCGTGACAGCTCGTATTCCCAATCCAGTTCCAGGTCTTGCAGCACGGCGGCCAGGTCCATCAGCACGGCGCTGTCGCCTTCCAGCTCCACGTCGGGGCTGTGCAGGATCGCGGTCTTGTTGCGGCTCAGCGCCAGGTGCAACAGGCTCGAGGCGGGTGCGCGCAGGGTGCAGTCGGCCTCGGCGGCCCAATCGCCGGCGAGCAGCAGGCCTTCATCGCTGGGCAGGATAAACAGCTGCAGGGCGGGGCTGGTGCAATCGACGGCAATGACTTTGCCGTTCAAGTGCGCAAGCCGCGCCAGGGCGGTGCTGTCCAGGCGCAGGACACGGTTGATGCCGTGTTCGACGCTGGCGAGGAGGCCTGCGAACAGCATCAGGGCTTGATGCCGCGGTGCAGGGCGACGATGCCTGAGGTCATGTTGTGGTAGGTCACGCGGTCGAAACCGGCTTCTACCATCATCGACTTCAGGGTTTCCTGGTCGGGGTGCATGCGGATCGATTCGGCCAGGTAGCGGTAGCTTTCGGCGTCATTGGTGATCAGCTTGCCCATCAGCGGCATGAAGGCGAACGAGTAGGTATCGTAGACCTTGGACATCAGCGCGTTGGTCGGCTTGGAGAACTCCAGCACCAACAGGCGGCCGCCCGGCTTGAGTACGCGCAGCATCGAGCGGATGGCGTCCTCTTTATGGGTCACGTTGCGCAGGCCGAAGGCGATGGTCACGCAGTCGAAATGGTTGTCCGGGAACGGCAGCTTTTCCGCATCGGCCTGGACGAACTCGATATTGCCGGCCACACCTTTATCCAGCAGGCGATCACGGCCGACCTTGAGCATCGAACCGTTGATGTCCGCCAGCACGACCTGGCCGGTCGGGCCAACCAGCTTGGAGAACTTGGCCGCCAGATCGCCCGTGCCGCCGGCGATGTCGAGCACGCGGTTGCCGGTGCGTACACCCGACAACTCGATGGTGAAGCGCTTCCACAGGCGGTGCATGCCGCCCGAGAGTACGTCGTTCATCAGGTCGTACTTGGCCGCAACGGAGTGGAACACCTCAGCGACTTTTTCCGCTTTCTGGCTTTCCGGAACGTTCTTGAAGCCGAAGTGAGTGGTGGGTTCGGCATCGCTGCCTTTGCGCTGATCAGTCATATCGCTGTCACCAAAAGAGAATGCGGGACATGATAATCCCCACCGCCTGCTTTGTCTTGGCAAGGCTGAAGGTAAGATAGGTGTTCATCGAGACCTTTTGCCGCATGGCAGGTGTTCTGAGTCGATATAAAAGAGGAGTCATTGCAATGGCCCGTATTACCGTTGAGCGTGCACATTCCCTGGGTAAAGAAGGCGCGCGCGCGAAGGCCGAGAAGTTGGCGCACAAACTCAAGGAGCAATATGGCCTGGAGTCATCGTGGTCGGGCGATAGCCTGAACCTCAAGCGTTCGGGGGTTAAAGGCACGGTGTTAGTCGCCGATGAATCGCTGCGCATTGATGTTGAATTGGGCCTGTTGATGTCGGCCATGAGCGGCACCATCAAGTCTGAAATCGAGAAAGCCCTGGATAAGGCGCTGGCCTGATCAATGTGTTCTTAGGGTGCCGATTCTAATTTTCCAGCCTACTTTGTGCCCAAGCCCTCAACTCCTGCGGGCCGTTCCTCGACCCTAATCTGCGTGAGGTGCACCATGGCCAAAGTTATTTTGAAGAAAAAAATCGACCTTCAGTCCACTGCCCTGAGTGACGTTAAAAGCTACGCCCGCAAGATCTGGCTGGCAGGACTTGGCGCCTATGCCAAGGTCGGCAGCGAAGGCGGCGAGTACTTCAAAGAGCTGGTTAAGACCGGTCAACATGTTGAAAGTAAAGGCAAAAAAGTTGTGGTTGAACAACTTGATGCTGCCAACAGTCAGATTGACCAAGTAAAGAGTAATGTCTCCAGCGTCAAAGGTTTGGTTGAAGTTCAACTGGATAAAGTTGAAAAAGCTTTTGACACGCGTGTTGCAAGTGCCTTGAATCGAATCGGCATTGCGTCTAAACATGACGTGGAGACACTCTCTGCTAAGCTCGAAGAGCTGACGACATTGCTAGAACGTGTCGCGCGTAAACACTAAGGAGACATCGGGATGGCTGTTAAAAAGACTACTCAGAAAGAAGGCAGCTCGTGGATCGGGGAGGTTGAAAAATATTCCCGTAAGATCTGGCTTGCTGGTTTAGGCGTGTACTCGAAGGTTAGCAGTGACGGCGGCAAATACTTCGAGACATTGGTCAAGGACGGCGAAAAGGCCGAGAAGTTGACCAAGACCACGGTTGGTAAAAAAGTTGAAGCGGCCAAGGCCACTGCCGGCTCTGCCAAGTCGAGCATTTCTGACACTTGGGGCAAGTTGGAAGAAACCTTCGACAAGCGTCTCAACAGTGCCATTTCGCGACTGGGCGTGCCCAGCAAAGCGGAACTGAAGACGCTGCACAGCAAGGTCGATACCCTGACCAAGCAAATCGAAAAACTCACCGGCGCTAAAGTGGCTCCAGCCAAAACCGCCGCCGCTAAACCGGCTGCCAAGCCTGCGGCTAAAACTGCGGCTGCTAAACCGGCTGCCAAAACCGCCGCCAAGCCTCTGGTTAAAGCGGCCGCCAAGCCAGCTGCCAAACCTGCGGCCAAGGCCCCGGCTAAAGCTGCGGCAAAACCCGCTGCAAAAACCGCAGCTGCCAAACCGGCTGCCAAGCCTGCAGCAAAACCCGTGGCCGCTAAAGCCGCTGCCAAGCCTGCGGCTAAGCCGGCTGCCAAAGCAGCAGCAAAACCAGCGGCCAAGCCTGCGGCTAAAACCGCCGCTGCCAAACCTGCTGCCAAGCCGGCCGCTGCGAAACCTGCAGCCAAACCAGCCGCCGCTAAAGCCGCTGCCAAGCCTGCTGCAGCAAAACCTGTGGCTGCCAAGCCTGCGGCAAAACCTGCCGCCGCGAAGAAGCCAGCAGTAGCCAAGAAGCCAGCAGCGTCCAAACCTGCTGTTGCGGCCAAGCCTGCAACTCCAGCGCCAACCGCTTCTACAGCCAATTCGGTGTCCGCACCGACACATGCTCCTGCCGCCCCGACTGCAACGCCGGTAACCCCGACGCCATCCAGTCAGTCCTGATTTTTTCAGGGCACAAAAAACGCCCGGCCTGTGAAGGTCGGGCGTTTTTTTATGGAAGTCTCATATACACCGCATTTCCAATGTGGGAGCGGGCTTGCCCGCGATGGCGGAGTGTCAGCCACCCAGGTATTGGCTGATAAATTGCTATCGCGGGCAAGCCCGCTCCCACATTTTTAATCGATATCATCCAGGTATTTGAGCGCAAACCGCTCAGTCGCCTGCCGCGCCGGCAACAACAGGTGCGGCGCCACCAGCATCATGACCTGGTACACCACCACCCGCACCTCGCCCTCGCGGTCGAGAATCCGCTGGTAGTCCAGGGAAAACAGCAGGGTCATGGTGATCTGTTCCACCAATTGCCCCAATGCCTGGGTATCACTGACCAGTTGCCCCGCCGCCTTCAAGCGCGCAAGCAGTGAAGCCAGGGTGCGCTTGAGCGCCGTGAGCAAGTTGCGAATGCCCTTGGCCAGCTTTGGCAGGCGCCCGGCCAGGTTCGACAGGTCCTGGAACAGGAACCGGTAGTGGGCCATGCGCTCGATGATCAGGTGCAGGAACAGCCAGTAATCTTCGGGTTTGAGTTGCGCATCTGCCGGCGGGTCGAGCAGCGGCGCCAGTTCATTCTGGAAACGCTCGAACAACCCGAGCACCAAGGGCTCCTTGCCATGGAAATGGTAATAAAGGTTGCCGGGGCTGATCCCCATTTCATTGGCCACCTCCATGGTCGACACGTTCGGTTCGCCCTTGTGGTTGAACAACTGCAGGGCACATTCAAGGATACGGTCGCGGGTCTTCATCCAGTCTTCTTAATGTGATCGTTGAGCTCAACGCACCCGCACGTAAGTGCCTGGCGCCGCTTCCATCGGTGGGTAATTCTGGTTGCCCAGGGCGGTGAGTGTTTCGCGTTGCACGCCCGAACGTTGCTGGATCCACGCAAGCCACTGCGGCCACCAGCTGCCTTCGACGTGACTGGCGTCGTAGTACCAGGCACGCGGGTCGCTGCTCAGCTTGGGGTTCTCGACGTAGTTGGCCTTGGGGTTGCCCGGCGGGTTGAGAATGCTTTGGATATGCCCGCTGTTGGACAGCACAAAGCGCCGCTCGCCGCCCAGCAGTTGCGTGGAGCGATACACCGCGTCCCACGGCGTGATGTGGTCGTTGATCCCGGCCACGCTGAAGCTGTCCACTGTGACCTTCTGCAGGTCGATGGGCGTGCCGCACACCTCAAGGCCACCCGGATGGCTGAGCGGGTTGTGCTTGAAGAAGTCCAGCAGGTCGCCATGCAACGCGGCGGGCAGGCGCGTGTTGTCGTTGTTCCAGTAGAGGATGTCGAACGCCGGCGGTTCTTTGCCCAGCAGGTAATTATTGATCCAGTAGTTCCAGATCAGATCGTTGGGGCGCATCCAGGCGAAGACCTTGGCCATGTCGCGACCCTCCAGCACGCCTTGCTGGTAGGAGCGGCGCTTGGCGGCCTCCAGGGTCTGTTCATCGGCAAACAAGGTGGCGGGGCTGTCGATCTGGCTGTCCAGCAGGCTCACCAGGTAACTGGCGCTGGAGATGCGCCGCAGCTGGCGCTTGGCTTGCAGGTGGCCTTGCAGCGCGGCGATGGTCAAGCCACCGGCGCAGGCGCCCATCAGGTTGACCTCACGGGCACCGGTGATGGCCCGGCACACGTTCAGCGCTTCCTCCAGCGCCGCCACATAGGTGGACAGGCCCCACTCGCGGTGACGCACATCCGGGTTGCGCCAGCTGACCATAAACGTCTGCAGGCCGTTTTTCAGGGCGTACTGCACAAAGCTGTTGGCGGGGCTGAGATCGAAGATGTAGTACTTGTTGATTTGCGGCGGCACGACCAGCAACGGCTTGGCGTACTGCTTTTCGCTCATGGGCTTGTACTGGATCAGTTCCAGCAGCTCGTTGCGAAACACCACGGAGCCCGCGGTCGTTGCCACCGTTTTGCCCACTTCAAAAGCGTGTTTGCTGACCTGGCTGGGCAGGCCGTTGTTGTGCAACAAATCGTTAAACAAATTACTCACGCCGCGCACCACACTGTTGCCGCCGGAGTTGAGCAGCTCCTTGATGGCCAGCGGGTTGAGCAAGGTGTTGGAGGGCGAGACGGCATCGTTGATCAGCGAGAAGGCAAAGTGCGCGCGGGCGCGGTCATCGGCGCTCATCGAGCTGTCGTCGATCCAGTGACGCGTTTGTTTCTGCCAGCTCAAATAGGCTTGCAGGCTGCGCCGGTACAGCGGATTAAGCGTCCAGGTGGGGTCGGAGAAGCGGCTGTCAGCGGGGTTGGGGGCCTGTACGGTTTCACCCAGCAGCACGCGACCGAGTTGGCCGCCCAAGGCCAGGGCGTGCCGAGCGGTGTACAGCGGGTTGCGCAAGCCATGGTTGGCGACACTGCGCAGCGTCGCCAGCAAATCGCGGCCCCGCAGGCCACTGATCGCATTTTGCGCGTTGATGAACGCGGCCGGGGTGGGCGCCGGGTTCGTCACGGGTCTTTCTCGCATGAGCCAACACTCCTTCGTCAAGCCATCAACAGGCACGCCAATTCAGAACCATAGTCGGTTCCTGGCAAGTTGCGCGGCGGCGTAGTCCTTACACCGCTGGTCGAGGGTGAATCACCGCACGCAGGCGCTCCTCTTCAAGAAACTTCATGATGATCGGCGCCACGGCTTCGGCGCGGGTGATCAGGAACAAGTGGCCATCATCGATGATGTGCAACTGTGCGTTGGGAATGCGCCAGGCAAGCATGCGCATATTGATCAGCGGGATCAGCGGGTCGTCGTCGCCGGCCAGCACCAGCGTCGGCTGGCGGATCTTGTGCAGCCAGTGAATGCTGGTCCAGCCAAGGCCCGCAAACAGCTGCCAGTAGTAACCGAGCTTGCCCGCCGAGCGCACCTTGCTGGCGTGTTCGGCGGCCAGTTTGGAGTCGCGGCGGAACGAGCCGCCATAAATCATCGGTGCAATGCGCACCACGTGGGACGGTTGGATATAGCGCCTGGGGCTTGCCATCAGCCATAGCACCTTGGGTTTGCCCGGCACCATAAAGGCCCCGGCTGCCGTCGCCGCCAGGATCAGTTTTTTGCAGCGCTCGGGGTAATCATAGGCAAACTGCTGCGCCAACGCGCCGCCCCAGGACACACCCACCGCATTCACCTGGCCATAGTCCAGGTAATCGAGCATGCGTGCGGTGAGCTTGGCCAAGCCGGGAAAACGATAGGGCACGCTGGGTGTGGAAGACCCCCCCACACCTGGCACATCGAAGGCGATCACTTCCAGGTCCGGGTCCAGCGCCTGGACGAACGGAAACACCAGCTCAAGGTTGGCGCCGATGCCGTTGAAGATCAGCAACGGCGTCAAGTGAGGCTTGCCCGGGCGTACCGCCGTACGGATGGTCTGGCCATCCAGGTCGATGGTACGGAAGATGAACGGTTGCGGCATGCTCAAGCCCTGTGAAGTGGCGCTATTTGTCTGGAAAAACTCGGTTCCTGTGGGAGCTGGCTTGCCTGCGATAGCAATCTTTCAGTTAGCTCATCATCTAGCTGGCCCACCGCTATCGCAGGCAAGCCAGCTCCCACATTGATCGCATTTCTACCGCAAAATCTGCTTATCGTTCGTGCACATAAGTACCCGGTGCCGCCTCAGCTGCGGCATAGGCTTTGTTACCCAGGCTTGTAGGTGCTTTCTTCAGTTTGCCCGCCCGCTCGGCCTGCCACGCCTGCCAATGCAGCCACCATGAGTCAGTGTGCTTGGTGGCATTCTCCTGCCACTCCAGCGGCTTGCCCGCCAAACCATCGCTGGTCTGGTAACGCGCCTTGGGGTTGCCTGGCGGGTTGAGGATGCTCTGGATATGCCCGCTGCTGGACAACACAAACTCCACTTTGCCACCAAACAGCTGCGCCGATTTGTAGCACGACTGCCACGGCGTGATGTGGTCGTTGGTGCCGGCCAGGGAATAGATATCGGCGGTCACCTGCTTGAGGTCGATCGGCGTGCCGCACACCTCCAGGGCATTGGCGCGTACCAGCGGGTTGTTCTTGAACAGCTCAATCAAATCGCCATGGAAGGCGGCCGGCAAACGTGTGGTGTCGTTGTTCCAGAACAGGATGTCGAACACCGGCGGCTCGTTGCCGAGCAGGTAGTTATTGACCCAGTAGTTCCAGATCAGGTCGTTGGGGCGCATCCAGGCGAAGACCTTGGCCATGTCGCGGCCCTCCAGCACACCGGCCTGGTAGGAGTGGCGCTTGGCGGCTTCCAGGGTCTGTTCGTCGACAAACAGCGCCACCTGGGTGTCCAGGGTGGTGTCCAGCACACTCACCAGCAGGGTCAGGGCGTTGACCTTCTTCTCGCCCAGCGCCGCGTAGTGGCCCAGCAGGGCGGTGCAGGTGATGCCGCCCGAGCAGGCGCCGAGCATGTTCACGTCTTTGCTGCCGGTAATCGCCGTGACCACATCGACCGCCTCCTTGAGCGCCTCGATATAGGTCGACAGGCCCCACTCGCGCTGCGCCTTGGTCGGGTTGCGCCAACTGACGATAAACGTCTGCTGGCCATTGCGCAGGCAGAAGCGCGCCAGGCTCTTCTCCGGGCTCAGGTCGAATACATAGAATTTGTTGATCTGCGGCGGCACCACCAGCAGTGGGCGCTCGTGCACTTGCTCGGTGATGGGCTTGTACTGGATCAGCTCCAGCACGTCATTGCGAAACACCACGGCGCCTTCAGTGGTGCCCAGGGTCTTGCCGACTTCGAAGGCGCCCATGTTGACCTGGCTGGGCATGCCGCCGTTGTGCACCATGTCTTTGGCCAAGTGGGACAGGCCATCAAGCAGGCTTTTGCCGCCGGTTTCAAAGAAGCGCTTGACCGCCGCCGGGTTGGCCGCGCTGTTGGTGGGGGCCATGGCTTCGGTCATCAGGTTGATCACGAAGTGGCCGCGGCTGATGTCCTGTTCCGACAGGTTACTGTCGCCGATCCAGTCGTGCAGTTCCTTGCGCCACGCCAGGTAAGTTTGCAGGTAACGCTTATAGAGCGGGTTCTGGCTCCACGCCGGGTCGTTGAAGCGACGGTCGTCGCCTTCGGGGGCCAGTGCGGATTTGCCGAACATCACGTTCTTCAATTCCACGCCAAAATGCGCGACGTGTTTGACGCTGTGCAACGGTTGCTTGATGGCTTGGGTCAGTACCATCTTCGCTGAGGCCAATAAATCCTTTTTGCGTAACGCGATGATCGGGTTCAGCCCCAGGGTGTTTTCCGAGGCCTGGCGTTTCAAGTCATCGTTATTCTTGTTACTCATCTACGACGCTCCATTGTCCGAAAGACGAGTACCGGCGATTGCTGCGCACCCAATTTCGATACACGACACCAGCCTGGTACTGCGACTCGGGTGACCGTTGATACCGCATCGTCAAATGCAGGGAACTTGCCAGTTCCATTGGTTACCCGAGTTTAATTTTTTTCGCAAGCGGGCCAATCGTTGACCACGCGACAGGGCATTCAAGCAGATGAAATTAGAAAATGCCCTCTAAAGAGCGAGACGCCTGAGTTAGAGCATCAGCCGCACGACCGATTCGCTCGGGTCGCGGGTTTTGCCGGCGGCTTTAAGCTCAGCCAGATAATCGGCCCACAACGCATCCTGGCGTACGGCCAACTGGTAGAGGTAGTCCCAGGTGAACAGTCCGCTGTCATGGCCGTCGTCGAAGGTCAATTTCAGTGCGTATTGGCCGGCTGGTTCTATCTTGATCAGCCGCACGTTGAGCTTGCCGAACTGCAGGATGGGTTTGCCGTGGCCCTGGACCTCGGCGGAAGGCGAGTGGGTGCGTAGCAGCTCAGCGGGGAGCTGGTAGACCTCGCTCGGCCCATAGGTAAGGCCGAGGGTGTTGGAGGTTTTGTGCAGGTTTACAGCGGTGGGGAATTTGGTCATTGGAGAACCGCCCAGAGATAGTCCTGAGAACCGGCTTAAAACTGTAGGAGCTGGCTTGTGTGGGAGCCGGGCTTGCCCGCGATGCAGACACCTCGGTGTTTCAGAAACACTGAGGTGATGCTATCGCAGGCAAGCCAGCTCCCACACAAGTCCGGCTCCGACACAAGCCGTTTTCTGTGAGGCTTACAGGATATAACGAGACAGATCTTCGTTCTGCGCCAATTCGCCCAGGTGGCTATTGACGTACTCAGCGTCAATCTTGATCGCTTCGCCATTCTGCGAACCGGCCATGTCGCCAGCACTGAAGGACACTTCCTCCAGCAGACGCTCAAGCAGGGTGTGCAGGCGACGGGCACCGATGTTTTCGGTCTTCTCGTTGACCTGCCAGGCAATCTCCGCCAGGCGCTTGATGCCGTCCGGCTGGAATTCGATGCCCAAACCTTCGGTTTTCAGCAGTTCGCGGTATTGCTCGGTGAGCGAAGCATGCGGCTCGCTGAGGATGCGTTCGAAGTCGCCGGGGGTCAGCGCCTTGAGTTCCACGCGAATCGGCAGACGGCCTTGCAGCTCCGGCACCAGGTCGCTGGGCTTGCTCAGGTGGAACGCGCCCGAGGCGATAAACAGGATGTGGTCGGTCTTGACCATGCCCAGCTTGGTGTTCACCGTGCAGCCTTCGATCAGCGGCAACAGGTCGCGCTGTACGCCTTCGCGGGACACATCGACGCCGCCGGAGTTGCCGCGCTTGGCCACCTTGTCGATCTCGTCGATAAACACGATACCGTGCTGCTCCACCGCTTCCAGGGCTTTGGCCTTGAGCTCTTCCTCATTCACCAGGCGCCCGGCTTCTTCGTCGCGCACCAGCTTCAGCGCGTCCTTCACCTTGAGCTTGCGGCTTTTCTTCTTGCCCTTGCCCATGTTGGCGAACAGGTTCTGCAACTGGCTGGTCATTTCTTCCATGCCAGGCGGTGCGGAGATGTCGACGCCGGACACTTCGGCCACTTCGATCTCGATTTCCTTGTCGTCCAGCTGGCCTTCACGCAGGCGCTTGCGGAACAGCTGGCGGGTGTTGGAATCCGAGCTTGGCGCGGCGTCTTCGTTAAAGCCCATGCGTGCCGGTGGCAGCAGGGCATCCAGGATGCGTTCCTCGGCGGCGTCTTCGGCGCGGTGGCTGACCTTGGTCACTTCCTGCTCGCGCAGCATTTTCAGGGCTGCGTCGGCCAGGTCACGGATGATCGACTCGACGTCACGGCCTACATAGCCCACTTCGGTGAACTTGGTGGCCTCGACCTTGATGAACGGAGCATTGGCCAGTTTGGCCAGGCGTCGGGCGATTTCGGTTTTACCCACGCCTGTCGGCCCGATCATCAGGATGTTCTTGGGCGTTACTTCAACGCGCAGTTCTTCAGGCAGTTGCATCCGGCGCCAGCGGTTACGCAGCGCAATGGCAACGGCGCGCTTGGCATCGTCCTGGCCGATGATATGGCGATTAAGTTCATGGACGATTTCGCGGGGAGTCATGGACATAGTGTTTGGCGGCCTCAAGCGGAATAAGCCTACGGCTTACTCGGCGAGGTCCTGCTCCTCAATGGTGAAGTTGTGGTTGGTGAACACGCAGATATCGCCGGCGATACCCAGGGCGGTCTCGACGATTTCGCGGGCCGACAGGTCGGTTTTCTTCAGCAGGGCGCTGGCTGCCGCCTGGGCGTAGCCGCCGCCGGAACCCATGGCGATCAGGCCGTGCTCGGGTTCAACCACATCGCCGTTACCGGTGATGATCAAGGATGCGTCTTTGTTGGCGACCGCCAACATGGCTTCCAGGCGGCTGAGGGAGCGGTCGGTGCGCCATTCTTTGGCGAGTTCGACAGCGGCGCGAACCAGGTGGCCCTGGTGTTTTTCCAGCTGGCCTTCGAAGCGTTCGAAGAGGGTGAAGGCGTCGGCAGTGGCGCCAGCGAAACCGGCGAGAACCTGGCCGTGGTACAGGCGACGCACTTTCTTGGCGTTGCCTTTCATCACGGTGTTGCCCAGGGAAACCTGGCCGTCGCCGCCCATGACGACTTTGCCGTGGCGACGTACTGAAACGATGGTGGTCAAGGGGAGAGTCTCCACGCAGCGGGGCGAAAATGCCCTGATGGAATCTCATATGGGGGTGGCGGGGGGGATTTCAACCGTAGGACGTGTGTGCGGACGAGTGGTGTTTATGGGGCTGACACCTTCCAGAGAACACCACAAAACCAACTGTGGGAGCTGGCTTGCCTGCGATAGCGGTGTGTCAGTCACTGAAAATATGGACTGTTACATCGCTATCGCAGGCAAGCCAGCTCCCACATTTTGATCGGCGTTGAGCCGGAATCAACGGCTCTGGCGTTGTTGTAACAACAGATTGCTAAAGCCTGCACCCGCCAGTTGCTTCTGCGCCACGGTCAGCTGTTCACGGTTGCTGAACGGTCCGACCAATACGCGATACCAGGTCGCATCCTTCACGGTGCCGGACTCCACTGTTACCGACTGGCCCAGCAGGATGATCTGCGCACGCACACGATCCGCATCCGCCTGTTTCGGGAACGAGCCCGCTTGCAGGAAGAACTTGGTCACCGGCGCCGCCTTGGTGGTCGCCACCGGTGGCGGTGGCGGCGGAGTGATCCCGGCCAACGCGGCTTGAGCGCGTGCGGTGTCGATTTTCGCGGCTTCCGCTGGTGTCACCGGTGTGGTCGGCACTTGTGGCGTCGGCAGGGTTTTCTCCGGCACGGCGTCAGGCGGCACGATCACTTCCGACTCCGGCAGCAGCGTGTAGAAGTCGTACTTGGGCTTTACCGGCGCGGTCGGGCTCGGCGCAGTCTTGTTGGCCTCGGAGATTTTTGTGGCCTTCTGCTGTTCTTGCTTGACCCGTTTGACGTCATCACCCTTGCCGGGCTCCAGCTTCATCAGGATCACCACAAACGCGCCGACCGCCAGGCCGATAGCCATCCACAGCCAGCCCGGGATTGGCTTCTTCGCCGGTGCCTGATAGCGGCTGGCGCCGCGCTTGGGTGCAGGTTTTTTCTTGGCAGCCAACTTACATACGCTCCAGGGTTTCCAGGCCTAACAGTTCCAGGCCTTGCTTGAGGGTCCGTCCAGCCAGTGCGGCGAGGCGCAGGCGACTTTGCTTTTGGGCTTCGTCGTCTGCCGTAAGGATCGGGCAGTTCTCATAGAAACTGGAGAACAGACCGGCGACTTCGTACAAATACGTGCAGAGGATATGCGGCGTGCCTTTTTCACCGACGCTGTTGAGCACTTCGCCGAACTGCGCCAGCTTGGCCGCCAGGTCCTGTTCATGCGGGGCATCCAGCACGATTTGGCCTTCGACCTCGCTGAAATCCTTGCCCAGCTTGCGGAACACGCCGGCCACACGGGTGTAAGCGTACAGCAGGTACGGCGCGGTGTTGCCTTCGAAGTTGAGCATCAGTTCGAAGTTGAAGCTGTAGTCGCTGGTGCGGTGCTTGGACAGGTCGGCGTACTTCACCGCACCAATACCTACCACGCGGGCGATATTGCGCAGGTCGGCTTCGGCCAACTCCGGGTTCTTTTCCTTCACCAGGTTGTAGGCACGGTCCTGGGCTTCGTTGAGCAGGTCGATCAGCTTCACGGTGCCGCCGTCGCGGGTCTTGAACGGGCGGCCATCGGCGCCGTTCATGGTGCCAAAACCCATGTGTTCCATGTGCATCGGGTGGGTGACGAAGCCTGCGCGGCGCGCCACTTCGAACACTTGCTGGAAGTGCAGGGCCTGGCGCTGGTCGACAAAATACAGCGCGCGGTCGGCCTTGAGCACGCCGCTGCGGTAGCGCACGGCTGCCAGGTCAGTGGTGGCGTACAGGTAGCCGCCGTCGGCCTTGACGATGATCACCGGCAGCGGCTCGCCGTCGGCGGTCTTGAATTCTTCGAGGAACACGCACTGCGCGCCGTTGCTCTCAACCAACAGGCCGGCAGCCTTGAGGTCGTTGACCACGTTGATCAGGTCGTCGTTGTAGGCGCTTTCGCCCATCACGTCGGCCATGGTCAGCTTCACGTTGAGCAGCTCGTAGATTTCCTGGCAGTGCGACAGCGAAATCTCACGGAAACGGCCCCACAGCGCCAGGCAATCTTCATCGCCGGCTTGCAGCTTGACCACCAGGCCACGGGCGCGGTCGGCGAACTCTTCGGAATCGTCGAAGCGCTTTTTGGCGGCGCGGTAGAAGTTTTCCAGGTCGGCCAGCTCGTTGCTGGTGATCGGGTTTTCCTGCAGGTAGGCCATCAGCATGCCGAACTGGGTGCCCCAGTCGCCCACGTGGTTCTGACGGATCACGTCGTCACCCAGGAACTCCAACACCCGCGCCACGCCGTCACCAATGATGGTCGAGCGCAGGTGGCCCACGTGCATCTCTTTGGCCAGGTTGGGTGCCGACAGGTCAATCACCACACGCTCCACGGGGCCGGCCTTGCGCACGCCAATGTTGGCGTCGGCCAGGGCCGCGTCCAGGCGCGAAGCCAGGGCCTGGGTGTTCTGGAAGAAGTTGATAAAGCCTGGGCCGGCGATTTCGGCCTTGGTCACACTCTCGTCGGTCGGCAGCGCGGCGATGATTTTCTCCGCCAGGTCACGCGGTTTCATGCCGGCAGGCTTGGACAGCATCATCGCAATGTTGCTGGCAAAGTCGCCATGGGTCTTGTCGCGAGTGTTTTCCACCTGGATCGCCGGCGACAGGCCTTCAGGCAACACACCTTCGTTGACGAGTTGGGTGAGGGCTTGTTGGATCAGCTGGCGAATGGTGTCTTTCATGGTGTTCTCTTTCGACCGCAAGCGGCGGTGCGCGATGCGCAGGTGGAAAAACTCGGCATTATCCGTGGCGAGGGCGGGCTTGCCAACCGTTCAGACAGGTTGATGGACCTGCGGACCTCATCGCGGGCAAGCCCGCTCCCACATTTAAGGGGGTTCATATTTCAAAATGTGGGAGCTGGCTTGCCTGCGATAGCGATTTCGCAATCAATACAGGTCTACCGGATCCACATCCAACGACCATCGCACTTGGCGGGCGCTGGGCATTTGCTCCAGGGCAAGCATCCAGCTATTTAATAGTCGATGCATCGGTGCACGGGACGTTGCCTGCAAGAGTAGCTGAGCGCGATATCGCCCGGCGCGCCGCTCCATCGGCGCGGGGACTGGGCCGAGCAATTCGATGCCGGCCAGACTCAACTCACCGAGCAAACGTTCGGCGGCGCTGCATGCCTCGTCGAGAAAATTTTCGGCCTGCCCTGGCTTGTGCGCTTCGGCGCGCAACAGTGCCAGGTGTGCAAACGGCGGCAGGCCGGCGGAGCGGCGTTCGCTCAGGGCCTGTTCGGCGAAAGCGAAGTAGCCCTGTTCTGTCAGTTGAATCAGCAAGGGGTGGTCGGCCAGATGCGTCTGGATAATCACCTTGCCCGGCTCTTCGGCGCGCCCGGCACGGCCTGCCACCTGCACGATCAGTTGCGCCATGCGTTCGCTGGCGCGGAAGTCGCCGGAGAACAAACCACCGTCGGCGTCCAGGATCGACACCAGCGTTACCCGTGGGAAGTGGTGCCCTTTGGCGAGCATCTGCGTGCCGATCAGGATGCACGGCTGGCCTTTCTGAATGGTCGCGAACAGCTGGTTCATCGCGTCTTTGCGCGAGGTGCTGTCGCGGTCGACGCGCAGCACCGGGTAATCCGGAAACAGAATGCCCAGGCGCTCCTCGGCACGCTCGGTGCCCGCACCCACGGGGCGCAAATCCACTTTGCCGCATTGTGGGCAGTGGCGCGGCACGCGCTCCACATGGCCGCAGTGGTGGCAGCGCAGCTCGCCGTGGCGCTGGTGTACGGTCATGCGCGCATCGCAGCGTTCGCACTCGGACATCCAGCCGCAGTCGTGGCACAGCAGCGTCGGCGCAAAGCCCCTACGGTTAAGAAACACCAGGACTTGCTGGCCGGCGGCGAGGGTTTGGCCGATGGCTTGCTGCATCGGCCCGGAAATGCCGCTGTCCAGTGGGCGGCTTTTTACATCCAGGCGCAGAAACCGTGGTTGCTTGGCGCCGCCGGCGCGCTCGTTGAGGCGCAGCAGGCCATAACGGCCGGTGTAGGCGTTGTGCAGGCTTTCCAGGGACGGTGTAGCCGAGCCGAGCACAATCGGGATGTCTTCCTGGCGCGCGCGTACCAGCGCCAGGTCGCGTGCGTGGTAGCGCAGGCCTTCCTGCTGTTTATAGGAGCCGTCGTGCTCCTCGTCGATGATGATCAGCCCGGGGTTTTTCATCGGCGTGAACAGTGCCGAGCGGGTGCCGATAATAATGTCGGCCTCGCCGTCCCGCGCCGCCAGCCAGGCTTCCAGGCGCTCGCGGTCGTTGACCGCCGAATGCACCAGCGCGATGCGCGCGTTAAAACGTTGCTCGAAACGCGCCAGGGTTTGCGGGCCGAGGTTGATCTCCGGGATCAACACCAGTGCCTGCTTGCCGGCTTGCAGGGTTTCGCGGATCAGTTGCAAATACACTTCGGTCTTGCCGCTGCCGGTGACGCCGGCGAGCAGGAAGGCATGGAAGCTGTCGAAACCGGCGCGAATGGCTTCATAGGCGGCGCGTTGCTCGGGGTTCAGCGGCAATTCCGGCTGAGCCAGCCAGTGGTCATGGCGCGGGTCCGGCGCGTGCTTGCGGATTTCCACCTGCACCAAGCCCTTTGCCAGCAGCAAGTCGAGGCTGTCTTTGCTCAGCATCAGCTTGCTTAACAGCTGGTGGGCCACGCCATGGGGGTGTTGGGCCAGGGTCGCGAGGGCTTCGCGTTGGCGTGGCGCGCGGGCGATGCGTGGGTCATCCAGGCGCGCGCCGGGCACCATCGACCAGAAACGCTCCTGGCGTGCTTCAGCCAGTTCGCCCTGGCGCAACAGCACCGGCAGCGCCCAGCTCAGGGTATCGCCGAGGCTGTGCTGGTAATACTGTGCGGTCCACAGGCATAACTTGAACAGCGCGGGCGGCAGCGGCGGTGTAGCGTCGAGGATGGCCAGGGCCGGCTTGAGCTTTTCGGCGGGGACTTCGCTGTGGTCGGCCACCTCGATCAGGATGCCGATCATCTCGCGACGGCCAAACGGCACGCGCACGCGCATGCCCGGCTGCAACTGCGCCCGCAACACGCCGGCCGGGGCTCGGTAGTCGAACAGGCGGCGCAGGGGCGAGGGCAGGGCTAGGCGCAAAATGGCGTCGGGCACGCGGGGAGTCTCATCTAAAGGCAGGCAGTGGCGCAGGGGCGGGAGCCTAGCAGACCTGCGGTGTGGGTGTCCTGTCTTGCGGCACTTCTGTGGGCGCCGGGCTTGTTGTGGCGAGCAGGCTTGCCCTGCGCAGGGCAAGCCTGCTCGCCACAAAAAAGTGCGGCCTTGCAGATAGGCGGTGGTGAGTTGGGTTTTTCTGATGAAAGGGGCTTTTATGTAGGCAAAGCACGGGAGGCGCCGCTTGCGCGTTTAAAAAGGTCTGGTAGAATCCGCGGCCTAATTACGTGCGGTATTCGACAATAGTGTCGAGTGGCGGCACGCTAGCCCGAGGAAGTCACCATGAAAGCCGATATCCATCCAGCGTACGAAACTATCGAAGTAACCTGCAGCTGCGGCAACAAGTTCGAAACGCGTTCGAACCTGTGCAAGCCACTGGGTACTGACGTATGCAACGAGTGCCACCCGTTCTACACCGGTAAGCAGAAAACTCTGGACACCGGCGGCCGTGTACAGCGCTTCGCAGATCGCTTTGGTGCTTTCGGCAAGAAGCCTGCTGCTGCAGAGTAAGGCTCAAAAGCCCCCAGGGTTTTTGCAAGCTGTTGAAAAAGGCGCCCCTTGTGGGCGCCTTTTTTGTGCCTGCGATTTGACCGTGCTGCACTCAAAGCGATTTTAATAAAATAATTGTAGACATTTTTTATCGTAATTGTGAACAGTTAAGCCCTTGTATCCCGTGGCTCTTGGCCGAAAGTCGTAGTGCGCGGCCCTTGACGGCAGTGACTGACCAGTCTTGTGGGGACTTTCTCACACGCGTATCCTCGGCGGTCCGTCGACCAACAGTAAAAGCGGAATGCCGATATGTCTGATTTGAAAACTGCCGCTCTCGAATATCACGCCCATCCTCGTCCAGGAAAGCTGAGTGTAGAGCTCACCAAAGCCACTGCCACTGCCCGCGACTTGTCGCTGGCCTACAGCCCTGGCGTTGCCGAGCCCGTACGTGAAATCGCCCGCGACCCTGAACTGGCGTACAAGTACACCGGCAAAGGCAACCTGGTTGCAGTGATTTCCGATGGCACCGCGATTCTCGGCCTGGGCAACCTCGGCCCATTGGCTTCCAAGCCAGTAATGGAAGGTAAGGGCGTGCTGTTCAAGCGCTTTGCCGGCATCGACGTTTTCGACATCGAAGTCGATTCCGAAAGCCCGCAAGCTTTCATCGACACTGTAAAGCGCATCTCCATCACTTTCGGTGGCATCAACCTGGAAGACATCAAGGCACCTGAGTGCTTCGAGATCGAAAAGGCCCTGATCGAACAGTGCGACATTCCGGTATTCCACGATGACCAGCACGGCACCGCGATCGTTACTGCGGCCGGCATGATCAACGCCCTGGAAATCGCTGGCAAAACCCTGGCTGACGCCCAGATCGTCTGCCTGGGCGCTGGTGCTGCGGCCATCTCCTGCATGAAGTTGCTGGTGAGCATGGGCGCCAAGCTGGAAAACATCTTCATGGTCGACAGCAAGGGCGTTGTTCAGTCCGAGCGTACCGACCTGAACCAGTACAAGGCGATGTTTGCCCACGCTACCGACAAGCGCACCCTGGCTGACGCCCTCGACGGTGCCGACGTGTTCGTTGGCCTGTCCGGCCCGAACCTGCTGAGCGCCGAAGGCCTGAAGTCCATGGCGGCCAACCCGATCGTGTTCGCCTGCTCCAACCCGGACCCGGAGATCTCGCCTGAGCTGGCCCACGCCACTCGCAACGACGTGATCATGGCCACCGGCCGTTCGGACTACCCGAACCAGGTCAACAACGTGTTGGGCTTCCCGTTCATCTTCCGTGGTGCCCTGGACGTTCGCGCCAAGCGCATCAACGAAGAGATGAAAGTGGCTGCCGCCAACGCCCTGCGTGAACTGGCCAAGCTGCCGGTACCTCAGGATGTCTGCGATGCCTACGGTGGTGCCCCACTGGCATTCGGTCGTGAGTACATCATCCCGAAACCAATGGATAAGCGCCTGATCACCCTGATCTCGGATGCCGTGGCCAAAGCCGCGATCGAGACCGGTGTGGCTACCCTGCCGTATCCGAAGCACTACCCGCTGAAAAGCGTGGATGATGTGTTCAACGGCTAAGCCGTTGTAGCGCACCAACAAAAAGCCCCGGCTCTTGCGAGTCGGGGCTTTTTTTGTGGCTGATGAATACGGTCTTCAGGCGCCAGGTAAACCCTGTGGGAGCCGGGCTTGCCCGCGATGGCGGTGTACCAGGGGGTGAATCAGTGGCTGATACACCGCCATCGCAGCATAGGTTACACAGCCGGTTAGCACGAAGTCTGTGGCAGGTGGGCTGTTGTGGCGAGCAGGCTTGTCGAATCGTCGCCCCGCCGGCGTTGGGCTGCGAAGCGGCCCCAGTAAAGGCGCTGCAATTTTCCTGAAAGTACTCAGTGTCAGGGTTTGGGGCCGCTTCGCGGCCCAACGCAGGACAAGCCTGCTCGCCACAGGAGAAAGTGGCGGCCTTCAAAAGTTGTGTAGATGCCTATGGCCATCGCAGGCAAGCCAGCTCCCACAGTGGAGCTGTGTCACATTAGAAGAGATCGATCGGCGCCGCCTCATCCGCCGGCAGTGGGCTGCCCGGTGCAACGCCGTTGCCCAGCTCGTTGACCGACGGCGGCGTGTCTTCGCTCTTGAACAGCTCGAAGTACGCATTCGGCGTGCTGGGTGATGCCGCACGGCCGCTGACCGGGTCTATCCGCAGGCTGAGAATACCTTCCGGCTCAGCCTGGGTATGCAGCGGCTTGTCCTTCAAGGCCGCGCCCATGTAGCTCATCCAGATCGGCAGTGCGACGGTGCCACCAAACTCACGGCGGCCCAGGCTTTCCGGTTGGTCGTAGCCGGTCCACACAGTGGTCACGTAGTCGGCGTTGTAGCCGGAGAACCAGGCATCCTTGGACTCGTTGGTTGTACCGGTCTTGCCGGCGATATCCGCGCGACCCAAGGCCAGGGCGCGGCGGCCGGTGCCTTTCTTGATCACGTCTTCCAGAATGCTGTTGAGGATGTAGGTGGTACGACCATCCACCACACGCTCGGCCACTGCTGGTGCCTGTGGCTCGGCGGGCACGGCGGCATTGGCGGTCGGTGCTGCGCCTGGCGTCGGCTCAATGGTGATGCCGCCGTTGTTCGGTGCTGCAATGCCATCGGGTGCAGCCACACCGTTTACCACGTCGCCCGGCACGCGTGGCGGGTTGGCGGTGAACAGCGTGTCGCCATTGCGGCTTTCGATCTTGTCGATCAGGTACGGCGTGATCTTGTAGCCGCCGTTGGCAAAGGTGCTCCAGCCGGTAGCAATTTCCATCGGCGTGAGGGTCGCGGTGCCCAGCGCCAGGGACAGGTTCGGTGGCAGGTCCGACTTGGCGAAACCGAAACGCGTCATGTAGTCGATGGTCTTGCCCACGCCCATCGCCTGCAGCAGGCGGATCGAGACCAGGTTGCGTGACTTGTACAGCGCCTCGCGAATACGGATCGGGCCGAGGAAGGTATTGGTGTCGTTCTTCGGGCGCCAGACCTTGTCCAGGTACTCGTCGACAAACACGATCGGTGCGTCGTTGACCAGGCTGGCGGCGGTGTAGCCGTTATCCAGCGCGGCGCTGTAGACGAACGGCTTGAAGCTCGAGCCCGGCTGGCGCTTGGCCTGGGTGGCGCGGTTGTAGTTGCTCTGCTCGAAGGCAAAGCCGCCGACCAGCGCACGGATTGCACCGTTCTGCGGGTCCAGGGACACCAGTGCGCCTTGGGCCACAGGCACTTGGCTGAATTTAAGGCTGTCGTCTTTCTGGCGTTGCACGCGGATCAAGTCACCGACCTGCGCCACGTCCGACGGCTGCTTGGGCATCGGGCCCATGCTGTTGGTGTTCAGGAACGGGCGTGCCCATTTCATGCTGTCCCACGACACATGGCCTTCGCCGCTGCGGGTGAGCACTTGCACGCCATCCTTCTTCACCTGAGTGACGATGGCGGGTTCCAGGCCGCTGATCGGGCGCTGTTTACCCAGCTCGGTGGTCCAGGCGCTCAGGGTCTTGCCCGGCAGGCGCGATTCGGGGCCACGGTAGCCATGGCGCTGGTCGTAGGTCACCAAACCGTCGCGTACTGAGTTATTGGCGATTTCCTGCAGGTTGCTTGGAATGGTCGTGGTCACGCGGAAGCCTTCGGTGTAGGCCTCGCTGCCATAACGGCCGACCATCTCGGCACGTGCCATTTCAGCGATATACGGCGCATTCACTTCCGGAGTCGGCACGTGGTAGCTGGCGTTCAGCGGCTCGGCCACGGCGCTCTCGTAGGCGGCCTGGTCGATTTTGCCCAGCTTGTACATGCGCCCCAGGATCCAGTCGCGACGCTCCTTGCTGCGCGCCGGGTTGGCCAGCGGGTTGAAGCGCGACGGCGCCTTGGGCAGGCCGGCGATCATTGCCATCTGCGCCAGGCTGGCGTCACGAATCGACTTGCCGTAGTACACCTGCGAAGCCGCCTCGATCCCGTAGGCGCGGTTGCCCAGGTAGATCTTGTTGACGTACAGCTCAAGGATTTCGTCCTTGGTCAGCTGACGTTCGATCTGCAGCGCCAACAGAATTTCGGTGGCCTTGCGCGAAAAACTGCGCTCGCTGGTGAGGAAAAAGTTCTTCGCCACCTGCATGGTGATGGTACTGCCGCCAGATTGAATGTGTCCGCTTTTTACCAGCTGGGTGGCTGCGCGCACCAGGCTGCCTGGGTCGACGCCGTAGTGGTTGGCGAAATTATCGTCTTCAGCCGAGAGCAGGGCGTTGATGAAATTGGGTGGAATGTCGGCGAAACGGATCGGTGTGCGGCGCATTTCGCCGAACTCCGCGATCAGTTTTTCATCGCTGCTGTAGACCCGCAAAGGAATCTGCAACTGGATGCTTCTGAGTGCCTCTACTGAGGGCAAACCCGGACTAAGGTAGAGGTAGGCCCCGCTGAGTACGAGCAGCAGCCCGCAGACGATCGCGACAATGGAGTACCCGAAAAACTTCAGCAGACGAATCAAGGCTTTTGGATTTCCAGAGAAAAGAATGAGTTACGCGTCGGGGCATGCATGGCAAACGATGGATCGACCCGAGCAGCAGGAAAAAGCGGGAAAAAACGCTGGGCATTAAAGCATTTTCGGCCTGGGGCGTCATTCGTGGCGGCCAAACAAGTCGACCGAATGCACGATTCCCAGCGGCAATCAGGCGGTATGACAGGCAAAGTTTTAGGGAGTTTTATGAGAAAGGGATTTTTCAGGCGCAAAGCCGACACCCTGCTGGGCGTCGACATCAATGACACTGGAATCAAGCTGATTGAACTGGACCACACCGCCGGCGCCTACAGCGTCAAGGCATACGTCGCGCAGGGGCTGCCCGCCAATGCGGTCGTCGATGGCACGTTGTTGGACCTTGAAGGGGTGGGGCAGGCACTGCAGCAGGCATTGTCCCGGTTGCACTCGTCCGTCCGGCAGGCGGCAGTGGCGGTATCGGGGCCATCGGTTATCACGCGGGTGATCGACATGGAGGCGGGGCTCAGTGACGAAGAGATGGCCTGGATGATCCAGATGGAAGCCGATCAGTACATCCCTTACCCACTGGATGACGTCGCCATCGATTTTCAGGTGCGCGGCCCTTTAGCTCAGGACTCGGCGCGGGTCGAGGTGGTGCTGGCTGCGTGCCTGAAGGAGCAGGTCGAGGCCCGCGCAGCGGTTTTGGCCCTGGCCGGGCTGGTTGCGCGGGTGGTGGACGTCGAAGGGTTTGCATTGGAGCGCGCTTGCCGTCAGGATTTCGCCAGCTTCATGCCGGGCCATCGAGTCGATGGCGCACAATGGGCCGTGGATGCCCACGGGATGGGAATTGCTTGCGGGCTGGCCCTGAGGAGTTTCGCTGGATGACACGAATCAATCTTTTGCCTTGGCGCCAGGCGCAGGCAGAACGGCGGCGCAAATACTTCCTGCTATTTCTGCTGGGGTTCGCCGGTGTGGCACTCGCGGCGGTGTGGCTGGCGAACCAGGTCATCGATCAGGCGATCGACCGGCAAGTGACACGCAACAGCCACCTCAACAAAGACGTCGCCATCCAGGACTCGCGCCTCAAGACCATCGATGACTTGCAGGAGCAGAGCCAGCAATTGGCCGCGCGAATGAAGGTCGTACAGGACCTGCACGAATCTCGCTCGGCCGGCGCCCAGCTATTGGACCAACTCGCCCGTGCCGTGCCCGATGGGGTGCACCTGCATGAGGTGGTTGCCAAGGGCAATACGGTGAGTGTCAGTGGCAGTGCCGAGTCCAGCCAGGATATCGCTCAACTGATGCGCCGCCTCGAGGCCTCTGAAGGTGCCCACGCAACCCGACTGCAGCACGTGCGTGCGCAAGGCCAAGGCGGAGGCAACGAATTCCAGTTGATGGTGCGCCAAGGGGAATCCACCGAGGCCCAGCCTTGAGCCTGCCCAGGCTCGACTTTTCCACGCTTTCTCACAACGCTGCCAAATGGCCCCTACCGGCCAAGCTTCTGCTCGGCTGCGCGCTGGGGGGATTGGTGTGGGTGGTGGGCGATGGATGGCTGCTGGCTCCGGCACGTGAACAGTTGCAAGGGTTGCAAGCGCAGACGCTGATGTTGCAACAGCAACTTACGCAAAAGACCAGCCTGGCCGCCGATCTTGAGGTGCGTGCCCATCAGGCCCAGGGAGCCCAGGCGCAGGTTGCCGAGCTGTTGCGGCAGTTGCCCGGCGAATCGGACATGCCGGGCTTGCTCGAAGACATGGCGCGGCTGGCGGCGGCCAACGGTTTGGTGGTCGAAGGTGTCACGGTACTGGATGAACAGACGCAGCCGTACTACATCGAGGAGCCGGCACAAGTCGGTGTGTTGGGTGCCTACCACGACCTGGCGAGCTTCGTGACTGCCCTGGGTGATTTGCCGCGGATCGTCACTGTGCAGGATGTGGTGCTTCGGTCTGAAGGGGCGTTATTGCGCCTTGATTTGCTGGCCAAGACTTACCGTGGCCTGTCCGCGCGCGGCAAGCCTGGAATGGCTGTCGAGCAGGGGGCGCACTTTGTCTATGAGGCAGCGCCCCAGCGTGACCCGTTCCAGCCGCCTGCGGCGCAGGTCGACCATATGCCGGGCCAACCCGCTCTTGCGCCGGACTTGGCGCGCAAGCGCGGCCCACTGGAAGGCCTGGCTGTCGACCAGTTCGAAATGGTCGGCACGCTTTCAATCGATGCAGTGTCGGTCGAAGCACTGCCCCATGGCCTGCAGACATTCGCCCTGCTGCGCACATCTTCTGGCGTGCACCGGCTGGCGGTCGGCGACTACCTGGGGCCTAACCATGGCCGGGTCACGGCCATTCATTCCGGCCACATCGAACTGGTCGAACTGTTCCCGGACGAACAGGGCGCATGGCTTGCGCGTTCGCGAACCCTGGTTTTAAACGTCAACTCATAACGGAATCAAACAATGAAAAGGACTTTCTCGTCCTTCGGTGTGGCGCTATGGATAGCGTTCACGGCACCGATGGCATTTGCTGTGCCCAATCGCGTCGATCTGATCCAGCTGCCGCCTCCTGGCAGCGTGGTTCCCAGTGGCGCCTACAACGGCGACACGCTGACCCTCAACTTCCAGAACATCGAATTGCGCGCCGTGTTGCAGCAAATTGCGGATGTGGCCGGGCTTAATCTGGTGGCCAGTGATGAAGTGCAAGGCTCGATCACTTTGCGGCTCAAGGATGTGCCCTGGGACCAGGCGCTGGATCTGGTGCTGCAAACCAAAGGCTTGGATAAGCGCGTGAAGGCCGGCGTTTTGCTGGTGGCACCCGCCGAAGAATTGGCGGCCCGCGAGCTGCTGGCGCTGGAGTCGCGCAAGCAGATGGAAGAGCTGGCGCCCTTGCGGCGCGAGCTGTTGCAGGTCAATTACGCCAAGGCGGCGGACCTGGCCAAGTTGTTCCAGTCGGTGACAGGCGTTGACGGCTTTACCGATGAGCGCGGCTCGGTGGCGGTGGATGATCGCACCAATAACATCATCGCCTACCAGACCCGCGAGCAAATTGACGAGCTGCGGCGCATCGTGGCGCAGCTGGATGTACCGGTACGCCAAGTGATGATCGAGGCGCGGATTGTCGAGGCTAATGTCGATTACGACAAAAGCCTGGGCGTGCGCTGGGGCGGGCGGCTCAATCGCGGCAACTGGGGCGCGGGCGGTATCAGCAAGCCGTTGGCCGAGGGTGCGGAGCCACCGGAGAATCCGCCCAGCTCGCCGTTTGTCGATATGGGCTCGCTGGCCGGTACGTCTGGCTTGGGCATCGCTTTTATTACCGACAACCTGTTGCTCGACCTGGAACTGACGGCCATGGAAAAAACCGGCAACGGCGAAATCGTCTCACAGCCCAAGGTGGTCACTTCCGACAAGGAAACCGCGCGCATCCTCAAGGGCACCGAGATTCCTTACCAGGAGTCCAGCTCGCGTGGCGCCACCTCAGTGTCGTTCAAGGAGGCCTCGCTGTCGTTGGAGGTGACCCCGCAAATCACCCCGGATGGCTGGGTGATTATGGAGGTCAAGGTTACCAAGGACGAGCCGGACTACCTGAACAAGCTCAACGACGTACCGCCGATCAAGAAAAACGAAGTCAACGCCAAGGTGCGGGTCAAGGATGGCGAGACCATCGTCATTGGCGGGGTTTTCTCCAATACGCAAAGCAAAGTGGTAGATAAAGTGCCATTTTTGGGCGATGTACCGTATCTTGGCCGCCTTTTCCGGCGCGATGTGCTGGCGGAGAAAAAATCCGAGCTGCTGGTATTCCTGACTCCGCGTATTATGAATAACCAGGCGATTGCTGTGAGTCGTTGATTCTGTGCGAAATTTGATTCTTGTAGGACCGATGGGGGCTGGAAAAAGCACCATCGGCCGTTTGCTGGCCAAAGAGCTGCGCCTGCCGTTCAAAGATTCCGACAAGGAAATTGAATTGCGCACGGGTGCCAATATCCCATGGATCTTCGATAAGGAAGGCGAGCTGGGCTTTCGCGACCGCGAGCAGGCGATGATTGCCGAGCTGTGCGGCTGCGATGGCGTGGTATTGGCCACCGGCGGCGGTGCAGTGATGCGCGATGAAAACCGCCGGGCGCTGCATGCCGGTGGTCGCGTGGTTTATTTGCATGCATCGGTCGAGCAGCAGGTGGGGCGTACCGCCCGCGATCGCAATCGCCCATTGCTGCGCACCGCAGACCCGGCAAAAACCTTGCGGGACTTGCTCACGCTGCGCGATCCGCTGTATCGGGAAATCGCCGATCTGGTGGTCGAAACCGATGAGCGGCCGCCTCGAATGGTGGTTCTCGACATTCTTGAGCGTTTGCAGCAATTGCCACCCCGTTAAAGCCAGGCCCGAAATGCGCTATTCTCGGCGGCGCGCCATCATCCTCCGGGGTATGGCGCAGAGCCATCAGGCGACGAAATTCCGAGCGTTGCCGATCGTACATATTTCTTCACGCGGGGACACATGCAGACACTTAAGGTCGATCTAGGCGAGCGCAGCTACCCAATCCATATTGGCGAAGGTTTGTTGGACCTGCCCGAGTTGCTCGCACCGCATATTGCCGGTCGGCAAGTGGCGATCATCTCCAATGAAACGGTCGCGCCGCTGTATCTTGAGCGTCTGAGCCGCAGCCTTGCGGCCTACGCGGTGATTTCGGTGATCCTGCCCGATGGCGAGGCCCACAAGAACTGGGAAACCCTGCAACTGATCTTTGACGGCCTGCTGACTGCACGGCATGACCGACGTACCACGGTGGTCGCCCTGGGCGGCGGCGTGATCGGCGACATGGCCGGCTTTGCCGCAGCGTGCTACCAGCGCGGCGTGGACTTTATCCAGGTGCCGACCACCTTGTTGTCCCAGGTCGATTCGTCGGTGGGCGGCAAGACCGGCATCAACCACCCGCTGGGCAAGAACATGGTGGGTGCGTTCTATCAACCACAAGCCGTGCTGATCGACACCGCGACCCTCAACACCTTGCCGCCGCGCGAGCTGTCGGCCGGTCTGGCAGAGGTCATCAAGTACGGGCTGATTTGTGACGAGCCGTTCCTGACCTGGCTCGAAGAACACATGGACGCCCTGCGTGCCCTGGACCAGGTGGCACTGACCGAAGCGATTTCCCGTTCATGCGCCGCCAAGGCGCTGGTGGTGAATGCCGACGAACGGGAGTCCGGTGTGCGCGCCACCCTGAACCTGGGCCACACCTTCGGCCATGCGATCGAAACGCACATGGGCTATGGTGTGTGGTTGCACGGGGAAGCCGTGGCGGCTGGCACAGTAATGGCACTGGAAATGTCGCAACGCCTGGGCTGGATCAGCGCCCAGGAGCGTGATCGCGGCATCCATCTGTTCCAGCGCGCCGGCTTGCCGGTTATTCCGCCGGAAGAGATGACCGAGGCGGATTTCCTCGAACATATGGCAATCGACAAGAAAGTGATCGACGGTCGCCTGCGACTGGTGCTGCTGCGCCACATGGGTGAAGCGGTAGTGACCGACGATTATCCGAAAGAGATTTTACAGGCCACGCTGGGAGCGGATTACCGCGCCCTGGCCCAGCTTAAAGGTTAATAAGATCCCGATGACTAGTTTGCATGCCGACGAGGCGTTCCTCGGCCACTACCAGTTAAGCCACGACCCTTTTGCTCCACGGGTGCCTGGCTTCAAATTTTTCCCTGCCCAGCGCAAGCCGGTGCTCGGTCAGTTGCACCACCTGGCGCGCTACAGCCAACTGTTGCTGGTTGTGACCGGCCCGTTGGGCAGCGGCAAGACCCTGCTGCGCCAGGCGCTGGTTGCCAGCACCAACAAGCAATCGGTACAGAGCGTGGTGGTATCGGCCCGTGGTGCCGGTGATGCAGCCGGCGTGCTGCGCCAAGTGGCCCAGGCGCTGAACGTTGCCAATGCCGAGCCGAACGCGATCCTCAAGCAGGTTGTGCAGTTGGGCCTCACCGGCCAGGAAGTCTACTTGCTGGTGGACGATGCCGAGCAGCTCGACGAATCCGCCCTGGAAGCGCTGCTGGCGCTGGCGGCGGGTACGCCGGAAGGGCGCCCGCATGTGTTCCTGTTTGGTGAGTCGTCCTTGATCGCCGATCTGGAGCAGATCAGCGGTGAGCAGGAGCTGTTTCACGTCATCGAATTGCAGCCGTACGAAGAGGAAGAAACCCGCGAATACCTGGCTCAACGCCTCGAAGGCGCCGGTGCCGGTATCGAACTTTTCACGGCAAATCAGATCTCTGATATTCACGAAAGCGCAGGCGGCTGGCCTGGCACCATCAACCAGGTTGCCCGCGATGCCTTGATCGAAGCCATGATTGCCAGCCGCTCTGCGGTTAAGCGTCCAAAGATGGGGTTTACTATGCCTAAGAAGCACGTATTGGCGATTTCTGCCGTGGTCGTGGTCGCTGTCGCTGCTGCCTGGTTGATCCCGGGTCGCAGCAAGGCACCCGCCACCGCCGGCGCGCCAACCGAACAGGCGCAGTTGCCACTGGGCAAGCCCACGCCAAATGTCGAATTCGCCAACTCCGGCCAACCGACCAACCTGCCGATGGTCGGCCAGCCAGTCATGCGCGGCCCGCTCGCTGAAGCCGCCGGTGGTATCTCCGAAGGTGACGACGGTGTGCCGGTGGAAGGCTCCAGCGCCACGCCGCCAACCGTAACCACCACCGCACCGCCTGCCGGCGTTCCGGCTGGCCCGGCAGCCGCTCCAGTTGCCAAGCCGACGCCAGCGCCGACCGTTGCCACTGCCAAGCCTGCCCCGGTTGCCAAGCCTGTCGCGCCTGCGCCAGTGGCCAAGCCGGCACCGGCCGCCAAGCCTGCTGAAAAACCTGCCGCTGTTGCCAAGGCCGCTGCCCCTGCCGCCGCCGGCAGCAGCTGGTACACCAGCCAGCCAACCGGTAATTTCGTCGTGCAGATCCTGGGCACCAGCTCCGAAGCCAACGCCCAGGCGTTTGTGAAAGAGCAGGGCGGCCAGTACCGTTATTTCAAGAAAGTGCTCAACGGCAAGCCTCTCTACGTGATCACCTACGGCAGCTTCCCAAGCCGTGCAGCAGCTGATTCCGCTATCAAAGCCTTGCCAGCGAAGGTTCAGGCTGGTAAACCTTGGCCTCGCACTGTTGCCAGCGTTCAACAAGAACTCGCAACAAGTCGCTGAAGATTCGGCGGCCTTACCCAGGCCGCCTCTCCCGGCACCTCAAAATTAAAACCGCAAGTGCGTGCTGCCCTCAAGGCCGCGCGCCCTGCGGTGTCTGCGTCACAGTAGCTTTTGAGTCGTAGCGGTCAGAATTAAAAAAGTTTTGACTAGCACAGCATATCGCTTTAAACCTTTCATAAATGCGACATAGATTTGCGACATTTCGTCGCTAAATTTGTGAGCGTTCGTGTCGGTGTGTACAATGACCTCCCTTTTGCCCCCGCTAAGCCGGCGTACGTTCGGCGTGGAAGGTAACCGGTTGAATTGAAAAGAAATTTGCCTCGATATAAGAGGCAGCCTGGTGAGAAAGTGTCTATGAAAGCAGGTCTGTACCAACCCGATGAATTCAAGGATAACTGCGGTTTCGGCCTGATAGCCCACATGCAGGGCGAGCCCAGTCATACCCTTTTGCAAACGGCCATCGAGGCCCTGACCTGCATGACCCACCGCGGTGGGATCAACGCCGACGGCAAGACCGGTGACGGTTGCGGATTGCTGATTCAAAAACCCGACCAGTTCCTGCGCGCTGTCGCAAAAGAGCAATTTGCTGTCGACCTGCCCAAGCAGTACGCCGTGGGCATGGTGTTTTTCAATCAGGACCCGGTAAAAGCCGAGGCCGCTCGCGAGAACATGAACCGCGAGATCCTGGCTGCTGGCCTGCAACTGGTGGGCTGGCGCAAAGTGCCGATCGACACCAGCGTGCTCGGCCGCCTGGCCCTGGAGCGCCTGCCGCAGATCGAACAAGTGTTCATCGCAGGCGATGGCCTCAGCGATCAGGACATGGCGATCAAGCTGTTTACCTCGCGTCGTCGTTCATCGGTGTCCAACGCCGCCGACACCGACCACTACATCTGCAGCTTTTCGCACAAGACCATCATTTATAAAGGCCTGATGATGCCGGCGGATTTGACCGCCTTCTATCCAGACCTGAGCGACGAGCGCCTGCAAACCGCAATCTGCGTGTTCCACCAGCGCTTCTCCACCAACACCCTGCCAAAATGGCCGCTGGCTCAGCCATTCCGCTTTCTCGCCCACAACGGCGAGATCAACACCATCACCGGCAACCGCAACTGGGCCGTGGCCCGTCGCACCAAGTTCGCCAACGATTTGATGGACCTCGAAGAGCTCGGCCCGCTGGTTAACCGCGTGGGTTCCGACTCCTCCAGCATGGACAACATGCTCGAATTGATGGTCACCGGCGGCATTGACCTGTTCCGTGGCGTGCGCATGATCATTCCGCCTGCGTGGCAGAACGTCGAGACCATGGACCCGGACCTGCGTGCGTTCTACGAGTACAACTCGATGCACATGGAGCCGTGGGACGGCCCGGCCGGCGTGGTGATGACCGACGGCCGCTACGCGGTGTGCCTGCTCGACCGTAACGGCCTGCGCCCGGCGCGTTGGGTGACCACCACCAACGGCTTCATCACCCTGGCGTCGGAAATCGGCGTGTGGGACTACAAGCCTGAAGACGTGATCGCCAAAGGCCGTGTAGGCCCGGGCCAGATCCTGGCCGTGGACACCGAAACCGGGCAGATCCTCGACACCGACGCCATCGACAACCGCTTGAAGTCGCGTCACCCGTACAAGCAATGGCTGCGCAAGAACGCCCTGCGCATCCAGGCGACCATGGAAGACAACGACCACGGTTCGGCTTTCTATGACGTCGACCAGCTCAAGCAGTACATGAAGATGTACCAGGTCACGTTCGAAGAGCGCGACCAAGTGCTGCGCCCGCTCGGTGAGCAAGGCTATGAGGCGGTCGGCTCCATGGGCGATGACACGCCAATGGCCGTGCTGTCCCAGCGCGTGCGCACGCCGTATGACTATTTCCGCCAGCAGTTCGCCCAGGTGACCAACCCGCCGATCGACCCGCTGCGTGAAGCCATCGTGATGTCGCTGGAAGTGTGCCTCGGTGCCGAGCGCAACATCTTCCAGGAGTCGCCTGAGCACGCCTCCCGTGTGATCCTCAGCTCGCCGGTCATTTCCCCGGCCAAATGGCGCTCGTTGATGACCCTGGAGCGTCCAGGTTTCGACCGCCAGATCATCGACCTGAACTACGACGAGAGCCTCGGCCTTGAAGCCGCTGTGCGCAACGTCGCCGATCAGGCCGAAGAGGCTGTGCGCGCCGGTCGTACCCAGATCGTGCTGACCGACCGTCACATCGCGCCAGGCAAGCTGCCGATCCACGCCTCCTTGGCCACCGGCGCGGTGCACCATCGCCTGACCGAAAAAGGCCTGCGTTGCGACTCCAACATCCTCGTGGAAACGGCTACTGCCCGCGACCCGCATCACTTCGCAGTGTTGATCGGTTTCGGCGCCTCGGCGGTTTACCCGTTCCTGGCCTACGAAGTGCTGGGTGATTTGATCCGTACCGGTGAAGTACTGGGCGACCTCTATGAGGTGTTCAAGAACTACCGTAAGGGCATCACCAAGGGCTTGCTGAAGATCCTGTCGAAGATGGGCATCTCCACCGTCACGTCTTACCGTGGCGCACAGCTGTTCGAAGCCATCGGCCTGTCCGAAGAGGTTTGCGAGCTGAGCTTCCGTGGTGTGCCAAGCCGTATCAAGGGCGCACGTTTCGTCGATATCGAAGCCGAACAGAAAGCTCTGGCAGCCGAAGCCTGGAGCGCGCGCAAGCCGATCCAGCAAGGCGGCCTGCTGAAGTTCGTACACGGTGGCGAATACCACGCGTACAACCCGGACGTGGTCAACACCCTGCAAGCCGCCGTGCAGCAGGGCGACTACGCCAAGTTCAAGGAATACACCGCGCTGGTGGATAACCGCCCGGTGTCGATGATCCGTGACCTGTTCAAGGTGAAAACCCTGGACACGCCGCTGGCCATCAGTGAAATCGAGCCATTGGAATCGATCCTCAAGCGCTTCGACTCCGCCGGTATCTCTTTGGGCGCCTTGTCGCCCGAGGCTCACGAAGCCCTGGCCGAAGCCATGAACCGCCTGGGTGCGCGTTCCAACTCCGGCGAAGGCGGCGAAGACCCGGCGCGCTACGGCACCATCAAGAGCTCGAAAATCAAGCAAGTGGCGACGGGTCGTTTCGGTGTAACGCCGGAATACCTGGTCAACGCCGAAGTGCTGCAGATCAAAGTCGCCCAGGGCGCCAAGCCCGGCGAAGGCGGCCAGCTGCCAGGCGGCAAGGTCAACGGTCTGATCGCCAAGCTGCGTTACGCAGTGCCGGGCGTCACCCTGATTTCGCCGCCGCCGCACCACGACATCTATTCGATTGAAGACTTGTCGCAGCTGATTTTCGACTTGAAACAAGTCAACCCGCAGGCATTGGTTTCGGTGAAACTGGTAGCAGAAGCTGGCGTCGGCACCATCGCCGCTGGTGTGGCCAAGGCCTATGCCGACCTGATCACCATCTCCGGCTATGACGGCGGCACCGGCGCTTCGCCGCTGACTTCCATCAAGTACGCTGGCGCACCGTGGGAACTCGGCCTGGCTGAAACCCACCAGACCCTGCGCGGCAACGACCTGCGCGGCAAGGTGCGGGTGCAGACCGATGGCGGCCTGAAAACCGGCCTCGACGTGATCAAGGCCGCGATCCTTGGCGCCGAAAGCTTCGGCTTCGGTACTGCGCCAATGATCGCCCTGGGCTGCAAATACCTGCGCATCTGCCACCTGAACAACTGCGCCACCGGCGTCGCCACTCAGAACGAGAAGCTGCGCAAGGATCACTACATCGGCACCGTCGACATGGTGGTGAACTTCTTCACCTACGTCGCCGAAGAAACCCGTGAGTGGCTGGCCAAGCTGGGCGTGCGTTCGCTGGAAGAGCTGATCGGCCGTACCGACCTGCTCGACATCCTCGAAGGCCAGACCGCCAAGCAGAACCATCTGGACCTGACGCCGCTGTTGGGCAGCGATCACATCCCGGCAGACAAGCCACAATTCTGCCAAGTGGACCGCAACCCGCCGTTCGACAAGGGCCTGCTGGCCGAGAAGATGGTCGAAATGGCCAGTTCCTCGATCAATGACGCCAGCGGTGGCGACTTTGCCCTGGATATCTGCAACTGCGACCGCTCGATCGGCGCACGCATCTCCGGCGAAATCGCGCGCAAGCACGGCAACCAAGGCATGGCGAAAGCGCCGATCACCTTCCGCTTCAACGGCACAGCCGGCCAGAGCTTTGGCGTGTGGAACGCCGGCGGCCTGCACATGTACCTCGAAGGTGACGCCAACGACTACGTGGGCAAGGGCATGACCGGCGGCAAGCTGGTGATCGTTCCGCCTAAAGGCAGCATCTACAAGACTCAGGACAGTGCCATCATCGGCAACACCTGCTTGTACGGTGCCACCGGTGGCAAGCTGTTCGCTGCCGGTACTGCCGGTGAGCGTTTCGCCGTGCGTAACTCCGGTGCCCACACCGTGGTGGAAGGCACTGGCGATCACTGCTGCGAGTACATGACCGGTGGCTTTGTCGCGGTACTGGGCAAGACCGGTTACAACTTCGGCTCGGGCATGACCGGCGGTTTCGCCTACGTGCTTGACCAGGACAACACCTTCGTCGACAAGGTCAACCACGAGTTGGTCGAGATCCAGCGGATCAGCGGCGAAGCCATGGAGTCCTACCGGAACCACTTGCAGCACGTGCTGGACGAGTACGTCGAGGAGACCGGCAGCGAATGGGGCCGTAACCTCGCCGAAAACCTCGATGATTACCTGCGTCGTTTCTGGCTGGTCAAGCCCAAGGCTGCCAACCTGAAATCGTTGCTTTCCAGCATCCGTGCCAACCCGCAGTGATATGCGCCTGAAGAGTTTGATGAGGTTTTAACATGGCTGAACGTCTGAATAACGACTTCCAGTTCATCGATGTCGGGCGCAAAGATCCGAAGAAGAAACTGTTGCGTCAACGCAAGAAAGAGTTCGTGGAAATCTACGAACCCTTCAAACCCCAGCACTCGGCCGACCAGGCCCACCGCTGCCTGGGTTGCGGTAACCCGTATTGCGAATGGAAGTGCCCGGTGCACAACTTCATTCCCAACTGGCTCAAGCTGGTGGCCGAGGGCAACATCCTCGCTGCCGCCGAGCTGTCGCACCAGACCAACACCCTGCCGGAAGTCTGCGGCAGGGTGTGCCCGCAGGACCGTCTGTGCGAGGGTGCCTGCACCCTTAACGACGGCTTCGGCGCGGTGACCATCGGTTCGGTGGAGAAGTACATCACCGACACCGCGTTCGCCATGGGTTGGCGCCCGGACATGTCCAAGGTCAAGCCGACCGGCAAGCGCGTTGCGATCATCGGCGCAGGCCCGGCGGGCCTGGGCTGTGCCGACGTGCTGGTGCGCGGCGGTGTGACCCCGGTGGTGTTCGACAAGAACCCGGAAATCGGCGGCCTGCTGACCTTCGGTATTCCCGAGTTCAAGCTGGAAAAAACCGTGCTGAGCCACCGTCGTGAAGTCTTCACCGGCATGGGTATCGAGTTCCGTCTCAATACCGAAATCGGCAAAGACATCACCATGGAGCAACTGCTCGCCGAATACGATGCCGTGTTCATGGGCATGGGCACCTACACCTACATGAAGGGCGGCTTTGCCGGTGAGGACCTGCCGGGCGTGTATGACGCGCTCGACTTCCTGATCGCCAACGTCAACCGCAACCTGGGCTTTGAAAAGTCGCCGGAAGATTTCGTCGACATGAAAGGCAAGAAGGTCGTGGTACTGGGCGGTGGTGACACCGCGATGGACTGCAACCGCACCTCGATCCGCCAGGGCGCCAAGTCGGTGACCTGTGCTTATCGTCGTGACGAAGCCAACATGCCCGGTTCGCGCAAAGAGGTGAAGAACGCCAAGGAAGAAGGCGTGAAGTTCCTCTACAACCGCCAGCCGATCGCCATCGTCGGTGAAGACCGTGTTGAAGGTGTGAAGGTGGTCGAGACCCGTCTCGGCGAGCCGGACGCCCGTGGCCGTCGCAGCCCCGAGCCGATCCCGGGTTCCGAAGAAATCATCCCGGCTGATGCCGTGGTTATCGCCTTCGGTTTCCGTCCAAGCCCGGCGCCGTGGTTCGAGCAGTTCGAAATCCAGACCGACAGCCAGGGCCGCGTGGTAGCCCCGGAACAAGGCCAGTACAAGCACCAGACCAGCAACCCGAAAATCTTCGCCGGTGGCGATATGGTGCGCGGCTCTGACCTGGTAGTGACCGCGATCTTCGAAGGCCGCAACGCCGCCGAAGGCATCCTGGATTACCTGCAAGTTTGAGTTGAAACACGGTCAACGGTGGGAGCTGGCTTGCCTGCGATAGCGATAGTGAATTCACCACCGCCATCGCAGGCAAGCCAGCTCCCACACAAACCCCATTCCAGATAGGGTTTGGTGGTGTCTGTCATACCGCAAGACACCGCGACAAATTGACCTGATAGACAAAAGGCACGGCTCACTCCGTGCCTTTTGCGTCGCGCTCTGAGAAAATGCCCGCACTTTTTTTGCGGATGCCGACATGACTGCCCTCAAGAACGACCGTTTCCTTCGTGCCCTGCTCAAGCAACCCGTAGACGTCACGCCCGTGTGGATGATGCGTCAAGCCGGTCGCTACCTGCCGGAATACCGCGCCAGTCGCGCCAATGCCGGCGACTTCATGAGCCTGTGCATGAACCCGGAGTTCGCCTGCGAAGTCACGATGCAGCCGCTGGACCGCTACCCACAACTGGATGCGGCCATCCTCTTCTCCGACATCCTCACCATCCCTGATGCCATGGGCCAAGGCCTGTATTTTGAAACCGGTGAAGGCCCGCGTTTCAAGAAAGTCGTCAGCACCCTGGCCGACATCGAAGCCTTGCCGATCCCGGACCCGCACAAAGACCTCGGTTACGTGATGGACGCCGTGAGCACCATCCGCCGCGAGCTTAACGGCCGCGTGCCGTTGATCGGCTTCTCCGGCAGCCCGTGGACCCTGGCTACCTATATGGTCGAAGGCGGCTCGTCGAAAGACTTCCGCAAGACCAAGGCCATGCTCTACGACAACCCGCAAGCCATGCACCTGTTGCTGGACAAGCTGGCGCAGTCGGTTACCAGTTATCTCAACGGCCAGATCATGGCCGGCGCGCAAGCAGTGCAGATCTTCGACACCTGGGGCGGCAACCTGTCGTCGGCGGCGTATCAGGAGTTCTCCCTGGCTTACATGCGCAAAATCGTCAGCGGCCTGATCCGCGAACACGAAGGTCGCAAAGTGCCGGTGATCATGTTCACCAAAGGCGGCGGCCTGTGGCTGGAAAGCATTGCTGATGCGGGCGCCGATGCACTGGGCCTGGACTGGACCTGCGACCTCGGCGAAGCCCGCCGTCGCGTCGGCAACCAGGTGGCGCTGCAAGGCAACATGGACCCAACCGTGCTGTACGCCAAACCGGAAGCGATCCGCACCGAAGTCGGCCGCATCCTGGCCAGCTATGGCAAGGGCAGCGGCCACGTGTTCAACCTCGGCCATGGCATTACGCCGGAAGTGAACCCCGAGCACGCTGGCGCGTTCTTGCGCGCAGTGCATGAGCTGTCGGCGCAATACCACGAATAAAACGCAAACCTAATGTGGGAGCTGGCTTGTCGAATCGTCGCACCGCTGCGATAGCAGTAGTGAATTCACTATTGCTATCGCAGGCAAGCCAGCTCCCACATTAAAAGCAGGACCGCGTCAGGTTTTTACATTCCCCAGCGGCGGCAACTTCGCCAGCTTCAGCGCCACCAGCAGCGCACCCATCAGCAACGCCACGATAAACCCGCCAATTCCGTTCCACCCGGCAAAGTGCCAGAAGAACCCGCCCGCCGTCCCCGCGATACTCGACCCCACGTAGTAGCAGAACAGGTACAGCGACGACGCCTGCCCTTTGGCCTTCACCGCTCGCCGCCCAATCCAGCTGCTGGCTACCGAATGCGCGCCGAAGAAGCCGAAGGTGAAGATCAGCATGCCCGGCACCACCAGCCACAGCGGCGTGAACAGGGTCAGCAGCATCCCCGACAGCATCAAGACGATGGTGCCCCACAGTACGCGACGGCGGCCGAGACGGTCAGCCAGAGAGCCGATTTTCGCCGAGCTGTAGATGCCTGACAGGTACACCAGCGACAACAGGCCAACCACCGCCTGGCTAAGTTCGTAGGGCGAGGCCAACAGGCGATAGCCGATGTAGTTGAACATCGTCACGAATGCGCCCATCAACAGGAAGGCCTCGAGGAACAGCCACGGCAGGCCCGCGTCCTTGAAGTGCATGACAAAACCGTTCACCAGGTTACGCGGCTTCAGGCTGCTGGCGCGGAAGTTGCGCGATTCAGGCAGGATTTTCCAGAACACCGTGGCTGCGATCAGCGCCAGCGCGCCGATGATCAGCATCGCGGTGTGCCAGCTGACAAAGTCGATCAACACGCCGATGATCAGACGCCCGCTCATGCCGCCAATCGCGTTGCCGCCGATGTACAAGCCCATGGCCAGGCCAATGTGCTGAGGGTGGATCTCTTCGCTCAGGTAAGTCATCGCCACGGCGGCCAGGCCGCTTAGCGACAAGCCCACCAGCGCACGCATCAGCAGAATGCCTTCCCAGGTCGGCATCAAGCCGCTGGCGATGGTCGCCAGCGCGGCACAGAACAGGGCTGAAACCATCACCGGCTTGCGCCCCAAGCGGTCGGAAATCGGTCCGGTAATCAGCAGGCCCAGCGCCAGCATCGCCGTGGCGACCGAGAGGATCAGGCTGCTTTGCGCCGCATTGATGGAAAACTCGTGGGATAACGCCGGCATCATCGGTTGCACGCAGTACAGCAGGGCAAAGGTGGCAAACCCGCCGGAGAACAGCGCGAGCACCGTGCGCATGAACATCGGCGTGCCTTTTTCGATGTACGCGTCATTGAGCTGGGCGACCACCTCATCCAAGGCGGTAGGCGGGACTTCTTGAGCGAATGGCGCGACAGCAGATTTCACGGGGACCTCGGGGAGGAAAAGCCTGCCAGGACTGGCAATACGAAAAAGAATATAGCTGCCTAATGATTCTTTCCAATATATTGTTCGACCTGTTTAAGAGCTTTTACGACCTAATGAGGTTTGCATGGAATTGCGTCACTTGCGGTACTTCATTGCCGTCGCCGAAGAGCTGCATTTTGGCCGCGCCGCGCAGGTGCTGGGCATCTCTCAACCGCCGTTGAGCCAGCAGATCCAGGCGCTGGAACAGGAAGTCGGCGCACGCTTGTTTGAGCGCACCAATCGTCGGGTTGAGCTGAGCGAGGCCGGCCGATTGTTCCTGCACGAGGCGCGTTTGGTGTTGGCGCAGGTGGATAAAGCCGCCGACGTTGCCCGCCGCGCGCAATTGGGGGAGTTAGGCGAACTGAAGATCGGCTTCACCTCGTCGGCGCCATTCAACGCCAGCATTCCACAGGCGATCTTTGCGTTTCGTAAAGCCTTCCCTGCGGTGCACCTGAATTTGCAGGAAATGAGCAGCACCGAGGTGGCCGAGTCGCTGGTGGATGAGTCGATTCAGGTGGGCCTGATGCGCCCGCTGCCGTTGCCGGATTCTCTAAGCGTGATCGAGTTGATGCGCGAGCCGTTGGTTGCGGTATTGAACGCTGGCCATCCGTTGGTGGAAGGCAGCGAGCGCGGCCTGCACCTGGCGCAACTGGTCGAGGAGCCGTTTGTATTTTTCCCGCGCACCTACGGCAGCGGCCTCTACGCTCAGCTGCTCAACCTGGCCCGCGATGCCGGCTTCAGCCCGCACTTCGCCCAGGAAGCTGGAGAAGCGATGACCATCATCGGCCTGGTGGCGGCGGGGTTGGGGGTGTCGGTGCTGCCGGCGTCTTACCAGCGCATCCGCATTGATGGCGTGGTCTATCGCACCTTGCTCGATCGGGAGGCCGTGACGGCGGTGTGGCTGGTGCAACGCAAGGGTGCGCAAACGCCAATGGCCAAGGCCTTTGTGGAGCTGCTGACGCGCCAGGCGATCTTATAGTCGAACACGGTCAAAAGTGGGAGCTGGCTTGCCTGCGATGCAGGCGCCTCGGTTTATCAGAAAAACTGAGGTGATCCCATCGCAGCATAGGTATCTACACAACCGGTTAACACGAAGTCTGTGGCAGGTGGGCTGTTGTGGCGAGCAGGCTTGTCCTGCGTTGGGCTGCGAAGCGGCCCCAGTACAGGCACTGCAATTTTCCTGAAAGAACTCAGCGACTGGGTTTGGGGCTGCTTCGCAGCCCAACGCAGGACAAGCCTGCTCGCCACAGGAGAAATAGGGTGCTTTTAAAAGTTGTGTAGATACCTATGCCCATCGCAGGCAAGCCAGCTCCCACATTTGGATGCGAAAGCCTCAGTTCTGCTTTAAGGCCTCCACGCCATTGATACCCGCACTCTGCAAGCCCGCCATGATGTCGCGATCCAGCATGCTCACCCAGCGGTTGTAGTTGCGATGGATCTTGCCGTCCTTGTAGCCCAGGTCGCGGCTGTCGCGGTAGGTGATGGCGTAGCTGGTGCGGGTGTAGCGGATATCGATTTCGGCGTGGAATTGGTTGCGCACAGTGATTTCGGCCTGCACCAGTTGCGGGCTCAGGCGTTGCACGGTCCATTCGCGTTTTTGCAGGGCCGCGACGATCACCTGTTTGATTTTTTCTTCGCTGAGCTGGGCCGTGACCGGCAAATCGTGCTGGGTGTTTAGCACGGGTTTGTTGGTGCAACCGGCGGTGGTCAGCAAAGCCAGAGTGATCAGGGTGGCGCGTAGCAAGGAAGACATTCCGTTTTCTCCAGTCAATTAAAAAATCAGGACCAGCGGCGAAAGATCAGCGAAGTGTTGACGCCGCCAAAGGCAAAGTTGTTGTTCATCACGTAGTCGTTGTGCATCTCGCGAAACCCACCTTGCAGGTAATCCAGCTCGCCGCATTGCGGGTCGACGGCATCCAGGTTGAAGGTGTGCACATACTGGTCGCGGTTCATCATTTCGATGCTGAACCACGATTCCAGTGCGCCGCACGCGCCCAAAGTGTGGCCCAGGAAGCTTTTCTGCGAACTGATCGGCATGCGGCTGCCGAACAGGCTGCTGGTGGCCAGCGTTTCGGCGATGTCGCCCTGATCGGTGGCGGTGCCGTGGCCATTGACGTAGCCGATCGCGGATGGCTCAAGCCCGGCATCTTCCAGGGCCAGCTCCATGGCGCGGCGCATGGTTTTCTGCTCTGGGCGCGTGGTGTGCTGGCCGTCGGCGTTGCTGCCGAAGCCGACCAACTCGGCGTGGATATGCGCACCGCGCGCCAGGGCGTGTTCCAGTTCTTCGAGCACCAGCATGCCGCCGCCTTCGCCGATCACCAGGCCGTCGCGGCCGCTGTCGTAAGGGCGTGGGCTGGTCTGCGGCGCGTCGTTTTTGAGGCTGGTGGCGTAGAGCGCGTCGAACACCATGGCTTCGGTGGGGCACAATTCCTCGGCGCCGCCGGCAAGCATCAACGGCAAGCGGCCGAACTTGATCGCCTCGTAGGCGTAACCAATGCCCTGGCTGCCGCTGGTGCAGGCGCTGGAGGTGGGGATCAGCCGCCCGGTCAGGCCAAAGAAGATGCTGATATTCGCCGCCGTGGTGTGCGGCATCATGCGCACATAGGAGTTGGCATTCAGCCCCTCGGCCACCGAGTTCAGCAGCATATTGCCGAACGCCTTGATCTCATCGGTGCTGCCGGTGGATGAGCCACAGGCGACGCCCATGCGCCCGTCCTTGATCGATTCGTCGCCGAGCAACCCGGCATCCTGCAACGCCTGTTCCGCCGCCCACACCGCCAGGCGCGACACGCGGCCCATGCTGCGCAGTTGCTTGCGCGTCCAGTGCGAGGGCACGACAAAGTCGTCGATCGGCCCGGCCAGACGCGTGTTCAATTCGGTAAAACGGTCCCACTCATCCATGCGCCGGATGCCGCTGCGGTTGGCGCGAAAGTTGGCGGCGATGGTGTCCCAATCGCTGCCCAGGGAGGTCATGCCGGCCATGCCGGTGACGACGACGCGTTTCATCAGCACAAGCCCCCATTCACGGCCAGCACTTGGCGCGTGATATAGCCGGCCTCGGCCGACATCAAGAAATTCACTGCCCCGGCGACTTCTTCCGGGGTGCCCATGCGTTGCGCCGGGATCATCTTCATCAGTTCTTCGACCGGCACGTTTTCATCCAGCATCGCCGTGTCGATCAAGCCGGGGGCGACGCAATTGACGGTGATCTTGCGCTTGCCCAGTTCAATAGCCAGCGCCTTGGCCGCGCCGATCAAACCGGCTTTGGAGGCGCTGTAGTTGACCTGGCCACGGTTGCCGATCAAACCGGAAACCGACGTGATACAAACGATACGGCCAGCGGCGCGACGACGAATCATCGGCATCATCACCGGGTGCAGCACGTTGTAGAAACCATCCAGGTTGGTGCGCATCACCACATCCCAATCGTCTTCGGAGAGGGCCGGGAACGCACCGTCGCGTGTCAGGCCGGCGTTGAGCACCACGCCGTAATAGGCGCCATATTGCTCCACATCGGCTTCAAGGATTTCCTTGCAGCTGAAACGATCCGCCACATTAAATTGCAGCACCCGCGCCTTGCGACCCAGCGCCTCGATCTCGAGCTTTACCGCGTCCGCTTCAGCGCGGCCACTGCGGCAATGCAGCACGATGTCATGCCCGGCCTGGGCCAGGCGCAGGGCAATGGCGCGGCCGATGCCACGGCTGGAGCCGGTGACCAGTACGGATTCAGTCATGGCGTTGAGTCCTTCGATTCATCTAAATAATTGGCCGCCTGGGGCGGTCGAAATACGTTCAAACGTGCGCTGGCCTGGATACCGTCACCGGTCAGGTGGCATTCGAACACACCCATGCCGTTGTCGTCTTCCAGCGAGCGCAGGCCGTGGATGCGCAGCTCGGCGCCGGCCGGGAAGTGTTCCACGTTGCATTCGAATTTGCGCGTGCCGAGCAGGAAACCCAGTTCCACTGCCTCGCCGTTCTGGCGCGCGCGGCAGCCGGCATAGGCGGCGACGCTTTGCGCCATCAGCTCGATGCCGACCCAGGCTGGCAGGCTGCCGTCCGGCCGGTTGAACAGGCCGCCGGGCTTGACGGTGGCGCGGGTGTGAACCTGCTCTTCATCGAACGACAGCACCTGGTCGATCAGGATCATGTCGCCCGCGTGGGGCAGCAGTTCGGCGAGTGGCCAATCGATCATGGGGCCTCCGCGATTATCAGGCTGACGTTATTGCCGCCGAAGGCGAACGAGTTGCTCATCAGGCAGCGTTTTTTCAAGGTGTCGCCGGTCTGTGCCCACTGCAGTTCGGGCAGTGCCGGATCGGCTTGGCCGTCCCACACATGCGGCGGCACACGGTCATGCATCAGGCTCAACCAGCAGAACGCCGCTTCCAGCGCGCCTGCGGCACCGAGGGTGTGGCCGCTCATGGGCTTGGTCGACGAACAGGCTACGCCTTGAGGAAACAGGCTGGCGACGGCCAGGCTTTCCATGGCGTCGTTGTGTTGGGTCGCGGTGCCGTGCAGGTTCAGGTAACCGATGTGTTCCGGTTCAAGTTTGGCGCTGGCCAAGGCCTTGCGCATCGACTGCAACGCACCTTTGCCGCTGGGCTCTGGCGCGGAGATATGGTGCGCATCGCAACTGGCGCCGCTGCCGAGCAAGGCAATCGGCGCAGGTGTTTTGGTCATCAGAAACAGCACTGCCGCTTCGCCGATATTGATGCCGTTGCGGTTCACCGAAAACGGATTGCAGCGTTCGCTGGCGACCGCTTCCAGCGCGGTAAAGCCGTTCAGCGTCAGCTTGCACAGGCTGTCGACACCGCCGCAGATCACCGCATCACACACACCCAGGTCGAGCAGGCGCTGGGCACTCATCAGCGCACGGGCGCTGGAAGTGCAGGCAGTAGAAATCACATAGGCCGGGCCGCTTACCTGTAGCCAGTCAGCGAGAAAATTCGCCGGTGCGCTGAGTTCCTGTTGCTGGTAGTCATAGTCGCCCGGGAACTGCTGCCCACGCAGGTAATGCGCGATGCCGCGACTGGCTTCATCGATGCCCGAGGTGCTGGTGCCCAGCACAATGCCAACCCGCGAGGCGCCGTAGGTGTGGATTGCCTGGCGCAGCTCGGTTTCAATCTGCAAGGCCGCATCCAGCAGCAACTGGTTATTGCGGCTGCTCTGCGGGCGTAGGTCAGCCGGGATTGCCACCAGCTCGCTGCGCACGCCGCCCACCGGCAGCACGCGCTCTGGCACCCAACCGCTTTCGGCGCGCATGCCGGAACAATCGCCGGCAAACAGGCTGCGGCTGACTTCAGCCTGGCCGCGGCCCAGGGCGCAGATCACGCCCAGGGCATTCAGGTAAGCCGTCATCGCGCCGCCCCCAGTGGGGTGATGCGGTAGCTCAACGGCTGGCCCGCCATGTTCACGCTGAACACCTCGGAGGACTGATAGACGATCTGCCAATGCCCCGGCAGCGTGCGCGTCAGGTCCATCGCCTGGGCACGCGGGTACAGCGTGGGCACGTCATCGGCCGAGGTCAGCGCAAACAACAGCGCCGCAAACAGCTCACGCGCCTGGGGATTGGGCGGCAGCAAGCCGTCGGCCTGCCACTGGCCATTGATCAGCTTTTGCCGGGCCTGGGGAATGCCCAGCGGGTCCATCATCGACCAGCGAATGGCTGTGCCTTCGCGCTGGATCACCAGCAGCCAATCCTGGGTTTGGCCGTCGGCGCGGCGCTGCACGTGCAATTGCATGGGCAAGGCCAGGGCCGGGGTTTTTTCGGGCAGTGGCGGCTGGCTGACGCAGGCGCTCAGCAGCAACAGGCAACCCATCAACAGCATACGAATCATGTTTCGGCGCTCGCTAAAGGTTTACGCGCCACGCAGTTGACCAGCGTTTCTTCGCGCTGGCCAACCGGTGGTGGGCTGCGCAGGCCCCAGCGTTCCAGCAGGCCGAAATCGCTGGAGCGGCTCCACCACAAATACGGGTACGAAACGTTCTGCGGGCCGAACTCAAAACCCTGCTCGCGCAGCATCTCCAGGTATTCTTCAGCGCTCTTCTGCACATGCATCGGGTGGCGGAACAGCCAGCGAATCACCCAAGTGTCGATATAGGCTTCGGTGGATTCGGCAAACAGCAGATAGCCGCCCGGCTTGAGTACGCGATAGAACTCTTTCAAGGCGCGATGCTGTTCCACCAGATGGTGAAAGGTCTGGTGGCAGAACAGGATATCCACGCTTGCGTCCGGCACCTGCAGTGTGGCGCAGTCGCTGCCGATCAGCTCGATGGCCAAGCCTTGGCGCTTGGCTTCTGCCTGGCTCAGCTCCAGGCTGTGCGGGTCGGCATCCAGGCCGATCAGGCGCTGTGGCGCGAACACCTGCTGCAAATACTGGAACGACTTGCCCTGGCCGCAACCGGCGTCCAGCAGCACCGGCGCCACCGGCAGCGGGTCGGTGAACAGGCCGCGCAGGTCGTTGATCGCCACGCGCAATACATGGTGCTGCCAAGTGTGGCTGCGCAGGAACCAGAAGCCGAATTTGGTTTCTTCGACGTAGTTTTTACTCAGGTATTGGCTACTCATACTGGCTCACCTGCACAAATTTCCGACAACATCCGCAGCCGCCGTTTGGGCTCGCTGACAAACGGGTTGCGCTCATCCCAGGCGTAACCGGCGAGGATCGAACTGATCATCCGGCGAATCTCCGGCGAGCTGCCTGGGTGAAAAATCACGTCCTGGAAGGTGCCTGCATACCAGCCTTCGACATAGCAACGGAAGGTGTCGACCCCGCGTTTCAGCGGCTCGGCGAACTCGGTTTGCCAGTCGACGGTTTCGCCCTTGAGTTGGCGATGTAACAGCGCTGCGGCCATGCTCGCCGATCGCATGGCGATGGTCACGCCGGAAGAGAACACCGGGTCGAGAAATTCCGCCGCATTGCCCAGCAGCGCAAAGCCCGGGCCGTGCAGGGTTTTGACGTTGGCCGAATAGCCGGCGAGGGTACGCGCGGGCGTATCCCACACGGCGTTTTGCAGCACGCCCGCCAGGCTTGGCGTCTCAGCGATGAAACCGCGCAGGCAGGCGTCGAGGTCGCTGTCGCGGCCGTCGAAATGTTCTTTTGCCGCCACCACGCCTACCGAGCAGCGGCCATGGCTGAACGGGATGGTCCAGAACCAGATATCGCGTTGGGTCGGGTGAGTGGTGACGAGGATTTTGCTGCGATCAAAACCTGGGTGTGTGATGTGATCTTCAACGTGGGTAAACACCGCCTGGCGCACCGGGAAATTCGACGGTGCTTCCAGGTCCAGCAGGCGCGACAGCACGCGGCCGTAGCCGCTGGCATCGAGCACGAACTTGGCCTTGAGGTGATACTCGCTGCCATTCTGGCGACGCACGTGCAGGTAGCGGCTTTCACCGGCGAAATCCACACCGACGATGCTTTCGCCATAGCGAATCTCTACGCCTTGCAGCGCCGCTTGATCAGCCAGCAACTTGTCGAACTCGCCGCGCTGCACCTGGAAGGTGGTGGGCTTGCCGTTGCTGAAGGTGTCACCGAAATCAAACGCACTGTAGCGCTCGCCCCAGGCGAACGCCGCGCCGGTTTTTACCTGGAAACCCGCGGCCTGTACGGCGTCGAGCATGCCGGCTTCTTCGATAAAGTCGATGCAGTGCGACAGCAGGCTTTCGCCAATCGAGAAGCGTGGGAAATGCTCGCGCTCGATAATCAATACATCATGCCCGTGGCGCTTTAACAGCGCGGCGGCGATAGCGCCGGATGGCCCGGCACCAATCACCACCACCTGGCGACGTTCCATTTCAACTGTGGGCACGAGGGCTCCTTGCCACTTTGGCGATTAACACATTCATAAGGCGTGCTTCTGATGCCCGGCCCAAGGCGCCAGCATAAAGCTGAACGCCAGGCCGAGGCTGACCGACAGGCCGAAATTGCTCACGGCGGGTGTACTCGACACCGCCAGCAGGCCAAACGACAACCAGGTCGTCAGTGCTGCCAGCAGCGTACCTAAAAGACTCACGGCCGCGCCGCCGATCTGCTCGCGCATCAAGATCGCATAGTCGACGCTGATGGCGGTGACCAACAGCAGGCCGAACAGGCTGAACAAGGTCAGCGGCTGGCCCAGCCAACCGAGGCTGGCGAGGCTGCACAGCGCCGCGAGCAGTGGCAGGGCGACGATGCGCAGGGCACCGCCAACACCGAACGGCATAATCAATAACAGCACGATCAGCACACACGACATCAGCTTCAACTCAGCCGCGCTGATCTGCGTGTCGGCAAACACTCGGTTCAAATCACCCAGCCGGTCAACCAGTTGCACGCCGGGTAAGTCCAGCGCTTGCACACGCAACAGCGCCGGGTTGTTCAGGCCTTGCAGGCTGACCATCGCCGCCACGCCGCCGTTTACCGGCCCCAGCCACAAGGTGCGCCAAGGCTCAGCCAATGGGCCAACCAGCGCGGCATCGATGTCTTCGGTGGGCAGCGCTTGCAGTTGCGTGACTTCGGCTTGCAGCGCGCTGGCCGGCACGCCAAGGTCCAGCAGCGGCTGCCAGTGCTGCGCGAGGTTGTTCAGCGCATCACGAAGGTGTTGCTGCTCAGCCGGCAGGCTCACCAGTTGGTTGAGCGCCAGGTAGCCTTGCAGCTTGCCCATGTTCACCAACTGATCCAGGCGTTCGCCCAAGGCGGCCTGGCGTTCCAGTAACTGCTGCTGGTTGTCGGCGCGCACCAGGAAAAACTGGCTGGTGGGCTGGAAACCAGTAATGCGCGCCACGGCCTGCGCTTCTTGCAGCAATTGCGGCGGGGCACCGATCCACTGGCGGATATCATTTTTACTGTTCAAGTGCCACAGGCCGCCCGCGCAAAACAGCAGCAACAGTGCCAGCAGCACCGGGCTTGGCACGCGCTTGAGCAGCGCGGCGCGCAATAGCCACAGGCATTCGGCAATCCGCAGCGGCCATTGTGCCGGGCGCAGCTCCACACCCTTGAGCAGCGCGGGCAGCAGGCACACCGCCGACAGGTAGGCACCGACTAAACCGGCGGCGGAGAACACGGCGATTTGCGTCAGCGCCGGGAACGGCGTCCAGGCCAGCGCCAGGTAACCGATGCAACTGGTCGCCAGGCTCAGGCTCAGCCCCGGCAAGGTCAGGCGCAATGCCGGCCAGCTGCGCCAGGGTTGCAGGCTCCAGCTTTTGGACAGGTAATGCAGCGGGTAATCCACCGCCACGCCGATCAGGCTGGAGCCCAGCACCAGGGTCATCACATGCATATGGCCGAACAGCGCCACACAGGCCACCGCGCCAAACAGCATACCCACCAGCACCGGCACAAACGCCAGCAGCACCCGCCAGCGCCGAAACGCCAGCAACAGCAACAACAGGATGCCCAGCGTGGCGCCACCACCGACCCAGGTGATTTCCCGCGTGGCCTGTTGCTGCCCGTTGGCGGCGTAAAGCAGGCCGCTGGCAGCGAGCAATTGCGCGCCTTGCTCGCTGGCCTGTTCGCGACTGGCCTGGAGCAGGTCCGCCACTTGCAGCGGCAGTTTCATGTCAAAGGCATTGCCGGTGGTGCGCGCACGCAGCAGCACCCAGCTTTTGCCGTCGGCATCGGCAATCAAGGCGCCGCTGCCGATATCGAGCTGCACCGAACCGTGCTGCGGCTGGCTGTTCTGGATGCGACCGGTAAGGCCCAGCCAGTCGTCCTGGCTCGGCACCAGGCTGAACCCGGTAAACGGGTCGAACAGCGCTTGCACGCGCTGCTGAATGAACGCGTCTGGGTGCTCGATCAGTTGCTCGCGGTCCTTGGCCGAGAGCATCGCCAGCCGACCGCGCAGCAATTGTTCACGCAGGGCGGGCAAGTCGGCTTGCAGGTTCCACTGCACTTTTTCAAACAGCCCGCTGGCCTGCCAGCGTTCGCCCATTTGCTGCGCCACTGCTACGGCTTTTTGCCGATCGGCATGCCCCACCAACACCAGCATTTCGCGGTTCAGCGGTTCCTGCATACGCTGTTCGGCCTTGAGTTCCAGCGCATCCGGCGTGCTGCCCGGCACCAGTTCCATCAGGTTGGCCGACAATGGCGCGCCATGGCGCCACTGCCAGCCGGCCAGCGCCAATACTGCCACCAGCAGGATCAGGAACAGGCGTGGCAGCCAGCGCTCACTGGGCAAAGTCGTGTTGCTCCGATTCGCTCAACGGTTGGCCGGCAGTGCTGTCCTGCATGCGCAGCACGGTGCTGTCGCCCTGGGTTTCGAGCAGTTCGATTGTTTGCACCAGCTCGCCGCCGTCGATATTGATCTGGGTGAATACCTGCTTGAGCAGCAGCGAACGTGGGACCAGCGTCAGCTTCCACTGTTGGGCTTCGCCTTGCAGCTGCAGCTCGAAATCGCGCTGCAAGCCACTGCTGTCGCCTTGGAGTACGGCAAGGAACAGGCGATTCTGCTCGGCACCGGCGCTCTTGTTCGGCAGCAATTGCCAGCCATTGGCGTCACGCCGGGCGATGCCTTGGGCGCTGATGCGGTAGTCCTGTTGCAGCGGGGTTTTCAACAGCCACAGTAGGCCGTGGTCTTTGGCGAGTACGAACGTGCCTTTGCTGACCAGTGGCTGGGGCAGGGCGCGCAGGTGTTTTTCCTGGATGAAGCTGCCGTGGATTACGGCGGGTTTGGCCAGTTGGTCGCTTAGCTGCTGCAGGTCGAAGGCGTGGGCACTGAAACTCAGTAGCAACCCGATCAATGTGGGAGCGGGCTTGCCCGCGATGAACCTGAGGGCGCTGCGCAGTATCAGGCGAAGCGCGTTATCGTTGACGACCATCGCGGGCAAGCCCGCTCCCACATTGGATCTCATTTCAAGGCCCTTTCTACTGCGTTGGTAAAGACTGCGGGCGAGGCCAGCTGCATCTCGCGGCTGGCGATTTCCACCGCCACTTGCACGGTGCTGGCGCGGGTCAGGCGCTCGCCGCTGGCCAGGTCGGTGATCAGGTAGTTCACCTTCAAACGGTTCTCCCATTCCACCAGACTGGCGCGCACGTTGAGGGTCTGGCCGAACACTGCGCCGCGCACATAGCGCAGTTGCATGTCGATCACCGGCCAGGCGTAGCCGGATTCGAGCATCGCCGTGTAGTTGTGGCCGAGCTTGTCCAGCAACGCGCAGCGCGCCACTTCCAGGTACTTCACGTAATGCCCGTGCCACACCACGTTCATGGTATCGACATCAAAAAACGGCACGAGAATTTGCGTGTCGCAATGCAACACGCCCTGGCTACGCATGCAGCCTCCAGTGTTGCTCGGCGATACGTTTGAGGCACAGGCGCAGTTCGCCTTCCAATGCGCGGTCTTCGATCACCGGCGGGAAGTCTTTGGCCAGTTCGATATGCATGGCCGCCAAGGCCGGTGGCAGTGGTCGTGCGTCTTCAGCCTGGGCGCGCAGCCACACGCCCTGGTTGGCGGCGAGCAAGGTGGCGGCGGCGACCTGTTCGGTCAGCTCCAGCACGCGGATTGCGTCGCGGGCGGCGATGGTGCCCATGCTCACCTTGTCCTGGTTATGGCATTCGGTGGAACGCGAGAACACGCTGGCCGGCATGGTGTTTTTCAGCGCTTCGGCGGTCCAGGCGCTGGTACCGATCTGCACGGCCTTGAAGCCGTGGTTGATCATCGCGCGGTCGGCCGGCGCGCCGGACAGGTTGCTCGGCAGGCCGTGGTTGTAACGCACATCCACCAGCAGCGCGAGCTGACGGTCGAGCAGGTCGGCGACGTTAGCCACCAGGGTCTTGAGGCTGTCCATGGCAAAGGCGATATGCCCGCCGTAGAAGTGCCCGCCGTGCAGCACGCGCTCTTCTTCGGCGTCGATAATCGGGTTGTCGTTGGCGCTGTTCAGCTCGATTTCAATGAACGAGCGCAGCCAGTTCAGGCTGTCGGCCAGCACACCCAGCACATGGGGCGCGCAGCGCAGCGAGTAGCGATCCTGCAAACGATGCAGCGGCGCAGTCGGCGCATCGATCGCCAGGTCCTTGCGCAGCCAGGCGGCCACTTGCATCTGCCCCGGGTGCGGCTTGGCGGCGAACAGGCGCTCGTCGAAGTGTTCCGGGTTGCCTTGCAGCGCTACCACGTTCAATGCGGTGATGCGCGTGGCCAGTTGCAGCAGGTAGTCGGCGCGGGCGAAGGCCAGGCAGGCAAGGCCGGTCATCACGGCGGTGCCGTTCATCAAGGCCAGGGCTTCCTTGGGGCGCAGCACCAGCGGCTCCCAACCGAGTTCGCGGTGTACGTCGGCAGCCTGGCGGCGTTCGCCACGGAACAGCACTTCGCGCTCACCGGACAGGGTCGCCGCCACGTAGGACAGCGGCGTCAGATCACCGCTGGCGCCCACCGAGCCTTCTTCCGGAATCAGCGGCAGCACGTCGTGTTCGAGGAAGGCATGCAGGCGCTCCAGCAACTCCACGCGCACGCCGGACACACCATGGCACAGCGACTGCAAGCGTGCGGCGAGCACGGCGCGGGTGGCTTGGGCGTCGAGCAACTTGCCCAGGCCGCAACCGTGGAAGGTGTAGAGGTGACGTGGCAACGCCTCGACGTGCTGCAACGGCACCGCCACCACGCAGGAGTCGCCGTAGCCGGTGGTCACGCCATAGATCACGCCTTCCTTGTCCAGCAGCGAGTCGAGGAACTGCGCGCCCTTGGCGATGCGCTGGCGATAGGCAGCGTCATCCTGCAATTGCGTGGGCGCCTGACGGTTGGCCAGGGCCAGCACGTCTTCGATTGGCAGGTGGCGTTCGCCAAAAATTACCGGCTCAAGATGCGGGGTCATCGGTCTTCCAGAAAGGGTAAAAGTTGAACCATTGTTGGGGCGCCTCCAGGCAAAAATCGCCCAGGCGTGCGGCGTAGCGGGCGGTCCACTGGGCGATGACGTGCTCGCGGGTGCTGCGCTTCCATTCGATCAAGGCGGCGAACGGCTCGATGGTCAGGCGATAGCGGCCATTGTGCTTGAGGCACATCAGCAGGTTGACCGGGCATTTAAGCAGGCCGGCCAGCAGCCACGGGCCTTGGGGGAAGGCGGCGGCATGCCCGAGAAAGTCCACGCGCACCTTGCGCCCGCCGTGCAGGGGCACGCGGTCACCGGCAATCGCCAGCCACTCGCCCTCGTCCAGGCGCTGGCTGAGCAGCAGCATGGTCGCCGGGTCCAGCTCGCTGACCTGGATCAGGCGCAAGTGCGTGGCCCCGGCCTCGCCCAGCAGGCGGTTGAATTGTTCGGCGTGCTTGGTGTGCACCAACACGTTCATGGTGACTTGTTCGCCAATCTCTGCGAGTGCGCGGCACACCTCCAGGTTGCCCAAGTGCGCGCCCACCAGCATCTGGCCGCGCTTGCCGCGTAACTGCCCGCGCAATTGCGCCGGGTCGTTGATTTCGATCTGTTCGATGCGCAGCTTGCCGTTCCACACGTCGAGCTTGTCGAGCAAGGAGTCGGCGAAGGCCATGAACTGCGCGAACACGCTTTTATGGCTGGGCCGCAACGCAGCGCGCCCGCTCCAGTCGGCCAGGCGCTGCTGGTATTGCCAGGCACTTTGGCGCGCTGTGCGGCCGAACAGGAAAAAGTACAAAACGATGCCGTACAGCACCGGGCTCAACAGGCGGCGGCCCAGTACTTTGGCCGCGAACGCGGTGAGTTTCATCAGCCAGAAGCTGCCGCGCTCTTCGCGGTCGGCCCAGTGTTTGGTGCTGTCGCTCATGCCTGCCACCGTCGCCACACAATCATCGGCGCGCGTACCAGCATGCCGAAGAACAGCCGGGTGTGCATGGCGCTGATGCGCACGTTGTCGCGGAACAGGCGGAAGTGTGACACGCCATCGGTAGGGTAATGCACTTGGGTCGGCAGCCAGCGCATCGGCTGGTTGCGCCAGGCCAGGCGTACCAGGATGTCGGAGTCGAAATCCATGCGCGTGCCGATGTACGCCGAATCCATCAAGGCCAGCGTCGGCGCCAGCGGGTACACGCGAAAACCGCACATCGAGTCGCGAATTTGCAGCGACAGGGTGTTGATCCACACCCACACGTGGGTCAGGTAGCGCGCGTAAAGGCGACCTTTGGGCACGCTGTCGTCGTATTCGGGGTAGCCGCAGATCACCGCATTTGGGTGCGTGCGCGAGGCGTCGAGGAAGCTGTCGACTTCGCGCAGGTCGTGCTGGCCGTCGGCGTCTACCTGCAGCGCGTGGGTGTAGCCCAGGCGCGCGGCTTCGCGAAAACCGGCCATGACCGCGCCGCCTTTGCCTTGGTTGTTTGGCAGGGTCAACAAGGTGACGTGATCGAGCGTTGCCAGTTGCGCCAATACCGCCGCGCACGCCGGGCTGCTGCCGTCATCGACCAGCAGGCACGGCAGGCCGCTGTTCAACAGGCTGTGAACCACGGCGGGTACGGCGGTTTCGTGGTTGTAGACCGGGATGAGGGCGCAGGGGTTATGCATGGCGTACCCAGCCAGCGATTGAACAACCTGTGGCGAGCAGGCTTGCCCTGCGTTGGGCTGCGCAGCGGCCCCAGTAAGGTAACCTCTGTGAATCAGGCAGAACTCCATTACAGGTTTTGGGGCCGCTTCGCAGCCCAACGCAGGGCAAGCCTGCTCGCCACAAGAGCTTATGCATGCGCAGCCACCAATTGAATCCGGCCGCTGGAGCAGGCCGCATCGCCGTTGCGGTACGCGAAGTACAGCTTGCCGCGCTCCGGATCGAAGCGCAGGTGCAGTTCAACCTGATCACCAGGGCGCACCAGTTGCTGGAACTTGAGCACTTCCATCCCGGCAAAGGTCGCGGGTAAATCGAGCAGTTGCTGGCCGAGGTTGAAGGCCCATTCCACCTGCACCACGCCGGGCAGCACCGGCGTGACCGGGAAATGGCCGCTGAAGTAGGCCAGGTCCGGCGGGATGCTCAGTTGCACAGTCCATTCGCCGTTGGCTTCGACCTGTTCCAGCACTTCGGGTGCTTTTGGGCGTGGTGCCAGCAGCAATGCCTCTGCGTCAGCCTGGGGCAGTTTGCCTTGGCTGTTCAGCGGCAGCTGGCGCAGCAAACGCCAGCGACGTGGCAGGGCCAGGGCTTCGCAATGTTGGCTTAAATGCTCGCGCAGGGTTTGGGTGACGCTGCGTCGCCCCTGATTGCGCAGCGCATGCAGGCCCTCGGCGCTCAGCACCACCAGCGCGCCAAGTGAAGCGCGGTTTTCCTGCACCACGCCCAGGCGGGTTTCAGCGACCCAGGCGTGGGTCAGCAGTGCCTGTTCGAGCATGGGCAGGGAGATGCGTTTTTCTTCCAGTTTGACGATGCGGTCCAGGCGCCCGAGCAGCTCGAAGCGGCCATCGGAATGAATGCGCGCCGCGTCGGCGGTTTGTTCGATATGCCCGGCCGGCAGGTACGGCGAGGCAATGCGCAGGGCGCCGTCGGCATCCTGGCTCAGTTCCACATCGGCAAATGGCTGCCACGGCTGTGCACCCTGGCGCCATGCGATGCCGCCGGTTTCCGAGCTGCCGAGGATTTCCGTCGGCCATTGCTGCAAGCGGTCGTACAGGCTGCCGGCGGCTTCCACTGGCAGCGCGCCGCCGGAGGAGAACACTCGCGACACTTTACTCAGTGCGGGCCAGTCGAGGTTGTCGCCCATGCGCTTGAGCAGTGCGGGGCTGGCGACCCAGGCAAATTGCGCATGTTCGCGGCTGGCGCGCTGCATGTCTTCAGGGAAGGCTAGTTGCTTGCGCACAAAGGTGCGGCCGGCGCACAGCGGCCACAACACCCGGAACAGCAAACCATAGATATGTTGGGTGGCCACGCTGCCGATGATGCAGGCGTCTTTGAGGCCTGCGCCCCACAGCGCTTCCAGCGCCGCCACTTCGTTGGCCAGTTGGCGCAGGGTCTTGTCGATGCGCTTGGGTTCGCCGCTGGAGCCGGAGGTGCACAGGCTCAATTGGCAGGCGTCGAGGTCGAGCGCGGCAGGGCTCAATGGCGCCTGATACAACGCGTCAAGGTCGGCTGCCTCTACGAGCCAGGCGTCCACGCTGTCGTCCCAGCGTTGGCGGGTCTGGGGCTGTAAGTCGGCAGGCAGCAGCACACTGACCCCGGCACGCCAGGCGCCCAGCAGGGCAACGGCCAGCACGCCTGCGTCTTCCAGGTGCACCGCCAAGCGCTGGATGCCGCGCGCCTGCAGGCCCGCCGCGAGGCTCAGGGCCTGCTCGCAGAGTTGGACGTGATTCATCGCAGGTTCGGTGGTGACCGAACGTTGTTCCAGCGCCTCAAGCAGCAAGTGCTCAAGTTTCAACCCATTCATACGCGGCCTCGAACCCTTTGTCGTACCAGCCATTCCACGGCAAACAGCAGCCCCATCAGCCCGTAGGCGATGAGGCCGTTGTACAACGTCCACCAGCTCAGTGGCGCCCACAGCGTGAGGGCGGCGGCGAGCAAGCCATTACACAGAAAAAACATACTCCACACCACGGTGACCTGGCGCGTGTACACAATTGCTTTGGGCGGCAGCTGCGGGTCGGTCATGCGTGCAAGACGCTCGACCATCGGCGGCCCGTATTTGAGGCTCATGCCGAACAGCGCCAGCATGAACGCGCTGACCAGGCTCGGGTACCAGCGCAGCAACTGCGGGTTGTCGAACCAGGCCAACAGCAGGCAGAACACGATCACCGCTACGGCCATCCAGCGGCTGCCGGGGCGCCGTGCGCCGGTCAGCGCACGCAACAGCCACAGGCTACCCAGCAGCAAACCGAATTGCCACGGCGCGAAGTGCTCGGTGCCGTAATACACCGCAAAAGGGTACAGCAGCCCCGCCAGCAACAGGCCAAGGCCGATCAGCCGGCTCATGCGGCAGGCTGGACCAGACGGTACACCGCCTCAACCACGTCGTTGACAGTGCGCACCGCCTTGAACTCTTCGGCGGCGATCTTCTTGCCGGTCTGGCGCTTGATATGGTCGATCAGGTCCACGGCATCGATGCTGTCGATTTCCAGGTCCTGATACAGGTTGGCGTCGAGGGTGACGCGCTCAGGCGGCAGTTCAAACAGTTCCACCAAGGCATCGCGCAGGGTGTTGAAAATATCGTCACGAGTTTGCATGGTCCGGTCTCAAGCTGCCTTTTTAGCCGTGACGAATGCCGCAAGGCTGGCCACGTTGGTGAAGTGATTGCGCGTGTCTTTGGCGTCGGCATCGATCTTGATGCCGTACTTTTTCTGGATCGCCAGGCCCAACTCCAGGGCGTCCACCGAATCCAGGCCCAGGCCTTCGCCGAACAGGGTCTGGTCGCTGCCAATGTCGTCGGGGCTGATGTCTTCCAGGCCCAGGGCCTCGATGATCAGCGCCTTTATGTCGTGCTCAAGGCTGTGTTGGTTGCTCATCTTCGGCGAGCTCCTTAATGAAATAGTGATGCAGGTAATCGTTGAGCTTGCGTGAAGCCTGGGGCGCTGGCCCCAGTGTGGCAAACGCCTGTGGGTCTATATCGGCACCTACGCGCAAACTGAAGTGAAAACGGCGTTTGGGAATGCGATACCAGGGTTCGGCCTTGGTCAGGGTGGTGGGGCTGACCTTGATCACCACCGGGGTGATGATTGTCGCACCGCGCAGCGCAATGGCCGCGCCGCCGCGATGAAAGGCCGGTGCTACGCCGGGCGTGGTGCGCGTGCCCTCGGGAAAGATGATCAGCGTCTGGCCATCGCGCAGCGCATCGGCCGCGGCATCGAGCATATCGGCGCTGCCGTCATTGCTGATGTAACCGGCGTCGCGCACCGGCCCACGGGTGAACGGGTTCTGGAACAGGCTCTGCTTGACCACGCAGTTGGTCTGGCGCATCAGGCCGATCAAAAACACCACGTCGATCAGCGACGGGTGGTTGGCGATGATCATCTGGCCGGGGCGCCCGAGGTTTTCTGCGCCTTCAACGCTGTAGGTCAGCACACCGGCGCGTTGCATCATGCGGATAAACAGCCAGAACAGCTTGCTGATGGTGTGGCGGGCGCGGCGCTGGTGTTTAGCGGCACTGCCTGGCAGGCAACTGAGCAGCGGGAACACCAGCAAACGCAGGCACAGCCCGCCGACACCGAAGCAGAAGAAGCTCGCGGCGGTGGCGAACAGGCGCCAGTAATAGGCGTCCCGTGGCTTGTCGGTCAGGGCTTGCGTTGCCAGTTCCATACACGGTTCTTCCAGGCATGTTGGCAGGTGGCCTGCTCGGTAAGCAGGGTGCGCAGCAGGTTCAGGGCGTGGGGCCACTGGGTTTGAGTGAGTTGGACAGCGCCGCTGTTTAGTTCCAGTTGCCACTCGTCGCCCGGGGTCAGCAGCAGGCCGAGGGCATAAGGGAAGGGCACGTCACGGATCCAGTCGGCGTAAGCCGCAGGCGGTTGTTCTTCGGTGATCACCAGCAACACCGCCGGGGCGCCTTCGTTGAGCAGCGCGGCGGCTTCGAGCATGCCGTGTTCCAGGCCGTCGCCGGCGGCGGCGAGGGCGGTCATTTCGCAGGTCTCATTGCGCAGGATCGACCACAGGCCAATCACCGCGTTATGCACCGACAGGCTGAACTGGGTGGGCGACAGCGGTTCGTCGTTGGCCAGGTCGCTGAGTATATCGAGGGTGCGCGGGGTTTCGCCGTGCCGGGAAACAAACACCAGCGGCAGGTTTTGCCGGCCCTCGGCCAACGGCCAGCCCACGCTGAACGCCATGCGCGCCAGCCGGCTCAGGCGGCGGCGCTGCATGGCGGGCAGGAACGACACATCGGGTGACGCATCGCTGGCCGGCACTAACACCGGAGCCTGGCACCAGGCGCGCCAGTCCTGCGCAGTCTCAAGGCCCGGAGCCCAGGCGCGCCATTGGTCGATATTGAAAGTGATCACTGAGAAGTTATCCCGCCCCTGCGGGCTTCCATGTGCAGCCGTTGGCCCCGAATACCGGGACAGGGAACAATGGCCGAATGGCGCGCATTATCCCGGTGCCGTGGGGTTCTAGCAAACTTTGGTAAAGATTTGTTCACGGATGAATACAATTTGCCGGAAAAGATTTACAGATTGTCCTTTACCCGTGCGGTGTGTGGATTGTAGGACTCCTCCTTTTGTTCGACAGGTGATGCGCCAGTGCATGGATGAACGAGGTAGCTAACAGGCGCTTTTGCCCTCTACACTCGGACATTCATTGATACACGGAGGTTTTTTCCATGCGGCGTGTGGTGTTCAATCAAAAAGGCGGCGTTGGCAAGTCCAGCATTGCCTGCAACCTGGCGGCGGTGAGCGCCAGTGAAGGCTATCGGACCCTGTTGGTGGACCTCGATGCACAAGCGAACTCAACTCAGTACCTCACAGGGCTGACCGGCGACGATATCCCGATGGGCATCGCCGACTTCTTCAAGCAAACCCTGTCTTCCGGGCCGTTTTCGAAGAAAAATCAGGTGGATATCTACGAAACGCCATTCGACAACCTGCACGTGATCACTGCGACCGCCGAGCTTGCGGACCTGCAGCCCAAGCTTGAGGCCAAACACAAGATCAACAAGCTGCGAAAGCTGCTGGATGAGTTGAGCGAAGATTACGACCGGATTTACCTGGATACGCCGCCGGCACTGAATTTTTATGCGGTTTCGGCGTTGATTGCCGCTGATCGCGTGCTTATCCCGTTTGATTGCGACAGCTTCTCGCGCCAGGCGTTGTATGGTCTGTTGCGTGAAATCGAAGAATTGAAGGAAGACCACAACGAAGGCCTCGAAGTGGAAGGCATCGTGGTCAACCAGTTCCAGGCCCGTGCGAGCCTGCCGCAGCAGATGCTGGATGAGTTGATTGCCGAAGGTTTGCCGGTACTGCCGGTGTACCTGGCCAGCTCGGTGCGCATGCGCGAGTCGCACCAGGAGAGCAAGCCGCTGATCCACCTGGACCCACGGCACAAGCTGACGTTGCAGTTTGTGGAGCTGCATAACTTGCTGGAAAATGCCTGATCCCAATAGCACCCCAAATCCCCTGTGAACTCATGTGGGAGCTGGCTTGCCTGCGATGCAGACAACTCGGTCTATCAGTTAGACCGAGGTGATGCCATCGCAGGCAAGCCAGCTCCCACATTTGTTTTTGTGTTTCAGCAGGGGGATTTGGATTGTTCCTACGGAGGCTGTAGGAAGGGTCTGGCAAATGGGGTTGTGGGTTGTATCGTTGCCTACAGCTAAGCCAGAATCGCCCGGCTTGTGCGTCTGGATGGGCGTCTCTAAGGTTGGCCGGTCGCTGAATGTTCAGTGATCGGGTTTAGTAGCCCGTGGTGAGACGTACAGCAAATCATTGATCAGGACTGCCCTGTATTTGATGGTGGCTGTACGGAGGGCGCTTTCGAGCGCGCCGGTGAGTCTCCCCGGTCTACTAACCTGCGTACAGCTGCCACCCTCCGTTTAGTAGCGGCTGGTTGCGGCTCCTACCCGGAGACGTTCCATGGTTAACCTTTATTCCGTTGCACCCAACCTCCCTACCGAAACCCTCGTACTCAACAGCTACGAAACCTTCACTTCCGTCCGTACCCTGTTACTCAAGCTGTCCAACGACCTCACCGGCGAGCACCGCGACGTGGCTTTGGCCATTCATCAATTAAGCGAACTCGGCGTAATGCTGGTCGGCCAGATGATGGACCACGAAACCCCCGTAGCCCGAGCTTAAAACGCGGTCAATGTGGGAGCTGGCTTGCCTGCGATGCAGGCAACTCGGTCTATCAGTTAGACCGAGGTGAGGCCATCGCAGGCAAGCCAGCTCCCACAGTTGACCCCGTTGCTTGAGGGGCTGGTTTACACCCCTTGGCTACGCAACCAACTCATCAACTGCGGCAACGGAAACGCGCCACTCTGGCGCGCCACTTCGCGGCCGTTCTTGAACAGAATCAAACTCGGAATCGAGCGAATCCCCAACTGCGCCGACAGCTGCTGATTAGCCTCACTATCCAGCTTGGCCAACCGACATTTACCCTCCAACTGCCCACCCGCCTGCTCAAACACCGGCGCAAACGATTTGCACGGCCCACACCACTCGGCCCACACATCCACCAACAACGGCAGGTCACCCTTGATCTGGCTGGCGTAGTCGCCTTGTTTCAGCTCGAAAGGCTTGTTCAGCAACACAGGCTGCTTGCAGCGCCCGCATTTAGGGGAATCGCCCAGGCGATCGCCAGGGATGCGGTTGAGGCCGTTGCAATGCGGGCAGGGGATTACAAGAGGTTCGGACATGGTGGGCTCCTAGGACGTGGCCAATGGGTTCAATCTGGAGCCGGCAACGAGGTTTATCAAGACCAGGCGAAAAGGATGAAACACTGATCGTTCCCACGCTCCGCGTGGTAATGCATCCCGTGACGCTCCGCGTCACCCGTGCGCAGATGCACTGCAAAAGGCGGGACGCGGAGCGTCCCAGGCGGCATTCCCACGCGGAGCGTGGGAACGATCATCTTACGACGAGCAACTAATCTCCAAATGCTTGCCCCAGTCCGGTGGCCGCTGGGCGTATTGCTCCATCCCGGCCTGTTCCTCAAACGGCTTGCTCAGCACCTCATGCAGTCGCCGCACTTCGCTGTAGTCACCTGACTCGGCAGCCGCGATGGCGTTTTGCGCCAGATAGTTGCGCAGGATGTACAGCGGGTTAACTGCGTGCATGCGTTCACGGCGCTGTGCCTCGCTGTAATCGCCATCCCGTGCGACGCGAGCCTTGTATTGATCAGCCCAGGCATCAAACCCGGCCAGGTCGACAAAGTCATCGCGCAAGCGCGCCACGGCCAGTGCCGCAGACTCATCACCCAGACGGCGGAAGAACAGCGTGTAGTCCACGCCGCTGTTCTGCATCAGTTTCAGCAAGCGTTCCACCAGTGGCTGGTCAGCGTCTTCAGCCGTGGTGAGCCCCAAGCGTCGACGCATCAGGTCCAGGTAGTGCGCCTGATACAGCGGCAGATACAGCCCAAGGGCTTCTTTTAAGGCATCCACACTGATAAACGGCGTCAGCGCCTGGGCCAGCGCGCTCAGGTTCCACTGCCCGATCGGCACTTGGTTGCTGAAGGAGTAGCGCCCTTCATGGTCCGAATGGTTGCAGATGAAGTGCGCGTCAAAATCATCCAGAAACGCAAACGGCCCGAAGTCGAAGGTGATGCCGAGGATCGACATATTGTCGGTGTTCATCACGCCGTGGCAGAAGCCATAGGCCTGCCATTTGGCGATCATCTCGGCATTGCGCTCGACGATTTCGCGGAACATTGCCAGGTACGGTTCGGGCTGTTCGCGGCACTCGGGGTAGTGCAGATTCAACACGTGCTCGGCCAATTCGGCCTGCTGCTCGGGCTTCTTGGTGTAGTAGAAGTATTCGAAATGCCCGAAGCGGATATGGCTGTGAGCCAAGCGCAATACCATGGCGCCGCGCTCTTGTTTCTCGCGCCATACCGGCGTGTCGGAGCCAATCACGCAGAGGGCGCGGCTGCTGGGAATACCCAAGGCATGCAGGGCTTCGGAAGCGAGAAACTCACGAATCGAAGAGCGCAGCACCGCACGCCCATCGCCCATGCGCGAATACGGCGTCATCCCGGCGCCCTTGAGGTGCAAGTCCCAATGCTCGCCGGCCTGGTTGTACACCTCACCCAGCAACAACCCGCGGCCATCGCCCAGTTGCGGGGTATAGCCGCCGAACTGGTGCCCGGAATAGACCATTGCCCGCGGTTCTGCTTCGGCCCACAGTTTGTGCCCGCCAAACAGCTCGGCAAATACCGGCGTTTCGGCCACGGCCGGGTCGAGGTCGAGCAAGGCCATGGCGGCGTCGCTCGCCACCACAAGGCGCGGCGCGTCGAGGGGCTCAGGCAGTACGTGGGTTGAGAACGCGTCGCCCAGGCGTGCGAAGCGGTTGTCGAAGGTCAGTTCGTCGAGGGCTTTCACCGGCCATCTCCAGCAGAATGTCCGAGCATTCTGCTGGGGATAGGGCGTTTAGTCGAGTTTGCTCGGCGGCGGTTCTTGCACGCCGCCGTCGTTGGCGGGTTTGGTCGGTGCGTCGACTTCCACCAGTTTGTATTCCTGGCCGTGGAGGTTCTTGAGGTAGACCTCCATCTGGCGGAACGAGATGTTGATGTGGTGGTTCTTGAACTCGCGGTTGATAAAGCGGTTCACCTCGTCGATCACCGGGTTGCGGTCACCCAGGTCGCGCACGTGCATGCGCAGTTCGTGGTCGAGGGTGCTTTCGCCGAAGTTGAGGAAGTACACATGGGGTTCGGGTTCTTTCAGCACGCGCGGGTTTTCACGCGCGGCCTTGAGCAGCAATTCCTTCACCAGATCCAGATCAGAGCCGTAGTCCACGCCCAGTTTCAGGGTGACGCGGGTGATGGTGTCGGTCAGTGACCAGTTGATCAGTTGCCCGGTGATAAACGTCTTGTTCGGGACAATGATGTCCTTGCGGTCGAAGTCGGTAATCGTGGTGGCGCGGATGCGGATCTTGCTCACCGTGCCCGACAGGTTGCCGATGGTGATGGTGTCGCCGATGCGCACCGGGCGTTCGAACAGGATCATGATGCCGGAGATAAAGTTGGCGAAGATCTCCTGCATACCAAAGCCCAACCCCACCGACAGCGCCGCCACCAGCCATTGCAACTTGTCCCAGCTCACGCCGAGGGTGGACAAGGTGGAGACGAAACCGACGCCGGCGATCACATAGGACAGCAAGGTGGTCGTGGCATAAGCGCTGCCTTGGGCCAGGTCCAGCTTGGACAGCACCAGTACTTCGAGCAGGCCGGGCAGGTTGCGCGCCAGGGCGAAGGTGATGCCGACGATGATCGAGGCGCCGAGCAAGTCGCCGATGCTGATCGGCACCATGCTGATATTGGCACCAGTGCCGCTGGTGTATTCGTAGAGGGTCACGTTGTCCAGGTAGGAGAACACAGTGATCAGGTCTTTCCACACCCAGTACAGCGCGGCGATAAAGCCGCCGAGCAAGGCCAGGCGGATCAGGCGCATGGACTGTTCGTTGACCTGCTCGATGTCCAGGGTCGGTTCTTCGATCACCGCTTCGCCGTCGCCGGCTTCCTTGGCGGCCTGGCGTTTGGCCAGGGCGCGGGCATAGGCCAGGCGTCGTGCAGCAACGCCGAGGCCGCGGACAAAGGTGGCCTCGATGACCAGCCAGAACATCAGCAGGTACAGCGTGTTGATCAGCCGGTCGCTGAGTTTGAGCGCGGTGTAGTAGTAGCCAAAGCACACGGCGATAAACAGCGCGACGGGCAGGGCGGTAAACACCAGGCCCACGGCCTTACGGAACAATGAGGCTTTTTCGTGGGTCGGGCTGTGCAGCAGCAGGCGACTCAGCAGCCAGGCCATCAGCGCGTAGCAGGTCAGCACCACAGCGATACCCAGCACGTCGTCGGCCAGCGCGGCCGGCTGGTGTTCGGCGATGGCCACTACGGCTACCAGCGCCAGCACCACCAGCCCGAGCTTGCGGATCCAGCCCTGGAGGAATTCGACCTGGGGCTTTTCCCAGCGGAAATGCAGTTCGGCCACGCCACCCGGCGCGAGAATCCGGTAGGCGGTGTAGAACACCAGCCACGCTTGGGCGATCAGCAGCAAGGCCGCGCCCAAGTTGGCGTTTTGCCCACGGGCGTCTATTTGCAGCGCGTAGCCGCACAATGCCAGCGCCAGGGCCACCGGCAGCGCCAGCAGGATATTCACCAGGATGGCCACCGGCGTGTGCCATTGGCTGTCGCGCTTGAAGTGGCCAATATCGAGGTGGATCTTTTTCAGGCGCGCGTACAAGGCTTTACGCCGCCACAGCAGTGCGCCAATCAAAAGCAGCAACGGCAAGAACAGCAGCGGGCGCTGGGTCAGGCCGTCATACAGTTCGCTGACGCTCGAAGCCCACGGCAGGGTGGTGACTTGCTTGGTCAGGTGGTCCGGCACGGTTTCCAGCCACTCGGTGTCCAGCGGCTTGTTGCTGGGGATCCAGAACATTTGCTCGTCGAGGGTCGCGCGCAGGTTGGTGGCGGTGCTGAGCAGTTGTTTCTGGTTCAGTTGCAGGGTGATAGATTCGTTCAGCAGCGCGCTCAGCTCACGGCTCAGGCGTTCGAGCAGGTCGCTGCGAGTGATCGCCAGTTCCAGCAAAGTGCGGCGCAATTGTGGCGTCACGTCATCCGGCGACTGGTTGGCCAGCAGGCTATCCACATAGGTGCTGGGCGTACTGATCAGTTCGCGTTGCTGGTTGACCTCGAACTGGTACAGGCGAATGTTGGCGATGTCGTCCGCCAGGTTGCGGTCGACGGTAAGACGCGGCAGCGCCTGTTTTTGTTTGTAGAGGATTTTGGAGAGCAGCAGGCTGCCCTTGAGCACATTGATCTGCTCGTCCAGGGCCGAGTCGCTTTGGGTGACGGTGTCCAGTTGCTGCTTGGTCTGCAGGTTTTTCTGGGTCAGGTCATTGAGGCGGTCAGTGCTTTTGAGCAGGTAGTCGGAGAGCTTGAGGTTGGCCGCGCTTTCGGTCGCGAGCAGGCTGCTGCCGCCGGCCTTTTGCGCTTCGATGGACTGCTGGGTCACGGTCTGCTGGGACTGGGCCAGGCGTTTCTGGTTGATCAGGGTTTGCAGGTCCTGGATCTCTTGTTCCAGGCGCGCGGTCTTTTCCACCACCAGGTCATGCTGGCTGTTGCCCAGGTCTTGCAGTTGGCTGTTGCCGGCCAGTTCCTGGCGGCGCAGCGGGATCAGGGCATTAAGGGCCGCAAGTTCGGCATTCAATTGGTTGCGCTGGTCGCCGCTGAGGGTTTTGCCGTTGTCTTTACCAGCCTTGAGGATCGAATTGATCTGCTGGATGCGCGTCTGGCTGCTGCTGATTTCGGTCTGGGCGCGCTCTGGACGGGTTTGGGCGGCGATGGTCAGGCTGTTGGCGTCGGCCAACTCTTTTTGCAGGTCGCCTTGCTGGGTGCTGCGCTGCACGAGCAATTGCTCAAGTTGCGGCACGGGCAGCGAGGCATAGCGTTGGGCCACGGGGACAATTTTAGTCGCCTTGAGCCGCACCAATTCACGCTGGTTGTCGGTGGTCTGGCGCGGGGCGTCTGCCAGCTGGCGCTTGAGGTCGGCCAGGCGCTGCTCGTAATCCTGCTTGTTGCCCAGGTACGTCAACGTCTGTTGCAGGATGCTCTGCAACGCCTTCATGTCGGCGTCGGGCAGCTTGCGGTCGGGCAGCTTGTCCAGGCTTTGCTGGATGGCGTCGGTGCTGGGCGGGTCGGCGGCGTAGACGTTGCCCACGCAGAGGGTCAGGCCCAGCAGGGCAGTGGCTAAAAAGGTGCGCAGTAGGGTCATGGATACCGGTCGAGCAAGGTAAAGAGGCTGGTGGCGTGGCGCCATAGCCTCGCAGTTTAGAGGAAGAGTCCAGGGCCTGGACGACTTCCTTCGGGGAATTTGACGCCGACTTTTCCGATCTTGTTCCCGTCCATGACCGCGACGGTCCAGATTGTGTTGTTCCACTCCACCTGGTCGCCGACGATGGGCGCGCCGCCGACCTTTTGGGTGATGAAGCTGCTGAGCGGCATATCCGGGTCGATGCCGTCGAGCTTAAGCCCGTACAGGGCGGAGACCGCGCCCAGCTGGGCGTCGCCTTCGAGCACGAAATCGCCGAAGAAACGCAGGTCGAGGCCGCGCTGCGGTGCCTGGCTGAACAGCTTGCCGAGGGCCGGCAGGTTGTGTTCGTGGCCGATCACGCAGAGTAAATCGTCGACTTCCAGCACCGTACTACCCGACGGATGGAGCAGTTGCTGACCACGGAACAGCGCGGCGATGCGCGTGCCTTCGGGCATTTTCAGCTCGCGCAGGGCGGCGCCGATGCACCATTTTTCCGCGCCCAGGCGGTAGACGAACAGCTCCCACTCGCTGGTGACGTGCACTTCCAGCGCGGCGCGGGAGATGGGCGCCGGTTCCGGCGGCACGGTGACCTTCAGCAATTTGGCCACCCACGGCAGGCTGGTGCCTTGCACCAGCAGCGACACCAGCACAATAAAGAACGCCAGGTTGAAGTACAGCTGCGCGTGCGGCAGGCCGGCCATCAGCGGGAACACCGCCAGAATGATCGGCACCGCGCCGCGCAAGCCGACCCAGGCGATAAAGGCTTTTTCGCGGCCGTGGAAGGCCTTGAACGGCAGCAGGCCGACCATCACCGACAGCGGCCGCGCAAACAGGATCATCCACAACGCCAGGCCCAGTGCCGGCAGGGCGATGGGCAGCAGGTCATGGGGTGTGACCAGCAGGCCCAGCACCAGGAACATGCCGATCTGTGCCAGCCACGCCATGCCATCGAGCATATGCAAAATGCCATGACGGCTGCGCACCGGGCGGTTGCCGATCACCAGCCCGCACAGGTACACGGCGAGGAAGCCGCTGCCGTGCAGGGCATTGGTCAGGGCGAACACCACCAGGCCACCGGCGATCACCAGGATCGGGTACAGGCCGGTGGCCAGGTTGATGCGGTTGACCATTTGCAGCATCAGCCAGCCGCCGCCCAGGCCGACGATGCCGCCGATGCCGAATTCGCGAATCAGGTGAGCCAGCAAGCTCCAGTGCAGGCCGGTCTGGCCGCTGGCCAGCATGTCGATCAGGGTGACGGTGAGGAATACCGCCATCGGGTCGTTGCTGCCGGATTCGATTTCCAGGCTGGCGGTGACCCGCTCGTTCAGGCCCTTGCCGCCCAGCAGTGAGAACACGGCTGCGGCGTCCGTGGAGCCAACAATCGCGCCGATCAGCAAGCCTTGGATGATATTGAGGTCGAACAGCCAGGCCGCCGCCATGCCGGTGAGGCCGGTGGTGATCAACACCCCCACCGTGGCCAGCGACAACGCCGGCCAGAGTGCCACGCGAAAACTCGCCACCCGTGTGCGCAAACCGCCGTCGAGCAGGATCACGGCCAATGCGAGGTTGCCCACCAGGTACGCGGTTGGGTAGTTATCGAAGATGATGCCGCCGCCATCGACGCCGGCGGCCATGCCCACCGCCAGGATGATCACCAGAATCGGGATCCCTAAGCGCGAGGAAAGAGAACTCACCAGAATGCTCGCACCCACCAGCAACGCGCCGATCAAGAACAGGCTGTTGATGGTCGTTGCATTCAAAGGCAGTACTCCAGAGCGGGGAAGACGGGGCGCAAACTGACCATGCAGTCTGCGTGCCAGCGATTCTAACCTGTTGAATTGCTGTGCTGTCAAAAGATCGTTCCCACGCTCTGCGTGGGAATGCCTCGTTGGACGCTCTGCGTCCGCTGTCAATGTGTGAGCTGGCTTGCCTGCGATAGCGGTGTATCAGTCACTGGGGTTATTGACTGTTAGATTGCTATCGCAGGCAAGCCAGCTCCCACAAGGGATCACTGGTGTCAGTTAGAGCCTGAAGCGCCCCACCATCCCATTCAGGTCCACCGCCAAGCGCGACAACTCACTGCTCGCCGCACTGGTCTGGCTGGCACCCGTGGCCGACTGCACCGACAAATCACGAATATTCACCAGGTTACGGTCCACTTCCCGCGCCACTTGCGCCTGCTCTTCGGCCGCGCTGGCGATCACCAGGTTGCGTTCGTTGATCTCCACAATCGCAGTGTTGATGGTGTCCAGCGACATTCCCGCGCCTTTGGCGATGTTCAACGTCGACTCCGCACGTTCGGTGCTGTTGCGCATCGAATCCACCGCATGCTCGGTGCCGGCCTGAATGCTGCCGATCATCCGCTCGATCTCGCTGGTCGACTGCTGGGTGCGATGGGCCAGCGCGCGCACTTCATCGGCCACCACGGCAAACCCGCGACCGGCTTCACCGGCGCGTGCCGCTTCAATCGCGGCGTTCAGGGCCAGCAGGTTGGTCTGGTCGGCCAGGCCGCGAATCACGTCGAGCACTTTGCCGATATCGCGGGACTCATTGGCCAGGTCGCCAATCAAGGTGGCGGTGGCTTGCACATCGCCGCTCATGCGCTCGATGGCGCTGACGGTTTCCTGTACCAGGTCACGGCCGTCACCGGCAGAGGTGGTGGCGTTGCGCGAGGCTTCGGAGGTGCTCACCGCGTTGCGCGCGACTTCTTCAACGGCACTGGTCATCTCGTTGACGGCGGTGGCGGCTTGCTCGATTTCATTGTTCTGCTGGGTCAGGCCACGGGCACTTTCGTCGGTGACGGCATTCAGTTCTTCTGCCGCGGACGCAAGCTGGGTCGCGGAGCCAGCGATGCGTTGCAGGGTGTCGCGCAGCTTGTCCTGCATCTTGGCCATGGCAGCGAGCAGGCGGCCGGCTTCATCGTTGCCATCAACCTTGATCGGGCGTGTGAGGTTGCCTTCAGCGACTTCTTCGGCGGCTTCCAGGGCCTGGGCAATGGGCAGCGTGATGCTGCGGGTCAGCAGCCAGGCGAACAGCAGGGTCAGCGCGGTGGCAATGATCAGCAGGCCCACTACCAGATCAAAGGCCATGTCGTATTGGTCTTTGGCTTCTTGGTTGGTGGCGTTGGCCATTTGGTTGTTGATGTCCAGCAGGCGCGTGAGCACCGCGTTGACTTGCTCGGAATTACTCAGTAATTCGGTGTTGAGCAAGGCGCGCAGCTCATCAATCTGGTTGGCGCGTGACAGGCTCTTCATGCGCTCCTCGATCTGATGGTACTGGCCGAGCAAACGTACGTATTCGTTGTAGGTGGCGCGCTCTTCGCTGCTTTCTATAAGTTTTTCGTAGACGCCTTGGGCGGCACGAATCTGCTGGTTGCGCAGCTCAAAGGCTTCCAGGGTTTTTTGCTGCACGTCCGGCTCGCGGTTGGTCAGCAGGCGGTACGACAGCACGCGCAGGCGCAGGGTCAGCTGGGTGAATTCGTCGAGGGCGCGAATGCTCGGCACGCTGGACTGGGTGATGTCTTCGGTGGCTGCGCGAATTTTGCTCATCTGGTTCAAGGCGAACACACCGAGAAACAACATCAGCGCGCCAATAAACGCAAAGCCAAGGAAAGCCCTCGGAGCGATATTCATATTACGAAGAGACATGCGGGAGTCCTGGGGAGAAGCGCGATCCGTGCGGCCATGAGACGAGGTGTGCATTGCGTATCGGCCATGCGACTAAAGTCTTAAGGGGGCGCGCGCTTTTGTCGCATCTGACGAGGGGTTGGACGGATTCAGGAACCAGATCGGGTAAATGCAGTCACTAAGGCTCGAAAGTGCGGCCCGGCCCTTAAAAAACGGGCTGCCTGCCGGGGATAACCCTGGCATCCGAGGTGAATTTTCTTTATCGTCACCGCCCTTTGAAAATGCCCGAGAAATCAAAATGTTAGAAGCATCCCTCAGCCAGCTTGAACAGCTGGTCACTGACCTCGTACAACAAAACCAAGACCTGCTCGGCAGCAATGAAGCCCTGAAGGCGGAACTGGCCCGCGCCAAGGATGAAAACGACAGCCTGCAACTGAACCTGATGGAACAGGAAGAAAAACATGGCGCCACCGCCGCGCGTATCCAGGCGCTGGTTGAGCGTGTGAGCGCAGGGCCTGTCGGCGCATGAATGAAGGGATAAAGGTCGTTTCGATTCTCGGAGAGGATTACTCGATCAAGGCGCCGCAAGGGGAGGATCAAACCCTGATGCACGCCGTGACCATGCTCAAGGCCTCCCTGGCCACCACCAAGAAAAAGTACCCGACCCTGATCGGTGACAAATTATTGGTACTGGCTGCGCTGAACCTGTGCGCCGAGCAGATCGACATGCAAAAGCATCACCAGCAGGAACTCGACCGTTACCAAGAGCAAGTCAGCGCCACGGTCGAAGTGATATCCAAGGCGATCGGAACGCCTTAGAACCATGCGTCCTGCATGCCCAGGCACGTGTCATCGCGTGCCTCCAGAATCGCCAGTTCATGATGGCAGCTCGGTACTTCCCAGGTCAGGAAGTACCGGGCGGCCTGGAGCTTGCCTTTATAAAAGGCCACATCGGCCGCATTCCCCTTGGCCAAACCTTCCTCGGCGCGAATCGCCTGCTCCAGCCAGCGCCAGCCAATCACCGTGTGCCCGAACACCTTCAAGTACAGTGCCGAGTTCGCCAGGCTGCTGTTGACCTTGCCGTGGGCGAGATCCGTCAGCAGGCCAATCGTCACGCTTTGCAGGCGGCTGACCAATTGCTCCAGCGGTGCGCGCAGGGCCGTCAGTGAGGCGTATTCCTGAGCCCGAGCGCCGGTTTCGGCGATCAGGCGGATCAGTTGCTTCAAGCCCGCGCCGCCGTTTTGCGCGAGCTTGCGCCCGAGCAAATCCAGGGACTGGATGCCGTGGGTGCCTTCATGGATCGGGTTCAGGCGGTTATCGCGGTAGTACTGCTCCACCGGGTATTCGCGGGTGTAGCCGTGGCCGCCGAGGATCTGGATTGCCAGTTCGTTGGCCTTGAGGCAGAACTCCGATGGCCAGGACTTGACGATGGGTGTGAGCAGATCGAGCAGTTCGTGGGCGTGCTTGCGCTCGGCTTCGGTTTCCAGCGTGGTGGTGTCGTCAAACAACCGAGCCGCGTACAGGCCCAGGTCGAAGGCGCCTTCCACATAGGCTTTCTGGATCAACAGCATGCGCTTGATATCGGCGTGCTGGATAATCGAAACCGGCGCGGTGCTCGGGTCTTTGCTGTCAGGCAGGCGACCTTGCGGGCGTTCGCGGGCGTATTCCAGTGAATAGAGGTAACCGGCGTAACCCAGCATCACCGCACCCATGCCCACGCCGATGCGTGCCTCGTTCATCATCTGGAACATGCAACTCAAGCCCTGATGGGGTTTGCCCACCAGATAGCCGACGCAGTTGCCGTTATCGCCGAAGTTAAGCGCTGTGGACGTGGTGCCCCGCCAGCCCATCTTGTGAAACAGCCCGGCCAGCAGCACGTCGTTACGTGCGCCCAGGCTGCCATCCTCGTTGACCAGGAATTTGGGCACGATAAACAGCGAAATGCCCTTCACCCCAGGCGGCGCGTCCGGCAGCTTGGCCAGCACCATATGCACGATGTTTTCCGACAGCGGGTGGTCGCCGCCGGAGATGAAGATCTTGTTGCCCTTGAGTCGATACGTGCCGTCGGACGCAGGCTCTGCGCGGGTACGAATATCCGACAGCGACGAGCCGGCATGTGGCTCGGTGAGGGCCATGGTGCCGAAGAAGCGGCCTTCGATCATCGGCTGCAGGAAGCGCTGTTTTTGCGCCTCGGTGCCGAAGCTTTCGATCAGGTTGGCGGCGCCCATGGTCAGGAACGGGTAGGACGTTGACGCTGCGTTGGCCGACTGAAAGTGCGCGAAACAGGCTTGGGAGAGCAGGGTAGGCAACTGCATGCCCCCGGCTTCGAAACTGCGGGCAGCGTTCAGAAAGCCCGCTTCCAGAAAAGCGTCCACGGCGGGTTTGACTTCAGGGATCAGGATCGCCTGGCCATCTTCGTAGCGCGGTTCGTTTTCGTCATTTTTGCGGTTGTGCGGCGCGAAATACTTCTCGGCAATGCTGCGCGCCGTGCTGATGGCGGCGTCGAAGGTTTCACGGTTGTGCTCGGCAAACCGCTCGCGCTGGGTCAGGCCCTCGGCATCGAGGACTTCGTACAGCTCGAAAGCCAGATTGCGGGAACTGAGCAGCGTCTCGGACATGGCGGCTTACCTTTGAAGGGAATGGCCTGAGTCTAAGTGCGCGAATAGAGGCTGGATAGCAAGATTGATTTGCGTGATGGAGGGGCAGAACGCGGGCGAAAGGTTGGATGCGGTCAATGTGGGAGCTGGCTTGCCCGCGATGAGGCCGTGCCAGCTGACATCTAAGTCACTGGCCCACCGCTATCGCAGGCAAGCCAGCTCCCACATGAGTTAACCGATGGTCATCAGGCTCGCGTTACCACCCGCCGCAGCGGTGTTAACGCTCAATGCCCGCTCGATCACCAGGCGCTCCAGCGCAATCGCCGTCTCACCTTGCGACAAGCCGTGCACCCCGACAATCGCGCCACCGCGCTGCGCCACTTGCTGGCACACCGCACGCAGTTGGTCGGAATCACCGTGGTGCACAACGGCGTCGAACACCACCTCATCCTTGGTCCAGTCAGCCACACGCTTGATCTTCGCCTGAACTTCCCTCGGCAGGCGTGGGAACAAGGCTTTGGTCAGGTCAGTTTCCGGCCATACCGCCGAGCCACCAACCGCCAATACCGCCGCCAGTTGCGTCAGCAGGTCGCCTTCCACTTCCGCCAGGCACAACACGTGCTCGCGGGGCAGGATGGCATAGCTGTTGCGCTCGCCGGTCGGGCCGGCCAGTTGGCGGGTGATACCGCTTTGCGACTGTGCGGCAAACTGGCTGCACAGGGCGCTCAGGTCGCTGAACGTGTTGCTGTCGGCCCAGGTTTTCAGGGTGGTCAGCGGTTGGCTCATGGCGTCGCGCAGGCGCACGTCCGGTGCAGCCAGCTTGTCGCCGCGCACGAAGGATTGCTCGATGGCATCCGTAGGGCGAGTCGACAGCAGGCGGTACAGGTACAGCGGACCGCCAGCTTTCGGGCCAGTACCCGACAAACCTTCGCCGCCGAACGGCTGCACGCCGACCACGGCACCAACGATGTTGCGGTTCACATAGACGTTACCGGCATGCACATTGTCGATCACCTTGGCGATGGTCTCGTCGATGCGCGTGTGCACGCCCAGGGTCAGGCCGTAGCCGGAGGCATTGATCTGGCCGATCAACTGGTCGATCTCTTTGCGCTTGTAGCGCACCACGTGCAGTACCGGGCCGAAGATCTCGCGTTGCAGCTCGTCGAAGCTTTCCAGCTCGATCAGGGTTGGCATCACGAAGGTGCCGCGCTTGATCTCTTCGCCGTCGGCGATCGCCACCTGGTACACGTTGCGGCCTTTGTCGCGCATGGCCTGGATGTGTTTCTCGATGCCGGCCTTGGCTTCGGCGTCGATCACCGGGCCGATATCCACCGACAGGCGCTCCGGGTTACCCAGGCGGCATTCAGCCATGGCGCCCTTGAGCATTTCGATCACGCGGTCGGCCGAATCTTCCTGCAGGCACAGTACGCGCAGGGCCGAGCAACGCTGGCCAGCGCTGTCGAAGGCCGAGGAAACGACGTCGATCACCACTTGTTCGGTGAGCGCCGAAGAGTCGACGATCATCGCGTTCTGGCCACCGGTTTCGGCGATCAGCGGGATCGGGCGGCCCTGGGCATCCAGGCGACCGGCGACATTGCGTTGCAGCAGGCGCGCCACTTCGGTGGAACCGGTAAACATCACGCCTTTGACGCGATCATCACCGACCAGACGGGCACCGACGGTTTCGCCCTGGCCCGGCAGCAGTTGCAGCACGCCTTCCGGGATACCGGCTTCGAGCAGGATACGCACGGCCTGTGCGGCCACCAGTGGGGTTTGTTCGGCCGGCTTGGCCAGTACCGGGTTACCGGCGGCCAGTGCAGCGGCCACTTGACCGCTGAAGATTGCCAGCGGGAAGTTCCACGGGCTGATGCAGACCACTGGGCCGAGGGGGCGGTGGGCATCGTTGGTGAAATCGTTGCGCGCCTGCACCGCGTAGTAACGCAGGAAGTCCACGGCTTCGCGCACTTCTGCGATGGCATTGGCGAAGGTTTTGCCGGCTTCACGGGCCAGCAGGCCCATCAGCGGCTGGATCTCGCCTTCCATCAAGTCGGCGGCGCGCTCCAGGATCGCGGCACGTTCGGCGGGCGGCGTGGCCTGCCAGATCGGGCCGGCGTTGATGGCGCACTGGATCGCATTGTCGACGTCTTCGACGGTGGCTTCCTGTACATGGCCCACCACATCACGCAGATCGGACGGGTTCAGCACCGCTGCAGCGGCTTCATTACTGGAAGCGCAGCCCAGCATCGGCGCGGCTTTCCAGTTGTTGTGCGCGGTGGCCAGCAGTGCGCAAGACAGCGACGCCAAGCGATGTTCGTTGGCCAGGTCGATACCGGCCGAGTTGGCGCGGTCGCTGCCATACAGGTCACGCGGCAGCGGGATACGCGGGTGCGGCAGGCCGAAGCCGCCTTCCAGCGTGGCCATCTGCTCGATGTTGGCCACTGGGTCGGCCACCAGCTCCTGAATCGAGATGGTGTGGTCGGCAATGCGGTTGACGAATGAGGTGTTGGCGCCGTTTTCCAGCAGGCGACGCACCAGGTACGCCAGCAATGTTTCGTGGGTGCCGACCGGAGCGTACACGCGGCACGGACGGTTCAGCTTGCCCTCGGAAACCTTGCCTACAACCTGCTCGTACAGCGGTTCGCCCATGCCGTGCAGGCACTGGAACTCGTACTGGCCGGGGTAATAGTTTTGACCGGCGATATGGTAAATGGCCGACAGCGTGTGGGCGTTGTGCGTGGCGAACTGCGGGTAGATGACTTCCGGCACCGACAGCAGTTTGCGTGCGCAGGCAATGTAGGAAACGTCGGTGTACACCTTGCGGGTGTACACCGGGTAGCCTTCCAGGCCTTCGACCTGGGCGCGCTTGATTTCGCTGTCCCAGTACGCGCCTTTTACCAGGCGGATCATCAGGCGATGGCGGCTGCGGCGCGCCAGGTCGATCACGTAGTCGATCACATACGGGCAACGCTTCTGGTAGGCCTGGATCACGAAGCCGATGCCGTTCCAGCCGGTCAGTTGCGGCTCGAAGCACAGGCGTTCCAGCAGGTCGAGCGACAGCTCCAGGCGGTCGGCCTCTTCGGCGTCGATGTTCAGGCCGATGTCGTATTGCTTGGCCAGCAAGGTCAGCGACAGCAGGCGCGGGTACAGCTCGTCCATCACGCGCTCGTACTGCGCACGGCTGTAACGCGGGTGCAGTGCCGAGAGTTTGATGGAGATGCCCGGGCCTTCATAAATCCCACGGCCGTGGGAGGCTTTGCCGATGGAGTGAATGGCTTGTTCGTACGAGGCCAGGTACTTCTGGGCGTCGTGTTCGGTCAGCGCGGCTTCACCGAGCATGTCGTAGGAATAGCGGAAACCCTTGGCTTCGAACTTGCTCGCATTGGCCAGGGCTTCGGCGATGGTTTCGCCGGTGACGAACTGCTCGCCCATCAGGCGCATGGCCATGTCGACGCCCTTGCGGATCATCGGCTCGCCGCTCTTGCCGATGATGCGGCTCAGGGACGAGGTCAAGCCCGCTTCGTTATGGGTGGCGACCAGTTTGCCGGTCAGCAGCAAGCCCCAGGTGGCCGCGTTAACGAACAGCGATGGGCTGTTGCCCAAGTGCGGCTGCCAGTTGCCGGTGCTGATCTTGTCGCGGATCAGCGCGTCGCGGGTGCCCTTGTCCGGGATGCGCAGCAGCGCTTCGGCCAGGCACATCAGCGCTACGCCTTCCTGGGACGACAGGGAGAATTCTTGCAGCAAGCCCTGAACAATACCGGCACGGCCGCCAGCACTTTTTTGGTTGCGCAGTTTTTCGGCAATCGAGGCGGCCAGCTTGTTGGTGGCCTCGGCCATTGGCTGCGGCAGGCGCGCCTGCTCGATCAGCATCGGCACCACTTCCGGCTCCGGGCGGCGGTAAGCGGCGGTGATCGAGGCGCGCAATACCGATTGCGGCAGAATGCTTTCGGCAAACTCCAGGAAGCACTGGTGGGCGTGGTCAGGTTGCACTTCGCCGGCGTCTTCAGCGTCCTTGCTGCCCGAGCCATTGAGCTCAGTCAGGGTTGCACCACCCTCGAGTTTCTCCAGGTAATTGAAAATCGCCTGCTTGATCAGCCAGTGCGGCGTGCGATCAATGGAGGTCGCGGCTGCCTTGAGGCGTTCGCGGGTCGGGTCGTCGAGTTTGACCCCAAGGGTGGTCGTTGCCATCTTTTTATCCTCATGGGTGCCACTACCGAGTGGCATCTGCTGGCGGCAAGATTAGCTTTGCGCATGCAGAGGTGCAACCGGGTGCAACCCAAATTGTTCAGGAATTTTTCGATCGTGATCGGGAAAAATTCCGGCCCTCGACGGAATACGCTGCGTCTTGGTGCGTTTACTTCTAAAATCGGCTGTTCTTGCTCCGAAAAGGAGCAAAAACCCGGTATTTTCGCGAAAACATATCGAGGTGCAACTTAATCTCAAGAAACTGGTTGCACCTTATTTACTTTGTTGAATAGCATTCGCGCCCAAGGTGCAACCACTCGCAAGGGTCGGTTCATCGGCTGGCGGCTTTCCTGGGGAAACGCCAGTCATAAATGCGCGGCTCGCCGTATCGTCTACCCGTTACCAATGGGTGGCCGTCTGCCAGACCGCTGCTACATAAAAACAAAGCCAGGGCGTCACTCCTATGAGCGTTAGCAATCCAACCCTGATCACATTCGTGATCTACATCGCAGCAATGGTGCTGATCGGCTTCATGGCCTATCGCTCCACCAACAACCTTTCTGATTACATCCTCGGCGGTCGCAGCCTCGGTAGCGTGGTCACGGCCTTGTCGGCCGGTGCCTCGGACATGAGCGGCTGGTTGCTGATGGGCTTGCCGGGCGCGATCTACATGTCCGGCCTGTCGGAAAGCTGGATTGCCATCGGCCTGATCGTCGGTGCCTACCTCAACTGGCTGTTCGTGGCCGGTCGCCTGCGGGTGCAGACCGAGCACAACGGCGACGCCCTGACGCTGCCGGATTACTTCTCCAGCCGTTTCGAAGATAAAAGCGGCCTGCTGCGGATCATCTCTGCGGTAGTGATCCTGGTGTTCTTCACCATCTACTGCGCGTCCGGCATCGTGGCGGGCGCCCGTCTGTTTGAAAGCACCTTCGGCATGTCCTACGAGACCGCGCTGTGGGCCGGTGCTGCGGCGACCATCGCCTACACCTTCGTGGGTGGCTTCCTGGCGGTCAGCTGGACCGACACTGTGCAAGCTACGCTGATGATCTTCGCGCTGATCCTCACGCCAATCATCGTGCTGCTGGCCACCGGTGGTGTCGACACCACGTTCCTGGCGATCGAAGCCAAGAACCCCGACAACTTCAACATGCTCAAAAACACCAGTTTCATCGGCATCATCTCGCTGATGGGCTGGGGCCTGGGTTACTTCGGCCAGCCGCATATCCTCGCGCGTTTCATGGCGGCGGATTCGGTGAAGTCGATCGCCAAGGCGCGTCGCATCTCCATGACCTGGATGATCCTGTGCCTCGCCGGCACCGTGGCGGTGGGCTTCTTCGGTATTGCTTACTTCTCCGCGCACCCGGAAGTGGCCGGTCCTGTCACCGAGAACCACGAGCGTGTGTTTATCGAGCTGGCCAAGCTGCTGTTCAACCCATGGATCGCGGGCGTGCTGCTGTCGGCCATCCTGGCGGCGGTGATGAGCACCCTGAGCTGCCAACTGTTGGTGTGCTCCAGCGCGCTGACCGAAGACTTCTACAAAACCTTCCTGCGCAAAAACGCCTCCCAGGTTGAGCTGGTGTGGGTGGGTCGCGCGATGGTGCTGTTGGTGGCCCTGATCGCCATCGCCATGGCCGCCAACCCGGACAACCGCGTACTGGGCCTGGTGAGCTACGCCTGGGCAGGCTTCGGCGCTGCGTTCGGCCCTGTGGTGCTGATCTCGGTGATCTGGAAAGGCATGACCCGTAACGGCGCACTGGCCGGTATTCTGGTCGGCGCGATCACCGTGATCGTGTGGAAGCACTTCAATCTGCTGGGCCTGTACGAAATCATCCCGGGCTTTATCTTCGCCAGCCTGGCGATCTATTTCGTGAGCAAGATGGGCGCACCGACTGCGGGTATGGTCGAGCGTTTTGATGCAGCGGAAAAAGACTACAACCTCAACAAGTAACTCGGTGGGCGGTAAGCGCCAATTGCGTTAGAAAAAAGGCCCGCATCCTTAGGATAGCGGGCCTTTTTTTGATCGTTTTGATCGTTCCCATGCTCCGCGTGGGAATGCCACCCCGGACGCTCCGCGTCCCGCTGCCAGTTCAGCCAGCATCCGGCTGATTGAGAAAAATCAGCACGCCCAGGATCGCCATGTAGAACTTGAATGCCGCTTCCTGGCCGTTCCACTGATGGGACTGCCACATCAGAAACCATTCACCGCCGACCACCATAAAGCCAAAAAACCACACCACAAAGCCGAGGGTCAGGCCGGCTGTTGCACCTGCCTTGGCGCGGTTGAATTCGCTCCCGCCTGCATGCCGCGCGCGCCATAGCGATAGCGCGCCCCGCGCCAGCAGTACAGCGGTGAGCGCCTCGCCGAGAATGATCAGCACGTAGGCCGCGTGCCACATCCACGGCGTCGTGATTGCCCGATACATGGCGGCGTTGTTCGGGAAGGTGGTGTCCATGCTCAACACATGTTGGACGAAGGCGAAGTTGGAGCCGTAGTCCGTGATGTTGTTGAACGCAACCAGGGTGGCGAAGGCGGCGAGGGCCAGGGTCAGGATGATTTTTGCGTAGCGGGTGGCCATGCTTTTTCCAGTGATCCGGTGAGGAGGAGCTATTACGCTAGCACGGCCTTGGCGTGCCTTCGACGCCAGATACATGAAGAATCCGGCACCCAGGGTGTAGGAGCTTACTGATTTGTCTGTGGTGTGCTCTGGTGGGTGAAAAGCTGGTGCAGAATCGCTCGCCCACCCCTTGCGGAGAGACACCGGATGTTTGCTCTTGCCAATCAAAGTGCCTTTAACCTGACCCTTGATGGGCAGCCCAGTGAACTCAAGGTTCGAGGGTTTTCGGGTGATGAATTTATCAGCCTGCCTTTTCGTTTTGACCTTGAGTTGGTGAGCGAACAACCCGACCTGGACCTCGATAGCCTCCTGCACCGTCAGGCGTTCCTGGGGTTTGATGCGCAAGGACACGGCGTTCATGGCCAGGTGTACCGGGTGGCGCAAGGCGATTCCGGCAAGCGCCTGACCCGTTACCAGATCACCCTGGTGCCGCAGTTGGCTTACCTGGAACACAGCACGCACCAGCGGATCTTTCAGAAAAAAACCGTGCCGCAGATCATTGCGCTGGCACTGGAGGCACAGGGTATCCAGGGTGATGCCTTTGCGTTTCAGCTGAGTGGGCAATACCCCGAGCGTGAGTACTGTGTTCAGTTCGGCGAAACCGATCTGGCGTTCATTCAGCGCTTGTGCGTGGAGTCGGGCATTCACTATCACTTCCAGCACAGCCCCGAACGCCATCTGTTGGTGTTTGGCGATGACCAAAGCGTGTTCACCCAGCCAGACCAAGCCACTCCCTACTCGGCCGGTTCCGCCATGGTGGCCGGGGCCCCTGCGATCAAGCACTTCATCCTGCGGTTGGAGACCCGCACCACCGGCGTAAGCGTGCGCGATTATGATTTCAAAAAGCCCGGTCTGGTCCTGGAAAGCGCGGCATCCAGCGGGCAACAGCCTGTGCTGAATGAGCAGTACTACCCTGGGCACTTCACTGATCGAACCCATGGCAAGTACTTGGCGCAACGGGTGCTTGAGCGTCATCGCAGTGACTTTCGCCAAGCCAGCGGTAGTGGTGACCAGCCGGCCTTGTCCACTGGGCAGTTCCTGAAGATGACCGGGCACCCTCGTCCGGAATGGAATAATTTGTGGTTGGTTACCCGGTTGTACCATTCAGGGCAACAGCCTCAGGTCCTTGAGGAATCTGCGCCTGACACTTATGACGATGGCGTCTCCCCCGGCTACCACAATGAGTTTGTCGTCACACCTTGGGATGTGCCGTTTCGAACGCCGCTGATCATGTCCCGCCCGCAAATATCGGGCTACCAGAACGCAGTGGTCACCGGGCCTGCCGACGCTGAGGTCCATTGCGACGAATACGGTCGCGTCAAAGTGCAGATGGCCTGGGATCGCGACGGCGGACACAACGAGTACTCCAGTTGCTGGCTGCGGGTAGCCAGCGGCTGGGCTCACGACCGTTACGGTGCGGTGCTGATCCCGCGGGTCGGCATGGAGGTGCTGGTGGGCTTCGTCAATGGCGACGTGGATATGCCGCTGGTGATGGGCTGCCTGCCCAACGCGGCGAATCTGTTGCCCCTTGACCTGCCGGCGGAAAAGACCCGCAGCCTGTTCCGAAGCCAAAGCACTCCGGGCGGCGGCGGTTACAACGAGTTGCGCATTGAGGATCGCAAAGGCGCCGAGGAGATTTACCTGCGTGCCCAGCGCGACTGGACCCAGCACGTCTTGCATGACCAACACGTCCAGGTGGATAACCAGCGTCGGCTCAAGGTGGGTGGCGAATCCCACCATGAGCTGCTGGGTGAAGAGCAGCGCATCACCCATGGCAATCGCCTCGCGGAACTCAAGCAGGATGATCATCTGGTCGTCGCTGGCTCGCAGCAGGTGCGGGCCGGGCGGACCATCCAGATCGGCGCCGGGCAAAGCGTGGTCATCGATGCGGGCGCCAGCGTGACAATCCAGGCCGGAGGGCAATCGATCACGCTGTCGGCCGCCGGAATTTTCAGCAGTGTGCCGATCCAGGTTGGCGGTGCGCCCGCTGCTGTGCCGATGCCGCTGATGCCGGGTGTCACCGCAAAGTTGTCAGCGGCTGTTGCTGCACCACTCAGTGGCGTACAGGTTGCCAGCCTCAAGCGCAGTGCGCCGTTTTGCGAGGAGTGTGAGCGCTGCAAGAACGGCCAGTGTGATATTCCCGGACACTCTCACCCTTAAATGGAATTTATCCCGATGTCTCAGTCCATGGTTCCCAGCGCCTGGCTCGCACAGTGGCCACTACAACCCGAGGAGCGCCTCTACGCAGTGTTGGGCAGCGCCAGCGAAGCCAGGCCGCTTAATGCATGGCAAACCCTGGCACCGAGGAAATTGCCGCATTCGATATGGGCCGGTACGGCTTACGCCGAATGGGTCGACGTCATGCCTTATGTGGGCATTGTTGAGCCGGGCAGTGCCTTCCTTGATTGGGTCGCCAGCGCCGAGGCAACGGACTGGGGTTGGCTCGCGGTCTCGTCCAGCCCGCCGGAGACGGTGGCTGCGCACCTGCAAGGCCTGACCAAAGTGTGGTTGCCGGATGAGCAGGCGGTGTTTTTACGCTTTTGGGATGGCGCTCAGTGGCTGCCCATTCTGCAGAAGCTCGGCGATGAGGCCGCACGCGTGTTGCCGGTGTTTCAGCGCTACCTGATCAATGGCCAGCCGCTGGCCGTCAGCACCAGCCCGGCCACGGCGGCCAAGGCCAGCCCATGGTGGCAAGTGCCTGCGTCGCTGCTTGAGCACTTGGCAGAGCGATCGCCGCAGGTGCTGATCGGCAACCTGCTGCAATGGCTCGAAGAGCAGCGCCCGGACCTCTACACCGCGTTCAGGCCTGCGACCTTGCGGCACAAGGTCGCCTACTTTTCGCGCAGGCCCGACGTCAGCCCTCAAGCGCTGGCGGATTATCTGGCTTCAGAGTTGAGTTGAAGCCAGGGCCTGCTGCAGGTCCTCGATCAAGTCTTCAATCGCCTCGATGCCGACCGACAGGCGAATCATCTCCGGCTTCACGCCGGCCTTGGCCTGTTCCTGCTCGTTCATCTGCCGGTGAGTGGTGGACGCGGGGTGGCAGGCCAGGGATTTGGCATCGCCAATATTCACCAACCGCTTGAAGATTTGCAGGGCATCGTAGAAACGCACGCCCGCGTCATAGCCGCCCTTCAAGCCGAATGACAGGATCGCCGAGGGTTTGCCCTGCATGTATTTCTGCGCCAAGGCGTGGTGCGGGTGGTCCGGCAGCCCGGCGTAGCTGACCCACTCCACCTCGGCGTGGCCTTGCAGGAACTGCGCAACCTTCAGCGCGTTTTCGGTATGGCGCTCCATGCGCAAGGCCAGGGTTTCCAGGCCTTGCAGCAACAGAAATGCATTCATCGGCGCCAGCGCAGCCCCGGTGTTGCGCAACGGCACAGTGCGGGCGCGGGCAATGAAGGCGGCGGGGCCGAACTTTTCCGTGTAGACCACCCCGTGGTAGGCCGGCTCCGGTTGGTTGAGGCCGGGGAATTTTTCCGGGTATTGGGTCCAGGGGAAGGTGCCGCTGTCGACGATCACACCGCCCAGGGAGTTGCCATGGCCGCCCACGTATTTGGTGACCGAGTGCACCACGATGTCGGCGCCGAACTGAATCGGCTTGCACAGGATCGGCGTGGCCACGGTGTTATCCACCATCAGCGGTACGCCGCGCGCATGGGCGACATCGGCCAGGGCTTCAATGTCGATAATATTGCCTGCCGGGTTGCCGATGCTTTCGCAGTAGACCAGCTTGGTGTTGTCGTCGATCAAGTCGGCGATGGCCTGGGCAGAGTCGTCGCGGGCGAAGCGCACGTCGACGCCAAAGCTTGGCAGCAGGTGGGCGAACAAGGTGTAGGTGCCGCCGTAAAGCTGGGGCGTGGTGACGATATTGTCGCCCGCACGGGTCAGGGTCTGGATTGCATAGTGGATTGCCGCGCTACCGGCCGACACGGCCAGGGCGGCGATACCGCCTTCAAGGGCGGCAATGCGCTGCTCCAGCACGTCGTTGGTAGGGTTCATGATGCGTGTGTAGATGTTGCCGGGCACGTCCAGATTGAACAGGTCGGCGCCATGCTGGGCATTATCGAACTCGAAGGCGACGTTCTGGTAGATCGGCACGGCGACGGCCTTGGTGGTCGGGTCCGACTTGAAGCCGTGGTGCAATGCAATGGTGGCGTCTTTCATGATGCGGGTTGACCTCCTTGGATTCCAGGGTTGCCCCCAAGCAATGTGGGGGCTGGCTTGCCTGCGATGCCAGCACCGCGGTGTATGGGTAATACCGCGGTGATGCCATCGCAGGCAAGCCAGCTCCCACAGCAGCCATAGATTGTTTTCGGCAGTGCGCCTGCCTTTGCGACATAAGCACCGCCCGACACGCAGCCCTGCACCTTTGCCGCCGTAGAAGGTAAACTTCGCCCCCTGCGCAGGAGCAACCATGAATTATCGTCACGCCTTTCACGCCGGCAACCACGCCGATGTCTTCAAACACCTGACCTTGACCCGCCTCATCGCCCTGATGTCGCGCAAGGAGCAGCCGTTCGCCTACCTCGACACCCACGCCGGGATTGGCCTGTACGACTTGCAGGGCGACCAGGCCAACCGCACCGGCGAATACCTGGAAGGCATTGCGCGCCTGTGGGGCGAAAGCGACCTGCCGCCACTCACCGCCGACTACATGCGTGTGCTGCACGAGATGAACCCGGACGGCCAGCTGCGCTACTACCCAGGCTCGCCGGAGCTGGCGCGCCGCCTCACGCGGCCCCAGGACCGTGTATTGCTTAATGAGAAGCACCCGGAAGACGGCGTGCTGCTCAAGGACAACATGAAAGGCGATCGCCGGGTCAAAGTGCACTTGGGCGAAGGCTGGCATGTGCCACGTGCTTTGCTGCCAGTGCCGGAAAAACGCGCGTTGATGCTGATCGATCCCCCGTTTGAACAACTTGATGAGATGCAGCGCTGCGCGGCGTCCCTCAAGGAAGCGGTCAGCCGCATGCGCCAGACCGTCGCGGCGATCTGGTACCCGGTGAAGGACCAGCGCATGCTGCGGCGTTTCTATCAGGACCTGGCCGGCACCGGCGCGCCGAAGCTGCTGCGTGTGGAATTGCTGGTGCATCCGTTGGACACGCCCAACACCCTGACCGGCTCGGGCCTGGCGATTGCCAACCCGCCGTGGGGGCTGGAGGAGGAGCTTCGTGAGCTGCTGCCGTGGCTGTCCAAGAAACTTGGTCAGACCCAGGGTGGGTGGCAGATGGATTGGCTCATCGCTGAGTAATGAGTCGCCTGTCGGAACGCTATCGCGGGCAAGCCCGCTCCCACATTTGGAATGCATTCCAAGGTGGGAGCGGGCTTGCCCGCGATGCTTTTGGCGTCAGATAGGGCAGGTCACGCCGGTACCGCCGATGCCGCAATAGCCTTGCGGATTCTTCGCCAGGTACTGCTGGTGGTACGCCTCGGCGAAATACACCGTCGGGGCTTGTTCGATTTCAGTCGTGATCACACCCAGGCCCGCCTTGTTCAATTCAGCCTGATAGGCATCGGCGCTGGCCTTGGCCGCTTCCAGATGCTCAGGTTTCACCGCGTAGATCACCGAGCGGTATTGGGTGCCGATGTCGTTGCCCTGGCGCATGCCCTGGGTGGGGTTGTGCAACTCCCAGAACATTTTCAGCAGTTCTTCATAGCTGATCTTGTCCTGGTCAAACACAACCAGTACCACCTCGCTGTGGCCGGTCAGGCCCGAGCAGACTTCTTCGTAGGTCGGGTTCGGCGTGTAGCCACCGGCGTAACCGACCACGGTGCTGACCACGCCGTCGCGCTGCCAGAACCGCCGTTCGGCACCCCAGAAGCAACCGAGGCCGAAGATCGCAAACTCTACGTTGTCGACAAAGGGGCCAAGCAGCGGGTTGCCGTTGACGAAGTGGGTTTCGGGCAGGTTCATCGGCGTTTCACGGCCAGGCAAAGCTTGTTCTTGAGTCGGCAGCACGTTTTTGTTCACCAGAATTTCCGAGCGCAAGACCATGATCAGTCCTCTCAGTCAGATTGAGTTATGTATTAAGACAGACAGCCAGTGTGCCCGAGTGTTACAGCGCTGTCAGGCGATTGGCCCGCGCGGATAGCGTTTAAGCTTTTCCAACAGCTCTGCGCCGGGGATCGGCCGGTCGAACAGGTAGCCCTGGCCCACATCGCAGCGATGGCGGCGCAGGAACGCCAGCTGTTCGGCCGTCTCGATGCCCTCGGCCACTACCTTGAGCTTGAGGTTATGGGCCATGGCGATGACCGCCGAGGTGATCTCCATGTCGTCCTGGTTGTCCGGGATTTCGTGGATAAAGCTGCGATCGATCTTGATGATGTCGATGGGGAATTTTTTCAGGTAGCTCAGCGACGAGTAGCCGGTGCCGAAGTCGTCCATGGCCAGGGTCAGGCCGAAGCTCTTGAGCTGGTCGAGTTGAAGGCGCGTGTCTTCGGTGGCTTCGAGCAGCAAGCCTTCGGTCAACTCCAGCTCCAGCAGGTTGGCCGGCAGTTGTTCTTCCTTGAGGATGGTGGCGATCGACGCCACCAGGTCCGGGTCGGAGAACTGCTTGGGCGACAGGTTGATCGCCACCTGCAGATTGCCCATGCCGCCTGCGCTCAACTGCTTGCTCATGCGGCAGGCCTGGCGCGCGATCCATTTGCCGATGGGGATGATCAACCCGGTTTCTTCGGCCACGCTGATGAACTGGTCCGGGCGGATCATGCCCTTTTCCGGGTGATTCCAGCGCAGCAGCGCTTCCATGCCCAGCAAGCGGCCGCTGCGCAGGCACAGTTTGGGCTGGTAGAACACGTCCAGCTCGTTTTGGGTCAGGGCGCGGCGCAGGTTGTTTTCCACGAACAGCTTGTAACTGGCCTCGGCGTTCAGGGCCTCGGTGAAGACCTGCACCTGATGTTTGCCGTTGGCCTTGGCCTTGTGCAGGGCCAAACCGGCGTTACGCATCAGGGTCTGTGGGTCGCGGCCGTGCAGCGGTGCACAGGCCAGGCCCACGGAGCCGGTGACGCTGATCAACTGGTTGTCGACAAACATCGGCTTGTCGAGGGTGGTCAGCAATTGGCTGGCCACCTGTTGGCCGGTCTCAAGGTCGGTATCGTCCAGCAACACCGCAAACTCGTTACTGGCAAAACGCGCCAGGCTGCCACCGGCACTCAGGCTGTTGCGCAGGCGCCGGGCCAGGCTGATCAGCAGTTTGTCACCGGTCTGGTGACCGAGGCTGTCGTTGATGCGCTTGAAGTTGTCGATGTCCACCAGCAGCAGGCTGATCGGGCTGTCGCTGTCGCGGGCGAAGCGTTCATCAAGGTTGCGAATAAACGCCGGGCGGTTGCCCAGGTTGGTCAGGTTATCGGTGTAGGCCAGGCGCTCGATACGCTGCTGCGCGAGCTTGGTCTGGGTGATGTCTTCGTAGATGCCGATGTAGTGGGTCAACTCACGGTTGTCGCCATACACCTTGGAGATCGACAGCTGGCCCCAATAGGGTTCCAGGTTTTTGCGCCGGCTCTTGAATTCACCCTGCCAGCTGTTGCTCTTGGCCAGGCTCGACGGCGCGTCGAACAGCAGTTCGCTGAGGTTTTCCAGGGCCGGCAACTGTGCCAGGCGGTGGCCGTGGACTTCTTCGGCACTGTACTGGGTGATCGCGGTAAAGCTTGGGTTGACGTACTCCACCACGCCGTCGCAATTGACCAGCAGAAAGGCGTTGGCGCTTTGTTCCACCGCGCGCTGGAACAGGTGCAAGGCGCTGGTGGCGGTGCGGCGGTTGTGGTTATTGATCACTTGCGCGAACTGGTCCGCCAGCTCGCCGGCAAAGGCGATCTCATCCGACTGCCAGGCACGCGAGCTGCCACTTTGCTCCAGGCACAACACACCGACGACCTGACCATCTACGCGGATGCTGGCGTCGAGCATGGCGTGGACGTCCTTGGCGCGCAGGCTCTCGGCCATTTCCCGGGTGCGCGGGTCACGCATCGCGTGGGTGGCGTCGATGGCACGGCTCGAATGCAGGGCTTCCAGGTAATCCGGGAAGTTGCTGGCGTCAATCGCTTCGGGCAAGTGGTGCTGCTGGTCTTCGCGGTGGTAGGCCGAGATCGGCACCAGGCGCTGGCCTTCGAGGTTCCAGATGCTGGCGCAGTCGATCTGGTAGATATCGCAGGCACTGCGGGTGATCAGCTCGGCGGCTTCTTGCAGCGAATTCGGCGTGGTGTAGCGCTGGCGCGCCAGCAGCAGGATCAGCTCCTGTTGGGCGCGTACCCGTTCAAGGTGCTGCAGCTGTTCCTGCTGGGCACGCTGGTTGAGTTCCAGGGCAATCTGCAGGCGGCTGTTCTGGTTTTCCAGGTCGGCGGTCGGGGCGGCGGTGGGGATTTCGCTGAACAGGCCGTCGACCACCATCAGGTAGCCGCGCAACAGGTGGCGATTGTGTTGTTTATACGCCTCGCCCATCTCCAGCAGGCTCAATGGCCCATCGTTGGTGTGCAGGGTGTAGCGCACCAGGTAATGCGGGCTATGGGCCAACTGCTGCTGGATGGTGTCGTGCAGTTGATAGCGCGCCTGGGGTTCCATCAGGCTGGCGTAGGGGGTGCCGATCAAGGCGCACAGTTCCACCGCCGGCAGGCCGAATTGGCGCTCGCAATTGGGGTCCAGGTACAGCAGCGCCCAGCTTGCCTCATTAAGCCGCTCGAAACGCAGCATACCGAGGCGCGAAGGCACCGGTAATTGCGTCACTACCTCGGCCGCCATACGGGCGACATCGGGTTGGCTTTTCATGGGGGAAACTCGCTTGGGAAGATGCGCACGGCGCCGGGCTCACGCCCTCTTTACTGTCACCTGCGGCAAGGTTGCATCATGCAGCACGCACTGACAAGAGAGGATGAAGGCTAAGTGCTATAACCCTGTTATCGGCCGCGTGGGGGATTTCTGCAATCGGGGTGATGGAAGGTGTACAAACCTGTTTTGCGTGTTCAACAGACACCCAAAAAAAGCCCCGCCAAGTGGCGGGGTTGAGGTACGAGCGTGGCGCTCGGAAATCGGTAGTGCCAGGCCTCCCCGGTGACAGGGAGGCCCGTTTGAGGCTTATAGCAAGATGGTGCGGATGTCGTTGAGCAGTTGGCTCAGACGCTGCGTGAAGCGGGCAGCAGCAGCGCCGTTGATCACACGGTGATCGTAGGACAACGACAGCGGCAGCATCAGCTTCGGCTGGAACGCTTTACCGTCCCACACAGGCTGGATAGTGGCCTTGGACACACCCAGGATCGCCACTTCCGGCGCGTTGACGATTGGCGTGAAGCCAGTACCGCCAATGTGACCGAGGCTGGAGATCGTGAAGCAAGCGCCTTGCATGTCATCGGCGGTGAGCTTCTTGTCGCGGGCCTTGGCAGCCAGCGCAGCAGCTTCAGCGGCGAGTTGCAGCAGGCTCTTCTGATCAACGTTCTTGATCACAGGAACCAGCAGGCCGTCCGGGGTATCCACGGCGAAACCTACGTTCACGTACTTCTTGCGAATGATCGCCTTGCCGCTTGGTGCCAGCGAACTGTTGAAGTCCGGCAGCTCCTTGAGCAGGTGCGCGCACGCCTTGAGCAACAGTGGCAGCACGGTCAGTTTCACACCGGCTTTTTCGGCCACGGCTTTCTGCGCAACGCGGAACGCTTCCAGGTCGGTGATATCGGCCTGGTCGAACTGAGTCACGTGCGGGATGTTCAGCCAGCTGCGGTGCAGGCTCGACGCGCCGATTTGCATCAGGCGGGTCATCGGCACTTCTTCGGTTTCGCCGAAGCGGCTGAAGTCCACGACCGGGATCGGTGGAATGCCCGAGCCGCCCGTAGCAGCGCCGGCAGCCGGAGCTTCCTTGGCTTTCTGCATCATGGCTTTGACGTACACCTGCACGTCTTCTTTGAGCACACGACCGTGCGGGCCGGTGGCCGACACAGCGTTGAGCTCAACGCCGAACTCACGGGCCAGCTGACGCACGGCAGGGCCGGCGTGAACCTTGGCACCGCTTGGCGCAGGTGCAGGCGCAGCCGCCGGAGCCGGTGCGGCCTCGGCTTTTGCAGCAGGTGCAGGAGCGGCAGCCGCCGGAGCAGCTTCAGCCTTGGCAGCCGGAGCAGCAGCCGGTGCTGGCGCAGCAGCAGGTGCAGCGCCTTGTACTTTGAGCTTGAGGATGAAGTCGCCAGTGCCGACTTCGTCTTCCAGCTTGACCGCGATGCTTTCCACTACGCCGGCAGCCGGCGATGGGATTTCCATGGAGGCCTTGTCGGACTCCAGGGTGATCAGCGACTGGTCGGCTTCGACGGTGTCGCCGACCTTGACCAGCAGCTCGATGATCTTGGCCTTGCCCGACGAGCCGATGTCCGGAACATGAATGTCCTGGACAGTGGCAGCGGCCGGAGCAGCAGCCGGGGCCGCAGGGGCCTCGGCAGCAGCAGGTTTTTCAGCGGCAGGTGCGGGTGCAGCAGCGGCAGCCGGGGCTGGCGCAGGGGCCGCATCAGCGGCGCCTTCGATTTCCAGTTCCAGCAGTTCGTCGCCTTCTTTCAGGCGGTCGCCCAGCTTCACTTTCAGGCTCTTGACCACGCCGGCCTTGGGAGCAGGGATTTCCATGCTCGCCTTGTCCGACTCCAGGGTCAGGATGCTCTGGTCGGCTTCGACGGTGTCGCCGACCTTCACAAACAGCTCGATTACTTCACCTTCACCGCTGCCGATGTCAGGTACGCGAATGAGTTCGCTCACAAAAAATCTCCTCAGCAGTCCAGTGGGTTGCGTTTTTCCGGGTTGATCCCGAACTTGACGATAGCGTCAGCCACCACCTTAGGTTCGATCTCACCACGGTCAGCCAAGGCTTCCAGGGCTGCCAACACCACGAAGTGACGGTCAACTTCGAAGAAGTGACGCAGCTTTTTGCGGCTGTCACTGCGGCCGAAACCGTCGGTGCCCAGGACTTTGAATTCCTTGGACGGGACCCACTGGCGAATCTGTTCAGCAAACAGCTTCATGTAGTCGGTAGAGGCAATGACTGGACCTTTACGGCCGGCCAGGCACTCTTCGACGTAGCTCTTGGCTGGTTTCTGACCTGGGTGCAGGCGGTTGTTGCGCTCGACTGCCAGGCCGTCGCGACGCAGTTCGTTGAAGCTGGTAACGCTCCACACGTCAGCGCCGACGTTGAACTCTTCACGCAGGATCTTCGCCGCTTCACGCACTTCACGCAGGATGGTGCCGGAGCCCATCAGCTGCACGTGGTGCGCCGCTTCCTTGGTGTCTTCTTCGAGCAGGTACATGCCCTTGATGATGCCTTCCTCAACACCGGCCGGCATGGCTGGCTGCTGGTAGGACTCGTTCATCACAGTAATGTAGTAGAAAACGTCCTGCTGCTCTTCGGTCATCTTCTTCATGCCGTCCTGGATGATCACCGCCAGCTCATAGCCGTAGGTTGGATCAAAGGTGCGGCAGTTCGGGATGGTGGCAGCCAGGATGTGGCTGTGACCGTCTTCGTGTTGCAGGCCTTCGCCGTTCAGCGTGGTCCGGCCGGCGGTGCCGCCGATCAGGAAGCCACGGGTACGGCTGTCGCCTGCTGCCCACGCCAGGTCGCCGATACGCTGGAAGCCGAACATCGAGTAGAAGATGTAGAACGGCAGCATCGGCTGGTTGTGGCTGGAGTACGAAGTACCGGCAGCGATGAAGGAACTCATGGCGCCCGCTTCGTTGATGCCTTCTTCGAGGATCTGGCCCTTCTTGTCTTCCTTGTAGAACATCACCTGGTCTTTATCGACTGGCTCGTAGAGCTGGCCGACGGAGGAGTAGATGCCCAACTGACGGAACATGCCTTCCATACCGAAGGTACGGGCTTCGTCCGGGATGATCGGGACGATACGCGAACCGATTTCCTTGTCCTTGACCAGCTGCGCCAGGATGCGCACGAAAGCCATGGTGGTGGAGATTTCACGGTCGCCCGAGCCGTCCAGGATAGCCTTGAGGGTATCGAGTGGCGGAGTCGGGATGTCGAAAGACTTGGCGCGGCGCTGTGGCACGAAACCGCCCAGTGCAGTGCGACGCTCGCTGAGGTAGCGGGCTTCGGCGCTGTTTGGCTCCGGCTTGAAGAACGGCAGGTTTTCCAGCTCTTCATCCTTGACCGGGATGTCGAAGCGATCGCGGAACAGCTTCAGGCTTTCAACATCAACTTTCTTGGTGTTGTGCGCAGTGTTCTTCGCTTCGCCGGCACCGGTGCCATAACCTTTGATGGTCTTGGCCAGGATGACGGTAGGTTGTTCTTTGTGGTTGACCGCTTCGTGGTACGCCGCGTAGACCTTGTACGGGTCGTGGCCGCCACGGTTGAGTTTCCAGATTTCGTCGTCGGACAGGTCTGCAACCATTGCCTTGAGTTCAGGCGTGTTGAAGAAGTGTTCACGTACGAACGCGCCGTCTTTGGCTTTGTAGTTCTGGTACTCGCCGTCGATGACTTCGTCCATGCGACGTTGCAGGATACCGTCGACGTCCTTGGCCAGCAGTGGGTCCCAGAAACGGCCCCAGATGACTTTGGTCACGTTCCACTGAGCACCGCGGAACACGCCTTCGAGTTCCTGGATGATCTTGCCGTTGCCGCGAACCGGGCCGTCGAGGCGCTGCAGGTTGCAGTTGATGACGAAGATCAGGTTGTCGAGCTTCTCGCGGCCAGCCAGGGAGATAGCGCCCAGGGATTCCGGCTCGTCACACTCGCCGTCGCCCAGGAAGCACCAGACTTTCTGCTTGCCTTCAGGGATGAAGCCACGGGCTTCCAGGTACTTCATGAAGCGTGCCTGGTAGATCGCCTGGATCGGGCCAAGGCCCATGGATACTGTCGGGAACTGCCAGAAATCAGGCATCAGCCAAGGGTGCGGGTACGACGACAGGCCGTTACCGTCCACTTCCTGGCGGAAGTTGTTCATGTGTTCTTCGGTGATGCGGCCTTCCATGAACGCACGGGCATAGACGCCTGGCGAGGTGTGGCCCTGGAAGTAGATCAGGTCGCCGCCGTGTTCGTCGGTCGGGGCCTGGAAGAAGTAGTTGAAGCCGATGTCATACAGGGTTGCGCTGGAAGCGAAGCTGGAGATGTGACCGCCCAGGTCAGAATCTTTCAAGTTCGTGCGCATTACCATCGCCATGGCGTTCCAACGTACCAGCGAGCGAATGCGGCGTTCCATGAACAGGTCGCCAGGCATGCGTGCTTCGTGGGTAACGGGGATGGTGTTGCGGTATGGCGTGGTGATGGCGTAAGGCAATTGCGAGCCGCTGCGGGTCGCGAGTTCGCCCATACGGGTCATCAAATAATGAGCACGGTCTTCGCCTTCTTTGTCGAGAACCGATTCCAGGGCGTCCAGCCATTCCTGGGTTTCGACGGGATCGAGGTCTTGCATGGCTTGCTCCAGGGCGGAAAGGCTACCAGAATCGGTTGCCTGAAGTTTGCGACTGGCCTTGTGGGCAGACGACATAAATTCTTGGATGGCCGAAGGTTGCTTCGGCGTCCTGTAGTTTTACTACAAATCGTCGGCCATTTCAGCCTTTCGAATGTATATACGAGTAGTAAAACTACACAAGACTGAGCGTATGGCTCGGTCCGGCTGGTGAGCATAATCGTTATTGTTGATCATTTGCGAACAAGAAAAGGTGAAAGTTTGATGCTGGCTGCCAAGATGAAATTAATTTCAGCTATTTCTAACCTTTGTTCGACAGTCCTTCACCAAGCGTGGTTCTTGCCTTCACAACCACATGCCTTTCGCGCGCCGATCAAGGATAGACCATGAGCCTTCCAACGCTGGCCGAACTGCCGGCCATTCTCTTGCCTTTTGCCCAGCGGGCCGAGCAGTCATTTCGTGACGCAGTGGCCGCGCTGGACGCCGATCATGGACTTTCTGCGTGGACGCCGCAACGGTGGGCCGACTTTGCCCGGGTGTGCGCCGCCAGTGATTTCGTCATTGAACAGAGTGTTCGTGACCCTTTGATGTTGCTTGAACTGGTGGCCTGGGGCGAGCTGGACCGCGGCTTTGCGCCCGGTGAGCTGTGCAGTCAGATCGCCGGTGCCGTGCAACAGGCCGAAACAGAAGATGAGTTGGGCCGGGTGCTGCGCCGCCAACGCACGCGTCAGCAAGTGCGCATTATCTGGCGCGACCTGACCCGACAGGCGGACCTGGTGCAAACCTGTCGCGACCTTTCCGACATGGCCGACGCCAGCATCGACCAGGCTTACCAGTGGCTGTACCAGCGCCACTGCGTACAGTTCGGCACGCCCACTGGCCGGCGCAGCGGCGAAGCCCAGCACATGGTCATCCTCGGCATGGGCAAGCTCGGCGCGGTGGAGTTGAACCTGTCATCGGACATCGACCTGATCTTCGCTTACCCCGAAGGCGGCGAGACGGTGGGCGTGAAGCGCGCGCTGGACAACCAGGAGTTTTTCATTCGACTTGGTCAAAAACTGATCAAGGCGCTCGACCCCATGACGGTCGATGGTTTTGTGTTCCGTGTCGACATGCGCCTGCGGCCCTATGGTTCAGCCGGTGCGTTGGTGCTCAGCTTCAATGCGCTGGAGCAGTACTACCAGGATCAGGGCCGCGACTGGGAACGCTACGCCATGATCAAGGCGCGCGTGGTGGCCGGCGACCAGGTGGCCGGCGCGCAATTGCTGGATATGCTGCGCCCGTTCGTTTACCGCCGTTACCTGGATTTTTCTGCGATTGAAGCATTGCGCACCATGAAACAGCTGATCCAGCAGGAAGTGCGGCGCAAGGGCATGGCCGAGAATATCAAGCTGGGCTCGGGCGGCATCCGCGAGGTGGAGTTTATCGCCCAGGCGTTCCAGTTGATCCACGGTGGTCGCGACCTGAGCCTGCAACAGCGGCCGTTGCTCATGGTGCTCGGCACGCTGGAAGGCCAGGGCTACTTGCCGCCTGCAGTGATCGCCGAACTGCGCAATGGCTATGAATTCCTGCGCTATACCGAGCACGCGATCCAGGCGATTGCCGACCGTCAGACGCAAATGCTGCCGGACAGCCCCGAAGATCAGGCGCGCATTGCCTTTATGCTGGGCTTTGTCGACTGGGCCGCGTTCCATGAGCGCCTGATGTATTGGCGTGGCCGGGTGGACTGGCACTTCCGTCAGGTGATTGCTGATCCTGACGAAGAAGAAGGCGAAGAAAGCGAGCTGGTGGTGGGCGGGGAGTGGTTACCGTTGTGGGAAGAGACCCAGGACGAAGACGCCGCTTGTCGCCAACTGGCCGAGGGTGGTTTTACTGACGCGTCCAAAGCCCTCAAAGCCCTGGCTGGCCTGCGTGGCAGCCCGCAGTTGCGCGCCATGCAGCGCCTCGGTCGCGAGCGGCTCGACGCCTTTATCCCGCGCCTGCTGGCCCAGGCCGTCGAGCACGCCAACCCGGATCTGGTGCTCGAGCGCGTGCTGCCGCTGGTGGAGGCTGTGGCGCGACGTTCTGCTTACCTGGTGCTGCTGACCGAAAACCCCGACGCCCTGCGCCGCTTGTTGACGCTGTGCGCCGCCAGCCCGTGGATTGCCGAGCAAATCACGCGCTTCCCGCTGCTGCTCGATGAGTTGCTCAACGAAGGCCGCCTGTTCAAGCCACCTTTGGCGCCGGAGCTCGCCGCTGAGCTGCGTGAGCGCCTCACACGCATCCCCGAAGATGACCTTGAACAACAGATGGAGGCCTTGCGTCACTTCAAACTGGCCCACCGCCTGCGTGTAGCCGCTTCGGAAATCGCCGGCAGCCTGCCGTTGATGAAGGTCAGCGACTATTTGACCTGGCTCGCCGAAGCTATCCTCGAACAAGTGCTGGCCCTGGCCTGGCGCCAGACGGTCGCCCGTCATGGCTCACCGCAGCGCGTGGACGGCAGCCTGTGCGACCCGGGGTTCATCATTGTGGGTTACGGGAAAGTCGGCGGCATCGAGCTGGGGCATGGCTCGGACCTTGACCTGGTGTTCATCCACGACGGTGATCCCCAGGCCGAGACCGATGGCGCCAAACCCATCGACGGCGCGCAGTTCTTTACGCGTCTGGGCCAGCGGATCATTCACCTGCTCACCACCCAGACCAACTCCGGCCAATTGTATGAAGTGGACATGCGCCTGCGACCTTCCGGCGCCTCCGGTTTGCTGGTCAGCTCGTTGGGGGCGTTTGAGCGCTACCAGGAAAATGAAGCCTGGACTTGGGAACATCAGGCCCTGATCCGCGCGCGGGTACTGGTGGGCAGTCAGGATGTGGGCCATGCGTTCGAGCAGGTACGCGCTAACGTACTGGGGCGTGAACGTGACTTGGCGAAGCTGCGCCAGGAGGTCAGCGAGATGCGCGCCAAGATGCGCGATAACCTGGGCACCAAGGCGACGGCTGCCGGGACGGGGGCGAACGCCTTCGAGCCGACGACCGTGTTCGACCTCAAGCAAGACGCCGGTGGTATCGTCGATATTGAATTTATGGTGCAATACGCGGCTTTGGCGTGGTCTGCGCAACATCCATCGTTGCTGCGCTATACCGACAATATCCGCATTCTGGAAGGCCTGGAGCAGGTCGGGCTGATGCCTGCTGCCGATGCCCATCTGCTGCGGGAGGTGTATAAGGCCTACCGTTCCGCCGCGCACCGCCAGGCCTTGCAAAACGAGGCCGGCACGGTAGCCGGGGATCAGTTCGCCGACGAACGGCGCCAGGTGAAGCGAATCTGGAATGAACTGGGGTTAAGCTGAAACTCGATTAAATGTGGGATGCCAATCTAATGTGGACACACAGCTTTGTGTGGGAGCCGGGCTTGCCCGCGATGCAGACGCCTCGGTTTATCAGTGATACCGAGTTGATGCCTTCGCAGGCAAGCCAGCTCCCACATAAGCCAGCTCTGACACAAAGTGGCTACCGTGACCTACAGTAAATAACGATGCGGGGAGGCATAAGCCTCCCCGCATCGTTTGTGGAAACTACATGAATATTCTGATCGTTGGGCCTAGTTGGGTCGGTGACATGGTGATGGCGCAGACACTGTTCCAGTGCCTCAAGCAACGTCATCCCGACTGCCAAATCGACGTGCTCGCCCCTGAGTGGAGCCGGCCGATCCTCGAGCGCATGCCCGAAGTGCGCACGGCCTTGAGCTTCCCGCTCGGCCATGGCGCCCTTGAATTGGCGACGCGCCGACGCATCGGTAAATCCATGGTCGGCCAGTACGACCAGGCGATTTTGCTGCCCAACTCGCTCAAGTCGGCGTTGGTGCCGTACTTTGCCGGCATCCCCAAGCGTACCGGCTGGCGCGGCGAGTTTCGCTACGTGTTGCTTAATGACGTGCGCACCCTCGACAAGGCGCGCTACCCGCTGATGATCGAACGTTTCATGGCGCTGGCCTACGAGCCCGGCGCCGAGTTGCCCACGCCGTACCCGCGCCCGAGCCTGCAGATCGATCCGGTGAGCCGTGACGCGGCGCTGGCCAAGTTCGGCCTGGCGCTTGACCGTCCAGTGCTGGCGCTGTGCCCCGGCGCCGAGTTTGGCGAGTCCAAGCGCTGGCCGTCGGAGCATTACGCCAAAGTCGCCGAGATGAAGATTCGCGAAGGCTGGCAGGTGTGGCTGTTTGGTTCGAAGAAGGATCACCCGGTCGGCGAAGACATTCGCCAGCGCCTGATCCCCGGCCTGCGTGAAGAAGCGGTGAACCTCAGTGGCGACACGTCGCTGGCCGAGGCTATCGATTTACTCTCCTGCGCCGATTCGGTGGTGTCCAACGACTCCGGCCTGATGCACGTGGCGGCCGCGCTGAACCGCCCCTTGGTGGCGGTGTATGGCTCGACGTCGCCCGGTTTCACCCCGCCTTTGGCCGACAAGGTTGAGGTGGTGCGCCTGGGCCTGGATTGCAGCCCGTGTTTTGAGCGTACCTGCCGTTTTGGCCATTACAACTGCATGCGTCAGTTGTTGCCGCAGCCGGTGAATGAAGCCTTGCAGCGGTTGCAGGGTTCCGCGGTCGAGGTTCGCTAGTTTGCGCGTATTGGTAGTCAAGACCTCATCCCTGGGCGATGTGATCCACGCCTTGCCGGCACTGACCGACGCGGCGCGGGCGATCCCTGGCATCCGCTTTGACTGGGTGGTGGAAGAAGGCTTTGCCGAGATTCCCACCTGGCATCCAGCCGTGGACAAAGTGATCCCGGTGGCGATTCGTCGCTGGCGCAAGAACATCTGGCAAACCATCAAGAGCGGCGAATGGCGGCGCTTCAAGCAGAGCGTGCAGTCGACCAAATACGATTTGGTGATCGATGCCCAGGGGCTGCTCAAAAGCGCCTGGCTGACGCGCTATGTACGCGCGCCGGTGGCCGGTTTTGATAAGAATTCTGCCCGTGAACCGATGGCTGCGCGTTTCTACTCGCGCCGGCTGGCCGTGGCCCGTGGGCAGCATGCAGTAGAACGCTTGCGCCAGCTGTTCGCCGTGGCGTTGGGTTATGACTTGCCCAAAGGCCTGGGCGATTACGGCCTGAGCGTCGACAAGTTGCTCGGCCTGCCGCCGAAAAAACCCTTTGTACTGCTGCTGCATGGCACCACCTGGGACACCAAGCACTGGCCCGAAGCCTACTGGCGTGAGCTGGCCGAACGCATGGGCCGCCTGGGTGTGGACGTGAAATTGCCATGGGGCAATGCCGCCGAAAAGGCCCGCGCCGAGCGTCTGGCCCAAGGCCTGCAAAACGCCGAAGTGCTGCCCAAACTCAACCTGGCCGGCGTCGCCCGTGTGCTCGCCGGTGCCCGCGCCTGTGTGGCGGTGGACACGGGCCTGGGCCACTTGGCCGCCGCGCTGGACGTGCCGACCATCTCCCTGTTCGGCCCCACCAACCCGGGCCTGACCGGCGCCTACGGCAAAGGCCAGATTCACTTGGCCAGCGACTTCCCATGCGCACCGTGTCTGCAAAAAACCTGTACTTATCAACCGACGGCCGACGACCTGCGTCGGTTCGACATCAAGCGCGAGTCACCCCTGTGCTTCACGCGCTTGAACCCTGAGCGTGTGGCAAACCGACTGAGCACGTTGTTATTGGCTGAGGAGCTGCACTGATGCAACTGGCTTTTGTTTTGTACAAATATTTCCCCTTCGGTGGCCTGCAGCGCGACTTCATGCGCATCGCCCTGGAGTGCCAGCAGCGCGGCCATACGATTCGGGTCTACACGCTGATCTGGGAAGGCGAGATTCCGCCCGGCTTTGAAGTGCTGGTGGCGCCGGTCAAGGCGTTCTTCAACCATCGGCGCAACGAGAAACTGTTGGCCTGGATGGAAGCTGACCTGGCCAAGCGCCCGGTGGACCGTTTGATCGGCTTCAACAAAATGCCCGGCCTGGACGTTTACTATGCCGCCGACGGCTGCTTTGAAGACAAGGCGCAAAACCTGCGCCACTCGCTGTACAAGAGCTTTGGCCGTTACAAGCACTTTGCCGAGTACGAACGTGCGGTGTTCGCCAAAGACGCCAAGACCGAAGTGTTGATGATCTCCGAAGTGCAGCAACCGCTGTTCATCAAGCATTACGACACGCCGCTGGAGCGCTTCCACCTGCTGCCGCCGGGCATTGCCCAGGACCGCCGCGCGCCGCCAAATGCGGCCGAAATCCGCGAAGGTTTCCGCAAGGAGTTCAACCTGCGCGACGACGAGTTGCTGCTGGTACAAATCGGTTCCGGCTTCAAGACCAAGGGCGTCGACCGCAGCCTCAAGGCCGTGGCCGCGCTACCGACCGAGCTTAAAAAACGTACGCGCCTGTTTGTAATCGGCCAGGACGACCCCAAAGTATTCCAGTTGCAGAGCGCCACGTTGGGGCTGGGCGATAACGTGCAGTTCCTCAAGGGCCGCAGCGATATCCCGCGTTTCCTGCTGGGCGCCGACCTGTTGATTCACCCGGCGTACAACGAAAATACCGGTACCGTGTTGCTCGAAGCCCTGGTGGCCGGGTTGCCGGTGCTGGTCTCGGCGGTGTGTGGGTATGCCCACTACATTGGCGAAGCCGACAGCGGGCTGGTGCTGGATGAGCCGTTTGAACAAGCGCAGCTCAACCAGTACCTCACGCAGATGCTTACCGACACTGCACAGCGCGCGGCCTGGGGCCGCAATGGTTTGGCCTTCGCCGAGACGGCCGACCTCTACAGCATGCCGCAGCACGCGGCAGATGTGATTCTGGCGGAGCCGAAACGATGAAGTTGATTCTTGCCGAACCGTTCAAGACCTTATGGGCCGGGCGTGACGCCTTTGCCGAAGTCGAGAAACTGCAAGGCCAGGTATTTCGTGAACTGGCGGCGCGTCGCACCTTGCGTACCGAGGTGGAGGGCCGCCCGTATTTCGTGAAAATCCACCGTGGCATCGGTTGGGGCGAGATCTTCAAGAACCTGATCACCGCCAAGCTGCCGGTGCTGGGTGCCGGCCTGGAATGGTCGGCCATCCACCGCTTGCAGGAGCTGGGTGTGCCGACCATGACCGGCGTGGCCTTCGGTGAAAAAGGCAGCAACCCGGCCGACCAGCACTCGTTCATCATCACCGAAGAACTGGCCCCGACCATCAGCCTGGAAGACCTGACCGTCAACTGGGTGGCCGAGCCGCCGGCACCGGCATTGCGCCATGCGCTCACCGCTGAACTGGCGCGCATGGTCGGCGACATGCACCGTGGCGGCGTCAATCACCGCGACTGCTACCTGTGCCACTTCCTGCTGGATACGTCCCGGCCGATCGATGCGCGCACCATCAAGCTTTCAGTGATCGACCTGCACCGTGCCCAATTGCGTGCCCATCTGCCGCTGCGCTGGCGCGACAAGGACTTGTCCGCGCTGTACTACTCGGCGCTGGACATCGGCCTGACTCAGCGCGACAAGTTGCGCTTCCTCAAAGGCTACTTCCGCCAGCCGCTGCGCCAGATCCTGGCCGAGCAGTCGGCGTCCCTGAGCTTGTTGCAGCGCAAGGCCGACAAGCTGTATGCGCGCAAGCAACGCCTGGGGGATGCGATCTGATGGCGGGTTGGAACCTGGAACCTGCTTACGCCGCCCTGGCGGATGACTTTGGTAGCCTGGAGGCGGTGTTTGCCTTGCAGGGTGAGCGACTGACGCGCGACCCCTTGTCGGAAGTGATTCGGGTGGAGCGTGGCGGGGTCAATTACTACGTCAAACGCTACGTAGGCGCCGGCAAAGGCCTGCGCCGTTACCTGGGAAAACCTCGGGTAAAGTCCGAATGGCAGAACCTCAAGCGCTTCGCCAAGTGGGGGATTCCCACCGCCGACGTGGTGGCCTGGGGCCTTGAGCGCAAGGGTTTGGCCTATGCGCGCGGGGCGATGATTACCCGCGAGCTGCCCAAGACCGAAGACCTGTCGGTGCTGGCCGATCGTAACGATCCGTGCTTGAAAGACCCCCAGTGGGTCAACGTGATCAGCCGTCAGCTCGCCGAATACACGCGCACGATGCACGAACACCGCTTTACCCATAACGACTTGAAGTGGCGCAACCTGCTGGTTGACGATAACCGTACGCTGTACCTGATCGATTGCCCCAACGGCGATTTCTGGCGCGGTTTCTGGCTCAAGTACCGTATTACCAAGGACCTGGCCTGCCTGGATAAAGTCGCCAAGTATCACTTGTCGGCCACCCAGCGCCTGCGTTTCTACCTGCAATACCGCCAACGTAAGCACCTGACGGCTTCGGACAAACAGCGAATCCGTCACGTGGTGAAGTTTTTCGAGGGGCGCGAATGACTGATTTCCTGGCGGCCGATGATCGCGCATTGCTTGCGCGCCACGGCCTGGCTGACTTCGATGCGCTGTGGGCCAGGCAACTGGACGCGGTGGATGAACCCAATACCAGCGACGGCGGCTGGAGCAGCGTGTTTCGCCTGGAGCTTGATGGCCAGGGTTACTACCTCAAGCGCCAGAGCAACTACCTGACGCGCACGCTCAGCAAGCCGTTTGGCGAGCCGACGTTTGCCCGCGAGTTCCGTAATATCAGCCGCTACCGGAAGCTGGGCATTCCGGCGTTGCAGGCGGCGTTTTTCGGTGAGCGCAAGGTTGAAGGCGAGCGCCGCGCGATGTTGCTGACCCGAGCCCTGGATGGCTGGAATGACCTGGATTCACTGCTCGAACAATGGCCGCAGCTGAGTGACGACCAGCACCGTGCGATCTTGCTGGCCTGTGGTCAGCTGGCGCGCCACCTGCACAGCGTAGGGCAAGTGCATGGCTGTTTTTACCCCAAGCATATTTTCCTGCAACCGCTCGGAGACGGTTATGCCGCGCAGTTGATCGACCTGGAGAAAACCCGCCCGCTGCTGTTCGGCCGGCGTGATCGGATCAAGGACCTGGAGCCGTTGCTGCGCCGCGCGCCGCAGTGGTCGGATGCGCAAGTGCGGCAACTGCTGGCGGCGTATCTGGACCAGCCTGAAGACAGTGCGCTGGTGGGCGCCTGGTTCGAGCGCCTGACGGCCCGGCGCAGCCACAAGGAGAAGCGCTGATGCGCTTGTCCGAACTGAAAAAAGCCGGCCGCACGCCTGAGCTGCCGCTGACCCTCGAGTTGGCCGACGCCGCAGGCACCGGCCAGCTGCAACTGCTTAACCTGTTGCGCGTGTTGCCGGGCGAACGCTATGTGGGCGCCGCCGTCTGGCGCGGCCGTCCGGTGTTGGCCAAATTGCTGGTGGGCAGCAAGGCGGCGCGGCATTTTCAGCGTGAACTCAGCGGCGTGCGCCTGCTGGCCGAGCAGGGCCTGACCACGCCACAGTTGCTGGCCGATGGCTTGCAGGAAGGCGAGGGCGGCTGGCTGCTGTTTGAGTTTATCGAAGGCGCCGAAAGCCTTGCCGATGCCTGGCAGGCGGTCGAAGGGTTGCCGCCTTTGGCGGACGAGCAAACGGCTGTGCTCGCAGAGGCGTTGGGCGCAATTGCGCAGATGCACGCCAAAGGCCTGTGGCAAGAAGACCTGCACCTGGACAACCTGCTGCGCCAGGACGGCAAGCTGTACCTGATTGATGGCGCCGGGATTCGTGTTGAAGCGGCGGGCAAGCCGTTGTCGCGCAACCGGGTGCTGGAAAACCTTGGGGTGTTCTTCGCCCAGTTGCCGAAAAACCTCGAGCCGTTCACCGAAGAGTTGCTGGTGTACTACCTGCTGGGCAACGGCGAGCACGCCTTGCCGCTGGAAGCCCTGGAAAAACAGGTGCGTAAGGTCAGCGCCTGGCGCTTGAAAGACTTTTTGAACAAGGTCGGCCGTGAATGCACGCTGTTCAGCGTGGTGCGTGGCGCCTTTGCCTTGCGTGCGATTCGTCGTGAGGAAGAGGCGGCAATGCTGCCGGTGCTGGAGCAGGCCGACGCGCTGCTCGACCAAGGCCATTTGTACAAAACCGGTGGTGCGGCCACCGTCGCCAAGGTCGAAGCGGGCGGGCGGCCACTGGTGATCAAGCGCTATAACATCAAGGGGTTTGCCCATTGGCTCAAGCGCTTCTGGCGCCCCAGCCGGGCCTGGCATTCGTGGCGCGAGGGCAACCGCCTGGCGTTCCTTGGCATCGCCACGCCCAAGCCGCTGGCGGTGTTGGAAAAACGCTTTTTGTGGCTGCGCAGCCGGGCTTACCTGGTGACTGAATACCTGCCGGGGCCGGACATCATCGAGCGTTTTGCGCCGTATGTTGAGAAAGGCGATGCGCCCGAGAATGAACTGCTGGCCCTGGACCACTTGTTCGCCGAGCTGATCCGCGAGCGCATCAGCCATGGTGATTTCAAGGGCCATAACCTGTTCTGGGCCGAGGATCGCTGGGCGTTGATCGACCTGGACGCCATGTGTCAGCACAGCTCGGTCGCAAGCTTCGCGCCGGCGTTCGCCAAGGACCGCGCGCGGTTTATGCGTAACTGGCCTGAGAGCAGTGCGCTGTACCAGCTTATAGATCAGCGTTTGCCCAAACAGGTGCAATGATCGTTCCCACGCTCAGCGTGGGAATGCCGCCCCGGACGCTCTGCGTCCCGCTCCTCAAGCCCCGTGCAAGGTGACGCGGCGCGTCACGGGATGCATTCCCACGCGGAGCGTGGGAACGATCAGTCCGATACTCAGAACTGGTATTCAGCCCCGGCCCCCGCATACCACGACCTTCCCGGCGCCGCCTCGTAGTAACGGAAGTTGCCGTCCCCAACAATTACCGAACCGACATACTGGCGATCCAGCAAGTTATCCAGGCGCACCGTCTGGTGAAAGGTCCAGTGCTCCACCTTTTGTTCGAAGCGCGCCCGCCAGTTGAACACGCTGTAGCCCGGCGCGGCGCGTTGCTGGTTGGTGTCTTCGACGTAGACCTTGCTGCGGTACATGCCTTCGAGGGCGGTGCTGACCCAGTCGCGGGGTTTCCAGTTCAGCTCGGCGAAGAGCGTGGTTTGCGGTACGCCGGGCAGGTAGTTGCCTTTGTCCACAGGCTTGCCGCCGCCCATGAAATCGCTGTCATAGGTGGCTTGCAGGCGGGTATAGGCGAGGTTGGTGCTCCATTGTTCCGAGAGCTGGCTTTCGATGCCCAGTTCGAAGCCTCGGCGCAAGGTGCGGCCGGCGTTCTGGTAGGTAGTGCGGCCGTCCTTGGATGACAGCACCACCAGTTCGTCGTCAGTGGTGATTTGAAACAGGGCCGCGTTGACACGCGTGTCCTGGCCTATCTTTGCCTTCAAGCCGACTTCAAATTGTTTGCTGACTGACGGCTTCAAGGCGAAGTTGAAGCCATTTGAAGTGGTCGAATACGCCGACTCGGCCTGGGTCGGGGTTTCGAAGCCTTTGCCCGCGCTCACATAGCCATGCAGGTCCGGCGTGAAGGCGTACATCACGCTGACCGAAGGCGTGTTCTTCTGGTAGGTCTTGCTGCCACTGTCATTGCCGTCGCTTGTGAAGTGGTCGTCCACCTCCATTTTCATGCTGCTGTGGCGCAGGCCGGCTTGCAGGGTCCAGTCGCCCAGCAGCCAGTTGGCTTGCACGAACGGGTCGATGCTGGTGGCGGTGTCGAGTTCGTCACGGCCCAGGGCGCCTTTGACACCGTGCACGCCGTCCAGGGTGTTGGAATAACCTTGGCGGTCATCCTGGCTGCGGTCGTAATCGAGGCCGGTGATCAGGGTCAGCTCGCCGGGGGCGCTGGTGATCGGTTGCAGCCAATGCACCGAGCCGCCGTAGAATTTACGGTCGAAGTCCACCACGCCGCCGCGCTTGTCAGAGGCGGTGCCGCCTGGAATCGACAGGTACTGAATCACGCTCCTGCGGCCGGTGTACGCATTCACCTGCAGCGTGGCATCGCCGATGTAGCGTTCGTAATTCAGGCCCAGCTGCTGATGATCGATGCTTTTTCGCGTGTTGTACTGCAATGCAGCCGGCGCTACCGAGCGCGGATCGGCCTTGTAGGCTGCCCAGCTTTGCCCAAGCGGATCCTGTGTGCCGTTTTGCTCCAGGCTGCTATAGATCAGCGCCAACTTGCTGTCTTCGTCCGGCTGGAAGTTGAGCTTGGCGAAGGTCTGGTCACGACGGGCGCTGCTGTGGTCGCGGTAGCCATCGGTGTCCATGCGTGAAGCGTCGAGCACAAAACCTGCGCCGTTCGCCGCGCCTTCGGCGGTGAGGTGGTTTTTGCTCATGCCGTCGCTGCCCACCAGGGTTTCGGCGCCGATGCGCGGCGGGCCTTCGCCGTCGCGGGAAAACATCTGGATCACGCCGCCGGCATTGCTGCCATACAAGGTGGCGGCCGGGCCGCGCAGCACTTCAATGCGCTCGGCGGTGTCGAGGTTGAAGGTGGCCGCCTGGCCCTGGCCGTCCGGAGTGCTGGCCGGGATGCCGTCGGCGATCAACTTGAGGCCGCGTACGCCAAACGCCGAGCGCGCGCCGAAGCCGCGCGAGGAGATCTGCAGGTCCTGGGCATAGTTCTGGCGGTTTTGTACCACCAGGCCCGGTACGCGCGACAGCGCCTCGGAGGCGTTGATGCCGAGTTGGCCGTCGCTGATTTGCGCGTGGCTGATGCTGTCCACCGAGTACGGCAGGTCGAAAGTCGGGCTGGCGCTGCGCGAGCCGGTGACCACGCTGGGGTCGAGGACCAAAGTGGCATCGTCGGCCAGGACGGTGCTGCTCAAGCCGAGCAGCAGCAGGGCAAGGGGAACGGGTGGGGGTGTATTCATCGGGAAGCCGGATCAGTGGCGCGACGCAAGGGATAGACGTCGGCGCAAGAAAAGCGCGAGTTTAACGGCTCCCTCCTGCTTTTGCCGAAGAAGAAGACTCCTACGCCGTTTTGAGCTTCGAGTTATCTGTCAGTCGCCGGCCATAATGGTAGGTTCTCGCCTTTCCAACGATTAGAGGCAACCATGAAAGGCAAAAAAGCGAGCCTGTGGGTCTTGATAGGCGGGTTTCTGGTTCTGGGCGGCTGCGGCACCGTGACCACGGCGTTCCGTGAGGATGGCGACACGGTTCGAACGCTCAAGGCGAAAAAAACCTATTGTCAGTCTGTTCCGCGTATCTACAGCGGGGTGGTCTATGACCTCTGCGTACTGCATGGGCCGCCGAATTCCGCAAGCGGGATCGCGTTGAACGACGTGCCATGGGCTTTTATCGATGTGCCTCTCTCCGCTGTTCTGGATACGCTCATCTTGCCCTACACGATCTACCAGCAAAATGTCGATGGCAGCATTGAGCTTCGCTAGTCCCTCGCAGCTAACAGCTTCCTGGCTCTTTTACGCTATAATCCCGCCCTTTAGCTGTTTCTCGCTCAGGCGGGAGGCACACTTTTTTCAGGCGCAACCCGCCTGCATGCAGACTAAAAGAGGCTAGACCCCAGTGGCATTGACGATTCTTGGCCTGTCCGGCGCCCTTAGCCATGATCCTTCCGCAGCGCTGTATATCGACGGCAAGCTGATCGCGGCCGCCGAAGAAGAGCGCTTCGTACGCGACAAACATGCAAAGAACCGCATGCCCTACGAATCGGCGAAGTTCTGCCTGGAACAAGCCGGCATCAAGCCTTCCGACGTTGACGTGGTGGCGATCCCGTTCGCCCCGATCAGCCTGTTCGGCGAGGCGCGCTGGCACTACGCCAAGCGTTACTGGTACGCCCCGGACCGCGCCCTTGACGCGATCCTGATGGGCAACCGTCGCTACAAGCGCTATCGCAACAAGATCGTCTGGTGCCTGGAGCAGTTGGGCTTCGATCCGAAGAAAATCAAGATCGAACCGGTTGAACACCACCTGGCCCACGCTTCCAGCGCCTACCACTGCTCGGGTTTCCAGGAAAAAACCGCGATCCTGGGCATCGACGGTAAAGGTGAGTACGCCACCACGTTCTTTGGCTATGGCGAAAACGGCAAGATCCACAAGATCAAGGAATTCTACGACCCGGACTCCCTGGGCGGCCTGTATGGCGCGATCACCGAGTTCCTCGGTTTCGAGATGCTTGACGGCGAGTTCAAGGTCATGGGCATGGCGCCGTATGGCGACGCCAGCAAATACGATTTCTCGCGCCTGGCCTCATTTGAAAACGGCGAGTTGGTGATCAACACTGACTACGCCAACGTCATCGGCCTGCGTCGTTATAAAGAGAAGGGCAAGGGTTTCTACTTCTCGCCAAAACTGATCGAGTGGCTGGGTCCAAAGCGCGAAGGCGACATCGCCGACGAGCCGTACATCCACTACGCAGCCAGCATGCAGGCGCTGTTCGAGAAGCTGGCCTTGCAGATGATCGACCACTACCTGGGCGACATCCTCAAGGACACCGGCAAGCTGGCGTTCGCCGGTGGTTGCGCGCTGAACGTCAAGTTGAACCAGAAGATCATTGCCCGCGATGACGTTAAAGAGCTGTTCGTGCAGCCGGCGTCCGGCGATGCCGGCACCGCGGTTGGCGCGGCGGCCTATGTGTCCCACGCCCGTGGCGTGCCGGTGGAGAAGATGGAACACGTCTATCTCGGCCCGTCCTACAGCAATGAAGACGTGATTGCCGCGTGCGCCAAACACGAAAGCAAGCCGGTGTGGCGCAAGATCGAAAACATGCCCAAGCGCATCGCCAAGATCATGGTCGACGGCAACCCGGTGGCCTGGTTCCAGGGCCGCATGGAGTTCGGCCCGCGTGCGTTGGGCGGTCGTTCGATCATCGGTTGCCCAAGCGCGACCGGCGTGGCCGACCGCATCAACCACCAGATCAAGTTCCGCGAGCGCTGGAGGCCTTTCTGCCCGTCGATGCTCGACACCGTGGCCCCACAGATGATCAAGGTCGATCACCCGGCGCCGTTCATGACCTTCACCTTTGAAGTGTCCGAAGAGTGGAAAACCCGCGTACCGGAAGTGGTCCATGAAGATGGCACCTCCCGCGCCCAGGTGCTCAAGCGCGAATACAACCCGCGTTACTACGACATGATGAAAGAGCTGGAAGTATTGACCGGCAACGGCGTGTCGCTGAACACCTCGCTCAACCGCCGTGGCGAAGCGATGATCTGCTCGCCAACCGACGCGCTGAACATGTTCTTCGGCTCCGACCTGCAGTACCTGATCATGGAAGACATCCTGGTCGTCAAAGACGGCGTGGACCCTTATGACTCGGTCGGCTGAGCGCCACGTCCTGCAGTTCTGCCACGGCTATGACGGGCCGTTTCTGGACTGCGCGCGGCAGTACGCCAGCCTCTTCGCAGGCACAGGCTACAAGGTGACCACGGTGTTTCTCACCGGGGTCGCCGACCCCGATGTGGCCGCCGGTTGCGCCTCTGATGAAGTGCTGTTCATGGAGTTCAGCTCCAAGGCCATTCGTGGCCTCAAGCTGGGCGCCATCCGTGAATTGCGCAAAATCGCCGCGTCGCGCAACTTCAGTTTCTGTATTGCCCACCGCTTCAAGCCGATCTACATCGCCTTGCTCGGTACGCGCCTGCCAGTGATCGGCGTACATCACGCTTTTGGTGATTATCAGCGCAGCAGCCGCAAGCTGTTTGCCTCGATTTTCAGCAAGCGCCTGAGCCTGCTCGGTGTATCTGACGCGGTGCGTGATGATATGCGCCGCTGCCTGCCGGCCTGGCCGGCGGCACGTATCCAGACCTTGTATAACCGCATCGATGTCCAGGCCATGCAAGCGTTGCAGGTGTCGGCCGATGAGGCGCGCGATGCCTTGGGGCTGTCGCCGGATGAGTGGGTGGTCGGCAACGTCGGCCGCCTGCACCCGGACAAGGACCAAGCCACCTTGCTCAAAGGCTTTGCCTTGGCCTTGCCGCATTTGCCGGCGCAGAGCCGGTTGGCGATCCTCGGCACCGGCCGCCTGGAGCAAGACCTTAAGTCTCTGGCGCGCGAACTGGGCATTGCCGAGCAGGTGCTGTTCCTCGGCCAGGTGCCGGATGCGCGCCGGTATTTCCGTGCATTCGACGTCTTTGCCCTGAGCTCCGACCATGAGCCGTTCGGCATGGTGCTGCTGGAGGCCATGGCCGCTGGCGTGCCGCTGCTCGCCACGTCTTGCGGCGGCGCCAAGGAAGTGGTTGAAGGCGTGGGCATCCTGTTTCCGTTCGGCGATGCCGAGCACTTGGGGCAGGGCCTTCGGCACTTGGCCGCGATGGGTCGTCAGCAGCACCAGCAGTGCGCCGAGATGATGCTTGAGCGCCTGCACCAACGGTTTTCGGATCAGGCCGTGCGCGATACCTTCTGGCAGTTGCCTGCTGTCACCGAACTGACCGCGAGGGCTTGATGCTCAATCGATTCCAAGGCTTTCGCGAGCGCGGTTGGTCGGTCGTTGACGCGCCGACCTACAGCGACGCCTGGCAGCGTTTTGGCGGCAGTGTCGCCACCCATCCGCAGGTGGTCGAGCGTCTGGCCGGGCTGGCCGAAATTCCGGTGCGCTATTTGGCCTGGGAGCAAAGCGGCGAGCTTAAAGCGTGTATTGCGACCTGGGGGCGCGACCTGGCGTTGTCCAAAGACGTGCTCAAGCGCAATGGCAAAAAAGGCTTGTTCGACCTCGGCAACGCCGAGTTGATCCTGCCCGCCGCTGCCGATGCCCAGGCGCCGCTGCGCCATCGCGCGCGTTACCTGTCGGCCCTGAATGAAGGCCGCTTTGCCGGCATCAAACTCCAGGCCGAACAGTTGGCCATGGCGCGCACGCCTGAAGAACTGTCAAAAAAGTTTCGCTATAACCAGCGCCGTGAATTGCGCCTGCTGGAAGAGGCGGGCGGTGTGGTGCGGCCGGTGCAGGACTTCTCCAGCGCCGAGCTGGCGGCGATCTACTGCGACCTGTTCCAGCGCCGCTGGGGCTTCGCGGCCACCGGTGCCGCGCATATGACGCAGGTGATCGAGCTGTTGCGTGAGTGGCTGATCGGTTCGGTGATTTTCCTCAACGATGCGCCGATTGCTGTGCAATTGGTGTATCGCGTTGAAGCGCCGCAGTGGGTCAGCGTCGAATACATCAATGGCGGCGTAGACCCCGAAACCCGCGCGTTCAGCCCCGGCAGCGTGCTGAGCTTCCTCAATACGCAAAGTGCCTGGGAACAGGCGCGGGAAGTCGGCAAGCCGTTGCGCTTTTCGTTCGGCCGTGCGGACCGCGAGTACAAGGACCGTTGGTGCAACCCCGTGCCGGTGTTCACCGTATGAGTACTTCGACCAGCCGCAAGCAGGCGTTGCTCAAGCGCCATCGCCGCAATAAGCGCATCGGGCTGCTGGTCAGCCTGCTGGTGCTGATTGCGGTGGGTGTGCTGGTGGCCTGGTGGTTGCCGCTGCTGTTGGCGGTGCTGGCCTGGGTGGCCCATGAAGCCTGGTTTGCCGACCATCTGTTTTACTCGCCCAAGGACGACTATCAGTATCAATTTGCCGCCGATACCGAACAGCCCAAGGTGACGTTGGACAAGGGCCGGCTGGTGCTGGGCCAGACGCTGGAGCTGGCGGGCGATGAGACCTTGATCCTCGCACTGCGGCTCAAGAGCAACCTGCTGGGGCGGTTTATCGATCCCTATGTTGCGTTGCCGGGCGGCGACCGCCAAGTGTTCGAACGCGGCGTCAACGGCCTGCGCTACCTCAATCTCACGGGTCAGGCGCAAGCCTTGCTGGCTGGGCAGTTGCTGTTGCGTGGCCGGTTTTGCCGGGTACAGGGTGAGCCTGTGCTGTCGGTGTTCCGCCAGCCGGATGTGCGTCAGCAGCGGGTGATGGTGATTGCGCCGCATGCCGACGATGCCGAACTGGCCGCCTTTGGCCTGTACAGCCAGGCAGCACAGCCCTGGATCGTGACACTGACCGCCGGGGAGATCGAAGCCGAGCATTATCAGCACATGGGCCTGGGCAAGCCTGAAGCGGCGCGCCTCAAGGGCCGGCTGCGGGCCTGGGACAGTATCGCCGTGCCGCGCTGGGCGGGCGTGGCACAAGAGCACTGCGTTCAGCTCGGGTATTTTTGCCTGCAGTTGGCGGCGATGAAGGCCGAGCCTGCGCGTGCCATTGCGTCGCGGGAAGCCGAGTTGAGCGATATCCGCCTGTTTCGCCAGTTCAACCCGTTCCCGCTGCCCGCCGACGCCGATGGCCAGCCGACCTGGAACAACCTGCTGGCGGACCTGCGTGCCGTGCTGTTGATGGCACGTCCTGAGGTCATTGTGCTGCCGCATCCGGTGATCGATCCGCACCCTGACCATATCTGCGCTCAGCAAGCTGTATTGGAAGCCTTGCAGGGCCTGGAATGGCAGCCGACGACCTTGCTCGGTTACGCCAACCATCTGCATGACAACGACCGCTGGCCGATGGGGGATTCGGGCAATAGTGTCGCTTTGCCGCCATGCTTCGACTCCACTTACATTTTGCAACCATATTGCATGCCAGTATCGGAGGAGCGGCAGTGTGAAAAGGCCATGTCGCTGGGCATGATGCATGACTTGCAACCGCAGATGCCGTTCAAACGGCGGGTGCGGCGAGTCATACAGCGTCTGCTGGCGGGGAGGGCCGTCTCACCGTGGGGTGAGAACGAGTTTTTCCGCAAGGCCATTCGGCGTCATGAACTCTTTTGGTTCATCAAGCACAAGTAACGTTAAGCAACGTGGTGGCGCGCAGCGCGCCTCAGTACCAAATGACAGTGAGTCCCCCTTGAGCAATTCGTGCCCCCGCATCCTTTTCATTATTCCTTACTTTGGCCGCTGGCCATTCTGGATGCCGTTTTTTCTCGAAAGCTGCCGCCAAAACGCGGACGTCGACTGGTTGCTGTTCAGCGACTGCCCGATGCCGGCCAATGTGCCGGACAATGTCCGCATCGAAAGCATCACCTTTGCCGATTACTGCGCGCTGGTTTCCCAGCGGCTGTACATCAATTTTGCACCCCTGGCGCCGTACAAGCTGTGCGACATCAAGCCGGCGTTGGGGCATATCCACGCTGACCGCCTCACCGGTTACGATTTCTGGGCGTTTGGCGATCTGGACCTGATCTACGGCAACCTGCGCGAGTATTTCACCGCAGAGCGGTTGGCCAGCCATGACTTGTTTTCAACCCATGAACGACGAGTCGCCGGCCATTTGTGCCTGATGCGTAACACGCCCAGGAAGCGGCATGCGTTCATGCACATCAAGGATTGGGAAGCGCGTTTTACCGATCAGGCGCATCATGCGCTGGATGAAGGCGCATTCAGTCGAATTTTCCTGTGGCGCAAGAACTTCCCGAAGCCGTTGTTTGAGCTGGTCGGCAAGTTCAACCCATGGCGTCGGCGCAGTGAGTTTACCGAGGCGTTCAGTACGCCCGGTGGTGTGATCAAATGGCACGACGGCAGTGATCGCTTCCCGCATCAGTGGTTCTGGAACAAGGGCCGCCTGACTAACGACAGGGATGGTGAGCGGGAATTTCCGTATTTCCATTTTGTCTGCTGGAAGCGTAATCAGTGGCCGTTGCTACCGGAGCCTGACGCCGAATACGTCGAGACGCTGGCGGCTGAAACAACCTGGGTCGTTGATGCCACAGGTTTCCATCGAGGAGAGTTATGAGTCGGCGTTTCAAGGTCCTGCAACTGCAGCCTGACTACAATGTTAAATCCCATGACTTTGCCGACCTGGCCGAGCAGATCGTCAAGGCATTGCCCGCCGAGCGTTATGAGGTCACCGCCGCGTTCCTGCGTGGCAAGCCGGCGCCTGGGGAACCGGTCAGCCGGGCTGCCAAGTCGGTCTACTTCGAGTTTTCCGACAAGTCACTCAAAGGCTTGCGACTGCGCGCCATGTGGCAGTTGTATAAGTTCTGCCGCCGCGAACAGTTCGACGTGGTGGTGTGCAACCGCTTCAAGCCGGTCAACATGATGTTGCAGCTCAACCGTTGGTTGAAGATCCCGTTGTGCATCGGCATCTCCCACGGTTTTGGCGAGTATGACCGTCTCTACCGCCGCAAGCAGGCGCAGCGCTGGATCGACGCGCACTGGCGCTTTGTCGGCGTGTCACCGGCGGTCAAGCAGTACCTGCTCGATTGCCAGTGCGGGTTTACCGACCAGAATACCTACGCCATTACCAACGCCATCGACATCGAGCAGGCCGAAGGCTTGCAGCATTCACGCACTCACGCGCGCGAGTTGCTGGGCATCGACCCTTCGGTGCGCTTGATCGGCGCCTTGGGCCGGCTGGTGCCGGTCAAGGGCCACACCTATTTGTTGCAGGCGTTTGCGGCGCTGAAAGATAAATACCCCACCGCGCAACTGGCCATCATTGGCGCCGGGCGCGAAGAGGCCAACCTGGCCGCGCAAATCCAGAACCTTGGCCTGGATGGACGCGTGCACCTGTTGGGCTTCAAGGAAAATGCCCTGCAATACGTGCGTGCCTTTGACATCTGGGCAATGCCTTCGCTCGCAGAAGGCCTGGGCCTGGCACTGCTGGAAGGCATGAGCGGTCGCCTGCCGGTGATTGCCTCCAGCGTACCGGCCATGCTGCCGTTGATCGAAGGCGCCGGTGGCCTGGCGGTTGAGCCGGCCAATGTGCCCCAGCTGACCGAGGCGCTGGACACTTACCTGGCGCTGTCCGACGAGGCACTCGCACAAAAAGGCGAGCAGGCCTACCAGTACCTTCAGGCGCAACACGACATTGAGGTATTCCGTCAGGAATACCTGGAGCTGATTGATTCAGGGTTGGCTCAAGCACGCGGGAAGAATGTATGAGCCAGAGTCAGCCTTTGGTCACGGTGATCATTGCGTCGTATAACCATGCGCCCTACATTGAGGAAAGTATCCTCAGTGTGTTGAACCAGACCTATCCCAACATCGAACTGCTGGTGGTGGACGATGGCTCGACAGACGACAGTGTCGAGCGCATCCGTCGCCTGCAGGAGCAACACAGGTTCGACTTTCGTGTGCAGCAGAACCAGGGGCTGACCAACACCCTCAATGGTGCGATTGCCCGGTCTCAGGGGCCGCTGATCGTGCCGTTCGGTTCGGACGACATCATGATGCCCGAGCGCATTGCGACCCAGGTGGCCTATATGGATGGCAAGCCTGAGGTGGGGATCTGTGCGGGCAATATCGAGCTGATCGACTCCCAGGGCGAGCTGTTCCCGGAGAAGCGCCAGCGCCGTGACGTACCGTTTCGACGCCTGGATTTCGACGATATGTTCCTGGAGCGCAAACCTTACCCGCCAGCGCCTACGCTGATGATCCGGCGTGAAGCGCTGGAAAAGGTCGGTGGGTTTGACCCGCAGATTCGTCTGGAAGATTTGCTGATCGAACTGAAGATTACCCACGCCGGGTACTTTATTGATGGCTTGAACGTGGTGATGGCGCGCTACCGCAAGCACGCGACCAATTCGTACAAGAATCATCGATTCATGATCGATAACATCCTGCGCACCTACGCGTTGTTCAGTGATCACCCGCTGTACAACGAGGTGCGTTACAAGTTCCTCAGCTCCATGTTCCTCAAAACCTCCAACCGCAACCGTGCGTTGGCGCGAGAGCTGCTGGCGCAGATCCCGTTTCTGGCCTGGAACAAGAAGACGTGGCGCGGCTTGGGCCGCCTGTATTTTTCCCCGCTGGAAAAAGACTGATACCAAGATCAGAGCAGCACACCTTCACTGGGTGTGCCGCAATCTAAATGTGGGAGCTGGCTTGCCTGCGATGGGGGGTTGTTGGTGTACATATCCGTTGCTGCGGTAACGGCTTCAATTGGTTCCGCTCTTACAGCGGGTCACTTTTGTAAAGACCGGAATGCCGGCCCAGACAAAAGTAACCAAAAAGTCTTCGCCCCAACACTCGGTGCCTCGCTATGGCTCGGCATGCCCGCAATCCGCCAGTGATTTGGGGGGTCGCCGCGATGGGCCATCCTTGGCCCAGCGCGGCTAAACCGGCATCCCTGCCGGTTTACCCCCCAAATCACTGTCGAATTGCGGCCATCGTGTTTGACGGGGCGATTTCAGATCAAGATCACGATCAAAAGCGCAGATCAAAAGACCGCTGACTTCGTCATCGAAAAGGATGTAAGGGCCAGAGCAACAGCAGAGCCATACTCGGTCAAAGGTGGGAGCTGGCTTGCCTGCGATAGCATCACCTCGGTGCATCAGAAGTACCGAGGTGTCTGCATCGCAGGCAAGCCAGCTCCCACATCAGGCCGCCGGGCGGGCGAGTGTCAGTACCTGCTCGCGGATTTTCTGCGTGGCGTGCGGCGAAGCCACCGAGGCATAGCCCTTGGCCAATTGCTCGAAGTGAGCTTCGAACAACCAATTGCGATCCTGCGAATAGCGTTGCATATGCTTGAGGTTGCGCTGGCGCAGCGTGTTGCGCAGCGCTGACGGATAGACGCGCATATCCGCCACGTCGATCAGGCCGAACTCTCCGTCTTCCAACAGCAGCACATTACCCAGGTGCAGGGAGCGGAAGTAGACACCGCGTTCGTGCAGTTGGGCCATAAACCGCCCAAACCGTTCGATCAGCGATTCGCGCAGGCTGCTGTCCAGGCTTTGCAAGGCCTGGCGCAACGTCAGGCCCGGCAGTGGCTGGTAACGCACGGCGGTGCTGCCGTCGCGCAGGCTGTACAGGTCGAGGATCGGCGGTGCTGTAATGCCCAGTGCCTGGAGCTGTTCGCTGTTGCAGGCAAACCGTTCCGAGTACGGGTTGAATGTGCCCGAGGTGTACCAGCGTCGAGCCCTGAACAGCTTGAGGAAGCTGCCATTGCCCAGGCGCAGGACTTTAGGCCCCAGGCCATCTTCCTCGACGATATGCGCGCCTTCGCACAGGGCTTTGAACACCTGTGGCTTGGGCGTGCTCACCGCAATGCGCAGTAGGCTATGGCGACGCTTGGCGATGCTCAGGCCGGCGATCAGTGCGAGGGGGATCCACAGCAGGAACCAGTGCTCCTTGGGTCGCGACAGGATGCCACCGCCTTCGGTAAGCCCCGCGCCGATGCCGTAGGCCAGCAGCGAGGAAGTCAGGATAAACAGCGGCTGCGCGCGCTCCTTGAGCCCTGCGTACATCCCGCGGCCAAGCATGAAGATCCACGGGATAAAGCCGATGATGCCGACGTAATAAAGCACGCCCAAGGCAAAGCTGTGGGGCTCGCGCAGTGGTTCAAAATCGTAGTTGGCAGGTTTCACATACAGTTCGGAGTCGTAGCTGTGGCCAAGCCATGGATGATCGGCGATGCGGTCGAGGATGATTTGCCAGATTTCGAAGCGGAATGAGCTGCCGCGCTCGGTGATCTGTTGCGGGTAAAACAGCAGCAAGCCGGCGGCCGCCAGCACCAGGGCGGCAACCATCAGCGCCGAGCGCCGATTGCGGCTGAGCAGGCCCATCCATAGGACTGCTATCACCAGTGCAACCAATGGCGTCCTGGAACCGGTGGCTAGAATTGCCAGGGTCATGACCGCCAGGGCGGGTGCGCTGAGCCACAGTACCCGTAGCCGTTTGGTGGTGACGCAGAGGTACAGCCAATACACGCAGAAAAAGCCGAACAGGTGGGAACTGAGCAGCGGGTTGTCCAAGGCGCCAAGGCCGCCAATCATGCGCATGCTCGGCTCGAAGCCTTTGACGAATGCCACCAGGTTTAACAGCGTCACCACCAGCGCAATCACGGCGGCGCTGAAGAAGATCGGCTTGAACAGGTCATTGCGGTAATGCAGCAGCAGCCCGCAGCCGGCAAACAACATGAACGTCTGCAACGGGATCTTGAACAGGTTGGAGTCGCCGGTGGGTTCCGGGCTCCAGAGCACCGTGATCATTGCCCATGCGCAAAATGCTGTGAAGGCAAGCACCAGCGGCTCGCGTAGTAACTCTTTGAGTTCACGTGGGCGCAGGCACAGCAGGAGCAAGGCCGGCAGGGCAAAGAAAATATAGAAGCCGCGGTGCATGACATTGCGATTGTTGACGAAAAACAGCGAACTCAGAAGCAACAATAAGCCAATGGGCAAAATCCAGAGGACCAGGAAGTCGAAAACGCGATTTGTGCCATAGGTAAGGCGCTTGGAGTGCATACAGTAAAGCCGTTCCAGAATAGAGAAAGCCGACCATGTTAAGACAGTGGCTATATAATGTCGCCCGTTGGATCCAGCCGGGCCGCGGGTCACGCCGGGTGCAAGTACAACAGAGAAGCTGTGCTAAAGTCAGCCTCCTTTTTCAAAACGCCGCGTGATATGACCGACTCCAGTCCGAGCGCAAGCCCTTCGAGCTTGAAAATATACTTCCGCCTGCTCATGTACGTTAAGCCTTACGCCGGCTTGTTCGCGTTGAGTATTGTCGGATTTCTGATTTTCGCGTCGACCCAGCCTATGCTGGGGTACATCCTCAAGTACTTTGTCGACGGCCTATCCAATCCTGACGCCGTGCTGTTCCCCAGCGTCCCATTCCTGCGTGACATGAAATTGTTGCAAGCCGTGCCGTTGCTGATCATTTTGATCGCCGCCTGGCAGGGCCTGGGTTCGTTCCTGGGCAACTACTTGCTGGCCAAGGTTTCCCTGGGCCTGGTTCACGACTTGCGTGTGCAGCTGTTCAACAACCTGCTGACGCTGCCCAACCGTTATTTCGACAACCACAACTCCGGGCACCTGATTTCGCGCATCACCTTCAACGTGACCATGGTTACGGGGGCGGCCACCGATGCCATCAAGGTGGTGATTCGCGAAGGCATGACGGTAATCTTCCTGTTTGCCTCGCTGCTGTTCATGAACTGGCGCCTGACGCTGGTGATGATCGCCATCCTGCCGTTGATTGCAGTGATGGTCAGCACGGCCAGCAAGAAATTCCGCAAGCAGAGCAAGAAGATCCAGGTGGCCATGGGCGATGTGACCCACGTGGCTTCGGAAACCATCCAGGGCTATCGCGTGGTGCGCAGCTTCGGCGGTGAAGTCTACGAAGAGAAACGCTTCTTCAAGGCCAGCCAGGGCAACACCGACAAGCAACTGCGCATGACCCGCACCGGGGCCATCTACACCCCGTTGCTGCAGTTGGTGATCTATACCGCCATGGCGGTGCTGATGTTCCTGGTGCTCTACCTTCGCGGTGATGCGTCGGCCGGTGACATGGTGGCTTACATCACGTTGGCCGGGCTGTTGCCCAAGCCGATCCGCCAGCTGTCGGAAGTCAGCTCGACCATCCAGAAAGGCGTGGCCGGTGCTGAAAGCATTTTCGAACAGTTGGACGAAGAACAGGAAGTCGATCGCGGCAGCGTCGAGCGCGACAAGGTCAGTGGCCGCCTGGAAGTGCGCAACCTGAACTTCACCTACCCAGGCACCGAGCGCCATGTGCTCAAGGACATCACCTTCACCGCAGAGCCCGGGCAGATGATCGCCCTGGTCGGCCGTTCCGGCAGCGGCAAGTCCACACTGGCCAGCCTGATCCCGCGTTTCTACCACCACGAAAGCGGCGAAATCCTGCTCGACGGCGTAGAGGTCGAAGACTACAAGCTGCTTAACCTGCGCAAGCATATTGCCCAGGTGACCCAGCATGTCACGCTGTTCAGCGACACCGTGACCAACAACATCGCCTACGGCGACCTGGCCGGCGCGCCACGGGCCGACGTTGAAGCGGCGGCGGCGGATGCTTACGCCAAGGATTTCATCGACCAGTTGCCGAAAGGCTTCGATACCCAGGTGGGCGAGAACGGCGTGCTGCTGTCCGGCGGCCAACGCCAGCGCCTGGCCATTGCCCGGGCCCTGCTGAAGAACGCGCCACTGCTGATTCTCGACGAGGCCACCTCGGCGCTCGACACCGAATCCGAGCGCCACATTCAGGCGGCCCTGGACAAGGTCATGCAGGGTCGCACGACCCTGGTAATTGCCCACCGCCTGTCCACCATCGAGAAGGCCGACCTGATCCTGGTGATGGACGACGGTCGGATCGTCGAGCGCGGCAGCCACGCCGAGCTGCTGGCCCAGAACGGCTACTACGCCCGCCTGCATGCCATGGGCCTGGATGCCCCGGTGCCGGCCGACATCACCTAAACCTTGTGGGAGCGGGCTCTTGTGGCGAGGGAGCTTGCTCCCGCTGGGCGACGTAGTCGCCCCAGAACAACACTGTGTTTCTCTGTTAAAACGCGGTGCCGCATTCAGGAGTGCTTCGCACTCCAGCGGGAGCAAGCTCCCTCGCCACAAAGGTTCCCCGGGATCTTCTGTGCACACCCTCCACAAGCCTCCCATAACCCTGTGCTAATATCGCGCCCCTGTTCATTTTGTATGTGGGTTGCTCCATGAAGTTGTCCATGCCGCGATTCGATCAAGCCCCTGTCTTGGTGGTCGGCGATGTCATGCTCGACCGTTACTGGCATGGCGGTACCTCACGGATTTCCCCTGAGGCACCGGTACCGGTAGTCAAGGTCGAGCAAATCGAAGACCGTCCAGGTGGCGCTGCCAACGTTGCCCTCAATATTGCCGCCCTCGGCGCCCCGGCCTCCCTGGTGGGTGTGACCGGCGACGACGAAGCCGCCGACAGCCTGGCCAACAGCCTGCGCGGTGCCGGTGTGCGCGCGCTGTTCCAGCGCATTGCCCATCAGCCGACCATCGTCAAGCTGCGGGTCATGAGCCGTCACCAGCAATTGCTGCGTATCGATTTCGAAGAACCCTTCGCCACCGACGCCCTGGCCCTCAGCGGCCAGGTCGACGCGCTGCTCGAAGGTATCAAGGTGCTGGTGTTGTCCGACTACGGCAAAGGCGCCTTGAAAAACCACCAGATGCTGATCCAGGCCGCCAAGGCCCGCGGCATTCCGGTATTGGCCGATCCCAAGGGCAAGGACTTTTCGATTTATCGGGGCGCCAGCCTGATCACGCCAAACCTCAGTGAGTTCGAAGCCATTGTCGGCGGTTGCGCCGATGAGCATGAGCTGGTGACCAAAGGCGCGGCGCTGATGGCCGACCTCGACCTGGGCGCCTTGCTGGTCACCCGTGGCGAGCACGGCATGACCCTGCTGCGCCCGGACCACCCGGCGATGCACCTGCCGGCCCGTGCCCGTGAAGTGTTCGACGTCACCGGTGCCGGTGACACCGTCATCTCCACCCTGGCCGCCTCGATTGCGGCGGGTGAAGAACTGCCCCACGCCGTGGCCCTGGCCAACCTGGCGGCGGGTATTGTGGTGGGCAAACTGGGTACCGCGGCTATCAGCGCACCCGAGCTGCGCCGGGCGATCCAGCGTTCCGAAGGCTCGGAGCGCGGCGTGCTGGGTATCGAGCAATTGCTGCTGGCCATTGACGACGCCCGTGCCCACAAAGAAAGCATCGTGTTCACCAACGGCTGCTTCGACATCCTGCATGCTGGCCACGTGACTTATCTGGAACAGGCGCGCGCCCAAGGCGACCGCCTGATCGTCGCGGTCAACGACGATGCCTCCGTCAGCCGCTTGAAGGGGCCTGGCCGTCCGATCAACAGTGTTGACCGGCGTATGGCCGTATTGGCAGGTCTCGGCGCAGTCGACTGGGTGATCAGCTTCTCTGAAGGCACCCCGGAAAACCTGCTGGCCCAGGTCAAGCCGGACGTGTTGGTCAAGGGTGGCGACTACTCCGTCGATCAAGTCGTAGGCGCCGATATCGTCAGCGCTTACGGTGGTACGGTCAAAGTGCTGGGGTTGGTTGAAAACAGCTCGACCACGGCCATTGTCGAGAAGATCCGCAACAATGAGTAATGCTGAAAAGTGGGTGTTGATCACCGGAGGTGCCGGCTTTATCGGCTCGCACCTGGTCGATGCGCTACTTGCCAAAGGCTATGCCGTGCGGGTGCTGGATGACTTGTCCACCGGCAAACGCAGCAATTTGCCGCTGGATAATCCGCGCGTACAACTGATTGAAGGCAATGTCGCCAATGCCGAGTTGGTGGCGCAAGCCGCCGTCGGCGCCACCGCCGTCGTGCACCTGGCTGCTGTGGCTTCAGTGCAGGCCTCGGTGGATGATCCGGTGAGCACGCACCAGAGCAATTTCGTCGGCACCCTGAATGTCTGCGAAGCCATGCGCAAGGCTGGCGTGAAACGCGTGGTGTTTGCCTCCAGCGCGGCGGTGTATGGCAACAACGGCGAGGGTGCTTCGATTGACGAAGACACCACCAAGGCGCCGCTGACGCCTTACGCGTCGGACAAGTTGGCGGGCGAGCACTACTTTGATTTCTATCGCCGCCAGCATGGCCTGGAACCGGTGATTTTCCGTTTCTTCAACATTTTCGGGCCACGCCAGGACCCGTCATCGCCGTATTCCGGCGTGATCAGTATCTTCAGCGAGCGTGTGCAGCAGGGTGTGCCGATCAGCGTGTTTGGCGACGGCGAGCAAACCCGGGATTTCATGTACGTGGAAGACCTGGTGGATGTGCTGGTCCAGGCCATCGAAGCGCCCGAAGCGCCACTGGGTGCGATCAACGTGGGATGGAACCGCACGACCACGCTCAAGCAGGTGCTTCAGGCGTTGGAAGAGGTGGTGGGGCAGTTGCCGGTGATCACTTACGGGCCGGCGCGCTCGGGTGATATCCGCCATTCGCGGGCGAATAACCAGCGCCTGTTGGCGAGCTTTACGCTGCCGGAGCCGACGCCGCTGAAGGTCGGCCTGGAGCGCTTGCTTAACGGCTGACCTCGGTCATCTGTGGGAGCTGGCTTGTGTGGGAGCTGGCTTGCCTGCGATGGCATCAACTGGGTTTGCCTGATGTACCGAGTTGCCTGCATCGCAGGCAAGCCAGCTCCCACACAAGCCAGCTCCCACATTGGATTTGCGTCAGCCTTTGGCCTTTTTCTTCGGCACGATCTTGCGCAGCACCCGTTGCGCCAATCGCTTCAACTTCGACTCCTTCTCAGGCTCCGCCAGGCCTTGTTGGCGCAGCCAATCCTTCCAGCGAATGCGCTCATCGCGCACCAGCCAGCCTTCCTGCTGAGCGAAGCTTTCCGCCAGGTACAAGCCGCGTGTGCTGGCCGGGTATAGCTGGTCTTTCTTGACGGTGTACAACTCTGCCAGCGGCTGGCCGTCCTTCAACGGCATCAGGTACAGGTCGGGCCGCTGACGGTCCAGGCGTGCCACCAACTGGTCGCCTTCGAGGCGCTCATCCACATGGAACAGGCTCAAGGACTTGGCTTCCTTGGGGACTTCAAGGCGCAAGTCATAAATCAATTGCAGCGACGCCGTCGGCAGATGCACATACGCCCGTGGGCGCTCGATCAGTTGCATGGTGGCGCAGCGCACCGGGCGAGCGGCGCCGGACAGCGGGCTCAAGCGAAACGGCAGGGCTTCACGGTAATGCAGCGCGGCGGAGTAGGGCGCGGGCAGCCAGGTGTCATTGAAGCGCCCGCCCAGCCAGCCTTCGGGCGTCTCCAGCAGGCATTCTTCGGCAATTTCCTGGATAGCGGTGTGCAGTGGCAGGTTCAGTTCGTGGGCGGGTACGTAGCCGGAGATCAGCTTGAGCACCACGTCGCCACGGTCCTGGCGGCGCTGGCGCACCAGTACCCAGTAATCCTTGTTCTGCCAATGCAGGGTCAGGCGCACCGACACGCCGAGGTTGGCCAGTTCCAGGGCGAAACGTTCAGGGTTTGCCACCTCCACCGGCTTGCGCCGTTGCAGGGTCTGGGCGAAGTTGAGCGGCATGCCCACGCTCTGGTAACTCAGGCCTTCGGGGGTGGCTTCGACGTGCAGCGGCAGTGTCTTGAAGTTACTGGGGTTTTTTCTAATCAGCGTTCGCGGCATGTCGGCTCCTTCTTGCGACGGGGTCGGCCGCGTGGGCGGCATCAGAGTTGACGAATGACCTGGGCAGCGGTCGCCACGTTGTGGGCCAGGTGCAGCGGATTAATGGTCCCGACAATAGCACTGGCGACGCCCGTTTGCGCAAACAACAGCATGAAACTGGCATGAATTGGATCCATTCCTGGCTCAAGGCACACGTGGCCGCTGGCCAGAGCTTTTTTCACCAGGATGCCTTTGCCGTGGGCGGCGGCGTAATCGATCACGGCTTTCTCGGCCTGTTCATTCAGATTGTAGGTGACCATCGCGCAATCACCTTGTTCCAGAGCCTTCACGCCACCTTCGACGGTTTTGCCGGAGAAGCCGAAACCACGGATCTTGCCCTCTTTTTTCAGCTGCGCCAGGGTCTCGTACACCTCGCAATCATTGAGGATATGCAGGTCATTGCCGTCAGAATGCACCAGCACCAGATCGATGAAATCCGTTTCAAGTCGTTTCAAGCTGCGCTCAATGGACATGCGCGTATGCGCGGCACTGAAATCGTGATGGGACACGCCGTCGGCAAACTCTTCGCCGACCTTGCTGACAATCACCCAGTCGTTGCGCTGGCCGCGTAGCAGTGGCCCCAGGCGCTCCTCACTGCGCCCGTAAGCCGGCGCGGTGTCGATCAGGTTGATGCCCAATTGCTGGGCCTGGCGCAATAACATCCGTGCTTCGTCGTCATTGGGAATCTGGAAGCCGTTGGGGTATTTCACCCCTTGATCACGGCCCAGCTTGACGGTGCCCAGGCCCAGCGGCGAGACCAGCAGGCCGGTGCTGCCCAGTGGTCGATGCAGGTCGTGCAGGGTTGGCAGGCTCATGGCAACAGTTGCTCCCAGGCAGGTTGGCCGAGGGTCGGTTTTGGCAGCTCGGGCAGCGCGTCGCTGGCGCTTGGACGAATGCCGTCGCGTTCCAGGGCGTTGAGTACACGATCGGCGAAGTCCGGCGCCAGCGCCAGTTTGGTCGGCCAGCCCACCAGCAAGCGGCCTTGTTCGGCGAGGAAGGCATTGTCGGGGCGGCTCAGGCCCGATTGCAGCGGCTCGGCACGCTCGACACGCAGGGTGGCCCATTGGGTCTGGCTCATGTCGATCCACGGCAGTAACTGCGCCAGCTCTTTTTGCGCAGTGGCGATCTGTTCTTGTGGTGTGCGGGCCACGCCATCCGCCTCGGCGATATCGCCGCCCATGTACCACACCCAGTTGCCGTCGGCAGCCGGGTGAGTGGTGATGGTAAGGCGCGGCTTGGTGCCGCCGCCCAGGCAGTGCGCATACAGCGGCTTCAGGCCCGGGCCTTTGGCGATGATCATATGCAATGGGCGGGTTTGCATGGCGGGCTGGCTGAGGCCCAGGGCCGTCAGTAACTCAGCGGTGCCGCCACCGGCACTCAGCACGATGCGCTGGGCGCGGATCTCGCGGCCATCGACCTTCAGGCCCACCAAGGTATCGCCTTCAAGCAGCGGTTCGATGTGTTGTCCGGCGAGCAAGCCGTCGCCGGCCAATTGCGCCAGGCGTTCGATCAGGCTGGGCACATCGATGACCAGTTCGGCCAGGCGATAGACTTTGCCCTTGAAGCGACGGTCCTGCAGGGCTGGCGGCAATTCGTCGCCCTTGACCTGATCGACGCGGCCACGCACGGCTTTACTGGCAAAGAAGCTGGTGAGGTTGCCGGCGATCGTGCCGGGCGACCACAGGTAATGGGCTTCGGAGAGCAAGCGCACGCCGGTCAGGTCCAGCTCGCCGTTACCCGCCAGGGCTTCGCGCCAGCGGCGCGGCATGTCGGCAATGGCTTCGGACGCGCCGGTGAGCGCGCCATGCAGGGCGTATTTCGCGCCGCCGTGAATGATTCCTTGGGACTTCACGCTTTGCCCGCCGCCCAAGGTGGCGCTTTCCACCACTACCGTGGAAAACCCCTGGCGGCGCAGGCGTGCGTTAAGCCAGAGGCCGGCAACCCCGGCGCCGACAATCAGAACGTCGGTGGAAATAACGGATGGCATCGGCGACCTCAGTGTTCAAGACAAGAGGCGCAGTATACAGGCTGTTACGTGGCGGTCAGTGCCCGGCGGTTTTCGAGAACAGCTGAATCACCACCACACCCAGCACAATCAGGCCCATGCCCAGCATTGCCGGTACATCCAGCTTCTGCCCGTAGATAAACAGCGCGGCGATACTGACCATTACAATGCCCAGTCCGGCCCAGACCGCATAGGCGATACCCACCGGCACCGTGCGCACCACCAGCGTGAGCATCCAGAAGGCCACGCCATACCCCACAATCATCAGCAACAGCGGAATCGGCGTGCTCAAGCCCTTGACGGCTTTCATGGAAACGGTCGCGATCACTTCCGAGCAAATGGCAATGGCCAGGTAAACGTAGGCAACATTCATGGGGGAATCCTCGGTGTGATACGTGCTTGATTAGGTCCGCATTTTAACCCTTCGCGAGATGAGATAAAGTCATTACCTATCCGATTTAAAGATGGGTTGAGACATGAGTGTGCAATGGAACCTGGAACAGATGCGCCTGTTTGTCAGCGTCGCCGAGCAGCGCTCGTTTTCGGCGGTGGCGCGTGGGCAGCGCAAGGCGCAATCGGCGGTGAGTAACGCAATTGCCCTGCTGGAAGCGGACCTTGGGCTTAGCCTGTTCGAGCGCAGCAGCGGCCGTCAGCCCCGCCTGACTGAAGCCGGCAGTGTGTTGCTGGAAGAAGCGCGTGAGGTGCTGCGCCAATGTGAACGGCTCAATGGTCGGGCGTTGTCGCTGACCCGTGGTGAAGAAGCCTGCCTGCGCCTGGCCCAGGACGAAGCCATGTTATTTCAGCCGGTGCTCGACAGCCTTGAAGCGTTGGCCCGGCAATACCCGCTGCTGGAAGTACAACTGTCCAGCGCCGCGCAAGGCGATGTGGCGCGCAAGCTGGTGGAGCGCAAGGCCGACCTGGGTTTGCTGTTCTATCACGACCAGATCCCCGAAGCGCTTGAGCGGCGGGTGGTGGGCAGCGTGGAAATGGTCACGGTGTGCGGCGTGAATCATCCGCTGGCCCAGGACAAATACGTGACTTGCCAGCGCCTGGCGCAGTTCCGGCAACTGCTGATGTCGACCCAGACCAGCGTGTACCCCGGCAGTGAAGCCGCGAGCCCCCTGGTGTGGCGTGCCGACAGCTTCTACGTATTGGCCGAATGGTTGATGAGTGGCCTGGGCTGGGCTTGGCTGCCTCGGCACATCGTGCAGTACCCGGCCTATCAACGGCAGATGGTCGAGCTGGACAGCGAATGGACGCCGCCGGCGCTGGTGGTGGAGCTGGTCTGGCGCCGCGACGAGCACCTGGGCCCGGCCGCACGCTTCCTGACCGAGCGATTTGCCGAGTGCTTGCAGGCGATCGACTGAAAAAGCCGATAAACTCCGCCGCCATGAATAGAACTCTCTACAGCTGTCTGTTTTACCTGGCGCTGCCGTTGGTGGCTTTACGTCTGTGGCTGCGCGCGCGCAAGGCGCCGGCGTATGCAAAACGTATCGGCGAGCGGTTTTCCTATGGCCTGCCGGTGATGCAGCCGGGCGGGATCTGGGTGCATGCGGTGTCGGTGGGCGAAAGTATCGCGGCCGCGCCGATGATTCGCGGGTTGATGGAGCGCCACCCGACGCTGCCGATCACCATCACTTGCATGACGCCCACCGGTTCGGAGCGTATCCAGGCGCTGTTCGCCAATGAACCGCGCATTCAGCACTGCTACTTGCCCTATGACTTGCCTTGCGCCGCCAAGCGCTTTCTTGATCGTGTGCAGCCCAGGCTCGCCGTGATCATGGAAACCGAGCTGTGGCCCAACCACATCCACGCCTGCGCTCAGCGTGGTATTCCGGTAGCGCTGGCCAATGCGCGGCTGTCGGCACGCTCGGCCAAAGGTTATGCACGCTTTGCCAAGCTGACCGCGCCGATGCTGGCCGAGATGAGCCTGTTTGCGGTGCAGACAAAAACCGAAGCCCAGCGTTTTTTGAGCCTGGGCGCACGACCACAAACCGTTGAAGTCACCGGCTCGATCAAGTTCGACCTGACCATCGATCCGCAACTGCCGGTGCGTGCCGCCGCCTTGCGCGAGCAATGGGGCGCCACCGAGCGCCCGGTGTGGATCGCCGCCAGCACCCACGAAGGCGAGGATGAAGTGGTGCTGGCCGCCCATCGCCAACTGCTCGAAAGTTACCCCAACGCGCTGCTGATTCTGGTGCCGCGTCATCAGGAGCGCTTCGGGCCGATGTTCGAGTTGTGCGAGCAACAAGGCTTTGCCACGGTGCGCCGCTCCAGCACTGAACCGGTGACGGCGCAGACCTCCGTGCTGCTCGGTGACACCATGGGCGAGCTGCTATTCCTTTACGCCCTGGCCGACAGCGCCTTCGTCGGCGGTAGCCTGGTGCCTACCGGCGGCCACAACCCGCTGGAACCGGCTGCGCTGGCCAAGCCTGTGATCATGGGGCCACACCTGTTCAACTTCCTCGAAATCAGCGCGATGATGCGTGAGGCCGGGGCGTTGCGTGAGGTGGATGATGCGCAAGGCTTGGCAGAAGCCGTGCGGCAGTTGTTCGAACTGCCGCAGGATGCGCGCAAGATGGCAGAGGCGGGATTGAAGGTGATGCAGGCCAACCAGGGTGCGCTGAAACGCTTACTGGATGGTTTGGACAAACTGCTCAATCACTGAACCAACGCGGACCAAAATGTGGGAGCTGGCTTGCCTGCGATAGCATCAACTGGGCATGTCTGATGTACCGAGTTGCCTGCATCGCAGGCAAGCCAGCTCCCACACAAGCCAGCTCCCACATTGGTTTGTGGTGTGTTTAGTAGCCCGGGCGGGCTTTGAGCTGCTCGGCGGCGGCCTTGGCCAGATCCGGCGGCAGGAAATCCTTGTCCGGGTTGTAGTCAGCCTTGAGGTAACGCGTCAGGTCCTGCAAATCCCCAGGGCTGAGCGTGCCCGCCGCCTGCTTCAAGCGCAGGTTGTCGAGGATGTAGTCGTAGCGGCTGTTGTTGTAGTTGCGCACCGACGAGTACAGCTGGCGTTGTGAATCCAGCACATCGACGATATTGCGCGTACCCACTTGATAGCCGATTTCCGTGGCTTCCACCGCGCTCTGGTTGGAGATGATCGACTGGCGGCGCGCCTGCACCTGTTCCACATCGGTGTTCACCGCGCGGTGCAGATTACGGGTGTTTTCCACCACCTGGCGGCGCAGGCCTTCGCGTTGCTGTTCCGTCTGGTCGAGGCGTGAATAGGATTCGCGCACTTGCGAGCTGGTCAAACCGCCGCTGTAGATCGGGATATTCAGGCGCAGGCCGATGGTGCGCTGAGACACATCACCACCGTACGGCACGGGCAATTGGTTCGGGTTGCTGAAACCCAGCGCGTCGTTGTCGCCTTTTTCGTATTGCGCCACGGCGTCGAGGGTTGGCAGGTGGCCGGCCTTGCGCTGGCGCAGGGTTTCTTCGGCAGCGGTCACGGCGTAGTTGCTGGCCAGCAAGTTCAGGTTTTGGCGGCCGGCGGTTTCGACCCAGGATTTGGCGTCATTCGGCGCCGGTGGCAGCACCGGCAGCGTGTGCACAATGCCCTGGATCGCGTTGTATTGGCGGTTGGTCAGCGTGATCAGCGCCTCAAAGGCGTCGTCCACCTGGCGTTGGGCGACGATGCGGTTGGCGCGGGCGGTGTCGTAGCTGGCCTGGGATTGCAGCACGTCGGTCTTGTCCGACAGGCCTACATCAAAGCGTTCGTTGGACTGGTCGAGCTGGCGCTTGAAGGCGTTTTCTTCGGCCTTGGTCGACGCCAGGTTGTCCTGGGCGCGCAGCACGGCGAAGTAGCTTTCGGCGCTTTGCAGGATCAGGTTCTGTTCAGTCGCCGAGAGTTGCAGCGAAGCTTGTTCGTTGACGGCTTCGGCGGCTTGCAGCTGGAACCAGCGATCAGCGCGGAACAGCGGCTGGCTCAAGGTTGCACGCCAGGAGTGCGCGTCACGGTTGACGGTGGCTGCCGGTTGGTCGATCTGGGTGCGCACGTTATTGCTGTCGGCGCCGGCCGACAGGTTCGGCAGCAAACCGGCGCGAGCCTGGGGCACCACTTCTTTTTGCGCGCCATATTGAGCGCGGGCGGCGGCCAGGTCGGCGTTGTTGTTCACCGCTTCCTGGTAGACGCTGACCAAGTCGGTTTTGGCGGACAAGGGCGCTTCAGCTGCCCAGACCATTCCATTGGTCGCACAAGACACGGCAAGAGCCAGTGAGAGTTTGCGCAGCATGAGGCGATCCCTAGTGTGAATATTACGACTGTAATTAAGCGCCCAAGGCTAAGGCTGGCCATTCCTGGCGTCAAGCATTGTGACGACGCCCGAGTGTAGTGGCGCTGACCCCGCGCAACAATCCCGCAATCACGCCATTCATCACGCTGAATACACCGCTATTGGCAATTTGCCCACACCATGGTCTAGACTGGCCGCGTTCTTGTCGGGGTGCCTTGTTGGAAGGCTGAGATCGGTAAATACCGGATCCCGTTGAACCTGATCAGGTTAACGCCTGCGTAGGGAACAAGATTTCTCGTCACCCGGCGAGTCCTCTTGTGCTTCGTCCGGGATGTTGTTCGACAATCGAACAGCCCTCGTGCCTTGCACAGCACTGGTTTCAGTGCGTCCATCCGTCACAGGTTCGCTCCGACAAAAATCCACCGCCTGGATAAGTTGGAGAGCCCGTGATGAGCACTGAATTAAAAAGCCAAAAATTAAAAAATACCGTGCACCTGAGTGAATCGGCCAAAGTCGACTCCGGCTCCGTGCAGCCGTTTACCCGCTCGCAAAAAATCTACGTGCAAGGCACTCGCCCGGACATTCGTGTGCCTATGCGTGAAATCAGCCTGGACGTGACGCCCACCGATTTCGGCGGTGAAATCAACGCACCGGTGGTGGTGTACGACACCTCCGGCCCGTACACCGACCCCAACGTCATCATTGACGTGCGCAAAGGCCTGGGTGATGTGCGTTCGCCGTGGATCGAAGTGCGTGGCGACACCGAGCGCCTGTCCGGCCTGAGTTCGCACTTTGGCCAACAGCGCCTCAGCGATGCTGAGCTCACCGCACTGCGCTTTGCCCACGTGAAGAACCCGCGCCGCGCCAAGGCAGGTGCCAACGTCACGCAGATGCACTACGCGCGCAAAGGCATCATTACCGCCGAGATGGAATACGTCGCCATCCGCGAAAACATGAAGCTTGAAGAAGCCCGTGCCAGTGGCCTGCTCGACCAGCAGCACGCCGGTCACAGCTTCGGCGCCAGCGTGCCGAAAATCATCACGCCTGAGTTTGTGCGCGAAGAAATCGCCCGTGGCCGCGCGATTATCCCGGCCAACATCAACCACACCGAACTGGAGCCAATGATCATCGGCCGTAACTTCCTGGTGAAGATCAACGGCAATATCGGCAACAGTGCGTTGGGTTCGTCCATTGAAGAAGAAGTGGCGAAATTGACCTGGGGCATTCGCTGGGGTTCGGACACGGTGATGGACCTGTCCACTGGCAAGCACATCCACGAAACCCGCGAGTGGATCATCCGCAACTCGCCGGTGCCGATTGGCACCGTTCCGATCTATCAAGCCTTGGAAAAAGTCGGCGGCGCCGCTGAAGACCTGACGTGGGAGCTGTTCCGCGACACCCTGATCGAACAGGCCGAGCAGGGCGTCGACTACTTCACCATCCACGCAGGCGTGCTGCTGCGCTATGTGCCGCTGACTGCCAAACGCGTGACCGGCATCGTGTCCCGTGGCGGTTCGATCATGGCCAAGTGGTGCCTGGCGCACCACAAAGAGAACTTTACCTACACGCATTTCGACGAAATCTGCGAAATCATGAAGGCCTATGACGTCAGCTTCTCCCTTGGCGACGGCTTGCGCCCAGGCTCGATTGCCGACGCCAACGATGCTGCGCAATTCGGCGAACTGGAAACCCTCGGCGAGCTGACCAAAATCGCCTGGAAGCACGACGTGCAAACCATGATCGAAGGCCCGGGCCACGTGCCGATGCAGTTGATCAAGGAGAACATGGACAAGCAGCTCGAATGCTGCGACGAGGCGCCGTTCTACACCCTCGGCCCGCTGACCACCGACATCGCACCGGGCTACGACCACATCACCTCGGGTATCGGTGCGGCGATGATCGGCTGGTTCGGTTGCGCCATGCTCTGCTATGTCACGCCCAAGGAACACTTGGGTTTGCCGAACAAGGATGACGTGAAGACCGGGATCATCACCTACAAGATCGCCGCGCACGCTGCGGACTTGGCCAAGGGGCATCCGGGCGCGCAGATTCGTGACAACGCCTTGAGCAAGGCGCGCTTCGAGTTCCGCTGGGAAGACCAGTTCAACCTCGGCCTGGACCCTGACACCGCGCGTTCGTATCACGATGAAACCTTGCCGAAGGACTCGGCCAAGGTCGCGCACTTCTGTTCGATGTGCGGGCCGAAATTCTGCTCGATGAAAATTACCCAGGAAGTACGCGAGTACGCCGCCAACCAGCGCATTGAAGCGGTGGACGTGGACGTGGCCAAGGGCTTGGCCGAGCAGGCGGAACGGTTCAAGCAGGAAGGCAGTCAGCTGTACAAGAAGGTCTGACATCCACGATCGTTCCCACGCTCAGCGTGGGAATGCATCCCGTGACGCTCTGCGTCACAAAGGCGGACGCAGAGCGTCCTTAGCGGCATTCCCACGCAGAGCGTGGGAACGATCATGTCCCTCAGAGATAACACCCTTGAGCATTCAACCGAGTACTTACTCTCCTGAAATCGCGGTGCCGGCTGACAAACGCGTGTTCGGCGCCCGCGACCTGTTCTCCCTGTGGTTCTCCCTTGGCATCGGCCTGATGGTCCTGCAAACCGGCGCCTTGCTCGCGCCGGGCCTGGGCTTGTCCGGCTCGTTGCTGGCGATTTTTCTCGGCACGCTGGTCGGTGTGTTGCTGCTGGCCGCCGTCGGTGTGATCGGCAGCGACACCGGCCTGTCCGCCATGGCCGCGCTCAAGCTCAGCCTCGGCGCCAAGGGCGCGAGCCTGCCGGCACTGCTGAACCTTTTACAACTGGTCGGCTGGGGCTCGTTCGAGATCATCGTGATGCGCGACGCCGCCAGCTTGCTGGGCACTCGCGCGTTCAGCGAGGGCAGCCTGCTCGCCAGCCCATTGCTGTGGACCCTGTTTTTCGGTGGCTTGGCGACGTTGCTGGCGGTCAGCGGGCCGCTGACATTCGTGCGCCAGATCCTGCGTAAATGGGGCATCTGGCTGCTGCTCGCCGCCTGCCTGTGGCTGACCTGGAACCTGTTCGCCAAGGCTGACCTCACGGCGTTGTGGGCCAAGTCCGGTGACGGCTCGATGCCGTTTGCGGTGGGCTTTGATATTGCCATCGCCATGCCGCTGTCGTGGTTGCCACTGATCGCCGACTACTCACGCTTCGGCCAGCGCGCCAAAAGCGTGTTCGGCGGTACGGCGTTGGGCTTCTTTATCGGTAACTTCTGGCTGATGAGCCTGGGCGTGGCCTATACCCTGGCATTTGCGCCCAGTGGTGAAGTGAATGCGCTGTTGCTGGCGCTGGCCGGTGCTGGCTTGGGCATTCCGTTGCTGCTGATCCTGTTGGACGAGTCGGAAAACGCCTTTGCCGATATTCACTCGGCGGCAGTGTCCAGCGGGATTCTGTTGCGCTTGAAGGTCGAGCACCTGGCCTTGGCCATCGGTGTGATCTGCACCTTGATCGCCTGCCTGGCGCCGCTGGCGCAGTATCAGAACTTCCTGCTGCTGATCGGCTCGGTGTTTGCGCCGCTGTTTGGCGTGGTGCTGGTGGATCACTTTATCCTGCGCCGGCGTGGCCAGGGCACGGTTGCCAACCTGCATTGGCCGGCGCTGGTGGCCTGGCTGGGTGGCATCGCCACCTATCACGTGCTGGCCAACCTGTATCCGAATATCGGTGCAACCCTGCCGGCACTGGTGCTGGCAGGGCTGTTACAGCTGATCCTTGGGCGTGCGGTCAGTGGCGCGCAGGCATCAGCTCAGGCTTGAGCACGCCGGTGAGGCGCGCGTAGGGGATGGTCATTTCGATCAGCCCCAATGCGTAAGGGGCGATGGTGCTCACGTTGTACTTGAGCACCACACCGGCGCTGGTCAGGGCCACGTTCGGGGTTTTCTGGAACGGCCAGCTCTTCACGAACTCCGGGTCGCGGTCCATCTGCGAATTGATCAGCCAGCTGTTGTGGGCGACTTTCGCGGTGTTCCAGAACGCCTGTTCCTGGCCCGGCAGCAACATGTCGGCCAGGCTCAGTTCTTTGTGCAGCAGGCGTGAATAGTTGATGAAACCGCGGCCGGGCTCGCCGTGGGCGGTGCCGGTATCCAGATAACTGGACACTTCAACGATCACCAGTCCGTCATGCTGCTCACGTACCTTGGCTTGCAAGTACATGCTGTTGCGGTTGGGCGACTCACGCAGGAACTTGTCGCGGTAGGCATTCAGGGTCGGCGGCACGCTGGCGCCGGGCGTGGTGCGGGTCATTTGCAGCAGGCGTTGCTCAACAATGCTGTCCAACTGCGGCTCGCTGGGGAAGTGCACGGTGTCGATGTTCACCAGTGGGCATTCCGGGCTGTTGCAGCCGGGTTTGATTTGTTCGGAAGTGTCCGGCTTGGTGTCCAGGGGCTTGAGGTAGCTGGGCTGGAACAGGCTCTGGCAAGCGCCCAGAGTCAAGGCAATACAGGCCACGGAGGCGATTTTTAAAAGCGACATGTGCGTCCTTCGGAAATCGATGGAAAGCGAAAAAGAGTAGCGCTTCGACTGCGAACAAAGCCGTCAGTTCGCCACTAAGCTGATTAGAGTGAGTGTGACGTCCGCCGTCTATCCCGGCAACCGGAAAGGGGCTGCATCAAGGGCCATGGGCGCGTTAGGATGGCGCGAATTGCACCTGCGTAACGAGGAAGGATATGACGGACATTGCCAAATCGACGCCGAACACCATCGAGATCGTTCAGCGCGACAATGCCTATAAGGGCTTTTACCAGCTTGATCGCGTGCAACTGCGCCACGAGAAGTTCGATGGCGGCATGAGCCGGGTGATCAATCGTGAAGTCTTTGTGCGTCATGACGCGGTGTGCGTGCTGCCCTACGACCCGCAGCGCGATGAAGTGGTGTTGATCGAGCAGTTCCGTATCGGCGCCATGGGCCGTACCGGCAACCCGTGGCTGGTGGAAATGGTCGCGGGGCTGATTGATAAGGACGAACAACCGGAGGAGGTTGCACACCGCGAAGCCGAGGAGGAAGCTGGCCTTACGTTCTCTGCGCTGTGGCCGATCACCAAATATTTCCCGTCGCCCGGTGGCAGTACCGAATTCGTGCACTTGTACCTCGGTCGTTGCGACAGCTCAGGTGCAGGTGGCGTCCATGGACTGGAAGAAGAAGCAGAAGATATCCGCGTCACCCCCTGGGCCTTTGAAGATGCCCTGCAAGCGGTGCGTGACGGCAAAATTTCCAACGCAGCCAGCATTATCGCCCTGCAATGGCTTGCGCTTAATCGCGCGGAAGTGAGGGGGTTATGGCAGTAAAGGCACGGGAACGATACCGGGTTGACCTGATCGGGCTGCAAGCCGCCTGCGAGGCCAATTATGCGCGGCTGATGCGCCTGCTCCCCGACATGCGTCACGCCCCCGAGGCGCGGCGTATTGCCGTGACCCATGGCGACCAGATGCTGGGCGTGCTGACCCTTGAGGTCATCGTCAACTGCCCGTACACCACCACCCTGCGGGTGCGCCAGGAGCACAGCCTGCCCTGGCTGTCGGTGCCGCAGCTGGAGGTTCAGGTGTATCACGATGCGCGCATGGCCGAAGTCATCAGCGCAGAACACGCGCGACGCTTTCGCAGCATCTATCCTTATCCGAATGTGTTCATGCACCAGCCCGATGAGAAAGCACAACTCAATGTGTTCCTCGGCGAATGGTTGAGTCACTGCCTGGCCCTGGGCCATGAATTCGAAGTCGTGCGCTAGATGTGAACTGCGTCTTTCCTCTTTGTGTCCTGCCCCAGCATAATCGCGCTACCTATCCATTCCTGTGATTGCCTTGGGAGAGCGCCTTGCCGAGCGTATCCGCTGTGAACCCTGATGCGTCGGTGCTGCTGGTGCAGTTGTCCGACAGCCACCTGTTTGCCGAGGCCGACGGTTCGCTGCTGGGCATGAACACCCGCGACAGCCTGCAGCGGGTGATTGGTTTGGTGCGCGAGCAACAGCCGCAGATCGATTTGGTGCTGGCCACGGGAGACTTGTCCCAGGACGGCACGCTTGAGTCTTACCAGCTATTTCGCGACCTGACTCGGCAGATCGACGCGCCGGCGCGCTGGATTCCTGGCAACCACGACGAGCCGCAGATCATGGCCCACGCGGCGGTGCACAGCGATTTGCTCGAGCCGGTGGTCGATATCGGCAATTGGCGCGTCACCCTGCTGGATTCGGCGGTTCCGGGCTCGGTCCCCGGTTATTTGCAGGATTCGCAATTGCAATTGCTCGCCCAAGCCCTGAGTGAGGCGCCAAACCGTCATCATCTGGTGTGTTTTCACCATCATCCGGTGTCCATCGGTTGTGCGTGGATGGAGCCCATCGGCCTGCGCAACCCTGAAGCCCTGTTTGCCGTACTCGACCGTTTCCCACAGGTGAAGGCGGTGCTGTGGGGCCATGTGCACCAGGAAATCGACCGCGAGCGCAACGACCTGCGCCTGCTGGCGTCGCCGTCCACCTGTATCCAGTTCGCGCCGGGCAGCGAGGACTTCAAGGTCAGCGAGCAGGCGCCGGGGTATCGCTGGCTGCGATTGCATGCCGACGGACGGTTGGAGACGGGCGTGGAGCGGGTAAAAGGATTCGAATTTACCGTCGATTACGGCAGCAACGGCTACTAATACGTTGCAAACACTTATCAACATGTGGGAGCTGGCTTGCCTGCGATAGCGGTGTGCCAGTTAATCAATAGCTAACTGATCCGCCGCCATCGCAGGCAAGCCAGCTCCCACATTCGATCCGCTTCTGCCTGTATTCCCTGTAAACTGCGCCTCTTTGGCTGATGCACGGAGAGCCCGGCATGTCCGCGTCGATTCTATATATCCACGGTTTCAACAGCGCGCCTGCGTCCAACAAGGCCACCCAGTTGAGCACCGTGATGGACAGCCTCGGTTTGAGCGACCAATTGCGTGTGCCGGCCCTGCATCACCACCCGCGTCAGGCGATTCCTCAATTGGAAGAGGCCATTGCGGAACTGGGGCGGCCGCTGCTGGTGGGAAGCTCACTCGGCGGCTACTATGCAACCCATCTTGCCGAACGCCATGGCCTCAAGGCGCTGCTGGTGAACCCGGCGGTCAGCCCGCATCGGATGTTTGACGGTTACCTGGGCACCCAGAAGAACCTCTACACCGATGAAACCTGGGAGCTGACCCACGACCACGTCACGGCCCTGGCCGAACTGGAAGTGCCGGCGCCCCAGGATGCCGCGCGTTATCAAGTGTGGTTGCAGACCGGGGATGAAACCCTGGATTATCGCCTCGCCCAGCAGTATTACCGGGCCTGTGCCTTGCGCATCCAGGCCGGTGGCGACCATGGTTACCAGGGGTTCGCCCAGCAATTGCCGGCCATGTTGAGTTTTGCCGGCATTGGCGCAGATCAGTATCAATCCTTCGACTTTGCAGCACTGTAAAGTCCAGGGGCACTTTTTAATCGAACGACTCACGACGAGACCCCATGGCCACTCCCAGCGCTAGCTCTTATAACGCCGACGCCATCGAAGTCCTCTCGGGCCTCGACCCGGTGCGCAAACGCCCCGGCATGTACACCGACACCAGTCGGCCGAACCACCTTGCCCAGGAAGTCATCGACAACAGCGTCGACGAAGCCTTGGCCGGGCATGCCAAGTCGGTACAAGTCATCCTCCACGCCGACCATTCCCTGGAAGTGTCCGACGATGGTCGCGGCATGCCGGTGGACATTCACCCGGAAGAGGGTGTGTCGGGCGTCGAGCTGATCCTTACCAAGCTCCATGCGGGCGGCAAGTTTTCCAACAAGAACTACCAGTTCTCCGGTGGCTTGCACGGTGTGGGTATTTCCGTGGTCAACGCCCTGTCGACCCTGGTGCGGGTCAAGGTCAAGCGCGACGGCAACGAGTATCAGATGACCTTTGCCGATGGCTACAAAGCCACCGACCTGGAGGTCGTCGGTACCGTTGGCAAGCGCAACACCGGCACCAGCGTGTACTTCGCGCCGGACCCGAAATACTTCGATTCGCCAAAATTCTCCATCAGCCGCCTCAAGCATGTACTCAAGGCCAAGGCGGTATTGTGCCCGGGCCTGCTGGTCAGCTTTGAAGACAAAGGCACCGGCGAAAAGGTCGAATGGCACTACGAAGATGGCCTGCGCTCCTACCTGGAAGACTCGGTCAGCGACTTTGAACGCCTGCCTAACGAGCCGTTCTGCGGCAGCCTGGCGGGGAATAAGGAAGCCGTCGACTGGGCGCTGCTGTGGTTGCCCGAAGGTGGCGACAGCGTGCAGGAAAGCTACGTCAACCTGATCCCCACCGCCCAGGGCGGCACCCACGTCAACGGTTTGCGCCAGGGTTTGCTGGACGCCATGCGCGAGTTCTGCGAATACCGCAGCCTGTTGCCGCGCGGTGTGAAGCTGGCGCCGGAAGACGTGTGGGAGCGTATCGCGTTCGTGCTGTCGATGAAGATGCAGGAGCCGCAGTTCTCCGGCCAGACCAAAGAGCGTTTGTCGTCCCGCGAGGCGGCGGCGTTTGTCTCCGGTGTGGTCAAGGACGCGTTCAGCCTATGGCTCAACGAGCACCCGGAACTGGGCCTGGCCCTGGCGGAGCTGGCGATCAACAACGCCGGTCGTCGCCTGAAGGCCAGCAAGAAAGTCGAGCGCAAGCGCATCACCCAAGGCCCGGCACTCCCAGGCAAATTGGCCGATTGCGCCGGGCAAGACCCGATGCGCTCCGAGCTGTTCCTGGTCGAAGGTGACTCCGCCGGCGGTTCCGCCAAGCAAGCGCGAGACAAGGAATTCCAGGCGATCCTGCCGTTGCGCGGCAAGATCCTCAACACCTGGGAAGTCGACGGCAGCGAAGTCCTGGCCAGCCAGGAAGTGCACAACATCGCCGTTGCGATTGGTGTAGACCCGGGCGCGGCGGACATGAGCCAGCTGCGCTACGGCAAGATCTGCATCCTTGCCGACGCCGACTCCGACGGTTTGCACATCGCCACCTTGCTGTGTGCGCTGTTTGTGCAGCACTTCCGCCCGTTGGTGGATGCCGGCCACGTCTACGTCGCCATGCCGCCGTTGTACCGTATCGACCTGGGCAAAGAGATTTTCTACGCCCTGGACGAAGCTGAGCGCGATGGCATCCTCGACCGCCTGGTGGCCGAGAAGAAACGCGGCAAGCCACAGGTCACGCGATTTAAAGGCCTGGGTGAGATGAACCCGCCGCAGCTGCGCGAAACCACCATGGACCCGAACACTCGCCGCCTGGTGCAGTTGACCCTGGAAGACTTCGCCGGCACGTCGGAAATGATGGACATGCTGCTGGCGAAGAAGCGTGCGCCGGACCGCAAAGCCTGGCTGGAGTCCAAGGGTAACCTGGCCGAGGTACTGGGCTGATGCGCACAGGCTTCGCCCTGGCGATCCTGATGTTGAGCGGGTTGGCGGCCACCCAAGCGGTGGCCGCGCCCGTGGCTGAGCTTAAATTAGTCTCCGAACACCCGGTGGACGGCATGCGCGGTGGCAACCTGTCGGGCCTGGCGCTGTGTGGCCAGGACCTGTGGACGGTTTCCGACCGCGATGACGACCAGATTTACCGCCTCGATATCAGCGCGCCGACCTGGAAGGCCGAAACCGTGAAGATCGAGGTGCCACCGGTGCCCGAGTCCGGCCTGCCTTGGGGTTTGCGTTCGCGCACCAAGGCTGCGTCGTTCATTCGTGGCGGCGACCTGGATTTTGAAGGCATCACCTGTGACGCCGCCGGCAACCGCTACATTGTCAGTGAAGCCCATGCGGCGGTGCTGCAAGTGCCGGTGAACGGTGCGCCGCAATGGTTGAAGATTGCTCCGGGCATGGTCCGCGAAGCGCGGGCCAGTGGGATGTTGCTGCACTTCAATGCCTTGTTCGAAGGTTTGGCGATCAACCCCGAAGGCAATCAGATCTGGCTGGCCGCCGAGCGAGAGCGACGAGGGTTGATCTCGATCAAGCGTGGCCAGAGCGTGTGGGATTGCGATGGGCCCTGTGTGTTGCTGAGCGAGGCCGGCCAGGAAGTGCAACCGGCACAGTTCACCAACGCCAAGGCGGTGTCCAAGGACTTTGCCGACCTGGCGCTGTTCAACGGCAAGCTGTTTACCCTGGAGCGCAATGCGTTCCAGATTTGCCGGCGCGATGCGGTCACGGCCAAAGTCGAGCTGTGCTGGTCGTTTGCCGACGAAACCCTGACACCGAACCGGCGTTATGCCCAGCCTTATGGCTTGGCCGAAGCCCTGGTGGTGGATGCCGAAGGTGTGTGGTTGGGTATCGACAATAATTTTGGCCCGCGTGCCGACGGTGAAAAACGCCCGGTGGTCTATCGTTTTGCCGCGCCGGCCGGTGGCTGGGGCGCCCAACCATGACGGCAGCGCCGCCCGGCAAACGTGCCGGACGTGTACTGATGTTCGTGGCATGGGGCGCCGGGCTGTTTTTGGCCACGCGTTTTTTTGGGCAGTGGGAAGCGCGTCAGGAAAACCCCAATGCGGTGGTGACCTCAGAGCAGCATGAGGGTTACATCGAAGTAAAATTGCTGGGCAACGGCCAAGGGCATTTTGTCGCCAGCGGCCAGATCAACGGATCGCCGGTGGAGTTTATGCTCGACACCGGCGCGACCGATGTGGCGGTGCCGGCCGAATTGGCCGACCGCCTCGGGCTCAAGCGCGGCCTGCCCGTGACCTTGAGCACCGCCAATGGGCGTAGCCAGGGCTACCGCACCAGCCTTGATCGCCTGAAGCTGGGCGATATTGTCCTGCAGGACGTCCGCGCGCTGGTAGCGCCGGGCTTGGGCGGTGAGCAGGTACTGTTGGGCATGAGTGCATTGAAACAACTTGAATTTACCCAGCGCAGCGGCACCATGCTGCTGCGCCAGACCAAACAATGATGAGGCCCGCATGAGTGACATCCTCGCAGACAGCTTAGATGGCGTAGAACGCCGATCGCTGGCTGACTTCACCGAAAATGCCTACCTCAACTACTCCATGTACGTGATCATGGACCGTGCCTTGCCGCATATCGGCGACGGCCTTAAGCCCGTACAGCGGCGCATTATCTACGCCATGAGTGAGTTGGGCCTGGACGCAGATTCCAAGCACAAGAAATCGGCGCGTACCGTCGGTGACGTGCTCGGTAAGTTCCACCCCCACGGCGACTCGGCCTGCTACGAAGCCATGGTGCTGATGGCCCAGCCGTTCAGCTACCGCTACACCTTGGTGGACGGCCAGGGTAACTGGGGTGCGCCGGATGATCCCAAGTCCTTCGCCGCCATGCGGTACACCGAGGCGCGTCTGTCGCGTTACTCGGAAGTGCTGCTGAGCGAGTTGGGCCAGGGCACCGCGAACTGGGGGCCTAACTTCGACGGCACCCTGGACGAACCGCTGGTGTTGCCGGCGCGTTTGCCGAATATCCTGCTCAATGGCACCACCGGCATCGCGGTCGGCATGGCCACTGATGTGCCGCCGCACAACCTGCGCGAAGTCGCGACTGCCTGCGTGCGTTTGCTTGATGAGCCAAAAGCTACGGTCGAGCAGCTCTGCGAGCATATTCAAGGCCCGGATTACCCGACCGAAGCGGAAATCATCACGCCGCGTGCCGACCTGCTGAAGATGTACGAGACCGGCAAGGGCTCGGTGCGCATGCGCGCGGTTTACCACATTGAAGACGGCGACATTATTGTCACCGCACTGCCGCACCAGGTGTCCGGTGCCAAGGTGCTGGAGCAGATTGCCGCGCTGATGCAGGCCAAACCGTCGAAATTGCCGCAAGTGGCTGACTTGCGTGACGAGTCCGACCACGAAAACCCCTGCCGCATCGTGATCATCCCGACCAACAGCCGGGTCGACCACGAAGTGCTGATGCAGCATCTGTTCGCCAGCACCGACCTTGAGTCCAGCTACCGGGTCAACGTCAACATCATCGGCCTGGACGGCAAGCCACAGCTGAAAAACCTGCGCAACCTGCTGGTGGAATGGCTGGAGTTCCGCGTACAGACCGTGCGCCGCCGCCTGCAATTTCGTCTCGACAAGGTTGAGCGCCGCCTGCACCTGTTGGATGGTTTGCTGATCGCTTACCTCAACCTGGATGAAGTGATCCACATCATCCGCACCGCCGAGCACCCGAAAGCCGAGCTGATCGCGCGTTTCGAACTGAGCGAGATCCAGGCCGACTACATCCTCGACACCCGCTTGCGTCAGTTGGCGCGGCTCGAAGAGATGAAGTTGCGCGACGAGCAAGACGCGCTGCTCAAGGAGCAAGCCAAGCTGCAAGCCCTGTTGGGTAGCGAAACCAAGCTCAAGAAGCTGGTGCGCAGCGAACTGATCAAAGACGCCGAAACCTATGGCGATGATCGCCGCTCGCCAATCGTCGAGCGCGCAGAAGCGAAGGCCCTGACAGAAACCGAACTGTTGCCTAACGAGAAAATTACCGTCGTTCTGTCGGAAAAGGGTTGGGTTCGTTCCGCCAAAGGGCATGATATTGACGCCACCGGCCTCTCGTACAAGGCTGGCGATGGTTTCAAGACCGCTGCGGCCGGGCGTTCCAACCAGTTTGCGGTGTTTATCGACTCCACCGGGCGCAGCTATTCGGTGCCCGCGCACACCTTGCCATCGGCACGTGGGCAGGGCGAGCCGCTGACCGGGCGCCTGACGCCGCCACCGGGGGCGAATTTCGAGTGCGTGCTGCTGCCGGACGACGATTCACTGTATGTGATCGCCTCCGACGCGGGTTACGGTTTTGTGGTCAAGGGTGAAGACCTGCAGGCCAAGAACAAGGCGGGCAAAGCGTTGTTGAGCTTGCCGAACAACGCCAAGGTGATCCTGCCGCGTACCGTGGAAGACCGCGAGAGCAATTGGCTGGCATCGGTGACCACCGAAGGGCGTTTGCTGGTGTTCAAGATCAGCGATTTGCCGCAGTTGGGTAAAGGCAAGGGCAACAAGATTATCGGGATTCCCGGGGAGCGCGTGGCCAGTCGCGAAGAGTACGTGACCGACATCGCCGTGATCCCGGAAGGCTCTACCCTGGTGCTCCAGGCTGGCAAGCGCACGCTGTCACTGCGCCCCGACGACCTTGAACACTACAAGGGTGAGCGTGGCCGACGGGGTAATAAACTGCCGCGTGGCTTCCAGCGCGTGGATGCTTTGCTGGTGGAAACGCCTGTTTAAGGCGGATTAGAGGGCTCGATCTACGATTTAACGCGTAGATCGGCGCTTTCGCGCTGGAGTCAGGGCGCATATTCACGGATGATATGGCCTTTCCAGCGCCGGCGTGGCCGAGCGTGTTTAGGTTATTTTTAGTATTACATTGTGGTTCGCCTTGTGGCAGCCACCTGGATGGGATGATGACTGCTCCACGCCTTCCTTTATTTTTGATGCTCGCTGGCCTTTTGGGGCTGGCGGGTTGCAGCACACACCAACCGGTGTCGCTGTACCAGCTGGACAGCGGAAGTCCGGCTCAGCCTGCGCAAACCGCAGGCATGGCCGTTTTGCTTGGCCCGGTCGTTGTTGCTGATTACCTGCAACGCGAAACCCTGCTTCAACGTCAGAACGACGGCAGCCTGCAAGGTTCCACCGATGGTCGTTGGGCGGGTAGTTTGTCGTCCGATATCAACCAGCTGATGTTGCGTCAGGTGGCTGGCCATCTCGACAGTCAGCGTGTGGTGCTTGCGCCTGGGCCGGCGGGTTTTACCCCGGACGTGCAGGTATTGCTAACCATCACGCGGCTTGACTCGGGTGCTTCGCAGCCGGCGATTCTTGACGCCCAATGGCGCTTGATCGACCGCCGTGGCCAGGTGCGCGATAACCGCATCGTGCACCTGCAGGAAGAACATACCGGCACCACCGCGTCCCAGGTCCAGGCCCAGGGCGTGTTGTTGCAGCATCTGGCGCAACAGTTGTCGGTGGCGCTCAAGCCATTGGCCAACCAGCCGCCAGTGGCCGAGGCGCCGCGCAAGCAAGCGCCGTCCCAGGCCAAACCGTCAGCTCCGCAGAAGCCTAAGATGCCGATGGCCACGCCGATTCGCACGGATATGGAAGTGTTCAGGTTCTGATCTGAATCGCGCCCAAACAAAAGGCCCGCTTACTCAGCGGGCCTTTTTGTTGTTGATCGTTCCCACGCTCCGCGTGGGAATGCCTCTTGGGACGCTCCGCGTCCCGTTGCGCAGCAGTGACGCAGAGCGTCACGGAATGCATTCCCACGCGGAGCGTGGGAACGATCAGCCATCAGGGCTTTGTACGGGTCTCATGCATGCGCGCCAGCTGGCGTTCCAGCATCGACGGGTACGGCTCCATCAGCCGCTCCACACAGCTTGCGCCTTCAGGGCTGGCAATCGGGCGGATACGTGCGCGCTGGCGGATCAGCGCATCTTCACTGATCTTGCGCTCCACCAGCAGCAGGTTGCGGCTGTGTTGGGACAAGGCCAGCGCATCCTGGGCGATCTCGGTAAGCAGCAGGTCGATCTGGCTCATGCCGAACAGATCGTCTCCGACGGTCAGGCCAAGTTGCAGCTGCAAGGTAATGCCGCTGTCGGCCACTTCAATCTGCAAGGCATGGCCGAGGGCGCGCAGCAGCTCGCCGCAGCAGATGGCATTGGTCAGGTAGTCTTCGCCGCTGTCTTCGCTGTGGAACAGCATCAACGTGCTGCCGTCGTTCAGGGTGTGCAGCTCGCTCTGATAGAGCGACGCAGCCTGGTCGAGGCAGTCGCGGTAGCGCTCCAGCAATTCGGTGAGGCGCGCACGGGGCAGGCGACGCAGTTGGTCCTGGGCACCCAGTTGCACAGCCAGTACGGCGCTGTGCTGCGGCTCGGTATTTTTTACCGGCGCAGGTTGCGAGGCCACAACGGGTGCGGCGGCCGAGGTGTCGCGCAGGTCGGCGAACGGGTCTTCATCGTCCAGTTCGTCCTCTTCGGCCTTGATCACCTGGCGTGGCGCAGGCTTGAGGGCGGCCACCGGCGCGCTTTCGTCAAAGCCTGGGTCACGCAGGTTGTGCACTTCAAACTCGGGCTCGTCGTCGTAGTCGGTGTCGTCGTACTCAGGCTCGGGTTCAACCTCAGGCACCACCGGCTCGGGAGCGAAGCTGGCGTGAAGCTGGCGGGCGAGGTCGCCGATTTCGTCCTGGCGGTCGGTGGCCGGGGTGTGTTCGTCGATATCGCGCAGCCAGATGCGCAGTTGCATCAGCGGCGTGGAGATATGCCGACCCAGGCGCAAGCTCAGGGCCAGGGCCAGTGCCAGCAGGATCGCGCTGAGGATGCCCATGCTTTGCAGGCTGATGGTCATCGGCTGCTGGAATTGCTGCATGTCGAGGCTGATGCGCAGTTGCCCGGCCTTCACATCCTGAAACGTAATATTGCTCGAATACAGACCTTCGGCTTCACCCAGCAGGCCGTTTTTCGGGCGCTGCCCGGCTTCGGCCATGATCCGGTTGTCCACGCTGTAGATGGCGGCGTGGGCCACCAGCGGGTTCTTGGTCAGGTTATTGAGCAGCACGTTGAGGCTGAGGATGTCGTTGGACACCAGCAACTCAGTCGCCGAAGTGGCGGTCTGGGTCGTCAGGCTCTCGCCCAGGGCGTCGGCTTGCTCGTGCATGGCCTGCTTGAACTGCAAACCCATCACGCAGGCGTAGATCACCAAGGCCAGAGCGACCAGGATCACGTTATGGCTGGCGATGCGTAATGCGATCGGTACACGGCGGTGGCGCAGTGCCCGGAAGATCAGCAGGAAGAAGTTATCGGTTTTTACTGGCGTGGGCCGGTTCACTTGCGCTCGGCTCTTGGTCCGTGAAGTTGACGCGCAGTATAGCGACAGGCCTAGAACCGGCAAAGCGCTCGCTGTGCCCGATGGTCACTGAAAGTGGGTAGAATGCGGTTTTTTTCCAGCCTGGGGGTGCGCTTTGCGCGAAATTGTCCTGATAAACATCACCGGCGAAGACCGCCCGGGTCTCACCGCAGCCATTACCGGTGTTCTGGCCCAGGGTGGTGTGAACATTCTCGACATCGGCCAAGCGGTGATCCACGACACGCTGTCGTTCGGCATCCTGGTGGAAATCCCCAGCACCGAGCAGGCCTCGTCGGTGCTCAAAGACATCCTGTTTACGGCGTATAAGCTTGATCAGCAGGTGCGTTTCACCCCGGTTTCCGAAGCCGATTACCAGCATTGGGTCGAAGGCCAGGGTAAAAAGCGCCACATCGTGACCCTGCTGACCCGCAAAGTAACCGCCGAACAATTGCAGCGGGTCAGCTCGATCACCGCTCAATATGGTTTGAATATCGACCACATCGACCGTCTGTCGGGTCGTATGCCATTGGACACGCCGGCGGACAAAGGCAAGGGCTGCATCGAGTTCTCCGTGCGCGGCGAGCCGGCCGACCCGCAAGCCCTGCGCGCCGAGTTCCTCAGCGTGGCCCAGGAACTGAATGTCGACATCGCCTTCCAGGAAGATTCGCTGTTCCGCCGTAACCGCCGCCTGGCGGTGTTCGATATGGATTCCACGCTGATCGAAGCCGAAGTCATCGACGAGCTGGCCAAGGCCGCCGGTGTGGGCGAGCAGGTGTCCGAAATCACCGAGCGCGCCATGGCCGGTGAGCTGGATTTTCGCGCCAGCTTCAAGGAGCGCCTGGCACTGCTCAAGGGCTTGGACGTAAGCGTGTTGGATTCGATCGGTGCTTCGCTGCGCCTGACCGAAGGCGCCGAAACCTTGTTTGCCGAACTCAAGCGCCTGGGCTACAAGACTGCAATTCTCTCGGGCGGTTTCACCTACTTCGCCAAGCAATTGCAGGCCAAGCTGGGCATTGACTATGTATTTGCCAACGAGCTGGAAGTGGTGGATGGCAAAGTGACCGGCGTGGCGGTCGAGCCGATTGTCGACGCACAGCGCAAGGCGGACTTGCTGAAGGAATTGGCCCACAAGGAAGGTTTGCGTCTGGAGCAGACCATTGCGGTCGGCGACGGCGCCAATGACTTGCCGATGCTGGCGATTGCCGGGTTGGGTGTGGCGTTCCGTGCCAAGCCGCTGGTCAAGCAATCGGCCAAGCAGGCGATTTCGACGCTGGGGCTGGATGGTGTGTTGTATCTGTTGGGCTTTCGCGATCGCGACGGGCAGCTGTAACCCGATCTAACTGCAAGATTGCAGTAACTGTGGGAGCCGGGCTTGCCCGCGATAGCGGTAGTTCAGTCATTGAAGTATTGACTGATACGCCGCTATCGCGGGCAAGCCCGGCTCCCACATTTGATTTGCATCAGCTTCAAATCAGGCTTTCGGCAGTGCGATACCCTGGCCCATCTGCACCGGCGTACCCGCCACCAACCCCTCTGCCCACTTCACCTGATCCGGCCCGAACAGCACGATGGCGGTCGAACCCAGCTTGAAGCGGCCCAGTTCAGCACCTTTCTCCAAGTGAATCGGCGCGCGTGCGGCTTCGTCGTAGCGGAAGGTTTTCAGCTCGCGTTTCGGCGGCGTGACCAGCCCGGCCCATACGGTTTCAATCGACGCCACAATCATCGCGCCCACCAACACCACAGCCATCGGGCCGCGTTCGGTGTCGAACAGGCAGACAACACGCTCGTTGCGCGCAAACAGTTCCGGCACGTTTTCGGCGGTGGTCTGGTTGACCGAGAAAATCCGGCCCGGCACGTAGACCATCTCACGCAGCGTACCGGCCAAAGGCATGTGTACGCGGTGGTAATCCTTCGGTGACAGGTAAATAGTGGCGAAATCACCGCCCATGAACGGTGCAGCCAACGCCGCATCACCACCGAGCAATTCCAGCACGCTAAAGCTATGGCCTTTGGCCTGGAACACACGACCGTGTTCAATCGGGCCAAGCTGGCTGACCGCGCCGTCGGCTGGGCTCAGCACCGCGCCTGGAGTTTCATCCAGCGGGCGGGCGCCGTCTTTCAGGGCGCGGGTAAAGAAGGCATTGAAGTGCTCGTAGGCGGTGAGGTCTTCGACCAGCGCCTGGGACATGTCCACTTGATAGCGCTTGGCGAACCACGCCGTGAAGGCATTCTTGAACCAGCGCACGCGGCACTCGGCAATGCAGCCGGCCAGGCGCGACAGCAAGTGGTGCGGCAGCAAGTACTGGCTGAGGATAAACAACTGCTTTTTCATAACTGTCCTTAAACCTTAAATCTCGACGGGGGTGTCGGGGTGGTTGCCCCATTCGCCCCAGGAACCGGCATAACCTTTGACTCGCGGATAACCGAGCGCCTTGGCCACCAGGTAGGTGAAGCCAGAGCGGTGGTGAGTCTGGCAGTGGGTGATGATTTCTTTGTCGCGGGTCAGCCCGAGGTCTTCGAGGATCTGCGGCATGTCGCGGCGGATACGCAGGTTGCGCGCCTTGTCCATGCCGGCAGTCCATTCGAAGTTGACGGCGCCGGGGATGTGACCACCCTTGGCGGCGAGCACTTTCTCGCCGGAATATTCCAGCGGGCCGCGTGCGTCCCAGATGCCCAGGTCGGCGGCGCCGAGACGGCTTTGCAGGTATTCGCGGGTGGCGGTGGGGCCGTCGTGCAGCGTAAGGCTGACCGGGCCGCCAACCGGGGCGGGCACTTCGGTGGATACCGGGTGTTTTTCGTCCAGCCAGGCCAGCAGGCCGCCATCCAGGTAGTGGTACTTCTGGTGGCCGATCACGTCGAGCATCCAGATAAACCGCCCGGCCCAGCCGCCACCTTCGTCGTCATAGACGACGTAAGTGGCGTCCGGGGTGTGGCCCAGTTCGCCGAACAGCTTTTCCAGGTCGGCCTTGTGCGGCAGCAAGCCGGGTGCTGGCGGCTGGCCCAGTTGGGTGCGCTTGGGGTCAACGAAATGCGCGCCGGGGATATGCCCTTCGGCGTAGCGGGCGGCACTGGTGAGGTCCACCAGAATCAAGTGTTCGGCATCCAGGCGACCAAGCAGGTCGCTGGACTCGATCACCAGCGGCAAGCCAGAGAAGTCAGGCATGTGAGGTCTCCTGGGCACAAATGTTGGTGATAAAAGAGGGCGATTGTAGCGCAAGCATCAGGCGCTGCGGTTGGTAAAGCTGTGCAGCGCTTTCTCGATGCATTGAGCGGTTTTGCCAAAAGCCTGCACGGTGGTTTCCGAGAACGGCCCGCCGCCCTGGTCGGCGACCATCAGCATCACCACGCGGCCATTGCAGCTCAGAGATCGTAGCAACAGGTGTTCACCGGTAAACCAGCGGCGCAGGATCGGCGGCAGCAGCGCAGAAAATTGCGCGTGATTGTCTGGCGTGAGGCGCACCTGGGCGGACTTTTCCAGCAAGCGTTGCAGCAGTGTGCTGTTGACGACGTCGAGGCTCAGGTTGGCAGCGTCCTTGGGCAAGCCATCGGCCTGATGCACACGCAAGGTACTCAGGGCGCGGTCGGCCATAAAGAGCAGCACCCGCTGCATGCCACTGGCGACCAAGGCTTCCTTGGCGCAGGTGGTCAAGTGCATGGCGTTGGCAAAGCGGCTCGGTTCGACCAGCAACTCGGTGCAGCGCTTGCGCCACACGGCCAGTGCTTCGGCAGTGGGCGGCGGTGCGGGCAGCAGGCCGCGATGGACCTTCTGCACATGCCACGGCCAGATCAGCGACAGCGCCGGGTGCCAGAGGTCCGGCATCAAGGTGGTGCGCGCGCTGGTGACCGCTTGTTGGTGAACCTGCTGCTGCACGTCACACAGCGGCGCTTGCAGGTACAGCGCGGTAAGGTATTGCCAGCGCTCGGTGTGCGGGCAGGTCCAGGATTCCTGGGCCGACATCGCCAGGCCGTTGGCCAGCAGCATGGTGTTGGCGGGTTGGTTCAACCAGCGCCGCAGGTTGGGTTCGGCATCGAGCAGTTGCTGCTGGCGCAGCGCGTCATCTTCGCGGGCGATGTGCAGCGCCTTGACCAGCAAGCGCTGCTCGGTCAGCAGCAGGTTGTAGCCCTGGGACACCCAGATCGGCAGGTGCCAGGCTTCGGTCAGGCCAAGGCACAAGTCGAGCAGGCGTACACCGAACAGTTCCTGCTCGACCTTGTGCGCCGACTGGCCTTTGTGGATGACCCGCAGTTCCCATTCTTCCAGGAGTTTTGGGTAGGCCACGGCCAGCGGCCACAGCGGCGACAGAAACAGCAGGCTGCCCCAATGGATGTCTTGCCACAGCCGCGCCAGGCGGCTGGCGAACAAACCGTTGGCTTGCTGTGAGGCGTGCTGGCTTATCAGCAGCAGTTGGCGCAAAGCCACCGGGATGTCTTTTTCCGGCACCGAGGGCAGGCGCGCGAGCAATTCTTCGGCGCGTTTGAGACCCAGGCGGTTCAGCGCCACTTCGAGGTTTTCCGCCGGCCCCGACAGGCTGCCGTGCGCCTGGCTGTTGGCCTCGCGCATCACACTGAGCACCAGTGCCGGGCTGTTTTGCATCAGATCGGCAATATCTCGCAATGAACTGCGGCTGTCGCGGATGGCCTTGCACACGCGTTCGTGACTAGCCTGAGGAACAGGCAGCAGCACATCGTCCAGGCGCTTGATCCAAGCGGCGAGGGTGGTGGGTTTTGTATTTGGAACTGTCGTTTCGTTTGCCATGATTGGGGCGCGATCATCACTTGCGTTCTACACGCCCGGAACGGGCCGAATTGGCTTTTCGCCTTAACGGGCTATAGTCTGGCGCAGTTTTGCCGATAAGTAGAACAAGAGTTTTCTGCAGCACCCACTATGTCCATGAACCCGACGGCGCAAGTACCAATCTCCTATGGCTAAAATTATCGGCATCATCGTCGTCATCGCAAGTGTGCTCGGTGGGTACGTCCTGTCCCACGGTAAAATTGCCGCGCTGATCCAGCCCTTCGAAGTGCTGATCATCGGCGGCGCCGCGTTTGGTGCTTTCCTGCAGGCCAACCCCGGCTACATGACCATGCACGTGATCAAAAAGTCGCTGGGCATGTTCAGCTCACGCTTCTCTCACACGTTCTATCTTGAAGTGCTGGGGCTGATCTACGAGATCCTCAACAAGAGCCGCCGCGAAGGCATGATGGCCATCGAAGGCGACATCGAAGACGCTGCCGCCAGCCCGATTTTCGCCAAGTACCCGGCCGTGCTCAAAGATGAGCGCATGACCGCCTACATCTGTGACTACCTGCGCATCATGTCCTCCGGCAACATGGCCCCGCACGAGCTCGAAGGGCTGTTCGACATGGAGCTGTTCAGCCTGAAGGAAGAGCTGGAACATCCTTCCCACGCCGTGACCGGCGTCGCCGACGGCATGCCCGGTTTTGGTATCGTTGCGGCGGTACTCGGCATTGTGGTGACCATGGCATCCCTGGGTGAGGGCGACCAGAAGGCTATCGGCATGCACGTGGGCGCGGCCCTCGTCGGTACCTTCTTCGGTATCCTCGCGGCCTACGGTTTCTTCGGCCCACTGGCCACGTCCCTGGCCCACGATGCCAAGGAAGAAGTGAATTTGTACGAAGCGATCAAGGCCTGCCTGGTGGCTTCGGCGTCCGGCATGCCGCCATCGCTGGCGGTGGAGTTCGGGCGCAAGGTGCTGTACCCGAAACATCGCCCAAGTTTTGCCGAGCTGGAACAAGCGGTTCGCGGTCGCTAAGTCATGGAAAACAACCAGCCGATAATCATCAAGCGCGTCAAGCGCTTCGCTGCGGGGCACCATGGCGGCGCCTGGAAAATCGCCTTCGCCGACTTTGCCACGGCGATGATGGCGTTCTTCCTGGTGCTGTGGCTGATGTCGACCGCCACGCCCGAGCAGAAGATCGCCATTGCCGGTTACTTCAAAGACCCGATTGGTTTTTCGGAAAGCGGCACGCCCTTCGTGATCGACCTGGGCGGCTCACCGCAACTGGCGCCTGAGCGCACCATCAACCCCGAGGTCAAGACCGAGTCGCCGCAGGAAAACATCCCGATCGAGCGCGACACCGTCGAGAGCATGGCCGAGCAGGTCGAGAAAGAGCGCCTGGAGTTGTTGCTGCAGGAACTGCAGACCAAGGTCGAAGAAAACCCGCAGCTGCTGAAGTTCAAGGATCAGATTTCCTTCGAGATCACCCCCGAAGGCTTGCGCATCCAGATCACCGATGCGGCCAATCGGCCGATGTTCGACTCCGGCAGTGCGCGCTTGAAGCCGTACTTCGAAGATATCCTGCTGGCCATGGCCGACACCATCAAGGCGGTGCCGAACAAGATCAGCATCAGCGGTCATACCGACGCCAAGCCCTATGCGGGCCAAGGCGACTTCGGCAACTGGGAGCTTTCGGCCAACCGCGCCAATGCCGCCCGTCGTGCGCTGGTGGCGGGCAGCTATCCCGACCCGCAAGTGGCGCGCGTGGTGGGGTTTGCGTCCTCGCAGTTGTTTGACCCTAAAGACCCGTTCAACCCGATCAACCGCCGTATCGATATCGTGGTGCTGACTAAAAAAGCCCAGCGTGCGATTGAAGGTGATCAGCCGCCACCTGCGGCGCCGACCCAGGGCGAAGGCGCTCCGGGTGAAGTGCCGGCAGATCCGAATGCTATTCCGCCAGGGCAGGAGCCGCTGCCGGCCCATGAGCTGCGGCAGAAGCTGAACCTGTTTGATGACGGCGGGGTGAAAGACCCTACGGCGCCTGCGCCAACGCCGGGTTCGTAAGCGGTCTTTGTTGGTTGTAAATGAAAACGCCCCGACTATGTCGGGGCGTTTTCATTTGTGTTCAGAGAGGAAGGTAGGCTTTGACGCCGCTGATGACACCTCGCATGTCCTCCACGCACAGGCGCGGCACGAAGTACTCCCGGCCCTTGGAGCGAGTCTTTCTGTGCAGTTGTTAATGCCCCACAAAAAGCAAAGCCGCCCGAAGGCGGCTTCATTCGACGCGCAGTGGAGCTTGCTTCGCCCCTTCTGCGCCGCTGGATCAACCCCGAAAAGGATCCAGACTCCTGCCAGCTTTCGCTGGTGACGGAGCAATTATGCGCATCGAGAAATCCGAATACAAGCTGGCTTGTGCGTATGAGCCACCCAGTTGGTCCGGATTCTTGATGCCTGCTCCTATTAAATCAATGGACTAGGGGCTTCAGTACACTGGTTTATGTGTATCAAGAAGTGGATCGTTAGTAGCTGCTCTCCGGCAAGCTCGCAATAATCGACCGATAGCTGTTCATTCGCTGCTGCTGCACGCGCCCATCTTCCAGGGCCTTGAGCAACGCACAGCCCGGCTCGCGGTCGTGTTTGCAGTCGCGGAAGCGGCAGGTGCCGATCAGGTCGTTGAACTCGATGAAGCCCGCTTCCACATCGCTGCGGCTGACGTGGCCGAGGCCGAATTCACGGATGCCTGGGGAGTCGATCAACTCACCGCCGCCGGGGAAGTGGAACAACCGCGCGGTGGTGGTGGTGTGGGTACCCTGGCCGGACAGTTCCGACAGCGGGCCGACACGGGTGTCGACTTCCGGCAGCAGGCTGTTGACCAGCGATGACTTGCCCACGCCAGACTGGCCGACGAACACACTGATGCGCCCGTCCAACTGCTGTTGCAGTTGTTCCATGCCATTGCCGTGATGCGCCGACACTTCCAGCACCGGGTAACCCAGGGTGCGGTAGACCGCCAGCAACGCATTGAGCGCCGGGGCGTTCTGTTCGTCGATCAGGTCGAATTTGTTCAGCAGCAGCAGCGGGCGAATGCCGGCGTGCTCGGCTGCGACCAGGTAGCGGTCGATCAAATTGGCATGCGGCTCGGGCAGCGGTGCGAACACGATCACGATCATGTCGACGTTGGCCGCCACCGGCTTGAGCTGGCCACGGCTGTCGGGGCGGCGCAGTTCGGTGGTGCGCGGCAACTGGGCGACGATCACGCCGATGCCCTGGTTGCCGGCACGCCACACGACCTTGTCGCCGGTGACCAGCGCAGGCAGGTTGGCGCGCAAGTGGCAGCGCGACACCGAACCTGCGAGTTCGCCTTCGAGCGCCTCGACTTCGACCTGCACGCCGAAGTGCGCGATCACCAGGCCCGTTTGTTCAGGGCCCAGGTCGCCGCCCTCGAGCGCTTCCACGGCGGAGGATTCACGTTTGGCGGCGCGAGCGGCGCGTTCGCCTTGAATCTTTTCGATGCGCCAGTTTTGGCGGCGATTGAGCTGGCGTTTGGCCATTGGTGTTCCGTGTCGATAATGCAAAGGTTGGGTAAAACGGTCGCGAGTCTAGCACGCCCCCGCCTGCTAAACTGCGCAGCTAAGCCAAGGGCCAAGAGAATCAAGCCATGCAAAACCCACAGAACCTGATTTGGATCGATCTGGAAATGACCGGTCTGAACCCCGACACCGACGTCATCATCGAGATGGCGACCATTGTCACCGACAGCAACCTCAACACCTTGGCCGAAGGTCCGGTGATCGCTATCCACCACAGCGACGCCGTACTGGCCACCATGGACGAGTGGAACACCCGCACCCACGGCAACTCCGGCCTGACCCAGCGCGTGCGCGACAGCCGCATCAGCATGCGCGACGCCGAAGCTGAAACCATCGCTTTCCTGGAGAAGTGGGTGCCCAAGGGCAAGTCGCCGATCTGCGGCAACAGCATCTGCCAGGATCGTCGCTTCCTTTATACGCACATGAAGGGGCTGGAAAGCTACTTCCACTATCGCAACCTGGACGTGTCCACGCTCAAAGAGCTGGCGGCGCGCTGGGCGCCGGAGGTCAAGGACAGCTTCCATAAGGGCAGCACGCATTTGGCGCTGGATGACATTCGCGAGTCGATCGCCGAGCTGCAGCATTACCGCAAGCATTTCATCAAGGCTTGAATCTGTGGCGCCTGCTCTGGCCCCATTGCAGCATTGGTGTCTACGCAGCCGGTTGAAACAAAGTCTGTGGTAAGTGGGCTGTTGTGGCGAGCAGGCTTGCCCTGCGTTGGGCTGCGAAGCAGCCCCAAATCCAGACGCTGAGTTCTTTCAGGAAAATTGCAGTGTCTTTACTGGGGCCGCTTCGCAGGACAACGCAGGGCAAGCCTGCTCGCCACAGGGAAATCTGGATGCCTTCAAGTTGTGTAGATACCAGGCCCCATCGCAGGCAAGCCAGCTCCCACTCTTTGACTTGTGAACACATTCAAATGTGGGAGCTGGCTTGCCTGCGATGCTGTCGACACGGTCTTTCGCCATGCGCCCCCTTTTGGTGCCATCACCCAATGATTAGAATGCGCGCCTATTCGCAAGGATCGCCATCATGCTGTTGATGCTCTACCTCGTCGCCATCACCGCCGAAGCCATGACCGGCGCGCTGTCTGCCGGGCGCCGTGGCATGGACTGGTTTGGCGTGGTGCTGATCGCCTGCGTCACCGCGCTGGGCGGCGGTTCGGTGCGCGATGTACTGTTGGGGCATTACCCGCTGACGTGGGTCAAACACCCGGAATACCTGGTGCTGACCTCGATCGCCGCGCTGGTGACGATCTTTATTGCACCGCTGATGCGCCGTCTGCGCTCGCTGTTCCTGGCGCTGGACGCCTTGGGCCTGGTGGCGTTTACCCTGATCGGCTGCATGACTGCTTTGGAAATGGGTCACGGCATGCTGGTGGCTTCAGTCAGCGGCGTGATCACGGGCGTATTCGGCGGCATCCTGCGCGATATCTTCTGTAACGACATCCCGCTGATCTTTCGCCGTGAGCTGTACGCCAGCGTGTCGTTTCTCGCCGCCTGGTTCTACATGCTGTGCCTGTATCTGCAACTGCCCAGCGAGCAGGCGATTCTGCTGACTTTGTTCAGCGGCTTTTTATTGCGGCTGCTGGCGATACGTTTTCACTGGGAAATGCCCAAGTTCGTCTACAACGACGACGTGCACTAGCGCGTAGCGTGCTGGTTCAGCGCCCATTCCACATGTTCGCGCACCAGTTCGGACGGATAATCGCGACGTGCTTTCAAGGCTTCGAGTACCGGAATGCTTGACGGCGCGTTGCCCAGGCCCACTGCCAGGTTGCGCAGCCAGCGCTCATACCCGGCACGACGCAGGGGCGAGCCTTCTGTGTTGCTGAGGAATTTATCCTCGTCCCACATAAACAATTCGGCCAGTTCTGCGTTATCCAGATTGTGCCGTGGCTTGAAATCGCTTTCGGCCGTGGATCGGGCGAAACGATTCCACGGGCAAACGATCTGACAGTCATCGCAGCCGAACACTCGATTGCCGATCAGTGGGCGCAGGTCCTCGGGGATCGCACTCTTGAGCTCGATGGTCAGGTAGGAAATGCAGCGCCGCGCGTCGAGCACATAAGGGCCGACGAAGGCATTGGTGGGGCAGATATCCAGGCATGCGGTGCAGCGGCCGCAATGCTCGGTGACGTGAGGCGCGTCCACGGGCAACGGCAAATCGACAAACAGTTCGCTTAAAAAGAAATAGCTGCCGGCCTTGCGATTGAGTACCAGGGTGTTTTTGCCGATCCAGCCGAGGCCAGCTTGTTCGGCAATGGCTTTTTCCAAAACGGGCGCGCTGTCGACAAAGGCGCGAAAGCCGAACGGGCCGATCTGTGCCTGGATACGGTCGGCCAGTTGTTGCACGCGCTTGCGGATCAGCTTGTGGTAATCGCGGCCCAAGGCGTAACGGGAGATGTAGGCTTTTTCTGGCTTGGCCAGCAACTGCGCCATTTGCGTGTCGCCTGGCAGATAATCCATGCGCAGCGAAACTACACGCAGCGTGCCCGGCACCAGTTCATCGGGGTGCGAGCGTTTGCTGCCATGGGCGCCCATGTATTCCATCTCGCCGTGGTAGCCCGCGTCGAGCCAGCGTTGCAGGTGCTGCTCATGCTCGGCCAGGTCCAGGCCGCTGATGCCGACTTGTTGAAAGCCCAGCTCGCGGCCCCAGTCTTTGATCGATTGGGCGAGGGCGGGCAGATCGGAAGTAATTGCAGGCATGAGACACGGGAAACCACAGGTTAGATGCGTATAATTCTGCCAGACATCGGAGCTTGAAGACGCATGCCGCAGACAAAACACACAATTACCGACGTACAGCCGCTGTTGCACGGCCATTTGCCGCAACTGGCTGCACGTTCCCCGGACGCCCATAAAGGCCAGTTCGGTCACCTGCTGGTCATCGGCGGCGACCATGGCTTTGGCGGTGCCGGGCTGCTCAGCGCCGAAAGCGCCTTGCGCAGTGGCGCAGGCATGGTTTCGTTGGCGACTCGCCCGGAACACGTGCCAGCCGCACTCACACGCTTGCCGGAGGTGATGACCGTCGGCGTCAGTTCGGCCAATCAGTTGATGGGGCTGCTGGAAAAAATCTCGGTGATTGTTATCGGCCCCGGCCTGGGCGCAGCGTCCTGGGGCAAAAGCCTGTTGTCGGTTGCCGCCAACGCCCAGCAGCCGCAAGTTTGGGATGCTGACGCCTTGAACCAGTTGGCCGCAGGCGGTGTAAGCCTGCCGGCCAGCAGCGTGATCACGCCGCATCCCGGCGAGGCGGCGCGGTTGATGGGCATCACGACAGCCGCGGTTCAGGCCGATCGCCTTAACGTGGCGCGCGCGTTAAGCCAGAAATTCAATGCAGTGGCTATCCTCAAGGGTGCTGGCAGTTTGATTGCCAGCCCGGACGGCCGTGTTTCGCGCTGTGACCAAGGTCACCCGGCGATGGCGACGGCCGGTTTGGGTGATGTGCTGAGCGGCTTGGTGGGTGCATTGCTGGCCCAGGGCATGCCCGCCTATGAGGCAAGTTGCCTGGCTGTGTGGTTGCACGCCACGGCGGGGGATCGCCAAGGCACTTATGGTCGCGGCCTGGCCGCCAGCGACCTGATACCTGCCATTCGTCAATTGCTGGAGGAGCAGTCGCCGTGCCTGAAGTAAGCCTTTTTCTGGCTGATGAAGACGCCATGGTTGCGTTGGGTCAGCGTATTGCACAGGTTACGGCCGGCGCAGGACTGATATTCCTTGAAGGGGACCTGGGCGCGGGCAAAACCACGCTGTCGCGAGGGATAATTCGTGGGTTGGGCCACACGGGCGCGGTAAAAAGCCCGACGTTCACCTTGGTCGAACCCTACGAGATCGGTGCAGTTCGCGCCTTCCATTTCGACCTGTATCGGCTGGTCGACCCTGAAGAACTGGAGTACATGGGTATCCGTGATTACTTCGATGAAGACGCACTGTGCTTGATCGAGTGGCCAGATAAAGGCACAGGCTTTTTGCCAAAGCCGGACCTGACCATTACCATTACGCCGCATGAGCATGGACGTCAGCTGAAGTTGTTGCCCCAGAGTGCGCGCGGCCAGTCTTGGTGCGCGGCCCTGGCATTGGAATTCAAATAAAATTGGTGGGGTTAGGTATGCGCTTTCGCGCGATGGTTGCTGTCGTAGGGGTGTTGCTTGCGGCAATGACTTTCAATGCTCTGGCTGCTTCACAGGTGAAAAGTGTTCGCCTGTGGCGAGCGCCGGATAACACGCGACTGGTGTTCGACCTGTCTGGCCCGGTCCAGCACAGCGTCTTTACCCTGACGGCGCCCGATCGCCTGGTGATCGACATCAACGGCGCCACCCTCGGCGCGCCGCTGAAAGTCTCAACCGCCAATACCCCGATCACCGCGATGCGCTCGGCCCAGCGCACGCCGACGGACCTGCGTGTGGTCATCGACCTGAAAAAGGCCGTGACCCCGAAAAGCTTTGTGCTGGCGCCTAATGCCCAATACGGCAATCGGTTGGTGGTCGACCTGTTCGACAACGCCGCCGACGCTGCACCGCCGCCTGCGCCAACCCCAAGCGTTGCGACTGTTCCGGCCGTGCCGGTCAACCCGTCGCAGCCGCAGGTCAAGTTGCCGCCGCCACCACCTGCGCCTGCGGGCAAGCGCGACATTATTGTGGTGATCGACGCCGGCCACGGCGGGGAAGACCCGGGCGCCTCCGGCTCGCGCGGCCAGCATGAAAAAGATGTGGTACTGGCCATCGCCCGTGAACTGCAGCGCCAGGTTAATGGCATGAAAGGCTATCGCGCCGAGCTGACCCGTACCGGCGACTACTTCATCCCGCTGCGTGGCCGTACCGAAATCGCCCGCAAGAAGGGTGCAGACCTGTTTGTGTCGATCCATGCCGACGCCGCGCCATCAACCGCTGCCTTCGGTGCCTCGGTATTTGCCTTGTCGGATCGTGGCGCCACGTCCGAGACCGCACGCTGGCTGGCCGACAGTGAAAACCGTTCCGACCTGATCGGCGGGGCCGGCAACGTGTCCCTCGACGACAAGGACAAAATGCTCGCCGGTGTACTGCTCGACCTGTCGATGACCGCTTCGCTGACGTCCAGCTTGAACGTCGGCCAAAAAGTCCTCAGCAATATTGGCCGCGTGACGTCCCTGCACAAACAGCGCGTGGAGCAGGCTGGGTTTATGGTGTTGAAGTCGCCGGATATCCCGTCGATCCTGGTGGAAACCGGGTTTATCTCCAACTCCAACGAAGCCTCGAAGCTGGCCAGCGCCAATCACCAGCAGGCGCTGGCGCGTTCGATCAGCGCGGGTATTCGCCAGTTCTTCCAGCAGAACCCGCCGCCGGGTACCTACATTGCCTGGCTGCGTGATTCCGGCAAAATCGCCCAAGGCCCGCGTGACCATCGCGTGCAACCCGGCGACACGCTGGCCATGCTGGCCGTGCGTTTCCAGGTATCTGCCGCGACCTTGCGCAGCGCCAACAACCTGAAGACCGATGAATTGAAAGTCGGTCAGGTGTTGACCATCCCTGGCACTGAATTGGCGGCGCAGTAATGAGCGACTCCTTATTGAACAGTGGCTCGCGCATTGAACTGCTCAGCCCGCGCCTCGCCAACCAGATTGCTGCGGGTGAGGTGGTTGAGCGCCCGGCGTCGGTGATCAAGGAATTGCTGGAAAACAGTATCGACTCCGGTGCCAAGCGCATTGATGTCGATGTGGAGCAGGGCGGCGTCAAGCTGCTGCGGGTTCGCGACGACGGCAGCGGGATTTCCTCGGATGACCTGCCGCTGGCCCTGGCTCGTCACGCCACCAGCAAGATTCGCGACCTTGAAGACCTTGAGCGGGTAATGAGCCTGGGTTTTCGCGGTGAGGCATTGGCCTCTATCAGCTCCGTAGCACGCCTGACCCTGACTTCGCGCACCCGCAGCGCCGAGCAAGCCTGGCAGGTGGAAACCGAAGGCCGTGACATGGCGCCTCGTGTGCAGCCGGCCGCGCACCCGGTGGGGACGTCGGTTGAAGTTCGCGACCTGTTTTTCAACACGCCCGCGCGACGCAAGTTCCTCAAGGCTGAAAAAACCGAATTCGATCACCTGCAAGAAGTCATCAAGCGCCTGGCGTTGGCGCGTTTTGATGTGGCGTTCCATTTACGCCACAACGGCAAAACCATCCTCAGCCTGCACGAAGCCCATGACGACGCCGCGCGCGCTCGGCGGGTCTCGGCGATCTGCGGCGCAGGCTTCCTTGAGCAGGCGCTGCCGATTGAAATCGAGCGCAATGGCTTGCGCCTGTGGGGCTGGGTCGGTTTGCCGACCTTCTCCCGCAGCCAGGCGGATTTGCAGTATTTCTTTGTGAATGGCCGTGCGGTACGCGACAAACTGGTGGCCCACGCGGTGCGCCAGGCGTATCGCGATGTGCTGTTCAACGGGCGGCACCCGACGTTTGTGCTGTTCTTTGAAGTCGACCCGTCGGTGGTCGACGTCAACGTGCACCCGACCAAGCACGAAGTGCGCTTCCGTGACGGGCGCATGGTGCATGACTTCCTCTACGGCACGTTGCACCGCGCCTTGGGCGATGTGCGCCCGGATGATCAGTTGTCAGCGCCGATTGTGACGGCGGCGGTAAGGCCGAGCGGTCCGGAGGCTGGCGAGTTCGGGCCTCAGGGCGAAATGAGCCTGGCGGCCAACCTGCTGCAATCGCCGCAGCCGCAGCCTTCCTACACCGCGCCAGGGTCCGGTGCGGGCGCGGGTTATCAGTACCAATACACGCCACGCCCGCAGTCGACTGTGCCGGTAGCCGAGGCCCAGGCGGCCTATCGCGAATTTTTTGCACCGCTGCCGGGGGCCGAGCCGGGCGCTGTGGCATTGCCTGAGGGCGGCGGTGATATTCCGCCTTTGGGTTATGCGCTGGCGCAGCTCAAGGGCATTTATATCCTGTCCGAAAACGCCCACGGCCTGGTACTGGTGGACATGCATGCCGCCCACGAACGGATCATGTACGAGCGCTTGAAGATCGCCATGGCCAGTGAAGGTCTGAGCGGCCAGCCGTTGTTGGTGCCGGAATCCCTGGCGGTGAGCCAGCGTGAAGCCGATTGCGCCGAGGAGCACCACGGCGTGTTCCAGAAGCTGGGCTTCGAACTGCAACGCCTGGGTCCGGAAACCCTGGCTATTCGCCAGATTCCCGCCTTGCTCAAGCAAGCCGAAGCCAACCGCCTGGTCGCCGACGTGCTGGCCGACCTGATGGAATACGGCACCAGCGATCGCATCCAGGCACATATCAACGAACTGCTCGGTACCATGGCCTGCCACGGTGCAATCCGCGCCAACCGCCGCCTGGCGTTGCCGGAAATGAACGGTTTGCTGCGCGACATGGAAAACACCGAGCGCAGCGGGCAATGCAACCATGGCCGACCGACCTGGACCCAAATGGGCCTGGACGACTTGGACAAACTGTTCTTGCGCGGCCGTTGATGAGTGCCTTGCCCCCCGCCATCTTCCTGATGGGCCCTACGGCCGCCGGCAAGACCGACCTGGCCATCGAGCTGACCAAAGTGCTGCCTTGCGAGCTGATCAGCGTCGACTCTGCCCTGGTTTACCGGGACATGGACATCGGCACGGCCAAGCCTTCAAAAGAACTGTTGGCACAGTATCCGCACCGGTTGATTGACATCATCGACCCGGCCGAGAGCTATTCCGCCGCCGATTTCCGTGCCGATGCCCTGGCCGCCATGGCCGAGATCACCGCGCGGGGCAATATTCCGCTGCTGGTGGGCGGTACGATGCTCTATTACAAGGCTTTGCAGGAAGGCTTGGCGGATATGCCTGCGGCCGACGCCCAGGTGCGTGGCGAAATTGAAGAAGAGGCTGCACGCCTTGGCTGGCAAGCCCTGCACGACCAGTTGGCGGCAGTCGACCCGGTTTCCGCTGCGCGCATTCACCCCAATGACCCCCAGCGCCTCAGTCGCGCCCTGGAAGTCTGGCGGGTGAGCGGCCAGACCATGACTGAACACAGGCTGAAACAAACTGCGCAAAGTGCTGATGCAGGCGCATCTGGACGGTCACAATTGCCCTATACTGTGGCGAATCTGGCCATTGCTCCGGCAAATCGCCAGGTGTTGCATGAACGAATTGCACAAAGATTCACAATTATGTTGGAACAGGGGTTTGTGGACGAGGTCGTAGCACTGCGTTCCAGAGGTGACCTGCATGCCGGGTTGCCTTCGATACGTGCTGTAGGCTACCGCCAAGTCTGGGAACACCTGGATGGCAAGCTGACGTCAGCCGAAATGCAGGAGCGCGGCATCATTGCCACGCGCCAATTGGCGAAGCGCCAGTTCACCTGGCTGCGCAGCTGGAGCGAGTTGCACTGGTTGGACAGCCTGGACAGCGACAATCTGTCACGCGCCTTGAAATACTTGGGATCGGTCTCCATATTGAGCTGAGTCCTTGCAATTGCCGTCTATCCTTGGGGGTGTGACGGCCATAAGCTATCTATTTTCCGAATTTTATTATTGATCCTTAAAGGAGTGCGGCACATGTCAAAAGGGCATTCGCTACAAGACCCTTACTTGAATACTTTACGTAAAGAGAAAGTTGGGGTTTCCATCTACCTGGTTAACGGTATCAAGCTGCAAGGCACGATCGAGTCGTTCGACCAGTTCGTGATCCTGCTGAAAAACACCGTCAGCCAGATGGTTTACAAGCACGCTATCTCGACAGTCGTTCCAGTTCGTCCAATCCGTCTGCCTAGCGCAGCAGGTGATGAACAGGGTGACGCTGAGCCAGGTAACGCCTGATAGGAGTCTCCTTTGTTCTTTGAGCGCCACGGTGGTGGTGAGCGAGTAATCCTCGTTCACTTGGATGGACAGGACCCTGAGGCGCGCGAAGATCCGCAGGAGTTTCAGGAGTTGGCAAATTCGGCCGGCGCCGAGACCGTTGCGTTTTTTAACGTACCGCGTCATCGGCCAACCGCCAAATACCTGATAGGCAGCGGCAAGGTCGAGGAGCTGCGCGACCTGGTTCACGCCGAAGAAGCCGATCTGGTGATCTTCAATCACACCCTCACGCCCAGTCAGGAACGTAACCTCGAACGTGTTTTCGAGTGTCGCGTGATCGACCGCACCGGTCTGATTCTCGATATTTTCGCCCAGCGCGCCCGTACCCATGAAGGCAAGCTCCAGGTAGAACTGGCCCAGCTTGACCACATGAGCACCCGGTTGGTACGCGGCTGGACTCACCTTGAACGCCAGGGTGGTGGCATCGGCATGCGCGGCCCGGGTGAAACCCAGCTGGAAACCGACCGCCGTCTGCTGCGGGTGCGCCTGCGCCAGATCAAGGGCCGCCTGGAAAAAGTACGCAGCCAGCGCGAACAATCACGCCGTGGCCGCTCGCGTGCGGATATCCCTACCGTGTCCCTGGTGGGCTATACCAACGCCGGCAAATCCACGCTGTTCAACAACGTGACGAAATCGGACGTTTACGCGGCCGACCAACTGTTCGCCACCCTTGACCCGACCTTGCGCCGTTTGGATATCGACGACCTGGGGCCGATTGTCCTGGCCGACACAGTAGGTTTCATTCGTCATTTGCCCCACAAGCTGGTCGAGGCATTTCGGTCTACGCTCGAAGAGTCGAGCAATTCCGACCTGCTGTTGCACGTGATCGATGCGGCCGAACCGGATCGCATGTTGCAGATCGAGCAAGTGATGGTGGTGCTGGGGGAGATTGGTGCACAAGACTTGCCGATCCTCGAGGTCTATAACAAACTCGATTTGCTTGAGGGCGTTGAGCCGCAAATCCAGCGCGATGAAGACGGCAAGCCCCAGCGGGTATGGCTGTCGGCGCGCGATGGCAGTGGTCTGGAGTTGCTTGAACAAGCGATTGCCGAACTGCTGGGCAGCGATTTGTTTGTCGGCACCTTGCGCTTGCCGCAACGTTTTGCTCGACTGCGTGCACAGTTTTTCGAACTGGGCGCCGTACAGAAAGAAGAATACGACGAAGAAGGTGTCAGCTTGCTGGCCGTTCGATTGCCGCGCTCGGAGCTGAATCGGCTGGTCAGCCGTGAAGGTGTGGTACCGACAGAGTTCATCGAACAACACACTTTGCAATAAAAGCCTCCGAAAGCGGTTGTGCCGCAGTAGCAGGCATTCTGTAGCATTGGTCGGCGCGCCGTGGGTGCGTCTTTGCTTTATCAGATGGAGAGCGCTATGGCTTGGAATGAGCCGGGTGGCAACTCGAATAATCAGGATCCTTGGGGTGGTAAACGCCGCAATAATGGCGACCGCAAGGGGCCACCAGATCTCGACGAGGCCTTCCGAAAGCTGCAGGAAAGCCTGAATGGGTTGTTCGGTGGTGGAAAAAAACGTGGTGGTGGTGACGACGGCGGTCGCACAAGCAAGGGCGGCGGCTATGGCCTGCTGGGCCTCGGGCTTGTCGTGCTCGCAGCCGTGTGGCTGTACAGCGCCGTGTACGTGGTGGACGAGCAGGAGCAGGCTGTTGTGCTGCGCTTCGGCAAGTACTACGAGACTGTCGGGCCAGGCCTGAACATCTATTTCCCGCCGATCGACAAGAAGTACATGGAGAACGTCACGCGTGAGCGTGCCTACACCAAGCAGGGCCAGATGCTGACCGAAGACGAGAACATCGTCGAAGTGCCACTGACCGTGCAGTACAAGATCAGCAACCTGCAGGACTTCGTGCTGAACGTTGATCAGCCGGAAATCAGCCTGCAACACGCAACCGAAAGTGCCCTGCGCCATGTGGTGGGTTCCACCGCCATGGACCAGGTGCTGACCGAAGGTCGTGAATTGATGGCCAGCGAGATCAAGGAGCGCCTGCAGCGGTTCCTCGATACCTACCGCACCGGCATCACCGTCACTCAGGTGAACGTACAGAGCGCAGCTGCACCGCGCGAAGTGCAGGAAGCCTTTGATGACGTGATCCGCGCCCGTGAAGACGAGCAGCGTTCGCGCAACCAGGCTGAAACCTACGCCAACGGTGTCGTACCGGAAGCCCGTGGTCAGGCCCAGCGTATCCTTGAAGATGCCAACGGTTACCGCGACGAAGTGGTCTCCCGCGCCAAGGGTGAGGCGGATCGCTTCACCAAACTGGTTGCCGAGTACCGCAAGGCTCCGGAAGTCACGCGTGAGCGTCTGTACCTGGACACCATGCAGGAAGTTTTCAGCAACACCAGCAAGGTTCTCGTGACCGGCAGCAAAGGTGGGCAGAACAACCTGCTGTACCTGCCGCTGGACAAGATGATCGAAGGTGGTCGTAGCGGCACCAGCGCACCGTCCAGCAGCTCGAATGCCGCTGCCAACGAAGCGAGCGCCCGTGCGGCCGCTGACTTGCTGCAACAGCAAACACGTACCAGGGAGAGTCGTTGATGAGCAATAAATCGCTGACCGCCCTGATTGTGGGCGTCGTCGTGGTCATCGCTGCCTGGAACTGCTTCTACATCGTGTCTCAGACCGAGCGCGCGGTGTTGCTGCAATTCGGTCGTGTGGTGCAGGCGGATGTCCAGCCGGGCCTGCATGTGAAAGTCCCCTACGTGAACCAGGTGCGCAAGTTCGACGGCCGCCTGATGACCCTGGATGCACCGACACAACGCTTCCTCACCCTGGAAAAGAAAGCCGTGATGGTTGACGCCTACGCCAAGTGGCGCGTCAAGGATGCCGAGCGCTTCTACACCGCGACCTCCGGCCTCAAGCAGATTGCCGACGAGCGTTTGTCGCGCCGTCTGGAATCGGGCCTGCGTGACCAGTTTGGTAAACGCACCCTGCACGAGGTGGTATCCGGTGAACGTGATGCGCTGATGGCTGACATCACCCGTTCGCTGAACACGATGGCAGAAAAAGAGTTGGGCATTGAAGTGGTTGATGTCCGGGTCAAGGCTATCGACCTGCCGAAGGAAGTGAACCGCAGCGTGTTCGAGCGTATGAGCACCGAGCGTGAGCGTGAAGCCCGTGAGCATCGCGCCAAAGGTAACGAGTTGGCTGAAGGTATCCGTGCGGATGCCGACCGTCAGCGCCGTGTACTGCTGGCAGAGGCTTATCGCGAGTCTGAAGAGGCTCGTGGTGACGGCGACGCTCAAGCTGCGGCGATCTACGCCAAGGCTTACGGCCAGGACCAGGAGTTCTACGCGTTCTACCGTAGCCTGCGTGCCTACCGTGAAAGCTTCGCGAACAAAACCGACGTCATGGTGCTGGACCCAAGCAGCGACTTCTTCCGCTACCTGGAAAAGTCCAAGTAACCAAGCCTGTGACCTTAGGGCGCACTCCGTCGGGCGGCTAAAATGCCTGGCGGGGTGATCCTTTCAGAAAACGGGTGTATGATGCGGCAGCCGGGAAATTCCCGGCTTTTTTGCGTCTGCATGTTTGATTCGGCAGGCGCCACAGGTTTTTCGAGGAAAGTGCCCGACGAGGCCGCTGGCAGGCCGTTCGTCACGTCGCTCTTGCGCGTGGATTATGCAAAGCGTGGGTATTTTCTGCTTCACTCAAGGCTCGGCCGAGGGCTGGCCGCCCGGATCATAGGGGAATGGCGTAATGGCAACGGTAGACCGCTGGCTGCTGCCAGATGGCATCGAAGAAGTACTGCCACCAGAAGCTGCGCGCATTGAAGTAGCGCGTCGCCAGGTGTTGGATCTGTTCCAGAGCTGGGGTTACGAGTTTGTCGTGACCCCCCATATCGAGTACCTGGAATCCCTGCTGACCGGCGCGGGCCAGGACCTGGATCTGCGCACCTTCAAGGTCATCGACCCGCAATCGGGCCGGCAAATGGGTTTCCGTGCCGACATCACGCCGCAGGTGGCGCGCATCGATGCGCACACCCTGCGCCGCGAAGGCCCGAGCCGCCTGTGCTACGCAGGCAGCGTGCTGCATGCTCAGCCGCGTGCATTGTCGTCTTCGCGCAGCCCGATCCAGTTGGGCGCCGAGTTGTACGGTGATGCCAGCCCGAGCAGCGACGTTGAAGTGATCAGCCTGATGCTGGCCATGCTGCAACTGGCCGATGTGCCGGATGTACACATGGACCTGGGCCACGTTGGTATCTACCGTGGTCTGGCCCGTGCGGCTGGTTTGTCCGGTGAAGTGGAGCAACAGTTGTTCGATGCCTTGCAGCGCAAGGCGATCGATGAAGTCATCGCCCTGACTGCAGGCGTGCCTGCGGACCTGGCCGACATGCTGCGCGCACTGGTGAACCTGTGCGGTGGCCGTGAAGTGCTGGTGGCTGCCCGTGAGCGCCTGGCCAATGCGCCGGCGCCGGTATTGGCTGCACTGGATGATGTGTTTGCGATTGCCGAGCAGTTGTCGGCGCGCTTCCCCGAGTTGCCGCTGTATTTCGACCTGGGTGAGTTGCGCGGCTATCACTACCACACCGGTGTGGTGTTTGCCGTTTTTGTGCCGGGTGTTGGCCAGGCCATCGCCCAGGGCGGTCGTTATGACGATATCGGCGCTGACTTCGGTCGCGCACGTCCGGCGACTGGCTTTTCTACCGATTTGAAAACCCTGGTGACCCTGGGGCGTGCTGAGGTCGAGCTGCCGTCTGGTGGCATCTGGATGCCCGACAGTACGGACGCAGCACTCTGGCAGCAGGTTTGCCAGTTGCGCAGTGAGGGTCAGCGTGTTGTCCAGGCTTTGCCTGGGCAGCCATTGGCCGCCGCCCGTGAAGCGGACTGCGACCGGCAATTGATTCTGCAGAACGGGCTTTGGCAAGTATCGCCACTGGCTTCTTGAGTTTTCCTGCCGGCCATCGCCGGCACCAAGTTTGCGCGAATGAGGACAAGTGTTATGGGTAAGAATGTCGTAGTCCTGGGCACCCAATGGGGTGATGAGGGCAAAGGCAAGATCGTTGATCTGCTGACCGAACATGCTGCCGCCGTAGTGCGCTACCAAGGTGGCCACAACGCTGGCCACACCCTGGTCATCGATGGCGAAAAAACCGTTTTGCACCTGATCCCGTCGGGCGTGCTGCGCGAAGGCGTGCAGTGCCTGATCGGCAACGGTGTTGTGGTTGCACCTGACGCCCTGCTGCGTGAGATCACCAAGCTGGAAGAGAAAGGCGTACCGGTGCGCGAGCGCCTGCGTATCAGCCCGTCCTGCCCGCTGATCCTGTCCTTCCACGTTGCGCTGGACCAGGCCCGTGAAAAGGCGCGTGGCGAGCTGAAGATCGGCACCACCGGTCGCGGCATTGGCCCGGCTTACGAAGACAAGGTTGCACGTCGTGGCCTGCGTGTGGGCGACCTGCTCAACATGCCGCGCTTTGAAGACAAGCTGCGTGAACTGGTGGATTACCACAACTTCATGCTGGTGGGTTACTACAAAGAGCCGGCCATCGAGTTCGAAAAGACTCTGGCTGAGTGCAAGGAATACGCTGAGCTGCTCAAGCCGCTGATGCTGGACGTGACCGCCGAGCTGCACGACCTGCGTCGCGCCGGCAAAGACATCATGTTCGAAGGCGCCCAGGGTTCGTTGCTGGACATCGATCACGGCACCTATCCGTACGTGACCAGCTCCAACACCACCGCGGGTGGCGTTGCGACCGGTTCGGGCGTTGGCCCGATGTTCCTGGACTACATCCTGGGCATCACCAAGGCTTACACCACGCGCGTGGGTTCGGGCCCGTTTCCGACTGAGCTGTTCGACGCAGTCGGCGCGCACCTGGCCAAGCAAGGTCACGAGTTCGGTGCTACCACTGGCCGCGCCCGTCGTTGCGGCTGGTTCGACGCCGTTATCCTGCGCCGCGCTATCGATGTGAACAGCATCTCGGGCATCTGCCTGACCAAGCTGGACGTTCTCGACGGCCTGGAAACCATCAACATCTGCATCGGCTACAAAGATGCCGAAGGCAAGGATGTTGCACCGACCGACGCTGACAGCTACGTAGGCCTGCAGCCTGTGTACGAAGAAGTGCCGGGCTGGACCGAATCGACCGTGGGCGCCAAAACCCTGGAAGAACTGCCGGCCAATGCTCGTGCCTACATCAAGCGTGTTGAAGAGCTGATCGGCGCGCCGATCGACATTATTTCGACAGGCCCGGACCGCAACGAGACCATCGTTCTGCGTCACCCGTTCGCTTAATAAGCTGTTGATGTAAAAAGCAAAGGGCTCCTTCGGGAGCCCTTTTTTGTGGCTGGCTGGCAATCGGCACGACCCTTGCTACGGTTCTTTCTTTCGCGGTGCTATCAAATTAATGGCACCCGTGGTGGAGGGATTTACCGTGTCTGCCGTTCTCTCATTGTTACAAAGCCGGCTGTTGCGGCCGGTGTTCGTTACCCTAGGTATCGCTCTTTTGGTGCAAGTGCTGGTGGCCGTTGCCCTGACGCGAAGCACCGTGACGGCGTTGGAAGCGGATTTAAGCAGCCGCCTGGGTGCCGACAGCCAGAAACTGTCTGGCGAGCTGGCGCAAGCCGGCAAGGAAGTCACCTCGAGCCTGGACAGCTTGTCTTCGAGCACGCGCCAGCGCCTGACCGCAGGGCTTTCCACGCGCCTGCAAGAGGAGCAGAAGCAACTGCGTGCGACCCTGGAAAAAGACCTGCAGGACTCGGCCAATGACATGGCCCAACTGCTGGCGTCGGTGGCGCCCCGCGCCATGTGGGACAGCGACGTGCCGACATTGTCGGAGTTCGCCCGGCGCGCCCAGCGTAATCCCAACGTGTTGTTCGTGGTGTATGACGACGCCGCTGGCGAGCACCTGACCCGTTACCTCAATCGCGAAAACCCGATCAACCAGGCACTGCTCGACAAGGGCAAGGGCGACCGAGCCTTGGATAAGGTCCTGGATGCGGCTAAAAACGACCCTTCGGTGTTCTACGTCGAGGCGTCCATCAGCCCCAACGGCACGGAGATCGGCAAAGTCCGCATGGGCGTCTCGACCAAAGCCGTAGAGGCCGACCTGGCGGCGCTGGACAAGCGTTTTGCCGCACTGATCGCGAGCAGTGATCAGTTGGTCGGTGACAGCCTCAAAGGCGCCGCCGCCGACAGCGCAGCGGCCATGGGCGCGCGCCTGCAATCGGCGCAAGCCACTGCCACCCAGATGACCGCCAACACCAGCGGCGCCGTACAGGACGCTGCGGGAGCGTTGCGCTGGCGCATCGGCCTGGGGCTCGCCATTGTCGGGTTTGGCGTATTACTGCTGATCGCCATCGTGCTGGGGCGCCGTGTGGTCAATCGGCTGAAGTTGTTGATTGCCGCTATGGACGACCTGGCGGCGGGCGAGGGCGACCTCACCAAGCGTGTGCAGATCAATAGCAAGGACGAAATCGGCGACATGGCCTCGGCGGTCAATCGCTTTGTGGATAAGTTGCAGCCAATCGTGCGTGAGGCCGGCGATGTGGCACAGCGCACCGGCGTCGAAATCGGCGCCATGACCTTGCGCAATGCCGGGGCTGACAAGGCGGCCGGTTTGCAGCGCGACGAAGTTGCCGAAAGCTTGCGCGCTCTGTCGCAAATGGCCGATGAGGCCCAGGCCGAAAGCCATGCAATGCAGGCAGCGTTGCAGCAGGTGGTGGGTATTCGCCAGGCCACGGACGAAAACTCACGGACCTCGGCTGAGGTCGGCAGCCTGATCGAAGCGCTGGCGGGGCAAGTGCAGGCCGGTTCCCAGGTGATCGAGCGGTTGGCGCAGCAAAGCGAGCAGATCGAAGTGGTGTTGACGGTGATTCACGGGATTGCCGAGCAGACCAACCTGCTGGCCCTGAATGCGGCGATTGAAGCGGCGCGTGCCGGTGAGACCGGGCGAGGTTTTGCGGTGGTGGCGGACGAAGTGCGGGCGCTGGCGAGTAAAACCCAAAGCTCCACTGGGGATATCCAGGCGCATATCGTGGCGTTGCAGCAGGGCGCACGGGAAGCGGTGGAAACCATCGGCAAGGCCGGGCGCCAGGCGAATGAAGGGTTGTTGGTGCTGCGCGACAGTGTGCGCTTGCAACAGTCGGTGCAGGCTTCGGTGGAGCAAGTGCATGCGGCGATTGGCCTGGCGACGCGTGCGGCCGAGCACCAGGCCCAGGGCGCGCATGCGGTGCGTGGCCGGGTCGAGGTGATCCACGCCCAGGCCGAGCGGGCCGCGCAGGCGGTGGTGGAGACGACGGCCAGTGGCAAGGTGCTGGATGGGTTGGCAGCGCAGTTGAAGGCGAGTTTGGGGCAGTTTCGGGCTTAGCGTCGTCTGCGCCGGCCTCATCGCAGGCAAGCCAGCTCCCACATTTGACCGAGTTCCAGCGTTGGAATGCAATCGAATGTGGGAGCTGGCTTGCCTGCGATAGCGGTCTCAGCGGCTCAAATACATCCGCGTCGTCAGCAGATACACCGGCAACCCCGACACCAGAATCAACAGCGCCGCATACGGCGCCGCCGCCGCAAACTCAACATTCGAGGTATGCGCCCACACGGCAGTCGCCAGGGTATTCAGCCCCGTTGGGCTGAGGAGCAAAGTCGCCGTCAGCTCCTTCATCGCATCCAGAAACACCAACGCGAACGCCGCCCCCAAGGCCGGGAAAATAATCGGCAAGGTCACCCGGCAAAACGCGCTGAACGACGAGGAGCCCAGCGTGCGTGCCGCCTCTTCCAATTGCGGCGCAGCTTTGTTCAGTGCGGTTCGAATCGGCGCCTGAGCGAGCGGCAAAAACAACAGCGCATAAGCAATCAGCAGCAGCGCCGAGGTCTGATACAGCGCCGGCACATAGTGCAGGGCGAAATACACCAGTGTCAGCGCAATCACCAACCCTGGCAGGGCATGCAGCAGATAAGGCAGGCGCTCAGCCCAAATCGCCAACTGGCCTTTGTAGCGCACCACCAGCAGCCCCACCGGTACAGCTAATACCAGGCAAAGTGCAGCGCCGCCCAACGACAGTGCCAGAGAGGACAGCAGCGCCTCACCAATTTCGGCCACCGGGAATGCCGCCGATGAGCCCACTGCCAGCCAGTAAGCGAGCATCCCCAGCGGAATGCCGCTGCCAATGATGGCCAGCGCCAGGCAGTACAGCTGGCCCACGGTCGACCATTTGCCCAGCTTGACCTGTTCAGCATGCCGCGCCGCGCCCTGGCCGATGCGCACATGCCGGCCTTTGCCGCGCACCCGCAGCTCCAGCCACAGCAGCGTCAGGCACATCACCAGCAGCACCGCCGAGAGCATCGCGGCATTGGCGTTGCTGAATTCCAGTTCGAACTGTTGGTAGATCGCGGTGGTAAAGGTTTGCAGGCCGATGATCGACAGCGCGCCGAATTCCACCAGCATATGCAGCGCGATCAGCAGGGCTCCGGCCAGCAGCGAGGGCCAGAGCAACGGCAGTGTAATTCGGAAAAAAACGCCCCAGCGATTCAGTCCCAGCGTGCGGGCCGACTCTTCAAGGGATGGATCAAGATTGCGCAATGTCGCCGCCACCGGCAGAAACACCAGTGGGTACTTGGACAGGGTCATCACCAGTATTGCCCCGCCAAGCCCTTCGAAGTTGGCGCTCAGCGAGACCCAGGTAAAGCTGCTGACAAAGGCCGGTACCGCAAACGGCAGGCACAGGATTACTCCCCAGATGCGTCGCCCCGGCAGGTTGCTGCGCTCCAGTAGCCACGCCAGTGACAGGCCGATCACGCCGCAAGCCACCGTCACCCCAACCATCAAAGCCAAGGTGTTGCGCAACAGCCCGAACACATACGGCCGCCACAGCAGGTGCACCGCCTCCGCCCAGCCGGCCTGCCAGGCCTTGGTCCCGACATATACCAGCGGCAGCAGGCTCAGGCCAACCAGAAACAGCACGGGTAACAACAGCCAGATCGGCGGGCGTTTGCGCCGGGGGGTGAATACCCCGGCGGGTAGCGATGGGTTCATCAGTTCAAGCCAACGTCACGTTCCAGGTCCAGGGCTTCTTCGGCGTTGCCAAGGTCTGCCGGGGTGACTTTCGGCGGTTGCAGCTCGCTGAACGGCTTGAGGCCGCGATTGGATTGCATGCCCTTGCGCAGCGGGTATTCGGCCGAGGTATTGGTGATGACGCGCTGGCCTTCTTCACTGGCCATGAATGCCAGGAGTTGCTGGGCTTCTTTGGGGTGCTTGCTGGATTTGAGCGCCGCCGCCGAGGACACGGTGATCAGGCCGCCCACATCGCCATCGGTGAAGTAATGCAGCTGAGAATCCAGGTTGGTTTTTTCTTTCTTCAGGGCGAACCAGTAGTAGTTGTTCACCAGCACGGTGGCCACTTCGCCGTTTTCCACGGCCTTGAGCGCGACCATATTGTTGCTGTACACCTTGCCGAAGGCGCGCAGGCCGGTCAGCCATTCTTCAGCAGCTTCGCGACCGTGCAGCTTGATAATCGCCACGGCCTGCTCCTGAAATGCGCCACTGGTGGGCACGAAGCCGACTTTGCCTTGCCACTCGGGGCCAGCGAAATCGAGTACCGATTTGGGCAGGTCTTTTTCGGCGATCAGTTTGGGGTTAAAGGCCACGACGCGGGTACGAGCGGTCACGCCCATCCAGTCACCGTTGCTGCCGACGTAATCCTTGGGCAATACGTCCAGCGTGCTCGCATCAATCTTGGCCAGCAGGCCTTGCTCGCCGAGTTTGTTCAGCGGCGGCGATTCTTCTGTGTAGATCACATCGGCAGGGGAGCGCTCGCCTTCTTCCACGACCTGGCTGGCGAGCTGGTTGCTGCTGCCTTTGCGCACGTTGACGTGAATGCCGGTCTTGGCTTCGAAGGCCTTGGCGAGTTCATCGCCGACTTCTTTGTGCTGGCCGTTGTACAGGGTCAGGGACACCTTGTCGGCGGAGTAGGCGGTGGGCGAGAGCAGCGTCAAGCCAAGCAGGGTGAGGGTCAGGCCACGCAGAAGGGATGTCTTGAGACGGTTATCGCGGATCATCATCCGAAGTGTTCCTCGCTTGTATGCAACAAATCATTGCAAGGATAAACGATAAAACTTCTCAAGTGCGGATGAGGGGAGAATCCTTGGGGAAGTTTTCAAACCCCGGAAACGAAAAAACCCGCTTTCGCGGGTTTGATCTGAATTTGGTGCCCAGGAGAAGACTCGAACTTCCACGACCTTGCGATCACCAGCACCTGAAGCTGGCGTGTCTACCAATTTCACCACCTGGGCATTATCAACAACGCTTGCGCTGTTGATGGAGCGAACTATACGGAGCGCTTTTTAATCTGTAAACCCCTGATATCAAAAATATAATTCAATATTCTTGTTAAAAATCAGAGGCCTGAAACGAAAAAACCCGCTTTCGCGGGTTTAATCTGAATTTGGTGCCCAGGAGAAGACTCGAACTTCCACGACCTTGCGATCACCAGCACCTGAAGCTGGCGTGTCTACCAATTTCACCACCTGGGCAGCATCAACAACGTTGCCGTCGTCGATGGCGCGCACTATACGGAGGCGATTTTGAGCTGTAAAGCCCTGCGATGAAAAAAGCCCGGAAAATTTCGCCAATGGTCATTCAAGGCGCTTTCCGAGGGCTGCAAAGGCCTTTTAAACGCTTGTTGACACCTGAAATTTCCCGTTTCAATACGCGTATGCCAAACTAACCCGCATATAGACAAGGTGAAAACTCTCTAATGGCCGATTGGCAGTCCCTCGATCCCGAGGCCGCTCGTGAAGCGGAAAAATATGAAAACCCTATTCCTAGCCGCGAACTGATCCTGGCGCATCTCGCCGATCGTGGTTCGCCTGCTAGCCGCGAGCAGTTGGTTGAAGAGTTCGGTCTGACCACCGAAGACCAGCTCGAAGCCCTGCGCCGCCGTTTGCGTGCCATGGAGCGCGATGCTCAACTGATCTACACCCGTCGTGGCACCTATGCGCCTGTGGATAAGCTCGACTTGATCCTGGGCCGCATCGCCGGCCATCGGGATGGCTTCGGCTTCCTGATCCCGGATGACGGCAGCGACGACCTGTTCATGAGCCCGGCGCAAATGCGCCTGGTATTCGACGGCGACCGTGCCCTGGCCCGCGTTTCCGGCCTGGACCGTCGTGGTCGCCGTGAAGGCGTGATCGTCGAAGTGGTGTCCCGTGCCCACGAGTCCATCGTTGGCCGTTACTTCGAAGAAGGCGGCATCGGCTTTGTAGTGCCGGATAACCCGAAGGTCCAGCAGGAAGTGCTGATCACCCCGGGTCGCAATGGCGCCGCCAAGGTCGGCCAGTTCGTCGAGGTGAAAATCACCCACTGGCCAACCGCGCGCTTCCAGCCACAGGGCGATATTGTTGAAGTGGTCGGCAACTACATGGCGCCGGGCATGGAAATCGACGTTGCGCTGCGCACCTACGATATTCCTCACGTCTGGCCCGAGGCTGTGCTCAAGGAAGCCGCCAAGCTCAAGCCGGAAGTGGAAGAGAAAGACAAGGAAAAACGCATCGACCTGCGCCATCTGCCGTTCGTCACCATCGACGGCGAAGATGCCCGCGACTTCGACGATGCGGTCTATTGCGAAGCCAAGCCTGGCAAGCTGCGCCTGTTCTCCGGCGGCTGGAAGTTGTTCGTCGCGATTGCCGACGTCTCCAGCTATGTGAAGATCGGTTCGGCCCTGGATAACGAAGCCCAGGTGCGCGGCAACTCCGTGTACTTCCCTGAGCGCGTGATCCCGATGCTGCCTGAGCAGCTGTCCAACGGCCTGTGCTCCCTGAACCCGAAAGTCGACCGTTTGGCCATGGTGTGCGAGATGACCATCTCCAAAACCGGCGAAATGACCGACTACCAGTTCTACGAAGCGGTGATCCACTCCCAGGCGCGCCTGACCTACAACAAGGTCAGCACCATCCTGGAAGCGCCGAAGACCAGCGAAGCCAAGGCCTTGCGTGGCGAATATGCCGACGTAGTGCCGCACCTCAAGCAGCTTTACGCGCTGTACAAGGTGTTGCTGGGCGCACGTCATGTGCGTGGCGCAATCGACTTTGAAACCCAGGAAACCCGGATTGTCTTCGGTTCCGAGCGCAAGATCGCGGCCATTACGCCGACCACGCGCAACGATGCGCACAAGCTGATTGAGGAGTGCATGCTGGCGGCCAACGTGGCCACCGCAGAGTTCCTCAAAAAGCACGAAATTCCTGCCCTGTACCGCGTGCACGACGGCCCGCCGCCGGAGCGTTTGGAAAAACTGCGCGCTTTCCTCGGTGAGCTTGGCCTGTCCCTGCACAAAGGCAAGGACGGCCCGACGCCGAAGGATTACCAGGCGCTGCTGGCCAGCATCAAGGACCGTCCGGATTACCACGTGATCCAGACCGTGATGCTGCGCTCTCTGAGCCAGGCGGTGTACAGCGCCGATAACCAGGGCCACTTCGGCCTGAATTACGAGGCGTACACCCACTTCACTTCGCCGATTCGTCGTTACCCGGACCTGCTCACGCACCGGGCGATCCGCAGCGTGATCCACTCCAAGCAGAACACCCCGCACGTCAAGCGCGCCGGTGCCATGACCATTCCGAAGGCACGGATCTATCCGTACGACGAAGCGGCTCTGGAACAGCTGGGCGAGCAGTGCTCCATGAGCGAGCGCCGCGCCGACGAAGCCACCCGCGACGTAGTGAACTGGCTCAAGTGCGAGTTCATGAAAGACCGCGTGGGCGAGTCGTTCCCTGGTGTGATCACTGCCGTGACGGGTTTTGGCCTGTTCGTCGAGCTGACCGACATTTACGTCGAAGGCTTGGTGCACGTCACTGCGCTGCCGGGCGATTACTACCACTTCGACCCTGTGCATCACCGCCTGGCGGGCGAGCGCACCGGTCGCAGCTTCCGTTTGGGCGACACCGTGGAAGTGCAGGTCATGCGCGTCGACCTCGACGAGCGCAAGATCGACTTCGGCATGCCCGACAAGCCGACCGAAACACCGACTGGCCGTAAAAAGCGTGGCAGCGAACCGACTGCGCCAGCCAGCAAAGGCAAGGGCGCGCCTGCGAAAGCAGCGGCTACCGAGCCTGCGCCAGCCAAGGCCGCTCGTCGTTCGTCCACCAAGGAGAAGGCCCCAGAGGCCTACCGCCCGAGCGATGCAGCGGCGAAAAACGCTGAAGTGCGCAAGAGCCGTGAGTTGAAGCAGCAGTTGCTCAACGAAGCCAAAAGCGGTGGTAAAGCGGCGTCTGGGGGAAAGTCCCACGGGGCGGAAAAGCCGTCGAGCAAACCGAGTAAACACCGTAAAGGCCCGCCTAAAGCGGGTTCGGCTCCCGCGAAAAGCGGCGGGTCGCGCAAACCTAAGGCCAAGTCATGAGTCTGGAAAAAATCTACGGCGTGCACGCCGTAGAAGCACTGCTGCGTCATCACCCTAAACGCGTCAAGCAGGTGTGGTTGGCCGAAGGCCGCAGCGAGCCGCGTGTACAAGCGCTGGTCGAGCTGGCTACGCAAAACAAGGTTGCCATCGGCCAGGCCGAGCGCCGTGAAATGGACGTGTGGGTCGAGGGCGTTCACCAAGGCGTGGTTGCGGACGTAAGCCCGAGCCAGGTCTGGGGCGAAGCGATGCTCGACGAGCTGCTCGACCGTACAGAAGGCGCACCGCTGTTGCTGGTGCTGGACGGCGTGACCGACCCGCACAACCTCGGCGCTTGCCTGCGTTCGGCCGATGCTGCCGGTGCGCTGGCGGTGATCGTGCCTAAGGACAAGTCGGCAACCCTGACGCCGGTCGTGCGTAAAGTCGCGTGCGGCGCGGCGGAAGTGATTCCACTGGTGGCCGTGACCAACCTGGCGCGTACCCTGGAGAAACTCCAGCAGCGCGGCCTTTGGATCGTGGGCACTGCAGGCGAGGCCGAGGTCAGCATTTATGACCAGGACCTCACCGGTCCGACCATCCTGATCATGGGTGCCGAAGGCAAAGGCATGCGTCGCCTGACCCGCGAGCACTGCGATTACCTGGTGAAATTGCCGATGGCCGGTAGCGTCAGCAGCCTCAACGTGTCGGTTGCCACCGGTGTGTGCCTGTTCGAAGCCCAGCGTCAGCGCGGTGCCAAGGCCAAGAGCAAGAAGTAACCCGATCAAAAATGTGCGGCCGGGCTTGTGTGGGAGCTGGCTTGCCTGCGATAGCATCACCTCTGTATCACTGATACACCGAGGTGCCTGCATCGCAGGCAAGCCAGCTCCCACAGAATTTCAGCTCCCGCAGTCGTTTCAGGGTGTTTGGAAGATTGTTCAAATAATCACCAATCACCTTGCGCCGTTTCTCCCCCTTCTCTACAATTGCGCCCCTTGCCTTCCTGGCAGGCACCTATGTGCCTCCCTGCGGCAAGATCCATAAGTGTCATTCACTCCTTGTCTGACCGTTTTTGAGCGGCAGGCTACAACCCGTAAGGAGCATTCATGCGTCATTACGAAATCATCTTTTTGGTCCACCCGGATCAAAGCGAGCAAGTCGGCGGCATGGTTGAGCGTTACACCAAGCTGATCGAAGAAGACGGCGGCAAAATCCACCGTCTGGAAGATTGGGGCCGTCGTCAACTGGCCTACGCAATCAACAATGTTCACAAGGCTCACTACGTGATGCTGAACGTTGAGTGCACTGGCAAGGCCCTGGCCGAGCTGGAAGACAACTTCCGCTACAACGATGCAGTGATCCGTAACCTGGTCATCCGTCGCGAAGAAGCCGTTACCGGCCAATCCGAGATGCTCAAGGCTGAAGAAAACCGCAGTGAGCGCCGTGAGCGTCGCGACCGTCCTGAGCACGAAGGCGCTGAAAGCGCTGATAGTGATGACAGCGACAACAGCGATAACGCTGACGAGTAATCCACGGACCTTTTAAGGAGCCTATCAAATGGCACGTTTCTTCCGTCGTCGTAAATTCTGCCGCTTCACCGCTGAAGACGTGAAAGAGATCGATTACAAAGATCTCAACACTCTGAAAGCCTACGTATCCGAGACCGGCAAAATCGTTCCAAGCCGTATCACCGGTACCAAAGCACGTTATCAGCGTCAGCTGGCCACCGCTATCAAGCGCGCCCGCTTCCTGGCCCTGCTGGCCTACACCGACAGCCACGGCCGCTGAGACCGGGCAGTCGACAAGTAGTAAGGGATTGAATGCATGCGCGCCTTAGCTGAGTTCATCATGCGCGGTCGCGTGCAGGCCACTCTGGTAGTGGCCGGATGTGCGGCATTGCCGCTGCTTTATTGGTTGGGTGCTGCTGCAGGTTGCCTTGTGCTCCTGCGGCGCGGTTTGAAGGACGCCCTTGGCGTTCTTGCCCTGGGATTGTTGCCGGCCTTGATCTGGTGGCTTCAATTCGGTGATCCACGGGTACTTCTGGTACTGCTGGGGTCATCGAGCCTTGCGTTGGTTTTACGCGCAAGTGAGTCCTGGGTCCGCACGCTGCTGGTCAGCGTGGCATTGGGGTTGGTGTACTCAGTGATGCTTGGCGCGGCTTTCCGCCCGCAAATCGAAGCGCTGTCGCAAGAGATCGTCAAGATCCTGCCGATGGCCCTCGGGGATCTCTACCAGCAATTGTCGGTAGATGAGCGAGCGCGGTTTGCGTCACTGATTGCCCCGGTCCTGACCGGCCTGATTGCGGCATTGTTGCAGGTCGTCAGCGTGCTGAGCCTGATTGTTGGGCGTTATTGGCAAGCGTTGTTGTACAACCCGGGTGGTTTTGGTCGCGAATTTCGCAGTATCAGAATCCCAGCGGGGCCGGCGATGTTGCTGCTGGCGTGCATGGTTGTCGGGCCGAACTTCGGCCCACAGATGGCCTTGCTGGCGCCGATTTGCAGTGTACCGCTGGTGTTTGCCGGGCTGGCCCTGATTCACGGGCTGGTTGCGCGAAAGCGCCTGGCCAAGTTCTGGCTGGTGGGGTTGTACGTCACGATGTTGCTGTTTATGCAGCTGATCTATCCGTTACTCGTGGTTTTGGCCATTGTCGACGGCCTGATTGATTTTCGCGGTCGTCTGGCGTCGAAAGACGCCGATAACGCGAACGGTGAAGGTTAAAAGTTAGAGGATTTTCACATGCAACTGATCCTTCTGGAAAAAGTCGCCAACCTGGGCAACCTGGGCGACAAAGTGAACGTTAAGGCCGGCTACGGTCGTAACTACCTGCTGCCATACGGCAAAGCCACCGCTGCAACCGCTGCCAACCTGGCTGCGTTTGAAGAGCGTCGTGCTGAGCTGGAAAAAGCCGCAGCAGACAAAAAAGCTTCGGCCGAAACTCGCGCTGCCCAACTGGCTGAGCTGGAAGTGACTATCACTGCCACCGCCGGTGACGAAGGCAAGCTGTTCGGTTCGATCGGCACCCACGACATCGCTGATGCACTGACCGCCTCCGGCGTTGAAGTGCAGAAGAGCGAAGTTCGTCTGCCGAACGGCACCATCCGCAACGTAGGCGAATTCGACGTAGCCGTGCACCTGCACGCTGAAGTTGAAGCCACCGTACGCGTTGTAGTGGTAGCAGCTTAAGCAACACCTAACTGACTGGCACCTCGCGTGCCAGGCGGTTAACATCGGGCACGATCCTGTTTACAGGTCGTGCCTTTTGTTTTTCTACACACCCCTAATTCCAAGTGGCCATGAACGATATTTCAGCTCCTGAGCAATACGATCTGCAAACCGCTGCCCTGAAGGTGCCGCCGCATTCCATCGAGGCCGAACAGGCCGTGCTCGGTGGCTTGATGCTGGATAACAACGCCTGGGAACGCGTGCTGGATCAAGTCTCGGACGGTGATTTCTATCGCCATGACCACCGCCTGATCTTCCGCGCCATTGCCAAGCTGGCCGACCAGAACTCGCCGATCGACGTGGTAACCCTGGCCGAACAGCTGGACAAGGAAGGCCAGACCTCCCAAGTCGGCGGTCTGGGCTACCTGGGTGAGCTGGCGAAAAACACGCCATCCGTCGCCAACATCAAGGCGTATGCGCAGATCGTTCGCGAGCGCGCCACCCTGCGCCAGTTGATCGGAATCAGCACCGAAATCGCCGACAGCGCCTTCAACCCCGAAGGCCGCACCGCCGCCGAGATCCTTGATGAGGCTGAACGCCAGATCTTCCAGATCGCCGAAGCGCGGCCGAAAACCGGTGGCCCAGTCAGCGTCAACGACCTGTTGACCAAGGCCATCGACCGCATCGACACCTTGTTCAACACCGACAACGCCATCACGGGTATTTCCACCGGCTACACCGACCTCGACGAGAAGACCAGCGGCCTGCAGCCGTCTGACTTGATCATCGTCGCCGGCCGTCCATCCATGGGTAAAACCACCTTTGCGATGAACCTGGTGGAAAACGCCGTGCTGCGCAGCGACAAAGCCGTACTGGTTTACTCGCTGGAGATGCCTGGTGAATCGCTGATCATGCGTATGCTTTCCTCGCTTGGCCGTATCGACCAGACCAAGGTGCGAGCCGGTCGCCTGGAAGACGACGATTGGCCGCGCCTGACGTCGGCGGTCAACTTGCTTAACGACCGCAAGCTGTTTATCGATGACACCGCCGGTATCAGCCCATCAGAGATGCGTGCACGTACTCGCCGGCTGGTGCGTGAGCACGGCGACATCGCCCTGATCATGATCGACTACCTGCAGCTGATGCAGATTCCAGGCTCCAGCGGTGACAACCGCACCAACGAGATTTCCGAAATCTCCCGGTCGCTCAAAGCCCTGGCCAAGGAATTCAACTGCCCGGTGGTGGCGCTGTCCCAGCTCAACCGTTCCCTTGAGCAACGCCCGAACAAGCGCCCGGTGAACTCCGACTTGCGGGAATCCGGAGCGATCGAGCAGGATGCTGACGTGATCATGTTCGTGTACCGCGACGAGGTGTATCACCCCGAGACGGAGCACAAAGGCATTGCCGAGATCATCATCGGCAAGCAGCGGAACGGGCCAATCGGCTTTATCCGCCTGGCGTTTATCGGTAAGTACACGCGCTTCGAGAACCTGGCGCCGGGCAGCTATAACTTCGACGATGACGAGTAAGTTTCAGCGCCTGTAAGGGCCTCATCGCAGCATAGGTATCTACACAACCGGTTAACACGAAGTCTGTGGCAGGTGGGCTGTTGTGGCGAGCAGGCTTGTCCTGCGTTGGGCTGCGAAGCGGCCCCAGTACAAGCACGGCAATTTTGCTGAAAGTACTCAGCGTCTGTTTTTGGGGCTGCTTCGCAGCCCAACGCAGGACAAGCCTGCTCGCCACAGGAGAAATAGGCTGCTTTTAAAAGTTGTGTAGATACCTATGCTCATCGCAGGCAAGCCAGCTCCCACATTTGAAGGTATTCACCGTTCGAGTGTGGGAGCTGGCTTGCCTTCGATTGCATCAGCACAATTCCGACCATTACCGTCGGAATTGGTCAAAATTTGTGCTATATTCCGCGCCCGCGATTTTTCATCTCAACACCGGTCACCGTCATGCAAACAGCCAAGCCGTTATTTGACTATCCCAAGTACTGGGCCGAATGTTTCGGTCCTGCGCCATTCCTGCCGATGAGCAGGGAGGAGATGGATCAGCTTGGCTGGGATTCCTGCGACATCATCATCGTCACCGGTGATGCGTATGTGGATCACCCGTCGTTTGGCATGGCGATCATCGGCCGGCTGCTGGAGTCCCAGGGCTTTCGCGTCGGGATCATTGCGCAGCCGAACTGGCAGTCCAAAGACGACTTCATGAAGCTCGGCGAGCCGAACCTGTTCTTCGGCGTCGCGGCCGGCAACATGGACTCGATGATCAACCGTTACACCGCTGACAAGAAAATCCGTTCCGACGACGCCTACACCCCAGGCGGCATGGCCGGCAAACGCCCGGACCGCGCCAGCCTGGTGTACAGCCAGCGTTGCAAGGAAGCCTACAAGAACGTGCCGATCGTACTTGGCGGCATCGAAGCGTCCCTGCGCCGCATCGCCCACTACGATTACTGGCAGGACCGTGTGCGCAACTCGATCCTGATCGATGCCTGCGCCGACATCCTGCTGTACGGCAACGCCGAGCGGGCCATCGTCGAAGTTGCCCAGCGCCTGTCGTGGGGCCACAAGATCGAAGACATCACCGACGTGCGCGGCACCGCGTTCATTCGCCGTGACACGCCTGAAGGCTGGTACGAGGTGGACTCCACGCGTATCGACCGTCCGGGCAAGATCGACAAGATCATCAACCCGTATGTGAATACGCAGGACACCCAGGCCTGCGCCATTGAGCAGGAAAAAGGCCCGGTTGAAGACCCGGAAGAAGCCAAGGTCGTACAAATTCTTGCCAGCCCGCGCATGACCCGTGACAAGACGGTCATTCGTCTGCCGTCCATGGAAAAAGTCCGTGGCGACTCGGTCCTGTACGCCCACGCCAACCGCGTGCTGCACCTGGAAACCAACCCAGGCAACGCCCGCGCTTTGGTGCAGAAGCATGGTGAAGTGGACGTGTGGTTCAACCCGCCGCCCATTCCGATGACTACCGAAGAAATGGACTACGTGTTCGGCATGCCTTACGCCCGCGTCCCGCACCCGGTGTACGGCAAGGAAAAGATCCCGGCCTACGACATGATCCGTTTCTCGGTGAACATCATGCGTGGCTGCTTCGGTGGCTGTACTTTCTGCTCGATCACCGAGCACGAAGGCCGCATCATCCAGAACCGTTCCGAAGAGTCGATCATTCGCGAAATCGAAGAGATCCGCGACAAAGTGCCAGGCTTCACCGGCGTGATCTCCGACCTCGGCGGCCCGACCGCGAACATGTACCGCATCGCCTGCAAGAGCCCGGAAATCGAATCCGCGTGCCGCAAGCCGTCATGCGTGTTCCCGGGCATCTGCCCGAACCTGAACACCGATCACTCTTCGTTGATTCAGCTGTATCGCAGCGCCCGTGCGTTGCCGGGTGTGAAGAAGATTCTGATTGCTTCCGGCCTGCGCTACGACCTCGCGGTCGAGTCGCCGGAATACGTCAAGGAACTGGTTACCCACCACGTCGGTGGCTACTTGAAGATCGCCCCGGAACACACCGAGGAAGGTCCGCTCAACCAGATGATGAAACCGGGCATTGGCAGCTATGACAAGTTCAAGCGCATGTTCGAGAAGTACACCAAGGAAGCGGGCAAGGAGCAGTACCTGATCCCGTACTTCATCGCCGCCCACCCGGGCACCACCGATGAAGACATGATGAACCTGGCCCTGTGGCTCAAGGGCAATGGCTTCCGCGCCGACCAGGTACAGGCGTTCTACCCGTCGCCGATGGCCACCGCCACCGCCATGTACCACTCGGGCAAGAACCCGCTGCGCAAGGTCACCTACAAGAGCGACGCGGTGACCATCGTCAAGAGCGAGGAACAGCGCCGTCTGCACAAGGCCTTCCTGCGCTACCACGACCCGAAAGGCTGGCCGATGCTGCGTGAAGCACTGACGCGCATGGGCCGCGCCGACCTGATCGGGCCGGGCAAGGATCAGTTGATCCCGCTGCACCAGCCGTCCACCGACAGCTACCAGAGCGCCCGTCGCAAGAACTCGACGCCGGCTGGCAGCCATAAGGTTGCGAAGGAGACCACCACCAGGATCCTCACCCAGCACACCGGCCTGCCACCGCGCGGCAGTGATGGCAGCAACCCGTGGGACAAGCGTGAGCAAGCCAAGGCGGCAGCTCAGGCGCGTAACAAGCAGGCGGCTAAAGAACGCAGTGATGCGGCGAAGGGCAAAGGCGGCAAGCCTGCGCGCAAGCCGGTCGTGCCGCGCTGATCGCAACCTGAATATGCAAAACGCCAGCCTCGTGCTGGCGTTTTGCTTTCTATTCGATGGCGTGCCTGTTTGTTAAGGTGTCGCCCATTAGATCGCCATCGCAGGCAAGCCAGCTCCCACAAAGCCGGCCCGGCCACCCTCATATTCAAGGAAGAATACCCATGAGCAACCCCCTGCTCTCCATCGGCATGGACTCCAACCGCTCCCAATTCATGGCGCGCCAGCGCATCGAAAGCCAGATCAACCTGCCACGGTTGTTCGCCGCCATCGATGCCGACCCCGGCATTGTCGGCGCCGGTGTGGTGTACATCGACGCCGACTTCAATGTCATCACCCTGCGCGAATTCAAGCCCCTCTGCAGCATCAAGCCCAAGCGCATCATTTTGCGCGAAGCACAGAAGTACATTTCGCCCGCGCAGTTTGTGGAGCAGGTCAAGACCGACCCACGGGAAGAACGCCTCAGAAAAGAGGCGTTTGATATGGGCTTGTCGTGCACCGCCGCGATTATCGGTTGGATCGTGGTGTTCAGCGGCAGCGTCGCCGTGCCTTTTACGGCGGGCGCCAGCGCGTTCGTGGTGGGCATTGGCGTGACGGCGGCGCTGGCCAGCAGTGCGCAATGCGGGTTTGGCGTGGCGCGTACCTACAACGAGATACTCGACCCTGACGCTAACGACCGGATGGATGACGCCGAATGGTTCGGCGCTGTTTCAACCATCCTTGATACGGCTTCCCTGGTGGGGATCGGCACCGGCGCGCTGACCACGGTGAAGCTGCTCAGGGCCAAAAAGGCTGCCGCTCTGGGCAAGAGTTGGTATGAATTGCTCAAGGGTTTGAATCGCCAGGAACGCAAGAAACTGACCAAGGAGCTGCTAAGCCTGCGCGACCCCAGCCTGACGCCCAAGTTGCTCAAGTTGCAGCAGCGTGCAGGCAAACTGACCAAGAGCTTCAGCTCCACGGAAATTCGGCATGCCACCCTGACCCAGATGAAAGACGCATTGGGCGGCATCCTCGGTATCGTGGGCAGCTACCGCAGCGGTAGCGTGGGCACTGCCACCACCCTTGCAATCGGCTTGTACGAGGACCTCACCGAATGAAAGGTTTCCCCGACATGGGCAGTTTTCTCGCGCGCTATTTCCCGGTGTTCATGGGCACAATCTTCATGGCGATCTTTTCCGGCGCGTCTGCTGTATCCCTCGCCGGCGTGACGTATTTGCGGGGTGTCGATCCGTCGCTTAAATCCGACTACTCAGGCCTGGCGATTTTGCTGCTGGTGACGGTGCTGGTCTTTGCCAACGTGATGGTTACGCGTGGCCGCCCATGGGCCACCGGCCTGGTGGCGGGTTATCTGGGTTGCTGCCTGCTGTTCGTGCTGCCGATGATCCAGTACCCCATTCCCAAACTGGTCTACGGCTCGGCTGTGCTCTTTCCGCTGTTGGGGTTGCTCCTGCTTAACAGCAAGCGCCACCGCGAAATGCGCCAAAAGCTGCTCGAAGTCCGCCACCTTCGCGAAGCCACGATCGCTCGCCACAAAACGCGCTGACTGGGTAGATTCACCACCCGGCCTCACACGCACGCCACAAATATGTGCAAGCCTTGCACCACGGCACCCACGTTGGCGCCGTTTTGGTGCTGTACTGCACCGGGTCTTACGATAAAGCGCAATGACGGCCGCTCTGGCATAAGTCTTGCGCGCTTTGTGTTCATGCCCTGGCTCGCAGGAGGCCGCCGTGTCGATTCATGTCGCGTTGCACCACGTTACGCATTACCGCTATGACCGCGCTGTCGAACTCGGCCCACAGATCGTGCGCTTGCGCCCGGCTGCCCATAGCCGCACGCGGATCTTGTCTTACGCGCTCAAAGTGCTGCCCGAGCAGCACTTCATCAATTGGCAGCAAGACCCGCAGGGCAATTACCTGGCGCGCCTGGTATTCCCGGAAAAGACTGATGAGTTGCGCATTGAGGTCGACCTCGTCGCCGAGATGGCGGTATTCAACCCGTTCGATTTTTTCCTCGAGCCCTACGCCGAAAAAATCCCCTTCAGCTACGCCGCCGATGAGCAGCGTGAGCTGGCGCCGTACCTGGAAACCTTGCCGCTGACGCCAAAGTTTGCCGCCTATCTGGCCGGCATCGACCGCACGCCGCTGCCGGCTGTGGATTTTCTGGTCGGGCTTAACCAGCGCCTGGCCGCCGATATCGGTTACCTGATCCGCATGGAGCCGGGCGTACAAACGCCGGAATTCACCTTGGGCGCCGCTTCCGGCTCCTGCCGCGATTCGGCGTGGCTGCTGGTGCAACTACTGCGCAACCTGGGGTTGGCGGCGCGGTTTGTGTCCGGTTATCTGATCCAGCTCACCGCCGACGTCAAAGCCCTCGATGGCCCGTCCGGCACCGAAGTCGACTTCACCGACCTGCACGCCTGGTGCGAGGTGTATTTGCCCGGCGCGGGCTGGATCGGCCTGGACGCCACCTCCGGGCTGTTCGCCGGTGAAGGGCATATCCCATTGGCCTGTAGCCCTGATCCTTCGTCCGCTGCGCCAATCAGCGGGCTGGTGGAACCCTGCGAGTGCGAATTTACCCACGAGATGTCGGTGGAGCGCATTTGGGAAGCGCCGCGCGTCACCAAGCCCTACACCGAAGAGCAATGGCTGGCGATCCAGGCGTTGGGCCGGCAGATCGACGCCGACCTGCTCAAGGATGACGTGCGCCTGACCATGGGCGGCGAACCGACCTTTGTCTCCATCGATGATCCCGACGGCGCCGAGTGGAACACCGCGGCGCTGGGGCCGGACAAGCGTCGCCTGTCCGCCGAGCTGTTCCAGCGCATGCGCACACACTACGCGCCCAAAGGCCTGGTGCATTTCGGCCAGGGCAAGTGGTACCCCGGCGAGCAACTGCCGCGCTGGTCGCTCAATTGCTACTGGCGCCGCGACGGCGTGCCGATCTGGCACAACAGCGCGCTGATCGCCGATGAACAACAGGACTACGGCGCCGATGGCGTGATGGCCGGGCGCTTCCTGGCCAGTGTCGCCGAGCGCCTTAAACTGCCGGCACGCTTTGTGTTCCCGGCTTTCGAAGACAACTTCTACTACCTGTGGCGCGAAGGTGCGCTGCCGCAAAACGTTACCGCCCAGGACCCGCGTTTAAGCGACGATCTTGAGCGCGAGCGCCTGCGCAAAGTGTTCAGCCAGGGCCTGGATAAAGTCATCGGCCAAGTGCTGCCGCTGGCGCGCACGGCGGCCAATGACCGCTGGCAGAGCGGGCGCTGGTACCTGCGTGATAACCACTGCCGACTGGTACCGGGTGACTCGCCGCTGGGCTACCGCCTGCCGTTGGCCTCGCAGCCATGGGTGACGGCGGCGGAATACCCATTTGTGCATCCCACCGACCCGAATCAGGATCAGCCGGAGCTGCCGACCACCGCCCAACTGCAAAGCCACGCCACGCCTGCGCCGAGCGACGAGCGCGAGCCGAAGGTCGACGAATCCGCCGACTGGCTGACCCGCACCGCCTTGTGTGCCGAAGCACGGGAAGGGCGTTTGTACCTGTTTATGCCGCCGCTGGAACGCGTCGAGGATTACCTGGAGTTGGTGGCCGCTATTGAAGCCACCGCCGAAGAACTGCATTGCCCGGTGTTGCTGGAAGGGTACGAGCCGCCGTTCGATACGCGCTTAAGCAACTTCCGGGTCACGCCGGACCCGGGTGTGATCGAGGTCAATGTGCAGCCGTCCGCCACTTGGGATGAGCTAGTGGAGCGCACCGAGTTCCTCTACGAAGAGGCGCGGCAAACCCGCCTGACCACCGAAAAGTTCATGATCGACGGGCGCCACACCGGCACCGGCGGTGGTAACCACTTTGTGCTGGGCGGCGCGACGCCGAAAGACTCACCGTTCCTGCGCCGCCCGGATTTGCTGCGCAGCCTGATCAGCTACTGGCATAACCATCCGTCCTTGTCGTACCTGTTTTCCGGGCTGTTTATCGGCCCGACCTCCCAGGCGCCACGGGTGGATGAAGCGCGTAACGACGCGCTGTATGAGCTGGAAATCGCCTTCGCACAAATGCCCGAGCCTGGCGAAGAATGCCCGCCATGGTTGGTCGACCGGCTGTTGCGCAACCTGCTGATCGACGTGACCGGCAACACCCACCGCGCCGAATTCTGCATCGACAAACTCTACTCGCCCGATGGCGCCACTGGCCGCCTGGGTCTGTTGGAACTGCGTGCGTTCGAAATGCCGCCCCATGCGCGCATGAGCCTCACCCAACAGTTGCTGTTGCGAGCCTTGGTCGCGCGCTTCTGGCGTGAGCCGTATGCGCCAGCAAAACTGGCGCGCTGGGGCACTGAGCTGCACGACCGTTTCTTGCTGCCACACTTTATCGAGCAGGATTTTGCCGACGTGATCGTCGAGCTGAATGCTGCTGGTTACCCGCTGCGCGCCGAATGGTTTGCCGCACACCTGGCGTTTCGTTTCCCCAAGGTCGGCGACTACGCCGTCGGCGGTATCGAACTGGAGTTGCGCCAGGCGTTGGAGCCTTGGCACGTGCTGGGCGAAGAAGGCGCCGTCGGTGGCACGGTGCGTTACGTGGACTCATCCCTGGAACGCTTGCAGGTGAAGTTGAGCGGCTTGGCGCCGCAACGCTACCTGCTGACCTGCAACGGCATCCCGGTGCCGTTGCAGCCGACCGGGCGTATCGGCGAGTTCGTCGCTGGCGTGCGTTATCGCGCCTGGCAACCGGCTAACTGTTTGCAACCGACCATCGCGGTGCATGCGCCGTTGGTGTTCGACTTGCTCGATACCTGGATGCAACGCTCGCTGGGCGGCTGCCAGTACCACGTCGCGCATCCGGGTGGGCGCAATTACGACAGCTTGCCGGTGAATGCCAATGAGGCGGAGAGCCGGCGTATGGCGCGGTTTTTCCGCATCGGCCACAGCCCAGGCAAATTGCCTGTGCCGCCCTTGGTGATTAACGATGAACTACCAATGACCCTGGATTTGCGGCGTTTCCCCAATAAAAATGACTAAATGAGATCTAAAATGTGGGAGCTGGCTTGCCTGCGATAGCGGTGTATCAGCCAGCCAATCAGGTGGTAGGAAAACCGCTATCGCAGGCAAGCCAGCTCCCACACAAGATCGCGTTGAATTTGATTTAAACTGACTTCCCTTGCCTCTGCCGAGCGTTCCATGCCCGACTTGCTCGACCGTTACCCGCTCACTGCGGGCACCTATCACGAACTGCTCGACGACAGTGGCGCGGTGCGTGCCCATTGGCAGCGCCTGCTCGATCACCTGCAACGCAGTACGCCCGTGCAACTGGCCCAGCGCCAGGCGTTGCTGACCCGGCAGATCCAGGAAAACGGCGTGACCTACAACGTCTACGCCGACCCCAAAGGCGCCGACCGCCCGTGGGAGCTGGATCTGCTGCCCCATGTGCTGGCCGCCGATGAGTGGCAGCACCTGTCGGCCGGTATCGCCCAGCGTGCGCGTTTGCTCAATGCCGTGCTCGCCGACCTGTACGGCCCGCAGCGCTTGATCAAAGAAGGCCTGTTGCCGGCGGAGCTGGTGTTTGGGCACAACAACTTCCTGTGGCCGTGCCAGGGCATTCAGCCACCGGACGGCGCGTTTCTGCACCTGTATGCCGTGGACCTGGCGCGCACCCCGGATGGCCGTTGGTGGGTCACCGCCGACCGTACCCAGGCGCCATCGGGCGCAGGTTACGCGCTGGAAAACCGCACCATCGTGTCCCGTGCATTCCCGGATCTGTACCGCGATTTGCAGGTTCAACACCTCACCGGTTTCTTCCGCACGCTCCAGGAAACCCTGGCCCGCCAGGCGCCCGGTGATGACCAGCCACCGTTGATCGTGCTGCTCACGCCGGGGCGTTTCAACGAAAGCTATTTCGAACACCTCTACCTGGCGCGCCAGCTCGGCTACCCGTTGGTGGAAGGCGGCGACCTCACGGTGCGCGACAGCACGGTGTTCCTCAAAACCCTCAGCGGCCTGCGCCGGGTGCACGCGATCATGCGGCGCCTGGACGACGATTTCTGCGACCCGCTGGAGCTGCGCACCGACTCGGCGCTGGGCGTGCCCGGCCTGCTGGATGCGGTGCGCCAGGGCAATGTGCTGGTGGCCAATGCCTTGGGCAGCGGCGTGCTGGAGTCGCCCGGTTTGCTCGGCTTTCTGCCGAAGATCAACGAGTTTTTGTTTGGTGAAGAACTGATCCTGCCGTCCATCGCCACCTGGTGGTGCGGCGAGGCGCCGGTGCTGGCCGAAGCCTTGGAAAAGCTGCCGGAATTGCTGATCAAACCAGCGTTTCCTTCGCAAAGCTTCGCGCCGGTATTCGGCCGCGATTTGAACGAAGAGCAACGCCTGGCCCTGGCCGAGCGCATGCGTGCGCGGCCTTACGCCTATGTGGCCCAGGAGCTGGCGCAATTGTCCCAGGCGCCGGTATGGCACACCGTCGACGACCATCTGCAACACCGTGCCATCGGCATGCGCGTGTACGCGGTGGCCAGCGCTGACGGCTACCGTGTACTGCCCGGCGGCCTGACTCGCGTGGCGGCTGAGGCGGATGCCGAAGTGGTGTCGATGCAGCGTGGTGGCGCGAGCAAAGACACGTGGGTGCTCGGCGATCGCGCTGTCGGCGGCGAGCATTGGCGCGCGCAACGGGCGATTGGCGTACATGATCTGGTGCGGCGCGACCCTTATCTGCCGTCGCGCGTAGTGGAAAACCTGTTCTGGTTTGGCCGTTACTGCGAACGCTGTGATGACAGCGCGCGCTGGCTGCGCATTGTGCTGGCGCGTTATGTCGATGGCGACGACCCGCAAGCCTTGCAGGCCGCTGTCGAGCTGGGCGAGACCCTGCGCTTGTTGCCGGAGGAGGGCGAACTGCCCGAGCGCCTGCTTGCCGCTTTGCTCGGCGATGACTGGCCGTCGAGCCTGCGCGCCAACCTGCAACGCTTGCAGTGGGCGGCGTCCCAGGTGCGTGGCAAGTTGTCCCGCGAGAACTGGCAAGCGCTAGTGGAGTTGCAGCGCGAAGCCCTGGAGTTGGAAAGCGAGGCCCCGGATTTTGGCGAGTTGCTGGACTTCCTCAACCGCCTGGTGATGTCCCTGGCGGCGCTGTCCGGGTTTGCCCTGGATGACATGACCCGTGATGAAGGCTGGCGCTTTTTGATGATGGGCCGGCGTATTGAGCGCCTGCAATTTCTCAGCAGCAGCCTCGCCGCGTTCCTGCGTGGCGTGGCGGTATTTGATCAGGCCGGGCTGGAATGGCTGCTGGAGCTGGGCAATAGCAGCATCACCTATCGCTCGCGTTACCTGGCCGTGCCGCAACTGATCCCGGTGCTCGACTTGTTGCTGCTCGATGAGCAGAACCCGCATGCGGTGCTGTTCCAGTTGAAGCTGGTCAGCCGCACCCTGCGGCGTCTCAATGATGACTTTGGCGTGCCACGGGAAACCGGCCTGGCGCCGTTGGTGGAGCGCCTGTCGCGTTTTGATCTGGGCTGCCTGGAGAACCCGCTGTTCGGCGAATCCAGCGTACGTGCCGCGTTGGACGGCCTGGCGGACCTGCTGCAAGCGGTCGCCGATGAGAGCGGGCAAGTGTCGGATCGCCTGGCGTTGCGCCACTTTGCCCATGTGGATGATGTCAGCCAGCAAACGGTGTCGGTGTGATGAGTGCGCGCTATCAGATCTTTCACGATACCCATTACCACTACGACAGCCCGGTGTCCCTGGCCCAGCAGTTGGCACACCTGTGGCCGCGCCCATGTGCGTGGCAGCGCTGCAGTTCCCAGCAATTGGATATCAGCCCGCAGCCGTCGTCGCGTCGTGATGAGCTGGACGTGTTCGGCAACCCGATCACCCGGCTGGCGTTCGAACGGCCCCATGATGAATTGCTGGTCAATGCCGGGCTGACCGTGGAAGTGCTGGCGCGGCCGGCGCTGGATTTCCAGCAGTCACCGCCTTGGGACCAGACGCGCGACAGCCTGACCTACAGCAGCCAGGTGCTGTCGCCGGAGATGCTCGAAGCCTGCCGTTATCGCTTCGAGTCGCCCTACGTGCACCTGAAGAGCACCTTCGTCGAGTTCTCCGAAAGCTGCTTCCCGCCAGGCGTGCCGTTGCTGCTGGGCGTGCAGGCCTTGATGCAGAAGATCTTCAGCGAATTCACCTTCGATGCCGAAGCCACCCAGGTCGCCACGCCCTTGGTGGAAGTGCTGGAGCGCCGACGCGGCGTGTGCCAGGACTTCGCTCACCTGATGCTCGCGTGCCTGCGCTCGCGGGGCCTGGCCGCGCGTTACATCAGCGGCTACCTGCTGACCCAGCCACCGCCCGGCCAGCCACGTCTGATCGGCGCCGATGCATCCCACGCCTGGGTCTCGGTGTTTTGCCCGGTGGCGGGCTGGGTGGATTTTGATCCGACGAATAACGTGCAGCCGGCACTGGAGCACATCACTCTGGCCTGGGGCCGTGATTTCTCGGATGTGTCGCCGTTGCGTGGGGTGATTCTGGGAGGAGGGAACCATGACCCGGAGGTTCGGGTGACGGTGATGCCGCTGGAGTAACAGTGGGTTGGGGTGAGCAGGGAGGGCCTGCTCACCTCAACAAAATTTATTCCGCCGGGTCTTTCGGTGTCTCGGTGTCATCAGCAGCCACTTCACCTTCAGCATCCGGGTTCAGTGCGCCTGCTTCTTCATCTGCAGCGGCTTTCTTGCGTTGCAGCTTTTCCTCTTTCTTCTGCTCCTTGGCCAAGTCTCTCTGACGTTTGGCGAAGGAGTAATTAGGTTTGGCCATGGGCGATCCTCTAGGGTCGAAGGTGAGGGTGGGCGGCGCGCAGCTGCCTTGGGTCGCTATGGTAGCAGCTTAGCAGCGCGATTGGCCTTCACTTACCGCAGGCATACGCGGCCAAGAGGCCGTTGAAGAACTGATTGAAGTGCATGGCAGACGCTCCGGTGGGTGATGGAGCGATCATAAGCGGGTGGCGGTTGTTTGGCTGGTAGATTGTGTTGATCAGTCTGATAGCCTAAAGTTGTATACAATCTGTTGATTCAGATCATAAGAATTTCAGCCTGCTTGGGGCACCCTAGTCGCAATACGCGTTTTTTAAACCCTGCCTTGGAGATTCACATGTTTGCCAAAATCGTTGCTGTTTCCCTGCTGACACTGGCGAGCGGCCAGTTGCTTGCTGCAGAGTGCGCGGTCACTGTTGATTCCACCGACCAGATGTCCTTCAACACCAAAGAAATCACCATCGACAAGAGCTGCAAGAAGTTCACCGTGAACCTTGAACACTCCGGCAGCTTGCCGAAAAACGTCATGGGCCATAACTGGGTGCTGAGTTCCGCCGCCGACATGCCGGGCGTTGCCAGCGACGGCATGGCCGCTGGTATCGACAAAAACTACCTCAAAGACGGCGACACTCGCATCATCGCTCACACCAAGATCATTGGTGCTGGTGAGAAAGATTCGGTGACGTTTGATGTGTCGAAACTGGCTGCCGGCACGGATTACGCGTTCTTCTGCTCGTTCCCGGGCCACATCTCGATGATGAAAGGCACTGTGGTAGTCAAGTAACACCGCGTTATCGTTCATCGCAGGCAAGCCAGCTCCCACATTTGACCGCGTTCCCCTGTTGGAACTCGGTCAAGTGTGGGAGCTGGCTTGTCGAATCGTCGCACCGCTGCGATTGCGGTCTACCTCACGGCGCAAATGGCATGACGCGCTTGTGCTCAGTCTTGCGATACGTGTCGCAGATAATCTTGAACGCTTCCTCACGCACCGGCTCGCCGTGCAGGAACGCATCGATCTCGGCGTAGGTCACGCCGTGTGACGCTTCGTCCGGTTTGCCCGGCGACAGGTCTTCAAGGTCGGCAGTCGGGATCTTCTCGACCAGCGACTCCGGCGCGCCAAAGTGCCGCGCAATCGCACGCACCTGGTTCTTCACCAGCCCGCTCAACGGCGCCAGGTCGCAGGCACCGTCACCGAACTTGGTGAAAAAGCCCATCACCGCTTCCGCTGCATGGTCGGTACCGATCACCAGGCCACCGGCCGCGCCGGCGATGGTGTACTGCGCCACCATGCGCATGCGCGCCTTGGTGTTGCCCAGCACGAAATCACGCGACACCGCCGCCTTGCCTTCAAACGCCGCCACTTCATTGGCCAGGGATTTAACCGCCGGGCCGATGTTCACGGTGTGGCGCTCGTCCGGGTCGATAAAGTCCACCGACGCCTGGGCGTCGTGTTCGTCGAACTGGGTTTCGTAGGGCAGGCGCACCGCGATAAAACGGTAGGCCTCATCACCTGTGCTGGCACGCAGTTCTTTCATTGCACGCTGGGCCAGCAGGCCGGCGGTCAGCGAGTCGACACCGCCGCTGATGCCCAGCACCAAGCTCTTGAGCCCGGAATTGCGCAGGCAGTCCTGGATAAACCCTACGCGGCGCGCCACTTCGGCCTCAAGGGCGGCCTGGTCGTTGAACGGTGCTTGGACCTTGAGCTGCTGCGCAATCTCACGCTGTACGGCTTGCATGATTCACTCCTTGCTGGAAAGGGCAGGTACTTTAAAAACGTGACGCAAATAGGCGACAAAATTGGGGTCGGTGCAGTGGGTCTTGCCTGCCTCATCGGAAATCTTCGCCACGGGCTGGCCATTACAGGCAGTCATTTTAAGCACGATGCTCATCGGTTCAACACCCGGAATGTCACAGGTCAGGTTGGTGCCGATACCGAAGCTGACATTAATGCGACCGCGCAATGCGCGGAAAATCTCCAGGGCCTTGGGCAGCGTCAGGCTGTCGGAGAACACCAGGGTCTTGCTCATCGGCTCGATACCGAGCTTGTGGTAGTGGGCGATGGCTTTTTCGGCCCATTGAATCGGGTCACCGGAGTCGTGGCGCAGGCCGTCGAAGAGCTTGGCGAAGTACAGGTCGAAATCGCCCAGGAACGCGTCGGTGGTGATGCAGTCGGTCAGCGCGATGCCGAGCAGGCCACGGTATTCGCGTACCCAGCAATCGAGGGCGGCGATCTGGCTGTCGATCAGGCGCGGGCCGAGTTGTTGGTGGGCCATGATCCATTCGTGGGCCATGGTGCCCAGCGGTTTCATGTCGAACTCGCGGGCCAGGTGCACGTTGCTGGTGCCGACAAAACGCCCGGGGAAGTCGTGCTTGAGCACGCTGACCACTTCTTCCTGCACGCGGTACGAGAAGCGCCGGCGGGTGCCGAAGTCGGCCACTTGCAGCTCCGACAGTTCTTCGCTGCTGGCATTGGCGGACAGCCAGTCGAACTTGCGGTACAGCTGTTCGCGGGCCTGTTCGAGGATGACGGTCTGGTAGCGGTAGCGGTTACGCACTTCGCTGACGATGGCCAGCATCGGCACTTCAAACAGGATCACATGCAGCCACGGCCCGCGCAGGCGGATAAACAGCTCGCCGTTTTCGATGCCGGTTTGCACGTAGCGCAGGTTGAAGCGAAACAACCCCAGAAAGCGCAGGAAGTCCGGCTTCATAAAGCTGATGCGTTCCAGGAAGCCCAACTGGTCGGGGCTCAGGCTCAACTCGGCGAGGCGTTCGATCTGGTAGCGGATTTCCGCCAGGTACGGGCGCAGGTCTTCACTGTTGCGGCAACGAAACTCCCATTCAACTTCCACGTTCGGGTAGTTGTGCAGCACCGCCTGCATCATGGTCAACTTGTAGAAGTCGGTGTCGAGCAAGTTCTGCACGATGCGATCGGCAAACACACTCTCGCTCATAACGGGAATCTCCAGACGGGTCGGCGATGGGCGCCGGCCTTTACGCACAATTAAGGAAGGGTGCTAGTGGCGCATAGACCTGTAGGGTTTTGCCAGTGATTTTTTCAGTGCGGCCACTGGCCTCATCGCAGGCAAGCCAGCTCCCACACTTGAAATGCATTCCAAAGGTGGGCGCTGGCTTGCCTGCGATAGCGGTGGTGCAGCCCAAAAAGAGCTAAACCTGCTCCATCATCCACTTCACAAACTCACGCACCTTGGGCACCTCCGCCGAATGCTCGGGATACGCCAGGTAATACGCATCCTGGCTGGGCATCGCATGCTGCCAGGGAATCACCAGCTTGCCCTCGGCCAGCTCTTCTTCCACCAGAAAGCGCGGCAACAAGGCCACGCCACAGCCGACCTGCGCCGCCCGAATGCACATATAAAAGGTATCAAAACGCGGCCCGTGGTAGCTGTGCTCGGTCTGGTAGCCCTGGCTGGCGAACCAGTCATGCCAGCCTTGCGGTCGCGAGGCGTTTTGCAGCAGCACCAGGTTGCTCAGTTGCGTGGGGTCGGTGAATGGCTGCGCAGGCAAGCTCTCTGGCGCACACACCGGCACCAACTCTTCGCTGAACAGTTTCAGGCTCTCGGTGCCCGGCCGTGAACGCTGGCCGAAGTAGAAAGCCATGTCGGCCTTGCCTTGCAACAGTTCGTCCGGCTCCTGCTCGTTGCACAGGTCCAGGTGGATCTGCGGGTGACGCAAACGCCAGCCCTTGAGGCGCGGCACCAGCCAGCGCGCGCCGAACGTGTAGGGCGTGGACACGCGCAGCACTTCGGTCTCGCCGCCGTAGGAGCGCAGGTAGTGGGTGGACATCTCCACTTGCGTGAGGATCTTGCGCACTTCCACCAGGTACAAATCCCCTGCCGGGGTCATCTGCAAGCGGCGGCGCACCCGGCGAAACAATAGGTGTTGGAGCAATTCTTCCAGCTGCGCGACCTGCTTGCTCACCGCGCTTTGCGTGAGGTTCAGTTCCTCGGCAGCGCGGGTGAAGCTCAGGTGGCGGGTGGCGGCTTCGAAACACTGCAGGGCGGTGATCGAGGGCAAATGTCTTTTATTCAGCACGGCACGCCTCTTTTTATTCTTTGCATGAGTAAACGGAATGATATCTCGCCTAATCGTCGTTTGTTGGCAAGTCTTGGGCCAGCTACAAATAAGGTCTGGATCGCCGTGTCTGTGGCGGCGCGAATTTTCTGTTTGAGTTTGAAGGAGTGACCCATGGTTGCCGCATTGCTTGACCGTCTCGGGGTAAACCCGGCGCTGTACCAGTCGGGTAAACAGCCCGTGCATTCGCCGATTGATGGCAGCCGTATCGGCAGTGTGCACTGGGAAGGTGCCGCTGAAGTGGAGCAGCAGGTCAGTCGCGCCGAGCATGCATTCGAGGCCTGGCGCAAGGTGCCGGCACCGCGTCGCGGCGAGCTGGTGCGCCAGTTCGGCGATGTATTGCGCGAATATAAAGCCGACCTGGGCGAGTTGGTGTCGTGGGAGGCCGGCAAGATCACCCAGGAAGGCTTGGGTGAAGTGCAGGAGATGATCGACATCTGCGACTTCGCCGTGGGCCTGTCCCGCCAGTTGTACGGCTTGACCATCGCCTCCGAGCGCCCAGGCCACCACATGCGTGAAACCTGGCACCCGCTGGGTGTGGTCGGCGTGATCAGCGCCTTCAACTTCCCGGTCGCCGTGTGGGCGTGGAACACCACGCTGGCGCTGGTGTGCGGCAACGCGGTGATCTGGAAACCCTCGGAAAAGACCCCGCTGACCGCCTTGGCCTGCCAGGCATTGTTCGAGCGCGTACTGAAGAAGTTCGACGGCGCCCCCGACTACCTCAGCCAAGTGATCATTGGCGGCCGTGACGCCGGTGCGGCGCTGGTGGATGACCCGCGCGTTGCGCTGATCAGCGCCACCGGCAGCACGCGCATGGGCCGCGAAGTGGCGCCGAAAGTCGCCGCACGTTTCGCCCGCAGCATCCTTGAGCTGGGCGGCAACAACGCGATGATCCTCGGCCCAAGCGCCGACCTCGACATGGCCGTGCGCGCCATTCTGTTCAGCGCCGTCGGCACTGCCGGCCAGCGTTGCACCACCTTGCGCCGTTTAATCGCCCATGAGTCGGTCAAGGAAGAAATCGTTACCCGTCTCAAAGCCGCCTATTCCAAAGTGCGCATCGGCCACCCGCTGGAAGGCAACCTGATCGGCCCGCTGATCGACAAGCACGGCTTCGAGAACATGCAGGACGCCCTGGAGCAAGCCTTGAGCGAAGGCGGCAAGGTGTTCGGCGGCAAGCGCCAGCTGGAAGACAAGTTCCCGAATGCCTACTACGTGTCGCCGGCCATTGTGGAGATGCCCGAGCAAAGTGACGTGGTGTGTACCGAAACCTTCGCGCCGATTCTGTATGTGGTTGGCTACAGCGACTTCACCGAAGCCTTGCGCCTGAATAACGCCGTGCCGCAAGGCCTGTCCTCGTGCATCTTCACCACCGACGTGCGTGAAGCCGAGCAGTTCATGTCGGCGGTGGGCAGTGACTGCGGCATCGCCAACGTCAACATCGGCCCGAGCGGCGCGGAGATTGGTGGCGCGTTTGGCGGTGAGAAAGAGACCGGTGGTGGGCGTGAGTCGGGTTCGGATGCATGGCGCGGGTATATGCGTCGCCAGACCAATACCGTGAACTACTCGTTGGAGCTGCCCTTGGCCCAAGGCATCACCTTCGACTGATCCCCCAAGTCGAAGTGGGATCAATGTGGGAGCTGGCTTGCCTGCGATAGCGGTGGTGACTGATACACCGCTATCGCGGGCAAGCCAGCTCCCACAGTTGATTGGGTTTGCAGTTCGGAAATAGTTGTTTGTTGGGTCTCATCGGAGTCTGGCAATGGCACTACGCGAAACATGTTTATGGGAACAACTCACCCCAGGCCGGCCCGATCGCGCCGCGCTCAAGGGCGAGGTCAAGGTTGATGTGTGCGTGATCGGTGCCGGTATCACCGGCTTGTCGGCCGCCATTCATTTGCTGGAACAAGGTAAAAGCGTCGCCGTGCTGGAGGCTCATCGCACCGGCCATGGCGGTTCGGGGCGTAACGTCGGGCTGGTCAACGCCGGTATGTGGATCCCGCCGGACGAGATCGAAGCCGGTTTTGGCGAGGCGGTGGGCATTCAGCTCAACCGCATGCTGGGCGCGGCACCGTCGCTGGTGTTCAGCCTGATCGACAAATACAAGATTGATTGCCAACTGCGCCGTGAGGGCACCTTGCACATGGCGCATAACGCCCGTGGCGAGGCGGATTTGCGCAGTCGCGAAGAGCAATGGAAACGCCGTGGCGCCCCCGTCGAGCTGCTCACGGGCCAGGCGTGTGAACAGGCCACCGGCACCAAAAAGATCGCCGCCGCCCTGCTGGACCGGCGCGCTGGCACCTTGAACCCAATGGCCTACACCAGTGGCCTGGCGAATGCCGCCGTGGGGCTTGGCGGGCAACTGTTCGATCATTCGCCAGTCACTCAGCTTGAACGCCAAGGTGCAGTCTGGTCGGTGCAGACCACCCAAGGTTCAGTGCAGGCGGCGCAAGTGGTGATCGCCTCCAACGCCTATACCGAAGGTGAATGGACTGAGCTGCGGCGCAACTTTTTCCCCGGCTATTACTACCAGGTCGCCTCGGCACCGCTGACGGACGACGCCGCCAAACAGATCCTCCCCGGCGGGCAGGGCTCGTGGGACACACGCCAGGTGTTAAGCAGCATCCGCCGCGACGCGGATGGCCGCTTGTTGCTCGGCAGCCTGGGCAATGGCAACCAGAAACCGACGTGGTTCCTCAAGGCGTGGGCCGATCGGGTGCAGCAGCATTACTTCCCGTACCTCAAATCGGTGCAGTGGGAATGCACTTGGACCGGCTGCATCGCCTTCACCCCGGACCACCTGATGCGCCTGTTCGAGCCGGCCCCCGGTCTGGTCGCCGTCACCGGTTATAACGGCCGCGGCGTGACCACGGGCAGTGTGGTGGGCAAAGCCTTTGCAGACTATTTGTGTCACCAGAACCCACAGGCGCTGCCGATCCCGTTTGCGCCGATGCAACCGCTGGCCGGGGTGGGCCTGCGCAGTTGCCTGTATGAAGCGGGGTTCTCGCTGTATCACGCCGGGCAATGCCTGCGGATCGTGGTCTGATCAGCGAAATACCTGTCAAAAGCCTGCATCTTCTTAGCAGGCTACTAATCTGTATTGGTGCAAGTCGTAGCAATCACGCACTGTAAATGTGCAGTTCCGTTACGCACATTGTTACAGCTGTAGGAACTGTCGTTTATGCATCCGGTTGCAGGTGCGACCTGCCAGGGTTGTACTTTTTGGATTCATTGGTTGCACCTTTCGATGCTAGACGGTTGCACGTACTGGCAAAGGGAGTCGAAACGCCTGTAATAACAATGACACCGTGTCTTTTTGAAGAATAAAAAAGTAATGGCACGCGCCTTGCTCTGGGCTTTCCTGTGAAAGTTTGACGCGAATTCGTAGTGCCAATAAACAAAAACCTCGGAGCACCACTCATGTCCCAGACGTTTTACAAGAAAGGTTTTCTGGCCCTCGCCGTTGCAGCGGCGTTGGGTGTTTCTGCGTTTGTTCAAGCTGATGTGAAGATTGGCGTGGCAGGCCCGATGACGGGCGCCAACGCAGCTTTCGGTGAGCAGTACATGAAGGGTGCCCAAGCGGCAGCCGATGTTATCAACAAGGCCGGTGGCATCAACGGCGAGCAGATCAAACTGGTTGCCGGTGATGACGCCTGTGAGCCCAAGCAAGCCGTGGCCGTGGCCAACCGCTTGGCCGACCAGGACAAAGTGATCGGCGTGGTCGGGCACTTCTGCTCGTCCAACACCATCCCGGCGTCTGAAGTGTATGCCGATGCGGGCATCATCATGATTACCCCGGGCTCCACCAACCCACAGGTAACCGAGCGTGGTCTGAGCGCCGTGTTCCGCATGTGCGGGCGTGACGACCAGCAAGGCATCGTGGCCGGCGACTACATCGTCGACGTGCTCAAAGGCAAAAAAGTAGCGGTCATCAACGACAAGGACACCTACGGCAAAGGCCTGGCCGACGCTACTGCTGCCCAGTTGACCAAGCGCGGCGTCAAGCCGGTGCTGGAAGAAGGCCTGACCCGTGGCGAGAAAGACTTCAGCGCGCTGGTCACCAAAATCCGCTCCACTGGTGCGGACGTCGTGTACTTCGGCGGCCTGCACCCGGAAGCCGGTCCGCTGGTTCGCCAGATTCGTGAAGCCGGCCTCAAGGACGTCAAGTTCATGTCCGATGATGGTGTCGTGACCGACGAACTGGTGGCCACCGCTGGCGGCAAGCAATACGTGGATGGTGTGTACATGACTTTCGGCGCCGACCCGCGCCTGCTGCCAGACAGCAAAACCGTGGTGGAAGAGTTCCGTAAAAACGGCACTGAGCCAGAAGGCTACACCCTGTACGCCTACGCCTCGATCCAGGCCCTGGCGGCTGGCTTCAACGGCGCCAAATCCAACAAAGGCGAAGACGCCGCCAAGTGGCTCAAGGCTCACCCGGTGAAAACCGTCATGGGCGAAAAAGCCTGGGATACCAAGGGCGACCTGAAAATCTCCGACTACGTGGTTTACCAGTGGGATAAAGACGGCAAATACCACCAGTTGGAAAAGCAGAAGTAAGAACAAGCACCACGGAACCCATGTAGGAGCGGGCTTGTTGTGGGAGCTGGCTTGCCTGCGATACAGGCACCTCGGTACTTCAGTAATACCCAGGTGATGCAATCGCAGGCAAGCCAGCTCCCACACAAGCCAGCTCCCACACAGGGCCCCGCTCCCACAGGGAGTGGTGTTGATATCGATATCTGTCTTTTCCTCCAGAAGCGCCGCGCACTCAACCGTGTGCAGGTGCTCACCGCGTGAGATTGCGTTATGGATGGTATTTTCCTGCAGCAACTGGTCAACGGCCTGACCCTCGGGTCGGTCTACGGCCTGATCGCCATCGGCTACACAATGGTCTATGGCATCATTGGCATGATCAACTTCGCCCACGGCGAGGTTTATATGATTTCCGCTTACCTCGCGGCGATCAGTCTGGCACTGCTGGCTTACTTCGGCATCGAATCCTTCCCGCTGCTCATTCTCGGCACTCTGATCTTCACCGTGGTCGTCACCGGCGTGTACGGTTGGGTCATCGAGCGTGTCGCCTACAAACCGCTGCGCAACTCCACCCGACTGGCACCGCTGATCAGCGCCATCGGTATCTCCCTGATCCTGCAAAACTATGCGCAGATCGCTCAGGGCGCGAAACAACAAGGCATTCCAACCCTGCTGGCCGGCGCCTGGCGCGTCGATATCGGCACGGGCTTCGTGCAGTTGACCTACACCAAGGTGTTTATCCTGGTGGCCGCGTTTCTCGGCATGGGCCTGCTGACCTACATCATCAAATACACCAAGCTCGGCCGCATGTGCCGCGCCACCCAGCAAGACCGCAAGATGGCCTCGATCCTGGGCATCAACACCGACCGCGTGATCTCCTACGTGTTCGTCATCGGTGCCGCCATGGCCGCCCTGGCCGGCGTGCTGATCACCCTCAACTACGGCACCTTCGACTTCTATGCCGGCTTCATCATCGGCATCAAGGCATTTACCGCAGCGGTACTCGGCGGCATCGGCTCCCTGCCTGGGGCGATGTTGGGCGGGATCATCCTGGGTATCTCCGAGTCGCTGTTCTCGGGGTTGATCAACTCTGACTACAAAGACGTGTTCAGCTTCTCCCTGCTGGTGGTGATTCTGATCTTCCGTCCTCAGGGCCTGCTTGGTCGCCCACTCGTGGCTAAGGTGTAAACATGTCTGCTGCCAAATCTATCGATATCAAGAAAAGTGTGGTCGATACGGTCCTTGCCGGGCTGATTTCGTTGATCGTGTTCGGTCCGATTGTCGGCGTGGTCCTCGACGGGTATAGCTTTAACCTCGAGCCTGCGCGGGTGGCCACGTTGGTCGCCATCGTGATGGCCGGGCGCTTTGCCTTGAGCCTGTTCCTGCAAACCCCCAAGGGCGTGAAGATCCTGCAGGGTTTCGAGAGCAGTGGCTCCGGCGTGCACGTGTTGCCGCCGGACTACAAATCGCGGCTGCGCTGGATCATCCCGGCACTGATCGTGATCGCGATCGTGTTCCCGATCTTCGCCAACAAGTACCTGCTGACCGTGGTGATTCTCGGGCTGATCTACGTGTTGCTCGGCCTTGGCCTGAACATCGTGGTGGGCCTGGCCGGTTTGCTCGACCTGGGTTACGTGGCGTTCTACGCCATCGGCGCCTACGGCCTGGCGCTCGGTTATCAATACCTGGGCCTGGGCTTCTGGAGTGTGTTGCCCCTGGCGGCCATCGCTGCCGCGCTGGCGGGCTGCATACTCGGGTTCCCGGTGTTGCGAATGCACGGTGACTACCTCGCCATCGTGACCCTGGGCTTTGGTGAAATCATCCGCCTGGTGCTCAACAACTGGCTGTCGTTCACCGGTGGCCCCAACGGTATGCCGGTGCCTTCGCCGACTTTTCTCGGCCTGGAGTTCGGGCGCAAGGCCAAGGATGGCGGGATTCCGTTCCACGAGTTCTTCGGCATCGATTACAACCCCAACATCAAGTTCATGTTCATCTACATCGTGCTGTTCCTGGTGGTGCTGGCCGTGCTGTACATCAAGCACCGCCTGACCCGCATGCCAGTGGGCCGCGCCTGGGAAGCCTTGCGCGAAGATGAAATCGCCTGCCGTTCCATGGGCCTGAACCATGTACTGGTCAAGCTTTCGGCGTTCACCATTGGGGCCTCGACTGCGGGGCTGGCCGGGGTGTTCTTTGCCAGCTATCAGGGCTTCGTCAACCCGTCGTCGTTTACCTTCTTCGAGTCTGCGCTGATCCTGGCCATCGTGGTGTTGGGCGGCATGGGCTCGACAGTCGGTGTGGTGATTGCGGCGTTCGTCTTGACCGTCGCGCCGGAGTTGCTGCGCAGCTTCTCCGAGTACCGTGTGCTGCTGTTTGGCGTGTTGATGGTGGTGATGATGATTTGGCGGCCACGCGGGCTGATCCGCATCAGCCGAACCGGTGTGACCCCACGTAAAGGAGTGGCGCCATGAGCAAAGAAGTCGTCCTCTCAGTGGAACACCTGATGATGCACTTCGGTGGCATCAAGGCCTTGAGCGATGTGAGCCTCAAGGTCAAACGCAACTCGATCTTCGCCCTGATCGGCCCCAACGGCGCGGGCAAGACCACGGTGTTCAACTGCCTCACCGGCTTCTACAAAGCCAGCGGCGGCAAGATCGAACTGAACATTCGTGGCAAGCAGACCAACGTGATCCAGTTGCTCGGCGAACGCTTCAAGGCCGTCGACTTTGTATCGCCAAAAAGCTTCTTCAGCCGCGTGTACTACAAGATGTTCGGCGGCACCCACCTGGTCAACCGCGCAGGGTTGGCGCGGACCTTCCAGAACATTCGCCTGTTCAAGGAAATGTCGGTGCTGGAAAACCTGCTGGTGGCCCAGCACATGTGGGTCAACCGCAACATGCTGGCGGGCATCCTCAACACCAAGGGCTACCGCAAGGCCGAAAGCGATGCCCTCGACCACGCCTTCTATTGGCTGGAAGTGGTGGACCTGGTCGACTGCGCCAACCGCCTGGCCGGTGAGCTTTCCTACGGCCAGCAACGCCGCCTGGAAATCGCCCGCGCCATGTGCACCCGGCCGCAGATCATCTGCCTGGACGAACCGGCAGCGGGCCTCAACCCGCAGGAAACCGAAGCCCTCAGCGCGATGATTCGCCTGCTGCGCGACGAACACGACCTGACAGTGGTGCTGATCGAACACGACATGGGCATGGTGATGAGTATTTCCGACCACATCGTGGTGCTCGACCACGGCAACGTGATCGCCGAAGGCGGCCCGGACGCGATCCGCAACGACCCGAAAGTGATTGCCGCCTACCTGGGCGCAGACGAAGAGGAGCTGGTATGAGTGCACCTATCCTCGAAATGAAGGACCTGGACGTGTTTTACGGCCCGATCCAGGCCCTGAAAAAAGTCTCGCTGCACATTAACGAAGGCGAAACCGTGAGCCTGATCGGCTCCAACGGCGCGGGTAAATCCACGCTGCTGATGTCGATTTTCGGCCAGCCGCGCGCCGAGTCCGGGCAAATTCTGTACAACGGCGTCGACATTACCCACAAGTCGTCCCACTACATCGCCTCCAACGGCATTGCGCAGTCGCCGGAAGGGCGGCGGGTGTTCCCCGACATGACCGTCGAGGAAAACCTGCTGATGGGCACCATCCCGATTGGCGACAAGTATGCGCAGGAAGACATGCATCGCATGTTCGAGCTGTTCCCGCGGCTCAAGGAGCGGCGCACCCAGCGCGCAATGACCATGTCCGGTGGTGAGCAGCAAATGCTCGCCATCGCCCGCGCGCTGATGAGCCGGCCCAAACTGCTGTTGCTGGACGAACCGAGCCTGGGCCTGGCGCCCATTGTGGTGAAGCAGATCTTTTCCACACTGCGCGAGCTGGCCGCCACCGGGATGACTATCTTCCTGGTGGAACAGAACGCCAACCACGCGCTGCGCCTGTCGGACCGGGCCTATGTGATGGTCAACGGCGAGATTCGCCTGACGGGCACCGGCAAGGAATTGCTGGTGAATGAGGAAGTGCGCAACGCCTACCTCGGCGGGCATTGATCTAAAGGCATGACGCAATAACCCCATGTGGGAACCGGCTCTCTGTGGGAGCTGGCTTGCCTGCGATGCAAGCACCTCGGTCTTTCAGGTAGACCGAGGAGATGCCATCGCAGGCAAGCCAGCTCCCACATGAAACGGTTCCCACAGGTATTTTTGGGGTGTTTTCAGTGCTCCCGCCAAATTGTGGAAAACAAATCCAGCCCACCTCCAAAGCGCGACATATAGCCGCCGCAAATCCCTGTTTTGTCACAGTTTTGACTTGTCCCCATCCGCTGTGGAACCGGCTGTGGGTAACGTGGGAGTAGCTGGCTGCAAGCCTTTAAAACCGTGGCTTGCAGCGTGGTGGTTGTTTATTGATCAGCCGGTTTTTGCTGGCCTGCCGAGGGCTTTGTCAACCTGTTTAAAGACACAGGTATATGACTGATTTATGTCGGAACAGCCTGTGGATAAGTCTGTGATTAAACTCTGGAAAGACGGCCGCAGAGGCCGGAATGACTGGCCTGGAGCCATCGTTCGGATTTTCCCTCTTGCCATTGGGCTACATACGCCTTGGCCAAGGTCAAGCAAAAAACTTTCTGAAATCGCCTGCAAGCCTTGTATAGAGCGGCTTGGCGCTTTTTACACTTGCCCCCAAAGACTGTGGGCGCAGTTGTGGATAACCTGCGTGCATATGGCTGCACGCCACGTTCTATAAGGCTTTGCCTGAAGTGATCAAAAAACAACCAGCCGTGTATGAAGTTATGCGCTTAGCGGTTGCTGCAATCGCGGCGTAAGGGCATTCTGCTGGCTGTTTTTTTTCCGATGCCCGCAAGGAGAACACCATGTCCGACACGCTGTTTATTACTGGCGCCACCTCTGGTTTTGGCGAAGCTTGCGCCCGTCGTTTTGCCGACGCTGGCTGGAAACTGGTGCTTACCGGCCGTCGTGCTGACCGTTTGAATGCCTTGGTCGAAGAGCTTTCCAAGCAGACCGAAGTGCATGGCCTGGTGGTGGACGTGCGTGACCGCAAGGGTATGGAGGAGGCCATCGCCAACCTGCCGCCGTCGTTCGCCAAGTTGCGCGGGCTGATCAACAACGCCGGCCTGGCCGTGGGCACCGACCCTGCGCCCAAGTGCAGCCTCGACGATTGGGAAACCATGGTCGACACCAACATCAAGGGCCTGCTGACCACCACCAACCTGCTGTTGCCGCGCCTGATCGCCCATGGCCGTGGCGCCGGCATCATCAACCTGGGGTCCATCGCCGGCAACTACCCGTACCCGGGCAGCCACGTGTATGGCGGCTCCAAGGCGTTCGTGAAGCAGTTCTCGCTGAACCTGCGTTGCGACCTGCAAGGCACCGGCGTGCGCGTGACCAACATCGAGCCAGGCCTGTGTGAGAGCGAGTTCTCGCTGGTGCGCTTTGGCGGTGACCAGGCGCGTTATGACGCGACCTATGCCGGTGCCGAGCCGATCCAGCCGCAGGACATTGCCGACACGATCTTCTGGGTGATGAATACCCCGGCGCACGTGAACATCAACCGGTTGGAGCTGATGCCGGTGAGCCAGACCTGGGCTGGGTTTGCGATTGAGCGTGGGGCCAAGTAAGGCTTAAGACCGCGTTGCGTCCTTCGCAGGCAAGCCAGCTCCCACACTTGACCGAGTTCCTGCATGAGAATGCGGCCGAATGTGGGAGCTGGCTTGCCTGCGATGGCGTCAAATCGGCCAAAACAGGACATAAGGTACACTCCACTCCTGAAAACCCCTCCGCACTGTGCGGTTTAAAGGTTTTGACGGGAGGAAATGTGAGTAACCGAGGTGAGCAGGCACTGCTCAAACAATCGACGATTCTGATGTTCGCGGTCGCGATCGCCGGGATTGTCACGGGTGTGATATCTGGCGCCCAATCCATTTTGTTCGACGGCTTTTTCTCGCTGATCGCCACCGCCATCAAGGTGTTGATGCTGATCACGGCCAAGCTGATCGCCAAAAAAAGCAACGAGCGCTTCCAGTTCGGCTACTGGCACCTGGAGCCGATGGTGCTGCTGATCGAAGGCAGCTTCCTGTTGTTGATCGCGATCTACGCGTTTCTCAACGGTGTGTTCGGCATCATCAATGGCGGGCGTGAGATTGAGTTGGGACTGGTGATCGTCTACGCGGCAGTGTTTACCGTGGTCGAGTTTGCCTACTTCTTCTACGTGCGCTATCGCAATCGCACGCTCAAATCTTCACTGATCCAGTTCGACAACATCAGTTGGCTGGTGGACGCGATGCTGTCGGTGGGCTTGCTGATCAGCTTCCTCGCTGCGCTGTTGCTCAAGTCCCAGGGCTATGGCGAGTGGGCGGTGTATGTCGACCCATTGATCCTGATTCTGCTGGCCCTGAGCATGCTGGCGCCGGCGTTCAAGATCCTGCGCCCGGCGTTGCGTGAGGTGCTGGGAATTGCCCCGGACCACTTGGATGACAAAGTGCGCGAAGTGATGGATGCCGCCCAGGCCAGGCACGGTTTTGATGATTACGTGTCTTACGTGCAAAAGCACGGGCGGGCGCGGTTTATCGAGATTCATGTGGTGTTGCCGGCCAATTACCCGGTAGATAACGTGGCGACGCTTGATGGGCTGCGCGAGGAGATATCCACAGGGTTGGGTACGCCGGATGCGGCGCGCTGGCTGACGATCAGTTTTACTGGGGATCGCAAGTGGATTGCATGACAGTCAGGTAGACCGCTATCGCAGGCAAGCCAGCTCCCACATTTGACTGTGTTCACACATCAAAATGTGGGAGCTGGCTTGCCTGCGATGAGGCACTAAAGCTCAACCCAGATGCTGGATCAGCCCCTGATAGCAAGTCGCCAAGTGATACGGCGTAGTCGACGGCATATCCCGCCGGCTCACCGCCCCCTTGGCATCCAGGCATTCATGCCAGCCTTTCTCATGCAAAAAGTTCTGCTGCAGCGCCAGCAATTGGCGTTGCAACACCGCTTCACTGCCCGGCCGCAAGGTCAGCGCCCGCAGGTATTCAGCCTGTGCCCAGATCCGTTGCGTGCCGTCGCGCACGCTGCCATCCAGCGCGAGCATGCCGCTGACCGCGCCACTTAACTTATCCACACCCTTAAGCTCTGCATAGGCAAATGCCCGCGTCAGCGAGGCATGCAAGGGTGTGCCGCGCAGTACCTCTGAAGAGTCGAGCAAAAAGAACCACTCGAACTGGTGTCCCGGCTCAAACCAGTTATCCACAGCGCCCAGCGGTTTTTCCATCATCACGCCGTGCTGGCGGTCGATGAAGCGCTTCTGCAGGGCGGTGGCGAGGTCCAGCAACGCATCCTGGGTGATCGCGTCTTCACGCACGGCCAGGGTGGCGAGGAAACCTTCGGCCAGGTGCATCAGTGGGTTTTGCAGTGGGCCGGACTTGAGCGATGACCAGTTGCGCTCCAATACGGCTTCGTACAGGCCGTCGCCGGTGGCGAAACGTTCGGCGACCACGGCCAGGGCCGCATCGAGTACCGACTCCACCAACGGCTCGCGGACTTTGGCCCAATAGTGGGCGCAGGCGAAGATGATGAAAGCGTGGGTGTAGAGGTCTTTGCGCTTGTCCAGCGGTTTGCCGTGGGCGTCGATGCTGTAAAACCAACCGCCGTGTTCGGCATCATGAAAATGCCGTTGCAGCGAACGAAACAGCGCCGCTGCACGCTCTTCGGCAAACGCTGCACCCGGCTCGCCGATCAGGCTGGCGAACAGGTACAACTGCCGGGCGCAGGCCATGGCGCGGTAGCGTTGCGGGGGCAATGGCTGGTGATTGGCGTCCACGGCCTCGTAGGGCAACGCCAAGTCGGCGTTCCAGCCCGGGCCTTGCCACAGCGGCACGATCAGGGTGTGGAAGTGCGTGAGCACGGCATTCAAGGAAGGTTGGGAAGCGATGGGCATCGGCTGGCGTCGTCACGGCAGAGGTGTAGGCGCGCATGGTAGCAGGCTTGAGTTCTGTGGTGTTTGTGCCACCGCCATCGCAGGCAAGCCAGCTCCCACCTTTGGATCTGTGAACACAGTCAAAGGTGGGAGCTGGCTTGCCTGCGATGGTGCCCTCAGCAGCGCCGCCAATCAGCCCGCCAGCAACCAAACCCCGGTTGCCGCCGAAGCTGCCCCGGCAACCCGTACCAGCGGCGCCGCAGCAGCCGGCAGGAAACGCACCACCGCATACCCGGCAGCATGCAGCGCCGCCGTCGCGGCCACAAAGCCGGCCGCATACGCCCACGGGCTGGACATGTCAGGCAGCTCCAGGCCGTGCGCCACACCGTGGAACAACGCAAACAACGCCGTCGCCGCCACCGCCACAAACAACGGCGGCCGCACTGCCAGCGCTACCGCCAAGCCCAGCGCCAGTACCGAGGCAGCAATCCCGCTTTCCAGCGCCGGCAGTTCCAGGCCTTCAAAGCCGAGCAGGCCGCCCACCAGCATGGTGCCGACAAACGCGCAAGGCAGTGCCCAGCGCGCTTTGCCTTGTTGCTGCGCGGCCCACAACCCGACTGCGACCATGGCCAGTAAATGATCAATACCGCCCAATGGGTGGCTGATACCGGCCACCAGGCCATTATCGCCATGCCCAGGGTGAGCGAAGGCAAGGGCCGGTGCCAGCAGCAGGGCGGCGGTTGCAAGAATTTTGTTGAGTCCCATACAGGCTCCTTTTGGGGGTGTGATCAGGCTGCAGTCAGCAAACCCTGACGTTCGATAAAGGCGACGATTTCATCCAGGCCGATGCCGGTTTTCTGGTTGCTGAACACAAAGGGCTTACCGTTGCGCATGCGTGTGGTGTCGCTGTTCATCAGTTCCAGCGAGGCGCCGACCAGGGGCGCCAGGTCGATCTTGTTGATGACCAGCAAGTCGGATTTGCAAATACCGGGCCCGCCCTTGCGCGGCAGCTTGTCACCGGCAGACACGTCGATCACGTAGATGGTCAGGTCTGACAGTTCCGGGCTGAACGTGGCCGACAAGTTGTCGCCGCCAGACTCCACCAGGATCAGGTCCAGGCCCGGAAAGCGGCGGTTGAGTTGGTCCACCGCTTCGAGGTTGATCGAGGCATCTTCACGAATCGCCGTGTGCGGGCAGCCGCCGGTTTCCACGCCGATGATGCGCTCGGGCGCCAGTGCCTGGTTGCGCACCAGAAAATCCGCGTCCTCGCGGGTGTAGATATCGTTGGTGACCACCGCCAGGTTGTAGCGGTCGCGCAGCGCCAGGCACAGCGCCAGGGTCAGGGCGGTCTTGCCGGAGCCCACTGGGCCGCCGATGCCGACACGCAAAGGTTGTGTGTTCATGTAGGTCTCCTAGGAACGGAACAGGCGGCTGTATTGGCGCTCATGGGCCATACACGCCAGGGACAGGCCGAACGCGGCGCTGCCGAAATGGGGAGGGTCGATGCGTGCCGCGTCCTGCTGGGCTTGTTGCAACAGGGGCAGCAATTGGCTGGTCAGGCGTTGGGCGGCTTGCTGGCCCAGCGGCAGGGTTTTCATCAGCACCGCCAATTGGTTTTCCAGCCAGCTCCACAGCCACGCGGCCAGGGCGTCATCGGGGTTGATGTGCCAGGCGCGGGCGGCCAAAGCCCAGCCCAGGGCCAGGTGGGGTTCATCACGTTGGGCCAGAAAGTGGCGCGCGGCGTCGTCCAGCTCCGGTAAACCGTTGAGCAGCTGTTGCAGGGAATAGCCCATTTGGCGACTTTCCTGATACAGCTCGCGGGTCTCGCGGCTGGCGCGGTGCTCTTCGCACAGATGCGCCAAATGCGGCCAATCCTGTTCGGCGGCGGCGCGGCAATGGGCGAGCAACAGCGGCGCTTCAAAACGGGCGAGGTTGAGCAGCAACTGGTCGCTGATCCAGCGCCGGGCGCTGGCTGCATCATTGACGCGGCCGTTATCCACCGCCATCTCCAGGCCTTGGGAATAGCTGTAGCCACCAATCGGCAATTGCGGACTGGCCAGACGCAACAGCGCCCAGGCTGGGTTCATAGACGCACGCCGAACTGGTGCAGTTTGGGCGGGTAATTGAAGTCTTCATCGCCATGACGCGAATGATGATGGCCACCGCCATAGGCACCGTGTTCCGGCTGGAACGGAGCCTCGAGGGTTTGCGTGGTGGCGCCGAGCTGTTCGAGCATGGCTTTGAGTACGTAGTCATCGAGCAGGCGCAGCCAGCCGTCGCCGACTTGCAAGGCCACATGGCGGTTGCCGAGGTGATACGCCGCGCGGGTCAGTTCAAAGGCGTTGCTGCAGGTCACGTGCAGCAGCTGTTCAGGGCGGGCGACCACGCGTACCACGCGCCCGTCTTCCGCTTGCAGGCATTCGCCATCGTGCAGCGGCGGCTGGCCACGCTCCAGAAACAGGCCGACGTCTTCGCCGTCGGCACTGAAACAGCGCAGGCGGCTTTTGCTGCGGGCTTCGAAGTTCAGCAGCAGTTCGGCGGCCCAGAGGGCTTGGGGGGCGATTCGGCGGTGGATCACCAGCATCAGGAGGCTTCCAGCTATGAGCGATAAATGAGCTAGAGCAAGGGGCTTGCCAACCGTGTGTATGGGCGGGAAATCCCTGTAGGCAAGCACGGACATGCCACCGAATAGGGCGTCAGCCAATGGCTGTCGCGCTTCAAATTGGTGCGCTATTGGATTTATAGCACTGGATAGGGGCGCTTTTCGTTGAGAACCGTTGCGTAAAGGATGAAATTTCCTTCATCTGTTTCGCACTGGATTTTTCTCGGATTTGTCCTACGTGATTGAAGGATTTGCCGTTCAAAAAGTTACGCGCTGTTTCATTACGATGTGCGCCGTGTTTAATCCACTGCGACGCCGATCATGTTCAAAGTATTTTTGGTTTCACTTATTCTCAGCTTGTCCTGCGCCGTCATACCGGCCTCGGCCAATTTAAAAGCGCCTGTGGCCTTCGAACCTTCCGCCACCATCGACAACGTGATCGATCGTGCCCATGAGTTGCTCGGCACGCCGTATAAAAGCGGCGGTACCAAGGTTAACCAGGGGTTTGATTGCAGCAGCTTCCTGGTCTACCTGTTCAAGACCGAAGCCAATATCCGCCTGCCGCGCACCACCACAGAAATGCATCGATCAAGCGCCGCGACTGTTCAGCGCGAGGCGCTCAAGCCCGGCGACGCGGTATTTTTCAAAGGCAATGGGCGCGGACAGGTCAGCCATGTCGGCCTTTATATCGGCAAGGGCAAATTCATCCACTCGCCCAGCACCGGCAAACGCGTGCGTATCGATTCATTGAGCAACAGCTACTGGAAAAAGCACTACACCACCGCCAAGCGCTTCCACACGGCGGGCTGACCGGGCTTATTCGGTGCTGCCCAGCCCTTGCCAATGCTTGAGGCCGATAAAGATAAAGCGCAGTTGCTGGGTGATTTTCGCCTGGGGCGTAAGGTGGGCAGGCAGGGCCTGGGCCGGTGGGTCGATGATGTCGGGCAGGGTGGCGAACACACTCTTGACGATCAGGTCGGCCATCACATGTAAGCCGTCGACATCCAGGTGCTGGAGCTTGGGCATCAACGTAAGGTCGGCAGCCAAGTCGCTGGTGATGTCTTCACGCAGCGCACCGATGGCTTGGCGCACGGCCAGGCAGCCACCGTATTGCTCGCGGGCCAGGAACAGGAATTGCGAACGGTTGGCCGAAACCACGTCCAGAAAGATCCGCACGGAGGCATCAATGATGCCGCCCATCACGAACTCGTTGTGACGGACCAGGCGAATGGTGGCGCGAAAGGTCTGGCCGACTTCACTGACCAGCACGAGCCCCAGCTGGTCCATATCCTCAAAGTGACGATAGAACCCGGTCGGTACAATCCCGGCGGTCTTGGCCACTTCGCGCAGGCTCAGGCTGCCGAACCCACGGCCACACTCCATCAGATGGCGGGCTGCGTCCATCAAGGCGAGGCGGGTCTGTTGCTTCTGTTCGGCGCGGGGCAGCATCGGCGGGCGGGCTTTGTCGGCAAGTACAGCGACGCACTCTAGCAAAACAGCTTCAGCTACGTCGAACTTGGCGGGGTGTTGGGGTGTGATGCAGTTCAGATAAGCGTCAGATAAAAGCAAAAGCCCGATCTTCAGATCGGGCTTTTTTCTCGGCCACCACGGGGTTAGCTCTGTGCTTGATGCAGTTCTTGCAGACGGTCAGCACCGCCTTCAACAACGCCTTCGGTGTAAGCGCGTTTGTGGGCTTGCTCAGCACCGCCTTCTACCAGGCCTTTTTGTTCCAGACGATCACGGCCACCTTCAGCAACGCCTTCGGTGTAAGCACGTTTGTTGGCTTGTTCAGCGCCACCTTCTACCAGGCCTTTCTCTTCCAGGCGGTTGCGACCGTTTTCAGCAACGGCGCCTTTGGCGTAGTCACGGTTTTCGTCTTCTTGCGAACCGCTGCGGGCCAGGGTCTGGCTCGACTGAACGGCTTGAGCTTTGTTCTGTGGGGTAGCTTGTTCAGCGGCTGGCAGGGCAAATGCGCTGGAAGCCAGGACCGACAGCAGAACAGTAGCGAGTATTTGGCGTTTCATGATGGGTTGCTCCTTGGGAGGGCGATAAAGTGGGTACAGGGCTAATGTTACTCTCGAGAAGTCGATATAAAAGTTCATAAACACAATGGTAATAATCAACAGAATTGATTGTTCCCCGCAGAGGCTCTAGAACGCGCCTCTCAAGCCCGCGCTTTTGCACCGTGGTGGGTATTTTCGACACGAACCTGGGTAACAATGGTGCGCTGTCGATGATGAAAACTGTCTGGTCGATCAGGAATGTGGCTTTTTGCGACTAAATCGCTGATCGGGTTAAACCCCCCGGCGGTTTGCCAGTCGTAGCCTTATAAGCTTTAGTTTTGCTATCTGTGTTGAGGAGTCCTGTGCAATGACGCGCACTCGTAAAATCGTGGTTTGGAGCTGCGCCAGCTTCGCTGTGTTAATCGCTATCGTGGTCTTGGTGCTGGTGTTCTTTGATTGGAACCGCATCAAGCCGCCGCTCAATGCCAAGGTCTCCGAAGAATTGCATCGCCCGTTTGCCATTAATGGCAACCTCGCCGTGGTGTGGGCGCGCGAGGCCGATGAAGGCGGTTGGCGTGCCTGGGTGCCGTGGCCGCACGTGATTGCCGAAGACCTGACCCTGGGCAACCCGGACTGGTCAAAAAAACCGCAGATGGTCACGCTCAAACGCGTTGAGCTGCGCATCTCGCCCCTGGCGCTGTTGGCTCAGCGCGTGGTGATCCCGCGTATCGACCTCACCGAGCCAAGCGCCGACTTGCAGCGCCTTGCCGACGGTCGCGCCAACTGGACCTTCAAGTTCGACCCCAAAGACCCCAACGCCGAGCCTTCCAGCTGGGTGGTGGACATCGGCTCCATCGGTTTCGACAAGGGCCACGTGACCCTCGACGACCAAACCCTCAAGACCCAGTTGGATGTGATCATCGACCTGCTTGGCAAGCCGATTCCCTTCGGTGAAATCGTCGGCGACGCGGATGCCAAGAAGGCCCTGGAAAAAGGCTCGGCGCCGCAGGACTACGCATTCGGCCTCAAGGTCAAAGGCCAGTACCACGGCCAGAAACTCGATGGCACCGGCAAGATAGGCGGGCTGTTGGCCTTGCAGGACGCGGCCAAGCCGTTCCCGCTGCAAGCGCAAGTGAAAATCGCCGACACCAGCATCGCACTGGCCGGCACCCTGACCGATCCGCTGAACCTTGGCGCCCTGGACCTGCGGTTGAAACTGTCCGGTAGTAGCCTGGGCAACCTTTACCCGCTGACCGGCGTGACGCTGCCCGATTCTCCGGCCTATTCCACCGACGGCCATCTGATCGCCAAGCTGCATGAGGCCAGCGGCGCGTCATTCACCTATGAAAACTTCAACGGCAAGATCGGCAACAGTGATATCCACGGCAACCTCAGCTACGTCGCCAGCCAGCCACGCCCCAAGCTCAGCGGTACGCTGGTGTCCAACCAACTGCTGATGACTGACCTTGCACCGTTGATCGGTGCCGACTCCAACGCCAAACAGAAGGCCCGTGGTGGCGAGAGCAAGCAACCGGCGACCAAAGTGCTGCCGGTGGAAGAGTTCCGCACCGAGCGCTGGCGCGACATGGACGCCGACGTGGAATTCACCGGCAAACGTATCGTGCACAGCGCCGACTTGCCGTTCACCGACCTCTACACCCACTTGGTTCTCAACGATGGCGAGCTGAGCCTGCAACCCCTGCGCTTTGGCGTGGCGGGTGGCAAGCTGGATGCGCAGATTCGCTTGAACGGGCGCATCACGCCAATGGAAGGCCGTGCCAGGTTGACTGCACGCAACTTCAAGCTCAAACAGTTGTTCCCGACGTTCGAACCGATGAAGACCAGCTTTGGTGAGCTCAACGGCGACGCTGATATTTCCGGGCGCGGCAACTCCGTGGCGGCCTTGTTGGGCACCTCCAACGGTGACCTGAAAATGCTGATCAATGACGGCGCCATCAGCCGCGGCCTGATGGAAATTGCCGGGCTCAACGTGGGCAACTACGTGGTGGGCCGCTTGTTTGGCGACAAGGAAGTGAAGATCAACTGCGCGGCGGCAGACTTTGGCATCAAGACGGGTTTGGCGACGACGCGGCTGTTTGTGTTCGATACCGAGAACGCGATTATCTATATCGATGGCACGGCGAACATGGCGACCGAGCAGTTGGACTTGACCATCACGCCAGAGTCCAAGGGCTTTCGCTTGTTCTCCCTGCGTTCACCGTTGTACGTCAATGGCCCGTTTATCAAGCCTAATGCGGGTGTAAAGGCCGTGCCGCTGATGTTGCGGGGTGCCGGCATGGTCGCGCTGGGCGTAATCGCCGGCCCGGCGGCCGGGTTGCTGGCGTTGGTCGCTCCGAGCGGTGACGAGCCCAACCAGTGCGCACCGTTGCTGCAACAGATGAAGGAAGGCAAGGCGCCGAAAACCGTTAAGTAAGGCGTCCGCTCCTAGAGGGGATGTGACGCAGAGCGTCACTGGATGCATTCCCACGCGGAGCGTGGGAACGATCAGGACCCGGCGCAAAAAATGTGGGAGCTGGCTTGCCTGCGATAGCGCTGTAACAGTCGATACAGGCACTGACTGTTAGATTGCTATCGCGGGCAAGCCCGCTCCCACATGGGGTTCAGCGGTGAAGCGCGTTACAGGTCCTGCAGAATATCCGCCATGTCATCGGCGTGTTCTTCTTCCTGGGCCAGGATATCTTCGAAGATTCGACGTGTAGTCGGGTCTTTATCACCGATGTACTGGATGATTTCGCGATAGCTGTCCACCGCGATCCGTTCGGCCACCAGGTCTTCGTAGACCATTTCCTTCAGGGTATTGCCGGCCACGTATTGGGCGTGGGAGTTCTTCGACAGCAGGTCGGGGTTGAACTCCGGCTCACCGCCCAACTGCACGATGCGTTCGGCCAGTTTGTCGGCGTGTTCGGCTTCCTGGGTGGCGTGCTCCAGGAACTCATCGGCCGCGACACTGGCTTTCAGGCCGCTGGCCATGAAGTAGTGACGCTTGTAGCGCAACACGCAGACCAGTTCAGTGGCCAGCGACTCGTTGAGCAGGCGAATAATTTCCTCACGGTCGGCGTCGTAGCCTTCGGTCACGGCACCGTTCTCGACGTGCTGGCGGGCGCGGCTGCGCAGGGTTGCAACGTCGGTCAAGTTTGCTTGGGTCATCTCAATCTCCTGGTGCTAATCCGGTTTTGCGCCACGCTCTGTCGGCGTGATCACTCCAAGTTGTGAGTCCCGGGCAGCGCAAAAAGTTTTATCGGATTTCACACCGCCTGACCGGACACTTCTAAACGGCACAGTCATGGGGCAGTCATGTCGGGTGGTCTAGGATGGCGTTATCGCTTCCCCTACCAGGATGTCCGCCCTATGCCCGATTCCCTCGCCACGCGTTACCCCCTGGTGCTGGTACCCGGCATGCTGGGCTTTGTGCGCGTAGGCTTTTTCCCTTACTGGTACGGGATTGTCCCGGCGCTGCGGGCGGGTGGGGCGCAGGTATTTGCCGTTCAGGTGGCGCCGCTGGATTCCAGCGAGGTGCGTGGCGAGCAGTTGCTGGTACACATTGCGCAGATTCGTCGCGAGACCGGCGCCGACAAGGTCAACCTGATCGGCCATAGCCAGGGCGCGCTCACCGCGCGTTATGCCGCCGCCAGGCGCCCGGAGTGGGTGGCGTCAGTGACGTCGGTGGCTGGCCCCAACCATGGCTCGGAGCTGGCGGACCATATCCACGCCCATTACCCGGCTGACAGCGTGAAAGGCAGGCTCATGAGCGCGGTGTTTCACCTGGTTGCCTGGGTGATGGGCCTGCTGGAAACCGGCTATCGCGGCCCGCGCTTCAAGGCCGATTTGCAGGCCTCGCACCAATCCCTGACCCGTGACGGTGTGGCCTTGTTTAACCGCCAGTATCCCCAAGGGCTGCCCGAAACATGGGGCGGGCAGGGCGCCGAGGTGGTCAATGGCGTGCGTTATTACTCGTGGTCCGGCACCTTGCAGCCGGGCAAGACCGATCGTGGGCGCAACCTGCTGGACGGCACGAATCGCAGTTGCCGGTTGTTCGCCCGCAGCTTTGTGCGCGAGAAGGGCCAGTGTGACGGCATGGTCGGGCGCTACAGCTCGCACCTGGGCACGGTCATCGGCGATGACTACGCCCTGGATCACTTCGATATCGTCAACCAATCCTTGGGGTTGGTGGGCAAGGGCGCCGAGCCGATCCGGTTGTTTGTCGAGCATGCGCGGCGGCTGAAGGCGGCTGGGGTTTAACCGGGAGACCGGGTTATCGTTCGTCGCAGGCAAGCCAGCTCCCACAGTTGGCCCCATTCCAAAGTTGGAACCCGGTCGAATGTGGGAGCTGGCTTGCCTGCGATAGCGATCTGTCAGGCGACGCCAACCTCACGGCGTACCGGCGTAATCCAACGCTCCGACAAAATCACCCCACCCAAGGTGAGCAAGCCGCCGACCAAGTGATACATCGCCAGTTTTTCCTTCAGCACCACCGCCGCAATCAATGCGGTAATCAACGGCAGCAAGTTGAAAAACAGTGTGGTGCGGCTTGGCCCCAGGTGTTTCACCGAGTGCATCCACGCCAGTGGCGCCAGCATCGACGCCAGCAGGCACGCGTACAGCACCAGTGGGATATTCGCCCAGCCCAAGCCGGCCTTGGCCGAGAACAGGAACAGCGGAAACAGCACCACCACCGCCACCAGTATCTGCAAATACAGCAACACCAGCGGCGGCAGGCGCAAATGCCATTTTTTCAGCAGGGTGCTGTAGACCGCGTAGGCCAGGGTGGCGAACAGCATCATGGCGTCACCCAGGTTGAGCCCGTGTTGCAGTAACGCGCCGAGGCTGCCGGCTGATACCACTACGACAACGCCTGCGAACGACAGCACTGCGCCGGTCAGCGCGCCGAAGGTGAGGCGTTGGCCGAGGCTGATGATGGCAGCGGTCAGCGACATCAACGGCATCAGCGACAGGATGATGCCCATGTTGGTGGCACTGGTCAGCGTCGCGGCGTAATAGGCCAGGCTTTGATACACCGCCATGCCCAGCACGCCGAGGATGAAGATCTTGCCCAGGTTCGGGCGGATCAGCGCCCAGTTGGCCAGCACCGGCTTGAGCATGAATGGGGTAAACAGCAATGCCGCCAGCAACCAGCGGTAAAAGCCGATTTCTGCGGGGAAGATCGAGCCCACGGCCAGTTTGTTGACCACGGTGTTGCCGGCCCAGATAAAGATGGCCAGCAGGGGGTACGCGTATTGCATCGAAAGAAACCAGGTGTGTTGATGAGCCGCGATTATCCCCCTGTCTGGATAGAAGCCTATACTGCGATCCAGACAACCGACCTTTGTATCCAGACAATATGGCCAGACACACCGTACGCCTCGCGGATTTTCGCAGCCTGCCGAGTCCGGTCTACTTCCGCTACTCCGAATTTGCGCCCGACACCGAGTGTACGCCGCACCGGCATGGCTGGGGCTCGCTGGACTATTCGGCCAATGGCGTGATGCGCATGGAGGTGGCCGGCAGCCGCTTTATGTCGCCTCCGCAGTACGCGGTGTGGATCCCACCCAATACCGAGCACAGCTCCTACAACGCCCAGGCGATTGTGTATCGCTCCGTGGGCCTGGCCCCGGCATTGTGCGCGCAACTCCCGCAGGCGCCGTGCACCTTGGCGATCAGTGACATTCTCAAGGCGATCCTCAGCGATTTTGCCCAGCGTGACGTCAATGTTCCTCAAAGTGAGGCCGATATACGCCTGGCCCAGGTGCTGGTGGACCAGCTCAAACAGGCACCGATGCATGATTGCTTTCTGCCTTACGCGCGCCACCCCGGGCTGCTCGGCGTGCTCGAAGGCATGCAGGCCGACCCTGGCGACAATCGCCCGCTGGCGCAGTGGGCGGAGCAGGTGCATGTGAGTGAGCGCACCTTGGCACGCCAATTTGTGCGCGAGCTGGGCATCAGCTTCGGCGAATGGCGCCAGCGCCTGCGCTATCTTGCCGCCATCGAAGCCCTGGACAGCGACCGCAGCGTGCAACATGTAGCCTTTGACTTGGGTTACAGCACGGCCTCGGCGTTTATCGCCATGTTCCAGCGTCACGCCGGCTGCACCCCGGAGCAGTACCGACGGTCGAATATTCGCGGACGCTGAAGATGTAACAGGTTTTGACTACACTGCTGCGTAGGCCGTGCCCCTTTGGTGCGGTAACAGGGAGAAAACTCCATGAAGATGCTGCGTATTCCGTTGTTGATGATGGGCCTGCTGCTGTGTTCCCAAGGCTTCGCTGCCACAGCCCAGCAAAATAAAATGACCACCTGCAATGCACAAGCGACCACCAAGACGCTCAAAGGTGATGACCGCAAGGCCTTTATGAAGACCTGCCTGTCGGCGCCAGCTGCCAACGATGCCAAGACCCTGACCCCACAGCAGCAGAAAATGAAAGATTGCAATGCCTCGGCGAAAACCAAGGCGTTGGCTGGCGATGCGCGTAAAACCTTTATGAGCACCTGCCTCAAAGGCAGCTAACAACATAGATCCCATGTGGGAGTCGGGCTTGCTGTGGCGAGCAAGCTTGCTTGCGCTGGGGTGCGAAGCGCCCCCAAAAAAGCGGGCTCCAGCTGCGCTGTCGAACGGGAGCCAGCTCCCTCGCCACTGCAAGCCAGCTCCCACACTGACGGTGTTCACAATTCAGACCTCTCGCTTGATTCCCTCAAGGCTGGCAGACTGCCCATCCTTTAACGCCGTTCGTTTTGAGGCTGTATGCCAACGTTTTCTCAGCGTCACGTGTTGTTGCTGGTCAGTTGCGTCATCATTTTCGGCGGGCTATTGCTGGTCCTGCCGCTCAAGCTGTTGCCGAGCTTGCTGGCCGGCCTGCTGGTTTATGAACTGGTCAACATGCTTACCCCGCAGTTGCAGCGACTGATTGAAGGCCGGCGTGCGCGTTGGCTGGCAGTAGCGTTGCTGGGCACCTTGATCGTCAGCGTGTTGACCCTGATCTTTGCCGGCGCCATCAGCTTTCTGCTCCACGAAGCGGAAAACCCCGGGGCTTCCCTGGACAAATTCATGGGCGTGGTCGACCGCGCGCGCGGGCAACTGCCGCCGTTCGTCGACGCCTACCTGCCCGCCAGTGCCGCCGAATTCCGCGTGGCCATCGGCGATTGGCTGAGCAAACACCTGAGCGAGCTGCAACTGGTCGGCAAAGACGCCGCCCACATGTTCGTCACCCTGCTGATCGGCATGGTGCTCGGCGCCATTATCGCCCTGCAGCGAGTGCCCGACCTGACCAAGCGCAAACCCCTGGCGGCCGCGCTGTTCGACCGCCTGCACCTGTTGGTCCAGGCCTTTCGCAATATCGTCTTCGCTCAAATCAAGATTGCTGCACTCAACACCGCGTTTACGGCCGTGTTCCTCGCCGTAGTACTGCCGCTCTGCGGCATTCACCTGCCTTTGACCAAAACCCTGATCGTGCTGACCTTCCTGGTCGGCCTGCTGCCGGTGATCGGCAACCTGATCTCCAACACCCTGATCACCATCGTCGCGCTGTCGCTGTCGATCTGGGTGGCGGTGGCGGCGTTGGGATATCTGATCGTGATCCACAAGGTCGAGTACTTCCTCAACGCGCGCATTGTCGGCGGGCAGATCAGTGCCAAATCGTGGGAATTGCTGTTGGCGATGCTGGTGTTTGAAGCCGCATTCGGCCTGCCGGGCGTGGTGGCGGGGCCGATTTATTATGCGTATCTGAAGAGTGAGTTGAAGCTGGCGGGGATGGTTTAACTGGCCCGTTAGCTCGTTCCCACGCTCTGCGTGGGAATGCTGCCCTGGACGCTCTGCGTCCGCTGTTGAAGTCGTGACGCGGAGCGTCACAGGATGCATTCCCACGCGGAGCGTGGGAACGATCTACTCCATTGCGCCGTAACGCTTGCTCGCCTCAATCGCCAGACCGCTGCCGATACTGCCGAAGATATTGCCTTCCACATGCCGTGCATTCGGCAGCATCGCCGAGATGCTGTGGCGCAGTGCCGGAATGCCGCTGGAGCCGCCGGTGAAGAACACCGTGTCCACCTGGGCCACGCTCACCGAGGCATCGTTAAGCAGTTGCGTGACGCTGTTGCGCACACGCTCCAGCAACGCGTCGATGGACGACTCGAACAATGCCCGGCTCAGGTCGACGCTCAGGCCTTTTTCGATGCGGTCCAGGGCCACGTGGCGGTTGTCTTCGTGGGTCAGCTGGATCTTGGTTTCTTCCACTTCCATGGCCAGCCAGTGCCCGGCACGCTGTTCGATCAGCTTGAACAAGCGGTCGATGCCGCCGGTGTCTTCGATGTCGTAGCGCATGCTGCCCAAGGCCAGCTGGGATTTTTGCGAGTACACCGAGTTGATGGTGTGCCAGGTGGCCAGGTTCATGTGGTGGCTGGTGGGCATGTAGGCGCCGCTTTTCATGCGGCTGCCATAGCCGAACAGCGGCATCATGCCTTGCAGGCTCAGCTGTTTGTCGAAGTCGGTACCGCCGATGTGCACGCCGCCGGTGGCGAGGATGTCGCTTTGGCGGTTGTCGTTGTGACGACGGTCCGGCGACAGGCGCACCAGCGAGAAGTCAGACGTACCGCCGCCGATGTCGACGATCAGCACCAGCTCTTCTTTCTCGATGGTGGACTCATAGTCAAACGCGGCCGCAATCGGCTCGTACTGGAACGAGATGTCCTTGAAGCCGATCTTGCGCGCCACATCCACCAGCGTGTTTTCGGCTTCCTGGTCGGCCATCGGGTCGTCATCGACGAAGAACACCGGGCGGCCCAGCACCACTTCTTCGAACTCGCGACCGGCGTTGGCTTCGGCGCGGCTCTTGAGCTGGCCGATAAACAGCGCCAGCAGGTCGGTGAACGGCATGGCCGTGCCGAGCACGCTGGTGTCGTGCTTGATCAGCTTGGAACCCAGCAGGCTCTTGAGCGAGCGCATCAGCCGGCCTTCGTAGTTTTCCAGGTATTCGTGCAGCGCCAGGCGACCGTACACCGGGCGGCGCTCCTCGAAGTTGAAGAACACCACCGACGGCAGGGTGATCTTGTCGTCCTCCAGCGCGATAAGCGTCTCCTCGCCGGGGCGGATCCAGCCGACGGTGGAGTTGGACGTGCCGAAGTCGATGCCGCAGGCACGGGCTGGGGATGTGTTGTTCATGTCTTCCAGGTTCCGGTTAAAAAACGGCCGCGCAGTGTATGTCACTCGCGCGCAGATGCGTAGGCCGACTATCCGCTAAATCGTGCTTGAAAGTTGGGTATTTGCCCCCACATCTGTTGCATACGGCTAGCGCCGATAACACTTTGACGCACCCCCAGGCCACACCACTCAACAGGTGCAAAGCAGCGCACGTTGTGCCCCGGGCTGTGCGATCTCGATTAAGGATGGTGAACCGCCGATGGATTTCAAAGACTATTACAAGATTCTGGGTGTCGAGCCGAGCGCCGATGACAAGGAAATCAAGGCCGCCTATCGCAAGCTCGCACGCAAGTATCACCCGGACGTGAGCAAGGAAAAGGACGCCGAAGAGAAATTCAAGGACGCGTCCGAAGCCTATGAGGCGCTCAAAAGCGCCGACAAACGCGCCGAGTACGATGAGCTGCGTAAATACGGCCAGCATGGCCAGCCGTTCCAGGGGCCACCGGGCTGGCAGAGCCGTGGTGGTTATGGCGGTGGCCAGGACACGGGCGACTTCTCGGACTTCTTCAGCTCGATCTTCGGCGCGCGCGGCGACGCCTTTGGCGGCGGCCAGCGCCGTCCTACCGGGCGCAAGGGCCAGGATGTGGAGATGCAACTGAGCGTTTCCCTTGAGGAAACGCTGTCCACCGAGTCCAAGCAGATCAGCTTCCAGGTGCCGCAATACGATGCGTCTGGCCGGCATGTCAGCAATACCGTCAAGAGCCTGAATGTGAAGATTCCGGCCGGTGTGGCCGATGGCGAGCGCATCCGCCTCAAGGGCCAGGGCGCACCGGGTGTGGGCGGTGGTGCCAATGGCGACCTGTACCTGATCATCAAGTTTGCGCCGCACGCCAAGTTCGAGGTGGATGGCGAAAACCTGATCATCAACCTGCCGCTGGCCCCGTGGGAGCTGGCGTTGGGCGCGGAAGTCGCAGTGCCGACCCTTACCGGCAAGATCAATCTCAAGGTGCCGGCCGGCAGCCAGAACGGCCAACGCATGCGCGCAAAGGGCCATGGCTTGTTGAACAAGGGCGGGCAACGCGGTTATCTGTTTATCCAGCTCAAGGCTGTGATGCCTAAGGCTGCAGACGATGAGGTCAAGGCATTGTGGCAGGCGCTGGCTGAAAAGGCCGCTTTCGACCCCCGTGAGCACTTCTGAACGAGCTGACCCGATGAGTTTTCGAGCTTGCTAAATAGTTAGCTCCAGCAAAAAAACGCACTGCATAGGATGACAATCTTTCTCACCACAAGGTTGTCATCCCATGCTCGAACTTCAGGTTATTGCCCCCTCCACGCTCCCGCCCGGTGAACAGGGACAACACTACGAATTAATCAAACAGGCGATCCCGTCCTGCCTGGTCAGCAGTTCACCTGAGCGGCGCCAGGCCCTCAAACAGACCCCCGCGAATATCCCCACTTGGTACGACGCCACGTCTCAATCGCAGAAGGATCAGCTCAAGACGCTGTTGGAGAGCCGTTGCCACTCCCTGAATGAGCTGGAGAAATCCCTAAGCAAAGTCCAGGCGCTGGAAGCATTCGCCCAGCCGTTATTGGAAGCGGCATTAAAGGCTGCCGGTTATGCGCTGGACGTCAATCAAACCTGGTTGCGCCTGTATGTTCCGGTTGAAGACGCCTTTGGCAAAAAAACCGGCGGTTCCAGGGTCAAGACGTTCTCCTTGCTCAAGGCTGCCCTGGGCAACTTTGAGGCGCGGGAGGCCGAGGACGGTTTTTACGATAGCGTTTCGGGATTTATCACCGAGCCGGATACTCGCGAGCACTTTGAACGCCACACCACGACCCTGAAAATTCATGAGTTCGCCCAGTTATGCCGTGATCTCGATTTGGGGAGTCAATACCAGGCTCACCTCAGGGCGCAGTTGATACCTGATGATGTACGGTCCCGTGCCGAGTTTCGGGATCGCTTCATCCGCCATCAGAAAGATGCCTTCAAGGCGGCGGCGTATCTGGCCTTGCTCAAGGGTGATATCGGTGCCACCGATTACACGTTGCTGATGCGTGTGACGGCTGGCGAAAAGCACATCGTGATCGGCAACCAGCCGGTCGGTTACTGCTGCTTGAGCCTGATGAACCTGCACCTGCATGACTGCCTGATCATCGCCCCATGCGCCAAGCAGCGTTATTCGAGCTGGGTTATCGTCTATATTCCTGACCACCTCGAGCACCCCATCAAGCGTTATGAAACGTTTAATGAGTTTCGCAACGAATTGACTGATCACCTGACCGCGAGCGTCAGCGAGGGTGCCGACCGCTCCAAGGGGGTACAAACCACGCAATACCAGCAGCTTTTTGCCCAGTTTGTAGCCTATAAGGATCGCGCTTACTACTACCGCAGGCTGACCGAACTCGTGGTGGATGCGCCACCGCAACCGTTCGGTTCACAGGCGCTGCGTTCGGAATGGGGGCGTTTACTGACGGCCCCATTCTTTTCCTCCGGCTCGTCGCTGGGGGAGCCGCAACCGACCGTACGCGTTCCGATAAAGGCCCCCGAATTCAATATTCAGGCCATCGAAATCGCTGGCCTCTGGCGGGCTGCGGACTTGTGGGTGTATCGCCATGCCAGTCTGCGCACGCGACTGTTTAACGATGCCCAACACCAGGCCGTGAGCACTGAGGCTGCTGACAAGGCATCGAGTTCAAGGCGTGCAGCCCATTACCTGAGTATCGGCATGTTCGGCCTGAACCTGGTGGGGATGGCCGTGCCACCCTTGGGCCTGGTGATGGCCGGGGTGATGGCCGGTCAGCTGCTTTACGAGGTCTTTGAGGGTGCGGTCGAACTCAGTGAAGGCGACCGCGAGGCAGGTTGGGCGCATGTTACCGACGTGGTGGAAAACCTGGCGACGCTGGCGGCGCAGGCGGTGGCGTTGCGCTTCACAGTGTCACCCTTCATTGAACGGCTCAAAGCCGTCACGTTGCCCGGCGGCAAGATCCGCCTGTGGAAGCCTGATCTTGCGCCCTACAAGGTGCCTGTCGAGCTGGCCACAGACGCCAGGCCAGACGCTTTGGGCCTTTACTCGCACGACGGCCAGTTGATTTTGCACCATGAGGGTGACCACTATCGAGTTGGGCAGGACCCCGTCACTGGGCAGTATCGCATCCAGCACCCCAGCCGCCCTGATGCGTATGAGCCGCAGTTGGAGCATAACCATGCTGGCGCCTGGAGCCATGAAATCGAGCAACCGCTGACCTGGGACAAACCGACCCTGATGAGGCGCCTGGGGCTGGAACAGCGTGGGCTTGACTCCGCGACGCTGGAACAAGCCCGTATGGCCAGCGGTGTCGAGGAAGACGTCTTGCGCCAGGCCTTTGTTGAGCATGACCCGGTGCCTTTGTTGTTGGATGACACGATCCAGCACTTCAAGGCTCATCAGGCACTGACGACGTTTGTCGAGCAATTGAGAAGCAGCGACTCGGCCGTCTATGCCCAGGCGGACCTCACGCTGCTGCTGCAAATCATGCGTCGACGAGGGATGTTGCCTGATGCGCCGCTGCGGGTCATGGACAGCCACAACAGGATTTTGTGGGAGGAGACCTTCGCAGCTGCCCCCAAACGCGTAGTGGTGGTCCGTGACAATCAGTTGGCGAGCGGTGAGTGGCTCAATGAGGTGCTGTTCAGCTTGCAAGGCGTGGACCCCACGCTCCGGGACATCCCTGGCAGTGCCGAAGAGTCGCTGGCGGTGCGGGCCGGCAAGCTGCGTGAACACATCGCCAATGTCGTCGATACCTTTAAGGGCTCGCTGGTCGAAGAGCGCTATCAAGCCTTGAATGCCACGAACGATCCTGATGTGCGCCTGCTCATGGCGACTTACCCCAGGCTGCCAGCGTCGATGGCTACTGAGTTGCTCAGAAGGCTGAGCGTTGAACAGTTGCACACCTTTCGAGATACCGGGTTTCTGCCCCAGGAACGTATTGAGCAGGCGAGGTGGCTTGAGCAGGAAACCCGGGTATCGCGTGCCTATGAAGGCCTGCACCTGGACACTCTGGCAAGCATCGACAGCCAGCGCCTCGCCTTGCGCACTTTGGAAACCTTGCCTGGATGGCAGCGTGGAACGCGGGTGGAGTTGCGTCACTACTCGGCCCAAGGCACGTTGCTGGATGCTATCGGTTCCCCGGATTCAACCACCACCAAGGCCCTGGTGCTCAAGGACAATGGTTTGTTCGAGGCGCCCATGCCCAGGGACTTCTTTGGGGCAACCTGGGACCTGTTGTCCACCGCCGAACGCCAGAGCCTCGGGTTCACCGATGCACAGCAGTTGAAGACAGCGATCCAGCAATCGCCTTTGCCTCGTGAGCCGCTGCGCACGGTGTTGCTGGAGCATCCGGTGCGCAAACCGACGATTGATTCGACGCTGAGATTACTCGGTGGTGGCGGCGGGTCCAGCCGACAGGCGGCCAGTGATGTCGATAGCGATGTCGATTTAGTACACGAGCAGGTCACCGATCTGTTCCCTTTGATGGACGAGGAGGCAGTCAATGCGTTTGTCCGCACTTTGGGCGACGACGTCGAGGGTGGGTTGAAACACTGGAAGGCTGAGTTCAAAACGTTTACGAGGGAGTTGGATGCCTGGGTTTACGCCAGTGGGCCGCCGCGTGCTGATGGTTGGGATGCCGATTTTCCCGGTGCGTCCGATATCGCGCGCGAGATCAAGAGTCACTGGCGGCTTATGAGTGAAGGCCCCCTGAAGCTGATGATGAGCGGCGATCTGGAACTACCACTGCTAAGCGTCGACTTCAGCCATGTTGAGGGGCTTGAGATCTACGGTAGCGGCTGGACCGGCAAGACTGATGCTTTCCTTACATCGTTCACCCACGTCAAGCATTTGGCCTTGATCGATTGCCGGCTTATCGAGTTACCCGGTGCTATCGGTGAAATGCGCTACCTGACTTCGTTGAACCTGACCGGTAATAATCTTGAGTTGACTCCACCAACCAGCCGTATGCTGAGCAACCTCAGCGCCCTTGTCACGCTTGATCTGCGCAGCAACCCGCTGGGTGCTGCCCCCGATGTCAGCGGTATGCCAAATCTGGTGGAGTTGAACCTCAGTAACACGCAGATTGAGCAGTGGCCCTCGGGATTAACCGCACTGACTGGATTGAGACGTGTCGATTTGTCCGAAAACCGCCTGCAGGAGGTTCCACCACAGCATTTGACACCACCGCCTGAGCAGCTTGAAGCGATCGTTCGGACAAACAACGTCGTCATGCTTGAGCACAATAAGTTTCCTGCCGACTATTGGCAGCAGTTCGATCGCTACTGGGAGACCTTGACGCGCACGCGACCCGAACTTTTGCAAGGCGCCCTTGATGGCGCCTTTGACAGTGGTAATCCAAGGCTCAGGGTCATGCAGGAACTCTATCCCGACAACAGCGTGCAAACTTCTCGGAAGATGATTTGGGCGCTGGGCGAGCGCGCCGATGCAGAGTTGGCCCAGCGTGAGCAGGAATTCAAAGCGTTCAAGCGTCAGTTAAAAGCCTGGAACCTCTCCAACGAGCGTCAGAGTAACGAGCGCGTCGGGCGAAATGAGCGTCTGCTGGAATTCAACGATCGTGATCGCGCCAGGCAACGCATCATGAGCTGCTGGAGGGCGGGTAATCCCCTCGTTTTGACCAACGACGCCACACTCATCGACGTCGAACTGGACCTCAGTGGGTTGCGCCTGTCGAGCCTGCCCGACCTTGGCGCGAATTTCATTCGCCCGACGTCACTGAAACTGAACAGCCTGAACCTGCGCACGTCACCAGAAAGTTTCCTGGCGCACTGCCGAGGTGTGCGCTCACTGGATATGTCGGATAACCACTTGTTCGAATTGCCGCCAGCCGTGGGGAATATGAACGAATTGACCCGTTTGTCCCTGCAAAACAATCGAATCCGCTTGACTGCCGAGTCGGTGGCTCTCCTGTCCTCGCGAGCGACACTCAGTGACGTGATGCTCAACAATAACCCCCTCGGCCTGACGCCGGATTTCAGCCAAATGACGGATTTGCGTACCTTGCAGATGAAAAATACAGGGATTGATACCTGGCCTGCGGGGTTGGTTGAACGAACGAACCTGCTATGGGTAGATCTGAGCCAAAACAGTATTACCACTATCCCGGACTCAGTCATTGCACCGTCGGATGAGCAGTTGGCGCAGACGGAACGCGTGACTCGTGTGACGGATATCGGCGAGAACCCTTTGACCGAGCAAACCCGGCAACAAGTCCGCGAACACAGCCGGCGCCTTGAGGAGGCTGGGCTGATGTCTGAGGTTCTTCCGAACATGCTCCGGTTGACGGCTGATATTGCCCCTAACCGTGTGGCCCCCACAGCTGGCGCGCAGGATCCATTTCTGCGTTGGGCCCAAGGCATGTCCACGCAAGAGGCGAGTAGCAAACGGCCCCTATGGGTGGCGTTGGAGCGCGCTCCGAGGGCTGCCCCGTTTTTCGACATCCTTGAGCGTCTGGAACCGGCGGGTGCCGGCCACGCCGACTTGCAGCGCCGTGTCTGGGAAGTGATCGAAAGCATCACCCAGGACACCGCCGAATCGGAAACCCTGCGCAAGGAACTCCTCGACCTGGCCGGTGAGCCAGGATGTTGCGACCTTGCAGCTTTCTCCTTCAGCAACCTGGAAGTGCGCACAATGGCCTACAAGGCTCGTTTGCAGGCCACGGATCAGACCCAGGGCGTGCAACTGGCAAGGTTATCCAGGGGCTTGTTCCGCCTGCACGAAGTGGACAAGATCGCGTCGGCGGATATCCAGCGCAGCGAAGCCATCGTCAATGACCCCCGCGTGTCGATAGCCGATAAGTTGCCCCATACCCAGCGCCTGGCCGAAGAGGTTGAAATTCGACTGGCGTATCGTTACGGCCTCAAGGATCGGCTCCAGCTACCGGGGCAGCCGCAGCAGGTCAGGTATATCAACTTGGGCGGCGTGACCGCATCGATGCTCGATACTGCCTTTGATACGATCAAAGCCCTGGATAACTCTGCGCAAGAGCTTCAGGCGCTGCTGTCCAGGGGCTTTTGGCAGGATTACCTGACCGGTAAATACGCCGTGCAATTTGACGCTCTGCGCCATCCCTTGCACGATCAGCTGGCGGACTTGCGGAGCAGGTTTGAATCCAACGCGATCACCGAGGCACTTTATAAGCATCGGTCCGGCGAACTTCAGTTGCAATTGCAGATTAAAGACGCCGCGCTGATCGAGACGCTGACCCGTCAGGAGTTGCTCGATCATCCGCTGGACATGGCTGAGGGTGTCGTCTCCCGTGCGACCTAAAACAAAAAGTAGCGCTGGGCCATGGGCAATACATCAGCCGGTTCGCACCACAACAACTGGCCGTCGGCCTTGACCTGATAAGTCTGCGGGTCAACCTCGATATCCGGCAGGTAATCGTTGTGGATCAGGTCGGTTTTCTGCACATCGCGGCAGCCCTTGACCACGGCAATCTGCTTCTTTAACCCCAGGGCCTCGGGCAACCCGGCGTCCTGGGCGGCCTGGCTGATGAAGGTCAGGCTGGTGGCGTGCAACGAGCTGCCGAAGCTGGCGAACATCGGGCGATAGTGCACCGGTTGCGGCGTGGGGATCGAGGCGTTGGCGTCACCCATCAGGCTTGAGGCAATCGCGCCGCCCTTGAGGATCAAGGTCGGCTTGATGCCGAAAAACGCCGGGCGCCACAGCACCAGGTCGGCCCACTTACCCACTTCGATCGAGCCGACGATATGGCTGACGCCGTGGGTGATCGCCGGGTTGATGGTGTACTTGGCGATATAGCGCTTGGCGCGGAAGTTGTCATTGCCCGGGCCGTCGCCGGGCAAAGGGCCGCGCTGCTTTTTCATTTTGTCAGCGGTCTGCCAGGTGCGCGTGATCACTTCGCCGACACGGCCCATGGCCTGGCTGTCGGAGCTGATCATCGAGAACGCGCCCAAATCGTGCAGGATATCTTCGGCGGCAATGGTCTCGCGGCGGATGCGGCTTTCGGCGAAGGCCACATCTTCGGCGATGCTCGGGTCCAGGTGATGGCAGACCATCAACATGTCCAGGTGCTCATCGATGGTGTTGCGCGTGAACGGCCGCGTCGGGTTGGTGGAACTGGGCAGCACGTTGGCGAAGCCGCAGGCCTTGATGATGTCCGGCGCGTGGCCGCCACCGGCACCTTCGGTGTGGTAGGTGTGGATGGTGCGACCCTTGAGCGCGGCCAGGGTGGTTTCGACGAAGCCGGATTCGTTAAGGGTGTCGCTGTGAATCGCGACCTGCACGTCGTATTCGTCCGCAACGCTCAGGCAGTTGTCGATGCTGGCGGGCGTGGTGCCCCAGTCTTCGTGCAGCTTCAAACCGATGGCCCCGGCCTTGACCTGCTCGATCAAGGGTTCCGGCAAGCTGGCATTGCCTTTGCCGGTAAAACCGATGTTCATCGGGAACGAATCGCTGGCTTGCAGCATGCGCGCCAGGTGCCACGGGCCGGAGGTGCAGGTGGTGGCGTTGGTGCCGGTCGCAGGGCCGGTGCCGCCGCCGATCATGGTGGTGACGCCGCTGGTCAGCGCTTCTTCGATCTGCTGCGGGCAAATGAAGTGCACGTGGCTGTCGATGCCGCCGGCGGTGAGGATCATGCCTTCACCGGCAATCACCTCGGTGCTGGCGCCGATGGCCATGGTCACGCCGGGCTGGATATCCGGGTTGCCGGCCTTGCCGATCGCATGAATGCGGCCGTTTTTCAGGCCGACGTCGGCCTTGACGATGCCCCAGTGGTCGATGATCAGCGCATTGGTGATCAAGGTGTCGACCACTTCATGGGCGAGCAGTTGGCTCTGGCCCTGGCCGTCGCGGATAACTTTGCCGCCGCCGAATTTGACTTCTTCACCGTAGACGGTGAAGTCCTGTTCGACTTCGACGAACAGGTCGGTGTCGGCCAGGCGGACCTTGTCACCGACGGTGGGGCCGTACATGTCGGCGTAGGCTTGGCGGCTGATCTTCATGTGTGTATGCCCTGAAAAATAGGTGTTGAATGTGATATCGCTATCGCAGGCAAGCCAGCTCCCACAGGGGAACGCATTCCAACTGTGGGAGCTGGCTTGCCTGCGATGAGGCCCTAAAGGTCGCCCATGATCCGTCCGGCAAACCCGAACACCCGCCGCCCCCCGCTCAAATCCACCAACTCGATCTCGCGACTTTGCCCTGGCTCAAACCGCACTGCCGTGCCCGCCGGAATATTCAAACGCATGCCACGGCTGGCGGCGCGATCAAAGGTCAGCGCATCGTTGGTCTCGAAAAAATGGTAGTGCGAGCCCACCTGAATCGGCCGGTCGCCGCTGTTGGCCACGCTGAGGGTGAGGGTGCGCCGGCCGACGTTGAGTTCGATGTCACCAGGCTGGATCTGATATTCACCAGGAATCATGCAGGTTGCCCCAGGGTCTTGAAATAGATGGCGGTCGGGGTGTAGCGCCCGTCCGGGCTTTGGCAGTAGTCGGGCAACTCACCTATCTTGGTGTAGCGCAGCGACTGGTAAAAGGCTTCGGCGCCGGAGCCGGCCTCGGTGTCCAGGTACAGCAGGCCGCGCTTGTGCTGGCGCGCGGCGAGTTCCAGGCTGTTCATCAGCTGTTGGCCCAGGCCATGGCGGCGGGCGCTGCTGTGTACCAGCAACTTTTGCACTTCGGCGCGGTTCAGGCCGTTGGCTTTCAGGCACAGCGCCAGTTGCACGCTGGCGATCACTTGCTCATCGCGTACCACCACCCACAGCAGCAGGCTGCCCTCTTCGATACTTGCCTGCACGCCGCTCAAATAGGTGCGGGCCTGGGCGTCATCGAAGTCAGCCATAAAGCCGATTGAAGCGCCGTGCTTTACCGCGTCCAGCAACAGCTCAATCAAACCCAGGCGGTAGTGGGCAAAACTTTCAGCATTGACTCGACGCAGTTGCGTAGCGCTCATCGATCTCACTCCTTGGGCGGTTCGGCGCCCGGATTCAATGTCAGTTGCATAAAGGTCAGGTCCAGCCAGCGGCCGAACTTGATGCCCACTTGCGGCATTTGCCCGGTGGTGATGAAACCCAGGCGCTCATGCAGGCGAATAGACGCCTGGTTGCCGCTTTCGATAGCCGCGACCATCACGTGCTTGCCGCAGGTTGCGGCGCGCTCGATCAGCGCTTGCATCAGCCGCGGGCCGAGGCCTTTGCCGCGTTGGTCATTGCGCACGTACACCGAGTGCTCAACGCTGTAGCGAAAACCTTCGAACGGGCGCCAATCGCCGAATGAGGCGTAGCCGGTGACTTCATCGTTTTCCACCGCCACCAGAATCGGATAGCCCTGGGTTTGACGCGCAGCGAACCAGGCCTGACGGTTGGCCAGGTCCACCGGTTGCTCGTTCCAGATGGCCGTGGTGTTGAGCACCGCATCGTTGTAGATGTCGCGGATCGCCGGCAGGTCTTGCTCGGTAGCATCACGAATCATGGCCGGGCCTCACGCGATTGGCTGGTGGACGGTCACCAGCTTGGTGCCATCGGGGAAGGTGGCTTCCACCTGGATATCCGGGATCATTTCCGGGATGCCTTCCATCACTTGCTCGCGGCTGAGCAGGGTGGTGCCGTAGTGCATCAACTCGGCCACGGTGCGGCCATCGCGGGCACCTTCCATCAGCGCGGCCGAGATATAGGCGATGGTTTCCGGGTAGTTGAGCTTCACACCCCGCGCCAAGCGGCGCTCGGCCACCAGGCCAGCAGTGAAGATCAGCAGTTTGTCTTTTTCCCGTGGGGTCAAATCCATGGTTCAAGGTCCTTCAAACAGCATTCATAAAAACACCGCAGATCCCCTGTGGAAACAGGCTTGTGTGGGAGCTGGCTTGCCTGCGATAGCGGTGTATCAGGCACACCGCCATCGCAGGCAAGCCAGCTCCCACATAAACTCAGTTCCACAGGTTGATCTTCATGTGCTCCAGATTCTGGGTGGAACCGCTTCTCGCCCAAGCACACTCGGACGTAACAATTTCCATAAATCAATCAGCCAACCCCGCGCCAGCAGCGCCTCACTGGCCAGGCAGCGGGCGACCAGCAAGCCGGGCAGTTGGGTCAGGTCGCCGCGAATCGCATGGGGCAGGGCGCGGCAGGTTTCCAATAATTGAGGGTCTATATCTCCGGTCAGCAACAGCGTGGCAAACACCGGTTGCCCGTCCAGTCCGATGGGCGAGTCGAGCAAACCGTCGGCGCCTACAATGCGCTGGCGCTCATGCCAGAGCAACTGGCCGTCGCGGCGAATATCCAGCTGCGATTGAAAGTGGCCCAGGTCAAAACGTTCACCACTGGCCGGGCGGCCAAGAGCGATCACGTCCCAGTAGAACAGCCGGGCATCGCCTTGCAGGTCGATGCGCGTGCTGAGTTCGGCCTGGGCAGCGCTGAACACGATGGTTTCCTGGGGCAGCCACTCCAGGGTCGCGCCAGCTTCCACGCTGAGGTCGAGTGTTTGATAGGCCGGGCCGCTGGCGCGATACCACTTGGCCGCACCGGGGCTGGTCAGTTGCGCCCATGCGCCTGCACCCACGTGTGCACTGATGTCCAGGCGGTCCCCGCCGGCTATCCCGCCGGGCGGGTGGACGATGATGTGCTGGCACACCTCGGGGCCTTCGGCGTACAAGTGCTTTTGCACCCGCAGCGGGCCGAGGTGGCGGCGCATTACCGGGCGCGTGGTGTCGCCGAAGCGCGCGTAGCCGAGTTCCAGCTCGGCATGCCAGCTGGGGGTGAACAGGGCAGGGGTAACGGGCAGGTTCATGTTTTTTACTTATCGTCAGGACACAACAGATTAAATCGTAACCAGCCCGCGCACACCCTCGCTTTCCATATTTTCACCTCGGCCCTGCTGCACGATTTCACCACGAGACATCACCAGGTACTGGTCGGCCAGTTCGGCGGCAAAGTCGTAGAACTGCTCCACCAAAAGGATCGCCATATCACCGCGCGCCGCGAGCTTTTTGATCACTGCACCGATCTCCTTGATGACTGACGGCTGGATGCCCTCGGTAGGCTCGTCGAGAATCAACAGGCGCGGGCGGCTGGCCAATGCGCGGCCAATTGCCAACTGCTGCTGTTGACCGCCGGACAGGTCGCCACCGCGCCGATGTTTCATCTGCAGCAATACGGGGAACAGTTCATAGATAAACGCCGGGACTTCCTTGGCTTCGGAGCCTGGGAAGCGCGAGAGCCCCATCAACAGGTTTTCTTCTACCGTCAGCCGTCCGAAAATCTCCCGGCCCTGGGGCACGTAGGCGATGCCCGCGTGTACGCGCTGGTGCGGTTTGAACCCGGTGATGGCCTTGCCTTCCCAATTCACCGCGCCGTCTTTGGCCGGCAGCAAACCCATCAGGCATTTAAGCAAGGTGGTCTTGCCCACGCCGTTACGGCCGAGCAGGCAGGTGACTTCGCCGATCTTCACGTCAAATGAGAGCCCGCGCAGGATGTGGCTACCACCGTAGTACTGGTGCAGCTTGTCGACTTGCAGCATGTTCAAAACCTCCTCAATTCCCCACTGAGGGAACTGGATCAAATGTGGGAGCTGGCTTGCCTGCGATGGCGGTGTATCAGGCTCACCGCTATCGCAGGCAAGCCAGCTCCCACATAAAGCGGTGCGCGTCAGCGACCGAGGTAAACCTCGATAACGCGCTCGTTTTCCTGCACCTGTGCAAGCGACCCTTCGGCCAGCACGCTGCCCTGGTGCAACACGGTCACGTGGTCGGCAATCGAACCGACAAACCCCATGTCGTGTTCCACCACCATCAGCGAATGCTTGCCCGCCAGGCGCTTGAACAGCTCGGCGGTGAACTCGGTTTCGGCGTCGGTCATGCCCGCCACCGGTTCATCCAGCAGCAACAGTTGCGGGTCTTGCATCAGCAGCATGCCGATTTCCAGGAACTGCTTCTGCCCGTGGGACAGCAACCCCGCCGGGCGCTGTGCCGAGGCGGTCAGGCGGATGGTATCGAGCACTTCCTCGATACGGTCTTTCTGCTCGCCGCTCAGGCGTGCGCGCAGGCTGGCCCATACCGACTTGTCAGTCTTTTGCGCCAGCTCCAGGTTTTCGAACACGCTCAGGGCTTCGAACACCGTGGGTTTCTGGAACTTGCGGCCAATGCCGGCCTGGGCGATCTGCACTTCGCTCATGCTGGTCAAGTCGAGAGTTTCGCCAAACCAGGCCTTGCCGTGGCTGGGGCGGGTCTTGCCGGTGATCACGTCCATCAGTGTGGTCTTGCCCGCGCCGTTGGGGCCGATGATGCAGCGCAGCTCGCCGACGCCGATATACAGGTTCAAGTCATTGAGCGCCTTGAAGCCATCGAAGCTGACGCTGATGTCTTCCAGGGTCAGGATGGTGCCGTGGCGTGTGTTCAGCCCCTTGCCGGCAGCCTGGCCGATACCGATGGCATCGCGGCCGCTGCCTGCATCGAAAATAGGTTCAAGCATGACGTTCCTCATTTCTTCAGCAGGCCGATGATGCCCTTGGGCAGGTACAGCGTGACGATGATGAACAGCGCCCCAAGGAAGAACAGCCAGTATTCCGGGAAAGCCACGGTGAACCAGCTCTTCATGCCATTGACCACACCGGCGCCCAGCAACGGCCCGATCAAGGTGCCGCGCCCGCCCAGGGCCACCCACACGGCGGCTTCGATGGAGTTGGTCGGCGACATTTCGCTGGGGTTGATGATGCCCACTTGCGGCACATACAACGCGCCTGCCAAACCACACAGCACTGCACTCAACACCCACACAAACAGCTTGAAGCCACGTGGGTCGTAGCCGCAGAACATCAGGCGGTTCTCGGCGTCACGCAATGCCGTCAGCACGCGGCCGAACTTGCTCTGCGCCAGGCGCCAGCCGGTGTACAAACTGGCGACCAGCAACAGTACGGTGGCCACAAACAGCACCGCCCGCGTGCCCGGCTCGGTGATGCCAAAGCCCAGAATGCTGCGAAAGTTTGTGAAGCCGTTATTGCCGCCAAACCCGGTTTCGTTGCGGAAAAACAGCAGCATCCCGGCAAAGGTCAACGCCTGGGTCATGATCGAGAAATACACGCCCTTGATCCGCGAACGAAAGGCGAAGAACCCGAATACCAACGCCAATAAACCGGGTGCCAATACCACCAGGCACATGGCCCAGAGGAAGTGCTCGGTGCCGACCCAATACCACGGCAATTCGGTCCACGACAAAAAGGTCATGAACGCCGGCAACTCATCGCCGGACGCCTGGCGCATCAGGTACATGCCCATCGCATAACCGCCGAGGGCAAAGAACAAACCGTGGCCGAGGGACAACATCCCCGCATAGCCCCACACCAGATCCAGCGCGAGGGCGACGATGGCGTAGCAGAGGATCTTGCCCACCAGCGTCAGGGTGTAGGCCGAGACGTAAAACGGATTTGCCGGCGACAGCAGCGAGCACAAAGGCAGCGCCAGCAGCAGGACCAAAATCACCGTACCCACCGCTATCGTGATCTTGGGGCCGGCCTTTTGCGCGGCGGTAAGCATCAATGGCTGGTTCATCAGTCGATCACCCGTCCTTTCAGTGCAAAGAGTCCTTGCGGGCGTTTCTGGATAAACAGAATGATCAGCGCGAGGATCAGGATCTTGCCGAGCACGGCGCCGATCTGCGGTTCAAGAATCTTGTTGGCGATGCCCAGCCCGAAGGCGGCCATCACGCTACCGGCCAACTGGCCGACGCCGCCGAGCACCACCACCAGGAACGAGTCGATGATGTAGCTCTGGCCCAGGTCCGGGCCGACGTTGCCGATCTGGCTCAGCGCCACACCACCCAGGCCCGCGATACCGGAGCCAAGGCCAAAGGCGAGCATGTCCACACGCCCGGTGGGCACGCCGCAGCAGGCGGCCATGTTGCGGTTCTGGGTGACGGCGCGCACGTTGAGGCCCAGGCGCGTCTTGTTCAGCAGCAGCCAGGTCAGCACTACCACGCACAGGGCAAAGGCGATGATCACGATGCGGTTGTACGGCAGCACCAGGTTGGGCAGCACTTGAATGCCGCCGGACAACCATTCGGGGTTGGCGACTTCGACGTTCTGCGCACCGAACACCAGGCGCACCAGCTGGATCAGCATCAGGCTGATGCCCCAGGTGGCCAGCAGGGTTTCCAGCGGCCGCCCGTAGAGGTGGCGAATCACCGTGCGCTCCAGCGCCATGCCAATCGCGGCAGTCACAAAGAAAGCCACCGGCAGCGCAATCAGCGGGTAGAACTCGATGGCCGACGGTACGTAGCGCTGCATCATCAACTGCACCACATACGTGGAGTAAGCGCCGAGCATCAGCATCTCGCCGTGGGCCATGTTGATCACGCCAAGCAGGCCGAAGGTGATCGCCAGGCCCAGGGCCGCGAGCAGCAGGATCGAACCCAAAGACATGCCACTGAAAGCCTGGCCGAGGATCTCGCCGAACATCAATTTGCGTTTGACCTGAGCCAGGCTGGTCTCGGCGGCGGTGTGCACGGCGGCATCGGTTTCGACACCGGGAGCCAGCAGCGCCTCAAGGCGTGTGCGCGCCAGCGGGTCACCGGTACTACCTAGCAGGCGCACGGCGGCGAGGCGAATGACCGGGTCGGGGTCGACCAGTTGCAGGTTGGCCAGGGCCAGGCTCAACGCGGTGTGCACGGCCTCGTTGGTCTCGGCGGCGACTTGCTGGTCAAGGAATTTGAGCTGCGCAGGTTGTGCGCTTTTTTGCAGGGTTTGCGCAGCAGCGAGGCGCACCTTGGGGTCGGCGGCGAGCAGTTGCTGGCTGGCTTGCACGTTGTCGATCAAGCCGCGCAGGCGGTTGTTCAGGCGCACGGTTTTGGTTTCGCCGTTGACGTTAAGTTGGCCTTGTTGCAGCGCGTCCACCAGCTCGATGCGCGCCGGGTCGGGCTGGGCGGCCCAGTCCTGGAGCAGCTTGGCTTGTTGCATCGGGTTGGCGTTGATGAAGTCTTCGGCGTCGCTGGCGTGTGCGGCAAAGGGCAGCAACAGCAGGGCGGCGAGGATGAGGCGGTAAAGGGCAGTGGGCATAGTCTTGGGCCTTGCTCGAACAAATGTGGGAGCTGGCTTGCCTGCGATGGCGGTGTATCAGATACACCCAGTTGTCTGCATCGCAGGCAAGCCAGCTCCCACAGGGTGTGTGTCAGCCTTAAGGGCCGACACCCCTCGGATCAGTTGCTCTTCACGGCATAGTCCGGCTTTTTGTCATTACCCGGAATGTACGGGCTCCACGGTTGGGCGCGGATCGGCTTCTCGGTCTGCCATACCACCGAGAACTGCCCGTCGGCCTGGATCTCGCCGATCATTACCGGCTTGTGCAGGTGGTGGTTGGTCTTGTCCATGGTCAGGGTGAAGCCCGACGGCGCGGCGAAGGTCTGGCCGGCCATGGCTTCACGGACTTTGTCGACATCGGTGGATTTGGCTTTCTCAACCGCCTGTGCCCACATATGGATGCCTACGTAGGTGGCTTCCATCGGGTCGTTGGTCACGGCTTTGTCCGCGCCTGGCAGGTTGTGGGCTTTGGCGTAGGCCTTCCAGTCCGCAACGAATTTCTTGTTCACCGGGTTCTCCACCGACTGGAAGTAGTTCCAGGCCGCGAGGTTGCCCACCAGTGGCTTGGTGTCGATGCCGCGCAGCTCTTCTTCACCCACCGAGAACGCCACCACCGGTACATCGGTAGCTTTCAAGCCCTGGTTGGCCAGCTCCTTGTAGAACGGCACGTTGGAGTCGCCATTCACGGTGGAGATCACTGCGGTCTTGCCGCCGGCCGAGAACTTCTTGATGTTGGCGACGATGGTCTGGTAATCGCTATGGCCGAACGGGGTGTAGACCTCTTCAATATCTTTATCCGCTACGCCTTTGGAATGCAGGAACGAACGCAGGATCTTGTTGGTGGTGCGTGGGTACACATAATCGGTGCCGAGCAGGAAGAAGCGCTTGGCGCCGCCACCTTCTTCGCTCATCAGGTATTCCACGGCCGGGATCGCCTGCTGGTTAGGCGCCGCACCGGTATAGAACACGTTCGGCGACATCTCTTCACCTTCGTATTGCACCGGGTAGAACAGCAGGCCGTTGAGTTCTTCGAACACCGGCAATACCGATTTACGTGACACCGAGGTCCAGCAGCCAAACACCACGGCAACCTTGTCCTGGGTCAGCAACTGCCGGCCTTTTTCGGCAAACAGCGGCCAGTTCGACGCCGGGTCCACCACCACCGGTTCCAGCATCTTGCCGTTCACACCGCCCTTGGCGTTGATCTCGTCGATGGTCATCAAGGCCATGTCTTTAAGCGAAGTTTCGGAGATTGCCATGGTGCCGGACAGCGAGTGCAGGATGCCGACCTTGATGGTCTCTGCGGCCTGGACGGTCCAGGTCAAACCCATGGCGGCAATGGATGCCGACAAAGTGAAAGCCTTGATCAAGCTACGACGCTTCATGGTGCGATCTCCGTAAACCGATAGTGTTGTGGGGCAGATACACAGGGCTTTGCAAAGGCTGTGCCTGCGCCGTGCAGTACCGGTTTCAGGGCGCTATGGCGCCAGTCGCTGTCGCATGGCGCACCAGTGTGGCGCCGCTAAAGCGGCCCCGTGCAGGGCAAGCCTCAAAACGGGGCATCGCGTGAGGGCGGACTTGTTGGGGTGCCTATTTGGCACCCCAGGTCGCCTGCCATTGCCGAAGATGGGCTTTATGGCCGCCAATCCTGGCGCCATGAAGCCTGTCATAGGAAGGTGATGCGATGGCACGAGTCAAACGTGGCTGGTTTGGGGCAGACCCCAAGCCAGAGGTGGAGTTGCCCCCGGTTGGGCCGGGGTTTGTCAGCATGGATGATGCGGCCCGGTATGCCCATCACCAGATGGGTGGCGCGCAGGACAAGGAGTATGGCGGGGTCATTATGCAAAGCCTGGCCGACGATCTGTTTTACGCGACCGACCCCATTGAGGGCGGCGAGAATTTTTTTGATGTGGGCACGGTTCTCAACGAGGACAGTAATAAGCGGCTCCTGCATCCCGAGGGCTATCGGTGCGTGGCGGAGTATCACTCGCACCCGGACTTTTTCACCCAGTACAAAAGCAACAACCCTGAGCTTTCAGCTCGTCAGATCAAGGCGCTGAACAGCTTTTATTCCGAGCCTGACTTGATCGGCAATATTCTGGATCCGGTATTTTTCAGCGCCTTCTATGTGTCCGGCCCTGATGGTTCGTTGTTCAAGCACGTCCCCACCCGTTCGGAGGCCGAGCGGCGTTTTGCCGTGTGGCTGCGGGACAAGGAACCGTTCGGCAGGCCCGAAGGCTATGACGGTGTGGTGGAGAATCTATTCAAGAAAGTCGCCAGCGTCAGCCAGCTGTCGATTGTCGTGTCCAACGCCGTGTGGGGCGGCTCTACGGGAGAGGTGCCCCACACATGGACGCCCTACCGGGCCTTCAAAACCAAAACCCAGGAGCTGCCGCCCTGTGGCCCCGTGCAGGCGAGCCTCACCGATGCGCTCAGCCACGCTCGGGCGCGTTTGGCCGCTATGCCAGGGGCGGCCCAGTATGTGTTCCTGCTCAAGCATGATACCCAGGACTTGTATGGGGTGACCGAGCCTTCTGGCACGGTCGACCGCCAGCCCTCGGTGCAAGAGGTTTTTCCCAAGGACATGGACGGCAAACATCGCCTGCCTGCGCATTTTCACTTGATCGGTGTTTGCCTGGGCAAGGCGGGCTATGCGGCATTGGCCCAGACCCGGCAACCATGGCTGTACCGCAATTTCTTTTCACCCCCGGAACTGGTCCGGCACCTTTACCAGGGGCGATTGGTGCCTGAACTGCTCAAGCAGTCCGGGCTGTCGATATTTCTTAACACCGAAGATGGCGCGGTGTTGCGCTACACCTGTTCATTCTCGGCTATCGAAGCGCAGCTTTATCGTGTTGAGCCTGACGGCGCGATTGTGGATAACCAAATCGATTCGACCTTGATCGCCGGCAGCCTCAAACCGAGTGAGTTCGTGCAGCGCCTGGCGGCGGCGGGACAATTGACGGTGCTCAAGGCCAGCGCTCCCGGCAAGGGCAGCCAACTCTGGGACAAAACCGGCACGGTCGAGGCGAACTGGCGACCCTTTTCTGGCATTCCCTTACCGGTGTTCAGTCCGGCCTTTATCACCGCCGATGATGCGGCGCGTTGGGCGCATGCGGTGATCGGCCAGCGTCGTGACATTGAGTATGGTGGTGTGGTCTTCAAGCGCGGCAATCGCTTCTACGCCACAGATCCCATCGCAGGAGAGCGCGTTCAATTTGATCACGGGCGCATGTTGGCCCGTGACAGTGAGGGCAAGTTCATCGCCCCTGATGATTACCAGGCCGAGGCCTTTTACCACTCTCATCCCGCCGATGCTGAGGGCATCAAGCGCGCACTTCCACACTTCACGGCGGACCAGGTGCAGGTGTTCAACAACTTCTATTCCGGTGCCGATCAACTCTTCAGCTTTGAAAAAAGAACGTTCGCCAAAGTCCACTATTTGTCCGGGCCAGATGATGTGCTGCTCAAGTATGTCAGCAGTGGCTCGATCGCTGAAAAAACGCTGGACCTGCAACTGCGCGGCGGGCCGGGTGAAACCAGCAGTGATTTCGAGCATCCCATCCGGTTGCTGGCTGCGGCGGGTGAGTTGTGGACAGTGATTGCCAACCCGGTATGGGGAGGCGTTCGCGGGCGTATAAGCAACACATGGCGGATCAGAACGCCGGCGACCCTTGCACCGCAACAACCGTTTTTTACTCAGGTGTTTTCACGGCCTGAGCTTGCGGTGTTGCGTGCACTTTCGCTGGCGGGGAGCGAGGGCGGCCGGTGTGGCTTTGTACTCAAGCACTCCCGTGATGACGCGTATGTTGCGACGTTGGCACTGCCCAAGGGTGATCCACTGTTTTCGCCAAACCTGGTGTTTCCAAAACGCCCAGACGGCAAGCTGCGCTTGCCTTCGCAATTTCGGCTGGAAGCCATTTACTTCAGCAGTTGGTATGAGACCGGCGAAATTGCCGCCCGGGAAACCTGGCTGGCCAGTACGTTTTTCACCCCGGCGCAGGTGGTGGCCGCCACCCGTCAAGCGCGCGCAAGCCAGGACATCCAGAACCCGGCGCGTGGGTTGTCGCTGTACATGCTGGCCTCGGATTCATCGCTGTTGAGCTTCAGGGTGCCCGCAGCCACGAACACCACCGATCTGGTGCGGGAAACCGACACGGGCGAGCTAAACGATAATGGTGCTCAGGCGGCCATGCTCACCGGTACGTTGAGCCCTCGGGCTTACGTGCGCAGGGTTATTGCGGCGACGGACCTTTCGGTGGTGCAGGCCGGAGGATTGTGGCGCAAGGTCGGGAGGGTAGATAACCGCTCGAACCTGATAGAGTCGTTTTACAAGGCAACCCTTAGCCGTTCGTTTCTCTCGGCGCGCGATGCCGCGGTGTATGCCCATGAGCAAATCAACAACTGGCGTGGCGGCTACTACGGCGGTTATATACTCAAGGGCGAAGATGGCCGTTTTGTTATCACTGAGCCAGTGTCCAGTGCGGCCAACCCATTTGCCTTCACTCTGTTTTTTCCACGCGACGGTAACGGGCCGTTGATCCCGCCGGAGCCTTATGTGTTGCATGCTCGCTACGGTTCCCATACCGCTCTGTCGATGGTGAGCCCGTCCTGGGTTGCGCGGCGCGGCTGGACGCATGAGGAGGCGCAGATCAACCTGCAAGTGTTCTCCGATGATGAAATGTACTCGATCATTCCGGCCGGTCGCGTGGCGTACCTGTCGGGGGCCAGTGATTGCTTGTTGGAGTACACCCCAAATCATTCGGCGCAGGAACAGTTGCTGCTGGCCAATATCGGCCCGCAGGCGGGCGACAACAGCCTCGGCAAGCGCCTAGACAACGGGCAGATCCGGCCGGCCGACTGGGTCCGGCGGCTGGCCGAGGCGGGGGACTTCAAGATCATCCTGGGCAACCCGTTATGGGGCCAGCGTTCGGTGGTCTACAACGACTGGACGCCTAACTATTCCTACGCACCAAGATCGGGCCCACCTGACTACACCACCTACGGTGCCGTATTTGCCAGTGCCGATGAGGCGGCCCGTAACCTGCACGGACGCGTGCATGCGCGCAACTTCGCGCAGGCGGCCTGTTTTGCTTTCATCCTCAAGCATAGGGACAAGGAGCAGTACATTGCCAGCGAGGTAGTGGGCGTTGTCAGTGAGAGCGAACTGTTCAATCTCAACAGCCTGTTTGAACTTAAGCCCGAGGGGGGTTACCAGCTACCCGATGGTTTTATATTGCACGGGCTGTTTCGCTCGCAGCAATGGTCACGTGCCGGGCAAAATACGTCGAACGCCTGGTTGACGCTGTTTTTTGTCACGCCAACAGTATTGTTCTCTGCTCTTTATGCCGCTATTCGGAGTGGCCCGAGCAACCTGTCGGTGTACTTTTCCACCCTTGATGGCGCGCTGTTGCGGTATGAGCCCCCGCGGCTTGACGTCAAAAGTGGCGGCCCGGCAGATACATTGTTGACGCAGGCGCAGCAAGCATTGGACTCCGGCGAGAAGACACCCCAGAGCTTCCTTAGTGAGTGGGCGCTGAAGGGAATGCTGCATGTGGTACGTACCAGCCAGTTCTGGGATAAAAAAGGTCAGGTCGCCCCTAGCTGGAGCAGTTACGCAACCCTGACACCGCGGCGTTTAAGCCCCTGCTTCGCGAGTGCCGACGATGCAGCCCGCTATGCAGCTGCCAGGGTGAACAACGGATACTATCGGCGTTTTGCCGGGGTGATACTCAGGCTGGGAAATGGTCTGTTTGTCTCGACTGAACCACTGGCGCTTCCACCTCAAGGGTTGGCATTACACTGGATATACCCGGATCGGGCTGCTGATTTAGCGCTTTACCCTCAGAACAGTACGATTGTTGCGCGCTATCGTTCTTTGATAGATCAAGAGGGGCCGTTGTTGTTATCCGTCGCCCAAAAAGCCATCTATAAAACCATGATACCGACTGCGGTATTGTCAAACCTGTTGCGTCGTGAGGCCCACCTTAACCGTGAATATGTGTTTGGCCCCAGTGGCTCGATCCTCAGTTACCACCTGTCGGGCTCTGCCGAGGAGGAGCGACTCAAGGATCGTCTCGCGCCACTTAACAAGGTCAAGGGTGATTACGGTGACAACAGTATTGAGCAGCAACTTCGCAGTGGCACGCTCTCGCCGCAGGACTTCATCACCGAGGTGGTGAAAGCCGGCAATCTGAGCGTGATAGAAGGCGATGGGGTATGGGGCCCGCCCAGGAAGTTGGTGGGGGATTTTGTGGCGAATATACCGCCAACCCATCCTGGGGATATTCGCGCTGTGTTCATGGACGCGCCCTGCAGCCCGATTTTCACCCGGGCGGTCGATGCCGTTCGTTACGCTCAACGCCTATGGAAGCCTCAAACCGAAGTGGCCTTCGGTTACGTACTCAAGTCGGCTAACAAACCGTTCTATAAGGCAACCCTGGCGCTTGTCAGAGACGACTTTGCTGATTTTAAACAGGTCTTTATCGACGGCCAATTGCCACAGGGCTATGTGTTTGATGGTTTGTATCTCTGTGCTTCGACCGTGGCCATCGCCGGTAGCAATGATGAAATGGCGCGCAGTTTTTTCCCGCCCCAGTACATCGCCAAGGCACTCAACGTTGTCACCTATGCACGTAACGGCAGTGCTCCGACGCTGTATCTGTTGTGCAGCGACGGTGCGCTGCTCACGTATGAGTTTCCCAAAACGGCGCCGTTGTACCCATGGACGAGCAAGGCACATATCGAACGCACACAATTGCTCGATGCCTCCCTTACGGTACGTGATTATGTGCGCCGCCTTGCGGGCGCGGGGAAGTTGTACATTCGGGTGACCAGTGAGGTCTGGGGTAAGAAAGAGAGGGTCACTGAGCATTGGGAGCCGAATAAAGCGCCTCATGCTTTCGCCGACGATCCGCATTTTCATTCGTTCTGCGGCCCGCTGTTTACTTACACCGATGATGCGGCCCGCTATGCACAAGGCTTGGTTGCACCGTTCAAGGGCAAGCAGTACCTGGGCGCTGTGCTGGTGCCGGGGCAAACGCCGGGGTACGTCGCGCTCGACCCGGTGGAAGATCAGGGTACGGGAAGTACCAGTACCCTGGAATTGTTGTTCTGGGCTGATCATGCCGGGTTTGATGTACCGCCTGAAAATACACTGAGTACCTACAAAATCGCCGCTGTGCAGGCGTTCTATAAAGCCATTGCGTCGACGTCCAGCTTTGAAGCGATAGATAAAGAACTCTTGGGTAACTTCGTTGCCAAGGACGATCTTCACGACTACGTGTCGGTAGCCAGGGCGAATGCCCCTGACGCCGAGAGTTGTTATCTGTCCTGCCGCAATGGTGCGCTGCTCAAGTACGTACCGGCGTTTACGGCATCTGAAGACCGATTGCTTGCCCCGGGTATGGCACCGGTGCCCCGTGTGTTCGTTGCGCGATTGCGAACCTTGGGCAAATTGTCAGTGCTGGTCACCGATGCCTTCTGGAGAGTTGCTGGGCCATTGGGTGAGGAGTGGAGCGAGGCAGAGCCGGAACCCGAAGAGTTCTGGTATGAACGGAATCGGGACGAACTCTGAGTTCAGCGCTTACGCATCAACCCGATAAAAAACAGCCCGCCAATCGCCGCCGTCGCCACGCCAATGGGCAAGTCTTCGGGGGCGATCAGGGTGCGGGCGGCGACATCAACCCACACCAGGAACAGGCTGCCCAGCAACGCGCACACCGGCAATAAACGCCGGTGCTCAGCGCCCACAAGACGCCGCGCAATATGCGGCACCATCAGCCCGACAAAGCCTATGGAGCCGCTGATGGACACCAGCACACCGGTCATCAACGACGCCACCAGGAACACCTTCAAACGCACAGAACGTGCGTTCATGCCCAGGGTCACGGCGGTCTGTTCGCCGGCCATCAATGCGTTCAGCGGCCGCGCCATGCCCACCAGTATCAACAGCCCCAGCAGCACAGTCGCAGTGGGGATCGCCAACAGTTCCCAGCGCGCCAGGCCCAGGCCGCCGAGCATCCAGAACATCACCGCCGAGGCGGCGCGATGGTCGCCCATGAACAGCAGCAGGTTGGCCACCGCCATCATCACGAATGACACGGCTACGCCGCACAACAGCAGGCGATCACTCTCCAGGCGGCCGTTACGACTGGCCACGGCCAGCACCACCAGCATGCTCAGCAGCGCACCGATGAAGGCGGCGATAGGTAAGGTCAGCAAGCCGACGACTTCCCCTACGTGCAACACCACGATCACCGCGCCGAGAGTGGCGCCGGAGGTCACGCCGAGCAGGTGCGGGTCGGCCAGCGGGTTGCGCGTCACCGCCTGCAACACGGCGCCGATCAACGCCAGCCCGGCCCCGACCAGTGCGCCAAGCAACATGCGCGGCACGCGGATCAACCAGACGATATGTTCCTGGCCGGTGCTCCAGTTGACGTCACCGAGGCCGAAGGCCTTGTTGAGCAGAATCCGCCACACCACGTCCGCCGGCACCCGCGCCGAGCCAAACCCCAGCGAGATCACGCAAGAGACCAGCAACAACGCGCCAAGCGCACTCAGCAGCAGAGCATAGCGGCGGCTGATCATTCGCCGTGGAACCCTTTGGCCAGGGTTTCCACCGCCAGCACGTTGTCGATGCCTGGCGTTGCCTGCACATACGGGATCACGATAAAGCGCTGATTCTTGATGGCGTCCACCGACTGCAACGCCGGGTTATCCAACAGGAATTGTTCTTTTTGCGCGGCGGTGATTTCGCTGTAGTCGACAATCACGATCACCTGCGGGTTGCGCTCCACCACGGTTTCCCAATTAACGCGGGTCCAGCTGGCGTCGATGTCATCGAGGATATTGCGCCCGCCTGCGGCGGTGATCAGCGCTTGCGGCATGCCCAGGCGGCCGGAGGTCATGGCGCGGTCTTCGCCGCTGTCATAGAGGAACACCCGAGGCTTGTCGGCGGGCAGGTGCTGTTGCACCTCGGCCACTTGCGCCTGCATCTGCGCGATCAAAGCCGTGGCGCGGTCCTGCACGTTGAAGATCTTGCCCAGGTTGCGCAGGTCGTTATAGGTGTCGTCCAGGGTCGCGGCCGGGCGCTTCATTACGAAGGCGCAGGACTCGGTCAGCTCGTAGACGTTGATGCCCAGTGGCTGCAAGGTTTGCGGCGTGAGATCGCCGCCCACGCGCATGCCGTAATCCCAGCCGGCGAAGAAGAAATCCACGTTGGCGTTGAGCAGGGTTTCCACCGACGGGTACTTGCTCGCCAGCTCCGGCAGGCCGACGAGAGTGTCGGCCATTTGCGGCGTGACCGACTTCCAGCCGGTGACGCCGCTGTAGCCGGCCATGTGATCCTTGAGGCCCAGGGCGAGCATCATTTGGGTCATGTTGATGTCGTGGCTGACCGCGTATTTCGGCGCTTCCTGAAAGGTCACGTCGCGGTTGCAGCTTTTGACGGTCACCGGGTAATGGGTGGCTTCGGCAAACGCTTGGGCAGTGCCGAACAACAACGCGAGAGACAACAGGGAGCGCAGGATCATGGTTGGGTTATCCAGGTGATTCGGGGGTAGCCGGCCAAAGGGTGAGCGTCGATCAAGGCTTCGACGCCGAAGACATCACGCAGCAACTCGGCGGTCAGCACTTGGTGAGGCGTGCCGCTGGCGACAATGCGCCCATGGTTGATCACGTATAAACGGTCACAGAAAGCCGCGGCCAGGTTCAGGTCATGAATGCTTGCAAGGGTGCCGATGTTCAAGCGCTTGACCAGCCGCAGCAGCTCCAACTGGTAGCGTGGGTCGAGGTGGTTGGTCGGCTCGTCGAGGATCAACAATTGCGGCTGCTGCGCCAAGGCGCGGGCGAGGATCACGCGCTGTTTTTCACCGCCCGAGAGCGTGGCGAACGCGTGGTCTTCAAAGCCGTGCATACCGACCGATTCCAGCGCCTGCCGGATGAGATGCTGGTCGTGCAGTGTGTCGCCATCGAACAAACCTTTGTGGGGCGTGCGGCCCATGCCGACCACTTCGTCGACGCGCAAGCCGAAGGTGTCCGGGAACTCCTGCAGCACCACCGCGATGCGTTGTGCGCACCATTTGGCGCTTTGTTTCCACACATTCTGGTGTTCGAGCAGCACGTCACCGCGTTCGGGTTTGCTGAAGCGATAAGCGCAGCGCAACAGGCTGGTCTTGCCGCTGCCGTTAGGGCCGATCAGCCCGACAAACTCCCCCGCACCGACCTGCAGGCTGGCATCTCGCAGCTGGAAGCGATGATTGCAGTGGTCGTGGCCCGGTGGGGTCCAACCAAGGTCGGTGAGGGTGAGTGAGGCCATCAATATTCTCAAGTTCAACACAGTAAATTGTGGGAGCTGGCTTGCCTGCGATAGCCATAGGTATCTACACAACTTTTAAAAGCAGCCTATTTCTCCTGTGGCGAGCAGGCTTGTACTGCGTTGGGCTGCGAAGCAGCCCCAAAAACAGACGCTGAGTACTTTCAGCAAAATTGCCGTGCCTGTACGGGGGCCGCTTCGCAGCCCAACGCAGGACAAGCCTGCTCGCCACAAAAGCCCACCTGCCACAGACTTCGTGTTAACCGGTTGTGTAGATACCTATGCTCATCGCAGGCAAGCCAGCTCCCACAGGGAGCGTGTGTATCAGTTAGAAGGTGTAGTCCGCCGTGACGAAGAACGAGCGCGGCTCACCCAGTATCCACTGTTGGCCATTGTTGTACTGGCTGACGGCGTAGGTGCGGTTGAACAGGTTGTTCAGCTCAAGGCCCAGGGTGGTATTGCGCATGGCCCTCCACGATACGCTGGCGTCGGCCACGGTGTAGCTCGGCACTTCGCTGCTGTTGGCGGTGTCGGCATAACGGGCGCTGACGTAACGCACACCGGCACCGGCGCGAATGTCATCGGTCACCGTCTTGCTCAACCACAGGTTGGCGGTGCGGTTGGGCACGTCCACCGGGCGGTTGCCGTCGCGGGAAACAGCCTGGCCGTTGACCACTTCGGAAAAGTCGTCGTACTGCGCCCGCACAATGGCCGCATTGGCTTGCAGCTGCCAGGCGTTGGGCAGTTGCAGGTCCAGGCTGGCTTCCAGGCCGTTGGAGGATTGCTGGCCGACTTGCTCCTTGAGGGTGGTGCCGGGGATGCTCACCAGCAGTTTCTTTTTGACGATGTGATAGGCCGCCAGGGTCCATTCACCACGCGAGTCCCAGAACGCCTGCTTGAAGCCGATTTCGGCCTGTTTGGCGGTGGACAAACCAAACTGCTGCTGGCTCGGGCTCAGGCTGATCAGGCTGCCGACACCGTCGGTGCTGGTGGCGTACTGGCCGTAGACCGAAGTGCTCGGTGTGATCGCGTAGACCAGGCCGGCTTTCCAGTTGTTGCCGGTCAGGGTCTTGTCGGAATCTGTGTTCGCAGCCGTCAGATCATTGCTATCGATGTGCAGGTAGTCGCGGCGCGCGCCAGTGATCAACGAGAGTTTATCGGTCAGCTGCAGGCGGTTTTCGGTAAAAGCAGCGAGCTGTTTGGTGGTGCTGACCGACTGCGCAATAAACGGGCTGTCGCTCACAAACGGCTGCGGCACCGGGTGCTGAATATCCACCGGCTGGCCGCCGCCTGGCACGTCGTTAAACGGCGCATTGCTGGCCAGGCGGAAGCGAATACGATTGTACTCAACGCCTGTCACCGTCTGGCTGTCGAGGCCGAACAGTGTGTGCTTGAAGGTGAACGTCTGGCGGTCACCGACCTGTTCCTGGTTGTGCTTGATGCCCAGGTAGTCCTGGCGCACCAAACCGCCATTCACAAAGTTGTAGCTCTCGGCGTTCTGCCAGCGGCGCTGGTTTTTCAGGTACGACAGCTCGTTGGTGGCGGTGACGTTGTCGTTGATCTGCCACTCGCTGGTCAGGCGCGTCCACTGGTCGTTGTAGTGCTGTTTGTCGTCGCTGACGTTGTAGTTCTTGTCGCGCAGGCCTTTGTGCAACTGGCCGTTGATCAGTGGCGTGCCGTAGTAGTTCTGCGGGCTCTGGTCGCCATAGTCGTGGGCCAGGGTGAAGCTCAGGGTGTCGGCCGGCTGCCAGCGCAGCGCGCCGCTGACGAAATCGCTGGCGGAGTCGCCGAGTGCGATGAAGCCGTTGCTGCGCAGGCGGTTGACGTTCAGGCGGTAGCTCAGTGTGTCAGTCAGTGAGCCGCCGCTGTCCAGCGCTTGCTGTTGGCGGTCATAGGAACCGTAGCCCAGGCGCACATGGTTTTCGATTTCGCCGGTGAACGGCTTCTTCGCAATCGTATTGATCACCGCGCCGGTGGCGCCCTGGCCGTACATCACCGAGGCCGGGCCGCGCAGCACATCCACGCGCTCAACCGACCAGGTGTCCACCGGGAAGGTGGAAGTGCCTGCGCCGTCGAACATGCGCTGCCCGTCGTACAGCTGCAGCACCGAACTCTGCCCGGTAAAACCACGGGCCTGCAACGACGTGCCGCCGTCGCCCGGCGAGCCGGTGCGGCTGATGCCGGTGGCGCGGGAGATGGCGTCCTGCACACTGGCGTCGCCGCGCTCGCGGATTTTTTCGCCGGTCTGGCTCTCGACACTGCCCGGGGTTTGCAAGGCCGTGAGGTTCAAGCGCGAACCGGCGGTGGTCGGCGTGTTCAGGTCAACGCGCTCGTCATCCACGGCGGGCGCGGTCACGGGGCTGGCGGGCAGAGTCAGGGCCTGGGCGCTGTTATGCAGGGCGAGCAGGCACAGGCCGGACGCGAGGTACTTGTTCATCGGTCGATCAATCGCTTCTTGAGAGGGGTGCTCACCGCAGGGCGCGGCGAGCAACGATAACGCAGAAAGTGTTATAAGTTAACACTTATTGGCTGCGCGACAAAAGTCGCGCAAGGCTACAGAAAGCCTCTGGCGTGGGCATCTCGCTTGCTTCATGCAGAACCTGAGGCAGATTCACGTTGGTTGAAAAGGCGCGCCAGCACCAGGCGATCCAGCGCCCACACCACGATCAGCGATGCACCCACCAACGGGAAAATGATCGCCAGCGCGAACATGATCACCATCGCGGTTTTCCACTTCGGCAGGTCATGGCGCAACGGCGGCACTCCCAACCCACCGTGTGGCCGACGCTTCCACCAGATCACCACGCCACTCACCGCGCTGAGCAAAATCATCAGGCAAATCACCAGCACGATCAGCTGATTGACCCAGCCGAACATCTTGCCTTCATGCAGCATTACACCGGTTTCGGTGGCGCGTGCGACGAGGTTGTAGTGTTCCCAACGTACATCGGCCAGCACTTTGCCGGTGTACTGATCCACATGCAGGGTCGCGTCATTGCGTGGGTCGTTGGCGAACACCGCGACGGTGAACACGCCTTCGGCGGTGGTGGGGAACGTGATGCTGTAGCCGGGTTCGACCTTGCGTGCGTTGGCCAGGTCGACCACTTGTTGCAGGCGTACCGTCGGCGCGGCGGGACCTGAATGCATCGCACCGTGGTTCATATGTTCGGCGTGGTCGCCGGACATGGGCATTGGCGTGTTCTCCATTGCCCATGGCACAGTCTGCTGGCTGGCCGTATTGAGACTGCGCGCTTGCTGGTCGGACTGCGGCACGTTGTTCCACATCGCGGCGGGAAACTTATTCCACAGCTCGGCGTATTGTTTGCCCCAGAAGCCGGTCCAGGTCATGCCGCTGAGCAGCATCACCAGCAAAAATGCCGCGCCCCAGAAACCGGCGACCGCATGCATATCGCGCCAGAACACTCGGCCACGTCTGTTGAGCCGTGGCCACAACACGCCCGCCGAAGACTTGCCGCGTGGCCACCACAGGTACACGCCGGATACCACCAGCATCACGCCCCAACCGGCGGCGAGTTCCACCAAACGGTCGCCGACGGTGCCGATCATCAGCTCGCCATGCAGTGCGCGGGCGATGGCTTGCAGGTTGTATTGGGCATCCTGTTCACCGAGGACGGTGCCGCGATACGGGTCGACGAATACCGTCACTTCGCGGCCATCGTTGTGCATCACGAATTGCGCGCTGCTGGTGGCGTCGGCGGGTGGCAGGTATTTGCTGATTTTGCCCTGGGGAAAAGCTGCCTGGGCGCGTTGCAGTTGTTCGTCGGCGCTCAGGGCGTGCTCGGCGCTTTGCACGTTGAGCAGGTTGCCGTACATCAGCGGGTCGAGCTGGGGTTTGAACAGGTAGATGATGCCGGTGAGGGCCAGCAGCACCATGAACGGGGCGACGAAGAGGCCGGCGTAGAAGTGCCAGCGCCAGGCCAGGTTGTAGAAGGAAATTTTTGGGGTGGTCATCATTAGGCTCCGCAAGGCTTTAGATATTTTTTGTCTGTCAGGCCGCTATCGCAGGCAAGCCAGCTCCCACATTTGGAATGCATTTCCCTGTGGGAGCGGGCTTGCCCGCGATGCTTTTAGAAGCTCATGTCGACTTTGGTCCAGAGCGTACGCCCCGGCTCCTTGATGGCTTGCGGGTCGTTGGCCGGGTAGCCGAAGCCTGCGTTACCCGCCAGGTTCAAATGCTCGGCATAGGCTTTGCCGAACAGGTTGTCGACGCCCGTGCTGACCTTGAAGTTTTTATTGATGCGGTACGCCGCGTTCAGCGAGAACACGCCAAAACCGCTGCTTTTGTCGAAGTCCTTGCCGACCACGTTGCCCTTGTTCTGGTCGATGCGGTTTTGCGCCGCGACCACACGCCACAAGGCGCCGGCGCTCCAGTCGTCCTGGCTGTAGGTGAGGCCCAAACGCGCGTCCAGCGGTGGCATCTGCGGCAGCGCCTTGCCGTCGCTGGTGTTCTTGCCCCAGGCGTAGGCGAGGCTGGCGTCGGCTTTCCAGTGCTGGGTCAGTTTGTACGCTGCGCCCAGTTCACCGCCCATGATGCGCGCGTCGACATTGCGTGCCTGGGACGTGGTACCCATCATGCCGGGCTTGTAGTCGAACAGGATAAAGTCCTGCACCCGGCCGATATAGCCCGAGGCCCAGGCTTCAAGGTCGGCGGTTTTGTACTGCGCACCGAAGTCGAGTTGGGTGGTTTTCTCCGGCTTCACGCCGTCGAAGGCATTTACCGAACCGACCGCGCCGGTGTTGGGCGAAAACAGCTCCCAGTAATCCGGGAAACGCTCCGAATGGCCGAGCCCTGCGTAGACGGTGGTGGGTGTGTCGGCCAGGTCGTGCTCATAACGCACAAAGCCCGATGGCAAGGTTTCAGCGCGAGTGTTGTCGGCGGTCGGGTTGGGGCGCGACATCATTCCCGAACCTGTGGTCTGGCGGAAATCCTTGGCCGAGGCGCGGTCCAGGCGGGCGCCGGTGATCAGCCGATCGCGGTCGGCGGCGTACCAGGTCAGCTCGCTGAACACGCCGTAGTTGTGGAAATTGGCATCCTTGACCCGTGGCAGTTCCTTGTAGGTGTCGATGCCCATGCTGCTGCGCTGGCGATGCTCGTTGGTCTGCGCATCCAGGCCGCTGATCAGTTGCACATCGGCCCAGCGCCAGGTCGCCTTGATGCGTGCACCGAGGGTGCGGCGGTCGACGTTGGAGGCCATCGGCCCGGCCATCATGCCGGTGCCCGACGGCGTACGCAGGCTGTAGTTGTCCATCACATGGTCGGCGTAGTTGTAGTAGACCTGCGCTTCGACCTTATCCAGTACCTCACCGATATTGGACTTTTCAAACCGCAGCCCCAGGCTTTCGCGCAGAAACTGCGAGCCATCCATGCCGCGCCCGGCGTAGCGCGCTTCGCCATCGCCACGGCCGGCAGTGAGCTCCAGCAGGGTGTCGGCATCGGGGGTGAAACCGACGGCCACGTCGCCATTCCACTTGTCGTAGCGCGAGGCGACGGTGTTGTTATTGCCGTCCTTGTAGTCATCGGCGTGGGCCTGATTGCCGATCACCCTCACATAGCCCAAAGGCCCACCGGCAGCGGCATCGACCACCTTGTCGAAGCGCCCGTTGGAGCCGGCCAGCACACTGGCATTGACCCGTGTGCCCAGCTCGCCGAATTGCTCGGGCTCACGCTCGAACAGGATGGTGCCGGCTGACGCGCCAGGCCCCCAGAGCACGGTTTGCGGGCCTTTGATCACGGTGAGCTTGTCGTAGGTTTCCGGCGAAATATACGAGGTGGGCGCGTCCATCCGCCCTGGGCAGGCGCCGAGCATCATGCCGCCATTGGTGAGGATATTCAGGCGTGAACCGAACATACCGCGCAGCACCGGGTCGCCATTGGTGCCACCGTTGCGCACCAGCGCGAAGCCGGGGATGGTCTTGAGGTAGTCGCCGCCATCGCTGGCGGGCACCGGTTGGCGTGGGTCTTTGGGGTTGGTGACAACGGTCAGCGGTGAGCTGGGGGCGATTGCGGTGATCACCGTGGGGCTCAACTCGTGATCTTCAGCCTGCGCGTGTGGTGCCAACAGCGCGCCACACAGAACGGCGAGAACGGGGGTACATCCCAATCGGGAGTCAGCAGAAAACCTGGACATGACAAATTCCATCAATCAATCGTAAACAACACGGCCAGCAGCCTGCGGCTGTCTGTCTAAAGTCGGCCGGTGTGAAGTGATGCTGTGAAGTGCTTACGAAGCGATAGGCGGGGCGCGGCTGCGGGCGCCAGGGAAGATGCTCTGCCGGGCGTGGCCCAGGCGGGTGGCGGGCGTCAGGGCATTCGCCGGTGGCGGGGTGCCGAGGCTGACATGGGAGATGCTGCCGGGCAGGGCCGGGCAACTGAAGAGCAGGTCGCAATAACCGCACTTTGCCCAGAGGGCGTGGTGTTCGCTGGGAGCTGGCGTGTGCTCGCTATGGCTGGTCGACGGCATGTCCATGGACATTTGCATCGACATACCGGCGTGATGATCCATCGGCATCGCTTGGGAAATCAGCGGACCGATAAAAATCATCAACATGGCGAACAGGCTGATCCAACTGCCGCGCGCCAGGCTCATGGGCCTGCGGCGGTGTGGCGACAACCTGGCGCGAGGGGCGCCCATTTACGTTGGCCTATTGGGCGTGCATATGCTCGTGGCCGGCCATCGGCGGCGCTTTTTGTACCGAGACCTCAACCTGCACCGGGCCGGCTTTTTCGAAGTTCAGGGTGAGTGGGAAGTGTTGGCCGTCGCGCAGTTGGCTGCGGTCTTTCAGGTCCAGCAGCATCACGTGGTAGGCCATCGGTGCGAAGGTCAGATCACCTTTGGCCGGTACGGCAACGGTTTCCACCTTTTGCATCTTCATCAAATCGCCCTGCATCACATGCTCATGCAGCTCGGCTTTGGCCGCCACAGGCGTGTCGACGCTAAGCAAACGATCAGCGCTTTCGCCCTGGTTATGAATCACAAAATAGGCAGCGACAGTCGGCGCATTCGGCGGCAATTCCTGGGACCAGGGATCGCTGACCAGCAGGCTGCCGGCCTTGTAGTCATCGGCATTGGCAGCACTGAACACCGGCAGCAACAATGCAGCCAGCAGCAGGGAAGATTTAAGCATGGCAGTTCTCCAGAACGGTTCTAAACGCAGTTCACTTGCGAAGAAATCAGACCGTTGGAGAGGCGCGGGGGTTAAGACTCGGCCATTGCTGGCGCGGGGTAGGGGCTTGCAGTGCGGGCGGCGACAGGCCCGGCACGGCATCAAAACGTGTGACATACAGCTGCGGCACATGCCCCGGTAACGCCACCAGCGGCGGTGAGCCCGAGCAACACCAGCAATGCTGCATGGCGGAATGATCTTCCTGGGGCGGCGTCGGGATGTCCAACTTGCCCAAGGCAATGGTCTTGAGGCTGGCGCCATTGGAGGAACAGAAACTGCCCCACAGCAATTGCTGCACGGGGTCTTGCGACTGTTGCATCGCGCTGGTCAGCGGCATGGCAAAGGCGTTGAACAGCACTGCAAAGCAGGCGATCCACACAGTTGCAAAGCGTTGACGGGCCATGGCGGACAATCCGTAGGGTTAAGCGATCAGGTGGGTATTTAGCCTGATCGGGGGGCATAAGTAAAAAGTGGCGGTGTGGTTTGGTGTCGCAGTGGTTGCCTTCATGATAGCCGGGAACCACGGATTGCCAATTTTACCGACGGGTTGCAATCTCCAGCGTGACGCTGAACCCTGTGGGAGCTGGCTTGCCTGCGATGCGGACAACTCGGTTTTCCTGCAGTACCGAGGCGATACTATCGCAGGCAAGCCAGCTCCCACAGTTTGGTGTGTGTTTGGCTATGGATGTTGAGCTTGCTGGTTGTACGAGCAATGTCCTGCTCATGTAGGCCGCTTCTAGTTGAGCCTGTACATAACCTAAATGTAGTGGTCGTCTACGGAAACGTCCGACAGGGATTTAAGGTTGTCCCTAGGAAGGTAGATCTCTAGTCTGCGTACACCGCTGCACACGCAGCGGTCGGGCGTCGCGGCCCGGATTGATTAAGCATTGCCTCCTTTCAGTTGACGCTTTTTTATCGTCTACTGTGCGGCGCTATGGTGGCTGTGCGCGGGATACCTTCGGGTATGCCGGTTTCCTTAATCTCCGGTCCGCGAACCTGCGCACAGCTGCCACCCTCCATCGCATCGCGGCGATCAGTGGCGGCTCCATTTAGATTAAGGAAATTCACAATGATCAAACCCACCCCAAATCCCCCCGTACGGCTATTCACCGTAGCCGACGGAATCAGCACCGAAGACCTGCTGGTCAACCTCAGCGAAACACTCGCCTCGGCCAATGCGCTGAGTTGCGACCTTGCGTTTGACCTGGATGGCCCGAAGCGAGAGGAATTGCTGGGCGTTGCGCAGTTGATTGAGCTGGCGCAGTTGCTGGCTGACCGGGTGCAGGAAGGTGCAAGGCGGCCGACAGTCGCGAGTAGTTAACAGTCCTATGACCGATCGTTCCTGCGCTCGTGCGTGGGAGTGATCGTCTATTGGTTTAGAACTCCCAACTTGCTTCCCGTATATGGTTGAAATTCACAACATCGACGCAATGTTGGTGAGCAAAGCCGGCGACTCTAAGGTCATCAGTCAAAACTAGATAGTTATCTTTAGCGAGTGCGATAATTCCGACATCAGTAAGGCCGTAGGGCGACAGCTCATAATCGCGACTTATGTCCAAGGCTGGGGAGTGAATTTCAATAATTGTTGAAAGTGAGTTTTTTAATGTCGCGTAAAAATCGTGCAACTTGCTCCCGTACAATCCATTTGTCAGGTTGCTGACTTCTGCAAGAATGTGAGGCGTGGAAACAAGTCTTTCGAACTGATCAATCATTGTGAGCAAAAGGCGGTAGTCTTCATTGGTATAGCCCCGAGTTCTCTTGAACTCTACAACGCTGGGCGTTCCACCTATCAGCGCCAGGAGTAGCAAGTTGGTGTCGACTATAATTCCCTTTCTACGGTACTGCTTGATAGAGGCATCTATCATGCTTCGCGGATCTTCATGGAGCGGAACTCACCTGTCTCCGCGTCGATGATGAATGTTTTGTATTTCCTGGTCTGCATTCGTCCGGCTAAGGACGCGCCTAACCTTTCATATTTATCAGGGGTTGGAACATTAAAGCCCAACGTGATTACCCATGTTTTACCGCTTGAATTTAGCTCGACTTCCTCAAGCATGAGGTCTTGCAATTCCGTTTCTTGCCCGAGGAAGTCGTTTGCTGCCGCCTTGGCGACTTGTACGGCCTCTTTAACTTCTATCATGTCAGCTCCTGAATATAATTGAGTCTGGCTTGAATTATTATTGGAGTGTAGCACTTCGTATTGTTGGTTCATCGCCGTCCCTTGAGGTAACAAATAGAATTGCCAGAGGCTGCGAACGATCCTGATCTATCGAAGAAAATCTGCCAATGAATCGATTGTTTCTGCGGGCGACAAAAGCTCTCGATCCACCCCGGCCAACACCGGCCGCTTCAACACCAACACTGGCACGCCACGCTCGCGTGCCACTTCCAGCTTCGGCTCGGTCGCCGCACTGCCGCTGTTCTTGCTGATCAACACATCAATTCCACGCCGCTCAAACAACGCGCGCTCGTCCTCAATCAGAAACGGCCCACGCGCGCCGATGACTTCACAGCGCTCATTGCCCGGGTACACATCCAGTGCGCGCAGCGTCCAGAATTGATCGGCGGGGATTTCGTCAAGGTGCTGCAACGGCTCACGCCCCAAGGTGAACAACGGACGCTTGAAGGGTTTGAGTGCTTCAATCAGCTGCGCCCAATCTCCCACCTCGCGCCAGTCGTCTCCCGCCTGCGGCTGCCACGCCGGACGCCGCAACGCCCAGCAGGGAATGCCGCACAACCGCGCCGCCTGGGCAGCGTTTTGGCTGATCTGCGCAGCATATGGGTGGGTCGCATCGAGGATCAGGCTAATCTGCTCATCGCGAACAAACTGCGCCAAACCTTCAAACCCACCATAGCCGCCGACGCGTACCTGGCAGGTGAGGTCTGTAGGCACGCGGCCCACGCCAGCCAAGCTATAGATATGCTCAGGTCCCAACGTGCGGGCGATGGCCAATGCTTCGGTCACGCCGCCCAATAACAGGATGCGTTTCATAGCGGCTTGATCACTTCCAGCAAGGTAATCGGCAGCGCCTGGCGCCAGGTGTCGAACTCACCCAGCGGCTGGGCCTGGGCCACATGGATGCGCGTCAGCTCGCCGCCATGTTGCGCGCGCCACGCCATCAAGGCCATTTCGCTTTGCAGGGTCACCGCATTGGCGACCAAACGCCCACCAGGGCGCAGGTGCTGCCAGCAGGTGTCGAGCACACCGTCGCGGGTGACGCCGCCGCCGATAAAGATCGCGTCCGGTGCTTCCAGGCCGAGTAACGCGTCCGGCGCCTTGCCCCGAACCAGTTGCAGGCCGGGCACGCCGAGGGCGTCGCGGTTATGTTCGATCAGCCCTTGGCGACCTGCGTCGGCTTCAATCGCCAGTGCGCGACAACTCGGGTGCGCGCGCATCCACTCGATGCCGATGGAGCCGCTGCCCGCGCCCACGTCCCAGAGCAATTCACCGGGCATTGGCGCGAGGCGGGCGAGGGTCATGGCGCGTACATCGCGCTTGGTCAGTTGGCCGTCATGTTTGAAGGCCGAATCCGGCAGCCCGGCGAGGCGTGACAGGCGCGGGGTGTGGGCGTCGGCCAGGCAGTCGATGGCGACGAGATTCAGATCCGCAACCGAAGCGTGTTGCCAATCAGCAGCCGGCCCGTCGATGCGCTGTTCATCTACGCCGCCCAAGTGTTCAAACACGCTCAACCGGCTGAGCCCGAAACCGGACTCGGCTAACAGCGCGGCAATCGCGGCAGGGCTGCGCCCATCATTACTCAGCACCAGCAACCGCACGCCAGTGGCCAGGTGCGTATTAATCGCCGCCAATGGCCGCGCCACCACGGATAAGGTCACCACCTCCTGCAACGGCCAGCCCAAACGCGCCGCGGCCAACGACACGGAGGACGGCGCCGGTAAAATCAGCAATTCCTCAGCGGCCACCTGTCGCGCCAGGCTGGCGCCTACGCCATAGAACATCGGGTCGCCGCTGGCCAGTACGCAGACCGGCTCGCCACGACTGGCCAGCACCGGCTCCAGGGAAAACGGGCTTGGCCATAGCTGGCGCTCGCCACGAATACACACCGGCAGCAGGTCCAACTGGCGCTGGCCGCCTATAATCCGGGTGGCGCGCAACAGGGCATGCCGGGCGTTTCTGCCCAGCCCCTTGAAGCCGTCTTCACCGATGCCTACAACCGTCAGCCAGGGCGACATAAGAATTCCTTGAACGACATCCGACGGGCAGGCTTTTCATGCCGCCGGACAAAGCAGGCATAATACCGCGCCTTTACCCGTCAACCGGTAGCCCCGTGAACCCAACGCCCGTTCTGAATACCTTGCGCCCCTCGGCTTGTCCGGGGTTGCTGCGTATCGTCCAGGCGCTGGATGGCGGGATATGCCGGATCAAATTGGCCGGTGGTTCTATCACTGCCGCTCAAGCGATTGCAGTGGCGGATGCGGCCCAGGCCTATGCGGGTGGGGTGATCGAGGCGACCAACCGCGCCAATTTGCAGATTCGCGGGATCGGTGCCGAGCAAGAGGCGTTGATCGCCGCGCTGCTGGCCGCGGGCCTTGGCCCAAACAACGCCGCTGGCGATGACGTGCGCAACCTGATGCTCAGCCCCAGCGCAGGTATCGACACCCAGATGCTGTTCGACACTCGCCCGCTGGCCGATCAGATCCTTGCCACCTTGCAAAACCATCCACGTTTCCATGAGCTGTCGGCCAAGTTCGCCGTTCAGTTGGATGGCGGTGAAGCCCTGGCGATGCTCGAACATCACCATGACTTGTGGCTGTCGGCGTTCGAGCGCGATGGCGAAACACTATTGGCCTTCGGCCTGGCCGGTTGTCCGGGGCTGGATGCACCCTTGGGCGCTGTGCCGCTCGAGCAAGGCTATGCCTTGGTCGTGGCCGTGCTGGAAGCGTTTCTCGACCTGGCGACACCGACGCAAACCCGCATGCGTCATCTGGCTGTGGATAACTTATTGGCCCGCCTGAACCTGCCGTTACTGTCGGTGGATGGGTTAAAACGCCAGCCCAGTGGGGACTTGTTGCACTTGGGCACTTATCCACAGCGACAAAAAGATCTGTTTTACGTTGCCGCCGTTGCGCCGCTGGGTCGTCTGGACTCAAGCATGCTCAAAGGCGCCGCACAGTTGGCCAGTGAGTTCGGCGACGGTACGTTGCGTTTTACGCCGTGGCAGGGCGTACTGCTGCCCAACCTTAAAAACCACGGCGCCGTGACTGAAGGCTTGGAGCAATTGGGCTTCCTTGGCTCAGTCGACCAACCCCTGGCACGCATGATCGCCTGCACCGGCTCAAGCGGCTGCGCCAAAGGCCTGGCCGACACCAAGGCCGATGCCCTGCAACTGGCCGCGCTGCAACCTGGCGCCGAGGTGCACCTGTCCGGCTGCCCACGCTCTTGCGCTGCCGCACACACCGCGCCGGTCACCTTGCTGGCGGTAAGCCCCGGCCACTACGACGTCTATTTTCGCGAGGCAGCCCACCCCGGTTTCGGCCGGCTGCACGCACGCACTCTTTCCATTGAAGCGGCGGGCGCCCTGTTACGCGGCCGCACACGGAGCAACACCGATGATTGATTACATCCGCGACGGTCAGGAGATCTATCGCAACTCCTTCGCCATTATTCGCGCGGAAGCCAAGTTGGAGCGCATCCCTGCCGACCTGGAAAAACTCGCGGTGCGGGTGATTCATGCCTGCGGCATGGTCGATGCCATCGACGGCCTGCAGTTCTCCGAAGGCGCAGGCAAGGCCGGGCGCGATGCGCTGGCCGCTGGCGCGCCGATTTTGTGTGATGCGCGCATGGTCTCCGAAGGCGTGACCCGCGCGCGCCTGCCGGCCAATAACCAGGTGATCTGCACCTTGCGCGACGACAGCGTGCCGGAGTTGGCGCGGGAGCTTGGCAACACCCGTTCAGCTGCCGCGCTGGAACTGTGGCGCCCGCACCTGGAAGGCAGCGTGGTGGTGATCGGCAACGCGCCGACGGCGCTGTTCTACCTGCTGGAAATGCTCGACGCCGGCGCGCCGAAACCGGCGTTGATCCTCGGCTTCCCGGTGGGCTTTGTTGGTGCCGCCGAATCCAAGGCGATGCTGGCGGCCGACAGCCGTGGCGTGCCGTTTGTGATCATGCAAGGCCGCCTGGGCGGCAGTGCGATGGCTGCCGCGGCGGTCAACGCCTTGGCCACGGAGGTCGAGTAATGCAGGCACGCGGACGTTTGATTGGCCTGGGCGTTGGCCCCGGTGACCCCGAACTGATCACCCTCAAGGCGCTGCGCCTGCTGCGCGAGTCGCCGGTGGTCGCGTATTTCGTGGCCAAAGGCAAAAAGGGCAACGCTTTTGGTATCATCGAAGACCATTTGGTCGCGCAGCAAACGCTGATGCCGCTGGTGTACCCGGTGACCACCGAAGTGCTGCCGGCGCCGATGTCTTACGAGCAGATCATCAGCGACTTTTACGACAACGCCAGCCTCGACGTGGCCGCGCACCTGGACGCTGGCCGCGATGTGGCGGTGATCTGCGAAGGCGATCCGTTCTTCTACGGCTCCTATATGTACCTGCACGACCGTTTGGCCGAGCGTTATGAAGCCCAGGTTATCCCCGGCGTCTGCTCAATGCTCGGCGGCGCTTCGGTGCTTGGCGCGCCGTTGGTGTACCGCAACCAGAGCCTGTCGGTGCTCTCCGGCGTGTTGCCCCACGACGACCTCAAGCGTCGGTTGGCGGATGCCGATGCCGCCGTGATCATGAAGCTGGGCCGTAACTTTCCAAAGGTGCGTCAGGTGCTGCAAGAGCTCGGTTTGGCCGAACGTGCGCTGTACGTGGAACGCGCGACCATGGCCAACCAGAAGATCGTGCCGCTGGATCAAGTCGACCCAGCGTCCTCGCCGTACTTCTCGCTGATCATCGTGCCGGGTGAAAGGTGGCAAGGTTGATGCGCCCGGCGATTGTCATTCTCGGCCAAGGCAGCCTGGCGACGGCGCGCAAGATCGCGCAGGTTTACCCTGGCGCGCTGATCCACGGCTTGGCCGGGCGAGTTGAAGGGGCGGACCAGACCTACAGTGAGTTCGGCGCGACCCTGCGCCAGCTTTACCAACAAGGCACGCCACTGATTGCCCTGTGTGCTGCCGGTATCGTGATCCGCACGCTGGCGCCGCTGCTGCTGGAAAAAGGCGAAGAGCCCGCCGTGCTGGCCGTGGCTGAAGATGGCAGCGCCGTGGTGCCGTTGCTCGGCGGCCTGGGCGGTGTGAACCGGATGGCGCGCGACATTGGCGCGGCACTCGGCGTCGCCGCGGCAATCACCACCAGCGGCGAGCTGCGTTTTGGCACCTGCCTGCTCAACCCGCCAGCGGGTTATGCGTTGGCGGACCTGGAACTGGGCAAGCGGTTTGTCTCGGACCTGTTGGCCGGCGAAAGCGTGCGCATCGAAGGTGTGGCGCCGTGGCTGGATCAGGCGAATTTGCCGCAGGATCAGCACGCACGGTTGGCGATTCACGTGGGCAGTGCCGAGCGCGTGCCGGCTGCCAATGAGTTGCTGATTTATCCGAAGACGGTGTGTGTCACCTGTAAGCCAGGTGTGGATTTAGCTCTGCGCGTGCGAACGGCTTTGCGTGACGCCGGTATCGCCGTGCAATCCCTGGCGTGCCTGCTGGCCAGCGACACGCAGATGGCCGAAGCCTCGTTGCAGCAAGCCGCAGTGGAATTAGGTGTGCCGTTGCGTTTTGCGCAAGTGGCGCAAGGCGCGGACATCGTGATCACAGTGGCAGAGCAACCGCTGGACCTGTCGCATGTCGGCCGTGCCCGTGGCCGCCTTGCCGTGATCGGCCTTGGCCCTGGCGCAGCCGAGTTGATGGTGCCGGCGGTGAAGGCCGAGCTGGCGCGTTGCACCGATGTGCTGGGCTACGAAACCTATGTGCGCATGGCCGGGCCGTTCCGCGACGACCAAGTGCAACACTGCACCGACAACCGCGAAGAAATGCAGCGTGCTCGCCATGCCTTCGAATTGGCCGCTCAAGGCCGTTCGGTGGTGGTGGTGTCGTCCGGTGACCCTGGCGTATTTGCCATGGCGGCGGCGGTGCTTGAGGCGTTGCACGAATCCAGTGACCCGGCCTGGCATCAGGTCGAGCTGGACATTCTGCCGGGCGTCTCAGCCTCGCTGGCTACTGCCGCCCAGGCGGGTGCGCCATTGGGGCATGACTTCTGCGTGATGTCGTTGTCGGACAACCTCAAGCCCTGGTCGATTATCGAAAAACGCCTGGACCTTGCATCCCAGGCCGACCTGGCGCTGGCGTTCTACAACCCGATCTCGCGTTCGCGGCCGTGGCAATTGGGGCGTGCCCTGGAAATCGTCGCGTTGCACCGCACGCCCGCAACACCGGTGGTGCTGGGTCGCGACATTGGCCGCCCTGGCCAGACTTTGCGCGTCACCACGTTGGGGCAGTTGACGCCTGAGCAAGTGGATATGCGCACCATGGTGCTGATCGGCTCGTCCACCACCTGCGTATTCCCCCGCGCCGGTGGCGGCGAATGGGTGTACACGCCACGCTGGTACGGCGAGAAACCCGCTTCCTGAAATCAGCCTGCGGCAGGTAAGAAGGCTCCGAGTAACGCTGGGTGAAAACCTGTTGTTACTCGGGGCTTTTTCTTTTTTTGCCGATGAAAAAAAGGAAGGTCTACCGGTATGCCTCGTTATTGCTGGTTGACGTTTTTTCGACGGGGGCGCCAAGCGATGTTTGTGGTCTGGAAAGCGCGCCAGCGGCTGGACTAGTGTGGAGACAAGCCCCATGTGGGGTGCTTGTGGAGAACTGAAAATGGAGCGACATCACAAAAGGATCATCAGTGCCAAAAGGCGCAAGTTGATTGCCGCCTACAAGCTGCCAGGGGCGCCGGGCGCCAAACGCTCGGTGTTCCTGGACGCGGAAGATGACAGCAATGCAGCCGTCGTGAACAACGGCGTGATTTCGTTTATCGAGGGCATGTCGGCGCTGAACCGTGAATACATTCGTAAAAGCTACCTGCTGGCCAGCAGTTATGTGAGTGATGTGTTGAAGGTCCAACGGGGGAGTGAGGCCTGGTATGACGAATTTATCAAGGTGATGGTCAGCCTGGGCTGGTTGCCGGTGCGCAGCGCTTTTGAGCGGGTCTCAAGCTCCGGCAAAGGGCTGACGGTGCAGGTGGCGGCGCTGAATATCATCGCCGCGCTGGCGGCGGCCTCGCTGGCAGGGCCGCTGCTGGCGGCGTTGCCGAAACTGGCGGCGGATGCGCTGCTGGCCTTGAAGCAACAGCCTGCCTCGTTTGAGCTGTTCAAGCGCAATAGCACGGTGCATCAGGGCGGTGATTTCGGCCTGGCGTCCTGTGCTGAAACGGCGGGAGAGGTGATGATGGTGCTGGTGACTTACAGCACCCACGGTGTGAGCAAACAGCTGGGCCTGCCGTTTCTGGAGTGGGACAGCTCTTCGGTCGAGGCTTTCAGCGGCCAGACTTGCCTGGTGCTCAATACCTCTGTGGTCAATGAAAAAACCATCCAGCTGATGCGCGAGAGTGCCGGCGACAAGGTGCAACTGGCAATCGCGAAGTACCGGATTTAAGGCACCAGATAACCGCGCACGCCGGTAAAGATGATCTGCGCGGCCAGCGCACACACGAACAACCCCATCAACCGACTGACAATCTGCAAGCCCTGGTCACCCAGAATGCGTTCGATACGGTTGGACAAATACAGCACCACACCGACCGTGAAGCTGGCCAGGGCAATGCTGACGATGGCCATGAACTTGTCATCCCAGTGGGGCTGGCTCACGCCCATCACCAACAGTGCACCGATGGTGCCGGGGCCGACCGTGAGCGGGATGGTCAGCGGTACGATGGTCACGTCCTGCTGCACATTGTCGGTCTGCACCGCCGACTTGCCTTGGGCCATGCCCAGGGCCGAGATAAACAGCACGCTGCCGGCGCCAATGCGAAAGGCATCCACGGTGATGCCGAACACACTGAAAATCACCCGGCCGAACAGGTAGAGCAACACGCTCGACACCAGCGTGGCCAACGCGACCTTCCAGGCCAGCCGGCGCCGTTCTTTGCTGGAGTAACCACGGGTCAGGCTGATAAAGCAGGACAGCACAAAGAACGGGCTGTAGAGCACCAGCATTTTCAGGTAGACGCTGAATAACACGTGGAGCATGGGCGCGGCTCGCGATAGGAGAGGTTTGCGGAGTCTATCAGGCGCAACCGGGCAAATGTGGGAGCTGGCTTGCCTGCGATAGCGGTGGAGCAGACAAAGGGTGTGTGATTGACACACCGCCATCGCAGGCAAGCCAGCTCCCACAGGAGGCTGCATTTCAAGGTCACGACGGGGCGTGTTCCGGCCGCTGCTGACGCTGCGCCACCCAAAACTCCACCAGTTCACGCAACTGCGACAATTCCACCGGCTTGGCCATGTGGCCATCCATGCCGGCCTGGCGTGCGCGTTCTTTATGTTCCGACAGGATATGCGCCGTCAGCGCCACCACCGGCGTGCGAATACGCTGGTGGCTGACTTCCCACGCGCGCAATTGCTGGGTGGCAGAGAATCCATCGAGGATCGGCATTTCGCAGTCCATTAACACCAGGTCGTAACGCTGGGCTTTCATCGCCTCCAGCGCTTCCTCGCCGTTGCTGGCGGTGTCCGGGTTGAGGTTGAGCTTGCCGAGCATGCCGCGAATCACTTTGGTGGAGATGCTGTTGTCTTCGGCCACCAGGATCTTGAAGTCACTGGGCACGGTGACTGCTGCCGGCGCGCTGAGAGCAGGGCGCGGCGCAATTGTGCCCTTGCTGCGCTGGGTCAGTTCGTCGGCCAGGGTGGTCTTGAGTGTGTAGCCGGCCACTGGCTTGGCGAGGATGCGTTTGATCCCGCTGTTGCGCGCGATGATCTTGCTCGGCGCATTGCTGATGCCGGTGAGCATGATCAGCAGAATGTCGTGGTTCAGGCTCGGGTCTTCCTTGATCTTCGCCGCCAGTTGCATGCCGGTCATGCCGGGCATGTTCTGGTCCAGCAGCACTACGTCGAAGTAGTCGCGCAGGTGCGCTTTGGTGCGCAGCAGCGCCAGGGCTTCTTTGCCGGACGGCACAGCGCTGACGTTCAAGCCCCAGGCGGTGCATTGCTGCACCAGCACTTTGCGGCAGGTGTCGTTGTCATCGACTACCAACACCCGCGCGCCTTTGAGCGGCCCGTCGAGGTCGGACGTCGGGTGCTCCAGGCGTTCCGGGTCCAGTGGCAGGGTCAGCCACAGCGTGCTGCCCTGGTGGCTGCCGCTCTTGATGCCGAACTCGCCGTTCATCAACAGGATCAACTGGCGGGCGATGACCAGGCCCAGGTGGCCGCTCAGGCGCGTAGCCGAGAGGAAGTTCTTGCTGTGCAGTTCGCTGTGCAGCAGCGCGTCGCGTTCGGCGGCATCCATCGGCAGGCCGCTGTCTTGTACGGCGATGCGCAGGCGTGGCTTGGTGCTGCGTTCGTCCAGGGCGACCACGATCAGCACTTCGCCTTCATCGGTTTTTTGCAGGGCGTTTTCCAGCAGGCTCAACAGCGCCTGGCGCAGGCGCGTGGGGTCGCCACTGATCACGCGGGGCACCTGCGGCTGGATAAAGCTGATCAGCTCGACGTTCTGCTGTTCGGCCTTGGCGCGGAAGATACTCAAGCAGTCATCGATCAGCGCGTTGAGGTCAAATTGCACGTCGTCCAGTTCGATCTGCCCGGATTCGAGCTTGGAGATGTCGAGGATCTCGTTGATCAGCGTCAGCAGTTCATTGCCGGCGCTGTGGATGGTCTGCACATAGTCACGCTGCTTCACCGACAGCGGCGTGCCGAGCAGCAACTCGGTCATGCCCAGTACGCCGTTCATGGGCGTGCGGATTTCGTGGCTGATCTTGGCCAGGAATTCGGCCTTGGCGGCGATCTCGGCATTGCTGGCCGCCAGGTCGCGGCTGAGGCTGAAGCGTGCTTCGACAATGGCGCGCTGGCGTTCGCCCAGGGCCAGGCTCATCAGCAGGCCGCTCAGGCAGATAAAGCTCAGCAGGGTCACGATCAAACCTTGCGGTGCCACCAGCGTCAGGCCCAGCAGGGCGGGCAGGATGATCAGGGTGCCGATGTTGAACACCACCATCGCCACCACAAACAAGCGCGCCGGCCGGTAGCCTTTCTGCCAATGGTAAGCCGAGATAAACAACATGCTCAAGCCTGCCAGGGCGACCAGCGCGTAGGTGATGATGTTCAGCGGCAAGGTGTTGACGAACAACAGCAGCAGGCCGCACAGCACGATCAGCAGGATGTCGGCCATCAACAGCTTGTTCAGTGGGTGCGGGCCCAAGGGCATGAAGAAGCGATAGGCAAACATCAGCCCGCACGGCGCAGTCAGCAGCAGCGCGAGGTAGGCGCCCGGGGTCTGCACCGCGTGCCAGTTCGGCAGCCACGGCCCCACCAGGTTGAGCAACAGCGCCAGGCTCAGCATCAACAGCACTTCGCAGGCCGCCAGCCACAGGCTGCTGCGCGAGCGGTGGTAGGCGAAGCGTGTGAGGTTGTGCAGGATCAGCATCAGCAGGCAGCCGAACAGCAGGCCGTAGATCAGCGTCTGGGTCTGGTCGGCGGCGGCGAGCACGGCCGGTTCCAGGGTGATGTAGGGGCGCAGTTCGTGTTCCGAGACCAGGCGCAGGTACACCTCAAGGGGCTTCTGGCTCTGGGGCATCGGCAGCATGAAATCGCTGCTGGGCAGCGGGCGTTCCGCCTGGGGCTGGCGGGTACCGGTGCTTTGCTGCTCCACCAGCATGTCGCCGTCGAGCACATACAGGTTCAGGTGCGAGAGGTCCGGGGCGAATACCCGCAGTACTTGTTCGTGCTTGCCGGGTTGCAGCTTGAAGCGTACCCACAACGCACCGTCCGGCTCCGCGGCGGTAATCCGGTCGAGTTCGATGGGGCTGAATTGATTGGTGTAGCGGGCGGAGCGGATGTCGCTCAGTTGCAGGTCGGCCTGTTCATCAAGCAATACTGCCCAACCACTGCCTTGCGCGGCGGCCTGGGCCGGGAACAAGCAGAGCAGGGTCAGAAAGCTGACTGTAAAACCTATGGCGATCCTGAGCCAGCGCACGGCGAAATCCCTTCGTAGGTTGATGCACGGGTTAACTATGCACGGGTTAACTATGCGCGGGGCGACATGGGTACGGCAAGGGCCAGAGGCCCTTACCTAGCCGAACGGATAGCTACGCAAGCGTAGCTGTTCAGTTGTTCTCGCCGCGTTCACGGGCAATGGCGCGATAGCCGATGTCTGTGCGGTAGAAGCAACCTTTCCAGTCGATTTTTGCCGCCAGTTTGTACGCCTGTTGCTGCGCGGCGTCGACACTGGCACCCATTGCGGTGGCGCACAATACACGGCCACCTGCGGTTACAACTTTGCCGTCCTTGAGCGCGGTGCCTGCATGGAACACCTTGCCTTCCAGCGTAGCAGCCGCATCCAGGCCTTCAATCACATCGCCCTTGGCGTAGTCGGCAGGGTAACCACCGGCCGCCAGTACGATGCCGACACTCGGGCGCGGGTCCCACTGTGCTTCAACCTTGTCCAGGGCCTGGGCCAATGCGGCTTCCACCAGCAGCACCAGGCTCGATTGCAGACGCAGCATCACCGGTTGGGTTTCCGGGTCGCCGAAGCGGCAGTTGAACTCGATGACTTTCGGGTTGCCGGCTTTGTCGATCATCAGGCCAGCGTAGAGGAAACCGGTGTACACATTGCCTTCGTCGGCCATGCCGCGCACGGTTGGCCAGATCACCAGGTCCATCACGCGTTTGTGCACGTCGGCGGTGACGACCGGGGCAGGGGAGTAGGCACCCATGCCACCGGTGTTCGGGCCGCTGTCGCCATCGCCAACACGTTTGTGGTCCTGGCTGGTGGCCATCGGCAACACATTTTTGCCATCGACCATCACGATGAAGCTGGCTTCTTCGCCGTCGAGGAACTCCTCGATCACCACACGCGAGCCTGCATCACCAAACGCGTTACCGGCGAGCATGTCGCGTACGGCGTCTTCGGCTTCCTGCAAGGTCATGGCGACGATCACGCCTTTACCGGCGGCCAGGCCATCGGCCTTGATCACGATCGGTGCGCCTTTTTCACGCAGGTAAGCCAGGGCCGGCTCAATCTCGGTGAAGTTCTGGTAGTCGGCCGTCGGGATCTTGTGGCGAGCCAGGAAATCCTTGGTAAAGGCTTTGGAGCCTTCCAGCTGCGCGGCACCGGCGGTTGGGCCGAAGCAATCCAGGCGACGGCTGCGGAACAGGTCCACAACGCCGGCAACCAGCGGTACTTCCGGGCCGACGATGGTCAGGGAAACATTTTTTTCGGCAAAATCAGCAAGCTGCTCAAGGGCCAGGACGTCGATGGCGACGTTTTCGCACTTGGCTTCAATGGCGGTGCCGGCGTTGCCGGGGGCGACGAAAACCTTCTGGACGCGTGGGTCCTGGGCAACTTTCCAGGCCAGGGCGTGTTCGCGGCCACCGCTGCCAATGATCAAAACATTCATTTCAAAACCCTCGTTAGGATGATCGTTCCCACGCTCTGCGTGGGAATGCCTCTACGGACGCTCTGCGTCCGAGGGACGCGGAGCGTCCCTGGCTGCGTTCCCACGCGGAGCGTGGGAACGATCAATCAGTGGCGGAAGTGGCGCATGCCGGTGAAGACCATCGCGATGCCAGCTTCATCAGCGGCCGCGATCACTTCAGCATCACGCATCGAGCCACCCGGTTGGATCACGGCGGTAACACCGGCTTTCGCGGCGTTGTCCAGGCCATCACGGAACGGGAAGAACGCGTCGGAAGCCATCACCGAACCCACGACCTGCAAGCCTGCGTGTTCTGCCTTGATCGCGGCGATACGCGCCGAGTTCACGCGGCTCATCTGGCCGGCGCCGACACCGATGGTCTGGCGGTTCTTGGCGTAGACGATGGCGTTGGACTTAACGTACTTGGCGACTTTCCAGGCGAAGATCAGGTCGTTGATCTCTTGCTCGGTCGGGGCGCGCTTGGTCACGACCTTCAAGTCTTGGCTGCCGATCATGCCGATGTCGCGGCTCTGTACCAGCAAGCCGCCATTGACGCGCTTGTAGTCCCAGGCAGCGGCGCGGTCTGCTGACCACTCGCCGCAGGCCAGCAGGCGCACGTTGGCTTTGGCGGCGACGATGGCGCGAGCTTCTTCACTGACGGATGGGGCAATGATCACTTCAACGAACTGGCGCTCGACGATCGCCTTGGCGGTCTCGGCGTCCAGCTCACGGTTGAAGGCAATGATGCCGCCAAACGCGGATTCAGTGTCAGTGGCGTAGGCCAGTTCGTAGGCCTGGCGAATGCCGCCTTCAGCGTCCGGGCTCACAGCCACGCCGCACGGATTGGCGTGCTTGACGATCACGCAGGCTGGCTTGACGAAGCTCTTCACACATTCCAGCGCGGCGTCGGTGTCGGCCACGTTGTTGTAGGACAGCTCCTTGCCTTGCAACTGGGTCGCGGTGGCGATGCCGACTTCGGCAGGCTTGGCCTCAACGTAGAACGCCGCGCTCTGGTGCGGGTTCTCGCCGTAGCGCATTTCCTGGGCCTTGATGAACTGGCTGTTGAAGGTGCGCGGGAACTGGCTGCGGCCTTCTGTGCTCAGGGTTTCAGCGGCCTGGTTCACGGTGCCCATGTAGTTGGCGATCATGCCGTCGTAGGCGGCGGTGTGTTCGAACGCCTTGAGCATCAGGTCGAAGCGCTGGGCGTAGGTCAGGCCGCCGGCTTTCAGGCTTTCCAATACTTGCGCGTAGTCGCTGGCGTTAACCACGATGGCCACGTCTTTGTGGTTCTTGGCAGCGGAGCGAACCATGGTCGGGCCGCCGATATCGATGTTCTCGATGGCGGTCGGCAGGTCGCAGCCTGGCTTGTTGATGGTGGCTTCGAACGGGTAAAGGTTAACGGCTACCAGGTCGATCGGCTTGATGCCGTGTTCGCTCATGATGGCGTCATCGATACCGCGACGACCGAGGATCCCGCCGTGGATTTTCGGGTGCAGGGTCTTGACCCGACCGTCCATCATTTCTGCGAAACCGGTGTAGTCCGCGACTTCTACTGCGGCCACGCCGTTGTCCTGCAGCAGTTTGAAGGTCCCGCCTGTGGAGAGGATTTCCACGCCAAGGGCTTCCAGCTCCCGGGCAAATTCGAGGATCCCGGTCTTGTCGGAGACACTGATCAAGGCGCGGCGGATCGGCAGGCGGGTGGTCTGGTCGGTCATTTCAATTTCCATCAAAAGCAAAGGAGTCAGCAAAAAAGGCGACCGTTTTTACGCGGGCGCCTTTCTGGTTTGATTGAATGCTTACAGCAAATCGTATTGTTTGAGCTTTTTGCGCAAGGTGCCACGGTTGAGGCCCAGCAGCTCACTGGCTTTGGTCTGGTTGCCCTTGACGTAGTTCATCACGCTTTCGAGCAACGGCGCCTCGACTTCGGAGAGCACCAGGTTGTACACGTCCGTGACGGAAGCGCCCTCAAGGTGGGCGAAATAATTGTGCAGCGCCTTCTCGACACTCCCACGAAGGGTCTGACCTTCTTCGCTCGGCGTGTTCAGGTGCTGTTTCAAATTGACGTTGTCGCTCACGGGTGCTGTTCCACTCACTAAAGTCTCGGTCATCATCGTCATGCGGCCACCCCCTCTCCATCCCCTGTTCCCAGGCTCTTGTCACGTTCGGCGAAGAACTCACGAACGGTGGCGACCTGTGCCTGCGTTTCATCCAAACGATTGAACTGAGCGCGGAATTCCTTGGCGCCCGGCAAGGTGGCGAGATACCAGCCGACATGCTTGCGAGCAATGCGTACTCCCATCACGTCTCCATAGAAGGCGTGCAGGGCGGCCAGATGCTCTAGCAGAATACGTTCCACCTCGATCAACTCCGGTGCCGGCAAGACTTCGCCGGTACGCAGAAAGTGTTCGATCTCACGAAAAATCCATGGCCGCCCTTGGGCGGCCCGGCCAATCAACAAGCCATCGGCGCCGGTTGCGTGCAGCACGCGCCGGGCTTTCTCGGCTGAGTCGATATCGCCATTGGCAAAGACCGGCATCGACACCGCCTGCTTGATCGCGGCAATGGTGTCGTACTCAGCTTCACCTGTGTAAAGGTCGGCGCGGGTGCGGCCATGCACCGCCAGCGCTGTAATCCCGGCCTGTTCAGCGATCTTCGCCACTGTCAGGCCATTTTTGTTGTCCCGGTCCCAGCCGGTACGAATCTTCAGGGTGACCGGCACATCCACTGCGGCGACAACGGCCTGCAGGATCTCGGCTACCAACTGCTCATCTTTCAACAATGCGGAACCGGCGGCCTTGTTGCAGACCTTCTTGGCCGGGCAGCCCATGTTGATGTCGATGATCTGTGCGCCCAACTCCACGTTGGCTCGGGCCGCATCTGCCAGCATTTGCGCATCACCCCCGGCGATCTGCACCGAGCGGGGCTCGGGATCACCTTCGTGGATCATGCGCATCCGCGATTTGCGGGTGTTCCACAAGCTCATGTCGCTGGTGACCATTTCAGAGACTACTAGACCCGCGCCCAAACGCTTGCACAGCTGACGAAAGGGCTGGTCGGTGACGCCCGCCATCGGGGCGAGGATCAAGCCGTTTTGCAATGTGTATGGGCCGATGCGTACCGCCGACATAGGACTTCCCTGTTGTGGGGCCGGATCATTAGAGTTCGAAAAAGGGTTGGCATGATACCCGCTCTCGATGACTGGATAAAGGCTGAATTGGATAAAATCTGAACAGTTATTTCTTTATCGCCGCCGGTTTGGTTGCGCAGCGCAAAGTCAATAATTTGCCGTCAAACCTCAGAACCTGCGCCGGTTCACTCGGGCGAGTGAAAACTCAGGCTGTAATTCACCGCTTTATTGCCTGGGTCAAGGATATCCAGGGAGATGTGGATCGGTGTCTGCGATGGCATTTCGCTGACGCCGGCCAATTCGCCGCTCAGGTATTCGCCGGGTTTGAAGCGACGACTGGCGATCAGATTGCCGTTCATGTCGGCGAAACGCAGTTCCAGCAACGGAAAGGGCTGGGAAAACGTCGCCCGGTTATAGATGATCGCATCCACCACCAGCGCCCCGGCAAACTCCGGGTTGCTGCGCACCACCAGGTTGCTGCTCTTGATATGGGCGATATCGACCCGCGATGGCACCGTGCAACCCAGTGACGGGCACAGCTGCTGAAACCATGGGCGGTAGGCATCCTGGCGGGCCAGGTCGTCGAATTGATACGCGATGTACTGGCCTGCAAGGCCTGCGGCGGCGATCAGCACCAGCAGCATCCAGATCAGGCGGCGGCCCCAACCGGACGGGCGCTTTTGGGCGTAAAGGTGCAGCGGGTCGTCTTCCAGGTCCTGGAGTACGTCATCGTGAACACTTGGCTCGGGGCGCGTGCGCTTGCGACGCGGTTGCGGGCGATCTTCGGGTTCCGGTTCGTCCAGGGCCTGGGTCAAGGGCGTGAACGGCGGGTCGATATCGTCATCTTCATCGTGGGGCGCCGAGCGCAGTGGCGGTTCATCGTCGATGTCGTCAAGGCGAAACGACATGGAGGGTTCGGTGCGCTGGCGTGTCGCAGTGGCCGGCTCTGGCTCTGGCTCATCCTCGGGCGCTGGGGTGCGCTCCTCGGGCGGTTCACTGAACAGGCTGGCGGCCCACTGTTCTTCTTCGGCCTTGGCAGTGCCGCGCGTAGCGCTCAGGGCATCTTCAGGCTGGCGACGGTCAGCCGGTGCCTGACGACGCTCCAGCTTGGCCAGTTCTTCGTCCAGGTCCAGGTTGTCCAGGTCCAGTTCTTCGGCGTTCCACTGCTTCTGGCTGATGGCCCGTGGGGCCTCGGCGGTCGGCTCAGTGGCCTTCTCGGCAACGGCCGGCTGCTCAGGCGCAGGCACCTGGCCGCGCTGCTCCAGCAACTGGCGAGCGGCGTTGAACACTTGCAGGCACGAGCCGCAGCGCACCACGCCGCGGGCCACACTCAGTTGTGCGTGGTTGACGCGAAAACGGGCTTGGCAGTGTGGGCACTGGGTGACGAAACTGTCGGTCATGCGGCCATCCGATTCAGGCAAGCGCTCATTCTAGCGCCGACGACCACTGATGCGTACCCAGCCATCACGGTTGGCGATCGGGTCCAGTTCGAAATCCTTGGCGTAGGCAGCGGCCACGTCTTCGCCTTGCTCGGCGAGGATGCCCGACAACGCCAGGCGCCCGCCCGGCTTGACCAGGCTCGACAGCTGCGGCGCCAACGACACCAGCGGGCCGGCGAGGATATTGGCCACCAGCACATCGGTCTGCACCTGGGGCAAGTCTTCCGGCAGGTAGAGTGGGAATTTGCCTTCAGCAATGTTATTGCGCCCGGCGTTATCACGGGAAGCTTCCAGGGCTTGCACGTCGATATCGGTGCCGACCGCTTCCTTGGCGCCCAGCAGCAGCGCGGCAATCGCCAGGATCCCTGAGCCGCAGCCGAAATCCAGCACGTTGCAGTCGCTCAGGTCCTGGCCGTCCAGCCATTCCAGGCACAGCGCGGTGGTAGGGTGGGTGCCGGTGCCGAACGCCAGGCCCGGGTCCAGCAGCAAGTTGACGGCATTCGGCTCAGGCGCGGCGTGCCAGCTTGGCACGATCCACAGGCGCTGGCCGAAACGCATCGGCTGGAAGTTGTCCATCCAGCTGCGTTCCCAATCCTGGTCTTCGATCACTTCGCTGTGGTGCTCGGGCAGCGGGCTGCCGGTGAGCAGTTCCATGTGGGCCAGCACGGCGGCGGCATCGGTGCCGTCTTCGAACAGGGCCAGCAGATGGGTGTGGGACCACAGCGGCGTGGTATTGAGTTCCGGTTCGAAGATCGGCTGGTCTTCGGCGTCCATGAAGGTCACCGACACGGCGCCGACTTCGAGGAAAGCGTCTTCGTAGGTTTCGGCTTGTTCTGGGCTGATGGCGAGACGGACTTGCAGCCAAGGCATGGCGGGCACCTTTGAAAAAATGAGTGTGCGACGGCTGGGTCGCGAAAGCGCGCAAGTTTACGCGAGCGGCGAGTTTGTGGCGAGCGGGCTTATGTGGGAGCCAGCTCCCACACAAGCCAGCTCCCACACAAGCCCGCACACATGGGGGCGGCGGTGTTCTTGCGGGCCCACAAACAACAAAGCCGCCCGAAGGCGGCTTTGTTGGGTGGAGCACTTACTGGTTGGCCAGCTTGTGTTCCAGGTAGTGAATGTTCACACCACCTTCGCAGAAGCCTTCATCGCGTACCAGATCCCGATGCAGCGGGATGTTGGTCTTGATGCCGTCTACCACGATTTCGTCCAGGGCATTGCGCATACGGGCCATGGCCTCGTCGCGGGTGGCGCCCCAGGTGATCAGCTTGCCGATCAGCGAGTCGTAGTTGGACGGAACCTTGTAGCCGCTGTACAGGTGCGAATCCACACGCACGCCGTTGCCGCCCGGCGCGTGGAAATGCTTGACCAGGCCAGGGCTTGGGATAAAGGTTTTCGGGTCTTCGGCGTTGATCCGGCACTCCAGGGAGTGGCCGTGGATCTTGACGTCGTCCTGGGTGAAGGACAGCACGTTGCCGGCGGCGATGCTCAGCATCTCCTTGACGATGTCGATACCGGTGACCATCTCCGAAACCGGATGCTCTACCTGCACACGAGTGTTCATCTCGATGAAGTAGAAGCGGCCGTTCTCGTAGAGGAACTCAAAGGTACCGGCGCCACGGTAGTTGATGTCGATGCACGCCTTGACGCAGCGAGCCAGTACTTCCTGGCGCGCGGTTTCGTCCAGGCCCGGTGCCGGTGCCTCTTCCAGTACCTTCTGGTGACGACGTTGCAGCGAGCAATCGCGGTCGCCCAGGTGGATGGCGTGGCCCTGGCCGTCGGACAGTACCTGCACTTCCACGTGACGTGGGTTGGTCAGGTACTTCTCCAGGTAGACCATCGGGTTGCCGAACCAGGCAGCCGCTTCGGAGCGGGTCTGCTTGGCAGCTTCGATCAGGTCTTCTTCTTTGTGCACCACACGCATGCCGCGACCACCACCGCCACCGGCGGCCTTGATGATCACCGGGTAACCGACTTCGCGACCAATGCGCAGGGCGGTTGCCTCGTCTTCCGGCAGTGGGCCGTCGGAACCTGGAACGGTTGGCACGCCGGCTGCGATCATGGCGTCCTTGGCCGAAACCTTGTCGCCCATCAGGCGGATGGTTTCGGCTTTAGGGCCGATGAAGGCGAAGCCGGATTTTTCCACCTGTTCGGCGAAATCGGCGTTTTCCGCGAGGAAGCCGTAGCCTGGGTGGATGCCATCAGCGCCGGTCACTTCAGCGGCCGCGATGATGTTCGAGACTTTCAGGTACGAGTTCGTGGCCAGTGGCGGGCCGATGCAAATGCTTTCGTCCGCCAGTTTCACGTGCATCAATTCGGTATCGGCCGTCGAGTAAACAGCGACGGTCTTGATGCCCTCTTCCTTACAGGCGCGCAGGATACGCAGCGCGATCTCGCCGCGGTTGGCGATCAGGACTTTTTGCAGTTTCTTCGCAGGTTTCAACATCGAAGGCGCTCCGCGGTTCAAACGATGGTGAACAGCGGCTGGTCGTACTCAACCGGCTGACCGTTTTCTACCAGGATGGATTCGATGACGCCGGCTTTTTCAGCGGTGATGTGGTTCATCATTTTCATCGCTTCAACGATGCAGATGGTGTCGCCCACTTTCACGGTTGCGCCGACTTCAACGAAGGCTGGCGAGGTCGGTGCCGGGGTGCGGTAGAAAGTACCGACCATTGGCGACTTGACCACGAAGCCGTTCAGCGCAGGCGCGGCTGGGGCGGCAGGTGCAGCGGCAGCAGCCGGGGCGGCGGCAGGTGCGGCAGCCGGAGCAGGTGCTTGCATCTGTGGCGCGTAGAACTGTTGAGCCGGGGTCTTGCTGTGGCGGCTGATCCGTACGGACTCTTCGCCTTCCTTGATTTCCAGCTCGTCGATACCGGATTCTTCCAGCAGTTCGATCAGTTTCTTAACTTTACGGATATCCATGAATCATCAACTCCCAAGGGTCGGTCAGGGGCGCTTGGCCGGTTGTTCAAGTTGTTCCAGGGCGGCCTCCAGGGCCAGTCGGTAACCGCTGGCGCCAAGGCCGCAGATCACACCTACCGCTACGTCGGAGAAGTAGGAGTGATGGCGGAAAGCTTCGCGTTTGTGCACGTTCGACAAATGCACTTCGATAAATGGGATGCTCACCGCCAGCAGCGCGTCACGTAATGCAACACTTGTATGCGTAAAAGCGGCGGGATTGATCAGGATAAAGTCCACGCCTTCGCCACGCGCGGCATGGATGCGATCAATCAATTCGTACTCGGCATTGCTTTGCAGGTACAGCAAATGGTGGCCGGCTTCACGCGCCCGGCGTTCCAGATCAAGGTTGATCTGTTCCAGGGTCACCGCCCCGTAGACACCCGGTTCACGGGTACCGAGCAGGTTCAGGTTGGGTCCGTGAAGAACCAGTAAGGTCGCCATCGGCTGTTCCTTGTTATTGATGTGGGTGCGTCAGAACCCGGCGACTATGCCGCAAAGCCTTTGTGACTGTCCAGTTCTATGCAGTAGGCGGCACGATTAGCGATGATTGCGCAAAATTTGTGACTGTGAGGCTGGATTTGGTCAGTGATTGATCGTTCCCACGCTCCGCGTGGGAATGCCGCCCCGGACGCTCCGCGTCCCGCTCTAAAGTCGTGACGCGGAGCGTCACAGGATGCATGACCACGCAGAGCGTGGGCACGATCTCGATCGCATTAAACGCGAAACGCCTGCACGGCAGTGTTCAGTTGCCCACCCAGTTCCAACAGATGCTCACCCTGGCTGCGGCCTTGGCCGATTCGCAGCAGATTATCCTCGCCCAGCTGGTGAATCCGCTCGCTGTTGTCACGAATCTCACTGACGGCGCCACTCTGCTGCGCGGTCACATCGGCGATGCGCACGGCAGTGTCGGAAATGGTCTGGATCGCCCCGACGATTTCATCCAGCGCGCCGTCGGCCGCCTGGGCCTGCTGGGCGGTGGCTTCGGCGTGTTCGACCTGCGCGCGCATGCCCTGCACCGACTGATGGGCGGCGCTTTGCAGGCCGGTGATCAAACCCTGGATTTCAGCGGTGGCGCCCGCCGTGCGCTGGGCCAGGGTGCGCACTTCGTCAGCCACCACGGCAAACCCACGCCCGGCTTCCCCGGCGCGCGCAGCCTCGATGGCGGCGTTGAGGGCCAGCAGGTTGGTCTGGTCGGCAATCGAGCGAATCACGGTGAGCACGCCGCCGATGGTGGCGGATTCTTCCGCGAGTTTTTCGATCATCTGCGCATTTTGCTGCACTTCACCCACCAGTGCGTGCAAGCCGGTGAGGCTCAGGCCGATCACCCGTTGGCCCTGTTCCACGGCCAGGCCTGCACTACGGCTGGCACCGGCGGCCTGGCTGGCATCGCCGGCCACTTGCTGAATGGTGGCTTCCAGCTCGCCCAGGGAATCGCGGATCTGCGCGGTATCGCCGGCCTGACGCTCGGCCCCGTCGTGCAGGCCGCTGCTCAGCTCGGCCAGGGCGCGGCTGCTGCCGGCGACTTGTTCGGCATTTGCGCGAATGGTGCCCACCAGGTCCACCAGGTAAGCGCGCAAGCGGTTCAGCGAGGCTTCAATATCGTGCAGTTCGCGGTTGGTCTTGCCCAGCGCAATCGGCTGGCTGAAATCACCTTCGGCCCAGGTCGACAGGGCGGGCGCGAGGTTGGTCAGCACCCGCGCCAGGCGCCGTTGCAGGGTGTCGATCAGCAGGGCAATCAGCAGGATCAGGCCGATCATCACGCCTTGTAACAGGCGAACTTCGCCCTGGATCCTGGCGTGTTGGGCGCGTACCACCGGCTCCAGGCCGGAGATGGCCTGTTGCACGGCGGCGATTTTTAAATGAGTGGCGGCGGCCAGTGCGGTGCGCTGCTGGATTTGCTCGCGGGTACGCTTGAGTTCGGCGGGGTAGCGGGTCAACAGGCTGTTGAGTTCGCGCTTGAGGTCGACCCCGATGTCCTGAACTTCGGCTTTCTCGCTGTTTTCAAGGCCCATCATGGCGGAAAAATCATCGGCGCTGGATTCACTGCTGGCCTTGACACCAAGCAATGGCAACCCCGCCAACACGTCGGCCTGAGTGCGGATACTGGCGACCTCGCGCTCCACGTCATCGGCCAACTCCGCGCGCCCGCTGCTGACCAGTTTGTCGCGGGCCAGGGACAGTTTGCCCAGGTGCTGGGACGCGGCCAGCAAGGGCGGCAGGTAGCGAGCGGCGTCTGGTGAGTTGACGCCCGTGGCGTATTGGCTCAGTTGCTCAAGGTTCGCGCCCAGCTCACGTTCGGCTTGCAGCAACAGGGCTTGCGGGTCGCCCGCCAGTTTGCCGGCGGCGAGCAGGTCGGTTTTGCTGAAGGTGTCCAGATCCACCAGGCTGGGGCGCAGGTTTTGCCCAAGTTCTGCCGGCAATTCGTCAAGGTGCTGCAACAGGTTTTCCAGGCTTTGACTGGCGCTGCTCAAACGCAGGGCATCGCCGCTGGAGAGGTAATCATCAATGTTGCGTGCGGCCTGGTTCTGAAAGGTCTGCGACAGGCCCAGGTAGCGTTCCATCAGCAGATAAGGCCGTTCCAGCGCACGTTGCGACCACCATAGCGTCGCTCCAAGGGCCAGGCACACGGCCACCAGCAGAAGGGTATTGAGATTGGTCAGCAGCTTCAGGCGCATGCGTGGTTTCAACCGACAGCAAAAGATAAGTGCCTGAAGTTATTGCGTTTCCATTACAAAGTTATGACGGATTCGGTGGATTCCGGTGAAAAGGTGGCACTTTGCTTTGATGTACGAGCGGCTTGCACGCGGTTGCGTCCTGCGTCCTTGGCGCGGTACAGCGCCTCGTCGGCCTGGGCAGCCATCATCAGGCTGTCGGAGCCGTCGCACAGCTCTACCAGCCCGGCGCTGAAGGTGCACCATAAATCCTGCGGCTGGGCCGGATAGTGAATTTCGGCAAAGCGCCCACGGATTTCGTCCAATACCTTGCAGGCCGACTCCAGGTCGGTGTCGGGCATCACGATGGCGAACTCTTCGCCGCCGTAGCGCCCGATGTAGTCGGTCTTGCGCAGGCGTTGCTTGAGAAACAGCGCCAGGCTCTTGATCACGCGGTCGCCCATGGGGTGGCCGTGGCTGTCGTTGACGCGCTTGAAGTGGTCGATGTCGAGCATCGCAAAGCTCAGTGGCTTGTTCTCGCGGCGGGCGCGGAAGCTGCAGTCTTCGAGCAATTGCAGGATATGGGTGTGGTTGTACAACCCGGTCAGGCTGTCGCGCACCATTCGCGCCTTGAGGTTACGGGCACGGGCGGCTCGGTTGCGCACGGTGGTGATCAGGTGGCGCGGCTTGATCGGCTTGGTGAGGAAGTCGTCGCCGCCTTCGCTCATGGCGTCCAGTTGTTTATCCAGGTCGTCTTCGGCCGACAGGTAGATGATCGGCACACTGACGTAACGGTCGTTGTGGCGAATCACCTTGGCCAGTTCGGTGCCGGTACAGGCAGGCATATACATGTCGAGGATGATCAGGTCCGGCTGGAAATCCGCCAGTTCGGCCATGGCCTGGATCGGTTCGATCAAGGTGCGCGTGACGATGCCGGCGCTGTTGAGCAGGCGCTCGGTGTGCAGCGCTTGTGCCCGCGAGTCATCGATGATCAGCACTTTATAAGGTTCGTACTGCGCGACGCAGGTCAGCACTTCAATCTTTTCCAAGAGGCTCGACGCTTCCAGGGTGCCGGTGAGGAACTCCTGGCCACCGGCGCGCACGGCGGCCAGGCGCGTTGGCGTGTCGGTTTCGTGCAAGCTGAAAAACAGCAGTGGCAGCTTTTGCTCGAGGCCTTCCTGGGCTTCGGCGGCCAACTTGAGGCCCAGGCCCGCCCCGCAGAAGTCCACATCCATCACAATCGCCGACGGCAGGCGCTCGGCGAGGGAGGCACGAAACGCCGGCACACTGTCCAGGGACTGGGCGCTCATGCCAAAGAATTCCAACTGCTTGGCCAGGCGTTCGGCGCGGTCGTGATCGGCCAGCATCACGTAGATGGGCTTGCGCATCGGCGGCAGTAAGGTTTGTTCCAGCTGATCACCCTGGCGCAGACCGGTGCGGGACAGGCGTTGCATCAGGCGGTTGAGTTCGGTGATGACCTGGCTGCTCAGCCGGCCGCGATTTTCGTCCACCACCTTGAGCGATTCGCCGATGTGTCGTGCCAGTTGGCCGTGTTCCGGCTGTTCGAAACGCTCGGCAAAGCGCAGCAGGCGCAGGTTGGCTTCGCTGAGTTCGGACAAATCGGTGTTCGACCATTCGCTGCGTTGCAGGCGTTGCCAGATCTCAAGAATTTGACGTGCCTGATGAATTACCCGCTGGGCAAAATGGTGCTTGAGACGCTCACGGCTGGGGTCTTCTGGCTCGGTCATATCCTGACTACTAGTGAGGGTGCATGCTGAGGTCGACTGATGGCTCTATGCTAGCACCTCTTTTCTGTTGCATGAGTGTCATACGTCAATTAAGTGCAAGTCTTGGGGATTCAGTTACCGACCCAATGGTCACGCTGCGTAAAAAGCGTGCATCCTTTATAGTCGAACGTCTCCCACCTGCCACTTTCGGTTAAAAGCCCCGCGCCGATGGGCACGATGGGGTAGGGTTGTGGTCGGAGTGTTTGACCGCACCCGGACAATTGACGTGCATGAACTCAAGTGATTGAAAGGATATCGCCATGCTGGACTGGAAAAACCGTGCAGGCAGTGCCAAAGGCCCCGCCCCTGAGCCAAAGTCGACCCAACGCGGCTACTTTCGCAACCTGCTGATGAGCAAAGCGCTGCTCAGCGTGCTGGCCTTGTACCTGTTGGTCACCGGCGGCCTGGGTTGGTACTGGAGCGAAGAGCCGGCGCTGTTCCCGGTCCAGCAAAACGCCCAGCTTGCCGCCGAGAAGGAAGGCAAGCAGATGGTGATTGGCTACACCACCGTCGAAACCCTCAAGACCGTGGTCGGCACCTTGCTGAACAAGCCTGGTGGCTACATTTCCAACGACCGTTTCCCGCCAGGCCTGTGGATGGATAACATGCCGAGCTGGGAATATGGCGTGCTGGTGCAGGTGCGTGACCTGACCCGCGCCTTGCGTAAAGACTTCGCCCGTTCACAGTCGCAGTCGGCTGAAGACGCGGACCTGGCCAAGGCTGAACCGCGCTTTAACTTCGACAACAAGAGCTGGGTGCTGCCGTCCAGCGAGTCGGAATACCAGGAAGGCATCAACTCCCTGAGCCGCTACGAGGCACGACTGTCCGACCCGAACCAGAAGGGCGCGCTGTTCTATGCCCGCGCCGACAACCTGAACAACTGGCTGGGTGATGTCGCCACGCGCCTGGGTTCGTTGTCGCAACGCCTGTCGGCCAGTGTGGGTCGGGTGAAGCTCAACACCGCACTGAAAACCGAAGCCCTGGCGCCGGGTGAAGTGCCGCAGGTCGATGAAGAAGTGGTGGAAACCCCATGGATGCAGATCGACAACGTGTTCTACGAAGCCCGTGGCCAGGCGTGGGCCTTGTCTCACCTGTTGCGCGCGATTGAAGTCGACTTCGCCGACGTGCTGGCCAAGAAAAACGCCACCGTCAGCGTGCGTCAGATCATTCGCGAGTTGGAAGCCTCGCAGGAGCCGGTGTGGAGCCCTATGATTCTTAACGGCAGTGGCTTTGGCATCCTCGCCAACCACTCGTTGGTCATGGCCAACTATATTTCCCGGGCAAACGCTGCAGTGATCGACTTGCGTCAGCTCCTCAACCAGGGGTAATGATGGACGCTTCTCAAAAGGAGGTCGCACACCGTGTGGCCTCTGATGCTGAACTGATCTGCTGGGTGGACGAGCAGGACAACCTGCTCGGCGACCTTGTCAGGTCCGACCTGCGCCAGCGCGGCCTGATCGGCCGTTGCACCTTTATCTTCCTGTTCAACTCCGCCGGTGAACTGTGTGTGCATCGACGCACCCTGAGCAAAGCCCTGTATCCCGGCTTTTGGGACACGGCGGCAGGTGGCATGGTGGCGGCGGGCGAGACCTACGCGGTTTCGGCTGCCCGTGAGCTGGAAGAGGAACTCGGCGTGGGCGGTGTGGAACTGGTCGAGCACGACCACTTCTACTTTGAGGAGGAGGGCAGCCGGCTGTGGTGCAAATCTTACTCGGCAGTCTGGGATGGCCCATTGCGCTTACAGCCCGAGGAGGTCATGGAAGCGCGGTTTCTGCCCATTGAAACGGTCCTGCAGGAAGCTCAACAAAAGCCTTACTGCCCGGATGCTCAAGAGGGCTTGCGGCGCTATCTGGCCTCACGTCGCTAAAGTTGCATAAATTGGCGCTATTTGGCTCTTAGCAAGGCGGCTTTTTGCCGTTACACTGCGCGCCTTTTCACCCGAACCGCCTTGGCGTTTCGGTAGCGCTGCCCCTGCCTGAGTGGGGCTTCGCGGTCGGTAAGCTGCCTTTTGTAACGAGAGCCGGGTTCCGATCAGTCTTTGTCCTCCCAAGAGGATTGCCGGTGGCCAAAAAAGCCGCATCCTTCGCCGCCCTTGGTGGCCTGGTATTTTCCACCGACGCAGGTCGACACTGCCCGGACTGTCGTCAGCCCGTGGATTCGTGTACCTGCAAACAGACCCTGATCCCTGAAGGCGACGGCATTGCCCGCGTACGACGCGAGAGCAAAGGCCGTGGCGGCAAGACGGTGACTACCATCACTGGCGTGCCTTTGGCTGAAGAAGCCCTGAAGGAACTGGCTACCACGCTGAAAAAGCGCTGTGGCACCGGTGGCGCGTTGAAAGACGGTGTCATCGAGATCCAGGGCGATCACGTCGAGTTGCTGTTGGCCGAGCTGATCAAGCTGGGTTACAAAGCGAAGAAATCCGGCGGCTAGCAGCCTCTGTGAAACCCACCCCGATGGCCCTTTGCTGAACGCAAACTGTCGTCTCCATGGTTTTCACAGAGCCTGTTCCTGACCGGTGTCTAAACTCTGTCCTGCGAGTGGGGTCTACCTTCCTTACAGGCAAATCGTCATTTTCATTCTTTAGACTTCGCCAGCCTTGCAAGAAGGGCGTGGTGATCTTCGACTTTATATAGGGGACTTCGATGTCCGTACGACGCACACGCAAAGACGATGGCAGCCAATGGACAGTTGCGGACAGCCGCAGTGTTTATGGGATTCGCCATTGGGGGGCCGGATATTTCGCGATCAATGATGCCGGTCGCGTTGAAGTCCGTCCGAACGGCCCGAACAGCACGCCGGTTGATCTCTACGAGCAAGTCGACGAGCTGCGCAAAAGCGGCCTGTCCTTGCCGCTGCTGGTGCGTTTCCCCGACATCCTGCAAGACCGTGTACGCCAACTGACCGGTGCGTTCGATTCGAACATCGAGCGCCTGGAATACCAGAGCAAGTACACCGCGCTGTACCCGATCAAGGTGAACCAGCAGGAAGCGGTGATCGAGAACATCATCGCCACCCAGAACGTGTCGATCGGCCTGGAAGCCGGCTCCAAGCCTGAGCTGTTGGCCGTGCTGGCCCTGGCGCCGAAGGGCGGCACCATCGTCTGCAACGGTTACAAGGACCGTGAGTTCATCCGCCTCGCGCTGATGGGCCAGAAGCTTGGTCACAATGTGTTTATCGTGATCGAGAAAGAATCCGAAGTCGGCCTGGTGATCGAAGAGGCTGCGAGCCTCAAGGTCAAGCCGCAGGTTGGCCTGCGTGTGCGTTTGTCGTCGCTGGCGTCGAGCAAATGGGCCGACACCGGTGGCGAGAAGTCCAAGTTCGGTTTGTCGGCGGCGCAATTGCTGTCGGTGGTCGAGCGCTTCCGCGCTGCCGGCCTGGACCAGGGCATCCGCCTGCTGCACTTCCACATGGGTTCGCAGATCGCCAACCTGGCCGACTACCAGCACGGGTTCAAGGAAGCCATTCGTTACTACGGCGAACTGCGCAACCTCGGCCTGCCGGTCGACCACATCGACGTGGGCGGTGGCCTGGGCGTGGACTACGACGGCACGCACTCGCGTAATGCCAGCTCGATCAACTACGACATGGACGATTACGCCGGTGTAGTGGTGGGCATGCTCAAGGAATTCTGCGACGCGCAGAGCCTGCCGCACCCGCACATCTTCTCCGAAAGCGGCCGCTCCCTGACCGCCCACCACGCCATGCTGGTGGTACAGGTCACCGACGTTGAAAAACACAACGACGACGTGCCGCAGATCGAGAACAAGGAAAGCCTGCCGGAAACCGTGCAGTGGCTGGTGGACCTGCTGGGCCCGACCGACATCGAAATGGTCACCGAGACGTATTGGCGCGCCACTCACTACATGAGCGACGTGGCCACCCAGTATGCCGACGGCAAGCTGACCCTGGCGGAAAAAGCCCTGGCCGAACAGTGCTACTTCGCCGTGTGCCGCCGCCTGCACAACTCGCTCAAAGCCCGCCAGCGCTCGCACCGCCAAGTGCTGGACGAGCTCAACGACAAGCTGGCCGACAAATACATCTGCAACTTCTCGGTGTTCCAGAGCCTGCCGGACACCTGGGCGATCGGCCAGGTGCTGCCGATTCTGCCGCTGCACCGTCTCGACGAAGAGCCGCTGCGCCGCGCCGTGCTGCAAGACCTGACCTGCGACTCCGACGGCAAGATCAAGCAATACGTCGACGAGCAGAGCATCGAGACCAGCCTGCCGGTACACGGTTTGAACGAAGGCGAAGATTACTTGCTGGGCATCTTCCTGGTGGGCGCTTACCAGGAAATTCTCGGTGACATGCACAACCTGTTCGGTGACACCGATTCGGTGAACATCTACCAGCGTGAAGACGGTTCGGTGTACAGCGCCGGGATCGAGACTCACGACACCATCGAAGACATGCTGCGCTACGTGCACTTGTCGCCGGAGGAGTTGATGACGCACTACCGCGACAAGTGCGCCAGCGCGAAGATCAGTGCCAGCGAGCGTACGCAGTTCCTGGATGCGTTGCGTCTGGGGCTGACGCGTTCGTCCTACCTGTCCTCGTAAGTACACTGCTCCCACCAAGATCTTCAAGTAACAGAGATCCAGTGTGGGAGCGGGCTTGCCCGCGATGGCGGTGTATCAGTCCGCACATTCAGGGCTGACACACCGCTATCGCAGGCAAGCCAGCTCCCACATTTGGATTTTCGTTTGGTCGTACCTTCTGTGTGAGGTCTGAACGATGTCGAGCAAATGGCTGCAAGCGTTAACCCTGGCAGTCGCCGCATTCCTCTCGGCCTGCTCGCCGATCAAAGTGCTCAACGCACTGACCCCTTCCAGCACGTTCACCAAAACCTCATCGATTGCCTACGGCCCCGACCCGCGCCAGAAACTCGATATTTACCGTCCCGTCACTGCCTTGCCCAATGCCCCTGTCGTGGTGTTTTTCTACGGTGGCAGCTGGAACAGCGGCTCCAAGGATGACTACGGTTTCGTCGGCGAAGCCCTGGCTTCACGCGGCATTGTGGTGGTCATCGCGGACTATCGGCTCTACCCGCAAGTGCGTTACCCCGCTTTTCTCCAGGACGGCGCCCAAGCGGTGGCCTGGACTCATCAGCACATCGCCGAATATGGCGCCGACCCCAAGCAGCTCTACCTGATGGGCCATAGCTCCGGCGCGTACAACGCCTCGATGCTGGCGCTGGATGCGCGTTGGCTCAAAGAAGTGAACCTGTCACCCTCGATGCTCAAGGGCTGGATCGGCCTGGCCGGGCCTTATGACTTCCTGCCGATTGAAAACCGCGATGTGCGCCCTGTGTTTTTCTTCCCGGACTCACCGCCCGATTCCCAGCCCATCAACCACGTCAGTTACGACGCTCCACCAAGCCTGTTGATCGCCTCGGTGAGCGACACGCTGGTCAACCCCACGCGCAATACGGGCGGGTTGGCTAACAAGCTGCGTGAAGCGGGTGTGCCAGTCGAGGCGTTTTATTTCACCAGAACCAGCCACGCGACATTAGTGGCGTCCATTGCCAAGCCATTGCGCTGGCTGGCGCCGGTGCTGGATCGGGTCACGGCGTTTATTCGCTCCACTCCAGGCCAGTGAGGCTGGCTTTACCGGATTATCAGTGTGTACTGCGCTGAGCTCTCGGGGCTGGTTTCCTCCAGCGCTACAGACTGCAGCGTGTTTTGCGCTGAAGGGCTGACTGTCAGACTAGCGCTATTGTCCATCAGTGTTCGACCCTGGGGTGGCAGCGTCGCTCTTATGCCTTGTTGTGTCACGAAGAAGTGGAAATCCGTTTGATTCCAAACCTCCACGCCTTTCTGGATGGCGGGCTGCGCTGGGAGTGTTGACGGAGCGTCGTCCAGTTTGAGTGTCCATTCGCCCGTGTCCGGAGTGACGGGGGGAACCTGAACGGACGGCTCGGCGACGGCTTCGGCAGGGGGCTTGGCTGGTTTCTTCTTGGACGAGCGAATAACAGCGGCGGCGATCAATGCGACCACTATCAACGCGCCGATAAGCAAGTAGGTGTTGTTACTCATGTGGGTTCTTCCTTGAGTGCAATAAGATCGCAGCCTTAAGCTGAAGGCTCTTCAGCGGCGATCTCCATTCAACGCCGGAAAGTCGGGTTTGTAACCTGTGAGAACTGACAGGTTGGCTCCCGTCTATTGATTAAACTGCGTGCGGCGCCTCATCCCATAGGTAGCGATCACGCAAGGGCACGCCCATTTCCTGGCGTAGCGCATTCTCGGTGAAGGGCGATGGATTGAGGGTGGTTGGCCGGGTGAGCGGGTTGTTGTCGTGATCGAACAGCTCCCCGTCCTCAATGGCGAGGCCGAGTGCTTGGTACTCGACGTTATTAACGAAAACCGGCTGACCGTAGCGCTCAATGGGGCTTCCATCGAGGCCAAAAGCCTGTTGGTTTCCGGGTTGGTAGGTGCCAGTGGCGCCATTGAAGGCATGGGCCAACTCGTGCTGGAGTGCAAGCATCGGTGTGGTCGACAGCTGTTGGCCGAAGTGGAAGGTTTGAAGCTCTATTTCGGCGTGAGTGGCGACTGCACCGGGCACCTCATTTTTGATGTAGCCCAATTCTGATTCGCTTTGAAACTGCGAAGATTGCCAAGCGGAAAGCGCGTCGCTGTAGGCGTTGCGGAAGTAGTAGTAACTGGCGTTCATGTCGGCAGACTCTCGCAGGGTGACGGGAGACCTTATGTCGTCCACGAAGTCGTCCATTTGCTCAAGCATCCGCTGGCCGACAGGCGAACCTCGAAGCTGGTCGAGAACGTCTTGCACGGCGTCGATGAACTCGGGTTTGCCTTCTATCTTCAGCCCTTTTCTCCCGACGTCCTTGACCTCCATAAACGTGACGTTTGAAGGCCCATTGTGATGAATCTTGTCGGACGCTTTGGCGTAAATGCGATCTTTTTTACTCGTGGAGTGAATCACGTCATGGCCTGCGCCTGCGTAAAACGTGGTCTTGCGGGCGCCCACCAGTTTATCGTCACCGCGGCCTCCATTTAAAACGTTGATGCCTGCGCCTGCATACAGCTGGTCATTGCCTTGGTCGCCGTTCAAATACACCAGTCGGTGATTGGCGCCCTTGCCTGCATGCAGCACGTCATTGCCTTTGCCACCGCTCAGCACGGCACTGCCCGTGCCTGCGCGCATCCGATCATCGCCGTCACCACCCAAGGCGATTCCGCCACCGCTACCCAGGTGAATGGAGTCGTTGCCGCTGCCGCCATTGACCCGTGCATAGCCGGCGCCGGTCTTGACCCGGTCATTGCCGTCGCCCGTGATGATCCGAACAGGTGCCTTAACGCCAGGGCCAATGACCACCGAGTCATTTCCGCCCTGGGTCTCAATATTTATCATGTGCAGGTCTGTGCTTTCGGGCATTGGGAAGGGGTAGGTTTTCCCATTGATGATGGCCGTCAATGTCCTGCTGTCATGGGCTGTGATCTTTATATTGTCTGCCTGATCGCCGGTGACGATGTGAGTCATGCTGGCTGAGTGATAGTTGCCGGCACTGTCTTGCCAGGTTTCCACTTCGCGTTTGATCAGTACATTGGCTTCGTTGAACAACGTATGTGTCTGTTGCCCAATGTCAGGCGTGGGTGCCGACGGGCTGGGCGTTTCAGGCTGGGGTGCCAATGTCGGAGCGTCGGATGCGCCGAGGGGAATGCGGGGAAGTACTGTGTTCACGCAGGCTCCTGTTTCCTTCTGGCTCGCGAGAGTGGGCCAGGCGGATCCTCTGTGGTTGTAGCCCTTGTAAAGGCTCCACGCGCAGTTGTGAGTTTTTCTTACGCTGCAAACCGGCCATTCTTTACTAACGGGCGCTGAGCCAGCGGTCCTGTTTGTTCAGGCGCCAGGCAATTGCCCACAGTGTCAGGCTGCGCAGGGCCATGAACAGCAGGAAGGTGACCCACAGCCCATGATTGCCCAAGCCCTGCAAGGCCCATGCGAATGGCAGCACAATCACCACCGTCAACAGCATGCCGTTACGCATTTCCCGCGCGCGGGTTGCACCGATAAACAGGCCGTCCAGTAAATAGCTCCACACCGCAATCAACGGCAGTACGGCCAGGTAAGGCAGGTAGATATCGGCGGTTTCGCGCACGCTGGGGATATCGGTTTGCATGGCGATAAACAAGTGCCCGGCGAAGGTGAACAGCAGGGCGAACCCTAGGCTGGCGATCAATGACCAGCCACAAGCGACCACCAGCGAGCGGCGCAATGCCTGGCGATCATGGGCGCCGATGGCGTGCCCGCACAGCGCTTCGACTGCGTGGGCCAGACCGTCGAGGGCGTGGGCCGTCAACAGCAGACCATTGAGCAGCAGCGCATTGGCCGCCACGGTGGCATCGCCCAGGCGTGCGCCTTGCACCGTGATCATGAAAAACACCGACTGCAGCGCCAGGCTACGGATAAAAATATCGCGGTTCACCGCCAACAGCGGCCGCCAGCTTTGCCACCGCTGCAAAGCGGCCCAGGCGATATGCCCGGGATACGCGCGCAGGGCTTTTTGCGTGAGGGCCAGGCCGAGCAGGGCGCCGGTCCATTCGGCGATAACGGAGGCGCGTGCTGAGCCGACCACACCCCAATCCAGACCGAGTACAAACCACAGGTTCAAGGCGATGTTGACCAGGTTGGTGGTCAGCAGGATAGCCAGTGGTGCGCGGGCATTTTGCGTGCCGAGGAACCAGCCGACCAAGGCATAGCTGGCCAGCGCGGCGGGCAGGCCGAACAAGCGGGTGTGGAAAAAATCGCGGGTCAGTTGGTTCAGCTCGGGCGAGGGCTGCATCCACTCCAGGGCCAGATGGCTCAGCGGAATGCCCACCGTGCCCAGCAGCATGGCCAGCCCCAGCGCCAGCAACAAACCTTGCAGCAGGATTTGCCTGAGCGCCGCGCCATCCCCGCGCCCGGCGGCTTGTGCGGCAAACCCGGTGGAACCCATGCGCAGAAAACCCATGGCCCAGGCCAGGAAGGTATACAGGCTGGCGCCCACGGCCACAGCACCGAGTTGATGGGCGTGGGGCAGGTGGCCGATGACCATGCTGTCCACCAGGGCCACCAGCGGCACCGAGATGTTCGACAAGATCATCGGCGCAGCCAATGCCCAGACGCGGCGATGGGTGCGGCGGTCGCGCCAATCTGTCAGCAGGGTGAGTGTTTTCAAGTATTAATGCACAACCCAGCTGAGCAACCACAAACCCAGCATCAACCAGATAATTCCCATAATGATCGAGGCGCGTATAAACGCACGCACCGCCGAGTACAGCAACATCAACCCGATGATGAGGGCGGCGATGCTGATGATCGAGGTGTCCATGCCCAATGTGCGCGACAGGCCTTCAATAAAGTTGCCGCCCGCGTGGGTCAAGGCGCCGAACAGCCCGCTGAGCCCGTCGACGATAAAGCGGATGACGGACCCCAGTGCCTGGCCCAACCATTCGAAAAAGCTTTCTACCTGCATGTGTGTGTCCTGATGAAGAGGTGGGCGTCGCTGAGCCTTTGGTCGTTATTACACCAAGCGAGTTCCCTTTTAGCATAGAGGTTTACGCGTTACAGGGATTCACTTGCCTTCGCCCGGCATCCGCCCGAAGCTATACACCTTCAGGAGCCCCCGCATGAACCTCGAACACCTCACCGAACGCTTGCACCGTATTCGCGATACCAACGACTGGAAGCGCTTCCACAGCCCTAAAAACCTGGCCATGGCCGCCAGTGTGGAAATGTCCGAGCTGGTGGAAATATTCCAGTGGCTGACCGAAGACCAGTCGCGCCAACTGCCGGCGGACAAACTCACCCACGCCGGGCAGGAAGTCGGCGATATCGTGCTGTACCTGCTGTTGCTGTGCAGTGAGCTGGGCCTGGACATGAACGAAGTGGTACGCGCCAAACTGGCCGACAGCGAACGGCGGTTTGCCCATGAGTGACCGTCACTTCGACCAGTTGGCCACGCGCTTTGCCGAAAAGATCTACGGTGGCGCCAAAGGCGCGATCCGCCTGGCGGTGTTGCAGGCCGACCTGACTGAAGCCTTGCCCGAGCGCCCTTTGCGCGTGCTGGATATCGGCGCGGGCCTGGGGCATATGTCGCTGTGGCTGGCCGAGCGTGGCCATCAAGTGACCCTGGCCGAGCCCGCCGAGCCGATGCTTGAAGGCGCCCGTCAACGCTTTGCCGACGCCGGGCAGACCGCGACTTTTATCCATGCGCCCTGGCAGCAATTGCTCGGCCAACTCACCGAGCCCTACGACCTGGTCCTGTGCCACGCCGTGCTCGAATGGCTGGCCGAACCCCACGCGATCCTGCCGGTGCTGCACCAGCTCACGGTGCCCGGCGGCTGGTTGTCGCTGGCGTTCTACAACCGTGATGCGCTGATTTACCGCAACCTGCTCAAAGGCCACTTCCGCAAAATGCGCAAGAACGACATGGCCGGCGAGAAGCAGAGCCTTACCCCGCAACAACCGCTCGACCCACGGGAACTGGCGGCGCAACTCGAGGGGCTTTGGCAGGTCGAAAGCCAAAGTGGCGTGCGGGTGTTCCACGACTATATGCCGATGGAATTCCAGGCTCGCGCCAATCTGCAGGACTTGTTGGAGATGGAACTCGCTCACCGTCGTCACCCAAGCTTTGCCGGACTTGGGCGTTATTTGCACTGGATCTGCCGTCCGGTTTAAGCGGCCCAGTCTGCGGAGGTCGAAATGCGTCGTCTCTGTTTGATCCTGTTATCCCTCGGCTTGGGCGCTTGCTCCACGCCCAACCCCTACGTGGCCGCCTCGGCCCCTATGCCGCCGGCTCCGGCCCAGGCGGCGAACACCTTTGATGCCAGCGCCTACCCGGCGCCGATGCGCGACTATGGCGCCTACCGCAGTTGGGGCTGGCTTAACGGCCAGTTGCCCGCGGGGACGGCCTGGGCGGATTCGGCGCAAATAGCCGAAGCGGTCAGCGGCGCTCTAGATCAGCGCGGCTTGCGCCCTTTGCATGACAGCCGCGCCCCCGACCTGCTGGTAACCGCCGACGTGCGTCTGGAAAAACGCCTGCGCCAGGTGCAGGACGACTATGGCTACGGCTACGGTGGCTATAACCGCTATGGCAATGGCTACGGCATGTACAACACGGTGCCGGTGGTACGCACCTATGAAGTGACAGTTGCGGTGGCCCGCGTGAGCCTGTTCGATGCCCGCACGCGCCAGCCGGTATGGAGCACCAGCGCCGAAACCACCAGCCAGGGTAGCCTGAGCGAACGCGCTGATGCGTTGCGCGAAGCGATGCAGAAGGCAATGAGCGCTTATCCACCCAGTTAGCAGCTATTCTCATCTCAGGCTTATTCCATTTTTTGGAGAACCCCCATGCTTCGTCGCCTTGCTGCACTCGCTGTAGTGGTCTTGTTGAGTGGCTGCCAGACCAGCCAGGTCAACCATGACTTTGATGCCAGCCGCGATTTTGGCGCGTACCGCAACTGGGCCTGGAAAGATCCTGCCCTGCAATACCGCCCGGATGATCCACGGATCAAGAGCGACCTCACCGAGCAACGCATTCGCCAGGCCGTGGGCGAGCAACTCGACCAGCGCGGCCTGCGCCCCGCAGCCGCAGGCACCAGGGCCGACCTGAATGTACAGGCCTACCTGATCGTCGAAGAGCGCCAGCAACAAGTCACCACCAACTACGGCGGCGCCTGGGGCGGCCCGTGGAATGGCTACTGGGGCGGGCCGATGTACAACGAAACGCGCAACATCACCTACAAAGTGGCGACCATCCAGATCGACCTGCTCGACGGCAAGGACGGCAAACTGGTATGGCGTGGCAGCGACGAGCAGATGATGGCCAGCACGCCGAACCCGCAGGATCGCAGTGATGCCATTCGCAGCACGGTGACCAGGATCCTCTCCAACTACCCTCCGCACTAAAGACCACCGCCAAACCCTGTGGGAGCGGGCTTGCCCGCGATAGCGGTCTGTCAGTCACCGATGCATTGACTGATCCGCCGCCATCGTGGCACAGGTATCTACACAACGTTTGAAGGCAGCCAATTTCTCCTGTGGCGAGCAGGCTTGTCCTGCGTTGGGCCGCGAAGCAGCCCCAAACCCGGACGCTGAGTTCTTTCAGGAAAACTGCAGTGCCTATACTGGGGCCGCTTCGCGACCCAACGCAGGACAAGCCTGCTCGCCACAACAGTCCACTTGCCACTAACCGGTTGTATAGATATCGATGGCCATCGCGGGCAAGCCCCACATTTTTGATCTTCACCACCTCCAGCCCTTGTCTACACTCAATTGCATCCCAGGAGAGTAAGCGCTCGGCAACTCGCCGGCACAGGAGTGCTCGATGTCTCCCCGACTTGGTTCCAGGCAAGGTGGCGCAATCGGCCTGATGGCCGCCGGCGTGTTGGCGGTGGCGCTGGCCTTTACATTGTTGATGATCGACAGCGGCCGCCTGTACCTGGAGAAGCGCAAGCTGCAAGGCGTGGCAGATACGGCGGCGCTGGAAGCGGTGAGCCGCAGCGGCACGTGCCTGAGCGGGTTGAGCGCGGCAGCGTTTGCCGGGCAGAGTGTGGCGCGCAATCATTTTGTGGTGGGCAGCGGCAATACCCTGGTGACCCAATGCGGCACCGTGACCACCGGCGCGTCGGGCCGACGCATGTTCAGTGCCAACCCTGCAGTGTCATCGGCGATTCAAGTGGTGGTGAGCAAAACCGTGACCACCAGCGTGGCCGCCGGGGTTTGGGCGTTGTTCTCCGGCAATCCGGTGAGCATCAATACCGTATTGACCGCGACCGCCGTAGCGGCGGTGCCCACGCCACCTTCGGCCCAACTGACCATCAACAGCACCCTGGCCAGCGTCAACACCGCAAGTGCGAGCCTGTTGAACCCGCTGTTCAGTGGCTTGCTCGGCGGTAACGTCAACCTGACGGTCGCCGGGTGGAATGGTTTGCTCAATACCAATATCAACCTGCTCAGTTACCTCAACCAACTGGCGGTCAACCTCAACGTGGCCGCCGGTAACTACACCCAGCTGCTCAACACCAACGTCACCGCCGCGCAGTTGATCCAGGCCGCGGTCACCGTACTGACCGCCAACGGCGCAACGGCGGACGTGATCACCGCCCTGGGCAGCTTGCAAGTCGCCGCGATCAACCAGGCACCGTTGACCGTCGGGCAGATTCTGCAATTGCAGACCGGCACCACCGCTGCGGCGCTGAATGCCAACTTGCAGGTGTTCCAACTGATCCAGGGCGTGGTGCAACTGTCCAACAGCAAAAGCGCGGCGGCGGCGACCTTGCCCGTGAGTGTGCTGGGGTTGGCCAATATCACCACTCAGGTCAAAGTGATCGAACCGCCACAGTTGTCAGCGATCGGCAACCCGGTGCTGGCGGCGGCCAACCCTACAGGGCCAAATAAAATTTACGTACGTACCGCCCAGGTGCGCACTGAAGTGACCGTGAGCTTGCCGGTATTAAGTGCGTTGTCGGGGCTGAACACGGCGGTAAACGACTTGTTGGGTCCACTGACGCCGGTGCTCGGCAGCCTGCTGAACCTGAACCTGGTGAGCACGATCAACTCGGCCTTGTGCTTGCTGGGCGCTGGTTGCCAGCAGGCGGATTTGCTGGTGCTACCCGGCAACCTGCCGATTAACATCGTACTGGATGCCGGGGCCGCGAGCAGTTACGTCACCGCCTACAGCTGCCCCACCGGCAACGCGGGCACCAAGAGCCTGACGGCGTACACCACCACCTCGCTGGCGTCGTTGAATGTGGGCAGTATTACCAATGCGTTTTCCACCACCTTGCCGATGACGGTAGCGCCGTTACCCCTGATCGATATTGGTACCAAGACCTGCCACAAGATACTCGGCATCGGCAGCTGTGACCCGCGCGTGCCGTTTGCCGGTGGTGGCATCGCGATCAAGGTGGTCAGTCCGATTGCGCAGAGCAATCAAACCCTGGTGTTCTCCAGTACCACGCCGTTTGCCACGCCGCCGAACGTGGGCCTTGCGCCGACCTATCAGGCTGCGGCACCCGCCACCAATGTGGTGAGCAGCCTTTCAACCACGCTCAATGGCGTGGGCATCACGGCTTACCAACCGTCCGGAGGAAGCCCGTTGGGCATTCTGGCGCCTACGGTCACAGCGCTGCTCAGTGCCGTCAGCGCGATTGTCACGCCGGTGGTGGATGGCTTGCTCGGCCCGCTGCTCAACCCGATCCTTAACAACCTGCTGAGTATGCTCGGCATCAGCCTGGTGAATGTGAACGTCGGCGCCAACCTCACCTGTGGCCAGACCGGCGAGGCTTACCTGGTGATTTAAACGTCGATGGCCCTGGGCAGTTCCACGCAGAACCGTGCGCCGTGTTCGCCGTTGCTGACGCTCAGGCGCCCGCCCATGTTCTCGACGATGCCGTAACTCACCGACAGGCCCAACCCGGTGCCCACGCCAATCGGCTTGGTGGTAAAAAACGGCTCGAAGATGCGTTCCAGCAAGCGCGGGTCGATGCCGCCGCCGTTGTCTTCGACCCAGATGCGCACGTGGCGGCTGTCGTGTTCGGTGTGCAGGGCAATCCACGGGCGCAGCTCGGGGTTCTTTTCGCGCTGGCTCAACAGCGCATCGCGGGCGTTGACCATCAGGTTGATCAGCACTTGCTCAAGCTGGTCGACGTAGCCTTTGACCTGCACCGGGATATCCGCCTGGGTCAGGCGCACTTCAACACCTTTGCCACGCAGGCCTTCACTGAGCAACGACAAGGTGCCCTCCAACGCCTGCGCCGGGTCAAAAGGTTGCTGCTCGACCTCCGAGCGGCGGCCGAACACACGCATATGGTCGACCACCCGCGCCGCACGCTGTACCTGGGCGTCGATGCGCTGGAGTTTTTCGGTCAGGTAGTCGATCTGCACGTCGCCATTGCTCAGGCGCTTGAGCACATTGACGATGGCCATGCGCATCACGTTCAGCGGCTGGTTGATCTCATGGGCCAGGCCCGTGGCCATTTCACCGAGGGTGGCCATTTTCGCGCTTTGCGTCAGTTGCTGCTGGGAGCGCCGCACTTCGGTGTTATCGCGGCCCACGGCCTGCACTTCCACAAGGGTGCCGTGCTCATCAAAGACGCCTCGGTCCGACCACACCCACCAGGCATGTTCGCGGCCGGGCAATTGCAGGCTGATTTCGGCTGTGCTCACCGGGAACTCCGGCGTCAACTGCTGTATGCGCTGCACAAACGCTTCGCGCTGTTCGGTCGACAGCCATTCACCCAGGTTGACCCCGCGCAACTGCGCAGGTAGGCACTCCAGGTAATTGGCCAGCGGCGTGTTGCCGAAGGTCAGGGTCAGGTCCGGGCGGTAGCGGCAGATCATTGCCGGGGAGTCTTCCACAAGGATGCGATAGCGCTCCTCACTGTCCTTGACCTGCTGGGCGGCCAAGGTTGCCTCGGTCACATCCAGCCACAGGCCGACCGCTTCTACCGGCACGCCCAAGTCGTCGCGCAGCAGCTTGGCTTCGTCGAGCAGCCAGTGGTAATCCCCGTGTGTGTCTTGCACGCGGTAACGGCTGCGCACGCTGCCTTCACGCAGCAATTGGCGGGTGCGCTGGAAGTACAGGTCGCGGTCGTCCGGGTGTACCCATTGCACCAGGCTGTCATGGGTGCATTCGGCCAGGGTGCGACCGAGCAAGGGCAGCAGACTGTGACTGAAAAACACCGGCTGCAGCGCGCCATTCACATAGCGCTGCACATAGATCACCGCCGGTGAGCTGGCAATCAGGTTATCCAGGCGGGCGCGGGCGGCATCGGCTTGCAGCTGCTGGTTCTGGATGTCGCTGATGTCGAGCATAAAACCGACCCAGCGCCGCTGTTCACCGGCGCCCAGCACCTGGCCCTGCACGCGATACCAGGTCGGCGCGACGCTGTCGCCACGGTTGAGGCGCGCGCTGGCGAGCAAGGGTTTGCCGAGGGTTTGCAGGTCGCGTAGACGGCTGTGCAGTTCCTGGCGGTCGGCGGGGTGAATGTGGTTCAGCCACGCTTCGAGGGGTTGCCGGGTTGGGCCGTCTTCCGGGTCGAGGTTGCGCATCAATTGGGGGGCGAGCTGGATCTCGCCGCTGGCGGGCAATAACTCAAACCAGCCCGTGCCCAGCAGGCCTTGCAACGCTTCCTGGCGCTCGAGTTGTTGATGGTGACGGTGTTCGCGCAGGCGGCTGAGCAGTGGGGCGGCGAGGGCGGCGGCGAGGTTCAGCCAGTCGCGGTCGTTGCTGTGCAGTTGGCCACTGTACGCGCCGCACAGCAGCCATGCGGCGATGCCTTGGCCATCGCGATAGGGCACAAGGAACCCATCGGCATTGCCGAAAATACTGTGCAAACGCGGGTGCTCGCCGCGCCCATAAGGCGCTTTCAGGCTCAGCGGCGTGGTGCCGTTGAGGCTGTCCAGGCAGGTTCCGAGGCGTTGCCCAGTGTGCCAGAACAACGGTGCATCATGGTTGGCGTACTGGCTGTAGACCCTCCAACCCTGGTCTTCCTGATCGAGCAGCGCCAGGGCCACGCAGGGGATACGCCAGCGCTGCGCCACGCTGCTTAACTGTTCGTTGAACACCTCGGGCAGGCGGCTGAGGCTGCACACGCGCAGTTGCTCACTGACGCGGCTGCTCAATTGGTGGTTCTGTTCGCGCTGCTCGGCCAATTGCCGGCCGCCGAGCAAATCACCAATGTCTACGGCATGCAGCAGCCAGCCATTGTCGTGGGGTTCAAGCGTGCCGCGGGTGTGCAGGGTTTGCCCGGCGATCCCGTGAAAATCCAGGTCGAGGCTGTGGCGCTGCCAGTCGGCGGGCACGCCTTCAACCGTTACGGCGCTATGGGCACTCAGCAGTTCTTGCAAACGCGGCGAGTTAACCAGTGGCGGCAACTGTGGGCGCAACGTGCCGCTGAGGTCGAGCACGCGGCCTTGGCTATCCAGTTGCACATGCAACCCGGCAGACGGCGGCGCGGGCGTGTCGATTTCCAGCGCGCCATTGCGACCGAGCAAGCGCCCGAAAAGTCTGTCCCCCGAAGTCAAAACTGCAGGCTCGACTGGGCCTGCAGAGTTGCCGGTAACTGCGGCACGGTGCCGATGCCCGGCAGGACAATAAAGGGCAGCACCGCCTGGAGGTTGGCCGACGGGTAGTTGATCTGCACCGACAACAGCCCGCTGGTGAAGGTGGTGGTGACTTGGGTGGAAGCGTCGAATTTGTAGGCGTTGGGAATCCACCCCAAACGGTTGGCGACCGCCGTTTTGGCAGTGGCCTGTACGGCGGCGGGGTAGCCTTGCATATTCGGGTCCAGCCCTACGCTCTGGCGCACGGCTTCGGCGGTGGCCTGGTTGAACGACTGCAACAGCAGCAGCGGCAGGCTATAGCTGACCGTGCCGTAGAACACGGCAAAAAAAATCACAAACACGGCAATGAACTCGATGGCTGCCGCGCCTTTTTGCTTTTCCGGGAGGCTTGTTTTCATCACCGCGTCTACCCTGACGGCTACTACTTGATATCAGCATAGAATCAATCGGCGAAAAGGGATGTTTTTTACGTGATCCATAGTGCAGTGGTGCTGTTGTGGTTGGGGCTGTGTGCCGTGCAGGACGTTCGCCAGCGCTTGCTTGCCAATCGCCTGACGCTGGGCGCGGCGTTGTTGGCGTTGATCTACCTCGTGTGGACGGGCAACACCTGGCTCGGCGCCTCCGTCGGGCAGGGGCTGTGGGCGTTTTTCCTGGCGCTGCTGCTGACCTTGCCCGGTTACGCCCTTGGCCGCCTTGGAGCGGGGGATGTAAAGCTGCTCTCGGCCTTGGCGCTGGCCTCCAATGCCGACTATTTGCTGGGTTCATTTGTGGGGGCCGCGATCGCCAATTTGCTGTGGCTATTGGCAGCGCCAAAGCTTTGGCCGCTTATGAGTCAAGGGGTTAAAAAGCATCTGGGTTATCTGGCGCCGGACCCGTCAAGAAAACTGCCGTTTGCGCCGTTTTTACTGGTGGGGTTCGCCGCCACCTGGTTTTGGATCCATTAATCGTCTGAGGGTATTAACGCTATGTACATAGTCGGAAAGTACGTCTACGTTTAATACGTAGATGTACGGGAATATTCGTGGTGAAGGATTAGTCAAACTTTTGGCTTGCAATGCATGGAGTAGCGCGTGAACAAGCTTACCTCTGCAGTAAAAGTGCTCGTGGTCGACGATCAACCGCTGATCGTGGAGGAGCTCTGTGAATTTCTTGAAAGCAGCGGTTTCCGCTGCGTCCCGTGTGAATCCAGCCAGCAGGCCTTGAAGCGTTTTACCGAAGACGCCGAGATTGGCCTGGTGCTGTGCGATCTGCATATGCCGGACATGGACGGCATCGAGTTGGTCCAGGCCCTGCAGAAGGTTGCGGGCAAGCAACGCGCCTTTGAGGCGATCATGTTGACCGGCCGTGCGGACAAGCAGGATGTGATCAAGGCGCTGCGCGCGGGGATCGCGGATTACTACCAGAAGCCAATCAACCTCGATGAGTTGCTCGAAGGCTTGCAGCGCCAGGAAGCGGCGTTGGAGGAGCGCAAGAAAGAGCTGCAACTGGGGCACTTGAACCAGAAGCTGCAATTTCTTTCCGAGTCCATCAACGACCTGTACCAGGACCTCGACAAAGCACGCCGCAGCCCGCCAGGGCATGAGAATGACGAGGCGTCGGCCGAGGAGGCCGGGCCGGTGGAGATTCCGGCGATCTTCAACCAACTGTCGCCACGTCAGCTGGATGTTGCGCGGCTGGTGGGCAAGGGGCAGACCAATTATCAGATTGCCTGTGAGCTGGGCATTACCGAGAACACCGTGAAGCTGTATGTGTCCCAGGTGCTGCGCCTGACGCACATGCATAACCGCACGCAGTTGGCGCTGGCGTTGTCGCCTAACAACTCGGCGATGCGCCAGCGAGTCACCGCCCACTGAGTGGGAGCGGGCTTGCTGTGGCGAGGGAGCTTGCTCCCGTTGACTGCGCAGCAGTCTCCGGCTTTTTTGGGGGCGCTTCGCACCCCAGCGCAAGCAAGCTTGCTCGCCACAGAAAGCCCGCTTGTGTCTGAATGATCGTTCCCACGCTCTGCGTGGGAATGCCGCCCAGGACGCTCCGCGTCCTGCTATCAACTACCGCCCTGGGCTGTCCCGCCCGCCTTCTGATCGAAGTACTCCGGAATCGGGTGCTTGTAGCTTTCCAGCAAGCGTTGCGCCGCCAGGTCACGCTCGGCGGCGGAGGCTTTTTGCTGGGTGCTTGAGGCCGCTTTCCCGCTGGACTGCAAGGTCAGCCAGCTTTCGGTCACCGCCTGCTGCGGCGATGACGGGCCGGGCTCAATGGCCATGACACTAAGGGGCAGTGCCAGCACGGCGAGGCTGGTGAGATATAGCATTTTCATGATCAATTCCTCGGGGTGCTTGCGGCATCACTCATGGTAGCCACCTGGTCTTTGACCTTGGCGACGGGAACGCTGGCGCCTTTGAGTTTCTCGGCGCGGGCCTGGGCGTCGGTAACTTGTTCCGGGCTCAGGTTCATTTGGCTGGCCACCTGCGCGGCCTGCTTCCAGTTGTCCTGATAGATCATCAGGGTCACCAGATTGATCGCCGCCAGCGGGTCGCTCTGCTTGAGCTCCATGGCAGTCATGAACTCGAAGCGTGCGTCTTCCAGGCGCAGTTGGTTGAGGTACACCACGCCCAGGTCATTGCGGATTTTTTCATCCGTCGGCGCCAACCGGGCCGCGCGTTGCAAGTGCGCCATGGCTTGGCCGTTGTCGCCCTTGGCCGAGGCCAACTGGCCCAGGCCGTGTTCGCCTTCAGCCGCCATGCAGGTGCCGATCAGGCTTTGATAAAGCGGCTGTGCCTCGCTACGCCCGAGCAGGCGATACGCCTTGGCCTGGCGCAGGCGCACCTGGGGCAGGTTGGCCGGCAGGCTCTGCAGGTTCGCCAGGCTGGCGTGCAGCTTGCCGTCGCCGGCCATTTCATCGGCCAGGTTCAGCGCCAGTTCCTGGTCCGACCCAGGTTTGGGGCAACTGCCGCCCGCTGTCAGGGCCGCCCACGGCGTTTGGCCGTTGGTGGCACACCCCCCGAGCAGCAACAGGCTCAAACCGGCTATCAAGGCTTTCATCGGGCGGTCCTCATAAGTTACTCAAGGCCCGGGAGATGCCGATGAACGCCGGCCCCCCGAGCACGATCAGCAGGGCGGGAAACAGGAACACCATCATCACTACCGACATCTTTGCCGACATCTTCGACACGAATTCCTGAATGCGCGTAAGGCGGCGGTCGTCGAGCAATTGTTTGAGCGCCAGCAGCGATTTCATTGCACCGCCGCCTTGCTGGACCAGTTGCTGGAGGATGGTGCAGGTGTCGGTGAATTCATCCACGGCCAGCATTCGCGCGGTCTTGCCCAGCTCTTCGCTCAGCTCCAGGCCGGAGTCGACACGCGTCAGGATCAGGCGCAGTTCATAAGTCAGGTCCGGCAGCAGGCGTTGCGCTTCAATGCTCAGCACGCGCAGCGCTTGTTCAACCGCCATGCCTGACTCGAACAGGATGCGCAGCAGCGGAATGAAGGTCGAGACCTCACGGGAAATGCGCTGCTGACGCGCCTTGGCGGCCCAGGCCAGGATGCGTTTGGGCAACAGGTAACCGATGCCCATACCGATTGCGGGCGCCAGCCACGGCGAGGCCGTGTGAGGAAACAGCAGCTCCTGGCCCAACAGCACCACGCCCAGCGCCACTAGCGGCGTGCCGACCTGCAGGGCGGCGAACATGGAACGTTGGCTGGCCTGGCGCCAGCCGACGCGGCTGAGCAACAGTTGGGTCTCGTTGTCCAGGCTCACCGAGCGTTGCGCGATAGGGCTGTTGCCCAATTGGCGCATCAACGTATTGAGCGTGCGCTCACGCCCCATCTGGCCCTGCAAGCGCTGGGCCACCAGGCGCTGGCCGCGCCGGTGTTTGAGCAGGTTGGCCAGCACCAGCGCCAGGGCGGCCAGGAGCAATACGGCGCTGATCAGCAGTGGGATAGCCATCTCATACGCTCCGCAGCATGCGCCACAAGGTGAAGCAGCCCAGCAGCTGCATGCCGAGTGCCACGAACAACAGCGTACGCCCGGTGCCGTCGTTCCACATGGTCATCAGGTATGCCGGGTTCACTACCAGGAAGTAGCCGATCATCGAGATGGGCAGGGCGCCGAGCACGTAGGCGGTCACGCGGGTTTCGCCGGTCAGGGCGCGCAACTGGCGGGCGGCCTGCTCGCGCTCGCGGATCATCTTGATCAGGTTTTCCAACAGTTCGCTGGCATTGCCGCCATAGCGATGGTTGATCTTCAAGCCCAGCGCAAACAGGCGAAACTCATCACGCTCGTAGAACTCGGCAAAGTCGTGGGTCGACTCCGGCAGGCTTACGCCCAACTGCACATTGCGCTGGATACGGCCCATGGCCTGTTGCAGCGGGTCTTCGGTGATCTCGATACCGCCCAGCACCGAGTCGGCCAGGGTGCGCCCGGCCTTGAGGCTGCGCACGGTGTGGTCGAGCAATTGCGGCAGCTGTTCGATCATGCGCTTGATGCGCCGCTGGTAGCGCCAGGCGATGTACAGGCGCAGCAGCACCGGCGGCAGCACCAGCATCACCAGCAGGCCGAGCCAGCCGGCCACCAGCAGCCCCAACGCCACGCCCAGGGCCCAGATCGCCAGCCACAGGCCCAGGCTGTCCGTGGGTTTGCCCAGGCCTGCGCGCAGGAACATCCGTTCCACGCCACTCCACTGGTTGGCTTCTTCGGTGAGCTGCGGCTGGCCCTCGGCGAGCCGGCTCAGTACCCGCTCGGTCTGGGCACGGCGCAGGCCGTTCTGAAAGGAGCGGATCGACAGGCCGATCAGGATCAAACAGATGAGTAGCAGGATGGCCCCGGTCATGGTCATGTCCCCTTCAAGGCTAAGCCGGTTCGCGGCGCAGTTTATCGCCGGCAGGGTTGACCGCCTCGCGCAAGAAGCCGAAGCCAGTGCGCCGGTCATGGCGGAACAGGGTATTGGTCACGTACACGTCTTCGCGGATACCCACCACCTCCACCACTTCGCTGACGCAACGACGCCCGTCCGGCAAACGGGTCAACTGGATCACCACATCGAGCGCCGCGCAGATCATTTGTCGCAGGGTTTTCTCCGCCACCACACGGCCGGTCAAGCCCACCAGGGTTTCCAGGCGCAGCAATGCATCGGCAGCGTTGTTGGCGTGCACGGTACTCATGGAACCGTCGTGGCCGGTGTTCATGGCGGTGAGTACATCAAGCACTTCCACGCCACGGATCTCACCAAGGATGATGCGGTCGGGGCGCATCCGCAGGGCGTTGCGAATCAGGTCGCTGGCCTTGACCTCGCCGTGGCCCTCGGCATTCGGCGGGCGGGTTTCCAGGCGCACCACGTGGGGGTGGCCCAATTGCAGCTCGGCCACGTCTTCGATGGTGACCAGGCGTTCATGGGGGTTGATCAGTTGGCTGAGAATATTCAGCAGCGTAGTTTTACCGGTGCCGGTACCGCCGCTGATCAGGATATTGCAGCGCTTGCCCACGGCTTCCTGGAAGAAGTCAAAGATGTTCTGGTCGATGGTCTGCATCGCCACCAGGTCGCTGCTTTTGAGCATGTCCTTGCGAAACTTACGAATCGACAGGCACGGCCCGTCCAGGGCAATCGGCGGGATGATTGCATTGACCCGGCTGCCATCCGGCAGGCGTGCGTCGACCATCGGCGACGATTCATCCAGGCGCCGACCCAGCGGTGCGAGGATGCGTTGCATCACGCGTTCAACGTGGTGCGAATCGATAAAGCGCAGGTCGCTTTGATGCAGCAAACCGTCACGTTCGATAAACACCCGGTGCGGGCCGTTGACCAGGATTTCGGTCACTGACGGGTCGCGCAGCAGCACTTCCAGCGGGCCGAAACCGGTCAGTTCATCGACGATCTCTTCGGCCAGGCGCTCCATCTCATAACGGGAAATCGCCAGGTGCATGCGATTGATGTATTCAGCCACTTTGTCGATGACAAACTGCGCCAACAGCGGGCGTGAACCCTCCAGCAAGTTTTTGCCTGACTCCTCGATGGCATCGATGATGTAGCGATGCAGCACCAGCTTGAGCCCGTCGTGGTCAGTGTTGCCACCGAGGCCGCGAGCGGGGGCGCCGAAGAGTTTTTCACCGTTCATTTGCCAGCCCTCAGCAGGCGTTCAAACCAGGTGTGCGAGGGTTGCTTCATGCCTTCGGAGCGCTTTGCCAGGCGCTCGCCCAAAGCTTTGAGGTTGTGGGTCAGGGTTTCGCGTGGGGCCAGGGCGAACAGGGTTTGCCCTTGGTTCTTGGCATTCAGGCGCACCTCCGGGCTCAGCGGCAGCACCGCGATCACCTCCAGCCCATAGCTTTTGCCCAGGGCTTCGGCGTCGGGCGCGCAACCTTTGATGTAACGGTCGACCAGCAGCTTGGCGTGTTCCAGCTTCATGCCTTTTTCGCGCCACTGGTTCAGCACGCCGAGGTTGCGACGGCAGTCCAGCACACTCTGGTCGGTACACCACAACAGCTTGTCGCAATGGCTGACAAAGGTGCGCAGCGCTTCGCTGTCGGGCTGGCCGGCGAGGTTCACCACGATGTGCTGGAAGTGTTGGCGCAAGGCACTGAGCAGCATGTACAGCTCGGCCGCGCTGGTCTGTGCCAGGGGCTCGTCGTTGGGGGCGTAGGCGAGGATGCGCAGGCCGTCTTCGGCGCAGGTAAACGCGCTGTTGATCAAGGTGCTGTCCAGGCGCCTGAGGTGGCGCAAGGCATCGCCGAAATTGAACGAGCTTTCCAGCCCCAGCAACGCCAGGCTGTCACCGCGCGGCAGGCCCAGGTCGAGCAACAGGGTTTGCTGTCCGCTCTTTTGAACCACCAGCGCCAAGTGGCTGGTCAGCAATGCGCCGTCGGCATTGCTCTGGGTGCCGTAGAGCACGGTCAGGCCACCCAGTTGGGTGTTGGTGGTCACCGGCGGCAGGCGTTTGCTCAGGCGACGTACCAGCCCGGCGACTTCGCTGGAGCGTGAGCCATAGGCGACAAAATCGCGGGCGCCGGCGCGCATGGCATTGAGTACAAGCTGGTTGTCCATGCCATCGCCGAGGGCGACGATGGCGAGCATCGGCTTGGCCTCCAACGCGCCTTCGATCAGCGCGCTTTGGGCCACCACGTGTTCGCGGTCGAGGCCGATAAACACCAGGTTGGCGAAGGTCACGTCCACCAGCGCGAGCAGCTCGTCGAGGGTGCCGCTGCCGGCGCTGACCACTTGGCCAAGCGGTGCCAGCGCGCCCTGCAGCCATTCCAGGTCGGTGCTGTTGCGGGTGATTGCCAGAAACGTCTGGCTCAGGCTATCGCTCATTGAGACAACCCATTGAGTCGGTCGAAATTGCCATTTTCCAGGAAGTACAGGCGGTACCAGTTCGGGTCGTAGTTGCGCAGCTTCTCGCCGGGCAAGGACGGCAGTTGGGCGTTGGCGGCCAGCGGCTGCACCAGGTGCGGGGTGACGATCATCAGCAGCTCTTTGTCCTGGCGGTTGACCGAGGAATCACGAAAGAACGCACCGAGAATCGGGATATCGCCCAGGCCTGGAAACTTGCTGATATTGGTGGTGTTGGTGCTGCTGATCAGGCCGCTGATCACAAAACTTTCGCCGTCGGCCAGTGACACGCTGGTGTCGGTGCGGCGGATGGTCAGGGCCGGCACCTGGATGTTTTGAATGACCACGGCATTGGTGTAGTCCAGCTCGCTGACTTCGGGGGCCACCTTGAGGGAGATGCGATTGTGGTCGATCACCGTTGGCGTGAGTGTCAGGCGAATGCCGAACTCTTTGTACTCGATCGAGATGTTGTTGCTGGCGCTGCTGGGCACCGGGATCGGTACTTCGCCGCCGGCCAGGAAAGTCGCACTTTGCCCACTCATGGCTACCAGGCTTGGACGCGCCAGGGTGTAGGCAAAACCACTGCTTTCCAGGGCATTGATCAGGGCAGAAACCCGCCCGCCGCCAAAGCCGATATTAAAGTTGGTGGTGCTCACCGGCAGCTTGAACGTGTCGACGGTAGGCGAGAGCAATTTGGGGCTGCCGAGGAAAAAGTTGCTGCCGATGCCGAGGATCTTGGTGCTGGCTTCCTTGAGTTTGGAGCGGCTGACTTCGACGAAGCGGATATCGGTCTGTACCTGGCTGGGCAGCGTCGGGTCTTCTGACGGCGACAGCGACAGGCTGGTCAATGCCGAGGTAGCCTTGCCTTTGACGAACACCATGCTCTGGCGCGGCGTGTTCGAACAGGCGGTCCAGACCATCAGGCTGGTGGTGCCGGAGGCCACGCCGGTGAGCAGGAAACCGCGATCGCCATTGAGGTGTACGTCGGCAATTTTCGGGTCGCCAATGGCCAGGCGTGTGATGGCGACAGGGGATTGCAGCTCCTGTTGCAGGCCCTCGCCCACCGACAGTGCTGCGGGTAATTGGCCCAGGCTGCCGCAGTTGCCCGGGGCGGCTGCAACGAGCCCCACAGACAAGTTCGACAGCATCAGGGCACAGGCGATTTTCAGCGTGAACACCGGTGCGAAACGTCGGTTCATGCACAGCATCCTTGTTCAGTCGGGTGTTTGTTGGGTTGCTTGATTACCGCGTATCACCTCAACACCGGTGCGGCGCGCGGGGCCACCCTGGGCGACTTTTTTGGGCGCCTGGACGAAGGCCAGTTGGGTGAATTGGTAGAGGTCGCGGTTAGCGCTTTGCAGCTTGCCCGGTGCATCGCTCTCACCGGCCCAGTAGTGGCTCAGCAAGCGTTCATCGGCGCTGCGCACCGCCAGGCGCAAGGTGCCGGCCTGGGTCGCCAGCATCAGTTGGCTCAGCAGTTGTTCGGGCACCGCCAGCACCACGGTGCGCGACGGCGCATGGCGTTGGGCTTTTTCTTCGGCGGTCATTGCTGGTGGTGAAGCGGGAACGCCGTCGTTGGTCAGGCCCATTTGATCGCCGACACTGAGCAGGCGCATGGCAGGGATCACCACTTGAGCGGATTGTTCGACGTTGGCGACGTCCTGGCGCAGGTACAGCAACACGTCCACATAGTCGCCTGGGCTCAGTTGGCCGGCAGCGCCAATCACTTCATCGACGGCAACCGCGAGGGCGCGTTCGTTGGGGCGGATCATGCGGGCCAGTGGGCCACCGGGGCTGAAGCTCTCATCGTTGAGCCAGGTGCCGGCCTGCAAGGCGCGCCATGGTGTGCGGCCGATGGCCTGGTCAACACTGGTCATACTGCCCGCTGGCGCTGTGCGCAGTTTTTCGATGCTCAGGTCTGCGGCGGTCAGGGCAATAAAGGGCGGTACATCGTGGGCCAGTACCACCACCGATTGGCGGGTCTGGTCCTCGACCACGGCGACGGCTTTTTCTACCGGTGCGGTGGGCGGCGGTGGCGGCGCCGGGGCAGGTTCGCGGCTGAGCACCAACCCCCAATAACCGGCAAACAGCGCACCGACCAAGAGCACACCGGCAAGTACCATGCTGAGACGCGTGTTCATGACGGCTCTCCTTTTCCTGTTGCACCAAAACCTGTCGATCCCAACAGGCTAATTCCGCAACTCGGCTGCTATGAACAGTAACTAACTATTTCGCTATTTGAAGGTAGTTCAGCTAGGACAAAATGCCATTACTGACAGAAATATTTCTTCGTGGCGCGCCTCGATAGCCTTGAAAACAAGGGATTCAGGCGCCAGCAAAACGACCACTACTTTGTGATTAATCAGTTCTTACAGTTGTGAGGGTGGGGTTTGTTGACAATGCTCAGGTGGCACATGGCAATTACTGTGCAGCACCGAGCTAGGGCGTCTGGTCGCCCATAGGAGTAGTACGATGATCCTCGAACTGTTGATTAAACTCCATGTTCAACTTCAGCTACTTTTTCATCGCAAAGAGGGCGCGACCGCGATTGAGTACCTCATTCTCGTGGCGATTGTAGCATTGGTGATACTGGCAGCCGGGACGACGCTGGGGCCTCAGATTACGGCCTTCTTTGCCAGAATTCAGGCGGCGATCACCGCGTTGTGAGTTTGGGACGGCCTGCTGTTGATTTCAGATGGTTTTGAGTGGTGACATCAGGTAGTGCCCATGAATGCTGCAGCTGTACCTTTCCGTCAACAAATCCTGTTGGTGGACGACGAAGAAGATGCCCTCGTAGAACTGGCGGAGTCGCTGGAGAACGAGGGCTTCGTTTGTTTTACCGCCAGCTCTGTGACTTACGCATTGCAGGAACTGACGCTGAATCCTGACATTGCCCTGGTTATCACTGACCTGCGTATGCCAGAGGAGAGTGGGATATCGTTGATCAAGCGCTTGCGTGAGCACACGGATCGTCAGCATTTGCCGGTGATTGTGATGTCTGGGCATGCGGAGATGGATGATGTGAGTGACATGCTGCGGTTGCAGGTGTTGGATTTGTTTCGCAAGCCCATTTATCTGGTGCGCTTGATTGATACGCTTAACAGTCTTTTTCCTTTGCGCAAGTCTCGGTTGTAGCGGGGGTTGTTGAGTACATATCCGTTGCTGCGGTAACGGCGGCCTATGGTTCCGCTCTTACAGCGGGTCACTTTTGGCAAACGCCCCAAAAGTAACCAAAAGGTCTGTGCCCCACCACTCGGCACCTCGCTTAGGCTCGGTGTGCCCTCACTCCGGCTTGAATCCGTGGGCCGCCGCGATGGGCCATCCTTGGCCCAGCGCGGCTAACCCGGCGTCCTGCCGGGTTACCCACGGATTCAAGCCTGCGTTCGGCCATCGTGGTTAACGGGGCGCCTCAGATCAAAAGCAAGATCAAAAGCAGAGCACGGCGGCCTGAAAGCCGACCTGAGTGGTTGAAGCAAAAGCCAGATCAAGTGCAAAGCCAAAGCCTATCTACTTGATACAACTCGGTCTGAATGTGGGAGCGCATGCAGTTTTGAATATGAGGTCGGCTGCGGATTTGCATACACTGAAGAGCTGCTTTTCTGTGGGAGCTGGCTTGCCTGCGATGCAGACACCTCGGTACATCAGGCACACCGAGTTGATGCCATCGCAGGCAAGCCAGCTCCCACATTAGACCGAGTATGGATTTGCTGTTGCTCCGGCTCTTACATCCTTTTCGCTGGCGAAGTCAGCGGTCTTTTGATCTGCGCTTTTGATCGTGATCTTGATCTGAAATCGCCCCGTCAAACACGATGGCCGGAATCTGACAGGGATTTGGGGGGTAAACCGGCAGGGATGCCGGTTTAGCCGCGCTGGGCCAAGGATGGCCCATCGCGGCGGCCCCCCAAATCACTGTCGGATTGCGGGCATGCCGAGCCTAAGCGAGGCACCGAGTGTTGGGGCGAAGACCTTTTGCTTACTTTTGGGTCTTTCCAAAAGTGAGCCGCTGTAAGAGCGGAACCATAAGCAGCCATCACCCAAATAACGGATATGTACTCCGCAGCCCCGCAGCCTCCCACAAACCTCACAACTGATAACTGAAACTCAAGGTATACCGCGGCCGCCGGTTAAAGCTGTCCAGGGCGATGTCCGACATCGGCTTGGCCGCTTCCAGGGCGATGTTGTAGTACTTGTTGTCGCCGAAGCGCAGGCCCACGGCCGCCGAGGACATGTCGTTGCCTTTGACCGGCAGTTCGTTGAACCAGGTCTTGGCGCGGTCAAGCACCACATACGGTTGCAGAATCTTCACCCAGTCGCCAGCGCGGTTGAAGCTGTAGTTGACCTCATACGCCACGCCCCAGCCCTTGTCGCCCGAAGCTTGATCATCGGGGTAGCCACGGCCGAAGTTCTGCCCGCCAAAGGTGGCGCGCTCGCTGTCGGGCAAGGTGGCGTCGCTCCAGTAGAACGCACCCGAAAGCACGCCTTGCCAGTTGTCGAAGAGCTTGTCGCTCTGCACACCGGAAAGGCGCAGGCGGAAGAAGTCCAGATCAGGTTTAGCCGTGCCCAGGTCGCTGTGGGCTCTGGCACCCAGGCCGTTGATGCCTTGGTACAGGCCGGCGCTGAGGATGCGCAACTGGCGGGTGTCGGACTTGCGCCAGTCACCCTCGAACGCAAGGGCGCGCAGGTCGCTTTCGATGTCGAAACGGTTGGGGTAGCCCACGAGTTGATAGCGCGTGGTCTGGTCTACCGCATACAGGCGTGTGGCCAGGGTCAGCGACTCATTGGGTGAGGCAATCAGCGGGTGGCTGAGGCCAATGGTGTAGCGGTCGATCGACTGGTGCGGCTTGAGCTCGAAGCCGCCGTCCAGCTGGATATTGCTTTTGGGGTCGGCGCGATAACGCTCGGCGCCCAGTATCAACTGGCTGCCCTCGGCATTGATGAATTGGCTGTAGCCCACGCGGTAGTAATGTTCTTTGTCGTCACCCGGCGGGAACAGGCCGCTGACGTAAAGCTGCTCGCCCATGGACGTCTGGGAATTGCTGGTGGCGGTGAGCAACGCTTGGGTGCCGTTACGGTTGTTATCGACCAGGCTCATGCTGGTGGTAAAGGGTTTGCGCGAGGCTTCGATCTTCATGTGCGTGGCGCCATCGGTGGTGCCCGGCGGCGGCACTTGCGCCTGCAGGGTCACGCCGGGAATACGCCCCATCAGCGTGGTATAGCGCTCGAACGTCTTGCGCGTGAGCGGGCGCTCGGCCAGCAGTTTGTTAGCCAGCTTGTCGACGTAGGCCGAGACTGAGCCGATGTCGCCGCTTTGCTCGTAATCCTTGATGTAACCCTCCACTAATACCACGCGCACCAGGCCGTTTTCGAAGCTCTGTTGCGGCAGGAACGCGTAGGACAACAGGTAGCCGTCCTGCTGGTAGCGACGCGTGATCGTGCGGGTGGCTTCGATCAGTTGCGCGAGGTTGGTCTCACGGCCAATCAGGGGCGCATAGGCCTTGGCTGTTTCGTCCAGCGGGTAGATCGTACCGCCCTCGATCTGCAGCTTGCGGATGGTGACTTTGGTGTCCATCAGCAACGGCTGGTTCTGGGTGGCAGGCGCTTGCGGCAACTGGGTCTGGGGTGTGGTCGGCCGATAAGCGTCGGCGGGCAGGTTGGGCACCGGCAAGTTGCGGATGGTGTCGTTGCTGTTGAGGAAGCTGGGAAGGGTCTCGGCCTGAACGTAAGCACTGAGGGTGAGCAATAACAACGGCGTCAACACGCGCATAGGACACTCCATGGTCAAACTGCAGCAGCGTTTCGGGCCCGCCGGGTTCTGGGACGCGGTTCGGGAGGGCCAGGTTTTTTAGATAAGACCGGCCCATAAAAAAGACGAGAGACTTATAAGGGTCTCTCGTCTCAACCAAGCGTAGGCGCTGTAGGGGAGGCCGTCTAATCGGCCAGGTGCAATTTATTTTTTGCCGGTAAGGCCGTTCAGCAAACCGCCCAGACCGCCGCTTGTACCCGTGGTTGTAGTGCCACTGCCCGATGTGCTGGCGCCGGTGCCGCCGGTGAGGCCGCCGAGCAAGCCGCCGCTACTGCCACTGGTGCCACCGGTGACCAAACCACCTACCGAGCCTACGGTGTTGCCGACTGCGGTGACGGTGGTACCTACCGCGTTGGTGACTGGGTTGGCATTGGCTGCGGTCAGGTTAGTGCCGATACCGCTCACTGCACCGCCGACTTGTGTCACCAGTCCGTTGACCGGAGCGCCGAGGCCGGTAGTGGTGCCGACGTTTTGGGTCAGGCTGGTTACACCGGACGTTACTGGGTTAAGCGCCGCGCCCACCTTAGTGGCCAGGCCTGCCACCGGCGCCGTGGCGGCGGTGTTGGCGACGCCCGTGCCACCGAGAACGGTGCCGAGCGAGGCGACCGTGTTGCCCAATGCGCCACCGGTGACACCTGCTGCACTCACAGTGCCGTTGGTGTTGCCGGCGTTCAGGCCGCTACCCACGTTGGCCACCAGGCCACCGACCAGTTCAGGCAGGCCGGGCGCTGCTGCGCCACTGGCTGGAGCGACATAGCCGCCGGATTTATCGAGTGTGCCGCCTACGCCCGTCAGAGCGCTGCCGACGATGGTGGTAACAGGGTTGCCGGTGCCGCCAGCACTGGCGACTTGGGTGCCCAGGCCGGTGACGGTGCTGCCGACTTTATCCAGCAGACCATTCACAGGGGTGCCCAGGCCGGTTGCCTTGCCGAGGTTGCCGGTAGTGTTTTCCACCAGCGACACCACAGGCACCAGTACTTTGCCGCCCACTGTGTTAGTTAACGAGCCCAATGGGCCAGTGGTGCTGGCAGTGCTGACGGTATCGCCGAGCATGGTGACGGCTTGACCGACTTTGTCCACTACACCACCTACCGCTCCACCGACGCCACCGGTCAAACCGCCCACTACGGGTACGCCGCCGAGGGTGGTCGAGAGCGATTTCCCAGTGGTCGACAGGCCGGTGCCCAGATCGGCAACGCCATTACCTACACCTGCGACCGTGATGCCCAGGGAGTTGCTGTTAGTGCCCAGCGAACCAAGACCGTTGGTGACGCCAGTGCCGATGCTGGTGACTGCAGTGCCGGTCGCCGTAACCAGGCCGCCTGCTGTTGTGCCGACGATAGGCACATTGTTCAAGGTCGAACCGAGGTCACCGACCGCTGCGCCTACGTTACCGACAGTGCCGCCCAGGGTGCCGGCAATCTGGCCGGTAACCAGAGGTGTAGTGGTTGAACCTGTGCCACCGCCGGTTCCGCCACCAGTGCCACCGCCAGTGCCGCCGCCTGTGCCGCCACCTGTGCCACCGCCGGTTCCGCCACCAGTGCCACCGCCAGTGCCACCACCAGTGCCACCGCCAGTGCCACCACCGGTGCCGCCACCTGTGCCACCGCCGGTTCCGCCACCAGTGCCGCCACCGGTTCCACCACCTGTGCCGCCGCCAGTGCCACCGCCGGTTCCGCCACCTGTGCCGCCGCCAGTGCCACCACCGGTACCGCCATCTGTACCGCCGCCAGTGCCACCACCGGTTCCGCCACCTGTACCACCGCCAGTACCACCACCAGCGCCGCTACCTGCACCTGCATCAGGAGAAGATGCCGCCACACTGCTGTGATGCCCGCCACCACCGCTGCTGCAGCCACCGAGGCTCATCGCCATGACCAGGGCCAGCGCGGTACTTGCTTTCCAAAGCACTACTTGAGTTTGAGTTTTCATGATTGAGTTTCCTTGCACCTGTACAACCTGGGTTGTTTTCAAACGCTCGCTATTTCTAGGGATAGCGATACGTTTGTCCGTGTTGTCATCACAGACCCGGGCACTCTTTCGCGCAACGCTCAACTTGGTATTAACGATTTATATACACCGGGCTGCAGTCGGCTTAATGACTAATACGAAGGGTGTAATCGAGGGATGTATCAAGATATTTATATTTTAAAAATCATGGGCTTGAATAAACAAACGGACGCCGAGGCGTCCGCTATAACTTAGGGTGTATATATACAATTAATGTGCTTTTTTCAGGCGATGGGTTGCCACTTGCCGAGCATATGTTGAATATCGCCGGCGCCGTTCAACTGTAACTCTCCGCTCGAGCCTGCGGCGCTGCTGAGCAAAACAACTTCACTGGGCAGGCGTACCGGTTTTTTGAACTCGACGTCTATTTCTACATTGGCGGCAGGCAAGTGCTCGTGTAGCGCGGCCAATGTACGGGCGGTATTCCACAGCCCATGAGCGATAGCCTGGGGAAAGCCGAACAGCTTGGCCGTCAGCGCGCTCAGGTGGATCGGGTTGTAGTCGCCGGATACCCGCGCATATTGGCGGCCGACATCAGCGGGCGCCTTCCACCGCGCCAGTTCGCTGACATTGCCGAAGACGGACAAGGGCTCCACTTGCGCCTCGCCGTCCAGCTTCACGCCTCGGCACAGCATGCGGCTGTCGGCTTCCCACAACAGTCCCAGCGCATCCTCGACCGTGGTCACAATGTCAAAGGTCGCACCTTTGGCGTGGGGCTGCAGATTGTGCGCGTATACACCGACCAGCAGGCTATTCACGCCGCCCAATGGCCGGTGGATACGAATGCGATTGCTCAGGTGAATCAGCCCCAGCAGTGGAAAGGGGAATTTTTTGTCGGTGAGTAATTGCATCTGCAAACCGAACGCCAGGATATGCGGGTAAGTGCCCGGCAGCACCGGGCTGTCGGCAAACCCGCAGACCTTGCGATAAGCCGCGACGTCGGCCGGGTTCACGCGCACATGGCAGCGCAACCCTTCATCCGGCAAGGTGCTGCCGCTGATCTTGCGCTTGAGCGCCGCCCGCCAATACAGCGGCAACAGAAACGGGGTGCTGTCCAATGTCTGCCACTGCATAGTCACGCTCCCAGCAGGCTTTGCCCACATACGCGCAGCGCCTGGCCGCTGACGGCCCCGGAACCCGGCTGCCCGAGCCAGGCGACGGCTTCGGCCACGTCTTGCGGCAAACCACCCTGGCCCAAGGAACTCATGCGCCGCCCGGCTTCACGCAGGGCGAAGGGAATGTGCGCGGTCATCTGGGTTTCGATAAAACCCGGCGCGACCGCGTTGATGCTGATGCCACGCTCGCCCAGCAGCGGCGCCCACGCCTGTGCCAGGCCAATCAGCCCGGCCTTGCTCGCGGCGTAGTTGGTTTGCCCGCGATTACCGGCAATCCCGCTGATCGACGCCAGCAGCACCACGCGGCCGTTGTCGTGCAGGGTGCCGCTATCAAGCAGGGCTTTGGTCAGCACTTGGGGCGCGTTGAGGTTGACCGCCAGTACGGCGTCCCAATATTCCGGCGTCATGTTGGCCAGGGTTTTATCGCGGGTGATGCCGGCGTTATGCACCACGATGTCGATGCCGTCGGGCAGGTGTTCGATCAACTGTGTGGCCGCGTCTTCGGCGCAGATATCCAGCACCACGGTGCGCGCACCCAAGCGAGCGGCGAGGGCTTCGAGGTCGGCCTTGGCCTGGGGCACATCCAGCACGATCACTTCGGCACCGTCGCGCGCCAGGGTTTCGGCAATGGAGGCGCCGATACCACGCGCAGCACCCGTGACCAGCGCCTTGCGCCCGGTCAGCGGGCGCGTCCAGTCTTCAACCGGGGTGGCGCAGGCTTGCAGGCGAATGACCTGGCCAGAGATATACGCACTTTTCGGTGACAGGAAGAAACGCAGCGCGCCTTCCAGCTGATCTTCAGCGCCGTCGCCCACATACAACAGTTGCAACACGCCGCCGCTGCGCAATTCCTTGGCCAGTGAACGGCTGAAACCCTCCAGGGCACGCTGTGCGCTGGCGGCAAACGGGTCGCTGAGGCTTTCCGGCGCGCGTCCCAGAATCACCAGATGTGCGCTGTGATCGAGATTTTTCAGCAAAGGCTGAAAGAATTCGCGCAGTTGCTTGAGCTGGTCGGTGTGCTGCAAGTCGCTGGCGTCAAACACCACGGCCTTGAGCTTGGGGCCGTGGCCTGGGATCCAGGTCGATGATTCGGCGCCGTAGGTGTAAATCGCGTCGGTCAGTTTGTGCGCAAATACCTGCACCTTGGCGGCCAGCGCGCCACCGCCCAGCAGCAGAGCACCTTCCACCGGGCGCAGGCGCCCAGCTTGCCAGCGTTCCAGGCGTACCGGTGACGGCAGGCCAATGGCGGCGACCAGGCGATGGCCGAGGCTTGAGTTGGCGAAGTCGATATAACGGTCAGACATGGAACGCTCTCCGAGTGCTGGGGTTCAAACGGTGGACCATCAATAGGTGAAAGTCGTTCGATTGAGCCTAGGCTAGGCTCAGAGATTCACCCCATAACCTTCAGGGAGCTTTCCATGACTCAATTGCGCCGTGTAGCGATCATTGGCGGTAACCGCATCCCCTTCGCCCGTTCCAATGGCCCATATGCCATGGCGAGTAACCAGGCGATGCTCACCGCTGCCCTCGAAGGCCTGATCGAGCGCTACAACCTGCACGGCCTGCGCATCGGCGAGGTGGCGGCCGGTGCGGTGCTCAAGCATTCGCGCGACTTCAACCTCACCCGCGAATGCGTGCTGGGCTCGCGCCTGTCGCCGCAAACCCCGGCCTATGACATTCAGCAGGCGTGCGGCACCGGGCTGGAAGCGGCGTTGCTGGTGGCCAACAAGATTGCCCTGGGGCAGATCGAATGCGGGATTGCCGGCGGCGTCGACACTACGTCCGATGCGCCGATTGGTGTGAATGAAGGCCTGCGCAAAATCTTGTTGCAAGCCAACCGCAGCAAGTCCATGGCGGATAAATTAAAAGTCCTGTTACAACTTCGTCCCCATCACCTTAAGCCGGAGCTGCCACGCAATGGCGAGCCGCGCACCGGCCTGTCCATGGGCCAGCATTGCGAGCTGATGGCGCAGACCTGGCAGATACCGCGTGCCGAGCAGGATCAACTGGCGTTGGAAAGCCATCAGAAAATGGCCGCGTCCTACGCTGAAGGCTGGCACAACGATTTGCTTACTCCGTTTCTCGGCCTGACCCGCGACAATAACCTGCGCCCCGACCTGACCCTGGAAAAACTCGCCAACCTTAAACCGGCGTTCGAGCGCAGTGAAAAGGGCACGCTCACCGCCGGTAACTCCACGCCACTGACCGACGGCGCCTCCTTGGTGCTGCTGGGCAGTGAAGCCTGGGCCAAGGAACGTGGCTTGCCGATTCTTGCTTACTTGCGCGATGGCGAAGCGGCGGCTGTGGATTTCGTCAACGGCGCCGAAGGCCTGCTCATGGCACCGGTGTACGCAGTGCCACGCTTGCTGGCGAGAAATGGCCTGACACTCCAGGATTTTGACTACTACGAGATTCACGAAGCCTTTGCTGCCCAAGTTTTGTGCACGCTCAAGGCCTGGGAAGACCCGGAGTATTGCAGGACGCGTCTGGGGCTCGACGCGCCGCTGGGCGCCATTGATCGCAGCCGGCTCAACGTCAAAGGCAGCTCATTGGCGGCCGGCCACCCGTTTGCCGCCACAGGCGGGCGCATCGTCGCCAACCTGGCCAAATTGCTCGACGCGGCGGGCAAGGGCAGAGGGCTGATTTCGATCTGCGCCGCTGGCGGCCAGGGCGTGACGGCGATTATCGAACGCTGAATGCCGACGAAATTGGCATATTGAGTGCATTCTTCAGCGGTCAGAGGTCGGTAGCCCCTCCCACCGGCGCGCCGATTGCCGTATAACGAGTGCCATACGCGTATTTGGTAATAAAGGACCCACAATAAAAGCTGATGAAGACTCCTAAACGCATTGAACCCCTGATCGAAGACGGTCTGGTCGACGAAGTGCTGCGCCCTCTCATGAGCGGTAAAGAAGCAGCTGTTTATGTGGTGCGCTGCGGCAATGAATTGCGTTGCGCCAAGGTTTACAAGGAGGCGAATAAACGAAGTTTTCGTCAGGCATCCGAATACCAGGAAGGCCGTAAGGTTCGTAACAGCCGCCAGGCCCGGGCCATGGCCAAAGGCTCCAAGTTCGGCAAGAAAGAAACCGAAGACGCTTGGCAAAACGCCGAAGTGGCGGCGTTGTTCCGCCTCGCCGGCGCGGGCGTTCGCGTGCCTCAGCCGTTCGACTTCCTGGAAGGCGTGCTGCTGATGGAACTGGTGGCCGACGAGTACGGCGATGCAGCGCCGCGTCTTAACGACGTAACGCTGGAGCCGGACCAGGCGCGCGAATATCACGCCTTCCTGATTTCCCAGATCGTGCTGATGCTGTGTACTGGCCTGGTGCACGGTGACCTGTCCGAGTTCAACGTACTGCTCACGCCGACCGGCCCGGTGATCATCGACCTGCCCCAGGCAGTGGATGCGGCGGGCAACAACCACGCATTCAGCATGCTGGAGCGGGATGTGGGCAACATGGCTTCCTACTTCGGGCGTTTTGCCCCGGAGTTGAAGAAGACCAAGTACGCCAAGGAAATGTGGGCACTGTACGAAGCCGGCACCTTGCACCCGGCCAGCGTGTTGACCGGCGAGTTTGATGAGCCGGAAGAGCTGGCGGATGTGGGCGGTGTGATCCGCGAAATCGAAGCGGCGCGGCTGGATGAAGAGCGCAAGCAAGCGGTTCGGGCGGCGGATGATGCGCCACCGAGCAAGACTGCGGAAGAACCGCCGCCGCCTTGGATGCAGTGATCTCCCGGCAATTGGAGATCTAAAAAGTGTGGGAGCTGGCTTGTTGTGGGAGCTGGCTTGTGTGGGAGCTGGCTTGCCTGCGATGCAGACACCTCGGTATGTCAGTTAAATCGCGGTGATGCAATCGCAGGCAAGCCAGCTCCCACATAAGCCAGCTCCCACATAAGCCAGCTCCCACATAAGGCAGCCGCCACATAAGGCAGCCGCCACATAAGCCTGTTCCCATATTTGTTTTGTGCAGAGCTGATCAGGCGCAACAGCTGCCCGACGCCAACTCCTTGAGTATCGGGCAATCCGGCCGATGGTCACCCTGGCAGTGTTCCACCAGGTCCTGCAACGTGTCGCGCAATTGCCCCAGCTCCAGAATCTTCTGGTTCAGCGCCTCGATGTGCTGGCGCGCCAGGGCTTTTACGTCGGCGCTGGCCCGCTGGCGGTCTTGCCACAGGGTCAGCAGCTTGCCGACTTCTTCCAACGAAAACCCCAGATCCCGCGAGCGTTTGATAAACGCCAACGTGTGCAAGTCATCGCTGCCATACACGCGGTAGCCGCTGTCGGTGCGGTGCGCGGCTTTGAGCAGGCCGATGGATTCGTAGTAGCGAATCATCTTGGCGCTCAGCCCGCTCTGGCGGGCGGCTTGGCCTATGTTCATGGGCGCTTGTCCTCCAATTGCTCCGGTTTCCAAATGCTCGGTTTCCAGGTTTTCAACAATAACGCATTGCTCACCACGCTGACGCTGGACAAGGCCATGGCCGCACCTGCGAGCACCGGGTTGAGCAGGCCAAAGGCAGCCAGCGGAATGCCGATCAAGTTATACACAAAGGCCCAGAACAGGTTCTGGCGGATTTTTGCGTAGGTCTTGCGGCTGATCTCCAGCGCGGCCGGCACCAGGCGCGGGTCGCCACGCATCAGCGTGATCCCGGCGGCGTGCATAGCCACATCGGTACCGCCGCCCATGGCGATGCCGATATCGGCGGCGGCCAGGGCCGGGGCGTCGTTGATGCCATCGCCGACCATGGCGACGACGCCGGTCTTTTTCAGCTCGGCCACCGTCGCGGCCTTGTCGGCTGGCAGCACTTCGGCGTGTACATCATCGATGCCCAGCGCCAGGGCGACCACGCGGGCACTGCCGCGATTATCGCCGGTGAGCAAGTGGCTGCTGATGTGCTGAGCCTTGAGTTGTTCCACGGCTTCCAATGCGCCGGGCTTGAGGGTGTCGCCAAACGCAAACAGCCCCAACACGCGTGGTTGTGCGCCTTGTTCAATCAACCACGACAAGGTGCGGCCTTCGGCTTCCCAGGCGTTGGCAGACTCGGCCAGCTCACCTGCGCTCAAGCCGTTCTCTTCGAGCATGCGGCGGTTGCCCAAGGCCAGTTCACGGCCATCCAAAGTGCCAGCAATGCCGCGTCCGGTCAGCGATTGGCTGGCGCTCACGTCCGCCACGATCAGCCCTTTTTCACCACACGCATCCAGCACGGCCTTGGCCAACGGGTGCTCGCTGCCGCGTTGCAAGGCGCCAGCCTGTTGCAGCAATAAATCTTCATTGCCATCCACCGCGGCCAGGTGCGCAATTTTTGGCGCGCCGGAGGTGAGTGTGCCGGTCTTGTCGAACACCACCGCGCTGACGGCATGGGCACGTTCCAGCGCTTCGGCGTCCTTGATCAGGATGCCATAGCGCGCCGCCACGCCGGTGCCGGCCATGATGGCGGTCGGTGTGGCCAGGCCCAGGGCGCATGGGCAAGCAATCACCAGCACCGCGACGGCATTGATGATCGCGGTTTCCAGTGAAGCGCCGTACAACCACCACCCCACCAGCGTAACCAAGGCCAGCACCAGCACGGTCGGCACAAAGACCTGGCTGACTTTATCCACCAGTTTCTGGATCGGTGCCTTGGCAGACTGGGCGTCTTCCACCAGACGGATGATTCGCGCCAGCACACTTTCTGCACCCAGCGCCTGGGTGCGTACCAGCAAGCGGCCTTCGCCATTAATGGCGCCGCCGGTGATCTTGTCGCCCGGCTGTTTCGGCACCGGCAGGCTCTCGCCGCTGATCAAGGCCTCGTCGGCATGGCTTTGGCCGTCCACCACTTCGCCGTCCACCGGGAAGCGCTCGCCGGGTTTGACCAGCACCAGGTCGTCGAGCTTCAGCGCAGTGATGGCGACGTCTTCTTCACGGCCTTCAAACACGCGAATCGCGCGTTCCGGGCGCAGGGCTTCGAGGACACGGATGGCGCTGGCGGTCTGGCGCTTGGCGCGGCTTTCGAGGTATTTGCCCAGCAACACCAGGGCGATCACCACGGCCGAGGCTTCGAAATACAGGTGCGGCATAGTGCCCACGGGCGCGGTGAGCCATTCATAAATGCTCAGGCCATAACCGGCGCTGGTGCCGATGGCCACCAGCAGGTCCATATTGCCAGCACCGGCGCGCACGGCTTTCCAGGCGGCTATATAGAAGCGTGCGCCAAAGATGAATTGCACGGGAGTGGCCAGCGCGAATTGCACCCAGGCCGGGAGCATCCAATGCAGGCCGAACGGCTCCACCAGCATCGGCAGCACCAATGGCAGCGCCAACGCGATGGCCAACAACAACGACCAGCGCTCGTGGTGCAGACGCTGGGCCTGTTTAGCGTCGGTGACGGTCTCGCTTTGCGGCAGGGTGGCGGTGTAGCCGGCCTTGTCGACGGCGGCGATCAGCACGCCGGGGTCCATCTGGCCGAGTACTTCGACGTGGGCACGTTCGTTGGCCAGGTTGACGCTGACGCTTTGCACCCCCGGCACCTTGCCCAGCGCGCGCTCGACACGCCCGGCACAGCTGGCGCAGGTCATGCCGCTGATGGGCAGGTCAAAGGTGGTGGATCCATTCATGGGGCAGTCCTCCAGAGAAGTTGCCCCTAGCATCAACCTTGACCTGCGGGGAAGGTCAAGCGCCTTTAATACTCCAGTGCGGCGGGTTTAAGGTACATACCGTCCGGGCCTTGGGCGATACGCAGTTTGCGTATGTCTCCGGCCTTCAACGTGATGTTCTGCGCAGGCGGTGCGAGCATGCCCGGCAGGCAACCTGGCGATTGACCCGGCAGCAGCTTGAGGCGCAGCGACACATTGCCCGCCGGCAAGTTGAACGAGGTGGCCTGTTCCTGGAACAGGCGCCCGGCCAACTGGTCCTGGATATACAGGCCGATTTCGCAATTGGTCGGCACTTCCAGGCGCTCGCGGGAAATGATCAACACCGCATAGTCCTGGTCCGCGTACGCCATGGGCGCAGCGGCGGACAAGCTCAACAGGCCGATAAGGCTAAAAAACGACCAGCGCATGGCGAATGCTCCGTGGTTCAAATCCAAGATGCATGAAGCTTGGCCGAGGCAACGCTGGAATACCAGCCCGGTCGCAATTTTGAGCGCTTGACCTTGCCATCGTGGCAAGGTCGAGACTGGCGCCAACCTCATCAAAGGAGTCATGTCATGCAAGTATTCAGTGTTGAAGGAATGACCTGCGGCCATTGTGTTCGGGCGGTCACTCAAGCAGTACACAGCCAGGACCCGGCGGCGAGCGTCAACGTCAACCTGGCCGCCAAGGAAGTCGGGGTTGAAAGCCGGCTGTCCGACGAGCAAGTCATCGCGCTGATCACCGAAGAAGGCTACAGCGCCAAGCTCGCGTAAAATTTCCGATAGTTAGCGAGCTATCGTAATGTTCATCACACCCAAGCGCGGCTAGACTGTCGGGCTGCCGACTCACTTGGGTGTCTGATGAACCTCCGCATAATCCTGATTCTGGGCGCCTTGAGCGCCTTCGCGCCGTTGGCGATCGATTTTTACCTGCCGGGCTTTCCGGCGATGGCCACCGCTTTTGCCACCGACGAAAAACACATCCAGCTGACCCTCGCCGTGTATTTCGGCGGCCTGGCCATCGGCCAATTGATCTACGGGCCGCTGGCGGATCGCTTTGGCCGGCGCGTGCCGCTGCTCAGTGGCGTGACCCTGTTTACCCTGGCGTCCTTCGCCTGCGCCTACGCGCCGTCCCTGGACTGGTTGATCGGCGCGCGTTTTGTGCAAGCCCTTGGCGGCTGCGCGGGCATGGTGATTTCGCGGGCGGTGGTCAGCGACAAATGTGATGCCGTGGGCTCGGCCAAAGTCTATTCGCAGCTGATGCTGGTGACCGGCCTGGCGCCGATCCTCGCGCCGTTGGCGGGTGGGGTGATGGTCGGCCTGTGGGGCTGGCAGTCGATTTTCCTCGCGTTGTCGATTTTCAGCGTGATGGCGGCCATCGCCGTGGCGGTCGGGTTGCCGGAAACCTTGCCGGCCGATAAGCCGCGTCAACCGCTGTCCGGCTCGCTGAGCCGCTATGTCAGCCTGTTGTCGGACCGGGTTTATCTGGGCTACGCCCTCACCGGTGGTATCTCGATTGCCGGGATGTTTGCCTACATCGCCGGTTCCCCGTTCGTCTTTATCAAACTCTATGGCGTGCCCGCCGAGCATTACGGCTGGGTATTTGGCTCCAATGCCGCCGGCTTTATCCTGGTAGCGCAGCTTAATGCGCGGTTGCTGGCCAAGCGTGGCCCGGCGTTTCTGCTGTCGCGCACCGTGTGGGTCTACGTGGCGGCGGCGTTGACGCTGTTGGCCATTGCCGCGCTGCGTACCGAGGCTTTATGGCCGTTACTGGTGCCGCTGTTTATCTGCATCGCCAGCCTGGGCTGCATTTTGCCCAACACCTCGGCGTGTGCCATGGCCGGGCAGGGCGCACGGGCCGGCAGCGCCTCGGCATTGCTCGGTTGCATTCAGTTTGGTGTGGCGGCAGGCGCGGCGTCCTTGGTCGGCGTGTTGCACGACGGCACGGCGATGCCGATGGCGATGGTCATCAGCTTGTGCGGTGTATTGGCGGTGACGATTGCGGTGTCGACCCAGCGCCTGCAACGGGCGAGGGCCGCGCAGGCGCAGGTCTGAGGTGCTAATCAGCCGGCGGCGGAGCGTTGCTGGCTGAGGGGAATGCGGTGGGGCGCCTGGATGCGGGCTTGCAGGGTGTCGGCAAAGGCGCGGGCCTCGGCCTCACTGCGGAAGGTGAAGGCGTCACCGTCGAGGCTGACCTGCCATTTGTTGCCTGGGGATTTTGCTAACGCTCTTATCAGGATCTTCATTGCTGACTTCCTCACGTAAAAGAATCGTGGCAAAGGCGGCCAATATAAACCTGAATGCGTTCGCAAATATGACAAAGATCAACTCTCTGACTAGCGGTGTCGTCCATTACTCACATGAATAATGGACGACTCTGACAGCTACTTGTTAGAACCCTTCCAATACGATCTTGCCCTTGGCCTTGCCGCTTTCCAGCAGCGCATGGGCGCGGCGCAGGTTGGCTGCGTTGATCACGCCGAAGTGCTCGCCCACCGTGGTTTTCAAGGTGCCGGCGTCGATCAGTTCGGCCACGCGGTTGAGCAGATTGTGCTGTTCGATCATGTCCGGCGTCTCGAACATCGAGCGTGTGTACATGAACTCCCAGTGCAGTGACAGGCTCTTGCGCTTGAGTTTGCTCACATCCAGCACCTTGGGGTCGTCGATCAACGCCAGCTTGCCTTGCGGCTGCAGGGCTTCGACCAGTTCGTCCAAGTGATGGTCGGTCTGGGTCAGGCTGGCGACGTGGGTTACCTGCGCCTGGCCGGCATTTTTCAACGCCTCGCTCAGTGGCTGGCTGTGATCGATCACCACATCGGCGCCGAGCGCCTTGGCCCATTCCTGGGTTTCCGGGCGTGAGGCGGTGCCGATAACGTTCAATGCGGTGAGCTGCTTGGCCAACTGGGTCAGGATCGAACCCACACCGCCGGCAGCGCCGACGATCAGCAGGCTCTGGCCTTCATCTTCTTTACCTTCACGCACTTGCAGGCGCTCGAACAGCAGCTCCCAGGCGGTGATGGCGGTGAGTGGCAGTGCGGCGGCTTCGGCAAAACCCAGGCTCTTGGGCATATGGCCGACGATGCGTTCATCCACGGTGTGCAGTTCGCTGTTGCCGCCTGGGCGCACCAGGGAACCGGCGTAGAACACCTTGTCGCCCGCCTTGAACAGCGTCACTTCGCTGCCGACCGCCTTGACCACACCGGCCACGTCCCAACCCAGTACCTTGGCCGCGCCGTTTTCCGGGGCGACGTTCTGGCGCACTTTGGTGTCCACCGGGTTGACCGAGATGGCTTTGACTTCCACCAGCAGGTCACGCGGGCCGGCGACCGGCTCCGGCAATTGGATGTCTTGCAGGGATTTTTCGTCGCTGATCGGCAGTGAGGCGTAGTAGGCAATGGCTTTCATATTGGCTCCGAGTAAAGAAGGTGGTCGAGAGTCAGGCTAAATGTGGCGAGGGAGCTTGCTCCCGCTGGGCTGCGAAGCAGCCCCAAAACCTGTCGGTAAGCGCTTCGCACTCCAGCGCAAGCAAGCGTACTCGCCACAAAAACTTGCTGATGGGGTGATCAGGCAAGAAATTGCAGGCGCTTGAGTTCGAAATGTTCGAGCACATCCGCAGCCTTGGCGCGGAAGCTTTGGATATGCGCGCTCTGGTCGTGATCGGCCAGCGCCGCGTCGTCGCTCCAGCGTTCGAGCATGTAGAAGGTTTCCGGGTGTTGCAGGTCCTGGTGCAGGTCGTACTGCTCGCAACCGGCTTCCAGGCGAGTCGGTTCCAACAGGCCGCGCAGCAGGGTTTCCAACTTGGCCTGCTGGCCGGGTTTGGCGATCAGCGTGGCGATGACGTTAAAGGCAGCGGACATATTCAACTCCAGACACGTGGTGAACGGGATGGACAGATGATTAGCTATTTTCAGCACAGATAAAAGCGGCTAAAACAGCAGTCTGTTTCAATAGAATTTTGATAATAGGCGAGGGTACATGCTGCGTTTTGATGATTTGCAGTTGTTTGTGCGGGCGGCGGACCTCGGCAGTTTGTCGGCCGCTGCACGCATCATGGACCTCTCGCCTGCCGTGGCGAGCGCGGCGCTCAAGCGTATCGAACAGCAACTGGGCACGCGCTTGCTGGCGCGCTCCACCCGCAGTTTGCGCCTGACTGCCGAAGGCGAGGGGTTTTTGGAATATGCCCGCGCCGCGTTGAGTTCGCTGGACGAAGGGCGGCGCTTATTGGCCAGCGGCCAGGACCATGTCAGCGGTGTGCTGCAACTGTCGGCGCCGTCGGATTTCGGGCGCAACCAGTTACTGCCGTGGCTGGATGAGTTTCAGCTTGAATACCCGCAATTGAACATCCGCCTGCGGCTGGGCGACCGCATTGCCGACCTGTTCCGCCAGCCGGTGGATATCGCCCTGCGCTACGGCGAGCCTGAAGATTCCAGCCTGGTCGCGCTGCCCATCGCCCCGGACAACATTCGCGTGCTGTGCGCCGCACCCAGCTACCTGGCACGGCATGGCGAGCCCCGGCATCTTGAGCAGTTGGCGCAGCACAATTGCCTGTTGTACATGCTGGGCAGCCGTGTCCACGACCACTGGGGTTTTTACGACGGCAAGCGCGAGGTCGGCCTGACGGTAAGCGGTGATCGCTTCAGTGACGACGCCGATGTGGTGCGCCGCTGGGCGGTGGCGGGTGTCGGCATTGCCTACAAGTCGTGGCTGGATGTGAGCACCGACGTGCTCGCGGGGCGTTTGCGCCTGGTGTTGCCGGAGCTACGCGGCGAGCGCACGCCGCTCAACCTGCTGTGCGCCCACCGTGCTCAGTTGAGTAAACCCATTAACCTGCTGCGGGAAATGCTCGTGTCCCGTTGTGCGGCTTTGACCGCGCAAAGGCCGGGGCGATAGAGCGTTAGGCAATAGCCTCCACCAAAGCCAGAAATTTCACTCAGAGCCTGTCCCCATTCGCGCTGTCGGACGCCGCGGAATGGGCGGTTTGCGCCCCTATACTTTGGTTCCAACCGCAGCAGACAAATGATTTACAAGGAGTGAATACATGGAAGAAGCACCTTGCATCAGTCAGATCGCCAGCTTGCTCGCTGAGCCCAAGCGCACCGCCATGCTCTGGTCACTGATGGACGGTTCGGCGAAAACCGCAGACGAACTGGCTATGCTCGCCGGGCTGTCCGCCGCGTCGGCCAATGCGCATCTTGCGCGCCTTATCGGCAGCGGTTTGCTGCGCAGCGAGGCCAAGCGCGGCAAGCGCCTGTTTCGCATGGCCGCCGTGGATGTCTGTGCGGCCGTCGACGCATTGGCCTGTACCACCTTGGCCTGTGCCGCACGCAACGCTCCGCAGGTTTCCCCGCGAGTATCCCTGGCGCCGCCGCCGTTGCGGCGCGCGCGTTTGTGCCAGGGGCATCTGGGCGGTGAACTGGCAGCGGGGCTTTATCAGCGCATGCTGGAGGCCGGCTGGATCGACCGCTACGAACAGCGTACCGACGTGACCGTCACCGGCGCGCAGCATTTCGCGACCCTGGGCATCTTTATCCAGGCACTGTCTGCGCCGTTGGCCTGCGACTGTTTTGACTGGAGCCAGCAGCAGCCGCACCTGGGGGGGGCATTGGGGGCCGGGTTGTTGCAGTTGTTTTTGCAGTGCGGCTGGATCAACGCGGTCAACGAGTCGCGTGCCTTGCTGGTGACCGACCTGGGGCTTGCGGAAATCAACCGTCTGGCCACGGCGTAGGTGCGTGCGTCGTTCAGAGTTTCAGTCAGGTCGTATCCAGCAATAATCGGGTAAAACGATGCCGCACACTCGCCTTGGGGATTTTTCACTCGGGGGGTATGGCATGGGTATGCAAGGCTATAGCGCAGCGGAACGGCTGGAACGGTTGCCCATCAGCGGTTACCACCGAATCATTTTCATCATCATCGCCTTGGCGTTTTTTTTCGACTCCATGGACCTGGCGATGATGACCTTCCTGTTGGGCTCGATAAAAACCGAGTTCGGCCTGAGCACGGCCCAGGCCGGGTTACTCGCCAGTTCGAGTTTTTTCGGCATGGTGGTCGGTGCGTCCTTGTCCGGCATGTTGGCTGACCGTTTCGGGCGCAAGCCGGTGTTTCAGTGGAGCATCGTGTTGTGGGGCGTCGCCAGTTACCTGTGCTCCACGGCGCAGACGGTGGAAACGCTGACGCTGTTTCGCATCCTGCTGGGGATCGGCATGGGTATGGAATTCCCGATTGCGCAGTCGATGCTCTCGGAGCTGATTCCCGCCAAGGGCCGTGGGCGATATATCGCCTTGATGGATGGCTTCTGGCCGCTGGGGTTTGTGGCGGCGGGTGTGCTGTCCTACTTTTTGCTGCCGGTGATTGGCTGGCGCGACATCTTCCTGGTGTTGGCGGTACCGGCGGTGTTTGTGCTGGCGATTCGTTTTTTTATCCCGGAATCGCCACGCTGGCTGGAACAGGCCGGGCGGCATGCAGCGGCGGACAAGGTGTTGCTCGGCATTGAGCAGAAGGTCCGCGACTCGCTGGGGCGTACGGACTTGCCGGAGCCGATTGCCTTGCCGCGGGTTGAGAGCGTGCCGGGCACGTTTTTCTCGGCGTTCCAGCAGTTGTGGTCGGCGCAGTATCGCCAACGCACGATGATGATCTGGAGCGTGTGGTTTTTTGCCTTGCTGGGTTTCTACGGGCTGACCTCCTGGCTGAGTGCGCTGTTGCAGCAGTCGGGTTTTGCCGTGACGCAATCGGTGTATTACACGGTGATCATTTCCCTGGGCGGGATACCGGGCTTCTTGATGGCGGCCTGGCTGGTGGAACGTTGGGGCCGTAAACCGGTGTGTGTGGTGACATTGCTGGGCGGCGGGGTGATGGCGTTTCTGTATGGGCAGAGCGCGGTGTTTGGCGGCAACGTGGGGCTGCTGATTACCTCGGGGTTGTTGATGCAGTTCTTTCTGTTTGGCATGTGGGCGGTGCTGTACACCTACACGCCGGAGCTGTATCCCACTTCGGCGCGGGCCACCGGTTCCGGGTTTGCCTCGGCGATTGGCCGGGTCGGGTCATTGCTGGGGCCGTTGGTAACCGGGCTGGTGTTTCCGATAACCGGGCAGGGTGGGGTGTTTGCCTTGGGGGCGCTGTGTTTTGCGGTGGCGGCGCTGGTGGTGTGGGTGTTTGGGATGGAGACCAAGGGCAAGACCCTGGAAGAACTGACCCAATCTCAAGGCTGATGAGGTCAATGTGGGAGCTGGCAAGCCAGCTCCCACATTATTTGAACTGCGTTTATGCAGTTATGGCTTCACGAGCCGCGCATCCAGGCTGTTCTGCGCCAGGCGTTTGGCCTGGTCCTGGGTCATGCCCAGGGAGGTGTACAGCGCGTGGAAGTTCTCGGTGACATAGCCGCCGAAGTACGCCGGGTCATCCGAGTTCACCGTCACCTTCACGCCACGCTCAAGCATGTCGAGGATGTTGTGCTGGGCCATGTCGTCGAACACACAGAGCTTGGTGTTGGACAGTGGGCACACGGTCAGCGGGATCTGCTCGTCGATGATGCGCTGCATCAAGCGTTCGTCTTCGATGGCGCGTACGCCATGGTCGATACGCTGGATTTTCAGCAGGTCGATGGCCTCCCAGATGTACTCGGGCGGGCCTTCTTCGCCGGCGTGGGCCACGGTAAGGAAGCCTTCATGGCGGGCACGGTCGAACACGCGCTGGAACTTGCTCGGTGGGTGACCCATTTCCGAGCTGTCCAGGCCGACGGCCACAAACGCGTCACGGAACGGCAGCGCCTGGTCGAGGGTTTTCTCGGCTTCGGCTTCGCTCAGGTGGCGCAGGAAGCTCAGGATCAAACCGCTGGTGATACCCAGTTGCTGCTCGCCATCTTTGAGCGCAGCGGCGATGCCGTTGAGCACCACTTCGAATGGCACGCCACGGTCGGTGTGGGTCTGCGGGTCGAAGAACGGTTCGGTGTGGATCACGTTCTGTTCTTTGCAGCGCAGCAGGTAGGCCCAGGTCAGGTCATAGAAATCCTGGGACGTGCGCAGCACATCGGCGCCTTTGTAATACAGGTCGAGAAACTCTTGCAGGTTGTTGAAGGCGTAGGCCTTGCGCAGGGTTTCGACGTCATTCCACGGCAGTGCAATCTTGTTGCGTTCGGCCAGGGCAAACAGCAACTCAGGCTCCAGCGAGCCTTCCAGGTGCAGGTGCAATTCAGCCTTGGGCAGGGCGTTGAGCCAATCGTACATGTTCTAAATTCTCATCAGGTGCAATGGCGGCATTCTACAGGCCATGGCTGAAATAGTCGGCAAAACCTGACCAGCAGGAGAGTATTGGTTTTATTCGCGCAAGGGCCATCTGAACTAAGGTGTAACGAAACGTTAGCGACGTGGTGCAGTCTGTACCCCATCAATGACTGATTTGCTGCACAAAAAGGCCCGGAATGCTCACATCCCTCAAGCAAGAAAAATTCATGTGGCTGGCGTTGATCGCCGCCATCGCCGCCTACCCGTTGGAGCACTGGATGCTGCACAGCGGGCAGATGATCGCCCTGCTGGGCGGCTTGGCGCTCATCGCTTTTATTGTCATGGCGTCGATGCGCGTCGCCCACCACGCCGAGCAACTGGCGGAAAAGGTCGGTGACCCTTACGGCACCATGATCCTCACCCTCGCCGCCGTGCTGGTGGAAGTGGTGATCCTGGCGATCATGATGAGCAACGAGCCCTCGCCGACTTTGGTACGTGACACGATCTATTCGGCGGTGATGCTCGATATCAACGGCATCCTTGGCCTGGCCGCGCTGATGGGCGGCATCAAGCATGGTGAACAGTCCTACAACGATGACTCGGCACGCAGTTACAGCGTGATGATCCTCACCGCCATGGGCGTATCGATGGTGGTGCCGGAGTTTATTCCCGAGGCTGACTGGAAAATTTACTCGGCCTTCACCATCGGCGCGATGGTGTTGCTCTACACCCTGTTCCTGCGCATGCAGGTCGGGCCACACAGTTACTTCTTCAGCTATAGCTACCCGGAAAAACGCCGAAAAAAGCAGCCGGAAGAACAGCAGGAGCCGCCGATCAACCTGGCGTTTTCCATCGGTACGTTGGTGTTTGGCGTGATTGTGATTGGCGCATTGGCCGAGGTGATGTCCAAGACCCTCGACCTGGGCCTGGAAGGTACGGGCGCACCGCCGGTGATTACCGCGATTGTGGTGGCGGCGATTTCGGCCGCGCCGGAAATTCTGACGGCATTGCGTGCAGCCTTGGCTAACCGCATGCAGTCGGTGGTCAACATCGCACTGGGTGCATCGTTGTCGACGGTGATTTTGACGGTGCCGGTGATGGAAGCCATGGCGCTCTACACCGGCCAGCCGTTCCAGATGGCGATGACCCCGGTGCAGACCGTGATGGTGTTGATCACACTGGTGGTGAGTGCGATCAACCTCAATGATGGCGAAACCAATGCCATCGAAGGGATGACGCACTTTGTGTTGTTTGCGACCTTTATCATGTTGTCGTTGCTTGGGGTGTAACCGGCCCTCAAGCACACCCTAAATCCCATGTGGGAGTCGGGCTTGCCCGCGATGGCATTAACTCGGTATGGCTGAAAGACCGAGGTGCCTGCATCGCAGGCAAGCCAGCTCCCACATGTGTTGTTTGCGACCTTTATCATGTTGTCGTTGCTTGGGGTGTAACCGGCCCTCAAGCACACCCTAAATCCCATGTGGGAGTCGGGCTTGCCCGCGATGGCATCCACTCGGTATGGCTAATAGACCGAGGTGTCTGCATCGCAGGCAAGCCAGCTCCCACAGTTGGCTTTGTGCAGGGCTCAGGTGCCGGCGATCAGTTGTTTCGCCGCCTGGCTGTGATCGGCAATCAAGCCTTTCAGGTCCAGCCCTTCAACCTGCCCATCGATCACCCGCCACTTGCCGCCGATCATCACCCGATCCGCGCGGTCGGCGCCGCACAGCAGCAGCGCCGAAATCGGGTCATGGCTGCCGGAAAAACGCAGCTCATCGAGTTTGAACAGCGCCAGGTCAGCCTGTTTGCCCACGGCCAACTCACCGATATCCGTGCGCCCCAGCAACTGCGCCGAGCCTTTGGTGGCCCAGCCCAGCACGCCTTCCGGGGTGATCTTTTCTGCGCCGTAACGCAGGCGCTGGATGTACAGGGCCTGGCGCGCTTCGAGGATCATGTTCGAGGCATCGTTGGAGGCCGAACCGTCGACGCCCAGGCCAATCGGCGCGCCGGCGGCGAGCAGGTCCAGGGTCGGGCAGATGCCGGAAGCCAGGCGCATATTCGAGCTTGGGCAATGGCAGATACCGGTGCCGGCGGCGCCCAGGCGGGCGATCTCGTCCGGGTTGAAGTGAATGCCGTGGGCCAGCCAGGTGCGTGGGCCGAGCCAGCCGACGCTGTCGAGGTAGTCCACCGTGCGCAGCCCGAAACGCTGCAGGCAGAAGTCTTCTTCGTCGAGGGTTTCGGCCAGGTGCGTGTGCAGGCGCACGTCGAGGCTGTTGGCCAGTTCGGCGCTGGCTTGCATGATTTCCGGGGTGACCGAAAACGGCGAGCAGGGCGCCAGGGCGATCTGGATTTGCGCGCCATCGCCGCGCTGGTGGTATTCGCGGATCAGGCGCTGGCTGTCTTCGAGGATCACCTGGCCTTGCTGCACGGTTTGCTGCGGCGGCAGGCCGCCATCCGCTTCGCCCAGGCTCATGGAGCCGCGAGTGAGCATGGCGCGCATGCCCAGTTCGCGCACGCTTTGCACCTGCACGTCGATGGCGTTTTCAAGGCCTTCGGGGAACAGGTAATGGTGATCTGCCGCGGTGGTGCAGCCAGACAGCAGCAATTCAGCCAAGGCGACTTTGGACGCCAGCGCGAGTTTTTCCGGGGTCAGGCGTGCCCAGACCGGGTACAGGGTTTTCAGCCACGGGAAGAGCGGCTGGTTGACCACCGGCGCCCAGGCGCGGGTCAGGGTTTGGTAGAAGTGATGGTGAGTGTTGATCAGCCCCGGCAGGATCACATGTTCGCGTGCATCGAATACTTGTCCGCACGGCACGGTGGGCTCTTTTCCCAAGCCCAGCACTTCGGTGATCACACCGTCTTGCAGCACCAGGCCACCACGGGCGTCGAGGCCATTGGCGGTGAAGATCGCGAGGGGGTTTTTTAACCAGATACGGGTCGCAGGCATTGGCCGGCTCCTCTGAATGATGGGTTCAGGTTTGCCAGCTCAGTGTTGCCCTGTCTGCTGATCCAGGGTCGCCGGTGAGGGCGAGGAGCAGAGTTTACGTGTAGTCCATGATCAGGTCTATCTGTAGGAGCGAGGTGCTCTTGAGACCATCGCGGGCAAGCCCGCTCCCACAGGTTGGACCGAGCTGTTACCAGGCGATGGTGTCGCCCTTGTAGTCCACGAAGTGATGGCCGCCTTTGCCGGTGTAGGCATTCACCTGATCCACCAGGCCGCGCACGCTGGTGTCGACATCGATGTGCGCGTTTTCGCCGCCCATGTCGGTTTTCACCCAGCCCGGATGCAGCGACAGCACGGTGAGCTTATGGTCGCCCAGTTGCGTGATAAAGCTGTTGGTCATGGAGTTGAGTGCAGCCTTGCTGGCCTTGTACAGCGCCAGGTCGGAGCCATCGGGAATAGTCACGCTGCCCAGCACCGAACTCATGAACGCCAGCACGCCGGTGTCTTTGCGGATCTGCCCGACAAAGCGCTGGGCCAGGTTGATCGGCGCCACGGCGTTGGTGAAAAACAGTTGGCCGACTTCCGCCAGGGTGGCGTGGCCCGGCTCCTGGTTGGCAGGGCCTTTGACGCCGGCGTTGACGAACAGCAGGTCGAAGGTGCGCTCCTTCAGGCGTTGGGCCAAGGCGATCACGGCTTGTTGATCGTCCATGTCCAGCTTCTCGATCTGCACCTGGCCCACGGCTTTGAGCGCATCGGCCTTGTTCGGGTCGCGCACGGTGGCGGTCACCTCCCAGCCGTCCTGCAGCAGTTGCTTGACCAGGCCAAGGCCCAGGCCGCGCGAGGCGCCGATGATCAGTGCGGTTTTTGGCGTAGACATGAAGGGCTTCCTTTGGAGTGGAGGTTCACGGATTCAGTGGACAACGTTGCCCGAGCCTTTGCTGCAACTCCTGGCGCAGATGGCCGAGTTCAGTGATGCGGGTTTCGATCAGGTTGAGCTTGTCTTGCAGCAATTGTGTGACGGCAGCGTCGGGATCGGGCGCCTGCCATAAGGCGGCGACGCTGGTGCCGATCTCGCCGAGGCTGAAACCCAGGCGCTGCGCAGTCTTGATATAGAGCACCAGTTGCAGCATGTCCGGCGGGTAGTCGCGGTAACCGTTGGCGCTGCGTTGCGCGGCGATCAACCCGCGCTGCTCATAGAAGCGCAAGGTGTCGCGGCTGACCTGGCTGGCCTGGGCTAATTCGCCGATACGCATGAGACGGGCTCGAGAGGGCTTGACCCTGGAGCATACTCCAGGCTTTAGCCTGCTGGCTTCTTGAATTGAAGGAGCTTGCTGCTATGTGGACACAAAAACGCTACCGGACATTGGTGCGGGCCAGTGCCTGGTATGACTTGATCATCACCGCCGCGTTTGTCACGCCGTGGAGTTTTGCATTAGTACACGGCCTGTTGCAGGGCTTGAACCTGCCGGGCGAGCTACCGCCGTTTCTGCCTGCGCATGTGCTGATGGCCAACCTGCTCGGCTCGATCGTGTGCGTGTGGGCAGTGCTGCGTATTCGCGACCCTCAACGCCAATTCGGGCTGTATGACGCGGCCGGCCGTGGTCTGTTTGCGACCTGGCAGCTGTACGCGCTGATGCAGGGCTCCACGTCGGTGCTGTGGATAATTCTGCTGTTGGAACTGCTGTGGGGCGTTGCGCAACTACTCCCGGTGAATACTGATCAAAAAATGACCGGCGCCCGTAAGCCCTTATGACAAAAGGGTTACAGACGGGTGTGCTCAGGTTATCCACAGGCAGGTGCACAGTAGATGTGGGCAGTTTCAGCGTTCGAGCAGGATGCGCCCACGGCTGAGGTCGGCGAGCTGGGTTTGCAGCGTGTCGATGTGCGCCTCGCCGAGTGCGAGCTGTAGCTCGACGCCGTTGGCGGTGAAGGTTTCTTCCACCACCAGCCCGCCCAGTTCGGCCACGCGCAGTTTCACCAGGTTCAATTCCGAGAAACTGCAGGCACAGCTCAGCGGCACGCGGCTGATCAGCTCGATGCGTTCGGCATTCTGCAGGCATTTGTTCGCGCCGCCGCCGTAGGCGCGAGCCAGGCCGCCGGTGCCCAGCTGGATGCCGCCGTACCAGCGAATCACCAGCACGGCGACCTGATCAAAGCCTTGGGCTTCAATGGCGGCCAGGATCGGTCGCCCGGCCGTGCCGCCGGGTTCGCCATCGTCGTTGCTGCGGTACTGGTCGGCGAGCTTCCAGGCCCAGCAGTTGTGCGTGGCGTTGAGGTCGCTGTGCTGCTCGAAAAACGCCTGGGCGTCTTGCGCGCTGGTGATCGGCGCGGCCAGGGTGATAAAGCGGCTTTTGCGTATTTCTTCACGAAATTCGCAAAGGCCGGTCAGCGTGAAAGGCATAAGTCGCTTCGTTTATAGGGCCGGCTTGATGCCGCAGCCTTTGAGGATGATATGGATCAGGTTGGTGCCGGCGTCTTCCATGTCCTGCTTGGTCAGCTTGGTGCGACCAGTGACGCGGCAGATCTGGGTGGCGAAGTCGGCGTAATGCTGGGTGCTGCCCCACAACAGGAAGATCAGGTGTACGGGGTCGATGGGGTCCATCTTGCCGGCTTCGATCCAGGCCTGGAACACCGCTGCGCGGCCACTGAACCAGGCGCGGTAGTCCTGGCTGAAATATTCGGTCAGGCATTCGCCGCCACTGATGATCTCCATGGCGAAGATCCGCGAGGCTTGGGGGTGGCGCCGGGAGAATTCCATCTTGGTGCGGATGTAGCGTGTCAGCGCGACGGCGGGGTCGTCCTCGGCGGTCAGCGCGTTGAAGGTGCTGTCCCACAGTTCGAGGATATTGCTCAGTACCGCGATGTACAGGCCGAGCTTGTTGGTGAAGTAATAATGCAGGTTGGCCTTGGGCAGCCCGGCACTCGAGGCAATGGTGTTCATGCTGGTGCCTTTGTAGCCATGACGCGCGAATTCGTCTTCAGCCGCCTGGAGAATCGCTTGTTCATTCTTTTGCCGAATACGGCTGGCAGGTTTACCGGCGTGGTTGCTGTGGGCAGGAACTTCGAGGCTCATGGAGGTTTCCGTGCTGATCGATAGAGACGACGTGTGCACAGATAACCCACCCTCAAGCCTCAGACAAGTCCCGATGCAATAAAACCGTCAAAGCGGTTCCAGTGTGTCGCTTTCCGGCGCGTGGTTTGCGCCTGCGGTATTCGCTTTGGCCTCGGGTAATAACAGGCACAACACGATGGCCGTCAGGCCGCCGCTGGTGATGGCCGAATCGAACAGGTTTTGCACCAGAGGCGGCATCAAGTGCAGCAACTCAGGTTGGGCGGCAATGCCCAGGCCAACGCCGAACGAGGTGGCGATGATCAACATGCTGCGTCGGTCCAGCGGCGCCTGGGCCAGAATGCGCACGCCGGCGGCGGCCACGCTGCCGAACATCACCAGGGTTGCGCCGCCCAATACCGGTTTGGGGATTTGCTGCAGCACCGCGCCGATCAGTGGAAACAGGCCGAGACAGAACAGCAGCACACCAATGTATAAGCCGACGTAACGGCTGGCCACGCCGGTGAGTTGGATCACGCCGTTGTTCTGCGCAAACGTGGTGTTGGGGAATGCGCTGAAGGTGGCGGCAATCATGCAACTGACGCCATCACCCAATACGCCGCCCTTGAGTCGACTTATATAAGAAGGGCCGCTGATCGGCTGGCGGGCGATCATGCAGTTGGCGGTCAGGTCGCCAACGGTTTCGATACTGCTGATCAGATAAATCAGCGCGATGGGCAGGAAGGCGCTCCAGTCGAAGTTGAAACCAAAGCGAAACGGCATCGGCACGCTGATCAATGGCAAGTCGGGCAAGGCTTGGGGCACCAGCTTGCCGCTGAACCACGCGGCCAGGCTGCCGAGGGCCAGGCCGATGATGATTGCCGAGAGGCGTATCCACGGCGTGTTCGAGCGGTTGAGCAAGATGATCGTCAACACGACGAACAACCCCAAGGCCAGGTTGGTCGGCGCGCCGAAGTCAGGCGCATTGAAACCGCCACCCAGGTCGGTGATGCCGACTTTGATCAGGCTGATGCCTATCAAGGTGATGACAATGCCGGTGACCAAGGGCGTGATCACACGGCGCAATTGGCCGATAAAACGGCTCAACACGATCTGCACCGCCGCGCCGAAAAAGCACACGCCAAAGACCATCGCCATGATGTCTTCCGGGCTGCCGCCGCGTTGCTTCACTAGAAAGCCTGCTGACAACACCGCGCCGAGAAACGCAAAGCTGGTGCCTTGCAGGCAGATCATGCCGGCGCCGATACCAAATGGCCTGCGTGCCTGGATGAAAGTGCCTACGCCGGACACCATCAACGCCATGCTGATCAGGTAGGGCAGGTGGGCGGTGAGCCCCAACGTAGAACCGATGATCAGTGGCGGGGTGATGATGCCGACAAAGGCGGCCAGCACATGTTGCAAGGCTGCCAGTAGGGCCGGCAGTGGTTTCGGTCGGTCGTTCAGGCCGTAGATCAGGTCGTTGGGGCTCAAGGTTTCTGGTGGCATGGCGGGCAAACTCAGGGCGGACGGTTCAAGGTCCTGGTTCCCTTGCAAAAAGCTGTCCAGTTGCTCAGCTTTTAGCGAGAGGCCCGAATTAGCGCGTTGCCGCCAGACTCTCCAGAAAGCTTTCCAGCACCAAATGAGGGCGGCGACCCTTGCGCGTGACCGATGCGAGGCTCAAATCGTAAAAACGTGTAGCCGGTTTCAGCGCGCGCAGTCGGCCTTGTTGTACCCACAGGCTGGCGTAGTGGTCGGGCAGGTAGCCGATATAGCGGCCGGTGAGAATCAGGAACGCCATGCCTTCGCGGTCCGAGGCGCTGGCGGTGCAATTGAGTGCCTGGTAATGGGCCTGGATTTCGGCGGGCAAGCGAAAGGTCGGGGCGATGGCGTCCTGGCTGTCGATACGTGGGTCGTCCAGTTGCTTGTCGTCCGCGTAAAACAACGGGTGGCCAACCGCGCAGTAGAGCAGTGAGCGTTCGCTGTATAGGGGTTGGTATTCCAGGCCGGACAGCGCGCTCGCCTGAGGTACTACGCCGACATGCAGGCGACCATCGAGTACACCTTGTTCCACCTCGTTCGGCGCGATCATGCGGATCTGGATTTGTACGTCGGGGCCGCGTTCCTTCAACTGCGCCAGGGCGTGGGTGATGCGCATGTGGGGCAGGGTGACCAGGTTGTCGGTGAGGCCGATGATCAGTTCGCCGCGCAAATGCTGATGCAGGCCGTTGACCTCGGTGCGAAAGCTTTCCAGCGCACTTAATAGCTGCAAGGCCGATTGGTAGACCTCGCGGCCTTCTTCGGTCAGGGAGAAGCCGGCACGCCCGCGCTGGCACAGGCGCAATCCAAGGCGTTGCTCCAGGTCGCTCATCTGCTGGCTGATGGCCGAGCGGCCGATGCCGAGCACGGTTTCGGCCGCCGAGAAGCCGCCGCACTCCACCACGCTGCGAAAGATGCGCAACAGGCGGATATCGAAGTCGCTGACTTGGGCCAGGGGATCGGGTCGACGGCTGCTCATAGTTTAGTGAAGGCCTGACTGAAGGTTAGAAGAGTTGGATTTCACCGACTTTATCGCCGTGGCAATTTAGCTGCAACAACGCTTTTCAATCCCGACGCTGCCTTTTGCCCTGCGAGGTTTTGCTGATGAACATGCCCGAAAACGCCCCATCGTCCCTGGCCAGCCAATTGAAGTTGGATGCGCACTGGATGCCTTACACCGCCAACCGCAACTTCCAGCGCGACCCGCGCCTGATCGTCGGCGCTGAAGGCAGCTGGTTGATAGATGACAAGGGCCGCAAGGTGTACGACTCGTTGTCGGGCCTGTGGACGTGTGGCGCCGGGCACACCCGTAAAGAGATTCAGGAAGCAGTCTCCAAGCAACTGGGCACCCTGGACTACTCCCCGGGCTTCCAATACGGTCATCCGTTGTCCTTCCAGCTGGCGGAAAAGATCACCGACCTGACCCCAGGCAACCTGAACCACGTGTTCTTCACCGATTCGGGCTCCGAGTGCGCCGATACAGCGGTGAAGATGGTGCGTGCGTACTGGCGCCTGAAAGGCCAGGCCACCAAGACCAAGATGATCGGCCGCGCCCGTGGCTATCACGGTGTGAACATTGCCGGAACCAGCCTGGGTGGCGTGAACGGCAACCGCAAGCTCTTCGGTCAGGGCCTGATGGACGTTGACCATCTGCCGCACACGTTGCTGGCGAGCAATGCCTTCTCCCGTGGCATGCCGGAGCTGGGCGGCATCGCCCTGGCCGATGAGCTGCTCAAGCTGATCGAACTGCACGACGCGTCGAACATCGCAGCGGTGTTTGTTGAACCGATGGCCGGTTCCGCTGGCGTGCTGGTGCCGCCACAGGGTTATCTCAAGCGACTGCGTGAGATCTGCGACCAACACAACATCCTGCTGGTGTTCGACGAAGTGATCACCGGTTTCGGCCGTACCGGCTCGATGTTCGGCGCCGACAGCTTTGGCGTGACCCCGGACCTGATGTGCATTGCCAAGCAAGTCACCAACGGCGCGATCCCGATGGGCGCAGTGATTGCCAGCAGCGAGATCTATCAGACCTTCATGAACCAGGCGACGCCGGAATACGCGGTGGAATTCCCCCACGGCTACACCTACTCGGCGCACCCGGTGGCTTGCGCGGCTGGCTTGGCGGCATTGGACCTGTTGCAGAAGGAAAACCTGGTGCAGAGCGTAGCCGAAGTCGCCCCGCACTTTGAGAATGCGTTGCACGGGTTGAAGGGCAGCAAGAATGTGATCGACATCCGTAACTACGGCCTGGCCGGCGCGATCCAGATTGCCCCGCGTGACGGTGATGCCATCGTGCGTCCATTTGAGGCCGGCATGGCCTTGTGGAAAGCGGGTTTCTACGTGCGCTTTGGCGGTGACACCCTGCAGTTCGGGCCAACCTTCAACAGCAAGCCGCAGGACCTGGATCGTTTGTTCGATGCGGTCGGCGAAGTGCTGAACAAGATCGACTGATTTCTCCTTTTATATAGAACAACTTTTCAGGAGCCCTGCATGAGCCTTATCCAGCATTTGATCAACGGTGAGTTGGTCAATGACAGCGGCCGTAGTGCCGACGTGTACAACCCGTCCACCGGCCAGGTGATTCACCAAGTGCCATTGGCCAGCCGTGAAACTATTCAACAGGCGATCGACTCGGCCAAGGCGGCGTTCCCTGCCTGGCGTAATACCCCACCGGCCAAGCGTGCCCAGGTGATGTTTCGTTTCAAGCAATTGCTGGAGCAGAACGAAGCGCGTATTTCGCAGTTGATCAGCGAGGAGCATGGCAAGACCCTGGAAGACGCCGCCGGTGAACTGAAACGCGGCATCGAGAACGTGGAATACGCCTGTTCGGCGCCGGAGATTCTCAAAGGCGAGTACAGCCGTAACGTGGGGCCGAACATTGATGCGTGGTCGGACTTCCAACCGTTGGGTGTGGTGGCGGGTATTACTCCGTTCAACTTCCCGGCGATGGTGCCGCTGTGGATGTACCCGCTGGCGATCGTGTGCGGTAACTGTTTCATCCTGAAACCATCGGAGCGTGATCCAAGCTCCACGCTGCTGATTGCGCAGCTGTTGCAGGAAGCCGGTCTGCCCAAAGGCGTGCTGAGCGTGGTGCACGGGGACAAGGGCGCAGTGGATGCGCTGATTGAAGCGCCGGAAGTCAAAGCCCTGAGTTTTGTGGGGTCGACGCCGATTGCCGAGTACATCTATTCCGAAGCAACCAAGCGCGGCAAGCGCGTGCAGGCGCTGGGCGGGGCGAAGAACCATGCGGTGCTGATGCCGGATGCGGACCTGGATAACGCGGTCAGCGCTTTGATGGGCGCAGCGTATGGTTCCTGCGGTGAGCGTTGCATGGCGATTTCGGTGGCCGTGTGCGTGGGTGACCAGGTGGCGGATGCGTTGATCGCCAAGTTGGTACCGCAGGTCAAGGCACTCAAGATTGGTGCGGGCACCTCTTGCGGCCTGGATATGGGGCCGTTGGTGACGGGGCAGGCGCGGGACAAGGTCAGTGGCTATATAGAAGACGGTGTGTCTTCTGGCGCTGAGCTGGTAGTCGACGGCCGCGGTTTGAGTGTTGCCGGGCATGAAGAGGGCTTCTTCCTGGGCGGCAGCTTGTTTGATCGCGTGACGCCTGAAATGCGCATCTATAAGGAAGAGATCTTCGGGCCGGTGCTGTGCGTGGTGCGGGTGGATAGCCTGGAAGCGGCGATGCAACTGATCAACGATCATGAGTATGGCAACGGTACCTGCATCTTTACCCGTGACGGTGAAGCGGCGCGGCTGTTCTGTGATGAGATCGAAGTGGGCATGGTCGGCGTAAACGTGCCGTTGCCCGTGCCGGTGGCGTACCACAGCTTTGGCGGCTGGAAACGTTCGCTGTTTGGCGACTTGCATGCCTATGGGCCGGATGGGGTGCGTTTCTATACCCGTCGCAAGGCGATTACCCAGCGTTGGCCGCAGCGGGCCAGCCATGAAGCGTCGCAGTTCGCCTTCCCGAGTCTGTAAGGCGTAGTAGGTGAAGGCCGGCCCCTTGGGGCCGGCTTTTGTGCTTTTGCGGCCTTTTTGACCTATATGACAGAAATGTGAAAGAAAGGGATTGACGGCGTTTTATATCTGTCTATAATTCGCCCCACTTCCGGCGCAGTCGAAACGGAAAACTCCTTGGTAAACAATGAGTTACGAAGTTTTCGGCAGCGAGTTGCTTCAGTTCATCGAAGCCAAAAGGAAGTTGAAAAAGAGGTGTTGACAGCAGCGTGTGACGCTGTAGAATTCGCCTCCCGCTAACGAGAGATCGTAAGCGCAAGTGGTTGAAGTTGTTGAAGAATTCTTCGAAAGCTTCTGAAAATAATCACTTGACAGCAAATGAGGCTGCTGTAGAATGCGCGCCTCGGTTGAGACGAAAGATCTTAACCAACCGCTCTTTAACAACTGAATCAAGCAATTCGTGTGGGTGCTTGTGGAGTCAGACTGGTAGTCAACAAGATTATCAGCATCACAAGTTACTCCGCGAGAAATCAAAGATGTAACCAACGATTGCTGAGCCAAGTTTAGGGTTTCTTAAAAACCCAAAGATGTTTGAACTGAAGAGTTTGATCATGGCTCAGATTGAACGCTGGCGGCAGGCCTAACACATGCAAGTCGAGCGGTAGAGAGAAGCTTGCTTCTCTTGAGAGCGGCGGACGGGTGAGTAATGCCTAGGAATCTGCCTGGTAGTGGGGGATAACGTTCGGAAACGGACGCTAATACCGCATACGTCCTACGGGAGAAAGCAGGGGACCTTCGGGCCTTGCGCTATCAGATGAGCCTAGGTCGGATTAGCTAGTTGGTGAGGTAATGGCTCACCAAGGCGACGATCCGTAACTGGTCTGAGAGGATGATCAGTCACACTGGAACTGAGACACGGTCCAGACTCCTACGGGAGGCAGCAGTGGGGAATATTGGACAATGGGCGAAAGCCTGATCCAGCCATGCCGCGTGTGTGAAGAAGGTCTTCGGATTGTAAAGCACTTTAAGTTGGGAGGAAGGGCAGTAAATTAATACTTTGCTGTTTTGACGTTACCGACAGAATAAGCACCGGCTAACTCTGTGCCAGCAGCCGCGGTAATACAGAGGGTGCAAGCGTTAATCGGAATTACTGGGCGTAAAGCGCGCGTAGGTGGTTTGTTAAGTTGGATGTGAAATCCCCGGGCTCAACCTGGGAACTGCATTCAAAACTGACTGACTAGAGTATGGTAGAGGGTGGTGGAATTTCCTGTGTAGCGGTGAAATGCGTAGATATAGGAAGGAACACCAGTGGCGAAGGCGACCACCTGGACTAATACTGACACTGAGGTGCGAAAGCGTGGGGAGCAAACAGGATTAGATACCCTGGTAGTCCACGCCGTAAACGATGTCAACTAGCCGTTGGAAGCCTTGAGCTTTTAGTGGCGCAGCTAACGCATTAAGTTGACCGCCTGGGGAGTACGGCCGCAAGGTTAAAACTCAAATGAATTGACGGGGGCCCGCACAAGCGGTGGAGCATGTGGTTTAATTCGAAGCAACGCGAAGAACCTTACCAGGCCTTGACATCCAATGAACTTTCTAGAGATAGATTGGTGCCTTCGGGAACATTGAGACAGGTGCTGCATGGCTGTCGTCAGCTCGTGTCGTGAGATGTTGGGTTAAGTCCCGTAACGAGCGCAACCCTTGTCCTTAGTTACCAGCACGTCATGGTGGGCACTCTAAGGAGACTGCCGGTGACAAACCGGAGGAAGGTGGGGATGACGTCAAGTCATCATGGCCCTTACGGCCTGGGCTACACACGTGCTACAATGGTCGGTACAGAGGGTTGCCAAGCCGCGAGGTGGAGCTAATCCCACAAAACCGATCGTAGTCCGGATCGCAGTCTGCAACTCGACTGCGTGAAGTCGGAATCGCTAGTAATCGCGAATCAGAATGTCGCGGTGAATACGTTCCCGGGCCTTGTACACACCGCCCGTCACACCATGGGAGTGGGTTGCACCAGAAGTAGCTAGTCTAACCTTCGGGAGGACGGTTACCACGGTGTGATTCATGACTGGGGTGAAGTCGTAACAAGGTAGCCGTAGGGGAACCTGCGGCTGGATCACCTCCTTAATCGACGACATCAGCTGCTCCATAAGTTCCCACACGAATTGCTTGATTCATTGAAGAAGACGATAAGAAGCAGCCCGAAATTGGGTCTGTAGCTCAGTTGGTTAGAGCGCACCCCTGATAAGGGTGAGGTCGGCAGTTCGAATCTGCCCAGACCCACCAATTTTGTGTGGGAAACGCCTGTAGAAATACGGGGCCATAGCTCAGCTGGGAGAGCGCCTGCCTTGCACGCAGGAGGTCAACGGTTCGATCCCGTTTGGCTCCACCACTACTGCTTCTACGTTAAGAAAGCTTAGAAATGAGCATTCCATCAGGTTGATGATGAATGTTGATTTCTAGTCTTTGATTAGATCGTTCTTTAAAAATTTGGGTATGTGATAGAAAGATAGACTGAACGTTACTTTCACTGGTAACGGATCAGGCTAAGGTAAAATTTGTGAGTTCTCTTAGTTGAGAAATTCGAATTTTCGGCGAATGTTGTCTTCACAGTATAACCAGATTGCTTGGGGTTATATGGTCAAGTGAAGAAGCGCATACGGTGGATGCCTTGGCAGTCAGAGGCGATGAAAGACGTGGTAGCCTGCGAAAAGCTTCGGGGAGTCGGCAAACAGACTTTGATCCGGAGATGTCTGAATGGGGGAACCCAGCCATCATAAGATGGTTATCTTACGCTGAATACATAGGCGTAAGAGGCGAACCAGGGGAACTGAAACATCTAAGTACCCTGAGGAAAAGAAATCAACCGAGATTCCCTTAGTAGTGGCGAGCGAACGGGGACTAGCCCTTAAGTGGCTTTGAGATTAGCGGAACGCTCTGGAAAGTGCGGCCATAGTGGGTGATAGCCCTGTACGCGAAAATCTCTTAGTCATGAAATCGAGTAGGACGGAGCACGAGAAACTTTGTCTGAATATGGGGGGACCATCCTCCAAGGCTAAATACTACTGACTGACCGATAGTGAACTAGTACCGTGAGGGAAAGGCGAAAAGAACCCCGGAGAGGGGAGTGAAATAGATCCTGAAACCGTATGCGTACAAGCAGTGGGAGCAGACTTTGTTCTGTGACTGCGTACCTTTTGTATAATGGGTCAGCGACTTATTTTCAGTGGCGAGCTTAACCGAATAGGGGAGGCGTAGCGAAAGCGAGTCTTAATAGGGCGTCTAGTCGCTGGGAATAGACCCGAAACCGGGCGATCTATCCATGGGCAGGTTGAAGGTTGGGTAACACTAACTGGAGGACCGAACCGACTACCGTTGAAAAGTTAGCGGATGACCTGTGGATCGGAGTGAAAGGCTAATCAAGCTCGGAGATAGCTGGTTCTCCTCGAAAGCTATTTAGGTAGCGCCTCATGTATCACTGTAGGGGGTAGAGCACTGTTTCGGCTAGGGGGTCATCCCGACTTACCAAACCGATGCAAACTCCGAATACCTACAAGTGCCGAGCATGGGAGACACACGGCGGGTGCTAACGTCCGTCGTGAAAAGGGAAACAACCCAGACCGTCAGCTAAGGTCCCAAAGTTATGGTTAAGTGGGAAACGATGTGGGAAGGCTTAGACAGCTAGGAGGTTGGCTTAGAAGCAGCCACCCTTTAAAGAAAGCGTAATAGCTCACTAGTCGAGTCGGCCTGCGCGGAAGATGTAACGGGGCTCAAACCATACACCGAAGCTACGGGTATCACGTAAGTGATGCGGTAGAGGAGCGTTCTGTAAGCCTGTGAAGGTGAGTTGAGAAGCTTGCTGGAGGTATCAGAAGTGCGAATGCTGACATGAGTAACGACAATGGGTGTGAAAAACACCCACGCCGAAAGACCAAGGTTTCCTGCGCAACGTTAATCGACGCAGGGTTAGTCGGTCCCTAAGGCGAGGCTGAAAAGCGTAGTCGATGGAAAACAGGTTAATATTCCTGTACTTCTGGTTATTGCGATGGAGGGACGGAGAAGGCTAGGCCAGCTTGGCGTTGGTTGTCCAAGTTTAAGGTGGTAGGCTGGAATCTTAGGTAAATCCGGGATTCTAAGGCCGAGAGCTGATGACGAGTTAACTTTTAGTTAACGAAGTGGTTGATGCCATGCTTCCAAGAAAAGCTTCTAAGCTTCAGGTAACCAGGAACCGTACCCCAAACCGACACAGGTGGTTGGGTAGAGAATACCAAGGCGCTTGAGAGAACTCGGGTGAAGGAACTAGGCAAAATGGCACCGTAACTTCGGGAGAAGGTGCGCCGGTGAGGGTGAAGGACTTGCTCCGTAAGCTCATGCCGGTCGAAGATACCAGGCCGCTGCGACTGTTTATTAAAAACACAGCACTCTGCAAACACGAAAGTGGACGTATAGGGTGTGACGCCTGCCCGGTGCCGGAAGGTTAATTGATGGGGTTAGCTAACGCGAAGCTCTTGATCGAAGCCCCGGTAAACGGCGGCCGTAACTATAACGGTCCTAAGGTAGCGAAATTCCTTGTCGGGTAAGTTCCGACCTGCACGAATGGCGTAACGATGGCGGCGCTGTCTCCACCCGAGACTCAGTGAAATTGAAATCGCTGTGAAGATGCAGTGTATCCGCGGCTAGACGGAAAGACCCCGTGAACCTTTACTATAGCTTTGCACTGGACTTTGAATTTGCTTGTGTAGGATAGGTGGGAGGCTTTGAAGCGTGGACGCCAGTCTGCGTGGAGCCAACCTTGAAATACCACCCTGGCAACTTTGAGGTTCTAACTCAGGTCCGTTATCCGGATCGAGGACAGTGTATGGTGGGTAGTTTGACTGGGGCGGTCTCCTCCTAAAGAGTAACGGAGGAGTACGAAGGTGCGCTCAGACCGGTCGGAAATCGGTCGTAGAGTATAAAGGCAAAAGCGCGCTTGACTGCGAGACAGACACGTCGAGCAGGTACGAAAGTAGGTCTTAGTGATCCGGTGGTTCTGTATGGAAGGGCCATCGCTCAACGGATAAAAGGTACTCCGGGGATAACAGGCTGATACCGCCCAAGAGTTCATATCGACGGCGGTGTTTGGCACCTCGATGTCGGCTCATCACATCCTGGGGCTGAAGCCGGTCCCAAGGGTATGGCTGTTCGCCATTTAAAGTGGTACGCGAGCTGGGTTTAGAACGTCGTGAGACAGTTCGGTCCCTATCTGCCGTGGACGTTTGAGATTTGAGAGGGGCTGCTCCTAGTACGAGAGGACCGGAGTGGACGAACCTCTGGTGTTCCGGTTGTCACGCCAGTGGCATTGCCGGGTAGCTATGTTCGGAATAGATAACCGCTGAAAGCATCTAAGCGGGAAACTAGCCTCAAGATGAGATCTCACTGGGACCTTGAGTCCCCTGAAGGGCCGTCGAAGACTACGACGTTGATAGGTTGGGTGTGTAAGCGCTGTGAGGCGTTGAGCTAACCAATACTAATTGCCCGTGAGGCTTGACCATATAACACCCAAGCAATTTGACTACTCCTGACTTGGAAACAAGTAGGAGCATCATATTGCGGTGTGTGAAGACGAGATGAACCGAAAGTTCGACGCTCACAAAACACCGAAAGCTGTCACATACCCAATTTGCTGAAGCGAAGCCATCTGGCTACGACTCAGTACCCGAATTTCTTGACGACCATAGAGCATTGGAACCACCTGATCCCATCCCGAACTCAGTAGTGAAACGATGCATCGCCGATGGTAGTGTGGGGTTTCCCCATGTGAGAGTAGGTCATCGTCAAGATTAAATTCCGAAACCCCTGATTGCTAACGCAATCAGGGGTTTTGTTTTGGGCGGTCGAAAACCCAAACCGGTCCAAAGCTGCCGACAAATTTGCACAGTTATTTCTGAACCAGACCATTAGAATAGGCACCTAACCTTTTTTAGAGTTCGAGCCCTATCTATGCCCGATCCGGTTGATACCGTCGAGGTGTCGCAGTTACCACTTGAGGATCTGGTGGCATGCCATGAGTGCGACTTGCTGATGCGCAAACCCGCACTCGCCCTCGGTGAAAAAGCCCAATGCCCACGTTGCGGTTACGAGCTTTACGCTCACCGCCACAACGTGGTTGAGCGAAGCCTCGCTTTGGTGCTGGCTGCACTGTTGCTGTACATCCCCGCGAACTTTTTACCCATCATGCAGCTCAATCTTCTCGGGCAGTCTTCGGAGGACACCGTATGGAGCGGCGTGGTAGGTCTGTTCGATACCGGCATGCAAGGTGTCGCAGCCGTGGTGTTCCTGTGCAGCATGGGCATTCCCCTGCTCAAGCTGCTCTGCCAATTGGCGGTGTTGCTCAGTATCCGTTGGAACATCGGCCGCAGTTATGGGCTGTTGCTTTACCGCATTTACCATCACCTGAAGGATTGGGGGATGTTGGAGGTTTACCTGATGGGCGTGCTGGTCGCGATCGTCAAACTCGCGGACATGGCCTCCATCACCATTGGCCTGGGGCTTGTCTGCTTCGTCAGCCTATTAGTGGTTCAAGTACTGCTGGAGGTGGTGATGTCGCCCCACCAGATCTGGCAAGCGCTTTCAGGAGAGGATGATCATGCGGGCGATTGATGCGGGCATTCTGATTTGTACCGAATGCCACGAGCTGAACAAGCAAGAGGCGGATACCGATGAGCAGCTGTGCACCCGTTGCGGTGCGCTGATCCATGCGCGTCGCCCCAACAGCCTTGTGCGTACCTGGGCGTTGCTGATCACTGCAGCGATCCTGTACATCCCGGCCAATCTTTTGCCAATCATGACCATCAACTCTCTCGGCCAGGGTGATCCCAGTACGATCATGGCGGGCGTGATTCAGCTGGTGCAGCACGGAATGTTCCCCATCGCTGCGGTGGTGTTTATCGCCAGTATTCTGGTGCCGACGTTCAAGCTGGTGGGCATTGGCTTATTGCTGTTCTCGGTGCAACGTCACCAACCGTTGTCCGCACAACAACGCATTATCATGTACCGCTTTATCGAATTCATTGGCCGCTGGTCCATGCTGGATATCTTCGTGATCGCCATCCTGGTGGCGGTTGTTAACTTTGGGCGACTTGCCAGTGTCGAGGCCAACCTTGGTGCTGCAGCGTTCGCCAGTGTGGTGATCTTGACGATGCTTGCCGCAGTAACTTTTGATCCCCGACTGATTTGGGATAACACGGAGTCGGACGACGACCATGAGTGATTTGCCTAAAGCTAAAACCCGCCCGGCCTCTAACTGGTCGGCCATTTGGGTGCTTCCCCTGATTGCGCTGATCATCGGCGGCTGGCTGGGATGGCGTGCCTATTCCCAACAGGGCATCGAGATCCAGGTGCGCTTTGAAAGTGGCGAGGGCATCCAGGTCAACAAAACCGAAGTGGTCTACAAAGGCATGACGGTGGGCAAGGTCAAAGCCTTGGCCCTGGATGACGAAGGCAGCAATCGCGGGGTGATCGCCACCATCGAGATGAACAAGGACGTCGAGCAATACCTCAAGACCAACACACGCTTCTGGCTGGTAAAGCCCAGCGTCAGCCTGGCCGGTATCACCGGCCTGGAAACCCTGGTCTCGGGTAACTACATTGCCGCCAGCCCTGGCGATGGCGAGCCCACGCGCAAATTCAAGGCGCTCTCCGAAGAGCCGCCGTTATCTGACGCCAAGCCTGGCCTGCACCTGACCCTTAAAGCCGATCGCCTCGGCTCACTGAACCGCGGCAGCCCGGTGTTCTACAAACAGATCCAGGTTGGCCAGGTCAAAAGCTACCTGCTGTCCGAGGACCAGAGCACCGTCGAGATCAAGGTTTATATCGAGCCGACTTACGCCAGCCTGGTGCGCAAACACACGCGTTTCTGGAACGCCAGCGGCATCAGCATCGACGCTAACCTGTCCGGCGTAAAAGTGCGTAGCGAATCGCTGTCCAGCATCGTCGCCGGCGGTATCGCGTTCGCCACCCCTGAAAATCGCAAGGACAGCCCGCCGACCGATCCGAGTCTGCCTTTCCGTCTTTATGAGGATTTCGACGCCGCCGCCGCCGGCATCAAGGTCAAGGTAAAGCTCACCGACTTCGAAGGCCTGCAGGCCGGGCGCACCCCGGTCATGTACAAGGGCATCCAGGTCGGCAGCCTGAAAACCCTGAAGATTGACCCGGACCTGTCCAGCGCCCATGCCGAGCTGACCCTCGACCCACTCGCCGAAGACTACCTGGTGCAAGACACGCAGTTCTGGGTGGTCAAGCCGTCCATCTCCCTGGCCGGCATCACCGGTCTGGAGGCGTTGGTAAAAGGTAACTACATTGCCATCCGCCCCGGCGACAAAGGCAGCGCACCGCAACGTGAGTACGTTGCCCGGGCCAAAGCGCCTCCACTGGACTTACGCTCCCCCGGCCTGCACATGGTGCTCTTCACCGACAACCTAGGCTCCCTGGATGTGGGCAGCCCGATCCTCTACAAACAGGTCAAGGTCGGTTCGGTGCAGAGCTACCAGTTCTCGCGCAAGAACAAGCAACTGGTGATCGGCGTCCACATCGAGAAGGAATACGAAAACCTGGTCAACGGTTCAACGCGTTTCTGGAACGCCAGCGGCGTCACCTTGACTGGCGGCCTTACCGGCGGCATCCAGGTGAAGAGTGAATCCCTGGCCAGTCTGATGGCTGGCGGTATCGCCTTCGAAACCCCGGAACAGAATGTACCGTTGAAAAAACGTATCCCGCGTTTCCGCCTGTTTGCCGATCGCGACGCGGCCAACCAGCACGGGACCCTGGTGACCATCAAGGTTGATCGCGCCGACGGCCTGCGCCCCGGCACGCCCGTACGCTTCAAAGGCCTCGACGTGGGCAAGATCGAGAACGTCGACCTCAGCGCCGACATGCAGTCGGTACTGCTCAGCGCCCGGATCACCCAAGTGGCTGATCGCATCGCGCGCAGCGGCAGCCAGTTCTGGCTGGTCAAGCCTGAGCTGGGCCTGATGAAAACCGCAAACCTGGAGACTCTGGTCACCGGCCAATACATCGAAGTGCAGCCCGCCGTGAAAAACGCCGGGCCGCAAAAGAGCTTCGTCGCGTTGGACAAGCCACCAGAGGCTGTTCACCAGCAAGAAGGCCTGAGCCTGGTCCTCAGCGCCGCACGCCGTGGTTCGTTGAAGGAAGGCGTGCCCGTCACTTACCGTGAAGTCACTGTAGGCAAAGTCACCGGCTACGAATTGGGCCAGACCGCCGACCGGGTGCTGATCCACATTTTGATCGAACCTAAATACGCACCACTGGTGCGCAGTGGCAGCCGCTTCTGGAATAGCAGTGGGTTTGGTTTGGACTTCGGCTTGTTCAAGGGGGCGACGGTGCGCACGGAATCTCTGGAGACGTTGGTGGCCGGTGGTATCGCCTTTGCCACGCCGGATGGCGAGCGCATGGGCAATGCGGCGCGACCGCAGCAGACGTTCCCGTTGTTTGATAAGTTTGAGGATGAGTGGCTGACCTGGGCGCCTAAGATTCCATTGGGCAAGTAGACCGCGGCGCGGCCATCGCGGGCAAGCCCGGCTCCCACATTGGAATGCATAACTCCTGTGGGAGCCGGGCTTGCCCGCGATGAGGCCCCCACCATGACTGCAAAACCCCAGCCCATAAAAAAGGCCGCGATCCAAACAGATCGCGGCCTTTTGCATTTCAGCGTCTCCGATTAAACCTCATCCAACTCCGGCTCATCCGCCTGCACATTCACCGTCGCCTTCACCACATCATGACGACGGATGTACTTCCAGTCCGCCTCATCAATGTAGATACCATTCGGCCCGCTGCCGCCTTCCAGGTCGATCGCCACTTGGGCGGACACCTGCGGCTTCACACTGGCCAAAATCGGCACAAAGCCCAGCTGCAAACTGGTTTCCAGCAACGCCGCCTGGTTCTTCTCATCGATGTCCGCTGCCTCATCGAGGTAGTACGGTAAACGCACGCGCCCGGCCTGGTCACGGTCCATCAAGTGCAGCAACAAGTACATGTTGGTCAACGCCTTGATGGTCATGGTGGTGCCGTTGGACGCCGCGCCGTCGATGTCGGTGTGAATCACCGGCTGGCCATGCACCTTGGTGATTTCAAATGCCAGCTCGAACAAGTCCTTGAGGCCCAACTGGTTATGGTTGGCGGCCACAAGACGGGCCAGGTATTCCTTGGCCTCTTCGTTCTTGTTGTCCTGCTCGGCGCTCTGGCTCAGGTCGAACACCGACAGGGTTTCGCCTTCTTCATACTGACCGGCACTGTGGATGATCTGGTCGATATGCTTGAGGGCTTCCTTGTTCGGCGCCAGCACGATGCGGAAGCTTTGCAGGTTGGACACCTGACGCTTGTTGATCTCGCGGTTGAACAAGGCCAACTGGTGCTCAAGGCTGTCGTAGTCGCTGCGGATATTGCGCAAGGTCCGCGCAATATCGGTGACGGCTGCACGGCGCGCCTTGCCGAGGGTCAGGGCTTCATCGGTGCGGTGCGCATAAGCGTTGATCAGCAATTGCAGACGACGCTCTACGTCATCCTCGCTGTCGAACTTGGCCACGCCCTTGAGGCGCACCTGTGCATACAGCGCCTCAATCTGGCCATCAGCGCGCAGCAAACCTTGCCAGCTGTCCTGATAGTCATTGAGCAATGGCAACAGGTTGTCCATCGAGTCGTCGACCGGGTCCATGAACGGTGTGCCGAACGGCAAGTCGGCCGGCAACAACTGACGGCGGCGCAGGGCGTCATCCAGCGTGCGTTGCTTGGCTTCCATATCGCCGATCTGACGGCCGACCAGTTGCAGCTTGGCCGACAACTGCTGGACACGCTCGGTGAAGGCATCACTGGAGCGCTTCAACTCATCTTGCGCGGCTTCCATCTGCGCCAGGTTTTCGAGCTTCTCGCCTTCTTCCGCGCTCAGGGTTTGCGCGCGACGGAAGTCTTCCAGCGCCTTCTGCGCATCCAGCACTTGCTGGTACAGGGCTTCGGTCTGGGTCTTGCTCGCCGCACGGTCAGAGGCTACGGCCTGCTGCGTCTTGAGCTGCTTGAGTTCTTTTTCCAGGCGCTCTTTCTGGTCGCGCAATGCCGCGCGATCGGCCAGCGCCTGCAATGCCGGTGGTTCGATATTGGAGATGTCGATCGACAGCCCCGGCACTTCAAATTTTTCACCCTTGAAGCCATCAAGGATCTGCTCCAGGGATTTAACCCACTGGCCATCCTCATCCAGCGTGATGCCATGCTCGCCCAGCGGCAAACTGAACAACGAACTGTTGAACAGGCGCATCAGACGCTCGACGTCCTGTTGTGAGAATTCTTCACGCAGTTTGGCGTAACTGTTGTTGTCGGCATGGTCGAGCTGTTGCTTGACCGACTTCAGGCGTTTCTCCAGGTCACGCAAGCGCTCATCCAGGTCCTCAGCGCTGAACTGACGGGATTGCGCCAGGGCGCCCGCCAATTCATCGTGGGCATCCTTGGCCGCCAACAGTTGCTGCTCCAGCACCTTGACGTCATCCACCAGCGCAAAGCGATGCTTAAGCACCGACAGCTCGCCCAACCAACGCTGGATGCCACTGATCTCGCGCTCCAGGCGCATCAGCTCCTGGGTACCGCCACGCTGATCGTTTTGCAGCGCGTCCTGCTCGTTACGGTAGTGCTCGGCCTGGATGGTCAGCTCTTCCTTGCGCGCACTGGCGTAGTCTGACCAGGTGCCGAGCAACGAATCCAGCAAGGGCGACAGGCGATGCAATTTGCCGCGCAATACATCGCGCAAGCGCACGCCATTGGCGAGCGCTTCAACCAACGGCCCGGCAGCCACCAGCGAGTTGTAGTCCTGCTCCATGCGCCTTACATCACGGAAGGCTTCTTCGCACGCAGCGATGTAGTCCACGCTGCCGGAACGCAGGCTGTGTTCGAACGCATCCAGGAACAATTGCTTGAGCTTGGCCGCGGTGATTTCGCGCATGTGCAGCAGATTGATAAACAGCGCGCGGAAGGTCTTCAGGCTCTGTTCGCTGGTGGAACGCAGCGGAATCAGGGTCAGGTCCAGTGGGATTGACGTGTGGCCACCGACCAGCAAACGGCGCAGTTCATCCGGTTTGAGTTCGTAGGCTTTAAGGCCTTCGCGCTCAAGGTTGGTGAACAGCTCTTTTTGACGCAGGCAGGTGTCGTTCTTCTGGTAGTGGGCCAAGTCCAGCTTGCCGGCATAGGCAAAGAACTGGTGACCGAAACCACCGCCCGGGCCGCGCCCGACCACGCCGATTACGTGCGGGCCGTGGGGCAGCGAGACTTCCACGAGGATGTAGCTGGTGTCGGTGGCAAAGTAGAAGCGCCGCGATTGTTCCAGGGTGTACTTGCCGAAACTCATGTCCGACATACGCGCCAGGATCGGGAACTGCAAGGCGTTGATCGACGCAGATTTACCCAGGTTATTCGCGCCGTACACCGACAACGGTTCCTCCAGCGGGAACAAGCCCAGGCTGTAACCCGCGGTGTTCAATAGGGCGAAGCGGCGGATGCCGTAACGTTCCTTACTCATGCGTCGGTCTCCTGTTCTTCGGCAATGGCGCGGGCCAGGGCGTCTTCTTCGCTTTCTTCTGCGAAGTCGCTGAGGTCCAGCGGGTCATCGGTTTTCAGCAGTTTTTCATCGCTGTCTTCATCGATGATTACCGGCGCCGGCAATGGCAACACACTGTGCACGCTGGCGGCCAGGTCACGGTCCTGCTGCACGGACAGGCACACATCAAGGAAGCGGTGCATCGGCGGCAGGAAGCGATAGATGCCGTTGTCTTCGCTGGCAAAACCCAGTTGGGTCATGCGGCGCATGATCTTTTCTTCGAGCTCTTCCTGGGTCTGCACTTCGGCCTGGATAAACAGGTCGCGGTACTTTTCCAGCAACGACGGCAACTCATCGCGGCCCAGGCTGCCGCCATCGAGCACGGCGACCGGGTCGCGGCCCTGGTCGGCCAAGTGCTCGACGATGATGAAGGTGAACAGCGCCAGACGTTGCGCGGTCTTGTTGACCTGCGCCGCAGCCACGGCAGTGTCCGGCACGAAGTAGTAGAAACCGCGTGTGTCACACACCAGCTCAAAGCCCAGGGCCTTGAACAGTGTGCGGTACTGGTCCTGGAAGTTCGACAGTTGTGCGTACAGCTCCGGGTCGCGGCGGCTGACGTGGTAACCCTTGAACAGCTCGCGAAAGATCGGTGCCAGCTGGGACAGTTCGGATAGATCAAGATGCATAAGGCGTGCTCGCAGAATTCTCGGTGGCATCGGTGCCAGCCGGGAGCAGGGCGAATGAGCGCAGGCTGACCTGGTGCTCGTGTGTGTGGTAGTCGCGGCGTTCCAGGCGTTCGCGCTTGAAGCGTTTTTCGCGCGAGAGCCGTGAGAACCAGTACAGCAATTCATCGGTGGCGCCGTCCGGTTCCTGCTCCAGCAGCCAGGTCATCAGGTCCGGCATCGGTAGCGCGTCTTCGCAGCGCTCGAGCATTTCCTTGACCGTGCGCGGCGCACGCTGGGCTTCGCCCTTGTGGGATTTGTGCGCCTTGGGGAAACGCGCCGGTTTCGGCTCGAAATTGGCCAGGGCATACACGTACGCTTCGACCTGGCTGGCACTGCCCAGGAAGGTACTTTGAGGCCGGGTAAACATCGGCATCGCCGCTTGCGGCACCGCGTCCAGGCCTTTACGGCGAATGGCCGACAAGGCCAGCGCCGCGCCACGGGTCACGGCGTTGTGGCGGCGCGCTTCTTCGCGCAGCGGCAGCAGCAGTTCGCGGGCATGGCGCAAGGTCAGCTGGGCGCTGGTTTGCATTTCGAGGATGCGCGCGTGAGTACGCAGCAGCATATCGTCGTCGACCAGATGGCCGAGGCGTTGCTGCTCGGTGAGCATGCGCAGCAGCACATTCTCGACCTTGCGCACGCCTTGCTCGAAGGCGCCGTCGGCGTTCACCAGTTGGATCATGGGTTCGACGTATTCGTCCCAGGTCGCCAGTACCTCGGCGTAACGCTGGCGCAACGGGATTTGCCGGTCGCTGGTCTTGGCGCGGTCGGCCACGGCCGCCAGGGCTTGTTCGTCGTTGGCGAGTTTTTTCAGCACGTCCCGCACACGCATATCCAGCAAGCGCAGTTGGCGGGCCAGGTCGTGGCCATCACGGATGTCAAAGGCGTCCTGGATGTAGCCGGCCAGACGCTCAAGGTGGCGCAGGTAGGCTTCGATTTCCAGGCACAGGCCAAGCCGGTGCTCCTTGCGAAGATAGGCGAGGAAGTCGTGGATCTGTGCATTGAGCTCGAAACGGTTCGGGCTCTTGGCGACAGGCACCAGGATATCCAGGCGAATCCACACGTCCAACAGGCTGGTGATGTCCTGTGGCGTGCTGTCCAGTTGTTGGGCCGCCAGTTGTGCGCGCAGCTCGCCCAGGCTCAAGGTGCCTTGGTCGAAGTGTTCGCACAGTGGCTCAAGCAAGGCCCAGTGTTCGGCGAGGGCGCGCAAGACGCGCTTGGGTTCGATCATCGGAATGGCCGGCTGGTTGGCGAATAAAAGTCGCGATTGTACTGCATCAGGCGCGGGATTTATCCACAGCCGGTCAGTGCGCAGTGGGCGATTGTTACCGAACAGCGGTAGAATCCCCGCTCTTTAGTTATCCACAAGTGGCCGAGCTGTGCTTATCGAGTCCCGACGTCGCGCTTACTTGACTGCCATGCAGGTGGTCAACTGGCTGCCCCGCACCGAACTGCCGTTTGCCGCCCCATCGCGGCCCGAGCTGCTGCAGGCGCTTGAGCCTTATGAGGCGTTCGAGGTGTCGGGCGAGGAGGCTGCTGCGCCGGTGGCGGTGGTCAAACCCACGCCAGAGGCTCGCCCCGCTGTCGAACGCGTGAAAGTTGAAGTGCCGCGCCCGTCACCCGTGGCCAAGCCCGTGGCGGCCGAAACGCCAGCGCCGGTGGCCAAGGCTGCAGTGGTGCCACCGCCACGTTTCGCCCTGCAATTACTGCGGGCCGGGCGTTGCCTGCTGTTGGTGGAACTGCCCACCGGCGAACGTTTTCAGACCCGCGACCCGGCCTACATGCTGCTAAAAGACATGCTGCGCGCCGCCGGCCTGCCCGACAGCCCGCAAATCGTCGGCGACCCCGTGCGCTGGCCGCTGCTGGTGCGCGGCAACATGGACCAGGGCCCGGACGCTGCACGGGATTTTGTCCAGGGTTTTGTCTCGGCGCGCCTGGAAGACGAACCCTGCGTGTGCCTGTGGCTGATCGGCCTGCCCGCCGTGCGTTTTGCCGGTGAGGCGAATGCCGAAGCCTGGTATCGCGAGCTGCAGGTCGAAGGCCTGGGCTCGGTATGGGCCTTGCCGGGCCTGGAATTATTAATGGAAGAGCCACAGCGTAAGGCTGATGTCTGGCAAGCCATGCGCCGGCTGATGGCGCGCTGGAAAAGTACCGATGAGTGAAGCTTTATCGTTCCGCCCGATGACCGAGGCGGACCTCGACGCCGTACTGAAGATTGAATACGCGGCGTTCAGCCATCCCTGGACCCGTGGGATTTTTCTTGATGGGCTGGGCAAATACCAGATCTGGCTGATGTTTGAAGGTGAGCAGCAGGTGGGCCACGGTGTGGTGCAGATCATCCTCGATGAAGCGCACTTGCTGAATATCACCGTCAAACCGGAAAACCAGGGCCGTGGCCTGGGGTTGGCGCTGCTGGAACACCTGATGTCGCGCGCTTATGCCGCCAGTGCGCGGGAGTGCTTCCTGGAAGTGCGCGACAGCAATACTGGCGCGTTTCGCTTGTATGAGCGCTACGGCTTCAACGAAATCGGCCGTCGCCGGGATTACTACCCGGCCGTGGGTGGGCGCGAGGATGCCGTCGTAATGGCTTGTACGCTGGTCGACTAAGACATAAACCCGATGTACAAGCCGGCCCCTGTGGGAGCTGGCTTGCCTGCGATAGCATCACCTCGGTCTGGCTGAAACACCGAGGCGCCTGCATCGCGGGCAAGCCCGGCTCCCACAGGGGAAGTATTCACAGGCTCAACTGCGTTGTGTCAGCGGTTACCGTCTATCGGGTCAATATCCGCCAGCTCGGCCTCATCCAGGCCATTGCCACCGCCAATCTGGTCCTCATCCACAATGCTCAGGTCCCAGTCGGCGGGTTCATCTTCTCCCGCCTCGCGAGCATCCCGGGCGCCATCCTCATGGATCAGCGTTTCCGGGCTCATGTCATCATCCGTGGGCTCATGATCATCGGTCGAAGCTCCAGTCATGCCGGCTTCACGTACCCGTTCGTCGGGCATCAGCTGTTCGCGCTCACGGCGCGCCAGCTCATCACCAATTTCTGCGGTCGGCTCTTGCTCGTCAAAATCCAGCTCGCGCATCTCACCCATGCGGTCTTCGTTGTCATCAATCGGTTCGGGCTGTGTAGCGCCGTAGGGACGTCGTGATTCAGTCATGGCCAATCCTCATACTGTGGGGCTTATAGTGTGTGGACAGGCACGGCGCCCCAAAGATTCAAGCTAATTGCGCCCGGGCGTGACCCGGACGAGCGGTTGTCTGTCACAAAGCTGCGCATCATTCCTGAGGCTTTCCCTGATGAACGAACTACAAGACCTGCTTGATAACAACGAACGCTGGGCGGATGCGATCAAACAGGAAGATCCCGAATTCTTCGCCAAGCTCGCCCGCCAGCAAACCCCGGAATACCTGTGGATCGGCTGCTCCGACGCCCGTGTACCGGCCAACGAAATCGTCGGCATGCTGCCCGGCGACCTGTTTGTGCACCGCAACGTGGCCAACGTGGTGCTGCACACCGACCTCAATTGCCTGTCGGTGATCCAGTACGCGGTGGACGTGCTCAAGGTCAAACACATCCTCGTCACCGGCCACTACGGCTGCGGCGGCGTGCGCGCTTCGATGCAGGACCGCCAGTTCGGCCTGATCGACGGCTGGCTGCGCACTATTCGCGACCTTTATTACGAAAACCGCGAGGTGCTGGCCCAACTGTCCACCGAGGAGGAGCGGGTGGACCGCATGTGCGAGCTGAACGTGATTCAGCAAGTCGCCAACGTCGGCCACACCAGCATTGTGCAAAACGCCTGGCACCGCGGGCAGAGCCTGTCGATTCACGGCTGCATCTACGGCATCAAGGATGGCCGCTGGAAGAGCTTGAACACCACCATCAGTGGATTCGAGCAACTGCCGCCGCAATATCGCCTGCGCCCACTGGGCGAAGCCTAAGGCCGTTTGCGCAGGCGCCAGTGGGTCATGAACGCCTGGCCTTCGGCGCTCAATGGCTCCTTGGCGCCGGTGATCCAGCCCCGGCAGTTCAGCTCGCCGCATTGGCAAGCGAACTGCCGGAACAGCGCATCTTCGGTGGTGGCGTAATCCATCGTCAGCAAGGTGCCGGGCGCAATGGGTTGCACGGTCCAGACTTCCAGGTACGTGGCATCGAAAAACACGTTCGGATTGCAGGAGTGCAACATCAGGCGACTGAACCACGGGTCATAGAGGTGGATGCGTGACGAGAGCTGCAAGGTGTGGGCACGTCGTTCGCTCAACGCATAGCCGGACACTCTGGCAATGCGCACGCGGCTGTCAAAGGCGACGCATGCTTTGAGCGCGGCGCCAATGCCATTGGCATCGTGTACGACCTGGAAGTGTTCACTCGAAGGGTAACCCTGTTCAACGAGCACCGTTTTGAAGGGGTAAAGGCAGTCACTCACAGCAGTTTTAGCCTTATCCATGGCTTGAGTTTTCATAACTCTCCTGGGCTAGGCTGCATCGACCTGCGATGGGGTCTGACTTCCAGTCTTGCAGCGGATGGGTGCCGTTCAAGACTCGCTGAAGTTGTAGGCGATTTCTACTGTCAGATCTGACAGTAGAAACCGGTTATATTTTGTACGATTTACAGTGCAGGGGCAGTAACAGCAGGGATTGGGGCGGCGTCTTTCAGCTGTTTCAACTGCGCCTTGATGGGCGGGGTGGCGCATTTGGCGTTGGCTTGCTCCGGGGTCAGGTTGCGCACCGAGGTATAGAACAGCTCACAGGTCTGCTCCTTGCGCGTGACTTGCCAGGTGTTCATGCACGCCTTGAGCAACACATTTGGGTCACTGGCGGGTTTCTGGCCCATGCCGGCTTGCCAGCAGGCGGCGCTCAAGTCTTGCCCCATCACTTTCAAACCGGCCTCATCGGCTTTTTGTTCATTGCCGTCATAGCTGGCCGGATCCGCCGCATACCAGATGTAGCTCGGGTGGTTGGAGCCCAGTACCGACACGGTTTTACCGGCAACCGGGCTGATCTGCGCCAGCCCCAGCACGGCGACGGTTTGGCCGTACTGTTGTTTGATCCAGTTACGCACCGGTGCGCCGAATGCCACCATCGGCAATGAGCCGTTGGCGTGCAGGCTCAGCTCCTTGACCATGCGCGTCTGGTAGTCGGCAAAGTAGCTGTAGACGTTTTCCAGGTCCTTGCCCGCATTGGACGGCGCGGCGATCGGCGCAATATCGATGATGGTCTGGTAGGCCGGTGTTTCCGTGGCCGGGATGCCATTGTCCGTGAGCAAAGTGGCCCAGCGGTCAGTGGTGGCCGATTCCAGGTAATCCTGGGCCTGGGTCAGCGAGTAGTCGGGCGGGAAGTGCAGCAGTTCGATGCTCTTGCGGTTTTCCAGGGCCATGCCCAGCGGCAGGAACAAGTACCAGTTGTAGGCCCACTTGCCGTCGCTGTTGAGTTTGCTGGCGCCCTGGTAGGCCAGGTCGGCGGTGTTGAGCAGCGTGGTCAGGGGCTGGCCGTAATGCTCGGGCACGCCGCTGAAGGTGGCTGAAACCTGGCCGTCGTGGGTTTTCACACTGACCTTGGCACGGCTGTACCCGTCGCGCTGCAAGCTCTGGTTCAAATAGTGCTCGGCGGTCTGCTCCAGCGTCCATGGCCGAAAGCAGATTACGTTGCAGTTATTGGGGAACGCGAACAGTTGGGTGACGCGTTGCGTACTGCCCAGTGGTACTTCGATGTCGGCCTGTACGACCGCACTGGCCAGCAGTGCGGCCAGTGTGAAGGACAGCCTGGTCGGTTTAAACATAGTTGGTTCCTTGTCAGCGAAAGCCCGTCTGCGCGGGGTGAAAGCCCACTTGCACACAGTAGCGGTTGACCAGGAAAACCGCGTGCTAAATCGCCAGGCATGTCGCTATTGGATAAGAAAACCTACCGGTTGAACTGCAAGGCGTTGCTCAAATCGCCCATGGGCTTCTGGCCGCGGGCGATCATCGCGTCATCGCGCTGCTTGAGGCCGTCCAGTGTCTCCAACTGGAACACGCGGGTGATCAAACGCAGGATCGACGCGGTGTCGTAAACCGTATGGTCCACCGTGCCTTTGCGTGCAAACGGCGACACCACCAACGCCGGAACCCGCGTGCCCGGGCCCCAGCGATCGCCTTTGGGCGGTGCCACGTGGTCCCACCAGCCGCCGTTTTCATCGACAGTGACCACCACCACCATGTTTTTCCACTGCGGGCTTTCTTGCAGCACTTTCAAGGCGCGGGCGATATGGCGGTCGCCCGAGGCCACATCGGCGTAGCCGGCGTGCATGTTCAGGTTGCCCTGGGGCTTGTAGAACGTCACGGCGGGCAGCTTGCCGGCCTGGGCATCGGCGAAGAACTTGTTGGTGCCGGAATCATCGCCCAAACCGCCGTCACGCAAGCGTTTGTCGCGCTCAGCACGGTTTTGCGGGCCTTGTTGCTTGAAGTAGTTGAACGGCTGGTGGTGGTACTGGAAGTTCGGAATCTTCGGGATGCCGCCCGAGTCCTTGAACTGGTCCAGGGTCGCCTGCCAGGCACCGGCGTACCAGGCCCAGTCAACGTTCTTTTTCGACAGTTTGTCGCCAATGTGTTCGTGGGTTTGCGGCACCAGCACGTTGGGCAGATCGGGTTTGGAGTAGTCCGGGTTTTGCGGGTCGCGGATCCAGGTCGGCCAGTATGGCGGTGCCAGGGTGTTCACGCCGTAACCGTCCGGCGTCAAGGCACTGGGGCCGAACTGCGGCGGGCCGGTCATGGCGCTGGCCGGGGACTTGTCCAGCGGCTTGAGGCGCGGGTCGGTGGGGTTATCGCTTTGCAGCGTGGCTATTTGCGCCTTGGCCACCGATTGTGCGGCATTCGGATAAAACGGCGCGGTGGCGCTGATCAGGTACTGGTGGTTGAGGAACGAGCCACCGAAAGCGCCCTGGAAGAAGTTGTCGCACAGCACAAACTCCTTGGCCACGTCCCACAAGCGCAGGGAATATCGACTCTGGGCGTAGTACCCCATCACCAGGCCACCGGAATCGGCCCAGGCGACAAAGTTGTCGTTCTTGCCGCCGTTGATCTGCATCTGGTTCTGGTAGAACACATGCCACAAATCACGAGTGACCAGGCTCAAAGGCAGGTCCTCGGCATTCGGGCCTTTGAGGGCGAATGGCGCGTTGGGCAGGTTTTCCTGGAATTGCACTTCGCTGGGGTAAGTCACCCCGTCCACACTTTGCGGGCCGACTTGCAACACGCCGCCCCAGGCCGGTGGCAGGGTGCTAAGCAGGCTGCCATCACGGTCACGTTGCTGCACGTCGGCTGCGGAGAGCGCCGACAGTGGTTTCTCCACGCCAGGGAAGTCTGCGAACAGGTTATTGAAACTGCGGTTCTCGGCGTAGATCACCACGACTGTCTTCACCTGCTCGTGCAAGGCCTTGTCCAGCTCTTGCGGTGTAAGCGGCCGCACCTCTGGCTTGCCCGCAGGCTCGCTGGTATTGCCGCAAGCACTCAAGGTCGCACCAACCCCCAGCACCGCCGCGCCCCCGAGGAAACGCCGACGGCTGGTGTCCACGGGCGGTTGGGTTACGGAATCGGGAGAAGGGCGGTCTTCGTGCTCGTCACTCATTGCTGGGCGTTCCTGCTGGCTGATTGTTGCAAGATATTTCGCAGGACGGTAGCAATGCAATGTGACGGAACGAAGACAGCGGTTAGAAAGCTAAAGGGTGGTCACAGCAAGTGCAGTGCCAGTTGGCTGCCTGCGCGCAAGTACTCCACTTGAGCCGTCAACGCATCCTTGACGATGGCCTCACCCGTGTCGGTCAGCTTGGCTTTTTTTGCATCGATGACCGTGGTTTGCAAAAGCTGCATGGCCACGTCCATCACTTTTTGGAAGGCTGTGACGTTATTGTGCAGGCCAAACTCATTGACGACGGCAGCCATACGCCGATCGGCATCGTCTCGCAGAGCCGTGTACTCGACGAACGACACGTGGTCGTCCTTGTAAATATCATTGATCAACTCTTCCAGTGATTTGGACAGGGGCGTCATCGGATTTTCCTTGGCGTTTGTGGGTGGTAATCCAAGGCAGGTTAATCAAAGGCGCGAGGGAGGGAAGTCAGAGGCTGTCACTGCAATAAGTGGGAAAGCCCGATACATCTGGCCAGGGAATTAGCAATGCAATGTGACGCAATGACGAGGTTGATGTAAGAAATCGGGCATGTATACACACACCCTGGCACTGCTAAACTGCGTCAATAATGGATGCCACCGAGGTGAACCGTGAAACCTTCAATCGCCCTTGATCTAAAACGGGCCGCCGTCAGAGAGGTGGTGGGGCGTTTCCGTATCTCAAATCCAAGGGTGTTTGGGTCTGTCTTGCTGGGTACCGATCAAGAAGGTAGCGACCTTGATCTGCTGGTAGATGCTCCGCCGGGGACCACGCTTTTTGATCTTGGTGGATTGCAGGTAGAGCTGGAGGATCTGCTCGGGGTCAATGTGGACCTGCTGACGCCTGGCGATTTACCACTGAAGTTTCGCGCAAAAGTGTTGGCTGAGGCACGCCCGGTATGACAGTAAATCGCCTCGGGGACTATTTGGATCACATAAGGCAAGCCACCGCTGATGCGATCACATTTGTTGACGGCTTGAACAAAGAAGAGTTTCTGGAAGACAGACGTACTCAACAAGCAGTTGTCATGAGTCTGATCATCATTGGTGAGGCATCAACAAAAATCATGGATCAGCATCCAGATTTCGCTGCGAGTCACCCGCAGATCCCTTGGCGTAGCATGCGCGGGATGCGCAACCGGATTGCCCACGGTTATTTCGATATCAACCTCGATGTGGTTTGGGACACGATCCAGGAGGCGTTGCCTGATCTATTGCATCGCCTTCCTGTGGTTCCAGCCTGACTGCGCCTGTGCAACAAGCGCAGTCAGGGTCGTTTAAGGCATCACCGGCGGCAAATACTTCAACGTCGTCCCCAGCGCCCACAACAGAAACAACACCAGCGGCGTGTGCACCAGCAACTGCACAAACGAAAACCCGATCAGATCCCGTGCCTTCAGCCCCAGCACGCCCAGCAGCGGCAGCATATAAAACGGGTTGATCAAGTTCGGCAGTGCCTCAGCCGCGTTATAGATCTGCACCGCCCAGCCCAGGTGGTATTGCAGGTCATTGGCCACTTGCATCACGTAAGGCGCTTCAATAATCCACTTGCCACCGCCCGACGGGATAAAGAAGCCCAGCACCGCCGAGTACACGCCCATTAACAGCGCGTAAGTGTCGTGGGAGGCGATGGAGGTGAAGAACAACGAGATATGGTGCGCCAGGGTCTGGCCGTCACCGCCTTTCACCACGGTCATCAACGCGGCGATCGAGCCATACAACGGAAACTGGATCAGCACGCCCGTGGTGGTCGGCACGGCACGCGCCACCGCATCCAGGAAGCTGCGCGGACGCCAGTGCAGCAGCGCACCGACCATGATGAACAGGAAGTTATAGGTGTTAAGCCCCGAAATCGCGCTGATCGCAGGTTTGGTCGAGAACTCATGGAACAACCAGCCAGCCGCCAGCAAGGCCAGCAGGATGGTCAGCAGCGGGCTGTGTTCCAGCCATTCGCCCGGACGCGTCGGCGGTTGTGGTTTGGGCATATTGAAGGCCGGGTCGACACCACAGGCCTTGGCATCACGCGCACTATTGGGGCCGGGTGCGGTGGCATAGGCGATGATCAGCGACACCACGATCAGCGCCAGTAACAACACGCCCGATTGCCACAGGAAGATGGTCTCGGTGAACGGGATCATCCCGGTGATCGACAGGATCGACGGCGGCAAACTGGCCGGGTTGGCCTGCAACTGCGCCGCCGACGACGACAGCCCCAATGCCCACACGGCGCCCAAACCCAAATAAGCCGCAGCCCCGGCGGCGCGGTAATCCATGCGCAAATCCGTGCGACGGGCCAGTGCGCGCACCAGCAAACCGCCGAACACCAGGGACAAGCCCCAGTTAAGCAAAGAGGCGACCATGGAAATCAACGCGACCCACGCCACGGCCGAGCGGCCATTCTTGGGGACACGTGCCAGACGGTCGATCAGCTTTACGGCGGGAGGCGAACTGGCCACCACATACCCGCCGATCACCACAAAGGCCATCTGCATGGTGAACGGGATCAGGCTCCAGAACCCGTCGCCAAAGGCCTTGGCGGCTTCGGTCGGCGCGGCACCCATGCCCAGGGTCGCCACGGCAACAATGATCACCGCCAGTGCGGCAAACACCCAGGAATCCGGAAACCAGCGTTCGGCGAAGTTGGAACAGCGCAGGGCAAATCGGGCATAGCGGCTTTCTTCGATAGCATCGGCCACGAGTCTTTCCTCTTGTATTTATTATGGGTGTTGGCAGTTTTACGGCATGTTCCGCTACGGGCATTGATATGGGAATGCAGTTATCTTCATCGATCCATGAGGAAAACAAATATATCTGTCGCGATTGCCATCACTGGGCGCAGCTCATAACCTGCACGCCATTTTGTTTGTCTGCCGAGCCTTTACATGACTGCCACCTTTTCCCCACGGGCGCAGCGTTTTTCCCCTTCCGACTACAAAACCCTGGGCCTGGCCGCCCTCGGCGGCGCGCTGGAAATCTACGACTTCATTATCTTCGTGTTCTTTGCGCTGACCCTCAGCCAATTGTTCTTCCCGCCGGAAATGCCCGAATGGCTGCGCCTGCTGCAAAGCTTCGGCATCTTCGTCACCGGTTACCTGGCGCGCCCGCTGGGCGGCATTCTGATGGCGCACTTCGCCGATCACCTGGGGCGCAAACGCGTGTTCAGCCTGAGCATCCTGATGATGGCCTTGCCGTGCCTGCTGATCGGGATCATGCCCACCTACGCGCAAATCGGTTATTTCGCCCCGCTGATTCTGTTGGCCCTGCGCGTGCTGCAAGGCGCCGCAGTGGGCGGCGAAGTGCCGAGTGCCTGGACCTTCGTCGCCGAACACGCACCGCGCCACCACCGAGGCTACGCGCTGGGCTTCCTGCAAGCGGGGCTGACCTTCGGCTACCTGCTCGGCGCACTCACGGCCACCTTGCTGGCGCAAATCTTCACCCCCGCTGAAATCCTCGACTACGCCTGGCGCTTCCCGTTCCTGCTCGGCGGCGTGTTCGGTGTGATCGGCGTGTGGCTGCGCCGCTGGCTCAGCGAAACCCCGGTGTTCCTCGAAATGCAGGCTCGCCGCCAGGCCGCCGCTGAAATGCCGTTGCGCACCGTCCTGCGCGACCATCGCGCTGTATTGCTGCCGGCAATGATCCTCACCTGTGTCCTGACCTCGGCAGTCGTGGTGTTGGTGGTCATCACGCCCACCATGATGCAAAAAACCTTTGGCATGAGCCCCAGCCACACCTTCGCCCTAAGTGCGCTGGGGATCGTCTTCCTCAATATCGGCTGCGTACTCGCCGGTTTGCTGGTCGACCGCATCGGCGCCTGGCGCGCAGTGCTGGTCTACAGCCTGTTGCTGCCGGTGGGCATTGCGGTGCTGTATGCCAGCCTGATCAGTGGCGGCGTGTGGCTGGGCGCGGCGTATGCCGTGGCGGGCTTGAGTTGCGGCGTGGTAGGCGCGGTGCCGTCGGTGATGGTCGGTCTGTTCCCGGCGCAGGTGCGGGTGTCGGGGATTTCGTTTACCTACAACATTGCCTATGCGTTGTGGGCGAGTACAACGCCACTGTTGCTGATCGCGTTGATGCCGACCAGCCCGTGGATTTGCGTGGGGTATTGCGTGGTGATGGGCGCGGTGGGCGTGGCGAGTGTGGCGCTGTTTGGCAAGCGCCACACCTTGGCCGCCTGAGAGTCAGGTCAAAAAGTGCCAGAGCAGCAGCGTACCGACCAGCCCGACCACCGAAACAATCGTCTGCAACACCGACCACACCCAAATCGTCTGTTTCAGTTGCAAACCAAAGTACTCACGCACCATCCAGAACCCGGCGTCGTTGACGTGGCAGAAGAACACCGAGCCCGCGCCAATCGCCAGTGCAACCAAGGAACTCTGGGTCGCGGCCAGCCCGGCCATCATCGGCGCGAGGATGCCCGCCGTAGTGGTGGTAGCAACTGTCGCCGAGCCGGTGGCCTGGCGCAGGGCCACGGCGATCAGCCAGGCCAGCAAGAGATACGGCATGTGCGCGCCTTCGGCGACCTTGCTGATGGTCTGGCTGACGCCGGCGTCGAGCAGGGTTTGCTTGAGGCCGCCGCCGGCGCCGATGGTCAGCAGTAATACGGCGATGGGCGCGAGGGCTTTGCGCAGGGTGTTGCCGACTTCGGCACGCGGCATGCCGGCGGCCCAGCCCAGGCAGATGACGGCAGCGATCACGGCCAGGCCGAGGGCAATCAGCGGTTCACCGAGGAACTTCAAGGTCAGGCCGACGGTGCTTTCGGCTGGCAACGCGACTTTGGCCAAGGTGCTGCCGAGCATTAAAATCACCGGCAACAAAATGATCAGCAGCGACACACCGAAGCTCGGCTGGCGTGGCGCCTTGGGCGGTGCGCTGAACAGCGCGCCGATGTCGGCCGGCTCATCCACGTGCAGGCGCTTGGACAGCCAGTTGCCATAGAGCGGGCCAGCGAGAATCACTGCCGGCACCGCCAGGCAGAAGCCCAGCAGCATGGTCAGGCCCAGGTCGGCGTGCAACGCGCCCACCGCAATCAACGGCCCCGGATGCGGTGGCATCAGGGCGTGCAGGGTGGTCATGCCCGCCAGCGCCGGGATGGCAATTTTCAGCAATGGCTGGTTCGAACGTTTAGCCATCACGAAGATAATCGGCACCATCATCACCAGGCCGACTTCGAAGAACAGCGGCAATCCAATCACCATGGCCACCAGCGCCATCACCCACGGCAGTGACTTGCCTTTGCCCAACCCGAGCAAAGTGGTGGCGATGCGGTCGGCCGCGCCGGATTCGGCCATCAGCGCGCCGAGCATCGAGCCCAGGGCGATGATGATCCCGGCTTCACCGAGGATCGCCCCGGCGCCTTTGCTGAAGGCTTTGGCGACTTCTTCCGGCGGCAGCCCGGCGCCCACACCGGCGATGAACGTACCGATCAGGATCGACAGGAACGGCGGCAGCTTGGTGGCGCTGATCAACACAATGATGCTGGCGATGGCCAGCAGAACACAAAACATGAGGCGGGTGTCGTGAACCATCCACGCGGCAGTCGATAACTCCAAAACGGGACTCCTTATCGAACAGGTTGGCTAATTTGTTTCTTTTTGTTTCCTGCTCGAAAAGCATACCTGATAGAAATGCCGCAGCGCATGCATGGGCGATTTTGGTGCGCTCAATCTAACGATGAGCTGGCGGGCGAGTGACAAGTTTGCAAGGTATGCGCGGGAATTTTGCCTATAGCTCTATGATCAACGGACTACACACCACGAGGACATGCCATGAGCGCAGGACACAGCCACGCCCAAGTACGCGCCGGGCACGAACGCAAGTTATGGATGGCCCTGGGGCTGACCGGCAGCTTCATGATTGCCGAGGTTATTGGCGCTTTTGTCACCGGCAGCCTGGCGTTGTTGTCCGACGCCGCGCACATGATGACCGACGCCCTGGCCCTGGCGATTTCCCTGGTGGCCATTCAGGTCGCCAAGCGTGCGGCCGACCGCAAGCGCACTTTTGGTTATGCGCGTTTCGAAATCCTGGCGGCGGCCTTTAATGCGCTGCTGCTGTTCGCCGTGGCGTTTTACATCCTTTACGAGGCTTATCAACGACTGCAGGCGCCAGCCGAAATCCAGTCCACCGGCATGCTGGTGATTGCGGTGCTGGGGCTGATCGTCAACCTGATCTCCATGCGCCTGCTCAGTGCTGCCAGCGGTGAAAGCCTGAATGTGAAGGGCGCTTATCTGGAAGTCTGGAGCGACATGCTCGGTTCTATCGGCGTGATCATCGCGGCGGTGGTCATCATGTTTACCGGCTGGGGCTGGGTCGACTCCGTGGTGGCGGCGGCGATTGGTTTCTGGGTGTTGCCACGCACCTGGACGCTGCTCAAGGAAAGCATGAACGTACTGCTGCAAGGCGTGCCGGACGGCATGGATATCGATCAGGTTGAGCAGGCCATTCGCAGCGTGCCTGGAGTCAAGGACGTACACGACCTGCATATCTGGGCGCTGACCAGCGGCAAGAATGTGCTCAGCACGCATTTGGTCGCGGATCCGTCCCAAGGCACTGAGCAACAAATCCTCACGCGGGTGACGGAGTTGCTGCACGAACAGTTCGATATTTCCCACGTCACCTTGCAGGTCGAAGGCGAAGGTTTTCATCACGACGACCCTGACGAGGTGCACGCTTGAGGCTGTGTCTTTCGGATTTGTAATCTTTGCTCCACCGCTCTGATAAGTCGCGAAAGCTACATTGCCCCCGCTGGTAAACCTCAGCGAATTCATGGGCGTGGAACTCTCGTTATGGCACTTTCGTTTAGAACATTTTTGGGGGGCGCAGCGTTGTGGGTAGCGGCGAACGCTGCCCAGGCGCAAACCCTGACTCTTGATTCAGCCCTGCAAACCGCCTTCGCCAACAACCCCGACCTGGCCGCCGCGCAATGGGAAATCGACATTGCCCAAGGCGGCCGCCAGCAGGCGGGCTTGATCCCCAACCCAGTGGCTTCCTGGGATGCCGAAGACACCCGCCGCAACTCGCGCACCACCACCATCAAACTCAGCCAGACCCTGGAACTGGGCGGCAAACGCGGTGCGCGCATTGATGTGGCAACACGCGCTCAGGATGCCGCCGCGTTGACCCTTGAGCAGCGGCGCAATGGCCTGCGCGCCGATGTGATCGACAGCTACTACGGCGCCCTGCGTGCCCAGGAGCGCCTCGACCTGGCGCAACGCTCAATGGCCTTGGCCGAGCGCGGCCTGATGGTCGCCAATGGCCGCGTCAAAGCCGGCAAATCGTCGCCGGTAGAAGCCACTCGCGCCCAGGTGCAGTTGTCGGAGATCCGCCTGGAACTCAACCGCGCACAGATCGGCCTCACGGATGCCTACCGCCGCCTCGCCGCCAGCACCGGCAGCGCCACCCCTGACTTCCAGGCGGTCGCCACGCAAAGCCAATCCGCACCACCGTTGCCGCCCTCCGCACCCTTGCTGGCGCGCCTGGAGCAAACCACCGAGTTGCGCCTGGCCGAACTGCACATCCAGCAAAGTGAGGCCAGCGTGGGCCTGGAAAAAGCCCAGCGGATTCCCGACCTCGATGTGTCGATTGGCAGCCAGTACGACGCCAGCGTGCGTGAACGTGTGAACGTGGTGGGTGTGTCCATGCCGATCCCGTTGTTCAACCGTAACCAGGGCAATGTGCTTGCCGCCAGCCGCCGCGCCGACCAGGCCCGCGACCTGCGTAACGCTGTCGAACTGCGCCTGCGCACCGAGACCCGCCAGGCCCTGGACCTGTGGCAAACCGCCGATACCGAAGTGCGCGCCTTCAACCAACAGATCCTGCCCGCCGCCCAAAGCGCGGTGGACAGCGCCACCCGTGGCTTCGAGATGGGCAAGTTCAACTTCCTCGACGTGCTCGACGCCCAGCGCACCTTGATCGCCGCACGCACCCAATACCTCACGGCGACCGCTCAGGCCACCGATGCCTGGGTGCGCATCGAACGAATTTACGGCGACCTCGCCCGGTTTTGATTTTTTCTGGAGTCCTCTATGAAACATAAACATGGCGTGGCGCTGGCCGTCGCCCTGGGCCTGATGCTGTCTGGCTTTGCCGTCGCCGATGAAGAAGAAGGCGCGCTTGAACTCACTGAACAGCAGATCCAGGCCGCCGGTATCCAACTCGCCCAGGCGCAACCGCGCTCGATCAGTACAGTGCTGACGCTGCCGGGGGAAGTGCGTTTCGACGAGGACCGTACCTCGCACATCGTCCCGCGTGCGGCCGGTGTGGTGGAGGCGGTGAAGGTCAACCTTGGCCAATCGGTGAAGAAAGGCGAGCTGTTGGCGGTCATCTCCAGTCAGCAGATTTCCGACCAGCGCAGCGAGCTGGCGGCCAGCGAGCGCCGGGTCGAATTGGCGCGCACTACGTTCCAACGCGAGCGCCAATTGTGGAAAGACGAAATCTCCGCCGAACAGGATTACCTGCTGGCGCGTCAGACCTTGCAAGAGGCCGAAATCGCCCTGAACAATGCGCGCCAGAAGATGACTGCCCTCAGCGGCAGCGCGGTCCTGGTCGGCGGCAATCGTTATGAACTGCGTGCGCCGTTCGCCGGCGTAGTGGTGGAAAAACACCTCGGCGTCGGCGAGGTGGTCGGCGAGACCAGCAACGCCTTCACGCTCTCGGACCTGTCCCAGGTGTGGATCACCTTCGGTGTGTTTCCCAAGGATTTGAACAAGGTGCGGGTCGGCAAACCGGTGAAGGTCACCTCCACGGAAATGGGCACGCAGGTGCAGGGCACCGTGGCCTATGTGGGCAACCTGCTTGGCGAGCAGACGCGTACTGCCACCGTGCGCGTGACCGTGCCCAACCCCGATGACGCCTGGCGCCCGGGCCTGTTTGTGACGGTGCAATTGGCCACCGATACCTACCAGGCCAAGGTCACCGTGCCAGAAACCGCGATCCAGACCGTCGAGGACAAACCCTCAGTGTTTGTGCGCACTGCGCAAGGCTTTATCACCCGTCACCTCGAACTCGGTGTGAGCGAAAACGGCTACGTCGAAGTGCGCCAGGGCCTTGAGGCCGGGGCGCAGGTGGCCACTGTCGGCAGCTTCATCCTCAAGTCCGAACTGGGTAAAGGCTCGGCCGAGCACGCCCATTGATCCTGCGAGTGATTCCCCATGTTTGAGCGCCTTATCCAATTCGCCATCGAGCAGCGCATCATTGTGCTGCTGGCGGTGCTGTTGATGGCCGGTGTCGGCATCGCCAGCTATCAGAAGTTGCCCATCGACGCGGTGCCTGACATTACCAACGTGCAAGTGCAGATTAACTCGGCGGCGGCCGGTTTTTCGCCGCTGGAAACCGAGCAGCGCATTACCTTTCCGATTGAAACCGCCATGGCCGGGCTGCCGGGTTTGCAGCAGACGCGTTCGCTGTCGCGTTCGGGGTTGTCCCAGGTGACGGTGATTTTCAAAGACGGCACCGACCTGTTTTTCGCCCGGCAATTGGTCAATGAGCGCCTGCAAGTGGCACGCGGGCAACTGCCGTTGGGCATCGAAACCGCGATGGGGCCGATCTCCACCGGCCTTGGCGAAATTTTCCTGTGGACCGTCGAGGCCGAAGACGGCGCGCGCAAGGATGACGGCACGCCCTACACGCCGACCGACCTGCGCGTGATCCAGGACTGGATCATCAAGCCGCAACTGCGCAATGTGCCGGGCGTGGCCGAGATCAACACCATCGGTGGTTTCGCCAAGGAATACCAGATAGCCCCGGACCCCAAGCGCCTGGCGGCCTACAACCTGACCTTGGGTGATCTGGTCACGGCGCTGGAGCGCAACAATGCCAACGTCGGTGCCGGTTACATCGAGCGCAGTGGCGAGCAATTGCTGATCCGTGCGCCGGGTCAGGTGGCGTCGATTGATGATATTGCCAACATTGTGATCACGACCTCGGACGGCACGCCGATCCGCGTGCGCAATGTGGCGCAAGTCGAAATCGGCCGCGAGTTGCGCACCGGCGCGGCCACCGAAAACGGCCGTGAAGTGGTGCTGGGCACGGTGTTCATGTTGATCGGCGAAAACAGCCGCACCGTGTCCCAGGCGGTGGCGAAGAAACTCGAGGAAATCAACCGTTCGCTGCCCGCCGGCGTGGTCGCCGTGACGGTCTACGACCGCACCAACCTGGTGGAAAAAGCCATCGCCACCGTGAAGAAAAACCTCTTCGAAGGCGCGCTGTTGGTGGTCGCGGTGTTGTTTCTGTTCCTGGGCAATATCCGCGCGGCGCTGATCACGGCGATGGTGATTCCGCTGGCAATGTTGTTCACCTTTACCGGCATGTTCACCAACAAAGTCAGCGCCAACCTGATGAGCCTCGGCGCGCTGGACTTCGGCATTATCGTCGACGGCGCGGTGGTGATCGTCGAAAACGCGATCCGCCGTCTGGCCCATGCGCAGCAGCGACATGGGCGGTTATTGACGCGCAGCGAGCGCCTGCATGAAGTGTTCGCGGCGGCCAAGGAAGCACGGCGTGCGCTGATCTTCGGGCAGTTGATCATCATGGTGGTTTACCTGCCGATTTTCGCCCTCACTGGCGTGGCCGGGAAGATGTTCCATCCCATGGCGTTTACCGTGGTGATTGCGCTGCTGGGCGCGATGATTCTGTCGGTGACGTTCGTGCCCGCCGCGATTGCGCTGTTCGTGACCGGCAAGGTCAAGGAAGAAGAAAACCTGGTGATGCGCACTGCGCGTCGGGTCTATGCGCCGGTGCTGGATTGGGTCATGACGCGCCGTTCATTGGTGTTCGGTTTGGCGGTGTTGACCATCGTCGCCTCGGGCGCGGTAGCGAGTCGCATGGGCAGCGAGTTTATCCCCAGCCTCAGTGAAGGCGACTTCGCCCAACAGGCTTTGCGCGTACCCGGCACCAGCCTGTCGCAATCGGTGCAGATGCAGCAGCAGCTGGAAAAAATACTGATCGCCCAAGTGCCGGAAATCGAGCGCGTGTTTGCGCGCACGGGCACGGCGGAAATCGCTTCCGACCCGATGCCGCCGAACATTTCCGACAGCTACGTGATGCTTAAACCGAAGGACCAATGGCCAGACCCGAAGAAGTCCCGCGAGGCGCTGATTGCCGATATCCAGCGCGCCAGTGCGATTGTGCCGGGCAGTGCGTATGAACTGTCGCAACCGATTCAGCTGCGGTTCAACGAGCTGATTTCCGGGGTGCGCAGCGATGTGGCGGTGAAAGTATTTGGCGATGACATGGCGGTGCTCAACAAGACCGCCGGGGAAATCGCCGAGACCTTGCAAAAGCTTGATGGTGCCTCGGAGGTGAAGGTGGAGCAGACCTCCGGCCTGCCGGTGCTGACGATCAATATCGACCGTGACAAGGCCGCACGTTTTGGCCTGAACGTGGGTGATGTGCAGGACACCATTGCCGTGGCCGTGGGTGGGCGCCAGGCCGGTACGTTGTACGAAGGCGACCGGCGTTTTGACATGGTGGTGCGGTTATCCGACGCGTTGCGCACCGATATCGAAGGCTTGTCGCGGCTGTTGATTCCGGTGCCGGCGTTGGCCGGCAGTGCGGCGGGGCAGTTGGGATTTATTGCGTTGTCTCAGGTCGCCAGCCTGGACCTGGTGCTCGGTCCGAACCAGATCAGCCGCGAGAATGGCAAGCGTCTGGTAATTGTCAGCGCCAACGTGCGCGGGCGTGATATCGGCTCGTTTGTCGAAGAGGCCGAGACGGCCATCAGCACCCAGGTGAAGGTGCCTGCCGGTTACTGGACCACCTGGGGTGGCCAGTTCGAACAGTTGAAGGAAGCCTCCGAACGTTTGCGCATCGTAGTGCCGGTGGCGTTGCTGCTGGTGTTCGGGTTGCTGTTTATGATGTTCAACAACCTCAAGGACGGCTTACTGGTGTTTACCGGGATTCCGTTCGCCTTGACCGGTGGCATCATGGCGCTGTGGCTGCGCGATATTCCGCTATCGATCTCGGCAGGCGTGGGCTTTATCGCGTTGTCCGGTGTGGCGGTGCTGAACGGCCTGGTGATGATTGCCTTTATCCGCAACCTGCGTGAAGAAGGCCGCTCGTTAGCGCTGGCGGTCAACGAAGGCGCGCTGACGCGCTTGCGCCCGGTGTTGATGACGGCGCTGGTAGCGTCACTTGGATTTATCCCCATGGCACTCGCCACCGGCACCGGCGCCGAAGTGCAGCGGCCGCTGGCGACGGTGGTGATCGGCGGAATTATTTCCTCTACGTTGCTGACCTTGCTGGTGCTGCCGGCGCTGTACCAGTGGGCGCACCGCAAGGAAGAATGACGCGTGTGAGCTGAGCGGGCTTGATACTGAAATCACCAACGCTCCCACAGTGGATCGGCTTTGTTGCTTAGGTCTTGGTCAGCAGGGCCATCGCGTCGAACGCAGATTTTGCCAGCGACAAAGCTCAAATGTGGGAGCTGTCGAGCCCCAGCGAGGCTGCGAAGGCGGCGGTACAGGCGAGATATAAGGTGCCTGACCCACCGCTTTCGCAGCCTCGCTAAAGCTCGACAGCTCCCACAGTGGATCGGCTTTGTTGCTTAGGTCTTGCTCAGCAGGGCCATCGCGTCGAACGCAGATTCTGCCAGCGACAAAGCTCAAATGTGGGAGCTGTCGAGCCCCAGCGAGGCTGCGAAGACGGCGGCACAGGCGAGATATAAGGTGCCTGACCCACCGCTTTCGCAGCCTCGCTAAAGCTCGACAGCTCCCACAGGGGATCGGCTTTGTTGCTTGGGTCTTGGTCAGCAGGGCCATCGCGTCGAACGCAGATTTTGCCAGCGACAAAGCTCAAATGTGGGAGCTGTCGAGCCCCAGCGAGGCTGCGAAGGCGGCGGTACAGGCGAGATATAAGGTGCCTGACCCACCGCTTTCGCAGCCTCGCTAAAGCTCGACAGCTCCCACAGGGGATCGGCTTTGTTGCTTAGGTCTTGGTCAGCAGGGCCATCGCGTCGAACGCAGATTCCACCAGCAACAAAGCTCAACTGTGGGAGCTGTCGAGCCCCAGCGAGGCTGCGAAGGCGGCGGCACAGGCGAGAATAAGGTGCCTGACCCACCGCTTTCGCAGCCTCGCTAAAGCTCGACAGCTCCCACAGGGGATCGGCTTTGTTGCTTAGGTCTTGGTCAGCAGGGCCATCGCGTCGAACGCAGATTCCACCAGCAACAAAGCTCAACTGTGGGAGCTGTCGAGCCCCAGCGAGGCTGCGAAGACGGCGGCATAGGCGACATATAAGTTGCCTGACCCACCGCTTTCGCAGCCTCCCTAAAGCTCGACAGCTCCCACAGGGGATCGGCTTTGTTGCTTAGGTCTTGGTCAGCAGGGCCATCGTGTCGAACGCAGATTCCACCAGCGACAAAGCTCAAATGTGGGAGCTGTCGAGCCCCAGCGAGGCTGCGAAGGCGGCGGCACAGGCGAGAATAAGGTGCCTGACCCACCGCTTTCGCAGCCTCGCTAAAGCTCGACAGCTCCCACAGGGGATCGGCTTTGTTGCTTAGGTCTTGGTCAGCAGGGCCATCGCGTCGAACGCAGATTCCACCAGCAACAAAGCTCAACTGTGGGAGCTGTCGAGCCCCAGCGAGGCTGCGAAGACGGCGGCATAGGCGACATATAAGTTGCCTGACCCACCGCTTTCGTAGCCTCGCTAAAGCTCGACAGCTCCCACAGGGGATCGGCTTTGGTTTGAAGTCCGCATTCCCTATTCAGGCAATACCCGAGGAAACACCAGGCGAAACAAGGTAAAGCCACCGGGCAGGCTGCGCACATCAGCCTGCCCCTGGTGCAGGGCCATGATTGATTGCACGATGGCCAGGCCCAGCCCGGTGCCGCCTTCGGTACGGGCGCGGCTGCTGTCCACGCGGTAGAAACGTTCGAACAGGTGCGGCAGGTGCTGCGCCTCAATCCCCGGGCCGGGGTTGCTGACCGACAGCGCAACCTGATTGCCATAGGCCTCCACCAGCATTGAAATATGCGACTGCGCCGGGCTGTGGCGAATGGCATTGGACAGCAGGTTGGACAGGGCTCGTTGAATCATCAGGCGATCGCCCTGTACCTGGGCATCGCCGCTGAGGGTCAGGGTCAGTTGTTTGTCTTCGGCACTCAAGGCGAATAAATCCATCACTCGATGGGCCTCTTCTGCCAGCGACACTTGGGTAAATGAGCCTCGCGCGGCCGGATGGCTGACCTGGGCCAGAAACAGCATGTCGGAGACGATGCGCGCCAGGCGTTCGAGCTCTTCGGTGTTGGACTCCAGCACTGCTTTGTATTCCTCCGGTGGCCGCTGGCGGGACAGCGTCACCTGAGCCTTGCCCATCAGGTTGGTCAGTGGCGCGCGCATTTCGTGGGCAAGGTCGTCGGAGAACTGCGACAGCTGTTGCACGCCCGCGTCCAGGCGGTCGAGCATCACGTTGAAGCCATGGGCCAGTTCGCCCAGTTCCTGGGGCAGGTTGTCGATGGATAAACGGTGGGTCAGGTCCTGGGTGGTGACCTTGGCCGCCACATGACTGAACTGCTTCAGTGGCGCGAGCCCGCGTTGCACCAGCCACCAGGCGCCCATGCCGATCAGGATCAGCAGCATCGGCAAGGCAATCAACGTGGCGCGCAGGTAGGCACTGAGCAACGCCTGATCGTCCATGCGGTCCAGCGACAGCAGTACGCGCACCCGTTCGCCATTGGCCAGACGCATCAGGCTGGAGGCGCTGAGCACCTGGTTGCCATTGCTGTCGGCCCAATTGAGGTAGCCGAGGGTTTCCCTGGGGGTGAAGTCCGTCAGCAAAGGCTCCTGGGGCTTGGCGCCGATGCTCAGCAAGACGCTTTCATCCGGTGCGGTGCCGACGATGGTCAGGTAGAAATTGTCGTGGCCGATCACCAGGTCCATCAATGAGTGCGGGCGGGCGCGGATGCGGTTGGCATCCAGGCCTTGGGCCAGGCTGTGCTGGATCTGCTCCATCTTGCTTTCCAGGTTCTTGCGCGCCAGCTTTTCCAACTCGTGGGTCAGGGCCACGTACGCCAGGGTCGCCAGCAACAGCACCAGGCCGGCGCCCATCAGGCTGACCGTCAAGCCGAGGCGCATCGACAAACTCCCGGTTCTCATCCACGTGCCTCCAGCACATAACCCACGCCGCGAATGGTGTGGATCAGTTTCACTTCGCTCTGGTCATCGACCTTGGCCCGCAGGCGGCTGATGGAGACTTCCACCACATTGGTGTCGCAGTCGAAATTCATGTCCCACACCAGCGAAATAATCTGCGTGCGGGTCAGTACTTCGCCGGTCTGGCGCATCAGCACCTGCAGCAGCGCAAACTCCTTGGTGGTCAGGTCGATACGCCGGGTGCCGCGATAGGCGCGATGGCGACGCGGGTCCAGTTCCAGGTCCAAAACGCGGAACACGTCCGGCTGGGGGATATGCTCACTGCGCCGCAACAGGGTACGCACCCGCGCCAGCAGCTCGGGAAACTCGAAGGGTTTGACCAGGTAATCATCGGCGCCCATGTCCAGGCCCTTGATCTTGTCGGCCAGGCGGCCACGGGCCGTCAGCATCATCACCCGTTGTGTGCCATTGCGGCGCAATTGCTCCAGCACTTCCCAGCCATCCTTGCCCGGCAGGTTGACGTCGAGGATGACCAGCTCATAGGCGTGCTGCCCGGCCAGGTGCAGGCCGTCGATGCCATTGGACGCGCAGTCCACCACATAGCCGCTTTCATTCAGGCCCTGTTGCAGGTAGTCGGCGGTTTTTTGCTCGTCCTCAACCACAAGGATACGCATGGGGGGTTACCTTTTACTGAGGGATAAGGGCTCCATTTCCTTATGGAATCAGGTGTTTTGGGAGTAGGAAAAGTCTGAACCGTGAAGTAGCTTCAGGGTCAACTGCGACCATTGGTCGCTGCTAAACCTGCCCGCAAAAAAAAACGCCCCGAGGGGCGTTAAAAATTCATCTCTTTCCAAAGGAGCTACAAAAAAGCTTCTAGAGACGAATGTTGCTCGGTGCAAATAAGTTGATGCGAGTATAGGAACTTCAACTTAACGGGAAGCTGAGCTCAATATTACAGTTTTGATACCTGGCTATTTGTGAACAGATGTTAGTTAACGGCAAACGAATGTAAGGGCTCACAGTGCAACCAGTGGATACTCGGCAATCAAGCGAACTTCCTCCAGGTCTGACTCGAACGTACTGGAGCGCACCGTGGCCTGGCGTAAACGCAAGGACAAATCCTTGAGGCTGCCACTTTGCACCACGTACTTGGCCTCGATATCCCGTTCCCATCGGCGTTGATCGGTCAGCGGGTTACCGGCTGCATCGCGGCGCATGTACACCGCGTTGGCATTGCTGTAGTCGGCGCCGGTGCCTTTGGCGTAGCGGGTCATGAATGAGAGGCCGGGAATGCCGAAGGCCTGCATGTCGAGGTCGTAGCGGGCCATCCATGAGCGCTCCTTGGGCGAGTTGAAATCGCTGTACTGGATCGAGTTGTTGAGGAAGATCGAGTCCGACTGGCGCAGGTAGTCGAAGTCGTCATTGCCATTGTTGCGCTGGTGCGAGAGGGCCAGGCTGTGGGCGCCGACCTTGACCCCGAGCCTGGCGCTCCAGATGTTGTTGTTGAATTCGCCCAGCAGTTTTTTGCCTTCGTCCACGGCCTTGTAATAGTTCACGTCACCGAACAAGGACACGTTTTCACTCAATGGGTAACTGGCGTTGGTGCCGACGTAGTACTGGTCCCAGGCGTCCTTCAGGCGGCTGCTGTACGCACTGACACTGAGGTGTTTGTTCACCGCGTATTCGCCGCCGAAATAGCCGATCCAGGGCGAGTCGACCTTACCTGCATAGAAGGTCGCAAAGCCCTTGTTCATGCCGCTTTCACTCGGCTGGCTCATGCCGCTCAAGCGCCCGCCTTGCAGGCTCAGGCCCTCAAAGCTGGTGTTGTGAGCGGTGACGCCGCGAAAGCTTTCCGGCAACAGGCGCGAATCGCCAGCGGCCACCACCGGCGTGGCGGGGAACACATCGCCAGCTTTTATCACCGTATCCAGCACCCGTAGTTTCGCCGCGCCGCCGAATTTGCTGTAGCTGCTTTCGGGGTGGTTGTCGCTGTCTACCGGCAGCACGCCGAACGACCCCTTGCCGCCGCTGCGACCGGTGCCCGAGTCGAGCTTGAGGCCGTACATGACGAACGCATCCAGGCCGAAGCCAACGGTGCCTTGGGTAAACCCGGATTCGAATTTGCCGATCAAGCCCTGCGCCAGGGCTTCAGAGTAACCGTTGCCGGTAGGGCTGGACTGGCCCTTGCGGTCATCGCGGTTGAAGTAAAACGTGCGCGCCAGCACGTTCACGCTGCTGCCTTCGATAAAACCGTCGGGCTTGTCCTCTAAGGCCACGGCCGCCAGGGGCAGTGCGGCGAGCAAGGAAAAGGGAAGGATATGGTTAGTAATGCGCATGGTTCGCTCCTGGGTAGTGGCAGTTTTCAGCTTCTTATAGAGGCGGGCGTTCTTATTGATCTGGCCCGGGCCGATAGTTGCAAACCGCGGATAACGAACTCATGGCGTGAACATTACAATTCTGGAAACTCACGGCCACCTAACAAATAAGTAATGTTTTGGTGAACATTGCGTCAGGGTTGGTTGATTAATCTCGTCACTGAACTTTTCTGACGAGGAACTAATGATGAACGCTTATAAAGTTGCCCTGGGTGTATTGGTCGCGGTCCTGTCTTTTGGCGCGTTGGCCGAAGGCGGCGGGGACCGCACCTTTGCCCTGATGATGGAGCGCAATGAAAAAGCCATGGCTGCTTACGCCGAAAAGAAGGGCAAGCCCGCACCCGAGGTGCAGGCCTACCGCTATGGCATGAAGCTGGACATTGAGAAGGTGGTGAACGTAACGCCGCCGATCCGCTCCTGCGAGGCGGTGCCCTCGCGCATGACCTATGAAGACTCCACCGGCAAGCTCAATACCCTGGAATACCAAGTGATGGGTGTGTGTCGAAACAACGGCGGTTAATGGATCCAAAAAAAGACAGCTGGCTGCGGCGAAAAAAACGCTTCAGAAAACGCCCGCAGCGCCGATGCAGGTCAGATACACCTCACCCAATGCCCATCGGTGCCCCATGTTCAATACCCGCCTGAAGCAAGAGCTGTCTGCTCTTCGCGAAGAATTGTCGAGCTTGCAGCAGGTCAAGGAGAGCCTGGAAAGTGAAATGCTGTGCCTGACGCTGGATGCCGACGGCCGGGTGGAGTGGGCCAATGCCAACTTCCTGCAAGAACTGGTTTACCAGGCCAGTAACATTGTGGGGCGTCACATTGATGAGCTGGTGCCGCCGCATGTGCGCCAGGACGAATTCCAGCTGCGCTTTAAAAATGCCCTGGTGCGCGGCGAACACTTCGCCGGCACCGTGCGCCTGATGCGTGGCAACGGCAAGGAAGCGTGGCTGCGCTCGATTGTGCAGCCGGTGCGCAACTCGGAGGGGCGCATCAAGCATTTTTCGATTTACTCAAGCGACCTCACCCGCACCATCGAGGCGTCGCGCGAGCATGAAAACCTGATTACCGCGCTGGTGCGTTCCACGGCGGTGATCGAGTTCGACCTCGACGGGCATGTACTCACGGCCAACGATCGCTTTCTCGGCGGCATGGGTTACAGCCTGGCGCAGATCCAGGGCAAACATCACCGCATGTTCTGCGAACCGCAGGAGTACAACAGTGCCCAATACCAACAGTTCTGGAAGCGCCTGAACGCCGGTGAATTTGTTGCGGCACGCTTCAAACGGGTCGACAGCCATGGCCGCACGGTTTGGCTGGAAGCCACGTACAACCCGGTGCTGGACGCCAATGACCGCCTGTACAAAGTGGTCAAGTTCGCCACGGTGATTACCGATCAGGTCAATCAGGAACAAGCCGTGGCCGAGGCTGCCAATATCGCCTACAGCACCTCGCTGCAAACCGACAACAGCGCCCAGCGCGGCACCACCGTGGTAACCCAGGCGGTGGATGTGATGCGTGATCTGGCCAAGCATATGCAACAGGCCGGTGACGGCATCGAGGCGCTGAATGCCCAATCCCAAGTGATCGGCACTATCGTCAAGACCATCAGCGGTATCGCCGAACAGACCAACCTGCTGGCGCTCAACGCAGCCATTGAAGCGGCACGTGCCGGTGAACAGGGCCGTGGCTTTGCGGTGGTGGCCGATGAGGTACGTCAGTTGGCCTCGCGTACCAGCAAAGCCACGGAAGAGATTGTCGGCGTAGTCCGCCAGAACCAGGACATGGCCCGCGATGCAGTGACCTTGATGAACGATGGCCGCCTGCAGGCCGAACAAGGCCTGGCCCTGGCGGCCGAGGCGGGCACGGTGATCGTGGAGATCCAGGACGGTGCGCAAAAAGTCGTCAGCGCGGTGGGCCAGTTCGCCAATCAGCTGTCGAGCTGACCCGTAGGGCGTGTGCTTGAGGTATCGTAGGTTTTTTCTTGCTTGAAGAGCCGACCCTCCATGAGCCCGACCCACCGTCGCCCCGTTCCGCTGTCCAAGGCCTACCGCTTGCTCAACCACGGCCCGACTGTGCTGGTCAGCGCAGCCCACGATGGCAAACGCAACATCATGGCCGCCGCCTGGGCGATGCCGCTGGATTTTGAACCGCCCAAAGTCGCCGTGGTGTTGGACAAGTCCACCTGGACTCGGCAACTGCTGGAAGGCGCCGGCACGTTTGTGTTGCAAGTACCCTGTGTGGCGCAGGCCGATCTGGTGCAGACGGTCGGCAATACCAGCGGTTCCGAGACCGACAAGTTCGCCGCCTACGGCCTGCACACCTTCAGTGGCGAGCACACCCAGGCGCCGCTTCTGGAAGGCTGCGTGGCCTGGCTGGAGTGCCGCTTGCTGCCCGAGCCGCACAACCAGCAGACCTACGACCTGTTTCTCGGCGAAGTGATCGGCGCCTATGCCGACGAGCGCGTGTTCAGCGACGGGCATTGGCACTTCGAAGGGCATGACGAATTGCGCACCTTGCACCATATCGCCGGCGGAAATTTCCTCAGCATCGGTGCACCGGTTGTCGGGCGCCAATTGTAAGCCACGGCTGCAGCGTTCTGCAGGCCGGGTGAGTGTTTTTGCCGGCGACCCCGCATTGTGGGAGCTGGCTTGCCTGCGATAGCGTGTGTCAGGCACCCAATATATTGACTGATGCACCGCCATCGCAGGCAAGCCAGCTCCCACAGGTTTAATCGCATTTCAGGTGGGCCAATCAGCGCCCTAGCATCTTCACCCATCGCGACGGCGGCATGCCGTAGGTGCTGCGAAATTGCCGGGTCATATGGCTCTGGTCGGTGAAACCTGCGGTCAGCGCCGCGTCCACCAGCGATTGGCCCTGGGCCAGCAAGCTGCGCACCAAGTCCAGCCGGCGCATGGTCAGGTAGCGGTAGGGGCTGGTGCCGAACAACAAACGAAAGTCTCGCGACAGCGCCCAGCGATCGCGCCCGCAGTGGTCGGCCATTTCATCCAGGGTGATGCTGCGGCCCAGGGCGCTGTGGATAAACTCGCGGGCGCGCTCGGCAGCCACATAATCGAACGACTTGCGGCTGATGATCGCGCCGGATGCCGCGTTCAGCGCGTGTGCCAGGTCGAACAGGGCGTCCTGTTCCTGCATCGGGTCAACCGGGCAGTCGAGGTTTTGCAGCAACACTTCGCTGGCGCGGAAAAGGCGTGGGTCAGTCGACAAACCGTTGTGGATAAACGGCAATGGCCGACCACCGAGAATCTGCTGGATCAGCGCCGGCTCCACATAAATCATCCGGTACTTGAACCCCTCCACGCTGCTGGCGCGGCCGTCATGGGATTCATCGGGGTGAATCACCATGGTCCTGCCCGGCAGGCTATGGGTCATGCAGCCACGGTAGTGGTAGCTTTGCACGCCAAACAAGGTGCGGCCGATGGCGTAGGTGTCGTGGCGATGCGGGTCAAACGCAAAGCCTGCAAAGTACGCCTCGATACGGTCCAGGCCGCTGGCGTGCGGGGCGCGGTGCAGCCAGTCGAGGGTGGAAGTGGGTTGGCCCATGATGACTTGTCACATGTAGAGGTGGAAACACGTTAACCGAGTCTGCATCGGTTGTCTGCCGAGGTCTTGTACGATTGTGCAGGCGTTGGGCTAGGCCTATGATCCGGGTTCGTGTACTGCGCTGACGGAGCTGCCCATGGACGTTATCAACCCTGCCTATGTGGCCCCGCTGGTCTCGCTGGCGCTGCTGTGGACAGTCGCTGTCGTAACGCCTGGGCCGAACTTTTTCAACACCGCGCAGTTGGCTGCCAACTGCTCCAGGCGCCATGGCGTTGTGGCGTCGGCGGGTGTAGCCAGCGGCACGATCATTTGGGGCTTGGCGGGCGGCTTGGGCATCAAGTCGCTGTTTACCGCCGCGCCGATGCTCTACCTGGCATTCAAGATCATCGGCGGTTGCTACCTGATCTACCTTGGGCTCAAGTTGTTCAAACGCTCGGCTCCGGCTGCGGGCCAGACGGTTCTGCCCGACGCACCGCGCCGCTCATTGTTCTCTGCCTGGCGGTTCGGGTTACTGGGCAACTTGTCCAACCCCAAGGCTGCGCTGTTCGTCGCGACGGCCTTTGCCTCGACCATGCCGCCATCTCCTTCGCCCGCGCTGCTTACCCTGGCCGTCATCACCATGGCCACCTTGTCGTTCAGTTGGTATTCCAGTGTTGCCCTGGTGTTTTCCAGCGAGCGCATGGCCAGCCTTTACGCGCGTTCACGCAAATGGCTCGACCGCTTTGCCGGTGGTTGCTACCTGCTGTTCGGCGCACATCTGGTAGCGAATCGCTGACCGCTCATGGTAAGAAGCCTTACTTTCAACAGTGAGGCCGGGTCATGAGCAAGGTGCGTGTAGGTATTATTTTTGGTGGCCGTTCGGCCGAGCACGAAGTCTCGTTGCAGTCGGCGCGCAATATCGTCGATGCGCTGGACCGTTCGCGCTTTGAGCCGGTCTTGATCGGCATCGACAAGGCCGGCCACTGGCACCTCAACGACACGTCGAACTTTCTGATCAACCAGGAAAACCCGGCGCTCATCGCTCTTAACCAATCCAACCGTGAACTTGCAGTGGTGCCGGGCAAGGCCAACCAGCAAGTGGTGGAAACCTCCGGTCAGGGCCTGCTGGAACATATCGACGTGATCTTCCCCATCGTCCACGGCACCCTCGGCGAAGACGGCTGCCTGCAAGGCCTGCTGCGCATGGCCGACCTGCCTTTCGTCGGCTCCGACGTGCTGGGTTCGGCGGTCTGCATGGACAAAGACATCAGCAAGCGTCTGCTGCGCGATGCCGGTATTGCTGTCACACCGTTTATCACCCTGACTCGCCGCAACGCGGCGCGTACCTCGTTTGAAGCGGCTGTGAACAAGCTCGGTTTGCCGATGTTCGTCAAACCCGCCAACCAGGGTTCTTCGGTGGGTGTGAGTAAGGTTGGCAACGAGGCCGAGTACCATGCTGCTGTTGAACTGGCCTTGGGCTTCGATGAAAAAGTGCTGGTGGAGTCCGCGGTCCAAGGCCGTGAAATCGAATGCGCCGTATTGGGCAACGACAACCCCATCGCCAGTGGCTGTGGCGAGATTGTGGTGAGCAATGGCTTTTACTCCTACGACAGCAAATACATCGACGGCCAGGCGGCCCAAGTGGTGGTGCCGGCCGATATCAGCGTCGAAGCCAGCGAGCGCATTCGCCACCTCGCCATTGAGGCGTTTGAAGTGCTGGGCTGCGCAGGCCTGGCGCGGGTTGATGTGTTCCTCACCGATGACGGTGAAGTGCTGATCAACGAGATCAACTCACTGCCAGGCTTCACACGTATCAGCATGTACCCGAAGCTGTGGCAGGCGGCGGGGATGAGTTACAGCGAGCTGGTGAGCCGGTTGATCGAGCTGGCGCTGGAGCGGCATGCCGGGCGTAAGGGGCTTAAGATCAGCCGATGAAATGACTCGAGTAACATGTGGCCTCTGTGGCGAGGGAGCTTGCTCCCGTTGGGGCGCGAAGCGGCCCCAACACCAGACAGCACGGTTCTACCTTGAAATAACGTAGTGGCTAAATTGGGGCTGCTGCGCAGCCCAACGCGGGGCAAGCCCGCTCGCCACAAAAGCGCCCTTGGCACTGATCAGGGGTTGCGAGCAATCCACGAATAGATCAACGTCTTCGCTTCTTCAGGGTGATGCGTGCGCCTGCGATAGCTGGCGAAAGTGGAGGATGTGCAATACGTACACACTTCACTGACTTCGATCTGCTCACGCTTAAGCCCTGCTGCTAACAGCAACATTACCCCGAAGCCGCTCAAATCAAACCAGGCACTTCCCGTTTGCCTGGCATAGGGCGGGGCAATTTCGGGGGGCAGCAATGGCGCCGGTTGTACGAAGCTCCACGGTGCCCGGTCGTCAGGCCACAGATGGCCTTGATCCGCCTGAAACTGCGCAATAAAGTCCTCGCTCACTTCATAGCAGCACGGTTTGATTGACGGCCCGATTGCCACCTGCAACTGCTCCACGGCGATGCCTTTGTCGGCAAATTGCTGCACGCCATTGGCGATGATCCCGCCTTGCAACCCCTTCCAACCGCCATGCACCGCTGCGACCGTCGCACCGTCTTCAGCCGCGATAAGAATGGGCAGGCAATCGGCTGTGATCACCGCAATCGGCTGATGCTCGCGCGTGAACACGCCATCCGCCGCCACGCTGTTGGTTGCCAACTGCGCCTGCCATTCAATCACCGTCGCGCTGTGTACCTGCTTGCAGATGAACACTGCATCCGGGCGCTGGGGGTCATTGATCGAGCAAAAACCATGGTCGACGCCGCCAAGGGCGCCGAGGTTATCGGCCTGTTGCACAGCACGCTCTCCGTTCGTAGAACATTCAGTCACCGACCGCTTCGCCTTCACGCCGAGGGTCGGCGCCGCCGCTCAGGGTTACCTTGCCTTGAGCATCGCGCGTGCGAACAATGGCCTGGATGCCGCTGGTCATATCGATTTCGCTCAACGCGTGGCCCTTGTCACGCAGCGCTTGTTTCAACGCAGGGCTGAACAGGCCGGCCTCCAACTCGGTCGCGCCGTTGCGGCTACCAAAGTTGGGCAGGCTGATGGCGGCTTGCGGGTCGAGGTTCCAGTCGAGCATTGCCACCAGGGATTTGCTCACGTATTCGATGATTTGCGAACCGCCCGGTGAACCCACCGTCGCCAGCAGCTCGCCGCTCTTGCGGTCGAACACCAGGGTAGGCGCCATGGCTGAGCGAGGGCGCTTGCCGGGTTCGACGCGGTTGGCCACGGGCTGGCCGTTTTCTTCAGGGAGAAACGAAAAGTCGGTCATCTGGTTGTTGAGCAAAAAGCCCTGAACCATCACGTGGGAGCCGAACGCCGCTTCTACCGTGGTGGTCATCGACACCGCGCCGCCCTGGTCATCCACTGCCACCACTTGCGAGGTGGAGATGCGCAGCGGCGAGCGGTCCGGCGCGTAGGCCACCTGGATGCCCGCTGGTGTGCCCGGCTTGGCAATGCCCATGCTGCGTTCGCCAATCAATGTGGCGCGCTGTGCCAGGTAGTTGGGGGAGACAAGGCCCGCGACCGGTACTGGGGTGAAGTCCGAGTCGGCCACATACAGCGCACGGTCGGCAAACGCCAGGCGGCCGGCTTCGGCGATCAGGTGTACGGCTTCGGGCACAGGCTCAAGGCCGGTAGGCGATGCACTCTTCACCGGTTTCATCGGCGCGATGGCCAGGCGCGGGTCACGGGCCTCCACTGCCTGCAAGGTGCCGAGGATCTGTGCGACGGCTATCCCGCCCGACGACGGCGGCGGCATGCCGCACACCCGGTATTGCTTGTAGTCGGTGCACAGCGGCGTGCGTTCCTTGGCGGTGTAACCCTTAAGGTCAGCCTGCGAGAGGCTGCCCGCATTGCGATTGCCCTGGACCTTGCGCGCGATTTCATCGGCAATCGGCCCGTGGTACAGCGCGTCTGGGCCTTCCTTGGCGATGCGCTTGAACACAGCAGCCAGTGCCGGGTTTTTCAACAGTGTGCCGGTGGCTTTAGGCGAGCCATCGGCGTTCAGAAAGTAAGCCGCCATTTCCGGCGACTGGGGAATGTAGCGGTCGGCCGCAATCAGTGCGTGCAAGCGTGGGGAAATCGCGAAGCCTTGCTCCGACAGCCTGATCGCCGGTTCAAACAACTTGGACCATTGCAGGTGCCCGGTCTTTTGATGCGCCATCTGCAGTGCCCGCAAGACGCCCGGCGTGCCGACCGAACGTCCGCCAATCTGCGCTTCGGGAAACGCCATCGGCGTGCCGTCGGCCTTCAGGAACAAGCGCTCAGTCGCGCCGGCGGGCGCCGTTTCACGGCCGTCATAGGCGTGTACGTTCTTGCCGTCCCACAGCATGATGAACGCGCCGCCGCCGATGCCGGAAGACTGCGGTTCCACCAGGGTCAGCACCGCCTGCATCGCTATCGCGGCGTCAATCGCCGAACCGCCCTGGCGCAACATCTCCCGCCCGGCTTCGGCCGCCAGCGGGTTGGCGGCGGCGGCCATATGGCGTTCGGCGTGGCGGGTGGTGAGGTCGGTGCGGTAACCCGAGCCCAGTTCCGGTGCCGGAGGCTGTTCGTTGACAGGTGTGTGGCAGCCGGCCAGCACCAGGGCTGCGGCAACCATCGACAGTTGACGGCGGAAAATCGTGAACACGCGCTGAACTCCGTTCATTTTGAGAATGATCTGTTGTCCTTGGGCAATCCCTTTTACAGGTAAATCGTGCCTTGCAGGTAGAGTGCTGCATGGCCTGAGATGATCACGCGGTCACCTTTGAGTTCACACCGCAGTTGCCCACGGCGCCTGCCGCCCTGTTCGGCGCTCAACTGCGACTTGCCCAGGCGCTCGGCCCAGAACGGTGCCAGCGAGGTGTGTGCCGAGCCGGTGACCGGGTCTTCATTGACGCCCACATTCGGGCCAAACCAACGGGAAACAAAATCAAAGCGCGTGCCTTTGGCCGTCACTGCTATCCCGCGTTTGGGCAGGCCCTTGAGGCGTGCAAAATCTGGCGTGAGTGCCGCGACCTGGGCTTCGTCATCAACGACAACGATATAGTCATCAGTGGCATACACCTCGGCGTGTTCGAGGCCCAGCGCGCTCAACATGCCGGCTGGCGGCTCGCAACGCTCGGGCTGTTTGGCCGGGAAGTCCATTGCCAGTTCGTCGCCATTGCGCGTCACGCGAAGCTCACCGCTGCGGGTGGCAAAACGCAAGATCTCAGGGGGATTCGGGAGTTTGTGAATCAGCACCCAGGCAGCGGCCAACGTCGCATGGCCACACAGGTCCACTTCGACTTCGGGGGTGAGCCAACGCAGCTCATACACCTCGCCACGAGGCACGAAAAATGCGGTTTCGGAAAGGTTGTTTTCGGCGGCGATGTGGTGAAGCTGCTCTGTGGGCAACCACTCGGTCAGCGGGCAGACGGCCGCCGGGTTACCACCGAAGACCTGTTGGCTGAACGCGTCGACTTGATAGATATCCAGTTTCATCACAGGTGCTCCATGTAGGGAGGCAGGACACTAGCAGTGGGTTACGTGGAGCGTCAAAGTACAGATCCTCAGTTTTTTTGCGCGCATGTGTCCTGGTCAGCCCAGGCGCAACACCATCGCCCCGACGGCAATGATGCAGGCGGCAATGATGCGAGCCCGCGTGAGATGCTCTTTGAGCACCCACGCCGAAATCACTACGCCAAACAGGATCGAGGTCTCACGCAAGGCCGAAACCGTCGCGATGGGCGCGTGTGTCATCGCCCACAACGCCAGGCCGTATGACGCCACAGTGCCTGCGCCCCCGACGGCGCCAAGCTGCCAGTTACGGGCGACGTAGCGACAGAACGCTGCACGCCGCGCGGCTAAGGCCCACGCGGCGAGCGGGATGCCGGTCAGCAAAAATATCCACAGCGTGTAAGCCGCGGGTGCGCCGGACTTGCGCACGCCAAGGCCATCAATCAGCGTATAGCCGGCTATCACCAAGGCGTTTATCAGCGCCAGCACCAGTCCTTTTTTATGACCGGTCGAGGGCGCTGCGGCCATGCTCAAGATACCCAGGCAGATCACGCCAATGCCAAGCCAGGCAAACGCCGAGAGTGGCTCGTGCAACACCAGCACACTCACCAACGCCACCAGCAGTGGCGCAGTGCCACGCATGATCGGATAGGTCTGGCTCATGTCGGCAATGCGGTAGGTCGAGGCCACCAGTACGAAATACAACACCTGCAAAACCACCGATGCGCCGATGAAGGGCCAGCTTTCTCTGGCCGGTAGCGCCAGAAACGGGATGGCCGCCAGCGCAATCAATGAAGCGGCGGATGCAATCATGCAGGTGGTCAGCAGCTTGTCGACGCCGCCTTTGACCACCGCATTCCACGTGGCGTGAAGGGCGGCGCCCAGCAGGATGATTGCGAATACGCTCAGGCTCATGGATGGCACTCAAAGCAGCATTTTGGGATGTTAATCGCAGAGAGTATGCCCGAGCACTTTTGTGCAGGCATAAAAAAACGGCCTACCTTTCGGTAAGCCGTTTTTAGTACTTGGTGGTACGCAGTCATTTGAACCAAACCCAAAGCTATCTGTATTTAATACATTTTATATACTACTCAATAAGTCAGGCATACACACAGGCATACATATTGCCGAGAACTGAGCGAATGCCCTTTTATCGTAACCGATCCACGAACTACACCTACCTAAACGCAAGGTGGTCGTTTATTGTGACATTCCTAGCAAGTAGTTCCATGGTAGTAAGGCTCCGTAGTCCCCAACCGATTGCGCTTGCGGCCGTCTTCCAGTACGTGGCGTAGCCACGTATGGGGCTCCTGGCCGTTGACCTTGGCGGCCTCGACCGAACTGTAAATCTGGGCACTGGCGGTGGCGCCTTTGGGCATGTCGCTGAACAGCAGGCCTTGCGTCCTATTACAAACGGCTTGATCGCTCTTTCGGCCGGATTGCCGTCGATCGATAAAAAAACCAGCTGCCACGTAGCGCCCCAGCTGGCTCAAGTTGTTGGCCAGATAATTCACCGCCTTGCCCAGCACACTTTGTGGTGCCACTTGAGATTGCGTTTTATCCAGCCCGCTTTTCAACTGGGCCAAGATCGGCAGACTTATTTTTTGACGACCGATAAATCGCTGCTCATTGCTGAGGTCCTTGAGGTTACGCTCGATGCCATACAGTTTATTGATCATCGCCAGCGCGATATCGGCACGGCTGGTCTTGCCCTTAGGTTGCACTTTCTGCGCATCGACAAACTTACGACGTGCGTGCAGCCAATCGCTCCACTCCAGACTGCAACGCCACCGCGTTATAATCGTGGGTCATTACGTAGCCGAGACAGTCGCCAAGCAGTCGCAACGGCACCTCCTGCGCTCGGCTGGTGGTGTAATCAAAAAGAATCACTGGCCGCTCTAGCGGGCAACTGGCTTGTACCCGCATCCGGGATTAGCTGGTCGGGTCTCGATCCGGCTCTTTGAGTACTTGGACGTGGGTTTCGTCACAATGGATCACACAACACGCCAGTGTCGGGCATGGAATATCGACGCCGTGTCGACTCAGTGAGATTGATGTTGACAACACAGCCGCCAAAAAATATCACAGCATCTGAATGTTTTTTTTCGCTTCGGCGCTAAGCGCAGCTAGTGCCAATCGTATTGGTACAAACTTCAGCTGCTTGGTTCTATTGGAGGCAGTGTCAAACATACTGGGGCAATCTGAACAGGCCTTATCTTCTATTGAATATGATAGATAGTATTCAGTTTGCATTTGGATTTTAATGCCTAATAGGAGTAGCACTCCGATTGTTTTCAGCTTGTATCCAATCTAAAAATTGTGCTTCGTATCCTCGATAAACAGTGATCTTTTTGCTGCAGTATGTCAACTGGTAGCTAAATCATATCGGTGTCCCCAGAAACATCCTGCCTGTCGCCCACTCAGCCGCCGAAATTAATGTGGATTATGTATACGTTTCGCCAGACTAAGAGACGTCTCGACGTTTATATCCTGCTTGCGGTCCTTTTCGGAGATGTTTCCGAAATCGTCACCAAACCCGTAAAGATCCACAGGGCTGAAGCTTACTCTTTACGCTTCGTGTTCTGGCTGTATTAACTTGCGATTAATTAATGCATCAATTCTTTCTTTTGCTTTTGCTTGGCCAATTCCTAAAGAAAAACAACATGCGTGTAAGGCTGTTTCGATATTACTAGGTTCGTTAAAAGCTGCTAAGATCTTCAGGGTCGTTAAGTCTATTGAGTACATGACTTGTTTGGACTTGACATAGTAACGATCTCCGTCCGCATAAAAAAATACCCAAGAGGAAATACAATACTGAGTTGAACCACTCAATAATATATCTTGATGTATGTTGTCTGGAATCGCTAGTATGGCTCTAAAAAAAATTCGTCTTACGGCATATAGAAAATCCTTGATTCTGACTTGTTCGGGACTTCCAAGTACTGACTTTCTAAAGATGATAGCAACGGGCTCCGATTGTGCATAAGTTCTATCGATTCTCCTTGGCCGCCACTTAGTTTTCAAATAAAAATCACCTCCAGCCACAAGGAATGCCTCTAATGCAAACTCGAAGAGACAACGCGCTTGATAGCTAGCCGTGATCTCTGATTCGTGCATATCACTACCTACGACATCGTCATACATAGGCTGAAGCATTGAGTAGAAGTAGCAAATAAGTCGTTCCATAAATAGGCAGCTTGAGTTTCTTATGATAAGTAATTGTTCCGGTATCGGGCCGTCGATCACAAAGCCACGAATGAGTTTGCTGATTTGTTCCAAGCGCCTTTGGCTTAGCCCAATATATGATTCTCTATTTAAATCGTCTAACACAAGATTTAACTCGTTTTCACCCCAAAACGTAAGCTCTATCTTTCGATCTTCAAATATTAAGTTTAAGAGTGGTGGCGTAATAGCCTGAGGGCCAAAATAAAATATATCGACGTCGGAGGTTGGTGATTCCAAACCTTCTGCGATTGAGCCAGTTAAAAGCATAGATGTGCCATGAATAAATTTCATATTTAGAAAGTCCCTTAGCTTTCCAATAAATTCATTATTATTTATCATTGTGGCGATCCATCGTGGTTTTTAATTTTTTAGCGATGTCAAAAGCAAGGCGCCGGAGGGTATCAATGTCTGTAATATTATCTACTACAACGACTTGGCAATTTATAGTTTTGTTAGATTCGATCAAAAGCTGATTATAGGCGCGCTGAATTAAATTAAGTTCAGCTGGACGCTCATAGTGTTGAGCTATCCGTCCGCGTTGAATAATTCGTTCGTATGCTAATTCGACTGGTGTGCGCAAATAAATAACAATAGATGGCAATATAACTCCGCATGCTTTCTGCGCAGCTATCGTATGCTCCATTGGTACCGAATATAGCGCATAATGATAAGCGATATCACTGTGCACCCACCTATCGGCGAGTACTATTCCTGAGGATAGCTTAGGGGCAATATTTTTAATCGTATGATGATATTTATCCTGAACATAGGATGAAGTGATTTCTGCGGTAGTTAATTTTATTCGCTGTTGACGTAATCCTACTATTTTATAAGTTTCGATTGGGGACAGCCAAGAATGTTGTCCTATTGTGTGGCAATTAACATTTAATTTGCCCAAAGCATTTTCTAAAAAAGACCTAAAAGTGGTCTTGCCGCTGCCATCGCAACCTTCAAGGCTTATAAACATATCTATGTATTCTCCTTTTCCTTAAAATCAGCGAGGCAAGTGAGATAATCATATGGAGAACCTGCAATAAGCGACCAGCGATCGGGTTGAGGAAGCCACAATGAGAAGATATGTTTAGTCAGCGGAAATCCTCTGAATTCAAGGTCGAGCGAAGCTGCGGTCCAGTCTCCTATTGCAGTCATTGAGTGTGGGATATTGGCCCTCGCAGCCCAGCACAGAGTAATGGCATCACAAAATTCCGTGCTGAAACGCTCAACAGAATCAGAGGATATGCCGTATATAAACTTCTCACTACGAATGAATGAACTTATGAAGTTTATGGCGGCACCCTTAATTAATAATTCTGCGAGAGATGATGAGTCTAGTTCGAGCAGTTGAGATGAACTAAGGTTGACGCTATAAAAGTTTTTCGAACATTCAATGTCGTGTATAACAATGTTGCCTATTGATAAATTCACCAGCCAAGCAAAGCTAGCCTGTTCTAATGATTTGATTGCTGCATAGAGCTTTTTGGTTGCTGCGCTATCCAGTGTTTTTCCGGGAGCGCTGTGTAAGTAAATCTCAATTCCTGAAACCTCAATTGTAATAAACGAATAACCGCTAAGAACAAGTTTTTCCTTCCGCGGAAGAAAAAAACCAATAGGGACATCACTATCTCCTTCCGTTGCTACGCAGTCTGGATGAATCTTACACAACACAGGGTGAAGAAGGAGAAAGAAGAAGTGCACGCACCGGCCATCGATCATATGATCATAGCTCTTATTTTCTAATAGCGAAGACTTGAAGTTAGGGAATAAACGCTCATACAAGAAATCATTTGAAAGTTTCATGATCTATACTTACCGTTGAAGGCGCGATTTATTTCTTCACAAATAATGGCTTTTGTTTTGCTTTCTGGAAAGATCGCCAATGCCTCTCCAAGGATCGCTTTAGAGTCTTCCAGTTTACGTTGCTCTACGGCTATCCGACTGTCTAAATAATCATGGTATTCATGGCCCTGTCGAGATTTTTTGAGGTAGAAGAAGAACTCTAATAACACTGAAAATACTAAGGCGGCATGAATTAGACCTACTACAGGGCGTAATTTCTTTCGCCAAGGTGAGAAAAATGTTTGATCATTTGGAACTTCTATCATTTCGGAGTTTATTGCCATGTTTAACCAGTTGTGTATGGATTCATGTAAGATCATTTCAGCCATGCGCACGGAGTGAGCTGAAAAGTCACAGAATACTGTGCCTGGTAAACATTCCAGAGTGTAGCTTTGGCTCGGTGCATCATTAGCTACGTTGTCAAGCAGGCAGATGATCTTTGAGAGGCTTATGAAGTGAAAATAGCCACATTCTTCAATCAGAGAAATAGCGGAATGCACATTAGATAAAATCTTCTTTGGTGCCAATCTAGTGTGTGCTGTAATTAAGTAACACGGCGATTCGTGTGTCGTTTCAATACGAAACATCTCAGTGTGCGAGGCTATAAATGGAGAGTCTGTTGAATACTTTTTTAGACTATCCATCACTGCTTTACCATGAGCAGCCAACTCAGCAGAATTTCGCTCAGCACTTAGCTGTATAAAATATGTGGCTTGGTGCATGGCCGTAAAGTCGGCGCCCTCACTATACTCTAACTCAGTTTGATCTTCAGTACGATTCCACGCGGCGGCAATATACTTGGTAGCGTCAGTTTTTCTTTTGTCAATTAGTGTAGATAGACAGTCATACTCAATGCGGGGGTGCAGTTTTGGCACTACAGATCTTGAAGAAACCGCTTCTATTAAGCGAGCCTGACCAACCGCCAAAAAACGGAAATCTACCATCTTCAACGGTATCCATTGAAATACAAATTCAGTAGTCGTATTGTCTGGATGAACCTCCATGTGAGTCCAATTTGAAGGGGCGCTATCTAAAGTCTTTGAGCGCAATACGAAAAAATACCTATGGTGTACTTCGTCGCGGAATGGCCACATATCGTGGCGGCCTTCACCAACACTCTTTAGGTCCTCAAGCTGAACAGTAAGTCCCGTCTCTTCGAAGAATTCACGACGTGCTGCAACTAGCGGAGATTCATCTGGTTCAATAGTGCCACTTGGTACTTGATATCCTACCTCAGGATATTTTTTATGAAAAAATACTAATAAGTGATCATGCCTAAAGGCATAAATTACTATCTTCTTTTTCATATGGAAGGCTTCCTAAAAACAAATAGTATATTACTTCTACATTCGGTTACATCTGTGTATAATATAGAGCTCAACTGGCGAGTGTCGACGTGCCGAAAACCAGCAAATCGAAAAGCCCTGTACACGTTTATTCGCCTTAAGCATTCAATTAAGTATGCATCTACTAATCTTAATTTAGACTCGTATAGAGACATATTGCATGCTCCCCTATACCTACGGGTGAGAATCGTTAGTTGATTAGTATTCTGACATTTTAGATCTGGGTACACAGATATGCCAGCCATGTTTCCCCAAGGACGAAACTCTCCAATTACAAATCCACCTGGCATAAGTGCTCGATGGGCCAAGCGTAAAACTTCTCTCAGATTATCCGCATGCAAAGAATTTAAGGTTTCGTATCCTAAGATAATGACGTTAAAACGCAGTTTTGTGGTTCGTAGCCAATACTTAAACACTGAGTTAATAACGTTATGTTTGGTTCGCAATGTGCGGTTGTTTTTTGCGTACTTACAAATTTTAGGATTAATTTCGATTGCTATATGTGATTTACAATCTATCCCGGTACGCATCGGTATGGGTATTGGTCCACAGTTAGCCTCGAGGACTGCGGCCGACCGATTCAGGAAATTGAACCTTTTATAATAACGTAAGATTTTTTTTTGAGATGTCCTCTTCCTGGTTCCTTGATCGGTTGTTGCGTCCAAATGCACAGCTAAAGCTTGATCAGCATAAGCAGAGTCTAAGAAATACCTAGCGGGGTGCATCTTAACGTGTTTGATAATACCCTCGATGGATAAGTAATCCATCTATTGACTCCAATTCTTGCGCATTATGTTAGCCAGGATATTACATGCGATTTTACATGCTAACTTATAATCATCGAAGTTTACTGCTAAGTCTAAGAAATATAAGTCATAGCATGGATAGTTTTGATTAGCCTGCGTGCAGTGTAAACTCCCTTCGTATACCACTAGCTCAGGCATAGAAACGTCACGAACCATTCTATAAGCTTCCGTCACTTTGAGGAGAAATTGCTTTAGGTCTCCGTTCCGATCAATCGTGCCTACGTGCCAGAGATCTCTTTGTCCGTTACTGTATTCATGGCCTTCACAACTGGTATAAGTAACAATACCGAGACTAACCGCAGTTAAAACAGCTTCAGCGACGACAGGCTCTAAGCTTGTGTCAAAGCCAGGATCCTTTGGAGTGAATGGCGTGGCATACTTACATGCGCTTTCGCCTAGCAGATTTAGATTTCCAAACTCACTCCTGAGAGGTTGAGAAATAGATAAGGCACTTTCTCTCGAGCTCCAGCGCCTTAAAAATAAATCTACTCCGTCGAATCTATTTATCGGTCTAATCGTTGATAAGCACAAAAAATTTCCTATCATTGGTTGAACCCCTCAAATAACTGAAATCGTGCATCACAATACTCTCGGCTTCGACCCGCTTTTAAAAAACGCTGGCGTGTCGCGATGCATCCGCCTCCACAAAGACTGAAGAGGGAGCAGGTTGAACATTGCTCCAGTAGGAGATTAACGTCTTTCCGATTTAGAAAATTTTCGAGAATGGTTTTCGTTTTTTGCATATCCGCTATTGTCAGAGGTAGCTTTTGACTTTCTCCTGAAGCCAATTCGTCACACGTTCCGACATGCCCGTCAGGATAAATGGTTATTACGTGCCCACATTTTTTAATACCATAGTCACAGTCGTTTACAATTAACCCCATCTGTTTTTTTAGAATAGACACACCTGGCTCAAGATTGAAGCTGCGGAACAGCCCTTTCTCTTTCCAATAACCATGCGCCGCGATAACAAAATCGGAAAAATCCTTTGGGTTTATTGACCAAGGCATCTGAGCTCCCTCACTCGAGGCTATCAGATTTTTCGTTATATTACGTCTTTTAGGACCTTCGCCTTGAGTAACGGAAACGTCAAAACATGGAACTAACTTCAATGCTTTGACATTAGAAAATGTTGAAACGTGCTGAACCAGTTGATCTGGATATTTTATATTTTTCGATGTTATAACTGATATGATTCCTATGGGGATATTTAGTTCGGTTGTATATCGTATAGATTGCTCTATCAGAGAAGTTGCGCTTTTACCCTCGTAGTCTATACGGAAAGTATCATCTAACCCATCGAAACTTATCCCAAGTTGGAGGCGCGGAAACCAACCAATTAACTTTGAGATCATTTCTTTATCTAGGAGTGTCGCATTTGTTTGAATTCTAACGCTATGAACCTTAGAGCCTAGCTGAATCAAAAGCTTGGAAAGTTTTTCGAACTCGGACTCAGGGTATAATAACGGCTCTCCTCCATGAAGCTCAATGGCGAGCTGTTTGTCTAAACCAGTGAGGAAATTAGATATCGAATCTACCCGTAGAACCCTAGAACCAGAGTATGGACGTCTCTTCTCATAGCAATATATACAATCTAAATTGCATGTCTCCCCTACCAGCTTTAGGATTACTGACAGGATATTCCCTTCCAATGCTGGCGCTATCATGCTTTACCTCACCTCGGCTACCAAAGGTGCGGGGGCATGCCACCGCACCAATTTATCATTCGGGCTGAGTGTCTGGAAGCTGAGCCATTGCCCAAGCATCTACCTCTACAGCCGAATGATGGCATGCCGCGTTATCTGTGTTGGTAAGAAGGCCATAAGCCTTTAAGTTCTCGAGAAAATCTGTGTAATCTAATAGTTTCGCGTTGGTATCATTATTCACGATATCAGCCTCGCATAGTGTGCCGGAGTGGCAATCTTATTGTGAGTGCAGTAGTTTGCGGAATAATTTAGATTTTATTACTAAAATATGAAGGTTGAGCGGTTAGCCGAGGTTGCATTATGTTGCGGGTTTTGTATTTGCAACAACATCTAAAACTATAATAAAATTAGGTTCAGATATTTATATAAGTCATCCTGACTGCAGGGTAGGATGAGGAGTGCCTCCACACCAATCCATGTTTATAGCAGATTCTGTTTTCTAGCGCACTCGATCCAGTTCTACTGCTAAAAACAGATGGCTATAATAATAAATTATTTCAGACCAGTTGTTTGAAAATGCTGCTATTCTGCAGCGAATACCATATCCGCCTCTAGATAGAACATTTAGCTCCGAAAATGGAATATATGTAGTTGGTGATCTCTCGAGAGTAAGATTCGTCAATATCCGCATAACACGGCCATTACCATCACTAAAAGGGTGTAGGGCAAGTAGGTAAGTAGCAATCACAGCGACCGCAGCTACGCTTTTTGTAGTCTTATATTGAAGAAAGGAGATAAGTTCATCAATACCGCTTCGTAGTAATTCTGCGGGAGGATAGATAACGCATACTCCATGCAAATCTTTACCAGTGCGAACGTTAGAGTTTCGAATTATGCTTTTAGAGTTTAGGACCGTGCTGCTAATATCTTCCAGAATGTCTATCAAGACTTGACTGTTATAATATAACTGCGCATATCTATATTTTTCATAAACGTACGCATAGATTCGTTTTTCATCCTCTATTCTTGATACGTGTGGCCAAGACTTCGCCCGCTTCAGGTGAAAGCTACTTAGTCTATGGTCAAACCTATATGCATCATAATGTTTCATGGCGTTCTTCGCTGAGTCCACATTGAGAGCTCTTTCGACAGACTCCTGGAGCATTAGCAACTCGTTGGCTGAACGCACCACTTTCATCTGGCTTATTTCTTCAAACTCTTTTATAGGAGTTTGGGGGCTTGGCATGTAGATTTCACGATTTTCAACAGTCACTTAATTTTCCTTTCTATAGTTAGTTGACCCGCCAAGATAAAGATCTAAATCGCGCTGAGTGTATACATGAGCCTTTTTGCTATTACCTATAATAAGTTCACATAGTTTTTTTTCGCAGATGTTTAGTTTATCCAATAAATCTGAATGTTGATGGGTGTCGCATTTTCCCATATCGATTATAGGTCCTGCCATTTTTGTTCTAAGTTCTAAGTTTTTAATCATTAGGGACGTCGTACCGATATGGTATGATCGCCTGATATGATGCTGTAATGGAAATGCGAATGTTGCGGGCACGTTTTCTAGAATCGTGCCATTGCTAATTAAAGTGTTAATTTTTAATATTTCATATCGACTTATAATGTATTCAATCTGAAGTTTTAATTGTGCAAAATATATTGCTTTGTCGATCTGTTCTACATATTGAGGCTGTCTATCATGCTTGTTCTGAGAGAAAATTTCCTCGACTAATAATTTGATCATTCTAGGGCTGGCTGCGCAAACCTCGCGCCGCCCGTTCAGTAACTTGTTATCGTATATGTAATTTACAACCTCACCGGCATCTGACCAATGTTCCCAGCCGGAATTAGGTGTATATAACGCGTGTAGAAATGCACTTAGCACGCCGTGGCTCAATTTTGAGACACTAGCCTCAGTGGTATTTATCTCTTTGCCAACTAAGTGTCGATAAAGAGGCAGCGTCCAGCCCACATAGCTCAAAAATGCCGACTTGATTACTGGATGAACTGGTGCTCCACATTTGGAGGAGGTTCTAATCTGGTCCGCCATGATGCCAATTAAGTTTCTTGCATTATTGTATATTGCAGATAGTTCTTTCAGCGCTCCTATATTCATGAGCTTTTCGCTGTTGTATCGGTAATCAGGATACCGGCATAGGGCATAATCTTCCGGTTTTATGAATGCAACACCAGATCTTCCCTCAAGCACGTTTCGACCTTTAACGTCGTTTCGCTCGATCGGATAGAAAATGTAGAGGGCGAGCCTTGATGAAAACCAACTAGCGGGTATGGCGCATGGTAATCTTTTCATACTTTTACCTTATAAGCATGAATGCCCTTAGGCATTCATGCCTTTCAAACTTAGGCTGATTTCGAACCGCCTCCGCCGCCATATCCGCCAGAAATATATGCGATTTCTTCTGGAGTAAGTTCAATCAACTCCATTTCAAACTCGTCTTCAATTTTTTCAGAGGTTGGTTGGTATTGTTGGCTCATGATCGGTATCTCCGTTGATTTTATCGGGATGCACATTGTGCGATTTCACTGTTAATAATCCTGGTTGAGTTAGTCAAGCAACACAATCAAATATTTTTACGTTGCCAGGTATTTATCGTTTTAATACTATGATTTATATGGGTTTATTGCTTTTTGAAATTTATGTTACGCCTTTTTTTTGACATAAAATTGAAATTCAAAATTAACATTTATCGTGGAGCATTGCCGCAATAGCACATTCTATGGTCCTAGCTGAAGTGTGCTTGAATTTGGAAATTATGGAAATGTTGAATACTGACGCTCCAGCGGTAGGTCATTCTGAAAGAAGCGAAGGCAAGAGTAATAACCGTAGTCGAAGTCTCTTTCGAACGAACGCTGCCCGTGCTGCCCGTGAGCGAACATTTTATGGAACTGTTAGTATAGCTACTCCAGTTCCTTATGTATTAGTAGCGATATTTTCTTTGTTACTCGTCATCAGCGGAGTTCTAGGCGTTTGTTATTTAAAATATGATCATAAGGTTATAGGTAATGGTGCTATAAGGGTCGCAAGTGGTGAGTATAATGCTTACTCGCCTATAGCCGGGAATGTTATAGAAGTTACATGCCAGCTTGGAGATCCAGTAAAGAAAGGTCAGGTGATAGCTAGAATAAAATCGAATAACTATATAAGCAGCACTCAGTCTTTAACTGAAACAGCATTGCGGCTTGTAGGCCAAAGGAAGGAGTACAATCGCTCTGCGTACGTAGCCGAATTGTCGCGACTTGAACAGCTGATAATTGTTCAGAAGCTGAATATTGATAAATGGACTTCTGTGCGTAACTCATTACTCAGCGATTCGCAAGAGTTGAAAGAACATGGTGTTTTACTCGCGAAGGTGCTTAAAGACTATTCGCTCTTGCATCGTGATCACACTATATCTATCAACGACTACTTAGCGAAGCTTACCCAAAATCTTTCTAATACGCTGCTAATTAATGAGACTCAGCGTCATTTGCATGAACAAGAAAACGAGATACACAAGGCTAAATCCCTTATAAGTGACTATGAGGAAAAAATAAAAATTGAACATGCTAATTTTCTTGAGCGACAAGCGCTACTAAAAAAAGAGCTCGCCATATTGTCCTCTGAAAATAGCATCGTTATTGTGAGTCAAGCGACGGGGTTTATATCCCAGTTAAATGTGCGGCAGGGTGATAGTGTTTCACCGAGCAGTAATATTGCAGTAGTTACTCCCGATGATTACAAGCTCGAGGGCTTGATAACTCTTTTTTCTAAAGACGTTGGACTGGTTGCTAAAGGTCAAACCGTTAATATAAAGGTTGATGCTTTTCCTTTTTTAAAATACGGCAGTCTATCTGGCGTAGTTTCGAATATAAGCTGGAAGCAGAATCACAGCGCGATCGAGGGTACGCAGCAAGATGAAAGTGCCTATAGTGTATCAGTGAATATCAATCCAAAGACGGATGAGGAATTTACAATTTATAAGAGGTTGCGTTCCGGCTTTACGTTCTCTGGAGAGATAGTACTTGATAATACCAGTCTGTTTTCATGGGTGTTTAAGGGAAACTAAATTTTAACATGGTGCCTAAATGAAGTACCTAAGACGCAACGTTGAATTTGTGAGACAGTCTGAGTCATCAGAGTGTGGTCTGGCTTGCATCAATATGATTGCTAAATATCACGGGTATCACATTACGTTATCTGAACTACGCAAAAATTTTCCTATAAGCTCTAGAGGAATGAATCTCAGTCGGTTAATTGAGATAAGTGATCTAATTAAAATGAGGGCTAGAGCGGTAAGACTTAGTCATAGTGAAATATCAAAGTTGAGCCTGCCATGCATTTTACACTGGGATTTCAATCACTTTGTTGTTCTTTCGGAGGTCCGTCGGGGCGGGGTGAAAATTCTGGATCCCGCTAGGGGTGAGTTACTAGTTTCGCATCGAGAACTCGATGATCGTTTCACTGGCGTCGCCGTAGAGTTTAGCCTTATCTCCGGGTTCGTTGCTCGTAAGGAAGAAAAAAAAGCTTCAGTGACGACATATTTCAAAGAGATTTTTGGGCTAAAAAAAGCAGCTGTTACGTTGGCTTCTATAGCTTTTGCATTGGAATTTATCACGCTTATTAATCCCTTATACGTACAAATTGTGTTGGACAGAATTATAGGTACTGGTGAAATCACGCTGTTGCTTCCATTGTCTATTGTGTTTTTTTTGATTTTGTTAATGCAGTTCGTTCTTGCTATATGTAGGTCTTGGTTAATTATAAATATGGGGTCCAAGATAAATGTTAGTTGGTTGGATGGTTTGTATAGTCATCTAATTCGGTTGCCATATAGTTGGTTTGAAGTCCATTCAAAAGCAGATGTGGTATCGCGCTTTAATTCAATTAGGAGCATCCAGTCTGGACTGGCGGCTACAATTCTAGCGTCTTTTTTTGATGGCCTTATCGGTTTGATAACTGTATTGATTCTGTTTCTATATAGCACGAGCCTTGCATTCTTGGTACTAGGTTTCTTTGTTGTGTATCTCGTTATAAAAATTGTATTTCTTCCAAAATTAAGAAGGGCCACTACGGAAGTCGTTTTGAATCAAACATGGCAGCAGCATGAACTGATAGAGTCGTTAGGCGCATTGCTTGCTATTAAAATAAATAACAAGCAGTTTTTTAGAGAGGCTAAGTTTAGGTGCGTTGTAGGCCATTCATCAAACGCAGAAATATCTATTCAGCGTTTGATAGCCTGTTCTACTGCGGCTAGTCAATGGACCATGGCAACTATGCGTATTTTTGCTATTGCAGGGGGGTCTTACTTGGTTTCCAGTCACAATATGAGTGCTGGCATGTTAATTTCTTTTTTGATTTATGCCGACTTGTTTGTTTCTCGTTCATTCAGTTTTATGGATAAGTTTTATGATATTAAGCTTCTTCAATTTCATTTTGATCGCATTCAGGAGGTTATGAGGACGGAAACAGAGAGACTTGATCATGAGACTAGCACATCGTTCTTCACGTTAGGTAGTTCTGATCTTGAATGCCGAGATCTATGGTTCAAGTATCCAGGAACTGAGGGGTGGATACTGAAAAATCTAAACTTTAAAGTTAGTGGGGGAGAAAGTGTTGTCATAGTTGGTCCATCAGGCTGTGGAAAAAGTACGCTGGCTAAATTGATTTTGGGCCTACTTTCTCCTAGTCAAGGAACTATATCTGTTGATGGTGTGTTGCCTAGCGCAATGGGTCTTGCTAACTTTCGTAACTTATTTGGAACGGTGATGCAAGAGGATCGTTTGTTGAGTGGTTCTATATTTGATAATATATCATTCTTCGATTCGCTTGCTAGTTTTGACTTGGTACAGTCCGCTGCTAAGTTGGCAGCGATCGATGGGGAAATCTTGCGCATGCCTATGGGTTATCACACAATAATAGGTGATATGGGCTCTTCATTGTCGGGTGGTCAGATTCAGCGCATATTGCTTGCAAGAGCGTTATACCGTGAGCCAAAAATACTTATCCTGGACGAGGCTACTAGTCATTTAAACGTTGAATTGGAGGAGGTAGTGAGTGCCAATATTAAAGGCTTGAATATAACTAGAGTTATTATTGCGCATCGGCCGGAAACTATTAATAGCGCGGATCGAGTAATTTCACTTGGTGATTAATATTTGGCGTGCATAATATTTGAATATATTCCTCCGTTTTATACATGTGCCACCGTTTTCTAGTTGTTACTTAACTTTTGATTTAAACAGTGTTCTTCCTAGGGCGTAGCTCCAACTGACGGGCTTCAGGGGGGCGCTTGGGGCCTTTATGGTAGATGAAAGCTGTGACGCGGTGGCATTGTTTCCATCCAAGTGCAGCCTATCAGCGTCTGGTTTTATCATACGAGCGCGCTGCGCCGTGAGGTAGCCGATAAGCGTGTTACGCCAATGCAATTACTCTTGGCTAAAATCTGCGATAGATGAGCGCCGCAAGGTTCTGATTTGCTCGTTGCGGCTTGAACTAGGTTTTCGGCGAGCTTATGCCCGTCGCTATCTTCGGCTGAGGGGGCTGGCTGTCAAAGCGGAATCAAGACTTTAGTTTGAAATTTAGTTAATCCAGTTGAGACAGAATTATCATAACCACTTTCACAAACCTGATTTTTCTGGAATTTCTTTGTAGTTCTTGTTCCGCATGCCGCAATCGGGGGGCGCAACCTGAATCGAACCAAGGCGCGGTATGCGCCTTATCGCACAGTCAGTACTTCAAGTGCTAGCTGCTGCTTTTCTATGACGCACCGTGCAGGCCAGGTTTCGTTCCTTGGTTTCCGGTTTGCGACCCCTGTACGTTGTGCCACCCACTCGTGTCGCAACGGTGGATGGCATTCCTTAATCAAACCAAGGAGATAAGGAAAATGGCATGTCTCCCTTTTAAGTCCGTGCGCCACCTTGGCCGTCTGCTTCGCACTGCAAACTATTTCGGAAAATTCCGCGATGTTTGATCTCTCGTTTCTCATTGGCCTCCCTAAATCCAACAGCATCGATACTTCATCGTTTACCAAGGTGCAGCGATTAGCCTGCGGCAGGCTGCCACTCTCCGGCTTAACGGATCCCAGAGTATTCTGCTTCATTTTCCGCAAGACATTGAGTTGGCAGTTGAGCTGTTGGATGACGCCGCCGTGTTGTACGACAAGGCATTCCGGAATCTAACTGGCATTCCGGCTCAAAGCGTTCATCAACAGATCCATGGGTATGTTTTTGTCCCGTCCGCTGAAGGGGCTCCCGCGATCCAAACACCGTGGGTTGATGAGTTCGCTCCGCTAACAAAGGAGGATGTTCGTTGCGCAGAGACTTGGCTTGGAGGCTCATCATTACTGTTATGGTGGGCGCTGTCTCAGAACCGAAAACGTCATCGTTTAGGTGATCCGCAAGAAGCATTTAAAGCAGGGTTTTTGCTGCGGTTGCAGCAGACGCTGATCATGCGGCGTGAGGCAGTGCCTTCCCAATCGACCAGCTTTGATGCCTGAGTCTGTATTGACGTTTGAGATTTGCTTTTCCCGCGAAACCCTCCGATCAAGCGATCTTTGATCGCGCCGATCGGAGGGTTCACTCGCTTTTCTTGAAGCCACCTCGTTCCACTTTCCCATTTTCAAATTTGATTAGCGTCACGCTTGCTTTCACACCTCAGTAATTCCCCGCGATTTCCATCGAGCGCAGCGCCATCCAGTGTGCGCAAATCTTTCGTTGGGCATGGATATAGGTGTGGCGACAGCGGCGACGCCGGCGACAGCCCACGTGGAACGTGGCTTGGAGCATGGCGACAAAATTGGCGACAGTCGCCACTTTCTGAGCACTTCGGCCGTGACGCTTGACCGCCTTTTCAAGGGGGTATAAAAATTGGCGCACGGATCGCTGTCGTTGACAGCACCCGCCCAGGTAGCCAGAACCTTTAAGGCTACGCCACTTGCCTGGTGGTTCTTCCCCAAGTGCGATTAGCGTCCGGCAGCTCGCACGGTCACTCCTCTAGAGTGATGGATGCCTACACGACTTATCTGCCCACTGCGGCAGACGATGGACCTTCCTCGCTGCACTGCAGCACCTCACCTCCCGGCACACTTCGCTGCGCCAATCCGCGCCCGTCTCTTTCTTCTGGAAAGAGACGGGCGCTCGTAGCACTGCTGCAAGCCTCGTCGTACAGGGCATTGCCGCAACTCTCCTCGTGACAATCGGCCTGACAAATCCGATTCGTCGCCATCCGCAACGACACAGGCACCGGTGCCGCAGCCAATGGAAAGGCTGCACCTGACTGACAGTCAGGCATGCCCCAGGTGTCGATGTTGTTGCCTTCTCCCACTCAGGATCTCCAGGTGCCGAACTCGTCAGTCGGCACAGCCTCCACCCGCCCGCATTTTCGGATGCGTCTAAGGAGGCCAGATTCATGGGTTTATGCCCTTGCTCCCGGTTGTAAGGAGCCGTTCGTTCCGCGTCAGTGAACACCTCACAGGCCGCAGGGGCCTTGATCCCTGATAACACTCAACAGCCGTGGCGGGACTACGTGAGGACACCAGCAATGAACGAGGAGAGGGCCCATGCAGCAGTTAGATCCGAAGCTTGAACTACCGCAACCACCTCGACCGCTGATTGAGTCGAATCCCGTGGCCCAGCCTTATCCGGTACTGGCACTGGGTGGGATTCTTGGGCCTGCGGTAGAGCGAATGGCCGAGGTCATCGGCGTGCCCCAGGCACTGGCCGCGCAATCAGTGTTGGCTGCCTCGGCGCTGGCCACTCAAGGTCATGCGGGCTTACAGCTCGACGGGAGAAATTATCCCCTGTCGCTGTACCTGATCACGGTGGCCGCGTCAGGTGATCGCAAGACCGCCGCAGACCGATGTGCATTGCTGCCGGCACGGCAATGGGAGCGTGAACAGTGGCAGCGCTATCGCGAACAACTTGCCCGGTACCGTGCCGCACAGCGACAGGCGCAGCGTATCAAGCCTGGCGATCCTGAGCCCGCAAACGGAATGTCGCTCGAAGCGGAGCCCTCAGCCCCTAGACTGATCACCACCGACCCGACTATCGAGGCCCTGATCAAGGGGCTCTGTCATGACCTGCCTAGCATGGGTCTGTTCTGTGATGAGGGTGGACAATTCCTCGGCAGCAGCACCATGAGTCGGGATAACCGTTTGAAAGCGGTCACAACCTTGTCGTCACTCTGGGATGGCAGCCCGATAGATCGCGCGCGTTCCATGGTTGGTGAAAGCTTGCGAGCCTATGACCGACGCTTGAGCCTGCACCTGATGCTGCAACCGTATTTGGCCATGCAGTTACTCAGTGATCCGTTGCTGCAGGGGCAAGGCATTCTAGGGCGCTGCTTGATGACCTGGCCCACCAGTCTAGCCGGGCGACGTAGCTACCAGGCTGTCGACTTGTCCAAAGACGCTGCCCTCAAGCGCTATCATCATCGCCTTTCGGCTCTGTTTTATCAGCCTTGGTCACTTTCCGCTGGCGGAGCCTTGCAACTGTCACCGCTGAGCCTCAGTCCGCTGGCGCGTCGTCGCTGGATTGATTTGCATGATGCTATCGAAGCTCAACTGGGTGAGTTTGGCGATCTGGCCAGCGTGCGCCCCAGCGGTTCGAAGGCCGCCGACAACCTTTTGCGCGTCGCCGGCATTTTGGCCGTTGTGGAGGAGAGCAGTGTCGTGGAGGCCGACCACATCCAACGGGCCTCCGCTTTAGTCGGCTACTACCTCACCGAGATCCAGCGCCTGACTGAGCAGGAGCCAGTGTGTCGAGTAAAAGAAGAGGCAGACCGGCTGCTGCGATGGCTACAGGTCAAAGATTGGAAGCGCTTCAGTATTCGAGATCTGAATCGCAACGGTCCCCGCTTTGCCCGCAAGAGCAGTCGTCATACCGCCAAGCTGTTGGTCGAATTGATTGATCATCAGTGGTTGATCTCCGACGGCCACACCTTCGAGGTGCGCCATGTTCAATCTTGATGAAGCGCTGCGCAACCATCTGGCTCAACGCCAAAAGGAGCCGAAAGTGCGATTTGTCGCCGGTACTGTCGCCACTTTGTCGCCACGCTCAAAGGCAGGCAAGGCAAGGGTTGTCGCCGGTGTCGCCGGTGTCGCCACCCTCCATAGAACCATCACCTCGACGACCTCCATTATCCAATGGTTGGAAGAGCAGGGCGCGCATCTTTACGTCACCGACAACACGCTGTGTTTTCGCCCGACTGATTGGGCTCAGTTCGCGATTGTAAGTGCGCACTGGCGAGCCCTTCTACATGAGCTCGCTGCAGTCGATCAGGAACAGAAAAATGGCTCGCGTCGGTAAGCGAGCGGGGCGCAATTTCGGCTTCGGTCGCCAGCTTAGTTATGCTGGACCGCAAGCACTGAAAGACCTGTTTGGCGACGGCCATTTTGCTTCCGTCAAAGCCCATAGTGATCGCTGGCAGGCATTCGTGAATTGGTGTCGATCCGAGGAAGGTCCGGGACTCAATGACGCGCGACAGATCGACCGTGACATCCTCATGCGGTACGCCACGTATGTGAGGGAGCAGGTTGATCAGGGCAACATCGGCATTGCCACCGCGCAGAACCGCCTGTCCAGTGTGAACCGAACGATGGCCGCGCTGCGCGGTGATCAGTACGTCAAAATCCCCAGTCCGAGCAAGGCGCTGGGCTTGCAGCGCTCAAGCGTGCGTAGTGAGGCCCCGAAAGGCCAAGACCGTGTGCAGGTCAGGCTGATTGCGCAAGCGCTGTCAGAGCGACAGCAACTGAGGGTGAGTGCCATCGTGCTCCTCGCTCGGGAGACCGGCATGCGCCTGCGTGAAGCGATCTTGGCGGACTTGCCCCGGCTGCAACGTGAGGCTCGGCAACTGGGCAAGATCAATATCCAGGACGGCACCAAAGGCGGTCGATCAGGAGCATCGGCACCGCGTTGGATTGCGGTCACGGATCAAGTTCGTGGCGCCCTCGACAGGGCCAGCGAGGCCTCACCCAAGGGCAGTCGGAATTTGTTAACACCTGATGAAAGCTACAAAGACTTCTTACAGACAATCGTACGACCGGCGCGGGACATCATGCATGAGCATGGATTGAAAGGCTTTCATGAATTGCGGGCGGCTTACGCCTGTGAGCGCTATGAACAACTGACCGGCTTCTCCGCGCCCATCAATGGCGGTCGTGGTCAACGAGAGGATCGAGCACTCGATCAGCGTGCACGTCAGCAGATCAGCCACGAGTTGGGGCATAACCGCATCGACGTGGTGAGTGCCTACATCGGAGGTCGGCGATGATGGCCGAGTTCGATATGACGTTGTTTCTGAGTCCTGTGCTCAAAGGTGCGCATGCCACGCGGCAGCGGCACATCAGGCAAGCGGAAATGATGCAAGAGGCGATTCGTGAGCGCTGGGGGTGCGCGACACCCTGGTCCTGGAGAGAGAAACACGTGAGATGGTTTCTGGAGCACTACCTGCGATGCTCAGCTCCAGCTACCGTCTACTATTACGAGTTAACAGCAGAATTAATTCGTAGACGGCGTGAAAGTATTAAAAGCTGACAGTCAGCTCAATTTGGTTAAGTGCTCACCAAGCTGTGGCATCCCACAACCTAAACGGTCGACGTCAAGCTAAGTCTATAGGGACGCTCTGCGGACGGTCTTCACTGGGCAAGAAGCTAAGAGGCTGTAGTTCTATTCGGCTCTGATATTTCCTGTTTCAAGCCCGTCAAGATGATCGGCGTACCACTGCATCATTGTTGTACGTTGCTCCAGATACTGCGCCTTGTTATAGATCCCGCGGACACCTGACGGCTTGTGACTGAGCTGGGCTTCAATGTGGTCCGCTGGAAAACCGTGCTCGTTGAGTACGGTGCTTGCAATATGACGGAAGCCATGTCCGGTCTGTCGTCCTTCGTAACCAAGGCGCCTTAGCGCCATCAGAAAAACGGTATCGCTGCGAGGCTTGGTTCGATCACTTCGACCAGGGAACAGCAATGGGTACGCTCCCGTGATTTTCCGTAGTTCAGTAAGAGCGCTTAGTGCCTGCTTGCAGAGTGGTACAAGGTGTTCACGCCCTTTTTTACGGCCTTTGCGTTCAACGGGGACGGTCCAAAGCCGTTTGTCAAAGTCGAACTCAGCCCAGTATGCCTCTCGAAGCTCGCTGGGGCGGACAGCCATGAGAGTAAGCAGTTGGAGGCCAAGCTGGACATCCCTGGCGTGTGGGTATGATCGTATTGCTCTGAGCAGTGCGGGAAGTTCTTCCAGGGAGACATGGGCGTAGTTCTCGGCCTTTCCCGATGACAGAAATTTATGAACCCCCTCTAAGGGGTTGTTCATCGCCCTGCCGGTTACGCGAGCCAGGTCGTAGATGTCTTTGCAGTAAGCTCTCACGCGACTCATCTGCTCGAGGATTCCCTGACGTTCGAGCCCTCTCAAAAGCTCCATCCATTCCATCGACATGATGGAGACATAAGGACGCTTTCCGACAAGAGGGAACACGTGGCGTTCCAAGGCTCCAAGGACTCTTTTTGCTGTGCCGACATCCCAGCCAGCCAAGCGAGACGTATGCCATTCACGAGCCAAGGCTTCAAAGGTTTCGTTTGTTGCTGCTATCTCCGCAGCTTTTCTAGCTTTCTTGGCGGCTATCGGATTTTTGCCTTCTGCTGCATCCGATCTCAATTCAGCAGCTTTTTGCCGAGCAAGGGCGCCGCTGACTTCTGGGTAACCGCCAAGCCCGAGCCACGACCATTTGCCGTCGGGCTTCTTATAGCGCAACTCCCACGATTTCTGCCCGTTAGGCTTGACTCTGAAATATAATCCCGAGCTGTCTAGCTCACGGTAGGCCCCCGCTTCAGGAGCGAGGTTGACTAGTGCGGTATCGGAGAGAGGACGGCGTTTAATATCGCTGCGCTTCATTTGTGTATGCCTCCGGTTCAATTTTTATTGAAGCATACATGGAGGCATACAGGATGTGAAGGATGTGGGTGGATCAGCTTGGATGTCCAGATACAAGAAAGCCCGCACGAGGCGGGCTTCTTGAGATGATTTATAGACATCCTTGGATCTCTATAAACCGGTACTTGGTGGCTACGCAGGGACTTGAACCCCGGACCCCAGCATTATGAATGCTATGCTCTAACCAACTGAGCTACGTAGCCAAGTGGCGCGCATTATTCGCGTAGAACGCATATGCGTCAAGCGTTTATTTTAAAAATTTATCTACGCTTTCAACTGTTTAAACAAAATCAGGCCAAACGGCGACGAGTGGTGTGGCGGATACGGGTATTTCAGCCACGAAGATCCCACATGGGTTTTGCGGTGTTCTGCTGATGGTATTCAACGCGTGATCGCACGGGTGTGGGCTGTAAACACTTTGACGATGATCCCCAAGGTGCCATTCGGCGCGGCTTGTGATCCTGTTCTGCGCACGGTAAAGCGTCATTCGGTTGGGCAGATATCCCTGCCGCCCAACGCTTGCCCCCCAGGGCTTGCTTACGGATGCTGCGGTGTGTGGGTGACGCGCTTCAGGTGTTCGCGCGCCCGTGACAGACGTGAGCGAACGGTACCGATGGGGATGTCCAGCACGTCGGCGGTGTCCTGGTAACTGCCATCGGTTTCTAGGGAGGCATATAACGTCTTGCGCATCTCAGCCGGCAAATGATCGATGGCGTTCAAGGTTTTTTCCAGCCGGCGGTTGACCTCGAATTCCCAATCCAGATTCTTGTTTTCTTCCTGGCCGTGCCACAGCGATTCATCGAACTCGCAATGCACCGGTTTGGCATACAGGCGCCGGAAATGGTTGCGGACCAGGTTCTGCGCAATGCCGCACATCCAGGTGCTGAGGGTAGCCTGGCCACTGAACCGCTCTCTGTTACGCCATGCCTCCAGGTAGGTCAGTTGCAGGATGTCGTCGGCGTCTTCGGGATTGAGTACGCGTTTATGAATAAAACGCCGGAGTTTTTTTTGCTGGTCGTCCGTCAGTTGGAGCATGAATTGAGGCGAGTCGCCAACGAGCTGCGCTAAAGCTTCAATAGGAATATTCACGATTTTTTCCTCAGGGTAGACGCTATCGAAATAATTTCGACGGGAACCCCTTTAGCACTGGCTGTGCCAAACAAAAAAATCTTATAACTTGCTGATTTATATATATAAATAAATTGAAATAGTGTGATTTTGCGCAGGTACTTGCAAAACGATTGGCGGCTTTGTGCAGGTATTTTCAAAGCGGGGAGTGTGGGTGGTTTTTATGGAACCGTATGGCACCGGGTTGCCACATAGAGACACAAACTCCCTGTCCTGGCATGCCCATGAAAGTCGAATTCAACCCCGATCTGCACAGAATCCAGCGCTTGGACCCATCCGTTTCAGAGAAGGTCGCCACGACCCCATCGCAGGATGCCGCGCCAGGTTTTGATGCGCTCGCGGGCATCTTCAGCCAGGAAGCTGCGGCCCATGGCACTGCGTTGACCCGACGTGCCATTGGGGGGCCTGTCACGCCGGTCGAGCAGCTCGCGCAGTTGTATGATCGACTGGGCCATCCCGCCCAGAAAAGCCTGGCAAAGATGGTCATCGTGGCCAGGCAGTATCTGGAGCGCCAGCTTAGTCTCGAAAAATTGGTGGACCTCACGGGTGGAGACCCTGCACGTACCTATGTCGTGCTTCGTCAGCTTACGGCGCAGGCCGAGGCGCAGGTGCGCCAGACACAATCCGCGTTGACGCGTGATGCGCAAGTCAAGAGCGAGGCAGCGCTGGCTCGGGCAGCGCTGGCGAGGCTGGAGATTCAGTACAAGAGGGAAATACAGGCGGGCCTTAATATTGCCCTGGCGTTGCAGTCAGGCAGTGACGATCCGGCGCAATGCCAGGCGATACGTACGCTCTACTACGCCAATGTGGTCGTGCGCCAATCCCTGGCCAGCATGATGCAGGCGCTTTTGAAAGAGTACGGTGGCGAGCAGTTTACGGTCGGGCTCAACCTCATGCGCCGGGCCCTGGCGGATGATATTGCGGCGTACGTCTCATCGATTCCCACCGCCAAATTGCGCACGCTTTTGTTGGGGTTACAGAGCTGCGGTCAATTGGGCGGGGTACTGTCCAATTGCCAGGACCTGGTTCAGCGTCTGAACGTTGAGCACGACGCCGTTGACCTGTTGCAGCGTCTGTTGGGTTATGCCGGCAATGGCATTGCCCCCTCCGAGGTTCAACTGCTGGCGGATGAATTGGCTGGGGATGCGGCGGCCCGCCAACTGGCCTCTCTCAATGCGCTCTATCCCGTGATCAAAGGTTTGCCTGCGGCCTTATGGCGCGACTCGCGGGGGCGCGAGGAGGCTTTGCATAACTTCCTGCTGGTGATGGATGAGTTCACGCGCCTGGAGAAGGGCCAGATTGAGCCGAGGGCGTTGATGTGACGGTGCTGGCGTTTATCAACCACTGGCTGCTCAAGGTTGCACAACGTGCGGAAGTCCTTGGTGCTGTGGTGGTACTGGCCATCGTCTTTATTTTCATCGTGCCGCTGCCGACCTGGCTGGTGGACATCCTCATTGCGCTCAATATCTGTATTGCCTGCTTGTTGATCGTGCTGGCGTTGTACTTGCCCGGGCCTTTGGCGTTTTCGTCATTCCCCTCGATTCTGCTGTTGACCACGATGTTTCGCCTGGCACTGTCTATCGCGACCACGCGTCTGATCCTGCTGGAGCAGGACGCCGGCGACATCGTCGAGGCGTTCGGCAACTTTGTGGTCGGTGGCAACCTGGCGGTAGGGTTGGTGATCTTCATGATCCTCACCCTGGTCAACTTCCTGGTCATCACCAAGGGTTCGGAGCGGGTTGCCGAAGTGGCCGCACGCTTCAGCCTGGACGCGATGCCCGGCAAGCAGATGTCCATCGACAGCGACTTGCGTGCGGGACTGATCGACGGCAATCAGGCGCGGGACAAGCGTGACCAGTTGTCCCGCGAGAGTCAGTTGTTCGGGGCCATGGACGGCGCCATGAAGTTCGTCAAGGGTGACGCTGTTGCAGGCCTTGTGATCGTGCTGATCAACCTGTTGGGCGGTTTTTCCACGGGTATGTTCCAGCATGGCATGAGCGCCAGCGAATCCATTGCGTTGTATTCGGTGCTGACCATCGGTGATGGTTTGATTGCGCAAATCCCTGCGCTGCTGATCTCGCTGACGGCGGGCATGATCATCACCCGCGCCGCACCGGATGGACGCCGGGGCGTGACTAACATGGGCGCAGAAATTGCCCGTCAGATGACCAGCGAACCCAAGAGCTGGATGATTGCGTCAGTAGGCATGCTCGCGTTTGCGGCGTTGCCCGGCATGCCGACCCTGGTATTTATTCTTATCTCACTGATGACCGGCTCCCTGGGCTATTACCTTGCGCGCCAACGTCAACGGCAAGAGGCGCCCGAGGCCGAGGCCACGCAGGCCGTGCGCCCGGAAGAAAACGGTGACGAGGACTTGCGCGGGTTTGACCCGTCGCGCCCCTATCTCTTGCAATTTTCTCCCGTCTTGCGCGGAACGCCTGAGGTGATCGAGCTGGTTCATGGCCTTCGTCAGACGCGTAATGCACTCGTTGCGAATATCGGGCTCACGCTGCCGCCGTTTGAAGTCGAACTCAACGACTCGTTGGCGGACGACGAAATGCGCTTCTGCGTACACGAGGTGCCGATGATCAAGGCCTCGGTTGTCACCAATGTGGCCGTAGAGCGTAAAGCCTTGGCACAGGTGCCTGAGCACGCAATACCAGGCCTGGCTGAACGCGATGAGCAAGATTGGGTGTGGTTGGCGCAGGATGATCCTTTGCTCGATGACCCCCTGCTGGAGCGCTTCAGCGCGACGAGCTTGATCGTCGAACGCATGAAGCAAGCGATGATGCTGTCCGGCCCCCAGTTTCTGGGAATCCAGGAGAGTAAGTCGATCCTCAGTTGGCTTGAACATAACCAGCCGGAATTGGTACAGGAGCTGCAGCGAATCATGCCGCTGTCGCGTTTCTCGGCAGTCCTGCAACGCCTGGCAGGCGAAGGCGTACCGCTGCGTGCTGTGAGGCTGATCGTCGAGTCGCTGATTGAATACGGCCAGCATGAGCGAGAGCCGGACGCGTTGGCGGACTACGCGCGCATTGCGCTTAAAGCGCAGATTTTTCACCAATACAGTGAGGCCGACGGCCTGCATGCCTGGTTGCTGTCTCCACAGACCGAAAACGTGCTGCGCGAATCGCTGCGCCAGACCCAGACCGGGGTGTTTTTCGCCCTTGATAATGACAGCAGTGCTTCACTGATCAACCTGCTCAACCAAGCCTTCGTGGCCCGGCCAAAAAGCAAAAGCGTGATGTTGGTTGCACAGGATTTACGCAGCCCTTTGCGCACTCTTTTGCTTGAAGAATTCAACCATGTACCTGTGATGTCTTTTGCCGAATTGGGGAGCACCTCAAAGGTAAAAGTTTTGGGGCGTTTTGACCTCGGTCAGACTGACCTGATGCGTGGTACTGCGGCATGAGAAGTGCGTCAGTTTCTGCACAGGAGAGCGCTCAATGATGTTTGAGCTGCGTGTTCTCGATGGCCTGCACCAAGGGGCTGCGCTGCCGCTGTTTGGTGAACAGTGGAGCATCGGTGCTCATGCAGAGGCTGACTTGGTGCTCAGCGATCCGGGGATCGCCGAGCAGCATGCGTTGTTGCGGCTGGTCGGATCCAGTTGGTCGGTGCAGGCCCAGGCAGGGCTGTTGCAGGATGCGAAAGAGCAGGTAGTGGCACAGATCACGAATCTGGCGCTGGGCGAACAGTTTGGCGTGGGCGCCATACGGTTGTATGTCGCCGTGGCGGATCAGCCCTGGCCCGAAGCACCCGCCCCGGCCACACCGGCCAAGGTTTCGGCCAAGGTGACGGCCAGGAAAACGTCCCCGCCGTTGACGTTGTCGTCGTTGGGATACTCGCAGCAAAAGCGCCTGATCAGTGTGGTGCTGGTGGTTGCCGTCATCCTCATGGTGGTGGGTATTGCCTCCACGGGTGAGCGTGATCCCCAGGCCTTGTTGATGCCGGCAGTGCCCCACAGAGTCGAGCTGGCCTCGCCATTCGAGGTGCGCCAACAGTTGCTGAATATGCTCAGTGAGCGTGATTTGAGCCAGCGGGTCAGTTTGCAGGTCATCAATGGCCAGGTTGCACTCAACGGCGATGTTTCCGAGGAGGATCTGGCGTTGGTGACGCGCATGCTCGACCGCTTTGGTGAGCAGTTCGACAGCGTTGTACCGGTGATCAGCCGGGTGCGTGCGCGTAACAATGAGTTGCCGTTCAAGATCGTTCAGATTATCGGAGGGGCGAACGGTCACGTTGTGCTGGAGGACGGAACCCGACTGTTTGTGGGGGACCAAGTGGACGACTTGCGCCTGGTGATGATTGACAACAGCAAGGTGGTTTTCGAAGGCGCGCAGCGTTATGAGGTGCGCTGGTGATTAAGGATTTGCAGGCGCGTCTCGACACTTGGCAGCGGCACCAGACCCAGACGTTGGCAGGTTTTGCTCCGGTGACAATGCGCGGGCGCGTGCAGCGTGTGAACGGCATGTTACTGCAATGTCGGCTGCCTCAGGCACGTATAGGCGACTTGTGCCAGGTGGAAAAACAAGGCGATTACATGCTCGCCGAAATTATTGGTTTCGACCAGCAGGATGCCGTGCTCAGTGCGCTGGGTAACCTGGAAGGTGTGCGTGTGGGGGCCAGCGTAGAGCGCCTGGGCATATCCCATCAGGTACAGGTCAGCGAGAAGCTGCTGGGCCAGGTACTGGATGGATTTGGGCGGCCAATTACCGGCGAAGGCGCCAGCGCTTTTGCACTGGTCGACTCACCGGATACCAGCGCTGTGTTGTGCGAAGCGCCTTTGCCCACCGATAGGCCGCGAATCAACCGCGCGCTGGCCACCGGCGTGCGTTCGATCGATGGGCTGTTGACGCTGGGGGAGGGGCAGCGTGTCGGCCTGTTTGCCGGGGCCGGCTGCGGCAAGACCACATTGCTGGCGGAGATAGCCCGCAACGTTGAGTGTGACGTGATTGTGTTCGGCCTGATCGGCGAGCGAGGCCGAGAGCTGCGCGAGTTTCTTGATCATGAACTCGATGATCAACTGCGCGCCAAAGCGGTGTTGGTGTGTGCCACCTCTGATCGTTCGAGCATGGAGCGGGCACGCGCAGCCTTCACGGCGACAGCCTTGGCCGAAGGCTTCCGAAGCAAGGGCAAGCGCGTGCTGCTTTTGATCGATTCCCTCACACGGTTCGCCAGGGCCCAGCGAGAAATTGGCCTCGCCGCCGGCGAGCCTCTGGGCCGTGGTGGCCTGCCACCTTCGGTATACAGCCTGCTGCCGCGGTTGGTCGAGCGTGCCGGGTTGACGCGCGAAGGCGTGATCACGGCGATCTACACGGTGCTGATCGAGCAGGACTCCATGAGCGACCCGGTGGCCGATGAAGTTCGCTCGCTGCTCGACGGCCATATCGTGCTGTCTCGCAAGCTGGCCGAGCGTGGGCACTATCCGGCGGTGGACGTATTGGCCAGCCTTTCGAGGATCTTGAGCAACGTCGCCGAGCCTGGGGATATCCAGGCTGGCACGGCGTTACGTCGGCTGTTGTCGGCGTACCAGCAGATCGAGCTGATGCTCAAGCTGGGCGAGTACCAGCCGGGTAGCGATGTATTGACCGACTTGGCGGTAGACAGTCGCAGCGCAGTGGACAGTTTTCTGCGCCAGGACTTGCGTGAACCCTCGCCAATGGCGGAAACACTGGAGCAACTCAAGGAGCTGACGGCCTATGTCCCATTCTGACGTGTCGATGGCTGAAATCGAGACCCTGCGGCGCCTGCGCCGTCATCGGGCCGATCGCGCTGAGCGTGCATTGCGTGAGGCCAAGCGAGCACGGCAAACCCTGCAGGCACATATCCAGGATGCCCAGCAAACCCTTGAGCAAACCCGCCAGGAGGAGGCTCGGCAAAGTGCGCAGTTGCTCAGCCAGCATCAGGGCCAGGTGCTGACGCTCAAAGCGCTGAAGTCCTGGGGGTTACAAGAACGCTCATTGTCTGCAAGCACCCTGCGGGACGAAGGCCAGGTGCAAGCACTGCGAGCGCAGCACACGGAAAAGGAAATTGAGGTTGGCAGTGCCCAGAAGTACGCCACGGAGTGTTTGCGCCAGGTGGAAAAACTTCAGGAACTGTCCAAATTGCTCGCTCAGGAATCGATATGAAACAGGTTTCAAATGCCGCTCCTGAGCAGCGACGCATGCGCGAACTCCGGGAGGAGCGCGAACCCTCCGTGGCGGCCTACGTTCCCGTGGAGCAAGGGCGACTGTTTGCTTATCTGCTTGCAGGCGGTGCTGCAGAGAAACGTTTCGGACATTCGCGCATGGACATCAAGGCCTCAGTCGAGGCGGCCAGGGCCGATATGTTGGTCGAACAATTGGTGGCGCCTATACAGGCCGGTGGGCAGTGGCCGCTGCAGTTTGTGCTGTGCATGCCGCGCCTGGGGCGGGTTAACGCACTTGTACACCGTGAGCAGAACACCTGGGCCATTGAGCTGGACGCAGAGGAAGAGGCAACCAACCGTTGGCTGCGTGGCGTGCGGCAGCAATGCCAGGAACGATGCACGCAAGCCTTGGGGCAGCCGGTCAAGTTCTACCTGCCAGGTACCCGTTCATGATGAAGGTGCCCTTTTTGACATTGCCTGTGGTCAAGCACAGCACGGTCGCTGCGCGCCGCAGGCTGGGGCGTGGGCTGCGCTTGCCGTTTAAGGTCGCCGGGCAAGAGGGTGAACTGCTCATTGAACCCGGGCGTGCCCCTGTTGGCGGCGAGGCGTTGTGCTTCGAAACCACCCTCGGTGTATTGGCGCTCGCTGAAGCGGGGCCGCTGTTGAGCCTGCTGGGCGAATGCCCTGTGCCATTGGCCAAGGCAGGAAACGATCCACATTCTTGGTTCTGGCCGCTGTTTGAGCAGCACCTCAGTCCCCAAGTCAAAGCGCTGTTTGGCTATATGCGATTGCTGGTGACTGCGCGTCCCGCAGGTTTCGGCTGCAGGTTGAGCGTGACGTTGGGGGCCTCTCGGGTCGTAGGTTATGTGTGGCTGGCTCACCAGAGCTTTCTAGCGTTGTGCGATGCCGCACCTTGGCGCTCTATCGCCGCGCCGATGCCGGCGTCGTTCAAGCTGGCCATTACCGTGCCCCTTGGGCGCGCGCAGTTACCGCTGGCACAAGTGCGCAACCTGCGGGCTGGCGATGTGTTGGTGCTTGAGCAGGCTTTTTTTCAACCCCAGGGCAATGGCTACGTGCAAGTTGGCAGGCAGCGCCTTCATGGCTGCATTGACGACGACACCGGGCCGCTGTGCCTGACCCTGACTTCTATAGAGGACACGAGTGTGGACGAGGACTTTTCAGCAGCCTATTACGCTGAGCCGGAAGACGAACCAGTGATGGAAGTGTTCGGGCATGAACCGTTCGATGAGCTGAGCATGTCGCTGAGCGTGCGTTGCGGTGTGCTGAACCTGACCCTGGGCGAACTGCGCAACCTGGTTGAGGGTTCAGTATTGGGTATTACCGGTTATGCGCCGGGAATGGCCGGCCTGTACTACGGTGATCGGCCGATCGGCCAGGGGCAGTTGGTGGAAGTGGATGGGCGCTTGGGCCTGCAAGTGACGCGAGTGGTTTTTTCTCGATGAGTATTCAGGGCATAGATCCCTTCGTACTTGCGCTGTTCCTGGGGGCATTGTCGCTGATGCCCATGCTGCTGATCGTGTGTACGGCGTTCTTGAAGATTGTCATTGTGCTGATGATCACCCGCAACGCTATCGGCGTGCAGCAAGTGCCTCCCAGCATGGCTATCAATGGCATCGCGCTGGCGGCGACGCTGTTTATCATGGCGCCTGTGGGTTACGAGATCGCCGAGAGCGTCAAGGTTTCGCCGCTGGATTTGAGCAGTGTGCAGATGGCTCTGCACACCGGCGGTGAGGCAATCAAACCCTTGCGTGCATTCATGCTGCGCAATATTGACCCGGATGTGTTGACGCACTTGCTGGAAAACACCGGGCGCCTGTGGCCGGCAGCCATGGCGCAGGAAGTCCAGCGAGAAGACTTGATTCTGTTGGTGCCTGCCTTTGTGCTGTCGCAATTGCAGGCGGGGTTCGAGATCGGCTTCCTCATCTACATTCCGTTCATTGTGATCGACCTGATTGTCTCCAATTTGCTACTGGCATTGGGCATGCAAATGGTCTCGCCGATGACCATTTCCTTGCCGCTCAAACTGTTGTTGTTCGTGATGGTTTCCGGGTGGTCACGGCTGCTCGACAGCCTCTTCTTTTCTTATCTCTGAGTGGCGTATGGAACCGATCGTGCTGTTCAAGCAGGGCATGCTGCTGGTCGTGGTGTTGTCGGCACCGCCGTTGATTGTGGCGGTGGTGGTCGGCGTATTGACCTCCCTTGTACAGGCGCTGATGCAGGTACAGGACCAGACCTTGCCGTTTGGCATAAAGCTGGTGGCAGTGGGTGTCACGCTGGTCATGACGGGGCGTTGGATCGGTGTGGAGTTGATTCAGCTGATCAATCTGACATTCGACATGATCTCTCGCTCTGCGCTGAACTGAGGTCTTGCCTGTGCTGCAGTATCTTGACTACCTGCCCAGCCTGTTGATTGGCATGGCGCGAATCTACCCTTGTGCCTTTCTGGTCGCGGCGTTTTGTTTTCAACATATCCGCGGGATGCCGCGCCACGCCATTGTGGCAGTACTGGCACTGCTGCCTGCACCGGGTATATATGCCACCTTCGCCGACCAGGAACTCTCTACGCTGATGCTCAGCGCGTTGGTGCTCAAGGAGGCGGCCCTGGGGACCTTGCTGGGCGTATTACTGTCGATGCCGTTCTGGATGTTCGAGGCGGTGGGGGCGCTGCTGGATAACCAGCGGGGAGCCTTGGCGGGTGGTCAGCTCAACCCTTCGCTTGGCCCGGATGCCACACCCATCGGGCATCTGTTCAAGGAGCTGGCGATTTTTTTGTTGATGGCCACCCTGGGGCTTGGAGCACTGACGCAGGTGATTTGGGACAGCTACTCGGTCTGGCCGCCTACCGTTTGGTTTCCACTTCCGCACGCCAATGGGTTTGGCGTGTTTCTCAACCTGCTCGGCGACACGTTCACCCACATGATGCTCTACGCCGCACCTTTTATCGCGGTGCTGCTGTTGTTGGAGTTTGGCGTTGCCCTGTTAGGACTTTATAGCCCGCAGCTGCAGGTGAGTACGCTGGCCCCACCGGTCAAGTGCCTGGCGGGTATTGGTATTTTGCTGTTGTATTTTGAACTGTTGCAGGACCTGATCGTCGGCCGCTTAAGCCTGCTGGGCGAGCTCAAGCACGCCCTGGGGCTGATGTTCAAGGTGGCGATGCCATGAGTGATTCCGGTGAGAAAAAACACCCGGCCAGTGCCAAGAAACTGCGTGATCAACGCAAGAAAGGCCAGGTTGCCCAAAGCCAGGATGTCGGCAAGCTTCTGGTGCTGACAGCCATCAGCGAGATCGCGCTATGGACCGCTGACCGCAGCCTGCAGCGGTTTCAGGAAATGATGCTGCTGCCGATATCCCGCATCAGCCGACCCTTTGTGTCAGCCTTGGAAGAGGTGCTGCTCGACGCCATGGTGGTGTTTTTTTCCTTTGCGTTGCTGATGGCTTCAGTGGCAATCGCCGTCAAGCTGCTCAGTAGCTGGATGCAGTTCGGCTTGCTGTTCGCGCCGGAAATCCTGAAGTTGGATTTCAAACGCCTCAACCCCCTTAGTCAGCTCAAACAGATGTTCTCCGCCCAGTCGCTGATGAACCTGTTGATGGGGGTCGCCAAGGCGGTGTTGTTAGGCGTGGTGTTGTACGCGGTGATCGGTCCTTCCCTTGGGGCCTTGATCAACTTGGCCAACAGCGACCTGTCCAGTTACATCCTGGCGCTGATTGATCTGTTTCGTTACCTGTTGCATGTGTGCCTGGGCCTGTTGCTGGTGTTGGCACTTCTCGACCTGACGCTGCAGAAACACTTCTTTGCCAAGCGCATGCGCATGACCCAGGTCGAGGTGGTCAAGGAATACAAGGACATGGAAGGCGACCCCCATGTGAAGGGCCAGCGACGGTCGCTGGCGCAGCAATTGGCTCAGGAGGAGCCAAAGGTCAAGTTGCCCAAGCTGGAAGAGTCCGACATGTTGGTCGTCAACCCGACGCACTTTGCCGTCGCGTTGTATTACCGCCCCGGCAAGACACCGCTGCCGTTGCTGGTGGACAAAGGCACGGATGCCGACGCGCGTGAACTGATCAAAAGGGCTAAAGCGGCTGACGTGCCGGTCATTCAGTGTGTATGGCTGGCCCGCACGCTCTACACCAATAAGCTCGGCGCCAGTATCCCTCGTGAAACCCTGCAGGCTGTCGCGCTGATCTACCGCACCTTGCGTGAGTTGGATGATGAAGCCAAGCGCGAAACCCTGGAGTTGCCTGAGCTGGAACAACGCTGATCAACGCGTGGCGCGGGCATCCAATGCATCAAGGTTGGCCAGTGAAAGCAAGCGGCTGACGGCACTATCAAGCGCGTTGTGGTGCGTAGGCAGCGAGCGCCAGATGACCAGGGTCCCTTGGGCGTCGAGATAGACAAAGCAACCGTCGTACCTCACTGCTTGTTCAAAACGTCGCTCCAGTGCCCGCTGCACCTGCCCGGCTTGCAGTGCTTCGCGCGCGATGTGCAAGGCTAACCCCGGGCGGGTGCCGGCTTGCAGCGTACACAGGTGGATACCTGGGAGGAGTTGCAGGTGGGCGGCAACGCCTCTGCGCACGTCGGCCAAAAAAACCTGACGATGCAATGCATCGTCAGGCTGTGTCGTGAGGCTCATCGTTCCAGGGAAATGGTCTGGTAGTCTGCCCGCTCCCCAGAGGGGCCGGAGTCTACGCGCATCTCTGGTGGCCACCAGACCACCATTTTGTCACTGCTCGATTGCGGGCGCGTGCAGGAGTCGCCCTTGCAGGTTGGCGTACAGCCGGCGGCGATCATTGCTGCGCCGATCAGGATAATACTCAAGAGTCCGTGCTTCATGGCGTGGTCTTCAAGGGGGCGGTGAGAAGGGAAGGGCGGGGTACGCCGATGTGTTCATCTTTCACAACGGGCCGCATGGCGATAAACACTTCAGCTTCTTCACCCGGTTTAAGCCAGGCGCGTGGCCAGACACTGACCGCCAGCGTTTGTGAGTTGCTGCATTCTTTTTCATCGATGCGCACGTTGCGTTTGATCTGGTTGCGCACGACCACCACCGCCACATTGAACTGCGCGCCGGTGTACCACTGGCTGCGCTCGCTGTTGAGCGCCAACAGATCGCGCGTGGCGCACAACGTGTCCAGTTGCAGGGGCATTGGCCCTGCCTTGAAACCGTCTGGGACTTCGCCGCTGACCAGGTGCGCCAGGGTGCTGGTGATATCGCTTCGGTTTATGGGCGGCTGATGGGCGGCTTGCCGGCGCGCCAGAGGCTTGAGGGCAGCCTGCAATTGGGCCTGGTCCTCCTGGGGCAAGTAACGCGAAGGGTCAGATTGGTCGCCGATGACCCGTGGGGTGAGGATGAACAGTCGCTCGCGTCGACTGTTCTGTCGTTCAGTCGAGGAGAACAATGCCTTGCCCAGCAAAGGAATATCGCCCAGGAGCGGCACCTTGCTTTGTTTGTCCTTGTTGTCTGTGACATGGAAACCACCAACCACCAATGAGCGCTTTTCCGCCATTACCGCCTGGGTGCTCACCTTGCCACGGCGAACATCGAGGTCATCGGGCTGTAGGTTGAGTTCGTCGAAGTTACCGTCTTCAATATCCACCACCAAATGGATCTGGTGGCCACCACGGCTGGTGATCACCCGTGGCACCACCTGAAAGCTGGTGCCGACGGTCACGGGTAAAATGGTTGCGTAGTCTCTGCCGGCCTTCAGGTATCGCGTGCGGTTGAAATCGATGACCGCCGGCTGGTTCTCCAGGGTGAGCACGGAAGGGTTGGAGACCAGGGTTGCCAGCCCTTGGGACTCCAGGGCACGTATGTGAGCGTAGAAGCGCCCGGGGTTGCCAATCGACAACTGAGAAGTCGTGCCCGGTGCCACGTTGACGCCGCCGCGCCAGCGGCTGTTTTGAAAGCCCCATTCAACCCCGAACTCTTGCAACTTTGTGCGTTCGATGTCGAGGATGATGGCGTCTATCTCCACCAGCTTGCGTGCAACGTCGAGTTGGGTGATCAACTCGCGGTACATCGTTTGGCGCTCAGGCAGGTCGTAGATCAGAATCGCGTTATTACGCACGTCGGCTTCGACCCGGATTCGGCTGGTTGCGCGTGGGGCGCGAGGGCCGAGTGAGGCGCCCGTCGACAGCCCTCCTGCATTCGTGGGGTTGGCGAGCATCTGCTCCAGCAGAGGGTTGTTCAACCGCGGGACGTTGGGCGTAATCAGGGCCGACGGTGAAGAAGCGCCGGAAGATTGGGTGGCATTGGCGACTGTGGAGGTGGAGCGCGGCTCCAGTAACCCACGCAGCACGCTGGCCACGCCCGCGATGGTCAGCTTCTCTCCGCGATAATCGATGATCCGGTCCGCCGCGTTGGCGTACTTGAGCGGGTAAGTCAGCACGCTCTGTTTTTCATCCGGAGATCTGCGTTGGCTGCTGAACTGTTTGATCTGCTCGATATAGCGTTTAGGACCGGAGACGAGTACAACCCCATCGTCCGGCAATTCACCCCAGCCAAATCGGCTGTCGAGCAGGCCGATATCGGTCAGGGCCTTTTTAAGGTCTGCGATCGTTTCCGACGAAACTTCCAGCCGCGCAGACTCTTGCTGATCCAGCGTGCTGATGTACAGGGTGTTGTTGTACAGGTACCACTGGAAGCGGTGTTCGACCCCCAGCCTGTCGAGCATGGACTGGGGAGTATTAGCGCGTATTTTGCCATTGACCACGCCCTCCAGCAGGCCCTCGATTTGCAGTTGGGTGCCGAAGGTCTGGGCGAAGTCTTCGAGCACTTCGCGTACAGGCTTGTACTGGGTTTCGTAGGCATACGCCGTGTTTTTCCATTCCAAGGGAATGGCGGCAAGGGGGCTTTGCAGAGGTATCAGCAGGCACATCAGAACTATTGGAATACGCCAGTCGGCGTGTTTAAAACGCGCACAGGGCGAGCTGATAGACAAGCGTAAACGCTTGTAAATGAGGGTGTTCATATAGGATTCTCTAGTTAATAAAACTGCGCACGCAGTGGAGTTGGCCCACATTTTTTGGGCGTTCTGGCCAGCCGCTTGGCCGTGGAACGCCAGGTGTCGCGCTGATTGAGAAGGGATTCGAGTTGGTTAAACAGAATGGCCTGATGGTCTTCCTGCGTGACGCATTGAAGTAGCCAGAGCTGCCCCGTGGAGGGCTCGACTGAAAGCGCTCCCTGAAAGTACGCCAGGCTTGCTCCACCCAGTTGTAGCCAGGTTTCCACTGTTGTTTGTGCGTGCTTTGGCTGATGGGTAAGTTGAGCGCTGAGCAAAAAACACTGCGGGTAACGACGCAGGGTTATGGCGTCGTCGCCCTCCAGCAGCGTGATTTCTTGCTCTGCCCCCGCCAGCCACTGAGTGAGCTGCGCGCTGAAACACTCAGGTCCCATTGAAAATGATTTTTCCCATCTCGGCTCGGTGGCCGAGAACCGCTCCGGCGGCAGTCGTCTGTAGCATCAAGTTTTGTTTCAGCCTGAAGTGTTCACCCAGCAGTGATGAAAACTCTTTCGAGGTTATTTCATCAGGGATGCCCTGACCGAGTTGTTCGAACTGCCGGTTGTTTTTGCTTAAATCCCTGAAGATTTGCCCGCCCTCGCGTGCGTCGAGTTTCATATGCTGATCTCCGTTGAACGTGTATTTTTTATGTGGTTTACCTTTGGGATCCGTTCCACGATTTTTTAAATATCTGGATAAAAAATGCAGCAGGCGGTTGAGAAGTTAATCCTCTGAAACAAAGTCTGTGTGAGACACCAACAGGGCATTGATCGAAGAGGCCCAGTCGATACGAAAGCTGCCTTCCTCTGCCTCCAGGATCAACATCTGTGGCTGAACAGACTCGTCACACAGCAGGCGCCAGGGCGCTTCGGTGTGTTGATCCAGCCAATGTTCCACATCCGCCTGATCCTGCGGGTTGCAGACCAACTTTGCGCGGATCGCCGGGGCCTGGGCTGCGAGCATTTGCTTGAGCATGGCAGACACCCGTTGAGTGGGCGTTGTGTCCTCGAGCAAGCTGCGAATGGCACTGTGGGTGACTGATGTGGCGATGCGTTCGATGTTGTCGAGGACCGCTTGCTGCTGCGTGTGCCACAGATGCAATTGGCGATTGGCGCGTTGCCAGAACTCATGTTGAGCCTGCAGCAGCAATTGGTCGCGTTGCACATAGGTCTGGCGCAGGATCTCATCTGCCTGAACCTGGGCACTGTTTAACAATTCGGTGTCGCGGGCGCAGTCCGCCAACGTTTCCAAGGGAATCAGCGAGCAGGTCCGTGAAGGAAGCGGCTTGCGTAGCTCAATCGTGCGTTTGCACAGCATCGTCCTGGGACTCCTCGGCGAAGGAAAACACCGGCTCGTTGTTTGACGCGCCGGTGCGCCATATTGCGGCCTTCCAAATAGTTTCAAGCTTGTCGTGGGCATCGATCAGTCGAGGGTTCTTCTCTAGGGCGAGCACCCGATGGCGGTCAAAGCTCAACCGCAGCCGCTGCCACACAGAGGGTTCTACCCAGGCGCGTAGATAGTGCAGGGGGTCTTCAGTGTGGGTTTGCAGGGTGTTGGGCAGCAGTGCCTTGGAAAGGCGTACGCACCAGAGTTGCAGGTCTTGGCTCAATGGCGTGCGGTTCTTGATCTGGTAAACACCGCCGACCAGCGTGAGGATGAGGTCTCTGCGTTGTTCAGGTTCAAGTACCAACTGCAACAGTGCTGGAGACGGTTCGACAGGCAGGCATGGATCAATTCCCAACGCCGTTGCCATTGCCGCGTGCTGGCTCTGGCAGAGTGTTCTCGAATAGGGCACTGAAGGGACGAAAGGCGGCCAGTCATGGGGCGAATCGAGCCATGGGCAGGCCCACCACTTGGCCCAACTGAGGCTGTCATGCGTCATTCGTGTTCGGCTCGGCTTGTTGGGCGCCGCGCGCCTTTTTCACCCAGAACCCCGCTGCAGCGCACCCCACTAACAGGGCGATAAAGAACAATGTCACCATGGTCTGCCAAAAAGCGAGGTCCCCGGGCTTAATCAGAAACGGCCCGAAGTAGGCGAGTTGCTGCTTTTCCTTGTAGGCGGTAGCCGGTACGAAGATCACGGTCAGTTTTTGCGGGTTTGCAACGGCTGTTGTCATGCCCGGTATGCTACTGGCGACCATCCGCCGAATGCGCGGCAGCAAGCTGTCGGGTTCCAGCCGTGGATCATGCTTGATGAAGACCGATGCCGAGGCCGGCTGTACTGGCTCTCCCGGTGCGACCCGCTCGGGCAGTACCACGTGTACCCTGGCGACAAGAACCCCATCGATATTGGACAAGGTCGCTTCCAGCTCCTGAGACAAGGCATAGATATAGCGCGCCCGTTCCTCAAGCGGTGTCGAGATGACACCTTCCTTGCGAAATACGTCGCCCAGCGTAGAGCGCGCAGTCTTTGGTAACCCGGCGGCGGCAAGCGTGTGGACCGCGGCAGCAATATCATCTGTGCGCACGCGAACGACCACGCCGTCTTTCTCCAGCTGTTTTTGTGCCCGAATGTGCTTGTCTGCCAATTCAGCGATTACCTCATTGGCTTCCTGCTCGGATAACTTGCGGTGCAGTTCGACGCTTTCACCGCATCCGCTCAGTACCGATAAGAGGGTCAGCCATAAGAGAATAAAGCGGCAGCGGCGCATGGTTCACCTATTGCAGGTTAGTGGTTTTCTCAACAAACGAAGTGCAGTGTTTTATTACCTTGACGCCGATGTTGAGGATTTCTTTTGATTCAATAATGGTCTGTGTGGCGTCCGCCATTTTCAGCTCGTTTTGGGTCTTGGTATATTCACGCAGGAGCTTGGGGATTTTTTCGTTGTTGGATTTCAACCGCTCTGATTGGCTCACCAGCGACCGACTGTTTCCTGGGGCGGAGGGGGCCGACGGATAGGGATTGTTCTGCTCCAGTGCTGCACTGAAGAAATGCGCGTCGTGGGCGCTATCACTGCTTTTTTCGACGGGAAACACAGGGGCACCTGAATAGGTTTCCCGCTCTTTTTCAAGCGTTGTGCGCATATAAACCTCCCTCAGGAAAATAGACAGGCTTTCTCTATTTAATACACTAGAGAAAGCCTGTGTTGCTTATTGTACTTTGTTAATTACCTGGCTCCACTTGCTGGCAATCGAAGCATCTTTATCCAGCTTTGCCATCTCGAGCGTTTCTTTGTTTTTTTCCTCAGTGAGCGTTTTCATTTGATCAAAAAGTTGTTTGCTGGTAATGCTGCCACCGCTGCCGACTGGAGATGTCATGATTTCACCTTTGGGTTGTCTATCGGATAGTTGAGTATTCGTCATGAGGCATTCGATTAATCGTGCTACATCGTTATTTGATAATCGATGCTCGTACACTGAGTGGCGATGCCTCTGGAAACAGTTCCATCGGCCTATTTCTACTTGTTTCAGCGTTTATTGCACTTCCTGAGCGTGCAAACACGCGTTGAGTGAAACACCCAGTTGCTTCATTCGGTAGTAGAGCGTGCGCTTGGCAACCCCCAGTTCCAACGCCACACAATCCACGCTGTAAGTGTGACGATGTAAAGACTCTTCAATGAGCGTTTTCTCAATACGCTGCAGACGGTCTTTCAGGCCCAGTTCCAGCGGTTCTGCATTCGATGCCGATAAAGGCGGCAGCCCAAGGACAAAACGCTTGGCCGTGGAGCGTAGTTCGCGGACATTGCCCGGCCACGTATGACACAACAACTGCTGGAGCAGTTCGGTTGGGGGGTGAGGGGCTGTGCAGTTGAAGTGCTCCGCCTCTTGTTTAATCATCTCCAGAAACAACGGTACGATACGCTCACGTCGGTCACGCAGCGGCTGCAGCTTGATGTTAATAACGTTCAGGCGAAAATACAGGTCCCGCCTGAAGCTGCCTTGCTCGACCATGTCATGCAGTGATTGTTGAGCGGACGCGATGACGCGCATGTCGACGGGGATGAAGCGTGTTGAGCCCAGCCGTTCAACCCCTCGTGATTCAAGCATACGCAATAGCTTGGCCTGCAGCGAAAGCGGCATGCTGTCGATTTCATCCAAATACAACGTACCCAGGTGAGCCGCCTCGATAAACCCTGCGCGTGATTGTACAGCCCCGGTATAAGCACCACTGTTGACACCGAATAATTGGCTTTCGGCGAGGCTCTCCGGAATGGCGGCGCAATTGACCGCAACAAAGTTACCTCGACGGCCGGACAGGCGATGTATTCGTTGTGCCAGGGTATCTTTGCCAGTGCCGGTTTCCCCCAGCAACAAGATGTCAACATTCAGTGTCGCGGTGCTATTGATCGTGTTCTCAATATCCGAGCCTTCAATGAATGGCGTATCGGTTTCGCTTTCTTTTTGATCGGCGGCCGACATCGGGTGGGTGCTCCACTAGCGTGATTGTTTACGATTAAAAGGCTGTAATTTAGACGGTGTTTGGGCAGAGCGTAAAGTATAAGATTTATCATCGAGTATGCAGGTAAGAGTAAGCCAGGCTTGCGTAGGAAAAGTCATTAACTTGTCGCTTAACGTCACTCGAGGTTGTTGGGCTGTTTTTGTTACGACAAATAGGAAACGTCTTAAGGTTTCAAATAGATAAGAGGATAGCTATTGTCGAAATACAAACAACCGCCCACAAAAAAGCCGATGCAGTGCATCGGCTTTTTTGTGGGCGGCAAAACCGCGATGGCGCTTAGACGTTGAAACGGAAGTGCATCACGTCGCCATCCTTGACGATGTACTCTTTGCCTTCCAGGCGCCATTTACCGGCTTCCTTGGTACCGGCTTCACCCTTGTACTGGATGAAGTCGTTGTAGGCGATGACTTCGGCGCGAATAAAGCCTTTTTCGAAGTCGGTGTGGATCACGCCGGCGGCCTGTGGTGCAGTGGCACCGACCTTGACGGTCCAGGCGCGGACTTCTTCAACACCGGCGGTGAAGTAGGTCTGCAGGTTGAGCATTTCGTAGCCGGCGCGGATCACGCGGTTCAGGCCAGGCTCTTCCAGGCCCAGGGCCTCGAGGAACATGTCTTTTTCTTCGCCGTCATCGAGCTCGGCGATTTCCGCTTCGATCTTGTTGCACACCGGCACCACGATAGCGCCTTCTTCGTCGGCGATGGCCTTGACCACATCCAGCAAAGGGTTGTTCTCGAAGCCGTCTTCGGCAACGTTGGCGATGTACATCACAGGCTTGGTGGTCAGCAGGTGGAAGCCTTTGATCACGGCTTTCTCGTCGACACCCATGTTCTTCATCAGGCTGCGTGCCGGCTTGCCTTCGGTGAAGTGTGCGATCAGTTGTTCCAGCAGGCCTTTCTGAACCACTGCGTCCTTGTCACCGCCCTTGGCGTTACGCGCGACTTTCTGCAGTTGCTTTTCGCAGCTGTCGAGGTCGGCGAAGATCAGTTCCAGGTCGATGATCTCGATGTCGCGTTTCGGGTCAACGCTGTTGGAGACGTGAATCACGTTCTCGTCTTCAAAGCAGCGGACCACGTGGGCGATGGCATCGGTTTCACGGATGTTGGCCAAAAACTTGTTGCCCAGGCCCTCACCTTTCGACGCGCCGGCTACCAGGCCCGCGATGTCGACGAACTCCATGGTGGTCGGCAGGATACGCTTGGGATTGACGATCGCCGCCAACGCGTCCAGGCGCGGGTCTGGCATCGGCACGATACCGCTGTTGGGTTCGATGGTGCAGAAGGGGAAGTTCTCCGCCGCAATACCGGACTTGGTCAGGGCGTTGAACAGGGTGGATTTGCCGACGTTGGGCAGGCCGACGATGCCGCAATTGAATCCCATGGTGTTTCCCCTCGGTAAGAGTCAGGCCTTCTGGCTGTGCAGGTTTTTCATCGCGCGGTTCCATTCACCGGCGAAGATATCCGGCAGCACGCCGAGGGCAAAGTCGATGCTGGCATCGAGTTTTTCCTGTTCGGCGCGTGGCGCACGACCCAGGACGAAATTTGAAACCATACTGGCAACGCCTGGGTGGCCAATGCCGAGCCGCAGACGGTAAAAATTATTCTGATTACCCAACTGCGCAATGATGTCGCGCAGGCCATTGTGGCCGCCATGCCCGCCGCCTAACTTGAGTTTGGCAACGCCGGGTGGCAGGTCCAGTTCGTCATGGGCCACCAGGATTTCTTCGGGTTTGATCCGGAAGAAGCCCGCAAGCGCCGCGACAGCCTGGCCGCTGCGGTTCATGTAGGTGGTAGGAATCAGCAGACGAACATCCTGACCCTGGTGCGAGAAGCGCCCGGTCAGGCCAAAATATTTGCGATCGGCCACAAGGTTCACACCTTGTGCGTGGGCGATACGCTCAACAAAAAGGGCCCCCGCGTTATGCCGGGTCTGTTCGTATTCGGCGCCTGGATTTCCCAGGCCAACGATCAGTTTAATGGCAGTCACGACAGGGGCCCTTCCTTTGGAGTTGTGGATAACATCGCCGCAACCTGTGTGCGGCGAAAGCGGTCAACAAAAGATCATTTACTCAAGAGTAAACGCCGCGTTATCGCCCGCTTTCTCGCTACGTTCCGGTCCGCGATGTTTCCTCAAGCTCCGACATTACAGAGTGAATTACTCTGCAGCGCCTTCTTCAGCTTCTGGTGCAACGCGTGGAGCGTGAACGTTTGCAACAGCTTTGTCATCACCGTGAGCCAGTGCAACAAACTCAACGCCTTTAGGGGCTTTGAGGTCGGACAGGTGAACGATGTCGCCGATTTCCAGAGCCGACAGGTCGACTTCGATGAACTCAGGCAGGTCTTTCGGCAGGCAGGTCACTTCGATCTCGGCAACAACGTGCGAAACTTCGCCGCCTTTCTTGACCGGAGCTTCTTCACCAACAAAGTGCACAGGCACGATAGCGGTCAGTTTCTGACCGGCTACTACGCGTACGAAGTCAGCGTGCAGCACGTGGCCTTTGGCTGGGTGACGTTGCAGGGCCTTGATGATGACGTTCTGCTTCTTGCCACCAACATTCAGCTCGATGATGTGGCTGTAGGCCGCATCGTTTTCGAGCAGTTTGGCGATTTCTTTGGCCAGCATGCTGATGGATTCAGGGGCTTTGTCGCCACCGTAAACTACAGCTGGAACCAGGCTTGCGAGACGACGCAGGCGGCGGCTCGCACCTTTCCCCAGGTCGGAACGCGCTTCAGCATTCAGAGTAAAATCGTTCATGTTGTATCTCCAAAATAACCACATTCGCCCCAGCGTTTGCGACCAGCGCTAAAGGCGATATGGGCAAAAAAGCCCCGCCCCAACAGAATGCTGGGGCGGGGCGCTTTTCGTCAGTGGGATGTTTCGTAAGGTTTGACCCTTATCGGAACATCGCGCTGATCGATTCTTCGTTGCTGATGCGGCGAACCGCTTCGGCAACTACCGGTGCGATATCCAGTTGACGGATACGCGAACAGGCTTGAGCTGCTGCGGACAACGGGATGGTGTTAGTCACCACCAGTTCGTCCAGCATGGAGTTCTCGATGTTCTCGATCGCTCGGCCCGACAGCACAGGGTGTGTGCAGTAGGCGAAGACTTTTGCTGCACCGTGCTCTTTCAAGGCTTTCGCCGCGTGGCACAGGGTGCCGGCGGTGTCTACCATGTCATCAACCAGAATACAGGTACGCCCTTCGACATCACCGATGATATGCATCACTTCAGAGTGATTGGCTTTCTCACGGCGTTTGTCGATGATCCCGAGGTCCACGCCCAGGGATTTGGCAACAGCCCGTGCACGCACGACGCCACCAATGTCCGGGGACACGATCATCAGGTTTTCAAAGCGCTGGTCTTCAATGTCATCCACCAATACTGGGGAGCCGTAGATGTTATCTACCGGAATATCGAAGAACCCCTGGATTTGGTCAGCGTGCAGGTCAACCGTGAGAACACGGTCGATGCCTACCACGGTCAGCATGTCAGCAACGACTTTCGCGCTGATAGCCACACGTGCGGAACGCGGACGGCGATCCTGACGGGCATAACCAAAGTAAGGGATTACAGCTGTGATTCGAGTCGCTGAGGAGCGGCGGAAGGCATCAGCCATCACGACGAGTTCCATCAGGTTATCGTTGGTCGGAGCGCAAGTCGGCTGAATAATGAAAACATCTTTACCGCGGACGTTTTCATTGATCTCGGCTGTAATTTCGCCGTCGGAGAATTTACCGACAGAGATGTCACCGAGAGGGATATGCAGCTGACGTACGACACGTCGAGCCAGATCGGGGTTGGCGTTCCCCGTAAAGACCATCATCTTGGACACGCGCAGTACCTAGAGGCTGAGGGTAACCTGGATGAGTATTAGAAAATGGCAGGGGCGGCTGGATTCGAACCAACGCATGGCAGGATCAAAACCTGCTGCCTTACCGCTTGGCGACGCCCCTGTATCTGTTGCAACGAGTACCCAGTACTCGGTTCCTTTTAGAGCAGACTTTGCAGCTTGCGATGCAACATCGAAACGTTGCTTCCCTTTGCTACAAACCCTGTAAGGGTCTCTGTAAGAAGGGCCGAGACTTTATCAGCTTCAGCTTTGCTTGGGAAGCCCCCAAACACACAACTTCCAGTTCCGGTTAATTTTGCTTCGGTAAATTTACCTAACAAATTCAAAGCGTTACGTACCTCTGGATAACGCCTTGCTACAACCGGTAAGCAGTCATTTCGACTGTTTCCCTTGGGAACGGGGCGCACTTTAATGGGAGGAGAGTTACGTGTCAACAGTGGATCTGAAAAAATTTCTGCTGTACTTACAGATACTTGCGGAACAAGCACGACATACCAAGGCTCTTCGGGGTATTCCGGGGTGAGTTTCTCCCCGACGCCTTCGGCAAAAGCCGCGTGCCCACGCACGAAAACCGGCACGTCGGCGCCCAGTGTCAGGCCCAGCGTGGCCAGGCGATCGTGGTCCCAGCCCAGTTGCCACAAGTGATTCAAACCGAGCAGCGTGGTCGCGGCATTTGAGCTGCCGCCACCGATGCCGCCGCCCATGGGCAAAATTTTATCGATCCAGATGTCGATGCCGAGTGAGCAACCGGATTGCGCCTGAAGTTTTTTCGCGGCCCTGACGATCAGATTGCTGTCGTGGGGCACGCCTTCGAATTCGGTGTGCAGCTGGATCACGCCATCGTCGCGCACGGCGAAGGTGATTTCATCGCCGTAATCGAGAAACTGAAACAGCGTCTGCAACTCGTGGTAGCCGTCTTCACGGCGACCCAGAATGTGCAGCATCAAATTGAGTTTGGCCGGGGAGGGCAGTGTCAAGGTGGTGGCGGTCACGTTATTGCCCCAGCTTGCGCGGTTGCCATTCCTTGATCACCAGCGTGACGTCAAGGTCGGTACCATGCAGTTTGATGCGCTCGGGCAGCCAGTAGGCGCCCTGTTGCACATAGCTGAGGTATTCAACCTGCCAGCCATCCTGCTCAAGCGTGGCCAGGCGGCTGTCGCCGTTGAGGCTCAGCCTGCTTTTGCTGTCCGGCGCAGGCAGGCCGCGTACCCACCACACAAGGTGCGAAACGGGGAGCTTCCAGCCAATCTGTTGTTCCAGCAGTTCTTCCGGCGTGGCTGCCTCATAGCGGCCTTGATTGGCCACTTCCAGGCTCACTTGCCCTGGCCGGCCGGTCAGGCGCGCAGCACCGCGGCCAAGTGGCCCGGACAAACGGATATCGTAATAGTCCTGGCGCTGCAGCCAGAACAACGTGCCGCTGCCGGAATCTTTCGGCGCGCGAACCCCGACCTTGCCGTCGATCTGCCAGCCGTCGATGCTGCTGAGCTGCTCTTTGTGCTGTTTCCATTGCGCCGGGTTGCCCTGGCCTTCAACGGATTCACGACTGCCGATGCCCGCGCAACCGGCGAGCAGGGCGATGAAACTGAAAACAATAACGTGGCGCAAAAACATAAGCTTAAAGGGTCTCGGATCCGGTCAGGCGCTTGATGGTGCCGCGCAGGATGGGGCTTTCGGGTTGTTCCTTGAGGAATTTTTCCCAGATTTGTCGCGCTTCGCGCTGTTTGCCATTGGCCCACAGCACTTCACCCAGGTGGGCTGCCACCTCTTGGTCAGGGAAACGTTCGAGTGCCTGGCGCAGCAGGCGTTCGGCTTCGTCCAGATTGCCCAGGCGGTAATTCACCCAACCCAGGCTGTCGAGCACGGCCGGGTCTTCCGGGTTGAGCTTGTGGGCTTGTTCGATCAGCACCTTGGCTTCGGCGTAACGCGTGGTGCGGTCCGACAGGGTGTAGCCCAGGGCATTGAGCGCCATGGCATTGTCCGGGTCGCGCTTGATGATCAGGCGCAGGTCTTTTTCCATCTGCGCCAGGTCATTGCGTTTTTCCGCCTGCATGGCGCGGGTGTACAGCAGGTTCAAGTCGTCGGGGTATTGCAGCAAGGCTTGTTGCAGCAATTTCCAGGCGCGTTCGCCCTGCTTGTTGGCCGACAGTGTTTCGGCCTGGATCAGGTACAGCTGGATCGCATAGTCCGGTTCGGCATCACGTGCCGCCGCCAGGCGTTTTTCCGCTTCGTCGGTGCGGCCGTTGCTCATCAGGATATCGGCCTGACGCAGCTGGGCCGGCAGGTAATCGTTGCCGGGGCCGACCTGGGCGTACTCAAGCAGCGCAGCCTGCGGGTCGTTGCGTTCTTCCGCGATGCGGCCGAGGTTCAGGTGCGCCGAATCCACATGGCTTTCGCGCTCGATCAGCTCCTCCAGATAACCCTTGGCCTCGTCCCAGGCCTTGGCTTCCAGGCAGACCAGTGCCAGGGAGTAACGCAGCTCGTCGTCGTCGGGGTATTGCTGGACCAGGTTGGCGAACTGCACTTTGGCGTCTTCCATGCGGTCTTGCTCCACCAGCATTCGCGCATAGGTCAGCAGCAAGCGCTTGTCGCCCGGGTATTTCTTGATGCTTTTTTCCAGCAGTGGAATCGCTTCCTTGCCGCGATTAAGGTTCTGCAGCAAGCGTGCGCGCAGCAGAATCGGGGCAATCTCGCCGTCTTCCGGCGGGTTCTGCTCCAGCAGCTTGAGGGCTGCATCGGCTTCATCATCCTGCTGCAGCAGCAAGGCTTTGCCGAAAATCAGTTGGCTGTTCTTCGGATGCTTTTGCAGCAGGCGGTCAAAACTCTTCATCAAGCCATTGCGCGTGTCCTGGTCAGTGTCGGCAGCCGACAGCGCGAGGAAGTCGAAATGCGTGTCGCCCTTGCCCTGCAGGACTTTCTCCATATACACCATGGAGTCGTCATAGCGCCCGGCGCGTGCCAGTTGCACGGCCGCCGCACGTTGCGCTTCCAGGTCTTGCGGAGCGTTTTTCGCCCAGATCAGCGAAGTATCCAGCGCGGCCTGGTCAGCGCCCAGGTATTCGGCGATGCGAAACGCACGCTCCGAAATGCCCGGGTCCTGGGTGTTGATGGCCTGGGTCACATAGTTATCCAGGGCAATATCAAAACGATTGCGCTGGCCGGCGAGTTCCGCGGTCAGCAGGCTGTAGATCGTTTCTTCATTGAACGAGGAGTAAACCTTGGGCTTTTCAGGGGCTGGGGCGCTGTCTTCGACCGGCGGCGTACCGTCCGGCGACACGGGTGCCAAGGCCTGGCAGCCGCTGAGGAAGACAAAAGCAAGGAGCAACGCGGAAGATCTATTCATATAGGAAGAGGACGACTAACCTGCGGTCGGATCATCATGACACAAGCCTTCGGCCAAACATAACCGAGTCTCAGTGGGCGCCTTTATAGGCACAAGCTACTAGGACAATAGACGACGGTGGTTGTTCTGGATCTATCGAAGTAGGACAATTGTCGGCTTCCCGACATCATCAGCGATATTGAATGGCCTTCCTCGCACTCGGTATTAACCACAAGACTGCAACCGTAGACGTGCGCGAGCGCGTGGCGTTTACGCCAGTGCAGTTGGTTGAGGCCTTGCAGCAGCTCTGCCGGCTCACCGACAGCCGCGAAGCTGCGATCCTTTCGACCTGCAATCGCAGCGAGCTTTATATAGAGCAGGAACATCTCTCAGCGGATGTGGTGCTGCGCTGGCTGGCCGATTATCACCATTTGGATCTCGAGGACCTGCGCGCCAGTGCATATGTGCACGAAGAGGATGCGGCAGTTCGTCACATGATGCGCGTCGCCGCAGGGCTCGACTCGCTGGTGTTGGGCGAGCCGCAGATCCTCGGCCAGATGAAATCCGCCTACGCCGTGGCCCGCGAGGCTGGCACCGTCGGCCCGTTGCTTGGCCGTTTGTTCCAGGCTACGTTCAATTCGGCCAAGCAGGTGCGCACCGACACCGCCATCGGTGAAAACCCGGTGTCCGTCGCGTTCGCCGCCGTGAGCCTGGCCAAACAGATTTTCAGTGACTTGCAGCGCAGCCAGGCGCTGTTGATCGGCGCCGGTGAAACCATCACCTTGGTCGCTCGCCACCTGCATGACCTGGGCGTCAAGCGTATCGTGGTCGCCAACCGCACCCTGGAGCGCGCGAGCATCCTGGCCGAGCAGTTTGGCGCCCACGCGGTGTTGCTCTCGGACATCCCGGCCGAGCTGGTGCGCAGCGATATCGTCATCAGCTCCACCGCCAGCCAGTTGCCGATCCTGGGCAAAGGCGCGGTCGAGAGCGCGCTGAAGCTGCGCAAGCACAAACCGATCTTCATGGTGGATATCGCTGTTCCCCGTGATATCGAGCCTGAAGTCGGCGAGTTGGACGACGTTTACCTCTATAGCGTCGATGATCTGCACGAAGTGGTCGCCGAAAACCTCAAGAGTCGCCAGGGCGCAGCCCAGGCTGCCGAGGAAATGGTCAGCACCGGCGCCGAAGACTTTATGGTGCGCCTGCGTGAGCTGGCGGCGGTCGACGTGCTTAAGGCGTATCGTCAGCAGGGTGAACGCCTGCGCGATGAAGAATTGATCAAGGCCCAGCGCTTGCTGGCCAACGGCAGCAGCGCCGAAGAAGTGCTGATGCAATTGGCACGTGGCCTGACCAACAAATTGCTCCACGCCCCCAGCGTTCAGTTGAAAAAGCTTACCGCCGAAGGCCGCCTCGATGCGCTGGCCATGGCCCAGGAACTCTTTGCCCTCGGTGAGGGCGCGTCAGATAGCTCTTCGGATAAAAAACCGCAATGAAAGCGTCACTGCTCAATAAACTGGACGTGCTCCAGGACCGTTTCGAAGAACTGACCGCCTTGCTCGGCGATGGCGAGGTCATCTCCGATCAGACCAAGTTCCGCGCCTATTCCAAGGAATACGCCGAAGTTGAGCCGATTGTGGCCACCTATAAAAGCCTGATGAAAGTGCAGGCCGACCTCGAAGGCGCCCAGGCGCTGCTCAAGGACAGCGACCCGGACATGCGTGAAATGGCCGTGGAAGAAGTCCGCGAAGCCAAAGAGAAGCTGGCCGAGTTGGAAGGCGACCTGCAACGCATGCTGCTGCCCAAAGACCCGAACGACGGGCGCAACGTGTTCCTCGAAATCCGCGCCGGCACCGGTGGCGACGAGGCGGCAATCTTCTCCGGCGACCTGTTCCGCATGTACTCGCGCTACGCCGAGCGACGTGGCTGGCGGGTCGAGATTTTGTCCGAGAATGAAGGTGAGCACGGCGGCTATAAAGAAGTCATCGCCCGGGTCGAAGGTGACAACGTCTACGGCAAGCTTAAATTCGAGTCCGGCGCGCACCGCGTGCAGCGGGTTCCGGCGACTGAATCCCAGGGCCGTATCCACACCTCGGCGTGCACCGTGGCCGTGTTGCCCGAGCCGGACGAGCAGGAAGCCATTGAGATCAACCCGGCGGACTTGCGTGTCGACACCTACCGTTCGTCGGGCGCCGGTGGTCAGCACGTGAACAAGACCGACTCGGCGATCCGGATCACCCACTTGCCGTCGGGCATCGTGGTCGAATGCCAGGAAGAGCGTTCCCAGCACAAAAACCGTGCGCGGGCCATGTCCTGGCTGTCGGCCAAGCTCAACGACCAACAGACCAGCGCCGCCGCCAACGCGATTGCCAGCGAGCGCAAGCTGCTGGTGGGCTCGGGCGACCGCTCCGAACGCATCCGCACCTACAACTTCGCCCAAGGCCGGGTCACCGACCACCGGGTCAACCTCACGCTTTACTCCCTCGACGAAATTCTCGCCGGCGGCGTTGATGCGGTGATCGAGCCTTTGCTGGCCGAATACCAGGCCGATCAATTGGCGGCGATAGGTGAATAAATGACCATTATTGCCAGCCTCCTGCGCGCCGCTGACCTGCCTGACTCGCCCACCGCGCGTCTGGATGTGGAACTGTTACTGGCCGCTGCCTTGGGCAAATCGCGCAGCTACTTGCACACCTGGCCGGAAAAAATCGTCAGCAGCGAAGATGCGCTGACCTTTACCGATTACCTGCAGCGTCGCCGCACGGGTGAGCCGGTGGCCTACATCCTCGGTCAGCAGGGTTTCTGGAAGCTCGACCTGGAGGTCGCGCCGCACACGCTGATCCCGCGCCCGGAAACCGAGCTGCTGGTGGAAGCCGCCCTTGAATTGTTGCCGGCCACGCCTGCCAAGGTCCTCGACCTGGGCACCGGCAGCGGCGCGATCGCCCTGGCCCTGGCCAGCGAACGCCCGGCCTGGCAGGTCACCGCCGTTGACCGTGTGCTCGAAGCCGTGGCCCTGGCCGAACGCAACCGCCAGCGCCTGCACCTGAAGAACGCCACGGTGTTGAACAGCCATTGGTTCAGCGCGCTGCAAGGCCAGCGCTTCGATTTGATCATCAGCAACCCCCCTTACATTGCCGATAATGATCCGCACCTGGTGGCAGGCGATGTGCGCTTTGAACCGGCCAGCGCCTTGGTGGCGGGCCATGATGGGCTGGACGATCTGCGGTTGATCATCGCCCAGGCCCCAGCCCACTTGAATACCGGTGGCTGGCTGCTGCTCGAACACGGTTACGACCAAGCTGCGGCGGTACGTGATTTGTTGTCGGGTGAGGGCTTTGAAGAGGTCCACAGCCGCATCGACCTCGGCGGCCACGAACGCATCACGTTGGGGCGCCGCCCGTGCTGACCGACCAGGAGCTGTTGCGCTATAGCCGACAGATTCTGTTGCAACATGTCGACATCGAAGGCCAGCTGCGTCTTAAAAACGGCCATGCGCTGATTGTCGGCCTCGGCGGCTTGGGTGCGCCAGTCGCGTTGTACCTGGCCGCTGCCGGCGTGGGCGAGTTGCACCTGGCAGACTTCGACACTGTCGACCTGACCAACCTGCAACGCCAGATCATCCACGACACCGACAGCGTCGGGCAGGCCAAGGTCGATTCGGCCATGCGTCGCCTGGCCGGCATCAACCCCGAAATTACGTTGGTCGCCCATCGCACTGCGCTGGATGCCGATTCACTCGCCGCCGCAGTGGCCGCGGTAGACGTGGTGCTCGATTGCAGCGACAACTTCGCCACCCGTGAAGCCGTCAACGCCGCTTGTGTTGCGGCTGGAAAACCATTGGTCAGCGGTGCGGCCATTCGCCTGGAAGGGCAATTGTCAGTGTTCGACCCGCGCCGCGACGAAAGCCCGTGCTACCACTGTTTATATGGGCACGGCAGCGACACCGAGCTGACCTGCAGCGAAGCCGGTGTGGTCGGTCCGTTGGTCGGGCTGGTCGGTAGCCTGCAAGCACTGGAAGCGCTGAAGTTGCTGGCAGGTTTTGGTGAACCCTTGGTGGGGCGCTTGCTACTGATCGACGCCTTGACCACGCGTTTTCGCGAACTGCGCGTCAAGCGCGACCCCGGCTGCAGCGTTTGCGGGACGGCCCATGGTTAAGGACGCGCCCATCGGTGTGTTCGATTCCGGCGTCGGCGGCCTGTCGGTGCTGGATGAAATCCAGCAGTTGTTGCCCCATGAGTCACTGCTGTACGTGGCTGATGGCGGGCATATCCCCTACGGTGAAAAATCCCCGGCGTTCATTCTTGAGCGTAGCCGTTTGGTCGCCGAGTTTTTTCGTGAACAAGGCGCCAAAGCCTTTGTGATTGCCTGCAACACCGCAACCGTCGCCGCCGTGGCTGATTTGCGCCAGGACTATCCCGACTGGCCTTTGGTGGGTATGGAGCCGGCGGTCAAGCCAGCCGCCGCTGCCACCCGCAGTGGCGTGGTCGGCGTGCTCGCCACCACCGGCACATTGCAAAGTGCCAAGTTCGCAGCATTACTCGACCGCTTTGCCACCGACGTGCGGGTGATTACCCAGCCGTGCCCGGGCCTGGTGGAGTTGATCGAAACCGGTGACCTCAATAGCACCGGGCTGCGCCAGCTGTTGCAGGGCTATGTCGACCCGCTGCTGAGCGCCGGTTGTGACACCATCATCCTCGGCTGTACCCATTACCCCTTCCTCAAGCCGCTTCTGGCACAGATGCTTCCCCCTAGCATCATCCTGATCGACACCGGCGCTGCCGTGGCGCGTCAGCTCAAGCGTCTGTTGGGCGAACGTAACCTGCTGTCGCCCGGCAAGCCTGAGCCAGCGCAGTTCTGGACCAGCGGCGACGTCGATCACCTAAGAAATATCCTACCGACACTCTGGAAATCTCCCGGTGTTGTGCGTAATTTTGGCTTGTGAAAAATTCGTGAAACATCGCGGTTAGAAGCTGAACTTCTGGCATCGCGCAAGCTTCTATAGCGTTAGCCTGTACAAAACCATACGACTTCGATCTCAAAGGATGTGCTCTTATGAAGCGCTTGTTCTGTTTGGCTGCGATTGCGGCCGCTGTGGTGGGACACTCAGTTTCGGCCCAGGCCGCCGGCCTGGAATTTGGGGTGGGGGGCACCAGCGATTCGACCATGACCTATCGATTGGGGCTGACGTCGGATTGGGATAAAAGCTGGTGGCAGAGTGATACGGGCCGACTGACCGGCTATTGGAGCGGCGCTTACACCTACTGGGATGGCGACAAACGCGCGAGTGTCAGCAGCCTGTCGTTCTCGCCGGTGTTTGTGTACGAGTTTGCCGGGCAGAAGGTCAAGCCCTATATAGAAGCCGGGATCGGTGTCGCGGTGTTTTCACGTACGCGGGTTGAAGACAACAACATCGGCCAGGCCTTCCAGTTCGAAGACCGACTGGGCTTTGGTTTGCGCTTTGCCGGTGGGCATGAAGTGGGCATTCGCGCCACGCACTATTCCAATGCGGGCATCAGCAGCAATAACGACGGGGTAGAAAGCTACTCGTTGCACTACACCTACCCGTTGTAACTCTCAAGCCTACGCAAAACCATGTGGGAGCTGGCTTGCCTGCGATGCAGGCACCTCGGTTTATCAGTTACACCGAAGTGATGCTATCGCAGGCAAGCCAGCTCCCACATTTTATATTCGCCACATGTTGGATCAGCGATACGCCGTCGCAATGCCCTGGCGCTCTTCCAGGCACTCCGGCGCACCCATCTCGAATTCCCGACAGATCAACGGCCGCCGCTCGTAGATCGTGCACATCATCGTGTCCCGATCCAGCGCCGCGCACCAGCCGTCATCCAGGCGCAGCATCACTTCACCGCCCCAGTCGTCGGTATCGATATAGCGTTGCGGCACACCCGTGTCGGTAATCAGCATGACTTCCAGCTGGCAGCAGCAGGCCGCGCACGTCGAGCAGGTGACGGCGGGTTCGGTGATTTGAGTGTGGGGGATGTTGGTCATAGGCGCGCAGTGTAAGGCAAGCGCGCTGGGTGCGCATGAATGCTCTGACGGACGTCAGTGGCCAAGCTGTCGCGCCACCCCGTGCATGACGGGGAACAGGATCGCCCAAAGCAGCGCCAGGCCGATCAGCGTTAGCGTTGTGTCGTAGCCGAAACGCACACCGGCCAATTGGCTGCCGGCGTAGTAAGACAACGGCCCGCCCACCGCACCCAGCAGGCTGGCGCGCCACCAGGGTTGTGCGCTCCAGGCCAGGCAATGGCGCAGCGTGGTGGCGAGCAGTGCCCATAGCATGATTAGCCAAAAGGGAATCAGCGGCCCTGGAAAACCGAAGTGAAACACGCCAAAGGTACGCAACGAGGTATCGACTACGGTACCCAAAAGGGTCACGGCCAGGAGCACTTGGCCGTCTTCAGACCATGAGCTTGTCCACAGCAGGTGGATGACCAGCACACCAGCGCCCACCCATAACCAACGGGTGTCACCGCCCAGCACACAGGCAAACCAACCGCACTGGAACAGCACGGCATTGGCCAGCGTTTTAAGCACTGAAACGCCCGAGCAACGGCGGGTTGATCGCCGCAGGCTTGGCCAGCAGCAACTGCGCGGTACCGATCGTTCGCTCCATAAACCCACCTTCGCAGTAGCACAAGTAGAATTCCCACAGACGCAGGAAGTATTCATCGTAGCCCAACTCGGCAAGGCGGCCATGGGCGCGACGGAAGTTCTCATGCCACAGGCGCAAGGTGCGCGCGTAGTGCAAGCCGAAGTCTTCCATGTGCAGCAGGTTCATGTCGGTGTCGCGGCTGACGATCTGCAACATGTTCTGCACGGAAGGCAGGGCGCCACCGGGGAAAATATAGCGCTGGATAAAGTCGACGCTGTTCTTGGCCTGCTCAAAACGCTGCTCACGAATGGTGATGGCTTGCAGCAGCATCAGGCCGTCGCTTTTGAGCAGGTGCGCGCATTGCTTGAAGTAGGTGGGCAGGAAGCGATGGCCGACCGCTTCGATCATCTCGATGGACACCAGCTTGTCGTACTGACCGGTCAGGTCGCGATAATCTTGCAGCAGCAGCTTCACCTGATCCTTGAGGCCCAAGGCCTCGATGCGTTTTTCGGTGTAGGCAAACTGTTCTTTGGACAAGGTCGTGGTGGTGACCTTGCAGCCATAGTGCTGCGCCGCATACAACGCCATGCTGCCCCAGCCGGTGCCGATTTCGAGCAAATGGTCAGTGGGTTTGAGCGCAAGCTTCTGGCAGATGCGTTCCAGCTTGTTCAACTGCGCCTGTTCCAGGCTGTCGTCGGGCGTCAGGAACTGCGCCGCCGAATACATCATGGTCGGGTCGAGGAATTCCTCGAACAGGTCGTTGCCCAGGTCATAGTGGGCGGCGATATTTTTCTGCGAGCCCTTGCGGGTGTTGCGGTTAAGCCAGTGCAGGCCTTGGGTGAACGGTCGCGCCAAGCGCGCCAGGCCGCCTTCCATTGCGTCAAGCACATCAAGGTTGCTGACCATCACACGCACCACGGCGGTGAGGTCCGGGCTGCTCCAGTAACCGTGGATAAACGCCTCGCCGGCGCCGATCGAACCATTGGCGGCCACCAAGCCCCAGACCGCCGAATCGTGGATCTGGATTTCGCCCAACAGATGCGCTTCGCGTGCGCCGAACACCTGGCGTTCACCCTCTTCAATCACTACCAACTGGCCGTGGCGCAGTTGGCTGAGCTGGCGCAGCACACCTTTGCGCAACAGCGCACTGGTCACGCCGTTGACGTTCAGGCGGTTGGTCTTGACCGATAAGCTAGGGGATTTCATGGCGGCGATCCTTGGTATACCCGACTGCGGTGCGAGAGGCGCCATCGGCGGCCTGATGGGAAAAAATCGGTGTGCGTTTGAGTAACAGGCGCATGGCTTGCCAGTAAATCGCCAGGCAGGTCTTGGCGGTCATCCACGGGAAACGCCACAGGTAACGGTGCAGGCTGGCGCGGGTCAGCGTTTCTTTTTGCAGGCTCAAGGTGGCGTCGAAGACTTTTTGCGTGCCCTGCCAATCGGCCATGTGCACACCAAGCCTGTCGGCCGGCGGGCTGAAACTCATGCGGTATTCCAGGTCGCGGGGTAAAAACGGCGACACATGGAACGCCTTGGCCACGGCGAAGTGCTGGTGTTCTTCGGCGCCTAACGCCTGGGCCGGCAGCACATAGTGGTAACGCTCGCGCCACGGGGTGTTGGTTACTTCACACAGGATCGCGGCCAGTTGCCCGTCGGCCTCGAAGCAGTAGAAGAAACTCACCGGGTTAAAAGCCAGGCCCCAACTGCGGGCCTGGGTCAGTAGGCAGATAACGCCCCGGGGCTCGCGCCCCAGTGCCTTGCCGACTTCCTGGCGCACGGCATCGCTCAAGCTCATGCCGTGACGCGTGAATTCACGCAGGTAGTCTTGCTGGCGAAAGCCGAAGGGCGCCAGGCGGCTGTTGCCGGCCAGGGGTGATAGGCCGAGCACTTTGTCTTGTTCGCTCAAGTCCAGGTACAGCAGGCCGATGCGGTAGCGAAAGGCGTGGGCCTTGGGCGCAAACCGGCGATGGGCGATCCAGCCGCTGTACAGGGCGCTGTTCATAGGGTTTCGCCAAAGGCCTGGGCCACGCGTAATGCGCTGCTCACGCCGTCTTCATGAAAACCGTTGGCCCAGTAGGCGCCGCAGTAAAAGGTGTGCCGCGCGCCGTGCAATTCTTCCCAGCGGTTTTGTGCGGCCACTGCCGCCAGGCTGTATTGCGGATGCGCATAGGTGTAGCGCGCGAGGATCTTCAGCGGGTTGATCATCGGTGTCTGGTTGAGGCTGACGCAAAAGGTGGTGTCGCTGTGGATGCCTTGCAGGATGTTCATGTCGTAAGTGACGGCCGCCTGGGTTTGCGCGCTGCCGCTCAGGCGATAATTCCAGCTGGCCCAGGCCAGTTTGCGATCGGGCAGCAGGCGCGTGTCGGTGTGCAGCACCACGTCATTGTCGGCGTAGGGCAGGGCACCAAGAATGTCCTGCTCAGCCTGGCTCGGGTCGGCCAGCAACGCCAGGGCCTGGTCGCTGTGACAGGCGAACACCACGCGGTCAAAGGTCTCGCTGCCGGCGAGGCTGTGGATAACCACGCCGTCGCCTGTGCGTTCGACTTTATCCACAGGGCAATTGAGGCGGATCTGCTCGCGAAAACTGCGGGTCAAAGGTTCGATATAACTGCTGGAACCACCTTCGATCACGCACCATTGCGGCCGATTGTTCACCGACAGCAACCCGTGGTTCTTGAAGAACCGCACAAAGAACTGCAACGGAAAACCGAGCATGTCCGCCAGCGACATCGACCAGATCGCCGCGCCCATCGGCACGATGTAATGGCGGATAAAGCGTGGGCTATAACCCCCAGCATCGAGGTAGTCGCCCAGGGTCATATCGGCACTGATGCGTTGCTCTTGCAGGTCCAGCGGTGCCTGGCGGTTAAAGCGCAGAATGTCGCGCAACATGCCCCAGAATCCCGGCGAGAGAATATTGCGGCGCTGGGCAAACAGGCTGTTGAGGTTATTACCGTTGTACTCGAAACCTGCGTTCTGGTCGCACACCGAAAAGCTCATTTCGGTGGGCTTGAAGGTCACGCCAATCTGCCCGAGCAGACGGATGAAATTAGGGTAGGTCCAGTCGTTGAACACGATAAAACCGGTGTCCACGGCATAGGGTTTACCTTTGACCGTGACGTTGACCGTGTGGGTGTGCCCGCCAATGCGCTCGCCCGCCTCAAACAGCGTGATGTCGTGGCGCCGACTGAGCAGGTAAGCGCTGGTCAGCCCGGCGATACCGCTGCCGATGATGGCGATCTTCACAGGTCGTCCTTCTTCGGTGGCGGGCTGCGCAGCATGCGTTTGCCGATAATCAGTTGCGCGCGGTTGGGCAGTTTCGACAATGGCCACAAGGTGGCGATAAACATCGCGGGGAAGGCGATTTCCAACGGGCGCTTTTCCAATTTGGCGAAGATATGCCGCGCAGCCTTTTCGGCGGACCAGCTCAGCGGCATCGGGAAATCATTGCGTTCGGTCAGCGGGGTGTCGACAAAGCCCGGGCTGATCACCGTGACGTCGATGTTCTCCGGCGACAGGCTGATGCGCAGCGATTCGAACAGGTAACGCAGCCCGGCCTTGGACGCGCCATAGGCTTCGGCGCGCGGCATTGGCAGGTAGGTCACGGCGCTGGCGACGCCCACCAGATGTGGGGTGAGCCCTTTGCGCAACAGCGGCAGCGCAGCTTCGATGCAATAGCTGCTGGCAAGCAGGTTGGTGCGCACCACGTGCTCGACGATGGAGGAATCGAATTGCCGGGCGTCGACATACTCACAGGTGCCGGCGTTGAGGATCACCGTATCCAATGAACCCCAGACCTCGCCGATGCGTTCGCCGATCTCGCGCACGGTCTGGCTGTTGGTCAGGTCGCCGGCTACCACCAGCACTTGGCCTGGATAACGCTGGGCGAACGCTTCCAGCGGGCCTTTGCTGCGCGAGCTGAGCGCCACATGCGCGCCACTGTTGAGCAGTTCGACGGCCAGAGCGGCGCCGATGCCACTGCTGGCACCGGTCAACCAATAACGGCGGGGCGGTACAAGGCTCATCCCATTCTCCTTTTTAGCCAACTGACCACACGGCCGACTACCGGTAAGTGTTCATAGAGCAACGCGCCCGCATCGAAATAATCGCGATGGCGGTAGACCTTGTCGCGCCACATCAGGTGCGAGCAACCTTCCACCCGGATTACCTTGCCATTGGCCAGGCGCGAGTGGCAAAAACTCATTTTCCAGCGCAGGTAGCCTTCGCCTTCGGCGACCTGGTCGAAGCCATGGAAGTCAAAACGCAACTGGCTGATGTTGCTGTACATCTCGGTGAAGTAACCGCGCAAAGCGGGCAGCCCATGCACTTCGTGCAGCGGATCGGTGAAGGCAATGTCCTGGCTGTACAAGCTGTCGAGCAGGTGCAGGTTGTGCTTGTCCAGCGTGGTAAAGGCTTGGGCGAACCGGTGCAGGAAGTCACTCATGTTCGGCGACCTCCTGGCGTGAAGGCAGGTTGCGGAAGGCGGTGAGGGCGCGCTCGCGGGATTTTTTCAGGTCGACAATCGAGCGTGGGTAATCCGCCACGCCGAACAGGCCACCGGCGGCTTCGGGGTTGTGCACTTCTTTTTTGTTCAACGCCGCCAACTCTGGCAGCCAGTGCTTGATGAATACCCCTTCGCTGTCGAACTTTTCCGACTGGCTCAACGGGCTGAAAATCCGGAAGTACGGTGCCGCGTCGGTGCCGGTGGACGAACTCCACTGCCAGCCGCCGTTATTGGCGGCCAGGTCGCCGTCGATCAAGTGGCGCATAAAGAAGCGCTCGCCTTCGCGCCAGTCGATCAGCAGGTTCTTGGTCAAAAACATCGCCACCACCATGCGCAGGCGATTGTGCATCCAACCGGTTTCCAGCAGTTGGCGCATGGCTGCGTCAATGATCGGCAGGCCGGTGCGCGCTTGCTGCCAGGCGGCCAAGTCCTTGGGCGCATCGCGCCAGGCCAGTGCCTCGGTTTCGGGGCGGAACGCACGGTGGCGTGAGACCCGTGGGTAACCGACCAGAATGTGTTTATAGAACTCGCGCCACAGCAACTCGTTGATCCAGGTGATGGCGCCGATATCGCCGCTTTCGAACTCGCCCTGGTTGGTTTGCAGGGCGGCGTGCAGGCACTGGCGCGGCGAAACCACACCGGCGGCGAGGTAGGCCGAGAGCTGGCTGGTGCCGGGTTTGGCCGGGAAGTCGCGTTCGTCTTTGTAGTAGCTGATCTGTTGGTCGGCGAAGGCGTCAAGGCGACGCCGGGCTTCTTCTTCACCGGCCGGCCAGAGGGCGCGCAAGGTCTCGCTGGGTGGCGCGAAACCGTCGACCTGATCCGGGATGGCGTCGCTGTGCACATCCTGCGGTGCCTGTTGTTGCGGCGTGGCCACCAGGCGCGGCAAGGCGCTGTGCAGGCGGTTGTAGCAGACCTTGCGGAACTGACTGAACACCTGAAAGTAAGTGCCGGTTTTGGTCAGCACGCTGCCGGGTTGGAAAAACAGTTGGTCGAGGTAGCTGTGGAACGTCACACCGTCAGCCTCCAGGGCGTTGGCCACGGCCACATCGCGACGGCTCTCGTGGATGCCGTATTCCTCGTTGACGTGCACCGACTCCACTGACAGTTCCCGGCACAGTTTGCCCAGCACGGCGGGCGCCTGGTCCCAGGTGTCGGCGGTGCGAATCAGCAAGGGAATGTTCAGTTCGCCAAGGGCCTGGCTCAGGTGCTTGAGGTTACGCAGCCAGAAATCGACTTTGCAGGGTGCATCATCATGGGCCAGCCATTGCTGCGGCGTGATCAGGTACACGGCGGCAACCGGGCCGCGCTGGCAGGCGGCGGCGAGGGCGGTGTTGTCGTGTAGGCGCAAGTCGGTGCGCAGCCAGATCAAATGCATTTAGACAATTCCACGCTGGATCAGTAACTGGTGGGCTGACAAGGGGTCTTCGGCCACGAACAATTCAGGAGTGTCACCGGTTAATACGGCTAACTCGTCCTGGTGGATGCATACCGTTGGTCCGGCAATCAAAATTGGGCAACTGATGCCGCCCAACAGTTTGCCGAGTGCCGACAAGTGGAGGGCTTTGCTTGAGTACAGCAGCACCGCACGCGGTTGCAGGTGTTCCACGGCCAGGGCCAGTTCGCCGGTCGGCAAAGGCCAATCAAAAACCTCCACGGGGCAGTCGGCGCTGCTGGCCAGCCAGGCGCTAAGCCACAGGTGTGGCTCCAGGGGCACGTCTGACTGGTTGACCAGCAGCAACGGCGCGCCCTGGAGCTGGCGGTTGTTGTGGTAAATGCGCGCGCCGAACTTGCTGCGCAGCCAGGACAGAAAAAACACTCGCTCCATTTGCGCGCCGAACTGGCCCTGCCAGCGTTGCTCCAGCGCGTTGAGCAGCGGCAGCATCAATTGCTCACACAAGGTGCGCGGCGGGTACAGCGCCATGGCCTGGTTAAACAGGTCGTCGACCCGGCGTTCGGCCAATTCGCTGATTGCGGTGAGCAGTTTATGACGCAGCACATGCCATTCATTTTCGACGCTGTCGGGGCTGGCCTGGGCGGAATCGATCAAGCCTTTGACCTGGCTGACCGGCACACCACGGTTGAGCCAGGTCAGAATGGTGTGGATGCGTTGTACATGTTCGGCGCTGAACAGCCGATGGCCCTTGGGCGTGCGCTGGGGCACGATCAGGCCATAACGGCGCTCCCAGGCGCGCAGGGTCACGGCGTTGACGCCGGTCTGGCGCGCCACTTCGCGAATCGGCAGCCAGCCGTCTTCGATGGCTTGGGCGATGTCTTCGACAGGGTCGTCTTGCAGGGCAGGTGTCATGGTCTAGATCGCATTACGCAGGCTGAGGTTTTCCGGGTGCGGCTGCAGGTACGCCTGCTGCGCGATGTAGCGGTCCGGGTGTTGGCGAAAGTGATGTTTGAGCAAGGTCAGCGGCACTACCAGCGGCACGATGCCGGTGCGGTATTGGCCGATGACGGTTTGCATTTCCTGCTTGTCATCGGCGCTGATGGCTTGTTTGAGGTAGCCGCTGATGTGTTGCAGCACATTGGTGTGGGTGCCGCGTGTGGCGCACTTTTTCAGGCCGGTCATCAACTCGCTGAAATAGCCGGCGGCCAGTTCATCCAGGTTGATGCTCTTGCCCATGCTGCCCAGCAGGTGGCCAAGGCTTTTGTAATGCACAGGGCTGTGGGCCATCAGCAGGTATTTGTAGCGCGCGTGGAACGCCAAAAGGCGGTGACGGGTGATGCCCTCAGCCAGCAATTCTTGCCAGCTGGCGTACACGAACACGCGGGTGAGGAAGTTCTCGCGCAGCACCGGGTCATTCAACCGGCCGTCTTCTTCTACCGGCAGGTTGGGGTGGCGTGCGCAAAACGCCTGGGCATAAATGCCGCGCCCGCCGCCATCAACGGGCGTGCCGTTGTCGCGGTAGACCTTGACTCGCTCTAGGCCGCACGACGGCGACTTCTGCATGAAGATGTAGCCGCACAGGTCTGTGTGTTCCACAGCCATCTGCTGGCCGTAATCATCCAATGGCTGCGTCACATTGAGGTCACGGTGCACGGTGCCGACAGCCTGCGGGTGGGCAGGGTCGCCCACCAGGCGAATCGGTTCGCGGGGGATGCCCAGGCCGATCGCCACTTCGGGGCACAACGGCACGAAGTCGAAATAGTCGGCGAGCGTTTGGCTGCACAGCAGGGATTGTTTGTGTCCGCCGTTAAAGCGCACGTTCTCGCCGAGCAGGCAGGCACTGATGGCGATCTTCGGTTTTGCGCTGCTGGACATGCTCAACCCTCTGCGAAATTCCTATACAGATTTATAATTCTGTACAACTAAATCTCATCATAGGTTTGATGCTGTACAAGTCAAATTATTTGTATAAGTATTTTCAGCGCCCGCTATTTCCAACCCATGCGCCAGTCTTCGGCATTTTGCAGGGTTTGCCACGGGAGGCGTTCGGCGCGGCGGGTCATGACCGCTTGCAGCTCGATTTCGAGCACGGTGCCTTCGTCATCACGGAACAGTTCGGTGACGAGGAAGTGTTTTTCCTTGTTGCGCGGGCGTGCTGCTGTCCACTTCGACAACAGCAATTTCGTCGGGTTGAGACGGTTCATTGCAGGTGTTCGATCAGGCGGCGTGCGGCCTCCTGGCCGCTGAGCCACGCGCCTTCGACCCGCCCGGACAGGCACCAGTCACCACACACATACAAGCCCAGGTCGGCGTCGGCCAGCACGCCAAATTCATGCCGCTCCGACGGCCTGGCGTAAAGCCAGCGATGGGCCAGGCTAAAGGACGGTGCGGGCATGGCGCTGTGCAGCAGTTCGGCGAAGGCGCCGTGCAGGTGTTCGATCACCGCCTCTTTGGGCAAGTCGAGATTGGCCTTGCTCCAGGCGCTGGTGGCGTGCAGCACCCAGGTGTCGAGGGTGGCGTCACGCCCAGGTTTGCTGCGGTTGCGCGCCAGCCAGTCGAGCGGGCTGTCTTGCACAAAGCAGCCTTGCATCGGCGTATCCAGCGGCGTGTCAAAGGCCAGCGCGACGGCCCAGGTGGGGTCCATCTTCACCCCGGCGGCCGCACTTGCAAGCTTGGGCGCGGCGGCCAGCAGGGCGGTGGCCTGGGGCGCCGGCGTGGCAATGACTACGTGGCTGAACGGGCCATGATTGCCGCCGTCGGCGTCCAGCAGGTTCCAGTGCTGCTTGCCTTGGAACACTTCGGTGATGCGGCAACCGAACTCAACCGGTAAGTCGTCAAGCATTGCGCGGGTAATGGCGCTCATGCGCGGCGTGCCGACCCAGCGGATCTGCTCGTCGGGGGAGGGCGTGAGCTGGCCGGACTTGAAGTTGTACAGCTGCGGTTTCCACTGTTCGGCCCAGCCGTTGCTTTGCCAGCGCTGTACTTCGTTGACGAAGCGCCGGTCGCGGGCCGTGAAGTATTGTGCGCCCATGTCCAACGCGCCGGCATCGCTGCGCTTGCTGGACATGCGGCCACCACTGCCACGGCTTTTATCGAAGAGTTGTACAACGTGCCCCGCGTCTCGTAACGCTCGGGCGGCGGAAAGACCGGCGATGCCGGTGCCGATGATCGCGATGGGAACAGTCATTGGGGGCCTCGTTTTACCTTTGGGTACAGACTACGCCGACACCCATAGCTGTACAATATTGTTTTTTGGTATAAGTTTTGGCGTACCTGTTCTAACGGCGTGACCTAAGGTTAAGGGTGAGGGGTTAAGAAGGAGGCCTGAACCGGCCTCTGAAACCAACGTAACGCCCACTTACAAAAGATCCATGCTTATAAAATAGACTAGCGATGGGCGGCAAACGTTACATGAGGAGAAACCCATGCATATTTTGCTGACCGGCGGTACGGGCTTGATCGGTCGCCAACTCTGTCTGCACTGGCTTGCCCAAGGGCATCGCCTGACCGTGTGGAGCCGCGAGCCGGATACCGTGGCCAAATGGTGCGGTGCCGAGGTGCTCGGTGTTGGCCGCTTGCAAGACGTGATCGGCACGGTGGATGCGGTGGTCAACCTGGCGGGCGCGCCGATTGCCGATCGCCCATGGACCAAAAAGCGCAAGGCATTGCTGTGGAGCAGCCGCATCGGCCACACCGAAACCTTGCTGGCTTGGATGCAAGGCCTGGCGCAAAAGCCGGCGGTGTTGATTTCCGGCTCTGCAGTGGGCTGGTATGGCGACGGCGGCGAGCGCGAACTGACCGAAGCCAGTGGCCCGGTGCAGGATGATTTCCCCAGCCAACTGTGCATCGCCTGGGAAGAAACCGCGTTGCGCGCCGAAGCCTTCGGCACCCGCGTGGTGCTGGTGCGCACTGGCCTGGTGTTGGCGGCCAAGGGCGGCTTTTTGTCGCGCCTGCTGCTGCCGTTCAAACTGGGGCTGGGCGGGCCGATCGGCAATGGTCGGCAGTGGATGCCGTGGGTCCATATCAAAGATCAAATCGCCCTGATTGATTTTCTTCTGCACAACGGCGACGCCAGCGGTCCTTATAATGCCTGCGCGCCACACCCGGTACGTAATCGCGAGTTTGCCAACACCCTGGGCCAGGTGCTGCACCGCCCAGCGTTCATGCCGATGCCGGCGTTTGCCTTGAAGGTCGGTCTGGGCGAGTTGTCCGGGTTGTTGCTGGGCGGGCAGAAGGCCGTCCCCGAACGGTTGCTGGCCGCCGGTTTCACTTTTCAGTTCACTGAGTTGCACGCGGCACTGGAAGACTTGTCCAGCCGCCTCTAGCCATAGGATGTTGCATGACGGATCACGCGTTGTTACTGGTCAACCTGGGTTCACCGGCGTCCACTTCGGTGGCCGATGTGCGCAGCTACCTTAATCAGTTCCTGATGGACCCTTATGTGATCGACCTGCCGTGGCCGGTGCGGCGCTTGCTGGTGTCGCTGATCCTGATCAAGCGCCCTGAGCAATCGGCGCATGCCTACGCCTCGATCTGGTGGGAAGAGGGGTCGCCGCTTGTGGTCCTGAGCCGTCGCTTGCAAGCGCAAATGACCCAGCAGTGGACCCACGGCCCGGTGGAGCTGGCGATGCGCTACGGCGAGCCGTCGCTTGAAACCACCCTCACGCGCTTTGCGGCTCAAGGCATTCAAAAAGTCACCCTGGCGCCGTTGTATCCGCAGTTCGCTGACAGCACCGTGACCACGGTGATCGAAGAAGCCAAGCGTGTGGTCCGCGACAAGAAGCTCAACGTGCAGTTTTCTATCTTGCAGCCGTTCTACGATCAGCCGGAATACCTCGACGCCTTGGTCGCCAGCGCCCGGCCGTACGTGGCACAGGAATTCGATCACTTGTTGCTGAGCTTCCATGGGTTGCCTGAGCGCCATCTGAAAAAACTCGACCCCACAGGCCAGCATTGCTTCAAGGATGCTGATTGCTGCAAGAACGCTTCGCCCGAGGTGCTTGCCACCTGCTACCGCGCCCAGTGCTTCAGCGTGGCGCGCGACTTTGCCGCGCGCATGGGCTTGCCGGAGGGCAAGTGGTCGGTGGCGTTCCAGTCACGGCTGGGCCGTGCCAAGTGGATCGAACCCTACACCGAGGCCCGCCTGGAGACCTTGGCCCAGCAAGGCGTGAAAAAGCTGCTGGTGATGTGCCCGGCGTTTGTAGCGGACTGCATTGAGACGCTGGAAGAAATTGGTGATCGCGGGCTGGAGCAGTTCCGCGAGGCAGGGGGCGAGGAGTTGGTGTTGGTGCCGTGCTTGAACGATGAGCCGCAGTGGGCGGTGGCGCTTAATACGCTGTGCGAGCGGGCGCCAGTAGCGCTGTAGTCCGAGTGTCGAAACGATAGAGATCAACTGTGGGAGCCGGGCTTGCCCGCGATGGCGGTTTGTCAGTCGACATATTGGGTGACTGATAGGCCGCCATCGCGGGCAAGCCCGCTCCCACAGTGTTTTTCAGGGTTTATTCGTGATGCGGTTCACCGAGGAAGGTCAACGAAGTAAACAGCCCGCGGGTGGCCACGTCGGCGTTGTCCTTGAGCGGAATCTCCACCTGCGCGGCAATCACATTCAACCCTTCATTACGCACCAGCACCTGGGCGCGGCCGTCCTTGTCGGTCTCAGTGCTCAAGGTGTTCGGCGCATTGCGATAATCGCCCACCAGCTTGATCCCCGCCGCCGGTTTGCCGTCCAGCAGCACCCGCACCGGCAGTGACTTGCCTGGCCCTACGGTCAGCGGGTCGACTTCCGGCAGGATCAGCAGCTTGATCTGATCCAGTTTGGGCAGCTTCGCCCCCGGCTGGTAAATCGCCAGGCTGTACTTGAAGGTCTGGGTCGACTCAATCGCGCCTGGCACTTGGCTACGGCCCTGGTTGATCCACTTCTTGTCCGGCGTCTGCGACCACATCCCGTTATCCAACGCCACGGCTAAAACGGCGGGCGATTTGAGTGGCTTGAGGCGTGCGTGGTCGGCCAGGCGCTCCACGGTGACCGGGATCATTTTGCCGCTGGCGTCATACGCCCAGGCGCCGCTGATTTTCTGCGCCTTGAAGGCATTGTCTTCGGCGCCGTGGCCGTAGATCACTTCGATATTGCCGCGTCGTTGTTCGGTCCACAGGCCGTGGGCCGAGACTTGGCTGGCAAACAGCAGGCCGATCACGGCCAGGGATTTGAAGGCTTGCATGGGGCATCCTTTTACAGGTTAAGGGTCAGGCTGACGGTGAAGTTGCGCGGCTCGCCGGGAGTGACCCAGTAATTGCTGTAGGAGCGCTCGTAGTACTTTTCGTCGAATAGGTTGTTGAGGTTCAGGCCCACCGTGACGCTATCGCTGGCTTTGTAATGCGCCAGCAGGTCGACGGTGTGGTAGGCGGGCAGTTCGAACTGGCTGCCGGCCTCGCCGGAGCGATCACCAACGTAGGTGAACGCCGCGCCCAGGTCCGAGCCGCGCAGCGCGCCATTCTGGAATTCATACACACCCAGCAGACTGCCGCTGCGCTTGGCTACGCCCAGAATCCGGCTGCCGGTGGGGATGGATTTGTCGCCCTTGGTCACTTCGGCGTCGATATAGGCAAAGGCGCCGATCACGCGTACCGCGTCCGTCACTTGCCCGCTCAGTTGCAGGTCAAAGCCCTGGCTGCGCGCCTTGCCTATGGCGCGGCTGTTGTTGAGGGTGGCCGGGTCCTGGGTCAGAACATTTTCTTTTTCGATATGGAAGGCGGCGAGCGTGGTGCTCAAACGGTCGTCGAACAGCTCGCTCTTGATCCCCACTTCATAGCCCACGCCTTCTTCGGGCTTGAAGGATTTGCCGCCGGCATCCACACCGTTGTTGGGTTTGAACGAGGTTGACGCGTTGGCGAACACCCCGACTTGCGGCGCTAGCTGATAGAGCAGACCGGCGCGTTGAGTCAGGGCGTCGTGGGTATGCCGGCTCTTGGCGTGGTTGCGGGTGAAGTCGTCGGTGCGTTGTTCGACATGCTCGAAGCGCGCACCGAGCATGCCGCGCAGGCGGTCGGTGAAGATGATCTGGTCTTGCAGGTTCAGCGCCTGGCTTTTCGTCTGTTCGAAGACGTCGGTGCCGGTGCGTGCGCCGTTGGGTTTGGTCTGGCCGTAGATCGGGTTATAGATGTCGATGGGGTAGAGGCTGCCGGCAACCGCCGACACGCGTTCCTTCTTACGGTAGTCCTCGTATTCGCCGCCGATCAACAGTTCGTGCTGCCAACTGCCGATGTCGAACTGGCCGCGCAGTTCCAGCTGGGTGATGCTGTCGTGCCAACCGGTGGAGCGTTCGCGCAGGCGGCGGTTAACGGTATGGCCGTTGGCATTCAGCGCACGACTTTCCGAGGCGTCACCCCACAGGCTGCCCTGTTTGTAGTGGCTGGCCAGGCGCAGTTTCCAGGCGTCATTAAGGTGATGTTCCAACGCGGCCTGGATGCGATTGTTGTGGTTGCGGATATTGCCGTCGTTGGGTTCGCCGAGGAAGGTCGAGCGGGACATGCCATGGTTGGCGACGATGCCCCGGTCGAAGGTGGAGCTGTGGCGCACGAACTCGCTTTCTACGAGAAGGCTGGTGTCGGGGTCCAACTGCCAACTGAATGATGGCGCGACGAACACGCGCTGGGCGTCGACGTGATCGCGGAAGCTGTGGTTGTCTTCCACGGCCAGGTTGACCCGCGACAGCACGCGGCCTTCGCTGTCCAGCGGCGTGTTCACATCCAGTGCGGTGCGATAGCGGTCCCAGCTGCCGGCACTGGTTTGCACGGTGGTAAAGGCTTCGGGCTGCGGCTTCTTGGTGACAATGTTCACGGTGCCGCCCGGATCGCCACGGCCGTACAGGCTGGCTGCGGGACCTTTGAGCACTTCAATGCGCTCGATGTTGGCCGCGTCCGGGGTGCTCGGGTAGCCACGGTTGGCGCTGAAACCGTCCTGGTAGAACTCCGACGTGGTGAAGCCGCGCACGCTGTACTCGTAAAGCGTCAGGCCGCCGAAGTTGTTTTGCTTGGACACGCCGCCGGCAAACTCCAGAGCACGTTCCACGCTGGTGCTGCCCAGGTCCTCGAGCACCGTGGCAGGAATCACGCTGATTGATTGTGGGATGTCGCGCAGATCGGTGTCAGTTTTGGTCGCGCTGGCGGAACGGGTGGCGCGGTAGCCTTTGACGGGGCCGGTGGCGGATTCATAGGCGTCGGAGGTGACGCTGATGGTGTCCAGTTCGACAGTGTTGTCATCGGCGTAGGCGGGGTCCAGCAGCAAACCCAAGGCCAGGCCAGCAACGGGGGCGAATCTTTGAGACGGCATGATAGAGCGTTCCAATAGCGATATTGAAACAATATAACATGACCATTGAGAATGGATTTCTTTTGAAATATTCGGTAACAGGAGCCCGCGAACGGGCTCCCGTAGCCGTTATTCCTCTTCTTTCACCGGGGCGGGTGGCGGGCGCAGGCCGATCTCTGCCGACAGCTTGATCTCTTTGCCGTTGCGCATTACCAGGATCGACACCTTATCGGTCGGCTTGATCCGCGCCACCTGGTTCATCGACTTGCGGCCATCACCGGCCGGTTCCCCGTCGATGCTCAGGATCACATCGCCCAACTGCAGGCCGGCTTTCTGCGCCGGGCCGTCGCGGAAGATCCCGGCCACCACGATGCCCGGGCGCCCGGTCAAGCCGAACGACTCGGCCAGTTCCTTGGTCAACGGCTGTACTTCGATGCCCAGCCAGCCACGGATTACCTGGCCGTGCTCGATGATCGACTTCATCACTTCCATTGCCAGCTTCACCGGGATCGCAAAGCCGATGCCCTGGGAACCGCCGGACTTGGAGAAAATCGCCGTGTTGATACCGGTCAGGTTGCCATTGGCATCCACCAATGCGCCGCCAGAGTTCCCCGGATTGATCGCCGCGTCAGTCTGGATAAAGTCTTCGTAGCTGTTGAGCCCCAACTGGTTACGCCCGGTGGCGCTGATGATGCCCATGGTCACGGTCTGGCCGACGCCGAACGGGTTGCCGATGGCCAGCGCGACATCACCGACGCGCAGCCCTTCGGAGCGGCCGATGGTGATCGAGGGCAGGCTCTTGAGGTCGATCTTCAGCACCGCAAGGTCGGTTTCCGGGTCGCTGCCGACCACGCGGGCCAGGGTTTCACGGCCGTCGCGCAGGGCCACCACAATCTGGTCGGCGCCGGTGGTCACGTGGTTGTTGGTGAGGATGTAACCTTCCGGGCTCATGATCACCCCGGAACCGAGGCTGGATTCCATCCGGCGCTGCTTGGGCCCGTTGTCGCCGAAATAGCGGCGAAACTGCGGGTCTTCAAACAACGGATGCGCCGGTTTATTGATGACCTTGGTGGTGTACAGGTTGACCACTGCAGGCGCGGCGATGACCACCGCGTCGGCGTAGGTGACCGGGCCTTGCACCACCGAGCTGCTTTGTGGGGCCTGTTGCAGGTTCACATCAAGGCTGGGTAAGCCCACCCATTGGGGATAACGCTGAATAATCAGCATCGCGATCAGCACGCCAGCCAACAATGGCCATCCAAAAAAACGCAGTGCCTTGAGCATCAAGTAAGTCCTGACAGGTTGCAGGGGGCGGGATAGCGCCCATAATGTCGCGCATTATACGAGGCTGCGAGCGCCTCGGAACGGGATATTTAGGAGTCTTTTATGGCTGTCCCCCTTAGCACCCTGGTCGAGGAAGCGGACCGCTACCTTGGCAGCGCAAAAATTGCCGATTATTGCCCCAATGGCTTGCAGGTCGAGGGGCGCCCGCAGGTGATGCGCATTGTCAGCGGCGTCACGGCCAGCCAAGCGTTGCTGGACGCCGCCGTCGAAGCCCAGGCCGACCTGGTGCTGGTGCACCATGGTTATTTCTGGAAGGGCGAAAACCCGTGCATCACCGGCATGAAGCAACGCCGCCTGAAAACCCTGCTCAAGCACGACATCAGCCTGCTGGCCTACCACCTGCCGCTGGACCTGCACCCGGAAGTGGGCAACAACGTGCAACTCGCCCGTCAGCTGGATATCACCGTCGAAGGCCCGCTGGACCCCAGCAACCCGAAAATCGTCGGCCTGGTCGGCTCCCTGGCCGAACCCTTGTCGCCGCGTGATTTTGCCCGGCGCGTGCAGGATGTAATGGGTCGCGAGCCACTGTTGATCGAAGGCAGCGAGATGATCCGCCGGGTGGGTTGGTGCACGGGCGGCGGTCAGGGCTACATTGATGATGCTATTGCCGCAGGCGTTGACTTGTATCTGAGCGGCGAAGCGTCCGAACAAACATTCCACAGCGCGCGGGAAAACGACGTCAGCTTTATTGCAGCGGGCCATCACGCTACTGAGCGTTATGGCGTGCAGGCACTGGGTGACTATCTGGCACGGCGTTTCGCGCTGGAACATCTGTTCATCGATTGCCCCAACCCAATCTAAAGAACACCAAGGCTCAAATGTGGGAGCTGGCTTGCCTGCGATTGCATCACCTCGGTTTGCCTGAATGACTGAGGTGCCTGTAGAGCAGACAAGCCAGCTACCACAAGCCAAACTGAGGGGCATATTCATATACCGTTTCGATCTAGCTGGCTCCCTGAATAGAAGAAGGTGCTGTGCTAGCATGCCCCGCTCGAACACGGCCCGCTGGCCGTCCATAAGATCGTTTTTCCGTGAGTAGCCATGGTCGACAAACTGACGCATCTGAAACAGCTGGAGGCGGAAAGCATCCACATCATCCGCGAGGTCGCCGCCGAGTTCGACAACCCGGTGATGCTCTACTCGATCGGTAAAGACTCCGCCGTGATGCTGCATCTGGCGCGCAAGGCCTTCTTCCCGGGCAAATTGCCGTTCCCGGTGATGCACGTCGACACCCGCTGGAAATTCCAGGAGATGTACAAGTTCCGCGACAAAATGGTCGAAGAACTGGGCCTGGACCTGATCACCCACGTCAACCCTGATGGTGTGGCGCAGGGCATCAACCCGTTCACCCACGGCAGCGCCAAGCACACCGACATCATGAAGACCGAAGGCCTCAAGCAGGCCTTGGACAAGCATGGTTTCGACGCAGCCTTCGGCGGTGCCCGTCGCGATGAAGAGAAGTCCCGCGCCAAAGAGCGTGTGTACTCGTTCCGTGACAGCAAACACCGCTGGGACCCGAAGAACCAGCGCCCGGAGCTGTGGAACGTCTACAACGGCAACGTCAACAAAGGCGAGTCGATCCGTGTGTTCCCGCTGTCCAACTGGACCGAGCTGGACATCTGGCAGTACATCTACCTCGAAGGCATCCCGATTGTGCCGCTGTACTTCGCCGCCGAGCGCGACGTGATCGAGAAGAACGGCACGTTGATCATGATCGACGACGACCGCATCCTCGAGCACTTGTCCGACGAAGACAAAGCCCGAATCGTCAAAAAGAAAGTACGTTTCCGTACCCTTGGCTGCTACCCGTTGACGGGCGCGGTGGAGTCCGAAGCCGAGACGCTGACGGACATCATTCAGGAAATGCTCCTGACGCGAACTTCCGAGCGCCAGGGCCGGGTCATCGATCACGATGGCGCAGGCTCGATGGAAGATAAAAAACGTCAGGGTTATTTCTAAGGGGCTGTCACCAATGTCGCATCAATCTGATTTGATCAGCGAGGACATCCTCGCCTACCTGGGCCAGCACGAGCGCAAAGAGATGTTGCGCTTCCTGACCTGCGGCAACGTCGACGACGGCAAGAGCACCCTGATCGGGCGCCTGCTGCACGACTCCAAGATGATCTACGAAGATCACCTGGAAGCCATTACCCGTGATTCGAAAAAATCCGGCACCACGGGCGATGATATCGACCTGGCCTTGCTGGTTGACGGCCTGCAGGCCGAGCGTGAACAGGGCATCACCATTGATGTTGCCTACCGCTACTTCTCCACCGCCAAGCGCAAATTCATCATCGCCGACACCCCCGGCCATGAGCAGTACACCCGCAACATGGCCACCGGTGCGTCCACCTGCGACCTGGCGATCATTCTGATCGACGCCCGCTACGGCGTGCAGACCCAGACCCGCCGCCACAGCTATATCGCCTCGTTACTGGGCATCAAGCACATCGTGATTGCCGTCAACAAGATGGACATCAATGGCTTTGACCAAAGCGTGTTCGAGTCGATCAAGGCCGATTACCTGAAGTTTGCCGAGGGCATTGCGTTCAAGCCGAGCACCATGGCGTTCGTACCGATGTCGGCGCTCAAGGGCGACAACGTGGTGAACAAGAGCGAGCGCTCGCCCTGGTACACCGGCCAGTCGCTGATGGAGATCCTCGAAACCGTCGAGATCGCCAACGACCGCAACTACACCGACCTGCGTTTCCCGGTGCAGTACGTCAACCGTCCGAACCTGAACTTCCGTGGTTTCGCCGGCACCCTCGCCAGCGGCATCGTGCACAAGGGCGATGAAGTCGTGGTGCTGCCGTCGGGCAAGAGCAGCCGCGTCAAATCCATCGTCACCTTCGAGGGCGAGCTGGAACACGCAGGCCCAGGCCAGGCCGTGACCCTGACCATGGAAGACGAGATCGACATCTCCCGTGGGGACCTGTTGGTGCATGCCGACAACGTGCCGCAAGTCACCGACGCTTTCGACGCCATGCTGGTCTGGATGGCCGAAGAGCCGATGCTGCCGGGCAAGAAATATGACATCAAGCGCGCCACCAGCTACGTGCCGGGTTCGATCACCAGCATCGTGCACCGCGTGGACGTGAACACCCTGGCCGAAGGCCCGGCAAGTTCGCTGCAACTGAACGAGATTGGCCGGGTCAAGGTCAGCCTCGACGCCGCCATTGCGTTGGATGGCTATGACAGCAACCGCACCACCGGTGCGTTTATCGTCATCGACCGTTTGACCAACGGTACTGTGGCTGCGGGCATGATTATTGCGCCGCCGGTGGGCCATGGTGGCGCTGCGCAACACGGCCGCCTTGCTCATGTAGCCACCGAAGAGCGCGCCCAACGCTTCGGCCAGCAACCGGCTACCGTGTTGTTCAGCGGCCTGTCCGGCGCCGGCAAAAGCACCTTGGCCTACGCGGTTGAGCGCAAGCTGTTTGACATGGGCCGTGCGGTATTCGTACTGGATGGCCAGAACCTGCGCCGCGACTTGAACAAGGGCTTGCCGCAGGACCGCGTCGGGCGTACCGAAAACTGGCGCCGTGCTGCTCACGTGGCGCGTCAGTTCAACGAAGCCGGCCTGCTGACCCTGGCCGCGTTTGTTGCCCCGGATGCCGAAGGCCGTGAACAGGCCAAGGCGTTAATCGGCAGCGACCGCTTGCTCACCGTCTACGTGCAGGCCTCGCCGCTGGTGTGCGCCGAGCGTGACCCGCAAGGCCTGTACGCGGCGGGCGGGGACAACATCCCAGGCGAGTCCTTCCCGTACGACGTGCCGCTGAATGCCGACTTGGTGATCGACACCCAGGCCACGTCGCTGGAAGACAGCGTCAAGCAAGTGCTGGAGCTGTTGCGCCAGCGCGGCGCGATCTAAACCTCGCCGCCACAAAAAAGCCCGCCACCGATCATTCGGTGGCGGGCTTTTTACTTTCTCAAGGTCTGGCGCGGTCACTGTGGGAGCTGGCTTGCCTGCGATAGCGGTGGGTCAGCAACATACCCATCAACTGACAGTCAGCTATCGCAGGCAAGCCAGCTCCCACGTTAGATTGCATTCACAGGTCGGTCAGTGGCGGCCTGGGTATTCCGTGTGAAGCTTATCCAGCAGCGCATCCTTGTCTTCCCACAACCGGTTGATCCACCCCTGGAACGCCAACCGATACTCCCCATCCTGCTCATAATTCTTGCCGATAAATCCGGCTGGAATCTGCACTTCCTCAAAGTGCACCACCACGTCTTTCACATTCCCGCACAACAAATCCCAATACCCTGGACGCCCGGCCGGGTAGTGGATGGTCACGTTCACCAATGACTTGAGCTGCTCGCCCATGGCATCCAGCACAAACGCAATGCCACCGGCCTTGGGCTTGAGCAGGTAACGGAACGGCGATTTCTGCTGTGCGTGCTTGCCCGGCGTAAACCGCGTGCCTTCGGCAAAGTTGAAAATACCCACCGGGTTGTCGCGAAACTTCGCGCAGGTCTTGCGCGTGGTTTCCAGGTCTTTGCCTTTCTTCTCCGGGTGCTTCTCCAAGTAAGCTTTGGTGTAGCGCTTCATAAACGGGAAGCCCAGCGCCCACCATGCCAGGCCAATCACCGGCACCCAGATCAGTTCCTGCTTGAGGAAAAACTTCAGCGGCCGAATCCGGCGATTGAGCACGTATTGCAGCACCATGATGTCGACCCAGCTCTGGTGGTTACTGGTCACCAGATACGAGTGCTGGTAGTCCAGGCCTTCAAGGCCAGTCAGGTGCCAGCGTGTGCGTCGCACCAGGTTCATCCAGCCCTTGTTGTTGGTCACCCAGGCTTCGTGGGTGTGGTTCATCAGCCATTCGCTGAAACGTTTGGCAAATGGCAGCGCCTTGAACAGCGCGACAACAAACAGGAACGAACACAGCAGGATCGTGTTCAGCGCCAACAACAAGGACGCGATTACCCCGCGTACGGCGGCAGGTAGAAAATCCAGCATTTAGATATCCATAGGTCGGTTGGCGGCTTGAATCGCCGTCAGGGCGATGGTGTACACGATGTCGTCCACTTGCGCACCGCGCGGCAGGTCGTTCACCGGTTTGCGCAAGCCTTGCAGCATGGGGCCCAGGCTTACGCAGTCGGCGCTGCGCTGCACGGCCTTGTGCGTGGTGTTGCCGGTGTTCAGGTCCGGGAACACAAACACCGTGGCTTTACCGGCGACCTGGCTGTTGGGCGCCAACTGCCTTGCCACGGTTTCATTGGCCGCGGCATCGTATTGCAATGGGCCGTCGATCAGCAGCGAGCTTTGCTGTTCGTGGGCGAGCAAGGTGGCTTCGCGGACTTTCTCCACTTCTTCGCCGCTGGCCGAATCACCGCTGGAATAGCTGATCATCGCCACCCGTGGCGTAATGCCGAAGGCAGCGGCGGAGTCGGCACTTTGCAGGGCGATTTCCGCCAGTTCCACGGCGCTTGGGTGCGGGTTCATCACGCAGTCGCCGTACACCAGCACCTGCTCGGGGAACAGCATAAAGAACACCGACGACACCAAGGTGCAGCCCGGCGCCGTTTTAATCAGCTGCAGGGCAGGGCGGATGGTGTTGGCGGTGGAGTGAATAACCCCGGAAACCAGGCCGTCCACTTCATCCAGCGCGAGCATCATGGTGGCGATCACCACCGTATCTTCCAATTGTTGCTCGGCCATCGGCGCGTTGAGGCTCTTGCTCTTGCGCAGTGCGACCATTGGCTCGACATAGCGCTGGCGAATCAGGTCCGGGTCGAGAATCTCCAGGCCTTCGGGCAATTCGATGCCGTGGGCGCGGGCGACGGCTTCCACGTCGGCAGGTTTGGCCAGCAGCACGCAGCGTGCAATGCCGCGGGCCTGGCAGATGGCGGCGGCCTGCACGGTCAACGGCTCGCTGCCCTCGGGCAACACGATGCGTTTGTTGGCGGCCTGGGCGCGCTGGATCAACTGATAGCGGAACACCGCGGGCGACAGGCGCATTTCCCGTGGCGTGCCGCAGCGTTGGTGCAGCCAGCGTGCATCGAGGTGGCTGGCGACGAAATCGGTGATGATCTCCGCGCGCTCGCGGTCATCAATCGGGATTTCTTTGTTCAGGCTGTTGAGCTGGTTGGCCGTGTCGTAGGAACCGGTGCTCACGGAAAGGACTGGCAGCCCGGCCTGGAAGGCGCCACGGCACAGGTCCATGATGCGCGGGTCGGGCAGGGTGTCGCTGGTCAGCAACAGGCCGGCCAAGGGGACGCCGTTGATCGCGGCGAGGCTGACGGCCAGGATGATGTCGTCACGGTCGCCCGGCGTTACCACCAGCACGCCCGGCTTTAGCAGCTCCACGGTGTTACGCATGGTGCGCGCGCAAATGATGATCTTGGTCATGCGCCGGGTTTCGTAGTCGCCGGCGTTGAGGATCTGTGCGCCCATCAGGTCGGCCACGTCGCGGGTGCGCGGGGCGTTGAGTTCGGGCTGGTAGGGGATGCACCCGAGCAGGCGGAAATCGCCGCTACGCAACAGGGGCGAGTGCTCCTTGAGGCGCGCCGAGAAGGCTTCCATGCTTTCGTCGGTGCGCACCTTGTTGAGGATCACGCCCAGCACTTTCGGGTCTTTGGGGCCGCCGAACAGTTGGGCCTGCAATTCCACGCGGCCCGATAGCTCGGTGAGCACTTCGTTTTCCGGCGCCGACACCAGGATCACTTCCGCGTCGAGGCTCTTGGCCAGGTGCAGGTTGACCCGCGCCGCATAGCTGGCGCTGCGGGTCGGCACCATGCCTTCGACGATCAGCACGTCTTTGCCCACGGCGGCTTGCTGGTACAGGGTGATGATTTCTTCGAGCAGCTCGTCGAGCTGGCCGTCGCCGAGCATGCGTTCCACATGGGCCAGGCCCAAGGGTTGTGGTGGCTTAAGGCCGTGGGTGCGCGCCACCAGTTCGGTGGAGCGCTCGGGGCCGGTGTCACCCGGATGTGGCTGGGCAATCGGTTTGAAGAAGCCGACTTTCAGCCCGGCCCGCTCAAGGGTGCGCACCAGCCCAAGGCTGATGGAGGTCAGACCCACACCAAAATCGGTGGGCGCGATAAAAAAAGTCTGCATGCGAATTCTCTGGAGGTGCATGGCTTCGGTGGCGTTCTATGGCTGAGCGCCTACCGGGAATCAGGCACCAAGGTTATCGTTATTCAGGCGCTTGCGCACACCAGCCGCACGTAAAGGGTTGGCCTATTTTTTCAAGACGTTGCGCGGTATCGAGTACCCAGGCGCGCGACTGCCATGGCGGCTGGTGGCGCAGGTGCTGGGTGTGGCCGCAAGACAGCTCGGCCACCCAATGGTTGTCCTCATCCTGATGGAAACCGATGATGAAGGATGCCGTTGATCGGTTCCGTCTGTCCGGGTTCTGTTCGCTTTCGGGCAAATCCTTGTTTAGACTTGTCCGTTCTTCATTCTTATGCAAAAGGTCTCGCCCCATGACGATCGCCGCTAACAAGGCTGTCTCCATCGACTATACCCTGACCAACGACGCTGGTGAGGTCATCGACAGCTCCGCCGGCGGCGCGCCGCTGGTCTACCTGCAAGGTGCAGGTAACATCATCCCGGGCCTGGAGAAGGCTCTGGAAGGCAAGAACGTCGGTGACGAACTGACTGTCGCCGTAGAACCTGAAGATGCTTACGGCGAATACTCCGCCGAACTGGTCAGCACCCTGAGCCGCAGCATGTTCGAAGGCGTTGATGAGCTGGAAGTGGGCATGCAGTTCCACGCATCCGCTCCGGACGGCCAGATGCAGATCGTCACCATCCGCGATCTGGACGGCGACGACGTGACTGTCGACGGCAACCACCCTCTGGCTGGTCAGCGCCTGAACTTCCAAGTGAAGATCGTTGCTATCCGCGACGCCTCCCAGGAAGAAGTGGCCCACGGCCACGTCCACGGTGAAGGCGGTCATCACCATTGATTGTGGTTTGATCAATAGGTAGCAAAAACGCCCCGACTGGTTCGGGGCGTTTTTTTTGCGCCCGAAAATACACTGCAGTTCAAGTGTGGGAGCGGGCTTGCCCGCGATGAGGGCGTGTCAGCCGCCTTATACATCACTGACCCACCGCAATCGCGGGCAAGCCCGCTCCCACATTTTTGATCTTATCGCGCACAAACAAAAATGCCCCGGACCTTTCGGTTCGGGGCATTTCTTAACTGTTACGCAACCTGAGTTACGTGGCAGTTGTTACCACTTAGGCTGCTGCAGCGACGTTCAGAGCCTTGATGTGGCCATTCAGGCGGCTCTTATGACGAGCGGCTTTGTTCTTGTGGATGATGCCTTTATCGGCCATACGGTCGATAACAGGCACAGCCATGTGGGAGCGGGCTTGCCCGCGATGGGGGCGTGTCAGCTGGCCTGTTCACCACGGACCCACCGCAATCGCGGGCAAGCCCGCTCCCACATTTTGATCCGTGCGCCCAAGTTATTGAGCACAAACAAAAATGCCCCGGACCTTTCGGTTCGGGGCATTTCTTAACTGTTACGCAACCTGAGTTACGTGGCAGTTGTTACCACTTAGGCTGCTGCAGCGACGTTCAGAGCCTTGATGTGGCCATTCAGGCGGCTCTTATGACGAGCGGCTTTGTTCTTGTGGATGATGCCTTTATCGGCCATACGGTCGATAACAGGCACAGCCAGAACGTAAGCAGCTTGAGCTTTTTCAGCGTCTTTGGTGTCGATGGCTTTAACTACATTCTTGATGTAGGTACGAACCATGGAACGCAGGCTGGCGTTGTGGCTGCGACGCTTCTCAGCCTGTTTTGCACGTTTTTTGGCGGAAGGTGTGTTGGCCACCGTCGAGCTCCTCGAAAGACTTTTTAGGAAATAGCAAACAAAATAGGCCGCGAATCATGCCGATGACTTGATGGGTTGTCAAGGGCGGCTGATGCGAACTGCTGAGTGGTCGATCTGAAGAGGCGGGTGATTTATTTCCGGCGCTTGACCTGTAAACTCGCGAGCTTTGGCTCTGTGCTGTTGCAGGCGCGCAGTATCGCATAAGTGGGCGCTTTGTTCGCCTGCTCTTTATCTAAAGGCGCAAACTCTTTCAATGAATCTGCTCAAATCGTTGGCTGCCGTCAGCTCTATCACGATGATCTCCCGGGTTTTAGGGTTTGTGCGTGACACCCTGCTGGCGCGCATTTTCGGCGCCAGCATGGCCACGGATGCGTTCTTTATTGCCTTTAAACTGCCCAACCTGTTGCGGCGGATCTTCGCCGAGGGCGCATTCTCCCAGGCTTTCGTGCCGATCCTGGCCGAATACAAAACCCAGCAGGGTGAAGAGGCGACCCGTACCTTTATTGCCTATGTCTCGGGCTTGCTGACCCTGGTACTGATGCTGGTAACCCTCGTCGGCATGCTTGCCGCGCCCTGGGTGATCTGGGCCACGGCCCCCGGTTTTGCCAATACCCCGGAAAAATTCGCGCTGACCACTGACCTGTTGCGGGTGACCTTTCCTTATATATTGCTGATTTCGCTGTCTTCCCTGGCCGGGGCGATCCTCAATACCTGGAACCGTTTCTCGGTACCGGCCTTCGTGCCGACATTGCTGAACGTCAGCATGATTATTTTCGCGCTGTTCCTGACGCCGTACTTCGACCCGCCGGTTATGGCCCTGGGCTGGGCGGTGCTGGCCGGCGGCCTGGCGCAGCTGCTGTACCAACTGCCGCACCTGAAAAAAATCGGCATGCTGGTGCTGCCGCGCCTGAACCTCAAGGACACCGGCGTATGGCGCGTGATGCGCAATATGCTGCCGGCGATCCTGGGCGTGTCGGTGAGCCAGATTTCCCTGATCATCAACACTGCGTTCGCATCCTTGCTGGTGTCCGGTTCGGTCTCCTGGATGTACTACGCCGATCGCTTGATGGAGTTGCCGTCCGGCGTACTGGGTGTAGCCTTGGGCACAATCTTGCTGCCGACGCTGTCGCGCACCTATGCCAGCAAGGACCGCCAGGAGTACTCGCGCATCCTCGACTGGGGCCTGCGCCTGTGCTTTATGCTGGTGTTGCCGTGTTCCCTGGCCCTGGGCATTCTGGCTGAGCCGTTGACCGTGTCGCTGTTCCAATACGGCCAGTTCAGCGCGTTTGACGCGTCAATGACCCAGCGCGCACTGGTCGCCTACTCCGTCGGTCTGCTCGGCATTATCGTGATCAAAGTGCTGGCGCCGGGCTTCTACGCCCAGCAAAACATCCGCACGCCGGTCAAGATCGCAATCTTCACACTGATCGTCACGCAACTGCTCAACCTGGTGTTTATCGGCCCGTTGGCCCATGCCGGCCTGGCCCTGGCCATCAGCGCGGGTGCCTGCATCAACGCGGGCCTGCTGTTTTATCAACTGCGCAAGCAGCAGATGTATCAGCCGCAGCCGGGCTGGGGCCTGTTTGCCCTCAAGCTGCTGGTGGCTGTGGCGATGATGTCGGCGGTGTTGTTGGGCCTGATGCACTTCATGCCCGCCTGGGATCAAGGCCATATGCTTGAACGCTTCATGCGCCTGGGTGTTCTGGTCGTGGCAGGTGTGGTGGTGTACTTCGGGATGTTGCTGTTGCAAGGCTTCCGTCTGCGTGATTTCAATCGAAAGTCGCTTGGCTAGAGACTTTGCCGTGATAAAACGGTTGTTTTATCGATTCGATCCATTTGGCCTGCGCTGTTGCCTGTCGTCCGGGGCCGGGTGTGGTTATAATCGACCACTTTATGAGCAAGAAGCGCGTTATGCAGCTGGTTCGAGGTCTCCACAACCTGCGCCCCGAGCATCGGGGCTGCGTCGCCACTATTGGCAACTTTGACGGTGTTCACCGTGGCCACCAGGCTATCCTGGGCCGGCTGCGTGAACGTGCGGTCGAGTTGGGCGTGCCCAGCTGCGTGGTGATTTTTGAGCCACAGCCGCGGGAATACTTTACCCCCGAGACGGCTCCGGCGCGCTTGGCCCGCCTGCGCGACAAGCTGCAACTGCTGGCTGAAGAGGGCGTGGACCGTGTGCTGTGCCTGGCCTTCAATCAGCGTTTGCAAAGCCTCAGCGCCGCCGAGTTCGTTGACCGTATCCTGGTAGATGGCCTGGGCGTGCAGCACCTGGAGGTCGGCGACGACTTCCGTTTCGGCTGCGACCGCGTCGGCGATTTCGACTTCCTGCAACACGCTGGTGTGAATCAAGGTTTCACCGTCGAAGCCGCGCAAACCGTCGAACTGGACGGCCTGCGCGTGAGCAGTACCCAGGTGCGTAACGCACTGGCGGCTGCCGACTTCGCCTTGGCCGAGCGTTTGCTCGGTCGCCCCTTCCGCATTGCCGGGCGGGTATTGCACGGTCAGAAGCTGGCGCGCCAACTGGGCACGCCAACCGCCAACGTGCAGCTCAAGCGTCGTCGTGTGCCACTCACCGGGGTTTACCTGGTGAGTGTCGACATCGACGGCCAATCGTGGCCGGGAGTCGCCAACATAGGCGTCAGGCCCACGGTTGCAGGTGATGGCAAGGCCCACCTGGAAGTTCACCTTTTGGATTTTGCCGGTGATTTGTATGACCGGCGTTTAACGGTGGTTTTCCACCAGAAGCTGCGTGAAGAGCAGCGTTTCGCCTCCCTTGAGGCGTTGAAAACGGCGATCAATGCGGATGTCGCCGCCGCCCGTGCACTAGCCGCACCTAGCGCCCATCGCTAACCGAAGAGCCTTAAATGACCGACTATAAAGCCACGCTAAACCTTCCGGACACCGCCTTCCCAATGAAGGCCGGCCTGCCACAGCGCGAACCGCAGATCCTGCAGCGCTGGGACAGTATTGGCCTGTACGGAAAGTTGCGCGAAATTGGCAAGGATCGTCCGAAGTTCGTCCTGCACGACGGCCCTCCTTATGCCAACGGCACGATTCACATCGGTCATGCGCTGAACAAAATTCTCAAGGACATGATCCTGCGTTCGAAAACCCTGTCGGGCTTCGACGCGCCTTATGTTCCGGGCTGGGACTGCCACGGCCTGCCGATCGAACACAAAGTCGAAGTGACCTACGGCAAGAACCTGGGCGCGGATAAAACCCGCGAACTGTGCCGTGCCTACGCCACCGAGCAGATCGAAGGGCAGAAGTCCGAATTCATCCGCCTGGGCGTGCTGGGCGAGTGGGACAACCCGTACAAGACCATGAACTTCAAGAACGAGGCCGGTGAAATCCGTGCCTTGGCTGAAATCGTCAAAGGCGGTTTCGTGTTCAAGGGCCTCAAGCCCGTGAACTGGTGCTTCGACTGCGGTTCGGCCCTGGCTGAAGCGGAAGTCGAGTACGAAGACAAGAAGTCCTCGACCATCGACGTGGCCTTCCCGATCGCCGACGACGACAAGCTGGCTCAAGCCTTTGGCCTGTCCAGCCTGCCAAAGCCTGCAGCCATCGTGATCTGGACCACCACCCCGTGGACCATCCCGGCCAACCAGGCGCTGAACGTGCACCCGGAATTCACCTACGCCCTGGTGGACGTCGGTGATCGCCTGCTGGTGCTGGCTGAAGAAATGGTCGAGGCCTGCCTGGCGCGCTACGAGCTGCAAGGTTCGGTCATCGCCACCACCACCGGCACTGCGCTGGAGCTGATCAATTTCCGTCACCCGTTCTATGACCGTCTGTCGCCGGTGTACCTGGCTGACTACGTGGAGCTGGGTTCGGGTACTGGTGTGGTTCACTCCGCGCCGGCCTACGGCGTTGATGACTTTGTGACCTGCAAAGCCTACGGCATGGTCAACGATGACATCCTCAACCCGGTGCAGAGCAATGGCGTGTACGCGCCGTCGCTGGAGTTCTTTGGCGGCCAGTTCATCTTCAAGGCCAACGAACCGATCATCGACAAACTGCGTGAAGTCGGTTCGCTGCTGCACACCGAAACCATCAAGCACAGCTACATGCACTGCTGGCGTCACAAGACCCCGCTGATCTACCGCGCTACCGCGCAGTGGTTTATCGGCATGGACAAAGAGCCGACCAGCGGCGACACCCTGCGTGTGCGCTCGCTCAAAGCGATCGAAGAGACCAAGTTTGTCCCGGCCTGGGGCCAGGCGCGCCTGCACTCGATGATCGCCAACCGCCCGGACTGGTGCATCTCCCGCCAGCGCAACTGGGGCGTGCCGATTCCGTTCTTCCTGAACAAGGAAAGCGGCGAGCTGCACCCACGTACCGTTGAACTGATGGAAGCAGTGGCGCTGCGCGTTGAGCAGGAAGGCATCGAAGCCTGGTTCAAGCTGGACGCCGCCGAACTGCTGGGCGACGAAGCGCCGCTGTACGACAAGATCAGCGACACCCTCGACGTGTGGTTCGACTCGGGTACCACCCACTGGCACGTGCTGCGCGGTTCGCACCCGATGGGTCACGCCACCGGCCCGCGTGCCGACCTGTACCTGGAAGGCTCGGACCAACACCGTGGCTGGTTCCACTCGTCGTTGCTGACCGGCTGCGCCATCGACAACCACGCGCCGTACCGCGAACTGCTGACCCACGGCTTCACCGTCGACGAGACGGGCCGCAAGATGTCCAAGTCGCTGAAAAACGTGATCGAGCCGAAAAAGATCAACGACACCTTGGGCGCCGACATCATGCGTCTGTGGGTAGCGTCGACCGATTACTCGGGCGAAATCGCCGTGTCGGACCAGATCCTGGCCCGTAGCGCCGATGCCTACCGCCGTATCCGTAATACCGCACGCTTCCTGCTGTCGAACCTGACCGGTTTCAACCCGGCCACCGACATCCTGCCGGCCGAGGACATGCTCGCTCTGGACCGTTGGGCCGTGGACCGTACCCTGTTGCTGCAGCGCGAGTTGCAGGAACACTACGGCGAATACCGCTTCTGGAACGTGTACTCCAAGATCCACAACTTCTGCGTGCAGGAGCTGGGTGGTTTCTACCTCGATATCATCAAGGACCGCCAGTACACCACCGGCGCCAACAGCAAGGCGCGCCGCTCGGCGCAGACCGCGCTGTACCACATCTCTGAAGCGCTGGTGCGCTGGATCGCACCGATCCTGGCCTTCACCGCCGACGAACTGTGGGAATACCTGCCGGGCGAGCGTAACGAATCGGTGATGCTCAACACCTGGTACGAAGGCCTGACCGAATTGCCGGCCAACTTCGAACTGGGCCGCGAGTACTGGGAAGGCGTGATGGCCGTCAAGGTTGCGGTGAACAAGGAGCTGGAAGTTCAGCGCGCGGCCAAGGCCGTCGGTGGCAACCTGCAAGCCGAAGTCACCCTGTTTGCCGAGGAAGGCCTGAGCGCCGACCTGGCCAAGCTGAGCAACGAACTGCGCTTCGTACTGATCACCTCGACCGCGAGCCTGGCACCGTTTGCCCAGGCACCTGCGGACGCAGTGGCCACCGAAGTGCCGGGCCTCAAGCTCAAAGTGGTCAAGTCGGCCTTTCCTAAGTGCGCCCGTTGCTGGCACTGCCGTGAAGACGTCGGCGTGAACCCGGAGCATCCGGAAATCTGCGGTCGTTGCGTCGACAACATCAGCGGTGCTGGCGAGGTTCGCCACTATGCCTAATGCTTCCAGTCGTTTCGGACGTCTGGGTTTGCTCGTGCTGAGCGTGCTGGTCCTGGTCATTGACCAGGTCAGCAAGGCTCATTTCGAAGGCTCCCTGCAGATGTTCCAGCAGATTGTGGTCATTCCTGACTACTTCAGCTGGACCCTGGCCTACAACACCGGTGCTGCCTTCAGCTTCCTGGCGGACAGCGGCGGCTGGCAGCGCTGGCTGTTTGCCTTGATCGCGGTGGTTGTCAGCGCTGTGCTGGTGGTCTGGCTCAAGCGTCTGGGCCGTGATGATACTTGGCTCGCCATTGCCCTGGCCTTGGTGCTGGGCGGCGCGCTGGGCAACCTGTACGACCGCATTGCCCTGGGCCATGTGATCGACTTTATTCTGGTGCATTGGCAGAACCGCTGGTACTTCCCTGCGTTCAACTTTGCCGACAGCGCCATCACCGTCGGTGCAATCATGCTGGCGTTGGACATGTTCAAAAGCAAGAAAACCGGAGAGACCGTCAATGACTGATCAGGTATTGGCTGAGCAACGCATCGGCCAGAACACGGAAGTCACTTTGCATTTCGCACTGCGCCTGGAGAATGGCGACACGGTCGACAGCACGTTCGACAAAGCCCCGGCGACCTTCAAAGTCGGTGATGGCAACCTGCTGCCGGGTTTTGAAGCGGCACTGTTCGGTTTCAAGGCCGGCGACAAGCGCACCTTGCAGATCCTGCCGGAAAACGCCTTTGGCCAGCCCAACCCGCAAAACGTGCAGATCATCCCGCGCTCGCAGTTCCAGGACATGGACCTGTCGGAAGGCCTGTTGGTGATCTTCAACGATGCGGCGAACACCGAGCTGCCCGGCGTGGTTAAAACCTTCGATGACGCGCAAGTGACCATCGACTTCAACCACCCGTTGGCCGGTAAAACCTTGACGTTTGACGTTGAAATCATCGACGTTAAAGCGCTCTGACTGACGAAACCGGCGCTTATGGGGCCGGCTTGTGTGGGAGCTGGCTTGCCTGCGATAGCATCACCTCGGTGTACCTGATACACCCGGTCGTTTGCATCGCGGGCAAGCCCGGTTCCCACAGGGGCTTACTCCTGTAGAGTTGAGTTGATCCAATTTCTTGCCCTGCAAGACACGAGGCACAGCATGCAAATCAAACTCGCCAACCCCCGTGGCTTCTGCGCCGGTGTGGACCGGGCGATCGAAATCGTCAATCGCGCCCTGGAAGTGTTCGGGCCGCCGATTTACGTGCGCCATGAAGTCGTCCACAACAAATTCGTGGTTGAAGACCTGCGCGCACGCGGGGCTATCTTTGTCGAAGAACTCGACCAGGTGCCGGACGACGTTATCGTCATCTTCAGCGCCCACGGCGTGTCCCAGGCAGTACGCACCGAAGCGGCGGGCCGTGGCCTCAAGGTGTTTGACGCCACCTGCCCGCTGGTGACCAAGGTGCATATCGAAGTCGCGCGCTATAGCCGCGACGGCCGTGAATGCATCCTGATCGGCCACGCCGGTCACCCGGAAGTCGAAGGCACCATGGGGCAGTACGACGCCAGTAATGGCGGCGCCATCTACTTGGTAGAAGACGAAAAAGACGTGGCCGAGTTGCAGGTTCAAAACCCTGATCGCCTGGCCTTCGTGACGCAAACCACCCTGTCGATGGACGACACCAGCCGTGTGATCGATGCCCTGCGCACGCGTTTCCCGGCAATTGGCGGCCCACGCAAGGATGACATCTGCTACGCCACGCAAAACCGCCAGGACGCCGTCAAGCAACTGGCCGACGAATGCGATGTGGTTCTGGTGGTCGGCAGCCCCAACAGCTCCAACTCCAACCGCTTGCGCGAACTGGCTGAACGCATGGCCACGCCGGCCTACCTGATCGATGGCGCTGAAGACATGCAGCGCAGTTGGTTCGACGGCGTTGAGCGTATTGGCATCACCGCAGGGGCTTCCGCTCCAGAAGTGCTGGTGCGCGGTGTGATTCAGCAACTGCAAGCCTGGGGCGCCACCGGCGCGGATGAATTGGCCGGTCGCGAAGAGAACATCACGTTCTCCATGCCCAAAGAGCTGCGGGTTCGTTCGCTGCTCTGAGTGCCACGGTGCCGGAGCCGCACAGCGCCTGCTCGGTGGCCTCACTGCGCAGGCTGATGCGCCCGCTGGGCGCCAGCACCACTTGATAGAGGCTCTGTACCGGGTCGGTGCCGCAGATGTGCACCGTACCGGCGCGGAAGCCACCTCCCGCAAACACCGGCTCACCCAGCCCGCTGAAGCGTACCTGGCTCTTGACTGGCCCATTGCCCGCCATCAGCACGCGCCCATTGCCCTGCCGTTCCAGCAGTATAGGGTTGTCGGTACCCGGCTCGCCGCGCCCGCTTGTATCCACGATGATTTGCCATCCTCGGCTCCAATCGTTCTCCAGCGCCTGAATGATCACTGCGCGATTGCGGGTGATTGCCTCAGTGCGCGCCAACCGCAGGCCTTCGGCAAGTGATTGTGCCGCGCTGCGTTGCTGCTGCGACGCAAGCAACCCCTTGAAGGCGGGCACTGCCACGGTCACCAGGATGCCGCCCAGTAACAGGCCGAACAGAAGTTCGATCAGGGTGAAACCGCGTTGTTGCATAGTCTGTCCCTCCATGGGCAAGGGTAAAAATGGGTTTGGAGACCTAGGTATAGCGCCCGGCGGCGGGGCTGAATGATGGCCTTTATGTCCAAAGTATTTCCCTTTGTTCCGATAGCAGCGCGAGCCAAAAACCGGCGCTAGTCTTGGGTCTCACAGCAGCATTGCGCTGCTTTTTTCAGCCTTCGACACGGATGACGACGGTAATGCTTGCCTGCCCGAACAGACTTTTTCCCTGCGTGCTGCCTCGACAGCAAACCGGCATGACCTTGATCGAAGTGCTGGTGGCGGTGCTGATTCTCGCCGTCGGGTTGCTGGGCGCCGCAGTGACCCAGCTCAATGCACTCAAGTACACCGACAGCTCAAGGATGACCAGCCAGGCCAGTTTCATTGCCTACGATATGCTCGACCGAATCCGCGCCAACTCAGGCGCCGACTATGCATGGGGGGTCGCGCAAACCGCCCCCGTCCTTAGCGCGACGGCCAGCGTGCGGGACCTGGACCTGCATGACTTCGAAGCCAATATCATCGGCTTCGCCGGCGAGGACGCCAAAGGCTCGGTGGTGATCAGCGGTGGCGAGGTAACCGTGAGCATCAGTTGGGATGATGCCCGTGGGGCGAATACGCCCGGGGCGCGGGAAACCTTCACCCTCACCAGCCGCATTACCAGCGACCCGCAGGTGCCTCAATGAGAAGCTTTGTCCGTGGCTTCAGCCTGGTGGAGTTGTTGCTCGCGCTGGCTGTCGGGTTGCTGCTGGTGCTGGGTGTCAGCCAGGTGACGATCAGCGCTCGCGCGACTCAAGCCAGCCAACAGGCCGCCATGCTGCTGCAGGATGACGCGCGGTTTGTGCTGGGCAAGATGATCCGGGATATCCGCCAGGCGGGCATGTTCGGCTGCCTGGCGACAGCCTCTATCGACAACGCACCGTCAGCCTTTGATCAACCTGTGGGTTGGCATTCTGCAGGCAGTTCCTGGTCGCTGACGCTGGTCACCGCCGATGTCGCAGGTGAGGGCGGCACGCCTGACTGGACGGTGCTCTCTGACTGCCTCGGCACGGCCCAGGCCTACGCGGGGAATTCACCGCCACCGATGCCAGGGCAGATCCGCTTTGCGCTGCGCCAACTCACCTACACCTATGAAACTGGGCAATTGAAGGTCAGTACGCCTGCGGCGCCGGCCAAGGCGGTGCTGTTGGATAACGTGCAGGCCTTCGACATCAGTTTCGGCGTGGCGGGCAAACCAGGTTCGCCTCAGGTAGCGCGCTATGACGCCAGCCCGGCGGATGAATCGCTGATCCGCAGCGTACGCCTGCGCATGACGCTGCAAGATCCGACCGGGCGTGTGAAAGATCAGGCCTACAGCGTCGTCGCAGCCCTGCGAAACCGGTTGGGGTAGGGCAGCATGTTCAATCATCAACGCTTTTATGCAGGGCAAGCCGGCATCGTTTTACTGATCAGCCTGGTGTTTCTGCTGGTGCTGTCACTGATCGGCCTGGCATCGATGCAAGGGGCGGTGTCCCAACAAAAGATTACCGGCAGCGTATGGCATCGAAACCAGTCATTCCAAAGCGCCGAAAGTGGCCTGCGGTTGGGTGAGTCGGTGATCCGGCGGGCAGGCGCGACACTGCCGGTGTGTCGGGCAATCAATTCCTGTGCGCCGCCGGTCGAGTCGTCGCAGGTGATAGAGGCTGGCACAAACCCCGTGTCAGCAGTTACTTGGGTTGCCCTGAAGGGCGGCCTGTATGGCGTGCAATCCCTGGGAGTGGGCGTGGGGATGGCGGGTTTGCCTGCCGAAACACCGGCCGCGTTGTACCGCGTGACGGCGGTTGGGAGCAGTGGCCAAGTGCGCACGGTGCTGGAGGCGGTCTATGCACAGGCAGAGGGCGGTCTGTGCATTCATCGGGTGCTATGGCGACAACTTCACTAGTAAGGAGCGTATCAATGGGCAAGGATTGCCAAGGTTTTACCCTGATCGAGTTACTGGGTGCGGTCGCGATCATCGCGTTTTTGGCCGGGATTGCTTACCCCGCGTATACCGGGCAGGTGAAAAAAGCCTACCGCGCGCAGATCGTTGCACTGTTGATTGAGCAGGCGCAGCACCTCGAACGTTTTTACACGCGCCACGGCACTTTTATTGATGCAAGCGGCGCCAGTGCCGGCAATGATCACTATAGAATCAGCACTGCATTGAGCCCCCAGTCATTCACACTGGTCGCCTCGCCTGCAGTCGGCGCCATCATGGCAAATGACCCATGCGGTGAGTTCAGCTTGTCCAGCACCGGCGTGCGCAGCAACCCGGGCGCGATACCTGAAATGTCGCGCCAGGCGTGTTGGGGGCAATGATGAGAGTACTGGATGAATGGGCGCCGGGTGCGCTTTTCCCTTTTTATCGGCTGGATCAAATGATGGCTAAGCAACAGCAAGTGGTGATTGTCGGTGGCGGTGTCATCGGCTTGTTGACCGCGTTTAACCTGGCCACGGAGGGGCAGGCCGTGGTGCTGCTGGAGCGGTCGGGGCTTGGGCAGGAGTCTTCCTGGGCGGGTGGCGGCATTGTTTCGCCGCTGTATCCATGGCGCTACAGCCCGGCGGTCACCGCACTGGCCCATTGGTCGCAGGATTTTTACCCGCAGTTGGCAGAGCGGCTGTTTGCGGCCACCGGGGTTGATCCAGAGGTTCACACCACAGGCCTTTACTGGTTGGACCTGGAAGATGAAGCCCAAGCGTTGGCTTGGGCTGCCCGAGAAGGTCGCCCGTTGAGCAAGGTAGATGTGTCGGCCGCCCATGATGCCGTGCCGGTGCTGGGCGGTGGATATTCCCAGGCGATCTACATGGCGAACGTGGCCAATGTGCGCAACCCGCGTCTGGTCAAATCCCTCAAGGCTGCGCTGTTGGCGTTGCCGGGCGTGACCCTTCATGAGCAGTGCGAAGTGGAGGGGTTTGTTATTGAAGATGGCAACGTCGTGGGTGTAAATACCGCTGCGGGGCCGATCCTGGGCGATCAGGTGGTGCTGGCTGCGGGCGCCTGGAGCGGCGAAATACTCGGCAAGCTGGGCCTGTCGCTGCCAGTGGAGCCGGTCAAAGGCCAAATGATTTTGTACAAATGTGCGTCGGATTTTTTGTCGAGCATGGTGCTGGCCAAAGGGCGTTATGCGATCCCGCGGCGTGACGGGCACATTCTGATCGGCAGCACGCTGGAGCATGAAGGGTTCGACAAGACCCCGACCGAGTCGGCCTTGGAAAGTCTCAAGGCGTCGGCGGTGGAGTTGATTCCCGCGCTGGCAGACGCGCAGGTCGTAGGTCACTGGGCCGGTTTGCGCCCCGGTTCACCGGAAGGTATCCCTTACATCGGTGAAGTGCCCGGTTTCAAAGGGCTTTGGCTCAACTGCGGGCATTATCGCAATGGGCTGGTGCTCGCGCCGGCATCCTGTCAACTGTTCGCTGACTTGCTGTTGGGGCGTCCCCCGATCATTGACCCGGCGCCGTATGCGCCCGCCGGTCGGATCAACGCTGAATAGACTTCGGCCCTTGTTCCAGGTGCGCCTGGGTGCAGTACCACTCCTGGCGTGAATTGAGTGCGCGATCCTGCGGCAGGTGCACGCCGCAGTGGGCGCAGCGCACCATCAGGGCCGCGCTCGGCTCGGCGGAGCGTTGCTGTTTAGCCGCCGGGCTTTTGAATTTGCGCCAGAACCATACCGCGGCAGCAATGACGGCAATCCAGAACAGTAGACGAAGCATGATGGGCAGTTTCTCGACAGGGAATGCGCCAGTTTAGCCAAGCGCGTGGCAAGCGCACAGCGCAATAACAAGACGCCCACAAAAAAGGAGCCTCGAGAGGCTCCTTCTTGATGACGCTGTGTGCAATCAGTCAAACACGCCGAAGGTCATGTAGCTGAACCACGAACGGTCTTCATTGTTGCCCAGGGCCTGGGGTGCTTCTTCTTCGATCACGTCGCCATTGGCGTCATGCGGCTTGAGCTCCGAAGGAATGGCTTCCTTGGCGTCCTGGAACTGCTTCATCACGTCCTGGTTGGCGCGGGTTTCGCCCGGCGGCAACGGTGGACGGGAACTGATCAGGCCCAGGGTGTATTTGCTCAACCAGGAACGGTTGTCTGCTTCAGCTACCCGAGGCACGAACTGGCCGTCTTTCAGACTTGGGGAGTCCGGGTAGTTGAGCTTCAGGGTTTCCAGGCTGGTGGTTGCCAATGCATCCAGGTGCAATGCCTGGTAAGCCTGGGTCATCACCGCCAGGCCATCACCCACGGATGGGGTCTCCTGGAAGTTCTCAACTACATAACGACCACGGTTGGCGGCAGCTACATACGCCTGACGGGTCAGGTAGTAGTCGGCCACGTGAATCTCGTAGGACGCCAGCAGGTTGCGCAGGTAGATCATGCGCTGCTTGGCGTCCGGCGAGTAGCGGCTGTTGGGGTAGCGGCTGGTGAGCTGGGCGAACTCGTTGAAGGAGTCGCGGGCAGCACCGGGGTCACGCTTGGTCATGTCCAGCGGCAGGAAGCGCGCCAGCAGGCCAACATCCTGGTCGAACGAGGTCAGGCCCTTCATGTAGTAGGCGTAGTCCACGTTCGGGTGCTGCGGGTGCAGGCGGATGAAACGCTCGGCGGCGGATTTTGCAGCTTCAGGCTCCGCGTTCTTGTAGTTGGCGTAGATCAGCTCGAGCTGTGCCTGGTCGGCATAGCGCCCGAACGGATAGCGCGACTCCAGGGCCTTCAGCTTGGCTGTGGCACTGGTGTAGCTATTATTGTCCAAGTCTTTTTGAGCTAATTGATACAGCTCGACTTCGCTCAGGTTTTCGTCGACGACTTCCTTTGTTGACGAGCAAGCAGCAGTCATGGCGAGGATGGCGATCAGCAGCAGGTGTTTCACTTGCATGGCGGCTTGCGTCCCTATGACGGCCGCTGTCTTGGGCGGGGCCGTCCTGTTATGATGAGCGCCCCGTTGAAAGCCTCGGGGCAAAAGACGCCGTATTTAACCACAAGCGCGCAGCCGAAACCAAAGGCTGTGCCACGCCTAGTCTGAGCATGTCCGATAAAATTGAACTTCGCGCAGAGGTGCCGTCCGAATTGGGCGGCCAACGCCTCGATCAAGTCGCCGCACAATTATTCGCTGAGCACTCGCGCTCGCGCCTTTCCGCCTGGATCAAAGACGGCCGCCTGACTGTGGATGGAGCGGTTATCCGCCCGCGAGACATAGTCCATGGCGGTGCGATTCTTGAGCTGACTGCCGAGCAGGAAGCCCAGGGAGAATGGGTCGCCCAAGACATCGAGCTGGATATCGTCTATGAAGACGATGACATCCTGGTCATCAACAAACCTGCAGGCCTGGTGGTTCACCCGGCGGTCGGGCACGCTGATGGCACTTTGCTCAATGCCTTGTTGCACCACGTGCCGGACATCGTCAACGTGCCGCGCTGCGGCATCGTGCACCGCCTGGACAAGGACACCACCGGCTTGATGGTGGTGGCCAAGACCATTCAGGCGCAGACGCAGTTGGTCACACAATTGCAGGCCCGCAGTGTCAGCCGGATCTACGAATGCATCGTGATCGGCGTGGTGGTGGCGGGTGGCAAGATCAACGCCCCGATCGGCCGCCACGGCCAGCAGCGCCAGCGTATGGCGGTGATGGAAGGCGGCAAGCCGGCCGTCAGCCACTACCGTGTGCTGGAGCGTTTCCGCTCCCACACGCATGTACGGGTGAAGCTGGAGACCGGCCGCACGCACCAGATTCGCGTGCATATGGCGCACATCAACTTCCCGTTGGTCGGAGATCCGGCCTACGGTGGTCGCTTCCGTATTCCGCCAGCGGCCAGCCAGACCATGGTTGAATCGCTGAAAACCTTCCCGCGCCAGGCACTGCATGCACGTTTCCTGGAGCTGGATCATCCGACGAGCGGTAAGCGGATGAGCTGGGAATCGCCTCTGCCGGACGATCTGGTCTGGTTGTTGTCGCTGCTCAAGCAGGATCGCGAGGCGTTTGTAGGATGAGTGACTGGCTGATTCCTGACTGGCCCGCGCCGTCGGGAGTCAAAGCCTGCGTCACCACCCGTGCGGGCGGCGTCAGTCTGGCGCCGTTCGACAGCCTTAATCTGGGCGATCATGTCGAGGACAGCCTTGAGGCCGTCCTTGAAAATCGTCGCCGTCTTACCGACGCTTTTACTATCCAGCCTGCCTGGTTACGCCAGGTTCACGGGATAACCGTGGTGGAGGCTGACCCTTCGCGTATCGCTGAAGCCGACGCCAGTTGGACCAGCACACCCGGCATTGCCTGCACCTCAATGACCGCCGATTGCCTGCCCGCGTTGTTCTGCAACCGCGCCGGCACACGTGTGGCGGCTGCCCATGCCGGTTGGCGCGGGCTGGCGGCCGGTGTATTGGAGGCTGCGTTTGAAAGCTTGAATGCCGAGCCCGATGAAGTACTGGTGTGGCTAGGCCCGGCCATTGGCCCGCAAGCGTTTGAGGTCGGCCCCGAAGTGCGTGAAGCCTTCATGCAGCAATTGCCGACCACGGCCGAGGCCTTTGTACCTAGCCGCAACCCCGGCAAGTACATGGCCGATATTTACCAGTTGGCGCGCCTGCGCCTGGCCGCGCGCGGTGTCACCGCTGTATATGGTGGCGGTTTATGCACCGTTACCGACCCACGCTTCTTTTCCTATCGTCGCAGCCCGCGCACCGGTCGGTTCGCCTCCCTTATCTGGCTTGAGCGCTAGACTCTCCTGACTTGGGTCAATGCTGATCCACATCAAGGATCAGTTGCTTGAATCTTCCAGAATCCACCCCATCTATAAGGGTATCTGGCAGGTTTCTTCATTCAGGATGTGTATTTCTAGCTCCGGCCTGCTCAAAAGGAAGGTGACTAATGCGTATTGATCGTTTAACCAGCAAATTGCAGTTGGCACTCTCGGATTCCCAATCCCTGGCGGTCGGCCTCGACCACCCGGCGATTGAGCCTGCGCACTTGATGCAGGCGCTCCTGGAACAGCAAGGTGGTTCTATTAAACCCTTGCTGATGCAGGTGGGCTTTGACGTCAACAGCTTGCGCAAGGAGTTGAGCAAAGAGCTCGACCAACTGCCGAAAATCCAAAACCCTACCGGCGACGTGAACATGTCGCAGGACTTGGCGCGCCTGCTTAACCAGGCCGATCGCCTGGCCCAGCAGAAAGGTGACCAGTTCATTTCCAGCGAACTGGTGCTGCTCGCCGCGATGGACGACAACAGCAAGCTTGGCAAATTGTTGCTGGGCCAGGGCGTGAGCAAAAAAGCTCTGGAAAACGCCATCAACAACCTGCGTGGCGGCGAGGCGGTGAATGACCCCAATCATGAGGAGTCGCGCCAGGCCCTGGACAAATACACCGTCGACCTGACCAAGCGCGCCGAAGAAGGCAAGCTGGACCCGGTGATCGGCCGTGACGACGAAATTCGTCGCACCATCCAGGTGTTGCAACGCCGCACCAAGAACAACCCTGTGCTGATCGGTGAGCCTGGCGTGGGTAAGACCGCGATTGCCGAAGGCCTGGCCCAGCGCATCATCAATGGTGAAGTGCCGGACGGCCTTAAAGGCAAGCGCTTGTTGTCGCTGGACATGGGTTCGCTGATCGCCGGTGCCAAGTTCCGTGGCGAGTTCGAAGAACGCCTGAAGTCCCTGCTTAATGAACTGTCGAAACAGGAAGGGCAGATCATTCTGTTTATCGATGAACTGCACACCATGGTCGGCGCCGGCAAGGGCGAAGGTTCGATGGACGCCGGCAACATGCTCAAGCCGGCGTTGGCGCGCGGTGAGTTGCATTGCGTTGGCGCGACCACGCTCAACGAATACCGCCAGTACATTGAAAAGGACGCGGCCCTTGAGCGCCGCTTCCAGAAAGTACTGGTGGAAGAACCGAGCGAAGAAGACACTATCGCCATCCTGCGTGGCCTCAAAGAGCGTTATGAGGTGCACCACAAGGTGGCGATCACTGACGGCGCGATCATTGCGGCGGCCAAACTGAGCCATCGCTATATCACCGACCGTCAGTTGCCGGACAAGGCCATCGACCTGATCGACGAAGCGGCCAGCCGCATTCGCATGGAGATCGATTCCAAGCCGGAAGTGCTCGACCGCCTGGATCGGCGCCTGATTCAGCTGAAAGTTGAATCCCAGGCACTTAAGAAAGAAGAGGACGACGCAGCGAAGAAACGCCTGGAAAAACTTCAGGAAGAAATCCTGCGTTTGGAGCGCGAGTATTCGGACCTCGAAGAAATCTGGACCTCGGAAAAAGCCGAAGTGCAGGGTTCTGCGCAGATCCAGCAAAAGATCGAGCAGTCCCGCCAGGAACTGGAAGCAGCGCGCCGTAAAGGCGACCTGAACCGCATGGCCGAGTTGCAGTACGGGGTGATCCCGGACCTGGAGCGCAGCCTGCAAATGGTTGACCAGCACGGCAAGCCCGAGAATCAGCTGCTGCGCAGCAAGGTGACCGAGGAGGAAATTGCCGAGGTGGTCTCCAAGTGGACCGGCATTCCTGTGTCAAAAATGCTTGAAGGCGAACGCGACAAGCTGCTGAAGATGGAAAGCCTGCTGCACCAGCGCGTCATCGGCCAGGAAGAGGCCGTGGTGGCAGTGTCCAATGCGGTACGGCGTTCGCGGGCCGGTTTGTCCGACCCGAATCGTCCGAGCGGCTCGTTTATGTTCCTCGGCCCAACCGGCGTGGGTAAGACCGAGCTGTGCAAGGCATTGGCCGAGTTCCTCTTTGATACTGAAGAGGCCATGGTGCGCATCGATATGTCCGAATTCATGGAGAAACACTCGGTGGCGCGCCTGATCGGTGCTCCACCAGGCTATGTGGGCTATGAAGAAGGCGGTTACCTGACCGAAGCCGTGCGGCGTAAGCCTTACTCGGTGATCCTGCTGGATGAGGTCGAGAAGGCCCACCCGGATGTGTTCAACATCTTGCTGCAGGTGCTGGAAGATGGCCGGTTGACGGACAGCCACGGGCGCACTGTGGACTTTCGCAATACGGTGATCGTGATGACCTCTAACCTGGGCTCGGCGCAGATCCAGGAGCTGGTCGGTGATCGTGAGGCCCAGCGCGCGGCGGTGATGGATGCGCTGACCTCGCACTTCCGCCCGGAGTTTATCAACCGGGTCGACGAAGTGGTGATCTTCGAGCCACTGGCGCGGGATCAGATCGCGGGTATTACCGAAATCCAGCTGGGCCGCCTGCGCAGCCGCCTGGCCGAGCGTGAGCTTGACCTGGAGCTGAGCAGCGAGGCGTTGGACAAGCTGATCGCGGTGGGTTACGACCCCGTGTACGGCGCACGGCCTCTGAAACGTGCGATACAGCGCTGGATCGAGAACCCGTTGGCGCAGTTGATCCTGTCGGGCAGCTTCATGCCGGGGACCAGCGTGGCGGCCACGGTGGAAAACGACGAAATCGTCTTCCACTAAGCCCAGACTGTAAGGCGATAAGAGGAGGCCCCGCATTGCGGGGCCTTTTTTTTCGATAGGGCGTTGAACTGTAAGGCAAAGGCTTGTAAAGTGCGCCCCGCAGCAACGTCAGCCCACGGGTTTCTTCTCCCCAAGAAGAAATCAGAAACAAGCGCAAATCATTGTCTTAAAAGCAATTTAAAGGGTTGACAGGGGTTTTTAAGATTGTAGAATAGCGCGCCTCAGAGACGTGAACGTAGCGATACGGACAAGCCGATGAGAAGGTTGTAAAGCAGTAGAAGTTGTAAATTTGAAATATGTAGTTCCGTGATAGCTCAGTCGGTAGAGCAAATGACTGTTAATCATTGGGTCCCAGGTTCGAGTCCTGGTCACGGAGCCAATTTCAAAACCGGGGTATAGCGCAGTCCGGTAGCGCGCCTGCTTTGGGAGCAGGATGTCAGGAGTTCGAATCCCCTTACCCCGACCATTTTTGGGTCGTTAGCTCAGTTGGTAGAGCAGTTGGCTTTTAACCAATTGGTCGTAGGTTCGAATCCCACACGACCCACCATTTTTGAGACCAGTTAACGCTGGAATCGAATCTTAAGATCAGAGGCCAAAAGCACTGATCGAAGAAGGCGACTGAGAGGTCGCCTTTTTTTTACCGGGGTATAGCGCAGTCCGGTAGCGCGCCTGCTTTGGGAGCAGGATGTCAGGAGTTCGAATCCCCTTACCCCGACCATATTAAAAATCCTCGTATCGAAAGATACGGGGATTTTTTTTGTGCGCGCAAATCTTAAATATTGCGCAAAAAAATGTGGGAGCTGGCTTGTCGAATCGTCGCACCGCTGCGATAGCGGTGTATCAGCCTGTGCATCTTGTGCTGATCGATCGCCATCGCGGGCAAGCCAGCTCCCACATTAGTTTGTGCTGTTAATGGAGCTTGAGCCGAGGCTCAGTCCCACGCCCAATCTTGCTGCCCAGCATCAGCATTGCCGTGCGGAAGAACCCGTACAGCGCCATCTGGTGCATGCGGTACAGCGACACGTAGAACATCCGCGCCAGCCAGCCTTCGAGCATCACGCTGCCCGTCAGATTGCCCATCAAGTTACCCACCGCCGAAAAACGCGACAGCGAGATCAGCGAACCGTAGTCGGTGTACTTGTAGGGCGGCAGGTCCTTGCCTTCGATCCGCAGTTTCAGCGACTTGGCCAGCAGTGAAGCCTGCTGGTGAGCGGCCTGGGCGCGTGGCGGCACATTGCGGTCGGTGCCCGGTTGCGGGCAGGCGGCGCAGTCGCCAAAGGCGAAGATGTTTTCATCACGGGTGGTTTGCAGCGTCGGCAATACCTGCAATTGATTGATGCGGTTGGTTTCCAGCCCGTCAATATCCTTGAGGAAGGCCGGTGCGCGGATACCCGCAGCCCAGACCTTGAGGCTCGCTGGAATGACCTGGCCGCTGCTGGTGATCAAGGCATCCGCGGTCACTTCGCTGACCGCCGAGTTGGTCAGTACCGTTACCCCAAGTTTCTCCAGGGTTTTGTGCACAGGCCCGCCGATCCGCTCCGGCAGCGCGGGCAATACCCGTGGGCCGGCTTCGATCAGGGTGATGTGCATGTTTTCCGGTTTAATGCGGTCCAGGCCATAGGCAGCCAGCTCATGGGCGGCGTTGTGCAGTTCAGCGGCCAATTCGACGCCCGTCGCACCAGCGCCGACGATAGCGACGCTGATGTTCTCTTCCACGTCGGTCTGGCCCGCATGGGCGCGCAGATAGTGGTTGAGCAATTGTTGATGGAAGCGCTCGGCCTGTTTGCGGGTGTCGAGGAACAGACAGTGTTGCGCCGCGCCCTCGGTGCCGAAATCGTTGGTGGTGCTGCCGACTGCGATCACCAGGCTGTCATAACCCAGCACGCGCGCAGGCACCAGCTCACGGCCTTCTTCATCGAGGGTCGCGGCCAGCTGGATTTTTTTCTGTTCACGGTCAAGCCCGCTCATGCGCCCCAGTTGGAACTCGAAGTGGTTCCATTTGGCCTGGGCGACGTAATTGAGCTCGTCTTCCGAAGAGTTCAGCGAACCGGCGGCCACTTCGTGCAGCAGCGGTTTCCAGATATGGGTGAGGTTGGCGTCCACCAGCGTGATGCTGGCGGTGCCGCGCTTGCCCAGAGTCTTACCCAGGCGGGTAGCCAACTCCAGGCCGCCGGCGCCGCCGCCGACGATAATAATACGATGGGTCATGGGGATATCTCGCAAGGCTAAAAGAAATCGGAGCAGTTACCCTCGCGAGCGCGATGCAGCTCATAGCGTCAGGTAACTCAAAAGGCGGCTCAGCAGGCCGAGCCCGATCACCACCAACAGCACCACACCCAGGAGCAGCCACGGCCGGAAAGGCTTGCGCTCGACTCGGTTTTGGGAGAGTTGCAGGTACTCTTCGACATGCTGTTGGTCATCGGGGTTCAGGCGGCTGGTCATAAAGGCCTCGTCAGGTAGACGTTGCAAAAGGGCGCCACGTTACAGCCAGAAGGTTGGCGGGCTCGCCACAAGCGTAGCCGGTGCCCGCGTCACAGGCTGATGCCCACATCGAATACTATGCTGCGCCCCAGGTTGTTGCGCAAGAAGTCCGGTGCGTCCGGGTGGGCAAACAGTACGCGCGCAAAGGTCGGGCCTACCAACGACAGCGAGCGCCAGCCTTGGCGCAGGTATTCGGTAGGCGGTGGGAAATGGCTGTTGAGGTCCAGCACTTCACGCTTGAGGCTGGTGAAGGCAATCAGGTCCAACTCGCCCAGGTCTATGCCGCGTTCTTTGTAGTTATGTGCCTTTTTGCGCAACGTCGGCGCCAGGCGCAGCAGGAATTCATGGGCCGGAATGCGCCGTGGCTTGGCTTCGCGTCGCACCAACTGGCTCAAGGAAAACGCACTGCGCCGCCGCAGCAACTCATCACGCCATTCGTCGTTCAGGCGCCGGCCTTCATCCAATACGAAAAAAACTTCGAAACTGGCGTCGCGAAACAACACGTCCGGCGGCTCTTGGCCGGCGGGGTGAAACTCTTCGGCACGGTAAGGCACGTTCAAGCCTTGCAGCAGGCGCTGGCAGACCCAACGCTCACGCTCCCATTTGCGGGCATTGGACAGGAACGCATTGGCTTGTTCGGCCGCTACGGTGAGCAGGCGCAAATAATCTGAGTCATCCATATTGGCAGCTTAGCGTCCAATTGATGACCGCAGGAAGTCTTGCTTTGAAACGCCGGTGTAGACTGCTCATTCAACAGCAACTGCATGGACGAGGTGTGTGGTGAGGTTTTCTGCAAAGGCATTACGCTCGTGATCAGCGCTGCAGTGTTGGCGCCGCAAACGCTCATCATTGGCTGGCTGTTTTACGCGCCATTGGTCATGTGGGCGATCCTGCGCGCACCGTGGGTCGAGTTGTTTGCCGACCGGCGGCGCCAGCATTTGCTGTTCGGCACCGTGTTTGCCCTGTTTATGCTCTGGCTGGTACGGCGGGATTTCGACACCGGTGTGTCTTACCACTTTATCGGCATGACCGCCGTGACCCTGCTGCTGGATTGGCCCCTGGCTATCGTCGGCGGGTTGGCCGCGCAATTGGGTTTGGTGCTGCTGGGGCGCCAGGACCTGGCGGCGGTCGGGGTCAATGGTTTGCTGCTGATTGGTTTGCCGGTGCTGGTCACCGAGACCTGCGCGCTGCTGGTGGAGCGGGCGCAACCGCGCAACCCCTTTGTGTATATCTTCTGTTCCGGCTTTTTCGCCGCAGCGCTGTCGGCACTGCTGTGCCTGCTGGCGGCGTTGGGGTTGTTGTGGTTTGACGGCCGTTTTGCCATGCCCGAGTGGCTGGAAGACTTCGTCGGTTACCTGTGGCTGATCATCTTCCCCGAGGCGTTTATCAACGGCATGGTCGTCAGTGCCCTGGTGGTGTTCTGCCCGGAATGGCTGGAGACCTTCAACCGTACGCGCTACCTGTCGGCGCCGTGGAAGGATGACGATTCGCGGCGTTGATCCAGATCAAATCCCAGGCGGCCGCGCAGGCCCATGCTCTGCGAAATTTTACTGAGCAGGGCGGGGCACAGACTATGAGTGTGTACGAATGGGCGCGGCAAGAGTTGCGCAGAAGCCAGGATGCGGCACAGGAAATCGGTTTTGACCCAGGCCTTACCCTGCGCGCCATGCTCAGTGCGGTGGTGCAGCAGAGCAAGGGTGTGCGCAGTTTTGAAGACCTGGCCGACGAGCTGCAATACCTTGCAGAAAACCTCGACGACCAGCAGGAATACGCCTTTATGCGGCCTTAGTGGCGCGGCGGCAGGTCTTCTGAGAACAGCTCGTCCTCGGCATCCGGGCTCACCGGAATCTTGTGTTCTTCCGCGGCCCAGGCGCCAAGGTCGATAAGCTTGCAGCGGTCCGAGCAGAACGGCCGGTTGAGGTTGTCGGGTTTCCATTCCACGGGTGCGCCGCAGGTTGGGCAGTCGACGGTCAAGGGTTGGCTCATGATCGGCCTCCACGCAAAGTAAGGTAAAAGTGGTGCAGTCGCTCGACCTCGCTGTGCAGCCAGGCGAGGTCCTTGTCGTTGACCAGCACGTCATCGGCATGGTTCAGACGGTCTTCACGGCTGGACTGAGCCTTGAGGATCGCCTGCACCTGCTGTTCGCTGATGCCGTCGCGCTGCAGGGTACGCTGAATCTGCAGCGATTGCGGCACGTCGATCACCAGGATGCGCTGGGTCATGCTGTACTGGCCGGACTCGATCAGCAGCGGTGAGACCAGGATCGCGTAAGGCGATTGCGCACGCGCCAGATGGCTGCGAATTTCTTCGCCAATCAACGGGTGCAGCAGGGCTTCCAGCCAGCGACGTTCTTCGGGAACTTCAAAGATCAGCTTGCGCAGGGCGGCGCGGTCCAACTGGCCGTCCGCCTGCAGCACACCTGCACCAAAATGCTCGGCAATGCGTGCGAGTGCTGGCCGGCCGGGTTCGACCACCCAGCGTGCGGCATGGTCGGCATCGACCAGGTCAATGCCCAGGTCGATAAAGTGCTGGGCGGCCGCGCTTTTACCGCTGCCGATGCCGCCGGTGAGGCCTAGAATCCAGGGTGTTGCGACACAAGTGGTCATCTGAAACCGACAGACTGCAAATAGAAGTCGGTTATTTGACCACCCCAGAGCAATGCAATCCAGCCGGCAATTGCCAGGCACGGGCCAAATGGCATCGGCACCGATGCCTGGGACTTGCGCAAACGCATCAGGACAAGGCCTGCGAACACGCCCAGCAGCGACGCTATCAGCAGCGTCATCGGCAGGATCTGCCAACCACCCCAGGCACCGAGCAGGGCCAATAGCTTGAAATCGCCATAACCCATGCCGTCCTTGCCGGTGACCACCTTGAACACCCAGAACACGCTCCACAGGCACACATAGCCTATGACTGCGCCCCACAGCGCATCGGGCAGCGTCGCCAACAAGCCGCCGCTATTGAGGACCAGCCCCAGCCACAGCAGTGGCAACACCAGCACATCCGGCAGCAGTTGATGATCGATGTCGATCAGGCTCATCGCCAGCAGGCCCCAACTCAGCAGCATCACTGCGCCAGCTTGCCAGCCGAAGCCAAAATGCCAGGCGACCATGGCCGAGAGCAGCGCACAGGCCAGTTCGGTAAAGGGGTAACGCGCGCTGATAGACTCGCGGCAGCGGGCGCAGCGCCCCTTGAGTAGCAGGTAGCTGAGTACCGGGATATTTTCCCAGGGGCGAATCGGCTGGCTGCAATGCGCACAGCACGAGTTGGGATGCATCAGGTTGTAGACAGGGCCGGCGGGGTCGGCCGGCAGGCCGAGTATTTCCTGGGCCTGGGCGCGCCATTCGCGCACGAGCATCTTCGGCAGGCGCCACACCAGCACGTTGAGAAAGCTGCCGACGATCAGGCCGAGCACCAACGCCATCCCGACAAAGACCCAGGGTTGTTCACCCAGCAGCAGGCTCAAAACGCCGACCCCAACTGGAACACCGGCAGATACATCGCAATCACCAACGCGCCGACAATGCCCCCCAACACCACCATGATCAGTGGCTCCATCAGGCTGGTGAGGTTATCGACCAGGTTCTCCACATCGGCTTCATAGTGGTTGGCGACTTTTTCCAGCATGAGGTCCAGGGTGCCCGACTCTTCACCGATGGCCGTCATCTGGATGGCCATGCTGGGGAACAGCCCGCTGTGGGCCATGGACTGGTTCAACGGCACACCTGTGGATACATCGTGCCGCATATGTTCGATCGCCTTTGTGAACAATCCATTGCCTGCCGCGCCTGCCACGGAGTCCAGAGCCTGCACCAATGGCACGCCCGCGGCAAAGGTGGTTGAAAGTGTACGGGCGTAGCGGGCGATGGCTGAGCGCCTCAGCAGTGTGCCAGCCAGGGGCGCGTTCAACAAAGCGGCATCCAGCCCGTCACGAAACCCCGGGTAAGCCCGATAGGCATGGCGCAGCGCAGTTATTGCCATACCCAGCCCCAAGGCAAGCATCCACCAGGCGTGCTGCAGGAAGTTGGACAGCGCAATCACCAGCAAGGTAAAGCCCGGCAGTTGGCCGTTTACCCCGGCGAAGATGTTCTGGAACTGCGGCACCACGTGAATAAGCAAAACTGCGCTGACCAGGCAGGCGACGACGATTACGGCGATAGGGTAGGTCATGGCTTTTTTGATTCGCGCCTTGAGCTGCTGGCTTTTTTCCAGGTGAATCGCCACCCGTTCGAGCAATGTTTCCAGGGCGCCTGCCTGTTCGCCTGCGGCAATCAGGTTGCAATACAAGTCATCAAAGTGACGCGGCTGTTTGCGCAGCGCTGCTGCCAGGCTACTACCGGCGGCAATCTCCTGCTTCAAGCCTTTTATCAACGCGCGCATCTGCCGGTTTTCGAAGCCTTCGCAGATGATGTCGAACGCCTGCAGCAGCGCAATGCCTGCCTTTAACAGGGTCGCCAATTGGCGCGTGAACAGCGCGATGTCGGCGGGTTTTATCGGCGCGGCAAAATATGGCCGGTGCGAAGCCTTTTTGCGCACGCGCCCGGGGTAAATCCCCTGCTGGCGCAGCTGTGCCTTGATCAGTGCCAGGTTATGCCCGGTGGCTTGCCCGGACACCCGGCGGCCTTTGCGGTTGGTGCCTTCCCAGGCGTAGATCGTTGAAGCGTCATTCATGGCACAGGTCCGCACACAGGTCGTCGTAGATTTATAGCTTAGTCAGATGACGGATTCGGACCGCTCGTGGGCGCACGATAAAATGTCAGAATGTGCGTCTTACCCACAATTGGGCGCTCACGGATGAGTACACTGGCGCCGCTGCACACTGCGGGGCGCAGGACGCGCCTTGATAAGGTTTTTATTCTGGAGAGTGAATGTGATGCGTCAGAAAGGCTTTACCTTGATCGAGTTGTTGATCGTCGTGGCAATCATCGGCATTTTGGCCACCATCGGTCTGCCCATGTACACCAAGCACCAGGCCAAGGCCAAGTTCACGGCGGGGCTGGCTGAAATTGCGGCGTTGAAGGCCGGTTTTGAAGACACCCTTAACCAGGGCACTGTGCCGACCTTGCCTTTGATTGGTGGCACCAGCCCGACTGCCAACTGCACGATCACCGTAACCGGCGATGTGGCCACGGGCGTCGGTTCCATTACCTGCGAAATCCTCGATGCACCTGCGCCGGTACTGGGCAAGACCATCACCTTGACGCGCAGCGCCACCCAGGGTTGGGCCTGTGCCACCACGGTCGAGGCGCAGTACGCCGCCAAGGGTTGCGGCGCCGACGGGGCGTAATGCCTGCCGGGCGGTCAGCGAGTTTGTTGCTGCCTGCCCAATGCGGTGCTAGCTTTAGCCCACCGCCCGTGTAGCTCAGTTGGTAGAGCAGCGCACTCGTAACGCGAAGGTCGCAGGTTCGACTCCTGTCTCGGGCACAAGGCAACACTGTTTCAACGGCGACACTGTTTCAAAGGCAACGTTTTCAGATGATCCCAGAATGGTTCTGAAGGCCAGACGAGGCGGCATTCGTGCCCACTTTTTTGTATCTGCGCAACCTTGATGACCCAGATGCATCCCCATTCCATGATCTAAGAGAACAACATGACCACACAAGAAATGACCCAGGAACAGCGGCACGAAGCAGCCCTCAAAAAATACGTCGCGGAATCGCCGGAACTGCTCGACGAGATCAAGGACCTGAGCGCCGATGATCAAAAGGACCAGATCCAGTGGGCCTTCGAGGATGAGGCCGAGGCCCAGGGCCTGCAGCCATGGGAACTGACCCTCAAGTACACCTCGACGCCGCAAGAGTTCGAAGCGGCGCGCCTGGCCTTGCACAAGGAGGCCGCCGAGGTACTGGGCGTTGACTGGAACGAGTATTGCGGGATGAATAATCTCGCGATCTGAGCGCGAAATTGAAGGAGCGAGCAACCTCGCTCCTTTTGCTCGGATGTTGCTTGCTCAGGTGCTCAGGCGCATCGACAAATCCACCGCCTTCACATCCTTGGTCATCGCACCGATGGAAATGTAATCCACCCCGGTCTGCGCGATAGGCAGCAAGGTGGTTTCATTGATCCCGCCGCTGGCTTCCAGCTTGGCCTTGCCGGCATTCAGGCGCACGGCCTCACGCATGTCATCCAGGCTCAATTCGTCGAGCATGATGATATCGGCGCCCGCCGCCAGTGCTTCACGCAGCTCCTCCAGGCTTTCCACTTCGATTTCCACTGGCTTGCCCGGCGCGATCTTGTGGGCGGCGGTAATCGCCTCGGCAATCCCGCCACAGGCGGCGATATGGTTTTCCTTGATCAGGAACGCGTCATACAACCCGATGCGATGGTTGTGGCAACCGCCGCAAGTCACGGCGTACTTCTGCGCCAGGCGCAGGCCCGGCAGGGTTTTGCGGGTGTCCAGCAACTTGACCTGAGTGCTGGCGACAAAGTCCGCCAAGTACTGCGCGCGCGTGGCGACGCCTGACAACATCTGCAGAAAATTCAGCGCACACCTTTCGCCGCTCAGCAGTGAGCGTGCCGGGCCTTCAAGGTGGAACAGCACTTGATTGGGGCTCACACGCTCGCCGTCGGCCACCTGCCAATGCACCGCAACCCGTGGGTCGAGCTGGCGGAACACCGCGTCCACCCAGGCGGTGCCGGCGATAACGGCTGCGTCGCGGGTAATGATGGTGGCCTTGGCCAGCCGTTCGGCCGGGATCAGTTGCGCAGTGATGTCGCCGCTGCCGATGTCTTCCAGCAGTGCGCGGCGCACGTTGGCTTCGATTTCGGCGGTGAGGTCGGCAAGACGGAGATTCGGCATAACAGGCTCCACAAACAAAGTGCCTCGATTATAGGGGCAGCGCGCCGCCGAACCCATACTCGCCACTCATTTACAGCGCATTGGCAGAGTTCACTGGCGCAACAGCCCCCATTTGCAAGATAATCTCGCGCCTTGCGATTGGCGTCATAGCTTTGACGTCCTTGGAGATAACCGGTGTTTGCAGCCCGATGGGGCCTGTAGCCGATTTTTCCCCAACTCATCACCGCCGTTTCAGGAGGCCAGGATGCACATTGACGGAAAGGTGGTGCCCATCAATCGGGCACAGGCCACGCCATCGCCGCTCGCGCGCCTGCCGGTGGTGTTGCTGCAGGTTCGCGACAAGGCTGCACAGCAGTTGCAGCAAGGTTTGCAGGAGCTGTTCGATAACGCTGACGACACCTTGTTTGAAATGGCCGACAAGGCCCGCAGCAACGTCGACCACCATATTTTCTTTGAAGCCATGCGTGACCTGCGCCTCAAGCGCAAGAATTTCGAGCGCGTGTTCATGGAGCAATTGTTCGCCGCATTTATCGACCTGGGCCAGGCCGAGCGCGGTGAGTTTCACCTGGTGCCGGTGGTGTCCTATGAGGCGGCGCCGGGTACGTCCAGTGATGAGCTGGAAAAAGCTGTCGCGCTGGAGGCCATGCTCGGCCGGGTGCGCCATCGCGATGGCCTGGCGCTGGGGCAATTGACCGCGCGCCTGGGCGCGTTGCTCGGCAACCCCCTGGATGAGCGCGACAACCCGCTGGGCCCAGCACTCTTGTGCGAGTTCTTCCTGCGTGCGGGGCGCAGCCTGGGTGTGGAGATTCGCGTCAAGCTGATCATGCTCAAGCTGTTCGAAAAGTATGTGCTCAGTGACGCCGACCAACTGTACGCCGAGGCCAACCAACTGCTGGTTGCCACTGGCGTTTTGCCGCAGCTCAAGGCTGTGCCGTCACGCCGCCCAGGTGGGCGTGAAGCTCGCGAGCAGCAGCGCGAAGGCAGTGTGCAGGCCGTTGATCAGCCCATGGATGAAAACGGCCAGCAAGCCTTCGCCGCGTTGCAGAAGTTGCTCGCTGCCGTGCGTGGCAGCGTCGCGCCCACCCTGGAAGCCAGCGCCGAACCCCAGCCCATCGCCACCCGCGATTTGCTGCGCCTGCTCTCCCACCTGCAGCAATATGTGCCGGAGCCCGAGGCCGAAGACGACTTCGACCTGCGTAACCAGCTTGAGCAGTTGCTGACTCGCGTGAGCGTCAAGAGCGGCAAGTCCCGTGTGGTGGAAGACGCCGATGAGGATGTGATCAACCTGGTCGCGCTGTTGTTCGAGTTCATCCTCACTGACCACTGCGTGCCTGACGTATTCAAGGCCTTGATCGCACGCTTGCAGATTCCGTTGTTGAAAGTGGCGGTGCTGGACAAGAGTTTTTTCAGCCGCGCCAGCCACCCGGCGCGACGTCTGCTCAATGAAATCGCCAGCGCCGCCATGACATGGAGCCCGCGCGATGATTATCAGCGTGACAGCCTGTACCTGCGCACTGAGCAGGTGGTGCAACGGCTGTTGAATGAGTTCGTTGAAGACCTGGCGATTTTCCCCCAGGTGCTGGCGCAGTTCAGTGCCTCTACTGCCGACGAGCGCCACCGCAGCGAGTTGCTCGAACAGCACACCTGTGAGGCCGAAGAAGGCCGGGTGCGCAAAGACGCCGCGCGTCAGCGGGTGGCCGAGGTGCTCAATCGACGGTTGGTGGGCCGAGTGTTGCCGCAGTCCGTGGTGCAGTTTATCCAGCAGGCCTGGAGCCAGGTGCTGTTGCTGGCCAGCCTCAAGCAGGGCGAGCAGTCAGTGCAATGGCAGGCGGCCGTGCGCACCATGGACGAATTGATCTGGAGCGTCAGCCTGCAAAAAGACACCGAGGCCGGCCGGCACTTGCTTGAGCAGCTGCCCGGCCTGCTCAAAGCCTTGCGTGATGGGTTGACCAGTGCTGCGTTCGACCCCTTCAGCACCCGCGAATTTTTTCTACGTTTGCAGGCCATGCACCTGCAGTCGTTCGAAGGCGAGCGCCTGGACACGCTGATCGAGGTGCGTGAGCCGTTTTCGCTCAGTAGCGAGGTGCCTGACGCCATCCCGAGTCTGCCCAGTGATGATCCGGAGTTGCTCAAGGTCCAGCAGTTGCACATTGGTCACTGGTTTGAGTTCCAGCAGGAGGACGGCAGCCGGCTGCGTTGCAAGCTGAAGGCCATCATGGCGCCGGCCAACCGCTATATTTTTGTCAGCCGCACCGGGCTCAAAGCCCTCGAGAAAAGTGCCGGCCAATTGGCCATGGCCCTCAAGCAGGGCGCGCTGCGCAGCCTTGATGAGGGGCTGCTGTTCGACCGCGCGCTGACGTCGGTGATTGGCACGCTGCGCCAACTCAATCGCGGCAAGTGATCGCAACCGCAGGGCTGAACGCGGCATACTGGTAACACCTCGTCTCATTCAAGGAACCCGTATGCAGTTGGACCCCACCAGCGGTTGGTGCCAGGGCATCCGTCATTGCCCGTCGCCCAACTTCAACGAGCGCCCCGCCGGCGAGATCTCACTGTTGGTGGTGCATAACATCAGCCTGCCACCGGGGCAGTTTGCTACTGGCAAAGTGCAGGAGTTTTTCCAGAATCGCCTGGACGTCACGGAGCATCCCTACTTTGAAAGCATTGCCAGCCTACGGGTGTCTGCGCATTTTCTGATTGAACGCGACGGCTTGGTGACACAATTTGTGTCGTGCCTGGAGCGTGCCTGGCATGCCGGGGTGTCCAGTTTCGAGGGGCGTGAAGTGTGCAATGACTTTTCCCTCGGGATCGAACTGGAAGGCACGGACGAGCTACCGTTCACCGATGCGCAATATGTGTCGCTGATCGACCTGGCCCGGCAACTGTTGTCGGCCTACCCAGGCATTACCCAGCAGCGTATTTGTGGTCACAGTGATATCGCACCGGGACGCAAGACCGATCCAGGCCCGGCTTTTGATTGGACGCGCTTTCGCAGCGCCCTGCAGGATGGAGGACACGCACGATGAGTTTCCTGGTGTTGGTGCTGGCGGTGTGGATCGAGAAGTTCTCGGCCCTGCGTCGGCGGTTGCAACGTGACGGCGGATGGCTGCGCGAGCTGGCCAAGCTGGAGTCGAGCCCGCGCATGGGCAAGCAGCCTTGGCTGATCCTGATACTGCTGGTGTTGTTGCCGGTGGCCGTGCTGGGGTTGTTGCTGTTGGTGCTGGAACCCGTGGCTTATGGCCTGTTGGCGCTGCCGGTGCATTTGCTGGTGGTGATCTACAGCCTGGGGCGCGGCGATCTGCTGGGCGAGCTTGGACCGTTTCGCGACGCCTGGCGGCGCGGCGACCTGCAAGCTGCCGAGCACGTCGCCGAGCGCGACCTGAAGGTGGCCGCCGACAGTGGCGAGCAACTGTTGGAGCGGGTTCAAGGCCATTTGCTGTGGCAGGCCTACCAAAGTTTTTTTGCGGTGATTTTCTGGTATTTCCTGCTTGGCCCGGTCGCGGCCCTGGCTTATCGCCTGTTGGCATTGGCCAGCGAGAACAGCCAGAACCCGCTGGTCGCCGAACGCGCCGGGCAATTGCGTCACGCATTTGATTGGCTGCCGGTGCGTCTGTTGGCGGCCAGCTTTGCCCTGGTGGGTAACTTTGTCGCGGTCAGCCGGGTGATGCTGCATGAGCTGTTGAGCTGGGACATCAGCGCTGCGCAACTGATGGAAAAAGTCGGCTTGGTGGCGGCCGAAATTCCACCACCGGTGGTGGGGGCCGATGGCATCAACAGCCTGGATCGTCTGTGGGAACTGCTGCTGCGGGCTGCGGTGCTGTGGTATGCGGGGTTTGCGATTTGGACGGTGTTGCCTTAGCTCCTCGCAACAGGATGGCTGCATGCGGTCAAAGTGTGGGAGCTGGCTTGCCTGCGATGGCCATAGGTATCTACACAACCGGTTAGGCTGTTGTGGCGAGCAGGCTTGCCCTGCGTTGGGCTGCGAAGCGGCCCCAAACCCAGACGCTGAGTTCTTTCAGGAAAATTGCAGTGCCTTTACTGGGGCTGCTTCGCAGCCCAACGCAGGGCAAGCCTGCTCGCCACAGGAGAAAGTGGCTGCCTTCAAAAGTTGTGTAGATACCTATGCTGCGATCGCATCAACTCGGTATGCCTGATACACCAAGGTGCCTGCATCCCCACATTGGGTCTGTGGTGAATTTCCAAGCCGTTAACCTTACGTTACAAAACTCCCTTTCAAATTGAGCTATACAGTCAGAGCGCCAAATAGTGGCTATCTGCCGCCGCCCTGCGCCTCAATAAAAATAAGAAAGGGAGCTCACCCGTGAAGCGCTTGCTCTATCCCGCTGTCGCCCTGATGAACCGCCTGAGTTTTGGCATGAAGTTCAGCCTGATCAGCGTGCTGTTCCTGCTGCCGATGCTGGCGACCAACTATTTTCTGGTGCGTGACTCCTGGTCGCAATTCCAGGGCACCCGCATTGAACTGCAAAGCCTCGATTTGCTCGGCAGCAGCCTGGCCCTGCGGCGCGATCTGGAGACCCTGAACAATCAGGTGCAGATCAACGCGGTGCTGGGGCAATCAGGTAAGGCCGGCGACCTCGAAGGCAAGATCAGTACCCTTGAGCAGAGCGTACTGAGCCGCCTGCAAAGCCTCAACGCCATGACCGCCGACGCTGAGCAAGCCAGCGCCTTTGACGGCAAACGCGACGAGTTAATCGCCGCCTTCAAGGCCCAGCAGCAGGAAACCTCGCTGCTGAGCAAAAGCGCGCTGATCGGCAAATTACTCAACAAGGCGCAGATGTTGAGCCAGATCATTGCCAGCCAGTCCGGCTTGAGCCGCGACCCTCAGAGTGATTTGCGCCAGCTCAGTGAGCTGCTCACCAGCGTCACCGCGCAAGTCACCCAAACCCTCGGCGAAGGGCGGGCCATGGGTGCGTACTCCCTCGGCCAGGGCTTTCTCAATTCATCCTCCAGCACGCGCTTTGACGAACTGTTGCAACAGTTGGAAAAACTCCAGGCTGAATACGCCTTGAAGCTGCAGGATGCCCTGGGCGCCAGTACCGCCGCGCACACGGCGCTCGACAGCTTGGCCCAGGCCAGCAGTGCCAGCCTCAAACAAGGCAGCGAGTTGTTTGAAGAGCAGGTCGTCATGGCGCAAACCCTCGACGCGCCGTGGCAGGGGTTCTACGAAGATGTCAGCCGACTGATGGCCCAGACCTACCAGCTCAATGACACCACCCTGAGGTTCCTTGAGCAGCAACTGCAGCAGCGCCTGGCGCAAAACCGCACGCACATGGTGGTGCTGGTGTGTGCCCTGGTGGCGGTGTTCTTGCTGATCTTCTATTTGTATGCAGGCTTCTATGCCTCCACGCGCACCACCTTGCGCCGACTGGGCGCGATGATGGACAAGGTGGCGGCCGGCGACATGACCGTCACGTTTGTGGCCCACAGTCGCGATGAACTGGGCGACCTGGGCCAAGTGTTCAACGGCACTGTGGCCAAGATCCACGACTTGATCGAACGCGTGGGGCACACCGTTAGCCAGGTCGAGCTGCAAGCCGGCCAGGTGCAGGCCGTGTCTTCGCAAAGCAATCAGGCGGTGTCCGGCCAGCGCAGCCAGATTGAACAGGTGGCGACGGCGATGAATCAGATGTCTTCCACCGCCCAGGAAGTGGCACGCAGCGCGGCCGCGGCGGTCAATAGCGCCCAAAGCGTCAACCACGAAACCGTCACCGGCCGTGGCCTGGTGCAATCCCAGCAGGGCAGCATTGCGCGCCTGGCGTCGGAGATTGATGAATCGGTGCGGGTGATCAATCAACTGGCCGCCGACAGCCAGTCCATCAGCAGCGTGCTGGAAGTGATCAAAAGCATCGCCGAGCAAACCAACCTGCTGGCGCTCAATGCGGCGATCGAGGCGGCGCGCGCCGGTGAGCAGGGGCGTGGTTTTGCGGTGGTGGCCGATGAGGTGCGCACCCTGGCCCGGCGCACGCAGCATTCCACCGAAGAAATCGAACAGATGATCAGCCGTTTGCACAGCGGTGTAGGCGCAGCGGTGAAGGCCATGGGCACCAGCCATACCATGGCCGATGGTACCGTGGCTCAGTCGGAAAAGGTCCAGCAGGCCCTGGAAAATATCCTTGGCGCCGTGGGCATGATCGTCGATCAGAACCAGCAGATCGCCGCCGCCGTCGAGCAGCAAACCGCAGTCGCGCAGGATATCGACCAAAACATCGTCGAAATCAATCGAGCCGGCGAACATGCGGCCCAGGGCGCGCAGCAGACCGAGGCCGCCAGCCGGCAGCTGTCGTTGCAGGTCATTGAACTGAAGCACTTGATCGGGGCGTTTCGTGTGTAAGACCTGCGCATAGGAATAGGCTTGATGGTTTGTGGTGCCTGTCCTTATTTTTCGGTGTGCCTGTTTTGATCATGTGATTGGGTGAGAATTTGTTTCACCCAATCCGGGTACTCGGGAGGCAACGCGATGACGGCGGTTATCGGCATCAAAGGGCACTGCGCCCATTGCGACATCACCTTCGAACTCAAGCCCTGGCAATTGAACGCCATTGCCATCCGTGAGCCGTTTGATTGCCCGTATTGTCAGCGGGTCCTGGAGTTGAACTGCCCCAGGCAACTGCGCCAGTTCAAATCCTTGGACCACTGGGCCATGGTGCACCCCAGCATGATGGTACTGACCAGCGCGGTGCTGATCGTGGCGATGGTGGCCGAGTGGCTCGGCCTGATCAGTATGGTCGGGCAGCTCAACGTTTCATTGATAGTGGTACTTATGCACTTTCTGACGCTGCGTTACGTGCGCCACCGGCAGCGACTGACCTTGGATTTGCAGGTGGTCAACGTGCTACCAGTTGAACAGCTCGCACGCGTTGCGTGTGCTCGTTTCGGCCAGCACTGAAGGGCTGATGCCCATGCGTTCGGCCAAGGCGTCGCAGATAGCCGGCAGGTGTTGCGGGCTGTTGCGCTGGCCGGGGTACATGGCCGGCGCCATGTCCGGCGAATCGGTTTCCAGCACCAGCGCCTCAAGCGGCAGCTGGGTCAGCACCTTGTGCATACGCAGCGCCTGGGGCCAAGTGGCCGCGCCGCCCAGGCCCAGTTTAAAGCCGAGTTTGATGTATTCGCGGGCCTCCTCAACGCTGCCGGCAAACGCATGAATGATGCCGCCGCGCGGCAGGCGGATGCGTTTGAGGGTGGCGATCACTGCCGCGTGGCTGCGGCGCACGTGCAGCAGGGCTGGAAGCTGGAAATCCACAGCCAGTTTCAGCTGCGCTTCAAACAGGCTTTGCTGACGTTCGCGGTCCAACTGTTCGAGGAAGTAATCCAGCCCGATCTCACCGACGGCGCACAGTTGCCGATGGCCCTGTAGACGGGTCAGCCAATCACCCAACTCGATCAGGTCGGCGGGGCGATGATCCTCCAGATACACCGGGTGCAGGCCGAAGGCGGCAAATAAACTTTCATCGTCCTGCACCAGATCCCACAGCCGTTGCCAGTTCTGCTGATACACACCCAGCACCACCATGCGCTGCACGCCGAGTTGGCGGCTGTGGGCGAGGACTGCCCGGCGATCCGTGTCGAAATCCGGGAAGTCCAGGTGGGTGTGGGTGTCGATCAGCTCCACGCTCAAGCCTCGTGAATGCGCTGCTTGAAGGTCCGGCCGATGGCATGCACGCCGGGCTCATACTGTTCTTCTTCGATGGCCGCCAGGGCCAGGCGCAGGGCGGTGTCGGCGATCAGTTGATGTTGCTGGGCCATGGCGTTGACCGGCAAGGGCAGGAAGTCGAGCAGTTGGGTGTCGCCGAACGTGCCCAGGCGCAACGGCCGGGACTTGAGCGGGAAGTCATGCAACGCGTCGAACACACCTTGCAGCAGCACGTAGGAAGTCGTCACCAGCGCGTCAGGCAAATGCCCCAGGCGTTGCAGGAGTTCTTCCATCAGTTGGCGGCCACAGTCACGGCTGAAGGCTTCACCCTGCTCGATTAGCACGTCGCCCTTGAAGTCTCTCAAGGCTTCACGGAAACCGGCAGCGCGTTCCTGGCTGATGCTCAGTTCGGGGTGTGCGCCGATCAGCGCGATCTGCTTGGGCAGCGGCTGCAACAGGCTGCTGGTGAGTTGCTGGCAGGCCTGGCGGTCGTCGCTGACCACCGAGCAGAACTGCCCGGGTTCCATCACCCGGTCGATGGCGATCACCGGCAGGCCCTTGGCTTGCAGCTCACGGTAGCTGTCATCGCTGGCCGGCAAACAACTGGCCACGAACAGTGCATCGCAGCGCCGCGCGCGGAACAGTTGCAGCAGTTGGCGTTCGCTGTCGGCTTCATCATCGGAGCTGGCGATCAGCAGTTGGTAGCCGCGCGCCCGCGCGCCTTGTTCCAACAGCTTGGCGATGCGTGCGTAGCTGGGGTTTTCCAGGTCGGGCAAGATAAAGCCCAAGGTGCGCGTGTGCCGACTGCGCAGCCCGGCGGCCTGAGGGTTGGGCGTAAAGCCATGGGCTTCGACCACAGCACGCACACGCTCGACGGTGGCGCTGCTGATGCGTTGCTGTTCGGCCTTGCCGTTGATGACATAGCTGGCGGTGGTAACGGACACACCGGCCAGACGTGCGATATCACTGAGTTTCAAACCGGGATTTCCTTGTTTTTTAGAGCTTGCCCCGACATTTTGTCCAATCGTAACCGATTCCTGCACACGACTATTGTCTGAGCTCAAGTGCCGAGTGGTCCTTCAAGCTTGCATAATTAGCGCATAATCTGCCATAAATTCTAGATTAAACGTTTCAGCAAGCGTATTTTTACGATGTTCGCCACTGAGTGACTACTGCCAATTGACCACTCAGTCAGTTATTTATGAACGCGCCTGCGCTGATTTATTCAAAACAATACCTAGTGCCCACAGTGCACTAACTAGGAGAACGGCATGCTTGAGCTCACTGTAGAGCAGATTTCCATGGGCCAGGTGGCTGTGGATAAATCTGCTGCCTTGCACCTGCTCGCGGAAAAACTGGTGGCCGATGGCCTGGTCGCCGAGGGTTATCTGAGCGGCTTGCAAGCCCGTGAAGCCCAAGGCTCGACTTTTCTCGGCCAAGGTATTGCCATCCCCCACGGTACGCCGGAAACCCGTGACCAAGTGTTTTCCACGGGCGTACGCCTGCTGCAATTTCCCGAAGGGGTGGATTGGGGCGACGGCCAGATCGTCTACCTGGCGATCGGCATCGCGGCCAAATCCGATGAACACCTGCGCCTGCTGCAACTGCTCACCCGCGCCCTCGGAGAAACCGACCTGGGCCAGGCGCTGCGCCGTGCCGGCTCCGCCGAAGCCTTGCTGAAACTGCTGCAAGGCGCACCACAGGAACTGGCGCTGGACGCGCAGATGATCAGCCTGGGCGTATCGGCCGACGATTTTGAAGAGCTGGTCTGGCGTGGCGCACGCCTGTTGCGTCAGGCCGATTGTGTCAGTAATGGTTTCGCCGCCGTGTTGCAGCAAGTCGACGCGCTGCCGTTGGGCGATGGCCTGTGGTGGCTGCACAGCGAGCAGACGGTGAAGCGCCCAGGCCTTGCGTTCGTGACGCCGGACAAACCGATGCGTTACCTCGGCCAGCCCCTGAACGGCCTGTTCTGCCTGGCCAGCCTGGGTGAGGCGCATCAAACCTTGCTCGAACGCCTGTGCGCCTTGTTGATTGAAGGTCGCGGCCAGGAATTGGGCCGCGCTACCAGCAGCCGGGCGGTGCTTGAAGTATTGGGCGGTGAACTGCCGCCGGACTGGCCGAATGCGCGCATCACCCTGGCCAATGCCCATGGTTTGCATGCGCGGCCGGCGAAGATCCTCGCGCAATTGGCGAAAAGTTTTGACGGCGATATCCGCGTGCGCATCGTTGATGGCCCGGTGGGTGCCGTCTCGGTGAAAAGCCTGAGTAAGTTGCTGAGCCTCGGCGCCCGTCGCGGCCAGGTGCTGGAGTTTGTCGCCGAGCCTGTGATTGCCGGTGATGCATTGCCCGCGCTGCTGGCAGCGGTGGAGCAAGGGCTCGGTGAGGAAGTCGAGCCGCTGCCGACCGTGAGTGCCCAACCTGCCATCCTTGATATTGAACCGGCGATCAGCGCGCCTGTGTCCGGCAGCCAGGTCCAGGCCATCGCCGCCGCGCCCGGCATTGCCATCGGCCCGGCGCATATCCAGACCCAGCAGGTCTTCGATTACCCGCTGCGTGGCGAGTCTGCGGCCATTGAGCGCCAGCGCCTGCACGCCGCGCTCACCGAGGTGCGCGCTGATATCCAGGGTTTGATCGAGCGCAGCCAATCCAAGGCGATCCGCGAGATTTTCATCACCCACCAGGAAATGCTCGACGACCCGGAGCTGACCGACGAAGTCGACACGCGCCTCAAGCAAGGCGAGAGCGCGCAAGCTGCCTGGATGAGCGTGATCGAAGCCGCCGCCAAGCAGCAGGAGTCGTTGCAGGATGCCTTGCTCGCCGAGCGCGCCGCCGACCTGCGTGATATTGGCCGCCGAGTGCTGGCGCAATTATGCGGTCTTGAAACCGCCCAGGAGCCGAGCGAACCTTACATTCTGGTGATGGATGAAGTCGGCCCCTCTGACGTTGCCCGCCTGGACCCAACCCGCGTCGCCGGCATCCTCACCGCCCGTGGCGGCGCCACGGCCCACAGTGCCATCGTTGCGCGTGCCTTGGGCATTCCTGCTTTGGTCGGCGCCGGCGCGGCGGTGTTGTTGCTGGCCGCTGGCACACAGCTATTGCTCGACGGCCAGCGCGGCCGCCTGCATGTCGACCCCGACGCGGCCACGCTGCAACGCGCCACGGTCGAGCGCGACACCCGCGAACAGCGCCTGCAAGCGGCCTCGGCCCAGCGTCATGAACCGGCACTGACTCGCGACGGCCATGCCGTGGAAGTGTTCGCCAATATCGGTGAAAGCGCAGGCGTTGCGGCGGCAGTGGAGCAGGGCGCCGAAGGCATTGGGCTGTTGCGCACCGAACTGATTTTTATGGCTCACCCGCAAGCACCGGATGAAGCCACCCAGGAAGCCGAATACCGCCGCGTGCTCGACGGCCTTGGCGGTCGCCCGCTTGTGGTGCGCACCCTGGATGTGGGCGGCGACAAACCGCTGCCGTATTGGCCGATTGCCGAAGAAGAAAACCCCTTCCTCGGTGTGCGCGGCATTCGCCTGACCTTGCAGCGCCCGCAGATCATGGAAGCGCAATTGCGTGCGCTGTTGCGCTCGGCGGACAACCGCCCGCTGCGCATCATGTTTCCCATGGTCGGCAGTGTCGATGAATGGCGAGCCGCCCGCGATATGACCGAGCGCCTGCGCCTGGAAATCCCGGTGGCCGACCTGCAACTGGGCATCATGATCGAAGTACCGTCTGCCGCTTTGCTCGCGCCGGTACTCGCCAAGGAAGTCGACTTTTTCAGCGTCGGCACCAACGACCTCACCCAGTACACCCTGGCCATCGACCGTGGCCACCCAACCCTGTCGGCCCAGGCCGATGGCCTGCACCCGGCCGTGTTGCAACTGATCGACATCACCGTGCGCGCCGCCCATGCCCATGGCAAATGGGTCGGCGTGTGTGGCGAACTGGCGGCGGACCCGCTGGCGGTGCCGGTGCTGGTGGGGCTGGGTGTGGATGAGTTGAGTGTGTCAGCCCGCAGCATTCCCGAAGTGAAGGCGCGGGTGCGTGAATTCAGTCTGAGCGAGGCCCAGGGCCTGGCGCAAAAAGCGCTTGCGGTGGGTTCGCCCGCGCAAGTGCGAGCCCTAGTGGAGACCGTGTAAATGGCGAAGATTCTGACCCTGACGCTGAACCCGGCGTTGGACCTTACGGTACGCCTGGCACACCTGGAACCCGGTGCAGTCAACCGCAGCGAAACCCTGTTGACCCATGCTGCCGGCAAGGGTGTGAATGTCGCCCAGGTGCTGGCGGACCTCGGGCATGAGGTGAGCGTGGGCGGTTTTCTCGGCGCCTCAAACCCTGAGGCTTTCGAGGCATTGATCGCCAGCCGCGGGTTTGGCGACGCGTTCATCCGCGTGCCGGGCGAAACACGTAGCAACATCAAGATTGCCGAGCAGGATGGTCGGGTCACCGACATCAATGCGCCGGGGCCGCTGGTGAGTGAGCAGGCGCAAAAACAACTGCTCAAAATGGTCGCGATCATCGGCCCTGAATTCGATGCGGTGGTGGTCGCCGGCAGTTTGCCGCGTGGCGTCAGCGCACAGTGGTTTCAGGAACTGATACACGCGTTGAAAGACCTTGGTTTGAAAGTCGTCCTCGACACCAGCGGCGAAGCCTTGCGCGCGGGCATCAAGGCCGGCCCGTGGTTGATCAAACCCAACACCGAAGAACTCGCCGAAGCCCTCGATTGCGCCACCGACTCCATCGCACAGCAGGCCCAGGCCGCCGAGCGTTTGCATGCTCAAGGCGTGGAGCATGTGGTGGTCTCCCACGGCGCCGAGGGCGTGAACTGGTTCAGCCCAGGCACCGCGCTGCATGCCACGCCGCCCAAGGTCAGCGTCGCCAGCACGGTGGGTGCGGGCGATTCGTTGCTGGCCGGGATGCTGCACGGTCTGCTCAGGTTTGATCTGCCGGAAACCACCTTGCGCCGGGCCACGGCGATTGCCGCCATGGCGGTCACGCAGATCGGTTTTGGTATCAGCGATGACGCGCAGTTGGCGCGCCTCGAAAGCGGCGTCCATGTGCGCGCGCTGACAGAACAATAAGAGGGTTTGTGATGAAGTTAGCCATTGTTACCGCCTGCCCGAACGGCATGGTCACCAGTGTGCTGTGCGCCCGCTTGTTGGACGCCGCCGCGCAGCGCCAGGGCTGGAGCACCAGCACCGAAGTCGTGGATGTGCAGCACCCGGAGCGGGCGTTGTCCCAAGCGACTATCGACGCGGCCGAGTGGGTGTTGCTGGTCAGCAGCACGCCGGTGGATATGCAGCGGTTTGTCGGCAAGCGTGTATTCCAGAGCACGCCGGCCCAGGCGCTGGCGGATGTCGACGCGGTGCTGCGCCGTGGTGCCGAAGAGGCCCAGGAATACGTCGCCAGCCAAGCGCCGGTGGCGGCGAAGAATGCCCCGCGTATCGTCGCGATCACGGCCTGCCCGACCGGCGTGGCCCACACCTTCATGGCCGCCGAAGCCTTGCAGCAAACGGCCAAGCGCCTGGGCTATGACTTGCAGGTCGAGACCCAGGGTTCGGTGGGCGCACGCACGCCGTTGAGCGCGCAGGCCATCGCCGATGCCGATGTGGTGTTGCTGGCGGCGGATATCGAAGTCGCCACTGAGCGTTTCGCCGGCAAGAAGATTTACCGCTGTGGTACCGGCATCGCCCTCAAGCAGTCCGAGGCCACGCTCAACAAGGCGCTGGCCGAAGGCGCGGTAGAAAACGCCGCCAGCGGTGCGGTCGGCAAAAAAGAAAAAACCGGCGTGTACAAGCACTTGCTCACCGGCGTGTCGTTCATGTTGCCGATGGTGGTGGCGGGCGGGCTGTTGATCGCCTTGTCGTTTGTGTTCGGCATCCATGCTTTTGAAGAAAAAGGCACCTTGGCTGCCGCCCTCAAAACCGTCGGCGACCAGGCCTTTATGCTGATGGTGCCGTTGCTGGCGGGCTACATCGCTTATTCGATTGCCGACCGTCCGGGCCTGGCGCCGGGCATGATCGGCGGCTTGCTGGCGGGCACCTTGGGCGCCGGGTTTATCGGCGGCATCCTCGCCGGTTTCCTTGCCGGTTACTGCGTCAAGCTGATCACCCGCGCGGTGCAATTGCCGCAAAGCCTGGAGGCGCTCAAGCCGATCCTGATCATCCCGCTGCTGGCAAGCCTGTTCACGGGCCTTGCGATGATCTATCTGGTCGGCCCGCCGGTGGCGCGGTTGCTCACGGGGCTGACGGATTTTCTCAGCACCATGGGCACCACCAATGCGGTGCTGCTGGGCATTTTGTTGGGCGGCATGATGTGTGTGGATTTGGGCGGGCCGATCAACAAGGCGGCGTATGCGTTTTCGGTCGGCCTGCTGGCCGCGTCCAGTGGTGCACCGATGGCGGCGACCATGGCCGCTGGGATGGTGCCGCCAATCGGCATGGGCATCGCCACCTTGCTGGCGCGGCGCAAGTTCGCCCAGACCGAGCGCGAGGCGGGCAAGGCCGCAATGATCCTGGGCCTGTGCTTTATCTCTGAAGGCGCGATTCCATTTGCCGCCAAAGACCCGCTGCGGGTGATCCCGGCCAGCATCGCCGGTGGCGCGTTGACCGGCGCGCTGTCGATGTATTTCGGCTGCAAACTCGCCGCACCCCATGGTGGTTTGTTTGTGTTGGTGATTCCGAATGCAATGAACCATGCGCTCCTGTATTTGCTGGCGATTGTGGCGGGCAGCTTGGTGACTGGGCTGGTGTATGCGCTGATCAAGCGTCCCGAGGCGGCGGAGCTGTCGATCACTTCAGCCAAGGCCTGACACTGTTCAAAATGTGGGAGCTGGCTTGCCTGCGATTGCTTTCTGTCAGTCACCCTTTCAGTGACTGATTCACCGCTATCGCAGGCAAGCCAGCTCCCACCTTTGATCTCCAGTGTTCTTACGGTCGGTGTCACATCCGCTTCATGCTCCCGTGTTTAAGTTGCCCTTTTGATACTCAAGAGGGCACCTGCATGAGCCACTTCGATCTCGGCCGTCGCCGCGTGATGCAAGCCGTTGGCGCCGGTTTGTTGCTGCCGGGCCTGGCGCCGGCAGTGATCGCCTCGGTCAAGGACCGCCCCCAACTCACCGACGGCGTGCAGTCCGGCGACTTGCTGGGCGATCGGGCGATGATCTGGAGCCGCAGCGACCGCCCGGCGAAGATGGTGGTGGAGTGGGACACCCGCAGTGTGTTCAGCAACCCGCGCAAATTTATCTCGCCCCTGGCCGACAGCCGCACCGACTTTACCGCCCGCGTCGAACTCACCGGGCTGCCGGTCGATCAGGCGATTTTCTACCGTGTGCACTTTGAAGACGCCCAGACCGGCGTGGCCAGCGAGCCGTGGTTCGGCCACTTGCGCAGCGTGCCGCAGCAGCGTCGTGATATCCGTTTTGTGTGGAGCGGCGACACTGTCGGCCAGGGCTTCGGCATCAACCCGGACATAGGCGGCATGCGCATTTACGAAGCCATGCGCCTGCGCCTGCCGGACTTTTTTATCCACAGCGGTGACACCATCTACGCCGACGGCCCAGTGCCGGCCCAGCTGACCGTTGAAGACGGGCGCATCTGGCGCAACATCACCACTGAAGCCAAGAGCAAAGTCGCCGAAACCCTCGACGAATATCGCGGCAATTATCGCTACAACCTGCTGGATGAAAACGTGCGCCGCTTCAATGCCGAAGTGCCGCAGATCTGGCAGTGGGACGACCACGAGGTGATCAACAACTGGTCGCCGAGCAAGATGCTCGATGAGCGTTACCAGACCAAGGACATCAACACCTTGGTCGGCCGCGCACGCCAGGCCTGGCTGGAGTATTCACCGATGCGCCGCCAGAGCGCCGATGGCGGTGGGCGCATCTATCGCAAGCTCAGCTACGGGCCGTTGCTGGATGTGTTCGTGCTGGACATGCGCAGTTATCGCGGGCCTAACGACGACAATCTGGGCGGCGAAAAGCCCTTTATGGGCCGTGAGCAACTGGACTGGCTCAAGCGCGAACTCAAGGCCTCCCAGGCGCAGTGGAAAGTCGTGGCCGCCGACATGCCTATCGGCCTCGGCGTGCCCGACGGTGAAGTCAGCCCCGGCGTGCCACGTTGGGAAGCCATCGCCAACGGCGACCCAGGCCCGGCCCAAGGTCGTGAGCTGGAGATTGCCGAACTGTTAGGGTTTTTGCGCGCGCAGCAGGTGCGCAACCATGTGTGGCTGACGGCGGATGTGCATTACTGCGCGGCGCATCATTACCACCCGGACCGCGCGGCGTTTCAGGATTTCGAGCCGTTCTGGGAGTTTGTGGCCGGGCCGCTGAATGCGGGGAGCTTCGGGCCTAATCAACTGGACAAAACCTTTGGACCGGAGGTGGTGTTCCAGAAGGCTCCGCCTGCGCAGAACACTTCGCCGTTTGCCGGTTTTCAGTTTTTTGGTGAAGTGCAGATTGACGGGCAGACGGCGGAGTTGACCGTGATCTTGCGTGACTTGGATGGGGTCTCGGTGTTCGAGCAAAAGCTGCAGCCCGCCTGACCTGCAATGCACGTAAAACTGTGGGAGCTGGCTTGCCTGCGATGGCATAACCCTGGTGTCACTTTTACACCGAGGTGCCTGCATCGCAGGCAAGCCAGCTCCCACAGTTGCTCCTCGGTGTTTATGAGGGCTTAGTACACATCCCGTCGATAGCGGCCCTGCTCAATCAAACGCTCCACCGCTTCGCTGCCCAGCACCTCGTGCAGCACTTGATCCACACCCGTGGCCATGCCCTGCAAGCTGCCGCACACATAAATCGCGGCGCCTTCGGCCAGCCATCTACGCAATACGTCTGCCGATTCGCGCAGGCGGTCCTGTACGTAGATTTTCTCTGCCTGGTCGCGGGAAAACGCCAGGTCCAGCAGGGCCAGGTCACCGCTGGCCAGCCAGCCTTGCAGCTCGTCCTGGCACAGGTAGTCGTGGGCAATATTGCGTTCGCCGAACAACAGCCAGTTGCGCTGCTGGCCATCGGCGATGCGCGCTTTAAGCAAACTGCGCAGGCCGGCCAGGCCGGTGCCGTTGCCCAGCAGGATCAGCGGCACCGGCGCTTCGGGCAAGTGGAAGCCACTGTTGCGGCGCAGACGCAGGCTGACGCCGGAGCCGATGGCGGCGTATTCGGTCAGCCAGCCCGAGCCCAGGCCCAGGCTGCCGTCGGGGTGGCGCTCCTGGCGCACGATCAGCTCCAGCACGCCGTCGCTGGCGATCGAGGCGATGGAGTATTCGCGCATGCCCAAGGGCACCAGCGCGTTGACCAGCGCTTGTGCGTGCAGGCCCACCAGATGCGCGCGGTTGTCCGGCAGTTGGCGGGTGGCCAAAGCCTGGTTGAGGGTTTGCGCCAGGCCGTCGATCAACACACCATCGCTGCCGACCAGGCCCAGGCCTGCGAGGAAATGCTCGATGGCCCACGGGCAATTGCGCGGCAGCACTTCCACCAGGTCACCGGCCAGCCAGCTTTGCGGCGCAGGCGGCGTGAGGCCCAGCAGGTAGATGTCTGAGCCAACGCTGTCGCGGTTAAGCAGGGTGCGATGGGTGAGGGTCCAGATTTCAAACTGAGGCGCCTGCCAGGCCGCTGCCGGTGCTTGGCCGGTGATTTGGCCCAGTTGTTGTTGCCACATCAGCAGCGCTTCGCTGTCGCCGCTGTCGACTTCCACCGGCGCGAATAACGGCGTGCCGCCCTGGTGGGTCAGCCAGAAGTGCAGGCGCCGGGCAAAACCGCAGAAGTGTTCATACTGGCGATCACCGAGGGCCAGCACCGAGTAGTTCAAGCCTTTGAGCGACAGATCCTGGCCGAGCACGCTGCGCTCAAACCCCCGGGCGCTGTCTGGGGCTTCGCCGTCGCCGAAGGTGCTGACCACGAACAGCGCATGCTGCGATTGGCTCAGGTCGTGCTGGCTGACGCTGCCCAGCGGCTGCACTTTCACCGGCAAGCCGGCGGCCTGCAATTGCCCGGCGGTTTGCCAGGCCAACTGCTCGGCAAAACCGCTCTGGCTGGCAAAGCCGATCAGCCAGGCCGGCGCATCGCTGTGGTTGGCGCCGAGGCCGTTGCGGGCGTCGCGCACCTGGCGCTTTTTGCGGCGACGGTCCAGGTACAGCAGCCAGCCGGTGATAAAGAACAACGGCATCATCAGCGAACTGAGGGTGAGGAGGATGCGCCCGGTCCAACCGAAGTAGCTGCCGGTGTGCAACGCATAAATGCTAGTGAGCAATTGGGACTTGAGCGTCTTGCTGGCGTACGGGGCGTGGGTTTTGACCTCGCCGGAGGACGGGTCCAGGTTGATCTGGTTCAGCGCGCGGTCGTGGGGCGATGTGTTGAGCAGGTAATACACGATGGCCGGCTGCCCGGCGACGGCCGGCATGCGAATGTTGTAGGCGATCAAACCGGGGCCGGCGTTGGCGTAGATGCTGCTCCATATGGCGTCGTAGTTGGCCACCGGCGCCGGGCCTTCGGGCGGCGGGCCGCGTTTGCGCAGGCGCTCGTTTTGCGGTGCGTCGGACAGCAGTTTGTTCAGGCCCTGACTGTACCAGTCGTAGGACCAATACAGGCCGGTGAGCGCCGAGAACAGATAGAACAGCAGGCACCAGGTGCCGAACACCGAGTGCAGGTCCCAGTTGAAGCTGCGGCCTTTCTTGCGCCAGTCCATCGTCAGCCAGGCGCGCCAGCTTGCCACTTGGCGCGGCCAGCGCAGGTACAGGCCCGAGAGGCAGAAGAACACCAGGATGAGGCTGCAGGCGCCGGTGATGTTACGCCCGGTTTCGCCCATGGCGAGGAAACGGTGCAACTGCAAGATAAAGCCGAGCACATCCTGGCCGACGGCGTCACCCATGTAGTCGCCGGTGTAGGGGTCGAAGTAGCGCATCTGGCCACGCCGTTCGCCCGGCGGGGCGGTGAAGAACACGCGCGCGGCGTTGCCGCTGTCGCTTTCCACCCACAACATCGATACGGTCTTGCCTTCGGTGGCCTCAAGCTTGCGCACCAGTTCGGCAGGCGGCAGCACACCGGCTTCGCGTTTTTCGACCTTCAAGACTGTGGGGTTGAGCGCCCGCAGGATTTCATCCTGAAACGAGACCGCAGCCCCGGTTATCCCCATCAACGCCAGCACCAGCCCGGCAGTGATGCCGAAGAACCAGTGCAATTGGAACAGGGTTTTTTTCAACACGTCGGACCGCCTCGCTCATCTGGATGTCGTTGTCACGGCGCGCATTATGCCGTGGGTTAACGAGAAAAATTCTGTTTTACACGCAAAAGCCCCACGCATCCGATGCGTGGGGCTTTTGGCTGAACGTTGACCGGGTTTAGAAGTGGAAACTGGTGGTCAACAGCGCCGTACGCCCGGCGGCCTGGTTGGCAAAGTGCGCCGCGTAGGCTTTGTCGTAGTAGGTCTTGTCGGTCAGGTTTTGCACGTTCAATTGCAGGTCGACGTTCTTGGTCAGCTTGTAGCTGGCCATCGCGTCGTAGCGGGTGTAAGCCGGCACGTACACGGTGTTGGCCGGGTCGCCGTACACCTGATCGACGTAGAACGCGCCGCCGCCGATGGTCAGTTTTGGCGTGATGTCGTAAGTGGTCCACAGGCTGAAGGTGTTCTTCGGCGTGTTGGGCATTTGGTTGCCTTTGTTGGAGCCGGCAGATACTACGTTTTGACGGTTGCCGATCTTGCCTGGGTCGACCAGTTCGCTTTTCAGGTAGCTGTAGCCGGCAAACACTTGCCATTGGTCAGTGAGCTTGCCGCTGGCCGACAGTTCCAGGCCATCGACACGGGATTCGCCGCCGTTTTCGAAGGTGTTGGAGTCCACCAGGATTCGCGTGTTTTTCTTCTCGGTACGGAACACTGCTGCCGTCAACGACAGGCGGTTGTGGAACAGGTCCCACTTGGTGCCCAGCTCGTAGTTGACGGTCTCTTCGGGTTTCAGGTCGCTGGTGTTGATGCCGGTGACGAAACCATTGGTTTCTTGCCCTTCACCCACCAGCCCGCCGACTGGCTGCGCCGAGGTGGCGTAGGAGGTGTAGATGCTGCCGTTTTCCAGCGGCTTCCAGACCAGACCCGCCTGCCAGTTGAAGAACTGGCTGTCGTCCTTGAGCTTGCTGCGCCCGGCTACGGCGTTGGTGTTGGCTTGGGTATCAAAGGTGTCGTAACGCACGCCGACGTTCAGCAGCCATTTCGGGTCCAGCTCGATGGTGTCGAACACATAGGCTGCGCGGCTGGTGGCCTTGGTGTTGGTGCCCATGTAGTTGCGTGCCACGCTGCCGGTCCAGGCGTCATCCGGTGTCGGGTTGCTCAGCGAGGTGCACTGGCCGCCCAGGCTGCCTTTGGCCACGGTGCAGGTCGGGTTGCTGTTCGGGCTGACGGTGTAGCTGCTGACGCGGGTTTCTTCACCGGTGAGTTCCAGGCCGGTGGAGTACGAGTGTTTCATGCCCGCCAGTTGGAAGTTGCCGAACAGATCAGTCTGGTTGGTGGTGGTGTCGGTGGTTGACACGCGGGTGTTGGCGCGGCGCCACACGGTGCCGAAACGGCTGACGTTGCGCTGGCTGTCATCCGGCTGAGTGAGTACGTAATCCTGGCCGGTGCTGCCATGGCGCAGGGTGTTTTTCAGCGTCATGTTGTCGTTCAGGTCGTGCTCGATGGAGAACGTGCTGATGTCGGCGCGGGTCTTGCGGAAATCGCGGTCTTTCAAGCCGTAGAAGTTATTTCTGTCGCCGCCATCGGTGGGTTTGTCATGCCCGTGGGCAGTGGCGGTCGGCGAGCTGTAGCCATACGGAATGCCCGAGTCCGGCAGGTCGTCGCTTTCCATGTGGTAGTAGCTGAAGTTGACGCGGGTCGGTGTGCCCAGGCCGAAAGTCAGCGACGGTGCCACGCCCCAGCGGTCGTAGTTGATGGTGTCGCGGCCGGCCACATTCTGCTCGTGGCTCATCAGGTTCAAACGGAACGCGGCGTTGTCGAGGAACTGACGGTTCACGTCGAGTACGTAGCGGCGGGTCTGGTCGGAGCCGTAAGTGAAACCGCCGTTGGTGAAGTCACGCGCCTGTGGCGTCTTGCTCACCAGGTTGATGCTGCCGCCGGCCGAGCCACGGCCGCCGAACGAGGAGTTGGGGCCTTTGCTGACTTCGATCGATTCGATGTCGAAGATCTCGCGGCTCTGGCCGCCGGTGTCGCGCACGCCATCCAGGTAGGTGTCGCCCTGGGCGTCAAAACCACGGATGAACGGGCGGTCGCCCTGGGGGTTGCCGCCTTCGCCGGCGCCAAAGGTGATGCCCGGCACGGTGCGCAAGGCATCCTGCAGCGACGTGGCGGCAGTGTCTTTCAACACTTGCTGCGGCACTACGGTGACCGAGCGCGGGGTGTCCACCAGCGGCGCGGTGTATTTTTGCGACGAGACTTTTTCGACCTGGTAGGAGGTGTTGTCCTGTTCCTGGCCGGTGATGCTGGTGGCGCCGAGGGAGATGCTGTTGCGCTCGCCTTTTTGTTCGGTGCTTTCGGCCGCTTGCGCCAGTTGGGCGGCAGAGCTGGCACTGAGTGCAACGCCGATGGCCGAAGCCAGCATGCGTGGTGAACTGGCAGGTGTTTTTAGCGTAGTGCGCGACATAACAAGTCCTTTCCCCAAGGAGGTGAGGTCGCGGAATATAGGGTCAACAAGACTTTCTATCAATTGCGATACATTACTATTCGCACTGAATTTACATTCTTTACACTTTTGCCTTACGGTTTTTACCCACTCATTCGTCCGCCGCGTTTTACAGGGCAGATAAGAATCAATACCATTAGCGCCTCTCTGTTTTCAGGTATTGCCCCATGTTGCTGCATATTCCCGGCCTGTTCTCTCGCGAGGAGGTGCTGCGCATTCGCCAAGCCCTGGAAAACACTGAGTGGGCCGACGGTAAAATCACCGCCGGGCACCAATCCGCCAAGGCCAAGTACAACCTGCAATTGCCCGAAGGCCACCCGCTGGCCAAGGAAATCGGCGCGGCGATGCTGGAGCGTTTGTGGAACAACCCGCTGTTTATGTCGGCGGCACTACCGCACAAAGTTTTCCCGCCGTTGCTCAACTGCTACACGGCCGGTGGCAGTTTCGATTTTCATATCGACAATGCCGTGCGCCAGGCGCGCGGCAGCTACGAGCGGGTGCGCACGGATCTGTCGTCCACGCTGTTTTTCAGCGACCCGGAGGAATACGACGGTGGCGAACTGGAAATTCAGGACACTTTTGGCCTACAACGGGTAAAACTGCCGGCGGGCGATATGGTGCTGTACCCCGGCTCCAGCCTGCACAAAGTCAACGCCGTGACCCGTGGCACGCGCTACGCCTCATTTTTTTGGACCCAAAGCCTGGTGCGCGAAGACAGCCAGCGAACGTTGCTGTTCGAAATGGACGGCGCTATCCAGCAACTGACCACGGACGTACCCGACCACCCGGCGCTGATCCAGCTTACCGGCACCTACCACAACCTGCTGCGCCGCTGGGTTGAGGTGTAAGCATGGGCTTTTTATTGCGCCGTGAAGAAGTGCTCAATGTCGAGCAACTGCAAAGCATGCTCGACGACTCCCCGGTGCGCGCCGCCCAGGCGATTTTGATGGCGGCCAAGGAAGGCGTGGTCGACGCTCAAGCGTTGCTCGGGCAAATCCTGCTGGAAGGGCGCGGCATTGCACGCGATGAAGCGCTGGCACTGCGCTGGTTCCAGATCGCGGCCCATGGCGGGCATTGGATGGCGCGCAATATGACCGGGCGTTGCCTGGAGCATGGTTGGGGTTGCGCCGTCGATGAAGCAGCGGCTGCGCGCAATTATCGTCTGGCGGCAGAAGCTGGATTGGATTGGGGGCAGTACAACTACGCCAACTTGCTGGCGACCGGCCGCGGTGTTGCGCAAGACCGAGCGCAAGCGTTGGCGTTTTACCGGCTGGCCGCAGAGCAGGGCCATGCCAAGTCGATGAACCTGCTGGGGCGTTATCTGGAAGACGGCCAGTATTGCCCTCAGGATCTGGATGCGGCCGTAGCGTGGTATCGCCGTTCAGCCGAAGGCGGGGATTTTCGCGGGCAGTTCAGTTATGCGGCGGTGCTGGCTGATAGGGGCCAGATCGAGGAGGCGCTGGGTTGGCTGCGCCAGGCACTGGCTGGAGGGAACCTCAAGTTTTTGCGCACCGCGCACAAGGCGCTGTTAAATGCAGCGCAGCCGGAAATCAGGTCTTTGGCTAAAGATTTCGAGCAGCGAGTGGCTCAATTAAACGATAAGCGGCATGGGTTAGCAGTTGCCGCACCGCTCTAAATCACTATGATTGAAGCTGATTCAGATTTAATCATATGTTTCGCAATGCTGCGAAGAGAGGATTTATGGGCGCCGACACTAAAGTACTGACCGCTCACGTCCCCACCGCCTTGGCGCAAAAAGTCGATCAGATGGCGGCACGGATGGATCGTTCGCGGGGCTGGATCGTTAAGCAAGCGCTCGCCGATTGGGTCGATATGGAGGAAGCACGCAGCCGGCTGACACGAGAGGCCATGGCCGATGTCGATGCCGGTCGGGTGATTGATCAGCAAGCGGTTCAAGCCTGGGCGGATAGTTTAAGCACTGATTCGCCGCTGCCGGTACCTCGCTGATGGAGTTGAAGTGGACCAGTAAGGCCTTATCGGATCTGGCTCGACTTTTCGACTTCCTGGCCGTCGTAAATCGCATGGCGGCGGCGCGTACGGTGCAGTCACTTTCCCAAGCACCTTTGAGCTTGTTAAGTAACCCGCGCATCGGTGAACGCGTTGAAGAATTTGAACCGCGGGACGTAAGACGACTGTTGGTTGGTCATTACGAAATGCGCTACGAAATTCAAGAATCAACACTCTATATTTTGCGTTTATGGCACGTGCGCGAAGATCGTTGAAACGTAGCCCCCATAAAAAAACCCATGACATGTCATGGGTTTTTTGTGTGCGCGGATCTTACACGTAGTAAGACTTCAGCGGCGGAAAGCCGTTGAATTCAACCGCGCTGTAGCTGGTGGTGTAGGCACCGGTCGACAACCAGTACAAACGATCACCAATCGCCAGGTTCAGCGGCAGGCCGTACTTGTAGTTTTCGTACATGATGTCGGCGCTGTCGCAGGTCGGGCCGGCGATGACCACTTCTTCCATCTCGCCTTTCTTCTCGGTCCAGATCGGGAACTTGATGGCTTCGTCCATGGTTTCGATCAGGCCGGAGAATTTGCCCACATCCGTGTACACCCAGCGCTCGACGGCGGTGCGCGATTTACGTGCAACCAGTACCACTTCGCTGACCAGGATACCGGCGTTGGCGATCAACGAACGGCCCGGTTCCAGGATGATTTCCGGCAGGTCGTCGCCGAAATCTTCCTTGAGGAAGCGGATGATTTCTTCGGCATAGGTTTCCAGGCTGTTGGTACGGGTGATGTAGTTGGCCGGGAAGCCGCCGCCCATGTTGATCAGCTTGAGGTGGATGCCGTCTTCTTCCTTCAGGCGTTCGAAGATCACTTTGACCTTGGCGATGGCGGCATCCCATACGCTGATGTCGCGCTGTTGCGAGCCGACGTGGAAGGAAATGCCGTAAGGCACCAGGCCCAGGTCGCGGGCGAGGATCAGCAGGTCCATGGCCATGTCGGTCTGGCAGCCGAATTTGCGCGACAAAGGCCAGTCAGCCGTGGTCGAGCCTTCGGTGAGGATACGCACATACACTTTGGAACCCGGCGCGGCCTTGGCGATGTTGCGCAGGTCGGCTTCGGAGTCGGTGGAGAACAGGCGCACGCCTTTATCAAAGAAGTAGCGGATGTCCTTGGATTTCTTGATGGTGTTGCCGTAGCTGATACGGTCCGGGCTGACGCCACGGTCCATCACTTTATCCAGCTCGTAGATCGAGGCGATGTCGAAGCTCGAACCCTTGTCTTTCAACAGGTCGATGATCTCGACGGCCGGGTTGGCCTTGACCGCGTAATAGACTTTGGCGAATTCGAAACCGGCGCGCAGGTCATCGTAGGCCTGGCTGATCATCGCGGTGTCGATCACCACGAACGGGGTTTCTTGCTTGTCGGCGAACGCCTTCATTTTGTCAAAAGTGGCGCGCGCGAAATAATCTTCGACGTTGATCGACATGCTGGGAACTCCTAAGGGCAAACTGTAGTAATCAATGGGTGCAACTGAACGTCCTCCGTATCCCCACTTTGGTTCGCCTACTTCCCAAGGCATGTCGCCGAAAGCAAAAAGGCCATGGGATAACCGCGTCCCTTGGCCTTGCTGTCTCGTCGTCAGTACTTGAGCCGGATGGATCGTTTCCAGCATGGACGTTCGGCGCGAACTTTAGGACGTGAGGGGCCATAGATCAACTAAAAATGTCGCGTTTTTGCACGCGTTCGTCGCGGGACCCGGTGCAGCTACTTATGTAACCGACAGGTGTGACGGATTGATGTTCCCCCGGGAGTGTTATTTGAGGGGAATTTGGAGCGCTTTGTGGCGAGGGAGCTTGCTCCCGCTGGGGCGCGAAGCGGCCCCAAAATCAGTCAACCCCGTTTACCTGAAACTATTGAGTCGTCTGTTCTGGGGCTGCTGCGCAGCCCAACGGGAGCAAGCTCCCTCGCCACAGAAGTTAATCAGGCCAGTGCTGTCTCGGCAGGCGACACGATACTGGTCTTGCCCCCACGCGACTTACCGGAACTCAGGTACTCGGCAATCGACTCTTGCGTCACTTCACCGAGGAACACCCGCTCGGCGTCCATCACCGGCAACCACGAACGGTTGAACTCATACATACGCGACAACAGGATGCGCAAATGCTCGTCGTACGCCGCCGTGGCGTTGAACTCGCGCAGGTACTGCCCGCAGGTACCGGTCTGACGGTGCAGGTCGCGACGTCGTACATACCCCAGTGCCTTGTTCTCGGCGCAGGTGACCACCACATAACGGCGGTCAGTTTCATCCATCAGCTCCAGCGCATCCGCCACCGGAGTTTCCGGGCTCACCGACGGGGCGTTGTCGGCTGCATCTTCGGCTTTCACCAAGAGCAGGCGCTTGAGGGTGCTGTCCTGACCGACAAAGTTACTCACGAACTCGTCAGCCGGGTGCGCTAGCAAGGTGTCCGGATGGTCGATCTGCAGCAGCTTGCCGGCGCGGAAGATCGCAATCTTGTCGCCCAGCTTGATGGCTTCATCGATGTCGTGGCTGACCATGATCACGGTCTTGTTCAGCGCCCGTTGCATCTCGAAAAACTCGTTCTGGATCATCTCGCGGTTGATCGGGTCGACCGCACCGAACGGTTCGTCCATCAGCAGCAGCGGGGCATCGGCGGCCAGCGCGCGGATCACGCCAATGCGCTGTTGCTGGCCACCCGACAGTTCACGCGGGTAGCGATGCAGGTACTGCTTGGGTTCGAGCTTGATCATGCTCATCAACTCGCGGGCGCGGTCATGGCATTTCTGTTTGTCCCAGCCGAGCAGCTTGGGCACGACCACGATGTTTTCCTCGATGGTCATGTTCGGGAACAGGCCGATCTGCTGGATCACATAGCCGATGTTGCGACGCAGGGTCACTTCGTCGAGGTCGGTGGTGTCTTCACCGTTGATCAGAATCTTGCCCGAGGTCGGCTTGATCAAGCGGTTGATCATTTTCAGCGTGGTGCTCTTGCCGCAGCCCGACGGGCCGAGGAATACGCAAATTTCGCCTTCGTTGACGGTCAGGCTTACGTCGTTCACGGCGGAGACAGTCTTGCCGTTGCTTTGAAAAGTCTTGGTCAGGTTTTGAAGTTCGATCATTTGAGCAGTCCTTTTGGAGTCAGCGAGCGTTGCAGCCATTGCAGAAGCAGGTCGGCGAAGATGGCCAGGAGACTGACCAGCACGGCGCCCACGATCAGCATCGACATGTCGCTGCGGCTGATGGAAGCCAGAATAAGTACACCCAGGCCACCGGCGCCGATGGTGGCGGCGATGGTCATTACACCAATGTTCATCACCACGGCGGTGCGCACACCGGCGAGGATCACCGGCACGGCAATCGGCAGTTCGACCATGCGCAGGCGCTGGCCGAAGGTCATGCCGATGCCTTTGGCGGCTTCGCGAATGCCAGGCTCGACGCCGGTCAGCGCCAGGTAGGTGTTACGCATGATCGGCAGCAGTGAGTAGAGGAACACCGCGGTAATCGCCGGCATCGGCCCCAGGCCCTGGCCGAACTTGGAGTAGAACGGCAGCAGCAGGCCGAACAGCGCGATGGACGGCACGGTCAGCAGCACCGTGGCGCTGGCTTGCAGCGGGCCGGCCAGGGTCGGGAAGCGGGTCATCAGCACGCCCAGCGGCACGCCCACGACAATCGCGAGAATGACCGCAATGCCGACCAGGGTGATGTGCTGCCAGGTCAGTTGCAGGACAAGTGCCCAATCAAGATGGGAAAAGGCGTTCAGGAATTCCATGTCTTCTCCTCTTATTGGCTGATGGGATGTTGGCGCAGAAAATCTGCGGCCACGGCGGATGGGCTTTCATGGTCGACGTCGACCCGTGCGTTCAACTGGCGCATGGTGGCGTCGTCAAACAGCGCAGCCAGCGGCTTCAGGTCGGCGGCCAATTGTGGGTGGGCGTCGAGATAAACCTGACGCACCACGGGCGCTGCGGTGTAGTCCGGGAAGTAGTGCTTGTCGTCTTCCAGCAGCTTCAATTTGAAGGCATTCAGGCGACCGTCGGTGGTGTAGACCAACCCGGCAAACACCTGGCCATTACGCAGCGCGGTATAGACCAGGCCGGCGTCCATCTGCCGAGTGTTTTTACGCGTGAGGTTCATGTCATACAGCTTGACCATGCCGGCCATGCCGTCGGAACGGTTGGCGAACTCGGTGTCCAGGGCTACCAGGCGGTTTTCCTTGGTTTTTTCCGCCAGGGCTTGGGTCAGGTCGCTGATGCTATTGACCTGCGGGAACTCCTTAGCCACGTTCTCCGGCAATGCCAGGGCGTAGGTGTTGCTGAATTTCGACGGCGACAGCCAGACCAGGCCTTTTTTCGCGTCGAGTTCTTTCACCCGAGCGTAAGACTGTTCGCTGTCGAGCTTCTCGTCGATATGGTTGTAAGCCACCAGCGACACGCCGGTGTACTCCCAAATTAAATCAAGCTGCCCGCTTTCCTGGGCACTGCGTGCCAGGTTACTGCCCAGGCCGCCGGTCACACGGGTGTCGTAGCCCTTAGTGCGCAGGTACTGGGAAGTGATTTCGGCGAGCAGGGTCTGTTCGGTGAACACCCGGGCGCCGATGCGAATCACCGGTTTTTCGGCGGCTTGCGCAATGCCTGCAAACAGCAGGACGCAGCTCAATATCAAAGTCAGTTTTTTCATGTGATTTCCTTTGCCAAGCCTTAAGACGCACGCACTCCGCGTTCCAGCCAGAGGCGGCTGGCCATGGTCACCAGACCGTCGAGCAGCAATGCCAGCAGCGCGGTGCACGCGGCGCCGAGCAGCAGTTGCGGCTGATTGTTCAGGGCGATGCCGGGGAAAATCAGGCTGCCCAGGCTGTTGGCGCCAATCAGGAACGCCAGCGGGGCGGTGCCGACGTTGATCGCCAGGGCCACGCGCACGCCGCCGATGATGATCGGCACGGCGTTAGGCAGCTCCACGCGAAACAGCACCTGGCGCGGCGTCATGCCGATGCCGGTGGCGGCTTCTTTGAGTGAGCCTTGAACGTTTTTGAGGCCTTCGTAGGTGTTGCGCACAATGGGCAGCAACGAGGCGAGGAACAACGCGAAGATGGCCGGGCCGCTGCCGATGCCGAGGACGCCGAGGGCGATGGCCAGTACGGCCAGGGGAGGGACGGTGTTGCCGATGTTGAAGATCTGCATGAAGCGTTCTGCGCGCCCGACCATGTTCGGTCGGCTGAGCAGGATGCCGGCGGGGATGCCCACAACGAGGGCGGCCAGCATGGAGACTAGAACGAGGATCAGGTGTGCTTGCAGGTAAAACAACAAATCGTCGCGGTACAGTTCGATCGTGTTGATGCCGATCCAGTGGACCAGCAGGGCCAGGAGTGCGACGACAACCGCACCTCCTATCAGCCCTTTGCCATAGCGAATAGCCACAGGCGGACTCCTTTTTTTCTTTTGTCGGCGAACACATTCTCCGGCGGCAATGCCATTGCTGGCTGCCTTCGAATGTGTTCGCGAAAAGCAGCTCGCCGATACCGGCAACGCGGTATGCGATCGAGCCATGAGCGCAGCCTCGTCAGGCTAACTTGCTGATTTTTCAGCCCCTGTTCCGAGTGCGGTAGCAGGGGAGTGGACGTCTCTACCTTTTAAAAGGTTCCATACTTGGCAGCATTTAGCCACCCCCAATCGGGTGAACGGTGGTCCGGCGCCTGGGGTTTGCGCTATACTCGCCGCCCTTTTTTGACTCACCTGCCAGGCGATTTCCCATGACCCACCAGGCCGCCGAAGTCGCGAAACGCCGCACTTTCGCCATTATTTCCCACCCCGATGCCGGTAAAACCACCATCACCGAGAAGCTGTTGCTGATGGGCAAGGCAATCGCTGTGGCCGGCACGGTGAAATCCCGCAAATCCGACCGCCATGCGACATCCGACTGGATGGAAATGGAAAAACAACGGGGTATCTCCATTACCACGTCGGTCATGCAGTTCCCGTATCGCGACCACATGGTCAACCTGCTCGACACCCCCGGCCACGAAGACTTCTCCGAAGACACCTACCGCACCCTCACCGCGGTGGACTCGGCCTTGATGGTTCTCGATGGCGGTAAGGGCGTTGAGCCACGGACCATCGCGCTGATGGACGTCTGCCGTCTGCGTGATACGCCCATTGTCAGCTTCATCAACAAACTCGACCGCGATATCCGCGACCCGATCGAGTTGCTGGATGAAATCGAAGCCGTCCTGAAGATAAAGGCCGCGCCGATCACCTGGCCGATCGGCTGCTACCGCGACTTCAAGGGTGTGTACCACCTGGCCGACGACTACATCATTGTCTACACCGCTGGCCACGGTCACGAACGCACCGAAACCAAGATCATCGAGAAGCTCGACTCGGACGAAGCCCGCGCCCACCTGGGTGACGAGTACGACCGTTTTGTCGATCAGCTGGAATTGGTGCAGGGCGCCTGCCACGAGTTCAACCAGCAGGAATTCCTCGACGGCCAGCTGACGCCGGTGTTCTTCGGTACTGCACTGGGCAACTTCGGTGTCGACCACGTGCTCGACGCCGTGGTGGATTGGGCGCCGAAACCCCTGGCCCGGGTTGCCAACGAGCGCACCGTGGAACCGGTCGAAGAGAAATTCACCGGCTTCGTGTTCAAGATCCAGGCGAACATGGACCCCAAACACCGCGACCGTATCGCCTTCATGCGCATCTGCTCCGGCAAATACGAAAAAGGCATGAAGATGCGCCACGTGCGCACCGGCAAGGACGTGCGCATCGGCGACGCCCTGACATTCTTCTCCTCCGAGCGTGAACAGCTGGAAGAGGCGTTTGCCGGCGACATTATCGGCCTGCACAACCACGGCACCATCCAGATCGGCGACACCTTCACCGAAGGCGAAGCCCTGGGCTTCACCGGCATCCCGCACTTCGCCCCGGAACTGTTCCGCCGCGTACGCCTGCGTGACCCGCTCAAATCCAAGCAACTGCGCCAAGGTTTGCAGCAGCTGGCGGAAGAGGGCGCCACCCAGGTGTTCTTCCCTGAGCGCAGCAACGACATCATCCTCGGCGCCGTCGGTGTGCTGCAGTTCGATGTGGTCGCCAGCCGCTTGAAGGAGGAATACAAGGTCGAATGCTCCTACGAGCCAATCACCGTGTACTCCGCGCGCTGGATCGATTGCAGCGATAAGAAGAAGCTGGAAGAGTTCTCCAACAAGGCCGTAGAAAACCTGGCGATCGACGGCGGTGGTCACCTGACCTACCTGGCACCGACGCGGGTCAACCTGGCGCTGATGGAAGAGCGCTGGCCGGATGTGAAATTCCGGGCGACGCGTGAGCATCACTAAGGTCTGTGCGGTACACCAAAGGGCGAAGCTGTCATGGCTTCGCCCTTTTTTGTGTGCGCGACGCTGGTCCATTGTGGGAGCTGGCTTGCCTGCGATGGCGGTCTGTCAGTAACCCTATCAGTGGCTGGCCCACCGCTATCGCAGGCAAGCCAGCTCCCACATTTTGATCTTCATCTGTCCGGGCCATTTGCGCGAACCCCGCATCCGGTCTAGCGTTTTCAAATACTTCACCCACTCACCGACGGATCCGGAGGCGACCTTGCGTATAACTCAACGTGCCGTCCAGCTGATGCTGCTGGCAGCCCCAGGCTCAGCCCGCGCCCAAGGAATATCAAGAAAACCCCTACAATGACGGTGAGGACAGGATACGTGAGGCCTGATTGGCATAAACCCGAGAACGGAACTAGCTTCATTCACAGCGCCGGTCGAACGCTGGCGCACGTGTTTCACTGACTGGACGGAAATCGACCATGACTATCTTTCAACGTTTGGTGCTGTTGCTGAAAGTGTTGGTGATGTTATCGCTGGGCGCTTCTTCGGCGTGGGCCAGTACGGCTGTGCAGAGCCAGGTCCCAGGCTATGTGGCGGCGAAGACGGCGCAGGTGGGTGGTTTGCAGTTGGCCAAGAGCGAGTCTGAGGCCGGTGATGAAGACCAGGGCGGCTCAAAGGATGATGATGACCAGCAAGCGCCGCCAGATGACGATGACAACTCTGAAGGTGACAGCGATACCTGAGTCGAGATGAAAAAAAGCCCCGCCTGCCGGACTGATGCGCAATCCGACGGGTGGGGCGGTAGAACTCCTCTAAGTCGATCGTTCCCACGCTCCGCGTGGGAATGCATCCTGTGACGCTCTGCGTCACGCCTTAATCGAGCGACGGGACGCAGAGCGTCCTGGGCGGCGTTCCCACGCAGAGCGTGGGAACGATCCACTGTCTCGCCCTACAAGGCTTAAGCCACAAACTGCTCCGCATAGTGGCAAGCCACCTGACGGTTATCCAACGCTCGCAACTGCGGCTCCTCACTGCTGCACCGCGCCGTGGCATACGGGCAACGTTTGTGGAAAGCGCAGCCAGGCGGCGGGTTTAGCGGGTTGGGCAGTTCGCCGACGATCTTGATCTTCGGCTTGTTCGGGTCCGGGTGGATGGTCGGGGTGGCCGACAGCAGCGCCTGGGTGTAGGGGTGCAGCGGGCGCGCGTAGATGTCTTCCTTGGGGCCGACTTCCACGGGGCGGCCGAGGTACATCACCATCACGTCGTCGGCGACGTGTTGCACCACCGCCAGGTTGTGGGAGATGAACACGTAGGCGGTGTTGAATTCCTGCTGCAGGTCCATGAACAGGTTGAGTACCTGGGCCTGGATCGACACGTCCAGCGCCGAGGTCGGCTCATCCGCCACCAGCACTTTAGGCTGCAACATCATGGCGCGAGCCAGGGCGATGCGCTGGCGCTGGCCACCGGAGAACATGTGCGGGTAGCGCTGATAATGCTCAGGGCGCAGGCCCACTTGCTTCATCATGGCCTGCACTTTCTCGCGGCGTTCGGCGGCGGACAGGTTGGTATTGATCAGCAGCGGTTCGCCGAGCTGGTCACCGACCTTCTGGCGCGGGTTCAACGAGGCGTACGGGCTCTGGAACACCATCTGCACGTCTTTGCGCAATTGCTTGCGCTGGGCCTTGTCGGCGCCGGCGACTTCCTGGCCGGCGATTTTCAAGGAGCCGGACGACGGCTCTTCAATCAGCGTGAGCGCACGGGCCAGGGTGGATTTGCCGCAACCCGACTCGCCTACCACGGCGAGGGTCTTGCCGGCTTCCAGTTCAAACGACACACCATTAAGCGCGCGCACCAGTGCATGGCCCTTGAACAGGCCACGGGACACTTCGTAGTGACGGGTGAGGTCGCGGGCGGTAAGAACGACGGCCATTACGCCACCTCCTGGTTCAAGGGGTAGAAGCAGCGCGCGAGGCTGTTGCTTTTCGGGTCAAGGCCGGGGCGCTGGGCACGGCAGGATTCCTGCACGTACGGGCAACGTGGCGACAGCAGGCAACCCTGCGGGCGGTCATAACGACCAGGCACGATACCCGGCAGCGTGGCCAGGCGCGTGGCGCCCAGGCTGTGCTCGGGAATGGCCTTGAGCAGTGCTTCGCTGTACGGGTGCGCCGGAATGTCGAACAGTTGCGGCACCTGGCCGACTTCCACGGCCTGGCCGGCGTACATCACGCACACGCGCTGGGCGGTTTCAGCCACGACCGCGAGGTCGTGAGTGATCAGCACCAGGCCCATGTTCTGCTCTTTTTGCAGGGCCAGCAGCAGTTCCATGATCTGCGCCTGGATGGTCACGTCCAATGCCGTGGTCGGCTCATCGGCGATCAGCAGCTTCGGCTCGCCGGCAATCGCCATGGCGATTGCCACGCGCTGGCTCATACCGCCGGACAGTTGGTGCGGGTAAGCATCCATACGGCTGGCGGCGCCTGGGATTTCTACCTTTTCGAGCAGTTCGATAGCGCGTTTGCGGGCTTGCTTGCCGGACATTTTCAGGTGCAGGCGCAGCACTTCTTCGATCTGGAAACCCACGGTGTAGCTGGGGTTCAGCGCGGTCATCGGGTCCTGGAACACCATCGCCAGGTCTTTGCCGACGATCTGGCGACGCTGGCGGTTGCTCAGCTTGAGCATGTCCTTGCCGTCAAAGTTCAGCGCGTCGGCAGTAACGATACCGGGGTGCTCGATCAGGCCCATCAGCGCCATCATGGTCACGGATTTACCCGAGCCCGACTCGCCAACGATCGCCAGTACTTCGCCTTTGTCGACGGAAATGTCGAGGCCATCGACCACCGGCACGGCGGTCTTGTCGCCGAAGCGCACGTTGAGATTCTTGATTTCTAACAGTGACATGGGAATCTCCTCAGGCGGCGTTCTTGAGTTTCGGGTCCAGCGCATCGCGCAGGCCGTCACCCATCAAGTTGATTGCCAGCACGCTGAGCAAAATGGTCAAACCAGGCAAGCTCACCACCCACCAGGCGCGTTCGATGTAGTCACGGGCCGAAGCCAGCATGGTGCCCCACTCAGGGGTTGGCGGTTGTACGCCCAGGCCCAGGAAGCCCAGGGCGGCAGCATCGAGGATCGCCGAGGAGAAGCTCAAGGTGGCCTGTACGATCAGCGGCGCCATGCAGTTGGGCAGCACGGTGATGAACATCAGGCGTGGCAGGCCGGCGCCGGCGAGGCGGGCGGCAGTCACGTAGTCGCGGTTCAGTTCGCCCATTACCGCAGCGCGGGTCAGACGGACATAAGACGGCAGCGACACGATAGCGATGGCGATGACGGTGTTGATCAGGCCAGGGCCGAGGATTGCGACGATGGCAACAGCCAGCAGCAGCGATGGCAGGGCCAGCATGATGTCCATCAAGCGCATGATGGTCGGGCCAAGCACGCGTGGGAAGAAACCGGCGAACAGGCCCAGCAGGATGCCCGGGATCAGCGACATCACCACCGACGACAAGCCGATCAGCAACGACAGGCGCGAACCCTGGATCAGCCGCGAGAGCAGGTCACGGCCCAGCTCGTCAGTACCCAACAGGAACTGTATTTGCCCACCTTCCAGCCAGGCCGGTGGGGTGAGCAGGAAGTCGCGGTATTGCTCGCTGGGGTTATGTGGCGCAACCCACGGGGCGAAAATCGCGCAGAACACGATCAGCAACATAAACAGCAGGCCGGCAACCGCGCCTTTGTTTTTGGAAAAGGCTTGCCAGAATTCTTTGTACGGGGACGGGTACAGCAGGCTTTGATCGACTGCTACCGCTTGAGTAGGTGTGCTCATGGTCATGATCTCAGCGCTGGTGACGGATGCGTGGGTTGGCGAAGCCGTAGAGGATATCCACCACGAAGTTCACCATGATCACCAGGCAGGCGATCAGCAAGATGCCGTTTTGCACCACCGGGTAGTCCCGCGCGCCAATGGCTTCGATCAGCCATTTGCCGATGCCGGGCCACGAGAAGATGGTTTCGGTCAGGACCGCACCGGCCAGCAGGGTGCCGACTTGCAGGCCGACCACGGTCAGTACCGGGATCAGCGCGTTACGCAGGCCGTGCACGAATACCACGCGCGCCGGCGACAGGCCTTTGGCCTTGGCGGTGCGGATGTAGTCTTCGCGCAGTACTTCGAGCATCGACGAACGGGTCATGCGCGCAATCACCGCCAGCGGGATGGTGCCGAGCACGATGGCCGGCAGGATCAGGTGGTGCAGGGCATCCCAGAACGCGTCCGGCTCGTCAGCCAGCAAGGTGTCGATCAGCATGAAGCCAGTGCGCGGCTCGATGTCGTAGAGCAGGTCGATACGCCCGGAAACCGGGGTCCAGCCCAGGCTCACCGAGAAGAACATGATCAGGATCAGGCCCCACCAGAAGATCGGCATCGAATATCCCGCGAGGGAGATGCCCATCACCCCATGGTCGAACAGGGATCCTCGTTTAAGGGCCGCGATCACCCCGGCCAACAGGCCCAGGATACCGGCGAACAACAGGGCGGCCATGGACAGTTCCAGGGTCGCAGGGAAGAGGGCGGTGAATTCGGTCCACACGCTGGTGCGCGTGCGCAGGGATTCGCCGAGGTCGCCGTGGGCGAGCTTGCCTACATAGTCAAAGTATTGCGCATAGAGTGGCTTGTTCAGGCCAAGGCGTTCCATTGCCTGTGCGTGCATCTCGGGGTCGACACGGCGTTCGCCCATCATGACTTCTACGGGGTCGCCGGGAATCATGCGAATCAACGCAAACGTCAGCAACGTGATGCCGAAAAACGTGGGGATCAATAACCCCAATCGGCGGGCAATAAAACTAAACATCTTGTTGTGTACCTCAATCAGCCGGTTAGGCAGGTTCGGCACCGTCAATGTCGACGGTGCCGAGCGTCTTCTCTTATTTACTTCACCTGGGTGGTGGCGAAGTTATTTGTACCCAGAGGGCTTTGGGTAAAGCCTTCTACGTTCTTGCGCATGGCGGTGAACAATTTCGGGTAAGCCATGGGCAGCCATGGTTGATCTTTTTCGAAAACGTCCTGTGCTTGTTCATAGAGCGCAGCGCGCTGGCCGGGTTCAGCGATCGCGCGCGCTTTGTCGATCAAGTCTTGAAACTCTTTGTTACACCAGCGGGCGTAGTTTTCGCCGTTTTTCGCTGCATCGCAACTCAGGTTTGGCGTGAGGAAGTTATCCGGGTCGCCGTTATCACCGACCCAGCCGGCCGAAACCATATCGTGCTCGCCGTTTTTGGCACGCTTGAGCATCTCGCCCCATTCCATGACTTTGATGTTTACTTTCAGGCCGATCTGCGCCAGATCCGCCTGCATGCGCTGGGCGCCGAGCATCGGGTTGGGGTTGGTCGGGCCGCCACCGTTACGGGTGAACAGGGTGAACTCGGTGCCTTCCGGCACGCCGGCTTCCTTGAGCAGGGCGCGGGCCTTGTCGAGGTCACGGGGTGGGTTTTTAAGCTTGTCACTGAAACCCAGCAAGGTTGGCGGGTAAGGGCCGGTGCCCACCACGGCATTGCCTTTGCCGAACAGGGCTTCGGTATAGCCGGCCTTGTCGAATGCGATGTTGATCGCGTGACGCACCCGTGCATCGCTCATGTACTTGTGGGTGGTGTTCAGTGCGGTGTAGCTGGTGGTCATCGCCGCCAGTTCATCGACTTTCAGGTTCGGGTCTTTCTTGATGCTTGGAATGTCATCCGGCTTGGGGAACAACGCGATCTGACATTCGTTGGCCTTGAGCTTCTGCAGGCGCACGTTGTTGTCGACGCTGATCGCCAGGATCAGCGGGTCGACTGCCGGTTTGCCGCGGAAGTAGTCGGGGTTGGCCTTGAACCGCGCCTGGGCGTCTTTCTGGTAACGGATGAAGACGAACGGGCCAGTGCCGATTGGCTTGGCGTTGAGGTCTTCGGTCTTGCCGGATTTGAGCAACTGGTCAGCGTATTCCTTCGAGTGGATTGAAGAGAACGCCATGCCCAGGTCGGCAAGGAAAGGTGCTTCAGGACGGGTCAGGGTAAAGACGACGGTGTGATCGTCGGTCTTCTCTACGCTCTTGAGCAGTTCCTTGAAGCCCATGCTTTCAAAGTACGGGTAGCCCACGAGGGACTTGTTGTGCCAAGGGTGATTCGGGTCCAGCTGGCGCTGAAAGCTCCAAAGCACGTCGTCGGCGTTCATGTTGCGCGTGGGTTTGAAGTAGTCGGTGGTGTGGAACTTTACATCGTCACGCAGGTGGAAGGTGTAGGTCAGGCCATCAGCGCTGATCTCGGGCAGGGCCTTGGCCAGTGCCGGTACAACTTCGGTGGTGCCGGGCTTGAAGTCCACCAGGCGGTTGAACATGGTTTCAGCGGCGGCGTCGGCGGTTACTGCGGTGGTGTACAGAACCGGGTCAAAACCTTCCGGGCTGGCTTCGGTGCAGACCACCAGCGGTTTGGCTGAAACGCCGATCGCAACGCTCAACAGCGCAGCGGCAATGGCAGCTTGTAGCGGGAGCATTTTCATTCAGAGCCCTCTGCAATCGATTGAACCAGACAAGCGTAGACGGCGGGCTCGTGATGAGCCCGCCGTCTACCTGGCGCTAATTAAAGAATGTTGAACGGGATGGTGGTGACCAGACGGAACTCACGGAGGTTGCCGTCAGCCTGGTTGGCGCTGGCGCGGTGAGTCACGTAGGTACCACGGATGGTGGTGGCCTTGAGTGGGCCGCTCTGCAGGGCGTAGGAAGTACCGATACCGTATTCCTGGTGTTTCTCGCCATCCTGGTTCTGGATGCCGTTGTAAGCGAAGCCTTTCACGCCGCCATCGCCGGTGTAGTGAGTGCCGTCGATGCCCCAGCCGCGAGCCGAGTAGATGTTGAACTTCAGGCCCGGCACGCCGTATTCGGCCATGTTGAGGCCGTAAGCGACCTGGAACGATTTCTCGTTCGGGCCGTTAAAGTCGGACGTCAGGGAGTTGGCCAGGTAGATGCCGTTGGTTTCGTGCAGGTAGTCGAAGTACTCGTTACCGTTAACTTCCTGGTACGAGAAGGTCAGGCTGTGAGCCTGGTGAGTCAGGCCCAGCGACAGCGAGTAGGTGTCGTTGTCGATCTTGCCCATCAACTTTTTGCCTTCGTCGACGGTCTTGTAGTAGTTCAGGCCGGTGGTCAGGGCCAGGGTCTGAGCATCACCCAGTTCGTGGGTGGCGCCGAAGTAGTACTGGTTCCAGAAGTCTTTGACTTGAGCGCCAAAGAAGCTGGTTTTCAGGCTCTTGAACGGCTGATAGTTCACACCGGCGGTGTAGACGTGATCCGCTTCCTGGCCATTGCCGTATTCACTGCGGAATTTCGACAGGCTCTGTTCGGTACGTGGCGACACGCGGTCGAAGTAAGCGCCCTGGAACGACAGGTTGCTGAATTCTTCGCTGTTCAGGGCGAAACCTTCGAAGCTCGATGGCAGCGCACGGTTGCCGATGGTGTCGACGATGCCGCTGCTGAAGTTCTGGCGACCGGCGGTCAAGGTGGTGTTCGACACACGGAACTTCACGTTGGCCAGGCCCAGTTTGCTCCACTGGTCGACTGCATCACCGTTGGAGTCGGCCAGGGTACGGTTGGAACCACCCTTGATGTCGCGCTTGCTACGGTCCAGAACCAGAGCGTTGTAGACCGCCACTTCGGTGCTCACGCCGACGGTGCCTTGGGTGAAGCCCGAGGTGGCGTTGAGGATGGTGCCTTGTACCCAGTTGGTACGGTACGCGTCAGTGCGGGTTTCGCCGTGCTTCTGGTAGCTGAATTTGCTGCCGCGGAAGCGTTGTTCGTTGGCGAACCAGTTACGGGTGGTACCGCCCAGGCTAAATCCATCGACAAAGCCTTTGGCCTCGCTTTGGGCGCTGGTGCCGGCCAATGTGGTTGGAACGAAGTCCTGGCTCTGGGTTTCAGCGAAGGCGGTTGCCGTGATGCTGCTGATGGCCAGGGCCAGAAGCGCTTTGCTGCTCAGTTTCATGGGTGGAGCTCCTTTGGTTCTCTTTTTAATGCCGGTCTTTTTAGGTGAACCGGCTATTGGGTGTGTAACTCGTTCAAGCTATTGCAAACGTTTGCCGTAGGATAAATCCCAACAAAAGGCTGCACGTTTGCTACGGAGCCGATTTGGCTCCGCACCATCCGGTTATTTTCTTATGGGTTGAAACTGACGCCCGAGAACACGTTGCGGCCGAAGGGGCTGACTTTGAAACCTTCGACTTTGGCGCTTAACGGCTGGTTGACCGTCGAGTGGGCGACTGGCGTGATTGGCACTTGCTGTTTAAGCAATTGCTGCGCCTGTTTGTACAGAACAGTCCTTTGTTCGCGGTCGGTCACGACCTTGGCTTGCTTGATCAGCTTGTCGTACGCCGGGTCACACCACATGGAGTAGTTGTTCCCGCCGATGGCGTCGCAGCTGTAGAGGGTGCCCAGCCAGTTGTCCGGGTCACCGTTGTCGCCGGTCCAGCCGATCAGGCTGATATCGTGCTCGCCGTTTTTGGTGCGCTTGATGTACTCGCCCCATTCGTAGCTGACGATCTTGACCTTGAGGCCGATCTTGGCCCAATCGCTTTGCAGCATTTCGGCCATCAGCTTGGCGTTGGGGTTGTACGGGCGCTGCACCGGCATGGCCCACAGGGTGATCTCGGTGCCTTCTTTAACGCCGGCGGCCTTGAGCAGTTGCTTGGCTTTTTCCGGGTTGTAGGCGGCGTCCTTGATGCTGTCGTCGTAGGACCACTGGGTCGGCGGCATGGCGTTGACCGCCAGTTGGCCCGCGCCCTGGTACACGGCATTGAGGATGCTTTGCTTGTTCACCGCCATGTCCAGCGCCTGGCGCACTTCGAGCTGGTCGAAAGGTTTGTGGCGCACGTTGTAGGCGATGTAGCCGAGGTTGAACCCCGGCTTGGTCAGCAGTTGCAGGTTCGGGTCGGCCTTGAGCGCGTCGACGTCAGCGGGGCGCGGGTGCAGGGTCACCTGGCACTCGCCAGCCTTGAGCTTCTGCACCCGCACCGAGGCGTCGGTGTTGATGGCGAAAATCAGTTGGTCCAGCTTGACGCGGCTCGGGTCCCAGTACTGCTTGTTGCCCACATAACGGATCTGCGAGTCTTTCTGGTAGCGCTGGAATACGAACGGGCCTGTGCCGATCGGCTTCTGATTGATGTCGCTGGGTTTACCTTGTTTAAGCAACTGTTCGGCGTACTCGGCCGACAGGATCGAGGCAAAGCTCATGGCGATGTTTTGCACAAACGCGGCATCAACCGTGTTCAGGGTCATCACCACGGTGTAAGGGCCGGTCTTCTCGACCTTGGCGATGTTCTTGTTCAGGCTCATCCCGTTGAAGTATGGAAACTCGGTGGGGTAGGCCTTGCGAAACGGGTATTCAGGGTCGAGCATGCGGTTGAAGGTGAACAGCACGTCGTCGGCGTTGAAGTCGCGCGTCGGCTTGAATTCCTTGTTGCTGTGGAACTTCACCCCTTCACGCAGGTGAAAGGTGTAAGTCAGGCCGTCTTCGGAAATATCCCACTTGGTTGCCAGCCCAGGCACCACGTCAGTCGCGCCTTTTTCGAATTCAACCAGGCGGTTGTACAAGGGCTCCGCCGCGTCGTTGTCGGTGGCGGTGGTGTACTGCGCGGTGTCGAACCCGGCCGGGCTGCCTTCAGAGCAGAACACCAGGCTCTTCTTTTCGGCGGCTTGGCCCATCGTGGCCACAGCCAGCAGGCTGGTGCCAAAAATTGCGGATAGAACAGTGGTATGGCGCATGACGATCCCGATCCTTGTTTGTTGTTGTCACCAGCGAACAATCACCCAGGCGTCAGGCCTGGGAGACATCACTGATCCCACATACAGCAAGTGCCTTTCCTAGGTTGGAGCCTCTGCTGTCCTACGACGGTATGGGTCGCGGAGCTTGCAGTAAATGCGCCAAAACGGATTGACCTTGTAGGCAACGGATGCACATGTCGCAGTTCATTGCTGTAGGACGGCAATGTTGCGGATGTGGTCTGTTTCCTACGGTCTGGGCGGATGCAATAACGGCGACGTTATGAAACGTCGCCGCTACTGAGCCTTACTTGCCGCTTACGCTAACGCCGTAGAAGGAGTTCAAGCCAAACGGGCTGATCTTGAAGTCCTGCACGGTGTTGCGCATGGGTTGATACACCGTCGAGTGCGCGATAGGTGTCATCGGGACTGCATCTTTGAGGATATGTTGCGCCTGCTTGTACAGCTCGGTGCGTTTGGCGACATCCGATGTGGCTTTGGCTTCTTTGACGATGCCGTCGAATTTCTTGTCGCACCATTTGGAGAAGTTGTTACCGGACAGCGAGTCGCAGCCGAACAGCACGTTCAGCCAGTTGTCAGGGTCACCATTGTCACCGCTCCAGCCAATGATCATGGCCTGGTTCTCGCCGCCTTTGGAACGCTTGATGTACTCGCCCCACTCGTAGCTGACAATGTTGACCTTCAGGCCGATCTGTTTCCAGTCGTTCTGCAGCATCTCGGCCATCAGCTTGGCGTTCGGGTTGTACGGACGTTGAACCGGCATGGCCCACAGGGTGATTTCGGTGCCTTCCTTGACGCCCGCTTCCTTGAGCAAAGCCTTGGCTTTGGTCACATCATGCGGGGCATCCTTGATGGTGGTGTCGTAGGACCACTGGGTCGGCGGCATGGCGTTGACGGCCAGTTGGCCTGCGCCCTGGTACACGGAGTCGATGATCTGCTGCTTGTTCACCGACATGTCCAGCGCTTCACGTACACGCAGGTCAGACAGTGGGTTGGCGGCGGTCTGGCCCTTGAGCACCGGCATAACGTTGTAAGCGATGTAACCCAGGTTGAAACCGGCCTGGTGCGGCAGTTTCAGGTCCTTGTCTTCACCCAGCGCCTTGAGGTCGGCTGGACGCGGGAACAGGGTCACCTGGCATTCGTTTTTCTTCAGCTTCTGGATACGCACCGACGGGTCAGTGGTGATGGCGAAGATCAGGTTGTCGATCTTCACGTCTTCAGGCTTCCAGTAATCCTTGTTGCCGGTGTAACGGATGTTGGAGTCTTTCTGGTAGCTCTTGAACACGAACGGGCCAGTGCCGATTGGCTTCTGGTTGATGTCCTGTGCCTTGCCTTCTTTCAACAGTTGGGCGGCGTATTCAGCCGACTGGATCGACGCGAAGCTCATTGCCAGGTTCTGGATGAAAGCGGCGTCCACAGTGCCAAGGGTGAACTTGACGGTGTGGTCATCGACTTTCTCGATGTTCTTGATGTTGGTGTCCATCCCCATGTCCGTGAAGTACGGGAACTCGGTGGGGTAGGCTTTGCGAAACGGGTCGTCCTTATTGATCATGCGGTTGAACGTGAACAGCACGTCATCAGCATTGAAGGTACGGGTCGGCTTGAAGTACGAGGTGGTGTGGAACTTCACGCCATCACGCAGGTGGAAGGTGTACGTCAGGCCATCCGGGGAAACGTCCCAGCTGGTGGCCAGCCCAGGAATCACAGCAGTGCCGCCGCGTTCGAACTGGGTCAGACGGTTGAACATGGTTTCGGCCGAGGCATCGAAGTCTGTTCCGGTGGTGTACTGGCCTGGGTCGAAACCGGCCGGGCTCCCTTCGGAGCAGAACACCAGGTTAGTCGCCGCTTGGGCGAATGGAGCTGCGGCCATAAGGCCAGCACTCACTAAAAGCGGAAGGACTGCGTGTTTAAGCATGTTGGCCTCATGATTTGTTGTCATTTTTGGTGGTGAGGGCGACCTCGTGAGTCGGCCTGCGGATACTTATGCAGGGGCCATACCCATTGCAAGATGCTGAACCGTTGCGAGAGGCAAACTGTGGTACGAACGTACAGGAATGTCGCATTTATGAAAGTTTGTACATAAATGCATATATATAGAGGGTTTTTTCGGTGCATTGTGCGCACCAAAAAGGCCCAGCCGAGGCGTCTGGCGCACTCGGTTGGGGCGATGATGTTACTTATCTAGACTGACGCCATAGAACGGCGTAAGCCCAAACGGGCTGATCTTGAAGTTTTGCACTTCCTTACGCAGTGGCTGGAAAACCGTCGAGTTCGCAATAGGCGTTATAGGTACTTGTTCCTTAAGTATTTTTTGCGCCTGTTGATACCACTTGATGCGTTGCTCGCGGTCGTTGCTGACCTTGGCCTGTTGCACCAGCTTGTCGTAGGCCGGGTTACACCATTTGGCGTAGTTACTGCCCTTGACGGCGGCACAACTGTAGAGCACGCCGAGCCAGTTATCCGGGTCGCCGTTGTCGCCGGTCCAGCCATAAATCATGGCGTCATGCTCGCCATTTTTGGCGCGCTTGATGTATTCGCCCCATTCGTAGCTGATTATGTTGGCCTTGATACCGACCTTCGCCCAATCCTGCTGGATCATTTGTGCCGACATGCGTGCGTTGGGGTTTGAAGCACGCTGTACCGTCATGGCCCACAAATTGATGGTGGTACCTGGTGCAACCCCTGCTTCTTTTAGTAGCGCCCGGGCCTTGGTCGGATCGTAGGGCGCGTCCTTGATAGTGGGGTCATAAGACCACTGCGCCGGTGGCAGTGCGTTCTGCGCCAATTGTCCGGCGCTCTGGTAAACGGCCTTGATGATCGCGGGCTTGTCGATGGCCATGTCCAGCGCCTGGCGCACTTTGAGCTGGTCCAGCGGCGGATGCGTCACGTTGTAGGCCAGGAAACCCAAGTTGAAACCGGCCTGTTGCAGCACGCGCAGGTTGGGGTCTTGTTTCATTATTTCAATGTCGGACGGACGCGGGTAACCGCTGACCTGGCATTCACCGGCCTTGAGTTTCTGCAGGCGCGCGGCGGCGTCCGGGGTGATGGCGAATACCAGATTGTCGAGCTTCACATCCTCGGGCTTCCAATACTGCTTATTGGCCACGTAGCGAATCTGCGAATCTTTCTGGTAGCGCTTGAACACAAACGGGCCCGTGCCCACCGGCTTCTGATTGATCTGCTCGGCTTTGCCTTCTTCTAACAGTTGGGCGGCGTATTCGGCTGATTGCACCGAAGCGAAGCTCATGGCCAGGTTCTGTACGAACGAGGCATCGACATTGTTCAGGTTGAACTGCACGGTGTGGTTGTCGAGTTTCTCGACGTTTTTGATCGTGGTGTTCAAACCCATGTCAGTGAAGTAAGGCGATTCTGACGGGTAAGCCTTGCGAAACGGGCTGTTGGCATCGAGCAAGCGATTGAACGTGAACAGCACATCATCCGCATTGAAGTCACGGGTAGGGGTGAAGTAGTCGGTGGTGTGGAATTTGACGCCATCGCGCAGGTGGAAGGTGTAGGTCAGGCCGTCTTTGGAGACCTCCCAGCTTGTTGCAAGGCCAGGCTCTACCTCGGTGCCACCGCGCTTGAACTGGGTCAGGCGGTTAAAGACGGTTTCGGCTGAGGCATCGAAATCGGTGCCGCTGGTGTACTGGCTGGGGTCGAAGCCGGCGGGGCTGGCTTCGGAGCAGTAGACCAGGGTAGTCGCCGCCTGAGCGGTCGGCATCAAGGCCAGGAGGCCGGCGGCAAGGAGCAACGGTTTTAAGGTGATTCTTTCCATGGAGACCCCTGAAGTGGTGGGCATATAAAAGCTGCCCAAACGGAAGCGACGGTCACCGAGGTTACCGCCGTTCAGGGTTATCAGGTAGAGACTCTGGTTCACTTAATGCAGTCAGATGATGCCCTTCGGCAGGTTCTCGCTGTTATGGTTGTGGGAAGGTCATTGGCTTATAAGTAAATGCCCACCATGAAAACGGATTCCAATAGGGATTTTTCTTTACGGGTTTGAAGTTTATGGTTTTCGCCAATTCTTTGGCGACGTATTTTTCAGCTTCGTCTCTGGCCAATGCCCTATCGGCATCAGTCAGCGGGGAGTTCTGAGTTTGTTTTAGGGCTTTCAAATATTCTTTTTCTACTTTTTCAATCGCGGCATTTATTTCTTCCGGCACGAGGTTGCCTGTGAGCGTGCCACGATAGCCTTTGACGGGGCGCTGTATGAGCCTCTGAAACTCAGCCGCGAAGGAGGCATCTCCACCACTTGCAGAGTCACATGTCAGCAGCCGTATATTGTCAAACGTCTCCGGGTGAATACCTGCGTCTTTAAGTGTCTGAAGTAGCTCTTCGGGCGTATGGAGTTTTCCGGCATATGAAACTTTCGCGATACCAGTAGCAGGGTCGACGCTCCCATGGACGAGTATGTTGAGTCGTTCTGCACTGCCTTTTTTGTTGAAATCGGTAAATGTGTAGAGTTTTTTGTCAAGGGCGTTTAGGTCATTGAGTTCTCCACTCAGAATTACGTTTTTTTCAGGCGTAGAAAAAAGAGCCTCGCCGGTCGGTAAGTCTTCAATGGACCTTAGAATCGAACGTTTACTGTTTTGCGCTTCGATTGTCGGGGGCACGCCTTCTGTCTCAATGGCCGGTGGCGTACTCGGTTCGTTTGGCGCGGCGTGGGTGGCGGGGTGTATATCGCTTTCGCTCGACACTTTTATGTTTCGCTCAAAATCAAAACTCTTGGTCTGCTCATTGTATTTCCAGCCGTAAACTTCGCTGCCCGCGGTAGTAGGTCCGATGGGGGCTTCACCCAACCCTGCATCCGTCCCAATTTGTGCAACTTCGTGCGCGAGTTGCAGGGCAGATATCACCGCGGCAGCAGTGCCGCCAACGCGATCGCTGGCTGTCATACCCGTGGCGGCGTCATGAATGCCAAACACGATATTGCCCGTATTGCCGACAACGGGGACGTAACCGAAGGTATTGCCCCACGCCTCTTTCGCGGCCTTCCACGATTGCTTCGAGGCACCAAACACCTGCGTCTGATCGTCCGATTTTGCATTTTTGGTGTTCATCTCCTGATAGGCGTGGGCAATACCGGAGTTAAGGCTTCCAAACTTTAAATAATAGTGTGAATTTCGCGACTGGGTATAATTAAAAGTCTCCTCCGCCGGTACAACTTTTTCGCTGGTTTTACCGGCACGCCCCGGGTAGGTGGCACCTTTACCGATAATCAAATTTTCGAGTACATCGCCCGCCGGGGGCCAATGAGTATTTTGGCCGCCCTGCCTGTCCTTGGAGTTGAAACTCCGTAGCAACTCATTACGGTTTTCTTTTGCCCAACTGGCAAATTCATCATCGCCGTCTATTTTACTGACCTTGCCGTTCTTCAAGTCAATCATCAGGCCTCTATTGGGCCGGTGATCATAATCGCCATGGTAGTTTTTGTAAGGGATAAACGCATACCCGGCGAGCGGATAGCCGTAGATATTTGGAATAACCACGTTGCCGTTTTTGTCTAGTGTTCGGTCGATGGCTTCTTGTGCCTCAGCCCCGAGCGCCTTATAACTTTCCTTGTCGTTGCGCAGACTGTGCAAGGTGCCCCGCACTACATAGGCATCGGCCAACCCTGAGCGCTTCGCCAGTGCGCCCGAATGATCCGCCATGGGCTTGATTATCTCGTTTTTCCAATGATGCTGAAGCTTGGCGCCCATCGACTCCAAGTCGTTAATTTTATTTCGGTCTTCTGGCCTGATTTGCATGCTTTGGGCATTAATCACGCCGCCTCCCGCGGGTCTATCGTGCTTAAGGGCTCCGGCTGCAATCTCCCATGCAAAGTAGGTGCGCTCGTCTTTGCTGGTCAGGTGAGAAGCACCATTAAGCTCCTTGGTGTAAGCGGTGAACGTCACCGTGATTGTTTCATGCGGGTCATACCCGGCTGCCAGCAAACCGCCACTGAAGTAACCTGCGGGTTCCATGTATTGACGGGCATCTTGGAATTTAATATTCCTTTCGCCTTCGCTACCGTGTTCCACAAGCTTTAACTTCCACCTTACGCGATCCGCATAGTCACCCATACGTGCCTCCCGTTCTTGCAGGGAGGCGTTCGCCGGGGGGGGAGTGACGCTCCACCCATAAATGACTCCCTGGATATTACCCGGTTTAAGATCGTCGAAGGGCGAGTGTCCATGAAACCCACCGCGATAAAACGGCTGGCCCCTCGGTAAACCTCTTGAATTTCTATCCGGAGGGGATAGATCGCGAGTGACGCGATTGCCCGTGTGTGCTTGTTCTGGATAGTTTGAATCCAAGGGAGTAGTTGGTGTAGCGCAAGCGTGCAGCGAAGAGGGTGCCATTGTTTGCATGGTCGGCTCGATTTACTGAGTGGGTTGTGAACTTAACTGTCGATCCTCACTGGGCAGCAGGCGGCCGCAAGTTTACGCTGCGGTGCAATAGCAGGCATCGCACAGAGAACGTCGAATAAACACGTTGCTTGTTAAGTTAAGGCAGCAGTGATGATCACTCAGTGGGGGGCTGGACGCGTCGAGTTCCACTTTACACCCTGGTTGAGCACGTAAAGTTGATGCTTAAACTTATTCCGACTGTGTAGAAGAAAAGTTTTACATGAAGGTACTGTCAACTGTTGCATGGCAGTTTGAGTGGGAAAGCTTTCCACTTGAAATTTTACGGTCGTCGTTAATGAAATGTTGCTGTATGGCGTTCGAGCGCGGCGATGTGAGTTGTGATTTTGCGCTGTCGGTGTGGGGCTGTTGGGCGACATAAGCGCGGTCAAAAAAAAGCGCAGCCTGTCAGGCTGCGCCGTTTCTAATATCGCAAAGGGTTTAGTGCAAGACCTCAATCACCCCATCAGCGCTCATGTTGACCTGACTGGTGCCGGCTTCTACTTCTGGCGTTGGCGCCGAATCCGCCATGGCCGCCTTCATCATCATCCCGCCATTGCGGGCGTAAGGCATCGGGTAACCATTGGTGTTGAAGTTCAGGTTGACGATCTTGTAGCCCTTGCCACCCAACGCGTCAGTTGCGAGCTGGGCACGGGCCTTGAACGCGGCGACCGCATCCTTGAGCAACGCATCTTCGCTGGCCTTGCGCGTGGTGTCGGCGATGGCGAAGTCCATGTTTTCCATTTTCAGGGTGTTCAACAGCTCGCCAGTGAGTTTGGACAGTGCCGGGAAGTCGGCGCTTTCCAGACGCAGTTCGGCGCGTTCGCGCCAACCGGTGATCTTCTGGTTCTTGCTGTCGTAGATCGGGTAGCTGTTGCGGCTGCCTTGGCGCAGGGTTACGGCTTTGACTTCACGTGCCTGGCCCAACGCCTTGTTCATGGTGTTGGTGATTTCGGCAGCAAGCTTGGCCGGGTCGGCATTTTGCGATTCGGTGTACAGCGTGACGATCATCTTGTCGCGGGCAACCTCCTGGCTGACCTCGGCGCGCAGGGAAATCTGGTTGTAGTTCAGCCCTTCGGCTGCCAAAGCGGGGAGGCTGGCAAGGGTGGCGACGCCCAGGGTGATAACAGCTGCACTGCGAGTGAAACGAGACATGGAAGCTCCTTAAGGTGTTCGTATCGGGTATGACTGTAGACGGTGGTATCGGGTTCTTCGGGTTTACACATTCGCTACAAGTTGTGATGGCGCCGACGAACGGTCGTTTGGCCGGCCTGCGTCAAAGAGCCACACGCGCCGTGCCAGCGGGTCTGCTTCGTTTATACTCGTGCCGATCCGCCTGCAGCGCTCACCGGGAGAGCTCATGCTCGCCGCCGTAAAACTGACTTCCGCCACACGCCAGAACCTCTGGCGCCTGACGTTCATCCGCACCCTGGTACTGGCCGCACAGGCCGGCTCCGTCGGGCTTGCCTATTGGTTCGACCTGCTGCCGCTGCCGTGGCTGCAACTGGGTGTGACCCTGGCGTTTTCCACTGTGCTGTGCGCGTTCACGGCCATCCGCCTGCGTACCACGTGGCCTGTGACCGAGTTGGAATACGCACTCCAGTTGGCCTGCGATCTGTTTATCCACAGTGTGTTGCTTTATTTCTCTGGTGGTTCCACCAACCCGTTTGTTTCTTACTACCTGGTGCCACTGACCATCGCCGCCGTGACCTTGCCATGGCGCTATTCGGTAGTGCTGTCGGGTATTGCGCTGACGCTCTATACCTTGCTGCTGGCGCAGTTCTATCCGTTGCAAACCTTTCCCATCGCCCGCGAAAACCTGCAGATCTACGGGATGTGGCTGAGCTTCGCGCTGTCTGCTGCAGTGATCACGTTCTTCGCTGCACGCATGGCCGAAGAACTGCGCCGTCAGGAAGAGCTGCGCGCCATTCGCCGCGAAGAAGGCCTGCGCGACCAGCAATTGCTGGCCGTCGCCACCCAGGCCGCGGGTGCCGCCCACGAGTTGGGCACACCACTGGCGACCATGAGCGTGCTGCTTAACGAAATGACCCAGGACCATCACGACCCGGTGTTGCAAGAAGATCTCGGCGTGCTGCGCGAACAGGTCAAGCAATGCAAGCAGACCTTGCAACAACTGGTGCGCGCCGCCGAAGCCAATCGCCGCCTGGCGGTGGAGATGCAGGACGTGACCCAGTGGCTCGACGAAGCCCTGAATCGCTGGCACCTGATGCGCCCCGAAGCCAGTTACCGTTTTCATCTATTAGGGCAGGGCAGTGTGCCGCGCATGGCGCCGCCGCCGGACCTGACCCAGGCCTTGCTCAACCTGCTGAACAACGCCGCCGACGCTTGCCCCGAAGGCTTGGGCGTGCAGCTGGACTGGGACGCGGAAAACGTCACCATCAGCATTCGTGACCACGGCGCGGGCGTGCCGCTGGCCATTGCCGAACAGATCGGCAAACCCTTCTTTACCACCAAGGGCAAAGGCTTCGGCCTCGGCCTGTTTTTGAGCAAGGCCAGCGTGACCCGCGCGGGCGGCTCAGTGAAGCTCTATAGTCATGAGGAAGGTGGCACGCTCACCGAGCTGCGCCTGCCCCGTGTCGCACGAGGAGATATCGATGAGTGACGAGATCCAAGTCGAAGGCGAAGAACTGCCGCACCTGTTGCTGGTAGATGACGACGCCACCTTTACCCGCGTGATGGCGCGCGCCATGAGCCGTCGTGGCTTTCGCGTGAGCACCGCAGGTTCGGCTGAAGAAGGCCTGACCATCGCCCAGGCCGACCTGCCGGACTACGCCGCGCTCGACCTGAAAATGGATGGCGACTCCGGCCTGGTGCTGCTGCCCAAGCTGCTGGAGCTCGACCCGGAAATGCGCGTGGTGATCCTCACCGGTTACTCCAGCATCGCCACCGCCGTCGAGGCCATCAAGCGCGGCGCCTGCAACTACCTGTGCAAGCCGGCGGATGCCGACGACGTGCTGGCTGCGTTGCTCTCAGAGCACGCCGACCTCGATACCCTGGTGCCGGAAAACCCGATGTCGGTGGACCGCCTGCAGTGGGAACACATCCAGCGCGTGCTCACCGAACACGAAGGCAATATCTCCGCCACTGCCCGTGCCCTGGGCATGCACCGTCGCACCCTGCAACGCAAGCTGCAGAAGCGTCCTGTACGGCGCTGAACAAAGTCTGAACAATCTGCTTCAGGCTGCACAGCGCGCTGAACCGATCGTCTATGATCGGTTCAAACGCCTGTCACATTTTCTTACAGAGCCTGAACGATGAATCAGAACGCTGAGTATTCCGCGGTCAACGACGCGGTGCGTGGGCAATTCTTGCGCCGAACCTGGGCGATGATCACACCGTATTGGCGTAGTGAAGAGAAGGGCAAGGCCTGGTTGTTGCTGGCTGTGGTGATTGGTCTGACGCTGTTCAGCGTGGCGATTTCCGTGTGGCTTAACCACTGGTACAAGGATTTCTACAACGCCCTGGAAAAAAAGGACACTGCGGCCTTCTGGCAACAGATCATCTATTTCTGCGGCATCGCTGCAGTGGCTATTCTCGGCGCGGTCTACCGCCTCTATCTGACCCAGATGTTGACCATTCGCTGGCGCGCGTGGCTCACCGAAAAGCACTTTGCACGCTGGCTTAACAACAAGAACTACTACCAGTTGGAGCAGGGCGGCTACACCGATAACCCGGACCAGCGGATTTCCGAAGACCTCAATAGCTTTACCTTGAACACATTAGCTCTGGGTTTGGGCCTGCTGCGCAATGTGGTCAGTCTGGTGTCGTTCTCGATTATCTTGTGGGGCGTGTCGGGCAGCATCGAAGTCTTCGGTATCACCATCCCCGGCTACATGTTCTGGTGCGCATTGCTGTATGCCGCCGTCGGCAGTTGGCTGACGCACCTGATCGGCCGTCGTTTGATCGGCCTTAGCAACCAGCAGCAACGGTTCGAAGCAGACTTGCGTTTCTCCATGGTGCGCGTGCGGGAAAATGCCGAAAGCATTGCTTTGTACAATGGCGAGTCAAACGAGAATCAACGTTTGAGTGCGCGGTTCGGCAAGGTCTGGCACAACTATTGGGACATCATGAAGGTGTCCAAGCGCCTGACATTCTTCACCGCAGGCTATGAGCAGATCGCGGTTGTCTTTGCATTTATCGTGGCGGCACCGCGCTATTTCGCCGGCAAGATCGAACTGGGCGAGCTGATGCAAATCAACTCGGCGTTCGGCAATGTGCAGGGCAACTTCAGCTGGTTTATCACCGCTTACTCCGACCTCGCCAGCTGGCGTGCCAGCAGTGACCGTCTGCTGAGTTTCCATGAGGCCATGAGCCACAACGAACAACGTGCTCCGGCCATCGATGTGCGCCCGCAAGGCGAGCAACTGGTGGTCAAAGACCTGGGCATGGACCTGGCCGACGGCCGCCACCTGCTCACCGACGCCGACATGACGGTAGAGCCTGGCCAGCGTGTGATGCTCAGTGGGCGTTCCGGTAGCGGTAAAAGTACATTGCTGCGCGCCATGGGCGACTTGTGGCCGGCGGGCCACGGCAGCATTTGCCTGCCGGCGGCGCGTTATCTGTTCCTGCCGCAAAAGCCTTACTTGCCGATTGGCAGCCTGAAGGCCGTGTTGAGTTATCCACAAGACGACAGCACCTACCCGGCCGAACGTTATGCACAGGTCCTGGAAACCTGCCGCTTGCCCCATCTGGTCAGCCGTCTGGATGAGGCCAACCATTGGCAACGCATGCTCTCGCCCGGTGAGCAGCAACGTCTGGCCTTTGCGCGTGCCTTATTGTTCGCGCCGCAGTGGCTGTACATGGACGAAGCCACCTCGGCGATGGATGAAGAGGATGAAGCGAACCTGTATCAAGCGCTGATCGATGAACTGCCGGGCGTGAGCATCGTCAGTGTCGGCCATCGCAGCAGCCTCAAGCGTTTTCATGGGCGGCATGTGCGGATTGAAGGCGGGCTGTTGCAGGAGCAACAACCGGCTTAAGGTCTTACGCGGTCAATGTGGGAGTCGGGCTTGCCCGCGATGGCGGTGTGTCAGGCAATGGAAGCTTTGCTGATACACCGCTATCGCAGGCAAGCCAGCTCCCACAGTTGACCGGTGTCGCCTGCTTGATTGAGGCCCACAAAAAAGCCCGGCTGATCATCGATCAGCCGGGCTTTTTAGTGTTTGAAAAAACTTACTTCTTCAAACCGTAATGCTCATCCAGCATGCCTGGGGCGTTCGGCGTTTTTGGCGCGTAGTCCCGTGGCGGCTCCTGGTTTTCCCGCGGTGGCGTCAGGCGCTCCCGTGGGGCTTGCGGTGCATCGGAATGCAACGCGGCCAGCAGGCGCTGGCGGGTGATGTCGTCGAGGGCGAGGCGGTTGGCGCCATCGGCGAGATGATCCTGTACTTCCTGGTAGCTCTGGGTGAGCTTCTTGACCAGGGTCGCGGTGCTGTTGAAGTGGGTAACAACCTCGTTCTGATAACTGTCAAAACGTTCCTGAATGTCATCCAGCTGACGCTGCGTGCGGTTAGGCGCGGCATTCGGCAGCAGGCGGGCAACCAGGAATCCAATGGCGACACCGGCAACCAGGGCAAGAGTCGGCAACAACCAAACTAAGAGCGAGTGTTCCACGAGTCCTTCCTCTATAAACGGCTTTGCTTTACGTTAACGGCTCAAACCTGCGCTGTATACCGCGATTAAGCTCGCAATGATGCCATGCACAGACTTTTAGCTAGACGAGTCGACCCTTTGAGAGGTCACGGAGTTCATTCCTTGCTCATGCGTGAAACCCCCGTTTTGATCGCTGGCCCGGTGGGCCAATTGGAAGCCTTGTACCTGGATCACCCCGAGCCACGTGGCCTGGCGCTGATCTGCCACCCTAACCCGGTGCAAGGCGGGACCATGCTCAATAAAGTCGTTTCGACCCTGCAACGCACTGCCCGCGATGCTGGTTTGATTACTTTACGTTTCAATTACCGTGGCGTCGGCGCGAGTGCCGGAACTCACGACATGGCTACCGGTGAAGTAGACGATGCCGAAGCGGCGGCCACCTGGCTGCGGGAAAAGCACCCCGACCTGCCGATCACCCTGCTCGGGTTTTCGTTCGGCGGTTATGTTGCAGCCAGCCTCGGTGGCCGCCTGGAAGCCAAGGGCGAAAAGCTTGCGCACCTGTTCATGGTTGCCGCTGCGGTGATGCGCCTGCGCGATAGCGACGTGCTGCCCCAAGGCTGCCCGTTAACCCTGATCCAGCCGGAAACCGACGAAGTGGTCGACCCACAGACCGTGTACGACTGGTCCGCCGCCCTGAAACGCCCCCATGAGCTGCTGAAAGTGGCAGAATGCGGACACTTTTTTCATGGCAAGCTCACCGACCTCAAGGATCTGGTGCTGCCGCGCCTCTCGAATTGATAGCAGTCTGATAAGCGATTACCCATGACGACTCGTACCCGTATTCTCACCGGCATCACTACCACCGGCACGCCGCACCTGGGCAACTACGCCGGTGCGATCCGCCCTGCGATCCTCGCCAGCCAGGACGCGAATGCCGATTCCTTCTACTTCTTGGCCGACTACCACGCCCTGATCAAGTGCGATGACCCGCAGCGCATCCAGCGCTCGCGCATGGAAATCGCCGCGACCTGGCTCGCCGGTGGCCTGGATGTGAACCGGGTGACCTTCTATCGCCAGTCCGACATCCCGGAAATCCCTGAACTGACCTGGCTGCTGACCTGTGTTGCCGCCAAGGGCCTGCTCAACCGCGCCCATGCCTACAAGGCCTCGGTGGACAAGAACGTTGAAGCCGGCGAAGACCCGGACGCGGGCATCAGCATGGGCCTGTACAGCTACCCGGTGCTGATGGCGGCGGACATCCTGATGTTCAACGCGCACAAGGTGCCGGTCGGCCGTGACCAGATCCAGCACGTGGAAATGGCCCGCGACATCGGCCAGCGTTTCAACCACCTGTTCGGCAACGGTAAAGAATTCTTCACCATGCCTGAGGCGTTGATCGAAGAAAGCGTCGCCACTTTGCCGGGCCTCGATGGCCGCAAGATGTCCAAGAGCTACGACAACACCATCCCGTTGTTCACCAGCGCCAAGGACATGAAAGACGCGATCTCGCGGATCGTCACCGACTCGCGTGCGCCCGGCGAAGCCAAGGACCCGGACAATTCGCATCTGTTCACCTTGTTCCAGGCGTTTGCCAGCAAGGCTCAGGAACAAGAGTTCCGCGCCGATCTGCTGCAAGGCCTGGGCTGGGGCGAGGCGAAGAGCCGCCTGTTCCAACTGCTCGACAGCCAACTGAGCGAGCCGCGTGAGCGTTACCATCAGTTGATGTCGCGCCCCTCGGACATGGAAGACCTGCTGCTGATCGGCGCCAAGAAAGCCCGCGCCGTGGCCGCGCCGTTCCTTGCCGAGCTGCGTGAAGCCGTGGGCCTGCGCTCGTTCGTCAACCAGGCCGCCGCGCCGGTGGTGGCCAAGAAGAAAGCCGCGAAGGCTGCGCGCTTCGTGAGCTTCCGTGAAGACGACGGCAGCTTCCGCTTCCGCCTGCTGTCGGCCGATGGCGAGCAATTGCTGTTGTCGCGCAACTTTGCCGACGGCAAGGCGGCGGGCGCCGTGACCAAGCAGTTGCAGTCGGGTCAAACTCTGGACATTCGCACCGAAAAGGATGGTTTCAATGTTTGGCTCGACGGCGAGCGTGTGGCTGAAAGTTCGGCGATCTACGCGGACGCTGCACAACGAGATGCAGGTATTGAAGCCTTGCGCGTTGCGTTGACCCCCATCGAGGATTAACCCGACCAAGGGTTGATTGCCATTATCCAGGGCCGTCGTTACAGTGACGGCCCGTTTTTGTTGCCTTGCTAACGAAATTATGACGCCCCTAGAACGATATCAAGCTGATCTGAAACGCCCTGAGTTCTTCCATGACGCGGCCCAGGAAAATGCGGTGCGTCATTTGCAGCGCCTGTATGACGACCTGGTCGCGGCCTCGCACAACAAGCCAGGGATGTTCAGCAAGCTGTTTGGCAAGAAAGACCACACGCCGGTCAAAGGCCTGTATTTCTGGGGTGGCGTGGGCCGCGGCAAGACTTATCTGGTCGACACCTTCTTCGAAGCGCTGCCGTTCAAGGAAAAGGTCCGTACGCACTTCCACCGCTTCATGAAGCGTGTGCACGAAGAGATGAAGACCCTGCCGGGCGAGAAAAACCCGCTGACCATTATCGCCAAGCGCTTCTCCGACGAAGCGCGGGTCATCTGCTTCGATGAGTTCTTTGTCTCCGACATCACCGACGCCATGATCCTCGGCACCTTGATGGAAGAGCTGTTCAAGAACGGCGTGACCCTGGTCGCCACCTCGAACATCGTTCCCGATGGCTTGTACAAGGACGGCCTGCAACGCGCACGTTTCCTGCCGGCCATCGCGCTGATCAAGCAGAACACCGAAATCGTCAACGTCGACAGCGGCGTCGACTACCGTTTGCGTCACCTTGAGCAGGCCGAGCTGTTCCACTTCCCGCTGAACGAAGCGGCGCATGAAAGCCTGAAAAAGAGCTTCCGCGCGCTGACGCCGGAATGCACCCAGGCGGTGGAAAACGACAAGCTGATAATCGAGAACCGCGAAATCATCGCCCTGCGTACCTGCGATGACGTGGCCTGGTTCGAGTTCCGCCAGCTGTGCGACGGCCCGCGTAGCCAGAACGACTACATCGAGTTGGGCAAGATCTTCCACGCGGTGATCTTGAGCGGCGTGGAGCAGATGAGCGTTACTACCGATGACATCGCGCGGCGGTTCATCAACATGGTCGATGAGTTCTACGACCGTAACGTGAAGCTGATCATCTCGGCGGAAGTCGAGCTCAAGGACCTCTACACGGGCGGTCGCTTGAACTTCGAATTCCAGCGCACCCTGAGCCGCTTGCTCGAAATGCAGTCCCACGAGTTCCTGTCGCGTGGGCACAAGCCGTAAGCGATGTGCATGAAATGACCAAGGCCTGCAGTGATGCAGGCTTTTTTTATGGATGTTCTCCAGAACAGTGGAGATCACCTGTGGGAGCCGGGCTTGCCCGCGATGGCGGTGGGTCAGGAACAAATGTACTCACTGATACACCGCTATCGCAGGCAAGCCAGCTCCCACATGGGTTTGTGGTTACCTTGGCTTACGCGGCCTGCAGCGATGCAGGCCTTTTTTATGGATGTTCTCCAGAACAATGGAGATCCCCTGTGGGAGCCGGGCTTGCCCGCGATGGCGGTGGGTCAGGAACAAATGTACTCACTGATCCACCGCCATCGCAGGCAAGCCAGCTCCCACATGGGTTTGTGGTTACCTTGGCTTACGCGGCCTGCAGTGATGCAGGCCTTTTTTATGGGTGTTCTCCATAACAATGGAGATCAAATGTGGGAGCCGGGCTTGCCCGCGATGGCGGTGGGTCAGGAACAAATGTACTCACTGATACACCGCTATCGCAGGCAAGCCAGCTCCCACATGGGTTTGTGTTTACTTTGGGTCAGGCGGCTTGCTGGAACTGCTGGCGATACTGGTTCGGCGACAGCTCGGTGTGCTGCCTGAACAGCCGCGCGAAGAAGCTCGCATCGTCGTAACCCACCTCGTAGCTGATGGTCTTGATGCTCTTGCGGCTGCCTGAAAGCAGGCCTTTGGCCGTCTCGATGCGCAGCCTTTGCAGGTAATGCAGCGGCTTGTCACCCGTGGCCGTCTGGAAGCGGCGCATGAAGTTGCGGATGCTCATGCCGTGTTCCCGGGCGACGTCTTCGAAGCGGAACTTGTCGGCAAAGTGCTCTTCCAGCCAGTGCTGGATCTGCAGGATGATCACGTCCTGGTGCAGCTTCTGCCCACCAAAACCGATGCGCCCTGGCGCGTAGCTGCGCTGCACTTCGTAAAGGATGTCGCGGGCCACGGCCTGGGCAATGTTGGCGCCGCAGAAGCGTTCGATCAGGTAGATGTAAAGGTCGCACGCCGAGGTGGTGCCACCGGCGCAGTACAGGTTGTCGGCGTCGGTGAGGTGCTTGTCCTGGTTGAGCTGTACCTTGGGGAAACGCTCGCTGAAGGCGTTGAAGAAGCGCCAGTAAGTGGTCGCCTCCTTGCCATCGAGCAGCCCGGCTTCGGCCAGCCAGAACACCCCGGTGGCTTCGCCGCACAGCACCGCGCCACGCGCATGTTGCTCGCGCAGCCAGGGCAGCACTTGCGGGTAACGGGTGCACAGCGCGTCGAAGTCGTCCCAGAAGGCCGGCAACACGATGATGTCGGCGTTTTCCAGGCCGCCGTCCACCGGCATGATCACATCGCTGAAGCTGCGTACCGATTGCCCGTCGGGGCTGACCAGGCGCGTTTCAAATGCCGGGGTCAGGCCCAGGCCTTGCTGCTTGCCGTAACGCAGGCTGGCGAGGTGGAAGAAATCCTTGGCTTGCATGAGGGTGGAAGCGAATACCCGATCAATGGCCAAAATGCTGACGCGCCGCAAGGGCGTGGAGATTTGGTTAGACATAATTTCATTTATTCTTATAGGGGAAAGTGGTCACCAGACGGCTGGATCGTCTTATTTTTTGTCGCATGTGTCCAGTGTCCTGTGACGCCTTCGCGGCATAGGCTCTGTGGGCTGGTCTTTGTCCGACAATCCACGCAGGTGACCCATGATCCCCAGAACCTTGTTCAGCTCGGAGCACGAACTCTTCCGCGAGAGCGTGCGTACCTTCCTCGAAAAACACGCTGCGCCGTTCCACGGACAGTGGGAAAAGCAGGGTTACATCGACCGTAACCTGTGGAGCAAGGCGGGGGAGGCGGGGATGCTGTGCTCCCATCTGCCGGAAGAATATGGCGGGCTGGGCGCGGACTTTTTGTACAGCGCGGTGGTGATCGAAGAGATCAGCCGCCTGGGCCTTACCGGCATTGGCTTTTCCCTGCATTCGGACATCGTCGCGCCGTACATCCTGCATTACGGCAGTGAGGCACTGAAGCAAAAGTACCTGCCCAAATTGATCTCCGGCGAGATGGTCACGGCCATTGCGATGACCGAACCGGGCGCCGGCTCTGACTTGCAGGGCGTCAAGACCACCGCCGTGTTGGACGGCGACGAGTATGTGATCAACGGCTCCAAAACCTTCATCACCAACGGCTACCTCGCCGAGCTGGTCATTGTCGTGGCCAAGACCGACCCCAAGGCCGGCGCGAAGGGCACCAGCCTGTTTCTGGTAGAAGCCGATACGCCGGGCTTCGACAAGGGCAAGCGCCTGGAGAAGGTCGGCATGAAGGCCCAGGACACCTCGGAACTGTTCTTTCAGGACGTGCGCGTGCCCAAGGGTAACCTGCTGGGCCAGGCAGGCATGGGCTTCGCCTACCTGATGCAGGAGCTGCCTCAGGAGCGCCTGACGGTAGCGATTGGCGCGCTGTCATCCGCCGAAGCCGCGCTGGCGTGGACCCTGGACTACACCCGCGAGCGTAAGGCGTTCGGCAAGGCGATTGCCGACTTTCAGAACACTCGATTCAAACTGGCGGAGATGGCCACCGAGATTCAGATCGGCCGCGTGTTTGTCGACAAATGCATGGCGCTGCACCTGGAAGGCAAGCTTGATGTGCCCACCGCCGCGATGGCCAAGTACTGGGCCACGGACCTGCAGTGCAAGGTACTCGACGAGTGCGTGCAATTGCACGGTGGCTACGGCTTTATGTGGGAATACCCGATTGCGCGGGCTTGGGCGGATGCGCGGGTGCAGCGCATTTATGCGGGGACCAATGAGATCATGAAGGAGATTATTGCGCGGGCGCTTTGACGCCCATCGGATCGTTCCCACGCTCTGCGTGGGAATGCATCCGGTGACGCTCTGCGTCATACCTTCAAGCGCGGACGCGGAGCGTCCAGGGCGGCATTCCCACGCAGAGCGTGGGAACGATCATTTCGGCTCAATCAAGGCGCTGGATTCGGATGATCCTTCTGAATCGCCTCAATCCCTTCCAGCACTTCCTTGGACAGCTTCAAATCAGCACTGGCAATGTTGCTGTCCAGCTGCTCCAGGCTCGTGGCCCCAATAATATTACTGGTCACAAACGGCTGTTGCGTCACAAATGCCAGCGCCATCTGCGCCGGGTCCAGGCCATGTTCCCGCGCCAGGGCCACATAACGGCTGCACGCGGCTTCCGACTGCGGGTTGAAGTAGCGGCTGAAACGGCTGTACTCGGTGAGGCGCGCCTTGGCCGGGCGTGCGCCATTTTCGTATTTGCCGCTGAGCATGCCGAATGCCAGCGGTGAATAGGCCAGCAAGCCGCATTGCTCGCGAATAGCCACTTCCGCCAAACCCACTTCAAAGCTGCGGTTGAGCAGGTTGTAGGGGTTCTGGATCGACACGGCGCGGGCCCAGCCACGGGCTTCGGCCAGGGCCAGGAACTTCATGGTGCCCCACGGGGTTTCGTTGGACAGGCCGATGTGGCGGATCTTGCCGGCTTTTACCTGCTCGTCCAGCGCTTCGAGGGTTTCTTCCAGCGGGGTCAGGTCGTCTTCGTCCTTGTGCTTGTAGCTCAATTGGCCAAAGAAGTTGGTGCTGCGCTCCGGCCAGTGCAACTGGTAGAGGTCGATCCAGTCGGTTTGCAGGCGCTTGAGGCTGGCATCCAGGGCGTCGACGATGTGCTTGCGGTTGTGGCGCAGGTGGCCGTCGCGGATGTAGTCGATGGTATTGCCGGGGCCGGCGATCTTGCTGGCGAGGATCCAGTCGGCACGGTCGCCGCGGCTCTTGAAGTAATTACCGATATAACGCTCGGTGGTGGCATAGGTGTCGGCCTTGGGCGGCACCGGGTACATTTCTGCGGTGTCGAGGAAGTTGATCCCTGCGGCCTTGGCCCGTTCGATCTGTGCGAAGGCCTCTGCCTCGCTGTTCTGCTCACCCCAAGTCATGGTGCCCAAGGCGATCGCGCTTACGTTCAGATCGGTGCGGCCCAGCTGTCGATAATCCATCGGGTACTCCTTCGGGGAAAACAATCATAAAAGCAGGTTGAATTTTTTTTCGCAATCTGCATAATTGCCCACCTCTTTCTGCAGTGGAAGTGATGCGCCGCCTGCCGAAGAATCTTGCCGTTGAACGGACGCGCCGACCCGAGCCCCCGATAGCGTCTGTATCCGGCTGCCTTTGACTTGTCAAAGTACGCACTATTCAGTAAGATCCGCCGTCTAATTTACAGGGCGGCCCCTGAGGCTATTAAAGAATGACAACTTTTACTGCAAAACCGGAAACAGTTCAGCGCGACTGGTTTGTCGTCGACGCCGCTGGTCAGACCCTGGGTCGTCTGGCCACTGAAGTCGCCAGCCGTCTGCGTGGCAAGCACAAGCCTGAGTACACCCCTCACGTTGACACCGGTGACTACATTGTCATCATCAACGCCGAGCAGGTACGTGTTACCGGCAACAAAGCGCAAGACAAAATGTACTACCGTCACTCCGGTTTCCCAGGCGGTATCAAGTCTTCGAACTTCGAAGGCCTGATCTCCAAGAAGCCTGAAGCCCCGATCGAAATCGCGGTCAAAGGTATGCTGCCTAAGGGCCCACTGGGTCGCGATATGTTTCGCAAGCTGAAAGTCTATGCGGGCGCTGTACACCCTCATGCTGCTCAGCAGCCCCAAGAACTGAAGTTTTAACGGAATAGTTCATTATGTCGGCGACTCAAAATTACGGCACTGGCCGTCGCAAAACCGCTACCGCTCGCGTTTTCCTGCGTCCGGGTACTGGTAACATCTCGATCAACAACCGCACTCTGGAAAACTTCTTCGGTCGCGAAACTGCCCGCATGGTAGTTCGTCAGCCGCTGGAACTGACCGAGACTGTTGAAAAGTTCGACATCTACGTCACCGTTATCGGTGGCGGTGTAAGTGGTCAAGCTGGCGCAATCCGCCACGGTATCACTCGCGCTCTGATGCAGTACGACGAAACCCTGCGTGGCGCTCTGCGCAAAGCTGGCTTCGTAACTCGCGATGCTCGTGAAGTTGAACGTAAGAAAGTCGGTCTGCGTAAAGCGCGTAAGCGTCCGCAGTACTCGAAGCGTTAATTCGCTTTACGTTCCACAAAAACGCCCAACTCCTCACGGAGCTGGGCGTTTTTTATTGCCTGCGATTTATGCATAAATTTCGCCGTGACAACTTGCCACATCCGTAGACGCCCTATACTACAAGGCCTGGAGGCTGAGCCCAGGGCAATTCCCTTGTCATACGTGGGGCTTTTCATTACCATCCGACAAAATTTTTATAAGTAAAGATTCAACACTTAGTAGACGCCTGATTTAACAGGCCAAAAAGCTGATGGGAGAGGACTGAATGAGCAATGACGGCGTGAATGCAGGCCGGCGTCGCTTCTTGGTAGCAGCCACATCCGTGGTGGGTGCTGCAGGAGCGGTGGGGGCTGCGGTCCCGTTCGTGGGGTCATGGTTTCCCAGTGCCAAGGCGAAAGCCGCAGGTGCACCGGTGAAGGTGAATGTCAGCAAGATCGACCCAGGCCAGCAGATGATTGCTGAGTGGCGCGGTCAGCCGGTCTTCATCGTTCGTCGTACTGAGGAGATCCTGGGGAATCTGAAGAAAATCGAAGGTCAACTGTCTGACCCCGACTCGAAGAACTCCGACCAGCCCGCCTACGTCGATAAGGAAATCCGTTCGATCAAGCCAGAGATCCTGCTGCTGATCGGTATCTGCACCCACTTGGGTTGCTCGCCTACCTTCCGCCCGGAAGTTGCTCCTGCCGACCTTGGCAAGGATTGGGTCGGTGGCTACTTCTGCCCTTGCCACGGCTCCCATTACGATCTCGCCGGTCGCGTCTACAAGTCACAACCCGCACCACTGAACCTGCCAGTGCCGCCACATCACTACGAGACTGACAGTGTCATTGTCATTGGCGTCGACGAGGGGGAGAAAGCCTGATGAGCAAGTTCATGGATTGGGTGGATGCGCGCTTCCCCGCCACTAAAATGTGGGAAGACCATCTCAGCAAATATTACGCGCCAAAAAACTTCAACTTCTTCTACTTCTTCGGCTCGCTGGCCTTGCTGGTGCTGGTCAACCAGATCGTCACCGGTGTGTGGCTGACGATGAGCTACACGCCGTCGGCGGAAGAGGCGTTCGCCTCCGTCGAGTACATCATGCGTGACGTCGAGTACGGCTCGATCCTGCGCCTGCTGCACTCCACCGGCGCATCGGCGTTCTTCATCGTCGTGTATATGCACATGTTCCGCGGCCTGCTCTACGGCTCGTACCAGAAGCCACGCGAACTGGTGTGGGTCTTCGGCATGCTGATCTACCTGGCGCTGATGGCCGAGGCCTTCATGGGTTACCTGCTGCCGTGGGGCCAGATGTCGTACTGGGGCGCCCAGGTGATCATCTCGCTGTTTGGTGCGATCCCGGTGATCGGCAACGACCTGACCCAGTGGATTCGCGGTGACTACCTGATCTCCGGCATCACCCTGAACCGCTTCTTTGCGTTGCATGTCGTTGCATTGCCTATCGTGATTCTGGGCCTGGTGGTGCTGCACATCCTGGCGCTGCACGAAGTGGGTTCGAACAACCCCGATGGTGTGGACATCAAAAAGCATAAAGATGAAAACGGCATTCCGCTGGATGGCATTCCGTTCCATCCGTATTACACCGTCAAAGACATTGTCGGTGTGGTGGTCTTCCTGTTCATCTTCTGCTCGATCGTGTTCTTTTTCCCGGAGATGGGTGGTTATTTCTTGGAGAAGCCTAACTTCGAACAGGCCAACGCCTTCAAGACGCCTGAGCACATTGCACCGGTCTGGTACTTCACGCCGTTCTACGCGATCTTGCGGGCGATCCCCGACAAGCTCATGGGCGTAATGGCCATGGGCGCGTCGATTGCGCTGCTGTTCGTACTGCCATGGCTCGACCGCAGCCCGGTCAAGTCGATGCGCTACAAAGGCTGGCTGAGCAAGATCTGGCTGTGGGTGTTCTGCATTGCATTCGTGATCCTGGGCGTGTTGGGCGTATTGGCGCCGACCCCTGAGCGCACGCTGCTGTCGCAGGTCTGCACCTTCCTGTACTTCGCTTACTTCATTCTGATGCCGTTCTACACCCGGCTCGAGAAGACCAAACCGGTTCCGGAAAGGGTGACTGGCTGATGAAAAAGTTATTCGTTGCTTTGATCCTTGCGGCGCTGCCGCTACTGTCCTTCGCTGCCGAGCACGGCGCGGAGCTGGAAAAAGTCGATATCGACGTGTCCGACAAGGCCGCCATGCAAGATGGCCTGCGCACGTTCACCAACTACTGCATGGGCTGCCACAGCGCCAAGTTCCAGCGTTACGAGCGTGTCGCCGATGACCTGGGCATTCCCCATGACGTGATGCTCAGCCACGCCGTGTTCACCGGCGCCAAGATCGGCGACCACATGAACATCGGCATGCAGCCTGCGGATGCCAAGGCCTGGTTCGGCGCTGCGCCGCCCGACCTGACCCTGGTGGCGCGCGTGCGCGGTACCGATTGGCTCTATGGCTACCTCAAATCCTTCTACGAAGACCCGGCGCGCCCTTACGGCGTGAACAACAAAGTCTTCCCGAACGTCGGTATGCCTAACGTTCTGGTCGGCCTGCAGGGTCGCCAAGTGGTAGGATGCAAGCAGGTTCAGGTCGTTGAAGACGGCAAGAAGCAATATGATCCGTTGACCGGCACGCCTTTGACACACGAAGCGTGCGATCAACTGACCATCGTGCCCAAGACCGGTACGCTGAACGAAGAGCAGTTCGACGAGAAGGTCAAGAATCTGGTGACCTTCCTGGCCTACTCGGCCAACCCGGTCAAATTGCAGCATCAGCGCATCGGTACGTATGTGTTGCTGTACCTGGCCTTCTTCTTCGTATTCGCTTATCTGCTTAAACGCGAATACTGGAAGGATGTGCATTGATCCAACCGTAAGCAATTGCTGTTAATCTTGCGCGCCCAGCGGCATCTCTGAATACGTAGCGGTCTGGTTGAACCAGGCACTACAGGGATGCTCTCTGGGCGCGCTCGTTTTTGAGCTTTCCATAATTTCAACAAGCGAGGAGGACCGCCATGGGCGTGACCAATCGGTTGGCCTGTTACTCCGACCCCGCCGACCACTATTCCCACCGAGTACGCATCGTGCTCGCAGAGAAGGGTGTCAGCGCCGAGATCATCAGTGTGGAGGCAGGTCGTCATCCGCCGAAACTGATCGAAGTGAACCCTTACGGCAGCTTGCCCACCCTGGTCGATCGTGACCTGGCGTTGTGGGAGTCAACCGTGGTGATGGAATACCTGGATGAGCGTTACCCGCATCCGCCTTTGCTGCCGGTGTATCCGGTGGCGCGTGCCAACAGCCGCCTGCTGATCCATCGGATCCAGCGTGACTGGTGCGGGCTGGTGGATGTGATCCTGGATACGCGCAGTAAAGAAGCCGTTCGTGTGCAAGCGCGCAAGGAATTGCGCGAGAGCCTGACCGGCGTTTCGCCGCTGTTCGCCGACAAGCCTTTTTTCCTCAGTGAGGAACAAAGCTTGGTGGATTGCTGCCTATTACCCATACTCTGGCGCTTGCCGATCCTGGGCATTGAACTGCCACGGCCGGCCAAGCCGTTGCTTGATTACATGGAGCGCCAGTTTGCGCGTGAGGCTTTCCAGGCGAGTCTGTCTGGTGTCGAACGCGACATGCGCTAAGGCTTAAGGAGCCGCTGATGAACTCCAGTCGACCCTATTTGGTCCGCGCGCTCTATGAGTGGATTGTGGACAACGATTGCACCCCGCACATGCTGGTCAACTCTGAATTTCCCAAGGTTGACGTGCCGCAGGGTTTTGCCAGTGACGGGCAGATCGTGCTGAACGTATCACCGAGTGCAGTGCGTCACTTGCACATGGACAATGAAGCCGTCAGCTTCGAAGGGCGTTTTGGCGGCGTGCCGCATACGCTGTTCGTGCCGATTGGTGCCATCCTCGGGATCTATGCCCGGGAAAATGGCCAGGGCATGGTGTTTGATCTGGAATCGCCTTTCGAGGACGACGAAACGATCGAAGGCGAGGACGGTGATGATGTACCGCCACCAGACTCCGAGCCGCCGCGTCCAAGCGGTCGGCCAAGCCTGAAAGTGGTGAAGTAAGCGGCGTTCACCCTTGGGTGAAGTCTAAAAATGCCTCGGCCTGTGCCGGGGCATTTTTTTGCGCAAAGGATATGGATGAAAGTCGTGACAGAACGGTGATCGTACAACCGCCATGGGCTATGATGCGGACTCAAGTTCGCCGAGAAAGATCATTCGTCATGGAAAACGCCAACATCGCCCCTCGTCTTCCCCGCAAGCGCCGCAGCCTTGCCCAGGAATTGGTCACGGTGTTGTCCGAGCAGATCCGCGACGGCCAGCTCAAGCGTGGCGACAAGTTGCCCACCGAGTCGGCCATCATGGAAGCCCATGGGGTCAGCCGCACGGTGGTGCGTGAGGCTATCTCACGTTTGCAGGCGGCGGGGCAGGTGGAAACCCGCCACGGTATCGGCACCTTTGTGTTGGACACGCCAAGCCCGAGCGGTTTCCGGATCGACCCGGCCACGGTGGTGACACTGCGGGATGTGCTGGCGATTCTTGAGTTGCGTATCAGCCTGGAAGTGGAATCGGCTGGCCTTGCCGCGTTGCGCCGCAGTGACGAACAGCTGGCAGCCATGCGCGCGGCCCTTGATGCGTTGAATGAAAGCGCGGCCCACGCAGGGGATGCGGTGGCGTCAGACTTTGCGTTCCATCTGGAAATTGCGCTGTCCACCGGCAACCGCTACTTCACCGACATCATGACCCACCTGGGCACCAGCATCATTCCGCGTACCCGGCTGAATTCGGCGCGCCTGGCCCATGATGACCAGCAGCACTACATGGGCCGCCTGGGCCGCGAACACGAAGAGATTTATGAGGCGATTGCCCGCCAGGATTCGGATGCGGCCCGCGCGGCCATGCGCCTGCATTTGACCAACAGCCGTGAGCGGCTGCGCCATGCCCATGAAGAGGCAGAGGCGCAGCGCGGTTAACCGCCAAACACGCTCTAGTGTGGGAGCTGGCTTGCCTGCGATGGCTGAGTGTCAGGCAACTGATACTGTGTGCACGCACCGCTATCGCAGGCAAGCCAGCTCCCACATTTTGATCTCCTTGGCCTGGAGTTGATCGTTCCCACGCTCTGCGCAGGAATGCCGCCCTGGACGCTCCGCGTCCCGATGTGCGCGAGTATCTCAAGCCCCGTGCAAGGTGACGCAGAGCGTCACAGGATGTATTCCCACGCAGAGCGTGGGAACAATCATTCCGCGTACCCGCCTGAATTCGGATGCGGCCCGCGCGGCCATGCGCCTGCATTTGACCAACAGCCGTGAGCGGCTGCGCCATGCCCATGAAGAGGCAGAGGCGCAGCGCGGTTAACCGCCAAACACGCTCTAGTGTGGGAGCTGGCTTGCCTGCGATGGCTGAGTTTCAGGCAACTGATACTGTGTGCACGCACCGCTATCGCAGGCAAGCCAGCTCCCACATTTTGATCTCCTTGGCCTGGAGTTGATCGTTCCCACGCTCTGCGTGGGAATGCCGCCCTGGACGCTCCGCGTCCCGATGTGCGCGAGTATCTCAAGCCCCGTGCAAGGTGACGCAGAGCGTTACAGGATGTATTCCCACGCAGAGCGTGGGAACAATCATTCCGCGTACCCGCCTGAATTCGGACGCGGCCCGCGCGGCCATGCGCCTGCATTTGACCAACAGCCGTGAGCGGCTGCGCCATGCCCATGAAGAGGCGCAAGCACAGCGCGGTTAACCGCCAAACCCGTTCTAGTGTGGGAGCTGGCTTGCCTGCGATGGCTGAGTGTCAGGCAACTGATACTGTGTGCACGCACCGCTATCGCAGGCAAGCCAGCTCCCACATTTTGATCTCCTTGGCCTGGAGTTGATCGTTCCCACGCTCTGCGTGGGAATGCCGCCCTGGACGCTCCGCGTCCCGATGTGCGCGAGTATCTCAAGCCCCGTGCAAGGTGACGCAGAGCGTCACAGGATGTATTCCCACGCAGAGCGTGGGAATGATCAGTGGCAGGTCGGTTGGTACGATCAGTGTCAGGCCGGCTGGTTGGGCTTGTAGTCCTTGAGCAGCAGGTAAGTGCTCCAGCCCCACCAATCATTGGTCCAGTGCTTGTCGTTCAGGTCATTCACGTCCTTGCGGCGCAGCACTTTGTCACCCTCCAACTTGAACAGCGGCGAAAAGTTGTTCGCCGGGTTCTGCGCAGCATTCAGGTCCGGCACATACAGCGGTGCCTTGAAGCTGGCCGGGGAGGGCGCGACACCGCTGATAAAGGTCTCGAAGATCTCATCGGCCGAGGCCTGCACTGCACGTTTAACCATGGCCCGATTGTCCGCGTCGATCGCATCGAAGTAGCGCTTGTCCCCATAGGCGTGCCATTGATCACCCTTGGCATTGCGTACCTTGAGCCCGAACTTGCTGTCTTCGTCGTGCATGAAGCGGCTGATCAGTGAGCCCAACTCTCCTGGCGTGACCACCGCCGCCAATTGCTTGCGCGGCACGCGCAGGTGGCCGGCAGAAAACAGATCGGTCAAAAAGTGATCGGCAAAGCTGTTCATTGCATACGCCAGTTCCAGCGCCTGGTCGGTGCCAGTCTGGTGCGCGATGACCGCCTGTTGCAGTGCCGCCGTATGGCCGGCCAGGTACGCCGACAGCGCCCATTCGCCAAAGTGGTCGGCGTTGTCTGCTGCCAGCTTCAAGTAACGCCCCAGTGGAATCAGCGCCGAAACCGCACTGCCGCCGCCGGTAATGCGGTTCCATTCTTCGGACAACGTATCACCCAGCGCGTCATAGGCTTCATGGGGTTGTTTGCCGTCGCGGATGGCCTGGTTGACCGCGTTGATCTCCTTTTGCATGACTGCGAGGATTTTCCCGGCTTCTTCACGCGAGGCCGGTAGCACCGCCAGTGAGTTGAAAGCGGCGGTAAAACGTTGCACACGGTCGGCCGGGGAGGCGCCATCGCTGATGGCCTGGCCGGGAATGCCATAGAAGTCACCGCCCAGGGCAATCACTTGGCCGTAGGTCAGCGCCAGACCGTTGGGCAGGTGCAATTCGACTTGCCGCGCAGGAATCGCCGGGGCGTCCTTGACGAAACGCAGCAGCGTGTCATCGCCGATGGCAGTGTGTTCACCGCCTTCAAAACGTAGGGTGGGCGGTGTTTTTTCGGGTGCTGCGAGTTCAAGACCTGACATGTTAGCTCCTTGCTATGTCGTAGGAATCTTCCGTAATAACTGTATATGCATACAGTCATTCAGAGCATAGAGGAATAATTTCCTACGTCAAGAAGCTGCGTTTAAACACGTGCCTGCGGATGAAGCCCGATGAATTGCAGTTGACGAATCATTTTATAGTTGTACGATGACGTACGACATCATCAAAACCAACAACAACCTTTCGACAGAAAGTCTTCATCCAGGGTGTTCGAATAATGAATCCACAAGAACTGAAGTCCATCCTCTCCCACGGTCTGCTGTCTTTTCCGGTAACCGATTTCAATGCCCAGGGTGACTTCCACCAGGCGGGCTACATCAAGCGTCTGGAATGGCTGGCCCCTTATGGCGCCACCGCCTTGTTCGCCGCCGGCGGCACCGGTGAGTTTTTCTCCCTGGCCGCCAGCGAATATTCCCAAGTGGTGAAGACCGCTGTTGATACCTGCGCCACCAGCGTGCCGATCCTCGCCGGTGTCGGCGGTTCGACCCGTCAGGCCATCGAATATGCGCAGGAAGCCGAGCGTCTTGGCGCCAAAGGCTTGCTGCTGTTGCCGCACTACCTGACCGAAGCCAGCCAGGACGGCGTCGCCGCCCACGTTGAGGCCGTGTGCAAGTCGGTCAAAATCGGCGTAGTGGTCTACAACCGCAATGTTTGCCGCCTGACTGCACCCTTGCTCGAACGCCTGGCCGAGCGCTGCCCGAACCTGATCGGCTACAAAGATGGCCTGGGTGATATCGAGCTGATGGTGTCGATCCGCCGCCGTCTCGGCGACCGTTTCAGCTACCTCGGCGGCCTGCCGACTGCCGAGGTTTACGCCGCTGCCTACAAGGCCCTGGGCGTGCCGGTGTACTCCTCGGCGGTGTTCAACTTCATCCCGAAAACCGCGATGGACTTCTACCACGCGATTGCCCAGGACGATCACGCCACTGTTGCCAAAATCATCGACAACTTCTTCCTGCCTTACCTCGATATCCGCAACCGTAAAGCCGGTTACGCGGTGAGCATCGTCAAGGCGGGCGCCAAAATTGCTGGTTACGACGCAGGCCCGGTGCGCACGCCGCTGACCGACCTGCTGCCGGAAGAATACGAAGCCCTGGCCGCGCTGATCGACAAGCAAGGTCCGCAGTAACTTATCAACAAGGCCGCTGAGTAATCAGCGGCCTTTTGCGTCAGGAGAAGATTTGTGTCCCAAGCCAAACGTTTTGAAAACTACATCAATGGCGAGTGGGTGGCCGGTGCCGACTACTGCAATAACATCAATCCGTCGGAGTTGTCCGATGTCATTGGCGAATACGCCAAGGCCGATGTAGCCCAAGTCAACGCGGCCATCGATGCCGCCCGCGCCGCGTTCCCGGCCTGGTCGACGTCCGGCATCCAGGCACGCCACGATGCACTGGATAAAGTCGGCAGCGAAATTCTCGCCCGCCGCGAAGAACTTGGCACCTTGCTGGCTCGGGAAGAGGGCAAGACCCTGCCCGAAGCCATCGGCGAAGTGACCCGCGCCGGTAACATCTTCAAATTCTTCGCGGGCGAATGCCTGCGCTTGTCTGGCGATTACGTGCCATCGGTACGCCCAGGCGTGAATGTTGAAGTCACTCGCGAAGCCCTCGGTGTGGTCGGCCTGATCACGCCGTGGAACTTCCCGATTGCCATCCCTGCGTGGAAAATCGCTCCGGCCCTGGCCTACGGCAACTGCGTGGTGATCAAACCGGCAGAACTGGTGCCGGGTTGCGCCTGGGCCTTGGCCGAAATCATCTCCCGCGCCGGTTTCCCGGCCGGTGTGTTCAACCTGGTGATGGGCAGCGGCCGTGTGGTCGGCGATGTGTTGGTCAACAGCCCGAAAGTCGACGGCATCAGTTTTACCGGTTCGGTTGGCGTCGGGCGTCAGATCGCGGTCAGCTGCGTGTCGCGCCAGGCCAAAGTACAGTTGGAGATGGGCGGTAAAAACCCGCAGATCATCCTCGATGACGCCGACCTCAAACAGGCCGTCGAGCTGTCGGTACAGAGCGCGTTCTACTCCACCGGCCAGCGTTGCACCGCCTCCAGCCGCTTGATCGTCACCGCCGGTATCCACGACCAGTTCGTCGCGGCCATGGCCGAGCGCATGAAGTCGATCAAAGTCGGCCACGCGCTCAAAAGCGGCACAGACATTGGCCCGGTGGTCTCCCAGGCCCAGTTGGACCAGGACATGAAGTACATCGACATCGGCCAAAGCGAAGGCGCGCGGCTGGTCAGCGGTGGCGGCCTGGTGACCTGTGACACCGAAGGCTACTACCTGGCGCCGACGCTGTTTGCCGACAGCGAAGCCGCCATGCGTATCAGCCGTGAAGAGATCTTCGGCCCGGTGGCCAATGTGGTGCGTGTTGCGGATTACGAGGCGGCGCTGGCCATGGCCAATGACACCGAGTTCGGCCTGTCGGCGGGCATCGCCACCACCTCGCTCAAGTACGCCAACCACTTCAAGCGCCACTCCCAGGCCGGGATGGTGATGGTCAACCTGCCGACCGCTGGCGTGGATTATCACGTGCCGTTCGGTGGCCGAAAGGGTTCGTCCTATGGTTCGCGTGAGCAAGGTCGCTATGCGCAAGAGTTCTACACAGTGGTGAAAACCAGCTACATCGGTTCGTAATACCTGCGAGCCCTGCTTGTGTGGGAGCTGGCTTGCCTGCGATAGCATCACTGCGGTGTACCTGACACACCGCGGTGCCTGTATCGCAGGCAAGCCAGCTCCCACACAAAGCCGGTCCCGCATACAACAAGACCATTACCCGCAAAAAAAATAATTAGTGGGAGTACATCTTCATGCAAGCGACCAAGCCGACTCACGTCCGCTATTTGATCCTGCTCATGCTGTTCCTGGTGACCACGATCAACTACGCCGACCGAGCCACTATCGCCATCGCCGGCTCCAGCCTGCAAAAAGACCTCGGCATCGACGCGGTCACCCTCGGTTATATCTTCTCTGCATTCGGTTGGGCCTACGTGGCCGGGCAAATCCCCGGTGGCTGGCTGCTGGACCGGTTCGGTTCAAAAAAAATCTACGCGCTGAGCATCTTCACCTGGTCGTTGTTCACCGTGCTGCAAGGCTATGTGGGTGAGTTCGGGGTTTCCACCGCGATTGTTGCGCTGTTTATGCTGCGCTTTTTGGTGGGCCTGGCTGAGGCGCCTTCGTTTCCCGGAAACGCCCGTATTGTGGCGGCGTGGTTTCCTACGGCCGAACGCGGCACTGCTTCGGCGATTTTCAACTCGGCGCAGTACTTCGCTACGGTACTGTTTGCACCGCTGATGGGCTGGATCGTCTACAGCTTCGGCTGGCAGCACGTGTTTATTGTGATGGGCGGCATCGGCATCCTGTTCTCGCTGATCTGGCTGAAACTTATCCACAGCCCGCGCCAGCATCCGATGATCAACGAAGCCGAGTTCAACCACATCGCGGCCAACGGTGCGATGGTCGACATGGACCAGGACAAGACCAAAGGCCAGAAAACCGACGGGCCGAAGTGGGATTACATCCGCCAACTGCTCACCAACCGCATGATGCTCGGCGTGTACCTGGGCCAGTACTGCATCAATGGCATCACCTATTTCTTCCTGACCTGGTTCCCGGTGTATCTGGTGCAGGAGCGTGGCATGACCATTCTCAAGGCGGGGTTCATTGCATCCTTGCCGGCCATCTGCGGCTTTATCGGTGGCGTACTCGGCGGCGTGATTTCCGACTACCTGCTGCGCAAAGGCCATTCGCTGACGTTCGCGCGCAAGGCGCCGATCATTGCCGGCTTGTTGGTCTCCAGCAGCATCATCGCGTGTAACTACGTTGACGTTGAATGGATGGTGGTGGGCTTCATGGCTTTGGCCTTCTTCGGCAAAGGCGTTGGCGCACTGGGTTGGGCGGTGGTGTCCGACACCTCGCCGAAACAAATCGCCGGGCTCAGTGGCGGCTTGTTCAATATGTTTGGCAACCTGGCGTCCATCAGCACGCCGATCGTGATTGGTTACATCATCGCCACCACCGGCTCGTTCAAGTGGGCGTTGGTGTTCGTCGGCGCCAACGCGCTGTTGGCGGTGTTCAGCTACTTGGTGATCGTCGGCCCGATCAAGCGCGTGGTGCTCAAAGAGCCGCCAAGCAAAGGACCGGAACTGACTAACCTTACCCAAGCGCACTCCTGAGGGGCGATGTAATGCAGTTGATTGAACATGCCGACTCGCCGCGCTCGATTCGTTTGCACGCGCGCGACAATGTGGTGATCGTGGTGAACGACCAGGGCGTGCCGGCCGGCACCGAGTTTCCGGACGGCCTGGTCACCGTGGATTTCATTCCACAGAGCCACAAGGTGACCCTGGAAGATATCCCCGAAGGCGGTGAGATTATTCGCTACGGCCAGACCATCGGCTATGCGCTGGCGCCGATTCCGCGTGGCAGTTGGGTGCAGGAAGACCAATTGCGCATGCCGACTGCGCCGCCGCTGGACAGCTTGCCGCTGTCGACCGAGGTGCCAGCAAGGCAGGCGCCGTTGGAAGGCTTCACGTTTGAGGGCTACCGCAACGCTGACGGCACCGTGGGCACGCGCAATATCCTCGGCATCACCACCACGGTGCAATGCGTCACTGGTGTGCTGGACCATGCGGTCAAGCGCATCAAGGACGAGTTGCTGCCCAAGTACCCGCACGTTGACGACGTGGTGGCGCTGACCCACAGCTACGGCTGTGGCGTGGCCATCACCGCGACCGATGCCTACATCCCGATCCGCACCGTGCGCAACCTGGCGCGCAACCCGAACCTGGGCGGCGAAGCGCTGGTGATCAGCCTGGGCTGCGAAAAGCTGCAGGCCGGGCAGGTGATGCACGACAACGACAGTTCTGTCGACCTCAGTGAGCCTTGGCTGTACCGCTTGCAGGACTCCAGCCACGGGTTTACCGAAATGATCGAGCAGATCATGGCACTGGCCGAAACCCGCTTGAAGAAACTCGACCAGCGTCGCCGGGAAACCGTGCCGGCGTCCGAGCTGATCCTGGGCATGCAATGCGGCGGCAGTGATGCGTTTTCCGGCATCACCGCCAACCCGGCGTTGGGTTATGCCTCGGATTTGCTGTTGCGAGCCGGGGCGACGGTGATGTTTTCCGAAGTCACCGAAGTGCGCGACGCCATCTACCTGCTGACGTCGCGCGCCGAGAGCAAGGAAGTTGCCCAGGAACTTGTCAGGGAAATGGACTGGTACGACCGTTACCTGGCCAAGGGTGAGGCGGATCGCAGCGCCAACACCACGCCGGGTAACAAGAAGGGCGGGTTGTCGAACATTGTCGAGAAGTCCCTGGGCTCCATCGTCAAATCCGGCAGCAGCGCGATCAATGGCGTGCTTGGCCCGGGTGAGCGGTTCAAGGGCAAGGGCCTGATCTTTTGCGCCACGCCGGCCAGCGACTTTGTCTGTGGCACCTTGCAACTGGCGGCCGGGATGAACCTGCATGTGTTCACCACCGGGCGTGGCACGCCTTACGGGCTGGCGATGGCGCCGGTGGTGAAGGTCTCAACGCGCACGGAACTGGCGCAGCGCTGGCCGGACTTGATCGATATCGACGCCGGGCGTATCGCCACCGGGCGTGCGACCATCGAGGAGCTGGGCTGGGAGCTGTTCCACTTCTACCTGGATGTGGCCAGCGGCAAGAAACAGACGTGGGCGGAGCGGCATAAGCTGCATAACGACATCACCCTGTTCAACCCCGCGCCCATCACCTGAGACCAGCACGGACTCTGTGGTAGCTGGCTTGCCTGCGATGGCGGTGTATCAGTAACGAATGCATCGACTGACACTGCGCCATCGCAGGCAAGCCAGCTCCCACATTTGCTCGGGGTTGCCCAGACGAACCGGGCTGCATGGCTTATCATTAGCCACCTGACGACACCCACCAAGGTTCTCCCCGGCATGCTGGCTATCTTCCTCACCACCCTGACCATCACCGCGCCGGTGTTTGCCATGCTGTTTTTGGGTGTGCTGCTCAAGCGCATCAACTGGATCAACGACAACTTCATCCACGTTGCATCGTCGCTGGTGTTCAACGTCACCATGCCGGCGCTGCTGTTTCTCGGCATCCTCCACGCCGACCTGCATTCGGCGCTCAAACCCGGTTTGTTGATCTACTTTGCCGTTGCCACGCTGCTGAGCTTTGCTGTGGCCTGGGGCTGGGCGATCTTTCGCTGCCCGCGTGAAGACCGTGGCATTTATGCCCAGGGCGCGTTTCGCGGCAATAACGGCGTGATCGGCCTGGCGCTGGCGGCCAGCATGTACGGCGACTACGGCATCTCCCTTGGCGCGATTCTCGCGGCGCTGGTGATCCTGTTCTACAACACGCTGTCGACCATTGTGCTGGCGGTGTACAGCCCGGTGATCAAGTCCGACCCGTGGAGCATTTTCAAAAGCGTGATAGCCAACCCGCTGATCATCAGTGTGATCGTCGCCGCGCCGTTCGCGATCTTCAAGATCGGCTTGCCGGGGTGGCTGGAGTCGTCCGGGCAGTATCTGGCGGACATGACCTTGCCGCTGGCGCTGATCTGCATCGGCGGCACCTTGTCATTGGCGGCCTTGCGCAAAAGCGGGAGCATGGCCTTGAGTGCCAGCCTGGTGAAGATGATCGGCCTGCCGCTATTCGCGACGTTGGGCGCGTGGCTGCTGGGCTTTCGTGGGCCGGAATTGGGGATTTTGTTTCTGTATTTCGGCGCGCCGACGGCGGCGGCGAGTTTTGTCATGGCCAGGGCGGCTGAGGGCAACCATGAGTTGGCGGCGGCGATTATTGTGATCACCACGTTGATGGCGGCGGTGACCACCAATATCGGGATTTTTGTGTTGCAGGCGGGTGGGTGGATCTAAGGTTTGTGGTGTGCTTGAGGGCCAATCGCAGGCAAGCCAGCTCCCACATTTTGAATGTATTCACAGTTCAAATGTGGGAGCTGGCTTGCCTGCGATGGCTATCTAACAGTCACTACTGGTCTGCCTGATACGCCTCAATCACTTCCTGCGCCGCCCGAAACGCATCAATCGCCGCCGGCACACCCGCGTACACCGCGCAATGCAGCAGCGCTTCGCGAATCTCTTCCACCGTGCAGCCATTGTTCAGTGCGCCGCGCACGTGGCCCTTGAGTTCTTGCGGGCACTTGAGTGCGGTCAGGGCTGCCAGGGTGATCAGGCTGCGAGTCTTCAAGGGCAAGCCTTCGCGATTCCACACGCTGCCCCAGGCATGTTCGTTGACAAAATCCTGCAGCGGCTGGGTGAACTCGGTGGCGTTGCCCAGGGCGCGATCGACGAACACGTCGCCCATCACCTGGCGACGCATCTCAACCCCGGGCTTTCTCTGATCGGTCATTGCGCTTCCCTCTTGTGTTGGCGGCGCCAGGCTCGCAGCGTGCTGAGTACCAGAAACGCCACCAGCGCCGGCAGGACGTAATACAGCATCAGTTTTTCAAGACGGGTAGCCAAGGGCATGCCGAACGTGAACGAGACCACATGCAATGCGTACACCAGGTACAGGCCCAGAAAGACCAGGCCTTCGGCGCGGGTGACTCGGTAACCGGTGTAGAACACCGGCAGGCACAGCGCCACCACGCCGAGCATTACCGGCAAGTCGAAATCGAGGGCGTTGGGCGATACCGACAGCGGTGACGGCGCTACCAACGCGGTAAACCCCAGCACACCGAGCAGGTTGAACAGGCTGCTGCCGATCACATTGCCCACGGCAATCTCGCGCTCGCCGCGCACGGCGGCAATCAGCGAAGTGGCCAGGCACGGCAACGAAGTGCCGACGCCGATCAAGGTCAGGCCGACGATGCGCTCCGACAGGCCCAGGTCGCTCGCCACGTCCACCGCCGCGCCCAGCAGCAAATGCCCGGCCAGCACCAGAATCAGCAGCCCGCCGAGCATCAGCAACACGCTGCTCAACCACGGCGCTCTGGCCACGGTGTCCAGCGTGCGCGGGCGCCGGGAATGGCGGGTCTGGTAATGCAGCACACCCAGGTAGGCCACCAGCGCTGCGAGCAGTACCAGCCCGTCAACGGGCGTCAACGTTTCATTGGCTGACAGGGTAAACACCAGCAGCGCGGCGCAAATCATCACCGGGATGTCCAGGCGCACCAGTTGTCGCGACACCCGCAGCGGGATGATCAGCGCAGACAGGCCCAGGGTGACGAGGATGTTGAATATGCTGCTGCCGATCACGCTGCCCACGGCGATATCGGTATTGCCGGCCAGGGTGGCTTGCAGGCTGACGGTCATTTGCGGCGCGCTGCTGCCGAAGGCAACGATGCTCAAGCCGATGATCAGCGGCCGCACCTTGAGGCTGGCCGCCAGGCGCACGGCGGCGCGCACCAGGATTTCGGCGCCGAGAATCAGCAGCAGCAGGCCGCTGACCAATTCGAGCAGGCTGAAGGGCGAGAGGGCGGTGAGTACGGAAATGGCCAAGGCTCCTGTCAGTTGCTCAGCGCTTGCACGCGAACCCGTGCGGTGCCGCTGCCCAGCATACCGAGTTGCTCAGCCGCTTTGCGGGAAACATCGATCAGACGGCCACGGGTGTGCGGGCCGCGATCATTGATGCGCAGCACGACGGATCTGTTGTTGTCGAGATTGGTCACCTTGACCCGCGTGCCGAAGGGCAGGCGCCGATGGGCGGCGGTCAGGGCATTCTGGTTGAAGGGTTCACCGCTGGCGGTTCTATTGCCATGGTGCTTGGCGCCGTAATAGGAGGCGGTGCCGGTTTCGTCGTAGCCGTTGGGGTCGATGAGGCCGCTGGCGCAACCGGCCAACAGAGAGAACAGGGCCAGGAGGCCGAGTAGACGCTTCATGTTCAACAAACCCCCAATTGATCGTTCCCACGCTCTGCGTGGGAATGCAGCCCGTGACGCTCCGCGTCACAAAAGCGGACGCGGAGCGTCCAGTGAGGCGTTCCCACGCAGAGCGTGGGAACGATCAAGTGTCAGCCTTCGAGCTTGCTTTTGAGCAGTTCGTTCACCTGTTGCGGGTTGGCTTTGCCTTTGGAGGCTTTCATCGCCTGGCCGACAAAGAAGCCGAACATCTTGCTGCGCTTGGCTTCGTCTGCCGCACGGTATTGTTCAACTTGCTCGGCATTGGCGGCGAGCATCTCATCGAGCACGGCCGAAATAGCGCCGCTGTCGGTGACTTGCTTGAGGCCACGCTTCTCGATGATGTCGTCGGCGCTGCCTTCGCCTGCGGCCATCGCTTCAAACACGGTCTTGGCGATTTTGCCGGAGATAGTGTTGTCTTTGATGCGCAGCAGCATGCCGCCCAACTGCTCGGCGGTCACCGGGGCTTCGTCGATCTCCAGGCCCTGTTTGTTCAACAGGCTGCCCAGCTCAACCATCACCCAGTTGGCCGCCAGCTTGGCGTCGCCGGCAATGCTCACGACTTTTTCGAAGTAGTTGGCTTGCTCACGGCTGGAGGCCAATACGCTGGCATCGTAGACCGACAGGCCGAACTGTTCCTGGAAACGCTCGCGTTTTTGCGGCGGCAGTTCCGGCAGGGTGGCACGCACGTCATTGAGGAACGAGTCCTCAATGATCACCGGCAACAGGTCCGGGTCGGGGAAGTAACGGTAGTCGTTGGCTTCCTCTTTGCTGCGCATGGCGCGGGTTTCGTCTTTGTTCGGGTCGTACAGGCGCGTTTGCTGGATCACCTTGCCGCCGTCTTCGATCAGCTCGATCTGGCGACGCACTTCGGTGTTGATCGCCTTCTCGATGAAGCGGAACGAGTTGACGTTCTTGATCTCGCAGCGTGTGCCGTACTCGGCCTGGCCTTTTGGCCGCACCGACACGTTGCAGTCGCAACGCAGCGAACCTTCGGCCATGTTGCCGTCGCAGATGCCCAAGTAGCGCACCAGCGCGTGGATGGTCTTGACGTAGGCCACGGCTTCCTTGGCGCTGCGCATGTCCGGCTCGGAAACGATCTCCAGCAGCGGCGTACCGGCGCGGTTCAGGTCGATACCGGTGGCGCCGTTGAATTCTTCATGCAGGCTCTTGCCGGCATCTTCTTCCAGGTGCGCACGGGTCACGCCGACACGCTTGATGGTGCCGTCTTCCAGCGGGATATCCAGGTAGCCCTTGCCGACGATCGGCAATTCCATCTGGCTGATCTGGTAGCCCTTGGGCAGGTCCGGGTAGAAGTAGTTCTTGCGCGCGAACACGTTGTGCTGGCCGATCTCGGCGTCAATCGCCAGGCCGAACATCACCGCCATGCGCACCGCTTCCTCGTTCAGCACTGGCAGTACGCCGGGCATGCCCAGGTCGACCAGGCTGGCCTGGGTGTTGGGTTCTGCGCCGAACGTGGTGGCGCTACCGGAGAAAATCTTCGATTGGGTGGCGAGCTGGGTATGAATCTCCAGCCCGATCACAACTTCCCATTGCATAGTGTTCTCCTCAGAAGCCGGTAGGGGTGCGAGTGTGCCAGTCGGTGTTCAACTGGTACTGGTGCGCCACATTGAGCAGGCGGCCTTCCTGGAAATACGGGGCGAGCAATTGCACGCCGACCGGCAGGCCATCGACGAAACCTGCGGGCATGGACAAGCCCGGCAAGCCCGCGAGGTTGGCGGTGATGGTGTAGAGGTCTTCCAGGTACTCGGCGATCGGGTCGCCGGTCTTGGCGCCGATCTTCCAGGCCGGGTTCGGCGTGGTCGGGCCGAGGATCACGTCGACTTCTTCAAAGGCGGCCATGAAGTCGTTCTTGATCAGGCGACGGATCTTTTGCGCCTTGAGGTAGTACGCGTCGTAGTAACCGGCGGAAAGCGCGTAGGCACCGACCATGATCCGGCGTTGTACTTCGGCACCGAAGCCTTCGCCACGGGAGCGTTTGTACAGGTCGGTAAGGTCTTTCGGGTTTTCGCAGCGGTAGCCGAAGCGCACGCCGTCGAAACGCGACAGGTTCGAGGAGGCTTCTGCCGGCGCGATCACGTAGTACGCAGGAATCGCGTGCTGGTTGTTCGGCAGGCTGATTTCCTTGATCACGGCACCGAGCTTTTCCAGCTCTTTAATGCTGTTGTGCACCAGTTCGGCGATACGCGGGTCGAGACCGGCGCTGAAATACTCTTTCGGCACGCCGATACGCAGGCCTTTAAGCGAGGTATTAAGGCTGGCGCTGTAGTCCGGCACCGGCTCATCGATGCTGGTGGAGTCCTGTTTATCGAACCCGGCCATACCTTGTAACAATATTGCGCAGTCTTCAGCCGTGCGTGCCAGCGGGCCGCCCTGATCGAGGCTGGAGGCATAGGCAATCATGCCCCAACGGGAAACGCGACCGTAGGTCGGCTTCAAACCAGTGAGGTTGGTGAAAGCGGCGGGCTGGCGGATCGAGCCGCCGGTGTCGGTGGCCGTGGCCGCCGGCAGGAAACGCGCGGCAACAGCAGCAGCCGAGCCGCCGGAGGAACCGCCGGGCACGTGCTCCAGGTTCCACGGGTTTTTTACCGCACCGTAGTAGCTCGACTCGTTGGCCGAACCCATGGCGAATTCGTCCATGTTGGTCTTGCCCAGGGTCACGGCCCCGGCGGCCGCCAGCTTGGACACTACGGTGGCATCGTAGGGTGCCTTGAAGTTGTCGAGCATCTTCGAGCCGCAGCTGGTGCGAATGCCCTGGGTGCAGAACAGGTCTTTGTGGGCGATGGGTGCGCCCAGCAGTGCGCCGTTTTCACCGTTGGCGCGACGTGCGTCGGCGGCCTTGGCCTGGCTCAGGGCCAGTTCCTCGGTGAGGCTGATAAAGCTGTTGACCTTGGGGTCCAGCGCGGCAATTCGCGCCAGCAGGGTCTGGGTCAGCTCTTCGGAAGAAAACTTTTTGTCGGCGAGACCGCGGGCGATCTCGGCCAGAGTCATGTGATGCATGAAAGGCTCTTTCCCTTTAGTCGATGACTTTCGGAACCAGGTACAGGCCGTTTTCGACCGCTGGCGCGATGGACTGGTAGGCCTCGCGATTATTTCGCTCGGTCACAACGTCTGCACGCAGGCGCTGGCTGGCTTCCAGCGGGTGAGCCAGGGGCTCGATGCCGTCGGTATTTACGGCCTGCATTTGGTCGACCAGCCCGAGAATGCTGTTCAGGGCTGCGGTGGTCTGTGGAAGATCGGCGTCATTAAGGCCAAGCGAGGCCAGATGCGCGATTTTTTCCACGTCGGAGCGTTCAAGCGCCATGGGTTTCTCCAGTGGAAAACAGAACGGAGGGCATCCGTGTGTTAGATTGTCGGAACACTACCGCATTTCTACGGTCATAAGGCCGCGATTGTGGGGGTTGGTGCACAGAAAGTCGGCCAATTTAGCACATTGGCGCCTTGCCCAAAATCCCTGTCGTTGTTAGAGTTTGCCGCACTTTTTTACCCACGCGTTGCCTAGGGTCCTTTCCCCATGTTCAAGAAACTGCGTGGCATGTTTTCCAGCGATCTTTCCATTGACCTGGGCACTGCCAACACCCTTATTTACGTGCGCGAGCGCGGTATCGTTCTGAATGAGCCATCGGTTGTGGCCATTCGGACCCATGGTAATCAGAAAAGTGTCGTTGCCGTAGGCACCGAGGCCAAGCGCATGCTCGGCCGTACACCAGGCAATATTGCTGCCATTCGTCCGATGAAAGACGGCGTGATCGCCGACTTCAGCGTCTGCGAAAAGATGCTGCAGTACTTCATCAACAAAGTTCACGAAAACAGTTTTCTGCAGCCCAGCCCTCGTGTGCTGATCTGCGTTCCGTGCAAGTCCACCCAGGTGGAGCGTCGTGCCATCCGTGAATCGGCCCTTGGTGCCGGTGCCCGTGAAGTGTTCCTGATCGAAGAGCCTATGGCTGCCGCAATCGGCGCCGGCCTGCCGGTTGAGGAAGCACGCGGTTCGATGGTGGTGGATATCGGTGGTGGTACTACCGAGATCGCCCTGATTTCCCTGAACGGTGTGGTGTATGCCGAATCCGTGCGTGTAGGCGGCGACCGTTTCGACGAAGCGATCATCACGTATGTACGCCGTAACTACGGCAGCCTGATCGGTGAGTCCACTGCTGAGCGCATCAAGCAGGAAATCGGCACCGCTTACCCGGGCGGCGAAGTTCGCGAAGTCGACGTTCGTGGTCGCAACCTGGCCGAAGGCGTTCCACGTGCCTTCACCCTGAACTCCAATGAAGTGCTGGAAGCTCTGCAAGAGTCCCTGGCCACCATCGTTCAGGCTGTGAAAAGCGCCCTGGAGCAATCGCCGCCGGAACTGGCTTCCGATATCGCCGAGCGTGGCCTGGTGCTGACCGGTGGTGGCGCCTTGCTGCGCGACCTCGACAAGCTGCTGGCCCAGGAAACCGGCCTGCCGGTGATCGTCGCCGAAGACCCGCTGACCTGCGTTGCCCGTGGCGGTGGTCGTGCACTGGAAATGATGGATAAACACACCATGGACCTGCTCTCCAGCGAATAAGATCGTTGGTTGCACCATGCTTCGCCCGCAGGCAGCACTTTGCAGTGCTGCCTGTTGGCGTTTATCTTCTTCAATCTGCATCCAGGCCGGTTTGATGCCGTATGAATAAAGAGAACATTTGCCTGGGAGGAGCGGCTTATTAAACCGCTTTTCGCCAAAGGCCCCTCATTGGGCGTGCGCTTATTGGTGCTGGTCGTGCTTTCGGTCGCGCTGATGGTGGTCGATGCCCGCTTTGCACTGCTCAAGCCCGTGCGCAGCCAGATGTCGCTGGTGTTGATGCAGACTTACTGGATCACCGACCTGCCGCAACGTCTCTACCAGGGCGTGGCCAGCCAATTCGGCAGCCGCACCGAGCTGGTCGCCGAGAACGAAAAACTCAAGACTGAAAACCTGCTGCTGCAGGGGCGCATGCAAAAGCTCGCGGCCCTCACCGAGCAGAACGTTCGGCTGCGCGAGTTGCTCAATTCTTCGGCATTGGTCAACGAGAAGGTCGAAGTGGCCGAGTTGATCGGCATGGACCCAAATCCCTTTACCCACCGCATCATCATCAACAAGGGTGAGCGCGACGGTGTAGTGCTGGGCCAGCCGGTGCTTGATGCCCGTGGCCTGATGGGCCAGGTGGTGGAGCTTATGCCCTACACCTCACGGGTATTGTTGCTGACGGACACCACCCACAGCATTCCGGTACAGGTCAACCGTAACGGCCTGCGGGCGATTGCCAGCGGCACCGGCAACCCGGAGCGTCTGGAGTTGCGTCACGTTGCCGACACCGCCGATATCAAGGAAGGCGACCTGCTGGTCAGCTCCGGTTTGGGTCAGCGCTTCCCGGCGGGTTACCCGGTGGCGACGGTCAAGGAAGTGATCCACGATTCCGGCCAGCCTTTCGCTATCGTGCGTGCCGTGCCAACCGCTGCCTTGAACCGCAGCCGCTATCTGTTGCTGGTATTCAGCGACAATCGCACTCCGGAAGAGCGCGCCAACGACGCCGCCCAAGCCCAGGAAGCGGAAGACAAGCAGAACGGTATAACGCCGATCGTTCCCGCAACGGTGCCCAAGCCCGCATTTGTTGGGCCGCCTGCACCGGTGGCAACTCCGGCAGCGCCGGTGGCGACGCCCGTTAAACCTGCCACCCACAACGCCCGCCCGGCGAAACCCGCCGCAACCAAACCGCCTGCGTCGACGCCTGCCGCCACACCAGCCGCTCGACCAGCGGCCGCTGCCCCGGCAACCACGCGGCAGAGGGAGGAATAATGGCCGGTACTCATTCACGCAATGGTTGGATCGTCTGGCTGACCTTCGCCATCGGCTTATTGCTCAGCGTCTCGCCGCTGCCGCAATTCATGGAGATCCTGCGACCGCTCTGGCTCGCGTTGTTGCTCGCGTTCTGGTCGCTGACCCTGCCGCATAAAGTCGGGATGGTCACGGCGATGTGCCTGGGCTTGGCGGAAGACGTGCTCTATGGCACTTTGCTGGGTCAGAACGCATTGATCCTCACGCTGATTACTTTCCTGGTGCTGTCGTTGCAGCAGCGTTTGCGCATGTTCCCGATGTGGCAACAGTGCCTGGTGATCCTGGTGATCTTCGGCCTGGCGCAGTTGGTGCAACTGTGGCTCAGTGCCTTGACCGGCAACCGCCAACCGACCTTGGCGCTGGTGTTGCCAGCGTTGGTCAGTGCGCTGCTGTGGCCTTGGGTCAGTTTCGGCCTGCGTGGGTTACGTCGTCGCTATAAAATCAATTGAATGGATTGCGAGGCTCTGCCTGGTTATCAAACTCTACAGGGAGAGTCTGCAATGAATTCGCTTTACCTGGCCTCGGGCTCACCGAGGCGGCGTGAACTGTTGACCCAGATCGGTGTGCCTTTCACCGTGGTCAGCGCCGCCATTGATGAAACCCCTCTTACTAATGAACCCGCCGTTGCCTACGTCGAGCGCCTTGCGCGCGGCAAGGCCGAGGCGGGTTTTGCTGCGCTTGAACAAAGTGTGCAGGCCTGTGTGCTGGGTGCGGACACGGCGGTGATCGTGGATGGCCAGATCCTTGGCAAGCCCGTGGACCAAGCCGATGCCTTGGCGATGCTGATGGCGCTTTCAGGTCGTGAACATGAAGTGCTCACTGCCATTGCCCTCACCGACGGCCATCGTTGCGAAACGCGTTGTGTAAGCAGTCGTGTACGTTTTCGCGCTATTTCTGTCCAGGAAGCTACATCCTACTGGCACAGTGGCGAACCTGCGGACAAGGCCGGCGGCTATGCTATCCAGGGGCTGGGTTCGGTGTTTGTCGCCGGGCTCAATGGCAGCTATTCCGCTGTGGTCGGCCTGCCGGTGTGCGAAACCGCGCAACTGCTCGGCCAATTCGGCATACCCTGTTGGCAAAACCTTACCGCGCGCTGAACGCCTTTATTTGCGCGCCAAGCCTTAAGCGATCGGTCACTATTGTGAAAACGCCTGAACGAGACCCAGCCATGAGTGAAGAGATTCTGATCAATATCACGCCGATGGAATCGCGCGTGGCGGTGGTAGAAAACGGTGTTCTGCAGGAAGTGCACGTCGAGCGCACCCAGAAGCGCGGTATTGTCGGCAATATCTATAAAGGCAAGGTGGTGCGCGTATTACCGGGCATGCAGGCGGCTTTCGTCGACATCGGCCTGGACCGTGCCGCGTTTATCCACGCCTCGGAAATTTCCCTGCGTGAAGGCCCGGCGGTAGAAAGCATCAGCGCCCTGGTGCACGAAGGGCAGAGCCTGGTGGTGCAAGTCACCAAGGATCCGATCGGTTCAAAAGGCGCGCGGCTGACGACGCAACTGTCGATCCCCTCGCGCTATCTGGTGTACATGCCGCGTACCGCGCATGTGGGTATTTCCCTCAAGATTGAAGACGAAGCCGAGCGCGAGCGCCTGAAAAAGGTGGTCAGCGACTGCGTAGCGGCCGAAGGCATCAAGGAAGCCGGCGGGTTTATCCTGCGCACCGCCGCTGAAGGCGCCGGTGCTGACGAAATCCTCATGGACATCCGCTACCTGCGCAGGCTGTGGGATCAGATCGGCGCACAGATCAAAACCATTGGTGCGCCGAGCGTCATCTATGAAGACCTCGGTCTAGCGTTGCGTACCTTGCGTGACCTGGTCAGCCCAAAGATCGAGAAAATTCGCATCGACTCGCGGGAAACCTTCCAGCGCACTACGCAATTCGTGGCCGAGCTGATGCCGGAAATTGCCGACCGCCTGGAGCATTATCCTGGCGAGCGGCCGATCTTCGACCTGTATGGCGTCGAAGATGAAATCCAGAAAGCCCTGGAGCGCAAAGTGCCGCTCAAGTCCGGCGGCTATCTGGTGGTCGATCCGGCGGAAGCCATGACCACCATCGACGTCAACACCGGCGCGTTCGTGGGCCATCGCAACCTCGAAGAAACCATCTTCAAGACCAACCTCGAAGCGGCCACCGCGATTGCCCGTCAGCTGCGCCTGCGCAACCTGGGCGGCATCATCATTATCGACTTCATCGACATGGAAGACGAAGAGCACCAGCGCCAAGTGCTGCGCACCCTGGAGAAGCAGCTGGAGCGTGACCACGCCAAGACCAACATTATCGGGATCACCGAGCTTGGTCTTGTGCAGATGACCCGCAAGCGCACCCGCGAAAGCCTTGAGCAAGTGCTGTGCGAGCCGTGCAGCAGTTGCCAGGGGCGTGGAAAGTTGAAGACCCCGGAAACGGTTTGCTACGAGATTTTCCGCGAAATCTTACGGGAGGCACGTGCCTACCAGGCGGAAGGCTATAGAGTGCTTGCCAACCAGAAAGTGGTCGACCGATTGCTGGATGAAGAGTCCGGTAACGTTGCTGAGCTTGAGGGTTTTATCGGGCGCACCATTCGTTTCCAGGTCGAAACCATGTATTCCCAGGAACAATACGACGTGGTGCTGCTCTGATCCCCAATCGCTTTCTTTATTCGAGACCGGCAGGCGTTGATCTGCCGTCCGCTAACTGCCTTGAGGGTCGCCTGACATGGAGCGTCTGACACGCTTTTTTGCCGCCTTGACCCGTTGGGGCCTGGGCCTGTGCGCCTTGCTGCTGGTACTGGCGGCGGTGTACGTGAGCCTGGGTCGTGAGTTGGTCCCACTGGTGGCGGAGTACCGCGCCGAAGTTGAAGCCAAGGCGCAGGCTGCGGTGGAGATGCCCCTGCACATCGGCAGCCTCGAAGGGCGCTGGAGTGGTTTCGCGCCGATATTGCTGGCCCACGACGTGATGGTCGGCGAAGGCAACAGCGCCTTGCGCCTGGATCAGGTTGAAGTGGTGCCGGATATCTGGGCCAGCCTGATGGCGCGCGAAGTGCGTATCGCCCACCTGGAAGTCAGCGGCCTGCAGTTGAGTGTCAAGGAAGACCAGGACGGCCACTGGGCGCTGCAAGGTTTGCCGGTGCAGGATGACCAGCCGTTGGACCCGCAGCAGTTGCTCACGCGCATGCAGATGGTCAAGCGCGTGTCGTTGCTCGACAGCCAGGTGACATTGCAGCCGTTCGAGCAAGCGCCGTTGACCCTGACCTATGTGGGCCTGAGCCTGCATACCGGCAACATCCGCCAACGCCTGGATGCACGCGTCACCCTGCCGGACGGCCAGCCTTTGGCGCTGAGCCTTCGTAGCCGTATTCGCGCAAGCGCATGGAAAGAGGGCGAAGTCGAAGCCTACCTGAGCCTGCCTCAAAGTGACTGGGCCAAATGGATTCCCGCCAGGCTGACCCAGCAATGGAAGCTCACTCAGTTCAAAGCCGGTGGCGAGTTCTGGCTCAATTGGGGCAAAGGCACCGTCCAAAGTGCCGTGGTGCGCCTCAACTCACCGCAAGTAAAGGGCAGTTACGCCGACCGCAAACCTGTGCATATCGAAAACCTCGCCCTGACCGCCTACCTGCAACGCAGTGACAGTGGCCTTAAGGTGTTGTTCGATTCACTGGCGATGAACATCGGCGATACCCGCTGGGAATCACACCTGCAACTGCAACAAAGCGTGGCGACCGACAAAGACCAGGAAACCTGGAAGCTTCAGGCTGACCGCCTTGACCTGACCCCTGTTACCCCGCTGTTGAATGCCTTGGCGCCATTGCCGGAAGGTTTTGCCAAAACCATCGAGCACCTCAAGGCCACGGGCGTGTTGCGCAATGTGTTGGTGGATTTCCGTCCGCAGGACGCCACCGATAAAAAACTCAGCTTCGCCGCCAACCTTGAACGCATCGGTTTTGACGCGTACTTCGGTGCGCCAGCCGCACGGAACGTATCCGGGAGTATCAGTGGCGATTTGGGCCAAGGTGAGTTGCGTATGGACAGCAAGGATTTTTCCCTGCACCTGTACCCGATCTTCGCCAAGCCCTGGCAGTACATCCAGGCCAACGCGCGCCTGACATGGAAGCTGGATAAAGAAGGCTTCACCCTGATTGCCCCTTACATCAAGGTGCTGGGCGAGGAGGGCAAAGTGGCTGCCGACTTCCTGATTCGCCTGCACTTCGACCATGCCCAGGAAGACTACATGGACCTGCGGGTCGGTATGGTCGATGGCGATGGTCGTTTCACGCCCAAGTATTTGCCGGCCGTGTTGAGCCCGTCCCTGGATGAATGGCTGCGCACCGCAATTCTTAAAGGCGCCGTGGACCAAGGGTTCTTCCAGTACCAAGGTTCGCTCAACCATGACGCGCTGCCCGCTGCGCGCAACATCAGCTTGTTCTTCAAGGTGCATGACGCCGAACTGGCCTTCCAGCCGGGTTGGCCGCATGTGAGCAAGGTCAATGGCGAAGTGTTTGTCGAGGAGAGCGGCGTGCGCATCCTGGCCAGCAAGGGCCAATTGCTCGACACCAAGGTCAAGGACGTGTACGTCAATATTCCCCACGCACCGGCCGGTAAAGACAGCCACCTGCTGATCACCGGTGGGTTTGCGGGCGGCCTGGGTGATGGTTTGAAGATCCTTCAGGACGCGCCGATAGGCACGGGTTCAACCTTTGCCGGCTGGAAGGGCGACGGCGACCTGCAAGGCAATCTGGACCTGGACATTCCGCTGGTCAAAGGCACCGAGCCGAAGATCGTGGTGGACTTCAAGACCGACAAAGCCCGTCTTCAATTGGCGGAGCCGACCTTGGACCTGACACAGCTCAAGGGCGATTTCCGCTTCGACAGCAGCAAGGGCTTGAGTGGCCAGAACATCTCGGCCCAGGCATTCGATCGACCGATCACCGCGCAAATTGTTGCCGATGGCAAGCCAGGCAACATCAGTACCCGCGTCACCGCCAAGGGCCAGGTCACGGTCAAGCGCCTGACCGATTGGTTAAAAATCAGCCAGCCGTTGCCAGTGTCCGGTGATATTCCGTACCAGCTGCAACTCACACTGGACGGCGCCGACAGCCAACTGATGGTCAGTTCCAATATGAAGGGTGTGGCGGTAGACCTGCCGGCGCCCTTCGGCATGCCTGCCAGCCAAGGCCGTGACAGTGTGTTCCGCATGACGTTGCAAGGTGCCGAGCGTCGTTACTGGTTCGACTACGGCGAATTGGCGAGCTTTACCTTTGCCTCGCCGCCGGACAAATTCAATGATGGGCGCGGGGAGTTGTTCCTTGGCGCCGGCAATGCTGTGTTGCCCGCAGCCAAAGGCTTGCGTATTCGCGGTGTGCTGTCGGAACTGGATATTGACCCATGGAAAAAACTCGCCAACCGCTACGCCGGTAACGACCCAGGCGGCAGCGCCAAACAGTTGCTCAGTGGTGCCGACTTCAAAGTGGGCAAACTGATCGGTTTTGGCACCCAGCTTGATCAGGCCAACCTTCAGCTGGACCGCAAGCCTGCCGCCTGGGGTTTGCAGCTCGACAGCCAGCAGGCCAAGGGCACGGTCAACCTGCCGGACGCCAAGGGCGCGCCGATTGCGATCAACCTGCAATACGTGAAGCTGCCGGCGGTGGACCCGACCGCGCAGGCCGACGAAAACGCACCGGACCCGTTGGCGGATATCGACCCCAAGGACATCCCCGCGCTGGATATCGCCATCAACCAGCTGTTCCAGGGCCCCGACCTGGTGGGCGCCTGGTCGCTGAAGATCCGCCCGACTGCCAAAGGCCTGGCCTTCAACAACCTCAACCTCGGCCTCAAGGGCATGCAGCTTAATGGTGCCGGCGGTTGGGAAGGCGCGCCCGGCGCCAGCAGCAGCTGGTACAAGGGCCGCCTGGACGGCAAGAACATTGCCGACGTGCTCAAGGGCTGGGGTTTTGCGCCGACCGTGACCAGCGAAGACTTCCACCTGGATGTGGATGGCCGTTGGCCGGGTTCGCCGGCCTGGGTTGGCCCCAAGCGTTTCTCCGGTAGCCTGGATGCGTCATTCCGTAAAGGCCAGTTTGTCGAAGTGGAAGGTGGCGCCCAGGCCTTGCGGGTGTTTGGTTTGCTCAACTTCAATTCGATCGGTCGCCGTTTGCGCCTGGACTTCTCGGACCTGCTCGGCAAGGGCTTGAGTTATGACCGGGTCAAAGGCTTGCTGGCCGCCAGTGATGGAGTGTTCGTCACCCGTGAACCCATCACCATGACCGGCCCGTCCACCAACCTCGAGCTCAATGGCACCCTGGACCTGGTGGCTGACCGTGTCGACGCCAAGCTGCTGGTCACGTTGCCGGTGACCAACAACCTGCCGATTGCCGCGCTGATTGTCGGCGCGCCCGCCATTGGCGGCGCGTTGTTCCTGATCGACAAGCTGATCGGTGACCGTGTTTCGCGCTTCGCCAGCGTGCAATACAAGGTTCAAGGCCCGTGGAAGGATCCAAAAATCACCTTCGACAAGCCATTTGAAAAGCCAAACTGAGAGCCTGTGGAGTAGCATGGCCGCATGCCTATTATGGAGTGTCGGCCCATGCCCTTTGCGGTAATTCAAATGGTCAGCCAGAGCGATGTGCTGGCCAACCTGGCCCAGGCCCGGCGCTTGCTGGAGCAGGCGGCAGCAGGCGGTGCGAAGCTTGCGGTACTGCCGGAGAACTTCGCTGCCATGGGTCGCCGCGACGTGGCCGATATCGGTCGCGCCGAAGCCTTGGGCGAAGGCCCGATCCTGCCCTGGTTGAAACAGACCGCCCGCGACCTCACCTTATGGATAGTGGCCGGCACTTTGCCGTTGCCGCCCAAGGACCAACCGCACGCCAAGTCCAACGCTTGCTCGCTATTGATCGATGATCAGGGCGAAATCGTCGCCCGGTACGACAAATTGCACCTGTTTGATGTCGATGTTGCAGATGCCAGGGGGCGTTATCGCGAATCTGACGACTATGCTTTCGGGAGCAATGTGGTGGTGGCGGACACGCCGGTGGGGCGCTTGGGCCTGACGGTGTGCTACGACTTGCGGTTTCCCGAGCTGTACAGCGAGCTGCGTGCGGCGGGGGCGGAGTTGATTACTGCGCCTTCGGCCTTTACGGCGGTGACCGGCGCGGCACATTGGGATGTACTGATTCGGGCGCGAGCCATCGAAACCCAGTGCTATTTATTGGCCGCCGCTCAAGGCGGTGCGCACCCGGGGCCACGGGAAACCTTTGGCCACGCAGCCATTGTCGACCCTTGGGGGCGTGTGCTGACACAACAGGATCAAGGCGAAGCGGTGTTGTTGGCCGAACGCGATAGCAGTGAACAAGCGTCGATACGGGCGCGCATGCCGGTGGTCAATCATCGGCGCTTTTTCTCGCAGGGCGCGCAGCGGCCTGCTTCAGAACGATGAATTTAAGGCCAAACCTATGAGCGAGTTGTTGTCCTCAGTCAGTGAACACCTCCTGGCACCCGGTGGCGTGACCATCGACAGTTTGCAAACCGTGCTCGGTGATCTGGCCGGGCCGGGCATCGACGCGGCCGACCTGTATTTCCAGGGCCAGATTTCCGAGTCGTGGGCCCTCGAAGACGGCATCGTCAAGGAAGGCAGTTTCAACCTTGACCAAGGCGTAGGCGTGCGCGCGCAATCCGGTGAAAAGACTGGTTTTGCCTACAGCAACGCCATCACCCTTGAAGCCCTCGGCCTGGCGGCGCGCGCGGCACGCTCGATTTCCCGCGCCGGCCAGAACGGCACTGTGCAGGCTTTCAGCACTCAGGACGTGGCCCAGCTGTACGCGCCGGATAACCCGCTGGAGGTGATCAGCCGCGCGGAAAAGGTCGATTTGCTCAAGCGTATCGATGCGGCCACTCGTGCGCTCGACCCGCGTATTCAGCAAGTAACGGTGAGCATGGCTGGCGTGTGGGAGCGCATTCTGGTGGCGTCCACGGACGGCGGGCTGGCGGCGGACGTGCGGCCGCTGGTGCGTTTCAACGTGAGTGTCATTGTTGAGCAGAACGGCCGCCGCGAGCGCGGTGGTCACGGCGGTGGCGGGCGTACCGACTACCGTTATTTCCTCGCTGAAGACCGCGCCATGGGTTACGCCCGTGAAGCGCTGCGTCAGGCGCTGGTCAACCTGGAAGCCATTCCGGCGCCGGCCGGTACCTTGCCGGTGGTGTTGGGCTCGGGCTGGTCTGGCGTGCTGCTGCACGAAGCCGTGGGCCACGGCCTGGAAGGCGACTTCAACCGCAAAGGCAGTTCGGCCTACAGCGGGCGCATGGGCGAGATGGTTGCATCCAAACTCTGCACCATTGTCGATGACGGCACCCTGGCCGGCCGGCGTGGCTCGTTGAGTGTCGACGACGAAGGCACGCCGACCGAATGCACCACGCTGATTGAAAACGGCGTGCTCAAGGGCTATATGCAGGACAAGCTCAACGCCCGCCTCATGGGTGTGGCGCGTACCGGTAACGGCCGTCGCGAGTCTTACGCGCACCTGCCGATGCCGCGCATGACCAACACCTACATGCTCGGTGGCGAAAGCGACCCCGCGGAAATCATCGCCTCGGTAAAACGCGGGATCTACTGCGCCAACCTCGGCGGCGGCCAGGTCGATATCACCAGCGGCAAGTTTGTGTTCTCCACCAGCGAAGCGTACCTGATCGAAGACGGCAAGATTACCGCGCCGGTCAAAGGGGCGACGTTGATTGGCAATGGGCCGGAAGCCATGAGCAAGGTGTCGATGGTCGGTAATGACCTGTCGCTGGACAGCGGCGTGGGCACCTGCGGTAAGGATGGGCAGTCGGTGCCAGTCGGCGTCGGTCAGCCAACCTTGAAAATCGATGCGATCACCGTGGGTGGCACGGGGTCGTAATGGCCGGAGCTTCGGGTGGCGAAGACCGCCACCCGGGGAAGAGGGTCAACGCAGGCCGCGTTGAGTCTCGTCCAGCTCACGGATGTATTTGAAGATTTTACGGCTGGTGGCCGGCGCCTTGTTATGCGCCTGCTCGTGCTGGGCCTGACGGATCAGGGAGCGCAGTTGCTGGCGGTCCGCGTCCGGGTAGTCCAGCACGAATTTCTCCAGCACCGCGTCATCGCCCGAGATCAGGCGGTCACGCCAGCGCTCCAGGTTATGGAAGCGTTCGTTGTACTGGCGAGTGGAGGCATCGGTTTGATCGAGCAAGGCCAGAATGGCATCAGTGTCCTGATCGCGCATCAGCTTGCCGATAAACATGATGTGCCGTTTACGCGCGATATTCGCGGTGTGCTTGGGAGCATCCGCAAGCGCCCGGCGCATTTCGTCGGTCAGTGGCAATTTGGCAATCAAGTCTTTCTTGAGCGTTGTAAGGCGCTCGCCGAGGTCAACCAGCGCATGCAGCTCGCGTTTGACCTGGGTTTTGCTTTTCTCCCCGTCGAGGGAGTCGTCGTAAGAATCAACCATGGTGGCAGTCCGCAAAGAAACGCCGCCATGATAACCAGTCGGGGGCCGCTTGTCCGGCCCGGTCGCTCGATGGCCTTAACCGAAAGCAGAATTTGAGTGGAGAAAACCATGAGTGCAGCCCAAAGCGTCGGTCCGCAAGCGTTACCGGCACTGCAGGAACAAGTCGAGCAGATCCTTGCCGAGGCCAAGCGCCAGGGGGCCAGCGCCTGTGAAGTAGCCGTGTCGCTGGAGCAGGGGCTGTCGACGTCGGTGCGCCAGCGTGAAGTGGAAACTGTTGAATTCAATCGCGACCAGGGTTTTGGTATCACGTTGTATGCCGGGCAGCGCAAAGGCTCGGCCAGTACTTCCGCCAGTGGGCCGGAAGCAATTCGTGAAACCGTGGCGGCGGCGCTGGCGATTGCCAAGCACACCTCCGAGGATGAAAGCTCGGGCCTGGCCGACAAAGCGCTGATGGCCAAGGACTTGAAGGATTTCGATCTGTTTCACGCCTGGGACATCACGCCCGAGCAAGCGATCGAAAAGGCACTGATCTGCGAAGCAGCGGCGTTTGATGCCGATGCCCGCATCAAGAACGCTGATGGCACCACGTTGAGCACTCATCAAGGCTGCCGTGTCTACGGTAACAGCCATGGTTTTATCGGTGGTTATGCCTCCACTCGCCATAGCTTGAGCTGCGTGATGATCGCCGAAGCCAATGGCCAGATGCAGCGCGATTACTGGTACGACGTGAGCCGCCAGGGCGAATTGCTCGCCGATCCAGTCAGCATCGGTCAGCGCGCGGCGCAACGTGCAGCGAGCCGCCTGGGCGCACGCCCGGTACCAACGTGTGAGGTGCCGGTGCTGTTCTCGGCTGAGCTGGCCGGTGGTTTGTTCGGCAGTTTCCTTGGCGCGATTTCCGGTGGCAACCTGTACCGAAAATCTTCGTTCCTTGAAGGCGCGATTGGCCAGAAACTGTTTCCTGAATGGCTGACGATTGATGAGCGCCCGCACCTGATGCGTGCCATGGGCAGTTCCTCATTCGATGGTGATGGCCTGGCCACCTATGCCAAACCGTTTGTCGAAAAGGGCGAGTTGGTGTCCTACGTGCTGGGCACTTACGCCGGTCGCAAGCTGGGCCTGCCAAGCACGGCGAACGCCGGTGGCGTGCACAACCTGTTCGTCACCCATGGCGATGAAGACCAGGCAGCGCTGTTGCGTCGTATGGGCCGAGGCCTGCTGGTCACCGAGCTGATGGGCAGTGGCCTGAACATGGTGACCGGTGATTATTCACGCGGTGCGGCGGGTTTCTGGGTAGAAAATGGCGAGATTCAATTCGCCGTCCAGGAAGTGACTATTGCCGGCAACATGCGCGATATGTTCAAGCAGATCGTCGCAGTGGGTAATGACCTGGAGCTGCGCAGCAACATTCGCACCGGTTCGGTGCTGATTGAGCGGATGACCGTCGCCGGCAGTTAACGGCGCGACGCTTCATCAAAAAGGCACGCCATCCTCAAGATGGCGTGCCTTTTTTAATGGCTGCAATTTGCTGCTCTTGTTTTGATTCTCAATATCATTTAATAATAAATATCATTACCGAATGAGCATGGATCATGAGTTCTGTCCTGCATGAGGATCCGTACCTGGAAAGTTGGCGTTGGATGAGTCGTCAGATTCGCTGCGGCCTTGATCCTAATGAACCGCGACTGATCGAACATTACCTCAACGAAGGGCGATACCTGGCGTGCTGCACCGCGACCCATCCGTGGACGATCGCCGAAACGTCATTCCGCCTTTTGATCGACACCGCGGGCGACATCGCCTTGCCCTGGCACTGGCGATCCATGTGCCTGGACCAGGCCTGGCGCCCACTTCGCGACCTGGAAAAACTTTCCCACTGTGCCTGCCGCCTCAAGCGCTGGCAGACCTTTGCCTGGCAATTGGCGACCTGCGAATTGCTGCCGTCTATTTCTCACTCCGACCTGGTGCAAGGATCAAACGATGAGTAACACCCGTATCGAACGCGACAGCATGGGCGAGCTGCAAGTGCCTGCCGAGGCTTTGTATGGCGCGCAGACCCAGCGCGCGGTGAACAATTTTCCGATCAGTCATCAACGCATGCCGACGCAATTCATTCGCGCCCTGATCCTGGCCAAGGCCGCCGCCGCGAAGGTCAATGTCGACCTCAAGCAAATCAGCGAAGGGCAGGGCAAGGCCATCGTTGACGCGGCCCAGGGCTTGCTCGAAGGCAACTTCATGCCGCACTTCCCGGTGGATATTTTCCAGACAGGCTCCGGCACCAGCTCGAACATGAATGCCAACGAAGTGATTGCGACCTTGGCCAGCCGTTTGCTGGGTGAAGCGGTTAACCCCAATGATCATGTGAACTGTGGCCAAAGCAGCAACGACATTATCCCAACCACCATCCACGTCAGCGCAGCCTTGGTGCTGCATGAGCAAACGCTGCCGGCCTTGCTGCACTTGGTGCAAGTCATCGAGCAAAAGGGCGAAGAGGTCCACCCGTTCATCAAGACCGGCCGAACGCACCTGATGGACGCCATGCCGGTGCGCATGAGCCAGGTGCTTAATGGTTGGGCGCAACAGCTCAAGGCCAATATCGGCCATTTGCAGGATTTGCTGCCGAGCTTGCAGGCGCTGGCACAGGGTGGCACGGCGGTTGGTACCGGGATCAATGCGCACCCCGAATTTGCTGCGCGTTTCAGTCAGCAACTGAGCATCCTTAGCGGGGTGAAATTCACCCCCGGCAAGAACCTGTTCGCGCTGATCGGCTCCCAGGACACCGCCGTTGCCGTTTCCGGCCAGTTGAAAGCCACTGCGGTATCGCTGATGAAAATCGCCAACGACCTGCGCTGGATGAACTCCGGCCCGCTCGCAGGCTTGGGTGAAATCGAATTGGAAGGCTTGCAGCCAGGCTCCTCGATCATGCCGGGCAAGGTCAATCCAGTGATTCCGGAGGCCACCGCCATGGTTGCCGCCCAGGTCATCGGCAATGACACGGTGATCACTGTGGCGGGTCAGTCCGGCAACTTCGAGCTGAACGTGATGCTGCCGATCATCGCCCAGAACCTGCTTAGCAGCCTCGAATTGCTGGCCAATGCCAGCCTCCTGCTGGCCGACAAAGCCATCGCCAGCTTCAAGGTCAACGAAGCCAAGCTTAAGGAAGCGCTGTCGCGCAACCCGATCCTGGTCACCGCACTCAACCCGATCATTGGTTACCAAAAGGCCGCTGAAATCGCCAAGAAGGCCTATCAGCAAGGCCGCCCGGTGATCGATGTCGCTCTTGAGCACACCGACTTGTCACGTAGCCAACTGGAGATCCTGCTGGACCCGGAAAAGCTCACGGCCGGCGGCGTGTAATCACCGACCCTGCTTTGGAGGCGCACCATGGAGCACTGGAAACGCACGATCGAACGGGCCAATCGCTGTTTTATGGCGGGCGAGCTGGTCGACGCTCGTGAGGCCTATTTGCAAGCCCTGGCCCTGGCGCAAGTGTTGTTCGAGCGTTGGGCGGATGCCGACGAAGCAGTGGCGGCTTGCGTCATTTCCCACCACAACCTGGCGGACCTGCACCTGCGCCTGAACCAGCCGGAGGAAAGCGCGGAATACCTGTGCGCCATTCACCAACGGCTGTTGCAGACCATGCAGGACCCGCGTCTGAACCCGCAATTGCGCGAGGCGGCGCTGCGCCAGAGCAGCAAGACCTACGTCGAACTGTTGAATTTCATCAGCGATCACGGCGAGTACCCGCGTACCCATCGCCTGCTGGGCGGTACTGCGGCGCAACCGATCACTCCACACTACGGAGCACATTGATATGACCTACACCTTGCCTGCCCTGCCTTACGCCTACGACGCCCTGGAGCCGCATATTGATGCGCAAACCATGGAGATTCACTACACCAAGCATCACCAAACCTACATCAACAACCTCAATGCAGCGGTCGAAGGCACGGAGTTTGCGGGTTGGCCGGTAGAGAAGTTGGTGTCCAGCGTGCAGCAACTGCCGGAAAAACTGCGTGCTGCCGTGATCAACCAAGGGGGTGGTCACGCCAACCACTCGTTGTTCTGGGCGGTGATGTCGCCGAAGGGCGGCGGTAAACCCGACGGCGCGCTGGGCAAAGCCATCGACGAGCATTTGGGCGGCTTCGACAGTTTCAAAGAGGCCTTCACCAAGGCCGCCTTGACCCGCTTCGGCAGCGGCTGGGCATGGCTGAGTGTCACCCCGCAGAAGACACTGGTGGTGGAAAGCAGTGGCAATCAGGACAGCCCGTTGATGAGCGGCAACACGCCAATACTGGGCCTGGACGTGTGGGAGCACGCCTATTACCTGCTGTATCAGAACCGTCGCCCGGAATACATCAACGCCTTTTATAGCGTGATCAACTGGCCGGAAGTCGCCGCACGCTACCAGGCCGCCCTGGCCTGATATTCAACCTATAACAAGATCTAAGGCCGACTATGGGCACTGAAACACTGGCGATCAGCAGCGGGCGAATGTTTCGTTATGCGTTTGGCTCGCTGTTGCTGTTGGCAGGGACTGCATTGCTGGTGGCCCATGGGCTGGCCTGGCTAAACCTTGAACCGCGTATCCTGCGCGCCTTGCAGGGCGGCGCTATCTGCGCGCTCGGCACGGCACTGGGCGCGGTGCCCGTGCTGGTCATACGCCGCATGCCGGTAGCGCTGAGCGATACCTTGCTGGGCTTTGGTGCCGGGGTAATGTTGGCGGCGACGGCTTTCTCGCTGATCGTGCCCGGTATTGCGGCCGCTGAAGGCCTGGGGCTCTCGCCTTGGGGTGCCAGTGGTTTGATCAGCTTCGGCATCATGCTGGGGGCGTGCGGGCTGTATCTGGTAGACCGCAAGGTTTCCGGCGCGAGCCCGGAGATGCTGGTGGTTACGGCGGGTAAACCCGTGATTGCGCCGCGTATCTGGTTGTTTGTGTTCGCCATCATTGCTCACAACATTCCGGAAGGTATGGCAGTGGGCGTTTCTGCCGGTGGTGGCATGCCGGACGCCGACAGCCTGGCCATGGGCATTGCCTTGCAGGATGTGCCGGAAGGTTTGGTGATTGCACTGGTGTTGGCAGGCGCGGGCATGTCGCGGGTCAAGGCGTTCTTGATCGGCGCCGCGTCAGGCTTGGTCGAGCCGGTGTTTGCCGTGCTGTGTGCGTGGTTGGTGAGCCTGGCTGAGGTTCTGTTGCCATTGGGGCTTGCGCTGGCGGCGGGGGCTATGTTGCTGGTGGTGACTCACGAAGTGATCCCGGAATCGCGCCGCAACGGTCACGAAAAGCTTGCCAGCCTGGGGTTGTGCGTCGGGTTTTGTTTGATGATGGTGATGGATACCGCATTAGGGTGAGGCCATTGCAGCCTCACACCTGTCTCAAAGGGTGGGTTTACTCACCCTCGTCAAAGTAGTTATTGATCAACTTAACCAGGGCGTCCATCGCTTCCTGCTCTTGTTCGCCTTCCGTCTTCAAGTGAATCTTGGTGCCCTTGCCCGCAGCCAGCATCATCATGGCCATGATGCTTTTGCCGTCGACCATCGATTCCGGCGTGCGCCCGGCGCGGATCTGGCAAGGGAACTGCCCGGCAACGCCGACAAATTTGGCCGAGGCGCGGGCGTGCAGGCCCAACTTGTTGATGATTTCAATTTCCAGAGCGGGCATCGCGGGGGTGTTCCTTTCAGCTAAGGTCGCGGTGGCGAACCTGGACGTTCTTGAGGGTTTGTTGCAGCACCTGGCCCAGGCGTTCGGTCAGGTAGACGGAACGGTGGTGGCCGCCGGTGCAGCCGATGGCAATGGTGACATAAGCCCGATTACTTGCAGCAAAGCGCGGTAACCATTTGAGCAGGTAGCTGGAGATATCCTGGAACATCTCCTCGACATCCGGTTGCGCAGCCAGGTACTCGGCTACTGGCTGGTCCAAACCAGACTGGTCACGCAGCTCCGGCTTCCAGTAGGGGTTGGGCAGGCAGCGCACGTCGAACACCAGGTCGGCATCCACCGGCATCCCGCGCTTGAACCCGAACGACTCAACCAGAAAGGCCGTGCCTGGCTCCGGCTGGTTCAGCAGGCGCAGCTTGATGGCATCGCGCAACTGATACAGGTTGAGGTCCGTGGTGTTGATCTTGAGATCCGCGAGGTCAATGATCGGCCCCAGCAGCGTGGTCTCATCCTCTATGGCTTCGGCCAGGGAGCGATGCGGGCTGCTGAGAGGGTGACGTCGACGGGTTTCGGAGAAACGCTTGAGCAGCGTCTCCTCGTCGGCATCCAGGTACAGCACATCGCAATGAATATGCTTGGCGCGTACTTCCTCGAGCAGTTGCGGGAAGCGCTCGAGGTGGCTGGGCAGGTTGCGGGCGTCAATCGAGACGGCCACCAGTGGCTGCGGCAGTTCAGTGTGGATCAGGGCGCGTTCGGCCAATTCCGGCAGCAGGCCCGCCGGCAGGTTGTCGATGCAGTAGAAACCGTTGTCCTCAAGGACGTTGAGGGCGGTGCTTTTACCCGAGCCGGAGCGGCCGCTGACGATGATCAAACGCATGGTTACTGCCCGCTTTGCTCATCGAGTACAACCTGATAAAGCGCCTCGTTGCTGCTGGCACTGCGCAGTCTGTCGCGTACTTCTTTGCGGTCGAGCATGCTGGCTATCTGCCGAAGCAGTTCCAGGTGCGCATCGGTGGCGGCTTGCGGGACCAGCAGAACGAACAGCAGGTCAACCGGGGCGCCGTCGATGGCGTCGAAATCGATGGGGGCTTCAAGGTGGAGCAAGGCGCTGACGGGTGTCTCGCAGCCTTTGAGGCGGCAATGAGGAATGGCGATGCCGTTGCCAAAACCGGTTGAACCGAGTTTTTCACGGGCGATCAGCGCGTCGAATACATCCTGCATCTCCAGATCCGGCACTTCGCGCGCGATCAGGTTGGCAATTTGTTCGAGGGCTTTCTTTTTGCTGCCGCCCGGCACGTTCACAAGGGAACGGCCGGGGGTCAGGATAGTTTCAAGTCGGATCATGGGTGGGGAGTGTTAGCGGCCTGTGCCTTGAAGAAGGCTCTGCTGCTTTTCCTTATGCTTTTTAAGTTGGCGGTCAAGCTTGTCAGTCAAGGCATCAATTGATGCATACATGTCTTCATGCTCGGCATTGGCGACTACTTCGCCACCGGGTATCTGGAGAGTCGCCTCAATTTTCTGCTGAAGCTTGTCGACCTTCATGATGACTTGCACATTGGTGATTTTGTCGAAATGACCCTCAAGCCGTTTCAGCTTCTGCTCGACGTATTCGCGCAATGGAGGGGTGACTTCTACATGGTGTCCACTGATGTTGACTTGCATACAGCTTCTCCTTCGTTGCCAGTGCATAAAGCGGTGGGTAGGAATACCCACCACTGGAACGCTATGGCCCGCCCGTCACATCAAACGCTTACGCTCGCTGGAAGGCGCGATCCCGAGGGACTCGCGGTACTTGGCGACGGTTCGACGGGCGACCTGAATGCCTTGTGCCTCCAGTAAACCAGCGATCTTACTGTCACTCAATGGCTTTTTCTGATTTTCCGCCGCAACCAGTTTTTTGATGATCGCGCGGATCGCCGTGGACGAGCATTCACCGCCTTCGGAGGTGCTGACGTGGCTGGAGAAAAAGTATTTCAGCTCATAAATACCCCGTGGGGTATGCATGAATTTCTGCGTGGTTACCCGTGAAATCGTCGATTCATGCATACCTACCGCTTCGGCAATGTCGTGCAGAACCAGTGGCTTCATCGCCTCATCGCCATATTCCAGGAAGCCGCGCTGGTGCTCGACGATCTGGGTGGCCACTTTCATCAGGGTTTCGTTACGGCTTTGCAGGCTCTTGATGAACCAGCGCGCTTCCTGCAACTGGTTGCGCATGAAGGTGTTGTCGGCACTGGTGTCGGCGCGGCGCACAAAGCCTGCGTATTGTGGGTTGACCCGCAGGCGAGGCACCGATTCCTGGTTCAACTCCACCAGCCAGCGTTCGTTGTCTTTGCGCACGATCACGTCAGGCACGACATATTCGGCTTCGCTGGACTCGATCTGCGAGCCGGGGCGCGGGTTGAGGCTCTGTACCAGCTCGATGACCTGGCGCAGGTCGTCTTCCTTGAGCTTCATGCGGCGCATCAACTGGCTGTAGTCGCGGCTGCCCAGCAGGTCGATGTAGTCGGTGACCAGGCGCTGTGCTTCGGCGAGCCACGGGGTCTTGGCCGGCAGTTGGCGCAGTTGCAGCAACAGGCATTCGCTTAAGGTGCGAGCGCCAATGCCGGCAGGCTCGAACTGTTGGATGCGATGCAGGACGGCTTCGATTTCGTCCAGTTCGATGTCCAGTTCCGGGTCGAAGGCTTCAAGAATCTCGTCGAGCGTTTCGTCCAGGTAGCCCTGATTGTTGATGCAGTCGATCAGGGTTACGGCGATCAGGCGATCGGTATCGGACATCGGCGCCAGGTTCAGTTGCCACAGCAAGTGGCTCTGCAGGCTCTCACCGGCGGACGTGCGAGTGGTGAAGTCCCACTCGTCGTCGTCATTGCTGGGCAGGCTGCTGGCGCTGGTCTGGTAGACGTCTTCCCAGGCGGTGTCCACGGGAAGCTCGTTGGGAATGCGTTCGTTCCATTCACCTTCCTCAAGGTTGTCCACCGTAGGGGCGGTTTCCTGATAGGACGGTTCCTGCACGTCGGGGTTGGGTTTTTGCTCGATGTTGTCGGCCAGCGGGTCTGCATTGTCGAAGTCGTCGCCTTCTTCCTGGCGTTCGAGCATCGGATTGGACTCCAGGGCCTCCTGGATTTCCTGTTGCAGGTCCAGGGTCGACAATTGGAGCAGGCGGATGGCCTGTTGCAGCTGCGGTGTCATCGTCAGCTGCTGGCCCATTCTCAGGACTAGCGATGGTTTCATGGCAGGGGCTTAACACCTTATTCGCCGGCGCAATGCGCCATCCACGACAGGGCGCGTGAGCGCCAAACATAAGCAAATTATATGCCTGATATCAGGGGCTTTGCCTAGAGCGCGGTAACAATAAAAAAACTGAGGTTTTTATTGACTTGCACGCGCCCCGGGCAATGGCCTGATACCACCGTGTTTACAGGCGGAACTCGTGACCCAGGTACACTTCCTTCACCAGTTCATTGGCCAGGATAGTGGCGGAGTCACCTTCTGCAATCAGTTGCCCATCGTTAACGATATAGGCGGTTTCGCAGATATCGAGGGTCTCACGCACGTTGTGGTCGGTGATCAGTACACCGATACCCTTGGCCTTGAGGTGATGGATGATCTGCTTGATATCGCCAACCGAGATCGGGTCGACACCGGCGAAAGGTTCGTCCAGCAGGATGAACTTCGGTGCGGTGGCCAGGGCACGTGCGATTTCCACACGGCGACGCTCGCCACCGGACAAGCTCATGCCGAGGTTGTCGCGGATGTGGTTGATATGGAACTCCTGCAACAGGCTTTCCAGCTCTTTGCGACGGCCGTCACGGTCGAGTTCCTTGCGGGTCTCGAGGATCGCCATGATGTTGTCGGACACTGACAGTTTGCGGAAGATCGACGCTTCCTGGGGAAGATAGCCGATGCCGGCGCGTGCACGACCGTGCATGGGCTGGTGGCTTACGTCCAGGTCGTCAATCAATACACGGCCCTGATCCGCCTGGACCAGGCCAACAATCATATAGAAGCAGGTGGTCTTGCCGGCGCCGTTGGGGCCGAGCAAGCCGACGATCTGGCCGCTGTCGATCGACAGGCTGACGTCGCGTACGACCTGACGGCTTTTATAAGCTTTGGCCAGATGCTGGGCTTTCAGGGTTGCCATCAGTTCGTCTTCTTCGCAGCGGGTTTTGGCGCAGGGGCGGCAGCGTCTTTCTGCTTCGGCTGGATAACCATGTCGATGCGCGGCTTCGGTGTGCCGATTTTTGTGCCATTGGCGCGACCGGCGGTAGCGATCTGCTTGACGGTGTCGTAGGTGATTTTTTCACCTTCGGTGGTATTGCCGTCAGTACTGACAACCCGTGCCTGGTCAATCAGGATAATGCGGTTCTGCTGGGCGTGATACTGGATGGTCCTGCCGTAGCCTTTCATCGGTGCCGGGTCGGCAGCCGCCTGCTTCTGTTCGAAGTAAGCCAGGTTGCCCACCGAAGTCACCACGTCGATGTCGCCAGCCGGGGTGCGAGTCAGCGTTACCGTGTTGCCGGTAATCTTCATCGAGCCCTGGGTGATGATCACGCCACCGGTGTAGGTCGCGACGCCTTGTTTATCATCCAACTGCGCATCGTCAGCCGAGATATGGATCGGTTGCTGGCTATCGTTCGGCAGAGCCCAGGCGCTCACGCTTCCCAGTGCTGCGCCCAGACCGAGCAAAATAGGGAGGGTTTTAACGAGCCTCATACTGTCCTCTTACGTTCGATAGCAGGTGTATCCTGCTTTCTTTCAAATACGCTTTCATTCCCTTGCCAGTCGATACACCGCCAGCGCCGTCAATTCTAACGTCTTGCTCGGTCTGCGCATATTGCTGTTGTGGGAAAACGGTCATGCGACTGCTGGTGATGATGGTGTCACGCTTGTGTTCATCGGTGCGCGCAACGCGTACCGAGTCGATCAACTCAACCTGGGTGCCGTCCGCATTGACCTCGCCACGTTTGCTGGTGACGTGCCACGGAAAGTCGGTGCCGCGGAACAGGTTCAGGTCCGGGTTGGTCAGCAAGCTGACGTCGGAGGCTTTGACGTGTTCCACCTTATCGGAGGTCATCTCGTATTGGACCTTGCCGTCAGGCATGAACTGCACCGTATAGGCATTGGTGGCGAAATTGTCGATCAGGCCCTCGTCAACCTGTGCTACAGGCTTGTCGAGAAAGCGCTCCGGGCTGATATTCCAGTAGCCCACCGCCAGGAACAGCGCGGCGATGACCCCGAATAACAGGAAGTTGCGAATCTTTTTGCTCAGCATAAAACGCTCTATAAGTAGGCGGCGTGGGCCGCTTCAAGACTGCCTTGGGCACGCAGGATCAATTCGCAGAACTCGCGGGCCGCGCCTTCACCGCCACGTGCGACAGTAATGCCATGGGCGTGTTCACGAACAAATGCCGCTGCATTGGCGACGGCCATGCCCAGGCCCACTCGGCGAATGACCGGCAGGTCAGGCAGGTCATCACCCAGGTACGCAACCTGCTCATAGCTTAGGTTGAGTTGGCCAAGAAGCTCGTCCAGAACCACCAGTTTATCCTCACGGCCTTGATACAGGTGAGGAATCCCCAGGTTTTGTGCGCGGCGTTCCACAACCGGTGTCTTTCGACCACTGATAATTGCCGTTTGCACACCGGCGGCCATCAACATTTTGATGCCCTGGCCGTCGAGGGTGTTAAAGGTCTTGAATTCGCTGCCATCTTCGAGAAAGTACAGGCGGCCGTCGGTCAGCACGCCGTCCACGTCGAAAATCGCCAGTTTGATGTGTTTGCCGCGTTGCATCAGGTCGCTGGTCATTTACATCACTCCCGCACGCAGCAAGTCGTGCATGTTCAGGGCGCCGATCGGGCGGTCGTCACTATTGACCACCACCAGCGCGCCAATCTTATGGTCTTCCATGATCTTCAGCGCTTCGGCTGCAAGCATCTCGGGGCGGGCGGTCTTGCCGTGGGGCGTCATCACCGCATCAATGGTCGCGGTGTGGATATCGATGGTGCGGTCCAGGGTGCGGCGCAGGTCGCCGTCGGTGAAGACTCCGGCCAGACGCCCGTCGGCTTCCAGGATTACGGTCATGCCCAGGCCCTTGCGGGTCATTTCCATCAGCGCGTCTTTGAGCAAGGTGCCACGTTGCACGTGGGGCAGCTCATCCCCCGAGTGCATGACGTTTTCCACTTTGAGCAGCAGGCGACGACCCAGCGCGCCGCCCGGGTGCGAAAACGCGAAGTCTTCAGCGGTAAAGCCACGAGCTTCCAGCAACGCCACGGCCAGGGCGTCGCCCATGACCAGGGCGGCGGTGGTGGAGGAGGTCGGTGCCAGGTTAAGCGGGCAGGCTTCGTGGGCCACGTGCACGTTCAAATTGACTTCGGCAGCCTTGGCCAGCGTGGACTCCGGGTTGCCGGTGAGGCTGATCATCTTGATGCCCAGGCGCTTGATCAAGGGCAGCAAGGTCACGATTTCGTTGGTGGTGCCCGAGTTCGACAGCGCCAGGATAATGTCATCCTTGGTGATCATGCCCATGTCACCGTGGCTGGCTTCGGCCGGGTGCACGAAAAACGCCGTGGTCCCGGTGCTGGCCAGGGTGGCGGCGATCTTGTTGCCGACGTGGCCGGATTTGCCCATGCCGACCACCACAACGCGGCCCGTGCTGGCCAGAATCATCTCGCAGGCGCGTACGAAATCTGCGTCGATATGGGCCAGTAAACCTTCTACGGCTTCAAGCTCGAGGCGGATGGTGCGTTGTGCGGATTGAATAAGGTCGCTGGATTGGCTCATGTCTGAAATCGTATAGCCTGACGAAAAGTCGGCGATTATAGCGGTAATGATCAAATCCCTCACGCTAGTTATTCTGCAGGTGCCTGGGATTTATGCTCAGCCACGTGTTTTCCCTGTCCCGAATCTGAACAAGCGCTGTTCCGGCCTTGGGGGCTCTGTACCAGCAGTGATATAGTTCGCCGCCAGTTCGGTCGGCCCACCCCATGCCGCTAACTTTTGTGCATCTGTTGCAAACGAAAGTCGCAAGCATGGTGTCTGAGTGAAAGGCTGCATCCCAAGGAGATTAGATGAGTGCCGATAACGCCTACGCGGTCGAGCTGAAGGGTCTTACCTTCAAGCGCGGTTCGCGCAGCATCTTCAATAACGTCGATATTCGCATTCCCCGCGGCAAAGTCACGGGCATCATGGGGCCTTCCGGTTGCGGCAAGACCACTTTGTTGCGCCTGATGGGCATGCAATTGCGGCCCAGCGCCGGCGAAGTGTGGGTCAACGGCCAGAACCTGCCGACCCTGTCGCGCAGCGATCTGTTCGATGCGCGCAAGCATATGGGCGTGCTGTTCCAGAGCGGTGCCCTGTTTACCGACCTCGACGTTTTCGAAAACGTAGCGTTTCCGCTGCGGGTGCATACCCAGCTGTCCGATGAAATGATTCGTGACATTGTGCTGCTCAAACTGCAAGCCGTGGGCTTGCGCGGTGCCATCGACCTGATGCCCGACGAGTTGTCCGGTGGCATGAAGCGTCGTGTTGCGCTGGCGCGGGCTATTGCTCTCGATCCGCAGATCCTTATGTATGACGAGCCGTTCGTAGGCCAGGACCCGATCGCCATGGGCGTGCTGGTGCGCCTGATCCGCCTGCTCAACGATGCGTTGGGGATCACCAGCATCGTGGTTTCCCACGACCTGGCCGAAACCGCGAGCATTGCTGACTACCTTTATGTGGTCGGCGATGGCCAGGTGCTGGGGCAGGGTACGCCTGAAGAGCTGATGAACGCTGATAACCCGCGCATTCGCCAATTCATGACCGGCGATCCCGATGGCCCGGTGCCTTTTCATTTTCCGGCAGCGGACTACCGCTCAGATCTTCTGGGGAAGCGCTGATGCGCAAGACATCTTTACTCGAGAAGGTTCGCCTTTTCGGCCGTTCCGGCATCGACTTGGTCGAGGTCCTGGGGCGTTCGACAATTTTTCTGTTTCACGCGCTGCTCGGGCGTGGCGGCATTGGCGGCGGTTTTGGCCTGTTGTTGAGACAGCTGCATTCGGTGGGCGTGATGTCCCTGGTCATCATCGTGGTGTCCGGGATATTCATCGGTATGGTGCTGGCGTTGCAGGGGTTCAATATCCTCTCCAGCTACGGTTCGGAGCAGGCAGTCGGGCAGATGGTTGCCCTGACGCTGCTGCGTGAGCTGGGGCCGGTGGTCACCGCTTTGCTGTTCGCTGGTCGTGCGGGTTCTGCATTGACCGCCGAAATCGGCAACATGAAGTCCACCGAGCAGTTGTCCAGCCTGGAAATGATCGGCGTGGACCCGCTCAAATATATTGTTGCCCCGCGCCTGTGGGCCGGCTTCATATCCCTGCCGCTGCTGGCGATGATTTTCAGCGTGGTGGGCATCTGGGGTGGTTCGTGGGTGGCGGTTGACTGGTTGGGCGTCTATGACGGCTCCTACTGGGGCAACATGCAAAACAGCGTGACCTTCAGCGGCGACGTGCTCAATGGCATCATCAAAAGCATCGTTTTCGCCTTTGTAGTGACCTGGATCGCCGTATTCCAAGGCTATGACTGTGAGCCCACTTCAGAAGGGATCAGTCGCGCCACCACCAAGACCGTTGTGTACGCCTCGCTGGCGGTACTGGGCCTTGACTTCATTTTGACCGCCTTGATGTTTGGAGATTTCTGATGCAAAACCGCACTGTGGAAATCGGTGTCGGCCTTTTCTTGCTGGCTGGCATCCTGGCTTTACTGTTGCTCGCCCTGCGAGTCAGCGGCCTTTCGGCCAGCCCCACCGCCGATACTTATAAGCTTTACGCGTACTTCGACAATATTGCTGGTTTGACGGTCAGAGCTAAAGTGACCATGGCCGGTGTAACCATCGGCAAGGTCACGGCAATCGATCTGGATCGCGACAGCTTCACTGGCCGGGTGACCATGCAAGTCGACAAGAAGGTAGATAATCTGCCGACTGACTCCACTGCATCTATCCTCACTGCTGGGCTGCTGGGCGAGAAGTACATCGGCATCAGCGTGGGTGGGGAAACAGCCCTGCTCAAGGATGGTTCGACAATCCACGACACACAGTCGTCGCTGGTGCTTGAAGACTTGATCGGTAAATTCCTGCTCAATACGGTCAATAAAGACGCCAAATGAGGAACCTGTTCATGATCTCTACCTTGCGACGTGGCCTGCTGGTGCTGCTGGCAGCGCTGCCGCTGATGGCTAATGCCGCTGCCGGCGGTTCTGCGCACGATCTGGTGCAGGACACCACCAACAAGATGTTGGCTGACCTGACTGCCAACAAAGAGCAGTACAAGCAAGACCCGACCAGGTTTTACGAAGCACTGAATACCATTGTGGGCCCGGTGGTCGATGCCGAAGGCATTTCCCGCAGCATCATGACGGTCAAGTATTCGCGCAAGGCTACCCCTGCGCAAATGCAAACATTCCAGGAAAACTTCAAGAAGGGCCTGTTCCAGTTCTACGGCAACGCCCTGCTGGAGTACAACAACCAAGGTATTACCGTCGCCCCAGCCGGGGATGAGTCGGGTGATCGCACCAGCGTTAACATGAGCGTCAAAGGCAATAACGGCGCCATCTACCCTGTGCAGTACACGCTGGAGAAGGTCAACGGCGAGTGGAAACTGCGCAACGTGATCATCAACGGCATCAACATCGGCAAGCTGTTCCGCGATCAGTTCGCTGATGCGATGCAGCGTAATGGCAATAACCTGGACAAAACCATCAATGGTTGGGCCGGTGAAGTCGCCAAAGCCAAGGAAGAAACCGACAAACAAGCCGGGAAGCCTGCGCAATGACCGAGTCGGCTGTTCGTCTGGGTGACGCCGGCGAGTTGTTCCTCAGTGGCGTGCTGGATTACCGCACCGGGCCTGACCTGCGCAAGCAGGGTCAGGCGCTGATCAACAGCAGTAACGCACCTGCGTTGGTGCTTGATTGCTCGGCGGTGACCAAGTCCAGCAGCGTCGGCTTGTCGTTGTTGCTGTGCTTCATGCGTGATGCGCAAGCCGCCAGGAAGCCGGTCAGCATCCGCTCAATGCCCGAAGACATGCGTGAAATCGCTCAGGTTTCCGGTATTACCGAACTGTTGGCGCATCCTTAATACACATTATTAAAGAAGCCCCCCGTCAGAGTCCTGCTATGCGGGGTTCGCAGGCGCGGGGCTTTTTTGTATGATGTGCGACCCGTGCGCACTGGGCGCCGATAGAGGTTGAGCATGCAGGCCCTAGAAGTTAAAAGCTTCCTTGAAGGAAAGCTGCCGGAAACGATCGTAGAAGTTGAAGGCGAAGGCTGCAATTTCCAGCTGAACGTGATTAGCGATGAACTGGCGAAATTGAGCCCGGTCAAGCGTCAACAGCAGATCTATGCCCATTTGAACCCGTGGATCACCGATGGCAGCATCCACGCGGTTACTATGAAATTTTTCAGCCGCGCGGCCTGGGCCGAGCGTACCTGAGCCCCCAAGGCGTCGAGATTCTTATGGATAAATTGATTATTACCGGTGGTGCCCGCCTCGATGGCGAGATCCGCATTTCCGGTGCAAAAAACTCCGCCTTGCCGATCCTGGCAGCGACCCTGCTGTGCGATGGCCCGGTAACTGTGGCCAACCTGCCGCACCTGCACGACATTACCACCATGATCGAGCTGTTCGGTCGCATGGGTATTGAGCCGGTGATCGACGAGAAGCTGTCTGTCGAAATCGACCCGCGCACCATCAAGACCCTGATCGCGCCGTACGAACTGGTGAAAACCATGCGTGCCTCGATCCTGGTGCTGGGCCCGATGGTTGCCCGTTTTGGCGAAGCTGAAGTAGCACTGCCTGGCGGTTGCGCGATTGGTTCGCGTCCTGTCGACCTGCACATCCGTGGCCTTGAAGCCATGGGCGCGGTCATCGACGTCGAAGGCGGCTACATCAAGGCCAAGGCGCCGGAAGGCGGTTTGCGCGGTGCCAACTTCTTCTTTGATACCGTCAGCGTTACCGGTACCGAGAACATCATGATGGCTGCCGCCCTGGCGAACGGTCGCAGTGTGCTGCAAAACGCAGCGCGCGAGCCTGAAGTAGTCGACCTGGCCAACTTCCTGATCGCCATGGGTGCCAACATCACCGGCGCCGGCACCGACACCATCACTATCGACGGTGTGAAGCGTCTGCACTCGGCCACCTACAAAGTGATGCCGGACCGTATCGAGACCGGCACCTACCTGGTTGCCGCTGCCGTTACCGGTGGCCGCGTCAAGGTCAAGGACACCGATCCGACCATCCTGGAAGCCGTGCTGGAAAAACTCAAGGAAGCCGGTGCTGAAATCACTACCGGTGAGGACTGGATCGAGCTGAACATGCACGGCAAGCGGCCAAAAGCCGTAAACGTGCGTACGGCTCCTTACCCGGCGTTCCCGACCGACATGCAGGCGCAGTTCATTTCCTTGAACGCGATTGCCGAAGGCACAGGCGCCGTGATCGAGACCATCTTCGAAAACCGCTTCATGCACGTGTATGAACTGCACCGCATGGGCGCCAAGATCCAGGTCGAAGGCAACACCGCCATCGTTACCGGCATCGACAAGCTCAAGGGCGCGCCAGTGATGGCGACCGACCTGCGTGCCTCGGCCAGCCTGGTGATTTCGGCGTTGTGCGCCGACGGCGACACCTTGATCGACCGCATCTACCACATCGACCGTGGTTACGAGTGCATCGAAGAAAAGCTGCAGATGCTCGGCGCTAAAATCCGCCGCGTACCGGGCTAGCTCCTGGAACTGTAAACACCGTCACCTGTGGCGAGGGAGCTTGCTCCCGCTGGACTGCGCAGCAGTCCCGTTCTTGGGGGCCGCTTCGCGACCCAACGGGAGCAAGCTCCCTCGCCACAGGTCTGTGTTTGCTGTTAGCTGAATTTGTTTCAAATCGAGGCTGTAATGGCCTCGATCTGTGTCTGGCGCCGTTTGCGACCGGGCAGCAATAGCCTGATGAAGGACTGACGTTTCCCATGTTGACCATCGCACTGTCCAAGGGCCGCATCCTTGACGACACTTTGCCGCTTCTGGCTGAAGCGGGCATCGTGCCAACCGAGAATCCGGACAAGAGCCGCAAGCTGATCATCCCCACGACCCAGGACGATGTGCGCCTGCTGATCGTGCGGGCTACCGACGTGCCGACCTACGTTGAGCATGGCGCCGCCGACCTCGGTGTTGCGGGTAAAGATGTGCTGATGGAATACGGTGGCCAGGGCCTTTACGAGCCGTTGGACCTGCGTATTGCGCTGTGCAAGCTGATGACCGCCGGCCGTGTCGGTGACGTTGAGCCTAAAGGCCGCCTGCGCGTGGCCACCAAGTTCGTCAACGTCGCCAAGCGCTACTACGCCGAGCAAGGCCGTCAGGTCGACATTATCAAGCTCTACGGCTCGATGGAGCTGGCGCCGCTGATCGGCCTGGCTGACAAGATCATCGACGTGGTCGACACCGGCAACACCCTGCGCGCCAACGGCCTCGAACCCCAGGACTTCATTGCCGACATCAGCTCCCGCCTGATCGTCAACAAAGCTTCGATGAAGATGCAACATGCCCGTATCCAGGCGTTGATCGACACCCTGCGCAAGGCAGTGGAGTCTCGACACCGCGGTTGACTCACCCGCGCGGCCTTAGGCCGCGCCCGTCTATCCGCCTCATAGCCAGAATTCTCAGGTGCCCAAGCGGAAATGACTGCTAGTTTAGGGCGCCTGAGTTTTTGCCAATTCTATTGAGGCCCTCGCTATGACCACGTCCACTGCAATTGCCCGACTCAACGCTGCCGACCCGGATTTCGCCCATCATCTGGATCATCTGCTGAGCTGGGAAAGCGTGTCTGACGACTCGGTCAACCAGCGAGTGCTCGACATCATCAAGGCCGTGCGCGAGCGCGGTGATGCGGCGCTGGTGGATTTCACCCGTCAGTTCGATGGCCTGGACGTGAAGTCCATGGCCGACCTGATCCTGCCCCGTGAACGCTTGGAGCTGGCGCTGACACGCATCACTGCACCCCAGCGCGAAGCCCTGGAAGTGGCGGCGGCGCGGGTGCGCAGCTACCACGAAAAACAGAAACAGGATTCCTGGAGCTACACCGAAGCCGACGGCACCGTGCTGGGCCAAAAAGTCACGCCGCTGGACCGCGCCGGTCTGTACGTGCCCGGCGGCAAGGCCTCGTATCCGTCATCGGTACTGATGAACGCGATTCCGGCCAAAGTGGCGGGCGTGACCGAAGTGGTCATGGTGGTGCCGACCCCGCGTGGTGAAATCAACGAGCTGGTGCTGGCCGCTGCCTGCATCGCCGGTGTCGACCGCGTGTTCACCATTGGTGGTGCGCAAGCTGTTGCAGCCCTGGCCTACGGCACCGAAAGCGTGCCGAAGGTCGACAAGGTGGTTGGCCCCGGCAACATCTATGTCGCCACCGCCAAGCGCCACGTGTTTGGCCAGGTCGGTATCGACATGATCGCCGGCCCTTCGGAAATTCTCGTGGTGTGTGATGGCCAGACCGACCCGGACTGGATCGCCATGGACCTGTTTTCCCAGGCCGAGCACGACGAAGACGCCCAGGCGATTCTGGTCAGCCCGGACGCCGAGTTCCTCGACAAAGTCGCCGCCAGCATCAACAAACTGCTGCCGACCATGGAGCGCGCCGAGATCATCGAGAAGTCGATCAATGGCCGTGGTGCGCTGATTCTGGTGCGTGACATGGAACAGGCCATCGAAGTGGCCAACCGCATTGCGCCAGAGCACTTGGAGTTGTCCGTAGCCGACCCACAGGCCTGGCTGCCGTTGATCCGCCACGCCGGTGCGATCTTCATGGGCCGTCACACCAGCGAAGCCCTGGGCGACTACTGCGCCGGCCCCAACCACGTGCTGCCGACGTCCGGCACCGCGCGGTTCTCGTCGCCGCTGGGGGTGTATGACTTCCAGAAGCGCTCGTCGATTATCTTCTGCTCGCCACAAGGCGCCTCCGAACTGGGCAAGACTGCCTCGGTGCTGGCCCGTGGTGAATCGCTGAGCGCTCACGCGCGTAGCGCCGAATATCGCATCCTTGAAGAGGGGAAATGAGGCATGAGCAAATTCTGGAGCCCCTTCGTCAAGGACCTCGTGCCTTACGTACCCGGCGAACAACCGAAGCTGACCAAACTGGTCAAGCTCAACACCAATGAAAACCCCTACGGCCCTTCGCCCAAGGCGCTGGCCGCGATGCAGGCCGAGTTGAACGACAATTTGCGCCTGTACCCGGACCCCAACAGCGACCTGCTCAAGCAGGCCGTGGCCAAGTATTACGCGGTCGACGCCAGCAAGGTGTTCCTCGGCAACGGTTCCGACGAAGTGCTGGCGCACATCTTCCACGGCCTGTTCCAGCACGACTTGCCGCTGCTGTTCCCGGACATCAGCTACAGCTTCTACCCGGTGTACTGCGGCCTGTATGGCATCAAGTCCGCCCCGGTGCCGCTGGACGAGCAATTCCAGATCCGCGTGGCCGACTACGCCAAGCCCAACGGCGGGATCATCTTCCCCAACCCGAACGCGCCGACTGGCTGCGTGCTGGCGCTGGATGCAGTGGAGCAGATCCTCAAGGCCAGCCCGGATTCGGTGGTGGTGGTCGATGAAGCCTATATCGACTTCGGCGGTGAAACCGCCATCAGCCTGGTGGATCGCTACCCGAACCTGCTGGTGACCCAGACCCTGTCCAAATCGCGCTCACTGGCCGGTTTGCGTGTAGGCCTGGCCGTGGGCCACCCGGACCTGATCGAGGCGCTGGAGCGGGTCAAAAACAGCTTCAACTCCTACCCGCTGGATCGCCTGGCGATTGTCGGCGCGGCGGCGGCGTTTGAAGACCGTGAGTACTTCGAGAAAACGTGCAAGCGGGTGATCGACAGCCGCAACACGGTGGTCGCGCAGTTGCAAGGCAAGGGTTTTGAAGTGTTGCCTTCAGCGGCCAACTTCATCTTTGCCCGTCACCCACGGCACGATGCCGCGGGTTTGGCCGCAAAGCTGCGTGAGCAAGGCGTGATCGTGCGGCACTTCAAGCAGGAGCGGATTGCCCAGTTCCTGCGGATCAGCATCGGTACGCCGGAGCAGAACCAGGCGCTGATCGATGGCCTCGGCGAGCTCTAAGCCACACTGAAGATAAAAAAAGTGGGAGCTGGCAAGCCAGCTCCCACTTTTTTTTGCGTTGAGCCAGTTAGATCAACGGCTCATCCGGCTTCTTGTTCTTCCAGCCATCATTGCCCGGCAGCAGCAGGTTCAAACCAATCGCTACCACCGCACACAGGGCGATGCCCTTGAGGCCGAAATCATCCGGGCCAGTGCCGGTGCCGACCAGCACACCGCCAATCCCGAACACCAAAGTCACCGACACAATCACCAGATTGCGCGCCTCACCCAGGTCGATCTTGTGGCGGATCAACGTGTTCATGCCAACCGCCGCAATCGAGCCGAACAGCAGGCACAGAATCCCGCCCATCACCGGTACCGGGATGCTTTGCAGCAACGCGCCGAACTTGCCGATAAACGCCAGGCTGATGGCAAACACTGCCGCCCAGGTCATGATTTTCGGGTTGTAGTTCTTGGTCAGCATCACTGCGCCCGTCACTTCGGCGTAAGTGGTGTTTGGCGGGCCGCCGAACAGGCCGGCAGCGGTGGTGGCAATCCCGTCACCCAGCAGGGTGCGGTGCAGGCCGGGCTTCTTCAGGTAATCGCGACCGGTCACGCTGCCCACCGCAATCACACCGCCGATATGTTCGATCGCCGGGGCCAGGGCCACCGGGACGATAAACAGGATGGCCTGCCAGTTGAACTCCGGCGCGGTGAAATGGGGCAGGGCGAACCACGGCGCGGCGGCGATTTTCGCGGTGTCGACCACACCAAAGTAGAACGACATGGCAAAGCCGACCAGCACGCCGGAGATAATCGGCACCAGGCGGAAAATGCCTTTGCCGAATACCGCGACGATCAAGGTGGTCAGCAGCGCCGGCATCGAAATCAGCATCGCCGTCTGGTAATGGATCAGCTCGCTGCCATCGCCGGCTTTGCCCATTGCCATATTGGCGGCAATCGGCGCCATGGCCAGACCGATGGAAATGATCACCGGGCCAATCACCACCGGCGGCAGCAGGCGGTCGATGAAGCCCGTGCCTTTGACCTTAACAGCCAGGCCCAGGAAGGTATAAACGAAACCGGCCGCCATCACCCCGCCCATGGTCGCCGCGAGGCCGAACTGGCCTTTGGCGAGAATGATCGGGGTGATAAACGCAAAGCTCGATGCCAGGAATACCGGCACCTGCCGCCCTGTCACCACCTGGAACAGCAGCGTGCCCAGGCCTGCGGTGAACAGTGCGACGTTTGGATCAAGACCTGTGATCAGTGGCATCAACACCAGCGCGCCAAATGCTACAAACAGCATTTGTGCGCCAGACAGGATCTGGCGCCAAAGCGGGTCGTTGAATTCATCCTGCATGCTCACGCGTCCTTCTGCTTGGTGCCGAAGATCTTGTCACCGGCATCGCCCAGGCCTGGGATGATGTAGCCGTGTTCGTTCAAGCGCTCGTCGATGGAGGCGGTGTAGATCTGCACGTCCGGGTGAGCCTTTTCGACGGCAGCGATGCCTTCAGGGGCAGCTACCAGCACCATGGCGCGGATGTCCTTGCAGCCAGCTTTTTTCAGCAGGTCGATGGTGGCAACCATGGAGCTGCCGGTGGCGAGCATCGGGTCGATGATCATTGCCAGGCGTTCGTTGATTTCCGGGACGAGTTTTTCCAGGTAGGTGTGCGCCTGCAAGGTTTCTTCATTACGAGCCACGCCCACGGCGCTGACTTTGGCGCCCGGGATCAGGCTGAGCACGCCTTCGAGCATGCCGATACCGGCGCGCAGGATAGGCACTACGGTGATTTTCTTACCGGCGATTTTCTCCACTTGTACGGGACCGGCCCAACCGGGGATCTCGTAGGTTTCCAGCGGCAAATCCTTGGTCGCTTCATAAGTCAGCAGCGCTCCGACTTCCTGAGCAAGCTCACGGAAATTCTTCGTGCTAATGTCGGCACGGCGCATAAGGCCGAGTTTGTGTCGGATCAGCGGGTGGCGGATCTCGCGAGTGGGCATGGGAAAGGCTCCGGCGGCGGGCAAAAAAACCGGCCTAGATTAATCTATCCGAGGGTGTTGTCCTATAGACATCTAGTACGTTAGTCCATTAAGGCTTGATCGTTGCGCCTCACATGCGTACCTTTGCCCGCTTTTCTTGCCACAGCACCCCCTTGGAGAGCGCCATGTCCGCTGATCTCGAGCATATCCGTCAAATCATGCGCGAGGCTGACTGCCTGTACACCGAAGCGCAAGTCGAAGAAGCGATCGCCAAGGTCGGCGCACACATCAGCCGCGAAATGGCCGACACCAACCCGGTGGTCTTCTGCGTGATGAACGGCGGCCTGATTTTCGCCGGCAAATTGCTGACTCATCTGCAATTCCCGCTGGAAGCCTCCTACCTGCACGCCACCCGTTATCGCAACGAGACCAGCGGCGGCGACCTGTTCTGGAAAGCCAAGCCGGAAGTGTCGTTCATCGACCGCGACGTGCTGATCATCGACGACATCCTCGATGAAGGTCACACCCTGGGCGCGATCATCGACTTCTGCAAACATGCCGGCGCGCGCAAAGTGCACACCGCCGTACTGATCGACAAAGACCACGACCGCAAAGCCCGTCCGGACCTCAAAGCCGATTACGTCGGCCTGCCGTGCATTGACCGCTACATCTTCGGCTACGGCATGGACTACAAAGGCTACTGGCGTAACGCCAATGGCATCTACGCGGTTAAAGGGATGTAAACCATGGTGCGCTTTCTTGATCAGACGCTGTTTGCTGAATTGGCCGAGAAAGCGGCCGCCAGCCCCCGTGGCCGGCACCATCACAACTTCCATCAGATGGAAGAACCTTGCCATCGCCTGGCCGTTGGCCTGCAACCCGACACCTATGTGCCGCCGCATCGGCACCTGCGTGCCGACAAGGCGGAAACCCTGTTGGTGCTCAAGGGCAGCCTCGGCTTACTGGTGTTCAGCGATACCGGCGAGGTGATTGCCAAGCGCATTCTGCAGGCGGGCGGTGAGTGTGCAGGCGTCGATCTGCCGCCAGGTGTGTTTCATGGCCTGGTGGTGCTGGAGCCTGACAGTGTGATGTTTGAATGCAAGGCCGGGCCGTATCGCCCGATAGGCGAGGGCGAGTCACCCGACTGGGCGCCCCGCGAAGGCGATGCCGGTGTGGCCGAGTATCAACGCTGGATGCTCGCCCAGTTCGATTGAGCTACAGTGCTCGGCCTTCTTCTACGGAGCGGCCCATGAGCCTGTTGACACGCACCTGCGCCGCCCTGGCGTTGACTCTCAGTTTGCCACTGGCTGCCGCGCCCGCGCCGATGCACAGCCAGTTCCTGCCGCCCGATGACCTGACCCTGCGTGCGCAAACGCCCGATCAGCAGCAACTGCTGCAAGTTACCGAATATGCGGTGGTGGTGGGTAACCAGCGGCAGTCGACGCAACAGCCAATTCCGGTGACCTCGCCGTTGATGATCCGCCTCAAGGGGAAATCCCTGAACAAGGGCGCGACGATCAGTCAGGTGGTGCTCAATTTTGATGCCGAAAGCAAAAGCCTGAAAAAGCCGATGTTCGATGACGCCAGCAAAACCCTGACCCTGTCTTACCCAATGGCGCAATATCGAGTGATTGTCGACCTGCTGCGCAATGACACGGTGTATGTGCAGTTCCTCAGTTATACCAATGGGCATATCTGGGCGGATCTGCACACAGGGGCCGTACGCGCAAAGTAATTAAGCCGAATGCAGTCAATGTGGGAGCTGGCTTGCCTGCGATGGCGGCGGGTCAGTTGGCCCAACTGTCACTGATGCACCGCTATCGCAGGCAAGCCGGCTCCCACATGAGTGTTTGGTTGTTTTCGAAGGTGGTGTCTGGCAGGTAGACTCCCAATCCCGTGTAAATGTCTGCAGGCTGGAGTCGGTAATGCGTAAAGATAAGAAACAGGTGATTGGTGACGAGATCGGCGACGACCAGATCAAGTTGTTCCTGGATTTTGAGCCAGTCGACGCGACTTCACCGTCCCTGCACAAGCTGATCAAGGCCTACCGTGGCCTGCGTATCGACGACTTCGAGCGCTTCCTGGGCTTTTTCAAGGAAGCTGGCCTGGACCTGGATGGTAAGGACGAGCACGGCAAGACCTTCGTCGAGCTGATCAAGGACCAGCGCAACGCGCCTGAGTACATCGAGCTGATCGAAAACGCTCGCGGCTGATTATCCCGGCCACAAAAAAACGCCCCGAAGGGCGTTTGATCGTTCCCACGCTCCGCGTGGGAATGCCTCCACTGACGCTCCGCGTCAAGACCTCAAGCGAAGCTTTCAGCCTCGTTGCTTTGCGCAACCAGCTCCAGGCTGATGTTGTTCTGCGCATTGATCTTGCGATACAGCTCAGCGTCCGTCTCCAGCACTTTTTCCCTCGCCGGGAAGATCTCGTGCAGCTTGGCCGCCCACTCACCAGCAGCCTTGGCCGGGAAGCAGCGCTCGATCAGTTCCAGCATGATCGAAACCGTCACCGAAGCGCCTGGGGACGCGCCCAGCAGGGCCGCCAGCGAGCCGTCTTTGGCCGCGACCAGCTCGGTGCCAAATTGCAGCACGCCGCCTTTTTTCGGGTCTTTCTTGATGATCTGCACCCGTTGTCCGGCCACTTCCAGGCGCCAGTCTTCGGCTTTGGCTTGCGGGTAGAAGCGACGCAGTGATTCCAGGCGCTGCTCCATGGACTGCATCACTTCGCTGACCAGGTATTTGGTCAGGTCCATGTTGTCGCGAGCGACCGCCAGCATCGGGCCGATATTGCCGGCGCGAACCGACAGCGGCAGGTCGAGGAACGAGCCGTGCTTGAGGAACTTGGTGGTGAAGCCGGCGTATGGCCCGAACAGCAGGGATTTCTGGCCATCGACCACGCGGGTGTCCAGGTGCGGCACGGACATCGGCGGCGAGCCCACGGCGGCCTGGCTGTAGACCTTGGCCTGGTGGTGCTTGACCACTTCCGGGTTGTCGCAACGCAGCCACTGGCCACTGACCGGGAAGCCGCCGAAGCCTTTGCTTTCTTCGATGCCCGAAGCTTGCAGCAGCGGCAGGGCCGCGCCACCGGCGCCGAGGAACACGAACTTGGCGTCGACTTCGCGGGTGTTGCCGCTGTTGACGTCCTTGATGCTCACGGTCCAGCCCGCGCCATTGCGCTTGAGGCCGGTAACGCGCTTGCTGTACTTGACCTGGGCATCCGGTGCGCTGGTCAGGTGCGACAGCAGTTGGTTGGTCAGGGCGCCGAAATTGACGTCGGTGCCGTTCATCACGCGGGTGGCCGCGATTTTTTCGTCGAGCGGGCGGCCCGGCATCATCAGCGGCATCCACTCGGCCATCTCATTGCGGTCTTCGGTGTAATGCATGTCCGAGAACGCATGGTGCTGGCTGAGGGTTTCAAAGCGTTTCTTGAGGAAAGACACGCCTTTGTCGCCTTGCACGAAGCTCAGGTGCGGCACCGGGCTGATAAAGGACTTGGACGAGCCAAAGGTGCCCTTTTTGGTCAGGTACGCCCAGAACTGCTTCGACACCTCGAACTGGGTGTTGATGTGCACGGCTTTCTTGATGTCGATGGAGCCGTCGCCAGCCTGCGGCGTGTAGTTCAGCTCACACAGCCCGGCGTGGCCGGTGCCGGCGTTGTTCCACGGGTTGGAACTCTCCGCGGCACCCGAATCCATCAGCTCAACGACTTCCAGCTTGAGGCCGGGGTCGAGCTCTTTGAGCAATACGGCCAGGGTGGCACTCATGATGCCGGCCCCTACCAGTACTACGTCGACTGCTTCGTTATGCGCCATTTAACGCGTCTCCAAAATCTGCAGCACCAAATTGACGGCATGGCTGCCAGGAGTGACGGGGCGGTTCACGTGTTGCCCCAGGTTACCCATGGCCAGGATCGCCATGTCCGTTTCGCAATTCTTTGCAACTTCAGCACACGCTTCCTGCCAGGCTAATCTGCCTATGAACGCATTCATGGGCGCCTGTGGCAATTCGACTTATGGTCAAAGCGTGCGATTTGTGCAATCAAACCGTAGCGGACAGGCTCAAGCTCCGGTGTTTGAGGAGTACTCGGTCCTGTGTGGTTGGGCTGTTCCAGACGCTGATGGTGCTTGTACAAACGCCAAACTATTCATTTGCTCGCCACACTCTTGTGAAGTTGTGAAAACCCGTTTTTTTCACGCTCTTTTGAAGACGTGAACCTCAAAAAAGGGCTGCCCCAGCCTGGCACCTGGCCCGTAAACCCCTGCCGACACGCGGCAAGACGGGCAAACAACTCAAGTGGCCGAGCGCAATGGCAGCTCTGGCAGATTCGGTAAAGAGGGGTGGTTTGCAAAGAAAACAGCAAGCGCGCCAGCTTCACTCGATCTGTGTGGGCGGCTCTCTGTGGGCGATTGGGGGGTTAATACCGAGGCATTAACGATGCTGCGAGGCCCGATCAGGAGACGTCCTTATAATCGGGGGGAGATTGTAGCGAAGAACGCCAGGGAAATGGGCGTGTTTTGTGACTTTTATTAGGGCGTTCAGGAAGCCAGTGCGTGCCGCGAGTGCGTGTGGGCAACCCGTGGGCTGATTCGGGCGTTCATTGGCAGTGGGCGGTGCATCCAGCCCAGATGTGTCTCCGTGACTTCCACCCAGCCCTCGCCCACGGGTGGCAGGCTGCACTGCTTGAACGCCACGCAATGGCCATTGGCATCGAGCCGTGCGTAGTGGCGATGGCGGGGGTGGGACATGAACAATGATTTAAGAAGGCGCATGGCTTTGTACCTGTTACGTTACATGCTTGAAGGTTGCCAGTGTGCCATGACAGTGGAGTGACGAAATTATGCGAAATTGTAATTTCAGCCCGCCTTCAGCTGCCGTTCAGGATGGCTGGTGAGTGGCCCACATGCGCCGTTATACTGGCGGCCTGTTTGCACCTAGTCCTGGAGAAATGAGTATGTTGCAACGCCTGTTGTTCGGTTTGATCACTGTGACCAGTTTGACCCTGGTTGGCTGCGCCAACAGCCCGCAACAACTCAGCCCGCAACCTAAAGTCACGGCGCAACTGGCGCCTGTCGGCCACGGCCAGCCGGTATCGGTGCGCGTGGTAGATGGTCGTCCTTCGCCAACCCTGGGTTCCCGTGGTGGTCTGTACCCTGAGACCGCGCTGATTTCTGTACAAGGCCAGGACGTGCTGCCCAAGCTGCAAGCCCAGGCTGAAGCCGCCGTGCGCCTGCTGGGCTTCACCCCGGCCAACTCGCCGGGCGCGCCGCAGTTGACCATCACCCTGGCTGAGCTGAAGTACCAGTCGCCCAAAGAAGGCCTGTATGTGACGGAAGCCTCCATCGGCGCGACCTTCAAGTCCGACGTCAGTGCCGGCACACGCCGCTACAGTGGCCGCTACGGCGCGTCCCTGAACCAGCGCTTCGGTATGTCGCCGAACCAGGAAACCAACACCAAGCTGGTCAGCGACGTGTTGAGTGATGCCCTGACGCGCTTGTTCAAAGACCCGAGCATCGGTTCGCTTCTCAACGCGCAGTAACCGTCAGGCGGGCGCGCAACGCCCCCATCGCCGGGCTCAGCAATGAGCCCGGTTTTTTTATGCCTGTAGCCTTCATGCAGCCGTTTCGACATAAAAGTCCAGCACACTCACGCCAGTGAGCAGGTCCAGCTCCGGCAGGTCGGCATGCTGGTGCCCGCCGAGCGCGCAATACACCAGCCAGTGGCGGTCCTGGACGTTGAATGCGAGGCCGCCGACCAGCGCTTCCTGTTCATCGTTCTGGGCCATCAGGTACAGCCGATCCTGGTTTTGTGCGTGCAGCATGACAAGCTCCCAAGCGTTCGAAGGGCAACAGAGTGGCTTGTTAAGGTGACGTTCAGGTGACGCTGTAAATTACTGGATACATTAACCGTACATGGGGGACGGAACGTTTCAGCGGCAGGAGGCCAATATCATTCAGGTTTGTATCTGAATTGATACCAAGACACTCGTCTACCGAGGTTTGCGATGGCGCTGCCCGCACTGCTGATCAATGCTGTGGCTTTATTGGTGGCCTGCCCGGGTGCAGCGCTGCTGTTCATTACCCGCCTGCGCGAGCAGCGAGCGCTGGCCGACCTGACCGCCCAAAGCGAAGACCGCGCGATCGACCAACCGATGTTGTTTCTGGATGTGCGTACCGAACGGTCGCATCGCCTGGCTTACCGCGTCGGGTTTGCCTGCCTCGGCCTGGCGCTGGCCGTGTCCTGGCTCAGCACCCACCTCTAAAACCACCGAAAGACCAATGTGGGAGCTGGCTTGCCCGCGATAGCAGTGTGCCAGTCGATAGATTCGGTTCTGACACGCCGCCATCGCGGGCAAGCCCGCTCCCACATTTTGGTTTGGTATTTACAGAGGAATCCCGGCCTTGACCCGGTATTGATTCCTCACCGGCGTCGCATACTGCGTCACCAAGTACGGCCGGTGTTCCACCGGGCATTCATTCAAGCGCCGTTCCCACTCCGCTTTGGCCTTGGCCAGCTCATCGGCCGGGAACACCTCGGCTGCCGCCGGCACCTGCAATTGCGGGTCGGCGTCGCTCCACTGCGCATACGCCAGGTAATGCACCGGGAACAGGCGATAACCGCCGAGAATCTGGCGGTCCATTTCTACGGCCAACAGTTTGGTGTCTTCAAAGCGTTCGGTGATCGGCGGTGCGAAGTTCACGTGCACGCGGCCCTTGTAGCCGGTAATGCCCAGCGCAATGCTCACATCGTCTTCACCTGGCGCCTTGCTGTAGGTGCCGGTGGTGGCGCGGATGTAAAGCTCGCGGGCCTTGGCGCTGTCGCATGGGTCGTATTCATAGCTGATCGACACCGGCGTCAGGTTCAGCGACTGGATCACCTCTGCAAACGGCTCGTCCTTGCGGCTGACGTGGAACATCTTGAGGATCGCCGACTCGGTGCGATCATCCCCGTCCTTGGCCCGCCCTTCGGCCTGGGCGATCCAGATCGACTGGCAGTCGTTGCGGATCGAATGGTTGATATAGGCCGACAGCAGGTTATACGCCGCCATCTTCTCCTTTCGCCCGGTGATCGAGCGGTGCACGATAAAGCTCTTGTTCAGGCGCATCAGGTCGCTGACAAACGGCTTTTGCAGCAGGTTGTCGCCGATGGCGATGCGTGGCGTCGGCAGGCCGGCGTGGTACACGGCATAGTTGACGAAGGCCGGGTCCATCACGATATCGCGGTGGTTGGCCAGAAACAGATAGGCGGTGCCGGACTTGAGCTGCTCGACGCCGGTATAAGTCACGCCGTCGGTCGCCCGATCTATGGTGTGATCGACGTAGTACTCGACTTTGTCCTGCAGCGTGGCCACGGTGGTGACGCCGGCAAATTCACGGCGCAGTTTGCGGGCGATCATCGGCTTGAGCAGCCAGCCCAGGGCGCCGGCAAAGCGCGGGAAGCGAAAGTGAGTCAGGATGTCCAGAAAGGCCTTGTCACTGAACAGGCGCGCCAGCACGGCCGGGACTTCGCTGTCGTTGTAAGGTCGGATGGTATCGAATTCGCCCATCATGCTCTCTTGTTAGAAACGGCTAGGGTAAGTAAAGGAAATATCAGGGTGCGGCCGCAATATTGGCTCTGCCGTGAATAGCCCTGTAAATAGACCGGCGATTATACGCACAAGTCACCTGGGAGACCGCGATGGAAGAGGAGTCGTACGAATGTCCTTATTGTGGAGAGGTGGTCACGGCGTTGCTGGACCTGTCGGGAGGCGATCAGCAATATATAGAGGATTGCCCGGTGTGCTGCCGGCCCATTACTTTCGAGCTACAGGTGCATGATGACGAATGGATGCTGAACGTGCGCAGCGAAAACGAGTAACAGGTACACCCCATGCAGCGAATCTACGAACCGGAAAACCTGATGGAGGGCGAGCTGCTGCAACAGATGCTTGCCAGTGAAGGCATCGAGGCGCACCTGGTGGGGCGCCATTTGCTCGGTGGGACCGGCGAGTTGCCGATCTTCGGCCTGTTGGGCCTGGAAGTCGACAACGACCAGGCCGCCTACGCCCGCGAATTGATTACGGCCTATAACGGCGCGCAACCCATGCCCGGCGATGAACCCGACAGCTTCCCCGACGTGTTGGTCTGTTAGGCTGTCGGTCGGTTTACCCCAAGAGTCGTGTTGCCCCATGTGTGGACGTTATGCCCTGTTTCGCTGGAACCCTTCCTTTGCTGCCTTGCCGGGCTTCCCGGCCGACCAGCAGGCCCAGTGGAACATCTCCCCGAATGATTCGGTGCTGATCCAGCGCCTGAGCGAAGGCCAGCGCACCCTGGCCCGTGCGCGCTGGGGCCTCACGCCACCGTGGCTCACCGACCTTTCGCGCACGCCGGCCCACGCGCGCGCCGAAACCCTGGCCGAACAACCGATGTTTCGCGAAGCCTTGCGCCAGCGCCGTTGCCTGCTGCCAGCCAACGGTTTTTACGAATGGCGCGGCACCCAGCGTAAACGCCCGTATTGGCTGACGCCGGGTGAAGGCTCGACACTGTTTTTTGCGGCGATCTGGGAGGCTTATCCGGTGCAGGAGCAGGTGTGGCTGAGTACGGCGGTGGTGACTCAGGCCGCGCAGAGTCAGCGGCGGCCGTTGATTCTGGATGCGGCAGGGCAAGAGGCATGGCTGAATCCTGAGACGCCGCTGCACGTGTTGCAGGGCTTGTTGGCCAGCGAGCCTGCGGCGTTGCGCGAGCGGGTGTTGGCCAATATGGTCAATGATCCGAAGTTGAATGGGCCGGAGTGTCTGACCCCAGGTTGAGGTTGGCTTTGCTGGCCTCATCGCAGGCAAGCCAGCTCCCACATGTTGAATGTATTCACAAATCAAAATGTGGGAGCTGGCTTGTCGGGTCGCCGCATCGCTGCGATAGCGGCCTCAGACCTTGAACTGATTGATCAACCGCCGCTGCTGCTCCGCCAACTTGGTCAAATCCGCACTCGCTGCGCTGGACTCATCCGCACCACCCGCCACCTCATTGGCCACCTGGCCGATATTGATCACATTGCGATTGATGTCCTCGGCCACGGCGCTCTGCTCTTCGGCCGCGCTGGCGATTTGCGTGTTCATGTCGTTGATCACCGACACCGCCTGGGTAATGGTCTCCAGCGCTTCGGCCGCCTTCGCCGCGTGCTGCACGCTTTCGTCGGTACGGTTCTGGCTGTCTTCCATCACCCGCACCACATCGCGCGTGCCTTGTTGCAGCTGTTGGATCATGGTCTGGATTTCTTCGGTGGCTTTTTGGGTTTTCTGCGCCAGGTTGCGCACCTCATCGGCCACCACCGCAAAGCCACGCCCTTGCTCACCGGCGCGGGCCGCTTCGATGGCGGCGTTGAGCGCCAGCAGGTTGGTCTGCTCGGCAATCCCGCGAATCGCCGTGAGGATCGCGTTGATATTTTCGCTGTCCTTGGCCAGGGTTTGCACCACACCGACCGCCTTGCCGATTTCTTCAGCCAGCGCGCCGATGGAAGTGGACGTGTCGCGCACAATACGCATGCCTTGGCTTGCGGCCTGGTCGGCATGGCTGGCGGCTTGCGCGGCCTGGGTGGCGTTGCGTGCCACGTCTTGCGCAGTGGCGGTCATTTCGTGCACAGCGGTGGCCACCTGGTCGATCTCGACCATCTGTTTATGCACGCCCTGGTTGGTGCGAATCGCGATGTCGGCGGTGTGTTCCGACGAGTCGCTGACCTTCTGCACCGAACTCACGACCTGAGTGATCATGCCCTGCAACTTGATCAGGAAGGTATTAAAGCCGTTGGCAATCGCGCCCAGCTCATCGGCGCGATCACTGGTGAGGCGGCGGGTAAGGTCGCCTTCGCCCTGGGCGATATCGTTGAGCATGGCCACCATTTGCTTGAGCGGGCGGGCGATGCCATGGCCCACCAGCCAGATCACCAGCAAACCGATACCGGCGATCAACAGGCCGACCATGGCCATACCGAAGGTGTCGGTCTTGCGCTGGGCTTGCAGGTCGCTTTGCAGCTTCTGCGAGTCGGCCATTACCGCACTCAGCGGCAGTTGCAGCATCAAGGTCCAGCGCGCTTCGGCCTGGCCGATGTTGAAGGGCAGGAACAGCTCGATATGCCCGTGCTCCTTGTCGATGTCGTAGCGCACTTCGCCGACTTTCAACTGGCCGAGGTTGGCCAGCTCGTTGCTGTCGAGCAGGTCGCTGGCTTTTTCGCCAAGCTTGCTGGCGTCCTTGGTATAGGCCACCAGGCGACCGTTGCTGGAGATCAGCGCCAGTTCGCCGGCGCCGTTGTACAGGTTCTGGTCGGCGCGGGTGAGCATGTCCTGGATGAAGTTCACCGACAGGTCGGCGCCGACGATGCCCTGGAACGTGCCGTCGACCATGATCGGTTCGATAAACGAGGCGAGCATCACCATCGCATTCCCGACTTTATAAGGCGCCGGGTCGATGGCGCAGGGCTTCTTGCTCTCTTTGGAGCACAGGTAGTACTCACTGGCGCGCACGCCGGTTGACAGGATCTTCTGATCGTTGACGTCAGCGAGCTTATCCAGGCCCAGGCTGCCATCGGCGTTGCGGTACCACCACGGCAGGAAACGGCCGTCGGTGCCCATGCCGACAATCGCGGTGTTCACGTAGGCAGCGTCGTTATGGTCGATGGCATTGGGCTCCCAGCCGATGTAGGCGCCGAGGATTTTCGGGTTGCGCACCACGGTTTCATGCAGCAGGTTGATCAATTGCTCGCGGCCGACCTGCAGCGCGGGTTCGCCCTTGGCGTCTTTCATCGCCAGCAGGGCATTGGCGGTGGCCAGGCCTTTGGCGGTCACCAGTGGTGCCTCCAGTTCGCGCTGAATCAGCGTGGCCTGGGTTTGCGCCAAAGCGGTGAGGCGCTGCTCGATGATCTGCTCAAATTGCGCCTGGGTGCGCTCCTGCACCAGCTCCTGGGTGCGGGCACCGGCAAACACTGCATAGAGCACCAGCACTGCGACCACACTCAGCACGATGGCCCCGGTCAATGCGGCGACAGAAAACTGAATCGACTTGAATTTCATGGAGGCTCCAGGCGCAGGGCAGGTGGGCTGCCTTTTTGTATCGGCCATGGGCACTGGAGGCTTAAGGCTTGGCGGGCGAAATAGTGCGAGATGTCGCAAACGGGCAGTTCGCCGCCGCTGTGGGTGTGTGGGATGTATCTGAAAGTTAGTGGTTACACGTCGTGTGTATCTGGCGCAGATACACATGACCGCCTAGGATACGCGCCAGGATTTCAGGGAGAGCGTCATGAAAAAGTCATTGGTGGTAAGTGTACTCAGTGCAGCGATGCTGCTGGCCGGTTGCCAGGTGGTCAACACCACCAGTGGCGGTGCCGTTGGCGTTGAGCGCAAGCAATATATGTACAGCCTGTTGTCGAGTCAGGAAGTCGACCAGATGTATGCCCAGTCCTATCAAAAGACCTTGGGCGAGGCGAGCAGCAAAGGTGTCGTCGACAAGACGAGTGCCAACGCCAAGCGCGTGCAGGCGATTGCCAAGCGTTTGATCGTGCAAGTACCGGCGTTCCGCCCGGACGCGGCGCAGTGGCAATGGGAAGTGAACCTGATCAAAAGCGACGAGATCAACGCTAACTGCGGGCCAGGCGGCAAGATATTCGTATACAGCGCGCTGATCGACGACCTCAAGTTGACCGATGACGAGTTGGCGGCGGTGATGGGGCATGAAATCGCCCACGCCTTGCGCGAGCACAGTCGTGAGGCCATGTCCAAAGCGTACGGTATCGAAATGGCCAAGCAGGGCGCCTCAGCCTTGTTGGGGTTGGGCCAAGACAGTATGGCGATTGGTGATGCTGCCGTTAAATACGGCCTGACGTTGCCCAACAGTCGCGGCAACGAGAATGAAGCCGACTTGATCGGCCTGGAGCTTTCGGCCCGCGCCGGCTACAACCCGAATGCAGCGATCACCTTGTGGAACAAGATGGCCAAGGCTTCCCAGGGCGGGACGCCCGAGTTCATGAGCACTCACCCGGCCTCCGACAGCCGAATCGCCTCGTTGCAGGCGGCTATTCCGAAGGTGATGCCGCTGTACCAGCAGGCCAAAAAGTCCTGAGTTAACGCGGTCCAGTGTGGGAGCCGGGCTTGCCCGCGATGCAGGCGACTCGGTTTGTAAGGTGTACCGAGGTGATGCCATCGCAGGCAAGCCAGCTCCCACAGGTTTACATCGAGTTTAGATCCAGCCGCTGCTTTGCATGGCCTTGTATACCGCCACCACCGCCAGGACGAAAAACGCCGTAGCCGCCAGTCGACGAATCAAGGTCAGCGGCAGTTTTTCCGCCGCAAAATTCCCCGCCAATACCACCGGCACGTTGGCAATCAGCATGCCCAGCGTGGTGCCGATAATCACCAGCCACAACTCCGGGTACTGCGCCGCCAGCATCACCGTGGCGATCTGGGTCTTGTCACCGATTTCGGCGAGGAAGAACGCAATCAGCGTGGTCAGGAACGGCCCGAACTTGCGCGTGGTACTGGCTTCGTCATCGTCGAGTTTGTCCGGCACCAAAGTCCACAGCGCGGTGGCACAGAAGCTCGCTGCGAGGATCCAGTGCAACACCGCATCCGAGAAGAAACTGCCGAACCAGGCCCCCACGGCACCGGCGGCCGCATGGTTGGCCAGGGTCGCGGCGACAATGCCGGCGATGATCGGCCAGGGTTTGCGAAAGCGTGCGGCAAGGATGAGCGCGAGCAGTTGCGTCTTGTCGCCGATTTCGGCCAAGGCAACGATTGCGGTAGGAACGAGTAATGAATCCAGCATCAGGTAGGTTTCCAGGGGCGGGCCGACACGGCTATGACACGTACAGCCTTCCCGCCCCGGGTAAGGTGTGCGTGTCATAGGTCTTGTCAAACCCCGGTCCGTCTGTGCGGACTCCTGGGTCGCATACGCCATGGTCTGTTGACCAAGTATGTTGACGTATGCCGGACGAGCATGGCGCTCGTGGGAGACTACTCCCCTAGGACGGAGCGGATTCTGCCTAGGCAAAACCCATTCGGCAAGCGTTCTTTTTCAAATCGCCCTCAGCCGCGTTTGGCACGGTAAATGCGAAAACCATTGCCCTCGGCCTTGATCGCACACACGCCCAAGTGCTCTTCGATCAGCGGTTGATACTTGAGGAAACTGTTGGCGACCAAGCGAAGTTCGCCACCTTTTGCCAGGTGTTTCGCCGCTTTTCGCAGCAGGTTTTCCGTAGCGAAATAATCCGTATGTACACCGACATGGAACGGCGGGTTGCTTAAAATCGCGTTCAAACCCATCGGCGCGGCGTCGATACCGTCACCGGTCAACACCTCGGCTTCCAGACCGTTGGCCGCCAGAGTCAGGCGGCTGCTGGCGGCGGCGAAGGCGTCCACATCGAGCATCGTCACGCTGTTATGCGGGTAACGGCGCTTGACCGCAGCCCCGAGCACGCCGGCGCCGCAACCAAAGTCGAGCAGATGCCCGCTCGGCAACTTATCCAGGTGCTCCAGCAGCAGCTCGGTGCCGCGATCCAGGCGACCATGGCTGAACACGCCGGGCAGGCTCACCACCTTCAGCGGCCCTTCGGCCAGCGGCACCTCGAAGACTTGCGCCAGGCTTTCCAGCTCGACCGCTTGCGGGGCGTTGGCCACGGTGACTTGCCAAAGTTGGCAATGCCGCGCGTTGTCGAGCTTGCGCGGCTTGCCGTACGGAATCATCTGCTTGGCGGCACTTTCGATGCCGCCCTTTTTCTCCCCGACCAAAAACAGCTCGGCGCCGGGCAAGCGTGCGGCCACGGCGTTGAGCAGGTAGTCGGTGAGGTCTTTGGATTTTGGAAGGAAAATCACTGCCGCATCAAACCCGCGTTCGGGCTCGTTCACGCCGAACTGGCTGCGCTCGGGAAAGCGCGCATCCAGTGCGGCCTGGTCGCCGGCATGCCAGCTCCAGCCGTGGGCATTGGGCAGTCGGCCGAGCAAGTCGTCAGCGGGCAAACCTACCAGCAGCAGGTTGCCTTGAAAAAGTTCGGCCTGACGAAGCAGTACTTCACTGCGCGGATCCATAGTCTGCTCCTTGAAAAGGGGCGCAGTTTATCAACTGACGACGCGCAGCGGGGCACCGCTGAAAAAGCCTCGGGCGTTTTCGGCCAGTTGGCCGACGATACGCTGGCGCGCTTCGCGACTGCCCCATGCGTTGTGCGGGGTGACGATCAAGCGGGGAATGTCGCCGGCCAGCAACGGGTTGCCATTCACGGGTGGTTCCACGCTCAGCACGTCGGTGGCCGCGCCGCCCAAATGGCCGCTGCGCAAGGCATCTGCCAGCGCCTGCTCGTTGATCAAACCACCACGCGCGGTGTTGACGATAAACGCGCCCGGCTTGAGCAGTGCCAGTTCACGGGTGCCGATAAAGTCGCGAGTGTGTTCATTGAGCGGGCAGTGCAAGGTCAGCGCGTCGACCTGTGCGAGCAACTCATCCAGCGGCACGCGGTCGGCGCGGGCAGGGCGCCCGGGAATGGCGCCGAGCACCACGCGCATGCCAAAAGCTTCGGCCAGGCGTGCCACCGCGCCGCCCAGTTCACCATGGCCGAGCAGGCCGAGGGTTTTGCCTTCCAGCTCGACAATCGGGTAGTCCAGCAGGCAGAACTGCTTGGCCTGTTGCCATTTGCCTGCCGTTACATCCTGTTGATAGTCCTTCAGACGCGTCGCCAGGTTGAGCAGCAGCATGATCGTGTGTTGCGCCACCGATGGCGTGCCGTAGCCGTGGCAATTACTCACGGTAATGCCGTGTGCGCGGGCGGCGTCGAGGTCGATGTTGTTGGTGCCGGTGGCCGACACCAGGATCAGCTTGAGCTCAGGGCAGGCCGCCAGGGTTTGCGCGTTGAGGGGGATCTTGTTACTGATCACCACCTGGGCGCCTTGCACGCGTTCAAGCACATTCTGTGGCGTGGTGTCGGTGAACAGCTGCAAATCACTGAAGCTGTTGCGCAGCTCGCTGAGGTCGAGGTCGCCCAGGTCCAGGGACGGGTGATCAAGGAAGACGGCGCGGCGATTGTTCATTCTCAACTGTACCTTTTGCGACGAGGTTCGAAGGCGTAATCTGCCGAGCCTATCAGATGAAATAATCAGTTACTTAATGGAGTGAGCATGTACGTCGCCGAGTTTTTGACCGTAGCCCTTATTCACTTGTTGGCAGTGGCCAGCCCCGGCCCGGATTTCGCCGTGGTGGTGCGTGAAAGTGTTACCCATGGCCGTCGCGCCGGCACCTGGACCGCATTGGGCGTGGGTTCGGCGATTTTCCTGCACGTGGGGTACTCGCTGCTCGGCATCGGCTTGATCGTGTCGCAGTCCATTGTGCTGTTCAACGCGCTGAAGTGGGCCGCCGCTGCGTACCTGCTGTACATCGGCTTCAAGGCTTTGCGCGCGCAGCCGGCCAAGCCGCCCGCCGAGGGCGAGTTGCACCGTGAAGTCGGCGAGCGCACCCCACGCGGGGCGTTTACCGCAGGGTTTGTCACCAATGGCTTGAACCCGAAGGCCACGCTGTTCTTCCTGTCGCTGTTCACGGTGGTGATCAACCCGCACACGCCACTGGCGATCCAGGCTGGTTACGGTGTGTACCTGGCAGTGGCGACGGCGTTGTGGTTCTGCCTGGTGGCCATGCTGTTCAGCCAGCAGCGCGTGCGCGCCGGGTTTGCGCGGATGGGGCATTGGTTCGATCGGACCATGGGCGCGGTGCTGATTGCCATTGGTGTGAAGTTGGCGTTTACCAGCATGAAATAAAGCCACACGGGTAACACACGGCCACTGTGGGAGCCGGGCTTGCCCGCGATGCAGGCGCCTCGGTGTATCAGTTGCACCGAGGCGACGCTATCGCAGGCAAGCCAGCTCCCACAGGGAATCGCTATAAGGCTCCAGTAGTGGCGCAAAGCTAGCATTCATTGGCCGCTGCAAATCATTCCTTTGGCTGATTTGGCTGAAACATTAGCGCTCTACAGTGCAGTTCTTAGCCAAGACCGTGCAGTCAGATAAGGGATTCGTATGTTGCAGACCCGTGTTATCCCGCCCGCCGAAGGCGCTTACCAATACCCGTTGTTGATCAAACGCCTGTTAATGTCCGGGGCGCGTTACGAGAAGACCCGGGAAATCATCTACCGCGACAAGCTGCGTTACACCTACCCAACCCTGATCGAGCGGGTCGCGCGCCTGGCCAATGTGCTGACCCAAGCCGGGGTCAAGGCCGGTGACACCGTGGCAGTGATGGACTGGGACAGCCACCGTTACCTGGAGTGCATGTTCGCCATCCCGATGATCGGCGCGGTGATCCACACCATCAACGTGCGCCTGTCGCCGGAACAGATTCTCTACACCATGAATCACGCCGAGGACCGCTTTGTGCTGGTCAACAGCGAGTTCGTGGGGCTCTACCAGGCGATTGCCGGGCACCTGACCACCGTCGACAAGACCTTGCTGCTCACCGACGCTGACGCCAAGACTGCCGAGTTGCCGAACCTGGTCGGCGAGTACGAAACCCTGCTGGCGGCCGCCAGCCCCAAGTACGACTTCCAGGACTTCGACGAAAATTCCGTCGCCACCACCTTCTACACCACCGGCACCACCGGCAACCCCAAGGGTGTGTACTTCACCCATCGCCAGTTGGTGCTGCACACCATGGGCGTGGCCACCATCATGGGCAGTGTCGACAGCGTGCGCCTGCTGGGCACCAACGACGTGTACATGCCGATCACACCGATGTTCCACGTCCACGCCTGGGGCTTGCCGTATGTGGCAACCATGCTCGGTTTGAAGCAGGTCTACCCCGGCCGTTACGACCCGGAATACCTAGTGGAGCTGTGGCGAAAAGAAAAGGTCACCTTCTCCCACTGTGTGCCGACCATCCTGCAAATGGTGCTCAACGCCAAGGCCGCCCAAAACGTGGATTTTGGCGGCTGGAAAATCGTCATCGGCGGCAGCGCGCTCAACCGCACGTTGTATGAAGCGTCCAAGGCGCGGGGCATTCAGCTGACGGCCGCGTATGGCATGTCCGAAACCGGGCCGCTGGTGTCCTGCGCCCATCTCAACGAAGAGTTGATGGCCGGCACCGAAGACGAGCGCACCACCTACCGCATCAAGGCCGGCGTGCCCGGGCCGTTGGTGGAAGCGGCAATTATCGACGGCGACGGCAACTTTTTGCCCGCCGACGGCGAGTCCCAGGGTGAACTGGTGCTGCGTGCGCCGTGGCTCAGTGAAGGTTATTTCAATGAGCCGCAAAAGGGCGCCGAACTGTGGGAAGGCGGCTGGATGCACACCGGTGACGTGGCCACCCTGGACGCGTTTGGCGTGATCGATATTCGCGACCGCATCAAGGACGTGATCAAGACCGGCGGCGAGTGGATTTCGTCATTGGCCCTCGAAGATCTGGTCAGCCGTCACCCGGCGGTACGCGAAGTAGCGGTGGTGGGCATCGCCGACCCGCAATGGGGCGAGCGCCCGTTTGCGTTGCTGGTGGTGCGTGACGGCCATGTGATAGGTGCCCGAGAGCTTAAGGAGCACCTCAAGCCGTTCGTGGAGTTGGGGCACTTGAGCAAGTGGGCGATTCCAAGCCAGATCGCCGTTGTTACTGAAATTCCCAAGACCAGTGTCGGCAAACTCGACAAAAAACGTATCCGCGTTGACATCATCGAGTGGCAGGCCAACAACAGCACGTTCCTGTCCACGCTCTGACCCCCTTCGCCGCGCCGGTTCGGGCGCGGCAATGCTCTAACTCGCGGCTTCACTTGTGATTTCAGAATTTTCAGCCATCCTTCCCGCGCCGGCCTTCGTCGGCGTGGCGAAAGGGTTGTGGCAGACAGGTTGGTGATGCAAATCACACTTTAGAGGGATCAAGCGCTACCCCCTGCTGGCTATAGTCCCATTCAGAGTTTTTCACGGATGTTGCGCTGCGGGCCATGGGGGCCCGGTTGCCGTTCGGCATTGGGATCGTTGTATTCCGGCCGTTACATGCATCCAGAAGAAAGAACTCACTGCCATAACAATAATGCACATGGAGTAGCGTCGATGACCTCAGTAAACCAGTTCTGGCGCCGGGCAAGACTGCCCCTGGCCGTCAGTCTCGCTTCTACGCTCGCCGGGCCCGCATTCGGCGTCAGTTTCAACATCGGTGAAATCGAAGGCAGCTTCGACTCATCCCTGTCGGTGGGGGCGAGCTGGTCGACTGCCGGTCGCAATAAAGACCTGATCGGTGCCAACAACGGTGGCAGAGGGCTGTCGCAGACCTCCGATGACGGCCACTTGAACTTCGACAAGGGCGATTCCTTCTCGAAGATCTTCAAGGGTATCCATGACCTTGAGTTGAAATATGGCGACACCGGCATCTTTGTGCGTGGCAAGTACTGGTATGACTTCGCGCTGCAAAACGAAGACCTGGACTTCAAGAACGTCAGCAACAACAACCGCAAAGAGGGCGCCAAGTCTTCCGGTGGGCAGATCCTCGATGCCTTCATCTACCACAACTACACCATCGCCGATCAGCCGGGTAACGTGCGGTTTGGCAAGCAGGTGGTGAGCTGGGGTGAAAGCACCTTCATTGGTGGCGGTATCAACTCCATCAACCCGATCGACGTGTCCGCGTTCCGTCGTCCGGGCGCCGAGATCAAGGAAGGCTTGATTCCGGTCAACATGTTCTACGTCTCGCAGACCCTGACCGATAACCTGTCCGCAGAAGCGTTTTATCAGCTGGAGTGGGACCAGACCGTCACCGATAACTGCGGCACATTCTTCTCCCAGCCGGACGTCATCTCGGATGGTTGCAGCAATAACCTGCGGGTGCTGAACAAGCGCTCCACCATCCCTGGCGCGGCCTTGCCCACCCTTAACGCCCTGGGCGTGGACGTGAACAACGAAGGTGTGCTGGTACGTCGCGGCGGTGACCGTGATGCACGCGACAGCGGCCAGTTCGGCGTGGCCATGCACTACAACTTCGAGCCGCTGGACACGGAGTTCGGTGCGTACTTCATGAACTATCACAGCCGTGCGCCGATCTTCAGCGCCACCGGCGCGCCAAACTCGGCCTACACCCGTCCGCTGGGGCCGCTGGCGGCTTTGCGTCCGTTGATCGTGGCAGGCAGCTCCCAGTACTTTGTTGAGTACCCGGAAGATATCCGCCTCTACGGCTTGAGCTTCTCCACCACGCTGCCTACCGGCACCGCCTGGAGTGGTGAATTGAGCTACCGGCCAAACGCGCCGGTGCAACTGAGCACCACCGATATCCTGTACGCGGGCGTCACGCCGATTCCGGGCTTTGGCAATGCATCGGTGCTCAAGGGCACACCGGGCCAGGACCTGCACGGCTACAACCGTAAGGAAGTGACCCAGTTCCAGACCACCTTCACGCACTTCTTCGACCAGGTCATGGGCGCTTCTCGCCTGACCACCGTGGGCGAAATCGGCGTGACCCATGTGGGCGGCCTGGAGAGCAAAAACCAGGCACGTTATGGCCGTGATCCGGTCTTCGGCCCTGGCACGCTACCCGGCGGCTTCTGCAATGCGCTTAACAATTCGACAGCCAACGGCGCAGGCCTGCCCAATGCGTCCGGCCTGAACACCAATTGCAACAACGACGGCTACACCACCGCCACGTCCTGGGGTTATCGCGCCCGGGCCATTTGGGAATACCCGGATGTGTTTGCCGGTGTGAACCTCAAGCCCAACGTGGCCTGGTCCCATGACGTCAAAGGTTATTCGCCTGGCCCTGGCGGCAACTTTGAAGAAGGTCGCAAGGCCGTCAGCCTGGGTGTGGATGCCGAGTACCAGAACACCTACACCGTCAGCCTCAACTACACCAACTTCTTTGGTGGCAAGTTCACCACCGTGGATGACCGTGACTTCATCGCGCTGAGCGCCGGCGTGAACTTCTAAGCACAACCTCTTTAAGCAGTCTGTTTTCAGGAAGAACCAGAACATGAAAATAACTAAAAGTCTGTTGCACGTGGGTGTGCTTGGGCTGTCGATCCTGGCGAGCAACGTCATGGCGGCAGTCTCGGCGGATGAAGCCGCCAAGTTGGGCACGACCCTGACGCCGATGGGCGCTGAAATGGCCGGTAACGCGGCCGGCACCATTCCTAAATGGTCGCCGCTGCCTACCAACGCCGGCGCCGTGGATGCCCGTGGCTTCCTGGCCAACCCGTATGCCAGCGAACAGCCGCAGTTCACCATCACCGCGCAGAACGTCGAGCAGTACAAAGACAAGTTGGCGCCGGGGCAGTACGCGATGTTCAAGCGCTACCCTGACACTTTCAAGATGCCGGTCTACCCGACCCATCGCGGCGCTACCGTGCCGGCCGATGTGTTTGCCTCGATCAAGAAGAACGCCACCAGCACCAACCTGGTGTCCGGCGGCAACGGCCTGGAAAACTTCGAAACCGCGATTCCGTTCCCGATTCCTAAGAGCGGCGTGGAGGTCATCTGGAACCACATCACCCGCTATCGCGGTGGCAGCGTGACCCGCCTGGTAACCCAGGCCACGCCGCAAACCAATGGCTCGTTCAGCCTGGTGTACTTCCGCGATCAGTTCGTGTTCCGCGACAAAATGAAGGACTACGACCCGAAAAACCCGGGCAACGTGCTGTTCTACTTCAAGCAGCAAGTGACTGCACCGGCGCGTCTGGCCGGTGGCGTGCTGCTGGTGCACGAAACCCTGGACCAGGTGAAAGAGCCGCGTTCGGCGTGGGTCTACAACGCCGGCCAGCGCCGTGTGCGCCGGGCGCCGCAAGTGTCCTATGACGGGCCAGGTACCGCCGCCGATGGCCTGCGTACCTCCGACAACCTCGACATGTACAACGGTGCCCCGGATCGCTACGACTGGAAGCTCGAAGGCAAGAAAGAAATCTACATTGCCTCCAACAGCTACAAGATCGACGATCCGAAGCTCAAGTACGCCGACATCATCAAGGCCGGCCACATCAACCAGGACCTGGCTCGCTATGAGCTGCGCCGAGTCTGGCACGTGGTTGCGACCTTGAAGGAAGGCCAGCGCCACATCTATGCCAAGCGTGATTTCTTCATCGACGAAGACACCTGGCAAGCGGCGGTCATCGACCACTATGACGGTCGTGGCCAACTGTGGCGCGTCGCCGAAGCCCATGCCGAGAACTACTACGACAAGCAAGTGCCGTGGTACGCCATCGAAACCCTCTACGACCTGCAGTCCGGCCGCTACCTGGCCCTGGGCATGAAGAACGAAGAGAAGCAGGCCTATGACTTCGGTTTCACCGCTTCCACCGCAGACTTCTCCCCGGCGGCCTTGCGCCAGGATGGGGTTCGCTAAGCTGCTTTAACTGAGGCCGCACCCTCAGCGTGAAGCCCCGACTGGTTCGGGGCTTTTTTATGTGGGGATATTTTTTGTCGCAGTTCTTTTTCAGGCAAATGCCGCAAAGATCTACAAACCCGCCGCTTTTACCGCTAGTCTGCGGACATCTGCAATGCCGACAACAGCCTTCTACAAGAGCCCGGCGATGACTGATCTGTCCCGAATCCAAGGGCCTGCGAGCGCGGTGATTCCGACCCTGGAAGCGCGTTTCTACAGGCCACCGCTGCCTGACGGCTACGTGCTGCGCCCTCGCCTGTGCGAACGCCTGAGTGCTGGCCTTGCGGGGCGACTGTTGCTGGTGAGCGCCCCGGCCGGGTTCGGCAAGAGTTCGTTGGCGGTGGAGTTTTGTCAGAGTCTGCCGGCGCATTGGCAAAGCCTGTGGCTGGGCCTGAGCCCACGGGATAACGACCCCGGCCGCTTCCTTGAGCGCTTGCTCGACGGCTTGCAGCAATACTTCCCGCAACTCGGCGCCCAATCCCTGGGCCTGCTGAAAATGCGTCAGCGTCACCAACCCTTTGCCTTTGAAGAATGGCTCGACGGCTTGCTCGACGAGCTGACGCTGCACCTGTCTACACATGCGCCCTTGCTGCTGGTGCTGGATGACTACCATCTGGCCCAAGGCCCGGTGCTGGATCGCTGCCTGCAATTTTTCCTCAATCATTTACCCGATGGGCTGCTGGTTTTGGTCACCAGCCGCCAGCGCCCGGACTGGCACCTGGCGCGGCTGCGACTCTCGCGCCACCTGCTGGAGCTGCACGAACAAGACCTGCGCCTGACCCACGACGAATCGCTGGCCGTACTCGATAGGCACAGCAGCTCGTTGCGCGGCGAAGCCCTGGACAACCTGATTCGTCGCAGCGAGGGCTGGGTGGCTGGCCTGCGCTTCTGGTTGCTGGCCCTTTCCGAAGCCGGCAATGAGGCCGCGTTGCCACAACATTTGCACGGTGGCGAAGGGCTGATCCGCGACTACTTGCTCGAAGAAGTCATTGATTGCCTGCCAGCAGAAGTTCAAGCCTTCCTCTACGACACTGCGCCTCAGGATCGTTTTTGCAGTGAGCTGTGCGACGCCGTGCGCGAAGCCCACGACAGCGCGCATATCCTCGGTTATTTACAGGCCCACCAAGTGTTTCTGGTGCCGCTCGATGAGCAGGGCCACTGGTATCGCTACCACCATCTGTTTTCCGACCTGCTGCGTACCCGTCGTGCGAGCAGTGCCACCGTGCCGATTGCCAGCCTGCACCTGCGTGCCTGCCGCTGGTTCAACACCCAGGGCTTGATCGATGAAGCGGTGGAACAGGCGTTGCGCGCCGGCCACCTGGATGTGGCGGCGAACCTGGTGCAGAACCTGTCGGAGGAGCAACTGCTGGCCGAACAGAACGTCGGCATGCTGCTGCGCTGGAAGATGGACTTGCCCGACAGCCTGCTGATCAGCACGCCGCGTTTGATCGTGCTCTACAGCTGGGCATTGGGGCTGGCCTGCCAACTGGATGCGGCCGAAGAACTGTCCGGCTACCTCAGCCGCTTCCTGCCGGCACCGTCGGCCACTGCGCAAAAGTCGATGCTGGCACAGTGGCTGGCGCTGAGCGGGATTATCGCTCGAGGCCGAGGCGATCGTGAGTTGACCCTGCGCTACTGCAGCGAGGCGTTGGAAAGCTTGCCGCAAAAACGTTACGGCCAGCGCCTGATGTGCCTGTCGACCCTCTCAAACCTGGCAATCGTCGATGCCGACCTGTGGCGTGCCCGTGGCCTGAATCGCGAATCCCTGGAGCTGGCGCAGCGCGTCGGTAACCCGCTGTTCGAGGCGTTGGCCCATTACGATCGCGCGCGGGTGTTGCAGGCGCGGGGCGAAATCCTGCGTTCCCTGGACGAAGTGCGCCAGGGGCTGCAACGTCTGCATGGCTTGGCGCCGCAGCGGCTGTACGCGGTGCGCGCGCGGTTGTCGCTGTACGAGGGCTATCTGCTGCTGGTGCGCTATCAGCCCGAGGCCGGCCTTGTCCGTTTACGCGCGGGTCTGAACGAAGCCCGCGCCTGCCGGGATATCAGCGTGCTGATCGGGCATTGTGTAATTGCCAGCTTTGAAGGGCGCCGTGGGGACTTTCCCACAGCGTTTGCCGAGCTTGCCGAAGCTGAGCGCTTGATGCACATCTGGGATGTGCCGCCGATCTACTACCTGGCGATGATCACCCTGATCAAATGCGAGCTGTGGCTGGCTCAAGGCCGCACTGACTTGGCAGATGCCTGGTTGACCCGGCTGGGGCAAACCTACAACGGTGAACACGCAGCAGCAGCGCCGGAATTTCACCCGCACTTGCCACAACATATCGAGCTGCAACAGGCTGCGCTGGACGCCACCCGTCATCAGCCGGCCGCCGCGTTGCAACGCCTCGAGGAGCTGGCTCAGCAAGCGCATAACAGTGGGCGGCAAATGATTGCCCTAATGGCCCTGACCCAGCAGGTGCAGTTGCTGCTGGAGTGTGGGCAGCAAGACCAGGCCCGGCAAGTATTGGCCCGCGCCCTTGAGGCGGGCGCCGGTGGGGCGTTGCAACCCTTTCAGCGGCTGCTGGAGAGTTATCCGGACTGGATGCGTGAGCAGCTTGGCCGGGAGGCTCATGGCTTGCTGAACCAGAGTTTGTTGGTGCTGTTACCGGTTGTAGCTGACGCCCAAGTACCGTCCGGCCAGGAAACCCTCAGCGTCCGCGAACTGGCGGTGCTGCAACTGATCGCCCAGGGGTGTTCGAACCAGGAAATCAGCAATCAGTTGTTTATCTCCCTGCACACGGTGAAAACCCACGCCAGCCATATCAACAGTAAGCTGGGTGTAGAGCGCCGGACTCAAGCGGTGGCCCGTGCCAAGTCGATGGGGCTGCTGGCCTGATAATGGGCCAGCTTTCCTGTAGGAGCTGGTGTGTGTGGGAACTGGCTTATGTGGGAGCTGGCTTGCCTGCGATGCAGGCACCTCGGTCTATCAGTCAAACTTAGGTGATGCTATCGCAGGCAAGCCAGCTCCCACACTGGTCTGACTGTCTCGCTACGGCGCAGTCGGGCACGCTTTCAGCGACGTGTCGGCGGTTTTGCTGACCAACGCGGCAAAACGCTTGAGGTTGTTCTGATGCGCCACCACCAAGTCATCAATGCTCGGGCCTGCGGGTGTCTGCAAGGTGGTGCGGCAAGTCAGCGGTGCGGCATCTCCCCCGCTTGTGGACCGCAGGCGCCAGCGCACATCGAGCAGCGCGTATTGGCCCGGCGCCGAGTCAAATCGCTGCACTTCAAGGCGCAACGACAGGGGCTGCCGGGCGTGACTGTTGGCCAGTTGATCCACCAGCGCGCTTTTCAGCTCATCGGCCAGGGTTGCGGCCCACCATTGGGTTTCAAGGATCGCCACGCCACTGTCGCCCTGGCGAATCACGATTTGTGCGCGGTCGACCTGGGGCGGCACGCTGATGCTTTCAATGCGGATATCGCTGGCCTGTGCCTGAGTGCTGTTATTCCAGTGCACCGGGGTGAGAGTGTGGAACGCAATCGGCTCACTGCGACAGGCCGCGAGCAGCACCAGCGCGGCGACCAGGGTAAGTTTCAAGGGAAAGGTCATGGCGGCTCCAATGGTCATTTGCGCGGCGGCCCTTGCAGGTCTGTTGGCGCGGCGTTGTCAGGGCGACCGCGGATCAGCGATTCCGGATGCCGGCCCAGGTAGTCCGACAGTTCGCGCAAGGAGCGCGACATGCGTGCCAGTTCATCCAGGGTCTGGGTCAGTTGTTCACGCTGCGGCGAGTCTTCGGCCAGGGTTGAGTTGGCCGACTGCAAGGTCTTGCTCACGTCACCCAGGGTGCTCTGCACGCCAGGCAGGGTCTTGGCGTTGAACTGGGCAAGGCTTTTGCGCAGCTCAACCAGGCTGCCGTCGAGGTTGCCGGCGATGCGCTCCATCGGCAGTTGGTTGACCTTGTTGACGATGCCTTCGAGTTTCTCCTGCAACTGTTCCAGATTGCCGGGGATGGTCGGAATGTTGACCGGGCGCAGGTTCGGGTCAAACGTGACTTTGTCGGCTTTCGGGAAAAAATCCAGGGCGATGTACAGCTGGCCGGTCAGCAGGTTGCCGCTGCGGGCCTGAGCGCGCAGGCCGTTTTCGATAAAGGTGCCGATCAGGCGCACGCCGCCTGCTTCATCGTTAGGGTCATGGTTGGTGGCCTTGAGCAGCTTGGTGTTGGCTTCGCCGAGCAATTGCGGGTAAATCACGATGCCGACGTTGATCGGGAAACTGCGTTTTTTGGCATCGAAGTCCAGGTTGATCGACACCACTTTGCCGAACTCGACCCCAAGAAATTCCACCGGCGCGCCGACCTTGAGCCCACGCAATGCCTGATCAAAACGCAGCGCCATGTATTGCCCTTGACCGTTGGGCGGGGCGAGGGCGCTTTGCTGGTCGTCGAACAGTTCATAGGTGTGATCTTCGCTGGCCGGTTTGTCGTTGGGGCTGTAGGGCGGTGCCTGGAATGCGATGCCGCCGGCCAACATCGATGACAAGGACTCGGTTTTCAGCGCAAAACCATTGGCGCCGACGCTCAGGTCAATGCCGCTGGCATTCCAGAATCGCGTGTTTTCGGTGACGTACACATCATTGGGCGCATGCACGAAAACCTCGATCTTCACGCCCTTGCCATCGTCATCCAGCTCGTAGGCCACCACCTGGCCCACCGGGATCTTGCGGTAGTACACCGGCGAGCCGATATCCAGCGAGCCCAGGCCCTGGGTATGCAACGTGAAGCGTTTGCCCGGCTCGCCATAGGTGATGGGCGGCGGGTTTTCCAGGCCCTTGAACTGTTTGGCGCGGGTATCGGATTGGCCGATATCGGCACCGATATAGTCACCGGACAGCAGGGTATCGATGCCCGACACGCCACCGGCACCGATGCGCGGGCGCACCACCCAGAACTTGGAGTCTTCACGGGTGAAGCTTTCCGCCTGCTTGGCCAACTTGATGGTGGCGTTGACGCTTTTCTGGTCATCGCTCAAGGCCACATCCGAGACTTGGCCGATCACCACGTTGCGGTATTTGACTTCGGTTTTATTGGCGACCAGGCCGTTGCCGGTCTTGAAGTTAAGGACGATGATAGGCCCCTGTTGCAGCACGCTGTGTACCACCAGCGAGATGCCCACCAGCACCGCCACGATCGGCACGATCCACACCAGCGAAACGCTGAAGCGCCGCGTCTTGATCGCCGGTGAGCCGGCGGGGGTGTCAGTGTTGCGTGAACTCATCCGAGATCTCCTCGTTGTGTGGGTTTTCCCAGATCAGGCGCGGGTCGAAACTCATCGCCGCGAGCATGGTGAACACCACCACCAGACCAAAAAACAAAATGCCCAGGCGCGGCTCGATGGTGCCCAGCGCCTGGAACTTGACCAGCGCGGCCACCAGCGCGACCACAATCACATCGAGCATGGACCAGTAGCCGATCAGCTCGACAAACCGAAACAGCTTCGAGCGCTCCTTGCGCGCCCACAGGCTGTTGCGCTGCACGGTGACCAGCAGCAGGGTCAGCGAGAGAAACTTGATACCCGGCACCGCAATGCTGGCAATGAAAATGATCAGGGCAATGTCCCAGGCACCATGCTGCCAGAACTCCAGCACGCCGCTCATGATGGTGCTGTCCGCGCCGGAACCAAGCAGGGTGGTGTTCATCACTGGCAATAAATTCGCCGGGATATAAAACGCCAGTGCCGTGAGCATGTAGGCCCAGGTGCGGGTCAGCGAGTGGAGTTTGCGCCGATGCAGCGGCGCGCCGCAGCGTTCACACTCGCTGGGTTCGTCGCGCATGTCGCACGGCTGGCCGCAGGTATGGCACAGGCACAGGTTGAGTTCACGGGCGGTCGGTGGTGAGTTCATACGGCGTCCCACAAGTCGCGTACGTCACGCCCGGCGATGCGAATCAGCAGCAAGGCGAGGGCGGCGAGGGCGAACAGGCCGGTGCCGGGGATCACGTCGAGCATGCCGGCCAGCTTGAACACCGCAACCATGGCGCCCAGCAGGCAGACTTCGAGCATGCTCCACGGCCTCAGCGCTTCCAGCCAGCGCATGCACAGTTTGAACGCTGGCGAGCGCTTGCCGGCCAGGGCGAAACTCAGCACCCACATCAGCAAGAGCAACTGAAACACCGGCGCGATGATGATCGAGATCGCCGCGACCAGCGCAATAAAAGTGATCGGCCCCAGGCTCAGCGCGACCACCGAGTCCCACAGGGTCGCGCTGTTTTTCAAGCCTTTGAGGCTGATGCTCATCACCGGATAGAAATTGGCAAAGGTCCACAGCACCGCTGCGGTAACGGTCAGCGCGAGGCGCTGTTGCACCGACAACCCGTTGTAGCGCTGCAACACGCCCGCGCAACGGGTGCACAGGGCCTTTTGATGTTTGGCGAGCGTGACCTTTTCGTACACGCAATCGCAGTGTTCGCAGATGATCCGAGGATTGGCCATACGTCTTGCTCCAAATGCGACGCTGCGGTGCGGGTTCCATGGCGCTGGAGTAGCTTAGCAGCTGATGCCCTTCGAATCCGCAGCAAGCTCCACCATACTGCGCCTGGAATGTGCCATAGAGCTTGCAGGAACGCCCATGAATATCGAAAAACCCGTGCTGATCCGCGAAACCTTCCCCGTCGGCCCTTTGCAGTGCAACTGCACCATCATTGGCGATCCGATCAGCAAAAAAGCCATAGTGGTCGACCCGGGCGGCAATCACGAGCTGATCCTTGCGCGCCTTGATGCGCTGGGCCTCAAGGTGGTGAGCATTATCCACACCCACGCCCACTTGGATCACTTCCTGGCGTCCGGCCAGTTGAAAGAGAAGACCGGCGCCACGCTGCATTTGCACAAAGAAGACCAATTTCTTTGGGATAACCTGGAAATGCAATGCCAGATGTTTCGTGTGCCCTACACGCCGGTGCCGTCGCCGGACCGCTGGCTGGAGGACGATGAGGAGTTGGCGTGTGGTTGTGGGGTGGCGCTGCATACGCCGGGGCACACACCGGGTTCGATGAGCTTCTGGTTTGCCGATGCCAAGCTGCTGATCGCCGGCGATACCTTGTTCAAGCGCGGCGTGGGGCGTACCGACCTGTGGGGTGGCGACCAGGCGACTATCGTGCGCTCGATCAAGCAGCGGTTGTACACCCTGGATGAGGGCGCGACCGTGGTGACAGGGCATGGGCCGGACACCTGTTTGGGTGATGAGATGCGCGAGAACCCGTTTGTGCGGGCTTGGGGGGACGCCTGGAAATAATTCCTGGGCGGGGGCTGTTCTCTCTCAACCACCGCAGTAGCAAAAAACGCAGGTCGCGTTCAGCCTGCGTCTGCTACGGTTTCCCTGGCGGTGATAGGGGCCAGTATTTTGTTCTGGCTCGGGACGTGGCCACGGAATTTTTACCGTTTGTCGCGTTCCAAACTCCGCACAGGTCGATTGCCAATGTCCTCTGCACCACAGAATGCAAAAGTAGGAGCTCCCTTCATGTTCACTCCGCGTCGTCTGCTTGTTGTCGCTACCGCCGTAGCCCTGTTGTCCGGCTGCGCTTCACCTAATCCTTATGGCGGCAGCCAGGGACAGGCCAGCAACGGTTCCGAAGGGGGTATCAGCAAAACCGCCAAATACGGCGGCCTGGGTGCTCTGGCCGGTGCGCTGGCGGGTGCTGCCATCGACCATAACAACCGTGGCAAGGGCGCACTGATCGGTGGTGCTATTGCAGGCCTGGGCGCCGCCGGTTATGGCTACTACGCCGACCAGCAGGAAAAGAAACTGCGCGAAAGCATGGCCAACACCGGTGTTGAAGTGCAGCGCCAGGGTGACCAGATCAAGTTGATCATGCCGGGTAACATTACCTTCGCGACCAACTCCGACGCCATCGCCAGCAGTTTTTACCAGCCGCTCAACAACCTGGCCAACTCCCTCAAGCAGTTCAACCAGAACACCATCCAGATTGTCGGCTACACCGACAGCACGGGCAGCCGCCAGTTGAACATGGACCTGTCCCAGCGTCGTGCCCAGAGCGTGGCCAACTACCTGACCTCTCAAGGCGTCAGCCCGACCAACCTGAGCGCCCGCGGTGCCGGCCCGGATAACCCGATTGCCAGCAACGCCGATGTGAATGGCCGTGCCCAGAACCGTCGTGTAGAAGTTAACCTCGGCCCGATCCCCGGCCAGCAATACGGCCAGCCTGGTCAACAGCAGCAACAACAGGCGCCGCAGCAGAACAACCAGTTCCAGGGCAACCCGTACCAGCAATACCAGTAAACCCTGGGCAATAAAAAGGGCGCCGTGCAGTCAATGCACGGCGCCCTTTTTTGTGGCTGGCGATTACATCAGTCGATGTATTCGAACACTTTCACGATCTTCTGCACGCCGGACACGCCCTGTACCAGGTTGGCGGCACGGGTGGCTTCTGCCTGGGTCAGCAGGCCCATCATGTAGACGATGCCATTATCGGTGACGATCTTGATGCGCGAGCCAGGTACACCGCTGTCGGTGAGCATCTGCGCCTTGATCTTGGTGGTCAGCAGCGCATCGTTGCTGATGGCCAGCAGGGTGATCGGGTCCATGACCTGCAGTTCGTTGTGGACCTTCTTGACCCGCTGGACCGTCGAGGCGGCTTGTTCGGCCTGGGCCTTGAGGTCGGCACGCGGCGTCTGCCCGGCCAGCAGTACCACGCCGTTGAAGCTGGTGACCACAATGCGCGAGGCGCCGTTGCCCAGGTCGGTAGCGGCCTTGGCGACGTTGACCTTGACCTTGGTTTCGATCAGCGAATCGTCGATGGTGCTGCCAAAAGTGCGTGTGCCCCGGTCATCCTGAATGGGTGTGTCACGTGTCGCAGTGATTGCCGTGCTGCACCCGCTGATGGCGAGGCACAGCGTAATGGCCAAAAGGCTGAGGCGGTTAACGGTCATTCTTCACTCCCGAACAGTTGGCTGTCGATCAGATCGCACAGGCAGTGGATCGCCAGCAGGTGGACTTCTTGAATGCGTGCAGTGACGTTGGCCGGGACACGGATCTCCACGTCCTCAGGCAATAACAGTGAGGCCATGCCGCCGCCGTCGCGCCCGGTCAAGGCTACGACAATCATTTCGCGGTCATGTGCGGCCTGGATCGCTTGAATAATGTTCGCCGAGTTGCCGCTGGTAGAAATAGCCAGCAACACATCGCCGGGTTGGCCCAGGGCGCGTATCTGCTTGGAGAAGATTTCGTTGTAGCTGTAGTCGTTGGCGATCGAAGTGATCGTCGATGAGTCGGTGGTCAGCGCGATGGCCGGCAGGCTCGGGCGCTCGCGCTCGAAGCGGTTGAGCAGCTCGGAGGAAAAGTGCTGGGCATCACCGGCCGAACCGCCGTTGCCGCACGAAAGCATTTTGCCCTCGTTGAGCAAGGCATTGACCATGACCTGACTGGCTTGCTCGATGTGCGGTGCAAGTACGTCCATCGCCTGTTGCTTGGTGTCGATGCTGGCCTGGAAAAGCTGGCGAATTCGGGATTGCATGTCCATCTGTGTGACCTTAAGTAGCGCGGCTGTTTGGCACAGAAATGTGCAGCCCGCAAAGCAAAGAGCAAAAGTGTGTGGTGAAGATATCCGGGCAATCAGCTGTCGAAGGCATTCTTGAGCCAGTTCAAATCAGCTGGGCCTGCCGGTGTGCTTTCCATGGCAACCACATCGAAACGGCAGGGGCTGTCAGCCCAGCGATGCTCTTTTTGCAGGAAAAACTGCGCGGCGAGTATCAGCTTCTGACGCTTGCGCCCATCGATACTGGCGAGCGCGCCACCCCATTGTGCGTGTTTTCTGTAGCGGACTTCGACGAATACTACTGTATCGCCGTCAAGCATGACCAGATCAAGCTCACCGCGTTTACATAACCAGTTCTGCGCCAGAAGGCGCAGACCCTGTTGTTGCAGATAGTTCAGAGCTTGCAGTTCGGCGTCCTTGCCGCTTTGAGCGCTGGACCGCTCGAGCATCAGCGCGGGGTGTCCGGCAGGCGTTGAATCTCGCCGCCGACGAACTTCGCCCATGGCATCTGGCGGTCAACACGCTGGTAGGCGCCGATACCCAGGTTGCCCGACAGGCCGTCAACGCGAGTGTCCGGCAGTGCCTTGAGTTGGCCCAGGCGCGGTGCCAGGCGGTAGGCGTCCACGCCCATCGCATACAGGCGGCCAAGGCTGCCATTGGCCTGTGGCCATTGCGCGGCAACCTGGTTGCGCAGCGGGTCGGTGGTGTTGAGCAGCCACGGGGTTTCGCAGAACATCACGTTGGTCATGTCCAGGTACTGGTTTTTGTCGCCGCTGGCGCTGAACACGTGGGACGTCGCATACACAGGTACATCACCGGCGTACTGGAAGTTAAGTGTCGGTTTGATCTGCTGGGCCAGTTGCGGCGTCACAGCCAGGAAGATGAACTCGATGTCCTGGCGGCGCGAAGGTTGCGCGGCGACGTCGGTGCCGACGGTGCTTTGCAGGCTCTTGGCGCGGCCTTCGCTTTTACGCAGCTGGAACAGGTCAGCAATCTGCTGGGCGAGGGCCACCGGCTGATCGACGTACTCAACGCCAACCACGGTGCCGCCGTTGGCTTCCCAGTCCTGACGGAAGGCTTTATAGACGCGCTCACCCCATTCGCCACGCGGCACCATGGCGGCGGCGCGGTGCAGGCCGTCGGCACGGGCGCGACGCGAGACTTCGCGGGCTTCGTCTTCAGCGGCCAGGCCGAACTGGAACAGTTGCGGCGGGTTTTCGTTAAGTTCGCTGTAGTTCAGGCCCAGGGTGGTGATCGGCAATTGCCCGCGGGAGGCGAGCTGCTTGACCAGTGGTTTCTCCAGCGGGCCGACTACCAGTTGCACGCCGGCAGCCTGGGCCTTGGCGTAGAAGTCGTCGAGGGAGGTCAGGCGCGAACTGTCATAGAACTCGATGACCGGCGGCTTCTGCCCGGCTTGTTCAGCCTGGAAGTGCGCCGCCATGAAGCCTTCACGCAGCGCCTTGCCGACCGCCGCCAAAGGGCCTTCCTGCGGCAGCAGCAACGCGATTTTGGTCAACGGCTGGCTGGCCAGCTCCTTGAGCTTGGTCAGCGGGGTCGGCAGGTTGACTGCCGCCGGGTGGCCTGGGTTCTGCGCGCGCCAGGTATCAATGGCAGCTTGCTGTTGTTCCAGGGTGCCGGCGCCTTTGATTGCCTGGGCCAGGGTGATCCAGCCGTCGAGGGTCGGGTTGCCGCTGGCTTGCAGTTGCTCTGCAGGCAGCGCGGCGACCAGCGCCCAGATGGCTTCGTGGTTGCTCTTGGCGGCATCACCCGTCAGCAACGGGGCCATGGCCACCCGCTCACGCGCGGCAGCCATAGTCTGGCCATCGGCTTCATAGGCGCGAGCATGCACGGTGCCGGTACGGATCTGCTGGTCAGTCGGCAGCTCCTTCAGGCTTTGCAGGCTGGGGTGGTTCAGGGCGGCCAGAGCCGCTTTGGGTTGGTTGCGCGCCATGGCCAGTTCCGCGGCCAGGGTGCTGGCAAAGACTTGTGCGGCCGGCTTCAGGACATCCAGGGGCACCTGCGCAAGAATCTGCGACGAGCGGCCAGGGTTGTTCTGGTGGTAGGCCAGGTCTGCCGCACTCAGGCGCAGCATCGCGGCCTTTTCTGGCGTACTGGCCTTGGTGGCCTGTTCGAGCAGTTGCTCGATACTGGCATCCGGGGTCCGGGGGAGGTCGCCAAGGCTGGACGAGGGCGAGCTGGCGCACGCGGCCAGTAAGGCAGCGAGGCAGAGGGCGGAGAGCAGCCGCAGGCAAGCGATCATGTAAGTGTTCCTGATACCGATCAAATTAGCGTGGAATTGTACCCAAGCACTGGCCCAGGCGCGATGTTACTGGCGTGAAACCATCGATTTAGGTCGTGTAAATGTTGCGAGCCGGCATCGATGGCCGACCTCGAGGGCATATTATCGGGGCGCCTACGCGCTACAATGCGACTTTTCCTTACCATCGAGGTGTGCGTTTTGACTGCTCCAGGTCCTTTGAATTCCACTGCAGGCTCGCTTTTTGTCGTGGCGACGCCCATTGGCAACCTGGACGACATCAGTGCTCGGGCGCTGAAAGTGTTGCGTGACGTAAAATTGATCGCGGCGGAAGACACGCGGCACTCCCAGCGTTTGATGCAGCATTTTGGCATCAGCACGCCATTAGCCGCGTGCCATGAGCATAACGAGCGCGAAGAAGGCAGCCGTTTTATCACGCGCTTGCTGGCGGGTGACGATGTGGCATTGATCTCGGATGCCGGCACTCCGTTGATTTCCGACCCTGGCTATCACCTGGTTCGCCAGGCGCGTGCCGCTGGTATCAATGTAGTGCCAGTTCCGGGAGCGTGCGCGCTGATTGCGGCATTATCGGCCGCCGGGTTGCCGTCGGACCGTTTTATCTTCGAAGGTTTCCTGCCAGCCAAGGCGGTTGGGCGCCGTGCGCGACTGCAAGCGTTAAAGGAAGAGCCGCGTACGTTGATCTTTTACGAGGCGCCGCACCGCATTCTCGAGTGCTTGCAGGACATGGAGCTGGTGTTCGGCGGCGAACGCCTGGCGCTGTTGGCTCGGGAGCTGACCAAAACCTTCGAGACCCTCAAAGGTTTGCCGTTGGAAGAGCTGCGTGCGTTCGTTGAGGGCGACAGCAACCAGCAGCGCGGTGAGTGCGTGGTGCTGGTGGCCGGCTGGACTGCACCGGAAAATGAAGACGCGGTGGGCAGCGAGGCTATGCGCATCCTGGATCTGCTGCTTAAGGAAATGCCCCTGAAGCGTGCGGCAGCCCTGGCGGCTGAGATTACCGGCTTGCGTAAGAACGTACTGTATCAAGTCGCGCTGGATAAGCAGAAAGCCGAATAGTTCCGGGGTTACGCCGGTATCCCGTCCGAACGTGATGGCATTGCTGCACTTTTAATACTTGTCCTCAAGCCGTCGTGCCGTTAACCTGCGCGGCGGAGAGTCGATTGGACAGTCGCTGCCCTCTATGAAAATTAGGGGGGGGAGGAAAGTCCGGGCTCCATAGGGCGAAGTGCCAGGTAATGCCTGGGAGGCGTGAGCCTACGGAAAGTGCCACAGAAAATAACCGCCTAAGCACTTCGGTGCCGGTAAGGGTGAAAAGGTGCGGTAAGAGCGCACCGCACGACTGGCAACAGTTCGTGGCTAGGTAAACCCCACTTGGAGCAAGACCAAATAGGGTCCCAAGGCGTGGCCCGCGCTGGGACCGGGTAGGTTGCTAAAGATGTCCAGTGATGGCCATCGTAGACGAATGACTGTTCAAGACAGAACCCGGCTTACAGATCGACTCTCCACCTTTTTTCCTTCTGCCCGAATCTCGGGCAGAAAACCGGTAGTAACGCAAGAATCCCTCCCTGCCAAATCATTGGCAGATGCATCTTCGTAATACCAAAAAAATCTTACTCTTAATAAATTACTTTAACTTTAAGCCGTAGCTCCATGAGCTATTTGCGGTTGCTGAGTCAAAAACATCGCCAAACTCGCGTTTCTCCTCCTTTTACGTTCCTAAATCTCCGTTCTGTAAGGCTTTTCCTTGAATCCGCGCCTTGACGGTGTGGTGGGCGCATTCCTATAGTGTGCGCAAGTGGCGGAAAGTGGCACAAAGTGGGTTTTTTGAACGTAAAACGCTAAAATTTGGAGAAACGCATCTGTGTTTCGCGGAGCTAACGCTATCAGTCTCGATGCAAAAGGCCGTCTCGCCATGCCGAGCCGGTATCGTGACGAGCTCATTTCGCGAAGTTCAGGCCAGTTAATCATCACGATTGACGCCGTTGACCCTTGTTTGTGTGTTTACCCCCTCGATGAGTGGGAGTTGATCGAAACCAAGTTGCGCGCTCTGCCTTCATTGCGTGAAGAAAACCGCCGCCTGCAGCGTCTGCTGATCGGTAATGCCGTCGACCTTGAACTCGATGGCAGTGGTCGTTTCCTGGTGCCGCCGCGCTTGCGCGAGTACGCCAAGCTGGATAAGCGCGCAATGCTGGTGGGCCAGCTGAACAAGTTCCAATTGTGGGACGAAGATGCCTGGGATGCTGTTTCTGCAGCAGACCTGGCTGCTATTCAACAACCGGGCGCTATGCCTGATGAACTGCGTGATTTGATCCTGTGACTATTGATAGCGGCTTTAACCACATCACCGTACTGCTTGACGAAGCCGTTGAGGCTCTCGCCGTACGCGCGGATGGCTGCTATGTGGATGGCACCTTCGGCAGGGGCGGGCACAGCCGGTTGATACTCAGCCAGCTCGGCTCCGACGGTAAACTCCTCGGGTTCGACAAAGACCCTCAAGCGATTGCCACCGGGCAAGCGCTAGCGGCCGAAGACGGCCGCTTTGTCGTTGTGCAGCGCAGCTTTGCCGAGCTGGGTGCCGAAGTCGCCGAGCGCGGCATGGCAGGTAAGGTGGCCGGGGTTTTGCTCGACTTGGGCGTATCCTCCCCACAGCTTGACGACCCCGAGCGCGGCTTCAGTTTCATGAACGACGGCCCGCTCGACATGCGCATGGACCCGACTCGTGGCATCAGCGCTGCGCAGTTCATCGCCACTGCGCCCCATGAAGAAATTACTCGCGTGTTCAAGGAATACGGTGAAGAACGCTTCGCCGGCCGCATGGCCCGTGCCGTGGTTGAGCGCCGTGAAATCCAGCCGTTCGAGCGCACCGCCGACCTGGCTGAAGTGCTCAAGGTCGCAAACCCTGCGTGGGAAAAGGGCAAGAACCCGGCAACCCGTGCGTTCCAGGGGCTGCGCATTCACGTCAATAACGAACTGGGCGATCTGGAAGCCGGCCTCGAAGCCGCACTGGACGCCTTGGAAGTGGGTGGTCGCCTGGTGGTGATCAGCTTCCACTCCCTGGAAGACCGCATCGTCAAACTGTTCATGCGTCGTCTGGTCAAGGGCGAGTCCGATAACCTGCCGCGCAACCTGCCGGTGCGTTTCGAAGCCTTTGTGCCGAAAATCAAAATCCATGGCAAAGCGCAGTTCGCCTCCGAAGCCGAACTCAAGGCCAACCCACGTTCCCGTAGCGCCGTTATGCGCGTCGCGGAGAAGCTGCGGTGAGCAAGCTTTTCGCCAAGCCCCTCCCGGGCGGCAGCTTCTTTATGTTGCTGTTGTTTGTCGGCGTGCTGGTGTCCGCAATTGCGGTGTCTTACAGCGCCCACTACAACCGTCAATTGCTTAACACCCTGTACGGGGAATTGAGCGTGCGTGACAAAGCGCAGGCGGAATGGGGCCGGTTGATCCTTGAGCAAAGCACCTGGACGGCCCATAGCCGTATTGAAGTGCTGGCCACCGAACAGCTGAAAATGCACATTCCTGGTGCGGCCGAAGTGCGGATGGTGGCGCCATGATGAAACTTGAAGGTGCACTTTACCCGTGGCGCTTTCGCCTGATGCTCGGCATCTTGGCTTTGATGGCTGGCGCGATTGCATGGCGGATTATCGATCTGCAAGTGATCGACCGCGACTTCCTGATCGGCGAGGGTAATGCCCGTAGCCTGCGGCATATCCCGATTCCTGCGCACCGCGGCCTGATCACCGACCGTAACGGCGAACCTCTGGCCGTGAGTACGCCGGTGACCACCCTGTGGGCCAATGCCAAGGAGCTGCAAACCGCCAAGGACAAATGGCCTGAGCTGGCTGCCGCGCTGGGCCAGGACCCTAAAGCCTTGAGCGAACGTCTGGAAGCCCAGGCCAACAAGGAATTCATCTATCTGGTGCGTGGGCTGACGCCTGAGCAGGGCCAGCAAGTGCTCGACCTTAAAGTCCCCGGTGTCTATGGCATCGAGGAGTTTCGTCGTTTCTACCCGGCGGGTGAAACCACCGCGCATATGGTTGGCTTTACCGACATTGATGACCACGGCCGTGAAGGTGTGGAGCTGGCCTACGACGAATGGCTGGCCGGCGTGCCCGGCAAACGGCAGGTCATCAAGGATCGACGCGGCAGACTGATTAAAGATGTCCAGGTGACCAAAAACGCCAAGGCCGGTAAGCCCTTGGCGTTGTCGATTGACCTGCGCCTGCAGTACCTGGCCAACCGCGAGCTGCGTAACGCGATCATCGAGAACGGCGCCAAGGCCGGTAGCTTGGTGATCATGGACGTCAAGACCGGCGAGATCCTCGCCATGGTCAACCAGCCGACCTACAACCCGAACAACCGTCGCAACCTGCAACCGGCGATGATGCGTAACCGCGCCATGATCGACGTGTTCGAGCCGGGTTCGACCATGAAAGCCATTTCCATGAGTGCCGCCCTGGAAACCGGGCGCTGGAAGCCGAGCGACAAGGTCGAGGTTTACCCAGGCACCTTGCAGCTGGGCAAATACACCATTCGTGACGTGTCCCGCAGCGAAGGGCCGGTGTTGGATTTGACAGGCATCCTGATCAACTCCAGTAACGTCGGCATGAGTAAGGTCGCCTTCGATATCGGCGGCGAAACCATCTATCACCTGGCGCAAAAAATCGGTTTGGGCCAACCCACCGGCCTGGATTTCCCAGGCGAACGCGTGGGCAACCTGCCGAACTACCGCGACTGGAAAAAAGCCGAGACTGCCACGCTCTCCTACGGCTACGGCCTGTCGGTAACCGCGATCCAGCTGGCCCATGCTTTCTCTGTATTGGCCAATAATGGCCGTATGGTTCCACTGAGCTTGATCCACGTCGACGAAGCGCCGAAAGCCACTCAGGTAATCCCGGAAAAAGTCGCCAAGACCATACAAGGCATGCTGCAACAAGTGATCGAAGCCCCGCGCGGTGTGTTCCGGGCACAGGTGCCGGCTTATCACGTGGCCGGCAAGTCCGGTACTGCACGTAAAACCTCGGTCGGCACCAAGGGCTACGCCGAAAACTCTTACCGCTCGCTGTTCGCCGGCTTCGGTCCGATGAGCGATCCGCGCTACGCCATCGTCGTAGTGATTGATGAACCGAGCAAGGCCGGCTACTTCGGTGGCCTGGTGTCGGCTCCGGTATTCAGCAAAGTGATGTCCGGCACCCTGCGCCTGATGAATATTACGCCGGACAACCTGCCGCCGACTCAACAAGCGAACGCAGGGCCACCGGCCGCAGCTGTCAAAGCCAATGGAGGGCGCGGCTGATGTCTCTTAGCCTGAACAAGATTTTTGCCCACGCCGGACGCGATCTGCTGATTCGTGAATTGAGCCTGGACAGCCGTAATGTACGCGCCGGTGATCTGTTCCTGGCGGTGCCCGGCGGCAAGCTCGATGGCCGTGCACATATCGCCGATGCCCTGCAACGAGGCGCGGCCGCCGTGGCTTATGAAGTGGAAGGCGCCACCGTGCTGCCGATCACCGACGTGCCCTTGATTCCGGTCAAGGGCCTGGCCGCGCAACTGTCGGACATCGCCGGGCGTTTTTATGGTGACCCGAGCCGTCAGTTGAACCTGATCGGTGTGACTGGCACCAACGGCAAGACCAGCGTGACCCAATTGGTTGCGCAGGCACTCGACCTGCTGGGCCAGCATTGCGGCATTGTCGGCACCCTGGGCACGGGTTTTTACGGTGCGCTGCAAAGCGGCCTGCACACCACGCCGAACCCGATCGCCGTGCAAGCGACCCTGGCCGACCTGAAAAAGGCCGGTGCCAAGGCGGTTGCCATGGAAGTGTCATCCCACGGTCTGGACCAGGGCCGTGTGACTGCCTTGGCGTTTGACGTGGCGGTGATGACCAACCTGTCTCGCGACCACCTCGACTACCACGGCACCATGGAGGCGTACGCCGCCGCCAAGGCCAAGCTGTTCGCCTGGAATGACCTGAAGTGCCGGGTGGTAAACCTGGATGACGCATTCGGCCGCCAACTGGCTGCCGAAGACAGCGAAGCACGCCTGATCACCTACAGCCTGGAAGATTCCAGCGCGTATCTGTATTGCCGTGAAGCCCAATTTAATGACGAAGGCGTGCTCGCCACGCTGGTCACGCCCCAGGGCGAACACCACTTGCGCAGCACCTTGCTCGGGCGTTTCAATCTGAGCAACGTGCTTGCGGCTGTTGGCGCATTGCTTGGCCTGGATTACGCCCTGGACGAAATCCTGCGCGTGCTGCCCAAACTCGAAGGCCCGGCCGGCCGTATGCAGCGTTTGGGTGGCGGCTCTCAGCCACTGGTGGTGGTCGATTACGCCCACACCCCGGACGCGCTGGAAAAAGTCCTCGAAGCCCTGCGCCCACACGCCAAGGGCAAATTGCTCTGCCTGTTCGGCTGCGGCGGTGACCGTGATCGCGGCAAGCGCCCGCTGATGGCTGAAATCGTCGAGCGCCTGGCCGATGGCGTGCTCGTGACCGACGACAACCCACGCAGCGAAGACCCGAACCAGATTTTCGACGACATCCGTGTCGGCTTTAAAGACGCCACCAAGGCCACCTTCGTTGCCGGTCGCGGCGCCGCCATTGCCCAGCTGATCGCCAGCGCCAGTGCTGAGGACGTGGTGGTACTGGCTGGTAAAGGTCACGAGGACTACCAGGAAATCAACGGCGAACGCCATGCCTTCTCCGATCTTGTCGAGGCTGATCATGCCCTGACTGCCTGGGAGGTCGCCCATGCTTAAAGCGATGAAGTTCAGCGAACTGACCCAGGCCTTGTCGGCCCGCGTAGTGTCGAGCGATTGCAGCTTCGACGGCGTCAGTATCGACAGTCGCAACATCAAGCCGGGGCAGCTGTTTGTTGCACTGGCCGGCCCGCGTTTCGATGGGCACGACTACCTGAACGAAGTAGCCGCCAAAGGTGCCGTGGGTGCCTTGGTGCAGCGTGAAGTCACGGACTCGACGCTGCCGCAATTGCTGGTCGCCGATACCCGCCTGGCCCTCGGGCTGTTGGGCGCGCTGAACCGCGCCGCATTTGATAAGCCCGTTGCCGCCATCACTGGCTCCAGCGGCAAAACCACGGTCAAGGAACTGCTTGCCGGCGTGCTGCGCACACGCGGGCCGGTGCTCGCCACCCGTGGCAACCTGAACAATGATTTCGGCGCTCCACTGACCCTGCTCGAACTGGCCCCGGAACACACGGCGGCGGTAATCGAGCTGGGCGCTTCGCGCGTCGGCGAAATCGCTTACACCGTGGCGCTGACCAAGCCTCACGTGGCGATTATCAACAATGCCGGCACCGCCCACGTGGGCGAGTTCGGTGGCCCGGAAAAAATCGTCGAAGCCAAGGGCGAAATCCTCGAAGGCCTCGATGCCTCGGGCACCGCAGTATTGAACCTCGACGACAAGGCCTTCGAGACCTGGCGTGTGCGCGCCGCCGGTCGCAAGGTGCTGACGTTTGCCGTACTCAACGCGGCGGCTGATTTCCACGCAGCCGACATCACCGTCGACGCCCGTGGTTGCCCGTCCTTCACCTTGCACACACCGCAAGGCAGCGAGCACGTGCAACTGAACCTGCTGGGCAACCATAACGTCGCCAATGCCTTGGCCGCCGCCGCTGCCGCCTCCGCACTGGGCGTATCGCTGTTCGGTATCGCCACCGGCCTGGGCGCGGTGCAGCCGGTCAAAGGCCGCACCGTGGCACAACTGGCGACCAATGGCATGCGTGTGATTGATGACACCTACAACGCCAACCAGTCCTCCGTCTGCGCCGCTATTGACCTGCTTAAAAGCTTCGCCGGGCGCAAGGTGCTGGTGCTGGGCGATATCGCCGAATTGGGCGACTGGGCTGAACAGTCCCACCGTGAAGTCGGCGCCTACGCGAGCGGTAAAGTCGACGCGCTTTACGCCGTTGGCCCGAACATGGCCCACGCCGTTGACGCCTTCGGCCTCGGTGCGCGGCATTTCGCTACCCAGGCCGAGCTGATCCAGGCACTGGTGGCGGCTGAACACGACAAACACACAACCATTTTGATCAAGGGATCGCGCAGCGCGGTGATGGAAAACGTCGTCGCGGCCTTGTGTGGCTCAAGTACGGAGAAACATTAATGCTGCTGCTGCTGGCTGAGTATCTGCAACAGTTCCACAAAGGCTTCGCGGTCTTTCAGTACCTGACCCTGCGCGGGATCCTGGGTGTGCTGACTGCGCTGTCTTTGTCGCTGTTCCTGGGGCCGTGGATGATCCGCACCCTGCAGAACCTGCAAATTGGTCAATCGGTTCGTAATGACGGCCCGCAGTCGCACCTGTCCAAATCCGGCACCCCGACCATGGGCGGTGCGCTGATCCTGTCTTCCATCGGTATCAGCACCTTGCTGTGGGCCGACCTGCATAACCGCTACGTGTGGACGGTGTTGCTGGTGACCCTGTTGTTCGGCGCGATCGGTTGGGTCGATGACTACCGCAAAGTGATCGAGAAAAACTCCAAGGGTTTGCCCAGCCGCTGGAAGTACTTCTGGCAGTCGGTGTTTGGCCTTGGCGCTGCGATCTTCCTGTACATGACCGCGCCAAGCGCCGTCGAAACCACCTTGATCATTCCGATGCTCAAGGACGCCAGCATTCCACTGGGCGTTGGCTTTGTGGTGCTGACCTACTTTGTGATCGTCGGCTCCAGCAACGCGGTGAACCTGACTGATGGCCTCGACGGTCTGGCAATCATGCCGACCGTGATGGTCGGCGGTGCGCTCGGTATCTTCTGCTACCTGTCGGGTAACGTGAAATTCGCTGAATACCTGCTGATCCCGTATGTGCCGGGCGCAGGTGAGTTGATCGTGTTCTGCGGCGCGCTGATCGGTGCCGGCCTGGGCTTCCTGTGGTTCAACACCTATCCCGCACAAGTCTTCATGGGCGACGTCGGCGCGCTGGCGCTGGGCGCAGCCTTGGGCACCATCGCGGTGATCGTCCGCCAGGAAATCGTGTTGTTCATCATGGGCGGTGTGTTCGTGATGGAAACCCTGTCGGTGGTCATCCAGGTGGCCTCCTTCAAATTGACCGGGCGCCGCGTGTTCCGCATGGCGCCGATTCATCACCACTTTGAACTCAAGGGCTGGCCCGAGCCGCGTGTGATTGTCCGTTTCTGGATCATCACCGTGATTCTGGTACTGGTCGGCCTTGCCACCCTGAAACTGAGGTAGAAACGAGTGTCCCTGATCGCTTCAGACCACTTCCGCATCGTTGTCGGCCTCGGCAAGAGCGGCATGTCCCTGGTTCGCTTCCTCGCGAACCGGGGCACGTCGTTTGCCGTGGCCGACACGCGGGAAAATCCACCGGAGCTGGTCACGCTGCGCCGTGACTACCCGCACGTGGAAGTGCGTTGTGGCGAGCTGGATGTCGAGTTTCTGTGCCGCGCCGATGAGCTCTACGTGAGCCCCGGCCTGGCCCTGGCGACACCGGCCCTGCAAGCGGCAGCGGCGCGTGGCGTGAAGCTGTCCGGCGACATCGACCTGTTTGCGCGCTATGCGAAGGCACCGATCGTGGCCATCAGCGGCTCCAACGCGAAAAGCACCGTGACCACCCTGGTCGGCGAGATGGCGGCTGCGGCCGGCAAGCGCGTGGCCGTGGGCGGTAACCTCGGCACGCCAGCGCTGGACCTGCTCAGCGACGACATCGAGTTGTACGTGATGGAACTGTCGAGCTTCCAGCTCGAAACCACCCACGATCTGGGGGCTGAAGTCGCCACCGTGTTGAACGTGAGTGAAGACCACATGGACCGCTACAGCGGCCTGCCGGCGTACCACCTGGCCAAGCACCGGATTTTCCGTGGTGCCAGGCAATTTGTGGTCAACCGCCAAGATGCCCTGAGCCGTCCGCTGATGGGCGAAGGCATGCCCTGCTGGACCTTTGGCCTGGGCAAACCGGATTTCAAAGCCTTCGGCATTCGCGAAGAGAACGGCGAGAAATACCTGGCTTTCGAATTCCAGAACCTGATGCCGGTACGTGAATTGAAAATCCGTGGCGCGCACAACCAATCCAATGCATTGGCGGCCCTGGCGTTGGGTCACGCCGTCGGCCTGCCATTTGATGCGATGCTGTCGAGCCTGCGCACCTTCGGCGGCCTCGAGCATCGCTGCCAGTGGGTACGCGACCTCAATGGCGTGAGCTACTACAACGATTCCAAGGCCACCAACGTGGGTGCCGCACTGGCTGCCATCGAAGGGCTCGGCGCTGATATCGACGGCAAGCTTGTGCTGATCGCCGGTGGCGACGGCAAGGGTGCCGACTTCAAAGACCTTAAAGGCCCGGTGGCTGCACATTGCCGCGCCGTGGTGCTGATCGGCCGTGACGCGGACTTGATCGCCGCCGCGTTGGGCGACGCGGTACCGCAGGTACGCGCCACCTCGCTGGACGATGCGATTGCCCAATGCAAAGCCCTGGCCCAGCCGGGGGATGCGGTGTTGCTGTCGCCGGCGTGCGCCAGTTTCGACATGTTCAAGAACTACGAAGAGCGCGGCCAGCTGTTCGCTCGCGCCGTGGAGGCCTTGGCATGAATTTCAGAAATATTATCAAGCCGTACCCGTCGCCGATCATCACAGGTCGCGGTATCGACCTCGACTTCCCAATGCTCGCCGGCTGCCTGGCGCTGCTGGGCCTGGGGTTGGTCATGATCACTTCGGCGTCCTCGGAAGTGGCCGCAGTGCAGTCGGGCAACACCCTGTACATGATGATCCGTCACCTGGTGTACCTGGTGATCGGTCTCGGCGCCTGCATCGTCACCATGATGATCCCTATCGCTACCTGGCAGCGCCTGGGTTGGCTGATGCTGATCGGCGCGTTTGGTTTGTTGATCATGGTGATCCTGCCCGGCATCGGCCGTGAGGTGAACGGTTCGATGCGCTGGATCGGCTTCGGCGCGTTTAACGTGCAGCCGTCGGAAATCGCCAAGGTGTTCGTGGTGATCTACCTCGCCGGTTACCTGGTCCGTCGCCAGAAAGAAGTACGCGAAAGCTGGATGGGCTTCTTCAAGCCGTTCATCGTGCTGCTGCCCATGGCTGGCCTGTTGCTGATGGAGCCCGACTTCGGTGCCACCGTCGTAATGATGGGCGCGGCGGCGGCGATGCTGTTTCTCGGCGGTGTGGGCTTGTTCCGGTTCGCCATGATGGTGGTGCTGGCGGTGGTCGCGGTTTACCTGCTGGTGGAAGCACAACCGTACCGTATGGCGCGCCTGATTACCTTTACCGACCCCTGGTCCGATCAGTTCGGCTCCGGCTACCAGTTGACCCAGGCGCTGATCGCCTTTGGTCGCGGCGGATGGCTGGGTGTTGGGCTGGGCAATAGCGTGCAGAAGCAGTTTTACCTGCCGGAAGCGCATACCGACTTCGTGTTCTCCGTGCTGGCCGAAGAACTCGGTGCCGTGGGTTCCCTGTGCACCGTTGCACTGTTCATGTTCGTCTGCGTACGGGCGCTTTACATCGGTCTTTGGGCCGAGAAAGCCAAGCAGTTTTTCGCAGCTTATGTCGCCTACGGCTTGGCGTTTTTGTGGATTGGTCAGGTGCTGATCAACATCGGGGTAAACATCGGTCGCTTGCCGACCAAGGGTTTGACCCTGCCGTTTCTCAGCTACGGCGGCAGCTCGTTGGTTATCTGCTGCGTGTGCCTGGGCTTGCTGCTGCGCATCGAGTGGGAGAGTCGCACCCACCTGGGCAGCGAAGAGATGGAATTCAGCGAGAGCGATTTTGCCGAGGAGCCGGACCATGGGCGCTAATGTGCTGATCATGGCAGGCGGCACCGGGGGCCATGTGTTCCCGGCCCTGGCTTGCGCGCGCGAATTCCAGAACCGTGGCTACACCGTGCATTGGCTCGGTACGCCACGTGGCATCGAAAACGAATTGGTCCCGAATGCCGGCTTGCCGCTGCACTTGATCAACGTCACCGGCTTGCGTGGCAAGGGCAAGTTGTCCCTGCTCAAGGCGCCGTTCGTGTTGCTCAAGGCGGTGTGGCAGGCGCGCAAAGTGATTCGTGAGTTGAAGCCGGTGTGCGTGCTGGGCTTTGGTGGTTATGTGACTGGCCCTGGTGGTGTTGCCGCCAAGCTCGCCGGCGTACCGGTGATCGTGCACGAACAGAACGCCGTTGCCGGCACTGCCAACCGCCTGTTGGTGCCTTTGGCCAGCCGAGTGTGCGAGGCGTTCCCGAAGACTTTTGGCGCCTCGGACAAGTTGCGTACCACCGGCAACCCGGTGCGCACCGAACTGTTCATGGCCATTGCCCGTCAGGCGCTGGAGGGCCGTAAGCCACACTTGCTGATCCTGGGCGGAAGCCTGGGCGCGGAGCCGTTGAACAAACTGCTGCCCGAAGCCTTGGCGCTGCTGCCCGTGGACCTGCGTCCCGAAGTGTTCCACCAGGCCGGTAAAAACCACGATGAAATCACCGCTGCCCGCTATCGCGAGGCCGGTGTCGAGGCGAACGTACAGCCTTTTATCAAAGACATGGCCCATGCCTATGGCTGGGCCGACCTGGTGGTTTGTCGCGCTGGTGCGCTGACCGTCAGTGAACTGGCCGCCGCCGGTCTGCCGTCCTTGCTGGTGCCTTTGCCCCACGCCATCGACGATCACCAGACCCGCAACGCCGAATATTTGGCCGGGGAGGGCGCTGCCTTCCTGCTGCCGCAAAGAACGACTGGCGCCGCCGATTTGGCCGCACGCCTGACCGAGGTTTTGATGCAACCGGAACGACTCAACAGCATGGCGAGCACCGCAAGCCGCCTGGCTAAACCTGACGCAACCCGCACCGTGGTCGATATCTGCCTGGAGGTGGCCCATGGTTGAGAATCAGAAAGCCATGCCGCAGCCCGAAATGCGCCGCATCCGTCGTATCCACTTCGTCGGCATCGGCGGCGTGGGCATGTGCGGGATTGCCGAAGTACTGCTGAACCTGGGTTATCAGGTATCCGGCTCGGACTTGAAAGAGTCGCCGGTGACCGATCGCCTGAAAACCTTCGGCGCACAGATCTTTATCGGCCACCGTGCCGAGAACGCCGCCGAGGCTGACGTGCTGGTAGTGTCCAGCGCCGTGAACACCTCCAACCCGGAAGTGGCCACCGCCCTTGAGCGCCGTATTCCAGTGGTGCCACGCGCCGAGATGCTGGCCGAGCTGATGCGCTATCGCCACGGTATCGCCGTGGCTGGTACGCACGGCAAAACCACCACCACCAGCCTGATCGCCTCGGTGTTCGCCGCCGGTGGCCTGGACCCGACCTTCGTGATTGGTGGCCGCCTGAATGCAGCCGGCACCAATGCCCAGCTCGGCACCAGTCGTTACCTGATCGCCGAAGCCGATGAAAGTGATGCGAGCTTCCTGCACCTGCAGCCGCTGGTCGCTGTGGTGACCAACATCGACGAAGACCACATGGCCACCTACGACGGTGACTTCAACAAGTTGAAGAAAACCTTCGTCGAGTTCCTGCACAACCTGCCGTTCTACGGTTTGGCCGTGGTGTGCCTGGACGATCCGGTGGTGCGTGAGATCCTGCCATCGGTCAAACGCCCAACCGTGACCTACGGCTTCAGCGAAGACGCCGACGTGCGCGCGATCAATGTGCGCCAGGAAGGCATGCAAACCTTCTTCACCGTGCTGCGCCCTGACCGCGAGCCGTTGGACGTATCGGTGAACATGCCGGGCAACCACAACGTATTGAACTCGCTGGCGACCATTTGCATTGCTTCCGATGAAGGCGTCAGCGATGAAGCCATCGTCGAAGGCCTGTCGCGCTTTGCCGGTGTCGGCCGGCGCTTCCAGGTCTACGGTCAACTGCCGGTAGAAGGCGGCGACGTGATGCTGGTGGACGACTACGGTCACCACCCAACTGAAGTTGCAGCCGTTATTAAAGCCGTGCGCGGTGGCTGGCCGGAGCGCCGTCTGGTGATGGTTTACCAGCCGCATCGCTACAGCCGCACCCGCGACCTGTACGACGACTTTGTGAATGTATTGGCCGATGCCAACGTGCTGCTGCTGATGGAAGTCTACCCGGCCGGTGAAGAGCCGATTCCGGGCGCCGACAGCCGCAAGCTGTGCAACAGCATTCGTCAGCGTGGCCAGTTGGACCCGATCTACATCGAGCGCGGTGTGGACCTGGCGCCGATCGTCAAGCCGCTGCTGCGTGCCGGTGACATCCTGCTGTGCCAGGGCGCCGGTGATATCGGTGGCCTTGCGCCCAAGCTGCTCGCCAGCCCGCTGTTTGCGGCTGCAAAGGGGAAGTCGAAATGATCACGCATTACGACACCCTGTTCTCGACCATCACGCCTGCCGACTTCGGCCGCGTAGCGGTATTGTTCGGCGGCAAGAGCGCTGAGCGCGAAGTCTCGCTCAAGTCCGGCAATGCCGTACTGGAAGCGCTGCAAAGCGCCGGCGTAAACGCATTCGGTATCGATGTGGGCGATGATTTCCTTGCCCGCTTGCAGGCCGAGAAGATCGACCGTGCCTTCATCATTCTGCACGGCCGTGGCGGTGAAGACGGCAGCATGCAAGGCTTGCTCGAGTGCGCTGGCATCCCTTACACCGGCAGCGGAATCCTCGCTTCGGCACTGGCCATGGACAAGTTGCGCACCAAGCAGGTGTGGCACAGCCTGGGTATTCCAACCCCACGTCACAGCGTGCTGTGCAGCGAAGACGATTGTATTTCTGCAGCCAAGGAACTGGGCCTGCCTTTGATCGTCAAACCTGCCCATGAAGGCTCCAGTATCGGCATGGCCAAAGTGAACTCGGCCGCCGAATTGATCGACGCATGGAAAGCGGCAAGTACCTATGATTCGCAAGTGTTGGTGGAACAGTGGATCCAGGGTCCCGAGTACACCATCGCCACCCTGCGTGGCCAGGTATTGCCACCTATCGCATTGGGCACGCCCCACACCTTTTACGACTACGACGCCAAGTACGTGGCTTCCGATACTCAGTACCGGATCCCGTGTGGCCTCGACGCAACCAAGGAACAGGAATTGATGGACCTCACGGCGAAAGCCTGTGAGGCACTGGGTATCGCCGGTTGGGCGCGGGCAGACGTGATGCAGGATGACCAAGGGAATTTCTGGTTCCTTGAAGTCAACACCGCTCCCGGCATGACCGATCACAGCCTGGTACCTATGGCAGCCCGTGCTGCCGGTCTGGACTTCCAGCAGTTAGTGCTGGCGATCCTGGCCGCAAGCATTGAGCCAAGAGGCTAACCCCATGAACGGCGCATCGCTTCGTCATCAGCAACCTCCAGTGCCCAGCCGCAAGCCGGTGCCTCGAGGTGCCAGCCGAATGGTGGCTAAAGAGCCGATGTCGGCGCGCCTGCCGAAAGCCAACTTTGGTTTTCTTAAAGCGCTGTTCTGGCCGGTGTTGCTGGTGGCGTTGGGCTTCGGTACTTACGAGGGCGCACAACGCCTGTTGCCGTATGCCGACCGGCCGATCACCAAGATCAGCGTGCAGGGCGACTTGAGCTACATCAGCCAGCAAGCGGTACAGCAGCGCATCGGCCCGTACCTGGCGGCGAGCTTCTTTACCATCGACCTGGCCGGTATGCGCGCAGAACTGGAACAGATGCCGTGGATCGCTCACGCCGAAGTCCGCCGTGTATGGCCGGACCAGGTGACGATCCGCCTGGAAGAACAACTGCCCGTGGCCCGTTGGGGCGATGGCGCACTGTTGAACAACCAGGGCCAGGCGTTCGCGCCGCGTGAGGTGGCCAACTATGAGCACCTGCCGCAGTTGTTCGGGCCACAGCGGGCGCAGCAGCAAGTGATGCAGCAGTACCAGGCGCTGAGCCAGATGCTGCGGCCACTGGGTTTCTCCATCGCACGCCTGGAATTGCGTGAGCGGGGCAGCTGGTTTTTGACCACCGGGGCAGGCAGTTCCGGCCCGGGCATCGAGTTGTTGCTGGGACGCGACCGCTTGGTGGAAAAGATGCGCCGCTTTATTGCCATCTACGACAAGACCTTGAAAGAACAGATTACGAACATTGCGAGCGTCGACCTGCGTTACGCCAACGGCCTGGCCGTCGGCTGGCGTGAACCAGCTGCGCCGACGACAGCCAAACCCGCTGTCGCGAAGAATTAAGAAGAGGCAGGACCCATGGCAAACGTGCAAAGCGGAAAAATGATCGTCGGTCTCGATATCGGCACCTCCAAGGTGGTGGCGCTGGTCGGCGAGGTCGGGGAAGACGGTGTGATCGAAATCGTCGGTATCGGCACGCATCCGTCCCGGGGCCTGAAGAAGGGCGTGGTGGTGAACATCGAGTCCACCGTGCAGTCGATCCAGCGCGCCATTGAAGAAGCGCAGCTGATGGCCGGTTGCCGGATTCACTCGGCGTTCGTCGGCGTGGCCGGCAACCATATCCGTAGCCTGAACTCCCACGGCATCGTGGCGATCCGTGATCGTGAAGTCAGCTCGGCCGACCTTGAACGCGTACTCGACGCCGCCCAGGCCGTGGCGATCCCGGCTGACCAGCGCGTGCTGCACACCTTGCCGCAGGACTACGTGATCGATAACCAGGAAGGCGTGCGTGAGCCGCTGGGCATGTCGGGCGTGCGCCTGGAAGCCAAGGTTCACGTGGTGACCTGTGCCGTCAACGCCGCACAGAACATTGAAAAATGCGTGCGCCGCTGCGGCCTGGAAATCGACGACATCATTCTTGAGCAGTTGGCCTCGGCCTACTCAGTACTCACCGACGACGAAAAAGAGCTGGGCGTGTGCCTGGTCGACATCGGCGGTGGCACCACCGACATCGCGATCTTCACCGAAGGTGCGATCCGTCACACCGCCGTGATCCCGATTGCGGGCGACCAGGTCACCAACGACATCGCCATGGCGCTGCGTACACCGACCCAGTACGCCGAAGAAATCAAGATCCGCTACGCCTGCGCCCTGGCCAAACTGGCCGGTGCCGGTGAAACCATCAAGGTGCCGAGCGTGGGCGACCGTCCACCGCGCGAACTGTCGCGCCAGGCCCTGGCCGAAGTGGTCGAACCACGCTACGACGAGCTGTTCACCCTGATCCAGGCTGAGCTGCGCCGCAGCGGCTACGAAGATTTGATCCCGGCCGGCATCGTGCTGACCGGTGGCACCTCGAAGATGGAAGGCGCGGTCGAACTGGCCGAGGAAATCTTCCATATGCCAGTGCGCCTGGGCGTGCCCCATGGCGTCAAAGGCCTGGGCGACGTGGTGCGCAACCCGATTTATTCCACCGGCGTGGGCTTGCTGTTGTACGGGCTGCAAAAGCAGACCGACGGCATTTCCCTGTCGGGCCCGAGCATCCGTGACAGCTACCGTGGCGGCGACGATGAAGCCAAAGCGCCGTTGTTCGAGCGGTTGCAGGCTTGGGTAAAAGGCAATTTCTAAAGATTTACCGCAACACCGCAGTAAGTAGTAGGCGAAAAAACTAGAGAAAACGAAAGGAGAGGGAACATGTTCGAACTCGTAGACAACATCCCCGCAAGCCCGGTTATCAAAGTAATCGGTGTTGGCGGTGGCGGCGGCAACGCTGTCAATCACATGGTCAAGAGCAACATTGAAGGCGTTGAATTCATCTGCGCCAACACTGATGCCCAGGCGCTGAAAAGCATCGGTGCGCGGACCATCCTGCAATTGGGCACAGCCGTGACCAAGGGCCTCGGCGCTGGCGCCAACCCGGAAGTCGGCCGTCAAGCCGCGCTGGAAGACCGCGAGCGTATTGCTGAAGTGCTGCAAGGCACCAACATGGTGTTCATCACCACCGGCATGGGCGGCGGTACCGGTACCGGTGCTGCTCCGATCATTGCCGAAGTGGCCAAGGAAATGGGGATTCTGACCGTTGCTGTCGTGACGCGTCCGTTCCCGTTCGAAGGTCGCAAGCGTATGCAGATCGCCGACGAAGGTATCCGTCTGCTGTCTGAAAGCGTCGACTCGTTGATCACCATCCCCAACGAGAAGCTGCTGACCATCCTGGGCAAGGACGCAAGCCTGCTGTCCGCATTCGCCAAGGCTGACGATGTACTGGCCGGTGCCGTTCGCGGTATCTCCGACATCATCAAGCGCCCAGGCATGATCAACGTCGACTTTGCCGACGTGCGTACCGTGATGAGCGAAATGGGCATGGCGATGATGGGCACTGGCTGCGCCAGCGGTCCGAACCGTGCACGCGAAGCCACTGAAGCGGCGATCCGCAACCCATTGCTCGAAGACGTGAACCTGCAAGGCGCACGCGGCATCCTGGTGAACATCACCGCCGGCCCTGACCTGTCCCTGGGTGAGTACTCCGACGTGGGTAGCATCATCGAAGCCTTCGCTTCCGAGCACGCGATGGTCAAAGTCGGTACCGTTATCGACCCGGACATGCGCGACGAACTGCACGTGACCGTGGTTGCCACCGGCCTGGGCGCAAAAATCGAGAAGCCTGTAAAGGTCATCGACAATACCGTTCACACCGGCCACAACAGCCACGCCAGCCAGCAAGCTGCCGCTCCAGCGCCTGCGCGCCAGGAACTGCCGTCTGTGAACTATCGTGACCTGGACCGTCCGACCGTGATGCGCAACCAGGCTCAGGCCGGTGCTGCGGCGTCCCGTAGCCCGAATCCGCAAGATGACCTGGACTACCTGGACATCCCGGCATTCTTGCGTCGTCAGGCCGATTAATGGAATGTATCAGGGCTATGAAGGTGATTGGTGTTCAGCAAAGGTCTGGTCTGTTATTATCGCCAGCCTTTGTTGATACCAGTTCGCAATTTGCGCTGAAGCGGTCCAAGCCATGATTAAACAACGCACCCTGAAGAATATTATCCGTGCCACAGGTGTAGGTCTGCACTCCGGGGAGAAGGTATACCTGACCCTCAAGCCCGCACCTGTCGACACCGGCATCGTGTTTGTTCGTGCCGACCTGGACCCTGTGGTGCAGATTCCTGCTCGCGCGGAAAATGTTGGCGAAACCACGATGTCGACCACGTTGGTCAACGGTGACGTCAAAGTGGACACGGTGGAGCACTTGCTCTCGGCCATGGCTGGCCTGGGCATCGATAACGCCTACGTCGAGCTCTCCGCGTCCGAAGTCCCCATCATGGATGGCAGCGCTGGACCCTTCGTATTCTTGATTCAATCTGCCGGCCTGGAAGAACAGGACGCAGCCAAGAAGTTCATTCGCATTCTGCGGGAAGTGACAGTAGAAGACGGCGACAAGCGCGCCACCTTCGTCCCGTTCGAAGGCTTTAAAGTGAGCTTTGAGATCGATTTCGATCACCCGGTATTCCGTGACCGCACCCAAAGTGCAAGCGTGGATTTTTCCAGCACTTCGTTCGTAAAAGAAGTCAGCCGCGCCCGTACCTTTGGTTTCATGAGTGACATCGAGTACCTGCGCAAGCACAACCTCGCACTCGGCGGCAGCGTTGAAAACGCCATTGTGGTCGACGCGGATGGTGTACTGAACGAAGACGGCCTTCGCTATGAAGACGAATTCGTGAAGCACAAGATCCTCGATGCAATCGGTGACCTCTACCTGCTGGGCAATAGCCTGATAGGCGAGTTCAAAGGCTTCAAGTCGGGCCACGCCCTTAACAACCAGCTGCTGCGCAAGTTGATTGAGCAGACAGACGCTTGGGAAGTCGTGACCTTCGAAGATGCCAGCACCGCACCGATCTCTTACATGCGTCCCGTTGCGGCGGTGTAAGTAACAACTCTCTTTCTTTAGTTTTGAAAGGCCACCTTCGGGTGGCCTTTTTTTTATGCCGATCGTTCCCACGCTCCGCGTGGGAATGCAGCCCTGGACGCTCCGCGTCCCGAAGCCTGACGCAGAGCGTCAGAAGAGGCATTCCCACGCGGAGCGTGGGAACGATCACCTAGCGGGCCGCAGCCTCCACAATGCGGTTGCGCCCGGTGTGCTTGGCCTCATACAGCGCTTGATCAGCATTGAGCAGCAAGTCCTCAAGTGCCATGCGGCTGCGCTTTTGCCAGGTGCTCATGCCGATACTCACTGTAATAGGCCCGTCGGCACCGGCCACCCGTGGCAAATGCTCGACGCTGCTGCGGATATGTTCGGCAATCAACCAGGCACCCTTGGCGTCGGTATGTGGCAGCACCACTGCAAACTCTTCGCCACCGTAGCGCGCTGCCAGGTCAGCCGGGCGGCGGATGTTGTCTTCGATCACTTGGGCAACCGCGCGCAATGCTTCATCGCCGCCGTGATGGCCATGCAGGTCGTTGAAGGCCTTGAAGTGATCCACGTCGATCATCAGCAGGCTCAGCGGCTCGGTTGAGCGTTGTGCGCGGTCCCATTCCAGGCGCAGGCGCTGGTCCAGGGTACGGCGGTTGGCAAGGCCGGTGAGGGCGTCGGTGGCTGCCAGTTCTGACAGCACTTGTTCGGCACGATGACGGCGACGCAGCTCCTTGCTCAGCATCCAGGTCAGCCACAGCAGGCCGATGCACAACACGCCCGTTGCTATGCTGACCAGCCACGCGGCACGCCGCCATGGGGCAAAGATTTCATCGCTGGACAACGCCACCGCGACAATTAAGGGCAAGCTGCCCACATTCGAGAAACTATAGAGCCGTGGCTGGTTGTCGACGCTGGAGACGCCCCGAAAGCTGCCGTCGCGTTCACGCAGCATACGCGCGACATTGGGCCGCTGGCTCAAGTCCTTGTCGATCATGTCCACTTCCAGCAGCGGTTGTTGCGCCAGCAGGATGCCTTGGTGGTTGATCAGGTTGATGGTGCCGTTGCTTCCGATGTTCAGGCCGCTGAACAACTGTTGGAAGTACGACAGGCGCATCGAGGCCACCGCCACGCCCAGGAAGCGCCCGTCCGGCGATGACACGCGGCGGCTGAATGCGATGCGCCACTGGTCATCACACACGCAACGGGCCAGGAATGGGCGGCTGATATACAGCCCCAGGTCGGGGTTTTTGCGGTGTGCCTGAAAATAATCGCGATCAGCGAAGTTGCCGGTCTTGGGTGTGAGCAGCGAGGAGTCGGCGATTACTTCACCACTGGGGTCCAGCAACAGAATGTCGCCCTTGAAGGGTGCAGCGGCAGAGCGATCGAACAGCACCAGATGGCGGATACTGGCGGACACACCCTGCAGGTCGCTGCGTTCGGTGGCGGCGATCAGGCCCTTGAGGGCCATGTCATAGAGTTCGACGTTACGCAGCACATCGGCGTCGATCAGTTGGGTGATGTTATTGGCGGTGCGCTTGGCGGTCTGCAAGGTGTTGGCATGTTCGCGAATCAGCAGCGCGGTGACGATCGCCACGATCACAAAGACCGTGAGGCAACTGCCCAGGATCAGCAAGCGTTCCGGGCGAGGGGTGGGTCGGTAGAGACTTGGGCTCATCGGGCGTACTTCTGCTTCGAGGATGCCAATAGCGTAGTAGGCAATCGCAGGTTTGGTGGGAGCTGGCTTGCCTGCGATGCAGACACCTCGGTACATCTATAACACCGCAGCGATGCTATCGCAGGCAAGCCAGCTCCCACACAATCCAGCTCCCACATCAGCTATTCATCGTCTGGCAGATTTATGCCTAAAACACGTTGATCGGGTAATCCACAATCACGCGGTATTCATCCACATCCCGGTCCACCGCCGAGTAGCCATTGCCACCGCGGTTGGTTGCCCATTGCAGGCGCACGGCCAGGTCCTTGGCTTTGCCGCCTTGCACCACGTACTTCACGTCGATGTCGCGTTCCCAGTGCTTGGCGTCTTTGCCGTCGGCGCTGTACCAGGCGCTGTAGCCGCGGCTGTTGGGGTCGACCTTGGTCAGGTCGGTCTTGCCGCTGATATACGACACGGCGGACGTCAGCCCGGGCATGCCGAGACCTGCAAAGTCGTAGGCGTACTTGAGCTTCCACGAGCGCTCGTTGGGGCCGTTGAAGTCCGAGTATTGCTGGGAATTGTCCAGGTACACGCTGTCGCCCTGGGTGATGTAGTCGAACGGCGTGTTGCCGTTGACCCGCTGGTACGCGGCAGTGACGCTGTGGTGACCAACACCTACGGTGAAATGCAGGCTGTAAGTGTTGTTGTCGATGCTGCCGAGCAACGACTGGCCGGTGTCCTGGGTGTGGTAGTAGTGCAGGCCTGGGTTGAGGCTGACAAGATCGTTCAGCGCGTAGGTGTAGTCCAGGTCGTAGTAGTACTGGTGCCATACATCCTTGAGTTCGGAGGCGTACAGGTTGCTGGTCAGGCCCGGGACGCCGCTGAAGGACACACCGGCCCAGTTCAGGTGTTGGCTGTCGGCGTTGGCGGGCAGGGTGCCGTAGCTGGTGCCGATGCGTCGGTGGCCGCTCTGGTTGTAGAGTTTGGTAAAGCTGGCCTGGCCGCCTTCGAACATCCAGCCGTCGAAGCTGTGGTTGGCCAGGCTCACACCCCGGAACGTCTGCGGCAACATGCGGGTCATGCCGCCGGCGATCACCGGGTTGTTGAGGAACAGGTCGCCGGCTTTGAGTTCGGTGTCGAAGGCACGCATTTTCAAAGTGCCGCCCGCGGTGGAGAACGAGCCAGGCGCTTTGCCGTTGCCGCTGCCGTAAGGGAGGATGCTGGAACCGTCAGTGCCACCGCCGCCGTCGAGCTTGAGGCCGAGCATGGCATTGAGGTCCAGGCCAAAGCCGACGGTGCCTTGGGTGTAGCCGGATTCGAATGTGCCGATGAAACCCTGGCCCCATTCTTTGCTGTCATCGGTGTGAGTGTCGCGGCGGTCGCGGTTCATGTAGTAGTTGCGGGTGTTGATCTTCAGGCTTGAGCCTTCGACGAAACCGTCAGCGGGGGTCGAGTCTGCCGCGTGGGCAAGGGGGACGATCGTTGCTGCAATCGCGAGGAATAACGGGGTGAACGTCAGCGAGTTCTTCACCGGTTTAGCTCCTTTGGTCAATCGAAAACGGCCAATGTCGTGGGGGTGTGCCTGGCCTTTTTTTACGGCAAAAAAAAGCCGCTGAAGTCAGCGGCTTTAAACAGATTCCCAGTGTAGAGCCCTGGAAATAAGTCGAGGGAAATTCGGGTGAGCGGGAAGCTGCCTTGCCGTCGCGCTCATCGGTGCGTCAAAGTAACGCAGGTGAGCGGTGCGATATAGAGTGTAACAAGATAATGACTGTTGCCCAAACCGCAACAGTCAGACCTTTGAGATCCAGTGGGGAAGCTGGCTTTGTGGGATCTGGCTTGTGTGGGAGCTGGCCCACACTGGATCGATGTGTTCTGGTGAGTCAGGCCGGCAAGGTAATGCCAAAAGTATTGCCACCGCCCTCACTGCGCACAAACACATCACCGCCGTGCATCAATGCAATCGCTTTGACGATCGCCAGCCCCAGCCCATGATTTGCGCCGCTGTTACTGCGCGACGCGTCCACCCGGTAGAAGCGTTCAAACAAGCGCGGCAAATGCTCACGGGCGATCTCATCGCCGGGGTTGGTCACCCCGATCGCCACCCACTGCTCCTGCACCTCAATGCTCACTTCGATAATCTGCCCCGGCGCAGTGTGCTGCACCGCATTGCTCAGCAGGTTGATCAGCGCGCGGCGCAGGTGGGCTTTTTCGATGTGCACCAAGGCATCTCCGTGTACGCGCACTTTGACTTGGGCGTCTTCGAGGATGAAGTCCAGGTAGTCGAGGGTGGTGGCGACTTCATCGGCCAGGGAGCTTTCGATCAGTTTGGTGGCCTTGCTGCCCTGGTCGGCGCTGGCCAGGAACAGCATGTCATTAATGATCGAACGCAGGCGTTCCAGCTCTTCGAGGTTCGATTGCAGCACCTCGAAGTAATGCTCGGCCGAACGACCACGGGTGAGCGCCACTTGGGTCTGGCCGATCAGGTTGGTCAGCGGCGAGCGCAGTTCGTGGGCCACATCGGCATTGAACGACTCCAGGCGCGAATACGCCTGTTCCACCCGATCCAGCGTGGAGTTGAACGAGTTGACGAACTGGCTCAGCTCCGGCGGCAAGGGCGACAACTGCAGGCGCCCGGAGAGTTTGGGCGGTGCGAGTTTTTGCGCTTCATCCGAAAGTTTGCCCAGCGGCTTGAGGCCGATACGCGAGACCCAAAAGCCCAACAGTGCCGCCAGCGCCACACCGACACAGGCCAGGCCGATCAAGGCCATCAACAGATGGTGCTGAGTGGCGCGGAAGTTCTCGGTGTCGATGGCGATCATAAAGCGCAGCGGCGGGCGTTGATCCTTGGCCGCGAACTGGCTGAGCAACACCTTGAACGGGTATTCATGCCCAGGCAGGCGCAAGTCGCGTTTGCCGGTCGGCCCTTGGGCGAATGCGCGGATCTGCGCGTCGGGGGTGCCGTATTCGTAGCTCGGGTCGCTGCTCACCACCCAGAAGCGAATGCGCGGGTCTTCTTCGCCGAGCAACTTCAACTTGGCGGTGATTTTTGCCCAGTGGTCCGGTGTGCCGAAGCGGTTCACCGAGGATTCCAGCACGCTGTAGCGCGCATCCAGTTCGGCGCCCGGCAACAAGCCCAGGCCGCGATCCACTTGCTGGTAGAGTGCGCCGCCGATCAACACGAAAATCAGCAGCGCCACCAGCGTGAACATGCCGCTCAGGCGCAGGGCGATGGAGTTAGCCGACACTTCTGCTCTCCAGCACATACCCCATGCCACGAATGGTGTGCAGCAACTTGTGTTCGAACGGCCCGTCGAGCTTGGCGCGCAGGCGCTTGATCGCCACTTCCACCACATTGGCGTCGCTGTCGAAATTGATGTCCCAGACCATTTCCGCAATCGCGGTCTTGGACAGGATTTCACCCTGGCGCCGTGCCAATACGCTGAGCAGCGAGAACTCTTTGGCGGTCAGGTCCAGGCGCAGGCCGTTGCGGCTGGCCTTGCGGCTGATCAGGTCGATCCACAGGTCGGCCACGGTGACTTGCACCGGCTCATGCCCGCCACTGCGGCGGGTCAGCGCTTGCAGGCGCGCCACCAGTTCGAGGAACGAAAACGGTTTGCCCAAATAATCATCGGCGCCTTCACGCAAGCCACGGATGCGGTCTTCCACACGCTCGCGAGCAGTGAGCATGATCACCGGCGTCTGCTTGCGTGCCCGCAGTGCGCGCAACACCCCAAAGCCGTCGAGGCCGGGCAGCATCACGTCAAGCACGATCACCGCGTAGTCGTTTTCCAGCGCCAGGTGCAAACCCTCGACGCCTTCGCGCGCCACATCCACGGTGTAGCCTTGTTCGGTCAGACCACGGTGCAAGTAGTCTGCGGTTTTTTCTTCATCTTCAATAATCAGGACGCGCATGACCCCGCCTTTAGTGTGTGGTCGCCAGCGCCGGCGCTGGTTTGGGCCTGTGGAAAAACTTCTCAAGGTACAAGTATATGATCGGTGTGGTGAACAGCGTCAGCGCCTGGCTCACCAACAGGCCGCCGACCACCGCGATCCCCAGCGGCTGGCGCAGTTCGGCGCCTGGCCCGGAGCCCAGCATCAACGGCACGGCGCCGAGCAGGGCGGCGAGGGTGGTCATGATGATCGGCCGGAACCGGGTGACGCAGGCTTCATAAATCGCCTCCTCAGGTGGCAGCCCGCGCACGCGCTGGGCCTCCAGGGCAAAGTCGATCATCAGGATGCCGTTTTTCTTGACGATACCGATCAGCAGCACCAGCCCGATCAAGGCCATGATCGAAAAGTCCTGGCCCAGCAACCACAGCATGATCAACGCGCCCAAGCCCGCCGAGGGCAAGGTGGAGATGATCGTCAGCGGGTGCACGAAGCTCTCATACAGCACGCCCAAAATAATATAGACCGCCACCAGCGCCGCCAGGATCAGCCACGGTTGGCTGGCCAAAGAGCTTTGGAACGCCTGGGCCGCACCCTGGAAGGTGCCGATCAGGGTGGTCGGCATGCCGATTTCGTTTTTGGCCTGGTTGAGCATGATCACCGCATCACCCAATGCCACGCCGGGTGCCAGGTTAAACGACAGGTTGGCGGCCGGGAACATGCCGTCATGGCTGATGGACAACGGCCCCACGCTGGGTGGGTCGACCTTGGCCAGTGCCGACAGCGGCACCATCTCGTTGGTCAACGGTGAGCGCAGGTAAAAGTAGTTCAGGCTTTCGGCCTTGCCGCGCTGTTGAGTGTCGAGTTCCAGCACCACCTGGTACTGGTTGATCTCGGTCTGGAACTCGTTGATCTGGCGCTGGCCGAACGCGTCATACAGCGCCTGGTCGACATCGGTAGCGGTGAGGCCAAAGCGCGCCGCCGCCTGGCGGTCGATGCTGATGTGAGTGATGCTGCCGCCCAGTTGCAAGTCGTTGGACAGGTCGCGAAAGGCCGGGTTGGCGCGCAGTTTTTCGGTCAGGCGTTGGGTCCAGGTATTGAGCGTCGCGCCGTCGTTGCTCTTGAGCACATATTGATACTGGGCGCGGCTTGGGCCGGAACTCAAGTTGATGTCCTGGCCGGCGCGCAGGTACAAGACGATGCCAGGCACCTTGGCCAGTTTGGGGCGGATGCGGTCAATGAACTGGCTGGCGGATACATCGCGATCACCGCGGTCCTTCAAGGCGATCCAGAAACGGCCGTTGGCGATGGTCTGGTTGCTGCCGGTCACGCCCACCGAGTGGGAAAACGCGGCCACTGCCGGGTCGTCCTTGACGATCTCGGCCAGCGCCTTGTGCTTGGCGACCATGTCCGGGTACGACACATCGGCCGCCGCTTCGCTGGTGCCGAGTACAAAGCCGGTGTCCTGCACCGGGAAGAAACCCTTGGGGATAAACACGTAGCCGACCACGGCCAACGCCAGGGTCAGCATAAAGATCGCTGCCATGCTGCGTTGATGCGCCAGCGCACGGCGCAGGTTGCGTGCGTAGCCGGCGAGCAGGCGCTCGCTGAAGCCCGGTTTGTCATGGGCATGATGAGTCGGCGCGCGCATGAACAGCGCGGCCAGGGTCGGCGCCAAAGTCAGCGAAACCACCACCGAAATCAGGATGGTCGAGGTGGCCGTCAGCGCAAATTCCTTGAACAGCCGCCCGACCACACCGCCCATGAACAGCAGCGGAATAAACGCCGCCACCAGCGAGAAGCTGATGGACACCACGGTAAAGCCGATCTCGCCCGAGCCCTTGATTGCCGCCTCGCGTTTATCCAGGCCCGCCTCCAGGTGACGGTGAATGTTCTCCACCACCACGATGGCATCGTCGACCACAAAGCCCACGGCGATCACGATCGCCACCAGCGTCAGGTTATTCAAGCTGAAGCCGAGCACATACATCAGCGCGAAACTGGCGATCAGCGACACGCCGAGTACGCTGGACACAATCAGCGTCGCCGACAATTGGCGCAGGAACAGCGCCATCACCGCCACCACCAGCAGGATGGCGATCAGCAGGGTCACTTCCACTTCATGCAAGGACGCGCGGATGGTCTTGGTGCGGTCGGTCAACACGCTGACCTGCACCGAGGCGGGCAGCATGCCTTCCAGGCGCGGCAGTTCGGCTTGAATGCGGTCCACGGTCTCGACAATGTTGGCGCCGGGCTGGCGCGAAATCACCAGGTTGACGCCGGGCGTGTCACCGGACCAGGCCTGTACGTAGGCGTTTTCCGAACCGTTGATGACTTTGGCGACATCACGCAGTTGCACCGGCGCGCCGTTCTTGTAGGAAACGATCAGTTGGCCGTATTCCTCGGGGTGAAACAGCTGGTCGTTGGTCGATATCGTCGACACGCTGTTCTTGCCGTAAATCGCACCTTTGGCCAGGTTCAGGCTGGACTGCTGGATGGCCAGGCGCACATCGGCGAGGGTCAGGCCGATGGCCGCGAGTTTGTCCGGTGAAGCCTGTACGCGAATCGCCGGGCGTTGCTGCCCGGTGATATTGATCTGGCCAACGCCGTCAATCTGGCTGATCTGCCGCGCCAGCAAGGTTTCTACATAGTCGCTCAGCTCGGTGCTGGGCATGCTGTCGGAGCTGACGCTGAGGATCAGCACCGGGCTGTCGGCCGGGTTGACCTTCTTCCAGGTCGGCAGGCTCGGCATGTCGCTGGGCAGCTTGCCGGAGGCGGTGTTGATCGCCGCCTGCACTTCCTGCGCGGCGGTGTCGATGCTTTTGTTCAGGGTGAATTGCAGGGTCAGCAGGCTTGAACCCAAGGCGCTGCTGGAGGTCATCTGGGTCATGCCGGGGATGGCGCTGAATTGCACCTCCAAGGGCGTGGCCACGGATGAGGCCATGGTGTCCGGGCTGGCGCCGGGCAAGGTGGCGGTGACCTGGATGGTCGGGAACTCCGCTTCCGGCAGCGGCGCCACAGCTAGGCGCGGGAAGGCAATCAGCCCCAGCAACACCAGCGCAAAGGTCAGCAACAGGGTGGCAACCGGATGGTCGACGCACCAGGCGGACGGGGAACGGCTGCCGCTCATGGTTGCACCTTGGTCTGGGCGGTCTGGATCACTTGTGGTGGCTCTTTGAGCACCTCGATTTGCGCACCGGCCTTGAGCCGCGACTGGCCGTCGCTGACCAGCACATCACCGGCTTGCACGCCCTTGATGATGGTCACGTCGCTGTCCTGATACGCCACCTGCACCGGCACAACCTCAACCTTGTCACCGTTGACGCGGTACACAAAATGCGCGTCGAGCCCACGTTGCACCACGGTCGGTGGCACCACCAGCGCGTTCTTGTCGAGGGCGGTCTGGATCTTGATAGTCACCAGTTGCCCCGGCCACAGACGCTGCGAAGCGTTGTTGAATTCAGCCTTGGCGCGCAGGGTGCCGGTGGTGGAGCTGATCTGGTTGTCGATCAGGCTCAAGTGGCCTTCGCCGAGCAGGTCGCCGGTCTGGCCGTCGGTGTCGGCGCCCATGTAGGCATCGACGCTGGCTTGGGTGGGCGCGGCGATCAAGCCTTGCAGGGTCGGCAACATTTGTTGCGGCAACGAGAACTCCACGGCGATCGGATCGATTTGCGTCACCGAGAACAAGCCTTGGGTATCACTCATGCGCAGGAAGTTGCCTTCATCCACGGTGCGAATGCCGACACGGCCAGTCACCGGCGAGCGAATCTGGGTGTAGGACAGCTGTACCAGGGCCGAATCAATGGCGGCCTGATTACCTTGCGCCGTGGCCTTGAGCTGGTTGACCAGGGCTTGCTGCTGGTCATAGGTCTGCTTGGATACGCCGTCGTCGACGCTCAGCTCTTTGTAGCGCTTGAGGTTTACCAACGCCACTTGCAACTGCGCCTGGCTTTCGCCCAACTGCGCCTTGGCCTGATCAAGGCTCGCGCGGATCGAGCGGTCATCGATGGTCGCCAGCAGGTCACCGGCCTTGACCAATTGGCCCTCCTTGACCAGCAGCTTGGTGAGGATGCCGTCGATTTGCGGGCGGATCACCACGCTGTGCAGCGACAGCACCGAGCCGATACCGCTGACAAATCGAGGAATGTCCTGCTGTGTGACGCTCACCACTCGCACCGGGATAGCGGTGGACACCGCCAGTTTGGTTTTCGCCGGTCGGTTGAAGGCCCAGGCTGCAACTGCCACGACCACCAGGGCAGCCACGATCAGGGCGGTTTTTCGTTGAATGTGCATGGGGTGGGGCGCCGGGGCAAAGGGTTGGGAGAGTGATCGTTCTTTATAGCCCGCCAACCCGGTCAGCACGGTGACTGCTAACTGACAGCGCTGTCAGTAAAGTCCGACCATTCGTACCGGCGGTGGTTAAAGATCCAAGGCGCGCAGGTATACTGCGCGCCAGCGTGGCCCGCAAGCCGGCCACCGCCTCATTTTCTGCACGCCCCGGAGCTTCCATGACTTCCCCGACACAACCCCCTGTTGACGCGGCCGACCTCGTCGATCCGGCCGACGCTCAAAGCGTTGAAAAAGCCGAGATCCCGGCGTTCAAGTTTCCGTTCAAGCCGGGTGAACTGGCTGGGGCCAAAAACGCCGCCCAGCCTTGGTACAAGAATGGCGCCAAGAACGGCCACACCAAGTCGCCAGGCATGGCGCCGCCGGGCACTCGCCGCTCGATGGGTAAACGCTGAGAATAGAACGACCAGCGTTTTATCAGGTGCGGACTACAACACCTGCTGACATTTCCGATTGAAGACCCGCGACCGTTTCTAGAAAGCTTGCACAGCCTTGATTCCATCCCGACCGTTCAGATCGGGCGGGTGGCCAAGGCTGGTCTTTCTGGAAAAGGATGTTTCCCGTGGCTCTGATACCCCTGTGTGCAGCACTTGCCCTTTTGCTGTCGATCGACGCCGTGGCCGACGATGATCAACCCCGGCGCGAAATCCGCTTCGCTGTTGCCGCGCAGTTTCCGCCCTTTCAGAGTCGTAGCCCGCAAGGTCAATTGGTGGGCTTGAACATCGACTTGGGCAACGCCTTGTGTACACAGTTGAATGTGCGCTGCACCTGGGTCGACCAGGTGTTTGTCGAAGACTTCCCGGCCCTCGAAGCCCGGCAGTTCGATGCGATCATGGGCATTGCCGCCACCTCGGGGCGGCGGCGGTGGGTGGGGTTCACCGATAATCTCTACCCTTTTACCACGCGTTTGGTGGCCCGTAAGGCGTCCGGCCTGTTACCCGACACACGCTCGCTCAAGGGTAAGCGTGTCGGTGTGCTGCTGGGCAGCAATCGCGAAGCCTTTGCGCGGTCGCAGTGGGCACCGGCGGGCGTCATCATCAAAAGTTTCTGGCTCAATGACGAACTGGCCCGCAGTCTGGTAGCCGGCAAGATTGATGCGACGCTGCAAGGCACTGTGGAAATTCGCAGTGCACTGCTCGACACCCCGGTTGGCCAGGATTTCGACTTCATGGGGCCGCCCTTGTCCGGTGAACTCTTAGGCAATGGCATTGCCATTGCTGTGCGCAAGTTTGACTCCACTTTGCGCAACGACCTCAATCACGCGCTTGAGCAACTGATGCACAACGGTGAATACCAGCGGATTCTGGCGCCTTATCACTTGGATGAGCCGCCCTCCACTCAATGATGGCCAATTAATTGCGGCACGTGAGCAGGCCCCGTGTTTTGCAAGCCATGGCCAACAGGCGGGCCTACCCGTTCAACTGTGGGAGCTGGCTTGCCTGCGATGGCATCACTTCGGTGTACCTGGTGTGCCGAGTTGCCCGCATCGCAGGCAAGCCAGCTCCCACATCCACACTGGCCGCATCGAGCCTAAGCCGCCCTCAACGAGATAAACGCATAGTTGGCCGGCACCTCAGTGGCAATCTGCGCCCCCGCATCCAGCACCTGTTCGGCGATGTCCATGCCGGAGACGTGAAACACCCACTCATTAGCCACCGATGGTTGCTCAATCGCCAACTCAATCGCCTGCGCAAAGGCAGCCATATCCGGCAAATACGCGGTAAACCCATCGCCCTTGAGCGCCGTGGTACGAATACCCAGCAAGGCGCACACGGCCTCCTTGGTCTGCACATCGTCACGGTCGGCCTGGCGTGAGCGGCGGATCAGCTCAGCCAGTTCTGCATCCATCAACTCACCGCCGACGATCAGCGCCGGCCCCTGTTCCCAGGATTCTGGCGGGCAATCCTTGGCGGCGGGGTTCAATGGGATATGCGGGTTGATTTCCATCGGGTAGATGCGACACACCAGTGGGCGACGCTCATAGATGCCACAACGGTTGTCTTCGTCAAGATTGCGGCAACGCCCGGCGTTGTAGGCGGCAAAGGTGATTGCCACAAACGCCTCGGTATTGCCGCTCGGCACTACCACTGAACGGCGTTCGGCATGCTCGCGTTGTTGCACCGGCAAGCCCAGGCCGGTGCCAAGAAAGCCCTCCACCAGCACGATGACGTTACCGCCGTCAGCCGCCCAACTGCGGGCTTCTTCGAGGGTCAGGGGAACGTGATGGTCGCTGCAGCATTTGCCGCAACCCACGCAGGAAAAGTGAGTATTCATGGAGGATCTGTCACCAGGCAAGGTCAGAGGGCACTCTTGAACGGTGACGGGTTTTTGCCTCTATTCACTGTTCAGGCTCAGTGGAAGCAAGTTATGCGCCAGTGCCGGTCAGTCCTCGGGTACCTGGTCGCGCAGCACAAACACCATGCCGGCACTTTCATACAACTGTCGGGCGCGTTGGTTGGTTTCCAGCACCTTCAGGTCCACACAGGGCTCGCCGCGTTGCTTGAACACGTGGAAGGTATGCAGCAACAAGGCACGCCCCAGCCCCTGGCCTTGGGCGCACGGATGGACCGAGAGGTTCTTGATAAACGCGCTGGTCCAGCACTGGGCCACGCCAAGAATGCCGTCTGCGTTACTGGCCACCAGGCATAGCGTGGGGTCGAACTCGGCGTCGGTGACGAACTGCCGGCGCCATTCTGCCAGGCTGGGGACACGGCCGCCGCCCTGTTCCTGGGTCATGCGCAATACGGCATGGATGGCCGGGGCCAGCTCATCGCGGTAATGATCCAGCCGGGTATTGGCCGGCCACTGCGGTGCTGGCAGGCTGGTAGTAAGGTCGCGGCGCAGCAGTTGGAAATACTCCGCCACCGCTTACAGGCCTTTTTGCGCCACAGTTTGCGCGGCAACCACCAGGCATTTGGTCAGCTCGGGCGACGAGAACTTGGTGAGCACCGCATCGGCACCGGCCAGGCGGGCCTTCTCGCTGTTCATCGCGCTGTCCAGGGAGGTGTGCAGCAGCACGTAAAGCTCCTGGAAGTCCGGGGTTTCGCGCAGGGTGCGGGTGAGGGCGTAACCGTCCATTTCGGACATCTCGATGTCCGACACCACCACGTTGATCTGCTCGACCGTGCCTTGCAGCTCCAGCAGCACATCAATGGCTTCCTTGGCACTGCGCGCGGTGTGGCACGTCAGGCCGAGGTTGCGCAGGGTGTGTACCGATTGCTGCAGAGCCACCTGGCTGTCGTCCACCACCAGGATTCGCGCGTTGCCGAGCACTTCGGCTTCTTCCATGGTCAAGTCGGTCGGCGCCGCTTCAACGGGGGCCGGGGCAATGCCGTGGATGACCTTTTCGATATCCAGCACCTGCACCAGGCCGCCTTCGACCTGAGTCACGCCGGTGATAAACGAGCGATTGCCGCCGGAGCCATAGGGCGGCGGGCGGATGTCGGTGGTCAGGCAATGCACAATCTTGCTCACCGCCTGCACATGCAGGCCCTGCTTGGAACGGCTGACATCGGTGACGATCAGGCAGCCGCCGTTCGGGTCTTGCAGCGGCATCTCACCGAGGGCGCGGCTCAGGTCGATCACCGACAGCGAGGCACCGCGCAGGGTGGCGATGCCTTTGACGTGCGGGTGCGACTCCGGCAGCTTGGTCAGCGGTGGGCAGGGGATGATTTCACTGACTTTGAGCAGGTTGATGGCCATCAGCTTGCCGCTGCGCAAGGTAAAGAGCAGAAGCGAGAGTGAATCTGCGCGGGCTTTGGTGGTGGACATAAAAACCTTCTGTGGATCAGGGATGACGATCTATGGAAGGTTATCGACTCGGGGGAGCCAGGCTTTAACCGGATTTTGTGTCGGGCTGGGCTTGTGTGGGAGCTGGCTTGCCTGCGATGCAGGCACCTCGGTCTACCAGTTGCACTGAGGTGATGCCATCGCAGGCAAGCCAGCTCCCACACAAAACCCATCCCATATGAGATCGGCGTCAGCCCTTCCAGACCTGCGGGTTGACCAGATCCTGCGGACGTTGCCCCAGCAAGGCGCTGCGCAGGTTGTCCAGGGCGCGATTGGCCATGGCTTCACGAGTTTCATGCGTAGCCGAGCCGATATGCGGCAGGGTCACCGCATTGCTCAGTTGGAACAGCGGCGATTCGGCCAGCGGCTCTTGCTCATACACATCCAGCCCGGCGCCACGGATTTTCTGGGTTTGCAGCGCCTCAATCAGCGCCGGTTCATCCACCACCGGCCCACGGGAAATATTGATCAGGATCGCACTGGACTTCATCAGCCCCAATTCGCGGGTGCTGATCAAGTGGCGGGTCTTGTCGCTCAACGGCACCACCAGGCAGACAAAATCCGCCTCGGCCAGCAACTGGTCCAGGCTGCGCAACTGCGCGCCCAGCTCCTGCTCCAGCTGGGTCTTGCGGCTGTTGCCGCTGTACAGAATCGGCATATTGAAGCCCAGGCGCCCACGCCGGGCCACGGCTGCGCCGATATTGCCCATGCCCACTATGCCGAGGGTCTTGCCGTGTACATCGCAGCCAAACAGCGGCGCGCCAACGCTGGCTTTCCACTGGCCGGCCTTGGTCCAGGCATCCAGTTCGGCCACGCGGCGCGCACTGCTCATCAGCAGGGCGAAGGCCAGGTCGGCGGTGCTTTCGGTGAGTACTTCCGGGGTGTTGGTGAGCATGATCCCGCGCTCGTTGAAGTACGGCACGTCGTAGTTGTCGTAACCCACCGACACGCTGGACACCACTTCCAGCTTGCTCGCGCCTTCCAGCTGCGCACGCCCCAGCTTGCGGCCTACGCCAATCAGGCCATGGGCGTGGGGCAGGGCTTCATTGAATTGAGCATTGATGTCACCCAGCTTGGGGTTCGGCGCGATCACCTCGAAGTCCTGTTGCAGGCGTTCGATCATTTGCGGGGTGACACGGCTGAAGGCGAGGACAGTCTTTTTCATTGCAGAACTCCGCTCAAAATGTGGGAGCTGGCTTGCCTGCGATGCTGGCGCCTCGGTGTATCAGCAGTACCGAGGCGATGCTATCGCAGGCAAGCCAGCTCCCACAGTAAATGGATGGTGTTTGTGGGGCCGTATTCCAAAATCAGTTCGCCAGGCGTGTGCCGCCCAGGCTGCCACTCAACTCATACGCCACCAACTCCGCCTGATGCGCCGCCAGAATCTCCGGCAACGACCCTCTCAGGTATTCCACCCAGGTCTTGATCTTCGCATCCAGGTACTGGCGCGAGGGGTAGATGGCATACAGGTTCAGCTCCTGCGAGCGGTAGTTGGGCATCACCCGCACCAGCGTGCCGTTACGCAAACCTTCAATAGCCGCATACACCGGCAGCAGGCCGACGCCCATGCCGCTGGTGATCGCGGTTTTCATTGCATCGGCCGAGTTGACCAGGAACGGCGAAGTGTTGATCGCCACGCTTTCCTGGCCTTCGGGGCCGTTGAAGGTCCATTTGTCCAGCTGGATCACCGGGCTGACCAGGCGCAGGCAGGCGTGGTTGAGCAAATCCTGGGGCCGCTGTGCGCAACCTTTGGCCTTGACGTAATCCGGCGAGGCACACGCGATGCTGTAGGTGATGCCCAGGCGCTGGGACACAAAACCCGAATCCGGCAGCTCGCTGGCCAGCACGATGGACACGTCGTAACCCTCGTCGAGCAGGTCCGGCACGCGGTTGGCCAGGGTCAGGTCGAAGGTCACGTCGGGGTGGGTGCGACGGTAACGGGCAATTGCGTCAATCACGAAATGCTGGCCGATGCCGGTCATGGTATGCACTTTCAGCTGCCCGGCGGGGCGTGCGTGGGCGTCGCTGGCTTCGGCCTCGGCTTCCTCGACATAAGCCAGGATCTGCTCACAACGCAGCAAATAGCGCTTACCGGCCTCGGTCAGCGCGATGCGGCGAGTGGTGCGGTTGAGCAAGCGGGTTTGCAGATGGGCCTCAAGGTTGGAGACCGCGCGCGAAACGTTGGCGGTGGTGGTGTCCAGTTGCACGGCGGCGGCGGTGAAGCTGCCGGCCTCGGCCACGCAACTGAAGGCGCGCATATTTTGCAAAGTGTCCATGGAGTGTTCTCAAGGGAGATAGCAAATTGTGACAGAAAGTTACGCCGTCCAGTGATCCCTACCAACGGATTATCGCCTGAACGGTAACAAAGATTCACAGGAATGCCAGCTTATCGTTCCCCATGGCGCCCCCTAGAATTGCGCCACCTTCCCCGCCTCACCACCTCAGGAATTCGTTCGCCGTGCCGCGTCGCATCAGCAGAGAGCTGAAGGCTCTCAGTGTTTTGGCCTTATCGTTAGCAATCAGCGGCTGCATCGGAACCGGAGGAATCGCCCCCCAAGGCCAAGCCTTCAACGCCAATACCCTGGCCACCGACGCCGCCATCCAGAGCGCCGCGCAGGACGCCCACTGGCCCACCACACAATGGTGGCAAGCCTATGGCGACATGCAACTCAACCGCTGGGTCGACCTCGCCACGCAAAACAGCCCGAACATGGCCATGGCCGCCGCGCGGGTGCGGGAAGCGCGGGCCATGGCCGGGATCGCCGAGTCGGCTGAGTCGTTGCAGATCAACAGTGACACCACGCTCAAACGCCACAATTGGCCGAAAGATCAGTTCTACGGGCCGGGCGAATTGAGCGGTGCCAATACCTGGGACAACACCGCGTCCCTGGGCTTGAGCTACGCCCTCGACCTGTGGGGCCGCGAAAGCAATGCCAGCGAACGCGCCGTCGACCTGGCGCATATGAGCGCTGCCGAAGCGCGTCAGGCCCAGCTCGAATTGCAGAACAATGTGGTGCGCGCCTATATCCAGCTGTCGTTGCATTTCGCCAACCGCGATATCGTCGCCGCCACCCTGGCCCAGCAACAGCAGATCCTCGACCTGGCCAATAAGCGCCTGAATGCCGGCATCGGCACGCATTTCGATGTGAGCCAGGCCGAAACGCCCTTGCCCGAAACCCATCGACAACTCGACGCACTCGACGAAGAAATCGCCCTGAGCCGCAACCAGCTCGCGGCATTGGCCGGTAAAGGCCCAGGCGCAGGCGCGCAACTGCAACGCCCGAGTTTGTCCTTGGCCGCGCCGCTGAAGCTGCCCTCAAGGCTGCCCGCGCAATTGCTCGGCCAACGCCCGGACGTGGTTGCCAGCCGCTGGCAGGTCGCCGCCCAGGCGCGCGGTATTGATGTGGCGCACGCCGGTTTCTACCCCAACGTCGATCTGGTCGGCAGCCTCGGCTATATGGCCACCGGCGGCACGATGCTGGGGTTTCTCAGCGGGCAGAAATTCAACTACACCGTCGGCCCGGCGATCAGCCTGCCGATCTTCGACGGCGGCCGTTTACGTGGGCAGTTGGGCGAAGCCAGCGCCGGTTATGACATCGCCGTGGCCAAGTACAACCAGACGCTGGTCAATGCGCTCAAGGGCATCAGTGACCAGTTGATCCGCCGCGAATCCATGGACAAGCAAGCCGACTTTGCCGCGCAGTCGGTGGCCTCGGCGCAGAAAACCTACGACATCGCCATGATCGCCTACCAGCGCGGCCTCACCGATTACCTCAATGTGCTCAACGCTCAGACCTTGTTGTTTCGCCAGCAACAGATCGAACAACAGGTGCAGGCCGCGCGTCTGAGTGCCCATGCCGAACTGGTCACGGCCCTGGGTGGCGGGCTCGGCGCCGGTAACGACGTACCACCGGACGCCAAGACACTGCCGAGCAAAACCCCGGCGGCGCTCGCCGTGTTTGATCACTGAGTAGACTGTAATGACTCCCTTGCCTGCCCCGCTGCGCTGGTTGCACTCCCTTGAGTGGCGCCGTGGTTTTTTCGACTGGGCACGCAGCGACGGCGTGACCTGGGTGTATATCTTCAAGGTGCTGATCGCTGCGTTCCTGACGTTGTGGCTGGCCATGCGCCTGGAGTTGCCGCAACCGCGCACGGCGATGATCACCGTATTTATCGTGATGCAACCGCAGAGCGGCCAGGTGTTTGCCAAGAGTTTCTATCGCTTCCTCGGCACCTTGGCGGGCTCGGCGGTGATGGTCTTGCTGATTGCCTTGTTTGCGCAGAACACCGAATTGTTCCTGGGCGCGTTGGCGATCTGGGTGGGCATCTGCACCGCTGGCGCCACGCGTAATCGCAACTTTCGCGCCTACGGGTTTGTACTGGCCGGCTATACGGCGGCGATGGTTGGTTTGCCGGCGCTGGCAAACCCCGACGGCGCGTTTATGGCGGCGGTATGGCGCGTGCTGGAAATTTCCCTGGGGATTTTATGCTCCACAGTGGTCAGCGCCGCGATCCTGCCGCAAACCTCCAGCGCGGCGATGCGCAACGCCTTGTATCAGCGCTTTGGCGTGTTCGCGCTGTTCGTCACCGACGGCCTGCGTGGGCGCAGCCAGCGCGAAGGTTTCGAGGCCAGCAACGTGCGTTTTATCGCCGAAGCCGTGGGCCTGGAAGGGCTGCGCAGCGTCACCGTGTTTGAAGACCCGCACATGCGTCGGCGCAATGGTCGACTCAGCCGCCTCAACAGCGAATTCATGAGCATCACCACGCGCTTCAACGCCCTGCACCAGTTGCTCGAACGGTTACGTGCGCACGCGGCTGATCATGTGGTGGCTGCGATCAAGCCCGGCCTGCAAGGCCTTGCCGAAGTGCTCGACGGCTTCTCCGGTCGGGCGCTCACCAGCCCCGACGCCGCACGGCTGGTCAACCAACTCAGCGCCTACAAAGACGAGCTTCCCGCCACGGTGCGTGCCCTGCGTGCAAGCTTTCAGGAAGCCAACCCAAGCGAAGCTGAACAGCTGGATTTTCATACCGCCTACGAGCTGCTTTATCGCTTTGTCGATGACTTGCACAACTACGCGCTGACCCACGCTTCCCTGGCCGACCACAGCCATGAGCGCGAGCAGTGGAACGAGACCTTTATCCCCAAGACCAACTGGCTGGCCTGCGCGGCTTCGGGTATTCGTGCGTCGTTCATCCTTATTGTGCTCGGCAGCTACTGGGTGGCCACCGCCTGGCCCAGCGGCGCAACCATGACGCTGATTGCCGCCGCCACCGTCGGCCTGTCCGCCGCCACGCCCAACCCCAAGCGCATGGCCTTTCAAATGGCCTGCGGCACCTTGATCGGCGCACTGGTTGGCTTTGTCGAAATGTTCTTCGTGTTCCCCTGGATCGACGGCTTCCCGCTGCTGTGCCTGATGCTCGCGCCGGTGATCATCTTCGGCTCGTTCCTGGCCTCACGCCCGCAATACGCCGGGGTAGGCGTGGGCCTGTTGATCTTTTTCAGCACCGGTTCGGTGCCGGACAACCTCACGGTCTACAACCCCTACACCTTTATCAACGACTACATCGCCATGATCATCGGCATGCTGGTGTGCGCGGCGGCGGGGGCGATCATTCTGCCGCCCAACAGCCGTTGGTTGTGGCGCCGTTTGGAGCAGGACCTGCGCGAGCAGGTGGTGTATGCGATCAGCGGCAAGCTCAAGGGCCTGGCCTCGAGTTTTGAAAGCCGCACCCGCGATTTGCTGCACCAAGCCTACGGCCTCGCCGTTGGCCAGCCGCAGGTGCAGCGTGATTTGTTGCGCTGGATGTTCGTGGTGCTGGAAGTCGGCCATGCGATCATCGAACTGCGCAAGGAACAGGCGATTTTGCCGGTGCACCCGGCGTATGCCCAATCCCAGCCGTGGCGCCAGGCGATCCGCGTGATGGGGCGCTCGCTGGTGCGGCTGTTTTTGCAACCGAGCGCGAACAATCTGGAGCGTGGACTGGTGGCTGTCGACCATGCGATCAGCCGTGTGCAGGCCACCGACGAACCCTTCGCCCCGCATTTTGATACCTCGGCGCTGCGCCGGGTGAAAAGCTACCTGCACTTTATCCGCACCTCGCTGCTAGACCCGCAATCGCCATTGGCTGCTCTCAAAGGAGCCCCGCATGCCCCGTGAAATCGCCTTCCATGGCCTGTACATGCCGACCATGACCCTGTTGTTTTTTATCGCCGCAGGGTTGGCCTGGGCGTTGGACCGCTTCCTGGCCGGGTTCGACCTCTACCGTTTTTTCTGGCACCCGGCGCTGCTGCGCCTGAGCCTGTTCGTTTGCTTGTTCGGCGCGCTCGCGCTGACCGTCTACCGTTGAGAATGCCCCGATGAAAAAGTTTTTCAGCCTGCTCGCGACCTTGCTGGTATTGGCATTGGCGATCTGGATTGGCCGCACGTTGTGGGTGCACTACATGCAAACGCCGTGGACCCGCGATGGCCGCGTGCGCGCCGACATCATCAATGTGGCGGCCGACGTTACGGGCGAAGTGGTGGATGTACCGGTGCGTGACAACCAGTTGGTGAAGAAGGGCGACCTGCTGATGCAGATCGACCCCGAGCACTACCGCATTGCCGTCAAACAGGCGCAGTCGCTGGTGGCTTCGCGCAAAGCCACTTGGGAGATGCGCAAGGTCAACGCCCACCGCCGTGCCGACCTCGACGCGCTGGTGATCTCCAGGGAAAACCGCGACGACGCCAGCAACATCGCCGACTCGGCGTTGGCCGATTACCAGCATGCGTTGGCGCAACTGGAAGCCGCTGAACTTAACTTGAAACGTACGCAGGTGGTGGCGGCAGTGGACGGTTATGTCACCAACCTCAATGTGCACCGTGGCGACTATGCGCGTATTGGCGAGGCCAAGATGGCCGTGGTCGATATGAACTCGTTCTGGGTCTACGGCTTCTTCGAAGAGACCAAGCTGCCCCATGTGAAGGTGGGCGACAAAGCCGATATGCAACTGATGAGCGGCGAGACGCTCAAGGGCCACGTGGAAAGCATCTCGCGGGGTATCTATGACCGCGACAACCCCGAGAGCCGTGAGCTGATCGCCGATGTGAACCCGACCTTCAACTGGGTGCGCCTGGCCCAGCGGGTGCCGGTGCGGATACACATTGATGAAGTGCCCGACGGCGTGCTGCTGGCGGCGGGGATCACCTGCACGGTGATCGTCAACCCAACGCAACATTAAACTGTGGGAGCTGGCTTGCCTGCGATAGCGCACTGTCAGTTGACCTGTTTTCAGCTGACCCACCGCCATCGCAGGCAAGCCAGCTCCCACAGTTTTGGCTGTGTTATGCCTTGATGAAGGTTTCATGCAGATGGCGCCACAGCAGCGCGCCGCTGGCCTGTTTTTCGAATACCACGGTGGCGCGGCGGTCAGTCTGGGTGCCGCTGTCATCAATCTGGTGTTCGCGGTAAGTCACCGTGGCACCGCGCGCGTGCCGGTCGATCCCGGCCATTTCGCTCAAGGTGATCTTCAACCCCGGGCGCATACCGCCCAGGCGCGTGAACAACGCTTTAACCCCGGCTGTATTCACTCTCGTGCCGGTGGCGGGTGCGACCATGCTGAAATCGGGTGAAAAGCGCGCAAGCAAGGTTTCCAGGGTGCCTTCAGGCGCAACCCCGGCAAACCATTGCTCGATCTCGACGTGGGTCTGGATCACTTCTTCAAAAAAATCGTTGTAATCAATCATGGCTGGGCTCGCTGGCAGGGTGAAGCAGCGTGCGGACTCTGGATGTATCCAGGCGCAACACGGCAAAAAGGGGCAGCAGTGTCAGGGCTGCGGCTATCGTGAAGGTTATGACGAAGGAATCCAAGGCCGACAACAACGCACTGAGGGCGGCAGCGCCGAGGCAGAAGCTGACTTGTCGATTGATGTTCCACAGCGCACTGGCGTGGCCCATGCGCTCGGCGGGTATGTCGAGAAACGCCAAGGTCTGCGCCGTGCTGCTGCACAGGCTGCCGCCCAGGCCCATCAACGCGTAGGCTAGAATAATTACGGCCGGTTCGGGTTTTGTCAGCAGCAGGATGCCGATGCATTGCAGGGCCATGCCCGCCAGCAGCAAGGGTTTTGGGCCGTAGCGGTTGAAGCGTTTTTTGCTCAGGAAAATCGCCAGTGCCGACGCCAGCGCCCACGGCAACATCAGCGCGCCGGTGTGTGTCGCGTCGTAGCCCAGGCCTCGCAGGTAGAGAATAGCGATCAGGCTGGTGCCGATAAATATGCCGGGGATGAACAGATAGACCAACATCGCCACGCGCAGCATCGGGCTGCGGATCTGTTTGAAAATACTGCCCACATCCAGGGCCGGGCGCACTGTTACAGGTGCATCAGGTTTTATCCACAGCAGTGCCAGCAGCAACGTGAGCAACGCCAGCGGCAGGTTGGCGTAGAAGATCCAGCGCCATGACACACTGTCGACGATCAGCCCGCCCAAAGCCGGCGACAATGCCGGTACCAGCAGCGCCACCGACATCACGCTGGCTGTCAATTGGCTGCGTTCTGCCGCTGGATAGTGCCGGTAAGCCATGGCTTGGCCCACGGGGATCAGCAAGCCACCGCCCAAACCTTGCAGCGCCCGCCAGCCAATCAGCGTTTCGATGGAACCCGCCTGGCCAACCATCACCGAGGCGCCCGCGAACAACAGCAGGCTCGCCGCGATCAGCGTTCGTTCGCCCATGATCGCCGCCAGCCACACACTCAACGGAATGATCACGGTCAGCCCGAGTACGTAGGCGTTGCTGATCCACGCCAATTGCGTGACCGAGGCGTGCAGTTCGCGGGCGATGTCCGGGTAGGCAACGGTGGCGACAAACATGTTCACCAGGTCCAGGGCAAAGCCGAGTAAAAAGATCCAGGCGACTTTCGAGCGGTAGGTCATAAACGCGATCCTGCGAGTGAAGCGGGCAGGGTAGGTCGCAAGCAGCGTTTGGGATACGGTGATTTGACTGTTAGTTTGTCAAAAATATTTTGACAAAGGAGCGCGAGGCCAATGGTCAGCCTGGACCGATTCGACACCTTCAAAGCCGTGGTCGAGGCCGGCTCGCTCACCGCCGCCGCCGATCGGCTGGGCCAGACCCGCGCCGTGGTCAGCTTCAACCTCAAGCGCCTTGAGGCAGAACTGGGCGTTACCTTGCTGACTCGCAGCACCCGCCAGTTGGCACTGACGGATGCCGGTGAGCGCTTTTACCTGCGTTGCACGCGCATGCTGGAAGAAGCCCGGTTGGCGGTGGAAGAAGCCCGCTCCGAACATGCCCAGCTCAAAGGCACCTTACGCATCACCACCACGGTGGAATACGCGTTGGCAGTCGTTGCTCCTGTGGTGGAGGCTTTTCGGCGCCTGCACCCGGACTTGAACATTCACTTATCCACATCCTCCACCCATGCCGATTTGATCTCCGAACGCTTTGACGTGGCGATTCGGTTGGGGCGACTGCTCGACTCCAATCACCGGGCGGTGCAGCTGTCGACCTTTGAGGTGTTTGCTGTCGCCGCGCCTGAGTTTGCCGAGGTGCAAAGCCTGGATGCGTTGGAGCGCGTGCCCAAGTTAGGCCATGGCCGTTTGACGGAGCTGAGCCTGACCGACCCGGCCGGCGGCGAGCATCAATACCGTTCCGGCCCTGCGGCACTGGTGGCCGACAGTGCGTCGGTTCTCCAGACCTTCGCCGTGCGTGGGCATGGTGTGGCGGTACTGCCGCAATGGTTGGTGCAGGGCGATCTGGACGCGGGGCGGTTGGTGCGCTTATTGACGGACCATCGCTTTGCCCCACAAGGGGTTTACGCGATGTACCCGGATACGCGGCATTTACCGCTGAAGGTGCGGGCGTTTATTGATTTTATGAAGGGCTAGAGTGAGCCAGAGAGTCCGAACCGCTTCTTCAGGACTTTCTCCAGCAATCCTTTTGGCAACAACGCCGCCATCAACGGCAACGCTCGGCTGCCATTGCCCGCACGCAACATCCGTGGCGGTGTTGGGTGTTGCACAGCCTTAAGCACTTGAGCTGCAAACTGCTCGGCCGAAGTCGGGTTGCCCTGCGAAGCCTGGGAGCGCGCACGAATACCTTCACGCAACGGCCACCAGGGCGATTGTTCGTTGATCAGCAGCTCAGCCTGGGCGCTGGCGTTTTTCGCGAAGCTTGTATTGATTGCTCCCGGCTGTACTTCCAGCACGCGCACGCCAAACGGCGCCAGTTCCATACGCAATGCATCGCTCAAGGCATGCACCGCCGCTTTCGAGGCGCAGTACGCACCGGCAAACGGCGTGACCAGCACACCCGAAACGCTGCCGATATTCACCACCAAACCTTTACTGCGCCGCAGCGCGGGAAACAGCGCCTGGGTGACGCCGACGATGGAAAACACATTGGTCTCGAACTGGCGCTGCATGGCTTTGGTGCCGCCGTCGAGCAGCGGCCCCATGGCGCCGTAGCCGGCATTGTTGATCAACACGTCCAGTTCGCCGAGCTGTTCGGCCAGGCGCTGCAAGGCCGCGCTGTCGTTGACGTCCAGTAGCACGGCATTGAAGCCGGCAGCAGCGAGGGCGGCGACGTCCGCTTCGCGGCGGGCGCTGGCCCACACGTCGAAGCCGGCGGATTTGAAGGCGTCAGCCAGGGCGCGGCCAATGCCACTGGAACAACCGGTGATGAGTACGTTGGGCATGGATCAATCCTTTGTCAGTCCGAGAAACTGCCTTGCAGGTGCTCGGCGCGAAATTCCAGGGTTTGCGGGCGGTAGCCGGGGCGCAGCGGCGGCGTGGGTAAACAGTCGTCCCAGGTGGCGCCGGCCTGTAATTCGCCGGGGCCGCGGTAGCGCGGCGCAGCATAAACGTTATCGGCCAGGTTCACCGTGTCCCCCGGTGCATACGCTGCGAGGCGCCAGCGCAATTCAGTGAGCGGCACGTCGTTGCCGTTGATCAGCACCAGTTTCAACGGTCGGTCGGCCGGGCATTCCTGCGGCGCGTAGCTGATGCGCAGTTCCAGGCGTGCCAGTTGCGAGGCTTCGCGGCTGTCCAGCCACACCACCCAGATGGCGACAAAACCCAGGCCGACGGCGGCGGCCAGCGATACCGGCAAGGCTTTGGCGGGGTAGCGCAGCAGCAGGATCAGCCAGGTGATGATCAGTAGAACGCCGAAGAACATGATGATGACCTCGCGAAGGGATAGACCATCGTACCTGTGGCTGGGCCGGGTTGACTATCTACGGGCAGAGACAGGGTCTGTGCGCTGCATTGAACACATGATCAAACAAGTTTTTTTAGCGGTTTTTATACGAATCGACACTCAGGAAGTACCGAAGCCTGTCGGAACAGAGCGCCTCGACAGGTCCTACTTCAAGTCCATTTATGTGAGAAAGAGTCGATGATTTACCGCCCCCTCAGTCCAGGCAATCAGCAACCGTTTTTGGCTATAACGCCATCCTCTTCATTGCCGGTTGAACCACCTCCTGCGGCGGTGGGCAATGAACCGTTGCAAGCGCCTTCGGCTCCCCAAACGCCCAGGGTGCCTCGGTTGCGCAGAGCCACACTGGAAAACGCTCCGGCCCGCGACACCTCTAAGCCTTCGGCGCTGACGCTCAGTCAGCGCCAAGAATTGGCAGGGAATATTCATACCAATTATTGCCTGACGGTGGCGTTGGAAGAGATCCAGGCGGCCATCACCGAGGATCCGAGTCTGGATGTTGCAGCGTTGCTCGAAGTGAAGAAATTTTCCGCTCATCACGTTTCTACTTTTGGGCGCGCCTATAAAATCGCGCCGGGCGAGGATGTGCCGCTGGCGTGGTTCCTGCGGGAAAATCAATGGCGGGTCCCCAAGGATCTCGGGCAACTGGCCAACCTCATCGCCGTGTGCAAGGAGCCGTTGCCTGAGCCGGTTGAGCACGGCAATTACTGGGGGCTGTTATCCCAGCCCGCCACATTGGACAGTGGTCAGCGCACCCGGCTAAGCGAAATGGCGGCCGCCGAAATGGCCACGCTGTCGCCTGGCAAAGGCATCTTCACTGCTTTTTTTGAGAAGCATGGGGCTTCGCTCCAAGGCATGAGCGCCGCGCAGCTGCTTGAAAGCATGCTGGGCAGTGCTCAGATCAGAAACTTGGGCCAAACGCTGGAAATGGCCCTCAACAGTGACGCGTCACTGACCAGCAAAGATGCAAGTTGGGCGTTGGCGGCAATGGTGCTGGAGCTGGATCCGCGGGCCGGCAGCAAGCGTGGCGTCGTGGCCGGGTATGACCTTTACCAGCCAGCCAATCGAGATGTCCATCCTTCGGTGGTCGTCTCGCGCCTGGAGAAACATCTGGTGGACCAGGGCAAGGTGCCTGTCGAGCTGGCACCGGCCGCCGCGCGCTTATTGCTTGCAGGCGCTGACCCTGCCTTCATTGCCGAAGATATGCCCAGCAACCTGGTGGTTAAGTCTGCGGCCTTTGCCAAGCTGTCGGCGGTTGTGCAGGCGCAAGAGTTTTGGACGCCGGGCATTGCGACATACACCGATTTTCAAACGTTCATGAGGCTGGCCAATCACAGTCCTGTCTCGGAGGCCGAGGGGGTTGTCGAGGCCAAGGCTCAGTCCAATGCGTTGATTCAGTGGGGCGTTGCCCAGGATGAAATGGCAGGTAAGGACGATGAAGACTATACGTCGCAAGACGTGGTCGGGTTACGCGACGCTTTCAATGAGGAACTCTCCTCATTGAAAAAAGCCCATGAGCAGATAAGCGCCGCCATGCCCACCCGCGAGAACATCGCAGTTGAAAACCTGAAAGAGGCCTATGGGGCCGATCACTCATTTGATGTGCGTAATATCAGCATTGCCAACATCGATGCCAGTGAAAGCCAGTACCACTCGTTACTGGATATCTACATGTCAGGAAAGATGGACCGTATCCCAAGAGGGCAGCGGTACGATTTTCAGTTAGGTAACCGTTTCACCCGGGTCAAGCCGCTTCCTGATGTCAACCAGGCATTCGACAGCCAGTTCGATAGCTACTTCAACAACTTGAAGGAGGGCGTGACAACCACCTCCAGACACCAACTATTGCAGCTGTCTGCGCAAGACAGACACACCATCGCGTCGGGTAAGGTCGAGTTTTTTTCTCTACGCAAAGCCGGTGTTGCGCAGGCTGAGGAGACGGAGAGCCCGGAACAGGCACAAGCGGCCAAGGCGCGTTACGGACTGTTGATGCGGGTGCTGACCAAAGTCGACAAAAACGGCAGTGACCGGGACGTTAAAAACCTGCGCCATGTGTACTACGAAGTGTTCCCCCTGCAAGGCGTCATCCGCCGTCGCGACGACCTGCCCCGGTATCTGCCTAACCCCCCTCCACGAGTGGCCAACGCTCAAACCTACGCCACGACTCAGGCTAAAGGGGTCAGTGTTCCGGTCGATTATGAGGCCTATGAAAACGGCACCCCGCCACAGGCCGGCAAGGTTTCGACGGGGCTGTTGACTCAGCAGCTCAACGCGCCTTATTTGCCTGAGCCCAGGCAAGGGCAGGACGCCAGTTCCGCGGTTTCCGTGAATGCTCGGTTCGACACGATCGCCAAGGTGATCGCCGACCACCTGTTACATGATCGCGATGCCATAAAGGCAGGCGCCAAAGGCGTGACCGAGGTGGAAAAGGAAGAGGCCGGCATCAAGGCCGCGCATGATTTTGTGACCGGATTGATTCCGTTTAAAAATGCCATCGAAAACGCAGTCAAGGGCAATACCGGCGCGGCCATCAAGGACTTTGCGCTGGATATCTTTGGTTTCATCCTGCCATTCGGCAAAGGGCTGGGGCAGGCGAGCAAAGCGTTGGGCAAGTTGAGTGAAAAGCTCGGAACACGGGCGTTCAAGGTGTCCGATACGGTTTTGCGCTCAGTTGCCAGTGGCTTGAACCCCACCGACGGTCTGGGAGACCTGGCAGTGGGGCTGGCAAGGGGCGGGAAGACAGTGTTGAAAAGTAGTTTCGGGGAGCTGAAGCAAATATTGCAGGAGCAGTCTGTCAATGTTGGCGTCTCTGGGAAGGTAGCGAACACGGTATCCGACATCGCCGGCACCGGTCGCCAACTGCCCGACTACAGTGCTCACTCACTGCCTGATAGCCTGCTTGAGGGCCGGAATATAAAAGGGGATGGCACTTACCAAGTCGGTGATCAGCACTATGTTCGTTTCACCGATGGCACAGCCACCAGCCGAGTATTTGAAATCAGCCGGAACTATAAAGTTGCGGGCGGCCAGGTTCGGGTTATTGATCCTGTCACCCAGAAAACGGTGATGTTCCTCCAGCCAACAGGCACCGGCGAATGGCGACTGAACAGCCTGCTGGGAGGCGTCAAGCCCGAAACACTGCAACGCATGAATGGGATCAGGCCTGCGCCGCAAAAACGTCCTGCCGGGCAAGGCAGCTCTGGTTCAGCCGCAGGCGTGGGGGGGGCCGGCAGTCAACCGGCCTTTAAACGACCCAAGTTGCCTGAAGTTTTCCAGGGTGAAAAGGCGCTGATGGATCCGCCCGTCAAAGGCGAGAACCGTTTCTACCATTACACCGGGGCAAAGTCTCATGCCGCAATCAACAGCGATTGGCATTTGCAGTCCTCGGTGCTTAACGTGGATGGCAAGCCGTTACCGCGTGGGAAAGGCAGGCATTACTTTACGGATCTGGCGCCTGATGATGCGGCAACCAAAGAGATCTCCACGACTATTTTTGGGCGCCGGCGACATGGCAACCAATTGGACAAGATGACGCATTACTACGAGGTCAATACCTCGGGGCTGGCGGTCATGAAAACCGATAACCCACATATTTTTTATGTGGAGACGACATACGCCCTGCCCTTGAAGTACAGCGTCGAAGGTGAGCCGGTGAGTCGAATCATTACCCACGGGCAAACGCCATTCACTGCGTAGCCTCTACGGCCCCTCCCGCATTTAACCGCGTCCCTGCTTTGAAATACGGCCAACGGCGGGAGGGGGCTTGCTCCCGATGAATTGCTTACTGAGCAGAAGAATCCGCCTGCAAGCCTTCGATGGAAGCCTCAACCAATGCCAAACCGGTTTCGGCTAATTGCAGGCTGGCCCAGTTCAGGTAGCTCTGGTGTTCGGTGCACAAGTCTTGAGCTGCCAAGGTGAGCACGCGCGCGGTGCCTAAAACATAGCTGGCATGTTCCAGTGCATGTTCGATGGGAATGCCGGGTTGTACGCAAAAAAGAGGTTCTTCACTGCGGTCGCTGGGGCCGAAGGGGGTGGGGCGGGTGGTTTGTTTGGACATGGTGGATCTCCTGATGAAAATGGGATCCTATGAGTTCGCGAGGCCGTCAAACCTCATCACGAATGAGTCGTGACAGGCGCGAGGATAGGCGGATGGGGGCAAGGGTCAATGCTGGCGGGATGCTTTCGGACGCCATCGCAGGCAAGCCAGCTCCCACATTCGACTGCATTCCAAGGGCATACCCGGTCCAACTGTGGGAGCTGGCTTGCCTGCGATGAGGTCCTTACGGTCACTGCAAAACCCAAGAAAAAGCCCCCACCCAGCCCACTGCGGATAGGGGACGCAACGGGCTGGATGAGGGCTTCTTGTACGACCGTGTTACTGCGCGATAGTTTTCACCGAAACGCCACGTTCAACCGGCGTCGAGCGACCGTAGATATCTTCAAAGCGCTCGATATCGTCTTCGCCCAGGTAGCTGCCCGATTGCACTTCGATGATCTCCAACGGGATCTTGCCCGGGTTACGCAGGCGGTGCACCGAGGCGATCGGGATGTAGGTGGACTGGTTCTCGCAGAGCAGGAACACGTTGTCGTCACAGGTGACTTCGGCCGTGCCGCTGACCACGATCCAGTGTTCGGCGCGGTGGTGGTGCATCTGCAGCGACAGGCACGCGCCCGGCTTGACCGAGATGTGCTTGACCTGGAAGCGCCCACCCATGTCCACCGAGTCGTAGGAACCCCACGGGCGGTAGACTTCGCAGTGGTTCTGGGTTTCGCTGCGGCCCTGGTCGTTGAGGGTGGAGACCATCTGCTTGACGCCCTGGACCTTGTCCTTGTGGGCAATCATCATCGCGTCCTTGGTTTCCACCACCACGATATTGTCCAGGCCGATCACCGACACCAGCTTGCCGTTGCCGTGGATCATGCAGTTGCGGCTGTCCTGGATCACCACGTCGCCTTTACTGACGTTGCCATTGACGTCTTTGTCATTGACCGCCCACAACGAGGCCCAGCAACCCACGTCGCTCCAGCCGGCACTCAACGGCACCACGCAGGCGCGTTGGGTTTTTTCCATCACGGCGTAGTCGATGGAGTTGTCCGGGCAGCAGGCGAAGGTAGATTCGTCGAAGGTCACGGTGTCGGCATCCTGCTCGCTGCGCTCCAGGGTCAGCACGCAGGTGTCGTAGATGTCCGGGTCGTGTTTTTTCAGTTCTTCAAGAAAACGGCTGGCGCGGAACAGGAACATGCCGCTGTTCCAGAAGTAGCCACCGCTTTTGACGAACTCGACGGCGCGTTTTTCATCGGGTTTTTCCACGAACTGTTGCACGCGGCTGACGCCTTCGGGCAGCAGCGAATCGTTGCTGGACTTGATGTAGCCGTAACCGGTTTCCGGGCGGGTTGCCGGCACGCCGAACAGCACCATCTCGCCACGCTCGGCCGCCACGGTGGCCAGGGCCAGGGCGCGTTGGAGGGCTTTCTGGTCGTCGATCACGTGGTCGGCGGGCAGCACCAGCATCAGCTCGTCACGGCCTTCGTTGACCAGCATCATCGCAGTCAGGGCCACGGCCGGCGCGGTGTTGCGGCCGAACGGCTCCATCAGGATGCGTTGGCATTCGAGCTTACGCGTGCTCAGTTGCTCGTTGACGATGAAGCGGTGGTCCTTGTTGCAGACCACGATCGGGGCGTCCATGCCTTCGAACACCAGGCGCTCCAGGGTTTGCTGGAACAGTGTGTGTTCGCCGGTCAAGGCCAGGAATTGCTTGGGGAACTGTTTGCGGGAAAGCGGCCAAAGACGTGAGCCGCTACCACCGGAAAGGATTACTGGGATCATGGGTGTTTCTCCTTGAATCGATTTGGGTCAGAGCTACGAAGGTTTGTCGTTTCACTCTTGTTTTTGTCTCGGTCCTGAGTCGAAACGCGCACAGTGTGGGAGCTGGCTTGCCTGCGATGGCGCCTTCAAGACCGCCATCGCAGGCAAGCCAGCTCCCACAAGGGGCCGTGTCAACTCAGGGAAATCATCAGCGGGTCGACACGGGGCGCTTGACCCACACTGGCGAAATGCTCGAGCCGGAACCGGTCACGTACAGCACCGCCGCTTCACCCCGTTCCAAAGCCACCGGCTTCACATCGCCGACTTTCTTGTCACCGTCGTACAACGCCAGGCTGACTTTCACCGGGTTGATTTCGCGCTCGCCACGGCCCTTGGCAGCCACCGACTTGACCACGTCGGTCTTGCCGTCGGCGGTTTTCAGGGTCAGGGCCTTGTCGCTGAGGTTCTGCACACGCACCAGGGATTTCTGCTTGTTCTTGAACGGCGGCTCTTCGATCAGCTGTGGCTGGCCGCTGCCGCTGTTAACCAGGGTGTAGTAGTGGTCAGCGGCAAGTTTGACCGGCACGGTCTGGCTGCCGACCTTGGCGCTGTAGTCGCCGCCGGGCATGAAGCTGAAGTCACTGCTGGCCAGCGGTGCCACATCGCTCAAATTGGTCGCGCCGACAGTAGCGCTGACTTCCTGGTTCGATGCGTTGTAGATCCGCACGAAGCTGGAGCCTTTTGGTGCCGTCGGGCCGTAGAGGGCGGCGTCGCCCCCGGCGAAGGCGGACATCGATACGAAGCTCATGCCGGCTGCGATAGCCAGGGTTTTAGCGAGACGACGAGGAGTAGTAGTGAAAGTCATGTGAGTTACCTCTCTTTCAGTTTTGCGCCCGGTCGGGCGTCTCGGATTTTTGAGTGTTCAAAGCCATGTTCTGTTGGCGCGAACCGGCTTGTTTAAGCTGCGCAACCCACTGCGGGTCGGCATCACCGATTTCGTTGTTGACGGGCAGATAACGTTCCGGAAACTCCCAGATCAGCACTTGGGGCGGGCTGTTCTTGAAGTCATCGCTTTTCAGGTAGCTGAGCATCGGCAGGATCGGGCCGTGGCCGTCTTCGGAGTAGTTGATGACGTCGCTGTGCAAGGCTTGCTTGAGCGCGCCGACGAAGTTCCAGTTGGGGTTGGCGCTGTAGCTGGTGCCCACCAGAGCCACTGGCGTTTCACTGTCGGCAAACAGGGCGTCGTCGCCTTTGTTCTCCGCCAGGTGCGTGACGCGTTTTTGCAGCGGCTCTTTAGGCGGCATCAGGTTTTCAAACAGTGGGTCCAGCGGCAGGAACAGGCGCAGGTCGCCTTTGTGCGGTTCGGTTTTTTCGGCTTCGGTGACAAAGCGCTGTGGCTCACCGCTCAACGGCGTCTTGTCGGCAATGGTCTTGGCCAATTGTTTGGCAGCGATTTCCGCACCGTCCGGGGTCCAGTGGGTATCGGTGCGCAGGAACACTTGCGTGCCGCCCAGCTTGGCCTGTTGCAGCGGGCCAAGCAGGTCAGGGGCGATGATATTGTCGGCCGCGACACGGGCGTGGAAGTCCTCGTACAGGTTGGCGTGGATGCTCGCCGGTTTCACTTTACCCAGGTGTTCCGGGTACAAGCGCACCTTGGCCGGCACGATCGCCATCACCAGTTGGATGCCCTGGGCCTTGAGTTTTTGGCGCACGCCTTCGACCAGCGCGTAGTTGCCTTGCAGGTTCTGGTCTTCGTTGACGATGGGGTTGAATTCCTCGTCGCTGTACAACCAGTGGTCGCGGCCCAGCACCACGCCGGGGCGGCCTTCATTGAACAGCTTGTAGTCCAGCGCCGCCCAGAGGTTGGTGCCCAGGCGCTTGATCGGGAACTCATCGTCGTAGTGGGTCTCGACGGCCTTGGTCCAGCGGCCGTTGAGCACGGTGGCGTCGGCGTTGGTGCTGAAGCCGAAGAAGCTGCGCAGCGACCAGGCGCCCAAGGCCAGCAGCACCAGCAGGAACAGCGTGATATAGAGGACGCGAAATGAACGGGTCATGGTCGGCTCCCTCAAAATTGGAAGTAAAGGAACGGCGAGAAACTCTGCGCCGACAGTTTCAGAATCGAGGCCACGAACAGCAGCAGCACGGTGGCGCGCATGGCGTAGCGTGGCCAGTCAGCGGTCCAGTAGGCCGGTTGCACGGCGGCGTCCTGGCCCACGCTGAAACCGGGCTGGTGGATGCTGCCTGGGTTGTCGCCCGGTACTGCCTTGATCAGGCTCGGGTCGGCGGGTTTGGCTTTTTCGGCAGGGCGATTGTTGTAGAAATCGCGCAGGCCAAAGAACGCCAGTGTTGCGTAGGCCACCACCAGGGTTGCCACTTGCAGGCCAGTGAGGCTGGCGCGGTTGAGTTCTGACAGCGACCACTCGCCAAAGCTGAACATCGCACCGTACATACGGCCTGCGACGTGCAGGTTTTCGGCGCGGAAGATCACCCAGCCCATCACCACCAGCAGGAAGGTAAAGGCCCATCGAACCACGTTGAAACTGCGTGGCGCGGTATTCAGGCCGATGGCTTTTTCAATCGCCAGCCACATGCCGTGCCACGCGCCCCACACGATGTAGGTGATGTTTGCGCCGTGCCACAGGCCACCGAGCAGCATGGTCAGGAACAGGTTGCGATAGGTGATCAGCGTGCCTTTACGGTTGCCGCCCAGGGTGATGTACAGGTAGTCACGCAGCCAGGTGGACAGGCTGATGTGCCAGCGCCGCCAGAACTCGGTGATCGACTGGCTGATGTACGGCTGCTTGAAGTTTTCCATGAAGCGGAAACCCATCATCAAACCCAGGCCGATGGCCATGTCGCTGTAGCCGGAGAAGTCGAAGTACAGCTGCGCGGTGTAAGCCAGCGCGCCGAGCCAGGCGTCGCCCGTGGTCGGGTTTTGCAGGGCGAAGCAATGGTCGGCCACCACCGCCAGGGTGTCGGCGATGAAGACCTTCTTGATGAACCCCTGCATGAACCGCGTGCAGCCCTCGGAGAACTTGTCGAGGGTGTGGGTGCGGTTGTTGAACTGGTCGGCCAGGTCACGGAAGCGCAACACGGGACCTGCAATCAGGTGCGGGAAGATCGCCACGAACGCCGCGAAGTCGATCAGGTTGCGGGTTGCCGGGGTATCGCCTCGGTACACGTCGATGATGTAGCTGATGGACTCGAAGATGTAGAACGAGATGCCAATCGGCAACAGCACGTGGGTGAGGATAAACGGCTCCAGGCCCGCCGACTTCATCATCACATTGATGCTGTCGACGCCGAAGTTGGCGTACTTGAAGTAGCCGAGGATGCACAGGTCGACAGCCACGCCGAGCAACAGCCAGCGCTGCGCTGGTTTGGTGCGCACGCCGGCGGCACCGACCTTGAGGCCGATCCAGTAATTCCACAGCGTCACGGCGGCGAACAGCGCCAGGAAGTCCACTCGCCACCAGGCGTAGAACACGTAGCTGGCAATCAGCAGCAGCAGATTGCGATAGCGTTGCCCGCTCAAGTAGTACAAGCCGAGAAAGATCGGCAAGAACAGAAACAGGAACACATTGGACGAGAAAACCATCCCGATCTCTCCATGTTTAACCAACAGTCAAGGGCCAACGGCCCCCCCAAACCCCCCACGAAATCTGGGAGGGTGTACGCGTTCAGTGTGGGAGCTGTGTATCAGCTGCCTTTGTTGCCTTTTTCGTGCGTCGGGTCGTAGACCTTGGTCAGGTCACCGCCGAGGCGGAAAGTCTTGAACGGCTGCATGCCGTGCTTGCGCTCGATCACCTCCGGCGCGCAGGTGTAGAGGGTGCAGAAGGGTTCAAGCCAGGCAAATTTCATGTCCTCCTTGAGGTCCTTCATGTCCTGCTCTTTGCCGTTCTTCTGCTCGAAGATGTCCGGGTCTTTAACCCCGGCCAGCACCTTGTCGCCCAGGCGTTTGAGCGCGCCGTTATTTTCCTGGCGCAGGTCCACACCGTTGACCAGCGCAAAGCTGGCGATCATCGACAGCGGCGGCAGCGCGTAGTTGTGGTACGCCAAGGCGCGTTGCTGGCGCTTCAGTTCGTTGGGCAAGAACCCTTGGGCGTCCACCTGATTGGCGCCGACCTTGTATTCTTTCACCGCCCAATCAAACAGGTCGCGACGGTTGGTGGCGATGGACGTGGCCATCACCGACCACGCGGCCCAGTAGGAGTGGTTGTTGGTTTTATCCAACGGCAGGTTGTCCCAGTCGCTGACGACTTGATCGGCGAGTTTGTTGAACCAGGCCTCGATCAATTGCGATTCCTGCTGATGGTTAGCCAGCGGGTGCGAGTCGGAGAACTTCAGGCGCACATAGGCCGACGCCATGCTGCCCAGCGCCCATTTGCGCATGGACTTGCCGGTGTGGTTGAAGTCCTTGGACATCAAGGCATCGGCCTTGGCCCAGCTCGTAAGCCAGTTGAGTGTGCATTCCAGCTGCTCCGGGCGGCCGTCGCGCATAAACTGCATCACGCGTTTGCTGGTGTCTTTTTCCAGCTTGGTGATGTCGGCAGTGCTGTCACGAAAGGCTTTTTCCGATTGCACATTCAGGGTGGCGCGGGCTTTGTCCGAGCCTTCGTACTTGCTGCGAAATTGCAGCGAGCCGGTGTACGGCGCCGGCATGGCGTCGCAGTCATTCTTGAAGTCGCCGGTCTTGAACGCTTCCACCGGGGCGAAATAGCCTTGAGGTGGACGCAGTGGCGCGGCGGCGTTGACTACACCTGCGAACATCGCCAGGCCCAGCAGCGTTGGAATCAATAATTTCTGCATAAGTAACCTCACTTCCCAAGCTGGGCGGTCTGTTGACCACCCGCCGAGAACACGTTGCGTGTGCAAATTTTCGCTTCGACTTTCTGCGCGGCAGTGCCCGCTTCGGGGCCTTGCACTTCCACGGCCAGCAAGTTCTGCGAGGCCCAGTCTTCATCGGTGCGCAGTTCAAAGGCGAAACGCCCGTCTGTATCGGATGTTTCGGGTTTCTCGATCTTGATGTCCTCGTGGCGCCCGTTCATGTACCAGAGGGTGGCTTGCAGGGTTTTCACCGACGGGTCGGCGAAGCGGATATCGACCTGATGGTTGGCATTGCGCAGGTCTTTGTTCGAGCTGTTGACCATCAACTCGTTCTTGCCGGGTTTGAGCGTGGTGCTGGCGCTCATTTGCGCAGGCTTGCCTTCGCAGCCGTTGTCGAGCAGCGCCATCATCTGGCGGTAGATGGTTTCCTGGTCGAGGCGGTACAACGGCGAGAATTCCCAGATAAGGATTTTCGGCGGGGTTTTCTGGAACTCGTCGCTGCCCAGGTACTGGATCATCGAGCCTTCCAGACCGCCGCCGGGGAAGGCGACGTTAAGGATGTCGGCACCGATTTCCTGCTCCAGGAAGCCGGCGAAGTTGTAGTTCTTGCCACTGTGGCTGGTGCCCACCAAGGTGATCTGCGGGTTGCCCGAATCGCCGAACAGGTCGCCGTCACCGGCTTCGCCTTTAGGCTCGGTGGTGAATTGGTCCATGTACTGGATTGCGTAGCTGGTGCCGCACAGTTGCCCGGCCATATTGTGCAGGGTGCCGGTCTTGCCCATGCGCCCTGAGCGTTTGGTTTCGAATTCGCGCTTGGGAATATCGGCAAACTCGGGCATGGCCCGTACTTTGGCGCCGACGATTTTTGCCGTGCGTTGGGCGCCATATGGCGTCCAGTGCTGGTCACCACGGAAGTAGAAATCGTGGGCCGGCAGTTCATCGGGCAACTGTTCGTTGGTCAGCGGCGACAGGTCCGGCACCACATAACCCATCTTGGCAAAGCGGCCGAGCATGGTTTTGTAATTGCCCAGCGCCTTGTCGAAATCGAACGCGGCTTTTTCCTCGGGGTTGAGCTTGTTGCGGTTCACCAGGCCTCGGGTCGGCTGATAGACCACCACCAGCTCCACGCCCTTGGCCTTGAACGCATCGTGCAGTTGCTGCATGCGTTTGTAGCCGGCGGGGCTGGTGTCGAATTCGGTGCGCAAATCTTCCTGGGTACGGAACAGCCAGTCGCCCTGGGCTTGCACCAGGGTGGTGAAGTTCTGCTGGTAGCGCGTGGTGTAGTTCTTCGCGTCATGGGCGGCCGGGCACAGGCTGCAGCACGGTTCGGCGGTAAAGGTCGGCGCCTTGATTTCGTCGGCGCGCACGCCCTGGCTGGCCGCCAGCAGGCCGAGGGTCAGACCCGAGAGGCTCAGCAGTTTGATCATGTGTGGGTGCATAAGGGTCATCCTCAGTCCTGCATTTGGGTCTGGCGTTCGACAGGGTCGATCAGCACGGCTTTCTGCTGGCGCACCAGCAGGTCGAGAATCTCTTCCTGGCGATCGCCCAGCACACCGGCAAAGCTGATGCCGCTGGATTTGGTCGGCGCCAGCATCGACACGCGGTACAGCTCGATGCTCAACGGCGAATCAATCGACAGCGGCCCGCTGCCGTTGCCGGCCAGCTCGCCGCCGACCACGATCAGCGAGACTTTCGCGTCAAACGGGTCGAGGGCGATGTCGCGGTCTGTGTCGGTCAAATCCTTGATGTGCCCGTACACGCCGGTCAGCCCGTTGGCCATGGCGGAGTTCTCGTACAGGCGAATGTTCACGCTGTTACGCACGCGGATGCCGTGGCGACGGTTGGCGATGACCTTGTTGCCCCACAACAGGTTGTCGCCGCTCTCATAGAGGGTGATGCCGTCGGTGTGGTTGCGGTAGATCTCGTTGTCGGCGATCAGGTTGTTGACGCTGTTACGGTCGATCACCAGGCCCGAGAGCTTGTTGTCGTAGCTGCGGTTGTTGAAGATGAAGCTGTCGTTGACCTCACGGGAAATGATGATCCCGTGCTTCTTCTTGGTGCCGTAGACGGTGTTGTCAGCAATGATCAGGCCGTGGGAACGGTCGTGCGGGTCGATGCCGTAGACGATGTTGTCTTTGTAGGTGTTGCCCTTGATCACAAAGCCGGTGGTCTCGTAGCAATAGAAGCCGTACCACATGTCGGAGAACTCGGAATCGATGATCCAGCCGGTCGGTTCCGCACGCTTGAGCACCTTGGCCATGTTCGGCGTGTACTGGGAAATACTCACGCCGTAAGACTTACTGTTGGCGTAGCCAAAGCTGGCCATCTTGGTCTTGGAGATGTAGGTTTCGGTGCCGCCCCAGGCCAGCAGGAACGGGCGGAACTCCTTGGGCGACTTGAACAGCGCCGGGCCGTTGGTCTTTTCGTCCCAGCCGGTGATTTTGGTGTCACGCACAAACAGCTGGCCGTCGTTGATCAGGAACGAACCGGCTTGCTGGGACAGGCGCAGCTCCTGGGTCTTCTTGTCGATGTCGAGGATGCCTTTGCGCCCGACCACAATCGGCAGCTTGGCCAGAAACACGCCCGGCGAGGTTTCACTGAGGTACTGCTTGGGCACTTTACCGAGCAGGTCCTTGAGGTTCAGGTAGCCGTCGTCGACAAAGATTGCCTGGGGAATGCCGTGCTGGCGTACCACCCATTCGGCCATCTTGTTATCGCCGCCGATAAAGTCCTTGAGCGCGTCTTCCTGCATCATGCGGCGGATGCTGACTTTGCCCGGTTTGCTGCGCACGATCTTCTTTTCCATCGCCGCTGCGGTGTAGCCAGTCAGGTCGGGCAGCGCAGGCTTGGGCAGTTCCAGCGGCGCGGTGGGCGGGCTGGAAATGGTGTAGGTCTTGGCCTGTTGCAGTTCCTTGGCGATGGTCGGCGCCTTGGCCGCCGTATCGGCAAACGCTGTGGCGCTGGCCATCAGCATTGCCGCGACGAGTAGGCTTTGAGCATTCATTGCGCAGGCTCCCATCAGAATTTCCAGATCACGTCGACAAACGCGCGGTGCATGTACGAGTCGACCTGGCTGCCATAGGCATCGCCCGGCTTGAACACGCCTGCACGAAAGCGCACCAGTGCCGACGGCTCGTCGATCGACTGGCTGAGGGCGGCCGGCAACAGGCCCTTTTTGAAGTACTTGGTGACCACCAGGTCCATCTCCTGACCCAGATCTTTTTTGCCGTCTTCCAGCGGTAACGAGGTGCTGGACAGGATCGCGCCGGTCACGTCGTCGGTGTTGTTCTGCACCGCATCGATGCCGTTGCTGCCCACCGGCTTGTTGCCGTCGACGCGCCAGAACTTGTGATAGACCAGGCTGGCGTCGTAGTCCTCGCGCAGCTGCCAGGAACCGAACAGGCTCATGGACTGCATGTTGTTCATCTCGCCGCGAAACGCTTCGCCAAAGCGATGCACGCGGGACTGGGTGCCGGTCCAGTTCGAACGGTTGCTTTGCAGGCCGTTCTGCTCGTACTCGGCGCTGGCACGGGAATAAGCCGCACCGACTTGCCACTGCGGGTCGAGGCGCAGGCGCACGCCGATGTCAGTGGCCCAGCCATTCACGTCGTCGCTGCGTTTGGCCTGGGTTGGGCGGGTGCCGTCGGCGTTGAGGGCATTGACCGTGTCGCGGTTGCCTTTCATGCCGGTGACGCTGGCCCAGTAGTTGACGGTGTTGGTGTTGCGCCAGTTGTAGGCGTCGCTGTTGGCTTCGATGCCGAGCCAGGTCAGGTCGCCGTTTTCGCGCTTGTCCAACGAGTCGGTCGCCACGCCCGGTTCCGGGTAGTCGAGCTTACCGTTGTCATGGGTGTGGTGGGCGCGCAAGCCGATCCACTGGCCTGGGGTCCACTGGTAGGCGGCGTCGGCGTAGAGGTGCTGGCGGTCCTTGTCCTTGGGCGACAGCTCCTTGAGGTCGGTGCGGTATTCGCTGAAGCGTTCGGCAACGCCGACATTGGCCTTGAGCAGGGTGGTATCGAAGGTCCAGTTCAGCGCTTCGATATTGGTGTCGCGCCATTGGCCGTCGTCATTGCGCAGGCGTTGGCGACCCAGCTTGAGCAGCTCGCCCGGGTAAGGCGTGAAACCGCTGTAGCCGACCCAGAACTCGCGCATGGCCAGGTAGTTTTTCTTGGACTTGCGGTCGTTGTTGGTGGTTTGCTGATTTTCGTCATCGGCCGATTGTTGCAGGGGGTCGGTCTCGATGATGTCACTCGACACGACCGCCTGGCCCATGGCGTAGGCGCTCCACGCGCCGCTTTCGCCGTAGACCCACGGGCGCAGGTCGAGGCCGATGCCGTTGACGTCGCCGCCTTTTTGCGTACCGAGGTCGCGGTCATCTTCGGATTGTGCGGTGGCTTTGACTTCCAGGCCGAAGTTCTTGGCTTCGGTCAGCGCGGCCAGGGTCGGGCACGACCACAGCAGGGCGAAGGTCAGGCCGATACCGGCCTTGACGAATGGGTTGAGCTTCATAGGGATTCCTCGCCGTCTTCTTCTTGCAGGGCGTGCAGTTGCAGCGTGCTCTGGGCCAGGGTGCCGCGCGTGGCCAGTTCCTGTTGCACCAGGCGTTGGCCTTCGGCGCGTTGCTCAGGCGTGAGCGGGGCTTCGAGCTGCGTGGCCAGGTCATTGGCCTCTGGCGTGTCCTGGGCTTTGGCCAATTGGCTGAAGACATAGGCGTTCAATGGGTCGGGCTTGGTGCCCTTGCCCTGGGAGAACAATTGCGCGATGGCGAAGTCGGCGCTGTTCTGGCCGTTGCGTGCAGCGGTCAGCAGGTGGTCGAGGGCTTTTTGCGAGTAGACCTTGCCCAGGTAGCCACGGCGGTAGATCTGGCCGAGGTAGTAATCGGCGGCGACTTCACGGCCCACGGCTTTCTCGAAATGCGCTTCGGCAGCCTTGGCGTCTGCCGGTACCCATTTGCCTTCGTAGTAGAGCTTGCCCAGCAACAGCTCGGCGCGCGGCTGGTCGGCGGCGCGGCCGTTGTCCAGGTACTTCATCATCTGGTCGACGTCGCCCAGTTCGGGGAAGTCGTAGAGCAGTTGCGCCAGGCTGACCCAGGAGGCCGGATAGCCAGGGGCGATTTTTTCCAGCAGCGCCTGGGCGGTTTTTTCATCCGGCTGGCCGAGTGTCGCATCACCCAATACGCGGGCTACGCTGTCGACGCGCTGGGCGGTGACGGTGCCACGGGCGTAGCCGGCTTCGAGCTGCTTGAGCAGTTCGGCCTGTTTTTCCGGCTCGGCTTTCTTCTGATAAACCGTGGCCAGCTCGACGTAGCAGATATCGGTGGTGTTCAGCGCCGCCTTGCAGATGCGCTCCACATCATCCAGGTGCTGGTCGTAGGTGCCCTGGGTGCGATACAGCAGCACCTGGGCCAAACCTGCTTCCGGGTAACCCGCCGCCTGCCATTTGCTGATTTGCTGTTGGGCGTTCACGTTGGGGAAGCTGTGCGGGTATTGCAGGTACAGCATCGCCAGCGGGATCAGGGTGTTGCCTTCGCCATTGGCAAAGGCTTTTTTCAGCAGGCCTTCGGCTTCGTGCTGTTCGGCTTCGGTAGCGCCGGGTTTGGCCACCAGCAGGCGGCCCAGACGTGCCTGGGCACGCGGCGACGTATCGGCGGCCGCGCGGTAAGTGGCCTCGGCCTGGCGGATTTGCTCGGGATCGCGGGTGGTGACCTGGATGTCAGCGAGGCCGACTTGGGCTTCGCTGTAGCCCAGGTCTGCCAACTGCTGGTAGTTCTGTTGGGCGGTGACCGTGTCGCCACGTTTGAGGGCTTCGTTGGCCAGGCGCTGGTCGGGCAGGCCGGCGCAACCGGCGAGGCTGACCGCCAGTGCCAATGTGCAGAATGCAGAGGCGAAGTGCGACCCGCTCTGTGTGGGAGCTGGCTTGCCTGCGATGCGGGCAACTCGGTCTTTCAGGTGCACCGAGTCGATCCCATCGCGGGCAAGCCCGACTCCCACAGTGCTCTGTGTTGTGCTTGAAATAGGGTTCACAGGCATGTCCTCCGCTTACAGACCGTGAGCCATGGCTTTATCGATCAGCCAGTTCAGCGAAGGGCCGCGGTCGCTGGTGACTTCCACTGGGCGCCCGGCATAGGTGCTGTCCAGCGGCGCGTCCGGCTTGATCTGCACGCGAATGTCGGAAGACAAGTCGGCGCTGTTCAGGCTGGTGCTGCTGACGATGGTGCCGGTACGGATCTGTTCTTCGTCGGCGACCTGGAAGTTCACCTGTGTACCTGGGCGCACGTCAGCGAACTGGCGATAGGTAAAGCGCGCTTCCACATTGGCCTGGCTGCCGCGTGGCACCAATTGGAAGATCACATCGCCCTTGCTGGCGTACTGGCCGTCGGCGACCAATTGCTGGGCGACCACGCAATCGCACGGCGAGGTCAGGGTGCCGGTCATTTGCTTGCCGAACAGCTCTTCAACCTTGGCCGGTTGCAGCTGGTCTTCGTCCAGATGGCCCTTGAGCACATCGAGCATGCTGGTGCTGAACGTTGCCAGTGGCGCACCTTTGGCTGCAACCGCGTCGCCTTTGAGCAGGCTCTGCACGGTGCCGTCGCGCGGCATGGTCACGTTCATGCCGGGCACGCTGACGAGGCCGGCCTGGGCGTGGCTGACGAAGTACATGCCGTACACCGACTTGAACACAAAACCGAACGCGGCGAGGCCGACAATGAAGATCCCGGCGCTGAACACCACCGCGCGCAGGCGGCCGAACGCGGTCATGCCGCTGCCGCCGTCCTTGACCTTGCGCGCCTTGGTGAAGTTGTCGCGTTGCAGGGTGGCCAGCACGTCGCCCATGGTCACGATGTCGCCGGACAGGTGCGAAGTGATCAGGTGGCGCAGGGTGGAAATATCCTGGGCGTCGAGGTTCTGGAACTGGCAACCGGTGCGGCCGCTCTGGCGGTCGTAGGAGCGAATCTGCAGCTCTACATCCATCGCCAAACCGAGGTTATCGATCACGAACTGCAGGCGGCCCTTGTGCACTTCACCGACGGTCAGCGGCTGGGTGGCGGTGAACGCCAGGCCACCGGCGGACAGGTCGATCACCCGTGCTTCGGTCTGGGTACGGTCGGTGTTGAAGAAGCGCAGCTTGGCCGGGATTTTGACCCGGGCATGTTGGCGCTGGGCTTCGGATTCGTGGACAACGTTGGCGTTTACTGGGCTGTTCATATGTTCGATTTCCTAGTTAATTCAGGCTTGGCTGGGTCAGACCATCATCAGCAACACGGCGACGAAAATGCTGCCGGCGGAGAAGGTCATGGTCCGAGACGACCAGGTGTTGAACCAACGTTGAAAGCTGGCCAAATCGCGGGTCAGTTTGGTGTCCTGGCGGGTCCAGGACTGTTGATCAAGGCGGAAGAACACGTAGATCTTCACCAGCGCGCCCATGATCTGGTTGTAATAGAGAATCACCGGGTAGGCCGGGCCGATCTTGTGGCCGGAGCACGACAGCAGCAGGGTCAGGATCAGGCGGGTGATACCGATCCACAGCAGGTACGCGAGGATGAACGCGCCGCCGTATTTGAAGGTGGCGATGATCGCCACGGTCAGGCCGAGCAGGGAGGTCCACATCGATACGCGCTGGTCGAACAACACGATGCTGGTGAACAGGCCCAACCGACGCATACCCAGGCCCAGAGCGCGGGAGTTCTGGCGCAGGTTGTTGCCGTACCAGCGGAACATCAGCTTGCGGCTGGCCTTGATAAAGCTCTTTTCCGGCGGGTGTTCCACGGTGTGGATCGCGGCGTCCGGCACGTAGAAGGTGTCGTAGCCCAGGCGCATCAGGCTGAACCAGCTCGACTTGTCGTCACCGGTCAAAAACTTGAAGCGGCCCAGGCGCCAGTGTTGCAACGAGTCGCTTTCCACGTCGGCGATAAAGCCGGGGTCGGTCACCACGTTGGCGCGGAACACCGACATACGACCGGTCATGGTCAGTACGCGCTTGGACAGGGCCATGGAGCACATGTTGATGTGGCGCTGGGCGAAGCGCAGCTTGTGCCATTCGCTCATGATGTAGCCGCCGCGTACTTCGCAGAATTCGTTGGTGGTCAGGCCACCGACATTGCCGAACAGCTGGAACCACGGCACGGTCTTGCGCACTACACCTTCGGCGAGCACGGTGTCGCCATCGATCACCGCCACCACGGCGCGGTCATCCGGCAGGTGGCGCGAGATAGCGCGGAAACCGAAGGCCAGGCCGTCGCGTTTGCCGGTGCCGGCGATGCGCACGAAGTCGAGCTTTACGCGCTCCGGCGGGTTCATGCGTTCCCACAGGCTTTTCACCAGCAGCTCATCGGACATCTCCACCAGCGAGCACACCACGGTGGTTGGGAAGCCGCACTCGATGGCTTCGCGAATCACCGAGCTGTAGACCTGCGCGGTGGTCAGCGCGTCGATACGGAAACTGGTGACCATCAGGAATACGTGGGACGGGTCGGCCGCCTTGCCCAGCTTGCGCACCTTGCGGCGCAAGTGCGGGTAGACCACGTACAGGAACAGCATGCCGCGAAAGAAATGCGTAGCACCCATCGAGTAGCGCCAGATGCCGACGGCGCCAATCAGGAAAATAAAATTCTTCGACTGCGAGTCGAACGTACTCGCCGGCAACAGCAGGGCGAGACCCATCAGCAGGCTGAGGAAGAACAACCAGCCGGCCGATTGCAGTAATACATGTTTTAACTTGGACATAAGCGTCATCCGGAAGGGAAGGAGGCTTCAGGCTGCACGCGCTGGGGATAAAGACACGTGCAACCCGAAACTTGCCGTCGCTGTTACCAGCAAATGCCTTCGGTACGGCCACTGACACTGGTGGCCTGGGACATGAAGCCCACCAAGTCGATCACCTGTTTGCCGTGAGGTGCGTTGTGCGCCAGGGCACGGAATTTCTCGTCACGGTTGCCGAGGATGATCACGTCGGAGTTGTTGATCACGTCGTCGAAGTCGGAATTGAGCAGGGACGACACATGCGGGATCTTGCCTTCGATGTAGTCCTTGTTCGCGCCGTGGACACGGGCGTACTCGACGTTGCTGTCGTAGATGCTCAGGTCAAAACCCTTGCCGATCAGCATTTCCGCCAGTTCCACCAGCGGGCTTTCGCGCAGGTCGTCGGTGCCGGCCTTGAAGCTCAGGCCCAGCAGGGCGACTTTGCGTTTGTCATGGCCGGCGACGATGTCGAAGGCGTTCTGTACCTGGGACTCGTTGCTGCGCATCAGCGAGTTGAGCAGCGGCGCTTCCACATCCAGCGAGCTGGCGCGGTAGGTGAGGGCGCGCACGTCTTTGGGCAGGCACGAGCCGCCGAACGCGAAGCCTGGGCGCATGTAGTACTGGGACAGGTTGAGCGTCTTGTCCTGGCACACCACTTCCATCACTTCGCGACCATCGACGCCGACGGCCTTGGCAATGTTGCCGATCTCGTTGGCGAACGTGACCTTGGTGGCGTGCCACACGTTGCAGGTGTACTTGATCATCTCGGCGACGGCGATGTCCTTGCGGATGATCGGTGCATCGAGTTCTTCGTACAGCGACTGCAGGACATCGCCGGAGGCTTTGTCGAATTCGCCGATGACGGTCATCGGTGGCAAGTCGTAGTCGGCGATGGCGGTGGATTCACGCAGGAACTCAGGGTTCACCGCCACGCCGAAGTCGACACCGGCTTTTTTGCCGGAGCAGTCTTCCAGAATCGGGATCACCACATTGGCTACGGTGCCTGGCAATACGGTGCTGCGCACCACGATGGTGTGACGGGTGGTTTTGTCACGCAGGACAAAACCGATCTCGCGGCATACCGCTTCGATGTAGTTGAGTTCCAGGTCGCCGTTTTTCTTGCTCGGCGTGCCCACGCAAATCATCGACAGGTCGGTATCGCGGATGGCGTCGGCGAAGTTGGTAGTGCCGCGCAGTCGACCGTTTGCGATGCCTTGGCTCAACAGTTCGCCCAGACCCGGTTCAACGATCGGCGATTTACCCGCGTTGATCAGGTCGATCTTATCCTTGGAGATGTCTACGCCGACCACTTCATGGCCACGGGCAGACAGGCAACCGGCACAGACTGCGCCAACGTAACCCAAACCAAATATGCTGATGCGCATCGCAATTACCTCTTTGTTTAATACAGGCCATTAGATGGCTGGAGTTCATGTTTGCAAGCGTCACTGATGCCGCGAAAGTTGGGCGAATAGACGCCGACTTACCGCGTGCAGGCATGTTTAATGACGAGTGACTAATAAGTGCACCCAAGGTGTGCGCAACGTGGCCTTGTTATTGGAGCTTGCCCTCAAATGCAGCCGGCCTTCCTGGGAGAAGGGCCTGGCGTCAGTGCCGCAGGGCCTTGATAGAGGCTGATAGCCTTTAAATATCAATGTCTTGGGTTGTATCACTGACCAATTAGGGGAAGCTTGGCCTTGGCCTTACAGTGCGTGGCAATTCATCCTTGTCGCCGCTATCAACTAATCAATTGGCAATATGACTCCTGAGTCAAAGTTGAAATATGACAACTTTGCTACTTCCGTGGGTTGGTCATGTAAGTCATCTCTTACAGCAACAGAGAATTTCGTTACCGGTGGTATGAGCGGTGCTTTAGGGTGAAGTTCCTGGCCGCTCATCCTGTTTCCGGAAATTTCTTGAAATATTAGAAAAGATGGCACTGGTACTATATTGATAGCACTTGCTATTTGGGCGAGTGGATATGGGGAGTTGAAGAGAGGGGATAGTTTTGTGCCACTAGTGTTTGAAAAAAGTGGTGCCACTACGAAAAAAAATGACGAATGTCGAGTGAAAGATTCGTTAGGAATCTGCTTGAGGTTTTTTTGACGTCAAACAAATGACTTTTTCGACGTGGAATGCAGACAAAAATGTGGGAGCTGGCTTGCCTGCGATAGCGGAGTGTCAGGTAAAGAAATACTGACTGACCCACAGCTATCGCAGGCAAGCCAGCTCCCACAGTTGAACTACAGCGTGAGAGCGGGCGCTATTCCGGTGCGTGATCGCGCAGGAACACCAAATTATCCGGCTTGGACTGCTCCGCATTGAAGCGATAACCCTGCACATCAAACTGCTTCAGTTTGGCAGGATCATTGATGCGTTCTTCAATCACAAAACGGCTCATCATGCCCCGCGCCTTTTTGGCGTAGAAGCTGATGATCTTGTACTGGCCGTTCTTCAGGTCCTTGAACTCGGTGTTGATGATCCGTGCGTTCAGAGCCGTGCGCTTGACCGCCGAGAAGTACTCGTTGGAGGCGAGGTTGAGCAGCACGTCGTCGCCTTGTTCGGCCAGCGCTTCATTGAGCCATTCGCTGATGCGCGTGCCCCAGAATGCGTAGAGGTCTTTGCCGCGGGCGTTGGGCAGTTTGGTGCCCATCTCCAGGCGGTACGGCATCATCAGGTCCAGCGGGCGCAGCAGGCCGTAGAGGCCCGAGAGCATGCGCAGGTGGTCCTGGGCGTAGCTGAAGTCGGCATCGCTGAAGGTTTCGGCATTCAGGCCGGTGTAGACGTCGCCCTTGAACGCCAGCAGCGCCTGCTTGGCATTGGCCGGTGTGAAGGCCGGGGTCCAGCTGCCGAAACGGGCGGCATTGAGGCCGCCGATTTTGTCGGAGACGTGCATCAACTCGCTGATTTGCGCCGGGCTCAGTTCGCGCAATTGTTCGATCAGCTCCTGAGAGTGGTCGAGGTATTGCGGTTGAGTGAAGCGTGGGGTTGCCGGCTTTGACTCGAAGTCGAGGGTTTTGGCGGGGGAAATCACCATCAGCATGAAGTTGGCTCCTGTAATCGTGGCAGGGATTCTAGGGGGTTGAGTGGTTTGACTCCACCTATGATGGCGATAGGCACGATCCGCTATGATGGGCGGTAACTCTGGAGAGGGAGACCCTGCGTGCGCCTAGCACTATTATTGTCAGCCTGCTTACTGTGCCTGAACGCCAGCGCCGCGCCGGTGGATGTCGCCAGCCTGGACCGTGGCATCTGGCCCGAAAAGCTCAGCAGCCCGGCGCTGTTCGATGTCGCTTCGCGCGCTGAAATCCTGATGTTCGCTCATAGCCTGCTGGCCAGCGAAAACCAGGATGAGGCCGCCCTCAAGCAGCGTCTTGGTCTGAAAAACATCAACCTCGCCGCCATCGACGACCTGCGTCGCCAGCTCTGGCAGCGCCTGCTGGAAAACTACACGGCGGCCCAGCAGAGCTGCGAAGAGGACGCCTCGTTCTGCTACCTGGTGGAAAACATGGACGATCTGCGCGAGCAGGCCGGCAAGTTCCAGGTCAGCGATAACTCCTTCTATATAGGCTGGGCCGGGCCCAGCCATAACTTCCATGAACGCTACCTGGAGGAGCTGTTGCGCAAAGCCGCGCTGTTCCCGCAGATCAGCAGCGAAGTGCTGCGTTTTGGTGACCACGAACGCAATGGCGACGAGTTCAACGACCGTCTGTTCCTGCTGACCTTCGACGGCGGCCCGGCGCCGGTCAGCGGCAATACCGACTGGCTCACCGACTACCTGCGCAAGCAGAAGATGAACGCCATGTTCTTTGCCCTTGGCAGCAGTTTGCAAACCCGTGTGGAGCGCAGTTCCGCCAGTGACGTGCAGGCGTTGTACCAGGGCCAGTGCGTAGGCACCCAGGGTTGGCAATACCGCTCCCACAGCCATTGGGTCGAGTGGCAAAGCTCGATTACGCGCAGCGCTGCGCTGGTGCAGAACCTGATGCCGGAAAACTACGTGCCGCTGTTTCGCCCGCCCTATGGCCAGCGCCGTGCCGACAGCCAGGGTTTCTTCCAATCCCAGGGTTTGCAGGTGGCGTTGTGGGACATCGATTCCCAGGACGAGCCGGGCAAGCTCAAGGCTGATGAGTCGGCGCAACGGGTGCTGACGTTGATGTTGCTGTGGCGCAAAGGCGTGATTGTGTTTCACGACACCCAGGACAAGGCGCGGGTGGCTTTGCCGATGTTATTGCAGTCAACGGCGCAAAGTGGCTTGGGTTGGCAGGACTGCCGGGAGGCATTTCGCTGAAGTGCCCGGCCCTGTTAGGGATGGGGGGATTCAGGGGTGATTTTGTGCGACATTTCGATGCAGGCGGACTTCCGACTTTAACGGGGTCACTGGCACTCGGCTAGTGCTATTCGTCATCCTGAAAAATAAACTTCAAAAAAGCGTCAAAGTGCTTTTTCCTGTCATGGGTTTTGCGGTATTACGAAGTCAGATCGCCGAACCCTGCAACACAGGTGGCGTCTTCCAAGACTCCTCATGTGGGCACTGCACTTGACGTCACTCAGGTGCAGTCGGTGGTCGAATCGAGGCGCAGCACCGCCCAGGTATTGCGTCGAATGGCTCCCACAAAGGTGACCGAGTATGGATGATCATGGACGTAACCCTTCTTCCGACCAGCCAATCCTTTATGTGCTTGATACCAACGTATTGATCCACGATCCAAACGCACTGCTTAACTTCGAAGAACACCACGTCGCCATCCCGATGATCGTGCTTGAGGAGCTCGACAAACTCAAAAGCGGGCACCACAGCGTGGCTGCCGAATGCCGCCAGGCGATCCGCCTGATCGACAAGACCCTGGGCGAAGCCTCACCCGAGGACGTTGAAGTCGGCGTGCCGATCCAGCGCGGCAAAAGCGGGCCTAAGGGCTTGCTGTCGATTCTGATGAGCAAGCGCAGCGAGCCCAACAGCCTGCTGCCGGAAAACCTCAACGACAACAAAATCATCAACCAATTGATCGACCTGCACGCGCGCGACAAGGACCTGCGCCTGGTGCTGGTGACCAAAGACATCAATATGCGCCTCAAGGCACGAGCGTGTGGGATCGCTGCCGAGGACTACAGTACCGACCAGCTCGTCGACGACGTGTCGATGCTGTCGCGGGGTTATCACACCGTGACCGGCTCTTTCTGGGATCTTGTCAGCAAGGTCGAAACCCGTCAGGACCATGGCCGTACCTGGCACCAGGTACAGCTGATCGACAACCTGCCGGCCGTGCACATCAATGAATTCATCATCGACGAACAGGGTTTTGTGGGCTGGATCAAAGAGATCCAGGTCGACAAGCTGCTGATCCTCGACCTGCATCAGGAACCCCTGTTGCACCAGGAAGCCTGGGGCCTGAAACCGCGTGACATCTACCAGAGCCTGGCGCTGTATGCGCTGCTCGACCCGGACATTCATCTGGTCAACCTGACCGGCGCTGCAGGCTCGGGGAAAACCATCCTCGCGCTGGCGGCCGCCATTGAGCAAACCATGGTGACCAAGCGTTATCGCCGCATCATCGCCACCCGCAGCGTGCAGGGCCTGGACCAGGAGATCGGCTTTCTGCCCGGCACCGAAGCGGAAAAAATGGAGCCGTGGCTGGGGGCGATCACCGACAACCTTGAAGCCTTGCACATGGATGATGAAAACACCCATGGCAGCGTCGACTACATCCTCAGCAAAGTGCCGTTGCAGTTCAAATCCCTCAATTACATCCGAGGTCGCAGCTTCCAGCAGAGCCTGATTTTGATCGATGAATGCCAGAACCTCACGCCGCACCAGATGAAAACCATCATCACCCGTGCTGGCGCCGGTTCCAAAGTGGTGTGCCTGGGCAACCTGGCACAGATCGACACCCCTTACCTGTCCGCGACCAGCTCCGGGCTGACCTACCTGACTGAACGCTTTAAAGACTTCCCGAACGGCGTGCATATCGCGCTGCAAGGGGTACCTCGTTCGATTCTGGCCGAGTACGCCGAATCCCATCTGTAATCGCCCATGCTGTAGTTAGTGGCTAAATGCCACAAAACACCCCGAATTTCTCGCGAAATTCGGGGTTTTTGTTATGGGCGACATTTGTCTTCGTTAATGCGTCCTGGGTGCTTGTAGGCTTTGTAATTATTTTGTTACATTTTTTATCGCCGAAAACTATAAGAAAACAGCGTAACCCCGTCGAAACGCGATCGCTTTGATTCGACGATTTATTCAAGACCCGGCGTTGGTCTTGCGCGTGATCCTGCCTATTACAAAAAGCCCGATACATCGCTCATTGACGAAGCACATATCCAAAGGGAAAGGAAAATGGACGCAGCAGGTAATGGCTTCACTTTGTCGCAAAAACGCAAGCGCGCTACAGGCTCCAAATCGATACCCCTTACACCCATCGCACTCGGCTTGGCCTTATGGCTGGGACAAGGCTCTATAGCCTGGGCCGATGACGCCAACCCCTACACGTCGCCAGTGCTGGAGTCGGCCTTCAGGAAAGCCGTTGCTTCATTTGGGCCCAACACCGACGTGTATAAAAACCTGCGGTTCGCCTACGCCGATATCGTCGACCTGGCCGCCAAGGACTTTGCCGCACAGTCCGGCAAGTTCGATTCGGCCCTCAAGCAAAACTACGAACTGCAACCGGAAAACCTCACCATCGGCGCCATGCTCGGCGATACCAAGCGGCCGCTGGACTACGCCTCGCGCCTGGATTACTACCGCAGCCGGCTGTTCAGCAACAGCGGGCGCTATACCACCAATATTCTCGACTTCTCCAAGGCCATTATCGCCAACCTGCCGGCGGCCAAGCCCTACACCTACGTAGAGCCTGGCGTGAGCAGCAACCTCAACGCGCAACTGAATGCCGGCCAATCCTGGGCGGGCGCCACCCGTGACTGGAGCGCCAACGCGCAAACCTGGAAAACCCCCGAAGCCCAGGTCAACTCCGGCCTGGACCGCACCAACGCGTATTACGCCTACGCCCTGGGCATGACCGGCAAGGGCGTGAACGTCGGCGTGCTCGACTCGGGCATCCTCACTGAACACTTTGAGTTCCAGGGCAAGAATGCCCAGGGCCAGGACCGAGTGCAGGCAGTGACCTCCACTGGCGAGTACTACGCCACCCACCCGCGTTACATTCATGACACGCCGGACGGCCAGTTCCAAAAAGGCGAGCACTTCAGTATTTCCGGCGAGTACGACCCGACCATCAATGACGGTCACGGCACCGAGATGTCCGGCGTACTGGGCGCCAGCCGCAACGGCACCGGCATGCATGGCATTGCGTTTGACGCGAATATTTTTGTCGCCAATACCGGCGGCACCGATGACAACCGTTTCCAGGGCTCCAATGACCTGGACTACAACGCGTTCATGGCCAGCTACAACGCGCTGGCGGCGAAGAACGTCTCGATCGTCAACCAGAGCTGGGGTCAGAATTCGCGCAATGATGTGGAAAACCACTTCGGCAACGTAGGCGACAGCGCGGCCGATAATTTGCGCGACATGACCGCTGCCTATCGCCCGTTCTGGGACAAGGCCCACGCCGGGCAAAAAACCTGGATGGACGCGATGGCTGACGCCGCGCGGCAAAACACCTTTATCCAGATTATCTCGGCGGGCAACGACAGCCACGGCGCCAACCCGGACACCAACGCCAACCTGCCGTTTTTCAAGCCGGATATCGAGAGCAAATTCCTCTCGATCACCGGCTACGACGAGACCAGCGCTCAGGTCTACAACCGCTGCGGCACGTCGAAGTGGTGGTGCGTGATGGGCGTTTCGGGTATTCCGTCCACCGGACCCGAAGGGGAAATTATCCCCAACGCCAACGGCACCTCTGCGGCTGCGCCGAGCGTCTCCGGGGCGCTTGCGCTGGTGATTCAACGCTTCCCTTACATGACCGCCAGCCAGGCGCGGGATGTGTTGCTGACCACCTCCAGCCTGCAAGCGCCGGACGGTCCCGATACGCCGGTGGGCGACCTGACCGGTGGCCGCACCTACGACAACCTGCAACCGGTACACGACGCCGCGCCAGGCACGCCGCAAGTGCCGGGCGTGGTCAGCGGTTGGGGCTTGCCCAACCTGCAAAAAGCCATGCAAGGGCCGGGGCAGTTCCTCGGCTCGGTGGCGGTGGCCTTGCCGGGTGGTACGCGCGATATATGGGCCAACCCGATTTCCGATGAGGCCATCCGCGCCCGCCGTGTAGAAGACACCGCCGAACAAGCCACCTGGGCCGCCACCAAGCAACAGAAGGGCTGGGTCAACGGCTTGCCCGCCAATGCCTCTGACGATGACCAGTTTGAATATGAAATCGGCCACGCCAGGGAACAGGCGACGCTGGCACGCGGCAAGGATTTGCTCACCGGCACGACCTACGTCGGCAGCCTGGCCAAGTCCGGCGACGGCGAACTGGTGCTCGAGGGCCAGAACACCTATTCGGGCAGCACCTGGGTACGCGGCGGCAAGCTGTCGGTAGACGGCTCGTTGACCTCCGCGGTGACCGTGGATGGCAGCGCGGTAGGCACCCGCAATGCGGATAACGGCGTGATGACCACGTTGGGCGGCACACTGGCCGGTAACGGCACGGTGGGTGCCTTGACCGTGAACACAGGCGGGCGCGTGGCGCCGGGCCATTCGATCGGCACGCTGCACACCGGCGACGTGACCTTCAACCCTGGTTCGGTATATGCCGTGGAGGTCGGCCCGAACGGGCAAAGTGATCAAATCCAAAGCAGCGGCGTCGCCACCCTTAACGGTGGTGTGGTGACCGTATCCCTGGAAAACAGCCCGAACCTGCTGTCTGCCACTGAGGCCCGTAGCCTGGTGGGCCAGCAGTTCAACATCCTGACGGCCAGCCAGGGCATCAACGGCCAGTTTGCAGCGATCACGCCCAACTACCTGTTTATCGGCACTCAGTTGAGCTATCAGCCGAACCAACTGAGCCTGGCGGTGGCGCGTAACCAGACGACGTTTGCCAGCATCGCGCAAACCCGCAATGAACGCGCCGTGGCGACGGCGGCCGAAGCCTTGGGCGCAGGCAGCCCGGTGTATGAAAGCCTGCTGGCTTCAGATTCGGCAGCCCAGGCACAGGCCGCATTCAAGCAGCTCTCGGGGCAACTGCACTCGGACGTGGCCGCAGCGCAAATGGCGGACAGCCGTTACATTCGTGAAGCGGTCAACGGCCGTCTGCAACAGGCTCAGGCGCTGGACTCCAGCGCGCAGATCGACACTCACGACAACGGCGGCTGGGTACAGCTGCTGGGCGGTCGCAATAACGTCAGCGGTGACAACAACGCCAGCGGCTACTCCTCGTCTACCAGTGGCGTGCTGCTGGGCCTGGACACGGAGGTCGGCGACGGCTGGCGTGTGGGCGCCGCCACCGGCTACACCCAAAGCCATCTCAATGGCGAGTCGGCATCGGCAGACAGCGACAACTATCACCTGTCGGTCTACGGCGGAAAACGCTTCGACACCATCGCCCTGCGCATGGGCGGTGCCACCACCTGGCATCGTATCGACAGCTCGCGCCGCGTGGCGTACGCCAACCAGTCGGACTACGACAAAGCTGACTACAACGCGCGCACCGACCAAGTGTTTGCCGAGATCGGTTACACCCAATGGAACCAGTTCGAACCCTTCGCCAACCTGACCTACCTGAACTACCAGAGCGATTCGTTCAAGGAAAAAGGCGGCGCCGCAGCCTTGCATGCCAGCAAGCAAAGCCAGGACGCCACGCTTTCCACCTTGGGCCTGCGCGCGCATACCCAACTGCCGGTCAGCTCGACCTCGGCGGTAACGTTGCGCGGTGAGCTGGGCTGGGAGCATCAGTTTGGCGACACCGATCGCGACGCCTCGCTGAAGTTTGCCGGCAGCGACAACGCCTTTGCGGTCAATAGTGTGCCGGTGGCCCGCGATGGCGCGGTGATCAAGGCCAGTGCGGAAATGGCCCTGACCAAGGACACGCTGGTGTCGTTGAACTACAGCGGTTTGCTGTCCAACCGGGGTAACAACAACGGGATCAACGCCGGGTTTACTTTCCGGTTCTAACGGCCGATACCCTGTGGCGAGGGAGCTTGCTCCCGTTGGACTGCGAAGCAGTCCCATGCTCTTGAAGCAAAGAGCAAGGGCCGCTTCGCAGCCCAGCGGGAGCAAGCTCCCTCGCCACGGTTGCGGTGTTCTTTTTAAAGGCCAAACAGCCCTGCGCAAAATTGACTCACAGGTTTACAATTGCCGCTCCTGATCAGGAGTATCCCTGTGCTGACTCATCTCGATTCCCAAGGTCGCGCCCACATGGTCGACGTCACTGACAAAGCCGTGACGTTCCGTGAAGCCGTGGCCGAAGCGCGGGTGCGCATGCTGCCCGACACCTTGAAAATGATTGTCGACGGCGCCCACCCCAAGGGCGACGTGTTTGCCGTGGCCCGCATCGCCGGGATCCAGGCGGCGAAAAAAACCAGCGACCTGATCCCGTTGTGCCATCCGCTGATGCTGACCGGCGTCAAGGTCGAACTGCGCGCCGACGGTGTGGACGCCGTGCATATCCTCGCGCGCTGCAAACTCAGCGGCCAGACCGGCGTGGAGATGGAAGCGCTCACCGCCGCCAGTGTCGCCGCGCTGACGATCTACGACATGTGCAAGGCGGTGGATCGCGGCATGACCATCGAAAGTATTCGCCTGCTGGAAAAGCTTGGCGGCAAAAGCGGGCATTTCAAGGCGGACCAGGCATGAGCATCAACGTATTGTTTTTTGCGCGTTACGCCGAAGCGACAGGCTTCGATTCGCTGGAGATGGAAGGCGAGTTCGCTACCGTCGATGCGGTGCGACTGGCGTTGGCGGCAGACCCTGAGTTTGCGGTGCTCAACGAGAGCAGCCTGATGTGTGCGCGCAACGAGGAGCTGTGCAGCCTCGACGAACCGGTGCAGGCCGGTGATGAAGTGGCATTTTTCCCGCCCGTGACCGGAGGCTGAGCATGGCCATTCGCGTACAGGCCGAGGCATTTGACCCCGGCGCAGAGGTCAACGCCATGCACGCCGCCAATGTGGGCGTGGGCGCGGTGGTGAGTTTTGTCGGTTATGTACGCGACTTCAATGACGGTCGCGATGTGTCCGGGATGTTCCTGGAGCACTACCCCGGCATGACCGAAAAAGCCCTGGCCAAGATCACCGTGGAAGCCGGGCAGCGCTGGCCGTTGCTCAAGTTGGAAGTGCTGCACCGGATCGGCGCGTTGGAGCCGGGCGAGCCGATTGTGTTTGTTGCGGCGGCCAGCGCGCATCGCCAGGCAGCGTTTGATGCCTGTGCGTTTGTGATGGATTACTTGAAGACGCGGGCGCCGTTCTGGAAGAAGGAAAACACGCCTGAAGGCCCGCGCTGGGTGGAAGGGCGGGGCAGTGATCACGCGGCGGCGGATCGCTGGAAGTGAGCATCTGCTGAAGATCGATGGAGATCCAAATGTGGGAGCTGGGCTTGTGTGGGAGCTGGCTTGCCTGCGATAGCATCTCCTCGGTGCAACGGAAAAGCCGAGGTGCCTGTATCGCAGGCAAGCCAGCTCCCACACAAGCCAGCCCCCACATCTCCTACTGCATTTCAGCTATTAAGGGCGTTTGCGCTCTACAGCCCGCAACAGGTGCGTCGGCGGCGTTTCACAACTGATCTTGCGACCCAGCAGCGTCTCAATCGACGGCAGCTGGTACGAGTCATCTTCCCCCGCAAAGCTGATCGAAACACCCGCCGCCCCGGCACGGCCAGTACGGCCAATGCGGTGCACGTAGTCGTCCGGCACTTCCGGCAGGGTGAAGTTGATCACGTGGCTGATGCCGTCGATGTGAATACCGCGCCCGGCCACGTCGGTGGCCACCAGCACGCGGATCTTGCCTTCGCGGAAACCTTCCAGGGTCTTGATACGCTTGTGCTGCGGCACATCGCCGGACAGTTGCGCGGCATTGACGCCATCACGCACCAGGCGTTCTTCGATGCGGCGTACTTCGTCCTTGCGGTTGGCGAACACCATCACGCGCTCCCAACCGTTGTCGTTGACCAGGTTGTAGAGCAGCTTGTACTTGTCGGCCCCGGCCACGGCATAGATGTGTTGCTCAACGTTTTCGCTGGCAACGTTCAGCGCTTCGATCTCGACGATGGACGGGTCAGTGGTCCACTGCTTGGCGAGGTTCATCACGTCTTCGGTGAAGGTCGCAGAGAACAGCAGGGTCTGACGCTCGTTTTTCGGCGGGGTCTGGCGAATGATCTGGCGCACTTGCGGGATAAAGCCCATGTCGAGCATGCGGTCGGCTTCGTCCAGCACCATCACTTCAACCATGTCCAAATGCACGTCGCCGCGCTGGTTGAAGTCGAGCAGGCGGCCTGGCGTGGCGACCAGGATGTCGCAGTGACGGGCTTCGAGGTGCTTGAGCTGCTTGTCGAAGTCCATGCCGCCCACGAACGTCATGACGTTGAGGCCGGTGTACTTGGTCAGGTCGGCGGCGTCCTTGGCGATCTGTACCACCAGCTCGCGGGTCGGGGCGATGATCAGTGCACGCGGCTCACCCATGTAGCGTTCTTTGGGCGGTGGCGTTTGCAGCAGCTGGGTGATGATCGAGATCAGGAACGCGGCGGTCTTGCCGGTGCCGGTCTGCGCGCGGCCGATGGCGTCTTTGCCGGCGAGGGTGAAGCCCAACACCTGCGCCTGGATCGGCGTGCAGTACGGGAAGCCCAGGTCCTGGATGGCATGCATCAGTTCCGGGGCCAGTTTGAAGTCATGGAAGCGGGTCTTGCCTTCCTGGGGTTCAACCACGAAGTCTTCGAGTTTCCACGGGGTCACGGGCGGCTTCGGTGCACGTTCACGACGGGGCGCTTTCGGCGCCGGCGCGGGGGCTGCCTCGACAGGTTGGGCCTGTTCGGGCGCGGTCACCTTTGGCTTCTGCGGCTGTGCGGCAGGTGCGGTCCGGCCGGGCTGTTGGCCGTCATTGCGGCTGCCGGAGGAGGGCACAGGAGCACTGGGAACTGGCGCGAGCGGCTCAGCCTCGCTTTTGCCGAACATCTTCTTAAGTGCTTTGAGCACGGTGATCTCATTAATTGGTTAAGGAATGTACGCCGGCCAGTGTAATGCAAGAAACGGGCGCGGCGTAGTGCGTCTGTCATACGGCTACATAAACTGTGGTTTTCAGCCCAGCCGGGCGGTCAACCAGGCACCGATATCGGCGATCTCTTGAGGTAACACTTCGTGACCCATTGGGTATTCCTGCCATGTCACGGTGACACCACGGCTGTTTAAATGCTCGTAGGCGCTGCGGCCCATGGCGTTCTGCACCACGTCGTCGTATTGGCCGTGCAGGCACAGCGTTGGAATGCGCTGCTGGCTGGCGGACAACTCCAGCTCATCCCCGAAGGTCGGTGCATAAGTCGAGAGGGCGATTACGCCACCCAACGGTCCCTGCCATTTAAGGAAGGCGGTGTGGAAAACCACGGCGCCGCCCTGGGAAAAACCGGCGAGGAAAATTCGCGAAGCGTCTATTCCGGTTCTCTTCTGGTCTTCGATCAAATCCGTGACCATTTTGGCCGAGGCTTCCAGCTCTTCCAGGCTGATCGAGCGAGCCGGGCTCATGGCCTTGATGTCGTACCAACTCGGCATCTCGTAACCGCCATTTATGGTTACCGGACGTGTCGGTGCCTGGGGCAAAACGAAGCGGGTGCTCAACAGGCTTTCCTGCAACGCTTCCGCCACCGGCAAAAAGTCGTAGCGATCAGCACCCAGGCCATGCAACCAGATAACGCAGGCGTCTGCGGGCTTGGCGGGCTGAAGAATCAAGGGTTCGGTCATATCTGCTCCATATATGTGCGTGCGCTCCGATTGGGTGCGTCGGAACGGTGCGCGACGGGTTGATCTGTTAAGAGAATGTCGCAACGTTGAATGTTTTTCTATTGACCAAGGGCTGAAACGACTCAGCCACCACTCTGGTACGCGCCTTGCTATGTGTAGGTCGATGTCAGAACTATCTTGGGACGGTAACACTATCAGTGACTGCCGCTTGTGGGATAGCAACTGGAATTACCGCGAAAACCTCATGCCGCTTGACCCCAAAAAAAGCCAACACGGGTCGATATCGCCTCATAAGGGTGCGCTGGGGTTTTAGCTCCGACACAACAAGAGCAACTGGAGGTTTGAATGAAGGTATTGAAATCCACCCTGGCCATCGTTTCCGCGGCTGCTGTACTGGGTGTCAGTGGTTTTGCCCAAGCTGGCGCCACCCTGGACGCCGTGCAGAAGAAAGGCTTTGTGCAATGTGGCGTGAGTGATGGCTTGCCGGGTTTCTCGGTGCCGGATGCCAGCGGCAAGATCCTCGGGATCGACGCTGACGTTTGCCGCGCTGTGGCCGCTGCCGTGTTCGGTGACGCAACCAAGGTCAAATTCAGCCAGTTGAACGCCAAGGAGCGTTTCACCGCGCTGCAGTCCGGCGAAGTCGACGTACTGTCGCGCAACACCACCATGACCAGTTCGCGCGATGCGGGTATGGGCCTGAAATTCCCAGGCTTCATCACCTACTACGACGGTGTTGGCTTCCTGGTGAACAACAAGCTGGGTGTTAAAAGCGCCAAGGAACTGGACGGTGCAACCATCTGCATCCAGGCCGGTACCACCACTGAGCTGAACGTTTCCGACTACTTCCGCGCCAACAACCTCAAATACACGCCGATCACCTTCGACACCTCCGATGAAAGCGCCAAGTCGCTGGAATCCGGTCGTTGCGACGTGCTGACCTCGGACAAATCCCAGCTCTACGCACAGCGCAGCAAGCTGGCTTCGCCGAAGGACTACGTGGTTCTGCCGGAAACCATCTCCAAAGAACCACTGGGCCCGGTCGTGCGTAACGGCGACGACGAGTGGCTGGCCATTGTGCGCTGGGTTGGCTACGCCATGCTCAACGCTGAAGAAGCTGGCATCACTTCGAAAAACGTTGAAGCTGAAGCCAAGTCCACCAAGAACCCGGACGTTGCGCGTCTGCTCGGTGCTGATGGCGAATACGGCAAAGACCTGAAAGTGAAAAAAGATTGGGTTGTACAGATCGTCAAGCAAGTCGGTAACTACGGTGAAGTGTTCGAGCGCAACCTGGGCAAGAGCACCCCACTGGAAATCGACCGTGGCCTGAACGCACTGTGGACCAACGGTGGCATTCAATACGCACCCCCTGTGCGCTGATCGCTGATGGTTCTATCACCCGGTGGGCCAACCACCGGGTGATGTTCTGTTCCATTCTTTGCGGGGCACTTCATGCAAAATCAAATCGGCGCACCCAAGCAGAAGCTCAGCTTCAGCGACCCTAAAGTGCGTGCGTGGCTCTTCCAGATCATCACGATTGTGGCGGTGGTCGCGCTGGGCTGGTACCTCTTCAACAATACGCAGACCAACCTTCAACACCGGGGTATCACCTCGGGTTTCGACTTTCTTGAGCGCAGTGCCGGCTTCGGTATCGCTCAGCATCTGATCGACTACACCGAATCGGACAGCTATGCCCGCGTCTTCGTGATCGGGCTGCTTAATACCTTGCTGGTGACTGTGATCGGTGTGGTTCTGGCGACTATCCTTGGCTTCATCATTGGCGTGGCGCGCTTGTCGCCCAACTGGATGATCAACAAGCTGGCGACGGTGTATGTGGAAGTGTTCCGCAACATTCCGCCGCTGCTGCAAATCCTGTTCTGGTACTTCGCGGTATTCCTGACCATGCCGGGGCCGCGCAACAGCCATAATTTCGGTGACACTTTCTTCGTCAGCAGCCGTGGCTTGAACATGCCGGCGGCGATTGCTGCCGATGGGTTCTGGCCGTTTGTGGCCAGTGTGGTGGTTGCCATTGTGGCAATCGTGCTGATGGCGCGCTGGGCCAACAAACGCTTTGAGGCCACCGGCGTACCGTTCCATAAGTTCTGGGCGGGCCTGGCGTTGTTTATTGTGATCCCGACATTGTGTGCCTTGGTCTTCGGGGCGCCGCTGCACTGGGAAATGCCAAAGCTTTCAGGTTTCAACTTCGTCGGCGGCTGGGTATTGATCCCTGAACTGCTGGCGTTGACCCTGGCGCTGACCGTGTACACGGCGGCGTTTATTGCCGAGATCGTGCGTTCGGGCATCAAGTCCGTCAGCCACGGCCAGACCGAAGCCGCGCGCTCCCTGGGCCTGCGCCCTGGGCCGACGTTGCGCAAGGTCATCATCCCGCAAGCCTTGCGGGTGATCATTCCGCCGCTGACCAGCCAATACCTGAACCTGGCGAAAAACTCCTCGCTGGCCGCCGGTATCGGTTACCCGGAAATGGTTTCGCTGTTTGCCGGCACGGTGCTCAACCAGACCGGCCAGGCCATCGAAGTCATTGCCATCACCATGAGCGTGTACCTGGCGATCAGCATCAGCATTTCCCTGCTGATGAACTGGTACAACAAGCGCATTGCGCTGATCGAGCGGTGAGGAAACGCACATGAGTTCGCATACTTTCAAACCCGATATGCCGCCGCCGAACAAAGTCTTCGGACCGATGGCCTGGATGCGCGCCAACCTGTTTTCCAGCTGGCTCAACACCTTGCTGACGCTGTTGGCGTTCTATCTGATTTACCTGATCGTGCCGCCCATCCTGCACTGGGCCATCCTGGATGCCAACTGGGTCGGGACCACGCGCGCCGATTGCACCAAAGAGGGCGCCTGCTGGGTGTTTATCCAACAGCGCTTCGGGCAGTTCATGTATGGCTACTACCCCGGCGACCTGCGCTGGCGCGTGGACCTGACCGTGTGGCTGGCTATCGTGGGCGTGGCGCCGTTGTTCATCTCGCGGTTTCAACGCAAGGCTGTGTATGGCCTGGGTTTCCTGGTGCTGTACCCGATCATCGCCTACTGCCTGCTGCACGGTGGGGTTCTGGGCCTGACCAACGTGGCCACCAGCCAATGGGGCGGCTTGATGCTGACCCTGGTGATCGCCACTGTCGGTATCGCTGGCGCCTTGCCGTTGGGCATTGTGCTGGCGCTGGGGCGACGCTCGAACATGCCGGCGATTCGGGTGGTCTGCGTGACCTTCATCGAGTTCTGGCGCGGCGTGCCGTTGATCACCGTGCTGTTCATGTCCTCGGTGATGCTGCCGCTGTTCCTGCCTGAAGGCATGGGCATCGACAAGCTGTTGCGAGCACTGATCGGCGTGATCCTGTTCCAGTCGGCCTACGTGGCCGAGGTGGTGCGTGGTGGCCTGCAGGCGATTCCCAAGGGTCAGTACGAAGCGGCTGCGGCGATGGGCCTGGGTTACTGGCGCAGCATGGGCCTGGTGATTCTGCCGCAAGCCCTGAAGCTGGTGATCCCTGGCATCGTCAACACGTTTATCGCGTTGTTCAAGGACACCAGCCTTGTGATCATCATCGGCCTGTTCGACCTGCTCAACAGCGTCAAGCAAGCCGCTGCCGACCCTAAATGGTTGGGCATGGCCACTGAAGGCTACGTGTTCGCCGCCCTGGTGTTCTGGATTTTCTGTTTTGGTATGTCGCGCTATTCCATTCATTTGGAACACAAGCTCGACACAGGCCACAAGCGTTAGGAGTTGTTGTTATGAGCGAAGCAATCAAACAGCCTGTGAGCCCTGAAGGCATTATCCAGATGCAGGGCGTCAACAAGTGGTACGGCCAGTTCCACGTGTTGAAAGACATCAACCTCAACGTCAAGCAGGGCGAGCGTATCGTGCTGTGCGGCCCGTCGGGTTCGGGCAAGTCCACCACCATCCGCTGCCTCAACCGCCTGGAAGAGCACCAGCAGGGCCGCATCGTGGTCGATGGCGTGGAACTGACCAACGACCTCAAGCAGATCGAAGCGATCCGCCGTGAAGTCGGCATGGTGTTCCAGCACTTCAACCTGTTCCCACACCTGACCATCCTGCAGAACTGCACGCTGGCGCCGATGTGGGTGCGCAAGATGCCCAAGCGCAAGGCCGAAGAAATTGCCATGCATTACCTTGAGCGCGTGCGCATTCCGGAGCAGGCGCACAAGTTTCCGGGGCAACTGTCCGGCGGCCAGCAACAGCGCGTGGCCATCGCCCGTGCCCTGTGCATGAAACCGAAAATCATGCTGTTCGACGAGCCGACTTCGGCACTCGACCCGGAAATGGTCAAGGAAGTGCTCGACACCATGATCGGCCTGGCCGAAGACGGCATGACCATGTTGTGCGTCACCCACGAAATGGGCTTTGCGCGCACCGTGGCCAACCGCGTGATCTTCATGGACAAGGGCGAGATCGTTGAACAGGCGGCGCCCAATGACTTCTTCGACAACCCGCAGAATGACCGGACCAAGTTGTTCTTGAGCCAGATTCTGCATTGATCGAAGCTTGAACCCATAAACCCAGCCTGCAGGCTGCATAACCTTTGGCGAACACAAACCAATGTGGGAGCTGGCTTGCCTGCGATAGCGGTACAGCAGTGCGTACATCTGCTGCTGACCCACCGCCATCGCGGGCAAGCCCGGCTCCCACATTTGATCGCCATTGCTCTGCAGAACACCCATAAAAAGCCTGCTGGTGCCGGGTTTATTTTTGCCTGTTCAAGACGCTTTGAGGGCTTCTTGTGTTTGGTTATGGGGCGTGCAAGTAAAGGCGTTGCGCAGGTCTGCGCCTTCGGCCAGCTCTTTGGCGTCGGCGAGCAAATGCGGGTAACGGTCCAGCAGGCGCATCAACACCATCAACGGTTTGGGCGGCGTTATTTCTCCGCGTTCGTAACGTGAGAATGCGTTGTGCCCGCCACCGGACAACAACTGCACGGTTTCTTTTTGCGTGAGGTGCAGTTTGCGGCGGATACGCTTGAGTTCGGCGCCCATCATCTGTCGCGCGGCGTGCAGCAGGTCATCACTTGCCTTGGCATGGCGTTCGCTGCTGTCGGGGTCATACATGCCGTCCTCGCACAGTTGGCACTCCCAGCCGGACAGGTCCTCAATGTGCTGTTCCATGCCTTTGATGCGCAGGGTTTCACTGCGGCCCTCAAAACGCACCATGGCGTCGGGGGCGCCGCATATGAAGCAATGTTGGGTGTTCATAGGTTCATCCCTTTGAAGGAGATCACCGGTGGGTTACCGCCGGAGCAGTAAGTGACCTTGATGTAAATCTCCAGACCGTGTGAATGGATGTGGTAGACGTCCTGCCAGACGCGGTGATCGGCATAGGTGGTCATCGACTTGTACAGCATCCTGTTTTGTAGTTTGAAAACGACTGCCTGCATCTCGCTGATGTCGAGGTCGAGTTGCTTTCCCGCCTCCTTGGCTGCACGGGTGAATGCCCTGGCACCCAGTCGCCTGACATCCGCCTTGATCACCGCCAGATCGTAGTGAGGTGTGTACTTTTCCATAAGACACCTGAGTCCAATAATTACCCTTAAAGGGTAATTTTACCAATCGAAAATACTGCTCCTTTTGCTGCCTATGAACCCTAGTGCGTTGCCTTTGTGGGTAAGTCTGAATAGGCTGTAGGAAAATTCATCCTATGATTGGACGAAAGTGCAAAACTCATGACAGACATCGCCCCCCTGATCAAACGCTCCCTGGTCGATCAAGCGTTGGAGCAACTGCGCTGGCGTATAACTGAAGGCAAATGGGCCATCGGTGAGCGCCTGCCCACCGAGCCGGAGTTGTCCGCCGAGCTGGGCATCAGCCGCAATACCGTGCGTGAGGCCATGCGTGTGTTGGCGTTCTCGGGTCTGATCGAAATCCGCCAGGGCGACGGCAGTTACTTGCGCTCGATGACCGACCCGTTGGGGACGATGCGCGCACTGTCCCACTGCACGTTGGCGCAGGCGCAGGAGACGCGGCAGATTCTCGAAGTGGAGGCCATCGGCCTGGCGGCGTTGCGTCGTACCGAGGACGATCTCGAAGGGTTGCGTGAAGCCCTTGAGCGCAGCGGCGAGTTGTACCACGGTGACTTGGAGGCCTATATCAGCGCCGACCTGGTGTTCCACAAGCGCCTGGTGGATGCAGCGCACAACCCGGCGCTGAGCGAGCTGTACCAGTATTTCTCCAGCATCGTCGGCGCCCAGTTGCGTCAGACCCTGAACATCTCACCACGTCGCCAGGCGGTATTCGACCTGCATATCGCCTTGCTCGACGCGGTGGAAAACCAAGACCCCGAACGTGCCAAATCCCTCTGCCGGCAGTTGATCAATGAACCTTGAAGCCAAACGTACGACTGAACTCGAAGAACTGTTGATTGACGCCGAAGCCGATGACGAAGTCGTCCAGCAGGCCCCTCCGTTGGTGGCTCGCCCGTGGCTCTTGCTGCTGGGCCTGGTGCTGGTGGCATTGAACCTGCGCCCGGCGCTGTCGAGCATGGCGCCATTGCTGGCAGAAGTGTCCAGCAGCCTGGGGTTGTCCGCTGCCAAGGCGGGCTTGCTGACTACCTTGCCGGTGTTGTGCCTGGGCCTGTTCGCGCCCACTGCGCCGATCCTGGCCAGGCGTTTTGGCGCTGAGCGCGTGGTGCTGGGGATTCTGCTCACCCTGGCTGGCGGCATCATCCTGCGCAGTTCGTTCGGTGAAGTGGGGTTGTTCGCGGGCAGCCTGATCGCTGGCGCGAGCATCGGCATCATCGGTGTATTGCTACCGGGTATCGTCAAGCGTGATTTTGCCAGGCAGGCGGGCGCCATGACTGGCGTCTACACCATGGCATTGTGTCTGGGCGCCGCGTTGGCAGCCGGGGCCACGGTGCCCCTGAGTCAGTACTTCGCAGACAGCTGGGCCGTCGGACTGGGGTTCTGGGTTATCCCGGCGTTGCTGGCGGCGTTGTTCTGGTTGCCGCAAGTCGGACCAAAGCACGGCGCCCATCAGGTGGCTTACCGGGTCAAGGGCTTGCTGCGTGACCCACTGGCTTGGCAGGTGACTTTGTACATGGGCCTGCAATCGTCCCTGGCTTACATTGTGTTTGGCTGGTTGCCGTCAATCCTCATTGGCCGGGGGCTCAGCGCCACCGAGGCAGGGTTGGCGTTGTCCGGTTCCATCATCGTGCAACTGCTCAGTTCCCTGGCCGCACCGTGGCTGGCCACCCGCGGCAAGGACCAGCGCCTGGCGATTGTGGTGGTGATGCTGCTGACCCTTGGCGGCCTGTTCGGTTGCCTGTATGCGCCGCTGGACGGCTTGTGGGGTTGGGCGATTCTGCTCGGCCTGGGGCAGGGCGGCACCTTCAGCCTGGCGCTGACCCTGATCGTGCTGCGCTCGCGTGATTCCCATGTCGCCGCCAACCTGTCGAGCATGGCCCAGGGTATTGGCTACACCCTGGCGTCGATGGGGCCGTTTGCGGTCGGCCTGGTGCATGACTGGACCGGCGGCTGGACGGCCATCGGCTGGATCTTCGCCGTGATCGGCCTCGGTGCGATTGTCGCGGGTCTCGGCGCCGGGCGGGCGCGTTATGTACAAGTGACCGCCGAGAAACTCTAGAGATACACCACCTCAAGCGTTGCCCAGCCATCCAGTGGAGTTTCCACGCTCAAGTCCAGGTTCTGCCGGGCATTGATCACGGTCTGCACTGTGACTGTACCCGTCAGCGTGCCGATGGCCGTAGGCCCGCTGACGCTGCCCTCCACCTCGGTAAAACCCAGGTAGCTCCTGGAGCCGATGTCGATGGGGTTGAGGTTGGACGTGCGCCACGCCACGCCGCCGGTGGTGGACTCGGTGCCGTAGATCTGCGCGGTGGTGTTGGCCTGGGTCTGGCGCGGGTCGAAGGTCATGGAGTAAACCCCCAGGCGATTACCGCTGATATCGAACCCCAACCCATAGTAAATCTCGCTGTTGACCATGGCCGAGCCCTCGCGGTTATCGCGCATGCGCAGGGCATAGCGGGTGGGACCGCTGCAGGCGATGGCGAAAAGCAGGGGCTTGGCCGGCAGGCGTGTCGCAGTGCCCAGGTTCAAGTCCTGTTGGGCGATTTTGCCGTAGTCGATCAGTGCCCCGCCGGGGAACTGCGGCAAGCAAGCGGCGGGAACGATCAGGCCTTTGACGGTCAGGTCCACCGCCGATGCGGCCAGCACCGAGGGCGCGCAGGCCAGTAACAGCAGGCTGGAAAAAATGCGGGTTTTCATAGGGCGTTTCATGGGACGGACTCCTTGCAGTGACGGTTACGGGTACACGATCTCGAGGGTGCCGGAACCATTGATCAGCACCACCTCACGCAGGTCCAGGCTTTGCATGGGTGCCAGGTAAGTCTTTATACGTACCGTGCCGGTCAGGGCCTGGATGGCGACAGGGCCTGTGGTGACGCCGGTTTTGTCGGTAAAGCCCAGCAGGCTGTTGGCGGCCATGGGGATTTGCCGGGCTGTGGAACTGCTCCACGCCACGCCGTTGCTGGTGGAGTCGGTGCGGTACAACGTGGGCCAGGTATCGGCGCTGAATTCCGCCGGGTCGACAGTCAGGTAAAAACGCCCGATTTTGTTGCGGCTGGCATCCAGGTCCAGGCCATAGGCGGTTTCATCGGTGCCACCGGTGGCCGACCCGTCGCGGTTATCAAACATGCGCAGGGCAAAGCGTGCCGGCGCGTCGCAGGTCACGCTCAGGCGCAGGGAGCGGGTCGGCAACGGTGTCTCGTTGGTGGCGCTCAAGTCCTTGGCGTACAAGGTGCCGTAGTCCACCACGCCGTGGTCGGACAGCGTCGGCAGGCAGGCGATGGGCGCAAAGTGCGCGCGCAGTGTCAGTTCCCGGTAACGCCCGTGCTTTGCGCCGTACAACGTCCCGGTGGTTTCCCAGGTGGTGGCATCGCGCACCTGCGTGGCGGCGAGGTCGGCCCAGGCGCGCAGGGTCAGTTGCAGCGACAGGGTTTTACCCGTGAGCACTGCACCCTGTTCGACCGGTGCTATGCCGTGGCCGGGGCGCCACTCCAGCACGTTGCCATTGGTAACGGGCGCCAGGCCGGCGGCGGGCAGCAAACCCAGTTCTACGCTGCGGCCGTCGAGCACGGCGTTGCCGACTTCGATGGCATAGCTGCCGTGCTCGGTAAATTGCAGGCGTTGCGGGTTGGCGGCCAGGGCGCGGTAGAACAGGCTGAGGTCTTCAGCCTGCGGGCAATTGACTGTCACGCTCAGGCGCCGTTCGCCGAGCAGGCGTTGCGCCGCGCTGTCGGCTTGCGCCAGGCGACTCATCAGGCCGAAATCCACCAGCGGTTCGCTCACATTGAGTTGGCATTCTTCCAAGGCCTGGGCAGTGCCGGCTACGCCGACCAGCAGCCACAGGCACAGTTGACGCATATAAGGTGTGATGGGCATGGCGGTCATCCTCAAGGCAGGTTGCAACGTGCGGGAGCGGTTTCGAAGTACACCGCCGGGTCGGCTTTTTCCGGCAGTTCGTAGCGCAACTCGCAACGCCCGCTTTGCGGCGTGGTGATCCACAACGTCGGCTGTTCCAGCACATTGGGCAGAAACACCTGGCTGCCGTCCTGCACCAAGGTGACGAATTCGCCACTGGCAGTGCTGACGGAGGCGCCCGCAGGCAGCGGCGCGCCCTGGTCGTTGCTGACGGTAAGCAGCACGCGACGGGTCAGGCCGACGCCAAATTCGACGCGGTCCACCGCGCCACGCCCGGCCGAGATCATCGCCAGGCCGTTATTGATATCGGCATTGCGCGGCAGTGAGCGTGTCTGCACTTCAACCGGGCTGCGCCCGTATGCGGCCACTTGCGGCACTACGGCCTGGCCCTGCCAGTCGGTCCACACCGGGCCGCTGGGGGTGCTGAGCTTAATGCCGCTCATGTCGCCGACCGACACCACGGCAAAGGTGTCGCGCACCGGGTAGGGCGAAAAGGTCACGCCGTCGCCGTGCAGCACCACACCGCCACGAGCGCCGCCCTGGTAGCTCGAACGCTCGGCGTCGGAGCGGCTGTAGCTGAAATCGAGCTGGCTGTAGCGCGGCAGTGCCGAGACGCCTACGGAGGTTTCCACCTGATGGTCACTGCTGTCGTGTTCGGCGCTGACGCGGTAGCTGAGTTGGTCGTCGATCTGTTCGGTCAGGCCCAGGCCGGTACGGTTTTCACCGCCGGAATTGCGCACCCAGCTGCGTAGCCTGCGGCTCTCGCCCAGCGGTACGCTGATGTTGAGATAGACGGCGTTGTCTCGCTGCTCGCGGCCGCCCATTTGCCACTCGGCACTGGCCGACAACGACACGGCGCCGATACTGGTACCCCAGGACGCCAGCGCGCGGCTGCTGCTGTCACCGGCAAAGTTGGATGAGCGCGAAACCCCGGCACTGAAGGCGCCCAGCAGCGGATGCGACCAACCCAGGTTGAGGCTTTGCTGGTCGCGATAGCGGGAGTTGCGACGGCTGTCATTACTCTCATGGCTGTGGTCGCGCTCATAGGTGCTTTCTTCGAGTTCGCGGTAGCCGATGCTGCGCCAGGAGTTGGCGGCGCTGACCGACCACTGTTCGCTCAAGCGCTGGGACCATGACAGGTCGGTCTGTACACCCGAGACTTTTTCCCAGCCCTGGGTGTTGGACAGTTGGGTTGACAGCTGGATCTGGCTATCAAGCCACGGCAACCAGCCCAGGCTGGCGCCTACCGAACGGTATTCGCTGGCGGCCAGCACGCCACTCCCCAGTGTCAGTTGCGGGTGCAAGGCGCCGGTCCAGCCGGCACTCACCACCCAAGGATCATCACCCCTGGCGTCACCCACATTGCGCACTCGGCCTGCGGCCACGGAGTAGCCCGGTGCCGGCAACCCGAGGCCAAGCATGGCGGCGGGCACGGTGAAACGTCGCTCACCGCCAACACTTTCCTTGACCGTGACTTCGACATCCGAGCGCGTGTTCAACCGACGTACATCGTTCAAGGTGAAAGGCCCGGCAGGCACCACGGTGGAGTGAATCAGTGCTCCGTTCTGACGTACTTCCACTTGCGCCGGGCTGTTGGCGATACCTTGGATCTGCGCGCCCTGACCCTGTTCTTGAAGTGCATGTTCGGTCAGCACCTGCACGCCGCTGATCTGCGCACCGGAGAGCACCGGGTTGTAGAGGTTGATCTGCCCGGCCTGCAGCACCGCCTGGTGGCTGGCGAAGGTGCGTTGCGCGTAGGCCTCCAGATGCGTACTGCGCGACAGGCCATCCTGCCAGGTCTGCACCTGGCGGCTGCGCACGATCCAGTCGCCGGCGTTGAACCCGACTTCGGTATTGGCCGAGCCAAAGCGGCTGGCGTCATCGCCGAAGCGGTTGTAAAAACCGCTGAGGTCATAGTTGAGCAGCCCGGCAAAACCGCCGGTTTCGTACCCCGAGATATCCTGCTGCACAGGGCGCAGGGCTTCGGTGGGCACCACCAGTGACACCGTCAGTGTCGCCGGGTCCGGCTCCACCAGGGTTTGTGGATACTGCGCGAGAAAATCCCGGCAGCCTGGCGTCTCGCTGGGCGTCACCAGGTCAGCGGCGTCCAGCAAGGCGCGGTCCAGGCACAGGTTGCCCTGTTGATCGAAGGTCAGATCCTGTCGGCCACGGCGTTGGCCGTTGACCCGCAGGTTAACGGTGTGCCGCCCGGCAGCGAAGCGCGGTGCTGCCAGCAACAGGCTGGCCAGCTGTGGGTCAATGCCACGCTGATGCAAGGTCTGGGCGTCGAAGCCAACCGGGCTGGAATCGTCGGCCCAAGCCTTGTCGGGCACGAGGGCACACAGTAACAACACCAGCGGCAAGGTCTGGCAGACGGGGGTATCGGACACGGCTTCGCCGTCACGGTAACTCAATACTGTTTTCACGCAAGGTACTCGAGTAGTGAGTGCACTGGCCCCCGTTGTGTCGGGGATTCCAGGCGCTCTGGTGACGGTCAATAAGCCGTCACTTCGTTATCCAGGTGCCGGTCTGTCACGACACCTGTGGTTGTCAGTCAGAGGGTGATAGGGGCGTCGTAGGCCTTGACCGCAAACCCATACACCGTGGCCGGCTGCAGACGCACCGTTCTGGCCTGGCCACCGCTGGCCGGTACGCTCAAAGCTTCGCCCGGCAGCACATAGGTACGCGGCAGCATTGCCCTGCCGTCACCGGGCAACAGCAACAGCTCCTGTGCAAGGCGCACCACATAAGGCGTGTCGTTGCGCACCTGTAATTGGCCGTCGCGCAGCGTCCAGGTCAGGTCGGTCCAAGGGGTGCGGTTCGGCGCAAGGCCCTTGGGGTGCACGATCACGGGCAGGTTCTGGCGCACGGTCACGCCCACACGGGCGTGACCGGCGGCGGTGGCGGCGCGACCTTGGGGCATGCCTTCGAACACTGCCCGTTTAAGCCGCTGGGTCAGCAACGGCTTCTGGTTTTGCAGAATGAAGCGCACCAGCTGGGTTTTGGACGCTTCTACCCGAGACAGCGGCGGTGTCACCACCAACAGCGGCTCGGTGTCTTCAGGAATGTCCTGCAAGGTCACATGCAGCAGCGCGAGCTGGCTGTCGGTATTGGTCACCGACACCGCCGCTTCGCCTTCGGCTTCATGCACGATCACCACGGAGGTGTCCGGGACCATGCCGTCGGCTTTGACTTGATTGCCAAGGATCAGCAGCAGGGCGACAAGGCCCACCACGGTGTTTGAGAATGACGTCGTCATGATGGGGTTTCCATTAGGCCAAAAGGGGGGCGGTCAGAGGTAGCGCAGGTCCAGGACAATGGCGCCGTCGAGCGGGACTTCCTGGTCCAGGGTCAGGTACTGCGAAAAATTGATGGCGGTGCTCACCTGAACCTGGACGGTCAACTGGCCGATGAAATCCGGTTGGCGGTCCCCGACTGGCGCAAAGGCCATATGCGCGCGTGGGTAAGCGTTGGGCTCCTGTGACCAGGTTTCGCCGTTGTCGTTGGACGCCAATACCTGCATGGGCTGCGCATCGCCCACTGCGTTGCGATAGGACAATGCCACGGATCCCAGGCGCTCCTCTGGGACGTGGATGTTCCTGCCCAGCCCGTAGAAATAATCGGGTGCCGACGAGGAGTCGGCGCGATTATCAATACCTACCAGCGCAAACAACATGGGCCTGGCGCACTGCACGCGCAGATCGAGCATCTGGATAGGCAGCACGGTGAATTCGTCGGCGTTGAGGCTATGGGAAGGAATCTTGCCGTGATCGACGGTGCCTTCATTAGTCAGCTCGACATGGCAGGCGTCCGGCGTTATCCGGCCGGTTACCGTGAGGTCGACGGTCGACGCCGCGTGGGCGTTGACTAAGGTGGCCAGGCAGAGGAGCAGCGCAGCCACGCAACGGCCAACGGTGTTCAGTACCGGCACAGGTAGGCGCAGCCCATGCCCGGCGGTAGTCAAGGGATGGGCGGCCATGGGTTACAGGTACTTCACTTCAACGGTGGCCGAGCCATCGATGGTTACCTCATTGCTGAGGTCCAAGCTGGCGGCGGCATTGATGATAGTGAGCACTTCCAGATCGACGCTCAGGTTTTGGATCGGCAGCGGCTGGGTGTCGTCGCTCATCGACGCTGCCGCCATGTACATGCTCGGCTCCCAGAATTTTTCGGAGTACCAGGTTTTGCCCTGGTCCATCGATGCGATGGGTTGAACGGTCACGCCGTCGGCAACCATGCCGCGCCAAGTGAGGGAGAAGTGGCCCAGCTTCTGGGTTTCGTTGATAAAGCCCAGGCCGAAGTCCGTGGTTAGACCTGAGGCTGCGCGGTTATCGATGGGGTGCAGAGCAAACTGGATCGGCGCGTCACAGTCGACGGTCATCGACAGGGTATGCACGCCAATCGCGGTGCCCCGGTCCGGGTTCAGGTCCTTGGCAGACACTTTGCCGTGGTCGATCATGCCACCGCCGGACAGGCTGGGCGTACAGGCGCTGGGCACAATCAGGCCTTTGACGGTCAGGTCGACGCTGCTGGCGGCAAAGGCATTGGCCGAACTGAGCAGCAGTGCGCTGACGGCCAGGGTGGTCAATCGAGTGTTCATCGGGAGGTTCCTTAGAGGTAATTGACTTGCACGGTGGCGTGACCGTCGATAGGCACATCGTCGGTCAGCGTCAGGCTGCTGGCGGGCGCAATGTGGGTGATCAGGCGTATCTCGGCGTCCAGTTCCTGGATCGCAATCGGCACCACGCCGTCGTTGTCGGCGACCGCCGTCAACACGGTATGGCTGAGCATCACTGAAGGCATCCAGGTGACGCCGCCATCCCGTGAGGTGATGGTGCGCACCGGTACGCCGTCGGCCACCGGCTGGTAGAGACCAAGCCCGGCATCGCCGAGTTTTTCATCGCTGGGGGTCAGGCCCAGGCCGTGCCAACTGAAGTGGCTGGCGGTGGTGCCGGCGCGGTTGTCGATGGTGTTCAAGGTAAAAAACGTCGGCCCTTCGCAGCGCACGCTCAAGAGCATGGTTTCTCTGGGCAGGTCGGTGTAGGTATCAGCGTTGAGGTCCTTGACCGACACCTTGCCGAAGTCGACATTGCCGCCGCCGGAAACCACTGGCGCGCAGGCGCTGGGCGTGATGATGCCCTTGACGGTAAGGTCCAGGCTGCTGGCGGCCAGCGTGAGAGACGAGGTGCCCAACAACAGGGCGGCCAGGGGCGCCGCTCTTAAGTAAGTCATCGTTTAAACCTTCCTTAGTAAGAGGATGAGGGGTTACAGGTACATCACTTCCAACGTGGCGGAGCCATCGACAGGTTGTTCCTGGGTCAATGTCAGGCCACTGGAAGGGGCGATAGTGGGGTGAACCACCAGGTTGCTGGTCAGTGCCTTGATCGCGATGGGCGCCCAGGTGCCACTTGCGTTGTTGCCGAAGGCGGCGAGCCTGCCGCGCATCCAGATGGCGTCCTCACTGTTTTCGCTCCAGGTGGCGCCGTTGTCGCTGGAGGCCAGCTTGCTGACCGGCAGGTTGTCGGCGAGGTAGTTGGTGATAATGATCACGTAGTCGCCGACCCGCTCTGTTTCGTTGATGAACCCCAGGCCATACGAGTAATCGTTGGGGCTATTGGCTGAGCCGGCGCGGTTATCCACACCATTGAGTGCAAACAGCGTGGCGGCCTCGCAGCTGAGGTTGAATGGCAAGGTAGTGGGCGGCAACGGAGTAGCCTGGTTTTCTTGCAGGTCCTTGGCGGCGATCTTTCCGTAGTCGGCAACACCGCCTTGGGCCAGTGCCGGGGTGCAGGCGCTGGGGGTAATCAGCCCCTTGACGGTCAGATCGATGCTGCTGGCGGCGAATGCTGGGCCGGCGCAGGTCAGCAACAATGTCGCGGCGATGGGAGTGCGGAGGCTAGCCATGGGTCACATCCTGTGATGTTAGAGGGGGTTACAGGTATTTCACTTCAATTGTGGCGGAGCCATAGATGGGGACCTCAGTGGTCAGGTCCATCCCGGCAGTTGGAGCGATAAGGGTTTGCACCTTGAGATCGGCCGTCACCAGCCGGACTGGGGTGGGCGCCCAACTGCCGGTCGAACGATCGCCAAACGAAGCGAGGTAGGCGGCTGGCCAAGTGTCACCTGGGATATTTTCCTGCCAGGTGAGGCCGTTATCGGAGGACTCAATCACGGAGATCGCTGCGTTGTCGGCTATAGGATTGCCGAAGGTCAGGGAGTACCCGCCCAATTTTTGGCCGCTGACCAGGCCCAGGCCATACCTGTTCATCGGGTCATGGGAGTCGCCTACATTATCGATGCCCTTGAGGGCCATCAGAGTTGGCGCCTCGCAGGTTATCGCCAGTTGCAGCGTGTGATTGCCGATGACCGTCCAATTGTCCGGCTTTAAATCCTTGGACGCGATTTTGCCGTGGTCGATGACCCCACCGCTTGAAAGGCTGGGGGCACAAGCGCTGGGTGTGATCAGCCCCTTGACGGTCAGGTCCACACTGCTGGCGGCGAACACTGACGAGGCGCTTGTGAGCAACAGCGCAGCGCTGAGCAGGGACAGCGAAGTCTTCATTTCAAAGGTCTCCATTTACAGGTACATGACTTCAAACGTTGTGGAGCCGTCCAGCGCCACTTCGTTGGCCAGGCTCAAGCCGTTGGCAGGCGCAACGGCGGTGTGCACGGTGATGTCCATGAGCGCGTCCTGCACGGGGTGCGGGGCCCAGCCGGAATCGCCACGGCTGCCCAGGGCCACCAACATATCGTCTTCTACGGGGTCCTCTGGATAGAGCGGCGCCCAGTCGCGCTGTTCGTACTGGTAGAGCAAGGTCGAAGGCGTTTCGGCGACGGGGTTGCTGAACATCAGTTGATACCCGCCGAGCTTTTCTGTGCCGTTGGCCAGGCCCAGGCCGTAGGAGCCTCGGCCAACGGTTGAGGAACCGGCTCGATTGTCGACGGGGTTGATGGCAAACAGCGTCGCCGCCTCGCAGTTCACGCTCAACTGCAATGTCTGGTCCTCAAGCCAGGTGTGGCTGTCGGGGTTCAGGTCTTTTGCTGCGATTTTTCCGTAGTCCACGGCGCCCGGCAGGTTGGGAGTGCAGGCGCTGGGGGTGATCAAACCCTTGACGGTCAGGTCCACGGAACTGGCGGCGAAGGCGGATGAGGTAATGGCGAGCAACAGCGCGCTGCTCAACAGGGGCAGGCTGGTCTTCATTTGGGAAATATCCATTTACAGGTACTTCATTTCAAAGGTTGCAGAGCCGTCGATTACCACTTCGTTGGTCAAGGTCAGGTTTCTTGCCGGTGCAATTGAGGTGTACAGCGTCATGTCCATGATCGCGTCTTTTATCGGGTGGGGTGCCCAACCGCTGTCGCCCCGGCTGCCCAGCGCCACCAGATCGTTGGGGGCGATGGCGTCATCTGTAAGGATCTCCGTCCATCGGCCCTCGGAGTTGAACATCGCAATCAGAGTGGAGGGCGTTTCGGCGGTGGGGTTGGTGAACGTCAGCTGATATACGCCGAGCTTCTGGTTTCCGTTGATCAAACCCAGGCCAAAGGCGGCGCCGTGAGCGGCGGAACCGGCTCGATTGTCGAGGGGGTGGATTGCAAACAGTGTCGCCGCGTCGCAATTGACGCTCAGTTGCAGGGTCTTTCTCTCAAGCGGCGTATAGCTGTCTAGGCTCAGGTCTTTTGCCGCGATTTTTCCAAAATCGACGTCACCTGGCAGGTTGGGTGTGCAGGCGCTGGGCGTGATGATGCCCTTGACGCTGAGGTCGACGCTGCTGGCGGCGAACACCGATGAGTTCATGGCGAGCAGCAGGGCACTGCTCAGCAGGGATACAGAGATCTTCATTTCATTTGTTCCATTACAGGCTGGCAGATTGAGGCGCGTGCGGGGCCACGCCCGACCCGGTATGAACGGGTGGTTGGCCAAGCGGCGGTCTCGGTGTTTATTGGCTGTTGCCTGGGAGTGGCAAGCCGACCCTCTTTGGGGTGGGCACAATTTAGCGAGGGGGGCGAGCAGGGGAAATACAACTAATACGACATTGGCAGGGCGGTGTGAAGGCGATGATTCAGGGGGGATTTTCGTAGTTGTTGTATGGGCTTTGGTTAACTCGAAAGGTTATTTGTTTTTGGCCGATAGCATTCAGAAGAATGCGTCGACCATTGCTGCATGATAGGCCTCAAGAGCTATTGCATCAGTGCTGCGGATTGCTGCTGGATCAATAGTTGCGATAGAGGTACTGATGGGTTCGCTGGTAGGTTCAACAGCAGGAGCGAGCCACAACCTGAAGCCGCCAACCCTTCCCCCGTTTCATTGGCGGCAGTTGAGTGTGCTGGTTGTGGATGATCATTCTGCCTACCGCCTGTTGTTGGGTGGTTTGTTGCAGAAACTGGGGCTGGGGCACGAGACGGCCGCCGACGGCTACCTCGGGCTGGTGGCCTTTACCACCCGACCGTTCGACCTGGTAATCAGCGATTGCCAGATGCCCTTCATGGACGGTTACAGCATGGCCCGCGCCATTCGCCAGCATGAGTGCGATACCGGGATGAGGCGAGTGCCGATCATTGCCTTGACCGCTAACCTGCAAAATGACAGTCCCAAGCGTTGCCGCGATGCCGGCATGGATGCCTGGTTGCTCAAACCCTTGACCCTTGAACAATTGCATGCGGTGTTGGTGCGCTGGTTGCCTGGCGTGGATGATCGGTATGTCGAACAGGCGGCCATTGTACCGCTCGCCGGCTGGCCAACGCGTGCCACGTTGGTCGCGACGTTTGGCAGCGAGCCTGTCGTCGATCAATTGTTGGAAACCCTGCTGTTCGAGGCGTGGGAGGACCATCGTTTGTTACGCCATGCCTGTGCGACGTTGAACGCATCATTGACAGCTGAACGCCTCCATCGCTTGGTGGGCAGCCTGGTGTTTTTGGGCGGCACCGGACTTGAACCCATGGCGGTGAGGCTGATTGAGCAGGTCCGGTCCCAGGGCGTTGCTGCGCACAAGGTGCAATTGGAGTTGTTCCTGGCTCGGTTGTACGTCTATCTCGAGTACCTGTCCGATGTCTGAGGAGTGGTGTTTTCACTGAGCGTTTGCAATCCGACGATCTAGTTTTGGCTGTAGGTTTTTTCCTGTTGTTATGTAGGCAAAAAAATGTGAACGAGTGAACATTGGGGTTGGCTGTAAGCGGCTGTTTGTTAGCGGTTGTTGATGAGCGCCGGCGGGGGTATTTTGCGCGGATTCAAGTTGCCATCATTCGTGGGAATTTATGCTTCGAGTAATTATTGCTGACGATCACCCCATTGTTCGTATCGGGCAGAAAGTCGTGATTGAGGCGCATGGCCGCTGCAAAGTGGTCGCGGAGGCCGATGGACCCGATCAATTGCTCGACGTGTTAAGTACGACGCCGTGCGACTTGCTCATCACCGACTTCGCCATGCCCGGCGGTCAGCAGGCCGATGGCTACGGGCTGTTGAGCCTGCTGCACCGCCAGTATCCGAAGTTGCCGGTGATTCTGGTGACCATGTTCGCCAGCGTCGCCACCCTGCGCGCTTCCTTCGCCCATGGTGCCAAGGCAGTGGTGGCTAAAAGTGCTTCGGCCAAGGAGCTGCCCCTGGCGATCAAGGCCGTGTGTGCCGGCCAGACGTTCGCCAGTGAATCCCTGCGGGTGCAAATGGTCGAGGCGGGCACGGGCGATCAGTCCCAGGAGCCGCAATTATCCGGCAAGGAGCGCGAGGTGGTGCGCATGCTGGCCAGCGGCATGACCGTCAGCGAGATCGCGGCACAGGTCAATCGCAGCATTTCCACGATCAGCAAGCAGAAAAGCACGGCCATGCAACGGCTGAGTATTTCCACCGATGTTGACCTGTTCGCCTATGCTCGCAGTGTTGGGATGGTGCCGTAGGCTCATCATTTGCGTGGCGAATGTCAGTAGCCAGCGCAGCGTGGGCAGCTTATCGTGCGGCTATTCTTTCGACGCCTGCGGAGCCTGCCCATGAGTGATGCCCATAACGCCCTGATCACCGAGTTCTACAGTGCTTTCCAGCGCCTGGACGCCGAAGCCATGGCCGCCTGCTACACCGACGACGTGGTGTTCAGCGACCCGGCCTTTGGTGAGTTGCGCGGGCGCGACGCCGGGGACATGTGGCGCATGCTCACCACGCGGGCCAAGGATTTCTCCCTGACCTTCGACCATGTGCGCAGTGATGACAGCACGGGCAGTGCGCATTGGGTGGCGACCTACCTGTTCAGCGCCACGGGCAATACGGTGGTCAACGATATCGGTGCGCGGTTTGTGTTTCGCGATGGCAAAATCTGCGAGCACCACGACCACTTCGACCTGTGGCGTTGGTCGCGCCAGGCGTTGGGCTTGAAGGGCTTGTTGCTGGGCTGGTCGCCGGCATTGAAGAACGCCGTGCGTGCCCAGGCGCTTAAAGGCTTGAAGGCATTTCAGGCCGGTCGTTGATAAGATTGGCGTTCTTTTGGTTTGCAGCAATCGTCCCGTGACTGAACTTCCTGAACCCAAACCCTGGTTCGTCTACCTGGTGCGTGCCGCCAATGGTTCGCTGTATTGCGGCATCAGCAATGACCCGGTGCGCCGCTTTGCCTCCCACCAGAGCGGCAAGGGCGCACGGTTTTTTCTGTCCAGCCCGGCCGTGGCGCTGGTGTACACCGAGCAGTGTGCTTCCAAGGGAGAGGCGCTGCGTCAGGAGCGGCTGATCAAAAAACTCAAGAAAAGCGCCAAGGAATGCCTGGCGGCGAGTGGCTCATTGATTTGATTGATAGGTTCTCATCGTCCCCACGCACGGTTTTGCAGGCTAAGCTGGCGGCTCACCTATCGAGCGGAGCCTGGCATGTCTGAGTTGATCCTGCACCATTACCCGCAATCGCCCTTTGCTGAAAAAGCCCGCCTGTTGCTGGGCTTCAAGGGCTTGTCCTGGCGCTCGGTGCGTATCGCGCCAGTGATGCCCAAACCTGACCTGATGCCGCTGACCGGTGGCTATCGCAAGACCCCGGTGCTGCAGGTCGGCGCCGATATATACTGTGACACGGCTTTGATCGCCCGCCGTTTGGAGCAGGAAAAGTCCGCGCCGGCACTGTTTCCCCAAGGCTTGGAACTGGTGACCCAAGGTTTCGCTGCCTGGGCGGATTCGGTGGTGTTCTCCCATGCCGTGGCGCTGGTGTTCCAGCCGGAATCCCTGGCGGTGAAATTTGCCAAGGTGCCGCCGGAAATGATCCAGGTGCTGGTGGCCGACCGCGCCAAATTGTTCAGTGGTGGCACGGCAGTTCGCGTGCAATTGGAGCAGGCAAAGCACCAATGGCCGGCGATTGTCAGCCGTATTGAGCAACAACTGCAGCACCAGGCCGGCGACTTCCTGTTCGGTGAAGCCTCGATCGCTGACTTTGCCCTGGCCCACCCGTTGTGGTTCCTCAAAGGTTCATCGGTGACGGCGCCGTTGGTCGATGCCTACCCGGCAGTGGCTGCCTGGCTGGACCGCGTATTGGGCTTTGGGCATGGCACTTTCAGCGAGATGAGTGCCGAGCAAGCCCTGGAAGTGGCGCGAAATACCGCGCCTGCGGCTTTGCCGAATGAGCTGTTCGAGGATTTGAACGGCTTCAAGCCCGGCCAGCAGGTGACCATTGCGGCCACTGACTACGGCACCGACCCGGTGGCGGGTGAACTGCTGTTCGCTGGCCGTGAAGAGCTGATCCTGCGCCGTACCGACGAGCGTGCTGGCACTGTGCATGTGCACTTCCCACGCATGGGCTTTCGCATTCAGGCGCAATAAATAAAAATAATTGCAAACAAAAGTGAGGTAAATCGCCCGCCCATCCGTGTAGTGTTTGAAACTGCGAGCTATTCGCATTAACAGCTTTTTCTACACGGGTTCTCACAGCATGAAGTCGACGGCGGGCGGTTGGGTAAAACAGTGGCTGGGAGCCTCGGTATTGGCGGCATCAGGCCTGGCGTTGCTGCCTCTGGCGATTGCGCAGGCGCAGGAGCAACAAAGCGCCCAGTTCAATTTTGCCCTGGCAGCCAAGCCGCTGCCCCAGGCGCTGAGCGATTTCAGCCGGGTCACCGGCATCAGCGTGATCTACACCGACGAAGCGCCCTATGGCCTTAGCGCCCCGGCTGTCAGCGGGCAGATGAGCGCCACCCAGGCCCTGCAACGGCTGCTCGGCAACTCAGGCTTTACTTTTCGCCAGATCGACGCCCGTACTCTGGCGCTTGAGCCTGTGCCTACCGACGGCGCAGTCAACCTGGGCGCCACCACTATCAGTGGCGCGAGCCAAGCCCAGGACACCACCAGTTATCAGCCCCCGCCCACCAGCTCGGTGATGCGCTCCCACGGCCTGCTGCTGGAAACCCCTCAAACCGTCAACGTCGTGCCGGCCCAAGTGCTGCGTGACCAACAGCCGCGCAACCTGGATGACGCCCTGGGCAATATCAGCGGCATCACCCAGGCCAACACCCTCGGCAGCACCCAGGACGCGGTGATGCTGCGCGGTTTTGGTGACAACCGTAACGGCTCGATCATGAAGGACGGTATGCCCGTGGTGCAGGGCCGGGCGCTGAACGCCACCGCCGAGCGCGTCGAAGTGCTCAAAGGCCCGTCGTCTTTGCTGTATGGCATCCAGGACCCGGGCGGCGTGGTCAATATCGTCAGCAAGAAGCCCGAGCTGGTGCAGTCCACCTCGTTGACCGCGCGCGGCTCGACCTTCGGTGACGGCAAGAACGGCAGCGGCGGCAACCTCGACACCACCGGCCCGATTGGTGACAGCGGCCTGGCCTATCGCCTGATCGTCGACCACGAAGACGAAGATTACTGGCGCAACTTCGGCACCCACCGCGAAACGTTGGTGGCGCCGTCGCTGGCCTGGTACGGCGACACCACCAAAGTGGTGTTCGCCTATGAGCACCGCGAATTCCTCTCGCCGTTCGACCGTGGCACCGCCATCGACCCCAAGACCAACCACCCGTTGAACATCCCCGCGACCCGTCGGCTGGATGAGCCGTTCAACAATATGCAAGGCCGCTCCGACCTGTATCGCCTGGAAGTCGACCACGACTTGAACGACGACTGGAAAGCGCACTTCGGCTACAGCTGGAACCGCGAGACCTACGACGCCAGCCAGGTGCGCGTAGTCAAGGTCAACACCAACGGCACCCTGACCCGCAGCATGGACGGCACCCAGGGTGCGCTGACCACCGACCGCTTCGCCACCACCAGCCTGGAAGGCAAGGTCAATGTCGGCGGCATGCAGCACGACCTGGTGTTCGGGCTCGACGACGAGTACCGCAAGATCTACCGCGCCGACCTGATTCGCCAGGCGCCGCGTGGTGTCTTCAACTATAACGATCCGGTGTACGGCAACGAAGTCGCGGGCACCAAAGTCAGCGCGCCGGACAGTAACCAGACCGACCTGCTGCGCAGCGATTCGCTATTCTTCCAGGACGCCATCCACCTCAATGACCAGTGGATTCTGGTCGGCGGTGCGCGCTACCAGATGTACGACCAATACGCCGGCAAAGGCGTGCCGTTCACCGCCAACACCGATGGCAACGGCCAGAAGTGGGTGCCGCGTGCCGGCCTGGTGTATCGCTACACCGATCAATTGTCGTTCTATGGCAGCTACACCGAGTCGTTCAAACCCAACTCCACCATCGCGCCGTTGGCGAACAAAAGCGTATTGGATGGCAGCCTGGAACCGGAGCAGTCCAAAGCCTGGGAGCTGGGCACCAAACTCGACATACCGGGGCGTATAACCGCCAGTGCGGCGCTGTTCAATATCGAAAAACGCAACGTGCTGGTGCAGGTCGGCGACGGTTTGGCAGCGGTCTACAGCGTGGCGGGCAAAGTGCGTTCCCGTGGCCTTGAGCTGGACGCCAGCGGCCAGTTGACCGACAACTGGAGCCTGATCGGCAGCTATGCCTACACCGATGCCGAGGTGACTGAAGACCCGACGCTTAAGGGCAATCGCCTGCAAAACGTGGCGAAAAACACCGCTTCGTTGTCGGCCGTGTACGACTTCGGCAGCATTCTCGGCGGCGATCAATTGCGTGTGGGCGCCGGTGCCCGTTACGTGGGCGAACGGGCCGGGGACGCGGCCAACAGCTTCGAGCTGCCGAGCTACACCGTGGCCGATGCGTTTGCCAGCTACGACACCAAAATCGATGGGCAGAAAGTCAAGTTCCAGCTCAACGTGAAGAACCTGTTTGATCGCACCTACTACACCTCGTCGGTGAACACGCAGTTCGTGTCCATCGGCGATGCGCGGCAGGTGTCGGTTTCCAGCACGCTGCAGTTTTAAGGCAAGCGACCTCTTGTGGCGAGGGAGCTTGTTGTGGCGAGCGGGGCAAGCCCGCTCGCCACAACGGCCCCGATCCCACAGCAGCCACGCTCGCCACAACGGCAATGAGCTGGTAGCGTTGCCGCCACTGAAGGCTTTGCGGGAAAACGGTACTGATGCAGTTGGGTCGATGGATACACACCAGCGCGATGCTGGTGGGCTTGAGTTTGTTACTGGGCGGTTGCGCCACGCCTTCCAAGACGGCCACCGGGCACAGCCTCGACCAGTTGCTGGCCGACCCGGCGCTGCACGGCGCCTCGGTCTCGCTGATGGTGCGGGACGCCAACAGTGGCGCCACGCTGTATCAGCACAACCCGCGCACGCGGCTGGTGCCGGCTTCCAACCTCAAACTGCTGACCACGGCCGCGGCCATGGATGTGCTTGGGCCGCAGTACCGTTTCGCCACGCAACTGCTGAGCAACGGCATTCGCCAGGGCGACCGCTTGACCGGCAACCTGTACCTGCGCGGCCTGGGTGACCCGACCATTCAGTTCGCCGATTACCAGGCGTTGGCGGCGCAGTTGGCCAGCCAGGGCGTGCGTCAGGTGCAGGGCGACCTGGTGTTTGACGACACCTGGTTTGACGCCGAGCGGCTGGGCGTCGACTGGTCCCATGACGATGAAACCACCTACTACGGCGCACAGATTTCGGCGCTGACCGTGTCGCCCAATACCGATTTCGATGCTGGCAGCGTGCTGGTCACCGCCAAGGCGCCAGCGCGGGCCGGGCAGCCTGTGAGTGTCGACATCTTCCCGCCAACCAACTACCTGCAACTGAGCAACCGCGCGGTCAGCGGGCCGGGCAACACCTACGGGATCAACCGTCGCCATGGCACCAACCTGCTGCAGCTCAGTGGGGCCGTGGCGCCGGGGCGACAGAGCGAGCAGTTGGTGAGTGTCTGGGAGCCAACGCAACTGGTGGCCAACCTGTTCGAGCAAGCGCTGGCGCAGCAAGGCATCACAGTGCTTGGCCGTCGAGTGATGGGCGGTGCCAGCCCGGTTGCGGTGACGGTACTGGCCGAGCAGAAGTCGGCGCCGTTGCAGGAATTGATTACGCCGCTGCTCAAACTTTCGAACAACAACATGTCCGAAGCCTTGCTCAAGGCGATGGGCCGCCAGACAGTCAACAGTGGCACGGCGGCGGCGGGTGCGGTGGCGGTGGCCGGGTTTCTCAAGCGCCAGGGGCTGGATACGGCGACATTGAGCCAGGTCGATGGTTCGGGGCTGTCGCGGCGTAACCTGGTGTCGTCGCAAAACCTCACCGACCTGCTGCTGGCCGCGAGTAAACAGCCGTGGTTCAACGCCTGGTACAACGCGCTGCCGATCGCCGGCAACACCGACCGCATGACCGGCGGCAGCCTGCGGTATCGCCTGCGCGGTACACCGGCCGAGAACAACCTGCATGCCAAGACCGGCTCCATGGGCGGCGTGTCGTCCTTGAGCGGTTACATCACCGATAGCAAGGGGCGCAAGCTGGTGTTCTCGATGCTGAGCAACAACTACGTGGTGGGTGGCGCGCAGGTCAAAGCCGTGGAAAACCGCGTGGCGCTGGCTTTGTCAGGCTGGGACGAGTGATTCAGGGCTGATAGCCCATGCGCCAACTCACGGCCCGAGTCGCCGCCAGCAAGTGCTGCGCCGCCGGGCCGTCTTCATCGGCATGGAACAGTGAGGTGGGGCCGACCACGGTCATCACCGCCGCGACGTGCCCAACCGCATTGAACACCGGCGCCGATAATGCATCCACGCCGGGCATCAGCAAACCATGCACAAAGTGCAGGCCACGGCTGCGGATCTGTTCGCAGGCGCTGGCGTAAGCCTCGTCGTCCGCCAGGGCATGGGCAGTCCCGGCCTGAATCTCGCGTTCGCGCAATTCCACGGTTTCCCGCGACGGTAAATAGGCGCTGAACACCAGCCCGGTGGACGAGCTGAGCAGCGGCAGCACCGAACCCAGCTGCGTCACCACGGTGACGGCGCGCACCGCCGGCTCGATCTGCACCACGGTCGCGCCCTGGTTGCCCCACACCGCCAAAAAGCAGGTTTCATTCAATTCATCGCGCAGCTCTGCCAGCGGCATCGCGCCGACTTTCAACACATCCATGCTGCCCAGCGCTGCCAAACCTACGCGCAAGGCCTCGCGACCCAAGCCGTAATGGTTGGTGGCGGCGTTCTGCTCGGCGAAGCCCGAGGCGATCAGTGCCTGCAAATAGCGGTGGACCTTGCTCGCCGGCATCTGCACATGGTCGGCCAGGCGCGACAGCGAAGTGGCCGGGGACAGCTCGGCCAGCGCCTTGAGGATATCGGTGCCCACTTCGGCCGAGCGGACTTTCTGTTTACCGGTGTCGCGGGGCTTTTCCATGGAAGGGCGAGAATCCGAGAGATGAATGGGCGTCTTTATAGCTTGACGGTCGATAGTGATCAAATTACGTTATGCGTAACTGGATTACGATAAAAACAACTTCCGCACAGAGGATGATCCATGAACCTCGAATACCTGTCGGGCTTCGGCAATGAATTCGCCAGCGAAGCCCTGCCCGGCGCGCTGCCCGTCGGCCAGAACTCCCCGCAAAAAGCCCCCTACGGCCTGTACACCGAATTGTTCTCCGGCACCGCCTTTACCATGGCGCGCAGCGAAGCCCGCCGCACTTGGCTGTACCGCATTCAGCCATCAGCCAACCACCCGGCGTTTATCAAGCTGGAACGGCAATTGGCCGGTGGGCCGTTGGGCGCGGTGACGCCGAATCGCTTGCGCTGGAACCCGCTGGATAGTCCAAGTGAGCCGACCGACTTTGTCGACGGCCTTGTAGGCATGGTCGCTAACTCCGGGTCGGAAAAACCCTCAGGCATCAGCATCTACAACTACCGCGCCAACCGTTCCATGGAGCGGGTGTTCTTCAACGCCGATGGCGAACTGTTGATCGTCCCCGAGCAGGGCCGTCTGCGTATCGCCACCGAATTGGGGGTGCTGAACGTCGAGCCACTGGAAATCGTGGTGCTGCCTCGTGGTTTGAAATTTCGCATCGAACTGCTGGATGCGCAGGCTCGTGGCTATGTCGCGGAAAACCATGGTGCGCCACTGCGCCTGCCAGACCTTGGGCCGATCGGCAGTAACGGCCTGGCTAACCCGCGTGACTTCCTCACGCCGGTTGCGCACTACGAAGACAGCAAAAAGCCGACCACGCTGGTGCAGAAATTCCTCGGCGAACTCTGGGCCTGCGAGCTGGACCATTCGCCGTTGAACGTAGTCGCCTGGCACGGCAATAACGTGCCGTACAAGTACGACCTGCGCCGCTTCAACACCCTCGGCACGGTGAGTTTCGATCACCCGGACCCGTCGATTTTCACCGTATTAACCTCGCCCACCAGTGTGCACGGCTTGGCCAACCTCGACTTCGTGATCTTCCCGCCGCGCTGGATGGTGGCCGAGAACACCTTCCGTCCGCCGTGGTTCCATCGCAACCTGATGAACGAATACATGGGCCTGATCCAGGGCGCCTACGACGCCAAGGCCGAGGGTTTCCTGCCGGGTGGCGCGTCGCTGCACAGCTGCATGAGCGCCCATGGCCCGGACGGCGAGACCTGCACCAAAGCCATCAACGTGGACCTGGCGCCGCACAAGATCGATAACACCATGGCCTTCATGTTTGAGACCAGCCAGGTGCTGCGCCCGACACAGTTCGCCCTTGAGTGCCCGCAACTGCAACCTTCCTACGATGCGTGCTGGGCCTCGCTGCCCGCCACCTTCAACCCGAACCGGAGATAACCGATGACTCAGCCAACCTTTACCCGCAGCTGGGTAGCCTCCGCCAACGGCCACCGCGATTTCCCCTTGCAGAACCTGCCGCTGGGCGTGTTCAGCATCAATGGCTCGGCGCCGCGCAGTGGCGTGGCGATTGGCGATTCGATTCTCGACCTGCACGCTGCGCTGGATGAGTTCGAAGGTGAAGCACGGCGTGCCGTTGAAGCCACTGCCGGTGGTCAACTGAACGCGTTTTTTGAACTCGGCCGTGGCCCGCGCGTAGCCTTGCGCGAGCGCCTGCTGGAGTTACTCGCCGAAGGCAGCAAGCTGCACACCCGTGAGGCGCAGGTGCTGCACCGCGCGGCTGATTGCCAGATGCATCTGCCGGCAAAAATCAGTGATTACACCGACTTTTATGTGGGCATCGAACACGCGCAAAACGTCGGCAAACTGTTCCGTCCCGACAACCCGTTGCTGCCCAACTACAAGTACGTGCCGATTGGCTATCACGGCCGCGCCTCGACCATTCGCCCCTCGGGCACGGACGTACGTCGGCCTAAAGGCCAGACGCTTCCGGCCGGCCACACCGAGCCCACCTTCGGCCCGTGCGCGCGCCTGGATTATGAGTTGGAACTGGGCATCTGGATCGGCCAGGGCAATGCCATGGGCGACTCGATTGCCATTGGCGACGCCGCCGAGCATATCGCCGGTTTCTGCCTGCTCAACGACTGGTCGGCGCGGGATATCCAGGCCTGGGAATACCAGCCGCTCGGCCCGTTCCTGTCGAAAAGCTTCATCACCAGCATTTCGCCGTGGGTGGTCACCGCCGAAGCCCTGGAGCCGTTTCGCAAAGCCCAGCCGGCGCGCCCCGAAGGTGACCCGCAGCCGCTGCCTTACCTGCTGGACACGCGTGACCAGGCCGCTGGCGGTTTCGACATCGAGCTGGAAGTGCTGCTGACCACCGCCGCGATGCGCGAGCAAAACTTGCCGGAACACCGCCTGACCCTGAGCAACACCCAGCACATGTACTGGACCGTAGCGCAAATGGTTGCTCACCACAGCGTCAATGGCTGCCAGTTGCAGGCCGGTGACCTGTTTGGTTCGGGCACTTTGTCCGGGCCGCAGCCGGGGCAATTCGGCAGCCTGCTGGAGATCACCGAAGGCGGTAAAAAGCCGATCGAACTGGCCTCCGGCGAGGTGCGCAAGTTCCTTGAAGATGGCGACGAAATCATCCTGCGCGCCCGTTGCAGCCGTGAGGGGTTTGCCTCCATCGGTTTCGGCGAATGCCGTGGCACTGTGATCGCAGCACGCTAAGAGGGCAGGGCGATGGAACTCTATACCTACTACCGTTCTACGGCGTCGTACCGGGTGCGTATCGCCCTGGCACTCAAGGGGCTGGACTTTACCGCCGTGCCGGTGAACCTGCTGGTCCCGCCGGGCGGTGCGAATCGCCAGCCGGCGTACCTGGCGATCAACCCGCAGGGCCGCGTGCCGGCGCTGCGTACCGATGAGGGTGAACTGTTGATTCAATCACCGGCAATCATTGAGTACCTGGAAGAGTGTTATCCACAGGCGCCGCTGCTTTCCAAGGACTTGGCGACCCGCGCCCATGAGCGTGCGGTGGCGTCGATTATTGGCTGCGATATCCATCCGCTGCACAACTCCAGCACGCAAAACCTGCTGCGTAAATGGGGGCATGACGAGGCGCAAGTGCTCGAGTGGATCTGGCATTGGATCAGCCAGGGCCTGGGCGCGGTGGAGCAGTTGATTGGGGATGAAGGCTTTTGTTTTGGTGACCAGCCGGGGATGGCGGATGCGTTTCTGATCCCGCAGTTGTACGCGGCTGAGCGTTTCAAGGTGCCGTTGGGCGCGTACCCACGCATTGGACGCGTGGCGGCGCTGGCGGCGCAGCATCCGGCATTTGTGCAAGCGCATCCGGCCAACCAACCCGACACCCCCTAAATCAATGTGGGAGCTGGCTTGCCTGCGATAGCGGTCTATCAGTTGATCATTCGCTGGCTGACACACCGTCATCGCAGGCAAGCCAGCTCCCACAGTTTGATCCGCGTCATCCTTATAAAAATAACAGGTACCTTGCGATGCACAATCAGATTGCCAGCTTTCGCGCGGCACTCGACGCCCGTCCGGTGTCGCGCTACCAGTGGTTGATTCTCCTGTTGCTGGCGTTGCTGCTGGTAACCGACGGCTATGACGCCCAGGTGCTGGGCTACGTAGTGCCGGCATTGGCCAAGGATTGGGGGCTGGAAAAAGCCGCGTTCGGCCCGGTATTCAGCGCCAACCTGTTGGGCCTGACCCTGGGTTCGTTATTGGTAACGCCGCTGGCCGACCGCTTTGGTGTGCGCCGTATCCTGCTCGCCTGCGTGCTGATCTACGCGAGCCTCACCGTGCTGATGGTGTTCGCCAACTCCCTGACCACACTGATGGCCGCGCGGTTTATCTGCGGCATTGGCATGGGCGGCGCGATGCCCAGCGCCATGGCGTTGATGTCGGAATATTCCCCGCCGCGCATGCGTACCTTGATGGTGACCCTGGCCGCCTGCGGCTTCTCGTTCGGTGGCGCGGCGGGTGGGTTTGTAGCCGCAGGTTTTATCGAAGGCTACGGCTGGCAGGCGGTGTTTCTGGCAGGCGGGGTGACGCCGTTGCTGCTGTTCCCCTTCCTGGTGTGGTTGCTGCCGGAATCCTTGCCGCGTTTGCTGCGGGATGCGCCGCCGTATGCGCGACTGCAAAAGGTTACGGCGCGCATGCTGCCCGACTGGCAGCCGCCGCTGGCGAGCGAGGCAGAGAATCTTCAGGAGCAGGGCAGCAAACTCACGGTGGTGGAGCTGTTTCGCAACGGCTACGCGCGTCCGACCATACTGATTTGGGCCACTTTTTTTGTCAGCCTGATCCTGCTGTATTTCATGATCAGCTGGCTGCCGACGCTGTTGCTGGAAAGCGGCCTGACGTTGAAGCAAGCAAACCTTGTGACCTCGATGTTCCTGTTTGCCGGCACTTTGGGCGCCATCGGCATGGCCTGGTTTGCCGACCGCCTGAAAAGCAAAGTGCGGCTGCTATCCGGCGTGCTGGCGGCGGCTGCTGTGTGCACGATTTTGCTCGGGCTGAACCACGACAACCCGCGTTATCTGGTGGCCTGTGTGTTCGCGGCGGGGTTCTGCATTATTGGTGGGCAACTGACCCTCAACGCCTTCGCCAGCAACTTCTATCCGGCGCATGTGCGTGCTACCGGCACCGGCTGGGCGTTGGGCGTGGGGCGCTTTGGTTCAATCCTGGGGCCGTTGTTTGGCAGCATGTTGCTGGCGATGCATATTCCGGTGGAGCAGATTTTCTTCTTCTGCGCGATTCCGGCGGTGATTGCGGCGCTGCTGATCATTCAAGTGCGCTCGCCTGGCTCCAACGCGCCGCAGGGTCCATTGCACAGCGATATTCTCAAGGCGCCGGCCAATCATTGATTCAACGCAGATCAAATGTGGGAGCTGGCTTGTTGTGGCGAGCGGGCTTGCCCCGCGTTGGGCTGCGAAGCGGCCCCAAAACCTGCCACTGCGGTGTGTCTGGAGAAATGCGGTGACTGTCTTGGGGCTGCTGCGCAGCCCAACGCGGGGCAAGCCCGCTCGCCACAATAAATCCTGATCGCCAAAAATAAGTAGTTCAATGCACCACGGTGTTGGGTGGCAAATGCCCCAGCCGCTCGGTCAGGCGCAGGCGCTGGATCGGGTCTTCGCTGAGCAGCAGTGCGTGCTCGAGGTCAAAGCGCTCGGCGCTCGGGCAGTCCAGGCGCTGGTAAAGGCTGGCCCGCGCCAGGTAATCCGCAGCGCTGGCGTTGCCCAACTCCAGCACGCGCTCGGCATCAATCAGGGCCGACAGCGGGTGGTCATTGGCCAGGTGCAGTTGGCGCAGGTTACGTGACAGCCGTTGCAGTATCGCGCGCGGTTCGGCGGTGAGCAGGTGCTCGGCCTGCAACTTGAGGTTTGGCCCGTACTGGCGGTGCAACAGCTCGCGGCAGTCGTTGGGGTACAGGCGCCGGCCGCCGCAGGGGTCCAAGAGGTGGTCGGCACCGGGCACTCGCAGCAGGAAATGGCCCGGGAAATTAACCCCCACCATGGGGATATCCAGGCGCCGCGCCAGCTCCAGCGCGATCAGGCCCATGGCCAAGGGCTGGCCGCGTTTGCGCTGCAGTACCTTGTCGAGCAGCGCGGCGGTGGGGCGCAGCGGTGTGGAGTCATCCTGGGCAAACCCCAAGTCATTCATGCGCCGCAGCAACGGCTGGCCGAGCTCATCCGCTGGCAGCATGGGCATACCGACGCTGACCTGTTGTTGCAGCAAGGTCAGGTCTTGCAGGATCAGCACGGGTTGCACGCTCGGATCGTGTTCAGCCGCCATCCACAACGCGGCTTCAAACAGCGAAGGCGGTGAGCGGTCCAGGCAGGCGAAAAAGGCTTTGCGGGGATTCATTGCATTCTCCGGCGGATGCCCACGTTTTAGCCTTGCTGTGAATTTTCGTCCAGTAACTTAAGAAATGTCCTGCGTGCTTATGTCGTGATGCCTACGAAACCTGGCGGCTTATTCCAGCGTGATTCAGCAGTTTTCTACCGCAAGCCTATACTGGGGCCTCTACCAGAAGTGATTCGGGAGCCTGACGATGTTTGCGCTTATGCACAGCACCCGCCTTGAATCGCTGCACCTGAGCATCGACCCGGTCACCGGGTTGAAGGCCGTCATCGCCATCCACAACAGCCGCCTCGGCCCTGCCTTGGGCGGTTGCCGTTATCTTGCTTACCCCGACGATGAAAGTGCCGTAGCCGATGCCGCGCGCCTGGCCCAAGGCATGAGCTACAAAGCCGCCCTGGCCGGCTTGCCGGTGGGCGGTGGCACGGCGGTGATTATCCGCCCCGTGCACGTGGAAAGCCGCGCCGCGCTGTTTGAAGCGTTTGGCCGTTGCATTGAAAAACTCGACGGCCGTTTTGTGACCTCGATCGACAGCGGCACCAGCGTTGCCGACATGGACTGCATCGCCCAACACACCCGTTTTGTCACCAGCACCACGGCCGCCGGCGACCCGGCACCGCATGCCGCCATGGGCGTGTTCACCGGCATCCGCACCACTGCCATGGCGCGCCTGGGCAGCGATAACCTCGAAGGTTTGCGCGTCGCGATCCAGGGCCTGGGCAATGTCGGTTATGCCCTGGCCGAACAGCTGCACGCGGCGGGCGCCGAACTGTTGGTCAGCGACATCGATCACGGCAAGGTGCAATTGGCCATGGAGCAGTTGGGCGCACACCCTATCGCCAACGATGCGTTGCTCAGCACACCCTGTGACATCCTGGCGCCGTGCGGTGTGGGCGCGGTGTTCAACCGCCACACGGTCGGCCAATTGCGCTGCGCTGCCGTGGCGGGCTCCGCCAGCGCGCAACTGAGCAACCTGGACATCGCCGACCAGTTAGAGGGGCGCGGCATCCTCTACGCCCCGGACTACGTGATCAACTCCGGCGGCCTGATCTACGTCGCCCTCAAACACGCCGGCACCGAGCTGCCAGGTATCACCGCGCACCTGTCAAATATCGGCACACGCCTCACCGAGATCTTTGCCCACGCCCAGGCCGAAAAACGCTCCCCTGCACGGGTGGCCGATGAACTGGCCGAGCGCCTGCTCTACAAATAATCCAGGCATTAAAAAGGCCCTGAATCAATGATTCAGGGCCTGTTCAATTCGGGCTTTACTCTGCCGCCGGGTTCAGCAACTCGGACAATGCGTCCGGCTGGCTCTTGAACGCCTTGGCAAACACATCGCGATTCTTCGCCATGTAGATCCCGGCTTCCTCCACCTGCTGCTCGCTCAGGGACGGCACGGCTTTTTGCAACACTTCTGCCAGCAACTCAGCGAGTTCAAGCATCTTGTCATGACGATCAGCTTCGGCTTTATCCATGAACAAACGCTCCAGATCTCGGCTGCTGCGGTATACCACTTCGACGGCCATTCACCACCTCACATGCCTTCACGATAGTTGTCTTATGCGACCACTGTATTCATATACAGTAAAAAGGGTAAGCCAAACCACGAGGTTTGGGTAGCAGTTTTTTAATGTAGCCGGTAAATAGGGGTTTGCAGTGCCTCATGTCACCCCGCCATCATCTTATACCTGCCGCTGGCCTTTTTTCTGCATGCAGAACAACCGTCACGTCTAACCCGCAATATCCGGTCGAATCGACCTAAGGAAGCTTCATCGTGAAAATTAACTGGGCCGAAAAGCTGCGTCAGCAAGTCCATGGGCTGGCCGAGTCGCTGGGCAATCTGTTTGTCGAGACGTTCCACTACCTGGCGTTGTTCGCCATTGGTGCGGTGACGGCCTGGGCGGCGGTGATGGAGTTTCTGGGGATGCTGGAGACGGGGCACATCAAGATCGATGATATCTTGCTGCTGTTCATCTACCTGGAATTGGGCGCAATGGTCGGGATTTATTTCAAGACCAACCACATGCCCGTGCGCTTCCTGATCTACGTGGCAATCACCGCGCTGACGCGCCTGCTGATCTCCAACGTGTCGCACCACAACCCGCCGGACATCGGCATCATCTACCTGTGTGGCGGCATTCTGTTGCTGGCGTTCTCGATTCTGGTGGTGCGCTATGCCTCGTCGGCGTTCCCGTCGGTGAAGGTCGAAGGCCCGCGTCGCAAGGGCGAGGCGAGCCTGGAAACCGAGAAAGGCGAGCTTTAAAGCCCGACGCTGAAGGGTAGGGTGCGGGCGGGCGGCGGCTGCAATAATTTGTGGCTGTCGCCATCCGTCATCACCGCCAGAATCTCCATGGCGCTGTGACCCTGCTCGATGGCGATGCCGAACTGAATGCTTTGTACCAGGCGCTTGAGTCGTTGCGGGTCGTTGCGTTGTTCGGCGCTGATCATGCGTTTGGCCACCACGCCCGTCTCGTCCGAGAGGGTGAGCATGATGCTGCCGTCGAGCCGTTGGATGCTCAGGTTGACGCGGTAGGTGGGCGTGAAGGTGTCAGTGATGATCTGAAAAGGATTGTCCATGGTGCGTTACCGCCTGATAAGAACATGCAGTCATTGACGACCGGTGCCTGGTTTAGTTCGCGTTGCCTGACCACCGGCCACTCCGTCGCTGAGGTTTCACAAGGTCCGTTTGCCTCGGTAGCTGTAGAGCAAGGGGCGTGCCGTATAGCGACTTGCCTGACTGCGCCTGACCCCTGTGGGAGCGGGCTTGCCCGCGATTGCGGTGTATCAGCTAAATAATTTCTGACTGACAGACCGTTATCGCGGGCAAGCCCGCTCCCACAGGGGGTGTGGGTTGTGTTCGATTTCAGGGCAAAACCGAAAAAACGATCGCAGACAGCGCAATCAACCCGATCAGCACCACAAACACATTCGACACCTGACCCGAATACTGGCGCAGAGATGGCACGCGGCGGATCGCGTACATTGGCATCAGGAACAACAGGCACGCGATGATCGGCCCGCCCAGGGTTTCGATCATGCCCAGGATGCTCGGGTTGAAGGTCGCCACGGCCCAGCAGGTCAGGACCATGAACAGTGCGGTGCAGCGTTCCAGCCCTTTGGACGACATCGAGCGGTTGCGCCCACGCAGGGATTTGACGATCAAACCCTGGAAGCCTTCGCTGGCGCCGATGTAGTGGCCGAGAAAGGACTTGGTGATGGCCACCAGCGCGATCAACGGCGCGGCGTAAGCAATCACTGGCGTCTGGAAGTGGTTGGCGAGGTACGACAGGATCGAAATGTTCTGCGCCTTGGCGGCCGCCAGGTCAGCCGGCGACAGGGCCAGTACGCAGCTGAAGCAGAAGAACATCACCGTCAGCACCATCATGCCGTGGGCGGTGGCGAGGATGCCGCTGCTTTTGCGTTCGGCTTGTGGGCCGTAGACGCGCTTCTGGTCAACGGCAAAGGCGGAAATGATCGGCGAATGGTTGAAGGAGAACACCATCACCGGGATCGCCAGCCACAGGGTCTTGAAGAACAGCGGCAACGGCATGCCTTCGCTGGCGGAAGCGAAGAACGCGCCGTTCCAGTTGGGGATCAGGCTCACGGCCAGCAACAGCAGGGCGGCGACGAAGGGGTAAACCAGCACGCTCATGGCTTTGACGATCACGCCCTGGCCGCAGCGCACAATGGCCATCAGGCCGAGGATCAACACCAGCGACAGAATCGCCCGAGGCGGCGGGGCCATGTGCAGTTGGTGTTCCATGAAGCTGCTGAGGGTGTTGGTCAGCGCCACGCTGTACACCAGCAGGATCGGGAAAATCGCGAAAAAGTACAGCAGCGTGATCAACTTGCCCGCGCCCACGCCGAAGTGTTCTTCGACCACTTCGGTGATATCACCGGATTTGCCCGACAGCACAAAGCGCGTCAGCCCACGGTGAGCGAAGAAGGTCATGGGGAAGGCAAGCAACGCCAGCACGATCAGCGGCCAGAAACCGCCAACGCCGGCGTTGATCGGCAGGAACAAGGTGCCCGCGCCAATGGCCGTGCCGTAGAGGCCGAGCATCCAGGTGGTGTCGTGTTTGGTCCAGCCGGTGGTTACGGTGTTATCTAAAACGTTATCTACAGCAACAGCAGGGTTTTCAGCGGCAGGTGTACGTACATCAGTCATCGATATTGCCTCGTTATTATTTTTGCGCGGGCTCACGTAGGGGGCGGGTAGAAGTGCTCCGATCAGCACTCCACCCAGCTGACCGCCAGGCCGCCCCGTGAAGTTTCTTTGTATTTGTCATGCATATCGGCGCCGGTATCGCGCATGGTGCGGATTACCCGGTCCAGGGAAATAAAGTGTTTGCCGTCACCGCGCAGGGCCATTTGCGTGGCGTTGATCGCCTTGACCGCCGCGATGGCGTTGCGCTCGATGCACGGCACTTGCACCAGGCCGCCGACCGGGTCGCAGGTCAGGCCGAGGTTGTGTTCCAGGCCGATTTCGGCAGCGTTTTCCAATTGCTCCGGTGTGGCGCCGAGGATGTCGGCCAAGCCGGCAGCGGCCATGGCGCAGGCCGAGCCGACTTCGCCCTGGCAGCCGACTTCGGCACCGGAGATCGAAGCGTTCTTCTTGCAGAGAATGCCCACGGCAGCGGCTGCCAGGAAGAAATTGACCACATCGTCATCCGACGCATCGGCGTTGAACTTCATGTAGTAATGCAGCACGGCCGGGATGATCCCTGCTGCGCCATTGGTCGGCGCGGTGACCATGCGCCCACCGGCGGCGTTTTCTTCGTTGACGGCGAGGGCGAACAGGTTGACCCATTCCATGGCCGACAAGGTGGAAGTGATCACGTTTGGTTTGCCGATTTCCAACAGGCTGCGGTGCAATTTCGCCGCCCGGCGCGGCACGTCCAGGCCGCCTGGCAAGATGCCTTCATCGCGCAGGCCTTGCTCCACGCACTCGCGCATCACCGACCAGATATGCAGCAGGCCACTGCGGATTTCTTCATCGCTGCGCCACGCGCGTTCATTGGCCATCATCAGCTCGGAAACCCGCAGGCCGTGCTTGTTGCACAAGGCCAGCAGTTCGACGGCGCTGGAAAAGTCGTAGGGCAATTCAACATCGCTGGTAGGCGCGATGCCCGAGGCTGCTTCAGCCGCTTCGATGATGAAACCGCCGCCTACCGAATAATAGGTTTGTTCGCTCAGCAGGCCGTTTTCGCCATAGGCGTGCAGGGACATGGCGTTGGGATGGTAGGGCAGGCTCTCGTCGAGCAGCAGGAGGTCGGTGTGCCAGTTGAAGGCAATGTCCTGCGAGCCTGCGAGCAGCAATCGGCCGGATTCGCGCAATTGCTGAATACGCGCATTAATCGAGGTGGGGTCGACCTTGTCTGGCCATTCGCCCATCAGCCCCATCACGGTGGCGCGGTCGGTGGCATGGCCCACGCCAGTGGCGGACAGCGAACCGTACAGGCGCACTTCGATACGTCGCGTTTCACTGAGCAAATGCTGGTCGGTCAGGGCTTGGGCGAAGGTCGCCGCTGCGCGCATCGGGCCGACGGTATGGGAGCTGGACGGGCCGATGCCCACTTTGAATAGATCGAAAACACTGATAGCCATGCTAAAGCCTTACAAGCAATGGAGTAGAAATCGCTGCCATGTTTTGTAGAGCAGGCGGAATTGGCGCGATACTGAGCCTCTGGATCGGCACTGACCAACGAATTATCCTAAGACACCCTTTAGCAGGACTAAACGCTATGACTCGCCCTCTCCATGGCCAGACCTATGTCTGGTTGCACGTGTTTTCTTGCGCCGCGCGGCATTTGTCGTTCACCCGCTGCGCCGAAGAACTGCACATCACGCCGGGGGCGGTGAGCCAGCAAATTCGCCAGTTGGAAGAGCGCCTGGGCTTTCGGCTGTTTCATCGGCGCGCCCGTGGCGTGGAGTTGAGTGCCGAAGGGCAGAGGCTGGCGGCGACGGTGGGCGAGGCTTACGGCAGCATCGATGCGGAGTTGCAGCGGCTGGATGCGGGGATGATCAGCGGTACGTTGCGATTGCGTTCAATCCCGTCGTTTCTCGGCAAATGGCTGACCCCACGTTTGCCGCGTCTGCAGCAGCGCTTCCCGGATATCCAACTGCGCATGGTCGCCGAAGACAGCAGCATCGCCCTGCACGAGGGCGACTTCGACCTGGCCATCGACTTGAACGACGGCAGCTACCCCGGCCTGTTATCCACAGCCCTGCTCGATGAACAGATCTTTCCGGTGTGCGCGCCGAGCCTGCTGCGCGGGAGGCCGCCGCTGCATGGCCCGGCGGACCTGGTGCATTTCCCGCTGTTGCACGACATCACCGCGTGGCGTGGGAGTTATGAATACGCCGAGTGGGAGTTTTACCTGAATGCTATCGGCTACCACGACGCCGACGTGCGGCGCGGCCACACCTTCAACCGCAACCACCTGACCATCGAGGCGGCTATCGCGGGTATGGGCGTGGCGATTGCGCGGCGTACCTTGCTCAACGATGAGCTGGAGCGCGGCACCTTGATCGTGCCCTTTGGCCTGGCCGTGCCCAACCACAAACGTTATGTGCTGCTGTATGCACCGGGCGCGTTGAGCCACCCGGGTGTGCGTGCGGTGCATGACTGGCTGGTAGAGGAAGCAGGGATTTTTCGCGGATTGCACCCGTTGGGAGAGGGGCAATTGTAAGGTTCGCTGAGCGTAAGAAGATGTAACCAACTCCCCACCCTAACAGCGTTTTTGCTCGTCGTCAGGGTTAATTTGTAATGTGGGATTTATCTTTGCAAAGGGGTTGAAATGTTCTTCTGACTGCTCAATTGTGTAATCAAGAGGTCATGGTTTCACCACCCCGGTGTCGCAGTTGTGACCTCTCGCGAGCTAGCTGAAATAAGGGAAGAACTATGCAAATCCAAGTCAATAGCGATAACCATATTGAAAGCAGCATCCGACTGGAGGAGTGGGTACGTACTACCATTGAGAGCACGCTCGAACGTTATGAGGAAGACCTGACCCGCGTTGAGGTCTATCTGAAAGATGAAAACGGCGATAAGCCCGGCCCCCACGATCTGAGTTGCCGTCTGGAAGCACGGCCAAAGGGCCATCAACCACTGTCGGTCCTGCATAAGGCCGATACGCTGGAACAGGCGATCGATGGCGCCGCCACCAAGCTTGAGCATGCGCTGGAACATCTGTACGGCAAACTGCGCGGCAAACCACGCGCCGCAGGGCAGAGCCTGCCTGATACCAAGGCTGACGAGGCCGAGCTGGAAGAGGAATTTCTGGAAAACGAACAGGCTGCGCTTAACAGCTGATAGCTGAGTGTTTTTTCAACCCCAATAAACGGGCCTGCATCTGCAGGCCCGTTTTCGTTTAGCGGCGCTGCTGGAAGAAGTACCGGCTCAAGCCTGCCAATCCGCAAGCACCGAGGCCGGCAAAGAGCATGGCCCAGCCGGCGCCATGGCGCAGCGCGGCCTGGGCTTGCGCAGGTTCCAGTCCTGCTATATCCAGCTTGCCTGCTGCAATGTTCTGGCTGATGGTGGGCCAATCCAACGCCGTGGTGGCAGGCAGCAGGCTGGAAAGGTGATGGCCGATGCCCAGCAACAGCACCAGCCCCATCAAGGCGATGTTCAGCGCCAGCGTGATCAGTCGCGCGCTGAGGTCGATACCCGAGGCCATGCCTGCGCGGTCGGCCGAGACGGCTCCGGTGGTGGTGTTGGTGGTAGGTGAGTTGGTCAGCGCCAGTCCCACGCCTGCTAACACACAGCTCAACAGCACTAAGACGATACTCGGTTGCTGCGCCGCATTGATTGCCGCCATGGCGATAAAACCTGCGCCCATCAAACCCAGGCCCAGCGGGATAATACGTTCGGCGCCGAAGCGCAGGGCCAGGCGTTCAGCCAGCGGCGGCACCAGCAAGGTCGGCAGCGTGTAGGCCAGCAAGGCCGCGCCGGTGGTCAGCGTGTCGTAGCCCAGGCCGGCCTGGAAGTAGAGCGGCAGGTAGATCATGAAGGGCCAGAAACTGAAATTCATGCCGATCGACCCCATCAGCGCGCCGTTGAAGCGCGGGATGCGGAACACCGAAAAATCGAACATCGGGTGCGCGCTGCGTCGCTCAACCACGATGAACAGCAGCAGCCCGACCAGCGACAAACCGGCCCAGCCAAGCATCGCCGGGCTGCCGAAGCCGTTTTCGCTGCCCTGAGTAATGAAATACACCAGGGCGAACACCGACAGCGTCAAGGTCAGCATGCCGGCGATATCCAGCCGATGGCCGGCCGGGTCGCGGGATTCCTGCACACTGATGCGCAGCAGCAGCAAGGTCAGCAGCGTGAGCGGCACATGCACCAGGAACACCCAGCGCCAATCCGCGACTGCCAGAATCAACGCGCCGACCATCGGCCCGAAGCCCAGGCCCACGCCCGCGATCACGCCCCATACCGCGAAGGCCCGCGCGCGTGCCGCCGGTTCGCGGAACTGGTGCGACAGAATGGCGAACTGGCAGATCATCATCGCCCCGGCGCCTATGCCTTGCACGAAACGCGCGGCGATCAGTGTGGAAGCCTCATTGGCCAGCCCGCAGGCCAGCGAAGCCAATCCAAACAGCCACAGGCACAACACCAGCATGCGCCGCCGTCCAAAGCGGTCGGCCAGGGTGCCGGCGGCCATCAAGACGCTGGTGCAGGCCAGGGTGTAGGCGTTCATGATCCATTGCGCATCCTGAAAACCGGTGCCCAACTGCTGTTCCAGGGTTGGCAGGATGACCGGCACGCTGGAGATCTCCAGGCCGAACATCAATGCCACAAGGCACACGGCGGTGAGTGCCAGGCCATCTCTGGCGGTGCGCGGGGCACTGACGGCGGATACGGCGGCGGCGGGCGGCATGGGATATTCCTTTTGCTTGGGGGAGAGCGCTATTCTCGCGGGAGCAGAATTCTTTATTCGTGATAAGTTTTCCTTTGATAAGGGAATTAAGGGCGACAATTAAGCATGGCCACTCCGCGTTTTGATGGTGTTGAGCTCTTTCTGCAAGTCGTCGAGAGCGGCAACCTGACCGAGGCTGCCGAACGACTGAACCTTACGCGTTCGGCCGTGGGTAAAGGCCTGGCGCGCCTCGAAGCGCGCTTGGGCACTCGCCTGTTGCAGCGCTCCACCCGCCGCCAGCGTCTGACTGAGGATGGGCAGGCGTACTACGAACATTGTTTGCGTGCGCTGGCAGAGCTGGAAGCTGCCGAATCGGTGTTGGAGAGCGGCCGGCAACAGCCACGCGGGCGTTTAAGGGCGAGCTTGCCTTTGGCTTTCGGTCATCATTACGCGGCGCCAGCGTTGTGGGGGTTGATGGATCGTTACCCGGCGTTGGAGATCGAGATTTCGTTTTCTGACCGGCTGATCGATCTCGCACAGGAAGGCTTCGACGTGGCCGTGCGCATTGGTCCGCTGCCGGACACTGACCGCCTGAGTGCGCGTCGCCTGGGCGAACAGTCTGTTGGGCTGGCAGCTTCACCGGCCTATTTGCAGCGGGTCGGGCCAATCAACGCTATCGACGACCTCGCCGCCCACCGAGGCATTGCCTACCGTTGCAATACCTCGCAGCGCCCCGGTGTGCCTTCGCTGTTGATGCTCGACGACCTCCAGGCCGTGGCCGATGCCGCGATTGCGGGCGTGGGCCTGGCCTGGTTGCCGAGCTGGTTGATTGCGCATTACGTGCTGCGCGGGCAACTGGAAGCGGTACTGCCAAGCCACCGCGACCAGCCTGCGCCAATCCACGTGATCTGGCCGACGGCCGCACACATGCCAGCCAAGACGCGCTGCGCCATCGACGCCTTGGTGGCCGGCACCCCGAGTTGCCTGGCAGGCAGTTAGAGTCGGCCAATGCAGATCTAAACGACAATGCCGATCCCCTGTGGGAGCTGTCGAGCTTTAGCGAGGCTGCGAAAGCGGTGGGGCAGGCAACTTATGTGTCGCCCGTGCCGCCGCCTTCGCAGCCTCGCCGGGGCTCGACAGCTCCCACATTTGAGCCTTGTCGCTGGCGGGATTTGTGTATGACGCGATGGCCCTACGAACTGAGATCTAACCAACACAGCCGATCCCCTGTGGGAGCTGTCGAGCTTTAGCGAGGCTGCGAAAGCGGTGGGTCAGGCAGCTTATGTTTCGCCAGTGCCGCCGCCTTCTCAGCCTCGCCGGTACCTAAAACGCGATGGAGGTCTGCACGTACACCGTGCGAGGCTCGCCTACATATTTGCCTTTGTTGTTGTCGTCGAACGAGCGCGTGAAGTACTGCTTGTTGAAGATGTTTTTCACTCCGACCGCCACGTTCAAGTCCGACAGTTGCGGGCCGAAGTCATACGCTGCGCGGCTGCTGAACAGCATGTAGCCGGGGATACGCCCGTTGGCGCCGTCGGCAGTTTCGGCCTGGGTGTTGGCGTTGTCGGCGAACTGGCTGCTCTGGTAGCTGCTGTCGACATTGAGCTTCCAGCGGCCTTCGGTGTAACCCACGCCCAGCGTGCCTTTGTGCTTGGACGAGAAGGGCACGCGGTTGCCTTTGTTCGGGCCGTCTTCGCGGATGGTCGCGTCCACATAGGCGTAGGTGGCGTACACGTCAAAGCCCGCGAGCGCCGGGCTCAAGCCGTCGAGGGCGTAGTTGATGCTCGACTCGATGCCCTGGTGGCGCGTTTCGCCACGGGCGATCACGGTGTCGTTGGTCTGGTTGCTGTCGTACTGGTTGTCGAAGTTGATCAGGAACGCGCCGATCTCCGCACGCAGGCTGCCGTTGTCGTAGCGCGTGCCGAGTTCCCAGGTGCGGGCTTTTTCCGGTTTTACTTCGCCGCTGCTCACGCGGTTGGGCATCTGGCTGTATTGCACGCTGCCGAACGAACCTTCGGTGTTGGCGTAGAGGTTCCAGTCTTCGGTGAGGTGATAGAGCACGTTCAACGCCGGCAGCGCGGTGTTGTAGTCGCCTTTGTATTTGACGTTGCTCAGGTTGTTGGTCTGCTGGGATTCGATCATCTCGTAGCGCACGCCCGGCGTGATGGTCCACTTGCCGATATCAATGCGGTCGTCGATGAAGAACGCGTTGGCTTCGGTGGCGCCACGGGTGTCGCGGTCGTTGCGGCTGTTGGTGTTGGGCAGTTGCTGGTTGGCGCTGATCGGCGTGCGGTAGCGCATCTCATGGCCGGCCTCGCTGATGTAGCGGTAGCCAACGCCCACTTCATGGCTGGTAGGGCCAAGATCGAAGCCTTGGGCGAAGCGCGTTTCCAGGCCACGTACCCAGTATTCGCGCGGGGACAACGAGAGGAAGTTGCCCTGGTCCAGGTAGCCATTACGCAACGTGGTGGTGAAGAAAGTGTTGGCAGTGAATTCGCGGCGGTCTTCCTGGTAACGGTAGCCAGCGTTGAACATCGTGCGGCGGCCCCAGAACTTGTCGTAAGGGCGGGTGGATTGGTACGGGTCAGCCTTGTAGTCCTTGACGTTCAAGCCGCCGGGCATATCGGCCTGGCCTTCGTAGTACTGCGCCATGGCGTTGAAGCTGTTGGCGTCGTCCAGCTGGTATTTGCCCTTGAGGATCAGGTCGTCGATGCGTGTGTTGCTGTTTTCGCGCCAGTCGCCGCCACGCGTGCCGGAGTACAGGATCGCACCACCCAAACCGTTATCGGCAGTGCCGCCAGCCAGCAGGTTACCGGTGGTCTTGAAGCCGTCATGGCTGGAGGACGGGCTGGTCTCGGTCTGCAAACCGCCTTTGACGGTCGGCGTATCCGGGATTGCACGGGTCACGAAGTTGACGATGCCGCCGACGTTCTGCGGGCCGTAGCGCACGGCACCGCCACCGCGAACCACGTCTACGGCGTCCATGTTGCCCATGCTGATCGGCGCGAAGGACAACTGCGGCTGGCCATAGGGCGCGAACGGCACCGGAATGCCGTCCATCAACACGGTGGAGCGCGAGGCCAGGCGCGGGTTGAGGCCACGAATGCCGAAGTTCAGCGCCATGTCATGGCTGCCGGTGCCGTTGTTTTCCGGGGCGTTGACGCCGGGGATGCGGTTGAGCACATCGCGGGCCTGGGTGGCGCCTTGGCGTTCGAATTCTTCACGGCGGATCACGTCACGGGCGCCGGGGTGCTCGAACACATTGGTTTGCGCGGCGTCACCCAGCCAGTCGCCGACCACGCTGGAGGTTTGCAGCTCCACGGTCGCAGGCGCACTGGCCGGTTGCAGGCTATAGGCCTTGTCGCCCTCGGCGCGGGCTTGCAGGCCGGTGCCTTCCAGCAGTTTTTGCAGGCCTTCGTCGGCGCTGTAATTGCCCGACAAACCACGGCTCTGCAGGCCGGCCGTGACTTGCGAACCGAACGAAATCAACACGCCAGCTTCGCGACCAAATTGATTCAGCGCGGCTTCCAGCGAGGCCGGTGCGATGTGATACGGCTTGGCCTCGGCCGCCACCACCTGAGGCAGTACGGTAAAACTGAGGCTGGCGCCCAGTAACAGTTGGCGCAAGGTGCGGGCGAGAGGGGTCGGCTGCTGGGGCATGACGTGCGGTCCTGAGAAGGAAGGATCAAGGGGGCTTTCCTTCTCTGTCACGCGAGGTGTGGAAAACGGCTCACTGTTCTTGAAAATAATTTTTCAGGCGCGGGCCTGAACGGTTACCCAGTAGCGCGTAAAGCGCCGCACCTTGACCGGCAGGCTGACTTCCAGCAGGTCGAGAATGCGTTCGCTGTCGGCCAATGGATAACTGCCGGACAACAGCAGGTTGGCCACTTGCGGGTCGCAGTTGAGCTGGCCCCGGCGATAACGGCCAAGCTCTGCGAGGAAATCGTCCAGGCGCATATGCGCCGCCACCAGCATGCCGTCGGCCCAGGCGCCGCTGTTGGCGTCGTTCGGGCGCGGCGTGTCCCAGCCTTTGCGGGTGAAATTGACCTGGCGCGCGGCCTCGACGGTCAACGGCAAACCGCTGTAGCTGTTGGGCATCACGTCGACATGGCCGTCAAACACCGCCAGTTGAGTATGGTCGTTGAACTGGCGCACATTCAGCCGGGCCGCCTGGCTGCTGAGCAAACCCTGGCCGGTGAGTACGCGCAGCGGCGTATCACCTGCGCGCGCCGTCAGCAATATCTCGCCTTCAAGCACGCGGATCAGGCGCTGCTGCCGATCAAAATGCACATCCACTGCACTGCCGGTATTGAGCTGCAACTGGCTGCCATCGGCCAGCTGCACCTTGCGACGCTCGCCGATAGGGCTGCGGTAGTCGGCGCTCAGCGGCGGCAAAATATGCTGCTGGCGCAAGCCCCAAGCGGCGGCTGAACCCGCGCCGAGAATCAGCAACAGCTTCAGGGCCTGGCGTCGGCTACTCGATTGCGGCGCGTTCAGCGCTGCGTGAGCGAGAGGCGAGGGCATGCCACGCAGGCGCTGGTTGACGCGTTGGATATGGTCCCATGCGCGCTGATGTTCACTGTGGGCATTCAGCCAGTGCTGCCACGCCGCTTGCTGGCGCGGGTTAAGCGCACCTTGCTGCATTTTCATCAGCCAGTGCACAGCCTGTTCCGCAACCTGGGTAGAAAAGTTCATAGGGCGAAGTAGCAGCGCATCGCTGCCTTATTCAGATGGCGTTTGACCGTGGCAATGGAGATGCCCAGTTCGGCGCCGATTTGCGCGTAGGTCAGGCCGTCGAGCTGGGCCAGCAGAAAGGCGCGCTTGACCTGCACGGGCAGGCCGTCGAGCAGTTGGTCCAGCTCCACCAGCGTTTGCAGGATGATGGCGCGGTCTTCTTCCGAGGGCGCCACGTGTTCGGGCATCTGCGCGAGGGCATCGAGGTAGGCGCGCTCCAGGTCCTGGCGGCGGTAGAAGTTGAACAGCACACGTTTGGCCACGGTGGTGAGGAAGGCGCGTGGCTCGATCAGCGTGGGGGCTTCGCGGGCCGTGAGCACGCGGATGAAGGTGTCTTGCGCCAGGTCCGCCGCGCTTTGCGGGCAGCCGAGTTTGCGTCGCAACCAGCCGGTAAGCCAGAGGTGATGGTCGTGGTACAGGACTTCGACGGTGTTGGACGGCTGCAACGCGTTCACTCCGAAAGTATCTATGCACTTTAGAGAACAAGAATTGTTCGCATTGTAATGGGCGTGATACGCGTTCGGCAATCCATGCGGGCAGGTGATTCATCCGTTCTCTTTTGCTTATGAGAATATTTATCATTAATATTGCGCGCTGATGAATCTGGCGTCTCCCCGATGAAAAGCAAACCCTCACTGGCCGTCTCTTACCGCCTCGCCGTCACCTCGCGTGCATTGGCCGCTGTGGTCGGCGGCTATCTGATGGCGTCGCTGGCGGCCGTGTGTATGGCGCTGTGGATGCCCACCTCGCGCGCCGACGCGGTGATCACCGGGATGATGAGTTCGTTTGTGTTCTATCTGCTGGCCGTCATCTGGTGCTTCGCCTGCCGCACAGCCTCGCGCGCCTGGTTTGGCGTGATGCTGCCGAGCGCGTTATTTGCCACCCTGGCGGGCGTGGGTTTTTGGATGGCACGCACATGAAAGAGGGCTTTCGCCAGGCGATGGCCTGGTTGCACACCTGGGCCGGCCTGATCTTCGGCTGGCTGCTGTTTGCGATTTTTCTGACCGGCACCCTGGCCTATTTCAAAGACGAAATTACCCACTGGATGCAGCCCGAAGTGCAGGCCCATCCGCTGGACGCGGCGCGCAGCCTCGCCGCCGCGCAAACCTATCTGCAGCAGCAGGCGCCCAACGCCGCGCGCTGGTTTATCACCCTGCCCAACAGCCGTGACCCTGGCCTGTCGGTGATGTGGCAAGACAAGATCGACCCCGGCAAACGCGGCAACTTCATCCAGAAAGTCCTCGACCCTGTCAGCGCTCAACCGGTCCAGGCTCGCGAAAGCATGGGCGGCGATTTCTTCTACCGCTTCCACTTCCAGCTGCAAATGCCTTACCCATGGGGCCGCTGGCTGTCGACGATCGCCGCGATGGTGATGTTCGTCGCGCTGATCACCGGGATCATCACCCACAAGAAAATCTTCAAGGACTTCTTCACCTTCCGCCCGCGCAAGGGCCAGCGTTCGTGGCTCGACGGGCATAACGCAGTGGGCGTGCTGGTGCTGCCGTTTCACTTGATGATCACCTACAGCAGCCTGGTGATCTTCATGAACATGGTGATGCCGGCGCCGATCCTGGCCTCGTATGGCAACGACAGCCGCGCGTTCTTTAACGAAGTGTTCCCCAATACCAACAATGCGCCGGCGCTCGGCCAACCGGGCAAGTTGCTGCCGTTATGGCCGATGTACGAGCAGGCGCGCACGCAATGGGCCGGTGGGCATGTGGGCCGTTTGGTGGTCAACAACCCTGGCGATGTGAACGCGTCGGTCAATGTGGTGCGGGCCGGCTCCGACCGTGTGGTGCATGATTTTGGCAGTAGCGTGTCATTCAACGGCAGCACCGGCGAGTTGCTGCGGGTCAGTGGCGAGCAATCGCTGCCGGCGGCGATTGGCGGCAGTTTCTATGGCCTGCACATGGGCCATTTCGCTGGCCCGGTGCTGCGCTGGCTGTACTTTATCTGTGGCCTGGCGGGCACGGCGATGATCGGCACCGGCCTGGTGATCTGGTTGGGCAAGCGCCAGCTCAGGCACGCTAAAACCGGGGCGATGCCGTTTGAACTGCGGCTGGTGGAAGTGCTCAACATCGCCAGCATGTCTGGCTTGATGATCGCCATCGCGGCGTTTTTCTGGGCCAACCGCCTGTTGCCGGTCAGCTTCGCCGAGCGTTCCGATTGGGAAATACAAACCTTCTTTATCGCCTGGGGCCTGAGCCTGCTGCACGCCGTATTGCGCCGTGGTCGCCAGGCTTGGGTCGAGCAACTGAGCTTCGCTGCGCTGCTGTTTGTGGCGATCCCTCTGCTCAACGCACTGACCACCTCGCAGCACTTGGGTACGTCATTGGCCAAGGGTGACTGGGCCATGGCCGGCTTCGACCTGACCTGCCTGGCCAGTGGCCTGTTCCTCACCTGGGCGGCGTGGAAGATGCAACACCGCACGCAACCCAAGGCCGAACGTGTGCGGGCAATGACGCTCAAGCAGGAGGCGCACTGAATGCTGCTCGCCCTGTTGATGTGCTACGCCGGGTTTACCGCGTTGTGCCTGGCCACCGACCGCCATCACGGCGAGTTGCTGCACAGCAAGCCGTCGCCCGCGCGGCGCTCAAGCCTGCGCATGGCCGGTTGGTTGTTGCTGGGCGTGTCGATCTGGCCCGCCGTTGCCGCTTCAGGTTGGGCCCAAGGGTTGGTGGAGTGGTGCGCGGTGTTGATGCTCAGCGCGCTGCTGCTGGTGTTGCTGTTGCCGTATCGACCAAGGCTGGTCCTGATCCTGGCGGGCGCCGGCCTGCTGGTCAGCCCTGTGGCGGCCTTCGCCTTATGCTGAGCCAGTGATGATGATCAGCACGCCACCCGAATCCCAGGACAGCCCGCACACCGATGCGGCCGGTGGACGTGCGCATTTTTTGCAGGTGTTTTTGTCCCAGCGTTCGCAAATGGAAGCCTTGGTCAGTCGCCGGGTGGGGTGCCGCGCCACGGCGGCTGATTTGGTACAGGATTTATTCCTGCGCTTCTGGCGCCGCCCGTTGGTGCAGGTCGAAGAACTCAGCACTTACTTGCTGCGCTGCGCCGGCAACATTGCCATCGACCATTTGCGCAGCGAAGGCGCCCGCGTACGCAGCAGCGAAGGCTGGCTGCCGGAGCAACAGGACAATCAGGGCTGCGAACCCCAGGCGGCACTCGAAGCGGGCAATGATCTGCGCCATGTCGAAGCCGCCTTGCGCAGCCTGCCGGAGCGCACGCGGCAGATTTTTTTGCTCAACCGCATTCATGGCCGCAAGTACGCCGAAATCGCCAAGGCCATGGGGTTGTCCCAAAGCGCTGTGGAAAAACATATGATGCGTGCCCTTGAAGCCTGCAAGGCCAGCCTTCGCGAACCATCGCCCCCACGCACGCCAGGGAAAGCACCGTGAACGTCACCCCCACGCCCGCCCAGGAGCAGGCCGCACTCGACTGGCTGAGCCTGTTACACGACCAGCCCAGCAGTGGCGACCAGGCCACCTTCAGCCGCTGGTTGCGGGCCGATCCTGCCCACGTCGAGGCTTATTCCCAGGCCCAGGTGCTGTGGGAGTTAAGCGAAGTACCGGCGCGCACACTGGCGGGCGAAGACGCCCTGGCCTTGCAGGGTTACCTCAACGCGATGAACACCTCGAAACGTTCGCGCGGCGTTCGCTGGTCCGGCGCCTTGGCCATGGCCGCGTGCCTGCTGGTGATGGTGTCGATGGGCGCCGGGTGGCAGCCGTCGCGTTGGGTTGATGACTTCGGCGCCGATTACGTGACCGCACCGGGGGAAGTGAAGACCGTGACCCTGGCCGACCAGTCCCAAGTGACCCTGGATGCCGACAGCGCCATCGCCGTGGATTTCAGCCACGGTGAGCGGCATATCCAGCTGCGTCGCGGTGCCGGTTTTTTTAGCGTGACCCACACCGGCCAGTCCTTTGTGGTCGAGGCCGGCAGCGGCGAAGCACGGGTGTTGGGCACACAGTTCGAAGTGCGCCTGCAACCGGCGGGCGCGCAAGTGACGGTGTTGTCCGGTCGGGTTGGCGTGACGCCATCCTGGCAAGGCCAACAGCAAATTCTGACCGCAGGCCAGCAAGTGGCTTACGCCGACGGTGTGGCCGAATCGATGCACGCGGTCGACAGTGAATCCCGCCTGGCCTGGCGTGACGGTTGGCTCAATTACTACAAAGCGCCGTTGGCTGACGTGGTCAAGGACCTGAGTCGTTACTATCCGGGGCGCATTCTGTTGCTGAACGACGAGATGGGCGCCAAGCGTGTCAGTGGCAGTTTTCCGAGCAAGGACCCAGTGGCGGTTTTAAATGCCCTGCAGGCGGTGCTGGGTTTTGAACAGCACACACTATTAGGCCGAATGATTGTGTTGCGTTAGACACGAACGGTTTGCTGGCCACCTTCTTTTACAACTGTTTCCCTCGCGATCATTTCCTGCCGGCAGTTACCGGCCAAGTATCACGCTGCCTGTAGATCCTTCACTTAACCTTCATCGCAATTGCCAAAACCTGTCACCAAACCGTTACACGCGCCAAGGATGATCCTCGGATTCCTGAGCAGATGGTCAGGAAGGCTGGCGTCGCCGTTCACCCGGTTCTGACAGCCAGTACCGCCCTCCATAACAACAGATAGATGCACGTAAGGGATCTACTTGTGAAGATCAACACACTCTCTGCCCTGCTGTTTGCATCGGGCCTAGGTAGCTTTGCGCCATTGGTTTTGGCAGACACCACGCAGGACGTTGGCTCGGTGGACATCGCTGGCAAACAGACCCTGGGCAACGGCCATATGATCCGCGAAGAAAGTGCCAAGGCGCGGTCGACGGTGACCAAGGAAGCCATGGACCAGATGTCGTCGACTGCCAACGCCATCGACAAGCTCAAATACACGCCGGGCATCAACGTTTCCAGTGATGACGCCAGTGGCACCAGCGGCACCAACTTCACCATGCGCGGCATGAACTCCGACCAGATCGGGGTTTCCGTCGACGGTGTGCCGATCAACGATTCGGGCAACTACAGCGTCTACTCCAACCAATTGGGCGACCCGGAAAACCTTGCGGAAGTATTCGCGACACAGGGATCTTCGGAAGCTGACGGCCCGCACATCGGTTCCAGCGGCGGCAACATCGGCATGATCACCATCCGTCCGACCAAAGAAGCCGGTTTGTTTGCCAAGCAGATCGTCGGTGCCAATGACTTGCGCAAGACCTTCGTGCGGGTCAATACCGGTGATTTCGGCGGCCTCAAGACCTGGGTGTCGGCGTCGCACCTGGAAGGCGACAAGTGGCGTGGCAAAGGCACCCTGCGCAGCGACAAGGTCGAGTGGAGCAGCCTGTTCGAAGACGGCAGCGGCAACTCCACACTGGCCACGATCAAGTACAACAACCAGGAAAACTACAACTACAACTCCTTGAGCAAGTCGCAGTTCGACACGGATGGGCGGCGCAAGGACTACTCGGAAACCCCGGTGTACAAATCCGGTTTGCTGTCGTCTTCCTACAAGCTCAATCGCAACCCCTTCGAAAGCGTCAACGCCACGCTCACCCAGCGCTGGCAGTTGCAGGACAACCTGGCGCTGACGGTCACGCCCTATTACTACTGGGCCAACGGTGGCAGTTTCAGCGGCCAGACCGCATCGAACCTGGGGCCGAAGTCCGACAAGGCTGGCAACTACGACCTGAGCAATCTCAAATCGCTCAACTACTACCGCCCTTCGTGGACCGAAACCTGGCGCCCAGGCGTTACCGCCAAAATGAAATGGGACATCAACGAAGAACACAGCCTGGACTACGGCTACTGGTATGAGCGCGCACGCCAGCGCCAGAGCCAGCCGTTTATCGGCATCAACGGCGAAGGCGCACCCGATGACGTGTGGGGCGACTACAACGGCGGCGGCCAAGTAGTCGACAAGAACGGTGCGACGGTACAAGGCCGTCATTACTACACCGTCACGCCGGCGCAGAAGCTCTGGGTGCAGGACAGCTGGCAAGCCACGCCAGACCTGAGTTTTGTCGGCGGCGTGGCCTATCAGTACGTCGAGCGTGACGGCAACAACCTGGGCAGCCTCTACGACAAACCGGAAAAGCGTAACACCCGTTACCACCAGTTCCTGCCGAACTTCAGCGCCAAGTACCAGATCGACGAGAGCAACCAGGCGTTCTACAACGTCACCCGCAACATGCGCACACCGCCGAACTACGTGCTGTACAACAAAGGCGATTCGGTAAGCCTCAAGCCTGAGTTGAGCTGGAACCAGGAACTGGGCTGGCGCTTCACCGAAGACGATGTGGCGCTGAGCGCGACGCTGTTCTACATCAGCTTCAAGGACCGCCAGTTGTCGACCACCGACCTCAACGGCGACTACGCCGTAATCAACGTCGGCAAAGTCGACAACAAAGGCCTGGAGCTGGAGTGGAGCGGGCTGTTGCCGCATCACTTCAACTACTACGCGTCCTACACCTACACCCAGTCTGAACAGAAAGACAATCTGCTCAGCAAGAACGTGTTGTTGCCCACCGCCGGCAAGCAGCTGGCCAACGTGCCGGAAAACATGTTCAACCTGGTGTTTGGCTACGACGACTCGCGCTTCTACGGCAACGTTGCCGGCAAATACGTCGGCAGTTTCTACGGCGATTTGACCAACGACGAAAAAATCTCCGGGCGTACCGTGGTCGACCTCAACGCGGGTATCTATTTGCCGGTGGACAAGAAAGTCATCAAATCCGCGACCCTGCGGCTGTCGATGCTTAACGTCTTCGACAAGGAATACCTGAGCTCGGCGCGTACCGTGTCGTTTAACTCGGCGCCGGTAAACGGCCTGGCGCCAAGTACGGCGTATTACAACGTCGGTGAAGAGCGCACGGCGATGGTGTCGCTGGAAGCCAACTTCTAAAGACGCTGCAGAACTGAATGTGGGAGCTCGCTTATGTGGGAGCTGGTTTTTTGTGGGAGCTGGCTTGCCTGCGATGCAGGCAACTCGGTCTGTCGGTTACTGCGCGCTGATGCTATCGCAGGCAAGCCAGCTCCCACAAAAGCCAGCTCTCCTACAAACCAGGTCCCACACAAGCGGGATGCTGCAACGGTGGGGTTACTTCAAGGCGGCCATGATCGCTTCCGGGTTGTAGTCGCGAATGAGCGTGCCATTCACCTCCACAAACGGAATCCCGCCGCCGCCCAGCGCCTCATACGCCTTGCGCGCCTGGGCATCCTTCTCGATATCGAACGCCTGGTACGGCACCCCTTTCTGGTCCAGAAAGCGCCGGATCTGCTTGCAGTAGCCGCACCACTCGGTGGCGTAGAGCACCACGCGCGCCGAGGCGCGTACCTGCTCCGAAACCACCTGTGAGGGGTTGAACAGCCGCTCGATCTTGCCCCAGTTCTGGATGACTACCACCACCAGCAACACCAACAGGACTTTCTTGAGCACCCCGCCGAACATCAGTTGCGGCGCTTGAGCTGGTCGGTCAGTTGGGTCGGCAGGCCCTTGATGATCAAGGTGCCGGCGGCTTCGTCGTATTCGATCTTGTCACCCAGCAGGTGCGCCTCAAAGCTGATGGACAAGCCTTCGGCGCGGCCGGTGAAGCGGCGGAACTGGTTGAGCGTGCGCTTGTCGGCCGGAATTTCCGGCGACAGGCCGTAGTCCTTGTTGCGGATATGGTCGTAGAACGCTTTTGGCCGATCTTCATCGATCAAGCCCGACAGCTCTTCCAGGCCCATCGGCTCGCCGAGCTTGGCCTGGCTGCTGGCGTAGTCCACCAGGGTTTTGGTCTTTTCGCGGGCGGATTCGTCCGGCAGGTCTTCGCTTTCAACAAAGTCGCTGAAGGCCTTGAGCAGGGTGCGGGTCTCGCCCGGGCCGTCGACGCCCTCCTGGCAGCCGATAAAGTCGCGGAAGTACTCCGAAACCTTTTTGCCGTTCTTGCCTTTGATAAACGAAATGTACTGTTTGGACTGCTTGTTGTTCTGCCACTCGGAGACGTTGATGCGCGCCGCCAGGTGCAGCTGGCCCAAGTCCAGGTGGCGCGACGGGGTCACGTCGAGCTCATCGGTCACCGCCACGCCTTCACTGTGGTGCAGCAGGGCGATGGCCAGGTAGTCGGTCATGCCTTGTTGATAGTGGGCAAACAGCACGTGGCCGCCGGTGGAGAGGTTGGACTCCTCCATCAGCTTTTGCAGGTGCTCGACCGCCGTGCGGCTGAAGGTGGTGAAATCCTGACCACCGTCGAAATATTCCTTCAACCAGCCGCTGAACGGGTGCGCGCCGGACTCGGCATGGAAGAAACCCCAGGCCTTGCCTTGTTTGGCGTTGTAGCTCTCGTTGAGGTCGGCCAGCATGTTCTCAATGGCGGCCGATTCGGACAGCTCCGAATCGCGGGCATGCAGAACTGCAGGTGTGCCGTCGGGTTTTTTGTCGATCAGGTGAACAATGCAATGACGGATCGGCATAGGCTTCTCGGCTGGTTGAAGGGGAGCGGTGGGCCTCCCCAAAAAGTCGCCCAGTGTACCGCACCCGTTGGCCAAGACGCGCCTGCAAGGCGGTTTTGGACAACCTCCGACGGCCCATATGCCTTTTTTTCACGGTTTAGAGCGATAAAGCTGACCAAATGGGTATGTTGAGGCGGATATTTCCCCGTCTCTGTGCTAGTTTTGCCCCGTCTTACGCCAAGTCTCGGCGTTAAGCGTGCATTCAGCATCTGTCAGGTCGAACCAATCCCCGTTTCAAGCATCTATAACCCCGATCTCCGTGGTTGTAGGCCTGGGGTGCCAGGCCATGACGGTCGGGCTCGACGGCTGACACTGCACTCTGCAATCCATATGAATTTGATAGGGAAGGAACACCACAATGGCTATTACTAAAGACCAACTGATCGCTGACCTGGCTGAAGCAGTAGACGCACCGAAAACCACCGTGCGCGCTCTGCTGGACCAACTGAGCCAAGTTGTTGCTGATCAGCTGGAAAACGGCGGCGAAATCACTCTGCCAGGCGTTGGCAAACTGAAAGTGACCGAGCGTCCAGCCCGTACTGGCCGTAACCCTTCGACTGGCGCTGCCATCGAAATCGCTGCCAAGAAAGTTATCAAGCTGGTTGTGGCCAAAGGCCTGACCGACGCTGTTAACAAGTAAGACGCAGCAAAAAAAACCGTGCCTCGGAGCGATCCGGGCACGGTTTTTTGTTGCCTGCGATTTGTGATGTGCTTTGTGTGGCGAGGGAGCTTGCTCCCTCGCCACAGTGATTCAGTCGCGAACCCAGCGCTGGCGCCAGATCTGCTGCTCGTTCTTGGTCTGGAAGGTCCAGGCCACAAAACGGCTTTGCTTCTGCCCCTGTGACATTTCCACCACCTGGCTTTCCAGCACGCCGGCTTTTTTCAGGGCTGTCTCGATCGCGGGCAAGTTCGACGCTTTTGACACCAGCGTGCTGAACCACAGCACCTTGTGGGCAAAATGCGCGCTCTCGGCGATCAGCTGCGTCACAAAACGCGCTTCGCCGCCTTCACACCACAGCTCCGCCGATTGACCGCCGAAGTTCAGCACCGGCAGCTTGCGCTTGGGATCGGCCTTGCCCAGGGCGCGCCATTTGCGCTCGCTGCCCTTGGTGGCTTCGTCCATGGACGCGTGGAAGGGCGGGTTGCACATGGTCAGGTCAAAGCGCTCACCCGGCTCCAGCAGGCCCAGCAGGATCTGCTTGGGGTTGGGTTGCTGGCGCAACTGGATGACCTTGCTCAGGTCATTGGACTGCACGATGGCCTTGGCGGCGGCCACAGCGATTGGGTCGACCTCGGAGCCGAGGAAATTCCAGCGGTACTCCATATAGCCGATCAGCGGGTAGACGCAGTTGGCGCCCATGCCGATGTCCAGCACCTTGACGATAGAGCCGCGCGGAATCTTGCCGTCGTTGACGCTGGCCAGCAGGTCGGCGAGGAAGTGCACGTAGTCGGCACGCCCCGGCACTGGCGGGCAGAGGTAATCCTGCGGGATATCCCAATGCTGGATGCCATAGAACGATTTAAGCAGTGCCCGGTTAAACACCCGCACCGCGTCCGGGCTGGCGAAGTCGATGCTCTCTTTGCCATACGGGTTAATGATCACGAATTTCGCCAGTTCCGGCGTGGTCTTGATCAGCGCCGGGAAGTCGTAACGGCCTGTGTGGCGGTTGCGCGGGTGCAAGGTAGCCTCTTTGCGCGGCGCGACGGGCTTGGCCGGGGCTGCGGTTTTAGGCTTCTTGCGCGGTGGTTTGGGTGTGCTGGGGGCGGTCATGTTGATTCTGGTGTTGGCTCAAAGTGGTGGGCATTGTCACACATCCTGAGGCCAACTCGTTCAAATGTGGGAGCTGGCTTGCCTGCGATGGCATCAGCTCGGTCTGGCGGTTACACCGAGTCGGCTGCACCGCAGGCAAGTCAGCTCCCACAAAGAGCAAAAAAAAGAGACCCGAAGGTCTCTTTTTTCACACAGTTTCCAGCTTACAGGCTGGAAATCCGCGCATGTTGCTCGGCCAGCTTGCCCAAAGCCTGTTCCGCTTCGGCCAACTTGGCGCGTTCTTTGTCGATGACCTCAGCCGGCGCCTTGTCGACGAACGCCGCGTTGGACAGCTTGCCGCCCACTCGCTGCACTTCACCCTGCAGGCGTGCGATCTCCTTATCAAGACGCGCCAGTTCCGCGCCTTTGTCGATCAAACCTGCCATCGGCACCAGCACTTCCATCTCGCCAACCAATGCGGTCGCAGACAGCGGCGCATCTTCGCCAGCCGCCAATACAGTGATCGACTCCAGCTTCGCCAGCTTCTTGAGCAGCGCATCGTTCTCGGTGAGGCGACGCTGATCTTCGCTGCTGGCGTTCTTCACAAACACCGCCAACGGCTTGCCCGGCCCGATGTTCATTTCGGCACGGATGTTACGCGTGCCCATCATCAGGGTCTTGAGCCATTCGATATCACTTTCGGCCGCTTCATCGATGCGCGCTTCATTGGCCACCGGCCAAGGTTGCAGCATGATGGTCTTGCCTTCGATACCGGCCAGCGGCGCGATGCGCTGCCAGATCTCTTCGGTGATGAACGGCATGAACGGGTGCGCCAGACGCAGCGCCACTTCGAGTACGCGCACCAGGGTGCGGCGGGTGCCGCGCTGGCGTTCGATCGGCGAGTTTTCGTCCCACAGTACCGGCTTGGACAGTTCCAGGTACCAGTCGCAATACTGGTTCCAGATGAACTCGTACAAGGCCTGGGCGGCGAGGTCGAAACGGAACTGGTCGAGCTGGCGAGTCACTTCGGCTTCGGTGCGCTGCAGCTGCGAGATGATCCAGCGATCAGCCAGGCTCAGTTCGACGGCTTCGCCGTTCTGGCCGCAGTCTTCGCCTTTATCCAGCACGTAACGTGCAGCGTTCCAGATCTTGTTGCAGAAGTTGCGATAGCCTTCGACGCGGCCCATGTCGAACTTGATGTCGCGACCGGTGGACGCCAGCGAGCAGAACGTGAAACGCAGGGCGTCGGTGCCGTAGCTGGCAATGCCGTCGGCGAACTCGTCGCGGGTCTGCTTCTCGATCTTTTTGGCCAGTTTTGGCTGCATCAGGCCCGAGGTGCGTTTCTGCACCAGGGTTTCCAGGTCGATGCCGTCGATGATGTCCAGCGGGTCCAGGACGTTGCCCTTGGACTTGGACATCTTCTGGCCCTGGCCATCACGCACCAGGCCGTGTACGTACACGGTCTTGAACGGCACCTGCGGCGTGCCGTCTTCGTTCTTTACCAAGTGCATGGTGAGCATGATCATCCGGGCAACCCAGAAGAAAATGATATCGAAGCCGGTAACCAGCACGTCGGTGGAGTGGAATTTCTTCAGGAACTCAGTCTGTTGCGGCCAGCCCAGGGTCGAGAAGGTCCACAGGCCCGAGCTGAACCAGGTGTCGAGTACGTCGTTGTCCTGTTGCAGGGCGATGTCCGCGCCGAGGTTGTGCTTGGCACGCACTTCGGCTTCGTCGCGGCCTACGTACACCTTGCCCGACTCGTCGTACCAGGCCGGAATGCGATGGCCCCACCACAGTTGACGGCTGATGCACCAATCCTGGATATCGCGCATCCACGAGAAGTACATGTTTTCGTACTGTTTAGGCACGAACTGGATGCGGCCGTCTTCCACGGCAGCAATCGCAGGCTCGGCCAGCGGTTTGGTGGACACGTACCACTGGTCGGTCAGCCACGGCTCGATGATGGTGCCGGAACGGTCGCCCTTCGGCACTTTGAGGCCGTGGTCGTCAACGCTTACCAGCAGACCGGCAGCGTCAAAGGCCGCCACGATCTGCTTGCGCGCTTCGAAACGGTCGAGGCCGGCGTATTCGGCCGGGATCTTGCCGTCGATGCTCTCGTTCAGCGTGCCGTCCAGGTTGAACACCTGGCAGGCCGGCAGTACGGCGGCGTTCTTGTCGAAGATGTTCAGCAACGGCAGGTTGTGGCGCTTGCCGACTTCATAGTCGTTGAAATCGTGGGCCGGGGTGATTTTCACGCAGCCGGTGCCGAATTCAGGGTCGCAGTAGTCGTCCGCGATGATCGGGATACGACGGCCAACCAATGGCAGCTCGACAAACTTGCCGATCAGCGCCTGGTAGCGTTCATCGTTCGGGTTAACCGCCACGGCGGCGTCGCCGAGCATGGTTTCCGGACGGGTAGTGGCGACGATCAGGTAGTCGTTGCCTTCAGCGGTCTTGGCGCCATCGGCCAGCGGGTACTTGAGGTTCCACAGGAAACCTTTCTCGTCGTGGTTTTCCACTTCGAGGTCGGAAATTGCCGTGTGCAACTTGGTGTCCCAGTTGACCAGGCGCTTGCCGCGGTAGATCAGGCCGTCTTCATGCAGGCGCACGAAGGCTTCTTTCACCGATTCCGACAGACCATCGTCCATGGTGAAGCGCTCGCGGCTCCAGTCCACAGACGAACCGAGGCGACGGATCTGACGGCTGATGTTGCCGCCGGACTGGTCTTTCCACTCCCAGATCTTCTCCAGGAATTTTTCGCGACCCAGGTCGTGACGGTTTTGGCCGGTGGCTTCGAGCTGGCGTTCCACCAGCATCTGTGTGGCGATACCGGCGTGGTCAGTACCCGGTTGCCACAGGGTATTACGGCCCTGCATGCGGCGGAAACGGATCAACGCATCCATGATCGCATTGTTGAAGCCATGGCCCATGTGCAGGCTGCCAGTGACGTTCGGTGGCGGAATCATGATGGTGTAGGACTCGCCGGCACCTTGTGGGGCGAAGTAATTCTCGGACTCCCAGGTGTTGTACCAGGAAGTTTCAATGGCGTGCGGCTGGTAGGTCTTATCCATGCGCGGCGGGACCCTAGTTGGCATTAATTCAGGAAAGCCGACAAGTATAACGGGGGATAAGGCGCAGGGCGAGGCGAAGACGGGCTAGAGATGTATGTTGAGCAAATGTGGGAGCTGGCTTGCCTGCGATGGCGGTGTGGCAGTCACCAAAGGGTTCGACTGAGAAACCGCCATCGCAGGCAAGCCAGCTCCCACAGGGATCTAAGTAAGGCTCAGGACTGGTATTGGCTGAGCAACCGCTCCATGCGCGCATCCATTCGCCGTTTGATCTCGGCTTCAATATGCGGCGCAAAATCGTCGATCACATCCTGCATGATCAGTTGCGCGGCGGCACGCAGTTCATTGTCCAGGTGCAGCAGCAACGCGTCGGGCGCTTTTTCGGCGGCAGGTGCCGGTTCTGCAGTGGGGGCTGGTGTGACAGGTTCAGGTGCGGCAGGTTTGCCACCGACCATGTCGAACAACAGCGGAATCTGTACCTCGCCCTCGACCGATTCGGTCAGCAGCGGCGGTTGCAACTCATCATCACCGAGCAATTGACGGATCGACTCCAGGTCGTCCAGCAAGTGGTCGTCTTTTTTTAGCGGGTTTGGAGTGTCCATCGTGTGCTCAAAGTCGTTGTAGCCGGTGATCTTGCAGAGGATAGCCCTGTTCGCGGTAGAAACGGAAACTCTCCCGCGCGGCCTGACGAATAGCCGGGTCTTCGACCACCACTTCCGCCACGCGGGCAAAAGCCTTGGCAAAGGCCGGTACTTTCAGGTCGAGGTTCACCAGCAGGTCTTGGTGATCGCCGCAGTTGTCGCCCAAACCCAGCACAATCAGGCCTTCGGGTTCGGACTCGGCGGGGCCGTGGGGCACGAAGCTTTCGCCCTTGAAGCGCCACAGGCGGGCGTCAAGGTCTTCACGCTGAGCGGCATCGCTGCAATGCAGGTAGATGCGGTGGCCCATGCGCCAGGCTTTTTCGGTAAGTTTGCAGGCAAAGTCCAGGCGCGCAGAGGGATCGGCGCTGGGCAATATATAGAAGTCGACTTGGGTCATTGCGGTTCCTGAGACCGGGGCGCCGTGAAGGCCGCCCCGGAATCTTCAGTTTCAGGCTTTGGCGCGATCCAGCAGGTACTGGGTCAACAGAGGAACCGGACGGCCACTGGCGCCCTTGTCCTTGCCGCCGCTGGTCCAGGCCGTGCCGGCGATGTCCAGGTGCGCCCAGTTGAAGTTCTTGGCGAAGCGCGACAGGAAGCAGGCGGCGGTGATGGTGCCAGCTTTAGGGCCGCCGATGTTGGCGATATCGGCGAACGGGCTGTCCAGTTGTTCCTGGTACTCGTCGAACAGCGGCAGTTGCCAGGCGCGGTCGTCGGCAGCCTTGCCGGCGCTGAGCAGTTGCTCGATCAACTCGTCGTTGTTACCCAGCAGGCCCGAGGTGTGAGCGCCCAGGGCGACCACGCAGGCACCGGTCAGGGTGGCAATGTCGATCACGGCCTGTGGCTTGAAGCGTTCGGCGTAGGTGAGGGCGTCGCACAGCACCAGACGGCCTTCGGCGTCGGTGTTGAGGATCTCGACAGTCTGGCCGCTCATGGTGGTGACGATGTCACCCGGGCGTGCAGCACCACCGCTCGGCATGTTCTCGGCGCAGGCCAGGATGCACACCAGGTTGATCGGCAGCTTGAGTTCCAGCACGGCACGCAGGGTGCCGAACACGCTGGCGGCACCGCCCATGTCGTATTTCATTTCGTCCATGCCGGCGCCCGGCTTGAGGCTGATGCCGCCGGTGTCGAAGGTGATGCCTTTGCCGACCAGCGCGTAAGGCTTCTCGGACTTCTTGCCGCCGTTGTATTGCATCACGATCAGGCGTGGCGGCTGGTCGCTGCCCTGGCCCACGGCATAGAACGAGCCCATGCCCAGTTCCTTGATCTTCTTCTCGTCCAGCACTTCAACCTTCAGGCCCTTGAACTCCTTGCCCAGCGCCTTGGCTTGTTCGCCGAGGTAGGTTGGGTGGCAGATGTTCGGCGGCAGGTTGCCCAGGTCACGGGTAAACGACATGCCGTTGGCGATGGCGGTGGCGTGGGTGACGGCGCGCTCGACTTCAGCCTGGGCGGCCTTGATGGTCAGCAGGGTGATTTTCTTGATGGCGCGCGGTTCGGCCTTCTGGCTCTTGAACTGGTCGAAGACGTAACCGCCGTCCACCAGGCTTTCGGCCAGCAGGCGGGTCTTGCCGTAGCTGTCGCGGCCTTTTACTACGATTTCATCGAGGGCCAGCGCCGCATCGGTGCCGCCCAGGCCTTTAAGAGTGGTGAGGATACCGCTGATGATCTTGCGGAACGGGCGGTCGCCCAGTTCGGCGTCCTTGCCCACGCCCACCAGCAATACACGGTCGGCTTTGAGGTTGGGCAGGCTTTGCAGCAGCAGGCTTTGGCCGACTTTGCCGGCCAGGTCGCCGCGCTTGAGGACCGCGCTGATGGCGCCGCCGCTCAGTTCGTCCAGTTGCTTGGCGGCGGCGCCGAGCTTGCGCCCTTCGCCGACGGCGACCACGAGGGTGGCGGTTTTCAACGTTTCGGGGCTAACGCTTTTTACAACCAATTCCATTTTCGGGTCCCTTATTTAAGGTCTGTGAGCCTGGCGTCTGTACGCAGGCTTTGATGCTTGGCAGCTTTGTAAACCGCCCGCGACAAAGGCCGCAGTTTGAACCTCGCCAGAGCAGCCTGACAACCCTTGCAGCACGCTTTGTGCGCGCGTATGAGCAAGCACCGTGACAGGCGCGGTCAATCACAGGATAATGCGCAATCTTTTTAGCCGGCCCGTGCATGTGGGTCGACTCGGTATGCTTGCTTGTTTGGCCGCCTTAGCCTGACAACCCTGGAGTGTCTGGTTTGATCGTCTTCCGTTATCTGTCCCGCGAAGTCCTGTTGACCCTGAGTGCCGTGAGTGCGGTATTGCTGGTCATCACCATGAGTGGTCGTTTCGTCAAATTCCTCGCCCAGGCGGCCTCGGGCGCCCTGGATCCGGGCTCGTTGTTCCTGATCATGGGCTTTCGCCTGCCGGGTTTTTTGCAGCTGATCCTGCCGCTTGGCCTGTTTCTCGGCATCCTGCTGGCCTATGGCCGGCTTTACCTTGAAAGTGAAATGACCGTGCTTTCGGCCACCGGCATGAGCCAGCAGCGTCTGCTGGCCATGACCATGGTGCCGGCCACCGGCGTTGCGCTGGTGGTGGCCTGGTTGAGCATGAGCCTGGCGCCCCAGGGCGCCATGCAGTTCCAACTGCTGCTGAACAAGCAGGACGCGATGACCGAGTTCGATACCCTGGAGCCCGGGCGCTTCCAGGCGCTCAACGACGGCACGCGGGTCACCTATACCGAAACCATGACCGACGACCGCTCTAACCTTGGCGGTGTGTTCATCTCGCAGAAAAACCTCGGCCTGAACCAGAAGGACCGCGGTATTTCGATTCTGGTAGCCAACAGCGGGCGCCAGGAAATACGCCCTGACGGTAACCGCTACCTGATCCTGGAAAATGGCTACCGCTACGACGGCAGCCCTGGGCTGGCGGAATACCGGGCGGTCAAATACGACACTTATGGCGTAATGCTGGCCAAGCCTGACATCAGTGAAGAGGTCACCGACCGCGATGCACTGCCGACGCTATCGCTGATCGGTAATCCCGAGCTGCGCTCCGTTGCCGAGCTGCAATGGCGACTCTCCCTGCCGCTGCTGGTGTTCATCGTGACGTTGATGGCGGTGCCGCTGTCGCGCGTCAACCCGCGCCAGGGCCGCTTCCTCAAGCTGTTGCCGGCGATCCTTTTGTACATGGCTTACCTGACCATCCTGATTTCCGCCCGTGGCTCCCTGGAGAAGGGCAAGCTGTCGCCAACCCTGGGCCTGTGGTGGGTGCACGGGATCTTCCTGGTGATCGGCCTGGGGCTGCTCTACTGGGAACCTATCCGTTTGAAAATGAAGAGCCGTCGTGGCCTGAAGGAGTTGGCTCGTGGCTAAGCTCGACCGCTACATTGGTAGCAGCGTACTGATCGCCATCCTGGCGGTATTGGGCATCATCCTTGGGCTGGCGTGCCTGTTTGCCTTTATTGATGAAGTGGGCAACGTCACCGACACCTATACCGTCACCCACGTATTGAGCTACGTGGCGCTGACCGCACCGCGTCGCCTCTACGACATGATGCCGATGGCGGCGCTGATCGGCTGCCTGATCGGCCTGGGCAGCCTGGCCAGCAGCAGCGAATTGACCATTATGCGAGCGGCGGGCGTTTCCATCGGCCGCATCGTCTGGGCCGTCATGAAACCCATGCTGTTGCTGATGGCGTGCAGTGTGCTGATCGGCGAGTACGTAGCACCACCGACCGAAGCCACGGCACAGGCCAATCGAGCCCTGGCCCAGGGTTCGGGGGATGCGCAGAGCGCCAAGCACGGCCTGTGGCACCGCCAGGGTGATGAGTTTATTCACATCAACGCCGTGCAACCGGGCGGTTTGCTGGTGGGTGTGACGCGTTATACGTTCGACAAAGAGCGGCATATGCTGACCTCCAGTTTCTCCAAGCGTGCGCAGTACGACGAGGGGAAATGGGAGCTGTACGATGTCACCACGACGTATTTCCGTAATGTGGGGCAGGGCATCAAGGCCTACACCGAAGTGATCAATGTGCCGTCTGAACAGTGGGACATTGCCCTGAAGCCGGAACTGCTCAATACCGTGGTCATGATCCCGGAAAGCCTGCCGATCTCCGGTTTGTGGAGTTACATCCACTACCTCAAGGATCAGGGCCTGAACAATGGCCGTTACTGGTTGGCATTTTGGGTCAAGGTGTTGCAGCCGCTGGTCACCGCCGCGTTGGTGCTGATGGCTATTTCGTTCATCTTCGGCCCGCTGCGTTCGGTAACGCTTGGCCAGCGTGTGTTTACCGGCGTGCTGGTGGGCTTTACCTTCCGCATCGCCCAGGACCTGCTTGGCCCATCGAGCCTGGTATTCGGTTTCTCGCCGCTGTTTGCGGTGCTGGTACCGACGGCGGTCTGCGCCGTGGCCGGGTTCTGGCTGTTGCGCCGGGCCGGTTGATACCGCGCTTATGCACAAAAAATGCCCCGCTCATATGACCGGGGCATTTTTGTTCTGGTCAGCAAAGATGACGCCCGGCCCGAGCATCAGGTACAATTCCCGGCTATTTTTCAGCGGGCAATCTGCCTGCAGCCTTTTTGAGTGTTGATCCGTGAGTGATTTGAGTCATATCCGCAATTTCTCCATCATCGCCCACATTGACCATGGTAAGTCGACGCTGGCCGATCGATTCATCCAGATGTGCGGCGGCCTTGCCGAGCGTGAAATGGAAGCCCAGGTCCTGGACTCCATGGACCTCGAGCGCGAGCGCGGCATCACCATCAAGGCCCACAGCGTTACCCTGTACTACACCGCAAAAGACGGTATCAAGTACCAGCTGAACTTCATTGACACCCCTGGCCACGTTGACTTCACCTACGAAGTCAGCCGTTCGCTGGCCGCCTGTGAAGGTGCCTTGCTGGTGGTCGATGCCGGCCAGGGTGTTGAAGCCCAGTCCGTGGCCAACTGCTACACCGCGATCGAGCAGGGCCTTGAGGTCATGCCGGTACTGAACAAGATCGACCTGCCCCAGGCCGATCCTGACCGCGTTAAAGAAGAAATCGAAAAAATCATCGGCATTGACGCCACCGACGCCGTCGAGTGCAGCGCCAAGACCGGCCTGGGCGTTGACGAAGTGCTCGAGCGCCTGGTCAAGACCATTCCTGCGCCTACCGGTAACTACGAAGATCCGCTGCAAGCGTTGATCATCGACTCCTGGTTCGACAACTACCTGGGCGTTGTTTCCCTGGTACGCGTGCGCCACGGCCGTGTGAAGAAGGGCGACAAGATCCTGGTCAAATCCACCGGCAAGATCCACCTGGTGGACAGCGTCGGTGTATTCAACCCGAAACACACCGCCACCACCGACCTCAAAGCCGGTGAAGTGGGCTTCATCATCGCCGGTATCAAGGACATTCACGGTGCGCCAGTGGGTGACACCCTGACCTTGAGCTCCACCCCTGACGTCGACGTGCTGCCGGGCTTCAAACGCATCCAGCCGCAGGTTTACGCCGGCCTGTTCCCGGTCAGCTCCGACGACTTCGAAGACTTCCGCGAAGCGCTGCAGAAGCTGACCCTCAACGACTCGTCGTTGCAGTACACCCCGGAAAGCTCCGATGCCCTGGGCTTCGGCTTCCGCTGCGGTTTCCTGGGCATGCTGCACATGGAGATCATCCAGGAGCGCCTCGAGCGCGAATACGACCTGGACCTGATCACCACGGCGCCGACGGTTATTTTTGAGCTGGCGCTGAAAACCGGTGAAACGATTTACGTCGACAACCCGTCCAAGCTTCCGGATCTGTCCTCCATCGAAGACATGCGCGAGCCGATCGTGCGGGCCAATATCCTGGTTCCGCAAGAGCACTTGGGCAACGTTATTACCCTGTGTATCGAAAAACGTGGCGTGCAGCACGACATGTTGTTCCTCGGTACCCAGGTGCAAGTGACCTACGATTTGCCGATGAACGAAGTGGTTCTGGACTTCTTCGACCGTCTCAAATCCACCAGTCGCGGCTATGCTTCGCTGGATTACCATTTCGACCGTTACCAATCGGCTAATCTGGTGAAACTGGATGTGCTGATCAACGGCGACAAGGTGGATGCACTGGCGCTGATCGTGCACAAGGACAACGCGCACTACAAAGGTCGCCAGTTGACCGAAAAGATGAAAGAACTGATTCCGCGCCAGATGTTCGATGTCGCGATCCAGGCCGCCATTGGCGGGCAGATCATTGCACGGACCTCCGTCAAGGCACTCAGAAAGAACGTACTGGCCAAATGCTACGGCGGTGACGTAAGCCGTAAGCGCAAGCTGCTTGAGAAGCAAAAGGCCGGTAAGAAACGCATGAAGCAAGTGGGCAACGTGGAAATTCCACAAGAAGCCTTCCTTGCAGTGCTCAGGTTGGATAGTTAGGTCCTATGTCACTAAATTTCCCGCTGTTGCTGGTCATCGCCGTTGCCGTTTGCGGTCTCCTGGCGTTGCTCGATCTGGTGTTCTTCGCCCCGCGTCGGCGGGCGGCGATCGCCTCGTATCAGGGCAGCGTCAGCCAGCCCGATGCGGTGGCAATCGAGAAACTGAACAAAGAGCCTTTGCTGGTTGAATACGGCAAGTCGTTCTTCCCGGTGTTGTTCATCGTGCTGGTGCTGCGTTCGTTCCTGGTGGAGCCGTTTCAGATCCCTTCGGGGTCGATGAAACCTACCCTGGACGTGGGCGACTTCATCCTGGTGAACAAGTTCTCCTACGGGATCCGCCTGCCGGTGCTCGACAAGAAAGTCATCCCGGTCGGTGACCCGCAGCGCGGCGATGTGATGGTGTTTCGCTACCCAAGCGACCCGAACGTCAACTACATCAAGCGTGTCGTGGGCCTGCCGGGCGACGTGATTCGCTACACCAGCGACAAGCGCCTGTTCGTCAATGGTGAGTCGGTAGCCGAGAAGTTGATCGGCACCGAGCCGAACACCCTGGGCAGCGCTGAGCTGTATCAGGAAAAACTCGGCGCAGTAGAGCACCAGATCCGCAAGGAAATGAGCCGCTACCGCTCGCCGCCCGACACCGAATGGAAAGTGCCTGCCGGGCACTACTTCATGATGGGCGACAACCGTGACAACTCCAACGACAGCCGGTATTGGGATGACCCTAATATCCCCAAGGACCTGCTGGGCATGGTTCCCGACGAGAACATTGTCGGCAAGGCCTTTGCGGTCTGGATGAGCTGGCCGGAACCCAAGCTCAGCCACCTGCCGAACTTCTCGCGGGTCGGGCTGATCAAGTAATACAGGCGGCGCTGTGAACACAGCGCCGAATGCTTTTCTGGGGTTGGGACAATTATTGGCCCAACTCCTTGCTGTACCAATCAGGATTTGAATTTGAACACTGCGTCAATCGTCGATGGCCGCCGGTGCCACCAAACAGAAATGGGTAAACCGTGAGCGTTTCTCTAAGCCGTCTCGAGCGCCAGCTCGGCTACACCTTCAAGGACCAGGAATTGATGGTCCTTGCCCTCACACACCGCAGCTTTGCAGGGCGCAATAACGAGCGCCTGGAATTCCTCGGTGATGCCATCCTCAACTTTGCCGCCGGTGAGGCGCTGTTCGAGCGTTTCCCGCAAGCGCGCGAGGGCCAGCTGTCACGCCTGCGTGCACGCCTGGTAAAAGGCGAGACCCTGGCCGTGCTGGCCCGTGGTTTCGGCCTGGGTGAGTACCTGCGCCTGGGGTCCGGCGAGCTGAAAAGCGGTGGCTTTCGCCGCGAGTCGATCCTGGCCGATGCCCTCGAAGCGTTGATCGGTGCGATCTACCTGGATGCAGGCATGGAGACCGCCAAGGAGCGCGTAGTCGCCTGGCTGGCGTCGGAGATCGAGAGCCTGACGCTGGTCGACACCAACAAAGATCCCAAGACCCGCCTGCAGGAATACCTGCAGTCGCGTGGTTGCGAACTGCCACGCTACGAAGTGGTGGATATCCAGGGTGAACCCCATTGCCGCGTGTTCTTCGTGGAATGTGAAATCACCTTATTGAATGAAAAAAGCCGAGGTCAGGGTGTGAGCCGTCGTATTGCCGAACAGGTAGCGGCCGCTGCAGCACTGATTGCCCTGGGCGTGGAGAATGGCCATGACTGATTCAACCGCAACACGCTGTGGCTATGTTGCCATCGTCGGCCGCCCGAACGTGGGCAAGTCCACGCTGCTGAACCACATCCTCGGCCAGAAGCTGGCGATCACCTCGCGCAAGCCGCAGACCACCCGCCACAACATGCTGGGCATCAAGACCGAAGGCAATGTGCAAGCGGTCTACGTCGACACCCCAGGCATGCACAAAGGTGGCGAGAAGGCGCTGAACCGCTACATGAACAAAACCGCTTCGGCGGCGTTGAAAGACGTCAACGTGGTGATCTTCGTGGTCGACCGCACCAAGTGGACCGACGAAGACCAAATGGTTCTGGAGCGCGTGCAGTACGTCACTGGCCCGTTGATCGTCGCGCTGAACAAGACCGACCGTATCGAAGACAAGGCTGAGCTGATGCCGCACCTCAGCTGGCTGCAGGAGCAACTGCCGAACGCCCAGATCATCCCGATCTCGGCCCAGCACGGCCACAACCTCGACGCTCTGGAACGTGTGATCGCCGAGCACCTGCCGGAGAACGAGCACTTCTTCCCGGAAGACCAGATCACCGACCGCAGCAGCCGTTTCCTGGCCGCCGAACTGGTACGCGAGAAAATCATGCGCCAGATGGGCGCCGAGCTGCCGTACCAGATCACCGTCGAAATCGAAGAGTTCAAGCAGCAGGGCAAAACCCTGCATATCCACGCGTTGATCCTCGTCGAACGCGACGGCCAGAAAAAAATCATCATTGGCGACAAGGGCGAGCGCATCAAACGCATCGGCACCGAAGCGCGCAAGGATATGGAATTGCTGTTTGATTCCAAGATCATGCTTAACCTGTGGGTGAAGGTTAAAGGTGGTTGGTCCGATGATGAGCGCGCGCTGCGTTCCCTGGGCTACGGCGACCTGTAACCCTCCGCCTGATGGCGGGTGGGCTTGTTGTGGCGAGGGAGCTTGCTCCCGCTGGGCCGCGAAGCGGCCCCAACAAGGTCGGCGCGTTTTACCTGACGTAACTCTATGGCTGGTATAGGGGCTGCTTCGCAGCCCAGCGGGAGCAAGCTCCCTCGCCACAAAAGCGCTCTCCTTCTTTAGAGATTCCCCGTCTCATGTCCCAAACCCCACCCCCCAGCCAACTCGCCTACGTCCTGCACAGCCGCGCCTACCGCGAGACCAGCGCTTTGGTGGATTTCCTCACGCCCCAAGGCCGCTTGCGCGCGGTGTTGCGCAGTGCGCGGGGCAAAGCGGGTACGTTGGCACGGCCGTTTGTGGCGCTGGACGTGGAGTTTCGTGGCAAGGGCGAGCTGAAAAACGTCGGCCGCCTGGAAAGCGTCGGCACCTCGGCCTGGCTCAATGGCGAAGCGCTGTTCAGCGGGCTTTACCTTAACGAGCTGCTGATTCGCCTGCTGCCCGCCGAAGACCCGCACCCCGCCGTCTTCGATCACTACGCTGCCACGCTGGTGGCCCTGGCCGAAGGTCGCCCGCTGGAGCCGCTGCTGCGCGCCTTCGAATGGCGCCTGCTCGATGACTTGGGCTACGGCTTCGAACTGAGCAACGACCTGCACGGCGACCCCATCGCCGCCGACGGTATGTACCGCCTGCAAGTCGACGCCGGCCTTGAGCGCGTATACCTGCTGCAACCGGGCCTGTTCCAGGGCACCGAGCTGTTGGCCATGAGCGAAGCGGACTGGACAGCCCCTGGTGCCTTGTCCGCCGCCAAGCGCCTGATGCGCCAGGCGCTGGCCGTGCATTTGGGCGGGCGCCCGCTGGTCAGTCGCGAGTTGTTTCGAAAGCCCTGACAAGCCCGTGTATGCTGTGCAGCGTTTCTTTCCCTTTTCAGGAGCGCTTCCGTGACCACCAGCAATCGCATTCTTCTTGGCGTCAACATCGACCACGTCGCCACCCTGCGCCAGGCCCGGGGCACCCGTTACCCCGACCCGGTCAAGGCCGCGCTGGACGCCGAAGAAGCGGGCGCCGACGGCATCACCGTGCACCTGCGCGAAGACCGCCGCCACATCCAGGAGCGCGATGTACTGGTGCTCAAGGACGTGCTGCAAACCCGCATGAACTTCGAGATGGGCGTCACCGAAGAAATGATGGCGTTCGCCGAGCGCATCCGCCCGGCGCATATCTGCCTGGTGCCGGAAACCCGCCAGGAACTCACCACCGAAGGCGGCCTCGACGTGGCCGGCCAGGAAGCACGGATCAAGGCGGCGGTGGAGCGCCTGTCGAAGATCGGCAGCGAAGTGTCACTGTTCATCGACGCCGACGAGCGCCAGATCGAAGCGTCGCGTCGCGTCGGCGCGCCGGCGATCGAACTGCACACCGGCCGTTACGCCGATGCCACCACGCCCACCGAAGTGGCTGAGGAACTGCAGCGCATCATCGACGGCGTCAAGTGCGGCCTCAACGAAGGCCTGATCGTCAACGCCGGCCATGGCTTGCACTACCACAACGTCGAAGCCGTGGCCGCAATCAAGGGCATCAACGAGCTGAACATCGGCCATGCGCTGGTGGCGCATGCGCTGTTCGTCGGTTTCAAAGGCGCGGTTGCCGAAATGAAAGCCCTGATTCTGGCGGCTGCCAAGCACTGATCAGACACTGGAAATCTCCTGTGGAGCGGGCTTGTGTGGGAGCTGGCTTGCCTGCGATAGCATCACCTCGGTAAAACTGAAAAACCGAGGCGCCTGTATCGCGGGCAAGCCCGGCTCCCACACAAGCCAGCTCCTACAGGAAATCTTCAGAGTCTTCATCGGCGTTTTCGCCATGCGGCAATGCGAAGCCTTACTGTTTAGCCGATGCAGGTGTATCGTATCTGCCCTTTGCGGGCCTCTGGCCTGCGGCAGATACGTGAGGTTGTTGTGTCCCGATCCTTTTCCCGTCGACAAATCCTGGGTGGCCTGGCAGGCCTGGCCGTCGTGGGCGTCGGTGCCGGTGGCGCCTATCGCTACTGGCTGGGGAAAGTCGCCGAGGCCAACGCGGGCCACGATTACGAGCTGATTGCCGCACCGTTGGACGTGGAACTGGTGCCCGGCCACAAGACCGAAGCCTGGGCGTTCGGCCCCTCGGCGCCAGGCACCGAGTTGCGTGTGCGCCAAGGCGAGTGGCTGCGGGTACGTTTTATCAACCACCTGCCGGTCGCCACCACCATTCACTGGCACGGCATCCGCCTGCCGCTGGAAATGGACGGCGTGCCCTACGTCTCGCAACTGCCGGTACTGCCCGGTGAATATTTCGACTACAAATTCCGCGTGCCCGATGCCGGCAGCTACTGGTATCACCCCCATGTGAACAGCAGCGAAGAACTCGGCCGTGGCCTGGTCGGCCCGCTGATTGTCGAAGAGCGCGAGCCCACCGGTTTCAAACACGAATGCACCTTGAGCCTGAAAAGCTGGCACGTGGACGAAGAGGGCGCTTTTGTCGCCTTCAGCGTGCCCCGTGAAGCGGCGCGTGGTGGCACGGCCGGGCGGTTGTCGACCATCAATGGCGTGCCCCAGGCGGTGATCGATCTGCCTGCCGGGCAGATCACCCGCGTGCGCTTGCTCAACCTCGACAACACCCTGACGTATCGCCTCAACATCCCCGACGTTGAAGCGCAGATCTACGCACTGGATGGCAACCCCATCGAGCCGCGCCCGTTGGGCAAAGAATACTGGCTGGGCCCGGGCATGCGCATTTGCCTGGCGATCAAGGCGCCACCGGCGGGTGAAGAGCTGTCGATCCGTAACGGCCCGGTGCGTCTCGGCACTTTCCGTTCAGTCGCCAATACCGACGCGCCGAGCGAATGGCCGCCAGCACTGCCCGCCAACCCGATTGCCGAGCCGGACCTGGCCAATGCCGAGAAACTCAACTTCAATTTCGAGTGGGTCGGCAGCGTGTCGGTGGATGACGGCAAACCGCCGAGCCTGTGGCAGATCAACGGCAAGGCCTGGGACATCACCGACAAGACCTGCGCCGACCGCCCGATTGCCAGGCTTGAGAAGGGCAAGAGCTACATTTTTGAATTGAAGAACATGACCCAGTACCAGCACCCGATTCACCTGCACGGCATGAGCTTCAAGGTGATCGCCTCGAACCGCCACAAGGTGATTCCGTATTTCACCGACACCTACCTGCTGGGCAAGAACGAGCGTGCGCGCGTGGCGTTGGTGGCCGATAACCCAGGCGTGTGGATGTTTCACTGCCACGTGATCGACCATATGGAAACCGGCCTGATGGCCGCCATCGAGGTGGCGTGATGCGCCAGATTCGCCCCGCAGCGATTATCGACCGCAGCCGCGACCAGCACTTCATGCGCGAAGCCCTGGCCCTTGCCGCCCAGGGCGCGGCACTTGGCGAAGTGCCCGTGGGCGCGGTGCTGGTGCAAGGCGGTGAAATCATCGGCCGTGGCTTTAACTGCCCGATCAGCGGCAACGACCCCAGCGCCCATGCCGAGATGGTCGCCATTCGCGCCGCTGCGCAGACGATCAGCAACTACCGGCTGGTGGGCAGCACGCTGTACGTGACGCTGGAGCCGTGCAGCATGTGCGCTGGTTTGATTGTGCATTCGCGTATCGCGCGGGTGGTGTACGGCGCGCTGGAGCCCAAGGCCGGGATTGTGCAAAGCCAGGGGCAGTTTTTTACCCAGGGCTTTCTCAACCATCGGGTGCTGTATGAAGGCGGGGTGTTGGCCGAGGAATGCGGCACGGTACTGAGTGAATTCTTCAAGGCCCGCAGAGCCAAGCCCACACTCTAAAGAACACCGAGGAGCCAATGTGGGAGCTGGCTTGCCTGCGATAGCGGTGCATCAGTCACTGATGAGTTGTCGGGCTGGCCGCCATCGCAGGCAAGCCAGCTCCCACATTTTGATCCCCATTTAGTCAGGGACATCAGTGTTTATTTCTTGGCGATAATCACCGCCCGCATCGGCGCCGGCAGCCCTTCGATGGTCTTGCTGTGATCATCCGGGTCCAGGAAATCACTCAGCGACTGATACTTCATCCACTCGGTGCCGCGTTGTTCTTCAACCGTGGTCACGCTCACATCCACACAACGCACTTCACTGAAACCCGCGCGGCGCAGCCACAGCATCAGTGCCGGCACCGACGGCAGGAACCACACGTTGCGCATCTGTGCGTAGCGGTCTTCCGGCACCAGCACTTGCTGCTGATCGCCGTCCACTACCAGGGTTTCCAGCACCAACTCGCCACCTTTGACCAGTGTGTCCTTGAGTGCCAGCAGATGCTCGATCGGCGAGCGGCGGTGATAGAACACGCCCATGGAAAACACCGTATCGAAGCCTTCCAGGTTCGACGGCAGGTCCTCAAACGGGAACGGCAAGTGCCAGGCCTTTGGCTCGGACAAGTAGCGCTGCACCGCCTGGAACTGGCAGAAAAACAGCCAGTTCGGGTCTACGCCAATCACGCTGTCGGCGCCCGCGCCGAGCATGCGCCACATGTAATACCCGTTGCCGCAGCCCACATCGAGGATGCGCTTGCCCTTCAAATCCAGGTGCGGCGCCACCCGCGACCATTTCCAGTCCGAACGCCATTCGGTGTCCACGTGCACGCCGAACAGGTTGAACGGGCCTTTGCGCCACGGGCTCAGGCCCATCAGGGCGGTGTGCATTTGTGCGCGGGTGGCGTCGTCGCAATCGGTATCAAGCGTCAGGCCATTGAGCAAATCGACTTCGCTGGGCTGGATCTGCGGCAGTGCGTCCAGCGCACTTTGCCAGCGCTCCAGGTCGCCGTGACCCTTTTCCATTTTGCTGTCGAGCTGCGCTTGCAGGCCCTGGGCCCATACGGCCAGAGGAGTACCGACCAAGTGGCGGGCGAGGGGGGACAAATCAATCATGGCAAGGCAATCAACGAGGCAAAGTTAAGACACTGGAACCACGGCACGACTTTCGAGAACCCGGCCGCCAGCAGGCGTTCGCGGTGTTCTTCGAGGCTGTCGGGCTTCATGACGTTTTCGATGGCGCTGCGCTTCTGGGCAATTTCCAGTTCGCTGTAGCCGTTGGCGCGTTTGAACGCGATATGCAGGTCGGTGAGCAGCGCGTGTTCTTCGGGATCGTTGAAACGCAGCTTTTCCGAAAGGATCAGCGCCCCGCCTGGCAGCAGCGACTGGCGGATACGCCCGAGTAACGCCAGGCGTTGGTCAGGCGCGATAAATTGCAGGGTGAAGTTCAACGCCACCACCGAAGCAGGCTTAAATTGCAGCGCGAGAATGTCGCCCTCAATCACCTCAACCGGCAGCAACTCCTGGAACATCGAGTCCTGACCGTTGAGGTATTCGCGGCAGCGCTCGACCATCGCGGCGGAGTTATCCACTGCAATCACCCGGCAGCCGTCGGTGCGCACGTGGCGACGCAAAGCTTGGGTCACAGCGCCTAGGGACGAACCGAGGTCGTAAAGCACGCTGCCCGGCTGGGCAAATTGCGCCGCAAGCACGCCGAGGTTCTCGACGATGGTCGGGTAACCCGGCACCGAGCGCTTGATCATGTCCGGGAACACCCGCACCACGTCCTCGTTAAAGGCGAAGTCCGGCACCTGGGGCAGGGGCTGGGCGAATAGGCGATCGGGTTCTTTGCTCACGGTTGTTCCGGCGACGAGGGGGGAAAGGCCGGCATTTTAGCCAAGTTGGCCCTCATGTGCGCGGGTTGTCTGATGGAAAGCCGAAGCGGTAATACCCCACTGACCCAGCCAATAGGTGGTGATCAGCAAATACGGTGCCGCATCGAAGGCCAACACAAACCGGTTGATGCCGATCAGCGTGTCGGAAAACACAAACGACACCGCCCCCGCTGCCGCAAGCCATGCCGAGCGTTTGGGCACTTCACTGCCCAGCCGTGCGAGCGCACGCCAGAGCATGGCGCTGATCACCAGGGCGTAAACCACCACTGGAATCAGCAAGTCGCCGAGGCCGTGGGAAATCAAAATACTCAGCAGGATTGCCCCCACACCCAGCGCCAATACCAATGGCAACACCGCCAGGCGGCGGCAATCGCTGAAATAGGCTTTCAGATACGCCAGGTGCGCAAACAGGAACGCGCCGAGGCCAAAGATAAACAGGTCGCCCGGCCAAGCGAGCAGCACATCACCGACCAGGGAAAAAATCAGCCCCAGGCTGATCCAGCGTCGATAGTCAGTGGGCGGCGCATCATGCAGCCAGCCCAGCAGTGCCAGCACCGGCAGTGGTTTGACCAGCAGGCACAACAAGGTGGCGTGGGTGGTCAGGCCGTAGATAAAGGTGCCGGCGCCCATCAACGCAAGGATCAGCCATGGCATATCAGTTCACCGTAATGGCGCAGTCGAAGGTTTCGGCCGGTTCGGCTTCCGGCTCCCAGGGTTGCTGGGATGTCAGGCGCAAACGGCCCTGGCCGGCCGCGAAGGCCTGGAAGCGCCAGGTGGAGTGGCCACCGCCGCCGATCACACCGGATTCCGCGCTGCTGTAGACCTCCGGGCTCAAGGCACGCAGCACACCGCCCGCGGAATCCTGGATGGCCCAGCGGTAGCCGGTGGTGGGGTTGCTCGGCAGGGTGAGGATCAGGTTTTGTCCGGTTTTAAGCTGCAGCGGGCAGGCGCTCTGGTTGTCCACTGTGACGTTTTGCTTGGGGGCACTGGCGCATCCGGCCAGCAGGGCAAGGCTCAAGGGGAGAAGCAGGCGGGCAGCGGTCATGGAGGCTCCGTTGTGTGGCGACGAAGGGCGAGCATAACCGAAGATGAGACAAGGTGTGACAAGCAGACAGTGACAGAAACCTTTGTGGCGAGGGAGCAAGCTCCCTTGCCACAGGGTTGGAGTGAAATTTAGAAGAGCACCTTCGCCACATCCGCAAAGCGCTTGGCAAAGTGTACCGTCATGCCTTCCTTCAGGTACTCCGGCAACTCCTCAAAGCTCCCGCGATTCGGCTCCGGCAAGATCAGCTCGTGAATCTTCTGGCGGCGCGCCGCAATCACCTTCTCGCGCACGCCGCCAATCGGCAGCACATGCCCGGTCAAGGTCAGCTCGCCGGTCATGGCCACGCCTTTTTTCGGCGGCTGGTTGCGTGCCAGCGACAGCAGCGCACTGGCCATGGTGACACCCGCGCTCGGGCCGTCTTTGGGTGTGGCGCCTTCCGGCACGTGCAGGTGTACAAAGGCTTCATCGAAGAACTTCGGATCGCCGCCAAACGACTTCAGGTTCGAGCTGATGTAGCTGTAGGCGATCTCGGCGGACTCTTTCATCACTTCACCCAACTGCCCGGTGAGTTTGAAGCCGCGATTGAGCGTGTGGATGCGCGTCGCCTCAATCGGCAAGGTCGCGCCGCCCATGCTGGTCCAGGCCAGGCCAGTGATCACACCAGTGCCCGACAGCACTTGCTCGTTGCGGAACACCGGCATGCCCAATGAGCTTTCCAGGTCCTTGTTGCCGATCTTGATCACCGAGTTCGGCTCATCCAGCAACTTGACCACCGCCTTGCGCACCAGTTTGCCCAGCTGTTTCTCCAACTGGCGCACCCCGGCTTCCCGCGCATAACCGTCGATCAACGCACGCAGGGCGCCGTCGCTGATGCTCAGGCTGGTTTTCGCCACGCCGGCTTTTTCCAGCTGCTTGGGCCACAGGTGACGCTTGGCGATGGCGACTTTTTCTTCGGTGATATAGCCCGACAGGCGAATCACTTCCATACGGTCCAGCAACGGGCCGGGGATCGAGTCCAGGGTGTTGGCGGTACACACGAACAGCACTTTGGACAGGTCCAGGCGCAGGTCCAGGTAGTGATCGAGGAATTCGACGTTCTGCTCAGGGTCGAGGGTTTCCAGCAGCGCAGACGCCGGGTCGCCCTGGAAGCTCTGGCCCATCTTGTCGATCTCGTCGAGCATGATCACCGGGTTCATCACTTCCACATCTTTAAGCGCCTGCACCAGCTTGCCCGGCAGGGCGCCGATGTAGGTGCGGCGATGGCCCTTGATCTCGGCCTCGTCGCGCATGCCGCCAACGCTGAACCGATAGAACGGCCGGCCCAGGGACTCGGCGATGGATTTACCCACACTGGTCTTGCCCACGCCCGGCGGGCCGACCAGCAGCACGATGGAACCGGCGACTTCGCCTTTGTAAGCACCGACCGCGAGGAATTCGAGGATGCGACTTTTGATGTCGTCCAGGCCTGCATGGTGTTTATCCAGCACTTTGCGCGCGTGTTTCAGGTCGAGCTTGTCCTCGCCATATACGCCCCACGGCACGGAAGTGGCCCAGTCCAGGTAGTTGCGTGTGACCGCGTATTCCGGCGAACCGGTTTCCAGGATCGACAGCTTGTTCATCTCTTCGCCGATGCGTTTTTGCGCCTGGGCCGGCAGCACTTTGCCCACCAGGCGTTGCTCGAACTGTTCGACGTCGGCGCTGCGGTCATCCTTGGTCAAGCCCAGCTCTTGCTGGATGACCTTGAGTTGTTCCTTGAGGAAGAACTCGCGCTGATGCTCACCGATCTTGCGGTTTACCTCGGCGGAGATTTCCTTCTGCAGGCGCGCGACTTCAACTTCCTTGCGCAGCATCGGCAATACTTTTTCCATGCGCTTGAGCATGGGGACGCAGTCCAGCACTTCCTGCAACTCGTTACCGGTTGCCGAGGTCAACGCGGCGGCGAAGTCGGTGAGCGGCGACGGGTCGTTGGGGCTGAAGCGGTTGAGGTAGTTCTTCAACTCTTCGCTGTACAGTGGGTTGAGCGGCAGCAGTTCCTTGATCGCGTTGATCAACGCCATGCCGTAGGCCTTGACCTCGTCGGTCGGCTGGGTGGGCTGGTGCGGGTATTCGACTTCCACCAGGTATGGCGGGCGATGGTGCTTGAGCCAGGTCTTGATGCGCACGCGGGTCAGGCCCTGGGCGACGAACTGCAGCTTGCCGTTCTCGCGGCTGGCGTGGTGCACCTTCACCAGCGTGCCGTACAGCGGCAGGCTGGAGGTGTCGAAGTGGCGCGGGTCTTCGGGTGGTGTGTCCATGAAAAACAGCGCAAGCGAGTGGTGGTCGGATTTGCTCACCAGCTCCAGGGTTTCGGCCCACGGATCTTCGTTGACGATGACCGGCAATACCTGCGCCGGGAAGAACGGCCGGTTGTGGATCGGGATGATATAGACCTTGTCCGGCAGGTTTTGCCCAGGCAGGGCCAGGCCGGTGTTGGACGAGGTTTCGTGCTCAGCGTTTTCGGGGTCGGCGTAATCGTTCAGGTCGATGTCCGGGAATTCTTGCTGGTCGCTCATGGGGCACCTGCATAAGGAAGTATGCAGGTTAGATGGGGCGGGGTAGCGGTGGTTTCAATGGTGGGCGTGAGATAGCAACATATTGCATGAAATTTCTAAAACGACGCTGAGTCCATGTGGGAGCTGGCTTGCCTGCGATAGCGGTGTGCCAGTTGATACATCGGGTGACTGATACACCGCCATCGCAGGCAAGCCAGCTCCCACATGTCAGACCGAGTGGCGTCAGCTGATTTTGTGCAGGTAAGCCGGCAGCGGCTGCTCCGGTAACACCGACAGCACCTTCAGGCGCTGCAACATCCGCTGCCGCGCCCGCTGCAAATGCTCGCGCAAATTCAGCGCCGCCGCATCAAATGCCCCATGCAGCAACAACTCCAGAATCAAGCGATGTTCGGCGAGCATGGCGGGATCTGCGCCGATTCCCAGTAAACGGTAAAAAATACGACTGATGATCATCGGGCTCTGGCCCTGGCGGATCAGCGCGGCGATCTTGCGGTTTTGCAGGCCGGCCAGGCAGCGTTGGTGCAAGTCCTCTTCGATCTGTTCGATGGTTTCCAGGCTGCAGTGTGGGCTTTGCTGGGCATCCAGCACGCGCTGCAACATCGCTTCGAGCATCTCGCGGTCCAGGTTCGGCGCACTCTGGCGCAGCGCTTCGGGTTCCAGGCAGGCGCGTAGTTCGTAGTCTTCGGTGACTTCCCGCGCGGTCAACGGCCCGGCCAGCCACTGGGAGTAGGGTTCTTTTTCCACCAGGCCACGGTCGCGCAGGCGCATCAGCGCTTCACGCACCACTGCGCGGCTGACGCTGTAGTGGTCAGCGGCGGCTTGCTCGTCCAGGCGGTAGTGGCCAAAAGCGATACATGTGGACAGCGCCGCGCCGATCTCCTCGACGATCCGCTCACCCAGCGGCCGCGTATCCACCAACTCAGCTTCGCCATCAAGGCCCAGATGCGCATGGCTCAGGGGCAAGCGCAGCGGCTCCATGACCAGGCCTTTGGGGTTGATCAAGTAACCTCGGCCATTGAAACGGCAGATCAAGCCCTCGTCATGCAGCAGGTCCAAAGCCTTGCGGACTGGAACGCGGCTGGTGCCGAACAGCTCGGCCAGCGGCGCTTCCAGCAACACCAGCCCGTGGCGCGCAGTGCCGTTAACGATCGCATCACGCAACAGTTGGTGAATCATCGCGTAACGGGAGGCCGAGGCGGACACTGCTTTCATCGTGTTCTCTTGGGCGTGTAGGAAATTGGTCGGGGATTCTCTCATAGATGCACCTGTCACTCTGCGCTACAGCGGTGGCACTTTTTTGGGGCCGCCAAGAGAGAAACGTTACTTTTTGCACCAAAATGTATTTATTAATAAAAGATACATTATTTCAATTTGGGCCAGGCCATGCACGTGTGCCGATATTTTTTGCAGCCTGCAAAACCTTCTATCCCGCTGGTGTTGACGTTATGGCTTAGGAACACCACAACACGTCCAAAGAGACTGGCACGAAATCTGCCTTTGTAAAACGTACATTTTATTAATATGTACGTTTTGTGAGGGTCATCTTGATGTCAGACGCCACCTCAATGGCCCAAGCGTTCGCCAGCGGTCGCAACGACCCGGTGCAGGCACTGGAGCAGGCACTCGTCCACGCGAGCATGGCGCCCAGTGTCTTTATCTCCCTGACCGCCGAGCGCGCACGCCGTGAGGCCGAGGCTGCCGCCGCGCGCTGGCGTGCCGGGCAGCCTTTGAGCGCATTCGATGGCGTGCCACTGGCCTGGAAAGATTTGTTCGACGTGGCCGGCAGCATCACCACCGCAGGCGCCGCCTATCGCCGCAAGGCTGCGCCGGCCTTGGTCGATGCGCCCAGTGTCGGGCTGTTGTGCCGCGCCGGAATGGTCAGCCTGGGCAAGACCAATCTCAGTGAACTGGCGTATTCCGGCCTGGGCCTGAACCCGCATTTCGGCACGCCCCATAACCCCAATGGCAGCGATCAACCGCGCATTCCCGGCGGCTCGTCGTCGGGCTCGGCGGTCGCTGTGGCGGCGGGGATCGTGCCCATCGCCATGGGCACCGACACCGCCGGCTCGATCCGCATCCCCGCAGCGCTCAATGGTGTGGTGGGCTACCGCAGCAGCTGTCGGCGCTACAGCCGCGACGGCGTATTCCCGCTGGCGCACACCCTCGACAGCCTCGGCCCGCTGACCCGCAGCGTGCGCGATGCGCTGGCCATCGACGACCTGCTCAACGGCCGCACGCAACAGCACGTCGCCCGCAGCCTCAAGGGCCAGCACTTCGTCCTTGAGCAGGGCACGTTGGAAGACATCGAACCCGCCGTACGCAATAACCTGCTGCGCGCGGTGGACCAGCTCAAGGCTGCCGGTGCGCTGATCGAGGTGCGCGCGTCAGCCACCTTCCAGGCCACCCTCAACCTGATCAAGCAGGACGGCTGGCTCGGCTCATTCGAAGCCTTCGCCCTGCACGAAAACTTGTTGGACAGTTGCGATGCCGAGCAACTCGACCCGCGTGTACGTCGCCGCCTGGAGGCCGCGCGTGAATTGCCTGCCAGCCAATTACTGCACCTGATCGACGCGCGTCGCCGCTTGCAACTCCAACTGGTCGATGAACTCGACGGTGCCGTTCTCATTACCCCGACGGTCGCCCATGTCGCCCCGGCCCTTGCACCGCTGCAAGCCGATGACGAGCTGTTCGTCAAAACCAACCTCGCCACCCTGCGCCTGACCATGCCCGGCAGTTTGCTCGACATGCCTGGCGTCAGCCTGCCCAGCGGCCGTGATGCCCTGGGTTTACCCACCGGCCTGCTGCTCAGCGCCCCAAGCGGCGAAGACGCACGTCTGCTCAGGGCCGCACTGTCGGTCGAAACCACCCTGAATTTTTAAGGAGACATACCATGGCTAAAGACATTCTCTGTGCATTTGGCGTCGACGTAGACGCCGTCGCCGGCTGGCTCGGCTCCTACGGCGGTGAAGACTCGCCGGACGACATCTCTCGCGGCTTGTTCGCAGGTGAAATTGGCGCGCCGCGCCTGCTCAAACTGTTCGAACGCTACGGCCTGCGCACCACCTGGTTTATTCCCGGTCACTCAATGGAAACCTTCCCCGAGCAGATGAAAGCGGTGGCCGACGCCGGCCACGAAATCGGCGTGCACGGCTACAGCCACGAAAACCCGATCGCGATGACCGCCGAGCAGGAAGAAATCGTCCTCGATAAGTCGATCGAGCTGATCACCCAGGTCACCGGCAAACGCCCGACCGGTTATGTCGCACCCTGGTGGGAATTCAGCAAGGTCACTAACGAGTTGCTGCTGAAAAAAGGCATCAAGTACGACCACAGCCTGATGCACAACGACTTCCATCCGTACTACGTGCGCAAGGGCGACAGCTGGACCAAGATCGATTACAGCCAGCACCCGGATACCTGGATGAAACCTTTGGTGCGTGGCGAAGAAACCGACTTGGTGGAAATCCCGGCCAACTGGTACCTCGACGACCTGCCGCCGATGATGTTCATCAAAAAAGCCCCCAACAGCCACGGCTTCGTCAACCCGCGCCACCTGGAAGAGATGTGGCGCGACCAGTTCGACTGGGTTTACCGCGAACACGAACACGCGGTGTTCACCATGACCATCCACCCCGACGTGTCCGGCCGCCCGCAAGTGCTATTGATGCTCGAGCGCCTGATCGAACACATCCAGAGCCATGCCGGCGTGCGCTTCGTCACCTTCGACGAAATCGCCGACGACTTTATCCGCCGCCAACCGCGTACCTGATCTGAGTCATCCGTTACCTGTGGTTCAGGTTCCACCTTGGCTAGTCGGCATTTGCCCCAACCCTGCGAGGCGCGATTTATGTCCATCTACAACAAGCTTGACCTGACTGGCTGGAAACCCCGGCAACTGACGTCGCAAGAGGTGCGCTTTGCCACCTGGATCGCGTTTTTCGCCTGGGTGTTTGCGGTGTATGACTTCATCCTCTTCGGCACCTTGCTGCCGGAGATCGGCCGGCATTTTGGCTGGGGTGAAGTGGAGCAAGCTGAAATCGCAACATGGGTGGCGGTGGGCACAGCGGTGGTCGCCTTTGCGATTGGCCCGGTAGTGGACAAGTTGGGCCGGCGCAAAGGCATTATTTTTACCGTGGCAGGTTCCGCGCTGTGCTCGGCACTTACCGCGATTGGCGGTGCGTGGGGCAAGTCACCGCTGATTCTGATTCGTTCGCTGGGCGGCCTGGGCTATGCCGAGGAAACCGTCAATGCCACGTACCTGAGCGAGCTGTATGGCGCCTCGGAAGACCCACGACTGACCAAGCGCCGCGGGTTTATCTACAGCCTGGTGCAGGGCGGCTGGCCGGTGGGCGCGTTGATCGCTGCCGGGTTGACCGCGCTGTTGCTGCCGATTATCGGCTGGCAGGGGTGTTTCATTTTTGCAGCGATCCCGGCCGTCGTGATCGCGATCATGGCGCGCAAGCTCAAGGAGAGCCCGCAGTTCCAGATCCATCAGCGCATCAGCGAACTGCGTAAAAGCGGCGCGGTAAAAGAAGCGCAAAACGTCGCTGTGACTTACGGCGTCGACTACGACGAACACAGCAAGGCTGGCCTTAAAGCTGCCTTCCGTGGTCCGGCCCGGCGCGCCACGCTGGTAATCGGCGCCGCGCTGTTGCTCAACTGGGCGGCCATCCAGGTGTTCAGCGTGCTCGGCACCTCGGTGATCGTCAGCGTGCACCATATTTCGTTCGAGAACTCGCTGATCATCCTCGTGCTGTCGAACCTGGTGGGTTACTGCGGCTACCTGACCCACGGCTGGATGGGCGACAAGATCGGCCGCCGCAACGTGATCGGCCTGGGCTGGATGCTCGGTGGCCTGGCATTTGCCGGGATGCTGTTTGGCCCAAGCAACATGCCGATGGTGGTCGGGCTGTACAGCCTGGGCTTGTTCTTCCTGATCGGGCCTTACTCGGCGGCACTGTTCTTTATCAGTGAGAGTTTCCCCACCAGCATCCGCGCCACCGGCGGCGCGATCATCCATGCCATGGGCCCGATTGGTGCAGTGGTTGCAGGGTTTGGCGCCACCCAGGTGTTGTCCGCCGGCAGTGACTGGCAGACCGCCGCGCTGTGGTTCGGCGCGCTGCCGTGCTTCTTGTCCGGTGCGCTGATGTTTGCCGCACGCCATGTGCGTCCGGAAACCGTTCAGTAAGGAGTGTTAGATGAGCCGTAAAGTTGCCTTGATTACCGGTGCCGCCAGCGGCATTGGCCAAGCCCTCGCCGTGGCGTATGCGCGCAGCGGCGTGGCGGTGGTCGGCGGGTATTTCCCGGCCGATCCCCATGACCCGCATACCACCGTGGCCCTGGTGAAAGAAGCCGGAGGCGAATGCCTGATGTTGCCGCTGGACGTGGGTAATAGTGCCTCGGTAAACGCCCTGGCCGAGGCCGCCGTGCAGCACTTCGGCCGCCTCGATTACGCCGTGGCCAACGCCGGTTTGCTGCGCCGCGCGCCGTTGCTGGAGATGACCGATGAGCTGTGGGACGAGATGCTCAATATCGACCTCACGGGGGTGATGCGCACCTTCCGCGCTGCAAGCCGGCATATGAAAGAGGGCGGCGCGCTGGTGGCGATTTCATCGATTGCCGGCGGTGTGTATGGCTGGCAGGAACACAGCCATTACGCGGCGGCAAAAGCCGGCGTGCCGGGGTTGTGCCGTTCGCTGGCGGTGGAGTTGGCGGCGTTGGGGATTCGTTGCAATGCGGTGATTCCGGGGTTGATCGAGACGCCGCAGTCGTTGGATGCGAAGAATTCTTTGGGGCCGGAAGGCTTGGCCAAGGCCGCCCGGGCAATTCCGTTGGGCCGGGTAGGGCGGGCGGATGAGGTAGCGTCGCTGGTACAGTTTTTGACCAGTGAGGCGTCGAGCTACCTCACAGGCCAAAGCATCGTCATCGACGGTGGTTTAACTGTGCGCTGGCCCGACTGACGGTACTCGATCTAAACATGTGGGAGCAGGCAAGCCAGCTCTCACAGGAGACCGTGTTTGCCTTAGGAGATTTGTGTATGTCTCAATTGAACAACCGCCGCGCCGTGATCACCGGCGCCGGCAGCGGCATCGGTGCCGCCATCGCCCGTGCCTACGCCGCTGAAGGCGCACGCCTGCTGCTGGCCGACCGCAACGCCGTCAGCCTCGCCGAAACCGCGATCACCTGCCGCAACCTCGGCGCCGAGGTGGTCGAGTGCCTGGCCGATGTCGGCAGCGTTGAAGGCGCCCAGGCCAGTGTCGACCGCTGCGTCGAGCACTTCGGCGGCATCGATATTCTGGTCAACAATGCCGGCATGCTCACCCAGGCACGCTGCGTCGACCTCTCCATCGAAATGTGGAACGACATGCTGCGCGTCGACCTCACCAGTGTATTTGTCGCCAGTCAGCGCGCCTTGCCGCACATGCTGGCGCAGCGTTGGGGCCGCATCATCAATGTGGCCTCGCAACTGGGTATCAAGGGCGGCGCCGAGTTGACCCACTACGCCGCGGCCAAGGCTGGGGTGATCGGCTTCACCAAATCCCTGGCGCTGGAAGTGGCCAAGGACAACGTGCTGGTCAATGCCATTGCACCCGGCCCGATCGAGACGCCGTTGGTGGGCGGCATCAGCGAAGACTGGAAACGCGCCAAAGCTGCCGAGTTGCCCCTGGGCCGCTTTGGCCTGGCCGATGAAGTGGCGCCGACCGCTGTACTGCTTGCCAGCGAGCCGGGAGGCAACCTGTTTGTCGGCCAGACACTCGGCCCGAATTCCGGCGATGTCATGCCATGAGTGAGGTGTAGGCATGTGCGGACTCTGCGGCTTGCTCGGCGAAGACTTGCACTGGAGCGACCCCTTGGGCGATGAACTGCCCAGGCGCCGTGAGCGTCTGCGCCGCATTGCGGCGATCAATCAAGTGCTGGCGCTGTTCCGACTCAAGGTCGAAGACTTCCAGGGTGCGTCCTACCTGTTGTTGGGCGCGACCGGCAAACAGGCATTGGCCAGTGGCCTGGATCAACTGTGGCAGGCGGCGGAGACCATGCTCGGGCGCCCGCTGGACCCGCTGGACCCGCGTTTGCTCGATCATCTGGAGTCGTCATGAGCATCGCCCTTAATGTCATCACCGGCTTTCTCGGCAGCGGTAAAACCACCTTGCTCAAGCGTTTGCTGCAAGGCGAAAGCCTCGGTGATACCGCCCTCTTGATCAATGAATTCGGTGATATCGGCATCGACCATCTGTTGGTGGAAGAGGTCGCGCCAGACACCGTGTTGCTGCCCAGCGGCTGTGTGTGCTGCTCGATTCGCGGCGAGTTGAAAGACGCGCTGCTTGGCCTGTTGCAACGCCGTGAGCGCGGTGAGATCCCGGCGTTCAAGCGCGTGATCCTGGAAACCACCGGTCTGGCCGACCCGGCGCCGATCCTCGCCACCCTGAATAACGATGTGCAACTGCGTGGGCGTTTTCATATTGGCCTGGTGATCACCTTGGTGGATGCCAGCCACGCCCAATTGCAAGAGCGCCTGCACCCGGAATGGCTGGCCCAGGTGGCGGCGGCGGATCGTTTGCTACTGAGCAAAACCGACCTGGCCGGCGATTGCACCGCGCTACGGGCGCACTTGCGGGCATTGAATGCCGGCACGCCAATCCTCGATACCCATGCGGTTCACAGCGGCGACCAACTGTTGCTCGGTGAGGGGTTGCGCAGCGCCGAGCCCGCGGTTGAAGTCAGCCGCTGGCAACTGCACCACACCACCACGGCGAGCCACGGCGCTGCCCAAGTCTGCTGCCTGACCTTTGAGCAGCCGCTGGATTGGGTGGGCTTCGGGGTGTGGTTGTCGATGCTGTTAAGATGCCACGGCGAACGAATCCTTCGCGTCAAAGGACTGCTTAACGTGAACGCAAGCTCGGCCCCCATTGTTATCCATGGCGTGCAGCATTGCCTGCATGCTCCGGTGCATTTGCCTGCATGGCCAGGCACCGACCGCCAGTCACGCCTGGTGTTTATCCTGCGCGGTCTCGACCCGGCGTTGTTGCAGCGCTCCTTTGACGTGTTCTCACGGCGGTTCGCGGCATGATCACATTGCGTGTCCTCGGTACTTCCGTGACCTTGCTGGAATGCCTGCGCGTGCGCGCCGAGCAAGAGCTGGGCATTCGCCTGGTGTACCAGGTACACGATGTGGAGCAGGCCCAGCGCATTGCGGTGATGCAACCCGAGAGTTACGACCTGTACGACCAGTGGTTTCACAACGTCGACTTCGTATGGCCGGCGCGGGCGATCCAGCCCATCGACACACGGCGTATTGCGTTGTGGCATGAGATCAATGACCTGCCCAAGCGCGGCCGGCTGTCGGCCAGCGACCGCCTGGGCAGCGGCAGCGTGCCCAGTGAGCGCCTGTTCGTGCAGCACGACGGCAGCCTCGGCAGCACGGTGACCGAGCGCATCAGCATGCTGCCGCTGACCCACAACGCCGATAGTTTTGCCTACCGCCCCGAGCGTTTGCCCGATGGCTTCAGCCACGGCAATGAAAGCTGGGGCTGGCTGCTCGACCCGGCCTGGCGCGCGCGTACCGCGTTGCAAAGTGACGCGGCGATTGGCGCGCTGGATGCCGCGCTGGCCGTGCAAGGCGCGGGGCTGGCGCAGTTCAAGGACATCGGCAACATGAGCATCGAAGAGATCGATGTGCTGGCCGACATCCTGGTGCGCAAGCAGAAGGAAGGGCACTTCGCCGCGTTCTGGTCCGATGATGAAGAAGCCGCGCAGTTGATGCTCAGCCCAAGCATCGATATCCAGAGCCTGTGGTCGCCGACCTTGATGCGCCTGCACCGTGCGGGGGTGAAGTACCGGTTGGCGGTGCCGCGTGAAGGCTATCGCGCCTGGTTTGGCGGCTTGTCGTTGTCACGCCATGCCCAAGGCCCGGTGTTGGATGCGGCGTATGCCTATCTCAATTGGTGGTTGTCCGGCTGGCCGGGCGCGGTGATGGCGCGCCAGGGTTACTACATCGGCAACCCGGCGCGCACCCGCGACCATTTGAGCAGCGCCGAGTGGGATTACTGGTACGCGGGCCTTCCTGCCCGCGAGGAGTTGCCGGGCAGCGATGGGTTGCCGTTGATCGACATCGGTGACGTGCGCGATGGCGGTTCCTACGAGCAACGCATGGGGCATATCGCGGTGTGGAACTCGGTGATGGATGAGCACAACTACCTGGTGCGCCGTTGGGGGGACTTTATGCGCGCGCGCAGCGTTTAAGCCGGATCTTTCCCACGCTCCGCGTGGGAGTGCCGCCCCAGACGCTACGCACGCCTTTACCGCCAATAAAATGACATTCAAGTCCCCGCTCCAATTGGGTGTACTTATCCCAAGTCCCAGCTAATCTGCTAAAACCAAATATTCAGTTTAAATGGATGTTTTTTTGACGCCAGATCAGCTTCGTCAGGGATGCGTATGACCAAGGAACCCAGTGGCACAGAGAGGCGAACGCGGCCGCAGGGTTCGGCCATGCAGTGGCGCCACACGTTCCAGACCCGTATCGCCGGGGTGCTGGCGCTGTTGTTGCTGGTGGTGGTGGCGGCCACTTACTTTGCGGTCAAGGCTGCTACCACTCGTGCCGTGGAGAACCAGGCCCAGGTTCAGCTCAGTACCGGCATCCAGGTCTTTGAGCGCCTGTTGGACCTGCGCGGGCGTCGCCTGCAATACGGCCTGGACTGGCTGACGGCGGACGGCCCTTTCAAACACGCAGTGATCGACGCCAAGGCTGATTCGATCCTGACTGCGCTGCGCCGGCATGGCACCGGTATCCACTCCACCGAGGTGTTTGTCCTCGACCTGGATGGCAAGGTGATGATCAGCACCTTGCCGGTGTTGGTACAGGGCGCGGTGTTTCCTTATGAGCAGGCCTTGCGCCATGCGCGGCGCAGTGGCCAGCAAATGTTCATCGTCGCCATGGACGGGCAGCCGTATTTGCTGGTGCAGGATGAAGTACTCGACCCGGAGCCCATTGCCCGCGTGGTCATGGGTTTCCCCATGGACAAGTTGTTCGCCAATGAATTGCGCTCCATGAGCAACCTTGAAGTGTCGTTCCTTGGTGAGCAGGACGGCCTTGTCGGCCAGTTGTTCAGCACCCAGCCTGAAGCCTATCAAGACACCGTCATCAGCCTGATGCGCGAAAGCCCTCCCAACCCTGAGGCGCAGATCAATGTGTTTCACGGGCAACGTGCACTGAGCCAGGTGCTGCCGCTGGCCAACACCGGCGATGGCGATCAAGTACGCGTGTTGCTGCAAAGCCCGCTGGACCATGCGCTGGAATCCTTTGCGCCGCTGGACCGGCAGTTCCTCGGGATTGCCCTGGCGGTGCTGCTGGTGTCATTGGCGGCGGCGTTGTTGCTGGCGCGCCGTGTGTCGCGCCCGCTCACTGCCTTGGTGGAGGCCGCTGAACGCATTGGCGCCGGTGACTACCGCACGCCAGTGCGGGTGCGCAGTCATGACGAATTCGGCTTGCTGGCCCGCGCCTTCAACGCCATGCAAAGCGGCATCGCTGTGCGCGAGCGGCAACTGGCGCATAACGCCTTGCATGATCCGCTCACCGGCTTACCCAACCGCGCCTTGGCCATGGAGCGCCTGGGCAGTGCGATCAGTGCGCGGCGGCCAGTTGTGTTGCTGTACGTGGGGATCGAAAACTACCGGGTGATCAACGAAGGGTTTGGCCCTCAGGGCGTCGAAGAAATGCTGCGTGAAGCCAGCCGGTGTTTGTCCATGAGCCTGTTGGCCAGCGACACCGCGGCGCGCATCGCCGGCAGTGAGTTCCTGCTGTTGCTGGAAAACACCGAGATCGACCGCGCCGTGGCCCGCGCCGATCGCCTTTACGGGCTGCTTACCGAACCCCAGCGTATCGGCAATGACGAAGTGCGCCATGAAGTCAGCATCGGCATCGCCGCGTACCCCACCGACGGCCAACAGGTCGAAGAGTTGATCAGCCGCGCGGCCATTGCCCGGCATGATGCGGCGAGCCTGCCTGGGCATTTGCAGATCTACCAGCAAGACCGCGACCTTGCACACCAGCGCCAGATCACCCTGATCCGCGACCTGCGCCGGGCGGTGGTCGAGGGCGAATTGTTCCTGTGTTACCAGCCCAAGCTCGACCTCAGGCACGGCCATGTGCGTCAGGCAGAAGCCTTGCTGCGCTGGCAGCATCCGACCCTTGGGCAGGTGTCGCCCACCGAATTCATTCCATTGGCCGAGCGCACCGGCAGCATGGGCAGCCTGACCTTGTGGGCAATCGAGGAAGCCATCCGCCAAATGGCCGAGTGGGCGCAACGGGGGTTGCACCTGCAACTCTCGGTCAATATCTCGGTGGATGATTTGGCTGATGATGACTTGGCCATACGCGTCACCGCCTTGTTGATGCAGTACAAGGTCTCGGCCGACCAACTGATTTTCGAGATCACCGAAAGCGCGATCATGCATAACCCGCAACAGGCCCTCAGTGTGCTGGAGCAACTGCGTGGCTGCGGCATCAGCCTGTCGGTGGATGACTTCGGCACAGGCTATTCATCGCTGGCGCAATTGCAGCGTTTGCCGGTGCAGGAATTGAAGATCGACCAGTCGTTTATCCGCAACCTCGACAGCGCCAGTGGCGACGGTGTGATCGTGCGTTCGACCATTGAAATGAGCCACAACCTGGGGCTCAAGGTGGTGGCAGAGGGCGTGGAGTTTGAGCCCAGCTTGAAGTTGCTCAGGCAGTGGAAGTGCGACACGGCGCAGGGGTACTTGATCAGTCGGCCGTTGAATGCCATGGCATTTGAGATGTGGATGCGGCGCGAGCGGATGGTGTTGTAAATCGTGATCTCCAGGCATTCCTGTGGGAGCTGGCTTGCCTGCGATGGCGGTTGGGCAGACGACCTGAGTGTTGAAGCCGTGCTCGGTCAAAATGGTTTCCAGCAGGGCATAAAAAAGGCGGCTACCCATCAGGTAGCCGCCTTTGTTTTACCGCCGGTTCAGCTTAATCCGGCAGTTTGAACGCCATCACATAGTCACCCTGTTTGGTGCCCAGCGAGCCGTGACCGCCGGCCATGACCAGCACGTACTGCTTGCCGTCCTTGCCGGTGTAAGTCATCGGTGTGGTCTGCGCGCCTGCAGGCAGGCGGCCTTCCCACAGTTGCTTGCCGTTTTTCACGTCATAGGCACGCAGGTACTGGTCGAGGGTGCCGCTGAGGAACGCGACGCCACCGGCGGTGGTGAACGTACCGCCCAGGCTAGGCACGCCCATGGTCAGCGGGATCGGAACCGGCGAGCTGTCGCGCACGGTGCCGTTCTTGTGCATCCAGATGGTCTGGTGGTTGGTCAGATCGACCGCCGCCACATAACCCCACGCTGGCGCCTGGCACGGCAGGCCCAAAGGCGACAGCAGTGCTTCGAGGATCACGCCATACGGCGCGCCTTTGTTCGGCTGCACACCTTCGGTTTCGCTGACGCGTGGGCCTTGCTTGGCAATGTCGGCCGCCGGGATCAGTTTCGATTTGAACGCCATGTAGCTCGGGTTCACGAAAGCGATCTGGCGAACCGGGTCAACCGAGATGCCGCCCCAGTCGAACACGCCGAAGTTACCCGGGTAAACGATCGAGCCTTGCAGCGATGGCGGGGTGAATGGGCCGTCGTAGCGCATGGATTTGAAATCGATACGGCACAGCATCTGGTCAAACGGGGTCACGCCCCACATGTCGCGTTCTTTCAACGGCGGCGGCATGAAGTTGAGGTCGGACTTCGGCTGGGTCGGCGAGGTGTGATCACCGGCCACTGCGCCTTGCGGTACAGGGATTTCGTTGATCGGCACCACCGGCTTGCCGTTGCTGCGGTCCAGCACGTAGATGCTGCCTTGCTTGGTCGAGGCCATGACTGCTGGCTTGACGCCGTCAGCGGTCTTGATGTCGATCAGCGAAGGCTGGCCGCCCACGTCCATGTCCCACAGGTCATGGTGAGTGAACTGGAAGGTCCACTTCACGTGGCCGCTGTCGATGTCCAGAGCGGTCAGGCCGGCGCTGTATTTTTCCGAGTCTTCGGTACGGTCGCCGCCGTATTGGTCAGGCATCTGGTTGCCCATCGGCAGGTAGAGCATGCCGAGTTTTTCATCGACGCTGAACATGGACCACATGTTCGGCGAGTTGCGGGTGTAAGTCTTGCCCTCGGCCAACGGCGTGGTGTCGTCCGGGTTGCCGCTGTCCCAGTTCCACACCAGTTTGCCGGTGTGTACGTCGAACGCGCGGATCACGCCGCTAGGCTCGTCGGTGGAGACGTTGTCGGTCACGTGACCGCCGATCACGACCAGGTTCTTGGTCACGGCCGGTGGCGAGGTGGAGTAGTAACCGCCTGGAGCGAAGCTGCCGATGTTGGCACGCAGGTCGACCTGGCCTTTGTCACCGAAGTCTTCGCACATCTTGCCGGTGTCGGCGTCGAGCGCGATCAGACGGGTGTCGGCAGTCGGCACGAAGATGCGTTTAGGGCAGACAGCGCTGACAGGTGCAGTGCTGGCGCTGCCGGTAGGGCTTTGCGCGGAAGCGTAGACGGCGTCATCGTGATACGACACGCCACGGCAGGTCATGTGCGCCCAACCTTTGAAGTTCGCGGCACCCTGGCTGCTGATCTTCGGGTCGAAACGCCAGATTTCCTTGCCGGTGTCCGGGTCCAGGGCAATCACCTGGCTGTGCGGCGTGCACACATAGAGCATGCCGTTGACTTTCAGCGGGGTGTTTTCTGCGGTGGTTTCACCGGGATCGCCTGGGCCAGGGATGTCACCGGTGCGATAGGTCCACGCCGGCACCAGCTTGTGGGCGTTTTCCGGGGTGATCTGCGCCAGAGGCGAGTAACGATCACCGAAGGCCGAGCGGCCATAGGAATTCCAGTCGCCATCAGCCTGGGCCGGTGCAGTGCTGGCCATGCCAGGCGCGGCGTCGCGGTCCAGTTGGCCGGTCTTGACCATCTCACCCGGGTTGGTGAATTGGCTGGCCAGGGCCGCAGCGCCCGCCAGCACCACGGCTACGCTCAGCGCGCCAGTGCCCAGCGGCGCAGGTTGGCCACGCAGCAACGGACGGCGAAACCACGGCAGCAGCAGGACGATGCCCAAGGCGAACAGCAGGGCCAGGCGCGGCACCAATTGCCACCAGTCCAGGCCGACTTCCCACAGTGCCCACACGGTACTGGCGAACAGCACCAGTGCGTACAGGCCCAGCGCTGCGCGGCGGGTGGCCAGCAGCAACACGCCGGTGAGGGCGATGCCGATACCGGCCAGCAGGTAGTACAGCGACCCGCCGAGCATGCTCAGCTTGACGCCGCCAGCCAGCAAGGCCAGCCCCATGATCAGCAGCAAGACGCCTAGCAGCCTGGGCAGCAGGCGGCTTGGGCTTGAAGCACCATCAGTGCTCATAGTGTGTTTCTCCGTGACGTTGGAATTATGTAACCCCGTGCTTCACTGTAGATGACGATTCGGCGCGGGCTTGGTTCAGCGTTAAATTGGGTTTTTCTGGGGATAAGTCGGTTATCCACAGGCGGGCGATTGAACCCCACGCGCGGGTCGGTTTAAGACAGCGCTGTCTTTAAGGCAGGGAATATTCGGCAAGATGGGATCGACCGCAGGCGTGAAACGTTTCAGTTTGTTGCGGCAAGGATAAAGCGCCTTCTCATTTTGAGAAAGCGTAATTAGAGAGATGCATCATTTCAGATCTGGTAACAGTGACAGAACGTCGCTGCAGGAATGCCTGTAAAGCCTGGCTTCTGTGGGAGCTGGCTTGCCTGCGATAGCAGTTGTGGCGAGCAGGCTTGTCCTGCGTTGGGGCGCGAAGCGGCCCCGGTAAAGGCACTGTAACTTTCCTGAAGGAACTCAGCGTCTGGGTCTGGGGGCTGCTTCGCAACCCAACGCAGGACAAGCCTGCTCGCCACAGGAGAAATTGGCAGCCTTAAAAAGTGTGTAGATACCTATGGCTATCGCGGGCAAGCCCGGCTCCCACAGAAGCCGGCTGCCACAGGGGATTTGTGCTGCTGTTTAGAAGGTGGTGCGCACGCCGAACTGTACGCTGCGCCCAGGCGCCGGGGCGATATCGCGCAGGATCGAACTGGCATAGCGCACGGTCTGGTTGGTGAGGTTTTCGCCATTGACGAACGCCAACCACTGGCTGCCACCCACATTGAAGTGATAACCGGCGCTGGCGCCCAAGGTGGTGTAGCCGTCGGTGCCGCTTTCGTTATCCGGCACACGCCCTTGGCCCGCTGCGTGTTCCACGTCGATCCGCGCCTGCCAGCGGTCCAGTTCCCACAGTAAGCCGCTGTTCAAGCGCAGAGGCGCAATACGCGGCAAGGCTTCGCCCGTGTCCAGGTTGGTGGCGCGGGTGTAATCGCCCGACAGCTCCAGGGCGAACTTGCCGTAGGCGCTTTCGCCCAACTTCCAGTGATCCTGGGCTTCGAAGCCGGCGAAACGTGCGCGCACACCGGAATATTTGTATTCCGGGATACCGCCCGCGTCTTCTTCGCCTTCATCGTTCAGCGTGCGCCCTGTGCCCAGCAAGCCGATGTAGTTGGAGAAGCGGCTGTAGAACACGCCGAAACTGCCTTTGTGCGTGCCGTTGTCAAAGCGCAGTGCCAGGTCGCTGGACACGGCTTTCTCTTTCTTCAGGTTGGCGTCACCCAACTCGTAAGTGCCGGTGGCGACGTGGGCGCCGTTGGCGTACAGCTCGTAGAAAGTCGGTGCGCGCTCGGTGTAGCCCAGTGTCGCGGCCAGCGACCAGACCGGCGTGAGGCTGTATACCGCGCCGGACGACAGGCTGCCGGCGGTAAAGTCATTGGATTTATCGGCACCGGCAAAGCGCGCATTACCCTTGGCATTCGGGTCGACATTGGTGTGTTCCACACGCCCGCCAAGGCTGAGCTTGAGACGCTCGGTGGCCTGCATCTCTTCGAGAATAAACAGCGCGCCGGCGTTGGTGTCGGTCTGCGGTACAAAGGCCTCTTCACCCAGTGCCGAGAACTCATTGCGCGTCACTTGGGCGCCGACCACACCCTCGAACGGGCCGAGCGGCTGGTGGCGCGCTTCAACGCGGGCTTCATAGCCCTTGTTCTTGAAAATGGTGCCGGTTTCGCCGCCTTCGATTTCACGGTGCTCGTAATCGGTGTAGCCCGCGTCAAGTTTCACCGAGCTAAACGGGCCTTGCAGGTTGCGGATCTCGGACGCAAAGGCGTAGTGATCCTGCTTCATGCGGATGCGCACATCTTGCTCGGCGGGTGAACCGTAGTTGCTGTCATAGTTGCTGTAGGACAGCCCGGCATAACCGTCGTCCCAAGTGTAGGAACCGCCGACCGCGCCGCCATCCTGACGCCCGTCGCTGTTGCCCAGTCGACCATTTTTGCCGGGGCCATCCTCGGTCTCCGGGGCATGGCGGCTGCGGGCCTGGCCTGGGATTTTGAGGTCGTTGAATTCCCGCGCGTTCGCGTCCAGGTGCAAGGCGAAGGTGCCGTTGCCGGCTTCCAGTTTACCGGCGCTGCTGCGGGTGGTGTCGGCGCCGCCGTAGCGCAGTTCACCGGCACCGTGGATGCCTTCGATGGCTTCTGTGGGAATGCGGTTGTCGAAGGTGTTGACCACACCACCGATGGCGCTGCCGCCGTAGAGCAAGGCTGCCGGGCCACGTACGATTTCGATGCGGTCGACGTTGATCGGGTCCAGGGGCACGGCGTGGTCATAGGACAGCGACGAGGCATCCAGTGCACCCACGCCGTTGCGCAGGATGCGAATGCGGTCGCCATCCTGGCCACGAATGATCGGGCGGCTGGCGCCTGGGCCAAAGTACGACGACGACACGCCTGGCTGCTTATTCAGGGTTTCGCCGAGGCTGCCTTTTTGTTGCAGGGTCAGGTCATCGCCTTCCAGCACCGTGGTGGGCGAGGCGAGTTGTTCGCTGCCCAAGGGGTTGCCGGTAATGACTTGGGGTTGCAGTTCCAGGGCGTGGGCTTCGGAGCCGATCAACAGGGCGGCGGCAAGCGGGGTCAAGCGCCACAGAGTAGAGAGGGACATCAAACATTCCTTGGTAAAAGGCACAGAAAAGAGAAGGCTTAAAACGGTATCGATCTTGATAAGTATCGTTACAATATAACATCACTTTTTTGCCTGAAAAGGGGAACTTTTTTCCAGGGGCTATATTCAATGCAGTGCTTCCACCTCTACGCCCCGTCGGCTAAGGTGCGCGGCTGTGTTTCCTCTTTTTGCAAAAGGCCTGGCATGACCGCGACAAGCAACGACCCACTTCACGGCGTGACCCTGCAGCACGTGCTCACCACTTTGGTGGAACACTACGAATGGAGCGGTCTGGCCGAACGCATTGATGTGCGCTGTTTCAAGAGCGACCCCAGCATCAAGTCGAGCCTGACCTTCCTGCGCAAAACGCCGTGGGCGCGGGAGAAAGTCGAAGGTTTGTACGTCAAGCTGATGCGTACCAAACGCCCGCTGGATTGAGGCCATGAAGCGGTATGTGGCCACGGCGGCGCTGGCTGGCTGGACAGGGCTGGCGATTCAGCAATACTTGATTTTCTATTCGCGCTGGGAGGCCGGCGCGAGCCTGTTGGGCGGGCTGATCAACTTTTTCAGTTTCTTCACGGTGCTGACCAACACCCTGGTGGTCGTGGTGTTGAGCTATGCGCTGGTCAATCGCGAGTCGGCGGCAAAACGTTTCTTCCTGGCGCCCGCTGTCAGTAGCGGTATTGCCGCGAGCATCGTGGTCGTGAGCCTGGCCTACAACCTGTTGCTCCGACATTTGTGGAGCCCCACCGGCTTTCAATTTATCGCCGACGAGTTGTTGCACGACGTGATGCCGCTGCTGTTCGTGATCTATTGGTGGCGGTGTGTGCCCAAGGGCACGTTGCACTTCAAGCACATTGGCGGGTGGGTGATTTACCCGCTGGTGTACTTCGGCTATGTGCTGCTGCGCGGGCATTTGCTGGGGCAGTATCAGTACCCGTTCATCGATGTGGACAGCCTCGGTTATCCACAGGTGTTTGTGAATGCCGGGGGGATTTTGGCGGGGTTTGTTGGGATTGCGTTGGCGGTGGTGGGGTTGGACAAAATCTTGAAGACACCGGCGAACTAATGTGGGAGCTGGCTTGCCTGCGATTCAGGCACCTCGGTACATCAGGTACACCGAGTTGCTGTCATCGCAGGCAAGCCAGCTCCCACAGTTGAATCGCGTCAGTTTTTATTCTTCTTCGCTGCCCTCGGCACGCCAGTAACCCACGGCCTTGAGGAACTCCTCATTGACCTGGTGCGTGTCCAGCAACACGCGGCGCAGCTGGCGCGACAGTTTGGTTTCCGTCGCGACAAAGCTGTACAGCGAACCGCCCGGCAGGGTCAGGTTGCGCACCGTCTCCAGCAGGTCGTCGTGGCCGCGCACCACCCAAATCACCTCTACATCGGCAGCGCTGTTCAGTGGCTGCTGTTCGGCGCTATTGGCGATTTCAATCACCGTCAACACCTTGCGCCCGGCCGGCAATTCTTCCAGGCGACGGGCGATGGCCGGGATCGCGGTTTCATCACCAATCAGCAAATAGCTGTCGAAGATGTCCGGCACGATCATCGAGCCGCGCGGCCCGCCGATGTACAGGTGCTGGCCAACCTGCACCTGTTCGGCCCAGGTAGAGGCTGGGCCATCGCCGTGCAGCACGAAGTCGATATCCAGCTCGCCGATGCTCAGGTCGAAGCGCCGTGGCGTGTAGTCGCGCATGGCCGGTTGCGGGCCGTCGCCCTTGATGTTGAAGGTCGGGCTTTCCAGCGCAGCCTGCTCGGCGGCGTTTTGCGGGAACAGCAGTTTGATGTGGTCGTCACTGCCCAGGCTGATAAAACCGGCCAGCTCCGGCCCGCCCAAGGTGACGCGGCGCATGCGTGGGGTGATGTCGACCACCCGCAGCACTTGCAGGCGGCGGCGTTTGATTTCGTGGGTAACGCGATGGATAGCTTGAGTATTCATTGGTTTTTCCCGTCGGCAATGGCTTGAGCGGTGCCGTTGAGCAGCGCCGCGACACGAACGATTTCTTCCGGGCTCCAGCGCCCGTGGTGCGAATGCAAGGCGTGGCGCAGGTTATGCACCGCCTCGTGAATCTCGGGTGGGCGGTCGTGGCCACGCAGCGAGCGCTTGCTGACATCAATGCGCATGCGCACGCCTTCCAGGGCAACGGCTTGCTCGCTTAAGAAGAGACGACCGGCGTCGGTGATTGTGTAGCGTTTTTTTCCATTCTCGGCGTCGCCGCTGATCAACTCGCTCTCTTCCAGAAAGGTCAGCGTGGGGTAGATCACTCCGGGGCTGGGGCTGTAGGCGCCGTCGAACAGGCTTTCGATCTGGCGGATCAGGTCATAGCCATGGCAGGGCTGCTCGGCGATCAAGGCCGGTAGCAGCAGTTTCAGGTCGCCAGGGGCAAATACCCGAGGGCCGCGGCCGCCGCGTTTTTCAAATTCACTGCGATGCTCGTGTCGCATGGTCTGTCCTCCGTCCTATTTAGATATAACTTAAGATATATCTTATGGTGACGGTAGCCCGAGACGACCAACGGTCGTGAGCAGCGTCAAGCCGCTCACGTTCGAGGGGCATGGACGATAAAAGTATTTAGAGTTATAACTTTAATTAGAGTTTGTGCTCGAACAGGCGCGTTAACAGGTTGCTCTTTATAGCAGCGCTTGTGCGTGTAGTATTGCTCTTACAGCCCCTTCCCGTTATGACACTTATGTTCAAGTAGGCTGATTCTTACGACTATTTTTAAAGTTTTGGCAAAGTGCCATACTTTTCGTTCGCCCCTTGTTTCTAAAGGCTACTAGGCCGTGGGAAGCGACCTGCATACCGGTTGTTGATTTGAATTGATCATTGCTTGGCGTTGTGCGGTTCAACTAACCGTCTGCGTTATTCGTTGTTGAGAAGTTGCTTGGCGACGAATCAATCAATGTTGATAACTACAGGTATTGATCATGTTCAAGAAGTTTGCTGTCGCTGTTCCCCTGGCTGTTCTGGCACTGTCTTCCTCGGTAACAGCTACTGCTGCCGGTGAAGCCCGCCACACCGTCAATGTCCAGGCAAACATCCCGACCACCGTGTTCCACGCACAACCGCGTGATCCGAACTGGGGTCGTGACGAAACCATGACCTACAACCTGGTCAGCGGTGAGCTTGCTTCGTTGAGGGCCACCTACGACGTCAAGAACACCAACGGTTCGGTTGCTGCCTACATCGAAGGTGGCCCGGCCGTACTGTTCAACGGTGATGCCGCGCAAAACATCCCGGTCACCACCACCTTCAATGGTGTGATCTTGAGCGGCAGCCCTCAGGAAGTGGTCAACGAAGCCGACTCCACCCCGGGTATAGGGGCGGAAATGCACATCGCCGCGGCCAAGCCTACGGCCACTCAGCGTGGCTCCTACACAACCACGATCCCGGTAGTGTTCGACGCGGTACTGCCAGTCACCCCATAAGGCCAATGCGTGCTCGTTAACCACGGGCATCTGCTTGCAGGTCGGCTGACTTCCCTCCTCGGTCCGCCGGCCTGATTTTCTCTCCAGTCTTCTGGCATTCAGAGTGTTCCGTTCATGTTTCCGATGACGCCTATCGCGGCTGCGCTAGCGCTGCTGATGTGTACGAGTGCCCTGGCTGCACCTGCTTCTTCCGGTGCTTCAACCCCCGGCAGTCTGATTACTCAGGCGCAAGGCTTGCCCGCTGGTTTTACTGATCATTTTTTCGAGGTGCCGTTGGCGGTACGTGTGGACCTTGACCAGCAACTGTTGGGCGAGGCGCTGATTGTTTTGTCCCGCGATGACCGTGTCACCTTGCTTGAATTTACCGACACCGCCGACAGCAAAGTCCCGGCCGCCACCCGCGACACCTGGCAAGCGCTGCTGGAGAAAGGCGTGTCATTGGGTGCTTGTACCCAGTCCTGCCCGCAGAAAATGCTCTCGGCCTTCTACAACCTGGAAAGCTCCCAGCTGTCGATCCTCACCCAAGACGTCGAACTGAGTGGCGACATCCCGCGTTTCCATGAGCAGCCCGAAGGTGGCAGCCTCGGCTTGATCATCAACAACCAGCTCAACCTTAATGGCAGCCAAGAGGACAGCCTCGGCGGACGCTATGGTTTGCAAGCCAGTTCCAGTCTGGGTAACTGGAGTCAGGTGTTCAACCTGCAGCTGGCGCGCCAGAGCGGCGATGACGAGCCCATGCGCCATGCGATCCATGAGCTGTATACCCAGCGAGAACTCGAAGGGCAGTTTTTCCGCCTGGGCCACTTCACCCCCAATTCCGATGGCCTGACCCGCCAACTGCGCAGCTTCGGCGCCAGCCCCGATACGGCGCTGGGCCTGATGTATGGCAGCTCCGACAGCCTGGCCATCAACAACGCCAAGCCCAGCGTGTACCCGATCTATGTCACCGCCAACCGCCAGGCGGCGGTGGAGATTTACCGTAATGGCCTGTTGATTAACACGCAGGCCGTTGCGGCCGGCCTGCAAACCCTGGACACCCGGCCCTTGCCCGGCGGCATCTATGAAGTGGAAGTGCGCCTTATCGAAGACGGCCTGACCACCAGCACCACCCAGGAGCTGGTCTACAAACCCAGCAACTGGCGCAACGCCGAAGACCGCTGGCGCTATAACCTTTTCGCCGGGCGCGAGACCAAGTTGTTCAGCAACTGGGAAGAACAAGCTTCCGGCGCGGTGACGGCCGGTGCGTCGCTCAACTATCTGGTACACCCGCGCGTGATCCTCGGCCTGTCGGCCCGTCAGGTGCGCGAGCAGTTGCAATACGGCGGCTCGGCGGACTGGACGGTGGCCAACAATACCAGCCTGTATGCCAACCTCTACCAGACCCAGGAACACGGCACCGGCATGGACCTGCAAGGGCTCTATACCCTGGGCGCGACCAACCTGGTGTTCAGCCATAACCGCAGTTGGCTCGACACCCGCGACACCTACGAGACTCTGCCCGATGGCACACGCCTGCGGCGCAACACCTTCGTCGGTGAAGCCAGCAACACGGCGTTGTCGGTCAACCACCGGCTGGATGCGAAAAACACCCTGAACATGCGCCTGTCCCACAGCGAAGGCAATGTGGAGGGGGCCGGCATCGACCTGGGTTGGAGCCGCCACGACAACCTGTTCGGCAGTGACGCCAACTGGCGCTTCTCAGTGTTCGACCGGCCCGGCAGCGCCGGCACCAACGACGCGCGCAACCGCGGCGTGGACGTGAGCGTCAGCGTCAACCTGGGCACCGAAGGCCGGCAGATTTCCGGCAGCATCGGCACCCGTACTGCCCGTGACGGTGGGCGCGACAACAACGCTTCGGTGACTTTGCGCCAGGACCTCACCGACCACTTGCTGCAAAGCGTCTCGGCCACGGCGATCACCGACACCTACGGCGTCGGCCTGTCGGGCATGGCCAGCTTCAATACGGACGCGGTCAGCGGTGACGGGTTTGTGCAACGCAGCTCGTTCAACGGCGACCTGAGCGGTGGCTTGAACCTCAACAGCACCTTCGTTGCCGGCGCCGGCCAGATGCTGCTGAGCAGCCAGTACCAGGGCAACGGTGCGGGCATGATCATCGACGTGGAAACCGACCTCGACGAAATCGCCCTGCGTGCCGACGACCTCGGCGGTGGCGGCGCGATCTTGCGGCCGGGGCGCAACTACGTGCCGGTCTCAGCCTACAAGAGCAGCAGCGTGAGCTTCGACTTTGAAGGTAATCACCCGCCTGCGGCGAATATCCAGCCGACCCGCGCCAGTTATCACCTGAACAAGGGCGGGGTCGACTACCGGAAAATCACCGTGATGAAAACCGTCACCGTGCTCGGCCGGTTGTTGGATGAGCGTGGTGCACCGCTCAAGGGCCATCACGTGATCAACCACGCCAGCCGTGGGGTCAGCGAAGTCGACGGGTTTTTCTCGATGGAAATGAGCGCCAGTTCACCGACCTTGCAAGTGCGCTACCAGAACCAATTGCTCTGTCAGTTCCGCCTGGACCCTGCCAATGCGCCGAGTGAGAGCGATGTGTTGATGATCGGCGATTTGCGCTGCACCAAGGACACCCTGGCAGAAGCAACCCACAACGCCGAAACCGCTGGTTGATGGCATGGACTGGATTTTTATGAACGTGAAAAACGTAACGAGAACCGGCTTGAAGCAGTGTGCGTTCGCGCTGGCGCTGGTCAGCATGAGCCTGCCTGCGCACGCGCTGGTGCAGAACATCACGGCGGTGTTTCGTCCTGACCCGTCGAACCCGATGGTGAATAAATTCGAAAACACCACGCCCCACAGTGGCGTCTGCGCGTGGCACGTACCGGCCAGGTGCGAGGCGTTGAATACCTTCAGTATCCGTGATGCGGCATTCAGGGCCGAGTCGGTAGAGCCGATCGAAGCCAACCATGAAGACCCTCGAAAAGGCGCCTATTTCAAAGTGCCTTCATCTTGGCGTGATGTACAGGTGGTCCATGTCGGGACGGGTGAGGTTGAAACCGTACAAATGCGCATTGCGGGTATTGGTACGCGTTGGGATGTGCCGCGTCCGCCTGGCGTCAGCGGGTGGGCTAACGGAGGAACCGGTTGGACCTACTATTGGAGTAACGGTGCGCCTCCTTGCCAGGGGGTTAACTATTTGGCGGCATCCGCCAGTTACGCACTGTTTTTCTGGATCGTCCCGGAGGGCGTGGGGGCTTGTACGGTAAACCCGGGCACCACTTTTGCGCGTTTGACCTACAGCCACTTGGAGTACGGCTACGAACTTAAAACCCCCAACCCGCTAGGCATGGCCAGCGGCGAATACCGCGGCTCCCTGACTTACAGCATCGGGCCGGGCGGGGATTTTGATTTCGGTGACGTGATGGCGTCCACCGAAAGCGCCCTGACGTTCAATTTTCAATTGGCTGTAGAGCATGAGCTCAAGGTCGATCTCCCACCGGGCGGCAACCGCATCGAGTTGCTACCCGAAGGCGGCTGGCAAGCCTGGCTTAACCGTGGGCGCCAACCGGCGCGGTTGTTCCGTGACCAGACCTTTGTCATTTCCGCCAGTGGGCGTTTCAAGATGCAGCTCGAATGCAGCCTTGCGGTGGGCAACACCTGTGGCTTGCGCAACGGCGCGGGGGATCAGGTGCCGTTGCAGGTTGCTGTCAGCCTGCCCTTTGGCTTGCAGAACCAGGCCGGGCACGCGGTCAACAAGCAGCCCTTGCGCCTGGATGGCGTGGGCACCGAGTTGTTCCAGCCTGCGTTTTACGTGAACAACCGTGCTGGAACGCTGCACTTCGAAGTCGAAAAAGACCAGGTCAAGGACATGCTCGAACAGCCGGGCAGCACCTATTCGGGTGTGGTCACGGTGATCTGGGATTCGGAAGTCTGAGCGGATATTTGCCGCACGCCGGCCGCTGGGCTGGGTTCAATCAATAAGGCGTAATCAAACATGAAACATGCAGTGTTATCAGTGGGGTTGTGGCTGGTGTCTTTGGCGGTTCATGCGGGACCTGCGATCAACGTCGGCGTGGTCTACGACTACCTGGAAGGCGACCGCAGTTCCTACCTCAAGCGTGTCTACAACGGCGGCACCAGTACCGCGTTTATCAAAGTCAATGTGCTGGAGATCGTCTACAACGACGACGGCACGTCCAGGGAAGTGCCCGTCGCGTCGATGACCGACGCCAAAGGCAGCACCACCAACCGCGACGGCCTGATGGCCAGCCCGGCTCGTCTGATCGTACCGGCCGGCGGGCGTCAGGGCACTCGGTTGCTGTACATGGGCCAGCGAGACAAGGAGCGCTATTTCCGTGTGCGTTTCATTCCGGTGGTACCGGAAAAGGAAGATGACTTTGCTGTCACCGATGCCGAACGCGCCGAATACAAGGACGCCCTGGCCGCCGGAGTCAACGTCATGGCCGGGTACGGCACGGTGTTCTTCGTGCGCCCGCAAGACACCCGTTTTGATACCCGGATCAGCGAAACCGCCAGCCAATACACCATGCGTAATGCCGGCAACAGCGTGGTGGTGCTCGATGAGTTCCGCGATTGTTCGGTGACGAAAAAGACCGAATGTGAGGCCACCACCAAGCACCACATCCTGCCTGGCCGCCAGTTGGTGCTGGAGAAAAAGCCGGAGCGTCAGTTCAACTTCCAGCTGATCGAAGGTCGCAACAAAAAAACGATGACGGTCAACAGTAACGGGTGATGACAATGTTCAAGCAACTGACGGTACTGGCTGTACTGATGGCGCCTGTGTTGGCGGGTGACCAGGCGCAGGCATTTCAGGAGCGCCACAGTTTTGATGTATCGGTGACCATCCCGATCGATGAGGCCTATGTGCTGCCTTCCGAGTCCGATTGGATGGGCCAGGACCAAGTGCTGCCCTGGGACCTTGCGACAGCCCGGCTGGGCCGTCTGCGCAAGAACTTTGATGTGAAAAACATCAACGGCGGCGTGGCGGCGCGCCTCGGTGACACGCCTTACCTGTTGAGTGGCCGCAACCGTATCGATTTGCAGGTGTTGTTCAACCGGGTGCCGCTGACCCTCGATTCAACCCTGGTGATCAGCGCCGATGAAGCCCGCTCGGGCCGTCGCGCTGAACTGGAAATCACCGCCGTTGAACCGGAAGACGGCTACAAGGGCGGCGAGTATTACGGCACGGTACACCTGCTGTTTGATTTTCCGGCGCCTTGAGACATGCACTTTGCCGTTCGCGAAATCGGCGGCACAGGCAAGTTATAAGTTGCCTCGCCCACCGCTTTCGCAGCCTCGCTAAAGCTCGACAGCTCCCACAGGGGATCAGTGTTGCCAGCGCTAAAAATTAAATGTGGGAGCTGGCTTGCCTGCGATAGCAATAGTGAATTCACCACCGCCATCGCAGGCAAGCCAGCTCCCGCACAAACCCCATTTCACCCCAGGCGCTTCGGTCATGCCCCGTGGCACAGCAGGGTGCCGCTGCCTTGCAAGTACGGGGTCAAAATCGGCGCCATGCCTTTGAGCACCTGCACCGGCAGTGCCGAAGTGAACTTGAAGTTTTGCGACGAACTGCCTGGCACAAAGGCGGTTAGGGTGCCGAAGTAGCGCTCGCCGATGTAGAACACGAACGTGGCGGTGCGGTTGATCGCTTTGGAGCTGATCACTCGGCCGCCGGCGCCCATCGCTTCGATGCGGTTGTCGCCGGTGCCGGTCTTGCCGCCCATGGCCATCGGCGTACCGTCGGCCTGCACGAAACTGCCGGAAACACGCTTGGCCGTGCCCGCGTCCACCACTTGCGATAACGCGCCGCGCAGCGCGGTAGCGACCTCGGACGGCATCACTCGTTTACCCGCATCGGGCGTGTTGACCACGCGGGTTTCGTACGGCGTATCGGCGGCAAAGTGGAGACTGTCGATGCGCAGCACTTTGCCGCGCACGCCGTCGTTGAGGATGATGCCCATCAGTTCGGCGAGCGCGGCGGGGCGATCGCCCGAGCTGCCAATCGCGGTGGCCAGCGACGGCACCAAATGGTCGAACGGGTAACCCACCGCCTGCCAGCGCTGGTGAATATCCAGGAACGCCTCGACCTCCAGTATGGTGCGAATACGACTGTCGCGCGCGCTTTGGTGACGGCTCTTGAACAGCCAGCTGTAGACCTCCTGGCGTTCAAATTGGCTGGCCTTGACCACTTCGCTGAAGGTCGCGTCGGGGTGGTTGAGCAGGTAACCGAGCAACCACAGGTCCAGTGGGTGGACCTTGGCGATGTAGCCCTGGTCGGGCAAATCATAGCGGCCCGGGCCGTAGTCGGTGTACAGGCGTTGCAGGCGTTCGTCGGTGAGTTTGTCGCTGGTTTTGGCATTCACCAGATGTGAACGCACGAAGCGATTAAAGGTGTCCTGGTCGGCCTCGGGGAACAGGTAGCGATGCACGGCCGCCATACGGATCGCCGTGGGGTGCAGCCCGTCAAGAAAGGTCTCAAGGCGCGCCTGGGTGTCTTTTTTCTGGTACTTCTTCCAGAACTTGAGCAGGAAGGTGGTGCCCTCACGGTCAGCGAATTGGGCCAGGTACTCCTGGCGCCGTGGGTCGTTATCATCCTTGAGCAATTGCGCACTGTTGTTGGGGCCTGCGTAAGTAACGTAGCGTTCCAGGTCACGCATCAGCCGGATAAATGGCAGGTTGATCGACTCGCGCAAGGCGTCTCGCAGCGACGGGCTGCGGCCATTGTCCTGGTTGCGGAAGTTGTGGAAGTGGTGCATGCCGCCGCCGGTAAAAAAGCCTTCGTTGGGGTTGGCCGAGTAAGTCCGGTCGAGGGCGGCATCGAGCATGTTGGCCAGGGACTTATCGGGATTCTGGATCAGGTAATCGACCGCCCACCGGCTGATGCGGTCCTGCTCGGCAATCTCGGTTTTTTTCAACGCGGCGGGTGTTTGCGCCGCGTAGCGATCATGCAGCTCGCTGATGATCTGCAGGTAAGTGGTGAGCACTCGCAGCTTGGCCGTGGAGCCCAGCTCCAGCTTGCTGCCCTCATTGATGTCGAAGGGCTGATCAGTGTTGTCGGTTTGCACGCGCACCCGCGAGCCGTCCGGGGTCAGTTCGAACAGGGTGAAGCTGTAGCGCACCTGGGGTGTGCTGGCGGGTGTGAGCAGGCGCTCGCCGAGCAGGCCCATTTTGCCGGCGAAGGTGGGGTCGGCCAGTTGCTTGAGGTAGTCGGTGGCCTGGCTTTGCAGCTCGGCTTGCAGGGTGCTGGTGGCCGACAGGTCCAGGCGGTCGAGGTCGTACAGCGGCCGGTTGAGCAGGGCGGCGAGACGGCTGCGGGCAACGCTGATGCCCTTGTTGGTGTCGATGGGCTGCACGGTCGGCTGTTGCTGCCAGTCGCGGTAAGTGACGTGGGATGCCAGGGCGGCCTTGAGCAACGGCGGGTCGATCACGGCGTTCTGCGCCAGCAGGCGCAGGTGGCTGTCGGTGAGTTGCGCCAGTTCATCGCGGCCGTTGGCCAGGTAATGAGACGGCCGGCGCTGAGCGATCATCAGCGACAGCACCTGGCGCAAAGCCAGGCCACGTTGCGCCACATGGACCGCATCATTTTCAGTGCCGTTAAGGGCCAGGTTCACCTGCTTGAAGTCAGCGCCGTACCACACGCGCAAACCCTCGGCCATGCCATGCACTTCGCCATGCCCCGGCACGGCGGACAGCGGCACGCTGTTGAGGTAGTCGCGCACGATATTCTGGCGTGCCACCTGGGTGTCAGGCCCAGGCTGGTAGGCGCGCACACCGGCGGACAGCATCTGGCGCAGTTTTTCACTGCCGGACAAGGTCAGGCCGTCGGGCGAATGCCGATATTTTTCCAGCTGAGTGGCCAGGGTACTGCCGCCTGCACTCTGACCGGGCAGGTGCAATATCTTCGCGACTTGCGACCAGGCCGCCATGGCAAAGCGCGGCCAGTCCACCGCCGGGTTGGCCTGGGGCTGGGCAGGGTCGAGCAGGTCACGGTTCTCGATGAACAACAGGCTGTTGACCACCAGCGGCGGGATGGCGGCAAAACTTGAGTACAGCTGCTGCGGGTACTCGAACTGGTACAGGGGCAAGGCGCGACAGTCGGTGATCGAAAGGCCGGCCTGGATTTTCTCCGGGTAAGGCACGAAGAGACCGTGGCCGGCGTAGCTCATTAGCGCTGGCGAAAACTGCACCTGGGACTGGATCACATAACCGCGCTTGAGCAGGCGCGGCAAAAAGGTGCCGAGGTCGCTGTAGCCCAAGCGGCGATCGAACGGGCCGGCGCCGGGGTAAACCATTGCCTGGCTGGGGCCGGGTTCCAGCCGGTAGGTGAGGTCGTGGGCCAGCCGGCTCAGTTGCCGGGCTTGCAGTGCGGATGTGCGTATCTCTTTGGCGGCGGTGAACCCCAGCGCAATCACCACCATCAACACAATCAGCCAGAACAGGCGACGTATGTAACGGGGCCTGGGTTTATTTTTGGGTAAAGGCGCTGGGTCCGAACTGCCTTGTAATTGCGCAGCCTTGGTCGATTCGGTTTGCCACAGTGCGCCCATAGTCGATTGATCCTGCACGCAGATTGATCGGACTTGCCTGAAGCTTAGTCGCTGGGCGACAGGAGTGAGGGAATTGTGGTTGGGTAGTCGGAATCTTCTTGGATGGCGTGTGAATGCAGGGTGGGTTGCGACGTTTTGTCGCTCAGTGCAGGTAATATGCTCCTGAAAAGTGGCTTTTTAGCCGGGTCTTTCACTGAATTGCATGGTTTTTATAGTGAAAGACCCTGGTCCCGGCTTTTTATACTGCACGTCCCGCTGATCTTGCCCGGCAAGAAGGGCCCGTCCATGAGGCGGCCCCGGTTTCAACAAGGGCACAGGCTTACCGGCCTGGCCCCGGAAACTCGACGGACAATCCAATAACAAAATGAGGTTGTTTCCCTATGCCTGTCGGCAAACCACTGCCCCCTGGCGAGACCGCTCAAGGCGGCCCGCTCAAACGTGAACTGGGTGAACGACACATCCGTTTGATGGCGCTCGGCGCCTGTATCGGTGTCGGCCTGTTCCTCGGTTCGGCCAAGGCCATCGAGATGGCCGGCCCGGCAATCATGCTCTCCTACATCATCGGCGGCCTGGCCATTCTGGTGATCATGCGCGCCCTTGGTGAGATGGCCGTGCACAACCCGGTAGCCGGCTCGTTCAGCCGTTATGCCCAGGATTACCTCGGCCCGTTGGCGGGCTTTCTCACAGGTTGGAACTATTGGTTCCTGTGGCTGGTGACCTGTGTCGCGGAAATCACCGCCGTGGCGGTGTACATGGGTGTCTGGTTCCCCGACACGCCGCGCTGGATCTGGGCCCTGGCGGCGCTGATCAGCATGGGCACGATCAACCTGATCGCCGTCAAAGCCTTTGGTGAGTTCGAGTTCTGGTTTGCGCTGATCAAGATCGTCACGATTATTGCCATGGTGATCGGCGGCGTCGGCATCATTGCATTCGGCTTCGGCAACGACGGCGTGGCCTTGGGTATTTCCAACCTGTGGGCTCACGGCGGCTTCATGCCCAACGGCGTGCAGGGCGTGTTGATGTCCTTGCAGATGGTGATGTTCGCCTACCTGGGCGTCGAGATGATCGGCCTGACCGCCGGTGAAGCACGCAACCCGCAGAAGACTATTCCTAGCGCCATCGGCTCGGTGTTCTGGCGCATTCTTTTGTTCTACGTCGGCGCGTTGTTTGTGATCCTGTCGATCTACCCGTGGAACGAAATCGGCACCCAGGGCAGCCCGTTCGTGATGACCTTTGAACGTTTGGGCATCAAGACCGCCGCAGGCATCATCAATTTCGTGGTGATCACCGCCGCGCTGTCGTCCTGCAACGGCGGCATCTTCAGCACCGGGCGCATGCTCTACAGCCTGGCGCAGAACGGCCAGGCGCCGGCGACTTTCGGCACCACCTCCAGCAATGGCGTACCGCGCAAGGCGCTGCTGCTGTCGATCTTTGCCTTGCTGCTGGGCGTGTTGCTCAACTACCTGGTACCTGACCAGGTGTTCGTATGGGTGACCTCCATCGCCACCTTCGGCGCGATCTGGACCTGGCTGATGATCCTGCTGGCCCAGCTCAAGTTCCGCAAAGGCCTGAGCCCGGCCGAAGCCGCAGGCCTCAAGTACCGCATGTGGCTGTACCCGGTCAGTTCCTATCTGGCGCTGGCGTTCCTGGTGCTGGTGGTGGGCCTGATGGCGTACTTCCCGGATACGCGGGTGGCGCTGTATGTGGGGCCTGCGTTCCTGGTGCTGCTGACCGTGCTGTATTACGTGTTCAAGTTGCAGCCGACCAATGCGGCGGCACGCTCCGTCGCCTGACGGCCTGGCGCACAACAAAAAGCCCCTTGATCGGGGCTTTTTGTTTTCAGGCGGCGGCCATGCGTGTCGATTGGTCCAGCCGTTTGTTGAACTCCAGCCAGGCGCCCAACATCGCCATCAAGCCAGCGCCCACAAGCGCGGTAAAAATTTGCATGGCAAAGGCATCGCCGGCCATGGCGTTGACCATGTCCGCCAACGGCGCCAACAACACGCCAAGGCAGAACACTTCCAGCGAAAAGCGGCCCATCCGGCAGGTCTGCTGTGCCAGCCAGTTTTGCGTCCAGGCACGCCCCGGCAACAGTTTGGCGGTGACATAGGCCAAGGCCAAAAAATGCAGCAGACGCACCGGCGACAGGTCGGTCTTGCTGATCGGGTACAACAGTTCGCTGAGCGCGTGCGGCATCAGTGCGTCATGCACCTCGGGCCAGCGCCAGCCGATCGTGATCACGCCGGCCATCAATGCATAGGTCGCGGCCATCATGAACAACGGCTGCCGCAGCAGTGGCCGATGCTCCTGCGCGCGGGGTTGTTGCCCATGAATCGCCGCCGCGCCGCCCAGCACGAACAGGAACTGCCAGGTAACCGGGTTGAAATACCACACCCCGTCGGCAATCGCTGCCAGGTTCCAACCCAGGTGTGGCGCCAGCAGGTACACCGCCATCGACCCCGCCACCACCCACCAGGTTTTGCGCAAGAGCAACGGCAACACCAGCGGCAGGCCGGCCAGCAGCACGATATACAAGGGCAACGGGTCCATCAGGTTGGGCTTGAAGCGCAGCAGCAATTCATCCACCAACGCTTGCTGTGGTTGGGTGACAAAGTGCGTCAGGCCCATCTCCTGCACCAGATCGCGGGTTTCCACATGGCTGTTGGCGAAGAACACGATGCCCATCAGCATCGCCAGCAAGAAAATATGCACCACGTAAAGCACCCAGGTGCGCCGCAGGATCTTCAGGCAGGCCATCCAGTAGCCTTCGCGTTGCAAGACCTTGCCATAGGCCAGCACTGAGGCATAACCGGCAAGAAATACAAACACTTCAGCGGCATCGCTGAAACCGATATTACGCAGGGTGATCTGGCCGAGTGGGTTGTGGGGGACGTGATCCCAGAAAATGAAGATCAACGCCAAGCCCCGAAAAAAATCGATGCGCGGGTCGCGTCCGTTCAGCATGGCAGCGGGCTCTTGAACAGGGGTTTAAGTCATGACAGGCGAATGCGCGTGTTGTCACACGCCGCACGTCGGGCGCGCGCAGGTTGGCGGTATTTGTAAGCAATTGCAAAGGCTGGGTATTACTGAATGTCTCTATACATCGATGATGACCAACGTGCCCCGGCTGCCGGGGCTTACAGCATGGGGAGTGCCGGCTTCTACGAGGTACATCTGGCCGGCAGCAACGCGTATTTGCTCGGTGCCAATGCTCAGGCACAACTGGCCGCTGACTACCAATAACCCCTCGTTGTAATCATGGGTTTCCTCTTTATAAGCTTGGTCATCCATACGCAACACCTTGATCCGCGCTGGGCCGACCTGGCCCAGGCGTGCGGATTTCCAGCTGTCGGGCAGTTGCGCCGCAATGGCGCTGAAGTCGAGTAACGGCATGTGAAGCTCCTTGTTTCAACGATGCCGTCGGTGGTCCGGTTCAGCGGTCAAGAGTATTCGGATATTTATGCGGCAGCCACTTCCTGCGGCTCAAAACTGTCCGCCCGTGCCATTTGCCACATGCGCGAATAGAACTCGCCGTTCACCTCGCCGGTGAGCAACTCGCCAGGCTTGAGGAACACATGCAGCTGCGAGAACAGTTTGATTTCGGTCGCCGACATGCGCCGCACCAAATGCTTGGCCGACAGTTGCGACGGATGATCCAGGCCGGCCGCAGCGAGCATTTCCGCCAAGGCGTGCAGCGTGTTGCGGTGGAAGTTGAACACGCGCTGGGCTTTGTCGGGCACCACCAGCGCACGCTGGCGCAGCGGGTCTTGGGTGGCGACGCCCGTCGGGCATTTGTTGGTGTGGCAGCTTTGCGACTGGATGCAACCGATGGCGAACATAAAGCCGCGCGCCGAGTTGGCCCAGTCGGCGCCGATGGCCAGCACGCTGGCGATATCGAAGGCGCTGACGATTTTGCCGCTGGCGCCCAGCTTGATCTTGTCGCGCAGGTTCAGGCCCACCAGGGTGTTGTGCACAAACAGCAGGCCTTCACGCAGCGGCACGCCGATATGGTCGGTGAACTCCACCGGCGCGGCGCCGGTGCCGCCTTCCTTGCCGTCGACCACGATAAAGTCCGGGAGGATGCCGGTCTCGAGCATGGCCTTGGCGATGCCCATGAACTCCCACGGGTGGCCGAGGCAGAACTTGAACCCCACCGGTTTGCCGCCGGACAGTTCACGCAGTTGCGCGATGAACTGCATCATCTCGATCGGGGTGGAAAACGCGCTGTGGCGCGATGGCGAGATGCAGTCTTCGCCCATCATGATGCCGCGCGTCTCAGCAATTTCCTGGGTGACTTTGTGCTTGGGCAGAATCCCGCCATGGCCGGGTTTGGCACCCTGGCTCATCTTGATTTCGATCATGCGCACTTGCGGGTTCTGTGCCTGTACGGCAAAGCGCTCCGGGTCGAAACGGCCGTCGCTGGTGCGGCAGCCGAAGTAACCGCTGCCCAGTTCCCAAGTCAGGTCGCCGCCGTTTTCACGGTGGTAGGGGCTGATGCTGCCTTCGCCGGTGTCATGGGCAAAGTTGCCGAGCTTGGCGCCTTGGTTCAACGCGCGAATCGCATTGGCGCTCAGCGAGCCGAAGCTCATCGCCGAGATGTTGAAGACCGAGGCCGAGTAAGGTTGCGTGCACTGCGGGCCGCCGACCATCACGCGAAAGGCGCTGGGGTCGCTGAGCGGCGCCGGACGCATGGAGTGGCCGATAAACTCGAAGCCCGACTGGTACACGTCGATCAGGGTACCGAACGGCTTGTCGGCGGTTTCGTTTTTGGCGCGCGAGTAAACCAGCGAGCGCTGAGCCCGGGAGAAGGGCAGGGCGTCGCTGTCGGATTCGAGCAGGTACTGGCGGATCTCCGGGCGAATGGCTTCCACCAGGTAACGGATATTACCCAGGATCGGGTAGTTGCGGCGCACCGCGTGGGGGCTTTGCAGCAGGTCGAAAACGCCGATCAGGCTGAGGATGCCGGTGACCACGGTGATAGGCCACAGCCACTCATGTTCGATAAACGGAAGGCTGGCGAGGGTGAAAATGACGCACACGGCAAAGAAGGCGTAACGGCTTAGCAACGACAGGCTCATACGGGTTTCCTTGGGTTCGGACTCATCGGTCAGGCGTTTTGCGCCTGAAGAAAGATCGAGAACAGCTCCGACTGGGATTTGATCCCCAGCTTGCTGTACATGTGTTTCTTATGGACTTTCACGGTTTCAACAGAGATTTCCAGCTTACGGGCGATCTCCTTGCTGGAGCAACCGCTGAGCATCAAACGGCCTACATCCAGCTCACGGGCGGTGAGTTGTGCGCCCCAGCCATCATTTTGAATCGGCGGTTGCGGCGCGCTCACCTGGTTCAGTTCATGGGGCAGGCGCTGGCGCAGCAGGCTCACCACCCACGGCTGGATCAGTGACAGCAGGGCAATTTGCTGTGGGTCAAAACGCTGTTTCGAACCCAGCGACAGGCACAGGGTGCGCCCGTCCGGCAGGTGGCAATTGAACTGGATTTCATCGGCCACCACGTTCAGGCGAAAGTAGCGCTGGTAGTACTCGGTCAGCTCGAAATGCTCCGGCGCCACGTCCGCCAGGCGCAACAGGCCGGTGCGCGCGTGTTCGCGGCTGGCGATGTAGAACGGGTCGAGCAGGTACAGGCCGTTGAGGTAGTCCTGGAACAGAGGGTCCGGCGTGCCATCGGCGCCCGGGGATTCGGCGAACACCAGCGGGCGGTGCTGACTGCTGAACAGCAAGGCCACCCAACTGTCGGACGGCACGTATTGGTCCAACAGCCGCACAAGCTGGGTCCAGAAATTGGGCTGGTCCAGGGCGTCTATCATTTGCCCCACCGAACGGTGCCAGGCGATGTCTTGCAGCGTCATGCTCATCAATCTACCCCTATCGGGTTACCTCGGCCGCGTAATTCCCTGGCCGGTGTTGGCTGCGCATACTGCGACACGGATAAAGAACAAGGAATACCCATGAAGGTCGAATTTGCCCAATTGGCAGGCCGCGATAACGGTACAGCTTACAACCTTGAGCGCGCCTTGGCGGCCATTGCTGCGTGCGCCGCCGACACGCAACTGATCGTCTTCCCGGAAACCCACCTGATGGGCTTCCCGTCGGCCGAGACCGTCGCCACTATCGCCGAGCCGGTAGACGGCCCCACCGTACAAGCGGTTATCCAGGCGGCCCGTACGCGCAATATCGCCGTGGTCATCGGCATGGCCGAACACGACGGTGGCCAGTTCTATAACACCACCTTGCTGATCACCCCCGAGGGCATCGCCCTGCGTTATCGCAAGACGCATCTGTGGGCTTCGGATCGCGGCGTGTTCACCGCTGGCGATCGTTACGCCACATGCCTGTGGAACGGCGTGCGCGTCGGCCTGCTGATTTGCTACGACATCGAGTTCCCGGAAACCGCCCGCGCCCTGGCGCAACTGGGTGCCGAGCTGCTGATCGTCACCAACGGCAACATGGACCCTTACGGCCCCACGCACCGCACCGCGATCATGGCCCGCGCCCAGGAAAACCAGGCGTTTGCGCTGATGGTCAACCGGGTCGGAGAAGGCGACGGCGACCTGTTGTTCGCCGGCGGCAGCGCGCTGGTGGACCCGATCGGCACCTTGCTGTTTGAAGCGGGGCGTGAGGAAGGGCAATTCACCGTCGAGCTGGATCTTGACCAATTGGTGGCGGCTCGCAAGGACTACCGCTACCTGGATGACCAGCGCTTGAAATTGCCCGGCGAGGTGATTGAGCGCAGCGATGGGACGCGCGAATTGCTGATCCCCCACGTTTAAGACTGGCCCCTAGTGGCGAGGGAGCTTGCTCCCGCTGGGCTGCGCAGCGGCCCCAAAATCTTAGGGCCGCTACGCGCCCCAGCGGGAGCAAGCTCCCTCGCCACAACAGCAGCATCAATCATAAAAATAGTTTGCGCTTCACCGACTTCAGTTCTGCCATAAATCTAATAAATCAGCGGAGAATCGCTCATGGCTCGTTTGCAACGCACCCTGTCGTTAGGGTCGGTGGTGCTGTTTGGCATCGCCTATATGACGCCGATCATTGTGCTCGGCACCTTCGGCATCCTCGCGCAATCCACCGGCGGTATGGTCCCGGCCGCGTACCTGGCGGCCCTGGTGGCGATGTTTTTTACCGCCATGAGCTACGGGCGCATGGCCTCGGCATTCCCGGTGGCCGGTTCCGCCTACAGCTATGTGCGCAAGGCCATCAGCCCCAAGCTGGGCTTTATCGCCGGTTGGGCGGTGTTGCTCGACTACCTGTTCCTGCCCATGGCCATCTGGCTGATCGGCGCTGCGTACCTGCATTCGGCGTTCCCGGCGGTGCCGCAGTGGGTGTGGGTGCTGGCCTTTATCGGTATCACCACGGCAATCAATATCATCGGGTTGAAGCTCGCCAACGGCATCAACGCGCTGCTGATGCTGGTGCAATTTCTGGTGCTGATCGCGTTTGTCGCGCTGTGCATCCACTACATCGGCGGTGACGCGAGCAAGCCGCTATGGACCATCGCCCCGTTCTTCAACGGCCAGATGCACATGCCGCTGATCATGAGCGGCGCGGCCATCGCCTGCTATTCGTTCCTGGGCTTTGATGCGGTCAGTACCCTCACCGAAGAAACCCGCGACCCGCGCCGTACCATCCCACGGGCAATCATGCTGATCACCTTGATCGGCGGCCTGATCTTCGTCGGCGTGTCGTACTTCGTGCAGATCGCCCACCCGTCGTTCGAATTCGCCGATGTGGATTCGGCGGCCTACGAGATTGCCCGCAACGTGGGCGGCGACCTGTTTGTGTCGATCTTCCTGATCGGCCTGATCGTCGGCCAGTTCGCCTCGGGGCTGTCGGCCCAGGCCAGCGGTTCGCGGCTGTTGTTTGCCATGGGCCGTGACGGTGTGTTGCCCAAGTCGTTCTTCGGCACCTTGCATGCGCGCTTCGGCACGCCGGTCAACAGCATCCTGTTGTGTGCGGTGGTGGCCTTGCTGGCGTTGAAGCTCGACGTGACCACCTCAACTTCGTTCATCAACTTCGGTGCGTTCCTGGCGTTCAGCCTGGTGAACCTGTCGGTGATCTTTCACTACTGGATCGGCGCCAAACAGCGCGGTGTGCGTGAGCTGATCCTGTTCCTGGTATTCCCGACCATCGGCTTGCTCGCGGACGTGTGGCTGATGGTCAGCCTCGATCACCTGGCGATTTACCTGGGCGCGGTGTGGTTGGTGATTGGCCTGGTGTACCTGGGCTTTCTCACACGCGGTTTCTCGAAACAACCCCCGGAAATGGACTTCCAGGAAGCGGCATAGAAGCAGTCGGCCTATTCTTATTGCAATCGGTTCTCGTTTGGGTGCATGATTTATGTTACTGTATAACACTTGAATTGCACCCAGACGCCCCGGAGGCCTTATGAAAGCTGGTATCCATCCCGACTACCGCACTGTGCTGTTCCACGACACCGCCGCCGACGTGTTCTTCCTGATCGGCTCCACCGCCGACAGCGACCGCACCCATACACACAGTGACGGCAACACTTACCCGTATATCCCGCTCGATGTGTCCAGCGCCTCGCACCCGATCTATACCGGCCAGCAGCGCAAGACCCAGGTCGAAGGCCGGATCGCCGGGTTCAACAAGCGTTTCGCTTCGTTTGGGTCCAGCCCAAAAAAGGCGGATGCATAACCCCGACTCGGCGGCGTGCCCTACGCCGCCGTTTGCCGAATCGGCAGCACCACCCGAAAGGTTGTGCCCTTGCCCAACTCACTGCTGACCGAGATTGAGCCCCGGTGTTTCTTGACGATGCCGTAGGAGAGTGACAACCCCAGGCCAGTGCCTTCGCCGACGGGTTTGGTGGTGAAGAAGGGGTCGAAAATCTTCTGCACGGTTTCCGGCGCAATGCCACAGCCGTCGTCCGCCACTTCCAGCCAGATGTTCTCACCTTCCACGCCGTTGCTGATGGTAATGGTGCCGCGTTCCGGGCCCATGGCTTGTGCGGCATTGATTACCAGATTCATCACCACTTGATTGAGCTGCGACGCCAGGCACTCTATGTCCGGCAGCGGCATGTAGTGCTTGACCACATCAGCCCTGTACTTCAGTTCGCTGGCGACGATGTTCAGCGTCGAATCAATGCCTTGTTGCAGATTGGTGAATTGCCAGGTCTGGTCGTTGTCCACCCGCGAAAAATTTTTCAGGTCTTTGACGATTTGCACCACGCGGCCAATGCCATCCTTCGATTCGCGGATCAGGATCGGGATGTCCTCCTTGAGAAAGTCCAGCTCCAACGTCGTGCGCAAGGCCTTTAGCTGGTCGCGCTGTGGTTGCGAAGCGATTATTTCCTCGCTGTGTCGATAAGCTTCAAGCATCTGTTGCAGCTGGTTGAAGTAGCCATCGAGGGTGCTGAGGTTGGACGAAATGAAGCCTACCGGGTTGTTGATCTCATGGGCGACACCGGCGGCAAGCTGACCCAGCGACGCTAGCTTTTCCGACTGCACCAGCTGGCTTTCCAAGTGCTTGCGCTCGTCGATTTCCAGTTGCAGCGCCTGGGTACGTTGTTCCACCAGCTGTTCCAGGTGGGAGGTTTGCAAGGCGGCGCGACGGGCCATGTCCCACTTGTTGGCCAAGGTGTTGGCCATTTGCTGGACCTCAATGTTGTCGAAGGGTTTTTTCAGGATCAGCAAGCGGTCATGGGCGTGCAGGCGAAAGAGCAGGTCCTCCCAGGAGTAATCCGAGTACGCGGTGCACACCACCACTTGCAGGTCGGGGTCGACCTTCCACAATGCCTCGATGGTCTTCGCGCCGTCCCAGCCCTGGGGCATGCGCATGTCCACAAAAGCCAGCGCATAGGGCCGTTGTTCTGCCATGGCCGTGGTCAGCAAGCCCAGGCCTTCTTCGCCGCCGTACGCCGAATGCAGGTCAAATACCTGAGCCTGAGGCGTGGCGGCGGCGCCGAACAGCGCTGACTCCAGGTCGTCCAGTGCAGGGTTGGCGGCCACGCTCGGCATCAGAATCTTGCGAAAGTCTTCATGAATTGACGGTGTGTCATCAATCAACAGAATGCGCCGGTTGGGAGTCTGGTTCATGGGGCAGTTCCGGCAAGGGTAAGAGGAATCGTCAAGGTAAACACTGCGCCAAGGCCTGGCCCATCGCTGTGGGCGCTGAGTTGGCCGTGCATTTCCACGGCGGCCAGGGCGCAGCTGTGCAGGCCGAAGCCGTGGCCTTCTTTGCGCGTGGTGAAGCCGTGGGTGAATATCCGGGTCATGTTCTCGGCGGGTATGCCCTCGCCATCGTCCCTTACACTGATTTTCAGCGTCTCTTCAGCCGCCGGTTGCACGGTCAGGGTCATTTGCCGTGGCCGGTCACTGAGGTTGGACATGGCGTACTTGGCGTTGCTGATCAGGTTGACCATGATCAGCAACAGCCGGTGTTTGTCGCCCAGAATCTCCGGTACTTGCGCGTACTCCTTGACCACCGTGACGTGATGACGGCTCAAAGCGCCGGCGTTCATGCGCAGGGCGTCTTCCATCAACGCGCTGATGTTGACGGGTTCGAGCAGTGTGGAGGCGCCGGCATAGGATTGCTGGGTCGAGACGATGTCCTTGATGTGGTCAACGCTTTTGCTCAGTTGCGTCAGTTCCTCGCTCATGTCTTGCTGTTCGACTGCAATCGCTTCGACCAATTGGTTCAGGTAGCCCGGCAGCAACTTGCCCTTTTCATCCTCGCTGAGGAAGGTGCCCAGGTCGCCCTGATGCGCGTTGATCAATTGCATGGCTTTGCCCAGGCCCTGGGCCTTGCTGTTGCGCAATTTACGCCCCACCAGGTCGGCGGAAATGTTCACACTGTTGAGCACGTTGCCGACGTTGTGCAGCACGTTCGTGGCGATTTCCGCCATGCCCGCCTGGCGGGCGCTGTCCATCAGCTCGCTCTGGGCGTCCTTGAGCTGTTGCGTGCGCCGCTCCACCCTTTGTTCCAGGGTTTCGTTGGCGGCCTGCAAGGCACGATTGATCCGGTTGATCTCGGCGAAACTGCGCAACAGGCGTACCGCCAGGTACAGCAGCAACACCACCAGCAAGGTTGAGAAAATCAACAGGTAGCGGTGGTATTGATGATCAATGAGGTCGGCCGCCTGCTGGTCCTGGTTGAGGTGGGTGGTCAAGTCATCCAGGCGCTCGGCCACGGGCACTGCGGCAATTCGTTCGAGGAGGCTGTTGACCACCGGTTGCTCGCGCAGGATCAGCGAAATGTGGTTGCTGAGGATCTCGACCGGGGCCTGGAACTCAATGGGCAGGCGTTCCTTGTTAATTTCCAGTTTGCCCAGGCCCACCAGAATATCGGCGGCGCGGTCGTCGCTGGTGACCTGGGCGAACTCCAGGCTGCTGAGCAGCAGGTCGTAGGTGTCGGTGGCCACGCTTTGCAGTTGCAGCCGCCCTCCATCGTCAACACGATTGAACTGGGCCTGGATATCGTCTTCAGCGGTCGGCAGAAACGCCAGCGAGTTGCGCAGCACCGCATTGTGGGATTTGAACCGGTCTACGAGCCGCGCCTTTTCCTGGATGGCGGTTTCATACGCTAGCTGGATGGTGCGCCAACGGGGCAGGTCGACGCTGTTGTGGTAGGTGCTGCGGCTGTTAAGTTCGGCCCATATACGCGTCATTTCGGTGAGTGGTGTCACCAGCGGATCGTAGTTGTGGGTAATCGCAATCCGGGCCTTGAGCACTTCGCTGTCCCATTGTGCGTTGAGTTGCTGGAGCTGGCGGATCAGGTCCCGTGACTGGGTGTAGCTGGCTGTTTGGTCGCGGGAGGACATGAGGTACAAAAAGACCAGGGTCGAGGCCAGCAGCAGGGTCATCAACCCCAGCAACAGCTGACTGATACGGCGGCGGGACAGGCTCGGCAGTCGGCTCATAACGGCTTGCCCGCCCATTGGCCAGTCAGGGTCTTGAGAAACAGGATGATCAGGTCCTTGTCTTCCTGGGTCGGAGTGCGCCCCAGCTGATACTTGAACATCACGTCCACAGCCTCTTCCAGGCTCTTGGCCGAAGCGTCGTGAAAGTAGGGCGCGGTGACCGCCACATTACGCAGGCTGGGCACCTTGAACACATAGCGGTCCTCTTCATCCTTGGTCAACAGGTAACGCCCCAGGTCCGACTCGACCGGGTTGCCGCGGTCCTTGAAGTAGTCAGCCATCACGCCGAATTTTTGAAACATGTTGCCGCCGATGTTCACACCCTGGTGGCAGGCGATACAGCCGTAATCTTTGAAACGCTGGTAGCCGTACTTTTCCTTGAGGGTCAGGATTTCCGTATTGCCCTTCAAGTATTGGTCAAACCGTGAGTCGGGCGTGAGCAGCGTGCGCTCATAGGTGGCCAGGGCGTTTTGCACATTGGCTGCGGTGACGCCATCGGGATAGGTTTGCTGGAATGCGCTCTGGTAGGCGGGCACGGCGGCGAGGTTCTGCACCACGGTTTTCCAGTCGCTGCCCATTTCTGCCGTGCTGGTGACCACGTGTTCGACCTGCGCTTCCAGCGTGTCGACACGACCATTCCAGAACTGTTTGAAGTTCAGGCTGGCGTTGAACACCGATGGGGTGTTGACCTCTACCGGTTTGCCGTCAAAACCGATCGAAAACGGCTTGTCGTCGGCGCCGCCGGACTCCAGGCGATGGCAACTGGCGCAGGACAGGGTGTTGTTGGCTGACAGGCGCGGCTCATTGAACAGTTGCCGGCCCAGTTCGACTTTGGCCGGGTCCAGCGTCGGCACGCCTGGCAAGGGTTTGAGTGCCTCGTCCAGCGGTGCGGCTGCCAGTGGCAGACTCGCGCCTAACCATAAGGTGAAAATGAGCCCTTGGGTTGATACTTCGCTCAAGCGAGCACTCCTTGCAATCGGCTATTGATCGGGCATCAGGGCAGGGTGACCGGCTTGCATCAACTGCGCAAAATCCTTTGGGGGTACGGCTTTGCTGAATAGAAAACCCTGGCCTTCTTCGCACCGCTGAGCTTGCAGGAAGTTCAGTTGTTCGATCGTCTCAACGCCTTCGGCAATGATGCTCATGTTCAGACTTTTGCCCATGCCGATGATAGCGCTGATCAGTTGCGCGTCCTGGCTATTTACGCTCATGCCGCGTACGAAAGATTGGTCGATTTTCAGCACGTCGATGGAAAAGCGCCGCAGGTAGCTGAGGCTGGAATAACCGGTGCCGAAGTCATCCAGGGCCAGACGCACGCCCATGGCCTTGATGGTGTTCAAGGTGGCGACGGTGTCGTCGACATTCTGCATCAACACGCTTTCGGTGATTTCCAACTCCAATTGGGCAGGCGGCAGGCCGGTCTGTGTGAGTATCTCGGCCAGGTTGTCGGTAAAGTCCCGCTGGCGAAAGTCGATGGCCGAGACGTTCACCGAGATGCACAACGGGCTCAAGCCCATGGCGCGCCAGGCTTGCCCTTGCTCGCAGGCCCGGCGCAGTACCCACTGGGTCAAGGGCACTATCAGCCCACTGTCTTCGGCCACCGGAATGAACTCAGACGGACTGACCCATCCGGCGCGCGGCGCAAACCAACGTATCAAGGCTTCGGCACCGACGATTTTGCCGGTTTTCAATTCCAGTTTCGGTTGGTAGTGCAGCACGAACTCGTCACGCTCCAGGGCCTGGCGGATCGCGCTTTCCAGGCCTTGCTGATGTTGCGCGCGCAGGTTCATGGTCTCGGTATAAAAGCTGAAATCACCCGGGCCGCGCTCCTTGCTGGTGTGCATGGCGGTTTCGGCATGTTTGATCAGTTCCACCGCCGTGCTGCTGTCATTGGGGTAAATACTGATGCCCAGGCTGGCGGTGACGCTCAGGTCGTGCCCGGCGACGTGGCGGGTTGTGCGCACGGCCGTGAGCAACTTTTGCGCAATATGCTGGGTTTGTTGCGGGTGCTGGATATCGTTGAGCAGAATCACAAACTCGTCGGCCCCGTAGCGAAACACTGAATCCGAGTCTCGCACCGTCGCCACCAGGCTCTGGCTGACCTGCTGGAGCACCTCGTCGCCCGCCGGATACCCCAAGGCATTGTTGATGCGCTTGAAGCGGTCGAGCCCGATAAATATCACCGCCAGTTGTGTGTCATGCCGTCGGCCCAAGGCGATGGCCTGGGTCAGGCGGTCACCCAGCAACGTGCTGTTGGGCAACTGCGTGAGCGCGTCGTATTGCAGCAGGTGCGACACTTTGAGCAGTTCCTGCACGCGTTCTTCAATGGTGCGCTCCAGGCCCAGTACCTTGAGGGCGACGTCTTGGGCGAGCTGCCATTTCCAGGTCAGGGCGCTGGCCATCTGGCGGATTTCCAGGTGGTCAAAGGGTTTTTTCAGGATCAGTAGCTGGTCGTTGTACTTCAATCGCGCTTCGATGGCCTCAAAGGAGTAATCGGAGTAGGCGGTGCACAGGGCAATCTGCAGGTTGGGGTCGACGTTCCACAACTGTTCGATGGTGTGCAGGCCATCCCAGCCGGGCGGCATGCGCATGTCGATAAACACCATGGCGTAGGGCGCACCGTCCGGCAGGGCTTTGTTCACCAGGGCAAGGGCCTCCTGGCCCTGATAGGCCGAATCCAGCAAAAACGCCTGGCGCACCGGCGCCGCGGTGCCGAACAGGGCTTCTTCCAGGCTGTCCAGTGAGGGGGCATCGTTGGGATTGGCGCACAGAATCTTGCGGAAATCTTCGTGGATAGAGGCGGTGTCATCCACGATCAGAATGCGTCGGTTGGCCCGCCCTGAATCCGGCTTCATGGCGCACTCTGCATTGGCAACAGGGTTGATGGCATAACACTTCCTTCCTTGGTTTGACATCCGGGAGGAGTACGTACCGGTTGAGACAGCATAGTTGAGTTCCCTTGAAATCGACGGCAAGTTGGCGTCAAATCAGCTGCGTGGCTGCGTGCATCAAGCGCAGAAACGCGGCGGGATACCAGGGTTCAATTTAGCTCTATTACGTTTATTTTTAAGGCGCAGTAACCATGGATGAACAGCTTGCGACCCCACCCACGATTCTGCTGGTTGATGATGAAGAATCGATCCTCAACAGCCTGCGCCGCCTGTTGCGCGGCCAACCCTTCAATGTCGTACTCGCCGGCAGCGGCGCCCAGGCCCTGGAGATCATGGCGGCCCAGCCCATCGACCTGGTGATGAGCGACGCGCGCATGCCCGGCATGGACGGCGCGCAGTTGCTGGCTGAAGTCCACCGGCTGTACCCGGCCACCAGCCGCATCCTGTTGACCGGCTATGCTGACCTTGCGACGATCATCAAGGCGATCAACGAAGGGCAGATTCACCGTTACATCAGCAAACCCTGGAATGACGAAGAACTGCCGCTGGTGTTGCGCCAGGCCCTGGAGCATCAGCGCCTGGAGCGCCTGGCCCATGAGCAGAATGATCAGCTCAAGGTGTTGAACGCCAACCTGGAAAAGCGCGTGGCAGCCCGTACCAGCGAGCTGCAACAGACCGCCGACATGCTCGATCTGGCCTACGACGAGCTCAAGCGCAGCTACGTGACCGGTACCGAAGTGTTTTCGCTGTTGGCCAACCTGCGCTTGCCCAAGGACAAACAGACCAACCGCGCCTTGATCGAACTGATCCGGGTCTACTGCGCGGCCCAGTCCATCGACGAAGCCAGCACCCGCGACCTGACCATGGCCGCTGCGCTGTACAACATTGGCAAGCTGAGCTGGAGCGACAGCATGATGGTTGCGCCGTCGGACAAGCTGCACAGCACCGACCGTGGCCTGTATCGCGAGTACCCGACCCAGAGCGAATCGCTGCTGATGACCCTGGAACCGATGAAGGATGCGGCGCGGATCATTCGCCACCACCAGGAGCGTTGGGACGGTACAGGGTTTCCCGATCACCTCAAGGGCGATGCGATCCCGCCCGGCTCGCGCCTGCTTAAACTGGCAGTGGACTTCATCGAACTGCAAAAAGGCTTGATCCTTGAACGGCATCTGAACAGCGACGAAGCGTTGCTGTATATCCGCAAGTACGCCGGTCGTCTTTACGATCCGGAGCTGGTGGAAGACTTCGTGCAGGCCTGCGCGGCCTTCCTCAGCGATGTGACCTTGGGCGACCCCAGCGTCAAGGTCCTCTCCACCCGAGAGCTGGAAGCCGGCATGGTGCTGGCCCGCAACCTCAATGCCGATAACGGCATGCTGTTGCTTAACGCCGGCAAGGTGTTGAATCTGCCGCTGGTGGACAAGCTGATTGCGTTCGAGGCGATGGAAGGCGCGAAATACAGCGTATTTATCAAACAACCTGAAGAGACACCGATTCTTTCATGAGCATTTCCACTATTCGAATTGCCGCCGCCCTGCTGATCGGCAGCGACGGTCAAACCCTGCTGGTACGCAAACGTGGCACCCAGGCGTTCATGCAGCCCGGCGGCAAGATCGACGCCGGTGAGCAACCCGCCGAGGCGCTGGCCCGTGAGCTGTACGAAGAACTGAACCTGTGTATCAAACCGAGTGATGCCGTGTACTTGGGCCACTTCTCGGCGCCTGCCGCCAACGAACCGGGTTTTACGGTGCACGCCGAGTTGTTCCAGGTGCACATTGATGTGCCGGTGACGCCCGCTGCCGAGATTGAAGAAGTGCGCTGGATCGACCCGGCCGGTGACGGCGGCTTGCACCTGGCGCCTTTAACGCGGGATTTGATCCTGCCGTTTTACCGAAAGTCGCTCACCGCATGCTGATTCGCCCACTGGGTGCCCACGACGCCGAGGCATATCGAGCGCTGATGCTTGAGGCCTACGGCGCCTATCCCCAAGCGTTTACCTCCAGCGTCGCCGAGCGCGCGCGGATGCCAATGAGTTGGTGGGAAAAGCGCCTGGACAATCCGTTGGACCGGGTACTCGGCGCGTTCGCGGCTGACACCTTGGCCGGGATTGTCGGCCTGGCCTTTGAACCCCGGGAAAAGGCGCGGCACAAAGTCACGCTGTTCGGCATGTTCGTGACCGAGGCTTATCAGCGCAAGGGCCTGGGCCGTGAGTTGCTGGAGGCGTCGCTCGATGCCGCGCGACGCCAGCCCGGCGTCAAACTGATCCAACTGACCGTCACCGCCGGCAACGACGCAGCCTTCGCGCTGTACCAGCGCTGCGGTTTTATTCAATACGGCCTGGAGCCGTTGGCGGTGCGGGTGGGGATCGAGTATTTCGACAAGGTCCACATGTGGCGTGAACTCAAAGGCGACTGAAATTCCATAGGGGAACCATAGTTCTGTGTGGGAGCTGGCTTGTCGAATCGTCGCACCGCTGCGATAGCATCAACTCTGTGTACCTGACACACCGAGGTGTCTGCATCGCAGCGGTGCGACGATTCGACAAGCCAGCTCCCACATTAGAGTCCTCATTGTGTTCACCTTTGTGCGTGATTAACGCACGGCGCTGACCCCATCCAAAGTTGAAAACGACGTGTCTTTCGCCGTCAGCAAGAAGTCGCGCATATACGGCGCATCCAGCATGTCCGCACGGATCCCCGCATACAACGTCGCGAACAAGCCTTTTTCGCCCAAACGCTTGGCCTTCACATACCCACGCGCGCTGTATTCATGCAGCGCCCAATGGGGCATGCCGCACACGCCACGGCCGCTGGCGACCAATTGCATCATCATCACCGTCAGCTCCGAGGTGCGCACCTGGGCCGGCTCCACGTCGGCCGGTTCCAGGAAGCGCGTGAAAATGTCCAGGCGGTCGCGCTCAACCGGGTAGGTGATCAGGGTTTCGCTGAGCAAGTCTTGCGGCACGATGTACGACTTGTTCGCCAGCGCATGCTGGTTGGCCACGGCCAACATGGCTTCGTAGGTAAACAAGGGTACATAGGTGATGCCCGGCAGTTCCAGCGGGTCGGAGGTCACCACCAGGTCCAGGTCGCCACGGGCCAGGGCCGGCAGCGGCGCGAAGGCAAAGCCTGAGGCCAGGTCCAGTTCGACTTCCGGCCAGGCATCGCGGAACTGGTCGATGGTCGGCATCAGCCACTGGAAGCAGCTGTGGCATTCGATCGCCATGTGCAAGCGCCCGGCGGTGCCACCGGCCAAACGCGCAATGTCACGCTCGGCGCCGCGCAACAAGGGCAGGGTGGCATCGGCCAGTTGCAGCAGGCGCAAGCCGGCGCTGGTAAAGCGCAGCGGTTTGGTTTTACGCACGAACAGCGGCATGCCCAGGCGCTCTTCCAGTTCTTTGAACTGGTGGGACAGCGCCGATTGCGTCAGGTGCAGGCGTTCGGCGGCTTCGACCAGGCTGTCGGCTTCGCGCAATGCGTGCAGGGTCTTGAGGTGGCGGATTTCGAGCACGGGCGCTCCATGAAGATAATTTGTGATGATTGGATATATCGTGAGTTTGTCTCATGTTACCAGTCATGTCGACCATGACCGTTGGGCGCACTTCATCAAACTGTCACGCAACTGTGGCAGCGCGCTTGTACAAACTTCATCAGACTCGCGCTCTACTGGGGTTCTGCGTTTCGGTGTTTTTCATGCGCGTGTTGTTTTTATTGGCCGTTCTAGTGTTCGGCCTGCCGTCTTTTGCGGCTTCTCGATGTGATGTCAATGTCCCGACCCAAACGGTCGACCTGGAAAAAGTCAGCATCGCCTATCAGAGCATCGGCCGAGCGTCGGACCCGGCGTTGCTGTTGGTCATGGGCCTGGGCGGGCAGTTGATCCACTGGCCGGATGAAGTGGTGGTGGCCTTGTGTGAACAGGGTTTTCGAGTGATCCGCTACGACAACCGTGACGTTGGTTTGTCCACCTGGCGCCAGGCTCCCGCCAGCGCCAACCTGACGTTCGAAGTGCTGCGCTACAAGCTCGGTTTACCGGTGGCGGCGCCGTACACGCTGACCGACATGGCCGACGATGCATTGGGCTTGATGGACGCGCTGCAGATTCAGCAATTCCACGTGCTGGGCGCGAGTATGGGCGGCATGATCGCCCAGCACCTGGCAGCCATGGCGCCGCAACGGGTCGAAAGCCTGACGCTGGTGATGACCAGTTCCGGCGCCGAAGGCTTGCCGGCGCCCAATGCGGCGTTGGTGCAGTTGCTGTCGCGGCGCAGCGCGCCGAACCGTGAAGTGGCGCTGGAGCAACAAGCCGATTTACTCGCAGCCCTGGGCAGCCCCAACGTGAAAGATGATCGCCAGGCGCTGCTGCACCAGGCCGCGCTGTCCTACGACCGCGCCTTCAACCCGGACGGCGTGAAGCGTCAGATCATGGCGATTTTGGCTGAGCCGAGCCGCGTGCCTTTGCTTAACCAATTGCGCGTGCCGACCCTGGTGGTGCACGGCACCGCCGACCCGTTGTTGCCGGTGATGCACGGCGTACACCTGGCCGCGCATATCCAGGGCAGCCAGCTGAAGCTCATACCGGGCATGGCCCACCGCTTCCAGGAAGCCTTCAAGGCACCGCTGCTGACGGCTGTGTTGCCGTATCTGAAAGCCCATCGCGAAGATGCCGCGCATTGGGCGCAGATTGATCTGGGCGAGCCTTCGAAGGTGCTGTGAAGTTGGTGTATGGTGCAACCTTTATGGCGCACATTAATGCCAGCGAGGTTGCCTACCATGAGTACTCCCCTGAAAATCGATTTCGTCAGCGACGTGTCTTGCCCCTGGTGCATCATCGGCCTGCGCGGCCTGACCGAAGCCCTCGACCAACTGGGTAGCGAGGTGCAGGCCGAGATTCATTTCCAGCCGTTTGAGCTGAACCCGAAGATGCCGGCCGAAGGGCAGAACATCGTCGAGCACATCACCGAAAAGTACGGCTCCACCGCCGAGCAATCCCAGGCCAACCGTGAGCGTATCCGCGACATGGGCGCGGCGCTGGGCTTTGCCTTTCGCACGGACGGGCACAGCCGTATCTACAACACCTTCGATGCGCACCGGCTGCTGCATTGGGCGGGGCTTGAAGGGTTGCAGTACAACCTCAAGGAAGCGCTGTTCAAGGCGTATTTCAGTGATGGGCAAGACCCGTCCGACCACGCGACGCTGGCGATCATCGCCGAAAGTGTTGGGTTGGATATCAAGCGCGCGGCTGAAATTCTGGCGTCTGACGAGTACGCTGCTGAAGTCCGTGAGCAGGAAGAATTGTGGATTACACGCGGTGTGACTTCAGTACCCACCATCGTGTTCAACGACCAGTACGCGGTCAGCGGTGGGCAGCCGGCTGAAGCCTTTGTCGGGGCTATTCGTCAGATCATCCAGGAAGCCAAGGCCTGATGATCGTTCCCTTGCTCTGCGTGGGAACGCCGCCCCGGACGCTCCGCGTCCTGCCCTTGAAGTTATGACGCAGAGCGTCACAGGATGCGTCAGTCGAACTTGTAGCTGATCGCCGTCTGGACCTGGCCCTGGTTTACCTTCCCGGTCTCTTTGACGATGGTGCTGTTCGCCGCCGACCCCACCAGGCGAGTCCAACTGGCGCTGGTCAACAGTGACCAGTGGCTGTCCAGTGGGAATTCGAAGCTCTCGGTCAGCGTCAGGTTCTGAAAGCCTGCGCTGGCGTTATAGGTGCGGATGCCAGACGCAACGGACTCTTTATCATCAACGCCAAAAAACGCCTGGGTCTGGCGCGCATCAGCAAAATGCGCCATCAAGCCAGTGCTGCCGATAATACCGCCGCCCAGCGGGTAGCCCAACTCGCCGCCCAGTTTGCCGAGCACGCCACTTTGGTCACGCGAGCCGCCGACGGCTTGGCCAACCTGGGCGTATACGCGCCAGAACTCGGCCGGTGAGTATTGGACGAACCCCCCGACTTCGGCCATGTCCGGCACATCCCGCAACCCACGCAGTGAACCGTTGGCCGTGCGGCCCGGCAGGTAATTGATATACGGGCCGGCGGTGAAACCGTTGGTATTGAGTGCGCTCCAGGTCAGGCCGTCGTCGGTGCCCAGGCTCACATTGCCCCAATCCAGATCGAAATAAGGAATCGGCCGGGTTTCGTAGCGGCTGCCTGTCGGGTCATGGGGCTCATAGCTGACGCCCGCGCCGACTTCGCCGGTAATACCTTCGGCCAATACCGAGCTGGAAAAGCTCCACAGCCCCAGCAAACCGGCGAATACAGCAGAAGTAACCTTGAACATGGAGCGTTTCCTTATCTGAACCTTCGCGCATTCACGCGCGAAGAGCCTCCCTGAGGCAAGCACTCATCTTGTTTGTAGCAAGCTACAAAAATTGTAGCTCCTGCGACACAAATCACCCTGTTTATCGACCAAAACCCCAGCCCCGCTGGGCTTTGGCCAGTTGGCACAGTCTCTGCAATACCCCTGGCACAAGCGCACAGAGCGCTCCTCTTCCAGGTAAACGCAATGATCCAGTGGCATATCGTGTGCGACTTCGACGGGACCATCACCCCCACCGACGTCATCGACAACGTCCTCCAGCGCTTCGCCGGCCCTGAGTGGGAAACCATCGAACAGGAATGGCTGGATGGGCATATCGGTTCCCGCGAATGCCTGAGCCGTCAACTGGCGCTGATCAAGGCCACCCCGGCTGAACTGCTGGCGTATTTCGACAGCGTTGAAATCGACCCGGACTTCCCGGACTTTGTCGATCACGTCATGGGCCTGGGCGCGACCATCGAAGTGGTCAGCGACGGCATAGAGCAAGGCATCGCGCGCATTCTGTCGCGCAACTACGTGACCTTGCTGCCGATCCTCGCCAACCGCCTGCGCCAGGTCGACCAGAACAGCTGGCGCATCGACTTCCCGTATTCCAGCGATGCCTGCCGCGCCGCCTCCGGCAACTGCAAGTGCAAATCCACGCCGCGCAACAAGCGCGTGCTGGTGATCGGCGACGGCAAGTCCGACATGTGCGTGGCTTCAACCGCCGACTTCGTCTTCGCCAAAGGCAGCCTCGCCAAGTACTGCGAAGCCAACAACATTCCCCATGCGCGCTTCGACACCTTTGCCGAATTGCCCGCACTGCTGACCGCTTTGCCACAAGGCATCGCCGCTAACTCCGGCACCTTTGCCGCCGACCTCTCTGTTGAAAATCAGGAACTCTTCCACCATGTCTGATATTCGTATCGCTACCGCCGAAGACCAGATTCTTCTGGATAAAGAAGCCAAATACTGCTCCTACGGCGACACCGTTCACTACATCGAGCCGCCGCGTATTTTCAGCCGTTGCGAAGGCTCCTACGTGTGGGACACCGAAGACCAGGCCTACCTCGACCTGCAAATGTGGTACTCGGCCGTTAACTTCGGCTACGCCAACCCGCGCTTGAATAACGCGCTGAAACAGCAGATCGACACCCTGCCGCAAATCGCCAGCCAGTACCTGCACAAAGGCAAGATCGAGCTGTCGGAAATGATCGCGGTCGATGCCAAGAACAAATTCGGCCTCGACGGTCGCGTGCACTTCAACGTCGGCGGTTCGCAGTCGATCGAAGACTCGCTGAAAGTGGTGCGTAACGCCTCCAACGGCAAGAGCCTGATGTTCGCCTTCGAAGGCGGCTACCACGGTCGTACCCTCGGCGCTTCGTCGATCACCTCGAGCTTCCGCTACCGTCGCCGCTATGGCCATTTTGGCGAGCGCGCCAACTTCATCCCGTTCCCGTACCACTTCCGCGGCCCTAAGGGCATGACCAAAGAAGAATACGGCAGCCACTGCGTGCAGCAATTCGCGCGGCTGTTCGAGACCGAATACAACGGCGTCTGGGACCCGAAAACCAACCAGTGCGAATACGCAGCGTTCTACGTCGAGCCGATCCAGGGCACCGGCGGCTACGTGATCCCGCCGATGAACTTCTACCGCGAATTGAAGCAAGTGCTGGATCAGCACGGCATCCTGATGGTGTCCGACGAAATCCAGATGGGCTTCTACCGTACCGGCAAACTGTGGTCGATCGAACACTTCGACGTACAGCCGGACGTGATCGTCTTCGGTAAGGCGCTGACCAACGGCCTCAACCCGCTGGGCGGCATCTGGGCGCGTGAAGAACTGATCAACCCGAAGGTCTTCCCGCCAGGTTCGACCCACTCCACCTTCGCCTCCAACCCACTGGGTACGGCGGTAGGCCTGGAAATGTTCAAGATGACCAGCGAAGTCGACTACGGCGCAATGGTCATGGCCAAGGGCAAATACTTCCTGGAAGGCCTGCAAGACCTGCAGAAACGTTTCCCGATCATCGGCGACGTCGATGGCCTGGGCCTGGCCCTGCGTTGCGAAATCTGCGGCCCGGATGGCTTCACGCCGGATAAGGCGACCCTGGACTACATGGTCGAAGAAGGCATGAAGGGCGACATGATCGTCGATGGCCAGAAACTCGGCCTGATCCTCGACGTGGGCGGCTACTACAAAAACGTGATCACCCTGGCACCGTCCCTGGAAATCAGCTACCCGGAAATCGACCTGGGCCTGAAGCTGCTCGAGCAATTGCTGGTGCGAGCGACTAAACGGTGAACAGCGTTGGGATCGACCTCGGCGAGGGTGATGCCGGCTTCGTTCTCGGTGAAGGTCCGGTCGGGATCCTGTTGATCCACGGCCTGACCGGCACCCCGACGGAATTGCGCCAGGTCGCCAAAGGCCTGGCCAAGGCGGGTAACTGCACGGTGTATGTGCCCACACTCGCTGGGCACTGCGGCGATAACAGCGACCTGCAGGCCACCGGCTGGCTGGACTGGTACGAAGGCGTGCGCAAGACCTTTGCGCAGGTCAAGCAGCGCCATGAGCAGGTGTTTGTCGGTGGCTTGTCCATGGGCGCGGTGATGTCGATGTACGTGGCCGCCGAGCACCCTGGGCAAGTGGCCGGGCTGCTGATGTATTCGACCACCTTGAAGTACGACGGCTGGAGCATTAACAAGCTGGCGTTTTTGACGCCGTTGCTGATGAAGATCCCGTTCGGCGTGCACATCTGTCGCTTCGAAGAGAAGCCGCCTTACGGCATCAAGAACGAGCGCCTGCGGGCGATCGTCGAGCGTCAGATGAAGGAAGGCGAAAGCAGTGAGGCCGGTTTACTGACCATGGAAGGCATCACGGTGCGCGAGTTGCACCGCATGAACGCGGTGGTCAAAAAGCGCATGCCCGAGGTCAAGGTGCCGGCGCTGGTGCTGCACTCCATCGAGGACGACATCACCAGCCGCTGGAACGCCGATTATGTCGAGCGCCACCTGGGCGGCCCGGTGACCAAGATCCTGCTGGATAACTGCTACCACATGATCACCGTCGACCTGCAATACCGCCGAGTGATCGAGTTGAGCGCAGAGTTTGTCGAGCAACACGCCGCCCCGGCTGTGCAGGCGCCCGTGGATTATCGACAGCGGGCCTCAGCCTAAGGACTAGACGTGATCACCGCCCAAGCCTTCTCGACTATCCGGGCCATCCCGCGTTGCGCCTGGAATGACTGCTTTCCCGCAGCCCTGGAGGATTGGGATTTTTACGTTGCCGTGGAAAACGCCGCGATCGATGATTTCAAGTGGCGTTACCTGGCCGTCTACGACGATGAAACGCTGGTGGCCGTTGCCGCCGCGTTCATCACTTATTATCGCCTCGACACCACGGTGTCGGGCGCCGGCAAGCGCTTTACCGAGCGCCTGGAGCGACTGTGGCCGGGTGTTTTGCGCTTGCAGTTGTATGCCATTGGCTCGCCGGTGGCCGAGCGTTGCGATGCGGGCATCGCCAGTCACGTGCCCCAGGGGCAGCGCCGACTGTTGATCAAGCATTTGCTGGAGGCGGCACGCGAGGATGCCACTACCTTCGGGATTGGCCTGGTGGCGGTCAAAGACGTGCCGACCAGTGACCTGGACTGGGCAGAAAATTGCCGCCAGGCAGGCTTTCAGAGTATGCCAAGCTTACCCAGGGGTTGGTTGACGGTGCCTTACGGCTCGGTGGAGGCCTACCTGGGCTCGCTGTGCAAGGCGACCCGCAAAGACTTGCGCCGCAAGTTGCGCGCGCCAGGCCCACGGGTCGAGTGGCGGCACACTATTGATGATGTGTTGCCCGACGTGATGCGCCTGTACGAAGACACGCTCAGCCGCGCCGATTTGCAGTTCGAACGCCTGCCGGCGCGTTATTTCACCGGTATTCTTGAACAGCTGCAAGGGCGTGCGGTCTGTGCTCTTTACTGGGTGGATGAGCGTCTGGTGGCGTTCAACCTGGTGCTGTTGGACCAGCATCGGCTGATCGACAAGTTTTTCGGGCATGACCGTGAGTTCAGCCGTGCGTACAGTTTGTACTTTCGCTACTGGTTGACCAATGTCGACTACTGTATTGCACACAAGATCCCGGTGTACGAGTGCGGTCAGGAGGGCTATGCCAGTAAGCTGCGCCTGGGGTGCGAGTTCCAGGGCAACAGCATGTTCTTCCGTCACCGTAACCGGCTGGTCAACGGCCTGCTCAAACTCGTGAAAATGTACATAAGACCGGACCGTTCCGACCCTGCCATGGCTGCTGCGATAAGCGAAACCTGATGATCACCAAGACCCGCCCAAAAGCCCGCCCCTTTGCCATTTCGCGTTGGAGCGTCCAGCGCAAGCTGGTGCTGGCGTTCTGGCTGGTCAGCGTTATCCCGACCATGATCGCGGCCGAACTGGCGGCGACCACGTTGTCGCAGATTTTTGACAGCAACGTGCGCATCTGGCTGCAAGAGTCGACCAAGATCGTCAAGGACGAAATCGGCGACATCCTGCATGACAACGCGCGCATGGCCAAGCTGTTCCTGCGCTACACGGCTCCGCCGTTGAACAAACAAGCCGCCAAGCATGACCGGCTCACCGCCGATATTGCCGAGGCCACCGATATCGACGTGGTCTCGCTGATTCGTGTCAGTGACCACAAGATTGTGTTCAGCACGGCCCCTGACGATGTCGTCAAGCAGATCAACCTGACCAGCAACGCAGTGTTGCAAACCATCCAGGTGGCCGGCGTGACGACGGGCCTGGTGGTCTCAACGTTCGAAACCACCCAAGAGGGCGTCGACTACGTGCTGTTGGTGGCCACGTACCTGGACAGCAGCTTCCTCACCAGCGTGGCCGATGTGCATTCCCTCGACCTGCGCCTGTACCTGGCCAACCCTACGGGGTTTTCCGAGATATTCTCGACCCAGCGCTTTGAGAATCATCCGTCACGCATTCCCACGAATGTTGAAACGGCGATGCGCGCCACCAAGCAACCGAGCGAGCAGTTCACCAATAACTACAGCGGTTTGTACTGGCCGATCTTCAATGATGGCGGCGAACTGCAAGGCGTGATTTTCAGCGGCCTGTTGCGCCATACCAGCCTGGTGGGGCTGGTGAACCAGAGCAACCTGTTCGTGCTGATCTTCTTGCTGAGTTCGGCGTTGTCGCTGGGCGCCGGTGTCTTGGTGTCACGCCGCCTGACCAAACCGTTGCGCGATTTATCCCAGGGCGTGGACGCAGTGATCTCGGGCAATTACGAGCATCGCGTGCTGGTCAGCGGCGGCGATGAGCTGGCGCAACTGAGCAGCACCTTCAACCACATGACCGAACGCCTGGGCGAGTTGCACCACCTCGAGGCCCAGCTGCGCCGCCGCGACCGGCTGCATGCTTTGGGCGAAGTCGCCATGGGCCTGGCACACGAGATTCGCAACCCGCTGGGCATCATCAAGACCGCCACTCAACTGCTGCACCGTCGCGTCGACCTGCCGGACACCGACAAGCGCCACCTCGAATACGTTATCAGCGAAGTCAGCCGCATCAACGACCTGATCACCGAGTTTCTGGATTTCGCCAAGCCCAATCCGCCCCTGCGTGTGTTGCAGGCGGCGCGCCCGGTGGTGGAAGAGATCCTCGGCTTTTGCAGCCCGGAGCTGGCCACCCATAACATCGATGCGCACATCGATGACCAGGCGCCCGGCGCGACGATTTATGCCGATGCCAAGCAACTCAAGCAGGCATGCCTGAACCTGATCCTCAATGCCATTGATGCGATGCCCGAAGGCGGGCGCCTGACCTTGGGCATTCGCAGTGTGGACGGCAATACGGTGATCAGCATTGCTGACACCGGCCAAGGCATTCCGGCCGATATGATCGAGCGGATCTTCACGCCATTCGTCACCACCAAGGCCTCGGGCACGGGCCTGGGGCTGGCTAAAGTCTATTCGATCATGGAAAGTCATGACGGCAGCATCGAATGTGCCAGTGAGAAAGATGCCGGCGCCACCTTCAGCCTGTACATTCCGGCCCATGGTGAAGACGACGGTGACGATGAGGAAGTTCATGACGCATAACGTATTGGTAGTCGACGACGAGCCCAAGCTCTGCGACTTGCTGTCATCGGCCTTGAGCCAGAACGGCATCCAGGTATTTACCGCCGGCAATGGCCTGCACGCGCTCAAGGTGCTGGAGCAGGAAGACATCGACCTGGTGATCAGCGACTGGCGCATGCCAGGCATGGACGGGCCGGCGCTGTTGGCGGAGATAAAAGTGCGCTTCCCGGAGTTGCCGGTGATCGTGATGACCGCCTACAGCACGGTAAAAAACGCCGTGCAGTCGATGCGTAATGGCGCCTATGACTACATTGCCAAGCCGTTCGATATCGACGAGCTGGACATCACCGTGGCCAAGGCCCTGCAGTTTCGCGACATCATGCGCGACAACGCACGCCTGCGCGCCGAGCTGGATCACCATGCGCAGTTCGACAGTCTGGTGGGCGACAGCCCGGCGTTTCGCCAGGTGCTGCACGCGGTCGATTCGGTACGCGACAGCAACGCCACTATCCTGCTGACCGGCGAGAGCGGCACCGGCAAGGAAATGGTCGCCCGCGCGATTCACAAACATGGCAGCCGCGCCGACAAGCCGTTCGTGGCGGTCAACTGCGCGGCCATCCCCGAAGGCTTGCTGGAAAGCGAGATGTTTGGCCATCGCAAAGGCGCCTTTACCGGTGCCGTGGCCGATCGGGTAGGGCGCTTTATGCAGGCTGACCAAGGCACTTTGTTTCTGGATGAAGTGGGCGACATGCCGTTGGCGTTGCAGGCCAAGATCCTGCGGGCCTTGCAGGAGCGGGTGATCGAGCCGGTGGGCGACTCGCGCGAGCGCAAGGTGGATGTGCGCGTGATCGCCGCCACGAACAAGAACCTGCTGGATGCGGTGGCCAATAAAGAATTTCGCGAAGACCTGTATTACCGCCTCAATGTATTCCCGATCCCGTTGCCGGCCTTGCGCGAGCGCGCCGAAGACATCGTGCCCCTGGCCCGGCACTTCGCCCAGACCCTGAGCGCTACCGCGGGCAAACGCATCACCGGCTTCAGCCCCGAGGCATTGCAGGCGATGGCGGCTTACCACTGGCCGGGCAATATTCGTGAGCTGCAGAACTGCGTGGAGCGGGCGACCATCGTGGCGGCTTCGCCGGTGATTGAAGACATTGACTTGCCGGCTTATCTGTTTGCGTCCAAACCTGCCGAGGACGGCGTTACGGCGCTGCTCGGTGACACACCGGGCGTGCCTGCCGACCTGGATGCGGCGCTGGCTGAGGTCGAGAAAACCTACATCATGGCGGCGTTGAACGAGAGCAACGGCGTGCAGGCTGCAGCGGCGGCGAAGATCGGGATTTCCGAGAGGAGTTTTTGGTATCGGCTGAAGAAGCTGGGGATTCAGGTCGAGAAGATCATCCGCTGATCTATCAGGCTCACCATGAACCCCAATGTGGGAGCTGGCTTGCCTGCGATAGCGGTATGTCTGTGCCAGATAAGTTGGCTGATACACCGCCATCGCAGGCAAGCCAGCTCCCACAGGTTTAACCGCGGTGTGTCAGGCGTGGACGCGTACCCACACTGTCACCAACACCGTCGCCGCCATCAACCATGCCACTGCCGCCACGGCGAGTGACGCCTCCAGGCGCATGCGGTCGACCATCACATACAGCGTCGCCAAATACACAAAATACGGAATGATCGACCACATCCCAAACAGGATGGTGGTCTTCAAGTCGTCCACCGAACGGCCTTTGCCGACGATGTAATGCGCGATCAGTGCGAAAGTCGGAAACAGCGGCACCAGCCCTGCGATATAGTAATTTCTGGTCTTGGCCAGCGCCGCCAGGATCAGCACCACCGCCGCGCCCAGGGCGGCTTTCAAGAGTAAGTCCATCAGTGGCTCAACCCGTATTTCTTGACCTTGTCGAACAGCGTGGTCTTGGCCATTCCGAGTTCCAGGCTCGCCTGGGTGAGGTTGCCGCCGCTGCGTTGCAGGGCGTCGTTAAGCAGGTTGCGCTCGAAGGCTTCCACCGCTTCGGTAAAGGCCAGGCCGTGGTTGCTGCTGCTGGCGCCGCTTTTCTTGAAGGCTGGCAAGCCCAGCGCAAAGCGCTCGGCGACGTTGCGCAGTTCACGCACGTTGCCTGGCCAGTCGTGGCTCATCAGGGTCGATACGGTCTGGTTGTCCAGCTCAGGCACACTGCGGTCAAAACGCAGTGACGATTGCTGCAGGAAGTGTTCGAACAGCTGCAGGATGTCTTCACGGCGCTCGCGTAACGGTGGCAATTCCAGGGTCACGACGTTGAGGCGGTAGTAAAGGTCGCTACGGAATTGGTTGGCGCGGCTCAGTTCGTCCAGGTCGGATTTGGTCGCGGCAATGACTCGGCAATCCACCGCCACACTCTGGTTCGAGCCCAGGCGTTCCAAGGTGCGTTCCTGCAACACACGCAGCAGTTTGATCTGCAGGTTGATCGGCATGCTTTCCACTTCGTCGAGGAACAGCGTGCCCTCATGGGCGTGTTCGATCTTGCCGATGCGCCGCTTGCCCGCGCCGGTAAAGGCGTTGGCTTCGTGGCCGAATATTTCGCTTTCGAACAGGTTCTCCGGCAGGCCGCCGCAGTTCAGGGCAACGAACTGATGGTCGTGGCGTCGGCTGAAATCGTGCAAGCAACGCGCAACCAGTTCCTTGCCGGTGCCGGTTTCGCCTTCGATCAGCACGTTGGCCGAGGTATCAGCGACGTTGGCGATCAGTTCGCGCAGGTTTTGCATGGCGGGCGAGCGGCCGATGATGCGGCCTTCCAGCGAGTCGCGCTCGGCCAGTTGGCGGCGCAGCGACCAGACTTCCCGCGCCAGCCCACGTTGCTCAAGCGCGCGGCGCGCCACATCGACCAGGCGCTCGGGGGAGAAGGGTTTTTCCATGAAGTCGTAGGCGCCGTTACGCATGGCACCGACTGCCATCGAAATATCCCCGTGGCCGGTGATCAGCACCACCGGCAGGCTTTTATCCAGGGCCTTGAGGCGGGTGAGCAGCTCCAGGCCATCGATGCCTGGCAGGCGAATATCGCTGATGACGATGCCGGCAAAGTTCTCACCGATGCGCTTGAGCGCTTCCTCGGCACTGCCCACACCCACGCTGTGAATGTCTTCCAGCGCCAAGGCTTGCTGGCAGCCGAGCAGCACATGGGGGTCGTCTTCGACGATCAGAACGGTGAGGTCTTTAGGATCGGTACTCATCATGTCGACTCAGCTTTTTGGGTGCCCACCAACGGCAGGCACAAGACGAAGGCAGTACCACCACTGGCCGGGTGTTCCACGGCGAGGTTGCCGCCGGTGGCCGCCGCCAGGCTGGCCGAAAGTGTCAGGCCCAGGCCCAGGCCTTGTTCGCCGGGTTTGGTGGTGAAGAACGGTTCGAATAAATGTTTGCGCGCTTCGGGGTCGATGCCGTGGCCATTGTCGCGCACTTGCAGGCGGTACTTGCCCTCGCTGCTGTGGCCGTCCAGCCATAGTTCGGGGGCCGGTTGTGCCTGCATGGCGTCGAGGGCGTTGCCGATCAGGTTGACCAAGATCTGTTCCAGGCGGGTCTGGTCGATCTGCAATTGCGCGCTGACAAAGTCACGGTGCACGGTCAACGGCAAGCCGTCCAGGCGCGCGCCCAGAACCTGGAAGGCGGCGTCCACGGCTTTGCCCAGGTTGGCCTCGCCCTGATCATCGCCGCGCCGGGCAAACGAGCGCAGGCTGGCGGTGATGCGGCCCATGCGGTCGATCAACTCGTTGATGGTCTTGAGGTTGGCGCTGGCGGTGTCGAGGGCGCCACGCTCCAGGAAGCGCACGGTGTTACCCGACAGCGTGCGCAATGCCGCCAGCGGCTGGTTGAGTTCATGGGCAATGCTGGTGGACATCTGGCCGATGGCCGCCAGCTTGCCGGCCTGCACCAGTTCATCCTGGGCGCGGCGCAGGGTTTCTTCGGCCTGGCGGCGTTCGCGGATCTGGCCCTTGAGCCGTTCGTTACTGGCGCGCAGGTCGGCGGTGCGTTCGGCAATTCGCCGTTCCAGCTGGCTGTTGGCTTCCTGCAAGGCTTCGCGCGCAGCGAGGCGGGTGGCGATGACTTTGCGCCGCTCGTTCCAGGCAATCAGCAGGAACGCGACCAGGCCAAATGCGACCGCCACCAGAATGCCCTGATTGATCGCGGCGCGACGCAGGTCGTTAAGTGGAGTCAGCAGGGTGAAGTTCCACGGCGTGTCGCTGAGCGGGCGGGTCTGGGCCAGGTAGCTGACTTCGCGCTCGTCGTTGACCACTTCGCTGTTGGCCGGAAAGGTGAGTTTCTCGGTGCCTTCGTTGAGACGCTCGCGGGCCAACGGCTCCAGCTCGTTCAATGTCGCCCAGTAATATTGCAGGCTGTGGGCCAGGCGTTCCTTGGTGTCATCGCTCAGCGGGCGCACGGCCTTGAGACGCCGGGCCGGGTCGCTGGAGAGGATGATGATGCCGTTCTCATCGCTCACAAAGGCTTCGAGACGCGCGCGCTGCCAGCGTTCTTCGAGTGCTTCAAGGCGCACTTTGACCACGGCCACGCCGATGATCTTGCCGTGCTCTTCGAGGCCGTGCGCCAGGTAGTAACCGGGTTCGCCGTTGGTGCTGCCAATGCCATAGAAACGGCCGGGTTGGCCGCGCACGGCGTTTTGGAAATAGGCACGGAAGGACAGGTCTTCACCCTGGTAACTGTCGGCATCGCGCCAGTTACTGGTGGCCAGCACGCGGCCGGTGGTGTCCATCACGTAGATGGCCCGGCTGCGACTGCGTCGGTTCAGGCCTTCGAGGTAATCGTTGACCGTTTGCCGGGTTTCCTGGCTGGGGTCGGCCAGCAGCCTGGAGACGCTGGATTCCAGCTCCAACAGGCTGGGCAGGTAGGTGTATTTGCTCAGTTCGCTTTCGACGGTACGGGCATGCAGCTCCAACTGGCGTTCGCCGTTGTCGCTGAGGGTGCGGATGCCATAGTACTCACTGACCCAGAAGCCGATGTAACCCAAGCCGATCATCAGGGCGATGATCAACGGCGGCAGGAACAGTTGGCGAATCAGACGAGGTTTCACGGCAAGTGATGGCGGTGCGGCGCGAAATTGGTTGGGGTCGCATTTCATCACAGATGCCTTGGGTCAACCAGCGCTGTCAGCCCTGTTGCGAACCCGGTTGTGTGGGCAATTTGATTATGTGGGAGCCGGGCTTGCCCGCGATGCAGGCGCCTCGGTGTATCAGTTGCACCGAGGTGATGCTATCGCAGGCAAGCCAGCGCCCACACAAGCCGTCTTCCACACAAGCCCGGTTCCCACAGGGAGAACAGTGCTGCTTTTTAGTGCTGCAGGATTTTCTCAAGGAAGTGCTGCGCGCGTTCGGAGCGGGCGCTGATATCGCCGAAGAACTCCTCTTTCGGGCAGTCTTCGATGATCTTGCCGGCGTCCATGAAGATCACGCGGTCGGCCACTTTGCGCGCGAAGCCCATTTCGTGGGTCACGCACATCATGGTCATGCCTTCGTGGGCCAGTTGCACCATCACGTCGAGCACTTCGTTAACCATCTCCGGGTCGAGCGCGGAGGTCGGTTCGTCGAACAGCATGACGATCGGGTCCATGGCCAGGGCGCGGGCAATGGCCACACGTTGTTGCTGGCCGCCGGAGAGCTGGCCCGGGTGCTTGTGGGCGTGCGCCGACAGGCCCACACGGTCAAGCAGCTGCAGGCCCTTCTTGGTGGCTTCTTCCTTGCTGCGGCCCAGCACTTTGATCTGTGCGATGGTCAGGTTTTCGGTGATGGTCAGGTGCGGGAACAGCTCGAAGTGCTGGAACACCATGCCCACGCGCGAGCGCAGTTTGGGCAGGTTGGTCTTCGGGTCGGCAATGGAGGTGCCGTCGACCACGATGTCGCCCTTCTGGAACGGTTCCAGCGCGTTGACGCACTTGATCAGGGTGGATTTGCCCGAACCCGATGGGCCGCACACCACGATCACTTCGCCTTTTTTGACATCAGTGCTGCAATCGGTCAGCACCTGGAAGTCGCCATACCACTTGTTGATGTTCTTGATAGAGATCATACGGCAAACCTTTTTTGCAGACGCTTGACCAGCAGCGAGGCGGAAAAGCTGATGATGAAGTAGACGACACCGGCGAAGATCAGGAACTCATTGGAGCGGCCGATGATGTCGCCGTTGGAGCGGGCGGAGTTGAGGAAGTCCACCAGGCCCACGGTGTAGACCAGCGAGGTGTCCTGGAACAGGATGATCGACTGTTGCAGCAGCAACGGGGTCATCTTGCGGAAAGCCTGGGGCAGGATGATCAGACGCATGGTCTGGCCATAGGTCATGCCCATTGCCTGGGCTGCGCCCATCTGGCCCTTGGGGATCGACTGCACGCCGGCCCGCACGATTTCACAGAAGTACGCAGCTTCGAACATCATGAAGGCCACGACGCAGGAAGTGAACGCGCCGATCGGGGTGTCTTCGCCGGTGATCCAGCGCAGCACGAACGGCACCGCCAGGTAGAACCAGGTGATCACCAGCAGCAGCGGGATCGAGCGGAAGTAGTTCACGTAGGCGCCGGCCAGGCGCGACAGCAGTTTGCTGGACGACAGGCGCATCAGCGCCAGGACCGTACCCAGTGCGATGCCGCCGACCACGCCCATGACCATCAACTGCAAGGTCATGACCATGCCGTTCCACAGGCCCGGAATGGCGGGGATGATACCGCTGAAATCGAAGTCCATTATTTACCCCCCACGGAGATCAGGCCGGGCACCGCGACTTTCTTCTCGATCACGCGCATCAGCAACATCAGGCTCATGTTCAAGGTGAAGTAGATCAACGTGGCCAGGGTGAAGGCTTCAAACAGGTTGGCCGAAAACTCGGCGGTCTGTTTGGTTTGCGCCAGCAGTTCCATCAAGCCGATCAAGGACGCCACGGAGGAGTTCTTGAACACGTTGAGGAATTCGGAGGTAAGCGGCGGAATGATGATGCGGTAGGCCTGGGGCAGCAGCACGTTCCAGTAGATCTGTGGCAGCTTGAAGCCCATGGCACGCGCCGCAGCTTCCTGGCCACGTGGCAGCGCCTGGATGCCGGTACGCACTTGTTCGCACACACGGGCGGCGGTGAACAGGCCCAGGCACACGACAACGCTCAGGTAGGCCGAGGTGGTCGGGTTGAGGTCCTGTTTGTACCAGTCCTGCAGGTTCTGCGGCAGCATATCGGGCACCAGGAAGTACCAGATAAACAGCTGCACCAGCAGCGGCACGTTACGAAACAGCTCCACGTAGCAGGTCGCGATGCCCGCTACGATGCGGTTTGGCACGGTGCGCATGACCCCCAGAATGGAGCCAAGCAACAAGGCGATAATCCATGCCACGACAGCGATGGCGATGGTCCAGCCCAAGCCGGCGATGTACCAGTCGAGATAAGTCTCGCTGCCAACGCCAGTGGACTTGAAGAACACGCCCCAGTCCCAGTTGTAATTCATTAGGGTCTCCCCTCGAGATCGATCGATGTACAAGCACCCGCTTGGGGAAGATCCTTTCCCGCCTGACGGTGAACGCCAGGCACACGCGATCGGCTCGAAAACCGCCAGGTCGAGTGTTCCACATTAATGCCAGCAGGTAGTAACAGACGCCTGAGGGAGGGTTGGCTCCCTCAGGACATAAGCTTAGTCAGGTATCAGATTTTTACGTCAGGGGCTGGCTTGTCGCTTGGGTTAGCGATCAGCTCCTTAACCTTTTCGCTCATCGGGAAGTTCAGGTTCAGGCCTTTTGGTGGGATCGGGCTCTCGAACCACTTGCTGTAGATCTTGTTGATCTCGCCGGACTTGTACAGGGCGACGATGGCGTCATCCACGGCTTTCTTGAAGGCCGGGTCGTCTTTACGCACCATGCACGCGTAGGCTTCGAAGGACTGTGGAGTACCGGTGATGACCCAGTCGTCCGGCTTCTTGGCCTTGGCTTCTTCGCCGGCCAGCAGGGCGTCGTCCATCATGAACGCAACGGCACGGCCGCTTTCGAGCATCTGGAAGGATTCGCCGTGGTCTTTGGCCGAGATAACGTTCATGCCCATCTGCTTGTCGGCGTTCATCGCTTTGATGATGCGCTCGGACGTGGTGCCAGCGGTGGTCACGACGTTTTTGCCTTTCAGGTCGGCAAAGTCAGCGTAGGACGGCTTGCCATCCTTGTCCTTCTTGACCAGCAGACGGGTGCCGATTTCGAAGATGTTGACGGTGAAATCAACTTGCTGGGCGCGTTCGGCGTTGTTGGTGGTGGAGCCGCACTCAAGGTCCGCAGTGCCGTTCTGGATCAGCGGGATACGAGTCTGCGAAGTCACCAGGTTGTATTTGGCCTTCAGGTCGGGCTTGTTCAGGTCTTTTTTCAGGGCTTCAACCACAGCCAACTGAACGTCGTGGGAGTAGCCCACGGGTTTGCCGGAGCCATCCGCGATGTAGGAAAACGGAATGGAGCTGTCGCGGTGAGCGAGGGTGATGGTGCCGGAGTCGTTGATTTTCTTCAGTGTGCCGGTGAGTTCGGCGGCGAAAACTGGAGTGCTGATCAGAGCAGCAGCGATAGCTGCGCCCAGGATATGGGGAACGATGCGCATCAATACTTCCTCGACATTTGTTTTTTTTATGAAGCCGGCTAAGCGACTCTCTTTGTACTGCGAATGCCCATGACGGCTCCTAAGGCGCCTCAGGCAATCGTCAGGGAGTGTAGAGCATGAGTCGTGCCATACCAGAAATAAAAGGTTATTTGATTGATTTATAAGGAGATTAAGTTTGTGTTACGAGGGATTTGTAACGGTTTGGTCCGGCAAACCGAATGGGGTGGGGTGTGGCGTTCGGAAAACCGAATGGTCAGCAAGGTATTCCGAGCCAGGCTTTTTGTGGGAGCTGGCTTGCCCGCGATGCCTGCACCTCGGTCTTTGATTGAACCGAGGTGATGCAATCGCAGGCACCGGCGGCCTATCCGGTGCTGCTGGGCTCGGCCTTCAGCGTGATTCGCGAAATGGGCCTGCGCTATGCCAGGACACACCCTATAAAAAAGCCCCTGGACCTTGCGGTACAGGGGCTTCTCGTCACTGCCTGCGATCAGGCTGCTTCAATCTTCGCGCGGTTTTGCTCGACCTTGGACAGGTAGCGCTGCACGTTTTCCTGCTCTTGCGGTGTGGTGAACAAGCCCAGCTTGGTCCGGCGCCACAGCACGTCCTGCGGTTGCGTTACCCATTCTTCGGCGCACAGGTAATCGATTTCGCGGGTGTACAGGCCGCCACCCAGGTGTTCGCCCAAGTCAGCAAGCGATTGCACGCCTTCGAGCAAGCGCCAGGTACGGCTGCCGTACGTGGTGGACCAACGGCGTGCGATCTCGCTTGGCACCCAGTCAAACTTGGCGCGAATCGCTTCGGCCAAGGCTTCTGGCGTAGTCATGTTCTCGCCGCCCGGCAGGCTCGCCGTGGCGGTCCAGCTTGGGCGCATCTGCGTGAAAAACGGCGCCAGTTGCGCCATCGCCGATTCGGCCAGCTTGCGGTAGGTGGTCAACTTGCCACCGAACACCGACAGGATCGGCGCTTCACCGTTACCGCCAGACAGCGACAGGGTGTAGTCGCGGGTGATGGCCGACGGGTTGTCCGATTCGTCGTTGCACAACGGGCGCACGCCGGAGTAGGTGTGCACGATGTCGTCGCGGCTCAACTGCTTCTTGAAGTGCGCGTTGACCACTTTGAGCATGTAGTCGGTTTCACCTTCGGTAATCGCAACCTTCGCTGGGTCACCGGTGTACTCACGGTCGGTGGTGCCGATGATGGTCAGGTGGTTCAGGTACGGAATCGTGAAGACAATGCGCTGATCTTCGTTCTGCAGGATGTGCGCGTGCGCACCTTCGTAGAGTTTCGGCACGATCAAGTGGCTGCCCTGGATCAGGCGGATGCCGTAAGGCGAGTCCAGCTTCAGGTCTTCCTTGATGAACTTGGCGACCCACGGGCCGGCGGCGTTCACCAAGGCGCGAGCGCGGATCGAGAACAGGCTGCCATCGGCGCGTTCCATGTTCATTTCCCACATGCCGTTGCTGCGATGTGCGCTGATGCAACGGGTCTGGGTGTGGATATGCGCGCCTTTTTCACGGGCGGCCATGGCATTGAGTACCACCAGGCGGGCGTCATCAACCCAGCAGTCGGAGTATTCGAAGCCTTTGGTGATTTCACTTTTCAACGGGCTGTCGGGGCCGAACTTAAGGCTCTTGGAACCGGCGAGTTTCTCGCGCTTGCCCAAGTGGTCGTACAGGAACAGGCCCGCGCGAATCATCCACGCCGGGCGCAGGTGCGGGCGGTGCGGCAATACAAAGCGCATCTGCTTGACGATGTGCGGGGCCTTGGCTAGCAGCACTTCACGTTCGGCCAGCGCCTCGCGCACCAGGCGGAATTCGTAATGTTCGAGGTAGCGCAGGCCGCCGTGGATAAGCTTGCTGCTGGCGGAAGATGTGTGGCTGGCCAAGTCGTCCTTTTCGCAAAGGAATACCGACAAACCGCGCCCGGCTGCGTCTGCTGCAATGCCGACGCCATTGATTCCGCCGCCAATTACGGCAACGTCATAGACTTCGGCAAGCGGTGGAGCAGGCAAGGTGGAAGGGTTCATCGGCTGGCCTCGCGATCTTTTTGTCTTGGAATTCGAACATTAATGTTCATTTGCGAAAATGGTAGCTGATAAACGCGCGCACAGCCACCCGACTTCGATTGAAAAAACTCATCGAAGGGCTGAAAAAGGAAGAATTGTGAACATGAGCCAAGGAAAGGCTCGAGAGAGGGGGGTTGGATATATCGCCATCGCGGGCAAGCCCGGCTCCCACAGTTGACCGAGTGCCTGCATGAGAATGCGGTCAACTGTGGGAGCGGGCTTGCCCGCGATGGCGGTGTTACAGACTCTAAACCACTTCCAGCCGAACCTTATGCTGGTTCAACAACTGCACCAACGCCGGCACCGGCTGCTGGTCGGTCACCAGACAGTCCACCAGACTGATCGGCCCCAAGCGAATCATGGCATTGCGCCCGAATTTACTTGAGTCGGCCGCCAGGATCACCTGGCGTGCATTGGCGATGATCGCCTGGGAAACCCTGACTTCCTGATAGTCAAAGTCCAGCAGGCTGCCGTCTTCATCAATGCCACTGATGCCGACCAACGCAAAGTCGACCTTGAACTGGTTGATAAAGTCGACACTCGCCTGGCCCACCACACCGCCGTCACGGCGCACGTTGCCGCCGGTCAACAGCACATCGAAGTCGTCCTTGGCACTGAGCATGGTGGCAACGTTGAGGTTGTTGGTGATGATTTTCAGGTGGTTGTGATTGAGCAGCGCACGCGCGATGGATTCGGTGGTGGTGCCGATATTGATGAACAGCGAGGCGTGATCAGGGATTTGCGCGGCAATGGCTTCGCCGATGCGTTGTTTCTCATCGCGCATCTGGTCGGCACGCATGGCGTACGCGGTGTTCTCGACACTGGAGTCATAGGCCGCGCCGCCGTGGTAGCGGCGCAGCAGGTTGGCGTCCGCCAGTTGGTTGATATCGCGGCGGATGGTTTGCGGGGTGACAACGAATAGCTGCGCCATCTCCTCGATACTGACGTAGCCGCGTTCGCGCACCAGTTCGAGAATTTGTTGTTGGCGGGGAGGCAGATTCATGGGGCGTCCTTTGGGCTGCCATACAAAAGTGGCCCATGATGCCGCAGCAATCGACTCCCCGCCAGTTACAACCCGATATGGGTCCGGCGGTTGGCTTATTCAGCGCCTTCGTGCGGTTCCCAGTCGCGGGTGCGGCTGACTGCTTTTTGCCAGCCGGCGTAGAGCTTCTCTTTGGCGGCTTCATCAAGCTGTGGTTCGAATTCGCGCTCGATGACTGCCTTGCCACGCAGTTCGTCCAGGCTGCCCCAGAAACCGCAGGCCAGGCCTGCCAGGTACGCGGCGCCGAGTGCCGTGGTTTCGCGCATTTGCGGGCGCTCGACCTGGGTGCCGAGGATATCGGCCTGGAACTGCATCAGGAAGTTGTTGGCCACCGCGCCGCCGTCCACACGCAGGGCTTTGAGGCGTTCGCCAGAGTCCTGTTGCATGGCGTCCAGCACGTCGCGGGTCTGGTAGGCAATCGACTCCAGGGCGGCACGGATAATGTGATCCACGCGCACGCCACGGGTCAGGCCGAACAGCGCGCCACGGGCATACGGGTCCCAGTACGGGGCGCCCAGGCCGGTGAAGGCGGGCACCAGGTACACGCCGTTGCTGTCCTTGACCTTGCCGGCGAAGTATTCGGTGTCGGTGGCGTCGGCGATGATTTTCAGCTCGTCACGCAGCCATTGCACGGTGGAGCCACCGTTGAAGACCGCGCCTTCGAGGGCGTAAGCCACTTCGCCACGTGGGCCGCAAGCGATGGTGGTGAGCATGCCGTGCTTGGATTTCACCGCCTTGTCGCCGGTGTTCATCAGCAGGAAGCAACCGGTGCCATAGGTGTTCTTGGCCTGGCCGGCTTCTACGCACATCTGGCCGAACAGCGCCGCTTGCTGGTCACCGGCAATACCGCCGATGGCGATGCCGCTTTTGGTGCGGCCGTAGATTTCCGAGGAGGACTTGACTTCCGGCAGCATTTCGCGCGGCACGTCGAGAATCTCCAGCATCTTCGCATCCCACTCCAGGGTGTGGATGTTGAAGAGCATGGTGCGCGAGGCGTTGGTGTAGTCGGTGACGTGGGTCTTGCCGCCGGTAAATTTCCAGATCAGCCAGCTGTCGACGGTGCCGAACAGCAGTTCGCCATTGCGCGCACGCTCGCGGCTGCCTTCGACGTTGTCGAGGATCCACTTGAGCTTGGTGCCGGAGAAGTACGGGTCGGTGACCAGGCCGGTGGTGTCACTGATGTATTGCTCGTGGCCATCGCGCTTGAGCTGCTGGCAGATCTCGGTGCTGCGGCGGCACTGCCACACGATCGCGTTGTAGATCGGGCGGCCGGTGATCTTGTCCCAGACCACGGTGGTTTCACGCTGGTTGGTGATACCGATGGCAGCAACCTGGTCATGGTGCAGGCCGGCTTGTGCCAGGGCCTCGACCATTACCGCGCTCTGGGTGGCGAAGATTTCCATCGGGTCATGTTCGACCCAGCCGGCTTGCGGGTAATGCTGAGCGAATTCACGCTGGGCGGTGCAGACCACGTTGGCGTCACGATCGAAGATGATCGCCCGTGAACTGGTGGTGCCCTGATCAAGGGCAATGATGTAGTTCTTATTCTGAATGTCGGTCATGTCAATTGCCTTGGACGAAATAAGGAAGTCAGAAATCAGCCTGGTCCGCGAAGGGCAGGGGCACCAGGCCGGCGCTTTCAGGAAATACGAGTCTTGCCGTTGACAGCCGTGTCAGGTGTTTCTTCAGCTATAGCAGGTGCGGCGCTCGGCAGGTGGCGGGCAATCAGCCCGCGATAAGCCGCTGCGCCGAGGCAGGCGCCGACAATCGGCGCGAAAATCGGTACCAGGAAGTAAGGAATATCGCGGCCGCCAGTAAAGGCCATTTCACCCCAGCCGGCGAAAAAGGTCATCAGCTTGGGGCCGAAATCACGCGCCGGGTTCATCGCAAAGCCGGTCAGCGGGCCCATGGCACTGCCGATAACTGCAATCAGCAGGCCGATTAACAGCGGGGCCAACGGGCCGCGGGGCAGGCCATTGTTATCGTCGGTCAGGGCCATGATCACGCCCATCAGGATGGCGGTGATGACCATTTCCACCAGGAATGCCTGGGCCGTGCTCAGCAGCGCGTGCGGGTAGGTGGAGAACACCGACGCCAATTCCAGGCTGGCCTGAGAGCCGCGAATCATATGGTGAGTTTGTTCGTAATCGAAAAAGAGGTTGCTGTACAGCGTGTAAACCAACGCCGCCGAGCAGAAGGCGCCAGCGATTTGCGCGAGGATATAGAAGGGCAGTTTGCGTTTTTCGAAATCGGCAAAAATGCACAGCGCGATACTTACCGCCGGGTTGAGGTGCGCCCCGGAAATACCGGCGCTCAGGTAGATCGCCATGCTCACGCCGACCCCCCAGATAATACTGATTTCCCACAGCCCGAAGCTGGCACCCGCGACCTTGAGCGCAGCGACGCATCCTGTACCGAAGAAGATCAGAAGCGCAGTCCCCAGGAATTCGGCCATGCATTGGCTCGAAAGTGAAGGCTGTTGAAGAGCAGTAGTCATGGCAAACCTCGATTGTTGTTCTTGTTGGCGCACAGCCTCAACGGGCCGTTGCGCGATTTTCACCGTAATCAGGATCCCCATCCTGACTGCAGCTTCCCGCTGGAACACTGGAGCACTATTCCTACAGTATTCGGAAACGAAAAAATATAGACAAGAATGACCGCTGTCAAAGGTCGAAAGTGAACCATTGGTCATTTTCGAACTATTGGTCTGGTGAATGATCACGGGTGAGGCTGCAAGCGCGCATGGCGGGAGGGCCGCACTAGAGCGTTTTGCGCGGGCTTGGCCTAGAATTGGCGATCTTTCTGCCGCGCCCGGAGTAGTCATGACACCCGCACTGGACCTGTTGAAAAAAGTTCGCGCCGAACATCGCATCCACAGTTACGAGCACGACCCCAAGGCAGCGTCCTATGGCCTGGAGGCCGCGGAAAAATTGGGGCTCGACCCGGCGCAGGTGTTCAAGACCTTACTGGCCAGCAGTGAGAAAGGTGAATTGCTGGTGGCGGTGGTGCCGGTCGTCGGAAGTCTGGACCTGAAGGCGCTGGCCCATGCGGCCGGCGTTAAAAAAGCCGAGATGGCCGATCCGGTAGCGGCGCAGCGCTCTACCGGTTACCTGTTGGGCGGCATCAGCCCGTTGGGGCAGAAGAAGCGTTTGCGCACATTTATTGATGAGACCGCGCAGCAGTTTGCGACGATTCATGTGAGCGCAGGCAGGAGGGGGTTAGAAGTGGAACTGGCCGCAGCGGTGCTGGCCGAGCATACCCAGGCCAAATTTGCGCCGATTGGGCGGGGCTGAAACTCAATTCTGAATGCGCTGAAAATCTAATGTGGGAGCTGGCTTGCCTGCGATGCAGACACCTCGGTCTGTCAGTTGAACCGAGGTGATGCCATCGCAGGCAAGCCAGCTCCCACATTTTTTACCCGGTTTCGTCAGTTGGTCAGTGAGCCGGACTGTAACGTCGCACGCCGGATTCAACTTGAGGAATCTGCGCCGCCGTGCTGCCCGATGCCTGAAACAACACCAGATGCTCCGCCGCCACCCGAATCCCCACCTGCGCACCCACCTGATGGTCGGCATGGCTGGGGAAAATCGACTCCAGCTGTGCGCCGGTCGGCAGCTGCAAGCGGTACAAGGTCGAAGCGCCGAGGAAAGTCTTGCCGACAATCCGCGCTTTTAACGCGCTGTCGGGTGCGTAAACGATGTCATCCGGACGTAGCAACACATCCACCGCGCCACCCGTTGGCCAGGTGTAGGCACGGTTGCCACGCAAGTCACCCAGTTCGGTACTCACCGATTCCGGCGAACTCAATTGCCCGCGAATGAAGTAACCCTGGCCGATAAAGCTGGCGACATAAGGGGTTTGCGGTTCGTGGTAGAGGTTGTAAGGCGTGTCCCACTGCTCAAGACGGCCCTCTTTGAATACGCCCACGTGATCACTCACGGCGAAGGCTTCTTCCTGATCATGGGTGACCAGAATCGCGCTGGTGCCGCGCGCCTTGAGAATGTCGCGTACTTCATGGCTGAGCTTGCGCCGCAGTTCACCGTCGAGGTTGGAGAAAGGTTCATCGAGCAGCAACAGTTGCGGTTCCGGCGCCAAGGCGCGGGCGAGGGCGACGCGTTGTTGCTGGCCGCCGGAAAGTTCGTGGGGGAAACGCTTGCCGAGGTTTTTCAGGTTGACCAGTTCCAGCAGTTCGCCAACCACGCGGTCTTTTTGCGGGTGCTTGCGAATGCCGAAGGCGATGTTGTCGGCCACGCTCAAATGCGGAAACAGCGCGTAGTCCTGAAACACCATGCCAATGCGACGTTTCTCCGGCGCCAGGGTGAACCCGGCACTGGAGATTACTTCACCGGCCAGGCTGATCTCACCTTCATGCACCGGCTCAAACCCGGCGATCGCGCGCAAAGTGGTGGTTTTTCCGCAACCCGAGGAGCCCAGCAGGCAGCCGATGTCACCGGCGTTGAGGTGCAGGTTGAGGTGCTGCACCACGCGTTGATCTTGATAGCCGCATGCCAGATTGCGCAGGTTCAGCAGTAATGGCTGGCTCATGCGTGGTGGTACGACGGCGGGACGAGGAACTCGAGCAGCGCCTTTTGCGCATGCAGGCGGTTCTCAGCCTGGTCCCACGCCACCGAACGCTCATCGTCGAGCAGGTCGAGGCTGATTTCTTCGCCCCGGTGCGCGGGCAGGCAGTGCATGAACAGCACGTCTGGCGCGGCCAGGTCGAGCAGGGCACGGGTCACCTGGAACGGCGCGAACAGCGCCAGGCGCTTGGCGGTTTCTTCTTCCTGGCCCATGGAGGTCCACACGTCGGTGCTCACCAGATGCGCGCCGATGACCGCGTCACGCGGGTCACGCACCACGGTCACGCGATCGCCGGCCTGGGCCAGGAAACGTGCATCCGGCTCGTAGCCTTCGGGGCAGGCAACGCGCAGTTGGAAGTCGAACTGGATCGCCGCTTCTATATAGCTGTTGCACATGTTGTTGCCGTCGCCGATCCAGGCCACGGTCTTGCCCTGGATCGAACCACGGTGTTCAAGGAAGGTTTGCATGTCGGCCAGCAACTGGCACGGGTGCAGGTCATCGGACAGGCCGTTGATCACCGGTACGCGCGAGTTGGCGGAAAATTCGGTCACGGTGCTGTGGGCAAAGGTGCGGATCATCACCGCATCGAGCATGCGCGACATCACGCGGGCAGCGTCGGCGATCGGTTCGCCGCGGCCCAGTTGGGTGTCACGCGAGGACAGGAAGATGGCTTGGCCACCCAGCTGGATCATGCCGGCTTCGAACGACACGCGGGTGCGGGTCGACGACTTCTCGAAAATCATCCCGAGCACACGGTTTTTCAAAGGCTCGAACAGTACGCCGCGGTTACGCAGGTCTTTAAGCTCAATGCCTCGACGGATCACGCTGACCAGCTCTTCGGGCGTGCAATCCATCAGGGAGAGAAAGTGCCTTGCGCTCATCATTAACTACCTTTTTGCAACAGACCGCAGATACTCAAAGCCTTGTTTATTGTGACAACGGGCGAGACCTGCGGCGAAAGCCGCACTGGGCGACGAAATAGGGGAAGGCGCGATCTTATAATTAAATGTCGCGTCTTACCAATAGGGCTACAGTTTTTAAGGGTGTTCAAGAGGGGCGCCGAAGCGCTTTTGAAGACTGATTCCTGACAGCAGCGACCCATTTGTACACTGGCGCCAAGACCTTTTGCAATGTGTGGGGCGGGCCTGGAGCGGGTTGTGTCGGTTTCGGAGCGCCTATGCAAAGATTTGAAACACTTGCCCATGGCCTGGCCTGATGCCCCTCGATTCACAGAACGAACGTTGCTGGTGCGCGTTCAGGTGTCGAGCCATAGTTGGGCCAAAGCCCAATAAAGAGACTGGCCATGACCAAGACTCTCCACCACCGTGCCTGCCATCTGTGTGAAGCCATCTGCGGCCTGACCCTGGAAACCACCCAGGCGGACGACGGCAGCCTGGCGATCACCTCTATCAAGGGCGACCCGCTGGACGCGTTCAGCCGCGGACACATTTGCCCAAAAGCCGTGGCGCTGCAGGATATTCAGAACGACCCCGACCGCCTGCACCAGCCCATGCTGCGAGTGGGCAGCGACTGGCAGCCGATCCCGTGGGACGAGGCCTTTGCACTGGTAGCCGAACGCCTCGCAGGCATCCAGGCCCGGCATGGGCAGAACGCGGTGGCGGTGTATCAGGGCAACCCCAGCGTGCATAACTACGGGTTGATGACCCACAGCAACTACTTCCTTGGCCTGCTGAAGACGCGCAATCGGTTTTCCGCCACCTCGGTAGACCAGTTGCCCCATCACCTCACCAGCCACCTGATGTACGGCCATGGCTTGTTGCTGCCGATTCCGGATATCGACCACACCGATTTCATGCTGATCCTGGGCGGCAACCCGCTGGCGTCCAACGGCAGCATCATGACCGTGCCCGATGTGGAGAAACGCCTCAAGGCCATCCAGGCCCGCGGCGGCAAAGTGGTGGTGGTTGACCCCCGGCGCAGCGAGACGGCGGCGATTGCCGATCAGCATGTGTTCGTACGGCCCGGTGGCGACGCGGCGCTGCTGTTCGGGCTGCTCAACACCTTGCTCAGCGAAAACCTGACTCGCGACAGCCATTTGCCGATTGCTGGCCTGGAGGATGTGCGCCAGGCGATCGCCGGGTTTACCGCCGAAGCCATGAGCCGCCAGTGTGCGGTGCCTGCCGAACAGATCCGCCAGTTGGCGCGGGACTTTGCGGCGGCGGACAAGGCCGTGTGCTACGGGCGCATGGGCGTATCGACCCAGGCCTTCGGCACGCTGTGCCATTGGCTGGTGCAGTTGATCAATCTGGTCACGGGCAACCTCGACCGTGTCGGCGGCGCCTTGTGCACCACGCCGGCGGTGGATCTGGTGGCCTCCACTGGCGGCGGGCACTTCAATCGCTGGCAAAGCCGGGTGTCCGGGCGGCCGGAGTACGGTGGCGAGTTACCCGTATCGGCCCTGGCCGAAGAAATGCTCACTGAAGGCGAAGGGCAGATCCGCGCCCTGGTGACGGTGGCCGGAAACCCGGTGCTGTCCACGCCTAACGGTCGCCAACTGGAGAAGGCCCTGGACGGTTTGGAGTTCATGGTCAGCGTCGACCTGTATATCAACGAAACCACGCGCTATGCCGACCTGATCTTGCCGTCCACCTCAGCGTTGGAAAACGATCACTACGACACCACGTTCAATATGTTCGCAGTGCGTAACGTCACCCGCTTCAATCGCGCGATCCTGCCCAAGCCTGCCGGCGCGTTGCATGATTGGGAGATCTTTGTCGGCTTGGCCAAGGCCTTCGCTGCGCACACTGGCGTCGTGCTCAAGCCGACCATGGCGCCGGCACAGATGATCGACTTTGGCTTGCGTGCCGGGGTCTATGGCGATGCGTCCGAGCACAAACTGTCGGTGGCCATGCTCGCCGATCATCCCCATGGCGTGGACCTGGGGCCGCTCAAACCCAACTTGGCCGCACGCTTGAAAACCGCCGACGGCCACGTGCAGGCAGCGCCTGCGGTGATCCTGGCAGACCTGGCGCGCTTTGCGGCCCAGCCGGTGCCAATGGTCAATGAGCTGTTACTGATCGGCCGTCGGCATGTACGCAGCAACAATTCCTGGATGCATAACTATCACCGCCTGGTGAAGGGCAAGCCGCGCCATCAACTGCATATGCATCCCGACGACCTTGCCAGCCGACAATTGAGTGATGGGCAGTGGGTGCGCGTCAGCTCACGCGTTGGCGAGATCGAAGTGGAAGTGGTGGCCAGCCTGGACATGATGCCTGGCGTGGTCAGCCTGCCACACGGCTGGGGCCACGGTCGTCCAGGCGTGCGCATGACCATCGCCAGTGGGCAGCCTGGGGCCAGTGCCAATGACCTGACCGACGAGCGGCAATTGGATGAATTGTCTGGAAACGCCGCGCTCAATGGCGTGCCGGTGCAGGTGGCCGCCGCATAAGGCCCGAGCACTGCGCTGGAATTTTGCGTTACAATGCGCCACCGTGCCGACCTGTGAGTCGCAAAGTTCCAGCCGAGGTGTTCCATGGATATCATCGAAACGATCAAAGAGCAGATTGCCAATAACACCATTCTGCTTTACATGAAGGGCGCCCCGAACGCTCCTCAGTGCGGTTTCTCCGCGAAGGCTTCCCAGGCCATCATGGCGTGCGGCGAGAAATTCGCTTACGTGGATATCCTGCAAAACCCGGAAATCCGCGCCAACCTGCCGAAGTACGCCAACTGGCCAACTTTCCCCCAACTGTGGGTAGCCGGTGAGCTGGTCGGCGGTAGCGATATCATCACTGAGATGGCTGCTGACGGTTCGCTGCAAGCGCTGATCAAAGAAGCAGCGGTAAACGCGGCGGCCAAGACTGACGCTTGACCCGAATGCAATAAAAAGCCCCGCTTCTCGAAAGAGAGCGGGGCTTTTTTGTGATCGTTCCCACGCTCCGTGTGGGAATGCATCCTGTGACGCTCTGCGTCACCATGCTCAAGTGGGAACGATCTTCAGCGCTTATTCACCCATCTGCGATTGCAGGTAGTTTTCCAGGCTGACTTTAACGATCAAGCCCAGCTGGGTTTCCAGCCAGTCGATATGTTCTTCCTGATCTTCCAGGATATCTTCCAGCAGCTCACGGCTGCCGAAGTCGCCTTTGGTTTCGCAGTGAGCGATGGCGGCCTTGAGGTCGCTGTGGCTCTTCTGCTCGAACTTCAGGTCGCTGCTGATCATCTCCTGGGTGTGCTCGCCGATGTTCAGCTTGCCCAGGTCCTGTACGTTCGGCAGCCCTTCCAGGAACAGGATGCGCTTGATCAGCGCGTCTGCGTCCTTCATGGCCTTGATCGATTCTTTGTATTCACGCTTGCCGAGCTTTTCCAGGCCCCAATCGTCATACATGCGCGCATGCAGAAAGTACTGATTGATCGCGACCAGTTCATTGGCAAGGATTTTGTTGAGTTGCTGGATGACTGAGATGTCGCCTTTCATGACTGGGGTCCTGCCCTGTAATAGCTGTGTATAGGGCGGAGTTTGAGCGGCGAAATCCCTAGTGTCAAACCTAAGTTATTGAATAATAAATGAAAATTAATCGGAATAAGAATGTTTGTGTTCCGCGTCTTGACGCTAACTAATTGAATTACGGGCATAAAAAAACCGGACATTAAGTCCGGTTCTTCAAAACACGCCTATTTAAGCGTGTGTAAATTCTGCTGAGTAGGGGAGTGCGGCCTGGGCTGTTTGCAGCTGCGTCAGGGTTTCCCGTACCACTTGCTTGGCGAGGCAAGCACATTTGCCGCACTGGCTGGCAACGCCGGTGGTTTCACGTACTTCCTTGTAGCTGCAGCAACCTTCATAGATTGCTTCGCGGATTTGTCCGTCGGTGACGCCAGTGCAGAGGCAGACATACATAAGGGAGAACCATCGCGGGTTTAAGGCTTAAGTGCGATGGATCTTAATGTTAACGAGAATGATTGTCAAAGTAGATTCACAGGGTATTGCCAGGTACCTGCGGCGCGCTGACGAACGGTTTTTTCAGTGTATGATGGTCGGTCTTCACGAAGCGTGACCGCGTCACAGGCCTGTCGCTTAACTGCGCCAGACTTGGGCTGGTCCTTTTACTTCAATCGTCACCCTTACATCAGGAGATACCCAATGAGCGTACTCGTCGGCAAACAAGCCCCGGATTTCGACGTACCTGCCGTCCTCGGCAATGGCGAAATCGTAGACAGCTTCAAACTGTCTGAAGCCATCAAAGGCAAATACGGCCTGGTGTTCTTCTACCCGCTGGACTTCACCTTCGTGTGCCCGTCGGAGCTGATCGCTCTGGACCACCGCATGGACGATTTCAAGGCGCGCAATGTTGAAGTGGTAGCCGTTTCCATCGACTCCCATTTCACCCACAACGCCTGGCGCAACACCGCCATCAATGATGGCGGCATCGGCAAAGTCAAATACACCATGGCTGCCGACATGAAGCACGACATTGCCAAGGCCTACGACGTTGAGTCCGAAGGCGGCGTGGCGTTCCGTGGCGCGTTCCTGATCGACGACAAGGGCGTTGTACGCTCGCAGATCATCAACGACCTGCCGCTGGGCCGTAACATGGAAGAGCTGATCCGTCTGGTCGATGCCCTGCAATTCCACGAAGAGCACGGCGAAGTCTGCCCTGCCAACTGGAAAAAAGGCGACAAAGGCATGAACGCTTCGCCAGAAGGCGTTGCGGCTTACCTGACCGAGAACGCTGGCAAGCTGTAAGCCAGGTTCGCGGCACAAAAAAACCGGCCTGAAAAGGCCGGTTTTTTTGTGCGCTGCATTTGGTTCTGTGGCGAGGGAGCTTGCTCCCGCTGGGCTGCGAAGCAGCCCCATAACCTGACACCGCGGTTTAACAGGTTAACCGCGGCGGTCTTATTGGGGCCGCTGCGCAACCCAGCGGGAGCAAGCTCCCTCGCCACAACCACAGAGGCGTCAGCCTCAGTCGTTGAAGTCTTCCCAGCCGCCCATTTGCTTCCACCGATTGACGATGCCGCAGAACAGCTCGGCAGTCTTCTCGGTGTCGTAGCGGGCCGAGTGGGCCTCACGACCGTCAAAGTCGATACCGGCCGCCTGGCAGGCCTTTGCCAGCACGGTCTGGCCGTAAGCCAGGCCCGCAAGCGTGGCGGTGTCAAAGCTGGAGAACGGGTGAAACGGGTTGCGCTTCATGTCCAACCGCGTCACGGCAGCATTCAGGAAGCCCAGGTCGAAGCTGCTGTTATGGCCCACCAGGATCGCGCGTTTGCAGCCATTGGCCTTCAACGCTTTACGCACACCACGGAAGATATCGGTCAGCGCCGCTTCTTCACTCACGGCCATGCGCAGTGGGTGATCGAGCTTGATGCCGGTGAACTCCAGGGCTGCAGCTTCGATATTCGCGCCTTCAAACGGCTCAACACGGAAGAAGTGGGTGTGTTCCGGGAACACAAAACCCTGTTCATCCATGCCGATAGTGGTCGCGGCGATTTCCAGCAATGCGTCGGTGGCGCAGTTGAAACCACCGGTTTCTACGTCGATGACAACCGGCAGATAACCGCGAAACCGCTCGGCCATCGGGTGGCGGGAGCCGCCACCACTGTGCTCGTGTTCGTCGTCGTAATGGTCTTCACTCACTTGCTTTCCTCCAGCAGGCGCCAGCGCAGTGTTTCACCGGCGCGCAGCGGGATAACAGTCAGCTCGCCAAACGGCAGGCTGGCAGGGGCGGTCCAGTCTTCACGAACCAGGGTAATGCGGTCGGTATTCGCCGGCAGGCCGTAGAAGCGCGGGCCGTTGAGGCTGGCGAAGGCTTCGAGCTTGTCCAGGGCGTTGCGCTGTTCAAACGCTTCGGCATACAACTCGATGGCGGCATACGCGGTGTAGCAACCGGCACAGCCGCACGCAGCTTCTTTGGCGTGCTGGGCGTGGGGCGCCGAGTCGGTGCCGAGGAAGAACTTCGGGCTGCCGCTGGTAGCGGCGTCCAGCAGGGCCACCTGGTGGGTGTTGCGCTTGAGGATCGGCAGGCAATAGAAGTGCGGCCGAATCCCGCCCACCAGCATGTGGTTGCGGTTGTAGAGCAGGTGATGCGCGGTGATGGTCGCGCCGACGTTGGCCGAAGCCTCGTTGACGAACTGCACGGCGTCGGCGGTGGTGATGTGTTCGAACACGACCTTGAGGGTCGGGAACAGCTCGACCACGCGGCGCATATGCTCGTCGATGAAGATCTTTTCACGATCAAACACATCCACATCGCCACGGGTGACTTCACCGTGGATCAGCAGCGGCATGCCGACTTCAGCCATGGCTTCGATCGCCGGCAGGATCTTGTCGATACTGGTCACGCCGGAGTCGGAGTTGGTGGTCGCGCCCGCCGGGTACAACTTGGCGGCGTACACAAAACCGCTGGCCTTGGCCTCGCGGATTTCGGCAGGCTGGGTACGGTCGGTGAGGTAGAGCACCATCAACGGTTCGAAGCGGCTGCCGGCCGGGCGCGCAGCGAGGATACGCTGGCGATAGGCATCGGCTTGCTCGGCATTACGCACCGGAGGTACCAGGTTAGGCATGATAATCGCGCGGCCAAACGTGCGCGCTACATCGGCCACGGTTTGGGGTAACGCAGCACCATCGCGAAGATGAATATGCCAGTCGTCGGGACGCAGCAGGGTCAGGCGGTCGGACATTGGGGATTCCAGGCGGGTCAATCTGGTGGGAATGCTACCGGAAAAGACTCTTGCAGGCACTCGCTATCAAGTTTTGCCGCACGTGTCCGATATCCCTGGGTATGCCTTAACGACGTATGACGCTTTGAAGTGTTGTAGAAACCAGTGGAGCCTCCCGTGCGCCAGCATTATCTAGCCCTGCTCAGTGTGTTCGCCAGCCTGCCTGCGATGGCACTCACATTCCAGACACGTCTGGAGAATATTGAGTGGAAGGTGGAAGGCGACCAATTCGAGTGCCGCCTGGCCCAGCCGATCACCGATTTCGGTTCGGGTGAGTTTGTGCGCCGGGCCGGCGAGCAGGCGACATTTCGCCTGAAAGCCTATAGCGGCGCGCTCGGAGCGGGCTCGGCGACCTTGCTGGCTGCGGCGGCACCCTGGCAACCGGGCCGTGGTGATATCAACTTGGGCGCCGTGCGTGTTGGCAGTGGCGACGTGCTGTTCAACAGCTCCCAGGCCCAGGCCGGGCGTTTGTTTACGGGTTTGCTGGAGGGGCGTAGCCCTACGGTGCGGCATTACGGGCGTGAGGGCGGCTACTCGGAGGTCCGCCTGTTGCCGGTGAAATTCAACAAGGCCTTCAACGACTATCAACTGTGCACCACCAAGCTGTTGCCGATGAATTACGATCAGGTCAAACAGACTGAAGTCGGCTTCCCCGGCGGCGGTATCGAGCTGGACGCCGCTGCCAAGAAGAAGCTGGACGTGATTCTCGCGTTCATGAAAGCCGACCCGACGGTTAATCACGTCGAGCTCAATGGTCATTCCGACAACAGCGGTAACCGCCTGACCAACCGTGACGTCTCGCGCCGTCGTGCCCTGGCGGTGATGGACTACTTCAAGGCCAATGGCATTCAGGAATCGCAGATCACCCTGCGTTTTCACGGTGAAAGTTACCCACTGGCGCCCAATACCAATGCCGCCAACCGCGCCCGTAATCGTCGCGTGAATATTCAGCTCGAACGCGTGGCTGCCCCCGAGAAACCGGCACCCCAGGCCACTGGCCCGAGCAGCGCGGCACACACGTCATAAGGTGCGACCATCGGTCGCCCGCTCGACATAATCTGTCGCTTTATCTTCATTTGCTGTCGCGCCTCTGTAAATTCACGGTTTTGGTCGGTAGAATCGACGGCTTTCCGTACAACCCCGTGGAGTGATGGCATGGCCGACGTAAACAAGGTCGTTCTCGCGTATTCCGGCGGCCTGGACACTTCGGTGATCCTCAAGTGGCTGCAGGATACTTATAACTGTGAAGTGGTGACCTTCACCGCTGACCTGGGTCAGGGCGAAGAGGTCGAACCTGCACGTGCCAAGGCGCAAGCCATGGGCGTGAAAGAGATCTACATTGACGACCTGCGCGAAGAATTCGTCCGCGATTTCGTCTTCCCGATGTTTCGCGCCAACACCGTCTACGAAGGCGAGTACCTGCTGGGTACTTCCATCGCACGCCCGCTGATCGCCAAACGCCTGATCGAAATCGCCAACGAAACCGGCGCCGACGCCATTTCCCATGGCGCTACCGGCAAGGGCAACGACCAGGTGCGTTTCGAACTGGGCGCCTACGCGCTCAAGCCAGGCGTGAAAGTGATTGCTCCTTGGCGTGAATGGGACCTGCTGTCCCGTGAAAAACTGATGGATTACGCTGAAAAGCATGCAATCCCGATCGAGCGTCACGGCAAGAAGAAGTCCCCGTACTCGATGGACGCCAACTTGCTGCACATCTCCTATGAAGGCGGCGTGCTGGAAGACACCTGGACCGAGCACGAAGAAGACATGTGGAAATGGACCGTCTCCCCGGAGAACGCTCCAGACAAGGCCCAGTACCTGGAACTGACCTACCGCAACGGCGACATCGTTGCACTGGACGGCGTCGAAATGACCCCGGCCACCGTGCTGGCGACCCTGAACCGTATCGGTGGCGAACACGGTATCGGCCGTCTCGACATCGTCGAGAACCGCTACGTGGGCATGAAGTCCCGTGGTTGCTACGAAACCCCAGGCGGCACCATCATGCTGCGCGCTCACCGCGCCATTGAGTCGATCACCCTGGACCGTGAAGTGGCTCACCTCAAAGACGAGCTGATGCCCAAGTACGCCAGCTTGATCTACACCGGTTACTGGTGGAGCCCGGAGCGTCTGATGCTGCAACAGATGATCGACGCCTCCCAGGTCCACGTGAACGGCGTTGTGCGCCTGAAGCTGTACAAGGGCAACGTGATCGTTACCGGTCGCAAGTCTGATGAGTCGCTGTTCGACGCCAACATCGCCACCTTCGAAGAAGACGGCGGCGCCTACAACCAGGCGGACGCGGCAGGCTTCATCAAGCTGAACGCGTTGCGTATGCGCATCGCCGCCAACAAGGGTCGCAAGCTGTTCTGAGTGCGACCCTCGTTGTAAAAATGGCCCCTAGTCCAAGGGGCCATTTTTTTTGCCTGCATATAAAGACGGGCGCATTTAAAAGCAAGCTGATGTTTAAACGCGGTCTGACTGTTTAAGGTTTGTTGAATGTTGAAGTTGAATTCGGCCGTTTCAGCGATGGCGTGTTTATTTCTGTACGGTTGAATGAATTTTTTACACCTGCACAGGAACTATGTCTTACGGAAAATTCACTACCTAAGTACAGCGAGTATGTAGGGCGCTGAAACTTCTGTAGGAAATAGGGATGTAAACAGGTATGTTGAATGGAACTAAATCAGTTGATTTCTTTTCAGCTGCTCACTGGCCTAGCTGCCATAAGCAAGGGGTATTTCCTGAAAGTCATGTGCGGTACATTTACCTCGTACCCATTCTGCGGCGTATATTTCACTCGAAATATGTATGGCCCCGGAAAGTTCTGAAGGGTTGCATAAAATTCCCTGCACCTGAGTTTGTGTTTTTTTGTAGGTTAATTCCTATATCGTTGTGGGTTGGGTCTCTGCTTGCTGTTGCTTGGGGGGGAGCGCTATGCCAACTAGGAAACGACTAGGCTATTGTGCTTGCTCTAAATAATTCGAACAGCGAAATTGGACTTTCTCATGAATAAAGTGCTGATCGTGGATGATCATCCCGTCATTCGACTTGCTGTGCGCATGCTAATGGAACGTCATGGTTATGAAGTCGTTGCCGAGACTGATAACGGCGTCGATGCGCTGCAACTTGCACGGGAACATATGCCGGACATTGTCATACTGGATATCGGGATACCCAAGCTCGATGGCCTGGAAGTTATCTGTCGGCTGGCGTCTACCAAGCAGGCTACACCCGTCAAGGTGCTGGTGCTGACGTCTCAGGCACCCGGCCATTTCTCCATGCGCTGCATGCAGGCGGGGGCGGCGGGCTACGTATGCAAGCAGCAGGACCTGACCGAGCTGCTGAGCGCCATCAAGGCTGTACTTTCCGGCTACAGCTATTTCCCCAACCAGGCGCTCAACTCGGTACGCTCGACCATGGGCAATGCCAGCGAGGCGGACATGGTTGAACGCTTGTCGGGTCGCGAGATGATGGTGTTGCAGCAACTGGCCCGAGGCAAAACCAACAAGGAAATTGCCGATGGCATGTTCCTGAGCAACAAAACCGTCAGCACCTACAAGACCCGCCTGTTACTCAAGCTCAATGCACGCTCCCTTGTGGACCTGATCGAGCTGGCCCAGCGCAACGGCCTCGTGTAGACGCGGTGCGGTTTTGCACCAAAAACCGAAAACCCGGCAAAAAAAAAGCCTCCGTCAGGGAGGCTTCCGGCCGTCAGCGCATCGATCAGAGGTCGAAGTCGTAATCGGCCAGTTGTTTTTGCAAGCGTCGCTCTTCCAACAGGTTGTCGATAGTGCGGCGTTTGCTCAAATTGGTCTTGGCCACCTCTGCCACAGGGGCGTCCCCTTCGTCTTCCGCCACATCAACGAGATCGTCTTCTACATCCAGTTGTTCTTTGCCAGTGCTCATAAGGTTAACTCCAGGCTAAGACTGCCGTTGGCGCTCCTTATAACGATAATCCACGAACGGGTAAAAAAGATTTTTTCAATCGACTGATCGAGAAAACCAATGAACCCTCAATCGTCCGAGGTTTTGTCCTTGTACTCGCACAGGTCTTCGATGCGGCAACTCCCGCAGCGAGGCTTGCGGGCCTGGCACACATAGCGCCCGTGAAGGATCAGCCAGTGGTGGGAGTCGAGCAGATAGGGCTTGGGCACAAACTTCATCAACTGCTTTTCTACCTCGACCACATTCTTGCCACGCGCGATGCCGGTTCGGTTGCTGACGCGGAAAATATGCGTGTCCACTGCCATGGTCAGTTGCCGGAACGCGGTATTGAGTACCACGTTCGCAGTTTTGCGGCCTACGCCGGGAAGGGCTTCCAGGGCTTCGCGGGTTTGTGGCACTTCACTGCCGTGCAGCTCAACCAACAAGCGGCAGGTCTCAATGACATTCTTGGCCTTGCTGTTGTACAGGCCGATCGTCTTGATGTACTCCGACAAACCCTCCACACCCAAGGCATAAATGGCCGCTGGCGTATTGGCCACTGGGTACAGCTTGGCCGTAGCCTTGTTGACGCCCACGTCCGTGGATTGTGCTGACAGGATCACCGCAATCAGCAACTCGAACGGCGACGAGTAGGCCAGCTCGGTCTTGGGTTCCGGATTGTCTTCATGAAACCTGCGGAAAATTTCCAGGCGTTTTGCGGCGTTCATGGGGCAGGTGGTTCCTTGCAGGCGATCAGCGCGATTGTAGTAATACACACAGCAGGGTTTAGCGCGGGTTTAAACGCTGTCATGAGTATCCACTTGGCGTTGTGCGTCATCGACTTTGCTTTGCGCCTCGGCCAGTTGCTGTGGAGTGGCGTTTAGATCCTGGGCTTTCTTCAATGCTGCGCGGTGCATGGCCAGCTGGATTTTAGCGCGCTTGAGATCGGCGCTGTTACTCGGTGCCGTTGCTGGCGTCGGTGTGCTCTGTACTTCCAGTGCGGCCAGCGCCTGCTCCGCTGCTTCGAACTGCTGTTGCAGCACGATCAACTGCGACTGCTGCTCAAAGGTCGGTGGATGTCCAAATGCCTTGAGTGATTTATGCAGTTGGGCGCGACTCATGGCAACGGTGATCTTGGCCTTCTTGACCGCTGTATCCCGGGCCGCCTGAGCGTCATCGGCTTGCACAGGGGCAACCGGCGGGGCCAAACGTTTAGCCCGCGCCAGGCGCTCGGCGAGTTTATGCGCTTCCTCGCGTTGCAGCCGCGTATTGCGTTGCTCAAAGCGCCGCCGCGCGCGGTCGCGCTTGAGGCCGCGCTCATGGCGTTGCCCATCATCGGCCGCCAGGCCGCCGACAATCGCCAGCACAGTGGTCGCTGGACGCATTTCAATGCAATCCACAGGGCAGGGCGCAACACACAGGTCGCAGCCGGTGCATTCATCCATGATCACGGTGTGCATCAACTTGGCGGCGCCGACAATCGCATCCACCGGGCACGCCTGGATGCACTTGGTGCAGCCGATGCATTCGGCTTCGCGGATGTAGGCGACCTGGGCCGGGGCTTCGCCACGACTGGTGTCCAGTTCCAACACCGGCACACGCAACAGCTGGGCCAGGCCGGCAATGGTTTCTTGCCCTCCGGGCGGGCACTTGTTGATTGCCTCACCCAACGCGATGCCCTCGGCGTAAGGCTTGCAACCCGGATGCCCGCATTTGCCGCATTGGGTCTGCGGCAGCAGCGCGTCGATACGTTGAATCAAGTTCATGGGGTGATCATTGGTATGCCGGTTGAACAAACAGTGCCTGTAGTGGCGAGCGCGCGTTCTGTGGCGAGCGGGCTTGCCCCGCGTTGCGGCGCGGAGCGGCCCTTGGTACAGGCACTCGGTTTAACAGGCCAAATGCGGCGACTTTATTGGGGCTGCTGCGCAGCCCAACGCGGGGCAAGCCCGCTCGCCACAGGCAGCCCGTTTGCCACGGGAGGCCCGCTTGCCGCAGACGGGCTTTGCGGGCTTACTTGATACGCTGACCCGGCTTGGCACCGCTGTCAGGGCTCAACAGGTAGATCTCTTCGCCGCCTGGGCCGGCTGCCATCACCATGCCTTCGGAGATACCGAACTTCATTTTGCGTGGCTTGAGGTTGGCGATCATCATGGTCAAGCGACCGTCGAGCTTGGAAGGATCCGGGTAGGCGCTCTTGATGCCGGAGAACACGTTACGTTGCTCGCCACCCAGGTCCAGGGTCAGGCGCAGCAGCTTGTCGGCGCCCTCCACGGCCTCGGCCTTGACGATCAGCGCAACGCGCAGGTCTACAGCGGCAAAGGCGTCGAAGTCGATTTCTGCCGAGATCGGATCCTTGGCCAGCTCACCGTTACCGGCGGGCGCAGCCGAACCGGTGTCGGTCTGGCTGGCGACCAGGTCTTCTTTCGAAGCGTCGGTCATGGCCTGGACTTTCACCGGATCAATACGCGTCATCAACGGCTTGAACTCGTTCAACTGATGGTTGCTGAGCAAGGTGGCGTGGTCGTTCCAGGTCAGCGGCGCGACGTTGAGGAACGCCTCGGCATCAGCGGCCAGCAATGGCAGCACCGGCTTGAGGAAGATTACCAATTGGCGGAACAGGTTGACGCCCGTGGCACAGATAGCCTGGACTTCAGCTTGCTTGCCTTCCTGCTTGTTCAGCGACCACGGTGCCTTGTCGGCGATCCAGGCGTTGGCGCGGTCGGCCAGGCCCATGATCTCGCGCATGGCGCGGGCAAAGTCACGGGCTTCATAGGCGTCGGCGATACTTGGCGCGGCGGCCAGGAAGGCTTCGGTCAGTTCCGGTGCGGCGTTTTCAGCCACCAGTAAACCGGCATTGCCCTTGTGGATAAAACCGGCGCAACGGCTGGCGATGTTGACCACTTTGCCGACCAGGTCCGAGTTGACCTTCTGCACGAAGTCTTCCAGGTTCAGGTCGAGGTCGTCGACACCACGGCCCAGCTTGGCGGCGTAGTAGTAGCGCAGGTATTCCGGCGACAGGTGGTCCAGGTAGGTGCGCGCCTTGATAAAGGTGCCACGGGACTTGGACATTTTCTGGCCATTGACCGTCAGGTAGCCGTGCACGGCGATACCGGTCGGCTTGCGATAGCCCGAACCTTCGAGCATGGCCGGCCAGAACAGCGCGTGGAAGTTGACGATGTCCTTGCCGATGAAGTGGTACAGCTCGGCGGTGGAATCCTTTGCCCAGAACGCGTCGAAGTCCAGCTCAGGCGTGCGGTCGCAGAGGTTTTTGAAGCTGGCCATGTAGCCAATCGGCGCGTCCAGCCACACATAAAAGTACTTGCCCGGCTCGCCCGGGATCTCGAAGCCGAAGTACGGCGCATCGCGGGAGATGTCCCACTGCTGCAGGCCGCTGTCGAGCCATTCGGAGAGTTTGTTGGCCACGGCGTCCTGCAAGGTGCCGCTGCGGGTCCAGGTTTGCAGCATTTGCTGGAAATCCGGGAGCTTGAAGAAGAAGTGCTGGGAATCCTTGAGCACCGGGGTGGCGCCGGAGATTGCCGACTTCGGGTTCTTCAAGTCCGTCGGTGCATAGGTTGCGCCACATTTTTCGCAGTTGTCGCCGTACTGGTCTTCGGTGCCGCATTTAGGGCAGGTGCCCTTGATGAAGCGGTCGGCCAGGAACATTTTCTTTTCCGGGTCGAAATACTGGGTCACCGAACGCTGGTCGATGTGCCCGGCTTCCTTCAAGCGCAGGTAGATCTGGCTCGACAGCTCGCGGTTTTCTTCGGAGTGGGTCGAGTGGAAGTTGTCGAAATCGACCAGGAACTCGGCAAAGTCGGCGCTGTGTTCAGCCTGCACATTGGCGATCAGTTGTTCCGGGGTGATGCCTTCCTTCTCGGCGCGCAACATGATGGCCGAACCGTGGGCGTCGTCCGCGCAGACATAAATGCATTGGTTGCCGCGATGCTTCTGGAAGCGCACCCACATATCGGTCTGGATGTACTCAAGCATATGGCCAAGATGGATGGAACCATTGGCATAGGGCAGGGCGCTGGTGACGAGGATCTTGCGTGGCTCGGACATGGGGCTCGGCTACTTGATGAAACGGAGGTCGGCCACTATAAAGCGCCGGGAAATATATTTCACCCCGTGGTGCTGTTTCTGAATCTTCCCAGGTCTCGAAAGCATGCCGCTGGGCGGCTGGAACGGTTAGGATAGCCGCCTGTTTCAGTCAGTCTTTTTTCGGGAGTAGCCCATGAGCGCCGTCAATCGCGCAGCGGTGGAAGCCGTTCTTCGCCAGTACACCGACCCCTATTTGAACCAGGACCCGGTCAGCGCCGGCTGTGTACGTGCCATCGAGGTCCAGGGCGACCAGGTGTCGGTCCAGTTGGAACTGGGCTATGCCGCCGGTTTGTTCAAGAGTGGCTGGGCACAGATGTTGCAAATGGCCATCGAAGGCTTGGAGGGCGTGCGCTCGGCCAAGGTCGACATCCAGTGCGTGATTGCCGCGCACAAGGCCCAGGCGCAGATTCCGGGCCTGGCCAACGTCAAGAATGTCATCGCCGTGGCCTCCGGCAAGGGCGGCGTGGGTAAATCCACCACCGCCGCCAACCTGGCGCTTGCGCTGGCCCGCGAAGGTGCGCGCGTGGGCATCCTCGACGCCGATATCTACGGCCCAAGCCAGGGCGTAATGTTCGGCATCGCCGAAGGTACGCGGCCCAAGGTCAAGGACCAGAAGTGGTTTGTGCCGATTGAGTCGCTGGGCGTGGAGGTCATGTCCATGGCCTTCCTCACCGACGACAACACGCCGATGGTGTGGCGCGGGCCGATGGTCTCCGGCGCCTTGCTGCAACTGGTCACCCAGACCGCCTGGGGCGACCTGGATTACCTGGTGATCGACATGCCACCAGGTACTGGCGATATCCAACTGACCCTGGCGCAAAAGGTGCCGGTGGCCGGTTCGGTGATCGTGACCACACCCCAGGACCTGGCGCTGCTGGATGCCAGAAAAGGCGTGGAGATGTTCCGCAAGGTCAACATCCCGGTGCTGGGCGTTGTTGAAAACATGGCGGTACACATCTGCTCCAACTGCGGCCACGCCGAGCATTTGTTTGGCGAAGGCGGCGGTGAGAAGTTGGCGACCCAATACGGGGTTGAGTTGCTGGCGTCGTTGCCGCTGGCGATGGAAATTCGTGAGCAGGCCGACGGCGGCAAGCCCACCGTGGCCGCGGAGCCTGATGGACCGATCGCTATGGTGTACCAGGAACTGGCCCGTCACGTGGGCGCGCGGATCGTCCTGCAGGAAGCCGCAGCACCGGCAATGCCGACCATCACCGTCAGCGACGACTGAACCTGCTGAAGGAAAACAGCCTCGGCGTTGTCGGGGCTTTTTTATGCCTGCCGATCAGTCAATGGTTCCGAATCATGCGTTTGCGCAATTGCGCGTGTAAGCATTTGCTTACTTTTTCGTAAGTGTTTGGTTTTTTTACCGGGCATGTCCATCTCGAAACGGTGAACGAATTTTCTATCCATCTGAAAAATAACAATTATTTATACTTGAATGAGCGTTCAAGTCTGTCAGCCGATCACTTGGATCCCGTTGAACTTCCCCCGGAACTCTCTAAGATCAGCCCTGTGTCCACGGATTGGCACAGCCATCAAGGAACGATGGTTGAAGGAACGTCGCAGGATGCGATTCATCAGGATGATGAAAAGGAATACAGGGACTAGGGAAAAAATGTGGGCGGGTCATACCGCCCCTTTTTTTTGCCTGCTGAAAAGTGAAAACGACCACTCAGAAACGCAAAAAGGCCCGCAAGGGGCCTTTTTTATTGGGCGGCGGCGCTTTTAGCGCTCGAGGTCTGCAATCTTACCTTTCTTGCCATCCCACTCCGCTGCGTCAGGCATCGGATCTTTACGTTCAGTGATGTTCGGCCAGATTTCCGCCAACTCGACGTTCAACTGAATGAATTCCTGCATCTCTGCCGGGACTTCGTCCTCGGAGAAAATAGCGACGGCCGGGCATTCTGGTTCACACAGGGCGCAGTCAATGCACTCATCCGGGTGGATAACCAGGAAGTTCGGGCCTTCGTAGAAGCAGTCCACCGGACACACTTCGACGCAGTCGGTGTACTTGCACTTGATGCAGTTGTCGGTAACGACGAAGGTCATTTCTAATTCTCTCCTCAGGCGGCGGCAGCGAAACCCTTTGTGGCAGGGCTCGCGAGGTTCGGGAGCGATAGTCTGCAGGCCAGGCTAATAACCCGCAGCATCCCAAACCGCGCGAGAGTCTACCAGCTTGCAAGCCTGTGCGTTATATCCGAACTTGCAGTGCATATAACATTTCGAGCGCTTTACGCGGCGTCAAGCCGTCCAGGTCAAGCTTTGCCAGCTCATCCAGCACTGGATGGGGCAGGCTGGCGAACATATCACTCTGGTGCGGCGCGCTGGGTTTTGCGCTGGTTTTGGCCGGGCTTGCCACAGGAATCTCGTGGGGCAGGGCGGTTTCTTCCAGGCGGCTCAAGTGTTCGCGGGCACGGGTGATGACTTGCGCAGGAACCCCCGCCAACTGCGCCACGGCCAAACCGTAACTCTGGCTCGCCGGCCCCGGCAGCACGTGGTGCAGGAACACGATGCGCTCGTTGTGCTCAGTGGCATTGAGATGCACGTTGGCCACCAGCGGCTCGCTTTCCGGCAACACCGTCAGCTCGAAATAGTGCGTGGCGAACAGCGTATAGGCGCGCAAATGCGCCAAACGCTCGGCTGCCGCCCACGCCAGCGACAGACCATCGAAGGTGCTGGTGCCGCGCCCCACTTCGTCCATCAGCACCAAACTGCGTTCGGTGGCGTTGTGCAGGATGTTGGCGGTTTCGCTCATTTCCACCATAAAGGTCGAACGCCCACCAGCCAGGTCATCACTGGAACCGATCCGGGTGAAAATGCGGTCTACCAGCGACAACTCGCAACTGGCTGCCGGCACAAAGCTGCCGATGTGCGCCAGCAACACGATCAATGCGGTCTGGCGCATGTAGGTGGATTTACCACCCATGTTGGGACCGGTGATCACCAGCATGCGCGTGTCGTCATCCAGCGACAGGTCGTTGGCCACAAACGGCGTGGTCAACACCTGCTCCACCACCGGGTGGCGGCCCTGCACGATACGCATGCACGGCTCACTGACAAAACGCGGGCAGTTCAGGTCAAGGTTCAGCGCACGTTCGGCCAGGTTGCTCAGCACATCCAGTTCCGCCAGGGCGGCGGCGGTGTCTTGCAGCGGCGCCAAGCGGCTGATCAAGTCCTCAAGCAACGCTTCATACAGCATCTTTTCGCGCGCCAGGGCACGGCTTTTGGCCGACAGTGCCTTGTCTTCGAACTCTTTGAGCTCCGGCGTAATGAAACGCTCGGCGCCCTTAAGGGTTTGGCGGCGCTGATAATCAATCGGCGCCGACTCGGCCTGCTTGCTCGGCAACTCGATAAAGTAGCCGTGGACGCGGTTGTAGCCGACCTTCAAGTTGGCCAGGCCGGTGCGGGCTTTTTCGCGGGCTTCCAGGTCGATCAGGAACTGCCCGGCGTTTTCGCTCAGCGATTGCAGCTCGTCCAGCTCGCTGTCGTAACCGGTTTTAAGCACGCCGCCGTCACGGATAATCGCCGGCGGGTTGTCGATAATGGCTTTTTCCAGCAGCGCCGCGAGGTCCGGGTAAGTGCCGGCCGTTACGGCGAGTTGTTGCAGGTGCGGCGTGTCCAACTCAGTCATCGCCACTTGCAGCTGCGGCAGCGCGCTCAAGGCATCGCGCAGGCGCGCCAGGTCACGTGGCCGCGCATTGCGCAGGCCAATTCGCGCCAGGATGCGCTCGATATCGCCGATTTCCTTGAGCTGCGGCTGCAGGTTTTCAAAACGATAGCGATCCAGCAGGCAAGTAATCGATGTCTGGCGCGCTTGCAGCACGGTCAGGTCGCGCAGCGGACGGTTCAACCAGCGGGTCAGCAAGCGGCTGCCCATGGCCGTCTGGCAACGGTCGACCACTGATTGCAGCGTATTATCGCGACCACCGGCCAGGTTGGTGTCCAGCTCGAGGTTGCGACGGCTGGCGCCATCGAGCACCACGGTGTCATCCAGGCGCTCATGGCGCAGGCTGCGCAAATGCGGCAGGGCGGTGCGCTGGGTTTCCTTCGCGTAGCTGAGCAAGCAACCGGCAGCGCCGATGGCCAGGGTCAAGGTCTCGCAGCCGAAGCCTTTAAGGTCCTGCACCGAGAACTGCTGGCACAGGCTTTTCAGCGCCGTATCGCGCTCAAAATCCCACGGCGCACGCCGCTTGGTCCCACGGCGTTTTTCCGCCGGCAGATCCTTTGGCCAATCATCCGGAATCAACAACTCCACCGGATTGATACGCTCCAGCTCCGCCAGCAGGTTCTCCCAGCCCTTGATCTCCAGCACGCTGAAGTTGCCGCTGGTGATATCCAGCACCGACAGGCCAAACAAACGCTCATCGCCCAACACCGCCGCGATCAGATTGTCACGACGCTCATCCAGCAACGCCTCATCACTCACCGTGCCCGGCGTGATAATGCGCACCACCTGACGTTCCACCGGCCCTTTGCTGGTCGCCGGGTCGCCGATCTGCTCACAGATCACTACCGACTCGCCCAGCTTCACCAGCTTGACCAGATAACCTTCCAACGAATGGTAAGGAATCCCACACATCGGAATCGACTGCCCCGCCGACTGCCCGCGCGCGGTCAGGGTGATGTCCAGCAGCTTGGCGGCCTTCTTCGCGTCTTCGTAGAAGATCTCGTAGAAATCGCCCATGCGATAGAACATCAACTGATCAGGGTGCTGGTTTTTGAGGCGCCAGTACTGCTGCATCATTGGAGTGTGGGAGGACAGATCGGAGGTGTTTTTACTCATCAGATAGTTAGCAAATTCGTTAAAAGGAGTGGGGCAAAGATGGGGCGCTTGGCCCTGCTAATTTTGCGATGGCGGCAAGGTTAACACGCGAGGTCGAGGGTTCGCAGGTCACAAACAGCCAGGTAAAACCCAAAAATGGCGCAGCGCCCAATGGCCCCACTATTAAGAATGAACACCCAATAAGGAACACCGAACCACAGGTTAGTGGTGCTTGTGCTATCTCTTAAGTGATCGGAATCAGGCGCCGCACCGGTTTTTCATTCGCCTATAGAAAGGACTCGCACCGCCGCAAGCGTTAAAAGCCGCTACCACGAATGAAAAAATGGCCAGGAAGCTTGGTCCACCAAGAGGGTGGCGGGGTGTAGCAGCCGGGCTGATTGGCTGGGGTTGCATTGCAACTGATCTGAAGTCCGCCAGCCTTAACGTCAGGGCCGTCTTGTCCGCCTTTGTACGTTTCACAGCCGCCAAGCGTAAAGACGGTTAAGAGAAGTATTCCGTATTTCATGGGGTCCATTCCTGTTCGCTCCGATAATTCACCGCAGTATATCGAACGTGTATCGCCCGCCAAGTCGCGGGCTTTTTATCGCTTGGAGAAAAGCATGCCGATCACCGAGCAGCAGTTGCTGCAGATCCTGCCGAACGCCGGCCGTCAAGCCGGGAACAAAAAGGGGACAGATCTATTTAATTATTCGGAAAATAAATCAGTCCCCTTTGTTGAGGTAAAACCCAAAAATGGCGCAGCGCCCAATGGCCGTCACTCTCAAGAATGAACACCGAACCCGTGGCGAGGGAGCTTGCTCCCGTTGGACTGCGTAGCAGTCCCATGCTCTTGAAGCAAAGAGCAGGGCCGCTTCGCAGCCCAGCGGGAGCAAGCTCCCTCGCCACGGGTTAGCGGTGCCTGTGCTATCTCTTGAGTGATCGGCATCAGGCGCCGCATCGGTTTTTCATTCGCCCCTTACTGAAGGTTACCGGGCGAATCCAACACCTTCACCACGTCATCAACCACCGCCTTGACCATCTCCTGCAAGTAATGCGACGCCCAGGCGTAACGGTCCGTTTCCTTGGTCATCGCCGCATCTTCGGCGAGTTGCTTGGCGACGTGGAGGAGGTCGGAGGCGTGGTGCAAGGCTTCGTGCAGGGAGACACCGCTGTTGACGCGAAATAGCGGTTGGTCGGAGTGGAAGGAGAAGGGGGTGACGCCGAGGGTGGTTAACGCAGACGGATCTGTAGCGGTCATCGGTAAAACTCCCATATCAATTGAGAGCTACCACATTCGTTATCAGGCGAATTGGGTGGCAGCTGTGCGCAGGCTGATAAACCGGAGATACAGGAACCCGGCAGACCCGAAGGTCTCCCACGCACAGCCGCCATTGCACGAAATGGTGGGCGAAAAAAAAAACGCCAGCAAATCGGGTTTTGGGGGCGCTAGGTGCGCCTGCATCTTGCCGGGTTATCAGGCCCGGTCGCTGAATTGGCAGCGACGGAGGGGAGAGTAGCGTGGTGGTGGGGTGGGTGCAACTGGGAAAAAGGGGGCATCTCTTGGCTTTACTTTGCTTCGCCAGTTGCCAGCGGACCCATGCGGGGGGTACGCCCCGGAAATTATCACCTAAAGATGTGAGGGCAGGCTTGATCGCTTGGTCAATGGCTTAAGGTGAAGGCCGCTTTCGGCCAGAAGCGGACTCTCATAAACCAGTGATGCTGGACGCTGGGAATGGGCATTGCCATGCCAAAACAGCAGGATGATGGATTCGTAAAATGAGTAAAGTCGATGGTACACCCGGCTATGAAAAGGAGTGCTTCAATTGCCCGCTGTGGTGCATTCGCTGGTATGAAATGGAGCGACGTACTCTTGAATAGCAATGAGTACGCATCTGTATCATTCTCGATCTGTTCCCCCTGCAAAGATCCAGTATCTGGATCACTTATGAAGGTGGCGGCAGGCATAATCACGCCTGGAATTCCGATGGAAGGGTATCTAGGACACAGGTTGACTTGATATTCCCTTCGGAGTGCATCGCACCTAGGGCGCAGAGGAAATGCAGGTGGCATCAGTAAACTAAAGAGTGAAACAAAGGGGCGGATCTATTTCTGAAAAATAAATCAGCCCCTTTGTTCAGATAGAAAAAGTTTTGCGCAACATTGGCTAAATCGTACGTGTTTCCAGGGTCGTTATCTTTAACTTGAAATATATTTTATCTTAGGCTCACTTACCCTTCACCTTTTCGATGATTTTTGCCAATCCGTCCAGACCGTCAAAAGTCGAGGGTAACTCATTTTCACCAGCTACCAATCCGCTGAAAATTACTTGTTCAAATCGATCTAAAGTCAGCTCCTTAGAAGAGATTTCACCATTGGATTTGGATACTATCTTTCTAGCGTCGCCTGAAAATTTCACATAGCTTTGAATGAACTGAAGTAGTGCTATACGAAGGTCAAGTTGAAGTATCTGCGCTTTCACGCCTCTAAAGTTGTGAAGCGCCACGCGAAAAAAGTATACGAACACCAATTCCAAAGCAGCAATCGATACGGCTGTATAGACATCAATCTCCGGGATTTTTAGCTCAGCATAATAGACATATATTTTCAGTGCTGCTGGGGAGATCATCATCGCTGCCAAAAGCAGTAAACACGCAAAATTGAAATGCTTTTCGATTGCCTTGCGAGTTCTCATTTTTGAAAACCCTGATGCCAGCTCTACAAAATCCGAACCAATTTTAAGCTTTTTTAGACCTTCCGCCAGGTGTGCTACTTTTTGCTGCCCTTCGTTGAGGGTGCGCTCACTGTCAGCATTAATTCTCACCGCGCGTTCAATAGTTCCTGGAAGTTTTTTTATAGCAACAATATCCTCATGATGAAGATACTTTTTCAAAACTCCAATCAGCATTGAGTGCTGACCGTACTTTATTTCACTTGCTGCGCGGTGATCTAGGTTTAGGTCCGGCATCACCCTAAGTCCATATCTCAACTCGTCAGAAATATCGTTGGGGTTCGATACGTCATACTCCTGCACAAAGCGAAATATATAAGCAGCCAACAGTTCAGAATCTTTGGAGTTTTGAGGATCTATAGTCTCCAATTTTTCTTTAAAAACACGACCGATCATTTCAATGTTAAATAGGCAGTCGCGTTCGAAAGCAATATAATTATTTCGCATCGCGGCTAGTGATCTAATTATAAAAAAATTGATATCACTAGCGTCCATCCCGTCAGTATTTATTGCGCTTTTGTACCGACTCTCAGTCTCGTGAAGGAGACGATGCATCTCGTCATCCTTAAAATACCCCTTAGAAGACTCAGTGTCTGTTACTTCCGTTTGTTGAGACATGTCCATTCCAAAATTCATCAGTGGCCAATCACGATGCCGGCCATAAGCCACCATCCTATCATCTGTGAAGCTCCACCGCGAAATGACGACCGAAAGGGACTGAAAAGGGACAAATTTATTTGTCATCGCCCGTTTCCGACTGAAGGCGGTCTTCCTGCGGTAGCTATTTCTGGCCGAAAACAGTCCTTGGTGGTTCGAGGGAGCGCGTAAACGTTGAAAGTGAGTTAAGACATATTCAGGGCAAATCAGAGGCGGCCATAGACCGCAGAGAACCAAAATGCCGAGTGTAAATGCCCGTACTCTAAGGCCTGAAGCGGTCTGAAACCATCTTAAAAAGGGTTCGAATTCCTATCCAGTACGATTGATCGCTGAAATGAACCTATTGCTGTCGTTTGCGAAAGGGAGCGACCGGCCAAAAGCAGTCATTCGTCCAGAACGGCGATGGCACCGAGAAGAAAGAGGATAGGGACAAAAAAGGGGGGATTTCTGGAAAATACATTCGCCCCCTTTAGCTCTCTACTTGCGTAAACCCAATTGGCGATCTTGCCGGTTCACCTGACAGATTGTGCCCCAAACAGAATGGGAACCGCGTCCAGAAAATGGAGCATTTCAGGCTCCTTGGTGTTCAAGCTTCGCCAACCGTCATCCTCCTCCCTGATTGCGAAGTTACCACTTTCGAGTTGATCGACCAGCCACTCCATAAACTCATCAACGGACCTGCCCACAACGTATTTATCTTCTTCGTCACTGCCAAAATTAATGACTTGTCCCAAGGTTCCGCGCTCCCCTGGATCCAAATCAACCCCGAGATGATTGCCACCGTAGTCGAAGGCGAAGGGTATCCAGTATCTGTTGGCGTATAGAGCCTGGATAGCGCCGGAGTTTCCCGAAGTGCAGAATGCACTCGCCTCGGTCATTTCTTCGGGCGACCACTCATCGATGATATCTTTCCAAGACTCCCAATGTGTCTTGGCCGCTGCCAGCGACAGAAAACTAAGTCCATAAAAGGGCCCTGAATTCGCAGCACCGTGTTGCCCGTCGTGCAACCTGTAGAGCTGCTTCAAGCTTTCTGGAAAAGGTCGGCCAACAAGGCTTTCGAACTCTTCGATTGCAGCATCCGAACAGCCCGGGGCCAGATCCCGACGTACTTCAGGAAGATGGGCCTCTAACCATTTTTCCAGCCGTTCAATCACTGTCTTCATTAAGCGTTTCCAATCATGTAAAAGTGCACGCTAACTTAGATTGAGGTTTTGTGAAAGGCAGGCTGGAGCCTGCGCTAATGCAATCTGACCTTCACCGTGAACTCTGGTTGCCATGCCTTGAGAATGGCTCAAACCGACGGTCCGCTCCTGGCCGATAGCAGCCTCTCGGACTTTGAAATTGACGAATGCCCAGGCCCCTATTGCTTACTGACGCGTCGACTAACATTTTCTGATAATGCATAAAATATGCAATTTAGCATTTGCCAACCCCCAAAACTCCCGGCACTATCGCCGTTATGCAAAAACGCAACGTTTCAACCGTCTTACGAGAGCTGCTGGACCGCGACCGGATCTCCCCCACGGAGCTTCACCGGCGTACCGGCGTGCCTCAATCCACACTCTCGCGGATCCTCAGCGGCAAGATCGTTGATCCGTCGGACAAGCACATCTCGCGCATCGCCGAGTACTTCCGCGTCAGCACCGACCACCTGCGCGGGCGCGCGGCGATGGGTGCTGGGCGCGATGATGGGCGCGACCCGATGCATTCGGAACTCAAGGACATAAGCCTGTGGGACGACGACACGCCCGTTAATGATGACGAGGTGTCGATCCCCTTTTTGCGCGAGGTTGAATTGGCTGCTGGATCAGGAAGATTCGTCATCGAGGAAAGCGAGAAGGCCAGCCTGCGGTTCGGCAAGCGCAGCCTTCGCCACAACGGTGTGCAGTTCGACCAGGCCAAATGCGTGACAGTGCGTGGCAACAGTATGTTGCCGGTGCTGCGCGACGGCGCGACGGTTGGGGTGAATGCGGGCAAGAGCGGCATTGGCGACATCGTCGATGGCGACTTGTATGCCATCAATCACAATGGCCAATTGCGGGTGAAACAGCTCTACCGCCTGCCTTCCGGGATTCGCCTGCGCAGTTTCAATCGCGATGAGCACCCGGACGAGGACTACAGCTTCCAGGATATCCAGGATGAGCAAATCAGCATCCTCGGCCATGTGTTCTGGTGGGGCATGTACGCCCGTTAACCTCCTTGCGTAAGACAAAGCCCGCCCATGTGCGGGCTTTTTTTCGACCGTAGAAAACCGGTAAACCCCTGGCCCATAAGGTTCGAAATGCGCTGGTGCATTCCGATAGCAAAAATAAATGCATTTGTGCATTGACTGTATATGCATACATGCATATTCTCCATCTCAAGCCAGCCAACAAGGTGGTGGAGGCGGCAAGGATGCTGCCAAGGAAAGTGACAAGGAAGGCACGCAACATCGGCAAGGACGCCATCGAAGCGATGGCAGGGATGCCAGGCAACACCGGCAAGGATGCCGACGCTCTTTAGTTACACCGCTTTAAAAAAACAGGCAGCGATGAACCGGCCTTAACGGTTCAGAGGGTTGGCAACTGACCCGGGTGTGCAGCGTAAAGCACCAGAAGCAGTTATCCGGCAGACAGGGATCGTGGTCGGAAAAACATTGAGGAAAGAACCGTACCGCGCCAGTAGCGCCGAACGTTCGAGGACATCATTACTGAAAAGCCCGGGCAACCGGGCTTTTTGGAATGCCGACCTATCGAAGCATGTGTAAATGAAAAATGGACTATTGAGTGCTCAGCCAGGAGGCGTGACATGACAAATGAACAGCAAGCGTTAGCGGAAATGCCTATCTGGCTGGTCATCGTATTGGCAGTGATCGGCGGGGTGTCCGGTGAAATGTGGCGCGCCGACAAGGAGGGCGCACGTGGTTGGTCGCTGATGCGCCGCCTGGCCCTGCGCTCCGGCGCGTGCATGGTCTGCGGCGTTTCAGCCTTGATGCTGTGCTATGCCGCCGGCATGTCGATTTGGACCGCCGGCGCCATTGGCTGCCTCACCGCCATGGCCGGTGCCGATGTCGCCATCGGCCTTTATGAACGCTGGGCGGCCAAGCGCATCGGGGTCAACCAAGGCTCCGGTCAAGACCCGCAGTAACCGTTGCAAGGACGCTATTTAATATGACCCTTATCGAAAAACCCTCCCAACTGCCCCTTGCCATTAGCGCGGCGCTGCATGCGGCCTTCCCGGCCTTGAAGGTCGGCAATCACCAGGATTTTCAGGACGCCTTGGATAAAACCGGTGTTTTGATCACGATCGAAGGCAATGGGCCGGGCATTCGCTCTCGTGAAGGGCGCAAGGCTCACGCCCTGACGATTTCGCTCCGGGCCATGGTGGCGCCGGGTGCGCTGCCATTTGATGCCTGCGACCTGGCCAGCCAGCTTATGGACCAGGTGCTGGATAACCGTTGGGGCCTGCCATTGGCCCAGTGTGATTTGCCGATAAATATCGTCGCCGCTCCGGTTGCTGCAACAACAGCAGAAACGGACTACGACACTTGGACTGTCTCCTTCACCCAGACCGTCTACATCGGGCCGGTATTACTCACAGATCCTACCGGCCAGCCGCTGTTTGCCCGCACCTGGGAAGTGTCGAACATCGACGATCCCGACCAATACAAACCACTGGCGGAGTAGCCCATGTTCGACGCGCTGTTACGCATGCAACTGGGGCCGATTGTCGAACGCCTGGCAGAGATGGAAACCCAACTTGAAGACCTGTATCGACGCGCCGAGAGTTTTTGCCGGATCGGCACGTGTCAGTCGGTCGACGCCGCCAGCAATACCTGCAAGGTCAGCCACGGTGATTTGCTCACGCCGGCCATCCGCTTTTTCAACCCCAGCGCAGGCGCACAAACCGAAACGCGCATCCCGTCGGTGGGCGAGCAATGCCTGTTGCTCAACTACGGCGGCGGCGAAGGCGGTGGTCAGTCGGTGGCCTTGTTCGGCCTTAACAGTAGTCAATTTCCGCCAGTCTCCAGCGTTGCGACATTGACCCGACGACGCCACCAGGACGGCACCCAAAGCGACTATGACGATGCCAGCCACATTTTCAATTGGGTCAACGGCCCCACCACGTTCAGCGGTTCGCGCGAACAGGTAGACGTCAAAGTCGGCGCCGCCAGCTTGGTCATGAGCGCCCATAACATCACCCTGCAAATCGGCGGCACCAGCCTGGTACTGGACGCTGGCGGCGCGCACTTCAGCGGCCCGCTGGTGGACCATCAAGGCCGCGTCATCAGCCCTCGATAAGGACATCCCATGCTCGGCATCGATCGAAACACCGGGGCAGCCGTCGATGACTGGCTGCAGTTCGTGCAGCGCGCCACCCGAGCGCTGACCACCCCCGTGGGCACTCGGCAGAAACGCCCGCTATATGGCTCGCTGATCCCGCAACTGCTCGGCCAGAACCTCGGCGACGACCTGCTGATACTCGCCCAAAGCCACGCCGCGCAGGCGTTCTACAACAGCCACAACGGCATCGGCGATTTTCAACCCCTGGTCATCGTCGCCACCCGCCAAGGCGCCGGCCTGCTGTTGCGCTTCGCCGGCACCTGGAAAAACCGCCAACAAACCTTCGAGGTCGTGACATGAGCATGCTGATCCCCGGCCAGAACCAACTGGCAGAACCGGCCATCATTGCGGTGGATGAGTTCGAGCCGCTGCTGGCCGAATTCAAGGCGTTTGTGGTCGATTACGTCGCCACCCGAGCACCGCAAAGCGCGGCCAAACTCAAGGTCAGCCTCGACAACGAAAGCGAGTTGCTGACCCTGGCCCTGGAAGCCTTCTGTGTAAGGCTGCAAACCCACGAACGCAAATACAATGCCCGTATCAAGCAGATGCTGGCGTGGTGGGCCACCGGCAGCAACCTGGATGCGCGCCTGGCGGACATGGGCCTGGAACGCCAAGTGCTCGATCCAGGCGACCCGGCGGCGTTTCCGCCGGTGCCGCCGACGTTGGAGAGTGACGACGACGCTCGCTTGCGTTATTACCTGGCGCCGCATGCACCGGCAGCCGGCTCGCGGATGCAGTATCGGCGAGAGGTTTTTACCCTGGGTGAACGGCCGTCGGTGAAGGTGCAAAGCGCGACGCCGGGCGTGGTGACGGTCAGCTACACCTTTGATCCCGACGGTTATGCCGCGCAGGTCAAGGACGGTAACGCTCGTCGAACAGCGCCCGGTGAAGTGATGGTCACGGTGCTTGCTCGTGAGAGCGACGGCACGCCGTCCGCCGATTTGCTTGACGGGGTTCGTCGCCATTTCGCACGGCCGGATGTGCGTCCGGAGACCGATCTGGTTAGCGTGCAAGGTGCGCAGATCCTGCCTTATAAAATCCGTGTGGTTGCGAAGATCAATGCCGGCCCGGATTCGGGGCTCACGCAAGTTGCCGCGCAGAAACTGCTACAGGACTATGCAGAGTCTTGTCATCGGCTGGAGGGGCGGGTGGATCCGAGTTGGATTGACTATGCGATTCACAGCGCCGGGGCGGCGCAGTTACAGATCCTTGAACCCTTGGCACCGATTATTGCGACGGCCTTTCAGGCGCCTTATTGCACCGGGGTTGAAGTACAGGTACGCACGCTATGAGTGAGCGCATACCGAGCCTGCTCCCCGCCAACAGTTCGCCCTTGGAAAAAGCGTTGGACCAAGGCTTCGGTCAGTTACTCGAGCGAGTAACCCCACCGTTCCCCGCGTTGATGGACCCCTCGCAAACGCCTACGGATTTTTTACCTTATCTCGCAGCGGATCGTGGCGTGAACGAATGGAGTTCTACTGCCGCCGGGGCTGAAAAGCGTGCGACGGTAAAACTCGCCTGGCCAACCGCTCGACAGGCCGGTACCCGTACAGCACTCGAAAATGCTGCCAAAGGCCTGCAACTGATCCCTGAGGTAAGGGCCTGGTATGAGCAGTCGCCGCGAGGTAATCCTTTCAGTTTTTCCATCAGGGCTTACTCCGAACTGCCGTACAGCGAAGAAATCGACGCGAGGCTGGATCTGCGTCTAGCAGAGGCCAAAAGCGAGCGTGACATTTTCACCGTCACGGTCGGGTTGAGCGCGTTTGGTAGCCATTCAGTCGGCGCTGCGACTGTCTGCGGTGAGCTGACCACTATCTATCCGATTGTTATCGAGGGGCTTGAAGCGTCCGGCATGGCCTTTTTGGCAGCCGGCTTCTACAGCGTCGAAACCGTCACTATCTATCCACAGGGGTCCTAAATGGCCGACTTTTATACCTTGCTGACCAACGCAGGGATTGCTTATGAAACTGCCTGCAAGGCTGCGGGCGTGCCGATCAAACTCGCGCAAATTTCGGTGGGCGATGGCAATGGCTCTGTCTACAACCCCGACGCCACTGCAAAAGCGCTGAAACGTGAAGTGTGGCGCGGGCCGCTGAATGCGCTGTTTCAGGATGAGAAGAATCCAAGCTGGTTGCTGGCCGAGGTAACGATTCCGCCTGAGGTCGGTGGTTGGTATGTGCGTGAGGCCGGGCTTTGGACGGACACCGGGGTGCTTTACGCAATCGTTAAGTACCCGGAGTCTTTCAAGCCGGTTCTGGCAACTTCTGGTTCGGGGAAAGAGTTTTATATTCGGTCGATTTTCGAGACGAGTAATGCATCGCTGGTGACGTTGTTGATTGATGACACGGTGGTCAAGGCGACGCGGGCTTGGGTGATCGGTTATGTGGCTGATGAGTTGGCGAAACTTGATGCTAAACAGTCGGCGCGTGTGGCTACTACGGCAAATATCGCACTGAGCTCAGCGCAAATTATTGATGGGGTGGCGGTTGTTGCGGGTGACCGGGTTCTGGTTAAGAACCAGACAACCCCTAAAGATAACGGGCTTTATGTAGTGACTAACACCGCATGGGTTCGCACTAAAGATGCTGACGCCAATGCTAAGGTGACATCATCGTTGACGGTGTCTGTCGAACAGGGACTAACGCTTGCTGACACGATCTGGCAGTTAGTGACAGATGGAACAATTGTTCTGGGAACGACGCCTTTGGCGTTTCAGAATGTGACACAAGGGTTCGCGCCGCTCAACTCACCAGCATTTAAAGGCTTGGCAACGGCGGAGTCAGCGCCACGGTTCGATAACTCCTCCTTGCTGGCGACAACTGAATGGGTGCGGCGCCAAGGCAAGTACTATTCGGGAGGTACTGCTTTTAACGGTAACGGATCGATTCTTGCATCTGCGGTAGGTCAGGTCTCCATGTTGTTTGGTGACGCAGCGAACACTATTAATCTTCCCTATTCGGCGGACCTGCCCAATGGGGCGACTGTCACGATAATCTGTTACAACACCGTGTCTGCTGCCATTACTCGGGTTGGGACTGACCTTATATACGGTGCAGATCCGGGGCAGTCCGTAAGTGTAAAGAGCATATCTATGCTCTACGGGGATATTCTAGAGCTAACATTGCTGGGTAACAACGCGGGTGCGGGTGCATGGTATGTCAGTGGTGGCAATATGTTCACCAGTGTGCTGGTCTCGCAGTTTGATAACAGCCAGCGACCCGCGTCTACTCAGTTTGTGCAACGAGCCCTCGGTAACTACAGCAACGTGTCAGTGCTTTCAGTTAATGCAAAACTAACATCGCAGTACTTTGGGCGGGTATTGTTGTTGAACTCAGGTGTTGAATTTACTGTTACGTTACCGCCGTCAAACTCTGGGCCTACAGGAAGTGTTATTTCCGTCAGGAATGTTGGCTCGGTTAATGCGACATTGGTGCCTTCTGGTAATGATACTTTCGCGACTATAGCAACGAGGCCCCAATCGGGAATAATTGTTCCTCCCGGATCTTTTGTTGATCTTGTGTTGCAGGGGAGTAGTTACTTCTTGTCGGGCACGGCCGCGCTGAAGTTAAGTGCTGAGTTTGCAAGTAATCGTGCAGCCAATGGATGGAAATGTGATCCATCTGGGTTGATAGAGCAGTGGGGTGTCATTCCCGCGATTCCAGCTGGTGGTTCGGCTTTAGTTTCATTTCCAACTGCGTTTAGTGCGGGGGCGATTGGCTATGCCTTGGCATCTGGCGGCTCCGGGGCAGGAGTACCAGGTGTAAACGTTAACAATGTGTCAGAAACTCAAGTTCGTTTCTGGAATCAATCGAACACCGCATCTACACAAGCAGGCGGTTATCGCGTTATCGGTTACTAAGGGGGAATTTTTATGTTTGCTGCAAAGTCTACGTGCGGTTTTTACGACCCTTCTTTTCAACAATGTATACCGGATGACGCGGTTGAAATTACCGCTGATGAGCACATGGTACTACTGGAGGGACAAGGAAAAGGTAAGTTGATTAGTTGGGGGGACGATGGTTATCCCTTCCTGACAGAAATGCCAGCGCCTTCCCCTGAACAGCTTGCAACAGTTGAGCGCGCGTGGCGTGACTCTAGGCTTTCGGCAACGGACAGCGTGGTGGCACGCCACCGTGATGAGCAGGAGGAGGCACTGGGAACCACACTCACTTCCGAGCAGTACGTGGAGCTACAGACCTACCGCCGCACATTGCGCAACTGGCCTGAGGCTGGTGGGTTTCCGTTGAGCGAACACCGGCCCCCGGCCCCGACTTGGCTCTCAACGTTGCCTCAATAGATGTCTCGCTATGACGAGGCGTTTCTTTTTTGGCGCTCACATCTTGATAACCCACTAAAACCGCCCTGCGGTTTTTTTTATGCCCGGAGATCCACCTATGGCCAACCGCCAAACCTACACCGTCCTCATCCCATTCCCCACCGGAGGTGGCCACTGGTCCACCGCCGGCGAGGAGCTTGAACTGCTGGACGTCGAAGCATCCGCCCTGCGCACCGCCGGCCGCCTGGAACTGACCAGCGTCCTTAACTCCACCCCCAAGAAGGCTGACTAATCATGGCTGAGGTTTTGAACTTCGAGCACAACGGCATCACCGTGAATGCCACCGAATCCCCCGAGGCCATGGGTGGCCTGGGCGACAACGTTATCGGCCTGGTCGGCACCGCGCCGAATGCCCACGCGTCGATCCCGAAAAACGCGCCGTTTCGCATCAACAGCTTCACCACCCAGGCGCTGCTGGACCCGACCGGCGCCGAGTCGGGCACGCTGTTTCAGGCGGTGTACCAGATCCTCAAAGTGGTGAAAGTGCCGGTTTATGTGGTGATCGTGGAGGAGGGCGCAACCCCGGCCGACACCGTCAATAACGTGATCGGCGGCAACGAGCCAGCCACCGGCCGCAAGCTGGGCCTGGCGGCTCTGAGCAGCGTCCCGGAAGACCTGACCATCATCGGCGCCCCAGGCTTCACCGGCACCAAGGCCGTGGCCGGTGAGTTCGCTGCCTTTGGCAAGCGCATCAAGGCCCGTGTGGTGCTGGACGGCAAGGACGCGTCCGTCGCTGACCAAGTGACCTACAGCGGCGAGCTGGGCGGTGCCGATCTCGGCTTCGACCGCTGCCTGCTGGTGCACAATATGCCGTCGGTGTATTCCAAGGCGGCGAAGAAAAACGTGTTCCTGTCGCCATCCTCGCTGGCCATCGCCGCACTGGCCAAGGTCAAGCAATGGGAAAGCCCAGGTAACCAGGTGACCTTCGCCGAGGACGTTTCCCGTGTGGTCGAGTACAACATCCTCGACACTTCCACCGAAGGCGACCTGCTCAACCGTTACGGCGTGAGCTACTACGCGCGCACTGTCCTTGGCGGCTTTTCGCTGCTGGGTAACCGCTCCATCACCGGCAAGTTCATCAGCTATGTCGGCCTGGAAGATGCCATCAGCCGCAAGCTGGTCAAGGCCGGCCAGAAAGCCATGGCCAAGAACCTCACCAAGTCGTTTATGGACCAGGAGGTCAAGCGCATCAACGACTGGCTGCAAACCCTGGTGGCCGATGAAACCATCCCCGGCGGCAGCGTGTACCTGCACCCGGAGCTGAACAGTGTCGAGAAGTACAAGAACGGCACCTGGTTCATCGTCATCGACTACGGCCGCTACGCGCCGAACGAACACATGATTTATCAACTCAATGCCCGCGATGAAATCATCGAGCAGTTCCTGGAGGACGTTCTCTAATGTTTACCAACCGTGTAAGACAGGCCATTGCGGCCACCCTTCAAGGCCTGCCGTTGTCCGCGACAGTAGAGGAGTTCACCCCGCCGAAGATCGAGTTCGACATGGAATCCATGTCCGGTGGGCGCTTCATCGCCGAAGAAATGGCCAAGAGCGGCAAGGTGCTCAATGCCAAGTTGGTTCTGCAAGGTGCCGGGCCGGAAATCATGCTGGCCCTGGGCGTGCGCTTGGGTGACGACATTCTGCTGAACGTGCGAGAAGCCGGTCAGGATCAGGATGGCAAAACCTACTTCACCTACCACACGGTCGGCGGCAAACTCAAATCCCTGGAGGAGGCGAAGCTGAAGATGGGCGACAAGGTCACCACCACTTTGGAACTGTCCTGCCGTACCTACAACCGTCTGGAAAACGGCATTTCGGTGATCGACATCGACGTGCGCACCCAGAAGTTCGTGCTCAACGGCGTCGACATTCTCGGCGATGCACGCCGCGCGGTGCTGATGCCTTAAAGGCGAAGCGGGCACGGACAATGTGGGAGCTGGCTTGCCTGCGATGGCATCACCTCGGTGCACCAGACATACCGAGTCGCCTGCATCGCGGGCAAGCCCGGCTCCCACATTGACTGTGTTTAACCTCAAAAATGCTTAACAAGGAATTGCCCCATGGCCTGGATGCCACCGCTGCACATTCTGCTGTCCCCGATCACCGCCGACACTGGCGCGGCGATCCAGCAGATTCAACTCAAGCCGTTGTTTTACGCCGCGCAAAAAGACGCGCTGGCTCGGGCCGGTGATGACGAGGACGACCAGTTTTTTGAACTGGCGAAACTCGCCACCGGCCTGTCGGAAAAAGAACTCGACCAGCTCAAGCGCCCGGACTACGTGAGCATCGCTCAGTACGTACATGACATGTCGACACGCCCTACGTCGTTCTTCCTGGATCAGCCTGAAGAAGCGAACCACGATCAGCCTGTCCAGCTGTTGCTGGCCCTTGACGCGGCCGGTCGCAGCCTGACCGAACTACCCCTGGAAATGCCCGCCCTGCGCGCCACCAAGGTGATGAAAAAACTCGCCACCAACAAAGAACGCGCCGAGTTCATCACCGCTCATTGCACCGGTTTGATGATCCCCGATCTCGCTGGCCTGACCGTACCCGACTGGACGGAACTGCAGGAGCGCATCGACGATTTTTTAAATCAACCGGCGGACTTCTTTCGCAGCGCGACATCGAAGTAATCCTCGATGTGGTGCCGCTGATTTACTCGGTCAATGAGGCAGAGATCCTCGACTGGGACGCCGGCAAAGCATTGCGCCGCTACGACATCGCGATCACTCGCCTTGGCGTTAAACAGGAGTAAGCGGGATGCAAAACAAGTATTCGCTCGCGTATGCCATGGCCAAGGATGGCCAAGGTATTTTTAGCAACGCAGACAACGCAAAGGGGGGCGAGATTGTCAGCCCAGGCCCTTTGGTCTCTGGTGCTCTCGCAGAAGCGCCGTCGTTTTCCTCGATGAGTCTGGCGCTGACCAATGCAGGCTTGCAACTCAATGGCCTCTCGCTGTCCCTGGGGTTAGTGCGCAACAGCGTGGACGCGCTGGAAGACGCCTTGTCGCGGCTGAAGGCGGTGGACGTTGAACCGTCTAAAATCGATCAGCGTAGTGAGCAGAAGACGACCACCGAGGTTAAGTCGAGCGCATCGCAAGATCGGAGCTTGGTCCGTGACGCCATGACGTTGCGCGATGTAAAGAGCCTCGATCCGGTCGCAGCCTTCCAGCAATCGTTTGCTGCACCCGCCGTTGCGGAAAAAACTACCACTCAATTGCGAGAGGAGTCGTCAAAGAGTGAGGAGCGGCTCTCCACCACGCTGAAGCTCGCGCCGGTGCTCGGGGAGGACTGGTGGCTGCAAGCCAAGACCCATGTGATGGACCGCGCCAACACCATAGCGGGTGAGTCGCCCACAGCTGTCACCGCTGTAAAAATGGCTGAGGTGGTCGTTTTGCCGGTTATTTCACCCGTCATTACTGGCTTTTTTTCGGGCTTGGGAGAGACGATCAAAACCCGGGTAACGGGTAACTTGGTTGATGTAACGCTTGGCAAGTTGCCTGGAGTCGCCGGCAAGCTATTCAAGAGTGATGGCTTTAAAAAGGATAAGTCCTGCTGCTGTGCTGCTGCTGTTCAAGCCTCACCCAGTAGCCGCCGCGTCAGCCGTAGAAGTTCTTCTGCCAGGAAGAAGAATACCCAACCGCCAAAATCGCAGAATAAGAAGACGCAGCGCGCGCAGAACAAGCAAGGTTCGCAGAAGAAACAGGCTTCCGTGGCCAAGCCAGCTGCTACCAGGCTTGCATCCACAAAAAGCGGCGGCGTGATGGCGACGCTGCGCGGTGTGTCCGAGCGCTTTGCCAAGTCCTTTTTCCCTGCGCAGTCGAATGGTTTTCACGCCGGTGGCCCTACTCAGGGGATGCAACTGCGCGAGGTCCAGGCAAATAGTCGAAAGCAGGGCGCTGATTACCGTCAACCGGCTGCTGGCAGAGGGCCGGGGCTGATGGAGGCCTTGGAGCGAGGGCTTGTCCCCCTGCCTTCTGATGGGCGTATGACTGCTCTGCCAAACACACAGACCTTCAGCCATGAGCGCTCAACTGAGGCGCTGCCTCACGCGCCGAAGCTGCCGGCCTCCGGCCTGTCAGGCGCGGTGAGCAAGCTGGAGTCCTCCGCCGCCCGCCGCCTCGGCCCGATGAGGTATGTCGACACTGCCATGGATGTGGCCGAGGGTATCCGCAACGGCGACGCCAAAGCCGTCGGTGCAGGCCTCACCACTGCAGGTGGCGCCTGGGCAGGAGCCTCCGCCGGCGCGGCCATTGGCACGCTGATTTTTCCCGGTGTCGGCACCGCGGTCGGCGGCGCCATTGGGGGTTTGCTTGGCAGTGAAGCGGGCACCTGGCTGGGTGACAAATTGTTCGGCTCAACCGACCGACTGCCTGCACCCGGTGCAGTGAGCAAAGAGCTCAACGCCGCGCGTACCGACAATGTGCAAGTCACCCTCGCGCCGAGCATTCAGATTACCGGCGTGAACCCCGCCGATGCCCAGCAAGTCGTCAACCAGGTGATCCAGGCCCTGCAATTTCAGTGCATGCCGATGGTCACCGACACCCTTGGCATTCGGCGCAACGCGGCGCTGGCCGATCCACCAGGAGGTGATTGATGCAACAACAAATGGTCCTCGGCGACTTTATTTTTGGCCTGTCCCGTGGCTTTGCTTATTCCGGGCTGGTGCGTACCACTGATGGCGGCTGGAGTGACCTGGCGATTATTGCCAGCAAACCCCAGTCGCGGCAAAGCGGGCAGAAGCTGGAGAAGCTCACGTTCACCGGCACAGCGATGTATGCCATCGGCATGCAGCGCCTGGACGAGTTGCGCGCCCTGCAAAATGCGCGTGCGCCCTTACCGCTGGTCGATGGCATCGGCCGTAACTGGGGCCTGTGGCGGATCAATTCGGTGATGGAAACCCAGAGCAACGTGATCGATGACGGCACTGCCATGGTCATGGCCTGGACTATGGAACTGGAGGAATTCGTCAATGCGTAGAGTGCGAAGTATTGCCGGTGATTCGGTCAACCTGTTGCTCTACCGCGAATTGGGCCGTTGCGATGACGCGGCGGAAGAAACCCTTTGGCGTCTGAACCCCGAGCTTGCCGAGTACGGGCCGGTACTGCCCGCTGGTGTGTGGGTCATCGTGCCGGAAATGCAAGCGCGGCCGGCTGCTGTGCGGCCTGTTCTGGCGTGGGATTAAGGAGGCAACATGGCACAGGGATTTACGCCAATCGTGGAGTTTTATGGCGCCAATGCCGCGCTGCTCAATCAACGCCTGATGCGTTGGAGCCATACCGACGCCGCGGGTATCGAGTCTGACCGACTGGAGTTGACCCTCAATATCGAGGGGCTGGAAGGTTTGCCCAGCCTGAGCGGCAAGATCGGTTTGCGCGTGGGTTATCAGGAGTCGGCGCTGGTGGAAAAAGGCGAGTTTGTGATCACGCAGCGCACGCCCGTGCTGTTTCCCATGCGCTTGATGATCGTGGCGACAGCCGCACCTTTCAGCATGCTCGACGCCAGCGGTTATCGCCAGCGACGGTCGGCCAGTTACGGACCAACCACGCTGGGCGCACTGTTTCGCCAACTGGTCAGTCGTCACGGTTTTTCACCGCGTGTTGCACCTGCGCTGGAAGGCATTGTGATTGCCCATATCGATCAGTCCAACGAAAGCGACATGGCGTTTATCACCCGCCTTGCCAAACGCTACAGCGCGGTCACCAAACCGATCAACGAGTTGTATGTGCTGGCCGAGGCGGGGCAGGTTAAATCGCTGTCCGGGCAATTATTGCCGCAGGTGAAGCTGTCCGTGACCCAGGACAATCGCCCCGGCGATCAGGCCTTCATCACCGCCAAACTCGACGAAACGTCCCGCTCCAAATACATGGGCAGCCGCGTGACCTGGTGGGATGCCGCAGGTGGCAAACAACAGGTAGTCGAAGTTGGGGTGGCCCCGTTCAAAACCTTGCGCCAGCGCTGCCAGAACCAAGCCGAGGCGCGTGCCGTGGCTGAAGGCGAACTGCGACGTGTGGGACGCGAAGGCTTGAAACTGGTGATCGATTGCCCTGGCAACCCGCTGCTGGCCGCTGAGGGCTTGCTGGTGCTAGATGAAACCTGGCCTTCGTATATGCAGGGCCAGTGGTCGATGAAACAGGTGGTGCATGTTGGCGATCCGGCGACGGGGTATCGCAGTTCGATCACGGCAAATGGGTTGTCGGCGTGAACAGGTAAGTCATTCGCAGCAGCAGTTCACTGATGTTGGAGGAACTTATGTTGAAAGAGCTTCGATGCGGAAACTGCAAAAAACTCCTTGCTCGAATTGGCGAGGTTACAGAACTCCAGATCAAATGTTCCCGATGCGGGGCATTGAACCATGTGAAGGCCACGCGCCTCGAGCAATCGCCCATGAGCGCCATACGCCCAATATAGAGGCCTGAACTTAAATCAGCTCAGTAACGGAGTTTAAAATGGAAAACGCAAACTCAGCGTCTCAAACCTTGCAAGATCTTTGGACTCAAGTACAACCGGTGGATAACACCGGCATGCTTAGGCGCGTGGTTTTTGCGCAAGGCAAGTTTTATGCGGTTGGTGGCAACGGTCTTACCACAACCACTCAGGTTGTCAGCGGAGGCGCAACTGGTACAGCGTGGACCAAGCTTAAGGGCGCCCTCACCTCTGATAGCGGAAAGGTCCTCAACGAGCTGTACTGGAACGGTATTGGGTCATCGCTTCAAGCCCTTTCTCAATCCGGCAATCTGATCTTCGGCAGCGCAGACCACCCTGAAAGGGCTTGGACAGACCTTACGGCAACTGTTCGCGCGTCCGGAGACTTGCAAGGCATTGTGTTTTATTGGCCAATTTACGGCGAGAACTACACCTGGATACTGGTTGGGTCTAACGGTAAAGTCTTTTCCCGTTATGGCGATTGGTCAGGCCAGGTGGAGCGCACTACGACCTTCACTTCTAGCGAGACTGTGTACTGCGTCAACGTCATTGGCAGTTTTGTGTTGATTGCGGGATCGAATGGGAAGCTGCTTAGCGCTGTGAAGATGGCGACGGATAATCCGCAAACATTCACGACCAGAACCAGCACCTTCGGCTATAGCACCATCCTTTCCATGAAGCTTTGCAACGGGAAAATGTTTATCGTTGGTGCGGATGGCAAGATGGCATATTCATCCGATGGGCTTAGCTGGACTGCTGTTGAAGATACCAGTTTCGGTGGAACCATCATCCGCGACATTGCTTACGGTAATGGCAAGTATGTAGCTGTTGGCGACGGCGGCAAGACAGCCGTTTCCGAGGATGGGATCGGCTGGGTTCAGCAAGCCAACACTTTCGCAGGAACCGATATCCGGAGCGTTGCCTACGGCAACGGCAATTTTACAGCTGTTGGTGCAGGCGGCAAGATTGCTTACTGGACTCCATGATCTTCTATCTCCTTGCGTAATAGAGCCCAGCCGTCGCGCTGGGCTTTTTATTGCCTAATTTTCCCCAAGCCCTCAAAGCCTCTGACTTGTCACGCTGATGAGGGACCTATTCAGGGCCTCAGCATTCGCTGGGGCTTTTCGTGTCTGGAGGTTCAGCATGCTGCTCAGAAGTCTCGAAGATGCGAAGCTATTTGTGGTGGTCGACGGCATCGCATGCGCCTACTACGCGCAGATCGGTGCAACCGAAATCGAAAATGCAAAACAGGCCGACTCGATTACACCAGAGCAGCGCTGGTTCCTGAAAGGGCTCACCTTCGGACCTATCAATCGTTAATTCCAGGCCTCGCCATTGAACGGGGACGTTTGCCTTAAGCCGTTCGTCCATTGATTGGCACTGACCATGACCTGCCAGCCTCCCATGTTCAAGCGCGGATATCCCGAGCATAAAAACGGAGAGTCAGCATGGACATCGATAAGAATGCGCCAGGCAATATTTCTCAGCAGGAAGTCACACGCGGCACTGATAACGAGACAGGGCATGACCCAAGGCGTGATGAGGACAAGATCCCGCTGCCGCCTGACGACGATGCACCTCTCGAAGAGGATATGTCGGATGTGGACGCCGCTGATTCAGTAGCGAGCGAGCATCCTGACAACTGAGTAAAATCAGCTAACAAACCCGGCGATTGTGTCGGGTTTTTTATTGCCCACGGAAAGGGTAATTCAGCAAAAGGAATTTGCAGATGTTGAAAGAATTCAGATGCAGTAACTGCAAAAGACTTTTCGCCTGCACAGGTGGGTTTACAGAGCTCCAGATCAAATGTTCCCGATGTGGGATGCTGAATCATGTGAAGCCCCCGAGCCTCGAGCAATCGCCTTTGAGCAACATGAAAGTGGAATCTTCCGCGACAAGTCATTCGACTCGATAGGTGAATACACATGAACACTATATTGAACTTCATCGTCTCTGAGAGCGCCAGGTGGCAGCATTCGCGTGCGGTTAATTCAAGGCGCGTGTGCTGCGTAATAGCTAAAGGATGGATAGGAAAAAGGGAGGCTCTATGTTTACGATTGACTACAACACTTATCGCACGCTTAAACCTTACGGCAAACGTGTACGTTTCCTGGTGTTGCACTACACCGCGTTGGACTTTTCTGGCTCGGTCAAATCGCTGACCACCGGGGCTGCAAGTGCGCATTATCTGATCCCGGATCCAACCGATCCGAGCTACATTGCGGCGGGCTTCAAGGGGCAGAAGATTTTCAGTCTGGTGGCGGAAGAGGACCGTGCGTGGCACGCAGGTGTCAGCCAGTGGGCCGGTCGTTCAGGGTTGAACGACACCTCTATCGGTATCGAGATTGTTAACCAGGCCACGGATGTCGACGGCGTTTTCACGTTCCCTGACTACCAGGCTTCGCAAATCAGAGCCCTCAAGCAATTGGCGAGGAACATCCTGCAACGTTACCCGGACATGTCGCCGAAAAACGTGGTAGGCCATTCCGATATTGCGGTCGGTCGCAAATCAGACCCGGGCCCCAAGCTTCCCTGGAAAGACCTTGCGCAGGCAGGTATCGGCGCCTGGTACGAGGATTCAGTCAAAGACAAATACCTCCAGCAATTCAGTGGCGAAATGCCTGAGCGTGAGCAAGTGGTTCAGGCATTTTCCCGCTATGGCTATGGCATTGAAACGCCCACTTCTGATGGTTTTTTCAGTGCGCTGGTACGGGCTTTTCAACTGCACTTTCGGCCTGAAAACCATGATGGCGTGCTGGATTGCGAAACCTGCGCGATCTTGTATGCACTGAATGAAAAATACGCCTGAGTTCGTGCGGCACTCAAAGCTCGATCTTCATTTCGAAGCGCCGAGGAGGGCAACATGGTCCTGTCCGAGCAACAGTTAGTTAAAGTCTTACCACGCTCACAGCTTAAAGCTGGCGTTTTCATTTCTGCGTTAAACGCGGCCATGTCACACCACCAAATCATCACACCTGAGCGCATGGCCGCATTTCTTGCCCAAATCGGCCACGAATCCGGCCAGTTGCTCTATGTGCGAGAACTGGGCAGCGATCAATACCTGAGCAAATACGACACCGGCACCCTGGCCGCGCGTTTGGGCAACACCCCCGAGGCCGACGGCGATGGCCAGAAGTACCGGGGCAGGGGGCTTATTCAGATCACCGGGCGGCGCAATTACCTGGCCTGCAGCCAAGCGTTGTTCGGCGACGAGCGCCTGTTGCAGCAACCGCAACTGCTGGAGCAGCCGCAATGGGCGTGTGAGTCCGCCGCATGGTTCTGGCAAAGCAATGGTTTGAACGAACTCGCCGACAAAGACCAGTTCACCACCATAACCCGACGCATCAATGGCGGGCTGAACGGGCTGGATGAGCGTTTGCAACTGTGGGCGCGGGCGAAGGCGGTGTTGGGCGTTTCCTGAGGTGGCGTGCGCGTCGTCGGCCGTTAGCGTCTTGATGCACTCTCTAACTTGCATGGCCGATAGGCTCCTGTAGGGTAGGCAAACCCCCGCCCACTCCTGGAGACGACTGTGAAGGAAATCACTCAACTGGCTGCTGAACTGGGTCGCCGTTTGCAGGTACTCAATGCCCACGTCACCACTGCCGAGTCCTGCACCGGTGGCGGTATCGCCGAAGCCATCACGCGCATACCGGGCAGTTCGGCGTGGTTTGAGGCCGGTTATGTCACTTACTCCAATCGGCAGAAAACCCGGCAGCTGGGCGTGCCGGAGGCGTTGTTCCCCAAGGTCGGCGCCGTCAGCCAGGAAGTGGTGGAGGCGATGGCGCGCGGTGCGCAGGAAAAAAGCCTGTCGCGCTTTGCCGTGGCGGTCAGCGGCGTGGCGGGGCCGGATGGTGGTTCGCCGGATAAACCGGTAGGCACTGTATGGCTGGCGTTCGGCGTGGGTGATGAGGTGACGGCCGAGTTGGCGCACTTCCCCGGCAACCGCGACGAGGTCCGTCGACAAACGGTAAAGGCCGCGCTGGAGGGCTTGTTGCGACGAGCTGCAGCAGAAATCGAAAATCAGGGGTAGGCGATCCCGGATCTTTGTGGAACAATACTGTCTACTTATACAGGTGTTGGCCGTCAGGCCTTATTGATTACGTGAGGACTTTAATGGACGACAACAAGAAGAAAGCCTTGGCTGCGGCCCTGGGTCAGATCGAACGTCAATTCGGCAAGGGTGCCGTAATGCGTATGGGCGATCACGACCGTCAGGCGATCCCGGCTATTTCCACTGGCTCTCTGGGTCTGGACATCGCACTCGGCATTGGCGGCCTGCCAAAAGGCCGTATCGTTGAAATCTACGGTCCTGAATCTTCCGGTAAAACCACCCTGACCCTGTCGGTGATTGCCCAGGCGCAAAAAATGGGCGCCACCTGTGCGTTCGTCGACGCCGAGCACGCCCTGGACCCGGAATACGCCGGTAAGCTGGGCGTCAACGTTGACGACCTGCTGGTTTCCCAGCCGGACACCGGTGAGCAAGCCCTGGAAATCACCGACATGCTGGTGCGCTCCAACGCCATCGACGTGATCGTGGTCGACTCCGTGGCTGCCCTGGTACCGAAAGCTGAAATCGAAGGCGAAATGGGCGACATGCACGTGGGCCTGCAAGCCCGCCTGATGTCCCAGGCGCTGCGTAAAATTACCGGTAACATCAAGAACGCCAACTGCCTGGTGATCTTCATCAACCAGATCCGTATGAAGATCGGCGTAATGTTCGGCAGCCCGGAAACCACTACCGGTGGTAACGCGCTGAAGTTCTACGCTTCGGTCCGTCTGGACATCCGCCGTACCGGCGCGGTGAAGGAAGGTGACGAAGTTGTTGGTAGCGAAACTCGCGTTAAAGTCGTGAAGAACAAGGTCGCTCCGCCTTTCCGTCAGGCAGAGTTCCAGATTCTCTACGGCAAGGGTATCTACCTGAACGGCGAGATGATTGACCTGGGCGTACTGCACGGTTTCGTCGAGAAGTCCGGTGCCTGGTATGCCTACAACGGCAGCAAGATCGGTCAGGGCAAGGCCAACTCGGCCAAGTTCCTGGCAGACAACCCGGATATCGCTGCCACGCTTGAGAAGCAGATTCGCGACAAGCTGCTGACCCCAGCGCCAGACGTGAAAGCTGCCGCCAACCGCGAGCCGGTTGAAGAAGTGGAAGAAGCTGACACTGATATCTGAAGCAAACGATGACTGTGGTACTGGATACACTCGTCGCCGTTCGGCGCACCGCGATGGACCTGCTCGCTCGCCGCGAGCATGGTCGAGTCGAGCTGACGCGTAAACTGCGTCAGCGCGGTGCAGAGCCCGAGATGATCGAAACAGCCCTCGACCGTTTGACGGAAGAGGGGCTGCTTTCCGAAGCCCGCTATCTTGAAAGCTTTGTTTCCTACCGCGCGCGCTCCGGCTACGGCCCGGCGCGAATTCGTGAAGAACTGAGCCAACGCGGCCTGCAACGTGCCGATATCGACCTCGCCCTGCGTGAGTGCGGTATCAGTTGGCAGTCGCAGTTGGAAGATACCTGGCGTCGCAAGTTTGCCGGCCATCTGCCGATTGATGCCCGGGAGCGTGCAAAGCAAGGCCGCTTCTTGAGCTATCGCGGGTTTTCGATGGATATGATCAGTCGGCTGCTCAGCGGTCGAGACATGGACGATTAAGTCTTCAGGCTGGTAAAAATCTAAATGTGGGAGCTGGCTTGCCTGCGATGGCAGTGGGTCAGCTACCTATAAGCTAGCTGGCAAACCGCAATCGCAGGCAAGCCAGCTCCCACATTGGAATGTGTTGGTTGCCGGGATGCCAAATCCCGATAAAACAAAAGGCCCACTACGACAGTAGTGGGCCTTTTTTTTTTGCCTTAAAAATCACGCCGGCTCCGGCGCCACCCGCTGCTGTGTCTTGCCCTGAGCCTGAGCCCAGTTCTCCGGCAAATTGATGTAGTCCACCAATTCCCGCAGGCGGCCCTGATCACGACCGTTGAAGTTGAACACCAGCCGCGTCAAATGGCTGAACCTTGGTTCATCATGTTCCTCGCCTGTGTAAGCAAGCTGCTGGAACTCTCCACTTAGCCGCAAGCTGGCAAACTCGCTCTGCAAGTGGGTCAGTGCACGATCACTGAGCGGATGATTCATGCGCACCACAAACTCACGCTTCAACCAACGCGTGGAGTGGAAGTTGGCATAGAACTGGTTGATCTCCGCCACCGCCTCTTCAGCGCTGTAGACCAGGCGGATCAGCTTGAGGTCGGTGGGCAGGATATAGCGATTGGCTTCCAACTGACTGCGAATGAAGTCCAGTGCGCCTTGCCAGAAACCACCGCCTGGGGCATCCAGCAGCACCACCGGCACCAGCGGGCTCTTGCCAGTCTGGATCAGGGTCAGCACTTCCAGCGCTTCATCCAGCGTGCCAAAACCGCCCGGGCACAGCACCAACGCGTCGGCTTCCTTGACGAAGAACAGCTTGCGGGTAAAGAAGAAGTGGAAAGACAGCAGGTTCTCGGTGCCATCAATGGTCGGGTTGGCGTGCTGTTCAAACGGCAGGTTGATGTTGAACCCCAGGCTGTGTTCCAGACCTGCGCCCTCGTGGGCAGCGGCCATGATGCCGCCGCCACCGCCGGTGATCACCATCAGGTCGGATTGCGCCAGCAGCGTGCCGACTTCCCTTGCCAAGGCGTACAGCGGGCTTTCGACCGGCGTGCGCGCCGAGCCAAACACCGTGACCTTGCGGCGGCCCTTGAACTGTTCCAGCACGCGGAAGGCGTTATCCAGCTCGCGGATCGCCTGCAGCGTGATTTTTGCATTCCAACGGTTGCGGTCATCCTTGGCCATGCGCAGCACGGTGAGGATCATATCGCGATAAAGGGGGATGTTCGGGCTGTTGGGAGCGACCAGCTGGAGTTGTGCGTCGACCTGCTGGGTGAGGTCAGCGCCGTTTGCTTCAAAATGACGGAGCAGGCGGTCATTCGGTTCGTAAGGCATTCAACTTCTCCTTCTTCACAGAACCTGGGCCATCGGCGAGAGATTCGTCCGCGGCCACGACACTGCGTGTGTCGCTGCACGCCTTAAGCGTTGCACGGTGTTCGCCAGGCGGCGAAACGGGCTCTGTATGTTCCTTGTGATTTGGAAACCTTTGCACTGCAAGTCGCAGGAGGGCAACCCTCTTTTGCCCTGAAAATGTTACAGAACGGCGTGAAAAACGCAGTAGATGGGCTGCCGAGATGGCTTGATCATGAGCCGAAAAACCCTTGGCTGGCAACCGCTTATTGGTCACTCATCAAGCAGTTTAGTTGGCGGCTGGCCAATGAGGCGAGGGAGGTGCGCGCCACCGGACAGCAGCGCGCGATGATCGAGCAACAGTTACTTTTTCTTCTTCGCCGCAGCGGGGGCCGGGCAATCGGCTTCCACGAACTTGACCGACGCTACCGGGCGGTTGGTCTTGTTTTCGGTGATCTCATAACGCATCACGGCGCCCTTGGCCATCAGCTCGCGATAGCCTTTGTTCAGGCATACGCTTTGACCCAGCTGGAAATACACAGCTTTGGGGTTTGCGCGCATCTGTTCGGCACGGTCAGGTAGCACACTGAGGTGATCAATCAGTTGCATGCCTTCAACGGTGTAGGCCACTTCCAGGGTCTTTGCATCGATTTCCCGGGGCAGGTCCTTGTTGCTCTCGGCCGCGACGCTCTGCAGTTTCCTGTTCATTTGGGCCTCCAGCAGCGACGCCGCGTGGGCGCCCATGGGCAGAACCAGCGCAAGGGCGACGGATGGGGCAACAAGGCGCAGCATGGAACGCAGCATGAAACTCTCCTGATTCGGTTACTGGTGCATAGACCAGCCACTGCGCTGTGCGTTCAGTGGCGCGCAATTATAGGGGACCGCTTGCCACTACAGCCAGGCGTATCGCTGGTAAACTGCGGCCACTTAAGCCTGATTCGAGTTTTGCCTGTGTCGATTGACCTCTGCTCGCGGTGCGCCCGATGAGCCACGCCGTCTCCCGCTTGCGTACCCAGCGCCTGGCGCGCGCCGTCCGGCCGTTTCTAAACCGTGGTTCGCGCGCCGAACGTTGCCCCGGTTGCCGGGTGATTCCCGAGTACTGCCTGTGCGCCTGGCGCCCAACAGTGCAGGCCCGCTCGGCCATGTGCCTGTTGATGCATGACGTGGAACCGATGAAACCCAGCAATACCGGCTGGCTGATCGCCGATGTGATCGATGACACCACCGCGTTCGCCTGGTCGCGCACAGAAGTGGACCCTGAGTTGCTGACCCTGTTAGCCGACCCGCAATGGCAACCGTATATCGTGTTTCCGGGCGAATTCGTTGCGCCTGAGCGAGTGTGCAGTGAGGTGAGGGTGCAAGACGGCAAGCGCCCGTTATTCATCCTGCTGGACGGCACCTGGAGCGAGGCGCGCAAGATGTTCCGCAAAAGCCCTTACCTTGCGCACTTGCCGGTGTTGAGCCTGGCGCCCGAACAGCTGTCACGCTACAAGCTGCGCCGGTCCAAGCGCGATGATCATTTCTGTACCGCCGAGGTTGCGGCGCTGTGCCTGGAGCTGGCCGACGACCCAGCAGCCAGCGAAGTGCTGGATGCCTACCTCGATGTGTTCAGCACGCATTACCTGGCCGCTAAATTTCAATTGCCGCTGGACCCGGCGGACAGCGTGCACATGCGGCTCGCGCCCCATATCCCTACGGTATAACCAGACGACGTTTGCATGATGGCACCGTAAACCCGCAACCGGCTAAAATGCCCACGGGCGTAGTGCTTGACCCCCCAGGCTGCGCTGGGCATGCTGGGCGCCGATTGGGGCGTAACCGTGACTTTTCAGTGTCGTTTCAGGTGTTTTTGATGCTGAGTGTGCCCTGTGGCGATGGCTGCCTGGCTATTGCCTTGTGTACTGGCGAACCCTGAACCCATCAGGGCTCCCATAAAAAACAGGATCATTTAATCAATGGCCACATACGAAATCCTGATAGCCGATGACCATCCGCTGTTTCGCAGTGCGCTGCATCAGGCCGTTACCTTGGGCCTTGGCCCTGACGTGAGCCTGGTCGAAGTGGCCAGCATTGCCGAACTGGAAGCCCGCCTCAACGAAAAATCCGACTGGGACCTGGTGCTGCTCGACCTGAACATGCCGGGTGCCTATGGCTTCTCGGGATTGGTGCTCTTACGCGGGCAATACCCGCAGATCCCGGTAGTAATGGTTTCAGCCCAGGAAGAAGCCGACGTGGTGGTGCGCTCCAAGGAGTTTGGTGCCAGCGGTTTCATTCCCAAGTCCAGCTCTATGGAAGCGATCCAGAAAGCCGTGCGCACCGTGCTGGATGGCGACGTGTCATGGCCGCCGCAAGCGTTTGAAGAAATCAACGTGTCCGACGAAGCCAAAGCCGCCCGTGATGGCCTTGCCAGCCTGACGCCCCAGCAATTTCGGGTGCTGACCATGGTTTGTGAAGGTTTGTTGAACAAGCAGATTGCGTATGAGTTGAGTGTGTCGGAAGCGACCATCAAGGCCCACGTGACGGCGATCTTTCGCAAGCTCGGCGTGCGTACCCGCACTCAGGCGGCGCTGCTCTTGCAACAACTTGAGTCAATTTCGCAGCATTAAGCTGTACCCGATTCACGCTTTTTTGACTTTGCGTGATCTAGTTTCCCCACTTCTTTGGTTCAGTTGCCTACATCTATGTCGCCTTTCAAGGGTCAAACCGGTATCAAACGTATCTTCAACGCAGGGGGCTATTCCCTGGATGGCCTGCGCGCAGCTTTCACCGGCGAGGCGGCATTCCGTCAGTTGGTGTTGCTGAACGTGATCCTGATCCCGCTGAGCTTCTTCCTGCACGTCAGTCGGGTCGAGCGCGCCTTGCTCATCGCGGTCTGCCTCCTGGCCTTGATCGTTGAGTTGCTCAACTCGGCAGTGGAAGCGGCTATCGACCGGATTTCCCTCGACCGCCACCCGCTGTCGAAAAACGCCAAGGACATGGGCAGCGCCGCGCAATTCGTAGCGCTGACCATGATTACCCTGGTGTGGGCCGTGATCCTGATCTAAGCCTCAGGCAATGTTAGGCAGCACGATCTCGTCGCTGCGCTGAACCCCGGCGGTGAAGGCGCGGCACAGTTCCAGGAACTCGCGCATCGCCGAGGTCTGGTACTTCTGTTTATGCCAGATGAAGTAAAACTGCCGGGCCAGGTCCAGGTCCGGGGTTTCCACCGGCACCAAACTGCCACGGCGGAACGCATCGCGCAGGGCCAGTCGGGAAATACAGCCAATCCCCAACCCTGACTCCACTGCACGCTTGATCGCCTCGGTGTGTTCAAGCTCGAGGCGGATATTCAGCGCGCTACGGTGATGGCGCATGGCCTGGTCAAAGGTCAAGCGCGTGCCCGAGCCCTGTTCGCGCAGGATCCATGCTTCATGGGTCAGCTCTTCCATCGTCGCCACACCGCGCTTGGCCAAGTGATGCTGAGGCGCACAGAACACCACCAACTCATCCTCGACCCAGGTTTGTACCTCGATGTCCGGGTGGCTGCAGTCGCCTTCGATTAGACCCAGGTCAATTTCGTAATGCGCCACTTGGTGCACGATATTGGCAGTATTCTGCACATGCAGTTTCACCTGGCTCTCGGGGTGCTGCTGCATGAAACTGCCGATCAGCAGGGTCGCCAGGTAATTGCCGATGGTCAGGGTGGCGCCGACCGCCAGGGAACCAAAGCCGGACTTGCCGTTGAGCAAGTCTTCGATCTCCTTGGCCTGGTCCAGCAGCGCAACGGCCTGCGGTAATAACTGATGGCCAAGAGCGTTGAGGCTCAGGCGCTTGCCTGCGCGGTCGAATAATTGGCAGCTGGATTGACGCTCCAGCTCGGTGATTGAGGTGCTGGCGGCGGATTGAGATAAGGCCAGAAGGCCAGCAGCGCGTGAGACGCTTTCCTGCTGGGCGACGGCGACGAAGACTTGCAGTTGACGTAGAGTAAATCGCATATCGATATAACCGATAACCCTTATCTTAATAATCCAGTTAACAGATATTGTCGCCGCCATTAGAATGCTGTGCAATTGCGCATCTCATCTTTGGCGCAGACCCATTTCCAGGAGTTCCCCGTACATGAGCAACATGAACCACGAACGTGTCCTCAGTGTTCATCACTGGAACGACACGCTGTTCAGCTTCAAGTGCACCCGCGATCCGGGCTTGCGCTTTGAGAATGGTCAGTTCGTGATGATCGGCCTGCAACAGCCCAACGGCCGCCCACTCATGCGCGCGTACTCCATTGCCAGCCCAAACTGGGAAGAGCATCTGGAGTTCTTCAGCATCAAGGTGCCCGATGGTCCGCTGACTTCGCAATTGCAGCACTTGAAGGAAGGCGACGAGATCATCATCAGCAAAAAACCGACAGGCACCCTGGTGCTTGACGATTTGAAGCCGGGCAAACATCTGTACCTGCTCAGCACGGGTACCGGTCTGGCGCCGTTCATGAGCGTGATCCAGGACCCGGAAACCTACGAGCGCTTCGAAAAAGTGATCCTGTGCCACGGCGTGCGTTACGTCAATGAAGTCGCCTACCGCGAATTCATCACCGAGCACCTGCCGCAGAACGAATTCTTCGGCGAGGCGTTGCGTGACAAGTTGATCTACTACCCAACGGTGACCCGCGAGCCGTTCGAAAACGAAGGCCGCCTGACCGACCTGATGCGCAGCGGCAAGCTGTTCAGCGACATCGGCCTGCCGCCGATCAACCCCGAGGACGACCGCGCCATGCTGTGCGGCAGCCCGAGCATGTTGGACGAGACCAGCGAAGTGCTGAACAGCTTCGGCCTGAAAGTTTCGCCACGTATGCGTGAGCCGGGTGATTACCTGATCGAGCGCGCGTTCGTCGAGAAGTAAACACTGCTCAAAAAAAATGTGGGAGCTGGCTTGTGTGGGAGCTGGCTTGCCTGCGATGCAGACACCTCGGTCGTTCAGTTGAACTGAGGTGATGCTATCGCATGCAAGCCAGCTCCCACATGAGCGGCTCCCCCAGTTGTTTCGGCGTTTACTTGGCCGGTACCACTTCCAGCACACAGATGACACCCGCCTCTGGATAGTGCCAACGCACATCCACATCCCAGAACTGCGCGCCGTACTCACGCTCAGGCCCTGGCGTCTGATACGCCGGCCGTGGGTCCTGGGCCAGACACTGCTCGATCAATGCCACCAGCGGCTCATCAAGGCGCTGCGCATGGCCTTGTGCCTGGTGCAGGGCCGTCTTCAGCCACTGCACGGGAATCAGCTGCGGCGCACTGCTGGCAATATCATTGGTGGCGGTGTCAATGATGTCCGCGTACGGCACGTACGGCTTGATATCCAGCACCGGCGTGCCGTCGAGCAAATCGATCCCGGAAACCCACAAGCGGCCCGGCTCGACCTTATCCAGCTTCACCACCGACTGGCCAATGCCATTGGGCCGGTGTGTCGCGCGGGTGGCAAACACGCCCATGGAGGTGTTGCCGCCCAGGCGTGGCGGCCGCACCTTGAGGCGCGGCTTGTCTTCCAGGGCCTGGTGGAACAGAAACAGCAGCCACACATGGCTGACCTGCTCCAGGCCCTGCACCGCCTCGCCCTGATCGAACGGCGCCACCAGCTCCAGCACGCCGCGTGCGGCCGGGGCCAGCTGCGGCTGGCGCGGGATGGCGAACTTCTCCTTGAAGCAGGAGCGCACGAAGCCGACGGGCGAGACCGAGTAGCTCATGGCTTACGCACGAACCCGCAGGGTCAGGCCCTTAAGGAAATTGCGCAGCAACTGGTCGCCACAGGTGCGGTAGTTGGTGTGGCCGAACTTGCGGAACAGTGCGCTCAACTCAGGCTTGGACACCGGGAACTCAGCGGCCTTGAGGATGGCGTGCATGTCGTCTTCCTTCAGTTCGAAGGCCACGCGCAGCTTCTTGAGGATGATGTTGTTGGTCACCGGGGTTTCGATCGGCTGCGGCGGACGGCTTTCGTCCTTGCCACGCTTGAAGATCACCAGGCCATCGAGGAAGTGCGCCATGACATCGTCCGGGCAGAACACAAAACCTTCTTCCTCATCTTTCTTGAGGTAGGTCAGCAGGTCTTCCTTGGTGACGTCCATGCCGCCGAGCTTGATGATCTCGACCATCTTGTTGTCGCTGATGTCGAGCATGTAGCGCACGCTGCGCAATACGTCGTTGTGAATCATGGTGGGCAATCCTGGTATTCAACTGAGGGCACCGCGCAGAGTTGCCGGTGCCGGGAAAAGGGGAGCGGCTTAGAATTTCTCTTTGCCGGACAGGTAACGCCATTGGCCGACCGGCACCTTGCCGATGGACACGCCGCCAATGCGGATGCGGCGGATGGCGATGACTTTCAGGCCGACCGCTTCGCAAAACAGGGCAATTACACCCGGCTGCGGGTTTTTCAGCGCAAACCGCAGGCGGTTTTCGTTCTGCCAGCTGGCTTTGACGGCCGGCAGCTCTTTGCCTTTGTAGGTCAAACCGTGGTTCAGGCGGTTGAGGCCATGGGCAACCATGTCACCCTCGACCTCAACCACGTATTCCTGCTCGATCTTGGCGGCATCGGCGGTCAACTTGCGCAAAATCTTCCAGTCCTGGGTGAACACCAGCAGGCCGCTGGCCTTGGCCTGCAGATCGGCGCTGGCGGTCAGGCGCAGGAAGTGGCCCTTGAGCGGGCGCTTGCTGAAACGGTGCTCTTCGGACAGCGTCTCGGCGCTGATCGAGGCCATTGCTGTTTCCACATCCACGCCCACCGGGGCGTGCAGCAGAATGGTCACCGGTTCCGGCACAGTGGCTTTAGCCTCTGGGTCCAGCTCGACCTTCTGGGTGGTGACCTTGAATTGCGGCTCGTCGATCACTTCACCGTCCACCGAGACCCAGCCGCCTTCGATAAACAGCTCAGCCTCCCGACGGGAGCAACCGACCAGTTCGATAAGGCGTTTGGAAAGGCGTATGGGGTCAGTCATGACAAGGGCCGTAGCAAAAGGGGGCGGCTATTGTACCTGTGTGGGCGCGGTTAATCCCGGACCCATTTCAGCGTAGTGGCTTTTTGTGGGCGCTGGCCTGTGTGGGAGTCGGGCTTGCCCGCGATGCAGACACCTCGGTCGTGCATTTGGAATCGAGGTGATGCCATCGCAGGCAAGCCAGCTCCCACACAAGCACGCTCCCACATTGGCGCTGTGTTGTGTCAGCCACTGCGCCGTTGCTGTTGGCGCAAGCGCATATGCAGCAGCGGGTACGGCTGGCCAAGGCCATCATGCTCGGCACGTCCGACCACCTCGAAACCCTGCTTGAAGTAGAACCCCAGGGCCTGCGGGTTTTGCTCGTTGACGTCCAGCGCATCGGCATTCAGGTGCTCGATCGCATAACTCAGCAATTGCTGGCCCAAGCCCTGGCCACGGTGTTGCGGGTCGATAAACAGCATCTCGACCTTGCCCGCCGCTACCCCGGCAAACCCGGTGATGCGCTGGCGCGCGTCCTTGGTGCAGATCAGCATCACCGCGTCCAGGTAGCGCGTCAGCACCAGCTCCTTGAGCAGTACGATGTAGCTGTCCGGCAAAAAGTCATGGGTCGCTCGCACGGAGTCTTCCCAGATCTGCGCCAATTGCTGGTAGTCGCTGGTTTTAGGTGTGTGGATAACCGAATGCTGACGCATGCCCGCTGCCCCTTGCCGATGATCGGCGCTGATGGGCAAACGATAGACCTAAAAAAGCCCCGCATCTTGCTCAGACACGAGGCTTTTTCAATTTTTCACGCCGATCGTTCCCACGCTCTGCGTGGGAATGCCTCGCCGGACGCTTTGCGTGCGCAGAGCTAGTCGCGCTTTTCAGCCCACAGGTCGTACTCGTCGGCATCCGTCACGGTGCACCAGACCTTGTCGCCCGGCTTCAAGCCGCTGGCATCGTCGATAAACACGTTACCGTCGATTTCCGGCGCATCGAAGAAGCAACGGCCCACTGCGCCTTGCTCGTCGACTTCGTCGATCAGTACTTCGATTTCCTTGCCGATGCGCAGTTGCAGGCGTGCGGAGCTGATGGCCTGCTGATGCGCCATGAAGCGCTCCCAGCGGTCCTGCTTGACGTCGTCCGGCACGATGGCCGCATCCAGCAGGTTGGCCGGGGCACCTTCGACCGGCGAGTACTGGAAGCAACCGACGCGATCCAGCTGCGCTTCGGTCAGCCAGTCCAGCAGGTACTGGAAGTCTTCTTCGGTTTCGCCAGGGAAGCCGACGATGAAGGTCGAACGGATGATCAGCTCCGGGCAGATCTCGCGCCAGTTCTTGATGCGCGCCAGGGTCTTGTCTTCGAAGGCCGGGCGTTTCATGGCCTTGAGGATTTTCGGGCTGGCGTGCTGGAACGGAATGTCCAGGTACGGCAGGATCTTGCCGGCGGCCATCAACGGGATCAGCTCGTCCACGTGCGGGTACGGGTAAACGTAGTGCAGGCGCACCCACACGCCCAGGCTGCTCAAGGCTTCGCACAGTTCGGTCATGCGGGTTTTCACCGGCGCGCCGTTCCAGAAGCCGGTGCGGTATTTCACGTCGACGCCGTAGGCGCTGGTGTCCTGGGAGATCACCAACAGCTCTTTCACGCCGGATTTGACCAGGCGCTGGGCTTCGTCCAATACATCACCCACTGGGCGGCTGACCAGCTTGCCGCGCATCGACGGGATGATGCAGAAGCTGCAGCTGTGGTTGCAGCCTTCGGAAATCTTCAGGTACGCGTAGTGGCGCGGCGTCAGCTTGATGCCTTGCGGCGGCACCAGGTCGATCAGCGGGTTGTGGTCCTGACGCGGCGGCACCACGTCGTGCACGGCGTTGACCACCTGCTCGTACTGCTGCGGGCCGGTTACCGCCAGCACGCTTGGGTGCACGTTGCGGATATTGCCTTCTTCCACGCCCATGCAGCCGGTGACGATGACCTTGCCGTTTTCCTTGATGGCTTCGCCGATCACTTCCAGCGATTCAGCCTTGGCCGAGTCGATGAAGCCGCAGGTGTTGACCACCACCACGTCGGCGTCCTGATAAGTGGACACGACGTCATAGCCTTCCATACGCAGTTGCGTGAGGATGCGCTCGGAGTCAACGAGAGCCTTCGGGCAACCCAGGGATACAAAGCCGACCTTTGGGTTGGCTTTTGCGATGGTGGTGGACATGTCTAACCTCGGTATTGAATGACGCCGCCAGTCGGGCACGACATGGCGGTAGACGGGCGCTTGGTGCGCCTCTGATCAAAAAGTGCGCAATTCTATCGACGGGCAGCGCGCTTGACCAGCTTTATACGGGGAAATGCGACGAGTGCTGCGCTATGCTTCGCGCCGTTGCGCACGGGTGAAACCCCGGGGTCAATAAAACGTCTGTTACGAGAAGTAAAACAGCGCATGCTAGGGTCAGCTTAGGCGCGTTGTTTATAAAAGACCTCAGGTCAAAGGGCAGGAGTGGTTGATGGGTCAGGCAAATAGTCAGGCAGCAGGTGCCGAGCATTCCAATGCAAAGCCGATTGGCATGCTGGTGGCGGCGGTCGGGGTGGTTTACGGCGATATCGGTACCAGCCCGCTCTATACCCTTAAAGAAGTGTTTACCGGTGGTTATGGGGTTCAAGTCAATCACGACGGGGTCTTTGGCATTCTGGCGCTGATTTTCTGGTCGCTGGTGTGGGTCGTGTCGATCAAGTACGTGCTGTTTATCCTGCGCGCGGACAACCAGGGCGAAGGCGGCATCATGGCCCTGACGGCGCTGGCGCGACGGGCGGCGTCGCCGTACCCCAAGTTGCGTTCGGTGCTGGTGATCCTCGGCTTGATCGGTGCGGCGCTGTTCTACGGCGACAGCATGATTACCCCGGCGATCTCGGTATTGTCGGCGGTTGAAGGCCTGGAACTGGCCTTTGACGGGATTGAACGTTGGGTGGTGCCGCTGTCGCTGGTGGTGCTGGTGGGGCTGTTCCTGATCCAGAAACACGGCACTGACCGCATCGGCAAGCTGTTCGGGCCGGTGATGGTGGTGTGGTTCCTGGTGCTGGGCGGTCTTGGCGTGCACGGCATCCTGCAACATCCCGAGGTGCTCAATGCGCTGAACCCCGTGTGGGGCGTGCGTTTCTTTGTGTCCCATCCGGGCATGGGCGTCGCGATTCTTGGCGCCGTGGTGCTGGCCTTGACCGGTGCCGAAGCGCTGTACGCCGACATGGGCCACTTCGGCCGCAAGCCGATCGCCCGTGCCTGGTTCGCCCTGGTGCTGCCGGCGCTGGTGCTCAACTACTTCGGCCAGGGCGCGTTGCTGCTGGAAAACCCCGAAGCGGCGCGCAACCCGTTCTACTTGCTCGCGCCGGAATGGGCCTTGGTGCCATTGGTCGCGCTGTCGACCCTGGCCACCGTGATTGCATCCCAGGCGGTGATTTCCGGCGCGTTCTCGCTGACGCGTCAGGCGATCCAGTTGGGTTACATCCCGCGCATGCATATCCAGCACACCTCCAGCGCCGAGCAAGGCCAGATCTACATCGGCGCGGTGAACTGGTCGCTGATGGTCGGCGTGATCCTGCTGGTGCTCGGCTTCGAATCCTCCAATGCCCTGGCCTCCGCCTACGGCGTGGCAGTCACCGGCACCATGTTGATTACCAGCATCCTGGTGTCGGCGGTGATGCTGCTGCTCTGGAAGTGGCCGCCGGTGCTGGCGATTCCGGTGCTGATCGGCTTCCTGTTGGTGGACGGCCTGTTCTTCGCCGCCAACGTGCCAAAGATCGTGCAGGGCGGTGCCTTCCCGGTGTTGGCGGGGATTGTGCTGTTTGTGCTGATGACCACTTGGAAGCGCGGCAAGGAACTGTTGATGGACCGCCTCGACGAAGGCGGGCTGCCGTTGCCGATCTTTATCAGCAGTATCCGCGTGCAACCGCCTCATCGCGTGCAGGGCACTGCGGTGTTCCTCACCGCGCGGCCCGATGCCGTGCCCCACGCGCTGTTGCACAACCTGCTGCATAACCAGGTGTTGCATGAGCAAGTGGTGATGCTCACGGTGGTCTACGAAGACATTCCGCGTGTGCCTGCCTCGCGGCGCTTTGAGGTGGACGCCTACGGCGAAGGCTTCTTCCGGGTGATCCTGCATTTTGGCTTTACCGATGAGCCGGACGTGCCCGAAGCGCTGAAGCTGTGCCACCTGGACGATCTGGATTTCAGCCCGATGCGCACCACCTACTTCCTCAGCCGTGAAACGGTGATCGCCTCGCGCATCAAGGGCATGGCCCGTTGGCGTGAGAGCTTGTTTGCGTTCATGTTGAAAAACGCAAACGGCAACCTGCGCTTCTTCAAACTCCCGGTAAACCGGGTGATCGAGCTGGGCACCCAGGTCGAGATGTAATCTTTTGCAACACGGGAGCCGGCATTCGGCTCCCGCTTTCCTTTCTGAACCCTGTGCAATCCACCGTTGTCGACTAGGCTCTAAGCACTGTTTGAATAGTGCCCACAGAACCCAGAAGAGGTGCGCCATGAGTCAGCTGCTCGAACCCTACACCCTCCGTCAATTGACCTTGCTCAACCGCATCGCCGTCTCGCCGATGTGCCAATACTCGTCCGACGATGGCCTGGCCAATGACTGGCACCTGGTGCACCTGGGCAGCCGCGCCGTCGGTGGTGCCGGGCTGATTTTTACTGAAGCCACCGCCGTCACCGCCGATGGCCGCATCACCGCCCAGGACCTGGGCCTGTGGAACGACGCGCAGATCGAACCGCTGCAGCGCATCACCCGCTTTATTGCTGCTCAAGGCGCGGTGGCGGGCATCCAGCTGGCACATGCCGGGCGCAAGGCCAGCACCCATCGGCCGTGGATCGGCAAGCACGGCAGCGTCAAGCCGGAGGAGGGCGGCTGGGTGCCGGTGGGCCCTTCGCCGATTGCCTTTGACCCGAACCACACGCAACCCAGGCCACTGGATGAAGGGCAGATTCAGCAGGTAATTGCCGACTTTGTCGCCTCCGCCAAACGCGCGCTGACCGCCGGTTTCGAAGTGGTGGAGATCCACGCTGCCCACGGTTACCTGTTGCATCAATTCCTCTCGCCGATCAGCAACCAGCGCCAGGACCACTACGGCGGCTCGTTTGAAAACCGTATCCGCCTGGTGCTCGAAGTGACCACCGCCGTGCGCGCCGTCTGGCCCCAGGAGCTGCCGTTGTTTGTGCGGGTGTCGGCCACCGATTGGGTCGAAGACGGCTGGAACCCCGATGAAACCGTAGAGCTGGCGCGCCGCCTCAAAGAACTCGGCGTGGACCTGATCGACGTGTCCTCCGGTGGCACCGCCGCCAACGCCGAGATTCCCACCGGCCCGGGCTACCAGACGCGGTTTGCCGAGCGCGTGCGCAAAGAGTCGGGTATCGCCACCGGCACGGTGGGTATGATTACCGAACCGGCCCAGGCTGAACACATACTGCGCACCTGCCAGGCCGACATCATCTTCCTCGCCCGTGAGCTGTTGCGTGACCCTTACTGGCCGCTGCATGCCGACGATGACCTGGGTGGGCGCAAAGCCATCTGGCCCGCGCAGTACCAGCGGGCGACTCACCGTGATCAGCCGATTCACGAGTCTGACCTGAGGGATTGAACCCGCGTCTGCCTGCAATAAACCCACCCGACTCGGTGGGTTTTTTGTTGCCCGCGTTTAGCGCCTGCCTGATCCGCAGCTGTATGCGCAAGAGCTTCCCGATATCCACCTTTACCGGTCGCTGCGTGAGAAAGGGTTGTAGGTATTTGTTACCGAAGTAATTTTTTAAGTGAATACTCTAAAAAAATCCCACACGTGACGAGATTGTTTCTACGCTTAGGGTAAGTGTGATTTCTGGCCCAGGGAGTCAGGCTGTTTGTCCTTGAAGCCATTGCGCTTCATGAGCGTAGGGAATGGGCACCAGGAGTAATTGACTGATATCAGGAGTAACGGTCCATGACCAAGTCTTATGGCGTAGCGGGTGCGGTGGCGTCTTTTTGGAGTCGCCGGATGTCCTTGCGGGGGCGAAGGTTGAGTTCGGATGAGGTGGAGTTGCTGGCGCAGTATCGCGCCCTGACCGAAAACGATCAGGTGGCGATGCGCTACTTGATTGGCGCAATGAAGAGCGTGTCGCGGTTTTAACCCATGCAGTAGCGGGTTAATTGTGGCGAGCAAGCTTGCTTGCGTTGGGGGGGGGCGAAGCACCCCCCAAAAAAGAGCCGGCTCCAGCTGCGCTGTCGAACGGGACGATTCGACAAGCTCCCTCGCCACAGCAAGCCCGCTCCCTTATGTGTTATCAGCTGTACTTACGCTGGTCCGGTGCCGGCGGGAAGTACTGATACAGCCAGGTTTCACTCAAGGTGCGGTCCTGGGTGCGGATAAACAGCCGCAGTTCAACCGGTTCCACACTGTCGCTGGTCGGGTACCAATCGAACAGAATGCGATAGCCCTTGATGTTGTCCAGCACCAGCACACTGAAGTCTTTGACTTCACCGTGGGAGCAGGTTACCACCGGCTCGATCCCGGTGCCGGCCGGCAGGCGATCCAGGCCACCGCCCTTGAAATCCACGGCAAAGCGGCGCGCCCACACTTCGGGGTAATGCTCGCCCGGTGCCCAGCCTTCGGTAAAACCGCCCATGCCGGAACGGGTGGCATCCACTTGCGCCAGCGGTGTGCTCACCGGCGGCAGCGCGCTCCAGTACAGCTTGTAGCCATAGTTGAGTGATTCGCCTGCGGCCACGGGCTTTTTTGGGGTCCAGAAGGCCACGATGTTGTCCAGGGTTTCGCCGGTGGTGGGGATTTCCAGCAGATCGATCGAGCCTTCGCCCCAGGCGGTGGTGGGTTCCACCCACAGGCTAGGGCGCTTGCTGTACCAGTCCACAGTGTCCTGGTAGCTGGCGAACTCATGGTCGGTCTGTACCAGGCCGAAACCTTTCGGGTCGGTGTCGGCAAAAGCGTTGAACTGCAGCTTGGCCGGGTTGTTCAGTGGACGGCAGATCCACTCGCCGTTGCCACGCCACATGGCCAAACGGTCCGAGTCGTGGATTTGCGGGTGGATGGTGTCGCACATCCGGCGTTCATGGGTACCGCAGCTGAACATGCTGGTCATCGGCGCGATGCCCAGTTGCTCGATGGCGGTGCGCGCATTGATGTGCGCGTCGATGGCCATGACCACCTGGCTGGCCTGGCAGTCGATGTCAAAGCGATAGGCGCCGGTGGCGCTTGGCGAGTCGAGCAGGGCGTAGACCACAAAACGCGTGGCGTCCTTGCTCGGGGTTTCGAACCAGAATTGCGTGAAGTCGGGGAATTCCTCGCGTTTTTTCGCGTAGGTATCAATCGCCAGGCCGCGTGCGGAGAGGCCGTACTGGCCGGTTGCGTCCACCGCACGGAAGTAACTGGCGCCGAGAAACGACAGCACGTCATGGCGATCCAGTTCCGGCGCCTTGAACAGCTTGAAACCGGAGAAACCCAGGTCGCCGGTCAGCTGCTTGGTGTCCACCGTGGTCTTGGCATAGTTGAACAGCGACGGGCGGAAATGCACCTCGCGGGCTTCGCGGGTCTTGGGGTCGACGCTGTGCATGCGTACTGGCGTCTTGAAGCCCATGCCGACGTGGAAGAATTGCACGTCGAGCTGGCCGTTGAGCTCCTTCCACAGCGAATGGTTGCCGTCGTAGCCGATGGCATTGAAGTTCTGCGGGGTCATGGTTGCCAGGGTCGGCGGCAGCACCTGTTTGGTGTCTTTATACGCGGTGGCGGCGAGCTGCCTGGCCTGGGCCTTGAGCGATTCGAAGTCAAACGCTACAGCCTTGCCATCGGCGGCACGGTTTCCCGCCCAAGCCTGCGCGGCCAACAGGCCACTGGCCGACAAGCCGGTGTAAGCCGCAATGGCCATGGACGCTTTGAGCAAATTCCTGCGGTGCATAGAGACAACCTGTCGTGAGCAAATCCCGCGCCGTTCCTGGCACGTAACGGATCATAAATAACGGTTCGGACATGCCTTCGACCAAACGCAACGGACAATAAACAGACGCCGGATAGCTTAAGCGGTTCGATGCAGAAGGAAAATTGATTGATGGCGGGGTGATGGCGTTGCATGTGAAACAAGACGTTTCAAATACGCGCTGCCGGCGTTACATCTGGAAGCACTCTAGATCGCGGCTTTTTGGCACTTAGTTTTACGCTGGGAGCCTATTGGTCCTACGAACCCAAGTGTCTGGAGGCTACGCATGAATACCCGTGGATTGCTCGATCAGTTGCTCAAATCCGGCCAGGACATGTTGCAAAACAAGGCGGGCGGGCAACGCAAATCGGACGACAAAAGTGCCCTCGGTGGCTTGCTCGGCGGCGGTGGGCTTGGCAGTTTGCTCGGCGGTGCGGGTGGCGGTGCCCTGGCGGCGGGCGCGATGGGGCTGCTGCTGGGTAACAAGAAGGCGCGCAAGTTCGGTGGCAAGGCGCTCACCTATGGCGGGCTGGCAGCACTCGGAGTGATCGCCTACAAGGCTTACGGCAACTGGCAGGCGCAGCAGGCCGGCGAACCCCAAGGCGAGCCGCAAACCATCGACCGCCTGCCGTCGGCCCAGGTCGAACAACACAGTCAGGGCATTCTCAAGGCGCTGGTCGCCGCCGCCAAAGCCGACGGGCATGTAGACGAGCGAGAGCGCGCTTTGATTGAAGGCGAATTCACCAAGCTGGATAACGACCGTGAACTGCAAAGCTGGCTGCACGCCGAGCTGAACAAGCCTCTGGATCCCGCTGATGTGGCGCGCGCAGCGAGCACTCCGGAAATGGCTGCCGAGATGTACATCGCCAGTGTGATGCTGGTGGACGAAGAGAACTTCATGGAAAAAGCTTACCTGGACGAGCTGGCGCGCCAGCTCAAACTTGAGCCCGGCTTAAAGGCCGAGCTGGAAAAACAGGTACGCCAAGCCACGCCCTGACCTCCTGAATGATCGCTCCCACGCTCTGCGTGGGAGCGCAGCCCGTGACGCTCTGCGTCACCTGCACAGTGTTTTTGCGTTCTGTGAGCGCGACATCAAAACCTGTTGATAAATGCGGGCACCCGCTCAGCTATACTCCTCGGCATTTGATCGGCCCTTCGAGGAATTACTGTGAAGAACTGGACCTTGCGCCAAAGGATTTTGGCGAGCTTTGCGGTAATTATCGCGATCATGCTGTTGATGGTCGTGGTCTCGTATTCGCGCCTGCTGAAGATTGAAGTCAGCGAAAACTCGGTCCGGGATGACGCCGTACCCGGGGTATTTTTCAGTTCGATGATCCGCAGCGCCTGGGTCGACAGCTACCTGCAAACCCAGGAATTGGTCGGTGCCCACCGAAGTCAGGGCATCTCGGAAGCTGACAAACAGGACTACAAGTCGTTTGAGGCACGTTTGGAACAGCACATGGCCAGTTACGCGAGCACGATCAATATTGATCAGGATCGCACTGAGTTCGACGCCTTCGAAAAGCTCCACCAGAACTACAACAAGATTCTTGCCCTGGTACTGGACGCCCATCAGGCTAACAACGGCGTTGAGGCGCAAAAGCTGTTCGACGAGCAACTCACGCCCGCCTGGACCGCAGGCCGCATGAAGCTCAATGACATTATCAATGAAAACAAACAGGTCGCCGATAACGCCACCGCCGCCATCGATGAAGCGGTGGCCGCCGCCAAAGTCAGCATGTTCGTGTCGTTGGCCGTGGCCATTCTCGCAGCGGGCCTGTGCGGCCTGCTGCTGATGCGCGCGATCATGGCGCCGATGAATCGCATCGTCGAAATCCTCGAAACCATGCGCACGGGCGACCTGAGCAAGCGCTTGAACCTTGAGCGCAAGGACGAGTTCGGCGCTGTCGAAACCGGCTTCAACGACATGATGACCGAGCTGACCGCCCTGGTTTCCCAGGCCCAGCGTTCGTCGGTGCAGGTGACTACCTCGGTGACCGAGATTGCCGCCACCTCCAAGCAACAACAGGCCACGGCCACCGAAACGGCCGCCACCACCACCGAGATCGGCGCGACATCGCGGGAAATTGCCGCCACGTCCAAGGACTTGGTGCGCACCATGACCGAAGTGTCCACCGCCGCCGACCAGGCGTCGGTCGCTGCCGGCTCCGGCCAGCAAGGCCTGGCGCGTATGGAAGAAACCATGCACTCGGTGATGGGCGCCGCTGACCTTGTGAACGCCAAGCTGGCGATCCTCAATGAGAAGGCCGGCAACATCAACCAAGTGGTGGTGACCATCGTCAAGGTGGCCGACCAGACCAACCTGCTGTCGCTCAACGCCGCCATTGAAGCCGAGAAGGCTGGCGAGTACGGACGCGGGTTTGCCGTGGTGGCCACCGAAGTGCGCCGTCTGGCCGACCAGACCGCCGTGGCCACCTACGACATCGAGCAGATGGTGCGCGAGATCCAGTCGGCAGTGTCAGCGGGCGTGATGGGCATGGACAAGTTCTCCGAAGAAGTGCGTCGCGGCATGTTCGAAGTGCAGCAAGTGGGCGAACAGCTGTCGCAGATCATCCATCAGGTACAGGCCTTGGCGCCGCGGGTATTGATGGTCAACGAAGGCATGCAGGCCCAGGCCACCGGCGCCGAACAGATCAACCATGCGCTGGTGCAACTGGGCGATGCCAGCAGCCAGACCGTGGAATCCCTGCGCCAGGCCAGTTTTGCCATTGATGAACTGAGCCAGGTTGCGGTCGGTCTGCGCAGCGGCGTGTCGCGTTTCAAAGTCTGATGAGCGACCTTGCGGCTAAACGCGGCGTCGTCCCGGCAGCGAAAAAGGCGTTGTTTCTGGTGTTCCACATCGGCGGCGAACGTTATGCCCTCAAGGCCACGGAGGTGGCCGAGGTGCTGCCGCGCCTGCCACTCAAACCCATCGCCCATGCACCGCTGTGGGTGGCGGGGATCTTTGCCCATCGTGGCGCGCTGGTGCCGGTTGTCGACCTGTGTGCGTTGACCTTCGGCAAACCGGCCCAGGCCCGCACCAGCACACGGCTGGTGCTGGTCAATTACCAGCCGCAACCTTGGATCGAGCCACGCTGGCTGGGGTTGGTCCTGGAGCAGGCCACCGACACCCTGCGTTGCGACCCGGCCGAGTTCCAGCCTTATGGCCTGGATAACCGCGAGGCGCCGTACCTGGGGCCGGTACGTGAAGATGCGTTGGGCTTGATGCAGTGGATCGGCGTGGCCGACTTGCTCACCGACGACGTGCGCGCCTTGCTGTTTGCCAGCGAGCTAAGCTTATGAGCAACGACCCACGCTTTTTTGCCTTCTTGAAGGACCGCATTGGTTTGGACGTCGCCTCGGTGGGCGAAGCGATCATCGAGCGTGCGGTGCGCCAGCGCAGCCAGGCCGTGCAGGCGCAGACCGTGCAGGATTACTGGCAGCATTTGCAGAGTTCGCAGGATGAGCAGCAGGCGCTGATCGAAGCGGTGATCGTTCCCGAGACCTGGTTTTTCCGCTATCCCGAGTCCTTTGCCACCTTGGCGCGTTTGGCCAGGGAGCGCCTGGCGGCGATCAAGCAGATGCGCGCCCTGCGCATTCTCAGCCTACCGTGTTCCACGGGCGAGGAGCCTTATTCGATTGCCATGGCCTTGCTCGATGCCGGGCTGGCGCCGCACCAGTTCAAAGTATTGGGGCTGGACGTCAGCCCATTGTCGGTGGAGCGCGCCAAGCGTGGGGTGTATGGCAAGAACTCCTTTCGCGGCGGCGATATCGAGTTTCGCGAGCGTCACTTCAGCGAACAGCCCGATGGTTACCACATTGCCGAGCGGGTGCGCGAACAAGTGCGTCTGCAAGTCGGCAATTTGCTCGACCCGGCGTTGCTGGCCAATGAGCCCACCTACGATTTTGTGTTCTGCCGCAACCTGCTGATCTACTTCGACCAGCCCACCCAGAAGCAAGTGTTCGATGTGCTCAAGAGCCTGACCCATGAGGACGGCGTGCTGTTTATCGGCCCCGCCGAGGGCAGCCTGCTGGGGCGCCATGGCATGCGCTCGATTGGCGTGCCGCAATCCTTTGCATTCAGTCGGCATACCGAGCCGGTCAAGCCTGAACCGGTATTTGTGCCCCAGCCCATCCCCCAGCGCAGCGCGGCACCCATTCCTGCCAAGCCGCGCCCGTTCAGCACCGCGAGCGCCCAAGTGGTGCCGATCAAGGCGCCGCACAGCGATGCGGGCGATTTGCTCAGCCGCATCGCTACGCTGGCTAACGAAGGCAAAAGTGCTGAGGCCCGTGCCGCGTGCGAACAGTATTTGAGTAACCACCCGCCGGCAGCCCAGGTGTTTTGCTGGCTGGGGCTGCTCAGCGACGTGGCCGGCAGCGCCCTGGAAGCCCAGGGTTATTACCGCAAAGCCTTGTACCTGGAACCGCAGCACCCGCAGGCCTTGATGCACCTGGCCGCATTGCTCGAGTCCCAGGGTGACAGTGCGGGCGCGCGTCGCTTGCAGGCGCGCGCCGCGCGTAGCGAGCGTGCAGACAGTGAGTCCAAACGATGAATAACCTTGATGCGCTCGACACCGCAGGTCTGGACCTGACCCTGGCCGACACCCAAGCCATCGACGACTGCTGGAACCGCATCGGCATCCATGGCGACAAGTCCTGCCCGTTGCTCGCCGAACATATCCACTGCCGCAACTGCTCGGTGTATTCCGCCGCCGCCACGCGCCTGCTTGACCGTTATGCGTTGCAGCAGGACGACCGACAGGCGTATGCAGCCGCGGAAGTTGACGAAGAGATCATCACCCGTTCGATCCTGATGTTTCGTCTGGGTGAAGAGTGGCTGGGCATTGCCACGCGATGCCTGGTGGAGGTGGCGCCACTGCAGCCGATTCACTCGTTGCCGCACCAACGTTCCCGCGCATTACTGGGCGTTGCGAATGTGCGCGGTGCGCTGGTGGCGTGCCTGTCACTCGTGGAACTGCTGGGGCTGGACCCGGCCAGCACAGGCGCTACCGGCGCGCGAGTGATGCCGCGCATGTTGATTATTGCTGCCCAGGACGGCCCGGTGGTGGTACCGGTGGATGAAGTCGACGGCATCCATGCCATCGATGAGCGCACCTTGAAGGCCGCGTCGGCTTCCGGCACCCAGGCCAGCGCGCGCTTTACCCAAGGCGTGTTGCAGTGGAAAGGCCGCAGCCTGCGTTGGCTGGACGAGGCGCAATTGTTGTCTGCCGTGACCCGGAGCCTCACATGACCCCCGACCAGATGCGCGATGCATCGCTGCTGGAGCTGTTCAGCCTGGAAGCCGATGCGCAGACCCAGGTATTGAGCGCGGGCCTGCTGGCCCTGGAACGCAACCCCACCCAGGCTGACCAGCTTGAGGCATGCATGCGCGCCGCGCACTCGCTCAAGGGCGCGGCGCGGATTGTCGGCGTGGACGCCGGGGTCAGCGTGGCTCATGTGATGGAGGACTGCCTGGTCAGCGCCCAGGAAAACCGCCTTTACCTGCAACCTGAGCATATCGACGCCTTGCTGCAGGGCACCGACCTGCTGATGCGCATCGCCACGCCGGGCAATAATGTCGGGCCAGCGGACATTCAAGGCTATGTAGCGCTGATGGAACGCCTGCTGGATCCGTCGCAGCCGATTGTCAACGCCACGCCAGCCCCCGCCGCTCCCGAACCTGCGCCGGTGATTGAAGCGTTGCCGCCGGAGCCTGAGCCAGAGCCTGTGCCGCCGGTCAGCACTGACCTGCCGCGCCCGAACAAACGCCTGACCGAAGGCGGGGAGCGCGTGCTGCGTGTCACCGCCGAGCGCTTGAACAGCCTGCTCGACCTGTCGAGTAAATCTTTGGTGGAGACCCAGCGGCTCAAGCCTTACCTGGTGAGCCTGCAGCGCCTCAAGCGCATTCAAAGCAACAGCGCGCGCGCCTTGGACACGCTCGATGGCCAACTCAAGGCCATGAACTTGAGCCTGGAAGCCCAGGAAGCCCTGGCCGACACGCGCCGCCTGTTGAGTGAAGCCCAGGCGTTGCTGGCGGATAAAACCGCCGAGCTGGATGAGTTCGGCTGGCAGGCCGGGCAGCGTGCCCAGGTGCTTTATGACACCGCGCTGGCCTGCCGCATGCGACCGTTTGCCGATGTGCTCGCCGGCCAGGTGCGCATGGTGCGTGACCTTGGCCGCAGCCTTGGCAAGCAGGTGCGCCTGGAGATCGAGGGTGAAAAGACCCAGGTCGACCGCGACGTACTGGAAAAACTCGAAGCGCCGCTCACGCATTTATTGCGCAATGCCGTCGACCATGGCATCGAAATGCCCGAGCAGCGGGTGTTGGCGGGCAAAACCGCCGAAGGCTTGATCCGCCTGCGCGCCTCCCATCAAGCCGGTTTGCTGGTGCTGGAGTTAAGCGACGACGGCAATGGCGTCGACCTGGAGCGCCTGCGCGGCACCATCGTCGACCGGCACCTGTCACCGCTGGAAACCGCGCTGCGCTTGAGCGAAGAAGAGCTGCTGACTTTCCTGTTCCTGCCGGGCTTCAGCCTGCGCGACAAGGTCACCGAAGTGTCCGGGCGCGGCGTCGGCCTGGATGCGGTGCAGCACATGGTCCGCCAACTGCGTGGCGCGGTGGTGCTGGAGCAGACGGCGGGGCAGGGCAGCCGCTTCCACCTGGAAGTGCCGTTGACCCTGTCGGTGGTGCGCAGCCTGGTGGTGGAGGTCGGCGAGGAAGCCTATGCCTTCCCGCTGGCGCACATCGAACGCATGTGCGACCTGGCGCCGAATGACATTGTGCAACTGGAAGGGCGCCAGCATTTCTGGCACGAAGGCCGGCATGTCGGTCTGGTGGCCGCCAGCCAATTGCTGCAGCGCCCGCCGGGGCAGAGCAATGACGAAACCTTGAAGGTGGTGGTCATCCGCGAGCGCGATGCGGTGTATGGCATTGCGGTGGAGCGTTTTATCGGTGAGCGCACCCTGGTGGTATTGCCGCTGGATGACCGCCTGGGCAAGGTCCAGGATATTTCCGCCGGTGCTTTGCTGGACGACGGCTCGGTGGTGTTGATCGTCGACGTCGAAGACATGCTGCGTTCGGTGGATAAATTGCTCAACACCGGGCGCCTGGAACGTATCGCACGGCGCAGCCAGCAGGCGACCGAAGCGCCGCGCAAACGCGTGCTGGTGGTGGACGATTCGCTCACCGTGCGTGAGCTGCAACGCAAATTGTTGCTTAATCGTGGTTATGAAGTGGCGGTCGCGGTCGATGGCATGGATGGCTGGAACGCGCTGCGCTCCGAAGACTTCGACCTGCTGATCACTGACATTGATATGCCTCGTATGGACGGGATCGAATTGGTCACACTCTTGCGCCGTGATAGTCGCCTGCAATCGTTGCCGGTGATGGTGGTGTCGTACAAGGATCGCGAAGAAGACCGGCGCCGTGGACTGGACGCCGGCGCCGACTATTATCTAGCTAAGGCCAGTTTCCATGACGATGCGTTGCTGGATGCCGTGATGGAGCTGATTGGAGGCGCCCGGGCATGAGGATTGCGATCGTCAATGACATGCCCCTGGCGGTAGAGGCCTTGCGCCGCGCGTTGAGTTTAGAGCCGGCCCACGAGGTTGTGTGGGTGGCCAGCAATGGCCTGGAAGCTGTGCAGCGCTGCGCCGAATTGACCCCGGACCTGATCCTGATGGACTTGATCATGCCGGTGATGGACGGCGTGGAGGCCACGCGGCAGATCATGGCCGAGACCCCGTGCGCTATTCTGCTGGTGACCGTCGACCGCCAGGCGAATATGAGTCGCGTGTTTGAAGCCATGGGCCATGGCGCCCTGGATGTGGTGGACACCCCGGCGCTGGGCGTGGGCAACCCCAAGGATGCGGCGGCGCCGTTGCTGCGCAAAATCCTCAATATTGGCTGGCTGATCGGCCAGCGTGGCAGTCGTGTACGCGCCGAAACCGCGCCGGCGCGCACCACTGGCAAACGTCAGAGGCTGGTGGCGATTGGTTCCTCTGCGGGCGGCCCGGCCGCGCTGGAAATCCTGCTCAAGGGTTTGCCCCGCGACTTTCCCGCCGCCATTGTGCTGGTGCAGCATGTGGACCAGGTGTTTGCCGCCGGCATGGCCGAATGGCTGAGCAGCGCCTCCGGCCTGCCGGTGCGCCTGGCACGCGAGGGCGAACCGCCTCAAAACGGCGTGGTGCTGCTGGCTGGCACCAACCACCACATTCGCCTGTTGAAAAATGGCACGCTAGCCTATACCGCGGAGCCTGTGAACGAGATTTACCGGCCTTCCATCGACGTGTTCTTCGAAAGCGTCGCCAGCCACTGGAATGGTGATGCCGTCGGCGTACTGCTGACCGGCATGGGGCGCGACGGGGCTCAGGGCCTCAAGATACTGCGTGAACAAGGATATTTGACCATCGCCCAGGATCAGCAGAGCTGTGCGGTGTATGGCATGCCAAAAGCGGCGGCGGCGATTGATGCTGCTGTTGAAATCCGCCCACTGGACAGAATTGCGCCCCGATTGCTGGAGGTATTTGCAAAATGATCAAGACCTCTCGCAGTGCCGGCTTGCAGGAAAGTAATTCAGGTGACTGCACATGAATGATTTACAGATCGACGACATCAAGACCGACGAAAACGCTGCCATGGTGTTGCTGGTCGACGACCAGGCCATGATCGGCGAAGCTGTGCGGCGCGGCCTGGCTCACGAAGAAAACATCGACTTTCACTTTTGCGCCGACCCGCATCAGGCGATTGCCCAGGCGATCCGCATCAAACCGACGGTGATCCTGCAAGACCTGGTGATGCCCGGTCTTGATGGCCTGACACTGGTGCGCGAATACCGCAACCACCCGGCCACGGCGAATATCCCGATCATCGTGCTTTCGACCAAGGAAGACCCGCTGATCAAGAGCGCGGCGTTTTCGGCCGGAGCCAATGATTACCTGGTCAAGCTGCCGGATAACATCGAGCTGGTGGCGCGCATTCGCTATCACTCGCGCTCGTATATGACGCTGTTGCAGCGCGATGCGGCGTACCGCGCGCTGCGTGTGAGCCAGCAGCAATTGCTGGACACCAACCTGGTGCTGCAGCGGCTGATGAACTCCGATGGCCTCACCGGGCTGTCCAACCGCCGCCACTTTGACGAATACCTGGAGCTGGAATGGCGCCGTGCCATGCGTGACCAGACCCAGCTGTCGTTGTTGATGATCGATGTGGACTTCTTCAAGACCTACAACGACAGCTTTGGCCACGTCGAAGGTGATGAAGCCCTGCGCAAAGTCGCCGCGAGCATCCGTGAAGCCAGCAGCCGACCTTCGGACTTGCCGGCGCGGTACGGCGGTGAAGAGTTTGCGTTGGTGCTGCCCAATACCTCGCCGGGCGGTGCGCGCCTGGTGGCCGAGAAGCTGCGCATGGCGGTTGCGGGGCTGAAGATCCCGCACATTGCCCCGGCAGAAGGGGCGAGCCTGACCATCAGTATTGGCCTGTCGACCATGACGCCGTTGCAGGGTACGGATTGTCGGCAGTTGATCATGGCGGCGGACAAGGGGTTGTACACGGCCAAGCATAACGGGCGCAATCAGGTCGGTATCGAGTAAGCAGAACACCGCCGAACCCTTGTGGGAGCTGGCTTGCCTGCGATAGCGGCCTGTCAGTTACCACATCTGTACCTGATACACCGCTATCGCAGGCAAGCCAGCTCCCACATTTGATCTCAATCGTTCTGGAGATCGTCAACAACCCCGCCTTTTCGCCAAGCGGGCTGCCGTTAGCGCCGGTTTGTCGTTATACTCGTCGGCTTTCAAAAGTTCGCCAACGAGTGCTGCCCGCCATGGAAATCAACCCGATCCTTAACACCATCAAGGACCTGTCCGAGCGCTCCGAAACTATTCGGGGGTATCTTTGACTACGATCAAAAGCATGAGCGTCTGACCGAAGTCAATCGCGAGCTTGAAGATCCGGCTGTCTGGAACAAACCTGAATACGCCCAGGAACTGGGCCGCGAGCGTGCTGCGCTGGCGCAGATCGTCGACACCCTCGACGAGTTGAACACCGGTCTGGGCGATTGCCGCGACCTGCTGGACATGGCTGTCGAAGAAAACGACGAAGGCGCAGTGGGCGATGTCGTCGCCGAGCTGGCCCGTCTCGAGGAAAACCTCGCCAAGCTTGAATTCCGCCGCATGTTCAGCCACGAAATGGACCCGAACAACGCCTACCTGGACATCCAGGCCGGTTCCGGCGGCACCGAGGCCCAGGACTGGGCCAACATCCTGCTGCGCATGTACCTGCGCTGGGCGGATAAACGCGGTTTCGACGCTACCATCATGGAACTGTCGGCCGGTGAAGTCGCCGGTATCAAAGGCGCGACCGTGCACATCAAGGGCGAATACGCCTTTGGCTGGTTGCGGACCGAGATCGGCGTACACCGCCTGGTGCGCAAGAGCCCGTTCGACTCCGGCAACCGTCGCCATACCTCGTTCTCCGCCGTTTTCGTCTCGCCAGAGATCGACGACAAGGTGGAAATCGAGATCAACCCGGCCGACCTGCGGATCGACACCTACCGTTCCTCCGGTGCCGGTGGCCAGCACGTAAACACCACCGACTCGGCGGTGCGTATTACCCACGTACCGACCAACACCGTGGTCAGCTGCCAGAACGAACGTTCCCAGCACGCCAACAAGGACACCGCCATGAAAATGCTGCGGGCCAAGTTGTACGAGCAGGAAATGCAGAAGCGCAACGCCGCTTCCCAGGCGCTGGAAGACACCAAGTCGGATATCGGCTGGGGCCACCAGATCCGTTCGTATGTGCTTGATGCATCGCGGATCAAGGATCTGCGCACTAACATCGAACGCAGCGATTGCGACAAGGTGCTCGACGGTGATATCGACGAATACCTGGAAGCCAGCTTGAAATCGGGGCTGTAAACCGTCAGCCAAGACCTTAAGTCCCCTGCCACCGGTGGGGGCAACGAACCTGTGATGGAATTTCAAAAGACATGAGCGACCAACAACTCGACCCGCAAGCCCTGCAACAGGAAGAAAACTCCCTGATCGCCCTGCGCAAGGAAAAGCTTGCTGCCGAGCGCGCCAAGGGTAATGCCTTCCCGAACGACTTCCGCCGTGACAACTACTGCGATGCCTTGCAGAAACAGTACGCGGACAAGACCAAGGAAGAGCTGGCAGAGGCTGCAATCCCGGTCAAGGTGGCGGGTCGCATCATGCTTAACCGTGGCTCGTTCATGGTGATCCAGGACATGACCGGTCGCATTCAGGTGTACGTCAACCGTAAAACCCTGCCTGAAGAAACCCTGGCCTCGGTGAAAACCTGGGACATGGGCGACATCATTGCCGCCGAAGGCACCCTGGCGCGTTCCGGCAAGGGCGACCTTTACGTTGAAATGACCAGCGTGCGCCTGCTGACCAAGTCGCTGCGCCCGCTGCCGGACAAGCACCACGGCCTGACCGACACCGAGCAGCGCTATCGCCAGCGCTACGTCGACCTGATCGTCAACGAAGACGTGCGCCAGACCTTCCGCGTGCGTTCGCAAGTGATTGCGCACATCCGCAGCTTCCTGATGGCGCGTGACTTCCTTGAAGTGGAAACGCCGATGCTGCAAACCATCCCCGGTGGTGCCGCAGCCAAACCGTTCGAAACTCACCACAACGCGCTGGACCTGGAAATGTTCCTGCGTATCGCGCCGGAGCTGTACCTCAAGCGCCTGGTGGTTGGCGGCTTCGAGAAAGTGTTCGAGATCAACCGCAACTTCCGTAACGAAGGCGTCTCGACCCGTCACAACCCTGAATTCACCATGTTGGAGTTCTACCAGGCCTACGCCGACTACGAAGACAACATGGACCTCACCGAAGAGCTCTTCCGCGAGCTGGCGCAGCTGGTACTGGGCAGCACTGACGTGCCGTACGGCGACAAGGTGTTCCACTTCGGCGAGCCGTTCGTGCGTCTGTCGGTGTTCGACTCGATCCTCAAGTACAACCCTGAGCTGACCGCTGACGACCTGACCGACATCGACAAGGCCCGCGCCATCGCCAAGAAAGCTGGCGCCAAGGTGCTGGGCTTCGAAGGCCTGGGCAAACTGCAGGTGATGATTTTCGAAGAGCTGGTGGAGCACAAGCTGGAACAGCCGCACTTCATTACCCAGTACCCGTTCGAAGTGTCGCCGCTGGCACGTCGCAACGATGACAACCCGAACGTCACCGACCGTTTCGAGCTGTTCATTGGCGGCCGCGAAATCGCCAACGCCTACTCCGAGCTTAATGATGCAGAAGACCAGGCCGAACGCTTCATGGCCCAGGTGGCCGACAAGGACGCCGGTGACGACGAGGCGATGCACTACGACGCCGACTTCGTTCGCGCCCTGGAATACGGCATGCCGCCGACCGCCGGTGAAGGTATCGGTATCGACCGGTTGGTGATGTTGTTGACCAACTCGCCGTCGATCCGCGATGTGATCTTGTTCCCGCACATGCGGCCACAAGCGTAACCGTAGCGAAATCCGAAGCCGCCTTTTATAAGGCGGCTTTTTTGTGTGACGAATTCAGCCGTCAGCAGAACGGCGCCAAGAGGCACGCGCTGAGCGTTCCCACGCTCTGCACAGGAATGCAGCCCGTGACGCTCCGCATAACTCATTAAAGGAAGATCTGTCGTGAACCGCGTAATGGCTCAAGAAGGCGCCGCCGGCATTGCTGCTGCCGTGGCTGATAGTGTCCAGTACCAGGGCCGCAAGGCCAGCCGTCGAGGCAGCGAGCAACGCCGGCAAGACATTCTCGATGCGGCCATGCGCATCGTCGTGCGTGATGGGGTACGCGGTGTGCGCCATCGCGCGGTGGCAGCAGAGGCCGGCGTGCCGTTGTCGGCCACCACCTATTACTTCAAGGACATTGATGACCTGCTCACCGATACCTTCGCCCAATACGTGGAGCGCAGCGCTGCCTTCATGGGCAAGCTGTGGGTGCGCAATGAAGGCCTGCTGCGCGAGATGGTCGCCTATGGCGATGGCAGCTCGCAGTCACGCTCACAACTGGCCGATGACATTGCACGGCTGACCGCCGACTACGTGATGCGCCAACTGACCAATCGCCGCGAACACTTGATGGCCGAACAGGCCTTTCGCCAGGAAGCCTTGCTTAACCCGCGCCTGGCTGAGCTGGTGCGCTCGCACCAGCAGATTCTGTTGCAGGGCACCGGGCAGTTTTTCCAGGTATTGGGTTCCCGCGAGCCGCAACAGGATGCCAGAGTGTTGACGGCGATAATCGGTCGGATGGAATATCAGGGCCTGCTCGGCGGCCCTGAGCCTCTGACGGGTGAAGAGATGCTTGAGATTCTCAAGCGTTACATGCATTTGGTGTTGGCCTCGGTCTAGCCCCGTGCGCAATCTGCTTTATGTGGGAGCCAGCTCCCACACTTGATGGGGTGCCCAATGAAAGCCTGGCGTGTCATTGCAATCGCCTTGTCCTTCCTGCTGCTCAGCGGTTGCCTGGTCACCTTCAAGGATCCACTGGCGGCCCGTGAAGCCGCGCCCGACGCCTTGCTCGGCCACTGGTCAAGTAAAAACGCCTGGGGCGAACCGCTGAATCTGCAGATCACCCGTGTCGATCAGCAGCATTACAAGGCCGTGAGCTACCCTAAAGCCAAGCCGGGCCAGCGTGATGAGTACCTGTTTACGGTGTCGCGCCATGGCAACCGCTGGTACCTTTCTGCGCCGTTGCCGGCGGCCTTGGGTGGCAATTACTTCCTGGCCGGTTTTGACTTTGAAGGTAAGGGCGACAAAACGCGTGAATTGGTGGTCTACAACCTCGACCTTGAGCAGATCCATCAAGCCATAGGCCAAAATGCCTTGCGCGGCAGCACCGTGGAAACCGTCGAAGGTGACGGCGTGCGGGTCGACAGCCCCATGGACCAGGTATTTGCCTATCTGGATGACCCGGCCAATGCCGATGTGTTCGTTGAAGCCGTGCGCTACCGGCGCGCGGGCAAATAACGTTTAAAGAGGAAGCACCGGGTGGACGATTACCAGCAGACGATACGCACCTTGTCCGATCGCATTGTGCTGGCACAAACACCGATTCGCGTCCTCGACGCCGTGAAGTGGGACGAGAACATTCGCCAGGGGTTTCTCAAGGCCAAGGGCAAGGCCATGCCGGCCGTGGACCGCGATTACTACCTGGGCCGGCCGCTGTCGTTTGACTCCAGCGCGGTGAAGCTGGAGTTCCAGAACATCGAGCGCGACATCACCCGCCGCCTCGGCCAGTTCAGCCCGGTGGGGCAGATCATGCGCCGCATGTGCCGCGAGTACCGCATGGTGGTGCGCATGCTCGAAGCGCGGGGCACCGAGGACTTCGGCCTGATTTCCCAGGAACTCTACGGCGCCGCCTCGGACGCGTTCCACGCCGGTGACCCGACGCTGGCCGACCTGGGCCTGATGATGTCTGACTACCTCAACCAGATCGACGGCCGTGGCGACCTCAAGGACGAAGCCAAGACGCTCACGGCCAAGCATGCCGTGGCCTTGCTGCAAACCCGTTTGAATAAGGTGTTCGGTGAGGCCGAAGAGACCATCCGCGTCTTCGAGTCCGACGGTATCGTCGCCGATGCGGCGGCGGGCGCCGACTACATCAAGATCCGCGCCGACGCGATGTTCAACGAGCGTGATGTGCGCGCGCTGGAAGTGCACGAAGGCCTGGTGCACGTCGGCACCACGCTCAATGGCCAGAACCAGCCGATCTGCACCTTTCTGTCCAAAGGGCCGCCCTCGTCAACGGTGACCCAGGAAGGCCTGGCGATTCTGATGGAGATCATCACCTTTGCCTCCTACCCCAGCCGCCTGCGCAAACTGACCAACCGCACCCGCGCCATCCATATGGTCGAAGAGGGCGCCGACTTCCTGCAGGTATTCGAGTTCTTCCGCGAGCAAGGCTTTGAGATGGCCGAAAGCTATGGCAATGCCAGCCGAGTGTTCCGTGGTTCGACGCCGACCGGTCTGCCGTTTACCAAGGATTTGTCCTACCTCAAGGGCTTTATCATGGTTTACAACTACATCCAGTTGGCCGTGCGCAAAGGCAAGTTGGAACAAGTGCCGCTGCTGTTCTGCGGCAAGACCACCCTGGAAGACATGCGCACCTTGCGCCAACTGGTCGACGAAGGCCTGGTGGTGCCACCCAAGTACCTGCCCGAGCAGTTTCGCGACATGAACGCCCTGGCGGCGTGGATGTGCTTCTCCAACTTCCTCAACCACCTGAGCCTGGACCGGATCGAGGCGGATTACTCGAATATCCTGTAGAGATTTCCCTGACACAACCGAATCAAAAAGGTGGGAGCTGGCTTGCCTGCGATAGCGGTGTATCAGTCACCGCTGTTTTAACTGAAAGACCGCTATCGCAGGCAAGCCAGCTCCCACATTTGATCTCATTGGTTCTTGAGAAATGAGTACAACCTATCAGCGAGGCTTCAACGGATGAGAATCCTCGGCATTCTTTGCCTGCTACTCACTTTAAACGGCTGCAGCTCACTGCTGTTCTACCCCGAACCCGGCCTGCCGTTCACGCCGGAAAAAGCCCACCTGGCCTATCGCGACGTCACCCTCACCACCGCCGACGGCGTAAAGCTGCATGCCTGGTGGCTGCCGGCCAAACCCGGTGTGCCGCTCAAAGGCACGGTGCTGCACCTGCACGGCAATGGCGGCAACCTGGCCTGGCATCTGGGTGGCAGCTGGTGGTTGCCGGAGCAGGGCTATCAAGTGCTGTTGCTGGACTATCGCGGTTATGGCCTGTCTGAAGGCAAGCCGTCCTTGCCGGCGGTGTATCAGGACATCGATGCCGCATTCGGCTGGATCGACAAGGCCCCTGAAACCCAAGGCCAGCCGCTGATCGTGTTGGGCCAGAGCCTGGGCGGTGCGCTGGCGGTGCATTACCTGGCGGCACACCCGCAGCGCCAAGCCCAGCTCAAGGCCCTGGTCCTGGACGGCGTGCCCGCCAGTTATCGTGATGTAGGACAATTCGCCCTCAGCACCTCCTGGTTAACATGGCCGTTTCAGGTGCCGCTGTCGTGGCTGGTGCCCGACGCCGACAGTGCGATCAATGCCATGCCCCAGCTTACCGGCGTGCCCAAGCTGCTGTTCCATAGCCTGGATGACCCGATTGTGCCGGTGGCCAACGGCATTCGCCTGTATCAGGCCGCGCCGCCGCCGAGGGTGTTGCAGTTGACCCGTGGCGGCCATGTGCAGACCTTCGCCGACAAGACCTGGCAAACCGTGATGCTGCGCTATCTGGACGACCCGCAGCACTTCAATGGCCTGCGCCGCCTGGGCGAGATACCGAATTACCCTATTCCTAAAGTTGATTCATCAGAGAGCCCGCAATGAGCGAAGAACGCAACATGATCCCGCTGATCCTCACCGGCATCGGCACCATCATCGGCACCGTCGGCTGCCTGTGGTTTTACGGCTACTTGCACTTCGCCAAGCCGGAAGATGCCTTGTTGCTCAGCGACTTCACCATGCTCAAGACCGTGCCGGGCGAGGACTACAAGGTCTCGCTGACTCCGGCTGCGCAGGTGGCGCAATGCATTGATGGCGTATTGGTGATGTTTGATACCGAACAGAAAGGCTTGAGCGGCGTACTGGTCAATAACAAGAAACAAGCCGTGCGTTGCATGGGCCAGGAAACCCCGCAACTTCAAGAGTAAAGCGCTTCAATGCAGCGATACTGAAATATCTGGAACCGTATTCCGTAGGATGCCACTTAAGGGCTTGTCAGCGCTGCTGATGGATAACTTATGAATGGCCAGCCAAGGGAGAGTTACGGTGAATATTGCTGCGATAGACAGGATGTTGGATATGGCCCGGGCGCAGCAAAGTTTGGATGAGTTCAGCGAGTGGGACGCAGAGCTTTCCCAAAAGGAGCAGGACGAAACCAGGCGGCGCACGGAGTTCGAGCTGGCGGGCGGCGACGACAGCAACCGTCAGATCCAATTCTGAAGCAAAAAAAACCACCGTTTCCGGTGGTTTTTTCATCCTGCGTCAATCAATCAGTTAGCAACGGAAGAGCGTGGCTTGACTGGCTGGTTGTCGTTGGAGATGGTCACTTCAACGCGGCGGTTCATGGCACGGCCCGAAACGCTGCCGTTGTCGGCAACCGGGTATTCCTTGCCGTAACCCTGGGTCACGATGCGCGAGATATCCACGCCTTGTTGAGCCAGTGCACGTTGTACCGAAGCGGCACGACGCTCGGACAGGCTCTGGTTGTACGAGTCCGAACCGGTGCTGTCGGTGTAGCCTTCGACGATCACTTTACGGTCCGGGTTGTCGCGCAGGAACTGAGCCAGTTTGGTGATGTTCACCAGGCCACTGGATTTCAGGTCGGACTTATTGGTGGCGAACAGCACGTCACCGAAGGTCACCAGAGTGCCGCGATCAGTCTGCTTGGCGTTCAAGCTGTCTTGCAGTTGCTTGATCTGTGCATCACGGGCTTGCAGCAGGGCGCGAGCACGTTCGTCGCCGGCGTTTTTCAGCTTGGCTTCGGATTCACGCAGCGAGATGGTGTCTTTGGCCACTTCCACCCGCTGGTTGGTCAGGTAGGCCAGTTGGTCGACCTTCTTCTCGTCTTCCTTGTCGCGGTAGGCCTTGTCAGCCTTGTCCAGCCAATCCTGCGCGTCCTTGGTTTCCAGCGCCGCTACCTTGGTGGCTTGCGGGTTGGATTGCAGGGCCGAGAAGTTGGTCCGTGCGTTTTCCAGGTTCTGGTTCGGCGGGGTGGAGCACGCCGCCAGAGCAACGCTCATCGCCAGCAGGGCAGGGATCATCAATTGTTTACGCATAGTCGTGTCGTCCTTTCAATTCGATATCGGGTGCAGTGCAATCAGTGGCGGCGGCTTATTGCTGTTTGATAACAGCCGGGCGCATGCCTTCCTGACGCAGTTCCTGCACAGCTTTCTGGGAATCCTTCACAGCCTGGTCAGCCTTGGCAGCCTGGGCCTTGCGCTCTGCGACTCGGGCATCCCACTCGGCTTGCTCAGCCAGTTGACGCGCTTTGTCGTAGTTTTTGTCATGCATGGCCAGTTCGGCAGCTTTGAGCTTGTCCTGGGCCGACTTCATTTCTACCGCTGCGTACTCGGTGCCGCCGGCGCTGACTGCGCTGTTTACGGCGGACTGGGTCACGGCGTATTGCTCGGTCGGCGGGTTGCCGGCGCAGCCCGCCAGAACGAAGCTGGTGCCGATTGCCAGCGCGGCCAATTTCAGCCCGCGCAGATGGTTAAACGAGGATTTGGCAGTGCTGGTCTTCATCGTCTTCAACTCCATTGGATAACTCCTGAAAAAATCAAAATCCACTTCATTGGTTGGCGGTTGCAGGCTCGGCGGTAAAGCACCAAGTGCCCTTTCAAACGGCCGTTCCAAGTGATGGCTTACTGGCTGTGACCGGAGCGTTTTTTCAAAAGTTCAGCGGAGATGGCGATTTGCCTAAAAAAATATCTGACTGTTTGGTCAGCGTTTAAAAGTTTGAACTTTCGCGTTGCGCAGAGGTACTCCGAGCCTCTGTGAGGCCCGGAATACAGGGGTTAAACGGGGGTGTCGAAGGTTTGTCAGTGTTGCTGTTTATCGGCGGTGGCTGATAAATCATGCAGATAGCGGCGTGACAGAGTCAGAAAGCGCGGCGTCGGGCCGACGTCCTCGTACAGTGGGTCACCCTCTTCATCGGTGGCGATCACATGCTGGCCCTTGATGTAGGGGAAGCTCGCTTCCAGCTCTTCAAGGGCCGCGCCGATCAGTTCGCCGAGCAATTCTTCGGTGCTGCGCTTGGGGTACATCTCGGCGATAGCGGCCAGGCGCGCAGCGGACTCGACGTCCAAGTGGATCGCGTACTCGGTTTTGGTCAGGCGACCCTTGGCGTTCTCTTCCCAATGTTGGGCCAGTTCTCGAATTTTCATGGCAACCTCAATAAGCCCGCGATGGCAGGCGGTGATGGGTGTCCAGTCGCCTGCGTGGGTAACACGACGACTCACTGTTGAGACTAGCTGCAAGTCGCAAGGTTTAAAGTGTCTTGTCAGAAACTGACGCGGGCGGCACTCTGGAAGGCCTGCGCGTCCCGGATTTCTGGCTGGAGATTGGCTGATGAGTGATATCGATGCACGCTTGCGTGAGGATGTTCACCTGCTGGGTGAGCTGCTGGGCAACACCATTCGAGAGCAGTACGGCGATGCTTTTCTCGACAAGATCGAGCAGATCCGCAAAGGCGCCAAGGCTGACAGACGAGGTGCTGGCGATGAGCTGAGCACCCGCCTCAATCAGTTACAGGAAGATGAATTGCTGCCCGTGGCCCGGGCCTTCAACCAGTTTCTCAACCTGGCCAATATCGCCGAGCAGTACCAACTGATCCATCGGCGCGATGAATCGCAACCAGCGCCCTTCGAGTCTCGCGTATTACCGGAGTTGCTGGCGCGCCTGCAAAGCGAAGGTCACAGCAATGAGTCCCTGGCCCGTCAGTTGGCGCGCCTGGAGATTGAACTGGTGCTCACCGCCCACCCGACCGAAGTGGCGCGCCGCACCTTGATCCAGAAATACGATGCGATTGCCGCACAGCTGGCGTTGCAGGATCACCGCGACCTCACCAGCGCCGAGCGCGAGCAGATTCGCCAGCGCTTGCAGCGGCTGATCGCCGAAGCCTGGCACACTGAAGAGATCCGCCGCATCCGGCCCACGCCGGTAGACGAAGCCAAGTGGGGCTTTGCGGTGATCGAGCATTCGCTGTGGCATGCCATTCCCAATTATTTGCGCAAGGCCGACCAGGCCTTGCACGCCGCCACGGGCCTGCGCCTGCCACTTGAGGCGGCGCCGATCCGCTTTGCTTCGTGGATGGGTGGCGACCGTGACGGCAACCCGAATGTCACCGCGCCGGTCACCCGCGAAGTGTTGCTGCTGGCGCGCTGGATGGCGGCGGATCTGTACCTGCGAGATGTCGATCATCTGGCGTCCGAGCTGTCGATGCAGCAGGCCAGCCCTGCATTGCAGGCCAAGGTCGGTGATAGCGTCGAACCTTACCGTGCCTTGCTCAAGCAACTGCGCGAACGCCTGCGCGCCACGCGTCAATGGGCGCATACCTCACTGACCGCCAGCACGCCTGCGCCTGCCGATGTGTTGCAAAACAACCGCGACCTGCTCGACCCGTTGGAGCTGTGCTACCAGTCGCTGCATGAGTGCGGCATGGGCGTGATCGCTGATGGCCCGTTGCTCGACTGCCTGCGCCGTGCCGTGACCTTCGGCTTGTTCCTGGTGCGCCTGGACGTGCGTCAGGATTCCAGTCGTCACTCGGCGGCCATGACCGAAATCACTGATTACCTGGGCTTGGGCCGTTATGAAGACTGGGACGAAGAAGCGCGCATCAGCTTCCTGAGCAAAGAGCTGACCAATCGCCGACCGCTGCTGCCGGGTTATTTCAAACCGTCGGCAGACACCGCCGAAGTGTTGAACACCTGCAAGGAAGTCGCCGCCGCACCGGCTGCATCACTCGGTTCTTATGTCATTTCCATGGCGGGTGCCGCGTCGGATGTGCTGGCCGTGCAACTGTTGCTTAAAGAGTCGGGCGTGCAACGGCCGATGCGCGTGGTGCCGCTGTTTGAAACCCTGGCCGACCTGGATAACGCCGGGCCGGTGATGGAGCGTCTGCTGCAATTGCCGGGTTATCGCGCGCGCTTGCAAGGCCCACAGGAAGTGATGATCGGCTATTCGGACTCGGCCAAGGACGCCGGCACCACCGCCGCTGCCTGGGCACAGTACCGGGCGCAGGAACGGCTGGTGGATATCTGCCGCGAGCAACAGGTGGAGTTGCTGTTGTTCCATGGTCGCGGCGGCACCGTTGGCCGTGGCGGCGGCCCGGCGCATGCGGCGATCCTGTCGCAGCCGCCAGGCTCGGTGGCGGGGCGTTTCCGTACGACCGAACAAGGCGAGATGATTCGCTTCAAGTTCGGCCTGCCGGACATTGCCGAGCAGAACCTCAACCTTTATCTGGCTGCCGTGCTCGAAGCCACGCTGCTGCCACCGCCGCCACCTGAGCCGGCCTGGCGGCATCTGATGGATGAATTGGCAGCAGACGGTGTCAGTGCTTACCGCGCCGTGGTGCGGGAAAATCCGCAGTTCGTCGAGTACTTCCGCCAGTCCACACCCGAGCAGGAGCTGGGCCGCTTGCCATTGGGCAGTCGCCCGGCCAAGCGCCGTGCGGGCGGTATCGAGAGCCTGCGCGCGATTCCGTGGATCTTCGGCTGGACCCAAACCCGCCTGATGCTGCCCGCCTGGCTTGGTTGGGAAGCGGCATTAAGCAAGGCGCTGGAGCGTGGCGAAGGTGAGTTGCTCGGCCAGATGCGCGAGCAATGGCCGTTCTTTCGCACCCGCATCGATATGCTCGAGATGGTACTGGCCAAGGCAGATGCCGATATTGCGCGGCTGTATGACGAGCGTTTGGTGCAGCCGGACCTGCTGCCATTGGGTGCGCACTTACGCGACCTATTGTCGCAGGCGTGCGACGTGGTACTTGGCCTGACCGGCCAGTCGCAACTGCTGGCCCATAGCCCGGACACGCTTGAGTTCATTCGCCTGCGCAACACCTACCTCGACCCGCTGCACCTGTTGCAGGCCGAATTACTGGCACGCTCGCGCCAGCAGGAGGCGGCGCAGGACAGCCCTCTGGAACAGGCGCTGCTGGTGTCTGTAGCCGGTATTGCCGCCGGTTTGCGCAACACTGGCTGAGGTTTTCTGCGTGTTCTCAATGGCTTGCAGATAAACAACGACGGCCGCCCGGAAACGGGCGGTCGGCGTTTAGGAGGCGGGGTTGCACTCAGGCACACCCTACCTATGACTGCATGGCGGGCGCGGTTCTTGCGACTTTTGGCGGCTTGTATGGATAGAGCCCGCTGTGTATCTTGATCAGCCTTTGGCCGTTTGATCGGCCAGGACCCACATTTTTACGAGATTGGCCCCACGCGGCGAATCCGAGCGTCATCTCTATAAAAAATTGAGGAGCACATCGATGCGCGTCATTCTGCTGGGAGCTCCCGGGGCCGGTAAAGGTACTCAGGCAAAGTTCATCACTGAAAAATTCGGCATTCCACAAATCTCCACCGGTGACATGCTGCGTGCCGCCGTCAAGGCTGGCACCGAACTGGGCCTGATCGCCAAGAGCGTAATGGACTGCGGCGGCCTGGTCTCCGATGACCTGATCATCAACCTGGTCAAGGAACGCATCAGCCAGGAAGACTGCAAGAACGGTTTCCTGTTCGACGGTTTCCCACGCACTATTCCCCAGGCGGAAGCCTTGGTGAAAGCCGGCGTTGAGCTGGACGCTGTGGTTGAAATCGCAGTTGAAGACGAAGAAATCGTTCAGCGTATTGCGGGCCGTCGCGTTCACGAAGGCTCGGGCCGCGTGTACCACATCGTCTACAATCCGCCAAAGGTTGAAGGTAAAGACGATGTGACCGGTGAAGACCTGGTACAGCGTAAGGACGACACCGAAGAAACCGTGCGCCATCGCCTGTCGGTCTACCATTCGCAGACCAAGCCGCTGGTGGATTTCTACCAGAAGCTTTCGGCTGCCCAAGGCAAGCCGAAGTACAGCCACATCCCTGGCGTGGGTTCGGTAGAATCCATCACTGCCAAGGTGCTTGAAGCACTGAGCTGATCCTTCGATCGGCTTTGCGTACAACGGCCCGCTTGCGGGCCGTTGTTGTTTATACTGGCGCACTTTTTTTCGACTTGGACACCTACACCGATGAGCACCCTGCTGGCCCTGGACACCGCGACTGAAGCTTGCTCCGTCGCCTTGCTGCATGATGGCAAGGTAACGAGCCACTACGAGGTGATCCCGCGTCTGCATGCGCAGAAGCTGTTGCCGATGATCAAGCAACTGCTGGAAGAGGCGGGCACCACGCTGTCTGCCGTGGACGCGATTGCTTTCGGGCGTGGCCCGGGCGCCTTTACCGGCGTGCGTATTGCCATTGGGGTGGTGCAAGGCCTGGCCTTTGCGCTGGAGCGCCCGGTGTTGCCGGTGTCCAACCTTGCGGTATTGGCCCAGCGTGCATTGCGTGAACACGGCGCCTCGCAGGTGGCGGCGGCGATTGATGCGCGCATGGATGAAGTGTATTGGGGCTGCTACCGCGAAACCGCTGGCGAAATGCGTCTGGTGGACGTGGAAGCCGTACAGCCTCCGGAATCGTCGGTGTTGCCTGCTGACGCCAGCGGCGATTGGTTTGGTGCCGGTACTGGCTGGGGTTATGGCGAGCGCATCCCTGTGCAATTGGCGGGGCAGGACGCTGCCATGTTGCCCCACGCCGAAGACTTGCTGACCCTGGCACGTTTCGCTTTCGAGCGCGGCGAAGCGATTTCGGCCGACCAGGCTGCACCGGTTTATCTGCGCGATAAAGTTGCGCAAACCAAGGCTGAACGCGGGATTATTTGACGTCAAAAATGCTGGCAATTTGGAGCAAAAATCCCCAATCGTCAGAATTTGCCCCGGTTTGTAAACCTTTTACAAATTATGTGTTCTAGTTATCACCAGAGCATTTGCGCACCACGGAAAGTGCCGCTAAATTGCCATCATTGATACCGAGTCTGCATGTATGCGTATAGACGGCTTTTCCTCACAGTCCTACCCACTCAAGCGTAAGCCGCGCAAGGCGAACGTCACGGTAGACGAGTCCGTCGAAGATTCGCCGGACTTCATCGAGGTTCAGTCAGAGTCGCAACCCAGTGCCCAAGGTTCTGGCGCTGCACGCATCAGTGGCCTTCCTGCCCGTCAGCAAGACATGGTCTTCCCCCGTTCCATGAGCAAAAGCGTCGCCACCGCGCTGGCCAGCTACCTGACCACCGCCGGCTTTGTCGAATGGGATATGGAAGTGCTGGGTCTCGACATCCACATCTGATGCGCCTGCCTTACTACATCGGCTGCCCGTCCTGGAGTGAAAACGCCTGGCGCGAGTACCTGTACCCGGCCGATGCCCGTTCCAGCGACTACCTTGCCCTGTATTCCCAGGTCTTTAACGCCGTTGAAGGCAACACCACCTTTTATGCCCGCCCCTCGGCCGCCACGGTGCAGCGCTGGGCTGAAATCATGCCTGAGGGTTTTCGCTTCACCGCCAAATTCCCCGGAGACATCAGCCACGGCGGCGACTTGCGCGAGCAATTGCCGGCAGCGGAAAGTTTTGTCGGCTTGATGAGCCCTTTGGGCGAGCGGGTTTCGCCGCTGTGGTTGCAATTGTCGGCGAGCTTTTCGCCGCAACGCCTGGGCGAACTGGCGGGTTTCATTGACGGCCTGGAACGCCCGCTGGCCGTGGAAGTGCGTCACCCTGAGTTCTTCGCCAAGGGCGATGCCGAGCGCAGGCTCAACCGGCTGTTGCGCGACCGTGGCGTGGAGCGTATTTGCCTCGATCCACGTGCGCTGTTCAGTTGCACTTCAACGTCGGCGGCCGTGCTGCACGCCCAATCGAAAAAGCCCAAGGTACCAACACGGCCGGCGGCGTTGACTCAATTTCCCCAGGTGCGCTTCATCGGCCATCCGGAACTGGAGGCCAATGACCCGTTCCTGGTCCCGTGGGTAGAAAAAATTGCTGGCTGGATCGAAGAGGGGCGCACGCCTTATGTGTTCCTGCACACCTCGGATAACCGCCTCGCCGCGCAACTGGCGCTGCGCTTTCACCAACAGTTGATGCTGCGTTTGCCGGGGTTGCCAGCGCTGCCAACCTTGCATCGGGAACCCGCAGCGGAGCAACTGGGGTTACTCTAGGGCTCCTTTTTCCGACAGGAGTCAGCCATGGATGCCCAAACCCTTCGCGCCGAAACCTTCAAGGCCTTGCATGAGCGTGACCGCGCATTCGTGATGCCCAACCCGTGGGACGCCGGCTCCGCCATCATGCTCGCCAGCCTGGGTTTTGAGGCGTTGGCCACGACCAGTGCGGGCTATGCGTTCAGCCTCGGGCGACCGGATGCGGAAGGCGCATTATCCCTTGAAGACACCTTGGCCAATGCGTCATCGATCGTGCGGGCCACTGCGCTGCCGGTGGCGGCTGACCTGGAGAACGGCTTCAGCGACACCCCCGAAGGCTGCGCCCAGACCATCCTGCGCGCCGCGGCCAGCGGTATTGTGGGTGGCTCTATCGAAGACGCCACAGGCATTGCGGTCGACCCGATCTATCCGTTTGACCTGTCGGTGGAGCGCGTGGAAGCCGCCGTCGCCGCTGCCCGCAGCTTGCCATTTGCCTTTACGCTCACCGCCCGTGCAGAAAACCTCCTGCATGGTCGCCTGGATTTGCCTGACACTATTCGCCGCCTGCAAGCCTACGCCGAAGCCGGGGCGGACGTGCTCTACGCTCCCGCCTTGCGCAGTGCCGAAGAAGTGCTCGCGGTGGTCAAGGCGGTGGCGCCCAAACCGGTAAATGTGCTGATGTCCGGTGGTTTGAACCTGAGCGTGGCGCAGTTGAGCGAAATGGGCGTGCGCCGCATCAGTGTCGGCTCAGCCATGGCGCTGGCGGCGTATGGCGAGTTCTATCGGGCGGCGCAGGAGGTGTATGAGCTGGGCACTTTTACCTTCACTGAACGCAAGATGCCGTTCAGCCAGGCCAACGGTTTTTTCAAAGGCTGAATCAGGCCGCCAGGCGCAGGTTGTTGAGGACCAGCGGGCGCGCCCAGTGATAATCGAAGTCCAGCGCCTTCTGTTGCGCCACCAGCTCCTCGGCCGGGTAAGGCGTGGCAGGCGGTGGCAGCAGGTCCAGTTCGAATTCGGCAATCGGCAGGTGCAGCGGCTGGGGCTGCGGCGCCGGGCCAGGCTCAGGCGGCGGGTTGCCGGCATTGAGCACAATCGGGCGGACCCAGCCGCTTTCGAAGTTTTGCTGGCGCTGCTGGGCGATGATTTCTTCTGCCGGGAACGGCGTGGCAGGCGGCGGCAGCAGCTCGGTTTCAAATTCGGCGATGGGCAGGAACAACGGCTCCGGCGGGGCGACCTCGGTGTCGTGTACGTCGCATTCACGCTGGGTGAGGATCTGTGACAACAGGTCGGCGCCTTCGCTGGGTTCTACCGCCGGGTCCCTCGGCGCCGGGGCTTTGGCCGCCAGCGCACCCGGCGTATCGCCAAGCTGCTCGGCCAACGCACGGGCGAAGAAGTCCTGCCACACATGGCTCACCCCAGCCAGCGCTTGAGTATTGCGCAGGCCGTAGTGGTTGTGGGTCGGCAGTACACCGATGGTTAGGGGAAGAATGTCTGACATTTTTCTCGGTCGACGCTCAGCTCTGGCAAAATACCTGACTGTTGTTTTTATCGGCCGTTGTTTGCCGATCCTTAATATTTTTGAGCGTAGCGATTGATGAGCGAACAACCAGCGGCCAGCCGCATTCGGGTCGAGGCTTTGGCCGACGGTTTCAAGGCCCGCGCCGAGCACTGGGCCGCGCAGCTTGGCCTGCCTTTACAGCTGGAGGAGGCGGACTTTTCCCTGCAAGTCGGGGAACACGGCCTGCAACTGCAACAGCTCGGGCCTGACGCGCCGGGGCCGGTGCGCGTGGACTTCGTCGAAGGCGGCGCGGCGCATCGGCGTCTCTACGGCGGTGGCAGCGGGCAGATGATCGCCAAGGCGGTCGGTGTTGCCCAAGGGGTGCGCCCACGGGTGCTGGACGCTACGGCGGGCTTGGGCAAGGACGCGTTCGTACTCGCCAGCCTGGGCTGCGAGATGAGCCTGATCGAGCGTCAGCCGTTGATCGGCGCCTTGCTCGAAGACGGCCTGGCCCGTGGTGCGGACGACTTTGAAGTGGCGCCGATTGTGGCGCGCATGCAGTTGCTCAAGGGCAACTCGATCGAGGTGATGCGCAACTGGGAGGGCGAGCCGCCGCAGGTGATCTACCTGGACCCGATGTTCCCGCACCGTGAGAAAACGGCGCTGGTGAAGAAGGAAATGCGCCTGTTTCGCCCCTTAGTGGGCGATGATCCGGACGCACCGGCCTTACTCGCTGCCGCCTTGGCGTTGGCCAGCCACCGCGTGGTGGTCAAGCGCCCGCGCAAGGCGCCGTGCATTGACGGGCCGAAACCGAGCCATGCGTTGGATGGCAAGTCCAGCCGGTATGACATCTATCCAAAGAAAGCGCTCAAGTCCTGAATCATTGTTGTTCTTTCGGGCCTCATCGCAGGCAAGCCAGCTCCCACGTTTTGATTTGCAAACACAGTCAAAGGTGGGAGCTGGCTTGCCTGCGATAGTGCCCGATCAGGCAGCTCAAACCCTCAAGGCCGATACGCCCGCATAAACAACCCCACCACCTCCTGCACATGCGCTTCGGCAGCTTCTTCACTCAACTGCCCGCCACACCCATACAACAAGCAAAAATTTGCCGTGCCCTTGAGCAGGCAAAAGAAGTGCTCAGCCGCCGTAAATGGTTTGTCGATGCTCAAGGCGCCGCTCTGGTCAATGCGGCTGAGCAGGCGCTCCATGCCTTGCAGCATGCGCATAGGCCCGGCTTCAAAGAAGATCTGCGAGAGTTTCACGTCCTGGTTGCCGGTGGTCATCATCAGGCGGTGCAGGTTCACCGATTCTTCGCTGTTGATCAGCCGATGAAAGCCGCGCGCGATGTTCAGCAGCACGGTGTGCACCGGCATGCCCTCGGGCAACTCGAAATACATCACCGGCAACTGCTCCTCGCACTTGGCCACGACGGCGGCGGTGAACAAGGTCTCTTTATCCGTGAAGTGGCTGTAGACCGTCAGTTTTGACACGCCGGCCTCAAGGGCCACGGCATCCATGCTGGTGCTGGCGTAGCCATTGCTCAAAAACAGGATTTTGGCTGCTTCGAGGATTGCCTGGCGTTTTGCCATGTCCTTGGGACGCCCGGGGCTATTGGTGTTTACAGGATTGTCGGACATTTTCACCTTTAATACTGGACTGGTGAGTTTGGTATTAATAACATACCGGCCAGTATAATTATTCCTAGCTCCATTTGCGAAAGGTCCTTCAGCATGCGCAGTACTTTCCTGCCCCTTGCGTTGCCTGTCAGCCTGATCTTCCTGTTGACCGCCTGCGGTCATGAAGAAGCGGCCCAAACCACCATCCGCCCGGCCATGGTGGTGCAACCGCAGCCGTCGGCGCTGGCGATGGACAGTTTTCCGGGGGAAGTACGCGCCCGTTATGAGCCGGACCTGGCCTTTCGCATCGGCGGCAAAGTCAGTAAGCGCTTGGTGGAGGAGGGCGAGCGGGTCAAGGCCAACCAACCATTGGCAGAGCTCGACCCACAGGACGTGCGCCTGCAACTGGAAGCCACCCGCGCTCAGGTTGCCGCCGCCGAAGCCAACCTGAGCCTGGTGCGCGCCGAACGCGACCGCTACAAGACCCTGATGGACCGTCAGATGGTCAGCCGCTCGCAGTACGACAATTCCGAAAACCTCTACCGATCCGGTGAAGCACGCCTTAAGCAGATCAAGGCCGAGTTCGACGTATCGAGCAACCAGGCCGGCTATGCCGTGCTGCGTGCGCCCCAGGACGGTGTAGTGGCCAAGCGTGCGGTGGAAGTCGGCCAAGTGGTGTCCGCCGGCCAAACGGTGTTTACCCTGGCCACCGATGGCGAGCGCGAAGTGTTGATCAGCCTGCCCGAGCAAGGCTTTGGCCGCTTCAAGATCGGCCAACCGGTATCGGTGGAGTTGTGGAGCCAGCCCGACCAACGTTTTGCCGGGCGCATTCGTGAGCTCTCACCGGCAGCCGACCCAAAATCCCGCACCTTCGCTGCGCGCGTTGCCTTCACCGGCGGCAAAGTCCCCGCCGAGTTGGGCCAGAGCGCCCGCGTCTTCATCCAGGCTGATGGCATCGTCCCACTGTCCGTGCCGCTGTCGGCCCTGAGCGCGGAGAACGGTGCGTCCTACGTCTGGCGGGTACAGCCGGACAACACGCTCAAACGAACGCCGGTGCGCATCGGTGCTTTCGGTGAAAAAACCGTGCCGGTGCTTGAAGGCTTGGCCCCCACCGATTGGGTGATCGCGGCGGGTGTGCATGTGCTCCATGAGGGCCAGCAAGTGCGCCCGGTGGATCGCTCCAACCGAGTAGTGAATCTGGCGGCCAAGGAGTAGTCCCCGATGGGTTTCAATCTTTCCGAATGGGCGTTGCGTAATCGCCAGATCGTACTGTTCCTGATGATCCTGCTGGCAGTGGTCGGCACGTTGTCCTACACCAAGCTGGGGCAAAGTGAAGACCCGCCGTTTACCTTCAAGGCCATGGTCATCAAGACCAACTGGCCGGGCGCCACGGCCCAGGAAGTTTCGCGCCAAGTCACCGAACGTATCGAGAAGAAGCTGATGGAGACGGGCGAGTACGAGCGCATTGTCTCGTTCTCCCGGCCCGGTGAGTCCCAGGTCACCTTCATGGCCCGCGATTCGATGCACTCGGCACAAATCCCGGAGCTGTGGTACCAGGTGCGCAAGAAGATCAGCGATATTCGCCAGACCTTGCCGCCGGATATCCAGGGGCCGTTTTTCAACGATGAATTCGGCACCACCTTCGGCAATATCTACGCCCTGACCGGTGACGGTTTTGACTACGCGGTGCTCAAGGACTACGCCGACCGCATCCAGATTCAACTGCAACGCGTGCCGGATGTGGGCAAGGTCGAGTTACTGGGCCTGCAGGACGAGAAGATCTGGATCGAACTGTCCAACCTCAAGCTCGCCACCCTCGGCCTGCCATTGGCTGCAGTGCAGCAGGCACTGCAGGAGCAGAACGCCGTCTCCACCGCCGGTTTCTTTGAAACCCCGACGGAACGCGTGCAACTGCGCGTCTCGGGTAACTTCAAAACGGTCGATGAGATCCGTAACTTCCCGATTCGCGTAGGTGACCGCACCTTCCGCATCGGTGATGTGGCGCAAATCCATCGCGGCTTCAACGACCCACCGGCGCCGCGCATGCGCTATATGGGCGCGGACGCCATCGGCCTGGCCGTGGCGATGCGTGACGGCGGCGACATTCTGGTACTGGGCAAGGCCCTTGAAGGCGAATTCGCACGCCTGCAGAAGAACCTTCCGGCAGGCATGGAACTGCGCAAGGTCTCGGACCAACCGGCGGCGGTGAAAACCAGCGTCGGTGAATTCGTCCAGGTACTCGCTGAAGCCTTGGCCATCGTGCTGCTGGTGAGCTTCTTCTCCCTTGGTGTACGCACCGGCATGGTGGTCGCCCTGGCGATTCCGCTAGTACTGGCGATGACCTTTGCGACCATGTATTACCTGGGCATCGGCCTGCACAAAATCTCCCTCGGTGCCTTGGTGTTGGCCCTGGGCTTGTTGGTGGACGATGCGATCATCGCCGTGGAAATGATGGCGATCAAAATGGAGCAGGGCTACGACCGGCTCAAGGCCGCGAGTTTTGCCTGGACCAGCACCGCGTTCCCGATGCTCACCGGCACATTGATCACCGCCGCAGGTTTCCTGCCGATTGCCACCGCGCAATCGAGTACCGGTGAATACACCCGTTCGATTTTCCAAGTGGTGACCATTGCCCTGCTGGCCTCGTGGGTTGCGGCGGTGGTGTTTGTGCCGTACCTGGGGGAAAAGCTCCTGCCGGACCTGGCGAAGATTCATGCGGCCAAACACGGCACCGATGGGCCTGATCCCTACGGCACGCCGTTCTATCAACGTGTAAGACGCTTGGTCGAATGGTGTGTGCGTCGGCGCAAAACCGTGATCGTGTTGACCTTGTTGTTGTTTATCGGCTCGGTGGCGCTGTTCCGTTTTGTGCCACAGCAGTTCTTCCCGGCCTCCGGCCGACTGGAGTTGATGGTCGACCTGAAACTGGCTGAAGGTGCCTCGCTGAGCAACACCGCCGACCAGGTCAAGCGCCTGGAAGCCTTGCTCAAGGAACATGCTGGCATCGACAACTATGTGGCCTATGTGGGCACCGGTTCGCCGCGCTTCTACCTGCCGCTGGACCAACAACTGCCGGCCGCCAGCTTTGCGCAGTTTGTGGTACTGGCCAAAACCATCGAGGAACGCGAAAGCCTGCGCACCTGGCTGATCGAGACCCTTAACGAACAATTCCCCGACCTGCGTTCACGCGTCACGCGCCTGGAAAACGGCCCGCCCGTGGGCTACCCGGTGCAGTTTCGCGTGACCGGCGAGCACATCGAAGAAGTCCGTGCCCTGGCGCGCAAGGTCGCGGCCAAGGTTCGCGAAAATACCCACGTGGTCAACGTGCACCTGGACTGGGAGGAACCGAGCAAGATCGTCTACCTGAATATCGACCAGGACCGTGCCCGTGCGCTGGGCGTCAGCACTGCCAACCTGTCGAAGTTCCTGCAAAGTTCCTTGACCGGCTCCAGCGTCAGCCAGTACCGCGAGGACAACGAGTTGATCGAGATCCTGCTACGCGGCACCGTGCATGAACGTACCGAGTTGTCGCTGCTGCCGAGCCTGGCGGTGCCGACCGACAACGGCAAAAGCGTAGCGCTGTCGCAGATTGCGACCCTCGAATATGGCTTTGAAGAAGGCATCATCTGGCACCGCAATCGCCTGCCGACGGTGACCGTGCGTGCCGATATCTACGGCAAGGAACAACCGGCAACCTTGGTCCAGCAGATCCTGCCGACCCTGGAAGGCGTGCGTGCCGAACTGCCGGACGGCTACCTGCTCGAAGTGGGCGGCACCGTCGAGGATTCGGCCCGTGGCCAGAACTCGGTCAAGGCCGGCGTGCCGCTGTTTATCGTGGTAGTGCTGACCTTGCTGATGCTGCAACTGCGCAGTTTCTCACGCACTGCAATGGTGTTTCTGACGGCGCCGCTGGGCTTGATCGGCGTGACCTTGTTCCTGCTGGTGTTCCGCCAGCCCTTCGGCTTTGTCGCCATGCTCGGCACCATCGCGCTGTCGGGCATGATCATGCGTAACTCGGTGATCCTGGTGGACCAGATTGAACAAGACATCAAGGCGGGACTGGCGCCCTGGCAGGCGATCATCGAAGCCACCGTCCGACGCTTTCGCCCGATTGTGCTGACGGCGCTTGCGGCGGTATTGGCAATGATTCCGCTGTCGCGCAGCGTGTTCTTCGGGCCGATGGCGGTGGCAATCATGGGCGGGTTGATTGTGGCGACCGCGTTGACGTTATTGTTCTTGCCAGCCCTGTATGCGGCATGGTTTCGCATTAAGAAGGAGGCGCACTAGTTCATAACGGGAGGCGTGAAGGCGTATCGATAGTATTGACGGGTGTGGGAAAAGCCTGAAATTCGATAACTGCTGTTTAAGCCTGAATGTCTCCCACTTGTTTATTTAGAACAGGGGCAGTTTCTTCTCGACGGTTTTTATAATAGAGGTGTTGGTGTCGGCCAACGGCGTTATTTTTTGCAAGGTTTGATCAAGGTGGTTAACGGAATGTGTGTACAGATGGCAGACGAAACTGTCTTCCCCGGTGATCTTGTAACAGACAATACATTCAGGCATGTCTGACAGTAGCTGCTCCACTGTTTGAAAATTTCCCGTCAGCGGTTTTACCCGCACCAGTGCCTGCAGCGCAAACCCCAGTGCCTGCGCGTCCAACGCTACGCTGAACCCACTTATAACCCCTGCCACTTCCAGGCGTTTGAGACGCTCACTGCAACCAGGAGCGGACAATCCCACCTGCCGGCTGAGCGCGCGGATAGAGGCACGGGCATTCTGATGCAGGGCGACCAGCAGCGCGCGATCAATTGCATCGAGTGTCTGATCGTTTTTTGTAAGCCTTTTCATTAGATGGACCTTACGAACATTGATGAAATAGCGTGAAAATCTTACATACCACAGATCCCTGACAAAAGAATGGATTTTTAAAAGGTTTCCATCTATTTTTTTATTCTTGAATGTGCGAATTACAGCTGCGTTCAAAAGTTACCGCCGGCTAAACGATGCGGCTGTGTTTGAGTGAGTGTTTTTAACTTGCTATAAATTTTATTGAATGGGTGTATGAATGTGCAAAGCGGTCCAGTGCGTGGTGGTTGTGAGGGGTGCTAACGTCGAGTTACAACTACAAGGCGGTGCGGTTTCATTAAGTTTTGAATAAGGCTACCGAGGCGCTTCACATGTTTGATGTCACGCTAAGTGTTTACCAGGCGATATTCACCTTTACTCTCGCAGCTATCGCCTTACTGGCCAGCCCCGGCCCCGCGACTCTGGCGCTGGCTGCCAGCGGCGCGGCGTATGGCATGCAACGCTCGTTTCAGTTTTTTGTCGGGATCACCCTGGGTTTAGTGATTGCCATGGCGTTGGTTGTTTCTGGGCTGTATGTGGTCTTGCACAGCTTTCCCGGGTTGGCGGTGGCACTGACGATCATCTCCATTGTTTATATTTTTTGGTTGGCTTACCGCATTGGTACGGCACCGCCCATTCAGGATCAGCAAGCCGTGGTCACGCCGGGCTGGGGTGCCGGTTTTGTGCTGGGGGTTGCAAATATCAAGGCGTATGCCGCGTTTGCAGCGTTACTGGGCAGTTTCACCTTGGGCACGACGCCGGGCTGGGAGCAGGGCACAAAAGCGCTTATTTGTTTATTGGTTTGCGTGGTATTCGATTTTTTGTGGCTTTTTGCAGGCAGCCGGATGCGCAAGTTGTTCATCCACCCCGTTTGGAGTCGACGACTTAACATAAGCTTCGCGATTTTGATGGTAGTGACGGTCGCCTGGTCATTCACGCTGACGTAGTAGCACTGACTCACATCCTGATGCAAACAGGCGTCTGCGCCTTTGGAACGTTTGCCTTTTTTACTCCACTCAGAATTGCCTGATGGACAGGCGCAGGTTTGGACTTCCCTGAGTTGGCAGTCCGACCTATTCAATGAGTTTATGGAGAGTTACATGGCTTTTTTTGATGCTGTAATTGCTTTCAAAAGTGCGCTGCTCGGAGCCCTGTTGGGCAATAATGCACCGCGCAACAATTTTGGAAATGGGTATAGGTCGGGGCACGCAACAAACAATCACCACTATCCCCAACATCGTCCTCATACAGTCCGGCCGAACGTGGGCCACACCTATCCAACCCAGACCAACCATGGCAGGCCGTATCCACAGCAGCACACGGTCTACGAGCAACCTTCACCCTACAGGCCTAGCTATCCGCTTTTTACGCTGAATCGTTAAGGGGCTTGGCCTGAAACAACTGCGCCAAGGCCCGTGGTAAGCGGCCTTGGCGCAGTGGGACCAGTGTGTTTGAGAAGCTTATAGTGCCCCAAACACCTTCTTGGCCAGACTGGTGGCCGCGGCCGCCGGGTTTTTGCGAATGGTTTCTTCCTGCTGCGCGATCATCTTGAACAAGCCGTCCAGCGCCTGTTCGGTCACGTAGTTTTCAACGTTGGCACTTTTGGCATCCACTGCGCCAAATGCTGCCGCCTTGCCAGCCAGGGCGTTGTACTGTTGCGCAACCCCAACCTTGTCGGTAGCGGCCTTGACGATCGGCAGGAACTTGGCGCGAATCTGCTCACGGCTGCTTTTGTTCAAGTACTGCGTCGCCGAGTCCTGGCCGCCGCTGAGAATGCCCTTGGCGTCAGTCACGCTCATGTTTTTGACGGCATTGACCAGAATCGGTTGCGCCTGGGTCACGGCCGTTTCGGCGGCCTTGTTCATGCTGGTTTCCAGCTGCGTGACCTGGTCACCCATGCCGAACATCTTCAGCTTGTCGGCGACTTTGCCGAGTTTGCCTGGCAAGCCGATCTTCACTTCGGGGTTGTTGCTGAAGCCACCGGGCACGCCCAGTTGTTTCACGGCGATCTGGGCGCCTTGGGTCAGGGCGTCTTTGAGGCCGCCGCTGGCGTCGCCCTGGGACAGGCTGCCAAGGTCCAGGGCCATGGCGTTGGCACCTAGCAGCAAGCCGGCACACAGGGCAGTGAGGCGAAGAGAGTGACGGAGCATGAGCGCTTCCTTATGTTCGGGCTTATGGTCTGGAAAGGTCAGTGTGCGACAGCATCAACGCGCAGACGCAGTGGCTGTTCGTCCTTGCCGTCGAGCTGCACCGCGTGGCGTTCGGTGGTAATAAACAGTAGCTTGCCGTCCAGCTCGATGCGAGCACTCACCGAATAAGTGTGGCCTGGCTTGATTTGGGCCGGGTCGTAGCTCAGGTGAAACGGCAGCGGCACCTGGCCTTTGACCGGGCCTTTCTGTTCGGCCAGGGTCACCGCCGGCGCGTCCATCAGCGACACGTCCTGCAGACTGACGCTCAGGGTGGCCGCGGGCGGCAAGGCGATGCGTTGCAGGTAGAACACTTCGCCGTCGAGGCTGGCCTTGGGGGCTGGGGTCATGGATTGGCAGGCTCCGAGCAGGGCGGTAAGGCCCAGGAGGATGATCTTTTTCATGGTACAGCTCCTTTTCAACGGCGCCGGAAACAGCCCGGCGCCTCAGTCAATCTAGCGGCTTTCTGCCGGTTCCACAGGCGCTTCAACTGCGCCGTCGACGCGATGCAAGGCCACCTGGCGAATCGACAGACGAATCTCGGCAGGCAGCACGCGTTTGGCCGCGCCTTCCGCCAGCTCACCCAGCAGGTCGTGGTAACTCAATTTCCCGGCCTCGTCGCGGCGCAGCACATCTTGCTCCAGCAATGTCTGGATAAAATGTCGGAAAAGACTCTTGTCGAAGAACTCCGGCGCGTTCAGGCCATGCAGGATCGACAGGCGCTGGGCCATGATCGTACACAGGTCTTCCAGCTCTTCGGCGCTGATGCTGTTCTGGCCGCTGTTAAGCAGCAGCGAGATCGCCATGTAGAAGCGTTGCAGGGTCTGGGCGATGCTCTTGGACAACAGCGTCAGCAGCACAAAGTGCCGCGAACTCGGGGCCGGGCGCAGGTACACGTTGTTTTCAAACCGCAGCAGGCCTTGCTCGACAAAGGCTTCCAGCCATTGGTCGACGACGGCGTCCAACTCTTCCAGCGACCAGCGGATAAACAACTCCGATTGCAGGTAAGGGTAGAGCGCGCGAGTGAAGCGCAGGATCTGCTCGCGGCTCATGCGCGAGCTGCTCTGGAAGAAGCTCGCCAGCAGCGCCGGCAGGGCAAAAATATGCAGCACGTTGTTGCGGTAATAGGTCATCAGGACGGCGTTCTGCTCATCCAGATACACAATTTTGCCCAGGGCGTCACTCTGCTCCGAGAGCAGGTTCATGTCCTTGACGTGCTTGATCAGCGCCAGCCCATCGCCTTCCGGCAAGGTGGTGTGCGGCGAGTAGGGCACACGGCGTAGCAGTGCCAGGTACAGGTCCAACTGGCGGGCCATGGCCTGTTCATCCAGGGCCAGGCGTGTGGTCGAAAGCAGCGCCAGGGCCACCAGGTTTACCGGGTTGACCGCTGCGGCTTCGTTGAGGTGGCGTGCCACCTGTTCGCCGAGGCGGTTGGTGGTTTCATTGAGCCACGCCGGTTTGTAGTTCGGGCCCAGCTCTTGGGCACGCCAGTCCGGCTGCTCGGCGTCGAGGAACTCGGCCAGCTTGATCGGCTCGCCGAAGTTGACCGCGACCTGACCAAAGCGCTGCTTGAGCGCGCCGACCACTTTGAAAATATCGAAGATCGATTCTTTCTTCTTGCTCGCCCCGCGCAACTCGCCCAGGTAGGTACGGCCTTCGAGTACGCGTTCATAGCCGATATACACCGGCACGAACACGATCGGCATGCGTGAGGAACGCAAAAAGCTGCGCAGGGTGATCGCCAGCATGCCGGTTTTCGGTTGCAGCATACGCCCGGTGCGCGAGCGTCCGCCTTCGACGAAGTACTCCACCGGGAAGCCCTTGGTGAACAGGGTGTGCAGGTACTCGTTGAACACCGAGGTGTACAGCGGGTTGCCCTTGAAGGTGCGGCGCATGAAAAATGCACCGCCACGGCGCAACAGGCTGCCGATCACCGGCATGTTCAGGTTGATGCCGGCGGCAATGTGCGGCGGGGTCAGGCCGTTTTTGAACAGCAGGTACGAAAGCAGCAGGTAGTCGATATGGCTGCGGTGGCAAGGCACGTAGATCACCTCGTAACCCTGGGCAACCTTTTGCACACCTTCGATATTGTTGACCTTGATGCCGTCGTAGATCTTGTTCCAGAACCAGCTCAATACCACTTCCAGAAAGCGAATCGCGGTGTAGGTGTAGTCCGAAGCGATCTCGTTGCCGTAGCGCAGGGCCTGGGCCTTGGCTTTTTCCGGGGTGATTTTCTCGCGCTCGGCTTCATCGGCGATGGCCTGGCGCACCAGCGGCATGTTGACCAGGCCTTTGACCAGGTTACGGCGGTGAGACAGGTCGGGGCCGATGACCGCAGTCTTCAGGTTACGAAAGTGCACACGCAGGATGCGCTGGGCCATGCGCACGGTACGTTCGTGGCCTTTATTGTGCTCGATCAATTCACGCAGGTTGATAGGCGCGGAGAATTGCACACGGGTCTTGCGGCCCAGGATCAGGATGCTCAGCAACCGGCGCAGGCGGCCGGTGACGGCCCAGCTGTCGGCAAACAGCAGTTTCCACGGGCTGGACTCGCTTTCGGGCGACTGCCCCCAGAACACGCTGACCGGAATGATTTGTGCATTCTCTTCGGCGTGCTCGGTCAGGGTGTTGACCAGGCGGGTCAGGGTTGGCGGCGCGCCGCGCTTGTCCTGGCGGCCGAGCCAGTCGGGTTCGGGCGTGAGGTAGAAGAACGCGGCGGGTTCGATCAACGAACCCACCGACACCGGCAGCACCGGGCGCGGCAGGCCGGCCTTGGTGCATTCCTTGTCGACCACCGCCAATTCGGTGAGAGAGGGCGATTGCAGGACGTAAAACACCGGCCGGCTGCGGTCCAGGTTAAGGGTTAGGGACGACTGATTGATCGTCTCCGAGCGAACCCAGAGGTACAACAGTCGGCGCAAGGTGCCAAACACCAGACGGCGGAACGGGGAGCGGGTCATAGGCGTGCTGCTTCAAGTGGAAAAAACCGAGCAGGTGCTCGGGCGGGTAGTGTGCCGTATTCGCCGAAAATCGGCAAAAAAGCAGCGATGTAAACTTGAGTTGATCGTTTTTGAGCCTGTCTTATACTCGGCAGTTCAATGCGAGCGACTCAACAATAAAAATGCATGTGGGAGTAAGACAGATGGCAACGCGTGAAACCGGCAATGTGAAGTGGTTCAACGATGCAAAGGGCTATGGCTTTATCCAGCGTGAAGACGGCAAGGATGTGTTTGTGCACTACCGCGCCATTCGCGGTGAGGGCCACCGCTCATTGGCCGAGGGCCAGCAGGTGGAATACGCCGTGGTGACCGGCGAGAAGGGCTTGCAGGCTGAGGATGTGGTGGGTCTGTAACACCCTTGTCCCGCCAACCCAATCAACTGTGGGAGCTGGCTTGCCTGCGATGCAGACACCTCGGTCTATCAGTCGGACCGCGGTGATGCTATCGCAGGCAAGCCAGCTCCCACATTGATTGGGTTTTCCGGTTTGGATCAGGCAGTTTTCCAGGTGATCTGCTCTTCACCGTCGGCACTGATGCGAATCCAGGTATCAGCGCTTTCCTCACCTTCCTCCTCAACCCAGGTACCCGGCGCGCAGCGCACTTCGACGTTCAGCGCGGCAAAGGCGGCGCGGGCGCAGGCGATGTCGTCATCCCACGGCGTCTGGTCGCTTTCCAGGTACAGGCTGTTCCACTTGCCCACGGCTTTTGGCAGCCAGGTAACCGGCACATTGCCGGCCTTGCACTTGTAGGTCTGGCCTTTCTGGACCCAGTCGGTGCACGGGCCCAGGGCGGCACCCAGCCAGGCGGCGATGGCCTTGTAGTCGACCTCGGCGTCTTTCAGGTAAATCTCGATATCAGGTTGGCGCATGGATGTTCCTCGTTGCGGGATTCGAAAATCCATTCGCGGATACTTAAAAGTCGGTTATTGAAGCACGAAATAATCGTAGCGCATCGATACGGTGACCAGCAGCGGCTCGGCGGCCTCGATCACTTCAGCACGGCGCTCGGCACTCGCGCGCCAGCCATGGGGCGTCATCGCCAGCAGGTTGGCGCGGTCCTGGGGTTCGATCAGGCTCAGGGTGAATTCCAGCGTTTCACTGTGCGCCAGGCGCATGCCTTGTGGCACCAAAGCCAAATGCTTGTCGTCGGTGTATTCACGCACTTCGTCGTACAGGCGTTCGCGCAATTCCATCAGGTGGCCGGCAGTCGGGCCAACCTTCATCAAACCGCCGCCGGGGCTGAGCAGGCGCTTGGCCTCTTCCCAGTCCAAAGGGCTGAACACGCTGGCGAGAAACTGGCAACTGCCCGACGCCAACGGCACGCGGGCCATGCTGGCGATCAACCAGGTCAGCGCCGGGTTGCGTTTGCATGCGCGTTTCACCGCTTCCTTGGAGATATCCAGCGCATAACCGTCAGCGTGGGGCAGGGCGTCGGCGATTTGCGCGGTGTAGTAACCCTCGCCACACCCGATGTCCACCCAGCGCTGCGGCGCGCGCTCGGCGGCCAGTTCGGCCAGGCGCCTGGCCACTGGCGCATAGTGCCCGGCATTGAGAAAGTCGCGGCGTGCCTCGACCATGGCGAGGTTGTCGCCTGGGTCGCGGCTGTTCTTGTGCTGCACCGGCAACAGGTTCAGGTAACCCTGGCGCGCACGGTCGAAACGGTGCCCAGCGGGGCACGCCACGCCATTATCCACCGCGTTGAGCGGTGCGCTGCAAAGGGGGCACGCGAGCATCAGGCGAGCAACTTGATCAGGGTTTGGTAGTAGATTTCGGTCAGCACATCGAGGTCGCTGGCCAGAATGCGTTCGTTGACCTGATGAATCGTCGCGTTGACCGGGCCCAGCTCCACCACTTGAGTGCCGAGGGTGGCAATGAAGCGCCCGTCGGACGTGCCGCCGCTGGTGGACGCTTTGGTCTCGCGGCCGGTAATCGCCTTGATGCTGGCCGAGACAGCATCCAGCAACGCGCCCGGCTCGGTGAGGAATGGCAGGCCAGACAAGGCCCAATCAACGTGCCAGTCCAGGCCGTGTTTATCCAGAATCGCCGCAACCCGCTGTTGCAGGCCTTCGACGGTGGATTCGGTGGAGAAACGGAAGTTGAACACTGCTGTCAGGTCACCCGGAATCACGTTGGTGGCGCCGGTGCCGGAATTGAGGTTGGAGATTTGAAAGCTGGTCGGTGGGAAGAAGGTGTTGCCATCGTCCCAATGCTCGGCAGCCAGTTCCGCCAGCGCCGGTGCCGCCAGGTGGATCGGGTTTTTCGCCAGGTGCGGGTATGCCACGTGGCCCTGCACGCCGCGCACGGTCAAGGTGGCGCCGAGGGAGCCGCGACGGCCGTTCTTCACCACATCGCCCACCAGCGTGGTGCTCGACGGTTCGCCGACGATGCACCAGTCCAGACGCTCCTTGCGTGCCGCCAGACGCTCAATCACCGCTTTGGTGCCGTGGTGCGCCGGGCCTTCTTCATCACTGGTGATCAGAAAAGCCACCGAGCCCTTGTGGTCCGGGTAGTCGGTGACAAAACGCTCCGAAGCCACCAGCATTGCCGCCAGGCTGCCTTTCATGTCCGCTGCGCCACGCCCGCAGAGCATGCCGTGCTCGTCGATCAACGCATCGAACGGGTCGTTCTGCCAGGCCTGCACCGGGCCGGTTGGCACCACGTCGGTGTGGCCGGCAAAGCACAGCACCGGGCCTTCGTGCTTGCCATGGGTGGCCCAGAAGTTGTCCACATCTTCGATACGCATCGGCTCAAGTGCAAAACCTGCGTCGCCCAGGCGCTGCATCATCAGCTTCTGGCAGTCGGCATCAATCGGCGTCACTGAGGGGCGACGGATCAAGTCGATGGCAAGTTGAAGGGTCGGCGAAAGGTCGGCATGGGCCGTCATGGGAAAACTCCGGGAAGCGTGTAATGGGCGCGCAGGACGAATGTGGATAAAACAGGGTTCGATGTGGGAGCAGGCAAGCCAGCTCCCACAGAAAGCAGGGCCTGGCCAAGTCTCGTAAAACGGCCGTTATCTTATAGCAAAACGGCGGCCAGAGGCCGCCGTTTAGTGCATTGCGCAAGTTTTTACTCAGCGGTTGCCGGCTCAACCTTAGGTGCAGGTTTTGGCAGCGACGACAGGAACGCCATGATCAGCGCCGCCACATACGGCAGCGATTGCACCAGCAGCATCACCACCCAGAAGCGTATGTCATTGCTCGGCAGGCCCTGCACCAGGTAAATCCCGAGTGCGGCGCCCCACAACAGCAACATGATGAACATCTCTTCGCGGGCTTCGGAAATGGCTACCCAGAAGCCGTGGTTATCGGCGTTTTTCGGTGTGCGAAAGAACGGAATACTGGTGGTGAAGAAGCCATACAGCACCGCCTTGGCGATGGTGTGTGACAACGCCAGCCCGGCCAGCGCCGCGCAGAATGCGTCCTTCAAGTTCACACCCACCGCACGGCGGTAGAGGAAGATGATCTTGCCGACCTTGAACACAAACAACGCCAACGGCGGGATCGCGAAAATCAGCAGCGGCGGGTCAACACGGGTCGGCACGATGATCATCGCCGCCGACCACAACAGGGCGCCGACGGTGAAGAAGATGTTCATGCCATCCGCCACCCACGGCAACCAGCCCGCGAGGAAGTGGTAGCGCTGGCCACGGGTCAGCTCGGTGCCCTTGCCGCGCAACAGGCTGGCGGTGTGGCGCTTGATGATCTGGATCGCGCCGTAGGCCCAGCGGAAACGCTGCTTCTTGAAGTCGATAAAGGTATCCGGCATCAAGCCCTTGCCGTAGCTGTCGTGGTAATACGCGGCCGACAGGCCTTTCTCGAACACGCGCAGGCCGAGTTCGGCGTCTTCACAGATGCACCAGTCGGCCCAGCCCAGCTCCTCGAGTACCGAGCGACGGGTCATGGTCATGGTGCCGTGCTGGATGATCGCGTCACGGTCGTTGCGGGTGACCATGCCGATATGGAAGAAGCCTTTGTATTCGGCGTAGCAGAGCTTCTTGAAAGTGCTCTCGTTCTGGTCGCGGTAGTCCTGCGGCGACTGCACCACGGCGATTTTCGGGTCGGCGAAGTGCGGCACCATGTGCTTGAGCCAGTTGGGCGACACGCAGTAGTCCGAGTCGATCACCGCGATCACTTCGGCATCCTTGGCGGTATGCGGGATCAGGTAGTTCAGCGCGCCGCCCTTGAAACCGGCGAGGGGCGAGACGTGGAAGAACTTGAAGCGCGGGCCGAGGGTTTCGCAGTAGTCGCGCACCGGCTCCCAGACGGCTGGGTCCTTGGTGTTGTTGTCGATGATCAGGACTTCGAAGTCCGGGTAATCGAGGGCGGCCAGGGCGTCGAGGGTCTGTTTGACCATCTCTGGCGGCTCGTTGTAGCACGGCACATGGATCGAGACTTTCGGGCGGTAGTCCGAATCGCCTTCCACCGGCAGGAATTCACGCCGGCGCTTGTGGGTCCACACCGCTTCCGCCAGTTCGTGGGCTTCGGTGAGCAATACGATAAACACGCCCAACGCGCCGAGGGCCAGCAAAATGCCGACGGTGACGCTGAACCAGGTGCTGTATTGCTGGCTGTAGTCGTAACCGATCCAGACCAATACCGAACCACAGAGGAACGCGATAAAGGTCAGGAAGGTGCGGCCACGCTGGCGCAGGGCCGAGCCGTCGATCATCAGCAGGGTCAGCGACAGCAGCGCCAGCACCACCGAGCCGATGGCCAGCACGCGCCATTGCGGGATCGCGACGACCGGTCCTTCAAAGTTGAATTTCTGCTGGCGTGCGGCGTTGTACACGCCCCAATAAGCGCCCGCCGAGCCTTCGTCGCTGACTTTCCACGGCTGGTCGAAGGCCTCGATCACGAAGTAGTTGTAACCCTGGCGGTTCAGTTTGTTCACCAGCGTACGCAGGTAAATCGCCTGGTCTGCCGGCGAGCTTTCATTGCCACCGCGCATACGGCCGTTGCTCGGCCAGCCCACTTCCGAGAGCAGCAGCGGTTTTTTCGGGAACAGCTTTTTCAGATCCCGTGCACGGTCCAGTACGTACTGGCCGGCCTTGTCCATCGGGATGAATTCCCAGAACGGCAGGATGTGCGCGGCGATCAGGTCGACGTGCTTGGCCAGTTGCGGGTTCTTTTCCCAGATGTGCCATTGCTCGGAGGTGGTCACCGGCACTTTCACGGCGGCGCGCACCCGGTCCAGCAGCACGATCAGCGCCTCCGGGGTGATTTCTTCGCGGAACAATGCCTCGTTACCGACCACCACGCGCACAACGCTGCGCGAGTTGTTGGCGATCTCGATGGCGCGCTGGATTTCACGCTCGTTGCGTTCCAGGTCCGGGCTGATCCAGATCCCCAGGGTCACGCGCAGGCCGAACTCTTCGGCCAGTTTGGGGATATCGCCCAAGGTGCCGTCGACTGAGTAAGTACGGATGTTGTCCGTCAGCTTGCTCATGATCGCCAGGTCCTGGCGCATCTGGTCGTCGGTGGGGTACTGGTCTTTCTGCGGGAACTGGCCTTGTTGGAACGGCGAGTAGGAGAACCCGGAGATCTGTTCAGGCCAGTTAGGGGTGGTGACCGGGCGGTTTATCAGCGCCCAGAAGCCGGTAAACAGCGCGGCAATTGCCAGCACTACCACCAGGTTGAGTCCAAATTTACGCGATGACATGGCTATTTCGGGTTCCAAAGGGTGTGGAACGAAAAGAGGTGTCGGCCTACGCCGAACGGCGCGCATCCTACACCGGCCTTTAACTGAGCGTACAGCAGACAGAGAAAAGCCGGACGTTAGTCAGCGAAAGACCCTCTAAGTTCTTTACTTGTAGCTGGAAGCTTCGAACTTGTCGCTGTGTAGTCCATAATGCGCGCCGGTTTTTGGGGTAATGGTCATGAGCACAGAAGATCCGCGGTTTGCAGGCGTTGCCCGCTTGTATGGCATTGAAGGCCTGGAACGCTTGAAAGCGGCCCATGTGGCGATCGTCGGCGTCGGCGGCGTGGGCTCTTGGGCGGCGGAAGCCATGGCCCGTTGCGGCGTGGGCGAGATTTCGCTGTTTGACCTGGATGATGTCTGCGTCAGCAACAGCAACCGCCAGTTGCACGCCCTGGACAGCACCGTGGGCAAGCCCAAGGTCGAGGTAATGGCCGAACGCCTGCGCGGCATCAACCCGGACTGCACGGTGCATGCGGTGGCGGACTTCGTAACCCGTGACACCATGGCTGAGTACATCACGCCGAATATCGATTGCGTGATCGACTGCATCGACGCCGTGAACGCCAAGGCCGCGCTGATCGCCTGGTGCAAGCGCCGCAAGATCCAGATCATCACCACCGGCGGCGCCGGCGGGCAAATCGACCCGACGCTGATCCAGGTCTGCGACTTGAACCGCACCTTCAACGACCCGCTGGCCTCGAAAGTGCGCTCCACGCTACGCCGCGACTACGGGTTTTCGCGCACCGTGACCCGCCATTACAGCGTGCCGTGTGTGTTCTCTACCGAGCAGCTGCGCTATCCCAAGCCGGACGGCAGCATTTGTTTGCAGAAAAGTTTTGTCGGTGACGGCGTGAAGCTGGACTGTGCGGGCGGGTTTGGCGCGGTGATGATGGTCACGGCCACGTTTGGCATGGTGGCGGCGACCAAGGCGGTGGACAAAATTGTGGCCGGGGTGCGCAGACCGTCGGAGCGGGTTAAACCTACCCAGATCTAGCTGTCCTGCACAAAACAAAATGTGGGAGCTGGCTTGCCTGCGATAGCTTCACCGTAGTCTGACTGATAGACCGAGGTGCCTGCATCGCAGGCAAGCCAGCTCCCACACAAGCCAGCTCCCACATTAGTTTTGCGTACAGGTCAGCTCTTGCATGCGCTGCAGTACAGCATTAAGCCCATTGCTGCGCGACGGCGACAGCTGGCGCGAAAGCCCCAGTTGATTGAACCAGTCCGGCAGGTCAACCGCCTGCAACTCACTTGCCGACAACCCATTGACCCGTGCCAGCAGCAACGCCACCAACCCCCGGATCATTCGCGCATCGCTGCTCGCGGCAAACTGCCAATGGCCGTCCTGTAAACGGCCGACCAACCACACCAGGCTTTCACAGCCCTGCACGAGGTTGGCCTCGACCTTTTCGTCAGCCGCCAACGCCGGCAGCCGCTCGCCCCACTGCATCAGCATGCGGGCGCGTTGTTCCCAACTGCCTACTGCCTGAAACGACTCAAGCGCGCTGATGGCATCCGCAGGCAAGCTCATCGCAACATATCCAGCGCCTGATCCAGCGCTTCAAAGAAGCGCTCCAGGTCATCGGAGTCGTTATACAGCGCCAGGGACACACGGATCGCTCCGGACAAGTGCATGGCCTTGAGCAACGGCATGGCGCAATGATGGCCAGCTCGCACGGCAATGCCTTGTTCGGTCAACAGATGAGCCAGGTCGGCGTTATGCACGCCCTCCACCACGAAACTGGCGAGTGCCACCTGGGGCGAGCCCAGTACGCGCACGCCATTGCGTGCTTTCAGGCCGCGCAGCAGGTAGTCATGCAGGGCTGCTTCATGGGCGACCACGGCCGGCTGGTCCAGTGAGTTCAGGTAGTCCAGCGTGGCACCCAGGCCGATCACACTTGCAATCGGCGGCGTGCCCGCTTCGAAACCCAGCGGGGCAGGGCGAAAGCTCGCACTTTGATACTCGGCCTGCTGCACCATCTCGCCGCCAAACTGCCAGTGGCGCAGGTGATGCAGCGCTTCGTTGCGGCCATACAGCACGCCGACGCCGTCCGGGCCGTAGAGCTTATGACTGGAAAACACGTAGAAGTCGCAACCCAGCGCCTGTACGTCGTGGCGACCATGGACAATGCCTTGGGCGCCATCGGCCACGGTCAAGGCACCGTGGGCCTTGGCCATTGGCAGCAAGACCTCCAAAGGTTGCCAGGCGCCGAGTACGTTGGACAGCTGGCTCACTGCCAGCAAGCGCGTGCGCGGGCTGATCAATTCGGCGGCGGCTTGCAGGTCAATCACGCCATCATCGCCAAGGGGCAAGACCACCAGCGTCAGCGCGCGACGTTTGGCCAGTTGCTGCCAGGGCAGCAGGTTGGCGTGGTGTTCCAGGGCGCTGATGACAATTTCATCACCCGCATTGAATAAGTGCTCAAGGCCATAGGCCAGGAGGTTCAGCGCAGACGTCGCGCCGTGCGTAAACACGATCTGCCCGCTGTCACCTGCATTCAACCACTGCGCGACCTTGCTGCGACTGTCTTCAAACGCCTGGGTCGCGTGGGCACCCGGCAAATGCTGGGCACGGTGCACATTGGCTGCGCCATTGGCGTAGTAATGGCTGATGGCATCCAACAGGGCTTGGGGTTTTTGCGTGGTGGCGGCGTTGTCCAGGTAGGTCTGGTCTTGCCGTTGCAGGGTGGCGATGGCCGGAAAATCGGCGCGCCAGGGGGAGGGCACAAGCATGGTCTTAAGACTCGTATAAGCGAGCCCCAGGTGTGGGGCCCGCTAGTGGCATCGAGTGGCTGCTTAGTTGTGAGCGTGCAGCGCTTCGTTCAGTTCGATCGCCGATTTGTGGGTTTTGCACTCCACGGCACCGGTCTGGGAATTGCGGCGGAACAGCAGGTCCGGCTGGCCGGCCAGTTCGCGCGCCTTGACCACTTTGACCAGTTGGTTGTGCTCGTCTAGCAGAGCAACCTTGGTACCGGCAGTCACGTACAGGCCCGACTCCACGGTATTGCGGTCGCCCAACGGGATACCGATACCGGCGTTGGCGCCGATCAGGCAGCCTTCGCCCACCTTGATCACGATGTTGCCGCCGCCCGACAGGGTGCCCATGGTGGAGCAACCGCCGCCCAGGTCCGAACCCTTGCCGACGAATACACCTGCCGATACACGGCCTTCGATCATGCCCGGGCCTTCGGTGCCACCGTTGAAGTTGACGAAACCTTCGTGCATCACGGTGGTGCCTTCGCCCACGTAGGCGCCCAGGCGGATGCGCGCGGCATCAGCAATACGCACGCCAGCCGGCACTACGTAGTCAGTCATTTTCGGGAACTTGTCCACCGAGAACACTTCCAGCAGCTCGCCACGCAGGCGTGCTTCCAGCTGGCGCTCGGCCAGCTCGTTGATGTCGATTGCGCCCTGGCTGGTCCACGCCACGTTCGGCAACTGCGGGAACACACCGGCCAGGCTCAGGCCGTGGGGCTTGACCAGGCGGTGGGACAGCAGGTGCAGCTTGAGGTAGGCCTCAGGCGTGGAGGTCAGTGCGGCGTCTTCGGCCAACAGGGTGGCGACCAACGGGGTGTGGCTTTCAGCCAGGCGGCTGAGCAGCGCGGCCTGGGCCGTGTCGACACCTTTGAGCGCGTCAGCCAGTTGCAGCGCCTGGCTCACGGTGAAAGTAATGGCCTGGTTGCCTTCGGTATAACCGAGGATCGGCGCGATGGCGGCAACGATCTCGGCCGACGGGTTGAGCAGCGGTTGTGCGTAAAACACTTCCAGCCAAGCACCTTGGCGGTTCTGAGTGCCGACGCCGAAGCCCAGGCTGAACAGGGAATTGGACATGCTGTTACCTCTACAAAAATGGAAGGCTGGCCTACTTGAGGGCCGCCGAATAACTATCTGGCTTGAAGCCAATCAGGGTTCTGTCACCGAGATCGAGCACCGGGCGCTTGATCATCGAGGGTTGTGCGAGCATCAATTCAATGGCTTTCGACTGATCGAGATCGGCTTTGCGTTCGTCTTCGAGTTTGCGAAAGGTGGTGCCCGCACGGTTCAAAACCACCTGCCAACCGTGCTCGTTGCACCATTGGGTCAAGTGTTCGCGGTCGATACCGGCTGTTTTGTAGTCGTGGAACTCATAGCTCACAGCGTGCTCATCGAGCCAGGTGCGCGCCTTTTTCATGGTGTCGCAGGCTTTGATGCCGAAAAGGTGCAAGGTTGTGCTTGAAGCGGTCAAGGAATTGCCCCCCTTTGGACGTATGAAAGTTAAAGGTCACGGATTATGCCACGACCAGCGGGTTTGGGTGCCGCTCGTCATACTTGCCGATGATTCAGTGCGACTTATGTGCAAAAGCCGTTGCGCAGCCAAGCGGGTAACATAGCCGGTTAATATGGCACTTCAACGGCCAGTTGTTGCCAGATCGGTGTCATAGCAAGTCGATTGTCCGGGAAACCCGCGTTATGCAAACCGCCTATACCGTTCTTATCCTGCTGATGCTGGTCAGCGTTTCGCGCCTTGTCGGGCGCATTATTCCCCTGCCGTTGCCCTTGGTGCAGATCGCCGCCGGCGCCTTGCTGGCCTGGCCTACGCTGGGGTTGCACGTGGCGCTGGACCCGGAGCTGTTCCTGTTTTTGTTCCTGCCGCCGTTGCTGTTCTCCGATGGCTGGCGCATGCCCAAGCGCGAATTGTGGCGGCTCAGAGGCCTGATCCTGACGTTGGCGGTGGGGCTGGTGTTGTTTACCGTGGTCGGTGCCGGTTACTTCATCCATTGGATATTGCCTACGATCCCGTTGCCGGTGGCCTTCGCCTTGGCGGCCGTATTGTCCCCGACTGACGCCGTGGCGGTGTCGGCCATTTCCCAAAATCGCCTGCCAAAACCTTTGATGCATATGCTTCAAGGCGAGGCATTGATGAATGATGCCTCGGGCCTGGTGACCTTCAAGTTCGCCCTGGCGGCGGCGTTGACCGGCGTGTTTTCCCTGGCCGATGCCAGCCTGACTTTTGTGCTGGTGGCGGTGGGCGGCCTCGCGGTAGGCGTGGCGCTGAGCTGGTTGGTCGGCCGTTTACGCGCCTGGATGATTGCCCGTGGTTGGGACGACCCGGCCACCCACGTGGTGTTTATGTTGCTGCTGCCGTTCGCAGCCTACGTGCTGGCCGAGCGCCTGGGTGCATCCGGCATCCTGTCGGCGGTGGCGGCGGGCATGATGCAAAGCTGGCTCGACTTGCTGCCACGCCAGACCAGCACGCGTTTGCTTAACCGCAGTGTGTGGTCGCTGCTGGAGTTTGCGTTTAATGGCCTGATCTTCCTGCTACTGGGCCTGCAACTGCCGGACATCATCAAGGCCGTGGTCAGTCACGAACCGACACTGTGGCCAACGCTGTTGTATCGCTGCCTGGATGTGGTTGCGATCTTCCTGGTGCTGGTGGTGCTGCGCTTTATCTGGGTGCAAAGCATCTGGCGTTTGTCGGGCCTGTTACGGCGGCTGCGTGGGAAAAGCGAGCTGACACTCGTGCCTACGGCCCGGTCCTGCTGGCTATTGACCGTGGGTGGCGTGCGCGGTGCGGTCACTTTGGCGGGTGTGATGTCGGTGCCTTTATTGCTGGCGCCTGGCCAGGATTTTCCCGAGCGCGACCTGCTGATCTTTATCGCCGCCGGCGTGATCCTACTGTCGCTGGTGGCGGCCTGCATTGCGTTGCCGCTGCTATTGCGTGGCATCGAGCAGAGCCCCGATGAAAAGCGCCATAACGAAGTGCGTGAGGCGTGGAAAAAAACCGCCGTAGCCGCCATCCACGCGCTGGAAGCGGACGAGCCTGCCGAAACCGAAACCCCAGACGCCGCCCAGGCAGCACTCGCGACCGAGCTAAAGGCGCGGCTGATGTCGGAATACCGTCATCAGTTGGAAGTATTCAACGATTCAGCCGAAGCCCAGGCACTGGCGCATCAGATGGACCTGCTTGAACGCAAATTGCGCCTCAAGGCCTTGCGCGCGCAGCGCTTGGAGTTGTACAGCCTGAGCCGTCATCACCAGATTGGTGATGACGTGTTGCGCGAGGTCCTGGCGGATCTGGATATGAGTGAGGCGAATCTGGGTGTGATGAAGTAGTTGTCCACACCGCGGTGCCTTAAGGTTTGGGGTACTGCTCGGCTATGAAAGACTTATCCAGTTCTGTCAATCGGGTGGGCCAAGGGATTGCCGGCTGCTTCCATAGTTCGTCTCTGGTGAAGCCGTAATGCATGATTGAGTTTCTATCGTATTTGGAGGCAGCGACGTTTTTTCCAGTGAGGCGCTGGAGAATGTCTTTATGGATGGCTTCATTCGATCCATGGCCTTTAAAGTGCCTGTAGATGGTTGGCGTATTAAAATCAATCGTTCTATTGGGGTGTTTATGTTCGTGATGCAACCCTAGGGCATGCCCGAACTCATGGGCTGCAATGGCTTCGAATCTTGGGTTGTCGTAAGGGTTTGGCAACACCATGGTCGGTAGGTAGAGGGGCACTTTTTGCGCGTCGGTTCCAAGTGCAGAGCTGCCTGATTGAGTCTCCCCATAGTCCAGCGCGATGCGTATATCTCCCTCTTCCCCTGAAACAAATTCAAAGGTCAGGTTGATATGCGACAGCCAAAGATTCGCAGCCTTTTTTATGTGCTCCAGTGCTTCTTCGTCGGCATCATAGACAGCAATCTTCAGCGTGGAATTTTGCGGCCAGTATTTGTCGGGTGCTGAAACAGCGCGGGTTTTTCTTGAGTGGGATTTATCCGGGGGCGCTTGATATATATCAATGTCGTGAGTGCGTGTGGAGGTGAAACCGAGAGTTGCTGTGCTCAGGTTTGTCATCGTGCCATGTCTACATTGTTCAAGACGTTAATGAACATTGAGTGGCACTTGTCGTTGATAGGATTCCACCGATTATCGTTTTTAAGCAAATGGCTACTTATGCAGCGCAGTGTCGATCGTGTGGCGCTGCCCGCACTTTATTACAGTGCGGGCATTGTGGGGTGTTCAGCGACGGTTTATGAAGTCCCGAATCCGTTCCGCCGCTTCCACACACTCCGACAACGGCGCAACCAGAGCCAGGCGTACGCGACCGGCGCCAGGGTTGAAGCCGTCGACTTCGCGCGACAGGTACGAACCCGGCACTACGGTCACGTGTTCTTCCACGAACAAGTCACGGCAGAACGCGGCATCGTCGCCCTTCACATTCGGCCACAGATAGAAGCCGCCGTCTGGGGCTTGTACATCCAGCACCGGCTTGAGAATCGCCAGCACGGCGTCGAATTTCTCCCGATACATGTCACGGTTGGCCAATACGTGGGGCTCATCCTGCCAGGCAGCAATGCTGGCCAGCTGGGTTTGCACCGGCATCGCGCAGCCGTGATAGGTGCGGTACAGCAGGAAGGCCTTGAGGATATCGGCATCGCCGGCCACGAAACCCGAGCGCAGGCCCGGCAGGTTGGAGCGCTTGGACAGGCTGTGGAACACCACGCAACGCTTGAAGTCCTGGCGGCCCAGTTCCACACAGGCGCTGAGCAGGCCTGGCGGCGGGGTTTGTTCGTCGAAGTACAGCTCGCTGTAGCACTCGTCGGCGGCGATCACGAAGTCATATTCGTCGGCCAGGGCGATGAGCTTTTTCAGGGTCTCGACCGGGATCAGCGCGCCGGTCGGGTTGCCGGGTGAGCACAGGAACAGGATCTGGCAGCGTTTCCAGATGTCTGGCGAAACGGCGTCGAAGTCCGGGTTGAAACCATTGCTGTCCAGGCATGGCAGGTAATGCGGCTTGGCCCCGGCCAGGAACGCAGCGCCTTCATAGATCTGATAGAACGGGTTGGGGCTGACCACCAGTGCATCGTCAGCGCGGTTGACCACGGTTTGGGTGAAGGCAAACAGCGCCTCGCGGGTGCCGTTGACCGGCAAAATGTTGCGCGCCGGGTCGAGCCAACCTTTGGGCACGTTGAAGCGCCGTTCGCACCAGGCGCCGATGGCCTCGCGCAGGGCCGGGATGCCCAGCGTGGTCGGGTACACCGCCATCTGGTCGAGGTTATCCGCCAGGGCCTTGGCTACGAAGGCCGGGGATTTGTGTTTCGGCTCGCCGATGGACAGCGCGATCGGGCGCTTATCCGGGTTCGGTGTAACGCTGCCGAGCAGGGCGCGCAGTTTTTCGAACGGGTAGGGCTGGAGCTGGTTCAGGGCGTTGTTCATGTAAGCCTCGATCAAGATGAGTGCGGCCTTTTGTGGGAGCTGGCTTGCCTGCGATCACATCGCTGCGGTGTACCAGATGCACCGCGGCGCCCGCATCGCAGGCAAGCCAGCTCCCACAGGGACCGTGCCCACTGGGAAGTTAAAAATCAAATGGTCAGTCTGGTCAGCTCGACACCCGGTTCCTGGCTCACGCTCAATTGCTGCACGATGGCTTCCTGCAAGCGCAGGCACAGCTGCGGGTCGGACAGCGGCTGGTTGTCGGCGTCGGTAATGAAGAACACGTCTTCCACGCGTTCCCCCAGGGTCGCAATCTTGGCGTTTTGCAGCGACAGGTCGAACTCCAGGAAGATCCCGCCGATGCGCGCCAGCAAGCCTGGGCGGTCCGGTGCGCTGAGTTCCAGCACGGTCACTGGGCGCTGGGCGTCGTTGGAAATGGTCACCTGGGGCGCAAACGCAAAGTGCTTGAGCTGGCGCGGCACCCGGCGCTGGATGATGGTCGGGTAGTCATCAGGGTTGCGCAGGGCCTCGGTAAGGCCTTCGCGGATCTTTTTCACGCGCACCGGGTTGTCGCCGATCGAGTCACCGTCGGTGTCGAGCACAATGTAGGTGTCGAGGGTGAACTGGCTGCTGGAGGTGATAACCCGCGCATCATGGATGTTCAGGTTGAGCTGGTCCATGGCGGCCACGGTCACGGCGAAGAAGTCGTGCTGGTCCGGCGCGTAGATGAAGATCTGCGTGCCGCCCTCGAATTCGCGCTGGGTGGTTTCCTTGATCAGCACCAGTGGGCCGCCGTCGGCCGGCTGTTGCAGGATCGCGTCACTGTGCCAGGCCACGTCGCCGGCGGTGTGGCGCAGGAAGTAATCATCGCCCAGTTGCGACCATAGCTGCTCGACGTCATCCGGGTCGTTGCCGCCGCGCACGAGGATATCCAGGGCCGCGCTTTGGGTGCGGCGGATCTGCTCCTCGCGGTCCACCGGGTTTTCCAGGCCACGGCGCAGCGCGCGCTTGGTCTCGGTGTAGAGCTGGCGCAACAGGCTGGCGCGCCAGGAATTCCACAGTGTCGGGTTGGTGGCGTTGATGTCGGAGACGGTCAGCACGTAAAGATAGTCGAGGCGGGTTTCATCACCGACGATCCCGGCAAAGTCGTGGATCACCTGCGGGTCGGAGAGGTCCTTGCGCTGCGCGGTCGTCGACATCACCAGGTGGTTCTGCACCAGCCACACGATCAGGCGGCTGTCCCACTGCGGCAATTGGTGGCGCTGGCAGAAGGCTTCGGCATCGACCGCGCCGACTTCAGAGTGGTCGCCATGCCGGCCTTTGCCGATGTCGTGGTACAGGCCGGCCAGATAGATCAGTTCGGGTTTGGGTAGCTTGGCCATGAGTTTACTGGCCAGCGGGAATTTTTCTGACACCTGGGTGTACTGCAACTTGCGCAGGTGTTTGATCAAATTGAGGGTGTGGGCGTCGACGGTATAGATGTGGAACAGGTCGTGCTGCATCTGCCCGACGATAAAGCCGAACTCCGGCAGGTAGCGGCCGAGGATGCCGTAACGGTTCATGCGCCGCAGGTTGCGGTGAATGCCGATCTTGCACTTGAACAGTTCGATAAACAGGCTGGTGTTACGGATGTCGTTGCGAAAATCATCGTCGATCAGGTGACGGTTTTCCCGCAGCAGGCGGATGGTATCGGCGCGCACGCCTTTGATTTCCGGCTGCTGGGCCATCAGCACAAAGATTTCCAGCATGGCGAACGGCGTGCGACGGAACACATTGTCGTTGCGCGCCTCGATATAGCCGTCGTGCAGTTGGAAGCGCGAGTTGATCGGCTGCGGCGGGGCTTCGTCTTCCGGCGCCAGGATCACCTCTTCGAAGTGCTGGATGATCAGGTCGCTGAGCTGGGCAATGCTCATGACCACGCGGTAATACTGCTGCATGAAGCTTTCGATGCTGGTTTTCGCGTCCTCGCCTTCAAACCCCAGCAGGGTGGCGATGGAGCGCTGGTGGTCGAACAGCAGGCGGTCTTCGGAGCGCCCGGCGAGCATGTGCAGGGCGTAACGCACCTTCCACAGGAACTCCTGGGACGAGGCCAGCAGCGCATTTTCGCTCTCGACCAGAAAGCCTTCACCGGCCAAGGCGCGCAGGTTGAGGGTGCCGTACTGGCGGCGGGCCACCCATAAGATGGTCTGGATGTCGCGCAGCCCGCCCGGCGAGCCTTTGACGTTGGGTTCCAGGTTGTATTCGGTGTCGTTGTATTTGTGGTGCCGGGCTTTTTGCTCGGCACGCTTGGCCAGGAAAAACTCCTTGCTTGGCCACATATGCGCGGTGCTGGTGACCTCCAGCATGCGCTGGCGCAGGCGTTCTGGCCCGGCAATGGTGCGGCTTTCCATCAGGTTAGTGATGACGGTGAGGTCGGCGCGTGCCTCTTCGGCGCATTCGTCCACCGAGCGCACGCTCTGGCCGACCTCCAGGCCGATGTCCCACAACAGCGTCAGAAAACGCTCGATGGAATCGCGAAAGATCTCATGATCGGCACTGTCCAGCAGGATCAGCAGGTCGATGTCGGAGTAGGGGTGCAACTCACCTCGACCGTAGCCGCCGACCGCTACCAGGGCGATGTCGGCGTCTTCACTCCAACTGAACTGCTCCCAGGCCTTTTGCAGGATATTGTCGACGAACCAGGCGCGGTCCTCGATCAGCCGACGAATGTCCCGGCCGCTGCGAAAGCGCTCATCGAGCACCTCGCGGGCCTGGCGGATAGCCTTCTTGAAGGCGGCGATGGGGCTTGCCTTCAGGGCCAGTTCGGCCTGGAACTGGCCACGGTCGAAGAGTTCGGGGTCCACCTGGGGCATCGATCGGCTTTCCTATCTGTCTATTGAGTCAGTCACAACGGTGTAGCTGGAAAACCGAGGCAACCATCACGCCGAAACGCGAGGGATCGTGTCGTCTGCGCGCAGGGTGAAGATCTCGTAGCCGGTTTCGGTGACCAGCAGGGTATGTTCCCACTGGGCCGAGAGCTTGCGGTCCTTGGTGATGGCGGTCCAACCGTCGCCCAGCACCTTGGTGTCGGCTTTGCCCTGGTTGATCATTGGCTCGATGGTGAAGGTCATGCCTGCCTTGAGCTCCATGCCGGTGCCGGCGCGGCCGTAGTGCAGGATCTGTGGTTCTTCATGGAATACGGTGCCGATACCGTGGCCGCAGAATTCGCGCACCACCGAAAAGCCGTTCTTTTCTGCGTGCTTCTGGATCACTTCACCGATATCGCCCAGGCGGCAGCCAGGTTTTACGATCTCGATGGCCTTGTACATGCATTCCTGGGTGACCTGGGACAGGCGCTCAGCCCAGACCGGCACGTTGCCGACGTGGAACATACGGCTGGTATCGCCGAAATAGCGGTCCTTGATCACGGTGACGTCGATGTTCAGGGTGTCGCCGTCCTTCAACGGCTTGTCGCCTGGAATCCCGTGGCAGACCACGTGGTTGACCGAGGTGCAGATCGATTTGGGGAAGCCCTTATAGTTCAGTGGGGCAGGGATGGCCTTTTGCACGTTGACTATATAGTCGTGGCAGATCTGGTTCAGAGTGTCGGTGGTGACGCCTGGCTTGACATGCTCGGCAATCATTTCCAGCACGTCGGCAGCCAGTTTGCCGGCAATGCGCATGCCGGCGATGTCTTCGGCGGTTTTCAAACTAACGGTCATACAGGCTCTCTCTAGCGCGACGCGCTGAAATCAATACGGTTTACGGGCGTGCGACAAATGGTTACGAAATTCGCACAAGCCTCAAAAAACGCGATTCTAACAGACGATGGCGTCAAATCATGATCCTCTGATAATCGCATCTCTCTATAGAGTAGGGGTATGTCGGCTCTATTCAAGGGGTTACACGAACACGGTTGCTGGCAAATGTGATTGCGGGTTTCGTTTTCGTCCTTCGTGTGGTATAAAATGCGCCGCTTTCCGGGGATACCCCGCAAAGCTTAAATCCACACACGTGTCGACACGATGACCTGGGTGCCGGAGGCCTTGATGCCGCTGGTTGGTCATTGGGATACGTGGAGGCCAAACCCGACTTATTAAGGAACTATCATGTCCCAAGTCAACATGCGCGATATGCTGAAGGCCGGTGTGCACTTCGGTCACCAGACCCGTTACTGGAACCCGAAAATGGGTAAATACATTTTCGGCGCGCGTAACAAGATCCACATTATCAACCTTGAAAAAACCCTGCCAATGTTCAACGAAGCTCTGACTTTCGTAGAGCGTCTGGCCCAGGGCAAAAACAAGATCCTGTTCGTCGGCACCAAGCGTTCCGCTGGCAAGATCGTTGCTGAAGAAGCAGCACGTTGCGGTTCGCCGTACGTCGATCACCGCTGGTTGGGCGGCATGCTGACCAACTTCAAAACCATCCGTGCTTCCATCAAGCGTCTGCGTGACCTTGAAGTGCAAGCCGAAGACGGTACTTTCGCCAAGCTGACCAAGAAAGAAGCGCTGATGCGCTCCCGTGACCTGGAAAAGCTCGATCGTTCCCTGGGTGGTATCAAGGACATGGGCGGTCTGCCTGACGCACTGTTCGTTATCGACGTTGATCACGAGCGCATCGCGATCACCGAAGCCAACAAGCTGGGCATCCCGGTTATCGGCGTAGTCGATACCAACAGCAGCCCGGAAGGCGTTGACTACATCATCCCAGGCAACGATGACGCAATCCGCGCTATCCAGCTGTACATGGGTTCGATGGCTGACGCTGTAATCCGTGGTCGCAACCACGTTGCTGGTGGTACCGAGCAGTTCGTTGAAGAAGCTCCGGTAGCTGCCGCTGAGTAATTAGCGCCCTGGCGTTGACTCAGTAAGCAAAAAGGGGGCTTGGCCCCCTTTTTGCCACCTCGAAAACCATTTGTCGGCAGCGCAGCTACAACTTCTGTAACGTGCAGCGGCCTACAAGGGTGATTCGGGAAGAATTGATCGCCCGTTTGATCGGGTGGAATGGTTGAAAACCTATCCAAGAGGATTTTGAAATGGCAGAGATTACTGCAGCGTTGGTTAAAGAACTGCGTGAGCGTACCGGCGAAGGCATGATGGATTGCAAAAAGGCCTTGACCAAGGCTGGCGGCGACATCGAAAAAGCCATTGATGACATGCGTGCTTCCGGCGCCATCAAGGCTGCCAAGAAAGCAGGCAACGTTGCTGCTGAAGGCGCTATCGCTCTGGTTGAAGACGGCAAGGCTGCCGTTCTGCTGGAAGTGAACTCCCAGACCGACTTCCTGGCTCTGCAGGACGACTTCAAGGCATTCGTTGCTGCCAGCGTCAAGAAAGCATTCGACGACAAGCTCACTACCGTTGAGCCGTTGATCGAAGCTCAAGAAGCTGATCGCCTGGTACTGGTCGGCAAGGTTGGCGAAAACGTCAACATCCGTCGCCTGACTCGCGTTGAAGGCGATGTGGTTGGTGGTTACCTGCACGGTAACAAAATCGGCGTCGTGGTTGCCCTGAAAGGCGGCGACGTTGAGCTGGCAAAAGACATCGCTATGCACGTAGCGGCCAGCAACCCGGAATTCCTGCTGCCATCGGAAGTGTCCGCTGACGCAATTGAGCGCGAAAAAGCCGTGTTCCTGAGCCTCAACGCTGACAAGATCGCCGGCAAGCCGGAAAACATCGTTGAAAACATGATCAAGGGCCGTATCAGCAAGTTCCTGGCTGAAGCGAGCCTGGTTGAGCAGGCGTTCGTCAAGAACCCTGAAATCAAGGTTGGCGAACTGGCCAAGAAAGCCGGTGCTGAAATCGTTTCCTTCACCTACTACAAAGTAGGCGAGGGCATCGAGAAGCCGGTCGACAACTTCGCTGAAGAAGTTGCTGCCCAGCTGGCTGCCGCCAAGCAGTAAGACAGTTTTCAACTGTCGCCGAAAGAGGCTGCCCGCTCACGCGCGCAGCCTCTTTTCAAATGGGAAGGCCAATTTTTATTTGGCTTCCTTTCGGAACTGGCTTACAAAGCCGTGTTCCGATGGCGCTGTAATAGCGTCCAGCTAGAGTGAATGCAAGCCGTAAACGGCTCGCCAAGAATTTTTAAAAAATACGCCGCAGGAGAGATTCGCAATGGCTCAGCAGGGCAGTGGTTATCAGGCTCGCTATAAACGCATTCTACTCAAGCTCAGCGGCGAGGCCCTGATGGGCTCGGAAGAGTTCGGGATCGATCCCAAGGTGCTCGACCGCATGGCGCTCGAAGTCGGCCAACTGGTCGGCATCGGCGTTCAAGTCGGCCTGGTGATTGGCGGCGGTAACCTGTTCCGTGGCGCGGCACTGAGTGCTGCCGGTATGGACCGGGTCACTGGCGACCACATGGGCATGCTGGCCACTGTGATGAACGCCCTGGCCATGCGCGACGCCCTGGAGCGCGCCAATATCTCGGCCATCGTGATGTCGGCTATTTCCATGGTTGGCGTGACTGATCATTATGATCGTCGCAAAGCCATGCGCCACCTGAACGCCAAGGAAGTCGTGATCTTTGCCGCAGGCACGGGTAACCCGTTCTTCACGACCGATTCGGCTGCCTGCCTGCGTGCCATCGAAATCGATGCTGACGTGGTGCTCAAGGCCACCAAGGTAGACGGCGTCTATACTGCCGACCCATTCAAAGACCCGCATGCCGAGAAGTTCGATCATCTGACCTACGATGAAGTGCTGGATCGCAAGCTGGGTGTGATGGACCTGACGGCTATTTGCCTGTGCCGCGACCACAAGATGCCGCTGCGCGTATTTAACATGAACAAGCCCGGCGCCCTGCTGAATATCGTACACGGCGGCGCGGAAGGGACTCTGATCGAGGAAGGCCAACAATGATCAACGAAATCAAGAAAGACGCTCAAGAGCGTATGCAGAAATCCCTGGAGTCTCTGGCCCATGCATTTGGCCAGATTCGTACCGGCAAGGCTCACCCAAGCATCCTGGGTAGTGTGATGGTGCCGTACTACGGCGCAGATACCTCCATCACCCAGGTGGCCAACATCACCGTAAAAGACTCGCGCACCCTGCAAGTCGTGGCTTTTGAGCGCAACATGCTCGGCGCTGTCGACAAGGCCATCCAGAGCGCTGGCTTGAACCTCAACCCGACCAACCTGGGCGAGTTGCTGTTGATCTCCATGCCGGCCCTGACCGAAGAAACCCGTAAGGGCTTCACCAAGCAGGCGAGCGCTGCGGCTGAGGATGCACGGGTTGCCATGCGAAACATTCGCCGTGATGCCATGGGTGAGCTGAAGAAGCTGGTCAAGGATAAAGAAATAAGTGAAGACGAAGAGCGTCGTGCTGCTGCTGATATCGACAAGCTGATCAAGGATTTCGAAGGCAAGATCACCAAGGCCTTCGAGGAGAAAGAAAAGGACCTGATGGCCGTATAAGGGGTCAGGACACCTTCATGGAAAAGACCAAGCAGACTGTGCCCTCTGTGGTGCCGCGCCATGTCGCGATTATCATGGATGGGAATAATCGCTGGGCGAAAAAACGCTTTATGCCGGGTGTCGCCGGGCATAAAGCGGGTGTCGATGCAGTGCGCGCGGTGATTGAGGTATGTGCCGAGGCCAAGGTCGAAGTGTTGACCCTGTTTGCCTTCTCCAGTGAGAACTGGCAACGGCCGGCCGAAGAAGTCAGCGCCTTGATGGACCTGTTCTTCAAGGCTTTGCGTCGTGAGGCCAAGCGCCTCAACGACAACAACATCAGCCTGCGTATCATCGGTGACCGTTCGCGGTTTCATCCGGAGCTGCAGGCGGCCATGCGCGAAGCTGAAGCCATCACCGCTGGCAGCAACCGTTTTGTACTGCAGATCGCGGCCAACTATGGCGGCCAGTGGGATATCGCCCAGGCCGCGCAGCGCCTGGCTCGCGAGGTACAGGCCGGGCACCTGCGGCCCGACGACATCACGCCCGAATTGTTGCAAACCTGCCTGGTGACCGGTGACCTGCCGTTGCCGGACCTGTGTATCCGCACCGGTGGCGAGCACCGCATCAGCAACTTCCTGTTGTGGCAGTTGGCCTACACCGAGCTGTACTTCTCCGACCTGTTCTGGCCGGACTTCAAACACGATGCCATGCGTAATGCACTGGCCGATTTCGCTTCCCGTCAGCGCCGCTTCGGTAAAACGAGCGAGCAGATCGAAGCTGGAGCCCGGGTTTAAATGCTTAAACAACGAATCATCACCGCACTGATCCTGCTGCCGATCGCCTTGTGTGGGTTTTTCCTGCTCGATGGTTCCGGCTTTGCGCTGTTTATCGGCGTGGTCGTGACCCTGGGTGCCTGGGAGTGGGCGCGTCTGGCGGGCTTTAATGCGCAATTGCCACGCGTGGTCTACGCCGCTGTTGTAGCGCTGTTGCTGTTTCTGATGCATACCCTGTCGAGCATCGTGGTGCCTTGGGTATTGGGCGCTGCGGTGCTGTGGTGGGCGCTCGCGACCTTCCTGGTGCTGACCTTTCCGCGCACCAGTGGCCAGTGGTCCAGTGTTGCCAGCAAATTGGTGATTGGCTTGTTGATTTTGCTGCCGGCCTGGCAAGGCCTGGTGGAAATCAAGAATGCACCGATGGGCAACTGGCTGATCATGGCGGTGATGGTATTGGTGTGGGGCGCCGATATTGGCGCCTACTTCTCTGGTCGCGCCTTCGGCAAGCGCAAGCTGGCCCCGGCTGTCAGTCCTGGCAAGAGCTGGGAAGGCGTCTACGGCGGCTTGGCGTTGACCTTGCTGATCACGCTCGTAGTGGGTGTTGTGCGCGACTGGTCGGTGAAGGAAATACTCCTGGCCCTGCTGGGTACGGCGGTCGTGGTGTTCATCTCGGTGGTGGGCGACCTGACTGAAAGCATGTTCAAGCGCCAGGCCGGGATCAAGGACAGCAGCAACCTGCTGCCGGGCCATGGCGGCGTGCTGGATCGTATCGATAGCCTTACCGCTGCTATCCCGATCTTTGCAGTGCTGTTGTGGATGACGGCTTCGTGAGCCGCCTGCAACAGGTGACCGTGTTGGGTGCAACCGGCTCGGTGGGGTTGAGCACCCTGGATGTGATCGCTCGCCATCCTGACCGTTATCAGGTGTTTGCCTTGACCGGGTTCACCCGTTTGGCCGAGCTGCTGGCCCTGTGCGTGCGTCATACGCCGCGCTTTGCCGTAGTGCCTGAAGTGGCGGCAGCACGTGGCTTGCAGCAACAGTTGCAGGCTGCCGGGCTGGCTACGCAGGTGCTGGTGGGTGAGGAAGGGCTGTGCCAGGTGTCGGCCGATGCCGAGGTGGACACCGTGGTGGCGGCCATCGTCGGCGCAGCGGGTTTGCGCCCGACGCTGGCAGCGGTGGGTGCCGGCAAGAAGATCCTGCTGGCCAATAAAGAAGCGCTGGTGATGTCCGGCACGCTCTTTATGCAGGCAGTACGCAAGAGCGGCGCAGTGTTGCTGCCCCTCGACAGCGAACACAACGCAATCTTCCAGTGCATGCCCGGTGATTTTGCCCGCGGCTTGAGCCAGGTGGGTGTACGACGGATTCTTCTTACGGCATCCGGTGGCCCGTTCCGGCAAACTCCACTGGCTGATCTGGAGCACGTGTCGCCTGATCAGGCCTGTGCACACCCGAACTGGTCCATGGGGCGCAAGATTTCCGTGGACTCGGCGAGCATGATGAACAAAGGCCTGGAGTTGATCGAGGCGTGCTGGTTGTTCGACGCTCGGCCGGATCAGGTTGAAGTGGTGATCCATCCGCAAAGTGTGATTCATTCCCTGGTCGACTATGTGGACGGCTCGGTGCTGGCGCAGTTGGGTAACCCGGACATGCGCACGCCGATCGCCAATGCCCTGGCCTGGCCGGAGCGGATTGACTCGGGGGTCGCGCCGTTGGACCTGTTCGCCATTGCGCGCCTGGACTTCGAGGCGCCGGACGAACAACGCTTCCCGTGCCTGCGTTTGGCGCGGCAAGCAGCAGAGGCGGGCAACAGTGCGCCGGCGATGCTTAATGCGGCTAACGAGGTGGCTGTGGCGGCGTTTCTGGACGGGCGTATTCGCTTCCCGCAGATCCCGAGTATCATCGAGGAAGTTTTGAGCCTTGAGCCCGTTGTGGCAGTGGAAGATTTGGGTGCAGTGTTCGAGGCCGATGCAAAGGCCCGTGCCCTGGCCGAGCAATGGTTGAACCGCAACGCGCGTTAGCCTGTGGGCAGGTTTGAGCCTTCAGGCACTGGATTGGAATGCGGAGAAATTAGATGAGTGCGCTCTACATGATTGTCGGCACCCTGGTTGCTCTGGGTGTGCTGGTCACCTTCCACGAATTCGGCCACTTTTGGGTGGCGCGTCGTTGCGGCGTCAAGGTACTGCGTTTTTCCGTCGGTTTCGGCATGCCGTTGCTGCGTTGGCACGATCGTCGTGGCACCGAATTCGTAATTGCGGCCATTCCGCTGGGTGGCTACGTCAAAATGCTCGATGAGCGTGAAGGCGAAGTGCCGGCTGATCAATTGGACCAGTCCTTCAATCGCAAGACCGTTCGTCAGCGTATCGCGATTGTGGCTGCCGGTCCGATCGCCAACTTCCTCTTGGCGATAGTGTTCTTCTGGGTCTTGGCCATGATGGGCAGCCAGCAGGTGCGCCCGGTCATCGGCGCGGTCGAAGCGGACAGCATGGCGGCCAAGGCAGGCCTGGTCGCAGGGCAGGAAATTGTTTCCATTGATGGCGAACCGACCACAGGGTGGGGCGCGGTCAATTTACAGCTGGTGCGCCGCATGGGTGAAAGCGGCACCATTAATGTGGTGGTGCGCGAACAGGATTCCACCGCCGAGACGCCTCGCGCCCTGGCCCTGGATCACTGGCTCAAGGGCGCAGATGAGCCTGATCCGATCAAGTCGCTGGGGATTCGGCCTTGGCGCCCGGCCTTGCCGCCGGTACTGGCCGAGTTGGATTCGAAAGGCCCGGCGCAAGCCGCAGGTCTGAAAACCGGCGATCGTTTGTTGGCCCTTGATGGCCAGGCGCTGGGCGACTGGCAGCAAGTGGTTGATCTGGTGCGTGTACGCCCTGATACCAAAATTGTGCTGAAAGTTGAGCGCGATGGTGCTCAAATCGACGTCCCTGTGACCCTGGCGGTACGCGGGGAAGCCAAGGCCGCTGGGGGCTACCTGGGTGCCGGGGTGAAAGGTGTCGACTGGCCACCCTCGATGGTGCGGGAGGTCAGCTTCGGGCCGTTGGCGGCGATTGGCGAGGGTGCAAAACGCACTTGGACCATGAGTGTGCTGACCCTCGAATCGCTCAAGAAAATGTTGTTCGGCGAGCTCTCGGTAAAAAACTTGAGTGGACCGATAACCATTGCTAAAGTGGCGGGCGCTTCTGCCCAGTCGGGTGTCGCGGATTTCCTGAATTTCCTGGCTTATCTGAGTATTAGCCTTGGAGTTCTGAATTTGCTGCCCATTCCAGTATTGGATGGGGGGCATCTGTTGTTTTATCTGGTCGAGTGGGTGCGTGGTCGCCCCTTGTCGGATCGGGTGCAGGGTTGGGGGATACAGATCGGTATCAGTTTGGTGGTTGGAGTGATGTTGTTAGCTCTGGTCAACGATCTGGGACGACTGTAACGCTTCGCTGAATTGCGAATCTGCCGCATTTTGCGGCAGTTTGTTTATTGCCAGTTGGAATAAGAAAGGACTTCATGAAACGTCTGCTGCTAACTGCGGTTCTCACCGTATTGATGATCGCCGAAGTTCACGCCGAGTCCTTCACTATCTCCGATATTCGCGTCAACGGCCTCCAGCGGGTTTCCGCCGGTAGCGTCTTTGGTGCCTTGCCGTTGAACGTCGGGGAACAGGCGGATGATCGTCGCCTGGTGGAATCCACTCGTGCGCTGTTCAAAACCGGGTTCTTTCAAGATATCCAACTGGGTCGCGAAGGTAACGTCCTGGTCATCACTGTCGTTGAGCGACCTTCCGTCGCCAGTATCGAGATCGAGGGTAACAAGGCGATCTCCACTGAAGACTTGATGAAGGGTCTCAAGCAATCCGGCCTGGCCGAAGGCGAGATCTTCCAGCGCGCCACCCTCGAGGGTGTGCGTAACGAACTGCAACGTCAGTACGTCGCCCAGGGTCGCTATTCCGCGTCCGTGGAAACCGAAGTGATTCCGCAGCCTCGTAACCGTGTTGGCCTCAAGGTCAAGATCAATGAAGGCACCGTGGCGGCGATCCAGCACATCAACGTGGTGGGGAACACCAAGTTTGCTGATGACGACCTGATCGACCTGTTCGAACTCAAGACCACCAACTGGCTGTCGTTCTTCAAGAACGATGACAAGTACGCCCGTGAAAAACTCTCCGGTGACCTGGAACGTCTGCGTTCCTACTACCTGGACCGTGGCTATATCAACATGGATATCGCTTCGACCCAGGTGTCCATCACCCCGGACAAGAAACACGTCTACATCACCGTCAACGTCAACGAAGGTGAGAAATACACCGTGCGTGACGTCAAGCTCAGCGGCGACCTGAAAGTCCCTGAAGACCAGGTGAAGTCGCTGTTGCTGGTGCAGAAAGACCAGGTGTTCTCGCGCAAGCTGATGACCACCACGTCCGAACTGATCACCCGTCGCCTGGGTAACGAAGGCTATACCTTCGCCAACGTCAACGGCGTGCCGACCCCGCACGACGAAGACCACACCGTGGACATCACCTTCGTTGTCGACCCAGGCAAGCGTGCCTACGTGAACCGCATCAACTTCCGTGGCAACACCAAGTCTGCGGACGAAGTGCTGCGTCGTGAGATGCGTCAGATGGAAGGTGGCTGGGCGTCGACTTACCTGATCGACCAGTCCAAGACCCGTCTTGAGCGCCTGGGCTTCTTTAAGGAAGTCAACGTCGAAACCCCGGCCGTACCGGGTGTGGATGACCAGGTTGACGTGAACTACGCCGTTGAAGAACAGGCCTCGGGTTCGATCACTGCCAGCGTCGGTTTTGCACAGAGTGCCGGTCTGATCCTCGGTGGTTCGATCACCCAGAACAACTTCCTCGGTACCGGTAACAAGGTCTCCATCGGCCTGACCCGAAGCGAATACCAGAGCCGCTATAACTTCGGTTATGTCGACCCCTACTGGACAGCTGACGGTGTGAGCCTGGGCTACAACGCCTTCTACCGCACCACCGACTACAAAGACCTGAACGTTGACGTTGCCAGCTACGCGATCGACAGCCTCGGCGCCGGTGTCAACATCGGTTACCCGATCAGCGAGACTTCGCGTCTGACCTTCGGTTTTACTGCGCAACAGGACAAAATCAAGACCGGTGTGTACACCACGGATGAGATTTTCGACTTCGTGCGCCGTGAAGGTGACCAGTTCCTGAACTTCAAGGCGTCGGTTGGCTGGTCGGAATCGACCCTGAACAAAGGTGTGCTGGCGACACGTGGCCATTCCCAAAGCCTGACTGCTGAAGCCACCACGCCGGGCAGCGACCTGTCGTTCTTCAAGCTCGACTACCGTGGCCAGTTGTTCCAGCCGCTGAGCGACAACTACACCGTGCGCCTGCACACCGAATTGGGTTATGGCGACGGTTATGGTTCGACCAGTGGTCTGCCGTTCTATGAGAACTACTATGCAGGCGGTTTCAACTCGGTTCGTGGCTTCAAGGACAGTACCTTGGGCCCGCGTGGTACGCCGAGTCGTGGTCAAGCGGTAACCGGTAACCAAGGCACGCTCCCTGACTCCAACAATGACGCTCTGGCATTCGGTGGTAACGTACTGATCCAGGGTGGTGCCGAGCTTCTGTTCCCGCTGCCATTCGTCAAGGATCAGCGTTCGCTGCGTACTTCGGTCTTCTGGGACGTGGGTAACGTGTTTGACTCCAAGTGCCAACAGGTCAACAACCCGACTCCTGGTTCTGTGTCCAACACCCAGTGCAATGACGTCAGTCTGACCAACCTCGCCAGTTCCGTAGGTGTAGGTGTGACGTGGGTGACTGCACTTGGCCCATTGAGCTTTGCTCTGGCCATGCCGATCAAGAAACCGGATAACGCTGAAACCCAGATTTTCCAATTCTCCCTCGGCCAGACGTTCTAAGCGTCTGACCCAAGATAACGACAACGGATTCTGTAGGAGTACATCGTGCGTAAGTTGACTCAATTGGTTCTGCTGGCCACCGTGCTGGTAACCACCCCGGCCTTCGCCGAAATGAAAATCGCCGTCCTGAACTATCAGATGGCCCTGCTGGAATCCGACGCGGCCAAGCGTTACGCCGTGGATGCCGAGAAGAAGTTCGGTCCGCAACTGACCAAGCTCAAGACTCTGGAAAGCAGTGCCAAGGGTATCCAGGATCGTCTGGTAGCCGGTGGCGACAAAATGCAGCAAGGCGAGCGTGAGCGTCTGGAGCTTGAATTCAAGCAAAAGGCCCGCGACTACCAGTTCCAGTCCAAGGAGCTGAACGAAGCCAAAGCCGTTGCTGACCGTGAAATGCTCAAGCAGCTCAAGCCTAAGCTCGACAGCGCCGTGGAAGAAGTCATCAAGAAAGGTGCCTTTGACCTGGTGTTCGAGCGCGGCGCCGTGATTGACGTCAAGCCTCAATACGACATCACCCGCCAGGTGATCGAGCGCATGAACCAGCTGAAGTAAGCCATGACCGCGACTATCAAGCTCGGCGAGTTGGCCGAGTTCCTGGGGGCCACCTTGCGTGGCTCCAAGGAGAAAGAAATTACTGGGCTAGCCACCTTGCAGGAGGCTGGCCCAGCTCAGTTGAGCTTCCTCGCAAATCCCCAATACCGTAAATACCTGGTCGACAGCCAAGCCGCAGCCGTGTTGCTGAAGGCCGCTGACGCCGAAGGGTTTACCGGGGATGCGCTGGTGGTTGCCGACCCTTACCTGGCGTATGCCCGGGCGTCGCACCTGTTCGATCCGAAACCCAGGGCGGCGGCTGGTATTCACCCGTCGGCCGTGATTGCCGATGATGCCCAGGTTGACCCTGCGGCCAGCATTGGCGCGTTTGCCGTGATCGAGAGTGGTGCGCGCATTGCTGCCGGTGTCACGGTGGGGGCTCATTGCTTTATCGGTGCGCGCTGCGAAATCGGCGCCGATGGTTGGCTGGCGCCTCGCGTCACCCTTTACCACGACGTGCGTATTGGTGAGCGGGTTGTCATTCAGTCAGGCGCAGTGATCGGTGGCGAAGGTTTCGGTTTTGCCAACGCCAAAGGCATCTGGCACAAAATTGCCCAGGTCGGCGGCGTATTGATCGGCGACGACGTGGAAATCGGTGTCAACACCGCTGTGGATCGCGGGGCCTTGGCCGATACCGTACTCGGTAACGGCGTGAAGCTCGACAACCAGATCCAGATCGCCCACAACGTGCAGATTGGCGATCACACCGCCATGGCGGCGTGCGTGGGTATCTCCGGCAGTACCAAGATCGGCAAGCATTGCATGCTCGCCGGTGGCGTTGGGCTGGTGGGGCATATTGAAGTTTGCGACAACGTCTTCATCACCGGCATGACCATGGTGACCCACTCGATTACCGAGCCGGGTGCCTACTCTTCCGGTACGGCCATGCAGCCTGCGGCTGAATGGCGAAAAAGTGCGGCACGTTTGCGCAAGATCGACGACATGGCCCGACGCCTCAAGCAGGTCGAAAAGCGTGTCGAGGACGTGACCCCTGGCGGTAATGCTTCATCAGAAGGCTGATACCATTTCCATATCAAGTGTGCACAGCCGCTAGACTGCCTCCTTGATTTGCTAGCGGGGCGTGCGTTTAGTTCGCCCGCCCCCAATCTTTATTACAGGCTTCCCCCCGAAATGATGGACATCAACGAGATTCGCGAATACCTGCCTCACCGTTACCCGTTCCTGCTGGTGGACCGTGTAGTGGACCTCAATGTCGAGGAAAAGCGCATTCGTGCCTACAAGAATGTCAGCATCAACGAACCGTTCTTCAATGGTCACTTCCCCGCGCATCCGATCATGCCGGGCGTGCTGATTATCGAAGCGATGGCCCAGGCTGCCGGTATCCTTGGTTTCAAAATGCTCGACCTCAAGCCTGCCGACGGCACGCTTTACTATTTCGTGGGCTCCGACAAACTGCGCTTTCGCAACCCGGTCACCCCGGGTGACCAGTTGATCCTGGAAGCCAAGTTCATCAGCTGCAAGCGCCAGATCTGGAAGTTCGAATGCCAGGCCTCGGTGGACGGCAAGCCGGTGTGTTCCGCTGAGATCATCTGTGCGGAACGCAAACTATGAGTTTGATTGACCCTCGCGCAATCATCGATCCGTCGGCCGTTCTGGCCGCCGACGTTGAGGTCGGCCCTTGGTCGATCATCGGCGCAGGTGTTGAAATCGGCGAGGGGACTGTCATCGGGCCACACGTGATCCTCAAAGGTCCGACCCGCATTGGCAAACACAATCGTATCTACCAGTTTTCCTCGGTAGGCGAAGACACCCCGGACATGAAGTACAAGGGTGAAGAAACACGCCTGGTAATCGGTGATCACAACATCATCCGTGAAGGTGTGACCATTCACCGTGGCACTGTGCAGGATCGTGCCGAAACCACGTTGGGTGATCACAATCTGATCATGGCCTATGCGCATATCGGCCATGACAGTGTGATCGGCAACCATTGCATCCTGGTCAACAACACGGCGCTGGCCGGCCATGTGCACGTTGACGATTGGGCGATCCTGTCCGGCTTCACCCTGGTCCACCAGTACTGCCATATCGGCGCCCACAGCTTTTCCGGCATGGGCACAGCGATTGGCAAGGATGTTCCGGCATTTGTCACGGTGTTCGGCAACCCTGCCGAAGCCCGCAGCATGAACTTCGAAGGCATGCGCCGTCGCGGTTTCAGTGAAGACGCGATTCACGCTCTGCGCCGCGCCTATAAGACGGTTTACCGTCAGGGGCTGACGGTTGAGCAGGCACTGACTGAACTGACCGAGCCAGCAGCGTTGTTCCCGGAAGTCGCGGTGTTCCGCGACTCTATCCAGGCATCGACGCGCGGCATCACCCGCTGATCATGGCTACTCTGCGTATTGCGCTGGTGGCCGGTGAAGCTTCCGGCGATATCCTGGGCGCTGGGCTGATGCGGGCGCTCAAGGCCCAGCATCCAGCGGTGGAGTTTATTGGCGTGGGCGGCCCGCTCATGCAGGCCGAAGGTCTGACATCCTACTTTCCCATGGAGCGCCTGTCGGTCATGGGGCTGGTGGAGGTGCTGGGCCGCCTGCGTGAGTTGCTGGCACGCCGCAAGCTGCTGATTCAAACCCTGATCGAAGAAAAGCCCGACGTCTTTATTGGCATCGATGCGCCGGACTTCACCCTCAATATCGAACTCAAGTTGCGTCAGGCCGGCATCAAGACCGTGCATTACGTCAGCCCGTCCGTATGGGCGTGGCGGCAGAAGCGTGTGCTGAAGATCCGCGAAGGCTGCGACTTGATGCTGACCTTGCTGCCGTTCGAAGCCAGGTTCTACGAAGAGAAGGGCGTACCGGTGCGGTTTGTCGGGCATACCTTGGCCGACACCATCCCGCTACAAGCTGACCGCGCCGCCGCGCGCGCCCAGCTGGGCTTGCCTGACGGTCCGCTGGTGGCATTGATGCCAGGCAGTCGTGGCGGCGAAGTCGGGCGTCTGGCCAGTGTGTTTTTCGAGGCTGCCGAACGCCTTCAAGCCTTGAAGCCAGGCGTGCGTTTCGTATTACCTTGCGCCAGCCCGCAACGGCGTGCGCAAATCGAGACGTTGCTCGAAGGCCGCAATCTGCCGTTGACCTTGCTCGACGGCCAGTCGCACCTGGCTCTAGCCGCCTGTGATGCGGTATTGATTGCCTCGGGCACCGCGACCCTGGAGGCGCTGCTGTACAAACGCCCGATGGTCGTGGCTTATCGCCTGGCGCCGCTGACGTTCTGGATTCTCAAGCGCATGGTCAAGAGCCCTTACATCTCCTTGCCTAACCTGCTGGCCCAACGCCTGCTGGTACCGGAGTTGTTGCAGGACGATGCAACGCCCGAAGCCTTGGCACAAACCCTACTACCCTTGATCGACGGCGGCGAAGAGCAGACCCGTGGTTTTGACGACATCCACCGCACCCTGCGGCGTGATGCATCGAACCAGGCAGCCGATGCCGTACTGACCTTGATCGGGCAAAAACAGGACGCTTTATGACCACGCAAATGGGCCTGGATTTCAGTCTGGTCGCACACGCCGACGCACTGGTCGCCGGTGTGGATGAAGTGGGGCGTGGCCCGTTGTGTGGCGCGGTGGTGACGGCGGCGGTGATCCTCGACCCAAATCGCCCGATCCTCGGTCTCAATGACTCGAAAAAACTCACCGAAGCGCGCCGTGAAAAGCTCTACGACGAGATCTGCGAAAAAGCGTTGAGCTGGCACATCGCCCGGGCCGAAGTCGAAGAGATCGATGAGCTGAACATCCTTCACGCCACCATGCTGGCCATGCAGCGCGCCGTCGAAGGGCTGCACATCACACCGAAAATGGCGATGATCGACGGCAACCGCTGCCCCAAACTGGCGATGCCTTCAGAAGCCGTGGTCAAGGGGGATAGCAAGGTCCCGGCGATTGCCGCCGCCTCGATCCTGGCCAAAGTCAGCCGCGACCGCGAAATGGCGGCGTTTGAATTGATCTATCCGGGCTACGGCATCGGTGGTCATAAAGGTTACCCGACGCCCGTTCATCTGGAAGCCTTGGCTCGCCTGGGCCCGACGCCGATCCACCGTCGTTCGTTCGCCCCGGTCCGTCAGGCTTACGAGGCGCGTGAGAGTCTCAGCGAGGTTTAGTCGCGAGGCTGATGTTTTGCTCAAGGCCCGGTACAATCCCGGGCCTTGTTGTTTCTAAGTTTTTAGACAGGATCACTATGCCGGCTTCATTCGTTCACCTGCGCCTGCACACTGAATACTCCCTGGTCGACGGCCTGGTACGGATCAAACCGCTGGTCAAAACCCTGGTGGGCATGAACATGCCTGCGGTGGCGGTTACCGACCAGAACAACATGTGTTCCCTGGTCAAGTTTTACAAGAACGCCATGGGCGCCGGCATCAAGCCGATTTGCGGCGCCGACCTGTGGCTGTCGAACAAAGACCCGGATAACCCCCTGAGCCGCATCAGCCTGCTGGCGATGAATGGCGTGGGTTATCGCAACCTCACCGAATTGATCTCGCGCGGTTTTATCGACGGCCAGCGCAACGGCTCGATCATCATTGAGCGTGAGTGGGTGGCTGAGGCGAGTGAGGGCGTGATCATGCTCTCGGCCGCCAAAGAGGGCGAGATCGGTATCGCGCTGCTGGGCGGCAACCCCCAGGAAGCCGAAGTGTTGGCCCGCGAGTGGATGGACGTGTTTCCCGACCGCTTCTATCTGGAAGTCCAGCGCACCAATCGCCCCAATGACGAAGAACACCTGCACGCCGCCGTGGCCCTGGCCGACAAGCTGGGCGCGCCGCTGGTTGCGACCAACGATGTGCGCTTTATCAAGAAAGAAGATTTCGAGGCCCACGAAACCCGCGTGTGCATTGGCGAAGGCCGGGCACTGGATGACCCGCGCCGCTCCAAGAACTACAGCGAAGAGCAGTACCTCAAAAGCGCCGATGAAATGGCCGAGCTGTTCAGCGACCTGCCTGAGGCGCTGGAAAACTCGGTCGAAATCGCCAAACGCTGCAATATCGAAGTGAAGCTGGGCAAGCACTTTCTGCCCAACTTCCCGATTCCCGATGGCATGACCATCGATGAGTATTTCCGCAAGGTGTCGTTCGACGGTCTGGAAGAGCGATTGAGCGTTCTGCTGCCCAAGGACACCACCGAAGACTACGACGCCAAGCGCCAGGTCTACGTCGACCGGCTGAATTTCGAGCTGGATATCATTATCCAGATGGGGTTCCCCGGTTACTTCCTGATCGTAATGGACTTTATCCAGTGGGCCAAGAGCAACGGCGTGCCGGTAGGCCCAGGGCGGGGTTCGGGTGCCGGGTCGCTGGTGGCCTATGTGCAGAAGATCACCGACCTTGACCCGCTGGAATACGACCTGCTGTTCGAACGGTTCCTGAACCCGGAACGGGTTTCCATGCCCGACTTCGACGTCGACTTCTGCATGGACGGTCGCGACCGTGTGATCGAGTACGTGGCCGAGAAATACGGCCGCAATGCTGTGAGCCAGATCATCACCTTCGGTTCCATGGCGGCCAAGGCCGTAATCCGTGACGTGGCGCGGGTGCAAGGCAAGTCCTACGGTCTGGCGGACCGTCTATCGAAGATGATTCCGTTTGAAGTCGGCATGACGCTTGAGAAGGCTTACGAGCAGGAAGAAATCCTGCGCGACTTCATCAAGATCGATGAAGAAGCCGCCGAAATCTGGGACATGGCACGCAAACTCGAAGGCGTGGTGCGTAACGTCGGCAAACACGCCGGTGGTGTGGTGATTGCGCCAACCAAGCTCACCGACTTTTCGCCGATTTATTGCGATGAAGAAGGCGATGGCCTGGTCACCCAGTTCGATAAGGATGACGTGGAGGCAGCCGGCCTGGTGAAGTTCGACTTCCTCGGCCTGCGAACCCTGACGATCATCGACTGGGCGCTCAAGACCATTAACCGCGAGCGCGCCAAGGTCGACGAAGAACCGCTGGATATCGCGTTTATCCCGCTGGATGACAAACCTACCTACCAGCTGCTGCAAAAAGCCGAAACCACCGCGGTGTTCCAGCTTGAGTCGCGCGGCATGAAAGAGCTGATCAAAAAGCTCAAGCCCGACTGCCTGGAAGACTTGATCGCACTGGTGGCCTTGTTCCGCCCAGGCCCGCTGCAGTCGGGCATGGTGGATGACTTTATCAACCGTAAGCACGGCCGCGCCGAACTGGCGTACCCGCACTCCGATTACCAGTATGAAGGCCTAAAACCGGTACTGGCGCCGACCTACGGCATCATCCTGTATCAAGAACAGGTGATGCAGATTGCCCAGGTCATGGCCGGTTACACCCTTGGCGGTGCGGACATGCTGCGTCGCGCCATGGGTAAGAAAAAGCCCGAGGAAATGGCCAAGCAGCGCGGCGGTTTCATTGAGGGTTGCGCCACCAACAATATCGACGCGGACCTGGCCGGTAACATTTTCGACCTGGTAGAGAAGTTCGCCGGTTACGGCTTCAACAAATCCCACTCCGCCGCCTACGGCCTGGTGTCGTACCAGACCGCCTGGCTGAAAGCCCACTACCCGGCGCCGTTCATGGCGGCGGTACTCTCGGCGGATATGCACAACACCGACAAGGTCGTGACCTTGATCGAGGAAGTGCGCACCATGAAGCTGCGCCTCGACGCGCCGGACGTGAACGCCTCGGAGTTCAAGTTCACGGTGAACGACGAAGGCCGCATCATCTATGGCCTGGGCGCCATCAAGGGCGTGGGCGAAGGGCCGGTTGAAGCAATCACCGAAGCGCGTCAGCATGGGCCGTTCGAGGATTTGTTCGACTTCTGCGCACGGGTTGACCTCAAGCGCATCAACAAGCGCACCCTCGATGGTTTGATCCGCAGTGGCGCGCTCGATCGTCTCGGCCCGTATTTCCATGATGAACCGAAGGCTTACCAGGCGAACATCGACCGCAACCGGGCGGTGCTGCTCACAGCCATGGAAGAAGCGATCAAGGCCGCCGAACAGACCGCCCGCACCCATGACAGTGGCCACGCCGACCTGTTTGGCGGGCTGTTTGTCGAGGAAGATGCCGACGTTTATGCCAACCATCGCAAGGCCAAGGAGCTGACCCTCAAGGAGCGTCTCAAAGGTGAGAAAGACACCCTGGGCCTGTACCTGACCGGTCACCCGATCGACGAGTACGAAGGTGAAATACGCCGTTTCGCCCGTCAGCGCATCATCGACCTGAAGCCAGCGCGCGATACCCAGACCGTCGCCGGCATGATCATCGCCCTGCGCGTGATGAAAAATAAGAAGGGCGACAAGATGGGCTTTATCACCCTCGATGACCGCTCGGGCCGCATCGAGGCGTCGCTGTTTGCCGATGCGTTTCACTCCGCGCAGTCACTGCTGCAGACCGATGCCATGGTGGTGGTGGAAGGCGAGGTCAGCAACGATGACTTCTCCGGCGGCCTGCGCCTGCGGATCAAGCGGGTGATGAGCATGGAAGATGCGCGCACCAACCTGGCCGAAAGCCTGCGCTTGAAGGTCAAGACCGAAGCCCTTAAAGGCGATCAGCTACGCTGGTTGGGTGACTTGCTCAAACGTCACCGTGGCGCGTGCCCGGTGACCATGGAATACACCGGCAATGACGCCAAGGCGATGTTGCAGTTTGGTGAGACGTGGCGAATTGATCCCGCTGATGGCTTGATTCAAGCTTTGCGTGACCAGTTCGGGCGAGACAACGTCTTCCTCCAATACCGCTGACGGTCAGATACGTCTGATCTCGGCTGAACATTTAATCTCGACCTAAACGCGCCTCTCCCTTAAGGTAGGGCGCGAATAGACAACCGGCTGGCCAGGCACTCCTTGGCCGTCGACCCAAGACGGACGCTTATGAACCCGAATTTTCTTGATTTCGAACAGCCGATCGCTGACCTGCAAGCCAAGATTGAAGAACTGCGCCTGGTCGGCAATGACAATTCGCTGAATATCGGCGATGAGATCGCTCGCCTGCAAGACAAGAGCAGCACGCTCACCGAAGACATTTTCGGCAAGCTGACCAGCTGGCAGATCGCGCGCCTGGCCCGCCACCCGCGCCGTCCGTACACCCTGGATTACATTCAGCACATTTTCACCGAATTCGACGAGTTGCATGGCGATCGCCACTTTTCCGACGACGCGGCCATCGTGGGCGGTATTGCCCGCCTGGACGACCAGCCAGTGATGGTGATCGGTCACCAGAAAGGCCGTGAAGTGCGTGAAAAGGTTCGCCGTAACTTCGGCATGCCGCGCCCGGAAGGCTACCGCAAGGCGTGCCGTCTGATGGAAATGGCCGAGCGCTTCAAGATGCCGATCCTGACCTTCATCGACACCCCGGGTGCTTACCCCGGTATCGATGCCGAAGAGCGCAACCAGAGCGAAGCGATCGCGTGGAACCTGCGCGTCATGTCCCGTCTGAAAACCCCGATCATCGCCACCGTGATTGGTGAGGGTGGTTCCGGCGGTGCACTGGCCATTGGCGTCTGCGACCAACTGAACATGCTGCAATATTCGACCTACGCGGTGATTTCGCCGGAAGGTTGCGCCTCGATCCTGTGGAAAACCGCCGAAAAAGCGCCGGACGCTGCCGAAGCCATGGGCATCACCGCCGATCGCCTGAAAGGCCTGGGCATCGTTGATAAGGTTATCGCCGAGCCATTGGGCGGCGCCCACCGCGATCCGGCTGCCGCTGCTGCGACTATCCGTGCCGAGCTGGGTTCGCAACTGGCGATGCTCAAGAAGCTGGACAACGAAGCGCTGCTCAAGCGTCGTTATGAGCGCCTGATGAGCTACGGCCTCTAAGTCCCGCAGTACCCAATGTGGGAGCTGGCTTATGTGGGAGCTGGCTTGCCTGCGATAGCATCAACTCGGTGTAACAGATGAACCGAGTTGTCTGCATCGCGGGCAAGCCCGGCTCGCACACAAGCCCGCTCCCACATTTGCTTTGTGTATGCTTGGCTGTCGTATTCCAGTTCTGCGCCGGTATTTTTGATGAGCCCTACTTTACCCGCCAAACTTCTGCGAAACCTCGCCCCTTGGCGCAACGCCCCCGCCTGGCATATCGCCTTCTCTGGCGGCCTTGATTCCACCGTCCTGCTGCACCTCCTGGCCTCCCTGGCAAACACCGAAACCCTGCCGCCCCTCAGCGCAATCCATGTCCATCATGGTCTGCAAGCTGCCGCCGATGCCTGGCCAAGTCATTGCCAGGGCGTATGTGACGAGCTGGGCGTGCCCTTGCAGGTGGTGCTTGTGCAAATCCAGTCGGGTGCCAGCGTTGAGCGCGCAGCGCGGGAGGCGCGCTACCGGGCGTTTACCGAAGTGACCGGGGCAGGGCAGGTGATGCTCACCGGCCAGCATCGTGACGATCAAGCCGAAACCCTGTTGTTTCGCCTGTTGCGTGGCGCGGGGGTGCGAGGCTTGGCGGCCATGCCGGTGCATCGCCCATTGGGGGGAGGGCACTTGCTGCGGCCCTTGCTGGATGTCTCACGCGTCGAGCTGCAAGCCTATGCGCACCAGCACCAGTTGCAGTGGATCGAAGACCCATCCAACGCCGATTCCCGATTTTCGCGCAATTACCTGCGCAATCGTGTGTTCCCGCTGCTGAGCGAGCGTTGGCCCCAAGCGGTCGCCAGCCTGGCCCGCACTGCCGAGCACTTGAGCGAAGCCCAGGGCTTGCTCGACGAATTGGCCGTCATTGACCTGCAAACCGCCGACCAGCCTTCGCCGTTTCCCTGGCTGGCCTTGCCGTCATTGGCCCTCGCTCCCTTGCGCGAATTTTCCGATGCCCGCCAACGCAATGCCCTGCGCCACTGGCTGACGCCGCTGACGCGCTTGCCCGACAGCGACCACTGGGCCGGTTGGTATTCCTTGCGGGATGCCAAGGGTGATGCGCAACCGCTGTGGCGCCTGGCCGATGGTCAATTGCACCGCTGCGGCGAGCGTGTGTGGTGGCTGCCTTCCACCTATTCAGCGTTTTCCGACACGCCGGTGAGCTGGCCCCATCCGCAAAACCCACTAGAGTTACCGGGTAATGGTCAGCTTGAACTTATCGGAGAGGCACCTGCAGGCCCGTTGGTGATTCGTTATCGCCAGGGCGGCGAAATCATCGATGTGCCTGGTCGGGGCCGGCGGGACTTGAAGCGCCTGCTGAATGAAAGTAGCTTGCCGGGCTTCATCCGTGGCAGATTGCCGCTGCTCTATCAGGGCGAGCAATTGCTGGCTGTCCCAACCCTTGCGGGGCTATGCGCCTGCTCGACTGGCAAGTGGCAATTACATTGGATGCCACAGAGGTGCGATCAAGGTTTGAGCTGATAGAGGCTTTCCGGTAGACTACGCTCCCTTCTTGATACAACTTCTGTGGATTCAACTGAATCGCAGCAGTTGCCGATTACCAAGCAGTCTTTGCTGGGCGATTCCAAAAAATGTGTAGCGATCAACGTACCGGTGTTTCATTGCTGGTCTGTCACCACGCGGCGGTTTTTTTGAAAGGTGCACTGTGATTAATGCAGGTGATCGGGGGCTTCGGCCTTCCTTCGCTTTCCCCGGCGGCTCGGACCGCTTTAACGCAGACTTCTAGGGTTTTTCATGACGCGCTACATATTCGTCACGGGCGGTGTTGTTTCTTCATTGGGGAAAGGCATTGCCTCCGCTTCATTGGCGGCCATCCTGGAGGCGCGGGGACTTAAGGTCACCATGCTCAAGCTGGACCCGTACATCAACGTTGACCCGGGCACCATGAGCCCGTTCCAGCACGGTGAAGTGTTCGTCACCCACGACGGCGCCGAAACCGACCTGGACCTGGGCCACTACGAGCGGTTCATCCGCACGACCATGACCCAGAACAACAACTTCACCACCGGTCGTGTCTACGAGCACGTGCTGCGCAAAGAGCGCCGTGGTGACTACCTGGGTGCAACCATCCAGGTGATTCCGCACATTACCGACGAAATCAAACGCCGCATCATCAAGGGTGCAGGCGATGCCGACGTGGCAATGGTCGAGATCGGTGGCACCGTGGGTGACATCGAATCCCAACCGTTCCTCGAAGCCATCCGCCAGTTGCGTTTCGAAGTCGGCGCCAAGCGCGCGATGCTGATGCACCTCACGTTGGTGCCGTACATCGCCACCGCCGGCGAGACCAAGACCAAGCCAACCCAGCACTCGGTAAAAGAGCTGCGTTCGATTGGCCTGCAGCCGGACGTGCTGGTGTGCCGCTCCGATCACCCGATCGACATTTCCTCGCGTCGCAAGATCGCGCAATTCACCAACGTTGAAGAACGTGCGGTCATCGCGCTGGAAGACGCCGACACCATCTACAAGATCCCGGGCATCCTGCACTCGCAAGGCCTGGACGATTTTGTGGTCGAGCGTTTCGGCCTGCAGTGCAATGGTGCAGACCTGTCCGAGTGGGAAGCCGTGGTTGACGCCAAGCTCAACCCTGAGCACGAAGTCACCATCGCCATGGTCGGCAAGTACATGGAACTGCTGGATGCGTACAAGTCGCTGATCGAAGCGATGAGCCACGCGGGAATCAGCAACCGTACCAAGGTCAACCTGCGCTACATTGATTCCGAAGACATCGAGAACCAGGGCACTGCACTGCTCGAAGGTGTTGACGCGATCCTCGTACCCGGCGGTTTCGGCCTGCGTGGCGTGGAAGGCAAGATCACCGCGGTTCAATACGCTCGTGAAAACAAAGTGCCGTACCTGGGTATCTGCCTGGGCATGCAAGTGGCCGTTATCGAGTTCGCCCGTAACGTGCTGGGCTGGAAAGACGCCAACTCCACCGAGTTCGATCACACCAGCGGCCACCCGGTCGTGGGCCTGATCACCGAGTGGGAAGACGCCACCGGCGCCGTTGAAACCCGTACCGAAACCTCCGACCTGGGCGGCACCATGCGCCTTGGCGCACAGGACTGCCTGCTGGAGCCGGGCTCGCTGGTTCACGACTGCTACGGCAAGGACGTGATCGTCGAGCGTCACCGTCACCGCTACGAAGTGAACAACAACCTGCTGCCGCAGATCAAAGAAGCCGGCCTGAAAATCTCTGGTCGCTCCGGTGATGGCAAGCTGGTTGAAGTGGTCGAGGCGCCGGATCATCCGTGGTTCGTGGCCTGCCAGTTCCACCCTGAGTTCACCTCGACGCCGCGCGATGGTCACCCGTTGTTCAGCGGTTTCGTTAAAGCAGCACTGACGCAACATCAGAAGAAGGCGTAAACCTGATGGCCCAGAAGATCATTCGCGTAGGCGACATCGAGATTGCCAACGACAAGCCCATGGTGCTGTTCGGCGGCATGAACGTGCTGGAAAGCCGCGACATGGCGATGCAGGTCTGTGAAGAGTACGTAAAAGTGACCGAGAAACTCGGTATCCCTTACGTGTTCAAGGCCAGCTTCGACAAGGCCAACCGTTCGTCCGTGACCTCCTATCGTGGCCCCGGCCTTGAAGAAGGCATGCGGATCTTCCAGGACATCAAGCAAGCCTTTGGCGTGCCGATCATCACCGACGTCCACGAGCCTGAACAGGCTGCCGTGGTCGCCGAGGTGTGCGACATCATCCAGTTGCCGGCCTTCCTGTCGCGCCAGACCGATCTGGTCGTTGCGATGGCCAAGACCGGCGCTGTGATCAATATCAAAAAAGCCCAGTTCCTCGCGCCTCAGGAAATGAAACACATCCTGAACAAGTGCGTGGAAGCGGGTAACGACCAGTTGATCCTCTGCGAGCGTGGTTCGAGCTTCGGCTACAACAACCTCGTGGTGGACATGCTCGGTTTCGGCATCATGAAACAGTTCGAATACCCGGTATTCTTCGACGTGACCCACGCGCTGCAAATGCCCGGTGGTCGCGCCGATTCTGCTGGCGGGCGACGTGCCCAGGTGCTGGACCTGGCCAAGGCGGGCATCAGCCAGTCGCTGGCGGGCCTGTTCCTGGAAGCTCACCCGGACCCGGACAACGCCAAGTGCGACGGCCCTTGCGCCCTGCGCCTGGACAAGCTGGAGCCGTTTTTGGCCCAGTTGAAGCAGTTGGACGAACTGGTCAAGAGTTTTCCGACGGTAGAGACCGCGTAAGCCGCGTTTCTCCGGTAAAGTATCCCACGCTAAACGCTCAGGCCTGCGGGCCTGAGCCTTGTCGCCTGCAAGTCTGCCCTGTTGTTCCACCCTTGCGGTCGGTCAAAAGATTTCCTACAGCTGCGTCGTTTTCGTCAACTTTGGAGTGTTTACAACAATGGCAAAAATCGTCGACATCAAAGGTCGTGAAGTTCTCGACTCCCGTGGCAACCCCACCGTCGAAGCCGACGTGCTTCTCGATAACGGCATCATCGGCAGCGCTTGCGCGCCGTCCGGTGCGTCTACCGGTTCGCGCGAAGCGCTGGAACTGCGTGATGGCGACAAGAGCCGTTACCTGGGCAAAGGTGTACTCAAAGCTGTAGCCAACATCAACGGCCCGATCCGTGACCTGTTGCTGGGCAAAGACCCGCTGGACCAGAAAGCCCTGGACCACGCGATGATCAAGCTCGACGGCACCGACAACAAAGGCAGCCTGGGCGCCAACGCCATCCTCGCCGTGTCCCTGGCCGCTGCCAAGGCGGCTGCGCAGGACCAGGACCTGCCGCTGTACGCACACATCGCCAACCTGAACGGTACCCCGGGTGTTTACTCGATGCCGGTGCCGATGATGAACATCATCAACGGTGGCGAGCACGCCGATAACAACGTCGACATCCAGGAATTCATGGTGCAGCCGGTTGGCGCCAAGACCTTCTCCGAAGGCCTGCGCATGGGCACCGAGATTTTCCATCATCTCAAGGCTGTGCTGAAGGCCCGTGGCCTGAGCACTGCGGTGGGTGACGAAGGTGGCTTTGCACCGAACCTGGCGTCCAACGAAGATGCACTTAAAGTCATCTCCGAAGCTGTGGCCAACGCTGGCTACAAGCTGGGCACCGACGTGACCCTGGCCCTGGACTGCGCGGCCAGCGAATTCTACGAAGACGGCAAGTACAACCTGTCCGGCGAAGGCCACGTGTTTACGTCGGAAGGTTTTGCTGATTACCTCAAAGGCCTCACCGAGCGCTACCCGATCATCTCGATCGAAGACGGCCTGGACGAGTCCGACTGGGATGGCTGGAAAGTCCTCACCGACAAGATCGGCGAGAAAATCCAGCTGGTGGGTGACGACCTGTTCGTCACCAACACCAAGATCCTGAAAGAAGGCATCGATAAAAAGATCGCCAACTCGATCCTGATCAAGTTCAACCAGATCGGCACCCTGACCGAAACCCTGGAAGCCATCCAGATGGCCAAGGCTGCGGGCTACACTGCCGTGATCTCGCACCGCTCCGGCGAAACCGAAGATTCGACCATTGCCGACCTGGCTGTGGGCACCTCGGCGGGCCAGATCAAGACCGGCTCCCTGTGCCGTTCCGATCGCGTGTCCAAGTACAACCAATTGCTGCGTATCGAAGAGCAACTGGCAGGTAAAGCCAAGTACAACGGTCGTAGCGAGTTTCGCGGCTGATTGTTAAGTGGTAAAAGTCTAAGGATTGTGTCGGAAAGTTCACGACAGTGTGTATTTCGGCGCTAATCTGATGGCTATCAAGCACAAGCCTGGGTCTTCCAGGCTTCGTGCTATCAGTTGCTGTAGAAGTTTTGCATGGCTGTCTTTTTTTACTGGATACCCGGATTTCGATGCGCAGTCCCAATTGGTTGTTCCTCGTCTTGCTCTTGTTGCTGGCTGGCCTGCAATACCGCCTATGGGTGGGTAATGGCAGCTTTGCGCAGGTAAAAGAGTTGACCCAGCAGATTGCCGACCAGCATGCCGAAAACGAACGTCTGCTGGAGCGTAACCGCGTCCTCGATGCCGAAGTGCTTGAGCTGAAAAAAGGTACGGAGACCGTTGAAGAGCGGGCTCGCCATGAGTTGGGCATGGTCAAGGAGGGTGAAACCCTCTACCAGTTGGCCCAATGAGTAACGATTTACCGGCCTTCTGGGCCGTGATTCCTGCCGCGGGCGTCGGTGCCCGTATGGCTGCGGACCGTCCCAAGCAGTATCTGCAACTGGGCGGGCGCACTATTCTGGAACACAGCCTTGGCTGTTTTCTCGACCATCCAGGCCTCAAGGGGCTGGTGGTCAGCCTTGCTGTCGATGATCCCTATTGGCCAAACCTGTCGTGTGCCAACGACCCTCGCATCGTGCGTGCGGACGGCGGCGACGAGCGCTCGGGCTCGGTGCTCAATGCGCTGTTGCAACTCAATGCCCTGGGCGCCAGTGATGATGATTGGGTGCTGGTGCACGATGCCGCACGGCCAAACCTGAGCCGGGATGACCTCGACACACTCCTGGCTGAACTGGCGGATGATCCGATCGGCGGCCTGCTGGCGGTGCCGGCGCGCGACACCCTCAAGCGCGTCGACAAACATGGACGTGTGGTTGAAACCGTCGACCGCAGCCTGATCTGGCAGGCGTATACGCCGCAGATGTTTCGTCTGGGTGCGTTGCATCGTGCCTTGGCCGATAGCCTGGTGGCCGATGCGGTGATCACTGATGAAGCCTCGGCCATTGAATGGTCCGGTCAAGCGCCGCGCTTGATCGAGGGGCGAGCGGACAACATCAAGGTGACCCGGCCAGAGGATCTTGAATGGCTCAGGTTACGGTGGGCTAACCGCAGGTAGTCAGTTAAACCGTGTCGACTTCATCGCAGGCAAGCCAGCTCCCACCTTTGAAATGCATTCCCCTGTGGGAGCCGGGCTTGCCCGCGATGAGGCCGGTACAGGCGCCGAATAATCAGCCACAGTACTCCGGCCTTTCAGCCAACCCAGCCTTCAAAAAGTCCACCAGCTTCCTGACCTTCGGCGACAAATGCCGCTGCTGCGGATACAACGCCCACACCGCCGTATTCGGCGGCTGATGCGCCTCCAGCAACGACACCAGCGCGCCAGTGTGCAAATGTTCCAGCACGTAATAATCCGGCAGTTGGCACAACCCAACCCCTTGCAGCGCCGCATCCAGTACCGCCTGCCCACTGTTACAGCGCCAGTTTCCCTGCACTCGCTGGGAAAATTCCCGTCCATCCTGAGCCAGTTGCCAGATATCCGAGCTGCCGATCAGACAGTTATGCCGACTCAATTCCGACAAACTATGTGGCCGACCATACCGCGCTAAGTAGGACGGCGATGCGCACAGGTACATGCGCCGAGGTGCCAGGCGGCTGGCGACCATGCGTGAGTCTTGCAAGCGCCCCAGGCGAATCGCCAGGTCCAGCCCCTCGTGCACCAGGTCCAACTGACGATTACTCAATTCGATATCCACGCGCAACTGCGGGTACAGCCCCATGAACCGCGTGACCAACGGCACGATGAAGCGCTCGCCGTAAGCCACCGCGCAGGTCATGCGCAACATGCCCTTGGGTTCGCTGGTGAGGTCGCCCACCGCGCGCAACGCTTCTTCACGACCATCTTGCAAGCGCTGGCAATGTTGCAGAAAGGTCTGGCCAGCTTCGGTGAGCGTCACCTTGCGCGTACTGCGATACAGCAAGCGCGTTTGCAGCCGTTCTTCCAGGCGCGCCACCTGCCGGCTGATATGCGATGAAGACACGCCAAGCCGCTCGGCCGCCGCGGTGAACTGGCTGCATTCAGCCACGGCGACGAACTCATCGATGCCTTCCCAGCGGTTTTCCAGCATGTTGATTGTCCCTGTGCAGCAATAATGTTTTGCTTTTGCCTGGATTATTCATCAGTGAGCCATGTTTTACACTCACTGCCTCAGTTTTTAACTCCCTGGAGAAACCCGGATGATCAAGTCCCGCGCCGCCGTAGCCTTTGAAGCTAAAAAGCCCCTTGAGATCGTTGAAGTGGATGTCGCCATGCCCAAGGCCGGCGAGGTGCTGTTGCGTGTGGTTGCGTCCGGCGTGTGCCATACCGACGCCTACACCTTGTCGGGCGCCGACCCGGAAGGCATCTTCCCGTCGATCCTCGGCCACGAAGGCGGTGCGGTGGTTGAAGCGATCGGCGAAGGCGTTACCTCGGTAGCGGTTGGCGACCACGTGATCCCGCTGTACACCCCGGAATGCGGCAAGTGCAAATTCTGCCTGTCGGGCAAGACCAACCTGTGCCAGGCCATTCGCTCCACCCAGGGCAAAGGCCTGATGCCCGACGGCACCACGCGTTTCTCCTACAAGGGCCAGCCGATTTTCCACTACATGGGCACCTCGACCTTCTCCGAGTACACCGTGTTGCCGGAAATCTCCGTGGCCAAGATCCCTAAAGAAGCGCCGCTGGAAAAAGTCTGCCTGCTGGGCTGCGGTGTCACCACCGGCATTGGTGCAGTGATCAACACTGCCAAGGTCAAGCCGGGCGACACCGTGGCCATCTTCGGCCTCGGCGGCATCGGCCTGTCGGCGGTGATTGGCGCGGTGAAAGCCAAGGCCGGTCGCATCATTGCCATCGACATCAACCCGGCCAAGTTCGAAATCGCCAAGCAACTGGGCGCCACCGACTGTATTAACCCGAAAGACTATGACCGCCCGATCCAGGACGTGATCGTCGACTTGACCGACGGCGGCGTGGACTTCTCCTTCGAGTGCATCGGCAACGTACAACTGATGCGCGCCGCCCTCGAGTGCTGCCACAAAGGTTGGGGCGAGTCGGTCATCATCGGTGTGGCCGGTGCCGGCCAGGAAATCTCCACCCGCCCATTTCAACTGGTGACGGGGCGCGTCTGGCGCGGTTCGGCGTTCGGCGGTGTGCGCGGTCGTACCGAATTGCCAAGCTATGTGGAAATGGCCCAGACCGGCGAAATCCCGCTGGACACCTTTATCACTCACACCATGGGCCTGGAAGACATCAACAAAGCGTTTGATCTGATGCATGAAGGCAAGAGCATTCGTACCGTCATCCACTTCTGAGGTCGGCCATGAACCTGGAAAACCTGTCGTGCCAGAAGAGCTTCGGTGGCTGGCATAAACGCTACAAGCACCATTCCGATGTGCTCGGTTGCGACATGACTTTCGCCGTCTACCTGCCGCCGCAAGCGGAGCAGGGCGGCAAGTTGCCAGTGCTGTACTGGCTGTCGGGGCTTACCTGCACCGATGAGAACTTCATGCAAAAGGCCGGCGCCCAGCGCATGGCCGCCGAGCTTGGGTTGATCATTGTCGCGCCGGACACCAGCCCGCGTGGGCCGGGTGTGCCGGGCGACCCGGACAACGCCTGGGATTTTGGCCTGGGTGCCGGCTTCTACCTGAATGCCACGCAGGAACCGTGGGCCAAGCACTATCGGATGCATGATTATGTCGTGCAGGAATTGCCTGCCTTGGTTGAAGCGCATTTCCCGGCTTCAGACAAGCGCGGCATCAGCGGCCACTCCATGGGCGGTCACGGTGCGCTGGTGTGTGCCTTGCGCAACCCGGGGCGTTACCAATCGGTGTCGGCGTTTTCGCCGATCAACAATCCGATGGATTGCCCGTGGGGCCAGAAAGCTTTCTCCCGTTACCTGGGCGAAGAGCGCTCCAAATGGCGCGAGTGGGATGCCTGCGTGCTGATCAGCGAAGCCTCGGAAAAACTGCCGCTGCTGGTGGATCAGGGCGATCGCGACGATTTCCTTGCCGTGCAGCTTAAGCCTGAGGCGTTGCAGCAAGCGGCCAAGGCTGCCAACCATCCGCTTGAACTGCGCCTGCAGCCGGGTTATGACCACAGTTACTTCTTTATCGCCAGCTTCATCGAAGATCATTTGCGACATCATGGTCGTGCTTTGCTCGGTTAATGTGAGGCAAAAGTAGGTAGAATCACGCCCTGAATTAAATCGGGGCGTTTTTTTATGCGTATTGGCCACGGCTACGATGTGCACCGTTTCGCTGAAGGCGATTTCATCACCTTGGGCGGCGTGCGCATTGCACACCACCATGGGTTGCTGGCTCATTCCGACGGCGACGTTGTGCTGCATGCCTTGAGCGATGCCTTGCTCGGCGCGGCTGCGTTGGGCGATATCGGCAAGCACTTTCCAGACACCGACCCGACCTTCAAGGGCGCGGACAGCCGTGTCTTGCTGCGCCACGTGGTCGGCCTGATCCATGCCAAGGGCTGGAAGGTCGGCAACGTCGACAACACCATCGTGGCCCAGGCGCCGAAAATGGCACCCCACATCGAATCGATGCGCGCGCTGATTGCCGCCGACCTGCAAATTGAATTGGATCAAGTCAACGTGAAAGCCACCACCACCGAAAAGCTCGGGTTTACCGGCCGGGAAGAAGGCATCGCGGTGCACTCCGTCGCCTTGTTGCTGCGCGCATGAATGATCTGCAATTGCTGGGCCCGCGTGCCTATGGCGAGGCCTTGGGCAGCGCGGTTTTGAAGGCAACGGCTGAAGACTTCCAGGTCGACGAAGTGCTGGACATTCCCCTGAGCGGCGACGGTGAGCACCTGTGGCTGTGGGTAGAAAAGCGCGGCCTGAATACCGAAGAGGCTGCGCGCCGTATCGCCAAGGCTGCTGGCGTGCCCTTGCGCACCGTCAGCTATGCCGGGCTCAAGGACCGTCAGGCGTTGACCCGTCAGTGGTTCAGCGTGCAACTGCCGGGCAAGGCCGACCCGGACATGAGCGGGGCCGAAAACGACACCCTCAAGATCCTCAAAATGGGCCGCCACAAGCGCAAGCTGCAACGCGGCGCGCATTCGGCCAACGGCTTTACCCTGCGCCTGACGCAATTGGCCGGCGATACCGCCGCCATCGACGCACGCTTGCAACTGATCGCCCAGCACGGCATCCCGAACTACTTCGGTGCCCAGCGTTTCGGGCATAACGGCGGCAACGTGGTGGATGCCCGTGAGTGGGCGGCACGCAAGGCGTTGCCCGAGCAGCGCAATGTGCGTTCGCGGCTGCTGTCGACCGCGCGCAGCTTTCTGTTTAACAAAGTGTTGGCGGCGCGGGTCGCGGACGGCTCCTGGCAACGTGCCCAGGTCGGTGACCTGCTGGCGTTTACCGACAGTCGCAGTTTTTTTCCGGCGGGTGAGGCTGAATGCAGCGACCCGCGCCTGGCGATTCTGGATCTGCACCCCACCGGCCCACAGTGGGGCGAGGGTGATTCACCGGCCGGCGGCGCGACCCACACGCTTGAGCAAACCATTGCCGCGAGCGAGCCAGAGCTGCGCGATTGGCTGGTGAACGCCGGCATGAGCCAGGAACGTCGCATTCTGCGACTGCCCATTGGCGGGTTGACGTGGCATTATCCCGGTCCTGACATTCTGCAATTGGAATTCGTCCTGCCGGCCGGATGCTTCGCCACTGTGTTGGTGCGCGAGCTTGTTGATCTGGTGCCGGTGGGGCCGACGGACAACCCATGCGTATTCTGATATCAAACGATGACGGTGCCACCGCACCCGGTCTTGCCGCGCTTTATGCTGCGCTGCAGGATTACGCCGAGTGTGTGGTGGTTGCCCCGGACCAGGACAAGAGCGGCGCCAGCAGTTCGCTGACGCTCGACCGTCCGCTGCACCCGCAGGTTCTGGCCAATGGCTTTATCAGCGTGAACGGCACCCCCACCGACTGCGTGCACCTGGCAATCAACAGCTTGTTGGACCAGGAGCCGGATCTGGTGGTGTCGGGCATCAACCTGGGCGCCAACCTGGGCGATGATGTGCTGTATTCCGGCACCGTGGCGGCGGCCCTTGAAGGGCGTTTCCTGGGGCGCACCTCATTCGCTTTTTCGTTTGCCTCACGGCAACTGGATAACCTGGCGACGGCGGCGTATTTCGCCCGCAAGCTGGTGGAAGCCCACGGCTCGCTGGACTTGCCACCGCGCACGGTGCTCAACGTTAATATCCCCAATTTGCCCCTCGACCATATCCGCGGCATCCAGCTGACGCGCCTGGGCCATCGCGCTCGTGCGGCAGCACCGTTGAAGGTGGTCGACCCGCGTGGCAAGGAAGGTTACTGGATTGCCGCCGCCGGCGATGCCGAAGACGGCGGCCCCGGCACCGACTTTCATGCGGTGATGCAAGGTTATGTTTCGATTACCCCGTTGCAGCTCGATCGCACCTTCAGTGATGCCTTCAGTAGTCTGGATGGCTGGCTTGAGGGGTTGCGTTAATGGCGCGTGAACAAGACGACCTGTTGCGTCGTGGTATCGGGATGACCTCCCAGCGTACCCGCGAGCGTTTGATCCAGCGTCTGTATGAAGAAGGCCTGTCCAACGCCCAGGTGCTGGAAGTCATCCGGCGCACGCCTCGGCATCTGTTCGTGGATGAGGCGCTGGCGCATCGTGCCTATGAAGACACTGCGTTGCCAATCGGCCATAACCAGACCATCTCGCAACCTTATATGGTCGCGCGCATGAGTGAACTGCTGCTGGCGGCGGGGCCGTTGGACAAGGTGCTGGAGATCGGCACCGGTTCGGGTTACCAGACCGCCGTGCTCTCGCAGCTGGTGGAACGGGTGTTCTCGGTGGAGCGCATCAAGGTCCTGCAGGACCGCGCCAAGGAGCGCCTGGTGGAGCTCAACCTGCGCAACGTGGTGTTCCGTTGGGGCGACGGTTGGGAAGGCTGGCCGGCGCTGGCGCCGTATAACGGCATTATCGTCACGGCGGTCGCCACCGATGTGCCCCAGGCGTTGCTCGATCAGCTCGCCCCTGGCGGGCGCTTGGTCATCCCGGTGGGCTCTGGCGAAGTGCAACAATTGATGCTCATTATTCGCGAGGACGAAGGCTTTTCCCGGCATGTACTGGGTGCTGTGCGCTTCGTTCCGCTGCTCAATGGCCCGCTGGCCTGATCATTTCTTTGCAAACAGTGAATTCTGTTGATGGGGATGTGTCTTACGGCGGGGCTTATTGAGTCAACATGATTGGAAGCCGGGTTTAAACGCGATGAATTTTTCGTTTCAGTCGTGTACCGGTAAAAAGCCAATGCCCAGTTATACTTGCGACATATTTCAAGCCTGATACAGGCATTCATGTTCGGCCAGCACAAAGGGAGCGGCGGGTGAGTCTCACAGGTCTAGCGCAGCGTATGAGTAAAACAAGTTTTCAGCGACTGGTGCTTGGCCTTGTCTTGAGTTCCTTATTGGTGGGTTGCTCAAGCTCTCCGTCCAGCGGCGCTCGGGTTGTCGACCGAAACGGTGCCAGCGCCGTGCCGCAAAAACCGACAGTCACCACCGGGCAATATGTAGTGCGAAAGGGGGACACGATGTTCTCAATCGCCTTCCGTTACGGCTGGGATTACAAGGCGCTCGCAGCTCGTAACAATATTCCTGTGCCGTATACGATACATCCCGGGCAAACCATCCGTTTCGATGGGCGTACCGGTTCGGCATCTACGGCAGTTGTGACAAAGTCCGGATCTTCGGCCTCGTCCTCAAGCAAAACCACAATCATCACCAGGCCTGCAGGCACCGCTGCGCCTACGGTTGCGAGCAAGCCGGCAGCCACGCCGTTGCCACCTGCCGGGCCGGCGCCGACCGGTTGGGGATGGCCTTCAAACGGGGTGCTGATTGGAAAATTCTCTTCAAACGGTAGTTTGAATAAAGGCATTGATATCGCCGGGGATTTGGGACAGCCTGTTTTAGCTGCGTCTGATGGGACAGTGGTTTACGCCGGGAGTGGTTTACGGGGCTACGGCGAGCTGGTCATCATCAAACACAGCGATACCTACGTCAGTGCCTACGGTCATAACCGCAGGCTGTTGGTTCGGGAGGGGCAGCAGGTCAAAGTCGGACAGACAATTGCCGAAATGGGGTCAACTGGTACAGACCGGGTGAAACTGCACTTTGAGATTCGCCGCCAAGGGAAGCCTGTAGATCCGCTGCAATTCCTGCCCCGTCGTTGATGTGTTGCACAGCCTGTTCCCTCACGTAGAAGGAACAGGCTCCAGCGTTGCCAAGGATAAAGGCGTCGCTTGAGCTTGAGGTCGAACTCACCAAAGGACTATAACAATGGCTCTCAGTAAAGAAGCGCCGGAGTTTGACATCGACGATGAGGTTCTCCTTGAAATGGAGATCCTCACCGAAAAGGAATCGATGTCGAATGATGAAGGAGCTGCTAAACCTTCAGTTCGCACCAAATCCAAAAACGCCACCGCGTTAAAGCAGCACAAGTACATTGACTACACGCGGGCGCTCGACGCTACGCAGTTGTACCTCAATGAAATTGGCTTTTCCCCTTTGCTGACTCCCGAAGAAGAAGTCCATTTTGCGCGCTTGTCGCAAAAGGGCGATCCGGCTGGGCGCAAGCGCATGATTGAAAGTAACTTGCGGCTGGTGGTGAAAATCGCCCGACGCTACGTCAATCGTGGCCTGTCGCTGTTGGACCTGATTGAGGAGGGCAACCTGGGCTTGATCCGGGCAGTGGAGAAGTTCGACCCTGAGCGGGGCTTCCGCTTCTCTACCTATGCCACCTGGTGGATTCGCCAGACCATCGAACGGGCGATCATGAATCAGACCCGTACGATCCGGTTGCCGATCCATGTGGTCAAGGAGCTCAACGTCTACCTGCGGGCGGCACGTGAGCTGACACAAAAACTCGATCATGAACCTTCGCCTGAGGAAATCGCCAACCTGCTGGAAAAGCCAGTGGGCGAGGTTAAACGCATGCTCGGCTTGAACGAGCGCGTGTCTTCGGTCGATGTCTCGCTGGGTCCGGATTCGGATAAAACCCTGCTGGACACCCTGACAGATGATCGCCCGACAGATCCTTGTGAGCTGTTGCAGGACGATGATCTTTCCCAAAGCATTGACCAGTGGCTGTCCGAACTCACGGACAAGCAGCGCGAGGTGGTGATTCGCCGCTTCGGCTTGCGCGGCCATGAGAGCAGCACCCTGGAGGATGTAGGCCTGGAGATCGGCTTGACCCGTGAGCGGGTGCGGCAGATTCAGGTGGAGGGCCTCAAGCGCTTGCGTGAGATCCTCGAGAAGAACGGCTTGTCGAGTGAGTCGTTGTTCCAATAAAGACGCAGTACAAAATGTGGGAGCGGGCTTGTGTGGGAGCTGGCTTGCCTGCGATAGCATCACCTCGGTGTACCTGATACACCGAGGTGTCAGTATCGCAGGCAAGCCAGCTCCCACATAAAGCTCGCTCCCACATTTTTTTGTGCCTGGTATTACCTGGGTGCCGGGACTAAATCCCAGGCATAAAAAAACCCCGCTTTTAAGGGCGGGGTTTTTTCGACTAAGTCAGTACAAGTTAGATAACTTGAACTTCTTCAGCTTGCATGCCTTTCTGACCGCGGGTAGCGATGAAAGAAACCTGTTGGCCTTCTTTCAGGCTTTTGAAGCCGTCGGATTGGATAGCTTTGAAGTGAACGAACAGGTCGTCACCGGATTGTGGAGTGATGAAGCCGAAGCCTTTTTCATCGTTGAACCACTTAACGGTACCAGTTTGGCGATTAGACATGGTGTATCTCCTTGGACAAAGTTAACTGCGACTCAGGAAAAGCCCTGGCCGAGACTGAGTGCAAAGAGCAGGAAAAATTCTTGGAGATGGTTGGATCGAAATTCAACATATCGTGTAGAGATTCTCAGTGACACAAGCAGCACAGTGGCGCCACCTTAACCCTTTTTCCGGGACGTGCCAATGGTATTTCCGAAGGTTTCTCTATTTTCGTGACTGGCGGTGGTATTTACAGTCACCTGGCACTGTAATGTGGGGCCCGGCCCCGCTGGCTGCCGCTTATAGACGGCTGCACATTCATCAACAAATGCCCTGCGCCCTTTGAACCCCAGGGCCAGCCCCGGTAAGATGCCCAACAGAATTTTTCCACCTCGCTATTCAGGACACCCGCCATGAGCATCAAATCGGACAAGTGGATTCGCCGCATGGCGCAAGAACACGGCATGATCGAACCTTTCGTTGAACGCCAGATCCGTGGCGAAGGCGCGGCTCCCGTGATTTCCTACGGTGTTTCCAGCTACGGCTACGACGTACGCTGTGCCGATGAATTCAAGGTGTTCACCAACATCAACTCGGCGATCGTCGATCCGAAAAACTTCGACGAAAAGAGCTTCGTCGACGTTAAAAGCGACGTGTGCATCATTCCGCCAAACTCCTTTGCCCTGGCGCGCACCGTGGAGTTCTTCCGTATTCCACGTGACGTGTTGACCATCTGCCTGGGTAAAAGCACCTACGCGCGCTGCGGCATCATCGTTAACGTGACGCCGCTTGAGCCGGAGTGGGAAGGCCACGTGACCCTGGAGTTCTCCAACACCACCACCTTGCCGGCAAAGATCTACGCCAACGAAGGCGTGGCGCAGATGCTGTTCCTGCAGTCCGACGAAGCCTGTGAAGTGTCCTATAAAGACCGCGCCGGCAAGTATCAGGGCCAGCGTGGCGTTACTCTCCCACGCGCTTGATCGAAAGGTCTTACACGCAAAGGGAATTAGTCTGCGTGAAGTGACTCTATTGGGTGTACTGCCTCGGTGCGTGCAAAACGCGCCGAGCCACGCTTGAGGAGTACTTTATGAAGATCGACCCGCGAATCAGCGCCGAACTCGCCCGGCTTGAACCCAACCAGATTGGTGTTCTGGCCTGGTCCCTGATGGCCGACCCAGCGTATGCGGGTGGCATCCCTGGCCAACCTGACGAAGATTGGCCGCAGCAGCCCACCGAGCCCGGTGAGCCAGTCCTTCCCGATGAGCCGCCTCCCGCGCCTGTCGCCTGACTTATCAAAAGACATGGCTGGCGCTTCAGCACACCGGCCATACGTCTTGATCGCCGATCACAAATACTTGCCGATCGTCGCTTTTCTCTACGGAGTAACCGCCGGTAAAAGCTCCGAATGCCGGCAGCAAGCTGATCTTCGAGCCGATCTGGAAGCACGGCAAACGCAAACTCTGCCGACCTTTGCCGCGCAACCGGTACACAGGATGCACATGCCCGGCCAGCACATGCTGGCTGGGATGGGCATCCGGCTCATGCTGCAATGCAAATGGCCCCATCAATAGCGGCTCGGCCACCACTTCAATCCTCAAGTCGGCAGGCGGGTCGCCAGCGCGTTTATCGTGATTGCCGCGAATCAAGGTCAGGTTCAGTGCGTGATTGCGCTCGCGCCAGGTTCTCAAGGCGCTCAGGGTGCCGCTGGCGTGCGAACCCGGGCCGTGCAGGAAGTCACCGAGAAAGATCACCTGCGCACACGGCAGGGCCGATAACAGGCGGTCCAGGCGCTGCAGGTTGTCGGTAGTGGTGCCCTGCGGCACCGGTTGCCCGAGGCTGCGGTACGCCGAGGCCTTGCCAAAATGCGCATCGGCGATCAGCAGGCACTGGCGGGCGGGCCAGTAAATCGCCTTTTCCGCCAGCAGCCACAACTCCTCACCCTCAAGCGTCAGCGAATAATGCATCAACGTTTCCCGGTATCCGCGACTTTTTCCAGGTCCTTGACCATGCGTGCAATACGCTCGGACAGCTTCTCCGAACTCATGCTCTCGCGCATTCGCTCAACCAGCAGTGGAAAAGCCAGCGGCGTCGGCCGTTCGATCATGTGCAGGTCGAGTTTCAGCGCCGACAAATGACGCAATGTCTCTTCCAGCCGACGAATATCCAACTCATCACGCAGGACTTCTTCTCCGGCCTGGGTCAGCAAAAGGTTCTCTGGGTCGTATTGTTTGAACACCTCAAAGAACAAGCCGCTGGAAGCCTGCACCTGCCGTGTGCTTTTCGGCGCGCCAGGGTAACCGGCAAACACCAGCCCGGCGATGCGGGCGATTTCGCGAAAGCGGCGCAGCGCCAGCTCACCGGCATTCAAGCTGGCCGCCACGTCCAACAGTAAGTTCGTTGGGCTCAGCAACGCTTGATTCAACACAACCGGCCAGTCCACCGGCGTAGCGCTCAATAGTTCCAGCCCGTAATCATTCACCGCAATCGAAAAGGTCACCGGCTGGCCTTGGCTGACCCTCCACGCCAGCAGGCTCGCCAGCCCCAGATGCACCTGGCGACCGGCGAACGGGTAGAGAAACAGGTGCCAGCCTTCCCGCGACTTCAGGGCTTCCGCCAGCAAGTACGCACGTGTCGGCAGGCCAGACCAGCGCAACTGGGTTTGTAACAGGGGTTGCACTGCCCGCATCTCCGGGCCATCGAAGTGCCCGTGGGCGGCTGCATCAAAGCGCTCGACCACCGCCTGCGCCAATTCATTGGATAGCGGCATGCGCCCGCCATTCCAGCGCGGCACGGCAGCCTTTTTCGCGGTGCTGCGCCGTACATACGCGGTCATGTTTTCCACTCGCACCAACTCCAGCAAACGCCCTGCAAACAAAAAACCGTCGCCAGGCTTGAGCCGGGCGATAAAACCTTCCTCGACACTGCCCAGATTCTTGCCGCCGCCGCCCTTGCTCCAGAATTTCAACTGGATACTCGCATCGCTGACGATAGTGCCCACGCTCATGCGATGACGCCGCGCCAGGCGTGCATCCGGCACGCGCCACACGCCATGCTCGTCGGGTTCCACTCGGCGGTAATCCGGATAGGCCGTCAACGACAGGCCGCCATGGCGCACAAACCCCAGCGCCCAGGCCCAGTCGGCGTCAGTAAGGTCACGATAAGCCCAGGCATCACGCACCTCCGCCAACAGCGCATCCGGGGTAAAACCACCGCCCAGGGCCATGCTCACCAAGTGTTGTACGAGCACATCCAATGGCTTGTAGGGCGATTCGCGAGCTTCGATGCGCCGCTGCGCTATCGCGTCCTGGGCGGCGGCGGCTTCCACCAGTTCCAGGCTATGGGTTGGCACCAACGTCACCCGTGATGGCCTGCCTGGCGCATGACCAGAGCGGCCGGCGCGCTGCATCAGGCGCGCCACGCCTTTGGCCGAGCCGATTTGCAGCACGCGCTCCACCGGCAGGAAATCCACACCCAGGTCCAGGCTCGAGGTACACACCACGGCCTTGAGCTGGCCGTCTTTCAGGGCGCGCTCCACCCAGTCGCGTGTTTCACGCGACAGCGAGCCATGGTGCAGGGCAATCACGCCCGCCCAGTCCGGACGCGCCTCCAGCAACGCCTGGTACCAGATCTCCGACTGTGCCCGCGTATTGGTAAACACCAGGCAACTGCTGCTGGCGTCCACTTCGGCCACCACTTGCGGGAGCATCTTCAAGCCGATATGGCCAGCCCAGGGAAATCGCTCGGTGGTCGGCGGTAACAAGGTGTCGACCTTCAGTTCTTTAGCCGTCTGCCCCTGCACATTGATCCCACCGCCTTGTGGGACAAGAACCTCAAGGGCGTGAGACTGATTGCCCAAGGTCGCGGAAATCCCCCACACCATCAAATCCGGATGCCAACGCCGCAAGCGCGCCAACGCCAGTTGCAGTTGCACGCCACGCTTGTTGCCAATCAGTTCGTGCCACTCATCCACGATCACCATGCGCAGGTGCGCCAGGCTGGTCTCACTGTCGGCACGCGCGAGCATCAATGTCAGGCTTTCCGGCGTGGTCACCAGCGCGGTGGGCTGACGCCGGGTTTGGCGCGCGCGTTCGCTGCTGCTGGTGTCGCCGGTACGCAGGCCGACACTCCATGGAATCTCCAGTACCGCCAGTGGCGCCTCCAGGGCGCGCGCCGTGTCGGCGGCCAAGGCTCGCATGGGCGTGATCCACAACACCGTCAGTGGCTCAGCGGGCGCTTTGCGTTTACCGGTGGCGGGCGGGCGAGTGACGGCGAAGCGGTTGAGGGCGGCAAACCACAGCGCATAGGTTTTACCCGCGCCGGTGCTGGCGTGCAGCAGGCCTGATTGGCCGTCTTTAACCGCCGCCCACACGGCTTTTTGAAAGGCGAACGGCTTCCAGCCCTTGGTGGCAAACCATGTTTTGGCGAAATCGAGGGGTTTTGCCATTCGGCGGCTGACGCTCTGGAGTCTCTATGTCAGAGACCCTCCAGGCGTCGCAAAGGTTTACTTCAAGTTACCGCTCAGAAATTGCTGCAGGCGCTCGCTCTTCGGGTTGCCCAACACATCTTCGGGCGTGCCTTGCTCTTCCACCAGACCCTTGTGCAGGAACAGCACCTGGTTCGACACCTTGCGCGCAAAACTCATCTCGTGGGTGACCATGATCATGGTGCGGCCTTCCTCGGCCAAACCCTGTATTACTTTCAACACTTCGCCGACCAGTTCCGGGTCGAGGGCCGAGGTGGGTTCGTCAAACAGCATCACCTCCGGCTCCATGGCCAGGGCGCGGGCGATGGCCACCCGTTGCTGTTGGCCACCAGAAAGGAACGCCGGGTATTGATCGGCCACGCGTGCCGGCAACCCGACCTTATCCAGGTAGCGACGGGCACGGTCTTCGGCGTCCTTCTTGCTGCAACCCAGTACCCGGCGCGGTGCCATGGTGATGTTTTCCAGCACGCTCATATGGCTCCACAGGTTGAAGTGCTGGAACACCATCGCCAGCCGCGTACGCAGGCGTTGCAATTCGGCGTCGTCGGCCACGCGCATGCCATGGCGATCGCTGACCATGCGGATCTGCTGACCATCTAGGGTCATGGCGCCGTCGTTGGGCGTTTCCAGAAAGTTGATGCAGCGCAAAAAGGTGCTTTTGCCCGAGCCGCTGGCGCCGATCAGGCTGATCACATCACCGGTGTTGGCCTTGAGCGAGACACCTTTGAGCACTTCATTGTCGCCATAGCTTTTATGCAGGCCTTCAACGGTCAATTTGTACATGGGGCGTGCATCCTCAAGGCGAAAGTAGGTAGCCGCTGCGGTAGGCTTGCGTGCCTGCAACATGGCTGATCACCATGCCGGCAGTGGCCATGCGCCGCAGCGAACGGGCGTAAAGCAGGCCGGCATGTTTGCAGTGCACAGGCGTTACGCGGTCAGTAATGGGGTCGATGATTTCGGCGATCAGTTGCCCGGCTTCCAGGTATTCACCGGGCAGGGCGCTGAACACCAGCAAGCCGCCGACCGGCGTGGTCACCGGTTCCACGCCCGCCAGCGGCGTGGCCGGGTAGGGCAGCTCGGGCAGTGGCGGCGCGTCACCGGTGATGGCACCGAAGTGAGTCAGATAATCGATGATCGCCTGGCAATCCAGCGCCGCCAGGCCGTGGTTGACGTCGCCCTGGCCGCGCAGTTCGACGGTCACCGAAAAACTGCCCATCGGGATCGGGAAGCGCTCGCCGAAGCGTTGCTGTAACTGCCACCACACCAGCGTGAAGCACTCGTCGAACGACTGCCCGCCGGAGTCGGTCGCCAGCAAGTTGGCTTCCGAGCCGATATAGCGCGCCAGCGGCTCCACCTGCGGCCATGCCTCGGGCGTGGTGTACAGGTGCGCCACGGCTTCAAAGTCGCAATGCAGGTCCAACACCATGTCGGCATCGCATGCCAGGCGTTGCAACACCAGGCGTTGGGATTGCAGCTGGGTAGCAGGCGTTTGCGCCGCAAGGGCCAGGCTCAGGGCGTCGCGAATAAGCTCGACGTTGTGCGTGGGGTCGTCGCCCAGCAGGCCTTCGACCTGATTGCCGACCTCCTCACTGAGGTCGACAAACAGGCGATTGAAATTTTGCCCGCTTTCCAGCTCGTAGCGGCCCAACGGAATGTCCATCAACACCTGCTCAAGTCCCACCGGATTGGCGATGGGCACCAGCACGATCTCACTGCGCAGGCGCCCAGCCGCCGCCAGCTCCGCCAGGCGCAGCTTCAGGTGCCAGGCCACCAGCATGCCCGGCAGCTCATCGGCATGCAGTGATGACTGGATATAGATCTTGCCTTCAGCCTGTTCCGGGCCGAAGTGGAAACTGTGAACCTGCCGCGCCGTGCCCGGCACCGGCGCGATCAGTTCATGCACCTGATGACGCATGACGACTCCTTAGTGGCTCGGCCCGAGAAAGGCCAGCCAGCGACGTTCCGCTAGACGAAACAGCCCGACCAGCGCGAAGGTCACGGTCAGGTAGATCAGCGCGGCGATGCCGAATGATTGAAAGGTCATGTAGGTGGCCGAGTTGGCATCCCGCGCCACCTTGAGAATGTCCGGCACCGTCGCGGTAAACGCCACCGTGGTCGAGTGCAGCATCAGGATCACTTCGTTGCTGTAGTAGGGCAGCGAGCGGCGTAGGGCCGAGGGCATGATCACATAGGCATACAGCTTCCAACCGCTCAGGCCGTAAGCCTTGGCCGCTTCGACTTCGCCATGAGCCATGCTGCGGATCGCGCCGGCGAAAATTTCCGTGGTGTATGCGCAGGTGTTGAGGGCGAAGGCCAGAATGGTGCAGTTCATCGCGTCGCGAAAGAACGCATCCAGCACCGGTTGCGCGCGCACGGCGGCGATGCTGTAGATGCCGGTGTAGCAAATCAACAGTTGGATATACAGCGGCGTGCCACGAAACAGGTAGGTGTAGAACTGCACCGGCCAGCGTATGGAGCGTTTGCGCGAAACGCGGGCGATGGACAGCGGAATCGAGACCAGAAAGCCGATCACCAGCGCCGCGCTGAGCAGCCACATGGTCATCGCCAGCCCGGTGATGTGCTGACCGTCGCTATAAAGGAAAGGCCGCCAGTATTGCTGGATAAGTTCGATCATCGCACGGCCTCCCGGGACCCAGCGGAGTAGCGGCGCTCAAGCCCGCGCAGGACGACGTTGGATGCACTGGTGATCAGCAGGTAGATCAGCGCCGCGATGACCAGAAAATAGAACAGCTGATAAGTACTCTTGCCCGCATCCTGCGCGGCCTTGACCAGGTCCGCCAGACCGATGATCGACACCAGCGCGGTGGCCTTGAGCATCACCATCCAGTTGTTGCCGATGCCCGGCAAGGCAAAGCGCATCATCTGCGGGAAGGTCACGAAGCGAAACCGCTGCCCGCGCGTGAGCCCGTAGGCGGTCGCCGCTTCCAACTGGCCACGCGGCACGGCGAGGATCGCGCCGCGAAACGTCTCGGTGAAATAGGCGCCATAGATGAAGCCCAGGGTGATGACCCCGGCGCTGAATGGGTCGATCTCGATGTAGTCCCATTCCATAAAGTCGGTAAAGCCGGTCAGCCAGATTTGCAGGCTGTAGAAAATCAGCAGCATCAGCACCAGGTCGGGCACGCCGCGAATCAAGGTGGTGTAGAGCTGGGCAGGGATGCGGATCAGGCTGACGCTGGACAGTTTGGCGCTGGCGCCGAGCAGGCCCAGCAGGACGCTGACGGCCAGGGAGGCGACCGACAGTTTCACGGTCATCCACGTACCTTGCAGCAACAGCGGGCCGAACCCCTTCAAGCTGAAGGCACCCAGCCCCAGGGTTTGCAAAAGATCTTCAAACATGAATTCAGGACCTAATGGCGATAAAAAAGCGCCCACCGCAAACCGGTGGGCGCCGGGGTGTTATTTACCGCTGTAGAGGTTCAGGTCGCCGAAGTGTTTCTTCTGGATGGTGGCGTAGGTGCCATCATCGTGTAACGCTTTGATACCTTTATCGAGCAAGGCCTTGAGGTCTTTGTTACCTTTTTTGATACCGACCGCAGTTTTGGATGGCAGCAGTGGGTCATCGATGGCCTTGCTGACTTCGTAGTCAGCGCCGGCTGGCGACTTCAAAAAGCCCAGTTCGGCTTGCAGCATGTCCTGTACGGAAGCATCCAGGCGGCCTGAGGTCAGGTCGGCGTAGACCTGGTCCTGGTTGGCGTAGGCCTTGGTGGTCACACCGGCTTTGTCCAGCACGGCCTTGGCGTAGGCTTCCTGGATGGTGCCTTGCTCGTAGCCCACGGATTTGCCCCTGAGGGACTCAGGCGTGGAGAAGTTCGCGCCCTTTTTGAACACCAGGGACGTCGGGCCGGAGAACAGCTCGCTGGAGAAATCGATCGCCTTTTCACGGGCTTCGGTCACGGTCATCGAGGAAATCACACCGTCGAACTTGTTGGCGTTGAGGCCTGGAATCATGCCGTCGAAGTCGCTTTCAACCCACTTGCACTTCACTTTCAGCTCGGCACAGATCGCATTGCCCAGGTCGATATCGAAGCCTACGAGGCTGCCGTCGGCGGCCTTGGACTCGAATGGCGCGTAGGAAGGATCGACACCAAAACGCAATTCCTTGTATTCCTTGGCCAGCGCGGTACCAGCAGCCATGCACAGAGCCAGTGCAGAAAGGGTCAGCAATGCTTTTTTCATTATGTAATCCCTGGAAACCAAGATAAGCGCTTGTGGCGCGGTTAGGACTGTTACTGAACGGTGTCAGACGGATCACAAGTAGCAATTTCTGCACCATAGTTCCGAATGAGTGTTTTAAAAGGTGGGATAAGGGAGATGTGAGTGTAGGAGATGCCCGAAAATGGGCATGGAAAATTCAGCGCACCATTTTGAAGCAAATGAAATTCAAAATGTGGGAGCGGGCTTGCCCGCGATAGCGGTGTGTCTGCCCAATCTCTCTAAGCTGACCCACCGCCATCGCGGGCAAGCCCGGCTCCCACAGGGTTTTGCAGTGTTTGGGGGGAAGGGGTCAGGTCAACAAATCCTGCAACGTGCCGAGGTTGTCGGCTTCTTCCACTGTCTTATCCTGCCGCCACCGCAACATCCTGGGAAACCGTACGGCAATCCCGCTCTTGTGGCGTTTGGACAAGGCAATCCCCTCAAACCCCAGCTCAAACACCATGCTCGGCGTTACGCTGCTGACCGGGCCGAATTTTTCCACCGTGGTCTTGCGCACGATGGCGTCGACCTTGCGCATTTCTTCGTCAGTCAGCCCTGAATAAGCCTTGGCGAATGGCACCAGCGTGCGTTCAGTGCCGGGCGGGCCGTCCCACACTGCAAAGGTGTAGTCGCTGTACAGACTGGCGCGGCGGCCATGGCCGCGCTGGGCGTAAATCAGTACGGCATCGACACTGAACGGGTCGACTTTCCACTTCCACCACACGCCCATGTCCTTGGTGCGGCCCACGCCGTACAGGCCATCGCGGGCTTTTAGCATCATGCCTTCCACGCCGAGGCGGCGAGAGTCTTCGCGTTGCTCCGCCAGGTCCTTCCAGCTCTTGCCCGTCAGCAAGGGAGATGGCAACAGCACGGGCTGGTTGCACTGCGCGATCACTTGCTCAAGCTGGACGCGGCGCTCGGCCTGGGTGTGGTTGCGCCAATCGTCGTCCTGATGCTCCAGCAGGTCATAGGCCAGGACCGCGACGGGCGCATCCTCCAGGACCTTTTTGCTCAAGGTTTTGCGGCCGATGCGCTGTTGCAACAGCGCGAAGGGTTGCACCGCGTCTTTCCACACGACAATTTCGCCATCGATCACCGTGCCATCCGGCAGGCCGCTGACCAAACTGTGCAGTTCGGGGAAGCGCTCGGTGACCAACTCTTCACCGCGCGACCAGACCCACAGGCGACCGTCGCGCTTGACCAGTTGCGCGCGAATGCCGTCCCACTTCCATTCCACCTGCCAGTCGGCGGGTGCGCCGAGCAAGGCGTCGAACTGCTCCACCGGTTGCGCCAGCCCATGGGCCAGAAAAAACGGATACGGCTGACCGCCGCGTTGCGCATGCTCGTCGGACGATTCGGCGGCGATCAGCTTGAGGTAGCCTTCGGCCGTAGGCCGGTTGGACAAATCGGTGTAGCCCACCAAGCGTTGTGCCACACGTTTGCTGTCCAGGTCGGCCATGGCGGCGAGGGCGCGGGTGACCAGCAGTTTGGACACGCCGACACGAAAACTGCCGGTGATCAATTTGATGCACACCATCAGGCTCGGCTGATCGAGCTGCGCCCATAACGCCGGCAGGCGTTCGGCCAATTCCAGCGGCGGCAGGCCACGCAGGGGCAGCAGCTTTTCCTCCAGCCACACTGCAAGCCCGTCTTCCGAGGTATAGGAGGATTCGGGCAACAACAGGGAAATGGTCTCGGCCAGGTCGCCTACCGACTGGTAACTTTCTTCGAATAACCAAGGTTCTATGCCCGATGCTGCGGTGGCCATGTCGCGCAGCAGACGGGTCGGCACCAATTGCCGGGGCCGCCCGCCGGAGAGGAAGTACACCGCCCAGGCCGCATCTTCGGGTGGCGCCTGGCGGAAGTAGGCTTGCAGCGCGGCCAGCTTGGCGTTGCTGGAGGTGGTGGCGTCGAGGTTGGCGTACAGCTCGGCGAAGGCTTTCATGCCGTGGCCTCTTCTTCGTCATCGCCGTATTCGGTGGTGAACCCTTGGGCGTCCAGGCCCTTTTCGCGCAGATGACGCACCAAAACGCCTACGGAACCATGGGTGACCATCACCCGTTCGGCGCCGGTCTGTGCGATGGCCCACAGCAGTCCGGGCCAATCGGCGTGGTCCGAGAGCACAAAGCCTCGGTCCACACCGCGCCGCCGTCGCGTGCCACGCAGGCGCATCCAGCCGCTGGCGAAGGCGTCGCTGTAGTCGCCGAAGCGCTTGATCCAACTGCTGCCACCGGCGGACGGCGGCGCAATGATCAGTGCCTGACGCAGCAATGGGTCAGTCTTTTTGAAGTCCCCGGCATATAAGGTTTCGGGGATATAGATGCCGGCCTCGCGGTACACGCGGTTCAGCGGTTCCACCGCGCCATGGCTGAGAATCGGGCCGATGCTGGCGTCGATGCCATGCAGGATGCGCTGGGCTTTGCCAAAGGAATAACAGAACAACACGCTGGCTTTGCCGACCGCGATATTGGCCTGCCACCAATCATTGATGCCGGCAAAAATCTGCGCCTGGGGTTGCCAGCGGTAAATCGGCAGGCCGAAGGTGGATTCAGTAATAAAGGTGTGGCAACGCACTGGCTCAAAGGGCGCACAGGTGCCATCGGGTTCGACTTTGTAGTCGCCGGAGGCTACCCAGACTTCGCCCTGGTATTCCAGGCGCACCTGCGCGGAACCGAGCACATGCCCGGCGGGATGGAAACTCAGGGTGACGCCGTGGTGGATGAGTTTTTCGCCGTAGGCCAGGGTTTGCAGGTTGATGTCCTGGCCCAGTCGCGAACGCAGGATGCCTTCGCCGGGAGCGGCGGCCAGGTAATGCTGGTTGCCGGTGCGGGCGTGGTCCCCATGGGCGTGGGTGATGACGGCGCGGTCCACCGGGCGCCATGGGTCGATGTAGAAATCTCCCGCAGTACAATAGAGGCCTTCGGGGCGGGCGATGACAAGGTCCATGGGCGTGCCGGGGCAGTGGGCTTATCAGGTATGAGGGGAGCGAGACTTGAGAAGTTCTATCTAAATGCAGGCGATCAAATGTGGGAGCTGGCTTGCCTGCGATTGCGGTGTGTCAGTCGATTAATTAGTGACTGACACACCGCAATCGCAGGCAAGCCAGCTCCCACATTTTGATGGCGTGACGCGGAGCGTCACAGGATGCATTCCCACGCAGAGCGTGGGAACGATCACCGGGTTACTTGCCGGGTGTGAGGGTCAAGCGGGTTTTCCCGTACACCTTGTCAAAGTTCTGCGGCTGCATAGGGAAGCTCAGGTATTGCGCCTTGAGCGACGCATCGATGCCGTTCGCATAACTCGGGCTGGCCGGGTTGCCGGATTGGCCGATGCCACCTTGACCCATCATCGGTTCGATTTGGCTGAAGTCGACGATCATGCGCAGCGCCGGCACTTGGGTGGTGACAAAATCCTGCCCCCAGCTGTACGGCGCCGGGTTCAGGGTGTTGTGGTCGCCGCCACTGGCAAACGGCCCGCGGATCACCTGGCCATTGGTGTTTTTCCAGGTGGTGGTGTGCAGTTTGCCCCACTGCCAGGCCTTGTGATCACCACCCAATTGGCTGTCGCCAGCGGTGATGGCGGCGGCAAGGCTGCGGGCGAGGATCGCCGGTTTGTCTTCTTTTTGCGCGGTGCGCACGTCGTCCCAGAAGGGGCTGTCTTCGCGGCCCAGCAGGTGGTCGGCGTTGGCGGAATAGGACAGGTTGGCGTTGCTGACAAAGGCTTTCCAGCTGGCGCTGGTTTCCGGGCCGAGTTCGTCGAGGAAGATCTGCTTGGTGCTTTCCTGCAGGAACAACTCATAGATCGCCGCGTCTGCGGAGGTCGGTGCCAGGCGGCCATCAAACGCCATCAAGCGACTGAGCGCTTCGCGTGCCTTCACAGCTTCGGTTGCCGGCAGCGCATCGATTGCCTGTTTCAGTGGCTGGGCCATACCCGGCGCCTGGAACATGGTCTTGAGCTTGGCGGCAAACGTGGTGGTCTGGTCGTACTGCATGGCGATCATGCTGCGGCTGTCATGCTTGCCGGCGTTGGCCAGTTGTGCCAGGCGCTCGCTGCGCTCCGGGGCGTCCCAGGAATTGGACAACTGCATGCCATAACCGCGTGGCGCGGTGCGCTGGTTGGCCGTGCCGATCCAGCCTTGGGCCGGGTCCTGATCGTAAGGGTGCAGCATCGCGTCGGCGTAGCCGTCCCAGTCAAAGCGCGCGTCCCAGCCCGGCGAGGGCAGCAGGCCTTCGCCTTCGCGACGGTTGGGGAAGCGGCCAGTGACTTGCCAGCCAATGCTGCTCGCGTCGGCAAAGATCATGTTGAGGGCGATGGCGCGGATTTCCCGGGTTGCGTCCGAGGCCTTGCCGGCGCTTTGGGCGCGGGACAGGTCGAAGAATGCGTCCAGGCTCTTGTCGTCCTTGAGGTCGGCGGTTTGCAGGGCCAGGCCGAATCCGGTGGTGAGTGCCTGGCTGCTGTTGAGCAGGGCGCCGTGGCGGGTTTCGTACACCACTTCGCGAATCGGCCGCTGGCCGTTGGCGAAGTAGGTTTCGTTGCGCACGACGGCCGGTAGCCATTTGCCGTTGTTCTCGTAGTACAACGCGCTGCCTTGGCGTTTGACCTTCTCCAGGAACAGGTCCTGGGTGTCGCCTTTTACCGCGCTCATGCTCCACGCCACTTTGCCGTTGAAGCCGGACAGCAGGGTCGGCAAACCGGCAATCGAGACGCCGACCGCCTGGTATTTCGGGGCACGGATCTGCACGTAGTTCCATGGCGACGGTGCTTGTGGCTGGGCTGCCAGGTCGTTGGCCAACAGGCTTTTGCCACTGCGGCTGCGTTGCGGGCCGATGGCCCAGTTGTTAGAGGTGGTGACGGCCAGTGCGTTGAGGCTGTTCAACTGCTGGCCGATGCTTTCGAGCCCCGCAAGGCCGGTGATCTGGCTGAGGTTCACGCCCTTGAGCTTGTCGGCTTCGTCCATCGGGATCGGCTCGTCCGGCGCACTCGGCGTCAGCCAGGCGAGCTTGTCGGCCCCGACTTTCTGCGCCAGCACCAGCGACGAGAGTTCTTCCTGCAGGTTGCTCGACTCGCTGAAATTCAGCAGGCAGAACAGCAGCGCCGAATCTTCCGGCTTCCAGTACTCGGGCTTGAAGCCGGTCTGGGCCAGGTCCGGCGGCAGCTTGTCGCGGTAGCGGAACAGGTAGGCGTTGACGCCACGGGCATACACTTCAAAGAAGCGCTTGAGGCGCGGCGACGAAGCGTTATACAGCTCGCCGGCGCTTTTTTTCAGGTTGACCGCGCGCATGAAACGGTCGACATCCAGCACTTGCGGGCCGGACATCTCCGCCAGGCGGCCCTGGGCCAACAGGCGCAAAGTGACCATCTGCGTGATGCGGTCGCTGGCGTGTACATAACCGAGGCTGAACAGCGCGTCATGGAAGGTGTTGCTTTCGATCAACGGCATGCCCTGGGCATTGCGGCGCACCGACACATTCTGTGCCAGGCCTTTGATCGGTTGCACACCGGCCACCGGCGGCAGGGTGTCCTGGGTGCTCTGGAGCTGGCAACCGGCCAGGCTTAAAGCACTGGCCACTGCCGCGGCAACGCCGAACCGGGGGATAAAGTGTGAGAGGGCTGGCGAGGCCATGGCAAAGCTCCTGCGGGGGGTAGCGTCATTAAAGGCGCTACGTTAGTGAGCGCGGCGAAACGACGCAAGCAGGAGTTTGGGTTAAGCGTGAGATCTTGAGACCGGTAGAGAACAATGTGGGAGCTGGCTTGCCTGCGATGCTGACGCCTCGGTGTGTCAGTTACACCGAGGTGATGCTATCGCAGGCAAGCCAGCTCCCACATAGATCAGGATTTTGGCGGATTCACTTTCTGCACCAGTTCATACGCCCGCACCGTCGCCGGCCGTTCCTTGATGCTGTTGAACCAGCGCTGCACGTGCGGGAAGTCCTCCAGACGCTGGCTCTGCCACTTGTGGGAAACGATCCACGGGTAGATCGCCATGTCGGCGATGCTGTAGTCCTCACCCGCCACGAACGCGCGGTCCGCCAGGCGTCGGTCCAACACGCCGTACAGGCGCGCGGTTTCGTCCACATAGCGCTTGATCGCGTAAGGAATCTTTTCCGGTGCGAATTGGCTGAAGTGATGATTCTGACCCGCCATCGGCCCCAGCCCGCCCATTTGCCAGAACAGCCATTGCAGCGCTTCCTGGCGGCCGCGCAGGTCTTTTGGAATGAATTGGCCGGTTTTTTCCGCGAGGTACAGCAAGATCGCGCCGGATTCGAACAGCGAAATCGGCGCGCCGCCGTCGGTCGGGCTGTGATCGACGATGGCCGGGATGCGGTTGTTGGGAGCGATCTTCAGGAAGTCCGGCTTGAACTGCTCGCCCTGGCCAATGTTGATCGGGTGCACCGTGTAGGGCAGGCCGGCTTCTTCCAGGAACAGCGATACTTTGTGACCGTTGGGGGTGGTCCAGTAGTACAGGTCGATCATGAAGCTCTCCAAATGAGCGAATGCCTGTCTCTATAGGTGATGATCAAGGGGCAATAATTCAATCAAACATTTGCGTCTAACCTTAGAAGCCAATCACACCGCCCCATCGACCAACACCTGCAATGACTGCTGCGAGCACCGCTCAATGCGCACCTGTACGCCATAGACCTCGGCAAACAACGCCGGGTCGAGCACCTCATCCGCCACGCCGCTGGCGTACAACCTGCCCTGGCGCAGCACGGCAATATGGTCGGCGAAGCGTGCAGCCAGGTTGATATCGTGCAGCACCACCACGGCGATCAAATTGTGTTCGCGCACCAGCGTGCGCACGCAGCCCATGACTTTTAATTGGTAATTAAGGTCGAGCGCGCTGGTGGGTTCGTCGAGCAGCATCACTTGCGGGCGACGCGCAATCAGCTGGGCGAGGCCGACCAATTGGCGCTGGCCGCCGGACAACGTGCTCAGCAGCTGATCGGCCAAATGCGCGATGCCGATACGCTGCAACGCTTCGAAGGCTTCGCCCAGGCAGGCCTCGCTGGACAGCGCAATGCCGTCCACATTGGCCACACGTAACGCGGCGATCACGCTTTCCATCACGCTGAGGCTCAGGCCCGGCGGCAGGTTTTGCGGCATGTACGTCACGCGGCGCGCACGCTCGGCCACCGACATGGCTGACAGGTCGAGGTCACCCAGCCTGACCACGCCTTGCATCTTTTCCAGCCCGGCAATGGCCCGCAGCAGCGTGGATTTACCCGCGCCATTAGGGCCGATCAAGGCGGTGAGGCTGCCGTGGGGCAGGGTCGGCAAGCTCAGCTCATGCACAATCTGCCGACGCCCGTAGCTGACCGTGGCGTTGTGTACCGATAACCCCGCACTCATAACTGCCTCCCGCGCTTGAACACCAACACCACAAAAATCGGTACGCCCACCAAGGCGGTGACAATGCCCACCGGCACAATCACGCCGGGCATGATCAGTTTGCTGGCAATCGACGACAGCGCCAGCAGCAAGGCGCCGGTCAACGCACTGGCGGGCAGGAGGAAACGCTGGTCTTCACCCACGAGAATCCGCGCGATATGCGGCCCCACCAGGCCGATAAAACCGATGGTGCCTACAAACGCCACGGCGGTGGCCGACAGCAGGCTGATGCGAAGCAACGAGAAAAACCGCAGGCGCTTCACGTCCACGCCAAAGCTTTGTGCGCGGTCTTCGCCCATGCGCAGCAGGGTCAGGCGCGGCGCGGCGGCGAAGGAAAACGGCAGCACCACGGCAACCACAAAGGCGAGGATGCCGAGCTTGTCCCAGTTGGCGCGGGTCACGCTGCCCAAGGTCCAGAACACCAATTGTTGCAGCACGTCTTCGGTGGCCACCAGTTGCAGCAAAGCCACCACGGCGTTGCAACTGAACACCAGTGCGATGCCGAACAGCACCAGGCTTTCCACGCCCGCACCGCGCAGGCGTGACATGGCTTGCAGCAAAAACACCGAGGCGGCGGCAAAGATAAACGCCGAGATGGAAATCGCGGTGTTGGCCGACACCCACAGCGTGGTCACCGGAAACACGATGACCAGCGAGGCGCCCAAGGCCGCCGCCGACGACACGCCCAACGTAAACGGGCTGGCCAGCGGGTTATTGAGGATCGCCTGCATCTCGGCCCCGGCCAGAGACAGCGCGCAACCCACCAGCACCGCCATCAGCGCGTAGGGCAGGCGCACGTTCCAGATGATCACCTGGTCGGTGGCGCTCAGGTGCGACGGATGCAGGATGCCGTCGAGCAACGCCAGCAGGCCCATGCCCGACGGGCCGCTGGCCAGGTCCACCAGAATGGCGCAGACCAGCGCGATGCCGAGCAGCGCCAGCAGCCAGGCACGCCGGGCCAGCAAACGGCGATAGCCATGAGTGGCGCTGGCAAGGTCGAGGGTTTGAGTGGTCATGGGGCTCACACAATGTTGAAAACAACGAAAATCCACATGTGGGAGCTGGCTTGCCTGCGATAGCGGTGTGCCAGTCGATTAATTCAGTGACTGACACACCGCTATCGCAGGCAAGCCAGCTCCCACACTGACTGCATTCCTGCATTCCTGCATTCCTGCATTCCTGCATTCCTGCATTCCTGCATTTGTGCATGGCGCTAGGGGTTACTTGGTTTTGGCGTCAATCCAGTAAGCACCCTGCAGCGGCATCCCCAAAAACTGCTGGTTGATCTGTTCCATAGTCGCTTGCGGGTCGAGCTTGGCGAACAGTTCCGGGTGTACCCATTTGGCCAATACTTCAATCGCCAGCAGGTTGTACGGCGAGTTGTAGAAATCGTGCCACAGGCCGTGGGCATTGCCCTCGCGGATGGCACGGAGGCTGGCGAACTCCGGCCGCGCCAATACCCGATCAAACGCCTCACGGGCTTCATCGGTGCTCACGCCAGCGCCGAGAATCAGCCCAGGCTTGTGGTTGCCGGTGGCCACGTACACATCCGGGTCGGCCTTGAGCGCGTATTCAACGCTGATATCCCCCAGCGCACCCGGCACCACCTCGGCGGCGATATTGCGCCCGCCGACCAGCTTGATCACTTCACCCATGCCGCTTTTGCCGGTGGTGTGCCCCGGTGCCTGCCAGGCACCGGCGAGCAATTCGAGGAACACACTCGGGCGCGGGCCGGCGGCAGGCAAGGTGGCAACGGCGTCGGTGATGGCCTTGATGTGCTGGTCATAGAAACCCAGAAACGCCTTGGCCTGGGCTTCACGGCCCAAGGCCTGGCCCAGCGCGTTCATGCTGGTGTGGGTGCCTTGCACCGGGTTGATGCGAAAGTCGACGAACAACACCGGGATGCCGGCTTTGGCCAGCACGTCTGCCACCGCGCTGTGTTCGGTCGGGCCGTGGCCGGAAATGCTGAACACCGCCAGGTCCGGTTTCAGCGAGAGAATCTCCTCAGCACTGACACTCTGCTCCGACGCTTGCCCGATCAACGGGATGTCTTTGACCGTAGGAAACTTCGCCACATAGGCGTTGTAAGTGTGCTGGTCCAGCAGCTTCAAATCGTTCTGCCAGCCGACGATGCGCTGGAACGGCGCGTCCTTGTCGAGCAAGGCAAACGCCGAAATCAAGCGGCCTTCGCCCAGCACCACACGTTTGACGTGGTCTTTGACCTCGACCTTGCGGCCCAACGCGTCGGTGACTTCATGGGCAGCGGCAGTTTCGGCGTGGCCGAGGACCAGCGCGGCGCACAGCACGCCGAGCTTAAGCACGTTACGAGGTTTGAACATGGAAAGGACTCCGGGTGAGGGGCAATCAGAATTCATAATCGACACTGGCGGTGAGCGTGCGAGCGGCACCTGGGATGCCGTAGAGCTGGAAGCCGTCGAGGGACGCGCCGACCTGGCTGTAATAGAACGTGTTGAACACATTGTTGAGGTTAAGGTTGACCGTGGTGTCCTTGTTCACCTTGTATTGCGCCGCCAGGTTGCTCAGCCAGTAACCCGGGGCTTTTTCGTGGTCGCGGGTGTAGATCGCATACACGCCGGACGGGCCGTTGGCGTAGCTGCTGTTGTTGTTCAAACCGCCGACATCCTTGTTGTCGCTGTAGCGGCGACGGCCCACGTATTGCTCGCCGTAGCTGAGGCTCAGGGCGTCGGTGACGGCGTAGGTGGTCCATAGGTTGGCGGTCAGGTCGGGGACGTTCTTGGCTTCCGCGCCTTTATTGATACCTTTGGTCTGCGTGCTTTTGAGCGCCGAGAAGCCGGTGTAGACGGTCCAGCGCGGGGTGATGTTGCCTTGCAGGCCGAGTTCGATGCCGTCCACACGCTTGGCGGGCAGGGCGCGCACCGGGGCGGATTCGCCGTCCTGGTATTCCCAGGCGTTGTCCAATTCGGTGCGGAAGATCGCCGCCGTGACATTGAGCATGTCGTGGGCAATGTCCCACTTGGTGCCGATCTCGTAGGTTTTCGACTTGGCCGGGCTGTAGTTGCTGGTGGTGGACGCGCCGTAGATCTGGTTGTTGGTGGACGCGCCCAGCGCCGACGGTTGCGCCGCCTCGCTGTAGGACACGTAGATGCTGCCGTTCGGCAATGGCTTGTACACCGCGCCGACGCGACCGCTCACTGCGCCGTCGGTGCTGCTGATGTCGGCCTGGCCGCGCTGGCTGGTTTGCGCGCGCCAGTTGTCGTAGCGCAGCGAGCCGAGCACTTGCCATTGCTCGTTGAGGGTGACGGTGTCGCCCGCGTAGACACCGGCGTTATCGATCACCGAGCGCGGGTCGCCTTCGCCTTTGGTCACGTAGGTGCTGGCGAAGCTGTGGCTGGGGTCGTTCATGTTGAAGAACAGATCGCCGGCCGGCACTTCGGCGTTGCGTTTCAGGCCGCCGTAGGTCTCGTGATAGAACTCCAGGCCGCTGACCACGGCGTGCTGCAGGCTGCCGGTGTTGAACGTGAAGCTGAAGTCGGTCTGGTTATCCAGGATGGTGTAGCGCTTGGACAGGCCAAAATCGCCGCCCCGCAGGATGCCGTGGCCGGTGTTGCTGTTGTTCACGTAGTCGGTGTAGGCATTCACCGTGCTGCCGGGCACTTGGCTGATAGGCCCTACGCCGGTGTAGCCCAAGGTCGCACAGCGGGCGCCGGTGCAGGTTTTTTTACCGCTGGCATCGGCGACGAAGAAGCGTGCCGGCGACAGCACGGCGAAGTTGTCGCTGCGTTCCCAGCGCGTCTGGTTGCGCAGGTGGGCGTCGTGCCAGTCAAAGTCATGCTCGAAGCGGGCGGTCAGCGAGGTGGTTTCGTTCTCCTGGGTATAAAGGCTGGAGTCGCCGTACCAGTCGGAGCGTTTGACGCCGGGCATGCGGTGGCCGTCGGTGCCACGCTGGATCGGCACGCCTCCGTCCGGCGTATTGGTGTCTTTCTGGTAAAAGGTGTCGACGAAAAAGCGCGTGTCGGTGCCCAGGCCGAAGCCGAATGAGGTGGCGATGCCCCAGCGGTCGTAGTCCACGTCGTCGCGGTCGGCCACTTGGTTGTAGTGCTTCATCAGGTTGATGCGCACGGCGGTGGTGTCGTTCAGCTGTTTATTGAGGTCGGCGGTGAGGCGACGGTAGCTGTCGGTGCCGATCCCGGCGGACACCTTGTTGGCATCGCCCAGGTGCGCTTCTTTGCTCACCAGGTTGACGCTGCCGCCCACGGCGGAAACGCCGGACTCGATCGAACCCGTGCCCTTGAACACTTCGGCCTGTTGCAGGTTGAAAGTGTCGGTGCGTGTGGACATGCCCGCGTCGCGCACGCCGTCGACGGTCAGGCTTTGCTCGGAGGAAAACCCACGGATCGAAAACAGATCGCCCCAGCCCAAGTTGCCTTCGCCGGACATGAAGGTGATGCCGGGCACGTTGCGCAACACTTCCTGCAAGGTCTGCGCGTTCTGCTCCTTGAGCACCTGCTGCGGCACGATGGTCACGCTTTGCGGGGCGTCGAGCAGTGGCTGGCTGATTTTGGCGGAGGTCACGCGGTCGACTTTGAAGGTGGAGGTGGCTTCCTGGCCGTCGACCTTGATTTGCGGCAGGCTTACCACCGAATCATTCGGCGTGGCGGCCGGCGCATGGGCCCAGGCGGTCGGCGCAACACTGCCGGCGGCGAGGAAACCGAACATCGGTGCCAGGGTTGTGTGCAGCGTGTGACGTTGGGGCGTGGGCAATGACATAGGTGATGATCCGAGTCTAAATTACAATTACTCTCATTTAGGTTCGGTAGTCTAAAGAGCGATTCCGCCTGCCATGCCCTGGCTTTGTATCGCTGATGCGTGATTATGGTTTCCCACAACATTCCATTACATTTGCGTGTATCGCTGGATGAACTTTCGGCTATCTCCTGCGTTTTGAGTTTTCGGATTGACTGCCCATGGCCAAGCTTGACCACCTGCTGATCGTTGATGATGACCCGCAAATCCGTCAGTTGCTTTGCGACTACTTGAGTGACGCGGGGTTTCAGGTGTCCACCGCCGCCGACGGCAAGGAAATGCGCCGCCGCCTGGCGCTGAATGTGATCGACCTGATCGTGCTTGACCTGATGCTGCCTGGCGAAGACGGCTTGAGCCTGTGCCGCGAACTGCGCGTCAGTTCCAACACGCCGGTGGTGATGCTCACCGCCAAAGGCTCGTTGATCGACCGCATCGTCGGCCTGGAAATCGGCGCCGACGACTACCTGCCCAAGCCGTTCGACCCGCGTGAGTTGCTGGTGCGAATCAAGGTGGTGTTGCGCCGGGTGCAGAGCTTTCCCGATCGAGCACGCCTGGATGAAGCACCGAGTATTCGTTTTGCCGGCTGGCAACTCGACACACGGGCGCGGCAATTGCTCACGCCCGAGGGCGTGGTGGTGAGCCTGGGCAACTCGGATTACCGTGTGCTGCGCCTGCTGTTGCAGCACCCCAACCGGCCGTTGAGTCGCGACTTTTTGCTCAACCATGTCTTCGACAAGGACAGCACGCCGTTCGACCGCTCCATCGACGTGTGTGTCAGCCGCCTGCGCTCGCAGCTGCCGGTGGGGCTGATCAAAACCGTGCGCAATGAGGGTTACATGCTGACCGCCGATGATGTGGTGCTGGAGTCGTGAGACTGCTGCCGCGTTCGCTGTTCGGGCGGCTGGTGCTGATTCTGGTCAGCGGCATGCTCGCGGCCCAGGCGCTGACCAGCAGCATCTGGTACGACCGTCGGCATGGCCAGGTGCTGGAGATTCCTGCGCGGTTGATCGCCACACGCCTGGCAGACGTGGTGCGCCTGGTACACAGCGACCCGCAGCAGGCCGACCAGTTGATCAAACTGCTCAATACGCCGCATTTTCAGCTGACCTTAAGCGATCAGGCCAGCAACACGCCGAGCACGTTGACCGACAGTGACCGGCCCACCGAGCGGCTGATCAAGCAGGTGCTGACGGAGAAAACCGGTTCTGCCCAGACCCTGATGTTGCTGCGCCTGTCTCTGGTTGATGGCGAAGGGCAAGGCGCCGGGCTCTCGACCCTGCTCAGTTCCAAGCCGGTCATCGGGCAGTTCCTGATCGACCTGCGCCTGCCCGATGGGCGCTGGTTGCAGGTGGACGCCAGTGAGGAGCAGGGCTGGACCAGCACGTCGCCGCTGGACTTGCTGTTCGACTACGTGATGCGCATCTATTTGCTGCGCGTGCTGGTGCTGGTGATCATCGCGTTGGTGGCGGTGCGCCTGGCCATCCGCCCGCTCAATGCCTTGGCCAAGGCCGCCGAAGCCCTGGGCCGGGATATCCAGCGCCCGCCGTTAGCGTTGGACGGCCCCACCGAAGTGCGCCGCGCCGCCCAGGCGTTTAATGCGATGCAGCAACGGTTGATAGCCAATATTGCCGAGCGCACGCGCTTTCTGGCGGCGATTTCCCACGACCTGCGCTCGCCGATCACACGCCTGCGCCTGCGCACCGAGATGCTCGAAGACACGCGCACCAAGGAGCGGTTTCGCAGTGACCTGGAAGAAATGGAACACATGGTCTCCAGCACCCTGGATTTTGTCAGCAGCGGCGAAATCAACGAGACGCGGCAGAACATCGACATCAATGCCTTGCTGCAAAGCCTGCAGGCCGACCTTGAAGACGTGGGCGAAAGCGTGACCATTGTCGGTCGCGCCCGGCAACCGCTGCCGGGCTATGCACGCAGCCTCAAGCGTTGCGTGCAGAACCTGCTGGAAAATGCGGTGCGTTATGGCCGAGAGGTGGTGGTGCGGGTTGAGGATCAGGTGGACAGTTTGAAAATCGTCATCAGTGACCGTGGCCCAGGGATTCCCCAGGAGCAACTGGAGCAGGTGATGGAACCGTTTTACCGCATCGAAGGCTCACGCAATGCCGATACGGGCGGTTACGGGTTGGGGCTGAGCATTGCGCACACGATTGCGCGGGCGCATGAGGGCCGGTTGAGTTTGAGTAATCGGGAAGGCGGGGGGGTGGAGGTGGTGTTGCAGTTCCAGAGAAAGCTCTGATCTGAAATACGGAGCAAATGTGGGAGCTGGCTTGCCTGCGATGGCGGTGGGTCAGCTGACACATTGTTAACTGTCAGACCGCTATCGCAGGCAAGCCAGCTCCCACACTGACTGCATTCAGGGCATCAGGCCCCGTGGCACTTCTTGAATTTCTTCTCACTGCCGCACGGGCACGGATCGTTGCGACCCACGTCCTTCAACGCGTTGCGCACCGGCTCCTGGTGAGCGTGGCCGCAGTTCGGGCCGTGGACATGGCCGTGGTCGTGATCATGGCCGTGATCATGCTGATCGTGATCGTGGTTGCAGTCAGGACCATGGACATGGGGTTGCTGAGTCATCGATGTCGCTCCGGAATAAAATCACCGGGGATTATCTCGCCATTGTGGGCGACCTGCACGTCATTACCGATGAATAATCCGGTTTTCAGCTCGCCTTCCAGGCGATAGGGCACGGGTTTGGTCGGGTTTTTGAGCATTTGCACCACATCGCGGATCTTCGGCCAGAGGTTGGTGCGCACCTTCACCCGAAAAAAACCATGACTGCGCGGCGGTATGGTCAGCCATTCGTTGGACTCGCCTTCGGTCAAGACAAAACCGCCCAGGCTGACCTTATAGATCAGGCCGCGCACCGTGAGGTCGGCGTCGTCGCGGTTATCCACGCGAAACCACAGTTTGAATTTCTGCTCCAGCAGCTTGGCCCGTACCACCTCGACTTTCACCAGGGCGACGTGGGGCGTAGGCGCATCGTCTTCAAACCACGACGCGCAGCCGCTGAGACTCAAGGTCAACGCCAGCATCAAGCTGTACATCCGAAGCATGGCGTTTTCCCTGTGGGTGATTAGAGGTAGCTGGAACAGCACTTCTTGAATTTTTGGCCACTGCCGCACAAACATACATCATTGCGCCCGGCCTTGAACTCAACCGTCGGATCGATGAAGTACCAGCGCCCGTCATTCTGTACGAAAGACGACTGCTCACGGTGGCTGTGTTCGCCGGTGCTGTCATGCCAGCGTGCGGTAAAGGTCACGAATGCATGTTCCGGCTGGCCGCCGAACACTTCCGAACTTTCCACCTCCAGGCCCAGCCAGGTGCTCTGCGCGCTCCAGGCGCTGATCGCGATGCGGTCCAGGCCGGCTTGCTGCGCGGGCAAGGTTGTGGCCACCAGGTAGTCCACCAGGCCCAGCACATAGGCGCTGTAGCGCGAGCGCATCAGCGCGGTGGCGCACGGCGCCGGGTGGCCGGCGTGATAGTGGCCGCAGCAGGCATCCAACAGGTTGCCGCTGCCGCAGGGGCAAATGGATGTACTCATCGGGTTACCACCAATACTTTCCAAAATTTTCCGGGTTGGCCCAGAAACGGGCGTTGAGCCAGTCGGGCACCTGTTTGTAGTCAAGCAGATCATAGGTAAACAGTGTCAGTACCTGCTCGTCGCGCTGGAAACGCTCGCCGGCTTGCAGGGCCAGGGAGAAGAAGTCGGTGTCTTTCCAGCCGCAGGCGCCCAGGTCCACCAGCACCGCAATGCGGCTGCTATTAAGGTTGCGAATGCCGCCGAGCAAGGTCAGGCCTTGCGGTTTTGACAGGTGCTCCAGGCAGTCGACCACCAGCGCCAGGTCAAAACGCTGCGCCGCCAGTTCTGCCGGCAACGGCCCGGGCGGGGCGATGGCCACGATGGTGTCCGGGTGCTCGGCCTGGAACGCCTCCAGCGCCGGAAACTGGCTGGCGCCCAACAACAACAGGCGTTTGGGCTGGTGCAAGTCGAGCAAAGCGGCCAGGGCTTGCTGGGGTGTACGGGAAGAAATACCAGCGGTCATCACAGATCCTCACATCAGAACCCTAGAGACTAGCGCGGCTGAGCGTGCGGGCCTAGAGCGGGCGGCAGCGAAAAGTCCTACAAATGCGGCGATCCTCAATGAAACCGGGGGTGTGGCGTACTGGCGCAGATGAAAAGAGCGGTCTTTACTCCACCTGTCGGCCCCCGCCGATCCCCTCAGGAGAAATCACATGAGCATCATGCGGACAGCTCTACCCTTGGTTCTGCTAACCGGAGTATTGACAGGTTGCGCAGGGTTGCAAAAAACCGATTGGCCCACCTGTGCAGCAGTCGGTGGTGTGACGGGCGCTGCCATTGGCGCCACTGAAAGTTCAGCCTATGCGGGCGCAGGCGCGCTGTTGATCGGCGGCATGGCCGGCGCCTATTGCTGGGTGCATGGCGATGGCGACGAAGATGGTGACGGTGTGCCGGACAGCCGCGACAAGTGCCCTGGCACGCCAAAAGGCGTGCAGGTCGATGCCAATGGTTGCCCACCCGCACCGCCGGCCGCCGTGGTTGAGGAAGTGGTGGTGGTCAAGGAAGAAACCATCGTGATTCGCGATGTGCACTTCCAGTTCGATTCGGCCAAGTTGACGGCAGCGGACAAAACCAAGCTCGACATCATTGCCACTCGCCTGAAAAAAGAAGCCCCAGGCGCGCAACTGCGGGTCAGTGGGCATACCGACAGCGTCGGTAAAGATGCCTACAACCAGAAACTCTCGGAAAAACGCGCTCATTCGGTGACGGATTACCTGGTCAGCTCCGGTGTGCCTCGCAGCAACTTTGTCTCGGTGACCGGTGCTGGCGAAAGCCACCCAGTGGCCGACAACAAAACCGCTGAAGGGCGTGCGTTGAACCGTCGCGTGGAAATCCAGATCAACCGCTGACAGCCCTTGCCCCTGCGGGCACCGCAGGGGCATTGCCGGCGAGCCCTGGCAAGTTTTTTCATCCTTCACTGGCAAATCGCCTGCAGAAGTCGGTACTGTGCGCCCAAAGAATAATAGGCAGGGGCATGCGGGATGAAGGTGTTTTGGGGGCTGGGAACGTTTCTGACGTTGTTGTTCTGGGTAGTGGTGCTGGTCAACCTGTTCCGGCCGCTGACGAATCCGTTTCACCTGTTGGTCAGCCTGGCCGGCAGTCTGTTGATGCTTACCCACCTGCTTGAATTGCTGTTGTTCAACAGCAGCTTGAAACACCGTGCCCACCCTTGGCGTGACCGCTTGCAGATTCTGCTGGTGGGGATGTTCCATGTGCGGGGCCTGTCGGCGCCTGCTGCGGTTAATGAAACGAACGAGGAGGCCAATCATGCGTAAGGTTTTTCTGTTGGCCCTGTTGGTCAGCCCCATTGCTATGGCGCAGAGCGTCAGTGTTGAAACCAACTCGCTGATGCGCCTGCCCAGCAGCACCAGCGTGTTACAACTGGAGCGCCTGGATGTGGCGGACTACGGCACGTTGCTGGTGCCGGCGACCATCAGCCAAGTGACCGTGGATGAGTTGCACCTGGGTCGCGAGGCGCGTATCACCATCGCCCCCGGCAATACCGCGCTGCAATTGCAGGTGCGTAATGCGCAACTGGAACATGGCAGCCAGATCACGTCGCGCGGCGCCCCCGGTACCCACGAAAAGCCGGCCAAGGCCGGGCGTGACCTGGTGCTGCGCATTAACGCGCTGACCGCCGAAGAGCTGTCGGTGGACGCGCGTGGCGGCGCCGGTGCCCAAGGTTATGCCGGCCTCGATGGCGCCAACGGTGTGGACCCAGGCTGCACCTGGGGTTCCGCCGGGCGTGGTGCCAATGGCGATAACGGCGGCGACGGCCTGCCGGGCGCGTCGGGGGCGACTGTGCGGGTTGAGCTGCCACAGAGCTTCCCGGCAGAGCAGATCAAAGTGTGGGTCGACGGCGGGCCGGGTGGTTTGGCCGGTACGGCGGGCAAGCCGGGCAAAGGCGGGCAGTCCAAGGGCTGCCTGGTGTACCGCGCCGATGGCGGCGATAAAGGCCGGCCAGGGCTGGAAGGCCAGCCGGGGCCGGCTGGGCCTGCGGGTGCTGTGACCATTCAGCGGTTGTGAGTCGTTTGGGCTGACGCCATCGCGGGCAAGCCCGGCTCCCACAGGTTGGAATGCGTTCCAAATGTGGGAGCCGGGCTTGCCCGCGATGAGGCCCTGAAAGACAACCTCAGAACATCGGCCGCGCCGAAGCAATCGCCACCACCACCAACCCCACTATTAAATTAATCCCTACCAATTTGCGGATCTGCCCCAGCGCAGCCGCGCCCGCCGGCCAATCCTCAGCCGCCACCGCTGTGCGCAGTTCCGGGAACTTCAGTGCCTGGATGCGGATAAACAGCGCCGTCATCACCAGATACAGACCCATCATCACCTGCACATAGCGCGGCGCAGTCTCAAAACCACTGAAGCGCAGTTGCAACAGGCCGATGCCGCTGATCGGCAAAATCAGCACCGCGACCCAGACCCACACAAAAAAACGCTGAAACACATTTGCCCACAGCTTGAGCCGGGCAGGGCCTTCAAGTGCCGCCATGGCGGCGGGACGCAGGATCATCCAGGCGAAAAACATACCGCCGACCCAAACCAGGGCGGCCAATACATGCAGGGTGTAAGCGAGGCTAAACGCGGTCATTGTGGTACTCCGTTCTGCGCGGGATTAATTAGCGGGGTATGATAGCGGCCGATCCGAACCACTGAAAATTTATCCAGCGTTTTTTGCGCCCGACTATCCATGATCAGCACTGAACTCAAAACCACGATCCAGGGCGCCTATTCGCGTTTTCTCGAAGCCAAGAGCTTGAAACCGCGCTACGGCCAACGCCTGATGATCGCCGAAGTGGCCAAGGTCCTCGGGGATATCGACACCGACGACGAAGGGCGGCGCAGTGGCGACCCTGCGATTGTGGCTGTCGAGGCCGGCACCGGCACCGGCAAGACCGTGGCCTACAGCCTGGCCGCGATCCCTACCGCCAAGGCTGCCGGCAAGCGCCTGGTGATCGCCACCGCCACTGTCGCCCTGCAAGAGCAGATCGTCTACAAAGACCTGCCCGACCTGATGCGCAACAGCGGTCTGAACTTCACTTTCGCCCTGGCCAAGGGGCGTGGGCGCTACATGTGCCTGTCCAAGCTCGACGTGTTGCTGCAGGAAGGCCATGCGCAAACCGCCACTGCCTCCTTGTTCGAAGAAGAAGGCTTCAAGATCGAGGTGGATGAAGTCAGCCAGAAGCTGTTTACCAGCATGATCGAGAAGCTGGCCGGCAATAAATGGGACGGCGACCGCGACAGCTGGCCCACCGCTCTTGAAGATTCGGACTGGGCACGCCTGACCACCGACCACAGCCAGTGCACCAACCGCCATTGCCCCAACTTCGGCCAGTGCGCCTTTTACAAGGCCCGCGAAGGCATGGGCAAGGTCGACGTGATCGTCACCAACCACGACATGGTACTGGCCGACCTGGCCCTGGGCGGCGGCGCGGTGTTGCCGGACCCGCGCGACACCCTCTACGTATTCGACGAAGGCCACCACCTGCCGGACAAGGCAATTGGCCACTTCGCCCATTACACGCGCCTGCGTTCCACGGCCGACTGGCTGGAAACCACTGCCAAGAACCTCACCAAACTGCTGGCCCAGCATCCGCTGCCCGGCGATTTGGGCAAGTTGATCGAGCAAGTGCCGGAGCTGGCGCGGGAGATCAAGACTCAGCAGCAGTTCATGTTCAGCGCCTGTGAACAGGTCGCCGACTTCAAGCCCGGCGAAGACGTGGAGGGCCGTGAGCGGCCGCGCCACCGCTTTGTCGGCGGGCTGATCCCCGAGCATATGCGCGAAATGGGTATTGAGCTGAAGAAGGGCTTTTCACGCCTCACCGACCTGTTCACGCGCCTCACCGACTTGCTCAAGGAAGGCATGGATGGCGAGGTCAATATCGGCATCGCCAGCAACCAGGCCGAGGAGTGGTACCCACTGTTCGGCAGCCTGTTGTCACGCTCCCAGGGCAACTGGGAGCTGTGGACCGCCTTCACCGTCGAAGACCCGGAAGACAACCCGCCGATGGCGCGTTGGCTGACCCTGTCGGAAAGCGGTGCGCTGTTCGATATCGAGGTTAACGCCAGCCCCATCCTCGCCGCCGAAATGCTGCGTCGCAACCTGTGGAACTTGGCTTATGGCTGCCTGGTGACCTCGGCCACGCTGACGGCCCTGGGCACTTTCGACCGTTTCCGCATGCGCGCCGGGCTGCCGAAAAAAGCAGTGACGGCCGTGGTGCCGAGCCCGTTCCACCATGCCGATGCTGGCGTGCTGCGCGTACCGGACCTCAAGGCCGACCCACGGGATGCGGCCGCGCACACGGCGGCGATCATCCGCGACTTGCCGGAGCTGGTCGAAGGTTCGCGCGGCACACTGGTACTGTTTTCGTCACGTAAACAGATGCAGGACGTGTTTGACGGCCTCGACCGTGACTGGCGCAAACAGGTGTTTATCCAGGGCAACCTGTCCAAGCAGGAAACCCTCAACAAACACAAGGCGCGGGTTGATGGCGGCGATTCCAGCGTGCTGTTCGGCCTGGCCAGTTTTGCCGAAGGCGTGGACTTGCCCGGCGCCTATTGCGAGCACGTGGTGATTGCCAAGATCCCGTTCTCGGTACCGGATGACCCGGTCGAGGCAGCCTTGGCCGAGTGGATCGAGGCGCGGGGCGGTAACCCGTTCATGGAAATCTCGGTGCCGGATGCGTCCTTGAAGCTGGTCCAGGCCTGCGGTCGCTTGCTGCGTACCGAGGAAGACCGGGGCACCATCACCTTGCTCGACCGCCGCTTGGTCACGCAGCGCTATGGCAAAGCTATCCTTAATGCCTTGCCGCCGTTCAGGCGCGAAATTTCTTAAGCCACTCATTTATTAAGCTGCTGTGGGCGAAGTCGCCCACTTCGTGGTCTATCTCACTGCCACGCTTTATGTCATCAGGCCAGTTATCGGCCGATTGGGAGAACCTTGTTCGTATGATTCGCACGCTGCCTGCTCTTTTTGCCCTGTTATTCGCTGCGCCCTTGATGGCCGCGCCTGCCGGGCAACAAACGCTGTTCAACTTCGTCCGACCTGCCGATGTGGTCAAGGTGGCGACTCAGGACGCCAGCCTGCCGCAATACAACGCCGAACAAACCCCCGAAGGCGAGGTGTTGCGCCGCATCACCTTCAACCCGGTGGCCGAACCGAGCCTGGTGCTCAGCCCGCAGGCCGGGAGCTGGGACTGGTCGCAATCCGGCGCCATGAGCCTGCGTATCCAGAGCGCCATGGACTGGGCGTTGACCCTCTATGTCAAAGTACAGAGCGTCGACGGCAAGACTCTGGTCAGCCGTATCGACCTGCCGGCCGGCCCGGCCCAGACCCTGTTGATCCCGTTGCAAGCCAACTCGCCGCTGAGCCAGGGCATGAAGGCCGGCCCGCCCATGCCGATCACCCTGGACGGCCAGCGTGTATTGCTGGCCGCCAGTGCTGGCGAGATCGACCGCAGCCAAGTGGCCTCGGTCACCTTGTCGATGCTCAAGCCCAACGCCGCCCAAAGCATTTTGCTTGAGCGTTTTGGCGTGCAGGACAGCGAGCCGGTGCTGAAGGCGGTCTACAGTGAGCTGGTGGACGCTTATGGCCAGTCCACCCGTGCGCGCTGGCCGGAAAAGGTCAGCACTGACGAGCAACTCAAAGCCGCAGCGGCCAAGGAGCAGCAACAGCTCAAGGGCTGGCTGGCCGAGCGTGACAAATCCGCTCTGGACCAATACGGTGGCTGGAACAAAGGCCCGGCGTTCGACGCCAGTGGTTTTTTCCGTACCGAGAAGCGTGACGGCCGCTGGTACCTGGTGACGCCGCAAGGCCATCCGTTCTATTCGTTGGGTGTTAACACCGTGGCACCGGACAACAACCAGACCTACGTGGCCGGCCGCGAGTGGATGTTCGCCGCGCTGCCCAAGGCTGGCGAACCGTTCGACAAGTACTACGGCAGTGGCGATAACCGGGGCGGCAACGGTGCCGATCAGGGCCGCGGCTTCAATGTCGGGCGTTGGTACGATTTTTACGGCGCCAACTTGCAGCGTACTTATGGCGGCGAAGGTTTCGACCAGAAGCGCTGGGTCAGCCACACCCTCGACCGCCTGCAAGCCTGGGGCTTCAACACCGTGGGCAACTGGAGTGATGAGGACCTGGCCCGCGCCGACCGTGTGCCCTACACCTTGCCGCTGTCGATTGTCGGTGACTACGCCAGCATCAGCACTGGCACCGACTGGTGGGGCGGCATGCCCGACCCGTTCGACCCGCGCTTTGCCATGGCCACCGAACGCGCCGTGGCCATTGCCGCCCGCGACCACCGTGATGACCCGTGGCTGATCGGCTACTTTGCCGACAACGAGCTGGCCTGGGCCGGCCCCGGCGATGATCCAAAATCCCGTTACGCCTTGGCCTATGGCACGTTGCGCATGACCACCGACGTACCGGCCAAACGCGCATTCCTCAAACAACTGCGCGACAAGTACCGTAACGAAGAAGGCCTGTCGAAAGCCTGGGGCATCCACCTGGCGGGTTGGGAGCTGATGGAAGACCCAGGCTTCGAGCCGCCGATGCCGAGCCCCGAGCACCCGGAAATCGAAGCTGACTTCAAATATTTCCAGAAGACCTTCGCTGATGCCTACTTCAAAACCATCTCCGATTCGTTGAAATGGCACGCGCCCAACCAGTTGCTGCTGGGTGGTCGGTATGCCGTCAGCACGCCCGAGGCCGTGGCGTCCTGCGCCCAGTATTGCGACGTGCTGAGTTTCAACATGTACACCCTGAAGCCGCAGGACGGTTATGACTCTGCTGCCTTGCGCGCGCTGGACAAGCCGGTGCTGATCACCGAGTTCAACTTCGGCTCGGCCGACCGTGGCCCGTTCTGGGGCGGCGTGACACAGTTGGCCCGTGAAGAAGACCGTGGCGTGGCGTACAGCAACTTCCTCAAGCAGGCCATGGCCGAGCCATCGATTGTCGGCGTGCATTGGTTCCAGTACCTGGACCAGCCGGTCACCGGGCGTCTGCTGGATGGTGAGAACGGCCACTTCGGGCTGGTGGGCATCACCGATGTGCCGTTCCAGGGCTTTGTCGAGAGTGTGCGTAAAAGCAACCTGGCGGCGGTCGACCAACTGGGCAAGGAAGCCGAAAAAGCCAAGGCGGCCAGCAAGGTTCGCGAGAACGAAGGCGGCAAGTCCGGGCAAGAAGGCAAAGGCGCGGGGCAGGGCGCCGGGCATGCGGGTGGACACTCTGGAAATGGCCATTGATTCATCACTGACGGGTTCACAAAACCTGCAATGACTGGAACAATGTCGGCCACTTCTTACGGTGTTTTCCAAGGCGGCTTAGGTGCAGATTCAGGGTCATTACGAGCTCCAGTTCGAAGCGGTACGTGAAGCCTTTGCCGCGTTGTTCGATGACCCGCAGGAGCGTGGTGCCGGGCTCTGTATCCAGATCGGCGGCGAAACCGTCGTCGACCTGTGGGCCGGTACCGCCGATAAGGACGGTGCCGAGGCCTGGCACAGCGACACCATCGTCAACCTGTTCTCCTGCACCAAGACCTTCACTGCCGTCACGGCCCTGCAGCTGGTTGCCGAAGGCAAGCTGAAACTGGATGCGCCAGTTGCCGACTACTGGCCCGAGTTTGCCGCGGCGGGTAAAGAAACCATCACGCTGCGCCAGTTGCTCTGCCACCAGGCCGGGCTGCCGGCGATTCGCCAGATGCTGCCGACCGAAGCCCTGTATGACTGGCCACTGATGGTCGACACCCTGGCGGCCGAAGCCCCGTGGTGGACGCCGGGCGAAGGGCATGGCTACGAGGCCATCACTTATGGCTGGTTGGTCGGCGAGTTGCTGCGCCGTGCCGACGGGCGCGGGCCGGGCGAGTCGATTGTGGCGCGGGTTGCGCGGCCCCTGGGCCTGGACTTCCATGTCGGTTTGGCGGACGAAGAGTTTTATCGGGTTGCGCATATAGCGCGCAGCAAAGGCAATATGGGCGATGAAGCCGCGCAACGTTTACTTCAAGTAATGATGCGCGAACCTAATGCCATGACCACCCGTGCATTTGCCAACCCACCGTCTATTCTGACCAGCACTAATAAGCCCGAATGGCGGCGGATGCAGCAGCCAGCGGCAAATGGTCACGGTAATGCGCGCAGCCTGGCAGGTTTTTATAGCGGATTGTTGGACGGTAGTTTGCTTGAGAGCGACATGCTCGAACAATTGACCCGCGAACACAGTATCGGGCCAGACAAAACATTATTGACTCAAACCCGTTTCGGTTTGGGGTGCATGTTGGATCAACCGCAACTGCCCAATGCCACCTTTGGCCTTGGCCCGCGTGCGTTTGGCCACCCTGGCGCCGGTGGTTCGGTGGGGTTTGCCGACCCTGAGCGCGATGTAGCATTTGGTTTTGTGACTAATACACTGGGCCCTTATGTACTTATGGACCCGCGTGCGCAGAAGTTGGTCGGAATATTGGCCGGTTGTCTGTAAAGAGCTTGCTGTTTCACGTTTTTTTGTTACAAAGGCAAGTATAAGAAGGCGCTGAACGAAATTGTGTAACTTTACTGTTCTCTAAGCGTCTGTTTAACGGGTCAACCAGGCCCCCCGTTTTTTTCTCATTTTGTGGATACCTCATGTTATCGAACAAGTCCTTGGCACTGGCGCTGTGCCTCACTATTACTGGCTGCGCACAAACACCACAAAGTGATGCCGAAGGTGGGCACTGGTGGTCATTTGGATCTGACAAGGCTGCTACCAAGGACGCCGTGACACAAACCGACGCCAAGCCGGATGCCAAACCTGCCGCCGGCGCCAAGCCTGTCGAACCTGTGGCCGCCGCTGCTGCTCCAGCGCCTGCACCGGTAGCCAAGGCTGACACCGGCTTCAACTGGTGGCCGTTCGCTGCCAAAAGCGCCGACGAAAAAGCGGCGGATGCCAAGGCCGACCTGAAAGCCGACCTCAAGGCCGCAACCCCTGCTTCCACGCCGGATGCTGCGCCTGCCGTCGCCAAGACCGACACCGAAACCAAATGGTGGTGGCCGTTCGAAAGCAAGCCAAAGCCACTGGCCAAGGTTGATGTGACCAACGTGCAGATGCCCGACCCGAAAATCACCCAAGCCTGGCTGGATGATTATGAGCCGCGTCTGCGCGCCGCCATCAAGGACAGCAACCTGCAACTGGAACGTCGTGACAACGTATTGGTCGTGATTGCCCCGGTGGACGGCTCCTACAACCCGAAACGCCCGGCAATGCTGCTGCCGGTCACACTCGGCCCGTTCACACGCGTTGCCAAAGCTGTTGAAGCTGACCCCAAGACCGCGGTCCTGGTCCTGGGTCACGTTGATGCCACAGGTACCGCCCCGGCCAGCCAGGCGTTGACCAAAGAACGCGCGCAATCCATCGCCTCTATCTTCAGCCTCAGCGGCTTGAAGCAGGATCGCTTGATGCTGCGCGGTATGGGCGACCTGATGCCGCGTGCCGCCAACGACAGCAATCAGGGGCGTGCGCTGAACCGTCGCATGGAAATCATGTTCACTCAGCGTACAACTATGTTGGCGCTGCTGAGCAAGTACAACTCGGGCAAACCACCGGTCGCTGACATGGTCGCTGTGCAAACTGCGCCAGCCCCTGTGCCGGCTCCGGCTGCGAAAAAAGCGGCTCCGGCGAAAAAAGCCCCGGCCAAGAAATCTGCCGCCAAGCCAGCTGCGAAAAAAGCCGCTGCCAAGCCTGCCGCGAAAAAAGCCGCACCGAAGGCTGCCGCCCCGGCTGCGAACGACCAGGCGAAAAACTGATCCGTTGAAACAGAAGGATAAAGCTGCATGACCCAGGCACTGGCCGATATGCGCCGTGACTACACACGGGACGGTTTGAGCGAGGCCCAGGCCCCGGACGAGCCGTTTGCGTTGTTCCACCAATGGTTTGGCGATGCGGTGAAAACCGAGCAGCCACCGGTGGAGGCCAATGCCATGACCCTGGCAACGGTCGACCAGGACGGTCGCCCGCACTGTCGCATCCTGCTGCTCAAGGGCCTGGATGCACAGGGTTTTACCTTCTTCACTAACTATCAGAGCGCCAAGGGTGAACAACTCGCGGCGCGGCCGTTTGCGGCCATGACCTTCTTTTGGCCCTCCCTGGAGCGCCAGGTGCGCATCGAAGGGCGGGTGGTCAAGGTCACGCCTGAAGAGTCGGATGCCTATTATCAGGTCCGGCCTTTGGGCAGCCGTCTTGGCGCCTGGGCATCGCCGCAAAGCCAAGTCATTCGTGACCGTGAAGAGCTGCAGGAGCTGCTCAAGCAGACCGAACAGCGTTTCAGCGATACCCAACCCGACTGCCCCGAGCATTGGGGTGGCTATCGTTTGTTGCCTGAGCGCATCGAGTTCTGGCAAGGCCGCGCCAGTCGCCTGCATGACCGCCTGAACTATCGCCTGCAAGCGGGCGAGTGGACGCGCGAGCGCCTGGCGCCCTGAGCTACACCTTTCGTCATTCCATCTGAATGGTGATCATCACGCCGAAGTCTCTACACAGAGGCTTCGGCGTTTTTGATTGCGTGACTACAATAAAGAGCGCTTCCACGTGATTTTTGGATCGGGGCGGGAGCTACCGTTCGTCGAGTTTTTTGGTGCTGGCAGTCTGTACTCAGGCTGAATGAAAGCAATTTTCTGGCGTGCTTGCCGTGACAGGCGCCAAGCAGCGGCGTCTAATGAATACCTGTCCTTTGGAGTTGATGCTATGCGTAAGTCTGTTTTACTAGTTGCCTGCTTTACCACCTTGTCGTTGCTGTTGGGTGGCTGCGCCTCGAGTCTGACCGGCGACTCGTACTCCCGTGACGAGGCGCGTCGTGTACAGACCGTTCGTATGGGCACCATTGAATCCCTGCGGCCGGTGAAAATCGAAGGCACCAAGACCCCAATCGGCAGTGTTGCCGGTGCAGTGGTCGGCGGCGTTGGCGGCAGCGCGATCGGTGGTGGCCGTGGCAGTATCGTCACTGGCGTAATCGGTGCGGTTGCCGGTGGCTTGCTGGGTTCCGCCGCTGAAGAAGGTCTGACCCGCACCCAGGGTGTTGAAGTTACCGTTCGCGAAGACGACGGCAGCATGCGCGCCTACGTCCAGGCCGTCGACCCTAACGAAATCTTCCGCATTGGCGACCGCGTGCGCATCATGACGGTTAACGGCACCAGCCGTGTAACGCGCTAAGCGCTGGTTGTAGAAACGCAAAACCCCAACCGGGTGACGGGTTGGGGTTTTTTATTGCCTGCGGTTTTTTGAGAAAATGCAGGCGATAAAAAACCGCTTTAGTAGGGCGGTTTTTATTGCAAGCCATGTCTAAGTTTGCCTGTGGCGAGGGAGCTTGCTCCCGTTGGACTGCGTAGCAGTCCCATGCTTTTAAAGCAAAGAGCAGGGGCCGCTACGCGACCCAGCGGGAGCAAGCGCCCTCGCCACAGGTACGGTGTCCGGGCAGGCATTCACGCACTCACTTCACACCTGAAAGTGCTTCACCATCGTATTCAACTCATGCGCCAGGCTGGCAAGCGATTGCGAAGCGGCGGTGGTCTGAGTCGAGCCTTCGGCGGACTGAATCGACAGCTGTTGAATATTCAGTAAGTTGCGGTCGACCGCCCGGGCAACGTCAGCTTGCTCCGCCGCCGCCGTGGTAATCACCAGATTGCGGTTGTTGATCTCGTCATTGGCGGCAAGGATATCCGCCAGCGCTTGCTGCGCCAGTTCGGCCAGGCCAATGGTTTGCTGGGTCATGGTGCTGCTGTCGAGCATGGTGTTGACGGTGCTGGCGGTGTTGGTCTGGATGCTGCCAATCATCTGTTCGATTTCCTGGGTCGATTGCGCGGTGCGATGGGCGAGGGCGCGTACTTCGTCGGCGACCACGGCAAAACCACGGCCCGCATCACCGGCCCGCGCCGCTTCGATGGCCGCGTTCAGTGCCAATAAATTGGTTTGCTCGGCAATGGTGCGGATAACGTCGAGCACTTTGCCGATGCCTTTGGCCTGCTCGGCCAGGCCGCCCACTTGGCTGGAGCTTAGCTCTACACCACGGGTCAGGGCCTGGATGGAACTCAGTGCCTCGACCATACGTTGCTGGCCTTTCAAGGCGATGCTGCGCGACGCCTGGGACAGGTCGGAGGTGGTGGCGGCATTCCGGGCGACCTCTTCAATGGCCGTGGTCATCTCGGTGACGGCCGTGGCGGCCTGCTCGATCTCGCCATGTTGCTGCTGCAGGTCGCGGCTGCCCTCGGCAGTAACGGCATTCAGTTCCTCGGCCGCTGCCGCCAGTTGGCTCGACGAGCCGGTTATTTGCCGCAGTGTCTGCACCAGGTTATTACGCATGGTCTCTTGTGCCCGCAACAGGCGTGTGGCTTCGTCATTGCCGGTCGGGTTGATGGGCTGGCTGAGATCGCCCTTGGCGATGGTTTCAGCCACCCGTACCGCCTCAATGATGGGGCCGGTGATGCTGCGGGTCAGCAGCCAGGCCACCAGCACCGTGCCGCCACTTACCAGCACGATGACGATGGCGATACCGCCCACGGCATGCTGGTACGCGGCCACGGAAGTCTGGCCGGCAAGTTCTGCGCCCTTGTTGGCGAGGTCGATCAATTGATCGAAGTTCTTGGTCATCTGCTCATAGCTTTCTCGAATGCTGTTGAGAAAGTCACGGGCGCCAGCCTTGTCACCTGAGCGCGAGCGTTTGAGCATCTCGGTGTGGTTCTTGGCGTACCCTTCCAGGCTCTGGTTAAACACGTCCAGGCGCGATTTTTCCTCCGGCGTGCGCAGCAGCGCTGCATATTGAGCCAGTTGCTCCTTGACGCTCTTCAGGCGACCCGCGGATTTGTCTTCGTACGTCTGCATATCGGCGTCGCTGGCGGACAGGATGTGCGCCATTTCCCCCAAGCGAAAACGATCCAGCGAGGCATTGGCAAGGGCGAGGATCCTCACGCGCTGCATCCAGTTGTTTTGGATGTCGGCAGCCTGGGATTGCACTTCGCCGATCTGCTTGAGCGCGAACAGGCCGAGAAACACACTCAGCGACGCAATAGCAGCGAAGCCGATGAAGGCTCTGGCTGCGATTCTTATATTTCTCAGGAACATGGGTTTTCGCTCGGGCTGGGAACGCGTTGAAGAGCTGTGTCAGGCGGGTGCCCCAGACGGGGCAGGCGGATCGCCACAATCCTTAGTCGGCGGCCGAGACAAAGTCTTTAGGCGTTACGCGAAAGTGTCATCTTCGCCAAAAGAAAAACCCCAACCGGGTAACCGGTTGGGGTTTTTTGTGGGGCGTTCAGAGTGTTCAGGCTTTCTTGCGACTCGCCAGCGCTGTGACCGCGTAGCCAATACAGGCTGCCAGGATCGACCCGGTGAGGATGCCCATTCGATCCTCACCCGCGAACTCACTGGCGCCCGGCACAAACGCCAGGGAGCCGACAAACAGGCTCATGGTGAAGCCGATGCCGCACAAGATGGCCACTCCCAGCACTTGGCCCCAATTGGCGCCGCTGGGCAGGGTGGCGATTCCGGTCTTGATGGCCAGCCAAGTGAGGCCGAACACGCCGATGGTCTTGCCGATCAGCAGGCCGGCAGCGATGCCCATGGGCACGTGGTGAGTGAAGCTGTCCAGGGTAACCCCGGTCAGCGACACGCCAGCGTTGGCGAAGGCGAACAACGGCAGGATAGCGTAGGCCACCCAAGGGTGCAGGGCGTGCTCCAGAGTCAGCAGTGGCGAGGGTTCGGCATTTTTGGTGCGCAGTGGAATGCAGAACGCCAAGGTTACCCCGGCCAGGGTGGCGTGCACGCCACTCTTAAGCACGCAGACCCACAGGATCAGGCCGATGATCATATACGGGCCGAGCTTGACCACGCCCAGGCGGTTCATCGCGATCAAGGCGACCAGGCACGTGGCCGCGCCCGCCAAGGCTGCATTCGACAGTTCGGCGGAGTAGAACACCGCGATGACGATGATAGCGCCCAGGTCATCAATGATGGCCAGGGTCATCAGGAACAGCTTCAGTGACACCGGTACACGCTTGCCGAGCAGGGCCAGGACGCCGAGTGCAAAAGCGATATCGGTGGCCATCGGGATTGCCCAGCCGGCAAGTGCGGCGGGGTTGTCCTTGTTCAGTGCCCAATAGATCAAAGCCGGCACCACCATGCCGCCAATCGCGGCCGCCCCCGGCAGTACCACTTGCGATGGCTTGGACAGGTGGCCGTCGAGCAACTCGCGTTTGACCTCCAGACCGATCAGGAGGAAGAACAGCGCCATCAGGCCATCGTTGATCCACAGCAGCGCTGGCTTGGCGATTTTCAGCGCGCCAACCTGCGCCACCACCGGCGTATCGAGGAAGGCGCCGTAGAGGTGGGATAGTGGTGAGTTATTGATGATCAGCGCCAAAGCGGCAGCGGCGATCAATAACAGACCGCTGGCGGCCTCCAGCTGGAAGAAACGGGTGAAAGTGTTACGCAGAGGCAAGGGATGCTCTCCAATAAGGTTCAATAGGTGGGTACCCTAACCCGTACTGTTAGTTGTTAAAACAAAAGTTATATTCTTATTTGTTATAAGAGAGGGTCAGGATTGGTCTTGCGTCAAAGCTTAGCAATTGTGTGTCTAATTGAGTCGTCACTGTATCTGTGTGGCGTGTAGGAAAGCCCCTAAAATCGGGACTGAAACCCTTAGAGACTCACCTCATGAACGACCACCGTACCTGGGCTCGCGAAGCCATCCGTGTCATCGAAGCGGACTTCCAGCGCAGCGCCGACACGCACCTCATCCCTCTTCCATTGCCGGGGCTGCCGGGTATCGAGTTGTACTTCAAGGACGAGTCCAGCCACCCCACTGGCAGCCTCAAGCATCGGCTGGCGCGTTCGCTGTTCCTTTATGCGCTGTGTAATGGCTGGCTCAAGCCGGGTGCGCCGGTGATCGAAGCGTCCAGTGGGTCTACTGCGGTGTCGGAGGCGTACTTTGCGCGTTTGCTTGACCTGCCGTTTATCGCGGTGATGCCGGCCACCACGTCCCAGGCGAAGATCGACCAGATTGCCTTCTATGGTGGCAAGAGCCATCTGGTAAAGGATCCGACGCAGATCTACGCCGAGTCCGAACGTTTGGCGAAGGAAAGTGGCGGTCACTTCATGGACCAGTTCACCTACGCCGAGCGCGCGACGGACTGGCGGGCAAACAACAACATCGCTGAGTCGATTTTCCAGCAGATGCGTTTTGAGCATTACCCGGAGCCGAGCTGGTTGATTTCCAGCCCCGGCACCGGTGGCACCACGGCGACCCTGGGCCGCTACGTGCGTTATCGCCAGCATTGCACCCGCGTGCTGTGTGCCGATGCCGAGCGTTCGGTGTTTTTTGACTACTACCAGACGGGCGATGCCAGTTTGCGTCTGGAGTGCGGTTCACGCATCGAAGGGATCGGCCGGCCACGCGTCGAGGCTTCGTTTTTACCCCAGGTGATTGATGCGATGGTCAAGGTGCCGGATGCGCTGTCATTGGCAGCCATGCATTACCTGGCCGAGCGGTTGGGGCGGCGGGTGGGTGGTTCCAGCGGGACTAACCTGATCGGCGCTTTGGTCGCGGCGCTGCAGATGAAAGCGGCGGGGGAGTCGGGGTCGATCGTGGCGATCTTGTGTGATGGGGGCGAGCGGTATGCGAACACATACTACGATCAGGCTTGGTTGGCGGAGCAGGGGTATGAGCTTGGCGGCTTGATTGCAGCCGTTGCGGCCAGTGTAGAGAAGGGTGAGCCGTTGCCTGCCAGCGTCCTGCGCGCCAATATCTGACACGCCCCATCAACTAATGTGGGAGCTGGCTTGCCTGCGATGGCGGTGGTTCAGTCGAGAAATTCGGCGACTGACACTCCGTTATCGCAGGCAAGCCAGCTCCCACATTTGATCCGGGTTGGCTGTAAGAAGTGCTTAAGCTTCTATACCCAGCATATCCCGCGCCAACGCCTCGGCAATCCGAATTCCGTCAACACCCGCCGACAGGATGCCACCGGCGTAACCTGCGCCTTCACCGGCCGGGAACAAACCTTTTACGTTCAGGCTCTGCATCGACTCGTTACGGGTAATGCGCAGTGGCGACGAGGTGCGGGTCTCAATACCGGTCAGTACCGCATCGTGCAGCGAGTAACCTTTGATCTGTTTCTCGAACGCCGGCAGCGCTTCACGAATCGCCTCAATGGCGAAGTCCGGCAATGCCAGCGCCAGGTCGCCCAGGGCCACCCCCGGCTTGTAGGACGGTTCCACACTGCCAATGGCGGTGGACGGCTTACCAGCGATGAAATCACCCACCAGCTGCGCCGGCGCCTCGTAGTTGCTGCCGCCGAGGATGTAGGCGTGAGACTCCAGGCGCTCCTGCAACTCGATACCGGCCAGCGGTCCGCCTGGGTAATCCACCTCAGGCGTGATGCCGACCACGATGCCGGAGTTGGCGTTGCGCTCGTTGCGTGAATATTGGCTCATGCCATTGGTGACCACGCGGTTCGGCTCGGAAGTCGCCGCCACCACGGTGCCGCCCGGGCACATGCAGAAGCTGTAGACCGAACGGCCGTTCTTGGCGTGGTGTACCAGTTTGTAGTCGGCGGCGCCCAGTTTCGGGTGCCCGGCGTATTTGCCCAGGCGCGCTGCGTCGATCAGTGACTGCGGGTGTTCGATACGGAAGCCCACCGAGAATGGTTTGGCCTCCATGTACACGCCACGGCCGTGCAGCATACGGAAGGTGTCGCGGGCGCTGTGGCCCAGGGCCAGAATCACGTGCTTGGAGAGGATCTGCTCGCCGCCGTCGACGACCACGCCGTTCAACTGGCCATCTTCGATCAGCACATCAGTGACGCGCTGCTCAAAACGCACTTCACCACCGAGAGCGATGATCTGCTCGCGCATGTTTTCCACCACGCCGGTCAGGCGGAAGGTGCCAATGTGCGGCTTGCTGACGTAGAGGATTTCTTCCGGCGCGCCGGCCTTGACGAACTCGTGCAGCACTTTGCGACCGTGGAACTTCGGGTCTTTGATCTGGCTGTAGAGTTTGCCGTCGGAAAAGGTCCCGGCACCGCCTTCGCCAAATTGCACATTGGACTCGGGGTTGAGCACGCTTTTGCGCCACAGGCCCCAAGTGTCTTTGGTGCGCTGGCGCACTTCCTTGCCGCGTTCGAGGATGATCGGCTTGAAGCCCATCTGCGCAAGCAACAGCCCGGCGAAAATGCCGCAGGGGCCGAAACCCACCACGATCGGCCGTTCAACCAGGCCTCGCGGCGCCTGGCCCACCACTTTGTAGCTGACGTCCGGTGCCGGGTTGATGTTGCGGTCATCGGCGAACTTGAGCAGCAGGGCGGCTTCGCCCTTTACGTTCAGATCGATGGTGTAGATGAAGCACAGCTCCGACGATTTCTTGCGCGCGTCGTAGCTGCGTTTGAACAGGGTGAAGTCGAGCAGGTCATCACTGGCGATGCCCAGGCGCTGCACGATGGCAGGCCGCAGGTCTTCTTCGGGATGGTCGATGGGCAGCTTGAGTTCGGTGATTCGTAACATGACAGGATCCGGTGGGCGGCGGGCTTCGATGCCGGCTGTTTTGCAAACCGGCGATTATAAGCCCCAAAGGCTGATTCCCGTCATGTTAAAACAGCCCAAGGCTGAATCAGTCGTCCCGCGAGCCGCCGAATGATGCACAACCGCGCTGGACCTGGCCATTGACCCGCAACTCGGCGGTCATGTGTTGCAAGCTCCCGCTGGCGGCATCGATGCAGCGTTGTGGGGCTACCCACAGTTCGATGTGCTGGTTATTGGCTTCGGTCATCAGGTTGAAACGGCCGTCACCCAGTTGCTCTTCGACAAAAGGCACCGCCAGTGGCGGCTGGCCCTCGCGTTCCAGCACCATGCCCTTGGCCGTTACGCTCATCGCCCAGGCCGGTTTATGGCCATTGGCCCGCAGAATCATGCGTTTGAAGTCCGGGTCGTTACAGGCCGAGGTCGAGCGTTCTACACGATACAGTTGTTGCAGGTCGACCGAACCCTGGGTGCCGCTGGCCACCCCGGAAAACTTGCCGCGTAAATCGGCAAACAGCACGCCTTGCTGGCCGGCCAGGGACGCGGCTTCCTGCAAGACGCTGGTGCCGCCGGTGTCATTGACCACGTAGTTGCGTTTGTCGCCGCACGGCTGGAACAGCAGTTTGTCGCCCACTGCCGTGAGCTCACCCTGCATGCGGGTCAGCCCGACGGTAGACGGTTTGGCCGGCTCGCTCTCGAACATCTGGCAAGCGGTGAAGAGGGGCAGCAGGGCAAACAGAGCAAGGGTACGGGCGGCGCGCATTATTGGGTCTCCAAACTAGTGCCGCCACGTTACGCAGGGTGGCGCCGCATCACAAGCTCGGGACACAGTTTGAATAATCTGTTCCCTGGACGATGGCAGCGCAGGCGTTACTAATAGGGATGTTTCCTATAGTGAAGATTGGAGAGCCGTGAGAGTGTCGGCGTTTTTGGTAGGGGGCCGTGATGAGTATCAAATGGAGTATTTGCGTTCTTTTGCTCTGGGCAGGCGCTGCCTTGTCAGACGAGCCCATCCGGTTCGTCCTCTCGTCAGCCAGTGATTTCACCGACATCTCGGTGACGCTGAAAAAGGCCGAAAACCCTGATCCGGCCTACGTTGAGGTGAATGTCACGTTAACTCCTGAGGCGAAGGCAAGAGCGAAATCCCTTACGTTGCTTGCCTACAAGAAGCACCTGACACTTTATGTCGACGGCTATCAGCTCAGTACCGCCATGGTTCAAAGTGAGCTGGGTGGGCAGTTCAGTTTTGTTGCCCCGCGCGCACTGGTGATCGAGTGGATGTCTCAGTTCTCGCGTGAGGCAAGCGCCACTCAACCCACGATGTAGGTCTGACCAGTCTGTAAGCCTTCGACACTTTTCGCGTAGGCCAGTGCTACATCGGCACCCGGAGCCGGTTTGTAGCCGCGGAAGTACGGCGCGTAGCTGCCCATGGCTTCGAGCAAGACGGTCGGGCTCACCGAGTTGATGCGCAAGCCGCGCGGCAATTCGATCGCCGCCGCCTTGACGAAGGCATCCAATGCGCCGTTGACCAATGCGGCAGAAGCGCCGGTGCGGATCGGATCGCGGTTCAGAATGCCGCTGGTAAAGGTGAACGAGGCACCGTCGTTAGCGTAGTCGCGGCCGATCAGCAGCAGGTTGACCTGGCCCATCAGCTTGTCCCGCAGGCCCAGTTCAAAGTCGGCTTCGCTCATCTCACCCAGTGCCACAAAATTCACACTGCCTGCCGCGCAGACCAACGCGTCGAACTTGCCGGTCTGCTCAAACAGTTTGCGGATCGATGCGCTGTCGCTGATATCCACCTGGAAGTCGCCGCCGCTGCGGCCGATGCTGATCACCTCGTGACGCTGCGCCAGTTCCGCCTTGACCGCTGAGCCGACCGTGCCGCTGGCACCAATCAATAGGATTTTCATCGTGCTGTTCCTCCGGGGATTAAGTGAGGTTTCAGTCTAGGATGGCTTTTTAAGTGGATAAACGCGCTAATAGGCAACCTTTGGTTTTCAATTGGAAACAATCTATGAGCGAAATGGATGACCTGGCGGCCTTTGCCGTGCTGATCGAGGCGGGCAGTTTTACCCTGGCGGCGGAGCAATTGGGCTGCAGCAAGGGCCAATTGTCCAAGCGCATCAGCCAATTGGAAGCGCAGTTTTCGGTGGTGTTATTGCACCGTACCACTCGCAAGCTCAGCCTGACCGCCGCCGGTGCGGCGTTGTTGCCCCAGGCTCAGGCGCTGGTGGACCAGGTGGAGCGCGCCCGTCAGGCGTTGGCGCGGCTCAAGGACGATCTGGCTGGCCCAGTGCGTATGACGGTTCCGGTGTCGCTGGGGGAAACCTTCTTCGATGGCTTGTTGCTGGAGTTCACCCAGCAATACCCGCAGGTTCAGATCGAGCTGGAACTGAACAACAGCTACCGCGACCTGGCGCGTGATGGCTTCGATTTGGGCGTGCGCATGGGGGCGATGGATAACGAGCGGCTGGTGGCCAAGCCACTGTTGGCCTGGCATGAAATGACCTGCGCCAGCCCGGCCTACCTTGCGCAGCATGGCGAACCGCTGACGCCTGCGGATCTGGCCGCGCACACCTGTCTGCTCAACAGCCATTACAGCGGGCGTGAGGAGTGGTTGTACCACCAGCAACATGAACTGCTGCGGGTGCGGGTCAGCGGTACCTTCGCTTCCAACCACTACAACCTGTTGAAAAAAGCCGCCTTGGTGGGCGCCGGCATCGCCCGCCTGCCGTCCTACGTGTTACCGGCAGAACTGGCCGACGGGCGCTTGCGCTGGCTGCTGCGTGATTATCAAACGCGCAGCATGCCGATGTACCTGGTTCATCCTTATCAAGGTGGCCTGCCGCGCCGAACCCAAGTGTTGGCCGACTACTTGGTGGACTGGTTCAGACGCAGCGGCGAAACCCTGGATCGCCTTCAGCGGTAACGGCGCGCGATCAGGTGATCAATCGACAGGCAACCTGGGCCTTTGGCCACCAACAGCAGCAGTAACGCGATCCAGGTGCCATGGGTGGGGTAGGCCTCGGGGTAGACGAACAGTTGAATGGTCAAGGTCATGCCGATCAGCGCCAGGGCCGAGAAGCGCGTGGCAAAGCCCACCAGGATCAGTACCGGGAAAAAGTGTTCGGCAAATGCTGCCATGTGCGCGGCCACTTCCGGTGACAGCAAGGGCACGTGGTACTCGCTGCGAAACAGCGGCAGGGTTGAAGCGGCAAGCTTGGGTTCGCCCAATTGGAAGGTGCCGTTGATGATATCAATCGCAAAGCCTTCGACTTTGGTCTGGCCGGACTTCCAGAACACCGCCGCAATGGAAAACCGTGCGAGAAATGCGATCAGGCTGTAGGGGATTTTTTCGAACAGCGCGATGGTCCGTTTTACCAGGCAAGTAGGGGAAGTGTTCATGGCGATTCCTTTTGTTCTGTGTGCAAATGAATGATGGCGTCGTGGCTGATCAGCAGTGTCAGGCAATGGTTGAGGTCGAATTCGGCTGATGCTTCAAGCGCGTGCTCTACCGCCATTTCCAGGCCTGATCCCTGGTCAAGGCTGTTGATAAACGCCACCGAACCGCTGTCGATGGCGAAGACCTTGACCGCCAAGCCCTGGCGTAACACCAGTGCACTTTGGGCGTACCAAGGGTTCAAGGTGGCAATGGTGCCTTCGGTCTGGTGCGCGGCCCATACCGCAACCACGGCGTAGGGTGAATTCAAGGTGGCCAGGGACGGATGCAGGTGCAGGCTTAGCTGCCCCAGGTCGGTCGGCCCTTGCAGTTGTTCAAGGATGGCCTGCTGATTCAGTGGCTGGCGGTCCGCGGCGTGATAAGCACGCACCCGCAGGCGTTCCAGGCGTGCGACGTCCGCCAGGTAAGGCACGCTCGCAGCCGGTTCGAACGCCTGGATGAACGCGGCAAACGTGCTGCCGTAATCGCTGATCAACGGGCTGTCGGGCGGGCTGGCTTGCACGTACAGGCTGGCCATCGCGCGAAAAAATTCATCGCCAACCAATTGCAGCGTTACCGGATAAGCGGCGGCGAGCGCGTTGATCAGCGAGCTGTGGACATTGTTTCGATACACCGCGAAACGGCTGGCCGGGTCGGCGCCGTTGTTGCTGAACAATCCGTCGGGGCAGGCCTGATCGGCGTCGAGCAAGGCGCCGGCAAATGCAGCTTGATCGCTCATAGCTTCAATACCTTCGCCTGTGACAGATGCCAGTCGGCGTGTTGGGCTTCGGCGTGTAACACGCTGAAGGCGGGCACCTGGTTGTCCCGCTCGATCAGCGTGGCCACCGGGCCGGTGTACTTGAGCACCTGTTCATAGAGCTGCCACACCGCGTTATCGATGGGCGCGCCATGGTCATCGATCAGCAGGCGGTCGCCCAGGCTGTCGGTGTCTTCGGCAAAGCCGGCCAGATGAATCTCACCGACGGCCTTCAGCGGTAGCGCATCGATGTAGGCCAGTGGATCGCGCTGATGATTGATGCACGACACATAGACGTTGTTGACGTCCAGCAACAGCCCGCAACCGGTGCGCCGGATGATCTCGCTGATGAAGTCCGTCTCGTCCAGAGTCGAGCGTTGGAACTGCAGGTACGTCGAGGGGTTCTCCAGCAGCATCGGCCGCTTGAGGGTGCTTTGTACCTGATCGATGTGCTCGCACACCCGGTCCAGGGTCGCGGCGTCGTAGGCAAGCGGCAGCAAGTCATTGAGGAACACCGGGCCGTGGCTGGACCAGGCCAGGTGTTCAGAGAAAGAGTGGGGTTGATAGCGTTCGATCAGCGTGGCCAACCGTGCCAGGTGCTCACGATTAAGCGGGCCTTCGCCGCCGATGGACAGACCCACGCCATGCAATGACAGTGGGTACTGTTCGCGTATCAAACCCAGGTAGTGATGAAACGGGCCGCCGGCGACCATGTAGTTTTCGGCGTGAACTTCAAAAAAACCGATATCGGGCGAGGTCTCGAGCACTTCAAGAAAGTGCTCGTTCTTCAGCCCCAGCCCGGCCCGGTAAGGGAGGCCGGGCACCTGAGCCGGTGAGACCGTGTGCTGGGGTAAAAGCGTCATCATCAGTACTCAGGTTTTGCAGGGTTTCAGGACTTGGCGGTGAAGGCTGCTTCCTGGCCGAAACCGGTCGGCGAGGTGGCGCTTGGGGTCTTTGCGCAAGTGCCGGCTGGGACCAGTTTCCAGGCGTTGGCCTGGTCTTTGACTTTCGAGGTACCGGCGCAGGTAGTACCGGCGCCTGCAGCGCAATCGTTCTTGCCGGCTTCGGCGACACCAAAGCACTTGTCCATTTTCGCTTCGTCAGCGTGGGCCATGTTGGTCAGGGCGGAAAAGCTCAGGGCCGAACCCAGGGCCAGAACGAGGGTAGCGGCGGACAGCGAACGGGATTTAGTAGTCATGGTGTAACTCCAGCAGTGAGGTTGGGTAAGGAAGCGTTTTTGCTTGCTTACCCCTCTAGAGTTGGGGCATCAGGCTGCGTTACAGCAGGTGATAAATAAATTTTCGAGGCCGAGCAAATGGCGCCGTGAGTCTTAGTGTTCGCAAGCCCCGTATGCGCTTGCTGTAGGATCAAGCAATGCCTGGCACTGGGCGAATGTGCGCAAGACCAATAAGGAGCGTTGGCTGTGAAGAACCGCTTTGCAGATTTTTTCATCAGCAGAAATTTCTCATTCCTGTGGCTGGGGCAAGCCCTCTCATCGTTTGGCGAGTTCGTTTTCGAGAGCACCGTCATTGTGTGGCTGGTGACTGACCTGTTTCACGACAGTGCGTTCTTGCCGATGGCCGTAGGCCTGGCAGTGGCGGCTTCGGCTATACCGCGTGTATGGGTGGCCCCACTGGCCGGGGCTTGGGTCGATCGGATGGCCCCGCTGTACGTGATGATCGCGGGGGATGGGATTCGGGTGCTCAACTTCCTGATCTTTTTCGTGATCTATTCACTGGCCGGGTTGGACCCGATGCAAGTGTTCGTCGGCGTTCTGCTGTTGTTGTTGGTGAACAGCACGGCCGCACAGTTTTTCAACCCGTCGCGCCAGGCGATAATGCAAGTGGTCATCCCTACGGCTCGACGCGTTGAGGCATCGGCCAAGGCAATGTTTTCCCTGACGGGTATTTCAGTGTTGTCGGCGTCCCTTGGGCCGGCCTTATTTGTCTGGGTTGGCCCCGCCCTGGCACTGCTGATAAATGTGCTGGCTTTTGCCTGTTCGGCCCTGTGCATCGCGTTTACCCAGGGCCTGCGCCGGACCTTGCTGGCCGAGCAACAACGGCTGCCCTTTTGGCGTGGAGTGCTCGCAGGGCTGCGGTTTTCCTGGGGGCACGCCTCGATCAGGACGTTGTTGATCGGTGTCGCGTTGTACGGGTTTTCCCTGGGGGTCAATAACGTCGCGTTGTCCTTGTATGCATTCAAAACCCTGGGCTTGAGCCCTTATGAATACGGCCTGATTCTCGCGGCGTTCCCTGTCGGCGGGTTGGTTGCTGCCGTGCTGGTCCGGCCGCTGTTGAAGTCATTGAGCACGCGCCAGGCCTTTACCTTTGCGTTACTGTGCATGGGGTTCAGTTACCTGGCGTATTCGCTGCATCCGCCGTTTTACCTGGCCTGGGCGCTGATGTTCAGTTGTGGGTTGTTCTTCTCGGTGTTTGCGATTGTGCAAGGGCCGATGCTTCAGGAAGCCGTGCCTGAAGGCTACATGGGGCGTGTGTCCGCAACGGTCACGCCGGTACTGGCCATCGCCTCGTTGACCGGTACGCTGGTGTGTTCTCAGACATTGAATAGGGCAGAGCGCGTCATCGCCTATTTCGACGCGCCGCTGGATGTGTACGGCGCGTATATCTTCCTGGCGGCGGGCTTGTTGCTATTGGGCGGGGCATTGATGCTGGCCGGCCAGCGCGCGGGCAAGGGGGAGTTGGTCGCGACGCTTTGAACCGCGATAAAAAAACGGCCCGAAGGCCGTTTTTTTGTTACCTCAATGGCTCAGCCACCGAGATAGGCTTCACGCACCTTCGGATCCGTGAGCAATTGCTCCCCGGTGCCCTGCATCACCACCCGGCCGTTTTCCAGCACGTAGGCGCGGTCGGCGATTTTCAGCGCCTGGTTGGCGTTCTGCTCCACCAGGAATACCGTCACACCGTCCTTGCGCAGTTGTTCGATGATATCGAAGATCTGCTGGATGATGATCGGTGCCAGGCCCAGTGAAGGCTCGTCGAGCAGCAACAGCTTGGGCTTGCTCATCAGCGCCCGGCCGATGGCGAGCATTTGCTGCTCGCCGCCGGACATGGTGCCGCCGCGCTGGCTGAAGCGTTCCTTGAGCCGTGGGAACAGGTGCAGCACCTTGTCCATCTGCTCCTGATAATCGCCCTTATCGGTGAAGAACCCGCCCATGGCCAGGTTCTCTTCCACCGTCAGGCGCGAGAACACACGACGGCCTTCGGGCACAACGGCAATGCTCTTGCGCATGATCTCGGAGGAAGCCTGGCCCACCAGTTCTTCACCCATGTAGCGGATGCTGCCGCTATGGGCCTGCGGTGAACCGCACAGGGTCATCAGCAAGGTCGACTTGCCGGCACCGTTGGCGCCGATCAGCGTGACGATTTCACCTTGGCGCACTTCCACGTTGACGCTGTGCAGCGCCTGGATCTTGCCGTAGAAAGTGGAAACGTTTTCGAATTGCAGCATTTTACGCTTCCCCCAAATAGGCTTTGATCACTTCCGGGTTGTCGCGGATCTGCTCCGGCGTACCGTTGGCCAATGGCGTGCCCTGGTTGATCACCACGATGTGGTCGGAAATGCTCATGACCAGTTTCATATCGTGTTCGATCAACAGCACCGTGGCGTTGTTTTCCTCACGCAGCACCGTGATCAGCGCCTTGAGGTCTTCGGTTTCCTTGGGGTTCAGGCCGGCGGCCGGTTCGTCGAGCATCAGGATCCGCGGGCGGGTCATCATGCAGCGAGCGATTTCCAGTCGGCGTTGTTGGCCGTAAGCCAGGGTGCCGGCCGGGCGGTTGGCAAACTCGGTGAGGTTGACCTTGTCCAGCCAGTACGCCGCGTATTCCATGGCCTCGCGCTCGCTCTTGCGGAACGCCGGGGTCTTGAACAGGCCAGCAAAGAAGTTGGTGTTCAAGTGCCGGTGCTGGGCGATCAACAGGTTTTCGACCGCCGTCATGTCCTTGAACAAGCGCACGTTCTGGAAGGTACGCACCACGCCCTTGCGGGCGATCTCGTGACCGGCCAAGCCCTGGATGGGTTGGCCATCCAGCAGGATGCTGCCACCGCTCGGCTTGTAGAAGCCGGTAAGGCAGTTGAACACCGTGGTCTTGCCGGCGCCGTTCGGGCCGATCAGCGCCACAACCTGTTTCTCTTTGACGGTCAGGGCCACGCCGTTGACCGCGAGCAAGCCGCCAAAACGCATGCTCAAGTTTTCGACTTTCAGGATCTCGCGGCTCATTTGCGCAGCTCCATGTGTGGGCGTTGCATCGGCAGCAGACCTTGAGGACGCCAGATCATCATCAGTACCATCATGGCGCCGAACATCAACATGCGGTATTCGCTGAACTCACGCATCATTTCCGGCAGCAGGATCATCACGATCGCCGCCAGGATCACGCCCAGCTGCGAGCCCATGCCACCCAGTACCACGATGGCGAGAATGATCGCCGACTCGATAAAGGTGAACGACTCCGGGGTCACCAGGCCTTGGCGCGCGGCGAAGAAGCTGCCGGCGAAACCGGCGAAGGTTGCCCCCAGGGTGAATGCCGAGAGTTTGATGACGGTCGGGTTCATGCCTAATGCACGGCAGGCGATTTCATCTTCGCGCAACGCTTCCCACGCGCGGCCGATCGGCATGCGCAGCAGGCGGTTGATCACGAACAGTGCCGCCAATGCCAGCAACAACGCCACCAGGTACAGGAACACCACTTTGCTCACCGGGTTGTAGTCGATCCCGAAGTATTCGTGGAAGGTCTGCATGCCTTCGGCTGCGGTGCGGTCGAACGACAGCCCGAAGAACGTCGGTTTGGGGATGCTGCTGATGCCGTTGGGGCCACCGGTGATATCGGTGAGGTTCCGCAGGAACAGCCGGATGATTTCACCGAAGCCCAGGGTCACGATCGCCAGATAGTCACCGCGCAGGCGCAGCACCGGGAAGCCCAGCAGGAAGCCGAACGTGGCCGCCGCCATGCCGGCCAGTGGCAGGCAGATCCAGAAGCCCCAGCCCAGGTAGTGCGAGAGCAGCGCGTAGGTGTAGGCACCCACGGCATAGAAACCCACATAACCGAGGTCGAGCAGGCCGGCCAGGCCGACTACGATGTTCAGGCCCAGGCCCAGCAACACGTAGATCAGGATCAGGGTGGCAATGTCGACGGCGCCGCGCGAGCCGAAGAACGGCCAGATCAACGCGGCCACGATCAGCCCGATGATGATGTAGCGCTGGGTACGCGGCAGGGTCAGGAATTGGCTGACCTTGGGCGACACCAACGGGCCACGGTTGCCCTTGAGCAACGCACCGACCTGCTGGGTGAACAGCACACGCAGGAACATCAGCACCGAGCACAGGGCGATGATGGTCAGGGTCACGGGACCGGTGCCATGCACTTCCAGGTTGATGCCGACAATGCTCAGCTTGAGGCCGAGTACCGGAAAGGCCACGGCCCAGACCAGCAAGGCGCTGAAGAACGCCGATTTAAGATATCTGCTCATACTTTCTCAACCTCCGGACGACCCAGGATGCCGGTCGGACGGAACAACAGCACCAGAACCAACAGGCCGAACGCCACGACGTCCTTGTACTGGTCGCCGAACACGTCGGCGCCAAAGGCTTCAGCCACACCCAGCACCAGCCCGCCGAGCATCGCGCCCGGAATACTGCCGATACCGCCCAAGACCGCTGCGGTAAAAGCCTTGAGGCCTACCAGGAAACCGGCGTTGGGGTTGATCACGCCGTACTGCATGCTCAGCAGCACCGCCGCAATGGCTGCGAGTGCGGCACCGATCACGAAGGTCAGGGCGATGATGTTGTTGGTGTTGATGCCCAACAGGTTGGCCATCTTGATGTCTTCGGCGCAGGCCCGGCAGGCGCGCCCCAGACGGGAGCGGGAAATGAACAGGGTCAGGCCGAGCATTGCCACCAGGGTGACGACGAAAACCAGCACCTGCATGTACGAAATCAGCACTTCTTGTGCGCCACCTGGGCCGAAGGAGAAGCTCCCCGGAATCAGGTTGGGAATGGACTTATCCTTGGAGTCCTGGGACAGCAATACAGTGTTCTGCAGGAAAATCGACATGCCGATGGCGGAAATCAGCGGGATCAAACGGTTGCTGCCACGCAAGGGGCGGTAGGCGACGCGCTCGATACTGTAGCCATAAGCACTGGTCACGACGATCGATGCCAGGAACGCAGCGGTCATCAACAGCGGCAGGGAATGGATACCCAGCATGGCCAGCCCGGCAAGGGCGATGAAGGCCACGTAGGAACCAATCATGTACACCTCGCCATGGGCGAAGTTGATCATTCCAATGATGCCGTAAACCATTGTGTAGCCAATGGCTATCAAGGCATAGGTGCTGCCAACGGTCATGCCGTTAACCAGCGTTTGGAAAAAATGATAGATCTCAGGCATTACAGCGCTCCTAAAAACCCGATACGCATTTCACTGGTGGAGTCATTTCCGGCTCGGTGCCCTGCTCTGTGATCAGGTTGCACGAAGCGTTTGCCAGCGAACCGCTGGTGACGGTTTTAAGATTTTCAGGTGAGCCAGCGCCCGGATCGCGGGTGACATGGCCCATAAACCTCGTAAAACAAAGCCCACTGCTCTCACAGTGGGCTTGTTGGACCAGTAACGCCTGGCTTACTGAGGGGAAACTTCGGTTTTTGGTTTACCGAAGTGCCATTCGTAGACCACGAATTTGAAGTCCTTCAGGTCACCCTTGGCGTCGAAGCTCAGGTCGCCAGTTGGGGTCTTGAAGGTGCCGGCGTGGATAGCAGCAGCCACTTTGGCGGTGTCTTCGCTTTTCGCGGCGGCGATACCGCCGGCGATCACTTCAACGGCCGAGTAGGCCGGGAACACGAACGGACCGGTTGGGTCCTGCTTGTTCTTGGTGAACTCTTCAACGATGGCCTTGTTGGCCGGGTCGGTGTCGAAGGATTTCGGCAGGGTAACCAGCAGGCCTTCGGAAGCGCCCTGGGCGATTTGCGAGATGGAGTCGTTACCCACACCTTCTGGGCCCATGAACTTGGCGTTCACGCCTTTTTCCTTGGCCTGGCGCAGGATCAAGCCCAGCTCTGGGTGGTAGCCGCCGTAGTAGACGAAGTCGACGTTGGCTTGCTTGAGCTTCTGGATCAGCGAGCCGAAGTCTTTGTCGCCAGCGTTGATGCCTTCGAACAGGGCGACTTTCACGCCTTTCTTCTCGAGGGTCTGCTTGACGGCGGTGGCGATGCCTTCACCGTACTGCTGTTTGTCGTGGATAACAGCAACGACTTTCGGCTTCACGTGGTCGGCAATGTAGTTACCGGCCGCTGGGCCTTGGGCGCTGTCCAGGCCGATGGTACGGAACACCAGCTTGTAGCCACGGGAAGTGATTTCCGGGCTGGTAGCCGCCGGGGTGATCATGATCACGCCTTCGTCTTCATAGATGTCGGACGCTGGCTGAGTGGAGCTGGAGCAGAGGTGACCGACCACGAACTTGACGCCGTCGTTGACCACTTTGTTCGCTACGGCAACGGCTTGTTTTGGATCGCACGCATCGTCGTATTCTTTCGCTTCAAGCATTTTGCCGTCGACACCGCCCTTGGCGTTGATGTCAGCGATTGCCTGCTTGGCACCCATGAATTGCATGTCGCCGTATTGCGTCACTGGACCTGTCTTAGGCCCGGCGATACCGATCTTGATGGTGTCGGCTGCGAACGAATGGCCGGCAACCCCAGCCAGGACCATAGCGGCAAACAGTTTGGAAATCTGCTTAGTAGCCTTATTCATAGTGCTCCACTCTTACTGTTGTATTTTTTATAGTTCTAGCGGCCTTGTGAGCTGCAGAACCGGATCAGATATCGCGGATATCCCCCGGCATTGCCCTGGCAACTGTACCGGTACAGTGTAGAGCGCCGGTTCATCGCTTGAAAAGCTGGCTGCTGGGGGCAAACCTTGGGTGTGTCGCTTTAATGAAAGAAAAAGACAGAATTGCGGCGGGCTTATGCCAGAGTTTCGGGCAATCCTTGGCTTTCCTGACACTTTCGTTCGGTGCCTCATTTGCAACTGGGTTTTTCTGCCTGACGCCTGACGCTATGATTGCGCCGATTTTTTCTTCAGGTGAATTCCCATGACGCAAGAACCTAGCACCCTCTATGCCAAGCTGCTCGGTGAAACCGCCGAAATTTCCTGGAAGGAGCTTGAACCGTTCTTTGCCAAGGGTGCCCTATTGTGGGTCGACGCTGGCCTGGATTTGATCGAAGCGGCCGAAGGAATGGCCGAGGATAACCGCGACAAAGTCGCTGGTTGGCTGGCCGCAGGGAGCCTTGGCGAAGTGTCTGCGACGCGGGCGTTGGACTTGGTTGAGCGTGATCCGAGCCTGTGGGCGGTCGTGGTTTCGCCGTGGATTCTGATCCAGGAAAGGGCGGCGCAAGAAAGACTCGCACTATAAAGGTGCGCGTTTTCTTGCCGAGCAAGTGTGTAGCCGAGTAACCGCTGGCGCCGTGATGGCATCTTGCCGTAGAGAAAGGTCACAGGTGACGGTGACGTAAGCGTCACGGGAACAGTTTTAAAGTGGGCGGAACATCGGGGGAATTGTTTCCGGGTGTGGCAAAGCCAGATCGTTCCCACGCAGAGCGTGGGAACGATCAACCCTGACTTTTCAAGAGGAGTACCCGGCGTACTCCGATGATTCGGCCGCTCGTCGGCGTTCATCCAAGTAGATGATGGCTAAATCCCAAAGATACGACGTCATCGAATGGGCCTGACAATCGACGGCGGGCCGATGCGGCCTGCACCAGGGTCCTTCGGCGCGATGGCGTCCTTATTGCCCTCGATGCTGAACGGGTAGAGTGGGTTGCGCATCTGGATGCCCTGGATCACACCCACCACATCGCTCAAAGGCACCGCCGGGCTCAGCAGGTAACCCTGGATAAAGTCGCAGCCGTGCTTGAGCAGCAGTTCAAATTGCGCCTGGGTTTCCACGCCTTCGGTGACCACCTGCAAGTGCAGGGTATGGGCCATGCCGATGATCGCCTGGACGATCTCGACATCGGCGGTGGACTTGGGAATGTCCTGGATAAACGACCGGTCTATCTTCAGGGTATTGAGCGGCAGGCGCTTGAGGTAGGCCAGGGATGAATAACCGGTGCCGAAATCATCAATGGCCAGCGAAACGCCCAGGGCGCGGATCTGGCGCAACAGCGCCAGGGTGCTGCTGATATTGCCCATCAGCGCGTTTTCGGTGACTTCCAGTTCCAGGCGGCTGGCGGCGATCCCGGCAAAACGCAGGGCGGCTTCGATCTCATCTGCCAGCTCGTCACGGGCCAGGTTCAAGGCCGAGCAATTCACGGCCATGGTCAGCTCGGTGTAACCGCGGTCAGACAGCAGGCTCAAATCGTGACAGGCCTGACGCAATACCCAGTGGTCGAGTTCGGCAATCAACCCGTTGTTTTCGGCGATGCCGATAAACCGGTCCGGGGCCAGCAGCCCATGTTGCGGATGTTGCCAGCGCACCAGTGCTTCCAGGCGGGTGACCTTGCCCAGCTTCATGTCGAAGATCGGCTGGTAGAACAGCACCAATTCATTGCGGCCGCGCAACGCAGCGCGCAATTGCTCCTCCAGTTGCAGCTCGAGGAAGGCGCGGGTTTTAAGGTTGGAGCTGAAGAAGTTCAAGCTGTTGCGACCGGCATCCTTGGACTGGTACAGCGCCAGGTCAGCGGTTTTAAGCAACTCTTCGCAGGTCAGTCCGTCATCGGGGAACAGGCTGATGCCAATGCTGGTGGTCATCACCATGCGCCGGCCGGCCAGTTCGATTGGTTCTTTCATCTTATGCATGATGCGCTGGGCCAGGTGCCGCGCTTCGTCGCGATGGTGAATGTTGATCAGGATGCAGAACTCGTCGCCGCCAAACCGCGCGACCACATCGCTATGGCTGCGCACCGACCCCTTGATATGCCCGGCCAGTACGGTGAGCAGTTGGTCGCCGGCATCGTGGCCAAGGCTGTCATTGATGCGCTTGAAGTGGTCGATATCGAGGAAGATCACCGCCATCATGCCGTGGCCGGCGGTTTTTTCGGCGACCTTCTCGGCAAAGATCTGGTTGAAGCCGCGACGGTTGAGCAGGCTGGTCAGCGCATCGAAGTGCGCCACTTGTTGCAGCGAGGCACGGGCTTGGTCCAGCTCACTGAGCAGGGCGTTGACCCGGCGCAGGTCACGCTCCTTGTGCTGCAGTTTTTTGTCGGCGAGGGCGGCGCTGACGCTGCTGCCAATCACCAGCAGGGTGATCACGGCCACCGACAGGCCCAGTTGAATCGGGTTGTTATCCAGTGGCAACGACAGGTCAGCACCGGCCGGTACCAGCATCCGCATGGCCGCCATGCCGGTGAAGTGCATGCTGAGGATGCCCGCGCCCAGCACCAGGCTGGCGGCGTACTTGAGCAGTTGATGAAACACGCCGGCGCCGGTGCGCAGGTAGCTCGACAGCAACAGCGCGGCCAGGCTGGCGCCGATGGCAATCGCCACGGAGGCCATGAACAGGTCGGTCTCGAAGTACACATCGGCCTGGGAGCGCATGGCCGACATGCCCACGTAATGCATCAGCGCGATACCCAGGCCCATCCATACCGACGCCAGCAGGTATTGATGGAATCGCAGATGGGTATGACTCAGGGTTTGCATGGCGAACAGTGAAGCGATCAAGGCGATCACCAGCGAGGCGAACGTCATGATCAATTCATAATGAATGGCGATAGGTGCCTGGAAGGCCAGCATGCTGATGAAGTGCGTCGACCAGATGCCACCCGCCAGGCAACCCGCTCCCAGCCAACGCCAATGACGGCGGGCGGTAGGGTCTTCGACATGGCCGACGCGCTCAGCCATGTCCAGCGTGCCGAAGCCGGCCGCGCAAGCAACCAGATACGCCAGTAGCACCAGAAAAGGGTTATGACTGCAATTGAGTAATAAGTGCCCGTTCTCTGGCAGGTCGGTAAAAAAATGCAGACCCAGCCATTCCATAGCAAGCCCCGTCATAGCGTCACGTCACAGCCAACGGCGATGACCTATGAAGTCGATTATAGAAGCCGCGCGGGATTTGCCATGGATAATGGCACTTTGCTTTCAACCATTTTGGCATGCCCGCCATAGCGTTTGATGCTAAGCGCTGATCGGCAGGTCCAGTTCAAAAGGTGCTTCTAATGGCGGCAGGCCAAAGGCGGCGCGAGCGCTATCGCAGTCGACGTTCTGCTCGCCCTGGCTCCACGACGCATCGAACTCTCGGCAGGGGCTTGAGCGTTGTTCATAGATGGTGCAACGGGTGCCCTTGCCGACCTCACCCTCGAGGCTGCAACACCTGGCGGGTTTCTGGTCGGTACCAATCATCGCCACGCGTGTGGGGTTGATCTGCACCACCAGGTCATCGGGCACCGTGCCGCCCGATGAGGCGCACTCGCCCCAGAAGAAAGACACGCGAAAGTGTGAACAGCAGGCACCGCAACTCAGACACGGACTGGCTTCGGACATGGGCGTCATCGATAAGAAAAGTAGGATGTGGGTGTTACGGAAGGCTCGCCATTCTATCCGTGCCATGGCGGTTGGGAAGGGGGGCGCGAACTTATATTTTCGTAGGGAAAGTCCCGTCGCTGCGGGTGAAATCATGCCCTATCAGCTTTACGAATCATTACAGACAAGCGTGCCTGGCCTGATTATGTTGCAGGTACCGGGCAGGATGCATCGGGCATCGCAGCTCTCATAACAATAAAAGAGACGGACCCATGCAGAACTCGACCCAAGCGGCGAATGCCTGGCGCATTCTGTTCCTGCTGTTCCTCGCCAACCTGTTCAATTTCTTCGACCGCACCATCCCCGCCATCATCATCGAGCCAATCCGCATGGAATGGCACTTGAGCGACTTCCAGCTCGGTATCATCGGCACCGCCTTCACCATCGTCTACGCCATCGCCGGCCTGCCGCTCGGGCGCCTGGCCGATACCGGCTCACGCAGCAAACTGATGGGCTGGGGCCTGTTTGCCTGGAGCGGGCTGACGGCGGTCAACGGCATGGTCGGCAGCTTCTGGACCTTTTTGCTGGTGCGAATGGGCATCGGCATCGGTGAAGCCAGCTACGCGCCGGCGGCCAATTCGCTGATCGGCGACCTGTTTCCCGCCCACCGCCGCGCCCGGGCCATGGGCATTTTCATGTTGGGCCTGCCGTTGGGCCTGCTGCTGGCGTTCTTCACCATTGGCGCGATGGTCAAGGCGTTCGACAGCTGGCGCGCACCGTTCTTTATCGCCGCCGTGCCGGGGCTGATCCTCGCGATCTTTATGTTCTATATCAAGGAACCCAAGCGCGGCGCAGCGGAAACCGTGCAAGTCTCCCAGGAGCGCGTCGACCGCCCGATTCGTCGCGTTCTGGCGGTGCCGACCTTCCTGTGGCTGGTGCTGGCCGGGTTGTGCTTTAACTTCGCCACCTATGCGTGCAATTCATTTTTGGTGCCGATGTTGCAGCGTTACTTCCTGATGCCGTTGCAGGACGCCGCGGTGGCCACCGGCGTGATCGTCGGCATCACCGGGCTGGTGGGCCTGACCCTGGGCGGCTGGATTGCCGACAAGATCCATCAGCGCGTCGCCAACGGCCGGCTGCTGTTTGCCGCGTGCAGCTTGATTATCTCGACCATTACCACTGCCTGGGCCTTGCACGCGGGGCGCATTGAGATTGGCGTGTTTGTGGCGCTGTTCAGTGTGGGCTGGTTGTTCGCCTATAACTTCTACACCTGCGTGTACACGGCGATTCAGGACGTGGTTGAGCCACGCCTGCGCGCCACGGCGATGGCGCTGTTTTTTGCCGGGTTGTACTTGCTCGGCGGTGGCATGGGGCCGGTGGTGGTGGGCGGCCTGTCCGACCATTTTGCCCATTCGGCGATGTACGCCGATGGCGCCTCGCAGATGACCGAGGCGTATAAAGCGGTTGGGTTGCACGACGCCATGTACCTGATTCCGGTGGCGCTGTTCTTGACCATGCTGTTTCTGTTCCAGGCCTCGCGCAGTTTTGTGCGCGATGCCAAGAAGATGAAAGATGGGTTGGGGGCGGTTGAGGTGCCGGCTGCTGCCGCTGTAGCTTGATCGTTCCCACGCTCCGCGTGGGAATGCATCCTGTGACGCTCTGCGTCATGCTTCTAGGAGCGGACGCAGAGCGTCCAGGGCGGCGTTCCCACGCAGAGCGTGGGAACGATCAAAGGCCCGCATGTTGATCAACCCGCCACCAACACCCGAATCGCCTCCAACCGCAGCGCAGCCTTGTCGAGCATGGCCAGGCCTTGCTCGCGCTGGTTGCGCAGCGCCACCAGCTCGCTGTCGCGCACGGTCGGGTTGACCGCTTGCAACGCGGTCAGGCGCGCCAGTTCTTCGTCGGTGTCGGCTGCCAGACGGCGTTTCGCCTCGGCCACACGCTCGGCGTGACGCGGGGTGATCTTCTCTTCACCGGCATTGATGCGTGGCGTGAGCTGATCGCGCTGGGCCTGCACAAACTTGTTGGCGCTGGCGCGTGGCACGCTTTCCAACTGGTCGTTCAAGGTTTCAAACGACACACGACCGGACAGGTCATTACCGTTGGTATCCAGCAGGCAGCGCAAGGCGGCCGGTGGCAGGTAGCGGCCCAGTTGCAGCGAGCGCGGCGCAACCACTTCACTGACGTAGAGCAGTTCGAGCAACACGGTGCCTGGCTTGAGCGCCTTGTTCTTGATCAGCGCCACGGCGGTGTTGCCCATCGAGCCGGACAGCACCAGGTCCATGCCGCCTTGCACCATCGGGTGTTCCCAGGTGATGAACTGCATGTCTTCACGCGACAGCGCCTGGTTACGGTCGTAGGTGATGGTCACACCTTCGTCGTCGCCCAGGGGGAAGCTGGCGTCGAGCATTTTTTCGCTGGGCTTGAGGATCAGTGCGTTTTCCGAATGGTCCTCGCTGTCGATGCCGAAGGCGTCGAACAGGGTTTCCATGTAGATCGGCAGGGCGAACTGGTCGTCTTGCTCAAGAATGTCTTCCACCAGCGCATCGCCTTCACCCGCGCCGCCGGAGTTGAGCTCCAGCAAGCGGTCGCGACCGGTGTGCAGTTCCTGTTCCAGACGCTCGCGCTCGGCACGCGCTTCGTCGATCAGGGCTTGCCACTCGCCGTCGTCGGCGTTTTCCAGCAGCGGCAGCAGGCGTGGGCCGAACTGATGCTGCAAGGCGTTGCCGGTCGGGCAGGTGTTGAGGAACGCGTTCAACGCTTCGTGGTACCACTGGAACAGGCGCTCTTGCGGGCTGGTTTCCAGGTACGGCACGTGCAGTTCGATCACATGCTTCTGGCCGATCCGGTCCAAACGGCCGATCCGCTGTTCCAGCAGGTCGGGGTGGGACGGCAGGTCGAACAGCACCAAGTGGTGGGAGAACTGGAAGTTGCGGCCTTCACTGCCGATTTCCGAGCAGATCAGCACCTGGGCGCCGAACTCTTCGTCTGCGAAGTAGGCAGCAGCGCGGTCACGCTCGAGGATGTTCATGCCCTCGTGGAACACCGTGGCCGGGATGCCGGAGCGCACGCGCAGGGCGTCTTCCAGGTCCATGGCGGTTTCGGCGTGGGCGCAGATCACCAACACTTTGGTGCGCTTGAGCATTTTCAGCTGGTCGATCAGCCACTCGACGCGCGGGTCGAAGCGCCACCAGCGGTTTTCTTCTTCAACATCCGGTTGCGATTGGAAGCTGACTTCCGGGTACAGCTCGGCGTGTTCGCCCAGCGGCAGTTCGAGGTATTCGTCCGGGTTCGGCAGCGGGTAGGCATGCAGCTTGCGCTCCGGGAAACCCTGCACGGCGGCGCGGGTGTTACGGAACAGTACGCGGCCGGTGCCGTGGCGGTCGAGCAGCTCACGCACCAGGCGTGCGCTGGCTTCGGTGTCGCCATCGTTGACGGCGGTGAGCAGTGCTTCACCTTCGTCACCGAGGAAACCCTGGATGGTTTTGTGCGCTTTTGGCGACAGGCGGCCCTTGTCCAGCAGTTCCTGCACGGCTTCGGCTACCGGGCGATAGTTCTCGCTTTCGGCGCGGAAGGCGTGCAGGTCGTGGAAGCGGTTCGGGTCCAACAGGCGCAGGCGTGCGAAGTGGCTGTCCTGGCCCAGTTGTTCCGGGGTGGCGGTGAGCAGCAGCACGCCAGGGATCACTTCGGCCAGTTGCTCGACCAGCGCGTATTCCGGGCTGGCTTTTTCTTCATGCCACACCAAGTGGTGGGCTTCGTCGACCACCAGCAGGTCCCAGCCGGCAGCGAACAGCGCGTCCTGGGCCTTCTCGTCGTCCACCAGCCATTCGAGTGCAACCAGTGCAAGCTGGGTGTCTTCGAACGGGTTGGCGGCATCGCTTTCGATAAAACGCTCTTCGTCGAACAGCGCAACCTGCAGGTTAAAGCGGCGGCGCATTTCCACCAGCCACTGGTGTTGCAGGTTTTCCGGCACCAGGATCAGCACGCGGTTGGCGCGACCCGACAGCAACTGGCGATGAATCACCAGGCCGGCTTCGATGGTCTTGCCCAGGCCCACTTCGTCGGCCAGCAATACCCGTGGCGCGATACGGTCAGCGACTTCGCGAGCGATGTGCAGTTGGTGAGCAATAGGTTGCGCACGCACGCCGCCCAGGCCCCACAGCGAGGACTGCAACTGACGGCTGGTGTGTTCCAGCGTGTGGTAGCGCAGCGAGAACCAGGCCAGCGGGTCGATCTGCCCGGCGAACAGACGGTCGCTGGCCAGACGGAACTGGATGAAGTTCGACAGTTGGGTTTCCGGCAGGGTGACCTGCTCGTTCTGCCCATTGAGGCCGTGGTAGACCAGCAGGCCATCGACGTCGTCGACTTCCTGTACGGTCATTTTCCAGCCTTCGAAATGGGTGATGCTGTCACCCGGCGAAAACCTCACACGAGTGAGGGGCGCATTCCGTAGCGCATACTGACGAGTGTCGCCAGTGGCCGGATAGAGCACGGTCAACAAGCGCCCGTCCTGTGCCAGAACGGTGCCTAACCCCAGCTCTGCTTCGCTGTCACTAATCCAGCGTTGCCCCGGTTGATACTGCTGCGCCATGCTGCCTGACTCCCGCCGTGAAAAAGCCGACTATTCTAACGGAACACGGCTTCCAGACCAAAAGGAATAGCTGCAGCTTCAAGCTTTAAGCTCCAAGCGGCAAGAAAAAGGGCGATATGTTCGTCGGATAGATGACGATTGGTTCACAAGTTGGGGGCTTGATGCTCAAGTCGCCCCTCCCGCAGCCGACAGTCTGCGCAATAGGAGACTAAAAACCATGCTGCCACCCATACTGCCCTTGAGCGTTGTACCGGTCACGTCGCAACTTGATCCGGTGCGCCAGAAGCCGGATATCCCGCCCGTGGTGCCCGTGCAGGCCGGCTCCAACGAAAGCACCATCGACCTGAAAAAGGGCGATGCCGAGCAGTCGACTTTGTTACTGCGCGAAGAACAACGCCGCCAGCAAGAACAGCAGAAACGCCGGCGCGAAGCGGATGAAGACCCTGACGCGCACTTGGCGATCCCCGGCGATGAGCTCAACGCCGACAACACCGTGCCGGTAGCGCCGCTGATCGAGGACGCGCCGCGCCAGGGTTTGTGGGTGGACGTCGAGGTTTAATCGCGCAATTCGCGCAGCGCGGCGATCAGCAACTCGATGTCGTGTTCGGTGTTGAGTGGGCTGACAGAAACCCGCGCGATGCTTGTAAGACCCCGCGCCTGCATATCCAGAGGCGTGTAGGCCACACCATTGGCGCCGATGTTGATGCGCTTTAATCCCAGCCGACGTTTGAGTTCAAACGCCTCCCAGCCGGCGAGGTTAAAGGCGATCAGTCCTGAGTGAAGCGTGCCCAGATCGTGCAGGGAAACGCCCGGAATCTGACGCAGCGCGTCGCGGATTCGTCCGCTAAGCTGCAAGACCCTTTCCCATGTCCGCTCCACGCCCAGTCGGTTAACTTCCTGCAACGCATTGCCCAACCCCGCCAATAAGGCGTAGGACACTTCGCTGGTTTCAAAGCGGCGGGCATCGTTACGCAGGTCGAACCCTTCAACGGTCCAGGGCGCCGAGAACACGTCGCGCTGGGCGGGGTTCAGGCGTTGCAGAAAGTCTGGTCGCACATACAGCAGCGCCGTACCCCGCGGCCCGCGCAGGTGTTTACGCCCGGCGGACTTGAGCACATCGCAGTGCAGCGCCTGCACATCCACCGGCAACTGGCCGACCGCTTGGCCGGCGTCGATGAAGTAGGGGATTGCGTGGCGCCTGGCCACTTCGCCGATGGCTGGGGCAGGGTTGATCAGGCCGCCGTTGGCCGGCAGCCAGGTCAGGTCGATCAGCTTGACGTTGGCATCAATCATTGCTTCCAGCGCCAATGGGCAGACTGCGCCGGTTGCATCGCAGGGAATCACCTCCACTCGGGCACCCGCTTGCACGGCCAACTGCATACTCGCCAGGTTGCCGCCCCATTCATGGCGCCCAACCAGGATGCGATCGCCCGGCTGCCACGGCCCCAAGGCCTGGAAAGCCAGGCTCCAGGCGGTTGAGCCGCTGCTGGCGAAGGCAATCGAGGAGACGGGCGCATTGAGTAATTGCCCAGCTGCGCGCCGGGCTTTTTCTACCAGGATCGCGCCATGCTCGCCGGCCTCCATCGGGCCATCGCGGGCTTCGCGTTGCAACTGGTCGATGATCGCGTCGAGGGTGGCTTGGCTCGGCAGCGAGGCACCGGCATGGTTGAAGTGCACGATGCCTGATTGGCAGCCAGGTGTGTCGTCACGCAGATGCTGGACCTGCAGCGGGCTCACGACAGCAGCTCGAAAATTGCGTCCACCTCCACGGCGACGCCGGCGGGCAGGCTCGAGACGCCGACGGCGGTGCGCACGTGCCGGCCTTTGTCGCCCAGGGCATTGACCACCAGATTGGATGCGCCATTGGCAACGACGCTTTGGCGCGTGAAATCGCCGCTGCTGGCGATGAACACGCCCAAGCGGAGAATGCGCACTACACGCGACAGGTCATCACCGATGGCAGCACTTAACTGGCCGAGCAAGCCCAACGCCGCCAGCTCTGCTGCCTGGGCACCTTCTTCATCGCTGAGGGATTGCCCCAGCCGGCCGATGTAGGTGGGTTTGCCGTCGAGCATAGGAATTTGCCCGGAGATAAACAGCTGGTTCTGGCTGACCACATGATTGATGTAATTGGCCGCCGGCTGGCTAGGGGTTGGCAGCGTCAGGCCAAGGGCTTGTACGCGTTGGCGGATGGAGTCGCTCATGTTGGATCCTCTTGGGTTAAGAGGTTTGAGCATGTTTGTTGTATCAATGGGCGACAAACGGATAGATCTCACTCGACGTATCGAAATAGCTCATGCATCGGCGCAGGTGTCTTTCAACCATTGACTGAAGCATTCGACCGCTTGGCTCGCAGGGCCTTGAGGCACGATCAGCCAGTAACCGATTTCACTGTGGTAGGGCGGCCAGTCAAAGGCTTCCACCAGGCTGCCGTCCTTGAGCCTGCGCTCTATCAGGCGGTGACGGCCCATGGCGATGCCTTGGCCAGCCACGGCGGCTTCGACCACGATGTTGTAGTCGTGCAGCAGCACGCGGGAATGGTGGTCGAGGTTGACCTGGTAGTGCGCCGACCAATCCGTCCACTCGAAAGGGCGGTGCGAGGTGGCCATCAACAAGGGCGCATTGTGCAGTTGGCTGGCCTTGAAGGCCGGGCTGCACACCGGTGAAATGACTTCCGCCATCAAACGCGTGGCCTGTACATCGGGCCAGTCGCCCTTGCCATAGCGGATGGCCAGGTCGACCTCCGCGGTGGCGACGTTGGCTAATTGAATCGCCGGCAGCAGTTCCACCTGGATATGCGGGTAGCGGTTGAGAAACCCGGCCAGACGCGGGGCCAGCCACAGGGTGGCAAACGAGGCCAGCAGGCCCACGCGCAAAATTGTGGTCGTGGGGGCGACTTTCTGCGCGCGGGTGGCGGCGGCGATCATATCGAGGGCCGGGCGGATTTCGTCGTAGTAACGTTGGCCGTCGGCGGTCAGATCAATCGCGCGGGTGCGTCGGATAAACAGTGGTTTGCCCAGATACTGTTCGAGCTTTTGCACTTGGTGGCTGAGTGCGCTCTGGGTAACCGACAACTCATTGGCGGCCTTGATAAAACTCAAGTGCCGCGCCACCGCCTCAAAAGCGCGCAGGGCCAGCAGCGGCGGAAGGTCATTGTGCAGTGCCAACTGAGTGCGCCTACAGGGTAAGTTGGGAAGTGTCGATTTTGGGCGATGTGCTTCCTTTTGTCGCCCGCAGATTCTCCTGTCGTAGTTTGGGGATATGCCCTACATCTCCCCGGGCAGCCGTGCGCAAAGCTCTGTGTCTTTTTTGAGACGGTAGAGCGATGAAACTCCCTATAAAGGCAAATGTGATCGGGTTGGCTGTTTCAATGGGCCTTTGCGCGGGCGCAGCAGCGAATGAGTCACCGCTGGTCGGGGCCTGGAAGCTGGTCGGCTATCAGGTCGAGTCCCAGGATACCCGTGAGAAAATTCCGGCAATGGGCAGCCGTCCTTCCGGGCGCGTTATTTTTACCGCGGATCATCGAGTGGCTTTCGTGTTGACCGGTGAGGGAAGAAAAGCCGGCGCTTCCGACGCTGAAAAATCAGCGCTGTTGAATACGCTGGTGGCTTATACCGGTATTGAGCGGGTCGAGGGCAATCAATGGTGCACAGAGGTTGATTCTGCCTGGAATCCGGCGTGGGTGGGGACGGTGCAATGCCGCGATTTTCAGGTCAGGGGCGATACGCTGGAAGTGCTGACGCCCTGGCGCCAAATGCCGAATTGGCCGGGGACTACACGTTCCATCATTACGTTTGAGCGGGATAAATAAGCGCCAGGAAAGAGAAGTACGAGGATTTTCACCCAGGCATTTGCCGTCGAGCGGGAGAGGCCGCATTATTGAGCCATTCCCGCCACGACGTAAGCCCAGCCATGAGTGAAGACGACAAACTGATCGACCTGAATGCCGAACGTGCCAAACGTGTGCATGACTTGAATGACAAGCGCCTGAATGAAGTTCGCCAGGCATTTGAGCAGGCGATGCCGCTTGGCAAAGTTAAGAAAAAACCCAAGAACAAGCCGAAAAAGCGTTGAAACAGCCTGCATTTGTTGATGCAGGTCAGTTATTACCCTTCTTTAAGCCCCGTTGCGGGCGACATTGATCCCGGTCAATTTTCCACTCCGCCTTCTCCATTAACTTAGCCCTATCGCAACAGGGCATGAGCAGGAGGCCGGTCATGTTTTTCGATAATGTGGTGTTTGCCGGGGTGCTGACTGTCAGCCTCATGGTGCTGTTTTTTGTAGGGTTTGGGATTTTTATCTGGAAGGACGCTAATAAGCGTAAAGAACCGTAAGTTCTTCTGGGTTACATGAGCACGCAAGGCATTTTGGGCGACTTCGGTCGCCCTTTTTTTTGCCTGCTATTTAATGTGATCGTTCCCACGCTCCGCGTGGGAATGCCGCCGAGGACGCTCTGCGTCCCGCACCTGTAGTTGTGAGATAAAAAAAAGCGCGATCCCCATCAGGATCGCGCCTTCTTTTTCAGCCGCAGCCTATCAACTACCCAATGCCTTGGACGCCAGCCAGAACAACCCGGCTGACAGGCCCACGGTTGCCGGCAAGGTCAACACCCAAGCCATCAGGATGGTCTTCACCGTGCCGCCTTGCAGGCCGCTCTTATTGGCAACCATGGTCCCGGCCACGCCTGAAGACAGTACGTGAGTGGTGGAAACCGGCAGGCTGAAAATGTTGGCCAGGCCAATCATGCTCGCCGTGGTGATCTGTGCCGACATGCCTTGGGCATAGGTCATGCCCTGCTTGCCGATCTTCTCACCGATGGTCAGTACCACACGCTTCCAGCCCACCATGGTACCCAGGCCCAGGGCCAGTGCGACGGCGAGGATCACCCAGAACGGGGCGTACTCGGTGGTGGCGGTCAAGTCTTTGCGCAGCTTGTCCAGGTCGGACTTCTCACGCGCATCCAGGCCCGGCAGCTTGCCGACTTTCTTCGCGGTGTCGTCCAGGCACAGCAAGTAGCGGCGCACTTCAATGCGGTGCTCGGCAGTCAGCGAGTGGTAGTCGGAAACGCCTTTCAGGGTTTCCATCAATGCATTGATAGTCGGCTCGGTCTGCTGCGGGTTGCACCGAAACTTGCCCGGCAGGTCGTCCTTCACGCTTTTGCCCAGTGCCAGGAACTCGCCGAGCGTGGCGTTATTGCGCTCGTAAAACTGGCTCAAATGCACGGTGGCATCGCGAGTACGTTCAATCTGGTAAGTGGTGCTGCCCAGGTCGAGTACGAACTGCGCCGGTACGATACCGATGAGCACCAGCATGATCAGGCCGATGCCTTTCTGGCCATCATTGGAGCCGTGTACGAAGCTCACGGCCATGGCCGAGATCACCAGTACCAGACGGTTCCAGAACGGTGGGTGCTTCTTGTCGTCAAGTTTGCGGCGCTGGTCCGGGGTCTTGTGCATTTTCGACAGTGGGCGCCACCATTTCAGGCCGATCAGCACCAGAGCTGCGACCATGAAGCCGGCCATCGGCGAGAACACCAGGGAAGCACCGATATCGATGGCTTTCTGCCAGTTCACACCGTCAGCCAATGGGATGTCGTTGATCAGGGCATTGGCCAGGCCGACACCAAGGATCGAGCCGATCAAGGTATGGGAGCTGGAGGCCGGGATACCGAAGTACCAGGTGCCCAGGTTCCAGGTGATCGCCGCTGCCAATAAAGAGAAGACCATTGCCAGGCCATGGCCGGTGTTCACATTGATCAGCAACTCCACCGGCAGCAAGTGCACGATGGCGTAGGCGACGCCGACACCACCGAGCAACACGCCGAGGAAGTTGAACACCCCGGAGAAGAACACGGCCAGGTGCGGCGGCATGGCTTTGGTGTAGATGACTGTGGCCACCGCGTTAGCGGTGTCATGAAAGCCATTGATGAACTCGAAGGCGAGGACAAAGGCCAGGGCGAGCAACAGGCTCACTAGAACCCAAGCATCCAGTCCGCTGAATAAATCGATCATGAAGGTTTTCTGACCCGGTCGTAAGGGGGCGCGATTATGCCAGAAAACCTCAGTAATCGATGCATTAGCTGCTCATCGGTAACAATCTTCACTGAAAAAACACCGGGCAAAGCGGCGCATCCCAGGGTTTTCGGGGCTTTGGCAAGTCTTTGATTTATAAAGTGCGGGGCCGAAAAGACACGGATTTGTCATGCAAACGTCATGTCTGAAACATTTGTATGAAATTTCGTTGGCGGCAGCAGGACGCTGACCAATGGTGAGCCAATGCACGGTGCCTTCCGCCGGCGCTGGGCCGGCAGAGACAGCAAGACCCTGGAAACTCTGAGCGAAGGGCTTATGGCTCTTCGGTCTTGAGTTCCTGTTCAATCTTTTGAATTTCCTGGGCAAATGCCTGATCCAGCAAACTGGCCCGTTTGCGCCAGGGTTTGCGCTCGGGTTCAGGTTGCGCGGCGTAGGTGGTGACTTCCCCGCCGTAAACGTCCTTGTAACGTTGTTCCTGGCGCTCAAGTTCCGCGCGCAGTTCGTCTTTCGTCACAGTGTTACCTAATTAAGTTGAGTGTATTGACGGTGCAGCGTCATGCCTGAAAGTCGTCCTCGGGTTGTTCAAGATTGAACAGTAGAACCATTCAAGTTTGAAAAAGGGCCAAAGGGCAAATCTTATAAACAGGTATGTGTGACCGATGATGCCTGTAACGCGCATCGCCTCGTGAGCTCCACTCCCGATGATAATGAAATCGGGCTGACCTCTGCACAAGCTGCATTATAGCGGCGCATTTGGATAAAACTATCAGCATTAAGTTAAAAAGCGTCAACTTCGTGTGAGACTTTTGTTACATGACGGTGTGAGTCATTTGCGCGTTTTGCGCATGACTGTAGTGGTCTACCCGGCTGTCGGGTTCCATCGGCAAAATTGCGATAATCGCATGGCTGTCCGATAATCGCCCGATGTTGCGGGCGCAACCTTGTGCATCCCGGCCGGCACGGCTTGTAATGGCGGCCAACCCTCCCTGCGGTTGAAAACAAGAGAAAGGACCCTGGAAATGAACGATCAATTGCGCAACTCCTTCGCATCAGTGGCGCCGCCGATCGTGGCTTCACCGGCCAAGCGTATCCAGGCGTTTACCGGTGATCCGGACTTCATGACCTCCCTGGCGCGCGGCCTGGCAGTGGTGCAAGCGTTTCAGGAGCGCAAACGCCACCTGACCATCGCCCAGATCAGTCATCGCACCGAAATCCCGCGTGCCGCCGTGCGCCGTTGCCTGCACACCTTGATCAAGCTCGGTTATGCCACCACCGATGGGCGCACCTATTCGCTGCTGCCCAAAGTCTTGACCCTGGGGCATGCGTATTTGTCCTCCACGCCATTGGCCGTATCGGCCCAGCCTTACCTGGACCGTATGAGCGAGCAATTGCACGAGGCTTGCAACATGGCGACCCTGGAAGGCGACGACATCCTTTATATCGCCCGCTCGGCCACCACCCAGCGCCTGATCTCGGTGGACCTGTCGGTGGGCGGGCGTTTGCCGGCGTATTGCACATCGATGGGGCGCATCCTCCTGGCGGCGCTGGACGATGCCTCGCTCAAGGACTATCTCGACCACGCCGACCTGCAAACCAAGACCAGCCGCACCCTGACCACGCCCGAAGCCTTGTTCGAATGCCTGCAACAAGTGCGTCAACAAGGCTGGTGCATCGTCGATCAGGAGCTGGAGCAGGGTTTGCGCTCCATCGCCGTGCCGGTGTACGACGCTTCCGGCCAGGTGTTGGCCGCGCTCAATGTCAGCACCCACGCCGGGCGTGTCAGCCGCAGCGAGCTGGAGCAGCGGTTTTTGCCAAGCATGCTCAGCGCCAGCCGCGAGTTGAGTGCGCAACTGTTTGCCTAAGTGTTCGGTGACCGCACAGATCCCGGCTTGATCAATTGACGCTGTTTCCCCCGACTTATTACTGTGCGGCAGCGCTCTGAAGAGCCGCCCAATAATAATGACGACCCCAGGTCGTTGGCCCGCCATCGGTGTGGAATAAAAATAATGAATCAGCCTTCTGTCGGTACCACCCTGGACGTGCAGTCCTTTATCAACGCCCAGCCACTCTCGCGTTACCAGTGGCGTGTGGTAATCCTGTGTTTCCTGATTGTCTTCCTCGATGGCCTCGACACCGCTGCCATGGGCTTTATTGCGCCTGCGCTGTCCCAGGACTGGGGCATCGACCGCGCCAGCCTTGGCCCGGTAATGAGTGCCGCGTTGATCGGCATGGTGTTTGGTGCGCTCGGTTCCGGCCCGCTGGCGGACCGTTTCGGGCGCAAAGTGGTGCTGGTGAGTGCGGTGTTGGTGTTTGGCGCATTCAGCCTGGCCTCGGCCTACAGCAGCAACGTCGACCAACTGCTGGTGTTGCGCTTCCTGACCGGGCTGGGCCTGGGCGCAGGGATGCCGAACGCCACGACGCTGCTGTCCGAATACACCCCCGAGCGCCACAAATCGTTGCTGGTGACCAGCATGTTCTGCGGTTTCAACCTGGGCATGGCCGGCGGCGGGTTTATCTCGGCCAAGCTGATCCCGGCGTTTGGCTGGCATAGCCTGCTGCTGATCGGCGGCATTCTGCCGTTGATTTTGGCGGTGGTGCTATTGGTATGGCTGCCGGAATCGGCGCGTTACCTGGTGGTGCGCAACCGCGGCACCGACAAGGTGCGTAAAACCTTGTCTCCCATCGAACCTACGATCGTTGCCCAGGCGAGCAGCTTCAGCGTGCCCGAGCAAAAAACCGTCAAGGCGCGCAACGTGTTCGCGGTGATCTTCTCCGGCACCTACAGCGCCGGCACCCTGCTGCTGTGGCTCACCTACTTTATGGGCCTGGTGATTGTTTACCTGCTGACCAGTTGGCTGCCGACCCTGATGCGCGACAGCGGCGCCAGTATGGAACAGGCAGCCTTTATCGGCGCGTTGTTCCAGTTCGGCGGCGTGCTGAGTGCGGTCGGCGTGGGCTGGGCAATGGACCGCTTCAATCCCCACAAGGTCATCGGCACTTTCTACCTGTTGGCCGGGGTGTTTGCCTACGCCGTGGGGCAGAGCCTGGGCAATATCACCGTACTGGCGACCTTGGTGTTGATCGCCGGAATGTGCGTCAACGGCGCGCAATCGGCCATGCCATCCCTGGCCGCGCGCTTCTACCCGACACAGGGCCGCGCGACCGGTGTGTCGTGGATGCTCGGCATCGGTCGCTTCGGCGCGATCCTCGGCGCGTGGATGGGCGCCACCTTGCTGGGCCTGGGCTGGAACTTCGAACAAGTGCTGACGGCGCTGGTGATTCCGGCGGCGTTGGCCACGGCTGCCGTGGTGATCAAGGGTATGGTCAGCCATGCGGATGCTACCTGATCCCCGCGCGATTCAAGTGGGCGCTAAATTGTGTGGGAGCTGGCTTGGGTGGGAGCTGGCTCCCACATAAGCCAGGCCCTCAGACTGAGCGAGTTTTCGTAAACGATTAGCTAGACAACAATCCGTTCGATAATCGAACGCTGAGTCGATTATCGGATTGTTTGGCCCATTTGCCCGGCTTAATCTTCAAGCACTTCGGCGCCACCTCAGCGCCTTTTTCGATCAACACCGGGAGCCCAACCCATGGCTGAAATTCTCACCCTGCGTGATGCGGTCAAGCGCTTCGTGAACGACGGCGATACCGTCGCCCTCGAAGGCTTCACCCATCTGATCCCTACGGCAGCGGGTCATGAAATCATTCGTCAGGGCAAGAAAGACCTGACGCTGGTGCGCATGACGCCTGACCTGATCTACGACCAGTTGATCGGTGCCGGCTGCGCGCGCAAGTTGATTTTCTCCTGGGGCGGCAACCCGGGCGTGGGTTCCCTGCATCGCCTGCGCGACGCCGTTGAAAAGCAATGGCCGCAGCCGCTGGAGATCGAAGAACACAGCCACGCCGACCTGGCCAATGCCTACGTTGCCGGAGCCTCGGGCCTGCCGTTTGCGGTGCTGCGCGCCTATGCCGGCTCCGACCTGCCCAAGGTCAACCCGCTGATCAAAACCGTGACCTGCCCATTCACTGGCGAAGTGCTGGCGGCCGTGCCGTCGGTGCGTCCGGACATCACCGTGATCCACGCACAAAAGGCCGACCGCAAGGGCAATGTGCTGCTCTGGGGCATTCTCGGTGTGCAGAAGGAAGCGGCCCTGGCGGCCAAGCGTTGCATCGTCACCGTCGAAGAAATCGTCGATGACCTGAATGCACCGATGAACAGCTGCGTGCTGCCGACCTGGGCCTTGACTGCGGTGTGCCATGTACCCGGTGGTGCGCACCCGTCCTACGCCCATGGCTACAACGAGCGCGACAACCGCTTCTATCAGGCGTGGGACCCCATCGCCCGCGACCGTGGGACCTTTACCGCGTGGATCGACGAATATATCCACGGCACCGCTGACTTCAGTGAATTCCAGGCCAAGCTGGCCCACGCGCAGGAGGCCAAGTAATGGCTTACTCGACCAATGAAATGATGACCGTCGCCGCCGCGCGCCGCCTCAAGAACGGCTCGGTGTGCTTTGTCGGTATCGGCTTGCCTTCCAAGGCCGCCAACCTGGCACGCCTGACCTCGTCGCCGGACGTGGTGCTGATCTACGAATCCGGCCCGATTGGCGCCAAGCCAAGCGTATTGCCGCTGTCGATCGGTGACGGCGAACTGGCAGAAACCGCCGACACGGTAGTACCGACCGGTGAGATTTTTCGCTACTGGCTGCAAGGCGGGCGCATCGACGTCGGCTTTCTCGGCGCCGCCCAGGTCGACCGCTTCGGCAACATCAACACCACCGTGGTGGGCGATTATCACCAACCCAAAGTGCGCCTGCCGGGTGCCGGTGGCGCGCCGGAGATTGCCGGTTCCGCCAAGAGCGTGTTGATCATCCTCAAGCAGTCGGCGCGCTCGTTTGTCGACAAACTGGACTTCATTACCTCGGTCGGCCACGGCGAAGGCGGTGACTCACGCAAGCGCCTGGGCCTGCCTGGCGCCGGCCCTGTAGGGATTATTACCGACCTGTGCATCATGGAACCGGAGGAGGGCAGCCATGAGTTTGTGGTCACCGCGCTGCACCCTGGCGTCACCCGTGAACAAGTGGTGGCAGCCACCGGTTGGGCAATTCGTTTTGCCGACCACGTAAGCACCACCGCCGAGCCGACCGAGGTGGAGCTGACCGCGCTGCGTGATCTCGAAGCGCGCACTGCCGCCGCCCACGGCCAAGCACCGGGAGAAGCCTGATGCGTGACGTCTTTATCTGTGATGCCATCCGCACGCCCATCGGCCGTTTCGGCGGTGGCTTGTCCACGGTGCGCGCCGATGACTTGGCAGCCTTGCCAATCAAGGCACTGATCGAGCGCAACCCGTCGGTGGACTGGAGCGCGGTCGACGAAGTATTCCTCGGCTGCGCCAACCAGGCCGGTGAAGACAACCGCAACGTCGCGCGTATGGCGTTGCTGTTGGCGGGCTTGCCGCAAAGCATTCCGGGCGTGACCCTCAACCGCCTGTGCGCCTCGGGCATGGACGCGATCGGCACGGCCTTCCGCGCCATCGCCAGCGGCGAAATGGAGCTGGCGATTGCCGGTGGCGTCGAGTCGATGTCCCGTGCGCCGTTCGTGATGGGCAAGGCTGACGCGGCGTTTTCGCGCAACATGAAACTGGAAGACACCACCATCGGCTGGCGTTTTATCAACCCGTTGATGAAGGCCCAATACGGCGTGGATGCGATGCCGCAAACGGCCGATAACGTCGCCGACGACTACAACGTGTCCCGCGCCGATCAGGACGCCTTCGCCCTGCGCAGCCAGCAACGCACCGCCGCCGCGCAAGCCGCCGGGTTCTTTGCTGAAGAAATCGTGCCGGTGCGCGTCGCCCATAAAAAAGGCGAAACCGTGGTGGAGCACGACGAGCATCCACGCGACACCACCCTGGAGGCCCTGGCCAAACTCAAGCCGGTCAATGGCCCGGATAAAACCGTCACCGCCGGCAATGCGTCGGGCGTGAATGACGGTGCGGCGGCGCTGATTCTGGCGTCTGCCGAAGCGGTCAAAAAGCACGGCCTCACCGCCCGCGCTCGCGTATTGGGCATGGCCAGCGCCGGCGTTGCGCCGCGTGTAATGGGCATCGGCCCGGTGCCGGCGGTGCGCAAACTGGTGGAGCGCCTTGGTTTGGCGGTCACCGACTTTGACGTGATCGAACTCAACGAAGCCTTCGCCAGCCAAGGCCTGGCGGTGCTGCGTGAACTGGGGATCGCCGACGATGCCGCGCAGGTCAACCCGAACGGCGGCGCCATCGCCCTTGGCCACCCGTTGGGCATGAGCGGCGCGCGGTTGGTGCTGACGGCACTGCATCAGTTGGAGAAAACCGGCGGCCGCAAAGGCCTGGCGACCATGTGTGTGGGCGTCGGCCAAGGCCTGGCCCTGGCGATTGAACGCATCTGATAAGAGAGGATTGCTCCATGAGTGACAAGCCCGGTTACCGGCGCCCGCAAGCGGGCACCCAACCTGATTACCTGCACCCGGCCTACCAGTCGACGAACCTGCGTTCGCCGTCTCAGCCATTGGTGTTTCTGCCGCACTCCTTGTCGGAAATCACCGGCCCGACCATCGGCGCCGAGCGGATCAACGAGAAGGACAACGACCTCACCGCCCAGCACGAAGGCGAGCCCCAGGGCGAACGCATCATCATCCACGGCCGTGTGCTGGATGAAAACGGCCTGCCGGTACCGGGCATTCTGGTGGAGATCTGGCAGGCCAACGCCGCCGGTCGCTACAACCACAAGCGCGACCTGCACGACGCGCCGCTGGACCCGAACTTTACCGGCACCGGCCGCACCGTCACCGACGCCGACGGCTGGTATCAGTTCCAGACCATCAAGCCCGGCGCCTACCCGTGGGGCAACCACCACAACGCGTGGCGCCCGGCGCATATCCACTTCTCGCTGTTTGGTCCCAGCGTACTGACGCGACTGGTCACGCAGATGTATTTCCCCGGTGACCCGCTGCTGGAATACGACCCGATCTACAACTGTGTGCCGGACACCAGCGCCAAGCAGCGTCTGATCGCGCGTTTTGATCTGGAAAAAACCATTCCGTCCTATGCCCTCGGCTATCGCTGGGACATCGTTTTGCGCGGCCGCGACGCCACGCCGATGGAGAAATGAGATGACCCTCAATGCGACCACGTCCCACACCGTCGGGCCGTATTACCACATCGGCCTGACCTGGCTGAACCGCGAAGACCTGACCGTGCCGGCCACCTTGGGCGAGCGCGTGGCAATCAGCGGGCAGGTGGTGGACGGCAACGGTGATGTCGTCAACGACGCCATGCTGGAAGTCTGGCAAGCCAATGCCGCCGGCAAGTACGACCACCCCGAAGACGAGCAGGCCAAGGCCGTCGATCCCACCTTTGAAGGGTTTGGCCGGGTGCCGGTGGATGCCGAAGGCCGCTTTCGGTTTACCACCATCAAGCCGGGCAGTGTGCCGGGCCTGCAAGGCACGACTCAGGCGCCGCATCTGGTGGTGCTGGTGTTTGCCCGTGGTTTGGTCAAGCACCTGCTGACGCGGATCTATTTCGATGGCGAAGCGTTGAATGGCGATGACCCGTTGCTGGCGTGTGTGCCTGCGGAGCGTCGCGCTACGTTGATTGCCAAGCCGGATGCGCAGGGTGTGCATCAGTGGAATGTGATTTTGCAGGGCACAGACAAGGAGACGGTGTTCTTCGATTATTGAGTTGAGCTGGCGGGCGCCATCGCGGGCAAGCCCGGCTCCCACATTTTGAACGGTGAACAGGTTCAAAGGTGGGAGCTGGCTTGCCTGCGATGGCGCCCTCAAGGCCGCACCTATGCAAAAGTCTGCTTGCGGAACATGGTTGTTGCAAAGTATGTCTAGGCTATAACCGTTCCCACTGAGTAAAAAAACATGACAACAAAAACGAGTCACTACACCGGAGAAGAACGCAGCAAACGGATTTTTGCGATTGTCGGGGCCTCCTCCGGCAACCTGGTCGAATGGTTCGACTTCTACGTCTATGCCTTCTGCGCGATTTATTTTGCCCCGGCGTTTTTCCCCTCGGACGATCCCACGGTCCAGTTGCTCAACACCGCCGGGGTGTTTGCTGCCGGATTCCTGATGCGACCCATCGGTGGCTGGCTGTTTGGCCGAGTGGCCGACAAGCACGGGCGCAAAAACTCGATGATGATCTCGGTGCTGATGATGTGCGCCGGTTCGCTGGTCATCGCCTTTTTGCCCACCTACAAAGATATCGGCGCCTGGGCGCCGGCCTTGCTGCTGGTGGCGCGCCTGTTCCAGGGCCTGTCGGTGGGTGGCGAATACGGCACCACGGCGACCTACATGAGTGAAGTGGCACTCAAGGGCCAGCGCGGCTTTTTTGCGTCATTCCAATACGTGACCCTGATCGGCGGCCAATTGCTGGCGGTGCTGGTGGTGGTGATCCTGCAACAGATCCTGAGTGAAGAAGAACTGCGCGCCTGGGGCTGGCGGATTCCGTTCGTGATCGGTGCCATTGCTGCGGTGATCTCCCTGCTGCTGCGTCGCACCTTGAAAGAAACCACCAGCAAGGAAATGCGTGAAGACAAAGACGCCGGCAGCATCGTCGCGCTGTTCCGCGACCACGGCAAAGCCTTCATTACCGTGCTGGGCTACACCGCCGGTGGCTCGTTGATTTTCTACACCTTTACCACGTACATGCAGAAATACCTGGTGAACACCGTGGGCATGCACGCCAAGACGTCGAGCTACATCATGACCGGCGCGCTGTTCCTGTACATGTGCATGCAGCCGCTGTTCGGCATGTTGGCGGACAAGATCGGTCGACGTAATTCGATGCTCTGGTTCGCAGGCCTGGGCACGCTGTTCACCGTGCCGATCCTGCTGACCCTGAAAACCGTCACCAGTCCGTTCCTGGCCTTTGTGTTGATCACCCTGGCTTTGGCGATCGTCAGCTTCTACACCTCGATCAGCGGCCTGGTCAAAGCGGAGATGTTCCCGCCGCAGGTGCGCGCACTGGGTGTGGGCCTGGCGTATGCGGTGGCGAATGCGATTTTTGGTGGTTCGGCCGAAGTCGTTGCGTTGAGCCTGAAATCCATTGGCATGGAAAATACCTTTTACTGGTACGTCACCGCGATGATGGCGGTCGCTTTCCTGTTCAGCCTGCGTCTGCCCAAACAGGCGGCTTATCTACATCACGACCTCTAGGGATGAGTTATGACACTGCGCACGAGCAATCAACTGTTCGACGCTTACTTCACCGCTGACAGCATGGCCGAGGTGTTCTGCGACCAGGGACGTTTGCAGGGCATGCTGGATTTCGAAGCGGCGCTGGCCCGGGCCGAGGCCCGGGTCGGGCTGATTCCGCAAGCCGCCGTCGCACCGATTGCCCAGGCGTGCCTGGCTTCGCTTTACGATGTGGACGCCCTCGGTGAGGCGATTGCCTCGGCGGGGAATTCGGCAATTCCGCTGGTGAAGGCCTTGGGCAAGTTGATTGCCGCTGAAGATGCCGGTGCCGAGCGTTACGTGCACCTGGGCGCGACCAGCCAGGATGTGATGGACACCGGGCTGGTGCTGCAACTGCGCCAGGCGTTCGCGCTGATTGAAGCGGACCTGGCGCAATTGGGCGAGGTGCTTGCTGCCCAGGCCCAGCGTTATGCCGACGTACCTTTGGCTGGGCGGACCTGGCTGCAGCATGCGACGCCGGTCACGCTGGGGATGAAAATTGCCGGGTGGCTGGGCGCGGTGACGCGCAGTCGCCAGCGCCTGGCCGAGCTGAAGCCGCGCTTGTTGGTGCTGCAGTTCGGTGGCGCGTCCGGCACCCTGGCGGCACTTGGTGAGCACGCCATGCCGGTGGCGCACGCCTTGGCGGCTGAGTTGCAACTGGGCTTGCCCGAGCAACCCTGGCACACCCAACGTGATCGGCTGGTGGAGTTTGCCAGTGTGCTCGGCCTGATCGCCGGCAGCCTTGGCAAACTGGGGCGCGACCTCAGCCTGCTGATGCAGACCGAAGCGGCGGAGGTGTTCGAGCCGTCGGCGCCGGGCAAGGGCGGCTCATCGACCATGCCGCATAAGCGCAACCCGGTGGGCGCCGCCGTGTTGATCAGCGCTGCCACCCGCGTGCCGGGGCTGGTGGCGACGATGTTCAGCGCCATGCCCCAGGAGCACGAGCGCAGCCTGGGCCTGTGGCACGCCGAGTGGGAAACCCTGCCAGAGATTTGTCGGCTGGTGTCCGGTGCCTTGAAACAGGCGCTGTTGGTGAGCCAAGGCTTGGAGGTCGACCCCGAGCGCATGGCGCACAACCTCGACCTGACCCAAGGGCTGGTGCTGGCCGAAGCCGTGAGTATCGTGCTTGCCCAACGCCTGGGCCGCGAGACCGCTCACCATCTATTGGAGCAATGTTGTAAACGCGCCGTCGCCGAACGGCGACATCTGCGCGCGGTTCTGGCGGACGAAGCACAGGTCACCGCCGAGTTGTCGGCGGTGGAACTGGACCGCCTGCTCGATCCGGCCCACTACTTGGGCCAGGCTCAAACCTGGGTTACCCGTGCGGTGACCGACCATTTTGCTTTGACTGCGTAAGGAGACCGCCGTGGCATTTGTACAACTGGCCGAAGGCCCATTGCATTACCAACTGGACGGGCCTGAGGGCGCGCCGGTGCTGGTGTTGTCCAACTCGTTGGGCACCGACCTGCATATGTGGGACATCCAGATCCCGGCCTTCACCCAGCACTTTCGCGTACTGCGTTTCGATACCCGTGGCCATGGCAAATCCCTGGTCACCGAAGGGCCGTACAGCATCGAGCAGCTGGGTCGCGATGTGATTGCGTTGCTCGATGCGCTGGATATTCAGCGTGCGCATTTTTGCGGGCTGTCCATGGGCGGCCTGATCGGCCAATGGCTGGGCATCCACGCAGGTGATCGCCTGCTGCGCCTGGTGGTGTGCAACACCGCCGCCAGGATCGGCACGCCGGAGATCTGGAACCCGCGAATCGAGATGGTTTTGCGTGACGGTGCGGCGGCCATGGTAGCGCTGCGCGATGCGTCGATTGCACGCTGGTTTACCGCCGATTTCGCCGCCGCCAACCCGCACCAGGCCCAGCAGATTACCGACATGCTTGCCGCCACGTCGCCCCAAGGTTACGCCGCCAACTGCGCAGCCGTACGCGATGCGGATTTGCGCGAGCAACTGTCCACGATCCAAGTGCCGACCCTGGCGATTGCCGGCACCGAAGATGCCGTTACGCCGCCGGCCGGCAGCCGCTTTATCCAGAATCAGATCAAGGGCGCCGAGTACGCCGAGTTCTACGCGGCGCACCTGTCCAACGTACAGGCCGGCGCCGCGTTCAGCGACCGTGTGCTGGCGTTCCTGTTGGCTGATTAAACCTGTGGCAGCGAGCTTGTTCTGGAGAGCTGACGTGTTCTGTATAGCAGGCTTGTTGTGACAGACAGGCTTGTTGTGGCGAGCAGGCTTGCCCTGCGTTGGGCGGCGAAGCGGCCCTGATACAGACACCGCGTTCTTCCCGATGAACCGCATCGCCAGGTTTTGGGGCCGCTTCGCGCCCCAGCGCAGGGCAAGCCTGCTCGCCACACGTGTTCGAGCTTCTATCAAATGTTTAAGGAGTTTTTGTGGACGAGAAACAACGTTATGCCGATGGCCTGCAAGTGCGTCGCGAAGTGCTGGGCGATGCCCATGTCGACCGCAGCCTCAATGCCCTGACCGAGTTCAACAGCGAGTTCCAGGAAATGATCACCCGCCACGCCTGGGGTGATATCTGGACCCGCCCCGGCCTGCCTCGGCATACCCGCAGCCTGATCACCATCGCCATGTTGATCGGCATGAATCGTAGTGAAGAATTAAAACTTCACCTGCGTGCCGCCGCCAGCAACGGCGTGACACGCGCCGAGATCAAGGAAGTGCTGATGCAGAGCGCGATCTACTGCGGGATACCGGCAGCCAATGCGACGTTCCACTTGGCCGAGTCGGTGTGGGATGAGCTGGGCGTCGAGTCACGGGAGTCGGTTTGATCAACCCACTCCCTCGCTCAATACCCCTCAGGTGTAGGTAGTGCGTAACGGACGGCGCATCTCCTCTCGAAACCCATTTTCGGAAAACGGCTTGGGGTTTGTTGTACTCGGTTCGGCCGCGGGGTGACCTACAAAATTAAATGGCTGAGCAACGGTAAACAGTCCTACGGCTTGCCGTTCATCATTGGGTTCACCGTCGGGGTTCTCCCGTATGGCGGTGCTGCCTGCGAGGAACGTTCCCGAGGCGCCATTATAGGCGTGGGCCATTTCGTGATAGAGGGCGTTGACGGGTGCGCTGTCTGCATCCAGCGAATACGAGGGGTTGTATTGTATCTGCGCACCCGTTGCGACGGCGCCAGCTTGTTGGTGTGTGATGAAGCCTTGGGCCGCAGGTGCCAGCGTATCCATAGAGTGACCTGCTTCGAGGTGGTTGCGAATGGCCGCATTACTGAAGTAGTAGCTGCCGTTGTCCTCCGTCAATTCAGTAATGCGTACCGGGGAATCATTCCGCTGAGCTGCGGCGTCGGCAGTACCGAGCATTCTCTTGCCTTGCCGGGATATTCTTAGCAGCTCCATATCGTCTTCTACGTTTTGTACGAACTCGGCAGAGCCCTCAATCACATAGCCACTTTTGCCCACCTCGCTGTGTTGCGTGTGAACGCGCTGGGAGCCCGGGGTACGATGAACCTCGTCCGACGGTTTGGCGTAGATGACGGTATTGTCGTTATCAGACCTGACGATGTTTTTGTCGCGCCCGGTGTAAATTGTGGCGGGGCCATTTGCGACGATCAGGTTTTCACCTTTGCCACCGTGCAGGACTGTCGGGATTTGAGTGTCGTTGCGCGTGACAATCATGAAGTCGTGACCGTCGCCGCCGTCCATGAACAGGCGACGATCAGCCGAGCCTTTTCCTGCCTGCATACGGTCATTGCCATTGTTGCCTTTCAGGACACCGTTCCCGGTGCCGGCGATCAACACGTCATTGCCATCGTTACCGAATGCGATGCCGTCGCCGCTCCCAAGCTTGAGCATATCGTTCCCCGCACCGCCATAGAGGCGGGTGTCTCCTGCGCCGGCACGCGCGTAATCATTGCCGGCGCCGAGCTCGATGCGAATGGCGTTTTTAACTTCAGGATCGATCAGAACACAATCGTCGCCCCCGTTGGTCCTGATGCGTAAGGGTTGCGATTCACTGCCGTCAGGGGACGTCAGCAGGTTCAGTTGATAGGGCTTATTGTTGATGGTCGCGATCAGACTATGACCCGGGCCTTTTTTAATGGTTACCTTGTCGGCACGGTTACCGGTCTCGATTACAAGTTCGTTGGAGGACGAGCCTATCGGCTTGCCGTTTTCGCTCATGTAGGCGATTTCCTGGTAGAACTTCACGTGCTTGTCGTGTCGCAATACGTCGGTGTTGATGTATTTTTTTTGGGTACTGTCCAGCGGATGCTGATCGGGAGTGAGTTTGGAATGCGAGGATAGGTATAGAAAATCTATCGGTCTGTCGCGCCCCACGTAGTAGGAACGCCGGGCACTGATCTCAATGGGCGCTTGCGATGCTGTTGGCGTTGTATCCGGGAGGGCAATCGAATGCTGATTAAGCGATGGCGAAGTGACGTTCATGGGATTCTCTTTTTTATTGACGTCCCTATGTGTGTTGGCGGCGTGAACTTGAGTTCCCCATGAGCGGCAAGCGCAAGTAGCAGCAAATATAACCGGTCGTCGCAGAGCGCCTAATGCGAGTCCGCATCCCACACCCAGTTCCACACCCCCGGCAGATGCACTACTTCATTCATATCCTTGACTGTGCGTGCCAACGCTGCGCGTTCCAGCGTGGCGTGGTCGGTGTAGAACGGCTCGGCTGCGACCTTCATGCCATTGATCCGAGCGCTGTCCATCAGGATTTGCAAGTACTCCTGCATGTGTCGCGCGGTGTAACGGTTGATATCGTGGAAGGTCACCACCACGGGTATCACGCCGTCCACCGTTGGCAGTTCGCCCAGAGCAATGCGTTCGCGCACCACAGACAGTTGCCGATACAAGTTCGCTCGCCGGCGTGGGCTGCCATTGAAACCCCAGATTTTTCCGTCATTGGCACTCAGGTCAGTCAGCAGCACATGCATGCCGTGGCGCTGGTAGGCGGCGAAGGTGCGCCGGTCGTAGTTCCAGAAGGGTGGGCGTACCAGCGTGGGCGCAGTGCCAGTGATCGACGCAATGTCGGCTGCGCCCTCGGTGAGGGTGCTTTCCAGCTCGGCGTCATTGAGCCAACGGTGGTTGGTGTGAAACGCCGTGGCTGTGTGAAAGGCCAACACATGCCCGGCGGCGTATTCGCGCTCCATGGTCTTGCGACCCCGCAGGCTGCCACCGGAGCGGGACGCTTCGGTCTGCAGGAAAAATACCGCCTTGATGCCCGGCAGTATCGGGTTGTGCAGCAAATCGGCCATCACTGACCGGCTGGGGTTGTTATAACCCGAGGCGCTGGGGCCGTCATCGAAGGTCAACAAAAAGCGGATGGGCGCCTGAGCCTGCAAGCGTTGCGCCGTCTGCGGCGTCAGGACGACAGGTGCGCCGATGCAGCCGCAAAGGCTCAGAGCCAGGACCAGCATGGCGAAGAATTTCATGGTGTGCATGCGCTCGAATAGAGGCCGCTGCTGGGCGGATCAGCAGCGGCAGGCGCGCACCATACAGTAAGTCCGACGCTGGTTTACAGCAGACTTATCGGGTAGCTGACGATCAACCGGTTCTCATCAAATTCGTTGTTGCTGTAATCACGACGCATCGTGGAGTTGCGCCAGCGCACATTGAGGTTCCTGAAGGTGCCGCTTTGCACCGTATAGCCCACTTCGCTCTCGCGCCCCCATTCCTTGCCGTCGGTGATGGTGCCGGTATGCACGTTGCTACCGCTGATATAACGGTTCATCAAAGTCAGGCCAGGTATGCCCAGCGCGGCGAAGTTGTAGTCGTGGCGCACTTGCCAGGACTTTTCCTGGGCGTTGTCGTAGCTGGAGTTATAGCTGTCGTTGGCCAGGGTGCCGCCGCTGGTGCCGTTGACGCGCATCCAGGCACTGTTGCCGGTGAGTTTTTGCAGGCCGACATAGAAGGTGTTGCCGCCGTAACGGGCGGAGAACAGGCCGGACCAGGTCTTGTTGTCCAAGTCACCTGCCCGGGCGCTGCCGTCGTCCTTGCCGTAGAAAAAGCCGAGGTTGGCGCCCAGGGTCCAGTCGCCTATGGGCTGGCTATGGATCAGGTTGATGTATTGCTGGCTGTAGATGTCCTTGAGCTGGGCATTCCACACGCCGACTTGGGTGCGTTTGTCGTTGAACGCGTATTCACCGCCCTGGAAGTTGAAACGGTCGGAGGTGAAGGCCGTTTTACCGACCATCGACATGTCGGTCATGCTGCTGTCGTCGCGTGGGCTGTTGGCGCGGAACTGGCCGCCATAGAGGGTCAGGCCGTCGATCTCCTTTGAGGTGATCTGCCCGCCACGCAGGGTTTGCGGCAGGGAGCGGCCGTCGTCCGAGCGCAAAATCGGCAGCACCGGCATCCATTCGCCGACCTTGACTTCGGTCTTGGAGATTCGCGCCTTGAACGCGACCCCAAGACGCCCGAAGTTATCCGCCGGGCGGCCGTCGCGGTCCAGCGGCAATAGCTGGGTGCCGCCGGTGCCGCGCCCGCCATCGAGCTTTTGCGAGTACATGCCCAATACATCCACACCGAAACCCACCGTGCCCTGGGTGAAGCCGGAGCGGGCATCGAGGATAAAACTCTGCGTCCACTCCTGCGCGCCACCCTGGGTTTTGGTCGGGTTGGTGTAATTGCGGTTGAAGAAGAAGTTGCGCAGGTTGAGGTTGGCGCTGGCGTCTTCGAGAAAGCCGTGTTCTTCGGCGGCGACGGGCAGGGCAAGGCTGGCGACAGCGGTTGCCAGCAATAGCTGGCGCGGGCGGAACGTGCTCATGGTGTTGGACCTGTTGTTATTGGGTTTATGCAGGTGCCGGCCATGGTGAGGGGCGGTGCGGGAGCGATGAAAGTAGGGTAGGGCGGGTTGTGGGCGATGATCGAACGCAAGTTGCGGGCCAGCGCACTACGCTCAGGCCCGATCTTCTTGTTACCGTTTTGGCAGGTCGATATGTGTCCATGGCACAGTTGGCAGGTAATGCTGCGCGACGATGATCACCGCCACCATCACCACCAGGAATACCACTTGCAGCGGGCTCCAGAAGGCCCAATGCAGACCATTGAGCCACGGATAGTTGAGGCTTTTCTCACCCATGTGGCCGATGCGTTTGCTGTGCAGCAGGTTGATCAGCAGCATCCCGGCATAAGTAATCGCCCCCAGAATCCCCAGCATCAGCCCGCACGCCACGAGCATGGCCAATTGCGGGATGCCGTGGCGTAACACCAGCCAATACTGGTTGGGGTTGACGCGCTTAGGGATCAAATACTGGCTCAGCCACAGGTCCGCAACCATAAAGGACGAACTCATCCAGACCCACACCTGCGTGATCCGAAAGAAAACCGCGGCCGGCAAGATCGCCAATACCACTAAGATGAGTACGACCCCGAAGTCCAGCTCTTCGGTTTGAACGTGAGCGAGGTTCAGGACAGCGGCCAAGGCAAAGATCGCCCAGAGCCGGATAAGCACTTGGACGTAAATCGGTCGTGGGACGAATTTGCGCCAGAAGAACAGGTCGCTTTGGGGCAGGCGTTCGATCAACTGCGGATAACGCCAGGTCAGGGTTTCGCCCAGATGCTGGCAGGCGTTCCATTCGTTTTGGCCAAACGTGCCGATGATGCTCATCTGTTGGGTGGCGGTCATGGGCGTGAGCAACAAGCGCGCGGCCAGGGCGTCGGCGCTGGTGCGCCGGGTGTCCTGGGCTTTGTCTTGGAGGTTGATATAAAAGCTTTCCTGCTCGCAACGCGACACCAAGCCACGCCACATCCACTCAGGTTCCGGGTACACGCCTTTCTGGTCGTCCCAGCCAAAGGCCTGGCACACGCGTTCAAACAGCGGCACGCTCCATTGGGTGTCGTGCAGCAGTTGCAGAATAATGCGCTGCCACTGTTGCTGCTGATCGAACACCCGCAGCCAGGCTTGCTCGTTGTAGTGCGTCAGTTGGGTGATGAACTCGCGCTCGGCCTTTTGCTCCAGCAGTTCCTGCAAGGTGCGGCGGTAGTCCTGCAGCAGCTCGCTGGTGAGGGCTTCGTGCTGCCACGGGGTCATCACCACCTGTTGCCAGGGCGTCAGCCATTCCAGGTGTTGCATCGCCCAACCGGCAATTGCACTGCGCTCGCCGGGGGCTTCAAAGCAGTGGCGCAGCAGGCCGGCCTGGAATGTTTCTTCGCAGCTCTGCTGTTGGGCCTGGGCCCAGCGTTCATCGAGGTTGTGCAGGTTCACGCCGGCGAGCAGCGCGTGGGCCGGGTCGGGCTTTGGCGCTTCAAACGCGGCGGGGCTGAGTGGGCTGATGTTCATCAGCTCGGCGAGGTCATACGCGTTTTTCGCCATGGGCGGTTCGAACGACGCAGGACTCAAGGGGCGAACGTCCATCAGTTCAGCCAGATCGTTGAGATTGCCGTGTGCCTGTTCGGCCATCGGCGCCTCGACGGTTTCCACTTCCTCGTTGTCGGCCCGCCAGCGCGCGATGTTCAGCGCCTGTTCATAGGCCTCGCGCAGGCGCTGGAAACCCTCGGCGTCATCGTCCGGGCGGCAGCTTTTCAGCAGTCGCGCGTAGGTGCGCTTGATGGTCCGTTCGTCGGCATCGTCTGCCAGTTGCAACACTGTCCAACAGTCCATGTGGATTTCCTTCAGCGCCAGAACCCGTTATCGAGTTGCTCAAGTTGTCGGGTCAGCTCGCTGCGGGCCTCACGGATGCGGCGTTCGTCCTGGGTGTCGAGCACTTGCTGGAACTGCGCGGCCCAGTGTCCGAGTTGCTCACGCAATTCGCCGAGGTTTTCCTGGTAGAGCCGCTCGAGGCGGGCGGTCAGCACGGTGTTGACCTGCTGGTCGCGCGGGTGAATTTTCAACAATGCCAACGCTTGCAGGCGTTGCTGGATCTCTTGCGGGCTGAGCACGCCGGGGTTGTTCTCGATCACCAGCGAGTGCTGCTCGCCGGTCAGCGGAATGTTCACCTGAGCTTCGAGCAAACCGTTGTTGTCGTAGGTGAAGCGCACGTCCAGCGAGACTTCGCCAGCCTTGCGCTTGGGCACGGGGATTTCCAACTGGCCCAGTTCGATATTGTCTTTCACCAGGCGACTTTCGCCTTGGTAAATTTTCAGCAGCACGCGGGGCTGGTCGTCGTAGAGCGTGACCACGCTTTTGACCCGGCTCACCGGCACGCTGCTGTTGCGTTCGATCAACGGCAGGTAATGCCCGCTCTCGATATGGCCGCCGTACTGGTTCGAGGTTTCGATACCCAGGGTGTAGGGGCAGACGTCGGTCAGCACGATTTCTTCCAGCGCCGCCGAGCGGGCCTTGAGCGCGGCCTGGATCGCCGCGCCGTGGGCGACCACCTGGTCCGGGTCGAGGCTGATGGACGGGAAACGCCCGAACAAACCTGCGGCCAGTTTGCGCACCAGCGGCATGCGCGTGGTGCCGCCGACCAGCAGGATTTCATCGAGGTCGCCGACCCGAATCCGTGCGTCGCGCAGGGCGCGTTCAATCGGTGCGCGCAGGCGTTCCAACAACGGCGTGTAGAGCTTGGCGAGTTCGGCCTGGGTGATGGTTGTGACCCACTGTTGGCCATCTATACGCAGGGCGAACTCGGCGCTGTCGTCCTGACCCAAGGCTTTGCGCACGCGCTCGGCTTCGCGGCGCAGGGCTTGCAATACACTGCTGGTGGGCGGGAAACCCTGGGCATTGCGCTGGCTGTCGACGAAGTGTTCCAGCAACAACGTGTCGAAGTCTTCGCCGCCCAGGAAGTTGTCGCCGGCGCTGGCGCGTACTTCCATCACACCGTCGAACAGCTCGATGATCGACACGTCAAAGGTGCCGCCGCCGAGGTCGAACACCAGGAACGAGGTTTCCTTGTCACGCTGGTGCAAGCCATAAGCCAAGGCGGCGGCGGTGGGTTCGTTGATCAGTTTTTCAACATTGAGCCCCGCCAGTTCACCGGCAATGCGCGTGGCTTTGCGCTGGCCGTCGCTGAAGTAGGCGGGCACGCTGATCACTGCTTCGGTGACGGTTTGGCCGTAGGTGCGCTCGATGTCTTCTTTGAGGCTTTTGAGGACCAGCGCCGACAGCTCTTCGGGGCGGAACGAGCGGTCGCCCAGGCGCACTTCGGTGGCACTGCCCATGTAGCGCTTGAACAGCGACGTGGTCAGGAGTGGGTGAGTATGCAGGCGTTCCTTGGCGGCTTGGCCCACCAGGATACGGCCTTGATCATCCAGGCCGACCACGCTGGGGGTCAGCAACTGGCCAAGCGCATTGGGCACCATTTCGGCCGCATCGCCGCGCCACACGGCGGCCAGGCTATTGGTCGTCCCCAGGTCGATTCCTACGATCATTACGACAAGCTCCCTCTGTGGTCTGTAAGAATCTGTTACTAATTTTACCCTGAAAGGTTGAAGGGAAGGCAAGCCAGCGCCCACCTTTGATTCGCGCTGATTAACGACATGGCAAAAAAAAACCGCTTCCGGTAAGGGAAGCGGTTTTATCTACATCAGCACGATCAGAACAACTTCAGCGCCGGTGCTTCTTCTTTCAACGGCTCGTTCTTCGCGGTCTGCTCGTTCCAGCCGCCGCCGAGGGCCTTGTACAAGTTGACCTCGCTGTTGAGCTGCGCCAGGCGGTCGGTGATCAGCGATTGCTGGGCACTGAACAGTTGGCGCTGGGCGTCGAGGAAGGTCAGGTTGCTGTCGACACCAATGCGGTAGCGACGCTCGGCCAGGCGGTAGTAATCCTGGTTGGCCGCAACGAAGCCGCGCTGAGCATCCAGCTGCTGCTTGTAGGTCTCGCGGGCGGCGAGGCCGTCGGAGACTTCCTGGAAGCCGGTCTGGATCGCCTTCTCGTAGTTGGCCACGTTGATCTCTTTCTGGATCTTCGAGTAGTCCAGGCTTGCGCGCAGGCTACCGGCGTTGAAGATCGGGATGTTGATCTGCGGGGCAAACGACCAGGTGCCCGAACCGCCTTTGAACAGGCCACCCAGGGTAGGGCTGGCGGTACCGGCGCTGGCAGTCAGGCTGATGCTCGGGAAGAACGCAGCACGGGCCGCGCCGATATTGGCGTTGGCGGCCTTGAGGTTGTACTCGGCCTGCACAATGTCGGGACGACGTTGCAGCAGGTCCGAGGGCAACCCGGCAGGCACTTCGCTGAGCAGGTCATCCGACAGCGGCTTGCTGGTGATATTGGCTGGCAGGCCAGTGCCCAGCAACAGGGTCAGGCTGTTTTCGTCCTGTGCCACCTGACGCGTATAGCGCGCCAATTGAACACGGGCGTTTTCCACCGAGGTGCGTGCCTGGCTGAGGTCGAGGGCCGAGGCCACGCCGACTTCGTTGCTGCGCGAGGTCAGCTTGAAGCTCTGCTCAAACGCGCCGAGGGTGTCCTGGGTCAGCTTGAGCAGTTCCTTGTCGGCCTGCCAGGTCAGGTAGGCATTCGCCACACTGGCCACCAGGCTGATCTGGGTGCTGCGCCGCGCTTCTTCAGTGGCGAAGTACTTTTGCAGCGCTTCTTCACTCAGGCTGCGCACGCGGCCGAACAGGTCCAGCTCATACGAACTGATACCCAGGCCGGCCGAGTACTGGCTGGAGATGCTCGATTCGCCGGTCTGTGACAACTTGGCCGGGGTGCGCGAGCGGCTGCCGCTGCCGGTGGCCGAAACCGCCGGGAACAGGTCGGCACGCTGGATCTGATACTGCGCCGCATAAGCGTCGATGTTCAGGGCAGCGACACGCAGGTCACGGTTGTTGACCAACGCGGTCTGGATCAGCTGTTGCAGGGCAGGGTCATGGAAAAACTGCTTCCAGCCTTGCTCGGCAGCGGCCTGGCTCGGCGCCTGGGCCGACGAGTACGCCGGCCCCTGCGGGAACTGGGCTGCTACCGGCGCTTCAGGGCGCTGGTAGTCAGGGATCAGCGAGCAGCCACTGAGCACGAATGCGGTGACGGCTAAGGAAAGTAGCGACTTGCTCATTGGCCAGCCTCTTTAGGAGTTTCAGTAGTGTCTTTCTTTTTGCGTTCGCCAGCGGCGGATACAGTTGCGTAGAACAGCGGCACCCAGAAGATCGCCAGCACAGTGGCCGTGATCATACCGCCGATCACGCCGGTACCGATCGCATGCTGGCTGCCTGAGCCGGCGCCCGTGGAGATCGCCAGCGGCAATACGCCGAGCATGAACGCCAACGAGGTCATGATGATCGGGCGCAGACGCATGCGGGACGCTTCGATAGCCGCCTCGACGATGCCTTTGCCTTGCTCATGCAGCTCTTTGGCGAACTCCACGATGAGGATGGCGTTTTTCGCCGCCAGGCCCACCGTCACCAACAGGCCCACCTGGAAGAACACGTCGTTGGACAAGCCGCGCAGGCTGGTGGCGATCAACGCACCGATCACCCCTAAAGGTACCACCAGAATCACCGCGATCGGGATCGACCAGCTTTCGTACAGTGCCGCCAGGCACAGGAACACTACCAGCAGCGACAGTGCGTACAGCGCTGGCGCCTGGGAGCCGGAAAGGCGCTCTTCGTACGACAGGCCTGTCCAGGCATAACCAACACCGGCCGGCAGTTCTTTGGCAATGCGTTCGACTTCGGCCATTGCATCACCGGTACTGTAGCCAGGTGCCGGGGTACCGAGGATTTCCATCGCCGCTACACCGTTGTAGCGCGAAAGCTTGGGCGAACCGTAGATCCACTTGCCCGACGAGATGGCCGACAGCGGCACCATTTTCCCGTCGTTGCTGCGCACGTACCATTTGTCCAGGTCTTCCGGCGACATGCGGCTGGCGGCGTCACCTTGTACATACACCTTTTTCACGCGACCACGGTCGATGAAGTCGTTGATGTAGCTGCCACCCAAGGCAATGGCCAGTGTCTGCTGGATATCCGCTAGGCTGATGCCCTGGGCACTGGCCTTCTCGTCGTCAACGGTCAGCTCGTACTGCGGCTCGTCGTTCACGCCGTTAGGACGTACGCCGGCCAGCACCTTGCTTTGTGCCGCCGCACCCAGGAACTGGTTACGTGCAGCCATCAGCTTGTCGTGGCCGACGCCACCCTGGTCTTGCAGGAACACGTCGAAACCAGTGGCGTTACCCAGCTCCAGTACCGAAGGCGGCACGATGGCGAAGACCATGGCGTCCTTGAAGGCCCCGAAGAAGTAACCCTGGGCACGCTTGGCCACTTCGAACACCGATTGGGTAGAGTCACGCTCATCCCACGGCTTGAGCATCACGAATGCAAGCCCCGAGCTCTGGCCACGACCGGCGAAGTTAAAGCCGTTCACGGTAAACACCGACTTCACCGCCTTGCCTTCGCCTGGCTCGCCTTCCTTGTCGTTCAGCAGGAAGGCGCGCATGTCGTCGACGACTTTTTGCGTGCGCTCAGCCGAAGCACCGACCGGAGTCTGCACCTGGGCGAAGATCACACCCTGGTCTTCCTCAGGCAGGAACGCGCTTGGAATACGGGTGAACATCCAGATCATGCCGGCCAGGATCAGCGCATACACCAGGAATGCCGGAATCTTGTGCTTGATCATGCCGCCCACGCCGCGCTCGTACTTGAGTACGCCACGGTCGAAGGTGCGGTTGAACCAGCCAAAGAAGCCGCGCTTGGGCTGGCCGTGTTTTTCCGGATCAATCGGCTTGAGCATGGTGGCGCACAAAGCCGGGGTGAAGATCAGGGCAACCATTACCGACAAGGCCATCGCCGAAACGATGGTGATGGAGAACTGCCGGTAGATCACACCAGTGGAACCACCGAAAAACGCCATCGGCAGCAGTACCGCCGACAGTACCAGGGCAATACCCACCAGGGCGCCCTGGATCTGGCCCATGGACTTGATCGTCGCTTCCTTGGGCGACAGGTGCTCCTCGGCCATCACCCGTTCGACGTTTTCCACCACGACGATGGCATCGTCCACCAGCAAGCCGATGGCCAGGATCATGCCGAACATGGTCAGGGTGTTGATGGTGAAACCGCACGCCGCCAGGATCCCGAAGGTACCCAGCAATACCACCGGTACGGTCATGGTGGTGATGATGGTGGCACGGAAGTTCTGCAGGAACAGGAACATCACCAGGAACACCAGCACGATCGCTTCGACCAGGGTGTGAACCACACCGGAGATCGATTCGGTCACTACCGGGGTGGTGTCATATGGCACCACCGCCTTCATGCCAGGCGGGAAGAACGGCTCCAGGGACTTCACTGTTTCGCGGATGGCCTTGCCGGTGTCCAGTGCGTTGGCACCGGCCGCCAGCTTGATCGCCATACCCGAAGCCGGCTTGCCGTTGAACTGCGCACTGATGCTGTAGTTCTGGCCGCCCAGTTCGATGCGTGCGAGGTCACCCAGGCGAACCTGCGAGCCGTCGGTGTTCACCTTCATCAGGATCTTGGCGAATTCCTCGGTGCTTTGCAGGCGCGTCTTGCCGATGATCGTGGCGTTCAGCTGGGTGCCGGGCAGGGCAGGCAGGCCGCCCAATTGGCCGGTGGCCACCTGCACGTTCTGGGCCTTGATGGCATTGCTGACGTCCACTGGCGTGAGCTGGTAGTTGTTCAGCTTGGCCGGGTCGAGCCAGATACGCATGGCGTACTGCGAACCGAACACCTGGAAGTCACCCACCCCCGCGGTACGGGAGATCGGGTCCTGGATGTTGGACACGATGTAGTTGGAGAGGTCGTCCTTGGTCATGCTGCCGTCTTCCGACACCAGACCGATCACCATCAGGAAGTTCTTCACCGACTTGGTCACGCGGATACCCTGTTGCTGCACTTCTTGCGGCAGCAGTGGGGTCGCCAGGTTCAGCTTGTTCTGTACCTGGACCTGGGCGATATCCGGGTTGGTACCCTGGTTGAACGTCACGGTGATGGTCATGCTGCCGTCGGAGTTACTGTCCGAGGAGACATAACGCAGGTTGTCGATACCGTTGAGCTGTTGTTCGATCACCTGCACCACGGTGTCCTGCACGGTTTGTGCGGACGCGCCTGGGTAGGTCACCTGGATGTCGATGGCGGTCGGCGCAATGGCCGGGTATTGGTTGATGGGCAACTTCAGGATCGAGAGTGCCCCGACCAGCATGATCACCAGGGCAATTACCCAGGCGAAAATGGGACGGTCGATAAAAAATTTCGACATGGATTACTCCCCTTTACCAGCATCGGCAGCAGGCGCTGCGGCAGTGCCGGCGGGTTTGGCGTTGTCAGCGTCTTTAACCTTGACTTCGATGCCCGGCTTGATGAACTGCAGGCCTTCGGTGATCACGCGGTCACCGGCATCCAGGCCCTTTTCCACCAGCCAGTAGGCGCCGGCAGTGCGGTTGGCAACCAGTTGACGCTGCTCGACCTTGTTGTCCTTGTTCACGATCAGCGCAGTCGGGATGCCCTTGAGGTCACGGGTCACGCCTTGCTGAGGTGCCAGGATGGCCTTGCTGTTCACACCGGCTTGCAGCTGGGCGTGGACGAACATGCCCGGCAGCAGGGTGTGGTCAGGGTTGGGGAACACCGCGCGCAGGGTCACGGAGCCAGTAGTCTGGTCCACCGACACTTCGGAGAACTCCAGCTTGCCGTCCTGGGCGTAGGCGGTGCCGTCTTCCAGGGTCAGCTTGACCTTGGCAGCGTTGTCGCCGGCTTTTTCCAGCTGGCCGCTTTCGAGGTCGCGGCGCAGTTTCAGCATTTCTGCCGAAGACTGGGTGACGTCGACGTAGATCGGGTCCAGTTGCTGGATCACGGCCATGGCATCGGCCTGGCCATTGCTGACCAGCGCGCCTTCGGTGACCGAAGAACGACCGATACGCCCGGAGATCGGCGCGAACACTTTGGTGTAGCGCACGTTGATCTGGGCGGTTTGCACGTCGGCTTCAGCCGTCATGCGGTTGGCCACGGCGGTGTCGTATTCCTGACGGCTGACGGCTTGCTCATCGACAAGTTGCTTGTAGCGGTCGGTGATGGACTTGGTCTGGGTCAGTTTCGCTTGAGCGCTTTTGAGGGTGGCGTCATACACCGACGGGTCGATCTGGTAGAGCTGTTGCCCTTCCTTCACGTCGCCGCCTTCCTTGAACAGGCGCTTGAGAATGATGCCGTTCACCTGGGGACGAACTTCCGCGATGCGGTAGGCAGTGGTGCGGCCTGGCAGCTCGGATGTCAGGGTAAAGGCTTGCGGTTGAATAGTGACCACGCCGACCTGAGGGGTTTGAGCGGGCGGAGCCGCTTCTTCCTTTTTACATCCGCTGAGCAGCGATGCCAGGGCGACGGCAGTGACCAGAGCGGTAACAGCTGGCTTAAGTTGCATGAAGATCCTCGGGTCAGGCGCGCAAAATGCGCACAAGAAGTGTGGAAGGGTAAAAAACAAGCCGTGAGTGGATAAGTAGCTTGCTACGCAATATACTTACGTTCACGGTTGTTTGTAAACTCTTGACAGGCTTCGCGGATTGTTGACAAAGCAAGCGCCAAAGCCTCGATTTTAGTACGTTCGGCGTCCAAGACGACGTCGTCCCACAATTATTCAGATGTTGCTCAAGCACCATCCAAAGTGTCCTGATTGAGGTTTTACTGCCATGGTTCGTCGCACCAAAGAGGAAGCTCAGGAAACGCGCAGCCAGATTCTCGACGCCGCCGAGCAAGCCTTTTATCAACGCGGTGTGGCGCGCACCACGCTGGCGGACATCGCCGCGTTGGCCGGGGTGACGCGCGGGGCTATCTATTGGCATTTCAGTAACAAGTCCGATTTGCTCCAGGCACTGCTCGACACGCTGCACGAACCCCTGGACGAATTGGCCCGGGCCAGTGAAAGCGAGGATGAAGTCGACCCGCTGGGCTGTATGCGCAAGCTGTTGATCCATCTTTATCATCAAGTGGCCCTGGACCCGAAAACCCGGCGCATCAACGAAATCCTGTTTCATAAGTGCGAGTTCACCGATGAAATGTGCGACATGCGGCGCCAACGCCAGACCCATAGCCTGGAGTGCAACCTGCGTATCAGCCTGACACTGCGCAACGCGGTCCATCGCGGGCAACTTCCGGAAAACCTCGACACCACGCGTGGCGCGGTGTGCATTCATGCCTATATTCACGGCCTGATTGGCCAATGGCTACTAGTCCCCGACAGCTTCCAGTTGCATCAGGACGCCGAACGCTGGGTTGACGCAGGGCTGGACATGCTGCGCTTGAGCCCTAGCCTACGCAATTAAGACAAAATGCGTAATTGCATCCAGTTGTGTCAACAGTAAAGTCCAGAGACAGTCAATCGTCCCTTCGCAGGATTTGCGGGGTGACTTTATATACGGGCTGGCGGGCGGTTGATAGGTAGCCGCCTAAGTATTTTGTAGCGATATTGTTGCAAGGCTGTGAAGGAGTGTTTCCCAGCTACTGTGCGATCGTTCCCACGCTCCGCGTGGGAATGCATCCTGTGACGCTCCGCGTCACGCTTTAGGGGCAGACGCAGAGCGTCCAGGGCGGCATTCCCACGCAGAGCGTCACTAGTGTCCGGTAAAAACCAAAGGGGGAGCTTGCTCCCCCTTGTTGTTCGCGACTGTCAGTCATAATCGGATTTTTCAGACTCGATTTTGACCCATGTTTACCAGTACCCGTTTAGCCCACCTACTCAGTGCGATCCCGCGCCAGTTCTTTCGGCAATCCACCGAAAAGCACCAGGCTGATCGCTACGTCAAACGCTGCACGAGCTGGCAATTGCTGGTGACACTGGTCAGCGGCCATATAACCCAAGCTTTAAGCCTGCGGTCCTTGGCCACTTTTTCCGAAACGCTAAGTCCGCATAGTTACCATCTTAAAGCGGGGCCCGTCGCCCGATCGACCCTGTCAGATGCCTTGAACAAGCGAAACTACCGGCCATTCCAGGATCTTTGCCAATTGCTGTTGAGCGGCATCAGCCGCCAGCAGCGCAAAGAAGTCGGTGCCATGATTAGCCTGCTTGATTCCACGTCAATCACTTTGCGCGGACCTCACTTTGATGACTGGACAGCCTCCACGAAAACCCGCATCACGCAGGGCCTGAAAGTACATGTCGGACTAGATTTGGCGCAGTTGGCCCCGGTGTACGTCAACATCACTCCTGCCAACGTCAACGACCTGAGCGATGCGCTGGAAATGCCGATTCAGGTCGGCATGACGTATGTCTTTGACAAGGGATATTGCGATTACAACTGGTGGCACCAGTTGCAGACCAAAGGAGCCTTTTTCGTCACCCGCCTGAAAAAAAACGCCAATATCAAAGTGCTGCACAAGCACTCGATCGCAGCCGAGCAAAGCCCCGTCATGACCGACGAAGTCATCCTGTTCGGAAAAAAGCATCTAGGCGGCAAGCGTCTTAATGACTACCGAGAAACGCCGGCAAGACGCGTGGTGGTAGAACGCGAGGGACACGCCACGCCGTTAATCCTGGTGACCAATGACTTCGTAAGATCAGCCGAAGAAATCGCGGGATTGTACAAAGATCGCTGGAAGATCGAGCTGTTTTTCAAGTGGGTCAAGCAACATCTGAAACTCAAACGCTTCTACGCATTCTCTGAAAACGCCGTGCGTCTGCAGATTTACAGTGCCTTGATCAGCTACTTGTTATTGCACCTTTACCATCGTCGCTCAGAATTTACCGGTTCGTTGTTTGAGCTGACGGTTCGCATATCTCATGTCCTGCACGAACGGCCCGCGACGCCAGAGTTGAGGGATCGACGAAGGCAGGAGCGAGAAAAGCTGAAGGCTGCCCAAGGCAGCCTTCAGCTATGAAACATGTTTACCGGACACTAGTGACGCAGAGCGTGGGAACGATCAATCAGCCGAAAAAAAGCCCCGGTTCCTGCGAACCGGGGCTTTTTCGTTTCAGCGAATTACATCACAGCGCCAGCGTGGGGTAGTCGATGTAACCCACTGGGCCTTTGCCGTAGAAGGTTTCCGGGTGCGGTTCGTTCAACGGCGCATCGGCCTTCAGGCGCGCCGGCAGGTCCGGGTTGGCAATGAACGGCACGCCGAAGGCCACTGCATCGGCCTTGCCGGCCGCCAGCCAGGCGTTGGCGCTGTCTTTGGTGAAGCGTTCGTTAGCGATGTACGGGCCACCGAAGGCTTTTTTCAGTTGTGGACCGAGGCTGTCGCCGGCTTCTTTTTCACGGGAGCAGATGAAGGCGATGCCACGCTTGCCCAGCTCGCTGGCGACGTAGGTGAAGGTTTCCGCCAAATTGTCGTCGCCCATGTCGTGGGAGTCGGCGCGTGGTGCCAAGTGCACACCCACACGGCCGGCGCCCCAGACTTCAATGGCGGCGTCGGTCACTTCCAGCAGCAGGCGAGCACGGTTTTCCAGGGAGCCACCGTAGTTGTCGGTGCGCTGGTTGGTGCTGCTTTGCAGGAACTGGTCGAGCAGGTAGCCGTTGGCGCCATGGATCTCCACGCCGTCAAAGCCTGCGGCCTTGGCGTTTTCAGCGCCGACGCGGTAAGCGTCAACGATGTCGGCGATTTCAGCGGTTTCCAGGGCGCGTGGCGTCGGGTAGTCGGCCAGCGGGCGAACCAGGCTGACGTGGCCTTTAGGCTGGATGGCGCTTGGTGCCACCGGGGTTTCGCCGTTGAGGTACGACTCATGGGAGATACGGCCCACGTGCCACAATTGCAGGAAAATCTTGCCGCCCGCGCCGTGTATAGCCTTGGTTACATTGGCCCAGCCGCGAACCTGGTCGTTGGACCAGATACCCGGTGTGTCCGGGTAGCCAACGCCCAGCGGCGTCACGGAGGTGGCTTCGCTTAAGATCAGCCCGGCGGAAGCGCGTTGCACGTAGTACTCGGCCATCAGCGCGTTGGGTACGCGGCCTTCATCGGCGCGGCAGCGGGTCAGCGGCGCCATGATGATGCGGTTGGACAATTGCAGGTCGCCCAGTTTGATCGGATCGAAAATAGTCGTCATGGGAAAACACCCTTCTCTTTAAGTGGATTGATCAGTTGGTCACAGGGGCCAGGTCGGCATCGCCGCTCTGACGGAAAGTAATCAGGGTCACCAGCAGGGCCAGAATCGCCAGGGCCGCCGCGGCCAAAGGCACGCTGGTCAGGCCGAAACCGTGGGCAATCACGCTGCCGCCGACCCAGGCGCCGAGCGCGTTGCCGATGTTGAAGGCGCCGATATTCAAGGTGGACACCAGGTTTGGAGCGGCCTTGCCGAAGGTCACCACGTTGATTTGCAGCGCCGGTACGGCGGCGAACGAAGCGGTGGCCCACAGGAACAGGGTGATTTCCGTCGGGATCACCGCGACGCTGGTCCAGGTCAACACCGTGGAGACCACTGCCATGCTGATGAACACGCCGATCAGGGTGGCGGCCAGGCGTTTGTCCGCCAGCTTGCCGCCAATGATGTTGCCGACGGTAAGCCCCAGGCCGATCAGCAGCAGGGTCCAGGTCACGCCTTTGGGCGACACGCCGGTGACATCGCCGAGCAGCGGTGCGACGTAAGTAAAGAGGGTGAACATGGACGCGGCGAACAACGCAGTCATGGTCAGCGACAGCCAGATGCCGGCGCCCTTGAGCGCGGCCAGTTCGGCGCGCATGTCGAGTTTTTCTTCGTCACGCTTGGCCGGCAGGAAGCGGATCAGACCGATCAAGGCGACTACGCCAATCACCGTCACCGCCCAAAAGGTCGAGCGCCAGCCGGCTTCCTGTCCCAGTGCGGTACCCAGCGGCACGCCGAGCACGTTGGCCAGGGTCAAACCGGTGAACATCAAGGCCACGGCCGAAGCCCGTTTGTTGGCCGGCACCAGGTTGGCCGCTACCACCGAACCGATCCCGAAGAACGCACCGTGGCACAGCGCGGTGACCACACGGGCAAACATCAGCACGTTGTAGTCACTGGCCAGGGCGCAGAGCAGGTTGCCGACAATAAAGATGCCCATCAACGCTACCAGGGCGGCCTTGCGTGGCAGCTTGGCGGTGGCCAGTGCCATGAACGGCGCGCCGATGGCCACGCCCAGGGCGTAGCCGGTGACCAGCCAGCCGGCGCCGGGGATCGACACGCCCAGGTCCGCCGCCACATCGGGCAGCAAGCCCATGATGACGAACTCGGTGGTGCCGATGGCGAAGGCGCTGAGGGCCAGTATGAGTAGCGAGAGGGGCATTGGCGTTTCCTTGTTACAGCGCTGCGTTTTCGTCAGCACTGAGTTCGGTGATGAGCGCCGCGAGGAAGGCCTGGATGGTTGCCTCGTTGCGTTTGAAAAAATGCCACTGCCCGGCCTTCTGGCTGCTGATCAACCCGGCGCGTTGCAAGGTGGCCAAATGGGCCGACACGGTCGACTGCGACAAGCCGCAGCGCTGGTCGATCTGCCCGGCACAGATCCCGTATTCGTGGTTGTGCACTTGCTCGGGAAACTGCACCTTCGGGTCTTTCAGCCAGGTGAGGATGTCTCGTCGTACTGGGTGTGCCAGGGCTTTTATTATTTCGTCGAGGTCAATGGACATGGCGGTTGCTCGGTTTCGTACAGCGTTATATCGCGATGAGGCGAACTTTAAATCGGTCTATCCCGATATACCAATATGATTTTGATCTGAGATCAGGCTATTTCGGTATATCGGGTTATAACGATACGTAATCGGCAGTGGTAGACTGCGCGGCATGAATTATCTCGCACATCTGCACCTGGGCGGCCAACTTCCTGCTCAATTGCTCGGCAGCCTGTATGGCGACTTTGTAAAAGGCCGCCTGCAAGGCCAGTTCAGCCCGCAAATCGAGTCGGCGATTCAGTTGCATCGCTCAATCGACCGCTTTACCGACAGCCACCCGCTGGTGGATGAGGCGTTGTCACGCTTCAGCCTGACCCGCAAGCGCTACGCCGGGATTGTCCTCGATGTGTTTTTCGACCACTGCCTGGCGCGGGATTGGGCGCTGTACGCCGAGCAGCCGCTGGAACGCTTCACTGCGCAGGTGTACCGCGTGCTGGCGGCCGAGCCGCAACTGCCGGGGCGGCTGGCGCAGATTGCGCCGTATATGGCGGCGGATGATTGGCTGGGTTCGTACCGCGAGTTTGCGGTGATGGAGCAGGTGTTGCGGGGGATCTCGCGGCGCCTGACACAGCCCCAGGAATTGGGCCATGCGATGCAGGAGTTGCGGGTTTTGTATGAGCCGTTGAGTGAAGATTTTCGGTTGTTTTATCCAGAGCTACAGAAGTTTGCACAGCTCCAACTGACTACTGAGATCTAACTGTGGGAGCTGGCTTGCCTGCGATAGCGGTGGGGCAGCCACATCTCTTTCAACTGACAGACTGCTATCGCAGGCAAGCCAGCTCCCACATTTGAACCGGTGTTCAGTTCATCTCAGGCCGCAAATGCAGGTCGAGCCGCCACCTGCTCAACTTCCGGCAACGGCCCAAACAACGCTTTCTGCACCGCCTGCTGCGCCTGATACGCCAGCGCCGCACGTTCCTGCCCGGCACAGGCAATCGGCTGGAGCACATGAATCTCCACATCACCCTGGTCATTACTGAACAGACGCATCAGGTGCGAGAGCAAATCGTCATCGCCAATAAAAGGTGCCAACGCATCCACCTGCCCATCACGCAAATAACGAATCGCTACCGGTTGCAGCGACACATCCGCATCAATCGCACTGGCCAGCAAACGCCCGTGGAACGTACGCAGGCTGCGCCCATCAGTGGTGGTGCCTTCGGGGAACATCAGCAGCGGATGCTGTTGCTCCAGATGGCGAGTCATCTGCTTGCGGATCAACTGGCTGTCGCCTGAGCCGCGGCGAATAAACAAGCTGCCGGCCTTGGCCGCCAACCAGCCGGCCACCGGCCAGGTGCGCACTTCGGCCTTGGACAAAAACGACATCGGCGCCACCGCGCCGAGCAGCGGAATGTCGGTCCAGGACACGTGATTGCTTACCCACAGCATCGGCTGCGTCGGCAACTCACCGTGTACCGTCACGCGAAAGGGCAGGGCGTTAGTCAGCCGTGCCATAAAAAAACGCGACCAACGCTGGCGCCGCACCATCGAGTTGGCAATGCCCATGCGTTCGAATACACCAAACACACTGGCCATGCTCAACCCCAGCGCCACCACCAGCAGCACCCGGGCAATGCGCCCGTACACGCGCAGGCGGCTCATCACATGGCCGCCTTGAAGTGGCGGGCGTAGCGCGGGCACAACTCATCGCGCTTGAGCAGGATGAACACATCGGCCACCTGGAAGTCTTCATCCCAGCACGGCTCGCCGCAGATCTTCGCACCCAGGCGCATATAGGCTTTGAGCAGCGGCGGCATTTCCGCGATGACGTTGGACGGCAGGTCCAGCGCCGGCAGTGGTTTTTTCGGTTCGGCGCGCAGGTGCTCGTTGCACAGGTAGCGTTCGCGCAGGCGCTGCATGATCGCGTGAGCCTGGATGCCGCCGTCGTGCATCGGGATGCTCGCGCAACCCATCAGATAGCTGTAACCGCCCTGGTTGAGGACTTCGGCCAACTCGCCCCACAACACCGCGATGGTGCCGCCATTGCGATAGGCCGGGTCGACGCAGGTGCGGCCGATCTCCAGGATCGGGCCTTGCAAATGCAGCAAGCCATGCAGGCTGAATTCTTCTTCGCTGTAGAACCGGCCCAAGGTGCTGGCGGCCTGGTGGTCGAGCAAACGGGTGGTGGCCACCAGTCGACCGCTGTTCAAATCCCGCACGCCTATATGGCTGCAGTGAACATCATAGTCATCCATGTCCAGACCCTGTTCCGCGCCTTTCAGCTTGGCGTTGAACTCGCCGCTGAACACGTTGAAACGCAGGGCCTGGGCTTCCTGCAAAGCCTTGGCGCCAACCAGGCGTTCGGCTTGCAGACGGCGTTCATTGCCGGTGTCGCTGATGCGGGCGATCTGAGTCATGGCGAATCTCCGAGTGCCGGCCACTTACCGGCCGGTCGACTTGTTTGTCCAAACTCAGGCTATGTAGGCTCGGTGTCAGCTCCATGAAGTTATGGTGACGCTTGGATGACAGGCCTTCCTGTCGCAAATCTGTCATGCGCCTGGGCTAGGCTCGCGGGCTTGAAAGCCCCCTTGAGTTTGCGTCCATGGTCCGAGGCCTGTTGTGCGTTGCCCTGCTGTTAGTCACCGCTGCCGCCCACGCCGACACCTGGCCGGACAAGGAATGGGCCAAGGGCGCGCCGCTCGAAGGCCCGGCGGTCGATGCACTGAATGCCTATGCTTTTCCACCCCGTGACGACGCCACTCGTAAAGGCATCCGCACCGACGCGCTGCTGGTGATCCGCGATGGCGTGATCGTTTACGAGCGCTACGACGCGCCCACCACCGCCAGCACGCCGCACCTGACCTGGTCGGTGAGCAAAAGCTTGATGGCCACTGTGCTCGGCGTGGCCTACGGCGAAAATCGCTTCAAACTGAATGACCCGGCCGCGCGTTTTTACCCGCCGATGAAACAGCACCCCAAAGTCACCATGGCCGACCTGCTGCACTGGGCCTCGGGCCTGGATTGGCAGGAAGACTACGAATACGCCCCGCTGAAATCCTCGGTGGTGGCGATGCTCTACACCCGAGGCCGCAGCGATATGGCCGAGTTTGCCGCAGCCACCGAGGCCGCCGCCGCACCGGGCCAGGCCTTTCGTTATTCCAGTGGCGACAGCAATATTCTGTCCGCCGCCCTTAAAGGCATGCTCGGCCACAAGGCCTATATGAGTTACCCGTGGGACGCGCTGTTCAAGCCGCTGGGCATTCACAACGCCTCCTGGGAAACCGACGCCGACGAAACCTTCGTCGCCTCGTCCTATGCCTACCTCACCGCTCGCGATTTGGCGCGGGTCGGCCTGCTGATGGCGCGCGACGGTCGTTGGGGAGAGCAGCAGTTGCTGCCTAAAGAGTGGGTCGCCTTCAACCGCCAGCCATTCGATAAATACAAGGCCGGCCAGGACGACGCCGTCCCCGGCGGGCAATGGTGGCTCAACCTCGACGTACGAGGTGCCCCAAGACCCTGGCCCGATGCGCCTGCCGACACCTTCGCCGCCCTCGGCCACTGGGGCCAGGCGCTCTATGTGCTGCCCGACGAACACCTGGTGATCGTGCGCTACGGCGATGACCGTGACGGCACTTACCGTCACAACGAACTGCTCAAGCGCGTACTGGCGGCGGTGCAACCATGATCCGTCGTCATCCGTTTATCAGCGTGTTTTTGCTGCTGTTGCTCGCCCTGTCGGGCTGGGTGTGGCACGAACGCGTCAACCTGCAAGCCTTCCCAGACATCATCGCGGCGTACACGGCCAAGGAGTATTGCTCGTGCCGGTATGTGGAGAACAACCCGGCGGACTATTGCCTGGGGTATGTGAAGCAGTATGTGCCGACCAGTGCGTTCACTGATTCGCCGGAACGCAGTGAAGTCACGGCAAGCGGCTTAGGGCGCACGCATACAGCGCGCTGGCTAGGCGACCGCCAAGGCTGCCGCCTCAGCCCCTGACACACCAAAGATTCTCTGTGGGAGCTGGCTTGCCTGCGATGGTGGCGGCACAGGCGACAGTGATGTTGACTGACCGGCCGCTATCGCAGGCAAGCCAGCTCCCACATGGATTTGTGCTGATCTTGGGAAATGAGGCAGTCCGGACAGGCGCCCGATGCACTGCACCGGGCGCGGACGACTTACTGCGGGGTTGGGCTGCCAGGCTGCAAGGCCAGCAACAGGTCATCGATGATCGCCTTGCCCATTTCCCCCAGGTAATGCGAGGCGAATGCAAACTTCTCCGCCTTGGGGTCCATGGCGGCTTCAAGGGAGAGCATTTTTGCGTAATAGAGCACGTGGGATGCGTGTTCGAGGGCTTCTACGAGCGGAACCCCGGCGTTGACGCGGAAGAGTTTCAGGTGGCTTTTGTTTTCTCCGCAGTCTGCGAAGGTGGCGGCGCCGAGGGTTTCGGCTGATGTGGCGTTAGTCATAACTGAATCCTTTTGCATGAACAAAAAGAGCTGCCACTAACGTTTCCAGGCGAAGGGTGGCAACTGTACGCGGGCTGGAAACCGAGGCAAAAGGAACCCGGCAGACCCGAAGGTCTCCCACGTACAGCCGCCAAAAAGCACAATCTGCAGGCATAAAAAAAGCGCCTGCTGATTGTTTGACGACGCTGTAGCGTCCTTAAGCGTCGGGTTTCCAGGCCCGGTCGCTGATGAGCAGCGACGGAGGCGAGGTTAACCCTATGCACGCGCCGTCGCAACCGGTGGCCAATAGCTGTCCGCAATCTGCGTTGTGTGGCGAGGGCGCTTGTCGGATCGCCGTACCGTCCCGTTTGACTGCGCAGCAGTCACCGGCTTTTTGGGGGCGCTTCGCACCCCAGCGCAAGCAAGCTTGCTCGCCACAGGGTTATGCGCAGCGGCAGAAGTGTCGGTTGTTGCCTTGAAACTTGCCGGGTGCTGTGTTTCCAGCGCGCGCCCCTGTAGTAACCTTGCCCGCGGCCGACCCCACACACGTCGGCCGTTAACAGGCATAAAAGGAGACTTATGACGCTGGGGCGCAAGGCCGAAAAATACTTCAGGATGATAAGAACGCGAATGGGCCTGGAGAAAAACTATTATTTAAAAAGCTTCATTATTGCGTTGTTTATTTTTTGCATGAGCGTCTACGGTTTCAAATCAAGCGAAAAGGCCGCGATCTATATTTTGATCTGCGGGGTTAATGCGCTGTTGTTCCCGCTGGCCAGGCGTGCAGTCGAAAACGTTGTCTTTCGTTTTACTGGAAAAGAATTTTGGGCGACACATCCCCTACAGACCGCCGCATCGAATGGTGGTCACACACTGCTATGGATGTTTTATTTCGTTTTTGCCATTCCGCTTGGCGTCTTCTATGGGCTGTGGTTGTGGCTGAAAAAATAGTGCCCGTTCGCGCGGCCTCTGCTTTCTGAGAACGGAACCTCTAGTTGTTGGGCCCCGCGTTTTGGGCGCGCTTCGCACCCCGGCGCAAGCAAGCTTGCTCGCCACAGGGTTATTAGGTGTCGGCCTTAGGTTCCACCCAGTGGAACCACCTTTGATTGTCCTCGCGCTCACATCGCGCTTAGCTGTCGATGTGCCGCCAACAAGAACGGGACCACCCGCCTGTGAGGAGAATCACCATGCGCCCACACCAGCACATTATGGATTGGCTCAGCGACGTCGCCAGCGACTTGCACGCTGTGCGCCACGATATCCACGCCCATCCCGAACTCGGCTTTGAAGAAAACCGCACCAGCGCGCTCGTTGCGCAGTCCTTGAAAGAATGGGGCTACGAGGTGCACACCGACATCGGCAAAACCGGTGTGGTCGGCGTGCTGCGCAATGGCAGCAGCTCGCGCACGCTGGGCATTCGCGCCGACATGGACGCCTTGCCCATCATCGAGAACACCGGCGCGGCCTACACCAGCCAGCACGCTGGTTGCATGCACGCCTGCGGGCATGACGGCCACACCACCATGCTGCTCGGTGCCGCGCGTTACTTGGCGGCGACGCGGCAATTTGACGGCACCTTGAACCTGATTTTCCAACCCGCCGAAGAAGGCCAGGGCGGCGCCGAGGCGATGCTGGCCGATGGTTTGCTCGAGCGCTTTCCGTGTGACGGCCTGTTCGGCATGCACAATATGCCGGGCTTGCCGGCGGGGCATCTGGGCTTGCGGGTCGGGCCGATGATGGCCTCGCAGGACTTGCTTACCGTGACGCTGGAAGGCGTCGGTGGCCACGGTTCCATGCCGCATCTGACGGTGGATCCGCTGGTGGCCGCCGCGAGTATGGTCATGGCGTTGCAAACGGTGGTGGCGCGCAATATCGACACCCAGGAAGCCGCCGTGGTCACGGTCGGTGCGCTGCAAGCGGGGCAGGCCGCCAACGTGATTCCTCAGCAAGCGCTGTTGCGCCTGAGCCTGCGCGCACTGAACCCCAAGGTGCGCGAGCAGATGCTCGAACGGGTCAACGCGATCATCCAGACCCAGGCCGCGAGCTTCGGCTGCACGGTGCAGGTCGAACACCGCCCGGCCTACCCGGTGCTGGTCAACCACGCCGAAGAAACCGAGTTCGCTCGCCAGGTCGGCATTGCCTTGCTCGGCGCCGACGCGGTGGACGGCAACACCCGCACGCTGATGGGCAGTGAAGACTTCGCCTGGATGCTGCAACGCTGCGCCGGCAGTTACCTGTTTATCGGCAACGGCGTGTCGCGGCCGATGGTGCATAACCCCGCCTATGACTTCAACGACGACATCCTGCTGACCGGCGCCGCCTACTGGGGCGCGCTGGCCGAGAGCTGGCTCAAGCCTGCCTGACGACCTCTTTTTTTCTGCCGCTGGACCCTTGCCCTTATCGGTTGAATGGAGTGTTCCTCATGCAGACTTCAAACACAGGCGTATCGCGCACCCGCCAGGTGGTGGCGGCTGTGATCGGCAATGCGCTGGAATGGTATGACTTTATCGTTTACGGCTTTCTGGCCAGCATCATCGCCCGGCAATTCTTTCCGTCGCAGGATGAATACGCCTCGCTGCTGATGGCCCTGGCCACCTTCGGCGTGGGCTTTTTCATGCGCCCGGTGGGCGGCATCCTGCTCGGCATTTATGCCGACCGCAAAGGCCGCAAAGCCGCGATGCAGTTGATTATCCGGCTGATGACCGTGTCTATCGCATTGATCGCCTTCGCGCCCAATTACGCCGCCATCGGCATGGGCGCGCCGCTGCTGATTGTGGTGGCGCGCATGCTCCAGGGCTTTGCCACCGGCGGTGAGTACGCGAGTGCCACGGCGTTTCTGGTGGAAAGTGCGCCGGCCCATCGCAAGGGCTTGTATGGCTCCTGGCAGTTGGTGGGGCAATGCCTGGCGGTATTTGGTGGGGCGGCGATGGCGGCGTTGGTCACGCACTTCTTTTCGCCGCAAACCCTCGACCTGTGGGGCTGGCGCGTGCCGTTTGTGCTGGGCTTGCTGATCGGTCCGGTGGGCTTGTGGATTCGCCGTCACCTGGAAGACCCCGAAGAGTTTATCCAGGCGCGCAAGCAAGCGACCGGCCCGGCGCCGAGCTTGATGGGCGTGCTGCGCGAGCATCGGCGCAGCATCCTTGTCTCCATGGGCTTGGCCTGTGGGGCGACGGTGTCGTTCTACGTGGTGCTGGTGAATATGCCGACCTTCGCGCACAAGAGCCTCGGTTTGCCGCTGGACCAGGTGCTGATGGTGCAGATGTTCGCAGTGGCGCTGATGACCGTGGTGATTCCGCTGTCCGGCATGCTCTCGGACCGGCTGGGGCGGCGGCCGGTGTTGATGGCTTTCACCCTGGCATTCTTTGTGATGGTTTACCCGTTGTATGTGTGGGTGGCCGCGGCACCGTCCATCGAGCGCTTGCTGGTGATGCAAGTGCTGCTGTGCACGGTCATCGGCGGCTTTTTCGGCCCGGCACCGACGGCCCTGGCCGAACAGTTTCCGATTGAGGTGAGGTCAACGGGTGTGTCGGTGGCTTATAACGTCGCGGTCATGGTGTTCGGCGGTTTCGCACCGTTGATCGTGACCTGGCTGACCAAAGTACTGGGTACGCCAGTGGCGCCGTCGTTTTATGTACTGTTCGCTTGCGTGCTGACGTTGATGGGCACTTACTGCATGCACGAAGCCCCACGGGCGAAAAAACCGCTGCCCTTTTCCAATGAGGTGAAGCCTTGAGCCGTGTTGATTGGGATGCCACGCAGCTGTCGCAAGCGATCCATGCGCGGCAGGTGTCGTGTGAAGACGTGATGGGCGATTACCTGGCGCAGATCCAGCGTTTTAACCCGAGTGTGAATGCGCTGGTGTCGTTACGTGATGCCGATGAAGTGCTGGCCGAAGCGCGTGCCTGTGATCGTGAGTTGGACCAGGGCCAATCGCGAGGCTGGATGCACGGCATGCCCCAGGCGATCAAGGATTTGGCGGCCACCAAGGGCTTGCGCACCACCTTGGGCTCGCCGCTGTTCGCCGAGCATGTGCCCGCCGAAGATGCGATCAGCGTGTCGCGCGTACGGGCCAGCGGCGCGATCATCATCGGCAAGACCAACGTGCCGGAATTCGGCCTCGGCTCGCAGACCTACAACACGCTGTTCGGCACCACCGGCAATGCCTATGACCCACGTTTGGTGGCCGGAGGCAGCAGCGGCGGGGCGGCGGTGGCGCTGGCGTTGCGCATGTTGCCGGTGGCCGATGGCAGCGACATGATGGGTTCGCTGCGCAACCCGGCGGCGTTCAATAATGTGTTTGGTTTGCGCCCTTCACAGGGGCGCGTGCCCCACGGGCCGGTGCCGGAATTGTTTGTGCAGCAACTGGGCACCGAAGGCCCAATGGGCCGCAGCGTCACGGATGTGGCGAAGTTATTGAGCATCCAGGCCGGTTACGACCCTCGGGTGCCGCTCTCATCCAAGGACGATCCGTCGGTGTTCGGCCAGCCGTTGCAGCGCGATTTCAAAGGCGCGCGCCTGGGCTGGTTGGGGGATTACAACGGCTACCTGCCGATGGACGACGGCGTGATGAACCTGTGCGAGTCGGCCCTCGGCGATTTCGCCGCATTGGGCTGCGAGGTGGAAAGCTGCCAGCCGGCGTTTTCCCTGGCGCGGCTATGGCGCTGTTGGTTGGTGCATCGCCACTGGCTGGTGCACGGCAACCTCGGTGCGGCCTACGCCAACCCGCAAAAACGCGCGTTGCTCAAGCCTGAGGCGCAATGGGAAGTGGAGGGCGGGCTGGGCTTGAGCGCGCAGCAGGTGTACCAGGCGTCGGTGGACCGCAGCGAGTGGTATCGCGCCTTGGCCAAGCTGTTTGAACGTTACGATTTCCTGCTGTTGCCCAGCGCCCAAGTGTTCCCTTTTGATGCACAACAGGCGTGGCCGCGCAGGGTGGGTGGGCGTGAAATGGACACCTATCACCGGTGGATGGAAGTGGTGATCGGCCCTACATTGGCGGGCTTGCCGAGCATGAGCATTCCGGTGGGCTTCAATCCTCAAGGCTTGCCCATGGGCTTGCAGATCATCGGCCCGGCCCAGGCGGACCGCGCTGTCTTGCAGCTGGCTTATGCTCATGAACAGCTGACGCAATGGGTACAACGCCGCCCGCCTGCGTGCCTTGAATCGATGAGTTGACCTGCGATCGGGCCTGTATCTTGCTGTGAAAAATGATCATCCACCGGCAACAGGGAGATCGAACATGGAGACAGGCACGGTACGGTCGGTTGAGCGCGCACTCGCCATCGTCGAACTGCTCGGTGAGCACCAGGCCTTGGGGTTGGAGGAGTTGCACTACCTCACACGCTTGCCCAAGGCGACGGTGTCGCGCATGTTGCTGACCTTGCAGGAACAGGGCTGGGTCTATCGCGGCCTCAGCGACCGCCGTTACCGCCTGCGCGCCCAACGGTTGTTCGGCGACACCCAGCAACGTTTCAAGCGCCAAGTGGTGGAAAGCGCCGCGCCCTGGCTGCTGGAACTCAGCGAGCGCACCGGGCTGGTGGTGGATCTGTCCTGCTTTGATGGCGAGCGCCTGGAAGTCATGGAAAGCGCGATCCCCAGTGTGTTACGCAAGCTGTACCCCAACAACTGCCAGATCGTCGGCCAGCACGCCAGCCTGTTTCACTCGGCGATGGGCAAGGCGTGCCTGACGCAATTGCCGGTTGAGGAGGTGCAGCGTCTGGCGGGCCGCGATCATGTGGCCGTGGACGAGCAGGTGCATACCTGCGAGCAAACCCAGCACCAGGGGTTTGGCCAGCGCACTGAAGGCTATTGGGAATACCCGGTGCGCCTGCCGTTTCTGATTCGCGCGGTGGCCTTGCCGGTGCAGGCCAATGGGCGGCTGGTGGGCAGTATGGCGTTGCACTGGCCGATGCATCAGGCGCCGGTGGAGCGCGTATTGAACCTGCACATGGCCAGCCTCGAAGCGACGGTGCGCGATGTGCAGCGGGCGCTGATCTGAAGGCAACCACCGAACTCTGTGGGAGCTGGCTTGCCTGCGATAGCGGCAGGTCAGTCACCTTCACTGTTGCCTGTGGCGAGCAGGCTTGCCCTGCGTTGGGCTGCGAAGCAGCCCCAAAATCAAGCGCTGAGTTTTTTCAGTAAAAATTCCAATGCTCTCATGGGGCTGCTGCGCAGCCCAACGCAGGGCAAGCCTGCTCGCCACAGGGGTTTGGCTGCCTTGAAAAATTGTGCAGATACCCGGCTCCCAGATTGGATTTGCGCCGCTTGTGAGATTGCGCTTAAGGTTCGTGCAGGTTTTTTGCCCCATGAGTTTCTATGTTCAATCTCAAACCCCTGGCCTTCACGCTGTTGACGTGCGCCGCCTTGCCTGCCCACGCCGACTGGTACCTGGATAACGAATCCTCGCGCCTGTCGTTCGTCACTACCAAGAACACCGAGATTGCCGAGGTGCATCGTTTCCTGGTGTTGCACGGCAAGGTCGACAGCAAAGGCGCGGCGCAGCTTGAGGTCGAGATGGAGTCGATCAACAGCGGCATCCCGCTGCGCGATGAGCGCATGCGCAATGACCTGTTCCAGATCAAGGCCTTCCCCGAAGCGCTGATCAGCGCGCAGATTAATCTGCAACCGATCAATGACCTGGCCCCAGGCGCGCAAATTGAGTTGCGCCTGCCACTGTCGGTGACTTTGCATGGCAAGACCCAGACCTACAGCGCCGAACTGCTCGCCACACGCCTGGATGATCGACGCTTCCAGGTGGTAACCCTGGAACCTGTGGTGCTGCATGCCGAGGATTTCGATTTGGTGACGGGTGTGGCGGCACTGCGCAAGGCGGCCGGCTTGGCGTCGATCAGTTTGTCGGTGCCGGTCGGTGCGGTGCTGATTTTCACGGCGCGCTGACGTGAGCGGCGCAGTGTTCCCGTGGCGCAGCGCCAACCGCTTCGAGTTGCTGATCGACGGCCCGAGTTTCTTCCCGCAGATGCTGGTGGGTATTGCCCGGGCCGAGCGCCAGGTCGATCTGGAGTTGTACCTGGTGGAGGCCGGTGCTTGCGCTGAAGCCATGGTGCAAGCGTTGGTGCAAGCCGCCGAGCGCGGCGTGCAGGTGCGCTGCCTGTTTGATGATTACGGCAGCCTGGCCTTCACGCTGGGCCTGCGTAAGCGCCTCACCGACGCGGGCGTGCAACTGCGCTTCTACAATCGCCTGAGCTGGCGCCGTTGGATGCGTAACCTGTACCGCGACCATCGCAAACTGTTACTGATCGATCAGGGCATCGCGGTGGTCGGCGGCACGGGCGTTACCGATGAGTTCTGGACGCCAGGGCAAGACACCGCCGACTGGCATGAAGTGATGGTGCAGATCAGCGGCCCGTTGGTGCTGGACTGGCAGGCGTTGTTCGACCGGCAATGGCATGCCAACGCGGCGCGCCGTGAGTGGAAACCCGCCACCCATTTCGGTTTGCCGCGCTTGCCCAAGGTGCCGGCCACCGGGCCTGGCCTGGGGCGCGTGGCGTATGCCGATGCTCGTCAGCACCGCGATATTTTGCAGTCGCTGATCCGCGCGCTGAACAGCAGCAAGACGCGCATCTGGCTGGCCACCCCGTATTTTCTACCGACCTGGAGCGTGCGCCGTGCGTTGCGCCGCGCAGCCGGGCGTGGCGTGGATGTGCGTTTATTGCTGACCGGCCCGCGCACCGATCACCCTTCAGTGCGCTACGCCGGGCACCGTTATTACCCACGGTTGTTGCGCGCAGGCGTGCAGATCTTTGAATACCAGCCGTGTTTTTTGCACCTGAAAATGGTGCTGGTGGACGACTGGGTGAGCGTTGGCTCGTGCAATTTCGACCACTGGAATTTGCGCTTCAACCTGGAGGCCAACCTGGAAGCGCTCGACCCAGAATTGACGGCAGCGGTGGTGGGCAGTTTCGAGGGTGATTTTGCCAAGAGCCAGGCGGTGAGCCTGGCGGCCTGGAAGGCGCGGCCACTGTGGCGGCGGGTGAAGCAGCGGGTGTGGGGCTGGATTGATCGGTTGGTGGTCAACCTGCTGGATCGGCGGGGGTAGCCGCATCACTTAGATCAAATGTGGGAGCTGGCTTGCCTGCGAAAGCATCACCTCAGTACACCTGACACACCGAGGTGCCTGCATCGCAGGCAAGCCAGCTCCCACAAAAGCCAGCTTCCACACTGACCGCATTTACAGTTTTAGATCAGAGCAGTTCAAACGTCTGCTGCTGCACATCCTGGGAATCCAACCCGATCTGCACATTGAACTCGCCCGGTTCCGCCGCGAACTTGAGTTGAGTGTTGTAGAACTTCAAGTCTTCCTCGCTGATGGTGAAGTGCAAAGTGCGCTCTTCACCGGCCTTGAGCATGACTTTCTGGAAGTTCTTCAGCTCTTTAACCGGGCGGATCATCGAGCCGGCCACGTCCTGGATGTACAACTGCACTACGGTTTCGCCATCGACTTTACCGGTGTTCTTCACGGTGACGCTGGCATCAAGCTTGCCGGTCTTGTTCAGGGTGGTGGACGACAGCGCCATGTCCGACAGGCTGAACGTGGTGTAGCTCAAGCCATAACCGAACGGGAACAGCGGCCCGGTAACGTCATCGAAGTACTGCGAGGTGTAGTTGCCCGGCTTGCCTGGGGTGAACGGCCGGCCGATGCTCAGGTGGTTGTAGTAGGTCGGAATCTGCCCCACCGACCGTGGGAAGGTGATCGGCAGCTTGCCCGATGGGTTGTAGTCACCGAACAGCACGTCGGCGATGGCGTTGCCGCCTTCAGTGCCGGCAAACCAGGTTTCCAGGATCGCGTCAGCCTCTTTGTTTTCATCCACAATCGACAGCGGGCGGCCGTTCATCAGCACCAAGACCAGCGGTTTGCCGGTGGCTTTGAGCGCCTTGATCAGGTCGCGCTGGCTTTGCGGGATGTTCAGGTCGGTGCGGCTGGAAGACTCGTGGGACATGCCACGGGACTCGCCCACGGCGGCGACCACTACGTCGGCTGCCTTGGCGGCCTTGACCGCTTCGTCGATCATCACCTGGGCTGGGCGGGTGTCATCGACCACTTCCGGCGCATCGAAGTTGAGGAAGTTGAGGTAGTCGACCACGGCCTTGTCATTGGTGATGTTGGCGCCACGGGCGTAGATGATTTTGCCTTTGTCGCCGATTACAGCGTTCATGCCGTCCAGCAGCGTGACGGATTGTTCAGGCTTACCGGCGGCGGCCCAACTGCCCATCATGTCGATCGGTGCCTTGGCCAGCGGGCCTACCAGCGCGATGGTCGCGGATTTTTTCAGCGGCAGGGTGTTGTTGTGGTTTTTCAGCAAGACCTGGCTGCGGCGTGCAATATCGCGCGCATCGCTGCGGTGCAGGCGGCTGTCGGCATAGGTGTCGGCCGGGTCATCTTCGGCCTTGCCGATGCGCAGGTACGGGTCTTTGAACAGGCCCATGTCGTACTTGGCGCCGAGCACTTCGCGCACCGCATTGTCGATGTCGCTTTGCTCGATTTCGCCGGATTTGAGCAGGCCGGGCAATTCCTTGCCGTACAGCGAGTCGTTCATGCTCATGTCGATGCCGGCCTTGATCGCCAGCTTGGCAGCCTCACGCCCGTCCTTGGCCACGCCGTGCTTGATCAGCTCGAAGATCGCGCCATGGTCGCTCACGGCCAAACCTTTGAAGCCCCAGTCCTTGCGCAACAGGTCGTTCATCAGCCAGGTGTTGGCGGTGGCCGGTACGCCGTTGATCGAGTTGAGCGCCACCATCACGCCGCCGGAACCGGCCTTGATCGCCGCGTGGTACGGCGGCAGGTAGTCCTGGTACATCTTGACCGGGCTCATGTCGACCACGTTGTAGTCGCGACCGCCTTCCACCGCGCCATACAGGGCGAAGTGCTTGACGCTGGCCATGATGCTGTCGGCATTAGCCGGGCTTACGCCCTGGAAGGCCTTGACCATCACTTCGGCAATGCGTGAGACCAGGTAGGTGTCTTCACCAAAACCTTCGGAGGTGCGGCCCCAGCGCGGGTCGCGGGAAATGTCGACCATCGGCGCAAAGGTGATGTCGAGGCTGTCGGCAGCGGCTTCCTGGGCGGCGATGCGCCCGGAGCGGCCGATGGCGTCCATGTCCCAGCTGGAGGCCAGGGCCAGGCTGATCGGGAAGATGGTGCGGTGGCCGTGGATCACGTCATAGGCGAAGAACATCGGGATCTTCAACCGGCTGCGCATGGCCGCGTCCTGCATCGGACGGTTTTCCGGGCGGGTGATCGAGTTGAACGTGCCGCCGATGCGGCCGGCGGCGATTTCCTTGCGGATCAGCTCGCGGGGCATTTCCGGGCCGATGCTGATCAGGCGCAATTGGCCGATCTTTTCATCCAGGGTCATCTGCTTGAGCAGGTCGCTGACGAAGGCGTCCTTGTCTTTAAGCGCAGCAGGCTTTGTTTCTGCCCAGACGGGGTGGGTGGCCAGAGTGGCAACAAGGCCGAGCAAACACAGCTTTTTCATGAATATCCTTTTTCGGCTACTGCACAGCGAAAATGCGCTGGTCTGCCAAAATGTGGGGGAACCTATGTTGTTGTTCGAGTGTTATTGCAGTAAATGCACCACACTTGTGAACTCTTATTCGCGCTGGGCATCTTTTTAGCTGATTGGCTCGACGCAATCCAGTGGTGGCGGATTATGCCCCAAGCGCGCGGTTTATAGGGTTAGTCGTCACATTCCATCCAGATTGGGCAGGAGAAACACTATGCAAGCAGCACAACATTACCGCTGGGGCTTCAAGGCCGCGGCTTTGCTACTGATCAGCACGGTGCTGAGCGGTTGCGGCATCAACACCATTCCGACCCTGGACGAACAGGCCAAGGCGGCCTGGGGCCAGGTGCAAAACCAATACCAACGCCGCGCCGACCTGATTCCCAACCTGGTGGAAGTGGTCAAGGGCTATGCGGCCCATGAGCAAGACACCCTCACCGCTGTGATTGAGGCGCGGGCCAAGGCCACCTCGATCCAAGTGGATGCCAGCACCCTCGACAACCCCGAGAAGCTCAAGCAGTTCCAACAGGCTCAAGACGGTTTGAGCGGCGCACTCAGCCGTCTGATGGTGGTGTCCGAGCGTTACCCGGACCTCAAAGCCAACCAGAACTTCCTGGCGTTGCAGTCTCAGCTTGAAGGCACCGAAAACCGTATTGCCGTGGCCCGTCGCGACTTTATCCAGGCGGTGCAGGCTTACAACACCGAGATCCGCACCTTCCCCGGCCGCCTGTGGCATAGCGTGATGTACAGCGACTTGCCGATCCGCGCCACGTTTGAAGCCACCAGTGCCGACGCCGATAAAGCGCCGCAAGTGAAGTTCAAATAAGGCTTCTCTGAGGTGTCGATGCGTTTATTACGGATAGGCTTGGCGCTGTGGCTGCTGGCCTGCGTGGGCGTGGCCCAGGCGGCGCTGACCTTCCCGGCCTTGACCGGGCGGGTGGTGGACACCGCGCAGATGATCGACCCGGCGGTACGTGCGCAACTGACCCAGCAATTGCAGGCGCTGGAGCAAACCTCGGGTGACCAGATCGTGGTGGTCACTGTGCCTGACCTGCAGGGCGTGCCCATTGAGGACTACGGTTATCAATTGGGCCGCCAGTGGGGTATCGGCCAAAAGGGCAAGGACAACGGCGCGCTGTTGATCGTCGCCCGTGATGAGCGCAAATTGCGCATCGAAGTCGGCTATGGCCTCGAAGGCGTGCTGACCGATGCGCAGTCGTGGGTGATCATCAACCAGGTGATCGCGCCCAAGTTCAAGGCCGGTAATTACAGCCAGGGCATCAGCGACGGCGTTGCGGCCATGATTCAGGTGGTGGGCGGCGAGCCGCTGGCCGTGCCGGCGCATGTGGCGGATGCGAATTTTGCCAAGGATAATCCGGGGTTTTCCATCGGTTTGTTCGTCCTGCTGATCGGCGTGTTGTGGCTGTGTAATCGGCTGGGGCTGCCCGTTGGCGCTATCCTGCTGGCGATTCTCAGCAGCAGTGGCCGCGGTGGCGGGGGCGGGGGCGGCGGTGGTGGCTTCAGAGGCGGCGGCGGTGGTTTTGGCGGCGGTGGTGCCTCAGGTGGCTGGTAATGACAATAACTAGAACAGAGCATCTACAACCATGGCATTACTGACTGAACACGAGCAGCGCCAAGTCGCCGAAGCGATCGCACGCGTCGAAAAAACCACCGACGCCGAGCTGGTCACCGTGCTGGCCGCGCGCGCGGATGATTACGCCTATATCCCGCTGCTGTGGGCCAGCCTGATCGCCTTGGTGGTGCCTGGCATCGTGCACTACCTGTCGGGCTACCTGACCATGTACACCTTGCTGTTGGCGCAATGGGCGACCTTCATTGTGCTGTGCCTGGTGTTTCGCCTGCCCAAGGTCACCACCCGCCTGATTCCGCGTTCGGTACGCCACTGGCGTGCATCGAACCTGGCCCGTCGACAGTTCCTGGAGCAAAACCTGCACCACACGCTGGGCAGCACCGGCGTGCTGATTTTTGTCAGCGAGGCGGAGCGGTATGTGGAGATCCTGGTGGACGATGGTATTTCCAGGCACCTGGATGACAGCAGTTGGGATGAGATCGTCAAGGCATTCACCCAGCAGGTGAAGCAGGGGCAGACGCTGGCGGGGTTTATTGCCTGCATCGAGGCGTGTGGTGAATTGCTGAAGGTGCATGTGCCGGTGACGCAGACGCGTAATGAGCTGCCTAACCGGTTGATCGTGCTGGAGTAACGCCAAGCACCGCAAATCTAAATGTGGGAGCGGGCTTGCTCGCGAACGCGGTGGGTCAGCCCTAAATAGGTTGGCTGACACTCCGCATTCGCGAGCAAGCCCGCTCCCACAGGGGGGCTGTGCTGGCCATGGGATTTGACCGTTGATCAAATAACCCCGTGCCCTAAACCTTCATCCCCCCTAAAATGCCCGGCATTCTTTGCCCGAGGCGTTTTTGTTCATGTCTGTCACCGCTCAACCTGCCAGCCCTGCGCCGGATCATCACGCCCAGTTCATCGAACTGCTGAGCGCAAGCCTCGCGCAGAACGCGTTTATCAAGCTGGTGCTGGCCAAGTACGTCGGCGAAGAAGCCGAGTTGCAGCGGCTGATCATCAAGCAGGTCGTGGTCAAGGAGCAGGCGTGCCTGTCCTTTGTTTATCGCTACAAGACCCGCGACATTACCAAGAACTTCCCGCTGGCCGAAGGCGTGGCGGCAATTGCCGCGCTGCTGCCGGCGTCGTTCAAGAATGCGCACCTGTTGTCGATGACCGACGAAGCCCAGCTGGAATACAGCAAAAAGAACAAAAGCTCGCTGTTCAAAAGCAAGCCGCAGCAACTGCGCGAGGCGCCTTCTGCTGAGCATAACCGCGAGAAAAACCGCTTCCTCGACTTGAGCCGACCCTTCCTCGCGGACCTGGGCGTCACCGACGCCAAGCAGGCGCTGATCCCATCGATGTCGCGCAAATGGAAGCAGATCAACAAGTTCATCGAAGTGTTCAGCCATGCGCTGACCTCATCGCCGTTGAAGCTTGACCAGCCGGTGCGCGTGGCGGATTTCGGTTCGGGCAAGGGCTACCTGACGTTCGCCATTCACGATTACCTGCGCAACACCCTCAAGGCCGAGGGCGAAGTGACGGGTGTGGAATTGCGTGAAGACATGGTAACCCTGTGCAACACCGCCGCCGCACGCCTGGAGCATCCGGGGCTGGTGTTCAAGTGTGGTGATGTGCGCAGTGTGGCGCCCAGCGAACTGGATGTGATGATCGCCCTGCATGCCTGCGATATCGCCACCGACTACGCGATCCACACCGGCATCCGTTCCGGTGCGTCGATCATCATGTGCTCGCCGTGCTGCCACAAACAGATCCGCCTGCAGATCCAGAGCCCGGTGCTGCTCAAGCCGATGCTGCAGTACGGCCTGCACCTGGGCCAGCAAGCGGAAATGGTCACCGACAGCTTGCGTGCGTTGTTCCTGGAAGCCTGTGGCTACGAGACCAAGGTGTTCGAGTTCATCTCGCTGGAACACACCAACAAGAACAAGATGATTCTGGCGGTCAAGCGCACCGAGCCTGTGGACAATGCGCAACTGTTGGAAAAAATCCAGGAGCTGAAGGCGTTCTACCACATCAGCGAACACTGCCTGGAAACCCTGCTGCGCGCGGATGGCTTCTTGAACTGAATGCGGTCTCCTGTGGGAGCTGGCTTGCCTGCGATGGCATCACCTGGGTTTGCTGATAGACCGAGGTGTCTGCATCGCAGCGGTGCGACGATTCGACAAGCCAGCTCCCACACAAGCCGGTGCAGGCTGCACCGCCGTCTTGCGCCCGAGCATCACCGTAATGATCACGCCACACGCAAACACCCAGGTAATCGGCTCGATATGTTCACCAAAGAACAACGCCGAAAACGCGATGGTAAAGAAGATCTGCAACAGCTGAATCTGGCTGACCCGCGCAATGCCGCCCATGGCCAGCCCGGCGTACCAGGCGAAGAACCCCAAAAACTGCGAGAACAGCGATACATACCCAAACGCCCACCAGGTGCGCATGGAAATCGCGCCTTGATGCTGCGCCGCCAAGTACCACACCGGGCCGATCAATACTGGTGTCGACAGCACCAGCGCCCAGCAGATCACCTGCCAGCCGCCCATTTCCTTGGCCAACCGGCCGCCTTCGGCATACCCCAGGCCGCCCACGGCAATCGCGCCGAGCATCAGCAAATCGCCGGCCTGGATACTGCCCGCGCCAGTGATCAACGCATAACTCAGCACCAACGCACTGCCCAGCGCTGCGCAGGCCCAGAAGGCTTTTGACGGCCGCTCATGTGACAGCCACGCCGCATACAGTGCCACGCACAGCGGTTGCAAACCGTTGACCAGCGCGCCATGGGACGCCGGCAAGGTTTGCATGGCCCAGGCCGACAACACCGGGAAACCCAGGATCACCCCGGCAATCACCAGGCACAGACCGCGCACCTGGCGCCAGGTTGGCCAGCGCTCGCGTCGCCACAACAACAGCGCTGCTGCCGGGATCGCCGCGAACAAGGCGCGCCCGAGGCCATTGAGCAAGGGGTGGATTTCCTGCACCACGATACGGGTGAAGGGCAAAGTCAGGCTGAAGATGACGACGCCCAGCAGGCCGAGGGCCATGCCGGTGTTTTCGCGCGAGCTCATGAGTGGGGACCAGAATCTGGAGGGCTTCAAGGGAAGCCCATCTAGCCACAACCCTCGCTGATTAAGGGCCTACAGCTGGTCGCAGATTTATCCGTACAGTTTCAATCTTTAAGCTGGCAGGCACGGCGCCATCGCGGGCAAGCCCGGCTCCCACATTGGATCTCTATTGTCTGGCGGACCGAGATCTCCTGTGGGAGCTGGCTTGCCTGGGGTTGATCTCTATTGCCTGGTTGACCGAGATCTTCTGTGGGAGCTGGCTTGCCTGCGATGGCGTCACCCTGGTCTTTAGAAGAACCGCGTAATGCTGACCTTCGCATCGCGGCCCTTGGTGTAGGCACGATCACCGCTCAAGGCCGGGCGGAAGTTGTTGTTGAACAGGTTGTCCACGGTGAAGTTCACCTCGGTGCCTTTGAGGTAGGCCTGTTGCGGTTTCCATTTGGCGAACAGGCCTTGGGTGTTGTAGGCCTTGTTGCCGTACTGGTCGTAGAACAGGTCGCCCAAACTGCTGCCCGGGCCGCCGGAATATTTGTCACTCGGCAAGCGATCGGTCGCGCCAATGAACTGGCCCATCCAGCCCACCTGGGCATCCCAGGCCGGGATGTTGGTGCCCACTACCAGCACCCATTTGGTCGGTGGAATGTCACGTGCCGGTACATCCGGCCCCCACGGGTTGGTGTACGCGCCTTCGTGTTCACCCTTGGCGTAGGCGAACGACACCGAGCCGAACAGGTAGGTGGAGTTGTAGAAAGACTCCAGCTCAAAACCCTTGATGGTCAGGCCGCCGATGTTGCGGTAGTTGGACATCGCCCCAGGCGGGCAAGCGTTGGCAATGGTGCCGCCGTTGATGGCCTGGTTTTGGCAACCAACACCAGTGGCCTTGAAGATTTCGTCTTCGACTTTGTTGTGGAACAGTGTGGCGCGCACTTGCAGGTTGTCGTTCTGGGCGATCAGGTGGTCGAAGCTGGTGACGCCGCCCAACGTGATCGAGGTGATGCGTTCCGGGTCGAGGTCGACACTGGTGGCGGTGCGGCTGCCCAGGCCTTGCACTTCATATTGCTCGTCGATCACCGGCGCACGCCAAGTCTTGCTCCAGTTGGCGAACAGCCCCAGGTTCGGCGTGACGTTCCAGAACAGCGCCAGGCGCGGCGACCAGCCGGTGTAAGTGCGGTCGCTGTAATCGTGGCCGAAGGACGGATTCGGGTTGTTGTAGTACGGCGCGTCATTGCCTTCGCCACGGTTGCGCACATGGTCGTAGCGCAGCGACGGGGTGATGGTCAAATCGCCCACGGTGACTGCGTCCTGGACAAAGAAACTGTTGGTGTCGACCTTGCCGTGGGGCATGAAACCCGGCTGGAAGTGCCCGTAGTTGTAGCGCGCGGTGTTGTAGGTGGTGCCGGGCATCCACATTTCGGTTTCGCGGATGTGCTTGCGGATTTGCCCGCCGACGGTCACCGCATGCTGCAAGGGGCCGGTGTCAAACAGGCTGACGTTGCGGATGTCGAGGTTCTTGTCGGTGTAGGCGGTGTCCATCTTGCGCCCGCCGGTGGCCAGTTGGAAAAACGCGGTGGCGTCGCGTTCGTCGGTCTGGTCGGTATTGGACTGGGAATATTTGACGGTCAGGTCGATCAGCGGGTTATTCACCGGCGTGTATTCGTACTTGCCTGACCAGGTGGTGTCAGTGGTGTCACGCTGGGCTAAAAAACGCTTCAGCGCGTTTTCGTAACCGTAGCGGTCGATGTTGGCCTGGGTCGGCGGCGTCGGGTAGCTGGCGGCGGAGAATGGTGTCCAGCGGTTGCTGTGGGAGCGCGAGTAAGACAGACCAACGCTGTGCTCCTCGGTGAAGTGGGCGTTGACCTTGAACAGTTTGCCGTCCACATCCTGGGCACTGTTGGGCAGGCGCTGCGGGTTGACCGGGTATTCGTTGTTGTCGTTGGGCAGTTTGGCGGCCACCTTCATGTCGCCGCCGTCGCGCTGGGTCAGGTAGGCCAGCGCGTCGAAACGCCCGTCGTCGGTGCGGCCGTACACGGCACTGCTGTAGATCTGTTCGTGGTCATTGCTGGAGTAACCGTATTTGAGCATCGCGCCGCTGTTGCGACCGTCTTGCAGCAGGTCCGGGGCGTCCTTGGTGGTCATGTTGACCGTACCGCCAAAACCGCCGTTGCCGGTGAACGGTGAGTTGGGGCCTTTCTCGACCTCGATGCTCTTGATCAGCTCCGGCTCGATAAACACGGTGCCTTGCTGGTAGCGCTCAAAGCCGGTTTTGGTGGCGCCGTCGACGGTCATCGGCACGTCTTCGGCATCGCCGAAACCTCGAATATTGATGGTCTGGCCACCAGGTTTCAGTGAGCCGCCCTGGCTCACGCCGGGCAAGGTCTGCAACAGGCTGGGGATGTTGTTGGACTGGTAGCGGTCAATGTCGGCCTGGGTCATGGTCGAGCGGTTGACGGTGCTGGAGTCGACTTCGTTACCGGTGCCGATCACGCTGAGGGCATCCAGCTGGATGGCGCCGCTGTGGGTGGTCTTGCCCTCGTCGGGGCGCACCACGTAGGTGCTGCCGACTTTGATCAGGGTGAACTCGCCGTTTTTCAGCAGGCTGCGAATCGCCACTTCCGGGCTGAATTCACCGTTGAGCGCCGGCGCCTGCACATGTTTGAGCAGTGTCTCATCGAACAACAGCTGGATTTTCGCCTGCTGCGCGACAAAGCTCAGGGACGTGGCCAGCGATTGGGCGGGCAGTTGCAGCCTGAGCGACTCGGCCTGGGCGTTGAGGCTCAAGGCCATGCAGCTGGCAATAAGGGTCGGTCGAAGAAACAGGTGCGGAGCGTGGCAAGGCGCGCGAAACATGAAATCCCCCGGGGTGGCTAAATAGCCAAAAGGTGTGCGTATCCAACACAGTCGGGAGGAAGACGGGGCAGCTGCAAAAAACCACACATGCGAATGCAAAATATTCTCAAGTGTGATGCTTGCAGGCCTTACTTGAGTGGTTCGATGCGGACAATGCCATCGGCCGAGGCCACGGTTTTAACCGGCAGCAGCGCGGGCAGGGCGCTGAGCAGGGCATCCGGGTCATTCACATCCAGATTGCCCGAGACCTTCAGTTGCGCCACGGCTTTGTTGACCTGCAAGGGCGCTTGAGGCCGGTAGAGGCTCAGTTCATCGATCAGGCTGGCCAACTCCCGATTGCGAAACGACAGGTGCCCACTGCGCCAGTCGGCCACTTCTTCGGTGGTGAGTGTCTGTTGCTGCACGGTGCCCTTGGCGTAGCTGTACGTGGCACGTTGCTGGGCGCTAAGCAACGCCACCGGGCTTTTGGCGTCCGGCTCGAAGGCGACCTGGCCGTGGGCGACGCTGACCACCAGTTGTTGCTGGCTGCGTCGCACGTCAAACCCGGTGCCGACCACCCGCACATTGGCCTCGCCGGCTTGCACGTAGAGCGGGCGCTCTTTGTCGGCGGCAACTTCGATAAAGACCTGGCCCTTGTCCAGGTGCAGGATGCGTTGATGCGCATTGAAGTCCACGCGCAGGTGGGTGTTGGCATTCACATACAGCGTGCTGCCGTCGGGCAAGGCGAGGGTGCGCATGCCTTTGGCGTGCCCGGCAATCTGGCTGTGGAACAGCGCGCGGGGTGCACCGATATTTGTCGTCAGCACGGCGCAGACCAGTGCGGCGGCCACGGCCAGAGCCGGGCGCATTATCGAGGGTTTACGCTTGGGCAGCGGTACGGGTTTATTCAGTTGCTGCAACTGGGCGAGGTCGTCCCACAGTTGTTCGAATTCGGCATAGGCACGGGCGTGGGCGGGCGTTGCCTGCCAGGCGGCAAAGGCTTTGCGCTCGGCCCGTGCTGCGCCATTACGGTTGCGGGCAAACCAGCTGGCGGCTTGGGCATCGATGGAGTCGCTCGCTTCGATGTCCAGGGCGTCGATGTCGCTCAGGCGGTTCATTCTGGCTGCTCCGTGCCGGGTTCTGGTTGAAGGCGTCGCTTGCAATGCAGCAGGGCAAAAGCGATGTGCTTTTCGACCATGCTGGTCGAAATGCCCATGCGTTCGGCGATCTGCGCCTGGCTCAAGCCTTCGAAGCGGTGCAGCATAAGGGCTTCTCGCCTGCGGGGCGAGAGTTCGGCAAGGACTTCTTTCAACTGTTCCAGGCGTTGCAGGCGCTGCGCGGCGGCCATGGGGTCGTTTTGTGCGTCGGTGACCGGCTCCGTGTCAGCGTCGGCCGGGTCGGAGTGAGCGCTTTGGCGTACCTTCTGTTTACGCCAGTGATCGCGCAACAGGTTGCGCGCCATCTGGAACAGAAACGCCCGTGGCTGCTCGACCTTGGCGCGGTCGCGGTAGTCCAGCCACTGGGTGAAGACATCCTGGGTCATGTCCGCCGCGTCGTTGGCGTTGTCCGTGCGCTTGCGCAGGAAATGCAGGATATCTGCATAAAACCCGCGAAAGGCATCGGCCGACAACGGGTCGGGCTTGGGACGAGACATGGATATCCTTCTTGAGGAAGCACGACGTAGATAAGTCGCGAATGATATCGAGAACTATTGTCATTTGTCTCTATGTAACGGGTTCATGGGTTCAAAAATGTGGGAGCTGGCTTGCCTGCGATAGCGATGCAAGCCAGCTCCCACAGAGGACCGCGGTTTTAGCGCAGTAATGCTTTGAGCTGTTCGATCCCAGCCTCACCCAACGGGAACACCGGCAAGCGTGGATCGCCCGCCTCCAGGCCGGTCAGCCGCAACCCGGCCTTGATCGTCGCCGGCAAACCGCCTTTGAGGATGAACTCCAGCAACGGCAACTGGCGATAGAACAGCTCCCGCGCCAGTGTCAGGTCATTGGCCAGCACCGCGTCATACAACTCCAGGTTCAGCTGCGGGATCAGGTTCGGCGCGGCCGTGCACCACCCCTTGGCACCCGCCGCGAAGGCTTCCAGCGCCAGCGGGTTGCAGCCGTTGTAAAACGGCACGTCGCTGTGGCGGCGCAACTGGTGCATGCGCTGAATATCGCCGGTGCTTTCCTTGACCATGGTCACGTTCGCCACCTGCTTGACGATGCGCAGGATCAAGTCCACCGACATGTCCGTGCCACTGGTAGCCGGGTTGTTGTAAAGCATGATCGGCACGCCGACGCTGTCGCCAATCGCGGCGTAGTGGGCGAGGATTTCCGCTTCGCTGAGTTTCCAGTATGAGGCCGGCAGCACCATCACCACATCGGCGCCATTGGCTTCGGCATAACGGGCGCGACGCACGGCCTTGGCGGTGGTCAAGTCAGACACGCTGACAACAGTGGGTACGCGCCTGGCGATTTTCGCAAGGCTGTAGGCGCTGACCTCATCCCACTCCGCATCGCTCAAATACGCGCCTTCACCGGTACTGCCCAAAGGCGCGATGGCGTGTACGCCGCTGTCGATCAGACGGTCGATGGAGCGGCCGAGGGCGTCGAGGTCAATGCGCTGGCCGTCGGCGCTGAACGGGGTGATGGTGTAGCCGATGATGCCGTGAATAGTGGGGTTGGACATGGGAGGTCTCCGCTTGAAAAAGGGCAATCAGTTCAGGCAATCGGCGTGTTTGCGCAGGTTCTGCCGGGCGTAGTAGTTGAATGCGGCGCCATGGCGCTTGGGCTTGGAGATCCAGTCATGGGCCTCGCGACCCAGTTCCGGCAGGATCGGCTTGATAGTGCCCGCCGACATTGCCAGCAACTGCAACTTGGCCGCCCGTTCGATCAACTGCGCGATCACGCAGGCTTCCTCGATGCTTGCGCCGGTGGACAGCTGACCGTGGTGCGAGAGCAGAATTGCGCGCTTGTCGCCCAAAGCTGCTGTGATGATTTCGCCTTCTTCATTGCCCACCGGCACGCCCGGCCAGGCTTCCAGGAAGGCGCAATCTTCGTACAGCGGGCACAGGTCCATATGCGACACCTGCAGCGGCACTTCGAGCATCGACAGCGCGGCAATATGCGTGGGGTGCGTATGGATGATGCAGTTCACATCCGGCCGCCCACGGTAGACCCAGGTGTGAAAACGGTTGGCCGGGTTGGGAATGCCATGCCCCTCGAGTACTTCAAGGTCTTCGTTGACCAGCAACAGATTGCTGGCCGTGATTTCATCGAAACCCAGGCCCAGTTGCTGAGTGTAATAGGTGCCAGGCGTGGGCCCACGTGCGGTGATCTGCCCGGCCAGGCCGGAGTCGTGTCCGTGTTCGAACAGGATGCGGCAAGTGAGCGCCAGCTTTTGCCGGTCGGTCCACGTATTATCCGCCAGGCTGTTTTGCATCTGGATCAGTGCTTGCTTGACCAGTTGGTCTTTGGGAAGTGCTAATGTCTTGGCCATATCGGTGTCCTTTGGGTTAGAGCAAATGACACTAAAGATGCTATATGACACTTTGTGTCATTGGCAAGCGTGATTCTGCCTTTTCTGCAGGGATTAACCGCAGCACATGTCTATCCGTTTGAAATTATTGAGAAAAAAACTTGGCGTAACCCTGGAGTCCCTGGCCGAAAAGTCCGGGATGACCAAGAGTTATCTGTCCAAGGTCGAGCGTGGGCTCAACACACCGTCGATTGCTGCCGCGCTGAAACTGGCCAAGGCGTTGAACGTGAAGGTCGAAGAACTGTTCAGCGAAGACAACGTCAGCCTCGACAGCTACAGCCTGGTGCGCAGCCACGAACGTCCCGACACCGCGCCGGGTTATGCCGTGTTGGCCCATCAGGTCAGCGAGCGCAGCCTGCTGCCGTTCATCATCTACCCGCCGGCAGAATTCACCGACAAGACCTTCAAGGAGCATCTGGGCGAGGAGTTTTTGTTCGTGCACGAAGGCCAGGTGGAAGTGGATTTCATGAACGAACGGGTGATTCTGGAGCGGGGCGACGCGCTGCACTTCAATGCACAGAAACCTCACCGAATTCGCTCGGTGGGAGAGGTGCAGGCGCAGTTGCTGGTGGTGGTGCACAGCAGCGACGAGTGACCGTGTTCCCAGGTTGGAACACCGTCACTGTGGGAGCTGGCTTGCCTGCGATAGCGGTGGGCCAGTCAGTACTGTCTTAACTGACACACCGCTATCGCAGGCAAGCCAGCTCCCACAGTTGATCTTCGTTGTTCAGTGGATCAGCGTTCGACCGGCACGGACAACGCGGCATTACCCAACGGATGCGTACGCGCCGCAAAGAACTTCACCTCCACGCCACTGCCGTCAAACAACTGCGAATACCGGCGCTTCTGCTGGCGGATAAACCCGTCACTGCGCCCCGACACTGAGATTGCCAGTGTCGTGAGTCTGGCCTGGCGAATCGCGTCCACCAAGTGGCTGTCCTGAGCCCCCAAGTCATGGCCGAAGATGCACAACGCGCCTTCATGACTCAGCAACTGCTCGTAGCAGAACGACAGATAATCCGAGCTGCGAATGGTCTTGAGCTTCTCCTCCACCTTGCCCTCGCTGACAAACAACGGCACATCGTCCAACGTCTTGATCGTGTTGTTTATTGCAAAGCTGCTGAGCAAGGTGCTCTCGGTGGTCGGCAATTTGCGCGCGGTGCCGTCGAGGTTGCGCACCAGGTGCAGGCCGCCGTGCAGGTAGAGGATGCGCGTGGCGTCGGTGCGGGTGTTGCGCAGGTCGAAGCTGGCGTCGGCGCTGCGGAACAGGTCATCGATGCCCGGCGTGTGCAAAATCGCCCAGTAGTTGAGCAAATCGTAATTGCTGGTGAACACCGTCGCGTAGCGCTTCAGTTCAGTGTTGATCGTCGCCAGTGTCGACGGCTGCACCAGGCGCCACGGAATGTGCACGGCGTGGATGGTGTTGATCAGCGCTTCCTTGATTGCGTAGTAGCGGTTGCGCGGCGCCGCCGAGCTGACCGCCAGTGCCTTGTTGACCCGGCTGGTGGTCTTCAAGGCGCCCAGCGCTTGCTCGAAACTGCGGGTTTGCAGGGCGTCGAACACGCTGAGTTCGGATGGGCTCAGGGGCTTTTCTTCGACGGTGCGGGCGTTTTCGAACAGCGAGTCGTAGGCAAAGTCTTCCCAAATCGCACGGCTGGCGCCATTGCCGATCAGAATCCCATTGAAGTCGATGGCGCTGCGCAGTGCGCTCCAGTCTTCAAGGTGGGCGTCAATATCCTGGAAATCCTTCATTGCGGCGGGTCTACTCGAAATCGGCTGGGTGGTGACTTTATCATGAGCGGGCGTTGATCCTGATCAAGATGCGCCACGCGTTAGCGGTTGATTCTGTCGGCATACCGCCTCCGAGGATTGACCATGAGCAGCACCTTTTTTATTCCCGCCGTCAACATCATGGGCACCGACTGCCTCGACGAAGCCATGACGGCCATCCGCAACTACGGTTTTCGCAAGGCGCTGATCGTCACCGACGCCGGGCTGGCCAAGGCCGGCGTGGCCAGCATGATCGCCGAAAAGCTGGCGATGCAGGACATTGACTCGGTGATCTACGACGGTGCCAAGCCCAACCCCAATGTGGAGAACGTCGAGAAAGGCCTGGCGATGCTGGAGGCCACCGCCTGTGATTTTGTGGTGTCCCTGGGCGGCGGTTCGCCCCATGACTGCGCCAAGGGCATCGCGTTGTGCGCCACCAACGGCGGGCACATCGGCGACTATGAAGGTGTCGATCAGTCGAGCAAGCCGCAGTTACCGCTGGTGGCGATCAACACCACCGCCGGCACGGCCAGCGAGATGACCCGTTTTTGCATCATCACCGATGAAACCCGCCATGTGAAAATGGCCATCGTCGACCGCAATGTCACGCCGCTGCTGTCGGTCAACGACCCGACGCTGATGGTCGGCATGCCCAAGGGGCTGACGGCGGCCACTGGCATGGATGCGCTGACCCATGCGATCGAAGCCTATGTGTCGACGGCCGCCACGCCAATCACCGATGCCTGTGCGATCAAGGCCATGGAGCTGATCAGCGCCAACCTGCGTCTGGCGGTACGTGATGGCAGCGACAAAGCCGCGCGGGAAAACATGGCGTATGCGCAGTTCCTCGCCGGGATGGCCTTCAACAATGCCTCGCTGGGGTTTGTGCACGCCATGGCCCACCAACTCGGCGGCCTCTACGACCTGCCCCACGGCGTGTGCAACGCGGTGTTGCTGCCCCATGTGCAAAGCTTCAACGCCAGCGTGTGCGCCAAACGCTTGAGCGACGTGGCGCGCGCCTTGGGCGCCGATATCAAGGGTATTACTCCGGAAGAGGGCGCCCAGGCGGCCATCGTCGCTATTCGCGCCTTGGCCCATGACGTTGAGATCCCGGCCGGTTTGCGCGAATTGGGCGCCAAGTTGCAGGACATTCCGCTGCTGGCCACCAATGCGTTGAAGGATGCCTGCGGTCTGACCAACCCGCGCCGAGCGGATCAGCGACAAATTGAGGAGATATTTCGCAGCGCGTTCTAAAGGCGGCAGCTGCACGCCGCAAGCGTTAAGCTACAAGTTGAACGGTATTTAACTTGAGCATGAAGCTTGCGGCTTGCCGCTGAGGTCACCTGATGAGAGTTCTATTATTCGGCGCCACCGGCATGGTCGGCCAAGGCGTGCTGCGCGAGTGCCTGCTGGCCGCTGACGTGCAGGAAGTGGTCGCCGTGGGCCGCACGCCGCTGACCCAGGAACACGGCAAGCTGCACCAGGTGTTGCACAGCGACATGCTGGACTTCCAGCCGCTGGAAAACCTGCTGCAAGGCTTTGATGCATGCTTCTTCTGCCTCGGCGTGTCGTCGGCGGGCATGAATGAAGCCAAGTACACCCACCTCACCTATGACCTCACCCTGGTCGCCGCCAGCACCTTGGCGCGGCTCAATCCGCAGATGACCTTTATCTATGTGTCCGGCGCCGGCACCAACAGCTCCGAGGCGGGCAAGTCGATGTGGGCGCGGGTCAAGGGCAAGACCGAAAACGCCTTGCTGCGCTTGCCGTTCAAGGCGGTGTACCTGTTTCGGCCTGGGGTGATTCAGCCGTTGCATGGCGTGCGTTCAAAGACGCCGCTGTATCAATCTTTCTATACCGTGCTCGGGCCGCTGTTGTCGTTTTTTCGTCGGGTCAAACCGAGCTGGGTGGTGAGCACCGAGACCGTCGGCCTGGCGATGTTGGCGGCGGCGCGTCATGGCGCGCCGCAAGCCGTGGTGGAGCAGGCCGAGATCAATCGCCTGGCCAGCGAGCCGCGCTGATGCTGCACAAAAGCCTGGTGCGTCGCCTTGACCTGATCACTCTGCAACTGTTCGTTGCAGTGTTTGAAGAAGGCACGCTGACCCGTGCTGCGGCCCGTGAGGCCATCGCCGTGTCGGCAGCCAGCAAGCGCCTGATGGAGCTGGAGCAGGTATTGGGCGTGAGCCTGTTCGTGCGCCGTGCCAAGGGCATGGACCTGACTGCGGCGGGCGAAACATTGCTGCACCATGCGCGGCAGATGCTGTTCAACGTCGAGAAAATGGGCCTTGAACTGGGTGAACACAGCCACGGTGTGCGCGGTTATGTGCGCATGCTGGCGAATCTGTCGGCGATCATTCAGTTCCTTCCGGAAGACCTGCGCGACTTTTCCCAACGGCACCCCGAGGTCAAGACTGATCTGGAAGAGCGCCCCAGCAACGGCGTGGTCCAGGGCGTGCTGGACGGGGTGGCAGACCTGGGCATCTGCTCCAGCGACACTGACACCAAAGGCTTGCCCAGTGTGCTGTATCGCCATGACAAGCTGGTGGTGTTGATGCCGGCGGAGCATCCCTTGGCCGCACGCCAAACCCTGGCTTTCGAGGAAACCCTGGGCAGCGATTACGTGGGCCTGCACGCCGCCAGTTCGATCAACATGCGTACCCATGCCGCTGCGCGTGAGGCCGGCAAGATGCTGCGCCTGCGTATCCATGTGCCGGGGTTTGATGCGATGTGCCGGATGGTCCAGGCGAATATGGGCATCGGCATCCTGCCGCAAAAGGCCTATGAGCTGTTTGGCCGCGCGTTGGGGTTGCATGCGGTGCCGCTGACCGACACGTGGTCGGATCGCAGCTTGATTGTGGTGGTGCGTGATCAAGCGCAGTTGTCGCCGGTGAGCCGGTTGTTGTTTGACTACCTGCGCACGCCACTGAAGTGAGGAAACCCTGTGGGCCTCATCGCGGCATAGGTATCTACACAACCGGTTAACACGAAGTCTGTGGCAGGTGGGCTGTTGTGGCGAGCAGGCTTGTCCTGCGTTGGGCTGCGAAGCGGCCCCAGTACAGGCACGGCAATTTTGCTGAAAGTACTCAGCGTCTGTTTTTGGGGCTGCTTCGCAGCCCAACGCAGGACAAGCCTGCTCGCCACAGGAGAAATAGGCTGCTTTTAAAAGTTGTGTAGATACCTATGCTCATCGCGGGCAAGCCCGGCTCCCACAAGAGGCCGCATTCCTCCTGTGGGAGCCGGGCTTGCCCGCGTAGCGATCTGACTGACGCCGGCACCCAATAGCCGTTCGCATTTCGCGAACGCTCCTTGCCAACTGACGGTTGGATTTATCTTCCCTCTGTCCTCTAGCCTTGGCTGCATATTCCAAGAACAAGAGGACCATCCCATGACAGCGCCATTGAGCGGTATCAAGGTGATTGAAATCGGCACGCTGATTGCCGCACCGTTCGCCGCGCGGATGCTGGCCGAGTTTGGCGCCGAGGTGATCAAGATCGAAGCCATGGGCCAAGGCGACCCGCTTCGTAAATGGCGAAAGCTGCACGAAGGCACATCGCTGTGGTGGTACCTGCAATCGCGTAACAAAAAGTCGCTCGCCCTGGACCTCAAGTCCCCGGAAGGCCTGGGGCTGATCAAGCAACTGCTGGGCGACGCCGACGTGTTGATCGAAAACCTGCGCCCCGGCGGCCTGGAGAAACTCGGCCTGGGTTGGGACGTGTTGCATGCGCTGAACCCCAAGCTGACTCTGGTGCGTATCTCCGGCTACGGCCAGACCGGGCCTTACCGCGATCGCCCAGGGTTTGGTGCGATCGGTGAGGCCATGGGCGGCATTCGCTACACCACCGGCAACCCCGACTCTCCGCCGGCGCGGGTTGGCGTCAGCCTGGGTGACTCTCTCGCCTCGTTGCACGCGGTGATCGGCGCGCTGATGTCGCTGCTGCGGGTCAAGACCGGGCAGGGCGAGGGGCAGGTTGTCGATGTGTCACTGGCCGAAAGTGTGTTCAACCTGATGGAAAGCCTGGTGCCCGAATACGACATGCTCGGCCATGTGCGTGAGCGCAGCGGCGGCGCCTTGCCGGGTATTGCGCCGTCCAACACCTACCTGACTGCCGACGGCGCCTATGTGGTGATCGCCGGCAACAGTGACCCGATCTACAAGCGCCTGATGCACACCATCGGCCGTGCCGACCTGGCTGAAGCGCCGGAGTTTGCCCACAACGACGGCCGCGCCACCAAAAGTGGCCTGCTCGATGCGGCCATTACCCACTGGACCAGCAGCCTGCCTATCGACCAGGTGCTCAGCGCGCTCGAAGCCGCCGAGGTGCCGGCCGGGCGCATTTACTCGGTGGCCGATATCGTCAGCGACCCGCACTACCAGGCGCGTGACATGCTGCTCAATGCCCAATTGCCCGGCGGCGTGTCGGTGAAGATGCCTGGCATTGTGCCCAAACTTTCCGAAACCCCTGGCGGTGTGAACTGGCAAGGCCCGACCCTGGGCCAGCATACCGATGACATCCTCGGCAGCCTGGGCCTCACCGGCGCCGATATCCAACGCCTGAAGACCGCGGGAGTGGTGCAATGATCACTGATTATTCTGACGCGCTGATCGTGCAGGAAGTGTCCCCGCGCGATGGCTTGCAGATCGAACCGACGTGGGTTGAAACCGCCGACAAGATCACGCTGATCAACGCGTTGGCGCAGGCCGGTTTTTCGCGGATCGAGGCGGGCTCGTTCGTGTCGCCCAAAGCCATTCCCGCGTTGCGTGATGGCGAGCAGGTGTTCCAGGGCATTGAGCGCCGGGCCGGTGTGATTTATGTGGCGCTGATCCCCAACCTCAAGGGCGCCCAGCGCGCCATCGAGTCGCGCGCCGATGAGCTGAACCTGGTGATGTCCGCCAGCGAGACCCACAACCTGGCGAACATGCGCATGCGTTGCGAGGCATCGTTGGCGGCGTTTGGCGATATCGTCAGCTTTGCCGCCGACCACCCGGTGCGGCTCAACGGCAGCATTGCCACCACCTTTGGCTGCCCGTTCGAAGGCAAGATCGATGAAGACCGCGTGCTGCAAATAGTCGACGCCTATCGCGAGTTGGGCATTCAGGGCATCACGTTGGCCGACACCACCGGCATGGCCAATCCGCGACAGGTCGAACGTTTGGTCAAGCGCGTGCTGCAACAGGTGCCGGCCAGCGATCTGACCCTGCATTTTCACAATACCCGTGGCCTGGGTTTGTGCAATGTGCTGGCCGCTTACGAGGCTGGAGCCCGCCGGTTTGACGCGGCATTGGGTGGCCTCGGCGGTTGCCCGTTTGCACCGGGCGCGTCAGGCAATATCTGCACCGAAGATTTGGTCAACCTCTGCGAAGAGGTCGGCATTCACACCGGCATCGACCTGCCGCACCTGTTGCAAATGTCCCGTCGGCTGCCGGCCTTGCTTGGGCATGAACTGCCCGGCCAAGTCGCCAAGGCCGGGCGCAATGGCGACCTGCACCCGCCACCGGCTTACATCGCCACGCTGTAACGCGCTACCAGACAACAAAAACAATCGGGCGCCTGTGAGCAGCCCGCTGGAGAGAAACCATGAGCACTAATACGTTAGAGGCCGGCGTGCGCCCGGCCGCTGAAATCGATGCCGAAAAAGCCCTGGTCAGCAAGGTCGCCTGGCGCCTGATGCCGCTGATCATGGTGTGCTACCTGTTCGCGTTTTTTGACCGTATCAACATCAGCTTCGCCAAGTTCCAGCTGCAAACCGACCTGAGCCTGAGCGACACCGCCTATGGCCTGGGCGCCGGCTTGTTTGTGGTGGGTTATGTGCTGTTCGAAGTGCCGAGCAACATGATGCTCTACAAGGTCGGTGCCCGCCGCTGGATCGCGCGCATCATGATGTCGTGGGGCCTGGCCACGGCGGCCATGGTGTTTGTCACCGCCGAATGGCAGTTCTATGGCCTGCGCTTCATCATTGGCGCCATGGAGGCGGGGTTTGCGCCTGGCGTGCTTTATTACCTGACGCTGTGGTTCCCGCAGCACTTTCGTGGGCGCATCACCTCGATGCTGTTCCTGGCCTCGGCGTTCGCCGGTTTGGTCGGCGCGCCATTTTCCGGGCTGGTGCTGGAGCACCTCGACGGCGTGCTGCAAATGCGCGGCTGGCACTGGCTGTTCCTGCTCGGCGGCTTGCCCTGCATCGGCCTGGGTTTTCTGGTGCTGACCTTGCTCAAGGACCGCATTGAAGACGCGCATTGGCTGACGCCTGCCGAGAAAACCCTGCTGTCGAGTCGCATCGCCAAGCATGAGCCGAACCAGCATGGTGGCTCGCTGCTTTCGGCGATCCGTATTCCTGGGTTTTTGATGCTTGGGTTTATCTACTTTCTGATCCAGGTGGCGTCTTACGGTCTCAACTTCTGGGCGCCACAGTTGATCCGCAGTGCCGGTACCCAGAGCCCGGTGATGATCGGCCTGCTCACCGCCATTCCCTATGTGTGCGGGGCGATCAGCATGGTGGTGATCGGGCGACTGTCGGACGCCACCGGTGAGCGCCGCAAGTTTGTCTGCGGCCTGGTGGTACTGGGCGCCATTGGCTTCTTCTGCGCCGGGATCTTTGCCGACCACACCACCTTCCTGATCATCGCCCTGGGCCTGTTGGGCGCGGGCATCATTGCCTCGATCCCCACCTTCTGGACGCTGCCGCCCAAATTGCTGGCTGGCGCCGGTGCGGGTGCGGCCGGTGGCATTGCGGTGATCAACACCCTCGGGCAGTTCGGCGGTATTGTCAGCCCGGTGATGGTGGGGCGCATCAAGGACCTCACCGGCAGCACCACGCCGGCGCTGTATGTGATCGGCGTGTGTGCGCTGTTGGCGGCGGGGCTGCTGTTGTGGGGCTTGCCGCAAAAGCTGCGCACGCTGGACAAGGGCTGATCAGCCTGCCGTGGCAAGGGCGCGGGCCGGTGTGGCGCTGAACTGAATCAACACCACCCCGCCAATCAACAACAACGCCCCCAGCACGCGGGGCGTTGTCAGTTGGCGTTCCATCAGGCCGAACAGGCCAAAGTGATCGAGCAGCAGCGAAGCGAGAATCTGCCCGGCCATGGCCAGCACAATAAACCCTGACGCGCCGAGCTTGGGCAGCAACATCAGCGCCAGCGAAATAAAGCACACGCCAAACGCGCCTCCGGCCCATATCCACAGCGGCGCCTTGGTGATAAAGGCCAGGCTCGGCAAGGGCAGGCGCAGCGCGATGATGACCGGCAGCAACACAATAATGCTCACCAGCAGTGACGCCAGCGTGGCCCACAACGGGTGCCCCAGCCCGCGCCCGAGGCTTGCGTTGATCGCACTCTGAAACGGCACCACCGCGCCGGCGATCACCGCCAGTGCCAACAGACCTACCCAATGCAACGTCGTCATCTCAGTTCTCCCAGAGGTTTTGCTGGACTCTAGGCTATTCGTCGCGCAAATTTAAATTCCAAGTTCTTATGCTGAGCATGCAGCTGATGAATGACCTGCGTCGCATCGACCTCAACCTGCTGGTGATCCTCGACGCCTTGCTCAGCGAGCAACACGTCACCCGCGCCGCCGAGCGCCTGCACCTGAGCCAGCCGGCGGTCAGCCATGCGCTGGCGCGCTTGCGTGATCTGCTTGGTGACCCATTGCTGGTGCGCCAGGGCGGTGCCTTGGTGCCGACCGCCCGCGCCCTGGAGCTGGCCGCGCCACTGGCCGAAGCCCTGGCCCAGGTGCAGGCGTTGCTGGCGCCCAACCGGTTTGATCCGGCATCGGCCAAGCGCCGGTTTCGTGTGGCGATGTCGGACTACAGCGCGGCGATTTTCCTGCCGGGGCTGGTCCGCACCTTGCGCCGTGAAGCGCCTGGCATCGACCTGCAAATCGTCCAGGCCAGCCGCGAAGGCATGGTCGACGGCGTGCTCAATGGTGACCTCGACCTGGCCGCCGGGGTGTTCCCCGACATGCCCGCCGAACTGCGCACCACGCCGTTATTCGAAGAGCATTACACCTGCCTGATTGACCGCGAAAGCCTGCCGAAAAACGGCGTGCTCGACCTGCCCGCTTACCTGTCGCGTCCGCATGTGTTGCTGGAAATGCGCGGCAGTGGCACCCCGGAGATCGAACGGGCGTTGACGGCAATTCGTGAGCGCCGGCATGTGGCGATCAGCCTGCCGCACTGGGGCGTGGCACCGCAGTTGATCCAGGGCACAGACCTGATTTTGACGGTGTCATCCAGAGGCTTGCTCAACATCGATCAGCAGCACCTGCTGGCTGTGCCGCCGCCGTTTCATATCCCTTCGTTTGCGTTTGAGTTGGCGTGGCATGCGCGGCGGGGCGGGGATTCGGGGTTGCAGTGGTTGATGGGGCAGGTGCAGGGTGTATTGTCCGTCTGAACCGTGGCTACCAGGAAGCGGGTGGCTGGCGGCGTGTATGAAAAATTCGCATCACCTGTAACCGGCCATCTCGAATACGGTAGGGAACGATATAGGGCCATCGGGGCACTACCCATTCGCGCGTGCCGGGCACTCTGCCTTCTTTGCCCATTGCCGGAAATTCAGCGACATGTTCAAGCCCGGTCAAGATCGCCTGCACGAACTCATGGGCAGCTTTCGGGTTTTCTTCGGCAATGTAGGCCGCTTCATCGTCAAGATTCCTGAGGGCAGCCCTCAGCCAATCAACCTGCATTGTTACGCCATTTATCGGCGACTGCTTTTACTTCGGCCGCTGTCGCAAAGTCGCCCGCATCAGCTTCTTTCAATGCTTTTTGAATTTCCTCTATTTGCCAGGCCTCACGCGTCAGGTATTCGCGTAATGCATCTACGGCTAGAAAGGATTTGCTGCGCCCTGTCGCCTTGGCGAGACTGGCAAGCGTGTCGGCGACGTCTTCCGGTATGCGTAGAGACATAACAGACATAAGAGCCTCGATGTAGTGATGTGTAGTGCAACATACTACATCGTCATCGCAAAAACGGTTTGCCCCGTTCGTCACTGGGTGAATAGATAAAAGGACATTCCATGCTCTGCGGCCTTAACCACCTGACCCTTGCCGTCACCGACCTGAACCGCAGCATCGGCTTCTACCATCAATTGTTGCAACTTCGGCTCGATGCGACCTGGGACGGCGGCGCCTATTTGTCCCTACCCGGTTTATGGCTGTGCTTGTCCCTCGACCCATTGCGCTCGCCAGAGCCTGCGGCTGAATACACGCACTACGCGTTTACCGCCGATACCGGTGATTTTGCGGCGCTGGTGGCGCGCCTGCGCGCTGCGCAGGTGCGGGAATGGCGCGACAACCGCAGTGAAGGCGCGTCGTTCTACTTTCTCGACCCCGATGGCCACAAGCTCGAAGCCCACGTCGGCGATCTGGCCTCACGTTTGCAGGCCTGTCGCGCCAAGCCTTATGCAGGAATGAAGTTTTACCCGTAGCGGCGGAACGTGCAGAATCGATCCACCTCATCACCGTCTATCAGAGTCGCGCCCATGACCCTATCCCTGCTGTTCGCCGTGCTTGCTTCGGGTTTTATCTATGGCATTACGCCCGGTCCGGGCGTGCTCGCCGTATTCGGTATCGGCGCTGCCCGTGGTCGCCGTGCCGGGGCGGGTTTTTTGTGCGGGCATTTGCTGGGTGACGTGGTGTGGTGCAGCACGGCGCTGATTGCCATCGTGGGCGCGCGGGAAGTGGGCAGCACAGCCTTTGATGCACTGGGCGTGCTCAGCGGTTTATACCTGTTCTGGCTCGGCTGGCGTGCGATCCGTACCCAGCGGCGCAGCAGCGATGCACCTCAGGACGCGGCGCGGCACCCGTTCTGGCACGGCATTGTGTTCGGTCTCACCAACCCCAAGGCTTACCCGGTGGCCGTGGCGACCTTCACCGCGTTGTTGTCCAGCCGTGCCGAGTTGCTGACGTGGGCGATGCTGCCGTCGTTGATCTTCCTGAGCTTTATCGGTGGCCTGCTGGCCTATGCCATTCTGATCGGCGTGGTCGGCGCCCAACGTGTGCGCACCGTGTATCAGCGCCATGAAATCCTTATCACCAAACTCTGTGGCGTGATGTTTATCGGCTTCGCCATCAATGCCCTGGCGCATGCGTTGCCGGGCCTGTTTGGCAGCAAACCGGCCTGATACAGCGACGACCGTTCGTCGCACTGGCGAGTTTTTTCTAAACCTTTGCCGCCCTGAAAATTCGAATTCAGGGCGGGGCGTCTGTTCCCGCACCTATTTTTGACCTGGAGGAACCCATCATGAGCCGCATGGCTATCCGGTTACGCACCGCCAGTTTCGCGATGCTGCTGGGCCTCGGCGCCAGCAATGCTTTCGCCCAGTCGCCTGCTGAATTCATCGAGCAGGCTTCGGCCAAAGGGATGGCCGATATTGAAACCAGTCGCATGGCCCACGCCAGAACCTCGTCCCAGGAAATCAAGGACTACACCATCGAGGTGATCAACGAACGCACCCAGGCCAACCAGCACCTGGCAGCCATCGCCAAGAAACTCGACTTGCCGGTGGCCCCGCGCGAGAAGATCGTCGATAAAGCCGAAACCTTGATGCCCGAACTCAAGGACGGCGACTCCTTCGACGCGGCCTACACCGCGCAACAGGTCAAGGAAAACGAAGACGCCATTGCCCTGTTCAAACAGGAAGGTGCGGCGTCGGATGTGCCGGAAATCAAAGCGCTGGTGGATGAAACGCTGCCCAAGTTGGAGGAGCGCCTGCAAAAGGCCCGTGCCTTGGCGTCGACCTATGGCAAAGGTCATCAAGGCGACGGTTGAGTCCGTCACTTGAGATAGAAAACGGCGGTTGGATTTTCTCCAGCCGCCGTTTTTTTATGCCTGGTTCAGATCGGTTTTGTTGGTCACCGCATCGTCGACTACTTCGCCGCAACTGCTGTTGAGGCTGACATTGCCTGCGGCGCCGATGCTGCGGTATTCGCTGCGCAGTTTTTCCAGTTCCTTACGGTCCAGGCCATCGAGGCTCAGCACGGCGTTTTGCGCATCCTTGGAGACGCGCAGCAACTCGTCGATCTTGATATGCAGGATGTCGTTGTCGCGGTTTTGCGTGTTCTGGATCAGGAACACCATCAGGAAGGTGATGATGGTGGTCGAGGTATTGATGATCAGCTGCCAGGTGTCGTTGTAGTGGAAATATGGCCCGCTGAGGCTCCACAGGAAAATCAGTGCGACAGCCACGTAGAACGTGCGGGCACTGCCTGCCCAGCGGGACAGAGATTGGGAGACTGCAGAGAATTTCATGACCGTTTTTCCTTGACCGGAGGGTGATGAAATTATGGACCGCAGGCCCGCTTCGAAATTTCTTTTTACATTTTAGGGTTAGAACAATGTCGTGCTTTTTCCTCCGGCTATCTTAGGAATTGGCCTACTGCGCCTTTGAATGGCGGGAGCAAGACTGGTTTTTTTATCCGGATGTTCTCCCATGCACGCTAACACCGCCTGCGATTTGCCCACGCTCTACGGTAAAACCGAAGAGCATTTTTTTGCCGCGGTGTGCCCAACGCATCGTCGATACAGCGGCGGCATCAATGCTTATTTCACGGATGAGTATTTCAGCCCGTTCAATTTGTTGTTTATCCGGGTTGGCAGCACTTTGCTGGATAACGCTTTGGCCGCACCGCTGGAGCTTATCCGGCGTACCACGCAGGCAATACGCGTGGTGATCCATGAGGAACAGGTCGAAGCGCTGGGTGAGGTGTTTTTGGCACACGGCTTTAAGCCGGTCGAAAAGACCACCGCGATGGTGGGTGACCTGGCGTGCCTGGCGCCATGGGTGGGCGAGAGCGGTGTGCAGGTCCAGCTCACGCGGAACATGAACGATTGGGCTGAGCCCTTTGGCAGTGCGTTCATGAGGCTGCCCGAGGAGGTTGCGCGTTATCAGGTCCGCCACCAGCGGGCCCTGGACGCGGGTGAGGCGCTTTACCACTTCATCTTGTCCGATGAGGGGCAGGTAAGGTCTTCGCTGGTGCTGTCCTTGTGTGATGGCGAGGCCCGGCTTAGCGATATCGGCACACTCATGGGCTTGCGTGGCAGAGGGTACGCCACTCGATTGATCCATGCCGCTCTGCTGCACGCGTCGAGCCTCGGGGCCCTGCGATGCTTTCTAGAAGCCTCGCAGGGTGCCTTCGCGCTGTACCGGCAACTAGGTTTCGAACCTTTGTACGAGTGCCAGGCCTTTACCCGTGACGCCCTTGCAGACGCGTAATCAGAGGGCCAGCTTTGCCTGGCCGCGATCCTCAAGCGCCAGCAAATACTGCTTGGCCTCAAGCCCACCGGCAAACCCGGTCAGCCCGCCCGAAGCACCGATCACCCGGTGGCAGGGCGCGACGATCGAGATGGGGTTGCGGCCATTGGCTGCGCCTACCGCGCGCACGGCCTTGGGGTTGCCGATCTGCTGGGCAATCTGGCTGTAGCTGCGGGTTTCGCCGAAGGGGATGGTCAGCAGTGCCTGCCAGACTTGTTTTTGGAAATCGGTGCCGTCGAAGTCCAACGCCAGATCGAACTGATTGCGGGTGCCGGTAAAGTATTCCCGTAGCTGGCGCTCGGCTTCCAATAACACCGGGCTGTCGTCGGCTAGATGCAACTCGCCCAGACGCACGCGATTGGCGCGTTCTTTTTCCCACAGGATGGCGCTGAGTTTGCCGTTGCGCGCCACCAGGGTGAGCTGGCCGACGGGGGAAGGCATGAGCTTGTATTGGTAGGGCATGAGCGGGCTCCTTGACGATGTAGGGGGCCACTATCCACCTTGTGGGCGGTTGGGAAACCCAGTTTCTTGCGGTCAAATTCTACTGGGACTAAATGCTCCAGTGAATCCAGTTACCGGAACCATAGGCCCAAGCGACGAAATAGATGAACCAGACGATCGAGGGCGTCGACAGTGCTACCCATGAACCGAGGTTAAGTAGCGCAAGTGCGGTTGCGCAGAGTGTGATGCCTCGGCTGGCGTTCTGCCTTGAATACCAGACGCCATAGATGGATCCCGCCAGAGCCGCTATCGACGCCAGGCTCCTCAGGCCGAAAGGGATTGGCGTCAGCGGTAACAGCAGTGGAATGATCAATACCAGCCCCACCACCTTTCTAACGACTTGGCTCTCAGTTTTTTGTACAGGCACGCGCATTGGCTCTGCTCATGGGTAAGATATGTGCGCATTTTTAACGAAGGTCGTCTTCGTCGCTTTAGGAATTTGCTTAAGTCAATGTTCCTGCTGCAGAACCTTTAGTGCTGCCGATGCCAGAAAGCCGGAACGGCTTTTTTCTTCAGGATGATGCAACACGTATTCATCAATTCGATTCAGCAGATAACCCGGCAGGGTGATATTGAGCTTCTGCGCTTTGCCCAGATATTTAGTGACATCAATATCAACCACGGCCCAAATGCAGTCGGCATATTCCGGGTTGGCCGCGTGCAGGGTGACTTTCTGAGCGGTGGGAATCGGCGCGCCATCCTCTGCAAGGATTTCGAAGTGCCCTTCGATCGCTTCGCGGGCCATGGCCATGGCGTCGTCCAGGTCGTCGCCGGCGGAGTAGCAGCCAGGAATATCCGGCACTTCCACACCCCAGGCGTGGTCCTCGTCACCGGTTGAAATTGCGATGGGGTAAAGCATGTCTATTGCTCTCCAGGGGCGCTCAGCTCAGCAGCGCCTGTTTCAAAATACTCTTGGCGGTCTTGTCCAACAGGTCTTTCTTTGGATGAGGAATCGTCACCAGCCCCGGTTTGGTCGGGTGTTTGAAGTGGTGGTGACTGCCTCGGGTGCGTACCAGGTACCAGCCATCCGCAACAATGTGACCTATCAAATATCGGCTATCCACAGCACCTCCTTGTGGTGTGTGTTGGTGGTGACTATAACCACTGAAAATAAATTATCAACACTCTACCTACCGACGGCTGACGACCGGCGTTTCGGTAAGTGCTGAATGAAGTGTATGAGCCTTTGAAAACGGCGTCTTAGAGAGGTATTGCGGGGATTTTCGAAGTGTTACTCGTTGTTTAAGACATGGGCGAGAACGGCGAGAAATGCGTCAGCCAACAGGCTTTTTCTGGCCGCAGGCGTCAGCACCAACAGCTGCGCACAGGCATCCACCTCGACCATGGGCTTATAGGTGACACCCTTGTTCATCAAGCTCTGCGTGCATTCGGGCACCAATGCCACGCCTTGCCCGGCGGCCACCAACGCAATGATCGAAGTGATCTGCCGCCCGGTCGGCCCCGCACGCAGGGGCACGCCGTGGTGTCGGTACAACTGCTCGATCGACTGGTTCAACCCCGACCCGTAATCGGGCGGAAACAGAATCAGCGGGTAAGCACTGAGCTGCGCCAGGCTCACCTGCGTTTGGCCGGCTAACGGACTTTCACTGGAAACCGCCGCCCACAAGCGCTCCTCACCCAGCGACAGCGCTCGCACGGCCTGGCTTTGCGGCAGCAGACGACTCAGGCCGACATCCAGGCGCCCATCTGCCACCTGTGCGCCCAGGCTGCCGGAAGCGCACTCCACCAAGGTCAACTGCACATCGGGAAAACCCTGGGCGAAGGCCTGGATCGCCTGGCTGAACAGGTCCGACAGCGCGATCGAACTGACGTAACCCAAGGTCAGTTGCCCGGCGGTCCCGGCGGCCAATTTACCGGCGATTACCTGTGCCAGCTCCACCTGTTCCAACACGCTACGCGCATAGGGCAAGAACGAACGGCCCTGGGCGGTGAGGGAAACCGTGCGGCTGGTGCGATCAAACAACTTGAAGCCCAACTCCGTTTCCAGCGCCGAGATCTGCCGGGTCAACGGCGGCTGGGCCAGGTGCAGGCGAAGGGCTGCGCGACCGAAGTGCAGTTCTTCGGCGACCGTCAGAAAGTAACGCAGCTTGCGTAGGTCGAGCATCCTGATCCCTGGGTATTGATCGGTTCGAATTCGGTATTGGTTTAAGACCCGCTGGCCATTCTATAAAGACCTCACAAAATAAAACGAGAGGTTTCATGAAACCGCGCCTGCATTGTGCCCGTCTTGCCCTGTTCCTGTGTGGCTGCGCGGCGTTTCTAAACCTGTATGCCACCCAGAGCATCCTGACCACGTTCGCCGAGCAGTTTCATATCAGCGCCAGGGCGGCGGGCTGGAGTATCACGGTCACCACCCTGGCGGTGGCAGTGACCGCGCCATTTGTCGGCCGGCTGACCGGGCGTTTCCAGCAGCGTACGGTCATCGCTGTGACCGCGCTGTTACTGGCCGTGCCCGCGCTGATGACCGCCTACGCCGGCAGCTTTGTCGAAGTGTTGGTGTGGCGCTTTGTGGAAGGCATGTTGATCCCGGTGGTGTTTGCCACCAGCGTGGCTTACATCGGCGACCGCTGGCACGGCGCCACGGTGACCGAAGTCACCAGCCTCTATGTGGCGGGCACCGTACTGGGCGGGTTCGCCGGGCGCTTCGTCACCGGCGTGATGACCGAATATGTCGGCTGGCGCGAGGCCTTTGAATTGTTGGCCGTATTGAGTCTGATGGTCGGTGGGTTCATTCAGTTTTTGCTGCCCGATAACCCGCCGCGAGTCGCACCGGTCAAGGCTGCTTCGTCAGGCGTTTTTCGCAAGCCATTGGTAGCTGCCTACGCCGTAGGGTTTTGTGTGTTGTTCTCCCAGGTTGCGGCATTTACCTACGCGGGACTCTACCTTGGCCTACCGCCTTTCAACCTCGGGCCTGCGGCCTTGGGCACGCTGTACATGGTGTTTCTGCTGGCCTTGATCGTGATCCCTATCGCCGGCCGCCTCAGCAAAGCGCGGCCCCACGCCGAGCTGCTAGCTGTGGCTGCCGTGCTGGGTATCAGTGGCTCGGCACTGACCCTGGCGCCGTCGCTGGGGTGCATCGTGGCGGGCCTGGCGCTCAGTTCGACCGGTGTCTTTCTCGCCCAGGCCGCCGCCAACGCGTTCATCAGTGCCACCGCGCAGGCCAACAAGGCAGGCGCCGTGGGCGTTTACCTCACCTGTTATTACCTGGGCGGCAGTTGTGGTGCCATCGTCCCCGCCTTGATGTGGGAGCGCTGGGGCTGGGCTGGGTGTGTAGCGCTGATTATCGGCTTTCAACTGCTGACGTTGCTGATCGCCCTGACGGGCTGGAAGCCCCTTAAACCTGAGTTGATCCAAGCATCATGACCGACACCAGCGCTGTGCCTGCCCGCGAAACCTCAAACCGCCGCCGCTCGCTGATCGCCGGGTGCGGCGCCCATGCCGTACACGATGGCCTCACGGATGTGATCTACGTGCTGCTGCCGATCTGGCAGGCACAGTTCGCTCTTTCCTACGCGCAGATCGGGCTGTTGCGCGGTGCCTATTCCGGGATGATGGCCGTGTTTCAGCTGATGGCCAGCCGCGCCGCCCGACGATGGGGGCGCATGCCGATGCTGGTGGGCGGCACGGCGCTTGCTGGCGTCGCTTATTTGTTGGTGGGGCAGGCCACTGGGCTGATCATGCTGCTATTGGCGTTGCTGTTAGGCGGTTTGGGCGCCAGCACCCAACACCCATTAGCCTCTTCGATGATTGCTGATGCTTATGAGGACGGCGGCGGGGTCAAGCAAGCCCTGTCCCAATACAACTTTTCCGGCGATATCGGCAAAACCCTGATCCCGGGGTTGGTCGGCTTGCTGCTCACCGTCATCAGTTGGCGCGCCAGTGCCACACTGTTGGGCTTGCTCGGCGTGGCGGCGGCGGGGTTGTTGTGGTGGCTAGTGCCTGCGCAAATGTCCGAAACCGCTTCTGTAAAAAAAGCCAAACCCCTCAGCGGAACCGGTTCCATTACCGGCCTGCGCGCCCTGATGCTTACCGGCACGCTCGACAGCGCCGTGCGCATGGGCTTTCTCACCTTCCTGCCGTTTCTGCTGCAAGCCAAAGGCGCGGGAACTGCCGGCATCGGCCTGGCGTTGACGCTGCTGTTTATCGGTGGCGCGTTCGGCAAATTGCTCTGCGGCTACCTCGGTGCCCGCATCGGCATGATGAAAACCGTATGGCTGACGGAAACCAGCACGGCGCTGCTGATCATTGCCGCCGTGTACCTGCCGCTGAATGGGCTGATGGTGATGCTGCCGCTGCTAGGGTTGGTGCTCAATGGCACCTCCTCAGTGCTGTACGGCGCCGTGCCGGACCTGGCAGCGGCGGGAAAACGCGAGCAGGCGTTTGCTGTGTTCTACACCGGTACGATCGGCGGCGGCGCGCTGGCGCCGGTTCTGTTTGGTGGTGTGGGCGATGCACTGGGCGTGCCGGTGGCGGTGATGGTATTGGCGGGCATGTTGTTGGTGACGTTGCCGCTGGCGTGGGTGGTGCAGCGGGGGTGTGCGCCTCAAACAATCGAATAATTGCTGGTATGCCCAGGCCGAGCCAACAGATCAATGCCCAGTGAGTGAAGCACCTTCAGAACCGTTTCAAAACGAGGTTTTGCGCCCGGGGCAAATGCCTTGTACAAGCTCTCGCGCCCTACGCCCGCATCCGTGGCGATCTTTGTCATGCCACGGGCTTTGGCTACGTAGCCTACGGCGCGAAGGAACTCTTCGTTGTCACCGTCAGCCAGCACCTGAGAAAGGTATTCGCTGATGGCCTCATCACTGTCGAGCAGCTCGGCCATATCAAATGTCGTCAGTGTTTGAGTCATGATCAAACCTCCTTTGCTAATTTTTTTGCTCGCCGGATATCGGCCTCTTGTGAGGACTTGTCGCCACCTGCCAGCAAGATGACAACCTCCCTGCCGCGCAGGGTGAAATAAACGCGATAACCTGCACCTACGTCTATCCGCATCTCTGAAACACCGCCGCCCAGCACCTTGAAATCCCCCAGATTGCCCACACTGGCTCGCTCGATACGTCGAGCAATGGTGATTTTTGCTCGCAGATCGCGAATTGCCGAGCACCATTGAGTGAAGGCTTGGGTTTGCTGGATCGAATAACGCACGGGGCCTCACAGAATCTCACTGTATCTACTTGGATACGGGTTGGCAAGAGACACGTCAGTGTCGAAGGCTGGGGAGAGTGATGCGAGGGCGTGCCGGTTTCAAACGTTCTTCAGGGTTTTCCTATTGCCAGAATTTACAGTCTGAAAGAGAACGGTACAGCGGTCCCGAATGTTGCGTTATTGCCTACACAACACACAGAATCGTCTGAGTTGTACGCCTTGGACGAGCGCTTTAAGGTTCGTCTGCCGCTGCCCATCAGCGGTCGGGTTTAGTAGCCCGATTTGATCAACGGCGTATGGCTGTCCTATCAGTCAGGCATCTCGATGTCTGTCCTCAATGGTGGCTGTACGCAGGGCACTTTCGGGTGCGCCGGTTTCGTTGATCCGCCGGTCTACTAACCTGCATACAGCCGCCACCCATTGTTTAGTAGCTCTGGAAGGTGGTCCTTACCGAGGATCAACAGATGTGTACTGACTCCTGTAACCCCACCGCGACCCTGTTCAGCGTCCGCCCCGAAGCCAACACTGAAGCCTTGCTCGCCAACGCCTACGAAACCATTGCCGGCGCGGGTGCCATGACCAACGAGTTCGCCGAAAGCCTGCCTTCTCAACATCGCTACCTGGCCTTGGCCATTCAGCAAATGATCGAACTGGGGCTGATGCTGGTAGAAGCGGCGCAAGACCGCGTGGACCGCGCCGCGTAGGTTTTTCACGCCCTGCAACAGGCTTGCCTTCCCAGGCCGCACATACCAAGGGGAAGGGGAGCCATCAGAACTGCAGCTGGCCGAGGTCGGTGACCGCGACTGCTTCTTCAACCAGATCATGGGTGTCCGACTGTAAATTTTTTCATGATTTCAGTTTGGCGTTTCTGGGCGTAGGGGAGTATCAGGGCACGGCAAACAGATGAAACGCACTTGTATGAGTCCCATTGTGGGACTAGGATCATTCTATGAGAATCATCGCGATTAGCCAGCTCAAGACTTTTTGGCGGAAACACCCGGATTCAGAGCAACCCCTCCTTGCCTGGATTGACGAGGTCAAGAAAGCGAACTGGCAAACGCCCGCAGACATCAAGGGCCAATTTCGCCATGCGAGCGTTCTCAAGAGCCGTCGGGTCGTGTTCAACATCAAAGGCAATGACTACCGGCTAGTGGTCTCTGTGGCCTACCGCTACGGCGCGCTCTACATCAAATTTGTCGGCACACATAAGCAGTACGACGCCGTTGACGCAGATACTGTTGAAATGGAGTAACCCATGAACATTCGACCCATTCATACCGAACAGGATTACCAGGAAGCGTTGAAGGCTGTCTCGCCGCTGTTCGACAACGAACCAGAGCCAGGGACTTCTGAAGGGGATTACCTTGAGGTAATGATTACGCTGATAGAGGCTTATGAAACGAAACACTTTCCGGTTGACCTGCCCAATCCGGTAGATGCCATACGTTTCAGGATGGAGCAGTCTGGTTTGTCAGCAACAGACCTTGTGCCTGCCATCGGGCGCAAAAATCGGGTTTATGAGGTGCTGAACGGGAAACGAGCTCTCACGCTGCCGATGATTTGGAAACTGCATGAAATGTTTGGGATTCCGGCGGAGAGTTTGATTAAGCCGGTAAAAACTCTGTAGTACTCAGATGGTTTGGCTCGCTGAGAAATCCGGGCTACTTATTAGGGCACCGGATTTTTTTGCCTGCCGTTCCCGGCTGTCAGTCATCCTCGCCCAGCACCCCTTTGCCGGCAACGATGGAGTGCCTGCGCCGCTGGTAACGGCTTCAACGACGGCCAGTGCGGCGTTCATGGCGGGTTTATGGCTGATGGGGTCAATGCCGTCTGCACTCAGCTTCAGTGCTGCGCCTGATCCTTTACCTCTGGTCCCAATGCGGTCAACACCGTTTCGGCGAAGGGCTGGCGCTGGATAGGTGGGGAATGATGCGTAAAACGAGGGAAAAGCAGAAGTGGAGCGGGTAGAGGGAATCGAACCCTTATTGGATATTTCCGGCTTAAAGCGTGTATCCGTGTAGTGATCTCTCGTCCCCAAGCCCCCTCTTCATGGGGGGATAGCCGTTTTCTCCACCGTGCACCACGGTGCACCGTCATACCACAGTATCCCCGGAGCCGATTGCAACGCAACACTCGCCTAGGGTCGTCCGAACCGGAGCTCATGTCGCGTTTTTGGTCGGCGGCTCCAACTGTGAATTCGGCGTAAATTGTCCTTCCAATCAGAGGTGCCAGAGGCACCAAAAGCAGCGCGACGAGGAGATGGCTAATGGCTATAAATGGCGTCTGAATCTGTGGTAGCGTGAGCCCCTCCCGGCGGCTTTGGTATGGCGGCTAGTCTGTGTCCTTGCCTTCAACGTAGTCGAATCGATGTCATGAACTAGGATTTGGGTCAATGGATTTCAACACTCTGGAAGAGCGCCTGGCGGACTATGGATCGGGCGGATATCTTTTCTTAGAAGCATTCATTATCAAACTCCTTCAGGTCGAAGGACAGCAGTTAGGGCAGAAGGTTGAGGGTCAAGACAGCCATGTTTCAGCTTTTGACGCCATTGCTCCAAGTGGTATCGGTGAAATTTCTTCACCGCTGGTTGTGGAAATCGTATTTTCTGTTTCCCGGTCAAAGCTCGATGCTACCGTTGAAAAATTTAGAGGGCATTCTAGTCGCGGTTACAGTTTGCTGATCATTGCTCCAAAAATATCAGATCTGAAGAAAAGTATTTATATCAATGAAGAAAACCCACAAGTGGACAATCTTGTCTACCTATGGGGTGGGAAGGAAGTCAACGAGCTGATGCAGAAGCATAAGGAGGCTGTAGAAACGCTCACCTCTAATTTGTTTTCTCTGCGTTTAAAAATGGCTGCGGAGCGTACTGTCAGGTCGTGGAAGGAAGATCGTGATCAGTTAGTAAAAGCAGTTGCTGAAAAATACCGAGCAGGCAGGTTTTCTTTAATTCTTGGCGCTGGAGTATCCAGTAGCGCTGGATTACCTGATTGGAATACTCTGCTGAATTCCTTATTAGTTTCTATGCTATCGCAGGAAAATTTCGGCGGCCCCCACGGCGATCCGGTTAAGGTATCTGAAATCGTCGCCAGGCTAATGGAAGTAGATGGGCCGTCCACATTGATGTTAGCAAGGTATATCCGAAAAGGGCTTGCTGTGGGATCACCTGTAGAACAGCAAGGGTTTGTTGATGCCATCACCCATCAGCTTTATTCTTTGCGTGACAAAAAATTCGCAGTCGAATCAGAGCTGATTTCTTCCATCGCTAAGCTATGTACCCCGACTCGAACCGGTGCCAACGTAAAATCTATTTTGACCTATAACTTTGATGATTTCATTGAGAGGGCGCTGCTCTCGCGCTCGTTGGTACATAAAAGCGTGTTCGAAGAGTTTGAGACACCAAGCGCTGAAGAACTGCCTGTATACCATGTGCATGGTTTTTTACCGGAGGATAGGCAGCGCTACTCCAATCTGGATCGATGCACCTTAGTTTTCTCTGAGGAAGGCTATCATCAGATTTACCGTGACGCCTATCACTGGTCAAACTTGGTTCAGTTGAACAGCTTCAAGGAAAGCTCGTGCCTTATGATCGGTCTTTCACTGACCGATCCGAATCTGCGCCGGCTATTGGAGATCGCGTCCAAATCGATCGAGGAGCCCAAACACTTCGCTTTCATGCGGCGTTTGACTTCCAAGAAATTCATGGCAGGGGCGAGCGGCAAGCCTCTCAAAATCTCAAATGCTGTTGTTGAGCGCTTCCTTGAAAGACACCATGCCACCAACGAAGAGCTTATGCGTGAGCTAGGGGTGAGCGTCATCTGGTACGAGGAGTATGGCGACATCCCGGAAATTTTGAGCAAGATACACGCCGGGTGAGTGGCCCAAGCTTGTTTAAGACGAGTCGTTCAAAAGCTAGCAGGTGGATTGATCAGTTGCAGGCCTTGCACAGACCGTCCTTACCTCCGCCAGAGACAACCATTCGAGGGATCACTCAACCAACGGCGCAATCCGCTGCAAAGTCCCAGCGCCCGTAACCCTCGGAAACCCCTCAATCTCGTACATGCAGTGTTCAATTCACGCGAACCCCATGCGAATGCAGGTTCCTGACTAAAGCCACCGCGTTCATTTCCCCACCAGAACCATCTTCATCAGATGTGAGCACTAGCATTGGAGGGATGGCCAACCCGCATGCCTCATGAGGGCTAAGAGCGAACCCCGCAGCCCATAAGTAACCCGCGAACTCGTCGGCTTTGATCGTCCGATACATCTGCGAATGCAGCACAAAAAGCTCACCTGGCGTTACGTTCACAACCCGAATCAGGGCGTCATCCTGGCGCCGCACGCCACAAGGTGAGCGCCGGATCGGATCACCCATTTTTGGCACTTTCGTATCTGTTGGAACCGAGCTGTAACGCCGATGCCGTAGCGATACGATCATCGGCGCTGGCGTTATGATTTAGAAAGACATTCTGTGGAGTCGGTTGTCGAGGCGGATTGCCCAGTAGTCGCTGTTGCCCAGTGACAACGTTGTCTCGTGCTCTGTTTCGAAATCCTCATGGGTCTCGCTCGACGCGGTGTCGATAAACTTTTTCAGCACACGAAGAGGCTTAAACATCTTTTTGACTAATGGATGCGAGGAATTCAGCGTGCAGAATCCGCTGTCATCAATCTCGATTAATTGCTGGCCTGCTGCTCTCTCAAGGCCCTCAGCTAAATCCGCGTCTTTGAAGTTATCAATTTTCACGCGCTGTTGGAGACCGATTTCCTTGCAGGCCACGTAAGACACGTGCTTGGGCAGATTCTCCAGTTGGAGGCCAAGGTCAGTTTCGAGTTGATCAAGCTGATCCGCCTCAACCGCGTACGCACGCTTGATCGCGGCCACTTCGTTTTTGTCTTTGGCTTTCTCAAGTTTTGTAATCAGATCCTTCTTCTCCTCCAGATCCGCTTCCTGGTCGGCTATGTACTGCCTGGCGTCATCCAGGTCACTCACAACTTTCGCATGAGCGGCGGCGGACACCTGTTGATGGCTGGGCAGCTTTTTGAGGATTTTCGGGAGGCCTTTGAGGAATACATCGCGTTTGGACTCCCAGCGGGCAGTGTTCTTTCCAGTGAGCCCAAGCGTCGAGTTGAGCTGATCTCGAAGTTCGGAAAGTCGTGTAGCGCTATTGATCTCAGTGAGTTGCGCGCCGGTGAGCACACCTTTGACATCTTCGAAGGTCAGAGGCTTCACGAGCAAAGGGAATAGGCTGTGGGACATCGCCCAAGTCGCGCCCAGCTCACAGAGACAAAACTGGGAAGCAAGATAGTTGGGTGTGATAAGGGCCACAACAGCTTTTGGGGATTGGATCGCCGCTTTGATGTGGTCTACGAAATCGGCACCACTGGGGATGCCCATACCTTCCAGCGAGGAGCAAAAGATATCGTCCGCGCTGATGCCCATAGCCGTAACCATCAAATCCACGAAAGCATCCGCGAGGGCTTTATCCTTTACGGCGTGACTGATGAAAATTTCCTTCGACAATTGCTTCTCCTTGAACACCCATGGTGATGGTTTCGGCTCGATATGAGCGTCGGTATGGCGAATCTAGCAAAATCAAATCTACCGATGTAGCCGTCTTCGCAGGAAGTCGGCTATCTGAGCTCTCAACCACCTTTTTGATCGCGTTGATATAGGATTGATGTACCGATTTCGCTGGCTTCCTTAGCAGCCTTGTTCTATTGAACGATATTGTCGGCACTGGCACTGGCACTGGTACCTGAACGGGGGCCGGGCAGGTGTAATTGGGTATTTGGGTTGCCGGACACTCATCATTCACAGGGCCGGTGTGGTCGCTCGTGAGATCGAGTTTGAAGTGTTTTATTGGTGAGCCGGCTTTTTTGTACACGGAGAGCGCGTTCAAGGGGAGGGTGTCGACGAAGCGATCCATAGAAGTACACGGTACGGAGGTGTCGTTGCTTTGGTTCAAAACCGAGGATATTTCAGCTGCTATGCGCGCGCGTACTTTGGCCTCAGGGGGAGGCGTTTTAGGATGGCAGGTGAGGGATGTACTTCTGACTTGGTAGTAACTGAGATACCCCAACCCTTTGGACAGAATTTCGTTGACCAATGCTTGCTGGATTGGGAGATGGCCTGGCCATTTTTTTTGAGGACTTCGGCGAGCCTCTTGAAGGATCCACGGGGCTGCAAATCATTTGGATAGATCGGAACGCGCATGGCAATTCTCCAATACCTCAGGGCGTCGGCTTCCCGCTGACTATCGTCGAAGTGCATGCGAAAAGGGGGGGAAGCATCTGTGCGCAAGGGCTTTGCTGGCCGACCGCTCGATCCAGATAAATCGATGCGGTGAACCTATCGCGGGGCTTGCCCCTGGGCAACTGGTGGCTCCCGAGCTCGGAACAATGGGGAGGGCTCTAACGGGCTTGGCTGTAAAAATCTGAAAAGGTTGAGTAGGATGAGGGAGATCGGCGGATCATTCGTTGCAGGCTGACTGTCCACAGGCCGTGTAACTGTAGCGCGGCACTATGGTGCGAGAGCTGATCTCCTTGGAGATGGCGCGTGGTTTAGGGCTAAAGCCATTTGGGATGTTAAGAAAACGAACAGGTAAATATGGATATGATCCAGACGACCGCGCAGAGTATGTTTGACGTTTTTGATGATGAAATTGGTGTTGACGGATATTATGAAATGTTCCGCGCCAAACTTTTTCCGAATTCTTCGCCTAACAGTATTGATGTCGCCGCCTTTCGATTGGAAGGCAAGATTTTCAGAAAGGGAAGTTCTTTCTCCAGGGTGAGACGTGTTTCAGTCGAACAAGCTGAGAAGTTTGTCGCAGGGCAAATAACCCTCGATGATTTTTATCCTCCTAAACCACATAAGATGTCAATTCCGCAAGGGCGATTCAACGAAGGGAATCGTCGTGTGCTCTACGTAGCGCAGCACCCTCTGCTTGCTATGAAAGAATGTGAGTTACAGACGGGCGAGTATTTCCTTCTAAGCTACATTGAGTTGTCCATCGACATGTGTTTTTTCTACGCAGTTCCCGGTGTAGATGCTTTTACCGACATGGTGTATCAGCTTCTGATGTCTAAGGATAAGAAGTTTTATCCTGTTATTAATCGGGTCAGCAACGACATGCTCAGGTTTGAAGGTTTTCACGGGATTGCTTATGACTCGGTGAAAATGCCCAAAGGGTATATTGACGAGAAATGGGGAGCGATTGCCGAGCCGATGAATATAGCCGTGTCGGGAGAGTTTATTCGTAAAACAAAACTTGACGTCGCATGGCTTTCTTACTGTGGCGAGGGGTTTGTACCATTTCAACACGCAATGTTTAAGTCGCTAAGTAATAAAAAGAAAAACAAAATTACCCATATAAGCTATTGGGATGACAAGGCGCGCTTTATTGCCGAAGTCACGAAGGAACAAAGAAGGCAAAACTTAAACATTGGCAAAATTTCGCGATTGCTCGATCGAGGCTCTTACCAAGATTTTGGCCATCCGCCAGTCAAGATGCTGTTTAAGTGATTGAAATTGGCGGCTCTGGACAGTGCTAGCTTAGGAGCACAAGGCTCGCTCTTCCTCGGCGTCGTACAGGGTTTTCGTAACACTGTACTGGGGAGGGGCTTCTGCTATGACCGTAACCCTTGTGGTTGCATAGGGCACTGATATTGCTTAGTCGCTGCGACCTAGGCCTTGTTGATAGACGCCCGCGCTATCCTAGCTCCGGCATTGCACCCATGGTTTTCAGATGGCGGTAAGGTTCTGTCGAATGAGGTCAGGCGCGGATCTGTCGTCTTAAAACTGTCTTACAATAGCTTCTGCAAGACGGTCAGTTCTGCTTTAGAGTCAGAGGTAATGTCGGCCTTGCGAGTACCGCCGGAAACCTTGCGTTTGACCCCTCTGATTGGAGCTAACTGGCGTAGCATGCAGAGCGCAGGGGCATTTGCCACCGATTGATCCCGCGCGCAGCCCCCCGTCGGTTGTAAAGTACCCCGTTAACAAACCAACCGGTGTGCTGGTCGTTCCAGCCGTAAAAATTTTCTTCAACAACGTATGCCACGGCATGGCCCGACCAAAGATAAATAGACATCTCATTGCGTCGGAGATGTACGCTATTGGTCGACCCTTACCGTCGTATAGTGTTTCTTCCATATCACTCCCTACATATCATGTGTAGCGCTAATGGTTGTATTCGCTAAAGGTTCGGTAGAGGGAATTCCAGAATAGGCGTTTTACTAGAGATCGTGAGGGAGTGCCTTGCTCTGGAAATGGCAACGTAGAAGGACTTGGCAGCTGCAGATTTTTGCCTTGCGTAGTGGCTCGCGTCGGGAATCAACACGTGGTCGAACTCCAGCCCTTTGAGAAGCAGGGGCGTTGAAATTGTCCTGGCGACCGGTGCCCTTCCTGTCCTGCTTAGGCGCAGCCTTACTGCTTCCGACGCAGCGACAAGGCTCTGATGCCTGCCATCCATGATTTCACTTAATGCCCGCCTGGTGTCACCGATGAGCTCCCCTCGGAATGTCCTCGACAGGGGATGACTCCTTTCCAGTTTCAATACCTCCAGAGCACCTTCAGCTGAACCACTAATCGACAGTAGCGCCCAGGCGGCGGATATTTCTCTATCGAGAATGGCATCGGATGGATGCCCTGGCGCAGCCGGAGCACGAGTGATCGCATCATCAATAAGTGATCTCAACCCATCGGCGCGTGCTTGTGGCGCTGATACTGCGATATCCCAGATTTCTGCAAAATCCATCAAACGCTTCGCCGCTATTTCTTCAATCGATTGAAAAGCACCCCTAGTGCTCTTGGCTAAGTCATTGCAGGTGGTTCTCCAGCAGTTTATCGCTGCCGTCGAACCGGTTCTGGAGTTAAACTCATCAAAGAACAACGACATATCAAATGCGTTATTGCTCTGTATGTAGTTAATGGGCCCCTCTCGCAGATCGATTGGTTCCCCTGCCATCAACTTTTGCCGAGTTTCCGCAATCCATTTACCCAGCGCGGTATTTGCTGTGGCCCAGCGGTGGGGTATTTGAAGTTCATAAGCGTGGGTGAAGTAACTGGCGACGGAGTCGCTCCAGCCAATTTTGGTTTCGACGAATTCAAAGATGCCCTGCATGGGATCCCCGAAAATAACGGTCGGAACGATGCAGGAGAGCCAGCCAGCAATCAAATGCTGGTACTGCTCGCAGTCTTGATATTCGTCTATCAGCACGCGGTCGTAGGAGGCCTTGATTACCTCTTGGACGACAGGGCTTTGCAGGATCGAAGCCGCGCCAAGGTATACGTCATCCCAATTGGGCTTGTTGGGATGCAGTTCAGATCTTCCTGAACGACCTGGGAACGCCTGGACGTATTGGCGAGCCCACGACGCGATGGTGTCTACAACGACCTTGTCGCTGGGCACGTGCATTCGCTGTAGGCGAGCCCGGATTGCATGAACGCCTGCATGCGTGTGAGTCAGTACCAATGTTCGGCGTCCTAGGGCGGCCACCTTGGCGATCAATTCCGTTTTCCCATGGCCCGCTGGGGCCACAACGGCCCGACGGCTGAGCGTGAGAATGGACTCAGGCGTTACCATAAAGCCAGCTCTCTACGGTGCGGAGGCATATGCCTATGGACGACACCTGTGGGTTGTCGATTATTTGCATTACGAGAGCGGATATAGCGCGACCGCGCTCAGCATTTTTGAACCAGCTTTTTTCGGCGGCAAGATCGCTTAGGCGTAGCCGGAGGTCTGGGCTGGAACCAACCAGATCCCAATCACAAAAACAGGCATCGACATCAAGGCCTTCGAAGGTCTTTTCTAAGTGATCCAGTAGCGTGGGCTCACTGATGAAGCCAGCCACCAGATCGAGCAGGCCGTCAATTTGGGCATCAGTGGCTGATTGGAACACCGCCCGCTCCGTGTTCAGACCACCCTCATACTCGATGACGCGCACGTCTTGAACTTGTAGTTTGGTAGCAAAGTGAGCGTCCAGTTTTCGATCTGAATCTCTGAACAGACCCACTTCGTATCCGAGTGCCCGGAGCGCGAGTGCCAAGGGTGGGCCTGCTGATCCTCCTCCATCAACAATGGCCGCGCCGAGTTGCTCGATCGGAACGCCATCGTGTCTGTCGGGGTAGCGCTCCCTCAATCCAAGCATCATTCCCAGTTCTGTTGCACCTTCACAGAGCAAAATTTTCCGGGCGAATAGAGCCCGTGGAGCCCCCTTCAAAACTCGGGAAATATCTCCGCTTGCCTGGGCATGTTTGATGTCTTGTAGTGGTCAACTAATCCCGGACACGACGTTAAGTTTTTCCTCGGCCCGCGCTGGAGCCAACCCATCGTTGAATTGATGAGGCCTAATCCAGTTGTAGCGATGCATCAAAAAATGGCTGATGTCGCGCTGTGCTTCCTGTGCAGTTCGATAGCCCACGGTCGGTATCCATTCTGTTTTCAAGCTGCGAAATACGCGCTCCATCGGTGCGTTATCCCAGCAGTTTCCTCGTCGACTCATGCTCTGGCGCATGCGGTATCGCCACAACCGCTGGCGAAAGAGTCGGCTTGCATATTGCGATCCCTGGTCCGAGTGGAATAGCAGATCCGAAGGCCTGCCACGCTGCTCGTAAGCCATATCCAGCGCTTTGATCACCAGCTCAGCGTCTGGCTTTTCCGACAGCGCCCAGCCCACGATCCGACGCGTACAAAGATCCAGGACGACAGCCAGGTAATGCCACTTTCCTTGCGCCCAAATGTAGGTGATATCGCCGCACCAGACTTGATTGGGCGCTGGCACGTCGAACTCGCGGTTCAATGTGTTCGGGATATCCAGTCTTTCTACTGTTGCTCGTTTGTAGGCATGGGAGCCGGGTTGTTTGCTGACTAAATCTAGCTCGCGCATCAAGCTGCGCACTTTGAATCGACCGATCTGCTCACCGTCTTCACGCATCAGCGACAAAATGCTGCGACTGCCCGCAGCACTGCGACTTTGTGAGAACAGCTCACTGACACGACTACGCAATCGAAGCCGTTCAACATCGGGTGAGCGGCGCCGCAGGCGCTGGGCGTAGTAACACGAGCGAGTGACGTCAAACACCTTGCACAGCCAATCAACCGGCTCATGGGCACTCAGTTGGTCAATCAGCGCGAACGCTCGTGATCTTCCGACATCAAGAGCGCGGTAGCCTTTTTTAGTATTGATTTCTCTCGCTCAAGCCGAGCAATTCGGGCTTCCAGCTCCTGAATTTTTTGCTGTTCCGGAGTCAGTGCCTTGCTCTGCGGGGTAACGCCTTTATGTTCTTTCTGAATCTGGTCAACCCAGCGGCGCAATGCCGATTCACCAATGCCGAGTGAACGGCTGGCTTCGATGTAGCTGTAGTTTTGTTTGAGCACAAGGTCGGCAGCCTCGCGCTTGAATTCAGGAGTAAAGGAGCGGCGTTGTTTGGTCATCTGACACCTCGATCTGGCGAGCATTCTCGCCTAAATGGGTGTCCGGTTTCATTAGACCACTACATATTTCCATTCTTATCATTGGAGCTGTGTACATCGGAGTTGTCTTTGCAGGGCAGGTGAGATTCACTGGGCAGACTTGACCTAGTGTCGGGTCGAGCTTTAACGGCTTGGTGATTAGCGATGATGTGGCGCTTGAACCCGCCATTTTGAAGGCGGTCAAGGCTGTCAACGGAAGCGTTTCTACGAAAGCTTCCAGGCCGCTAAGAGTGACGGATTTCTCATTGGCGGATTGGAGAGCGGACGCAAGTGCAGCCACAATCCCAGCGCGCGCGTCGCTTTCAGAAGGTGTCGGCGTTTCAGGAGGGCAGTTTAGGGACGAACTTCTGAGCTCGTAATAGTCCAGATACCCCAAGCCTTTAGAAAGGATTTCGTTGGCTAGCGTTTGCTGGATCGAGGACTGAACTGGCCACCTGTTTTTGAGGCTTTTGGCTAGCTTCTTGAAGGCTGCATTGGGCAGCAAATCTTGGGCATAGATCGGAACGCGCATGGCAATTCTCCAATACGTCAGGGTGTCGGCTTTCCGCTGACTATCGTCGAAGTGCGTGCGAAAAGAAGGGAGAAACACCTGATGCGCAAAGGCTTTGCTGACCGACCGCTCGATTCAGATAGATCGAAGCTCGACGGTATCACGCTGCTAAAGCTTCATCAACCTCCCGAACTGACACTGCGCTGATGCTGTGGCAACGGGGAGGCATTTACTTGCAATAGTAGCTTTGGCGTGAGGCCAGGAAAGCGGTCTTTCCTCTGGGGCGTGTCAGTAATAGGATACGGACGTGTTAGTTTCTGGCAGCTAAGGACAGCGACGTGATCAAGAATCTCATACTGCGTGGCGTATCGAGCTACTCGCCCGAGCTCAACTCCCAGGTCGGCCCACTCACGAAAGTGAACATGTTCTATGGGCACAATGGCACGGGCAAAACCACCATTGGGAACTACCTCCAAGACCCTGCTGATTTGCTGTATCACCAATGCCAGACTCAGCCTGCTTCAGCGGAGCGTGAGGTGTTGGTGTACAACCATACCTTCATGGAGGCCAACTTCCAGGCCAGTTCGCAGGCCGGCATCTTCACGCTCAATGAAGGCAATATCGAGGCAGAGAAAGAGCTGGAGGCTGCCGAGCTGGCCCTCAAGCAGGTGTTGACTGAACATCAGGCCGAGGTGGCGGCAGGGAACGCGTTTGGCGACTCTCAGAAAGCCAACAAAGCGGACATGCTGGATCAGCTATGGGCCCTCAAAAAACCTTTCGAAACCGGCCCTCTCCGGTATTGCCTCGTTGGGCCCAATACCAAAGAGCGCCTCGGCGACAAACTACGTGATATTGCGCTTGTGACATCGAGTGAGGATTTCACCGCGTTGGCAACTGAGGCGGAGCAGTTGCAGTCTGCGGGAGATACCGAGCTCCCTGCGATACCTACTCTCAGATTTGCAGAAAGCGAGGTTGAAACCAGCCCCCTGCTTTCCGAAGTTATTTCCGGATCCGGCGACTCGTACCTTTCCGCATTGATTACTGATCTGGGTAACTCGGACTGGGTCAAGCATGCCCTTGAGTTTCACGAACGGGAGCAGTGTCCGTTTTGCCAGCAAACCCTGCCAGCTGGTTTCTACGATGAAATCCGGAAGGTGTTCGACAAAACGTACGAGCAGCGGGTCTCTCAGTTGAAAGCTCTGAAAAACCGATATGACGGCGGTGTCGCTCGATTGAAAAGCCAGTTCCAACGTGCGGAGTATCGAGCCCCTGAGTACCAGGCACTCCTGGCAAGGCTGGACGCATTATTCACCCAAAACATTCAAGGTTTGGCTGCCAAATTGGCGAGTCCATCCATGATCGTCGCGCTGGAGGCTACTGGAGCCGTTCTCGGCGAAATCAATGCGTTGATCGCGGAAGATCAGCTGAAAATTGATGCCTTCAATCTGAAGGTAAAAGACAAGAAAACCCATCTGGAGAACATCAAAACACGTTTCTGGAACTGCTTTCGGGCGAGCTGCGACCAGGTCATCACGTCCGCGAGAAAGGTACATAGCGAGCTTGGTGTCAAAAAGGAAGCGAAGCGGAAGCTGGCTGACGAGATCCGCATAAAGGCTCAGGTTCACCGGGATGCCATTGCTCTGAGCAAAGCCAAGATCACGAATATCGACCAGTCCATCGACAGCATCAACATGTCGTTGGCTGTGCTCGGGCTCAAGGGCTTTCTGGTTGTCAGGGAGGAGGGTGAGCTTCCTCGTTACAAGCTGCAAAGACCCGACCAGCAGGCTGACGTGTTCAAGACGCTCAGTGAGGGAGAGAAGACGCTGATCTCCTTCCTCTATTTCCTGGAAGTCTGTAACGGCGAGCTCGATGAAAAGGGTGGCAAGCTGAAAAGTGAGCGGATCATTGTCATCGACGATCCCATCTCAAGCCTTTCTCATAACTACATCTATGATATCGCCTCCATGATCCACCGGCGAGTCCTCAGCCCGAAAGAGCGTTTTAAGCAGGTCTTTATCCTCACCCACAACCTGTTCTTCTTTCACGAGATGCTTAATCACCTCAAAAAGTCTGACGAGTTCTCGTTATTCCGGATCACCAAGGCAGCACACAGCGTCATCACGCCCATGAAGGCCACTGACGTACAGAATGACTATCAATCATTTTGGCAGGCCATCAAAGATGCCCAAGCGGGGCGTACCTCCGCTACCGTCATTCCGAATATGATGCGAAACATCCTGGAATATTACTTCACGTTCGTACACCGCCTGGACAAACTTCAAGCGGCGCTGGCCACACTAGCGGATGAGGATGCTGATTTCAAAGCCCTGTATCGATACGTCAATCGTGAGTCACACGCCGATGCGGTCAACATTACTGATTTTGGTGAGATTGAGCCGGCGCATTACCTGGAGCGATTCAGGCAGGTATTCGTAAAAACAGGGTTTGAAGAGCACTATGAGAAGATGATGGGGGAGCAAACCTGAGTCGACTGTCGTGGTAAGATTTGCCGCAACAGTTAAGGCGTCAGCCATGGCAACTGCAAGCCTGTTTATTCTACAGCCTGTTACATTGAAATTAACCACGCAAGGAGGGGGTAGGGTTATGTACAATTTTCTAGTGACTTCTCGCGAGGGAGCTTGGGAAAGTCTCGGCTACGAGTATGATAAGAGTCGTTTTTTGGAGTATACGAACGATGATATTGCTGCAAGTTTCAAGGAGCTGAAAGAGCCTCAGCTAAAAGCATTGATGGAGCTCCCTTGTCTCTTTGCGTACGAGGGCACTCGCCACACTATGAGGGTGGGGATGCTTGAGGTGAAACTTCGCAACAACGGCAAAATTTTATTCGTTCGCCCCATCATGGATGATCGGATTGCACCCATTGATTTTGAACAAATCAAACCCCTGCAAGCCGCTCTTGATATCCGCGATTGGGAAATCAACCGCACGCACTGGGCAGTTAAAGACGAGGATCTGCTCGATGTTCTCTGCCAAGTAGGTCTCATACCAGACGGGGTGGTGGGCTCGAAAGTAACTAAGGAGGATCTCCCGGCCACCTTGCCTCCGGAAACTAACGCTGACAGCGTTGGAGCTTTCATTGAGCATGTTTTTCGACTAGACCATGGCCGTCGCGAGGTTTTTTATCGGGGGCACTCCAATAGCAAAAAGTATCGGTTGGAACCCTCAATTTTTCGCAGGGATCAGGATGGTAACTTCGTCTACCGAGATGCTGAGGATAGGATGTATCGGGAGCTTCTGGTTTCCAATTCCCTGGATTTCAGTGGCGACATTTATACCCTGGATCGCTTGGTGCGGATGCAACATTATTCGTTACCGACACGATTGCTTGATATCACATCGAACCCACTGATCGGTTTGTATTTCTGCTGCAAGAGCCACTTAGATGATCCTGGAGAGGTCATCGTGCTCTCCATGGATTCTGAGTATATAAAGTACTTCGATTCAGATACGGCAAGTTGTATTGCTAACCTGTCTCGTTTGTCAAAAGGCGTCAGGGACTCAATCACATTCGATTCTGAAGACGTCGGTGGTTTTAACGATCAGCGAGCACTGAAGCAGTTGCTTCATTTCATTAAGGAAGAAAAACCATTCTTTGAGCCCCGCCTGGAGCCTGGGCATCTTCGCTCCGTGTTGTGCGTCAAAGGTAAACACACCAATAGCAGGATCTCATTTCAGTCAGGAGCTTTCCTTTTGTTCGGTGATGAGGCGGTCTTAGATGAGGAAGGAACTCCAGATATTACTCTTCATCGTATAGCGGTGACGAATAAACGAAATATTTTGAGAGAGCTTGATCGGTTGAATATAAACGAGAGCACCGTGTTTCCTTATATAGAAAGCTCAGCGAAGTACATTGCCCAAAAGTTTGCCTTCCAAGCCAGTGAATGAAGAGACAAGTGCACTTCTTCTATGCGCTTGATGCCGTTGCTGGCGGGGGAGAGCTGGTGCTCGCCACCTGGTTGCAATCGGTTAGGGGAGGCGATCGATCGCTGCACCGTAATCAAATTTTACGGTTGATCCGGACACGAGGACTGCTTCGAGTTGAAGCTTGGATGCGTCCTTGACGATGCGAAATTCGCTCACTTCCCCTGCTTGGCGGGTGAGTTTCCAGATCAACCTGAGCTTCTCGGTGGCCATGCGCACCTCTATCGCGCCTTGGGAGGACTTGGACAAGAAAGCATTGAGCTTGCTCTTCAGCTCAAACCTAGAGTCGTATGGGTAAGGGCCAAGGGTGAAGGGGCCGTCCCCGATAATTCGATCAAACTCGATTTTTGGCTTCATATGTAATGCTTGGATTTCGCGATGCTCCCGCCAGCGGTTCCAAACCTTGATACCCCTGGCAGTGCAGTGTTCGATCCAGCGTGTCTCTGCCTCCAATGAGGCTTGTTCAGACTCGCAGTTTTCCACGACTTTGAATGCTGGGGTCATCCCGTCATCGAGTATCTGGGCGATTTTGGCTGCCGCACGCTTGCAGTCGTGTTTGGCTTTCCCAAGATGGCCACGCTGTCGGCCTTCGAAGTCGCCTGTCTGCCCCACGTAGAAGGGCTCCTCCGTCACGGGATCAATGATCAGGTAGACGACATAATGCTTGGCAACCACGCCTTCCAAGATCGACTGTTGAGGGACGACGGTCGGCTGTTGCTCCGACGCTTGCGTGCTGAAGTGAAGAACCGGTGAGTGGTTCGAACCTGGCGTGGGGGTGTTCTGGCGGTACCACTCCTCAGCGAGCGCGAGCGTTGCGAATGACTGGTGTCTCGCGTCCGGAAAGCGGTCAATCGACAAGCGAGCTCCACCTTCCCAGCTATTGAAAATCCCGATTTTCCGTCCGTGGACGACAGCGTAGAACTTCGGTTTCTTGGCCATCCTGTGCAACCTCCCTGAATGACTTACTCGACCTGAGGATCAGATCTGTAAACCTTGTAAGCCATTCAGGCACTAACCCCATGTTCGATAGCGCAAGAAGCGTCAAGGCGTCGTCGATAGGGACATCCCTGGGCGTTTGGGGCTCTAGGCCTGTCTTTCCATCCAGAAAATGGTCGCTTCAATTGCTTCCATCACGCGTAGCTTCAGTCCGCCGGTCATCTTAACGATTTCAAATTGATGAGCTGCCTGAGCCTCAAGCCAAGCTGGGTCGAGACGCTCCTGCAAACTCGCTATGCCGCCAGGACTATTCACGAAAGGGCTGATCGGCCAGGTATTGAGTTCCTCGGCCAGCAGGCGGATCTTGTCCGTTAACACCAGCCAGTCCAAGGCGTGTCCAGGAGAGATTGAAGCGGCCATGCTCAGTGCGTGATGAAAGTCCGGAAGCCTGGAGTGAGCAGTTTCCATCGCAGATTTGAGACTAATGATGTTCTTCTGCTCAAGCATCCCGCTTTTCAATAGCTTCAGGTTCTCTACGTCCAGCACCGCACTGTCGACGGAAGTGATGGGCGTCTCATGACCGAAAACACTGGATCTCTCGTAAGCATGGATGACTGAAGCGGCGATGAGATTAAGCGGATGGAGTGTCAGCGTCTCTCTGCGATTCTTGGGCACAAGCTCAACGATTACGTAGAAAATATACGCTGAGAAAAGCCCTACAAGCAGGTCGCTGGAAACGCTTGCTGTGGCATCAGCACGCAAAAAGGCAGGAACCCGACCGCCCTCCAGGAAAGGCCACAAGTCCAGCTTAAGGTTAATCAGGACGATGAGCGCCAACACCATCAGTGCCGCGCCAAGCAACCATTTCTCCCGCGTTTCCCGCCAAATCCACATACACTTACCTCCGTGAATGCCCGCTAGCTTAGCCGCAGGGAGGCGCTTTGACATCAAATGAGCTTGGCGTGTCAATCAACTGCTGAGCTTACCGCTGAAACTCTGGATCCGTCGTTGCGTTCTGTCTGTTCCAGCCGCATTCCTTGGTGCTCGTAAAGGAAGGCTGGAAGGCCGATGCCGAAAGCGCCGATAGCGTTCTGATCAAGGATCGCGTTTGTTACGAATTCGAGCATGGCAGCATCAGTTCGCTGGCCTGCGTCCATCGCGGCGGCGAATGCGTCGTTGGCCTCTTTCTCAAAGAATTCACGCATGCCGATGACTGCGACCTTGCCCTCAGGTATCTCCGCCATCTGAGCAACAGCTGGTATGGAGTCAGCATTGCTCCCGTCTCCATCGTCAGGCCCTGGCACGATGTCGTATTGATAGATGTGGTACTTGCTCGTAAGCGGGCAGCGCACGCTCAGGACGAATTCGGCTTGATAAGCGGTGAAGTTCTTTTTCATTCCCTTGTGCTCGCTAGCGCGGTCAAGTACAGCTTGAATCGAGTGCTGAACTACGCCAGCAATGAACGCGGCGCTCAGCAAATAATTGGGCCCATAGTCGCTGCGCTTGAACATATCGCCGTCGCAGTGCTGACCGATGAATTTATGCCTCTCGCATGGCATGGCCAGCTGGTATTTGTCGTCACGATAGGTCGGTTTCAACTCTCCCAGGTGGTTACGGATCGAGTTCATGATGTGCTGGGAAACAAGAGTGCTTCCTGCAAACGCGATAGCACAGCCGTCTTCATAGATGAACCCGTGATAGCCGTTGAACCAATTGCCAAGCAGGTTTACACCGTTCACGCGAATGGGAATCTCGTAGACTTTCTTGTAACCATTGACTAGCACCTCGCCTTTCTGAGTGATGCTACTGTCAGAGGCAAAGAACGTTCCTCGGCCATGAACGCTCTTGATACCTTCAAAGTCCAATTGTTCCAGCGTGTGACCAGCCACAATCAGCGTCATGCATGTGCTCCCGGAAATTGATCAGCATACCGAGAGCATGGGGGCTTTGACATCAAATCAAGCGGCGACGTACTCAGTTGCCAGCCTGTCAGCGTCCTCCTGGGAGAAGTCATTCTGGAGCACGCCACGGCGTTTCAGCTCGGCCAGGTACTCGAACTGTGACAGATCGCCGTTCGCACGAGTCGTGGCTAGGGCCTTGCATCGAGTATGTCCCTGACAGCCTTATCTGCCACGGGATCCGGCAGGTGAAGTACGACACGGATGGCCAGGCGCTACCGGAGGACAAACGGTCATTGCAGGACTATATGCGTCCGCTGTCGACAAGCATGCAGGCAATGCGGATGGAAGGGGGCTTCTGATCCAACTGCGGTCTTTGGTCTCGCCTGGTCTTGTTTGGTTTGGTTTGCATTCGGATTCGGGGTTAGAGAGAGCCCTCAGCCTCTCGGGCTCAGTCTTGTTGTTGCGGCATCTCAGTGTCGAAGCAACCGTAGGTGGCTGGCTGCATTCATATTGGTTACCTGTAGCAGAATAGGTTTAGTGTTACTGAAAGAGCTGCAATACGCCACCCATGTTTTATCTAATTAACTTGACTGGGGTGTAAAGTAAAGCTGCTTTGGTTGTGCGGGTGGTGAGTAGGTTTAGTTGCTGTTGGAATATTTGAACATTTGCGTGAGGTTGGTTTATTAGGTCGCGCTGATGGGGATAAGGAAAGTTGTTTGGTTTTTTGAAATATCGGGATTGGCCTTTGCTCTGATCATGTCTTTTTTTTGAGCCGGCTTGTCGATGATTCCGGGTCGTGATTGTCTGTGGTTATGGGATCGTGTTGGCCGGCCAGCTCAAAGGGGGTGTAGTTGGATGGGTACCCGAAGAAGGCAGAGTTTTTTTCAGATAGGTACCGACGTCTTCCGGTTGAGGAATTATCATCGGTTTATTCTTTAATTGGGGTTTTGAAAATGGATGCTAACACTCGTGCTGCTGTCGAACTGTGTGAAGACGTACTGCGTGGAGACTATCAATACAACGCTGAGCACAGGATCTTGGGCAGTACCAATCGTCTCATCGAAAGCCTGCTGGGGCGTAGCCATGAGCTTGCCGATGCTTACGTCGAGCTTCGTGATGGATTGTCTGCTGATTCGGAGGCTTTAAAGTATTTCTTTGAGATGTACACCACGGCAGTCACCTCCTGGAGTCCTCAGAAAATAAAAAAGGCACGGGAGGATAAGGAGGAGCTGACTGAACTGAATGTGCGCATTGCAAAGGTTTCAGAAATGCTATCTGAGTTGCTTTCGCGCCGGACGGAAGTTAAAGAGAGATCGAGTTTTACTTGTGATACCTACTACCACATTGTCGACGTGGTGGAAGGGGCTTCTGAGGAGAATGGGCTTTTTAGCTCTTATTTGAAGGGGAAATTAGAAGGCCTGGCCTATCAGTATGACCTGAAATACTGGCCGGCCATTAGTGCGGTGGTGGCGCAAATCGGTTTTGACGCGGCTAATGCGGTCACAGTCGCACGCGACTCTACGGCAATTGCGGCTACTGAAGCTCGTCGCCCTGGATTGGCTGACTTTCTGAAAGCCTTTGAGGCGACGCTTGATAAAAATAGAGTGGAGAATAACGGACTTATCCCCGATGAGTTTTCACTGTCGGATAGTTCCATGGCCTCATTGGTCAACTGTGGGATCGGGTTGCGAGTTGAGGACTTAGTTGATGCTAGCTTTGTGAAACGCTACCGCCAACGTGAGCGTGATCGCACGAAGAGGGAGAGGCCGGTGTCGGGCGACTGAGCTTCTAATTGGCTACTGCGTGCTTGCGGGGGGGAGAGGGTTTTCTGGATCAGGAGGGGTGTCCGCTAACTCCCTTTCTGAATTTAGTTTTTGGCTCGGCTCGGCTTGGCTTGGTTCGATTTGGGTTGGCCTGAGGGTAGCGAGGGATGGCTCTAAGACATGGCGTCGGAGCGAGTCTTTGAGGATGTATTGAAGGGGAGCTGGCCAGGTAGCTAGCGATAAAGTCATCCTTGTGGACAGCGTCGACGGTGCACCAGATTTTGGTAACTCTTGGTGACTCTCGGGTAGGATTTGAAGGCTAGACGGAGATGCTTTGATAGCTCTTCAGGGCTTGGTGGGATCGTCTGGAATGCCCGGATTTACTGGCTTTGAGGTGGAGCGGGTAGAGGGAATCGAACCCTCAACTAAAGCTTGGGAAGCTTTCATTTTACCACTAAACTATACCCGCATTACGCGTTTTTACCATGCACCAAAGAGGGGTGTCCAATAAGAACCCTCGTCGGAAGCTTGGGAAGCTACTGTTCTACCATTAAACTATACCCGCTCAGAGCGGCTGACTTTGTACCAGATGTTCGCCGGGATTTGAAGTTTTTCTTCGAAAAATGTGTGAGTTGGGTTCATCAAGCTTGTGTGGGAGCTGGCTTGCCTGCGATTGCATCACCTGAGTGTGACTGGCACACCGCGGCGCCTGCATCGCGGGCAAGCCCGGCTCCCACATAAGCCTCGGCTTCAGACAGCAAACGCATGCTGCGTCTGGCCCTGGTGATAACGCAACCGACTCACCTGGCGTTCTGGTTTCAAAAAGCCCACCACCGCATCCCGGCTGTCCCTGCAGGCCGCCTTGTGCTCCATGTCCAGAAAATGCCCGGTCGCCTGGATGGTGCTGAAGCTGCTGTTGGCCACGTGCTGGCCAAACAGCTTGGCATCCTCGGCGCTGGTGTACTCATCCCATTCGCCATTCAAAAACAGCACCGGAATGTCGATCTGCCTGGCGGCTTTTAGGTAGCACAGCCGGTCACTGTTGAGCACATGGCTGATGTGGAAGTGCATCTGCCCGTATTCATGCTCGGCCAGGCCGCTCACATGCTTGTAGTTGAAGCGCTTGAACAGTGACGGCAGGTGTTTGCCGATGGTGCTGTTGACCAGGTGGCCGACGTTGTGGCGATCGAGGTTGCCGAGGTAGTCGACACCGCGTTCGAGGTAGTCGCGCATGGGGGTGTTGATCACCGGCGAGAACGAGCTGATCACGGCCTTTTCCACCCGGCGCGGCCGGTGGGCCAGGGCGACCAGGGCAGCGGCGCCGCCCCAGGAGAACGACAGCACGTGTTCGGCGCCGAAGTGCTCGATGAGTTCCAGCAGGATCTGGCCTTCGACTTCCTTGGTCAGCATGTGCTCATGACGGTTATGGATTTTGGAGCGGCCAGCGTAGGGCTGGTCGTACAAAACCACATTGAATTGCGGGTACAGGCTTTTCACGGTTTGAGCGAAGGATGCCGTGGTGGCCATGGAGCCGTTGACCAGGATGATGGTCTTTGCAGCAACGTCCGCGCGATAGAACTCCGTGTAAACCCGATACTGACCCTGTATATCCAACACAGCGATTTCTGGCCTCATGTCGTAAGACTCCTGGCAAGCGGGTAGGGCGCGCAGATCACTCTGCACGAGCTTTATGACAGGTAGGCATACGCCTGGAAGATGAGGCCCATGTCGGTCCGATAACGGCTGGCCGACGGGTGTTGTTATGGCGGGCTGTTTGCCTGGAACGCCCATAGATCAAGCGCGGGCGGGGCAAGGTGTTTCTTGGAGGTTATGGGGCGACTCGCCAGTCATAATTTGGCTGACGTCTTGATTCAAGCAGCACAGGCGCCAGCTCGCAAGGCGCCAAGCTGGTTTTTTGCCATCACCGGCTGAACGGTCGTCAGACCTGTCGGATTTCTTCGTCGGTCAGTTCCCGATATTCGCCCGGCGCAAGGGTGGCATCCAGCACCAAAGGCCCCATACGCTCACGGTGCAGGCAGATCACCTTGTTATCAAAGTGCCCGAACATGCGCTTCACCTGGTGATAACGGCCTTCGATGATGCTCAGGCGTGCGGTCCTTGGGCCGAGTAGCTCAAGCTCAGCGGGTTGAGTGGTGAGATCTTCAAAGGCGAAATACAGGCCCGCGGCAAAGGTCGCTGCATACTCAGGACCAATGTCCTGCTCGGTATGCACGAGGTAAACCTTGGGCAGTTTGGTCTGGGGTTGGGTCAGGCGCCGCGACCATTGGCCATCATTGGTGATCAGCATCAGCCCGGTGGTGTTGAAGTCCAGACGGCCGGCGATGTGCAGCTCATGCGTGTCCGGTTCACTCAGCCAATCAAGCACGGTGGGATGCACCGGGTCGGCGGTAGCGCTCACGCAGCCTTGGGGTTTGTGCAGCATGAAATAACGCGCCGGTTTGCCGGCTTGCAGTACCTCATCATCGACACAGACGCGGCTGAATGCTCGCACTTCATGGTGTGGGTCGCTGACGGCCACGCCATCAACTGTCACCCGTCGCTCAACCAGCAGCACACGCACTTGTTGGCGATTGAAACGCGGCAGGTTGCTGAGGAAACGATCAACGCGCATTACGGCTGTTCAGCCCCACGCAATTGCGCATCTACCTGCGCACAGCGTGGGCACAGGCAGGCCTTATTGCGCAGTTCATCGGGCAGCGCTTCGAGTACCGCCGGGTCGATGGTGACGCTGTAGCACCAACAGGCTTGGTCGGCGGTGCGTGGGTCGGCCAGGGCGCAGTCGTTGCGGGCACCGCAGGCAGGGCAAAGGGTGGGTGTGGTCATGTCGGTTCGGGCTGTATCGCGCAGTTCCCTGCACGATACAGCGCCGCCCCGCTATTGCAAGCTGCGCAGGTAGCCGCGCCAGCCGCCGAAGTGGCTGATGTCCACGGCGCCGGTCAAGCCATAGGGCTCGCAGATGAAGCCGGTTTCCCAACGCCCGTCGGCCAGTTGCACCTTGCCCAGGCCCAACGGTGCGGGGATACCGGTGAGGAAGGAGCCCAATTCGCGGCTCGGCAGTTCCCACACTTCCACCTCAATAGCCACGCCGCCTTCGCTCACCCGCAGCATGCCGGGGCGATAGGGTGGCCCACCGGCCAGCGCGAACAACTGATAGTCGGCCGAGCTGTGGGTGCGCTCCAGCAGGCGCGCGCCACGCCGCACTAATTGGCCGTTAAGCGCCAGCCCCTGCAGATGCGCGCCGCACACCACCAGCCGGGTGAAGTCATGACCTGCGCTGCCGACAGGCACAGGCAGCGACGTATCGTGCTGGCGCTGCAACGCATCTGCCACGCCCAACAGGTATTGGTCGGTGAAAGCTCGGCCAAACAGCGTCACACCCCAAGGCAAACCGTTGTGCATAAAGCCGCTGGGCACGGCGACGGCGGCGTAATCCAGCAGGTTCATGAAGTTGGTGTAGTAGCCCAGCTCGGCGTTGCGCAGCACCGGTTCGGCGCGCAGTTCTTCCAGCGTCACCGGGCGGCCGATGGTCGGCGTCAGTACGCAGTCGAGGCCTTCAAGCAAGCCATCGCACTGCGCTTTCAAGGCTTGCAGGCGGTACTGCGCACGGAAGGTCTGCACGCCGTTTACCGCAGGCGCCTTGGCCAGCACCGCACGAATTACCGGCAGCACGGCCTCGGGGTTCTGCTCCATCAGTTCACCGGCCACGCTGTAGCGTTCAGCCACCCACGGCCCTTCGTAGAGCAGGCGCGCGGCTTCCAGGAAGGGCGACAGGTCCAGCGTCACCGGCTCGCCACCCAGTGCAATCAAGCGGTCGATGGCCTGCGCAAACAACTGCGGGCCTTGCTTGCAGCCGAAGTACTCCAGGTCCTGCTCGCGCGGCACGCCAAAACGAAACGCTCGGGGTGCGCCAAACGCCGATGCATCATTCCACGCCGGGTTCGCTCGGCTGTACGCATCCAAGGGATCGAGTTTGGCAGTCAGCGCCAGTAACTGGCTGGCCTCGCGCGCGGTGCGGGTAAAGGTGGTGACGCAATCCAGCGTGCGGCACGCCGGCACCACGCCGGCTGTGGAGATCAAGCCTTTGCTCGCCTTGAGCCCCACCAGGTTATTCAGCGCCGCCGGCACCCGCCCGGAACCGGCCGTGTCGGTGCCCAGGGCAAAACTCGCGACACCCAACGCGACGGCCAGTGACGACCCGGCGCTGGAGCCGCCCGACGGATACTCCGGCAACACGCTGTTGGGGCACGCGCCATACGGCGAGCGGCTGCCATTGAGCCCGGTGGCGAACTGGTCGAGGTTGGTCTTGCCCACTGGCACCGCGCCCAAGGCGATCAACTGCTCGACAATGCTCGCGTTGCGCTGCGGCACATAGGCGAACGCCGGGCACGCGGCGGTGGTGGGAATGCCAGCCAAGTCGATGTTGTCTTTGATCGCAAACGGTACGCCGAATAACGGCAACTCAGCCGGTTCGCGCGCGTCCAATGCGGCCAGGTACGGCTCCAACTCCGCTTCGGTAAGCAAGTGGATAAACAGGTGATAATCGGGGTTCAAGTGCGCGGCTTTCTCGCGCAGGTGCAGCAGCACTTCACGGGGCGTGGTGTCGCCACTCAGGTAGGCATTGCGCAGGTTGTCCAGTTGCAGGTTCATGGCTTGTCCGCCTGTAGAAATAGAAGAGTCAGTCACGTTCGAGCACCACCACCCGTTGCCCGGCGCCGATGCCGCTGCCGGGTTGCACGGGGATCTCGCGCACGGTGCCGGCGAACGGCGCCACTACCGGGATTTCCATTTTCATTGACTCCAGAATCACCAGCACATCGCCAGCCGACACGCGCTCGCCGTTAGCCACCTGGACTTGCCAGAGGTTGCCGGCGATCGGGCTGTCGACACTGATTTGGTTGGCCTGCAACGGCGTGTCTGCACCTTGTGGTGCCGCGAGTTCTTCACTGTCGAAATGCGCCTGGCCACTGGCAATCCAGCGTTCACGCTCGGCATTGAAGGCGTGCTGCTGATGCTCACGAAACGCGCCAATGCTTGCGGCTTCGCGCGCGAGGAAATCCTGATACTCCGCGAGGTTCAACTGGCTGTGCTCGATGCTCAATTCAAAGCGCCCCAGCGGAAAGTCGCGCCGGATCTGCACCAGCTCATCAGCCGTCACCGGGTAAAAACGGATCTGGTCAAAGAACCGCAATAACCACGGCTTGCCATCAAACGCCGAGACCTCCCGGTAGCGGTTCCACATCTGCAAGGTGCGGCCCACAAACTGATAACCGCCTGGGCCTTCCATGCCGTACACGCACAAATAAGCGCCGCCAATGCCCACCGAATTCTCGGCGGTCCAGGTGCGCGCCGGGTTGTATTTGGTGGTCACCAGACGGTGACGCGGGTCCAGCGGTGTGGCCACCGGGGCACCGAGGTAAACGTCACCCAGGCCCATTACCAGGTAGCTGGCATCGAACACGGTGTGGCGCACTTCATCGAGGTTGGCGAGGTCGTTGATGCGACGGATGAACTCCAGGTTGCTCGGGCACCACGGCGCGTCCTTGCGCACGGTGGTCATGTATTTTTCGATCGCCAGCTGGCACGCCGGGTCGTCCCACGACAGCGGCAAGTGCACGATGCGCGAGGGCACTTGCAGGTTGGGGGTGGCGCACACAGCGGCCCATTGCGTGGTGATCAACGCCAGTAAACCGGCCAGCGGCAGTTGTTCGGGCTGGTAGTGGATTTGCAGGGAACGGATGCCTGGGGTCAGGTCGATGACACCTGGCAGGGCGAGAGTTTCCAGGGCTTGCATGAGTGCATGAGCACGAAAGCGCAGCACCAGGTCCAGCTCGGGGGCGCCGATTTCCAGCAGCAGGTGAGTGTCGCCGGCGAGGCGGGCGACGAGGCGGGTGTCGCTTTCACCCAACTCCAGCACCACAGGCGATCCGATCGTAAGTGGGCCACGGTCGATGTGGGAGCCGGGCTTGCCCGCGATGGCATCAATGTGGTCTGCCTGAGGTACCGAGTTGTCTGGATCGCAGGCAAGCCAGCTCCCACATTGATCCCATTTCAGGGCGAGGTCGCGGGCGGTTTTGAGGTTCACCGGTTCGAACCGCAGTTTGTCCCCGGCCTTGAGTTGCCCCAACTGCCAAAGGTCCGCCTCGATCACCGTCACCGGGCACACAAACCCGCCCAGGCTCGGCCCATCCGGCCCCAGGATCACGGGCATGTCCCCGGTGAAATCCACCGCGCCGATGGCATAGGGGTTGTCATGAATATTCGACGGATGCAGCCCCGCTTCGCCACCGTCCGTGCGCGCCCATAAAGGTTTTGGCCCGATCAGTCGCACGCCGGTGCGGCTGGAGTTGAAGTGCACTTCCCATTGGGTGGCGAAGAAGGTGTCGATGTATTCAGGCTTGAAGTATTCCGGCGCGCCGTGCGGGCCATAAATCACCCGCAGCGTGCGCACCGCAGGCAGGGGTTCAGCGATCAATTGCTGGCCGGCGTCGGCGTCTGTCAGTGGCAGCAAATGCAACACATCGCCAGTGCGTAAAGCGCGCCCTGCGTGCCCGCCGAACTGGCCGAGGGTGAAGGTGCTTTTGCTGCCCAGGTAATCCGGCACTTGCAACCCGCCGCGCAGGCACAGATAGCTGCGCGCACCGGCACCTATGATGCTGCCAAGGCTCAACACCGCGCCTGCTTCAATCCGCAACGCTGTGTTCATCGGCACTGGTTGGTCGTTCAGCAACAGCGTGATGGCTGCGCCGGTAACAGCGACGACCGCCGCGCAATTAAAGCGCAACAGCGGCCCATTCATGGTGATTTCCAGCGCCGCCGCGCCGTCGTCGTTACCCAGCAGGCGATTGCCCAGGCGCAGTGCGCGGCTGTCCATTGGCCCGGAGGGCGGCACACCGACGGCCCAGTAGCCGAGGCGGCCGGGGTAGTCCTGCACACTGGTTTGGGTGCCGGCGCTGAGCACTTCGAAGGTGCTGGCGCTGTAGACCAGGCCTTCCAGGCAACGCGTCCACGGGCGGCCGCTGGCAAACGGCGTGGCCAGCAGGATTTGGCGCAGGTAGTCGCGGTTGGTTTCCACGCCGTAGAGCTGGCTGTCGCTCAATGCCTGATGCAGACTCAGACGCGCCTGTTCGCGGGTCGGCGCCCACGTGATGAGCTTGGCGATCATTGGGTCGAAGTAGGGCGGGATTTCGCAACCGGCTTGCACCCAGGTGTCGATCCGCAAACCTTCAGCCGTCGGGAAATCCACACGGGTTAACAGGCCTGGGCTCGGCTGGAAATCCTTGCCTGGATCTTCCGCATACAGCCGCGCCTGAATCGCGTGGCCCTGAGGGTGCAGCTTCAATTCTCTCAACGCAGGTAGTTCACCCGCCGCCAATTGCACCATCCAGCGCACCAGGTCGACGCCCCAGACTTGTTCGGTGACGCCGTGTTCTACCTGCAGGCGCGTGTTCACTTCGAGGAAGTAGAAGCGGCCGTCAGCGCTGTCAAAGATGAACTCCACGGTGCCGGCGCTGCGGTAATTGACCGCCCTGGCCAGGGTGATGGCCGCCGTGCACAAGGCTTCGGCCATGCCGTCGGGCAGGTTCGGCGCGGGTGTTTCTTCGAGGACTTTCTGGTTGCGCCGTTGCACGGAACAGTCGCGCACGCCAAGGGCGATGACGTCGCCCAAACCGTCGCCGAACACCTGCACTTCCAGGTGGCGGGCGTGCTCGATGTATTTCTCGATAAACACACCGGCATCGCTGAAGTTGTTTTGCCCCAGGCGTTTGACCGCTTCAAAGGACTCACTCAGCTCTGTCGCATTGCGGCACACACGCATGCCGATGCCACCGCCGCCTGCGGTGCTTTTGAGCATGACTGGATAGCTCACGGTTTCGGCCGCCAGCAACGCTGTATCGAGGCTGTCGAGCAGCTCGGTGCCTTCCAATAATGGAATTTGATGGTGTTTGGCCAAGGCCCGCGCGGTGTGCTTGAGGCCGAATACGCGCAGCTGTTCGGGTGTCGGACCGACGAAGGCTATCCCCGCATTTTCGCAGGCTTGGGCAAAGGCGGCGTTCTCTGAGAGAAAACCGTAGCCAGGATGAATCGCCTTGGCGCCACAGGCCTTGGCGGTGGCGAGGATTTTTTCGACTGCCAGGTAGGTGGCCGCCGCCGCGCCTTCGCCGAGGCTGTAGGCCTCGTCGGCTTGCTGGATATGCAGGCTGGCTGCGTCGGCTTCGGCGTAGACGGCGATGCCTTTGACCTGCAGCTCGCGCAAGGTGCGCAGGATGCGGCAGGCGATGGCGCCACGGTTGGCGATCAAGAGTTTTTCGAACATGGCAAAACCCTGCGGGCCGTCCCGCAAAGTGAGGGAGCACTGCGGTCGTCCGCAGTGCCTGTGGTCAGTGTGGGAGCCGGGCTTGCCCGCGATGGCGGTAGGGCAGTCAGCTTATCGGTTGGCTGATGGACCGCTATCGCAGGCAAGCCAGCTCCCACAGTTGATCGCTAGTGTTTTCGGATGCATTGCCCGGCTCGGGACTGGCACAGGGCGAATAACCACTTACGCAGGCGTTTTATTTTCAGTTCCATACCAGTAACTCCGCAGGGGTCGGGTTGTAGCCGTTGCATGGGTTGTTCAGTTGCGGGCAGTTGGAGATCAGCACGATCACGTCCATCTGCGCACGCAGGTCGACGTACTTGCCGGGCGCGGAAATGCCGTCTTCAAAGGTCAGCCCGCCGTCGGCGGTGACCGGCACATTCATGAAGAAATTGATGTTCGGCCCGATGTCACCTTTACCCAGCCGACCGTCGTGGGCGCAGGCGCGCAGGTAGTTGTCGCGGCAGCTGTGCATGTAGCGTTTTTCCAGGGCGTAGCGCACGGTGTTGCTCTCTTGGGCACAGGCACCGCCGAGGGTGTCGTGGCGCCCGCAGGTGTCATCGACGATGGTCAGCATCGGCTGGCCAAGGTTGGAATACAGCACGCTGCCGGTGCTCAGGTACACGCGGTTTTGCCGGCGTAATGTGCGCTGTACGTCGTAGCGTTCCTTGGGGTTTTTGCGGCTGTAGAACAGCGTGTCGACGGCCTGGTTGCCCTCCAGGTCGAGGATGCGCAGGGTCTGCCCGGCCTTGACCTCCATCAGCCATGGCTCGCCAGCAGGAATGGTGGCGCGGTACACGGCTGCCTCGGGTTGTTTCAGTGCGATAGACATGGCAGTTCCTCAGGCGAACAGGCGGTCGGTGTTGATAAAGCCGCGCTCGTTTTCCGGGCGCGAAGTGCGGCAGTGTTCGGCGACACTGGAATCGGCGTTCATCCAGCTGAGTTTCAGCGGTTGCGGCGCGTAGTTCGGGTTGGGGTCCATCGGGTGTTGCAGCGCGGTCAGCACCACCAGTGTGTCCATCGGCGCGTAGAGTTCGATGTAGTCGCCGGCTTTGGAATTGCCCGGTACAAAGTGCAGGCCGCCGCCTTCGTCAACGCTGACCCGGCTGAACAGGTTGAGGGTCATCAGCAGGTCGCTAAGCCCCAACCCCCACTTGCCCAATTCCACCAACAGGTTGTCGGTGCCGTTGCGAAAGAAGCCGTTGCGCAGCTCCTGATAGCGGCCCTGGCCGTACTTCTCGGCCACTTCGGCGGCGCACAGCACGCCGCCGATGCTGTCACTCCAGCCGCAGGTGTCGGCGGTGATGGCGGCCAGCACGCGGCCCATGTCCGAGTACAGGCAATGGCCGCGGGTGAGCTTGGCGGTGTGTTGGCATTTGAGGCTGTCGGGCAGGTTCAGACGCTCGGTTTTTTCATTGGCATTGAGCAGGGTCAGGCTGACGTTGGCACCACCGCGAATATCCGTGAGGCGCAGCAGTTGGCCGCGCTTGAGCACAAAGGAGCGGTGGCCGCCGCCGGGCAGCATTTCTTCGGCGAAGGGTGGGAACAGTTGAATGGAATCGGTCATTTGCAAGTCGCTCCAAGTTCGGCGGCCAGCGCTTTACGGCGCTCGCTGTTCAAAGGGATGTCGTAGGTGATGCGCGCGCCATAGGCGCCGGGGGCGTGGGGGTCGACACGGACTTTGTCGAACACCAGCAAGCGTGTGCCGAGGCTGAAACCTTCGCTGAGGTCGTGGGTGACCATGAACACCGTCAGCCGGGTTTCGCGCCATAGCGCCAGCAACAGCTGATGCATGTCTTTGCGAATGCCCGGGTCGAGGGCGCCGAAGGGTTCGTCCAGCAGCAATACGCGGGGTTTCATGAGCAGGGCCTGGGCGATGGCCAGGCGTTGCTGCATGCCGCCGGAGAGCTGCGCCGGGTATTTGTCCAGTGCGTGGCCGAGGCCGACTTTTTGCAGCAGGGCGGCGGCCTGTTCCCGTGCTTCTTGTTTGGCTTTGCCGAACAGCCGTCCCAGCAGCGGCGAGCGCGGTAGCTCAAGGCCAAGCGCAACGTTGTCCAGCACCGTCAAATGCGCGAACACCGAGTAACGCTGGAACACCACGCCACGGCTGGCATCCGGCTCGCCGGCAAGTGGTTGGCCGTCCAGCAGGATCTGGCCTTTGCTCGCGGTTTCCTGGCCCAGCAACAAGCGCAGGAAGGTCGATTTGCCGCAGCCGGACGTGCCGACCAGGGTGCAAAACTCACCCTCATCGACATGCAGGTTGAGCCCTTCCAACACCACCTGTTCGCCATAGCGCTGCCACACATTGTTGACGCTGATAAAACTCATGGCCGCGCTCCTTCGTACCAGGGGAACGCACGCCGTGTGAGGGTTTTGAGGCCCCAATCCATCAGCCAGGCGAGCAGGGTGATCCACACCACGTAGGGCAAGATCACGTCCATCGCCAGGTAGCGGCGCACCAGGAAGATCCGGTAGCCGAGGCCGTCGGTGGAGGCGATGGCTTCGGCGGCGATCAGGAACAACCACGCCGAGCCGAGCATCAGCCGCAGCGAGATCAGCAAGCGCGGCAGCAGTTGCGGCAGTACCACACGCAGCATCAACGTCCAGGTGGACGCGCCGAGGGTCTGCGCCTTGACCAGCAGCTCCACGGGGATTTCCCGCGCGCGTTGCTCCAAGTCACGGGCCAGCGCCGGGGTGATACCGATGACGATCAGCATCACCTTGGACAGTTCGCCCAGGCCAAACACGATGAACAGAATCGGCAATATCGCCAAAGGTGGCACCATCGACAGCACCGTGAGCAGTGGCGACAACGGCGCGCCAAACAACGGCAGTGTGCCGGCGGCGATGCCCAGGCACAGGCCGGCGAGGGCGCTGATGCCCAAGCCGATCGCCAGGCGGCGCAGGCTGGAGGCGCTGTCTTGCCACAGCACATATTCACCGGTGCGCGTATCGGCGCTGAACGCCAGGCGTTTCACCGCGTCGCCCATTTGCGCGGCGCTGGGCAGCAGTTTGTCGTTGGGGTTATCCGCCAGGCGCTCGGCCGAGCCTACAAAGTAGGCGAACAGCAGCAGGGCGAACGGCAGCAGCACCAACAGCAGGCGGCTGGAGCGTTCCGGGTGACGGTTGATCAGGCGCATGGCCGGGTCCTCTTACAGCGTGCCGTCGGCGGCCATCTGCACGTAGCTGGGGTCGAAATGCAGCTTGAGGTTGGCGGTGTCGCCGCTGGTGATGCCATTGGCGAAGCTCATGCCCACGGCGCTGGCGTCCCTGGCCCCTTCGCCGAGCAGGCCGTGTTCAAACGAGAACTCGGCGACCTTGCGCAGGGTGGCGGGCAGTTGCGCGCTGGTGGCGAACGCCAGCGCTTCCTTGGGCGTGGCGAACAGCTTGGTGGTGTCCAGTTGCGCCTGGAAACCCTTGAGGTCGGTGCCGGAGGCCTTGGCCATATGTTCAAGCGCCGCGGTGCTGGCAGCGTTTTTGGCGTTCATCAGCGCGACCACTTCAAACCAGGCGCCGGTCAGCGCTTTGCCCAGGGCCGGGTTGTCTTTGAGGGTTTGGGTGTTGACCACCATCATGTCCATGATTTCGCCGGGCACTTTGCTGGAGTCGAACACTTGGGTGACGCCCGGTTTAGCCTTGATCTCGGAGAGCATCGGGTTCCAGGTGGTCACGGCTTGCACCTGGTCGGTGTTGAAGGCCGCGGCGATGTCGGCGTCGGAGGTGTTGACGACTTTGAGGTCTTTTTCGGTGAGGTCAGCCGACTCCAGCGCGCGGGCCAGCAGGTAGTGGGACACCGAGAGTTCCACCAGGTTGACGTTCATGCCCTTGAGGTCGGCCACGGTCTTGCCGGTGCCCTTGACCACCACGCCATCATTGCCGTTGGAAAAGTCGCTGACCACCAGCGCGGTGCTGTCCACACCACCGGCGGCGGGAATGGTCAGGGCGTCCATGTTGGTCATGGTGCAGCCGTCGAACTGGCCGGCGGTGTATTGGTTGATGGACTCGACATAGTCATTGAGCTGCACCATGTCGATCTTGATGCCGTACTTCTTGGCCCACTTGTCGAGGATGCCTTGGCTGCCGGCGTATTCCCACGGCATCCAGCCGGCATAGATAGTCCAGCACACACTGAAGTGGTCTTTGGTCGCGGCTTGGGTTTGAAAGCTCAGCACGGCGGCGAAGGCGGCGGCGAGCAGGGCGGGTAAACGGATTGTGGGCATGGGGCTTCTCCAGTTGAACATGGGCGAGCAGGAGCAACGCGGCACCGTGAACGGTGGCTTGTCTCCCGGGCTTTTATCCCGCCGTGTAACCTCAACTGGAGGTCGCCAACTCTCGGACCAGCCACTCGCTTTTCAAGCGAGCCGGAACCCTAGTCGGCCATTGCAAATTGTGGTGCCGCGAACCTGTGATGAATCCTGCACGGGAGAGGCAAAGCGAGAGTCGTGCCAACTGGGCCAGAGGCCCGATTTACGGCCGGGCGTGGCGGGGAAGAGGGGTGTGCGTGCGCCACTCGGGTGCGTTGGCGCACTGCAATGAGGCGGTTACAACCGGAACTTGCTGACCAGCACGTTGAATGAGGTGGCCAAGCGGGACAGGTCCTGGCTGGAGGCGTTGGTCTGGTTGGCACCGGCAGCGGTCTGGGTCGACAGGTCCTGGATGTTGAGGAGGTTGCGGTCCACTTCGCGGGCTACCTGCGCCTGCTCTTCCGACGCGGAGGCGATCACCAGGTTGCGTTCGTTGATCTTCGCCACGCTGGCGGTGATGCGTTCCAGGGCTTCGCCGGCGTTTTGCGCCAGGGTTTGGGTGTTGTTGGCCCAGGTCAGGCTTTTGTTCATGGCTGCCACGGCGTCATCGGCGCCGACCTGCACTTCGCCGATCATTTTTTCGATATCGACGGTGGAGGTCTGGGTGCGATGGGCCAGCGCGCGGACTTCATCGGCCACCACCGCAAAACCACGGCCTTGCTCACCCGCGCGTGCGGCTTCGATGGCGGCGTTAAGGGCCAGCAGGTTGGTCTGGTCGGCGATACCGCGGATCACGTCGATCACCTTGCCGATCTCGCGCACCTGGCTGGCCAGGTCGGCCACCGATTGTGTCGAATCGTTGATCTCGACCACCATCGAACTCATACCGGACACGGCCTGCGCCACCTGCTCACGGCCTTCCTCCGCTTCAGTGGTGGCCTGGCGCGAGGCTTCGGCGGTCGACACCGCATTGCTGGCCACTTCATCCACCGCCGCCGTCATCTGGTTGACGGCAGTGGCGGCTTGCTGGATTTCGTCATTCTGGCGCGTGAGGCCACGGCTGCTTTCGTCGGTGACCGCACTGAGTTCTTCAGCGGCGGAGGCGAGCTGGTCGGCGGCGTTGGCGATTTCCACCAGCGTGCTTTTCAGCCCGCCCTGCATGTCGGCCAATGCCATCAACAATTTTCCGGCTTCGTCAGTACGGTCGGTGATGATGGCTTGGGTCAGGTCACCCTTGGCAATGCGTTGGGCGCTCTCGACGGCCTGGGCGATAGGGCGGGTGATCAGGCGGGTGATCAGCACGCCAATGATGAGGGCGATGATGAAGGCCAGCACGATGCCGCTGATCATCCAGGTCAACGCGCTGCTGCGCAGGTCGGCGGCGGCGGCGGCGCCTTCCTGGATCTGGCGGTTGTTGGAATCGATAATCACACGGATCAGCTCGCGCGCCTGACGGAACAGCTCATTGTTGGTGCTGTTGAGCTGAGCGCGCGCCTGCTCGAGCTGGCCGCCGTTCATCATCGCGACGATGCGCTCGGAGTTGCTGATGTAGGTGGGCCAGATCTGGTCGAGCTTGTCACCGGCTGCCCGTTCGTCGTCTGCCAGCGGCGTGGCGCGGTAGGTGGCGTAGGCGCTCTGGCTGCGTTTGAGTTCGTTGGCGATGTCCTGGGTCACGCGGTCGCGGTCCTGGGCGGAGACGTCGCCCTTGCTGGCGTCCAGCAAACGGTACAGACCACGGTTGTGGGCGACCAGACCATTGAGCGTACTTGCCGTGTTGCTGACGGAAACCAGGTTGTTGGAGAACGTGAGTTCCAATGCGCTGGAAAGGCGCACGACGCTTTTGATACCCAGCAGGCCAACCCCGAGGGTGACCAGTGCGCACAGTAGGAATGAAAGCAGCAGCTTGGTTGAAATTTTCATGACTCTAATCCGGCGATATTGGCGAGGGGCGCACGATAGAGCCTCCCTGGCCATGTGAGATGTCATAGTGACATCATCGCAATCGACAAGGTTCCGGGCCAGCAAAATTTACTGAATCGATAAAGTAACTTGATAGTTACCGGGATGCGCAACGGATCGTATCGACCGCCTACGGTCATGTATCAAGTTGTTACCAAAACGCACCAGATCTGGTTTTCGATGTCCGATACTGTGTCATTCGGCGAAAGCCGGGTGCCGCCCTCCCGCGTCGCTGGAGGTGCTCTTCCGCGGTCCAGGAGGCCGCCATGTATCGACGACTGCTGCTCAGCGCTTTACTCGGTCTTACCCTTTCTGCTTGTGTGCCCTACTACGATGGAGGCGGTAGCTACTATCGATCCGAGGTCTACACCGCGCCGGCGCCGGCGTATTACTACGGCGGTGGCACGTACTATTCGGCGCCACGTTATTACGCACCGGCTCCGCGCTATTACGCCCCCGCACCGCGTTACTACTCGGCGCCGCGTTATTACCAACCGGCCCCGCGCTACTACCCCTCGGGCCCAAGGGGCGGTTACCGGCCTTATCCGAACCAGGGTTGGGGCGATCACGGCGGCAGAGGCGGGCACGGTCGGGGTGGCGATCATGGAGGTGGCCGCGGCGGTCACCGCTGACAGGCCTTGAATGCAAACGGCGCAGGAAGCGCCGTTTTTTGTGGGCGACACTTTTCAGTAATCGGACAAATCCGCCAGCGGATGCCGGCCTTCCCACACCTTGTTGAAATGCGCCTGCACCACCGCGTCCGGGATCGTATTGATATCCGGCCAGTGCCAATGGGGCGTCTGGTCCTTGTCGATCAAGCGCGCCCGCACGCCTTCGGCAAACTCCGGGTAACGGCAGCAATTGAGGCTCAGTGTGTATTCCATCTGGAACACCTCGGCCAACGACAGGTGCCGCGCCCGCTGGATCTGCTCCCACACCAGGTGCGCGGTCAGCGGGCAGCCTTCACTCAGGTTTTTGCCGGCGCGGCTGAACAGCGGGTCGGCGTGCTCACGTAACGGGCTCAAGGCGCGCCAGGCACAGCGCACATCAGCCACATCCAGCCATTCGTCGATCTTCGCACGGCGCGGCAGCCATTGCGCTTCGGGTTGCTGGTCAACGGCTTCCTGGGCGAGCGCCTTGAGCAGGCTGTTGAGCTGCATCGCGGTTTGTTCCTGCCAGTTCAATTGCAGCAGGCCATCTATCAACGCTTCCTGCTGGTCATCGCGCAGGAAACGGTCGGCCAGGCCCAGGTCCAACGCATCGCGGCCGTTGATATGGGCGCCGGTGAGGCCAAGGAATAACCCAAGCTTGCCCGGTAACCGCGACAGGAACCAACTGGCCCCAACATCCGGGTACAGGCCGATGCTGATCTCGGGCATGGCCAGGCGGCTGCTCGGTGTGACGATACGCACCGAAGCGCTCTGCAGCAGGCCCATACCACCGCCGAGCACATAACCGTGCCCCCAGCAGATCAGCGGTTTGGGGTAGGTGTGCAGGCGGTAGTCGAGGCGGTATTCAGCGGCGAAGAACTGCGCGGCCAGGGCGGGCACTTCGCCGGGGAGTTCACGGCAGGCCTGGGCCAGGCTGCGGACTTCGCCACCGGCGCAAAAGGCTTTGGGGCCATTGCCGCGCAGCAGTACACACACGATATTCGGGTCTTTGGCCCAGGCCTCCAGGCGTTCTTCCAAGGCCAGGATCATGGGCAGGGACAGTGCGTTGAGGGATTTTTCCGCGTCCAGGCTGGCGATGCCGAGGCGGGCACCGTCGCTGCCGGTCAGCTCTTCGAAGTGCAGGTTCATCGTGACCTCAATCGAGAAAGTGAAGGTTCAGTATGAACGCTTCAAAGGAAAGTGCCGATGATGTGTCAGATCAATTGACAAGCGGGGTCGGCTTTCCTAGGGTTCGCCCATTCTTTTTTACACGATGAACACACCATGACCGAAGGCGACCGCATCAAACTCGAACCCAGCTGGAAACACGCCCTGCGGGATGAGTTCGACAAGCCCTACATGGCCGAACTACGCGAGTTCCTGCGCCAGGAACATGCCGCCGGCAAAGAGATCTACCCGCCTGGCCCGCTGATCTTCAATGCGCTCAACTCCACGCCGTTGGACAAGGTCAAGGTGGTGATCCTCGGCCAGGACCCATACCACGGCCCCGGCCAGGCCCATGGCCTGTGCTTCTCGGTACAACCGGGCGTGCCAACGCCGCCGTCGCTGGTCAATATCTACAAAGAACTCAAGCGCGACCTGAACATCGACATTCCCAACCACGGCTGCCTGCAAAGCTGGGCCGAACAGGGCGTGCTGATGCTCAACACCACCATGACCGTGGAGCGCGCGAATGCCAATGCCCACGCGGGCAAGGGCTGGCAGTTCTTTACCGATCGTGTGATCGAAGTGGTCAGCGAGCACCAGCCGCACCTGGTGTTCCTGTTGTGGGGCGCCCATGCGCAAGGCAAGCAAAAGCTGGTGGATGCGACCAAGCACCTGGTGCTGACCTCGGTGCACCCGTCGCCGCTGTCGGCGTATCGCGGGTTTTTGGGGTGTGGGCACTTCGGTCGTACCAACAAGTTTCTTGAGCAGAATGGCGAGACGCCGATTGAGTGGCGGTTGCCGCCACTCTAAAGGTTAGTCACAAACTAATGTGGGAGCTGGCTTGCCTGCGATGACGGTCTGTCAGCCGATACATTTATTGACTGAACCACCGCTATCGCAGGCAAGCCAGCTCCCACATTGGAGTTTTTTGAAGGCTTAGATTTTTTCCGGCTGACGATTCCAGTGCCTGAACAACGGCTCAGCCAAAAACAGCACAAACAACAAGCGCATTACCTGCATTGCCGTTACCAAAGGCACCGACAGCTGCAAAGTCTCTGCCGTGAGGCTCATTTCGGCAATGCCGCCCGGCATCATGCCCAGGGTGAGTGAGCGCAAATCCAGCTGCGTCAGCGCGCTCAAGCCCACCGCCGCCAACGTCGCAAGCGCCATGGTCAAGGCGGTGCCGATCAAGGTACGGCCCATGAACGACGGCGCACGACGGAAGAACTGACGGTTGAAGTGGCAGCCCAGGCCGCTGCCGATCAGCCACTGGCCGATCTGGCTGCCGCCGTCCGGCAGGCCGTAATGCAAGTCCCAGACAACACTGGCAGTCGCGCTGACCAACAGTGGCCCGAACAACCACGGGTTTGGCTGACGTAAACGCTGCCAGCCCCAGGCCACCAGCGCGCCCAGCGGGAACAGCAGCGCCAGCCAACCCCAACTCACTGGCGCCGGGTGAAACTGCGGCGTGCCGCCTTCGAGCAAGTACTTGAAGATCGCCGGCACACACAGCACCACCACCAGCACACGCAAACTTTGCCCCGCTGCGACACGGCTGAGCACTGCGCCATTACGGGCGCCGAGGTTGACCATTTCACCGGAACCGCCCGGCATGCTGGAGAAAAACGCGGTGGCGCGGTCTTCGCCGCTGCGGCGCATCAACCACACGCCGACCACGCTCGACAGGCTGGTGATCAGCGCACCGAAGAAAATCAGGCCGAAGTGGCTCATCACTTGCTCGATCACCACCGGCGTGAAGTGCAGCCCGATGCCGATGCCTACGACCCATTGGCCACATTTGCGTCCGCCGGGAATCTCCGCCAACTGCCACGGCGTGAGGCAACGCACCAGGATGATCGCCAGCAACGAGCCGACCATATAGGGCAAAGGCCAGCCGACGAGGCTGGCCAGGTAACCGCCGGCCAGGCCGACCAGCGGTGTTGCCCACCATTGTTTAAAGGTGACCTCAGACATCGGCCAGGGCGCGACGCTGTTGGGCACGTTTACGCCAGATACGCAGCAGCGGCACGAACAACATGATCGCCGTCAGTACCCACACGCCAAAGGTGATCGGGCTGGACCAGAGGATTTCCAGCGCGCCGTTGGAGATCGACAGCGCGCGGCGCAGGTTCTGCTCCATCAGGCCACCGAGGATAAAGCCCAGCAGTACCGGCGACAGCGGGAAGTCCAGCTTGCGCAGGATGTAACCGAAGATGCCGATGCCGACCATCAGGAACAGGTCGAAGGTGGTGGCGTGAACCGCGTACACACCGATGGCGGTGATGATGGCGATCACCGGCACCAGCGCCCAGTTCGGTACGGCGAGGATGCGCGTGAAGATGCGGATCATCGGGATGTTGAGGATCACCAGCATGATGTTGGCGACAAACAACGAAGCGATCAGGCCCCAGACGATGTCCGGTTGCTGTTGGAACAGCAGCGGGCCGGGTGTGATGTTGTACAGCGACAGCGCGCCGATCATCACCGCCGTGGTGCCCGAACCGGGTACGCCTAGGGTGAGCATCGGCACCAGGGCACCGCAGGCGGACGCACCGATTGCAGTTTCCGGCGCAGCGAGGCCGCGCATGTCGCCCTGGCCGAATTTGCCGCTGGCACCGGCCAGGCGTTTCTCGGTCATGTAGGCAACAGCCGAAGCGAGGGTTGCACCAGCACCCGGCAGCACGCCCATGATGAAACCGAGCAGGCCGCAGCGGATGTTAACTACAAAGACAGCACCGGCTTCCTTCAGATTGAACATCATGCGCCCGGTGGCTTTTACCGCTTCCTGGCCACGGTGGGTTTTTTCCAACAGCAACAGGATTTCGCTGATGGAAAACAGACCCAGTACCAACACCACAAACTGGATGCCGTCGGTGAGGTGGATGTTGTCGCCGGTAAAACGGTACACGCCGCTGTTGGCATCGATGCCCACGGCCGAGAGGAACAGGCCGATCAGCGCTGCAACAAACGTCTTCAGCGGTTTGTCACCGGCCATGCCGCCCAGGCAGACAATCGCGAACACCATCAGTACGAAATATTCCGCCGGGCCGAAGGCAATCGCCCATTTGGCCAGCAGCGGCGCAAACAGCACCATGCCGCAGGTGGCGATAAACGCGCCGATGAACGAACTCCATGCCGACAGCGACAACGCCACACCGGCCAGGCCTTTGCGGGCCATCGGGTAGCCGTCGAGGGTAGTCATTACGGTAGAAGCTTCGCCCGGGATGTTGAGCAGGATCGAGCTGATACGGCCGCCGTATTCGCAGCCCAGGTACACGGCTGCGAGCAGGATCAGCGCCGATTCCGGCGGCAGGCCCAACGCGAACGCGATGGGGATCAACAAGGCCACGCCGTTGATCGGGCCAAGGCCTGGCAACAGGCCGACCACGGTGCCGATCAAGGTGCCACACAGCGCGGTCACCAGATTGTAAGGGGTCAGTGCAACGCCGAAGCCCTGGCCCAAATAGCTGAACGTATCCATATCAGTTCTCCAGAACTTCAAGCAGGCCGAGGGGCAGCGGTACATCCATGGCCTTGTCGAACAGCAGGTACAGGCCGATAGCCATGAGGGTGACGATCACTACGCTGGGCAACCAGCGGCCGCCATACAGGCGTGCCATCGGAATACCGATCAACATGCTGCTGAGGATGAAGCCCAAGGGCTCGAAAGTGCCGGCGAACACGATCAGCAGCGCGACGCAAATGCAGATCTTGATCAGGGTTTCGCGGTCCAGCGCGGGTTCTTCTTCGGTGTGCTTGGTTGGCTGCGGGCGAAAGATCATGTAGATCAGGCCCAGGCTCATCAGGCCGAGCATCAGCAGCGGAAAGGCACGTGGGCCGACCGGCTCGTAGGAAAACGCCGCCTGATACGGCCAGGCCATCAGTGCCAGGCCGGCGCAGACCAGCAGCATCACCGAGGCGAAAATGCGTTGTAAGAGCATGTGGAACTCCTGGGCCGCGCCGCCCGTTAAAGAGGGCGCAGCCGTGCAAAAGAGGGGCGATTACTGGATCAGGCCGAACTCTTTGGCCAGCACTTTGTAGTCAGCCACCTGTTTCTTCACGTAGGTGTCGAGCTCCGGGCCGGTCATGGCAAACGGGAACAGCTCGCGCTGGTCACGCAGCTTGGCGAACTCTTCGGAGGCCAGCAGTTTGTCGAACGCTCCTTTCCACCAGGCGTAGTCGGCATCGCTGACTTTTGGCCCGAGGTAGAAACCGCGGACCACTGGCCAGACGATGTCGTAGCCTTGCTCTTTGGCGGTCGGAATGTTCTTCATTTCCGGCTCGTCCAGGCGCTCTTCGGCGAACACCGCTAGCAGGCGCATGTCACCGCTGAGGATGTGCGGCATGGAGTCGGAGATGTCGGTGCTGCCCACCTGGATGTGGCCGCCGAGCAGGGCGGTGGCGATTTCACCGCCGCCTTCGAGGGCGACATAACGCAGTTCGCGCGGGTTGATGCCGGCGGCCTTGGCGATCAGGGCGGTTTGCATCCAGTCCTGACTGCCTACGGTGCCGCCGGAACCGATCACCACGCTGCCCGGATCTTTCTTCAAGGCTTTGACGAGATCGTCGAGGGTCTTGTAGGGCGAATCGCTTTTCACTGCGATGGCACCGTAGCTGGTGCCGACCGCTGCCAACCAACGCACGGCGCTTTCATCAAAACGGCCGAACTTGCCCTGGGCCAGGTTCAACAGCGAACCGCTGGACCAGGCCACCAGTGTGCCGCCGTCCGCTGGGCGCTGTGCTACCACCGCGTTATAGGCCACCGCGCCCACGCCGCCGGGCATGTAGGTCACACGCATCGGTTTACTCAGCAGCTTCTCATTGACCAACGCGCTTTGCGCCAGTTTGCAGGTCAGGTCAAAACCACCGCCGGGGGAGGCTGGGGCGATGCATTCCGGGCGTTTGGGTTCGTCGGCGGCCAGCAGTTGGCCGGCGAACAACATGCAGCCGGCGGCGAGGGCCAATTTACGCAGTGAATAGGTCATTTGAATCTCCGTCTTGTTGTTATTTAGGGGCTACTACCAAAGTGCGACGCTATAGCTGACCAGCACGCGTACTTCATCCGCATCACGGGCCGAGTAGTTGGAACGGTACGTGGCATTACGCAGGCGAAACGCGACATCCTTGAACGTGCCACTTTGTACGATGTAGCGGATCTCGCTGTTGCGTTCCCACTCCTTGCCGGTCTCACCGTTCTTGAGCTTGATGTTGTCACCCGACAGGTAACGGCTCATGAAGCTCAGGCCGGGAATGCCCAGCTTGGCGAAGTCGTAGTCGTAGCGCGCTTGCCAGGAGCGTTCTTCGGCGCCGGCAAAGTCGTTGATCTGTACGAAGTTGACCAGGTACGGGTCGGCCCCATCCACATACGGAAAGGCGCTGTCGCCGGACATGTGCTGGTAGCCGGCGCTGAGCTTATGGCCATTGAGGGCATAGCTGAACAGGCCGTTGAGCGATCTGTTGTCGATCTTGCCGCCATGGGCCGCGCCCGTGTCATCACTGATGGCCAGGCGCAGGTCGGTGCCGAAGGTGCCGGGGCCGAGCGGGCGCGAGGCAACCAGGCCGAGGAAGTGCTGGCGGTACACGTCATCGAGTTGGGCGAAGTGGTAACTGCCGGTGATCTTGTCGGCGAACTTGTAGTCCACGCCGCCGAAGTTGAAGTGCTTGCCGGTAGCGCCGCTGACGAAACGGCTGTTCTTGTTGTTGAGGGCGATTTCTTCGTAGTCGGTGGAATCGCGGTCTTTGGCTTTGTCCAGGCGGCCGCCGGTAAACACCATGTTTTTGAATTCTTTGGAGGTCAGCAAGCCACCGTTGAAGGTCTGCGGCAGGATGCGGCCGTCGTTGGGCTTGAGGGTCGGCAGTTCGGGGATCAGCGCACCGATCTTGAGTTCGGTGGCGGAGATCTTCACTTTGCCGGTCAGGCCGAGTTTGGCGTAGTCGTCGACAGCGCGGCCGTTGTCAGTGGGCAGCAAGCCAGAACCTGTGCGGTCGGGGCTGGAGTCGAGCTTGACCCCAAGCATGCCCAGCGCGTCCACACCAAAGCCGACGGTGCCGTCGGTGTAGCCCGATTGCAGGTTGAGCATGAAGCCCTGAGCCCATTCGTCGCGCTTGGATTGCTGCGCGCTGGTGCCGTCGCGAAAGTCGCGGTTGAAGTACATATTGCGGGTTTCCAGGGTCGCGCTACTGTCTTCAAAGAAGGCAGCCTGGGCAAGCGGCGAAAAGCCGGCAAGGGCGGTGGCACTGGCAAGGGCGGTCTTGGCAAGACGGGAAAAACGGACAGGCGGGCAAGCCTGGGGCTGGGTCGACAGCATCGTGGTGTACTCCGTTATTGTTCTTATTTTGGCGAAAACGCTTCGAGGCGTTTTTCGATCGCTACGGATCAGGTAGCTCGGCGGGCATTACCCACCGTTGCTGGATGCTAAAGGGCGAAGCTTTCACTAACCTTTCAGCTGCCTTTGAATGTTTTCGGGCTTCACAGGGCAGGCGGCGCCTGTAAACTGCCCGCCAAAGCGTGGCGTCGACCATGCCCGAACGAGGTGAAAATCCATGCGTGTCCTCTTGGTTGAAGACCATCTGCAACTCGCCGAAAGTGTTGCCCAAGCGCTCAAGAGCACGGGTTTGACCGTCGACGTACTGCACGACGGCGTGGCCGCGGACCTGGCCTTGAGCAGCGAGGAATATGCGGTGGTGATCCTCGATGTGGGGCTGCCGCGCATGGATGGTTTTGAGGTGTTGGCGCGTCTGCGGGCGCGTGGGAAAAATCTGCCAGTGTTGATGTTGACGGCGCGCAGTGATGTAAAAGACCGTGTGCATGGCCTGAACCTGGGCGCTGATGACTACCTGGCCAAGCCCTTCGAGTTGACCGAGCTGGAAGCGCGGGTCAAGGCGCTGTTGCGCCGCAGTGTGCTGGGCGGTGAACGTCAGCAGGCGTGCGGCGTGCTGGTCTACGACCTGGATACCCGGCGTTTCACCGTGGGCGGCGAGCTGATGACGTTGACCTCTCGCGAGCAGGCGGTGCTTGAGGCGCTGATCGCGCGGCCCGGCCGCGTGATGAGCAAGGAGCAACTGGCTTCCCAGGTGTTCGGCCTGGACGAGGAAGCCAGCCCCGACGCGATTGAAATCTACGTGCACCGCCTGCGCAAGAAGCTCGACGGCCAGCCCATCGCCATCGTGACCTTCCGTGGCCTTGGCTACTTGCTGGAAGCCCGTGATGCATAAGCCCAGCAGCCTGCGCTGGCGGCTGCTGTGGAACCTGGCGCTGCTGCTGGTGGTGCTGATGCTCGCCAGCGGCATGAGTGCTTACTGGAATGGCCGCGAAGCTGCCGACACCGCCTATGACCGCACTTTGCTGGCTTCTGCGCGCACCATCGCCGCCGGGTTGACCCAGGTGGACGGCACCCTGAGTGCCAATGTGCCGTATGTGGCGCTGGATACCTTCGCCTACGACAGTGCCGGGCGGATCTATTATCAGGTCAATGACATCGACCGAAAATTGATCTCCGGCTACGAAAACCTCCCTGGCCCACCGCGGGGCACGCCGCGCACCGATGATTACCCGGCGTTGGCGCGGTTCTACAACGCCATGTACCAGGGCCAGCATGTGCGGGTGGTCAGCCTGCTCAAGGCGGTGTCAGAGCCGAACATGAACGGCATGGCGGAAATTCGCGTGGCCGAAACTGACGAAGCTCGCGAGAGCATGGCTCGCAGCCTGATGGCCGACACTTTGCTGCGCCTGGGCATGCTGGCGGTCGGTGCGTTATTGCTGGTGTGGTTTGCCGTGAGTGCGGCACTGCGCCCGCTGGAACGCCTGCGCACCGCCGTGGAAGAACGCCAGCCCGACGACTTGCGCCCGCTGCCGCTGGTGGAGGTGCAGCATGAGTTCGGCCCGTTAGTGCGCTCGCTTAATCATTTCACCGAGCGCTTGCGCGGCCAGTTCGAGCGCCAGGCGCAGTTTATCGCCGACGCCGCCCACGAATTGCGCACCCCGCTGGCGGCGCTCAAGGCCCGGCTTGAGCTGGGCCTGCGCAGCAGCGACCCGGCGACGTGGCGCAGTACCTTGGAAACCGCAGCCCAAGGCACCGACCGTCTGACCCACTTGGCCAACCAATTGCTGTCCCTGGCACGCATCGAAAACGGCGCGCGGGCGATTGCCGAGGGCGGTGCGCAATTGCTTGACCTCAGCCAGCTGGCGCGGGAACTCGGCATGGCCATGGCGCCGCTGGCCCACGCGCGGGGCGTTGCCCTGGCATTGGAGGCGGACGAACCGGTGTGGCTGCGCGGTGAGCCGACCTTGCTGAATGAACTGCTGAGCAACCTGGTGGATAACGCCCTGGCCCACACCCCATCGGGCGGGAACGTGATTCTGCGGGTGACCGCGCCGGCGATCCTGGAAGTTGAAGATGACGGCCCAGGCATCCCGCTGGATGAGCGGGACCGGGTTTTCGAACGTTTCTACCGCCGCAGCCAGCAGGGCATGGGCTCGGGCTTGGGGCTGGCGATTGTCGGCGAGATCTGCCGGGCGCATTTGGCGCAGATCAGCCTGCATGATGGTGAATTGGCGGGGTTGAAGGTGCGGGTGAGTTTTATCGCGGGGTAGTCAATAGAACATCGAGCGCGCTTCATCCAGCTCGGCACGCAATGTTTCGCTGTAGGGGTCGATGCGCAGCTTCTTGAGCGCCGGCAGGCTGGTAACGTCTACGTTGGCCGATGGATGCGCGGTGCCTCGGTGGCAATACAGTGCGGCGATTTGCACCACGTCGATGTAGTCCAGGCTTGGGGAGTCACGCTCCAAATCCAGGTACTGCCCCGGCAGCTTGGCCAGCATTTCCGGGAAATCCCACACACCCAGCAGTTTGTCACCCAGCAACGGGTGAATACTGTCGATGACATGGTTGAGGCTGACCGGGTCGGCCAACAGCTCGTAACGGTCTTCGGCGTAGGTGAGGATCGGCAGCACGCCAATCTGATGCACCAGCCCGCCGAGGGCGGCCTGGTCCGGCTTGAGGTGGCTGTGGTTGCGGCACAAGGCATAACTCACGCCCGCCACTTCCAGGCTGCGGCGCCACACTTCGCGCATTTTTAGTTCGACGACTTCGGAGCGGGCGTGGAAGATCTGTTCCATGACCAGACCGATGGCCAGGTTGCTGCTGTAGTTGGTGCCCAGCCGCGTGATGGCGGTATGCAGATCAGTGACTTCCTGGGTTGCGCGTAGCAGCGGGCTGTTCACCACTTTGATCAGGCGCGCCGACAGCGCGGTATCGCGACCGATCACTTTGCTCAAGTGGCTGATGCTGATCTCCGGGTCTTCCGCGGCCTGACGAATGTTCAAGGCCACTTCCGGTAATGTCGGCAGAACCAGGTCATCGTTGTCGATGGCCGTTACCAAAGCCTGTTGGACTTTTTCCGCCAGCTTGTTCATTCATGCTCTCTAGGGTGTTGCAAAAAGGTGCGGCGATTAACGCTGGATCTCTTTATCTCGATCCAGTAGGTACGGCAGGTCGAGCAGTTGTAAGCCGGGGCCTTCCAGGGTGCCGACGTGCACATCGCCGCTGTCGGCAGCTTCGGCTTGCAGCACGGCCAGAAGTTCAATGGAATGGTCAGCTTTTGCCGCGATGACGACTTCGCCGATCGCGCTGTTATGGTTGGGCGAGAACAGCGGAGTGCCTGGCTCGGGCAATTGCGCCGCATTGAGGCTCAGGCGATACAGGCGACGCTTGAGTTTGCCCAGGTACTGCATGCGCGCGACGATTTCCTGGCCGGTGTAGCAGCCTTTTTTGAAGCTGACGCCGCCTACGGCCTGCAGGTTAAGCATCTGCGGGATAAACAGTTCGCGGGTCTGCGGCATGACCTGGCCGATGCCGGCGCGGATCTGGCCGAGCAACCAGTCATTCAAGTCAGCTTGTTGCAGTTGGCTGGCCAATTGCTGGCGTACGCCTTCGGCATGTTCGGCAGGCACCCAGAGTTCGGCGCGGTTCTGGGAGACACGAATGGCAATCAATGTGTCGGTGCGCACCACGCTGTCGGTTTCAGTTGGCAGCTCAAGCCCAAGGGTGGCCAGGGTTTGATCCGCATTCGACAGGCCAAAGCGTGCCCAGGCGGCGCTTTCGTCGGTGAGTTTGGATTTGGAGAACACCGCGTATTTCTTCAGGTCTGCCAGTTGCGGTTCGAGCAGCTCAGTGGCCATGGCCAGCAACACGCCGTCACCTTGCAGCAGGATGCGAAAACTCGACTGCATGCGGCCTTTTTGCGTACAACGCGCACCAAGGCTGGCCTGGGTGTCGCTCAGGTAATTGAGGTTGCAGGTCAGTTGCCCTTGCAGGAACTTGGCGGCGTCGGAGCCGCGGACGGCAAGGACGCCTTCGTGTGTCAGGGGGCAGAAAAATGCAGAGTCGGCCATGGGTCTTCGCAGGTCAAAAAGTCATGCGTGCATCATAGAGGGGCGCCCGGCAAATGGATAGTTTCCGTATGGGGCGACCAAAGCCGAGTGTTCCGCTGCCGTTGGGCCTGTATACTTGCGCGCTATTTGAGGAGCAGTCCATGGTCGAAGATGTAGAAATCAACCGCCTCTACTGGCACAGCCGCCGTGGCATGCTGGAGTTGGATGTGTTGCTGGTGCCGTTCACTAAAGAAGTGTACGCGACGCTGGATAAGGTAGACCGCGATCTCTATGTGCGGCTGCTGACGTGCGAAGACCAGGACATGTTCGGTTGGTTCATGGAACGCGCCGAATCTGAAGACCCGGAGTTGCAGCGCATGGTTCGGATGATCCTGGATCGTGTCCAGCCCAAGTAATCGCTTCGAATGCCGCTGGCAGGCCTCACGGCTGTTGCTGGCGGCGTACCTGCTTGCCCAGTTGTTCGCGCTGGGTGCCTTGTTGTTTATCGATTTGCCCTTCGCAAGCCTTGTCATTCTGCTGTGCCTGGCCCATGCCGCCTGGGTGTTGCCGCGTCATATCCTGCTGACTCACCGTTCGTCGATTCGTGGCCTGCGCCGTGACGAAGATGGCTGGCAATTGTTCAGTGCCGAGCGCGGCTGGCACAGCGTACAGCTGCGTCCGGACAGCCTGGCGTTGCCGCTGATCGTGGTGCTGCGCTATCGGGTGCAGGGCGAGTGGTGGGTGCGTTCGGTCTGTGTACCTATGGATTCGCAGGTCGCCGATGTGCACCGGCGCCTGCGGGTGCGCTTGAAGTTCAGTCGCCGTAGGTGGCTGGCACCAGAATAGTGTCGCGGGCTTCGGGCAGCATCTGCGGGTAGTCGAGGGTGTAATGCAGGCCGCGGCTTTCCTTGCGTTCCATGGCTGAGCGGATCATCAACTCGGCAACCTGGGCCAGGTTGCGCAACTCGATCAGATCGCGGCTGACTTTGTAGTTGCTGTAGAACTCGTCGATTTCGTCCAGTAGCAAACGCACGCGGTGTTGAGCCCGTGCCAGGCGCTTATTGGTGCGCACAATGCCTACGTAGTCCCACATGAAGCGCCGCAGTTCGTCCCAGTTGTGGGCGATGATCACGTCTTCGTCGGAGTCGGTCACCTGGCTGGCGTCCCAGCGCGGCAGGGCAGCGGGCACCGGGATGCGGGGTAGCTGTTCAAGGATGTCGGTGGCCGCCGAGCGTGCGTAGACGAAACATTCGAGCAGCGAGTTGCTGGCCATGCGATTGGCGCCGTGCAGGCCGGTGAAGCTGGTTTCGCCGATCGCATACAGGCCGGGCACGTCGGTGCGACCGTGTTGGTCGACCATCACGCCACCGCAAGTGTAGTGCGCGGCCGGGACCACCGGGATCGGGCCTTTGGTGATATCGATGTTGAACGCCAGGCAGCGCTCATAGACGGTGGGAAAGTGCGTCTTGATGAAGGCTTCGGGCTTGTGGCTGATGTCGAGGTAGACGCAGTCGATGCCCAGGCGCTTCATTTCGTGGTCGATGGCGCGGGCCACGATATCCCGTGGCGCCAGTTCGGCGCGGGGGTCGAAGCGCTGCATGAAGCGCTCGCCGTTGGGAAGTTTCAGGTGCGCACCTTCACCGCGCAGGGCTTCGGTGATGAGGAAGCTCTTGGCTTGCGGGTGATACAGGCAGGTGGGGTGGAACTGGTTGAATTCCAGATTGGCCACCCGACAGCCTGAACGCCAGGCCATGGCGATACCGTCACCGCAGGCGCCGTCGGGGTTGCTGGTATAGAGGTAGACCTTGGCGGCACCGCCTGAGGCGAGAATGGTGAAGCGTGCGCCGTAGGTGTCCACTTCGCCACTGGCGCGGTTGAGCACGTAGGCGCCGAGGCAGCGTTCGCCGTCCAGGCCCAGACGCTTTTCGGTGATCAGGTCGACGGCGACGCGTTGCTCCAGCAATTCGATGTTGGGGCGTTGGCGGGCTTGCTCGAGCAGGGTCTTGAAGATGGCGGCGCCAGTAGCATCGGCGGCGTGGATGATGCGGCGATGGCTGTGGCCACCTTCGCGGGTCAGGTGGAACTCGAATCCGCCGTCATCGCTGCCCGCGTGTTCGTCGCGGGTGAACGGCACGCCCTGGTCGATCAGCCATTGGATGGCTTCGCGGCTATGCTCGACGGTGAAGCGCACCGCGTCTTCGTTGCACAGGCCGCCGCCGGCGTTAAGGGTGTCTTCGACGTGGGATTGCACGGTATCGGTGTCGTCCAGCACGGCTGCGACACCGCCCTGGGCCCAGAAAGTCGAGCCATTGGCCAGGTCGCCCTTGCTCAGGACCGCAATGCGCAGGTGGCTGGGGAGGGTGAGTGCCAGGCTCAAGCCGGCCGCACCGCTACCGATCACCAGAACATCGTGTTGAAACTGTTGGCTCATTTGAAGGATTCCGCAAAAAGCGATCCAAAGGGCTGGCGCAAACAGGACGCCTGGATCGGCGAATCAAAGGGTCACACGGGCCACTAGTATATAGAGGGGGGGAGCGGCACAATAGCCGGGCATTCGTGGCAATGTGAAATTACGGTGCACAGCTGGGGTCATATGGGCCGGCTATTGGGATGGGAACTTTTTGCATGAGCCCCGACTCAATAGCAGGTTGCCCGAAAGCTGGGAAAACGTTGAGTTTATTGGCCCGTCGGGAGCATTGGACGCGTCAGAAAACCGGCGACAAGATTATTCGCGCAGCCGGCCTAGCCCGTGCTGCGTTTTTCGTGTGTGCCAAATCAGTGCATGCCGGAAACTTGCTTGGAGGGGGAGAACTTTTGCGAGAAGTCCTAGTCTATGTTTGCAAGCCTGATCGTTTAGTTATGCAAGCCTCCTGCGAGTACAACGAGGAGTGTTCATGCTAACCCAGGAAGAGGATCAGCAGCTGGTCGAGCGCGTTCAACGTGGCGACAAGCGAGCATTTGATCTGCTAGTGCTGAAATACCAGCACAAAATTCTCGGGTTGATCGTGCGGTTTGTGCACGACACCCATGAAGCGCAGGACGTTGCACAGGAAGCCTTTATCAAGGCGTACCGTGCACTTGGCAATTTTCGCGGTGACAGTGCGTTTTACACGTGGCTGTACCGCATCGCCATTAACACGGCGAAGAACTATCTGGTGTCTCGCGGCCGCCGCCCACCGGACAGTGATGTAAGTTCAGAAGATGCAGAATTTTACGATGGTGATCACGGCCTCAAAGATCTCGAGTCGCCGGAACGTGCTTTGCTGCGCGACGAGATCGAAGGCACCGTTCATCGCACTATTCAGCAACTGCCAGAAGATTTGCGTACGGCGTTAACTTTACGTGAATTCGATGGTCTCAGTTACGAAGACATTGCGAGCGTCATGCAGTGTCCGGTGGGGACTGTAAGGTCACGGATTTTCCGGGCCCGGGAAGCCATCGACAAAGCCTTGCAACCGTTGTTGCAGGAAAACTAAAGACAGCGGCGACAGCCAAGAGAGGAACCGCCATGAGTCGTGATGCCCTGCAGGAATCGCTGTCCGCAGTGATGGATAACGAAGCGGATGAACTGGAACTTCGTCGAGTGCTCAACGCATTTGATGATGCCGAAACCCGTGATACCTGGTCTCGTTACCAAGTCGCTCGGGCGGTGATGCACAAGGATCTTTTAATCCCTCGTCTGGATATTGCTGCGGCCGTTTCTGCCGCGTTGGCCGATGAAGCCGTTCCGGCAAAAGCTGCTCGTGGTCCATGGCGTAGCCTGGGTCGCCTGGCAGTAGCTGCCTCGGTGACTGTTGCCGTGTTGGCCGGTGTTCGCCTGTACAACCAGGACGAAATTGCCGGTGCCGAACTGGCCCAGCAGACTCAGCAACCGGTCATGGCCGGTCCGCAAGTCAAAGGCCCAGCGGTACTGGCCGGCTACAAGGAAAGCTCTGATGCCACCGGCCCTATGGCCAACGGCGTACTTCAAGGGCAATCCGGCTGGCAGGACCAGCGTCTTCCAGGCTACCTGCGCCAACACGCACAGGAATCGGCCTTGAAAGGCACTGAAAGCGCTCTGCCATACGCTCGTGCAGCCAGCCTGGAAAACCGCTAAACCGCTAAGGGGCCCTATGCGCGCCATACCGCTCCTTACGCTTTTGCTCAGTGGTTGTTTTGCACTATCCGCCCATGCCGACGAAGCCCAAGACTGGCTGACTCGACTTGGGCGTGCAGAACAGCAGCAAAGCTTTGCAGGTACGTTCGTCTACGAGCGTAACGGCAGTTTCTCTACCCATGACATCTGGCATCGCGTCCAAGACGGTCACGTCCGCGAGCGGCTGTTGCAACTCGACGGCTCTGCCCAGGAACTGGTGCGCGTAGATGGACGCACGCAGTGTGTCAGTGGCACCTTGGTTGCCGGCCTTGGCAACTCGCCTGATGCGCCCTCGCGCGCTCTGGATCCGCAAAAACTAACTCAATTCTACGAACTGGCCGTCATTGGCAAATCTCGCGTGGCCGGTCGGAATGCGGTGATTGTGTCGATTACTCCCCGTGATCAATACCGATATGGCTTTGAGTTGCACCTGGATCGTGAAACCGCGCTGCCGCTAAAGTCCCTGTTACTCAATGAGCAGGGTCAGTTGTTGGAGCGCTTCCAGTTCACTCGACTGAACACTTCGGCTGCGCCATCAGATCGTGACTTACTGCCCAGCAGCGAATGCTCACCTGTGGCTGTTTCCAGCACCAAAGCACTCGAGGTGCCCGCCACTCACGCATGGCATCTGGACTGGTTGCCTCCAGGTTTTCAGCTCACCAACAGCGTCTCGCGAAAAGATACTCAGACCCACGCCACTGTCGACAGTCTGATGTACGACGACGGGCTTGCACGTTTCTCAGTGTTTCTTGAGTCCACCGACGGTGCGAGTGTGAGCGAAACACGCACGCAGCTTGGCCCAACTGTGGCCGTGTCGCGCCGTCTGAACACGGTCGATGGCGAAGTCATGGTGACGGTTGTAGGCGAAATCCCCATCGGCACCGCCGAACGCATCGCGCTGTCGGTGCGCGGCGAAAAGACCGCCGCCAAGCCATGAGTCGTTAATCCTATGTTCATCCTGACCTTTCAATGTGAGCCTTTGCGCGGTTGGGGGCTGAGAGCATGAAATTTCTGGATCAGTATTTTCACTTGCAAAACATCCCCATGTTTTTTATAGGTCAGAGCTTGTCGGCTCTGACCTTATTTTGTTCGCGGAACAAAAATGCCGGTCGAAGTTTTCGGCGTTTCTTGAACCCTGTCGCTCAACCCTGCTCGTCGTAACGGGAGCTGTATGTCGATACCACGTTTGAAGTCTTACTTAACCATAGTCGCCACGGTATTGGTGCTGGGTCAGGCAGTGTCCGCGCAAGCGGCCGAGCTGCCTGACTTCACCCAATTGGTGGAGCAGGCTTCGCCTGCCGTGGTGAATATCAGTACCACGCAGAAGCTGCCGGATCGCAAAGTCTCGAACCAGCAGATGCCTGACCTGGAAGGCTTGCCGCCCATGCTGCGCGAGTTCTTTGAGCGCGGTATGCCGCAACAACGCTCCCCGCGTGGCGGCGGTGGCGGGCAGCGTGAGGCGCAGTCCCTGGGCTCGGGCTTCATTATTTCGCCAGACGGCTACATCCTCACCAATAACCATGTGATTGCCGACGCTGACGAAATTCTCGTGCGCCTGGCCGACCGCAGTGAGTTGAAAGCCAAGCTGGTGGGCACCGATCCGCGTTCCGACGTGGCTTTGCTGAAAATCGAAGGTAAAGACCTGCCCGTACTGAAACTGGGTAAATCCCAGGACCTTAAAGCCGGGCAATGGGTGGTTGCGATCGGTTCACCGTTTGGCTTCGACCATACCGTGACCCAGGGTATCGTCAGCGCCATCGGTCGCAGCCTGCCAAATGAAAACTACGTACCGTTCATCCAGACCGACGTGCCGATCAACCCGGGTAACTCCGGTGGTCCGCTGTTCAACCTGGCGGGCGAAGTGGTGGGGATCAACTCGCAGATCTACACCCGTTCCGGTGGTTTCATGGGCGTGTCCTTCGCCATCCCGATCGACGTGGCCATGGACGTTTCCAACCAGCTCAAAAGCGGCGGCAAAGTCAGCCGTGGCTGGTTGGGTGTGGTGATCCAGGAAGTGAACAAAGACCTGGCTGAATCGTTCGGCCTCGACAAGCCGGCCGGTGCCTTGGTCGCGCAGATTCAGGACGACGGCCCGGCTGCCAAGGGCGGCCTGCAAGTGGGCGACGTGATCCTGAGCATGAATGGCCAGCCGATCGTCATGTCCGCCGACCTGCCGCATCTGGTAGGCGCTCTGAAAGCCGGCAGCAAAGCTAAGCTGGAAGTGATTCGTGATGGCAAGCGCCAGACCGTTGAGCTGACCGTCGGCGCGATCCCGGAAGAGGGTGCAACCCTGGACGCACTGGGCAACGCCAAGCCAGGCGTTGAGCGCAGCAGCAATCGCTTGGGCATTGCCGTGGTTGAGTTGACCGACGAGCAGAAGAAGAGCTTCGACCTCAAGAGCGGTGTTGTGATTAAAGAAGTCCAGGACGGCCCAGCCGCCTTGATCGGCCTGCAGCCGGGCGACGTGATCACCCACCTGAACAACCAGGCGATCAACTCCACCAAGGAATTCACCGACATCGCCAAAGCGTTGCCGAAGAATCGCTCGGTGTCGATGCGCGTGCTGCGTCAGGGCCGTGCAAGCTTCATCACCTTCAAGCTGGCCGAGTAATCCGCTAGCTCAATAAAAAGCCCCGCTTTCGGTTACCGAAAGCGGGGCTTTTTTGTGGGCGATGGTTTTAGCTCATCATCCCTTTCACCAAGCGTTCCTGTTCGATCAGCTCACGCTGGCGCGCGTCGATACGCGAGGACAGTGGGAAGTTGTTGCCGGCCCGGCGTTTGGCAAAGTCCAATTGCTGAATGGCCTGCTTGAAGTCACCCACCAAAGCAAAGTACTCGGCGCGTGCCTGATGCAGACCAATGATATTGCCGGACAGGCCGCGAGTCTCTGCCACCTGGTACCACACATCCGGATCATCGGGGCGCGACTTGAGCAGCCCGTCCAATGCCTTTTCAGCATCGGCCGTACGGTTCTGCTTGAGCAGCACATCTATGCGAATCTGATTAAGCGGATAGCTGCCGGGGTACTGGGCCAGCATCCGGTCAGTACGTTGCTGGGCATCCGGCAGACGGTTGCTGTCGATATCCAACTCGATCTGCGCCAGGTTATAGGTAATGTCGTTGGGCGCCTTGGCCAGCAGCGGCTGCAAGCTTTCCCGTGCCTCTTTGAACTGGGTACCCTTGATCTGCGCGATGGCCAGGCCATAACGCGCTATATCGTTTTTCGGGTTCTCGTCCAATTGCGCCTGGAAGCGCTTGGCGGCCAGCCCCGGCGTGTCTTCGTATTGCAACTGCACCCGTGCGCGAATCAGTTGGTAGCGCAAGCTGTCTTCCTTGCCGCCCTGCTTGGCTTGTTCGGCACGGTTGCGGGTGTCGGCGATCCGCGACTCGGTCACCGGGTGAGTCAGCAAAAACTCCGGTGGCTTGGCATCGAAACGGTATTGGCGCATCAGGCGTTCGAACATCGTCGGCATGGAGCGTGGGTCGTAACCGGCTTTTTCCAGGTTGAGGATGCCGATACGGTCAGCCTCTTGTTCGTTCTGGCGCGAAAACCTGCGCTGTTCCTGGATAGCTGCCGCCTGGCTGCCCGCAATCGCGGCAATGCCAGCATCACCTGCACCCGCTGCCGCCGCGATAATGCCGCCGAGCAGGGCGGCCATCATCGGAATCTGCATGCGCGACTGCGCTTCCACACCTCGCGCGAAGTGACGTTGGGACAGGTGAGCCAATTCGTGAGCGAGTACCGAGGCATATTCGCCTTCAGTCTGAGCATTCAGGAACAAGCCGCCGTTAACCCCTACAATCCCGCCGGGTGCGGCAAAGGCGTTGAGTTGCGGGCTGTCGATGAGGATGAACTCCAGGCGTCGGTCATTCACCTGGCTGGTCTCCACCAGCTTGTACACGCTGGTTTCGACGTAATCCTTGAGCTGCGGGTCATTGAGTTGCGAGACCTGGCCTCGCAGGTAGGCCAGCCATGCGCGGCCCAGTTGGAATTCCTGTTGCGGCGAGACAATGGCAGAACTGGCGTCGCCGAGTGACGGCAGGTCGTCAGCGAAGGCCGGAGAGGCCAGCAGGCAAGCCAGCGTCAGCAGGGTAGGGCGCAAAAAAGTCATGCACAAAGCCTTTCGACAAAGAGCTTACTGTAGCCGGACACTGAGCTTCGGACCAGATATTCTAAGCACTCCAAACGCATGCCCGGAGCAAACCGATGACCAACGCTGTAGCCTTTGACGCCGAACTCGATGCCAGTGGCCTCAATTGCCCGCTGCCCCTGCTCAAGGCCAAGCTGGAACTCAACCGCTTGGCCAGCGGTGCCGTGCTCAAGGTGATCGCCACGGACGCAGGCTCCCAGCGCGATTTTCGCACCTTTGCCAAGCTGGCCGGGCACACCCTGCTGCACGAAGAAGATGCCGCCGGTGTGTACCGTTACTGGTTGCGCAAGGCCTGAACTGTTCGCCCCCACCGCCCGAGGTTGATTGATGTTCAAAGTGTTACGAGACTGGATTCAGCGCTATTTTTCCGATGAAGAAGCGGTGGTGCTGGCCGTCCTGCTATTCCTGGCTTTTACCGCCGTGCTCACCTTGGGCGGCATGCTGGCGCCAGTATTGGCGGGTATGGTGCTGGCCTACCTGATGCAAGGTTTGGTCACTACCCTGGAACGTCTGCGTTTGCCCGGCGGTGTGGCGGTAGGGCTGGTCTTTGCCCTGTTCATGGGGCTGTTGGTGGTGTTTATCGTCGTGGTGCTGCCATTGCTGTGGCATCAGTTGATCACCTTGTTCAACGAGTTGCCGGGCATGCTCGCCAAGTGGCAATCGCTGTTGCTGCTGTTGCCGGAGCGTTATCCACACCTGGTATCGGACGAGCAGGTGTTGCAGGCCATTGAAGTGGCGCGCGGCGAGATCGGAAAGTTCGGACAATGGGCGCTGACTTTTTCCCTGTCCAGCCTGCCGCTCCTGGTCAACATCATGATCTACCTGGTGCTGGTGCCGATCCTGGTGTTCTTCTTCCTCAAGGACCGCGCAATGATCGGCCGCTGGGTCAGCGGCTATCTGCCGCGTGAACGGGCGCTGATCACCCGAGTGGCCGAAGAAATGAACCGGCAGATTGCCAACTATATTCGCGGCAAGGTCATTGAGATTGTGATCTGTGGCGGCGTCACCTACATTGCGTTTGTCGCGCTCGGGCTGAACTACGCGGCGCTGCTCGCCTTGCTGGTGGGTGTATCGGTGGTAGTGCCGTATGTGGGCGCGGTGGTGGTGACCGTGCCGGTGATGTTGATCGCGTTGTTCCAGTGGGGCTGGAGCGACCAGTTCATCTACCTGATGGCGGTGTACGGGATTATCCAGACCCTGGATGGCAACGTGCTGGTGCCGCTGCTGTTCTCGGAGGCCGTCAACCTGCACCCGGTGGCGATCATCTGCGCGGTGCTGTTGTTTGGAGGGCTGTGGGGGTTTTGGGGCGTGTTCTTTGCAATCCCGCTGGCGACGCTGTTCAAGGCCGTACTGGATGCGTGGCCGCGGCAAGAGCCGGTGGTGGCGCCGCTTTTGTAACAGCAACCTTATTGTGGCGAGGGGGCTTGCTCGTGCTGGATCGCTTAGCGGCCTCTGAAAGCGGGAGCGCTTCGCACTCCAGCGCGAGCAAGCTCGCTCGCCACAACAAGCTCGCTCGCCACAGCAGGGTCAAGCTTTATTCAATGCCTGTGCCGCCGCCAACACCGCATCCACATGGCCCGGCACTTTCACACCACGCCATTCCTGACGCAGCACGCCATCCTTGTCGATCAGGAACGTGCTGCGGTCCACGCCCAGGTATTCCTTGCCATACAGCTTCTTCAGCTTGATCACATCAAACAGCTGGCAAACCGCTTCGTCCTTGTCGCTGATCAGCTCGAAGGGGAATTCCTGCTTGGCCTTGAAGTTCTCGTGGGACTTCACGCTGTCTCGCGACAAGCCAAACACTTCGGTATTGGCAGCCTTGAACGCGGCGTACTGGTCACGAAAACCCTGACCCTCGGTGGTACAACCCGGGGTGCTGTCCTTTGGGTAGAAGTAGATCACCACTTGCTTGCCCTTGAGGGCTGCAAGGCTGAACGTCTGGCCGCTGGTGGCCTGGGCTTCGAAATCGGCCACGGGTTTGTCGATGGCTACCGGCATAGGTACTTCCTTACATTGGGTTCTGTGGGCGCCATGGCTCGATCAGTGCGTCGAGGTTCAGGGCATCGGCGAAATCCAGGAACTGGTCACGCAGCCAACTGATCTGCACGCCGGCCGGCAAGGTCACGGTGAACGTGGCGTTGAGCATGGTGCCGCCGGTTTGCGGGGCCTGGTAGGTGTCGCAGGTCAGGTTTTCCAGCTCGACGTTGTGGTCGATGAAAAACTGGCACAGCTCATTGACGATGTCCGAGCGGTAGGCCGAGCTGACATACGCTACATAAGGCAGGGCCTGCGGGCGGTTTTCCAGGGCGGCGCTGCGCACGACGTTGACGGTGAAGTTGTGCTTCTTGGCCAGGCCCGGCAGGCCGGTTTCGAGGCGCGCCAGGGCGTCCCAGCTGCCGGAGATCTGCAGCACCAACGCGCTGCACTCGCCGTGGCGGGTGAGGCGGGAGGTCACGACGGCGCAGCGGTTCTCATGGCTGGCGCGGCACAGGACGTTGGTCAGCTCCATGGGGTTGGCGCCGAGGGCACTGATAACAAGGAATTGTTCGCGAACTGTGGGGGTGGACATGCAGCCTTCCTAAAGCGATGAGCGGTCGATACCGTGTGGGCCGTATCGATCAAAGGATGAAGGGTAGCGAAAACCATCGCCAAGGGCTAGGAGGTGGCGTTTTCATTACGCGATCGGTCTGATTTCAGCGTGCTTCAAGCCGCGCTTTGGCCCAATGATGGCATTGCCCGTCGTTTAGTTGCCCCAGAACGCATCCTCAGGCGGTACTTCGCTTGTACAAGCATCTTGGCGCCAGTACCATTACGGCTCTCTTTTTCCGGCAGGAGCGGTTGCATGATTGCGGGCAGTATGGTGGCACTGGTCACACCCATGGATGCACAAGGTCATCTCGACTGGGACAGCCTTGGCAAACTGGTGGACTTCCACCTGCAAGAAGGCACCAACGCCATCGTGGCGGTCGGCACCACAGGTGAATCGGCCACCCTTGATGTGGAAGAACACATCCAGGTCATCGAGTTCGTGGTCAAGCGCGTGGCGGGCCGCATTGCCGTAATCGCCGGCACAGGCGCCAACTCGACGCGTGAAGCGATCGAGCTGACCAAGAACGCCAAGAAAGCCGGCGCCGATGCCTGCCTGCTGGTAACCCCGTACTACAACAAGCCGACCCAGGAAGGCTTGTACCAGCACTTCAAGGCCATCGCCGAAGCCGTCGACATCCCGCAGATCCTCTACAACGTTCCTGGCCGCACGGCCTGTGACATGAAGGCCGAGACCGTGATCCGCCTGTCCACCGTGCCGAACATTATCGGCATCAAGGAAGCTACCGGCGACCTGCAGCGCGCCAAGGACATCCTGGCCGGCGTGAGCAGCGACTTCCTGGTGTATTCCGGTGACGACGCCACGGCGGTCGAGCTGATCCTGCTGGGCGGCAAAGGCAACATCTCGGTGACCGCCAACGTCGCGCCACGCGCCATGAGCGACATGTGCGCCGCCGCCATCGCCGGTGATGCCGTAAAAGCCCGTGCGATCCACGAGCAACTGATGCCGCTCAACAAGACACTGTTTATTGAATCCAACCCTATTCCCGTGAAATGGGCACTGTTTGAGATGGGCTTGATGCCGGACGGTATCCGTCTGCCGCTCACCCGGCTCAGCGAAGCCTGTCACGAACCGCTGCGACAGGCCCTGCGCCAGTCCGGCGTCCTGGTTTAATTGAGGAAGCACTACGCATGAAGCGATTGGCCGGACTTTCCGCACTTGCCTTGATTATCTCCAGCACCAGTGGCTGCGGTTGGGTATGGGGCCCGGAAGGCTACTTCCGTGACCGCGGCAGCGATTACCTGGAAGCCCAAGCAACCAAACCGATGCAACTGCCGCCGGACGTCAACGTCGCCAAGCGCCTTGACCCGTTGTTGCCGATTCCGCGCAACGTCGCCGATGACACCACCAAGGGCGAGTACGTAGTGCCACGCCCGCAGCCGATCTCGGCCGTGGCGGACACCAGCGACTACAGCCTGCAAAAGAGCGGCGACAACCGCTGGATCATGGCCCAACGCCCACCGGCTGAAGTCTGGCCAGTGGCGGTGCAGTTCTTCCAGGACAACGGTTTCAGCATTGATCAACAACGCCCGCAAACCGGTGAGTTCACCACGGCATGGCAGCATGGCAGCGAACTGTCCGCCAGCATGGCCAAGCGTCTGCAGGCGAGCGGTGTAGCGCCCGACAGCGAAGCCCGTGTGCGTGTGCGCATCGAGCCAGGCGTGCAGCGCAATACCAGTGAAGTCTACGTGGTGAGCGCCGAGCGTCCTGCCGGCAGCACTGCCAACGTCGATTTCACCCCGCGTTCGGTCAACATGGGCGTAGACGCCGCGTTGGTCGACGAGATGCTGGCCAGCATGAGCCGTATCTCCGAGAAGGGCGGTTCGGTTTCCCTGCTCGCCGCCGGTAACTTCGACACGCCTAACCGCGTCAGCCTCACCGAAGACGGCAGCGGCAACGTGGTGCTCACCCTGGGTGAAGACCTCGACCGTGCCTGGGCCAGTGTTGGCCGTGCGTTGGAGCAAGGTCCATGGCGCGTTGAAGACATCAACCGCAGCCTGGGCCTGTACTACATCAACGTAGCGGAAAAGGCCGAGAAGAAAGACGACGAGCCAGGTTTCTTCGGCAAGTTGTTCGGCAGCAAGCCGACCAAGGAAGAGATCGAAACCCGTGCCGAGCGTTATCAGGTTCGTTTGAGCAAGGTGGGCGAGAGCGTACAAGTGACCGTCGAGAAGAACATCAACACCGTTGCGCCGGCTGAAACAGCCCGCAAAGTGTTGGGCGTGATTCAGGACAACCTGGGCTGACCCGATGCGTTTTGCCGTTCTCGGCAGCGGTAGCCAAGGGAACGGCACGCTGGTCGCACATGACGACACGTATGTGCTGGTGGATTGTGGTTTCTCGTTAAAAGAAACCGAGCGGCGCCTGCTGCGCCTGGGGGTTCACCCCTCGCAGCTGAGCGCAATTGTGGTGACCCACGAACATGCCGACCACGTGCATGGCGTGGGTTTGCTGTCTCGGCGCTACAATCTTCCGGTGTACCTGAGTCGCGGCACCTTGCGCGGGATGCGCAAACCCATAGAACCCGCAGGCTTCCTGGCCGGTGGCGAGACGCTGCAGATCGGTGCGTTGAGCATTGACGTAGTTGCCGTAGCGCACGACGCCCAGGAACCGACGCAGTATGTATTCAGTGGCGGTCAGCGGCGTTTCGGCGTGCTCACCGACCTGGGGTCCTACTGCTCCAGGGTGCTGGACGGTTACCGTGACCTCGATGCCTTGATGATCGAGTCCAACCACTGCCGCGACCTGCTGGCACGTGGTCATTACCCCTACTTTCTCAAGCAGCGGGTAGGCGGCGAACTGGGACATTTGAACAACCACCAGGCGGCGTACCTGGTGTATGAGTTGGGCTGGCAAGACTTGCAACACCTGGTCCTGGCCCACCTGAGCAGCAAGAACAACCTGCCTGCGCTTGCGCGGCAATGTTTTGTCGACACCCTTGGGTGCGACCCGGACTGGCTGCAACTGGCCGATCAAGATTCAGGGCTCGACTGGCGACACATCGCCTAGCCCACCATTTAGCAAGCGGAGCCCATCATGGAAAAACGTGAAGAACTCTACCGCGGCAAAGCCAAGTCGGTATACAAGACCGACGACGCCAACCGCCTGATCCTGCTGTTTCGCAACGACACCTCGGCGTTCGACGGCAAGCGCATCGAACAGCTTGATCGCAAAGGCATGGTGAACAACAAGTTCAACGCCTTCATCATGCAAAAACTCGAAGCGGCCGGCATTCCGACCCAATTCGACAAACTGCTGGGCGATAACGAGTGCCTGGTCAAGAAGCTCGACATGATCCCGGTCGAATGCGTCGTGCGTAACTACGCCGCCGGCAGCCTGGTCAAGCGCCTGGGCGTGGAAGAGGGCCTCAAGCTCAACCCTTACACGTTCGAGCTGTTCCTGAAGGACGACGCCAAGGGCGACCCGTTCATCAACGAATCCCACGTGGTGGCATTCGGCTGGGGCACCGCTGAGCAACTGGTACGCATGAAGGAGTTGTCCCTCAAGGTCAACGACGTGCTGAGCAAGCTGTTCGACGACGCAGGCCTGCTGCTGGTCGACTTCAAACTCGAATTCGGCGTGTTCCACGACGGCACCATCGTCCTGGGCGACGAATTCAGCCCGGACGGCTGCCGCCTGTGGGACAAAGCCACCAAGAAAAAGATGGACAAAGACCGCTTCCGCCAAGGCCTCGGTGACGTCATCGAAGCCTACGAAGAAGTCGCCAACCGTCTCGGCGTACCGCTGTAACCGACGCAAGCATCTGATAGCACGGAAAAAAATCGCTTTTTTGGTTTGCTTTCGCGAAACACACTGTTATGATGCGCGCCGTTGGAGAGATGCCAGAGTGGCCGAATGGGACGGATTCGAAATCCGTTGTACCTTCACCGGTACCTAGGGTTCGAATCCCTATCTCTCCGCCATTATTGAATAACGAAAAACCCCCGATAACTTAATTGTTGTTGGGGGTTTTTTGTTTGGGGCAGAAATGTCGAGGCGATTTCTGCTACGGTCATTCATCAGATGACACGTGGAGCGCAACATGAACGTTGAGCAAGTGTTGGCTCACTTATTGGCCGGTATTCCTGATCTGATCGCGGTTTATGTCTTTGGCAGTCAGGCGACAGGCGAGGCACATGCTGACAGCGATCTGGACTTGGCAGTGCTTGTTGCGGGCTCTGTGGATCCGCTGCTGTTGTGGCGGTTAGCTGGAGAGCTTGCTGACATTGTGGCGGTGCCCGTTGATTTACTCGACCTGCGGGCGGCGTCCACCGTCATGCAATATCAAGTCATAACAACAGGGCGCAGGCTCTGGAACAAGGACAGCCAAGCAGGTATTTTCGAGAGTTACATCCTCAGCGAAAAAACCGAGCTGGACACTGCAAGGGCAGGGTTGCTGGCCGATATCCAGAAGGAAGGGAAAGTGCATGGTCGATGATGTGCTCATCAACAAAGCGTCGAGCATTGAGCGTTGTGTCGCTCGCGCTCGCGAGGAATACGACAAGAACCCCACCAGTTTCGCTACTGATTTCACCCGTCAGGATGCGGCGATTCTTAATATTCAGCGTGCGTGTGAGGCCGCTCTGGATATGGGGCAGCATCTAATCGACGTGAACGACTGGGTGTTCCTCAGGGTGCTCGAGACGTGTTTGAGTTGCTGTCACGAGGCGGTTGGGTCCAATCGTCTCTGCTGACCAACCTGAAAAACATGGTCGGTTTCCGCAATATCGCAGTGCATGAGTATCAAACGCTTCAGTTGCCGATCACTGTTGCAATCATCACTCAGCATTTAGGTGATTTTCTGGCATTTAGCGCATTTATCCTGACTAAGGATGCAGGGCAGTCAGCGGTTGTCGCAGATACTGGGTTCATTTGAACGAGCTTGACTTGGTCCCCTTGGGCTTTCTGTCCAAGCGCAATATTGCGAAGGATGTCAGATCTACTGCTAGCTCAAACGCTCGCCCGCTTTACGATAAGCCTGTTCACGCTCCCGTTTATCAATGGCCACCACCACCACTGTGATTTCCTGATCGATCACCTGATAAACCAGCCTGTAACCGCTGCTGCGTAGCTTGATTTTGTAGCAGTCGGGCAGGTCATGCAGGCGATTGGCTTCAATACGTGGGTTGTTCAGGATGGCCGCCAGCTTCTTTTTGAGCTGCTGACGAATGGTGTCGCCGAGCTTTTGCCACTCCTTCAATGCACGCGCATCGAAATCAAGGCTATAGGTCATCTATAGAAACCTTTACCCGTTGAGGCGATGCTAATCGCTCCCGGACGGTGGCCATCAACGCTTCATCTTCCTCAGTCATCAGAACGGGCTTGAAAGGTAGCTGGCCGCGATCCGCCACGTATTGCAGGGCCTGGCGCATCAGTTCGGAAGGCGTAACGCCGAGCTTTTCCAGTTCGAGATAGGCGCGCGCTTTCAGGTCGTCATCGATACGGATGCTTATAGTCGCCATGGGAAAGATCCTCGTGTAATGACGTTGGTCATTACATTGGATCAAGAGGGGCTTATTGGCAAGCCTGTCGGGATGTATGGCGTTCGCATACTCCCTTGTTAGCGCATCACAATGTCCATGTGTCATAGAGGCTCCTCAGCACACCAGCGATCTTTTTTAGGCTAGCCCAGGGGCTTGGGTACACAAGCTTCATTTTGGGAACACTCATTACTGGGCGTTTCCAAATGCGTGATTACCGGTGGCATTGGCTCTGCAGCTATCATGGGCCTCGCGCAATTGATCGAGAATGCTCAGGCATTGGTCGACGCTGCACTTGAGCGTCATGCCCCAACGGATAAACCAGGCAACTAACCCTCTACCCCTGAAACAAAAAAAGCCTGCCGAGCTTAATGTTCAGCAGGCTTTTTAGTGGTTAACGAGTCGTATCAGCCAGGCTGCGCCGCCAAGCTATTACTCACATTACGCCCCAACACCAGCACGGTCACAAATCCAAGCCCCACCAGCGCCGTGGCCAGGCTCAAGAGCATTGCGCTGCCCATCTGGTCCACGATCCGGCCGCCAAAGAATGAACCCAGGGCGATGATCACTTGGAACAGAGCAACGAACAGCGGCATGCCGCGTTCGACGTCTTTAGGTGCGACCACAAACATCCAGATACTCGCGCAGGCCGGGAAGGCGCCGAAGGCGAAGCCCCAGAGTGCGATCAGCATCGCGGCGCCGGTCATGCCGGTGGCGAAGTGAGGGAACAGCGCGGTGCTGGTGCCGATCATCAGCGCGACCAGCAGCAGGGTGTGACGCACGCTGCGGTTGGCGGCGAAACCGGCAAAGACGTTGCCCATCACGCCGGCCACGCCATACAGCAGCAACAGTGAGCCGATGGTCGGGCCGTCGAAGCCGGAACTGTTTTTGAAGAACGGCGCGACATAGGTGTAGGCAGCAAAGTGCGCCAGGCCGATCAGCAGCACGGCGATCAAGCCGACCCGCGCTTGTGGGTTGATAAACAAGGCCGGCAGGTCACGGATCTGGATAGCCTTTTCCGGGGTGAGTCGCGGCAGCAGGAACACCTGCGCCAGCAGCACCGGCACGCCGACAATCGCGGTCACCAGGAAGGTCATGCGCCAGCCCATCAGGCCACTGAGCCAGGTGCCGACGGGTACGCCCAGCACGGTGGCCAGGGTCACGCCCATCATGATGATCGAGGTAGCCTTCGCTACGCCTACGCCCTTGGGCGCCAAGCGGCCGCTGAGGGCAATGGCCGTGGCCCAGAAGCCGCCGATGCTGATGCCGAGCAGGACACGGCCGAACAGCAGCAGGCTGAAGTCGCTGGCGTAGGCCACTACCGTGTTGGCGATGATCATGATCAGCGTCAGGCCGATCAGCAGGTAACGACGGTCCATGCCGCCAATGATCACCGACAGCAACGGCGCGGCGAGGGCGGCCATGATGCCGGGCAGCGTGACCATCAGGCCAGCGTGACCGGCACTGATGCCCAGGTCGCTGGCGACGTCATTGAGCACGCCCACCGGCAGAAACTCACTGGTTACCAGGGCGAAAGCGCCTACGGCGACCGAGAGAATCGCCAGCCACTGCTGTTTGACACTTTGTTGATTATTTTCGGGACGGCCGCTGTGGGCCTGGCTGGGGCTTGGCATAGTGTCGGTTCCAGAAGGAATGTCGCCTGAAGCCAGGCGAAGGGGAGGGAAAGTGGAGGCGATTATAGGAACCGGTGCTGGCAATCACACAGGCGCTCGTTTCGATAATAACCATCAGTGCAATCGATTCGACGCTCTGGGACGGCCTTGATGGTCGGTGAGCCAGCCTGCTATGGCAAGTAGCCTTGTGGCGAGCAGGCTTTTTGTGGCGAGCAGGCTTGCCCTGCGTTGGGCTGCGTAGCGGCCCTAAAACCTGCCACCGCGATCCTCCCCCCTGACACTCGGCGCGTGGGATGGGGCGGCTTCGCCGCCCAACGCAGGGCAAGCCTGCTCGCCACAACAAGCCAGCTTGCTACATCAAGGACAACAGACCTGCTTGCCACAGTGACAGTGTTTACGGTTGAGCGGCGGTCTCTGCGGTCGTATTTGTACTCTGCGCGGTCATCTGGTCATGGAGTTTGCGGGCAACGCCCAAACGCGAGAGCTTGGTCAAAATACAGAAGACCGCACATATCGACAGGCAGGCGATGAACAGCAAAAAGCCTTTTTGCTCTTTCAACCCGGTTTTTACATTTTCACCATAAGTGGGCGAAAGAAATAGCGTGCAAATGGTATTGATGGTGCGTTCCGAGAAGTCCTCGTTATAGAACTTTTCCAGTGCCGTTGGTGATTTGCACTCGTCCACAGACAGCGTTTCGCTGGGCCAGAAATGGAATTTGGCGTTGTTTTCCGACAGATAGAAAGACGGCACGTCCGCGGCTTTTTTCAACGACACCATCAGGTAGCTGGAGTCAGCCAATGGCGGCGTGATGCTGATAATCGCCAGGAAGAAGATGCCCAACCCCAAATACAAATTACGTTTAAAGGGTGTGATCATTGCCTCTTTAAGCGATAACTGAGTGAAGTCTTTCCAGTCAATGTACTTTCTGATTCTGGCCACATCGTTGTAACTGAAGTGGTTATCAGTGATCCATTTATCCGCCTGCCGCGCGTGTTCCAGGTTTTGTGCGGGGATATTGAATTCGAACCGATAGTATTCAACTTCGCGCAGGTCTTTGCGGGTGGCTTCATATTTTGGGTTTTCAAACGTGGTCGAGCCACCGAAAAACCGCCACATCAAATCACGCAGAAAAATCAGCGAGCCTGAGCGCGAGTAGATATATAAAACCAGCGCACATATTGCCAGGCCACTGAGCAACCCGACGATGGCGGCGTAGTTTTGGAATGTCCAGGTGACGATATTGTCGTTGAGTGCAGGTTGGGACATGCAGGGTCATCCTTGAAGGGTTATTAGAGCGGCCTGCTGGCGAAGTTGCCGTGACTGGCCGGGCGGAAATCTAATAAAAACAAGGCGACTTTTCAAACATTATCATTGTGTGAACATCGAACTGGGCGGGTACTACATAGCGCTGGAATCTTTCTTACGTGTTTTAAAAACAAAGGCTACAGCCAGTTCGTTGCGAACGGATATTTAACTCACTATCTTCTGACTACGAGACGTTCACTCGTAGGCTTTCCCCTCAAACGCAAAGGAAATGCACCATGAGCAAAAACACCAAAAAGACCTCCAGCACCCTGGCGACGTTGGCCGCCGAAACCTTGAATAATCCAAACGCCTCGGCCATAGCCAAGAGCCTGGCTGCGTCGGCGCTGTCCCAGACCGGTACTGATAAGCAGACGAGTGCACACATGGAGGAAAAGGCCGGCAAAGCCCTTCAAAGCGATAAATACAGTGAGGAGACCAAATCCCTGGCTGCATCGGTCCTCTCTCAAGCTAACAAAGAGCGGGGAAACTGAGTCATAAAAACCGCATAAAAACGCCCCGTCGTTGAATCAGCGACGGGGCTTCTTGGTTTCCCGATCAGCAAAAATTATTCGCCCCCCACCGAATAACTTTCGCCACTGCGGTGTTCACTTCACAGACCACCCAGGAAACGCCCATGAACACAGCATCCGACCGCTACGACCGCCTGACCCGCAGCTTCCACTGGCTGACCGCCGCCGTGGTGATCTTCATGTTTGCCAGTGCGCATATCTGGGAAGTCCTGGAGAAGGGCACACCGCTGCGCAAGGGCCTGCAAGCGCTGCATATCTCTTTAGGTATCGTCATGGCGCTGTTGATTGCCGCGCGGATTGTGTGGCGTATGTTCGGCGGCAATCGGCCCAAGGCCGACAGTCACCCGGCGCTTAACCTGCTGGCGAAATTGGCGCATGGTTGCCTGTACCTGTTGCTGGTGTCGCAGATTGTGTTGGGCTTCCTGTTTCGCTGGGCTCAAGGTGAACCCTTCAATTTTTTCGGACTGTTTGCCGTGCCCGCGCCTTTTGTGATCGATCATGCCTGGCGGGGCACCTTGGGCGGCCTGCATAACAATGTGGCCTGGGCGATCATCCTGCTGGCGGGCGTGCATGCCATAGCTGCGCTCTGGCATCACTACGTGCTGGGCGACAGCACCTTGCGCCGGATGTTGCCGGGCGCACGCAATGCGCTTTAACAGTGATGTTTCCTCCCTATCATTACGGAGTAAGACAACCATGAAGGCTCGCCACGAACACCCTGTCACCTACCGCACCGCGCTGGTCTTCGGCGCTTGCCTGGCCGCCGCTTTGCTCGCAGGCCAGGCCTACGCCTCCGGCGATGAGTCGGCCCCGCCCAAGCCCAACTGCCCCAAGGGCCAGGTCTGGGACACCAAGACCGGCAAGTGCGTGCTGCAAACCAGCAAGGCCACCTCCGACGCCGACCGCACCGATTACGCCTACTGCCTGGCCAAGGACGGGCGCTTTGATGAGGCGCTGGCCTTGCTCGACACTCTGCAAAATCCCAACACCGCCAAGGCCCTCAACTATCGCGGCTACGCCACGCGCAAGCTGGGGCGCACCGATGAGGGCATCGGTTATTACCTCAAGTCGGTTGCACTCGACCCCAACTACGCACAGGTTCGCGAGTACCTGGGCGAGGCCTATGTGATCAAGGGCCGGGTCGACCTGGCGCAAGAGCAACTGGTGAAAATCAAAGCCTTGTGCAGTACCACCTGCGAAGAATACGAAGACCTGGCCGCAGCCATCGCCGCAGCGCCACAGGCTTGAACGCCGTGAACCTGTCCGCAGGAGGCAGCCATCGTTCGGGACGCTGAGTTTCGCCGCGAGTTGGGCCAATTGTTGCCACGCTTGTGGCGATACGGTTGGGTGTTGTCGCGGCAAAAGCACCTGGCCGAAGATCTGGTGCAAGCCACCTGCGTAAGGGCCTTGGAGCGTGCCGGGCAATTCGTGGCCGGCACGCGCCTGGATCGCTGGTTGCTGGCGATCATGCACTCGATCTGGCTCAACGAACTGCGCTCGCAACGGGTGCGCCAAGGGCAGGGGTTTGTTGATGCCGAGCAGGTGCTGTCGTTTGATGGCGAGCGCCAGGCGCAGGAACAGATACTGGCCGCACAAGTGATCAAGCGCGTTAACGGTTTGCCCGAAGCGCAGCGCGAAACCGTGTTTCTGGCGTATGTCGAAGGGCTTTCATACAAGGAAATTGCCGAAATCCTGCAGATACCTATGGGCACGGTGATGAGTCGGTTGGCGGCCGCCCGCATTAAGCTGGCCGAAGCCGCCTCCCCAACAGCCCGGCAGGATAAAGCCAACGGAGAACGGCGATGAGCCACACTGACACACCGTCCGATGAGCAGTTATCGGCTTATCTGGATGGCGAACTGAGCGCAGACCAACATCAACGGATCGCCGACCAGGCCAGCGCTGACCCGGCGCTTGCCGCACGCCTGGACGCATTGCGCTGCGCTGACTTGCCGTTCAAGGCCGCCTTCGACACGGTGCTGGAACACGCCCCGACTGAACGCCTGCACGCAATGCTCAACGCCTTGCCACCGGCGCCGCCCCAAGCCTGGAGCCGGCGGCGTTTTCTTGCCGTGGCTGCGAGTTTCGCAGTAGCTGGCGTGGCGGCCGATCGCCTGTTCTTGGGGTGGCAACGTACTGAACCCGGCCAAGGCTGGCGGGCCTCGGTGGCCGAATACATGGCCTTGTATACGCCCCAGACCCTGGAAAACCTCAGCCTCGACCCGGCCTCCCACACGGCCCAGTTGACCGCCGTGGGCGCACTACTGGGCGTGTCGTTATCGCCTGAGTCCGTGAGCCTGCCTGGCGCCGAATTCCGACGGGCGCAGATCCTCGACTATGACGGCGTGTTGATCGGTCAACTCACCTACCTCGACCCACGCCACGGGCCTTTGGCACTGTGCATCACCGCCAGTAAAAAGGGCATGCAGCCGTTGGCCAGCGAACAGCGCCGAGGCCTGAACGTGGTGTATTGGGCCAACCCTGCGCATGCTTTTATGCTGATTGGGAAAAACCCGGTTGAGGATTTGCAGCACATGGCCAGTGGCGTCGAGCGGCGTTTGCCGGCCTGACCTCAGTGAGTCGTCGTCCGCAGCGCGTCGCCGTGCTCGACACCGACCTGCACCACGGTCAAGGTTTCCAGGAGATTTTCTACGAGCGGGACGACGTGCTGTATGTGTCCATCCACGGCGCCCGTGAAGCCGTGTTCTTCGACAAGCTCGAACTGGCCCAGCGGCGCTGAAGAACTTTTCGGCGGATGCGCTGGTGTTGTCCCTGGGCTTTGAAATTTGCGAGCTGGACCCGCAAAGCAAAGTCGCGGTGACGCGCGTCTGGCGAGAGGTGGTGTCGCGATAGAAGATGTCCTGTTGATTTTATGACAGGTTCGCGAGCATTCAAATTGGCCCGTATTGCAAAATTTTAAGGCGACAGCGTGCGAGTCTCAGGCGTCAACTCCAACACCCGATTCCTCCCGCCTTCCGCCAGCAGATAAGTGCCTCGATTCGTCGGCACAATTGACTGTGGCGCCTTCAGGAACGACAAAATCGTCTGTTGCCGCCCCTGTTTATCAATGAGCAGCAATCTTGCTCGGTGCGTCGAATCTTCATTCACCCACAGCCCGCGCTCATCGCACATCAAGAACGTGGGTTTGTTCAAGCCTGCCAGCACCACCGGATCGCTGCCGTCGTCGGTCAGTTCGCGCACCGCGCCTTTTTTCTTTTCGGTGTAGAGCATTCGGCCGTCGGTGCAACGGGTGATGGACTCGCCTTCGTGCAGCTTGTCGCGTATGACAGTCAGCGATTGGTCACTCCAGCGGTAACGCAAAAGTCGCCCGTTGTCTTTGCGGTCTTCGATGGCGTAGAGGTCGTCGCCCTCAACCCACAGGCCTTGCACGTTTTCGCCGCGAAACAGCTCGGTCACCACGCCGTCCTTGAGAAAGCTGACCGGAGCGTCGCCGGTTTCCTGGCTGAACACCCAGCCGCCATGGGTGGCGAACATGCCATCGGGCTTGGACAGGCTGCCCACCACCACGTCACGTCGCCCGTCGGGATGGATACGCACGATGCTGCCTTTGGCGTCATTGAGTTCCTGGCTGATCATCAGCGAGCCATCCGGCATGGGCATCAATGACGCGGCTTTGGGCACGTCACTGTGCACGGTTTGCACGCTCCAGCCGGTCGCCGCGCTGACGGGGTAGAAGCTTTGCCAGGCGAAAAAGCCCAGGGTCGCAACAGCCAGCAAGCCGGTCAGGCTTACCACCCAGCGCAAAGGTCGACGCGGGTTTGGGGTGTCAGTCATTTTTTCTTCCTTGTTTTTGGGCGCGCCGTCGTTGGGCGTGATGCTTGCTCTCACCCATGATTCTGAAATTGGGCGGCGTAATCCTGGCCGCCGTAAAACACGCCCAGGATCGACACGGCTTCAGTCTCGGCGGCCACGCTGAATGCGATGGCGGTGGTGTGCCGGTAATGGGTGATGCGCAAGGCAGGCAGCAGGTCGTTACGGCATTTACCGCGCAATGGAAACACACTGAGGCTGTCGCAGTAGCTGATGATGTTGTCGATAAAACGTGCTGCAGCATCGGGGGCTTCGGTTTTGCTGATGTAGTCTTCAAGGGCGTCCAGTTGGGCTAACGCCTCAGGCGCAAAGGCTACCGTATAGCTCACGGTTTTTCTGTACCGGTTCGCTGGCGTTTGGCTGCCATGTGTTCGCGAACCTGCTCGGTGGAGAGCGCTCGGCCAGGGGCTGCCTCGAGAGCGGCGGCGGCGGGGATCACCTGGTCGCGCAACCAGTCTTCCATGGCGCGATCACGGGCCATCAGCGCCCTGAGGCCGTCGCGTATCACTTCACTTTCGCTCGCATATTCACCGGAGGTGACCTTGGCTTTGACCAGGGCGGCCATCTCGAGTGGCAAGGTAATGCTCATTTGCTGGGTTGAGCGCATGTCGAAGCCTGCGGACAGTGGGTAGGATTCAATCCTACTCGACCATTGGCGTGTTGCAAGGAGCAACTGACCGATGTCGGTATCCGGCGTCTCATCGTCGATCCAAAATAGGTAGGGGTTCTGGCAGGTTTCCATGAGCGTTTCTCTCTCCTGTTGAGTAACTCAGGCTGCAAGTATTGACGCTTTTCAGCGACTGCGTGGCGCCACTCAGCCAATAACGCACTGATATGTATGACTTCATATTTGTAGCAGGGTTATTAACGCCAACCGTCCCTGCACGCATGGCGCCTTACCACCGGCCATACGATAATGCCCCCCAAATCGACCACACTGGCCCATCCCCCGTGATCATCAACTTCGACCTCAACGACCTCCAAGCCTTCCGCGCCGTGGTAGACAAGGGCAGTTTTCGCGGCGCCGCCGAGGCCATCCGCATCTCACAGCCAGCCCTGAGCCGGCGTATCGAAAAGCTCGAGTCCGCCCTTGACGTAAAGCTGTTCGAACGCACCACGCGCCGGGTCAGCCTGACCATGGTCGGGCGCGCGTTTCTGCCTCAGGTGGAGCGCATTCTCGACGACCTCGACATCGCCTTGATGGGTATCAGTAACGTCGCCTCCACGCGCATGGGCAACGTGACCATCGCCTGCGTGCCGTCCACCGCGTATTACTTCATGCCCCACGTGATCTCCGAATTTCACAAGCTATACCCGAAGATTCGCCTGCGTGTGCTGGATGCCAGCGCCGGTGAGGTGTGCAATGCGGTGGAAAGCGGTGAGGCGGATTTCGGCGTTAGTTTCAGCGGCAGCCTGGCCGATGAAGTGGAGTTCGAGTTGCTGTTCCAGGAGCGCTATGTGCTGGCCTGCCGCCGTGACCATGAGTTGGCCGAACGCGACAGCGTAAGCTGGGCCGAAGCCTACGAGCACGACTACATCACCGTCGACAAAACGTCGGGCAACCGCTTCCTGCTGGACCAGGCTTTGCGCGGCGTGCGGGTGAAAAAGCCGAGTATCTGCGAGACCCACCACGTGACCACCATGATCGGGCTGGTGGAGGCGGGGCTGGGCGTGGCGATGGTACCGTCGATTGCGATGCCGGCGTGCGAACACCCGATTCTGGTGAGTGTGCCGCTGATCGAGCCGCAGGTGATGCGCCATGTGGGCTTGATAAAACGCCGCGGGCGGACATTGCCGCCAGCGGCGCTGGAGTTGGAGCGGTTGGTGCGCGAGATGCCGTTTCGGTCAGTGTGAAACCGAGTCCAGGCCGGTGGATTGCACCACCGGTTGCGCTTCGGGCGAGGCCAGGAACTGCAGCAACGCCTTGGCCTGGGCCGGGTGTTCGGCGTTGACCGGAATGCCTGCCGCAAAGCGCGTCACCGACTGCACGTTTTCCGGGATCTTGCCCACGTAGGTCACGCCCGGCACCGGCAACAATTCCGCCACTTGCTGCAGGCCCACCTCGTAATCACCCTTGGCGACCACTGAAGCCACCGGGATGCGTTCGATCATGCTGCCCTTGGCGGGCATGCCGAGCTTCTTGAACAGCTCCTTCTCGACATACACACCGCTGGCGCTGTCCGAATACGCCACGGACTTGGCCTGGCTCAGCACTGCCTTCAGCTCGGCATCGGTGCCGATCGCAGGTTTGGCTGCGCCGGCTTTGACCACCAGGCCGATGCGCGAATCCGCCAGTTCCACACGGGACGCCGGGTCGACCTTGCCTTGTTTGATCAAGTCATCCAGGGCATAGCCGACCATGATCACCACATCGGCGTGTTCGCCACGGGCCAGGCGGTTGGGGATCGCCTCCGGCGCCTTGCCCATCGACGGGCCGAGGATGGTGTCCAGGGTGTCGCCGCTGTGCTCGGCATATTGCGGGCCGAGCAGTTTATAGGCGGCGGTGAAACCGCCGGAGGTCATCACCTTGAGCTGTTCGGCCTGGGCCGTCAGCGCCAGGGCGCCGAGGGCCAGGGCCGTCAGGGTTTTCAATAGCGTCTTCATTACACCGCCCCCTGCATGACTTGGCCACGCGTGTTGGCACGTCGGTACAGCGCCAGGGTCGAGCACAGCGCGCACAACGCGGCAAACATCATCCAATAGGCCGGCGAGGCTTTGTCGCCAGTGATGTGAATGAACCACGTGGAGATCGCCGGCGTGAAGCCACCGAAGATCGCCGTTGCCAGGCTATAGGCCAGGGAGAAGCCCGCCACACGCACTTCCACCGGCATGATTTCGGTCAGCGCCGGGATCATCGCGCCGTTGTACATGCCGTACAGGAACGAGAACCACAGCAGGGTTTCGAGCATATGCGCAAAGCTTGGCGCATTGACCACGAACGACAGCGCCGGGTAGGCGGTGATCACGGTCAGGGCGGTCATTGCGACCAGCACCGGCTTACGGCCAAAACGGTCACTCAGGGTGCCGCCGATCGGCAGCCAGACAAAGTTCGACACGGCCACCAGCAAGGTCACCAGCAGGGCGTCGGAGGTGCTCAGTTGCAGCACGGTCTTGCCGAAGGTCGGCGCGTATACCGTGATCAAGTAGAACGCGGTGGTGGTCATGGCCACCATCAGCATGCCGCCGATCACCACACTCCAGTTTTTCACCAGGGTCGCCAGCACTTCGCGCATGGTCGGGCGATGCTTGCGGTTGGCGAACTCTTCGGTTTCCTGCAAGTTGCGACGCAGCACGAAGATGAACGGGATGATCACGCAGCCGAGGGCGAACGGAATGCGCCAGCCCCAATCGGCAACGACCGAGGGTTCCATCCACACATTCAGGCCGTAGCCCAGTGCGGCGGCCACTACGATGGAGATCTGTTGGCTGCCCGACTGCCAGCTGGTGTAGAAGCCTTTGCGGCCTGGCGTAGCCATTTCAGACAGGTAAACCGACACACCGCCCAGTTCTGCGCCAGCCGAGAAGCCTTGCAGCAGGCGGCCCAGCAGCACCAGCAACGGCGCCCACAGGCCAATGGTCTGGTACCCCGGCACGAGCACGATCAGCAACGTACCGCTGGCCATGATCGACAGGGTCACGATCAAGCCTTTGCGACGACCGACGTCATCGATATAGGCACCCAGGATAATCGCGCCCAGGGGCCGCATCAGGAAGCCTGCACCGAACACGGCGAAGGTCATCATTAATGACGCAAACTCATTAGCGGCGGGGAAGAACGCGGCAGCGATATAGGTGGCGTAGAAGCCGAACAGAAAGAAGTCGAACTGTTCGAGGAAGTTGCCCGAAGTAACGCGGAATACCGCACCAACTTTCGAGCGGGCAGAGTCGGGCCGGGAAGGGCTAGTCATGGTTTTGTGTCTCCAGCGTTCTTTTTAAAGTGCTTGTTTCGCTTAAGACCGCGGATAGTGGCTGACACATTTAGAAATGATAAGTGAGTAATTTGGATGCATTGATGCGTTTTAGCTATCAATCAGCAGGTCCGCCAAAATCTCACTGCTGTTCTATGCTTCAGAAGTGACCAATTTCTTATGGAAGGGAGGTGCGTATGGGTGACGAGCACAAACGTCAGGACGAGCCGGAGCACGAGCAGGCCCGGCGGCAACGCGAAGAAGACAAGCCGCAGACCTGGAAACATCCGGACGACGGCACCGAGCTGTCCGAGCGCGATCAGGAGCGACCGCTCAAGCCGTGAATTCCAAGGCGATGATGATCAAACTGTGGGAGCTGGCTTGCCTGCGATGGCGGCGGGTCAGTCTCTACATCTGTGCCTGACACACCGCTATCGCAGGCAAGCCAGCTCCCACAATGTTTCTGTGTTCAGCCCACTATCGGCGTACACAACTCCACCAGCGTGCCATCCGGGCAGCGCACATAAGACACCACTTGCCCCCAGGGCTTGGTGCTCGGTGGCGACAGCTCCTTCGCACCGTGTAACAGCGCCTTGGCATGGGCGACGAATACATCCTCGGTGACAAACCCCACCTCCATCCCCAGCGGTTTTCGGGAGGCGTGCGCCTCGACGTGCCCGCCGTCGAAGTTCATTTCGCCCAGTTCATGCGCGGCAAACGACAGCGTGGTGTCCCCCGTTTCCAGCTCGCCATAAGTGCCGGATTCATGCAAAAACCGGCGACTGAACCCAAAGGCTGCTTCAAAGAATGCCAGTGACGCGGCAACGTCGGGCACATAGATAATGGTGTAGGCGAATTTCAAGATAGGCAGTCCTTGCAGAAAAAGTGACAGTTCATGAAGCCAATACTGAGATAGGAAAACCCCACGCCAGCACCCAATAGGCCACTGCCGCGGCCAGGCATAAGCCAATAAACACCCGCGTCAGTGTCCTGACGGTAGGGTTGGCAATGAACCGGACGACCCAGAGGCAGAGCCCGGCGACGACCATGGCCAAGGCAATAATGACCAGCACGATGGCGTTCCTTTGACCTTCAAGCGCTGATTTATAGTCCCAAAGGCGCCGGATGAACAGTGTTCACATAGACGCAGCCCCGCGGGCTTTCTAAACTGCGGCTTGTCTTGGGGAAAGGGGCAGGCGCCGATGAATCGCAATGAATTACGCAAGGCCGACATCAACCTGATGGTGGTCTTCGAAGCACTGATGCTCGAGCGCAATGTGACGCGGGTGGCAGAGAAGCTGTTTCTCGGCCAGCCGACCATCAGTTCGGCGCTCAACCGCTTGCGCACCTTGTTCAACGACCCACTGTTTATTCGCGTCGGTCACCGCATGGAGCCCACCGCGCGGGCCGAGGAGATCATCCAGCACCTGTCGCCGGCCCTGGACTCTTTGTCGTCGGCCTTGAGCCTGACCCACGATTTCGACCCGACCCAAAGCACTATGACCTTCCGCATCGGCCTGTCCGATGACGTCGAGTTCGGCCTGCTGCCGCCGCTGCTGCGGGCCTTGCGCCAGGAAGCGCCGTTGGTGGTGTTCGTGGTGCAACACGTCGATTACTGGCGCATCCCCGACCTGCTGGCTTCCGGCGATATCACCGTGGGCATCACCCAGACCCGCGGCCTGCCGGCCAATGCCAAGCGCAAGTTGTTACGGCATATTCGCCCCTGCCTGTTGCGCGCCGACGCCTCGGACACACCGCTGACCCTCGACGAATATTGCGCCCGTCCCCATGTGCTGGTCTCTCACACCGCCAACGTGTCGGGGTTTGCCGACGAGTGGCTGGCCGAGATTGGTCGCAAGCGCCACGTGGTGCTGTCCGTACCTCAGTACAGCGCATTGCCGGCGTTGCTCGCCGGCACCGACATGATCGCCAGCCTGCCGGATTACACCGCCCATGCCATGGCCGCCGGCGGCAACCTGTTTTGCGAGCCGTTCCCGTTCGAAACCCCGACCCTGGACCTGTCCATGGTCTGGCTCAGCCACGTCGACACGGACCCTGCCGAGCGCTGGATGCGTTCACGGCTGGAAGCGTTCATGAGTGAACGTGACAGGCTGCCGGTAATCGCGGAAAAATCTTGAGATAAGCCTTCAGGGAGATCCACCGATGACTTCATCCCGTTCTTTGCTGCGTGGGCGCGGCAGTCATGACAGCGGCAAGGTGGGCATGGTCGAGCTGTTTTTCGACCTGGTGTTCGTGTTCGCCGTGACCCAGTTGTCCCACTCGCTGCTGGCCCACCTGAGCCTCGGCGGCGCGGTGCAGGTGGCGCTGATGATGGTCGCGGTGTGGTGGGTGTGGATCTTCACCTCGTGGATCACCAACTGGCTGGACCCGGAAAAAATCCCTATCCGCATCGGCCTGTTCGGCTTGATGGTCGCCGGCCTGTTGCTGTCTTCATCAATCCCCAAAGCCTTTACCGATCGCGGCCTGTTGTTCGCCGGCGCTTACGTCTTCATGCAGGTGGGCCGCACGCTGTTTGCGTTGTGGGCCGTTCGCGGCGAGTCGCTGAACATGACCCGCAACTTCCAGCGGATCCTGGCGTGGATGCTGTGTTCCGGGGTGTTCTGGCTCACCGGCGGCCTGCTCGAAGGCGAGCAACGCCTGGCTTTCTGGGCGCTGGCGCTGCTGATAGAACTGATATCGCCGTCGGTGTATTTCTGGGTGCCAGGGCTTGGGCGCTCGACCCTGGCGGACTGGAATGTCGAAGGCAACCACATGGCCGAGCGTTGCGGCCTGTTTGTGATTATCGCCCTGGGTGAATCCTTGCTGGTGACCGGCGCCACGTTCGCCGAGTTGCCGTGGAGCGTCGAAGGCCTGGGTGCTTTCCTGGTGGCCGTGGTGGGCAGTATTGCGCTGTGGTGGATCTATTTCGACAGCGGCGCCGAGCGCGCCCATCACCGGATTGCCAGCTCCGCCGACCCCGGCCGCCAGGCGCGTATCGCCTACACCTATCTGCATGTGCTGATCGTCGCCGGGATCATCGTCAGCGCGGTGGCCGACGAACTGGTACTGGTGCATCCAGGGCATGCCAGCCAGGCGGGCGTGCTGGCGATGATTGCCGGGCCGTTTTTGTTTTTGCTCGGCAGTGCGTTGTTCAAGTGGGTGATGAGTGACCGACCGTTGCCACCGCTCTCGCACCTGGGCGGGCTGCTGATGTTGCTGGTGCTGTTGCCGCTGGGGTTGCAGCATATGTTTTCGGCGCTGGCGCTGGGCGCGTTGACCACGGCGGTGTTGGTGATCGTGGCGTTCTGGGAAAATCGTTCGCTGCGGGGGCTGACCGAAGTTTCACATTGAAATCGGTCTGCCTTCGTTCAACTGCATGCTATATGTAGGTTTCTTTTCAAGCCCACTCGGAGCTTTTCATGCCGCACCTGCACCTGGAATACACCGCCAACCTGACCGGCCTTGCCGTCGAGAAAACCCTGCTGCGCCTGAACAACGTGCTGATGGCGTCCGGGCAGTTCGGTTCCGAGTTCGATATCAAGAGCCGCGCAATCAAGGTCGAGAGTTTCCAGGTGGGCACTTCCCTCAGCCCGCGCGGTTTTATTGCGGTAAAGCTCTCGCTGCTCAGCGGGCGCTCACCGCAGGTCAAGCAGCAGTTGTCGGAAAGCTTGTTGGCGGCCCTGCATGACGCGGCTGAGTGGCCGGCCGATCTGCAGGTTCAACTCAGTGTGCAGTTGATGGACATGGATCGTGATTCCTACAGCAAAGTCGCTATCGGCTAAGGGTTACAACAAGCATTGATCGGCGCACACCTTGACGATCTGCTCGCGAAACCAGGTATTGGCGCTGTCCTGGCCACTGGTTTCATTCCACTGCATATCCAGGGTAAACCCCGGCAACCCGTTCGGCGCTTCGCAATGGCCGAACACGGTGGCCGGGGCCAGCAGCTTTTGCACGCGACGGGGCAGGGTGACGATAAAGTCGGTGCCACTGATCATCTTCAAGGCGGCACTGTAGCTGTTGGCACGGGCAATCACCTGGCGCTTGTGAGCCTGGCGTGCCAGCCAGCCGTCGATCATGTTGGTGTCGGAGGTCCAGGGCGCGGGGAACACGTGGCGCCGTTCGACAAACGATTGCAGGCTGAAGGCCGGCTCGCGCGGCGTGGCGCGTTTATCAAACACACACACTAAATCGTCTTCCAGCAGCATCTGGGTCTTGAAGTCTTTGTGGGCACGGTGAAGGTGCGGGCCGAAGCAAATCACCAGGTCGAGACGGCCTTCGCGCAGGTCCTCGGCAGGCAGCTCGGTTTCCAGCTTTTGCACATTGATGATCACCGGCAAGTCGGCTTGGTCGAAGTTCTTCAACAGGCGTGGCAGGATCAGTTGCTCGAAGTATTCCGGGGCACAGACATTGAAGGTCACCGCCTGCTGCGTCGGGTCGAAGGCCTGGCTGCCGGCATGGCACAGGTTGATGCTTTCAAGGATCTTCTGCACGTGTTCGTACATGGTTGTGGCCTTGTACGTCGGGCGCATGCCGGCCCGCGTATTGATAAACAGCTCATCCTCAAAACTGGTGCGCAGCTTCTTCAGGCTGTAGCTCACGGTTGACTGACTGACGAACAGCGTCTCGGACACCTCGGTAACGCTGCTCTGGTCATAGACGGCGATAAACACCATCAAGTCCTGCATATCAAGCTTTCTGAGCAAGTTACTGTTTAGCATCGGTTTCGTCCGTAAACCCTTTGTACCGAACTCAGTACAAGACTGGCAAAAGCTTAACGGAACGGTCGTACCAATAGAAAGCGCTGTAGGGCGTTTCTATGTTTGGTGTGGGACATAAAATGTTGGCAACACGACGTCAGTGAATATGTCGGCTGTAATGCTTTGGGTTCAAGCGTGTGACGATCATCAGCTCCCACAGGGGACCGTGGTGTCAGCTAGCGCGAATCACGTGCTTGATCTCCTGAAACGCCGCCAACCCCCAGGGCCCCAGTTCGCGGCCGATGCTGCTTTGTTTGTAACCGCCCCACGCCGTCTGCGGGAAGATCACCTGCGGTGCGTTGATCCACACCAGGCCCGCCTGCAAGGCATTGGCCACGCGTTCGGCGGCTTCGGCATTGGCGCTCACCACACTGGCGACCAGGCCGAAATCGCTGTCGTTAGCCAGGGCGATGGCCTCGGCTTCAGTGGTAAAACGTCGTACACACAGCACCGGGCCGAAGATCTCTTCATTCCACAAGGCGCTGCCTGATGGCACGTCGGTAAACACTGTCGGGCGAATGAAAAAGCCTTTTTCCAGATCAGCCGGGCGAGCGCCGCCGCACAACAAGCGCGCGCCTTGGTCGATACCACGCTGGATATGCCCCAGCACCCGCTGATACTGCGCACGGTTGATCAGCGCGCCCATCTCCACATCCTCGGCAAACGGGTCGGCCACGCGAATCCCTTCAGCCCGCGCCTGCAAACGCTGCAGGAATTCATCCGCCAGGTTGTCGGCTACCAGCACGCGACTGGTGGCCGAACAGATCTGCCCGGCATTGAAAAAACCACCGCCACAGGCCAGCTCCACTGCCAGGTCGAGGTCGGCATCGGCCAGCACCAGCAACGACGATTTGCCGCCCAGTTCCAGGCTCACACCCTTGATGGTTTCGGCGGCGCGCTGCATCACCTGCACGCCCACCGCATTGCTGCCGGTAAAGGAAATTTTCGCCACGCGACGGTCCGCAGCCAGCGGTGCACCGACCGCCAGCCCCGTGCCACACACCAGGTTAAACACACCCGCCGGGAAGCCTGCTTCGGCAATAATCCGCGCCAATTGCAACTCCGCCAGGGGCGTGACTTCCGACGGCTTAAGCACCACGCAGCAACCGGCCGCTAACGCGGGGGCAAGCTTCCAGGCGGTGGTCACCATCGGGAAGTTCCACGGCACGATCAAACCCACCACGCCACAGGGTTCGCGGCGCAGGCGTGCGCTGAAATCGTCGCTGGGCAATGCCACCTTGCAGTCTTGACCTGCGTCCATTGCGTCGCAGATGCCCGCGTAGTATTCGAAGGTGGCAATCACGTCATCCACATCAATAGCCGCTTCAAACAGCGGCTTGCCGTTGTTGCTCGACTGCAACTGCATCAGTTGTTCACGTTGCTCGCTCACACTTTGGGCGACCTTGCGCAACAGGGCGCCGCGATCACGGCCACTGCTTTTCGACCAGTCGACAAAAGCCGCGCTGGCCGCGTCGACCGCCAGTTCCACTGCTGAGGCATCGCCCACGCTGACATGGGCCAAGGTCGCTTCGGTAGCCGGGTTGATCACCTCCAGCACCGCATGGCCCGCCTGCCATTGGCCGTTGATAAACACACCGTTCAAGACTGCGCTCATACCGCCACTTCCTGCATCCAGAGCCCTTGGTTGATTTCAATCAGTGTCGGCCCCTGGCGATCCGCGGCGGTGCGCAACGCGCTGCGCAATTGCTCGACGCCCTGGATACTTTCTGCTGCGCAACCCAAGGCCTTGGCTACGCCGATAAAGTCCGGGGTGTAGATGTCCACACCGACCGGCTCGATGGCGCGGTTGAGCATGTATTTCTTGATCTCTTCATAGCCCTGGTTATTCCACAGCAGCACAATCACTGGCACCTGCGCCTCTACCGCGCTGGCCAGTTCCGGCAGGGAAAATTGCAGGCCGCCGTCGCCGATCAGGCACACCACCGGCTGGCCGTCACCTCGGCCCAGCCAGGCACCGACTGCAGCGGGCAGGGCGTAGCCCAAGGTGCCGTAGCCGGTGGAGGAGTTGAACCAGCGGCGTGGGTGGTCAAGGTTCAGGGTCAGGTTGCCGCTGTACACCGGCTGGGTGGAGTCGCCCACCAGCACGGCGTTGGGCAGCGCTTGCAGCACGGTGTTGAGGAACAGGGTTTGTGCGCGGGTGGCAGCGTCCCAGTTGGGCGCCAGTTCGGCCCACAAACGCGCGACTCGTTCAGCGCCCCAATCGCGGTTGCGGGCAGGCAATGGGGTTTTATCCAATTCGGCGAGCAAGGCGTCGGCGGCTATCTGTGCATCGGCTACCAGTGCCACGTGCGGCGGGTAGTTGCGTACAGTCTGGTCGGGGTCGATGTCGATACGCAGCAGTGCGCCGGGGATCTCGAAGCCGCCGGCGAAGGTCACGTCGTAGTCGGTTTCTGCCAGCTCTGTGCCGATGGCCAGCACTACGTCGGCTTCAGCGACCAGCGCACGGGTGGCGACCAGGGTTTGCGTCGAGCCGATCAGCAGCGGGTGGGTCGATGCCAGCATGCCTTTGGCATTGATGGTCAGCGCCACCGGCGCGCCGAGGATGTCGGCCAGGCGCGTCAGCTCTGGCGCGGCATCGATGGCACCGCCACCGGCCAGGATCAGCGGGCGTTTGGCCGCTGCGAGCAATTGGCTCATCTGCTTGACCGCCGACGGCGACGCACCGGCGCGGGCAACGCTGACCGGCTCGCTGCCCAGCAACGCGTCGGCATTCTCCACCAGCACATCCAGCGGGATTTCGATATGCACCGGGCGCGGTCGCCCCGCCTGGAACAACGCAAACGCCCGTGCCAGCACACCAGGCAACTCCGCCGCCGACATCAACGTGTGGGAGAACGCCGACACGCCGGCGATCATCGCGCTCTGGTTCGGCAGCTCATGCAGTTTGCCGCGCCCGCCGCCCAATTGGCTGCGCGACTGCACGCTGGAAATCACCAGCATCGGAATCGAGTCGGCGTAGGCCTGGCCCATGGCGGTGGTGATATTGGTCATGCCCGGGCCGGTGATGATGAAGCACACGCCGGGTTTGCCGCTGGTGCGTGCATACCCGTCGGCCATGAAGCCGGCGCCCTGTTCGTGGCGCGGGGTGACATGGCGGATGCCGGAATGCGCCAGGCCGCGATACAGCTCAACGGTGTGTACGCCGGGAATGCCGAACACCTGGTCCACGCCGTAGCTTTCCAGGAGGTTGACCAATACTTCGCCGCAGGTCGCCATACATGTCGCTCTTGTTATGGATTCGAGGCGCTATTGGAGCGGCTGGCCCGTAGCGGCAACAATCGATAAAAAGTCATACTAGCCATGTCCCCACGTCATGGCTCACGCACGATGAAACGCCTTCCGCCGCTGCCTGCGCTGCACACGTTTTGGGTCACTGCCCAGTGCTGCAACTTCACCCGCGCCGCCGAGCAACTGCACATCACCCAGGGCGCAGTGAGCCGCCAGATTGCCGGCCTGGAAAGCCATTTGGGTTACGCCCTGTTTCAGCGCCAGGCACGGGGCTTGAGCCTCACCGAAGAAGGCCGCGAGTGGTCACTGCGTGCGCAGCAAGTATTCGGCCTGATCGGTGACGCGGTGGAGCAGATCGGCAGCCGCCGCGCGACCCTGCAACTCAAGGCCTCCACCTGCGTGATGCGCTGGCTGCTGCCGCGCCTGTTGCAATGGCAGAAGGAGCGCCCGGATGTGCCGGTGGAACTCACCACCACCGTGGCCTATACCGTGGACTTTCGTCGTGAGCAATTTGATGCGGCGGTGATCTATGCACCCATCGCCGAGCAGTCGGCTGAGGCACGGCACCTGTTTGATGAGCAACTTACGCCAGTGTGCGCACCGGCGCTGCTCGGCGCTTTGGATACCCCGGCAGACTTGCAGCAACAAGTGCTGCTGCACCCCACGCGGGACGAGCGGGATTGGGCGTTGTGGTTAAAGGCGGCGAATACGCGGTTGAGCAACCTGGGTCAGGGGCATCATTTCGAAACGCTGGACCTGGCCATGACGGTGGCGTCACAAGGCTCAGGTGTGGCGATTGGCGACAGTGCGCTGATTGGTGAGGATGTGAAAGCCGGGCGGCTGGCGACGCCGTTTGAACTGCGGGTGCCGACGGGGATGGGCTATTACCTGGTGTACCCGCCGGGGATCGAGCCGTCGGCTGGGCTGCAAGCGTTGATGGCGTGGCTGGTGAGCGAGGCACACCAGTCTTAACACTGAGTATCCAACTGTGGGAACCGGGTTTGTGTGGGAGCTGGCTTGCCTGCGATGCGGGCAACTCGGTCTATCTGTTAAACCGAGCTGATGCCATCGCAGGCAAGCCAGCTCCCACACAAGCCAGCTCCCACACAAGCCAGCTCCCACACAAGCCAGCTCCCACACAAGCCAGCTCCCACACAAGCCAGCTCCCACACAAGCCAGCTCCCACACAAGCCAGTTCCCTCAGAGTCAGTAACCGACGGTGAAGCGTTGGCGCGAGTGCTTCGGCGATTCCACTTCGTCGATCAGGGCGATGGCAAAGTCAGCAAAACTGATCCAGCTACGGCCCTCGGCGCTCACCAGCAGATCGTCCTGGCCCAGACGGAATTTCCCGGTGCGCTCGGTTTCAACAAACTCCGCCGATGGCGACAGGAAGGTCCAATCCAGTTCTTTTTCCTGACGCAGCACGTCGAGAAACTCAGCCCCGGCGCTGGCTTCGGCTTTGTATTCAGCCGGGAAACCCTCGCTGTCGATCACTCGACTGCCACCTGGCAACAACAGCGAACCCGCACCGCCCACCACCAGCAGGCGTTTCACGCCGGCTTTTTTTACCGGGCCGATCACGGCGCTGGCGGGCAGGGTGGCGAAGTGCGCCGCACTGATCACCACGTCGTTGCCGCTCACTGCTTGCTGCAAGGCCGTTGCATCAAGGGCGTCGACCTTTTTAACGGTAAGGCCTGGGCGTGCGGCCAGCGTGTCGGTGTTACGCGCAATGGCAGTAACGGTATGCCCACGACGCAGCGCTTCTTCCAGCAGTTGGCTACCGGCACGGCCGGTGGCACCAATGATTGCAATCTTGCTCATGACGTTCTCCAGTACGTTAGGGTTTAAAACCAATCACCACTTCATTTCGCCCTTGGCGACTTTGGCACCCAGTTCCAGGCTGCTTTCGTCTTTAAGGTTCGGGTAACGCTTTTTCATCGCCGCGATCAGCGCAGTCGAATCCTTGGCCTTGGCGGTCTCGATATCGAAGGCCTTGATGTAGTCGCCGGTAAAGGCCACGGACTGCACGGTCGGTGTGCCCAGGTAGTGGCCAGGGATCACGGTGGCCGGTTTCAGGTCCTGGATACGTTGCAGGGTGGCCAGCCAGTCTGTGTGGGATTTGGCGGTTTGCGTGTCGGCCATCCACACGTGGGTGTTTTCAAACACCACGACGCCACCGACGACCGCCTTGATCGAGGGGATCCACACAAAGGTGCGCTCAGGTTGCGGACCGTCCAGGCCGATCACTTCCAGGCTTTTGCCTTCCAGCGTCAGGGTATGGCCCTGCAACACCTGCGGGATGATGGCTTTGCTTGGCTTGTCGTCGCCGAGTTTCGGGCTCCAGAACGCGATTTTTTGCTCGACGGTGGCCTTGATATGGTCCACCACCGGCTGGGTGGCCAGCACTTTGGCGTCGGGGAACGCGGCGGTCAGGGTGTCGAGGCCGAAGTAGAAGTCCGGGTCGCCGTCGCTGACGTAGATGGTGGTGAGGTGTTTGCCGCTGCTGCGGATTTTCTGCACCAGTTGCTCGGCTTGGGTCTTGCCGAACTGGGCGTTGACCAGGATGAGGTCTTTTTCACCGCTGACCAGTACCGAGCTGACCGGCATCATGGCCGAGGTGCCAGGGTTGTAGGCATCCAGCTTCAGGTCGGCAGCCGCAGCATGGGCAGCGAACGCCAGGGCGGCCGAAGCCAGGGCAAATCGTTTAAGTACCGAGATCATGTGCAGCTCCAGCAGCAGGTAAGTGATGCACAGAGCTTAGTTGCACCAAACACAACAAAAAATGCGATGCTTGGACATAGTTTGTTTCTAAAAGCGTGCAAATCATGGATCGTCTTCAAGCAATGCGGGTGTTTGTCACGGTAGTTGACCTGGGCAGCCAGTCCGCCGCCGCCGATCAGTTGGACCTGTCGCGGCCGGTGGTCTCGCGCTATCTGGCTGAACTTGAGGATTGGGTCGGTGCGCGCTTGATGCATCGCACCACGCGCAAGCTCAGCCTCACCGCCGCCGGCAGTGAAACGCTGCCGCGCTGCCGGCAAATGCTGGAGCTGTGCAGTGACATGCAGGCGGCCGTCAGTGAGCCGGATGAAGCGCCGCGTGGCCAGTTGCGCCTGAGTGTCAGCAGCTCATTCGGCCAGGCGCAGTTGGCGGATGCCGTGGCCGAATTCGTCAAGCGCTTCCCGTTGGTCAGCATCGACCTGCAGATGCTCGACCGCACGGTAAACCTGGTGGATGAGCGTATCGACCTGGCCATCCGCACCAGCTTTGAGCTGGACCCCAACCTGATCGCGCGCAAGCTCACGCTGTGTCGCTCGGTGATCTGCGCGTCACCGGCGTACCTGCTGGAACACCCGCAGCCTCGGCAAGTCCACGACTTGGCGGAGCACAACTGCCTGACGCATTCTTACTTCGGCAAAAGCCTGTGGCACTTCACCGAGAACGGCGAAGCAGTCTCGGTGGCGGTGCAGGGCAATATCACCGCCAACGAGGCCACGACCTTGCTGCGGGTGACGCTGGCGGGCGCCGGGGTGGCGCGGCTGCCCAGTTATCAGGCGGGGGACTACATCCGCAGTGGCGAATTGATCCGGCTGCTGCCCGAGGCTGAGCCGCAGCAAATGAACGTCTACGCCGTGTATGCCTCGCGTAAACACATGCCGTTGGCGTTGCGCAGCCTGCTGGATTTTCTGGTGCTGCGGTTCCCGGAAGAGCCGGTGTGGGATATCGGTCTGTAAAGCCGACATAAAGATGTTGAATGACGCCCAATAATGGCAACTCGCCCTGACTGACCTATGCTTTAAACAGCACCGAGTCGATCTATTCAGAGGTGTGCCATGACCCTAAAAATTAGAAAGTACCTGATGATTTTCATCCTGTGCGCGTTGGCTACCGCGCTGTACGGCACAGCCGCCTATCGGGTTGAACAGACCCGTATGCAGCCGACCTTTGCGATCAGTTGCCATCAGGATCTGTGTGTGCCGCGTACCGGTAGTTTCAGCGCGCTCAGGTAGGCTGTGATCGTTCCCACGCTCCGCGTGGTAATGCAGCCCAGGACGCTCCGCGTCCCGCGTCAATCGGCCTTCAGTTGCTCGCGAAACGCCTTGGGCGAAAACCCCACCCGGCGGCGGAACAGCCGGGAGAAGTTGGTCGGGTCGGAAAACCCCAACACCTCCGACATCTCATTGATGGTCATGCTGGTGTAGGTCAGCAAGCGCTTGGCTTCCAGCAACTGGCGGTCATGCATGATCTGCAAAGCAGGCTGGCCACCCAATTCCCTGCACGTACCGTTCAGGTGTGAGACCGAGATACCCAGCTTGTGCGCCAGGTCTTCAATCTTCGGGTGTTCGCGGTAATGCTGCTCGACCAACTGCGTAAAGCGCCGAAAATATTCACGCCCACGCGGCGCGCGCGGATGGCGGCGCTGGATCGCCTGGCGGCTGATCCACACCAGCAGCACGCTGACCAGGGCATGCATCATCATGTCGCGGGCCGGTTGTTCATCGGCGTACTCATCCTGCAGTCGGGCGAACAGGCTGTTGAGGTAATCGCTGTCCTTGCCGGCGGGGTAATTGCCCAGGGCCTGCAAACCGTCCACCGTCGCGCCCAACTGTGTCTGCAAATGGCTGACCAGTGGCGCGGCCAGCGTCAGGATAAAACCTTCCACATCTTCAGAAAACCGAAACCCGTGTACACACAACGGCGGCAGCACCTGCAAGGTGGCTTCGCTGAGGGTAGTACGCTGGCCTTCGATTTCCAGCTGCGCCTGGCCTCTGTGTACGTACAGCAACTGGCACAGGTCCGCGTGCCGGTGGGGTTGGATTTCCCACTGGTATTCCCGGCTCCGTCGGGAAATGGTTTCACAGTGCAACAAATCCGGAGTCGGCCATTGCTGACTTTCTCCGTAAAGCTTGAAGACCGGAATCGCGGTACTGGCAGTTTTGGTCATGGTTTCAATCCGATACTCAGGATAGTGGTGCGGTAATCGCCCCAATTGGCAAAAAGCGCAGGCTTTGTCTCAGTTTTCACCTTCTTATGGCGGCCACTCAAGTGAAAAATGATCAGCAACAGGATGAATGACAACTCTTTCACCCTATCCGTTCGGGTGAAGCTTGCGAGCCATAAAAATAATGAAAACGCTGAAAACCCAAGTCGCCATTATTGGCGCCGGTCCCTCCGGATTGCTGCTCGGCCAACTGCTGCATAACGCTGGTATCCAGACCCTGATTCTAGAGCGCCAGAGCGCCGACTACGTGCAAGGCCGCATCCGCGCCGGTGTGCTGGAACAAGGCATGGTCGACCTGCTGCGCGAGGCCGGCGTCAGCCGACGCATGGACGCCGAAGGCCTGGTGCATGATGGCTTTGAGCTGGCGCTCAATGGCCAACTGACCCATATCGACCTCAAAGGCTTGACCGGCGGTCAGTCGGTGATGATCTACGGCCAGACCGAAGTCACCCGCGACCTGATGGCCGCCCGCGAGGCTGCCGGGGCTGTGACCCTGTACGAAGCGCGCGACGTGCAGCCCCATGACCTTAAAACTGATCGGCCCTGGCTCACCTTCGAACATGCCGGCGAAACCTATCGCCTGGACTGCGACTACATCGCCGGGTGCGACGGTTTCCACGGGGTGGCGCGCCAGGCGATTCCGCCTGAGGCGTTGCAGGTGTTCGAGCGCGTCTATCCGTTCGGCTGGCTGGGCATCCTCGCCGATACACCGCCGGTGCATGACGAGCTGGTGTATGCCAAACATTCGCGTGGCTTTGCGTTGTGCAGCATGCGTTCGCCGACCCGCAGCCGCTATTACCTGCAGGTGCCGGTCGATGAGCCTCTGGATGATTGGTCGGATGAGCGTTTCTGGGCCGAGCTGAAAACCCGCCTGCCCAGCCAGTTGGCCGAGCAACTGGTCACCGGGCCGTCAATCGAAAAAAGCATCGCGCCGCTGCGCAGCTTTGTGGTGGAGCCGATGCAGTACGGGCGCCTGTTCTTGCTCGGTGACGCCGCGCATATCGTGCCGCCCACCGGCGCCAAAGGCTTGAACCTGGCGGCCAGTGATGTGAGCACGCTGTTTCGGATCATGCTCAGGGTGTACCGCGAGGGCCGCGTGGACCTGCTGGAAAAATACTCGGCCATCTGCCTGCGCCGGGTGTGGAAGGCCGAGCGGTTTTCCTGGTGGATGACCTCGATGTTGCACCAGTTCCCGGACGCCGACGGCTTCAGCCAGCGAATTGCCGAGAGCGAGCTTGAGTATTTCATCCATTCGCAGGCGGGGCGCAAAACCATCGCAGAAAATTACGTCGGACTTCCTTACGAAGCTATCGAGTAGCCTGCTATCGTATCCAGCATTCCCGCAGGCTCTTCCTTGCCTGCGGGCCTTGCTCGAAGGTTCTGCCGTGACCAGCCTCAACCAACCCGCTCAGCCCGTTCCTGCCGTTCGCAGTGTGCTCGCCGCCTTGATGCTGGCGATTTTCCTCGGCGCCCTGGACCAGACCATTGTCGCCGTGTCCATGCCGGCGATTTCCGCGCAGTTTCACGATGTAAACCTGCTGGCCTGGGTGATCTCCGGCTACATGGTGGCGATGACCGTGGCCGTACCGATCTACGGCAAGCTCGGCGACCTGTACGGGCGCCGGCCGATGATGTTGATCGGCATGGGTGTGTTCACCCTGGCCTCGCTGTTTTGCGGCATGGCGCAAAGCATGGAGCAGTTGGTGCTGGCGCGGATTCTCCAGGGCATCGGTGCCGGCGGGATGATCTCGGTCAGCCAGGCGATCATTGGCGACATCATCGCGCCCCGTGAGCGTGGGCGTTACCAGGGCTATTTCAGCAGCATGTACGCGGTGGCCAGTGTGGCCGGGCCAGTGCTGGGCGGCTACATGACCGAATACCTGTCGTGGCGTTGGGTGTTTTTGATCAACCTGCCGCTGGGCGCCGGCGCCTGGTATGTGGCGCACCGCACACTGGTAGGGCTGCCGGTGCCGCAGCGCAAGCCGATTATCGATTACCTCGGCACCGTGCTGATGATCATCGGCCTGACCGCCTTGCTGCTGGGCATCACCGAAATCGGCCAGGGCCATCATTGGCGTGACGAGCAAGTACTGGGGCTGTTGGCCTGCGCGTTGGTGGCCTTGACGGTGTTCGTGTGGCACGAACGCCGGGCGCGCGAGCCATTGTTGCCGATGCACCTGTTCGCCAATCGCAGCGCGGTGCTGTGCTGGTGCACGATTTTCTTCACCAGCTTCCAGGCGATTTCCCTGACGGTGTTGATGCCGTTGCGTTATCAGACGGTGACCGGCTCGGGGGCCGACAGCGCCGCCTTGCACTTGCTGCCATTGGCCATGGGCTTGCCGATGGGGGCCTATTTCGCCGGGCGCATGACCTCGGTGACCGGGCGTTATAAACCGATGATCCTCACCGGCGCATGCTTGAGCCCGCTGGCGATTCTCGGCATGGCCTACAGCGCGCCGCAGGCGGTGGAGCTTACGGCGGTGTTTATGCTGCTGTGCGGGATTGCGGCGGGGATGCAGTTTCCGACGTCCCTGGTGGGTACACAGAACTCGGTGGAGCAGCGCGACATTGGCGTGGCCACCAGCACGACTAACCTGTTCCGCTCGTTGGGCGGGGCGGTCGGTGTGGCGTGCATGTCAGCACTGCTGTTGGCGTTGTTGCAGGATTCCAGCTTTGCGCATTTGGCCAGCGGCGCGCTGGGGGCTGAAGGCAGTTCCGGCAACGTGTTGCTCGACGGCCTCAACGCCGCGCCGGGGCCTGCGCAGGATGCCTTGCGCGGGGAGCTGGCGGTGACATTCCGGCATTTGCTGATGGTGAGTGCGGCGGTGTCGTTGCTGGGGTTGGCGGCGGCCATTGCGATGCCCAATCGTGTGCTGCGTGGGCGTGAAGACAAAGCACGTTAACTGACACAACGATGATCAAACTGTGGGAGCAGGCAAGCCAGCTCCCACAATGGATTGCATTCCAACTCAGATCAGGGGCTGTAGTACCCAACCGCCACCATAAAATGCCCGGCCTTGCGCACGTACGCATGCTTGTTCTCAACCTTGTCGGTCACCGGGTTCTTCCAGCGGTACTTGTATTCCCCCTGATCCTGCTCGGCCATCAGCTTCAGAATGGGTTCACCCACCGGCTTGCCATCCGGGTCTTTGATCTTGCGAAAGTCGGTATTGACCAGTCGCAAGTTGGTGCCATGCGCCACATACCGCCCGGTGTTCAGATCGACCACAAACACATACAAATCATCCTGCAGAAACCCGCCCTGCAATGAGTTGATCGCCTTGAGCGTGCCTGCCTCATCCTTGACCAGCGCCTTCACAGCCTTGTTGCGCAACGCTCGGGCCTGTTCCGGTGTGGCCCGTGGCAGGTAGTAACCCACCGCCAGGATGCGTTCACCCACGCGCTGATAAAACACGTGCTTGTGCTCAACCTTGCCGTCGTTCCAGTTCTGCCAGCGGTAGTCGGCTTGTTGGATGCCCTGGCCTTCGGGCACGGTCAGCGCCTGTTTGAACGAAGCTTGCAGGTCTGGCCCGAGCACCTCGGACACATCACGGCCGATCAATGCGGAGGAAGGCCCGCCGCTGGCTAACAACACGCCCTTGGTGTCGACCACGAACACATAGCGGTCATGGTCGATAAACTCACCCTGGCGGCTGAACGCGGCGAAGGCTTTGTCGCCGTTGCTTTGGAAGTAAGTCACAGCCTTTTCCAGTAGAGCCTTGGCGGCCCGAGCGTCCTCATCCTGAGTGGTCGCGTGCACCTGGCTGAACCCCAACAGCAGCAGGCAGGTGAGTCGGAGCAATCCCTTCATTACCGATCCCTCGTTATGGTTGATGTGAGCACAGCGTAGACGGCTCCTGCTCAGGGCGCCGCCAGCCACTGATTGACGATGCCTTCATACACCCCGGTGGCCATGCTCAGGTGCAGCCACTGGTCGACGTAGCTTTTCCACGCCACATCATCGCGGGGCAGCAGGAAGGCCTTTTCGCTGTATTGCATCTGCCGCTCGGGGTTGACCGCACACAGCCCAGGTTTCTGTTTTTGCTGGAAGCGCGCTTCGCTGGCGTCGGTGATCATCACGTCGGCTTTGCCCGCCAGCAGTTCGTCGAAAATCGTCACGTTGTCATGCAGGCGGATTTGCGCCTTGGCCAGGTGGGCGCGGGCAAACACCTCGTTGGTGCCGCCCGCCGGCTCGATCACACGCACCTGCGGCTGGTTGATCTGCTCGACGCTCTGGTAGCGCTGTACATCGGCGCAGCGCACCAGCGGGATCTTGCCATCGACGCCGAGAGGCTGGCTGAAGAAGGCTTTTTTCTGGCGTTCCAACGACACCGAAATACCGCCCACCGCGATGTCGCAGCGCTGGGCGAGGAAGTCCGGCATCAGGGTTTTCCAGGTAGTGGGCACCCATTTGATGTTGGCGTTGAGGCTCTTGGCCAGGGACTCGACCATGGCGATATCAATGCCTTCGTAGCGCCCGTCGGCTCGCAGCGAGGTGTAGGGCTTGTAGTCGCCGGTGGTGCAGACGGTGAGGGTGCCGTTTTGCAGCACCTCGTCCAGGCGTGAATCGGCCAGGGCGTGGGTGGCCACGCTTGCCAGTAAACAGAAGGCCAGGGGAGCTTTCATGCGGTCAAATCCTTGGGGCATGCTCGGGTCGCCATTATTTCCAGCTATGCGCAGGGATGGCAATTGTTTAGCCAGGCTGCAACCAAACTCCGTCAACCCTGAATTGAACAACCTTTGTGGGCGTGTGACGCTGCCGGGCATCTACCTCACTGTGAATCTCGCATGGACGGCTCCCCTGACACTCACCTCGCGACACTGCCGTCCGCGCTGGCCTTCTGGGCCTTGTTCCACTGCCGACACGCGCGCCCACCGGATACCTTTCTCTTACGTTGATTTGCCCCATGAATGACGCGCACCTGTGCGCCTGCCTGACGCAAACGTATGAGAGTTCCCATGAGTGTTTTTGCCAGCCTGCAAGAAGCCCAGTCTTTTCTTGAACAGCACTCGGACATCGAAATGTTCGAGCTGTTTATCCTCGACAACAACGGCGTGCCACGCGGCAAGTTGCTGCACCGCGATGAGCTGCTGGCGGTGTATGAAAGTGGCCGCCCGTTGCCCAGCACCATCCTGGGCCTGACGATTAACGGCGACGACGTGGAAAACTCCGGGCTGGTGTGGGAAGTCGGCGATATCGACTGCCGCGCCTACCCGGTCAGCGGCAGCTTGCAGCGTATGCCGTGGCGCCTGATCCCCACAGCCGCCGTGCAAGTCAGCATGCACCCCACCGAAGGCTTGCCGGCCACCGTGGCTGACCCTCGGCATTTGCTGGCCAAGGTGATCGACGACCTCAAGGCCGACGGTTATTACCCGGTGATGGCGGCGGAGTTGGAGTTTTACCTGCTCGACCAGAAACCCGACAGCAACGGCCGCCCACAACCGGTACGGGATGTGGACGGCAATCGCCCGCGCTCGACCCAGGTGTACGGCCTGCGTGAGCTGGAGCAAATCGAGCCGTTCCTGGCCGACCTCTACAGCGCTTGCAAGCTGCAAGGCATTCCGGCGCGCACGGCGATTTCCGAGTATGCGCCGGGCCAGGTGGAAATCACCCTGGAACATCGCGCGGATGCCCTGCAAGCCATGGACGAAGCGGTGCGCTACAAGCGTCTGGTCAAGGGCGTGGCGCATAAGCACGCAATGACCGCCTGCTTTATGGCCAAGCCGTTCGATGACCTGGCGGGCACCGGCATGCACATGCATGTGAGCCTGGCGGATGCCCAGGGCAATAACCTGTTCGCCAGCGAGGCCGCCGATGGCACGCCGCTGCTGCGCCAGGCGGTGGGCGGCATGCTCAGCACCTTGCTCGATTCGCTGCTGATGTTTTGCCCGAATGCCAACTCTTATCGGCGCTTCCAGACCAACAGCTATGCGCCGCTGGCGGCCACCTGGGGCGTGGATAACCGCACCGTCAGCCTGCGCGTGCCGGGCGGGCCTGCCTATTCCCGGCATATCGAACACCGGATTTGCGGGGCCGACGCCAATCCTTACCTGGCGGCTGCCGCCATCCTGGCGGGTATTCACCGAGGCATTCGCGAACAGCGCGACCCCGGTGCGCCGGTGGAAGGTAACGGATACGCCCAGGCCAAGGAGTTGCTGCCCACTGACTGGCTGACCACCTTGCGTGCGCTGGAGGGTTCAAGCTGGGCGCGGGAGGCGTTTGGCAGTGAGTTTCTCGGCGTCTATTTGGCGGTGAAGCGTGAGGAATATCGTCAGTTCATGGGGGAGGTGGGCGAGCAGGATTGGCGCTGGTATCTGCATCAGGCGTGATCCGCTGGCAGCAGATTTGGATACACCGAAGAGCTGCTTTTCTGTGGGCGCTGGCTTGCCTGCGAAGGCATCAACTCGGTGTACCCGATGTACCGAGGTGCCAGCATCGCAGGCAAGCCAGCTCCCACAGTCGAACGTCGGTGTTTTACAGGCGTCACGGTTTCAACCTTTTTTTCACGTTGCAGTGGTTAAGCTGCGGATCAAGGTCGTTCACCACCGTTCCACCCACATGAGCCCGCGATGTCGCCACAACCTCCATCCTCTATCGAGATCGAATTCACCGAGCGCTGTGACCGCGAGCATGCGCAGGTCTGCGGCGACACGCGTCCGCCCGCGCTGCTCAAGCGTCTGGCGGCCTGGCGCGATGAACGGCTGGTGCGCCAAGCGTTGAAAGTGGCCGGTGAGCCTGGGTTGATCCTCGACCTGGCGTGTGGCTCCGGCCGGTTTTGGCCCGTGTTGGCCGAACACGTCAACCGGGTGATCCTGGCATCCGACAACTCCCAGGACATGCTCGACCATGCGCGCACCCATCACCCGGCGGCGTTGCTCAAGCGGGTCAAAACGTTCCAGGGTTCGGCGTTTTCCATCGGTCTGTCGGCCAACGCCGTGGACTGCATTTTCTGCCTGGAACTGTTTCGTCATGTGCCCAGCAGCGACGTACGCATGGCGCTGTTGCGCGAATTCCACCGTGTCAGTCGCGACACAGTGATTGTCGCGGTGAGCTCGCGCACACCGGTGGAGGACGAATTCCGCCAGGCCGGTTTCAAGGTCCTCCATCAGCAGGAGTTCCTGCCGGGCTCCAAGCTGTGGCGTGTCTACGTCTTGCGTAAGAGAGGCTAAGTCCCGCCTGTCGGACTATTCTTCCTCTCTTGTCAGAGTTTTCATGATGGTGTGTGCACTGCGGATGCTCGCAAGTCCCTTTCGCGATATATACTGCGCGCCATTCTTCAAGGGAGAGCCGTGTGGCCATCGATATTCACTGGATCTGCGACAACGATAGCCTCGGCCAGCATTGCGCCGAATGGCAGCAGTTGCCATTCGTCGCCCTCGACACCGAATTCATGCGGGTCGACACCTTTTATCCCATTGCCGGGCTGATCCAGATCGGTGATGGCGTTCGCGCTTACCTGATCGACCCCCTGACCATCGATAACTGGCAACCCTTGGCCGCCTTGCTGGAGAACCCGGCGGTGATCAAGGTGGTGCACGCCTGCAGCGAAGACCTGGAAGTGTTGTTGCGCCTGACCGGCAGCCTGCCGGTGCCGTTGTTCGACACTCAATTGGCAGCGGCTTACCTGAACCTCGGTTTCTCCATGGGCTACTCGCGCCTGGTGCAGGCTGTACTCGACATCGAGCTGCCAAAGGGCGAAACCCGCTCGGACTGGCTGCAGCGGCCGTTGTCCGAGACCCAGGTGAGCTACGCCGCCGAAGACGCGGTGCACCTGGCCGAAGTCTATGTGCGCTTGCGCCCGCAGCTGTCGGATGACAAATATGCCTGGGTACTGGAAGACGGCGCCGAACTGGTGGCCAACCTGCGCCGCGAAGTCGACCCGTATGAGGTGTACCGTGACGCCAAGCTGGCGTGGAAACTCTCGCGTGCCCAGCTCGCCGTATTGCGTGAGCTGTGCGCCTGGCGCGAGCAGCAGGCCCGTGCCCGTGACCTGCCGCGCAACCGCATCATTCGCGAACACTCATTGTGGCCCTTGGCCAAATCCCAGCCGGATAACCTCGCTGCGCTGGGCAAGATCGAAGACATGCACCCGCGCACTGTGCGTCAGGACGGCCAGTTTCTGCTGGACCTGATCAAGCGCGCCGGCAGCGTGTCGATGGACCAGTGGCCGCCCGCCGTGGCTGAGCCGCTGCCGGTGGACGCTGCTGTGCTGATCAAGCAACTGCGCGCCCTGGGCCAGGCCGAGGCCGAGCGCCTGGAGATGGCGCCGGAACTGATGCTGCGCAAGAAAACCCTCGAAGCCCTGGTCAAGAGCGGCTACCCCGATGGGCCTTATACATTGCCAGACTCGCTGCGTGGCTGGCGCCGCGAGTTGATGGGCCAGGCGCTGCTCGACAGCCTGGCCACTGCCGGAGAACAGCCTTGAAACGTATTTGCTCCATTTATCGCAGCTTGAAAAAAGACGGGATGTACCTCTACGTGCTCAAAAGCGATGCGCTGGAGCGTGTGCCGGAACCCTTGATGACTGCCTTCGGCAAAGCCCATCTTGCATTCGAGATGATACTCACGCCGGAGCGCAAGTTGTCGCGCGAGGACATTACCGTGGTCCTGGAAAACCTCGACAAGCAGGGCTACCACCTGCAAATGCCACCGGCCGAGGACGAGTACATCGAGCACTTGCCCGAAGAGCTGCTGCGCCGCAACGACCCGATGTAACCGGTCAGTGCCCTGTCCCGGGCACATTCTTTTATGGACTCGTATTCGTTTGGCGGTGGCCGTAAGGAAGCGGGCGGCCGTCTGCACTGTTTTTGAAAGGTTTGAACCATGCGTGTTCTGATTGCTGAACAGGATCACCCGCTCTACGCCCAATTGCTGAGCGAAGCGGCCCCGGACCTTGAGGTGCTGACCAGCGGCGACTCGGCCGAACTGTCGCGCCTGGCCGCCGATTGCCCGGTTTGGCTGGGCCAGCCGGACCTGCTCGCCACCTTGCTGCGCCAGGGCCATAAGCCGCAATGGTTGCAATCGACCTGGGCGGGTATTACGCCACTGCTGGCCGATGGCTTGCCGCGCGACTATCGCCTGACCCGCGCGGTCGGCATCTTTGGCCAGGTCATGGCCGAGTTCGTGCTCACCTATATGCTCGGCCATGAGCGCGAAGTGCTGGCGCGACTGGTCAGCCAGGTCGAGCGCAAGTGGGACAACCGCATGGGCCAAAGCCTGGCGGGGCGCAAGGTGCTGGTGGTTGGCACCGGCGATATCGGCCAGAGCGTTGCTGATTTTTTGCTGCCGTTTGGCGTCAAGCTCTACGGGATTGCCAGCAGCGCGCGGGAACAGGCACCGTTTATCGAAGTGGCCGGGTTGGACCAACTGAGCCGGCTGGTGGGCGAGGTGGACTACGTGATCAACCTGCTGCCGAACACGCCTGATACCCATGATCTGTACAACGCGGCGCTGTTCAAGCAATTCAAGCCGACGGGGTTGTTTATCAACGTCGGGCGCGGCGTGGCGGTGGTCGATGCCGATTTGGTCGAGGCGCTTAAAGAGGGGCACTTGGCCGGTGCGGTGATCGACGTGTGCCGTCAGGAGCCTTTGCCGCAACGCCATCCGTTCTGGACCGCCTGGGGCTTGCTGTTAACCGGGCACAGTTCCGCGCCGACGTCGCCGGGGATGATGGTGGAATTGTTTGTGCAGAATCTAAGGGCTTATCAGGCCAAGGACGCGTTGCGCGGGGAAGTCAGCTTCGAAAGGGGCTATTAAACGTGTGAGCTGGGCTTATGTGGGAGCTGGCTTGCCTGCGATAGCATCACCTCGGTCTACCTGATTCACCGAGGTGCCTTCATCGCAGGCAAGCCAGCTCCCACACAAACCAGCTCCCACACAAGCCCGCACATATTGGATCTATGCAAGGCTTACAGGCTGAAATTACCCTCGGACACCAGTTCGCTCAGCGGCCGACGCGGGCTTGGCGCTTCACGACCTTGCAGGTACTCCGGCAAGCTCGACTTGTCCCCCAGCTTGCCCACGGCCACAGCCGCGTGCAGGGCATAACCTTCTGGAATCTTCAGCTCTTTGCGGGTCAGCTCCTGATCGAAACCGGCCATGCCGTGGGTGTGCCAGCCACTGAGGCTGGCTTGCAGCGCCAGGTGGCCCCATGCCGAACCGGTGTCGAAGGTGTGCCACAGCGCCGGGGTTTCTTCGCTGGCGCCGGGGGCGGTAAAGTTGGTTTTTGAAGCGATGATCACCAGGGCTGACGCGTGTTGCGCCCAACCACGGTTGAATTCATTGAGCAACCCCAGGAAACGCTCCCAGTTCGGCGTGTCGCGGCGCGCGTAGAGAAAGCGCCATGGCTGCGAGTTGTAGGCCGACGGCGCCCAGCGTGCGGCTTCGAAGAAGCTCAGCAGCGTCTCCTGCGGGATGCTTTCGCCGGTAAAGGCGCGGGGCGACCAACGTTCGGTGAACTGGGTGTGGATCGGGTAATCGGCAACGCGTGTCATGGGCAGTTCCTGATCGTCAATTCGGCCTTCAAAGCTACTGCGCGCCCACTAGACTGACAAGTGTTGTTACACCGCCAGTCGTAAGCGCTTGGCCCCAGGCGCCTTGGGCACTAGACTGGCGGCCTTTTCACCTTCCGATACTGATGTAGAGCCATGGCCGCCAAAGTCGAACCTTTCTGGATACGCAAAACCCTTGAACACCTCGACCAGGAGGAGTGGGAGTCGTTGTGCGACGGCTGTGGCCTGTGCTGCCTGCAAAAGCTTGAGGATGAAGAAGACAACAGCGTCTATTACACGCGCATCGCCTGCAAATTGCTCGACCTGAAAACCTGTCAGTGCAGCGACTACACCAACCGCCGCGCCTCGGTGCCCGATTGCATCCAGCTCACGCCGGGCCAGGCCGACCAGTTCAAATGGCTGCCGCCGACCTGCGGCTACCGCCTGGTCAGCGAACGCAAGGACTTGCCGCTGTGGCATCACCTGGTGTGTGGCGACCGCGATGCTGTGCACCATGAACGCATTTCCCAGTCCGGGCGCATGCTCGCCGAAGGCAGCGTGCCCGAAGATGACTGGGAGGATTACCTGATCTTCCGCGCAGGCTGAAAAAGGAGTGTGTATGAGGGTGGCAACCCGGCTGGCGGCATCCTTGGTGCTGCTGGCACTGAGCCTGCCTGCGTGGTGCGCGAAGAAAGTCGACCTCGATTATCACGTCAAGCTGCTGCCCCAGAGTGATCAGGCCGAGGTCCGCGTGAGCCTGTCCCAGGGCTCGGCTGTGCGCAGCCTGAACTTCGACCTGGGCCGTGACGGCGACTACAGTGACTTCAAGGCCGACGGCCAATGGCAGGTCACCGGCAGCCGTGGCCTGTGGCAACCCAGCGCCGACAAAGCCAGCCTGACTTACCGCGTGCGCCTCGCCCATGCGCGCAAGGCGGGCGTGTATGAGGCGCGGATGACGCCGAGCTGGGCGCTGTTTCGCGGCGAAGAGCTGGTGCCGGTTGCGCGGCTGGACCAGCAGGACGGTACCGAGTTGGTGTCGCGCCTGATGTTTGAATTGCCGGCCGGCTGGAAGAGCGTCGAAACCGCCTGGCCGCGTATCGGCAAGCACAAATTCCGTATCGACAATGTGTCCCGCCTGTTCGACCGGCCTACCGGCTGGATGCTCGCTGGCAGCCTCGGCAGTCGTCGCGTGCGCCTGGGTGAAACTGACGTCACCGTGGCCTCGCCCAAGGGTCAGGCCATGCGCCGGATGGACGTGCTGACGCTGCTGACGTTCGTCTGGCCGCAAGTCGAAGCCGCACTGCCACGCCATCCTGCCAAGCTGTTGATCGTCGGCGCCAGCGACCCGATGCGCCGTGGCGCTTTCTCATCGCGCGATTCGATCTACCTCAACAGCCGCACGCCGCTGATCAGCGAAAACGGCAGCAGCCCGTTGCTGCGCGAAGTGGTGCAAGCCATTGGCCGTTTTAACGACCACGATACCAGTGACTGGATCAGCGAAGGGTTGGGCGAGTATTACGCCATTGAACTGCTGCGGCGTGCCGGCGGCATTACCGATGAGCGGTATGCGGCGATACAGACGCGGTTGGCCAAGGAAGGCAAGGGCGTGATCAGCCTGCGCGGCAATCAAGTCAACGCTGCGACCGTGGCGCGGGCGGTGCTGGTGTTGCAGGAGCTGGACCGCGAGATCCGCGTAAAGACCCACAACAAACGTTCGCTGGATGATCTGGCGCAGGCGGTGATGCGGGCGAACAGTGTTAATACGGCGCAGTTTGTGCAGTTGGCTGAAAGTGTGATCGGCGAGTCGTCGGTGGTGCTGGACAACAAATTATTGCGTTGACCCAAAACAACTGTGGGAGCTCCCACAGTTGATTGGGGTTGGCCGGGCTATTTAGTGGCTTTCTCTGCCGCCACTTCAGCCTTGGTCTTCAAGTTCTTCAACTCTTCGCCCGCGCGTTCGATCTTGGTGCGCACACTGTTCATTTCCTGGCGGCCTTGCTCCAGCTTGTCCTTGAGCGAGCTGTGCCCGGTCACGCCGCGCACCAGCGCCACGCCACCAATCGCCACCTGGATCAGCCCGAAGATGCCGCCACGGCGCAGGCCTTTGCCGACCATCATCACACCGCCGGCCACCGAAAGAATGCGTTCCGACCCGTGTACGTTTTGCTCGCTTTTGGGGGCTGGCTGCAGGTGTTCGATGATAGGTCGCAGGGTTTTGCTGTCGCTCATGGTTTGTCTCCAACAAAGGCAAGTGTAAGTAGCTGACTGTTTGCAGGCGCCGGATGTTCCCAAAATATCAGTACTTGGGGCCTGAGCGGGTGTTGTTGCCCTTGGCCAGACGGTCGTACAGCACCACATTGACGGTGGCGGCAAGGTTCATGCAGCCGGTGGTCGGGATGTACACCACGTCTTCACACCAGTCGCGGATCTCTTTGTCCAGCGAGCCGTCTTCGGGGCCGAAGATGTACAGCGCGCGGTCCGGGTGCGTGTATTCGGGCAGAGGGCGGGCGCCTTCCACCAGCTCCACGGCGACCGGGATACAGCCCAGCGGCAGGATCTTTTTCAGGTCATCGATGCCGATCAACGGAATGTCGTGGTGGACCTTCTTGGTGTCGGTGATGAAGTCCCGGGCGCGCTCGTAACGCACGCCGGTGTAAAACACCGAGGCCACGCCGTAGCAGCCGGCGGCGCGCATCACCGAGCCGACGTTTTCGGGGGATTTGGGGTTATACAGACCGATGCAGCTGTAGCGTTTATTGCCCACGGGGAAGGGTGCCTTGGAGGAAAACCGCGATTATACGGCCTTGGAGGCATGTGTTGCTTGGGCGATCGCTATCGCGGGCAAGCCCGGCTCCCACACTTGGAATGCATTCCCCTGTGGGAGCTGGCTTGCCTGCGATGAGGCCCGCACAGACAAAGAAGGGCTTCAGTCGTCCTTTTTCATCAACCCCGCCAACGCCGCAAACGGGTTGTGCGTCGCCTTGGCAATCGTCGGGCTGCTGGTGGAGCCTTCGCCGAAATACTGCTGGTCGGTGTAGCGCGAGTGTTCGTTGTCGTGGCAGTACAGGCACAGCAACTCCCAGTTGGAACCGTCCTGGGGGTTGTCATCATGATTGTGGTTGCGATGGTGTACGGTCAGTTCGCTCAAGCGTTTGCCGGCAAACTCACGGGCACAGCGGCCGCACACGTGCGGGTACATCTTCAAGGCTTTGTCGCGGTAGCCCATTTCCCGGTCGCGCTGGGCATCGGCGAGGATGCGGTCCAGCTTGGCGGTGTGGGAGGGCGGGTTGGTCGAGCTCATCATGGCTCCTGGCTATTTGGGGGTTCACGGATAGGGTTGATTCTAGCCGCTCGCGAGGCAAATGACCGCTGGCTTTTTCAGCCGCGGTACAGCTGCGCTTGAGCGAACGTTTGTAGTATCGGCATATTCACTTCACAAGGATCTGAAACCTATGCGTGTGTACACATGGACCGCAGCCCTGCTGCTCAGCGCCCTGGCCGCTCAAGCCCAGGCGTTCTCCACACCCAAGCCCGGCCAGGTGATCGAGGTGGCCCTTGAGCAACTGCACCCGACCCAGGCCGTGGTGGGCTTTGACCAGATCTACTACAGCCTGGGGCTGTTCGCCGACAAACCGGCCAAGGTGTTCGACGAATACTGCGAAACCAACGGCCAGGGCGCCGCCGACAACGTGCCGAAGAAAGCCGACCTGCACCAACCCGATAGTTTCACCTGCAAAGACCCGGTGGGCACCCACCCCGACGACATGAAAACCGTGGTGGTCGGCCCCGGTGGCCAGTTGTACCTGACCGACGGTCACCACAGTTTCACTACCTTGTGGGAAGTGCCCGGCGGCGGCCCGCAACTGAAAATGTGGGTCAAGGTAACCGATGACTTCAGCAACAGTGCCGACATGAACACCTTCTGGCAGCGCATGGAAGCGGCCCGCAAGGTCTGGCTCAAGGACAATCAAGGCCAGACCCTGCCGCCGCAACAGCTGCCTGCGCACCTGGGCTTCAAGAACCTGCAGGACGACACGTTTCGCAGCCTGGTGTATTTCACCCGTAAGGCCGCCTACGGCAAGCCGGACGATGGCGCGATTGCGCCGGAATTCCTGGAGTTCTACTGGGGCAACTGGCTGCGTACGCAGATTGATTTGAAGGCGTACAACTTGAACAAAAAGGGCGGCTATAAGGACGCGATTGAGGCGGTTGCCAAGCGCATGGTCAGCCTGGCGCCGGGTTCGCAGGTGGGGAGCAGCGGTTTTACTGCCAGGCAACTGGGCGGTATGACCCAACTGGACCAGGGCGAGCTGGACAAGACCTTTGAGAAAAAAGTGCCGTATGTGATCGACTATCGAAAATCCCGGGGCTGACACGGGACCAAAATGTGGGAGCTGGCTTGCCTGCGATGCTGGCACCTCGGTGATTCAGGTAGACCGCGGTGATGCTATCGCAGGCAAGCCAGCTCCCACACAAGCCAGCTCCCACACCAGCGGGCTCCTACAGGTTTTTTTTTGTGTCAGCGGGCCTCAGCCCTTGAGCTTCTCGGCAATCCAGATGGTATGCCGGGTGCCCTTGTTGCCATGGGCGAACACCTGCACTTCCTCGGCCTTGAACCCGGCCTTGCGCAGTTTGTCGCTGAACAGCTTGTCGGCGCTGGCTGACCACACCGCCAGCACGCCTTTAGGCCGCAGCGCTTTGGCACACGCGGCCAGGCCACCGGCCGAATACAGCCAACTGTTGGCTTTTTGCGTCAGGCCTTCGGGGCCGTTGTCCACATCCAGCATGATCGCGTCAAAGCCTTGCGGCTCGGCCTGCAGCACCTTGGCCACGTCTTCCATGCGGATCACCGTGCGTGGGTCCAGCAGCGGGCGGCCGGATTTTTCCCCCAGTGGGCCACGGTTCCATTCCACTACGCCAGGCACCAATTCCGCTACCACCACTTCAGCGCCCTTGCCCAAATGCTTGAGTGCCGAGGCCAGGGTAAAGCCCATGCCCAGGCCGCCGATCAGCACCCGCGAACCCGGCCGACCGGCGACTTTACGGCAAGGAATCTCCGCCAGCGCGTCTTCGGAACCATGCATGCGCGTGTTCATCAACTGGCCGCCGTCACCGCCCTGGATCTTGATGACAAAATCCTCGCCGTATTCGAACAGGCACAAGGCACCGCCGTTGTCGGGGATTGGGGTGGTGTCGAGCAGAACGAAACGTTTCATGGAAATCTCATTGGGAAGGGCATTCTTGCGCGGTTGGGAGTAGCCTTACGACATTCCGGTCAGGCCATGGAGCCATCGATGAAGTGCAGCATTCTAACGGTCATTGCGTTGAGCGCGCTCACATTGGGTGCGGCGCAGGCGCAAGAGGCGCAAACCGTGCCCGTGGCGCCTACGCCAACCCCCGGTGCGCCGGGCACGCCGACGCCCACCTTGTACCCGCAAGTCACTCCGCCCGTGGCGCCCAAAACCACCGCGAACGGCTCACCGGCGCTGGTGCCGATTGTGTTGCCAACGCCGCCCAAGGATCAGACGGTGCCTGGCCTGCTGCAAAATGACAGCAAGCCGAAGACGCCCGGCGGTTAAAATTGCTGGGACAGTAATTGCCCGTCGGCCATGCGCAGGCGCTTGGACAAGGCAATCGCAATCGCGCGAATGATCTTGGCCGCTACCCTGGGGGCTTCGTTGAGCATTTTTTCCAGCGCATCTTTGCCCAGGTTCAACAGCACGCAATCACTGGCGGCCACGCAACTGGCGGAGCGCCGCTCGCCGTCAAGCACGGCCATCTCGCCAAAAGCCCGGCCACTGCGCAGGGTGGCGATGGTCAGGCGCTGGCCGGTGTGATTGGTTTTTTGCACGGCCACCTGGCCGCTGTGCAGGATGCACATGAAGGTGCCCGCATCGCCCTCGAGGAAAATCACCTCATCGCGGGCAATGCTGCTGATATTGAAGTAGCCGGCGGCCACGTGAAAATCTTCCGGTAACAGCGGGTCGAACAGGCCGCAATCCATGAGCATGTCGCGGATTTCGTTGTTCATCAGAGTCGGTAGTGGCATAGCTGCAATCTTGGTCCATCAATCAAGTCGGGCGGTCTTGTGTTCAGACAGGACCGCCTTGCTAAGTTCCTTAAACGAGCCCCAGGGCCTTGAAGACAAATCCATATTCGAGCGCTACGTCACGTAATCCCTGGTAACGCCCGCTCATCCCGCCATGGCCGGCACCGAGTTCAGTCTTGAGCAGCAACAGGTTGTGGTCGGTTTTGGTGTCGCGCAATTTGGCCACCCACTTGGCCGCTTCCCAATACTGCACGCGGCTGTCGTTGTAGCCGGCAATCACCAGCATGTGCGGGTAAGCCTGGGCCTGGACGTTTTCATAGGGCGCGTAGGCCTTGATGCGTTCATACACCTCGGGCTCTTGCGGGTTGCCCCACTCGTCGTACTCGGTAATGGTCAGCGGCAGTTCCGGGTCGAGCATGGTGTTGAGCACGTCGACGAACGGCACTTCGGCAATCGCCGCCTGGAACAGCTCCGGGCGTTGATTGAGCACCGCGCCGATCAACAGGCCGCCGGCACTGCCGCCGCTGATAGCCAGCTGCTTGGAGGTGGTCAGCCCTTCGGCGATCAAGTGCTCGGCGCAGGCGATAAAGTCGCTGAACGTGTTCTGTTTGTGTTCCTGCTTGCCATTGCGGTACCAGGCTTCACCCAGCTCACCGCCGCCGCGTACATGCGCGATGGCAAATGCCACGCCACGCTCCAGCAAACTCAGGCGCGCATGGGAAAACCAAGGGTCGAGGCTTGAGCCGTAGGCGCCGTAGCCATAGAGGTACAGCGGCGTGGGTTGGCCAAGCTGATCACGCTTGACCACCAGGCTGATCGGCACCTGAGTGCCATCTGCAGAAGTCGCCCACAGCCGTTGGCTGACATAATCGTCGGCGTTGAACACACCGAGTACCGGGGTTTCCTTGAGCACCACCTGCGCGCCGCTGGCCAGTTCAAGCTGGCGCACCTGGGCCGGACGGTTCAGGGCTTCATAACGCAGGCGGATCTTGTCGCTGGCAAATTCCAGGCTGTTCTGCACGTAAAGGCTGTAGGCGGCGTCAGGCAATTCCACGCGGTAGGCGCTCGAACCCTGCGGGTGCACTTCGATCACCGGCAGGCCGCCGATACGCAGACTCAAGGTCATGGCGCTGGCATTGAGGGTCACGCCGTCGAGCATCACGTCATCGCTGTGGGGGACCAGGTTCTGCCATTGATCCTCGCTTGGCACACTGCCAGTGTCGGCGGCGATGAACAGCGCATAGTTGATGCCGTCACGGTTGCTGCGGATAAACCAGGTCCATTGGTCATCCAGCATGCCGTGGTCGACATCGTATTCATGGTCTTCGACCCGTGGCGCCAGGCAGGTGAAAGCCTGCTGTGGCTGGTCGGCGTCCAGCGCCCAGATTTCGCTGGTGGTCTTGCTGCCCAGGGCCAGCAGCAATTGGCGCTCGGAGCTGGAGCGGTAGCAATGCAGGAAGAACCGCCCGTCGGGCTCGTGGAACACTTCCTGCGCTGCCGTGCCATCCAGGCGGTAGCGGTAAAGCTTGTGCGGGCGATGGGTGTCGTCCAGTTCGCCGAAGAACAGCGTCAGGCTGTCGTTGGCCCAGGTCATGCTGCCGTCGCAGTCTTCAAACTCCAGTTCGCTGACCTTGCCGGTGGCCAATTCCTTCACGTACAGGGTGTAAATCTCTTCACCGCTGGTGTCGAGGCTGTAAGCCAGGCGCAGGTGGTCGGGGCTGATGCTGAACGCGCCCAGGGAGAAAAAGCCGCCGTTTGCCAGCACATTCGGGTCCAGCAGCAATTCTTCGCTGCTTTCGTCCACCGTGTTGCTGTCATCCGCCGGGCGACGGCAGCGGTAGTGGCGGGCGTATTCATCACCGGCGGTGGTGCGTGTGTAATACAGGTACGGGCCCCACGGCGAAGGCAACGACAGGTCGGTTTCCAGGATGCGGCCCTTGATTTCTTCGAACAGGCTTTGACGCAGGGCTTGCTGGCCGGCGAGCTGGTCTTCCTGCCAGGCGTTTTCGGCTTTGAGGTAATCGAGGACTTCAGGTGTGTCACGTTCCTGCAGCCAGGCATACGGGTCCGGGCCTTGGGCCTTGCGGGCGATCGGGGCAGTCGATATAGGCATGGATCACTCTCTGTCTGGCGGATGGTGGCAGGCATTGCAGCCGAGACACGCAAAAGCCGTTATCATAGCCGCCTCTTTGCCAGCCTTGCCATGGACACCATGACCGAGAACGACTATCTGACCGCTTGGGGCCTTTACGCCTTCGCCGCTTTGGGCTGCCTGTTGGTGTGGTGGCGCATGACCCGCTGGATCTGGCGCTGGCTGCGTGAGCCGCTGCAATTGTTGATGGCGGTGTTGCTGTTCAGCCCGACCATCGTCGACCCGGTCAAGACCCAGTTTGCGCCAGCCGTGGCCATTACCGCCCTGGACCTGGTGCTGCACGTGGGCAATAACGCCTGGCGGGCCATCTCCGACCTGTTCATGTACACGATGATTGCGTTTGGCGTGTATATCGTGTTCGTGTTGATCCGCTGGCCCATCGAGCGTGCCGCCAACGCCCGCCGTGAGCGCAAGGCCGCCGCCGACGCCGCACTGGCCGCCGAGCCGGTAGACGAAGACGACGAACCTTTCCGTCGCCCGCCGCCTGCCGGCAATCTGCGGGTTGAGCCGCGTCTTTAACGTTGTAAGCCCTGCAGCGAGAGCCCTGGCATGTGTGAATTATTGGGCATGAGTGCCAACGTCCCCACCGATATCGTGTTCAGCTTTACCGGGCTGATGCAGCGGGGCGGGCGTACCGGCCCCCACCGCGACGGTTGGGGTATCGCGTTTTACGAAGGCCGTGGCCTGCGGCTGTTCCAGGACCCGGCCGCGAGCAGCGAGTCGGAAGTCGCCCTGCTGGTGCAGCGTTATCCAATCAAAAGTGAAGTGGTGATTGGCCATATCCGCCAGGCCAATGTGGGCAAGGTGAGCCTGGCCAACACTCACCCGTTCGTGCGTGAACTGTGGGGCCGTAACTGGTGCTTTGCGCATAACGGCCAATTGGCCGACTTCAACCCGCGCGCCACGTTCTACCGGCCGGTGGGCGACACCGACAGCGAAGCGGCGTTCTGCGACCTGCTCAATCGCGTTCGCGAAGCCTTTCCGGAGCCGGTGGAGATCGAGCAGGTGCTGCCGGACCTGATCGCCGCCTGCGCCGAATACCGCAGCAAAGGCGTGTTCAACTGCCTGCTCAGCGACGGCGACTGGCTGTTTTGCTACTGCTCGACCAAACTGGCGCAGATTACCCGGCGCGCACCGTTTGGCCCGGCGCGTTTGAAAGATGTCGACGTGATCGTCGATTTTCAGGCCGAAACCACGCCTGATGACGTAGTCACGGTGATCGCCACCGAGCCCTTGACCGACAATGAAAACTGGACCCGCTACGAACCGGGCCAATGGAGCCTGTGGCGACGCGGTGAATGCGTCAGCCAAGGCGTTACCGAGTAAGGATATCGACCATGTTGCTCAGTTATCTGCGGTTGGTGCTGTTTGCCATTGGCTTGTTGGTCGGCGTGCAAGTGCCGGGGTTTATCAACGACTACGCCAAGCGCGTTGAAGCCCATTTGATCGAAGCCCAGACCGGCCTGCGCGGCTTTGATGCCACGGCGCAGCAGTTCTTCAATGGGGACTTGCAGGCGTTGGTGGCCCATTACCGCGCCAGTGATGACCCGGTGTTTCGCAGCGATGCCAACAGCCTGGGCACTTTGCTCGATCGTCAGGTGGCGTTGGACAAGCAGTTCCAGGCCATGCAAGGCCCGTGGTACATCCGCGCGCTGCAAGTGGCGGTGGCTGCCGACCCGGATATCCGCCTGGAAACCTGGAATGGCTACAGCTACCAGATTTTGCTGACGCCTGAGGCGATGGGCTGGGGTTTGGGCGGGGCGATGCTGTTGTCGTTCGGCATCGAATGCCTGTTCCGCCTGATCGACTGGGTGGTGTTGGGCGGCAAGCGCCTGCGCCAGAGCCGGCCGATCGAAGAGCGCGACCTTAAAGGCCTCTAAAGATGATCGTTCCCACGCTCTGCGTCACTAGTGTCCGGTAAAAACCAAAGGGGGAGCTTGCTCCCCCTTGTTGTTCGCGACTGTCAGTCATAATCGGATTTTTCAGACTCGATTTTGACCCATGTTTACCAGTACCCGTTTAGCCCACCTACTCAGTGCGATCCCGCGCCAGTTCTTTCGGCAATCCACCGAAAAGCACCAGGCTGATCGCTACGTCAAACGCTGCACGAGCTGGCAATTGCTGGTGACACTGGTCAGCGGCCATATAACCCAAGCTTTAAGCCTGCGGTCCTTGGCCACTTTTTCCGAAACGCTAAGTCCGCATAGTTACCATCTTAAAGCGGGGCCCGTCGCCCGATCGACCCTGTCAGATGCCTTGAACAAGCGAAACTACCGGCCATTCCAGGATCTTTGCCAATTACTGTTGAGCGGCATCAGCCGCCAGCAGCGCAAAGAAGTCGGTGCCATGATTAGCCTGCTTGATTCCACGTCAATCACTTTGCGCGGACCTCACTTTGATGACTGGACAGCCTCCACGAAAACCCGCATCACGCAGGGCCTGAAAGTACATGTCGGACTAGATTTGGCGCAGTTGGCCCCGGTGTACGTCAACATCACTCCTGCCAACGTCAACGACCTGAGCGATGCGCTGGAAATGCCGATTCAGGTCGGCATGACGTATGTCTTTGACAAGGGATATTGCGATTACAACTGGTGGCACCAGTTGCAGACCAAAGGAGCCTTTTTCGTCACCCGCCTGAAAAAAAACGCCAATATCAAAGTGCTGCACAAGCACTCGATCGCAGCCGAGCAAAGCCCCGTCATGACCGACGAAGTCATCCTGTTCGGAAAAAAGCATCTAGGCGGCAAGCGTCTTAATGACTACCGAGAAACGCCGGCAAGACGCGTGGTGGTAGAACGCGAGGGACACGCCACGCCGTTAATCCTGGTGACCAATGACTTCGTAAGATCAGCCGAAGAAATCGCGGGATTGTACAAAGATCGCTGGAAGATCGAGCTGTTTTTCAAGTGGGTCAAGCAACATCTGAAACTCAAACGCTTCTACGCATTCTCTGAAAACGCCGTGCGTCTGCAGATTTACAGTGCCTTGATCAGCTACTTGTTATTGCACCTTTACCATCGTCGCTCAGAATTTACCGGTTCGTTGTTTGAGCTGACGGTTCGCATATCTCATGTCCTGCACGAACGGCCCGCGACGCCAGAGTTGAGGGATCGACGAAGGCAGGAGCGAGAAAAGCTGAAGGCTGCCCAAGGCAGCCTTCAGCTATGAAACATGTTTACCGGACACTAGTGACGCTCTGCGTGGGAATGCCTCTTGTGACGCTCTGCGTCAGGCTTTGGGACGCAGAGCGTCCCGGGCTGCATTCCCACGCGGAGCGTGGGAACGATCATTGGCTTAGTACCATCCTTTCTTCACCCACTTCCTCGGCATACCGCGCCACCACCTTCTGACACAACCCCACAATCTCCTCCACCAACTCCACCCCCACACGCCACGACACCACCACCTGCAAATTCGGCAGGCGTTGCGCCATGGGCAGCATCACCAGCTCTCCGCGAGCCAGTTCTTCCATCACCAGCACCGGCGGTAACGCGCCAATCCCGAAGCCATCGCGCAGCAAGCGGGTAATCGCCGACACCGAGTTCACGCAGTTCATGCGTGGCGAGGCCACCCCGTTGGCCTGCATCAGGCTCAGCACATCCTGGTGCGGGTGGGAATTTTTCGAGTAGGTGATGATGCGCTCCTGGGCCAGTTCGGCGAGGGAGGCGTAGTCACGGTTGTAGATGGAGTGGCTGGCGACTATCCAGGCCATGGGGTGGCTGGCCAGCTCCAGGCTGCGCACGGTTTCCAGGCGCAGCAGGTCGGTTTGCAGGATCAGGTCGAGGAAGCCTTTTTGCAGCTGATCACTGAGGTTAAGCGCCGTATCGGCGACCAGTTCGATTTCTACCCGCGGGAAGTGATCCATCAATTGTGCCACCAATGGGCTCAGCCAAGTGTGGATTACCGTGTCCATGGCACCGATGCGGATGCGCCCAACCTTGCTGCTGGTGGTCTCCAGGGACTGCTTCAAACCCTGCATTGTGACCATCATCTGCTCGGCATAATCGAGCACCTTCAAGCCTTCCGGGGTCAGGCTGACGCCGCGTGAATCGCGCAGAAACAGCTTCACACCCAGTTCGCTTTCGAGCACGGCGATGCGGCTGGAAATCGAGGCCTGGGTGGTGAACAGCTTTTCGGCGGTCAGGCGAAAGCTCTTGAGCTTGGCCACCCAGACGAAAGTTTCGAGGAACTTCAAATTCATGGGATCAACTTTTCTTATGCTTGGATCGGTTTTTATTAGTTGGACGCCGCACCCGGCAAACGCCAAAAATCGAGGCATTCCACGATAAGCGCCGTTAGGGTGTCAGGACAAGTTGCGAGTTCTGCGTAAAAAATCCCACACTACAAAAAATACAAAGCCTACAGGAGCAACCACCGTGAGCCGTCTGCTTTTGAATTGCGACATCGGCGAAAGCTTTGGTAACTGGACCCTGGGTCTGGACGCCGAGGTCATGCCGTTCATCGATTGCGCCAACGTGGCCTGTGGTTTTCATGCCGGCGACCCGAGCATCATGCGCCAGACCGTCAGCCTGGCACTCAAGCATGGCGTGCAAATAGGTGCGCACCCGGCCTACCAGGACCTGCAAGGGTTCGGCCGCCGTTCCATGGCCTATACGCCGCAGGAAATCCAGGACCTCATGCACTACCAGATCGGCGCCCTTGAGGGCATCTGCCGTGCGCAGGGTACCCGCGTCAGCTACGTCAAACCCCATGGTGCGCTGTACAACGACATGATGGCCAAACCGGCGCAACTGCGAGCGGTGATGCAGGCTGTGGCCGCGTATGGCGATTTGCCCTTGATGTTGCTGGCCAAAAGCGACAACAGCGAGGCCCAGGCGATGGGCGATGAATTCGGCCTGACACTGTGGTTCGAAGCCTTCGCTGATCGCGCCTATGACCCTAAGGGCCATCTGGTTTCGCGTCAGTTGCCGGGCGCGGTCCATCACGACGCCGACACCATCGTGCAGCAAGCCCTGACCATTTCCCGTGGGCAAGCCCTGACGGCCAGCGACGGCAGCGCCCTGGTGTTGCAGGCCAACACCCTGTGCGTACACGGCGACAACGCCAGCTCGATCGCCGCTGTGCAGCGCATCCGCGAGGCGTTGAAACCAGCATGAAGCCACGCATTGAAGTGGTGGCCATCGACTGCCTGATGGTGCGTCTGTTTGAGGTGATTGCGGAAGCCAACATGCCGTGGATGCTCGCCGCCACCCAACGTCTGCGTGAAGGTTTTGGTGACGCGCTGGTGGATCTGGTGCCGTCCTACACGACCTTGATGGTGCATTACGACCTGACTGCGCTGAGCCCCGCTCAAGCGCGGGAACTGATCGATCAGGCGCTGACCGACTTGCAACCCCAGGCGCAGGGCAGCGGCCAGTGCCACGTGTTGCCGGTGTGGTACGACCTGAGTGTCGGCCCGGAACTGACGTTGCTCAGCCAGCGCAGCGGGTTGTCGATCGAGCAGGTGATCCATCGCCACAGTGCCCACGAATACCAAGTCTTTGCCCTCGGCTTCGCGCCCGGTTTTGCCTTTATGGGCTTGGTCGACGAAATCCTCGCCACACCACGGCTCAACACGCCGCGTAAACGCGTGGCGGCCGGCAGTGTCGGCATTGCCGAGCGGCAAACCGCCGCCTACCCGGTGGTGTCGCCGGGCGGCTGGAACCTGATCGGTCGCACCCCGGCCAAACTGTTCGACCGCGAGCGTGACGGCTACAGCCTGATGCAGCCGGGCGATACCGTGCGTTTCGAAGCGGTCGGCCACGCCGAATTCATCCATTTGGGTGGCGATGACACGCCGTTGGAGGCGCAGGCATGAGCCGCTTGTTGATCGAGGCCAGCACGCCGCTGTGCCTGTTACAGGACGCCGGACGCTTTGGCGTGCGCCACCTGGGCGTGACCCAGGGCGGTGCGCTGGACTGGGTGTCGATGTCTTGGGCCAATTGGCTGCTGGGTAATACGCTGGATGCGCCGGTGGTGGAAATCACCCTGGGCGGGTTTACCGTGCAGGCCGAAGACTATTGTTTGCTGGCATTGGCCGGGGCGGATTTGGGCGCCTATATCGACGAACGCGCCATCAGTCCCGGGCGCAGTTTTATCCTGCAAAAGGGTCAGCGTCTGCGCTTTACCCAGCCATTCAGTGGTGCGCGGGCTTACCTGGCGGCGCCCGGCGGGTTTGATGCGCCGGCTGTGCTGGGCAGTTGTTCCACGGTGGTACGTGAGGCATTAGGTGGGCTGGACGGTTTCGGCAAGGCCTTGGCCGAAGGCGGGCGGTTGGTTTATTCCGGTACGGGCGGCGCGATGAACGTGCTGAGCACGCCTGATCTGCCGGCAAAAGCGCCGCTGGACGTGATTGTCGGCGCGCAGATCGGCCAGTTCAGTGGGCAGAGCCTGTTCGATGCATTCAATACCGACTGGTCGCTGGACAGCCGCGCCGACCGCATGGGCATGCGCCTGCTGGGCACGCCGTTGCAGTACCAGGGGCCGTCGTTGATCTCTGAAGGCATCCCGTTGGGCGCGATCCAGGTGCCGCCGGATGGGCAGCCGATTGTGTTGCTCAATGATCGGCAGACCATTGGCGGCTATCCGCGTTTGGGCGCACTGACGCCGTTGGCATTGGCGCGGCTGGCGCAGTGTTTGCCGGGGGAGAAGGTGAGGCTGGCGCCAGTGGTGCAGGAGACTGCGCATCGGCAGCACATCGAGTTTTTGCAGCGGTTTTTGAATCGCTAAAAGCATCGCAGGCAAGCCAGCTCCCACAGGGGAATGCATTTCAACTTTGGAATGCACTCCCCTGTGGGAGCTGGCTTGCCTGCGATAGCGTCAGTGAATACACCACCTACTTAGACAGAAAACGCATGCCTTCTTCCAGCCCACGCAACGTCAGCGGATACATCTGATCCTCCACCAACTCGCGCACAATCCCCGTCGACGCCGTATAGCCCCAAGTGTCTTTCGGGTACGGGTTAATCCAGATCAGCTTCTTGTACTTGGCCATGAAGCGCTGCATCCACACATACCCAGGCTCCTCGTTCCAGTGCTCGACACTGCCGCCGGCCTGGGTGATTTCATACGGCGCCATCGACGCATCGCCGATAAAAATCACTTTGTAGTCGGCGCCGTACTTGTGCAGCAGGTCCTGGGTAGAGGTGCGCTCTGAAGTGCGGCGCTGGTTGTTCTTCCACACCGACTCGTACACGAAGTTGTGGAAGTAGAAGTACTCCAGGTGCTTGAACTCGGTTTTGCACGCCGAAAACAGCTCTTCGCAGATCTTCACGTGAGCGTCCATCGAGCCGCCGATATCGAACAGCAGCAACAGCTTGATGGTGTTGCGCCGCTCCGGGCGCATCTGGATATTCAGCAAGCCGGCATCCCGCGCCGTGTGGTCGATGGTGCCGTCGATATCCAGCTCTTCAGCCGCACCCTGACGCGCAAACTTGCGCAGGCGGCGCAGGGCGATCTTGATATTGCGCGTGCCCAGCTCGACCTGATCGTCGAGATTCTTGTATTCGCGCTGGTCCCAGACCTTTACGGCTTTGCCCTGGCGTTTGCCGGCATCACCAACCCGGATACCTTCCGGGTTGTAGCCGCCGGAGCCAAACGGGCTGGTGCCCCCGGTGCCGATCCACTTGTTGCCGCCGGCGTGGCGTTCTTTCTGTTCTTCCAGGCGTTTCTTGAATTCTTCGATCAACTTGTCCAGGCCGCCAAGGGACTGGATCTGCGCGCGTTCCTCATCGGTCAGCGAGCGTTCGAATTCCTTGCGCAGCCATTCTTCAGGGATCAACGCCTGCAGGTGGTCGTCGAGCTTTTCCAGCCCATTGAAATAGGCGCCGAACGCACGGTCGAATTTGTCGAAGTGCCGTTCGTCCTTGACCAGAATCGCCCGGGCCAAGTAATAAAACTCGTCCATGTCAGCGAAGACCACGCGCTGTTTAAGCGCGTTGATCAGGTCGAGCAGCTCGCGCACCGACACCGGCACCTTGGCGGCGCGCATCTCATTGAACAGGTTGAGCAGCATCAGCGATTACCGCGACGGCTCATGAACGCCAGACGCTCCAGCAACTGCACGTCTTGCTCGTTCTTGACCAGGGCACCGGCCAGCGGCGGAATAGCCTTGGTCGGGTCGCGCTCGCGCAGCACCGCTTCGCCGATGTTGTCGGCCATCAGCAGCTTGAGCCAGTCGACCAGTTCGGAGGTGGACGGCTTTTTCTTCAGGCCCGGCACTTTGCGCACGTCGAAGAACACGTCCAGCGCTTCGCTGACCAAATCCTTCTTGATATCGGGGTAGTGCACGTCGACGATCTTTTGCAGGGTGCTGCGGTCGGGGAACGCAATGTAATGGAAGAAGCAGCGGCGCAGGAACGCGTCCGGCAGCTCTTTTTCGTTGTTGGAGGTAATGATGATGATCGGGCGTTTCTTGGCCTTGATGGTCTCGTCGATTTCGTAGACGTAGAACTCCATCTTGTCGAGTTCTTGCAGCAGGTCGTTGGGGAACTCGATGTCGGCCTTGTCGATTTCATCGATTAGCAGGATCACGCGCTCCTCGGACTCGAAGGCTTCCCAGAGCTTGCCCTTTTTCAGGTAATTGCGCACATCGTGGACTTTCTCGTTGCCCAGTTGCGAGTCGCGCAGGCGGCTGACCGCGTCGTACTCATACAGGCCCTGATGCGCCTTGGTGGTCGACTTGATGTGCCAGGTGATGAGCTTGGCACCAAAGGACTCGGCCAATTGCTCGGCGAGCATGGTCTTGCCGGTGCCCGGTTCGCCCTTGACCAGCAGCGGCCGCTCCAGGGTGATGGCGGCGTTGACGGCCAGTTTCAGGTCATCGGTAGCCACATAGGCCTGGGTGCCTTCGAACTTCATCGGTCATTCCTCGAATTCATCAATGCCCGGACTATACCGCGCAGCCCCGGCGACTGTGAACGCAGACGGGTTATTCAGTCTCTGAATGGCCGGTCACATCGCAGGCCAACGGGCGGGGTCATGCTTATGCTTGTGTGGGAGCTGGCTTGCCTGCGATGCGAGCACCTCGGTGATTCAGGCAGACTGAGTTGATGCTATCGCAGGCAAGCCAGCTCCCACACAAGCCAGCTCCCAGGGTTAGTTGGCGGAAGGCTTGGGTTGTTCGTAGCGCGCATTGAACGCCTGGATGAAGCCATTACGCAAAATCGCCAAAAATGCGGAGAACGCGCTGATATCTTGCTGATGCACGCTGCCACTGAGTTCCACGCGGGTGGCAAACTGGTTTTTGTTCTGGTTCTTGAGCACGGTTTCGCTGGTGCCTACCACGGCTTCCCAGATCGAGCGGAAGATGTTTTTGTCCTTGTTCTCCACGTCCTGTTTCCAGTCGAACACTTCTACATCGCGCAGCAGCGGCTTGATATAGCCAGTGAGCTGGCCTTTTTCCGCTTGGGCTTCAATCACCACGTCGCCGGTGCCAGCCTTGAAGTCGAATTTGCCATAGGCCGAGGCGAAGTCGTTCATGCGTTTAAGTTGCAAGTCGCGGGCGCGGAAGCGGAATTCGAAGTCTTCAAAATTATTTAAAGGATCAAAGGTTGCGTTGGCCTCCATAGGGGCCTGGCCCTGCAGCAGGGCCTTGCCTTCGAATCGCGCGTCGCGTTTGCCTTTGAGGTCTACCACGTTGGTCAGGTTGTACAGACTGGCATTGACCTCGGTGGCCTTGATGTTCACCTGGGGCTTGGAGCTGAAGTTATGAAAGGCGATTTTGCCATCTTCAATGCGCACTTCATTCAGCGTGATCGGCAGCAGTTTTTTCAACTGTTGCTGCCAGTCGGTGCCCTTACCGGTTTGGGACGCCTGTTTGTTGGCACCGCCGTCGACGAAGTTGATTTCAGGCTTTACGAAATGGCCCTCGGCGACGACGGCATGGTCGTACCACAGCGAGTGCCAGCTGACCGCAAATTCAATCAGCGGCGCGTTGACGAACGGCACAGGTACTTTACCGTCGACCTTGACGATTTTCAGGCCATTAATGCGGTAGGCGCCACGCCACAAGGCCAGGTCCACGTCAGTGACCTGGCCACGGTAGTCGCCCATGTCGGCCAGCTTGTCGTTCAGGTAATTGCGCACCAGATAGGGCAGGGCCAGGTCCAGGGCGATCAGTACTACCACCAGTACGGCGACGATCCATAGCAGCCCACTGTAGCGACGTTTCATGTCAATGCTCTCCAACGGTATAGGCGATGGACCGCACGCGCGGGCGCAACGTTCCTCTGACTGGACGCCCAAAGGCCTGAGGCATACCCTTGGGGCCTTCTTGAAATTGCCTTAAGGACCCGTCATGAGCCGTATCTTTGCCGACAACGCGCACTCCATCGGTAACACGCCCCTGGTGCAGATCAACCGCATTGCGCCGCGTGGCGTGACCATCCTGGCCAAGATCGAGGGGCGTAACCCGGGTTACTCGGTGAAGTGCCGCATTGGCGCCAACATGATCTGGGACGCCGAAAGCACCGGCAAACTCAAGCCGGGCATGACCATTGTCGAACCGACCTCCGGCAACACCGGCATCGGCCTGGCATTTGTCGCCGCCGCCCGTGGCTACAAGCTGCTGCTGACCATGCCGGCCTCCATGAGCATCGAGCGACGCAAAGTGCTCAAGGCCCTGGGCGCCGAGTTGGTGCTGACTGAGCCGGCCAAGGGCATGAAAGGCGCTATCGACAAGGCTGGCGAGATTGTCGCCAGCGACCCGGCCACCTACTTTATGCCGGCCCAGTTCGAAAACCCTGCCAACCCGGCTATTCACGAGAAAACCACCGGCCCGGAAATCTGGAACGACACCGATGGCGCCGTGGACGTGCTGGTGGCGGGCGTGGGCACTGGCGGCACCATTACTGGCGTTTCGCGCTATATCAAGAACATTGCGGGCAAGCCGATTCTGTCGGTGGCGGTTGAGCCGAGGGTATCGCCGGTGATCACCCAGGCGCTGGCCGGTGAGGAGATCAAGCCGAGCCCGCATAAAATCCAGGGCATCGGCGCCGGGTTTGTGCCGAAGAACCTCGACCTGTCGATGGTTGACCGCGTGGAGCTGGTGACCGACGACGAATCCAAGGCCATGGCCCTGCGCCTGATGCAGGAAGAGGGGATTTTGTGCGGTATCTCCTGCGGCGCCGCCATGGCTGTGGCCGTGCGTCTGGCCGAGAAGCCGGAAATGCAGGGCAAGACCATCGTGGTGATCCTGCCGGACTCCGGCGAGCGTTACCTGTCGAGCATGTTGTTCAGCGATCTGTTTACCGATCAAGAAACCCAGGCGTGATGATCTCCTGTGGCGAGGGAGCTTGCTCCCGCTGGGCTGCGCAGCAGCCCTAAAAAACGGGAGCGCTACGCACTCCAGCGGGAGCAAGCTCCCTCGCCACAGGTTTGATGTATATCAGCCGGTCGGCCTGGGCCTTCTGCATAATGGCCCAAGTGTTTATCATGGCCGGCTGCTACGTCTGGTTTCCCGTTGACGGGAGGTTGCTGGCCAGGCGCTTATTTTCAGGAGTTGCTGCATGACCTTTTCTTTGGCCGCCAAACTGTCGGTGCTGGCGTTGTTTATCGGCAGCATTCTGTATGTGCACTTGCGCGGCAAGGCGCGTTTGCCGGTGTTGCGCCAGTTCGTCAACCATTCGGCGCTGTTCGCCCCGTATAACGCCTTGATGTACCTGTTCTCGGCCGTGCCGTCCAAGCCATACCTGGATCGCAGCAAGTTCCCGGAACTGGATGTGCTCAAGGATAACTGGGAAGTGATCCGCGAAGAGGCCATGCACCTGTTCGACGAGGGTTATATCCGCGCCGCCGAAAAGAACAACGACGCCGGTTTCGGCTCGTTCTTCAAGAAGGGCTGGAAGCGTTTCTACCTCAAGTGGTACGACAAACCCCTGCCATCGGCCGAGGCGCTGTGCCCGAAAACCGTGGCTTTGGTGAGCAGCATCCCGAACGTCAAGGGCGCGATGTTCGCGCTGCTGCCGGGTGGCAGCCACCTCAACCCGCACCGTGACCCGTTTGCAGGTTCCTTGCGTTATCACTTGGGCCTGTCCACGCCGAACTCCGACGACTGCCGCATCTTCGTCGACGGCCAGGTCTACGCGTGGCGCGACGGTGAAGACGTGATGTTCGATGAAACCTACGTGCATTGGGTGAAGAACGAAACTGAAAAGACCCGTGTGATTCTGTTCTGCGATATCGAACGCCCGCTGAGCAACCGCCTCATGACCGGCATCAACCGCTGGGTCAGCAAGCAGCTGGGTCGCGCGACTGCGCCGCAGAACCTGGATGACGAGCGTGTGGGCGGGATCAACCAGGCGTATGCCTGGAGCAAGACGTTCAGTGACAAGTTCAGTGGTGTGGTCAAGCAGTGGAAACGCAAGCATCCCAAGGCCTACCGCATTGCGCGGCCGGTGCTGGCTGTGGTTGTGCTGGTGCTGCTGTGGAAGTGGCTGTTCGGCTGATCTGAACACGGTCAAAACTGTGGGAGCAGGCAAGCCAGCTCCCACATTTGATCTCCCGTGTTGCTTAGGACGCGATCAACTGGCGCAGCACATAGTGCAAGATGCCACCGGCCTTGAAGTATTCCACCTCATTAAGCGTATCAATCCGGCACAGCACCTCAACCTTCTCGCTGCTGCCGTCTTCGCGGGTAATCACCAGTGTCAGGTTCATCCGTGGTTCGATCTCGGCATCGGTAAGCCCAAGAATGTCGATCTTCTCCTTGCCGGTCAGCTTGAGCGCCTTGCGGTTCTGATCCAGCTTGAACTGCAGCGGCAACACACCCATACCCACCAGGTTGGAGCGGTGAATCCGCTCGAAACTCTCGGCAATCACCGCCTTGACCCCCAGCAGGTTAGTGCCCTTGGCCGCCCAGTCGCGGCTTGAGCCGGTGCCATATTCCTGGCCTGCAATCACCACCAGCGGCGTGCCCGAGGCCTGGTACTTCATGGCGGCGTCATAGATCGGCATTTTCTCGCCGGTGGGGATGTACAGCGTGTTGCCGCCTTCTTCGCCGCCGAGCATTTCGTTGCGGATACGGATGTTGGCAAAGGTGCCGCGCATCATCACTTCATGGTTGCCCCGGCGTGAGCCGTAGGAGTTGAAGTCGCGTGGCTCCACGCCTTGCTCGCGCAGGTAGCGCCCGGCGGGGCTGTCGGTCTTGATATTGCCGGCGGGGGAGATGTGGTCGGTGGTCACCGAATCGCCCAGCAGGGCCAGCACGTTGGCGCCCTTGACGTCTTCGATCACCGGCAGTGGCCCGGAAATATCGTCAAAGAACGGCGGATGCTGGATGTAGGTGGAGTCCTCCTGCCATACATAGGTCGCGGCCTGCGGCACTTCAATCGCCTGCCATTGCTCGTCACCGGCAAACACTTCGGCATATTCCTTGTGAAACATACCGGTGCTGACCTGCGCCACCGCGTCGGCAATCTCTTTGCTGCTCGGCCAGATGTCTTTGAGGTACACCGGCTTGCCGTCCTTGCCTTCGCCCAGCGGCTCGCTGCTGATGTCGATACGCACGGTGCCCGCCAAGGCATAGGCGACCACCAGCGGCGGCGAAGCCAGCCAGTTGGTTTTCACCAGTGGGTGCACGCGGCCTTCGAAGTTGCGGTTGCCCGACAGCACCGAAGCCACCGCCAGGTCGGCCTTCTGGATGGCTTTTTCGATCGGCTCAGGCAATGGCCCGGAGTTGCCGATGCAGGTGGTGCAACCGTAGCCGACCAGATCAAAGCCCAGCTTGTCGAGGTATTGGGTAAGGCCGGCCGCCTTGTAGTAATCGGTCACCACTTTGGAGCCGGGCGCCAGGGAGGTTTTCACCCACGGCTTGCTGGTCAGGCCTTTTTCCACGGCCTTTTTCGCCACCAGGCCTGCGGCCATCATCACGCTGGGGTTGGAAGTGTTAGTGCAGGAGGTAATCGCGGCGATCACCACCGCGCCGTTTTTGAGGCGATAGGTGTGGCCGTCGTACTCGTAATCGGTCTCGCCGACCAAATCCGCATTGCCCACGGCAACCCCGCCGCCGCCTTCACTTTCCAGGCGGCCTTCTTCTTTGCTGGCGGGTTTGAACTGCAGGTCGAGGAAGTCCGTGAACGCCTGGCCAACATTGGGCAGTGACACACGGTCCTGCGGGCGTTTCGGCCCGGCCAGGCTGGCTTCGACACTGCCCATGTCCAGCGCCAGGGTGTCGGTGAACACCGGTTCCTGGCCGGCGTTACGCCACAGGCCCTGGGCCTTGGTGTAGGCCTCCACCAACTTGACGGTTTCTGCCGGGCGGCCCGACAGGCGCAGGTAGTCCAGCGTCACCTCGTCCACCGGGAAAAAACCGCAGGTGGCGCCGTATTCCGGGGCCATGTTGGCGATGGTAGCGCGGTCGGCCAGGGGCAGGTCGGCCAAGCCGTCGCCATAGAATTCGACGAATTTACCGACCACGCCTTTCTTACGCAGCATCTGGGTGACGGTCAGCACCAGGTCGGTGGCAGTAATACCTTCTTTCAATTTGCCGGTCAGTTTGAAGCCGATCACTTCCGGAATCAGCATCGACACCGGCTGGCCGAGCATCGCCGCTTCCGCTTCGATACCGCCCACGCCCCAGCCCAGTACGCCGAGGCCGTTGATCATGGTGGTGTGGGAGTCGGTGCCCACCAACGTGTCGGGGAAGGCGTAAGTGCGGCCGTCTTCGTCCTTGGTCCACACCGTGCGCCCCAGGTACTCAAGGTTGACCTGGTGGCAGATGCCCGTGCCCGGTGGCACTACGCTGAAGTTGTCGAACGCACTTTGGCCCCAGCGCAGGAAGGCGTAGCGTTCGCCGTTGCGCTGCATCTCGATGTCGACGTTCTGTTCAAAGGCGCTGGTGCTGCCGAACTTGTCGACCATCACCGAGTGGTCAATCACCAGGTCCACGGGGGACAGCGGGTTGATGCGCTGCGGGTCGCCACCGGCCTTGGCCACGGCGGCGCGCATGGCGGCCAGGTCGACCACGGCGGGCACACCGGTGAAGTCTTGCATCAATACGCGAGCCGGGCGGTACTGGATCTCGCGGTCGGACTGGCGCTCTTTGAGCCAGGCGGCGATGGCCTTGAGGTCGGCGCCGGTGACGGTCTTGTTGTCTTCCCAGCGCAGCAGGTTTTCCAGCAGCACCTTGAGGGACATCGGCAGCTTGTCCAGGTCACCCAGGCTCTTGGCGGCTTCGGGCAAGCTGAAGTAGTGGTAAGTCTTGTCGTCGATTTGCAGGGTTTTGAGGGTTCTCAGGCTATCTAGCGATGACATTACATGACTCCTTATGGTCCGCACGGCTACGGACCTGACGGGACGAACAGAGCTTTCAACTTAGCCCTGTTTTCATTAGCAGGCTAATAACTGGACTCTATCGTTAAGTCCAAGGTTCCGAACTCGGCTATCATGCGCGCGTTTTCATGACAGGTATTGCGATAGCGCAAGGCCGGTTGAGTCACCAGGAGAGTTGATGAACACCCTTTTTATGCACTGCCGCCCGGGTTTTGAAGGCGAAGTCTGTTCCGAGATCGCGGAACACGCCGCGCGCCTGAACGTTTCCGGCTACGCCAAGGCCAAGACCGGCAGCGCCTGCGCCGAATTTGTCTGCACCGAAGAAGACGGCGCCCAGCGCCTCATGCACGGCCAGCGCTTTGCCGAGCTGATCTTCCCAAGGCAGTGGGCGCGCGGGGTATTCATCGACCTGCCGGAAACCGACCGCATCAGCGTGATCCTCGCCCACCTGCGCGAATTCCCGGTGTGCGGCAGCCTGTGGCTGGAGATGGTCGACACCAACGACGGCAAAGAGCTGTCGAACTTCTGCAAGAAATTTGAAGTGCACCTGCGCAAAGCCTTGCTCAACGCCGGCAAGCTGGTGGACGACCCGAGCAAGCCGCGCCTGCTGTTGACCTTCAAAAGCGGTCGCGAAGTGTTCATGGGCCTGGCCGAGTCGAACAACTCGGCGATGTGGCCGATGGGCATCCCACGCCTCAAGTTCCCGCGTGACGCGCCAAGCCGTTCGACCTTGAAGCTTGAAGAGGCCTGGCACCACTTCATCCCCCGCGACCAGTGGGACGAGCGCCTGCATGGCGACATGACCGGCGTCGACCTCGGCGCCGCGCCGGGCGGCTGGACCTGGCAACTGGTCAACCGTGGCATGCTGGTGACCGCCATCGACAACGGCCCCATGGCCGAAAGCCTGATGGACACCGGCCTGGTGCAGCATTTGATGGCCGACGGTTTTACCTTCGTGCCCAAGCAGCCGGTGGACTGGATGGTCTGCGATATCGTCGAGAAACCGGCACGTAACGCCGCGCTGCTGGAAACCTGGATTGGCGAAGGGCATTGCCGCGAAGCGGTGGTGAACCTCAAACTGCCGATGAAGCAGCGTTATGCTGAGGTAAAGCGTTTGCTTGAGCGCATCGAAGACGGCTTCAAGGCTCGTGGTATTCGGGTGGAAATCGGCTGCAAGCAGCTGTATCACGACCGAGAGGAAGTGACTTGCCACCTGCGTCGGCTGGTTGATGCAAAAAAACCTAAAGGTCGCTGAAACCCAATGTGGGAGCTGGCTTGTCTGCGATAGCGGTATAACGGTTGAAATCTATGTTGAATGTGCCCCGGTCATCGCGGGCAGCCCGCTCCCACACTGGAGCGGGCCAGTTTCAGGAGTGATTATGAGTATTGAATTGCCTGTCGACGGCACCCTCGACGCCACCGGCCTCAACTGCCCGGAGCCAGTGATGATGTTGCACCAGCACATCCGCGACCTGCCGCCGGGCGGCTTGCTCAAGGTGATCGCCACCGACCCGTCGACCCGCCGCGATATTCCCAAGTTCTGTGTGTTCCTGGACCACGAACTGGTGGATCAGCAGGAACACGCCGGCAAATACCTGTACTGGATTCGCAAGAAGTCCGCTTAAACCAGGCGAATCCGCCGGCGCGCGCTGCGTGCCAGGCGGATCACCAGCATCGCCGCGGCGCAGCTCAAGCCCACGATCAGCCCTTGCCACAGCCCACTCGGCCCACTCGCTGCGCCCAACCAATCGGTCAGCCCCAGGGCATAACCCACCGGCAACCCCACGCCCCAGTAAGCAAACAAGGTCAGCACCATGGTCACCCGTGTGTCCTGGTAGCCACGCAGCGCGCCGGCCGCGGTGACCTGGATCGCGTCGGAGAACTGGAACAGCGCCGCAAACACGATCAGCATCGATGCCACGTGGATCACCCGCGGGTCAGGCGTGTAAATCGTGGCAATCTGTTCGCGAAACAGCAGCATCAGGCTGCAGGACAGGCACGCGTAGGTCAGTGCCGTGCCCATGCCGACCCCGGCGGCAAAGCGTGCTTCACGCGGCTCGCCACGGCCCAATGCCTGGCCGACCCGCACCGTGACCGCCATGCTCAGCGAATAGGGGATCATAAACACCAGCGAGCTGAAGTTCAGCGCGATCTGGTGCCCGGCGACCACGTTGGCGCCCAGGCTGCCGATCAGCAGGGCGATCACCGCAAAGATGCTCGATTCGGCAAACACCGCGATCCCGATCGGCAGGCCGATGCCCAGCACGCGCTTGATCACGGCCCATTGCGGCCAGTCGAAACGCTTGAACAACTCGCTGCTCTGGTACGCCGGTGCCCAGCGGGTCCAGGCGGCGAGGCCGAGCATCATCACCCACATCACAATGGCTGTAGCCCAGCCACAGCCCACGCCGCCCATGGCCGGCACACCGAAGTGGCCATAAATGAACACGTAGTTCAGTGGAATATTCAACGCCAGCCCGCACAGGCCCATGACCATGCTGGGGCGCGTACGGCCCAGGCCATCACTGAAGCAACGCAACACGTAATACAGGGCGATGGCGGGCATGCCGGACGCGATGCCGTGCAGGTAGGCCATGCAGGGTTTGATCAGCTCGGGGTCGACATTCATCGCGTGCAGGATCGGCTCGGCGCTGATCAGCATCAGCAGGGCAGTGATGCCCACCACCACTGCCAGCCACAGGGATTGGCGCACCAGCGGGCCAATCTCGGTGTGGTGACCGGCGCCGAAGCGCTGGGCGACTTTGGGCGTGGTGGCCAGCAGCGTGCCGGTCATCAGCAGGTATACCGGAATCCAGATCGAGTTGCCCAAGGCCACCGCCGCCAGGTCTCGCGGGCTCACGCGCCCGGCCATCACCGCATCGACAAAGCCCATGGCCGTGGTGGCGAGTTGGCCGATCATGATCGGCAGGGCCAGGGTCAGCAGGCTGCGCACCTCGCGACTGACGCGGGCGGGGCGGGAGAGGGTGGCGGTGTTCAAGTGCGGTTGTCCAGTAAAAGAGTTGCAAAGGACGGCGAAGTCTACGCGTTGACGCTGTGGTCAGGAAAAAACCTGTGTTGCTGATTTGTAATGCGCTTTCCCGGTAGAGGATAAACCCCTGTGGGAACTGGCCCATGTGGGAGCTGGCCAGCTCCCACACTCGAACTACGCATCCCTGTACACTGCTGGTCCGCGAAAGGAGCCTGCCATGCTGATTATTGCCGACGAAAATATCCCGCTGCTCGATGCCTTTTTTGAAGGGTTTGGCGAGATTCGCCGCGTACCCGGGCGTTCCATCGACCGCGCCACGGTCGAGCAGGCCGATGTGCTGCTGGTGCGCTCGGTAACAAACGTCAATCGTGCCTTGTTGGACGGCACTCAAGTGCGCTTTGTGGGCACCTGCACCATTGGCACCGATCACCTGGACCTGGATTACTTCAAACAGGCCGGTATCACCTGGTCCAGCGCCCCAGGCTGCAATGCCCGCGGTGTGGTGGACTACGTGCTGGGCAGTTTGCAGACCCTGGCCGAAATCGAAGGCGCCGACCTGAACCAGCGCACTTATGGCATCGTCGGTGCCGGTGAAGTGGGCGGGCGCCTGGTCAAGGTGCTTAAAGGTCTGGGTTGGAACGTGCTGGTGTGCGACCCGCCGCGCCAGATTGCCGAAGACGGTGATTACGTCAGCCTGCAGCAGATTATCGAGCAGTGCGATGTGATCAGCCTGCACACGCCGCTGACCAAGTCTGGTAACGGCTCCACCTGGCACCTGTTTGATCGTGAACGCCTTGGTCGCCTCAAGCCCGGCACCTGGCTGATCAACGCCAGTCGCGGCCCTGTCGTCGATAACGCGGCCTTACGCGAAGTACTGCTGGAGCGCGAAGACCTGCAAGCCGTGCTGGACGTGTGGGAAGGCGAGCCCGAAGTGGACGTCGACCTGGCCGACCTGTGCGTGCTGGCCACACCGCATATCGCCGGCTACAGCCTCGACGGCAAACAGCGTGGCACCGCGCAGATCTACCAGGCTTTGTGCGCCCATATGGGCCAGGAACCCAGTATCCAGTTGAGTGATTTGTTGCCGCAGCCATGGCTGGCCGAGGTGCACTTGAATGCATCGACAGACCCGGCCTGGGCGCTGGCGACCTTGTGCCGCAGTGTGTACGACCCGCGCCGCGATGATGCGGATTTGCGCCGCAGCCTTGTGGGAACCGTGGAAGAGCAACGCAAGGCGTTCGACCTGCTGCGCAAGCATTACCCGGAGCGTCGCGAGATAGATGGCTTGAAGGTGCGGATCAATGGCGAGTCGGCAGTGTTGTCGAACATCGTCACTGCATTGGGCGCCATGCCTTTATAGGACTGTTACGCCTGTGGCGAGGGAGCTTGCTCCCGTTCGACTGCGCAGCAGTCGCAGGCTTTCAGGGGCGCTGCGCACTGGAGCGCCAGCCCGGCCCAGCGGGAGCAAGCTCCCTCGCCACAAAAGGCGGACCACAAAAAACAGGCATAAAAAACCCGGCCATCAAGGCCGGGTCTGAAAGAGCGTGGGCGCGTCAGCCTTGCTTGGCAGGTTTGACCAGTCGCTGTTCCAGGTCGCTGCACGCTTGCTGGATCATTTCTTCGGTAATCTGCACTTCGCGGCCCTTGGCGTCGATATACGAGCAAGGCAGGTGCTGCGGCTGGCGAATCACTTCAATTTTGGCGTCACTGCTGTTTTGCAAGGTCATGGCCTGTCTCCTCATCAGGTTGTGTGCCTAATCTAATACCTGCGCGTGACCGCGCTATTACAACTGCTTACACGATCACCGCTTCGAACGCCCAGTCCAACAGAAACCGATACAAATTTCCACCCAGGCGTTAGACCGATAGCCTCTAGGCATCAACATCGGCGGGCATAATTAACCTGACGCATTGTTATTTAGCTAAGTTCCCCCAATGTTGGTGTACAGGTTCCTCATCGGTATGCCCGCCATGTTCTCAGTCCGTCAACGCCGTGCCATTCGCCTGGCCAGCCGCTTTATCGCGCCGTACCGCTGGCAGGCACTGGGTGCTTTGTTGGCACTCATCGTCACTGCGGGCATCACCTTGTCCATGGGGCAGGGCATTCGCCTGCTGGTGGACCAGGGGTTCATGACCCAGTCGCCGCACCTGCTCAACCAGTCCATTGGCCTGTTCATGGTGCTGGTGCTGGGCCTGGCCGTGGGTACGTTTGCGCGGTTTTACCTGGTGTCGTGGATCGGCGAACGGGTGGTGGCGGACATTCGTCGGCAAGTCTTCAATCATCTGATCTACCTGCACCCAGGCTTTTACGAGAACAACCGCAGTTCGGAAATCCAGTCGCGGCTGACCACCGACACCACGTTGCTGCAATCGGTGATCGGCTCGTCGCTGTCGCTGTTCCTGCGCAACGCCTTGATGGTGATCGGCGGCATCGTGCTGTTGTTTGTCACCAACCCCAAGCTCACCAGCATCGTGGTGGTGGCGCTGCCGCTGGTGCTGGCGCCGATCCTGATCTTCGGTCGCCGCGTGCGCAGCCTGTCGCGGCTGAGCCAGGACCGTATTGCCGATGTGGGCAGTTACGTGTCGGAGACGCTTGGCCAGATCAAGACCGTGCAGGCCTATAACCACCAGGTGCAGGACGAACAGCGCTTTGCCATCACCGTGGAAGAGGCGTTTGCCACGGCGCGTAAACGCATCGCGCAGCGCGCCTGGCTGATTACACTGGTGATCATGCTGGTGCTCGGCGCGGTGGGGGTGATGCTGTGGGTGGGCGGTATGGATGTGATCAGTGGGCGGATTTCCGGCGGTGAACTGGCGGCGTTCGTGTTTTACAGCCTGATCGTCGGCAGTGCGGTTGGTACTCTGAGCGAAGTGCTCGGTGAGCTGCAACGTGCCGCCGGTGCCGCTGAGCGGATTGGCGAACTGTTGCAGTCGAGCAATGACATCCAGGCACCCGCCGAAGGCAGCGTGCAGTTGCCGGAGCGGGTCAGCGGTCGTATGGAACTGCAAGACTTGCGTTTTTCCTACCCGTCGCGGCCGCACAGCTACGCCATTGACGGTTTGAGCCTGAGCATCAACCCCGGTGAAACCCTGGCGTTGGTCGGCCCATCCGGCGCGGGTAAATCGACGATCTTTGATTTGCTGCTGCGCTTTTACGATCCGCAGCAAGGCCGCATCCTGCTTGAGGGCCACCCGCTGACCGAACTCGAGCCAATGGACCTGCGCCGTCATTTCGCGCTGGTTTCCCAGAGCCCGGCGCTGTTCTTCGGCAGCGTTGAAGAAAACATCCGTTATGGCAACCCGTCCGCCACCCGCGAACAGGTCGAAGCCGCGGCACGCATCGCCCACGCCCATGACTTCATCCTGCAAATGCCCGATGGCTACCAGACCCATCTGGGCGACGGCGGTATGGGCCTGTCCGGCGGCCAACGCCAACGCCTGGCCATCGCCCGCGCGTTGCTGGTGGATGCGCCGATCCTGCTGCTGGACGAAGCCACCAGCGCCCTGGATGCGCAGAGTGAGCATTTGATACAGCAAGCCTTGCCGCAACTGATGCAGGGCCGCACCACGCTGGTGATTGCGCATCGGTTGGCCACAGTGAAGAACGCCGACCGGATTGCGGTGATGGACCAGGGCAAGCTGGTGGCAGTGGGTACGCATCAACAGTTGATTGCGAGTAATCCGTTGTATGCACGGTTAGCGGCGTTGCAGTTCAGTGATGGCGGTGAGGTTGTGAAAAACGAAGGCTAGCTTGATCTATGTGGCGAGCGGGCTAGTGTGGCAGGCAGGCTAGTCGGGTGAGCAGGCTAGTAGGCTGAGCAGGTTTGTTGTGGAGAGCGGGCTTGCCCCGCGTTGGGCTGCGTAGCAGCCCCAAAACTTGCCGACTCGGTCTATCAGTTACACCGTGGCGGGGCTGAATAGGGAGCGCTTCGCACTCCAGCGCAGGGCAAGCCTGCTCGCCACAACAAGGCTGCTCGCCACAACAAGCCTGGTGGCCAAATGAAACCTGTTGGCCACAGCAAGCCTGCTGATCGCACTTCAGTCAGTCTTACTGATCATCAAAATACCGCTCATGCCAATCCACCAGCGGCTGCGGTGAATTGAGTTTCTGCCCGTAGATCACCGAATAAGACAGCACGTTCTGCACATACTGGCGGGTTTCGTCGAACGGGATGCTTTCCACCCACACATCGAAACTCAGGTGGTCGGCACCGCGCAGCCACTGGCGCACACGGCCGGGGCCGGCGTTGTAGGCGGCGGAGGCGAGTACGCGGTTGCCGTTGAATTGGCTGTGTACCTGGCTCAGGTAGGCGGCGCCGAGCTGGATGTTTTTGTCCGGGTCCAGCACCTGGGCCGGGGAGGCCAGTGGGATGCTGAATTTACGTGCGGTTTCTTTGGCAGTGCCGGGCATCAGTTGCATCAGGCCACTGGCGCCGACGCCGGAGCGCGCGTCGTCCATGAAGGCACTTTCCTGGCGGGTGATGGCGAACACCCAGCTTGAATGCAGGCCACGCACCTTGGCTTCGCGTACCAGCGTGTCGCGGTGTGCCATCGGGAAACGAATATCCAGGTCATCCCAGTACTGCGCCTGGCTGATGGTGCGGATCGCCGGGAAGTACCACTTCATGTCGTAGGCCAGCTTGGCCTGGGCGACCATTTCATCGCGGTTGAAGTGACGGCTGACGTGGTACCACTCGCGGCGGCCATCGACAATCTGGCCGCGTGCATAGAACTCCATCGCGCGGCGCACACCGGGGGTGTTGCGCACTTTGTTGATCAGCGCCTGGCTCATCACCAACGGTTTGTTTTTCAACTGGTAGGGCGCTTTGGAGCGATCAGCCGCGAGGAACCCGTAGAAATCACGTTCCTGCGCAAGGTTTTTGTACAGCACCAGCGGCTGCGGGTTCTTCGGCTCGGCCAGTTCCAGGCTACGCGCCTGCCAGTAGCGCCAGCGGTTGGTGGTGGCCAGGTCTTGCGGGAGTTTGCGGGTCAACTGGTAGGCATCTTCCCAGCGAGCCAGGCGCAACAGCAGGCGCAGGCGCCATTCGGAGACGGTGTTGTCACGCAGCTCGGGGTCGTACTTGGTCATCACGTCCAGGGCGCGTGGGTCGTAGCGGCGCGCGAGGGTCAGGCCGATTTCGCGGGCGATCGACACTTTTTCGTCACGGGAGAAGTGCATGCTGCTGGCATAGCCGTCGAGCAGGGCCATGGCCTTGTCCGGGTCCTGGCGTGCCAGGCGGCGCAGGCCCAGGCCCACAGCGTCAGACATGGCCTCGTTGGCCGGCAGGAAGCGCGACGGGTCGCTGAGCATGTCGGGCTTTTGCGCCACGTCGATCATCAAGCGGCCTTGGGCGCCAAGGGTTGGCAGGGTTTTCACCAGGCTGTTGGCCAATGCGTAGTTGCGGGCTTCGGCGGCGAGCTTGGCGCGGTCCCAGATTTTCTGTTCGGTGAGTTGGCCATCGGCGGCCCACTGGCCAAAGGTGGCGTCACAGGCGGCCGGCTGGGATTTGCCGGTCATCCAGAGTTTTTCGGTGGTCTTGTAGCCTTCGGCTTTGAGGTTGTGCGTCAGCTGGTACTGGCCATGCAGGCAGTCCAGTTCGACGAAATTGAGCTTGGCGTCGTAGTACTTTTCGAAGGTTTGCCAGTCACCACGGTCGGCCAGCCAGCGCAACCAACGCAGTTTCATCCAGTTGGCCTGGGGCAGGTCGCCGTTTTTGGCGAGGAACTGTTCGATTTCCTCGTTGCTCGCGGTTTTGAGGCGCGCGGTCAGCTCGTCGTAGGCCAGGTACGGCGTGAGCGGGTAGTCGGCCAGGGCCTGGCTGTATTGCATATACGGGCCGCTGTCGCCTTTGGCGAGGGCGCGTTTGGCTTCATCGTAATACTGACGTTGGGTGGTGAGGTCCACGGCCTGGGCGGATTGAACGGCGGTGGCGGAAAGAAGCAGACAAGATAAAAAGTTGAAAAGGCGACTGCGCATGAGACGTCCGTGCAGAGAAATCACGACTAGCACCGGCACCGCCGACACTGATTGCCCCTAGCTTAGCCTTTTGCCAGCGGCTGGCGAAAGCTTTGCCGGCCGGCTGGCAGCAGTTCACCGTAAATGTCCTACAGAACGTGTCTGTGGCAAAAATGCCGGCCGCATCCCACCCTCAAGTCAGGTAGAATGCGCGCCCAGTTTTTGGAGAAGCGTATGACCCTGCTCAAATTCAGCGATGTGTCCCTTGCTTTCGGCGCTATGCCGTTGTTGGACAAGGTGTCCTGGCAGATCGCCCGTGGTGAGCGGGTGTGCATCATCGGCCGCAACGGCACCGGCAAGTCCAGCATGATGAAGCTGGTAAAAGGCGACCAGAAGCCCGATGACGGCTCTGTATGGCGCGCGCCGGGCCTCAAGATCGGCGAATTGCCGCAGGAATTGCCGGTGGCCGACGGACGGACAGTGTTCGACGTGGTTGCCGAAGGCCTCGACGGCGTTGGCGAGTTGCTCGCGCAGTACCATCACCTGGCGCAGAACTGCGTCACCGAAGCCGACCTGGACAAGCTCATGCACGTCCAGCAAGACCTCGAAGCCCGTGACGGCTGGCGTTTGCAGCAGCTGGTCGACAGCACCCTGAGCCGCCTGCAACTGCCCGCCGACAAGACCCTCGCCGAGTTGTCCGGTGGCTGGCGCCGTCGCGTGTTGCTGGCCCAGGCGCTGGTGTCCGAGCCCGACCTGCTGCTGCTCGACGAACCAACCAACCACCTGGACATCGGCGCTATCGCCTGGCTCGAAGAAGCCCTCAAGGATTTCCAGGGCGCCGTGCTGTTCATCACGCACGACCGCTCCTTCCTGCAAAACCTGGCCACGCGCATCCTCGAACTGGACCGTGGCGGCCTGATCGACTGGAACGGCGACTACGCCAGCTTCCTGGTACACAAAGAAGCCTCGCTGGCCGCTGAAGAAACCGCCAACGCGCTGTTCGACAAGAAGCTGGCCCAGGAAGAAGTCTGGATCCGCCAGGGCATCAAGGCCCGTCGCACCCGTAACGAAGGCCGTGTACGCGCCCTCAAAGCCCTGCGTGTTGAGCGCAGTGAGCGCCGCGAGCGCACCGGCAAGGCCAATATCCAGCTGGACACCGCCGACAAGTCGGGCAAGCAGGTGATGGTGCTGGAGAATGTCAGCTTCCACCACCCGGATGGCCCGTTCCTGATCAAGGACTTCTCGATGGTCCTGCAGCGCGGCGACCGTATCGGCCTGCTGGGCGCCAACGGCACCGGCAAGACCACCTTGCTCAAACTGATGCTCAATGGCCTGCAACCGACCAGCGGCACCGTGGAAGAAGGCACGCGCATCGACGTGGCCTACTTCGACCAGTTGCGCCATCAGTTGGACCTGGAAAAGACCGTGATCGACAACGTTGCCGAAGGCCGCGACTTTATCGACATCGACGGTCAGAGCCGCCACGTGCTGAGCTACCTGGGCGACTTCCTGTTCAGCCCGCAGCGTGCGCGTACGCCAGTCAAAGCCCTGTCCGGTGGTGAGCGTGCGCGCCTGCTGCTGGCCAAGCTGTTCAGCAAGCCGTCCAACCTGCTGGTACTCGACGAACCGACCAACGACCTCGACGTGGAAACCCTCGAGCTGCTGGAAGAGGTTTTGCTGACCTTCAACGGCACCGTGCTGATGGTCAGCCACGACCGGGCATTCCTCGACAACGTGGTGACCAGCACCCTGGTCTTCGAAGGTGAAGGCAAGGTGCGTGAATACGTCGGTGGTTACCAGGACTGGATCCGTCAGGGCGGCTCGCCGCGCCTGCTGGGCGTGACCGAGAGCAAGTCCGGCAAGGCCGACCTGACCTCGGCAGTCGTGGCGCCTGTGGCCGCTGCTGCTGCACCGGTTGCGGAAGCTGCACCGGCGGCCAAGAAGAAGCTCAGCTACAAGCTGCAACGCGAGCTGGAAGCCTTGCCGGGTGATATCGACGCCAAGGAACAGCAGATCGCTGCGGTAGAAGCAGACATGGCTGACGCGGGTTTCTACCTGCGCCCGGCGGCGGAAACCGCCAAGGTGATTGCTTCCCTGGAAACGTTGAACCAGGAGCTGGAAGTGCTGATGGAGCGTTGGGCTGAGCTGGATGCCTGATTGATTCGCACGCCATAAAAAAGCCCGGCGCTCATCGGTATGATCGCCGGGCTTTTTATATGAAATGCGATTCGAAATGTGGGAGCTGGCTTGCCTGCGATAGCCTCACCTCGGTCTGCCTGAAGCACCGAGGTGCCTGCATCGCAGGCAAGCCAGCTCCCACATTAGATCTTCATCGGCCTTACGAGCTTTTTACCAGCTTCACCGCCAGCACATCACACGGCGCGCCGTGCAGCACGTCATTGGCGGTAGAACCCAGCAACAACGCCAGGCCATGACGACCATGGCTGCCGACCACGATCAGGTCGCAGTTCTGCTCTTTGGCCAGGTGATGGATTTCCTGGCGCGGTTGGCCGTAGGTGAGGTGGCAGTCTTCCTTTTTCAAGTGCGGGTACTTGAGAATCAAACGGTCCAGGCGCTCTTTGGCCTGGTCAAACTGCTGTTGCTGCAACTGGGAAAGGTCCATGGGTACGTCGCCACCAAAGGCCATGGCCATGGGCTCGACGATATGCACGAGTGACAGCTTGGCGCCGTTGGCGATTGCTGAAGCCTGAGCGCGCTTGATAACCGGGTCGCACTCTTCGGTCAGATCGACCGCGACCAGGATATGTTTGTAGGAATATTCGTTGGGCATGGCGCGTTCCTCCAGGAGACTGCAATAAGTTCAGTATGGCTGGTTTCAAGCGGATGGGGTTGCGTCAGCTCAAATCCGCGCATCTAGAAATTCGGGAGTACACATATGACGGTCTGGATAGTGGTGTCAATCCTTCTGGTGGTTCTTAGCCCCCTGGCCTGGCTGCGCCCGTCGCGCCATCAGAGCGGGCGCATGGCCCTGCGCATGGAGGCGCGCCGCATCGGTTTGGCCATGCAATTGGCGCCACAGGAGTGGCCGCACTGGCTTGCGCAAGAGCCGCCGAGCCCCTGCGCGCAGTACTGCAGGCCACGGCGCGGCAGCACGCCGGCCCTGTGGAGTTATTGGCAAATGTCGCCAGGCGTATGGGTCAATCAATGGCGTGAAGTGTGTGAGGATGAAAAGTTGTTGCCGCATTTTGCGACGTTGCCGGCCAACGTCTACAAGGTCGAGGCCGACAAGCAAATGATCGCCCTGTATTGGGGCGAGAAGGGTGAGGCCAGTGTGCTGAAGGACATCGATACGCTGCTCAAGGCCCTGGCATGACGCCATTAGCGTTAAAAGACTGGCATTAAAAAGCCCGACATCATCATCGGGCTGGAGTTGGCCAGGCAGGCCGGTAATTCTGTGTTCCTCGCGCCGGGTGTTCATCACGGGGCGCTTTGCGGTTGTCGCAAGCCTAGCGGCATATCCGATTCTGTACAGCCTTTTCCCACATCTTTTTTATTATTGATTCTGTGAATATTTGAATATTGACAGGGCGCAGGCGTGGGCGTGGAGTTCTGAACTGACTGGAAAGTCGCGTTTTTCCTGGCCTTTCGAGCGATTGACAATTGCCCTGAATTGGATGAAGGTGACGTACCCAAATCAAACGGGCGTATGAATTGAGCGTTTGTCTGTCAGACGACTCATACAGAACCCCGACTAGCGCATTGGCGGGTGTGCCTGGCGGATTGGCATGAGCATTGAGGCAACTATCAATGTCCAACCAATAGGCCAGCGTCCAGTGTGTACTGTTCAGCTTCCATATCGTGGAGATCAGTTGATGATTTACGAAGGTAAAGCCATCACGGTTAAGGCTCTTGAAAGTGGCATCGTCGAACTGAAATTCGACCTCAAGGGTGAGTCCGTCAACAAGTTCAACCGTCTAACCCTGAACGAACTGCGTCAGGCCGTAGACACCATCAAAGCAGATGCTTCGGTCAAGGGCGTGATCGTCTCCAGCGGCAAGGACGTGTTTATCGTCGGCGCTGACATCACCGAATTCGTCGACAACTTCAAGCTGCCCGATGCAGAGCTTGTGGCCGGCAACCTCGAAGCCAACAAGATTTTCAGCGATTTCGAAGACCTCAACGTGCCAACCGTGGCTGCCATCAATGGCATCGCGTTGGGCGGCGGCCTGGAAATGTGCCTGGCTGCAGACTTCCGCGTCATGTCGGCCACCGCCAAAATCGGCCTGCCTGAAGTCAAACTGGGCATCTACCCAGGTTTCGGCGGCACTGTGCGTCTGCCGCGCCTGATCGGTGCTGACAACGCGATCGAGTGGATCGCCGCCGGTAAAGAAAACCGTGCCGAAGACGCGCTGAAAGTCGGTGCAGTCGATGCCGTGGTTGCCCCGGACAAACTGGCTGAAGCCGCCCTGAACCTGATCAAAGGCGCCATCAGCGGCGAATTTGACTACAAGGCCAAGCGTCAGCCGAAGCTGGAAAAACTCAAGCTCAACGCCATCGAACAAATGATGTCGTTCGAAACCGCCAAAGGTTTTGTGGCCGGCCAGGCCGGCCCGAACTACCCGGCGCCGGTTGAAGCGATCAAGACCATCCAGAAAGCTGCGAACTTCGGTCGCGACAAAGCCCTGGAAGTGGAAGCGGCAGGTTTCGTCAAACTGGCGAAAACCTCGGCAGCACAAAGCTTGATCGGCCTGTTCCTGAACGATCAGGAACTGAAGAAAAAGGCCAAGGCCTACGACGAAATCGCCCGCGACGTGAAACAGGCTGCCGTACTGGGCGCCGGTATCATGGGCGGCGGTATCGCCTATCAGTCGGCGTCCAAAGGCACGCCGATCCTGATGAAAGACATCAACGAGCACGGCATCGAGCAAGGCCTGGCAGAAGCCGCCAAGCTGCTGGTGGGCCGCGTTGATAAAGGTCGCATGACCGCCGCGAAGATGGCTGAAGTGCTTAACGGCATTCGTCCTACGCTGTCCTACGGCGATTTCGGTCACGTCGACCTGGTGGTCGAAGCCGTAGTCGAAAACCCGAAGGTCAAGCAAGCCGTACTGGCTGAAGTGGAAGGCCAGGTTAAAGACGACACTATCCTGGCCTCGAACACTTCGACCATTTCCATCTCGCTGCTGGCCAAAGCCCTCAAGCGTCCGGAAAACTTCGTCGGCATGCACTTCTTCAACCCGGTACACATGATGCCGCTGGTGGAAGTGATCCGTGGCGAGAAGTCCAGCGAGTTGGCGGTTGCCACCACCGTTGCCTACGCCAAGAAAATGGGCAAGAACCCGATCGTGGTCAATGACTGCCCGGGCTTCCTGGTCAACCGCGTGTTGTTCCCGTACTTCGGCGGTTTCGCCAAGCTGGTCAGCGCCGGTGTGGACTTCGTACGCATCGACAAGGTTATGGAAAAATTTGGCTGGCCAATGGGCCCGGCGTACCTGATGGACGTGGTCGGTATCGACACGGGCCACCACGGTCGTGACGTGATGGCTGAAGGCTTCCCGGACCGCATGAAAGACGACCGCCGCTCGGCGATCGACGCGCTCTACGAGGCCAAGCGCCTGGGCCAGAAAAACGGCAAAGGCTTCTACGCCTACGAGGCTGACAAGAAGGGCAAGCAGAAGAAAGTGGCCGACCCGTCGGTTCACGAAGTGCTGGCTCCGGTCATCTACGAGCAGCGTGAGGTGTCCGATGAGGACATCATCAACTGGATGATGATCGCCCTGTGCCTGGAAACCGTGCGTTGCCTGGAAGACGGCATCGTTGAAACCGCCGCCGAAGCCGATATGGGCCTGGTGTACGGTATTGGTTTCCCTCCATTCCGTGGTGGTGCGCTGCGTTACATCGACTCGATCGGTGTGGCTGAGTTCGTTGCCCTGGCTGACAAATACGCTGATTTGGGCCCGCTGTACCACCCGACCGCGAAGCTGCGTGAAATGGCCAAAAACGGCCAGAGCTTCTTCGGTTAAGCGCCCAGACGACTAGAGCGAGAATATTTATGAGCTTGAATCCAAGAGACGTGGTGATTGTCGACTTCGGTCGCACGCCAATGGGCCGCTCCAAGGGCGGCATGCACCGCAACACCCGCGCCGAAGACATGTCGGCGCACCTGATCAGCAAATTGCTGGAGCGTAACGTCAAGGTCGACCCTAACGAAGTCGAAGACGTGATCTGGGGCTGCGTCAACCAGACCCTGGAGCAGGGCTGGAACATCGCGCGCATGGCGTCGTTGATGACCCAGATCCCGCACACCGCAGCTGGCCAGACCGTCAGCCGCCTGTGTGGTTCGTCGATGAGCGCGCTGCACACTGCTGCGCAAGCGATCATGACCGGCAACGGCGATGTGTTCGTGGTCGGCGGCGTGGAGCACATGGGCCACGTCAGCATGATGCACGGCGTCGACCCTAACCCGCACATGTCGCTGTACGCGGCAAAAGCCTCGGGCATGATGGGCCTCACCGCAGAAATGCTCGGCAAAATGCACGGCATTACCCGCGAAGCCCAGGACGCATTCGGCGTGCGCTCCCACCAGTTGGCCCACAAGGCGACCGTGGAAGGCAAGTTCAAGGATGAAATCATCCCGATGAACGGTTACGACGAGAACGGTTTCCTCAAACTGTTCGACTACGACGAAACCATTCGTCCGGATACCACTCTGGAAAGCCTGGCGGCCTTGAAACCCGCCTTCAATCCAAAGGGCGGCACCGTGACAGCCGGTACGTCGTCGCAAATCACCGACGGTGCTTCGTGCATGATCGTGATGTCGGCGCAACGTGCCCAGGACCTGGGCATTCAGCCGATGGCGGTGATCCGTTCGATGGCAGTGGCAGGTGTGGACCCGGCAATCATGGGCTATGGTCCAGTACCGGCCACACAAAAAGCCTTGAAGCGCGCGGGCCTGACCATCTCCGATATCGACTTCTTCGAGCTCAACGAAGCTTTCGCCGCACAGGCCCTGCCAGTGCTGAAAGATTTGAAAGTACTCGACAAGATGAACGAGAAGGTTAACCTGCACGGCGGCGCGATTGCCCTGGGCCACCCATTCGGTTGCTCCGGTGCACGTATCTCCGGCACTTTGCTTAACGTGATGAAGCAAAATGGCGGCAACCTTGGGGTTGCAACCATGTGCATTGGTCTCGGCCAAGGCATTTCCACCGTCTTCGAACGTATCTAAACGTTTCGCTGACGGAAGCCGGGGCCCAGTGCCCCGGTTTTTGTTTTTTGGAATTTTTAATATTTTTTTTCAACAAATTTTGCACGAGGGCCAAAGCATGAAAGTCGAACCAGGGCTCTACCAACATTATAAGGGCCCGCAGTACCGCGTTTTTAATGTGGCGCGGCACTCCGAGACCGAAGAAGAAGTGGTGTTTTACCAAGCACTGTATGGCGATTACGGCTTTTGGGTGCGCCCATTGAGCATGTTCCTGGAGACCGTCGAAGTTGACGGCGAGCAGGTCCCGCGCTTTGCTTTGGTGCAGGTCGAACCCAGTCTTTTTTCAGGGCAATAACGGCAGGCCGCGCAGAATGCTGCGCTTGACCTCACCTTGTTGCCACTATATATAGCGTTGCCGCGACAGGCGCCAACTGCCTTTCACTTCTCGAATTCAGGAATTTTCCGATCCATGGGCAAATCGCTGGTCATTGTGGAATCCCCGGCTAAGGCCAAGACCATCAACAAGTACTTGGGCAACGAGTACGTGGTGAAGTCGAGTATCGGCCATATCCGAGACCTGCCCACCAGCGGTTCGGCTAGCGCCAGCAAGGAGCCTGCCGCCAAGCGCGGCAAGGCCGCTGCGGGCGAAGGTCCGGTGCTCAGCCCTAAAGAGAAAGCGCGCAAGCAGCTGGTCTCACGCATGGGTGTGGACCCGGATCACGGCTGGAAGGCCAAGTACGAAATCCTTCCAGGCAAGGAAAAGGTCATCGAAGAGCTGCGCCGGCTCGCCAAAGATGCCGACACCATCTATCTCGCGACGGACTTGGACCGCGAAGGGGAAGCCATTGCCTGGCACCTGCGCGAAGCCATCGGCGGTGATGACAGCCGCTACAAGCGTGTGGTGTTCAACGAAATCACCAAGAAAGCCATCCAGGAAGCCTTCTCCAAGCCGGGTGAGCTGGATATCGACCGTGTTAACGCCCAGCAGGCGCGTCGTTTCCTCGACCGCGTGGTGGGTTACATGGTCTCGCCACTGCTGTGGGCGAAAATCGCCCGTGGCCTGTCCGCCGGCCGTGTGCAATCGGTAGCGGTCAAGCTGGTGGTGGAGCGTGAGCGTGAGATCCGTGCGTTCAACCCCGAAGAATACTGGGAAGTCCACGCCGACCTGGGCACTGCCAAGGGCGCCAACGTGCGCTTTGAAGTGGCCCGTGAGAAAGGCGAGGCCTTCAAGCCGCTGAACGAAGCCCAGGCCATGGCCGCGCTGGAGAAGCTCAAGGCTTCCAGCTACAGCATCGTCAAGCGCGAAGACAAGCCAACCAGCAGCAAGCCGTCGGCGCCGTTCATCACGTCCACCTTGCAACAGGCCGCGAGCAACCGCCTGGGCTTTGGCGTGAAGAAGACCATGATGATGGCCCAGCGCTTGTATGAAGCCGGCTACATCACGTATATGCGTACCGACTCCACCAACCTGTCGCAAGACGCGGTGGCGATGGCGCGCACTTATATTGAAAGCGAGTTCGGCAAGAAGTACCTGCCGGAAAAGCCGAACGTCTACAGCAGCAAGGAAGGCGCACAAGAGGCTCACGAAGCGATTCGTCCTTCCGACGCCAACACCGAGCCAAGCAAGCTGAGCGGCATGGAGCGTGATGCTGAGCGCCTCTACGAGCTGATCTGGCGCCAGTTCCTTGCCTGCCAGATGCTGCCGGCGCAATACCTGTCCACCACCGTCAGCGTGGGCGCAGGCGACTTCGAGCTGCGTGCCAAGGGCCGTATCCTCAAGTTCGACGGCTATACCCGCGTGATGCCGCAAATCGCCAAGCCAGGCGATGACGACGTGCTGCCGGACATGGCCCAGGGCGACACGTTGAAGCTGATCAAGCTCGACCCGTCCCAGCACTTCACCAAGCCGCCGGCGCGTTACTCCGAAGCCAGCCTGGTAAAAGAGATGGAAAAACGCGGTATTGGTCGTCCTTCGACCTATGCGGCAATCATCTCGACCATCCAGGACCGTGGCTACGTAGCGCTGCACAACCGTCGTTTCTACTCGGAAAAGATGGGCGACATCGTCACCGAACGCCTGTCCGAGAGCTTCTCCAACCTCATGGATTACGGCTTCACCGCCGGCATGGAAGAGAACCTCGATGACGTGGCGCAGGGCGAACGCGACTGGAAAAACGTGCTGGATGAGTTCTACGGCGACTTCAAAAAGAAACTCGAAGTAGCCGAAAGCCCTGAAAGCGGCATGCGCGCCAACCAACCGGTGATGACCGACATCCCGTGCCTGACGTGCGGCCGCCCGATGCAGATTCGTACCGCATCCACCGGTGTGTTCCTCGGTTGCTCGGGCTACAGCCTGCCGCCGAAAGAGCGCTGCAAGGCCACCGTTAACCTGGTGCCAGGCGATGAGATTGCCGCCGACGACGAGGGTGAATCCGAGTCGCTGGTACTGCGCGGCAAGCACCGTTGCCCGATCTGCAGCACGGCGATGGACGCCTACCTGCTCGACGAGAAGCATAAGTTGCACATCTGCGGTAACAACCCGGATTGCAATGGCTACGAGATCGAAGAGGGCACCTACCGCATCAAAGGCTACGAAGGTCCGAGCCTGGAATGCGACAAGTGCGGCAGCGAGATGCAGCTCAAGACCGGTCGTTTCGGCAAGTTCTTCGGCTGCACCAACCCGACTTGCAAGAACACGCGCAAACTGCTCAAAAGCGGTGACGCGGCGCCGCCGAAGATGGACCCGGTGAAGATGCCTGAACTCAAGTGCGAGAAGGTCAACGACACCTACATCCTGCGTGACGGCGCTTCGGGTCTGTTCCTGGCGGCCAGCCAGTTTCCGAAAAACCGCGAGACCCGTGCTCCGCTGGTGATGGAAATCGTGCCGCACAAGGACGAGATCGATCCGAAGTACCACTTCCTGTGTGAAGCGCCGAAGAAGGATCCCGACGGTCGCCCGTCCGTGATCCGCTACAGCCGCAAAACCAAGGAGCAGTACGTGCAGACCGAAGTGGACGGCAAGCCTACCGGCTGGAAAGCTTTCTACGACGGCGGCAAGTGGAAGGTCGAGGACAAGCGCCAGGGCGCTTGATCGGCTGATCTGCCAGCTACAAAGGCCGCCTGAAAAGGCGGCCTTTTTTTACGCTTGCAGGAAACTTGGCTGATCCGTGACACTGTTCAGCCAGCATCACGCTTATTTCGTTGTGGAGATTGCCGTTATGGCCAACGAACTCTATACCCGTACCAATCAGAAAATTTACTTCGCGGGTTTGTCCCTGGAAGCCCTTGGCCGCGCCGAGGAAGGGAAGGAGATGAATGCCATCGCGCTGGTCCAGGCCGGGCGTGAGGCGGCGTTGTTCCACCTCTATGGCGCTTTGCTGGGCCTGTGCCATGAAATTGCCGGGTTCTACCGCTTGCCCCAGGCGGGCGCACCACGCGCAGAAATGCTCATGAACCGCGAAGTGCTGGACAGCATGGCGATTCCTGAACTGGCCGAACTGGTGGAAATGGCGCAGAGCCCCGACAGTTGGGTTGCTCGATTGCTCAAAGCGCATGCGGATATGTTCCAGCCGCCGCGTGTTCCCCATGTGCCCAAGGGTGATGTGACACAGCCGCTGATCGTGGCCGTTGCGCTGGGAGAGGATGAGCCCAAGCCCTTGAGCCGCGAAGAGCTGGAAAGCTGGCGCCAGGAGCTGAAGAAGATGGCGTTGCGGTTTCGTGAAGGCTTGAACGAGTGTTAAGAGGTTTGCGCTGAACAAAGGTGGGAGCTGGCTTGCCTGCGATAGGCTGGGTCAGCTTGCCGGCCATTTGCTGATGCACCGTAATCGCAGGCAAGCCAGCTCCCACATTGAGAGCAGTCTTGCCGAAGAGCACCATTCATCAAGCCGTTAAGAAACCTGTTCAGATCCTCAGCGAGGCTGGGTGGATGACTGATATAATCCCGGCCTTTCGTGGAGAACAGACTTATATGCCAACGTCCTTTCTGGAAATTGTAGAGTTGCCTGACGGCCGAATCGAGCTGCGCAGGGCCGAGGACGAGGGTTCTCTGGTTATTTTGGATTTTTCCGAAGATGCAAAAGTGTTCCTGCAGGGCCAACATGTAGAAGTGGCAAAAGCCATGTTGAGCGTTGGTGTGCAGATGGCTGGTCGCCTGGCCGAAGGCGAGCCGGAGAAGGAAGATGGGCCGCGGGTGCTTCACTGAGTAGCAATGACGCGCTGTCGGAAGTGTTCTGACGACCGGGCTTCTGTGGCGAGGGAGCTTGCTCCCGCTGGGCTGCGAAGCGGCCCTGAATAGATTTAATGCGCTGTATCAGGTATTCCACGGTGCCTGGTTTTGGGGCTGCTGCGCAGCCCAGCGCGAGCAAGCTCGCTCGCCACAACAAGCTCACCTGCCACAACAGGCTCGCCTGCCATAACAAGCCCATCCATACGGCTGGCCTGCAGCAGATCCCATTACCCCAATCGAATATTCAAACTCTGCGCATCGCCCGTGCGCGCGGCGCTGATCAGCTGCTGCTTGGCTGTTGCATTCAGTGGGTTCAACCAGCTCACCACCGTGTGGCTGCGCCCCAGGCGCAAGGCTTCGCACGTCAGTTGCTGAGCACTTTGCGCACCGCGCGGTTGCAGCAGCAGGATGCGCTCACGGTTGAGCCCGGCGTCCCGCAGCCAGGCCTGGGTCAGGCTGGCGGGTGGGGCAATCAGCGTCAGCCAGCGTGCGTCCTGCTCCTCGCTCAATTCTCGAAGGATCGGCGCCAGCAGGCTCAGGCAGCTCCCGGCAGCACCGCGCAACGACAGTTCACTGAACGCCTCAGGTTCGGAGCCCCAAGGGGCCTCGACCGCTTCCTTGAGAATGGGCGCAAGGGGTTGGGCCATAAAGGCCTCGAACAGCGACAGTTGTGTGTGTTGTGGGGTGTGCACGAGTTGCATGGTGCCTCCTTTAGCGGCGAATAACGCCGACGCTCAAGCCTTCGATCACCAGGTCCTGATCTTTCAGGTTCACTTCAATCGGGGCGAACTCAGGGTTCTCGGCCATAAGCCAGACCTTGCTGCCTTCGCGCTTGAAGCGTTTGACGGTGACTTCGTCGCCGATACGGGCGACGACGATCTGACCATTACGGGCTTCGCGAGTGGTGTGGACAGCCAGCAGATCACCGTCGAAAATGCCCACGTCCTTCATGCTCATGCCGTGTACGCGCAACAGGTAGTCGGCACGCGGATGGAAGAACGTCGGGTTGATGTTGCAGGACTCTTCGACGTGCTGCTGCGCCAGGATCGGCGCACCGGCGGCGACGCGACCGATGATCGGCAGGGTCGATTCGTCGGCCTTGGCTTCAAAGCCAGGGATGCGAATACCGCGTGAAGCACCTGGGGTCATCTCGATCGCGCCTTTGCGGGCGAGGGCCTTGAGGTGTTCTTCGGCGGCGTTGGGGGACTTGAACCCCAGTTCCAGCGCAATTTCCGCTCGCGTCGGCGGGTAGCCGTTGTCGTCGAGGCAGCGCTTGATAAAAGCCAGAATCTCAGCTTGGCGTGGCGTCAGTTTTAGCATGTTGATCGCTCTGTCTTTTTATACAGTGACTGGGATTATATACAGTGAACTGCGCTTGGCAATCATCCTTTTTTGGCACTCCGCTGGACGGTCGTCTGTCACTCTTCCTGCAAGGCATAGACAGCGCTGCCTACAGGGCGCGAAGGATGTGATTAAATAGCGATGAAATAGATGACTGCCCGGCCGGAAAACGGCCTCGCAGGCTTGACAAGACACACCCTGAAACGTATGTTTCAAACAAGTGTTTGTCAGGCGGAGTAGCCATGGCCCAGTCGGAAACCGTTGAACGCATTCTCGATGCTGCCGAGCAATTGTTCGCGGAAAAAGGATTTGCTGAAACTTCATTGCGGCTGATTACCAGCAAGGCTGGGGTTAACCTCGCCGCTGTGAACTATCATTTCGGCTCGAAAAAAGCCCTGATCCAGGCGGTGTTCTCGCGCTTCCTGGGGCCGTTCTGCGCCAGCCTCGACCGTGAGCTGGAGCGTCGCCAGACCAAGCCCGAAAACAAGCCAAGCCTGGAAGACCTGCTGGAAATCCTGGTTGAGCAAGCCTTGGTGGTTCAACCGCGCAGCGGCAATGACCTGTCGATCTTCATGCGCCTGTTAGGGCTGGCCTTCAGCCAGAGCCAGGGCCACTTGCGCCGTTACCTGGAAGACATGTACGGCAAGGTGTTCCGTCGCTACATGCTGCTGGTCAACGAAGCTGCGCCGCGTATTCCGCCGATCGAACTGTTCTGGCGTGTGCACTTCATGCTCGGCGCTGCCGCGTTCAGCATGTCCGGGATCAAGGCGTTGCGCGCAATTGCCGAGACCGATTTCGGCGTCAATACTTCCATCGAGCAAGTGATGCGCCTGATGGTGCCGTTCCTTGCCGCCGGCATGCGTGCCGAAACCGGCGTGACCGATCCGGTCATGGCCGCTGCCCAGTTGCGTGCGCGCAGCAAATCTACGCCGGCCGTCGCCAAGGCGTGATTGCCCCAGGTGTGCGCGGCGGCTAAGCTAGCCGCCATGCCGATTTCAGCTATTTACTCACAACCCGTTGTGCTCGCTGCGCTTATTGCGCCAGGTGAGGGCAACGGGTTGTGTGCGTTATTTAAGGAAAGTTTATGACTGCTGCCCTGCAAGGTTCGTTAATGGTCGATGTGGCCGGTACTTGGCTGACGGCCGAGGATCGCCAGTTGTTGCGCCAGCCTGAAGTGGGCGGGTTGATCATTTTTGCGCGCAATATCGAGCACCCGCGGCAAGTGCGCGAATTGAGTGCGGCCATTCGCGCGGTGCGCCCAGACCTGCTGCTGGCGGTCGATCAGGAAGGCGGGCGTGTGCAGCGCCTGCGCCAGGGCTTTGTGCGTCTGCCGGCCATGCGCCTGCTGGCGGATAAACCCAACGCCGAATACCTGGCCGAGCAGTGCGGCTGGATCATGGCCACTGAAGTGCTGGCGGTCGGCCTCGACCTGAGCTTCGCCCCGGTGCTTGACCTCGACTACCAACGCAGCGCCGTTGTCGGCACCCGTTCCTTCGAAGGCGATCCGGAGCGCGCTGCCGTGCTCGCGGGTGCATTCATTCGCGGCATGAACAGCGCCGGTATGGCGGCCACCGGTAAACACTTCCCGGGCCATGGCTGGGCCGAGGCGGATTCCCACGTCGCGATTCCAAACGACGAGCGCAGCCTGGAACAGATTCGTGCAAATGACCTGGTGCCTTTCGCACGCCTGAGCAAGCAATTGGCGGCGGTGATGCCGGCTCACGTTATTTATCCGCAAGTGGACGCACAGCCCGCCGGTTTCTCGCGTCGCTGGTTGCAGGATATTTTGCGCGGCGAGCTGCAATTTGATGGGGTGATTTTCAGCGATGACCTGTCCATGGCCGGCGCTCATGTGGTCGGTGATGCGGCCAGTCGAATTGAGGCGGCGCTGACGGCCGGTTGTGATATGGGGTTGGTGTGTAATGACCGTGCTGCTGCGGAGCTGGCACTGACTGCGGCGCAACGCATGAAGGTCACGCCGTCGGCGCGGATTGCGCGGATGCGTGGGCAGGCAATTGCCTCTACGGAGTACAAGCAGGATCCGCGTTGGCTGGTGGCGCTTACCGCGTTGCGCGATGCTCAGTTGATCGACTGAATATCGCGTTGCTGCCATCGCAGGCAAGCCAGCTCCCACTCTCGATTTGTGAATACATTCAAGGGTGGGAGCTGGCTTGCCTGCGATAGCGATCTAACCGTCAGCGCTTCTCTTGCTTGTTGGGCAACGGCGCAAACAACGCCTCGATATCCTCATTACCCAACTGCCAATCCCCGGTCGTGCGCCCATCCAGCACGCCTGCTGCCAGATCAGACTTTTCCTTCTGCAGGTGTTGGATCTTCTCCTCCACCGTGCCTCGCGCAATCATCTTGTACACGAACACCGGCTTCTCCTGCCCGATGCGGTACGCACGGTCGGTCGCCTGGTTTTCCGTCGCCGGGTTCCACCACGGGTCATAGTGGATCACCGTATCCGCCTCGGTCAGGTTCAAGCCCACGCCGCCGGCCTTCAGGCTGATCAGAAAAATCTGTAGCTTGCCGCTCTGGAAATCCTTCACCGGCGTGCGCCGGTCGCGGGTCTGGCCGGTGAGTAATGCGTAGGGCACGCCGCGTTTTTTCAGCTCGGCTTCGATCAGGCTCAGCATCGAGGTGAACTGCGAGAACAACAATATTCGGCGCCCTTCGGCGAACAGCTCTTCGAGCATCTCCAACAGGCTGTCGAGTTTGCCTGAGCTGCTGCCACGGGCGGGCAGGGTGGCGTCGTTGACCAGGCGCAGGTCGCAACACACCTGGCGCAACTTGAGCAGCGCTTCAAGAATGATGATCTGGCTGCGCGCCACGCCCTTGCGGGTGATTTCGTCGCGCACCTTCTTGTCCATGGCCAGGCGCATGGTTTCGTACACGTCGCGCTGGGCCTCATTGAGGTCGACCCAATGGATGATCTCGGTCTTGGGCGGCAGCTCGGTGGCCACCTGCTCTTTGGTGCGGCGCAGCAGGAAAGGTTTTATCCGACCGTTGAGGTGTTGCAAGCGCACCTCACTGGCGCGCTTTTCGATGGGCACGCGGTAATCGCGGTTGAAGCTTTTTACGTCACCCAGCCAGCCCGGCAGCAGGAAGTGGAACAGCGACCACAGCTCGCCCAAGTGGTTTTCCAGCGGCGTGCCGCTCAGGCACAGGCGCTGGCGAGCAGTGAACTCGCGCGCGGCCTGGGCAGCCTTGCTGTTGGGGTTCTTGATGTATTGGGCTTCATCGAGGATCAGCACATGCAAGGGCAGGGCGGCGAGCGTGTCGATGTCCTTGGGCAGCAGCGCGTAGGTGGTCAGCAGCAGGTCATAGTCCTGCAAATGGGGGAAATGTTTCTTACGGCCAGCGCCGTATAGCGCCTGCACCCGCAGTTGCGGTGTGAAGTGCGCCGCCTCATCCAGCCAGTTGGGAATCAGGCTGGTGGGCATCACCACCATGCACGGTCGGTCGAGGCGTCCGGCGGCCTTTTCGCTGAGAATATGCGCCAGGGTCTGCAGGGTTTTGCCCAGGCCCATGTCATCGGCAAGGATCCCGCCGACATCGAGCTGACGCAGCGACTGCATCCAGCTCAAGCCTTCCAGCTGATACGGGCGCAAGGTCGCGTTCAAGCCCTCGGGCGCCACGCAGGTGAAGTCCTTGATGTCGCGCAGGCGCTGGGCGAAATTGCGGATCTTCTCACCGCCTTCCCATTGCAGCGGCAGGTCTTCCAGCGGGTTCAGGCGAATGGCGTCGGCTTTGGCCAGACGCAAGCTGGTGGTGCCGGTTTCCTGTAGGTAAAACTCGCCAAGGGTTGCCAGCACCGGCTTGAGCCTGCCGTACGGCAAAGCCACTTGCAGCGGGCCGTGGCCGTTGGGCAGGCCGGGAATATTCACCAGGATCAGCTCGTCGTCACGGCGCCGGGCAAGTTTTTCCGGGTTGAGGATTTCGGTATGCGAACGCATCAAGTTGAGCAAAATCGGCAACAGGCTCAGGCGCTCGCCATTGACGATAATCCCCAGCTCCAGGTCGAACCAGTCGCGTTCCGGGCCTTCGTCGACGGTGGCGTACCAGTCATCGACGGTGCTCAAGTCGAAACCGAAATCCTCATCGATCTGCAACTCCCAACCCTCGGCGCGCAAGGTCGGCGAGGCGTTGAGGGTGAAGTTCAACCAGGCGCTGTCATTGACCATTTCGAACAATTCACCGGCACTCTCCGGCAACGCCTTGCTCTGGCGTGTAGCGATCTTGAAGCCCAGCAGGCGCAGTTGTTCGCGATAGGGTTGCTCCAGTTCCGGATGGCGCTTGATGCGCAGGCTCTGGGTTTCCTGGCGCACGATGATGTCGGCGTTTTTTTGCCCGCTGACATAGTTGCCCAGGTAATTGAACGACAGCGCCGCACGGTGCTGGATATAGCGCTGCATCTTGCCATTACGCGGTTCAAACGCGCTGAACTCCACGCTGGCCAGCCACAGGCGCGGCACTGGCCGCACATCTTCCATCACCACCTGTGGCAGCACCACGCGGTTATCCAGCACGGCCTGGAGTTTTTCCAACAGCTCGGCATCTTGCGCGGCGGCCGGGTAAGCCAGGGTTTCCTGGACCTTGAGCAGCACTGCCGCGATGTGTTTGCAGTTGGTGTGTACCGGGCAGGTGCAGCGGCTGTCCACCAGGATCAGCGTGCCCTTGGCCGATTCGCGCAGCGAGATGGTTTGTCGGTATACATTGCCGCCAGAGCCTTCGCAGCTGGCGATGATGGTGCTGTCGCCGGACTCGACGATGCGCACGCGGTTTTCCAGGGCGTAGCGCCGCCCGCGCTCAAGGCTTTGCTCTTTAAAGCGATTGGCCCACGAAGGGGCCAGGGGTTTGGTCAACGACGACGTCAGGGGCATGGCGCTGGATCAGTCCTGAATGTCGGGCGGTGGCGCACTGGGTGGTTTGGCGGTCAGCGAAGTGATCTTGATCAGCAGCGCCAAGTGGCCGCCATCCAGGTAATTGAGTTGGTTGTTCTTGGTGCGCACGTCTTGCTGGCTCAAGTGTTCGCTGGCAATCACGCTGCCATTGGCGTCGAACTGGTTGATCCAGAAATCCGCGTCGATATCGGTAAAACGCCCCAGTTGCAGGTTCAGCGTGCCTTCGATGGGGAACTGGCCGAACTGCTCCTGGCCGTCGGTAATGGCCAGCTTCACGGGTTGCTCGCCCAGGTTCTGATCCCAGGCCCGGTGCAGCAATACGGTGTAACTATTGTCCGCACTGAGCTTGTCGACGATGTTGCCCAGCCGCGGTGGGCTTAGCTTGTCGGTCGGCAACCGCGCAGCGCCGGCATCCCAGTTTTCCGGCGCGGCGCGGCTGTTGATCACCGGTTCGGCGTTCTGGCGCACCAGGATCATTTCAACCAGGTACGGGCTGTCGGCAAACGCCGAAGGTGCGACCACCACCAACACTAAGCTCAGAATGCGGAACAGGCGCATGGGGGCGTCCTTCAAGCAGATTTCGGGATGAGGCGCTCAAACAGCGCCTCCAGGGTATTGAAGCGTTCTTCGGCACGCTCCATCGGCACCATGAATTTGAACAGCGTAGCCCCTTCGAACTTGTAGCGGTTGGGTTGGCCCTGAATCAGTTTGATCAGCACCAATGGGTCCACCGGCGTTTGCGCCTCGAACTCGATGCGCCCACCCTGCGGCCCGGCGTCGACTTTCTTGATGCCCAGCTGTTCGGCCTGCAATTTCAGCAGCGTCAGGCGCACCAGGTTCTTGGTTGGCTCGGGCAGCAGGCCGAAGCGGTCGATCATCTCGACTTGCAAGTCCTTGAGGCCTTCTTCGTCGGTGGCCGAGGCGATGCGCTTGTACAGAATCAGCCGCGCGTGCACGTCGGGCAGGTAGTCCTCGGGAATCAGCGCCGGCAAACGCAGGTTGATTTCCGGGCCGCCGCCCAAGGGTTGGTCGAGGTTCGGTTGTTCGCCCTTGCGGATGGCTTTCACTGCGCGCTCGAGCATCTCCATATACAAGGTGAAACCCACGGCCTGGATCTGTCCGCTCTGGCCGTCGCCGAGCAGTTCGCCGGCGCCACGGATTTCCAGGTCGTTGGTGGCCAGTACAAAACCGGCACCGAGGTCCTGGGTATTGGCGATCGCTTCCAGGCGCTTTTCGGCATCGGAGGTGATCTGTTGGCGCGGCGGAGTCAGCAGGTAGGCATAGGCCTGGTGGTGACTACGGCCCACACGGCCACGCAACTGGTGCAATTGCGCCAGGCCAAACTTGTCGGCGCGCTCGATGATGATGGTGTTGGCGCTTGGCACGTCGATGCCGGTCTCGATGATGGTCGAGGCAATCAGCACATTGAAGCGCTTGTGATAGAAGTCGCTCATGACTTGTTCGAGTTCGCGCTCGCGCATCTGCCCGTGGCCGATGGCAATACGGGCTTCCGGCACCAGTTCGGCGAGGTCGGCGGCGCATTTCTCGATGGTCTTCACGTCGTTGTGCAGGTAATACACCTGGCCGCCACGCAGCAATTCGCGCAGCAGTGCTTCCTTGACCGTGCTTTTGTTCTGCTCCATCACAAAGGTGCGCACCGACAACCGGCGCGCCGGCGGCGTGGCAATGATCGACAAGTCGCGCATGCCCGACACGGCCATGTTCAGCGTGCGTGGGATCGGCGTCGCAGTGAGCGTAAGAATGTCGACTTCGCTGCGCAGGGCCTTGAGCTGTTCTTTTTGACGCACACCAAAGCGGTGCTCTTCGTCGATGATCACCAGGCCCAGATTCTTGATCTTCACATCGTCCGACAGCAGCTTGTGCGTGCCGATCACGATATCGATCTTGCCCTCGGCCAGGTCAGCGACGGCGGCGTTGACTTCCTTGGCGGATTTGAACCGGCTCATCACTTCCACGGTCACCGGCCAGTCGGCAAAGCGATCACGGAAGCTGTTGTAGTGCTGTTGGGCGAGCAGGGTGGTCGGCACCAGGATCGCCACCTGGCGGCCACCGTGCACGGCAATAAAAGCTGCGCGCATGGCCACTTCGGTTTTGCCGAAGCCCACGTCGCCGCACACCAGGCGGTCCATCGGCTTGGGCGCCAGCATATCGGCGCGCACCGCTTCGATGGTGGTTTGCTGGTCGGGAGTTTCTTCGAAGGCAAAGCCGGCGCTGAAGGTGGCGTAGTCGGCTTTCGGGTCGGCAAACGCATAGCCTTCGCGCGCGGCACGGCGGGCATAAATGTCGAGCAACTCGGCCGCTACGTCGCGCACCTGTTCGGCGGCCTTGCGCTTGGCTTTCTGCCAGGTCTCGGAGCCCAGGCGATGCAACGGCGCCAGCGCGTCGTCGCTGCCGGTATAGCGGGCGATCAGGTGCAGGCTGGCCACCGGCACATAGAGCTTGGCGCCTTCGGCGTATTCCATGGTGAGGAATTCGGCGGCCTGGTTGTCGATCTCCAGGGTCTGCAGGCCCAGATAGCGGCCCACGCCGTGGTCGATATGCACCACCGGCGCGCCTTCGCGCAGTTCGGTGAGGTTCTTGATCACCGCGTCGTTGTTGGCGTCGGCGCGTTTTTCACGGCGCCGGCGCTGCATCACGCGCTGACCGAACAGCGGGCTCTCGGCGATGAGTGCCAGCGCCGGGTCGTCCAGCAACAAGCCTTCGTCCAGCGGCGCAATGGTGATCGCCAGGCGCTCTTTGCTGGCGACGAAATCCGGCCAGCTGTCGACGGTTTTCGGGCGCAGCTTCAGGCGTTCCAGCAATTCCAGCAGCACTTCGCGACGGCCGGCGGATTCGGCGGTAAACAGCACGCGGCCAGGGAAGTCGCCAAGAAAATTCGACAGCGCTTCCAGTGGCTGGGTGGCTTTGGCCTGGATCGCCAAGTCCGGCAGCGTGCTCGCCGGGAAACGCTCGCGACCACTGCCGGTGTCCACGTCCTGCTGGCTGGCGACCACGCGCGGCCAGTTTTTCAGGCGGGCGAAGCAGTCTTCCACCGGCAGGAACAGCTCGGCGGGCGGCAATAAAGGTCGCGACGGGTCGACGCGGCGCTCTTCGTAGCGGTTGCGCACGTCGTTCCAGAAGTTTTCCGCCGCCTGCTCGATGCCCGGCAGCGAGAACACTTGGGTGTCTGCGGGCAGGTAATCGAACAGGGTGGAGGTTTCGTCGAAGAACAGCGGCAGGTAGTACTCGATACCGGCCGGTGTAATCCCGCTGCTTAAATCCTGAAAGATCGGGCAGCGGCGGAAGTCGACGTCGAAGCGTTCGCGAAAGCGCGCCTTGAAGCGCGTGACCGCGTCTTTTTGCAGCGGGAATTCGCGCGCCGGCAGCAGCTTGATCGACTCTACTTTGTCGATGGAGCGCTGGTTGTCCGGGTCGAAGGTGCGCAACGTCTCGATTTCGTCATCGAACAGGTCGATGCGGTACGGCAGTTTGCTGCCCATCGGAAACAGGTCGATCAACGCACCACGCACCGCGAACTCGCCGTGTTCGTACACTGTGTCGACGCAGCGGTAGCCGCTGGCTTCCAGGCGCGTGCGCATCTGCTCTACATCGAGTTTCTGGCCGACATCCAGCACCAGGCTGCTGCCGAGCAGGAACTTGGTCGGTGCCAGGCGGTGCAGGGCGGTGGTGATCGGCACCACCAGCACGCCGTGCGCCAGTTCCGGCAGGCGGTACAGGCTGGCGATGCGCTGGGAAATGATGTCCTGGTGCGGCGAGAACAGGTCGTAGGGCAGGGTTTCCCAGTCGGGGAAATGCAGCACCGGCAAATCGGGGGCGAAGAAGCTCAGCTCCTGCTCCAGCCGCTCGGCGCTTTGGCTGTCGGCGGTGAGTAGCAGGGTAAAGCGCTTGGCTGCGCTGGCAGCCTCGGCAATGGCCAGGCTCAGGGCGGCACCGGGCAGGTTGCCCCAGTGCTGTTTACCTGCCGCGGCAGGGAGAAGCGGTAGACGCAGAACGGGCACGGAAGGTTGAGCTCCAAGCGTTGCGACAAAGTCGGTAATTGTAGCGGTCCAAGGTGCCGCCTGTCAGTTGCTGACTGAGCCTATTACGGTTTGCAGGAAATGTAGTGGCTAAGACAAACAATGGCGGGTTTTGACTCAATATGTAGTGCTATTTTGCGTGGATGTTTCGGAGGGTTACGGACAAGTCGACGTTGGCGCTCAACCAGCGGCCTTCTGGAAGCCGCGTATTTACTGGGCTGCAGCGGGGTGTGATTTTTTCGCAAGCACTTTTTGTTGCCCGACGCGCATTGCTCCGAGGCCGGTCGGGCGGCATAATGTAGCCCCTTTTTTCTGCCCCTACATGTGGAAGGTTCCCGTGACTCAGAAGCCCGACCAGTGTCTTGGTGAATGGATCGACCGTGAAGCACTCGCTGAAGCGATGATTCCGCTTATCGGTCAGCTGTACCGCAATAACAATGTGGTGAGCTCGATCTATGGCCGCAGCCTGATCAACCAGTCAGTCATCGCGATTCTCAAAGCCCATCGCTTTGCTCGCCATCGTTCTGCCGACGACAGCGAACTCTCCGTCCACGAAACATTCCCTCTGCTTAAAGCCATGAGCGAGCTCAAGCTCGGCGCGGCTTCGGTAGACCTGGGCAAGTTGGCTTACAAGTTCCGCAAAGAAGGTGCCGGCCGCAGCGCCGAGCAGTTCGTGCGTGAAGAAATGGCCGATGTGGTTGGCCAGCAAAACGCTGCAGCCCGCAAAGGCACCGACGTGGTGTTGTACGGCTTCGGTCGTATCGGCCGCCTGCTGGCGCGCATCCTGATCGAAAAAACCGGTGGCGGCGACGGCCTGCGCCTGCGTGCCATCGTGGTGCGTAAAGGCGCCGAGAACGACCTGACCAAGCGTGCCAGCCTGCTGCGCCGCGACTCGGTACATGGCCCGTTCAACGGCACCATCGTCATCGACGAAGAAAACAACACCATCACCGCCAACGGTAACCTGATCCAGGTGATCTACGCGAAGAACCCGGCCGAGGTGGATTACACCCAATACGGCATCAAGGACGCACTGCTGGTGGACAACACCGGTGTATGGCGTGATGCCGAAGGCCTGGGCCAGCACCTGGCCTGCCCAGGTATCGACCGCGTTGTACTGACTGCGCCTGGCAAGGGCAAGCTCAAGAACATCGTGCACGGTATCAACCACGGCGAAATCACCGCTGACGACAAGATCGTGTCCGCTGCTTCCTGCACCACCAACGCCATCGTGCCGGTGCTGAAGGCTGTGAATGACAAGTTCGGCATCGTGAATGGTCACGTTGAAACGGTTCACTCGTACACCAACGACCAGAACCTGATCGACAACTTCCACAAAGGCGATCGCCGCGGCCGTAGCGCCGCGTTGAACATGGTGATCACCGAGACCGGTGCCGCCACCGCTGCTGCCAAGGCCCTGCCTGAGCTGGCCGGCAAGCTGACCGGTAACGCGATCCGCGTACCGACGCCGAACGTGTCGATGGCCATTCTCAACCTGAACCTTGAGAAAGCCGCCACCCGCGAAGAGATGAACGAGTACCTGCGCTACATGGCGCTGCACTCCGACCTGCATAAGCAGATCGACTTCGTTAACTCGCAGGAAGTGGTGTCCACCGACTTCGTGGGCTCGCGCCACGCCGGTGTGGTCGACGCTGAAGCGACCATTACCCAGGACAACCGCGTTGTTCTGTACGTGTGGTACGACAACGAGTTCGGCTACAGCTGCCAGGTGGTTCGTGTGATGGAAGACATGGCCGGGGTTAACCCGCCAGCATTCCCGCGCTAAGCCTTTGCGGTAAATGAAAAAGCCCCGACTGGTTCGGGGCTTTTTTGTGGCTGTTGGTTTTGTGGTGAATATCAGGGCCTCATCGCAGGCAAGCCAGCTCCCACATTTCGACTTGTGAACACCGTCAAATGTGGGAGCTGGCTTGCCTGCGATAGCGGTCTATCAGGCGCCGCCAACCACCGAAGCCTGCGCCGTCCGCAGTTCATGCCGATTGCCTTTAAACAGCACCAACGTCGCAATCAGCCCCAACACCGCCGCACCACTGAGCCAAATCCCTGGCGCCGCCTTGTTATCCAGCACATGGATCAGGTAAGTACAGGCCGCCGGCGTAAACCCACCAAAGGTCGCCGTTGCCAGGCTATAAGCCAGCGAGAATCCAGTGGTGCGCACTTCAATCGGCATGATCTCGGTAAGCGCCACCACCATCGCCCCGTTGTACGAGCCATACAGGAACGACAACCACAACAGCACGATCAGCAGATGGCTGAAACTCGGATTCGCCACCAGCCACGACAGCGCCGGATACGCTGTGAGAATTGCCAGAATCGTCGCACCCAGCAGCAAGGGTTTGCGCCCGATCTTGTCGGACACCGCGCCCATCACCGGCAGCCAGATAAAGTTGGAGATGCCCACGCACACCGTCACCAGCAATGCGTCGAAGTCAGACAGGTGCAGTTCGGCCTTGCCGAAGGTCGGGGTGTAAGCGGTAATGAGGTAGAACGACACGGTGGTCATCACCACCAGCGCCATGCCGGCGATGACGATGCCAAAGTTCTGGCCGATCGAACGCACGATTTCCTGCAGGGTAGGGCGGTGTTTACGTGCCTGGAACTCTGGGGTTTCCTCCAGCGAACGGCGAATCACGAAGATCACCGGCACGATCAGGCAGCCGATCAGGAACGGCACGCGCCAGCCCCAGTCACCCATCTCTTCCGGGCTTAGCCAGTGGTTGAGGCCCACGCCGAGCAAACCGGCGAACACCACCGCAGCCTGCTGGCTGGCGGACTGCCAACTGACGAAAAAGCCCTTGCGGCCCGGTGTGGCGATTTCTGCCAGGTACACCGAGACACCGCCCAGCTCGACGCCGGCAGAGAAACCCTGAAGCAGTCGACCGAACAGCACGATCAGCGGCGCGGCCACACCCAATGTGGCGTAGCCGGGCACGCAGGCAATCAGGATGGTGCCGGCGGCCATCAAGGCCAGCGTGATGACCAGGCCCTTTTTGCGGCCGTGGCGGTCGATATAGGCGCCGAGGAAGATTGCGCCCAGTGGCCGCATCAGGAAACCGGCGCCGAAGGTCGCAAGCGATAGCATCAACGAGGCAAACGCGCTGTCGCTGGGAAAGAAGGTCTTGGCAATGGCCGTGGCGTAGAAGCCATAGACCATGAAGTCGAACATCTCGAGGAAGTTGCCGCTGACAACGCGAAAAATCGCTTTGCCTTTGCCCGTGGTAGTGGACATGTCATGCACTCATGTTGGCTGTCTTATTAGTGATCCCTGGTCATCATTCGTCCTTGCTGTAGTTTTGTAACCATATGTGTATTGGCCATTACCGGCAATAAAAATTGATAGCAAGCATGACTAAATGCGCAGTTGTCGAGGGCGATGAAAATCAAATGTGGGAGCTGGCTTGCCTGCGATAGCGGTGTGTCAGTCCGCAAATGAGTGGCTGACCCACCGCTATCGCAGGCAATCCAGCTCCCACAGGGTTCTTTGGTGTTTTTGGGGGCGTTGGTTAGTTCAGGAGGGCGTTGCGCAGGCTGTCCGACAGGCCTTTCGGCGCGAGCCAGATACCGAGGTAGGCCTTTGCCAATTCATCATCGCGACTGCTGAACACCACTTGCTCATTGATCTCCAGGCTCAGCCCACGCCCAGGACGAAAATCCAGGGCGTAACGGTCACCGCTGCGAATGTTGCGGAAACTGGCGTGCAGTTGGTCCAGCTCAGGCTTCAGGCGGGCGAGGGTTGCAGCGGATTGCTGACGTTCAAGGGTAGCCGTAGCGGCCTTGATCACATCATTGCGGTCGATGTCGCGAAAGTAATACAGCGCCAGGCGCACAGCCTTTTGCTGGTCCCAGGCCTGTTTGGCGCTGATATCAGCTGGAGCGTACAGCGCGGCCGCATACACATCCGCCCAGAGATACACCAGCACCGCCTGGTTTTTCAGCGCCAGCTCATGCGTTTGCGCAGCAAAACCGGCTTGCTTAAGCCGACTCGCTTCACTGGCGTGCGCTGTCAGCGAAAAAATCATCATTAAACAGAAAACCACATGCCGCATAATGGCCCCGCCTGCGAAGGTGCGTGTCAGCAGTGTAATGCCAGTTTGCAGTTCCTGTAGTAAAGGCAAGACTGGCCTACGACGCGACCAAGGGTTAATGTGCGCGGCGTTGAGCCTTATATAGACTGTGCCCCGGCTCACACACTTGAGCCAAAAATTTCCTTCATGCCCGCTGGCCGCGGCATGATTTAGCCAGGCGTCCAACCGTACGCCTGGCCTGTTCTGAGGAGTACGCATGGCTGTCTACAACTACGACGTGGTGGTACTGGGTTCCGGCCCGGCTGGAGAAGGTGCGGCAATGAACGCCGCCAAAGCGGGGCGCAAGGTGGCGATGGTCGATAGCCGTCGCCAGGTCGGCGGTAACTGCACCCACCTGGGTACCATCCCGTCCAAGGCCTTGCGTCACTCGGTGCGCCAGATCATGCAGTTCAACACCAACCCGATGTTCCGGGCCATTGGTGAGCCGCGCTGGTTCTCGTTCCCGGACGTGCTTAAAAGCGCCGAGAAAGTCATCTCCAAGCAAGTTGCGTCTCGCACGGGTTACTACGCCCGTAACCGCGTCGACCTGTTTTTTGGCACCGGCAGTTTCGCCGACGAGCAAACCGTCGAAGTGGTCTGCGCCAATGGCGTGGTCGAGAAGCTGGTGGCCAAGCACATCATCATCGCCACCGGTTCGCGCCCGTATCGCCCAGCCGATATCGATTTCCACCACCCGCGTATCTACGATAGCGACACCATCCTGAGCCTGGGCCACACCCCGCGCAAACTGATCATCTATGGCGCCGGCGTGATCGGCTGTGAATACGCCTCGATCTTCAGTGGCCTGGGTGTGTTGGTGGAACTGGTCGACAACCGCGACCAGTTGCTGAGCTTCCTCGACTCGGAAATCTCCCAGGCGTTGAGCTACCACTTCAGCAACAACAACATCACCGTGCGCCACAACGAAGAGTACGAGCGGGTCGAAGGCCTGGATAACGGGGTGATTTTGCACCTCAAGTCCGGCAAGAAGATCAAGGCCGACGCCTTGCTGTGGTGCAACGGCCGTACCGGCAACACCGACAAGCTGGGCATGGAAAACATCGGGGTCAAGGTCAACAGCCGTGGCCAGATCGAAGTGGATGAGAATTACCGCACCTGCGTACCGAACATCTACGGTGCCGGTGACGTGATCGGCTGGCCGAGCCTGGCCAGTGCTGCGCATGACCAGGGCCGTTCGGCCGCTGGCAGCATCGTCGACAATGGCAGCTGGCGTTATGTGAACGACGTGCCGACCGGGATCTACACGATTCCCGAGATCAGCTCGATCGGCAAGAACGAACACGAACTGACCAAGGCCAAGGTGCCTTATGAAGTCGGCAAGGCATTCTTCAAGAGCATGGCGCGTGCGCAGATCGCCGGTGAGCCGCAAGGCATGCTGAAGATCCTGTTCCACCGTGAAACCCTTGAGGTTCTCGGCGTGCATTGCTTCGGCTACCAGGCCTCGGAGATCGTGCACATCGGCCAGGCGATCATGAGCCAACCGGGTGAGCAAAATACCCTCAAGTATTTTGTAAACACCACGTTCAACTACCCGACCATGGCCGAAGCCTATCGGGTAGCGGCCTACGACGGCCTCAACCGGCTTTTTTGAGCGGCTCCGGCCGGTGGCCTGAGCCGGCCGGGGAGACCGATTTCAGTAATTCTCGAGGGTGGCAGTGGCCAAACCGGGAAAGTCTGTAATCAGGCTATCTACGCCGAAGTCGGCGAGCCTGCGCATCAGCGCAGGTTCGTTGACCGTCCACACGGACACGTGCAAACCCTGACGCTGGGCTTTTTCCAGGCGCTCGGGGGTGCACAACGTCCAGTTCAACGCCAAGTACTCACAGCCGTAGTTCTGCGCGACCTTCAACGGGTCGAGCCAGGCGTATTCGGCCACCAGGCCGCGTGACAGGTCCGGGGTGAGCTCAACCGCCGCTTTTAATACTTCCCGAGAACTTGAGGTCACGGTGACCTTGTCCATCAGGCCATGCCGCACGGCCATCTCGCGGATCGCCAGCACAGTGGTCGCGGCGCGGGTGCGCGAGGCACTTTTGACTTCCAGCTGCCAGTGATCGAAGTCGCACTGTTCGAACAGTTCTTCCAGGCGCGGAATCGGGCACGGTTTGACCCAGCCTGGGCCACCTTTGCGCGCGTCCATCTTTACCAGGTCTGCCGCCGAATACTCGACGACCTTGCCGCGCCGGTCGGCGGTGCGCTTGAGGGTCGGGTCGTGGATCACCATCAACTCGCCGTCCATGGACAGGTGCAAGTCCAGTTCGCAACGGCGTACACCGTGCTTGAGGCACTCCTGAAAGCTGGTCAGGGTGTTTTCCGGTGCTTCGCCTTTGGCACCGCGGTGGCCGTAAATCAGGGTCACAGTTGCTCCTTTGCGCCAGATAGGCTGGCGTGTTCAATACGTATTCAGAGGTCGTCGCTTTGTTCCCGCGCCAGACGGCGTTCCTGTGCCTGTTTCTGCAGGATATAGCGCGCCAGCAACTGGCGTTGGGCGTCGGTCATGGATTCGAACTCCGTGCCCACGTCAAAACCATCGCCTTTGGGCTCGCAATGCGTCACGCGTGCGCGCAGCAGCAGGCCGAGCGCCTGGGGCATCAGCACCAGCTTGACCGCCAGGTGCGCGCCGGGCGCCAGCGGCGTGGGGCGCTGGAAGTCGATGCCGCCTTCGGAGATGATCACCGGCTGCGGTGCGCCGACTTCGTCCAACAGACCACGGGCCATGATCTGGCTGAGCAGGTCCACGCGTTTGTTCTGGACTTTGAGAAAGGCCGCCAGGCTGCGATCTTTCTCGCTGATCTGGCGCAGCAGGTGCTGGGCTTCGAATTCGCTGAGGTGCAGTTCGCTGAGCAGATTGAACAGCGGGGAATCATCCAGCAACACTTCCTTGCTCGCCGCTTCCGGGGCAGACAGTGTGCTGATTTGAAGTGCGATCATGTCGTCGATACGGTAGTATTCGCGGCGTTCTTCTTCATCTAATGTCGACATGGCGAACCCCAGGTAACGGTAATGGTCAGAGTGTAAAGCTGCTTACCAGACCCCGCCACCGGGACGTCTTCTTTTCCTCCGAACAAGCCCCGACATGTTCAGACCTCTCTTCGTATTTATCGGCACGCGTTATACCCGTGCAAAGCGCCGCAATCATTTTGTGTCGTTCATTTCCCTGACCTCGATGATCGGGCTCGCCTTGGGCGTGGTCGTGATGATCGTGGTGCTGTCGGTGATGAACGGCTTCGATCATGAGATGCGCACCCGCGTGCTGGGCATGGTGCCCCACGCGACCATCGAGTCCGATGAACCCATCAACGACTGGCAAAGCCTGGCCGCCAAGGTCAAGCAGAACCCCAAGGTAGTGGCCGTTGCGCCGTTTACCCAGATGCAGGGGCTGCTGACCAACGACGGCAAGGTGCAGAAGATCCTGCTCAATGGCGTTGACCCGGCCCAGGAACGTAACGTGTCGATCATCGACAAGTTCATGTTGCAGGGCAAACTCGACGACTTGGCACCCGGCAGCTTCGGCATCGTGATCGGCGACAAGGCGGCGGCCAAGCTCGGCGTGGGCATCGGCGACAAGCTGACCTTCGTCGCGCCGGAAGTCACCGTGACCCCGGCCGGCATGTTCCCGCGCATGAAGCGCTTTACCGTGGTCGGCACCTTCCACGTCGGCGCCGGCGAAATCGACGGCTACCTGGGCCTCACCAACCTTACCGACCTGGCCCGCCTGCATCGCTGGCAGCCGGATCAGGTGCAGGGCCTGCGCCTCAAGTTCAACGACCTGTTCGATGCACCGCGCGGCGCGTGGGAAATCGCCCAGCACCTGGGCGACTCGCAGTACTACGCCCGCGACTGGACCCGCACCCACGGCAACCTCTACCAGGCCATCCGCATGGAAAAAGCCATGATTGGCCTGCTGTTGCTGCTGATCGTCGCCGTGGCTGCGTTCAACATCATCTCCACGCTCGTGATGGTGGTGAACGACAAGAAGGGCGATATCGCCATCCTGCGTACCCTTGGCGCCACGCCGGGCCAGATCATGGCGATCTTCATGGTGCAGGGCACCGTGATCGGCGTAGTCGGCACCTTGATCGGTACCGCCGTCGGCATTCTGGCCGCGCTGAACGTCAGCGCCGCCATTGCCGCGCTGGAAAAAGTCATCGGCCACAAGTTTCTCAACGCTGACGTCTACTTCATCGACTACTTGCCGTCCCAGGTTCAGGCCCAGGACGTGTTGATGGTGGGCGGCGCCGCGTTGCTATTGAGTTTCCTTGCCACCCTGTATCCAGCCTGGCGCGCGGCACGCACCCAGCCAGCACAGGCCTTACGTTATGAGTGAATCGGGCATGAGTGAAAAAGCTATCTTGAGCTGCCGCAACCTGGGCAAATCCTACGAGGAAGGCCCGGAGTCGGTAGTGGTGTTGTCCAACCTGCAGCTGGAACTGCACCCGGGCGAGCGCGTGGCGATCGTCGGCAGTTCCGGTTCCGGCAAAAGTACCTTGCTCAACCTGTTGGGCGGCCTGGATACGCCTTCCGAGGGCAGCGTGTGGCTGGCCGGCGAAGAACTGTCGGCACTGGGTGAAAAAGCCCGTGGCCAACTGCGCAACCGTTCGCTCGGTTTTGTGTACCAGTTCCACCACCTGCTGCCGGAATTCACCGCACTGGAAAACGTGTGCATGCCGCTGCTGATCGGCAAGACCGCGATCCCGGAAGCCCGCCAGCGCGCCAAGGCACTGCTGGAGCGCGTTGGCCTTGGCCATCGCCTGGAGCACAAACCGGCGGAACTGTCCGGCGGCGAGCGCCAGCGTGTGGCCATCGCCCGTGCCCTGGTCAACAACCCAGGCCTGGTGATGCTCGATGAGCCGACCGGCAACCTCGACTCGCATACCGCGCAAGGCATCAAGGACTTGATGCTGGAACTGAGCACCCAGATGCGCACCGCGTTCCTGGTGGTCACCCATGACATGAGCATGGCCCGCCAGATGGACCGCGTGTTGCACCTGCAGGAAGGTCATCTGGTCGCCATCTGACCCGTTTCAAGCCTGGCTTTTTAAGCCAGGCTTTTTCATTTTTTTAAACGGTGCCCGCGAATGTTCAGACCGTTATCGATTTTCATCGGCACGCGCTATACCCGCGCCAAGCGCCGCAACCGTTTTGTCTCGTTTATCTCGATGACCTCGATGATCGGCCTCGCCCTGGGCGTGCTGGCGATGATCGTGGTGCTGTCGGTGATGAACGGCTTCCAGCGTGAAATGAGCACGCGCATCCTCGGCATGGTGCCCCACGCCACTATCGTCGGTGTAAACCCGATTGATAACTGGCAGCCCGTGGCCGCCGCCGCGCTGAAGAACCCCGAGGTCACCGCTGCGGTGCCGTTCACACAGATGGACGGCATGTTCTCCTACAAGGGCGCGATGCAACCTATCGAGATCAGCGGCGTTGACCCGGCCCAGGAAGGCAAGGTGTCGATCGTGGCCCAGCATATCGTGCGCGGCAAACTCGAAGACCTGAAGGCCGGCGAGTTCGGCGTAGTGATCGGCGACATTACCGCTCGGCGCTTTCGCCTGAATGTGGGCGACAAGCTGACCCTGATCGTGCCGGAAATCAGCACGGCCGCACCGGGTGGCATCACCCCGCGCATGCAGCGCCTGAACGTGGTCGGTATCTTCAAGGTCGGCGCCGAGCTGGATGGCTCCATGGCCCTGATCAACATGGCCGACGCCGCCGAGATCCAGCATTGGCAGCCGAACCAGGTGCAAAGCGTGCGCCTGGCGGTGAAAGACTTGTACGCGGCCCCCAAGGTTTCGGCCGACATTGCCGCGAGCCTCGGCGCCGACTACAAGCCGGATGACTGGACCCACACCCAGGGTAGCCTGTTCAGTGCCATGAAGATGGAAAAGACCATGATCGGCCTGCTGTTGCTGATGATCGTCGCCGTCGCTGCGTTCAACATCATCGCCACCCTGATCATGGTGGTGAACGACAAAGGCGCGGACATCGCGATTTTGCGCACCATCGGCGCCACGCCACGGCAGATCATGGCGATCTTCATGGTGCAGGGCACGGTGATCGGTATCGTCGGCACCTTGATCGGCGGCGTGCTGGGCGTGATTGCGGCGCTGAACGTGAGTGAACTGGTGGGCTGGCTGGAGCGCGTGACCGGGCAGCATATCTTCAGTTCCGACGTGTACTTTGTCAGCAACCTGCCTTCCGAGCTGCAAGGCGGCGATGTACTGCTGATTTGCACGGCCGGGTTTGTGTTGAGCTTTATGGCGACGATTTACCCGGCGTATCGGGCGGCGAAGATTGAGCCGGCGCATGCCCTCAGGTATTCGTAAACGCTAAGACCGCTATCGCAGGCAAGCCAGCTCCCACATTTTGATGTGTGAATACATTCGAATGTGGGAGCTGGCTTGCCTGCGATAGGGCCGGCCCAGCTTGCATCAATCCCCCTTGGGCAACTCAATCACAAACCTTGTCCAGCCCATTTCAGACTCACAATAAATCCTCCCCCCATGCGCCCGCACAATCGACTGGGTAATCGCCAACCCCAGCCCAGCATGCTCGCTGCTGCCTTCACGGCGCGCGGGGTCTGCCCGGTAGAACCGATCAAATAATTTAGGCAGTAAGGCCGCTGGAATACCTTCCCCGGTATTGGCGACAGTCAGCGTCACAGCCTGTGCGCTTTCCATAATCCGCACCCGCACCTCGCCACCCACCGGGGTAAACCGCAGCGCGTTATCCAGCAAGTTCGACACGGCCCGGCGCAACATACCGCGATCGCCCGCCGTTTGAGCCGTGCCTTCGCACACCAGATTGACCTGCGCGTCTTCGGCCAACAGCGCAAAAAACTCCAGCAACGCCTCCACTTCATCGTGCAGCGCCAGCGCTTCGCGCTTGGGCATCAGCAGGCCATGGTCGGCTTTGGCCAGGTACAACATGTCATTCACCAACTGCGCCATCCACTGCAACTCCTCCAGGTTGCTGTGCAGCGCCTCGCGGTAGTCCTCCAGCGGGCGCGGCTGGGTGAGGATCACCTGGGTTTGAGTCAGCAGGTTCGACAGGGGCGTGCGCAGTTCATGGGCGATGTCGGCGGAGAAAGACGAGAGGCGCTGGAACGCGCCGTCGAGCCGCCCCAGCATCGCGTTAAACGCCTGGGCGAGTTCGGCCAGTTCCACCGGCATTTGCGCCTGGGGCAATCGTTGGGTCAGGGAGTGGGCCGACACGCCGGCGGCCACTTCACTCATGCGCCGTAACGGCCGCAGCCCGCTGCGCGCTGCCCATGCGCCGAGCAGCGCGGTGGCCAGGGCGGACAAGCCGACCGTGAGCCAGATCAACCGCTGCATGCGTTGCAGAAAGTGCTGGTGGTGCGTGATGTCGAGGATCAGCGACAGTTGCGGCGAGCCGGGTTGGCCCGCCAGCAACGGCGCGTTGTACACGCGGTAGTCGGTGCCCGCGTTTTGCAGGCTGTGCAGGCCGGGTGCTGCGGGCAGCGTGACGCTCGGCGCGCCATCAAACCAGCGTTGGCCGGCGGCGCTGATGCGCAAGGCGAGGTCCGGCTGGCGGCTGAGTTCGGCACGCAGTTGCGCTTCTCGCGGGGTGAAGGACGCCAGTGAGTCGACACCCTGCAAGGTGCTGCGCAGCGCGATCAGTTTGCCGTCGAGTTGCTGCTGGTCCAGCTCGATAAAGTGCGCTTCGCTGGCCTGGTTGAACAACACGCCAGCGATGAGCGAGACCACCGCCGTACAGCCGGCAAACAACAATGCCAGACGGCTGGCCAGGGACAGGCGCGCAATCAATTGCACCGTTCCTCCAGCACATAGCCCATGCCGCGCACGGTGTGGATCAGCTTGGTGGGGAAGTTGTCGTCGACTTTAAGGCGCAAGCGGCGGATCGCCACTTCGATGATATTGGTGTCACTGTCGAAATTCATGTCCCACACCTGGGAGGCAATCAGGCTCTTGGGCAGCACTTCGCCCTGGCGGCGCAGCAGCAGTTCGAGCAGGGCGAACTCCTTGGCGGTGAGGTCGATACGCTGGCCGCCGCGCTCGACGCGGCGGCGGATCAGGTCCAGGCGCAGGTCGGCCAGTTGCAGCGTGGTTTCCTGCGGGGTGCTGCTGCCACGGCGCAACAGGCTGCGCACCCGCGCCAGCAATTCGGAAAAGGCGAAAGGCTTGACCAGGTAATCGTCGGCGCCCAGCTCAAGGCCGTGCACACGGTCTTCCACGGCGTCGCGGGCGGTGAGGAACAACACCGGGATTTCCAGGCCGGCACTGCGCACGGCGTGCAGAATTTGCCAGCCGTCGCGGCCGGGCAGCATCACGTCGAGGATCAGCAGATCGTAATCGCCGGTCAGGGCCAAATGCTGCCCACTCGTGCCGTCGGCCACCAACTCGGTGGTAAAGCCAGCCTCGGTCAGGCCCTGGCGCAGGTAGTGGCCGGTTTTCGGTTGGTCTTCAACGATCAGCAGTTTCATGGGCAACTCGTGGCGACAGGTGGCGATGGGCTTTATACCGTGGGCGGCAGCGTCAGGGCGTAACCTGACAAAGTTGTAATCTAGCAGTCAGCTGGCTGGCAGCAGAGCCATCTTAAAGTGCTGACCAAGCTGGACACACTTTTTGGAGAAGCGTCATGGCGTTGCGTACACCTCTGTTATTGGCGGGCTGTTTGTTGGCATTGAGCGTTAATGCAATGGCTGATGAGGCTCACACCTACGCGTTTGGTCACCCGGCACCGGCCGATAAAGCCACGCGCACCGTAGAAGTAACCCTGCAGGACATTTCCTTTTCGCCCAAGGCTCTGGATGTAAAAGCCGGTGAGACCGTGCGCTTTGTGCTGGTCAACAAAGGCCAGTTGCTGCACGAGTTCAACTTGGGTGATGCGGCGATGCACGCCGAACACCAAAAAGAAATGCTCAAGATGCAGGCCAGCGGCATGCTCACGGCCACCGGCATGGGCAAGATGGACCACGCCGCCATGGGGCATGGCGATATGGGCGAGATGGGTGGCATGAAGCATGACGATCCCAACAGCGTGCTGGTGGAACCGGGCAAGACCGCCGAGCTGACCTGGACCTTCAACAAGGCCACCGGTCTTGAATTTGCCTGCAACATTGCGGGGCATTATCAGGCGGGCATGGTCGGCAAGCTGACCGTTGAGTGAGGCGATTCTTAAGGGCGGGAGCAAAGGCTGGTAGACTGGCGCGGTTTATTTAGCCAGGTTTCCGCCATGCATCCCGCAGCCGAACATTCGCCGCTGGGCAAGTCCAGTGAATACATCTCCACCTACACGCCGTCGTTGCTGTTTCCGATCCCTCGCGCCGCCAAATGGGCCGAGCTGGGCCTGACTGCCGAAACCCTGCCTTATAAGGGCGTGGATTTCTGGAACTGCTTCGAACTGTCGTGGTTGCTGCCATCGGGCAAGCCGGTGGTGGCCATCGGTGAATTCAGCATCCCGGCCGAGTCGCCGAACATCATCGAGTCCAAATCTTTCAAGCTGTACCTCAACTCGCTGAACCAGACCGCGTTTGCCGACACGCAAAGCCTGGAAGCCACCTTGCGCACCGACCTCAGCGCCGCCGCCGGCCTGCCTGTGAGTGTGCGTATCCGCAGCCTGGCCGAGGTTGAGGCTGAAGGCGTGATGGCGTTGCCGGGGGCGTGCATTGACGAGCTGGACATCAGTGTCAGCAACTACGAGCACCCGCGCCCGGAGCTGCTGCGTTGCGACGACTCGCGCATGGTTGAGGAAAGCGTGCACAGCCACCTGCTCAAATCCAACTGCCCGGTCACCAGTCAGCCGGATTGGGGCAGCGTGGTGGTGGAATACCGTGGTCACGCGCTGGATCACGCCAGTTTGCTGGAATATATCGTGAGCTTTCGCCAGCACTCGGACTTTCATGAACAGTGCGTGGAGCGGATCTTTTTGGACTTGCAGCGGTTGCTCAAGCCAGAGAAGTTGACGGTGTATGCGCGTTATGTGCGGCGCGGTGGGTTGGATATCAACCCGTATCGCAGCACGGAAGATGTGCCGTTCCAGAACGTGCGCCTGGCTCGTCAGTAGCCGTCACACAAAACAAATGTGGGAGCTGGCTTGCCTGCTCCCACATTTTGGTTCTGTGTTTGGCTTGGGGCCGGGTTAGATCCCCATGTTGCCCAAGGTGATCATGATATTGCGCAATGTCCCGGAAATGACCGGGTGTTCGGCATCGAACTCTATGGCTGCTTGATTCACATCGTCGGAAATACTGGGCGTTTGGGTGGCCGGTTCAAGTTCGAGTTGTAATTCGAACTTGGCAATCAAGGCTTCCAGTGCTTCACGTTTTTCTTCAGACAGCGGCGGTTGCTGTTCCAACTGCCCGCGCAGGATGTTGACCTGTTCTTCAAGCTTTATGCGGTCAGGCATGACGTTCTTCCTTTTATCGATAGGCACTGGCATAGACCGCGGCACGCCGTGAAAGGTCTACGGGCTGACCTGTAGATTAATCCACCGGCGCCTTGAGTGCATGATCTCTATCAGGGCTTCTCGCCTTTAAGCTGGCGCAGGCTGATATCCGCCAGGCAGGTGCCCAGCTCGCCAAGGTGATCGATCACCGAATGCACGCCCAGCCCATACAGCGCCACCGTGGCTTTGCCGCGCTTGTGCTCGCGCTGTTGTTCGGTCAACGCCTGCCATTGCTCAGGTGACAGGCCGCACAGCGAGCCGCAGGACGCCAGGCCGATGGTCCATAACCCGGCATTCAGGCCTGATTGCAGCAAACGCGGCTCGCCGCTGACCAGCACACAGCCTTCGAGGCGTTCGATATTCAGTGCCATCAAGGCTTGCCAGCAGGCATGTGGCGCCGGCCAGCGGAGGGAGGAGGGCGGTGTTGCCTTCACCCAGTCGGGCAATGCGGCCGACAGGGGTGTGGTCACCGAGGCGGGCAGTTCATCCAGCCAGGCGCAGGGCACGCCTTGGTCCTTGAGGCTGCGCAGAATCTTCAGCGCGCCGGGCGTGGCCTGGGAGTCGGGGCAGGGCGAGTCTGTGCGGGCCTGGGAACCGAAATCCACCAGGCAGCCACTCAGGCCAAACAGCACGGCAGTCAAGGTGGGGGCGCTGGCTATGGCAATTTCGGCGTGAGGCATTTCGACTTCCCTGAAATAGCTACGACGCTATCCGGGCTGCATGACAAGCGGATGACACTTAACCTGTTTGTAGGAATTTTGTGCATTTTGCGTATGTCGTTTCCTCGTTACTGCCTAAATCCACACATCCGTCATATACTGACGGTCTTATTCAGGGCATAGCGCCCATGACAGATCATTCAAGGAGCCAAAGCTATGCGCTGGAGCCAGTACTTCGCTCAGCTATCTGTGTGTGCAACTATCCTGCTCGCCCCCTTCGCGGCCCAGGCTGCGTCGGAAGACGATCCATGGGAAAGCGTCAACCGCCCGATCTTCACCTTCAACGACACCGTTGATACCTACGCGCTCAAGCCGATTGCCCAGGGTTATCAATTTGTAACCCCGCAATTTGTACAAGACGGCATCCACAACTTCTTCCGCAACATCGGCGATGTCGGCAACCTGGCCAACAACGTGCTGCAGCTCAAGCCGCACGCCGCTGGTGTGGACACTGCCCGCCTGTTGATGAACACCACCTTCGGCGTGCTTGGCTTTGTTGATGTGGGCACCAAAATGGGGCTGCAACGCAGCGATGAAGACTTCGGCCAGACCCTCGGCTACTGGGGCGTCGGCAGCGGTCCTTACGTGATGCTGCCGCTGCTCGGCCCAAGCACCCTGCGTGATGCGCCGTCCAAATACGTCGACAGCTACACCCAACCGTACCGCTACATGAACGATATCGGCTGGCGCAACAGCACCTTCGGCCTGAACATCGTTGATACCCGTGCCAGCCTGCTCGACAGCGAGAAGCTGATCACGGGCGACAAATACACCTTTATCCGTAACGCTTACCTGCAGAACCGTGAGTTCAAGGTAAAAGACGGCAAGGTCGTCGACGACTTTTAAGCCGTGACGTTTTGAAATGAAAAAAGGCGACCTCTATAGGTCGCCTTTTTTGTGCGCGTTTTTCAGCGCATTTTCAAGATCCTGAGGCCCAGGTGCTGGCGCTCGCCTTCGTTTTTGGCCCACACCACCTCGGTGTCCGCCTCCAGGCCCGTGAGGGCGGCATGTTCCGAATCGATGCGCACGGTCAGGTGGTCACCCACCTCAAACTGGCGAGGTGCCTCAACCTGCATGCCGGAGCTGGAAAGGTCCACACAAACCCCGGCAATCTCTTGCCCCGCGTGGATCAGCGCCACATCGGCATCCACGCGCATGCGGATGAAATCGCGTTTTTCGTCGTAGCCGCGCTCATGTTCGCTCACGGGTTCCATCCTTACTTTGTGTTGTGGTGGTGACTGTTCTTATAACTCCCGGTGATTTGCGGTGTAAAGACGCCCGGCGACCATCGGCATGAGCTTGAAACCCCTGACGGATGGGAGTACCGTCTGCGCCTTAGAAGGGCACCTCTGCTTTACCGTTGTGCATGGGAGAAATCCCAGTACTTTGTAGGACAGAGAGGCTAGAAAGCGAATCCAGTACGTGAGCCCGGCCATTGCCGAGCCGCCTACGCCAACCTAATTCTGGCGCCGTTTGCCCACATGCAAAAAACCAGTGCCACGCTGCTGATAATCGATGACGACGAAGTAGTGCGCGCGAGCCTCGCGGCCTATTTGGAAGACAGTGGCTTCAGCGTCCTGCAGGCCAGTAATGGCCAACAGGGTCTCCAGGTGTTCGAGCGCGACAAGCCCGACCTCGTGATCTGCGACCTGCGCATGCCCCAAATGGGCGGCCTCGAGCTGATTCGCCAGGTAACCGAGCGTGCGCCGCAGACGCCAGTGATTGTTGTGTCCGGTGCCGGCGTGATGAACGATGCTGTCGAGGCTCTGCGCCTGGGCGCTGCCGACTACCTGATCAAGCCCCTGGAAGACCTGGCGGTGCTGGAGCATTCGGTGCGCCGCGCGCTGGACCGTGCTCGCCTGCTGCTGGAAAACCAGCGCTACCGCGAAAAGCTCGAAACCGCCAACCGCGAACTCGAAGCCAGCCTCAATTTGCTCCAGGAAGACCAGAACGCCGGTCGCCAGGTGCAGATGAACATGCTGCCGGTGAGCCCGTGGACCATCGACGAATTCAAGTTTGCGCACCAGATCATCCCGTCGCTGTACCTGTCGGGTGATTTTGTCGACTACTTCCGCGTCGATGAGCGACGTGTGGCGTTCTACCTGGCCGACGTGTCCGGCCACGGCGCTTCTTCTGCGTTTGTTACCGTGTTGTTGAAGTTCATGACCACACGGCTGTTGTTCGAATCCAAGCGCAATGGCACCTTGCCGGAGTTCACCCCCTCCGAGGTGCTGGGCCACATCAACCGAGGCCTGATCAGCTGCAAGCTGGGCAAGCACGTGACGATGGTTGGCGGCGTTATTGATGAAGAAACCGGTCTTTTGACCTACAGCATCGGTGGTCACCTGCCGATGCCGGTTTTATACACTCCCGACAGTGTGCGTTACCTGGAAGGCCGTGGTCTGCCGGTGGGCTTGTTTAACGAAGCCACCTACGAAGACCACATCCTGGAGCTGCCGCCGACGTTCAGCCTTACGCTGATGTCCGACGGCATACTGGACCTTCTTCCAGAGCCTACACTCAAAGAGAAAGAAGCCGCCTTGCCCCAAAAGGTCAAGTCGGCGGGCGGCAGCCTGGATGGCCTGCGGCAGGTTTTTGGATTGTCCACGCTAGGGGAGATGCCGGATGATATCGCCCTATTGGTGTTGAGCAGGAATCTTTGATGAGTACCGGAAGAATCCAATTCGCCGAGCAAGACGGGACCTTCGTCCTGAAGTTTGTCGGTGAAGTGCGCCTGACCTTGTGTTCGGCGCTGGATGCGACGATTGAGCGGATCTTCACCGCGCTGAACTTCTCAGCGATCGTGATCGATCTGACCGAAACCCGCAGCATCGATAGCACCACCCTTGGCCTGCTGGCCAAGTTGTCCATTCTGTCTCGGCAGAAGGTTGGCCTGTTGCCGACCGTCGTCACCACCCACGAAGACATCACCCGTCTGTTGCAGTCCATGGGTTTTGACCAGGTGTTCAACATCGTTGACCGCCCGATCCCGTGCCCGGAATGCCTGACCGACCTGCCTTCGCAAGACCAGTCCGAAGAAGTGGTACGGGTCAAGGTGCTGGAAGCGCACAAGATCCTGATGGGCTTGAACGAGTCCAACCGCGAAGCGTTCCACGACCTGGTCAACGCCCTAGAGCGCCACTGACCTTCAGTTGAAACCCAATCCAATGTGGGAGCTGGCTTGCCTGCGATAGCGGTATGTCAGCCACCTATTCATTGCTGACCCACCGCTATCGCAGGCAAGCCAGCTCCCACAGTTTGAACGGTGACTGGTTTGAGAACTGCGAACCACAAAAAAGGGCGGCACCTTCACAGGTGCCGCCCTTTTTGTCGCCGCCTGCCTTACAGCTTGGCAGTCAACAACGCCTCCAGCTTCTCCTGGTCCCGAGCAAACTGACGAATCCCCTCTGCCAGCTTCTCAGTCGCCATCGCATCCTCGTTGGACTCCCAACGGAACTGCGCTTCAGTCAAATGCACCCGCGCTTCACCGGCATGGCCTGGCGACAGCTTGCGCTCCAGCTTGCCTTCATCGGCGGCCAGCTTCTCCAGCAGGTCCGGGCTGATGGTCAGGCGGTCACAGCCGGCCAGCTCTTCAATCTGGCTGAGGTTACGGAAGCTCGCACCCATCACTACAGTTTTATAGCCATTGGCCTTGTAGTAGTTGTAGATGCGCGTTACCGACACAACGCCTGGGTCTTCAGCGCCGGTGTAGTCGTTGCCGTTAGCCTTCTTGTACCAGTCGTAGATACGGCCTACAAACGGCGAAATCAGGAACACACCGGCTTCGGCGCAGGCCACGGCCTGGGCAAACGAGAACAGCAGCGTCAGGTTGGTTTGAATGCCTTCTTTTTCCAGCTTCTCCGCTGCGCGGATACCTTCCCAGGTGGAGGCGATCTTGATCAGCACGCGGTCACGGCCTACGCCGGCTTTGTCGTACAGGTCGATCAGACGGTGCGCACGCTTGAGAATCGCGGCTTCATCGAACGACAAACGCGCATCCACCTCAGTGGAAATACGCCCCGGCACGACTTTGAGAATCTCTTGACCTACCGCCACCGCAAAACGGTCGCTGGCCAGGCCGACGTCACCGTTGCAGTCCTTCACAGCCTCATCCAGCAGCGTGGCATAGCCTGGAATCGACGCCGCCTTGAGCAGCAGGGAAGGGTTAGTGGTGGCGTCTTGCGGCTTGAGCTTGGCGAGGGTGGAGAAATCGCCGGTATCGGCTACAACGGTGGTGAATTGCTTGAGTTGTTCCAGCTTGGAAGTCATGGGCGTGCTCTGTCCTGTGGGTCTGATGACATTACCCGAGCGCCGACAAGCGCTCAAGGGCGCAAATACATTCAGTTGTTTGCGAGGGCAACAACCTGAAAACAGCCGTTTGAATGCCCCGTCTTGGTGCTAAATAGGAGACCAAAACCCCCAACAGGTTCAACCCAAGTTCCCCCAACCCACGCGGCCCCGTGTGAGAGCTGGCTTCCTGTGGCGAGCAGGCTTGCCCTGCGTTGGGCTGCGAAGCAGCCCCAGTAAGGCGATCGAGTTTTTCATTCAGAACGCCGTCATAGTCATCAGGGCCGCTACGCACCCCAACGCAGGGCAAGCCTGCTCGCCACAACAGCCCAGCCACCGACCAACCCTGACACCCATCACCCAAAACGGTGGGAGCTGGCTTGCCTGCAATAACGCCAGCCCAGCCACCAACCACCCCCTGACACCCTGCACTCAAACTGTGGGAGCTGGCTTGCCTGCGATAACGCCAGCCCAGCCACCAACCAACCCCCTGACACCCTGCACTCAAGCCTGTGGGAGCGGGCTTGCTCGCGAAAGCGGCCTGTCAGCCTCCAAATAAACCAACTGACACCCAACCCCTCACCGCCCCTCCAACAACTCCCCAGCCTGATCCAACAAAGCCAACGGATCACTCGCCTTATGAATATCCACCGACAACAACTGCCTGAACCGACGAGCCCCCGGAAACCCGGTCCCCAACCCCAACACATGCCGAGTAATGTGATGCATCGCACCACCGCTCGCCAAATGCTCCGCAATATAAGGCCGCAACAACGCCAACACCTGCGCCCGACTCACCACCGGCGCCTCACTGCCAAACAACCGCTGATCCACCTCCGCCAACACATACGGATTGTGATAAGCCTCCCGCCCCAACATCACCCCATCAAACACCTGCAAATGCGCCTGGCACTGCTCCAGCGTCTTGATCCCGCCATTCAACACAATCTCCAGCGCCGGGAAATCCTGCTTCAACTGCGCCGCCACGTCATACCGCAACGGCGGAATATCCCGATTCTCCTTCGGCGACAACCCCTCCAGAATCGCAATCCGCGCATGCACCGTAAAACTGGTACACCCCGCGTCCCTCACCGTGCCAACGAAATCACACAGCTCGGCATAACTGTCCCGCCCATTGATCCCGATACGATGCTTCACCGTCACCGGAATCGACACCGCATCCCGCATCGCATTCACACACTCCGCCACCAGGGCAGGGTGTGCCATCAGGATCGCGCCGATCATATTGTTCTGCACCCGATCACTCGGGCAACCGACGTTCAAGTTCACTTCATCGTAACCGGCAGCCTCAGCCATACGCGCACAGGCGGCGAGGTCGGCGGGGACACTGCCACCCAGCTGCAAAGCAAGCGGGTGCTCGGTTTCGTTGTGGCGTAGGAAACGGTCGTGGTCGCCATGCAGGATCGCGCCAGTGGTGACCATCTCGGTGTAGAGCAGGGCGTGCTTGGAGAGCAGGCGCAGGAAGTACCGGCAGTGGCGGTCAGTCCAATCCATCATCGGGGCGACGGAGAAGCGGCGGGAGAGTGGGGCGGATTGTAGGGGCATGGGGGGATCTGAGTCAGCGGGGTGAATGGGGCGCAGTTTATCAGGGATGGGTATTATGTGTGGGGGAGGCGTGGTCTGTGCGCTTCACCTTTTCGTAAGGACGGTCTTTCCGACTGCCTGAGGGCGGAAACTGCGTAAATGTCGATATGTAGCTGAATAAGATTTTAAGAGAGCTGGACGCCATTCGGCATAATGGGTTCGCCTGGGGCTTGATCTTGGTGAAGAAATGGAGCAATTTTATCCGCGCTTGATGCTCTTTTTGGTTTTTCACTGAGCAGTAATAAACTATATTTATAAAAAACCAGACTGAGCTGGTTTTTTATTCAGTTGTAGCTGGTACTTATTTCTAATAACGGAATATTGCGTGTTGGGATGCCTTTTTTGGCACTGCACAAGTGGGGAAGGATATGGCGACTGTAGTTTCTATGATAAATATGAAGGGCGGTGTTGGAAAGTCTACTCTGACTTTTAATTTAGCTTGGAGGTCAGCGTGGAAAGAAAATCTTCGTGTACTGGCTGTGGATTTAGATCCGCAAGCGAACTTAAGTCAGTATTTTTTGGGGGCGCAGGCATATCTAGAGCTCCTCCAGAAATCTAAAACAATTGTAGATGTGTTTGAACAGTTTTCTGCGCCTAATGCCGCACACGGCGCACCAACATTAGTTCAGCCTCACGAAGTAATCCATAAATTAAGAGAATGGACGGATGGGAGTCTGTTACACCTCGTTCCGTCCAGATTGGAGCTTTCATGGACTTTAAAAAATCCTACTGAGAAAGCACATCTTTTGCCTCAGTTTTTGTCTAGAGTTCAAGATCAATATGATCTGATTATTATTGACTGTGCTCCGACTGAGTCTATTTTAACTGTTGCGGCTTATCGGTCTAGTAGATATGTTTTTGTTCCTGTAAGGCCGGAGTTTTTAGCTACAATCGGGCTACCTTTACTTGCTCGCTCCCTGAATGAATTTAAATTGCAGCATCCAGGTCAAGTCATAGATATGGGTGGAATTATATTCAACGGATTGCGTAGGACGAATACGCCAAATGAGCAAATTCGCTCAATGGCCGATGTTGCTGAAATCGCCAAAAAACAAGGCTGGTCTGTGTTGAAAAATGCCGCCCATCATTCAGACTCATATCCTGCGGGTTCTAGAGATGGCACACCCATATTTCAGACTAACTATGCGCGAGATTACGTTGTTTCGGAGTTCAATAATGTATCTGATGAGTTTCTCAGAAAGGTAGGGTTGAAGTGAGATCGAAAGTAAAGCAAGCAGTGATAAAAATACTTTCGCTTCAAAATGAGTTTACTAAAGGTGAGCTGATTGAAGCCTTTGAATTTATTAGGAAGTCTCGGATAGATACTATCTTTGATAACGTGAGGGCGAACCAGAAGACTGGTACTGGTCAGGACGCAGGTACGAGGAGAGTTTCGGCCAAATCGGCTGGTGGTGAAAGAGTGATTGATCTTTCAAGTTTTCAGGTGGATGATCCTGAAAAACTTGAAGTTCTGTCGGTATTCGTGGCAGGTCTGGAGAGCGGGAAGTACCTATCGAGTTTAGATAGCATCAGGAAATTTGGGCTTTCTTTGGAGAAAAGCTTTTATGCTGGGAAGTCAAGAAAAGACGCAGTCCCTAAGCTAGTAGAGTTGGTCGCGAAAATGCCTGTTGATGATGTGAAGAAGTTTGTACGGCGAGTTATGGATACAAAAGAGGACGCGGGTATGCTCGATAAAGGTTATCAAAATTTGGCGGAGTTTTTATTGCGTAACTGAAGTTGCCATATAGCGAGTCGAATGTTCAGGTTGAGTAGCTAGGGGCTTGAGAAAATTCTCACAGTCTACTCAGCTTGCCGCTCAGACATCTTCTGGCTAACCCCTCCAGCCGCTGCAAACCCAGCGGCTGGATGTGGAAGTCCGACCAAGCTAAAGGCGTTTAATCGCCCATAAACACCTACCTACGTTTTTTTACGCCTGTATGATTGCTTATGGAAAAATAGGGTCAGACCACCATTATCTAAATATGGTCTGACCCTATTTCTACTGCGTGGTGACCATCTCGGTGTAGAGCAGGGCGTGCTTGGAGAGCAGGCCCAGGAAGTACCGGCAGTGGCGGTCGGTCCAATCCATCATGGGGGCGACGGAGAAGCGCGGGAGAGGGTTTGAGGTGGAGCTATATCTGAGAGCATTGGGATCTGGGATGGAGACTACGAGGGGTGGGGAGTTTATCAGGAACGGACCTAAGGGGGCTGGGTGTTGATTGTGCCACGCGCGACCCAGTGTTAAATAAATCTGTCCCACTTTTTCTTTGTCTCTAATATAGCTACGGAATAGCCATTGCTATTTGCGCAGAAAGTGATCGTTGAGGAAAATAGATGGGGGCGTCCAATAGTTCTTTTATTTCTACGAAGTATGTTAAGTTTGATTTGTAAGATTTTCTGTTTTTAGCTTTTGATTTTAAGGAGCGTTGCTTGATGGAAGCGGTTCTCGACTAAGAGGAGTTTTGTGTGGATATAACCTTTGCGTGGTGGAATGTCGGGTTGAAGCCACCAGTGGCATCAGCTAAAGAACCAGCTATATCTAGTGTATTGCGCCCCTGGTTTTTATTTTGCCATTTGGAAGAGACGTTAAAGCTTGATGTTATGGCTTTTGGGGAAGTTTCTGATTTGTTTGTTCAAACATTGGCGATTTCGTTTTTAAGGATGGGGTTTGAGTCGGTTAGTATAACTGGTAAGGAAGGGCGAATAATATTTGATATTGCTATTTTCTATCGGGTTGACAAGTTGGAGTTTGTAAGGAGTCAGAATATAGTGCATCCACATTATTCGGGTGCGTTGCGAGTGGCAGTTAAGCTGGAGTTTAAAAACAAATCTACAGGTGAGGTTTTTTATTTTTATGTTTCTCATTGGCCTAGTCGTATGTCTCGGCCAGACCTGGGGCGAGATGAGCTTGGATATAAGTTGAGATCTGAAATCGATGAGGTATTTGAGGAGGAAGGGTACGCTGCAAAAATTATTCTAATGGGAGATTATAATGATGAGCCATTTGACAAGCCTATATATGATAAGCTAATTGCTACTCGCGATAGGGATGTAGTGTTTAATAAGCCTTTTATACTTTACAATCCTTTTTGGAGAACTTTAGGTGGGATTAAACCGTATAAACGAAAAAATATTATGTCGCCCTGCTATGGGACTTATTATTATAAGGCAAGTGGGCATGTGACTAAGTGGTTTACATTTGATCAGATTATAGTGTCGTCTGCATTCATGGGGCATACCGCTTGGCATCTTGATGAGGAGTTCACATCTGTGTTTAACTATCAAGAGGATGAGTATCTTGATGGTAGTTTTTTTAAAAAATTCGATCATTTACCTGTGTATGGACGAGTGACTAGATATTATGACTGACTTTATGAGTGCGTTAGCTGCGGGCCTTGAATCTGCGAAAAATACTGATAGGCAAAGACGTGAAATTGATGAAAAATTAAATTCGCTCCAGGCTCTGGTGTTACAAGGGACTTTTGGTGCTGCTGAGCTCCAATTCGAACCGTATGCGAACCATAATATGGCGATTCTGGGGCATTCTGTCTTCTCTCTTTATGCAGTATCAACGCATGATACGACGAAGGGGCGGCGGATTGCATATTTTATAATTGATCGGGATCACGGTTATCCATTTGTACTCGAAGCTCCGGATTCTAAGTGGGTATGTGTATCAGTAGACGAAATTGAATATGCTTTTTCTGAACTAGTTCAGGCGACTGCGGTGGCAAATTTCCTCTTTGAACTGATAGAGTTGAAAAACCGATAAATTATTGTATGCAGAGATTTAAAATTTATTTTTTGGAATCCAAAATTTTTTGGAGGCGTGCGCTTTTTCTGGGGTTGACCGCTCTCATCGTTAACTTCCTCAAGCTGCCGCAGATCTTGCGGCCGTATGTGTGGCGGATACAGGGTGCAGGCCACGATATTGCCAGGAACTTTCCCACACTCTTTTAGGCTTGCCCGTGGGACCCTCTGTGGCTAGTCTACCCAAGCCGCTGCAAACCCAGTGGCCGGAGGTGGAAGTCCGTATTGCTAAGGCGTTTTAACTCCCGAAAATATTTGGAGCTTCGCCCATGCATAACAAATCACCCAATCTTTATGTCGATCAAAACACCGCACCCGCTGATGCCAAGCTACAAAAGGCTGCCCAGAGAGCGATCCACCATTACCTGCCGCCATCTGACGCCGCCGCCCCCGCCGACAACCCAACCAGCAACCTATTCTCCGTCAGCCCCAACATCGACACCGAAACCCTCCTAGCCAACGCCGCCGAGCACCTCGATTCCGCCAACCAAATAACCGCCACCCTGGCCTTCGACCTCGAAGACCCGCACCGCGCCATCATCCTCGGCATCCAGCAACTCATCGACCTAAGCGCTTTACTCGTCGCCCGCGCCCAAGAGCAAGTCGCCCCTGCCGCCAGCCCAGCCACCGCCTGACCCCAACCCCGCCGCCTTACTCCAAGGCGGCAACCTGAACCCCTGCTGTCACCGCGCAAAATTTCATAATCCCCAGCGCCTTTGAGGTCTACGATCCTCTTCAAGAGAGGCCCCCCGCACCTCCAGCCCATAGAGAACTGAAAACATGATCTCGAACCTGGTTAAAGTCGCGCTGATTGCTGGTGCGTTGCTGTTGGGCGCTTGTTCGACGGGGTCGTCGGGCGGGAGTGGTGATCCTTGCTTTACTGGCGGATGCCAGGCGTTTGGGGACCATAGCCCGAGCAAGGCGGCCAAGATGAGTTTTGGCGGGAGTGGGTTGGGGAGTAGTTATGGGGAGTATGGGTCGGGGTTGTTGCATGATGATTGAGTGGGCGGGTGGGCAGTCGTTGATTTGTTGACTGGCCCACCGTTATCGCGGGCAAGCCCGCTCCCACATGGGTGCAGGGCTCCCACATTGGTACAGGGGTGGCCTGTGATGTATCAGTGGCCGTCTTTCATGCGGCGGGCGATGAGGTAGATGCCCAGGCCGACCAGCGCGGTGGCGGCGCCAATGTAGCCGGTGCTGGTCCAGCCATATCCCGCTGTAATTGCCATTCCACCTAACCATGGGCCCAACGCGTTTGCCAGGTTGAACGCTGCGTGGTTGGACGCCGCCGCCAAACTTGGGGCTTCGTGGGCAATGTCCATCAGGCGGATTTGCAGCGGCGCGGCCATGGCAATCATGGTGCCGACCAGGCCGATGCCCAGCAGTACGCTCCACAGCGAGCTGGCGGCGAAGGTGAAGAAGATCAGTACGGCCATCGACCACACCATGATCCAGCCCACGGCGCGAAATTGCATACGGTCGAACAGTTTGCCACCGGCGATGTTGCCGATGATGCCACCGACGCCAAACGCGGCGAGGCCGAAGGGGATCCATTGGGGCGAGACTTTGGTCACTTCGAGCATGGTCGGGGCGAGGTAGCTGAACACGCAGAACATGCCGGCAAAGCCAATCGCGCCGATGGACAGGGCCATCCACACTTGGGGTTTGGTGAAGGCGCGCAGTTCTTTGCGCGGGTCGCTGCGCGGTTCGTCGTGGCGGTCGGGGACGAATTGCCAGACGAGGGCGATAGTGCACAGGGCGATGGCGCTGACCAGTGCGAACGCCGAGCGCCAGCCCAGGTGTTGGCCCAGGAAGGTGGCGATGGGGTTGCCGAGCAGCATGGCGAGGGTGAGGCCCATCATCACGCGGGCCACGGCGCCGGCGCGTTTGTCGTTGGGCACCATGCTGGAGGCGACGACGGCCGCGATGCCGAAGTAGGCGCCGTGGGGCAGGCCGCTGATGAAGCGGAAGGCCACCAGCGAGCCGAAGGTGGGGGTGAAGGCGGTGGCGAGGTTGCCCAGGGCGTAGAGTCCCATCAGCAGTAAGAGCATGTGTTTGCGCAGCAATTTGGCGCCGAGGATGGCCAGCAGTGGCGCGCCGACCATCACGCCCAGGGCGTAGGCGCTGATGGCGTGGCCGACTTGGGGTTCGCTTAAGCCCAGGTTTTGGGCGATGTCGGGCATCAGGCCCATGATGGCGAATTCGCCGGTGCCGATCGCGAAGGCGCCCACGGCCATGGCAGCTTCCATTTTGGCGGCGCTGCGCGCGGGCAGTACGTGCCCGGGTGTTTGCTGGATAGTCATGGGTAACTCTGTAGGAAAAAAGTGCACGAAGGACAGTGGCGATGCTACGCAAGCCGCCACGAAGGTGTCTAGAACAGCGTTTTGCGCGAGCGTTCAGTTTGATTAAACGCCCTGTGACCCCAGGTCGCGGCTGCGATGCTTGACACGTGCGCGTTAAAAGCCGCGATTTAGAGCTGTCAATTGGCCAAACGGCGCATAAATGCGGTTCAGCGTGATATTCTGCGCGCCGTCTTGGTCTAGTCTTTCCCCGGTGCGTACACCCGTATACGTCCCGGCGGTCGGCTGTCGCCCAGGTAGCTGAAGCCAATAATGATAAGAAGTCAGCGCAGAAGGGACAAAAACAGTGAGGTCGCTACGTCGGCCTTGTGTGCCCACCCTACGGCCTGCAGAGTCAGGGGCGGTGGGGCGGATGGCGTTTTATCATAGGTGCTACTGATGTTTAAAAAAGTAAACACTGCCCTGCTGGGGCTGGCTTTGTCGATGGGGATCACGTCCGTTCACGCGGAAGAGGCAAAGAAAGTCGATGTGCTGCTGATCGGCGGCGGCATCATGAGTGCGACCCTGGGTGTTTGGCTCAATGAGCTGCAGCCGGACTGGTCGATGGAGATGGTCGAGCGTCTTGATGGCGTGGCCGAAGAAAGCTCCAACGGCTGGAACAACGCCGGTACCGGTCACTCGGCCCTGGCCGAGCTGAACTACACCCCGGAAAACAAGGACGGCACCGTTGAGATCCCGAAAGCGGTCGAGATCAACGAAGCGTTCCAGATTTCCCGTCAGTTCTGGTCCTGGCAGGTCCAGCAGGGCGTGCTGAAGAACCCGCGTTCGTTCATCAACTCCACACCGCACATGAGCTTTGTGTGGGGCGATGACAACATCAAGTTCCTGAAAAAGCGCTACGAAGCCCTGCAAGCCAGCCCGCTGTTCGCCGGCATGCAGTACTCCGAAGACCCGGCGCAGATCGCCAAATGGGTTCCATTGATGATGGAAGGCCGTGATCCGAAGCAGAAGATCGCCGCCACCTGGACCCCGATCGGCACCGACGTGAACTTCGGCGAGATCACCCGCCAGTTCGTCGCTCACCTGCAAACCACGCCGAAGTTTGATCTCAAACTGTCGAGCGAAGTGCAGGACATCACCAAGAACGCCGACGGTTCGTGGCGTGTGAGCTACAAAAACCTGAAAGACGGCACCAAGACCGAAACCGACGCCAAGTTCGTGTTCATCGGCGCCGGCGGCGGTGCACTGCACCTGCTGCAAAAGTCGGGCATTCCTGAAGCCAAGGAATACGCAGGCTTCCCGGTTGGCGGTTCGTTCCTGGTGACCGATAACCCGGCCATCGCCGAGCAGCACATGGCCAAGGCCTACGGTAAGGCTTCGGTTGGCGCGCCACCGATGTCGGTTCCGCACCTGGACACCCGCGTGCTGGATGGCAAGCGTGTGATTCTGTTTGGCCCATTCGCAACCTTCTCGACCAAGTTCCTCAAAGAAGGCTCGTACCTGGACCTGCTGACCAGCACCACCACCCACAACATCTGGCCTATGACCAAAGTCGGTATTCGTGAATACCCACTGGTCGAGTACCTCGCCGGCCAACTGATGCTGTCCGATGACGACCGCTTCAAGGCGCTGCAAGAGTACTTCCCGAACGCCAAGCAGTCCGACTGGCGCCTGTGGCAAGCCGGTCAGCGCGTGCAGATCATCAAGCGTGACGAAGAGCAGGGCGGCGTACTGAAACTCGGCACCGAAGTGGTCAGCTCCGCCGACAACACCATCGCCGGCCTGTTGGGTGCATCGCCAGGCGCGTCCACCGCGGCTCCGATCATGCTGACCGTGCTGCAAAAAGTGTTCAAGGACAAGGTCGCGACCCCTGAGTGGCAGGCCAAACTGCACCAGATCGTGCCGAGCTACGGCACCAAGCTGAACGACAGCCCTGAGGCTGTTGCGAAGGAGTGGGCCTACACCGCCGGTATCCTGCAATTGACGCCTCCGCCTGCGATCCCGCAGCTGACCGCGCCAAAGGCCACCGAGGCTGCCAAGCCTGCGGCTGAGCCGAGCAAGCCGACGTCTGACCTGGCGCTGTAAGCCAAGCCTGATGTTAAAAAGCCCGCTGAACCGGTAACGGTCAGCGGGCTTTTTTGTGGGCGTGGGTTCAGGTGCGGGAGCGTTCGGCTGGCGGCAGTTCAACTGTGCGCTCGGCGGCGGCCAATGCGGCCTTTAAACCGGCTTTATCCAGCGCCACGCAGTACGCAGGCTTGGCCCGCTCAAAGCGCCAGCTTTCATCCAGCGTTCCCGCGTCCACCGCGTCGAAACCCAGCTCGTCGAGCAGCGTGATCACGTGCGCCTTTGCCGTCGCATCATCGGCGGCCACCGGCAGGGCGCGACGGTCAGGCGCGCCGTGGGGGCGTGCATCGCGGTTGATGTCTGAGTCAAAGATCGCATTAAACACTTTGACGACCTTTGAGTCGGCAAAATGCTCGGCCAACAGGCGGCTGGTGGTGGTTTCAAAACGGTCCAGCACCGGGATATGCCCATCGCGGTCAGGGTAGTAATTGTTGGCGTCCAGCACCGTTTTGCCTGCCAGCCACTGCGCGGGCACGCTGCGGTAGTGTTCAAGCGGGATCGCCACCAGCACCACGTCGCCAAACTGGGCGGCATCCTGCGCGCTGCCCACTTGCACACCGGGTATGCCGCTGCGCACGCTGCTCATGGTCTGCGGGCCACGGGAGTTGCTCAGCATCACCGCGTGCCCGGCAGCCAGGGCCAGTTGGGCCACGGCGCGCCCGATAAAACCTGCTCCAATCACGCCAATCTTCATGGCCTTGCTCCTGCGAAGTGGGGGAGTGGCTATGATGATTGGCAACCATTGGGTGATAAATGGGTGGTTTGGAGTCAGTGTAGTTACTGGGAGTAGTTAATTGTGGACCGTCTAACCAGCATGAGTGCGTTTGTAACGGCTGCCGAGCTGGGCTCTTATGCCCGCGCCGCCGAGCGCTTGAACCTGTCGCCGCAGATGGTGGCCAAGCATGTCACCGCGCTGGAGCAACACCTGGGCGCCCGCTTGCTCAACCGCACCACGCGCCGGCAAAGCCTGACGGAGCTGGGTAGCGCGTACTACGAGCGCTGCAAACATATTCTCACGGAAGCCGAGGCGGCCGATTCGTTGGCGCAGATCATGAATGACACCCCGCGCGGCAAGTTGAAGGTCACCGCCCCGGTCACGTTCGGCTCCTACAGCCTGATGCCGCTGATAACCGGGTTTTTGCGTGACAACCCGGATGTGGAAATCGACTTGCACCTGACCGACCGTTTTGTCGACCTGGTGGAGGAGGGTTATGAAGCGGCTTTTCGCATCGGCCCCCTGGCGACGACCGGCCTTACGGCTCGGCCGCTGGCACCTTATCGCCTGGTGGCCTGCGCTGCGCCTGCCTACCTGACCGCACGGGGCGTGCCTTTGGTGCCGGCAGACCTTGAGCATCACGAATGCCTGGGTTATGCGTTCTGGTCACGCCCGGCAGAGCGTGAATGGGTCTTTTACCAAGGCACCACTGTGCACAAGGTGCAGGTTGCCAGCCGTTTGCAGGTCAACGAAAGCCGGGCGTTGATGACGGCGGCACTGGATGGTTTCGGCATCGTGCTTGGCCCTGAAGACTTCTTGCGCACGGCACTGGCCAAGGGCGAGTTGGTGCGGGTGCTGCCAGGCTTCGAGGCGCCGAGCCGCTCCATGCACCTGGTCTACACGGCGAACCGCCAGCGCACGGCCAAGTTGCGGCGCTTTGTCGAGGCGGTGCTGGGGCGTTTCGGACCCGCTTGAGCGCTCAAATACCGGCCCTGTGGTGCGAATACCTCAGGTTCAGCAACCTGACAGACACCACCTGTTAAAAATAACCCAGAGCCAAGCAGGAGCGAGGCTGCAGCAAGGGGGCATTTTTTACCGGTGTATTCTTTGGGCGCTGGCGCCCGAGGGGTGTGTATGTTGCTACGTTATGCGGCATTGGCGGCGTTTGTCGTCGCGGCGTCCGGGTGTGTACAAGAGCGCGTGGTGCACGAGCGCGGGCCGGTGCAACGAGAGTATGTCGAGGTGGTGGCGCCGCAGCCGCCGCCGGTGCAGGTGATCGAAGTCGAGCCAGCGGCTCGCTACGGTTATGTGTGGTCACGCGGCTACTGGCGTTGGGAAGGTGGGCGCTATGTGGCGGTGCACGGCCATTGGGAGCAGGTGCGCGAAGGTTATCGTTATGTGCATCCGCACTGGGTGCAGCGTAATGACGGTTATCACTGGCAGGGCGGTGGCTGGGTTCGCTGAACCTGGCACCTGACAAAACGGCTAGCTCGGCTTTTGGGTGCCTAACAGCTTGACCTCGCGCAGCAGCGCGGCACCGAGTTGATCGCTGCCCAACTCCTGATAGCCAACTATCTGGGTGTCGCCGTGTTCTTCGGCCTGGATGATGATCACCGGTGTTTCCTTGCCGGTGGCTTCATCCACATGCAGGGCGTACTGCGGCACATCCACCTTGATCGGTGAACCCGCGGGCTTGCCTTGCACATTCAGCGTAAACGCCGCGCAGCCGCTGTCGATATCCACGCTGGTCGCGGAGCGGCCGCTGACGAAGCAGGTTTTGGGCAGGTCGGGCCAGGTGATGGTCTCGGCCAGGGCGAGGGTGGGCGCCAGGGCCATGGCAACAAGAAGCAGCATGCGCACGTGGGGAGTTCTCTTGATCAAGGGCAGTGGCGTTTTTTACCAAAGCCCGGCATGCGTCGCAATGCGGCGGCTCAAGCCAGGCGCTTCATTCCCGTGGCTTTTGCCGCATCAAGGTCGAAGGTGGCGGTGTATTCACAGCCGGCTGCATGGGCGCAGCGTTCGATCAGGTAGTCGGCGAAGTCGGCTTTGCCGCCTGTGAATCGTCGCAGTGCCTGCCAGATAATCTCGGCGTGCTCGACGGTCAGTTCACGGGTGCGCAGCAGGGTTTCCAGCACGGTCACCACGTCGCTTTTGGCCGATTGATAGCAGCTTTGCAGCACCCAGACCAATTCCACCACCGACACCAGGCTGACAAAGCCCGGTGACACGCTGGTGAGCGACTCGATCAGCGCCGAGGCCTTGGGCGATTGCACGGGGTCATCCTGGGTGACATAGCGCACCAGCACATTGGTATCGAGCCCGATCATCCGGCGTTTGCTCCTTGCGCGGCGATGGCGCGGTTCATGTCTTCGATCGACACGGCCTGTGCGGGCTTGCGGATCAGCCCCTTGAGGTCCTGCACGGTTTTGCTCGCGGCGATAATGGAAAACTTGCCGTCTTCCGTTTCGACAAATTCAACCCGATCGCCTGTTTCCAGGCCAAGCGCGGTGCGCACTTGCACGGGGATAGTGATTTGCCCTTTCGAGGTGAGTGTGGCGGTGGCCATAGTGAAAATCTCCATCGTGATATTCCTTACGTTAAGGTAAGGATTGATGAAGGACAAGATCCGTTGGTCCATAGGGTGCTCTGCTGGTGTGAGTGAGTGGGAACAGGTAAAACCCTAGCTCGAACTCTGCGCGCTCACACGCCCGCCTGCGACCCAAAGAGATACAAGCTATGACCGAACGTCAGCTCATCATTCCTGCCGCCATGCAACCCATTGTCGAGCGCGCCGGCTACGTGCCTGCGGTAAAAGTTGGCAACACTCTTTACTGTGCAGGCCAGGTCGGCCGCACGTCGCAGCTGGCCGTGATCGAAGACCCCGAGGCGCAATTTATCGCGGCCTGGGAAAACCTGAGGGAAGTATTGAAAGAGGGCGGTTGCAGCTTCGATGACGTGGTGGACATGACCACTTATCACGTGAACATGCGCCAGCACATGGCGGTTTTTCGGGAGGTGAAAAACCGCCTGTTCCCGCGTGGGCATTGCGCCTGGACCACGATCGGGGTGTCCGAACTGGCACACCCCGGCCTATTGGTGGAAATCAAATGCGTGGCGGTGCAGCGCTAGTTACTGCACCACGCGATAGCACGGCACATAGGCTGCGCCGCCCGGCAACTTCATACGGTGCTGGGCGACAAATGCCTGCAACAGCTCGTCCAAGGGTTTCATGATCGCCGGGTCACCGTGAATCTCATACGGGCCATGCTGCTCGATCAGGCGAATACCCTTGTCCTTGACGTTACCGGCCACAATCCCCGAGAACGCGCGGCGCAGGTTGGCCGCCAGCTCATGGGGCGGCAGCGCGTGGCTCAGTTGCAGGCTGGCCATGTTTTCGTGGGTGGGGTCGAACGGGCGCTGGAAGCCTTCGTCGATCTTCAGCAGCCAGTTGAAGTGGAACGCGTCGTTGCGCTCGCGGCGGAATTGCTTCACGGCCTTGAGCCCGACGGTCATCTGGCGGGCCACTTCGGCCGGGTCGTCGATGATGATCTGGTAGTGCGCCTGCGCCGCTTCGCCGAGGGTGGCGCCGACGAACGCGTGCAGTTGTTGCAGGTACGGCGCGGCCTGTTTCGGCCCGGTGAGGATGACCGGGAACGGTACATCGCGGTTATCCGGGTGCATCAGGATGCCCAGCAGGTACAGGAACTCTTCGGCCGTGCCGGCGCCGCCCGGGAAGATGATGATGCCGTGGCCCACGCGCACAAAGGCTTCCAGGCGTTTTTCGATGTCCGGCAGAATCACCAGCTCGTTAACGATGGGGTTCGGTGCTTCGGCCGCGATAATGCCCGGCTCGGTCAGGCCCAGGTAACGGCCGTTGGTAATGCGTTGCTTGGCGTGGGAAATGGTCGCGCCTTTCATCGGGCCTTTCATCACGCCGGGGCCGCAGCCGGTGCACACGTCAAGGCTGCGCAGGCCCAGTTCGTGGCCGACTTTCTTGGTGTATTTGTATTCTTCGGTATTGATCGAGTGCCCGCCCCAGCACACCACGATTTTCGGTTCGACACCCGGGCGCAATGTACGGGCGTTGCGCAGCAGGTGGAACACGTAGTCGGTGATGCCCTGGGAGTTGCTCAGGTCGATGCGCTGGCTGTCCAGCTCGTTCTCGGTGTAGACGATATCGCGCAGGGCGCTGAAGAGCATTTCGCGGGTGCTGGCGATCATCTCGCCATCGACGAAGGCGTCGGCGGGGGCGTTCAACAGTTCCAGGCGCACGCCACGGTCTTGCTGGTGGATACGCACTTCAAAGTCTTTATAGGCGTCGAGGATGGTCTTGGCGTTGTCGATATGCGCGCCGGTGTTGAGGATGGCCAGGGCGCACTGGCGGAACAACGTGTAGATGCTGCCGGTACCGGCTTCACTCAGTTGCTGGACTTCACGTTGGGACAGGGTTTCGAGGCTGCCCTTGGGGCTGACGGAGGCATTGATGACTTGACGTTGGGGCATTCTGATTCCTTGAAAGCACAGCCATCGCAGCCGCCAGGGGCGGCGATGGCTGGAGAATGGTGAGCGCCGAACTCGGTCGCACTAGACAGTTAGTTTGGCCGCCGCAAGGGCAGGGCGCAAACGCCGTCAACACCATCATGCCGCAGAACTTACTGAATCAGCTTCCAGTTTTTGTAGAAAACCCGACGCAGGGTAAACACCAACCCGGCAAAACCCGAAATCACGGCGTTGAGCACTGAGGGCAGCAAGGTCGGCCGCACGATGTCAATGAACAGGCAGTAACGCTTTGCGTCGTTTTTGTTGAAGGAGGCATGCATCAGCGTGTCATCGAAGATGAACAGCGGGTCATCGTGCCAGTAGTGCTTGTGCTTGCCCACCTGGATGTAAACACCGTCGTGATGCGGCGCCGGCGCCATGTTGTAGAGCACGCGGAACATCATGCGCAGCGGGCCGAAGTGGAAGGACGTGGAGCGGTTTTCGTTGAACACCGAGACGCCGATGGTCTTCACAAACGGCAGTTTCTTGCGCAGTTGCGGGATGTCCAGGGTGGTTTCGATCGGGCGACCGTACCACTGGAAGAACAACATGCCGCGCTTTTTCTCGGCCATGCGCTCGTCCAGGTAGCTGATGATTTCGTCCTTGTTGGCCATGGCGTCGTCGATGACTTGTTGCAGGTCTTCGCGCCAGGCGGGCGGCAGGTCGCGCATGGTGTAGACGTGGCGGTTGCGAAGGCTCAACAGGTCGAACAGGGTATTGAACGGCGCCAATATCCAGGTGTTGCGGCCGTTACCGACGAAGTATTTCTTGATGGTGTCGCGGTCGTACAGGCCGTTGCGCAGGAAGTCATAAATGCCGCAGAACAGCACCAGCAGCAGAAACACCAGGCTGGTACGTGGGAAGCAATAGATGAACAGCAGAACGCCGAGTACCCAGGCGACTGAGACCAATTTTTTTTGCACAGCACTTTTACTCATGAAGCGAGGCTCCGGACCTGAAACAAAGCGAAACAATCCCGCCATGATAGTGGGTTATCACGGTGCCGGGCGTTTTAAATATTGCGAATTTGTGAACGTTGAACACAGTTTTTAACCAGGCGGTGCTGCGCGCCAGCTGTTTTGCCGATTGGATTTTGTAAACAGAAGATTTGCGTCTATCGTGACGCTTCGGTTTTTCGCGCGTCATAGACCGGTACGATTGAAGTTGAATGGCCACCACTGGCCGTCGACCCCTTGGAAGAGGCAGAAATTTTATGATCATCAAACCGCGGGTTCGTGGCTTTATCTGTGTGACCGCTCACCCTGTTGGCTGTGAAGCGAACGTCAAAGAGCAGATCGACTACGTAACCCAGCATGGCGCCATCGAAGGCGGCCCAAAAAAGGTGCTGGTCCTCGGTGCTTCCACCGGTTACGGCCTGGCCGCGCGCATCAGTGCTGCGTTTGGCTGCGGCGCCGACACCCTGGGCGTGTTTTTTGAGAAAGAAGGCGAAGAAGGCAAGCTGAGCTCCGCCGGCTGGTACAACAGCGCGGCGTTCGAGAAGTTTGCCGTGGAAAAAGGCCTGTACGCCAAGAGCATCAACGGCGACGCGTTCTCTGACGAGATCAAGCGCCTGACCATCGAAACCATCAAGAAAGACCTGGGCAAAATCGACCTGGTGGTTTACAGCCTGGCCGCGCCGCGCCGTACCGACCCGCAAGGCGTGGTGCACAACTCCACCCTCAAGCCGATCGGCAAGGCCGTGACCCTGCGCGGTATCAACACCGACAAAGGCGTTGTGGTCGACACCACCCTTGAGCCTGCAACCCAGGAAGAAATCGACGGCACCGTGAAAGTCATGGGCGGCGAAGACTGGCAGCTGTGGATCGACGCCCTGCGTGACGCCGACGTGTTGGCCGAAGGCGCCAAGACCACTGCGTTCACCTACCTCGGCGAGAAGCTGACCCAGGATATTTACTGGAACGGCTCCATCGGCGAAGCCAAGAAAGACCTCGACAAAAAAGTCCTGACCCTGCGCGACAACCTCGCCGCGCTGAAGGGCGACGCCCGTGTGTCGGTGCTCAAGGCCGTGGTTACCCAGGCAAGCTCCGCGATCCCGATCATGCCGCTGTACCTGTCGCTGCTGTTTAAAGTGATGAAAGAGCAGGGCACCCACGAAGGTTGCATCGAGCAGGTTTACGGCCTGTTCAAAGACAGCCTGTACGGCAGCGAGCCGAAGCTGGACGCCGACGGCCGCCTGCGCGCCGACTTGGCTGAGCTGGAGCCGAAGGTTCAGGACGCCGTGGCTGCACTGTGGAATCAGGTGACCGATGACAACGTCAACGAGATCAGCGATTTCGCTGGCTACAAGGCGGAGTTCCTGCGTTTGTTCGGGTTTGAAATCGACGGCGTGGACTATGAAGCTGATGTGAATCCGACTGTGAAGATCAAGGGCCTTATCCAAGCCTAAACACGGTCAGAAAATGTGGATGCCTGGCTTATGTGGGAGCTGGCTTGCCTGCGATACAGTCACCTCGGTATATCAGTTACACCGAGGCGATGCTATCGCAGGCAAGCCAGCTCCCACACAAGCCAGCTCCCATACAACCCCGCTCCCACATTTGCCTTGGGTTAATTCAGAACCCTCCTACATTCCCTCGTGCTCCCACCCTTCCTCACAATCTGCCAGACTCCTTGCGCTATCAAGCCACGCTAACGGAGGATCTGATGACGATTCGTGCAGTAGTTTTTGATTTTGGCGGTGTCCTGTTCGATTGGAACCCGCAGCACCTTTACCGCAAGCTGATTGCCGACGACGCCGAACGGCAACACTTTCTCGACACCATCTGCACCCAAGCCTGGAACACCGAGCAAGACGCCGGCCGCAGCCTGGCCGAAGGCACCCGCCACCTTATCGAGCAATACCCGCAGCACGAACTCCTGATCCAGGCCTATTACGACCGTTGGCACGAAATGCTGCGTGGCGCGTTGCCCGATGGCGTGGCCATTCTTGAGGCGCTGCATAAGGCCGATATGCCGCTGTTCGGGCTCACCAATTGGTCGGCTGAAACCTTCCCTTACGCACGGGCCAACTACCCGTTTCTGCAGCACTTGCGCGATATCGTCGTGTCTGGCGAGTTGAAGTTGATCAAGCCGGACCCCGCGATCTATCACGCGAGCCTTGATCAGGTTCGCGCTCACTTGCCGGATATACAGGCCAGAGAAGTGGTGTTTATCGACGACGTTGCCGGCAATATCGAGGCCGCTGAAGCCCTCGGCTGGCAGGGCATTCACCATGTGTCGGCCGAGCGCACTGCGGCGCGTTTGCGCGCGTTGGGCGTGAGCTTTTAGCGCGCCCACTTTTCCATGGCGAAATCCACAAAAGCGCGCAGCTTGGGCAGGCGGTAGCGGTCCTGTCGGTAGAGCAGGTGCATGGGGCGGCTGGGCAGTTGATAGGTGGTCAGCAACGCCACCAGCTTGCCGCTCTCCAGGTCCGGCTGCACCAGGGCATCGGCCAGCATGATGATGCCCATGCCGTTCACGGCTGCCTGGCGCAAGCCTTGGGAGCTGTTGATGGTCAATGCTCCGGCCACCGGCACCTCCACTTCGCCTGCATCGCCGGTCATGCGCCACAGTTTGCTGGTGTCGCGCCAGTTATCGTTCGCCGGGTAGGCAAATGCCAGGCAGTCGTGCTGGCGCAAGTCGTCGGGCGTCTGCGGAATGCCACGTCGCGCCAGGTACGCCGGTGACGCGCAGAGCGTCAGGGTGTAGGCCTGCATCGGCCTGGCGATCAGGCTTGAGGTTTCCAGCTCGCCCAGGCGGATGGCAACGTCGAAGCCGCTGTCGACCAGATCCATGCGCTCATTGCTGAGTTCGACATACAGATTGATCTGCGGGTAGCGCTGGGCAAATTCGCTCAAGGCCGGTGTGAGGCGTTCGGTGCCGAACACGGGTGGCGCGGTGATGCGCAGGCTGCCTTTGGGCGTTTCGCTGTGGATCTGCTCTGCCAATAGTTCAGAGTCGGCCACCAGCCCCAGCACCTCCAGGCAACGCTGGTAATACTGCCCGCCAAATTCGGTGAGGCTCTGTTTGCGCGTGGTGCGCTTCAGCAAGCTGACCCCCAGCCGTTGCTCCAGCGCGCGCAAGTGGTTACCGACCATGGTGGTCGACAGCCCGCATTCCTGCGCGGCGGCGGTCATGCTGCCGGCTTCGACCACTTTCACGTACACCGACATCGACTGGAACAGATCCATTATCAAGCCCTGATTTAAAGTCATTGCAGGAATGCGCAGTTTATCCAGCTCAGGTGGCTAACGATACTGGCAGCATCACAACGATGCACTGGAGCCTGCCACCATGACCGCCGCCTGCCTGATGACCACCTATCAACCCATGGCCCTAAGCTTTACCCGTGGCCTGGGCACGCGCCTGTGGGACCAGCAGGGCCGTGAATACCTCGACGCCGTGGCCGGTGTGGCGGTAACCAATGTCGGGCACTCCCACCCCAAATTGGTCACGGCGATCAGCGAGCAGGCGGGCCTGTTGCTGCACACCTCCAATCTCTACAGCATCGACTGGCAGCAGCGCCTGGCCGAGCGCCTGACGCAGTTATCCGGCCTGGACCGTGCGTTCTTCAATAACTCCGGCGCCGAAGCCAACGAGACCGCGCTGAAACTGGCGCGGCTGCATGGCTGGAAAAAAGGCATTGAAGATCCTTTGGTGGTGGTGATGGAGAACGCGTTTCACGGGCGTACGCTGGGCACCATGGCCGCCAGTGACGGGCCTTCGGTGCGCCTGGGGTTCCAGCGCCTGCCGGGGGACTTTCTCAAGGTGCGCTTTGGCGACTTGGCCGCATTGGCGGCCATTACCGAGCAATTCGGCACGCGCATCGCGGCGGTCTTGCTCGAGCCGATCCAGGGTGAAAGCGGCGTGCTGCCCGCGCCGCCCGGTTACCTGAAGGCGCTGCGCGATCACTGCACGCGCCACGGCTGGTTGATGATGCTCGATGAAATCCAGACCGGTATCGGCCGCACTGGCGCCTGGTTTGCGTTCCAGCACGAAGGCATCGTGCCCGACGTGATAACCCTGGCCAAAGGCCTCGGCAACGGCGTGCCCATCGGTGCCTGCCTGGCCCGGGACGCCGTGGCCCAGTTGTTCACGCCAGGCAGCCACGGCAGCACGTTTGGCGGTAACCCGCTGGCCTGCCGCGTGGGTTGCACGGTGTTGGACATCATTGAAGAACAAGGCTTGCTGCACAACGCCGCGCTACAGGGCGAGCGCCTGCTGGCGCGGTTGCGGGTGGAGTTGAGCGAGCACCCGCAGGTGCTGGCGATTCGCGGCCAAGGCTTGATGGTCGGCATCGAGTTGGCCAGGCCTTATCGTGACCTGGCCCAGCGTGCGGCCCAGGAGCATGGGCTGCTGATCAATGTGACCCGTGGCAAGATCATCCGCCTGTTGCCGCCGCTGACGCTGGATGCCAAGGAGGTTGAGATGATTGTGCGGGCCATCACCCGCCTCCTGGATTGAAACCGGATCAAACTGTGGGAGCTGGCTTGCCTGCGATAGCGGTGTGTCAGCCACTGTAGTTGGCACAGACAGTCCGCTATCGCAGGCAAGCCAGCTCCCACATTGGATCGGCGTGATATTCAGAGATCCGGGCCATTGAGCCATTCCTGGTTCATGGTTTCGGTATCGCCCAGGTACTCCAATAACCAACTCATCGCCGGCGATACCTTATCCTGCGCCCACGCCACACACGACGGGCTGGCCGGAAACGGTCGGCTCAGTTGCAGCGCCACCAGGTCGCCACGCTCGACCCACGGCAATACCTGATGAGCCGGCGCCATGCCCACGCACAGCCCATCGCGCAGGCAATCGAGTGCCGAGGCCCAGTTGGGCACGACCAAACGGCGCTGGTTATCCAGGGTCCAGGTGTCACGCTTGGGCAGGTTGCGCGAGGTGTCGGTCATGCACAGCGAGGCGAACGGGCGCAGTTGGTCGTCACTGAGCAAGCCGTTGACGCTTGCCAGCGGGTGCTGGGCGCTGACCACACACAGCCAGTTGAGCAGGCCCATGTCCCGAAACGTGAAGCGGCTGGCCACCGGCACTGCGCTGGTGGCGCCGATCACAATGTCGGTGCGCTCATCGGCCAGGGCGTCCCACACGCCGTTGTACACCTCGTATTCGAGCAGCAATTCCACCTCAGGGAATTGCCGATAAAAATCCAGCACCAGTTGCCGGCAGCGCTGGGGTTTGACGATGGAGTCCACCGCGACCTTCAACTGGCCGCTCCAGCCATTGGCCACCTGCTGGCACAAACGCCGGGTGCCGAGCATTTTTTTCATCACCCCGCGCGCTTCGTCTATAAATAGACGGCCGGCGGGGGTCAGCTCCACATCGCGATGGCGGCGCACAAACAGCGGCACCGCCAACCATTCCTCCAACTGGCGCACCGTATAGCTGATGGCTGACGGCACGCGGTGCAATTCCTGGGCGGCGGCGCTGAAGCTGCCATGGCGTGCCACGGCATCGACTACATCCAGGGAGTATTCGGACCACATAGCGGTTGCCTTCAAAATATTTGATTCAAGTGTCCAATTATTATCGCTTCACACACAGCCTGTCAGCTTCATAATGGGCGCCAGTCAGCAAATAGTTTGATGGCAGCATCCACAAGGCTTCAATGAAAAATTCTTTTGGTTTCACCTGGTATTTGGCGGGGCTGAGCATGCTCGGTTATCTGGCCATGGACATGTACTTGCCGGCGTTTGGCGCCATGGGCGAGCAGTTGCAGATCAGTGCGGGCGCGGTGGGCGCCAGCTTGAGTATTTTCCTCGCCGGCTTTGCGCTCGGGCAGTTGCTGTGGGGGCCATTGTCCGATCGCCTGGGGCGCAAGCCGGTGCTGCTCGCCGGGCTGAGCCTGTTTGTGCTGGGCTGCGCCGGGATGTTCTGGGTCGAGACGGCGCCGCAGTTATTGGCGTTGCGTTTTATCCAGGCGATTGGCGTGTGTTCCGCCGCCGTGAGTTGGCAGGCGCTGGTGATTGACCGTTACCCGGCCGACAAGGCTCACCGGGTGTTCGCCAGCATCATGCCGTTGATGTCGCTGTCACCGGCGTTGGCGCCGCTGTTGGGCGCGATGGTGCTGAACCACTTTGGCTGGCAGGCGATTTTCGCGGTGTTGCTGGTTGTGTCAGTGCTGTTGCTGTTGCCGACGTTGTTGCTGCGCAAAATGCCGAAACGTCTGGCCGAGGAGGGCGAACCTTCGCGCCTTGGCTACGGGCAGTTGCTGACCTCCCGCGTATTTACCGGCAATGTGATGATCTTCGCCGCCTGTTCAGCCAGCTTCTTCGCCTGGCTCACCGCGTCGCCGTTTATCCTTGGCGACATGGGTTACAGCCCGAATGACATCGGCTTGAGTTATGTGTTGCCGACCTTGTCCTTTCTGGTCGGCGGTTACAGCTGTCGCAGTGCCTTGCAGCATTACCAGGGCAAAACCCTGCTGCCGTGGTTGCTGGTGGCCTATTGCATCAGCATGGTGGCGTTGTACCTGGTTGCGACCTTGACCGTGCCGACCCTGACCACCTTGTTGATTCCGTTCTGCCTGATGGCGTTGGTCAACGGTGCGAGTTACCCCATCGTGGTGGCGAATGCGTTGATGCCCTTTGCGGAAAATTCCGGCAAGGCGGCGGCGCTGCAGAACACCCTGCAGTTGGGCCTGTGCTTTCTGAGCAGCCTGCTGGTGTCGTCGTTGATCGACCAGCCGCTGTTGATCACCGTGATCGTGATGCTGGCGACTGCGCCGCTGGCGGTGTTGGGTTACTGGCTGGCGCGGCCGAAAGCCGATAAGTCGGAACTCGCAAGCGCCTAAAACTGAAACCCAAGCAAAAATGTGGGGAGGGCTAGTGTGGGAGCTGGCTTGCCTGCGATGGCATCAACTGGGCGCACCTGATGTACCGAGTTGTCTGCATCGCAGGCAAGCCAGCTCCCACACAAGCCAGCTCCCACAGTTGATTGGTTTTTTTCAGTTAGAACGTCACTTCCATATTCAGCGTAGGCGTGGAGGTCCGGGTGCCCATGCCACCATCCACCCCGAACTTGTTATGCCAGTACTCGTAACCCACCCCCAGGTACAGGTTCGGCTTCACGCTTTTACCCGGCCGCACCGCCACCATCAGCGCGGTGCGCATCAGGGTTTCCGGCGCGGTGTCGCGGCCGTGGTAGTCCTCGCCCTTTTCCCCGACGTAATTGATAAACCCCTGGAACTTCGCCGCGTGGTTGGCGATGTCGAACGGGCGCATCCAGGTCAGGTTGAGCATGTAGGTGTCGTCGAAGGTGTGGTTCGACTCTTTCGCACCGGGGATGCCGGTGTGGTTCTTTTCCTTGTAGTACATCAGGCTCAAATCCAGCACGCCGACGGTGTTGAACTTCAACGTCGGGCCGATCACCAGCGCGCGTTTTTTAGCTGAGGCGAAGTTGTTGTTGCGGTTGGCGTCGAAGCCCAGGGTCAGGGCGTAATCCTTGACCAGGCCGGTGCCCAGCGGCACATCGAATACCCGTGAGGCGTACAGCTGGTGTCGGTACACGGCGTAGACCTCACTGCCACCGTGGTCGGTGCCCTTACGTGGGTCGCTGCTGTCGGACAGAAACACATCGAGGTTCAGGTAGTTGCTGCCGTACTGGTAGCCGCTGGCGTGGGTAAAGCTGTAGATGCGCTTGCTGAAGTCGTCGGGGTTGTTGGGGTTGGTGAAGTGCTGGCCGTAGCGAAACCCCACGCTGTTGTTCATCCATTCCAGCGCGACGGCCTCCCCACCGCCGAGAAGGGTCAATGCAACGGTGGCGCCCTGTAATGCCTTTTTCATTGTTCTAGGTCCTTTGGCGTTCTGGCTCATGACGGCCGGATTGTTTTTGTAACGCCGATGGAGGGTATCTTGTTCGATTGATTGTATACAACTCTATGGACATCCAGTCCAAACATTGCATACAGTGTTCGCACAACAAAAACAGAGAACCCCTCACCATGACTATCCCGAAGGCGTCACCGCAGCGGCCAGAAGACGAGAATCTCGGCGTCGCGGCCAACATGGCTTACGGCCTGCAGCATGTGCTCACCATGTATGGCGGCATCGTTGCCGTACCGTTGATCGTCGGCCAGGCGGCCGGGTTGTCGCCGGCGGATATCGGCCTGCTGATCGCCGCCTCGCTGTTTGCCGGTGGCCTGGCCACGTTGCTGCAAACCCTCGGCCTGCCGTTTTTTGGCTGCCAGTTGCCGCTGGTGCAGGGCGTGTCGTTTGCCGGTGTGGCAACCATGGTGGCGATTGTCGGCAGTGATGGCGCGGGCGGGGTGCCGGCGATTCTCGGGGCGGTGATGGCCGCGTCGTTTATCGGCTTATTGATCACGCCGGTATTCTCACGGATCACCAAGTTCTTCCCGCCGCTGGTCACCGGCATCGTGATCACCACCATCGGTCTGACGCTGATGCCGGTGGCAGCGCGCTGGGCCATGGGCGGCAATAGCCGCGCAGCGGACTTTGGCAGCATGGCCAACATCGGCCTGGCGGCACTGACCCTGGTGCTGGTGTTGCTACTGAGCAAGATCGGCAGCGCGACCATCTCGCGCCTGTCGATTCTGTTGGCCATGGTGATCGGCACCGTGATCGCGGTGTTCCTGGGCATGGCGGATTTCTCCAGCGTCGCCCAAGGGCCGATGTTCGGCTTCCCGACACCTTTCCATTTCGGCATGCCGACCTTCCATGTGGCGGCGATCATTTCCATGTGCATCGTGGTGATGGTGACGTTGGTGGAAACCTCGGCGGACATCCTCGCGGTCGGCGAGATCATCGACACCAAAGTCGACTCCAAGCGCCTGGGTAATGGCCTGCGTGCCGATATGCTGTCGAGCATGTTTGCGCCGATCTTCGGTTCATTCACCCAAAGTGCCTTCGCCCAGAACGTCGGCCTGGTGGCGGTTACGGGGGTGAAAAGCCGCTTTGTAGTGGCCACTGGCGGTGTATTTCTGGTGGTGTTGGGCCTGCTGCCCTTTATGGGGCGGGTGATTGCGGCTGTGCCGACTTCGGTGCTTGGCGGCGCCGGTATTGTGTTGTTCGGCACCGTGGCGGCCAGTGGGATTCGCACGCTGTCCAAGGTGGATTACCGCAACAACATGAACCTGATCATCGTGGCAACGAGCATCGGTTTCGGCATGATCCCGATTGCAGCGCCGAACTTTTATGATCACTTCCCCACCTGGTTTGCGACCATTTTCCATTCGGGCATCAGTTCGTCGGCGATCATGGCGATTCTGCTGAACCTGGCGTTCAACCACTTCACCGCCGGTAACTCGGACCAGCAATCGGTGTTTGTGGCCGGCACCGAGCGCAGTTTGTGCTTCCACGACGTGGCGGCGTTGCGCGATGGCGATTACTTCAGTGGCGGTAAATTGTTTGATGCTGAAGGGAAGGAGATTCCAGTGGTGGCTGAGGTGCCGAGGAAGGCCGCAAAGCCTGAGACCACCGAGGTCTAAAACTGTGGGAGCTGGCTTGCCTGCGATGGCGGCGAGCCAGTCACTGCACCTGTAACTGATGTACCGCTATCGCAGGCAAGCCAGCTCCCACAGTTGAACTCAGCCGGCCTTGAGTGCTCGGTGCGGCAGCGAACACGCCTCGTCCAGAAACTTCACCACCGTCCCCATGCACGCCTGGCGTTCTTCCACGTGGGGCATGTGGCTGGAGTCTTCAAACAACGCCCAGCGCACGTCGGTGATTTCATCCAGGAACGGCTTGACCACCAAGGGCGTGGCCTCGTCGTGGCGTCCTGATATCACCAGCGTCGGCACATTGATCGCCGACAGGCGCCCGATCACGCTCCAATCCTTCAAGCTGCCGATGATGTGAAATTCGGTCGGGCCGCTCATGGCGTGGTACACCGTCGGGTCGGTGTCTACGGCTGCAAAGGTGCGCGCCACTTCTTCCGGCCATGGGTTGACTCGGCACACATGCTGGTCATAGAAGATCCGCGCCGCCGCAAGGTATTCCGGGTCTTGGTAAGTGCCGGCCTGTTCGTGTTTGAGCAGGGTTTGGTGCACGCCTTCGGGCAACAGTTGGCGCAGGCGGTTGGCTTCGCTGACCCAGGTGCGCATGCAGGTGGGCGAGTTGGCCGGGATAAACGCGCGCAGGCCCTTGGGTCGCAAAATCGCGTGTTCGCTGCCGAGCATGCCGCCCCAGGATTGCCCCAGGATCGCGTAGTTGTCACTGATCTGCAGGTGGTCCAGCAGGTTGTTCAGCTCGTCGAGGAACAGGTCGATGGTCCAGAACGACGCGTCCTTGTCCGGCAAGTGCGTAGAGCGGCCATTGCCGATTTGATCGTAGTGAATCACCGCATGGCCGCTGGCGGCGACGTCCTTGAACGCGTCTACGTAGTCATGGGTGCAACCGGGGCCGCCATGGAGGATCACCAAGGGCGTGCGGCCGGTGCCCAGGTCGCCTGTGACGCGGTACCAGGTCTGGTAGGCGCCGAAGGCCGCGTAGCCTTCGCGGACTTTCTCGATGAATTCCATTTCGTACCCTGCTCTGAAAAAAAAGGATCAGGGATACGATAGTCGGCACGCAGCGTTTAAGTAACTAGCAAAACAGCTAGGTTTTACCGACGGATCAATCTTCGAGCAGGCGGTAATGGGTCGCGCGCACCACCGCCTGTACGCGGTTCTTGGCACCCAGTTTGTGCATGGCCGAGGCCAGGTGCAGGGTGACCACCGCCAGTGAGCGGCTTAACTGCGTGGCGATCTCGGCGGCGGTCAGGCCCTCGGCCGCCCATTTAAGGCACTCGCGCTCGCGTTTGGTCAGATGGATGTGCGGGTAGGTGCGTAGCTCTTTGCTCAGCAGCGGGTAGGCCGCTTCCTGCAAGGCATGGGTGATCAGGCTGAAGTCCGTCAAGGTTTGCTGGGCATCTTCCAGCACCGTGCTGGCCTTGCCGGTGCGCAGGCCGGTCAGCGACGCGAAGCCGCCACGCGGCAGGTGGATCGGCACGGTGACGCCGCAGGTCAGTTGGCGCTCATGCAGGTAAGAGGACACGGGCGCATGGCACGGGTCGATGATCTTTTGCAGCGCAGTGTCGGCTTTGGCCTCATAGGACCACACGAACGGCGACACCGTGCTCAAGGCCAGGTGCTGCACCGGGTCGATCTGGTAAAACCCTTCGCTGCACCATAATGCGTGCCAGTCCGACGGCGTGTTACGCGACTCCAGCACCGAAGGCGTGATCAGCGAACCGTCCTGGTCGATGGGCACCGGCGTGTAGTCATACACCAACGCATCAAAGCCCAACTGCTGGGCGAGGACAAACGTGTTGTCCATCTGTTCAACCAGGCTCCTGCCGGGCATGAGGCGGTTGTTGAAGGCAGTAAGTTTGGACAGCATCCGTTCTGCTCCCGAATTCATTTGAATCTCGACTTGCGGCAAGTAGAATGCCACGCCCCGGCGAAGGACTGCCAGGCCAAACCTATAAGAACTACTAGGTTATGGACGCGCGGCATCCTCGGTAGTGTTGGCCCTGTAAACGGCCGCTACCTGCCAGGCCGATACAACACAAGGAATGTATGCATGTGGCGTGAAATTGCCCCCGACCAGCAGTACAACGTGCAGGTCGATGGCCATAACCTCGTGGCCTACAGCTTTGGCGACGGCGATGAGGTGCTCTTGTGTCTCAACGGCGGCCCGGGCCTGCCGTGTGACTACTTGCGCGACGCCCATGGCTGGCTCAAAGAGCATAACCTGCGAGTGGTTGCATTCGATCAGCTTGGCACGGGCGCATCAGCCAGACCATCAGATGTTTCCCTGTGGGAAATTGGCCGTTATGTCGAAGAAGTCGAAACCGTGCGCCAGGCACTGGGCCTGGGCCGCGTGCATCTGCTTGGGCATTCGTGGGGCGGCTGGTTGGGCATCGAGTACGCCATCCACTATCCCGACGCCCTGAAAAGCCTGATCCTGGAAAACACCGTCGGCGATATTCCGCACCTGTCCCAGGAGCTCGAACGCCTGCGCGGTGCCCTCGGCAGCGAAACCGTGGCCATGATGCAGCGCCATGAAGCCATGGGCACACTCGACCATCCGCAGTATCAGGCCGCTATCACCTTGCTCAACTACCGCCACGTCTGCCGTCTGGACGAATGGCCGGAGCCGGTCAAGCGCTCCCTGGGCGACTGGAACATGGGGCCTTACGAAACCATGCAAGGCCCCAACGAGTTCCTCTATATCGGTAACCTCAAGGACTGGAACCGCATCCCGGAGATGGCCGATTTCAAGATGCCGATCCTGATCACCACCGGCCAGCACGACGAACTGACACCCGCCTGTGCCCATCGCATGAAACTCGCCGCCACACACGCCGAGTTGCATGTATTCCCCAACAGCAGCCATATGCCGTTTTATGAGGAACCCCACGCGTACTTCCCGGTGCTGCTGGACTTCCTCGCTCGCCACCGAGGCTGACGGATGAATCTTGCGCGTTACCGTTTTGTGTTGTCCCGGCCGCTGCAATTGCTGCCGGTGTTGTTTGGCATCAGCCTGATCACGTTTGTGCTGGTGCGCTCGATCCCCGGCGACCCGGCGCGGGCCTTGCTGGGCTCGCGCAGCACGCCGGACGCGCTGCTGAAAATCCGCGCCCAATACGGCCTGGACCAGCCCTTGTGGCTGCAATATTTCTACTTCCTCAAGAACCTGCTCAAGGGCGATCTCGGCCAGTCACTGCTCTATAAGGTCGACGCGTTGAAACTGATCGTCACCCGTATCGAACCGACGCTGGTGCTGGTGCTCGGCAGTGTGCTGCTGGCGCTGTTGATCGCGGTGCCGCTGGCCACCGTGGCGGCGCGCAACAAAGGCGGTTGGGCGGATAACCTGATCCGCGTGTTCACCACGGTCGGCCTGGGCATGCCGGCCTTCTGGCTGGGCTTGATGCTGATTCTGTTGCTGAGTGTGAAGTGGGGGTTGTTCCCGGTATCGGGCTACGGTCGCACGTTTACAGATAAAGTCCACCACATGGTCCTGCCGTGCTTGACCATTGCGCTGGCGCTGGCGGCGGTGCTGGTGCGCAACCTGCGGGCGAGCATGCTGATGGAGTTGCAGGCTGACCATGTCACCGCCGCGCGCGCACGCGGGTTATCGGAGGCGGCGGTGTTTCGTCGGCATGTGTTACCCAATTCCCTGGTGCCGACGGTTAACCTGCTGGCGGTGAATATCGGCTGGCTGATCAGCGGCACGGTGGTGATCGAAAGCCTGTTCGCGATTCCCGGCATCGGCCAATTATTGGTGCGCGGCATTTTTACCCGCGACTACATGGTGGTGCAGGGCGTGGCGATGGTGCTGGCGTGTGCGACGGTGGTGGTCAACTTCGTCGCGGACGTGGCGACCGTGGCCCTCGACCCACGGGTGAAGATGCAATGAGCAGCCGACCACTGATTGCGCCGTGGCGTTTGCGCCTGCGGTTTGGTTTTCGCAACGGCCGGCTGACCGCTGCGTGGGGGCTGTTGATCTTGTTTATGTGGTTGGCCCTGGCGTTGTTCGCGCCGTGGCTCGCGCCGTATGACCCGATTGCGCAGAACACCGATCTGAGTTTGCTGGCGCCCAGCCTTGCCCACCCATTTGGCACGGATAACTACGGCAGAGACATCCTTTCGAGGGTGATCTGGGGCGCGCGGATTGACCTGCAACTGGCCGTTATCGGCGTGATCTTCCCGTTCCTGATCGGCACTTTTATCGGCGCTGTTTCCGGCTACATCGGCGGGCGCTTCGACAGCGTGTGCATGCGCGTGATCGACGTGGTGCTGGCGTTCCCGTTCCTGGTGTTGATGCTGGCGATCATGGCCATCCTCGGGCCGGGCTTGCAGAGTTTTTATATCGCCATGGCGTTGGTGGGCTGGGTGTCGTATGCGCGGTTGATCCGCTCGCAGATCCTGGTTCTCAAGGAAAGCGACTTCGCCCTGGCTGCCAAGAGCCTGGGCTTTGGCCATGGGCGCATTCTGTTCCGGCACTTATTGCCCAACGCGATGTTTGGCTCGATTGTGTTTTCGATGTCCGACGCCGTGCTGGTGCTGCTCAACGGCGCCGCCGTGAGCTACCTGGGCCTGGGCGTGCAACCGCCGACGGCGGAGTGGGGCACGATGGTCGCCGAAGGGCAGGCGTTTATCACCACCGCCTGGTGGCTTTGCACCTTCCCGGGCCTGGCCATTGTGACCCTGGCCATGGGTTTCAGCCTGCTCGCCGATGGTGTGGCGCAAGTATTGGGGGATCGTTCATGAGCCTGCTTCACGTGCAGGACCTCAGCGTGATCGCCAACAATGGTGGGCGAGAGGTCACGCTGGTTGATCGTGTGTCCTTTGATTTGGCCGAAGGTGAAATCCTCGGCCTGGTGGGTGAAAGCGGCTCGGGCAAAACCCTGGCCTGTCGCGGCCTGATGCGCCTGTTGCCGTCGCCCAACCTGCGGGTGCAAGGCGGCGCTGTGCGCCTGGCCGGTCGCGACCTGTTGCAACTCGATGAGGCTGGCATGCGCGCCGTGCGCGGTGGGCAACTGGGCATGATTTTCCAGAACCCCAGCAGTCACCTTGACCCGTTGATGCGCATTGGCGAGCAGATCGCCGAAGGCATCCGTTTGCATCAGGGTGCGTCGAAAAAAGACGCGCGCCTGCAAGCCATCGAGGTGCTGCGCCAGGTCGGTATTCCCGATCCCAAGGCGCGGGTCGACAACTACCCCCATGAGTTCTCCGGCGGCATGCGCCAGCGCGCGATGATCGCCGTGGCCCTGGGCTGCAACCCGCAAGTGCTGATTGCCGACGAGCCGACCACCGCGCTGGATGTGACGGTGCAGGCGCAGATCCTGCGCCTGCTGCTGGAGCTGCGAGACCAGCGTGGCCTGGCGATCATCATGATCACCCATGACCTGGGCGTGGTGGCGCAGACCTGTGATTCCATCGCGGTGATGTACGCCGGACGCCTGTGCGAGCACGCGAGCAAATACGACGTGCTGGCCCATCCACAACACCCGTACACCGCTGGCCTTATCGATTGCCAACCCGCCCACAGCAGCGGCCACGCCTTGCTGCGCACCATCCCTGGCCAGCCGCCGTTACTGGATGCCTTGCCCGACGGTTGCCGATTCAACCCGCGCTGCCCGCAAGTGGCGGCGTTGTGTACTGAGGTGCTGCCCGAAGGTGCGCGCGTAGCCTGCCACTATCCGCTGGGAGAGCACCCATGAGCCTGTTGCAGATCAAGGACCTGGAGGTGCGGTTTGCCGCGTCCGGCACGGGTGTGCTGGGCCTTAATAAACAGTGGGTGAGGGCGGTCAATGGTGTGTCGCTCAACCTGGCCGCAGGTCAAACCCTGGGGTTGGTGGGCGAGTCCGGCAGTGGCAAAAGCACGCTGGGGCGGGCAATTCTGCACCTCACCCCGATCAGCGCCGGGCAGGTGTTGTTCGATGGCGTCGACATGGCCCGGGGCAGTGCTATCGACATCGCCCGCCTGCGGCATGAAACCGCGATGATTTTCCAGGACCCTTACGCCGCCCTGAACCCGCGGCACAGCATTGGCGAAACCCTTGCCGAAGTGCTGCGGGTGCAGCGCAAGGTCGCCCCGGAGCAGATACCGGCTCGCGTGGTCGAGCTGCTTGACCTGGTGGGCCTGCGCCCTGAACTCGCCAGCCGTAAACCCGGCTCCCTCAGCGGTGGCCAGTGCCAGCGCGTCGGCATCGCCCGCGCCCTGGCGGTGGAGCCGCGTCTGATCATTGCCGATGAATGCGTGGCGGCACTGGATGTGTCGATTCAGGGCCAGATCATCAACCTGTTGCTGGAGCTGCAACAGCGCATGAACCTGGCGATTCTGTTTATCGCCCATGACCTGGCCATCGTGCGGCGCCTGTGCGACCGCGTGGCGGTGATGTACCTGGGCAAAATCGTCGAAGAAGGGCCAGTGGAAGCAGTGTTTACTGCGCCACGCCATCCGTATACGGCGGCGTTGATCGAGGCGATTCCCGAGATCGATCCGCACCGGCCGTTGCCCGCAGAACCGTTGCCCGGTGAGCCCCCGAGCCCGCTGAAGTTGCCCACCGGCTGCGCCTTTCACCCGCGCTGCCGGCATGCCCGGACGATGTGTTCCGTGGTGTTGCCGCCGACCCATTACCTGCACGAGCATCGGTACAGTTGCGTGCTTGAAGAACCTCTGTTTTGACCCACTTCTGCCATTCATGAACAAGGAGTTATGACATGCAATCGCGCCACTTGAAGTTGCTCGCCGCCGCGACACTGACCGCCTGGTCCCTCACTGCCGGGCTGGCCCACGCCGCCGGCGTGCTGACCATCGGCTGCCGTGAAGACAGCACCACGTTCGACCCGATCAAAAGCGCACAGAACCGCGATACGTGGGTGTTCGCCAACGTCTACGACACCTTGGTGCGCGTGGATAACCTGGGCACCAAGATGCAACCGGGTCTGGCCGAAAGCTGGGAGATTTCCAAGGACGGCCTGACCTACACCTTCAAGCTGCGTGACGCCAAGTTCTCTGATGGCTCGGCGATCACCGCCGATGACGCGGCGTTCAGCCTGTTGCGCATCCGCGACAACAAGGCGTCGCTGTGGGCAGATCCGTTCAGCCTGATCAACACGGCCAAGGCCAGCGACCCGCAGACCCTGGTGGTCACGCTGAAAACCCCGGCTGTGGCCTTCCTCTCGCAACTGGCCTCGCCGACGGTATCGATCCTGTCGCAAAAAGCCATGACCACGATGGGCGAAGACGCCTACTCGGAAAACCCAGTGACCTCCGGCGCGTTTACCGTGGAGGAGTGGCGCAAGGGCGACCGCGTGATCCTCAAAAAGAACCCGAACTTCTGGCAGGCCAGGAACGTGAGCCTGGATGGCGTGGAGTGGGTCTCGGTCACCGACGACAACACGCGCATGCGCATGGTGCAGAATAACGAGCTGGACACGGCGATCTTCGTGCCGTTCTCCCGCGTGGAAGAGCTGAAGAAAGACAAAAGCGTGGTGATCCACGCCGACCCGTCGACCCGCGAAGATCACCTGCTGATCAACCACGCCCACGGCCTGCTGGCCAAGCCGCAGGTGCGCGAGGCGCTGGACATGGCCATCGACAAGCAGTCGCTGGTCAAGAGCGCCACGTACGGCCAAGGCACCGTGGCCTATTCCTACATCCCCAAAGGCTCGTTGTACCACTACGCCAACAACCTGCAACGCCCGTATGACCCAGCCGCCGCCAAGAAACTGCTGGAAGAGGCTGGCGCCAAGGAGTTGAAACTCAACTACGTGGTCAACGCCGGCAACGAAGCTGACGAGCAGATTGCGGTGATCATCAAGGACCAGTTGGCCAAGGTCGGCGTGACCGCCAACCTGCAAAAGGTCGACCCGACCCAAAGCTGGCAGATGCTGGTGGACGGTGAGTACGATATTTCGGTGATGTACTGGACCAACGACATCCTCGACCCGGACCAGAAGACCACCTTCGTGCTCGGCCATGACACCAACCAGAACTACATGACCCGCTACAAGAACGATAAGGTTAAAGAGTTGGTAGCGCAGGCGCGGATCGAGGCCGACCCGGTCAAGCGGGAGCAGATGTATGTGGAGTTGCAGAAGCTGGCGAAGCAGGATGTGAACTGGATTGACCTGTACTACAGCCCGTACATCAACATCTCACGCAAGAACGTGAGCAACTTCCTGCAGAACCCGCTGGGGCGTTTTACCCTTGAGGAAGTGGTGAAGAACTAACGGTCACCGCTAAGCAAATGTGGGAGCTGGCTTGCCTGCGATGGTATCAACTCGGTTTAACAGATAGACCGAGTTGCCCGCATCGCAGGCAAGCCAGCTCCCACACAAGCCAGCTCCCACACAAGCCAGCTCCCACACAAGCCAGCTCCCACATGAACCCAGTTCCACATTGGGTTCCCTGTTGTTTCAGGTGAACAGTGTCAGTGCTTACTGCGCATCAAACGCCTGCCCATTGATCCCGGCACTGTCCGGCCCCATCAGGTACAGGTACACCGGCATGATGTCTTCCGGTGCCGGCCTTTCCATCGGGTTTTCCCCCGGATACGCCTGGGCGCGCATGCTGGTGCGTGTGCCGCCCGGGTTGATGCTGTTGGAGCGTACCGATGCCACATCTTCCAGCTCGTCTGCCAGGGTTTGCATCAAGCCTTCGGTCGCAAACTTCGACACCCCATAAGCGCCCCAGTACGCCCGGCCCTTGCGCCCGACGCTGCTGGAGGTGAACACCACCGACGCATCCTGGGACAGCTTGAGCAGTGGCAATAATGTGCTGGTCAGCATGAACATCGCGTTGACGTTTACGTGCATCACGCGCATGAAGTTCTCACCGGAAAGCTGCTCGATCGGCGTGCGTGGGCCAATGATCGAGGCGTTGTGCAGCAGGCCGTCGAGGCGACCGAATTCTTTCTCGATCATTGCTGCCAGCTCATCGTATTGATGGGGCAGGGCGGTTTCCAGGTTGAACGGGATCACCACCGGCTGCGGCTGGCCGGCCGCTTCGATCTCGTCATACACCTGGGCCAGGTTGGCTTCGGTCTTGCCCAGTAGCAACACGGTGGCGCCATGGGCGGCATAGGTTTTTGCCGCCGCCGCGCCGATCCCGCGACCGGCACCGGTCACCAGGATCACCCGGTCTTTGAGCAGTTCTGGACGTGCGGAGTAATCAAACATAAAAAACCTCGACAGAATTCAAGCTGATACAGGCCTTGAAGTGGAATCCATTTCATGTGGGAGCTGGCTTGCCTGCGATGGCGGAGTATCAGTCACCGCAAGTGCTGGCTGGCAGACCGCTATCGCAGGCAAGCCAGCTCCCACAGTGATCTCAGTGCTAGTGGGTATCTCGAACAATCAGCAACTGCACAGTGCGTTATCCAGCACCTTGCGCAGCTCCAGCGGGTGGTCCACTACCACGTCGGCGCCCCAGTTGCGTGGGTTGTCGTCCGGGTGGATGTAGCCGAAAGTGACCGCCGCAGTGCGGGTGCCGGCGTCGCGGCCAGACTCGATATCGCGCAGGTCATCGCCCACGAACAACACGCTGGCCGGGTCCAGGTCGAGCATCTTGCACGCCAGGATCAGCGGCTCGGGGTCGGGCTTGCTGTTCTTCACGTGGTCCGGGCAGATCAGCAGTGCCGAACGCTCGGCCAGGCCCAGTTGCTGCATGATCGGTTCGGCAAAGCGCAACGGTTTGTTGGTGACCACGCCCCAGACCAGTTTGGATTTCTCGATGTCTTCCAGTAACTCGGCCATGCCGTCGAACAGTTTGCTGTGGATTGCGCAGCCCTTGAGATAGCGCTCCAGGAACTCCAGGCGCAACGCTTCAAAGCCAGGGGATTCGGGGTCCATCGAGAAGGTCACGGCGACCATCGCCCGTGCCCCGCCGGAAATTTCATCGCGGATGTGCTGGGGGTTGATCGGCTCCAGGCCGCGGTCGGTGCGCATGGCCTGGCAGATCGCGATAAAGTCCGGCGCGGTGTCCAGCAAGGTGCCGTCCATGTCGAAGAGAACTGCTCGCAACTTCACAGGCTTACTCCTCGCGCAGGGTCTGGATCATGTAGTTGACGTCCACGTCGCTCGCCAGCTTGTAGTGCTTGGTCAGCGGGTTGTAGGTCAGGCCGATGATGTCCTTGACGGTCAGCCCGGCCTGACGGCTCCAGGCGCCCAGCTCGCTTGGGCGGATGAATTTCTTGAAGTCGTGGGTGCCACGCGGCAGCAGCTTCATGATGTATTCGGCGCCGATGATCGCGAACAGGTAGGCCTTGGGGTTGCGGTTGATGGTGGAGAAGAACACCTGGCCGCCCGGCTTGACCATACGGAAGCAGGCGCGGATCACCGAGGACGGGTCTGGCACGTGCTCGAGCATCTCCAGGCAAGTAACCACGTCGAACTGCTCGGGCATCTCTTCGGCCAGGGCTTCGGCGGTGATCTGGCGGTATTCGACGCTCACGCCGGATTCCAGCTGGTGCAGTTGGGCCACGGCCAGCGGCGCTTCGCCCATGTCGATGCCCATCACGGTGGCGCCGCGCTGGGCCATGGCTTCGCTGAGGATGCCGCCGCCGCAACCGACGTCCAGCACCTTCTTGCCGGCCAGGTTGACGCGCTCGTCAATCCAGTTGACGCGCAGCGGGTTGATGTCGTGCAGGGGTTTGAACTCGCTTTCGCGGTCCCACCAGCGGTGGGCCAGGGCTTCAAACTTGGCGATTTCGGCGTGGTCGACGTTGCTCATGGTGAATCCTCTAAATCTGATAAATCGGTTATTCAGTCCTGAACGGCGCGGTTCAAGACCTTCGTTATTCGCTGTGCCCGCTGATCCGTTGGCCCCAGGCGATGGCCGTGGCGGTCAACTGCTGTTCATCCATGCGGGTCAATCGCCGGTCGTCGAGCAACTGCTTGCCGGCGACCCAAAGGTGTTTCACACACTCGCGTCCGGTGGCATATATAAGCGTTGAGACCGGGTCGTAGATCGGTTGTTGCGCCAGCCCCGAAAGATCGAATGCGACGATATCTGCCGCCTTGCCGACTTCGAGCGAGCCAATCTCGCTGTCCAGGCCCATGGCACGCGCCCCATTGAGCGTAGCCATGCGCAGGGCGCGATGGGCGTCCAGGGCAGTGGCCGAGCCGGCGACGGCCTTGGCCAGCATCGCCGCCGTGCGGGTTTCGCCCAACAGGTCGAGGTCATTGTTGCTGGCCGCGCCGTCGGTGCCGATGGCCACGTTCACGCCAGCCTGCCACAGACGCTCTACCGGGCAAAAACCGCTGGCCAGTTTCAGGTTCGATTCCGGGCAATGGATGACGCTGGTGTTGCTTTCTACCAGCAAAGCCAGGTCGTCCTCGCTGATTTGGGTCATATGAACGGCCTGGAAGCGTGGGCCGAGCAGGCCCAGACGGCCCAGGCGCGCCAGTGGGCGTTCGCCGGTCTTGTCCACGGCTTGTTGCACTTCGAAGGCGGTTTCGTGCACATGCATATGGATGGCGGCGTCCAGTTCTTCGGCGATCACGCGGATTTTTTCCAGGTTCTCATCGCTCACGGTGTAGGGCGCGTGAGGGCCGAAGGTGATCTTGATACGCGGGTGGTGCTTGAGGTCGCCGAACAGCTCCACGCCCTGGCGAATCGCCTCATCAGCGCTGCTGGCGCCTGGGATCGGGAAGTCGAGGATCGGCAGCGCGATCTGCGCGCGCATGCCGCTGTTGTGTACGCAGTCGCTGGCGACCTTGGGGTAGAAGTACATGTCCGAGAAGCAGGTGATGCCGCCCTTGAGCTGTTCGGCGATGGCCAGGTCGGTGCCGTCGCGCACGAAAGCTTCATCGACCCATTTGGCTTCGGCGGGCCAGATGTGTTTTTCCAGCCAGGTCATCAGCGGCAGATCGTCGGCCAGGCCGCGAAACAGGCTCATCGCCGCGTGGCCGTGGGCGTTGATCAAACCGGGGCTGAGCAGCATGCCCGGCAGCTCGCGCACTTCGCTGGCTGTCAGCTTCAAGGCCGCCGCCCGTGGCCCGATAAACGCAATGCGCCCGTCACGGATGCCCAGGCCGTGCTCCTTGAGCACCACGCCAGCGGGTTCGACAGGTACCAGCCAGGTTGGCAGCAGCAATAAGTCGAGCGGGGCGGCAGTGGAGGTCATCGCAGGCTTCTTCCCAGGCAGCTATAAAAGAAGGGCGAAGTATACCCGAGCGTCCTGGCTGGCGGATCGCTATAATCGGCGGCTTTTGTTCATGAGTGCGGGGTAAGGGATGCGCGACCGACTGTTAGCTGCAGAGAAAGTGAAGGCCATCGATTGGCGTGATGGCGCACTGCACCTGCTCGATCAGCGTGCCTTGCCCTCGCGGGAAACCTGGGTGGCCTGCACTTCGGCGGCTGAAGTCGCCCAAGCCATTCGCAGCATGACTGTGCGTGGCGCGCCGGCTATCGGCATCAGTGCTGCCTACGGCCTGGTGCTGGCCGCCCGCGAGCGGATCGCCGAAGGCGGTGACTGGCAGGCGGCATGGGAAGAAGACTACGCATTGCTGGCCGATAGCCGTCCGACCGCCGCTAACCTGTTCTGGGCCTTGAAGCGCATGCGTGACCGCCTGGATCGGGTCAAAAAACACGCCGACCCGCTGGCGGTGCTGGAAGCCGAAGCCATTGCGATCCATGAAAGCGACCGCGAAGCCAACCTGGTCATGGCCCAATTGGGCCTCGAGCGCATCCGCAAGCACCAGGGCAACGCCCAGGCGATCCTCACCCATGGCAATGCGGGCGCCCTGGCCACTGGCGGCGTGGGCACGGCCCTTGGGGTAATCCGCGCGGCGTTCCTGGAGGGTTTGGTCGAGCATGTCTACGTCAATGAAACCCGCCCCTGGCTGCAAGGTTCGCGGCTGACCGCGTGGGAGCTGGCGGGTGAGGGCATCCCGGCCACGGTCAATGCTGACTCGGCCGGTGCGCATATCCTCAAGACCAAAGGCGTGACCTGGGTCGTGGTCGGCGCCGACTGCATTGCGGCCAATGGTGATGTGATCGGCCCGATCGGCACTTATCAATTGGCGGTGTGTGCCATGCACCACGGCGTGCGTTTTATGGTGGTGGCGCCCAGTTCGACGCTCGATTTGATGCTGGCCACGGGTGAGGATGTCAGCCTGGAGGAGCGCGATGCGGCGGAGTTGCTGGAGGTGGGCGGTCAGCGGCTGGAGGTTGCGGCGTTTAATCCGGTCTTCGATGTGACGCCGGCGGACCTGATTGATGTGATCGTGACCGAAAAAGGCATCGTCGAACGGCCTGATACCGCCAAGCTGGCCAAGTTGATGTGCCGTAAGCGCCTGCATTGAGGGCTTTGGTGGCTGTTGGATCGCTATCGCAGGCAAGCCAGCTCCCACACTTACGGTGCTCGCAGGCCAACATGTGGGAGCGGGCTTGCCCGCGATTGGCCCTGTAAGTCAATAAAACCCTTGGATCCAGCCTCAAAAAACAGCACCCACCCCGCTCTGAGCCTCTCTCGTCCCCCTCAAGCCTGTCATCCGTCAAATTACTAGCCTCCATGCGCATCAGGGGGATAGGTGCGTGGCGGCGATTGTGATAACATCCGGCGGTTTCCAGGGCCGCCCCGAGGGGTTGCCCATAACGTGCAGATCCGTGTCATAACTCGTTGATTTGTCGTAAGTCGTTGTCAGGCACTCTGCCAGCAACGGCGAGCTTCGTTCGTCCCATATGGATGTGACGAGGTTTCACCCGAAAAAGGAATCAGGCTTCTCATGGGCGAACTGGCCAAAGAAATCCTCCCGGTCAATATCGAAGACGAGCTGAAACAGTCCTACCTCGACTACGCAATGAGCGTAATTGTCGGTCGGGCACTGCCTGATGCGCGCGATGGCTTGAAGCCCGTGCACCGGCGTGTGCTGTTCGCGATGAGCGAGCTGGGTAACGACTGGAACAAGCCGTACAAGAAATCTGCCCGTGTTGTCGGTGACGTGATCGGTAAGTATCACCCTCACGGCGACACTGCGGTGTACGACACCATCGTTCGGATGGCCCAGCCGTTTTCCCTGCGCTACCTGCTGGTAGACGGCCAGGGCAACTTCGGTTCGGTCGACGGCGACAACGCTGCGGCCATGCGATACACCGAAGTACGCATGACCAAGCTGGCGCACGAGCTGCTGGCTGACCTGCATAAAGAAACCGTGGACTGGGTGCCGAACTACGACGGCACCGAAATGATCCCGGCCGTCATGCCAACCCGTATTCCCAACCTGCTGGTCAACGGTTCCAGCGGTATTGCCGTGGGCATGGCCACCAACATCCCGCCACACAACCTCGGTGAAGTCATCGACGGTTGCCTGGCCCTCATCGACAACCCTGAGCTGACTGTCGACGAGCTGATGCAATACATCCCCGGTCCGGACTTCCCGACCGCCGCGATCATCAACGGTCGCGCCGGCATCATCGAAGCCTACCGCACCGGTCGTGGCCGCATTTATATGCGCGCCCGCTCGATGATCGAAGACATCGACAAGGTCGGTGGCCGCCAGCAGATCGTTATCACCGAACTGCCTTACCAGCTGAACAAGGCGCGTCTGATCGAGAAGATCGCCGAGCTGGTTAAAGAGAAGAAGCTCGAAGGCATCACCGAACTGCGCGACGAGTCTGACAAAGACGGTATGCGCGTGGTGATCGAGCTGCGTCGTGGCGAAGTGCCTGAGGTGATCCTCAACAACCTCTACGCCCAGACCCAGCTGCAAAGCGTGTTTGGTATCAACGTAGTGGCCCTGATCGACGGCCGCCCGCGCATCCTGAACCTCAAGGACCTGCTCGAAGCCTTCGTGCGTCACCGCCGCGAAGTGGTCACCCGCCGCACCGTGTTCGAACTGCGCAAGGCCCGCGAGCGCGGCCACATCCTGGAAGGCCAGGCGGTAGCGCTGTCGAACATCGACCCGGTGATCGCGCTGATCAAGGCTTCGCCGACGCCGTCGGAAGCCAAGGAAGCGCTGATCAAGATGCCATGGGAATCCAGCGCCGTCGTGGCGATGGTTGAACGTGCCGGTGCCGATTCGTGCCGCCCGGAGACCCTGGACCCGCAATACGGCCTGCGCGACGGCAAGTACTTCCTGTCGCCGGAACAGGCCCAGGCCATTCTGGAGCTGCGTTTGCACCGTCTGACCGGCCTGGAACACGAGAAACTGCTGGCCGAGTACCAGGAGATTCTCAACCAGATCGGCGAGCTGATCCGCATCCTCAACAGCGCTGTGCGCCTGATGGAAGTGATCCGCGAAGAACTGGAAGTGATCCGCGCCGAATACGGCGACGTGCGCCGCACCGAGATCCTCGATGCGCGCCTCGACCTGACCCTGGGTGACATGATCCCGGAAGAAGAGCGTGTGGTGACCATCTCCCACGGTGGCTACGCCAAGACCCAGCCATTGGCTGCGTACCAGGCTCAGCGTCGTGGCGGTAAAGGTAAATCGGCTACCGGCGTGAAGGATGAGGACTACATCGCTCACCTGCTGGTTGCCAACAGCCACACCACGCTGTTGCTGTTCTCCAGCAAAGGCAAGGTGTATTGGCTCAAGACCTACGAGATTCCGGAAGCCTCCCGCGCTGCCCGTGGTCGTCCGTTGGTCAACCTGCTGCCGCTGGACAGTGATGAATACATCACCACCATGCTGCCGGTTGAGGAATACACCGAAGGTCACTTCATCTTCATGGCCACCGCCAAAGGCACCGTGAAGAAGACTCCGCTGGAATCCTTCAGCCGCCAGCGCAGCGTGGGCCTGATCGCCCTGGAGCTGGACGAAGGCGACGTATTGATCTCTGCGGCCATCACCGATGGCGAGCGTGAAGTCATGCTGTTCTCCGATGGCGGCAAAGTGACACGCTTCAAGGAATCCGACGTTCGCGCCATGGGCCGTACCGCTCGCGGTGTGCGCGGTATGCGTCTGCCGGAAGGGCAGAAGCTGATTTCGATGCTGATCCCGGAAGAAGGCAGCCAGATCCTCACCGCTTCGGCGCGTGGTTATGGCAAGCGGACCGCCATCAGCGAGTTCCCGGAGTACAAGCGTGGCGGCCAGGGCGTAATCGCCATGGTCAGCAACGACCGCAACGGCCGTCTGGTTGGCGCGGTGCAGGTGCTTGATGGTGAGGAGATCATGCTGATTTCTGACCAGGGCACTCTGGTGCGTACCCGTGTGGCTGAAGTGTCGAGCCTGGGCCGTAACACCCAGGGCGTGACGCTGATCAAGCTGGCCAGCGACGAAACGCTGGTAGGCCTGGAGCGCGTTCAGGAGCCATCGGAAGTCGAAGGCGAAGAGCTGGAAGGCGAAGACGGTGCGGTATTCGATGGCGAGGTGATCGCAACCGGCGATGACAACGTCGACGAGCCAACCCTCGATGCTGCCGCAGACGAAGAAGAACCGCAGGAATAAGCGGACACACAGGGGGCGGATGAAGATTCGCCCCCTTGTTGTTTGTGTCCCCTTTGAAACACATGTCCTTGGTCTGGCTTCGATCCCTGTGGGAGCTGGCTTGCCTGCGATAGCATCACCGCGGTATCACTGCAACTACCGAGGTGCCTGTATCGCAGGCAAGCCAGCTCCCACAAGGGCTCGCGCCAGCGCAAGGCCGTTGCCGAACATGATTGCAGCCCCAACCAGATCAGAGTGAGATTGGATGTGAGCAAGAGAGCCTATAACTTCTGTGCCGGTCCCGCGGCGCTTCCTGAAGCAGTCCTGCAGCGTGCGCAGGGTGAACTCCTCGACTGGCATGGAAAAGGCCTCTCCGTGATGGAAATGAGCCATCGCAGCGATGAGTTTGTGTCCATCGCCACCAAGGCCGAGCAGGATCTGCGCGACTTGCTGGACATCCCTTCCAACTACAAAGTGCTGTTCCTGCAAGGTGGCGCGAGCCAGCAGTTCGCGCAGATCCCATTGAACCTGCTGCCGGAAGACGGCACTGCCGACTATATCGACACGGGTATTTGGGGTCAGAAGGCGATTGAAGAGGCCTCGCGCTACGGTCACGTCAACGTGGCGGGCACCGCCAAGCCGTACGATTACTTCGCCATTCCCGGTCAGAACGAGTGGAAGCTGTCGAAAGACGCGGCCTACGTGCACTACGTCGCCAACGAAACCATCGGCGGCCTGGAGTTTGACTGGGTGCCGGAAGTGGGTGACGTGCCGTTGGTGTGCGACATGTCTTCGGACATCCTCTCGCGTCCGATCGATGTGTCCAAATACGGCATGATCTACGCCGGTGCGCAGAAGAACATCGGTCCGAGCGGCATCCTGGTCAACATCGTCCGCGAAGACCTGCTGGGTCGCGCGCGTTCGCTGTGCCCGACCATGCTCAACTACAAGGTCGCGGCCGATAATGGCTCGATGTACAACACGCCGCCGGCGTTCGCCTGGTACCTGTCGGGCCTGGTGTTTGAATGGCTGAAAGAGCAGGGCGGTGTTGCCGCCATGGGCAAGCTCAACGAAGAGAAGAAGCGCACCCTGTACGACTTCATCGACGCCAGCGGCCTGTACAGCAACCCGATCAACCTCACCGACCGCTCGTGGATGAACGTGCCGTTCCGCCTGGCCGATGACCGCCTGGACAAGCCATTCCTGGCCGGTGCCGACGCACGTGGCCTGCTGAACCTCAAGGGCCACCGTTCGGTCGGTGGCATGCGCGCCTCCATCTACAACGCTGTCGACATCCACGCGATCAACGCGCTGGTTGCCTACATGGCAGAGTTCGAAAAGGAACACGGCTAATGTCTGAGCAAGAACTCAAGGCCCTGCGTGTACGCATCGACAGCCTGGACGAGAAAGTCCTGGAGCTGATCAGTGAGCGTGCGCGCTGCGCCCAGGAAGTCGCCCGCGTGAAAATGGCGTCCCTGGCTGAAGGCGAAGTGCCGGTGTTCTACCGGCCTGAGCGCGAAGCCCAGGTGCTCAAGCGCGTGATGGAGCGCAACAAAGGCCCGTTGGGCAACGAAGAGATGGCGCGGTTGTTCCGTGAAATCATGTCGTCGTGCCTGGCGCTGGAGCAGCCACTTAAGGTGGCGTACCTCGGCCCGGAAGGCACCTTCACCCAGGCAGCGGCCATGAAGCATTTTGGCCACGCGGTGATCAGCAAACCGATGGCGGCCATCGATGAAGTGTTCCGCGAAGTGGCGGCCGGTGCGGTGAATTTTGGCGTGGTGCCGGTGGAAAACTCCACCGAAGGCGCGGTCAACCACACGCTGGACAGCTTCCTTGAGCACGACATGGTGATCTGCGGTGAAGTCGAACTGCGTATCCACCACCACCTGCTGGTGGGCGAGAACACCAAGACCGACAGCATCAGCCGTATCTACTCCCACGCCCAATCGCTGGCCCAGTGCCGCAAGTGGCTGGACGCGCATTACCCGAATGTCGAGCGCGTGGCGGTGTCCAGCAACGCCGAAGCGGCCAAGCGGGTCAAGGGTGAGTGGAATTCGGCGGCCATCGCCGGTGACATGGCTGCGGGCCTGTATGGCCTGACGCGCCTGGCCGAAAAAATCGAAGACCGCCCGGATAACTCCACGCGCTTCTTGATGATCGGCAGCCAGGAAGTGCCGCCGACCGGCGACGACAAAACCTCGATCATCGTCTCCATGAGCAACAAGCCCGGCGCACTGCATGAGCTGCTGGTGCCGTTCCACGATAACGGGATTGACCTGACGCGAATCGAAACTCGCCCTTCGCGCAGCGGTAAATGGACGTATGTGTTCTTTATCGACTTCATCGGCCACCACCGCGACCCGCTGGTCAAAGGGGTGCTGGAGAAAATCAGTCAGGAAGCCGTGGCACTCAAGGTGCTGGGCTCTTACCCGAAAGCGGTTTTGTGAGGCTTTAACATGAGTGGCAACTTCCTCGCCCTGGCTCAGCCGGGCGTGCAACAACTGTCGCCTTACGTTCCAGGCAAGCCTGTGGACGAGCTGGCGCGTGAGTTGAACCTGGACCCGTCGAAGATCGTAAAGCTGGCCAGTAACGAAAACCCGCTGGGCCCAAGCCCAAAAGTATTGGCGGCGATTCGTGAGGAACTGACTGAGCTGACCCGCTACCCGGACGGTAATGGCTTCGCCCTCAAGTCGCTGCTGGCGGAAAACTGCCGCGTCGAGCTGAACCAGGTAACCCTGGGCAACGGTTCCAACGACATTCTTGAGCTGGTCGGCCGTGCGTACCTGGCGCCAGGCCTGAATGCGGTGTTCAGCGAGCACGCGTTCGCCGTCTACCCGATCGTGACCCAGGCTGTGGGGGCTGACGCCCGCGTCATTCCTGCCAAGGATTGGGGCCATGACCTGCCGGCCATGCTGGCGGCCATCGACGCGCAAACCCGCGTGGTGTTTATCGCCAACCCGAACAACCCGACCGGCACCTGGTTCGACGCCCAGGCGCTGAACGACTTCCTGCAGGACGTGCCCGAGCACGTGCTGGTGGTGCTGGACGAAGCCTACATCGAGTACGCCGAAGGCAGCGACCTGCCGGACGGCCTGGACTTCCTGGCGGCTTACCCGAACCTGCTGGTGTCGCGTACCTTCTCCAAGGCCTACGGCCTGGCATCGCTGCGCGTGGGTTACGGCTTGTCCACCGCGGTGGTTGCCGATGTGCTCAACCGTGTGCGCCAGCCGTTCAACGTCAACAGCCTGGCGTTGGCGGCGGCGTGTGCGGCGGTCAAGGATGCCGAGTACCTCGAAGAAGGCCGTCGCATCAATGAAAGCGGCATGCTGCAGCTGCAGGAAGGTTTCCGTGAGCTGGGCCTGGGCTGGATTCCTTCCAAGGGCAACTTCATTTGTGTGGACCTCGGCCAAGTCGCCGCGCCGGTGTTCCAGGGCCTGCTGCGCGAAGGCGTGATCGTGCGCCCGGTGGCCAACTACGGCATGCCGAACCACCTGCGTATCACCATTGGCTTGCCGGCCGAAAACAGTCGCTTCCTGGAGGCGTTGGCCAAGGTTCTGGCTCGTGGTTGATGTCACTGCATTGCAACCTGCTGTGCCTATGATCGGTCGCCTGGTGGTGGTTGGCCTGGGGTTGATCGGTGGCTCCTTCGCCAAGGGCCTGCGTGAAAGCGGGCTGTGTGGCGAGGTGGTCGGTGTGGACCTGGACCCGCAATCGCGCAAGCTGGCGGTGGAGCTGGGCGTGGTGGACCGCTGTGAGGCAGACCTGGCGCTGGCGTGCCAGGGCGCGGATGTGATCCAGCTCGCCGTGCCGATTCTGGCGATGGAGAAGTTGCTGGCCTTGCTGGCCGGCATGGACCTTGGGCAGGCGATCCTCACGGACGTCGGCAGTGCCAAGGGCAATGTGGTGCGCGCCGCCAAACTCGCCTTTGGCGGCATGCCGGCGCGTTTTGTGCCGGGCCATCCGATTGCCGGTTCCGAGCAGAGCGGCGTCGAGGCGTCCAATGCGCAGTTGTTTCGTCGCCATAAGGTGATTCTGACCCCGCTTGAGCAGACCGATCCGGCGGCCTTGGCGGTGGTGGATCGTCTGTGGCGCGAGTTGGGCGCCGATGTCGAGCACATGCAGGTCGAGCGCCACGACGAAGTGTTGGCGGCGACCAGCCATTTGCCGCACTTGCTGGCCTTTGGCTTGGTGGATTCTCTGGCCAAGCGCAACGAAAACCTTGAGATTTTCCGTTACGCCGCCGGTGGTTTTCGCGATTTCACGCGGATTGCCGGCAGTGACCCGGTGATGTGGCACGACATCTTCCTCGCCAATCGTGAAGCTGTGTTGCGCACCCTGGACACCTTCCGCAGTGACCTCGACGCCTTGCGCGATGCGGTTGATGCGGGTGATGGCCATCAATTATTGGGCGTGTTTACCCGTGCGCGGGTGGCGCGTGAGCATTTCAGCAAGATCCTGGCGCGCCGGGCCTACATGGAAACCGCTGTGAACGCCGATGAGCAGACCTTTCTCGCCAAACCGGGCGGCCGCTTGAGCGGGCAGATCCGGGTGCCGGGCGACAAGTCGATCTCCCATCGCTCGATCATGCTGGGCTCATTGGCCGACGGCGTGACCGAAGTCGAAGGTTTCCTCGAAGGCGAAGATGCCCTGGCAACCCTGCAGGCGTTTCGTGACATGGGCGTTGTGATTGAAGGGCCGCACCACGGGCGCGTGACGATTCATGGTGTGGGGTTGCACGGTTTGCAGCCGGCGCCGGGGCCGATCTACCTGGGTAACTCCGGTACGTCGATGCGTTTGCTGTCCGGGTTGCTCGCGGCGCAGCGCTTTGACAGTGTGTTGACCGGTGATGCATCGCTGTCCAAACGCCCGATGAACCGCGTGGCCAAGCCACTGCGGGAAATGGGCGCAGTGATCGAGACCGGGCCGGATGGGCGTCCGCCGCTGACGATCCGCGGTGGCCAGGCGCTCAAAGGCCTGGATTATTTGATGCCGATGGCCAGTGCGCAGGTGAAGTCCTGCCTGTTGCTGGCCGGGTTGTATGCCGAGGGCAAGACCTCGGTGACCGAGCCTGCGCCGACCCGTGATCATACCGAGCGGATGTTGCGTGGGTTTGGTTATCCGGTTGCCGTGGCGGGGGCTACGGCGTCTGTCGAGTCGGGCCATGCATTGAAGGCTACACATATAGAAGTGCCGGGGGATATTTCCTCTTCGGCGTTCTTTCTGGTGGCGGCTTCGATTGCTGAAGGCTCCGAGTTGCTGCTGGAGCACGTTGGCGTTAACCCGACGCGCACTGGCGTGATCGATATCCTGCGGCTGATGGGCGCGGATATCACCCTGGAAAACCCGCGTGAAGTGGGCGGTGAGCCAGTTGCCGACCTGCGCGTGCGCGCCGCTGAGTTAAAAGGCATCGAGATTCCCGAGGCCCTGGTGCCGCTGGCGATCGACGAGTTCCCGGTGTTGTTCGTGGCGGCGGCCTGCGCCAAAGGGCGCACCGTGCTGCGTGGCGCCGAAGAACTGCGGGTCAAGGAGTCCGACCGCATCCAGGTCATGGCCGATGGTCTGTTGGCCCTTGGCGTGAAGTGTGAACCGACACCTGATGGGATTATCATTGACGGTGGCCCGATGGGCGGTGGCGAAGTGCAATCCCATGGTGATCACCGCATCGCCATGGCGTTCAGCGTGGCCTCCCTACGGGCGGCCGCGCCGATTCGTATCCGTGACTGCGCCAATGTTGCTACGTCTTTTCCGAATTTTCTTACACTGTGTGCCCACGTCGGCATCCGTGTTGCCCAAGAGGCTCAATTGTGAATATCAAAGCACCGGTGATTACCATCGACGGGCCAAGCGGCTCGGGCAAAGGCACGATCGCCGGCATTCTGGCCAAGCGCCTGGGCTGGTGCCTGCTGGATTCCGGCGCGCTTTACCGCCTGCTGGCCTTTGCCGCACGCAACCATGGCGTCGACCTGACCAACGAAGAATCCCTGAAGCTGCTGGCGGCGCACCTTGATGTGCAGTTCGTCGGCGCGACGGAAGGTCATCCGCAGCGCATCATCCTTGAGGGTGATGACGTGACCGATGACCTGCGCAACGAACAAGTCGGCTCCTGGGCCTCCCAGGTTGCCGCTCTGCCGGCCGTGCGTGACGCATTGCTGCAGCGCCAGCGGGCGTTTCAGGAGCCGCCGGGCCTGGTCGCTGATGGCCGTGACATGGGTACCGTGGTGTTTCCCGAGGCGCCGCTGAAGGTTTTCCTGACCGCCAGCGCCGAGGAGCGTGCTCGCCGCCGTTACTTGCAGTTGAAGGGCAAAGTCGATGGTGTTAGTCTGTCGAGTCTGCTAGATGAGATCCGTGCACGCGATGAGCGTGATACCCAGCGTGCGGTAGCCCCGCTAAAGCCGGCGGCTGACGCCATACAGCTGGATTCCACGGAGTTGTCCATCGAGCAGGTGCTGGAACGCATCTTGAGTGAAATCGCCATTCGCGATATCGCCGGGTGATCAAGAAGGCCGCAGGGGACCAGTCATAGTCCTGCGGTGGCTTCTTTTAACTGAAACTGACCCACACCGTCTGGGGTGTGGAGATGGGCGTATTCTTCGCCCTTATCAACAGGAATTAAAATGAGCGAAAGCTTTGCGGAACTCTTTGAAGAAAGCCTAAAAACCCTGAACCTTCAGGCAGGCTCCATCATCACCGGTGTTATCGTTGATATCGATTACCAAGCTCGCTGGGTAACCGTTCACGCTGGTCTGAAGTCTGAAGCTCTGATCCCGCTGGAACAGTTCTACAACGATGCTGGCGATCTGACTATCAATGTCGGTGACGAAGTTCACGTTGCTCTGGACTCGGTTGAAGACGGTTTCGGTGAAACCAAGCTGTCCCGTGAAAAAGCCAAGCGCGCTGAATGCTGGATTGTTCTCGAAGCAGCCTTCGCAGCTGAAGAAGTGGTCAAGGGCGTTATCAACGGTAAGGTTAAAGGCGGCTTCACTGTCGACGTTAACGGCATCCGTGCGTTCCTGCCAGGTTCTTTGGTCGACGTTCGTCCTGTGCGCGACACCACGCACCTGGAAGGCAAAGAACTCGAATTCAAGGTCATCAAACTCGACCAGAAGCGCAACAACGTTGTCGTTTCCCGTCGCAGCGTCCTGGAAGCAGAGAACTCCGCCGAGCGTGAAGCTCTGCTGGAATCGCTGCAGGAAGGCCAACAAGTCAAAGGTATCGTCAAGAACCTCACCGATTACGGCGCATTCGTCGATCTGGGTGGCGTCGATGGCCTGCTGCACATTACCGACATGGCTTGGAAGCGTATCAAGCATCCTTCCGAAATCGTCAACGTTGGCGACGAGATCGATGTCAAGGTTCTGAAGTACGATCGTGAGCGTAACCGCGTTTCCCTGGGCTTGAAGCAGCTGGGCGAAGATCCATGGGTTGCTATCAAAGCTCGTTACCCAGAAAGCACTCGCGTAACCGCGCGCGTTACCAACCTGACCGACTACGGCTGCTTCGCAGAGCTGGAAGAAGGCGTGGAAGGCCTGGTACACGTTTCCGAAATGGACTGGACCAACAAGAACATCCACCCTTCGAAAGTCGTACAAGTCGGCGACGAAGTGGAAGTTATGGTTCTGGACATCGACGAAGAGCGTCGTCGTATCTCCCTGGGCATCAAGCAGTGCAAATCTAACCCATGGGAAGATTTCTCTGGCCAGTTCAACAAGGGCGATAAAATCTCCGGCACCATCAAGTCGATCACCGATTTCGGTATCTTCATTGGTCTGGACGGCGGCATCGACGGCCTGGTTCACCTGTCCGACATCTCCTGGAACGAAGTGGGCGAAGAAGCTGTTCGTCGTTTCAAGAAGGGCGACGAGCTGGACACCGTTATCCTGTCGGTTGACCCAGAGCGCGAGCGCATCTCCCTGGGTATCAAGCAACTGGAAAGCGATCCGTTCTCCGAGTACGTTCAAGAGAACGACAAAGGCGCAATCGTTAAAGGCACTGTGAAAGAAGTTGACGCCAAAGGCGCCATCATCGTTCTGGCCGACGATATCGAAGCGACTCTGAAAGCCTCCGAAATCAGCCGTGACCGCGTTGAAGACGCGCGCAACGTTCTGAAAGAAGGCCAGGAAGTAGAAGCCAAGATCATCAGCGTTGACCGCAAGAGCCGCGTGATCCAACTCTCCATCAAGTCCAAGGACGAGATCGAAGAGAAAGAAGCAATCCAGAGCCTGCGCGACAAGCCAGCTACCTCTGACATCGCTTCGGGTCCGACCACTCTGGGCGACCTGCTGCGTGCACAAATGGAAAAGCAGAACTAAGTTCTGTCAGACCATAGAAAAAGGGCGACTTCGGTCGCCCTTTTTTGTGCCTGAAATTCGTTGAATCAACAAGTTAGAACCAAGGCGTGCAGCCCAGTGTCAGAGCTGACTATAGTTCTTAACAAATGCTCCGCTGTGTTGTTGTTTCAATAAGGATTTGAATGAACAGGCTTATCGTTTTATTTGCAGTGGTGCTGCTGGCAGGCTGCACTGCCACCAGTGCCAAAACCCACGCCAAGCGCGGCGTCAGCGGCATTGAGATCGACTGCTCGGGCCTTGGCAGCAACTGGGACAAGTGTGAGAAGCGCGCTGCCCGGGAGTGCAAGATGCAGGGCTACAAGGTCATCACCCGATCCAGTGATGCCAAGGACGAGGAGGGTGACTATCTGTTCGGCTGGAACCCTGCCGGCGCTGTCACTCGTACCATGTTGGTGATCTGTAATTGAGGGGGTCAAGCATGTGTTCCGGGTATCCGTTTATGCTGCAGATAAGTTGGCAGGTGGGCTGTTCAAATTCACCAAGTCATGCTAAAACCTTCGAAGCGCTTTTCCTAGCTGCTTGAAAAAGAAGGGAAAAATATGACGAAGTCGGAGTTGATCGAACGAATTGTCACCCATCAAGGGCTGCTTTCATCCAAGGATGTAGAGCTGGCTATCAAGACTATGCTTGAACAGATGTCCCAATGCCTGGCTACCGGGGATCGGATTGAGATCCGTGGTTTTGGCAGTTTCTCCCTGCACTACCGTGCACCGCGAGTGGGCCGCAACCCGAAAACCGGGCAATCCGTCAGCCTTGACGGTAAGTTTGTGCCTCACTTCAAGCCGGGCAAGGAATTGCGCGATCGAGTTAATGAGGATGAAGACGAGGTTTGATACTCGTGAGGGAGTGGGCATGAGTAGATTGACGCGTGTTATTGCAATGCTGGTAGTGTTGATGCTGCTGCTGTGCATCGTGGCATTTGTGCTGGAAAATCAACAGTCGGTTTCTCTGCAGTTTCTGAGTTGGGCAGCCCCGCAGTTACCAATTTCTGTTTTCGTAGTGCTCGCTTTATTGGTCGGAATGCTTGTTGGCCCACTGATGGCGTGGGTTGCCAGGGCGCGGCGCAAGACTCGAGTTTGATCCTGGCCACTATTGATGAGTGGAAGGAAGGGGAGGCGATCGCCGCCCCTTTGCACTGGTTCAATTCGGTTCTTTCTCTCCAGCCCTGAACTTTACGGCCAACGCTATCAGCGGCAGATAGGCCACCAGCAGTCCCAGAAAGCCATCCACCGTGCCGTTGCCCACGAGCAGCGCCATAGGTAACAGCCATCCAATGTTGATTGCCGCTACCACCAGGGTAACGGGTGCGTGTTTACCGAACTGGCGAGAAGCGAACTGGTAGGCGTGGCTGCGGTGGGCCTCATAGACTTTGTCGCCTCTGAGCAGGCGGCGCAGCAAGGTCCATGTCGCATCAGTGATAAACACACCCAGCAGGATCAGCCAGCTCCACAGTAGCTGCGGCGAGACCCAGGCCGCTTGCAGCGACAGCACCCCCAGCGTGATGCCGAGGAACCCGCTGCCCGCATCGCCCATGAAGATACGGGCTTTTGGGAAGTTCCAATACAGGAAACCAACCACTGCAAACGCCAGTAATAACGGTGTAAACGCGATCAGCTCATGACCTGTTAGCCAATAGAGCAGCGCACTGCCAAGGCATACGCAAATAGCCTCGACGCTGGCGATTCCATCAATTCCATCCATGAAGTTATACAAGTTCAGCAGCCATACCAGGTAGACCGCTGCCAGCATATGGCCGATCCAGCTCAAGTCGACGGCGAATCCCGCCACCACCAGCGGCGGCAGGCCACCGATCCAGAACAGTGCCCATGCCGCGGCTATAAAGTGCCCTAGCAGGCGCCAACGTGCGCTGATATGGCCATGGTCGTCCAAAAAACCCAATACCGCGATGCCGGTCCCGGCGCCGAATAATGCGTACGTGAGTGGCCATGTAATCAGGCCAAGGCTGGCAGTCAGCAATAGCGCTAACAGAAAGCTGACGACGATCGAGACACCACCGCCCCTGGGCGTAGGCACGACGTGCGAGCTGCGCGCATTCGGGATGTCGATCAGGCTTCGAGCCAGAGCGTAATGACGCAAGGCCCCCGTTAAAAGGAGTGCGACAATCGTCACAGCCGGTAACAACCACCACATATTCATTTAGTTTGCCGTTCCAAAAAGTGTTTACCTGTTTTACTCAGTGCCTGGTCAACGCTGCTCGGCGGTGTCCAGCCCAGCAGTTCGCGGGTCTTGCCAATATCGACCTGCAGGGAGCCGCATAGCCTTTGAGCGAGTGCCCGGCGACCCAGCGCAGTGGCGCCGGTTTGCAGCAACCAACTCGGCACAGGTAGCAAGCGTGCGGGCTTGTTCAGAGCCGTTCCCATTCGACGCAAAAGCGCTGTGGTCGAGAGGTCCTCCCCGTCACTGACCAGGAAGGTTTGATTGGCGGCAGCGGGGTGCTCGGTGCACGTCACAATCAAATCAATCAAGTTGTCCAGGGCAACCAGGCTGCGTCGATTGTTCACGGCGCCAAAGGGCAAGGGCAGGCCTTTATGCAACCAGCACATCATGCTCAGGAAGTTCGCTTGAACGCCGGGTCCGTAGACCAATACGGGACGAATGATCACCACTTCCATGCCAGTTTCAGAAGCCAGTTTTCGCAGGCCTTGCTCTGCTTCCTTTTTGGAGATGCCGTAAGGGTCGGTAGGGGTTGTGGGACCGTCAGCCGTATACGGCGCGCCAGTCGCCGTGCTCTCGCCATTGACCTTGATCGAGCTGATAAATATAAAGCGCTTAACCCCGGCAGCCGCCGCTTGGCGGGCCAGGTTTAAGGTGCCTTCGACATTGATCCGCCGGTATTCGGCAAGTGGATCGGTGGATGCGTCACTCATGACATGGACCCGGGCGGCCAGGTGGATCACCGTTTCTTGGCTCTCGAGCAACACCTGCCAATCCTGATCGTCGGATAGCCCGCCGATAAGGCGCTGGTTGACGCGCGTATCAAGATCGGCCTTGAGCTCGCGTACAGCAGCGGTAATCGAGTGCTGGCGTTTAAGCAGTGGCGCGATTAACCCGCTACCGACAAAGCCACTCGCTCCCGTCAGGAGGATTTGCATAATCAAGGAGTTCCTGTGAGTGAAAGAACATCTTTCGCCATTTCGCGCATGATGCGGCCACGCGCGAAACGCTCGACGAAGGCATGGCGCGGGCGCGTCATAATATTGAGAGTCTTGAAGGACTGGATCCCTGCGGCGGCGTCACACGGCGCAAACACGGCAGCGTTTTCAATATGTTCAGAGACAAAACTGGCTGCGTAACCAGAGATGCCCGCCCAGATCGGTTTGCCCAGTGCAGCGTATTCAAAGACTTTTGATGGCAAGACTTTGCGGAAGGCGTCGTGGTCGTTCAAATGCAGGAAAAGCACATCCGCCGACTGATAAGCCTCGATCAATTGTTCGCGCTTGACCGGTTTCAAGAGTTCAACGTTAGTACAGGCGTGAGTGACAATGGCTTGTTTTAACAGCTCGATCCGGCCTCCGTCGCCGATCACGCGGAATCGCACCTTCCCTTCAAGTTGTTTGGCCAGTTGGGGGATAATGTTGTGCAGCCCCTGGCCTTCACCGATATTTCCCGCATAGACAATGTCCAGGATCGGGCTGGGCACCTTTTCTTCAGCGACGGGTTGCGCATCCAGGAATTCGCCATCGATGCCATTCGTATAGGTGGAGTAGCGTTGGTCGGGATAGCGTGATTTGAAGTAAGGAAGAAAACCTTCAGAGACCAGGTTGACCTTTTGCGCCGAGTGAATGGTAAAACGTTCAACCAGCGATAATAAGGGTTTAAGCAACCAGACTTTTTCTTTGGACAGCACATCCTTGATCGTGTCGACAAAGATGTCGCGTATATCCAAGTAGAGTGGCGTTCGTTTTGTGCGTGCGATCACCGCTCCCAGCGTAGCGGTCATCAGGCGTGAAGAAGTCGCATAGACAAGATCGTAGTCTTGGTTTCGCACAATCTTGCGTGCAGCGTTGGCATACACCAGAAACGCTCTTGCTTGATCGACCATCCCGCTCTTGTGGCCAGGCAGGGCCACTCGGCGGATGGTGAGCCTCGGGTGCTTCTCCAGTTCCGGGGCTTGACTGCTGAAGGAGCTGTAGCGATTCGGCAGGGTTGTGATCAACTCAATATGGGCGTCTGCAGGGAGTTGCTCCAGAAGTGCGTCTACCAGTGCTGTCGTGCGGAATGAACCGGCTGACAGATCAGGCTGGTAGTAAAAGCTCAAAATCAAAAGTTTCACGTAAGCCTCACCAGGTTATGCGGGTGGTCAGTTTGTCTGTCGACATTTCAGCGACGATGCACTGATTGGGAACAGACTTGCCGAATTCCGGATGCCATGTGGAAGACACCACATTGATCCGGGTTGCGCCCTCTAGTGTCGCGACAGCGACCTGACCGCCGGGCAGGGTGATCGTTACCGTGTTGCCTTGTTGAGTGGTGTGGATATCAGGGTGTAAAAATAGCCTTGATACAGCTTGATCGAATTTGCCGGAGACGGAATCTATCACCTGTAATTCACCGGCCATCGCAACCCACTCACGAGCGTGCAGGTTTTTCCCCGGTAGACGCAGGTAGCCGTCATGGCTGCCACTGACACGTACGGTGTCGACTGTGTGTTCCAGCTTATCCACGCAGGTGCGTGCGCGTCGTGCGACCCTGAATCCGGCCCAGACTTCAGATGAGTTTTCACCGTTCACTTCTATTGTGTTGTGCGCTGCCGTGCTGCGTTGCCGTTGACGTTCCGCGTCTTCGCCGTATTGAGACGTTCCAGAGTTGACGAACACGCGCTGTCCAAACAGGCTGAGTTCGAAGCTCAGGGTGTCCGCATGGGTATGACCTGGCTGGTAATCAGGCGCAACCTGCGCAAGGTTCAACAATGCCTTGCACTGATCGCCAAAATTGATCGCCACGTAGCCACTTTCAGCCTGGTGTACAGCTGCAATCGTAGCGGTGGGCATGTCATTGGGCGCACGGCATCCCAATTCAAACGCGTACGCCTCTATATCGAGCAGTGTGGGTGCAATGCCGAATGCCGAGTCATTAAAGAACGCAATGCCACCGTCCGGGTGCTGGAGGCTGCGTAACCAGACCAGGCCTTGCTCAATCTGGTGCTTCCATTGGTTTTTGCGAATGTTAAGTTCCGGCAGCTCGGAGTGAGTGGCCAGGTTCAGCAGGTCGCAGATGTCCCAAAGAAGAGACGCGTGGTACATGGGTGAAAGTTCGAAGTGCGCACCGTCCGCCAGAAACTGCTCCTTGATTTCCTCATCAAGGATCTTCAAACCCTTGGACAGCCAGCTGTCTGCCCGATCGCCGTTCAGAAAGCTCCCGGCAAACACCAGTGCCTTGCCATTCACGAACAAATGGTTAGCGAGAATGTGATATTCGATCTGTTCAGACAGCGCGTAGGCCTGTGTAGCCAGGCTGTCCAGCCAGTGCGGTTCCAGGCTCGGTTGTTGTTGCATCCACTTGATCAGATTTACGATGCGCAAAGAGAGCGTATAGGGTTCCCAGCCGCATCCGTGAAAGGGGGCGTTGTTTGTGATCCAACTGTTGACCAGGCGCGTGTCGAAGTCTCTTCGGTCTTCGCCTGAAGAGGCCAGATGATCCAGATAATGCAGGTTGTATTGCCAAATTTTCGGGCGTGTCTGATCGTGCCAATCAATCGGTGCCGTCAGGCCCATGAATTCAAACTGTTCGTCGGCACCGAAGCGCGAGGCACACCAATGGGGAGCCTTCGCCAGGTTAATTCCGGGGCGCCGGGTAAAGCCTTGTGCCGAAAAAGGCCGAACTTTAGCGAAGCGATAGTAAAGACGGTAAACAACCTGCTTCAATCGCAGCATTTTAACGGTGTGGTAGAGCTTGATTATTCGTTGCATCAACGTCCTGCTTAGGTCAGTCACTTGAAAGTTAAAGTAGTGAGTATTGACTGACGCCAGTTAAGGGAAATTTATTTTCAGCCAGCGCTCGAAGTACAACACCTGCCAGAGTTTGTAGGTGTTGTTTGCGCTGCCTGAAAAATGATTGTTCACTAATTTTTCCACCTCTCCTCGGGCCACATAGGTGTAGATGCGCTCGAACTCGGCGAGCAGGCGTTGTTGGCCTATGCGTTGAATAATGCCATCCAGAGGTGGGTTGAAGCCTGTTTTGGGGCGATCAACCAATGAGGCGGGAAGCAGACTTTTCAGGAGCTGTTTGAGTGGGGCCTTTGGCGCTCCGCCTTTAAGCAAATCTGCACTTGAGGTTGCAAGACCGCTGGCCACCACACGCTCGTCCAGCAACGGAACGCGCAGTTCGATACTGGCCAACATACTGGCCTTGTCCGAGACACTCAGGTTATGGCTCAAGAAGCCTGTCTGGTCAAAATGCTGTGCACATTTGACTTTGTCTTCAACGGCGCCGCTGTACTGATCCATTACGCCGGACAGGCGTTGCTTGTAGTGTCGTTCAAGCTCGTTGTAGTCACGAAAAAAGCCCTGCAACTCTTGGCGGGAGAAGTACCCCAGCATGCGCGAATACGCCAGGGGCCAATAGTTTTCCTGAGCATAGGACACCAACCGTTCGAACTTTTTGTCGAGCCGCTTTGGAAATAACTTGAGTTTTAGCAGTGCACTTAATGCGGGATACAGCAGCCTGATGAGTGTGTGATGCTTGAGTACTGTGTAGCGTGGGTATCCTGCAAACGCCTCATCTCCGCCCATGCCACTGAGCATGACGGTATATCCACTTTTCCTGGCTTCGGTGGACAAGCGGTAGGTTGCCCAGAACGTATAGTCGGATACCAGTTCTTCGGTGTTGGCAGCGACGAAGTCGATGGACTCGAAGGGGTCTATATCTGAGTCGAGAATCTCCGTGACCACCAGCTTTTTGCCAAGGTGTTCGGCGATCCTGGCGGAAAACTTCGTATCGACAGCGGAGTCGTCCGTTGCGTCGTACTGTGCAAAAAATAAGTCAGCATCACCGGTGAAACTTGCCAGGATGCTGGAGTCTGCGCCACCACTGAAAAATACCCCGACCGGGACGTCCGCTTCCAATTGGCGCGTCACGGCAGAACGCACATCCTGCACGAGGCTTTGCTCGGTCTTGAAGTGCATGGCGCTCTGGTAACGCTGGGTTGTCATCTTGCCGGTTGCCAGGTCGAACGCCAGGTAACTACCGGGCATCAGTTTCTTGATGGATGTGTAGCCGGTGTTGGGCTCGTAGAGAAAGCCGTTGTTGAAAAACTCAAAGACATCATCAGGGTCTATGTCGGTGTTTACCTGCGAAAAACATTTCAGGCCGCGGATTTCTGAGCAGGCGTAGAAGCCGTCGACGCCGGTGTAGCAATACACCGGCTTGATGCCAACGACGTCCCTTACCAGAAAGGTTTTTTGGCGCGGCTCATCCAATATGACAAACGTGAACATGCCTTCAAGCAGTGCAAAGGCCTGCTCTTGATGTTCTACGTACAATTGCAGGATAACTTCGGTATCGGAGGTGCCTTTGAAGGTATAGCCTTTTTCGATCAGTTGCCGGCGCAATTCGTGATGGTTAAACACCTCGCCATTGAACACGATACTTACACCATGATTGTCGGCAAACATCGGCTGGCTGCCAGTCGGTGACAAATCCAGGATGCTCAGCCTGTTGTGTCCTAGCCCTACCTGATAGCCCGCGACACTGGCGAAATAGGTGCCGGATGCATCCGGGCCACGGTGCCGTGTAACCGCCAGGCTTTTTTCCATTTGGGCCTGGGTCTCGGGTACACCGTCTTTGACTGCAAAAAAGCTGAGGCCACACATTATACCGACGTCTCCCTGGGGTCTTTGACGACCGTTTCCGGCCTGGTGTTGGAGAGTGACGCTGTATGCCCGTCAGGCAAGGCGGTACCCATCATTTGATTTGAATGCTTATGCGCCAGCATTACGCCCCAAGCTGCTGCGAGCAGTAAGTTGAAAGAGATCAGGCGAAACACCGCGAAGAACAACCCGTAGATCGCCAGCGTCATGACCGCCGTGCGAATCACGGTGAGGTGAGCGGGGTCGGATTTTAGAGTGGTGAACCGATATAAAACGGGAGCACCGAGGACAGTGATGTACATCAGCAGCCCTAAGACGCCGCCGACCATCAGCATGTACAGTGGCCAGTTATGGATATAGCCAACTGACTCCGTGAATGAATCACCGCCGGGTCTCTCCCAGCGCATCTCGTGTTTGATCCCGATACCATTGCCCAGCGCGGGGTGGTCCTGAAACATGCGCCAGGCGATTTTATATTCCTGTACCCGGGAAGAGACGTTGAAGTCCTGCTTCTCGTTGGCAGCGGGCTTGGATTCGGAGGCTACAGGCGCCGCAGCGTCAGGTTGCGTGTGTTTCTCTCCCATGGACGCAATGGAAGAGGTTGCGATAGGTAATGCAGTATTCGCCAGGGAGTTCATGCGCCCGAGCCATACGTCTTGCATGCCGGTGGCAAAAATAAACACAAGGCAAAACAGCGCTTGAATGACAATGCCGGATACTACTTTTAGCCATAAGTGCCTGCGCGCGAAAAAGGTATAGAGCGCGAACAAGCCAATGACGAGAAATGCACTGATCAGCATGCTTCGTGTGAATGTGATCAGCACGGCGGCTGTGCACAGCAGCGATATCAGGCCACTGATCCATGCAACCCTTCGGTCAGGCGTCAGCGTGCCGACGACATAGCCGAGCACCATGCCCAGCGGCAGGATCGCGTCGGTTGCTTGCGCCAGCACCATGGTGATGCGATCACGCATTGGGCCCTGTGCGTTAACGTTGCGCAGCGCTTCTTCATAAGGGATTTTTACCATCTCCCCGTTGACCTCAAGGGTCCAGTACGGCTGCCACAGACCGTGATAGAAGTAATAGAAAACGATGTAGCCTGCGGTCAATAAAATCAGGGTTCCCACCGAAGCGCCGAGCCAACGAACGTTGTTTTCTTCGCGGCCTACAAGAGCGCAGATCGGGATCAGTGCATAGATAAACAGAAAGGGCACGACCCCTCTGAGCCAATCAGTCATCGGAACATGGTGGTACATCGCTACAACCAGGTTCAGCACTAGAAACCCAAGGCCTATTAGCAATGGCGCGGCGAACAGGCGCAGGACCGATGTAAAACCCAGAGTACGGAGCAATTTGATCAATGCGCTGAGGAATACCGTCACCAGCAGGGCAGCAAACGCCACTTCCTGAGCGCCCAACGAAGTGGGCGCGGGGTGGAGAGCAAAGGCCAATGGGAATAGCGCCAATAAACCCAGCCAAGGCGACATGATGGCCGTCAATACCAATAAAGCGCTGCCGATAATGGCCGTGTAGAAAAGCACGCCAGGATCCAGCATAAATAAAATGGCGATGAGCGCTGCCGCCGTGATCGCCATGGAATTTTTTACGCAGTCAGGTTGACGCATTGCGGTACTCCATTGTTCAAGGGCGTATGGCTTTATAGTCGCTGGCTGTTTGTCCAATCACTTTTGCGGGTATTCCCACAACGATTGAATTATCAGGCACGTCTTTCAATACGACCGCTGAAGCGCCAATTTGACAGTTATTGCCGATGACGATATCGCCAATGATCTTTGCCCCGGCCCCTATGTAGCAGTTGTCACCGATGACGGGGCAGCGATTGATCTCGCTGGTGACATAACCCTCAGCGGCGCCGATGGTGATGCCTTGGCCCAGCACACAGCCGTCGCCAACCTTGGCATTTGCGTGCAGTACAACGCCGATCGCGCCATAGGCGAATATCGTGCCCCTTCCGATCGTTGCGGTAATTGGAATGTAAGAGTTGAACAGTAGGAAAATCACATTTCGAACAAGGCCTGGTAATAACGGCACTCGACGCCGGTGCAGCCAGTTTCCAACTCGATAAAGTTTTACTGCGTTCACGGTTAAAACCTCAGCGTGCGAAGATCAGCGGGTCGAAGCTGGAGTGCTCCCACTGCAATGATCATGAGCGAGCACATATACAGCACGGCCCAGACCAGGCTGATGTGTGTCAAAAAGATAGTCAGGGGAGAGAGTAAGGCGACCCAAAAAACTACCGGCAAGCGAATGTCTGGACGGCAGCTTATGTGCAGGAACAACAAGTAGGCCGAGAACCCGATAGCGTAGAACAACTGTGCCTGGTTCAAGTCTTTGACAAACAGAATCATGCTCGTTATGGCCAGTGGGGCAATGACAAGGTTTGCCACGATGACTTTACGGTGCAGGCCGGAGGCGACCAGATAGCGCTCTGTTACCACTGCCCAGTACAGCACTGGCAGGCAGGGCAGCATCACCAGATAGTTCGAGTACTGAGGGAACAGCCAAACCGCTGCGTACCCCGATAAGCCTACCAACGCGAAGTAGAAAATAGCGATCGACGTGATGATTCTATATTGCGCTTGGCGTTGCCCGCCCGAGACGAAGGCGACAAACACTGCCCTGACGTTGATGGGGAACAGGCTGGTAGCGGATTGAATGATCGAGACGATGACCCTGAACAATCCAAGGTCGCGCACGGGCAGGCTCTTGGAAAGAATGAAGGGCAAGATGTTGGTGAACAGATTGAACACCAGGGTGATGGATATCATTCTGGGTAATAACAGCAGCACACCTTGGCAGGTCTGCAGCAGCTGTTTGCCGACGGGCAGTTTCGCACCTTTGAAAAACAGCACCGCTACCGCAAACGCGCACGGAATCAAGTTGGTCAGAATCAGTATGTCGACGATAGTCAGCGAGACTATTTGTTGGTAGCTGATAAACAGGAGCGTGAAAAACACGCCAAGAAATAGCACCAGGTAGGCCACGATCCAGCGTTGCAGGCGTAGCCCGAACAGCGATAACAGGCATGCCGAGCTCAAAAGCATCACCCCAAGCAGGAGTGGGTTGCCAATGTGGTCAATCAGGTTCACAGCGCTGAACAGTACAAAAATCAGTACGGCCATAAATAATGAAGTCACCAGAATGTACTCGGCCTCCACGGTGGCAATCAGCTGCTCATTGACGATATCCAACAGTTTTTGAAATAAAAATACCAGCACGTTGGCCTTGATGAATGCGCCGTACGCTTCCAAGCCGTAAAGTCCGGGAATCACAAAGTTAACAACCAGGCCACTTATCAGTGTCAGCACCTGGATCAATAAATTGACCATGCCAGAACCTCTTGAACCTCATCATGACAAATGCAATTGCATGATCATTTAACAAACGTGCCCAGCTCGGTGCTCGGAAACCGACGCAATACTAACGGCTTGCGTCGATTTCCAAGCGGTATTCATCAAGCTTTTTTCAAGCCCACACACCGCGTGTGTCGATGACTTTGAGCGAGGACAGGCGTGCGCCCGGGATTTTCTTGAATACGCTGTGATCGACCAGCAGGACAATCACGTGCGCAGATGACAGCGCCTGATCGATTCCGCTCAGGGTTGCAATACCTTCAAGGCGAGCCGGCAGGTGCGCGATATTCGGTTCAATCGCCAGAACAGTACCGGGATGGGACTGGGCAATGTGTGCGGTGATCTCTAAGGATGGACTTTCACGCAAGTCGTCGATGTCCGGCTTGAAGGCCAGCCCGAGGCAGGCAACCGTAACGTCCTTGGCGGTTTTCGACGGGTGTTCCTGCAGGAATTGACCGATAGCCAGTTGAACCTGCTCCAATACCCACTTTGGCTTGCTGTCATTCACTTCCCTTGCGGTGCGGATCAGGCGTGCCAGGGCGGGCGTTTTGCTGACAATGAACCAGGGGTCGACAGCGATGCAGTGACCGCCCACACCGGGGCCAGGTTGCAGGATATTAACGCGAGGGTGGTGATTCGCAAGGCGGATCAGCTCCCATACATTGATGTTGAGTTCGTCGCAGATCATCGACAGTTCATTGGCAAACGCGATATTCACGTCGCGAAAGCTGTTCTCTGTGAGTTTGCACATTTCGGCGGTGCGGGCGTCGGTGATGATGCATTCACCCTCAACGAATGTTTTATACAGAGACCGCGCTGCTTCTGAACATTTGCTGGTAAGCCCGCCGATGATGCGATCGTTTTCGATCAACTCCCGCAGTACGTGACCCGGCAGCACGCGCTCGGGGCAATGCGCTATGCGGATGTCCGACTCTGCGCCATGGGTTTGCGGAAATGTCAGGTCCGGACGGGCTTCTGCCAGCCAGGCAGACATTTGCTCGGTAGCCCCGACTGGGGAGGTTGATTCCAGCACGACCAAGTCACCCTTTTTCAGGACGGGAGCAATGGCTCGGCTGGCTGATTCGATGTAGGAAAGATCGGGTTCGTGATCGCCCTTGAACGGTGTCGGGACGGCAATCAGGAAGGCATCGGCCGGCTCTGCGGTTAGAGTTGCCCGCAAATAGCCTTCGGTAACGGCGGCCCGTACGACGATATCCAGATCCGGTTCGATAATATGGATTTCGCCGCGGTTGATGGTTGCAACTGTGTTCGGGTTGACGTCGACGCCAATGACTTTTTTCTTACGTGCAGCGAAAACAGCTGCCGTCGGAAGCCCTATATAGCCGAGGCCGACTACAGAAACAGTTTCAAAGCTCATGAATTAGCCTTTTTAATTCGTGAAAGTACATCGAGAATTCGTGCGGATGCTTTTCCGTCACCATAGGGGTTGTGAGCGAAGCTCATCTGGCCATAGGCTTCAACATCAGTCAGCAAGACTCTCAAGTTAGAGGTAATGGCCTCAATTTCAGTCCCGACAAGTTTGACTGTGCCCGCGTCAACCGCCTCTGGACGCTCTGTGGTGTCACGCATCACCAGCACAGGTTTACCTAAAGAGGGGGCCTCTTCCTGAATGCCACCTGAATCACTCAAAATTAGATAAGAGCGATCCATCAAATACACAAAGGGCAGATAATCCAGGGGTTCGATCAGATGGATATTCTGGATGTCGCTGAGCAGGCGATTGACTGGCTCGCGTACATTCGGATTCAGGTGAACGGGGTACACAATCTCGACATCGGGGAACTCCAGGGCCGTATTGATCAAGGCCTGGCAGATATTCTCAAAGCCACCGCCGAAACTTTCGCGGCGATGACCCGTGACCAGGATCACTCGCTGGCAATCGCCCAGAAACGAGAACTGCTGGTGAAATTGCTGTTGCAGGGCAGGACGGGTCTTGATTCGGCCCACCACATCCAGCAACGCGTCAATGACAGTGTTGCCGGTCACATGGACGCTTTGGCTTGCGACCCCCTCTCTCAGCAAATTCTGCCTGGACGTTTCAGTGGGTGCGAAGTGCAATGCCGCAAGAGCGCCAGTCAGCTTGCGGTTTGCCTCTTCAGGCCACGGAGAATAGAGGTTTCCGGTGCGCAGGCCGGCTTCGACGTGAGCCACAGGAATTTGGTGATAGTAAGCGGCCAATGTGGTGGCGAACGTCGTCGCTGTGTCGCCATGGACCAGGACAATATCCGGTTTGAAGGTTGCGAAGACAGTTTTCATTCCCTGCAAGATGGCACTCGTGACATCGGTCAGATCCTGGCCGGACTTCATGATGTTCAAATCGAAATCAGGCTTGATTTCAAAGAGACTGAGCACTTGGTCGAGCATTTCTCGGTGCTGTCCAGTCACGCAGACCTTGGCAGTGAAGCGCTCATCTGCTGCAAGGCTCAACGCCAAGGGAGCCATTTTGATTGCTTCAGGTCGTGTGCCGAATACACACAGGGTTCTTAAAGTCATCGCAACACCGCTACTTAAAGTAAAAATCAATGCACGCTTACGTCATAATCCGCGGATTAGGGTGCCGTCAGTTGTGATACGTTTTTGCACACGCTATGCCAGGGCGCAGGGCCGCGGGACAGCACAATCAGATAGTGGAAACATGACATCTGATAGTTGTGCATGCGTTATTTTTTGGAATTCCACTCGCAGGCAGTTGCAGGCCCGTGAGTTGAGGTTCGTGCGAATTCCAAGCCATTTGCCTGGGTCTAGTGAAAATTCTCGGGCGTCCTCCTTTCGTCCCGTTTGGCAGTGCGTATGTACACCTGCGATGATCACTCAGCAAGTAGTGCGCATACTCGAAAGTATCCCTCCCATTCGGCTCCAAGGCAAAAATTGGCTTGCATTGGGGCTGGTTAGTTTCGTTAAAACATGATCGCGGATTAGCATCTCTATGATTAAAGTCAACCGTCAAGTGCGGGTGATCCGGTCATTATTTTGTCGCGGCGGATGCTTACAGATTTTTCCTACAGCGCTTTCCGCTGTAGCGGCGCAGGTGAACGCGTTGCGGAGTATAGCCTCTTTAGGCGTGTTTTTTCCAAGATTGGAATGGAACAGCTGTTCGACTGGCTCTAAAAGGGCATTCGCGGGACGTTCTAGATTAAGGGACTTAGAGTCCAGCTATACCATTAATGAACATCGACGGTGGCATCAGCCTCTCTCGTATTGTTTTAAGGGTGACCATTTTTGTTACATTTTGCTATACGATACTGTTGCTGTGCTAGCTAATGATACGGCTGCAACTCAACGTCTCGGGCCAAGCCTAGCAGCTTGTCAGGTGTTCGCCATTTTTTGTTCGTGAGCGCTCGAACCCCGCGGTTTCGTAGGGGTCAGTGCCTACCCGTCCTGGTTTTTTTTGGGGCTGAGAAAGGATTTCAAAGGATTTCCGACACAACAAGGGTATCATCCCATCTATGGTGTTTACTGTAGGTGTCGAGTACCACCGTGGTATTTTCTGTACAGAATAGGGGTTATTAACCCAAGGAAAGGTCGTCAAAGGAGTGCGATTTTTCTGAAAGGAGATTTTCATGCAGTTGCCACGTCTGTACGATTTTTGTTCAGTGCGGGTTATTCATTGTGGATCGCTATTTTCGTCTATTCGCGGGCAGGGTTTTGATTCTAGGAGCGTGGAAAAGTGTTGGAGAGGGGCATGGATAAGATGAGAGTTTTTTTATTAAATCTGCCGCGCCGCCACAAGCGCATTCTTCAGGTGCTTGTCGATATTGTACTGGTGTGGATTTCATTATGGTTGGCCTTCGTCGTACGGCTTGGAATTGCCGAGATGGAACAACCGATCCAGCGATACTTATGGCTGTTCGTGAGCGCTCCGGTTATTGCCATTCCCCTGTTTGTTCGCTTTGGCATGTACCGCGCCGTCATGCGTTACTTTGGTAACGATGCACTTATTACTATTATCAAGGCGGTGAGCCTTTCTTCACTTATTCTTGGCTTGGCTGTCTATCTTTACAGCAACCATCAATACGTTGTTCCACGCTCGGTTATTTTCAATTATTGGTGGTTGTGCCTGGTTACCGTAGGCGGGTTGAGACTAGCGATGCGCCAGTACTTCATGGGGGATTGGTTCTCTGCAGCACAGCATGTTCCCTTTACCAATCGTGATGATGGCTTGACGAAAGTTGCCATTTACGGAGCCGGCTCGGCGGGTAATCAATTGGTTGCTGCGTTGCGCATGGGGCGTGTCATGCGGCCGGTCGCCTTTATCGATGACGACGGGAGTATCGCAGGTCGTGTCATCTCTGGGCTGCAGGTGTTCAAGCCCAAGCATATTCAGCAGATGATCGACACAACAGGCGCTCAGCAGATATTGCTCGCAGTGCCTTCGGCGGGCCGCGGGCGCAGGCGTGAGATTCTCTCGAACTTGGAGCGTTTTCCGCTGCATGTGCGCAGTGTTCCGGATTTTATGGACCTGGCCAGTGGCCGCGTCAAGGTCGACGATATTCAGGAAGTCGATATTGCCGACTTGCTGGGGCGTGATGCAGTGCCAGCCCAGGAAGACCTGCTTGCACGTTGTATCGTTGGCCAGTCGGTCTTGGTCACGGGAGCAGGGGGGTCGATCGGGTCTGAGCTATGCCGGCAGATTTTGACGCAGAAACCCAAGACCTTACTCTTGTTCGAACACAGCGAATTTAACCTCTACAGTATCCTGTCCGAACTTGAACACCGCGTTGCGCATGAGTCAATGCCCATTAAGTTATTGCCCATTCTGGGTTCGGTACGCGACGAGAATAAATTACTTGATGTTATGAAGAGCTGGCACGTCGACACGGTTTATCATGCGGCTGCGTACAAGCATGTGCCGATTGTCGAACACAACATTGCCGAAGGTGTCTTGAATAACATCATTGGTACTTTGAATACCGCCCAGGCAGCCTTGAAGGCCGGTGTGGTGAACTTTGTGCTGATTTCCACCGACAAGGCTGTTCGCCCCACTAATGTGATGGGGAGTACCAAGCGCCTTGCAGAATTAGCCCTGCAAGCCCTCAGCGTTGAAAAAGCGCCGGTGATGTTTGGCGACAAGTCTGGCGTGGCCCGCGTAAACAAAACGCGCTTCACGATGGTCAGGTTCGGCAATGTACTGGGTTCTTCCGGCTCAGTGATTCCGCTTTTTCACCGGCAGATCAAGGCAGGCGGTCCATTGACCGTCACACACCCAAAAATTACGCGTTATTTCATGACCATCCCCGAAGCGGCCCAACTGGTGATCCAGGCCGGTTCCATGGGGCAGGGGGGGGACGTGTTCGTTCTGGACATGGGTGAGCCCGTAAAAATTGTAGAGCTTGCGGAAAAGATGATTCATTTATCCGGGCTGAGTGTACGCACGGATAAAAACCCTCTCGGGGATATCGCGATTGAGTTCACCGGATTGCGGCCAGGCGAAAAGCTTTACGAGGAGTTGCTGATCGGCAACAACGTCGTCGCTACCCAGCACCCGATGATTATGAGCGCCAACGAGGATCACCTGGCGTGGGACGTACTCAAAAGCAAACTGAGCGAATTGCTCGGCGCGGTGAGTGAGGACGACTACACCCGTGTGCGTCAGATCCTGCGCGAGACAGTCAGTGGCTACTCGCCCGACGGCGAAATCGTCGATTGGATCTACCAGCAGCGCCGTTTGGAGCCGTGAGTTAACACCCTGTTACTCACCCGTTTTTGACTCTCTCCCCACATCGCCTAAGTTAGAAAAGCAGCTTTTGGAAAGCTGCTTTTCTTCTACCGATGTCATGGAGTGTCACCAATGCAAAACGCCTATATCTCTTCCCTGATCTTTGCAGTCCTCACCAGCCTCTCCGTAGCAACCACCGCAGCCCCCTCCATCAAACCCGAAGCCCCGGCGCCTATCACGGCCCAGATGGCTAACGTCGAGCAATCCACCAAGGTCAATCTCAACACCGCCGACGCTGAAGTCCTGCGCCGCGACCTGTTCGGTATTGGCGCCGCCAAGGCCAAGGCGATCATCGCCTATCGCGACAGCAACGGGCCTTTCACGGCGGTAGACGAGTTGCTGGAAGTCAAAGGCATCGGTAAGGCGTTGCTGGAGAAAAACCGCGACAGGCTGGCAATCAACTAAGGGTGTAAATCCTGGGCAAGAGGCCGGTCATTGACCGGCCTTCTGTTTGTCCGAGACCTGTTCTTTCAAACACCCGCGTACCACTTCCATGATATGGGCTGCCAGTCCCGGGTTTTCGACGCTTCTGGCCAACACCAATGCGCCCACCAATGTCGACATCAGTACCAGGCTCTCGTGTTCCCCCTTTGGGTGCTCCAATGCTGAGTCGATCTGCGTCAACCTGGCTTCAAGTACCGCATCCGTTACCGGACTATGCTGCCCTCGCAGGCCCAGCTCCGACGACATCGTGGGCAGCGGGCAGCCTTCACCCGGCGAGGTCTGGTGCCATTGCGAAAGGTAGCTGTCGATGAACGCATCCAGTGGCCGTTTCTGGCTGAACAACATTGCGCAATGGGCATCCAGCTCTGCGGCGGCGGCCAGAAGGGCTTTGTCCACCAGTTCATCCTTGGACTTGAAATGCGCGTAGAACCCGCCGTGTGTCAGGTTCAACGCTTTCATCAAGGGCTGCAGGCCGGTGGCGCCAATACCATCGCGGCGAAATCGTACGGAGGCTTCCTTGATGATGCGTTGGTGAGTCTGGGCTTTGTGGTCTGTTGAATAACGCATAGGACGGCCTCGAGAACGAGTGCGCATTTTAGCGGAGTCGAACCTGTTTACCCATAGAGACGGCATTCAGCGGGCTTGGCATGAAAAGTGATTACATCTGCTGCATGAATTGTTCAACAATCGAGACTCGATGATGACGCTCAGCTTGTCTTTAGCCGATCAGATTGCCCTTGAACTGCGCGCCGACATCATGGGTGGGCGGCTGCTGCCAGGTGTGGCGCTGGTCGAAGTGGACCTGGTCAAGCGCTACAACGCCTCGCGCAATACCATTCGCGAAGCGTTACACCGTTTGGGGCAGGAGGGGCTCACCCGTTATGTGCGCAACAAGGGCGTGATGGTCCGGCGTGTGGCGCGCGACGACGTGCGTGACCTGTTTGTGGTCCGCCGTACCCTTGAGCTGCAGGCCATCGCCCAGAGTGGCACGCTGACGGGCGACCACGACATGCGTATGCAAAATGCCATCGACGCCACCACGCTGGCGCGAGAGCGCGAAGATTGGCGCGCCGTTGCCACTCATAGCCTGGTGTTCCACCAGCACATTGTCGGGTTGATGCGCAGCCCTTTATTCGATGAGTTTTTCGCCCAAGTGATTGCTCAATTGCGCCTGGTGTTTTGTGCGGCGCCCGATGAACAACGTTTTCAGTCGCCCTGGCTGGAGCGTGATCGTGAGATCTACACCTTGCTGGCGCAGGGCAATAAACCAGCTGCGCAGGAGGCGATGAGCCTTTACCTGCACGATTCTGAACGCCTGTCCCTGGCGCTGTTTGATTACCCTTGATGGAGGATTGCACCCATGTACAAAGACTATCCGGCTGCCTATCAGGTCAGCAAAGGCTCGGCGCTGCAAGTGGACAAGGCCTTCTACGCACGTATTCGCGACCAGGCGGGTAAACGCACATTGATCGAGCAGTTCGAAGTGCCGATTCGCACGGGCAGGGCGTGGAAAGTGCCGGCCGGGCATGTGTTTCGCGTGACAACGCCGGTAGGGCCACAGGTCGGCGATTTCAACGTGTGGAACGCCAATGACCCGCGCGAACGCCTATGGGCGGCACGCACGCGGCAGTTGCAGGGCGCCCATGTCAGTACCCATGACCGGCTATGGTCGAACCTGCCGTTTCTGCGCCCCTTGGTAACCATCACCGATGACTCCCTGGCGGGCTATGGCATCGATGAACACGGTGGGCGCCTGCACGATTTGCTCGGCACTCGCTGTGACCCGTATGTGAACCGCATGCTCACCGGCGAAGACTTCCACCACCATTGCCATTCCAACTTGACCCGCGCCGTGCTGCCCCATGGCCTGACCGAATTTGACGTGCACGATGTGCTGAATATTTTCCAGTGCACCGGTCTTAATCATGACGACATGTACTTCATGAAAGCCTGCCCGGCGCAGAAGGGCGATTACCTGGAGTTTTTTGCAGAGATTGATTTGCTCTGCGCATTGTCGACGTGCCCGGGCGGGGACTTGTCGCTACCGATGTGGGGGCCGGACGCACAAGACCCATTGACCGTGTGCCGCCCGCTGGGCGTAGAGATCTATCGCTTGGAGGCGGAGTTGCTCAACGGCTGGAGCCAGCCTGAGCGTGCTGCCTACAAAGGGCAGCACGGCTTGCATATTGCCAAGGCAGCCTGGGAATAACCTGCTTCAGCGGTCCTGCGCATCCTTGGCGTCCGCCTGGGCGTTGCGCTCGACCACGCGTTTGCGTTGTTCGTCGGTGAGTTCCACCTTGTTGGCGCTGTCACGCAGCATCAGCAGCCCACCGACGATCGACCCGATCGCTACCACTAAAATCAACCACGCATACCACGGCATAAGGCTCTCCTTGAGGCGGACCAGCGTCGGAGGATGTTCCCACGCTAATAACGGCTTTGAGTAACAGGCGTTCTGAGTAGTTCATTGTAGGCCTGTTCCGCCTCGTTAACCTTAGCGCCCGGTCAACATCGCATCAGCCGGTGCGTCGGCACGGTCTTGGGCGGTCAGCTGGAAGTAGATGAACCCCGCCAGCATAAAGCCCAGGAATATCAAGCCGATCAGCGCATTGAACCAGGCCATGGCCACCAGGCACACCAGCGCCAATACCAGCGCAATAGCCGGCACGATCGGATAGCCCGGTGCGCGGAATGTGCGCTCCAGCAGCGGTTCGGTCTTACGCAGCTTGAACAGGCTGAGCATGCTCATGATGTACATCACAATGGCGCCGAACACCGCCATGGTGATCATCGCTGCGGTCAGCGTCATGCCACCCAGGTTGATCAGGCCGTCGCTGTAGATCGCGGCGATACCGACCACACCGCCGGCGATAATGGCCCGGTGCGGTGTCTGAAAACGCGACAGTTTGGCCAGGAACGGCGGCAAGTAACCAGCACGGGCCAGGGCAAAGAACTGCCGCGAATAGCCGAGGATGATGCCGTGAAAGCTTGCCACCAAGCCAAACAGACCAATCCACACCAGCATGTGCAGCCAGCCAGAGCCGGTGCCCACCACACTTTTCATCGCCTGCGGCAGCGGGTCGTTGATGTTCGACAGGGTGCGCCAGTCGCCCACGCCACCGGCGAAGAACATCACGCCCATGGCCAGGATCACCAAGGTCAGGATGCCGCTGATGTAGGCTTTTGGAATAGTGCGCTTGGGATCTTTCGCCTCTTCAGCTGCCATGGCTGCGCCCTCGATGGCGAGGAAGAACCAGATGGCGAAAGGAATGGCCGCAAACATCCCGGCAATGGCCGGTGCGCCAAAGGTGTCGGAACCCGCCCAGCCGTTCAGGGCAAAGTTGCTGAAGCTGAACGCCGGCGCGACCACGCCCATGAACACCAGCAATTCAGCGACGGCGAGCACGCACACCACCAGTTCAAAGGTCGCGGCGAGCTTCACCCCCAGGATATTCAGGCCCATGAACACGATGTAGGCCCCCACAGCCGCGTGTTTCGGATCGAGTGCCGGGAACTGCACGTTCAGGTAAGCGCCGATGGCCAAGGCAATCGCGGGTGGTGCGAAGACAAATTCGATCAAGGTCGCCAGGCCCGCGATCAAACCGCCTTTCTCGCCAAAGGCGCGACGGCTGTAGGCGAACGGCCCGCCCGCGTGAGGAATCGCGGTGGTCAGTTCGGTGAAACTGAATATAAAGCAGGTGTACATGGCGGCGACCATCAACGAGGTCACCAAAAAGCCCAGCGTGCCGGCCACGCCCCAGCCATAGCTCCAGCCAAAGTATTCGCCGGAAATCACCAGCCCGACGGCAATGCCCCATAAATGCAGGGTGCCCAAGGTGGGTTTGAGTTGTGTGTTCATCGTGTGGCGCTCCCTGAACGGGTTGGAATGATTACTGGGTGTTGCAGCGGCCATGCCATTGCGCGAACTCATGTCGTAAAGGCGCCGAACTGTCGCCATGGGGACGGTTTGGCGTTTGAATTTTTTCGGCGTCGCACCAGATGGGTGCGGTGGTGGCCTCACCGACGCCATCGCGGGCAAGCCCGGATCCCACAGGGAATGCATTTCAATGGTGGGAGCCGGGCATGCTCGCGATGAGGCCCGCCCAGGCGCTGAAAATCCCCCTGTAAACCCCGCATAAACCCACTCTTTACGCCGTCTTTACGCCCCGCCCATACCCTCGCTCTCGTTCCTTTACGCCACTCCTGCCGACAATTGCCCCACACGCGGCAATCGCCGCAAAACGGAGAGACTTCCATGAGCGTTCTGGACGGGGTGTCACTGCTATTGGCCGTGGCGCTGTTCATTTATCTGCTGGTTGCGCTGTTACGCGCGGATCGGAACTAGGAGCAGGCTATGCACAGTTATGACTATTGGCTGATCATCGCCTTCTTTGCCGTGGTACTGGTGCCGGCACCGTTCCTGGGGCGGTTCTACTACAAGGTGATGGAAGGCCAGCGCACCTGGCTCTCGCCCGTGCTCGGCCCTGTCGAGCGCGCCTGTTATCGCCTGTCCGGCGTGGACGAGCACCAGGAACAGAGCTGGCAGAAGTACACGCTGGCACTGCTGGCGTTCAACCTGGCCGGTTTTGTGTTGCTGTTTACCGTGTTGTTGTTCCAGGAATATCTCCCACTGAACCCGCAGAAATTGCCGGGTCAGGAATGGACGCTGGCCTTCAACACGGCGGTCAGTTTCATGACCAACACCAACTGGCAGAACTACAGCGGTGAAGCCTCCCTGAGCTATCTCAGCCAGATGATCGGTCTCACCGTGCAGAACTTCGTCAGCGCCGCCACTGGCCTGGCTGTGCTGGTCGCGTTGTGCCGTGGTATCGGGCGTAAATCCACCAAGACCCTGGGCAACTTCTGGGTCGACATGACCCGCGCCACCCTCTACGGCCTGCTGCCGATGTGCCTGGTGTTCGCGTTGTTCCTGGTGTGGCAGGGCGTGCCGCAAACCTTCGCTCACTATGTGAATGCCGTGACGATGCAGGGCGTGGACCAAGTGATCCCACTCGGCCCGGCAGCCAGCCAGATTGCGATCAAGCAGTTGGGCACCAACGGTGGCGGGTTCTTCGGTGTCAACTCGGCGCACCCGTTTGAGAACCCGACTGCCTGGGCCAACCTGTTCGAGTTGTCGGCGATCATCCTGATCCCGGTGGCGCTGGTGTTCACCTTCGGCCATTACGTGAAAGACCTGCGTCAGAGCCGGGCGATCCTCGGTTGTATGCTGGCCTTGTTCCTGATCGGCGGCGCGACCTCGCTGTGGGCCGAATACCAGCCCAACCCCACCCTGAACAACCCAGCTGTTGAGCAAACCGCGCCGCTGGAAGGTAAAGAGGTGCGCTTCGGTACCACTGCCACCGTGTTGTGGTCGGTCACCACTACAGCGGCGTCCAATGGTTCGGTCAACGGTATGCACGACAGCCTCAACCCCCTGAGCGGCATGGTGGCGCTGGTCAACATGATGGTCGGCGAAGTGATCTTCGGCGGCGTCGGCGCCGGTATGTACGGCATGTTGCTCAACGTGTTGATCGCGGTGTTCCTCGCCGGCCTGATGATCGGCCGCACCCCGGAATACCTGGGCAAGAAGCTGCAGGCCAAGGAAGTGCAATTGCTGGTGGTGACTTTGCTGGTGATGCCGATCGGCACCCTGGTACTGGGCGCCATCGCCGCCAGCCTGCCGGGTCCGGCGGGGGCCATCAGCAACCCCGGCCCGCACGGTTTCAGTCAATTGTTGTATGCCTACACCTCGGCCAGTGCCAACAACGGCTCGGCGTTCGGCGGCTTCAGTGCCAACACCACGTTCCACAACCTGATGATGGGCCTGGGTATGTTGATCGGCCGCTTCGGCTACATCCTCCCGGTACTGGCCCTTGCCGGCAGCCTGGCGATGAAGAAAACCGCACCGATTGGCCAGAACAGCTTCCCGACCCATGGCCCACTGTTCGTGACCCTGTTGACCGTGACCATTTTGCTGGTGGGCGGCCTGACTTTCCTGCCGACGCTGGCACTGGGCCCAATTGCTGAACACCTGAGCATGGCTGCTCCTAAATAAAGAGCTAGAGGGGATATGAAAATGAATATGCCTGCAAAAAATGCGGCCCCTGTGAGTTCTCAGGAACCGGCCAAAACCGCCATCTCCGCTCTTTGGCGTCCGGCGCTGGTCCAGGCTTTCGTCAAGCTGGACCCACGCCAACTGCAACGCTCGCCGGTGATGCTGGTGGTCGAGTTGACCGCCATCCTCACCACCGTGTTGTGCTTTGTGCCGGACACTTCGGTGCCGACCTTTGTGGCGGTACAAATCGCCGTGTGGCTGTGGTTCACCGTGCTGTTCGCCAACTTTGCCGAAGCCTTGGCCGAAGGTCGCGGCAAGGCCCGCGCCGACAGCCTCAAAGCCGGCAGCGAAGGCCTGAGCGCTCGCCGCAAAGAGGCCGACGGCAGCTTCAAGGTCGTGCCGGCCACCAGCCTGCGCAAAGGTGATGTGGTGCGCGTCGCGGCCGGGGAGATGATCCCCGGTGACGGCGAGGTCATCGAAGGTATCGCGGCCGTCAACGAGGCGGCGATCACTGGCGAATCCGCACCGGTTATCCGTGAATCCGGCGGCGACCGTTCGGCCGTCACCGGCAACACGCGGCTGGTGTCGGACTGGTTGCTGATCCGCATCACCGTCAACCCGGGCGAGTCCACGCTGGACCGCATGATCGCCCTGGTGGAAGGCGCCAAACGCCAGAAAACCCCGAATGAAGTGGCGCTGGATATCCTGCTGATCGGCCTCACGCTGATCTTCCTGCTGGTGGTGGTCACCCTGCAGCCGTTCGCCCACTTCGCCAATGGCAGCTTGCCGCTGGTGTTCCTGGTCGCGCTGCTGGTGACGCTGATTCCGACCACCATCGGCGGCCTGTTATCGGCCATTGGTATCGCCGGCATGGATCGCCTGGTACGCCTCAACGTCATCGCCAAATCCGGGCGTGCGGTGGAAGCGGCGGGTGACGTGCATGTGCTGCTGCTGGACAAGACCGGCACCATCACCTTCGGCAACCGTCGCTGTGCAGCCGTGATTGCAGCGCCTGGCGTCAGTGGTCGCGACCTGGCTGAAGGCGCGTTGCTGGCGTCCCTGGCGGACGACACGGCGGAAGGCAAATCCATCGTCGAATACCTGCGTGCTTTGCACCCTCAGGCCGAGCCAACCGTGGAGGAGCTGACCTCCGTGCCGTTCAGTGCCGAAACGCGCTTGTCCGGTGTCGACTACCAAGGCCGTGTGTTCCGCAAAGGCGCGGTCGATTCACTGCTGGCGTTCATCGGCCAACAACGCCGTGACCTGCAGCCGGCACTCTCGCGGGAAATCGACAAGATCGCCCAGAGCGGCGGCACGCCATTGCTGGTATGCGCCGATGGCAAACTGCTCGGCGCGATCCACCTCAAGGACGTGGTTAAACCCGGCATCCGCGAACGCTTCGCCGAACTGCGCAAACTGGGGATTCGCACCGTGATGGTCACCGGCGACAACCCGTTGACCGCCGCCGCGATTGCCGCTGAAGCGGGCGTGGACGACGTGCTGGCCGAAGCCACGCCAGAGAAAAAACTCGCCCGCATTCGTCACGAGCAGAACGACGGTCGCCTGGTTGCGATGTGCGGCGACGGCGCCAACGACGCTCCGGCGCTGGCCCAGGCCGACGTCGGCATGGCGATGAACGACGGCACCCAGGCCGCTCGCGAAGCGGCCAACATGGTCGACCTCGACAGCGACCCTACCAAGCTGCTGGACGTGGTGCAGATCGGCAAGGAACTGCTGGTGACCCGCGGTGCGTTGACGACCTTTTCCATCGCCAACGACGTGGCTAAATACTTCGCGATTTTGCCGGCGCTGTTTGCCTCGATCTACCCGCAGTTGGGCGTGCTCAACGTGATGCATTTGCAAAGCCCGCAGAGCGCGATTCTCTCGGCGATCGTCTTCAACGCGCTGATTATCGTGGTGTTGATTCCCCTGGCACTGCGCGGTGTGCGCGTACAGGCGGCGAGTGCGGCGGCGTTGCTGCGCCGCAACCTGCTGATCTACGGGTTGGGCGGGCTTTTGGTGCCGTTCGTGGGCATCAAGGCGATCGACATGCTCCTGACCGCGCTGCACCTGGTGTAACTGGATCGCACTTTTTGTGGAGAGGGAGCAAGCTCCCTCGCCACAGTGGTTACTCGATTTATTGAGGATTTCAAGATGACTAACATGATCCGCCCGGCCCTGAGCCTGCTGGTCCTCATGACCCTGATCACCGGCGTTGCCTACCCGCTGGTGGTCACCGGTGTCGCCCAAGTTGCGTTCCCCGACCAGGCCAACGGCAGCCTGGTGCGTGACGCCGAGGGCAAAGTGCGCGGCTCCAGCCTGATCGCCCAGGATTTTACCGGTGACAGCTGGTTCCACCCACGCCCATCGGCTGGCGCGTTTGCGACGGTCTCCAGCAGCGCCAGCAACCTGGCCCCAAGCAACCCGGCATTGGCCACGCGTATTTTTGATGACGCGAATAAACAGTTGGTGCCAGGCCAGGGGCCGGTGCCTTTGGCCTCCCTGACTACCTCCGGCAGCGGCCTTGATCCGCACTTGCCACCGGCGGCGATTGCCTATCAACTGGCGCGAGTGGCGGCGGCGCGAAATGTGCCCGTGTCTACACTGCAGCGCTTGCTCGATGAGCACATCGAAAGCCCGTTGGTGGGGCCGCCGGTGGTGAATGTGCTGGCGCTGAACATGGCGCTGGAAACGTTGTAAACCGTGGTGCCGTTATCGCGGGCAAGCCCGCTCCCACAGGGAAATGCATTCCAAATGTGGGAGCAGGCTTGCCCGCGATGACGGCCTGAAGGATTCCAAATAAACACCTGAAGGAACTCCAAAGCATGAGCGACTCCGGCCGCGCCGATGCCCTGTTAGCCGATCTGCCACGGGACGGCCGTGGCCGGCTCAAAGTCTTCCTCGGTGCGGCGCCCGGTGTGGGCAAGACCTACGCCATGCTCCAGGCCGCCCACACCCAACTGCGCCAGGGTGTGCGCCTGATCGCAGGCGTGGTGGAAACCCACGGCCGCGCCGAGACCGAAGCCTTGCTCAGCGGCCTGCCGCAGCAACCCTTGCTGCGCAGCGAATACCGTGGCGTGATGCTCGAAGAAATGGACCTCGACGGCCTGCTCGCCGCCAAGCCCAAGCTGGTGCTGGTGGATGAGCTGGCCCACAGCAACGCCCCCGGCAGCCGCCATGAAAAACGCTGGCAAGACATCCAGGAACTGCTCGCCGCCGGCATCAACGTGTTCACCACGGTCAACGTCCAGCACCTGGAAAGCTTGAACGATCAAGTGCGTGGCATCACCGGCGTGCAAGTGCGTGAAACCTTGCCCGACTGGGTGCTGCAAGAGGCCGACGAGCTGCTGCTGATCGACCTGCCGTCCCGCGAGCTGCTCGAGCGCCTGCGCGACGGCAAGGTGTATGTGCCGGAACAGGCCCGCGCCGCCATCGACGCATTCTTCACCCAGACCAACCTGATGGCCCTGCGCGAGCTGGCCATGCAAACCGCTGCTGCGCATGTCGATGACGATTTGGCCCAAGGCTACCGCCAGCTCGGCCAGGCCGCCCCGGCGGTGCGCGGGCGTTTGCTGGTGGGCGTGGACGGTGATGCGCAGGCCGAACGCCTGGTGCGTCACGCCAGCCGCGTGGCCCAGCGCCGGCATTTGCCGTGGAGCATGGTGCATATCGATAACGGCCGTGCGCACGACGAGCAATCGCGCCTGCGCCTGCAGAACGCCCAGCAGTTGGCTGAACGGCTGGGCGGCGAAGTGGTGTTGCTGCGCGCTGGCGAAGTGGCCAAGACGCTGATCCAGCATGCCGCCGAACGCCGTGCCAGCCTGCTACTCGTGGGGCAGTCGCGGATGCGCTGGCGGCGCAGGCTGTTCGGAGGGGGTTTGGCGGCACGCTTGCTGCGCAATGCGCGGGGTTTGGAGATCAACGTGCTCGACAGCGACGACATGCCCGCGCCGCCACGCCTGCCGGACGTGCGCGGGCTGGTGTGGTTCGACTATGGCCTGGCGGTGGTTGCAACCATCGTCGCGGCGGCGCTGGCCTGGGCGGTAGCCAGTGTGTTGCCGCTGCCGAATATCTCGTTGGTGTTTCTCGCTGCGGTACTGCTGGTCGGTGTGCGCAGCAGCCTGGGACCGTCGCTGGTGTGTGCGGCGCTGTCGTTCCTGAGCTACGACTTTTTGTTTATCCCGCCGAAATTCTCCTTCGCCATCCAGCGTGAAGAAGACGTGCTGACCCTGTTGTTTTTCTTGCTGATGGCGGCGCTGACCGGCAACCTCGCGGCGCGTCAGCGTCGGCAGTTGCAGGCCTTGCGCGACACCCAGGAAGAAACCAGCGAACTGCTCGACCTGTCACGCAAGCTCACTGCGGCCACCGACCGCCAGGCGGTGATCAGTGCAGCGGCCCATCATCTGGACGGCTGGAGTGATCTGGACCTGTGTCTGCTTAATCGCGACGGCCAGGGCGGCTGGAAGGTTGAAACCGGCACCGCGCTGAACCTCACCGAAGCCGAACGCGCCGCCGCCGATTGGGCCTGGCAGCATGATCAACCGGCTGGCATGGGCACCGGCACGTTGCCGTTTGGGCGTTGGTGGTGGTGGCCGCTGTCTGGCGAGGAGGGACCGTTGGGTTTGCTTGGCGTCAGCCCCAAACCCGGCCTGGAATTGAGCGGCCAACGCCGTCGCCTGCTCACTGCATTGAGCCAGCCATTGGCCCAGGCTCTGGCGCGCGCACAGCTGGCGCAGGAGCTGGAATCGGCGCGCCTGCACGGCGAAACCGAACAACTGCGCAGCGCCTTGCTGGCCTCGGTGTCCCACGATTTGCGCACGCCGTTGACCTCGATGCGCGGCAGCATCGACAGCCTGCTGGCGCTCGGTGAAGCCATCCCGCTGGAAGACCGCCGCGAATTGCTTGAAGGCACCCGCGATGAAGCCGAGCGCCTGGACCGCTATATCCAGAACCTGCTGGACATGACACGCCTGGGTCACGGCGCCCTGAAGCTGGCACGCGATTGGGTCTCGCCGGGTGATATCGTCGGCAGCGCCCTGGGCCGCTTGCGCGCGGTACTGGCGCCGTTGCAGGTACACACCGACGTGCCGGCGCAGTTGCCGTTGCTGTATGTGCACGCCGCGTTGATCGAGCAGGCCTTGGTCAATGTGCTGGAAAACGCCGCGCGTTTCTCACCGCCCCACGGCCGTTTGCAGGTGAGTGCCGGCGTGGCCAATGAGCAACTGTTTTTTTCGGTGGCCGACGAGGGGCCGGGGATTCCCGAGGACGAGCGTGCGAAGATTTTCGATATGTTCTACACCGCCGCCCGTGGTGATCGCGGTGGGCAGGGCACGGGCCTTGGCCTGGCGATCTGCCAGGGCATGGTGGGCGCTCACGGCGGGCATATCCGCGTCGAGGATGGTATAGAAGGGCGCGGCACCTGCATCAGCTTGTTCCTGCCGTTACCGACGCAACCTGGCCCGGAGCGCGAGCCTTGAGCTACCCTCTTTTCTCCACGGATTTTGATTGGACACCATGAGCCAGACCGCGACGATTTTAGTCATTGATGACGAACCGCAGATCCGCAAATTCCTGCGTATCAGCCTGGCCTCCCAGGGCTACAAGGTGATCGAGGCCGGCACCGGCAACGAGGGCCTGGCCCAAGCGGCATTGAGCAAGCCGGATTTGCTGGTGCTCGACCTTGGTCTGCCCGACATGGACGGCCAGCAAGTGTTGCGCGAGTTTCGTGAGTGGTCGACGGTGCCGGTATTGGTGCTGTCGGTGCGCGCCAGCGAAGTGCAAAAAGTCGAAGCCCTGGACAGCGGCGCCAATGACTACGTGACCAAGCCCTTTGGCATCCAGGAATTTCTTGCCCGTGTGCGCGCCTTGTTGCGCCAGGCACCGGCGGGAGAGGCTCAGGAAGCGGCGTTGAGTTTCGGCCCGTTGACCGTGGACCTGGCCTATCGCCGGGTGCTGCTGGACGGTGTCGAGGTGGCCCTGACCCGCAAGGAATACGCGGTGCTGGCGCAACTGGCGCGGCATCCTGGGCGGGTGATCACCCAGCAGCAATTGCTCAAGGATATCTGGGGGCCGACCCATACTGAAGACAGCCATTACCTGCGCATTGTGGTGGGCCATCTGCGTCAGAAGTTGGCGGATGATCCGACCCAGCCACGGTTTATCGTGACCGAGGCGGGTGTGGGGTATCGGTTGTTGAATGCCTGAATGTTGCAGTGCCTGAACGGGCCTCATCGCAGGCAAGCCAGCTCCCACCTTTTGATTTGTGAATACATTCAAAGGTGGGAGCTGGCTTGCCTGCGATAGGGCCATCAGCCACATCCACACGTTCAACCCTGCTCACTCTCATACTTGTCCAAGGTATCACTGGCAATTTCCCGCCCCAACGCGATCAACTCCGGCGCCTTGTAGAACTCGAAAAACCGGCACACCCGCTTCGGCACGTTGATCAGCACGTCCGGCGGATAACCGGCAATCTTGTACTGCGCCAACGAGGTCTGCATCACTTCGAAGCTCTGGTTGATCAGGTCCAGCAGTGACGCCGGCCCGACGTTATCGATAATGAACGAGCCGGTCGCGGACTTCGGTGCGCCTTGTTTTTCCGGGGCGGCCGCAGGTTGTTGGGCCTCGGGTTCGGCCGACTCCAGCCACGGGTTGATTTCGGCGGCCTGGGACTGCAAGGCTTCCTGTTCCAGCTTCATCAGTTGCTCGGCCTGTTTGCGCCGAAACGGCAGGTGCGAACCCAGTGATTTGGCCAAGCTGTTGAAGCGGCTCTTGAACGCCGGCGGGCGCTGGATCACTGGCAGGTGGTAGTGCTTCTGGTTGGTGGCGTTGAGGTTGACTGCGATGATCAAGTCGCAATGGCTCGACACCACCGGCACGATCGGCAGCGGGTTGAGCAGGCCGCCGTCCACCAGCATGCGGTTGCCTTGCATCACCGGCGTGAACAGGCTGGGAATCGCCGCCGAAGCGCGCATGGCCTGGTGCAGGCAGCCTTCCTGGAACCAGATTTCCTGTTGGTTGGTCAGGTCGGTGGCCACGGCGGTGTAGGGAATCCGCAGTTCTTCGATATTGATCTCGCCGACGATCTTGCGGATTTGCCCGAAGACTTTTTCGCCACGAATTGCCCCCAGTCGAAAGCTCACGTCCACCAGGCGCAGCACGTCCAGGTAGTCGAGGCTCTCGATCCAGTTGCGGTATTCGTCGAGCTTGCCGGCGGCGTAGATCCCGCCGACCACGGCGCCCATGGAGCAGCCGGCGATACAGGCGATGTCGTAGCCGCGCCGTTCGATTTCCTCGATCACGCCGATGTGGGCGTAACCGCGGGCGCCGCCGGAGCCGAGCACCAAGGCAACACGTTTTTTCATGAGCTGATCCTTCGCAAAACAGTGGCCCACAATGCGCTTACCGGCCGAGGGCATCAAAATATTTTTCCAGAATAGCCATTACGCTCGGGTATGCTCTGGCGGTAGGCATTTCTGAGCAGGCACTGCTGAAAGCACTTTTGAATGGACACTTCTGATTTCAGGCGGCCCCCAAGGCACTTTTCCTTGGAGGCAACGTCTACAGCCTACGACTGTTTTTCTATATTTGAGGTGTCATTGATGAAAGCCTGGATGTGTGTGCCTGTGATCGTGTTGGCCCTGGCCGGTTGTGCCGGCAAAACCGCATACCGCGACAGCTGTGGCACGCAATTGGATGCGGCCTGGCACGAGTTGGATTTGGCCAAGGCCGAAGGCTTTGCCGGCACCGTGAGCTACTCTAAGGCTTTGTCGCTGTTGACCGGCGCCAAGACCCAGCAGCAATTCGAAGCGTTTGAAGGCTGTTCCAACAAGGCCGAGAAAGCGCGCTTCTACATTCGTGAGTCCCGCGCCGGGCGTTGATCGGTAAGCGGCGACTAGGGTTTCATCGTTAAGGGGGAAGGGATGTCAGCGCTGGTTGATCAGTTAGTCGCTCAGGTCATTGGCCTGGAAGTAGGGTTACTGAGCTGCCAGGCTCGCCTCGCCGCCGTTACCGACGATGAAGCCTTGCATGACCTGCGCACCACCGTGCGGCGCCTGCGCAGTTTGTTGCGCCCCTTGCGTGGGCTACCGGGTGTCGAGCAGCTGGAATTGGCCGCCAGCACGGTCGGCCAATTGACCACGCCGTTGCGTGACCGTGAGGTACTGGCGGCGTATTTGCAGCAGCACGGCCATCACGCGGCGGCCGACCGGCGCCTGCGTTTGCAGGCCGATGCTTACCGCCAGGTGGCGCAAAGCCCGGAACTCGCGCATTTGCTGCTGATCCTGGATGCCTTCCCGCGTTTTATCCGCGCCTCCCAACACCAGAGACTGCTCAAAGGCCTGCGCCCGCGCATCGAGAAGCGTCTGGCCAAGCAGTCGCAGAAACTCGATGACGCCCTCAAAGACCCGGATCATGACCGCCACCGTCTGCGCCTGCTGATCAAGCGCGTGCGCTACGCGGCCGAAGCCTACCCCGAACTGGACAAACTGCCGGCCAAGGCGATGCAACGCCTCAAGCAAGCGCAAGGCGCCCTCGGCGATTGGCACGATTGCTGGCAATGGCTGGCCCAGGCTGAACATCAACCCGACCTGCAGCCGTGTGTTGCGGTTTGGCAGCGCACCATGGCCATGGCTGAAGGCCAGGCGGATCGTGTGCTGGACAAGCTCAGCGCGGATTGTTTCTAAACCGGTCCGGCTTTTGGCCGGAATAGGCGCTGTGCCTGCTCAACCTGCTGGTTAAGATCCCGACATCGGTTTTCTGGATGTGAGGTTGCCATGCGCTTTTGTGATTTGCTCGATGCCGCCCGTAACAACCCGCTCGAAGTGAGCATCCCTGCCGAGTGGGCGCAGGGCCGCGCAACCTTTGGTGGCCTGGTGGCTGCCTTGCAATACGAAGCCTTGCGCGCCCAAGTGCCGGCGGATCGGCCTTTGCGCTCGCTGGCCATCACCTTTGTCGGCCCGGTAGCGCCGGATGTGCCCGCCAGTTATCAAGTCGAAGTGCTGCGCGAAGGCAAGGCGGTCAGCCAGTTGCTCGGCCGCGTGGTGCAGAACGGCGAAGTGGCGACCTTGGTACAAGCCAGCTTTGGCGCGGCCCGTGAGTCGGTAATTGATGTGTCGAGCGAAGCGCCGCCGGTGTTCAAACACTGGGATGAGTGCCAGGAACTGCCCTATATCAAGGGCGTTACCCCCGAATTCATGCGCCACCTGGCGATGCGCTGGAGTGTCGGCGGCCTGCCGTTTACCGGTAATAAATCCCGCGACATGGGCGGTTGGGTGCGTTTGCGTGGGGACGTGAAGGAAGAGCCGCTGACCGAGTCGCATATTCTTGCTCTGGTCGACGCCTGGCCACCGGCCTTGCTGCCGCACCTGACCAAGCCCGCGCCGGGCAGCACCTTGACCTGGACCATCGAGTTCATCCAGCCGCTGCAAAGCCTGACCACCCTTGACTGGTGCCAGTACTACGTCAACATCGAGCACGCCCGCGACGGCTACGGCCATGCCGCTGCCGCGCTGTGGAGCCCGAGCGGCGAGTTGATCGCCATCAGCCGCCAGACCGTGGTGGTCTTCGCCTGAGCCTCAGAAGTGCTGGCTGCCCTGGGCCTCCAGCGTGCGGCCGTGGCGTTGCAGCGCCACGCCCGCCAACACGCCGACGACGCCGATGGCAAAACTGGCCAGGCTGAAGCTGAATACGCCAGACACCATCAACAAAAAACCAATGATCAGCAAAGGCACGGCAATCAGTTGCAGGCCCAGGTTGGTGGGGTGCTGGTGAGCCTGTGGCTGAGTGCGCCATTGCCAGGCGGGGAAGTTGGGGTGACGTTTGCCCATGATGATCAATCCTCTGTCCGTTGAAACAACATGGACAAAGTTTAGGTCGCAGGCACCTGGGACGGCGAATCAAGGCTCGCTATGGAGGCCATAGCCAGCCTTGTTTGGCTTATAGCTTCAATTGCCCGATCGCCTTGCTCAACTCCCCGGCCAAGGTCGCCAGCTGATTGCTGGTGGTGGCCGACTCTACCGTCTGCTGCACGGTGTTCTCGGTGACATCGCGAATGCTCACCACCGCGCGGTTCATCTCTTCGGCCACATGGCTCTGCTGTTCGGCGGCCACGGCAATCTGGGTGTTGCTTTCGCGCATCTGGGCCACAGCACTGGTGATTTCGGCCAGTGCGGCACCGGCATCCTGGGCTTGTTGCACACAGTCGTCAGCCTTGAACGAGCTTTCCTGCATGAAGTCCACCGCGTCGCGGGTGCCGGCTTGCAGCGCCGACACCATGCGGGTGATTTCATCGGTGGAGCTTTGCACGCGCTTGGCCAGGTTGCGTACTTCGTCGGCGACCACGGCAAAACCACGGCCCATTTCGCCGGCGCGGGCGGCTTCGATGGCGGCGTTGAGGGCGAGCAGGTTGGTCTGTTCGGCAATGCTGTGGATCACGCCGACCACACCGTTGATTTTCTGACTGTCTTCGGCGAGTTTCTGGATCATTTCAGCCGTCTGCTGCACGCCGGTGGACAGGCCGGCGATAGAGCGCTGTACCCGGGTGACCACTTCCTGGCCGCTGCCGGCGAGGGTGTCGGCGGTCTGGGACAGATCGCGGGTAGCGCCGGCATGTTGAGCGATATGGTAGACGGTGGCGGTCATCTCATTGATGGCGGTAGCCGCCTGGTCGGTTTCGCTTTGCTGGCCGAGCATGCCGTGCTGTACCTCGTTCATGCTGCTGGCCAGGCGCGCGGCGCCGTCATCGAGTTGCTGGGCGGTGCGCGCCACGGTACTGACCACGCGCTGATAGCCGGCCTGCATGGCGTTGAAGGCGCTGGCCATCTGGCCCACCTCGTCCGTGCAGGCCAGGGGCACGCGGGCCGACAGGTCGCCGGTCTTCTCCACGTGCAGCATCACGTCCTTGAGGGTGTTGAGTTGGCTGAGCAGGAAGCGGATCAACAACTGCGAGGCACCGAGCATCGCCAGCATGAGGATCAACACGGCCACGGCGTAGTTGGCGAAGCGTTCGCTGAAGACCTGACTGAGGCTGCGGCCATAGGCCAACACGGCGATCTGTTGGCCATCGGCCCGTGTGACGACGTCGGCACCGATCAGTGGGTTTTCCCCGAGCAAGGGCATGTGATTGAGTTCGACCCAACCGCTGGCGGTGCTCAAGGCGGACAGATCCTGATCAGCCAACGATGGGGTTTGGCCGCGGGCAAAGGTCAGCCAATGTTCATCTTTGGGTAATGGGGTGTTGGCCGGCCAGGCACCGAGTAATCGCGCCTGGGCCTGCGCCGAGGCCCGAGATGCATCGCTGCGGGCCTGTTGCTCGAGCTGCACGGCGTAGAGCACCAGCAGTAAGGTGGTGATGAAAGCGACCGCATTCACGGCCCAGAATTTGTACTTCAGCGAGATATTGCTAAGCCAGGCACCCATGGAAGGTTTTCTCTGATAGCGGAAACAGCATTGGCAAGGTGCCATTATTGTGCCGCTACTCAGGAAAGCGTTTTTGACATGGGTCAATGCGCCGCATCATGTGTGAGCTGGCTTGCCTGCGATGGCATCAACTCGGTACACCTGACATACCAAGGTGTCTGCATCGCAGGCAAGCCAGCTCCCACATTTAATCGGGTATGGCTTCTGAGCTCACGTCGAACCCTGCGTTGCCACCGAGGGCAAACCGAAAAACGCACGGGAGCAGGCGGTGCTGTGCTCGGCCAGGTCTTCCGGCGTTTCATTGCGATGCAGTGCCACTTCACGCAGCACTTCGGGCAAATAAGCCGGTTCATTGCGGCCATTTTTCGGTTTCGGCCGCAGGGTGCGCGGTAGCAAGTACGGCGCATCGCTTTCCAGCATCAGGCGGCCACGGGGAATTTCTTTGACCAGCGGATGCAGGTGTGTGCCACGGCGCTCGTCGCAGATCCAGCCGGTGATGCCGATATGCAAGTCGAGGTCCAGGTAGCTGAACAGCGCCTGTTGCTCGCCGGTAAAGCAATGCACCACGGCGGCGCTGAGGTGGTCGCGGTAATCCTTGAGGATCTCCAGCAGGCGCTGGTTGGCGTCACGTTCGTGCAGAAACACCGGCAGTTTCAGCTCAACCGCCAGTGCCAGGTGCTCTTCAAGGACTTTTTCCTGCTGCGGACGCGGGGAAAAGTCGCGGTTGAAGTCCAGCCCGCATTCGCCCACCGCACGCACGCGGCTTTCGTTGAGCAACCCGCGCAAACGTTGGGCGCTGTCGCCGTTCCAGTCACTGGCCGAGTGCGGGTGGATGCCGGCGGTGCTGAACAGGCGTTGGCCGCTGTCATCGAGGTTTACGCACAGTTCCAGGGCTTGCTCGCTGCCTTCGACGCTGGTACCGGTGAGCACCAATTGTTGCACGCCGGCGGCGTAGGCACGGTCGAGAACGGCCTGGTGCCTCTCGTCGAAACTGGGGTTGGTCAGGTTGACGCCGATATCAATGAGTTGCATGGTGCTAGCTCCGCCTGCGGCCGGAAAGCATATCAGAGCTGTAGATTTATAAGAAAAACTAAGAACTACAACGCGTTATAGCTGTCTTTGAACGTCGCAAGTGACATTGTGGCTGGCCCGCCGCCTGCCCCGACGCCACCGTTGCGTGCCTTGCCAGCGCTTGAAGCGCTCTGTTTCTGACCTCCAGCTTCTCGTCTTTCACGAGATGGCTGGCCAGTATTCTTTCCGGAGAGCGGATGATCCGACCCTCGGCGTTGCTTATGTTGTGCCTGACGTTACTGCTGCCCATGGCGGCGGTCGCACGTCTGGACGGGCCGCTGGAAGTGACCAAGCCCGGCAAGGTTCGTGATTTGGCGCAGATCCGTTCCAGCCGCACCCTGCGTGTGCTGGTCAACCAGAGCCGTAACAGTTCCGGTGAGGTCCAGGGCCAGGCCATCGGGGTCGAATACCATCGTCTGCGAGCCTTCGAGCAATACCTGAACGGCCATGCCCGGGATGGAGAAGCAATCAACCTCAAGATTATTCCCAAGGCCAAGGACCAATTGCTCGGCGCGTTGGCCCGTGGCGAAGGCGACTTGGTGGCGCCGGGTGAATTACTCGATGTGAAGGCCGCGCACAAAATCAGCACCAGCGACCCGATTGCCAGTGGTGTGCCGCTATGGCTGGTGGGCGTGAAGGGTGAGCGGCGGTTTACCAAGCTGGAGCAATTGTCCGGGCGCACCCTGGCGTTGACCACCGGCAGTGCGGCGGCGGACGCGATCAATCAGGTCAACCAGCAACTGGCGCTGCACAAGCGCCCGCCAGTAAAGGTGGAGTGGGTTGACCCGACGCTGGCCGTGGAGGATGTGTTGGAGATGGTCCAGGCCGGGATCTTCCACCTCACCATCGTTGAAAAACCGATTGCCGAGCGCTGGTCGAAAATCCTGCCCAAACTGCGTTTTGATCGGCAGGTGGTGATCAGCGAGCCGGGCGACGAATACTGGTTTGTGCGCCAGGATGCCTCGATGCTGCGGGCCAGTATCGATCGCTTCCTCAAGACTTACCATACGCCGTCCGACCAGGACGTGGCGTTCCAGCGGATCTATCGACGTCTCTACCAAGTGCGCAACCCGCTGGCCCGCGCCGACCGCCAGCGCCTGGAGAAACTGCGTCCGGTGCTGCAAAAGCACGCCCGTGAGCAGGGCATGGACTGGCTGAACCTGGCCGCGCTGGCGTTCAAGGAATCCGCACTCGACCCTGGCGCGCGCAACAGCGGCGGGCCTACCGGCCTGATGCAAATCACGCCATCGGCGGCCCAGCGGGTGGGGGTGAACAATATCGAGAGCCTGGACAGCAACGTGCAGGCCGGTGCGCGCTACCTGGCGATGATCCGCCGCAAGTTCTTCGCCAGCCCCAAACTCAACGAGCGCGAGCGCATGGCCTTTGTGCTGGCGGCTTATAACATGGGGCCGGAGCGGGTCCAGGGTATGCGTGCAGAAGCTCGCCGGCGGGGCTTGAACCCCAATCAGTGGTTCTTCCAGGTCGAGCGTATTGCCATGGAACAGGTGGGAATGGGCGGCGTCAGCTATGTTAATAGCGTGAACAAGTATTACTTGGCGTTTGATCGGGAGCGTGAATCCCTGGAGCCGTCGGCGCCGAAAATTGCCTCACGAAAATAATCGGTTTTATCGATAAGTATTAGGCGATTTTTGCGCTTTTATCATTGTCTGATCCGATTAATATAGCGGCCAACCAACCCCTACTTTGAAAAGGATTCTCTCCATGAGCCCACTGATCACTCGCATTCTGTCCACTCGCGCCGGTTACGGCCTGACCATCCTGCGAATTTTTGTCGGCATCGTTTTCGCCGCTCACGGTTCGCAAAAGCTCTTTGGCTGGTTTGGCGGCGGCGGCTTGGCCGGTACTGCGCAATACATGGAAAGCCTCGGCCTGACCCCAGGCACGCTGATGGCGGTGTTGTCCGGCGGTACTGAGTTCTTCGCCGGCCTGGCCTTGATCATCGGCTTGCTGGCGCGTCCAGCGGCTTTGGGCCTGACCTTCCTGTCGCTGGTGGCAATCTTCTCGGTGCATATCCATAACGGCTTGTTCATGGCCAACAACGGTTATGAGTTCGCCTTGGCCTTGCTCGGTGGTGCGTTGGCGGTACTGTTCGAAGGTGCTGGCAAACTTTCGGTCGACCGCGCCATCGCCCACTGATGACCCGCGTTACCTGCTGAAAAAGCCCGCCATGAGCGGGCTTTTTCATTGCTCGGGATTCTTGACATCGCCCCACCGGCTTCTCTAGGATGCTGCTCATGCGCCGATTTAAACAGCTAATTGCGGGGCGCCACTGGGACTCAATGCAGCCCGACAGAAGCATGCACTCATCAAGAGTCAGGTTTCGAAATACCGCTAAAGCGCTGGTTCGGTGTTGCCTCTCACCTGCCCGCAGACTTTTGAGGCAGAGACACGACACGATGAATGCACCACGCCCCCTCATACGCCTGGCTCCGATCACCGCGGACCTGACTCAACGCAACCCCAAAATCCTCTTGGGTGGCAAGCATCAGCCGACCTTGCTGCGTTACCTCGACGGATGGCCGCGCCGCACCGGGCGCCCTTCAGCATTTCTGATCCAGTTTGTGGAAGATGGCGACTCCCTGGCGCGTTTTGCCAGCAACAGCTTTGATCTTGCCGTTATCCAGGCACCCAGCGCGGGCGATGCCGAGGAAGTGATCCGCCAACTGACGCGCATCGCCCGGCAAGGGCTGATTGCGCGTCGTTGACGGCTGATCAGTGAACGACAGCCGCCGATCGACGACGCCGGTGGTAGAGGAACACTGCACAGGCGATCAGGCATAACGGCAGCGGTACTGCGCCAATCATCAGCAGCTTGAGGTTGCGTTCTGTTCGATGCACCGATGCATACGCCTGGACCTTGAGTGCCTGCAACTCCATGGGCAGCCGCAGGCGTTCCTTGTTGAGCGCCTGCAACTGGATATTGGTGTCCACTGCACGGGTGCCGAAGCCAATACTCGGTGGGTTCAGGCGTTGCCATTCTTGCTCGGTTTGCTCCAGCCGTTTTTGCAGTTCCCCGGCCTTTTGTGCATAAGCCTGTGCGGCCGCCTCGCGCAGTTGCTCCAGTGCGTGGGTGGACTGGCTGCTTGCACGGGGTTGAATGCTTGCGAGCACGTCGGGAGCCGCAAGGTTATCCAAGGTGTTCAAGACAAACATCACGTTGTTGTTGGGCGCAGAGTTGATCACAGCGTCCATCAGTAAATCGGTGTCCGCGACCACCACCACCTCGATCTGTGCGGCCTTTTGCAAGCCTGCAGGCTGCCCGTCAATGCCGTCTGGAAAGGCCGAGTAGGCGGGGCCTTCGAGGCGCGCCGCGATCACGTGGGGTTGCGTGGCAGCCGGTATCCTTTCAGCCAGTAAGTCGTCTGCAGACGTTGCTGCAAAGCGGCCTGCGTCCAGCAGGGTGGAGCGCCTGGAGCTTTGTAACAGAGGCGTGAGTGTGGTGCGGCTTTTCCTCACGCGCGACAGCGCACCGCTGCTTGATACGATGACTGTATCCAATTTCCAGGCACTCACATCGTTGGCCGCCATTGCTTGCCGTGGCAGGTTCAGCTTGGCCGGGTGCAGTACTGCTGGCGCACCTGAACCAAATGCGTGATCGACCAGCAGTTTGTCCGCCGGCATCTGTATGCCCCAAGCCGCCAGTAGCCCGTCCAGCCTTGTGTCGACGGGTTTGGCGTCTGTCTCGGCCTCGCTCACCGGGTCAATAAAGAGCATCAGTTTGCCGCCCCTCAATACAAACTGGTCAATTGCATACAGGGTTTGTTCCGGCAGGGCGCGCGGGTGCACAACCATCAGGGTTTTGATCGATTCGGGCACTGTCGGAGTGCTTGATGCCAGGCCTGTCAGATCAAAATGCTGATGCATCTGTGCCAGCAACTGTTCACCGGACGCGTTCAATGCCAACCCCGTCAATACGCCGACGGTGGGGGGCTCGGGGTGCATCAGTTGGTGGATCAGATGGCTGATTTCGTACTCAAGCAAGGGCTCGTCATCCAGGCGCAGTACATTGATACGTTGCGCGGGCTGGCCTGGGCGGGTGCCGATGAGGCCAAGAAAGCCTTGCTTGTCATCCAATCCGAACAGGCCGGCCTTGTAGGCATCCTCTGAATAAGGAGTAGGATCTATAACATGTAGGTTAATCATGGTTGCTGACGCTTTTTCGAACTCTTTGAGTAAATCTTCCACTCGTTCGCCGAAGCGGTTTATTGCCTGGCTTCTTCTTGGGTCATTACTTGAGTTGAAGTAATACAAATCCAGTGGGTGTTCCAGAGAGGCAAGCAGTTGTCGCGCAGGGGGCGATAACGTGTGGATTTTCTGCTGTGAGAAGTCCCAGCGGATATTCGGTAGTTTGCCGACCCACGCGAGATTGAATGCAAGGAAAAGCAGCAATATGACCACCAGTGTCATACCCGTACTCAGAGTAGAACGCATCGTTTGCTTTCCTTCTCAACTGGTTTTGTAGTTGAGCGTGACGGTGGATGCCGAGAGAAAGGCAAGGATCATGCTGATGTAGTACAAGCCGTCATGCAGCGTTAGTTTGCCGTTGTCGATAGCCCCGAAACGTGAAATCGGGTTAATCGAGACCAGGCTGTCTACGACCCAGATCGGCGCCTGATGCTCAAGTGCGTCGAGAACCGATGAAAGTCCGCTGGCGGCCAGTAACATCACCACCGTTATCAGGAAGACAGCCAAACGTTGGTGGGTCAGGGTAGACGTAAAGCATCCGACAGAAAGATAAGCGCCGGCCAGCAACCAACTGGCTAGAAACTGTGAAGCGATAACACGGTTGTCGGCGGTGCCGAGGTAGTTGGCGAGGATTACCAGTGGGAAAGTAAGCAGCAATGCGATTGCGCACACGACCCACGCAGCCAGAAACTTTCCGATGACCCGCTCTGCGCTGGTGATAGGCAGGGTTTTCATCATGTCGCGCATGCCGGCGTGGTGTTCGTCCGACCATAATTGTGTCGACAACATGGGAATCAGCAGCAGGTAGAGCCAAGGGTGCAATTGGAAAAACACCTGCAGGTCGCCGCTTTCCTGTTCCAGCCATTTGCTTGTGTACAACCCCAAGGTGGCGCACAACACTAGAAACGCGGCAATACCGAGGTACGTGCTGGGTGTACAGGCATAACTGGCCAGTTGGCGCTTGAAAATGACAGGCAGCAGTTTCAAAGAGTGACCTCGTGGCTCAGATGCTGAACGACTTCGTTCAGGCGACCTGGCTCCAGATTCAGTGACGTTATGTTCCAGCCGCGGCTGGCGATAAGTGCGTTGATATGGGGGTAGATGGCGTGCCCGGGCATCGCCAGAACCGTTACGGTGCCGGGCGCATGCCGGTCCTCTTCTATACCTGCCACGCCGGGTAATACGGCAAGGGCGAGTAAATCCAGGGGTGTTTCTGCGGCCAGCGTGACAGCTCGGTAATGCCGGGAGTTGCGCTGCAAATCGGGCAGCGGGGTGTCTGCCACAAGGTGCCCTGCTGCGATAACCAAGGCGCGCGTGCAAAGGCTCGACAGGTTGTCGCAATGCCGGGAGGCGATCAGGACCGTCATGTCTTCGGTCAGCGACTGGATCAGGGTCTTGAACTTGAGCAGTTGATCCGTTGCCAGCCCCTCAATCGGTTCATCGAGCAGCAGCAGGCCGGGGGTGTGCAGGATCGCCTGGGCGATAGCGACTCTGCGCTTCAAACCGACGGAAAGCGTATCGATCGGTGCATCGAGTACACGTGATAATTCCAGGCGCATGGCTGCTCGATCAACCCGGCTGCGTTTTTCAGCACCGCTGAAGCCGCGTACGGCGGCAATGAAATTGAGCACGCCTTTGACCGACATCGTTTGATGGCTAAGGCCGTCCTGGAGTTGATAGCCGAGGGCTCTTCGCGCTTGCAGAGGATGAGCCTGGGTATCAAAGCCTTCGACAGTGACATGCCCGGCCGAGGGGCTGGCCAAACCGGAGATAACATTCAGCAGTGTGGTTTTGCCTGCGCCACTCTCCCCGAACAAGCCGATACATTCCTGGCGTTGAGCGCTGAACGAGAGATTAGTGATGACGTTTCTTTTACCCAAACGCTTTGTCAGGCTGCTTATCTCGAGCATCTTTTTACCGAATAAGTTTTGCGAGGCGTAAGAACTTGTACCGTCATGCACGGTAAGCGCCGAGAAAGATACGTTTAATCATTGGACTTGGGAACAAGGGGACATACTTCTCAGATAATTCCTACGCCGAATCGGATAACTTGCTGAAACAATTGCGTTGTTCCGAGGTTAGTTAATGGCCGGGTATTTATCTGGCGCTTATATAAGGTTTACTCTTTCGCAATAAGGCCTGAATATCATGATGCTTCTTCGCACGCTTGTTCTTGAACGCAGCGGTCAGGACACGCCGGTCAACGGTGCACTGCTTTGTGGGTTTGCCGTTGCACAGACCGATTCCAATTTTTTGGTCTATAGCCTGGATGAAGAGACCGAACCTGGTAACTCCAGGGTCTACATCGCGGCGCTACGCAAGAAACTCGACCGGTACTTCCTCGGCGGGGTCGAGTCCAAGGAAGACCTGCAAGTTGCCATGCAAGTGTTCAAGCAAATCCTGATGGTGGCCGCCGCTTCCGGGACTAAGAACGGCACCGTTATCGAATCCTCGGTGCCTTTTCATTTCATTGATTTGAAAGGCTGCAAGTTACCGCCCGCCAGGCCTGAGGACCATCACTCGATGATCATCAAGAAGGCATTGGTCATGAAGGTCATTACCCTGGGCATGTCGGCACCCGTACTGCCGGCCATCGAAAGTGCTTCGTTGATCGTGCCTTCGATTCGCTTCTCGTCGCAGATGATTTCGCCGCCCAGGGCCACGAACCCAGCCAGGCCCGTCGAGCCGCCAGTTTCAGAGCCGGCCCAGGCTCAGCCATTGGAGGCTCCCGCCGCGATAGCCCCTGCGCCAGAACCTGAACCAGAGCCAGAACCAGAACTAGCGCCAGAGCCAGAGCCAGAGCCAGTGCCCGTCGAGCTCAGCGTGCCACCTGTTCAGGTCGAGCAAGCAGCGCCTGCACCGCGCCCACCTGTGCCGAAGATGGAACATGCCTCGTTGGTTGAGGTAGACAGCACGTTGTCCAGCCTGGCAAAGGTCGCCCAAGAGCTGTCGCAACAGCAACTTGCGGTGAACGAGCGCGATGAAATGCTAACGCAGTGGCAGGCACGACTCGAGCAGGAACAGGGTGAGCTGGACGAAAGGAGCCAGGAGTTGCAGCAACAAGCAACGCAGTTGCAGGCGCGAAACCTTGAGGTTGGCCAAAAGGCTGAGAAGTTGACGCTGGCGCTGTCGCAGGTGGCGGGAATACGCCAGCGCCTGCAGAGTGTACTCCTGGAGCTTGATCAAACCCTGGACGGCCAGGCTTGAAGCTGATGTGTTCTACGGTCTGGCTACTTTTCAGGGTTCATTTATCATCAACCCCAGCCGGCCGGCGCCAGGGCATGACGCCTTGGCGTATCGGCACCATTGGACACTGTCTGGGGATGCACGCGTTTGAGTACCAAGCTGATAACCAAAGAAGGTCATGAGGCGCTGAAAAAAGAGCTGGATTACCTGTGGCGTGAAAAGCGTCCAGATACCACCCGCAAGGTGACTTGGGCGGCGTCCCTCGGTGATCGCAGCGAGAACGCGGACTATCAATACAACAAGAAACTGCTGCGTGAGATTGATCGGCGTGTGCGTTACCTGCGCAAGCGCCTGGAAGACATGCGGGTGGTGGAGTACATGCCCGAGCAGGAGGGCAAGGTGTTTTTCGGCGCCTGGGTCGATATCGAAAATGAGCAGGGCGAGACCAAGCGGTTTCGGATCGTCGGCTATGACGAAATTTATGAGCGCATGGATTACATCTCCATCGACTCCCCGATGGCCCGGGCGTTGCTGCGCAAGGAAGTCGACGATGAAGCCATGGTGCAGACGCCAACCGGCGAGGTGTGCTGGTGGATTACGGGTATCGAGTATGTGAAGTAAACGCTGGCCGGCACGCCGTCGGGCGTGCTGGCCAGCGCTGGTTTTCAACCTTCGCGTAACACCGTCAATGGGCTGGCATTCAACGCGCGACGCGTACCGAATACACCAGCGCCGCCGATCAGCACGGCACCGATCACTGGCAGCAATAGCATCCACGCGTGCGGATGCCACGCCAGGTCAAAGGCGTAACGGTACAGCACCCAGGTCACCAGCTCGGTGCCCAGGGCTGCCAGCAAGCCGCTTACCGCACCCAGCAAGCCGAACTCGATCCGTCGCGCCTTGACCAGCAACTTGCGCTCGGCCCCCAGCGCCCGCAACAGCGCGCCTTGGCGAATCCGCTCATCCAGAGTGGCCTGCAGGCCCGAAAACAGCACGGCCATGCCCGCCGCCAGCACAAACAGCAACACGTACTCCACCGCCAGGGTCACTTGGGCGAGGATGCTGCGCAACTGCTCCAGCAAGGCTTCGACCTGCAGGATAGTGACGGCCGGGAAGGCCCGGGACAGGTCGACGATCTGTTGGTCATGCCCCGGCGCCAGATAGAAGCTGGTCAGGTAAGTAGCGGGCAGGTCCTTCAAGGTGCCCGGCTGGAAAATCATGAAAAAGTTGGGCTGGAAGTTGTCCCAGTTGATGGTTCGCAGGCTCGTCACCCGTGCTTCGCGGTTCTCGCCACCGACGGTGAACACCAGGTGATCATCGAGCTTCAGCTTCAGGCTTTCAGCGACCTTGGCTTCTACCGACACCCCTGGGATGCCATCGCCCGGTTGCTGTGACCACCAAGCGCCTGCAGTGAGGAGGTTGCCCGGTGGCAGGTCGGCTGCCCAGGTCAGGCTCAGGTCGCGCTGCACAGCGCGGTCACCGCTGGAGTCTTTGCTGACAATCTCCTGCACTGGCGCGCCATTGATGCTGATCAAGCGGCCCGGCACCACCGGGTACAGCGGCGCCGCTTGTGCTTGCAACTCCAGCAGGCGGGCGCCAAAGGCGTCTTTATCGGCCGGCAGGATGTTCAAGGCGAAATAGTTGGGGGCGTCCTTGGGTAGCTGGTTTTGCCAGGTGTCGAGTAATTCGCCGCGCAGCAGGGCGATCAAGCCCATGGACAACAGGATCAAGCCAAATGCCAGGGACTGGCCGGCTGCGGCCAAGGGATGGCGCAGCAACTGGCCCAAACCCAGGCGCCAGGGCAGCGAGGCGCGAGCCAGTAGCCGGCGCAGGCTTTGCAGTAACAACAACAGCAGGCCGCCAAGGATCAGCGCGGCCATCACGCCACCGCCGAGCAATGCGAAGGTCAGCACCAGATCGAGGCTCAGGCGCCACATGATCAGGCCGAGGGCGAACAGCGCAGCGCCATACACCATCCAGGTGCTGGAAGGGATCGGCAGCATGTCACGTCGCAATACCCGCAGCGGCGGCACCCGGCCCAACGCTGCCAGGGGCGGCAATGCGAAGCCGGCGAGGGCGACCAGCCCGGTGCCGATGCCCGCCACTGCTGGCAGCAGCCCGCCGGGCGGCACGTCGGCCGGCAGCAAGTCATGCAGGAAATAGAACAGGCCAAATTGCGCCAACCAGCCGAGCACGGCGCCGGTGAGGCTGGCTAACAGGCCCAGTACGCTCAGTTGCAGGCTGAACAGCAGCATTGTTTCGCGGCGTGACAAACCCAGGCAACGCAGCAGCGCGCTGGCGTCGAAACGGCGGCTGGCGAAGCGGTTGGCCGACAGCGCCACGGCCACGCCGGCCAGCAGCACTGCCACCAGGCTGGCCATGTTCAGGTAACGCTCGGCCTTGCCCAGGGCTCCGCCGATCTGCTGGTTGCCGTCACGCGAATCCTGCAAGCGCTGGTTGGCGGCAAGGCCCGGCTTGACCAGGTCGCGATAGGTTTGCAGTGCCGTGCTGCCCTGGGGCGCACGCCACAGTTCGCGGTAGCTCACGCGGCTGCCGGGTTGCACCACGCCGGTGGCGTCCAGGTCGGCGAGGTTGATCATCACCCGTGGCGTGAGGCTGTAGAAGTTACCGGCGCGATCGGGCTCGTAGGTCAGGATGTGCGTCAGCCGCAGGGTTTTCATGCCCACGTCGATGCTGTCGCCGACTTTGAGGTCCAGCGCCGTCAGCAGCCGTGCTTCCACCCAGGCTTCGCCGGGTTTTGGGCCGCCTCCTGCAGTTTCTGCGCCGAACGGCTGCGTGGCGCTTTTGAGTTCGCCGCGCAACGGGTACTGCTCGTTGACCGCCTTGATGCTGGAGAGCTGGATGCCATTATCGGTCGCGATAACGCTGGAGAACTCAACAATGCGCGCGTGATCCAGGCCCAGTTCGGTGCCTGACCTGATTTGCTCGAAGCGGGCCGGCGAGCTGCCTTCGAGTACCAGGTCGGCACCGAGGAATTCGGTGGCACGCAACAGCATGGCGCCGTTCAGGCGTGCACCGAAGTAGCCAATGGCGGTGCTGGCCGTGACCGCCACCAGCAGGGCGAAAAACAACACGCGCAACTCACCGGCGCGGGCGTCGCGCAGTAATTGGCGCATGGCAAGGCTGAACAGGCGCAACAGCGGCAAACGTGCCATCAAGGCTCCAGGGGCGCGACCATCAGGCCGGCTTCAAGGCGGATCAGGCGCCGGCAACGGTGGGCCAGGCGCTCGTCGTGGGTGACCAGCACCAGGGTCGTGCCGCTTTCTTTGTTGAGTTCGAACAGCAGGTCGCTGATGCGCTCGCCGGTGTGGCTGTCGAGGTTGCCGGTGGGTTCATCGGCAAACAGCACATCCGGTTCGGCGGCGAAGGCCCTGGCGATAGCGACGCGCTGCTGCTCGCCACCGGAAAGCTGGCGCGGCGAGTGGGTCAGGCGTTGGCCCAGGCCCACACGCTCCAGCAGGTGGGTGGCGCGCTCGCGGGCGTCCTTGCGGCCGTCCAGCTCCAGCGGCAGCATGACGTTTTCCAGCGCATTGAGGCTGTCGAGCAGTTGGAATGACTGGAAGACAAAACCCACGTGCTCGGCGCGTATGCGTGCGCGCTGGTCTTCGTCGAGGGTGCTCAAGGCTTGCCCGGCCAGCGTGACTTCACCGCTGCTGGGCAGATCGAGGCCGGCCAGCAGGCCGAGGAGGGTGGATTTACCGGAACCGGAGCTGCCGACGATAGCCAGGCTATCGCCCTTGTTCAGTTCCAGGCTCAGTTCGTGCAGGATAGTCAGTTCACCTTCCGCGCTGGGAACCACTTTGCTAAGGTTTCGCGCGGTGAGAATGCTTGCGCCCATGGAGAATCCGATGCGAATGTGGTTTTTGAGTGCTGGCCTGGCCTTGATGTGCATGGCCCAGAACGCAGCGGCGGGTACAGTCCTGATCGTTGGCGATAGTATCAGTGCCGGTTTCGGGCTGGATACCAGCAAAGGGTGGGTAGCGTTGCTGGGACAACGGCTCAAGAGCGAAGGTTTCGACGATAAAGTGGTCAACGCCTCCATCAGCGGCGACACCAGTGCCGGAGGCCTGGCGCGGCTGCCGGCGGCGCTTGCAGAGCATAAACCGGATGTGGTGATTCTCGAGTTGGGTGGCAATGATGGCCTGCGTGGGCAGCCGCCAGCGCAATTGAAACAAAATCTTGCGTCGATGATTGACCAGTCCAAGGCCAAGGGCGCCAAGGTGCTGCTGCTGGGGATGCAGTTGCCCCCAAATTATGGCCCTAAATACACCACGGCATTTGCCGAGGTCTACGGTACCTTGGCCAAGGAAAAAAGCATCCCGCTGGTGCCGTTTTTCCTTGAGGGCGTGGGCGGCCATCCCGAGTTGATGCAGGCCGATCAGCTTCACCCGGCAGTCGGCGCACAGGGCAAGTTGCTGGAAAATGTCTGGCCGACGCTAAAACCGCTGCTATGACGCTTTTCTACCGGCAGGCTTTCGGCTAAGGTGGCGCCCCCCCGATCTGGAGCCCCCGATGTCGCGCCCTGCCTGGTCCCTGTTCAACTACCAACTGATCGAGCCTGACGAGCAGCTGGATCTGTTCGCCTGCCAGGAAGTCCGGGTGCATCTGGTTGCGCGTCAATTGGAGCTGGGTGGCTCGATCGACCGCACGCTGTGCGGCACTTTGTTGCCGGCGCAACCACGCTGGTCATCGGTGGACCGTGCGATTTTTCAGGACCAGCGCCTGTGCCCGCTGTGCCGGGCAATTCTCGAATCGCAAAAGCGTGGCACGCCGCTGATCTGGCCAGAGCTGCGCTTCGAGTAGCAGCGGGGCAGGTTGATGCCTGGATCGCGCTTCACGTATACAATCAGTGTTTTCCTACCCGTCGTTCTGCGAAGGATTTTCCGGATGTTGTCGCGCCTTTCCGTCGTTACCTGCTGCCTGTCTCTTGCTGCCTTGTGTGCAGCCGGTTCGGCGTCAGCCTTGCAGTTGCCCTTGCCCCCGCCGGGTGAAGACATCGTCGGTCAGGTCCAGGTGATCAAGGCCAAGTACGAAGACACCTTTGCCGACCTGGGCACCACCTATGACCTGGGCTATTCGGAAATGGTCGCGGCCAACCCGGGTGTGGATGCCTGGTTGCCCGGCGCGGGCACCGAGATTGTGCTGCCCACGCGGTTTATTCTGCCGCCCGGCCCGCGCGAAGGTATCGTGATCAACCTGGCGGAATACCGGCTCTATTACTATCCCAAGGGCCAGAACGTGGTGTACACCTTCCCGTTGGGCATTGGCCGTGAGGGCTGGGGTTCGCCGGTCGCGCACACCACCATCACCGGCAAAATCCCCAACCCGACCTGGACCCCGCCCGCCTCGATCAAGGCCGAGCACGCCGCCAATGGCGACCCGCTGCCCAATGTGGTGCCGGCCGGGCCGGATAACCCACTGGGGCCGTTCAAGTTCACCTTGGGCACGCCGGGTTACCTGATCCATGGTTCGAACATGAAATTTGGTATCGGCACGCGTACAAGCCACGGTTGCTTCCGCATGTTCAACAACAACGTGCTGGAGATGGCCGACATGGTGCCGGTCGGCACCTCGGTGCGCATCATCAACGATGCGTACAAGTTCGGCAGCAGTGGCGGCAAGGTCTACCTTGAAGCGCATACGCCGCTGAACGACGATGGCACGCCTTCGGTGGTCGACAAGCACACTGCGGTCATCAATGCCCTGCTCAAGCGCGAAGACCTGGCCAACAATTTGCGCGTCAATTGGGATCAGGTGCGTGATGTGGTGGCCGCCGAAGATGGCCTGCCCACCGAGATTGGGGTACCGGGTGCCAACACGCCGGTGGTGTCCAGCACGCCTATCGATCTGCAGCAATAAGCCTGTTCGATCAAAAGCCCGCCAAGGCCTTGCGCTATGGCGGGCTTTTTATTGCGCTGGATTCAGGGCTGAATTGCAGGCAATAAAAAAGCCGATCCAAGAATGGATCGGCTTGATAACAACCCCGAGGGATTATTACTTGCGGCTTGCTTTTTCAAGCATGCGCAGAGCGCGCTCGTTAGCTTCGTCAGCAGTCTGTTGTGCTTTTTGAGCAGCAGCCAGAGCTTCATCAGCTTTACGGTAGGCTTCGTCTGCACGAGCCTGGGAGCGAGCTGCTGCGTCTTCAGTTGCCGTCAGACGAGCTTCGGTTTCTTTGGAGACGCTGCTGCAACCGGTAGCCAGAACTGCGGCCAGAGCCAGAGCAGAGAATTTCAGAACGTTGTTCATCGTGTTCCCCTTCAAGGACTTTCTATTAAATGGCTACTTTCTCAGGGTGAGCTGATAGCCGGCGTACATACTACTCATTACTTGTAGTAAGTAAACTGACGTAGCGCAAGAAGCAAAAAAAATTCTTGTGCCGTATCTATTTTGGCTAATCTTTTGGAGGTTTGTATAAAAACTGCTCAAAAATTTTCATTTCGTCGGGAACTGGATCCAAGCTGAGAGGTCCGGCCAGCCTGTGTCAGGCTGGGTAAGCAGGTGTAAATTTATATATCTACGATGACACTTTTTTTCAGTTGGCCTTTGCCTGGCCCGGCATCTTTTGCGCATGTAGGCGCATCTAGAGGTGACTTTAAGAGCGGCAGTTCGTCTCAAGCTTCAACTGCCGGCAATGTTCAGGCTATCGATCATCGATTGATCGAAGCCCTTTCTGTAACCGCCAGCGGCAAGGGATGACGAGTGCGCCTTGAGCTATTGCAGCATTGGTGCCTACTATTCTCTACGTGCTGGTTGTGAGCGCTATAGGTTTTCTCGTTGTCGAAACCGGCACGGGGTGGCGTAGATGTTCCTTCGCCGGAAAAACATCGGTAAGGTAGGGGTCGAAATCCAAGACCCGCGAGGAGTAGTGATGAGCGAGGCGTTGTCCATCCACCATGACCAGGCTGGTCATCAGTTCGAGACCAATGTGGACGGTCATCGTGCCTATCTGACCTATATGGACCTGGGCAAACAGACCCTGGACATCTATCGCACCTTCGTGCCCAACGCATTGCGCGGGCGCGGCATTGCTGCTGCGTTGACCGAGGAAGCGTTGAAGTTCGCCGAAGAGGCCGGGTACACCGTGATCCCTTCGTGCTCTTACGTAGAGCGCTACATGGAGCGCCATCAGCGCCATGCCGCGAAGCTCTGAATATTGAGTGAGGCGGGACGCGGAGCGTCCATGGCTGCATTCCCACGCAGAGCGTGGGAACGATCAATCAGATGCCGCACACAAAAACGCCGGGCTAAGCCCGGCGTTTTTGTGTGCGCAGTGTAAGGTCAGGTGCGTTTGCGCTTGGGCAACACGTCCTTGAGCTTGGCATGCATGCTGCGCAGGGTGGTCTCGGTGGCTGACCAGTCGATGCAGGCATCGGTGATCGACACGCCGTACTGCAAGTCGGCCAGGTCTTTTGGAATCGACTGGCAGCCCCAGTTCAAGTGGCTTTCGACCATCAAGCCGATAATCGACTGGTTGCCTTCAAGAATCTGGTTGGCGACGTTTTCCATCACCAGCGGTTGCAGGGCCGGGTCCTTGTTGGAGTTGGCGTGGCTGCAGTCGACCATGATGTTCGGCTTGATCCTGGCCTTGTTCAGCGCCTGTTCGCACAGCGCCACGCTGACCGAATCATAGTTGGGCTTGCCGTTGCCGCCGCGCAGTACCACGTGGCCATAGGCGTTGCCCTTGGTGGTGACGATGGACACGCCACCTTCCTGGTTGATACCCAGGAAACGGTGCGGGCTGGACACCGATTGCAGGGCGTTGATCGCAACCGTCAGGCCGCCATCGGTGCCGTTCTTGAAGCCCACGGCCGAGGACAGGCCGGACGCCATTTCGCGGTGGGTCTGGGACTCGGTGGTGCGTGCGCCGATGGCCGACCAGCTGATCAGGTCCTGCAGGTACTGCGGGGAGATCGGGTCCAGCGCTTCGGTCGCGGTCGGCAGGCCCATTTCGGCCAGGTCCAGCAGCAATTGGCGACCGATATGCAAACCATCCTGAATCTTGAACGAGTCGTCCAGGTACGGGTCGTTGATCAAACCTTTCCAGCCGACGGTGGTGCGTGGTTTCTCGAAATAGACGCGCATCACCAGATACAAGGTGTCGGACACTTCAGCCGCCAGCACTTTAAGGCGCTCGGCGTATTCGTGGGCAGCCTTGAGGTCGTGGATCGAGCACGGGCCGATCACTACAAAAAGGCGGTGGTCGGTGCCATCGAGAATGTCACGAATGACTTCGCGGCCCTTGGTCACGGTCTGCAGGGCAGCATCGCTCAAAGGGATTTCGCGCTTGAGCTGATCAGGGGTGATCAGGGTCTCGTTGGATTCGACGTTAAGGTCATTGATCGGTAAATCAGCCATCGTGTTACTCGCCAGGGTCACGGGTGCCGGCCGCCTGCTATCCCCGTGCGGCGGGCACAGCATGATTTGAATGCAGGGGGGAGGAACCTTAGCGCGTAACACGGGGCCGCGACAATGGGCAAAGCCGGCTTTAATCCAGCACCGGCGCCACAAAGGTGTCGTGGGCGAACTCACTGGCATGGCGTGAAACCCACTCACGGGCCATGGTCTCGAGCTGGGCAGGGGTTGGCTCGGCGTCTTCGTGCAGGCGGCAGTAGCGTTCGATCTGGCACACTTGCTCGCCCATGCGCGCACCGAACAAGGCATGTTCATCGGTAAAGGAAATGCCGATACGGTAGCCATTTTCGACTTTGCGACACCAGGCTACATAGCCCGGATAACGGGCGCTGGCACCCAGTGACGGGATGCGCAGATCAACCGCCGTGCCCTGGCGCCAGGCACGCGGGCAATTGCAGGCGACGCCGCCCAGGCCGATAGTGTGCAGGCGTTGGCGGGGAATAGCTGGGGCGGGACGTTGGATTAACTCGACAGCGACATCATCAGGGTGAGGTAAAAAACGACCCATGTACACGGACTCCGAGCACCGTCCAATTGACGGCAGTGGCAGCAGTATAGTGAAGGAACTGGAATTGACCGACCTGGATATTGACCAGCAATTGCTGGGATTGCCAGGTATTTCGCTGCTGGTGTTTACCAGCGTGGGCTGTTCCAGTTGCCGTTGGGCACGCCAGCAACTGCCCGGCTGGACGTTGCCGGTCGAGCGCGTGTGCTGGGTGGATGCCGGGCACAACGGCGGGGCGGTTGAGCGCTACCAGATCTTTCATTTGCCCGCGTTGTTCCTCGTGTGCGAGGGTCAATTCCTTGGGCAATTACAGGCGCGTCTTACCCGGCCCGACCTTGCGGACGCGATTAATCAAGCACTTACCCGTACTCCAGAGGATCTGCCATGACAGCACAGTCGCCCCGCATCGGCATTATCGGCACCGGTGCCATCGGTGGTTTTTACGGCCTGATGCTGGCGCGTGCCGGGTTCGATGTGCACTTTCTGTTGCGCAGTGAATATGCGGCGGTCGCCGAGCATGGCCTGCACCTCAACAGTACTGTGCACGGCAAGTTGCACCTGCACCCTGTGCAGGCCTATGCCCAGGCTGCCGATATGCCGGCGTGCGACTGGCTGCTGGTCGGCACCAAATCCACCGGCAACGTGGAGCTGGCCCCAACCCTTGCCCAGGTCGCCGCACCGGGCGCCAAGGTAGTGCTCCTGCAAAACGGCCTCGATGTTGAAGACAGCCTGCGCGAACACCTGCCATCGTCGCTGCACCTGTTGGGCGGCTTGTGTTACATCGGCGTGCATCGTTCCGGGCCGGGTGTCGTCGAGCATCAGGCGTTGGGCCGGGTGAATCTTGGCTATCACAGTGGCACGGCGGCCAACGATGAGGCGCAGCAGAAGGCCATTGTCGAGGAGGGCGCCGCGCTGTTTCACCAGGCCGGCATCGAGTCCCAGGCCATGGCCAATGTGCACCAGGCCCGCTGGCATAAATTGGTCTGGAATGTGCCGTTCAATGGCCTCTCGGTATTGCTGGGCACCGGCACCAGCGCGATGATGGCCGATGAGTCCAGCCGCGAACTGATCCAGGCCTTGATGACTGAAGTGGTGCAGGGCGCCCACGCCTGTGGCCATGAAATTCCCGGCAGTTACGTCGAGCAAATGCTCACCATGACCGACACTATGGCTGACTACCTGCCCAGCATGTACCACGACCACGTGCACAAACGCCCGCTGGAACTGGCGGCGATCTACGCCCGGCCATTGGCCGCTGCCAAAGCGGCGGGCTGTGAATTGCCATGCATGCAGGCGCTCTACCAGGCCTTGAGTTTTATTGATCGGCGCAATCGCTGAATTGGGGAGAAACACTATGGCGAAAGGATTGGGCGACAAACTGGTGCTGGCGATTTCGTCGCGGGCACTGTTCGACCTGAGCGACAGCCACAAGATCTACCTGAACGAAGGGGTGGAGGCGTATCGCAAATACCAGATCGAACACGAGGAAGAAACCCTCGAACCCGGCGACGCCTTCCCGCTGGTCAAAAAGCTCCTTAGCCTTAACGCCAGCCTCGGGCGTGCCCGCGTCGAAGTGGTGCTGGTGTCACGCAACAGCGCCGACACCGGTTTGCGCGTGTTCAATTCGATCCAGCATTACGGCCTGGATATTTCCCGCGCCGCTTTCGTAGGAGGGCGTAGTCCATATCCTTATTTGGCCGCGTTTGGTTGCCATTTGTTTTTGTCGACCCATGCTGAAGATGTGCGCAGCGCCCTGGATGCTGGTTTCGCTGCGGCGACGATTCTGTCCGGCGGCGCGCGCCGGGCATCGAGTGAAGAACTGCGCATTGCATTCGACGGCGATGCGGTGCTGTTTTCCGATGAGTCGGAGCGCGTGTATCAGGTCGGTGGGATAGAGGCGTTTCATGCCAGCGAGCGCGAGTCGGCACGCGAGCCTTTGCACGGCGGTCCGTTCAAGGGCTTCCTGGCGGCGCTCAACCTGTTGCAGCGCGAGTTCGCGGACGACGCCTGCCCGATCCGCACCGCCCTGGTCACCGCGCGTTCGGCGCCGTCCCATGAGCGGGTGATTCGCACCTTGCGCGAATGGGACATCCGCCTGGATGAGTCACTGTTCCTTGGCGGCCTGGAGAAATCCGCGTTTTTGGAGGCGTTCGCCGCCGATGTGTTTTTCGACGACCAGGCCGGTCATTGTGAGAAAGCCAGGGAGGTGGTAACCACCGGGCATGTGCCCCATGGCATCAGCAATGAGTTGAAAATCCAGACCGAGAGCTAGCTGCTAAGCTCAATCAATCCCCGCCATCCTGGCAGTCCAGGAGGTTCTATGATTCGTTCGATGTTGTATGCCACGGACCTCGGTCTGTATGCGCCGTATGTCATGCAACATGCGCTGGCGCTGGCCCGGACGTTCAAGGCGGATTTGTATGTGATTCATGTGGTCGAGCCGATCGGGTTGTTCGCCGAATCGGTGTTGCAAAGCTACCTTGATGAGAAGGCCCTGAGTGAATGGCAGAGCCAGGGCCTGAACACGGTGATGGCGACCATTGAGCAACGGGTGCTCGACAGTTTTCGCGAGGAGTTGGGGGAGGGCGAGCAAGACCTGCAGTTGATTCGCTCGGTGCGCGTGATCCAGGGGGACCCGTGCGAGGTGATTCTCGACCAACTGCGTAAACTTTCCGTTGACCTGTTGATCGTAGGTAGTCATAGCCACACAACCGCGACCGCCACACCGCTTGGGCGCACGGCGGCGCGGGTACTGCAACTGGCCACAGTGCCGGTTTACATGGTGCCGTCGCTGCAGCGTCGACGCACTGATGACACGTGATGGGTAAAAACGATAAAAAGTTCTAGATTTATCTGTCTGACCTTTAATATAGTTATATACCGTCGCTGATACCCGTGGCGTCTATCCGCTTTGAGGGACATATATGAAGCTTCAACAACTGCGCTACATCTGGGAAGTGGCGCACCACGACCTCAACGTTTCCGCTACCGCTCAAAGCCTTTACACCTCGCAACCCGGTATCAGCAAGCAGATCCGCCTGCTCGAAGACGAGCTGGGCGTCGAAGTATTCGCGCGCAGCGGCAAACACCTGACCCGTGTGACCCCGGCCGGTGAGCGCATTATCACCACCGCCGGCGAGATCCTGCGCAAAGTCGAAAGCATCAAGCAGATCGCCCAGGAATTCTCCAACGAGAAGAAAGGCACCCTGTCGATCGCCACCACCCACACCCAGGCGCGTTATGCCTTGCCGCCGGTGATCCGCGATTTCATCAAGCAATACCCCGATGTGGCCCTGCACATGCACCAGGGTTCGCCGATGCAGATCGCCGAGATGGCTGCTGACGGCACCGTCGATTTTGCCATCGCCACCGAAGCCCTTGAGCTGTTCGGCGACCTGGTGATGATGCCGTGCTACCGCTGGAACCGTTGCGTGGTCGTGCCCCAGGGCCACCCGTTGGCCAAGCTGCCGAAGCTGACCCTCGAAGCCCTGGCTGAATACCCGATCGTCACTTATGTGTTCGGCTTTACCGGCCGCTCCAAGCTCGATGAAGCCTTCAGCCATCGCGGCCTCACACCGAAAGTGGTGTTCACCGCCGCTGACGCCGACGTGATCAAGACCTACGTGCGCCTGGGCCTGGGTGTGGGTATCGTCGCCAAAATGGCGGTCGACACCAACCTCGATAAAGACCTGGTCGTGCTCGACGCCAGCGAATTGTTCGAGTCCAGCGTGACCAAGATCGGCTTCCGCCGTGGCACCTTCCTGCGTGGTTTCATGTGCGACTTCATCGAGAAGTTTGCACCGCACCTGACCCGTGAAGTCATGGCCAAGGCGATCCAGTGCCATAACAAGCAGGAACTGGAAGAGCTGTTTGACGGCGTTGAATTGCCCGTCCACTGATATTGATTATTGCAGGTGTGGCGAGGGAGCTTGCTCCCGCTGGGCTGCGTAGCGGCCCCAAAAAGCTTGCGGGCGCTGCGCACCCGAGCGGGAGCAAGCTCCCTCGCCACGGTAAGCCCCTGTGCTTAGAGTGGTTTACTTGGCCTCGGTAACCGTGAAGTGTTGCCGGGCGCCCGCCACCAGAATCTCCACCTCATCACCCTCGAACTTGCCCAGCAGGCTTTTGCCCAGGGGCGAGCGCGGGGTGATGACGGTCACCGGCTGGCCCACCACATCGACTTTCAAGCCTGCCGCATCCGGCGCCAGGAACAGCCACTGCTGGCGGCTGTTCTCGTCCTCCAGGCCTAGTAGCGTGCCGACCTCAATCCCGCGTTGATCATCGTAGGCGCGTAGTTGCAGGTTCTGGCACAACGCCAGCGCTTGCTTGATCTCTTCGACGCGTTTGGCTTGCCCGGCCGCGAGGTAGGAAGCTTCCAGCCCCAAGGTGTCGTACTTGTTCTCCGCGATGTTTTCTTCGTGGGTCGCGGTTTCGTAGGCGGTCTGTGCGGCACGCTGAGCGATGTCGAGGTCGACGCTGAGTTTTTCCAGGATCAACTGGTGAACGGCATGTTTATTCATGAGTGTGCTGGGTCATTCGCAAAATTGCAGGACATTCGCCTTGCTCTTTTCATTGGGCGCGTTCTGGTCTTGTTGCAGCCAGAACTGGCATTTGGGGTTAGACAGGTTGCGCGCATTGTTGCGCGCCTGGTCCAGGGTTTGTTGTTGTTCCTGCTTGCGCAGGTTCTCGGTGTATTGCTCGAACATACGGTTCGGCGGCTCCGGCGCCACAGCGGCCGGTTTGCCCATCTGTTGAACGGCTTGTTGAACCGCTTGAGCCACGGGTGCGAGGCTTTGCGGGAACAGGTAGCGCGAGGCCAGCCAGGCGGTCAGCACAATGGCGATAAACCCCAGCCACAGGCCAAAGGCCACGGCAGCACTGAGCTTGAACAGCGACAACGGACGTTCGGACATGTTGGCCTCCTGGCAGGCATTGACGGCGTGGCGGCGATTGTCGCACAGCCACTGTGCAGAATAATCGCGATCAAGCCTTCTGCATCGGCGCATTTATGCGGACAATCGAGCCTTTGAATGTTGGAGCCCGGAATGAAAGCCCGCTGGGATATTTTTTGCAGCGTCGTCGACAACTACGGCGACATCGGCGTGACCTGGCGCCTGGCCCGGCAGTTGGTGGTTGAGCATGCGTGCGAAGTGCGCTTATGGGTCGACGACCTGCGCGCCTTCGAACGCATGTGCCCCGAAATCGAGGTGCAGCGCGATCAGCAATGGCAGGAAGGCGTTGAAGTGCGTCACTGGTCGGCCGACTGGCCGCAGACGCCACCCGCCGACGTTGTGATCGCCGCCTTCGCTTGCCAGTTGCCGCCCGATTATATGGAGGCCATGGCCGCGCGCGAACGCACGCCGTTGTGGATGAACCTGGATTACCTCAGCGCCGAAGACTGGGTGGTGGGTTGCCACCGTCTGCCGTCGGTGAAGTTCAAGGGCGTGCAAAAGTACTTCTTCTTTCCGGGGTTTCGTCCGGGCACGGGCGGGCTTTTGCGTGAAGGCGGGCTGTTGGAGCAGCGTCAGGCATTTCAGCATGACGGCGCAGCGCGACAACAATTCCTGCAGTCGATAGGCGTCGTTCCGGCAGCCGGTGCGCGGCTGATGTCGTTGTTTGCCTATGAAAATGCCGGGCTCGCCAGCTGGCTGGACGTGTTGGCGACGGATGGGCATGCCACTCATCTGTTGGTGCCGGAAGGCCGCATCCTCGGCGACGTGCAGCGCTGGCTCGGTGTCGAGGCGCTGGCGGTGGGCGATGTGCATCAACGCGAGGCGCTGACCGTGCAGGTGCTGCCGTTCGTGCGCCAGGAACAATATGACCGCCTGCTGTGGTGCTGCGACTTCAACGCCGTGCGCGGCGAAGACTCGTTCGTGCGTGCCCAATGGGCAGGGCGGCCGTTGCTGTGGCACATCTATCGCCAGGACGAAGACATCCACCTGGACAAGCTCGACGCCTTTCTGGCGCTGTACACCGCCGCGTTGTCGCCCGCCGCCAAGGTCGCTGTGGTGACCCTGTGGCAAGCCTGGAACGCTGATGGCGATATGGCACAAGCGTGGAAAATGCTCATGGAACACTGGCCGGAGGTACACCTGCACGCGCAAACCTGGTGTCTGGAACAAGGCTTGCAGGCCGATCTTGCGACGGCGCTGGTACAGTTTTATGAAAGTTGGATATGATACGCCACCTTGAATTTTGTAAATCCCATCCAAATTTCGGATATATGCAATGAAAACTGGTAAAGAACTGAAACCCGGTACAGTGATCCGTCTCGAAAACGACCCTTGGCTGGTTCAGAAAGCTGAGTTCACCAAGTCTGGTCGTAACAGCGCAATCATGAAGACCAAGCTGAAGAACCTGCTGACCGGTTACAAGACCGAGATCGTCTACAGCGCCGATGACAAACTGGACGACGTGATCCTCGACCGCAAAGAAGCGACCCTGTCCTTCATCAGCGGCGACACCTACACGTTCATGGACACCACCGACTACACCATGTACGAGCTGAACGCTGAAGATATCGAAGCCGTTCTGCCGTTCGTGGAAGAAGGCATGGAAGACGTCTGCGAAGCGATCTTCTTCGAAGACCGTCTGGTTTCCGTAGAGCTGCCGACCACCATCGTGCGTAAAGTTGCCTACACCGAAGGTTCCGCTCGCGGCGACACTTCGGGCAAGGTGATGAAGCCTGCCAAACTGGCTAACGGTACCGAGCTGCAAGTTGCTGATTTCATCGAAATCGACGACATGATCGAAATCGACACCCGTGAAGGTGGTTCGTACAAAGGTCGCGCCAAGAAGTAATTCTGGCCCAACCGTACGACAAAAAAAGCCCGACCTGGCGTCGGGCTTTTTTGTGCGCGTGTGTAAATCAGACCGTCACGTGCAGGCGCACATCGACGTTGCCACGGGTGGCGTTGGAGTACGGGCAGACCTGGTGCGCGGCGTCGACCAGGCTTTGCGCCTCGTCTTGTGCCAGGCCCGGCAGGCTGACGTGCAGGTCGATGTCCAGGCCGAAACCGCCGGGGATTTGGCCGATGCCGACGTGGGCGGTGATCGAGGCGTCATCCGGGATTTTGCGTTTTGTCTGGCTGGCGACGAATTTCAGCGCGCCGATAAAGCAGGCCGAATAGCCGGCGGCGAACAGTTGCTCGGGGTTGGTGGCCTGGCCGCCAGCGCCGCCCAGTTCTTTTGGGGTGGAGAGTTTGACGTCGAGGATGTTGTCGCTGGAAACAGCGCGACCATCACGGCCGCCGGTGGCGGTGGCTACTGCGGTATAGAGCGTTTGCATGGTGTCGTCCTCTTTTGGTTTAGCGCTAAATGTTTGCGCGCTAAGTAGTTGGTGAGGCGAATATATAGCGCTAATATTTAGCGCGCAAGATAAATATAAAAATATTTGATGGGCTCAAAAAAACAAATGTGGGAGCGGGCTTGCCCGCGATGGCGGTGAATCAGTTAGCACATCTGGCGACTGACACACCGCCATCGCGGGCAAGCCCGCTCCCACATTCAGATTTTTAGTGTTTGGAAAATCGCGTCAGACAGCACCCTGCAAATTACTACGCAACGCAATCAGATCCGCCTGTAGCTTGCGCAACTGCTCAAGCTGCATACCGCTCGCCCCCAGAATGCACTGCGGAATCCCCATTGCCTTTTCCTGCAAGGCACGTCCCGCTTCGGTCAGTTCCACCACCACCACCCGCTCATCTTCACGCTTGCGGGTGCGGCTGAGCAGGCCTTCGGCTTCCAGGCGTTTGAGCAATGGCGTGAGGGAGCCCGGGTCGGTGAGCAAGCGGTGGCTGATTTCGCCGACGGTCAAGCCATCCTCTTCCCACAGCACCATCATGGCCAAGTACTGCGGGTAGGTCAGGCCGAGGGCTTGTAGCAGCGGCTTGTAGACTTTGGTCATCAGCAACGAGGTGGAGTGCAGGGCGAAACACAGCTGGTTGTCCAGCATCAGGTTTTCGCACGGGTTGGGATTTTTACTCATGGTGCTGCCTTAAAAAGCGTGTATGCCCAGGAATCTAGCGGGCAAACCTTTAATGCGCCAGATAATTCTGGCGCACCGGTCAGACCAGGCCGCTTTGCAGCGCCAGATCCCATGGCGGCACAGGGCTGAAACGCGATTTGAGGTATTCCAGCAGCAAACGGCTGCGCGCATTCGGTTGCTGTTCCAGGCGCAACGCGTAGATGCCAGCGGTTTCCGGGCTGGGCAGGCCGTTTTCGCAAAACAGCGGCAGCAACTCGCCGCGCACCAGGTATTCGCTGGCCAGCCACGTGGGCAGGTGGGCGATACCCAGCCCGGCAAGGGCGCCAGACAGTAGGGCTTCGGCGTTGTTGGCGCTCATGCGGATACGCCGCGGTCGGTAGAGGGTGCGGCGCCCATCCAGTTCGAAGCGCCACGCGAACATCGGCGCCAGGCCGTCCCAGTCCAGGCCATCGTGCTCGCTCAGCTCGCGTGGGTGGCTGGGCGTGCCATGGCTTTTGAGGTATGCCGGGCTGGCACAGGCGATGCGCACAATGCTCGCCAGGGGCGTGGCCACCAGGCGAGTGTCAACGATATGCCCGGCGCGCAGCACCAAATCGACTTTGCCCAGGTGCGCGCCCTGCATATCGACAAAGCTGTCGATCAAGTGCAGGTGCACATCGAGCCCAGGGTACACATTCAAAAAGTCGGCAATTACCGGCGCCAAGTGCCGTCGACCAAAGGCGGCCGGGGCGTCCACCCGTATCAAGCCTTCCGGCGCATGGCTCAAGGACACGGCTTCGGCACGGGCCAGCTGCAATTCGCTGACGATCCGCCGCGCCCGCTCGGCGAAGGCCAGGCCCGCCGGCGTGGGCAGCACCGCGTGGGTGCTGCGCTGGAACAGGCGGCTGCCCACCGAGCTTTCCAGGCTGTCGATGCGCCGCGCTACCGCCGATGGTGTCAGTGGGTGGCGGCGCGCGGCGGCGGAAAAACTGCCGGTCTCCAATACATCCAGAAACAGGCTCAGTTGCTCGGTCAGAGTGTTGGGGTTCATGGGTGTGCGCTTATGCGAGATTGGCACAGCCATTGTGCGTTGCTGTGCGTTTCCACGCTATAGCCGACTGCGTAGCATGCAAGGCCTGGGCTTCTGGAGTGGTGAGCGGTGATGGATTTGGCGATGTATCTGGTATTGGGCGCGGCGCTCGGTACGGTCGGCGGGTTGTTTGGCATTGGTGGCGGGCTGATCGCAATTCCGGTACTGGGCGTGTTGTTCGGCCTGGATCAACAGATTGCCCAAGGCACGGCCTTGGTGATGGTCGTGCCCAACGTGATGCTGGCGTTGTGGCGTTACCATCAACGCAACCGGATTGAATTGCGTCACGCGCTGCCGCTGGGGGTCATGGGCTTCAGCTTTGCCTGGCTGGGTTCGATCTGGGCGGTGGGCCTGGACGCCGGGGCCATGCGCATCGGCTTCATCGCGTTCTTGCTGACGCTGGCGGCGTACAACCTGCTGCGCCTGTTCACCCGCAACGCACCGCCGACTGCGCAAATGCGTTATTCCTGGCCATGGCTTGGCGTGCTGGGTGCTGCGTCCGGTTCCATGGGCGGCTTGTTCGGCGTGGGCGGCGCGGTGGTTGCCACGCCGGTACTGACCAGCCTGTTCGGCACCACCCAAGTGGTTGCGCAAGGCTTGTCGCTGGCCCTGGCATTGCCCAGTACCAGTGTGACGCTGGTCACCTACGCCTGGCACCATGAAGTGGACTGGATGATCGGCGTGCCGCTGGCGGTGGGTGGCCTGCTGAGCATCAGTTGGGGCGTGAAAGTCGCCCATGCGTTGCCGGAGCGTGTGTTGCGCGGGCTGTTCTGCGCTTTCCTGGCGGTGTGCGCGGTGATGTTGACCTTTAAAGTCTGAAGCCTTCGACGATGTATTGCGCCAGGCATTCGGTGATCGGCGAGGTCATTGCCGGGTTGCGTAACAAGTGCAGGTTCATCGAGGGCAGTGGCGGGAAGCCGTCGTCGCTGCTCAGGATTCGCAAGTCGTCGGTCACCAGGCTTTCCATGCACACCATCACTGCCAGGCCAGCGTTAACCACCGCCTGGATCGCCGCCACATTAGAGCTGTGGTAGGCCATGCGATAATCACGCCCGGCCGCATCCAGCGCTGCACGGGTCCACTGGTAGTAAAGGCAGTCAGTACCGGAACCGGCCAGGGGCAATGCATCGTGCTCGTCCACGCAGAAGCAGGGCGCGGCCGCCCACACCATGCGCTCGGTGCGCAACAACTCGCCGATTTCCTTGCCGGGTTCACGGCTGATGACGGTCAGCGCCAAGTCTCTGCGCTGCATCAACACCGATGACGACTCACAGTGCATCTCGATCTGGATCAGCGGGTAGGCCTTGGAAAACTGTTTGAGAATGCCCGGCAGAAAACGCATCACGTAGTCATCCGGCGTGCCGATGCGCACCAATCCCACCATATGCGGTTCGCGCAGGGTGTTGAACACTTCACTGTGCAGTTTCAGGATGCGCCGTGCATAACCCAGTAATACCTCGCCTTCCGGCGTGAGCCTTACTTGGCGGCCATCGCGCTCGAACAACTTGCGTTGCAGCACGTCTTCTTCCAGCCGCTTCATCTGCATGCTCACCGCCGATTGCGTGCGGTTGACCAACTCGCCGGCGCGGGTAAAGCCGCCCTGGTCGGCGATGGCGACGAAGGTGCGCAGTACGTCGGTGTCAATGCTTGGGTAGCTGGACAATTGATCAATCTCAGAGATGTATTGCATAAGAAACATTCGTTGGATTGATCATAAGGCCAGGCACACACTTGCGCCATCCCCACTGGAGGGCGAGAAGATGAAAGGTCAGAAAGGTTTTGTGTTGCTGGGCAAGCGCCCGTTTTCCGTGCTGCTTCGCAGCATTGCCCGCTGGCAGGCGCTGCATGAGGAGCGCCATGCCCTGGCAAGCTTGAGCGATGAAGCGCTTAAGGATATTGGGCTTAACCGCAGCGATGTCGAGCAGGAGCGTCATCTGCATTTCTGGCAAGACCCGCTGCGAAAATAAGCCAGGATGCAGTAGGGTGGTCGGCGAGCTCACACGGAGAGACCCATGCCCGCCGACCTGTCGTTTTCCCTCAAGCAAGCACGCCGCATGGCGCTGGTGGCCCAGGGATTTTCCGGGCGCCAGGCGCCAGCATTGATCAAGGCTGCGCACCTCAACCGTTTGATTGAGCGGTTGGGTGTATTGCAGATCGATTCGGTCAACGCCGTGGTGCGCTCCCATTACCTGCCGCTGTTTTCGCGCCTGGGCCATTACTCCCCGTTGATCCTTGAACACGCTGCCTGGAGCCAGGGCCGGCGCCGCTCGTTGTTTGAGTATTGGGGCCATGAGGCCTCCTTGCTGCCCATGGCGCTGTACCCGTTGATGCGCTGGCGCATGGAGCGGGCAAAGTTAGGGCAGGGCATCTATTCGCAGATGGCGCGCTTTGGGCGTGAGCAGCAGGCCACCATTCAGCGCGTGCTGCACACGGTCGAGCAGCAAGGCGCATTGGGCGCGGGCAGCTTGTCGACCCGCGAGGAGCGTGCCGGCCCCTGGTGGGATTGGAGTGAGGAAAAACACGCGCTGGAATGGCTGTTCGCCGCCGGTTTGGTCACCGTCGCGGGGCGGCGCGGTTTTGAGCGGCTCTATGATTTGCCGGAACGGGTCATTCCCGCCGATATTCTTCACGCGTCTGTGAGCGAAGCCGAAGCTCAGCGCGGTTTGCTGCTGCACAGCGCGACTGCATTGGGCGTCGCCACCGAAAAAGACCTGCGCGACTATTTCCGCCTGGACCCCGCCGACAGCCGTGGCCGCCTGGCCGAGTTGGTCGAGGATGGGCAGTTGCAGGTGTGCCAGGTGCAGGGCTGGAAGCAGGCGGCTTACTGCCTGCCTGAACCCAAAGTGCCACGCAAAGTGCCCGCAAGCGCCTTGCTCTCGCCGTTCGATTCATTGATCTGGGAGCGCAGCCGCACCGAGCGTCTGTTCGATTTTCGTTACCGGCTGGAGATCTACACCCCGCAACACAAACGGGTGTATGGCTACTACGTGCTGCCGTTTTTGCACAATGAGCGGATTGCCGCGCGGGTTGACCTGCGCGCCGAACGCGCCAATGGGCGCCTGGCAGTGCACGCGGTGCACGAGGAAGAACCGGGGCTGGATGAGGAAGGGATGCAGGCGTTGGCCCTGAATCTGCGGCAGATGGCGGGCTGGCTTGGGTTGGAGCAGGTGCAGCTCAACTGCCAGCGGCCGAGTGCGGCGCGGCTTCGGGTGGCGATGTTGCAAATATGAGTTGTCGAGGGCTTTTGTGGCGAGCGGGCTTGCCCCGCGTTGGGCTGCGAAGCAGCCCCATCACAAACACCTCGGTATATCTGGAAGAACGGGGTGGCTGGTTTCAGGGTGGCTTCGCCACCCAACGCGGGGCAAGCCCGCTTGCCACAACAAGCCTATGAGTCAGCGTTTGACTTGCTTCAACGTCTCGGCAATCAAAAACGCCAATTCCAGCGACTGATCGGCATTCATCCGTGGGTCGCAATGCGTGTGATAACGGTCAGACAAGCCATCTTCGGTAATCGGCCGCGCGCCGCCAATGCATTCGGTGACGTTCTGCCCGGTCATCTCGATATGGATCCCGCCGGCATAGCTGCCCTCGGCCTGGTGGACCTGGAAGAACTCCTTCACCTCGCCAAGAATCTGCGCAAAGTCGCGGGTCTTGTAGCCGCTGCTGGCCTTGATGGTGTTGCCGTGCATCGGGTCCGAACTCCACAGCACCTGCTTGCCCTCGCGCTGTACCGCACGAATCAGGTTGGGCAGGTGGTCGCCGACCTTGCCGGCGCCCATGCGCGCAATCAGGTTGAGGCGGCCTGGGTCGTTGTCCGGGTTGAGGATGTCGATCAGGCGGATCAGGTCCTCAGGCTTCATGCTCGGGCCGACCTTGACCCCGATCGGGTTGTTGACCCCGCGCAGGAACTCGACGTGGGCACCGTCCAGCTGACGGGTGCGGTCGCCGATCCAAAGCATATGGGCCGAGCAGTCGTAGTAGTCGTTGGTCAGGCTGTCGCGGCGCACGAAGGCCTGTTCATAGTTCAGCAGCAGCGCTTCGTGGGCGGTGAAGAAGCTGGTTTCGCGCAATTGCGGCGAGCTGTCCATACCGCAGGCGCGCATGAACGCGAGGGTTTCGTCGATGCGATCGGCCAGTTGGCTGTATTTTTCGGCCAGCGCGGAGTTGGCGATAAAGTCCAGGTTCCACTTGTGCACCTGGTGCAGGTCGGCAAACCCGCCCTGGGCAAACGCGCGCAGCAAATTCAGGGTGGCAGTGGACTGGTGGTAAGACTGCAGCAGGCGGTCCGGGTCTGGCACGCGGCTTTTTTCGTCGAAGCCGATACCGTTGACGATGTCGCCACGGTAGGCGGGCAGGGTGACGCCGTCGATGGTTTCATCGTTGGCCGAACGCGGCTTGGCAAACTGGCCGGCCATGCGTCCAACCTTGACCACCGGGCAACCGGCGGCGAAGGTCATCACGATCGCCATCTGCAGCAGCACCTTGAAGGTGTCGCGGATTTTTGCAGCAGAAAACTCGGCAAAGCTTTCGGCGCAGTCACCACCTTGCAACAGGAAGGCGCGGCCCTGGGTCACTTCGGCAAACTGACGGCGCAATTCGCGTGCTTCCCCGGCAAATACCAGTGGCGGGTAGCTGGCCAGGCTTTGCTCCACTTGCAGCAAGTGCGCAGCGTCCGGGTACTGGGGTTGTTGCTGGATCGGCAGGGCGCGCCAGCTGTCGGGGCTCCAGGGTTGGCTCATCATGAACTCGATAGGTTGATTGACGGTCGGGCGCCAATGTTAGCAGCAATTAGTGCGTGACCTGTTGCCGCCGCTTGGCCGACAATCGCGCCTTTGCCGTGCGGTAAACCCTTTAGGAGTAGTGATGAGCGAGGAGCGTGTCGAGCGCCTGCTGGCTGAAGTCCATGATGATTTCGGCATGATTCGTGTGCTCGAAGTGGCTGATTACCGTTTTCTCGAGTTTGGCGATGCCATCGAGCAAAGCTGCGTGTTTACCGCCGACCCGAGCTGGCTCGAGTACGACTACACCCGCGCGATGTTGATTGGCGCGTTGTGCCATGAGCAACCGGAAAGCGCGCTGTTCCTCGGCCTGGGCGCCGGTACGCTGACCCAGGCGTGCCTCAAGTTTCTGCCGCTGGAAGACGTCGAGGCCATCGAGCTGCGCCCGGATGTGCCGCGCCTGGCCATCGAGTACCTGGGGCTGGATGACGACCCGCGCTTGTACATCCGTATTGGTGACGCGTTGCAATTGCTCGATACCGCCGAGTCGGCCGACTTGATTTTCGTCGACTTGTATACGGATGTTGGCCCAGGCGTCGGGCACCTGGCCTGGACCTTTCTGGAAAACTGCCAGAAAAAACTCAACCCGGGTGGCTGGCTGGTGATCAACCAGTGGGCGACCGATGACGGTAAACCATTGGGTGCGGCGTTGTTGCGCGGGTTGTATCACCGGCATTACTGGGAACTGCCGGTGAAGGAGGGCAATGTGATTTTGCTGGTGCCATCGGAGCTGGATCAGGAACTGGATATGGCAGCGTTGTCGGACCGCGCCGAGGCGTTGGCGCCGCGGTTGGGGTATTCGTTGCAGGCGTTGATCAAGGCGATTCGGCCGGCGACTTAGTTGCCCGTACTGACGCCATCGCGGGCAAGCCCGGCTCCCACAGTTGAATAGCATTTTCCGGTTGAAATGCATTCCACCTGTGGGAGCGGGCTTGCCCGCGATGAGGCCCGCACAGCCTACTCAAATCCCCTTGAACACCCCCGGCCGCTTCTCAACCATCGCCCGCACACCTTCTTTGGCATCTTCACTGTTCAACAATTTCTCCACCACCACCTGCAACCCGGCCGCCGCCACGGCTTCACCTTCCATGCGTGCCTGGCGCGCCGACATCAACGTCGCCTGCACGCCCAGCGGTGCCTGGCGGGCAATGCGGCTGGCCAGTTCGATGGCGCGCGGCAGCAGGTCTTCACTGGCCATCACTTCCTGCACCAGCCCCAGACGCAGCGCCTCATGGGCGTCGAACTCATCGCCGGTCAGCAGCCAGCGCATCGCGTTGCCCCAGCCGGCGATCTGATGAAAGCGCAGGGTCGCGCCGCCAAACGGGAAAATCCCGCGCTGCACTTCCATCTGCGCAAAGCGCGTATTGCTGGCACAGAGGTTGATATCCGCCGCCAGCATCAATTCGATGCCGATGGTCAGGCAGTAACCCTGGGCCGCGACGATCACCGGTTTATTGACGCGGGGGCCGGCAAACACGCCCCACGGATCGCAGCCGCCCAACGGTGGTTGCCAGCCTCCCGACATCACGCCACTGACATTGGCCAGGTCCAGCCCGGCAGTAAAATGTTCGCCGTGGGCGAATACCACGGCCACGCGAGCGTCGTCGTTTCGATCAAATTCGCCATAGGCCAGGCTCAGCTCATTGAGCAGGTCCAGGTCAAAGGCATTGCGCTTGGCCACTCGATCCAGTCCCAACAGCAGGACATGACCCTGTAATTCACGGCTGACGCGACTGCTGCTGGCTTGATTCATCGGGGGTGGCCTCGGGGGCTTGGGTAGGGTTTTAGACCAGTGGGCCTTAATGGGCAGGTGAACCGTTTAAGTGTTGTGACCAACAGGGCCGGGCCTTTGAAAAATAGACCTTGGCGCGGGTATACGCAAAGAAGGTGACGCAGCGCGGTATATCGGCACTTTCGGATAAAAAAAGCTCCCTTTTTCAGCTATTTCCGGTATAGTGCGCGCCGGCCTTTAACCGGGCCGCGTTTAGGTAGCGCAATTCCCCGAAGTCAGCTTCGGCTGCACGTCCGCACAGCGGACTCTCCCTTGACGAATCTTTTTCATTCATTCGTTTTCGCAAATCCCCGCCGACAAAGCAGCCAGGGCGACTCTTGAGTCTCAACACGGCATGCGCAGCTTTGGAGCATGGGTCTTTGCGGATGCACTTAGAGGCAGACCCATGACCCAGGAAACCGGCGGCTTCGCCGCTTTTAATCTTAACCCGAACATTCTCGCTGCCGTCATCGCGACCGGCTACGAAGAACCTTCGGCTATTCAGCAGCAATCGATCCCGATCATCATGGCCGGGCAGGACATGATTGGCCAGGCGCAAACCGGTACCGGTAAAACCGCCGCGTTCGCCCTGCCTATCCTGCACTGCATCGATCCTGCCAAGCGCGAGCCGCAAGCCCTGATCCTGGCGCCAACCCGTGAGTTGGCGCTGCAAGTAGCAACCGCTTTTGAAACCTACGCCAAGCAAATGCCAGGCGTAACCGTTGTGGCCGTTTACGGCGGCGCGCCTATGGGCCCACAACTTAAAGCAATCCGTAACGGCGCACAGATCGTTGTCGCCACGCCGGGCCGTCTGTGCGACCACCTGCGTCGTGACGAGAAAGTGCTGTCGACCGTGAACCACCTGGTTCTGGACGAAGCTGACGAAATGTTGAAGCTGGGCTTCATGGATGACCTGGAAGTCATCTTTAAAGCACTGCCACCGACCCGTCAGACCGTACTGTTCTCGGCCACCCTGCCACAGTCGATCCGTGCCATTGCCGAACGCCACCTGCGCGATCCGCAACACGTGAAGATCCAGACCAAGACTCAGACCGTTACCGCGATCGAACAGGCTCACCTGTTGGTTCACGCTGACCAGAAGACCTCGGCTGTATTGAGCCTGCTGGAAGTCGAAGACTTCGACGCCCTGATCATGTTCGTGCGCACCAAGCAAGCGACCCTGGACCTGGCCAGTGCCCTGGAAGCCAAAGGCTACAAAGCCGCTGCGCTGAACGGTGACATTGCCCAGAACCAACGTGAGCGCGTGATCGACTCCCTCAAGGATGGCCGTCTGGACATCGTTGTGGCGACCGACGTCGCCGCCCGTGGCCTCGACGTTCCACGTATCACTCACGTGTTCAACGTTGACATGCCTTACGATCCAGAGTCCTACGTTCACCGTATCGGCCGTACCGGCCGTGCGGGTCGCGAAGGTCGTGCACTGCTGCTGGTGACTCCGCGTGAGCGCCGCATGCTACAAGTGATCGAGCGTGTAACCGGTCAGAAAGTTGCCGAAGTCCGCCTGCCGGATGCCCAGGCCGTTCTCGATGCTCGCATCAAGAAACTGACCAACAGCTTGTCGCCGCTGGTGGCTGACGCTGAATCGACCCACGGCGACCTGCTGGACCGCCTGACTGCCGATATCGGTTGCACCCCACGTGCCCTGGCTGCAGCTCTGCTGCGCAAAGCCACCAACGGTCAGGCCCTGACCCTGGCAGCGATCGAGAAAGAACGCCCACTGGTACCGAACAACGCGCCACGCGGTGATCGTCCAGAGCGTACCGGTGACCGTCCAGACCGTGGTGATCGTGAGCGTCGCGCTCCGGTTCCATTGGCTGAAGGTCGTGCTCGCTGCCGTACCGCGCTGGGCGCGCGTGATGGCATCGCCGCCAAGAACCTGCTGGGCGCTATCCTCAATGAGGGTGGCCTGGCACGTGAAGCCATCGGTCGCATCCAGGTTCGTGACAGCTTCTCCCTGGTGGAGCTGCCGGAAGACGGTCTGGAAAAACTGCTGGCCAAGCTCAAAGACACTCGCGTTGCCGGTAAGCAGCTGAAGCTGCGTCGCTACCGCGAAGATTGATCCGCCTTTGGGCTGATTGATCGCATATAAAAAATCCCCGACTGGTTCGGGGATTTTTTTTGCCTGGCATTTCTTTCGGATCAGCACCCGATCAAATGTGGGAGCTGGCTTGCCTGCGATAGCGGTGTATCAGTGGCAAATAGGCTAACTGAACCACCGCTATCGCAGGCAAGCCAGCTCCCACCTTTAGATCTCTGTTAGCCGAAACGATAGATGTCCATCCCCAGCGCGCCCAAGGTGAACCCCTGATGCGCCACACTGAAATCCCCTCCGGCGCCCCGTGCAAAGTACAACGGCAACAAATGCTCATCGCTGGGATGGCTGCGCACGGCATGCGGCGCCTGGCGGCGGTAGTCGTGCAGGGCCGCTTCATCGTTGGCGGCAAGTTTATCCACCACCCAATCGCGAAAATCCCGCGCCCACGGCTCGATGCTCTCAGGGCCGGCGCGCCAGTTTAGCTCACCCAGGTTATGGGTGATGCTGCCGGAGCCGATCAACAGCACACCCTGTTCACGCAGGCTCGCCAGGGCATGCCCGACTCGGGTTTGCAGCGCCGGGCCCATGCGGCTGGGCAAGGAAACCTGCACCACCGCAATATCCGCCGCCGGGTACATCAGTGACAGCGGCACCCAGGTGCCGTGGTCGAAGGGGCGGCGTTCATCGAGTTGCGCGTCGAGGCCATCGGCTTGCAGCAGCCCGACGATTTGCGCGGCCAGCTGCGGGTTGCCCGGCGCCGGGTACTGCACGGCAAACAGTTCGGGAGGGAACCCACCGAAGTCGTGCCAGGTTTGCGGGGCGGCGCTGCCAGTGACGAGTAATTGGTCGCTTTCCCAATGCGCCGATACCACCACAATCGCTGTTGGCCGTGGCAGTTCAGCCGCCAGACGCCGCAACGCCGGGCCACTGGCGCCGGGTTGCAGGGCAAGCATGGGCGAGCCGTGGGAGATAAACAGGCTGGGGAGCATAAGTCGGGTCCTGAGGGTTAACATAGGCCCATCTTCAATCAGATCATTGATCTAAATCTAATATAAGTTTTAGCGCCTTTTGATCGATTTTTCAGGGTGATTTATGGAGCCTAAGTTTTGGCAAGAGCGCTGGGCGCGCAATCAGATTGGCTTTCACCTGCCTGACGTCAACCCTTACCTGCAACGGCATTAGCCGAAACTGGTACTGCCGGTTGGCGCAAAAGTGCTGGTGCCGTTGTGTGGCAAGAGCCTGGATATGATCTGGCTCGAAAGCCATGGGTATCGCGTAATGGGCGTGGAATTGTCGGAGCAGGCGGTTGAAGCCTTCTTCAATGAGCAATCGTTGACGCCGCATATCCGCCAGCAAGGCGCGTTCAAGGTGTATGCGTCCGGCTTGATCGAGGTGTGGTGCGGCGACTTCTTCGCTGTCGACGCCGAGGCGGTGAGCGATTGCACTGCACTCTATGATCGCGCGGCGTTGATCGCTCTGCCGCCGCTGATGCGGGCGCAATATGCTGAGCATCTGAATACGCTTCTGCGCCCTGGTTGCAAGGGGCTGCTGATCACCCTGGACTATGATCAGACGCAGAAGGCTGGGCCGCCATTTGCGGTGACTGACGAGGAAGTCAGGGTGTTGCTGGGCTTGCGTTGGGGCCTGAATGTACTTGAAAAGCAAGACATCCTGGGCGAGAGCTGGAAGTTTGTGCAGGACGGCGTTACGCGGCTGGAGGAGCGTGTGTATCAACTGACTCTGCGTTGACTATTGCATCGCCATTGCGGGCAAGCCCAGCTCCCACAGTGAATGCGTTCCAATGTGGGAGCCGGGCTTGCCCGCGATGGCGTTATCAGCACCTACAAAAAAGGGGCGATCAAATCGCCCCTTTCTGTGTCGCATCAGCCCCGACGACGCAGCGCGTCGATACGCTCCTCCAGTGGCGGGTGGCTCATGAAGAAGCGGGCAAAGCCTTGCTTGATGCCACCGTTGATGCCAAACGCGGTCAGGCTGTCGGGCATGTGTACCGGCAGGCCCTGTTCAGAGCGCAGGTGTTGCAGCGCTGCGATCATTGCACCGGTGCCGGCCAGGCGGGCGCCGGCTTCGTCTGCGCGGAACTCGCGTTTGCGTGAGAACCACATGGTGATCGCACTGGCCAGGAAGCCCAGCACCACTTCAGCAAAGATGGTCGCCACGAAGTAAGCGATACCACGGCCTTCTTCGTTCTTGAAGATCACCTTGTCGACAAAGTTGCCGATGATCCGTGCGAAGAACATCACGAAGGTGTTCACCACGCCTTGTACCAGCGCCAGGGTGACCATGTCGCCATTGGCTACGTGGCCGATCTCGTGGGCCAGCACGGCCTTCACTTCGTCGTAGGAGAAGCGTTCGAGCATGCCCTGGCTCACCGCAACGAGCGCGTCGTTCTTGTTCCAGCCGGTGGCGAAGGCGTTGGCTTCATAGGCGGGGAAGATCCCGACCTCAGGCATCTTGATGCCGGCCTCGCGGGACAGTTGCTCAACGGTTTGCAGCAACCATTGTTCATGCCGGGTGCGTGGCTGGGTGATGACCTGGGTGCTGGTGCTCATCTTCGCCATCCATTTGGAGATGAACAGCGAAAACAGCGAGCCGGCAAAACCAAAGACCGCACAGAAAACCAGCAGCTGATTGAGGTTCAGATCAACCCCGTTGGCCGCCATGAACCCGTTGAAGCCGAAAAGGCTCAGGGTGATGCTGGCAATCAGCACGACCGCCAGGTTAGTGGCCAAGAACAGCAGGATGCGCATCATGGTTGTAGAGTTCTCCTCATGCTTAATATGTCGCGTACTGCGGGGTATATAAGGTGCGGCCTAAGGTGATTCAACCGAGCGACTATTTCAAACTGTGTCCTACAGCATCAATGTAGAGCCTTGAAGGGAATTTCTGACCTGGAAAGTGACGGGTGATCACCCCGCTCATGCCTTGGCGCCCTGTAATTACAAGGGGTTGACCGGTGCGTGGTGTGCAGCGGCGAGCGAGGAGGGTAGGCAGGCTAGAGAAGTGTTGCCAGATACTCGCTGTACGACCGAATGGCGGTCGTACAGCGACTTTTAGGTTACTGGCGATAGGACTTGAGGAAGTTGCCGATGCGACCAATGGCCATGTCCAGGTCATCCACACGCGGCAAGGTCACCACGCGGAAGTGATCCGGCCACGGCCAGTTGAACGCCGTTCCCTGCACCACCAGCAGCTTTTCCGACAGCAGCAGGTCGAGCACGAATTTCTCGTCGTTGAGGATCGGGCAGACTTTCGGGTCGATGCGTGGGAAGGCATACAACGCGCCCATGGGTTTCACGCAGCTGACGCCCGGGATCGCGTTGAGCAGTTCCCAGGTGCGGTTGCGTTGCTCCAATAGACGGCCCTGGGGCAAGACCAGGTCGTTGATGCTCTGGTAGCCGCCGAGAGCGGTCTGGATCGCATGTTGGCTCGGCACGTTGGCGCACAGGCGCATATTGGCCAGCATGTCGATGCCTTCGATGTAGCTCTGGGCATTGTGCTTGGGGCCTGAGATGGCGATCCAGCCGGAGCGGAAACCCGCCACCCGGTAGGACTTGGACAGGCCATTGAAGGTCAGGCACAGCAGGTCCGGTGCCAGGGAGCCGGTGCAGATGTGCACGGCGTCGTCGTAGAGGATCTTGTCGTAGATCTCGTCGGAGAACACCACCAGGTTGTGCTGGCGCGCCAGTTCGAGCATGCCCAGCAACACTTCTTTGGAATAGACGGCGCCGGTGGGGTTGTTCGGGTTGATGATCACCAGGGCCTTGGTGTTCGGGGTGATCTTGGCCTTGATGTCGGCCAGGTCCGGGAACCAGTCCGCGCCTTCATCGCACAGGTAGTGCACCGGGTGGCCGCCGGCGAGGGTCACGGCAGCGGTCCACAGCGGGTAGTCGGGCGCCGGCACCAGCACTTCATCGCCATTGTTGAGCAAGGCCTGCATGGACATCACGATCAGCTCGGACACGCCATTACCCAGGTAGATGTCTTCGATGCCGACACCTTCGACCTGCTTTTGCTGGTAGTACTGCATCACGGCTTTACGCGCGCTGAACAGGCCCTTGGAGTCGCTGTAGCCCTGGGCTGTCGGCAGGTTGCGGATCACGTCCTGGAGGATTTCGTCCGGCGCTTCGAAACCAAAAGGCGCCGGGTTGCCAATGTTCAGCTTGAGGATGCGATGGCCTTCCTCTTCCAGGCGTTTGGCGTGCTTGAGCACCGGGCCGCGAATGTCGTAGCAGACGTTGGCGAGCTTGTTCGATTTGCTGACCTGCATGGCGATGTGATCCTGAAAATGAACGATCCAGACGGCGTGGACACTACCGTACTGCGAAACCTGCGGGGCTCGCACCCATAAATACGTTTGAATGCCGGTAGCGCGGGTGCCAGACTGGCGTTTTGAAGAGGCGCAATCATACGTGCCGCCTGATCCATGGAAAAGACACAGATCAGGGTTTTTCAGTTGCCGAGGTGTATCGATGGATAAGTTGCAGAAAACCGTTGAAGAATGGAAGGCGATGCTCGATCCGGAGCAGTACAACGTGTGCCGTCTCAAAGGCACCGAGCGACCTTTCAGCGGCAAATACAATGCCACCAAGACTGATGGCGTGTACCACTGCATTTGCTGCAATGAGCCGCTGTTCGATTCCACCACCAAGTTTGATTCCGGCTGCGGCTGGCCGAGTTTCTACGCGCCGATTGCCGACAGCGCGATGATCGAGATCCGTGACATCAGCCACGGCATGATCCGCACCGAAGTCACCTGTGCCAAGTGCGACGCGCACCTGGGGCATGTGTTCCCGGACGGTCCGCCGCCCACCGGCCTGCGTTACTGCATCAACTCGGTGTGCCTGGACCTCGTTCCACGCTGACTGATCGTTCCCACGCTCCGCGTGGGAACGCCTCCTGTGGCGCTTCGCGTCACGACTTTAGAAGCGGACGCAGAGCGTTCTGGGCTGCATTCCCACGCGGAGCGTGGGAACGATCTATGCGCAGGCATCACTGCGGTCAATTAAATTGCACGCAATTGAATTGCCGACTATCTTTATAGCTCTTTCTCCGTATCCGAGGCGCTGCCATGAGCGACAACCTGCTGAGCATCCCGTGCACCACCATCAAGGGTGAGCAAAAGACCTTGGCCGATTTTGCCGGCAAGGCCATTTTGGTGGTCAACACCGCCAGCAAATGTGGTTTCACCCCACAATACAAAGGCCTGGAGCAGGTTTGGCAGCAGTACAAGGACCAGGGTCTGGTGGTGCTGGGCTTTCCCTGCAATCAGTTCGGCAAACAGGAGCCAGGCAACGAAGGGGCGATTTCCGAGTTCTGCGAGCTGAACTTCGGCGTCAGCTTCCCGCTGTTCAAGAAGATCGACGTGAATGGCAGCGACGCCCACCCACTGTTCGTGCAACTTAAAAAACAAGCGCCGGGGCTGCTGGGCTCCAAAGGTATCAAGTGGAACTTCACCAAATTTCTGATCGGCCGTGATGGCAAGGTGGTCAAGCGTTTTGCCCCGACCACCAAGCCCGAAGCCCTGACCCAAGAGATTGAAGCCCTGCTCAAATGACCGACTTGCCCCGCGTGTCCCTGGCGCTGGACGACCAGCTGTGTTTCAAGCTCTATGCCGCGTCCCGAGCGGTGACGCGGGCTTACAAGCCCATGCTCGATCAGTTGGGCCTGACCTACCCGCAATACCTGGCGATGCTGGTGTTGTGGGAATGGCACTGCGCGACCCCAACGCAACCCACGGTCAAGGCCCTGGGCGAGCGCCTGATGCTGGACTCTGGCACGCTGACGCCGCTGCTTAAGCGCCTGGAACAGCTGGCGCTGGTGCAGCGCCGGCGCAGCGCGCTGGATGAGCGCGAGGTGCATCTGAGCCTGAGCCCCGCGGGCGTACAGTTGCGCGACCAGGCCCATGCCCTGAAAACCCGGCTGCTGTGCGACAGCGGTGTCGACCTGAACCAGGCCGACGTGTTGCGCAATGGTCTGGACGAGCTGCTGGCGCAGATCAAAAACTTGTCGAGTTCGGCACCCACAGGTCCAGCAGGGCTTTGAGCTCTTCGCGGCGAAACGGTTTGGCCAGGTAGTCATCCATTCCCGCCGCCCGGCAGCGCTCGCGTTCTTCCGCCAGGGCGTTGGCGGTCAGGGCGACGATAGGCAGCTCCGGCCAGCGCCCGCTGCGGCGAATCTGCCGGCTGGCCTCGTAGCCGTCCATCACCGGCATATTGCAGTCCATCAACACCATGTCGAAGCGCTGCTCCTCCAGCAACTTGAGCGCCTCGCCGCCATGGGCAGCCACAATCACTTCGCAGCCGAGCTTGCTGAGCATGCCCTTGGCTACCAATTGATTGACCGGGTTGTCCTCCACCAGCAGGATGCGCGCGCGATGTGCCAGGGGCACGGCTTCTATCTGGACAGGGTCGAGGATCAGTTGCGCCTCGCTGCGCAGGTTGCGCTGCAGAATCTGATACAGCGCGTTGCGGCTCAACGGGCGTGCCTGTTGCTGCAGCGGCATCAGAGCCGCGACTTCTTCGCTGGGCATGAAGTTGCCATAGGCCGTCACCAGCAGGATCGGCGCGCTGATGCCAGGGCGCAGGCGGAACAGGCACTCCGGGCAATCGGTGATCAGCAGGTCGGGGGCCAGCCCGGTCAGGTCGTCATCCTGGGAGTAGCAGCGCAGCGCCAGCCCCCAAGCCGGCAGCAAGGTGCCGAGCAATTCCGCCAGGCCACTCCCGGTGTTGGTGATGGCGATGACTTCGCCCAACAGCGGCGCTTGTCGTGCGGCCGGCAAATGTGTGGGCAGCGGCAGGTCGGCGCAGAACTGGCTGCCAAAACCGACTTCCGAGCTGATGCTCAAGCGGCCCTTCATCGCTTCACACAGGTTATGCGTCAACGCCAGCCCCAGCCCGGTGCCGCCGAACTGGCGTGTGATACCCGCACCGGCCTGGGTAAACGGCTGGAATATTTTCACCTGCGCTTCCTGGGCAATGCCGATGCCGGTGTCACAGACTTCGATTTTTACCCGGCCACCCTCGGCACTGAGGCGCACGTCCACACGCCCGAAGCGGGTGAACTTCAAGGCATTGGAAAGCAGGTTGCTGACGATTTGCCGCACCCGTGTCGGGTCGCCAATGACTTGCGCAGGAAACAGCGGGTCGATCAGGCAGGTCAACTCGACACTCGGCGCCGCGTTCTGCGACAGCAGGTTGGCGGTGTCTTCCACCAATGAGCCGAGGTCGAACGGGATGCGTTCGAGCTCCAACTGGCCGGCGTCGAATTTCGACAGGTCGAGGATATCGTTGAGCAGTTCCACCAGCACCTTGCCCGAATCGTGGGCGATGGACAGTTGCTGGCGTTGTTCGGCGTTCAGCGGGCTGTCGAGCGACAGCGCGATCATGCCCAGCAAGCCATTGAGCGGCGTGCGGATCTCATGGCTCATATTGGCCAGGAACGCGGCGCGCGCCTGGGCCATGGCCAGGGCGGTCAATTTGGCGGCTTCGAGTTCATCGTTGGATTGGCTCAAGCGCTGGTTGCTGGCCTTAAGCTCCAGAGTGCGTGCCGAGACGATATCTTCCAGTTGGCCCAGGTACTCGGTGAGGCGGTCCTCGGCATGGCGCCGTTGCTGGATTTCGGTCTGCATGTTTTCGAATTGCTGGTTGGCGACGTTCACCAGCACGCCGATTTCATCGTTTTCGTGACCTGGCGGGCAATCCAGGCGAGCCTGCTTGCTGGTGCTCAGGGCACGGATGATGCGCACCAGTGGCTGGGTCAGCATCACGTAGAACAGGCCCAGCAGAATGCCTGTCAGCAGCAGGCTGCGGGCGAACCCGTTGAGCAAGGTTATCTCGGCGCGGTGCAGGAAACGGCTGCCAAAGGCGTAGGTGTCGACGTCCAGGCGCAGCACGCCGAGGGAATCCTCGGGCATGTGGCTCAGGAACAGTCGATCTTCAAACAAGCGGTTGGCGCCAAACAGGAAGTCACTGATGGGCCGGTAGGCGCTCTCTTTGCGCGGCCGGTTCACGTCGGCCAGTACCACGCCATTGTTATCGACCAGTTGCGCGTGGGTAATGGCCGGCGAGTGCAACAGGCCCAGGGTCAGTTCCTGGGCAAGTTCGGCATCAATGTTGTAGGCGATACGTGAGGCAGGGTTATGGCTGATTTCGATCAGTGAGCGTATTTCACGGTTGATCGAGGCGTCTTCGCTGGCATAATCAATGCCGATTTGGATCAGGCTGAGCAAGGTTCCCAAGACGAAACCGACCAGCACAGTCAATCGAGCTTGTTTATAAGACAAGCGGTGGGCGAACTTGATATCCATCGGGTGTTGAACCACTTCACGTTTCCCTTCGCCCGGCAAGCATAGCTGAACATCCACAGGCTTTGGCTTGGCCGGCATGAATCGTTTTATACGCAGCCTCGTGGGGTCTGCCACAGGGTTGCCAATACGCCATCTTTTGCAAGAACTTGCCAGAGGAATAATCGTGGATTCTCGATTGAATGCCTTTCTTGAGCGGGCCGATGCGGTCCTTGCGCGCCTGGAACCGCTGTTACCTGCACCGCGCCAAGCCATCGATTGGAATAACTGCCTCGCCGCCCGTTGGCAGCGCGAAGGCCGTACTGGCTTTTTGCTCCCGCTGGAAGTGAGCCTGGACATGCGCCTGTCCGACCTTATCGGCGTGGACAAGCAACGTGAGCAACTGGCTCGCAACACTCAGCAATTTCTCGATGGCCTGCCCGCCAACCATGCGTTGCTGTGGGGCTCGCGCGGCACCGGCAAATCTTCCATGGTGCGTGCTTTGCTGGCCCAGCATGCCAAGGCCGGTTTGCGCCTGATTGAAATCGAGCGCGATCACCTGGCTGACCTGCCGCGCGTGGTCGAGCAACTGCTCAAGCTGCCGCAACGGTTCATCCTGTTCTGTGACGACCTGTCTTTCGAAGCGGGTGAGGGCGATTATCGCGTACTCAAGAGCGTACTGGACGGCTCCCTTGAGCAAGCGCCGGAAAATGTGTTGCTGTATGCCACCTCCAACCGTCGTCACCTGGTGCCGGAAAACCAGAGCGACAACGACAATTGGAAGCGCGTGGACGGTGAGTTGCACCCCAGCGAGGCGGTGGAAGACAAGATCGCCTTGTCCGACCGTTTTGGCCTGTGGCTGTCGTTCTATCCGTTCAGCCAGGAACACTTCCTGGATGTGGTCGAACACTGGATCGGCGAACTGGCCAGCAAGGCCGGCTTGCAGTGGCAGCGTGATGAAGCCCTCGACATCCTGGCCGTGCGCTGGGCCACCGGGCGTGGCAACCGCAACGGCCGTTGCGCGTATCAATTCGCCCGTTACTGGGTGGGTCTCAAGTTGTTGGAGCGTCAACCATGATCGATTTACAACAGGCCGGCACCGGCCTGGATGGCTACGCCATGCTCTGCGCGCAGCTGGAATCGCTGCTCGCCGATGAGCGTGACTTTATCGCCAACAGTGCGCAGTTCTCGGCGTTCCTGTTCAACCAGTTGGACGACTTGAACTGGGCGGGCTTCTACCTCAATCGCAATGAAGAACTGGTGCTTGGCCCGTTCCAGGGCCAGATCGCTTGCGTGCGTATTCCCTTCGGTCGTGGCGTCTGCGGTGCGGCGGCGGCATCCCGGCAAACCCAGCGGGTAGAAGATGTGCATGCGTTCCCAGGCCATATTGCCTGTGACAGTGCCTCCAACAGCGAACTGGTGGTGCCATTGGTCAAGGATGGCCTACTGGTGGGTGTCCTGGATCTGGACAGCCCGTCGCTGGCCCGTTTTACCGCGCAGGACCAGGCGGGCATCGAGCAGTTGGCGGCGATTTTCCTGCGGTTGACCGACTGCTGATCCCGCAGGAGAGGGTCGGCCGCCGTTATTGGCTGTCCAGCTTATGGAGCTGCACTTGCAACGTCCTCTCCAGCTCCAGCATGAGTTTTTCCAGGGCCTTGACCCCCATGTCTATCGTGGGGCGCTCCTCGTTGCGGGCGCAGGCCAGCTCCAGTGCTTCGCATTGCGCGGCCAATGCACTTGCCTGGACGATGCGCGCGGCGCCCTTGATCTTGTGGGCTTGCTCAATGATCGCCTGGGGCGCTGCCTGGCGGGCCATCAAGGCCACCAGGTCCTCGCGGTCCTGACGGCTGCTGCTTAACAGTTGCGCAAGCAAACGCTGGCTCAACTGCGGGTCGCCTCCGGTCAGTGCGTCCAGGCAATCGAGTTCCAGCCGCTGGCCGCTGGATCGGGGTTTGATCTGCGCCAGTTGCTGCTCCAGTGCAGTGAGGCTGATGGGCTTGAACAGGCAGTCATTCATGCCCGCCTGCGCACAGCGAAGTTTCTCCTCGGGTTGGGCATTGGCGGTGAAACCGAGGATTACGCAGGGCACCTGCTGTTCTCGCTGCTCGTATTCACGGATCGAACGGCTCAGCTCATAGCCATTCATGATGGGCATGTTGCAATCGGCAATCACCAGGTCGAAGTGCTCCTGGCGCCAGGCCTGAAACCCGGCGGCGCCATGTTGGGCTGCCGTGAACTGGTGCCCGAGGTAACCTAATTGCTGGCACATCAGCAAACGGTTCGCCGGGTGGTCGTCCACTACCAGCACATTGAGCACCGCCGCGGCTGTTGGCGCCTGAGACTTGAGCTCGTCCAGCGCTTCAATGGGCTTGAGGCAGGTCATCTTCAGGCTGACCTGCACTTGAGTGCCCACCATTGGCACGCTGCTCAGGCTCAGTTGCCCACCCATCATCTCGCACAGGCTGCGACAGATCACCAGCCCCAGGCCCGCTCCGCTCCTGGCCAGGTGCCCGGAGTTGTCCGCCTGGGCAAAGGGTTCGAACAGGCGCAATTGGTCGTCCCGGCTGATGCCGATGCCTGTGTCCTCGACCACCAGCTTCATCTGCACCTCTTGGGGCTGCTCGGTGGCTTGCACCTGCACCTTGATCTTCACCTGCCCGCGCTCGGTGAACTTGATCGCGTTGCTGACCAGGTTGGACAGCACCTGCTTGAAGCGCAGCGGGTCTATCAGCACGGCGGTGTTGTCGAGGTTGGGGTCGAATTCGAGTAACAGGCTGAGGGTTTTCTGGCGGGCCAGACCATCGAAGACGCGCACCACCGATTCGATCACTTCGCGCAGGTTCACGCGCTCGGGAGCCAGGCTCAGGCGGCCGGATTCGATACGTGCAATGTCGAGGATATCGCCGATCAGCTCCAGCAGGTCCTTGGCCGAGTTGTAGGCCACTTCGATAGCCGGACGGTCGAGATGGCCCTGATCGGCGCGCTTGAGCGTCAGTTCCAGCATCCCGATCACGGCATTCATCGGCGTGCGGATTTCATGGCTCATGGTGGCGAGGAAGGTGCTTTTGGCGCGGTTCGCCTCGTCGGCGCGTTCCTTGGCAGTGCGCAACTCGTCGAACAGTTGGCGCCGGTCACTGATATCGATCCAGCCACCGATGATGCCCTGGACTTCGCCGTCCGAGTCGCGATAGGGCAGGATCCAGTGGTAGATCGTGAGTTTTTTGCCGTGAATGTGCAGGGTGCGATCAAGGATCAGCGGAGTGCCTTCCACCACCACCCGTTGGTAGTCGGCATGGTACTGCGCGGCTTCAGGCGCCAGGGCCATGTCCATTTGCACCACACTCTTGCCGATGACCTCTTCGCGTTTGACCCCGAACACTTGCAGGTAGCTGTCATTGCAGGTCTGCAACAGGCCCTTGCGATCACGCACATAGATTGGGTGCGGTGTTTCATTAACCAGTGCGCGCATGAACTCGAACTGGTCATTGAGGGCGCGCTCGGCCATTTTGCGGTGCTTGATCTGGCGGCGCATGTAGGCGTTCCAGGTCAGGGAAATCAGCAGCAGCAACCCGGTGCCAATGATGATTTGCGCAATCAGTTGGTGGTAATTGCGCCAGTAACTGTCCGAGGCTGGCGTGTAACCGCGCCAGCGGCTGTTGATCACGCCCATTTCGTCCGGGGCAATGCTCAGCAGCGCCTTGTCCAGGATTGAGCTCAGTTCGACGGCACCGCGCGGCGTGGCCAGGGCGAAGGTGGCGGGCAGCGTGCCAATGCTGGCGCTGATCTGCAGTTTGTCCTGGAACACCTGGGAGGCCAGGAAATAGTTGGCGATGACCAGTGAGTTCACTGCCCCGTCCACGCTTCCCTGAGCCAGCATTTCCGAGGCCTTGAAGGTATCGCTGACTTCCACCAGGCGAATCTGTGGGAAGTTTTCTTGCAAGGTTTTTTCCAGCGGGTTACCGAGGGTGATTGCCAGGCGCTTGCCTGCCATCTGCTCCAGGTTTGTGGCCGCGTCGGGCTCCTTGCGGGTCAGCAGGACGTAGGAGTTTTCCAGGTACGGGCGGCTGAAGCTGAGCTGAACCTCGCGTTCGGTGCTGGGGACGATGGCCCCGATGATATCGGCTTTACCCGCGGTGAGCTGCTCGATCATCGTGCTGACTTCGCGACTGCGCTGTATTTCAAAACGCAGGCCGGTGCGCAGGCGGATCAGTTCCAGCAGGTCGGCGGTAATACCGCGAAAGTTGCCGTCGGCATCGAAGAACGTCAGCGGCGCGAACGTCTCATTGACCACGACTTTTACCACCGGGTGATCTTTGAGCCAGCGCTCTTCACGCTGGGTCAGTTGCAGTTTCTTGTCGGTCAGCAAGATGTCGCTGCCGGCGCTCCAGCGCTTGGCAATGCTGTCTCGTTCATTAACGGGGACGGCCGTCAGCACCGCGTCGACGATGCTCTGTAGAACCTCCTGATCGTGACGCAAGGCGAAGCTGAACCCATAGGCTTCATGCTTGCCGAAGTTGGCCATGTGGATATTTTTGAGGTAGCCCTTGTTGATCATGTAATGGGTGGAAATAGTGTCCCCCAGAAACACATCCGCCTGATCGAACGCCACGGCATTGAGCGCGTTTTGATAGGAAGGAAAGGCGCGGATATCCGCCTGCGGGTATAACTTTTCCACTTCGTTCAGCGGCAGGTAGTGATAAACAAGGCTCAAGCGCAGGCCGGCCAGACCATCGCTTAAACTGCGCGTTTCACCTTCGCGGGTCACCAGTACGGGCTGGTCCACCGCATACGGCTGCGACAGGATGAGTTTCGGGTTGGCGGCCTCAAAGCCATTGGATGAGCCCAGCAGGTCGATTTCCCCGGTTTCCAGCGCATGGATCGCGGCTTCTCGTGTCGGATAACGCAATACCTTGACGGGCAGGGCCATGGCTTTGGCCAGCAGCCCTGCGTAATCGGCGGTCAGGCCTTCATAGTCGCGACCGCTGGAGGTGAGGTCGAAGGGCGGATAGTCGGGTGCCGAGGTGCCCAGTACCAGCTCGCGTTTGTACATTAGCCACTGGCGCTGGGTCTTATCCAGCTGAATATCGAGTTGAACGGTACCCGCGCGGCTCAATAAGGTGAAGTGTTCCGGTCCGATTTGAGGGGCCGCGGGCACGGTAGTGCTCAAGCACAGGCCGGCCAATAATATAATCAGATAGTCCTTTATACGCCTTGGCATCCGCTTTCTCACACTAGCGCGTTTCGTTTTGCCATCTCGATAAGTTCTACCAAGGACTTGGCTTTAAGTTTTTGCATCAGCCTTTTTTTGTAGGTACTTACTGTCTTGTTACTTAGAAACATACCTTTGGCGATTTCTTTGTTTGTACGACCTTGTGCAAAAAGTTGCAGCACCATCAGTTCCCGGTCGTTCACGGCCTTGAATAACTCAAGTTCCAGTGCGTCCTTGCTGTCGGCGCCATTGGAATTGAGTGCCTGGCTGGGGAAGTAGTTGTAGCCAGACAGTACCGCACGAATGGCACTCAGCAGTTCGCTCAGGTCGCCTTCCTTGCACACATAGCCGTCTGCGCCCGAGCGCATGCAGCGGGTGGCAAACAACGTCGGGCTCTGGGCCGTCAGGATCAGGGTTTTCATCGAGGTGTTCATCGCGTTGAATCGGCAGAGCACTTCGAGGCCGTCGAGTTTTGGAATACTGATGTCCAGGATGATCAGGTCGGGCAGGCATTCGCGAACCATTTGTATCGCGTCACAACCGTTGTCCGTTTCGCCAACGATTTTATAACCTTCGTGTTCCAGCAACATGCGAATCGCCAGCCTGATAACCGGGTGATCATCAATGATAAAAACCGTGTTCATAATCATATTCCATGCAAGTGCAAATAAAGCGGGCACATTAGCTCAGAAGAAGAGGGAGGAGGACGAGCGTTGGGGGGAGTAGATATAAAACAGGAGAATTCCTACATAATAAAAGGTAACGACCTACGGTTCGATAAGGCTTTGCGTCGTCGGATGTAAGTAATAGTTGGATCAGTAAGCCTTGGAGCCGTGCCTGGGATTCGGCGATGGTTTTGCGGCGATTGTTTACCGGTGAACGGTGTTTATAGTCCTACAGTTATAACGAGAGCAGTGGCGCAATCAACTCTGTCAGTGCATCTTTATTCAGGGGCTTCAATAAATAACCAAGCAGGGGCAGCCCGCGCCGCCGGGCCTGGAGTGTCAGGTTGGACAACTCTGTTGCGGGCAGCCCGCTCAACAGGATTGCGCCGGTGATGAAGTGTTGGCGGCTGGCAATGTCTACCAGTTCCAGCCCAGGCAGGTCAGGCAGGCATTGATCGCACAGCATCAAGTCAAAGGGGCGGGTGGCGCAAGACATCGAGCGGATCGCCTGCTCGGCATTTTCCGCAAGGGTCAGTTGTTCGAAACCGAAGCTTTTGAGCAGGCACTGCGTGGCCAGGAGTTGAAAGGGATGATCCTCCACCAATAGGATTCGAAGACGGGGTATGGGCATAGAAGGCACATGGCTCAGTCAGAGGGGCGTGACGTAGGAATTGCGTGTCGGGTTCGCAAGAAGCGTGCTCGATTATTCCTCGAGCGGATGTGCGAATTCGATCAGGCCGCTCTGTTCCCGTCGTAGGTAAAGTCTGTACGGGACGCAGGCGGCATAACCTAAGGTTTTACTGTGGGCTGGATCGCCCGGTCATCTCCCGTGCCATTTCGGTGGCGTAGCTGTCGGTCATGCCGGCGATAAAGTCGATCATGCGCAGAAACGAAGCGTGCAGCGACCAGGCTGGGTTCGGCGCGCTGTTGCCCAGCAAGTCAAGGATGCGTCGGTTCTTGAACGACGGCGTGCGCCCGCCATGCTGCTCCAGGGCGGCACCGCAAAACGCGTTCAGCAGGATTTCCAGGGTGGTGTAGGCGCCGATCTCGTGCAGGGTCTTGCGTTTGTCCTGGAAGATTTTCTTGCGCGCCATGTCCTTGGCGTCCAGTACACAGCGCTTGGCCGGGCCGTGCATGTGTTCCACCAGGTCGCCCGGCAGTGTGCCGGCGAGCAATGCGTCCTGCTGCTCGACGAAGGCGCGTGCCGCTGCGTTGGTCAGGTGCTCGATGGCCTTGCCGCGCAGGATCGCCAGCTTGCGCCGGCGTGAATCCTGCGGGCCCAGTTGCCGGTAGGTCTGGGGCAAATCATCACCCACCAGGTCGAGCAGCAGCGACTCGACTTCGGCATATTCGAGCAGCTCCATTTCCAGGCCGTCTTCGAGGTCGATCAAGGCGTAGCAGATATCATCGGCCGCCTCCATCAGGTAGACCAGCGGGTGACGGGCCCAGCGTTGCTCTTCCAGCTGGGGCAGGCCGAGCTTGTGGGCGATCTGTTCAAGGATCGGCAACTCGCTCTGATAACAACCGAACTTATGCTTCTTGTAGCCCAACGAATCCGCGTGGCGGGCGGTCCAGGGGTACTTCAGGTAAGTGCCGAGGGTGGCGTAGGTCAGCCGTGTGCCGCCGTCGAACTGGTGGTACTCCAGCTGGGTAAGCACCCTGAAGCCTTGGGCATTGCCTTCGAAATTGAGGAAATCGTTGCGTTCGGCACTGCTCATGTCATCCAGCCAGCCGCGTCCGGCCGCCTGTTGGAACCAGTGGCGAATGGCATCTTCACCCGAGTGCCCGAACGGCGGGTTGCCGATGTCATGGGCCAGGCAAGCCGATTGCACCACCATGCCCAGGTCGCTTGGCTCGCACCAGTCGGGCAGGGCGCTGCGCAAGGTTTCGCCGACACGCATGCCAAGGGAGCGGCCGACGCAGCTGACTTCCAGGGAGTGGGTCAGACGTGTATGGATATGGTCATTACTGGACACCGGGTGCACTTGAGTCTTGCGGCCCAGGCGGCGGAACGCGCCGGAGAAAATAATCCGATCGTGGTCTTTGTGGAACGGACTACGGCCGAGTTCTTCCGGGCTGTGCAGGGGTTTTCCAAGACGTTCGCGGGTAAGCAGGGTGGGCCAATCCAAGGCGGTTACTCTCCGTGCGGTGAATGACCCTCCCAGCTTCCCGGTTCAGCGCGGCATCGGCAAGCAAAAATCTACAGGCCGGCCGCATCGATATCGATTAACAGCAAGCGCTGACCGTTATCGAAGAACTGCCCGGCGGTGAGGCAGTATTGGTTGGTAGTGGCATCGCGGTAGGTCGACGACAGCGTCAGGCGCCGCTCCTCCCAGCCTTCGGCGAGCAGGTGATAGAAGTATGGCCGCCATGACCAGTTGTGGCCCAGGTAGCGGCTGTCGGCCTGCCAGGCATCCTGGCGCCACTCGAAGTTGGGCGTCAGCTGGGTGCCATGGCGGTCGCACTGGTAAAAGCGCAGCAGCCATGGAAAGTCCGGCAATTGGGGCAGTTGATCGAGCGGCGCGCGGGCCTGTGCCCAGCGTTGGAGGATGCTCATCAGCTCGGCCAATTGCACGCGCAACTGCATCACACGGCCACGCTCGGCGAGTTTGTGTTGCACGTAAACCCCGCGCAGTTGGGCAAAGCGCGCGACGAACGCATCGGCCGCAAACCAGTCCAGTTGGGCCTGGGCAAACAGATAACCCTGCACATAACGCGCGCCGCACTCCAGGGCAAAATTCAGTTGCGCCTCGGTTTCCACGCCCTCGGCGATGATCCAGCAGCCGGTTTTTTCGGCCATTTGCGCCAGTGCCCGCACCACGTCACTGCTCGGCCCGCCTTTGGCGGCTTCCTGGAACAGTCGCATGTCGAGCTTGAGAATATCCGGCTGCAGCGCCAGTACGCGGTCGAGTTGCGAATAGCCGGCACCGAAGTCATCGATGGCGATGCGTGCGCCAGCATCGCGGTAGCGTGCGACCACCTCGGCCAGGCGCTGGATGTCGCCGCCCAGTTCGGTGATTTCAAACACAATGCGCCGCGGATCGACATTGTGGGCCTGCACTTGTTTCAGGCTGGGCAAGGCTTGGCCAGGGCGCAGGCGGTTGATCCAGCGCGGTGAGATGTTCAGGCTCAGAAACCAGTCGGCGGGGGCTTCATGCAGGCGGCTCAAGGCGTTTTCGCGGATCTGCCGGTCCAGACGGCGCAGGGCCACACCCGGTGTGCGTGGGTCGGCAAACAGCGGGCCTACCGACTGCAAGTGACCATCGGCCTGACGCAAGCGGCCCAGGGCCTCGACGCCGGCAATGCGCCCGGTGGCGGTGTCGATGAATGGCTGGAAACAGGCGAGCGGTTGCCCGTCGATCACGGGGCCTCCTTAAGAGAGCTGGCGAAAAAAAGGCCCGGCCCTCAGTGACGAGGGCCGGGCCGATTCTGTTTGCAAGAATGCAGCCAGCCAGCTTCAGCCTTTACGCTGCATGGCCAATTTGATCAGCGGGATCAAACCGGCACCCAGCCGCACCAGGCGCGTCAGGCTGCTGATGCCGCCGCCCTTGGCGCCCTTGCCGGTGAAAAAGCCCATCAGGGTCACCGCCGCCACGCCCCACAGCGGCGCGTGCTTGATGCCCAGGCTGTCTTGCCAGTTGTGGCGCATGTCGCGCATTTTGTTCAACGGCGCCATCAGTTGCTGGGACTCGTGACGGATCTCCTGGCGATGCATTTCCATGCGCAGGCGAATCAACGCCTTGCGCATTTCCCGGCGCGAGGTGTTTTGCGGGATTTCAGTCATGCTCATGGCAGCAGGCGCTCCCGATCATTGGCCAACTCTTCAAGGGTGGCGTGGAAGGGCGTGGACTCATCGAACACCGCCGCTTTCAAGCGCACCCCGCAGAAGGCCGCGGCCAGGCTGTAGAACACGCAAAGGCAGATAATCCCGGTGAGACGATAGCCGGTGTCCCACACCAGAATCATCACCAACGTCGACAACCCCACCAGCAATAACAGCGCAAACACCAGCGCCAAGCCTGCAAACAGCAGCAGGCTCACGGTGCGGGCCTTCTGTTCCTGCAACTCGATGCCAAATAATTCGACGTGGCTGTGCAGCAAGCCCAGAACGGCTGCGCCCAGGCGTCGTGAAGTGGAACTGGTGCCCGTGGACGAGCCGGTTTCGCCGATAGACATGATAGTTAGCGCCTTGTAGCCAGCAGACCGATCAAAAAGCCCACGCCGGCGGCAATGCCTACAGACTGCCAAGGGTTGGCCTGAACGTAATCTTCGGTGGCCGTGACCGCCGCCTGGCCGCGTTCACGCAGGGAATCTTCGGTCAGTTGCAGGGTTTCACGGGCTTTGAGCAGGCTCTCGTGAATCTTGCTGCGCAGCTCATCGGCCTGGTCACCGGCCAGCACGGCGGTGTCGTCGAGCAACTTTTCGGTGTCACTGACCAGGGTTTGGAAATCCGCCATCAGTATTTCTTGAGCAGTCTTTGCAGTTCTTCTGGCCATGGGTATCTCCGTGATTGGCTGATCTGTTTGGTACGTGTGGTTTCGAGTCACCGGTTTCGGTGAAGGTTCAGTTCAATTGTCTGGTACAGCTTTTGCTTTGCCTTGGTGCGCAGGCCCTGGGGCTTGCGCCGAGTCGGGGCGGATCGAGGCCGATGCCTGGAAAAACCTTACCCTAAATCACACAAACTCGCGGAAAAACCCTGTCGGCAACGGCCCATTGTGTTGATCGCTGCGCTAAAGCGGTTCACGCCCTCTCAAGAGGGGCGGTGCCGGTGGTGCCAATTTAGTGCGCGCAACCCTGGCTTGAACCGCTTTGGTGCTTTTTGCCTTGAATGCAGGCCTGCCAACCTCCATGGAAAATTTGCAAAGCGCAGTGGACACCCTCGTCCACAGCTCCAATACCCTGTTTATCCTGATTGGTGCGGTCATGGTCCTGGCCATGCACGCCGGCTTCGCGTTCCTGGAAGTCGGCACCGTGCGCCAGAAAAACCAGGTCAACGCCCTGTCGAAAATCCTCAGTGACTTCGCCATCTCGACCCTGGCTTATTTCTTTATAGGCTATTGGATCTCCTATGGCGTGAGCTTTATGCAGCCGGCGGCGGTGATCAGCGCCGATCACGGCTATGGCCTGGTGAAGTTCTTCTTTCTGTTGACCTTCGCGGCAGCGATCCCGGCGATCATTTCCGGCGGCATTGCCGAACGCGCCAAGTTCGCCCCGCAGCTGTGTGCCACCGCGCTGATCGTGGCGTTTATCTACCCGTTTTTCGAAGGCATGGTGTGGAACGGCAATTTTGGCCTGCAAGCCTGGTTGCTCGCGCGCTTTGGCGCCAGCTTCCATGACTTTGCCGGCTCCGTGGTGGTGCACGCCATGGGCGGCTGGCTGGCGCTGGCGGCGGTGCTGCTGTTGGGCCCGCGCAACGGGCGCTACAGGGAAGGGCGGCTGGTCGCGTTTGCGCCTTCGAGCATTCCGTTCCTGGCGCTGGGTTCGTGGATTCTGATCGTCGGCTGGTTCGGCTTTAACGTGATGAGCGCGCAAACCCTCAACGGTGTCAGCGGCCTTGTCGCCGTCAACTCACTGATGGCGATGGTCGGCGGTACGGTCGCGGCCTTGGTGATCGGCCGCAATGACCCTGGCTTCCTGCACAACGGCCCGCTGGCAGGGCTGGTGGCGATTTGCGCCGGCTCCGACCTGATGCACCCGGTGGGCGCGCTGGTCACCGGTGTGGTCGCGGGTGGGCTGTTCGTGTGGTGCTTTATCGCCGCCCAGGATCGCTGGAAGATCGACGACGTGCTGGGCGTATGGCCGCTGCATGGCCTGTGTGGTGTGTGGGGCGGCATTGCCTGCGGGATCTTTGGCCAGACCGCATTCGGTGGCCTGGGCGGCGTCAGCCTGATCAGCCAGTTGATCGGCACCGCGCTGGGCGTGGCCGTGGCACTGGGCGGCGGCTTGCTGGTATACGGCGTGATCAAGCGCGTACACGGGCTGCGCCTGAGTCAGGAGCAGGAGTATTACGGCGCGGATCTGTCGATTCACAAAATTGGTGCGGTCAGCCAGGATTGATCGACTGTCTGGCAACAGGCTGGCCCGCTCGCCACAGTCAGGTGGGTGGGCTTAGAATGGTTGCCTGTTTTTGATCGGGTCCATTCGCCATGCTTCCTGAATGCCAGTTGTTCGGCACCCTGGGTTGCCATCTCTGTGAGCTTGCTGAAGCCGAAATCATGCCGCTCGTCGAGGGCGGGTTGCTGGTGGAGTTAGTGGATATTACTGACCCCGACGACCTCACTGAAGTTTACGGGCTGCGCATCCCGGTGCTTCGGCGCGCCGATACAGGGGCGGAGCTGGATTGGCCGTTTGAGAGCGAACAGGTGGTCAACTTCCTTAAATAGCGCGAACCCGGTGGCTTGCCGACCACCAGGCTTTGGTTGTTCAAGCGCTTTAAGTGTTCTCCAGACCGCAGCGCTCATGCGCGATCAAGTCATCGTGGGTTTCGCGCCGCCGTATCAATTTGGCGTGTGCTCCCTCCACCAGCACTTCTGGTGGGCGCCCTCGGGAGTTGTATTGGCTGGCCATGCTCATCCCATAAGCGCCACATGAGAAAATCGCCAACAAGCTTGCGTCTTCCAGTACGGGCAAGGGCCGGCCTAATGCGAAGTGATCGCCGGTTTCACAAATGGGGCCAACAATGTCGACCTCTTCCAGAGGCGCGGCTCCCGCCTCACGGACGCTTTCGCTCAACGCCGTCCAATGGCCGGAAAAGTCGCCAAATCGGGTTGGCCAGATGACGTGATTCGCGCCGTATAAAGTGGGGCGCAGCAGGACGTTCATACCCGCATCAACAATTGCAATCTTGCGATCCCAGCCTTGTTTGATGTACTCGACCGTGGTGAGTAAAACGCCCGCGTTCGCGCTGATCGAACGGCCCGGCTCAATGATGAAGCGCAGACCACGACGTTTCAGTTCTTGCAGACGCTCACAAATATGCGCTCCCGTTTCAGTCAATGAACAGACGGGATTGCTTTCGTTTCCGTATTGCGCTGGAAACCCACCGCCGATATTGATGAACTCAATCGGGCAGTCAGCGGCCTGAAGCCGGTTGACCATTTCTTCAATCTTGTCGATGGCAGACAAGTAGGTGTGGGCCGATGGGATCGGGGACCCGAGATGTATATGGATGCCAACGACATCGACGCTCGCGTAACGCTTTGGGGCAAACAGTTCATAGGCGCGTTCAATCGGTATGCCAAATTTCGTCTGGCGGCCGCCAGTGGCCGTTTTCTCATGGGTACCGGCATCCACCACATCCGGATTGACCCGAATGGCCACCTTTACACGCTTGCCGGCCGCCGACGCTACCGCATCCAGGCGCAGCAACTCTGCCTCGGACTCCACATTGAAAAGGAATACGCCCACGTCAACGGCATAGCTGATTTCTTCGTGGGACTTGCCGACACCCGCGAACACTATCTTGTCTGCGGTCACGCCTGCCATCAGTGCCCGGTACAGTTCACCGCCACTGACCACATCGAGGCCGGATCCTTGGTCGACCAAGAGCTTGAGGACGCTGAGATTGCTGCAGCTTTTAACCGAGAAACAAATCAAAGGCGCCAGTGCAGAAAATGCGTTTTGTAGTACGGCATAGTGATTTTTCAGCGTCTGTGCTGAATAGAGATAAACAGGGCTGCCGTGCTGTTCGACAATGGCATTTACATCCACTTGCTCTACATGTAAATGGCCGTTGATAAAATTAAAATGGTCCATCTTCCTACCTCGATTGGATGACTCCGACTAAACGCACTGACAACTTTCTCGGCGCAGACGATGCAAGTGTGCATGGCGAAAAAATAAAGAAAAAATATCAAAATGATGGCCATCTATTCATTTCTGATATGGTTCGACCCATTCAATTCAACGCGTGGGTTTGCTCATGAATTTCAGTTTTCGCCATGTGGAAGTGTTCTGGGCGGTCATGACCACCGGCAGTGCAACCGCTGCCGCGGCATTGCTGCATACCTCGCAGCCCACTATCAGCCGCGAGCTGAGTCGTTTTGAAACTTTGACTCAGTTGACCTTGTTCAAACGCGCGGGCGCGAAACTGATTCCCACCGAGCATGGCCTGATGCTCTTCGATGAAGTTCAGCGCAGCTATGTGGGCCTGGCTCGCGTCAAGAACGCCGCTGAGGCCATCCGGCACTTTCGCCATGGGCAAATTTCGCTGACCTGCCAGCCGGCGTTTTCGAATGCCTTGCTGCCACAGGTCTGCCAGGATTTTTGTATTAAATTCCCGGGTGTCAGCATCAATGTCACGCCGCAGGAATCTCCCGCCCTGGAAGAGTCACTGACGGCTCAGCGTTATCATTTGGGGCTGACTGAAACCCTTGAGACACCACCTGGAACCCACAGCGAAACCTTGTTAAACCTTGATGTGGTGTGTGTATTGCCTTCTCATCATGTGCTCAATGCAAAAGCAGTCCTCACGCCAGAGGACTTCAATGGGCAAAACTTTGTTTACCTTGCGGCGGATGACCCCTACAGGATCAAAACCGACGCGATCTTTCAGCAGGCGGGCATTGAGAGACGGCTGGTGGTCGAAACGCATAACGCCAGCGCTGTGTGTGCGACCGTAAACCTGGGTGTGGGCGTTGCAATCGTCAATCCGCTCACCGCTCTGGACTATGTAGGCAGAGGTTTGCAGATCCGGCGTTTTTCCCATTCGATTTCTTACTGTGTGAGTGTCGTGCGGCCGTTGCACCGCCCTGAATCGTCCAGCGTCATTCACTTTGTGGATGTGCTGCGCAGCCATTGTCAGCGCATAAGTGCTCAGTTGCAGAACCTCTGAGCAGGCCCACTGGTCGCGCACGGGTGGTCTTGATTGCACAGGCGCGTTTTCGCGATGGCGAGTTTCCGAATATTAAGTTACTGTATGTTTGTACAGCGATTGAATAGAGGGAACGCCCGTGGTGAATGTTGAACAACTGAAAAGCAGCGTCAATCGCATGTCCGCCGACGTCGTGCGCGACGCGGTGAATGAGCTGCGCCTCGACGGCCTGGTCACGGAAGGCAAGACGCCGTTTAACAAAGTGCATTTCAATACCTGCTTCGCCGAGATCGAGGCGTTGTTCCAGCGCGCTGGTTACCACAAGCAGCTGGACGTGGTGGGTTACCAGGGCTTGTTGTACGCGCTCTACGATCCCGGCCGCTGGGAAGCGGTGGACGTGTTGCGCTGGCTCAAGGAATTTACCGAGGCGGCCAGCGCCTCGCCGGTGTTGCGAGCGCAATTGGCCAAGGCCTGAGATCCGCCCTAGGCCCAATCGCGTTCCATGCGGGATAATGCCTGCCGGTTTATCCAGGTTTCGAGCATTGCATGTCCACATCCGCTTTCTCTGCGTCCCAGCATCAAGCCAGCACCTTGTATCTGCCACCCGGCCCGTGGGCGACAGTGCTCGATTGCCTGTGCGAGCACTTTCCGGCGATCAGCCGTGAACACTGGCTGGACCGCGTCGCCCGTGGCCGCGTCTTGGACATCAATGGCCTGCCAATCAGCCTGGACCTCGCCTACAAGGAAGGCCTGTGCATTTATTATTTCCGCGAAGTGCCGAATGAGAAGGTGATCCCGGTTCAGGAAAGCATCCTGTATGCCGATGAGCACTTGGTAGTGGCCGACAAACCACACTTTCTGCCGGTGACCCCGGCCGGCGAATACGTCGAACAAACCCTGTTGCGCCGCCTGATTCGTCGCCTGGATAACCCCGCGCTGGTGCCCCTGCATCGCATTGATCGGCACACGGCGGGGCTGGTGCTGTTCTCGGCCAACCCGCAAACCCGGTCGGCGTATCAACAGCTGTTTCCCACACGGCGCATCGATAAATTCTACGAAGCCATTGCCCCGGCCTTACCCGACCTGACCTTCCCGCTGGTGCATAAAAGTCGCCTGGTCGATGGCCAGCCGTTCTTTCGCATGCAGGAAGGGCCGGGCGCCAGCAACACCGAAACGGCGGTGCAAGTGCGCGAGAAAAATGGCGATCTGTGGCGCTACGGCCTGTTCCCCGTGACCGGCAAGAAGCACCAGCTGCGGGTGCACATGACGGCGCTGGGGGCGAGTATCTGCAACGACCCGTTCTACCCCGATGTGCTCAAGGATGCCGAGGACGACTACGCCAACCCACTCAAACTGCTGGCCCAGGGCGTGCGCTTTATTGACCCGGTGACCGGTGAACAACGCCATTTTCGCAGCCGCATCACCCTCGACTGGTAACCGCCAGAAACGACAAGGCCCGCACATGGCGGGCCTTGTGGGCAAACGCTTAAGACTTACAGGTCTTTAACGGTGCGAACCTGATCCTTGTTGATACGGGTCTGCTTGCCGTCAAGTTGTTCGAACTCGTAGAAGCCCGAAGCCTTGTCGTATTTAGGGGTGTCGACGGCCTGGATTTCGCGACCGTCATTCAGGGTGATCACTGTAGGCGAAGCGCAACCGGCGAGAGTGGCGAGGCCCAGTGCAAGCATGAGAGCGGCGATGGTCCGTTGAGTCATGAGTTTGTCTCCAAGAGAATTCTTTTAAATAGCTGACCTTGTGACGCGCATGGCGTCGACAAAGTTCCTTGTGCGAGGTTCATTCTGACACGCCAGACCCAGGGTGCAACAGCTCGGGTGTATTCAGATTGGCCAGGCGTGGGTCGTCAGCTTGGCATTCCAGGCCCACACCGCCCAACTGCAGGAATATCTTGCGCGGGCTGCGCTCACCGGCGTCCCATGCCTGTTGTACCTGGGTTTTGAGGTGGGTGGGGATGATGCAGATCAAGGGTTCCCAGAACTCGCCATGGCGTACCATCACCGGCACCTGCGGGTTGCGGTGTGCCGTCTCACACAAATCGGCCAACAGTCCCACGTCGATGTTGGGTACGTCACACGGCAGTATCAGCACATGCGCATGGCGCGCGGCGGCCAGGCCCGCGCGGATGCCCGCCAGCGGGCCGGGGAAGTCCGGGCTGTCGTCGCTCACCAACTGGTCGGCATAGGGCGCGTACTGCTCATGGTTGCGGTTGCACGAGATGATCAGGTCATTGGTCAGCGGTCGGGTCAGGCGCTGCAAATGTGCAACCAATGGCTGGCCGTGCCAGGGCAGCAGGCCTTTGTCCTGGCCGCCCATGCGTTGGCCACGGCCGCCGGCCAGCAGCAGGATCGAACAAGGCAGGGGCGAAGAATCAAGCGACATGGTGGTTCCGCAGCGGCAGGCAAATAGGGGCCTGTGATATAACATCGGGCTGTTCATTCGACAACCGGACCAAGCCATGAAAGCCAAGGCTGATGCGCCCTTCGTACCCCTCAATATCGCTGTGCTGACTGTCAGCGACACCCGCACCCTGGACACCGACACCTCCGGCCAGGTCTTCGTCGATCGCCTGGCCGCCGCCGGCCACAACCTGGCCGAGCGCGTACTGCTCAAGGACGACCTGTACAAAATCCGCGCCCAGGTCGCCCACTGGATCGCCGAAGACGTGGTGCAAGTGGTGCTGATCACCGGCGGCACCGGCTTCACCGGCCGCGACAGCACGCCCGAAGCCGTCAGCTGCCTGCTGGACAAGCAGGTCGATGGTTTTGGCGAACTGTTCCGCCAGATCTCCGTGGCTGATATCGGCACCTCCACCGTCCAATCACGCGCCCTGGCCGGCCTGGCCAATGGCACGCTGGTCTGCTGCCTGCCGGGTTCGACCAACGCGGTGCGCACCGGTTGGGATGGCATCCTTGCCGAGCAACTGGATAACCGCCACCGCCCGTGCAACTTTGTGCCGCACCTGAAGCAGGCCGAACCCTGCGAATCCCGTGGATAAGCCTGGCAAGTCCGGTGCACTGATGCCGGTGGAACAAGCGCTGCAGCAACTACTGGACATGGCTGAAGCAACGCCGATTCGCGAGCACGACGTGCAGCCCTTGGCCGAGTGTGATGGCCGCGTATTGGCGCAAGATTTGGTCTCCACCCTCGACCTGCCGCCCTGGCCCAACAGCGCCATGGACGGTTACGCCCTGCGCCTGTCGGATTGGACCGGCGAGCCGCTGCCCGTGAGCCAGCGCATCTTCGCCGGCCAGGCACCGCAGCCACTGGCGGCCGGCACTTGCGCGCGCATCTTTACCGGCGCGCCGGTGCCCGAAGGCGCCGATTGTGTGCAGATGCAGGAAAACGCCGTGGTCCACGCCGACGACCGCGTGAGCTTCACCGAGCGCTTGCGGGCCGGCCAGAACATCCGCCCCCAAGGCCAGGAAACCACGGTCGGCGAGTTGGTGCTAAACGCAGGCACCCGGCTTGGCCCGATAGAGCTGGGCCTGGCTGCTTCCCTCGGGCATGACTGTTTAAGTGTGGTGCGCCGGGTACGCGTGGCCGTGCTGTCCACCGGCGATGAACTGATCGAACCCGGCCTGCCGCTGGGGCCGGGGCAGATCTACAACAGCAACCGGCGTGTGTTGTGCAGCTGGCTTGTGCGCATGGGCTGTGAAGTGATCGATGCCGGGATTCTTCCGGATGACCTGGAAAAGACCCGCACACGCCTGGCAAGCCTGGGCAGTGTCGACCTGATCCTGTCCACCGGCGGTGTCTCGGTCGGCGAGGCGGACTTTCTCGGCATCGCCCTGCGCGAAGAGGGCGAACTGGCCCTGTGGAAACTTGCGATCAAGCCGGGCAAACCGCTGACCTTCGGGCACTTTCGCGGTGTGCCGGTGATTGGCCTGCCCGGCAACCCGGCGTCGACTTTGGTGACCTTTGCGCTGCTGGCCCGGCCCTATCTGCTGCGCCGCCAAGGCGTGCAGGACGTGGCGCCGCTGCGCTTCGAAGTGCCGGTGGGGTTCGTGTGGCCTCAGCCGGGCAACCGCCGCGAGTACCTGCGCGGGCGTATCGAGCAGGGCCGGGCGATTATCTACCGCAACCAGAGCTCCGGCGTGCTACGCAGCGCGGCGTGGGCCGAAGGGTTTGTGGAGGTGTTGGAGGGGACGACACTCGATATTGGCGACCGCGTCAATTTCATTCCCTTGAGTGAAGTCCTGAACTGACAATAGAGACCGACTGTGGGAGCTGGCTTGCCTGCGATGCAGACACCTCGGAGTGTCAGGTACACCCGGTTGATGCCATCGCAGGCAAGCCAGCTCCCACATTTGGATTTGCGTGTAGCTAGTAATCATCCCCACGCGCAGTCACATCCCGCTCCATCGGCTCGGCATTCGGGTCATAGCCCACCGGGAATTTGCCCTTGAGCGTCCACGCAAACGCAATAATCTCGGCCACCGTGCGGTACAGCTCCTCCGGGATGCTGTCGCCCAATTCCATGCGCGCCAGCAGTTTCACTAGCTCGGCATTCTCATAGATCGGCACTTCATTTTCCCGCGCCAACTTCAAAATGGCTTCGGCCAGGGCATCGTCGCCCTTGGCCGTCAGGGTTGGCGCTTGCTGGCCGTCGTACTTGAGGGCAATCGCCTGGCGTGGCGGAAGGGAGTTTTTCATGCGGTTTCATCCACCCAGCGTTGCTCCAATCCGGTTCGTGGCCCACGTGGCGGCGTACCGAGGTGGCAGTCCAGGTCGCCGACATTGATGCCCGAGGTCACCAGGCGCTCGCGCAAGCTGCCCAAATGGCTTTCGATCAGGCTGGCGGTAAACGGGCGCGAGGCCCACAGCTGGCTGGACAATTTGCCCTGGGTCAGTTGCGCCTGCACCTGCAACGGCCCCAGCGGCTCCATGTCGAAGGCCAGCTCGACGCGCCAGAGCATTTGCTTGGGGTCTTTCTTTTCCTTGCGCTCCGGTTGGTCCTTGTCCGGCGGCGGTTCTTCACGCTGGAACTTGACCTGCAACGGCACAATGTCCTGCAAGGTGCGCATGGGGATTTCCAGCTGCCAAGTGGTTTGCAGGCGGCCATCGGCGGTAGTGCCGGTTTGCTCCAGGCTCGATAACTGGTGGCTTTGCAGCCGGGAAATGGCCCCGGCGGCCAGGCGCAGCAGGTTTTCCAGGTCGCCTTCGCCTGCAAGTTTGGCCATCAGCCGGTCCGGCAGCGGAAAGCCCGCCGGGGCTTGTCGTGCGCCGATCTGGCCGAGGGTGCTGAGCGGGTTGCGCACGAAGTTGGGCAGTACCTGGGCCAGGGTATTGGCGGCGAGGATGGCGTTCAGATTAGTGGCGGCGGGCAGGGCGGGCAGCAGTTCGGCGACCAGCCGCAGCAGGCTGCCTTTCATGTCCAGCGGTGGCACTTGCGGGTCTTGCCCGGCCAGCAGTTTGGCTTCAAGAAACACGCCGCTACTTTGTACCAACTGCGCCAGCACCTTGGGGTTGCTGACTTGAGCCAGGTCGGGCAGGGCGTTGAGCAAGCGCGCGGCGGCGGCGCGCAGGTCGCTGGAGGTGGTGTCATCGGTAGGCAGGCTTTGCAGCGCGTTGAACAGCACATCCAGCGAGCCTTGTCGACTTTGCTGGGTCGACAGCTGTTGCGCCACGGCCAGTTGATCCTTCAGCCCGCTCAACGGCACGAAATTCAGGGTTTGCGCATTTTGCACCACGGCGCTGAGCAAGCTGCCGACCCGCAGCGGCTGCGGGCTTTCCAGACTCAACGTGGTGCCGGCCAGGGCGTTATTGAGTACGCTGACCAATGAGCGATAGATCGCCGGTTGCGCGGTGCCTTGCGGCAGCATCTGGGTGGTCAGCACCTTGGCCTGCAACAGCGTGCCCACCGGCAGTTGCGTGGTGTCGATGCGGGTCAGGGCGGCCACATTGGCGCTCAGGGCTTGCTGCAAGGTGATGGTCAGGTTGCCGGTCGGCGTCTGGCTCACCGCCACGTTGCTGCCCAGCGGCAACGGCTGGGCGCTGCTGGCCTGTACCAATGTCTGGCGGCCGCTTTCGAGGGTCAACTTGAGCAACAGCTGAAATGCATCGCCGCCTTGTTTAAGCGCTATCACCTCGGCGTTCGCGGTTTTGCCAGGGTCGATCAGGCCGGTCTGCGGCTCCAGCAGTTTCAACAACTCGCCGGTCGGCGGCAGCGGGGCAGGCCCGGGCGTCGGTGCTGGCGGCAGCGTAGGAAGGTTGATCTCACCGGTCATCGTGCGCGTCGTCTCTGGGGAAATTGCCCTCTTTAGAGTAGGGCATCACATGTATAATGCCGCCCGTCTGCAAAGAGAGCGGTAAAAACCTCACAACTATTTGATCCAGCTCTCTAAAATCGGTCGCCAAAGCCGTTATTGTGCACTTCTCTATAACGGCCGCTGCACCGCCGACTTGAACCGTAAAGGCCCGCGATCTTTTGACCAGCCCTCTTCTAGAAGCCGTAGCGCTTGCCTGTGAACGCGACCTGCGCCTGCTGTTCGAGCACCTCGAACTGCGGCTGGCGGGCGGCGACATGGTGCAGATCAGCGGCCCCAATGGCAGCGGCAAGACCAGTTTGCTGCGCCTGCTGGCCGGGTTGATGCAGCCGACGGCCGGTGAGGTTCGACTCAACGGCAAGCCCCTCAACGAACAACGCACCGAGCTTGCGCGCAACCTGATCTGGATCGGCCACGCCGCCGGCATCAAGGACGTGCTCACGCCGGAAGAAAACCTCAGCTGGCTCAGCGCCCTGCATCATCCGGCGCCCCGCGATGCCATCTGGCAAGCCTTGGCCGCTGTTGGCCTTAAAGGCTTCGAAGATGTCCCTTGCCACACCTTGTCCGCCGGCCAGCAGCGCCGCGTGGCGCTGGCACGTTTGTATCTGCCTGGCCCGCCGCTGTGGATTCTCGACGAACCCTTCACCGCCCTCGACAAGCAGGGCGTCGCCCAACTCGAAGAACACCTGGCACAGCACTGTGAACAGGGTGGCCTGGTGCTGCTCACCACCCACCACACGCTGGCGCGCAGGCCCGCCGGTTACCGCGACCTGGATTTAGGGCGGTGGTCGGCATGAGTGTGTTCGCGCTGTTAGTCGCCCGTGAAGCCCGCCTGTTGTGCCGTCGCCCGGCTGAATTGGCCAATCCCTTGGTATTTTTCGCCATCGTCATCGCGCTGTTCCCGCTGGCAGTCGGCCCCGAGACTAAACTGTTGCAAACCTTGTCCCCGGGACTGGTGTGGGTGGCCGCGCTTTTATCGGTGCTGCTCTCGCTGGACGGGCTGTTTCGCAGTGATTTTGAAGACGGTTCCCTCGAACAGTGGGTCCTTTCGTCGCACCCCTTGCCACTTCTGGTACTGGCCAAGGTGCTGGCACACTGGGTTTTTTCCGGCTTGGCGCTAGTATTGCTCTCGCCGCTGCTGGCGATGATGCTCGGCTTGCCCGTTGAGTGCCTGCCGGTGTTGCTCCTGTCCTTGTTACTCGGTACGCCGGTGCTCAGCCTGTTGGGGGCGGTGGGCGCAGCGTTGACCGTCGGTTTGAAGCGGGGTGGCCTGTTGCTGGCCCTGCTGATTCTGCCTTTGTACATCCCGGTGTTGATCCTGGGCAGCGGCGCCTTGCAGGCCGCGCTCATGGGCATGCCGGCGACCGGTTACCTCCTGTGGCTTGGCAGCCTGACCGCCCTGGCGGTAACCCTGACACCCTTTGCTATAGCGGCTGGCCTGAAGATCAGCGTCGGCGAATAATGAGGTCTGGCCAAGTGTTATGCCTTGGCCAGTAAAGACCCTGAGCTTTGCGCAATGACGCACAGCCACCGTGATGGAAACAGCAATGAACTGGACCTGGTTTCACAAGCTCGGCTCGCCCAAATGGTTTTACGGCATCAGCGGCAAATTGCTGCCGTGGTTGAGCATCGCCGCCATTTTGCTGATCGGCATCGGCCTGGTCTGGGGCCTGGCCTTCGCGCCGCCGGACTACCAGCAAGGCAACAGCTTTCGCATCATCTATATCCACGTGCCCGCCGCCATGCTGGCCCAGTCCTGCTATGTGATGCTGGCGGTGTGCGGCATCGTCGGGCTGGTGTGGAAGATGAAACTGGCCGACGTGGCCCTGCAATGCGCCGCGCCCATCGGCGCCTGGATGACCGCCGTGGCGCTGGTCACCGGCGCGATCTGGGGCAAACCCACCTGGGGTTCGTGGTGGGTGTGGGATGCGCGACTGACCTCCATGCTGATCCTGCTGTTCCTGTACTTCGGCCTCATCGCCCTGGGCAATGCCATCAGCAACCGCGACAGCGCGGCCAAGGCCTGTGCGGTGCTGGCGATTGTCGGCGTAATCAACATCCCGATCATCAAATACTCGGTGGAGTGGTGGAACACTCTGCACCAGGGCGCCACCTTCACCCTCACCGAAAAACCGGCGATGCCCGTGGAAATGTGGGCGCCGCTGCTGCTGATGGTGCTGGGGTTCTACTGCTTCTTCGGCGCCGTGCTGCTGATGCGCATGCGCCTCGAAGTGCTCAAACGTGAAGCCCGCACCAGTTGGGTCAAGACCGAAGTGCAAAACAGCCTGGAAGCGCGCGGATGAACTTCAACTCGTTCAGTGAATTTCTCGCCATGGGCCATCACGGCCTGTATGTCTGGACGGCCTATGGCATCTGCCTGGCAGTGCTGGCCCTCAACGTTGCCGCGCCGATCCTGGCCCGCAAGCGTTACCTGCAACAAGAGGCGCGTCGTTTGCGCCGGGAGACCGATAAGTGAATCCGCTGCGTAGAAAGCGTCTGTTGATCATCCTCGCCATCATGGCCGGCGTCGGCATTGCCGTGACCCTGGCCCTGAGCGCCTTGCAGCAGAACATCAACCTGTTCTACACCCCGACCCAGATCGCCAATGGCGAAGCGCCTGTCGACACGCGCATCCGCGCCGGCGGCATGGTCGAGAAGGGCTCCTTGAAGCGTTCCGGTGATTCCCTTGACGTGACCTTTGTGGTCACCGACTTCAACAAAGCCGTGACCATCACCTATCGCGGCATCCTCCCGGACCTGTTCCGTGAAGGCCAGGGCATCGTCGCCCTGGGCAAGCTCAACGCCGACGGCGTGGTGGTGGCCGATGAAGTACTCGCCAAGCACGATGAGAAGTACATGCCGCCGGAAGTGACCAAGGCGTTGAAAGACAGCGGCCAATCGGCCCCAGCACCTGCCAAGGAGGGCTAAGCCATGACGTCCGCACTGTTTATTCCGGAGCTGGGCCAGTTGGCGATGATCCTCGCCCTGTGCTTCGCCATCGTCCAGGCCGTGGTGCCGTTGCTCGGCGCCTGGCGCGGCGACCGCCTGTGGATGAGCCTGGCGCAGCCGGCCGCCTGGGGCCAGTTTGCCTTTTTGGTGTTCGCGTTTGGCTGCCTGACCTACGCCTTTATGACCGACGACTTTTCCGTCGCCTATGTCGCCAATAACTCCAACAGCGCGCTGCCGTGGTACTACAAGTTCAGCGCCGTGTGGGGCGCCCACGAAGGTTCGTTGCTGCTGTGGGCCTTGATCCTTGGCGGCTGGACCTTTGCCGTATCGGTGTTCTCGCGCCAACTGCCGCAGGTCATGCTGGCCCGCGTGTTGGCGGTGATGGGCATGATCAGCATCGGCTTCCTGCTGTTTTTGATCATGACCTCCAACCCGTTCACGCGCATCCTGCCGCAGATCCCGATGGATGGGCATGACCTCAACCCGTTGTTGCAAGACATCGGCCTGATCGTGCACCCGCCGATGCTCTACATGGGCTACGTCGGTTTCTCCGTGGCCTTTGCGTTTGCCATCGCCGCCTTGCTCGGCGGGCGCCTCGATGCGGCCTGGGCGCGCTGGTCGCGGCCATGGACCATTGTGGCCTGGGCGTTCCTCGGTATCGGTATCACCCTCGGTTCGTGGTGGGCCTACTACGAACTCGGCTGGGGCGGCTGGTGGTTCTGGGACCCGGTGGAAAACGCCTCGTTCATGCCCTGGCTGGTGGGCACCGCGCTGATTCACTCGCTGGCCGTCACCGAAAAACGCGGCGTGTTCAAAAGCTGGACCGTGTTGCTGGCCATCGCCGCGTTTTCCCTCAGCCTGCTGGGTACTTTCCTGGTGCGTTCGGGCGTGTTGACCTCGGTGCATGCGTTTGCGTCCGACCCGGAGCGCGGCGTGTTCATCCTGATCTTCCTGCTGTTTGTAGTCGGTGGCTCGCTGACCCTGTTTGCGTTGCGCGCACCCGTGGTCAAGAGCCAGGTCGGCTTTAACCTGTGGTCGCGGGAAACCCTGCTGCTGGGCAATAACCTGGTGCTGGTGGTGGCCGCGTCGATGATCCTGCTCGGCACCCTGTACCCCTTGGTGCTGGACGCTTTGAGCGGCGCCAAGCTGTCCGTCGGGCCGCCGTACTTCAACGCGTTGTTTATCCCGTTGATGGGCCTGTTGATGGTGGTCATGGCCGTTGGTGTGCTGGTGCGCTGGAAAGACACGCCGGTCAAATGGCTGGCCGGCATGCTGATGCCGGTGCTGCTGGGCAGCGTGGCCCTGGCAGTGATCGCCGGGTTCGCCTACGGCGATTTCAATTGGGCGGTGCTCGCCACTTTCCTGCTGGCTGCCTGGGTATTGCTGGCCGGCGTTCGCGATATTTTCGACAAGACCCGTCACAAAGGCCTGATCAAAGGCTTGCCGACGTTGACCCGCAGCTACTGGGGCATGCAAGTCGCCCACATCGGCATCGCCGTGTGCGCCCTCGGCGTGGTGCTGTCCAGCCAGAACAGCGCTGAGCGCGACCTGCGCCTGGCGCCGGGTGAGTCCATGGACCTGGCCGGTTACCACTTCATTTTCGAAGGCGCCAAGCACTTCGAAGGCCCGAACTTCACGTCCGACAAAGGCACTGTTCGTGTCGTGCGCAACGGCAAGGAAGTGGCGGTGCTGCACCCGGAGAAACGCCTGTACACCGTGCAAAGCTCGATGATGACCGAAGCGGGTATCGACGCCGGTTTCACCCGTGACCTCTATGTGGCATTGGGTGAGCCGCTGGGCGACGGCGCCTGGGCGGTGCGCGTGCACGTCAAACCGTTTGTGCGCTGGATCTGGTTCGGCGGTTTGCTCACCGGTTTCGGCGGGTTGCTGGCCGCGCTGGACCGGCGTTATCGCGTCAAGGTCAAAAGCCGTGTGCGTGAAGCCCTCGGCCTGCAAGGAGCGGCGGCATGAAGCGTTGGTTGATGGTGTTGCCGCTGGCGGCCTTTCTGGTGATGGCAGTGTTCTTGTATCGCGGCTTGTACCTCGATCCGGCCGAGTTGCCCTCGGCGATGATCGGTAAACCCTTCCCTGCGTTCAGCCTGAAGACCGTGCAGGGCGACAAAACCCTGACCCAGGCCGACCTGCTGGGTAAACCGGCGCTGGTCAATGTGTGGGGCACCTGGTGCATTTCCTGCCGCGTTGAACACCCGGTACTGAACAAACTGGCCGAGCAGGGCGTGGTGATCTACGGCATCAACTACAAGGACGACAATGCTGCCGCCTTGAAGTGGCTGGCCGAGTTCCATAACCCCTACCAGTTGGATATCCGCGATGAGGACGGCAACCTCGGTCTCAACCTCGGTGTATACGGCGCGCCGGAAACCTTCTTCATCGATGCCAAAGGCGTGATCCGCGACAAGTATGTTGGCGTGATCGACGAAGTGGTCTGGCGCGAGCAACTGGCCGCCAAGTACCAGGCACTGGTCGATGAGGCCAAGCCATGAAGCGTCTGTTAGCCGCTGCGGTTCTTGCACTTGGACTGGTTGGCGTCGCCCATGCGGCCATCGACACCTACGAGTTCGCCAAGGACGGTGACCGTGAGCGTTTTCGCGAATTGACCAAGGAACTGCGCTGCCCCAAGTGCCAGAACCAGGACATCGCCGACTCCAACGCCCCGATCGCCGCCGACCTGCGCAAAGAGATTTTCCGCATGCTGGGGGAGGGCAAGGACAACCAGCAGATCATCGACTTCATGGTCGACCGCTACGGTGATTTCGTGCGCTACAAACCGGCCCTTACCGGCAAGACTGCGTTGCTCTGGTTCGGCCCCGCTGGGCTGTTGCTGGCCGGCGTGGTGGTGATGGCCGTGATCGTGCGCCGTCGCCGCGCTGCGCCTACTGATGGTTCCGATGCGCTCTCCCCGGATGAACGCAAACGCCTCGACCAATTGCTGGACACCAAGACTGATGATTGATTTTTGGCTCGCAGCAGGGTTGCTGCTCCTGATTGCCCTGAGTTTTCTGTTGATCCCTGTACTGCGCGGCCGCCGTGCCCAGCGTGAAGAGGACCGCACCGCACTGAACGTGGCGCTCTACCAGGAACGCGTAGCCGAGCTGCAAGTGCAGCAGGACGAAGGCGTGCTGAATGCCGCCCAGCTCGACACCGGCCGCGCCGAGGCTGCGCGTGAGTTGCTGGCTGATACCGAAGGCGTGGAAAAGCCGCGTGAATCGCGCCTGGGCAAACCACTGCCGTTGTTGGCGGCGTTTCTCGTGCCGGTCCTGGGCGTTGCGCTGTACCTGCATTACGGGGCGAGCGACAAGGTCGAGCTGACCCGCGAATTCTCCCAGCCGCCGGTGTCGATGCAAGACATGACCCGCCGCCTGGAGCGCGCCGCCGCCGCCCAGCCGGACTCGGCGGAAGGCTTGTACTTCCTCGGTCGCGCTTACATGGCTCAGGACCGTTCCGCCGATGCCGCGAAAATCTTCGAGCGCACCGTCGCTCTCGCCGGTCGCCAGCCCGAACTGCTCGGCCAATGGGCCCAGGCGCAGTACTTTGCCGACAACAAACAATGGTCGCCCAAGGTGCAGGCGCTGACCGATGAAGCCTTGAAGCTCGACCCCAAAGAAGTCACCAGCCTTGGCCTGCTGGGTATCGCCGCCTTTGAAGGCCAGCGTTATCAGGAAGCCATCGATTACTGGAACCGCCTGTTGGCCCAGTTGCCAGCGCAAGACAACTCCCGTGTCGCGCTGCAAGGCGGTATCGACCGCGCGGCCGAGAAGCTCAAGGAAAGCGGTGGCACCGTCGCGGCAAAAACCGTGATGAAAGTCCGTGTGGACCTGGCACCTGAGGTAAAGGCCAAAGCCCTGCCCACCGACAGCGTGTTCATCTTCGCCCGTGCGGTAAACGGCCCGCCTGCGCCGCTGGCAGCCAAGCGTGTCACCGTGGCTGAACTGCCGGTCACCGTCGAACTGGGCGATGCGGACGCAATGATGCCGCAGTTGAAACTGTCGAACTTCCCCGAAGTCCAACTGGTTGCGCGCATATCCCGGGCCGGTCAGCCGACCACTGGCGAGTGGATCGGCCGCAGCCAACCTTTGGCCAGCACTACCACTGCGCTGCAGCAACTGACCATTGACACTCCGGACAAGTAAATCGAGGAAACGCCTATGACCGCATTTGCACGTATCACCTTGCTCAGCCTGGTATTGGGGCTGAGCGCTTGTGCGGTCCATCGGCCTCCCGCACCCACCGGCCCGACCATCCCACCGTCTAGCCCGTCGACCCAACCGAGCACCAAGCCTTCCGGCCCGGTAACACCGCCGCCGAAACCTGTGCCAAGCAAGTCGCCGACCTTCGCCCCTCCACCGGGCGCCGCCAGCCACTGGGACGGCAAGATGCAGGTGTATGTATTGGACGAACAGCCCGACACCTTCTACCGCCAGCGCACCTACTACCGCTGGAGCAACGGCTGGAGCCGCTCCATCAGCCCGAACGGGCCGTGGGAAGACACCGATGTGCATGGCGTGCCGCCGGGGTTGAGCAAGCAATACGCGCAATAACAAAAGGCGACCTTTGAAAGGTCGCCTTTTTTATTCCTGACTTGAAACGCAATCCCCTGTGGGAGCTGGCTTGCCTGCGATAGCGGTGTATCAGCTACCCATCTGCCAACTGACCCACCGCCATCGCAGGCAAGCCAGCTCCCACAGTAGATCCCCTTTGATCGTTCGAATTTGATCGTTCCCACGCGCAGCAAAGGAATGCATCCGGTGACGCTCTGCGTCAGGCCCACTTGGGGACGCAGAGCGTCCCAGGCGGCATTCCCACGCAGAGCGTGGGAACGAGCGTTACCTGACTTGAAATGCAATCCACTGTGGGAGCTGGCTTGCCTGCGATAGCGGTACACCTGCTGCCTAGGTATTGCCTGGTCCACCGCTATCGCGGGCAAGCCCGCTCCCACAGTTTTGATCTCCATTTGATCTGAGATTTACGCCAGTTCTCGAACCTGGCGCGGCGCACCGAGCCAGTGAATCACCCCAGCCACCACCCCCAACACCACCCCAAATTCCACAATCCCCACCCAACCAAACTGCGCCATCAACCACCCACTCACCGTCGCCCCAACCGCTCCACCCACAAACGTCGCGGTCATATACAAACTGTTAATCCGCCCCTGCGCCTTGGGGTCCACCGCAAACGCCCGCGTCTGATTGGCCACCAACCCGGCCTGCACACCGATATCCAGCACAACTACGCCCAGCACCAGCAAGATCAGCGAGGTCTGCGCCCCCGCCAGCAGCAAAAACGCCAAGGTCACAATCCCCACGCTGGCCCCGATCACCTTGCGACAACCCAGTTTGTCCGCCGCCCGGCCGCCATACGACGCTGCGAACGCACCCACTGCGCCGATAATCCCGAAACCACCGGCCCAGGCACTGCCCAGCTGCCACGGTCCATTGGCGAGCAACCCGGCCAAATTCACCCAAAACGCGTTGAAGCACGCCCACAACAACGCCTGCACCATCATTGATTGCCGAATCGGGCTGTTATCGCGCATCAACGGCCACAGCGATGCCAGCAGCCGAGGGTAGGACAGGTTCGTACTCGGCACGCCCGCCGGCAGTAGCCTCGCCGCGATAAACCACACCGGGATCATGAACGCCGCCTCCATGGCGTACACCGCCCGCCAGCCATACGCCTCACCGACCACACCACTGATGGTGCGGCCGAGCAAAATCCCCAACATGATCCCGCTGACCACCGTGCCCACATTGCGCCCGCGTTCGTGGGGCTGCGACATCACTGCCGCAAAGGGCACCAGTTGCTGCGGAACGCAACACACCACGCCCAGCCCGAACGAGGCGCCGATCAACGCCCAGATACTCGGCGCAAAAGCCGCCGCCAAGGCAAAGCAGAACGCCAGCGCAATCTGCCCGAGTACCAGCTTGCGCCGGTCAAAGCGGTCGCCCATGGGCAATAAAAACGCCAACCCGGTGGCAAACCCCAGCAAGGCTGCGCCTGCCACCAGGTTGACCGTCGACACTGCGACGCCCATGTCCGAGGCGATCAACGGCAGCACCGGCTGGGTGCAGTAAATGTTGGTGACCACCGCGCCGGCGATCACCGCCATCATGATGATCTTGCCTCGCGGCGGTGCATTCTCGGATGTCATGGCGTTTGCCTCATGTCGCTGGGGGATGAGTCGCCAACCTTACGCAGTCGCGTTTATATCGATAATCCCCTAGGATCGGTAATCATCCTTCCAAAAAATGATAGGGCGTTATGAACCGTCTTGAATCGATGTCGGTGTTTGTTGCGGTGGTGGAGGCGGGCAGCCTGTCGGCGGCAGCGCGCCAGTTGGGCATGCCGCTGGCCACCGTCAGCCGTAAAGTCGCGGAACTGGAAGCTCACCTGAAATCCCGGCTGCTGCACCGCACCACGCGGCAGTTGTCGCTGACGGACGTGGGCGCTTCCTATCTGGCGGCGTGCCGGCGGATCCTCGAAGAGATCGGCGAAGCCGAACGGGCCGCCACCGGCGAATATGCCGTTCCCAAAGGCGAGCTCACGGTGACCGCGCCCATCGTGTTCGGGCGCCTGCATATCGTGCCGGTGGTGGCGGAGTTTCTGGCGCAATACCCCGAGATCAGCGTCAACCTGATGCTCACCGACCGCGTAGTACACCTGATGGAAGAACAGTGCGATGTGGCCGTGCGCATTGGTGACCTGCCGGACAGTTCGCTCAAGGCGCTGCAAGTCGGCACGGTGCGGCGGGTGGTGTGTGCCAGCCCTCGGTATTTGCAAACCCATGGCGAACCGACCACGCCGCAGGCGCTGACGGACCACAGTTGCATCACCTTTGAAGTGCTGTCCTCGGTGGGCGCCTGGGTGTTTGGGGCGGGTAAAGCGCAACAGGCCGTGCCCGTGCATTCGCGGCTGTCGGTAAACACGGCGGACGCGGCGATCACGGCGGCAACACTGGGTGTTGGCGTGATTCGAGTGCTGTCGTATCAAGTGGCGGACGCAGTGCAAAAGGGTGATTTGCAGGTGGTGTTGCAGCCCTATGAATCAGCGGCATTGCCCATCAGCCTGGTGCATAAAGGGCAGGCGCCATTGCCGTTGAAAGTGCGCGCCTTCCTGGATTTCGTCACCCCGCGACTGCGCGTGCGTGACGCAAATATCCCCTGATGTACGCTCCCACACTAGATCGCCTCAGCCATCAGGCCACGGGACACTCCCGATTCAGCGCTTGATCCACCAACAACTGCGCAATCTCAACCATCTGCACCACCGCCAGCACCTGTTTGCGGCTTGAACCGTCCAAATGCTCGGCACAGTCATAGGCACACACCGTCGCCGATTCCAGCATCTCGCTGGCATTGCTCAAGGCAACTTCGGTACTGAGGCCGGGGCGGACGGTGAAGATGATGTTCTTTGTGGCTTGTGAGGTTTCATCCGGGGTAGACGATATTGGGTTAGGCGTTACTTTTTTCATACGGATACTCCGTGAGTTATGAAAAAAGCGCTCACTTCTGTGGGCGCTAAGGCGCCTGGATCATTCGGGCTTCCACACCCGGTCGTTGATTTTGCAACGACTCGAGAAGGTTAGCGGTGAGCTATGTTCGGACGCAACCCGAAATCTGTGTAGGGCATGTCCTAACAAGAGGGCTGCTAAGAAGAGAGAGCCATACGCAGGCTACCGATCGTTCCCACGCTCTGCGTGGGAATGCATCCCGTGACGCTCTGCGTCACCGTTGCGCAAACCTTCGCCTGCTTCGGGACGCAGAGCGTCCCAGGCGGCATTCCCACGCAGAGCGTGGGAACGATCGGTCAACACTGAATACCTTAAGGCAAGCCAATCCCCTGTGGCGAGCAGGCTTGCCCTGCGTTGGGCTGCGAAGCGGCCCTAAAACCTGAGGACGCGTTCTGCCTGAATAAGCGCGGTGGTCTTATTGGGGCTGCTGCGCAGCCAAACGCAGGGCAAGCCTGCTCGCCACAACAAGACCTCTCAGGGTCGCATCCAACCTTTCACAAAACCTTCATCAAACCGCCGCCCGGCAGTCATGTGCAAGTAATAGCACTGACACCTCCCGCGCCTACTGTCGTTTGAACTCAACCGCAGCCCTTGTGTGGCTGTTCAAACCAGACAGAGAAGCCCATGACTCACGCTATCCATGTCGATCACTTGAACAAGACCTTTGCGAAGAAGTCCGCATTGGTCGACCTCGAACTCACCATTGCCGCAGGTGAGATGGTCGCGCTGATTGGCGCTTCCGGTTCCGGCAAGTCCACGTTGTTGCGCCATTTGGCGGGCCTGGCCTGTTGCGACAAGAGCAACGGTGGCAGCGTCAAGGTGTTGGGCCGGGAGGTGCAGGCCAGTGGGCGCTTGAATGGCAAGGTGCGGCGGTTGCGCGCAGACATCGGCTACATCTTCCAGCAGTTCAACCTGGTCAACCGCCTGAGCGTGCTCGACAACGTATTGCTCGGCTGCCTGGGCCGCATGCCACGCTGGCGCGGCAACCTCGGTTTGTTCAATGCCGAGGAAAAAGCCTTTGCCCTCGAATCCCTCGCCCGCGTGGGCTTGGCCGACCTGGCCGGGCAGCGTGCTTCGACCTTGTCCGGCGGCCAGCAGCAGCGGGTGGCGATTGCCCGTGCATTGACCCAGCGCGCCGAAGTCATCCTCGCTGACGAGCCTATTGCCTCGCTGGACCCGGAGTCGGCGCGCAAGGTCATGGAGATCCTCGCCGACATCAACCGCCGCGACGGCAAGACCGTGGTGGTGACCCTGCATCAAGTCGATTACGCCATGCGTTATTGCCCGCGTGCCGTGGCCCTTAAAGGTGGGCGCATTCATTTCGACGGGCAGGGCAGCGCCATGAGCAGCCAGTTCCTCAACGATTTGTACGGTGCCGACGTCGACACCAGCCTGATGTTTTCCGACCACACCCGCACAGCCGTCGCCACGCCTCGGCTGGCCATGGCGCGCGCTTGAAACCCTACTCACGACCCACAGGAATCCCGTCCATGTTGAACCGTATCGGCCAAGTGTTTCTGTCTGCGGTGTTGCTGGCCGGCGCCGCCATGGGCACTGCCCAGGCTGCCGACAAAGCCATCAACTTCGGCATCATGTCCACCGAGTCTTCGCAGAACCTCAAGAGCATCTGGCAGCCGTTTTTGGATGACATGCACAAGAAAACAGGCCTGACCATCAACGCCACCTTCGCCTCCGACTACGCCGGTTTGATCCAGGGCATGCGCTTTAACAAGGTCGACGTGGCCTGGCTGGGCAACAAGGCGGCGATGGAAGCCGTGGACCGTTCCAACGGCGAGATTTTCGCCCAGACCGCCGCCGCCAACGGCGCCGCCGGTTACTGGAGCGTGCTGATCGTGCGCAAGGACAGCCCGATCAACAACGTCGACGACATGCTCAAGAACGCCAAGAACCTGACCTTCGGCAACGGTGACCCGAACTCCACCTCGGGCTACCTGGTGCCGGGCTACTACGTGTTCGCCAAGAACCATGTGGATGCCGCCACCGCGTTCAAACGCACGCTCAACTCCAGCCATGAAGTCAACGCACTCAGCGTCGCCAAGGGGCAGTTGGACGTGGCCACCTTCAACACCGAAAGCTGGGACCGCCTGGAAGTCACCCAGCCGGACAAAGCCGCAATGCTCAAGGTGATCTGGAAATCGCCGCTGATTCCGGCCGACCCGATGGTGTGGAGCAAGGCGCTGACGGACAGCGAGAAAACCAAGATCCGTGATTTCTTCGCCCACTACGGCGACACCGATGAAGAGAAGGCGGTGTTGAAGAACATGCAGTTGGGCAAGTTCCTCGCCTCCAACGACGACCAGCTCTTGCCGATCCGCCAGCTGGAGCTGTTCAAGCAGCGCACCACCATCAGTGCCGACAACAAGCTTGAGGCAGCCGACAAGGCCAAGAAGCTCGCCGACATCGATGCTGACCTGGCCAAGCTGCAACAGCGCATCTCCGAGCTGGACAAGAAGACCGCAGCAAACGGCTAACCCCAGTAGGAACCGGCTTTTGTGGCGAGGGAGCTTGCTCCCGCTGGGGTGCGAAGCACCCCAATAGCTGGCGACTGCTTCGCAGTCGAACGGGAGCAAGCTCCCTCGCCACAGAAAGCACACCTCACAACAACTGAGAGTGAACCCATGACTACCTTACACGCTGAAGCCGTCGGCAAGCGCACCTGGCCGCAATACCTCGGCTGGGGCCTGTTCCTGGTCCTGCTGGCCTGGGCCTGGCACGGCGCCGAGATGAACCCGCTGGCGCTGTACCGCGATTCCGGAAACATGGCGACCTTCGCCGCCGACTTCTTCCCGCCGGACTTTCACGAATGGCGCTCCTACCTCAAGGAGATGATCGTCACCGTACAAATCGCCCTGTGGGGCACGGTGCTGGCCATCGTCTGCTCGGTGCCGCTGGGCATCTTGTGCGCCGACAACATCACCCCGTGGTGGGTCCACCAACCGCTGCGCCGCGTGATGGATGCCTTCCGCTCCATCAATGAAATGGTCTTCGCCATGTTGTTCGTGGTCGCCGTCGGCCTCGGTCCGTTTGCCGGTGTATTGGCCTTGTGGATCAGCACCACCGGCGTGCTCGCCAAGCTGTTTGCCGAAGCCGTCGAGGCCATCGACCCCGGCCCGGTAGAAGGCGTGCGAGCCACCGGCGCGAGTGCTTTGCAGGAGGTGATCTACGGCGTGATCCCGCAGGTCATGCCGCTGTGGGTGAGCTACGCGCTGTACCGCTTCGAAGCCAATGTGCGTTCGGCAACCGTAGTGGGCATGGTCGGCGCCGGCGGGATCGGCGTGATCCTCTGGGAAAACATTCGCGCTTTCCAGTTCGTACAAACCTGCGCGGTGCTGCTGGTGATCATCGTGGTGGTGAGCTGTATCGACGTGCTGTCCCAACGCCTGCGCAAGCAGTTCATCTGACGCCTGAGGGGTGCCCGCGCGGCGCTTTTTTTAAGCATGCAGTTGTCTAGACAAGATGAGCCGGTGTACCGCGAACTCGCGGATATCCTGCGCCGTGAATTGAGCAGCTACCAGGCCGGTGACTTCCTGCCCGGCGAGGTGCACATGGCCGAGCGCTTTGGCGTCAACCGCCACACCTTGCGCCGCGCCATCGACGAGTTGGTGTTTGAAGGCAGCCTGTTGCGCCGTCAGGGCAAGGGCACTCAAGTGCTCGACCGCCCGCTGATTTACTCGATGGGCGCCGAGACCTCCTACAGCCAATCGCTGTCGGCCCAGGGCGTCGGCGTGCAGGCGGTGTTGCTCAAGCGCCGCTATTGCTACGCCAGCCGCGACGAAGCCGAGCATTTGGGCATCGCCGAGATGGCCCCGATGATCGAGCTGCAAACCCTGCGCAAGCTTGATCACCAGCCCGTCAGCCTGATCCGTCATCGCTACTGCGCCAGCCGTGCGCCATTGCTGGCTGATTACAACGGCGGCTCCCTGCGTCAGTACCTGCGTGAACGAGCGCTGCCGCTGACCCGCACCCAAAGCCTGATCGGTGCGCGTTTGCCCAACCGTGATGAAGCCGCGCTGCTGATGATGCCTCGGCACTTGCCGGCCCTCACGGTGTTTACCCTTTCCTGCGATCGCGATGGCCGCCCGGTGGAGCTGGCGCAGTCCACCAGCCGTTCGGATCGCTTCCAGTACCAAGTGGTGACTTGAATGATGAGTGTGTCCCCGCGACAACATTGGATCGGCGTATTAGCCCGCGCCCAGCTCAATGAACTGCAACCCTTTGAGGCCGCCTTGAAGGACGCCGAATACCAACTGATCCGCGCCCCGGAAATCGGCATGACCCTGGTACGCGGGCGCATGGGCGGTGACGGCGCAGCCTTCAACGTCGGCGAAATGAGCGTGACCCGCTGCGTGGTGCGCCTGGCCGACGGCCGCACCGGCTACAGCTACCTGGCCGGGCGCGACAAGCTGCATGCCGAGTTGGCCGCGTTGGCGGACGCCCATCTGCAAGGCACGCAACCGAGCCTGTGGCTCAGCGACTTGATCACCTCCCTGGCCACTGCCCAGGCCCAGCGCCGTGCGCAAAAAGAAGCTGACACCGCTGCCACCAAGGTCGAGTTCTTCACCCTGGTGCGAGGAGAAAACTGATGAACGCTCACCTGTTGCAACCGGCGTTTGTCGAGCCGGTGCTGGATGCCCAACGCGGTTTTCGTGCGGCCCTCAAGGCGCTGGCCGAACCCGGTTTGATCCAGCATCTGCCGTCCGCGCCACGCCTCGACGGCCTGGCGCCGGCTACTTACGCGCTGTGCCTGGCCCTGCTGGATATGGACACGCCGCTGTGGCTGGCGCCGAGCTTCGACACGCCATTGATCCGCGCCAACCTGGCCTTCCACTGCGGTTGCCCGCTCACCGATAAACGCGAAGACGCGGTGTTCGCGCTGCTCGGCGAGCAAGACCTGCTCGACCTCGGCGGCTTCGACCACGGCAACGACCGTTACCCGGATCAGTCCTGCACCTTGCTCGTGCAGCTTACCGACCTGGAATCCGGTCGCGGCCTGCACTGGCGCGGCCCAGGGATCAAAACCCAGCGCCTGGTCAACCTGCCGGTGCCGCAAGCCTTCTGGCAAGAGCGCCAACGCCGTGAAGCTTTCCCGCGTGGCCTGGACCTGGTGTTCACCGCCGGCCACCACCTGATCGGCCTGCCGCGCAGCAGCCGTATTGCACAGGAGCACGCCTGATGTACGTAGCCGTCAAAGGTGGCGAACAGGCCATCGACAATGCCCACCGCCTGCTGGCAAAAAAACGTCGGGGCGATACCGCCATTCCTGAACTCAGCGTGAGGCAAATCCGCGAGCAATTGCCGCTGGCGGTGGCGCGGGTGATGACCGAAGGCTCGTTGTTCGACGAAGAGCTGGCTGCGCTGGCGATCAAGCAGTCAGCAGGGGATTTGGTCGAGGCGATCTTCCTGCTGCGCGCCTACCGCACCACGCTGCCGCGCTTCAGCCCGAGCCTGCCGATTGATACGTCGCAGATGTGCTTGAGCCGACGTTTGTCGGCCACGTTCAAGGACGTGCCCGGCGGCCAACTGCTCGGCCCGACCTTCGACTACACCCACCGCCTGCTGGATTTTTCGCTGCTGGCCGAAGGTCAATACCCAGGCCCGCAGACCACGACGGACGCGCAGATTGACGCCTGCCCACGGGTGCTCGGTTTGCTTGCCAAAGAAGGCCTGATCAAGCACGAAGCCGACGACAACGCCAGCGTCGCCGACATCACCCGCGACCCGTTGGAATACCCGGCCAGCCGCGCCGAGCGCCTGCAAGCCCTGGCCCGTGGCGACGAGGGTTTTCTGCTGGCGCTGGGCTACTCGACCCAACGCGGTTACGGCCGCAACCACCCGTTTGCCGGTGAGATTCGCATCGGCGACGTCGAAGTGTGGATCGACCCCGAAGAGTTGGGCTTTCCCATCTGCCTGGGCAGCATCGAAGTCACCGAGTGCGAGATGGTCAACCAGTTTGTCGGCTCGGCCACTGAGCTTGCGCAGTTCACCCGTGGTTACGGCCTGGCGTTCGGGCATGCGGAGCGCAAGGCCATGGGCATGGCGCTGGTCGACCGCTCGCTGCGCGCCGGGGAATACAACGAAGAAATCATCTCACCGGCCCAGCGCGAAGAGTTTGTGCTGGCCCATTGCGACAACGTCGAGGCGGCGGGGTTTGTCTCGCACCTCAAATTGCCTCACTACGTGGACTTCCAGTCCGAGCTGGAACTGATCCGCAAACTGCGCCAACCGGCCGAGGGCAGCCGCCATGAATGACTTGACCCTACCGGCTGTGCGCGACCCGGCGTACAACTTCGCCTACCTCGACGAACAGACCAAACGCATGATCCGCCGCGCCTTGCTCAAGGCCGTGGCGATTCCCGGTTACCAAGTGCCGTTTGGCGGCCGCGAAATGCCATTGCCTTACGGCTGGGGCACCGGCGGCATGCAATTGACCGCCGCGATCCTCGGTGATGATGACGTGCTCAAGGTGATCGACCAGGGCGCCGACGACACCACCAATGCCGTGTCGATCCGGCGCTTTTTCGCCCGCACGGCGGGGGTTGCCACCACTGAAGCGACGCCCGACGCCAGCGTGATCCAGACCCGCCACCGCATCCCGGAAACGGCGCTGCAGGCCGGTCAGATCATGGTTTACCAAGTGCCGATCCCCGAGCCGCTGCGCTTTATCGAACCCTCGGAAACCGAGACCCGCACCATGCACGCCCTCAACGACTACGGGGTGATGCACGTCAAACTCTACGAAGACATCGCCACCTTCGGCCATATCGCCACCAGCTACGCCTACCCGGTGATGGTCGATGAGCGCTACGTGATGGACCCGTCGCCGATCCCCAAATTCGACAACCCCAAACTCGACATGAGCCCGGCGTTGATGCTGTTCGGCGCCGGTCGCGAAAAGCGCCTGTACGCGGTGCCGCCGTACACCCGGGTCACCAGCCTGGACTTCGAAGACCATCCGTTCGAAGTGCAGCAGTGGGAACACAACTGCGCCATCTGCGGCAGCCACGATTCCTTCCTTGATGAGCTGATTCTCGACGACGCGGGAACCCAGAGTTTTGTGTGTTCCGACACCTGGTATTGCGCCCAACGGGTCAAGGAGAACAACCAGTGAGCCAGCCTTTGCTTCAAGTACGTGACCTGTCGTTGCTGTACGGCCCGGAGAAGGGTTGCCAGGGCGTGAGCTTTGATCTTTACCCTGGCGAAGTGCTGGGAATTGTCGGCGAATCCGGCTCAGGTAAATCCACCTTGCTCTCGCTGCTGAGCGGGCGTTTGCCGCCGCAAGCGGGCAGCATCGGCTACCGCAGCAAGGACGGCGAATGGCTGGATTTGTACAGCGCCAGTGAAGCCGAGCGCCGCACCTTGCTGCGCACCGAGTGGGGCTTTGTCGAGCAGAACCCACGGGACGGCCTGCGCATGGGCGTGTCGGCCGGTGCCAACATCGGCGAACGCCTGATGGCCCAAGGCGTGCGCAACTACGCGCAACTGCGCGGCGCCGGTCTGGATTGGCTCGGCCAGGTGGAAATCGACCCGCAGCGCATCGACGACTTGCCGCGCACCTTCTCGGGCGGCATGCAGCAGCGCCTGCAAATCGCCCGCAACCTCGTCTCCAGCCCGCGCCTGGTATTCATGGATGAACCCACCGGCGGCCTGGATGTGTCGGTGCAAGCGCGCCTGCTCGACCTGTTGCGCGGCCTGGTACGTGAGCTGGATCTGGCGGTGGTGATCGTCACCCACGACCTGGCCGTTGCGCGTTTGCTCGCCGACCGCCTGATGGTGATGCGCCGCTCCCATGTGGTGGAAACCGGGCTCACTGACCAGATCCTCGATGATCCACAGCACCCTTACTCTCAACTGCTGGTGTCTTCGGTATTGCAGCCATGACAAATGCCTTGATCGAGGTCCGTGACCTCTCGAAAACCTTCACCCTGCATCAGCAACACGGCGTGGTGCTTAACGTGTTGCGCGGTGTGGCGTTCAGTGTGCAGGGCGGTGAGTGCCTGGTGCTGCATGGCCAGTCCGGCGCGGGTAAAAGCACCTTGCTGCGCACCCTGTACGGCAACTACCTGCCGGCGGGCGGCAGTATTCGTGTGCAGCATGCCGGTGAGTGGCTGGAGCTGGTCGGCGCCGAGCCGCGTGACATTCTTCAGGTGCGTCAGCAGACCCTCGGTTACGTCAGCCAGTTTCTGCGTGTCATCCCCCGCGTGGCCTGCCTGGACGTGGTGATGGAGCCGGCCCTGGCGCGTGGCTGGTCGAAGGCCGATGCGCAAGCCCGCGCCGAACAGTTGCTTACGCGTCTGAACATCCCGCAGCGCTTGTGGCAACTGGCGCCCGGCACGTTCTCCGGTGGTGAGCAACAGCGCGTCAACATCGCCCGGGGCTTCATGGTCGCCTGGCCGGTGATGTTGCTGGACGAACCTACCGCGTCCCTGGACGACAACAACCGCCAAGTGGTGCTGGAACTGATGAACGAAGCCAAGGCCGCCGGCGCGGCGCTGATCGGCATCTTCCACGACCGCGCCGCCCGTGAAGCGGTCGCCGACCGCCATTTCGACATGACCCCATCGCCCGTCGCCCAAGAGGAATACGCCCATGCCCGCTGAACAGATCCTCACCCATGCCCAGGTCGTCACGGCGGAGCGCATGTTCCAGGGCACGGTGGTGCTGCGCGACGGCAAGATTGTCGACATCGCCGAAGGCCGCAGCCAGTTGCCCCAGGCTCAGGACCTGGGCGGCGATTGCCTGCTGCCGGGCCTGGTAGAGCTGCACACCGACAACCTGGAAAAACACATGACCCCGCGCCCAGGCGTGGATTGGCCGTCGATCTCGGCGGTGCTCAGCCATGATGCGCAAATCATCGCGGCGGGGATCACTACAGTGTTCGACGCGGTGTCCATCGGCGATGTGAACCCCAAGGGCAACCGCATGAAAAAGCTGCCGGCGATGCTCGACGCGATCGCCCAGGCTGAAGACGCCGGCCTGACCCGCGCCGAACACCACCTGCACCTGCGCTGCGAGCTGTGCCACCCGGACACCCTCAGCGTGTTCCGCGACCTGGTGGAAAACCCGCTGGTGCGCCTGGTGTCGGTGATGGACCATTCGCCGGGCCAGCGACAGTTCGTGCTCGAATCCAAGTACCGTGAGTACTACATGGGCAAGTACCACCTCAACGACGAAACCATGGACGCGTTTATCGTGCTGCAAATGGCCAATTCCAAGCAATACAGCGACCGCTATCGCGCCGCCATTGTTGCGCATTGCCTGGAGCGCGGCCTGTCGGTGGCCAGCCATGACGACGCGACGCTGGCGCATGTGGAGGAGTCGGCGGGCTATGGCATGACCATTGCTGAATTCCCCACCACGCTGGAGGCGGCCAAGGGCTGCCAGGCGCTGAACATGAAAGTGCTGATGGGCGCGCCGAACGTGGTGCGCGGCGGGTCGCACTCGGGTAATGTGGCCGCCGCCGGCCTGGCTGCCGAGGGATTGCTGGATATACTTTCCAGTGATTACTACCCGGCCAGCCTGTTGCAGGCGGCGTTTGTGCTGGCCGATCAACAGGACGGCGGCGACCTGTCGCGGGCCGTCAAGATGATCAGCCTGGCGCCTGCACAAGCGGCGGGCCTCAATGATCGCGGTGAAATTGCCATTGGCCTGCGAGCGGATTTGGTGCAAGCCCGCCGCTGCGAGGGGCTTCCTGTGGTGCAACAAGTCTGGCGACAAGCGAAGAGGGTGTTTTGATGGCAGGCAGGTTGATCTATCTCATCGGGCCATCCGGTTCGGGCAAGGACAGCCTGCTGGATGCCGCACGCCCGCGCTTGGCCGAGCGCGGCTGCCGCATTGTGCGCCGGGTGATCACCCGCTCGCTGGAAGCGGTGGGCGAGGCCGCACAAGGGGTGAGCCCGGAACAGTTCGCCGCGCTGCTGGCCGAGGGCGCGTTTGCCCTCAGTTGGCAGGCCAATGGCTTGTGGTATGGCATTCCCAAGGCCATCGACGAATGGCTGGCGGCGGGGGACGATGTGCTGGTCAATGGTTCGCGTGCGCACCTGGCGCAAACCCGCGAGCGCTATCCGAGCTTGCTGGTATTGCTGTTGACGGTGGATCAGGCCGTATTGCGCCAGCGCCTGATGGCACGCGGGCGCGAGTCCCAGGCCGATATCGAGGAACGCCTGGCGCGCAATGCGCGGTTTACTGCTGATTTGATCGCGGGCAATGGCCGCGGATTGTTTGTACTCGACAATTCCGGTCCGCTGGAAAACACCGTCGAGCGCTTGCTCTGCTGCCTCGATCACGGGCACACGGCATGCGCCTGACTTTACTGGGCACCGGTGACGCGCGGCAGGTTCCGGTGTATGGCTGCGAGTGCGCGGCGTGCGGATTGGCGCGCAGCGATGCCAGCCTGCGCCGCCGCCCGTGCAGCGCGTTGATCGAGTGCGGCGAGCAGCGCTGGTTGATCGACAGCGGCTTGCCCGACCTCTGCGAACGCTTCCCGCCACGCAGCTTCAACGGGATTTTGCAGACGCACTATCACGCCGATCATGCGCAGGGTTTGTTGCACCTGCGCTGGGGCCAGGGCTTGATCATTCCGGTACACGGCCCCGCCGACTCGGAGGGTTTGTCCGACCTTTACAAACATCCGGGCATTCTCGATTTCAGCCAGCCGTTTGCCGAGTTTGAAACACGGCAGTTTGGTGAGCTGAGCGTCACTGCATTGCCGTTGCAACATTCAAAACCGACCTTGGGTTATCTGCTGGAAGGCGAGGGGCGGCGCATCGCCTACCTCACCGACACGGTGGGTTTGCCGCCGGCCACGTTGGCCTGGTTGCAACGGGAGCCGTTGGACGTGTTGGTACTCGACTGCTCCATGCCGCCGCAGCCGCAAGCGCCGCGTAACCACAATGACCTGACGTTGGCGTTGCAGAGCATTGAGGAGACGGGTGCGAAATTGGGCGTTTTGACCCATGTGGGGCACACCTTGGATGCGTGGCTGCTGGAGCACCGACGCGAGTTGCCACGGCATGTGACGGTGGCCTGGGATGGCCGGATTATTTGAACACCGCATAACCCTGTGGGAGCTGGCTTGCCTGCGATGGCATCAACTCGGTGTGCCTGATGTGCAGAGGTGCCTGCATCGCAGGCAAGCCAGCCCCCACATTTAGACTGTGTTGCATCAGGTAGATAGGCTTTTGCTTTGCACTTGATCTGGCTCTTGCTTCAACCACTCGACTCCAAAGCGCGCTGCAAACGCCTTGCGCCCATTGGCGGTGACCCCCAGCGCGCGGCTGTCCAGATCCTGAGTCACCCACCCACGACGAATCACGCACTGCAAGACCGCTGCGCCCAATGCCCCGGCCAAATGCGGGCGGCGCATGCTCCAGTCCAGGCAGGCACAGGCGAAACGCCGACGTTGCGCGCGCAACGCAGGCATATCCAGCCCCAACGCGATCATTGCGGTTTCGCCGGGGGCCGTCAGTGCATAGGTGCCGTCGCCAATCAGCCAGCCAGAGGCAATGAAATGGTCGTGCAGGTGCACCGCCAGCGTGCCGGCCATGTGGTCGTAGCAGGTGCGTGCGAGCTGCAGGCGGTTGGGCGTGCTGGGGACAAATGCCTGGGCGGTGTTGCGGCTGATCACCATCAACCCTTCGATGGCCTGGGCCACGTGTGCGCCGGCGAGGCTGTAATAACGGTGTCGGCCCTGGGTGTGCAGCGTGAGCAGGCCATCGTCCTTGAGCCTGGCCAAGTGGGCGCTGGCCGTTGAGGTGCTGACGCCGGCAATCACGGCCATCTCGGTACTGGTGCGCGCATGGCCATCCATCAGCGCGCAGAGCATTTTTGTGCGCGCAGGCTCTGCTATCGCCCCGGCGATTTGTGAGAGTGCCGCGTCATCATCAAAGGCGTTCATATTTCGTTCCTGAACGAATCATTGCCGCGTGGGAGGGCTGATAGTAACGCTTCTTTAAGCACAGGACGTCCCGGATGACACCGCTGCAAGCCGCTACCCATGTTGATCCCTATCCGTATTACGCAAGCCTGCGTCGCCATGAAGAACTGCTGTTCGATGCCGAGCTGGGCCTGTGGGTCGCCAGCCGCGCCAAGACGGTAGAGGCGGTGCTGGCACACCCGGATTGTCGCGTACGCCCGTTGCATGAGCCGGTGCCCAAGGCGCTTGCACAGGGCGCGGCAGGACAGGTTTTTGCGCGGTTGATGCGCATGAACGAAGGCCCGGCGCATCGATGCCCGCGGGCGGCGATTGAACCCGCGTTGGCGGCGGTGGAGGCGTCGGCCATTGCTGAACGGGTCGCTCGGTTGATCGGCAGCGTGCAGACCCTGGATGCACTGATGTTTACCTTGCCCGTCTCGGTGGTCGCGTCGCTGCTGGGATGCCCGGCGCCACAGCTGGCATGTGTCGCCGGGCTAACGCGGGCGTTTGTCGCCGGCCTTTCACCGCTGAGCAGTGAAGCGCAGTTGTGCAATGCGCAGGCCGGCGCGTCGCAGTTGCAGCAGATGTTTTGTGCGGTGTTGGAAGAAACAGCGCTGCTGGCTCATATCCGCAGTGGCAACTGGGAAAGTGCGCAGGTATTGACGGCCAATTTGATCGGCCTGTTGTCGCAGACCTGCGAAGCCAGCGCCGGGTTGATCGGCAACTCACTGGTGATGCTCGCGCGGCACCCTGAGCGGGTTGCGCAGATTATGCGCACGCCAGCCCTCGCCACGGCGCTGGTGGAGGAGGTGGCGCGTTACGATTCACCGGTGCAAAACACACGGCGATTCGTGGCGGCGCGCTGCACCATCGGCAACCGGGTGTTGGCGGCGGGAGAGAGTGTTTTAGTCCTGCTGGCATCGGCCAATCGGGACGCTGAGGCCAACCCCAATCCTGATAGCTTCCAGTTGGAGCGCGCGCAACGGCGGCTGTTCAGCTTTGGTATCGGGCGCCATCAGTGCCCAGGCCAACAGATGGCGTTGACGATCGCCGCGCAAGTGCTGTTGGGTTTGTTGCGTCATCAGCCTGCCTTGCTGGCGGACGCTGGCCGGTTCAGCTACTGGCCCTCGCTTAACGGCCGTATCCCCAGGTTCAGCGCTGCGGCGCTAAGCCAGTAACCCTTCTCCCTATTCCACAAACGCTTGAGCCTTGGTACTCGCCATTCGACCTGCCGGAAGCGATCAGCTCGGCGGTAGCGCGCTCGATGAGGGCGAGAATATTCTGGCGGATGCGGCGTTGGAGAAGTGGGTGCGTTGTTAACCGGTCAATTCCGGCGCCCGGCTATACAGGTCCTGAGACACCCATTGCTGCACGATAACGTTCGGTAAAAACGCCGGGCTCAGCGCCCCTGCTGCGCTATGATCCTGGGCGGACCATTACGCGAGTGAATTATCCAGTGAGCCCGTTACCACGGATTGGTGTTGGCCTCAGAGCCCCCCACTATCAAGATTTCATGAACCATCACCCTGCGGTCGATTGGCTGGAGGTTCATACGGAGAACTACCTGGGCCCCGGAGGGAAAGACCTGCATATCCTCCGTCAGTTGGCACAGCGCTACCCGATCAGCCTGCATGGCGTCGGTTTGGGTATCGGCTCAGTCCATGGCTTTAGCAACGCACATGTCGAGCGAATTCGGGCCTTGGCCGAGCTGATCAACCCCTTTCTGATTTCGGAGCATTTGAGCTGGGGGGCTGTGGAAGGGCGCTGCTTGAATGATTTGTTGCCATTGCCCTTGGTGGAGGCGTCACTGAACCTGGTCTGTGATCGGGTCGATCAGGTTCAAAACGCTCTGGGCCGGCCGCTCATGCTCGAAAACGTGTCCACCAGCTTGCGGTTCAAGGGCGACACGCTGGGAGAAACCCAATTTCTCGCTGAAGTGGTCGCACGCACGGGGAGTGCTGTGTTACTTGATCTGAACAACCTTTACGTGAACCAGTGCAACCACGGTGAACCTGCGCTCGAGGCGATGCGCAGGCTGGATTCGACCAGCGTTGGCGAATTGCACCTGGCCGGCCATAGCCACGCTGAGGGGCTGTTGATCGATGACCATGGCAGTGCTGTGGCGGAGCCGGTCTGGTCGTTGTATCGCACGGCTTTGCGTCAGTTTGGGCCGGTGCCGGTGCTGGTCGAATGGGACACTCACCTGCCGCCGCTGGGCGAGTTGCTTGATCAAGTACGGATCGCCAGGGCGATTGCCGAAGAGGTGTTGCATGACACTTGAAGAACTGGCGGTGTTACAGCTCGAATTTTCCCGCGCTCTGGAGGACCCGGCTCCATCACCCCGCTTACCGCAGAGCTGGCTGCTGGCCGGTGTATCGGGTAGTGAACGACGCTTCGCTCGCTACCGCAGTGGCCTGTGGCAGCATCAGGAGCAATCGTTGGCACTCACTCATCCGGTGATCAAGGCATTGGTGGGCGATGAATTCTTTCGCACCCTGGCTTTTTCCTATGGTCAACGGTATCCCTCGCATCACCCTGATCTGGGGCGGTTCGGTGAGCACCTCGCGGAGTTTCTGGGTACTTATGTGCCCGTGGCAGCGTATCCGTATTTCGCCGACGTGGCAGCCTTGGAGTGGGCAGTTCATTGCGCCTGCACAGCCAGTGACGTCAATGCATTGGATGCTCGGGCAATGGCGGCGATAGGTGCCCAGGCCCTGGAAAGTACGCAACTCACTTTGGCTCCGGGTTGTGCATTGGTGAGCAGTGGGTGGCCGATCTTTGCTATCTGGGCGGCCCATAACAAGGGTGACCAGAGCGTGCCGAAGGTGGCCGGTGGCGCCTGTTCGGCGCTGGTGTATCGAAGTGGCTGGCGCGTGGAGGTTCGCGAGGTTGATGCTTGGGAGTTCACTGCACTGGCCCGTCTGCTGGAGCATGCGACCTTGGGGGATGCACTGCTGGCCGCGCAGGAACACTATGCAATGAATCGCGATGACGGCGCGTTCATTGACAGCGCTGCATGGGTGACGCGCTGGTTGTGTGATGGGTTGCTGGTCGCCATACCGTAGGTTTTTGAACAGCATTGTTTCACTGGGTGTCACGCCGCTTTCCCAGGATAGGCGCGCAGAGCCGTGGCCGGGAACCAAGGGCCTTCAGATGATTGGATCCAATTTTAACATCTTGAAACATTTGCCGGTCTGAATTAATTCGACATATTTAAGCCATGGGCTATAAAAAATAACGCATAGAACAAAAGCAGTTACCAAGTGTGCATTCAGGAATAAGCACTGTCCGTGCTCCTTTGCTGATCTGGTAACGATACGCTTGGCAGCGTGCGTCTTTGGCTAAGAAAGACGCGTCGCAGACCCGGGTCAGGAATGGATTCCGACGATGCCGCCCCGTGCGGCAAAGTTTTGCAAGGAGCAACACATGCATCCGATCTGCTTAACAGCCGCCTCTGCGTCGTGTCGGCCGGAGAACCTTCTGGTTGCGGGGCACAAAAGCTCCGAGCTTCGGCGTCATGTCGAGTGCCTGGTTCATTCCCTTCGTCTGATCTTCTGCCCCACCTTGATCGCCGAGCCCTGAAAGGCTCCGATCGGCTCAGTGTCGTCTTCACATCTTTGATGAATAACCCCTGACTGGCTCCAATGTTAGTTGGCTCACGTACGTGAGCGTAAAAAAAATAATTGAATGTACCCATCCTTAACCGGGAACTTGCGTGATGAATCTAAAAGATATTCTGGTAGCCACCGCCTTGGCTTCTATCAGCGGTGCTGCGTTGGCCGATGCAGCCACCGAGAAAACAGTAGAAACCGAGGTCTGCTACGGTGTGGCCAAGGCAGGGCACAATGATTGCTCCGACAGCAGTTGCCTGCATGACTGCTCGGAATCGAGCAAGGTCGACAATGACCCGAACGAGTGGATGGCTGTGCCCAAAGGCACGTGTACGCAAATGGGCGGGGTGCTCAGAGCCCAGCCTTATGCATGCCAGGCCGATGAGCAGACGGAAACTTCGGTGAAGAGTGCGCAAATGGGCGAGCGCCTGTTCAATCAAGGCGATCATACCCGTGGTATTCCTGCGTGTTCTTCATGCCATGGCGTGGCCGGTGATTCGCAAAATGCCGACTATCCGAAGTTGTCAGGACAGTTCGGCAAATACCTTGACTCCCAACTGCGTGCCTTCCGCGACGCTTCTCGCCCGTCCCCTGTCATGGTAGCGGCTGCCAAATCCCTGAATGACGAAGACATTGCCAACGTGGTGCAGTACCTGGTCCAGCCCTCGACAACAGCGGTGCCGGCGACGGTGCAAGGTCAGGCTGATACGACCGGCCCGGTAACGGCGGTCACACGCTGATAACAGCGACTGCGCCGGGATGAAATCCCGCCTTTTTAAATACACTCACCTTACGCTGCTCATGCGTTGAATATCGACTAAGTATCACAGTCGATTGCGTGGTTAGTTGCGCGGGCGAGGCGTTATTAAGTTGCAGGTTTTAATGCGGCTCGACGGCCGTCGAGTGTAAAAAAGCAAAATAAAAAAAGACAAAGGCTTGTTGATTTAAAGATGGTTTTCAGTATTGTCTGTCTATGGACGCCACCGCTTGAAAGGGACTGCAAACATGTCGGGTGAAAATGTGGAATATGACTCAGTGGCTGACCGTTTGAATTCGGTGATAGTGAGTTCATTCACGGGGCAATGCGTTGAGCAGAAGGGCACCTCCAAGTATGAATTCAGGCAAGACGAATTTTGGCGCAAGCTGGAGCGTTGGCATTCGGTGGATGCGGATACATTTCTCAATCATCTCTGGCAAGAAAAGAATGCGGTGACTAGTGTTGCGGTACTGGGCGATCTCATCAAAGATATAACGCCTGCCGGTTTTGTGAGCGATATTGAGAAGGGCCATCAACTGGCCCCGATGTCGATAAGACTGACACCCTATATTTTGTCATTGATTGATTGGTCTAATCCTTATTTTGACCCGTTGCGTCGACAGTTCTTGCCACTGGCGTCGGAAATCGAAGTTGATCACCCCATGGTCCAGCTTGATCCGATGGGCGAACAGAATGACTCCCCCGCCATGGGCCTTACTCACCGTTACCCGGACCGTGTGTTGTTTCTGGCAACCAATGTATGCCCGGTCTACTGTCGTTACTGCACCCGTAGTTATGCGGTGGGGCTGGATACCGATGTGGTGACTAAGCAGAAAATCAATGCACCTGGAGAGCGTTGGGAGCCGGCGTTTCGCTACATAGCAGCCAACTCCAGCGTGGAGGATGTGGTGGTTTCCGGTGGCGATGCTTATCGCCTCAAAGCGCGGCAGATCACTGATATTGGCGAGCGTTTGCTGGAGATTCCCCACGTGCGGCGCATGCGTTTTGCCACCAAGGGGTTGGCTGTACTGCCGATGAAAATCCAGAGTGATCACGAATGGACCGATGCCATCGCTCGCTTGTCCGATCGTGCACGCAAAATGGGTAAGTCGATCGCCATTCATACGCACTTCAATCACCCTAATGAAATTACCGACATGACGGTGAAGGCACTGCGGATTTTGTATGAGCGGGGTGTGGAGGTCAGAAATCAGGCGGTTATCTTGAAAGGCGTTAATAATAACGCGACGGACATGCATCGGCTGAATGAGTGCCTGGCGTATTGTAATGTGCGTCCATATTACTGTTTTCAAGGTGACATGATTCGGGGCGTAGAAACACTAAGAACCAGCCTTGCCGACTCTATCGCCCTGGAGAAGTCGACGCGCGGCTTAATCGCCGGGCATAACACGCCGCACTTTATTGTGGACTTGCCGGGTGGTGGCGGTAAACGTGATATTCATAGTTTTGATTATTATGACAAGCACGTAGGTGTGGCTGTTTACCGAGCGCCAGCGGTTAAGAAAGACAAGTTCTTTTTGTATTGTGATCCGTTGCATACGTTGGCTTCGGATGTTCAGGCGTTGTGGCTGAGTCCCGCGTCGAGGACGCAGTTGCTGAATGACGTTGTACACGCTGCATACTAACGAAATGTTCAATCACCGTGAATGGAAGCATCGAAATGAACCAAGTTAATAAGATTGATTGGATTCGTCACCAGGACTACCTTCAGGCCATCGCGCAGTCCAAGTCGACGGGTAAGCCGATACTGATTTATTTCAATAGCCGCTCATGTGGCGGTTGTAACCGGCTGGTGGACAGTGTTTTGAATGATCCGCAATTGATTGGAGCGGTCAGCGGCTCGGTGATTCCAGTCTGGGTCGAAGTGGAAAACGACAAGCCGGATCCACGTATTTCAGAATTGGTAGGCAGCCACATTTTTATTATGTCGCCGGTCCTCCAGCTTATTTCCAGTGAGGGGGATATTTACCACAAGTTCCTGGGCGCTCCCCTGCACACAAGGCTGGACTTGGGTTATTGCCGTGTGCATCACGATGTGGCCGGTGATATCGATGCCAAAGAAGTCCTCGCGCAATTGTCGGTAGGCCTGGCTAAACAGGCGATGGCCTCCCACAACTATAGCGTGGCTGAGTCTCTCCTGAGAAAAGGACTGGATACTCGCGATGCCGAAAGTATCGCAGTGCGTGAAGCTGAGTACTGGCTGCCGATCGCCCAGGCGCGTGGGCAATATCCTGAAGACAGCCTGCCCGAAACGGGGATTGCGCAGACCCCTATCGCTCGAGAAGTGCGACGTTTTTGCAATACGCTGATTCAAGTGCCGGATCATGAATTGATGGTCGACTGGCCCGGCGTACAGGGTGAAGGCGGTTGGGCGCATTACACCGACTGTCTGCGTGAACTGTGCCTGGGTATTTATCAAATGCTGATGGATGTTGCCACGGACGCAGCGCAACAGCGAAACGCGCAAGGTCGAGGCTTGAGTCGTGCGCAGATGATCGTTCGTGACTGGCAAGTGGCATTCCGGGATCTGCAGGCCAGCCTCATCGGGCTCAAGGGCGCTGAATACGATCAGCAGCATCTCCATCAGAATTACACCCTCGGCAAGCAGCGCACGATCCGCAACAATATTGTGCACTGCGTCATGGCTGAGTTCTGGGCGCATGCCCCCGCCATACGTTCGACCCTGGAGGCGAGCCGCTCGAATATCGAGAGAACGGATAAGGTCAGCCCGGCGATGCTCAACTGGGAAAAATATGGCCCAGCGCCGTCTAACTTCGGCAACCTCCATTCTCTGCTGGCGCTTTGGGAGCAGCGTCATCAGCAATTGGTTGAGGAGTTCTCGGGTATCAGCGATGCCGAGCTCGACGCCACCCGCAGCTGGTGGGAGGACTCACCGGTCTCGATAAAATTCCGTATGTGCCGCTTGGGTTGGCATTTCCATGATCATGCAGCGGTTGTCGAAACCATCTGCCAGCGCATCGGCCACGAACGTTCGGAGACGGAGTTGCTGGCCAAGCTTCTGTTTAATGCGCTTGGACGTGCCGAAGGGGAAATGGTTGGCTTGTCTCACGAAGAACAGCACGCGCTTTTCGCCAATGCCGCGCAGCAATTGAAAGAGCGCAGTGACGAGCTTGCCCGGGTTTACGAGGGGTATCTCAATAAGTCCAATGCTGGCGCCCATGCTCCATTGAAAGCCCAGTCGCAAGCAGCTGCGGTGTGAATGACCCGGCGGCGCGCCTTGCGCGCCGCTTCAAGGATGGAACCGTGATGAATATAGTGCAGCAGATGTTTGGTGATCAAACCGAGACGTTCCTGGGAACATGCTGGCCGAAACACGCCTACGTCGCGGACGGTGAGATGAGCCGGTTCAGCGCGTTGGCAGCCTTGGATGAGTTCCAGGATATCCGCAAGCTCTTCAGTGCACTGCCGGGATCTGTCGATCTGCTTTTCCCCGGAGGCAAACGTATCACCGTGGCAAAGTCAGCCGACGCTCTTGCGCCTTACAACGACGGTGCCGCGATGGTTTATATAAAGGACCTGGAAGCGATTCCGACCATTTCCAAGGCCTGTGATGAGCTGGCCAGTGTGTTGGATATTCCACGGCACTATGTCAGCTGTGAAGCGTTTGCCGCCAACTATGGCGTAGAGGTCGCCACGCACTTTGATCACGAAACGAATTTCATGATCCAGATAAAGGGCGAGAAGACCTGGGCCTTTGCCGAAAATACCGCATTGCCCGATCCGATTTATCCGTTTTTCCCAAACAACCCGAACCGCTTTTACACCGACGGTATTCAGCCCTATACAGGGGCGGCCTTACCGCGCGTGATGCCTGAAAATAAACAGGTGCGGTTAGTCAAGCCGGGCACCACAACCTTTATGCCGCGTGGCTATTGGCACAGTACGGTGGCCCATGAGGAGTCGTTTTCAATAGGCTTCGTGATTAATCCTCCGACGCTGGCCGATCTCATTACCTACGCCGTGTTGGAAAAGTTGCATGGCATTGAAGCGCTCAGGGCGCACCCGCTTGATACGTTATCGGTACAGGCGCGCACGTCGATTCTGGAGAGTATTCAGCAGGGTCTTGATGAAGCCGGGAGGTTATCCAGCCAGTTGACGCCCGAGCAATTGCTTCAACGCTATAAGCAATCACGTAAAGGCAATGTGCGTACGTTGAGCGCTCTTTAAGTACGATTTAACCAGCGGACCTCTCGCCATGCGTGCAGCTCAAAGTTTATTTATCGGGATAACCGCCCTGATGCTCGTCAATGCAGTGGACGGGCTTAAGGAAGTTTACTTCGGTATGTTGGTACAAGCGCTCGACACGGTTGTCGTGACATTCGTGTTGTTTGCCATCGCTTGGCCGGTGTTTTTTATCAGTTACCTGTTGAACCCCGGTTCAGCCCGCGGGATGCAAAGCCTGACCACCCACAAAGCGTCCGTGAGACGTTGCGTGGTGATGTTGAATTTCAGTTCGGCTGCGCTGTGGATCTCTTTTCTGTGTGCCTTGAAATGGGTCGAACCGGCAATTGTCAGTGCGCTGGTGGGCGGTGTCGGGATGGTGTCGGTATTGATACTGAACAAGCTGATGCGCCCGTCGGCAGTCATGATCGGTGCCGATTATTTGGCCGCTGGTCTTATCGTTTTCGCCAGTCTCTATTTGTGCTGGGCCTCATTTGCTGACCGCACCGCGGTCCAGGATGAACCAGAACGGTATCAGGTATTACTGGGTTATCTGATGATGCTGGTGTGCGGTGTTGCCATGGCATTGACCACGATTCTTTCAAAAATGGTCGCCGACCATGGTGTATCCAGTCGTTATCTCTACGCACATCGGTTTTATCTGTTGCTGGCGATTTCGGGCACCTACGCAGCGTTGAATACCGGCGCGCTGTCTGCGGTGGTCGAGCATCTAGTGACGTTAACCCTGCTGGCATTGGGAGGCGTGATATTACCGCTGCTTTTACTCCAGGAAGGCATAAAGCGCTGCGAACCTGTGACCATTGAAGCCATCCTGGCGATGGCACCGCTATTTACGATCATTTTTCAAGCTGCTGATTCGAGGCTGACGTTTTCAATGTTCAGTTTCATCGGCGTCATCCTCATTTGCATGGCGGCCACCTATAACGGTTATGCCCATTTAAGTCGGCTGCCGACTGAAGGAGTTAACGTATGAAATATGCGGTGATTGTTGATGCTTATTCCACCGGTGCGCGCCTTGCTGACGAACTTAAGCTCCGTGGCTTTGCTTGTATTCACGTGCAGACATCCGCTGAAATTCTCGATTACGACGTCGATAGCTTTCAGCCCGATGATTTTCAGCACCTGTTTGTCGCGACCCAGGATCTCAAGGCGTTGACCGACGCTCTGGCTGTTTTTGAGCCGGCCTTTATCATTCCGGGGTGTGAGTCTGGCGTTGAATTGGCGGACCAGCTCAGCGAGTTGATGGGCACGCCGGGAAATGGCACGGCATTGTCCCCTTGCCGCCGCGATAAATGGCATATGGCGCAGCGCCTGCATCACCTGGGGATTCCGGCCGCACGCGTCGCGCTGATCCATCACGCACACGATATACCCCAGGCCATCGATTTGATTGGCGACTGGCCGGTGGTCATCAAACCCGTGAACAGCGCGGGTGCCGACGGCATCTACTTTTGCTTTGATCAAGAGCAAGTCCGTCACGCCATCGACAAAGAGTTGGGCCGGCTCAACGAAATGGGGTTTATCAATGATCGCATGTTGGCAATGGAGCATCTGGCTGGGCAGCAGTACCTGATTCAAGCGGTTTCACGAGACGGCGAGCACTTGGTGTTTGAAATCTGGCGAGACAATCGCAAGCGTGTACTGGGCGCTGGCGTGGTCAATGACCGCGAAGTGCTGATTGATCTGCAATCACAAGAGGCCGCGCCGATCATCGCTTATGTGCAACGTTGCCTGGATGCCTTTGGAGTGCACATTGGGCCTTCGTTTCTTGAAGTGATGGTGACAGCGGACGGCCCCAAGTTGATCGAGTGGGCGGCCAGGATGATGGGCACCCAGGAACTCAGCGCAATGACGCGTGTAAGTGGGGTGAATGCGGTCAATCTGTGCGTGGCCTGTTACGCCGACCCAACGGCGTTTGATGCCATGCTCGATAAAGTCAATCGTTCGAATGCGACCTGTGAAGTCATCGGCATGATCAATAGCGTGTCAGGCACCGTTGTGCATCGGCATTGGCTCGATGAGCTGAGCGCCAGGCCGAGTTTTTTCAAGATGATCAGAGCTCCGCAGATAGGCGACAGTGTTGCGCCCACCATCGGCATTTCGACCAATTACGGGTTTATCTACCTTATTCACGAAGACCCGGCGGTCACCTATGCAGACTACCTGTGGATCCGTGAGAAAGAGGCTCAAGCCACCGGCTTTTTTGACGTGAAACTCAGTAGCGCAGTTGTCGCGCACCTGTGCTGAGCGCTTTGTCGCACCTGGCCCGAACCTTCCAATTGGCGGAGCATCGCTCATGAAACTTTATGTCGATCATCAATGTACTTCACCGTTCGCGATGTCGGCCTTCGTGGCCCTTCGTGAGTGTCAGGTGGCGTTTGACATGCACTATCTGAACTTGTCCCGTGGCGATCACCACCAGCAACCCTTCAGTGAGGTTTCGCTGACGCAGCGTGTACCGACGTGGGTGGAGGACGGATTTTCGCTGACCGAATCGTCCGCGATTGCCGAGTACGTGAATGAGTGTTCGGTGAACAAACCGTTGTATCCCATTGATGCGCGGGCGCGAGCCCAGGCCCGGCAGATTCAGGCTTGGTTGAGGAGCGATTTTTTCAACTTGCGCGGCGAGCGGCCCACCGAAACCATCTTTATTGAACCTGCCCATGAGCCGCTCGGGCCACTGGCTGCGAGCGACGCGCGACGGCTGGTTGAGGGCTTGTCGCACAGCTTGCGCGACGGCCGGATGTTTTTACTGGGCGAGTGGTGTATTGCCGATGTTGATGCTGCAGGCATGTTGAATCGGCTTATTTATAGTGATGATCCAGTTCCTGATGTACTCAAAGATTACGCACTTCGGGCATGGGATCGTGCGTCTGTTCGTGAGTGGCTGGAGATTGACCGTAGCAGGGCGCGGGCAGGCTGAATCAAGGTGTGAGCCCGCACCGGCAGAAATAAGAAACCTAGGGATGGCACATGGAATTATTCAACACACTGGGTAAGACGCTAATGCCCTTCGTCCCGGTTGCAGGGAAAAACGTGGGGTTTTATGCGTGTGGGCCGACGGTTTATCACTACGCCCACATCGGCAATATGCGTACCTACATATTTGAGGATGTGCTCGCCAAAACGTTACGCGAGCAGGGTTTCAGTGTGCGGCACGTGATGAACATCACGGATGTCGGCCACCTGCAATCGGACGCTGATTTTGGTGATGACAAATTGATGCTGGGGGCGGCGCGTGAACAGAAAACCCCTTGGGAGGTTGCTCGGTTTTACGAGGAGGCATTCTTCAGGCACAGCGCGTCGTTGAATGTAAAACGGCCGGATATCGTATGCCGAGCGACGGAGCATATCCCTGAAATAATCGCCATGGTCGAGCAACTGTTGGAAAAAGGCGTGGCTTATATCAGTGCCGGAAATGTCTACTTCAGCCTGGAAAAATTTCCCACCTATCACGAACTGGGCCAGCTGAAACTTCAAGACCAGCAAGCTACCGACCGGGTTGCTCATGACCCGCTGAAGCGCTCACAGTCGGATTTCGCGTTATGGTTTTCGACGTCGAAATTTCCCGATCAGATCATGAAGTGGGAATCGCCCTGGGGGCTTGGGTTTCCGGGCTGGCATATTGAATGTTCGGCTATGGCAAGCCGCTATCTCGGCGATCGAATCGACATCCATTGCGGGGGTATTGACCATATCAATGTGCACCACTCCAACGAGGTGGCCCAGTCGGAATGCTGTTTTGGCCACCGCTGGGTCAATTATTGGTTTCACTGTGAGTTTCTCAATGTCGATGCAGAGAAAATGTCCAAGTCCAAGGGCGAGTTCCTCACAGTCGACACACTGATCGATAAAGGCTACGACCCGCTCGCGTTCAGATTGCTGGTACTGGGATCCCATTACCGCAGCGCGTTGACGTTCTCGTGGGATGCCCTGGACGCAGCGTCGACCGCCTTACGCAAGGCTCGGCTGCGTATCGCGCAGATCCAGGGCGACAATGTCCAGCCGCAGGCTTCGTTCTCGCCAGAGTATGTTGCAGCTAAAACGCGTTTTTTCGGCGCGCTGGATAAGGATCTGCATACGCCAGGGGCGGTTGCCGAGCTGTGGTGGGTGCTCAAGGCTGATGTGTTGGATGACGCCGAACGCCTCGATTTACTGCGTAGTTTTGACGGCATACTCAGCGTGGGCTTGTTTGACGAGGTACAGGTTGAATTAACCCAGGAGCAGGCAAGTTTGATTGAGGCGCGACGTGTCGCACGCCTGATGAAGAACTGGTCAGAGTCTGATCGGATCAGGGACTTGCTGTTGGCGCAGGGTATCGGTGTCAGCGATCTGAAAGCTTGAGGCATCTGTGCATTGAACAAGGAGCGGCATTGTGGATGTAGCGCTAATCAGGCAGCAGTTTCCGGTCTTTTCCGTGCCCTCTCTGGAGGGTGCGGTATTTTTTGACGGCGCTGCAGGCACGCAGATGTGCAGCAGGGCACTGGAGGCGAGTGTCAGGGCGTCCATTGAAAACAACGCGAATCTGGGGGGGCATTTCTCGACCTCCATCATTGCCGAGCAGGATCTCGACCGCGCGCGATCGGCTGCAGCGGCACTGCTTAATGCATCGTGTGCGCAGGAAATTGTCTTCGGCCAGAACATGACCGCCCTGACGTTTCATATGTCGCGTTGCATCGGGCGAAGCCTGCGCAAGGGCGACGAGATCGTCCTGACCCGTTCAGACCACGAAGCCAATATCTCCCCTTGGCTTGAATTGGCAAAAGACCTGGAATTAACCGTGCGCTGGCTACCTTTCGATTTCGAAACCTATGGTTTTGATCTATCCCAGGCAGCCTCGTTGATCACTGAGCGCACCCGGGTCGTAGCCTTGAGCTATGCGAACAATGTCACGGGCACGATTAACGATGTAGCAGCAGTTGCAGCGTTGGCCAGAAACATGGGCGCGATCGTCTACGTGGATGCGGTTCAGTACGCCCCGCATGGCGTGATCGACGTCCAGGCCTTGGGGTGTGACTTGCTGGCCTGTTCTTCGCACAAGCTCTATGGACCTCATCAGGGGGTTCTGTGGGGCCGTCTTGCTCTGCTTGAGCAGCTCATTGCCTACAAACCTCGACCTACGCTCGATAAGCCTCCCTACAAGTTCGAAACCGGAACTAAAAGCAGGGAGGCCATCGCGGGTGTGGGAGGAGCGATCGAGCATTTAGCGTGGATAGGGCGCACCCTGGGTGGCAGCCCTGTGAATGGGAGCCAACGCAATCAGATCGTGAGTGGCATGCACGCGGTGATTGCCCATGAACAACGCTTGGTGCAAGAGGTGTTGGCGGGGCTCGAAGCACTGGACGAAGTGAAGATTTATGGCCTATGCAAGCCCCATGATCTGCAATGTCGAGTTCCAACCCTGTCTTTTACACTCAAGTCGACGCCCAGTGCGGTGGTCTCCCAGCATATGGCCCGGCAGGGCATTCGCCTCTGGCATGGCAATAACTTCAGCCCTGAAACCCTCCATGCACTCGGCCTTGACCAGAATGATGGTGTGGTCCGAATCAGCTTTGCTCAGTACACGTCTTCGGAGGATGTTCAGCGCTTCCTCTTGGCCATGCAGCATTTTCGCTGAGAGGCGTTGAGCCGCTGATGGCCGCCAGGATTATGAGGCAATCGCGGGTGAGCCCTGGCGCGAAGCACCCAGGAACCGCAACAACGCCACCAGCGGGAACGCACTGCCCACCAGCATCACGCCCAGCCAGCCGCCGTGTTCATACACGCTGCTGGCAATCGCCGAGCCGAAGGCGCCGCCGATGAAGATGCTGGTCATGTACAGCGCGTTCAGGCGGCTGCGGCTGTTGGCGTCGAGGGCGTAGATGGTGCGTTGGCCGAGGACCATGTTCATCTGCACGCAGAAGTCCAGGACCACGCCGGTCACCGCCAGGCCGATCACGCTGTACAACGGGTGCACAAAGGCTGGCAGAAAACTCAACGCGGCAAACAGCATGGCCAGCAGTGAAGCGCGGTGCGTGTGCCCGGCATCGGCCAGGCGCCCGGCGATAGGCGCGGCGATGGCGCCCAGGGCGCCGACCAGGGCAAACAGGGCGATTTCGCTTTGGCTCAGGCCGTGGTTACGCGCCAGCTCCAACGGTGCAGCGGTCCAGAACAGGCTGAAAGTGGCGAACATGCAGCCTTGGTAGAAGGCGCGCTGACGCAGTAGCGGTTGCTTGCGCAGCAAGGTGCCCAGCGAGCCCAGCAGTTGGCCGTAACTGGCGCTGTGGTCGGGTTGGCGCTTGGGGATAGTCAGCATCAGCACGGCACTGATAAACACCATCACCGCGGCCGCCGCCATGAACATCGCACGCCAGCCAAAGTGGTCAGCCACCAGGCTGGACACCGGCCGCGCCAGCAGGATGCCCAGCAACAGGCCGCCCATGATGCTGCCGACTACACGGCCTCGGGACTCGGCGGGCGCCAGGTGCGCGGCCAGCGGGATAAGAATCTGTACCGAGACGGAACTGAAGCCGATCAGCAACGACACAAGCAGGAACACATTCGGCTGCTCGGCAAACGCCGCACCCAGTAGGCTGGCGATGGCCACCAGGTTGGTGATGATCATCAGCTTGCGGTTTTCCAGCAGGTCGCCCAGCGGCACCAGAAAGAACAGGCCCAGGGCATAGCCGATTTGCGTGAGTGAGACAATCAGGCTCGCCAGTGCCGGGGTCAGGCCGATGTCCGGCGCGATCAACTCGATGATCGGCTGGGCGTAGTAAATGTTGGCAACAATGGCGCCGCAACAGAACGCAAACAGCATCACCATGCCTCGGGTCATGGTGCTTGAAGCGTGTGAGGTAGCGGTCATGGTGTTCTCATTCAAGCGAAGGAAGGTAGCGGGCGAGAATAAAGACAACGCCTGCGCCGGTGTAGAGCGCGCGCATTGATATCACTCATGCCGCAAATTAATGACTGAATCGTTAACTTTTGGGGCGAGCGCCAATGATACATTCAGGCATAACTGTCGAAACAGGAAATCCACTGCGATGAAAATCACGCTGAACAAGATGCTCCTGGCCTCCACCCTGGCTGCGGCCATGGCCATCGGGCTGGCCAACGCCGCCGAAGCCCCACGGGTCGGCGTACGCGGCGCCATTACTGCGATGGACGGTGACGCGATGCACGTCAAGGTCAACAGTGGCGAAGAGGTGGTGGTGCATCTGACGCCGGCCACCCAGGTACGCGCCGTTACCCTGGCCAAGATCGATGAGATCAAGCCCGGCAGCTACATTGGCTCGGCCGCCATGCCGAACGCCGATGGCACCCTGACTGCGCTGGAAGTCCACGTATTCCCACCGGCCATGGCCGGCACGGGTGACGGGCACCGCGCGTTTGATTTGAAAGAAGGCAGCAGCATGACCAACGGCACGGTTGGCGACCTGGTGGTCAGCAACGGGCGCACCCTGACCGTGAAGTACAAAGGCGGCGAGCAGAAGATTGTGGTGCCGGATGATGTGCCAATCGTGAACCTGGAGCCGGGCGATCGCAGCTTGCTCAAGGCGGGCGTGAAGGTGGTGTTGTTTGCGGCGCAGGGCGCGGATGGGACCATTACGGCCCAGGCGATCTCGGCCGGCAAGGATGGCGTGACACCGCCGATGTAACGGACCCAACACAAAACAAATGTGGGAGCTGGCTTGCCTGCGATAGCATCCCCTAGGTGTAACTGACACACCGAGGTGATTGCATCGCAGGCAAGCCTGCTCCCACATTTTTTACCGCGTACCTTCAGTTATTGACCCGAATAGATCTGGTCAAAAACCCCGCCATCATTGAAGTGGGTCTTCTGCACGGTACGCCAGTCACCAAAGGTCTTCTCCACCGACAGGAAGTCGACTTTCGGGAAGCGGTCGGTGTACTTGGCCAGCACTTTCGGGTCACGTGGGCGCAGGTAGTTGTTGGCGGCGATTTCCTGACCTTCCGGCGACCACAGGTACTTCAGGTAATCCTCGGCAGCCACACGGGTGCCTTTCTTGTCGACCACTTTGTCGACCACCGACACCGGCGGCTCGGCTTCGGCGGAGACGCTTGGGTAGATCACTTCGAACTGATCACGGCCGAATTCACGGGCGATCATTTCCGCTTCGTTCTCAAAGGTCACCAGCACATCGCCGATCTGGTTGGTCATGAAGGTGGTGGTAGCGGCACGGCCGCCAGTGTCCAGCACCGGTGCATGTTTGAACAATTCACCGACGAACTTCTTCGCCTTGTCTTCATCACCACCATTTTTCAGCACATAACCCCAGGCCGACAGGTAGGTGTAGCGGCCATTACCCGAGGTCTTCGGGTTGGGCACGATTACTTGCACGCCATCTTTGAGCAGGTCGGGCCAGTCTTTCAGGGCTTTGGGGTTGCCCTTGCGCACGATAAACAAGGTGGCGGAGGTGAACGGCGCGCTGTTGTTCGGCAGGCGCGTGACCCAGTTGTCCGGCACCAGTTTGCCGTTGTCCGCCAGGGCATTGATGTCGGTGGCCATGTTCATGGTGATTACATCCGCCGGCAGGCCGTCGATCACCGAGCGCGCTTGTTTGCTGGAACCGCCGAAGGACATCTGCAACGTCAGCTTGTCGTCCGGATGCTCGGCTTCCCAGTGCTTCTGGAAGGCGGCGTTGTAGTCCTTGTAGAAGTCGCGCATCACGTCGTAGGAGACGTTAAGCAGTGTGACCGGTGCGGCTTGCACGGCACCGGCCAGGGCCAGGCCCGCGGCCAGAAGAGAGGCGCTGAGGATTTTTTTCACTGCTCATTCCTTGTTGTTCGAGAGAAGACTGGGGGCAATTTGCCAGCAACTATAGCCGGGCCTGCATAGGCGTTTAAAGATTAAAACGTACTGTGCTTATTCCACTTTATGAAACAGGTTGCTGCCGCAGCGCGAGCAAAACGCTGCGTTGGGTTCGTGGCTGTTTTTCTTGCACACCGGGCAATCGTGTTCCAGTTGTTCCCCGCGCATGGCGCTGGCCAGTTCAGCGGTAAAAATCCCGGTGGGCACGGCGATGATCGAGTAACCGGTGATCATCACCAGCGATGAGATCACCTGGCCCAGCGGCGTCTTCGGCACGATATCGCCAAAGCCTACGGTGGTGAGGGTCACGATCGCCCAGTAAATGCCCTTGGGAATGCTGGTAAACCCGTGCTCCGGGCCTTCAATCACGTACATCAGGGTGCCGAATACCGTCACCAGGGTGCACACGCTGACCAGGAACACCACGATCTTCTGTTTGCTGCCGCGCAGCGCCGCCATCAAGTAGTTGGCTTGCTTGAGGTACGGGCTGAGCTTGAGCACGCGGAAAATCCGCAGCATCCGAATGATGCGGATAATCAGCAGGTATTGGGCATCGCTGTAATACAGCGCGAGGATGCCGGGCACGATGGCCAGCAAGTCCACCAAGCCATAAAAGCTGAAGGCGTAGCGCAAGGGTTTGGGCGAGCAGTACAGCCGCAAGCCGTACTCGATGGCGAAGATCAGCGTGAAGCCCCATTCGATATAGGCCAGCACATCGGCGTAGTTCTGGTGGATTTCGTCGATGCTGTCGAGCATCACGATCACAATGCTGGCAAGAATGATCAGTAGCAGGATGCCGTCAAAGCGCCGCCCGGCTGCGGTGTCGCTCTGGAATACCATGACATAGAGGCGCTGGCGCCAGTCGCTGTTGCTGTTCATAAAACCCGCCTGAATCGAATATCGAGCAAGCCTAGGGGGATTCGAACGGGCTGTCCACGCGGGCTTTGAACATCCGCTGCGTGGCGCGCACCAGCCAGCAGGCGAGGATAAACGGCGCAGTCAACGCGGGCAGGTGCAGGGTGGCAAAACCGGGTGTGAGGATAATCGCCAGCAGGATGCCCAGCAGTGGCAGCCACGGCTGGCGTCGTGACTGGCTCAAGGCCAGTGCCGCCAGCGCCGGGTTGTAGCTGTGCAGGCCGAGGAGGGCGCTGGCGGGTTCGTCGAGCAGTAGAGCGACCAGCACGCCAGCAGTAGCGCCGATCAAGGCCCACAGGGCGGCGCGCCGGTTGGCCAACAACAAGCCGACGGCAATCAAGACTCCCGCCAGTGGTTGGTCCAGCAGCATGACTTGCGCAAGGCCAATAAAGGGCGCGCTGACAATCGCAAAGAAGTTGGGCTCGACCAAGGCAAACGTAGGCTGAGGCGCGCTGCCGATCAACAGCCAACCCAGGCCGACAAAGGGCGCGGTGTACGCGGACAAGTCATCCGGGTGATGGGTATGTTTCAACCATAGCCGCGTGAGCATCGCACTCAGGCCGCCGCACGCCAGGATCAACGGCGGCAACAACGCAGACCAGGCGAAGTGCTGGCTGATCAACACACCCAGCAGCACGCCGTTGTAGCTATACAGGCCGGCCTGGCGCTCTGCCTTGGGATAACCCCGGCGCTGGGCCGTGAGCAAACCGGCGAGGCCGCCCAGCAACGCCCCGCCGAGCAAGGCCGGGGCGCCGATCAGGATGGCCAACAGGCACAGCAGGCCGCACAACGGCTGGCGCTGCAGGAATATCTGGCTGAAGCCGTTGAGCAGCGCTTCGGCCCAGTCGGGGCAGGTTGGGTTGTGCATGGTGGTTAGTCAGTGAGACCGAGTTGCCCTTATCGCAGGCAAGCCAGCTCCCACAGTTGGCTGTGTTCACACATAAAGAGGTGTGAACCCAATCAACTGTGGGAGCCGGGCTTGCCCGCGATGAGGCCCTTACAGACGCTAAATCAACGTCTCGATACGCAACGAATTGGTCGACCCCGGCTGCCCGAACGGCACCCCCGCGGTAATCACCAGGGTGTCCCCGCGCTGCGCCATGCCCTGCGCCTGGGCAATCTCCAGCGCCGTCGAGCACACCTCGTCCACCTGGCGCAGCCGGTCATTGACCACCGAATGCACGCCCCAGGCCACACTCAAACGCCGCGCCGTGGACAGGTTCGGCGTGAGGTTGAGGATCGGCGCCACCGGCCGTTCCCGCGCCGCGCGCAAGCTGGAACTGCCGGACTCGCTGTAGTTCACCAGCACCGCCACCGGCAGGATGCTGCTGATGCGCCGGATCGCGCAGCTGATGGCGTCCGACACCGTGGCATCCGCCTTGGGCCGGCTCACATCCAGTTGCGTCTGGTAATCCGGGCCGTTTTCCACTTGGCGGATGATCTTGCTCATCATCTGTACGGCTTCGAGCGGGTATTCGCCCGAGGCGGTTTCGGCCGAGAGCATCACCGCGTCCGCGCCTTCGGCCACGGCGTTGGCTACGTCGGTCACTTCGGCGCGGGTCGGTGCCGGTGAGAAGCGCATGGATTCGAGCATCTGCGTGGCCACCACCACCGGTTTACCCAATTGGCGGCAAGTGCTGATGATATCTTTCTGGATCTGCGGCACGCTCTCGGCGGGCACCTCCACGCCCAGGTCGCCTCTGGCCACCATGATCGCGTCGCTCAGTTCGGCAATTTCCCGCAAGCGCAGCACGGCTGAGGGTTTTTCGATCTTGGCCATCAGGAAGGCTTTGTCGCCGATCAGTTCGCGGGCTTCGCGGATATCTTCCGGACGTTGCACAAACGACAGCGCCACCCAATCCACGCCCAGCTCCAGGCCGAAGCTCAGGTCGCGGCGGTCCTTGGCGGTCAGCGGGCTGAGTTCCAGCAGCGCTTGCGGCACATTCACGCCTTTACGGTCGGACAGCTCGCCGCCATTGAGCACGGTGGTGTCGATGGCGTCGGCATGTTTGGTGATCACGCGCAGGCGCAATTTGCCGTCGTCCAGCAGCAGGTCCATGCCCGGCTCCAGCGCCGCGATAATCTCGGGATGGGGCAGGTTGACCCGGCGCTGATCGCCCGGGGTCGGGTCCAGGTCCAGGCGCAGCGCCTGGCCGCGCACCAGTTGCACTTTGCCCTCGGCAAAGCGCCCGACCCGCAGCTTCGGCCCTTGCAGGTCCATGAGGATGCCCAGCGGGTAATTGAGCTGGCGCTCCACCTGGCGAATCCACTGGTAGCGCTGGGCGTGGTCGGCATGCTCGCCGTGGCTGAAGTTCAGCCGGAAGATATTCACCCCGGCTTCCACCAACTCGCGGATGTCATCGATGCCATCGGTGGCTGGGCCGAGGGTGGCGAGGATTTTGACTTTCTTGTCAGGCGTCATGTTTGGCAGTCTCAAGAATCAGGATGGCGCGCAAGTCATTGACATTGGTGCGGGTCGGCTCGGTGACGATCAAACCGTCGAGTGCGGCGAAGTAGCCATAGCCATTGTTGTTGTCCAGCTCGTCGCTGGCCGACAGGCCCAGGGCTTCGGCGCGGCGGTAGCTGCACGGGGTCATGATTGCGCCGGCGTTGTCTTCGGAGCCGTCGATGCCGTCGGTGTCACCGGCCAGTGCGTACACGCCGGGCAGGCCTTTGAGGCTGTCGGTCAGGCTCAGCAGGAATTCGGCATTACGCCCGCCACGGCCATTGCCGCGCACGGTGACGGTGGTTTCACCGCCCGAGAGAATCACGCACGGCGCCGCCAAGGGCTGGCCATGCTGCACGATCTGCCGGGCGATACCGGCGTGTACCTTGGCCACGTCGCGTGCTTCACCTTCGAGGTCACCGAGGATCAACGGGCTGAACCCGGCCTGGCGAACTTTCACCGCTACCGCTTCCAGCGATTGCTGCGGGCGGGCGATCAACTGGAAGTGGCTGCGGGCGAGCACCGGGTCGCCGGGTTTGACGGTTTCCGAGGCGGGGTTCTGCAACCAGCTGCGCACCGATGCCGACGCCTCAATGTTGTAGCGCTTGAGAATCGCCAGGGCTTGCTGCGAGGTGCTCGGGTCGCCGACGGTGGGGCCGGAGGCGATCACCGTGGCCTGGTCGCCCGGCACATCCGAGATGGCGTAGGTGTACACCGTCGCCGGCCATGCGGCCTTGGCCAACCGGCCGCCCTTGATGGCCGAGAGGTGCTTGCGCACGCAATTCATCTCGCCAATGGTCGCGCCGGATTTGAGCAAGGCTTTGTTAATGGTTTGTTTGTCGGCCAGGGTGATGCCTTCGGCGGGCAGGGCCAGCAAGGCCGAACCACCGCCGGAGAGCAGGAAGATCACGCGGTCGTCTTCGGTGAGGTTGCTGATCAGTTCCAGCACACGCTTGGCGACGGCCAGGCCGGCCGCATCGGGCACCGGGTGTGCGGCCTCGACCACTTCGATTTTCTTGCACGGTGCGTCGTGGCCGTAACGGGTGACCACCAGGCCCGAGACTTCGCCCTGCCAGCAGTTCTCGACCACCAGCGCCATGGCGGCCGCGGCTTTGCCGGCGCCGATCACGATTACACGGCCGCTGCGGTCGGCGGGCAGATAAGGTTCAAGGACTTGTCGGGGGTGGGCGGCGTCGATGGCTGTGGCAAACAGCTCGCGAAGCAGGTGTTGCGGATCGACCGACATAAGCGGGCTCCCGGGGGATTCTTGTTATTAGAATTAAGACTTGAAACGGGATCAAAATGTGGGAGCTGGCTTGCCTGCGATAGCGGTGTACCAGGCAATGAATGTCTAACTGAAAGACCGCTATCGCAGGCAAGCCAGCTCCCACATTGGCCTGCATTTCAAATCGAATTACTTATCGCGAATCGAAAAATTCGCCATATGCTCCAACCCTTTGATCAGCGCCGAGTGGTCCCAATTACCGCCACCAATCGCCGTGCACGTGCTGAACACCTGCTGCGTGCCAGCCGTGTTCGGCAGGTTGATCCCCAGCTCCTTGGCCCCGGCCAGCGCCAGGTTGAGGTCTTTCTGGTGCAGGTTGATGCGGAAGCCCGGATCAAAGGTGCCCTTGATCATGCGCTCGCCATGCACTTCCAGGATCTTCGACGAAGCAAACCCGCCCATCAGCGCTTCGCGCACCTTGGCCGGGTCGGCGCCGTTCTTCGATGCGAACAGCAGTGCTTCGGCCACTGCCTGGATGTTCAGCGCGACGATGATCTGATTCGCCACCTTGGCGGTCTGGCCATCGCCATTGCCGCCGACCAGGGTGATGTTCTTGCCCATGGCCTGGAACAGCGGCAGGGCGCGTTCGAACGTCTGCGGCTCGCCACCGATCATGATGCTCAAGGTGCCGGCCTTGGCGCCGACTTCACCGCCGGACACAGGCGCGTCGAGGTATTGCGCGCCGGTTGCATTGATCTTGGCGGCAAAGGCCTTGGTGGCGGTGGGGGAGATCGAACTCATGTCGATCACTACTTTGTTGGGTGACAGGCCGGCGGCAACACCGTCGGCGCGGAACAGCACATCGTCCACCTGTGGGGTGTCGGGCACCATCACGATGATGAACTCGGCTTCCTGGGCGACTTGCTGCGGGTTGGCCAGGGCCACGGCACCCGCCGCGATCAGGGCTTCGGGCGCCTTGCCGTGATGCTCGGACAGAAACAGTTGGTGGCCGGCCTTTTGCAGGTTGGCGGCCATGGGTTGGCCCATGATGCCGGTGCCGATAAATCCGATTTTAGCCATGATCAACATCCTCTTTTTATTCTAGGTGCAGGGCGGACACGGTCCACCAAACACTGAAGATCCAAATGTGGGAGCTGGCTTGCCTGCGATGGCATCACCCGGTTTTGCCTGATACACCGCAGTGTCTGCATCGCAGGCAAGCCAGCTCCCACCTTCTTTTGTGTTGTGTCAGTCAGATGGCGTTATGGGTCTTGAGCCAACCCAGTCCCGCCTCGGTGGTGGTCAGCGGCTTGTACTCACAGCCGACCCAACCGGTGTAACCAATCCGATCCAGATGCTCGAACAGGAAGCGATAGTTGATCTCCCCGGTCCCCGGCTCGTTACGCCCAGGGTTGTCGGCCAACTGGATGTGGTTGATCTCACCCAGGTGCGCGGCCATGGTTCGGGCCAGGTCGCCTTCCATGATTTGCATGTGGTAGATGTCGTATTGCAGGAACAGGTTGGCGCTGCCCACCTGCTCGCGAATCGACAGGGCCTGCGCCGTGTTGTTCAGGTAGAAACCCGGGATGTCGCGGGTGTTGATCATCTCCATCACCAGCTTGATGCCCGCCGCTTGCAGCTTGTCGGCGGCGTACTTGAGGTTGGCGACAAAGGTCTTTTCTACGGTTTCGTCATCCACACCGGCGGGGCGAATCCCGGCCAGGCAGTTGATCTGGGTATTGCCCAGCACCTGGGCGTAGGCGATGGCCAGCTTGACCCCGGCACGGAACTCCTCGACCCGATCCGGGTGGCACGCCAAACCGCGCTCGCCCTTGGCCCAGTCACCGGCCGGCAGGTTGAACAGCACTTGGGTCAGGCCGTTGGCATCCAACTGCGCCTTGATCTCGGCGGAGCTGAACTCGTACGGGAACAGGTATTCCACACCCTGGAAGCCGGCGTCGGCGGCCGCTTTGAAACGGGCGAGAAAGTCCTGCTCGGTAAACAGCATGGACAGGTTGGCGGCAAAACGCGGCATAGGGTTCTCCTTAATCGAGCAGGGAAATGGCAGTCGGCGCGTCGTTGCCGACCAGGGCCAGATCTTCGAATTCGTTGACGGCGTTGATCTCGGTGCCCATGGAAATATTGGTCACGCGTTCCAGAATAATCTCAACAATCACCGGAACCTTGAATTCTTCGATCATTTCCTGCGCCTTGCGCAACGCCGGCTGGATCTGGCCCGGCTCGAATACGCGCAGCGCCTTGCAACCCAAGCCTTCGGCGACAGCCACATGGTCGACGCCATAGCCGTTAAGTTCCGGGGCGTTGAGGTTGTCGAAGGACAGCTGCACGCAGTAGTCCATCTCAAACCCGCGCTGGGCCTGGCGAATCAGGCCCAGGTAGGAGTTGTTCACCACTACGTGGATGTACGGCAGCTTGAACTGCGCGCCCACCGCCAGCTCTTCGATCATGAACTGGAAGTCATAGTCGCCCGACAACGCCACCACTTTGCGGCTCGGGTCGGCCTTGACCACGCCGAGTGCCGCCGGAATGGTCCAGCCCAAGGGGCCGGCCTGGCCGCAGTTGATCCAGTGGCGTGGTTTGTACACGTGCAGGAATTGCGCGCCGGCAATCTGCGACAGGCCGATGGTGCTGACGTAGCAGGTGTCTTTGCCGAACACCTGGTTCATCTCTTCGTACACGCGTTGCGGCTTGACCGGCACGTTGTCGAAGTGGGTCTTGCGGTGCAGGGTGGCCTTGCGCTGCTGGCAGTCATGCAGCCAGGCGCTGCGATCCTTGAGCTTGCCGGCGGCTTTCCACTCGCGGGCCACTTCAATGAACATCGTCAGCGCAGAACCGGCGTCGGACACTATGCCCAGGTCCGGCGTGAACACGCGGCCAATCTGCGTCGGTTCGATGTCGACGTGAATGAACTTGCGGCCTTCGGTGTATACCTCCACCGAACCAGTGTGGCGGTTGGCCCAGCGGTTGCCGATGCCCAGCACCACGTCCGACTTGAGCATCGTTGCGTTGCCATAGCGGTGCGAGGTTTGCAGGCCGACCATGCCCACCATCAGCGGGTGATCGTCCGGGATCGTGCCCCAGCCCATCAGGGTCGGGATCACCGGGATGCCGGTGAGTTCAGCAAATTCAACCAGCAACTCGCTGGCGTCGGCATTGATCACGCCGCCACCGCTGACCAGCAAGGGGCGTTCGGCCGCATCCAGCAGCGCCAGGGCTTTTTCCACCTGGATGCGCGTAGCCAAGGGCTTGGCCAGCGGCAGTGGCTGGTAGGCGTCGATATCGAATTCGATCTCGGCCATCTGCACGTCGAACGGCAGGTCGATCAGCACCGGGCCAGGGCGGCCGGAGCGCATTTCATAGAAGGCTTTCTGGAACGCGTAGGGCACTTGGCCGGGCTCCAGAACAGTGGTCGCCCACTTGGTCACCGGCTTGACGATGCTGGTGATATCCACGGCCTGGAAGTCTTCCTTGTGCATCCGTGCACGTGGGGCCTGGCCGGTGATGCACAGAATCGGGATCGAGTCGGCCGAGGCGCTGTACAGGCCGGTGACCATGTCGGTGCCCGCCGGGCCGGAAGTACCGATGCACACGCCGATATTGCCGGCCTTGGTGCGGGTGTAGCCCTCGGCCATGTGCGAGGCGCCTTCAACGTGGCGAGCAAGGACGTGATCGATGCCACCGACCTTCTGCAAGGCCGAATACAGCGGGTTGATCGCGGCGCCCGGGATACCGAAGGCGGTGTCCACGCCTTCACGGCGCATTACCAGGACGGCGGCTTCGATTGCTCTCATTTTGCTCATGGTTTTGGTGCCTCTTGCGTTTTGTAATTGTATACAAGTGGTGTCTGGACAAAGTTTATTCACGGCGAGCGGCGAAGGTCAATGCATTTTGCAAAGTGGCCATGGCGTTCGTCGGAAGCACTTTTTTCGACGTGTGGAGCCTTTGTGCGAAAATATTGTATACAAAAATAAATGTCATTGTGTTCTATTTGTTTGATCGAGCATCTGATCAAACAGACCCCCACCGCATTCCCAATAACAAAAGAAGGACGGCACCATGAGCGCTTTAACCTTGAAACTTGCCACCCAACTGGCCAGCCAGGCCCTCACCGCTGGCCGCACGATCTCGGCTGCGCCGCTGACCATCGCGGTGCTCGACAGCGGCGGCCACTTGATCACCCTGCAACGCGAAGACGGCGCCAGCCTGCTGCGCCCACAAATCGCCATCGGCAAGGCCTGGGGCGCGATTGCACTGGGCAAGGGCTCGCGCCTGCTGGCGCTGGACGCACAGCAGCGCCCGGCGTTTATCGCCGCGTTGAACAGCCTGGGGCAGGGCAGCGTGGTGCCGGCACCGGGTGGGGTGTTGATTCGCAATCATGACGGGCTGGTGCTGGGGGCGATCGGGATCAGCGGCGATACCTCGGATATCGATGAGCAGTGCGCGATTACGGCGATTGAGGGGGTGGGGTTGTTGGCAGATGCGGGGGTTTCTGCTTGATTCTGTGGTGACTGTAAGGGCCTCTTCGCGAGCAAGCCCGCTCCCACACTTGGCTGCATTCCAAAGGTGGAACTCGGTCAAGTGTGGGAGCGGGCTTGCTCGCGAAGGCGGCGACCCGGTCTTGGCTTTAAACCCAAATCGCATCCCACAACGGATAGTCGCCAATCCGCTCTACCAACCCTGCTCGCAGTGGATTGGCCACCACATACCTGGCCATTTTTACCAAATCATCCTCCCTGCGCAGTGCCCGATCATGAAAACCGGTTTGCCAAAGCCGGCCCTTGCGCCCGGTTGCACCATTCACCGATCGCGTACTTTTGGATTTCACCTGACACATCAAATCCCCCAACGAGCCTTTTTGCAGTTCGATCAGCCAGTGGAAATGGTCTGGCATCACCACCCAGGCCAATGAATTAGCCAGGCCTTGGTATTGGGCCAGTCTGAACTGCCAGACCACCAGGCGGCCGAGGTGAAAGTCGCCGAATAGTGGGACTCGCTCCTGGGTGTTGGTGGTGATCAGGTAGACGCGGTTCGGTTCGCTGAACCGCCCGATGCGCAGGCGGTGTGAAGTCGCTAGATCAGGCATTCCATGGCCTCTCTTCAGATGGGTTCTGAGAGGCTAGATCTCGGTGGCTGATGCTGATCGGCAGGCTTTTGGCAGGATGTGTCTGGATGGGCGCTTTCGCGAGCAAGCCCGCTCCCACATGGGGTCTGCGGTGTTAATACAATTTATGTCTCGCGCGGATCAAAATGTGGGAGCGGGCTTGCTCGCGAATAGCACCGGCACCTCGGTCCATCAGCCCAACTCACACCCCTTCAACACCAACCGAATAATCGTTTGCGCCGCCGCCTCATAATCCGCCTCATCCAGCTTGGCTTTGCCGGTCACCGCCGATATCTGCCAGTCAAAATCGGCATACGTCTGCGTCGCCGCCCAGATGCTGAACATCAGGTGGTTGGGGTCTATGGCGGCGATCAGGCCGCGATCTACCCAGCTTTGGATGCAGTTGATGTTGTGCTTGGCCTGGGCGTTGAGCTGCTCGATCTGCTCGGGGCTCAGGTGCGGGGCGCCGTGCATGATTTCGCTGGCAAACACCTTGGATGCAAACGGCAAATCGCGGGAGATGCGGATTTTCGAGCGGATGTAGTTGCTCAGCACCACCGACGGCTCGCCCTCGGGGTTGAACGGTGTGGAGGCGGCCAGGATCGGCTCGATAATGCTTTCGAGCACCTCTCGGTAGAGGTTGTCCTTGGACCTGAAGTAGTAATAGACGTTGGGCTTGGGCAGCCCGGCCTTGGCGGCGATGTCGCTGGTTTTGGTCGCGGCGAAGCCCTTGTCGGCAAACTCCTCGCTGGCCGCCCGCAGGATCTTTTCTTTATTGCGCTCGCGAATGGTGCTCATAAACCAGGAGTTTCCTTGCCAGATCGGCGGTTGTGCATGGTAGCACCGGCTATCCGCGAGCCTCAAGAATGCGCCCGTAAAGCTTTGCGCCGCGCTATGCTCGGCGTTTCTCATTCTTATGGAAGCCCGATTGATGGCAGGAAGCAGCTTGTTGGTATTGATCGACGATATCGCCGCCGTACTCGATGACGTTGCGCTGATGACCAAAATGGCCGCCAAGAAGACCGCCGGCGTGCTGGGCGATGACTTGGCACTTAACGCCCAGCAGGTTTCCGGCGTGCGCGCCGAGCGGGAAATCCCTGTGGTGTGGGCGGTGGCCAAGGGGTCGTTTGTCAACAAACTGATCCTGGTGCCGGCGGCATTGCTGATCAGCGCCTTTGCGCCGTGGGCGGTCACGCCGCTGTTGATGCTCGGCGGCGCCTATTTGTGTTTTGAAGGCTTTGAGAAGCTTGCGCACACCTTCTTGCATAAACGCACCGAAGAACAGGCTCACCTGGTTGAAGCCGTGGCTGATCCGGCGACTGACTTGGTGGCATTTGAGAAGGACAAGATCAAAGGTGCAATTCGCACCGATTTCATCCTCTCGGCGGAAATCATCGCCATCACCCTGGGTACCGTTGCGGATGCGCCTTTGATGCAGCAAGTGATAGTGCTGTCGGGCATCGCCATTGTCATGACCATTGGCGTGTACGGGCTGGTGGCCGGTATCGTCAAGCTCGATGACCTGGGTCTGTGGCTGACGCAAAAGCCCGGCCAGGCGGCTCGCAGTATCGGTGGGGCGATCTTGCGCGCCGCGCCTTACATGATGAAAAGTCTGTCGGTGATCGGCACAGCGGCGATGTTCATGGTCGGCGGCGGCATACTCACCCATGGCGTGCCGGCGGTGCATCACTGGATCGAGACGCTCAGCCAGAGTGTCGGCGCGGTGGCGTGGTTGATGCCTACGTTGCTCAACGCAGTGGCCGGGATTATTGCCGGGGCGCTGGTGCTGGCCGTGGTTTCACTGGTAGGCAAAGTGTGGCGCGCGCTGAAACGCTAGATTGGCATTCGGCGGGCATATAGATACTATGCTAATCATTAGCTAGCTATCTATGTGTTCGCTGAATGAAGCTTTCCACGTTTCAACTGCCTGACTTCTGGCAAGCCACCCTGGCGCCCTCGCGGGACGATCTGCTGTTTGCGTTGCGCAACATGATCGCCGGCGGGGTCGCGTTGTATCTGGCCTTTTGCTTGGACTTGCAGCAGCCGCAATGGGCGCTGACCACGGTATTTATCGTCGGCCAGTCCACCAGCGGCATGGTCTTGGCCAAGGGTGCCTATCGGTTACTGGGCACGTTTGTGGGCGCGGCGGCTTCGGTGGTGATGATTGCTGTCTTCGGCCAAGCGCCTTTGTTGTTTCTACTGTGCATGGCGTTGTGGTTGGCGTTTTGCACCACAGGCGCGTCGTTGCTGCGCAATCACGCCTCTTATGGGTTTGTGCTGGCGGGCTACACCACGGCGATTATCGCGCTGCCTGCGACTGCGGCGCCGCTTGGGGTTTTCGATGAGGCGGTAGCCCGTTGCCAGGAAATCAGCCTGGGGATTCTCTGCGCGTCTATCGCCAGCACGATTTTATGGCCGCGCCGGGTTGAGCAGACGCTGGCGGTTCAAGGCCGTGCGGCCTGGCAGGCGGGCCTGCGCGCCGCGGCGTCGGAGCTGCTGGGCACCGATCAGCGCAAGGGGTTGCTCGAAGCACTGGGCCGTTTGGTTGCAGTTGATGCCCAGCGTGACCATGCCTGGTTCGAAGGCCCCAAGGGCCGGCGCAGATCCCAGGCGCTGCGGGTGCTGAGCCGGGACTTGCTGGGACTCTTGCGCGCGGCCCGCGGCGTGGCACGGCAGCGACTGATGCTGGAAGATGCGACCCGCGTGGCGCCTTGGGTGGACGAGGTGGCCGCGACGCTACAGCAAGAGCGGCCCGATGCGCTGCCTGCACTCTCGCAGCGCCTGAGGTTGGCGCTGGGTGATCCAGGTTTGAGCGCGGAGGCGCACTTTTGCCTGGTGCAATTGGCCGAGGTGCTGCGCTTGATCGATGTGGGCGCATTGACCCTGGCGGCCGTCGAAGCTGGCAGGGTGCCGCCCGGTGCGCCAGGCGCCCTGTCCTGGCATCGGGATATCGAGCAAGGCGTGCTCGGTGGGCTGCGCAGTGCCTTGGCGTTTCTGGCCGTTGCGGCATTCTGGATTTTTACCGACTGGCCCTCGGGCCTGGGCGCAGTGTCGATCAGCGGCGTGGTCTTGAGCCTGTTTGCCGCACGGGAAAACCCTTCTGCGTCGGGCCTCAATTTTCTCAAGGGCATTGCGCTGTCGATCCCGATAGCCGGCTTTGTGCGCTTTGCCTTGTTGCCCGGGTTTGATGCTTTCGCGCTGTTATGCGTGGCATTAGGCGTGCCGTTGTTTTTCGCCTCGCTGTGCATGAGCCGGGTAAAGCTGGCCGCCACAGCCTCGGCGTTTTGCATCTTTTTCGTCAACAACGTCGGGCCGAGTAACCTGATGAGCTACGACATTGCCGCCTTCCTCAACAAGGCCATCGCGACCTTGGTGGGCGTCGGGATTGCGGTGCTGGTGTTTCGCCTGATCCAGCTCAACCCTGGCGAGCGACACTACCGGCGTATGTTCAAGGCTTCGTTGTTCGATTTGGCGCAGTTGACTTCGCGCCCTCTGGAGCAAGCCGAGAGCTGGTTTGGCGGGCGCATGGCCGATCGCTTGATTCGCCTGTCACGCTACAGCCAAACCTTGCCCGCCGAGCGTCGTACCCATTGGGATAATGGCCTGCTCGGGTTGGACCTGGGTGATGAGTTGCTGGAGTTGCGTGCAAGCCTTGCGGGCAGCCAGGGCGCCTTGGCTGGCGAGCGTGATAATTATCTGCGGCAGTTGGCGGTGATACTCAGGCACGCGGGGCCAGGCTTGGCAACGGCGGGGATGCTGGATGGGCCAAGTGCTGCACTGCTTCAAGCACTTGAGCAGCCGTCGGGGTTGACGGAGCAGGATCGGGAGATGGCCAGGGCGGCGGTGCTGCAGTTGCGGTTTACCTGGCAGAAATGGTGTCAACGGGGCGTTGAGCAGTAGGAGCTGGCGAACCAGCTCCTGCAGGGAGGTTACTCGGCGATCTGCAACTTGCGCGACTCGGTATAGATGTAGCGCACCTTTTCATACTCAAACGGCGAGTTCATCTGACCGTAGCGGAAGCTGGTCTGGTAGCGCTTGTCGACGGCGCGCAAAGCCCAGATTTCCGGGTGGTTTTCGCTGACCTTGGAGACGTTGAGGAAGTTGATCTCGGTCTCGGCGCCGTAGTCGACGATCAGGCCGGTAGTGTCACGCAGGTTCGAGGGCCCGAAGATCGGCAGCACCAGGTAGGCGCCGCCAGGGACGCCGTAGAAGCCCAGGGTCTGGCCGAAGTCTTCGCTCTGGCGCGGCAGGCCCATGGCGGTGGCCGGGTCCCACAGGCCGGCGATGCCGATGGTGGTGTTGAGCAGCAGGCGCCCGGTGGTTTCCAGGGAGCGGTGGCCCTTGAGTTGCAACAGGCTGTTCACCAGGTTGGGCACATCGCCCAGGTTGTTGAAGAAGTTGCTCACACCGGTACGCAGGAAGCTGGGAGTGACGTAGGTGTAGCCGTTGACCACCGGCAGGAACACCCATTGGTCGAAGCGGTAGTTGAAGTGGTACACGCGGCGGTTCCACGACTCCAGCGGGTCATAGACGTTAAGTGCCGTCAGTGATGAACGCTCGAATTCACGCTGGTCCAGGCCCGGGTTGAACTTGAGTTTGGTCAGCGGTTCCTTGAAGCCGTCGGCGCCGACTTTGACCGGCTCGTGGGCCTTGCTGTTGTCGGCATTGGCCACGCCTGCGCACATCAAGGCGGCAAGCAGCAGAAGATATTTAGCCACGGAAGAACTCCAGCATGGCGTCGGCGTTGACGCGGTAATTGAGGTTGCCGCAGTGGCCGCCCAACGGGTAGACGGTCAAGCGATCGCCGAAGGTTTTACGCAGGAAACCCAGGTCGCCAGGGCCGAGGATCAAGTCGTCGGCGTTGTGCATCACGGCAATTTTCGGGCTGTCGTGCAGGTAGTCCTTGAGGGCATACAGGCTGACCTGATCGATCAGTTGCAGCAGGCTGCCGCCGTCGGAGCGCGCGCGCCACATCGGGATCACTTGTTCGGTGAGGTAGCAGTCGAAATCGCATTGCAGCGCACGCTTGAGGAACGGCGTGAGGCTGGTGCCTTCGGTGATCGGGTATTTCGGCGGGATGATAAGGCCGCGACGGTTGATCAGGTCCGAGGTGAAGGCAATGTCGGCCGCCGAGAAGCGGAACGAGGTGCCGATCAGCATCGCCATCTGTTCGTTGGTCAAGTGCTGCTTGGACTGCTGGAAGTCATAGAGCAGGGCATCGTTGAGGTCGATGTAGCCTTTTTGCTGGAAGTAACGGGTCAGCTTGCTCAGCACCAGCTCATAAAACGTGGTGGTGTTGTTGATGCCCTTGACCTCGGTCTGTACCAGCTTGTCGAGGTTGGTGATCGAGGTGTAGAGGTTGACCGGCGGGTTGAGCAGCAGCACTTTCTTGAAGTTGAAGCTGCGGCGGGTCTCGTCGAGCTTGCTCACAAATGCCGCGTCCAAAGCGCCCAGGCTGTAGCCGGAGAGGTAGTAGTCGGTCACCGGCAGCGTGGAGTTCTGCGCGCGCACCGCCTGCATCACGCGGTACATGTCTTCGGCGTCTTCCTGGGTAATGCCGGGAGTGGCGAAGCGCGAAGCCGCGGCGATGAAGTCGAAGCTGGTGGGCGAGGACAACTGGACCACGTGGTAGCCGGCTTTGTAATAGAGCTTTTTGAGGTATTCGTTGATGCTGCTGTCATACCGCGCACCGGTGCCGGAAATCAGGAAAATCAGCGGTGCGGCGTGGTCTTGCTTGGCGATGCGGTAGGTGAGTTTCTTCACCGCCCAGAAGTTGTCCGGCAGGCTGAACTGGCGCTCAGGGCGCATGGTCAGGCTGTAGTCGGACTGGTTGATCTCGTCGTCGCTCGGCAATTGCGGGCGCAGATTCGGCGGAGTGGTGGCGATAGTCGCTTCGAACGGGTTGGTCAAAGGGTAGCCATAGCTGGCTGGGTCGATATCGACGGCCAGTGCTGACGCACTCAAAAATAGGCTGCCCAGCAAGGCAGCGCAGCGCAAGGAACGGAGCATGACTTAATCCCTAAGAGGAAACGTGCTGAATGAAGTTCGCAGGCTATGACCACCGCGTTGCCACCGAAGTGCCAGCCCTCGGCACTAAAAGTCGGAAAAAACCACGGAATCGGGGTAATAGTAGCCAGAAGATACACGTTGCCATGCATTGATGAACACTAATTGTGTGTATGCGCCTTGCTAACGGCTGCCGGCGCATTAAGCTGAGCGCCGTTTTTGCCTATCGGAGTACCCCATGTCCCGTCGTTTGCCACTGATCCTGCTGCTTATTGCCCTGCCGTTATGGTTGGCCGCCAGTTATGGCGCCCGTTACGGGTTTATGGAAGATGGCCAGTGGGTGGGGGTCTGCGTTGACGAGGCCAGCCGCTGGGAATGCCAGTTGCGCTCGAACCTGGGGCTGATGATTCACTTCAAGGTATTGGGCTGGGCCGCATTGGTTACGTCGGTGCTGGCGTTTTTTGTGCCGGGGCGAGCGGGCTGGGGTTTGGCGGTGTTGGGGATGGTGTTCGGGTTGCCGGCACTGGCGTTGTATAACACCACGTTTGCGGTGTTTGCGGTGGTGATTGCGGGGTTGCGGTTGGTCAGGAAGCCTCGGGGCGTCTGATAGAGCCTCATCGCAGCGGTGCGACGATTCGACAAGCCAGTTCCCACATTAGATTGGGTGCATCCCATGGAATGCGGTCGAATGTGGGAGCTGGCTTGCCTGCGATAGCATTTTTAAGCTTTGCGCACCCGCAAGCAACGCCACAACGCTACAACCATCAACCCGCTGACCACCGCCCAACCCCACGCCTGCTGGTTCAGCAAGCCTTCGCGATACAGCTGCGGCGCAATGCCGGCGCCAATAATGAAGGCCAGCAGCGCAATCTCCCGACGCGGGCCGGTGACCGGGCGAACCAGGTAAACCAGTGCCGGCAATACCAGTGCCGCACTTGGGAAGCTGCGATAGCGCGGGTCAAACACCAGCGCCAGCATCATCACTGCACCGGCGAACCCGGCAATTGCCACCAGCCAACCTGCGCGTTGCTCCAGCCAAGTGAAGGCGCGTTCCCGCCAAGCTTCCCGAGCGCTTAAAGCCAGCGCGGCATGGGCAAGTACCAACAGGTTCAACACCACCAGTAAGCCCGCCCACACCCATTCATCGTTGAAACGTGCTGTGACACGGGTCAGCTCGGCCCAGGTGCCAATGGAGCAGGCGGCCACTACGCCGAGTAATGGCAGCATGAATGCGGCACGCGCGCTGCGCACCCGACCGCCCAGTGCCAGAGTGCCCAGCAGAATCAGGCCGCCGATGCCCAGCCACAGCGGCCAATACGGCACGTTACTCACCGGCCCGGCAAGGATGCCCTTGTCCTGGCGGTCGGCGTCAAACAAGCCCCAGTAACCACCGACTGCACCTTCGCTGGCGCGTTTCCACGGCTGGTCAAACGCTTCGATCAGGTTGTAGCGCCAGCCATTGGCCTCGGCCATGGCCACAAAACCACGCATGAACTTGGCCTCGTTGACCCGGCTCGGCACCGCGGTTTCGCGCTGGCGGCCTTCGCTGGGCCAGCCGGTCTCGCCGATCAGCACATCTTTAGGGGCGAATTTGTTGCCAAAGGTCTGGCGCACATCCCCAACATGCTTGAGGGCCTGGTCGATGCCCGACGGGTCATCTTCCCAGTAGGGCAGCAGGTGAATGGTCAGGAAATCCACCGCCGGGGCGATTTCCGGGTGTTGCAGCCAGAACTCCCACACATCGGCATAAGTGACCGGCTGCTTGATCTGGCTTTTGACCTGATGGATCAGCGTCACCAACTGCTTGGCGGTGACTTCCTTGCGCAGCAGGGCCTCGTTACCGACGATCACCGAAGTGACCACATCGGGGTTGGCATTGGCAGCAGCAATCAGTTCTTTGATTTCTTTTTCGGTGGCCACCGGGTCACTGCTGACCCAAGCGCCGGCCATCACCTTCAAACCATGCTTGCGCGCCATGCCAGGCAGGGCTTCCAGGCCGGTCATGGAATAAGTGCGGATGCATTCAAAACGGGTGGCCAGCAGCGCCAGGTCGGCGTCCATGCGCTCAGGGCGCAGTTTGAACGGCTGGTCGAACGGCGACTGGTCCTTGTCGAACGGCGTGTAGGACGCGCATTGCATCTTGTGGCTGGCACTGGCCACATCCGGCAACACCACCGGTCGGCCAAGGCCGTACCAATAGCCGACGAGGGCAAGCACGCCGAGGATCAAGGCGCAGAAATAGGGCAGGGCAGGAAAGCGGGCAGTCGCGGGCATGGTCAGCTTATCTGGGGGAGCAAAGGCGCGCATCTTACCCGGATTTAGCCCGTCCCAGTGGGGCTGCATAATTTAGACATGCAAAGTTCGGGCGGGAAATTGACGCCAAGTCCTAAGAACTGTCCTGCTGGCGATGTGATGTCGTTTCTTGCTTACCCGAGGTCGCTGACAGAGCAGGTCCAAGGCCCCGGCAGGTTGATGATCGAAGTGTCAGCACTCCACTGGCGGCGCACCACCGTGATCGACGCGCGTGAAGGGGGCGCGATGCACCCTATAACAACAGGTTGACGTCGCTCGGCATCCGCCGAGCGCAGCACTTTCGGGGAAGTATTATGAAGATGCGACGACTCTTGGGCGCAGCTGCCACTCTGGTAGTTGCGATGGGCTCCACACTGGCCAGCGCCGACAGCAAAACCCTGAGCATCGGCTATGTAGATGGTTGGTCCGACAGCGTTGCCACGACCCATGTGGCAGCCGAGGTGATCAGGGAAAAACTCGGTTACGACGTGAAACTGCAAGCGGTCGCCACCGGGATCATGTGGCAGGGCGTAGCTACCGGCAAACTCGACGCCATGCTCTCCGCCTGGCTGCCCGTGACTCACGGTGAATACTGGACCAAGAACAAGGACAAGGTGGTCGACTACGGCCCCAACTTCAAGGATGCCAAAATTGGCCTGATCGTGCCGGAGTACGTTAAAGCCAAGTCCATCGAAGACCTCAAGACCGACACCACCTTCAAGAACAAGATCGTCGGCATCGACGCCGGTTCAGGCGTGATGCTCAAGACCGACGAAGCCATCAAGGCCTATGGCCTGGACTACAAACTGCAAGCCAGTTCGGGCGCTGCGATGATCGCCGAGCTGACCCGTGCCGAAGACAAGCAGGAATCCATTGCGGTGACCGGCTGGGTGCCACACTGGATGTTCGCCAAGTGGAAACTGCGCTTTCTGGACGACCCAAAAGGGATTTATGGTGCTGCTGAGACCGTCAACAGCATCGGCAGCAAGGGCCTGGAGAAGAAAGCGCCGGAAGTCGCCGCTTTCCTGAAGAAATTCCAGTGGGCCTCCAAGGACGAAATCGGCGAAGTGATGCTGGCAATTCAAGAGGGCGCCAAGCCTGATGCCGCGGCCAAGGATTGGGTCGCCAAGCACCCTGAACGTGTCGCCGAGTGGACCGCAAAATAAAGCACTAACCCTTGTGGGAGCGGGCTTGCCCGCGATGGCAGCGTATAAGTCACAGATGTTTTGACTGATACACCGCCATCGCGGGCAAGCCCGCTCCCACATTAGCCTCGCACGCCCGTAAACCCTCGCTACACTCCCTCTACTACTAAGGTCGTCTGGAACCTGTTCCGCAGCCGCATACAGTGGATATGTTCCAAAATAATAAAAAGCTGTGCTGCGAGGATAAAAACAATGAACGACAGCATTTACCTCTCGATTCAAAACAGCCCGCGTTTCAAGGAGCTGGTCAGAAAAAGGGAAAGGTTCGCCTGGATTCTCTCGGCGATCATGCTAGGGCTTTACTCCGCTTTCATCCTGTTGATTGCCTACGGGCCACAAATACTGGGGGCCAAACTCAGCCCCGGCTCATCCATCACCTGGGGCATCCCCATCGGGGTCGGCCTGATTGTCTCGGCCTTTGTCCTCACCGGCATCTATGTACGACGCGCCAACGGCGAATTCGACGACCTGAACAATGCGATTCTCAAGGAGGCTGCGCAATGATCCGTCGTCTATTGGCTGTACTTGGCGCTTCGGTCTTTGCGCCCGCCGTTTGGGCGGCGGATGCATTGACCGGTGAAGTGCACAAACAACCGCTGAACGTTGCAGCGATCCTGATGTTCGTGGTCTTCGTCGGCGCGACGTTGTGCATCACCTACTGGGCGTCCAAACGCAACAAGTCGGCGGCCGACTACTATGCGGCCGGCGGCAAGATCACCGGTTTCCAGAACGGCCTGGCGATTGCCGGCGACTACATGTCGGCGGCGTCCTTCCTGGGGATTTCCGCACTGGTGTTCACCTCCGGCTACGATGGCCTGATCTACTCGATCGGCTTCCTGGTGGGCTGGCCGATTATTCTGTTCCTGATCGCCGAGCGCCTGCGTAACCTGGGCAAGTACACCTTTGCCGACGTGGCGTCCTATCGCCTGGGGCAAACCCAGATCCGCAGTCTGTCGGCCTGTGGCTCGCTGGTGGTGGTGGCGTTCTACCTGATCGCGCAAATGGTAGGGGCGGGCAAGCTGATTCAGCTGCTGTTCGGTCTGGACTACCACGTAGCGGTGATCCTGGTGGGTATCCTGATGTGCATGTATGTGCTGTTTGGCGGCATGCTGGCAACCACTTGGGTGCAAATCATCAAGGCGGTGCTGTTGCTGTCCGGTGCTTCGTTCATGGCGTTGATGGTGATGAAGCACGTCAACTTCGACTTCAACATGCTGTTTTCCGAGGCGATCAAGGTTCACCCTAAAGGTGAGGCGATCATGAGTCCCGGCGGCTTGGTAAAAGATCCGATTTCGGCATTCTCGCTGGGCCTGGCGCTGATGTTCGGTACGGCCGGCCTGCCGCACATCCTGATGCGCTTCTTCACCGTCAGTGACGCCAAGGAAGCGCGTAAGAGCGTGCTGTATGCCACCGGTTTCATCGGCTACTTCTATATCCTGACGTTTATCATCGGCTTTGGCGCGATCCTGCTGGTGAGCACCAACCCGGCGTTCAAGGATGCTGCAGGTGCCTTGCTCGGCGGTAACAACATGGCGGCGGTGCACCTGGCCAACGCGGTGGGTGGCAGCATTTTCCTCGGCTTCATCTCGGCCGTGGCGTTTGCCACCATCCTGGCAGTGGTTGCCGGTTTGACCCTGGCCGGTGCTTCGGCGGTGTCCCATGACCTGTACGCCAGTGTGATCAAGAAGGGCAAGGCCAACGAGAAAGATGAGATTCGCGTGTCGAAGATCACCACCGTGGCGTTGGGCGTGTTGGCGATCGGCCTGGGTATCCTGTTCGAAAGCCAGAACATCGCGTTCATGGTCGGCTTGGCGTTCTCGATTGCTGCCAGCTGTAACTTCCCGGTGCTGCTGCTTTCCATGTACTGGAAAAACCTCACCACCCGTGGCGCCATGATTGGCGGCTGGCTGGGCTTGATCAGTGCCGTCGGCCTGATGATCCTTGGCCCGACCATCTGGGTGTCGATCCTGCACCATGAAAAAGCGATCTTCCCTTACGAATACCCAGCGCTGTTCTCGATGATCATTGCGTTCGTCGGCATCTGGTTCTTCTCCATCACCGACAAGTCGGCGGCGGCAGAGAAAGAGCGTGCGCTGTACTTCCCGCAGTTTGTGCGTTCGCAGACTGGCCTGGGGGCGAGTGGGGCGGTAAACCACTAAGATTTGTAACGGCTACAAAAAAAATGCCCCGGTCGTGAGATCGGGGCATTTTTTTGCTTTTATTGGTAACGGATTTCACAAAACAGTTTCTCAACGCTTGCATCAATAAAGTGCCTCTACGCCGATCGTTCCCATGCTCTGCGTGGGAATACAGCCATGGACGCTCTGCGTCCCGGTTGGCGCTGGCCTCCGGTCTTGCGCTCAATTCCTGCACAAATAAAAACGGCCTCCTTGTGAAAGGAGGCCGTTTTTAAGACCAAATAGTTAGATGCTTACTTGCGATCTTCCAGTTTGGTGATATCACGCGACTCGTAGCCGGTGTACAGCTGGCGCGGACGGCCAATCTTGTACGGGCTGGAGAGCATTTCTTTCCAGTGCGAGATCCAGCCGACAGTGCGTGCCAAGGCGAAGATCACGGTGAACATGCTGGTTGGAATGCCGATCGCCTTGAGGATGATCCCCGAGTAGAAGTCGACGTTCGGGTACAGCGAGCGTTCGATGAAGTAAGGGTCGGTCAGGGCGATCTCTTCCAGGCGCATGGCCAGTTCGAGTTGCGGATCGTTCTTGATGCCCAGCTCCTTCAACACTTCGTCGCAGGTCTGTTTCATCACGGTGGCACGCGGGTCACGGTTCTTGTAGACGCGGTGACCGAAGCCCATCAGTTTGAACGGATCTTCCTTGTCCTTGGCCTTGGCGATGAACTTGTCGATGTTGGACACATCGCCGATTTCATCGAGCATGGTCAGCACGGCTTCGTTCGCACCGCCGTGGGCAGGGCCCCACAATGCGGCAATGCCGGCGGCGATACAGGCGAACGGGTTGGCACCCGAAGAACCCGCCAGACGTACGGTGGAGGTGGAGGCGTTTTGCTCGTGGTCGGCGTGGAGGATGAAAATCTTGTCCATCGCCTTGGCCAGCACCGGGCTGATCGGTTTGATCTCGCACGGGGTGTTGAACATCATGTGCAGGAAGTTTTCCGCGTACGTCAGGTCGTTGCGCGGGTACATCATGGGTTGACCCATGGAGTACTTGTAAACCATTGCGGCCAGGGTTGGCATCTTGGCAACCAGGCGGATCGCGGAAATTTCGCGATGCTGCGGGTTATTGATGTCCAGGGAGTCGTGATAGAAGGCCGACAGGGCGCCGACTACACCGCACATGACGGCCATCGGGTGGGCGTCGCGACGGAAGCCGTTGAAGAAGGTCTTCAACTGCTCGTGAACCATGGTGTGGTTCTTCACGGTGCTGACGAACTGGGCTTTCTGCTCAGCTGTTGGCAATTCTTCATGCAGCAGCAGGTAGCAGGTTTCCAGGTAGTCCGATTTCTCGGCCAACTGTTCAATCGGGTAGCCGCGGTGCAGCAAAATACCATTGTCACCATCGATGTAGGTGATCTTCGACTCGCAAGAGGCGGTCGACATGAAGCCTGGGTCGAATGTGAAACGGCCCGTGGCCGTCAGGCCCCGTACGTCGATAACATCGGGACCAACGGTGCCGGTTAAAATGGGCAGCTCGACGGGGGCTGCGCCCTCGATGATCAACTGCGCTTTTTTGTCAGCCATGTGGCCTCCTATTTATGCTTCAAATCATCAGACAGACCCCCCACGCAGGGCCCGCACCACTATATTGATATAAATCCAGATGTCAATTTGCCTAAAGTCTTGCTCCAGAAGGCTTTAACCATACTTTTTCGTCGAAATTGACTGCCATTTACGCCTTTTATACCGCCAGCGCAATCCGCTATTAGGGTGAGGAGTGCGCGTTGTCATTAGTAACCTAACTGTCTATACTCGGCCACCGACCGCCAAGGGCTTTTGGGCTTGCTTTCATTGGGGGTCGCACTCCCTGGGTGGTGCTTACCTGACCAGTGCACTCCCCAACAACTTTGCCCTGATTGTTAGGGGCTCTTCAGTGTGAAAAAAAGCCGTGAATAGCCAACGACCTGTAAACCTAGACCTAAGGACCATCAAACTCCCCATCACCGGCGTTACGTCGTTCCTGCACCGTGTTTCCGGCATCATCCTGTTCCTGGGCTTGGGCATCATGCTTTATGCATTGAGCAAATCCCTGGGTTCCGAGGAAGGATACGCCGAGGTGAAGGCATGCTTGACCAGCCCGCTGGCCAAGTTCGTAGCATGGGGCCTCCTGTCCGCTCTGCTGTATCACCTGGTAGCCGGTGTGCGCCACTTGATCATGGATGCGGGTATCGGTGAGACGCTGGAAGGCGGCCGCCTGGGCTCGAAAATCATCATCGCCATTTCCGTGGTGCTGATCGTTCTGGCAGGAGTTTGGATATGGTAACCAGCGTTACGAACCTTTCGCGTTCGGGCCTCTATGACTGGATGGCACAGCGTGTGTCTGCGGTCGTTCTCGCGGCTTATTTCATTTTCCTGATCGGATACCTCGTCGCAAACCCGGGCATCGGCTATGAGCAATGGCATGGCCTGTTTTCCCACAATGCGATGCGAATCTTCAGTCTGCTGGCCCTTGTAGCCCTGGGCGCTCACGCCTGGGTCGGCATGTGGACCATCGCGACCGACTACCTGACGCCGATGGCGCTGGGCAAGTCCGCGACTGCAGTACGTTTTCTCTTCCAGGCAGTCTGCGGCGTTGCGATGTTCGCGTACTTCGTCTGGGGTGTGCAGATTCTTTGGGGTATCTGATTCATGGCTAACATTCCAACTATTTCCTTCGACGCCATCATTATTGGTGGCGGCGGTGCCGGCATGCGCGCAGCGCTGCAGCTGGCTCAGGGCGGTCACAAGACTGCCGTGATCACCAAGGTGTTCCCGACCCGTTCCCACACTGTGTCGGCCCAGGGTGGCATCACCTGCGCCATCGCCTCCGCCGACCCGAACGATGACTGGCGCTGGCACATGTACGATACCGTCAAGGGTTCCGACTACATCGGTGACCAGGACGCTATCGAGTACATGTGTCAGGAAGGCCCGGCTGCCGTGTTCGAGCTGGACCACATGGGTCTGCCGTTCTCGCGTACCGAGCAAGGTCGTATCTACCAGCGTCCATTCGGCGGCCAGTCGAAGGATTACGGTAAAGGCGGGCAGGCTGCCCGTACGTGCGCCGCTTCCGACCGTACCGGTCACGCGCTGTTGCATACCCTTTATCAGGGCAACCTGAAAGCCGGTACCACGTTCCTGAACGAGTACTACGCCGTTGACTTGGTGAAGAACGCCGACGGCGCCTTCGTCGGTGTGATCGCCATCTGCATCGAAACCGGTGAAACCACCTACATCCGTGCCAAGGCTACTGTGCTGGCAACCGGCGGTGCAGGTCGTATCTACGCGTCGACCACCAATGCCCTGATCAACACCGGTGACGGCGTCGGCATGGCCCTGCGTGCTGGCGTGCCGGTACAAGACATTGAAATGTGGCAGTTCCACCCGACCGGCATCGCCGGCGCCGGTGTACTGGTTACAGAAGGTTGCCGTGGTGAAGGTGGTTACCTGATCAACAAGCACGGCGAGCGTTTCATGGAGCGTTATGCTCCGAACGCCAAAGACCTTGCGGGTCGTGACGTTGTGGCCCGTTCGATGGTTAAGGAAATCATCGCCGGTAACGGCTGTGGTCCGAACGGCGACCACGTACTGCTGAAACTCGATCACCTCGGTGAAGAAGTCCTGCACAGCCGCCTGCCAGGTATCTGCGAATTGTCCAAGACTTTTGCGCACGTTGACCCGGTAGTTGCTCCGGTTCCGGTTGTTCCGACTTGCCACTATATGATGGGCGGCGTGCCGACCAACATTCATGGCCAGGCGATCACCCAGAACGCCGAAGGCGTGGACGAGATCATCCACGGTCTGTTCGCCGTAGGCGAAGTGGCTTGCGTATCGGTACACGGTGCCAACCGTCTGGGCGGCAACTCGCTGCTCGACCTGGTGGTATTCGGTCGTGCTGCCGGCCTGCACCTGGAAAAAGCCCTGACCGACGGCATCGAATACGATGACGCCACCGACGCCAACATCGAGGCCGCCCTGGCGCGCCTGAACGCTCTGAACGAGCGTACCGATGGCGAAGACGTGGCTACCCTGCGTCGCGAGCTGCAAAGCTGCATGCAGAACTACTTCGGTGTATTCCGTACCGGCGAATACATGCAGAAGGGTATTGCCCAGCTGGCCGACCTGCGCACGCGCATCGCCAACGTCAAGATCAACGATAAGAGCCAGGCGTTCAACACGGCTCGTATCGAAGCCCTTGAGCTGCAAAACCTGCTGGAAGTGGCCGAAGCCACTGCGATCGCCGCCGAGGTTCGTAAAGAATCCCGTGGTGCCCACGCCCGTGAAGACTTTGAAGATCGCGACGACGAAAACTGGTTGTGCCACACCCTGTACTTCCCGGGTGACAAGCGCGTGACCAAGCGTGCCGTGAACTTCTCGCCGAAGACGGTGCCGACGTTTGAACCGAAGATTCGGACTTACTAAGGGTGGCTGCCATGTTGAAAGTCAGTGTTTACCGCTACAACCCTGATCAGGACGCCGCGCCGTTCATGCAGGAATTTCAGGTCGATACCGGTGGTAAAGACCTGATGGTGCTGGATGTACTGGCACTGATCAAAGAGCAGGACGAAGGTTTCTCCTATCGTCGCTCTTGCCGTGAGGGCGTTTGTGGCTCCGACGGCATGAACATCAACGGCAAAAACGGCCTGGCGTGCATCACGCCGCTGTCGGCTGTTGTTAAAGGTAACAAGCTGATCGTTCGTCCTCTGCCAGGTTTGCCGGTTATCCGTGACCTGGTGGTCGATATGAGCATCTTCTACAAGCAATACGAGAAAGTTAAGCCGTTCCTGCAGAACGACACGCCGGCTCCGGCCATCGAACGTCTGCAGTCCCCTGAAGAGCGTGAAAAGCTCGACGGTCTGTACGAGTGCATCCTGTGCGCTTGCTGCTCGACCTCGTGCCCGTCCTTCTGGTGGAACCCGGACAAGTTCCTGGGTCCAGCTGCCCTGCTGCAAGCGTACCGCTTCCTGGCAGACAGCCGTGACACCAAGACGTCCGAGCGTCTGGCTTCACTGGATGACCCGTTCAGCGTATTCCGCTGCCGCGGGATCATGAACTGCGTCAACGTATGTCCCAAAGGCCTGAACCCGACTAAGGCCATTGGTCACATCCGTAACATGCTGCTGCAAAGCGGCGTGTAAGCGACGTTGTAGCAAAGCAGGACCGTTGTGCCCGTAAATGCTACGGCGCAGGCTTCAACCGGCGCCGTAGTTTTAACTTGAGCAGCGACTTACAAAGCCGCAGCTCTTATTTTGAAGAAATGAGACAAGCAGGGGCATTCGGGTTGGTACCCGAACTATCAGCGTGATCCTAAGTGGCTTGTTTTGGTCGCTGCACTTGGCCTTTTGCAAGCAAACTCGGTGTTTTCGCCGGTGGTGTCCCCAAATCGAGGGTGACCAAGCATGCAAGAAAGCGTGATGCAGCGCATGTGGAACAGCGGCTATCTTTCAGGTGGTAACGCTGCCTATGTGGAAGAGCTTTATGAGCTCTACCTGCACGACCCTAACGCTGTGCCAGAAGAATGGCGCACCAAATTTCAGACGTTGTCTTCAGACGGCAACGCTGCCACCGATGTATCGCACGCAACAATTCGCGATCAATTTGTGCTGCTGGCAAAGAACCAGCGCCGCGCCCAACCGGTTTCCGCCGGTAGCGTGAGCAGCGAGCATGAGAAGAAGCAAGTTGAAGTATTGCGACTGATCCAGGCTTACCGGATGCGTGGCCACCAGGCGGCCCAGCTTGACCCGCTGGGGCTCTGGAAGCGTCCTGCACCTGCTGACCTGTCGATCAATCATTACGGCTTGACCAATGCCGATCTTGATACGACCTTCCGTGCCGGCGACCTGTTCATCGGCAAAGAGGAAGCGAGCCTACGCGAAATTCACGAAGCGTTGCAGCAGACATATTGCCGCACCATCGGCGCTGAGTTTACGCACATCACCGATTCCGAGCAGCGCCACTGGTTCCAGCATCGCCTGGAAGGTGTGCGTGGCCGTCCGGTTTTGTCCGCCGACGTGCGCAGCCACTTGCTGGAGCGCGTGACCGCGGCCGAAGGCCTCGAGAAATACCTGGGTACCAAATACCCGGGCACCAAGCGTTTCGGCCTGGAAGGCGGCGAAAGCCTGATTCCAATGCTCGACGAGCTGATCCAGCGTTCCGGTTCCTACGGCACCAAGGAAATCGTGATCGGCATGGCTCACCGTGGTCGCCTGAACGTGTTGGTCAACACCTTCGGCAAGAACCCGCGTGAACTGTTCGATGAGTTCGAAGGCAAGAAGAAGGTCGAGCTGGGTTCCGGTGACGTCAAGTATCACCAGGGCTTCTCGTCCAACGTAATGACTACCGGCGGTGAAGTTCACCTGGCCATGGCCTTCAACCCGTCCCACCTGGAAATCGTTTCTCCGGTGGTCGAGGGTTCGGTGCGTGCTCGCCAGGATCGTCGTAACGATTCCACCGGTGAGAAGGTCCTGCCGATTTCCATCCACGGTGACGCGGCGTTCGCCGGTCAAGGCGTGGTCCTGGAAACGTTCCAGATGTCGCAGACTCGCGGCTTCAAGACCGGCGGTACGGTTCACATCGTCATCAACAACCAAGTCGGTTTCACCATCAGCAACCCGCTGGACGCGCGCTCTACCGAGTACGCGACCGACGTTGCCAAGATGATCCAGGCGCCGATCCTCCATGTGAATGGTGATGATCCGGAAGCCGTGTTGTTCGTGACCCAGCTCGCCATCGACTACCGCATGCAGTTCAAGCGTGACGTGGTCATCGACCTGGTTTGCTACCGCCGTCGCGGTCACAACGAAGCGGATGAGCCGAGCGGCACCCAGCCGTTGATGTACCAGCAGATCACCAAGCAGCGCACCACCCGTGAACTGTACGCCGACAGCCTGATTACGGCCGGCGTGGTTGACGATGCGCGTGTTCAGGCGAAAGTCGACGAATACCGCAACGCGCTGGACAACGGCCTGCATGTAGTGAAAAGCCTGGTTAAAGAACCGAACAAAGAGCTGTTCGTGGACTGGCGCCCGTACCTGGGCCACGCCTGGACGGCGCGTCACGACACCTCGTTCGACCTCAAGACCCTGCAGGAACTGTCCGCCAAGCTGCTGGAAATTCCAGATGGCTTCGTGGTGCAGCGCCAGGTTGCGAAGATCTACGAAGACCGTCAGAAGATGCAAGCCGGCGGCCTGCCGATCAACTGGGGTTACGCCGAAACCATGGCGTACGCGACCCTGGCGTTCGAAGGTCACCCGATCCGCATGACCGGCCAGGACATCGGCCGTGGTACGTTCTCGCACCGTCACGCGGTACTGCACAACCAGAAAGACGCGACCACCTACGTACCGCTGCAACACCTGTACGAAGGCCAGCCACGTTTCGACCTGTACGACTCGTTCCTGTCCGAAGAGGCCGTACTGGCGTTCGAATACGGCTACTCCACCACCACGCCAAATGCGCTGGTGATCTGGGAAGCCCAGTTCGGCGACTTCGCCAACGGTGCCCAGGTGGTTATCGACCAGTTCATCACCAGCGGTGAGCACAAGTGGGGCCGTCTGTGCGGTCTGACCATGTTGCTGCCACACGGTTATGAAGGTCAGGGTCCGGAGCACTCCTCGGCCCGTCTGGAGCGTTACCTGCAGCTGTGCGCCGAGCACAACATCCAGGTGTGCGTGCCGACTACCCCGGCCCAGATCTACCACTTGCTGCGTCGTCAGGTGATCCGCCCGCTGCGCAAGCCGCTGGTAGTGCTGACCCCGAAATCGCTGTTGCGTCACAAATTGGCCATCTCGACCCTGGAAGATCTGGCCGACGGTTCGTTCCAGACCGTGATTCCAGAAATCGACACCCTGGACGCTGCCAAGGTCACTCGCCTGGTCCTGTGCAGCGGCAAGGTTTACTACGACTTGCTGGAAAAACGCCGTGCCGAAGGCCGCGAAGACATCGCCATCGTGCGTATCGAGCAGCTTTACCCGTTCCCGGAAGACGACCTGATGGAGGCCATCGCGCCTTACACCAACCTCACCCACGCGGTGTGGTGCCAGGAAGAACCGATGAACCAGGGCGCGTGGTACAGCAGCCAGCATCATTTGCGTCGCAGTATCGGTAACCACAAAACAGGCCTGGGCCTGGAGTACGCCGGTCGTGATGCTTCTGCTGCACCTGCGTGTGGTTATGCGTCGATGCACGCCGAGCAGCAGGAAAAACTGCTGCAAGATGCTTTCACTGTTTAACGCCTTCGCGCTGACTGAAACCGAATTTTAAGGACCCACAGATAATGGCTATCGAAATCAAAGCCCCGTCATTCCCGGAATCGGTTGCCGATGGCACCGTTGCCACCTGGCACAAGAAACCAGGCGACGCTGTAAAGCGTGACGACCTGATCGTCGACATCGAGACCGACAAAGTCGTTCTGGAAGTGTTGGCCGAAGCTGACGGCGTGCTGGGCGCGATCGTGGCTGAAGAGGGCGCTACCGTCCTGTCGAACCAGATCCTGGGCTCGATCGAAGCGGGCGGCGCCGCTGCTGCTCCGGCCGCCGCTGCTGCTCCGGCCGCCGCTGCTGCTCCAGCTGCCGCTGCCGCTCCGGCTGCAGGTGGTGAAGACCCGATCGCTGCACCGGCTGCGCGTCAGCTGGCTGAAGAAAACGGCATCAACCTGGCGTCCCTCAAGGGCACCGGCAAAGACGGCCGCGTAACCAAGGAAGACGTGGTTGCTGCTGTCGAAGCCAAGAAAAACGCTCCGGCTGCTGCACCGGCCAAGGCTGCAGCACCTGCTGCCGCTGCGCCTGTGTTCGCTGCTGGCGACCGCACCGAGAAGCGCGTACCGATGACCCGCGTGCGTGCCACCGTGGCCAAGCGTCTGGTTGAAGCACAGTCGAACATGGCGATGCTGACCACCTTCAACGAAGTCGACATGACCGAAGTCATGGCCCTGCGTTCGAAGTACAAGGATCTGTTCGAGAAGTCCCACAATGGCGTGCGCCTGGGCTTCATGTCGTTCTTCGTGAAAGCGGCCACCGAAGCGCTGAAACGCTTCCCGGCAGTCAACGCTTCCATCGACGGCAGCGACATCGTTTACCACGGCTATGCAGACGTCGGCGTTGCCGTGTCCAGCGACCGTGGCCTGGTAGTACCGGTTCTGCGTAACGCCGAGCTGATGAGCCTGGCTGAAATCGAAGGCGGCATCGCCGGCTTCGGCAAGAAAGCCCGTGACGGCAAGCTGACCATCGACGAGATGACCGGCGGTACCTTCACCATCACTAACGGTGGTACCTTCGGTTCGATGATGTCGACCCCGATCGTCAACCCGCCGCAAGCTGCGATCCTGGGCATGCACAACATCATCCAGCGTCCGATGGCCATCAACGGCCAAGTCGTGATCCGCCCGATGATGTACCTGGCGCTGTCGTACGATCACCGCCTGATCGATGGTAAAGAAGCCGTGACTTTCCTGGTAACCATCAAGAACCTGCTGGAAGACCCGGCTCGTCTGCTGCTGGACATCTAAAGACGCAGCTGCAAGTTGCGAGCTACAAGCTGTAGGAAAAAGCAGCTTGGCTTGCAGCTTGTCGCTTGAAGCTTGTCGCTGAATAGAGGATCTATTTTCATGACACAGAAATTTGACGTTGTAGTGATTGGTGCCGGTCCTGGCGGCTACGTTGCCGCGATCAAGGCCGCACAACTGGGCCTCTCGACTGCTTGCATCGAAAAATACACCGACAAGGAAGGCAAACTGGCGCTGGGCGGTACTTGCCTGAACGTTGGTTGCATTCCTTCCAAGGCGCTGCTGGACAGCTCCTGGAAATTCCACGAAGCCCAAGACGGTTTCGCGATCCACGGCATCAACCATGCTGGCGTGACCATGGACGTGCCAGCAATGGTCGGCCGTAAAGCCAACATCGTTAAAGGCCTGACTTCCGGCGTTGCCACCTTGTTCAAGGCCAACGGCGTCACTTCCCTGCAAGGCCACGGCAAGCTGCTGGCTGGCAAGAAAGTTGAAATCACCAAGCCGGACGGCTCGGTTGAAGTCATCGAAGCCGAAAACGTGATCCTGGCACCAGGTTCGCGTCCAATCGACATTCCGCCTGCTCCTGTTGACCAGAACGTGATCGTTGATTCGACCGGCGCCCTGGAATTCCAAGCGGTTCCCAAGCGTCTGGGCGTGATCGGCGCTGGCGTAATCGGCCTGGAACTGGGTTCGGTATGGTCGCGCCTGGGTTCTGAAGTGACTGTGCTGGAAGCCCTGGACACGTTCCTGCTGGCTGCCGACACTGCAGTGTCCAAAGAAGCGCTGAAAACCCTGACCAAGCAAGGTCTGGATATCAAGCTGGGCGCCCGTGTTACCGGTTCCAAGGTCAACGGCGAAGAAGTCGTTGTGACCTACACCGATAAAGAAGGCGAGCAGACCATCACCTTCGACAAGCTGATCGTAGCCGTGGGTCGCCGTCCAGTGACCACCGACCTGCTGGCTTCCGACAGCGGCGTGAACATCGACGAGCGTGGTTTCATCCACGTTGACGATCATTGCGCTACTACCGTGCCAGGCGTGTATGCCATCGGCGACGTGGTTCGCGGCATGATGCTGGCGCACAAGGCTTCCGAAGAAGGCATCATGGTTGTCGAGCGCATCAAGGGTCATAAAACCCAGATGAACTACGACCTGATCCCATCGGTTATCTACACCCACCCGGAAATTGCATGGGTCGGCAAGAACGAACAGCAGTTGAAAGCTGAAGGCGTTGAAGTTAACGTCGGCACCTTCCCGTTTGCCGCTTCTGGCCGTGCCATGGCAGCTAACGACACCGGTGGTTTTGTCAAAGTCATCGCTGATGCCAAGACTGACCGCGTATTGGGCGTCCACGTGATTGGCCCGAGCGCTGCAGAACTGGTTCAGCAGGGCGCGATCGGTATGGAATTCGGCACCAGTGCCGAAGACCTGGGCATGATGGTCTTCTCCCATCCGACCCTGTCCGAAGCGTTGCACGAAGCAGCGTTGGCAGTGAATGGCGGCGCCATCCACATCGCCAACCGCAAGAAGCGCTAAGCGAGATAATAAGAAACCACGGCGGAGTTGCCCGTCGTGAGCCTTGCGCGCAAGACTCACCGCGGAATATCCGCTGGACGCAGCCTTGCACAGTTTTACGGGTCTTAAGCCTCGCAAATTGTGCAAGCAGCAGTCACAGGTGGTGCGGCACTCATAATGAGCGCAGCGCCGAATGCGCAGTACCTAACGAAGACGGTAAAAAGCATGAATCTTCACGAGTATCAGGGTAAGCAGCTGTTCGCTGAATACGGCCTGCCAGTATCCAAGGGTTACGCAGTAGACACCCCGGAAGCAGCAGCAGAAGCTTGCGACAAAATCGGTGGTACCGAATGGGTTGTCAAAGCCCAGGTCCACGCCGGTGGTCGCGGTAAAGCGGGCGGCGTCAAGCTGGTTCGCAGCAAAGAAGACGCCAAGGCCTTCGCACAGCAGTGGCTGGGTAAGCGTCTGGTGACTTACCAGACTGATGCCAATGGCCAACCAGTCACCAAGATCCTGGTTGAATCGTGCACTGATATCGCTAAAGAGCTGTACCTGGGCGCTGTCGTTGACCGTTCGAGCCGTCGCATCGTGTTCATGGCTTCCACCGAAGGTGGCGTGGACATTGAGAAGATCGCCGAAGAAACCCCAGAAAAAATTCTGAAAGCCACTATCGATCCACTGGTTGGCGCTCAGCCATTCCAGGGTCGCGAGCTGGCTTTCCAGCTGGGCCTGGAAGGCAAGCAAGTTGCCCAGTTCGCCAAGATCTTCGTAGGTCTGGCCAAACTGTTCCAGGATCACGATCTGGCCCTGCTGGAAGTGAACCCACTGGTGATCAAGGCTGACGGCGATCTGCACTGCCTCGACGCCAAGATCAACATCGACGCCAACGCCATGTACCGTCAGCCTAAGCTGAAGACTTTCCACGATCCGTCGCAAGACGATCCGCGCGAAGCGCACGCTGCCAAGTTCGAACTGAACTACGTAGCCCTGGAAGGTAACATCGGTTGCATGGTCAACGGTGCTGGCCTGGCCATGGGTACCATGGACATCGTCAACCTGCATGGCGGCAAACCAGCCAACTTCCTCGACGTGGGCGGCGGTGCTACCAAAGAACGCGTTACCGAAGCGTTCAAGATCATCCTGTCCGACTCCAACGTCGCCGCAGTATTGGTCAACATCTTCGGCGGCATCGTTCGTTGCGACATGATTGCCGAAGGCATCATCGGTGCAGTGAAAGAAGTTGGCGTTAAAATCCCGGTGGTTGTTCGCCTTGAAGGTAACAACGCTGAACTGGGCGCTAAAGTACTGGCAGAAAGCGGTTTGAACATCATCGCGGCTACCAGCCTGACCGACGCTGCTCAACAAGTTGTCAAAGCTGCGGAGGGCAAATAATGAGCGTCCTGATCAATAAAGACACCAAAGTTATCTGCCAGGGTATTACCGGTTCGCAAGGTAGTTTCCACACCCAGCAAGCCATCGAATACGGCACCAAGATGGTTGGCGGCGTAACTCCGGGCAAAGGCGGTACCGAGCACCTGGGCCTGCCAGTGTTCAACACCGTGAAAGACGCTGTAGCTGCCACTGGCGCCACCGCCAGTGTGATCTACGTTCCAGCTCCTTTCTGCAAAGACTCGATCCTGGAAGCGGCATTCGGCGGCATCAAGCTGATCGTTTGCATCACCGAAGGCATTCCTACCCTGGACATGCTGGACGCTAAAGTTAAGTGCGACGAGCTGGGCGTAGTCCTGATCGGCCCTAACTGCCCAGGCGTGATCACCCCAGGCGAATGCAAGATCGGCATCATGCCAGGTCACATTCACTTGCCAGGCAAAGTCGGTATCGTTTCGCGTTCCGGCACCCTGACCTACGAAGCTGTCAAGCAGACTACTGACGCCGGTTTCGGTCAGTCGACTTGTGTCGGCATCGGCGGTGACCCGATCCCAGGTTCGAACTTCATCGACATCCTGAAGCTGTTCCAGGAAGACCCGAAGACCGAGGCGATCGTAATGATCGGTGAGATCGGCGGTTCGGCTGAAGAAGAAGCGGCTGCCTACATCAAGGCCAACGTGACCAAGCCGGTTGTTTCCTACATCGCTGGTGTGACTGCCCCTGCAGGCAAGCGCATGGGCCATGCTGGCGCAATCATCTCTGGCGGCAAGGGCACAGCAGACGAGAAGTTTGCTGCCCTGGAAGACGCAGGCGTTAAAACCGTGCGTTCGCTGGCAGATATCGGCAAGGCTTTGTCCGAACTGACCGGTTGGGCTGTCAAGTAAGCCTCGCGCTTAGCTGACGCTTCACCACACAAAGGCCACCTTCGGGTGGCCTTTGTGCATTCTGGATTTGCCCATTTTTTGGCAGATTTACTCGGTCAAATGTGGGAGCTGGCTTGCCTGAGATAGCAGTGTGTCAGCCAACACATTTGGCACAGACAGATCGCTATCGCAGGCAAGCCAGCTCCCACAGGGACGGCACTGCCAAATTAAGTATGAAAACGCGACATTTGGATGTCGCTTATCGGACAGTCCGCCCCGCAACAGTGCGTTTGTCGGCTTATTTCTGTACTCTAGCCGCCTCTTTATGCGTCCGCCTCCCAAAAGGAAGCCGCGCGCTAGACCGGTCGGTCCCCATCAGGGCCGGCAGCAGTTCCCTCATCCACAGGGAATCCCTCTCTAAATTCCGATTCAGTAGTGTGGTATTTCCTGAAATGAAAGTGTTGAAAAGCCAGGACATCCTGGCGTTAGGCTTTATGACTTTTGCCCTGTTCGTGGGCGCCGGCAACATCATCTTCCCGCCTATCGTTGGTTTGCAGTCCGGGCCTCACGTCTGGATGGCAGCGCTGGGCTTCCTGATCACCGCAGTTGGCTTGCCGGTGGTTACCGTGATCGCGCTGGCCAAGGTCGGCGGCGGCATGGACGCATTGAGCAGCCCGATCGGCAAGATCGCCGGTGGCCTGCTGGCGGCGGCGGCGTACCTGGCGGTAGGTCCGCTGTTCGCCACCCCGCGCACCGCGACTGTTTCGTTTGAAGTGGGCCTGGCGCCGCTGACCGGCGAAAGCCCGCTGGCGCTGTTCCTCTACAGCTCGGTGTACTTCCTGCTGGTGTTCTTCATTTCCCTGTACCCAGGGCGTCTGCTGGACACGGTAGGGCGTTTTCTCGCACCGTTGAAGATCATCGCCCTGGCCGTGCTGGGCATCGCTGCGTTTGCCTTGCCGGCCGGTGATGTCGGTGTTGCCACCCCGGAATACGTCGCTGCACCGTTCTCCCAGGGCTTTATCAATGGCTACTTGACCATGGATACCCTCGGCGCGCTGGTGTTCGGTATCGTCATCGTCAACGCGATTCGTTCCCGTGGTGTTGAGTCGCCAAAGCTGATCACTCGCTATGCGATCATCGCCGGGCTGATAGCCGGCGTGGGCCTGGCGCTGGTGTATATCAGCCTGTTCCGCCTGGGTTCGGGCAGCCACGCGGTGGCGGCCGGTGCCAGCAATGGCGCGGCAGTGTTGCACGCCTACGTGCAACACACCTTCGGCTCCCTGGGCAGTGGCTTCCTCGCTGTGCTGATCTCCCTGGCGTGCCTGGTCACTGCCGTGGGCCTGACCTGTGCTTGCGCCGAGTACTTCAGCAAAGTGCTGCCATTGTCTTACAAGACGCTGGTGGTGATCCTGGCGCTGTTCTCGCTGTTCGTGTCCAACCTGGGCCTGACCAAGCTGATTGCCTTCTCGATCCCGGTGCTCACCGCGATCTACCCGCCGTGCATCGTGCTGGTGGCCCTGAGCTTCTGCAAAGACTTCTGGCAGGAGCAGGGCCGTATTGTTGGCCCGGTGATGCTGGTGTCGTTCATCTTTGGTTGCATCGACGCGCTTAAAGGCGCTGGCTTGGCCGATTGGATGCCTGCACAGTTGGCGCACCTGCCGCTGAGTGAGCAAGGCCTGGCATGGCTGGTGCCGTCGGTGATGACGCTCGGCGTGGCGGTAGTGGTTGACCGTATGCTCGGCAAGCGTAGCGAAGCCATCGCCTAAGCCGCGGTTTCACGCTGTACTGAAATGCCCCGTATCAATCGATACGGGGCATTTTTTATGCCTGCAAGACCACAACGCTCTAAAGTTGGAGTTCGGTCAATGTGGGAGCTGGCTTGCCTGCGATGGCGTCGGTTCAGTCACTGCTGTGTCGCCTGATCCACCGCCATCGCAGGCAAGCCAGCTCGCACATTTTTAACCGTGTTCGTCTTCATCCATCGTATACAAGGCCCCGCATGTCGTTCATCGAAACCAATCAAATCCACCTGCTGGCCGCCTTCTGGTTTGCCCTGTGCTGGGGTGGCTACACCCGCTATGCCAGTTGGAAAGCCCGAGACACCGCCTGCCTGGCCAGCGTGCTGCACCTGTATCGCGAAGACTGGATGCGCCGTATGCTGCTGCGCGATAACCGGATTGCCGACGCCAGTGTGATCGGCAACCTGGAGCGCAATGCCTCGTTCTTCGCCTCCAGCACGTTGATTATTCTCGCCGGTATTCTCACCGTGCTGGGCGCGTCCGAGCGTGCGGTATCGTTGCTGGCGGACATCCCCATGGTGCAGCAGGCGTCACAGGGCATGTCGGAAATCAAGCTGCTGTGCCTGGCGCTGGTGTTCGTCTACGCGTTCTTCACCTTCAGCTGGTGCATGCGTCAATACAACTTTGCCGCCGTGCTGGTGGGCTCGGCGCCGATGATCGGTGAGCGGCAGGTGTCGGAGCAGGAGCGCAAGGCATTTGCCCTGCGGGCGGCGCGGGTGATTTCGATGGCGGCCAACCAGTTCAACTTTGGCCTGCGCTCGTATTACTTCGGCATGACCATGCTGGCCTGGTTTGTCAGCCCCTGGTTGTTCATGTTGATGAGCAGCGGTGTGGTACTGGTGCTGTATCGCCGCGAGTTTCATTCCGACGTACTGCAGGTGATGGTTTATACGCCGACCGATATGCCGGTAGCCGAGCCGGCTAAAGAAACCGTGTCTTGATGAGTGGCACCCAGGGTTAATCAAATTCTATAAATCGCAGGCAAAGTAAAGCCCGCTATGTAAGCGGGCTTTCTTTTTGCAGCAAATGCCAGGCTATTAGTTCTTGGCAGGTTCTGCAGGTGCGGCAGGTGCAGCTTCTTTCGCGGCGGCTTCGTTCGATTCAGCCTGAGCTTTGGCAGCATCGGCGTTTTCTTTCGCAGCGTCGTTCACTTTATCCTGTGCTTTCGCCATGTCCTTCTGAGCTTGCTCAGAATGCGCGGCGGCATCTTGGGCTTTGTCTTCGGATTTCTTATCGCAGGCAGCGAGACCGAGGGCAGCGGCCAACATCATGGAAATAGCTAAAGTCTTGCGCATGGGGTGTTTCTCCTTATTGAAGATATCTACTGGCCTTTCGAGCTTGGACGGCCAGCATTAGTTCCTTTTGTTTCAAAGATATATAAAACACCGCTGCCAAGGAACTTTTAGTCCTGTCCCGGCTACTGCGCAAACCCACACTAATAAGAGTCTGCACACATGACCGAAAATCCCTTGTTAGAGCGTGCCACACGCTTTGTTTTGGCCCTGCGCCATTGCCAGGTGCTGGGCATTATCGTGCATGCCGCCAGCGAGGAGGGCATGACGCTGGCCCTGCCTTACGGCCCGCATATCGTCGGTGACCCTCAGACCGGCGTGATTCACGGCGGCGCGCTGACCTCACTGATGGACACCGCCTGCGGCATGGCCACGCTGTGCGTACTGCCGGAGTTCGAGGTGTGCCCGACCCTGGATTTGCGCGTCGACTACATGCATCCCGCCGAGCCGCACAAGCCGGTGTATGGCTTTGCACAATGCTACCGGGTGACCACCGACGTGATCTTTACCCGTGGCTTTGCCTACCAGGATGATCCTCAGCAACCCATCGCCCATGTGGTGGGCACCTTCATGCGCATGGGCAAGCGCCTCAAAGGCACGCAAGGACTCGGCAATTCGATCAAGGGAGACCAGGCATGACGCATCGATTCAAGACCCGCCTCGAACAGGCCCATGAGCGCGGCGACTATGAGGCGTTGCTCAACCTGGTGCCCTACGCCAAGCTGATCGGCATCGAATGCTCAAGGTTGGGGGATGAGCTGCTGTTTCGCCTGCCGGCCAACAAGGACAATATTGGTAACCCGATATTGCCAGCGCTGCACGGCGGTGTGATCGCAGGCTTTATGGAGCTGTCGGCAGCGTTACATTTGCTGGTATTTACCGGTGTGCCAGGTTTGCCGAAAATCATCGATTTTTCCCTGGATTACTTGCGTGCCGGGCAGTTTCGCGACACTTACGCCAAATGCCAGGTGTGGCGCCAAGGCCGCCGGGTGGCGAATGTGGCGATCACCGCCTGGCAAAGCACCGCCGCTGAGCCGATTGCCACCGCTCGCGCACATTTCAAAATTGAGGAATTGGTGCGCCCTTGAAATCCTGGTCTTAGCCCCCAACTTTGATGACAACCCGCCGCCAACCCTTTCGGGCGCGGCCACTGCCATCCAATTGGAGTTTGATGACCATGAGTGTGGAAACTCAAAAGGAAACCCTGGGCTTCCAGACCGAGGTGAAGCAACTGCTGCACCTCATGATCCATTCGCTGTATTCCAACAAGGAAATCTTCCTTCGCGAATTGATCTCGAACGCCTCTGACGCTGTCGACAAATTACGTTTCGAAGCCCTCTCCAAGCCTGAGTTGCTGGAAGGTGGCGCCGAACTGAAAATCCGTGTGAGCTTTGACAAGGACGCCAAGACCGTCACCCTCGAAGACAACGGCATCGGCATGAGCCGTGAAGACGCGATTACCCATCTGGGTACCATCGCCAAGTCCGGCACCGCAGACTTCATGAAGAATCTGTCGGGCGACCAGAAGAAAGATTCGCACCTGATCGGTCAGTTCGGCGTGGGCTTCTACTCGGCCTTCATCGTTGCCGACAAGGTTGAAGTATTCAGCCGCCGTGCTGGCCTTGACGCCAGCGAAGGCGTGCACTGGGCCTCCAAAGGTGAGGGCGAGTTCGAAATCGCCACTATCGACAAGGCTGACCGTGGCACGCGTATCGTGCTGCACCTCAAAGCCGCTGAAGATGAATTCGCCGACGGCTACCGACTGCGCAATATCATCAAGAAATACTCCGACCACATCGCTTTGCCGATCGAACTGCCGAAAGAACAAGCGGCTGTCGAGGGCGAAGAGAAACCTGCCCAGGAATGGGAAGTGGTCAACCGTGCCAGCGCCTTGTGGACCCGCCCTCGTACCGAAGTCAAAGACGAGGAGTATCAGGAGTTCTATAAGCACATCGCTCACGACTACGAGAACCCGCTGAGCTGGAGCCACAACAAGGTCGAAGGCAAGCTGGAATACAGCTCGCTGCTTTATGTACCGGCCCGTGCCCCATTCGATCTGTACCAGCGTGAGGCGCCAAAAGGCCTGAAACTGTACGTGCAGCGCGTGTTCGTGATGGACCAGGCGGAATCGTTCCTGCCGCTGTACCTGCGCTTCATCAAAGGTGTGGTCGACTCCAACGACCTGTCGCTGAACGTGTCGCGGGAAATCCTGCAGAAAGACCCGATCATCGACTCCATGAAGTCGGCGCTAACGAAGCGCGTGCTCGACATGCTGGAAAAACTGGCGAAGAACGAGCCTGAGCAATACAAGGGCTTCTGGAAAAACTTCGGCCAGGTCATGAAAGAAGGCCCGGCAGAAGATTTCGCCAACAAGGAAAAAATCGCCGGCCTGCTGCGTTTTGCCTCGACTCAGGGTGACGACGGCGAGCAGATCGTGTCGTTGGCCGAGTACCTGGCACGCGCCAAGGAAGGTCAGGACAAGATCTACTACCTGACCGGCGAAACCTACGCCCAGGTCAAGAACAGCCCGCACCTGGAAGTCTTCCGCAAGAAAGGCATCGAAGTGCTGCTGTTGACCGACCGTATCGACGAGTGGCTGATGAGCTACCTCAGCGAGTTCGACGGCAAGACCTTCGTCGACGTGGCCCGTGGTGACCTGGACCTGGGTAACCTGGACTCCGAAGAAGAGAAGAAGGAAGCCGAAGAAGTCGCCAAGGCCAAAGAAGGCCTGGTTGAGCGGATCAAGACTGCCTTGGGCGATGCCGTCAGCGAAGTGCGGGTTTCCCACCGTCTGACCGACTCTCCGGCGATTCTGGCCATCGGTGAGCAGGACCTGGGCATGCAGATGCGTCAGATCCTCGAAGCCAGCGGGCAGAAAGTGCCGGATTCCAAGCCGATCTTCGAATTCAACCCGGCTCACCCGCTGATCGAGAAACTCGATGGCGAGCAGAGTGAAGAGCGTTTTGGCGACCTGTCGCACATCCTCTTCGACCAGGCAGCCCTGGCTGCCGGTGACAGCCTTAAAGATCCGGCCGCGTATGTGCGCCGCCTGAACAAGCTGTTGGTTGAACTGTCGGTTTAACACCGTTGTAGAAAAACCCGCTTCGGCGGGTTTTTTCGTTCTAACGCACCTCAACTGGAGTAAATGATGAGCCAAGTCACTGTACGTTCCGTGGTCTATCAGATTGATGGCCAGTCTTATGAAAGCCGCCTGGCGTTCGATGCCAGCCACAAGGGCCCGCTGCCGGGCCTGCTGATGGCGCCGAACTGGATGGGGGTGAGTGCGGGTGCCGAGGAAATCGCCAAGAGCGTGGCCAGCCAAGGCTACGTGGTACTGATCGCCGACCTGTACGGGCAAACCGTGCGCCCGACGAATGGCGATGAAGCCGGCGCTGCGATGATGCCGTTGAAGAACGATAACCCGGCGCTGCTCAAGCGCATGCAGGCGGCCTTTGAGCAACTGCAAAGCCAGACCGAAGCGGCCGTTGATACCTCGAAGCTGGCGACCTTCGGTTTCTGCTTTGGTGGTTTCTGCTCGCTGGAGCTGGCACGTACCGGTGCACCGTTGAAGGCTGCCGTGTCGTTCCACGGCACGATCGACACACAAAACCCGGCAGGTGCCAAGCACGTCAAGGGTTCGGTGTTGGTGCTGCACGGCGCGTCCGATCCGTTGGTGCCGAAAGAGCAACTGCCGGCGTTTGAGCAAGAAATGAACGCCGCCGGTGTGGATTGGCAACTGCTGAGCTACGGCGGCGCGGTGCATTCCTTTACTGACCCGCACGCCAATGTGCCGGGCAAGATGATGTACGACGCGCAGACGGCCAAGCGTGCGTTCCAGTCGATGCATAACTTGCTGGATGAAGTGTTCAAGGGCTAAAGCTTTAGCGCCTGTTCCGGCCTCATCGCAGGCAAGCCAGCTCCCACACTTTGAACTGTGAAAACAGTCGACAGGTGGGAGCTGGCTTGCCTGCGATAGCTATCTGACAGGCAACTCGATTCTTTCTGACTCACCCGGCACCGTCGGCCAATCCCCGGCCGCCCAGCGCTGCCTGGCCTGTTCAATCACCGCCGGATCGCTCGCGACAAAATTCCAATTGATCCGCCGTGGCCCATCCAGCGGCGCGCCGCCGAACACCACCACGTGGCAATCGCTTTCGGCAAACAAGGTCATTTCCTGCCCGCTCGGCAATACCACCAGGCTATGCGCCTCCACTGCCTCACCGTCCAACTGCACCTCGCCGTCCAGCACATACACCGCGCGCTCCTCATGCTCATCCGGGATCAGCAGCGTCGTGGCCGTGTGCATCTGCACCTCGGCATATAGCGTAGGCGACAGCACCGGCACCGGCGATTTAAGGCAGAAACCCGCGCCTGCGATCAGGCGAATCTGCACGCCCAGGTTATCGCTCACCGGCAGGCTTGCCGCCGGGTGATGGCTGTAGTGGCCCGGCCCGGTTTCATGGTCCTTGGGCGAGGCCAGCCACACCTGCAGGCCGTGCAAGCTGAAACCACTGGCCTTGAGGGCTTCGGGCGTGCGCTCGACGTGGGCAATTGCGCTGCCGGCGGTCATCCAGCTGACGTCGCCGGCTTGCACTACCTGGTCCGAGCCCAGGCTGTCCTTGTGTTGCAGGGCGCCTTCGAACAGGTAGGTGAGGGTGGACAGCCCGATATGCGGGTGCTGGCGGATATTCATGCCGGTGCCGGGTGCATAGCGGGTCGACAACATATGGTCGAAAAACACAAAAGGCCCGACGCTGCGGCATTCGCGTGACGGCAGCGGTCGCAGGATCGGCTGGCCTTCGACGTCTTCGGCGCGCGGGCGGATCACGGTAAGGGTGGTCATGGGGCGTCCCTGTCTGAGCGGGTTAGGTGCTACTGAGCATAACCCGCTCGACGGGAGGTTGGGGCTACTGGCTGAAAGCGCCTTCGGACAGTTTGGTTTCGATGGTGACGTCGGCAGTGGTCATCAGCTTGTGTACCGGGCACTTATCGGCGACGCGATGCAGCTCATCGCGCTGCTCATCGCTGAGTACGCCCTTGAGCGTCAGCTTGACGTTGAGCTTGTACTTGCCTTTTTGCTCCTCTGAGCTGTCGTGGGTAACTTCCACGGTGACGCCGGTGAGCGGGATGTCTTTTTTCTGCGCGTAGAGCTTGACGGTCAGCGCCTTGCACGAGGCCAGGGCGGCGTCGAAATAATCGTGGGGCGAGGGCGCCGAATCATCACCGCCCAGGCTCTTGGGCAGGTCGGTGAACAGTTCGTGGTTGTTGATGTTCACGCTGTGGCGAAAGTTGTCGTGGTTAAGCGTATTGACGGTAACAGGCATGGCAAACCTCACGAGGGCAGTAAAAGGTCATGCAGTTATAGAGCATGCTGGCACTTCAGTGTTCCGTGTTTTTTCCAATGGCTGCCCGCGCGATTGCCAAGCGCGTTGATATCGCGTTTTCGTCTTACGCAAACGCGACAAAGGGCCGATACCTTTCAGGAGACCTGCTGCAGGTGGATGCAGCGCATTCGGAAGGAATCCAGGCATGAGTATCCGTAGTTTGAATATCGCCCCGCGCGCAGGCTTAGGCTTTGGCGTGCTGGCATTGATGGTGTTTGCCCTGGGCGGCTTCGCCCTGCTGCAGATGGCCAATATGCGCCAGCAGTCCGATCAGGTGGAGAACAACTGGCTGCCCAGCGTGATGGCGGTGGGGGAGATGAGCCAGGACCTGTTGCGGGTGCGTGCCCTCACCCTGCGTTTGGTGGTCAACCGTGACCCGCAGGCGCTGGCGCAGAACGAACAGAAGCTCACCGACCTGAAAAACGGCCTGCACCATGCGCAGACGCTCTACGAAGGGTTGATCGTACTGCCCGAAGAGCGTGTACTGTTTGATCGTTTCAAAAACCAGGAGCAGCAATACCTGCAACGTCAGGAGCAGGTGATGGCGTTTTCCAAGGCCAACCAGCTGGAGGATGCGGTCAGGATCGTCAATGGGGAGATGAATCAACTGGCCGATGAGATGGCCGCGACCCTGCACGACCTGGTCGCCTTGAACAAGGCCAGTGCCAACCAGGCCGCGAACCTCGCGCAGAGCGTATTCACCCAATCGCGCACATGGGTGGTTGGCATGATAGTGCTCACAGCATTGATCACCATTGGCCTGGCGGTATGGCTGACCCGCAGCATCGTGCTGCCGTTGGCGCAGTCGCTGAAGGTTGCCCAGGGCGTGGCAGGCGGCGACCTCACTGGTGAGATCAACGTAACCGGCAACGATGAACCCGCGCGCTTGCAGCAGGCGCTCAAGGGCATGCAGGAGAACCTGCGCGACACCATTCGACGGATTGCCGAGTCTTCGAACCAATTGGCCTCGGCTTCTGAAGAACTCAGTTGTGTGACTGAAGATGCGACCCGTGGTTTGCACCAGCAGAACCAGGAAATTGAACAGGCGGCCACGGCGGTCAACCAGATGACCGCGGCGGTGGAGGAGGTGGCGAGCAATGCGGTGGCCACGTCACAGGCGTCCCGTGAGTCTGACCGCATTGCCCAGCGTGGGCGCGAGCAGGTGCATCAGACAGTGGTGTCGATTGAAGCGCTGGCCGATGACGTCACATCCAACGCGACCCAGGTTGAGGACTTGGCGCAGAAGGTCTATGGCATCAGCAAGGTGTTGGATGTGATTCGCTCGATTGCCGAGCAGACCAACTTGCTGGCGCTGAATGCCGCGATCGAAGCGGCGCGCGCGGGCGATGCCGGACGTGGGTTTGCGGTGGTGGCCGATGAAGTGCGGGCACTGGCCCATCGCACGCAGCAGTCGACTCAGGAAATAGAATTGATGATAAGCGGGATTCAGCAAGGCACCGATCAAGCTGTCAGTTCGATGCAGCAGAGCAATACGCGGGCGCGCTCTACGTTGGATATCGCCAAGTCGGCGGGCACGGCGTTGGAGGAGATTGCGTCGGCCTTTACCTTGATCAACGAGCGCAACCTGGTGATTGCGAGTGCCTCGGAGCAGCAGGCAGCGGTGGCGCGGGAGGTGGATCGCAATTTGATGAATATTCGCGACCTGGCGCATCAGACGTCGACGGGCGCTAACCAGACCAGTGCGGCGAGCCAGGAGTTGTCGCGGTTGGCGGTGGACCTGAATACCATGGTGGCGCGGTTTTCGGTGTAGGGCTTGGGACCGAGGTGACGCTATCGCAGGCAAGCCAGCTCCCACATGTTGAATGGCGAACACCGCCATATGTGGGAGCTGGCTTGCCTGCGATGAAGGCGACTCGGTCTCATTCCATTGCCCACAAAAAAGCCCCGAACCAGTCGGGGCTTTTCCAGGTGATCAACCTGCGGGGCTTACTTGCCCTGCCAGCGTTTCAGTACCAGGGTGGCGTTGGTGCCACCGAAGCCGAAGCTGTTGCTCATCACGGTGTCGATTTTTGCGTTTTCAACGGTCTTGGTCAGGATCGGCATATCGGCGACGACCGGGTCGATCTCGTCGATGTTGGCCGAGCCGGCCATGAAGTTGCCTTCCATCATCAGCAGGCAGTAGATCGCTTCGTGAACGCCGGCGGCGCCCAGGGAGTGACCCGACAGGCTCTTGGTGGAGCTGATGGCCGGAGCCTTGTCACCGAATACCGCACGCACGCCTTCCATTTCCTTGGCATCGCCGACCGGAGTCGAAGTGCCGTGGGTGTTCAGGTAGTCGATTGGGGTGTCCACGGTGGACATGGCCATCTGCATGCAACGAATGGCACCTTCGCCGCTCGGCGCAACCATGTCGTAGCCGTCGGAAGTAGCGCCGTAGCCGACGATTTCCGCGTAGATTTTTGCACCACGGGCCAGAGCGTGTTCCAGCTCCTCGACCACCACCATGCCGCCACCGCCGGCGATGACGAAGCCGTCACGCTTGGCGTCGTAGGCGCGGGAGGCCTTTTCCGGGGTTTCGTTGTACTGGGTGGACAGCGCGCCCATGGCGTCGAACAGGAACGACTGGCTCCAATGTTCTTCTTCGCCGCCGCCAGCGAATACGATGTCCTGTTTGCCCAACTGGATCTGCTCGACCGCAGTACCGATGCAATGAGCACTGGTGGCGCAGGCAGAGGAGATCGAGTAGTTCACACCCTTGATCTGGAACGGGGTGGCCAGACAGGCCGAAACAGTGCTGCCCATGGTCCGCGTTACACGGTACGGGCCAACGCGTTTCACGCCTTTTTCGCGCAGGATGTCCAGCGCTTCCATCTGGTTGAGGGTCGATGCGCCGCCGGAGCCGGCGATCAGGCCGGTGCGTACGTTCGAAACCTGGTCTTCGCTCAGGCCGGAATCGGCAATGGCGTCTTTCATGGCCAGGTAAGCGTAAGCGGCAGCGTGGCCGACGAAGCGATAGATCTTGCGATCAATCAGTTCTTCGAGGGGCAGGTCAATGGAGCCGGAAACCTGGCTACGCAGACCCATTTCGGCATATTCCGGGTTGAAGCGGATGCCAGGGCGACTTGCACGCAGGTTAGCGGTGACGGTCTCTTTGTCATTGCCCAGGCAAGAAACAATGCCCAGACCAGTGATAACGACGCGGCGCATGCGGATAACCCTTAAAAGTTGTCAGTGGAAGTGAATACGCCGACCCGAAGGCCTTCGGCAGTATAGATCTCGCGACCGTCGACAGTCACCGAACCATCGGCGATAGCGAGGTTCAGCTTGCCCTTGAGGACGCGCTTGATTTGAATGTTGTAGGTGACTTTCTTGGCAGTCGGCAGGACCTGGCCAAAGAACTTCACTTCGCCCGAACCCAGGGCGCGACCGCGACCTGGCAGGCCTTGCCAGCCCAGGTAGAAACCGACCAGTTGCCACATGGCATCAAGGCCCAGGCAGCCCGGCATCACAGGGTCGCCTTCGAAATGGCAGGCGAAGAACCACAGGTCAGGGGTGATATCCAGCTCGGCGACCAATTCACCTTTGCCGTACTTGCCACCCTCTTCGCTGATATGGGTGATGCGATCCACCATCAGCATGTTCGGGGCGGGCAGTTGCGCGTTACCTGGGCCGAACAGCTCACCGCGACTGCAGCGCAGCAGGTCTTCCCGAGTAAAGGCGTTTTGTTTGGTCATGCGAGCTCCTCAATAATCCCATGCGGCAGGGCAGGGTAAATCTTCCCGGACCGAATGAAGCGTTCATGCCTCATACCGGCAGCCTACACATAGACTATTGCGTTGTAGTGAAAGTCACAGCGTCAAGGTACTCAATGTACACTTGTTCACTGAAATTTTAAACCGAGCCTGTTTATCGGCCCGTTTGGGTGCCTAAGACTGCCGCACTTTCGTCTCTCGCGCCAGTCGCAGTTGGTTGATGGCGCGGCGCTATTGCACCCAGCGCTGCAGTATTTGCTGCAAATCCGTGCGTTTGAACGGCTTGGCCAGGTAATCGTTCATTCCGGCTGCCAGACAGGCTTCGCGATCGCCCTGCAAGGCGTTGGCCGTCAACGCGATAATCGGCAGGTCGGCGCAGCCGGGCAGTTGGCGAATCCGCCGGGTGGCTTCGTAGCCGTCGATCAGCGGCAGGCGGCAATCCATCAGGATCGCGGTAAAAATCAGGCTCTCGGCGCTGCGGATTGCCTCGGCGCCATCGGTGGCCAGGCTCACTTCAAAGCCCAGGCTGCGCAACATGGCCTCGACCACGGTGCGGTTGACCGGGTTGTCTTCCACCAGCAACACATGGCGGCCATCACCCGCGCTGGCCTTGCCCTCGGCGTCCAGGGCGATCGCCGGCAAGCTGTGCTGGTCGATGGCCAGTGGAATTTCCAGGGTAAATACCGAGCCACGGCCTTCCTGGCTTTGCGCGCGCAACGTGCCGCCCATTCGTTCGGCCAGCGTGCGAGCAATAGGCAGGCCCAGGCCGGTGCCGCCGTAACGTCTGGAAATGGAACTGTCAGCCTGCTGGAACGCATCGAACATCAGCTCCAGGCGTTCAGCGGAAATCCCGATGCCGCTGTCGCGCACCGTGCAGGTGAACCACACCAGTTCATGGTCGAGAGTTTGCCAATGGGGCTCGACGGTGACGCTGCCGTGCTCGGTGAATTTGAGCGCGTTACCGATCAGGTTCACCAGGATTTGGCGGATACGCGTCGGGTCACCCCTCACGCGCAAGGCGTCCATGCCTAGCGGAATCGGTAATTCCAGGCTCAGGCCACGTTGCTGTGCGCTGTGCTGGAAGGCCTGGGCGCAACTGTTGATCAGGTCCGCCAGGTTGAAGGCGATATGTTCCAGCTCCAGCGCGGCGCGTTCGATACGTGAGAAATCGAGGATGTCGTTGATGACTTTAAGCAGGTGCTCGGTGGACTCCGAGGCCAGCGCCGCGTACTCGGTCTGCTCCTCGGTCATCTCGGTGGTTTCCAGCAGTTGCAGCATACCCAGCACGCCGTTCATGGGCGTGCGCAACTCGTGGCTCATCATCGCCAGGAAGTCCGACTTGGCGTTGTTGGCCCGTTCGGCTTCTTCGCGGGTCTGGATCAACTGGGCCATGGCCTGGTGCTGTTCGCGGCTGGCCTGGTTAAGGCCTTCGGCGAGGTTGTTGATGTGCCGCGACAAGTCGCCCAGCTCCGAATCATCGACAATCGGCAGCGGTGTCTTGTAGTCGCCTTGCTGGATGGCTTTTACCGCGTGGCCCATGGCGCTGATCGGCTGCGACAGGCTCGCGGCCAGGCGTCGCGCGAGCAGGAAGGTAAACAGCAGGGCGAACAGTGCGAGGATGCCGGCCTTGAACAGAATCTCCTGCTGGCGCTGGCTGAAGGCGTCGTTGGACATGCCGACGATCACCCGGCCCAGGTAATCGGCACGCGGCGCCTTGGGTTCGTTGAGGTTGTCCTGGAAAAAGTCATTGCCCAGCTGGATATGCTGTAAGCGGATGGGCGCCTGGAACACTTTCACCGACAGCGAACGGTCGTGTTTTTCCGAAGGTTGTTCGACGTACACCAGGATGTTCTCAGTGCTGTCCTGAATCTCCAGGAAGCGCACATGCGGGGTGGCCAGCGTGGCACGCAGCAGGCTTTCGAGCACATCGTTGTTGCCGGAAATCACCCCGTACTCCGTGGCCGGGGCCAGTTGGTTGGCGATCAACTGGCCGGTGTGGTCGAGTTCCTGGCGCAGGTCCTGGATACGCACGAAGGTAAAGAAGCTGATCAACAGCAAGGTCAGCAACAGCGCCGGGCCCAGGGTGATGAGCTGGGTGCGGGTGTTGATGTCCCAACGACGGCGCAAGGTCATGGGCGTTTTTCTCCTTCGGCCAGGCGGGCGGCGACGGCGGTTTCGTCCACCTGTTCGATCCCCAGTGAGCGCGCGACCTGCGGGTTACCCACGACTTTGAAGTGTTGCGGGTACAGGCTGCGTGGCCAGTTGGCTGGTGGATGATCCAGCAGCCGGTCGAGCACCGCCAGCCAGTCGGCCTGGTCGCTGTAGGTGCTGGCCAGGCTGCCGGCCTTGACGAACCCGGCGTTGGGCCCCACCAGCGGCAGTTGCTGGGCGTAGCTGCTGAGCAACAGGTTCTTCACGGTTTTCGGGTTGTACAACTGCGGGTCGTCGAGCCCGAGCAGCACGTCACTGTTCTTGAGCAGGTTTTGCAACGGGCGGCTGTCGTTAATGTTGTCCCAGCGTTGCGCCACGATTTCCAGGCCCATGGGCGCTGCATACTCGCGCAACTCCGGCAGCAGGAACTCACTGTCGCTGCCATAGAGCACACCGATGCGTTGGGCCTGCGGCAGGATGTTGGCGATCAGCTTGAGTTGGCGCGCCAGCGGCGGGTCGCTCCACAACAGGCTGATTTTTGCCGGGTGGGTGGTGCCCAGGCGCTGGCGTGCCTGTAAGCGGCTGATGCGCAACACCAGGGTCGGCGGGCCCTGGTCATCCTGCAGGCGCCAGTCGAGGCCGGGCAGGTCCAGCAGGATCAGGCGCGTGCCGGGCGGCAACTGGCTCGGCGCGGGCAAGTCTTTGAGCGGGACAAAGCTCACCTGGTCTTCGGGGCGTTGCTGGGCGAGGGCCAGGGTAAATGCCTGAACGCCGGCACCGTCTTCGGCGGCGGTCAACAGGATATCGGCGCTCCACGCCGGCGCGGTCAGCAACAGGCACACCAGCAGCAAGGCGCGGCGCCAGAGCCGAAAGATAAAGAAGGGGGTCATCCGTGACTGAGCGCCCATGTCAGAATTCCAGCTCCGCGCTGAAATACAGGACATGGCGACTGTCGTAGTTGTTATCGGCCCAGGTGGTGGGCTGGTTATCGAGGCGTTGTTGCAACATGCCGGCCAGCTCCACATTGGCTTTGCCCAGGGCAATGCGCTTGGCCACCCGCAGGTCGACCCGTTCGAAGCGATATTGGTTGAGCGCATCGTCGCCATAGTAGAACAGCGCACTGGACCAGCCGTGGCCCCACTCGCGCAGCCAACCGGCCGAGCCGCTGTTGCGCGCGGTTTGCGCCTTGTCCAGCGGGTTGCTGGAAGCGGCGTCGACGTAAGCATAGGTCAGGCGCAGACGGTCGGTATTGCTCATGCGCCAGTCGAACTGCGATTCGGCGCCGGTGAACCGTGCGCTGTTGGCGTTGCTGGCAATGTATTGGTTGTTGCGCAGCGGCGAGCTGATCATCTCGGTGATTTCGTCGTAGAACAGTTTCACGTCGACATTCAACCCGAAATCGGCAAAGAAGCCGTTGTAGCCCAGCTCTCGTGAACGCATCAACTCTTTATCGAGGTTGCCGGGGCCTCGCGTTACCACAAAATATTGCCCGGAGTTCTGCCCGTAGGTCGGGGAGCTCAAATTGGTGACGCGGTAACTCCAGTTGACGTTGTTCTCGAACATGTCCGGCGAGCGAATCGCCTCGGAGTACACCGCCCGCAAGCCGTGGCGCGGGTTGATCAGGTAGTTGACCGCCACCCGTGGCGTCAGCGAGTTGCCGCTCAGGTGGGTGTCTTCGTACATGGCGCCGCCTTGCAGCAGCCAGTGTTCGCTGGCGCGCCATTCCAGGTGGCCGAACAAGCGCCAGGTGGTGTCGTCTAGGGTGCCGTTGAAGTAGGTGTCGGAGTCGGCGCGGTCGTAACGGTAGTTCATGCCGCTGACCAGGCGCAGGCTATCGGACAGGCTCAGGGTGTCCTGAATCTCCAGGTCGTAGCGGCTTTCGCGGGTGCTTTGGTCGATGTCGCCGCACACGCTTTGGTTCGCGCCGTTGCGCCACTGGTCGAGTACCTGGTTGCCCAGCGTTTGTTCGGCGGCACTGCCGGGTGGTGCAACGCCCTGGCTGTAGGTGTCCATGTGCCGCGCCAACCGTTCGGCATAGTTGGGGTTCAACTGCCACAACTGCGTCAGTTCCGGGCTGAACGAGACCTTGGCGTCACAGGCTTTCCAGACCTGCTGGCGGTCCCATTGCTGGGCCGAGCCTTGAATGTACAGGCTGTGTTCGGGGTTGAAGTCGAAGTTCCAGCGCAACGACCCGGCATAGTCCTTGGCGACGGCATCGGAATTGGTGCCGCCTTCGGTAATCCCGGCGAACACCGGCAGGTAGGTATAAGGACGCTGGTTGGTGCCTTCCTTGGCGTCAAATTGCCAATCGAGACTCTGTTGCGCATTCAGGGTCTGGCTCACCGCCAGGCTGAAGCGGTTGAGGCGGCGGCCGTCACGACGGTCGGCACCGACGGCGTCGCTGTCAAAGCCATCGTCCTGCTGGCCGGACAAGGACAGGCGCAAGTCACCGGTTTCCCAGCCCACACCCTGGCTGGCGTAATAGTCGTTGATGCCGCGTTGGCCACGGATGACTTTAATCCGCGAGCCGTGGCTGTTGGCCGGTGAGCGCGTGAGGATATTGACCACCGCCATCAGTGCGTTGGCGCCGTAGCTGACGGTGTTGGGGCCACGGAACACCTCGATGCGCTCGATATCTTCCATGGCCACCGGGATGTCGCTCCAGTCCACGGTGGCCAGGCCCGCGCGGTACACCGAGCGCCCGTCGATCAACACCTGCATGCGTCGCGCGTCGCTGGCGCTGGTGCCGTGGTAGTTCACCGCCGCCTGGTTGCCGGTGGTGTAGCCGACCATCATCCCCGGCACCAGCCGCAGCAGTTCGGCGATGTCGCGTGCGCCGCTGGCCTTGATCAGCTCGCTGTCGATCACTGTCATGCTGCCGGGCACGGCCGCGGCCGATTGCTTGAGGCGTGTGGCGGTCAACACTTGCGGCAGTGGCTGGCTGTCGAGAAACAGGTCATCCGCCAGCGCAGCTGTGCTGCACAGCAATATCAGCAACAGAGATGAGCGAGGAGGATGGCCCAGATGCACGGTGCAGCCTTGATAATTACGGATAGCCGCCCATGTTAACTGAGGTGGGGCCATTTGCCAGTCGTGGGACTTGCAATTACTTCACACAAGTGTGGCATTTTCCGACAAGCGCACGAATTGACGCGGGGGCTGGCCGCAAGCGGGTCGCCCCGTATAATGCCGCCATCGCCATGTAAGGATTAACGGATTGCATATGACTGAACAGCGCCCTATTGCGGTCCTGGGAGGCGGAAGTTTTGGTACCGCCGTGGCTAACCTGCTGGCTGAGAACGGCCACGCGGTGCGCCAGTGGATGCGTGATCCCGAGCAGGCCGAGGCCATCCGCGTGCATCGGGAAAACCCCCGTTACCTTAAAGGCATCAAGATTCATCCGGCGGTGGAGCCGGTCACCGACCTGTTGGCCACGCTGACCGACTGTGACCTGTGCTTTGTCGCGCTGCCTTCCAGCGCCTTGCGCTCGGTGTTGGCGCCCCACGCTGAACGCCTGGCCGGCAAGCTGCTGGTCAGCCTGACCAAAGGCATTGAGGCGCAGACCTTCAAGCTGATGAGCGAAATCCTCGCCGAGATCGCCCCGCAGGCGCGCATCGGCGTGCTGTCCGGGCCGAACCTGGCACGGGAAGTCGCCGAGCACGCGCTGACCGCCACGGTGGTGGCCAGTGAAGACGAAGCACTGTGCGAACGTGTGCAGGCCGTGCTGCATGGCCGTACCTTCCGCGTCTACGCCAGTGGCGACCGCTTTGGCGTCGAGCTGGGCGGGGCGCTGAAAAACGTCTACGCGATCATCGCCGGCATGGCCGTGGCGCTGGGCATGGGCGAGAACACCAAAAGCATGCTGATCACCCGCGCGCTGGCGGAGATGACCCGCTTTGCCGTGAACCAGGGCGCCAACCCGATGACCTTCCTCGGGCTGGCCGGCGTAGGTGACTTGATCGTCACCTGCTCGTCGCCCAAAAGCCGCAACTATCAAGTCGGCTTCGCCCTCGGCCAGGGCCTGAGCCTGGAAGACGCGGTCACGCGCCTGGGCGAAGTCGCCGAAGGCGTCAACACCCTCAAGGTGTTGAAGGCCAAGGCCCAGGAAGTCGGTGTGTACATGCCGCTGGTCGCCGGCCTGCATGCGATCCTGTTTGAAGGGCGCACCTTGGACCAGGTGATCGAGGTGCTGATGCGCGCCGAGCCCAAGACTGACGTCGACTTCATTTCCACCAGCGGTTTCAACTGAGGAACGCGCACATGAACGATCCTAAAGACACCCCAAAATACGAGTCCATCCTGCTGCGCGTCCTGTGGATGCTGGTGTTTGCCCTGGTGTGGCAAGTGGCGCAGTTCCTGCTCGGTGCGCTGGTGGTGGTGCAGCTGATTTATCGCCTGATCTACGGCGCGCCGAACCTGGGCCTGATGAACTTTGGCGACAGCCTCAGCCAGTTCCTGGCGCAGATCGGCCGTTTCGGCAGCTTTCATACTGAACAGAAACCTTGGCCGTTTGCCGATTGGCCAACCCCACGCGCACCCGAAGGCGAAGCCGCCCACAGCGTGCCACCCGCGCCGCACCCGGCGCGTGATGAGGAGCCAAAGCTGTGAAGCTATGGATTTTGCGTCACGGTGAAGCCGAAGGGCATGCGCGCACCGACGCCGAGCGCAACCTCACCGAGCATGGCCGTGGTGAAGTGTTGCGCAGTGCTGCGCATCTGATTGGTCAGCCCATCAGTGCAATTATCGCCAGCCCTTATGTGCGGGCGCAGCAGACGGCGCAGTTGGTGCGTGGTGCACTGGGGTTCGAGCCGCAGGTGCGCACGGTGCCGTGGTTGACGCCTGAGGGCAACCCGCTGCAAGTGCTGGAAAAGCTCGACACCGATGACAACGTGCTGCTGGTCAGCCACCAACCCTTGGTGGGCAGCCTGATCAGCTTTTTGCAGCATGGTCACCAGCGCCAGCCAGAGCCGATGCACACCGCCAGCCTGGCGGAGCTGGAAGGCGATTTTCCGCTGGCAGGGCTGATGAGCCTGGTCAGTGTGAAGCATCCGTAGGAAAAGCAATCGCGACTTTGTGTGCTATATAGTCAACCAAGCAAGTGCTTGGTTGGCTATCATCGGATCACAAAGGAGCGCGTCCCATGCCTGTCGCTTTTCGTTTGCCGTTGCAGGTCTTCTTCGAACGTGAAGCGCGACACCCGCGCAAACCCTTTCTGGTGCAACCCATCGGCGGCGGCGAGGTGCAGACGCTCACCTGGGGCGATGTCGGCCATCAGGCCCGTTGCGCCGCGCATTGGCTGCGCGCCCGGGAATTGCCCCAAGGCTCGCACATTGCCCTGATCTCGAAAAACTGTGCGCACTGGATCATTGCCGACCTGGCGATCTGGATGGCCGGGCATGTGTCGGTGCCGTTGTACCCCAACCTCACGGCCGAGTCCGTCAACCATGTGCTTACGCATTCCGAGGCGGCGCTGGTGCTGATCGGCAAGCTGGATGACTGGCCTGCGATGGCGCCCGGCATCCCGGCCGGGTTGCCGACCATCAGCTTGCCGTTGTGCCCGGCCGGCGACTTTGATTTCAGCTGGGCAGACCTGCAAGCCAATGCGTCGATCCAGGACAACCCCGCGCCGGATGCCGCAAGCCTGGCAACCATCGTCTACACCTCCGGCACGACCGGCCTGCCCAAAGGCGTGATGCAAACCTTTGGCGCCCTTGGATTTGCGGCCACGCGCGGCACAGAGATATTTGGCTTGGGCGAGGGCGACCGGCTGCTGTCGTACTTGCCGCTGTGCCATGTGGCGGAGCGCATGTTTGTCGAGCTGGCCTCGATCTATACCGGGCAAACCGTGTTTTTCGCCGAAAACCTCGAGACTTTTCTGACCGACCTGCGCCGGGCGCGGCCCACAGCCTTGTTCGGCGTGCCGCGTATCTGGACCAAGTTCCAGATGGGCGTCTATGCCAAAATCCCGCAAAAACGCCTCGATACCTTGCTGAAACTGCCCTTTATCGGCAAACGTGTTGGGCACAAAGTGCTGGCCGGGCTGGGCCTGGATGCACTGCGCATCGCGCTGTCCGGCGCCGCCCCGGTGCCAGAAGCCTTGCTGCGCTGGTATCAACGCCTGGGCCTGGATGTGCTGGAGGTGTATGGCATGACCGAAAGCTGCGGCTATTCCCATGTGTGCCGCCCTGGCCAACAAACGCTGGGTTGGATCGGCCTGCCGTGCCCTGGCGTCGAAGTGCGCATCGACTTGACGGGTGAAGTGCAGGTGCGCAGTGGCGCGACCATGCTCGGCTACTTCAAGGACCCGCAGAAAACCGCCGAAACCCTCACTGACGATGGCTTCCTGCGCACGGGCGACAAGGGTGAGCAGGACGCCGCCGGCCGCCTGCGCCTGACCGGGCGCCTCAAGGAGATCTTCAAGACCAGCAAGGGCAAGTACGTGGCCCCGGCGCCGATCGAAAACCGCCTGGCTGAACATGCACGCATCGAACAGGTGTGTGTAGTCGGCGATGGCTTGCTGGCGCCGATGGGCTTATGCGTATTGTCGGCTGGCAGCCAGGACCGGCAGGCACTGCGCAGCAGCCTGGAACGCTGGCTGGAACAGGTCAACGGCGCATTGGACAAGCATGAACGCTTGCGCCAACTGGTGGTGGTCAAAGACAACTGGGCGGTGGAAAACGGCTTTTTGACGCCGACCTTAAAGATAAAACGCAACGTGATCGAGTCGACTTACGGTGCACAATTTTCGGCTTGGAGCGAACGCAGTGAGCCGATTGTGTGGCAGGATTAGGACCGTAATAAAACCAATAAGGACGACTTCATGAGCTTGTGGCGCACCCAACCGAATATCGAGCAACTCAACGCCATCCAGAAAAACACCATCGGTGAACTGCTGGATATCCGTTTCGAAAGCTTCGACGACGAGTCGCTGACCGCGAGCATGGTGGTCGACCATCGCACCCACCAGCCGTACGGCCTGCTGCACGGCGGTGCGTCGGTGGTGCTGGCCGAAAGCGTTGGCTCCATGGCGGCTTACCTGTGCATTGATGCCAGCAAGTTCTATTGCGTGGGCCTTGAGGTCAACGCCAACCACTTGCGTGGTGTGCGCAGCGGGCGGGTGAGGGCGGTAGCACGGGCGATTCATATCGGCCGTACCACTCAGGTGTGGGACATTCGCTTGACCAGCGACGATGGCAAAGCCAGCTGTGTGTCGCGCCTGACCATGGCCGTGGTGCCGTTGGGCGAGAACCCACCCGTACGATAGGCGTGGCGTGAGTGTCATCATTCCTGGCGGTTACAGTCATTGCTGTACGGCTCAAGGCTGGTGACAATTCACTTCTGTTCCCGTAGATGGATCCTGTATGTCGCAGCACGTGTTTTTTGCCCATGCCAATGGCTTTCCTTCGGCCACTTACGGCAAGTTGTTTGCCGCCCTGGCCCCGGAGTACGCGGTGGCGCATTTGCCGCAGCACGGTCACGACCCCAGGTTTCCGGTGGATGACAACTGGCAGAACCTGGTGGATGAGCTGATCCATCACCTGGAACAGCAACCGGAACCGGTGTGGGGCGTGGGCCATTCCTTGGGCGGCGTGCTGCACTTGCACGCGGCCATGCGCCGCCCGCAGCTGTACCGTGGTGTGGTGATGCTTGATTCGCCGGTGTTGACCCGCGCTGACCGCTGGGTAATTCGCGCTGCCAAACGTTTTGGCTTTATAGACCGCCTGACCCCGGCGGGGCGCACCTTGGGCCGGCGTGAAGAATTCAGCGACCTGGCCGCCGCACGCAGCTACTTCGCTGGCAAAACGCTGTTTCGCGGCTTCGACCCGGAGTGCTTTGACGCGTACCTGCAACACGGCCTGCAACAGGTGGGCGATCGCCTGCGCTTGCGCTTTGACCCGGCCACCGAAATCAGTATCTACCGAGGCGTGCCCCATACCAGCCCAGGCCAGGTTCGCCAGCTGAAGGTGCCGCTGGCGGTGGTGCGCGGGCGTCAGAGCCGGGTGGTGATGCGTCACCATGCCAGTGGTGTCGATCGTCTGCCCATGGGTGAAATGCTCACCATGCCCGGCGGCCATATGTTCCCTCTCGAACGCCCTCAGGACACCGCGACGTTGATCAAGAACCTGTTTTCCCGCTGGGAAGCCCGTGAGCGCAGCTGCGCATGAGCAACCCCGTCGAAGAAGTGCGCCTGAGCCTGCCGCATATCGAATTGGCCGCGCATTTGTTCGGGCCTGAAGACGGCCTGCCGGTGATCGCCTTGCATGGTTGGCTGGACAACGCCAACAGCTTTGCGCGGCTGGCACCCAAGCTTGCGGGTTTGCGCATCGTTGCGCTGGACATGGCCGGGCATGGGCACTCGGCGCATCGGCCTGCCGGGGCCGGCTACGCCTTGTGGGATTACGTGTTTGATGTGCTGCAAGTGGCTGAACAACTGGGCTGGAAACGTTTTGCATTACTTGGCCATTCCCTTGGCGCCATCGTTTCCCTGGTGTTGGCCGGAGCGCTGCCGGAACGCGTCACACACCTGGGGTTGATCGACGGCGTGATCCCGCCGACCGCCGCTGGCGAGAACGCCGCCGAGCGCCTCGGCATGGCGTTGCAGGCGCAATTGAGCCTGCAAGACAAGCGCAAACCTGTCTACAGCACCTTGGATCGAGCCGTCGAAGCGCGCATGAAAGGTGTAGTGGCGGTCAGCCGTGAAGCCGCTGAACTGCTGGCCCAGCGCGGTTTGATGCCCGTGCCGGGCGGCTATACCTGGCGCACCGATGCACGCTTGACCCTGGCGTCGCCGATGCGCCTGACCGATGAACAGGCGATGGCTTTCGTGCGACGTGTGGGTTGCCCTACACAATTGGTCGTCGCGGCTGACGGCATGCTGGCGAAACATTCCGAATTGCTTTCTCAGCTACCTTTTACGGTGAACACGCTGCCGGGCGGCCATCATTTACACCTTAATGATGAGCCCGGCGCGATCCTTGTTGCAGACTGTTTCAATCGGTTTTTCTCCATGCCTTGACTTGGCGGGGTCAACTGCCGACGCTGGGCGGATTGAAAGGGAGTCAACCATGTACGAACTCAACACCGCTGCGCACTTCGATGGCCAGGGCTCAATCATCCGATGAGCCTGCGTAAAGAATGTCTCCGTGTCCTCGGGCTGTGCTGTTTCAGCCCCTTGGTGTTCGCCGCCGATGTGCCAGGCAGCCAGGATCTGCCGACCGTGGCCCGTCAGGTCGACGCGCAAATCGTCGATTATCGCCCCGCCGAAGAAAAAGAACGCATCTACCCCATGGGCGCGATCCGCAAGATCAGCGGCCAGTTGCGCTACGAAGGCCAGGCTACGGCGCGCGGCCAAACCACTGCAATCACCTATGAGCTGCCTGCCGAGCACACCTCCAGCGCCGCATTTACCGCGACGCGCGAAGCGCTGCAGGCCAAGGGCGCGCAGCTGTTGTTCTGGTGCCAGGCGCGTGATTGCGGCGAAAGCAGCCTGTGGGCCAATGAAGTGTTCGGCAATGCCAAGCTGGTCGGCGCCGACGGCCAGCAGGAATACCTGCTGCTGCGCCTGGCCGCCCCGCAAGACAACTCGTTGGTGGCGCTGTATGGCATAACGCGCGGCAACCGCCGGGCTTATCTGCATGTAGAACAACTGGACGCCGGAGCGCCGTTGGGCGACTTGCTGCCCACCTCGGCAACCTTGCTGCGCGAGCTGAAAAGCACCGGCGAGCTGGACTTTCCGGCACTCGGCAGCGCGCCTGACGCCACTTGGCTGACCTTGATTTCCCGTGGCTTGAACCTCGACGCCACCTTGCGCGTGAGCCTCACCGGGCCGACCGCCGAAGCCTGGCGCCAGGGCCTGATCGACAGCGGTGTGCGGGCTGCCCGCCTGGAAACCGGCAGCGGTGACGCTAAGGGTTTGCACCTGCATCTGATACGCTGACCGTTATCAAGGCGAACGGACCCGTGCCGTTCGCCTAAGCTCTCTTCCTACAGCCTTATTCTCGAGATACCCGATGCTCAATAACGATCGCCTACTGGTGCAAATCCTGCTGCTGGTGTTGTTTGGTGCCAGCTTCTGGGTGATGGCGCCGTTCTGGTCGGCGCTGTTCTGGGGCGCGGTGCTGGCGTTTGCCAGCTGGCCGCTGATGCGTTTGCTCACGCGCTGGCTGGGTGGCCGCGAATCCCTCGCGGCGGGCATTCTGACCCTGGGCTGGATGTTGCTGGTGGCGGTGCCGCTGGTGTGGCTGGGGTTCAACCTGGCCGACCATGTGCGCGATGCGGTCGGCCTGATCAAGGATATCCAGGTTGACGGCTTGCCCGCCGCACCTGCCTGGCTGAACTCGATCCCCTTTGTTGGCGAGCGGCTGGTGGCGACCTGGGACAGCATCGACCAACAGGGCGCGGCGCTGATGGTCAGCATCAAGCCGTACCTGGGGCAGGTGGGTAACTGGCTGCTGGCGCGCAGTGCGCAAATTGGCGGCGGTATCCTCGAGCTGACCCTGAGCCTGGTGTTCGTGTTCTTCTTTTACCGTGATGGGCCACGGCTGGCGATGTTTGCCCATCGGTTGCTGGAGCGCCTGATCGGCGAGCGCGCCGGTTACTACATCGAGTTGGTGGCCGGCACTGTGCAGCGCGTGGTCAACGGCGTGATTGGTACGGCGGCGGCCCAGGCCCTGCTGGCGCTGATCGGCTTCCTGATTGCGGGGGTGCCGGGCGCGCTGGTGCTGGGCATCGTCACCTTCCTGCTCAGCCTGATCCCCATGGGCCCGCCGCTGGTGTGGATCCCGGCCACGGCCTGGCTGGCATGGAAGGGCGACTACACCTATGCGGTGTTCCTCGGTGTATGGGGCACGTTCATCATCAGTGGCGTGGACAACGTGCTCAAGCCGTACCTGATCAGCCGAGGCGGCAACCTGCCGCTGGTGATCGTGCTGTTAGGCGTGTTTGGCGGCTTGATTGCCTTTGGCTTCATCGGCCTGTTTATCGGCCCGACCTTGTTGGCGGTGGCCTACAGCCTGCTGACGGATTGGAGCGCGACCCAGTCCCAGGAACGTCGCGAAGATAAAGCACTTTAGGCCCTCGGTAACCACATCACGGCCGTGAGGCCACCGCCTGGGGTTTCCTCCAGGCTGAGGTGGCCGCCGAGGCGCTCTACGGCTTCCTTGGAGATCGTCATGCCCAGGCCAACGCCGCCGGAGTTGCGGTTGCGTGAGCCTTCGAGGCGAAAAAACGGTTCGAACACCGCCTCGCGTTTATCCGCCGCAATCCCCGGCCCGTGGTCGATCACGCGGATCACCAGGGCGCCACGGCTGTCCGCCAACTCAATACGCGCCGTGCCGGCATACCGCAGGGCGTTGTCGATCAGGTTGTTGAGGCACGAACGCAGTGCCATCGGTTGCACCTGCAACGGTACGCACGTGCCGGAGAACTGCACGTCCGAGCCTTGGTCCTGGGCGTTTTCGCTGAGGGACTCGACCAGCGCCTGCACATCGAGCCAGTGCCGGGTCTCGCTGGTGCGTTGTTCGTGCAGGTAGCTCAAGGTGGCGTCGAGCATACCGATCATGTCGTCCAGGTCCTGGCGCATCTGGCCTTGCAGCTTGGTGTCTTCGATCTGCTCCAGACGCAGCTTGAGGCGTGACAGCGGCGTGCGCAGGTCATGGGAGACGGCGCCGAGCATGCGCGCGCGCTGGCTGACTTGTTCGCGGATGCGTTTTTGCATCAGGTTGAAGGTCGATGCAGCCTGGCGTGCTTCCCGTGGCCCGGATTCGTCGAGTGGCGGGCTATCGAGGTCAAGGCTCAAGCGTTCGGCCGCTGCGCTCAGGCGCTGGATCGGCCGGCTCAGCAGTTTGGCGCCGTACCAGGCGGCGATGATCAGCGAGATAAACTGGAAGGTCAGCGGTACCACGGGGCCGCCGTACCATGGGCGGTGATGGCGGGCCAATGGCTTCATCGTGCCGTCTGGTTGCTCGACAAAGGTTTCCTGGGGCCGTGGTGGTGGCGGGCCGTAATGACGGAACCAGAAGATCGCCAGCACATGAGCGAGCACAATAGCCACCAGCAATACGCCGAACAGCCTGCCAAACAGCGTATTGAAGGTGGCGCGCATCAACCGATATCCCGGGCGTCGAACAGGTAGCCTTCGCCACGCACGGTTTTGATCAGTTGCGGTGCTTTCGGGTCATCCCCAAGCTTCTGGCGCAGGCGCGATACGAGCAGATCGATGCTGCGGTCAAAGGCTTCGATGGAGCGGCCACGGGCAGCATCGAGCAATTGTTCGCGGCTCAACACACGGCGCGGGCGCTCGATAAACACCCACAGCAAGCGAAATTCCGCGTTGGACAGCGGCACCACCAGGCCATCATCGGCCACCAGTTGGCGCAATACGCTGTTGAGCCGCCAGTTGTCGAAACGGATGTTGGCGCGCTGCTCGGTGCGGTCATCGCGCACCCGACGCAGGATGGTCTGGATACGCGCCACCAGCTCGCGCGGTTCGAACGGCTTGGACATATAGTCATCGGCGCCCAGTTCCAGGCCGATGATGCGGTCGGTGGGTTCGCAGCGTGCGGTGAGCATCAAAATCGGGATGTCCGATTCAGTGCGTAACCAACGGCACAGCGACAGGCCGTCTTCGCCCGGCAGCATCAGGTCGAGCACCACCACATCAAAGGTTTCGGCTTGCATGGCGGTGCGCATGGCCGTGCCGTCGGTGACGCCGGTGGCAAGAATATTGAAGCGGGCCAGGTAGTCGATCAGCAGTTCACGGATCGGCAGGTCGTCATCGACGATCAGCGCGCGGGTGTTCCACCGCTTGTCTTCGGCGATCACCGCGCTTTTTTGCTCTTCGTTTACAGAGACGGTAGGGGTATGCATAGTGCGATCATCTGCCTGGGTTGTTGCATTGAGCATAGGCGCCCGGCTCCATGGCTGGAAGTGCCGGGCGAGCGGTCATGTGCGCGAGGCTAGTCGCGGGGCGTGTTGAGGGCATGTCGGGAATGTATCAGTCTTGACACAACTTCTTAAAACACTGGGTTATGCGCGTTTGATCAGCATTTTACCGATCATCGGATCCCGCAACGGCGCCGCTTGCGCTACAATCCGCGCCGATTTCGACTTGCCTGAGAGCCCATTCCAATGTCCGTCTGCCAGACTCCTATCATCGTCGCCCTGGATTACCCCACTCGTGACGCCGCACTGAAGCTGGCTGACCAGTTGGACCCCGCGCTTTGCCGGGTCAAGGTCGGCAAGGAGCTGTTCACCAGCTGCGCCGCCGAAATCGTCGGCACTCTGCGTGACAAAGGCTTCGAAGTATTCCTCGACCTGAAATTCCATGACATCCCCAATACTACGGCCATGGCGGTTAAAGCCGCCGCCGAAATGGGCGTGTGGATGGTCAATGTGCACTGCTCCGGCGGCCTGCGCATGATGAACGCCTGCCGTGATGTGCTCGAGCAGCGCAGCGGCCCGAAACCCTTGCTGATCGGTGTGACCGTGCTCACCAGCATGGAGCGCGAAGACCTGGCCGGCATCGGCCTGGACATCGAGCCGCAGGAGCAGGTACTGCGCCTCGCAGCCTTGGCGCAGAAGGCTGGCCTGGATGGCCTGGTGTGTTCGGCCCTGGAAGCCCAGGCGCTGAAGACCGCGCACCCGTCGCTGCAACTGGTAACCCCGGGGATTCGTCCGGCGGGCAGTGCCCAGGATGACCAGCGTCGTATCCTGACGCCGCGTCAGGCGCTGGATGCAGGCTCGGACTACCTGGTGATCGGTCGCCCGATCAGCCAGGCGGCGGACCCGGCCAAGGCACTGGCCGCAGTCGTCGCCGAAATCGCCTGATGATCGTTCCCACGCTCTGCGTGGGAACGCCTCTTGTGACGCTCTGCGTCACGCTTTGGGACTCAGAGCGTCCCGGGCTGCATTCCCACGCAGAGCGTGGGAACGATCGGGTCAGCTGACTTTAAGCACCAATTTCCCAAAGTTCTCGCCGTTGAACAGCTTCATCAACGTCTCCGGGAACGTCTCCAGCCCCTCGACAATATCTTCCTTGCTCTTGAGCTTGCCCTGGGCCATCCAGCCGGCCATTTCCATGCCGGCGGCGGCAAAGTTCGCCGCATGGTCCATTACCACAAACCCTTCCATGCGCGCACGATTGACCAGCAACGACAAATAGTTGGCCGGGCCTTTCACTGCTTCTTTATTGTTGTACTGGCTGATTGCGCCGCAGATCACCACCCGTGCCTTCAAGGCCAGGCGGCTGAGCACGGCGTCGAGAATGTCGCCGCCGACGTTATCAAAATACACATCCACGCCTTTAGGGCATTCGCGCTTGAGGGCGGCGGGCACGTCTTCGCTTTTGTAGTCGATGGCCGCGTCAAAGCCCAGTTCATCAATGAGGAACTTGCACTTGTCGGCGCCCCCGGCGATGCCCACCACGCGGCAACCCTTGAGCTTGGCAATCTGCCCGGCAATGCTGCCCACTGCGCCAGCGGCGCCGGAGATCACCACCGTATCGCCAGCCTTGGGCGCGCCGGTGTCGAGCAGGGCGAAGTAGGCGGTCATGCCGGTCATGCCCAGCGCTGACAGGTAGCGCGGCAGCGGGGCCAGTTTGGGGTCGACCTTATAAAAGCCGCGCGGCTCGCCCAGGAAATAATCCTGCACACCCAGCGCGCCGTTCACATAATCACCCACGGCAAATTTCGGATTGTTCGAGGCAATCACCTTGCCCACGCCCAGCGCCCGCATCACTTCACCGATGCCGACCGGTGGAATGTAGGATTTACCCTCGTTCATCCAGCCACGCATGGCCGGGTCCAGGGACAAGTATTCATTGCGCACCAGCACTTGCCCATCACCTGGCGTGCCCACCGGCACTTCCTGGTAGGTAAAGGTCTCCCGCGTGGCGGCGCCGACCGGGCGTTTGGCGAGCAGGAATTGGCGGTTGGTCTGGGCAGTCATGGCAGGGACTCTGTTAGAAGTGAACCCTGAGTGATAGACCTTCAGCGGCCTGGGGGCAAGGTTAAGGGTGGCTGCGAATGCCCGCCGATAGGTTGGACTGATAGTTGGCCTGGGCGTCTTATCACTGCGATTCATGCAACCCCAACCGGCCATATGATAGTACTGACGCGCCCGCCGTCGGCTTGGCTAGACTCGGTCCACGGCTATTTCTTGCATAGGACACCCCCCATGAGCATGACGTTTTCCGGCCAGGTTGCCCTGGTGACCGGCGCCGCCGCCGGTATTGGCCGCGCCACCGCGCTGGCATTTGCCGCAGAAGGCTTGAGAGTAGTGGTAGCCGACCTGGATGTGGCGGGCGGCGAGGGCACGGTTGCGTTGATTCAACAAGCAGGCGGCGAAGCGCTGTTCGTGCGTTGCAATGTCACGCTGGACGCCGATGTGCAGCAATTGATGGCACAGACCCTCGCCGCCTATGGGCGCCTGGACTATGCCTTCAACAACGCCGGCATCGAGATTGAGAAGGGTAAGCTGGCCGACGGCAGCCTGGATGAGTTCGATGCAATCATGGGCGTCAACGTCAAGGGCGTGTGGTTGTGCATGAAGTATCAACTGCCGCTGTTACTGGCCCAGGGCGGCGGTGCAATCGTCAACACCGCCTCGGTAGCCGGGCTGGGCGCTGCGCCGAAGATGAGCATCTATGCGGCGTCCAAGCATGCTGTGATCGGCCTGACCAAATCGGCCGCAATTGAATATGCAAAGAAGAAAATCCGCGTGAATGCGGTGTGCCCTGCGGTGATCGACACCGACATGTTCCGCCGTGCCTATGAAGCAGACCCGCGCAAAGCCGAGTTCGCCGCCGCCATGCACCCGGTTGGGCGCATCGGCAAGGTCGAGGAAATCGCCAGTGCCGTGCTGTACCTGTGCAGTGATGGGGCGGCGTTTACCACCGGGCAAGCCTTGGCGGTGGATGGTGGCGCAACGGCTATCTAGGACTCCATGCCATGCACTCTTAGAAAAGGATGGGGCTGCTGTGGGGCGTTTCCATGGCTGGCACAAGGCCTCGTCAGAATGTGTATCAGCAGGTAAATAAGTCAATAAAATCAATACTTTAATAATTTTTTGCGGCCGGCTTGAGCGAGCTTCTGTGCTTAACTGTTTGGGGTTGAATAACAGACAGTTCAAGTGAGTGGCTCATGGATTTAGGGATCGATCGACAAGCCCTTGTACCGGTGGTGCAGCAAATCGTCAGCGCGGTGGCGCAATGGATACGCAAGAGCGGCGCGAGCCCCGGCACGCGCTTGCCGTCCATCCGGCAACTGGCCCTCGACAACCTGCTCAGCCAGTCCAGCGTGATCGAGGCTTTCGAGCGAATGGTGGCCCAGGGGTTGTTGGCGTCCAGGCAAGGTTCGGGATTTGTGGTCGCCCAGCCGCCTGTTTGCCTTGAAGGCCACTGGTATGAGGGTGCAGAGCTGGGCTGGGGCGCCTATGTCGATGGCCCGTTGGGCGAGTTGAAGCTCGGTTGCGGCTGGCTGCCGGACACATGGCGTGAAAGTGATGACCTGTGCTACGCGATACGGGAAATCAGCCGCACCGACACGGCCGGTCTCTTCAACTACAGCACGCCATTGGGCCTGCCAGCATTGCGCGAGCAACTGCTCAAGCGGCTGACCCAGATAAAGGTGGGCACCTGCCTGGATCGCATCCTGACCACCCATGGTGCCGGCCATGCACAGGACCTGTTGATCCGCTCATTGCTCAAGGCTGGCGATACGGTGGTGGTCGAGACGCCGGGCTACGCCAACCTCTATCGACAATTGGAGCGCCATGGCGTCACGTTGCTGGAAGTTCCGCGCACCGTGGGCGGCCCGGACATGCCAGTGCTTGAGCAACTGCTGCTACGGCATCGTCCCAAGTGCCTGTTCATCAACTGCCTCTACCACAACCCAACCGGCACCAGCCTGTGCCGCGCCGTGGCTGAACGGTTGCTGGAGCTTTCGCGACGCGATGGCTTCCTGATCATTGAAGAAGACGTCTATGGCGACCTGCAGCACGCCAGTTGCACGCGGCTGTCGGCGTTGCCCCATGATGACCGGGTGATCTACGTATCAAGCTTTTCCAAAACCCTGAGCAGTGCCTTGCGCGTGGGCTACGTCAGTGCCGGCACAGACATCGTTGCGAAAATGGCCAGCCTCAAGACCCTGACCGGTATCGGCACTTCACGGTTTGCCGAAGCAGTGGTCGCCACATTGCTGGCCAATGGCACCTACCGCAAGTGGGTGCAACGCCTGCGCAAGCGTTTGAATGCGCAAATGGCAGCCACCCTGCAGGTGCTGGAGGATGAGGAATGGCAGGTGTTTGCCGTGCCTGCTGGCGGTATGTTTGTGTGGGCGCGGCCGGGCCTGGGCGATCATTCACGGTTGCAGGCGTGCGCGCGCAGGCTTGGTGTCCTGCTGTCTTGCGGGGCGCTGTTCACTCCCCGCGGTGAGCACAGTGACTGGCTGCGCATAAATGTGGCCTATGCTGCTGATCAGCGGGCTTTGGAGTTGTTCCGTGCCATGGGGCCTGCCAGATCGACCTCAACCATTCTGAAAACGACGAGCATGTAGCTTTTTGCCATTATTGTGACGCCAACGTCTTGTGCCAATGGCGTCTCGTTGCGAATCTCGCTGCATGGCAACCAGGCTTGCTGGCATCTGCCCGTGCAAGAGGATTCAAGTGCAATGATTTCGGCCGTGCAACGACGTTTCGCCAACCTCGGTATGGCAAAAAAGCTGGGCTTGGGCTTCTTCCTGGTGCTGCTGCTGACGGCGCTGGTGGCGGCCATTGGCGTGTGGTCGCTGCAAACCATTGGCCAGCGTTTCGAAGGCCTCAATGCCATGTCCTCGCTCAACAGCGGCTTGCTCAAGGTGCGCTTGATCGAGCAAGACTACGCGTTGCACGCCGACCCCAAAGCCGTTGATGCCTTGCATGAGAGCGTCGATGCACTGGCCGCCCTGGCGGCCACGCTCAAGGCCCAGTCCGCCGCCAATGTGCCGGTGATGGGCGACGTTGAACAGGCGTTGGCCGCGTATCGCAAGGCGTTCGATGAATTTGTCGAGTTGACCCAGACCAAGGACCTGGCTTTGGAAATGGCCAGTTGGTCCGTTTCCAGCGTGGCCAATAACCTCGATGTGCTGCAAGCCGGCCTGGCCGACGATGGCGCCTATGGCCTCAAGGAAAGCCAGGGCAAGGAGGGCGCCGAGTTTATCGAACAGGCCGGGCAGGTCAGCCAGGTGTCTCGCTTGATGCTGCAAGCCATGAACGAGGCGCGGGTACGCCTGGACCAGAGCCGCAAGGCCGATGCCGACAACGCCGAACAGGGCAAGATCGAACAGGCCGACCAGGCCCTTGCGCAGGTTGAGCAGTTGAAAACCTCGGTCAAGGACGCGGGTTACCAGACCGTGCTCAATGAGGTGTCCGGGCATATTGCGGCCTTCAGCGAAAAGCTCGGTGAGTACACCGGTTTGCTGGCTCAGGAAAAAATCGTCTACAAGCAATTGCATGACCGCGCCGACCAGGTGGTCAGCCGGGTCAACCAGGCGTATGCCGCCGAAGACCAGTCGATGCAGGCGCAATTGAAGAAAAGCACGCTGCTGATCATCGGTTCCTCGGCACTGGCGTTACTGGTGGGGCTGGTTGCAGCCTGGCTGATTACCCGCCTGATCGTGGCGCCGCTGCGCAGTGTAATCGCAGTGGCCCAGCGGATCGCCGCCGGTGACCTGAGCGGGCGGATGGAGGTCAGTCGCCGCGATGAAATTGGCCAGCTGATGCAAGCGATGCAACAGATGGGCAATGGCTTGAGCCAGATGGTCAGCGGCTTGCAGGCCGGCATAGAGCAATTGGCCAGCTCTGCGCAATCCCTCTCCAGCGTCACCGAACAAACCAATCTAGAGGTCAGCAGCCAGAAGGAGGAGACCGAGCAGGTCGCCACGGCGATGAACCAGATGACCGCCACCGTGCATGACGTGGCGCGTAACGCCGAAGAAGCCGCGCAAGCGGCGCAGACCGCCGATGCCAAGGTCGACAGCGGCCAGCAGGTGGTGCGTCAGAGCCTGCAACGCATTGAGTTGCTGGCGTCCTCCAGCACCAGTGCCAGCGCCAGCATCGACAGCCTCAGTGCCGAAATCCAGCACATCGGCACGGTATTGGGGGTAATTAAAAGTGTCGCCGAACAGACCAATCTGTTGGCCCTTAACGCAGCCATTGAAGCCGCCCGCGCCGGCGAGCAAGGCCGGGGGTTTGCGGTGGTGGCCGATGAGGTGAGGGCACTGGCCAAGCGTACTCAGCAATCGACCGAGGAGATCGAGCGGTTGGTGAGTACTTTGCGCAGTGCGGCGCAGTCATCGGTGCAGCAGATTCAGCAAAGCGGCGAGCTGGTGAAACTGGCCGTCAGCGATGCGCTGGAAACCGAGAGCGCGTTGGGCAGCATCGCCGCTGCCGTGTCCCTGATCCAGCAGATGAATCAGCAGATTGCCGCCGCCGCCGAGGAGCAAAGTTCGGTGGCCGAAGAGATCAATCGCAGTGTCACCAGTATCCGCGCGAGTGCCGACCAATCGGCGCTGAGCATGCAAGGCAACGCCGCCTCGAGCATTCAGCTGGCGCAGCTGGGGGCCGAACTCAAGGGCATGGTGGGGCACTTCCGCCTTTGATCAGTGAGCAAAGGCGGAGCCGTACGATCAGGCGTTGTTGGCGAGGAAGGTCAGCAGGGCTTCATTGACGAAGTCCGGGTTTTCGCGGCTGGAGATGTGCCCGGCGTCTGGAATCAGGGTCAGGCTGCAACCGATCAACTCAGCCATTTCCCTGGATTCGGCGGGTGGGCGTGGCTTGTCCTGCTCACCGCACATGATCAGGGTGGTGTCGGTGTCCAGGCGGTGCAGTTGGTCGAGGATATCGGCGCGGCTGAAGATCTGGCGGCCCAATGGCACGATGCTGTCCAGCAAACGCTCCTTGGAGAAGGCTTGCAGCGACTGGCGGAAATCCTGGTACAGCGCCGACTCGCGGTCGATACCTGGCCGGAAGAAGATCGGTGCGATCACATCCAGCAACGGCTCAGGGATGGCACCGGCGTCTTCGATCATCTTGAACAGCGAGAAATAATACTGACGCGTGGCCTCGGGCTCGGCGCCCAGGTAGGTGTCCATCAGCACCAGGCTGTTGATGCGCTCTGGGGCCAGTAATGCCAGGCGTGCGCCCCACATGCCGCCGACCGACAAGCCCACCAGATTGATTTGTGGGATGTCCAACTGATCCAGCAGGGCCAGGGTCTGGCGCGCCAGGTCGTCCAGGGACTGGGTTTGGGCCGGTAGCGCGCCGGATTCACCATGGCCCCAGAGTTCGGGGACGATCACGCGGTACTGTTGCGACAGCGCTTCGATTTGCGGCGCCCACATGTGGCGGTCCCACAGGTAGCTTGAGCCCAGCAGAACGACCGGGCCGGTGCCCTGGTCGACGTAGTGCAGCGGTTGTCCATCAATGACGGCGACAGGCATAGCAGGCCTCTGACTTCATGGAGTTAGGGGCACTTTTTTACGCTAGTCGGGGGCGGGGGGATAGGTGCAAAGTGATGGCACTTTGTTGTGGCGTGTTGCGTTGGGGGGCATATCCGTTATTTAGGTAACGGCGGCTTAGGAGTCCGCCCTGACGGCGGGGCACTTTTGGAAAGACCGGAATGGCGGCCCAGACAAAAGCAACCAAAAAGTCTTCGCCCCAACACTCGGCAACAGCGACAGCAACAGCAAAGCCAAACTCGGTCAACTGTGGGAGCTGGCTTGCCTGCGATGGCATCAACTCTGTGTACCTGATACACCAAGGTGTCTGCATCGCAGGCAAGCCAGCTCCCACAGAAAAGCAGATCTTCAGTGTATGCAAATCCGCTTTTGCTTTTGAACTAACCACTCAGGTCGGCTACTAGGCCGCCGTGCTCTGCTTTTGATCTTGCTTTTGATCTGAGGCGGCCCACGGATTCAAGCCTTCGTTCTGGCACACCGAGCCTAAGCGAGGTGCCGAGTGGTGGGGCGAAGACTTTTTGGTTGCTTTTGGCTGGGCCGGCATTCCGGTCTTTCCAAAAGTGAGCCGCCGTCAGGGCGGAACCCTAAGTAGCCGTTACCGCGGCAACGGATATGTACCCAACCCATCCATCCACCGCGCGCGCCAAACGATCAATCGTAAATAGCCTTCTTTTTCCACTCCGCATCCGCATCCACAACTTTAAGCCCTTCAGTCAACTCATTGACCTCATCTTCAGCCGGCTTGCTGTTAGTCAGTACCGTCGAATTAGCACGGGCCAATTGATTCTCAAGCAATTGCAACTGCGCGCTATAGAGCACCGGCTCTGGCTGTTTACGCAGGTACTGCACACCGCGCTCGAATGCCAGGCGTGCCTGGCCGGGTTGGTTCTGTTGCAGGGCGTGCTGGCCGAGGTTGTTGAAGAACTCGATGTGCAGCAGCACCAGGATATGACGAATTTCCTTGATCCAGTGCTTGGCCTCGTTGGTCGGCAGAAAACCATCCTGGGCCGCGCGGGTCACTTGGCCATGCAGGGCTTCAAGGAGGAAACGCACATCCTTGGCCTTGGCTTCGGTCTGGATCGGCGCCGGCGGGTTGGTCACCGGAATCGATTCGCCCTGGGCGATCAGCGCATTCAACTCAGTGATACGCGCCTTGAGTGCTGCACTGGACTTGTTGAGGTGCAACAGACGCTGGTTGACGTTCAGCTCAAGGCGGGTGAGCAGCAGCTTGAGCGCCGGGGTCATCAATTGGCCAGGAAAGGTCTCGGTGATTTCACCGCACCGACGCAGCCGATCATTGAGCTCGATCTCGGTACGTTTCTTTTCCAGCTTGTTGTTTTCCACCACGTGGTTCATGTAGCCAATGGCGATCAGTATTACGATCCCGGCTATTACCAGCAGGGTGATCATGAGTGGTGTCACCGGTGTGACCTCTTTTATAGGGTTTGCTGTGGAGTGTAGTGACTGGACCATCCGGCGGATAGGACTGTTCGACCAGTTGCCCAGGTAGTTTCTTCTATATAGGTAAGCGTTGCCGGGCGGGCTCTCTGCATAGATGCACATTGCCATCATTTGCTTGGGCGAACTATAGCGCCTTGTCGGGCGCCAGAATATAGGCGTCAAAGCCCGGACGGGCAGAGTGCCCGCCAAGGCCCGGAAAGCAGGGCGAAGTCATTGATTTAAATAAATTTATCCTTGGGGGTTGACGACCTTTCAATCCATCCATAGAATGCGCGCCACTTACAGCGTAAAGCACACAGCGAAACGCGGTAGGGAGTGAATGTTGTACGTGTGTCCCCTTCGTCTAGTGGCCTAGGACACCGCCCTTTCACGGCGGTAACAGGGGTTCGAGTCCCCTAGGGGACGCCATATGCGGGAATAGCTCAGTTGGTAGAGCACGACCTTGCCAAGGTCGGGGTCGCGAGTTCGAGTCTCGTTTCCCGCTCCAATTTACAAGCAATGTGGCCCTCGGGCGGCATTGAGTGAAACCAGGGCATAATCTTCGGATTTAACCTCTGGGCACTGAAACACACACCATGTGTTTCAGTTGTGTGTCCCCTTCGTCTAGTGGCCTAGGACACCGCCCTTTCACGGCGGTAACAGGGGTTCGAGTCCCCTAGGGGACGCCATTTTGCGGGAATAGCTCAGTTGGTAGAGCACGACCTTGCCAAGGTCGGGGTCGCGAGTTCGAGTCTCGTTTCCCGCTCCATATTTAACGAAAACGCCGATCAGCAATGATCGGCGTTTTTGTTTGTGCTGATTTTAATCAGCCGGGTCAGGAATCTGCGCCAGGGCATAGGCGAGAAGGAACAGGCTTATCAGGCCGCCTGCCTCGGCGTTGCTCATGTCGAATTCTTTGCGAATAAATGGCATCGCCACACCGAGGTTGGCGCGGTCGGCCGCCGCAATGGCGTAGATGACGAAAATCCAACCGGCGACCACCCAGCGATAGCGGCTGCACGCGACATGTGTAGGCCTTGTTGTGAAGTGCGTGGGAATAGTCTGTAGTTAATAGCGGGTGGGTGTGTACTGGTTCTGCTGTCTCTACTCTGGCCAGACCCGTGTGCCTGTTCACTTCAGAGAACTGCCCAGATGTTCCAACTCGATTTTTACTCAACCCTGGTCGCCGCCTCTCTGGTGCTGCTGTTGGGGCGTTGGCTGGTCGCCCGTATCGGCTTTTTACGCGCCTACAGTATTCCGGAGCCGGTGGTCGGCGGCTTATTGGTGGCTGCACTGCTGCTGTTGCTGCGCGCATTAACGGATATCGAGGTTCGATTCGACGCCTCATTGCAGGCCCCCTTGATGCTGGCGTTCTTTGCCACCATCGGCCTGAATGCGGACTTTGCCAGCCTGAAGAAAGGCGGGCGCATCCTCGGCATCTTCCTGCTGGTCGTGACGGCCCTGCTGGTGGTGCAAAATGCCATGGGCATTGCACTGGCCAAGGCGCTGGGGCTCGACCCGTTGATGGGGCTGTTGGCAGGCTCCGTCACCTTGTCCGGCGGGCACGGCACCGGTGCGGCCTGGGGCGCGGTGTTCAGCGAAAAATATGGCGTGGCTTCTGCGTCCGAACTGGCGATTGCCTCGGCGACGTTTGGCTTGGTATTGGGTGGGCTGATAGGTGGCCCCGTTGCCCGCTTGCTGATCAAACGTGTGCAGGTGCCCGGCGTTGAGCTGGCGCAACCGCCCCAGCCCAAAGGCTTTGAGCAGCCCAACCAGGAACGCATGATCACCTCGTTTTCATTTATCGAGACCCTGGCGTTATTGGCGATCAGCTTGCAGGTCGGCACCTTCTTGTATGGCTTTATTAAAGGTACGGCTTTCGAATTGCCGACGTTTGTATGCGTGCTGTTTGTGGGCGTGGTGTTGCGCAACGGCTTGTCGGCGCTTGGCTGGCATCAGGTGTTTGAGCGTGAAGTGTCGCTGCTGGGTAATGTCAGCTTGTCGTTGTTCCTGGCGATTGCGCTGATGTCGCTCAAGCTCTGGGATCTGGCGGCGTTGGCCTTGCCGATAGTGATTCTGTTGGCGGCCCAGGCGTTGCTGATGGCCCTGTTTGCGATCTTCGTGACGTTCCGGGTTATGGGCCGCAACTACGATGCGGCCGTGCTGGCGGCGGGGCATTGTGGTTTTGGCTTGGGGGCCACGCCGACCGCCATTGCCAATATGCAGGCGGTCACGCAGCGCTTCGGGCCATCGCCGATTGCGTTTCTGGTGGTGCCGATGGTGGGGGCGTTTTTTATCGACATTACCAATGCGGTGGTGATCAAACTGTACCTGGCGTTGCCGTTTCTGGGGGCGGCGGGTTGAGGGTACCTGCGAATGGTCGCCAAGCGGCGCCGTCCTGACGGATCAGTACGGCGTCGTGGCTCATGTACAGGTCGATGACTTGCTCTATTTGCACGTGGCGAAGCTTGAAGTCATGCGTGGGGGTGATTATCGCGCCATGTTTGTACAGCGTGTAAAAATGCACCTCACCCGAGAGTTGCAAGCCGGCCTCTTGCTGCGCAACTTCGAACGCTTGATCCGGTAATTGCACCTGAAAAAACGCCAGCAGAGGCCAGCGTTTTTGTTGTTCTTTGTCTGATCCGGCGCCTACTGCCTCATAAGCACGACGCATCCCCAGTACCCTCTGGTGGTACTGCGCGGTGCTGGTCTGCCCGGTGATGGCCAGCGACAGTTGGCCCTCCAATGCGGCTTGTGTGTAGTCGCTGTATTCATAAGCACGGTACTGCACCACTGTGCGCCCCTGGGATTCAATCAAGGTGGGGCCGGCGCGACCATCCCAGGCCGGGCTGTCGCCCAGGCCGATTTCGCTGTCTGTCAGCGGAATGACCGTGGCCGAAACATTCCGCGGTTCAAAGCTGCGGGTGGAGTCAGGCGCCACCCCCGGCCAGTACGAGCCGAGTGCCGCACAGATGCGTGCATCCTCGGTAAACGGGCTGGCTAGCTGATAACCGCACAGCATGTTCGTAAACGGAGCGTCGACCAGGCCCCGGCCCACTTCCCAGCCCGGCCCAAAGACCCCGCTGGCGAAATCCGGCAGCCAGGATTGCCGTTGTGTGCGTTGCACAGGTAGCGTCGGGCCTGGTGTTGTAGAGGACTGTGGGTGGGAGACGATGGCGGTGACGCCACGGTCTTCAGGGGCGAAGTAACCACCGGCAAGGGCTTGATTGATGAAAAAGCGCACGTCAGACAGTGGGTTGACCCGTGTATGCCAAACCTCTGGGCAGGGCGGCGCAGGGCAAGGGAAAACCGCCGGGTCGCTGGACCATTGCTTGAGCTCTCGTTGCCCACATAACGGAAAAAAATCCGGCGCACCGATGATGGAGTAGGCGGCGATGCTCGCCAGTTCCAGCGCAGGGCAGTGGGCCCGTACCCAGCCGTCGGCCATGGCATCCTGATAATGCAGGGCTCGGTAGCCGCCCGCCTTGACGATGGCGTCGACATCCTCACGCTGGTTGAGGTCTTCGATCGAACCGTCGTCGCGCAAATGATGGCGCCCATGCACCAACCCACCGGTATTGGGAGGCATCATGAACGACAGCGGACGGTCTTGGTAATAGGCCAGTTCCACCAGCGCTTCTTTGGCGTCGGGCATCAACAGCCCCGGCGCGAACTCATCGGTATTCGCCCAATGGCACAAGCCCTCGGTAATGACGAAAGGCGCGTTGAGAATGTCAGGCTCTTGCCAGCCGGTATCGCGAAATCGCCTATGGATCTGTCCGATTTTTTCATTGATCTGGTGGTTTTCCAACTGCACAGTCAGGTCCATTCCGGCCAGGCACTCGTTGCCATCGAACACTTTGTGCAGGGGCACCCAGAACTCCAGATCCTCATCGATAGGTTGAGCATCCATTGGGCCAAACCGCGCCGGTTGGCCGGTGTGCCGGGCAGCGATGAACGCGCCGTAGCGCGCCGGTATCACCCGCATCTGGTTTGGCTGGCCCTCGACAAAGGGCAAAAAACCTCTTTGCTGCGGGTTATACAGCGCGTCCGCCGTGCCGACCCGGGCCACCCCGGTACGCGAGAAACACAGGTCCGCCTGGCGCCTGTGCACAGTTTCGGCGTAGGGCCGGTATTCATACGCGAACACTGCAATCGCCAGTTGCGCCTCACCGGCCAGTTGCTGCAAAGCCTCCAGGGTCGGGGGAGCGGCGCCGTAGACATAATTGAGGACGTGCTCGATTTCAGCGGCTGTGGGGAAGGCCGTGAGCGTTTTACCCTGGACCGCGGTGACCACATTGGGCGAGGCGAAGGCATGAAACAGCAGGCTGTCGGCCGGGTGCCCAGGCTCTATACCGCGTGTGGCATCAGCGGAAAAATCCTCAAAGCCTGGCTGGGTGCGATCAATCTGCACAGGCCTGGCGAGTTCCTCACGCAGGCTTGTCGAGGTGATGTCCAGGCCGTGGTGCAGCAACAGGTCATGCCATCCTGCTGAGGCCAGGCGTGTGCAAGCGCGTTCTACATCGCTGATCAAGGACATCACGCCCCCTCCGATAGAAACCAGGGGAAAGGGTAAGTAAAGGGGGCATGCGCGGTAACTGACCGAACGGCTAGGTTACCGCCCGGGGGCTTCTTGAGGATGGCGAGTGATCGCGCGCCTAATTCAGCGTGTAAACGTCCTGTTTAGGCATGAAAAAACGCGAAAAGAGTTCGGACTGCGATTTGATGTTGAGCTTGGTGTAGATATTGCGCCGGTGCACCTTGATGGTTTCTGTCGACAGCGCCAGTTTGCCGGCGATTTCTTTATTGGAAAAACCACTGAGCAGCAACTTGAGCACGTCCTTCTCGCGCGTGGTGATCTGTGTGCCCAACTGCACAATGGCTTCGGACCAGGGCGGCGGCTCACTGAGGTTTTTTTCTTCATCGACTTCAAAACACATGCGTTGATGCATCAATGCCATGACCCACGGCTTGATGATATCCAGTGTGGTGATCTGTTCCGGGGTGTAGCGCGTGTTACTGCCAAATGAAATACACAGGGTTCGATCCGCGTCGAGCTGGACGTTGTACTGCACCTCATCGACGGACACGTACCGGGCGAAATACTGATGGTAGTACTCGGTGGTCAGGAAGTGCTCGGGGGCAATGTCTGACAGATGGAAAAAACCGCTCTGCGGGTTTTCACGGTTGGCAATGTAAAACGGGTCCAGCAGGTAAAGGCCTTTTACATAAAGTTGCGTCAGGGCGTCGACTTCGTCGGCATCGGCAACCTCGGTCACGCTGACGACGTTGACTTGCTGGTTGCTGAACACCAGGACCACCCAATTGTCGATCTGCACGTACTCATTCAGGACGCGAACCAGCGAGCTCCAGAAAGCTGGGCGGTTCAGCTCCATGATCAGCTTGCCGGCCGACCGGTGCCAGGCGAGATTGTGTAGGTCGAGTGACATGGACTACCCCTTTTGGGTTAGGGATTCATGGGGCTGAGCTAAGTATTTGTAGGTATTTACTATTCGACGACGCCGGGTATATTCACCCACCAGCGTTGATGGCCATGAAGGCCTGTCGTTTTTGACAAGGATAGTTATATGAATAAATCACATTTGCGAGCCCTTTTTTTAGCCTCGCTTGTCTGTGTCGGGGCCAGCACGCCCGCAGCGGCGGCAGAACCCCGGGTTAACCTGTACAACTGGTTCGGGTTGATCGCGCCAGAAACGCCGAAGGAATTCGAGCAAAAAACCGGCACCAAGATGCACATCGATACCTTCGACAGTGCCGAGGTCATGCAAAGCAAGGCCATGGCCGGGCGCACCGGGTATGACGTCGTTGTCGCCACCTCCAACGTGTTGCCAAGCCTGATCCAGGCGGGTGTGCTGGCCCCGCTGGATCGCAGCCAACTGAGCAACTATGCGCATATCGACCCGGAAATGCTGGCCTTGCTCGCCACTAATGATCCGGGTAACCAATACGCGATTCCGTACCTGTGGGGCACCACCGGCATTGGTTATGACGTGGATAAGGTCAAGGCGGCACTGGGTGATAACGCCCCGGTGGACAGCTGGGACTTGATTTTCAAAGAAGAAAACATCAGCAAACTCAAGTCCTGCGGCGTGGCGATGCTCGACTCGCCGAGTGAAATCATCTCCATCGCCTTGCATTACCTTGGCCTGCCGAGCAACAGCCAGAACCCCGAGGACTACCAGAAGGCCCAGGCGCTGCTGCTGAAAATCCGCCCTTACGTTCTCTACTTCGACTCCTCCAGAACCGACGCCGACTTTGCCGATGGCAATATCTGTGTGGTCGTGGGCTGGGCGAGCGGGGCACTGACGGCTCAGGCCATCAATGAGAAAAACCACACTGGCCGCAAGATCGCCTATAGCTTGCCGCGCGAGGGTGGGCTGGTCTGGTCGGAAAACTTTGTGTTGCTCAAGGATGCGCCCAACGCCAAGGCCGGCTTGGCGTTTATCAATTACATGCTTGAACCCGAGGTGATTGCCAAGAGCTCCAACCACACGCTGTACCCGAATGCCAACAAGGACGCCACCGCGCTGGTTGAGCAGAAGTTGCGCGATAACCCGTGGATTTATCCGTCCAAAGCCACCATCGCCACGCTGGTGCCGCTTGAGCCGTTGCCCTTGAAGCTGGAGCGTATCCGTACACGTGTGTGGACCAAGGTGAAGAGCGGTACGTGACTGGCTGAGTGAGGCCCGAGTGCTTTCGCATAGATCCCAGAGAGGGAGATAAATCATGGCCCGACGTGATGACCCGTGCGATGTGAAATCGGACGATTATCAGGCGTACAAGGAGATTGAGGAGCAGATCGGTCACTGTACGCCGGAGCAGGCCTGGGCCATGTATTACGTCTCGACCGGGATGGTGCGTGAACACGTTACGCGGGCGGTCATGGAGCATATCGGCAGGGGTAATCGGGCGCTGCTGCTGGAGTTTCCTGAGTTGGCGCGGGTGCAAGAGCGGTCTCGTTTGATGCTTCCTCTTTGAGGGTGGTGCTTTTTCAGGTCTTTTGAGGTGGTCTTAGGGGCGGTGGTTTTGAGTGTATATCCGTTGCTGCGGTAACGGCTTCTATTGGTTCCGCTCTTACAGCGGGTCACTTTTGGCAAACGCCCGGAATGCCGGCCCAGCCAAAAGTAACCACTGAATACACTGAAAAACTGCCTTTCTGTGGGAGCTGGCTTGCCTGCGATGCAGGCACCTCGGTGTGTCAGGTACACAGAGTTGATGCCATCGCAGGCAAGCCAGCTCCCACATTAGACCGAGTATGGCTCTGCTGTTGCTGTTGCTCTGGCCCTTACATCCTTTTCGATGACGAAGTCAGCGGTCTTTTGATCTGCGCTTTTGATCTTGATCTGAAATCGCCCCCCAAATCACTGGCGGATTGCGGGCATGCCGAGCCATAGCGAGGCACCGAGTGTTGGGGCGAGGACCTTTTGGTTACTTTTGACTGGGCCGGCATTCCGGTCCTTGCAAAAGTGACCCGCCGTAAGAGCGGAAGCATAAGCCGCCGTTACCGCAGCAACGGATATGTATTCAACAACCCACCCCCACACATAGCGTTCGGCCTGTGTTCAACACATCTTCATGGCCCGCGCCAAGCGCAACGTACCCTGGCGGATCTCATCCCGATTGAGCGAAGCAAACCCCAGGCGCAACGCGTTCTCCGCCAAGCCCTCAGGCGAAAACTGACGCGCACTGCGCACCACAACTCCCTGGCCCAGGGCATCCTCCACTAACCGGTCAACATTCGTCTCATCCTGGAAACGCACCCACAGCGCCAGCCCGCCCTCGGGCGTACGCACCTGCATACGCTCGCCGAACGCCTCGTGCAGACAGCTCTGCAACACTTCGCGCCGCGCGGCGTATTCTTTCGAAACACGGCGCAAGTGCTTCTTCAATTCACCCTCATTGATCAGGTCCGCCAACATTTTCTGCGCGACGGCATCGGTGTCGCCCACTACCAATGCGGCGCTTTTTTGCAGCACTTCAGTCACATGGGCAGGCGCCACCACATAGCTGCAACGAAACGTCGATCCCAATGCCTTTGAAAGCGAGCCGATGTAGATCACATGGCGTTGCGCGCTGTCACTGGCCAGCGGCAAATAGGGCCGCCCGTTAAAGTGATACTCGTGGTCGTAGTCTTCTTCGATCACGCAAAAATCATGCAGCGCCGCTAAGGCCAGCAGCTGTTGCCGACGTGCCGCATGCAGGCTTACGGTGGTGGGGAATTGATGGTGCGGGGTGAGATAGATCATGCGCACTTTATGCGTTTGGCAGAGCTGCTCGATATGGTCGGTGCGGCAGCCCTCATCGTCCATGTCGACCGTGATCAAACGCGCACCGAGTTTGCGGAAAATCTCCCACGCCGGCGGGTAACTCAGGCGCTCCACCAACACCACGTCACCGGGCTGGATCAGCAGGCTGGCCGTGAGGTACAGCGACACCTGGGTGCCTGGCGTCAGGCAGATATTCTCGGCGCTGATCATCAGCCCGCGATTGTTGCGCAGCATGTCGGCCAGCGCGCAGCGCAGGTAATAGCCGGTGCCTTCGCTGCCGTAGCGCACTGTGTTGGTGGTAAAGCTGCTGCGCAAGGCGTTGCGGTAGTAACGATGCAGCACGGCTTGCGGCAGCAAGCGGTGATCGCACGCGCCGTTATCGAAAAATAACGCGTCATGCCGGTGCTCCAGGGCAATCACCTGGGCGTTCTGGGCGAAGTAGGGCACGACCGCCTGTGGCACCAGCGCTGGGGCGAAAGACGGTTGCGAGCGACTGGGCACGGGCTTGGGCGCCAGTTGCGCATTGACGAAGGTGCCACGGCGCGGCTCGCTGATCAGCCAGCCTTTGGTCATGGCCTCTTCGTAGGCCAGGATCACGGTCTTGCGGTTGACGTCGAGCAGGTGCGCCATCTCCCGAGTGCCCGGCAGCAGCGTGCCGGGCGGCAGCCGCCCTTCGAGGATGGCCGCGACGAGGCCTTCGGCAATCTTGCGATAGGAGGCTTGGCTTGAACCGTCATCAAGCTTGAGCAAGGGGCGCCACTTACGCATCTGGACCATCTGAAGTATCCAAAACTGGAGGTTTTAATGGGCCTAGTCTAGCGCAACAATCAGGCCTCACTTACTCCGAGGTCTTTATGAACACACGCCATGTAATCGAACTCTCTCCCTCGGGTAAAACCTTTGAAGCCGGTGACGAGCTGTTGCTGGACGCGATGCTCGCCAGCGGTTTGTCAGTGCCGTTCTCGTGCCGACGCGGTGCCTGTGGGTCGTGCAAGGTGGTGGTCACCCAAGGTGAATACCGCGCCAAGCAACTGGCCCCCGGCGCACCCGCGCCCAGCTACCCGCTGGCGGCCAATGAGATGCTGCTGTGCCAAAGCCATGCCTGCGCCGACATGCGCCTGGAAATTCCCGGCTGGTCGCTGGACACGCCCGCGCTGGTCGTCGAGTCGACAGTGCTGAGCAAGCGCGCACTGAGCCCCGACATCATCGAGTTGGTGGTGATGCCGGATATGCCATTGGCCGTGCGGGCAGGCCAGTACCTCAAGGTCCGCCTGGTCGATGGCGATTCGCGGTGCTTCTCGATCGCCAACTTGCCGGCCGACGGCGATGGGCGGCTGGTGTTTCAGATTCGCCAGGTGAGCGGCGGGTTGTTTTCCGAGACCCTGCTGGGCAGCCTTGAGGCCGGCGACCTGTTGCCGCTGGAAGGGCCTTTTGGTGCCTGCACCTGGCAGGACGATGACGCTGCGCCGGTCGTCCTGTTTGCCACCGGCACCGGCTATGCGGGTATCAAGCCGATCTTGCTGACCGCCTTGAAGCGTGATGTAGAGGTGACGTTTTACTGGGGCGGCGCGCAAGCAGCAGATTTTTACGACCGCGCATTCCTGGACCAGGCGGTCATCGACCACCCGCGTTTCCACTGGCACCCAGTATTGGCCTCGCAGGGCAAGGTGCAGGAAGTCGCGCTAGGCCACGGGCACCGTTGGGAAGCCGCTCAGGTGTATGCCTGCGGTAATGGCGGCATGATCAGCCAGACGCGTGCCAAGTGCCTGGAAGCAGGTTTACCGAGCCATCGGTTTATCGCCGAAGCCTTTGTGCCCAGCGGCCAGTCGAGCGCCGACGCGCTGCTCAAGACCCTGGATGACACCTGGGAAAAGGTCGGCCCGAGGTATTCGCTGGACGGCATGCTTGCCGCTCGTGAAAAAACCATCCGCGCCCTGGCAGCGATTGCCAGCCAGCTCAAGGTCGGCATGACCACCGGGGAAGCCCTCGACATGGCCGCCGAGCAGTTGCAGGCCATGGGCGCCTCCCACACCTGGCACCCGACGTACATCCGTTTTGGCGACGACACGGTTCGCCCACCGAGAGAAGGCATTGACCCACTGCGCCCGCTGCGTGCCAGCGATATCGTGGTGGTCGACCTCGGCCCGGTGTGGGACGGCTACGAGGGCGACTATGGTGACACCTTCGTCTTCGGCGAGTCAGCGCTGCATCGCGATTGTTTCAAGGCCGTGCATGAAGTGTTCGATGAAACCCGCGAGGCCTGGAAGCGTGGCATGACCGGCTGTGAACTCTATGACTTTGCCGAAGAACGGGCCGTTTCCAAGGGCTGGCGGCTGTCGCGCAACCTGGCCGGCCACCGTATTGCGGATTTCCCCCACGCATTGTTCGGCACCACGGAATTGGCCGAGCTTGAGATCACACCGAGTGAAATGGTGTGGGTGCTGGAGATCCAGCTCTGCCACCCCACCGAGCCGGTTGGCGGGTTCTTTGAAGATATCCTGATGCTTGAAGCTTGAAGGGCTGAGGCACTCTAGGTGTTAGGTAGGAGGTTTCCCGAGTTTCCCTGAACTATATGGGCGCAGTCGGCTCATACAGACATTGCCAATCACGGCAATTATTTCTGTGCGATAGGGATATCACCTGTGAAATATGCAATCTGCGCCACCTTGCTGCTGTCACTGAGCGGCTGCCTGACCATGTCGGGTGAATACACCGTGACGGCTCAGGACGCCTCCGGCGCCCCGTTAACCAGGCTCGGCACCTTCACCGCCGAGGGCCATAACATTTACCCCATACGCAATGCGTTCTGCCTCAATGCGCCGGGGGCGACGGTCATCATTCGCGATGCCCGGACCGGCGAGGAACTGCGCAGCGAAAGCCCTTATCACTGCCGTTAAGCCTCAAAAAAAGGATTTCCATGAGAGCGTTTCTGATAGCAGGCCTGGCCGTGGCCGTGAGTGGCTGCGGCAATATTTCCAATATCCGTGCTTACAACACGGCCTATGTTGAACCCACATCCGGGGATACCGCACGTTTGCGTGTAATCACCAATGGCATGGCGCGCGGCGTGCCGGGCCGTGATTGCATCGACTGGCGTGTGCCTGGCGCCGGGGTGATGGCCGTGTCCGAATCAGGCTTTGCGGGTCAGAATAATGGCCGCAGCCTGGGCATGCCCGAGAGCAACCGCCGGGTGGAGGCGCAAGGCTCGGCGCGTAGCGAACTGAAGGTGCCGGCGAACAAGCCTTTTGCCATGAACTTCCAGAGTGAGGGCTATGTTTCTGGCGGCAATTCCTACAGCTGCAGGCAGAGCTTTCACTTCACCCCTAAGGCCGGGCAAGATTACGAACTGATCCTGCTGGACGGTGGCCAGTGCCTGATTGCATTGCAGCGCCTGAACCCGACGGGGAAACCGCAGAACGTGCCGGTAGAGAAGGCCAAGCTGTGCAATGCGATGGATATGTTTTAGGCCGCAAGCCAGACCTGTTTAACCACAACGCCGATCAATGTTGATCGGCGTTGTGGTTTTTACCTGCGCTTATCAGAGCTTCGGCAGTTGCCCCACACGGCCGATCATTTCCGTGACGATCTGCAGGTCCAACAGGAACTGCTCGACGGTCTTGAACTCACCGTCGGTGTGCCCGGTGTACTTCACGTCCGGCTTTGCCAGGCCGAATTGCACGCCATTGGGCAGCTCATGCACGGAGGTCGCGCCGGCTGAGGTGCCGAACTTGTGCTCCATGCCGAGGTTTTCGCTGGCCACGGCCAACAGCGCTTTGACCCACTCACCTTCAGGGTTGCGATACATCGGTTCTGCCACCGAGTAAGTGACGTCCATGGCCACTTTGGTGTGTTTGTCCCAGGCGCTGATTTTCTCTTCGATCTCGGCCTTGAGTTTTTCCGGCGACTTGCCCTTGGGAATGCGCAAGTTCACCGCCAGTTTGAAGGCTTTGGCGTCTTGGCCAACAAAGGTCAGCGAAGTGGTCAGCGGCCCCATGAATGCATCGGAGAAGCCCACGCCCAACTTGCCGCCCAGGTAATCCAGGCCCCAGTTGTCGGCGGCATATTTTGCGGCGTCGGTGATGTGGTTGTGCTTAAGGGCGATCTTGCCGTCGACGCTGTGGATCAGCTCCAGCATGCGTGCGACCGGGTTCACGCCGGTTTCCGGCTCGGACGAGTGCGCGGACACACCAGTGACCGTCAGCTTGACCTCTTTGCCCACCACCTTGGCCGCCACGGTGAAGTCAGCGCCGTTATTTTTGGCGTATTCGTCGCCGGCTTTTTGCAGGTTGGTCGCCAGCTCCGCAGGCTTGTCGCTGAGCAGAGTGGCCACCGACACCGAAGGAATCTGATTGGTGGCCGCGCCGCCGGTCATGGCGATGATTTCTGCGCCTTTGCCGTCACCTTTGCGCACCGGGAAGCTTGCCATGACGGTGCCGTAGCCTTTTTCGGCAATCACCACCGGGTAGCCGCCATCCAGCGCCAGGTTGTATTGCGGCGTCGGGTTATGCTCGAAGTAGTAAGGAATGGCGTCTCCGGACGTTTCCTCGGTGGTGTCCACCAGCAGCTTGAAGTTGCGCGCCAGTGGCAGCTTTTCTTCCTTGATGACCTTCATCGCATACATCGTCACCACGATGCCGTTCTTGTCATCCTCGGTGCCACGGCCGTACATGCGGTCGCCGATCAGGGTGACTTTGAACGGGTCAAGCCTGGTGCCGTCCTTGAGCACCCAGTTTTCCGGGGTCACTGGCACCACGTCGGCGTGGGCGTGAATGCCGACCACTTCATCGCCGCTGCCTTCCAGGGAGATTTCATAGACGCGGTTGTCGACGTTACGGAAGTTCAGGTTGAAGGCTTTGGCCAGGCCCTGGATCTTGTCGGCGATCTTGAGGAATTCCGGGTTCTTGTACTGCGGCAGGCCGTCGATGTTGAAGGTTGGGATCTCGACCAGCTCGCGCAGGGTTTCCAGCGCGGCCTTGCCGTACTTCACGCGGGTATAAATCCCCAGCAGGCGATTGATTTCGTTCTGCTGGTCGGCGCTCAGGGGTTTGTTGGCGAGGAAGGCTTCGATGGCCGGGCCGACGTCGTCGGTTTTTGCCAGGTCGCCCTTGGCCAGGCTGCCGAGGAAACCACGGAAATCGGTGGTTGGGGTTTCACCAAAGTGCTTGATGATGGCTGTGCTTTGTTCGACGCTGATATTGGCGGACGCAGGCGTGGCGACGGCCGCAAAGCTGGCGGCGAACAGGGTGGCAGCCACCAGTTTCTTGAGTGGAAAGTGCATGGTTAGAGGCATTCCTTTGCAGGCGGTGAGTAAGAGGTTTCTGATCGATCTGTCAGAAACATTTCCACACACTACCATCACCAAGGCCGGGATAGGGAGCCTTGTGGGAGCTGGCTTGCCTGCGATAGCGGTGGATCAGCAATGAAGTTGTCGACTGACAGTCCGCCATCGCAGGCAAGCCAGCTCCCACACAAGCCGGTTCCCACAGGGGAATAGGGTGAAGTTTGAAATGAGTGCTCAAGGCTTACCCGGATGCGGCTCCGGATACGGTGCAATCACGTCCAATGCCTTGGCATACGGCCCCTCCCACAACTGCTCGTGCAACTGCCCGATGCGCTTGGCCATCGCCGCGTCGTGCATCACCACTTCCAGGTTGCGCGAGTTATCCAGATACCCGCCCAACCAGTTGCTGGTGCCAACCCAGGCCACTTGCCCGTCGATCTCCATGGTCTTGCTGTGGATCACCCGCGCATACGGAATAAACCCTTGTTTGGCCTCGGGCAGGGTGACGATCTTGACCTCCACGTTGGGCAGCACGGCCAGGCTTTTGAGGTAGGGCAGTTCCAGTTTGTCGGTGTTCCAGTTGGACACCATCAGCTTGACCGATACCCCACGCGCAGCCGCGGCGCGCACGGCGTTGTCGATCACCGCGTAGTAGGGGCGGGTTCGGTCCGGTCCGTAGGAAAGTGGCGCGTAGTCGAGCAATTGCACGCGCACTTCTTTCTTGGCTTCGCTTAGCAGGCGCGGCAGTTCCAGTTGTGAGTCGCCCACGCCGGGCGGGTTGTAGCGTTGCGGGCTGGCCACCAGGTAGTTGCCGGTGCGCGCAGGCTCCTGGGCCGCAGCGGGCAGTGGCACCGGTTGCTTATCCGCCAAGGCGGCCTGGGCTTGCCAGTCCTGGTTGAAGATCGCCTGCACCTGGCTGACCACGCTGGCATCGCTGATGCGCAAGCCGGTTTCATGGATATGCTCCAGCGAGCGCCAATCGAAATTCTGGCTGCCGACAAACGCCTGCTTGCCGTCCACCACCATGTACTTGGCGTGGATGATCCCACCGCTCAACTGCCCATAGGCCAGCACGCGAAACGTCAGGTTAGGAATTGCGCGCAGGCGTTCCAGGGTAGACGCCTCCGACAGCCGAATGCCTTTTTCCTCCAGCAGAAAGCGAATCTTCACACCCCGTTTGCCGGCAGCTTCCAGATGCTCGATTACCTTGTCCATCACCGAACCGGGATGGTCGGCCGCGTAGAACTGGCCGATATCAATGCTGCTTTTTGCGCCGTCAAACAGCTCGATCCACACCGGCCCTGGCTGGCGCAAGTCGGCAGTCCCCAGCGCAGTGTCCACCGGCACGGTGTGTACCAGTTCAAACCCTGGAATTGAAAAGTCCGCCTGGGCAAGCGGACTCAACAGAAGGCCGGTCAGGCCTGCGATACGCAACTTTATCGAGAGGGACATAGGCGTCTCATCGGGGCAAAAAGAAAGGCGGGCGCATCATGCGCCCGCCCTGAAGGTCATGCCGTGCGGGTGTGCAACGGCGTTGGCACCAGATGCGGTACTTCACCCTGTACACGGGCGCCGGTGGCCGCGCGGATCAGCAGGATTTTCAGCTGGTCGTTGATGCGCTCCAGGCTGTCCTGGAAGAAGTTGTGGAACACCACGCAGAACAGCGCAATGGCGATACCCAAGCCGGTGGCGAACAAGGCCGTACCGATGCCACCGGAAATCTGGCCTGGGTCGGACACGCCGGCACTGGCCAGCGCCTTGAAGGTGTCGATGATGCCGAGGATGGTGCCCAGCAGGCCCAGCAATGGCGCGGCGGTGGTGATGGTCTCGATGATCCACAGGCTGCGCGACAGCGGCGCACGGGTCTTGAGGTACTGGGTTTCGATTTCGTCGTCCAAGTCCTTGCGCGAGCCGTTGGAGGCCTTTTGCGCGAGGATCGGCAGCACCATGTTCAGCGGCAGGCTGTCGCGGCGGGTGAGGCTTTCTGGCAAGTCGCGCTCGCTGTGCACGTTGGCGCCCAGCACGTCGGTCAGGGCGCGGGCCTGGCGGCGCACGTAAGCGAAGTAGATGCCCCGTTCGATGGTGATGAAGATCGCGATCGCCATCGCGGCGTACATCACATAGAAGGTGATTTGGTGCAGCAGGTCCATGTCCATGAGTGTGTTCCTCTCAGGTGATTAATCAGAAATTCGCTTCCAGGGAAACCGTGACGGTACGGTCCAGGCCGACGATGTAAGCCGGGTCGCCATCGCGGAAACCGCTGTAGCTCGCTGCGTTGGTCTTGGTGGTGTACACGCCGTCCAGGTACTTCTTGTCAAACAGGTTGTCGACGTTCAGGCGCAGGGTGGCGTCCTTGACCACTTTCTTGTCCACGGGCAGGTAGATACCGGCGCCGAGGTTGAAAACGGTGCGCGCCGAAATGGCTTCGTCGTTGGTCAGGTCACCGTAGAGCTTGCTGGTGAATTTGCCGCCGAAGGTGCCGTAGAAGCGCCCGTCGTCGTAGCCGATGTTGGCCGCCAGCATGTTGGTCGGCACGTTGGCGAACTGCTTGCCGCTGGTGGGCAATACGATCGGTTTGCCGGCGCTGAAGACGGTCAGGTCATCCTGCTGCTTGGAGCTGGTATAGGTGTAGGAGGTGTAGTAGTTGAAGTTGTGCGGCAGCTTGCCGCTCCACTCCAGTTCCAGGCCTTTGTTGATCACGGTGCCGGCGTTGATGTCGGCCGAATCGCCGTTGCTGTCCAGGGACGTGAGCTGGCGGTTCTTGAACTGCATGTAGAACAGGGTGGCGGCGAGGGTCATGTCTTCGCCGGTGTAGCGCCAGCCCAGTTCCTGGTTCCAGCTCAGTTCCGGCTTGGAGTCCAGGGAGCCCACGCCTTTGTCGTACAGCACGTAGTTCTGCGGGATACGCATGTTGCGCGAAAGGCTGTAGAACAACTGGTCACGCTCGTCGAGCTGGTATTTCAGGCCAGCGTTGGGCAGCAACTTGTTGTAGGTCTGGTTGGCCTTGCCCGGTTGTTCGGTGAGGCTGCCGTGGTTGGTGCCCTTACGCTCGACATTCATGTAGGCAAGGCCCGCGATCAGGGTCCAGTCCGAGTTGATGTACCAGGTGTCCTGAGCCCAGACTTTTTGCGCTGGCGTCACGGTGTAGCGGTCGCGGCCTTGTACGGTGTTGCCATTGGCGTCGACCACGGAGCTGGCGTCCGGCCAAGTGTCGCTGGGCTTGCCGCTGTTCTTGAGGGCAATGAACGGTTGGGTCTGGCTTTGGCGGGCGCGTTCGTACCAGTAGCCGAATTGCAGGCTGTGGTCGCCCAGGTCCCAGTTCAGTTTGGTGGTGATGCCCGGGCGCCAGGTCTGGGTGCGCGAAGGGCGATAGTAGACACCCGTCGTCGCCGAGCCGTCGGCGTTATATTGGGCCTGCGTCGGCAGGTTGCCGAGGTCGAATACGCCGCCTTTGTTGGAACCGCTGTTGAGCGCATAGGCGGAGGAGCCCACGCCGCTGCCGTTGCCGTAGTAGTAATACGGGATCACCGAGAGCGACAGGTTGTCGCTCAGCTTGTACTGGGTGTTGAGCACGGCGGTGAAGGTCTGGAACGGGTTCTGTGCCAGGTCGTAATAGCTGCTGATCTTGCCGTTGGAGCCCAGCGCCGGCTTGGCCGGGTACGGGTCATACTGGCGGCCGAACTGCTGGAACTGCGCCTTGGTCAATTGGCTGTAACTGTTGTTGTCCTGCTCGTGGTACTTGAGGATCAGGTTGGCGGTGTTGCCGTTGCCGGCGTCGAAAAAGCTGTTCCACTCCACCTTGTCCGCACGCACCGCGCCCGAGCCGCGCCACATCTGGCCTTCGGTGTGGGACGCCGACAGCCAGTTGGAGAGGCCGTTGACTTCGCCGGTGTTGAGGCGCGCAAAGGTCTTGCGGGTGGCGTTGCTGCCCACCACTTGTTTAACGAACGCACCGGTTTCCTTGGTCGGGCGAATCGTCACGATGCCGATGTTGCCGCCACTGGAGCCGATGTGCGGGCCGTCGGCTTCCGACGAGCCCTGGGTGACGAAGATCTGGTCGATGTTTTCCGGATCGCCGAGCAGGTTGGAGTACAGCGCGTAGTTGCCGGAGTCATTGATCGGCATGCCATCGACCGACATACCGACCTGGTCGGAGTTCATGCCGCGCATGGTGAAGCGAAAGCCCGACAGACCGGTGTTGTCCTCACTCGAGATGTTCAAACCCGGCGTGTACTTGAGCTTGTCGATGGCGTTGCCGGTGGCGGTTTGCTTGTCCAGCGCTTCCTTGGTGATGGTCGAGCGGCCCTTGGCGCTCTCTTCCTGGACCATGTAACCGCCCCCCGCGGTCGCCTTGCCTCCCTGAACTCCGATCGTGCCGACGTCACTGTCGCTGGTAGCTGCCATGACCACTGCGTGGGTCATGCTCGTCGCGGCAACAAGTGCCAGATGAATACGTGTGAACCTCATCACTGTCGTCCTGGTGTCGGTGCTTATTGCACGCTGTAGTTGAAGGTGGCGGTGAAGCGTTGCTCGTTACGTCCACCGAAGGCTTGTTCGGGGAACGGCTTGACCTGCTTGATGCGGCGCAGGCTATTGGTAGCGGCCCGATTGAGCAGCATGCTCGGTGCCGGGGTCTGGATCCCGGCATCAAGGACGCGGCCTTGTCGATCCACCATCAACCACACCACCACCTCGCCACTGGGGCGCTCGAGGGACGCCTGGCGCCCGGTGGGGTATTGCTTGTAAGTGTCCAGCTCGTTGCGCAGTCCTTTGAGGTAACCGCCTTCCAGTGCCTGGCCATCCACTTTGGGCGGTGCCGGTGGCGCGGGCGGCGCAGGTGTCGGCGTAACGACGGCCTGTACCGGCTTGGCCGCCACTGGTGCGACTGGCGCTGGCGTGGGAGTCGGTTTGGCGGCCACCACGGGCTTGGGTTTGGGCACCGGCTTGGGCTTGGGTTCAGGTTTTGGCAAGGGTTTGGGCGGTGGTGGCGGCGGGGCCGGTTCGGCCTCTTCGTCCTCGATCACCGGCGGTGGCGGCTCTTGCTCGACCACAGGCTCGGGAACCACTTCAGGCTCGGGTTCGACCAGGGCCAGCTCGACCGCCGACTCGTCGTACTGCGGCTGGATTTTCAACGGTTGGGACTGGATACCCAGTGCAATCAGCACCAGGGCGATCAGGGCCGGGACACTGCCCAGCAGCTGACGCGCACGAAACAATACATACATGATCAAGACTTACGCGTGGCAATGGACACGGAGGTAAAGCCACCCAGGCGCAGGGTGTCCATGACTTCCACCAGGCGCGAAACCTCTACGCCTTTGTCGCTGTTGACGATGATGGTCGACTTGGTATCAGGCTTTTCTGCAGCCTTCAGTGCCGGCACCAACGCATCGACCGTGATGGCCTTGCCGTCGAGTTGCAACTGGCTTTCCAGGCCCAAGGTAAGGATGAATTTATTCTGCGGCTTGAGTTGCTGCGAGCTGCTGGCGCTGGGCAGTTGGGTCTTCATGCCGAGTGCGGGGATCACGTTCAAACTCACCAGTACGAAAAACACCAGGAGGAACATCATCACGTCGATCATGGGGATCAACTCGATATGTGCCTTGCGTTTCTTGGGTTCATCCCAGGTTCTCATTCTGTTACCCCGTCGTTGAATTAGGGGCGACACGCTAACAACCAAAAATGACCGAATGGTTAACTTTAATTGACGTTTTAAAGGCTCTAGGACGCGTCTTTCAGAGATTTTACCTTGCGGTTTCATGACGTAATGCAATTGACACGAAGGCAGTACATTCTGGGGGAATTTACTTGAAGAGCTGCCGCGTATGCCCACTGCACTGCCTCAATTGTCGACCCCGCGACTACTATTGCGGGCGCTGGAAATGGACCAGGCCGAGGTGCTCTTCATGCTCGCCAACGGGCCGAAAATCGCTGACAACACGGCCAACATTCCGTCGCCCTATACCTTGGAAACTGCACAGAGTTTTATTGCCGGGGCCGCAGACAAATATCGGGCGGGCGAGTTGTTGAACCTGGGCATGCATGTGCGTGAAACCGGTGAGTTGGTTGGCATGGTCAGCCTGCGCCTTAACGCTCGTCATCACGCAGGGCATTTGGGCGGCTGGGTCGCGGCGCATGCGCGTAACCTGGGGTATGCCGCTGAGGCGGCGAGCGCGATGATGAGTTTTGGCTTCACCGAGCTTGGGCTGCAGCGTGTCGGCAGCCAATGCTTTGGCCGCAACAAGGAATCGGCGCGAGTGATGCAGAAAATCGGCCTGCGCTACGAGGGTTGCCTGCGTCAGGCGTTTCTCAAAAATGGCGTGTACGAAGACCTGCTGGGCTTTGCCACCGTGCGTGAGGACTGGGAGCGCGCGTTGTGAATGACGCAGTGGACCACGGCAGGCGGCGAGTCCTTACCGGGCTGGCGGTCGCTACCGCGTTTTCAATCCTCAGCCCGTTTGCGCGCAGTGCCGGGGTGGATTACCCGTTCACCCTTGGCGTGGCTTCGGGCGACCCGCTGCCGGATGGTTTCGTGATATGGACGCGCCTGGCGCCGTTGTTCAACGCAGCGGATGGGCAGGGCGGCTTGAGCCGCGCGGTGCCAGTGCGATGGTGGGTGGCCAGTGATGCGGCGATGACGCGTATCGTGAAGCAGGGTGAGGTCTTGGCGACTGAGCGGTTCGCCCATTCGGTGCATGTTGAAGTGGCCGGGCTTGCGGCGGGCCGGCCGTATTGGTACCAGTTCGAAGGCCTCGGCGCGCAGAGCCCGGTGGGCCAGGCACGTACCACGCCACCTTTGCAGGCGATGGCCTCGGCTCGGCTGGGGTTTGTTTCCTGCTCGCATTGGGAGCGCGGTTACTTCAGCGCCTATCGCCATTTAGCCGCAGAGCAACCTGACCTGGTGTTTTTTCTCGGGGACTACATTTACGACAGCTCTTACGCCGTCGACTCGGGGAAAGTCTTTCGGGCCCACGGCAGCGGCAACGCGGTGAGCTTGAGCGACTACCGCAACCGCTACGCGCTGTACAAAACCGATCCGGACCTGCAAGCCCTGCACGCGGCTGCCCCCAGCGTGGCAACCTGGGATGACCATGAAGTGCAGAATGACTACGCCAACCGCTGGTCCCAGGACCCGAAGATTCCCGTGGCGCAATTTCTCCAGCAGCGGGCGGCGGCGTACCAGGCGTTTTACGAGCACATGCCGCTGCGCGCCAGCAGTGTGCCGAAGGGGCCGGACATGCGCATTTACCGGCGCCTGGATTACGGTCGGCTGGCGCGCTTCCATGTGTTGGATGGGCGCCAGTATCGCTCCGAGCAACCCTGCATCCAGGCCAACGGCAGCCATCAGGGGCATATCGCCGCCAACACTTGCAGCGACCTGCGTGATCTCGGCCGCACCATGCTGGGTTGGCAACAGGAAGCCTGGCTGGACCAGGGCTTTGCCCAGTCGCAGGCACAGTGGAATGTGATCGCCCAGGACTTGCTGGTGGCGCCCTTGCTCCAGCGCGACCTGAGCAACCACAAGGTGGGCCATTGGACCGATGGTTGGGACGGCTACGTGGCCAATCGTTCGCGCATGCTGGCGTCCATCGGGCGTCACAAGGTCAGCAACCCGGTGTTCTGGGGCGGTGATATCCATTCGTTCTGGACCACTGACCTGCACGCCGACGCCAACAACCCGGACTCGCCAGTGATCGCCACTGAGTTTGTCGGCAGCTCGGTGACCTCCGATGGCCCGCCCTTTGAAGCGTTCAGCAAGATCCTGCCGCTTAATCCGCATGTGAAGTTTTTCGACAGCCGCCAGCGAGGGTATGTGTCGGTAGAGCTTACGGCTCAGAAGATGCTGACGAACTTTCGGGTGATAACTGACCCGCGCGATCCCAACGCCACGGTGTCGACCCTCAAGTCGTTTGTGGTGGAGCCGGGGCGGGCGGGGGCGATTGCGGTTTAGCGCACTTGTAGGGTGTAAATACTCAACGTGGCGAGCGCGGGGGGATTTGTGGCGAGCAGGCTGTTGTGGCGAGCGGGCTTGCCCCGCGTTGGGCTGCGAAGCGGCCCCAAAACCAGGCGCTTATGTTTGCCTGAAAAAACGCGGTGACTGTATTAGGGCCGCTTCGCGCCCCAACGCGGGGCAAGCCCGCTCGCCACAACAGCCTGCTCATCACAACAGCCCGGTGACCACAAAAGCCGCGTGGTCTGTCAGTTGATTTCGTAACGCACCGACAGCGCGCCTTTTTTCTCCGACAAGGCCAGGATGGTCACTTGGCCGAGCTCGTTCAGGGCTTGCACATGGGTGCCGCCGCAGGCGTAGGCGGGCAGTTCGCCGAAACCCACTTCGCGGGCGCCGTCTTCCAGGGTCATATGGCGCGGGTAGTCGGCGGCGATCCATTGGTTGACCTGTTGCTGGATCGCCTCGGCGTCGATGGCCTGGGCCATTTCGCCACGGATAAAGGTGATTTTGCACTCGCCCGGCCAATGGTGGGCTTTGATCGGCATCCAACCGAAGCTTTCTCCCGCATTGCCGATCAGGTGCCCGGCCGAATGCAGGCGCGTGTACAGGGCACGGCGTTGTGCGTCGACCCGTGCGCTGATCGGGCCGGGCTGCACAGGCTGGTCCACGTAATGCACCACACGGTCAGCCTCCTGAGTCACGCGCAGCACCTGGCTGTCGCCCAGCCAACCGGTATCAAAGGGTTGCCCGCCGCCTTGGGGATGAAAAATCGTCGACTGCAGGGTGACCGCGAACAGGCCTTCGTGGGGTGTGCAGCTCAGCACTTCAAGCTCGGCGGTCAGGTGGTCGTGGGTGAAAAACAGGCGCTCGGTCATCATTTACATCCGCATCAGGGTTCTACGGGCAGTATAAATAGTGCGTGGATGGGTGATAATCCGTTCAATTATCAATGGACCTGTGCGTCATGAGCATCAATCTTCCTTTGCCACTGCTGGGTGAAATGGCGATTTTCGTCAAAGTCGTGGAGACCGGCAGTTTCTCCGAAGCGGCGCGACAACTGAGCGTTTCGCCCTCGGCCGTGAGCCGCAGTATCTCGCGTCTCGAACAGGCGCTGGCGACACGCTTGCTGCAACGCACCACGCGTAAATTGCGCTTGAGCGAAGGCGGCGAAGAGGTGTTCAAGCGTTGCCAGGAGATGGTCAACGCGGCGCGCTCGGTGATGGAGATCAGTGGCCAGTTCACCCATGAAGCCGAAGGCCTGGTGCGGGTCAGCGTGCCCAAGGCGGTGGGCCGGTTTGTGGTGCACCCGCATATGTCGGAGTTCTTGCGGCGCTATCCCAAGGTGGATGTGCAATTGATCCTGGAAGACCGGCATGTGGACCTGATCGACGACAATGTGGACCTCAGCATCCGCATCACCGACAGCCCGCCGCCGGGCTTGGTCGGCCGCCAACTGTTACCCATCGAGCACCTGTTGTGTGCCACGCCGCAGTACCTGGCCGCGCAGGGTACGCCTGAACATCCCCATGATTTGCTGGAACACAGCTGCATTTACCTGGGCGAAACGCCGGGGGATTCACGCTGGAAGTTTCGTCAGGGTGCCAAGGCGGTGACCGTGGGCGTGCGCGGGCGCTACGCCGCGAACCACACCGGCGTGCGCCTGGATGCGGTGTTGCAGCATGTGGGGATTGGTAGCTTGCCGTACTTCACGGCGCGCCACGCCTTGGCGGCGGGGAGCCTGGTGCAGGTATTGCCCGAGTGGGATTTTATTGCGTCCTACCATGGTGAGGCGTGGTTGCTGCATTCGCCCACGCGGTATCTGCCACCGAAGTTGCGGGTGTTTATTGATTATCTGGTGGAGTGCATGGCGAAGGAGCCGACACTGCGCCGCCGCTGATTGTGGGCGCTGGCGTGTGTGAGAGCTGGCTTATGTGGGAGCTGGCTTGCCTGCGATTGTATCACCTCGGTTTAACTGACAAACCGAGTCGCCTGCATCGCAGGCAAGCCAGCTCCCACAGAAAAGCAATTTACTGCATACGGTCTTAGCTGGACTCAGTGCTTGCTCTGATCCTGCGGCATGGCCAGCAGCTGTTTTTCCTGGTTCCAGTCGAACGGTTCATCGTTCTGTTCGGCTTCAAAACGACGTTCTTCCAGGGCCTGGTACAGGTCCAGTTCTTCATCGGGCATGAAGTGCAGGCAATCACCGCCGAAGAACCACAGCAGGTCGCGTGGCACAAGGTGGGCGATTTGCGGGTAACGCAGGATGACCTGGCTCATCAGGTCCTGGCCCAGGTACTGGCTCTCGATCGGGTCGATCGGCAGCAGGGCGCGCAATTCGTCGAAGCGCTCCAGGAACAGGGTGTGGCTTTCCTCGGGCACCTGTTCGGCTTCGCCGACGGCAACCAGGATGCTGCGCAAGTGGTCGAGCAAGACGAGATGATCGGCAACGACGTTGGACACGAGATAAGTCCTCTAAAGCAAAAACGGGCGCGAGAGTATATGCCTCTCGCGCCCGTATTTATATGACCTTAGCTTTATAGGGTGTGAGCGGTCAGCGCACTTTACCCTCAGCCTGGGTCAGCTCTTCCTTGCTGAAATCATCCACATCGATCACCTTGCGGCGCGCGGCTTCGGCGTCGCGCAGGGTTTGCGCTTCGGCCGGTTGCAATACGCCCGCGTGCAGCGCCGCGTCGATGGCATGCTCGCCGGCGGCCGGTTTGACCTGGCCGCTTTTGAGCGCGGTGTGGAGTTTTTTCTGCAAGGGGTGGCTGGCACCCAGCAGGTCGTAGGCATGTTGCAGGGCACCCACCGGGTCTTCTGCCGATTGCGGGCGATAGCAACCCGCCAGCAACTCTTCCAGGGTCGGGTCGCCTTTGGCACGGCCAATCACCGCAGCCACTTCGGCGTCCAAAGCATCGGACGGCCCGGTGTGACGACGGCCGAACGGGAACACGATCACCCGCAGCAGGCAACCGAGGACCTTGTTCGGGAAGTTGCTCAGCAGCTCATCCAGGGCACGCTCCGACTCACCGAGGCTTTCTTCCATGGCCCAGGCAAACAGCGGCTCCAGGTGATCCGGCGAATCCAGGTCGTGATAACGCTTGAGCGCGGCCGAGGCCAGGTACATATGGCTCAGCACATCACCCAGGCGTGCCGACAGGCGTTCGCGGCGTTTCAATTCGCCACCCAGCAACATCATGCTCAAGTCGGCGAGCAGGGCGAATGCGGCGGCCTGACGGTTCAGTGCGCGGAAGTAGCCCTGGCTCAAGCGGTTACCCGGTGCCTTCTCGAAGTGGCCGATGCCGAGGTTCAGCACCAACGTGCTGGCGGCGTTACTCACGGCAAATCCGATATGTTGCATCAGCAGGCCGTCAAATTCCTTGAGCGCCTGGTCATGGTCTTCACGACCGGCCAGGGCCATTTCCTTAAGCACGAACGGGTGGCAGCGGATCGCGCCCTGGCCAAAGATCATCAGGTTGCGCGAGAGGATGTTCGCGCCTTCCACTGTGATGAAGATCGGCGCGCCTTGCCAGTTGCGGCCCAGGTAGTTGTTAGGCCCCATGATGATGCCCTTGCCGCCATGCACATCCATGGCGTGGCTGATGCACTCGCGACCGCGCTCGGTGAGGTGGTACTTGAGAATCGCCGACAACACCGAAGGCTTTTCGCCCAGGTCGACCGCGTTGGCGGTGAGCATGCGCGCGCTGTCCATCAGCCAGGCGTTGCCGCCAATGCGCGCCAGGGCTTCCTGGATACCTTCAAAGGCCGACAGCGGCACGTTGAATTGCTCGCGCACTTGAGCGTATTGGCCGGTCACCAAACTGGTGAACTTGGCCGCGCCGGTACCGACCGCAGGCAGGGAGATCGAACGGCCGACCGACAGGCAGTTCATCAGCATCATCCAGCCCTTGCCGAGCATTTCCTGGCCACCGATAAGGAATTCCAGGGGGATGAACACGTCCTTGCCGGAGTTGGGGCCGTTCATAAAGGCGGCGCCCAACGGCAGGTGGCGACGGCCGATTTCCACGCCGGGCGTGTCGGTGGGGATCAGCGCCAGGCTGATGCCCAGGTCTTCTTCCTCACCCAACAAGTGGTCCGGGTCATGGGCCTTGAAAGCCAGGCCGAGGAGGGTCGCGACCGGGCCGAGGGTGATATAGCGTTTTTCCCAGTTCAGGCGCAGGCCGAGGGTTTCCTTGCCTTCCCATTCACCTTTGCAGATCACGCCGGTGTCGGGCATGGCGCCGGCGTCGGAGCCGGCCAGTGGGCCGGTGAGGGCGAAGCAGGGGATATCGTCGCCACGGGCCAGGCGTGGCAGGTAGTGGTTGCGTTGTTCGTCGGTGCCGTAATGCAGCAGCAGCTCGGCCGGGCCGAGGGAGTTAGGCACCATCACGGTGGAGGCGAGGTCGCCGCTGCGGGTGGCGAGTTTCATCGCGACCTGGGAGTGGGCATAGGCGGAGAAACCCTTGCCGCCATATTCCTTGGGAATGATCAGGGCGAAGAAACCGTGGGTCTTGATGTGCTCCCAGGCGGCGGGCGGCAGGTCCATGGCCTGGCCGATTTCCCAGTCGCTGACCATGGCGCAGAGCTCTTCGGTAGGGCCGTCGATAAACGCTTGTTCTTCTTCAGTCAGTTGCGCCTTGGGGTAGGCCAGCAATTTGTCCCAATCGGGGCGACCGCTGAACAGTTCGCCGTCCCACCACACGGTGCCGGCGTCGATGGCGTCGCGCTCGGTCTCGGACATCGGCGGCAGGACTTTCTGGAACCAGCTGAACAGCGGCTTGGTGAAGTATTGGCGGCGCAGGTCGGGCAGCAACAGGGGCACGGCCACGGCGGCGATCAGCACCCAGAGGATGACCAGCAGCCAACCCGGTGCATGGCTCCAGGCGCCCATCGCCAGCAGGTAGACGGCAACCACGCCCAGCGCGGGCAGGGGCGCGGTGCGGCGGTGTGCCAGGTAGGCAATGCCGACCACCAGAACCAGTATCCACAACAACAGCATATTCAATCCTCCGTGAAACCAAGGGCGAAACCACCATGGAGCTTAGTCGGCATCCGAAAAAGCGCGGTGGCGAGGGTGTAACGAGTTGTGCTGGCGCACGCCGACATTTGGCCGAATCGTCGTTATCTCCACGGCAGGCCTGTCGTTAGACTCAAGGCTTCCCTTGGAGATAAAGCTCATGGATACGTACTTGAATCCCAGCCGCTTCATCGATAGTGACCACCCTGCGGTGGTGGAGTTCGCCGAAAAACATCGCGGAACCCGCCCGGATTTAAGTGACCAGGCGGTCAGTCTCTACTACGCCGTGCGTGAGGCGATTCGCTACAACCCGTACACCTTCAGCCGTGATCCAAATACCCTCAGTGCCAGCTTTGCCCTGGCCACCGGCGAGAGCTACTGTGTACCCAAGGCCACCTTATTGGCCGCCTGTGCCCGTCATTGCGGGATCCCGGCGCGCATTGGCCTGGCGGACGTGCGCAATCATTTATCGACACCGCGCCTGCTCGCGCTGCTCAAAAGTGATGTGTTCGCCATGCACGGCTATACCGAGTTGTACCTGCACGGCCGTTGGGTCAAGGCCACGCCGGCGTTCAACAGTCAACTGTGCGAGTTGTTCGACGTGCCACCGCTGGCGTTCGATGGGGTCAACGACAGCGTGTTCCACGCCTTCAACCGCCAGGGCCGGCGCTCGATGGAATATGTGCTGGACCACGGCCAGTTCAGCGACGTGCCCGAAGCGTTTTTTTTCGCGCATATTCAGCAGTGTTACCCGCACCTGTTTGCCGACGACACGCCGATCTCGCTGAAGGACATGCACAGCGATATGCACAGCGATTTAAGCCGCAGGTGAACCGGCGTATGCTGCTGCGTTCATCAAGCCATGTTCATCAACGATAAGGCGCGGTCATGCTGAAAATCTGGGGTCGTAAAAATTCATCAAACGTCAGGAAGGCACTTTGGTGCGCCGAGGAACTCGGCCTGGACTATGAGGCAATTGATGCGGGCGGGGCTTTTGGTGTGGTCGACACGCCGCAATACCGGGCCTTGAACCCCAATGGCCGGGTGCCGATGATCGAAGACGGCGACTTTGTGTTGTGGGAATCCAACACCATCGTGCGTTATCTGTGCGCCAAGAGCGCGTCGGATTTTTACCCGAACGACCTGCAAGCCCGGGCCAGCGCCGAGAAGTGGATGGACTGGACCACGTCGACGCTCGCCGATCCGTTCAAGGCGGTGTTCTGGGGCATCCTGCGTACCCCGGCGGAAAAACAGAACTGGGACAGCATCAATGCCGGGCGCCAAGCCTGTATCGATGCGCTTAACACCGTTGACCAGGCCCTCGCCGAGCAACCCTACCTCAGCGGCCAGCATTTCGGCATGGGCGATATCCCCTTGGGCTGCTTTGCCTACGCCTGGTTCGAGATGCCCATCGAGCGCCCGGCAATGCCCCATCTAGAGGCCTGGTACCAGCGCCTCAAAGATCGCCCGGCCTACCGCAAGGCCGTGATGACCGCGTTGACTTAATACTGACTATTAATACAGGTGACTGTACTTGTGCGGCGCGGGCAAGCACCATGCTTGTCATGCGCCGCCGTTGAACTACATGCGCTGCGCGCTCATCTACTCTTTCTATTCCCTTCTCTGGTGCGTAATCCGATATGAGTTCCGCTCTGTCCATCCGGCAGCTAACCAAAACCTACGGCAACGGTTTCCAGGCCCTGAGTGGTATCGATCTGGACGTTGCCGAAGGTGACTTCTTCGCCTTGCTCGGCCCCAACGGTGCCGGCAAATCCACCACCATCGGCATCCTCTCGACCCTGGTCAACAAAACCAGTGGCTCGGTGAATATCTTTGGCCATGACCTGGACAAATCCCCGGCGGCGCTCAAGCGCTCCATCGGCGTGGTGCCCCAGGAATTCAACTTCAACCAGTTTGAAAAGACCTTCGACATCGTCGTGACCCAGGCCGGCTATTACGGCATCCCGGCGAAAATCGCCAAGGAACGCGCCGAGCAGTACCTGACTCAGTTGGGCCTGTGGGACAAGCGCGACGTGCCTTCGCGTTCGCTGTCCGGCGGTATGAAGCGCCGCCTGATGATCGCTCGCGCGCTGGTGCATGAACCGCGCCTGTTGATCCTCGATGAGCCGACCGCCGGTGTGGATATCGAGCTGCGCCGTTCGATGTGGACCTTCCTCACCGAGCTGAACGAGAAGGGCATCACCATCATCCTCACCACCCATTACCTGGAAGAGGCTGAGCAGCTGTGCCGCAACATCGGCATCATCGACCACGGCACCATTGTCGAGAACACCAGCATGCGCAACCTGCTGGGCCAGTTGCATGTGGAAACCTTCCTGCTGGACCTGAAAAACAACCTGTCGGTGGCGCCGCAACTGCTCGGCTACCCAAGCCGCCTGGTCGATGACCACACCCTGGAAGTGCAGGTGGACAAAGCCATGGGCATCACCGCGTTGTTCACCCAGTTGGCGGCCCAGAGCATCGAAGTGCTGAGCCTGCGTAACAAAACCAATCGCCTTGAGGAGTTGTTCGTGTCCCTGGTGGAGAAAAATCTGGCGAAGGTGGCGGTATGAGTTCCGAACTGCAACCCAACCTCGTCGCACTGCAGACCATCGTTTACCGCGAAGTGAAGCGCTTTACCCGGATCTGGCCGCAGACCCTGCTGCCGCCGGCGATCACCATGGTCTTGTACTTCGTGATCTTCGGTAACCTCATCGGCCGCCAGATCGGCGACATGGGTGGCTTCACCTACATGGAGTACATCGTGCCGGGCCTGATCATGATGTCGGTGATCACCAACTCCTACGGCAACGTGGTCTCGAGCTTTTTCGGCAGCAAGTTCCAGCGCTCGATCGAAGAACTGATGGTCTCGCCGGTGTCGCCGCACACCATCCTGATCGGCTACACCCTGGGTGGCGTGCTGCGCGGCTTGATGGTCGGGGTGATCGTGACCTTGCTGTCGCTGTTCTTCACCCATCTGCAAGTGCATCACCTTGGGGTCACCCTGCTGGTGGTGGTACTGACGGCGACGATCTTCTCGCTGCTGGGGTTCATCAACGCCGTGTTTGCCCGCAACTTCGATGATATTTCGATCATCCCGACGTTCGTGCTGACGCCGCTGACCTACCTGGGCGGGGTGTTCTACTCCATTACCTTGCTGCCGCCGTTCTGGCAGACCGTGTCGCTGGCCAACCCGGTGTTGCATATGGTCAACGCCTTCCGCTACGGCATCCTGGGCGTGTCGGATATCAAGATCAGCGTGGCGATCACCTTTATGCTGGTGGCGACCGTGGTGCTGTATGTCGGCTGTGCGCGGTTGCTGGTGAGTGGGCGCGGGATGCGTACCTAAGCCGTTAGCTGCAATAAAAAACGGCCTCCAAGTGAGGCCGTTTTTTATTGACTGCAGGCAGGGTCAATGTGGGAGCTGGCTTGCCTGCGATAGCGATGGGTCAGGCAGCCATTGTTTAACTGACAGACCGCCATCGCAGGCAAGCCAGCTCCCACCTTTGGTTTTGTGCAGAGGTTTAACCTTTAAGTGCCAGCTCGATCAGTCCGTGCAGCTCTTGCACCGTCAGTGGTTCGGTCGAGAACAAAATGCGAAACACCGTCGGCGCCGCCAGCAGGTTGATTAAATGGTCCACGCTCGGCGGCGTACTCTGTGGGTAGCGATCGATAATCGTCTGAAGCTGCCCACTCAGAATGCTCACGCAATAACCCGGTGTGATCATGCTCTGCAGGTCACGCATCATGTTGCGCCCTGGCTCGGAGCTCATTTCATCCAGGTATTGCTCGGCCCAGGCCCGCAGATCACCGCGCAGGCTGCCGGTATTCGCCGGCTCACAGTCGGGGCGCATGCGGGCCAGGGCCACATCAGCCAACAGCACGGATAAGTCGCCCCAGCGCCGGTAAATGGTCGAGGGCGTGACGCCTGCGCGCGTCGCAATCATCGGTACGGTAACGCTGGAGCGCTCATGGGCTTCCAACAGCTCACGCACTGCTGAATGCACCGATTCTTGGACCCGGGCACTGCGGCCTCCCGGGCGAAGGCCTTCTTTTATCGCCATGCGTAAAACCTTAACACAAAGAATTTGCTTTAAGCGCGCGCCGGTAGCACACTGCGCAAAAGCAAAGTATTAGCTTTAGTGGAGTGTGCCCATGTCTCGCGTTATTTCCCAGCGGTCCAGCCTGGCGTTCCTGGTCATCACGGTGTTGACCTTCCTCGCCGCGTCCAGCGCGCCGACGCCGTTGTATCAGGTGTATCAGGAAAACCTGCATTTCTCCGCGACAATGCTCACGGTGATTTTCGGCGTATACGCCGTCAGCCTGTTGGCAGCGTTGCTGACCGTGGGTTCACTGTCGGATCACCTGGGGCGCAAGCCGGTGATTTTCGTCGCATTGCTGCTCAATATTGCGGCGATGCTGCTGTTTATCAACGCCGACAGCACCGCGCACCTGATTGCCGCCCGCGCGCTGCAAGGTTTCGCCACCGGCATGGCCACGGCGGTGCTGAGTGCGACCTTGCTCGACACCGACCGCCAGCGCGGCCCGATGCTCAATAGCCTGGCGCCGCTGTTGGGCATGGCCAGCGGCGGGCTGGGCAGTGGCCTACTGGTGGAGTTCGCGCCGCGTCCTACCCAATTGATTTACTTCACGCTGTTGGGGTTGATGGTGTTGCAGGCTGTGTATGTGTGGCGCCTGGCGGAAACCGTCAGTCGTATTCCGGGGGCCTTGAAGTCGCTGGCGCCGACCCTGCATGTGCCGCAGCAAGCGCGCCGGGCTTTATGGTTGGTGATGCCGCTGAATGTGGCGGTGTGGGCGCTGGGCGGGTTCTTCTCATCCCTGGCGCCGTCGCTGATCAAGGCTGCCACCGGTTCCACTTCGCACCTGATCGGTGGCGGCCTGGTGGCGGTCGTGACCTTGAGTGGCGCGGTGATGATCTACAGCGTGCGCGAGCGCCCGGCCGATAAAATCATGCGGCTGTCGGCAGGGCTGTTGGCCGTGGGCGTCGCGTTGCTGCTGGTGGCCGTCCACATGGGTATTTTGTGGCTGTTCTTTGTCGCCAGTGTGATTGCAGGTTTTGGTTTTGGCGGCGGCTTCATGGGCAGTGTGCGCAGCATTGTCGGACTGGCGTTGCCCCATGAGCGGGCCGGTTTGATGTCGGCGTTCTATGTCTTGAGCTACTTGGCGTTTTGCCTGCCAGCGCTGTTGGCGGGTTACTTGTGCCAGGTTTACGGCCTTATCGTCACGACTGAAGGCTATGGTGCGGCGCTGATACTGCTGGCCCTGAGTGCCTTGGTCGGTTTAATGCTGCAGAACTCGGTGCGGGCCAAGGCGGCAGTAGAGTGATGCTGTATATTGGTAAAGTAGATAACTTATAGAGATATTACCCGTTATATAGATATTCGATCAGGTTCTATGATGGCTTCAACCTCATACGAGGAAGAGGATTGCCATCATGACCTGCACGACGACTCCCAGTTGCACGCCCCCAGGCTGCAAAACCCCAAGCTATAAGCCCTTGAGCCACCTGACCCGCCCACGGGAAGTAATTCGCCAGTTCACCCCCAACTGGTTTGCCGCGACCATGGGTACCGGCGTGCTGGCCCTGGCCTTGGCTCAACTGCCGTTCAACCTGCCAGGTTTGCACGCCATTGCCGAAGGGCTGTGGCTGTTCACCATTGGCCTGTTTGTGCTGTTCAGCCTGTTGTACGCGGCGCGTTGGGTGATGTTCTTCCACGAAGCGCGACGCATCTTCGGGCACTCCACGGTGTCGATGTTCTTCGGCACCATTCCCATGGGCCTGGCCACCATTCTCAACGGCTTGTTGCTGTTTGGTCTGCCGCGCTGGGGCAGTGAGGTGATCCCGCTGGCAGAAGCCTTATGGTGGCTGGACGTGGCGATGGCCCTGGCCTGCGGTGTGTTGATCCCGTTCATGATGTTCACCCGCCAGGAACACAGCATCGACCAGATGACCGCCGTCTGGCTGTTGCCAGTGGTTGCCGCCGAAGTCGCCGCCGCCAGCGGTGGCTTGCTGGCGCCGCACTTGGCCGACGCCCATGCGCAACTGGTGATGCTGGTGACCAGCTACGTGCTGTGGGCGTTTTCCCTGCCGGTGGCGTTCAGCATCCTGACCATCCTGATGTTGCGCATGGCCCTGCATAAACTGCCACCTGCCAATATGGCCGCATCGAGCTGGCTGGCCCTTGGCCCCATCGGCACTGGTGCGCTGGGCATGTTGCTGTTGGGCGGTGACGCACCGGCGATTTTCGCCGCCAATGGCTTGCCGGGTGTGGGTGAAATGGCCAATGGCCTGGGCGTGGTGGCCGGCATCACCTTGTGGGGCTTCGGTTTGTGGTGGATGTTGATCGCGGTGCTGATCACCCTGCGTTACCTGCGCGCCGGCATTCCGTTCAACCTCGGCTGGTGGGGGTTTACCTTCCCGCTGGGGGTTTACGCGTTAGCCACGCTGAAGCTGGCGAGTCTGCTGCACCTGAGCTTTTTCAGCATCTTTGGCAGCGTGCTGGTGCTGGCATTGGCGCTGATGTGGCTGATCGTGGCCAAGCGCACTGTGCAGGGCGCCTATAAAGGTGAGCTTTTTGTTTCGCCATGCATTGCAGGACTAGCGAATAAGTAAGCGCGATTAGGTAAAGTCGTGGCCTGAGAAACTACACGCCTTCAGGCCACGCAGGAACACGGACGATGAGCCACCCCTCACAATTCACCTTGCTGCGCACACGGCGCTTTCTGCCGTTTTTCATCACCCAGTTACTGGGCGCATTCAACGACAACATCTTCAAGCAATCGCTGATCCTGGCGATTCTCTACAAGCTCACCATCGAGGGCGACCGCTCCATCTGGGTCAACCTGTGCGCCTTGTTGTTTATCCTGCCGTTCTTCCTGTTCTCGGCGCTGGCCGGGCAGTTTGGCGAGAAATTCAACAAGGACGCGCTGATCCGCGCGATCAAGATCGGCGAGATCGTGATCATGGCCGTGGGCGCCACGGGCTTTCTGTTCAACCACCTGGAACTGATGCTGCTGGCGCTGTTTGCCATGGGTACGCATTCGGCGTTGTTCGGCCCGGTGAAGTACTCGATCATGCCCCAGGCGTTGCACGACGATGAGCTGGTGGGCGGCAACGGGCTGGTGGAAATGGGCACGTTTCTGGCCATTCTGGCCGGCACCATTGGCGCCGGGATCATCATGTCGTCGAGCAATTACGCGCCCTTGGTGGCGGTAGCGATTGTCGGCGTGGCGGTGCTCGGCTACCTGGCCAGCCGCAGTATTCCGCGGGCGGCGGCGTCCACGCCCGAGCTGCGCCTGAACTGGAATATCTTCAGCGAATCCTGGGCCACCTTGCGCCTGGGCCTGGGGCAGACGCCGGCAGTGTCGCGCTCGATTGTCGGCAACTCGTGGTTCTGGTTTGTCGGTGCGATCTACCTGACGCAAATCCCGGCCTACGCCAAGGAATGGTTGTACGGCGACGAAACTGTGGTGACGCTGATCCTTACGGTGTTTTCGGTGGGCATCGCCGTTGGCTCGATGCTCTGCGAAAAGCTCTCGGGCCGTAAGGTCGAGATCGGCCTGGTGCCGTTTGGCTCGTTTGGCCTGACGGTCTTCGGCCTGCTGCTGTGGTGGCACTCGGGCGGCTTTCCGCAATCGGCCCAGGAACATAGCTGGCTGGCGGTACTCAGCTACGGTCAGGCGTGGTGGGTGTTGTTCGATATCCTTGGCCTGGGTGTGTTCGGTGGTTTCTATATCGTGCCGCTCTACGCGCTGATCCAGTCGCGCACGGCCGAGAACGAGCGCGCGCGGGTCATTGCGGCCAACAATATTCTCAATGCGTTGTTCATGGTGGTTTCGGCCATCGTTTCGATCCTGCTGCTGAGCGTGGCCAAGCTGTCGATCCCCGAGTTGTTCCTGGTGGTGTCGCTGCTCAACATTGCGGTCAACACTTACATCTTCAAAATCGTCCCCGAGTTCACCATGCGCTTCATGATCTGGCTGCTCAGCCATTCCATGTACCGCGTGGAGCATCGCAACCTTGAGCTGATTCCGGATGAAGGCGCGGCGCTGCTGGTGTGCAACCACGTGTCGTTTGTCGATGCACTGTTGATTGGCGGCGCGGTACGTCGGCCGATTCGCTTTGTGATGTACTACAAGATCTACCGTTTGCCGGTGCTGAACTTTATCTTCCGCACGGCCGGGGCGATTCCGATTGCCGGGCGCCATGAAGATATCCAGATCTACGAAAAGGCCTTCATGCGAATTGCCCAGTACCTGAAGGAAGGGGAGTTGGTGTGCATCTTCCCGGAAGGCAAGCTGACCGCCGATGGCGAGATCAATGAGTTCCGTAGCGGGTTGACGCGGATTCTGGAGCAGACCCCGGTGCCGGTGATTCCGATGGCGTTGCAGGGGTTGTGGGGGAGCTTTTTCAGTCGCGATCCGAACAAGGGCATCTTTCATCGGATCTGGTCGCGGGTGGTGTTGGTGGCGGGTGAGCCGGTTGCGGTGGAGGCCGCGACGCCTGAGCAGTTGCAGGCGCGGGTAAGGGTGTTGCGCGGGAGTGTCAGGTAGTTATTTGCTGGCTGTAAGGGCCTCATCGCAGGCAAGCCAGCTCCCACATTTGAACGCTGAACACCGTCCAATGTGGGAGCTGGCTTGCCTGCGATAGCGGTAGTGGCTCAGGCGCTGATCTTGAGCCCAACCAGCCCGCAAATGATCAACGCCACACTCGCCAACCTGAACATCGCCATGGACTCCCCAAACAGGATAATCCCGGCGATCACCGTGCCTACCGCACCCACACCGGTCCAGATGGCATAGGCGGTGCCCAGCGGCAGCTCCTTCATGGCCAGGCCCAGCAGGCCGAGGCTGATGGCCATGGCGGCGATCGTCAGTGCTGTCGGCAGCGGCTTGCTGAAACCGTCGGTGTACTTCAGGCCGACCGCCCAGCCGACCTCAAACAGCCCGGCAAAAAACAGAATGATCCAGGACATGTTGATCTCCCCTCTATAGCTGGGGTCGTCCCCGGATTAAGCGCTTGAGAGCGTCGCGAGGTCGTCCCCGCGAAGCCCGGTAGCTTGCCGAAAATTGATCAGGTGATCAAGTTTACGGCGCGCTCTCCAGGGCGCGGCGGTCCTCTTTTTCGCTCATTCTGCGAAAGTAAGTCGACAGCAATGCCCCGGAAATATTGTGCCACACGCTGAACAGCGCGCTCGGCACCGCCGCCAAGGGCGAAAAGTGCGCACTGGCCAGCGCGGCGCCCAGCCCGGAGTTCTGCATGCCCACTTCCAGCGCCAGGGATTTACGCTGCGCCAACGGCAGTTTGAACAGGCGGCCGGTGAAGTAACCGAGCAGATAACCGAAGCTGTTGTGCAGCATCACCACGGCCATGATCAACAGGCCGGACTCGGCGATCTTCGCCTGGCTCGCTGCAACGACTGCAGCGACGATGATTACGATGCTTACCACTGAGACCAGCGGCAATACCTCCACGGCATGGCGCACCCGGTCGCCCAGCACGCGTTGCGCCACCACGCCCAGCACGATCGGCAGCAATACCACTTGCAGGATCGACCAGAACAGCTCCATGAATGACACCGGCAGCCAGGCCGAGGCCAGCAGCCAGATCAATGCGGGCGTCAGCAGCGGGGCGAGGAGGGTGGTGACGGCGGCGATGGCTACCGACAGCGCGAGGTCGCCCCGGGCCAGCCAGGTCATGACGTTGGACGACGTGCCGCTTGGGCAGCACCCGACCAGGATCACGCCGACGGCGATTTCCGGCGGCAGGTGGAACGCCTGGCACAGCAGCCAGGCCACGCCCGGCATGATCACAAAATGCGCAACCACGCCGAGGGCCACGCGCCAGGGATGGCGGGCGACTTCGGCGAAGTCTTCCAGTTTCAAGGTCAGCCCCATGCCGAACATCACCAGGCCCAGCAGCGGCACGATGGCGCCTTTGAGGCCAATGAACCAGCCGGGCTCAAGGAAGGCGAGCACCGCGAAAATCAACACCCAGTAGGCGAAGGTATTGCCAACGAAGCGGCTCAAGGCGGCGAGTGCGCGCATGGGGAAGTCCTTGTTATTAGAGTTCGAGGATGTAACTGCAATCAATGTGGGGCTTGTGTGGGAGATGTTTGTGTGAGGACTGGCTTGTGTGGGAGCCGGGCTTGCCCGCGATGCAGGCACCTCGGTCTTCAGCTGGATCGAGTTGATGCTATCGCAGGCAAGCCAGCTCCCACACAAGCCAGCTCCCACATTTTGATCTTCACATGGCTTAGATGCCCTGCGGGGTTTCTTCGCCGCCCAGTGCCTCAACCAACGCCGGCAGGAACTCACCAAACGTCAGCATCATCAGGGTAAAGCTGGCATCCAGCTGGCCCAATGCCTCGTCGCCGCCGTCCTGTTCAGCCTGGTCTTGCAGCAGGTCTTCGAACTTCAGGCGCTTGACGGTCATTTTGTCGTCGAGCATGAAGGACAACTTGTCCTGCCAGGCCAGGGACAATTGCGTCACGACTTTGCCGGTAGTCAGGTGCAGTTGGATCTCTTCGCCGGTCAGGTCCTGGCGCTTGCAGCGCACGATGCCGCCGTCTTCGTGGGTGTCGCGCAGTTCGCATTCGTCGAGGACGAAGAAGTCATCGGCCGGCTTCTGCGTGGTGACCCAGTCGGTCATGATCGCCGTTGGTGCGGTTTTAACCGTCAGCGGGCGTACCGGCAGGGTGCCGATTACTTCGCGCAGGGTCGACAGCAGGTCTTCGGCGCGTTTCGGGCTCGCCGAGTTGACCAGGATCAGGCCCTGTTTCGGCGCAATGGCGGCGAAAGTCGACGAGCGACGGATAAAGGCGCGCGGCAGGAAGGCCTGGATGATTTCATCCTTGATCTGGTCGCGTTCCTTCTTATAGACCTTGCGCATTTGCTCGGCCTCGATCTCTTCGACTTTCTCTTTAAGCGCGTCACGCACCACGCTACCCGGCAGGATGCGTTCTTCCTTGCGTGCAGCGATCAGCAGGAAGTCACCGCTGACATGCACCAGGGGAGCGTCTTCACCTTTACCAAAAGGTGCGACGAAACCGTAAGTGGTCAACTCCTGGCTTGCACACGGGCGCGCCAGTTTGGTGGCCATGGCCGCTTCCAACGCCTCGGCATCAACAGGCAGATCTTGGGTCAGGCGATAGATAAGCAGGTTCTTGAACCACATGGGGTGAGTCTCTCCTTTATACAAAGGGGGGCATTATTCTCTTGATCCGGGCTGAGGCCAACCCTGCCTAAGCCATTGGAAGGGCTGAAAAAAAAGATTTAAGAAAGTGCTTGCCAGACTTAAGGTCGCTCCGTAGAATGCGCGCCACACCGAAGCGAAGGGTGATTAGCTCAGCTGGGAGAGCGTCTGCCTTACAAGCAGAATGTCGGCGGTTCGATCCCGTCATCACCCACCATTCGTTTCAAGTGTTACGCGCAGCGGTAGTTCAGTCGGTTAGAATACCGGCCTGTCACGCCGGGGGTCGCGGGTTCGAGTCCCGTCCGCTGCGCCATATTCGGTAACCTGGAACACTGAACGCCAGGTCACCACAGAAAGCCCGCTCATTGAGCGGGCTTTTTGCTGTCCGGGGTTTGTAAAACCAAAAAAACGCCGCCGATCATTTCCGATGATTGGCGGCGTTTTTTTATGGGCTGATCAGAAATCCCAACGCGTTGTCACCATCACGTTGCGCGGCTCAGGTGTCATTGATAATGGTTTTTAACAGTGCCGCCAAGCAACGTATAAACGCAATAGACTCACATTTGGGGCTTGAGGCCCCGTTTTCAGGGGCGCGGAGGGCACCAGAGAAATTATTTTAAATAAATTGCATTTAAATCAAGACATTGCAGATTTTTGGTGTATTATGCCGCCCACACCGAAGCGAAGGGTGATTAGCTCAGCTGGGAGAGCGTCTGCCTTACAAGCAGAATGTCGGCGGTTCGATCCCGTCATCACCCACCATTCGTTTCAAGTGTTACGCGCAGCGGTAGTTCAGTCGGTTAGAATACCGGCCTGTCACGCCGGGGGTCGCGGGTTCGAGTCCCGTCCGCTGCGCCATATTCGGTAACCTGGAACACTGAACGCCAGGTCACCACAAGAAGCCCGCTCATTGAGCGGGCTTTTTTTTGCCTGCGATTCAGCTTTGCGCTTCGGCGGCGAGCGCCACAGGCGCGGGTGCAATCTCACGTCGGCTCAGAAACACAAACACCACCACCGCCGTAAACAGGGTGAGCCCGGCCAGCCATTGCAGCAACGTATTGAAGCCCGCGAGGTAGGCCGTGCGCAGCAATTCCAGCGGGAGGTTTGCACGGGTGTCGCCCATGACCAACTGCTGGGCAACCCCAGCAATGTCCTGCGAACTGTCTGCGGGCAGATGATGGGCAACCAGCGCACTCAACACAGCCACGGTGATGGCCAGCGCCACACCTTCACTGGCAACCCGGGTCGTATTGAAAATGCCCGCGGCCATGCCCGCACGCTCTGTGGGCACCACGCTGATCGCCAGGCCATCCATCAAACCCCACGGCAAGCCCGTACCTATCCCGATCACCAACATTGCCACGACAGTCGGCAATGGCTGGCCGGGCTGGGCCAGGCTCAGCCCATACAACCCCGACGCCGCGATCAACAGGCCAAGGCCACACAACAGCCCCGCCGACAGCCAGCGTGTCAGCGTTGCGGCCAGTAACGGCACCACCAGCATCGGCGCAGACAGCGCCAGCATCATCAAGCCCGCCTCTGACGCGCTGGCGCCTTCGACCCCAATAAACCGCAGCGGCAGCAACACCACCAGCACGATGTAGCAGTAGCAGGTGCCAATCGGCAACAATTGCACGCCGATAAAACGCGCAAAGCGAAACAGGCGCAGATCCAGCATCGGTTGGCTCGCACGCTGTTCAACCAGGATAAACACCAGCAAGAAAGCCGCAGCCGCCGCAAGCAGGCAACCGGTCGTCACCGAAGCCCAACCCAACTGCGGCGCGAGAATGATCGCCGTGGTCAAGCTCACCAGCATTGCCGAAAACGTCAGTACGCCAGGCAGGTCCAACTGCAGCGCTTGCGGGTCGCGGCTCTCTCGCATTGTGGGTGCGGCGAACAGCAACGACAGGCCCGCCAGCAATGCGGTGGTGAAGAAAATCGCACGCCAGCCCCACAGTTCAATCAGCCACCCAGACAGCAGCGGCCCGAAAGCCAGGCCCGCGCCAAAGGTGGTGCCCAGCAAGCTGAAGGCGCGTGTCCTGGCATGGCCATCGAACTCCTGCGCCAACGCTGCGCAGCCGCTGGCCAATGCGGTAGCTGCCGCAACACCTTGAACACCGCGCAGTACATCCAGCCAGAGCATGCCCGGTGCCACGGTCAGCAGCAGCGAGACACCTGTAAACAGCGCCATGCCCCACAGGAACAAACGCTTGCGACCATACCGATCGGCAAGGGTGCCGGCGGCCATCAGCAGGCTGCCGAAACTAAGCATGAACGCGTTGGTGATCCACGCCAACTGTGTGGGGTGCGCAGCAAATGCGTGGCCGATAAAGGGCGTCGCTACGGCGCCACCGGTAAAGCTCATGGGCAACACCAGAGCCGCCAGGCAGATCGCGGCAAGAATGGCATAGCGGCCATGGGCGGAGTCGGCTGTGTTCATCGGGAGATTCCTGTGGACCTGTAAAGATAAAGACTCTAATCAGGATGTAATGGCGGATAAATGGGCCTACATTCCACACATAACGGACAAATTGGATGCATTGGTATGAGCGACAATCTCAGCGGTGTTATCGCCTTCGTGAAAACCGCTGAAGCGCTCAGCTTCACAGGCGCGGCGCGGGCGATGGGCATTTCCGCCTCGGCGGTGGGCAAAAATGTGGTCAAGCTGGAAGCGTCGTTGAATGTGCGGTTGTTGCACCGCAGCACGCGCAAAGTCAGCCTGACTGCTGAAGGCCAGTTGTTCTACGAGCGCTGTCGGAAAATTCTCGATGACCTGCAGGACGCCCGCGCCATGCTCTCCCATGCCATGCAGGCCCCCCGCGGCAAGTTGCGGGTCAGCCTGCCCACCATCGGTTACAGGTTTCTATTTGCGCATATGGTCGCCTTCAGGCGGGCCTACCCGGAAATTGAGTTGGAGCTGGATTTCAACGACCACCTGGTGGATCTGATCGAGGAAGGCTTCGACGTGGTGATCCGCAGCGGCGGTCTGGCCGATTCGACCTTGATGGCGCGCCGACTCGGGCCATTTCGCTTTGTGTTGTGTGCATCGCCTGAGTACCTGCGTGCGAACGGTCGGCCAGCAACCCTCAGTGACCTTGAGCGCCACCAATGCCTGCGTTATCGCTTCGCCACCACCGGCAAAATCATGGAGTGGACCTTATCCGCCAACCCGGCGATCACCCAATTACGGCTGCCCACGGCGCTGACGTTGAACAATATGGAAGCGATGCTTCGGGCCGCAATCGATGGCCATGGCATCGCTTACGTGCCGGACTTTCTGGCCCGTGAGGCGCTGGCCCAGGCACAGTTGGAAACCGTGTTGGACGGGCACTCTGATGACCAAGGCCAATTCTGGGCGCTGTGGCCTTCCAGTCGGCACCTGTCGCCAAAGATCCGGGTGTTTGTGGACTTTGTTGCTGAACGCCTGTTCACAGTCCCATCAACCGATACCCCACCTGCAACTCGGTAATAAAATGCTGCGGCTGCGCCGGATCCGCCTCCAGTTTTTGCCGCAAGTGCGCCATGTGTACACGCAGATAGTGCGGGCGGTCGATGTAGTCCAGCCCCCACACTTCGAGCAATAACTGCCGATGTGTCAGCACCCGGCTCTGGCCGCGAATCATTGCGCAGAGCAGGCGGTACTCGATGGGTGTGAGGTGCACCGGCTGGCTCTGGCGCCACACTTCGTGGGTCGACAGGTCGACTTCAATTTCGCCAAACGCCACCTTGCTGGTCGCCGCCACAGCGCCCGTCTGCCCGTGCCGGCGCAGTTGTGCGCGGATGCGAGCGAGCAATTCGGGCACGCCGAACGGCTTGGTCAGGTAATCATCGGCCCCTGCGTCCAAAGCGGCGACTTTCTCTTCTTCGCGATCACGCGCCGACAACACCAGAATCGGCACCGCCAGCCAACCACGCAACTCACTGATCAGTTGCTTGCCATCGCCATCGGGTAAGCCGAGGTCGACGATCACCAGGTCCGGTTGACGGCTGGCGGCATGAATCAGCGCACGTTTGACGCTGTCGGCTTCGAACACCTGAAAGCCTTCATCTTGCAGGGCGATCCCGACAAAGCGGCGGATATTGGCTTCGTCTTCAACAATCAAAATGCGTGCAGTGCTCATAGGTTTTCCATGGCCGGCGGGGTGCCGGCCGGTAAGGTGATGATGAAGTGCATGCCGCACGTCTCAAGCGGGTGGGTGTGGATATGCCCGCCATGGGCTTCAACGATGCGTTTGGCCAGCGCCAGGCCCAGGCCGATGCCCGTGACGGAAGATTCCTGCTGGCCACGTGCGAAAGGTTCGAACAGGTTGGCGGGAGCCTTGCCCGGGCCGTTGTCGCTGACTTCCAGCACGATGCTGTCCGAAACTTTGCTGCCAGTGACGGTAATGAGGGTGCCCGCCGGCGTGTATTTGGCGGCGTTATCCAGCAGGTTGACCAGCACCCGCTCGATCAGCAGGGCGTCGATATCCACCAGCGGCAACTGTGAATCCAACAGGGTTTGCACGCGGTGGTGTGCCAACGGCTCACGCAACTGGCGCAGGGCGCTGCCGAGGATTTCTTCCAGCGAATGCCACTGCCGGTTCAGGCGCACGCCGCGCTCTTGCATGCGCGCCATGTCCAGCAGGTTTTCGATCAGCCGCTGCATCGATGTAGCTTGTTCATGGATGCCGTGCAGCAATTCGGTCAGCGGACCTGGTGGGGCATGGGGCAGGGCGGTGTCGGCGGCGCCGATCAGGGTGGTCAGGGGCGTGCGCAAGTCGTGGGAAATAGCGGCGAGCAGGGTGTTGCGCATCTTCTCGCCTTCCATCTGCACCAGCGTGCTTTGCGCCACTTCGACGAAATGCACGCGCTCCAGTGCAATCGCCAATTGGCTCATGCAGGCTTCCAGCAGACGGCGCTCCTGCGGGTCGTTCAAGCGCTCGCTCTGGGCCAGTTCCAGTACCAGCACGCCGCGCACGCGCATCGGCGCTTTGAGCGGTAAGTAACAACCTTTGGCTGCTGACAAGGTGTCGGTGCCATGGCCTGCGGCTTGGCCATGGTCGTAAGTCCATTGGGCGATGCTTTCGTCAATCGGCAAGCCGCTGGCACTCACGCTGTGCACGCCATCGGCGGCGTCCGGCAACACCAAGCCGACCCGTGCTTCGAACACGCCACTGAAGGTGCGCAGCGCGACTTCGCTGATGTGCTCTACGGTCAGTGCCGCCGACAAGTCGCGAGCCAGCCGCGCCAAAGAGGTAGCGCGCCGTTCGCGCGCGGCCGCCGTGCGTGCTTCATGGCGCAGGCGGGCGGTGAGTTGCCCGGTGATCAAGGCAATGCCGAGCATCAGCGCAAAGGTGAAGAAATACTGAGTGTCATTGACGGTGAACGAGTAGCGCGGCTGTACGAAAAAGAAGTCGAAACACAGCACCGCCAGCATCGCCGCCCACACACCGGGGCCGCGCCCATAACGCAAGGCCACCAGCACCACGGTGAGCAAAAACAGCATGACCACGTTGGCCAGGTCGAACACTTGCAGCAGCAATGCAGCGACGGCGCTGGCGCTGAAGCAGGCGAGTGTGGCCCACAGGTAGGCCAAGGCGCGGCCGGGGGGCAGCGAGGGTTTTTCGAGGGTCGGCGCAGGCCCGGGCAAGACGCTGTGAGCGATCACGATCTGATCGATCTGCGGGTGATGTCGGCTGATCCGGTCGCTGACCGACTGATGCCAGAAGCGCCACGCCTGGCGCGGATGATGGCCGAGCACCAGGCGATTGGCGTTGTGTTCGCGGGCGCAGGCGGCCAGGGCTTCAGCCACGTCCATGCCCGGCAGCGTCGCGGTATCAGCGCCGAATTCGCTGGCCAGGCTCAGGGTTTTCATCGCCGTGAGGTAACGCTTGGCGCCGCTGCCTTGGGCCGTTGCGACATGCACGACGATCCAGTCAGCTTCGAGCTTTTGCGCCAATCGTGCAGCTTCGCGCACCAGACGTTCATCACCGGCGTCGCCCGCCACACCTACCAGCAAGCGTTCGCGGGCTGGCCACAGGGCTTTGATCGACTGTTCGCGACGGTACACGCGCATTTGCGCGTCGACCCGATCCGCCGTGCGCCGCAGCGCCAGTTCGCGCAGGGCCAACAGGTTGCCCTTGCGAAAAAAATGCTGTGCGGCGCGCTCCGCTTGCGGGCCGAGATAGACCTTGCCGTCCTTCAAGCGTTGCAGCAAATCGTCGGGCGGCAGGTCGATCACCACCACGTCATGGGCGTTATCAAACACGTGGTCCGGTACGGTTTCGCGCACGCGAATGCCGATGATGCCGCTGACCAGATCATTCAGGCTTTCCAGGTGCTGGACGTTGAGCGTGGTCCACACGTCGATGCCGGCGCTGAGCAGTTCTTCAACGTCTTGCCAGCGTTTGGGATGCCGCGAGCCAGGCGCGTTGCTGTGGGCCAACTCGTCCACCAGCAATACGGCGGGCTGCCTGCGCAACGCGGCGTCTAGGTCGAATTCGCTGAGCGAAAAATCGTGGTGCAGCAAGGCAGCGCGGGGCAGTTGCTCCAGGCCGTCGAGCCGCTCGGCAGTCTCCGTGCGGCCGTGGGTTTCTACTACGCCGGCAAGCACATCACGGCCCAGGGCGACTTCGCGTTGCGCCGCCGCGAGCATGGCGCAGGTCTTGCCCACCCCGGCATTTGAGCCGAAGTAAATACGCAATTTGCCGCGCAAGGCGGCCTGTTCTTCGAGCTGTACCCGCGCGAGCAAGGCGTCGGGGTCGGGGCGTTCGTGGTTGAGTGCGGGCATGTTCTTCCTGTTGAATACAACACGATTAACTGTGGGAGCTGGCTTGTTGTGGCGAGCAAGCTTGCTTGCGCTGGGGTGCGAAGCACCCCCAAAAAGCCAGCTCCCACATTGGGTTTGTGGTGTTACACCAAGCCCAATCCACTCAGCAGCATGTCGATCACCTTGATCCCGGCAAACGGCACCAGCACGCCGCCCAGGCCGTAGACCAACAGGTTGCGGTTAAGCAACGCCGCTGCGCCGATGGCCCGGTACTTCACGCCGCGCAAGGCCAGCGGAATCAACGCGACAATGATCAGCGCGTTAAAAATCACCGCGCTCAAAATTGCCGAATTGGGGCTGCTCAGGTGCATCACGTTCAAGGCGCCCAGCTGTGGGTAGGTGGCGACAAACGCCGCCGGGATGATTGCGAAGTACTTCGCCACGTCATTGGCCACGCTGAACGTGGTGAGCGCGCCACGGGTCATGAGCATCTGTTTGCCGACCTCGACCACTTCGATCAGCTTGGTCGGGTTGCTGTCGAGGTCGACCATGTTGCCGGCCTCTTTGGCCGCCTGGGTGCCGCTGTTCATCGCCACGGCCACGTCGGCCTGCGCCAGCGCAGGTGCGTCGTTGGTGCCGTCGCCGGTCATGGCTACCAGCTTGCCCAGGGCCTGGTAGTCGCGGATCAGTTGCAGCTTGTCTTCCGGGCGGGCTTCGGCGAGGAAGTCATCGACACCGGCTTCCACCGCAATCGCAGCGGCGGTCAGGCGGTTGTCGCCGGTGATCATCACGGTCTTGATGCCCATGCGCCGCAACTCGGCAAAGCGCTCCTTGATGCCGCCTTTCACCACGTCTTTCAGCTCGACCACGCCCAAGGCCTTGGCACCGTCGCTGACCACCAGCGGTGTGCTGCCGCGCCGCGAGACTTCATCGACCTTGGCCTGCAATGCCGCCGGGAAACTCCCGCCCAGGGTTTCGATATGGCTGCGAATCGCATCCGCCGCGCCTTTGCGAATCGCCCGGCCTTCGGCCAGGTCGACGCCGCTCATGCGGGTTTGCGCGGTGAAGTGCACAAAGCGTGCGCCCAGGGCGTTGATGTCCCGCGCACGGATGTCGAATTTTTGCTTGGCCAGTACCACAATGCTGCGGCCTTCCGGGGTTTCGTCTGCCAGTGAGGCGAGTTGCGCGGCGTCAGCCAGTTCAGCTTCCTTCACGCCGGGTGCCGGCAAAAAGCTGCTTGCCTGGCGATTGCCCAAGGTGATGGTGCCGGTCTTGTCCAGCAGCAACACGTCGACATCACCCGCCGCCTCGACGGCACGGCCGGAGGTGGCAATCACATTGGCCGACATCATGCGGCTCATGCCCGCCACGCCGATGGCCGAGAGCAGGCCGCCGATGGTGGTGGGGATCAGGCACACCAGCAACGCCACCAACACCGTGGCGCTGATCACGCTGCCATTGCCGCTCATGGCCACGGCGAAGATCGAGTAGGGGCTCAGCGTGGCGATCACCAGCAGGAACAACACGGTCAGGCCCACCAGCAGAATCGTCAGCGCGACTTCATTCGGCGTCTTCTGGCGCTTGGCCGATTCGACCATCGAGATCATGCGGTCCAGGAACGATTCGCCGGGGTTGACGCTGATGCGCACCACCAGCCAGTCCGACAGCACCCGCGTGCCGCCGGTGACCGACGAAAAGTCGCCACCGGCCTCGCGAATCACCGGCGCCGATTCGCCGGTAATTGCGCTTTCATCCACCGACGCCACGCCTTCAATCACCACGCCGTCGAGCGGCACCAGATCACCGGCTTCGATCAACACTACGTTGTCCTTGCGCAGCAGGCTCGCCTCCAACGGCAGCCACGCTGCGCCGTGGCGCGGTTGCTGCAGCAATTTGGCCAGGGTCTGGCGTTTCATGCCACGCAGGCTCGCGGCCTGGGCACGGCTGCGCCCTTCGGCCAGGGCTTCGGCGAAGTTGGCGAACAGCACGGTAAACCACAGCCACAAGGTGATGCTGAGGATAAAACCGCTGGGCGCTTCACCCTTGCCGCCCAGGGACTGGAACCACAGCAAGGTGGTGAGAATGCTGCCCAGGTACACCACGAACATCACCGGGTTTTTCCACTGGGCCTGGGGCAGCAATTTCTTCAGTGCATCGACGCCGGCAGTCAGCACGATGCGCCGGTCAAACAGAGGTAAACGAGCATTTTTCATGAAGGAATCTCTTACTCACTGAGCGCAATAGAGGGCTGACGCGCATCCAGCGCCACGTTGAGTTGCAGCACATTCACCCGTGGCTCGCCGAGCAGGCCGAAGGTGCGTGCGGCGGTGTGGTCGTTGAGCAGTTGCAGCAGTTCGGGTTCGGGGATGTGCCGCAGCCGCGCCACGCGTGCCAACTGCAGGCGGGCGTTGGCCACCGAGATATGCGGGTCGAGGCCAGAGGCTGAGGCGGTGACTGCGTCCACCGGCACCGGGGCGTCAGCGGCCAGGCCGTTATCCTGGCGATAGGCTTTGGCGCGGGCAGCCACCTGGTCGAGCAGTTTTTGGCTGGTGGGGCCGAGGTTGCTGGCGCCGCTTGCGCCTGCGTTGTAGGGCTGCGGCACGCTTTTGCTCGGGTCTTGCGGATCAGCGCCGAGGGTCATGCTGGGGCGGCCCTGGAAGTACTCCGGCTTGGTGAAATTCTGGCCGATCAGCACCGAGCCGATCACCCGCCCATCGCGTTCAATCAGCGAACCTTGAGCCTGAAACGGGAACAGCCATTGCGCCGCCACGGTGGTGAGCGCCGGGTAAGCCAGCCCGGTCAGCAGCATGAAAAACACCGCCGACACCAGCACCGGGCGCAGCAGCCCTTTGAAGATCGATTGAGTGGTCATCAACATGTCCTTAGTTGTAGGTCTGGCCGGACAGCAACTGCAGTTGCTCCACCAGCGGGCCAAGCGCGAGCGCGGGCAAGAAGGTCAGGCCACCGACCACCAGCACCACGAACACCACCAGCAACATGAACAGCGGGGTCGCGGTAGGAATGGTGCCTGCGCCGGCCGGCACGGTTTTTTTCATCGCCAGGGAACCGGCCACGGCGAGCATCGGCAGCATCGTGAAGAAGCGCCCGATCAGCATCGCAAGGCCAATGGTGGTGTTAAAAAACGGTGTATTGGCATTCAGCCCGGCGAACGCCGAACCGTTGTTGGCGGTGCCGGAGGTGTAGGCGTACAGCACCTCGCTGAAACCGTGCGGGCCAAGGTTGTTGAGACTGGCCAGGGTGTCTGGCCACAGGGCGGCGAGGGCGGTGAAACCCAGGATACTGACCGGGTGCGCGAGCACCGAGAGCATCACCAGTTTCATCTCGCGGGCCTCGATTTTCTTGCCAAGAAATTCCGGGCTGCGGCCGATCATCATGCCCACCAGAAACACCGTGAGCAGCGCGTACTGGATCAGGTTGATAAAGCCCACGCCGTCACCGCCGAACACGCAGTTGAGCATCATCTGCGCCAGGGGCACGAAGCCGCCCATGGGCGTCAGCGAGTCGTGCATGGTATTGACCGAGCCGGTGGTGGCTGCCGTGGTGGTGGCGATAAACAAGCTGCTGTCGGCAATGCCGAAACGCAGTTCCTTGCCTTCCATGTTGCCGCCGCTTTGCTCGATCGACAGCACCTGGTTGGCGCCGGCCTGGGTCAGCAACGGGTTGCCGGTTTGCTCGGCGCCATACACAAGCGCAAGAAAGCCGATAAACATCACCAGGAAGGTGCCGAAAAACACCCAGCCCTGACGACGTTGCAACAGCATGCTGCCAAAGGTGTAGGTCAGCGCCGAGGGGATCAACAGCATGCTGAGGATGTGCAGGATGTTGGTCAGCGGCGTCGGGTTTTCGAACGGGTGCGCGGCGTTCATGCTGAAGAAACCGCCGCCGTTGGTGCCGATGTGCTTGATCGATTCAAAGCTGGCAACCGCGCCGACGATCAGCTGTTGTTGCGCGCCTTCCAATGTTGTCGCCAGGGCTTGGGAGGCTAAGGTTTGCGGCATGCCCTGCCACACATACACCAGCGCCATGCCCACGCACAGCGGCAGCATCACGCGGTAGAGCGTGCGGGTGAAGTCGACCCAGAAGTTGCCGATATCGGCCGCGCTTGAGCGGCTCAAGCCACGTATAAAACCGGCGGCCGCCACCACGCCGGAGGTGGCACCGACAAACATCAAAAAGGTAATGACCGCCATCTGGCTGAAGTTCGACAGGCTGGTTTCGCCCGAATACGCCTGCCAGTTGGTGTTGGTGATAAAGGACACGGCGGTGTTGAACGCCAGGTCCGGGGTTTGCGCAGCCAACCCCAGGGGGTTGATCGGCGTTACCGCCTGCAGGCGCAGGATGCTGTAGCCCAGCAGCATCATCGCCGCGTTCGACAGCAACAGCGCTGAACCGTAGCGGCCCCAACTCATGGTTTCCAATGGGTTGATGCCCAGCAGGCGGTAGGTAAAACGTTCCGGCAAGGCGTGGCGGTTCCCGGTGAATACTCGGGTCAGCCACTTGCCCATGAGCACGGCAAGCGCGGTCATCAACCCCAGGACCAGCGCAAATTCCAGCAAAGTGCTTAGCATGTCGTGGCTCCGTTCAAAGCTTGCCCATGGCGACAATGGCCATGGCAGTCGCAACAAAAAACACCAGGGAGAGGCCCATAAACATCACGTCGTACATGGCGGGCTCCCTAGAACTTTTCGGCGCGAATGAGGGCGTAGCCCAAGTAAGCGAACAGCCCCACGGCGCATAAGCCGCTGGCCACATAAATGAACGTTAGTGTCAGCACGGTGTAACTCCCCTTGTTGAGTAAGCCGGGGAGGTTAGGCGCTCTTGTATCAAGCTCGGGCACTGATTACGGCGGGCGGTATTAAGACGGTATATAGAAGGTTTAAAGCAGGGCGCACGAAAACAAGGGATAGCCCGCGGGTGGCTGATCCCTTGAAAGTCTGGGGTTCTGCTGATTTCGTTGACCAGCTTATTTGGCTTTCTTTTTCTTCTCGCTGCGGGTGGCGAGGTGTTCGAAGCAAAACGCGGCGGTGCCGAAGAGCGCAATCATTGACAGGACGACCATGCCTAAAGTTGAACTTTCCACGATGACTTCCTACGGGTTTTGGAGGTGGGAAGTGACGGTAGAGTTTAGGGCTTAGTTGTTCAATAGAGGCGACGTAATCGTTATGGGGAACTTCGGATTTATACGGATTCTTTACGGTGATTGGCTTTTCTGTGGGAGCTGGCTTGCCTGCGATGGCGGCTTGTTGGTGGTGTACATATCCGTTGCTGCGGTAACGGCCGCCTATGGTTCCGCTCTTACAGCGGCTCACTTTTTGAGGGACCAAAAAGTAAGCAAAAAGTCCTCGCCCCAACACTCGGTGCCTCGCTGTGGCTCGGCATGCCCGCAATCCGCCAGTGATTTGGGGGGCCGCCGCGATGGGCCATCCTTGGCCCAGCGCGGCTAAACCGGCATCCCTGCCGGTTTACCCCCCAAATCCCTGTCAGATTCCGGCCATCGTGTTTGACGGGGCGATTTCAGATCAAGATCACGATCAAAAGCGCAGATCAAAAGACCGCTGACTTCGTCATCGAAAAGAATGTAAGAGCCGGAGCAACAGCAACAGCAACAGCAACAGCAACAGCAACAGCAGAGCCATACTCGGTCAACTGTGGGAGCTGGCTTGCCTGCGATGGCATCAACCGGGTGTACCTGATGTACCGAGGTGTCTGCATCGCAGGCAAGCCAGCTCCCACAGAAAAGCAGTTCCCAGGTGTATGCAAATCCGCTTTTCGCTTTTGATCTAACCACTCAGGTCGGCTACTAGGCCGCCGTGCTCTGCTTTTGATCTTGCTTTTGATCTGAGGCGCCCCGTTAACCACGATGGCCCATCGCGGCGGCCCACGGATTCAAGCCTTCGTTCTGGCACACCGAGCATTAGCGAGGTGCCGAGTGGTGGGGCACAGACCTTTTGGTTACTTTTGGCTGGGCCGGCATTCCGGGCGTTTGCCAAAAGTGACCCGCTGTAAGAGCGGAACCATAAGCCGCCGTGACCTAAATAACGGATATGCCCCCAAGATAAAACAGCCCAACACCACAAACGCCAATATTTGTGTAGAAGCCTATGCTGCATCACAAGCCAGCTCCCACCTGTTGACCGAGTGTTGCTTTTAATTGCGGCCTCTCTGCTCACAAATTCCGACTATGCCGATAGTCGCTCACCGCCTCATACACCGCCTTGCGCAACCGGTTGATCCCACCAATCGGCCGATGCGCCTCCAGCCCGAACCACGGGTTGAACGACTGGTTATCACAGGCAAGATTCAACGCGGGCGTATCAAAGTCCTGCGCAGGAATCCGCACCTTGGCCACTGTCTCATAGGGCGCATCACTTTCCTTCCATTCGATGCTGGTGTCTTCGATCGGCATGAATTTCTGCGGATTTTGCCGCTGAATCTGCAACACAAAACACGCCGGTACACGGTCGGTGGACAGTTGCTGGTTCAGTGCGCTGCGCAGAAAGTTCGGCAGGTCCTGATTCTGCTTGGGCAACACATATTCCGGGCAACTCTGCGGGTCGGGTGTTACACGAAACTTGGCATTTGCCGCGCCAAATTTGTAGGGGGAAACCGAAAAGTACGTCGTCTGCGTCGGGCTCGCCGGAGCGGGCGCCAGGGTGGCCAGGGCGATAAACAGGTGGCGCACTTGCCAACTGCTCGGGTCGGCTTTAGGGAAGAACGCCAACACCTTTTTGCCGTCAGCCTGGGCACCGATGTTCTGCGCGTATTCGGCCACATCACTGACAAAAAAGTTCGGGTGGCTGAACATCACAAAGTCCTGTTCGGTGCGCGTCTGTTGGTCGGCCATCAATTGTTTGCCTGGCACATCCAGCAGCTTGATCGCCATGCCCCGCGCATCGCGGATGCTGTCGAACTGCGGGTAGGCGTTGCCGTTGGACAGGCGCATCTGCGCCTGCCAGGTCTTGCCAGGTTCAGCGAATACGCCTTGGCGCAGCGCCGGGTCGAGGTCCGTCAGCACGCTGACTTCGGCCTTCACGCAGCCGTGGGCCTTGGCATGCGCGTCACGCAGGTAGCGCGTGCCTTCGCGATGCTGATCGACGATGCGCACTGCCGTCTGGATGATGCCTTGGGTCATGGCTGTTTCGCCGGGAGGGATCTGTTCATCCGGCGACACCGGGCCGCTGTGTTGCCAGGCGAACCAGGCCGTGGCGAACAGCCAGCCCAGCAGCCCCAAACCCAACAGCCACAGCAGGGTTTTACCGAGAAAGGCGCCCAGGCGTAGCCAGAGGCGTGCGAGCAGCGAACGTTGGTTGTATTGAGATCGGATAATCATGGCAGTGGTTGCTCCAGCGGGCCGCCCAGCACTTTGAGGTATTCCAGCAGCGCCCAGCGTTCCTGCGGCAGCAAGCCACGGCCGATCACGCCATTGCCACGTTTGCCATCACGGAATTCGTGACCGCTGTTGTGGTTGCCGGTTATTTTGGTATCGAACAAAAAGGCGTTTTTGAACGCACCCGTTTCAAAGCCCAGGTGACGCGGGTCGTAATTGAACGTGCCTTTGTAGAAGGTGGTGCTGCGCTCGTCCTGGGGCGAGAGCAATTGATAGATCGTCGGCACCGAGCCGTTGTGCAGGAATGGTGGTGTGGCCCATACGCCGGCCAGCGGTCGGGCCTTGTAGGCGCGCAATTCACGCACACCGATGGGCAGGCCAAAACCATCCAGGCCTGGGCGTTCGGCCGGGGTTACACCGGCGGCGTGGTAGGCGTGTGCTTCGACGAAGGCAGTGACGTAGGCCAGGCCTTGGGCCACCGACAGGTTGTGCAGGTCCAGCGGTGCGGTGGGCGTGGGGTGCAGCTCGACATTGAGCCTGGCCAGTTCGGCCGGATCCCACTGCAGGGCGCTGAGGTCATAGCGCTGGTCGGCGATGTTATTGGCCGTGCCTGGGTCGGTACCGATGTAGTCCACGGGCAACATCTTCAGTTGCTGCACCGGGCGGCCGTTTTCCTGCGTGACTGCAGGCACATGGCAACCGGCGCAGTTCTCGGCGAACAGCGCGCGGCCTTGGGCGGCGAGGGGCTTGTCGATGGCGCCGAACAGGTCTTGCGGCCAGGTCGGCGGCTTGAGGCGTTGCAGGGTTTCTTCGATCCGGTTGAGGTCGCGCACGCGCACGCTGGAAGGGTAACGGGCATCGCCCTGGAGGGGTTGGCCGGCCGCGTCGAAAAAGGCCAGGGTCGCACCCACGCCCAAGGCCTCGCCGATGTTACGTGCCATGGGCTGCTGGGCCGAACCGTTCCATTGCACCCAGTCGAAGGTCCAGATATCCCACAGGTGCGGGTAGTCCACCGGCGCATTGGCGACCCGGTAGTTAGCCGGCGAGATAGCGTCGCCGAAGCTGGCATTGGCGATGCGGCCAAAGGCGTCAGTGCGGCCCGGTCCTTCTTCGGTGGGGTAGAGGCCACGGTGCGTGTCGTTCCAGGCGACTTTAAGGAACTGGTTCAGCGACTGCTTGAAGTCCTGACGCAGCTGTTGCTTGTTGTGATCGTCATAATCGTGGCCGAGCACGTTGTGGGCGAAGCGATCGAACTTCCAGGGCAGGTAATAGGTGGCGGCAAGACTGGCAACCAAGGCCTGGCCGAAACTGCCACCACGCAAGGTCGGTACGCTGGACGGCAGCACATGCTGGGCCGAACCGCCGTCGATGCGCAGCGCCTGGTTTTTGAAGTGCAGCTCGCCGGTGTGGCAGGCGGCGCAGGTGATGTCCAGGTACTGCACCTGGCTGCCGGCGTTCTGGTGCCGGGCGAAACCCACCGGCAGGTTGCCGGGGTTTTGTGCGCTGGGCACCTGCTTGGGATCGACCAGAAAGCCGAAGCGTGCGAGGTAGTCGGGTGTGGCAAAACGCCGGTCCGAAAAGGGCAGTTCGAGGGCGGTGAACCAGTCGTAATGCAGGCCTTTTACCTGGGTGCCCTGGGGCGTGAAGTAGTAGGTCTGGCGATCGGCTTCGCTCCATTGTTCCTGATAGTGCACCTGCTCCACGGGCACGTAGTCCGGCAGCTTGGGGTTGAGGGTGTAATAGAGGACCACGCCCAGCAGCAAACCCAGGGCGAGCAATATCAGAAGTAAAACACGGGAAAAAATGCGCAAGATGGCTATCCTTGTCTCGGCCTTGTCGAGTTGTAGCGTTCTTATGCCATTGCGTCACAGGTGCGGCAAGTGGCCAGCAGCCTGGTTGCGAATGGTCCCGCGATCCTTCGCGGGCCTCCATAATGAATGAAAATGCTTTTAAACACGTGAACTTATCAGAAGTTTCCTGCTCACATGCCGGTAGCCATTGGTCGTGGCCGCCTGATAAGCTCGCGACTTTACTCGAATGCCCTTTTGGCGCACGAACAAGGAAATAGCATGAAACAGCATCGGTTGGCGGCGGCGGTGGCCCTGGTTAGCCTGGTACTTGCGGGTTGTGATTCGCAGACCAGCGTAGAGCTGAAAACCCCGGCGCAGAAAGCTTCCTACGGCATCGGCCTGAACATGGGCAAAAGCCTTGCTCAAGAAGGCATGGATGACCTGGACTCCAAAGCGGTAGCCCAAGGCATCGAAGATGCCGTCGGCAAGAAAGAACAGAAGCTGAAGGACGACGAACTGGTTGAAGCGTTTGCCGCACTGCAAAAGCGTGCTGAAGAACGCATGACCAAAATGAGCGAAGAGTCGGCAGCCGCCGGCAAGAAATTCCTCGAAGACAACGCCAAGAAAGACGGCGTAGTCACTACCGCTTCCGGTCTGCAATACAAGATCGTGAAGAAGGCCGACGGCGCTCAGCCTAAGCCGACCGACGTAGTGACTGTTCACTACACCGGCAAGCTCACCAACGGCACCACCTTTGACAGCTCCGTAGATCGCGGCAGCCCGATTGACCTGCCGGTCAGCGGCGTGATCCCGGGTTGGGTCGAAGGCCTGCAACTGATGCACGTGGGCGAGAAGGTCGAGTTGTACATCCCGTCCGACCTGGCCTACGGCGCACAGAGCCCGAGCCCGGCGATTCCAGCCAACTCCGTGCTGGTATTCGACCTGGAATTGCTGGCCATCAAGGACCCAGCCAAGGCTGAAGCCCCTGACGCACCTGCGGCGCCAGCTGCCAAGAAGTAATCGGCACCTGAACACACAACGCCCCGTTTTTACGGGGCGTTGTTGTTTCTGACGTTTGCATGATTGTTCCCACGCTCTGCGTGGGAACACATCCGGTGACGCTCTGCGTCACATGTGCCTTGGGGCGGCATTCCCACCCAGAGCGTGGTAAGGATCGCAAATCCGACCGAACCCCTGGAAACTGTCACAGTCTGATATAAGACTCGAGCACGGGTAGCCGCACATCAATGCCAAGTCAATGAATTCTTGGGTTTTTTTTATGTGCGCAAAAAACGCCCGATCTGACTGCAAGCCTTGTAAATCGCGGCTTTCAGCCGATAAAACAGGCTCTGTTCACAAGGTTATCCACAATTTGTGTGGATAACCTTTTATGTCGCCTGGAACTGGAGTGACCGATGAAACCACCCTTCAATTTCACCCGTTTCCTGCCCATGGCCGCACGCTTGCTTGGTCGTGGCCGGTTGCCGACCCTGCTGTTCGCCGTGGCCGCCAAAGGCTCAAGCCAGGGCAATCGGCTGGGTAAACTCAAGGATGATCTCAAATTGCTCCAGGCCTTGTGCCTGGCTTACTGGCGCGGTGAGTATCGCGCCATAAGCCCCAAGGCGCTGATCTCGGTAGTGGCGGGGCTGATGTACTTCCTCAGCCCGATTGACGCGATCCCGGACTTTATCCCGGTGTTCGGCATGCTCGATGACATTGCCGTGCTGGCATGGGTCATGAAGACCCTGGACGGCGAACTGAGCGCGTTTCGCGCCTGGCGCGACGCCCAGCGCCCGGAAAAACTCGCGGTGGTTGAGCGGCTGCCTGCGACGCCTGCGCTGTTGGCCCAGGAAAACCCGCAAAAAAACTGAACACGCTTATATCCCCCTGCGACCTTTGTGGCTGTTAGGATTACACTTCTAAGGAAAGAACTTACTTAGTAAGTGTTGTTATCCTACGGGGCAGTCATGGATATTCAGATAATTTCACGCGATGGCGCACCCGAGTATGCGGTGCTGCCATGGGACCAGTACCAGGCGCTACTAAAAGCAGCCGGTCAGCAACAGCCTGTCGCCACTCCTTCTTCTACCGCTCAGGTCGCGCCCGATCAGGCTTTACGCCCGCTCGCGGACCTGCGCGGCCTGCGTGAGGCCAAGGGATTGGCTATTGAAAGCCTGGCCCGCACCGTGGGCATCAGCCCTTCGTACCTCGGATTGATTGAAAGTGGTGAACGCCAGCCGGATGCCGCCATCCGCCGCAGCCTGGCCTGGGAATTGGGCGTTGCAGGTTGGAGGGATGAATCTTGAGTCTACGAATCAGTCGTCAACACTGGGATGGGTTACTCAACGAACTGGACCAGGCGCGCCGCCAGCGCCATTTGCTCACCTACCGCGCGCTGCTGGAGCGCCTGCAATTTCCCACGCCGGCAATGCAAACCCTGGCCGCTGCCCTTGAGCACCTGGCCGCGTTGGACGCCAAGGCCGAGCAGCCGTTGCGCAGCTCCCTGGTGATCAGCCAGGGCGCCAGCCGCTTGCCGCGTACCGGTTTCTTTGAGTGTGTGGAGCGCCTGGGGCGTTTCAGCGGGCCGTCCGATGGTGTGGCTGCTGCGTCCTGGCATGCTTCGGAAGTGGTGCGGGTGTTCGAGTACGAGTATCCGGAGTCCGCCGAGGCCTAAGCGGGCAGGTTGTCCATGCTGTCGATCACATGGATGCTGTAGCCGGCGATGTCTTTGGCGTGGTGCTTGGCTTGCGAGGCCAGCTCCGCTAACTGGCTGGCATCCAGTTGTGCACAGGCCTGTGGATATAAATGCACCACGCCGATCGACAACGACAGCAAAGCGAATTCCTGACGCACGCCCTGACGGTTCAAGGCCACGAAGCAACCGGCGTCCAAGTGCTCGGCACGATAGAAGCGTCGGCATTGGGTGTGGAAGTCATCCAGTAACTGGTTGAGCCGCTTGCGCCAATCCTGCGGGCCGAGCACCAGCAAAAAATCATCACCGCCGATATGCCCGACAAAATCGCGGCTAGGGTCAACCCGATCGTTCAGGCACTGCGCCAGGCACAACAACACCTCATCCCCACGCCCGTAGCCGTAGATATCGTTGAACGGCTTGAAGCTGTCGATATCCACGTAGCAGATCACCGACTCGCGCTGTTGCTGCAGCAACCGCGTCAGGCATTGCTGGATCGGCACATTGCCCGGCAGCAGCGTCAGTGGGTTGGCATAGCGTGCCTGCTGGATCTTCAGCTCAGTGATCAACTTGAGCACATCGATCACCCTACCCAGGCCCAGGTAGTCACCGTTGAGGGTGATGATGAAGTCTTCCTCGATCCGTTGCCGCGCGCGGCTGGTGAGCAGGCGGCTGACCTGTTGCAGGGACTGGCTCAACTCCACCGCCAGGAAGTCATCGCTCATCAAGCGGCTGATGGGTTTGCGCGCGAACAGGTCGGTGGCGAACGGTTTGAGCAGCGCATCCGACAACGAATGCCGGTGCACGATGCCGACCGGGTGACCGCGCCCATCCAGCACGGCCAGCGAGTTGAGGTTGGCCTGACGGCGGAAGGATTCGAGCACCTGGGCGGTGGCGGTGTCCTGATCCACCGCCGGTTGCTCGTTGAGCAAGGCGCTGAGGTCGCTGCCTTCTTCGTTGAGGGTGATGTTGGTGTGGTCCTGCTTGGGCAACATCAGCCGCGCTTCCTGGGGCGGTTGTTCCTGGGGGCGGCAAAGCAGGTAGCCCTGGACCAGGTCAACGCCCATTTCCGTCAACACCGCCAACTCCTCCGGCAGCTCGATACCTTCGGCAATCACCTGGGCGCGGGATGCCTTGGCGATTTGCAGGATGGAGCCGACGAACTCGCGCTTGAGCGCATCCTGATGGATACCGTCGATAAAGTGCCGGTCGATTTTCACGTAGTCCGGGCGTAGCTCAGACCATAAACGCAGGCTGGAATACCCGGCGCCCAAGTCATCCAGAGCGATGGCAAAACCCATGTCGCGGTAATGATGCAGCGCGGTTTGCAGCAGGTCGAAGTCGTCGGTGGGCGTTTGCTCGGTGAGTTCGATCACCACCTGGCTCGGCGGGATGCCGAAGTCGCGCAACAACTGCAAGGTGCGGCCCGGTTGATGCGCCGTCTCCATCAAGGACTCCGGCGAGATGTTCAGGAACAGCTTGCCCGGCAACTTTTGCTCGCTGAAGCGTCGGCAGGCACTTTCGCGGCAGGCCATTTCCAGTTCGCTGAGGCGCCCGGCATGGCTGGCCACGCTGAACAGGGCGACGGGGGAGTGCAAGGGGCTATTGGACGGGCCACGGCTGAGCGCTTCGTAGCCGAGGATTCGTCGCTCGGACAGGCAAATGATCGGTTGGAACAGGCTGTGTAAACTGCCTTGAGCCAGGATTGAGCCCAATGCATTCAGCTGTTCGGTCATGGTCATGGCGATCTCGATCGAAAAAAAAGGACCGCAGGCTAACGCCTGCGGTCCCTTCATTTCACGACAGAATGATGTCTATATGATGACACTCCGTGGAGCGCTCACATTAAATTGCCATCATTTACTGCTTGGCCACCTGCTTGCTGATTTTCAGGTAGTCCAGCAGAACCCGGCCTGTCTCGGACAGATAGGCGTCGTCTTCCGGCTTGGTTTTTTCCGGCTCGGCCGGCAGCGCATCTTCATCTTCTTTCTTCAGCTCTTTGAGCGGATCTTCGCCTTTGGCCTTGCGGCGAGCGTTTTCCAGTACAAGCTGCTGATTTTCGATGCTGGTGTGCTGCGCACGACGATCGACTTCGTTGAGGCTGACGGTTTTTTCTTCCATCAGCTTCTTGGCCAGGGCCAGTTTGTCGCGGATAAACACGAACTCGGCATCCTTGGCGGAGCGGGTCTCGTGGTCAGCCTTCAACTGCGTCAGGTACGGCTTGAACGGGTCCGAAGCCGGCTTGATCGCAGGGCGGATGGTGTCCCATGGCATTGCCTCAGGCAGCGCGCTTTCGCCGATTTCCTTGGTATCGATGATCGACGGGAAGTCCACATCCGGCAATACGCCCTGGTGCTGGGTGCTCTGCCCGGAAACCCGGTAGAACTTGGCAATGGTCAGCTTCAGTTCGCCATGGTTCAGCGGCTGAATGGTCTGCACGGTGCCTTTACCGAAGGTCTGGCCGCCAACGATCAACGCGCGGTGGTAGTCCTGCATGGCGCCGGCGAAAATCTCCGAAGCCGAGGCCGAGAGGCGGTTGACCAGCAGCGCCATCGGGCCTTTGTAGAACGCGCCCGGGTTCTCGTCTTCGAGCACGTCGACACGGCCGTCCGCGTTGCGGACCAACACGGTTGGGCCTTTGTCGATAAACAGGCTGGTCAGCTCGGTGGCTTCCTGCAGGGAACCGCCGCCGTTGTTGCGCAGGTCAATGACCACGCCGTCGACTTTCTCTTTCTGCAGTTCTGTCAGGATTTTCTTAACGTCACGGGTGGTGGACTTATAGTCCGGGTCACCGGCACGGAACGCTTTGAAGTCCAGGTAGAACGCAGGAATCACCACCACGCCCAGTTTGTAGTCCTTGCCATCCTGCTTGAGGTTGAGGACTTGTTTCTGAACGGCCTGGTCTTCGAGTTTCACCGCTTCACGAGTGATGGACACGATCTTGCTGGTCTGGTCGTTCGGCGCATTGGTGTGCGGAATCACTTCCAGGCGCACCACGCTGCCTTTCGGCCCACGGATCAGCTTGACCACTTCGTCCAGGCGCCAGCCGACCACGTCGACCATCTCTTTGTCACCCTGGGCGACGCCGATGATCTTGTCGGCCGGTGCGACCTGCTTGGTCTTGTCGGCCGGACCTGCCGGCACCAGACGCACGATCTTGACCTGGTCATTGTCGCTTTGCAGGACGGCACCGATGCCTTCCAGCGACAGACTCATGTTGATATCAAAGTTCTCGGCGTTATCAGGCGACAGATAATTGGTGTGCGGGTCGTAGGACATCGCGAAGGTGTTGATGTAGGCCTGGAAGATATCTTCGGCGCGGGTCTGATCCAGACGTGCCAACTGATTCTTGTAGCGCTTGGTCAACAGCTCTTGAATGGCCTTGGGCTCTTTGCCGGCGATCTTCAGGCGCAGCACTTCGTCCTTGACGCGTTTGCGCCACAGGTCGTCGAGGGCGGCGGTACTGGTCAGCCAGGGCGCGTCCTTGCGATCCACCAGAAGGGTTTCCTTCTGGGTGAAGTCGAGCTTGTCGACGCCTTTGTTCAGCTCACCCAAGGCGAAGTCCAGACGCGCTTTGACGCGATCCAGGTAGCGCTTGTAGATGGTGAACGCAGGCTGCAGGTCGCCGCTCTTGAGGAAGTCGTCGAACTGGGTCTTCCACTTGTCGAACTCAGCGATATCGCTGGCCATGAAGTAGCTGCGCGACGGGTCCAGCAGCTTGAGGTAGCTGTCGTAGATGATCACCGAGCGCGCGTCGTCCAGCGGCGGCTTGCTGTAGTGATGGCGCTTGAGCAACTCGACGACGTTAAGGCTGGCAATCACCTCATCGCGATCAGGCTGAAGATTGTCCCAGCTATTGGCTGCGAACGTATTGGTCGACATCGACGCAAAGCCGAGACCAATGAAAAAAGCGAGGGCGGTACTGGGGAACAAATGCTTCATGCTGATTCGACGCGGGGGCAATTGATAACGCATATTAGGCCGTCTTTGAGGGAGCCGGTTCCATATGATCCGGTCGCATAATGCAAAAAGCCCGGCGCTACAGCTACGGGCTCAGTCCAGACTCACTATGGAGGCACTGTGAAAGCATTGCAAGGCGTTGAAGGTCATGTGGAGTGGATGGAAGAACCCAGTCCTACTTGCGATGTAGGCCAAGTTCGCATTCGGGTGGCGGCAGCGGGCCTTAATCGCGCCGATTTATTACAACGTGCGGGGCTCTATCCGCCACCTCCTGGCGCCAGCCAAGTGCTGGGCCTGGAGTGTTCCGGGGTGATCAGCGAGGTAGGCGCGGGTTCTTCCTGGCAAGTCGGCGACCGCGTCTGTGCGCTGCTGGCCGGGGGCGGCATGGCCGAGGAAGTGGTGGTGGATGCCCGCCATGTGCTGTCGGTGCCTGAAGGTTTGACGTTGACCGAAGCGGCGGCGTTGCCCGAGGTGTACGGCACTGCGTGGCTGAATCTGTTCCAGTTGGCGGGCCTCAAGCCCGGCGAAAAAGTCTTGCTGCATGCCGGCGCCAGCGGCGTGGGCTCGGCAGCGATCCAGTTGTGCAAGGCGTTTGGCAGCCCGTGCTGGGTCAGCGTCGGCTCGGCAGAACGCCTGGCTTACTGCGAAGCACTCGGCGCCCAGGGCGGCGTGGTGCGTACCGACGGCATTGAAGGGCTGCGCGATTTCGGGCCGTTCGACGTGATCCTCGACCCGGTCGGCGGCAATTATGCGGCGATGGATCTGAAGCTGCTGGCCCTCGATGGGCGTTGGGTATTGATCGGCTTGATGGGCGGCCGTGATGCGCAACTGGACCTGGCGCAGGTGCTGGGCAAGCGCATCCAGCTGCTGGGCTCGACCCTGCGCAGCCGCAGCGATCAGTTCAAGGCCGACCTGTTCAGCGACTTGAGCCAGCATGTGTGGCCGCTGTTTGTTGAAGGTCGCCTGAGCCCGCAACTGGCCAGGACGTTTGCGATCAAGGATGCCGAGGCAGCATTTGCGGAGCTGGCGACTAACCAGATTTCCGGCAAGTTGGTGTTGGTGATTGACGAGACCCTGGTCTGATCTCAAGTTGAAATACAGCCACTGTGGGAGCTGGCTTGCCTGCGATAGCGGTGCATCAATGAAGAATGTTTCATCTGATACACCGCTATCGCAGGCAAGCCAGCTCCCACCGTTGATTGGGTTTCAATTCAAACTGTCAGACCCAATGATGAATCGGCCAGCCAGCCTTTTCAGCATGCTCACGCAAAACCGGATCCGGGTTCACCACCTGCGGATGATCCACCTTCAGCAACAGCGGCAAATCATTGCGCGAATCCGAGTAGAAATACGCGCCCTCCAGGCTTTCACCTTCCTGCTTCAACCATTCCAGCAACCGCGTGATCTTGCCTTCACGGTAAGTCAGTACCCCCACGGTCTTGCCGCTGTACACACCATGGCTGAGGTCCAGGTCAATGCCCAGCACTTCATCAATTCCGATACGTGCCGCAATGGGCGTGACCAGGTGCGTGCCCGAGGCAGAGATCACCAGGATCCGGTCACCCTTCGCGCGGTGGCGGGCGATGGTCTTGGTGGCGTCGCTGTAGATCAGCGGCTCGATGATGTCTTCTACCCACGGTTCGACCAGATGCGCGATCTCTTCCGGCGTGCGCCCGATCATCGGCTCCAGGCTGAAGTCCATGAAGTCTTCCATGGCCAGCTCGCCGCGGCTGTAGGCGGCCATGAGTTCGTCGTTCTGGCGCATGAACGACTCTGGGTCAACCCAGCCCAGGCGGCCCATCTGTTCGCTCCACAAGGTGGCGCAGTCGCCGTGGATCAGGGTGTCGTCCAGATCAAAAATTACCAATGCCATCTGTCACGCTCTCTCAAATCAATCGTTGCGTCAGGCTACTTCACACAACGCACTGGGGTCGATGGAAAGTGCCAGGCGCTGACCATCCGGGTGCAGATCGTCGGCCGAGCGGTTGAGCACGTCCACCACCAATTCCACGCCACGCGCTTCGATGCGATAGCGGATCACGTTGCCCAACAAACTGTGGCTGCGTACCAGCGCGTCGAGTTCGCCGCTGCGACTCAGTTCGATGGCTTCCGGGCGAATCGCGATGCGCCCGCTGATAGGCCGTTGCAGCAACTGGCTGGCCTTGTCGGCGTCAAGCAGGTTGTAGTTGCCGATAAAGCCGGCGGCAAATACATCCACGGGCGCAGTGTAAAGGGTCTCGGCATCACCGCTTTGTACGATTTTGCCCTGGTTCATGAGGAAAATGCGGTCTGACATGGTCAGCGCTTCTTCCTGGTCATGGGTCACGAAAATCGTGGTCAGGCCCAGTTCGCGCTGGATCTGGCGGATCTGCTCGCGCAGGTGCTTGCGAATCCGTGCATCCAGCGCCGACAGCGGCTCATCCAGCAACAGCAGGCGCGGACGCGTCACCAGCGAGCGGGCGAGGGCCACACGCTGGCACTGGCCGCCGGACATCTGGTGCGGGTAGCGGCCGGCGAGTTCTTTGAGCTCCACCAGTTGCAGCACTTCCTGCACGCGCTTGTGGCTGTCGTCGGCGTTGACCTTTTGCATGCGCAGGCCGAAGGCGACGTTCTGTTCCACGGTCATGTTGGGGAACAGGGCGTAGCTCTGGAACACCATGCCGATGTGCCGTTTCTGCGGGCTCAAGGGCACGATGTCCTGGCCATCCAGCAGGATCTTGCCGCTGTCCACCGAGGTCAGCCCGGCGATGCAGCGCAGCAGGGTCGACTTGCCGCAACCGGACGGGCCGAGCAGGGTGACGAATTCACCCTTGGCGATTTCGCAGTTGATGTCACTGAATACCGGCGTGCCGGCGTAGCCTTTTTGCAGGTGTTGGACGCTGACGAAGCTCATTGGCTTTTGTCCTTGTTCAAGATATTGGCGGCCCAGGTCAGCACCAGCACAAAGAAGAAATAGGAAATGACGATGGCACTGGTGAAGTGGCCGCTCGTGTTGCGCATGTTGTTCAGGTACACCTGCAGGGTCTCGTAGCGAGTGCCCACGAGGATGTTGGCGAACACGAACTCACCGAACAGGAACGAGAACGACAGCAACAGCGCCACCATCAGGCCTTTGCGCAGGTTCGGCAGCACGACAAAAATTGCGGCCTGCCAGGTGCTGGCGCCCAGCAGCTGCGAGGCGTCCATCAGGTCGCGAAGGTTGATCGCTTGCAGGTTGTTGGTGATCGCGCGGTACATGAACGGCAAGGCCACGGTGAAGTAGCAGCCGATCAGGATCCACGGCGTGCCCACCATCGCAAATGGCCCGGAGCCGTAGAGTTGCAACAAGCCCACCGATGACACCACCGGCGGCACCGCGAAGGGCAGCAGGATCAGGATGTTCATCAGCGCGTCGAGCTTGGGAAAGTGGTAATGCACCACGAACAGCAGCGGCAGAATCAGCACCACCGAGAGGATCAGCGCACCCACGCACACCAGCAATGACTGACCGAAGGCGGCCAGAAAGCGCGGGTCACTCCACAGCTGCACGTACCACTTCAGGGTAAAACCGGCGGGCAGGATGGTGGCCGACCAACTGCTGGCAATGGAGTAGACAAAGGTGCCCACCAGCGGCAATACCAGGATCGCAAACAACAGGTACACCACTGCCCGATGGTAGAGGGAGGCCGAGCCAGCTTCAGCGCGAGACATGATAGCTCCTCTTGAGCAGCAGTTGATGGACGACGGTGACCACCGTCATCAGCGCCACCAGCACCACGGCCAGGGCGCTGGCCATGTTCGGGTCCAGCGAGATGTCGCCGGAAACCATTGCCGCGATACGAATGGGCAGCACGTTGAAGTTGCCGGTGGTCAATGCATACACCGTGGCATAGGCGCCGAGGGCGTTGGCCAGCAGGATCACGAAAGTGCCCAGCAGGGCCGGAGTGAGCACCGGCAGGCCGATGTGCCGCCAGAACTGCCAGCTGCTGGCGCCGAGCAGCGAGGCCGATTCGCGCCAGTCTTCGCGCAAGGCGTCGAAGGCCGGGTAGAGCAGCAGCACACCCAGCGGAATCTGGAAGTAGGTGTACAGAATGATCAGGCCAGTCTTGGAGTACAGGTTGAAGTCCTGAATGATCCCCGCCTGCTTGAGCATGATGGTGATGCTGCCGTTAAAGCCCAGCAAAATGATGAACGCGAAGGCCAGGGGCACGCCGGCAAAGTTGCTGGTCATGTTGGCGAAAGCCGTCACGAAGTTACGCAGTGGCCCATCCACACGGCGCAATGAGTAGCTGCCGAGCACCGAGATGATGATCCCGAACACGCTGGAGTAGAAGCTGATCTCCAGGCTGTACTGGATGGCTTGCAGGTAGAACTTCGAACTGAAGATCTTGGTGAAGTTGGCCAGGCCCCAGCCGAACTCCTCCGACTGCAGGCTGTTGATCATTACCCACAGCAGCGGGGCGATTTCAAACACGATAAAGAACAGCGCAAACGGCACCAGGCACAGGATCGCCAGCCATTTGCCACGGGTTATGGCGTTCACTTGAGCAGCTCCCGGCATACAGGTTTGTCGTGGGGCACACCGAGCAGTTCGCAGACGGTGCCGCACAGGTCGGTTTGCTTCGGGATGGCGCCTGGGTCGAAGGTGAAGGCCGAGCCCATTACGAACAACGGCACTTCGCGTTCTTCCGGCAGCACACCGTTATGGGAGCGGTCGTTATTCATGCCGTGATCGGCAGTCACCAGCACCTGGTAGCCGGCGTCGAGCCAGGTTTGCAGGTAGTCGGCGAGGATGATGTCGGCCGAGCGCGCGCTGTTGCGGTATTGCGCGGTATCCAGGCCATGCTTGTGGCCGGCGTCATCAATGTTCATCGGGTGTACCACCAGGAAATTCGGCGCGTGTTTGCGGCGCAGGCTTTCGGCATCGGCGAACAGGTGTGAGTCGGGGTAGTGGTCATTCCAGTAGAAATGCCCGTGCTGGATCGCCAGGGCCTGGTCGTCGGTATGACGATCACGCACGGCATCAAAGGGCGTGCGGTTATACAACTCGCTGACCCAGTGGTAAGCCGCCGCCGCGGTGGTGAGACCCGCATCGGTGGCGTAATGGAAAATGCTGCGCTGGTTGGACAGGCGCGAGACATGGTTGTGGACAATGCCGCTGTCGATCGGGGGCACGCCGGTGAGGATGCATTCATACAACGGCCGGGACAGGGCCGGCAGTTCACATTCCAGTTTGTAAAGCGCTGCGCGTCCTGCGCCGATATAGGCCTGGAGATGCCCCATGGCATGTCGGGCAACCTCGTAGTTCAGGCCGTCGAGCACCACAAGGATGACGTTGTGCTTCATAGGGGGAGACGCTCCGCGACGATAGGCTTGACTCAATTTCACTTGGGGAACGGGGTCAAAACTGTGGGAGCGGGATTGTGTGGGAGCTGGCTTGCCTGCGATAGCATCACCTCGGTTCACATCACAAACCGAGTCGTCTGCATCGCAGGCAAGCCAGCTCCCACACAAGCCAGCTCCCACACTGACCGCTTTCACAGCTCTGGGTCTAAATAAGACCCGGGAGCCTTACTGCATATTGATGATGACTTCTTCCTGCCACTTCTGCGGCAGTGCCTTGGAGGTTTTCTCCCACGCGTCGGCATCTTTGATCGGCGTGACTTTCTTGTACTGCTCGTTCGGCAGCAGTTTGGCCTGTACATCGGCTGGCAGGGTCAGGTGCTCGGCGCGGATTGGACGTGCGTTGCCACGTGCCAGGTTGGTCTGGCCGGCGTCGCTGAAAATGTACTCACGGGTCAGCTTGGCGGCGTTCGGGTGCTTGGCGTATTTGTTGATGATGGTGGTGTAGCCGGAAATTACCGAGCCGTCCGACGGGATCAGCACCACGTAGTCATCCGGGTTGGCCATTTTGGCTTTGTAGCTCAGGCCGTTGAAGTCCCAGACCACGCCCACTTCGACTTCGCCCTTTTCCATGGTGGCGATGGTCGGGTTGGCCAGTGACAGGCGGCCTTGCTTGGCGATCTCGGCGAACATCAGCAGTGCAGGCTGGATGTTCTTCTCGTCGCCACCGTTGGCCAGGGCGGCAGCCAGCACGCCATTGGCGGCTTGGGCGGCGGTGCTCACATCACCAATAGAGACTTTGTATTTGCCGGTTTTAAGATCAGCCCAGCTTTTTGGCGCTTCAGAGCCGTGCAGCAGTTTTTTGTTGACGATAAAGGCGATGGTGCCGGTGTAGGCCAGGGCCCAGTTGCCGTCTTTATCTTTGGCCCAATCCGGCACTTGTGCCCAAGTGGTCGGTTTGTACGGCTGTGCCACGCCCTGTTTCACCGCAATCGGGCCGAAGGCAGCGCCGACGTCACCGATATCGGCGCTGGCGTTGTCTTTTTCGGCGGCGAACTTGGCGATTTCCTGGGCCGAGCTCATGTCGGTATCGATGTGCTTGAGGCCGTAGGTTTTGGCCAGGTCGTCCCAGGTGCCTTTCCAGTTAGCCCAGTCATCGGGCATGCCGACGCTGTTGACGGCGCCTTCCGCTTTCGCGGCGGCTTCCAGAGTTTTTAGATCGGTATCAGCAGCCATGGCGGCGGTGCACATGGCAATGGTCGAGCCTAACAGTGATGCCAGGAAAAGCTGTTTCATCCGAAGCTCCTTTGGGCGTTTTCAACGCTGCGTTTTTATCGACGTTTGCGGTGGTGTTGGTCTAGGTCAGCAATACCTGAGCCAATTTAGGCTCGGTGGATGACAGTTTCATGTCGATGTCGTTTTTAAATCGTTTATGTCGCTGACTTCAGACTCAGCGTAGACCATGCCCAAGCGCCCGCAGGCCCTGGACTTGGCCGATGTATTGCAGGGTGTGGAGTGGGGCGGCGGCACGGGCTGTCATCTGTCGGTCATCTGTAATGCCTAGGCTGGCAGGTAACGGCAGACGCCCGAATACAGCGCGGTTTGTGCACCTGAACGGTGCTGGTCTAGTCCAGATAGGTAACGTTGATGCGTGATGAGGCAATCAAGGCGGTGACATCCATCGGCCTGGCACTGCAAGAGCAGATCGGCCACGGGCTGTTGCCACCCGCGAGCAAACTGCCCGCCGAGCGCAAGCTCAGCGAGTTGTTTGGTACCACGCGTATTACGGTGCGGGAAGCCTTGTTACAACTGGAGGCCCAGGGCCAGATCTATCGCGAGGAGCGGCGTGGCTGGTTCGTCTCGCCGCCGCGCCTGGCTTATAACCTGATGCAACGCAGCCATTTTCACGCGATGGTCAGTGAGCAAGGGCGCGTAGCCTCGACCGAAGTGATTTCGGCGCGGCTGCAGCCGGCATCGGCAGCGGTGTGTGCATGGTTGCAGTTGCCGGCGTTGTCGAGTGTGATCCAGATCTGCCGGGGCCGGCGGATCGATGGGCGGTTGGTGCTGTATGTGGAGCATTACCTGAACCCGCAATATTTTCCGGGGATTCTGGCGTGCGACCTTAACCAGTCGATGACCGAGTTGTATGCACGCAAGTACGACCTGCACTACGGCCGCGTGCGTTTCGAGATTGTGCCGACTTCACTGCCGGTGGAGGCTGCTGGCGCATTACGTGTGTCGGTGGGCAGCCCCGGCTTGCGGATCGCCCGGGTCAACTATGACCAGCATGAGCGCTTGATCGACTGCGACCTGGAATTCTGGCGCCATGATGCGATTCACGTGGGTGTGGATGTGGTTTGACCGCCGGACATTCAACGGATGCACCACACACTGAATGTGGGAGCTGGCTTGCCTGCGATAGCATCACCGCGATCTGACAGTGATACCGAGTTGCCCGCATCGCAGGCAAGCCAGCTCCCACATTCAGGGCGTCAGTGCCTTGATCACCTGATCCACATTGCCTTCCAGCTCCGCCACCGGGTCAGCTCCGTCGACATTTAATACCAGCAATTGCGCACCGCCTGCCGTCACCGCCGTTTTAACGGCCTCACTCGGTTGGCGGTGATGCAGCACCACGGCCACGTCGTTGCTTTTCAAGTCGGCACTGAGGGTGTGCAAGGCCTCAGGCGTCCACTGCGCATCCGGCCGGGCATCGGTGCTGAGCACTTCCAGGTTCAAGCTGCTGACCAGATAAGCAAAGTGATCACTCAAGCTGACCACACTCAGGTTGTCCGCCTTGGCCAGTCTTGCTTCGCTGTCGGCGCTGAGCTTGAGCAGGCGCTGTTTGAGCGCCGCGAGGTTGGCGTCGATCCTGGGTTTGGCCGCGGGCGCCAGGCGGCTCAGGTCGGCCGCCATCACATCGGCCATGCGCCCCATATTGTTGCTCGACTGCCACGGCTGGCTGTTCAGGCCATCGGCACCGCCCGGTTGCACAGCAATACCCGGCAAGCCGCCGTCCACCGGGCGCGCGGCGTCCACTTCGACGATACGGATATTGCTGCGCCGCGCCACGGGGTAGAGCGGGTCATCCGCCCACAGCGAGCGCAGGCCGATAGCCGCGTCGGCGTCCTGGGCCAAACTGCCCAAGGCCGGCGCACCCCGGCCGGTGAAGTAGGACACCTGCCGCGAACCGGGCAGGTTGGCCGGTGCTGCGCGCTCAAGCTGTACATCGGTGCCTTTGAGCAGCACCTCGGCCAGGCCGTAGGTGATGGGCAGCGAGGCCAGCACTTTCACCGGTTTGGCGGCGTGAACCGCAGGTTTTGCAGCTTCAGCGGCCATCAACGGCGCAGTGAATAAACAGGCAATGGCCAGGGCCAGCGGATGAAAAACAGAGCGCATTATCCAAGATTCCCTTTGAGGCTGGGCACGATGCCGCGCGCGATGGCGGCAACGGCGAAGGCGATACCGGCCACCAGAATGATCGCGGCACCGGACGGGATGGGCAGGTCGAAGATGATCGGCAGCAGAATGCCGCACAGCGTGCTGAGCGTGGCGATCACCACCGAGACCCAGAAAAAACCCTTGAGCGACTGGCTCAACAGGCGCGCTGCCGCCGCCGGAATCACCAGCAGGGCGCCGACCAAAATGGCGCCGATCACCTTGACCGCCGCCACGGTGATCAAGGTCACCAGGATCACGAACAGGTAATCCAGGGTTTTGACGGCCACGCCACGCACAGCGGCCAATTGCGGGTTGAAGCTGGCCAGCATGATGCGGTTGTACAGCGGCAACGCCAGGGCCATCACCAGTGAGCCGACGACCGCCAACACCAGCAGGTCATTGCCGTTAACCGTCAGCACCGAGCCAAACAGTACGTTTTCCAGAATGTGCACATTGATCTTGCCCGCCAGAATCAACAGCAGGCTCGCACCCAGCGCCAGGGACACCGAGAGGAACACGCCGATCAGGGTGTCTGGCGCCAAGCCGGTGCGGTTGCGCAGGTAATTGAGCAGGATGCCGAACAACAGGCAGTAGCCGAACAGGCTGCCGTAAGGCCCGGTATAGGGCTCGCCGAGCAGAATGCCCACGGCCACGCCGGTCAACGCGGCGTGCCCGACGGCTTCAGAGAAGAACGCAAAGCGCTTGACCACTACCAGTGTACCCAGGCCCCCCAGCACCGGGCCGATCAGCAAGCCGGCGAGCAAGGCGTTCACCACAAACCCATAGGCCAGTGCTTCCGGCAGGTACCCGGATGAAGCCCAGCCCTGGACCATCAAACGAAAGGCTTCATAACTCATTACGCCGCGCTCCGAGGATGGGTGGAAAACAGGGTCAGCAGGCGGTCCGGGGTCAGCGCTTCTTTCGGCGTGGCGTCGAACAGCACGCGACGGTTCAGGCCGGTGACGCGATCGGCCAGGCGGCCCACGGCTTCCAGGTCATGCTCGATCCACAGCACGGTGATCCCGGCCAGGCGCCAGTCATTGAGCAGCCGTTCGAACACCTGGATACCGGCTTCATCGAGTGCCGACATCGGTTCATCCAGCACCAGCAACTGCGGCGTCGGAATCAGGCCTTGGGCCAACAGCACGCGCTGACGCTCACCGCCGGACAACGCGCCCATGCGGCGCTTGCGTTTGTCCTGCATGCCGACCCGTTCCAGTGCTTCGCCAATCGCAGCGGCGTAATGCCGGGACAGGCCGAGAAATGCCGGGCGTCGCTGGCACATGGCGGCCATGAAATCGTCGACGGTCATCGGCAAGCCCCGATCAAACTCCAGCGCCTGGGGCACATAGCCGACCGTGCCTGGCGTGTTCGGCCAGTGCAGGCGCAATTGGCCCTGGTGCGGGGTCTGCCCCAGCAAGGTCTTGATCAGCGAGCTTTTGCCGCCGCCGTTCGGGCCGACCAGGGCGTGGATGCTGCCTGGTTCGACCTCAAAACTCACCGCGTCGAGAATCACTGTGCGGCCCAAGGTCAGGGAGATCGTGTCGAACTCAAGGGTCGGGCCAATGCTGGCGACTTTCAATTGCTGCGCTGCCGTCATGCCCCTGACTCCTGAATCGCCCGTACCACGGTGTTGAGGTTGCCGGTCATTTCCACTTCGTATTTCTCTGGCGTGTATTCGCCGTAGGAAATATGCGACAGCGGGTATAGCTTGACCCCGGATTCACGCTGGATGGTCTCGACGTAGGTAGACGGGAAATCCATCTCCGAGAAGATCACCTTCACATCCAGTGCGCGCAGTTCATCGATGGTCTTTTTCAACTGGCTGGGGCTGGGCTCGATGCCATGGGCGGGCTCGACCACGGCGGTGACTTCCAGGCCAAATTCGCGCAGCAGGTAGTCGTAGGCCGCGTGCACGGTCGCAACGCGCAGGTCCGGGTTCGGCGCGCTGGTCAGTTTTGCCAGCGCATCGGCACGCATCTGGCGCAGGCGCTTGCCGTAGGCGCGGGCGTTTTGGGTGTAAGTCTTGGCGTTGTCCGGGTCGAGCTTGCCCAGTTCGCGGGCGATGTTGTTGACCTGGGCAATCGACGCACTGATCGACAGGAAGGTGTGCGGGTTGACCACCTTGCCCGCACCGCGCGCGGCGTTACCGGTGGCGGCCAGCAGCGGTACGTTGGCGTTGGCTTCGATCACCGGGATGTCCGGGCGCTCGCTGGTGGCGATCATGCGGTCGGCAAAATCATCATGGCCGACGCCATTGAGTACGATCACGTCCAGGGTGCCGATGCGCTTGATGTCTTCGGCGCGCGGTTCGTAGGCGTGGGGGTTGAAACCGGCGGGAATCAGCGGCACCACCTCGGCCTTGTCGCCGACGATATTGGCCACGTAGCTGTAATACGGGTGCAGGGTGATGCCGATGCGCAGGCGCTTGACCGCTTCGGCATTCGCGAGCGGGGCGAGCATCAGGCTGAACAGGCCAACCAGCAACAGGCGTAACAGGGGCGATGAAATAGACATGGGCACTCGGTCTTCTGGTTCAGTGACGGTGCTGGCGGGTCACGCCGGCATCGAATTGCGTGACCACCTGGCGCCAGCCGGCGGCGATCAGCGCCGCGTCGGTGAGGTCGGCAGGGGCGGCGAGGTTGGCCTGGCGGTTGAGCCACACATCCGGCTCGTCACCTTGCACGCGCATCAGCACCGAGCCGCTGGTGCTTGGCGCTTGGCTCAAACCCAGGTAGGCCGCAGGCTCGAGCAGCTGCCAGCGATGGTCGCCACGGCTCACCGAACTGGCGTCCTGGGCAAACGGTGCGAAGCCTTCTTCGGCCAGTTGCGTGGGCGTCGGCAGGGCGTTTTGCTCCTGCTGCAACAGCTGGATTTCATCCAGGGTCACGCGCAGGTCGGCGTAGATGCCTTGCTCGGCAGCGCTCAGGTCACGGCGTGCGTCCAGTTGGTGGCTGGGCACGGCGGCGACCTCCTGGGTTTCACCGTGCAGCGCCACCACCGTGCCAGCCACCGCGAGGATGATCAGGCACAGCAGCAACACGTAAAGGGTTTCATGGCCGGCCCCGGCAGGGCGTACAACCTGTGTGGTGCTCATTGGGGCTGGATATCCGCTTGGTCGATTTCCACCACATGGCCGGGGCCTGCATCAAACAGTACGTAAAACTCGGCCGAGGGCTTTTTGAACGTCAGGGTCGAGTCCTGACCGAGCTTGCCCGGCAGCAGGATGGTTTCGTCGTAGCCGATCACATCCAGGGTCACGCCCGGCGCGCCGCTGCCGTCGGAAAAACCGCCGGTGCACTGGATCTGTTCGCCGGGGATTTCCTTGCATTCGCACATCGGGTTATGGGCCAGGGCAACGGTACTGAAGCCGGCGCAGAGCAATAAAACGACGCGAGTCAGGCGCATTAAAATCATGGTTTAACTCCTTGCTTGTTCAGCCAGGCAATGGTGGCAGGCGAGGCCTGGCTCAGCGGAATGGAACCCTGGTGCATGGAGCCGTCCCAGCCTTCCATGGTCACCCACACTTCGGCATCCACGGGTGTGCGTTCCGGCACCGGCAACACCGCACCCATGCGGTACGGCGTGCCGAAGAAAATCACCCCGGCCGCGCGCAGGCTGCGCGGTTTGCCGATACGCAGGTAAGTGGCCTTGACCTGCTCGGCGCAGGTGTCGCACAGGGCGGCGTTGAAAAATTTCATCGGGCCGGCCGGGTCCGGGCGCGGGCCTTCGTTGCGAAACTCTGCGAGGGTCAGGCTCCACGGCCCCACCTGCACTTCGCCGGCCACGCGCTCGCCAATGCCGCTGTCACCGCGAAACAGTGCAGCGTCGGCAAAGTACTTGGGCATGAACCCCAGGGGCACCAGCAACAGCAGGACATTGATGTGGAAGCGCCACTTGAGCCAAAAGGCCCGCAGCGGCGAAGGTGGTGTGGTGGTCGCACGTTTGCTCATCAATTGGCCTCCGAGGTTTCAGCCTGCCTGGCCGTGGCGGGGGCCGGCGCGCGTTGCGTCTTGGCCTCGCGCTTGAAGGCGTTGAGGGTGGCCAGCGCGGTGCGTTTGGTCCAGATCAGCAGACCGCTCAACACCATCATGCTCATGATCAGGCCGAAGAATGCCCAGATCAGTTTGACCCACAGGCCGCCAAAGTCGCCGGTGTGCAGCGGACGCATGGATTCGGTGACGAACTCCAGTGTCGAGCGGTCGGACAGCAGGTGCGACACGGCAATTTCACCGTCGTACGGGTTGAGCTGCGCCGTCTGGAACATCAACGGGTACCAGCCGCGCCCGCCGATCTGCAGGTGGCTATAGGCGTTGCTGGGCAGGAACACAAAACTGGCCTCCAGCCCGGGAATGCGCTGCGTGGCGATCTCGATGGCCCGATCGATCGGGATCATTGGAGCCGGTACGCCCGGTGCTGACACAGGCACCTTCTCCCGGGCAATTACCGGCACGATGGGCTCACTGGAGATGGAAATCTGGTTGTCGCCCAGAATTGCCCGGATCAGGAACCAGATGCCGGTGATGGAAATTACCGCGATAAACCAGATCGACCAGATACCGCTCAAACGATGGAAGTCACCCCAGAAGATCCGCGCGCCATGGCGGATTCGCAGGGTCGGGCGCAGAAACCCTTTCCAGAAACGCTTGTACACCACCAGCCCGGTGACCAGGGATGCCAGCAGCGGTATGCCAAGCGCCGACACCAGGTACCAACCCCAGCTGTAGCCATTGGTAAACGGCACCAGCCACCAACCGTGCAAGGCACGGGTAAATTGCTGGAAGTTGAACGCTGGGCTGATGCCCTGGATCACGCCGGTATACGGGTTGACGTAGACCTCCACCGAGCGCCCGTCGGGGTAACTGAGGTCGACACTCAGCGCGAAGTGCGACTCGTCCGGGCGGGTGATCGACTGCACGATTGCCTGGGGTTCGTTGCGCTTGATGGCGCCGATGACCTGGTCGTAACTCAGCCGTTCGGCATCGTCCGACGGCTTGCTGGCGCGGATGTCCGGGTTGGCCAGCCAGACGATTTCCTGGCTGACCACCGCCAGGGTGCCGGTGACGCAGACGATCAGTACAAAAAACCAGATGGGCAACGCCAACCAGCTATGAACCAGAAACCAGAGTTTTGAGCGTGACTTCTTCGACATGTGAATGCGGGTCTTGATCGGAGGAGGGCGAAGGAGGCCCGGAAAAGGCCAGTCGTAGCTTTTGCTGACGCGACGGGCTGTATCTAAGTTAAGACGGATGAGAATGAGAAATCCCTAAGCGGGATATGAAAGAAAATGTTTCAGCGTTGCCGGATTGAACACGAAACATGTTCCAAGCCATCACCCAGGTGCCATTGATGGGGCCGGGGGGCTGCGTAGGATGGGGTCATACCGTTGAGCGAGCGCTTATAAAAGTGAGTCCACAAACATGACTGCCAGAACCCTCTACGACAAACACATCGACTCCCACACGGTGTGCGCCCTGGATGACCAGGGCCATGTGCTGCTGTATATAGACCGCCAGGTGATCAACGAATACACCAGCCCCCAGGCGTTCAGCGGCCTGCGCGAGGCCAAGCGTGGCGTATGGCGCCCCGGCACCGCGCTGGCGGTGGTCGACCACGTAAACCCCACCACGCCCATGCGCATTGCCGCGATGCCTGACGCAGGCGGCGCGCGGCAAGTCTCGTACCTGGCGGAAAACTGCCAGGACTTCGGTATCGAGCTGCTGGACATCCTCGACAAACGCCAAGGCATCGAACACGTGATTGCCCCGGAGCAGGGCTTTATCCTGCCGGGCATGGTGATTGCCGCCGGCGACAGCCACACCACCACCTACGGTGCCCTCGGCGCCTTCGGGTTTGGCATCGGCACCTCGGAAATCGAGCACCTGCTGGCCTCGCAGACCCTGGTGTACAAACGCCTGAAAAGCATGCGCGTGACGGTAGACGGCACCCTGGGCAACGGCCTGACTTCCAAGGACGTGATCATGGCACTGATCGGCAAGATCGGCGCGTCCGGGGCCACCGGTTACGCCATCGAGTTTCGCGGCGCCACCATTGATGCGCTGAGTGTTGAAGCGCGCATGACCATCTGCAACATGGCGGTGGAAGCTGGCGCGCGGGGCGCGTTTATGGCACCCGACGAAAAAGTCTTCGCCTACCTCAAAGGCAAGCCGCGTGCGCCCAAGGGCGAGTTGTGGGAACAAGGCCTGGTGCAATGGCGCACGTTGCATACCGACGCCGACGCGGTGTTCGACCAGGAAGTGCAGCTGGACGCCAGCACCCTGGAACCCATGGTCACCTGGGGCACCAGCCCCGACCAGGCCGCGCCCATCGGCGCCCGCGTGCCGGACCCGCAAGACGTCAGCGACCTGATCCTGCGCCAGGACATGCGCCGCGCCCTCAACTACATGGGCCTGGAAGCCGGCATGCCGCTCAGCGACATTGTGATCAGCCACGCGTTTATCGGCTCTTGCACCAACGCGCGCATCGAAGACCTGCGCGACGCCGCCAGTGTGGTGCGCGGCAGGCAGGTGGCCGAGCATGTGCGGGCGATGATCGTGCCGGGCTCCACCGAGGTACGCGACCAGGCCGAAGCCGAAGGGCTGGCGGCGATCTTTATCGACGCCGGCTTCGAATGGCGCCAGTCAGGCTGCTCGATGTGCCTGGCGATGAACGATGACGTGCTGGCGCCCGGTGATCGCTGCGCGTCCAGCACCAACCGCAACTTCGAAGGCCGCCAGGGCGCCGGGGCGCGCACTCACTTGATGAGCCCGGCGATGGTCGCCGCCGCGGCCATCACCGGCCGCCTCACTGATATCCGTCATTTTGGAGACCGCCCATGAGCCTGCAACCGTTTACCCAGGTCACCGGCCAGGCCGCGCCGATGCTGGCGGCGAATATCGACACTGACGTGATCATGCCCAAGCAATTTCTCAAAGGCATCGACCGCGCAGGCCTCGATCGCGGGCTGTTCTTCGACCTGCGCTTTTTGCCCAATGGCGCACCCAACCCCGAATTCGTATTGAACCAGCCGGCCTGGCTGGGCGCACGTTTCATGGTGGTGGGGCCGAACTTCGGCTGTGGTTCCAGCCGCGAACACGCGGTGTGGGGCTTGAAGCAGATGGGCATTCGCGCGCTGATCGGCAGCAGCTTTGCCGGGATCTTTTATGACAACTGCCAGCGCAACGGGGTGTTGTTGATCACCTTGGACGAGGCGGTGCTGCACACACTCGGGCAGACGGTCAGCCAGCCTGCGCAGGCGCAGATCAGCGTGGACCTTGAGGCGCAACAGATTCGCTTGGCCGATGGCCAGGTGATCTCGTTCCAGATCGACACCTTGCGCAAGACCGCGTTGTTGCTCGGCCTGGATGCGATTGGCAGCACGTTGCAACGCAGTGAGCAGATCAAAACCTTCGAGCGCCAGCATCTGGCGGCCAACCCCTGGCTTGGTTGAAAACCTTAATGGGGTAACTACGTAGTTATATAAGTAGAACAAACGCCCTCCAGTTATTGGGGGGCGTTTTTTTTGGGGGACTATTTACTTTTCAAATAACGCCGGTTGCACCGCGTAACCTCAGTGATTGCAAGGGCGGTGTAGCGTTAGTAGATGAAGCCCTGAAAAAATACAAGGGTATTTGTTGACACCTTGTAGGTCATCGGCTTAAGTGGATGCTGACTTGGAAAGTCGCACATTATAAGAAAAGGAAGTTGATGCCATGCCCCGTGAATTAGTGGTCATTTATATCTCTCTGGTGCCGGTGATCGAGTGGGTAACTTGATCGACTTCTGCCACCTGTCAATCAGTTGTCGTTGTTGCGGATATTACGGTCTTTTCCAGTGTGAAAAGGCACATATGCCGATGCCTTAACATTCGTTCAGAACACAGAGAGTTCAAACTCATGTCGATTTTTGATCAAGCGATCCACCGTTCGGTACAGTGGCAGGATTGGCGTTGGCAGCAGAAGAATGCCATCCGCGATGAACCGGCACTGCGGGCTGCCTGCGGTGGCTGGAGCGAGGAAACCAGCGCGCATATCGAACACAACTTGCAAGACCGCAAGCTGCAGATAACCCCTTATTACATTGACTTGATCAAGCGCTCTCTCACCGATGGCGAGGTGATGGACCATCCGCTGTGGCGCCAAGTAGTGCCCTACTGGAGCGAACAGGTCGCTGGCGATTACGACGGCACCTCGGAGAACTGGGAACTTGGCCACGAAATGAAAACGCCGATTTGCCAGCACAAATACGACAACCGCGTGATCCTGCGCATGACCAACACCTGCAACGCCTATTGCCAGTTCTGCTTCGAAGCGCTGCGCACCCTGCAAGTGGGTACCGAGAAGGCCAATGCCAGCGCCGACTCGTTCAAGGACTCGCTCGAGTACATCCGCAACAACCCGGCCATCGAAGAGGTGATTCTCAGCGGCGGTGACCCGTTGATGCTCGCCGACCGCAAGCTCGAAGAGAACCTCGCCGCCCTGCGTGGCATCCGCGACGACCTGCTGATTCGCCTGCACACACGGGCCTTGAGCTTTAACCCGTTTCGCGTCACCGATGAGTTATTGGCCATGCTGGAAAAGTACAAGGTCAATGCGTTTGGCGTGCATGTATGCCACCCGCTGGAACTGAGTGCGGACTTTGCCGTGGCGGTTAAACGTATCCAAAGTGTGGTGCCGATTGTGTTCTCCAACATGCCGCTGTTGCGCGGTGTGAATGATGATGAAGCCACCTTGCATAAACTGTTTATTGATCTTTATCGGTTGGGCGTAAAGCCATATTACTTGTACCACTTCATGCCGTTTTCTCCGGGGGCGTCGGAATATAAAGCATCGATCAGCCACGCCATCGCTATTATGGATCGCCTCAAGCGGCGCGTGTCCAATATAGCCATGCCGGAATATGTGCTGCCGCATGCACAGGGCAAGTTTACCGTGCCGCTGCTGGACTTTGAAAAGCCACAAGACTTGCCGCACTTTGAAGTGCGCGATGGGCAACGTCATTACCGCTTCCGTAATTGGGAAGGGCAGTGGTGCAGTTGGCAGGATGCCTGAAGTGACTGACGCATGAGGCGGTATTAATGATGAAACAAGATGCCATTCTTTTTATTGATGTTGATGACAGTGCCTCTGTTCGCTATTGCTACCGCGAGCCGCACTTCGCGGTGGCCCGTGCCCAAGGCCTGGCCTGCTTGACGGCGGGTGTGGCCGGACGCGAGCATCTGCAACGGCTGCGGGACGACAGTGATGCAGTGTTCCTGCTCGACGCGTTGAATGAACAATCGATTCTGGATTTGGTGGGGCGGCTGGATGGGCAGTACCAGATCCGCGCAATCTTCTGCCAGGCCGGCCACCCGTCTGCGCAGGGCGAAGTCGGCTGCATCGTGGCGCAGGCCTCTCGGCGGCTGGGCCTGGTGCATAGCGACCCACTCGCCATTGCTGCGTGTAACAACAAGTTCCTGATGCGCCGCGCGCTGAAAAAACTCGGCGTGCGTTCGGTGCCGTTTGCGCTGTGCAACAACGAACAGCAACTGCGCGAAGGTGCCGAGCAAGTCGGTTACCCGCTGATCGCCAAGCCACCCTTTGGTGGCGCGTCGGCATTTATCAAGAAATGCTCTGACTGGGCGCAGTTGCGCAGCCACTACGCGCATTTCCTGGCAGATCATGCCAGCGCAGCCTATGCGGATTTCTACGGCTGCGCCCACACGTTGCCGGAGAACGATGGGCAGCGACGAGAATACCTGCCGGGGCGTAGCCTTTTGCTTGAAGGGTTCATCCCAGGTATTGAAGGCAGTGTGGAGTGTGTGGTGGCGGGCGAGCAGGTTCATGCGCTGCTGATCAATGAAAAACTGATGTTGACCGAGCGCAGTGGCACCGTCCTGGAGAACCTGCTGATTTCGCCGCCGACGTCCTTTACCGACGCCCAGTGTGAGCAGATCCGCCAGTACGCCGTGGAGTGCCTGCGCGCGGTGGGCCTGACCAATGCCGTGGTGCATTTCGAGTTCCGCATGACGGACGCGGGGCCGGTGGTGATCGAAATCAACCCACGCGTCGGCGGGCTGTACGTCAATGCCGCGTTCCGTGACTTGGCAGGCATTGACCCGTACCAGCTGTATCTGTCGCTGCTGCTGGGTGAGCCAGGTGTGAATGCGCAGTTGGACGCCGGCGCACGCCAGGTCGCGCAGGCCTCGCAACACTACTCGATGCTGGCGATCTATCCGGAGCACAGTGGCCACTTCAAGGGTATTGAAGGCCTTGAATGGCTCGCTCAACAGCCGGCGGTGCTGGAATATGCCCAACAGGAGTCCGGTCACTCTATTGATGCCGATATCGAAGAGCATTACTTGCTCAAGTGCTGGGCCAGGGTCGACGATGCTGCCCACGCCCATGCGGTGCATGATGCAATACGGCACAATCTGCGCGTGATTATCGACAATAAGGGTTAGCGATATGGATATCCCACAGATTGGCGCGTACTTGCGCGAGCACCACTATTGTCACCGTCGGGACTTTGGCCAGTTGCTCAAGGTTGAGCCCGGCGAGGAGCAAAGCTTTCGCGCCTACTGGGCGAACCTGGTGCGCGATGAGGCGTTCAAGGCATACACGCATCGCGAACGGCGGATCCTGCGCTATCGTTTATCCCCGACGCGGCAGTTGCAGATCGACCGCAATAGCGCGTTCAAGTCGCCGGTCACCTATGCGGTCAACTATCGCCAGGGCGTCAACCACTTGAGCTACAGCGAGGAGGGCTTTATCGAGCACCCACTGATGCAGAAATTGCTCGCCACCGACCTGGCGGTGCTCGAACCGCACCTTGGCCCGCATGCCTACACCATTGATATCCACCAGTTTCGCGTGCGTGCAGAGGGGCCATCGCCCAGCCCGACTACCTCGGGTATTCATCAGGATGGCCTGGACTGGGTGTTCATGCACTTCATTGGCCAGAGCAACACGGTGCCGGTGGTGTCCGAGGTGTTTACCGGTGAGGCGGAGCATAGCCGCGTGCTGGACCTGGCGATGGAGCAGTTCCTGGAAACCATCGTGATCAACGACCGTGGGCTATATCACCGCGCCGGCGCCGTGCGGGCGCAGGCCGATTCGGCACCGGCCTGGCGCGATGTGCTGCTGGTGAGCCTGCGCGGCGTGACGGCTGATGACGTACGGGTAGAAGACGAGGTACAACCGGCATGAGTGACGTTCAGCCATTGGGCCTGTCGACCCGCAACGCACGCTTGATCATCTTTGCGCGGGGCGTGTCGGACTTCGGCGCATTCCTCAACATGGTGGCACTCTCGACCTACGTTTACTGGCTCAGCCAAAGCGTGGTGTTTGTCAGTGTGTTCCTGGCGTGCCGGGTGACCGGCGGGATTGTCGCCAGCCTGTTCGGCATCCCGTTTTTCCGGCGCTTCCCGGGGCGCAGTACCTTGGCCGGGCTGGACCTGGCCCGCGCGCTGTTACTGGTGCCGCTGCTGGTGCTGATCCCGTCGCATCAACTCAACGTGTTGCCGTTTATCGCGTTCGGCATCGGCCTGTGCAATTCGCTGTTTGCCATTGGCCTGAACAGCCAGTTGCCGACCTGGGTGGCGCTTGAACAGCGGGTGGGCACCAATGCCTGGATCACCTCGGCGGCGGCTACCGGTGCGGTGTTTGGCAGCTTGCTTTCCGGTGTGCTGATCGCCACGGGCGGATTCGAGGCGGTGTTTGCCGTCAACATCGGCACTTACGTGGTGGCGGCTTGCCTGATCCTGCCGTTGCGCGCCTTGTATTCAGTCGCCGTTGCCGCGCATCGTGGGCTTGCGGCCGAATGGCATGAGTTGACCAAAGGCCTGCGCGGTGCACCGGTGTTGGCGGCGATGTTGCTGATCAGCATGCTCGACACCCTCGGCAGCGCGGCACATAACGTCGGCTGGCCGGTGTTGTCGCAATACATTTCGCCGGACACCGCGAAAACCGTCATGGGCTACCTGCTGGCGGTGTGGGCCTGCGGCAAGTTCATCGGTGCGCGCCTGGCCAGTGCGTTGCTCAAGGGCCGTGGCACCCAAGGCATGGAGCGCTGGTTCATGGCGGGTGTGGCGCTGATGTCCAGCGGCTTTATCCTGACCTTCCAGCAAACCGAACTGTGGCTGGCGCTGCTGCTGGTGGTGTGGGCCGGGCTGGGCGATGGCATCTCCGAGGTGGCGCTGGTTTCCCGCGCACAAAGCGAACCCGATAGCTTGCGCCTGCCGCTGTTCAGCTTGTTGACGCTGATCCAGATGGCCGGCTTTGGCGTGGGCATGCTGGTGGTGGGGCCGTTCTACCTGACGTGGACGCCAGCCCAGGTGATCGTGCTGTTCCACGGGTTGCCATTGACGGCCCTGGTGATCATGACGGTATGGCTGGGTGTCAGCGCCACGCGGGGCGTTAGATCGACAACCCCTTGAAGTGCTCCTGCAAAAACTCCACGCAGGCGCGCAATTTACCGGAGTAGGCCAAACGTGTCGGGTACACCGCCCACACGTTGGCACTCTGTGTGTAGGTGTGCAGCACCTGCACCAGCTTGCCCTGTTCCAGCAGCGGTTTTACGTCCCACATCGAGCGCAGTAACACGCCGCGCCCGTCCAACGCCCACTGCAACACGATCTCGCCGTTGTTCGATGACAGCGGCCCGCGTACACGCACGCTTTCGGGCGCGCCGTCACGCTCCAGGTTCCAGATGCCGAACGCATTGTCGCGCTCCTTGAGCACCAGGCAGTCGTGCTGCTCCAGGTCGCTCAACTGTTGCGGCGTGCCTTTGCGTTGCAGGTATTCCGGTGCCGCGCACAGCACGCGGCGATTGCTCACCAGCCGCCTGCCGATGTGCTGGCCGGGGATGTCATCGCCGACGCGAATCTCCAGGTCAAACCCTTCACTGACGATATCCACCACGCGGTCGAACAGGTCCAGGCGGATTTCCAGGTCCGGGTACTGCTCGGCCAGCAACGACAGGGCCGGCGCCACATGATTGCGGCCGAAACCGAAGCTGCTGCACAGGTGCAGATGCCCGCGCGGGCTGTCGTGGGCATCGCTGAGTTCATCGGACAGTTGCTGGAAATCTTCGAGGATACGCACAGCCCAGCGTTGTACTCGCTCGCCGTCTTCGGTCAGGGCGATGCGGCGGCTGGTGCGGTGCAGCAGGCGCGTGGCCAGGGTGGTTTCGAGGATCTGAATGCGCTTGCTCACATACGCAGGCGACAGCCCCAGTTCATCGGCGGCGGCTGCGAAGCCGGCCTTGCGGATCACGGTGAGGAACACCCGCAGGTCTTCGGGTAGGGGCACGGTATCTTTCTTATGAGTCATCAGCGACAGATGTGGCGGCATGAGCTGCCAGAATAGCACCGGTGTGGTGAGGGAGCTTGCTGCCGCTGGACCTGGTGGGTGTGCCCAGGATTCTGGGGCTGCTGCGCAGCCCAGCGGGAGCAAGGTGATTGTCTTTAAAGCTTACTCGGCGGCGACCTTCGCCTGCGCGGCAGCCCGCGCATGGCGGCCATGCTTGAGGGCGATAGGGGCCATTTTTTCGCGGTCCAGTTCACCCTCCCAGGCGGCTACCACCAATGCCGCCACGGCATTGCCGATGATATTGGTCAGCGAGCGGCATTCAGCCATGAAGCGGTCGACACCCAGAATCAGCACCATCGCTGCCACCGGCACGGTCGGCACCACGGCCAGGCTTGCGGCCAGTGCCACAAAACCTGCACCCACCACCGCACCGGCGCCCTTGGAGGTCAGCATGGCCACCGCCAGCAAGGTCAATTGTTGCTCCAGCGGCAGGTGGATATTGGTGGCTTGCGCCAGGAACAACACCGCCAGGGTCATGTAGATGTTGGTGCCGTCGAGGTTGAAGGTGTAGCCGGTCGGCACCACGATGCCCACCACGCCTTTGGACGCACCCAGGCTTTCGAGTTTCTGGATCAGTTGCGGCAGCGCCGACTCCGACGAGCTGGTGCCGAGCACAATCAACAGCTCCGACTTGATATAGCTCATCAACTTGAAAATGCTGAAGCCGGCGTAGCGCGCGATGCTGCCCAGCACCACGGCCACAAAGAAAAACGCGGTGAGGTAGAACGTACCCACCAGCTTCAGCAACGGCAGCAACGAGCCCACGCCGTATTTGCCGATGGTGAAGGCAATCGCCCCAAACGCGCCGATGGGCGCCACGCGGCTGATGATGCCGACGATGCGAAAGAACACTTCGCTGGCCTGGTTGATCACGCCCACCAATGGCCGGCCTTTTTCCCCGACCATCACCAGGCCGACACCGAACAGTACCGAGACAAACAGGACCGGCAGGATTTCGCCCTTGGAGAACGCATCAAAAAACGTGGTGGGTATCACGTGCAGCAGGAACCCGGTGATGCCTTCGCCATGTTCGGCCTGGCCGACAAAACCGGCGATGGCCGAGCTGTCGAGAGTCTTCACATCTATGTTGAAACCCACGCCCGGTTGCAGCAGGTGCGCGGCGATGAGGCCGATCAGCAGCGCGATGGTGGAAACGATCTCGAAGTACAGCAGCGCCTTGCCGCCGACTCGGCCCACCTGTTTCACATCGTGCATGCTGGTGATGCCGGAGACCACGGTGCAGAAGATGATCGGGCCGATGATCATCTTGATCAGCTTGATAAACCCGTCGCCCAGCGGCTTGAGGTCGATACCGATTGGCGGCCAGACATGGCCGATCAACACACCCAGCGCGATGGCGATGAGCACCTGGATATACAGGGTTCCCAGCAGTTTTCGGATTGTCATTGTTATTATCTCGGGATGTTTTTTGGGCAAAGCGAACCCGTCGCAGGTCATTGGCAGCCTGCGAGGCGGGTGTTTCAGATCACGGTGTCAGTGCACTCAGCGAAGGAAGGCCAGGACTTCGCCCAGCAACAACTCAGGGGCTTCTTCGGCAATGTAGTGCCCGGCCGGCAGCGCCTTGCCACGCACGTCGGTGGCGACTTTCTGCCATTCCTTGAGTGGCTCGAAGCAGCGGCCGACGGTACCTTCGGCGCCCCACATCACCAGCAACGGCAGGTTCAGATGGTTGCCGGCGTCGATGTCGGCCTGGTCGTGCTCAAGGTCTATACCGGCGGCAGCGCGATAGTCCTCGCAGATACCGCGAGCGGTGCCGGGCAGTTGCAGGCAGCGCAGGTATTCGGCGAAGGCTTCATCGGTGAATGGCTTGAGCCCGGCGCTGCGGCTGCCCATGACGCTGCGCAGGTACAGCTCGGGGTTGCTCTCGATCAGCGCTTCGGGCAACGGCGCCGGGCGGATCAGGAAGAACCAGTGCCAGTAGGCGCGGGCGAAGGCTTCGTCGGTCTGGGCGTACATCGATAAGGTGGGCGCGATATCCAGCAGCACCATGCGCTGCACGGCGGCGGGGTGGTCCAGGGCCAGGCGGTGGGCCACACGAGCGCCACGGTCGTGGGCCAGTACCGAGAAGGTGTCAAAGCCCAGGGCTTGCATCAGCTTGACGCCGTCGCGGGCCATTTCGCGTTTGGAATAGTTGGTGTGGTGGTCGTTGACGGGTGGTTTGCTGCTGTCGCCATAGCCGCGCAGGTCGGCGGCGACCACGGTGAATTGTTCGGCTAACTGTTCGGCGACTTTGTGCCAGATGACGTGGGTTTGCGGGTGCCCGTGCAGCAGGAGCAGACCGGGACCTGTACCGCCTTTGCGGTAACTGATGTCCACGCCGTTGACGTGGCACTGGTCTTTTTGGAATCCGGCGAACATGGAATGACTCCTCTTTGTAAGTGCTTGCATCGTGGAATCACGTGGGATTCGGGGCAAGGGGGAAAGCGTGGAGGGGTTGTTCATGAAGTGTGTAGGAGCGGGGTACATATCCGTTGCTGCGGTAACGGCTACTTAGGGTTCCGCCCTTACGGCGGGTCACGGATTCAAGCCTGCGTTCGGCCATCGTGGTTAACGGGGCGCCTCAGATCAAAAGCAGAGCACGGCGGCCTAGTAGCCGACCTGAGTGGTTAGGTCAAAAGCTAAAGCGGATCCGCATACACCGAAGATCTGCTTTTCTGTGGGAGCTGGCTTGCCTGCGATGCAGACACCTCGGTACATCAGGTACAACCGGTTGATGCTATCGCAGGCAAGCCAGCTCCCACATTGGATGTGCAGGGTTATTGAGACTTCAGCCTTGCTTGAACATTTCCGTGGCTCGTTCGCGAATCTGCGCTTCAGTCAGGTCCTCCTTGCGCGTAGCCAAAAACCACAGATGACCAAAGGGGTCTTTCACACTAGCCGAGCGGTCGCCGTAAAACTGATCTTTTGGCTCAGACACCGAAAGGGCGCCTGCATCAATGGCCTGTTGGTACTGCGCATCCACGTCGCTCACATACAGGTGCAAACCGACGCTGGTGTGTTCGTCAGGGTTGCGCAAGGCCATTTCGGGGCAAGGCGAGCCGAGCATGATCGCCGAGTCACCGATGCGCAGCTCGGCGTGGCCGACCTTGCCATCGGGCATGTCCAGGCGCATGACCTGGGTAGCGCCAAAGGCTTTCTGGTAGAACTCGATAGCCTCGGCGGCGTTATCGATGCCCATATACGGCGTGACGCTGTGATAACCCTCAGGGATTGGCTTAACGCTCATATCGTTCTCCTCAGGTGGGGTTGTGAAGGTCCGGCCTTTTCACTATAGGCCACGCCCGCCGTGGCTTGCAGGTAACCGACGAGGTGTTGGCAACTCGGTTTAACTGACAGGCCGGGTTGTCTGCATCGCAGGCAAGCCACACACATTGATTGGGTTTTCAGGTCAGGTTTCGGGGCTGGGCTCAAGTAATTGCGCGCCGGGCCCACATTCCCCCAGCTTGTCATCCTGATTACGCAGGGGACACGCCTCCAGCGATAAACACCCGCAACCAATACAACCACTGAGTTTGTCGCGCAGCAGCATCAGCTTGTTAATGCGTTCATCCAGATCCTCGCGCCACAGCGCCGACAAGCGTTCCCAGTCCTGTGTAGTGGGCGTGCGCCCGTCCGGCAAGGTCTGCAACGCCTCGCCAATGGTCGCCAATGGAATCCCCAAACGTTGTGCGATTTTGATCACCACCACGCGCCGCAACACATCCCGTGGGTAGCGCCGTTGGTTACCGGCGTTGCGGTTGCTCTTGATCAACCCCTTGGACTCATAAAAGTGCAGCGCCGTAACCGCCACGCCACTGCGAGCGGCGAGTTGGCCAACGGTGAGTTCCTTGGTAAGCATAAAAAACTCCAGATAAGCGCTTGACCTTGACTTAACTAGAGGTTTTACCCTGCGTGGCATCGAATCGCAAGATTCTGCCTACAGAGAGAGGGGAGTGTTCATGCAGGTATCAGAGAAAAATCGCAGCTTCACTCAGTTGATCGAGTTTCAGATCGAGCCCCGGCAGCAATTTGCCCTGGTAGCGGCCTTGTCCACCCAGAGCGAGCGTCTGGCCCAGGGCCATGGCGGTTTTATCAATGCCAGTGTGCAAGTCAGCGACGACGGGCGGCGGGTGCTCAATTACCTGCAATGGCGCTCGCGTGAGGACGGCGAGGCGGCGTTCAAGTGTTTTGAGCACGGCGAGGAAGACTTCTGGATGCTGATTCGCGCCCACCAGGCCACGGCGGTGACCTTCGGTTCGTTCCAGGTGCTGCGCAGCTTCGAGCGCAGCCATGACAACGCGTTGCACTGCCGCCTAAATGGATAAATGCAGCATGCGCTCGCCCTGCACGTTTTCGCCGGGGCGGCGTTTGTTTACCGCCAACTCGCCGATCTTGATCAGGCGCGTGCGCGTGACGTTGCGGCTCAAACCCAGCAGGTTCGCGGTGTGCACCTGGTTGTAATGGCTGAAACGGTAAGCGGCGCGCAATAGCGCGTCTTCGACCTTTTCATGCAGGGCGCCGGCCTGTTCTTCGAAGAGCTTTTGAAAGGCGCGGGCCAGCAAGGCGTCGGCGCTGTTGTCGGTGCCATGCTGGCTGTCGTCCTGGCGCTCGATGCGCATGTTCGACAGGCGCAGATCATCACGCTCGATCACGCCATTACGGCAGATCAGCAAGGTGTGGTGAATCACGTTTTCCAGCTCGCGGATATTGCCCGGCCAGCTGTAGCTTTTGAGCTTGTGCTCGGCCTCGCGGCTGATGGTGATCGGGCCGTAGCCCAGGCGCTGGCTATAGGCTTCGATAAAATGCCGGGTCAGCGGCAGGATATCGCCGGGGCGCTCGCGCAATGGGCTGAGTTCGAGGCTGACCACATCCAGGCGGTAGTAGAGGTCTTCGCGAAAGTGCCCCGCGTTGATGGCTTTTTCCAGCTGCACGTTGGTGGCCGCCAGTACGCGTACATCAATCGCAATGCTCTTGCGCGAACCCAGGCGCACGACTTCGCGTTCTTGTAGTACGCGCAATAATTTGACCTGGATCGCCATCGGCAAATCGCCGATCTCATCGAGGAACAAGGTGCCGCCGTCGGCCTCTTCGAACCAGCCGGCCTTGGCGCTGAGGGCGCCGGTAAACGCACCTTTTTCATGCCCGAACAACTCGGCTTCCACCAGGGATTCGGAAAACGCACCGCAGTTCACCGCCACAAAGGGTCGGTTGCGCCGCGCACTGAGGTTATGAATATGGCGTGCCACCAGCTCTTTGCCGGTGCCGGTCTCGCCGATGATCAGCACACTCGCTTCGCTGGGCGCCACTTGCTGGATATGGTCGAGCAGCGCCTGGGATTTGGGGTCTTCGAAGACCTGGGCCGTAGCGCGAATCGAGGTCGCGAGGGCGGGCGAGGGCGGTAAGGTTAACAGCTGCATGGGCACCTCTCTCAGGAGTAGAACGTCGGGATCGGCAGGGACTGGTTCAACGCCCAGTCCCCCAGTTCGTGGAGTTTGTAATCCACCGGGTCGTGCAGGGTTTGCGTGCGCAAGTTGCGCCAGTGGCGATCCAGGCGCAGTGAGGCATGGGTCGAGCGCGCGCCGGTGACTTCAAACAGGCGGCTGCACAGGTCCAGGCCTTGGCGGGTGGCGGCGACTTTGGCGGTGGCGATGGCGATGGCCAGTTCGCCACGTTGCTGTTCGCTTAAGCTGGCACCTTTGGCCCAGGCCTGGTCGAGCAATTCGCCTGCGCGTTCGACCAGCAGGCGCACGCCTTCCAGGGCCACCCAGAATTCGCCGTAGTGGTGCAGCACGTAAGGGTCCTGGCGCACATCGCCCGCCGAGGATTTGTGCCACGCACGGGTTTCGGTGCGGGTGTAGTTGCGCGCTTCTTCAAAGGCGCCTTCGGCAATCCCGAGAAACATATACGTGAACGTCAACTGCGCGATCAGCGGGCGCAGGCAGGCGAAGGGCGTGCTCAACGGGCCGGGATCGAGCAGCAACTCGGACTCTTCGACGCGCACCCGTTCAAAGCTGGCGCTGCCGCTGTCGGTTTGGCGCTGGCCGATGTTGTTCCAGTCGCTGTGCAACGTAATGCCGCTGCGCCCGCTGGGAATCGCGGCGATCAGCAGTTTGCCGCCGGCGCTTTCGTCCACGGCCGAGGCGATGAGCATTTCCGAATCGCTGGCGCCGGAGCAGAAGCTCTTCTTGCCGGAAAACTCTCGCCAGCCGCCGAAATCCTTGACCACCGTGCGCGTGTCCAGCGGGTTGAGGGCGTTGCCCCAGAACCAGTTTTTACGCGCAGTTTGTTCGAACCACGGCTGCCATTGGTCCGGGCGCGCAAACAGGCGCACGGTGGCGAGCATCAGGTGGTGAAAGCCGAAGACATGGGCGATGGAGCTGTCGACCTTGGCGAACTCGCGCACGATGCCCAGGGTTTCACTCCAGCGCGCGCCGAGGCCGCCGTATTGCGTGGGGATGCTCAGGGCCAGCAGGCCGCTTTGGCGCAGCGCGTCCCGTTCGGCCTTGGGCGTGCCGCCGCGCTCATCGCGTTCAACGGCGGTGAGGGCAAATTCGGCGGCCAGCAGCTTGGCGGTCTGCAAGGGTGAAGGCAGCACGCTGTGGGGGTTGGCTGTCACGCGGGGTTCCTCAATGTCTGTCTGGCAATCACGTTCAAATGTGGGAGCTGGCTTGCCTGCGATAGCATCGCTGTGGTGCAACTGAAGCACCGCGTCGCTTGCATCGCGGGCAAGCCCGGCTCCCACAGGAGAGCAGTGTCCACATAGGGGGGGATTTCAGCGCGCTCAGGCTTTGGTGTTCGGCAACACATCATTGGCAATCATTTCGCCAAACGGCCCCGTGAGGTTGGTGATGCCGCGCCCGGCGAGGCTGGCGTAAGGTTCCGGCAACAGCGGGAACACCAGCTCGGCAAAGCGATAGGCTTCTTCCAGGTGCGGGTAGCCGGAGAAGATGAAGCTCTCGATGCCAAGGTCGGCGTATTCCTGGATGCGTTCGGCCACCTGCTGCGGGTTGCCCACCAACGCGGTGCCGGCACCGCCGCGTACCAGGCCGACACCGGCCCACAGGTTGGGGGCGATTTCCAGGTTGTCGCGGCGCCCGTCATGCAGCGCCGCCATGCGCCGCTGGCCTTCGGAATCAAAGCGCGAGAAAGATTTTTGCGCCGCGGCGATGGTTTCATCGCTGATGTGTTCGATCAGTTTGGCGGCGGCTTTCCAGGCGTCTTCTTCGGTTTCGCGCACGATTACATGCAGGCGAATGCCGAACTTGACGGTGCGCCCATGGCGCGCTGCGCGTTCACGCACGTCGGCAAGTTTTTGCGCAACGGCGGCGGGCGGCTCGCCCCAGGTCAGGTACACGTCGACCTGCTCGGCGGCCAGGTCGTGGGCAGCATCCGACGAACCGCCGAAGTACAGCGGCGGATACGGCTTCTGCACCGGCGGGTAAAGCGCTTTGGCGTTCTGCACACGCAGGTGCTTGCCTTCAAAATCCACCGACTCGCCCTGCAACACACGGCGCCAGATCTGCAGGAATTCGTCGGAGACTTCGTAGCGTTCACTGTGGTCGAGGAAGCTGCCGTCGCCACGGTTTTCGTCGGGGTCGCCACCGGTGACCACGTTGATCAGCAATCGGCCGTTGGACAAGCGGTCCAGGGTCGCGGCCATGCGCGCCGATACCGTGGGCGAGATGATCCCCGGGCGAATCGCCACCAGATAACGCAGGCGTTCCGTCAGCGGTACCAGCGCCGAGGCGATTACCCAGGAATCTTCACACGAGCGCCCGGTAGGAATCAGCACGCCGAAGTAACCGAGGCTGTCAGCCGCTTGCGCCACCTGCTTCAGATAATTGAGGGTGACCGGGCGCGCACCTTGGGTGGAGCCGAGGAAATGGCCGTCGCCATGTGTGGGCAGAAACCAGAAAACATCCATGACAAATCCTTAAGCGATTTTCAGCAGCGAAGGGGAGTGCGCGGCAAACAGCGGCGCTGCGCGTTCTGCGGCCAGTTGAATGCGGGCTTTTAATAACTCGCTGGTTATTTGGTAGTCGGTGAAGTCAGCTTCGGTGGCGTACACACCGATCGGCAGGGTCAAGGCCTGGAAGAAGCTGAACAGCGGACGTAACTGGTGATCGAGGACCAGTGCATGGCGCTCGCTGCCGCCGGTGGCCGCGAGCAACACCGGAGTGTTGATCAAGGCGTTGAGGCCTACCAGGTCAAACAGGTGCTTGAGCAGGCCAGGATAGGAGCCGCGATACACCGGCGCGGCGACGATCAGCAGGTCGGCCTGTTCGATGGCCAACAGTTGCGTTTCGACCTCGGTCGGCAGTTCATCGCGTGAGAGTGCGCCGCCCAAGGGTCGGGCAATGTCACCCAACTCGATCAGGGTGGTCTGGATCGGCAGCAACGTGGCCAGTTCGGCCAGCACGGCCTGGGTCAATACCAAGGTGCGCGATGGGCGCCAGGTTCCGCCAGAGAGGGCAACGACATTCAGGGGACGGGACATAGAACAGTTCCTTTTTCAACAGGGGTGGGTAGCAGGTGAAGTGGAGCGTGTTGAGCAAGAGCTGTACCAATGGCTGCAAGCCTTGATTGGCGAGGGCTGCAGACGAACTGTTGAAAAAGGAGCTGTTGCCTGGTTGCGGTTTTGTTGAATGACTGTTGCCTGGGCAACAGTTGCGTGGCGAACAGTGTCGGTTGCGCGCAGGGCCATTTATAGAAGGTTATGGTTATGCCGTAAACGAACGTATTTCCATATTTATAGATCTTAAATGAATATAAGTGGGCCGCTATCAAGCATGCCGGAACGGTTGATAGCGACTATCACGGCGGATGATTTTTCACTGTGCGAGGGCGGGAGTAGCCTGTGTTCATTGACTACAAACCTCCTTCGCAGGGCCTTCACCATGAACCACTTTCTGGCTGTTTCCTTAATAGTTGTCAGCGCTGTCCTTGCCGGATGTGCGACCCATCCTTCGCCTGAGTCGCGTCCTTACACCGCCGAAGAAACCAGGCAATTGGCCCTTGAAGCCTTGAGCCGTCGCGGCCTGTCGTTTGATGAATATCAACAGCAGCGGGCCGCGTTGACCGGGCAGCCACAGAAGCCGTTCGGCTTCGACCACCAGGGCGAAATGAACGCCGAACGCAGTGTGGTGATGCACGGTCGCCCCAGTTGAGCCGGCGCCAAGTGGCAAAAAGCCCGAGGATTCCCTTAAGGAACCTCGGGCTTTTTGTTTGCCATTGGGATACTTCAGCCTGTTAAGCTGAATTTCAGGAGCGTTCCTACGCACATTTACATAAAGTGGTCCTTCTTTTATGGCATCCGACGGGTTAAACCTGACGACCTCTGTCCCGGTCGATGCCCCCCCGAGGCGCTGTCCTGGGGAATACGCTCTGCGAGTCTTAACGTCATGAATAAACGTCCGTTGTATTTCGACTACGCCGCCACCACGCCGGTGGATGAGCGGGTCATTCAAGTGATGGTCGAGTGTCTGGGCTTCAATGCCAACTTCGGCAACCCCGCGTCCAGCTCCCATGCGTTCGGCCAGGCGGCCCGGCACACGGTCGAGCAGGCACGGCGCCAAGTGGCCGAGCTGGTCGGTGCCCAGCCTGAGCAAATCGTCTGGACCTCCGGTGCCACCGAATCCAACAACCTGGCCATCAAAGGCGTGGCCCAGGCGCGAGGTGTGGCAGGTGGACATATCATCACCAGCCAGATCGAACACAAGGCCACATTGGATACCGCGCGGCAGTTGCAGGACGCCGGCGTGGCCGTGACCTACCTGGTGCCGGACGCTGAAGGCTTGATCAGCGCCGAGGCAGTCAGTGAAGCCTTGCGCGAAGACACCTTCCTGGTGTCGCTGATGCTGGTAAACAACGAGTTGGGCACCCTCAATGACATCCCCGCCATTGGTGCGCGCGTACGTGAGCACGGCGCGCTGCTGCATGTGGATGCGGCGCAAGGCGCGGGCAAGGTCGCGATCGACCTGGCTGAATGGCCGGTGGACCTGATGTCGTTTTCTGCGCACAAGCTGTACGGCCCCAAGGGCATTGGCGCGCTGTATGTTGGCCCGCGCGCGCAGCAGAAGGTACTGGCGCAGATTCACGGTGGCGGCCACGAAGGCGGATTGCGCTCCGGTACCCTGGCGACTCACCAGATTGCCGGTATGGGAACTGCCTTCGCCTTGGCGGCGCAGTCCTTTGCTGAAGAAAAAGCCGCTATCGTCGCGTTGCGTCAGCGCCTGCTCAATCAGTTGGACACGATTGCCGGCGTGCGCCTCAATGGCAGCGCCACCCAGCGCATTCCCCATACACTGAGCCTCACGTTCACCGAGGGTGAATTTAATTCCCAGGCCCTGAGCGCAGGTATCGCGTTTTCGGCCACCTCGGCGTGCAATTCGGCGAGTAATGCGCCGTCACACGTGCTTCTGGCTTTGGGCCATGACGCACGCAGCGCCGGTCGAACTATTCGCTTGAGCCTGGGCCGGTTTACCACCGAGCAGGATATCGACGCGGCCGTGCAGTTGATCAAGGCCGCACTGGTCAATGCGCCGGCGTTCTGGGCGGTCTGATTTTTCAGTCACAACACATAACAATTATGAGTGGTTAGCAGGAGACATGATGAGCACGCAGCCTTTGACCCATGGAACGGTTCCCCAGCGCCTGGCGCATACCCGCGAACTGATGCGCCGCGAGGGCATCCATGCCCTGCTGGTGCCGTCGGCCGACCCGCATCTGTCCGAGTACTTGCCGGGTTACTGGCAGGGGCGGCAATGGCTGTCGGGGTTTTATGGCTCGGTAGGCACGTTGATTGTCACCGCGGATTTTGCCGGCGTGTGGGCCGACAGCCGTTACTGGGAACAGGCGACCAAGGAGCTCAAGGGCAGCGGCATCGAATTGGTGAAGCTGCAACCGGGCCAACCCGGCCCGCTGGAATGGCTGGCCGAGCAAACCCCGGAAGGCGGCGTGGTCGCAGTGGACGGCGCGGTGATGGCCGTGGCCTCGGCACGTACCTTGGGCGACAAGCTGGCCGAGCGCGGCGCTCGCCTGCGTACCGATATCGACCTGTTGAATGAAGTCTGGCAAGACCGCCCGGCCTTGCCGAACCAGCCGATCTACCCACACCTGCCGCCGCAGGCGACGGTCAGCCGTGGCGACAAACTCGCCGCCCTGCGTGCCAGCTTGAAAGAGAAGGGCGCCGATTGGCACTTCATCGCGACCCTGGATGACATCGCCTGGCTGTTCAACCTGCGCGGCGGTGATGTGTCGTTCAACCCGGTGTTTGTGTCCTTTGCCTTGATCAATCAACAGCAGGCCACGCTGTTTGTGGCGCTGAGCAAGGTCGATGCCGAGCTGCGCGCGGTACTGGAGCGGGACGGCGTGACCTTGCGCGACTACAGCGAAGTGACGGATGCGCTGCGTGCAGTTCCGGCGGGTGTCAGCCTGCAAGTTGATCCGGCACGCGTCACCACCGGTTTGCTGGAAAACCTCGATGCCGGCGTGAAGCTGGTCGAGGGCTTGAACCCGACCACGCTGGCCAAGTCGCGCAAAAGCCTGGCGGACGCCGAACATATCCGCCAAGCCATGGAGCAAGACGGCGCGGCGCTGTGTGAATTCTTCGCCTGGCTGGACAGTGCGTTGGGCCGTGAGCGCATCACCGAGCTGACCATCGACGAGCACTTGACCGCCGCGCGTACCCGTCGCCCCGATTATGTGTCGCTGAGTTTCAACACCATCGCAGCGTTCAACGCCAACGGTGCGATGCCGCATTACCACGCCACCGAAGAAGAGCATGCGTTGATCGAAGGCGATGGCCTGTTGCTGATCGACTCCGGCGGCCAGTACCTGGGCGGCACCACGGATATTACGCGCATGGTGCCCATCGGCACGCCAAGCGACGAGCAGAAACGCGACTGCACGCGCGTGCTCAAGGGCGTGATTGCTTTGTCGCGTGCGCATTTCCCCAAGGGCATTCTCTCGCCATTGCTGGATGCCATCGCCCGTGCGCCGATCTGGGCCGAAGGCGTGGACTACGGCCACGGTACAGGTCATGGCGTAGGCTATTTCCTGAATGTGCACGAAGGTCCGCAGGTGATCGCCTACCAGGCCGCCACCGCACCGCAAACCGCAATGCAGCCGGGGATGATTACTTCGATTGAACCAGGTACCTATCGCCCGGGTCGTTGGGGCGTGCGCATCGAGAACCTGGTGTTGAACCGCGAAGCAGGCAAGACCGAGTTCGGTGATTTCCTCAGGTTTGAAACCCTGACCCTGTGCCCGATCGACACCCGTTGCCTGCAGCCGTCGTTGCTGACGGCGGATGAGCGCGAATGGTTCAACGCTTACCACGCCGAGGTGCGTGAACGCCTGAGCCCGCTGCTCAGTGGTGCAGCCTTGGAATGGCTGCAGGTGCGTACCGCCGCTATCTGATCGGTTGCCGTTCAGGGGCCTTGCCCCTGGCCGGCTGGCGTCGATTGGGGGCCGACACCACCTAATTCGCCGATACGCAACGTGACATGGATCCGCACCGCTTCGACCGGCATACGGTAAACGCCGCTTGCGATTTGCTCGCAAGCGGCGCTCAGGGGCGCCTGGCGATCGAGTTTTAGCGGAGCGCTTCGCGCACAAATTCCAGACGGTCCTGACCGAAGAACAGGTCATTGCCTACAAACATACTGGGTGCACCGAATACCCCGCGCTGAACAGCCTGTTCGGTTTTGTCCTTGAGGGCGGCTTTTACCTTTTCATCGTTGGCCAGGTTCAGGACTTCCTCTGGGTCGAAACCGGCCTCACTCAGCACGGCGGCCACGACGGCGGGGTCGCCCAGATGTCGACCTTCGACCCAAATGGCGCGAAACAGGCAGTCGATGAAGGCCTGGAAGCGCTCGGGCTGGCGCATCTGGATACCCATGACGGCACGCATCAGCACCAGGGTATTGATCGGGAAGTGCGGGTTGAACTTGAGCGCCACGTTGTAGCGTTTGGCGTATCGCGCCAAGTCATCAAACATGTAACGACCTTTGGCCTGCACGCTGATGGGGGAGGCGTTGCCGGTGGCTTTGAACACGCCACCCAGCAGCATGGGTTGATACACCAGTTGCGCACCGGTCTCGGCGCAAAGCGCAGGCAATTGCGTATAGGCCAGGTAAGTGGCCGGGCTGCCGAGGTCGAAAAAAAATTCCAGGGTTTTACTCATCGTCGATTCTCGCTGCTTATTGTTGTTCTTGACCGGGGGCGGCGTGCCTACCAGGGTTCACTCCAGGGGCGCAGGTCCAGTTCGAAGGTCCAGGCGTCGCGTGGTTGGCTATGCAGGTACCAATAGTTGTCGGCGATGTGTTCGGGGTTGAGGATGCCGTCCTGATCTTTCTGCGCGTATTTTTGCGGGAAATTGTCGCGAATAAAATCTGTGTCGATAGCGCCGTCGACCACCACGTGGGCCACATGGATGTTCCTGGGCCCCAATTCCCGCGCCATGCTTTGCGCGAGCGCACGGATACCGTGTTTGGCGCCGGCGAATGCGGCAAACCCTGCACCGCCACGCAGCCCGGCAGTGGCGCCGGTGAACACAATAGTGCCGCGTTCGCGGGTGACCATGCGTTTAGCGACTTCGCGGGCATTCAGGAACCCGGAGAAGCAGGCCATCTCCCAGATTTTGAAATATTTGCGCGCGGTTTCTTCGAGGATGCTGCACGGCACGTTAGCGCCGATATTGAAGACGAAAGCTTCGATGGGGCCAAGCTCGGTTTCTATCTGCTCAACCAGCGCGATCACCTCATCTTCTTTGCGCGCATCACAGGCAAAACCGTGGGCTTCTCCGCCCGCCGCCTGAATGCTCTCGACCAAGGGCTGTAGTTTATCGGCACTGCGACGGGTGACGCAGGCTACATAGCCTTCACGGGCAAAGCGTCGGGCAATGGCGCCACCGGTTGCATCACCGGCACCAACCACCAATACGATTTTTTTGTTGGGTGTCATGGGAACTCCGTTGCTCGAGTGTCGGGCAGGAGTGTAGCCGCAGCAGAGCGAAGGGCGTGTAAAGAGAAAGGAGCAGCCGGAAGAGGACTGCTCGGGCGGTCATTTACAGATGACGATCATACTGCGGCTGGTGTAGCCGGCAGGGTTGATACCGAAAGGATAGTCGCCTGGCTCTTCGGAATTGTCACCGGACTTGGCGATAACCCGGTAGCCCTTGGCGCCGCAGGAGTTGGCTGCACTGGTGTAGCACTGGTCCCAGGAGGAGGACAGGCCGGAACAGTTGATGTGCATGCCTTTTTTGCCCCGTTTCACTTCTGTCTTGGTGGTCGCAGCACAGCCAGCAATGCCCACGACCAGTAACAGTATCAAAATTCGTTTCATTACTATCCTTATAGCCGCGTCGCAAAAAGGCTCGATGCAGGCTTAACTCGCTCTCGATTGTAGCGTTCAGCTGTCCCTGTCGAAATTCTCCATGAAAGACATTCGTTTACGGCTTAAACATGGCCTAAATGAGCGGCAAATGCCAGAGCTGCCTGCGATGAGAATCAATCGGCTGGCACCAACGGTTTGGATTCGTTGCGCATCGTCAGTGTGGCACCGACGGAGGCGAAGATAATGCAGGTGATTGCCAGCCATTGCGCGAGGGACAAGTGCTCCTGCAGGAAGAACAGACCGGAGAGCGCGCCGAATGCGGGCTCAATGCTCATCAAGGTGCCGAAGGTGCGAGCGGGCAGGCGAGTAAGCGCGACCATTTCCAGGGTATAGGGCAAAGCGGTGGACAGGATGGCTACACCGATAGCAACGGGAATCAGCGAGGGCGTCAGCAGTGCGGCGCCGGCATGGACGATGCCGATCGGCGCCACGAACAAAGCGGCGATCATCACGCCGAGGGCGGCGGTTTGCACGCCGTTGTCGTTGCCGGCTTTTTGCCCAAACAGGATATAGAGTGCCCAGCAAACGCCAGCGCCCAGTGCATAAGCGGCGCCGATCAAGTCGATGCCGGTGCTGGTTTCTCCGGTGGGGATCAACAACAGCAGGCCCGCGACCGCGAGACCGATCCATACAAAGTCCACCGCCCTGCGCGAGGCATAGATAGCCACGGCAAGCGGGCCGGTGAATTCCAGCGCTACTGCGATGCCCAGGGGGACTGTACGCAAGGACATATAGAAGAGGAAGTTCATGCCGCCCAATGCCATGCCGTAGACGATGACAGTGCGCAGGGACTTGGCCGTGAGCTTGGCGCGCCATGGACGTAAGAGCAGCAGCATGATCACACTGGCGAAAATCAGCCGCAGAGTAGTAGTGCCCTGTGCGCCGACTATGGGGAACATGCTCTTGGCCAGCGAGGCACCCGACTGGATGGAGGCCATGGCGATCAACAGCAGGCCGACCGGGAACAATGCCGAGGCCAGGCTGCGAGGTGGAGTGGTCATTGGGGCGGGTGTCCGAAGTCGTGGTAAAGAAGCAGAGCGGCTATGATGCTTAACTGGCGGCTTTTGAGCAATATATTGCTCAGCTTTGGTTGCTGTCCTCTTTATATAGAAAGGGATAGGGCTTTTTGGGGTTTTTGATAGAGAATCTAAATTAAGTGTTGACGGCGTTTTATATCTGTCTATAATTCGCCCCACTTCCGGCGCAGTCGAAACGGAAAACTCCTTGGTAAACAATGAGTTACGAAGTTTTCGGCAGCAAGTTGCTTCAGTTCATCGAAGCCAAAAGGAAGTTGAAAAAGAGGTGTTGACAGCAGCGTGTAACGCTGTAGAATTCGCCTCCCGCTAACGAGAGATCGTAAGCGCAAGTGGTTGAAGTTGTTGAAGAATTCTTCGAAAGCTTCTGAAAATAATCACTTGACAGTAAATGAGGCTGCTGTAGAATGCGCGCCTCGGTTGAGACGAAAGATCTTAACCAACCGCTCTTTAACAACTGAATCAAGCAATTCGTGTGGGTGCTTGTGGAGTCAGACTGATAGTCAACAAGATTATCAGCATCACAAGTTACTCCGCGAGAAATCAAAGATGTAACCAACGATTGCTGAGCCAAGTTTAGGGTTTCTTAAAAACCCAAAGATGTTTGAACTGAAGAGTTTGATCATGGCTCAGATTGAACGCTGGCGGCAGGCCTAACACATGCAAGTCGAGCGGTAGAGAGAAGCTTGCTTCTCTTGAGAGCGGCGGACGGGTGAGTAATGCCTAGGAATCTGCCTGGTAGTGGGGGATAACGTTCGGAAACGGACGCTAATACCGCATACGTCCTACGGGAGAAAGCAGGGGACCTTCGGGCCTTGCGCTATCAGATGAGCCTAGGTCGGATTAGCTAGTTGGTGAGGTAATGGCTCACCAAGGCGACGATCCGTAACTGGTCTGAGAGGATGATCAGTCACACTGGAACTGAGACACGGTCCAGACTCCTACGGGAGGCAGCAGTGGGGAATATTGGACAATGGGCGAAAGCCTGATCCAGCCATGCCGCGTGTGTGAAGAAGGTCTTCGGATTGTAAAGCACTTTAAGTTGGGAGGAAGGGCAGTAAATTAATACTTTGCTGTTTTGACGTTACCGACAGAATAAGCACCGGCTAACTCTGTGCCAGCAGCCGCGGTAATACAGAGGGTGCAAGCGTTAATCGGAATTACTGGGCGTAAAGCGCGCGTAGGTGGTTTGTTAAGTTGGATGTGAAATCCCCGGGCTCAACCTGGGAACTGCATTCAAAACTGACTGACTAGAGTATGGTAGAGGGTGGTGGAATTTCCTGTGTAGCGGTGAAATGCGTAGATATAGGAAGGAACACCAGTGGCGAAGGCGACCACCTGGACTAATACTGACACTGAGGTGCGAAAGCGTGGGGAGCAAACAGGATTAGATACCCTGGTAGTCCACGCCGTAAACGATGTCAACTAGCCGTTGGAAGCCTTGAGCTTTTAGTGGCGCAGCTAACGCATTAAGTTGACCGCCTGGGGAGTACGGCCGCAAGGTTAAAACTCAAATGAATTGACGGGGGCCCGCACAAGCGGTGGAGCATGTGGTTTAATTCGAAGCAACGCGAAGAACCTTACCAGGCCTTGACATCCAATGAACTTTCTAGAGATAGATTGGTGCCTTCGGGAACATTGAGACAGGTGCTGCATGGCTGTCGTCAGCTCGTGTCGTGAGATGTTGGGTTAAGTCCCGTAACGAGCGCAACCCTTGTCCTTAGTTACCAGCACGTCATGGTGGGCACTCTAAGGAGACTGCCGGTGACAAACCGGAGGAAGGTGGGGATGACGTCAAGTCATCATGGCCCTTACGGCCTGGGCTACACACGTGCTACAATGGTCGGTACAGAGGGTTGCCAAGCCGCGAGGTGGAGCTAATCCCACAAAACCGATCGTAGTCCGGATCGCAGTCTGCAACTCGACTGCGTGAAGTCGGAATCGCTAGTAATCGCGAATCAGAATGTCGCGGTGAATACGTTCCCGGGCCTTGTACACACCGCCCGTCACACCATGGGAGTGGGTTGCACCAGAAGTAGCTAGTCTAACCTTCGGGAGGACGGTTACCACGGTGTGATTCATGACTGGGGTGAAGTCGTAACAAGGTAGCCGTAGGGGAACCTGCGGCTGGATCACCTCCTTAATCGACGACATCAGCTGCTCCATAAGTTCCCACACGAATTGCTTGATTCATTGAAGAAGACGATAAGAAGCAGCCCGAAATTGGGTCTGTAGCTCAGTTGGTTAGAGCGCACCCCTGATAAGGGTGAGGTCGGCAGTTCGAATCTGCCCAGACCCACCAATTTTGTGTGGGAAACGCCTGTAGAAATACGGGGCCATAGCTCAGCTGGGAGAGCGCCTGCCTTGCACGCAGGAGGTCAACGGTTCGATCCCGTTTGGCTCCACCACTACTGCTTCTACGTTAAGAAAGCTTAGAAATGAGCATTCCATCAGGTTGATGATGAATGTTGATTTCTAGTCTTTGATTAGATCGTTCTTTAAAAATTTGGGTATGTGATAGAAAGATAGACTGAACGTTACTTTCACTGGTAACGGATCAGGCTAAGGTAAAATTTGTGAGTTCTCTTAGTTGAGAAATTCGAATTTTCGGCGAATGTTGTCTTCACAGTATAACCAGATTGCTTGGGGTTATATGGTCAAGTGAAGAAGCGCATACGGTGGATGCCTTGGCAGTCAGAGGCGATGAAAGACGTGGTAGCCTGCGAAAAGCTTCGGGGAGTCGGCAAACAGACTTTGATCCGGAGATGTCTGAATGGGGGAACCCAGCCATCATAAGATGGTTATCTTACGCTGAATACATAGGCGTAAGAGGCGAACCAGGGGAACTGAAACATCTAAGTACCCTGAGGAAAAGAAATCAACCGAGATTCCCTTAGTAGTGGCGAGCGAACGGGGACTAGCCCTTAAGTGGCTTTGAGATTAGCGGAACGCTCTGGAAAGTGCGGCCATAGTGGGTGATAGCCCTGTACGCGAAAATCTCTTAGTCATGAAATCGAGTAGGACGGAGCACGAGAAACTTTGTCTGAATATGGGGGGACCATCCTCCAAGGCTAAATACTACTGACTGACCGATAGTGAACTAGTACCGTGAGGGAAAGGCGAAAAGAACCCCGGAGAGGGGAGTGAAATAGATCCTGAAACCGTATGCGTACAAGCAGTGGGAGCAGACTTTGTTCTGTGACTGCGTACCTTTTGTATAATGGGTCAGCGACTTATTTTCAGTGGCGAGCTTAACCGAATAGGGGAGGCGTAGCGAAAGCGAGTCTTAATAGGGCGTCTAGTCGCTGGGAATAGACCCGAAACCGGGCGATCTATCCATGGGCAGGTTGAAGGTTGGGTAACACTAACTGGAGGACCGAACCGACTACCGTTGAAAAGTTAGCGGATGACCTGTGGATCGGAGTGAAAGGCTAATCAAGCTCGGAGATAGCTGGTTCTCCTCGAAAGCTATTTAGGTAGCGCCTCATGTATCACTGTAGGGGGTAGAGCACTGTTTCGGCTAGGGGGTCATCCCGACTTACCAAACCGATGCAAACTCCGAATACCTACAAGTGCCGAGCATGGGAGACACACGGCGGGTGCTAACGTCCGTCGTGAAAAGGGAAACAACCCAGACCGTCAGCTAAGGTCCCAAAGTTATGGTTAAGTGGGAAACGATGTGGGAAGGCTTAGACAGCTAGGAGGTTGGCTTAGAAGCAGCCACCCTTTAAAGAAAGCGTAATAGCTCACTAGTCGAGTCGGCCTGCGCGGAAGATGTAACGGGGCTCAAACCATACACCGAAGCTACGGGTATCACGTAAGTGATGCGGTAGAGGAGCGTTCTGTAAGCCTGTGAAGGTGAGTTGAGAAGCTTGCTGGAGGTATCAGAAGTGCGAATGCTGACATGAGTAACGACAATGGGTGTGAAAAACACCCACGCCGAAAGACCAAGGTTTCCTGCGCAACGTTAATCGACGCAGGGTTAGTCGGTCCCTAAGGCGAGGCTGAAAAGCGTAGTCGATGGAAAACAGGTTAATATTCCTGTACTTCTGGTTATTGCGATGGAGGGACGGAGAAGGCTAGGCCAGCTTGGCGTTGGTTGTCCAAGTTTAAGGTGGTAGGCTGGAATCTTAGGTAAATCCGGGATTCTAAGGCCGAGAGCTGATGACGAGTTAACTTTTAGTTAACGAAGTGGTTGATGCCATGCTTCCAAGAAAAGCTTCTAAGCTTCAGGTAACCAGGAACCGTACCCCAAACCGACACAGGTGGTTGGGTAGAGAATACCAAGGCGCTTGAGAGAACTCGGGTGAAGGAACTAGGCAAAATGGCACCGTAACTTCGGGAGAAGGTGCGCCGGTGAGGGTGAAGGACTTGCTCCGTAAGCTCATGCCGGTCGAAGATACCAGGCCGCTGCGACTGTTTATTAAAAACACAGCACTCTGCAAACACGAAAGTGGACGTATAGGGTGTGACGCCTGCCCGGTGCCGGAAGGTTAATTGATGGGGTTAGCTAACGCGAAGCTCTTGATCGAAGCCCCGGTAAACGGCGGCCGTAACTATAACGGTCCTAAGGTAGCGAAATTCCTTGTCGGGTAAGTTCCGACCTGCACGAATGGCGTAACGATGGCGGCGCTGTCTCCACCCGAGACTCAGTGAAATTGAAATCGCTGTGAAGATGCAGTGTATCCGCGGCTAGACGGAAAGACCCCGTGAACCTTTACTATAGCTTTGCACTGGACTTTGAATTTGCTTGTGTAGGATAGGTGGGAGGCTTTGAAGCGTGGACGCCAGTCTGCGTGGAGCCAACCTTGAAATACCACCCTGGCAACTTTGAGGTTCTAACTCAGGTCCGTTATCCGGATCGAGGACAGTGTATGGTGGGTAGTTTGACTGGGGCGGTCTCCTCCTAAAGAGTAACGGAGGAGTACGAAGGTGCGCTCAGACCGGTCGGAAATCGGTCGTAGAGTATAAAGGCAAAAGCGCGCTTGACTGCGAGACAGACACGTCGAGCAGGTACGAAAGTAGGTCTTAGTGATCCGGTGGTTCTGTATGGAAGGGCCATCGCTCAACGGATAAAAGGTACTCCGGGGATAACAGGCTGATACCGCCCAAGAGTTCATATCGACGGCGGTGTTTGGCACCTCGATGTCGGCTCATCACATCCTGGGGCTGAAGCCGGTCCCAAGGGTATGGCTGTTCGCCATTTAAAGTGGTACGCGAGCTGGGTTTAGAACGTCGTGAGACAGTTCGGTCCCTATCTGCCGTGGACGTTTGAGATTTGAGAGGGGCTGCTCCTAGTACGAGAGGACCGGAGTGGACGAACCTCTGGTGTTCCGGTTGTCACGCCAGTGGCATTGCCGGGTAGCTATGTTCGGAATAGATAACCGCTGAAAGCATCTAAGCGGGAAACTAGCCTCAAGATGAGATCTCACTGGGACCTTGAGTCCCCTGAAGGGCCGTCGAAGACTACGACGTTGATAGGTTGGGTGTGTAAGCGCTGTGAGGCGTTGAGCTAACCAATACTAATTGCCCGTGAGGCTTGACCATATAACACCCAAGCAATTTGACTACTCGAAAGAGCATCAGATTGCGGTGTGTGAAGACGAGATGAACCGAAAGTTCGACGCTCACAAAACACCGAAAGCTGTCACATACCCAATTTGCTGAAGCGAAGCCATCTGGCTACGACTCAGTACCCGAATTTCTTGACGACCATAGAGCATTGGAACCACCTGATCCCATCCCGAACTCAGTAGTGAAACGATGCATCGCCGATGGTAGTGTGGGGTTTCCCCATGTGAGAGTAGGTCATCGTCAAGATTAAATTCCAAAACCCCTGATTGCTAACGCAATCAGGGGTTTTGTTTTGGGCGCTCGAAAAGCGCCAACTTCAAAACCTCTACGCCTTGATCAGCTCAATCGGCATCATCCCGATCGCCATTCTCACACGCGCCCTGCACAAAGCTGGAAGGTCATGTGATTGATCGCACTTGCGTGATTAAGGCCTTTTGCAGCCCAAATCGGTCCGTGTCTGACAAAACAGCATGCCGTTGGGGAAATCGATGCAAAGTGTTTCTGCATTTTTGGTATGGTGCAGCACATTTTCACAAGGATTGATCTTTCAACCGCAGGACGCGGCGTCGAACTTCTTCAACGAGATGCTGTAGAAATGCCTGAACCGATACCGATCAAGGATCACGAAAAAGAAAACCGCCTGGTCAACAAGCGCTTGCTCGCCTGCGCACTCTTGGTGATTGGTATTACCTGCGCCCTGGTCGGGCGCATGTATTTCCTGCAGGTGGTGCAGTACGACTATCACTCGACGATTTCCGAGAACAACCGGGTCCACGTACTGCCGATCACGCCGACGCGCGGGCTGATTTATGACCGCAACGGCGTGGTGCTGGCCGACAACCGTCCCAGCTACAACCTGACCATCACTCGCGAGCGCACCACCGACCTCAAGGGCGAGCTGGACGCTATCGTCAGCCTGTTGCACTTACCCGCGGAAGACCGAGCGGTATTCGACAAGGCATTGAAACAAGCCCGCCATCCTTTTGTGCCGGTAACGCTGTTCTACGAATTGACCGAAGAGCAGATTGCCTTGCTGGCCGTTAACGAGTTCCGCTTGCCGGGCGTCGATGTTGAACCTCAGTTTGTGCGGCATTACCCGTTGGGCGCGCATTTTGCCCACTCGATTGGCTACGTTGGCCGAATCAACGAGAAAGAATCCAAGGCCCTCGACTCGGTGGAATACCGCGGTACCCAGTCCATCGGCAAGACCGGTATCGAGCGTTTCTACGAGTCCGAGCTGCACGGCCATGTCGGCTATGAAGAGGTCGAGACCAATGCCCAGGGCCGCGTGTTGCGCGTGCTCAAGCATACCGACCCGATCCCCGGCAAAAACATCGTGCTGAGCCTCGACGTCAAGCTCCAGGAAGCCGCGGAAGAGGCCTTGGGCGATCGCCGTGGTTCGGTGGTGGCCCTCGACCCGCAGACCGGCGAAGTGCTGGCCATGGTGAGTAAGCCGAGCTTTGACCCGAATCTGTTCGTCACCGGCATCAGTTTCAAGGAATATGCCGCGCTGCACGACTCTATCGACCGACCGCTGTTTAACCGCGTGCTACGCGGGCTTTACGCGCCTGGCTCGACCATCAAGCCGGAAGTGGCCATCGCCGGTCTCGACAGTGGTGTGGTGACCGCGCAAACCCGGGTGTTCGACCCAGGCTACTACCAACTGCCCGATTTTGACCACAAATACCGCAACTGGAACCACAGCGGTGACGGCTGGGTGGACATGGATGCGGCGATCATGCGCTCCAACGACACCTACTTTTACGACTTGGCCCACAAGCTGGGTATTGATCGCCTGCACGACTACCTGGCCGAGTTCGGCCTCGGGCAGAAAGTCTCTCTCGACATGTTCGAAGAATCAGCTGGCCTGATGCCTTCCCAGGCCTGGAAGCGTGCAACCCGTCGCCAGCCCTGGTTCCCGGGCGAAACCGTGATCCTCGGCATTGGCCAGGGCTATATGCAGGTCACGCCATTGCAGTTGGCCCAGGCCACCGCGTTGATCGCCAACAAAGGTGTGTGGAACCGTCCGCACTTGGCCAAGACTATCAATGGCGTGCCGCCGGTGGACGAGAACCCAATGCCTAACGTAGTGCTCAAGGATCCGCGTGATTGGGAGCAGGTCAACCACGGCATGCAGCTGGTGATGCATGACCCTCGCGGTATCGCCCGTGCAGCAGCGGCCGGTGCTCAGTACCGGATCGCCGGCAAGAGTGGTACTGCGCAGGTGGTGGCGATCAAGCAGGGTGAGCGCTATGACCGCAACAAGACGCTGGAACGGCATCGCGACAACGCCTTGTTCGTCGGTTTTGCGCCGGCCGAACATCCGAAAATCGTGATCTCGGTGATGATCGAAAACGGCGAGGCCGGTGGCCGCGTGGCGGGCCCGGTGGTGCGGCAGATCATGGACGCCTGGCTGCTTGACCAGGAAGGCCATCTCAAGCCGCAATATGCGACGCCGGCCAAGGCGCCCGGTGACCCGCACGTCTAGTCAAACCTTCCACTCATCCCAGTGCTCTACGCCTGCGTAAGCAAGCCAGGGCACATCATGGGCCGTCCAGATGTGCGAGGTGGGCCGCACGCCAGGGTCATCATCCAGTGTCGCCACCCGCACAATCACATGGGGCTGATGCCCACGCTCAGCCATCAGGTGTGACCCGCAGCGCGAACAGAAATGCCTGAGCTTGCCCGGTGAAGATTCAAACGACGACAGCAGCGCCTCACCCTGCATCCAGCGAAAGTGCTCGCGCATCACTCCGGCGGTGGCCACGAATGCGGCTGCGTGCACCTTGCGGCAACTGTCGCAATGGCAGTGGCTGATGGGCATGTCCAAGCTGTCGATTTGATAGCGCACGGCTTTGCAGAAGCAACTTCCATTCAGCGGGTCAGTCATACACGTATTGCCTGATTAAGGACGGGGACAATCATCATTGCTTACAACCTGAGGTTGCGCATTGTTTGTTGTCGCCTACTTTCAATGGAGGAGGTGACTTATGCACGTGTTAGATCGCATCGAACGAAAAGTCCTGCTCAACGTACCGCGCAAGCAGATCTGGGAAGCGCTCACCAAAGCCGAGCAATTTGGCGAGTGGTTTGGCATCGCCCTCAAGGGTAAAACCTTTACCGCTGGAAAAAACATCGAGGCGCCGATCACCTACCCAGGCTATGAACATGTGGTGTGGAAGGCCGAAATCGTGCGCATCCTGCCCCAAACCCTGTTCTCATTCAGATGGCACCCTTACGCTGTCGAGAAGGGCGTCGACTACGACCACGAAACTCCGACCCTGGTAGAGTTCACCCTCGAAGACCGCGCGCCGGGCATCCTGCTGCGGGTGGTCGAATCCGGTTTTGACGCAGTGCCCGAACCCCGTCGCCAAAAAGCCTTCAGGATGAATTCCCGAGGCTGGGACGAGCAAATGGGTAACATCGAAAATTATCTGAACCAGGCCCACCGCGCCTGAGCCAGCGATGCGCAAATCCGCTGACTCATGTGGTTACAACGCGTTTAGAAATCCACCGTCGCCGAGAACTTGGCGACCCGCGGATCACCTTGGGTCAGATAACCGCCCAGCGCCGATTCCCAGTACTTGGTATTCGCCACGTTCTCCACCGTGGCACCCAGGCTCACATCGCGCTGGGCCACCTTGAAGTTGTAGCGGGCGCCCACATCGAAGCGATTCCATGCCGGCAGGCTGAGGTTGTTCGCCGCATCGGCGTACTGGCCGCCGGTACGCAGCATACGGCCGTTGACGCTCACGCCTTGCAGACCCGGCACATCCCAATCCACGCCGGCATTAAGTTGGAAGGACGGCACGCCAATGGCGCGGTTGCCGTCGTTGGCGCCGTTTGCCGTGCCGTTGACTTCGGTGTGGATGATGGTCGCGCCGCCCAGCAGGCGCAAGCCGCTGACGGGTTCGCCGAAGACGTTCAGCTCTACACCTTTGTTGACTTGCTCGCCTTCGAAGACAAAGGTCGCGGTGCCGTCCGCATTCAGTTGGGAAAAACCCTGGGTCGGCTGTTCGATTCGGTACACACCCAGCGTTGCGCCGTAGGTGCCCATGTCGAGCTTGACGCCAGCCTCGGTCTGTTTCGAACGCGCGGGTGCAAAGGTCTGGTTGGCGTTGGTTACGATGGCGCTGCTGAAGGTGGAGGGAGCCGTCGGCCCTGACGCCAGGCCTTCGATGTGGTTGGCGTAGAGAGACACATGCTCCCATGGCTTGAACACCAGGCCATACACCGGCGTGGTGATGCCCTTGGCGTAGTTGGCGGTGCGTGTGCCGGTACCGTAGGCGTAGCCCTGAACCACCAGCTCCTGGCGGCGCAGTCCGGCGGTGAACAGCAAACGGTCATCCATAAAGCCGAAGGTGTCCGACACCGCCGCGCTGCGGGCGAAGGTCTTGGCGGTGATGCCGGGGTCGTTCAGGTCGCTGCCGGAGGTGAAGCCGCCTTTGGCTGGAGCGGTCACATCGGCCGGGCTGTAAATATTGGTCGGCTGGCTGCCGGAGGCAAAGTCAAAGGCGTTGCGGGTCTGAGTCCAGATGCCGGTCAAGCCGAGGTTCAATTTGTGGCTGACAGCACCGGTCTGGAACTTGCCGTTCAGGCCGGCCATCAGGCTGGTGTTGTCTTCCTGATGCGCAATGTTCGAGCCGCTGACTGTGGCATTGCCTAGTGTGTCCCTCAGGGTCACCGACGAATAGCGGCCCAGCTCGTTGGTGTGCTTGGCGCCCCCGGCGATGTAGGCGGTCCAGTTATCGTTGAGGTCATACTCGCCGCGCAACATGCCGAAGGTGTCTTCCAGGCTGGTGGTGCCCCAGTTCGGCGCGTAGTTGGTGTCGGCCGACGGCGCATTCGGGATATGGGTCAGCCCGCTGCCAAGCAACACCGTGTTGCGTCCGCCATTGACCTGCTGCTTCTGATAAACAAAGTCGCCTGACACCCGCAGGGCATCGCCGCGATAGTCCAGGCTGACCGAAAACAGCTTCGAACGCTGGCTTTCGTCGTCGATGGCGGTGTCGCCTTCGCGCTGGGAAATATTCACCCGCGCGCCAAAACGGTTGTCTTCGCCGAAGCGCTGGCCGATGTCCAGGTGTTCACCCACCCGGCCGTCACTGCTGATGTCGGTGCTCAAACGGCGCAAAGGCACATCATCAGCGCGCTTGGGTTGCAGGTTAACGCCGCCGCCGATGCCGGAGCCGCTGGGTGTGACGCCGTTGATAAAGGCGTTGGGGCCTTTGAACACTTCAACCCGTTCCAGGGCGTCGGTGGACATGATCTGGCGCGGCAGGATGCCGTACAAACCGTTGAACGAAATATCGTCGCCGTTGAGCGGCAGGCCACGAATCACAAAGGCTTGAGCCTGGTTCGCATAGCCCGATGCCTGGCGCACGGACGAGTCATTGAGCAACACATCGCCGACGGTTTGCGCATGCTGCTCGCGGATCAACTTCTCGGTGTAGGAGGACATGCTGAACGGCGCGTCCATGATGTCCTGGTTGCCCAGCACGCCTAGCTGACCGCCGCGCGCGACCTGGCCGCCAGCGTAAACCGGCGGCAATGCATTCGGTGCAGGTGCGTCGGCGCTGATGTTGGTTGCACCCAATTCCAGTGTGTTGCCGTCTGGACGGTTGTTAGTTTCTGGGGCTGCCGCGTGAGCGGCAAGGCTCAGTGAGCAGCAAAGGGCAAGCAGGGCAGGGCGAAACGGTACAGAAATTTGGTTGCAGGTGGGCATGGTCGATCCGGACGGCGAACCGTCAATGTGAGGAAAAGGGCAACAACGTTGCGCTTCCTCACTGCGCGGATACGACTCCGGCGCGAATGATAGTAATTGTCATTAATATTTCGCAACCAGTTTGTGAAATCGTTGTCCGCGCAGGCGCGAGCTGCCGACCAGCGGCGGCAAAGGTGTGGGCGGCAGGCGCGTCTTCGGGCGCCTGGGCAAGGGCGATGGACCAGGCGCTGAGTACAAACGCAAAGGTAAATGCCATCGCCCATCGCGTTTGCCCGGATGCCGAGTAGAATCACGCCCTGAAAGCGATTCCTGAGGTGCGGTACGGTGGATTTACAGCAGGGTTTTGTCCTGACCCGGCATTGGCGCGACACGGCGGCGGGCACGGAGGTGAGTTTCTGGCTGGCCACCGACCAAGGCCCACGGTGCGTGCGCCTACCCGTGCAAACCTCGGTGATGTTTATTCCGCAAGCCCATCGCAAGCCGCTCGACTGGTTGCTCAAGGGCGAGCGCGAGATTGAACTGCGCCCGTTGCAATTGTGCGACTTCCATCATCGCCCTGTCCTTGGTCTCTACACCCGCCAGCACCGCCAGTTGATGGACCTGGAAAAGCGCCTGCGCGCCGCCGGTGTCGACGTCTACGAAGCCGACGTGCGCCCGCCCGAGCGTTACATGATGGAACGCTTCATCACCGCGCCCGTGTGGTTCGGCGGCACACCGGATGCCAGCGGCACCTTGCTTGAGGCGCAGATGAAACCCGCGCCGGACTATCGCCCGCCGCTCAAACTGGTGTCCCTGGACATCGAGACCACCGCCCAAGGCGACCTGTATTCCATTGCCCTGGAAGGCTGCGGCGAGCGCCAGGTGTACATGCTCGGCCCGCCAAACAAAGCCGATGCGGTGGACTTCAAACTCGACTACTGCGATACCCGCGCCCAACTGCTCGAGTGCCTCAACCAATGGCTGGCTACCCACGACCCCGATGCCATCATCGGCTGGAACCTGGTGCAGTTCGACCTGCGCGTGCTCCACGAACACGCCCAGCGCCTCAACGTGCCGCTGTTGCTCGGGCGTGGCGGCGAGGCGATGGCCTGGCGTGAACATGGCAGCCGCAACCACTACTTCGCCGCTGCCGCCGGGCGGCTGATCATCGATGGCATCGAAGCCTTGCGTTCGGCCACCTGGAGTTTCGAATCCTTCAGCCTGGAAAACGTCGCGCAAACCCTGCTCGGCGAAGGCAAGGACATCTCCACGCCGTACCAGCGCATGGACGAAATCAACCGCATGTTCGCCGAGGACAAGCCCGCATTGGCGCGCTACAACCTCAAGGACTGCGAGCTGGTCACGCGGATTTTCGCCAAGACCGAACTGCTCAAGTTCCTGCTCGAACGCGCCAGCGTCACCGGGCTGCCGGCCGACCGTAATGGCGGCTCCGTGGCGGCGTTCACGCACCTGTATATGCCGCTGATGCACCGCCAGGGCTTCGTCGCGCCGAACCTGGGCGACAAACCGCCCCAGGCCAGCCCCGGCGGGTTCGTGATGGACTCGCGTCCGGGCCTCTACGAGTCGGTGCTGGTGCTCGATTACAAAAGCCTTTACCCGTCGATCATCCGCAGTTTTCTCATCGACCCGGTAGGCCTGATCGAAGGCCTCAAATATCCCGAGGACAGCGAATCGGTAGAGGGCTTTCGCGGTGCGCGTTTTTCCCGCACCCGGCATTGCCTGCCCTCGATTGTCGCGCGGGTTTCCGAAGGCCGCGAAGTGGCCAAGCGTGAACACAACGCGCCGTTGTCCCAAGCCCTTAAAATCATCATGAACGCGTTTTACGGCGTGCTTGGCTCCAGCGGTTGCCGCTTCTTCGACACGCGGCTGGCGTCCTCGATCACGATGCGTGGGCACCAGATCATGCGCCAGACCCGCGAGCTGGTCGAAGCCAAGGGTTATGATGTGATCTACGGCGACACCGACTCCACCTTCGTCTGGCTCGGCAGCGCGCATGCTGCGGAGGACGCCAGCCGCATCGGTCGGGAACTGGTGCAGCACGTCAACGAGTGGTGGCGCGCGCATCTGCACAACGAATTCGGCCTGCAAAGCGCCCTGGAACTGCAATACGAAACCCACTTCAGCCGCTTCCTCATGCCGACCATCCGCGGCGCCGAGGAGGGCAGCAAAAAGCGCTACGCCGGCTTGGTTGTACGCGCCGACGGCAGCGAAGAAATGGTCTACAAAGGCCTGGAAACCGTGCGCAGCGACTGGTCGCCGCTGGCCCGGCAATTCCAGCAGGAACTCTATCAGCGCATCTTCCATCGCCAGCCCCATCAGGACTATGTGCGCGACTATGTGCGGCGTACCTTGAGCGGCGAACTCGACGACCTGCTGATCTACCGCAAACGCCTGCGCCGCCCACTCGACGATTACGAGCGCAACGTGCCGCCGCATGTGCGCGCCGCACGCCTGGCGGATGAATATAACGACCGTCTGGGGCGCCCGCGCCAGTATCAGCGCGGCGGCTGGATCAGCTATGTGATCACGGTCAACGGCCCGCAGCCGCTGGAAGTACGCCAGGCGCCGATCGACTACGACCACTACGTCACCCGGCAATTGCAGCCGGTGGCCGATGCGATCCTGCCGTTCGTAAATGATGATTTCGGCACGCTGGTCGGCGGGCAAATGGGCTTGTTTTAAAACGCTTGCCTGTACGTGGGGCGAGCCTGCACTCTTGGCCGCTGACGACCACTCTCAGACGGCGCAGCTTCCATGACTCAGATCACGTTGACCGGCAGCACGGTCGAACTCCAGCCCCTGCAACGCGAACACAAAACCGCCTTGCTTGAAGCGGCCGCCGACGGCCAATTGTGGAACCTCAAGGTCACCAACGTGCCAGGTCCGGACACCATCGACACCTACATCGACACGGCCTTGGCCGGCCGCGACGCGGGCAGCGTGATCCCCTTCACCCTGGTGCGCGCCGGCACTGGCCAGGTGGTGGGCAGCACGCGGTTCTGGAAGGTCGATCGGGCCAATCGCAAGCTGGAAATCGGTCACACCTGGCTGGCCGAGTCCACGCAAAAAACCGGCATCAACACCGAAGCCAAGCTCTTGCTGCTGACCTACGCTTTTGAAGTGCTCGACTGTGTGCGGGTGCAGTTCACTACCGATGAACTCAACGAAAAATCCCGTGCCGCGATCCTGCGCCTTGGCGCCGTGCAAGAGGGCATTGTGCGCCACGAGCGCATCATGCCCGATGGGCGCAAGCGCAATTCGGTGCGGTTCAGCATCATCGATTCGGAATGGCTGCAGGTGAAGGCCAGCTTGCAGGCCAAACTGCAGCGATAAGGAGACAACCCCCATGTACACGCTCTACGGCATCGACGAATCCGGCTCCTGCATGATCGAAATCGCCCTGCAGCGTTGCGCGGTGGCATGGCGGCGCATCGACGCCCTGGCCCGCATCAACCCACTCAAACAAATTCCCACGTTGGTGACGCCCGAGGGCCAGGTGCTGACCGAAAGCGCCGCGATCCTGATCCACCTGGGCCTGGAGTTTCCCGCCTCCGAGCTGCTCGCCGGCAACCGTGCGCAGATCCTGCGCGGGCTGGTATACATCGCCGCCAATTGCTATTCGGCGGTCGGCATCATCGACTACCCGCAACGCTGGCTCGGTAATGTGGATGACGCCGCACAGGCGCAATTGATCAGCGGCACGCGCCGTTACCTGCACCAGGCCTGGGTGGTGTTTGCCGAGCAGTTTGCCGACCAGTTGTTCGCCCCCGGCAATGTGCCGAACGCGCTGGGCATTATGGCGGCCGCGGTGTCGCGTTGGGACGCGGCGCGGGAGGTGTTGAACAACCTCGCGCCAGGCTTTGCCCAAACGCTGGCGCGAGTGGATGCCGACCCGGTGGTGGCGCCGGTATTTGCGCGGCATTGGCCGCAATAGAACGCCTCGTAATGGTTCCGCAATCTGAAGAAACAATGACGGATAACCCCATTCGAGCCCTTGCGTGGCAGGCTTACTGACCTACGCTTCTTAACGAGGTGTAGGAATCATCCTTGAAATTGACTGTCGCAGACATGAAACTCAAGAACCCTGCATGGAATTCAAAGGAGGTGCGCATGCTCATCCGGTCGCTGACCCTGGCTACCTTGATGGCTTTTACGGGGCCGCTGTTGGCCGCTGATGATATCAACCCGCTCAAGCAGGACTTGGGCAAGGCTCGGCCGCTGGTGGTGGTGGAGCTCGATTCCGGCAACGACACCCTGGCGACCCTCAAGAAACAATTGGATGAGCCTGCTACCAAGCAGTCCTTTGAAGAGCGCAGCATGGTGTTCTACACCGTGAAGTTCGGCAGCATCGGTGCTGAAGGCGAAAAATTCGCCAAGGACCCCAAGGACAACAAGAAGCTCACGCCACCTGAAACCAACGCGCTGATCCGTGCCCTCAAGCTCGGCGCCGGCAGCGGTACAAAGGTGATCCTGATCGGCAAGGATGGCGAGAAGAAACTGGAGAAGACCGTACCGCCGGATCCCCTCGACCTGAAGGTGTTCTTCAGCACCATCGACCAGATGCCGATGGCCGAGAAAGAAGCGGCTGCTCCGGTTGTGCCAGAACCTGCGCCTGCGCCTGGCAAGAACGCTACCAAAGCGGGTAAGGCAGCCAAGCCGGCTGCGCCTCAACAGCTGGATGACTGAGTCCGTGCAGGAGCTGGCTTACCAGCTCCTGCGCAGGCCGTTGCGGTGGTGGTTCCAGTTTACTGTTTCCACGGCTTGAACCACCCAGCCAACCCTCCCAATACCAGGGCTGCCGTCACGGTACTCAAGCCCAGTTGCCAGCCATCGTTTTGCAGTGGATGCAAGATGACGGCTGCAAAACCCAGTAATACCGCACTCAGCCCCCATTGCAGCGGCCAGCCCAGTTGGCCAAGCAATTGTTGGCGTTGCATCAGCAGCAGGTTGGTGACGATAACCCCGCCCAATGCCGCCAAGGCGATACCCGGTAAACCCAGAAAGTACGGCAGCAGCACCAACAGCAAAGCGTTGACCCCGCTGCCCAGCAATTCGCAGCGCAAGGGCAGGCGCGTGTCGCCGCTGGCATAGGCATAGCGGGCGAGCATGGCGTTCCAGGCGCCGAACACCAGTGGCGTCGCGAACCAGGCCAGCAGCGCCGGCAGTGGGCCGTCGGCGCTTTGGGTGGGCATCAGCAGATGAATCAGCACCGGGCTGGCGCCGATCAGTCCGAGGGCGGCCGGCAGGCTGAGCAGGGTCGCAGCATCCAGGCCGCGACGCAGCAGGGCCAGGCGCTGTTGGCCTTGTTCGCCGCTCATCATGCCCAGCAGCACCTGGTTGAGGCTCATCAGGGCGATCAATGGCAGGTTGATCAACTTGCGGGCAAGGTTGACCCACGTAACGGCACCTTCTCCCAGGTAACTGGCGATCAAGCGTTCGAGCAGCGCCAGCCCCTGGCTGGCGACATTGCTGGCCAACAATGGCCCGATGCGCCCCAACAGTTCGCGGCCCGCCAGCTTGTCGCCAGTGACTTGCCACGGTCGCCAGCCGAAAGACCAGACCGGCGCCAGCAGCGGCAGGCACATCAACACACTGCCGGCAAAAAAGCTCATGGCCAGTTCGCCGCTGTCGCTTGCGCTGCCACGGATAAACAGGTACAGCACCGGTGGCAGATTGAACAGTAAAGAGCCCAGGCCCGGCAGCACAAAACGTTGGCGTGCCTGCAAGGGAATACTGAACAACCCATGCATCACCAGGCCCGGCGCACAGGCCGCCAGCCAACGCAAGTTAGCGGCGGCTTCGGCATGGGCCTCGGCGTCCAGGCCGGGGCCGATCAGGCGCACCCACAGCGGCGCGCCCAGCGCCAGTACGGCAAACAGGGCCAGGCCCACGCCCAGCAGGCGTGGGGAAAGACTGGCCAGCCAGGCTTGCTGGCGTTGTGGGTCGCGTTGTTGATAAAGGGGCAGGGCAGCCGCCGCAAGCAAGCCGGCGGCCAGGGTCATGCGCAACGCTTCGGGCAAAAACACCGCCACCAGAAACCCGTCGCTGCGACTGCCCGCGCCCCAGGCCGCCACCAGCAGCCATTCGCGGGCAAAACCGGCGACCAGCCCGGCGAGGGTCGCGACGGTCAGCCAGAGCGTGCTGCCGAACATCAGTGGAACAGGGTGAACAGGCCCTTGCCACCCACCTTATAGTTCAGATCATGGCAGCGTTCGCCCATGATTTTGGCCCCGGAACCGCCAATGATTTTGTAGGGGGCCACAGCCTTGGCCACCACGGTATTGGCGCTGATCACCGAGCCATGCCCCAGGTGCGTGCCGTAGCCGATCAACGCCCGGCTGCCGATCCACACATAGTCGTCGATGTAGATCGGCCCGGAAATCGACCAGAACTCCGGAGCCTGCAAGTCATGACTGCCGGCGATGATCAGCACGTGGGAAGCGATCGCCACGTGGTTGCCGATCACCAGCCCGGCGCGGGCGTCCACCTGGCAATGCCAGGCGATCACCGTATCGTCACCGACTCTCAAGTTGTGGATGCCCAATACTTCGGTGTTACGCCACAAGCTTGTGCCCTTGCCGATCTTCGCGCCGCCCAGGCGCAGCCAGGCAATGCGCACATGGTGGCTGGGGATCTTGTTGATCAAAATGTTGTAGGCCATGTCCCAGGCGTTGCGCCAGCGATCCTTGATAGTTGCCCAGTTTTTGCCATAGCGCGGAAGTAGCTTGCCCGGCAGGTCCTGTTTCATACGACGGAACAAAAGGCGGGCCACCGGGTGCTCAAGGGCGGGTTCCAGGTCGATGGAGTTTATCCAGAAGCGCTTGTTGTCGCCTTCGCCCTCTTCAAACACCACGTCGTTGGCCAGGCACCAGTCCAGCGCCTCTTCCAGGTCCGGCAGGCTCACGCCTATTTCAGCGGCCAGTGTGGGGAGGCGGTCGCGCAAATCGGTGGAGTGAATCATCCGGTGCTTCATGGTTGGTTATCCTTTGGCGCAATAGCAGCAACAGGGGCGGTAATGGAGGGGCGCAGACGCACCTGTTGCAGGCTCATGCCCATCAACAGCCAGAACAGCGCGATCAGTACAAAGGTGAAGCTGAAATAGTGGTCGAAAATCCCCGTCAACAGCGCTGCCATCACGCCGCAGATACACCCCAGCCACAGGGCGTTGTCGGCGGTGACCTTGCGCACCTGGCCCAGGGGCCGCACTTCCCGCCACCACAACACAGTGACGGTGATAAACAACAGCATCCCCGGAATGCCGACCTTGTAGATGAAGTTCAGCCACAGGTTGGAGATGCCCAGCAGGTTGGTGCCGGGTACGGGTGGGTCTATCTTGAAGCCGATCCCCAGGGGATATGTCGACATGGCCTCGGGGAATCTTGCGTACTCGTCGAAGCGGATTTCGGTACTGGCATTGGTGGACGAGAAGATGGTCAGCAAGCGCTCCTGCAACGGCGGATAGAACATCACCAGCGCAACCCCAAACGCCACGCCGATACCGATGATGCGCCCGCTGTTAGGCACGCGCTTATAGGTCAGCCAGATCAGCACCAGCGCCAGGGCCACGATGGCGCCACGGGAAATACTCAGCAGCAGGCCGGCGCAACCCAGCACCGCCACCGCCAGGCCCAGCGCCCGGCGCCAGCCGCTGCGGGTCCAGCCGTAGAACAGCGCCAGGGGGATAAACAGCACCAGCACGCCACCCGTCAGGTTAGGGTGCACCCAGGGCGAGGCCATGCGCGTGTAGTTGGCGGAAAAAATATCCTTCACCGCTTCCGGGTGGGCGTACTTGAGGTCGGTGAGCACCTCGATCATCGACATGGCGTTGCGCGTCTTCAGAAACATGAAAATCGACAGCAACAGCATCGCCAGGTTGCCCAGCAGCAGGGCGACCACCACCTTGTCGCGGTCGGCGTCGGTGCGCAGCAGCAACGGCACGATAAACAGCAACGACAGGTTCATCAGCCAGCGTACCCAGTTCACCGGCCCGTTGCCTTCGGCATGGATGATGACCATGCCCCAGATAAACGGAATAGTGCTGAACAGCATCAGCCACATCAGCGCGCGCTCGGTCGGACGCCACAGGATCAAGCCGCGGGTCTTGCCGATAAACGATTGCCAGAACACCCCGACCCAGGTCAGCCCCAACACCGCTTCGCTGATGGTGGTGCGGATCCCCAGTTCCAACGTGGTGTAGGGAATGCTGGTGGCCAACACCGCGAAAATCAGCAAACCCCACAGGGGAAAGCGGATCAGGGTCAAGGCCACACCCGCGCCGGCCACGACCAGCAAGGTCTTGATCGGCGACAGGGCCAACAGCAAAATGCCGAAGACCAGGCCCAGGAGCAGGCTGATGAATTTTCCTGGCAGCATTAGCGGTCCAATTCCTTGAGCAAAGTATCCAGGCGCGAGCGATAGGCCGGTTCGGCAAATTGCCGGGCCCAGGCGCGCTGCGTTTCGGCGTCTGCCGTGTTGCCTGCGGTTGCCATTTGCTGCATGACGTTCTGCAATTGCCTGGCATCGTGTGGGTCGAAGCGCGGGGCGCCGGGCGGCGCGACTTCATCCAGGGCGGAACCGCGTGCCACCGCCACCGGCGTGCCCACACTCAAGGCTTCCACCACCGGCAGGCCAAAGCCCTCGGCATAAGACGGCTGCCATAGGCAGTCGGTATGACGGTAAAGGGCTTGCAGTTGGCCGTCGGATAAACCGCTGCACCAGTGCAGGCCCGGCAGTTCGCCAAGGGCGGACGGTACATCGCTGGCGTGGCCCACCAGTACCAGGTCCGGCACCTCAGGGTTCGCCGTACGGCAGGCCTGCCATTGGCGCAGGAAAAATGCCATGTTCTTGCGCGGCTCCCGTGTGCCCACCACCAACCAGTAACGCGCCGGCAGGTTGTCTGGCTGCGGTTCTGGCGCTGCATTCAATTCGGGCACCAGGTTGTTCAACACCCGGAACTTGGCCCGGGCCCAGGGGAATACGCGGGCGGCTTCGTTGCAGGAAAACTGCGAAGGGCACCACACCCGGTCAGCCTGCCACACCGACCAGGCAATCGAGGCACCGTCGATCAAGCGATAGGCCAGGGCCTTGAGCCTGGAGCGATGGAAGTTACGCTGAGTCAGCTGAAACAGGTCATGCAGCACCAGGACATAACGGGTGCCGGCGGGTTTGCGGCACAGCGGCAAGCCCATATTGGCCGTGGCGATGTGCAGGTCGATCTGTTGCTCATGCAAGGATCTGGGCAAAAATTTTCGCTCAAACCGCAAGCGTACCTGCGGCCGTTGCAGGCCATCCAGCGGGCTGGCCCACGGTGGGCATATGGCGGTCTGGCGTTGCGGGTGGTCCAGGGGCGCCTCAGTGAACAGCAGCACCTCAGTGTTGTCCCGCGCGCGCAGGGCATCTTCCAGCGCCAGGACCTGGCGGGCGATGCCCGACGAGGGCGCAACCGTGGCGGGGCGATAGTCCAGGGCTACGCGCATGGCTGAAATTCCTTAGAGTCGATCAAGGTGTTGTAGATGTGCTCCAGTTCGTCACCGGCCACCGCCCAGTCGTGGTACTGCCGCGCATACTCGCGTGCCGCATCGGCCAGTTGCCGGGCCAGCAGCGGCTGATCGAGCAGGCGCACGATGGCGTCGGCCAGAGCCTCGGCGCTTTCGCCCGCCAGGTAATGCGCCTGTGGTTGCACCGCCAACCCGGAAACACCCTGGGCCGTGCTGACCAGCGGCAAGCCGGCGGCCATTGCCTCCAACACCTTGAGCTTGGAGCCGCCGCCATGGCGCAACGCGGCGACAAAACCGGCGCAGCGCCGTTGCAGAGCGCACAGATCAGGAACAAACCCCAGCCACTCGACACGTTCATCCGGCCAACGGTCGCGCCAGTGTTCGGGCAAGCCGTAACCGGCCACCGCCAGGCGCGCGTTCGGACACTGCAGCCAGACCCGGGGGAATATCTCCTCAAGCAACCACTGCACAGCGTCCAGGTTCGGTGCGTATTCGTAATTGCCGACAAACAACAAACGCTGGCTCTGCGCATCGGCACTGACCTGGGCGAAGGCACGGCTGTCGACGCCATTGACCACCACGCTTACCGGCGTTGCAGTCAACGGCCGCATGGCCTGGGCGTCCGCCTCGGTCACCGCAATCACATGGGCGGCGGCATCGAAGGCCTTGCGCTCCCATTGTCGGCAGCGCCATTGGTCGTACTGCACGAACGGCGCGGCCCACTTGGGGAAACGGTCATAAGTGGCGCCGCCCAGGCTTGATTCCAGGTTGTGCTCGGTCAGCACAAACTCGCGCTTGCGCTGCTGCAAGGTGCGCAGAAACGGTTGCAGGCTGTAGCTGTGTTCCACTTGAATCACGTCCCAGCGCTCGTTCAACAGTTGCGCAAATTGGGCTTGCAACGGTGCCGACAGGCCATTGACCGTGGTCAGCAGCGGCCACGGTGCGAATACGCCCGCGAGCAGGGTCATCGGGTGTTTCAGTGGCCGGCGCGGCACCACGATCAGTCGCTCGAGCAATGGTTCAAGGGCTGCGTGCGCCGCGTCATCGGCCGGTGTCTTCGATTGCGCCAGCAGCGTGATGCGATGCCCGCGCTCACTCAAGGTGCGCAGCAAATGATACTGCCGGGTCTTGCCGCCGCTGGTGGTCGGCCACGGCAGGTAGGGCACAATCCATAGGATTCTCATGTACAGCTCTCCATGCCCTGGGCTACCACACCAGTATCTGCAAACTCGGCTTCACCACTGGGCGAATACCGTTGTCGTCGCTCAGGGTTTGCCGGGCTCCGGTCAGCGGGTCCAGCAGTTCTGCGCGTTTAATATCCGGCAGGCTGATGCTGCTGCCTTCGGCACTCCAGTACATCAACAGGTGTTTTCCGTCAGGCCGTGTCCAGGCCACGCTGTAGAAACTGCCCGGCACGTCCTTGAGTTGTGGCGTGGTGCCGGGTTTAAGAGAGGGACCGGTGATCTCAAGGAAGCGGGCGAGGGCGGTGTACACCGGCTTGGGTTCGCCGTCCAGGTTCAGCAGGCCGTAATGCTGGTCGCGTGGCGAGGCGCGTTGGTCGAGGTCGGACAGCGCGAACAGGAAAATCTTCTGATAGTCCTGGGACGCCATCAACGCCAGACGGCGCAAGGTGTAGTCGGCCTGCCCGTCGATACCGATCAGGTCCTGCATCTCTTTGGGGCCGGCATAGCTGGACCAGCCCCACTCGGTAGCCCATACGTTCTTGATCCCGGCGCCGTGCAGCATGGTATTGAGTTGATCACCGCGCAGCAGCACTTCGTTCTTGCCCGGTTCATCGGTTTCCGGGGTCATCGAATAAGGGTGATAGGCCGCGACCATGCCCAGGTTTTGCACGCCCAGCGCGCCGAGCGCTTCGAACATCAGGGTTTTGCCACGCGGCGGCATTTGGCTGTAGTACGCCATGCCGCCCATGACCTGCAGTTTGCCGGGCGCGGCAATATTCAACGCCTGGTGACTGGCCAATAACAATTGCCCGTACTCCTTGGCGTTGACTTCGGGGCGCCAGTTGTTCGGCAGGTTCTGCTCGTTCCATACCTGCCAGGCATCAATATTGGGGTAGCGCTTGGCCAGGAGTGCCAGGCGCAGCGCATAGATTTCGGGGTCCCGCGGGCGATACTGGTCCTGGAACTTTGCGCCCTTGGGGGCGGTGGTGATAAAGGGCGCCGAGCCCACCAGGTAAAACACCGAGCGGATTTTTTCAGCGCTCAGGGTGCGTTCCAGTTCATCGAAGGTGCTGAGTTGATAACCGTCTTCTGTGGGCTCCAGGCGATCCCAGTGCAGGTCGACCCGCACCCATTGCAATCCAAGTTTCTTGTATTGCGTGATCTGCTGGCGGTACTGCTCGGGCGTGAACCACAGAAAGTGCGCGTTCACGCCGAGGAAGTCCTTCCATACCACACTGCGCTCCGGGGCCAGGTTCACCGGCTGCGCATCGACTTTTTCACTCGACAGCAGGGCGCCACCCACGGCGATTGCCAGCACCAGCGGCAGATAGCGCCACATCGGGCGAACAGATGAAATATTCATCGCAACGGCTCCTCACAAGCATCCCGAAATAGTTCGGCAAAACGTCGGGCCGTGGTGGCCCACTGGCGTTGGTGGCCGATTTCCGCTGCCCGGGTAGCCCATTGCCGGGCCTGCTGCGGGTCGAGGATCAAGCGGTTTAAGGCGTTGCTCAAGGAATCGATATCGCCCTGCTGATAGGTGATGCCATTGCCGCCGGCCACCTCTTCAGCAAAGGCACGCGCATTGGAGGTGATCACCCCGCGCCCGCAGGCATTGGCCCATGACAGCGCGCCACTGGTGCCACGCATCTGTCCCAGGAAACCGAGTTTTTTCGATTCGCGGTAGGGCAGCACCATCACATGGTGCGCCTGGATCGTAGCGGCGATCTGCGCTGATGGCAGGTCCAACTGCCAGTCCACCACATCCTCCAGGTGCAGCGCGATGATCTGTTGGCGCAGGCCGTCGAGGTAGTTGCCGGCCGGGTCGAAGGTCATTTCCGGGGCGGTGCCGCCGGCCAGGGTCAGGCGCACCTGGCCTCGGCATTGCGGGTGGGTGGCCAGTGACTGGGCCAGGGCCTGGAGCAGGTCCTCAATGCCCTTGCCGCGATAGATAAAGCCGAAATACAACAGACGCAACGGCGCAAGTGGCGGCAAGTCCTGGGCCGCGATGGGTAGGTTGCCGTGAGCAATCACCGCCACTTGCTGCGGACGCAGGCCCATGCGTTGGCGCAGGCAGTCGCCTCCCAGGTGGGTGAGGGTGATCAGCCGGCGCATCCCTTTGGCCAGGCGTCGTTCTTCGTGCAAGGTCAGCGGGTCGGCCAGCAGTGCCGCCGCCTGGGGCAACGGGTGGGGCAGGCGTTCGAGCAGGGTCAAGGGGAAAAACAGCTTGGCCCGGCGCCAGATCAAGCGCTCCGGGTCATGCACCGTAGCGGTCAACGGCAGTTGTGGTTGTGCCCGACGCAGGTAGTCAAGCGCCTGGAACTCACCGAAGCGCCCACCTCCCAGTTCGGCATGGACCAGATCCACACCGTGCCAGTCAAAGGCTTGCAAGCGCCGCAACTGTTCAGCCAGGTCCTGGCAACCCGCGAGGGGGGTCACCACTTCAAGGCCCAGTTCGATCAACGCGTTGCGCAAATGCGCGGCGTAATCGGCGATCCCGGTCTGCTCCGGCGGCAGAGGTGCCAGCAATGCAATACGCATCAGGCCGCACCGCGCCAGCTGTTGATCCGCGCCAGGACCTTGGCCGGTACTTCGAAGCGGCGGCGGTTGAGGATCATGCCGTCGACTTTGCCGAACGCGGTGGTCAGCAGCGACACCGCGTTTTCGATGGTCGGTACGGTACTGGTGCGGGCTTCGATCACCAGCACGATCTGGTCGGCACGGCGCAGCGTCAGGAAGGCCTGCGGGTTGGATGACAAGGCCGAGGCATCCAGCAACAGCACTTCACCCGCCGTGGGCGCGTTCGCCCCGTCGACCGAGACGCGATGGCCACGTTCTTCCAGCAGGCGCTTGAGCTGCTCGATGATAAACGTCACACCCTCGCCATGCCGCGCCGAGGTCAGGCCCAGGGCAAAGCCTTCACTGGCGATGCGCTCCAGGGGCAGCAGGCTGTACAAGCGATAGAGGCTGGCGGTGACGGCGGCCGGCGTGGCGTCTTGCACGTCGGGGATGCTGCTCCACAACGGCACCTGGAACATCTCCTGCAAGCGTGTGCCATCGTGGATGCGTTGGTCCAGCAGGTACAGCACATAAATGGTCAAGAAGCCCACGGCCACGCCGGCGGGAATGGCGAACAACAGAATCAGCAGGCTTTTGGGAAACACACGTGACGGGTTCAGGGTGGCGTGTTCGATCAGGGCGATGTTGCTGATCTGGCTGTTGTCCAGTTCATGATCGATTCGCGCCTGTTCAAGGTTGTCCGAGTACAACGCGTAGCTTTTTTCGGCGGCGCGCAGTTGTTGGCTCAGCTTGTTGAGTTCCGGCTCATCGGTCATCGCCTTGTCACGCTGATCGCGCAGCTCGGCAAGGGTTTTGTCGTAGTTCTCGATTTCGCCGGCCAGTTTGCGCTCTTGTAATTGGGCGTCGATCACTTGCTGCTTGATGTTGATCACCAGGCTGTTGGGCGCGGTGTTTTGCGAGCGTTCCAGGCGCGTGGCTTCCTGAGCGCTGAGGGCTTCGATGTCGCGGATATTCTGCTCGATCTGATTGACCTGCGGCGTGCCCGGCAGGTAGGTGCGCAACAGGCGTGCGCGTTCCACTTGCAGCGCATTGAGCTGGCGCTTGAGGTCCAGTTGGGTGGGGTTGAGGCTGGTTTCGCGCATCGTCACCACGTCTGCCGGCTGGCTCTTGATCTGCTGGCTGGCGTTGGCCAGGAGGCTGCGAATGCCCGAGATCTGGTTTTGTGCGCTGACCTTGGCGTCGGTGACACGGTCGATCTGGCTGGTGAGGTTCTTCAGGCGCGCATCGACACTGATCGAATCGATCTGCTTCAAACGGACTTGCAGTTGGTCCTTCAGGCTCTGGATATTTTCCGCCACCTTGGCGCGTTCGGTTTCATAGAAGGTATGCAGGCTCTTGCGCCCGAGAATCCGCGCACGTTCCTCAAGGTAGGCGTTGACCCATTCTTCGACGACTTTTTGCGCCACCGCCGGGTCGTCCCAGGTGAAGGAAATCTCGATCACCGAAGAGCCTGGCTCGTGAGCGGCTTTGAAGTTCTTCTCCAGCGAGGTCGCCAGGCGCTCCAGCGGGCTTTGTTTCTCGGCAAGGCCTACGAACTGCAGCACGCTGCGCACGCCGTTGACGACTTCGCCAACGCCCTTCTTGACGTAGAACTTGGTGACCTTCCAGAAGCCCTGCGGCGGCTCGGAGGTCATCGCCATATAGCGCTCGGCAACGATATGCACGATGGGCCGGCCCGTGAGCATTTTTTCTTCGTCGACAATCGGGTCGTGCTGGGTGCTCGGGGCAATCAGCGTCTGGCGGTTGGCGGCTTCGATCGGCAAGGTGGTGTTGTCCCGCCCCGGCTTGACCAGCAAGCGCGCGTCGGACTCGTAGCGAGCCGGCAGCAGGAAGGCACCCAGCACCGCGACGACGATCGTGGTGATCACTGCCAGTTTGAATTCGCGGCGGTAGATGAAAAACAGCCGCAGCAGGTCGCGAAGAGAGCGGATTTCGATCACAGGATCACTCCATTGGACAGATGTTGTTCGCCGAATGAAATCGGCGTGCTCAAGTGATACAAAGCCTGCGTCTTAATCATTTTGGAAAGGTGACAAAGGTATCGCCGGACTTGTTGTTGAGCTGATAATTCAAGCCCAGTCCAACCCCTTTGCTAACCGGAAACAGCTTGGTGAAGTACATATCCACGGCCTCCACCGTCGCGCCGATGCCCGACTGCGGCACGAAGATCAAGTCGCCGCGCTGCAACGCCACCCGCGGGTGATTGGGGTTGGTCAACATGCTTTCCAGGCTGATGAAGTACGTCCTGTACTTGCCATCGGGCCCGGTGCGCAGCAAGGCCACGTTGGAGGCATCCGCCGAGGGCAATACACCACCGGAACTGAGCAGCGCCTGCTCGACGCTGACGTTGCCGGCCAAGTCGAAAAACGCCGGGTTGGACACCGCACCGCCGATAAACACCTTGTTGCTCGGCGCGCTGGCGATGTTCACCGTCACCGCCGGTTCGCGGTAGATGCGCTTGTACTTCTCGGTGATTTCCTTGCCCAGGTCTTCGGGCGTGCGCAAGGCGGCCTTGACCCGGCCAATATTGGGCACCGAGATCACGCCGTCGGGGCGCACGACGAATACGGTCATGTCATCGGCCGCCGCCGGCTCCTGGGCATCGCGCACGATCCGCAGCGAGTCGCCGGTCTGGATCAGCACCTGCGGCGGTGGCAGGTCGGCCAGGGTCAGCGCCGCTTGATGGCCGGCCTTGAGCGTATTGTTGTCAGGAAGCGGCACCCGCGCGGGGGTCGAACAGCCCGCCAGCCAGATTGAGGCACTCAAGAGGCTGAGCAGGGTAAGACGGGAACGTCGGTTGGTAGTCTTCATGACGGCTCAAGTCCAGTAGGTGGAAAACATGCCCAGGCGCCGTTTAAGCGCGTTGGGCAAGTGGCGTTCAAGGTGGCCGAGGCGATAACCCAGCAATTTAAAGGCGCTGCGCACCACCACTTCCGGCGCGCGGTGCAGCGCGTTGGCCTCGCGCAATGCGCGCAGTTCGGCCAGCACATAACGTTTACCTTCGCCGCCGGCGTCGCCGAACGCCTGGCGAATCCACGCCTCGCGGCCGTAGAACACACCGATATCGAAGTAGCGCTTGAACTCGTCCAGCAAGCGGTAATCATGGGAGTGATACACCTGCGCGCTGGCGGCGTAGCGCACCTGGTAGCCGGCCAGCAACATGCGTGCGGCGACGTAGGCGTCTTCGCTGCCAATCACATCCTGGGGAAAACCACCCACCGCCTGCAGGGCGCTGCGCCGGTACACCGAAAACGAGTCGGAGCTGAAGCAGGTCTTGATCCCTAGCTGCGGTGCATCGGCCAGGCTTTTGCTGCGGCTGGCCGCCGGGTAATTGAAGTGCCGCGACTGTGCCCCCAGCACCCCTGCACCGGGGTGCGGCAGTTGCCGGCCGTAGGCCACGCCATTGAGCGGCTCCCGTTGCAATTCGGCGATCAGGTTGGTGAAGGTCTCGGCCGTGGCGGGGATCGCGTCCTGGGTCATGACGATCAAAGCGTCGCCGCCCACCTGTTCACTGGCCCAGCGCCGTGTGCCGCCGTGGTTGAAGTCGCGGGCATCAATCACCTCCACACGCGCGCCAAACTCGCGAAAGCGCGCCACGGTGTCATCGCTCGATGCGCTGTCGACCACCAGCATCTCGTCCGGTTGCAAGGTCTGCATGCGCAGCGCTGGCAGCAGGCGGTCCAGATGGCTGGCCGCGTTGCGGGTGGGGATGATCAGGGACGTGCGCATCAGGGTTTCACTTCCACCGGAGCGCGGCCGTAGATGTCGTCATAACGCACGATGTCGTCTTCGCCCAGGTACTCACCGCTCTGTACCTCGATCATCACCAGGTCAATGATGCCGGGGTTGGTCAGGCGGTGTTTGTGGCCGGCGGGAATGTAGGTGGACTCGTTCATGTTGAGCAGGATCTCGCGCTCGCCATTGGTGATCATCGCTGCGCCGCTGACCACTACCCAATGCTCGCTGCGGTGATGGTGCATTTGCAGGGACAGCGAGCCTTTGGGCTTGACCACAATGCGCTTGATTTTGAAGCGCGTGCTTTCTTCCAGCACCGTGTAGGTGCCCCACGGGCGGGTGACCGTGCGATGCAGGCTGAACGCCGGGTGATTCTGGCGCTTGAGTTCGGCGACGATATAGCGCACGTCCTGGCTGCGGTGGGCGTCGGCGATCAACAGTGCGTCCGGGGTGTCGACGATGATCAGGTCGCGCACGCCCACTGCACCGAGTACCCGCTTGGGCGAGTCGATGTAGCAGTTATGCACGTCGTGCAGGATCGCCTCGCCATTGATCTGGTTGCCATTGTCATCACTGGGGGTGAGTTGGCGCAGCGCTTCCCAGGAGCCGATATCGCTCCAGCCAATGTTGCAGGGCACGACCGCGACCTTTGCGGATTTTTCCATCAGGGCCACGTCGATGGAGATGTCCGGCGCGGTACTGAAACCTTCCGGGCTCAGTTCACGCTGGCGACTGCTGCTGTTCTGCAGGCTCTGGCTGTGCTCGAGTGCGGCCTTGGCAGCCTCCAGGACTGCCGGGGCGTGGCTGGCCAATTCTTCCAACAGGCTGGCAGCCTTGAAGCAGAACATGCCGGCATTCCACAGGTGCTTGCCGCCGTCCAAATAGCCTTGGGCGGTGGCCAGGTCGGGCTTCTCGACAAAGCGCCGGACCTGAAACCCGGCCCCTAACGCTGCGCCTTGTTCGATATAGCCAAAGCCGGTTTCGGCACGGTCAGGCTGAATGCCGAAGGTCACCAGGTAACCGGCCTCGGCCAGTGCGCGGGCTTTTTCTACCGCTTGGGCGAAGGCCGCTTCATCAAGGATCAGGTGGTCGGCGGGCATCACCAGCAACTGCGCTTCAGCGCCGAAATGCTCCTGCACATGCAAGGCGGCCACGGCGATGGCGGCGGCGGTGTTACGTCCAAACGGCTCCAGCAGCAGCTCGAGGGCCAATCGCTGGGTGTTCACCGCGCGGTAGTCGTCGAGGGTGCGAAACAGCAGGTCGCGGTTGGTTACCGTCAGGATGCTCTCCACCCCTGGCAAGTGGCTGGCGCGCAGGAAGGTCTTTTGCAGCAGGCTCTGGTCGTCGCGCATGCGCATGAAGGGTTTGGGCATGTTCTGCCGCGAAACCGGCCACAGCCGCGTGCCCGAACCACCGGAGATGATGCACGGGATCAATCCGTTAAGAGGGTTCATCAATAGACTTCCTTGGTGGAAAGGACGGCCGGAACCGTCATGAAAACGATGTACAGATCCAGCCACACCGACCATTTAGCGATGTATTCCAGGTCGTATTCGACTCGCTTCTGGATTTTGAACAGGGTGTCGGTCTCGCCACGGTAGCCATTGATCTGTGCCCAGCCGGTGATGCCTGGCTTGACCCGGTGGCGTGAGCTGTATTCGCTGACCGCTTGCTCGAACGGAACCCCGGCGGCCTTGGTGGCCGTGGCGTGAGGGCGCGGGCCGACCATCGACATATTGCCCAGCAGCACGTTGAACAGTTGTGGCAGCTCATCGATGCTGGTCTTGCGAATGATCCTGCCTACCCGGGTGATGCGCGGGTCCTGGCGTGTGGTCTGGTTCTCGGCGTTCAGGTCGGTCTGTTCGACGTACATCGAGCGGAACTTGAACACCCGGATCAGGTTGTCGTTGTAGCCAAAGCGCTTCTGGCGGAACAGCACCGGGCCCTTGGAATCGAGCTTGATCGCGATGGCCGTCGCCAGCATCACCGGTGACAGCAACAACAGGCCGATGCTGGCCAGCAGCAGGTCTTCGCAACGCTTGATAAAGGGCGACCAGCCGCGCAGCGGCAACTGCGAGGTATTGAACATCAGGATGCCGCCCACATCGGTGATGCGGTTATGCCCATAACGCAAGGCAGCCATGTCGGGCACCAGCATGACGTTCACCGACATCTGCCGCAGGCGCTTGACCAGCCCGTTGATACGCTGCTCGGCGGCCCAGGGCAGGGTGATCATGACCTGGCTGACCTGTTCGGAGCGGATCAGCTTTTCCAGGTCGCGGGTATTGCCCAGCAAGGGCAGGCGGCTCAATTCCTTGGGAATGCGCTCGGTACGGTCGTCGATAAAGCCGATCAGGCCGGAACGGATATCGCTGTTGCGCGACAGGTGTTCAGCCACATGCACCGCCGTCTCGGTAAAGCCCAGGATCACCGTACGTTGCAAGAACTTGCCGTTCTTCATCAAATGGCGATACAGGCGCAGCATCAATATCCGCTCCACGCCAAAAAGCACCAGGCTCATGGAGAACCAGGCCGTCAGGTTGCGTGGGCTCAACTGTGGGAACAGCAGCAGGATCTGGTACATGAACAGCAAGATGCAAAACGCCGAGACCCAGGCCACCAGCATCACGCGAAAACGCAGGCGATTGCTGAACAGATCCTCGGAGTACACCCCCAGGGCCTGGAACAGAATGATGGTCAAGAGCGCAAAGAATACCAGCAGGCCCAGGTAGTGGTTGCGCATGTGCTCGGCGACAGGTTCCGGGTAGAACAACAGGATAATTGCCGGCACCACAGCAGTGAGGCCGTGGATCAGTTTGACGAAGACGACAAAAAACTCAACGAAACCGGGACGAGTCAAAAACAGGCTATCGACCGACGATTTACCGCGCATAGATCAGATCCTCAATACACCACCAGAACGTTCCTGTTCGTTTTGCTCATCCATAAGGCAGGTTTGCTTTACAAGTGGTGCAAATCGAACAACTGCAGTTGCTGGGTAATACGTAATGCCTGTTCAGACGCAGGAATTTACGGAATGATGGCTAAATAGTGGCTTCCTTGAGGTTCCGTGTCAATGTTTTGGCTTTTTTCCGCCGTCGCCCTCAATGGCTCTCATGAGACCCATGGTATGACGATTTATTGACATTAGAGGCCGTGTTTTCAGAAAAATCGAGAATCGATGATGGCTTTTTGGAGTGTAGGAACAAACGTGGGGATTTGCCTGCCAGCGAAAAAAGCTTTTTTTGACATAAGCAGGGCGGGGGAAGGGGGGTTGTCGAACCAGAGCCGGCTTGCCGGCTCTGGTGCAAGGACTGGTGATGTTTAGAAGTTGCCTTTGAGGCTCAGCGTGAGGTTGCGCGGCTCTCCATAAAGATTACCCCAGCCTGAGGTACCCACGGTCTGGTAGTAGTTTTTATCGAACAGGTTGTTGCCGTTGAGCGCCACAGTCCAGGTGTCGTCCACCTGATACGCAATGCGCGCATTCCACAACGCATACCCGGCCTGCTCCAGTTTGATGGTTTGCAGGCGGTAGTTACTGCTCTGGGCGTTGACCCCTGCGCCAACTGTCCATTTTGACAGGGCACCGTCCAACTGGTAGTCGCCCCATAAACGCAGCATATGCCGGGGTACGTAGGTGTTGGACACCGCGCCTTCGGCTGCGCTGTCGATGTTCTTCAGGTTTTTGGTTTGCGTGTAGGTGTAGCCGCCAAACACTTGCAGACGTTCAAGCAATTCGCCGCTCAGCTCGGCCTCGACCCCTTGGGCGCGAACTTTGCCAGTGTCGGTGTAGCAGTAGCCGTCGGAGGAACTGCCGCAGCGGGTGATGAAATCGGTTTGGGCGGCGTTTTTTTCGATGGCGCGAAACAGCGCCAGGGAACTGTTAAGGCGCCCGTCAAACCATTCGCCCTTGATACCCAGCTCATAATTCTCACCCATTTTCGGCTTGAGGGCCGAACCGCTGACCGTGGCGTAGGAGCTTTGTGGCTGGAAGATATCGGCGTAGCTGGCGTACACCGAAAGGTTGTCATTGAGGTCGTAGATCAGCGCGGCAAACGGCGTGACCACCCCGGTTTCCTTGGTGCGCGCATCCTGGTCGGCCCACTCGCCCCAAGCCAGGTTCAAGGACTCACGGCGGTTTTCATACCAACTGACGCGACTGCCGAGAACCAGCATCAACGGTTCGGCCAGGCGCAGGCGCAGGGTGCCGTAGGCGCCGTATTGGGTGGCGGTTTCCTTGACCGTACCGCCCCGGTACATATTCGGCCAGAAGGTGTCGTTGGCCGGCTCCGGGAAGTGGTGGTCGGGTTGATAGATGCTCTGGCGAGTCGGCAGATTCCGGATCGCGTAGACGTCGTCCTGAGTGCCACGGCTGCCGTTGGCGCCGATGATCAGTTCATGCGCCAGGCCGAAGGCTTCGAACTTGCCGTCCAGGTAGGCGTCGAGGCCGAAGTCCTTGTGATCGTAGTCCATCAGCGCGGCGTAGGAATTGGCCGTGGGCGCGGGATCACCATAGGCGATAGTGCCTTCGCTGGCGGCGTACTTGGTGTCTTGCAGGTTGCGGCTATGCACGGCGGCGACCTTGAGTTGCCAGTCGTCGTTGAAGTGGTGGGTGAGGTCGGCGAAGAAGGTGACGCGCTGGCTTTGCCAGTCGTTCCAGGATTGGCCAAGGCAGGTGGAGCGGCTCAATTTGGCGCTCTTGCCATCCTTGTAACGCGGTAGACCGCCCCAGCACGGGCTGGCGTCGATGTCTTCGTAGCTGGCGCCCAGCCCCAGGGTGGTGTCGGGGTTGAGGTCGACATCCAGCGCGGCGTAGAAGGCCTGGTCCTTGCGTTTGGAAATATCCATGTAGGAACCGCGATCCTGCTGGCTGAATGCCGCGCGGCCGCGCACGGTGCCGCTGTCATTCAAGGGGCCGCCGGTGTCGACGTCGGCCCGGTAGTTGTCCCAGGTGCCAGCGGCCAGCGACAGGCTGGAGGTCGGCTTGGCCTGGGGGCGTTTACGCACAAAATTGACGGCACCACTGGCGGTACCGGCACCCTTGAGCATGCCGGCTGCGCCCTTGAGCACTTCCACGCGGTCGTAGATCGCCATGTTGGCGCTGAAACTGTCGGCCTGTACGTAGTCTTTGCCCATGTCCAGCGGTACGCCGTCGTACTGGTATTGGCCGAGCATCTTGAAGCCACGGGAATAGAAATATTTACCGCCCATGGGGGATGCGTAGGCGGTGATTCCCGGGGTGTGTTCCATCACGTCTTCGATGGTGGTGAGGTTCTGGTCGTCCATCAGTTGGCGGGTCATCACACTGACCGATTGCGGTGTTTCCCGCAGGCTGTGTTGACCTTTACCGATGGTGACCGCGCCCGTGGTGTAGGAACCGCTGCCATCGGTGGTGGCACCCAGACGCTCGCCGGTGACGGTGGTGGCGCCCAGGTTCAGCGCGCCGGTCTCGGCGATGTGTGGCAATAGCAGCCAAGTGCTTGCGCCTTGACGTTGTGCCTGCAAGCCGTGGCCACGCAAGAGTTCGCCCAAGGCTTGCTCGCGCTCATAGCGCCCGTTCAAGCCTGGGCTCGACTTGTTGGCGACGCTGGTAGCGTCGTAGGACAGGCTGATGCCGGCCTGGCGGGCGAACTGGTCCAGCACGTTGGCCAGCGCACCTGGGGCAATCTGCCAATCGCGTGCCTGGGTGTCGTTGGCGAGTGTTTCGGCCATCACGGCCAGCGGCAGGGCGCCGTCGCTCAGGCAGGCGCCCAGCAGGGCGGCCTGCACCGCGCGCTTGAGGGGGGAACGTTGGGAAGGGAACGCTTGCATGACCGCGGGATGCTCCTTTAAGGAAGTGAACAGAACCGGCCTGTTGATCGGCCTTTCCTTACAGGTCGAGCGGCAATGAGAAACAACCTCATTTATTTTTTATGCACTAAGCGCGGGACGTAACCGTCACCCAATAACGGCTGCGATAGGTGACGTTGACCGCCAGCGACTGCGCCACCAGGTTGAGCACCTGGTCGGTGTCATCCAACTGGTAAGTGCCCGATACGCGCAACCCGGCCACGGCCTCGCTGCAGCGCACCAAACCGTTGCGGTAGCGGCTCAGCTCGGCGAGGAAATCATCCAGGCGCATGTTGTGGGCGCTGATCACGCCGTCGCTCCAGGCCCAGGGATCCAGGCCGTTGGCGATCGGTGGGCGCAGGTGGGTGCGGTCGAACAGCACCTGTTCTCCGGGGTTGATCAGTTGGCGCGCGCTGCTGTCGTACAGGTCGGCATACACCGCCACGCTGCCTTGTTGCACGGCGAGCAACGTGCCTTGGCCTTCTTCGCGTACCAGAAAGCGCGTGCCGAGGGCACGCAGGTAGCCGTCACGGGTTTGTACCCAGAACGGTCGACTGTCGGCGCCGGTGTTGATCAGCATTTCACCCTGGCGCAGGCGGACCCGGCGCCGTTCGGTACTGAGCGCAACGTCGATCGCACTGGCGCTGTTGAGCTGGATCTGGCTGCCATCGTTGAGTGTCACCCAACGACGCTCACCGGTGGCGGTGCGGTAGTCGGCCATCAACACCGGCAGGGGCGTGTGGTCGCGCCCGAGCCAGGCGAGGCCGGCGGCGCCGGCAAACAGGCCCAGCACCTTCAAGGTGTCACGGCGACTGATGCGTTGGCGTGCGCCGTTGAGGGCATGGCGCCCGGCACCGGCGGGCACGTGGCTGAACTCATCGCTCATGGTGGCCACCCGTTGCCACACCCGTTGGTGCTCGGGGCTGCTCTGCAGCCACTGTTCGAACGCAGCAGTGCTGACGTCATCGGCGATGTTGAAACGCAGCCGGATCATCCACTGGATGGCCTGGTCGACCAGGCGCGGGTCAAAGTTCGGCATAACGTAACCGGTAGCAGGCATGCAGGGCTTTGGCCAGGTCGCGCTCAACCGTGGCCTTGGACACGCCCAAACGCAGGGCAATTTGTGCGCAGGTCAGGCCGTCCAGTTGCGCCAGCAAAAACGCTTCGCGCACTCGTGGCTTGAGCTGGTCGAGCAAGCGGTCGATGCGCTCCAGGCTGTCAAGGATCAACCGGCGGGTTTCTTCCGACGGCACATCCACTTGCGGGAAGTGCGCCAGGCTTTCAAGGTAGGCGCGCTCCAGCTCGCGGCGCCGGTACTGGTCGATCATCAGGCTGCGCGCAATGCTGCTCAGGTAGGCGCGCGGTTGTTGCAAGGTCTGTTGTTTGCGCGCGTTGAGCAGCCGCACAAAGGTTTCCTGCGCCAGGTCAGCGGCATGTTCACGACAGCCCGTACGCCGGCTCAACCAGCCGCGTAACCAGGAAGAATGGGCATGGTAGAGCTGGCCGATAGCGGAAGAGTCCAGAGGATGGTCGCTCAACAGGGGCATCCTGACGCAGGGTATTATTGATAATGTTTCGCATTCTAATCGTTGGTTGTGGCAATGAGCAATCACCCGACATGACCGTTGGCGAAGAATGTATCCAGCACAATTTTTTGTTGCCGCACGGCGCGCCGTTTAATCTGCAGGCTTTCTCTGGTGGAGGGCTTGAGCATGATCGACCTTGCAACCCTTGCGGTGTTTTCCGGCGCTGTTTTGCTGTTGCTGCTGTCGCCGGGGCCGAACATGGCGTTTGTGATCAGCCATGGCGTGAGTTATGGCTGGCGCGGTGGCGTGGCTTCAAGCCTGGGGATCTGCGTGGCGGATTTGCTGTTGACCGCCTTGACGGCCAGTGGGGTCACCGCCTTGGTCGCCAGTTGGCCGCCGGCGTTTGATTTGATTCGTTACGCCGGGGTGATCTACCTGCTGTGGCTGGTGTTCAAGACCTTGCAAAAAAACACCGGCCTGGACATGAGCCAGGTCCGGCGCGTGCGTTTAGGGCATGTGTTTGTGCAGGCCATGCTCAACAGTTTGCTCAACCCTAAGGCGTTGCTGTTTTTCATGGTGTTCCTGCCCCAATTCGTCAGGCCCGAGGCCGGCTCCATCGCCATGCAGCTGTGGGTGCTGGGCGGCGTTCTGACCCTGATCGCCGGGGTTTTCCACGCCTTGCTGGGCATTTTTGGCGGGGCGATAAGCCGAGTGTTTGCGGGCAGCAGCCACAGCGCCAGGCTGCAGAAATGGGGCCTGGCGACCGTGCTGACGCTATTGGCGGCGCGGTTGGCGTTTATGTCCCGGCCTGCCTGACCCACCGCCATTACAGCACTACCGCCACAGAATTTGCTGCGCAGGTGCCATCAGCCCAACCGCGCCGCCGCCCGCGCCACAATTTCACCGCGCACCCGACGCGATTCCGCCGTGCGCTTGTGGGCTTCTTCCAGCACATGTTCAGGCGCGGTGCTCGGGCTGCCCGCGTCAAACGGCGGTGCCGGCGCGTATTCGATCTGCAACTGCACAAGCTGTGCGGCGGCTTCACTGTACAGCTCGGCGGCCAGGGTCAGTGCGAAATCGATCCCCGCAGTGATCCCGCCACCGGTGAACAGGTTGCCGTCACGCACCACGCGCGCTTGCACCGGGATGGCGCCCAGCGGGGCGAGCAGGTCGTGGTAAGCCCAATGGGTGGTGGCTTTACGGCCGCGCAGCAAACCGGCCGCGCCGAGCACCAGTGAGCCGGTGCATACCGAGGTCACGTAGCGGGCGGTCTGCGCCTGGGCTTTGAGGAAGTCGAGTGTTTGCGGGTCTTCCATCAAGGCACCGACGCCGGAGCCGCCGGGCACGCACAGCACATCCAGGCGCGGGCAGTCGGCATACGTCATGGTCGGAGTGAACACCAGTCCGGTGCTGGAGGTGATCGGTGCCAGGTCTTTCCACACCAGATGCAGCTTCACATCCGGCAGCGACCCCAGCACGTCATAGGGGCCGGTAAGGTCAAGCTGCTGGATACCGGGGAACAACAGAAAACCGATCTGCAAGGTCATGAATCAAGCTCCGATAAAGGGGTGGACGGCTTCACTGTAGAGGCCTATGCTTTGGCGAATACGCCATTGAGCCCACAAATCACGCCAATCATGACCCGGATCATCCACGTTCTCGCTTTTGAAAATGCCCAAGTGCTCGACGTGACCGGGCCGTTGCAGGTGTTCGCCTCAACCAATGACCTGGCGCGCCAGCGCGGCCTGCCGTTGCCTTACGCGGTTTCGGTGGTCGCCGCGCAGGATGCGCCGGTGATGACCTCCGCTGGCCTGGCGTTGGTGGCCGAGCCGCTGCCCGCGCTGGATACACCCTGCGACACATTGGTGATCGCAGGCGGCTGGGGCGTGTATGGCGCTGCCGAAGACCCCGCGTTGGTGCAGTGGGTGCGCGAAAAGGCCAGGCACACACGGCGCATGACGTCGGTGTGCACCGGGGCTTTTTTGCTCGCCGCCAGCGGCTTGCTCGACGGCTGCCGCGTGGCCACCCACTGGACGCGCTGTGAAGAGCTGGCGCGCAAGTTTCCCGCGCTGACGGTGGAGTCCAACCCGATCTTTATCCAGCAAGGTGCGGTGTGGACCTCCGCCGGTGTCACCGCCGGCATCGACCTGTGCCTGGCCCTGGTGGAAGAAGACCTGGGCCGCGCCGTCGCCCTTGAAGTGGCGCGGCATTTGGTGGTGTTCCTCAAGCGTCCGGGCGGGCAATCGCAATTCAGCGCGACGTTATCGCTGCAAAAGGGCGACAGCCGTTTTGCCGACTTGCACGCCTGGATGGCCGAAAACCTTACCCTGGATTTGAACATCGCCACGTTGGCCGCTCAGGCTGGCATGAGCGAGCGCAGTTTTGTGCGCCACTACCGCACCGAAACCGGCCAAACCCCGGCACGCGCCGTCGAACTGATCCGCGTGGAAACGGCGCGGCGGCAGTTGGCCGACAGCACGGCGTCCATCAAACGCATTGCCGTGCAGTGCGGGTTCGGCTGCGAAGAAACCTTGCGCCGCAGCTTTCTGCGCGCGTTATCGGTGACGCCCCAGGCTTACCGCGAACGCTTTTCGCCGGTGTCGTGAGCGAGCAGTTCAAACAGCGCCTCAAGGGTCACCTGCGGCGCTTCCTGGAACACATTGTGGCCAACGCCCGGCAACACCTGGCGCCGATACTCGCCGCTGAAGCACGCCACATCGTCGTCCTCGACCGGGGCCGGGCCGACGCCATCATCGGCACCGCACAGCGAAATGCTCGGCACCGAGATCGGCGGTTGCAGCGCCAGTGCCTGTTCGATCGCTTCCAACGCCGGGTCGCCGGGGGCGTACATGAAGCGATGGCGATAGGAGTGAATGACCACCTCGACAAAATCCGGGTTATCAAATGACGGCGCGGTCTTGGCGTAGAGGCTCGGCCCTTCGGCCCAGGTCGGCGACCACAGCTTCCACAGCAGCTCGCACAGCTCGCGGCGATTGGCAGTCAAACCGTCCACACCGCGCTGGGTGTGAAAGTAAAACTGATACCACAAGCGATGCTCTGTCTCGGGCGCACCCGGCTTGAGTGAGTTGGCGATGTCCTGAATGTTATAGCCATCTCCCGTCACCAACCCACGTACGCGCTCGGGCCACAGCGCGGCGACGATACACGCGGCGCGGCCACCCCAGTCATATCCCGCCAAAGTGGCTTGCGGGATGTGAAGGGCATCCATGAAGTCCAGCAAATCCTTGGCCAACGCCGCCTGTTGGCCGGAGCGCATGACCTGCTCATTGATAAACCGCGTCGGGCCATAGCCGCGCAGGTAAGGCACCAGCACGCGGTAGCCACGCTCGGCCAGCACCGGCGCGATGTCATCGTAGCCACGCGGGTCGTAGGGGAAACCGTGCAGCAGGATAATCGGCGCGCCGCCTTCGGGGCCGTGGGCTTCATAGGCCACGTCGAGCATGGAGGTGCGCACGTAGAGCAACTGGGCGAGTGGGTTCATGGTGCAAATACCAAATGATTGATCGAACGATAGATACCTGTAGCGAGCGAGCTTGCTCGCCACAGGTCAGGGTCAGGCCAACGTTGCTGGAACTCTAGCTCAAGCCGATGACGGTGCATTGCACGCTTGAAGTCAGTTGCCTGACTTGTCTAGCCCGTCGGTTGCGGTGCGCCAGTCTGGGACGTGAATGAGGATGGAAATGATGGGATTCAACCGAACACCACCTGTTGCCAGTGGGTTTCGCTGATGATTGCGATGGGAACGCCGCTGTTTCGCAACGCCACTGCTTTCTTGATTTTCGTACCGTAGGAACTGTGGAGCCACTGCTCATTGCCAATGCTGCCCACCACCAGGAAATGGACTTTTTTACTAACAGAGTTTCCGATCACGCCTCCTCGTTCGAGTACGAGCGACTCGCAGTCTTTGCGAGGACCGTATGCCATGACTCCTGTAAACAGGAAAACCCTGCCCTGCCAATCGAGCTCAGGAACCGGGTCGTTCAACGGCAGGCTGCTAACGCCTGTCGTGCGCTGAGGTGCCCCAATTGGAAGGCCCGAGAATTGATGCAGCATTTCCAATAGCTCGTTCGACTCATCTTCATCCAGCACACCGTCGCTCAGCATATTGGCGAGACGTTGATAAAGAATGTTAACGACCGGATCTTCAAGTTGTATCAGATGGGTCTCTATCCAAGTTTTGAGAAACTCGGCTTCCCTTTGGTTGATTTTGCCATCAGCCGTCAAGCCGGCGGTAATCCCGACCAATGCATCGGCAGAGCGTCGGTCAATACGTGCCTGGTGAAAGAAAATGCTTCGCTCGAATTCCTTATGAAGATCCATGCGTCCTGCTCCTTAACCTTCAGATTCCGTGGTCTGATTGATGTACTTCGCTTTGTCGGGCGTGAACGTAACCATCATGTGAGTACGCGAGCACGTTTTAGGGACCTCCTGCGCAGGGTCAATATCCAGTTGCCAGTGCCCGACCAACCTCCCAACATTTGATCAAGCCTTTATCGTAGCTTTCCCACGTTTCGCTGCAGCTCAATATAGGTCGGATCGGTGTGCTTACATCTCTTTCAATACGTAGGATCATATTCATTCCTTGAATATCAGGCGCGTTAAGTGGCATCGGTATCGTTATAGGCCTCTCAGTGGTTGTCTATACACTCTTGCGCCAATAACCCCAGCACCCTCAGGTCATGCCGCTGGCCATTCCAGAACCCTGCGTCTCGTAATGTGCCTTCGGTTTTAAAACCCAGGCGTTTCAATAGCGCTAGAGAAGCAGTGTTCTGCGGGTGCACCAAGGCTTCGACGCGATGCAACTGCATATGCTCAAAGCCCCAATCGAGCATGGCCTGCAAGGCTTCGCTCATCAAGCCCTGCCCACGAGCAGCAGGTGCCAGCTCGCAGGACAAAGCGCAACTGTTCCAGGCGCGGTTCCACTTGAACAGGCCGCAGCTGCCGATCAATTTGCCTTGGTGTTCAAGGCCCCAACGTGTGCCTGGGTTTGGGTGGGTGCGCCACTGGGCGAACGTTTCGATCAGGGCTTCGGCCTGGGGGAGGTCAGTCATCGGGTCGACGCCGAACCAGCGCATGCTCGCGGCATCCGCGTGGATGGCGAACAGCGCGGGGGCGTCGCTCACTTGCAGTTCTCGCAGGTGCAGGCGCGGGGTAGCGAGGGCAGGAAATCCGCTCATGGCGCTAGTGTCGCGAAAACCGGCTCGCGATCAATGATTTTGGCAAAAGCATGCCACCCCACATCTACCTCCAAGTTTTCCGAGCAGTCTAACGACGGGACTGCCCATTGTGCACAGCCCACCTCAGGGTTGCCACACGGTCTTTTCCCCACTGAGCTTACGGTCCAAAAACGTCGCCGCGCTGATCAATGCCAAGTGGCTCAGCGCCTGGGGCGTATTGCCCAGGTGACGGGCCTGGCTGTCGAACTCTTCGGCGTACAGGCCCAGCGGGTTGGCGTAGCGCAGCAGTTGTTCGAATTCCAGGTGGGCTTTCTCCACTTGGCCGGCGCGGGCCAGGCATTCGACATACCAGAATGAGCAGGCAGTAAACGCGCCTTCGGTGCCTTGCAGGCCGTCGATCTGGCTGTCGTCGTTGCGGTAGCGATAGACCATGCCGTCACGCACCAGGCTTTTCTGGATTGCTTGGAGGGTCGACAGCCAGCGCGGGTCGGTGGCCGCGACGAAGCGCACCAGCGGCATCAGCAGCATCGAGCCATCCAGTGCGGTGCTGCCGATATGTTGCACAAAGTGCCCGCGCTCTTCGTTCCAGAAATTGCTCCAGATATCGGCGTAGATGGCCTGACGGGTCTGGTCCCAGCGTGCGAATGGGGCCGGCAGCGAGCGTTTGGAGGCCAGGCGGATTGCGCGGTCCAGCGCCACCCAGCACATCAGCCGCGAATGCAGGAAGTGATGCTGCTCGCCGCGCATCTCCCAAATCCCGACATCTTTCTGGTTCCAGATTTCGCAGACCTGGTCGGCCACTTCCACCGTGTGTTTCCAGCCTTCGTGGGAAATCGCCTCGCCATATTTGTTAACCAGGTACACCGCGTCCATCAGCTCGCCGTAGATATCCAACTGGATCTGGTCGAACGCCTCATTGCCGACGCGCACCGGCTTGGCGCCGCCGTGCCCGGTCAAGTGGTCGAGTGTGGTTTCCGGCAGCTCCTGGCGCCCATCAATGCCGTAGAGGATATTGATTTTGGTCGGCTGGCCGCAGCAATCGCTGACTCGGCCTTTGAGCCAGCGCATGTAGCTGTTGGCTTCCTCGACAAAGCCCAGGCGCATAAACGCGTAAACGGTGAACGAGGCGTCGCGGATCCAGGTGTAGCGGTAATCCCAGTTGCGTTCGCCGCCGGGTGATTCCGGCAGGCCGAAGGTGGCGGCAGCGATGATTGCGCCGTGTTTGCGTGAGGTCAAAAGCTTCAAGGCCAATGCCGAGCGGTTGACCATTTCACGCCAGCGCCCACGGTAATTTGATTGCGCGATCCAGCCGCGCCAGAACTTCAGAGTGCGTTCCAGGTACAGGTCGGTGCAGTCATTGGTGACGCGTGGGTCGTCGGCGCCACCGAGGACAAATTCGGCGCCTTCCTCCTGGCTCAGGCTAAAGCTTGCGACTGCCGCGTGGTCTTCGAGGCTCAGCGGGTGGCTGCCGACCAGGCGCAGGGCGGGCTGGCCGTCAGCCGTAAACAGCACGCCATCGTTATCGGCCTTCGCTTGGGTCGCTGCGCGGGCGTAGTCATGGCGCACGGCGCAGCGCAGGTGAAGGGTCGCTTTGCCACTGACCACACGCACGCGGCGAATCAGCAGCGGCAGTTCATCGACGTCTTCGCTGACGGTCAGCAGGTCGGTGATTTCTACCACCGCTTCATCACTCAGCCAGCGGGTTTGCAGCACATTGGTGTCGGGCAGGTAGATTTGCTCGCGGCGTGCGTTGGGCAGGTCGGGGGTGAGTTGGAAAACACCGGCTTCGGGCGTGTCCAGCAGTGAGCAGAAGATTGATGGACTGTCGAATTCCGGCCAGCAGAAAAAATCGATGCTGCCTGTGTCGTTCACCAGTGCCGCGCTGCGCATATCGCCGATGATGCCATGGGCATCGATGGCGCTTTGGGGTTCGTTCTTGAAATCAACCATTGCCACGAAACTCCGGATAAAGGCTCATGCCGCCATCAATAAACAAGGTGCTGCCCACCACGTAGTCGGAGGCATCACTGGCCAGCCAGACCACCGCATTGGCCACGTCTTCCACGTCGCCTACGCGGCCGTAGGGAATCAACTTGAGCAATTCTTTTTCAGCCGCGCCTTCAGTGGCCGCACGGTTGATTGCCGTGCGAATCGCCCCTGGCGCGATGCCATTGATGCGGATGCGCTGTTCACTGACTTCCTGGGCGAGGGTGCGCATCAGCATCTCCACGCCGCCCTTGGAGGCTGCGTAGTTCACATGCCCGGCCCACGGGATGACCTGGTGCACCGAACTCATATGGATGATTTTGCCGGCCGCCCGCGAGACGCCGTCGCGAATGCCTTGGCGATTGAAGATCCGCACGGCGGCGCGGGCGCACAGGAACTGGCCGGTGAGGTTGACGCCGATCACGGTGTTCCAATCGTCGAGGGTCATGTCGACCAGATTGGCGTCTTTTTGCAGGCCCGAGTTGGCCACCAGAATGTCCAGGTGACCGAAGGCCTCAAGGGTCTGGGCGAACAGGCGCTCCACGTCGGCTTCTTTGGACACGTCACCGCCGATGGCAATTGCCCGCCCGCCGCCTGCGTTGATCTGCGCAGCGAGGGCTTCGGCTGGCGCCGCCTGGGAGTTGTAGTTGAGCACCACGGCCGCGCCGGCTTCGGCCAACGCCTTGGCTGCGCCTGCGCCGATGCCGGAACTGGCGCCGGTGACCAGGGCCACTTGTTGCTGCAAGGAGATCTGCATTGCCCACCCACCGTTCTATGAGAGTCCTTTGTGCTGACTGACACGTGTCGGTAGAAGTTCAGCAGTCGCAAATGGGTTTTTCGATTGAAGCGCTTAGCTTTTAGGAATAAAAAACACAATATAGATAATTAAAAGTAATTAATAAACCGCTAAAAATCGTTTGACAGGATTTTTCTCTAGGCGTCTTATAAGCACACCTAAATGTGCTCCGCTGGTAGTTCAGAAGTCATCGCGGATATACCTATAAGAGATGCCCATGTACCCATTGGCCTTTATAGGGGAACTACCAGTTCAGGAGGCTGCGCCTGTCCGCGTGGGCGTGCCTAAGTTAGTGATCTTCGACTGCGACGGTGTACTTGTACACAGCGAAGAAATCACCCTGTCTGTATTGATCTCCCTGCTGAATGAACAAGCACGTCGTGACGCACCAGAGGCTACGGGCCTTGACTTAGTAGAATTTATTGAGCGCTTTCGTGGGCGCAAGATTGCCGACTGCTTACGTGAAGCTGAACGGGTATTGAGTATTTGCCTGGACAGTCAGTTTGAAGAAGCTTTCCGTCAGCGTGCACGGATCGATTTGACGGCGCAGTTAAAACCTACCGATGGAATAAGAGAAGTACTGGAGGGCCTGACGCGACCTTTTTGCGTAGCCTCCAGTGCGCCCCGTAATAAAATAGAACACTGTTTACGTCTCACGGGACTGTTGTCTTATTTCGAGGGGCACATATTCAGTTGTTATGAGTTTGGGCGTTGGAAACCAGACCCTTTAGTATTTTTAACGGCGTGCGCTGCTTATAACGTCGACCCCCGTGATGCATTGGTTATTGAAGACAGTGTTGCCGGCATTCGCGCGGCGGTTGCGGCGAATATAAGCGTGTTGGGTTTTGGGCCCGTGGGCCGACATTTAATTTTGGCTGATGCCGGGGCGTTGCCTTTTTCCAATATGCGTGAATTACGCACGGCGCTAGCGTGATATGACTACTCAGGGAGGAGGCGTTGTGAAGACTTCAGGTTATACAGAGCGGCTAAAGGGTAATGATCAACGTTCGGAGGTCTGGTGGGATTCGTCGCCTGCCGTCTATGTGCCTTATAAGAAACACTTGCTTGAAAAATACCCGGCAGCGTCCGGCTGCATAGAGCAGTTAATGCCAGACACATTTTCGCAACCCGGTGGGTTCAGCAATGTGACGACAAACCCTCGACTGGTCACTGCGGTGATTCTTGAAAAACGCGAGTATTGGTTGTCGCGGTTTAATCTTGCCAAACTGGCGCCCCAAGAGTTGCGCAGGAAACTGTACGACGAAGTGATCGTGCAGGGGGCTGCGGACCTGAAGCAACGCTGGGTTCAATCCGGGCAGTGTGAAGGCTGGATTAGCGCTCAAGTTGATCCGGTCGATGTGCGCTGCGCTGAACGCATGACTGCCAGGGGAGTGGCGCTGCGTCAGTTGTCTGCGAATGTGATGGTGAAGGTCCCCGCAAGCCAGGAAGGCCTTACGACTGTCGAGCACTTAGTGGCGCAAGGAAGTTCTCTCAACATCACGTTCTGCTTCACTGTTTCGCAATTCAAGGCAGGCATCCAGGCAATAGAGCGTGGAAGGGTGACTGCACGCAGCAAGGGTGTTGACACAAGCCATTGCAAGTACGTGATCACGTTCATGATCGGCCGCTTCGCCTGTCAACCCGAGCTTGCGTTACAAGCGGCGGAGCGTGGCCTGACGCTGAGTCCAGAGGATCTGCGCTGGGCCGAGTTGCTGGTTTATGAGCAGATACAGGCGCTGGTCTCGGCGTCTTCCGTTCCAGTCAAAACCCTGCTTTCCAGTATAAAAGTCGATGTCGACGAGCGTGGAAACAAGCATTGCTGGCACTTGGAGAAGACCGGCTTGTCGGCGACGTGCTACACACTGACGCCGGAGGTGGTTGAGTTTTTGATTGAGCGCGAAAGTCGCGGTAAACCTGTATTTCCTGCAGCGGAACCCTTGAAGCCCCCGGCTTCGACGCTCTCGAAGTTGTTTCGTATTCCGTACTTCTGCGAAGCCTACTGCCTGGACGGCATTGAGCCTTATGACTTTTGCAATCATCAGGCTTTTATCAACACGTGCAATGAGGCCAACAGTGCGCACCGACGCTTGGCCGATTTTTGCACTCGACTCTGCCCCCCTGTGCACGCTTTCAGTCGCTCGCTCAGTGCGATCATGGCGGCCGAATATGGGGTGCTCGTATGAACAAGATGGTCGGGTTATGGGCGCACCCCCGTTCTCGTTCAACGGTGTTGGAGCGCGTGTTTATCGAGCGCAAAGACTTTGAAGTCTTCCACGAGCCGTTTGCTCATATGGCATTTTCTGCAGACTCTGCCATTCCTTCGGATGAATGGGATCATAGTTTTCCAACCACGTATCAGGGCATAAAAGAACGACTGGTCAAGGCCAGGGAGACGGCCAGCGTATTTCACAAAGACATGTGTTATCACTGCCTCGATGACTTAAAAGTAGACGTGGACTTTCTGGCGCAACAAGACAATATCTTTCTTATTCGGGAGCCCGCCAGCAGCATTCTTTCGCATTATCGAATACACCCCAACATGCCGTTGCAAGCCATCGGGCATAAAGCCTTGTATGAGATCTTTTGTGTGGTCACCAAACTCACCGGCAAAGTGCCCTATGTGATTAATGCTGATGACCTGGCGGCAGCGCCGGAGCGCGTGATTGGCAAACTGTGTGACTATTTGGATATTGAATTTCTGCCGCAAGCCATGGTGTGGAAACGCGAGTGCCCTCCGCAATGGAAAACCTGGCGAAGTTGGCACGTCGCCGCAGAAAACAGTGAGTGCATTATTTCGTCGAGTAAGACTCAGCCCGATAAAGAGGTTCTCGATAATACGCCAGCGTTAAAAGCGATGTATGACTATCACCGGGTTTTTTACGCGCGCATGAACGAATTCTGTCAATAGGAAACAGGGCATGAAAAAATTGATTATTACCGGTGCCGCTAATGGAATTGGTAGGGCGACACTGGAACAGGCGATTGTTGATGGTTACTTTGTGATTGCCGTCGATAAGGACGTGGATGCGCTCAACACCTTGCAACAGACTTACAGTGCGAGTGTATTAGAGACACAGGTTGCCGATCTTTCCAGTGACGCTGTGATCAAGGGCTTTATTCCAAGCCTGTATGAGCGTCATGCCACTATCTATGGGTTAATTAATAATGCAGGGCTGTATCACGGCAAAAGCATTTATGCCTATTCCGATAACGAAGTGGATGAAATGCTTAACGTTAACCTTAAAGCCTTGGTTTACCTTTCCAAAGATTTCGCCGAACGCGAAATGAAGCACGAAGCACCGCGCAGCATCGTCAATATCACCTCAGTGGCAGGGGAAGTGGGCAGTTGTGATGCCCTGTACGGCGCCACGAAGGCTGCAGTGATCGGTTTGACCAAGGCCAATGCCTGGAACTTCGCCCCTTTTGTGCGGGTAAACGCGGTGTCTCCGGCACTGATTCACGACACGGCCATCTACGACACTATTCCTGAATATCGGCGGGCTGAATACGCGCGCCAGGAAATTCTTAAAGACCCCATCCTGCCCAGTGGTGTTGCTGAGGTCATTTTGCTGTTGGTCGGTGAAGGTTTTCGTCATATGACCGGCAAGGTTATCCCGGTTGATAACGGAGCCTACCCACGGTGAACCAGCCCATACCGAAGAAAAAGTTGCTGTTGGTGGGCGCAGGTAATTTGTGCCTGCACATTCTCAAGATTCTGGCGCCCAGGAACAGGTTCGAGTTTGTCGTGCTGGGGCGCAACGAAGAAATGACCATCCGGATGTGTAACCTGGTGACGCTGTCGTGCGCACAACTGGAGCAGTATGTTGCTATCTCGCCAGTGATCGCGGACTTGACGGATATCGGCAGCGTTACCCAAGTGCTTCGGGAACATGCGCCGGACATCATCGTGAACTGCGCCTCGTTGCAGTCATGGAGAGTGATCACCGGGTTGCCCAAACACTCGTTCGAACAACTTGACCAGGCACAGTTCGGTCCCTGGTTACCCATGCACCTGACACTGATGCATGACTTGATGCAAGCAGTGAAGGCCTCCGGTATCGCGACCCTGACCGTCAATGCGGCCTTTCCTGACGCCGTCAATCCGATTCTGGCCAGGGTCGGTCTGGCCCCTGACCTCGGGGTGGGTAATGTCGCCAACCTGATTCCGGCCGTGCGTTTCTCCATCGCGCGGTTGCTGAAGTGTTCTCCCGCTGACGTGGAGGTGATGCTGTATGCCCAGCATTATTTCAGCCACTACGTGCCACGGGGCGGACGGCCCCCGCGTGCCAGCTATCGCTTGTTGTATGAGGTTCGCGGCCGGCGCGAAGTCGCTCGTCTGTCCGATGAGGTGATTTTTTCTACGGTGAAATCCGAGTTTCGTCGCTTGGGCGGGGTTGATGGGCAGTTTCTAACCGCGTGTTCTGCGGTCACCGTGATCGAAGGGCTGTTCTCACCGACGCCGGTACTGGTGCACGCGCCCGGTCCGTTGGGGCTTCCGGGCGGCTATCCGGTCTGGCTTCAGGACGGACGCATCAATGTGCAGTTCTCCGACAAATGCCCCTACGACGACGCGGTGCGCCTTAACAGCATTTGCCAAAGCCACGATGGTATCGACGAAATCCATTGTGACGGCTCGGTCACCTTCAACCCCAGGTGCATGGCAATCATGCAGACGATGCTGGGGTACTCCAAGGACATCATGTCGGTTCGGCAGTCCGCGGACTGTGCTCGGGAGTTGGCGGGAAAGTACCTGTCTTTCAAGAATTCAATCGGCTAGGAGCGGTGTGCCATGAGTCAAATCCTGGGGTATGAACACGAGGAAGTAGCCAATTACTCAACTCAATATTCGTCGGACTTTGTCGAGCGCTGGGACGCGTTGATTGATTGGGAAAAAAGAAAGGCCGGCGAGAAGGGGTTCTTTGAGCAGTTGCTGAAAAGTCACGGTGTGAGATCGGTGCTGGATGTATCCACGGGCAGTGGTTTTCATGCCGTGCAACTCAAACAGGCAGGTTTCAAGGTGGTCGCTACGGACGGTAGCGGCACGATGTTGAAAAAAGCCCGGCAGAACTTCCTTGAACGTGAATTGGCTATTGAATCCCACCATATGGAGTGGCTTGACCTCGACCCGGACGTGCTGGGCACGTTCGATGCCGTAGTGTGCCTGGGCAGTTCACTGTGCCATGTGTTTGAGGCGCACGACCGCATGAGCGTGCTGCGCAAGTTCAGGGCATTGCTCAAGCCAGGCGGTGTGTTGATTGTTGATCAGCGTAATTTTTTTGCTATCCGCGCGGGCAACTTCAAATCCAGCGGCAATTATTATTACTGCGGGGCCAGTGCGTCGGTCAGCCTGGGAAGGGTCGATGCACAGGTGTGCGAGTTCATTTACGACTTTGAAGATAAACAACGCTACAGCCTGAAAGTGTATCCGTTATTACCCAAGGAACTGGCCGACGAGATTCAGGCTAGCGGCTTCTCTGCCCATGAAGATTACGGTGATTTTCAGCGTGACTTCGACAGGATGAATTGTGATTTTGTCATCCACACCGCCCGCGCCGTGTGAGGGCGTCATGATGAGCACACTCGTACAGAATAATTCTCGCGCGCTGGACAGCGTGGTGCTGGCAGTCGTACTGACAGGGTTTGTGGCCAGTACCTATGGGTTCGGCGTTTACTTGTTCGCCAACCTGGTCGTTGATATGCGCCGAGATATCGGCTTTGACTACACCACTGTGGGCTTGATCACCGGCGGCGCACAGATCGGCTTTCTGCTGTTTTCTTCGGTCACCAGTTACATCAGCCGTTTTTTCGAAGGTTGGAAAATCAGCCTGGTATCCACCGTGGTGACGTCTCTGGCCCTGCTGGGCTTGAGCGTCAGCGACAGCATTTGGTTGTCGGGTGGGTTGTTGATTTTGCTGGGAGGGTGCTCCGCTTCGGTTTACATCCCGCTGGCAGAAATCGTCACCAAGGGTTTCAGTCCAGGTAATCGCTCCCGGGTCATGGGGCTGATCTCCAGTGGCACCAGCTATGGCGTGTTCATCAACGGGTTACTGGTGTCGTTTCTCACCTTGCAGGGTGGCTGGCGCTCGATCTGGTTGACCGCCGGCCTTGTGTCATTGGGCCTCTGTTTCGTGGCCTGGTTTCTGTTGCGTAACATGGGGGCGGAGCAGGCGGCTGGTTTTTCAGGTGAGCGCTCGCGGTCGCTCGATGGCCACACGCCATGGCTGAGCCGTTCGCTGTACCTGATCTGGGGCATCGCCTTTCTCAATGGGATGGCACTGCTGCCGTTTCAGACTTACCTGGCACCTTACCTGCGCGATGAATTAGGCGTTTCGGTACAGGACGCAGGGTTTATCTGGACGACGATCGGCGCTGTGGGGATGGCGTCGGGCTTTTTGGTGGGGTGGGTTGCGGACAAAGTGGGTGCCAGGGCGGCCTTGGCCATGTGCTTTCTGAGTGCGGGTCTGGCAGCCATGCTGGTGTTCAGTTTTAACGCTATCGCGTTGTTCTATTTGGCGGCTTTTTTGTTTGCGCTGGCGTTCTACCCTATCTTCGGGCTGGTCCCCAGCTATATCGGACAAATCGTTCCGGTCAACCGGCTGACGCAGGCATTTGGCATTGCCAATGTGCTGATTGGCCTGGGTGGCGTGTGCGGTAACTTTCTGGGCGGGCTGTCCAAAGACCTGACAGGGTCGTTCGCGACAGTCTATTGGGTGGTTTCGCTGCTTCTGTTATTGCAATGCGTGATGGTGTTCATGTTGGGCAAACAGCCTGTTTCGCTGACGGAGGGAGAACGGTCATGAGCTATTTTCCACAGGGCCCACAACAGAATTTGCATGAGTTTGCGTTCAGCCACGCGCGTGCCGAACAGTCACTTATGAAGCAAATACCTAGGGTCATTTGGATGACTGGCCTTTCTGCCTCCGGGAAATCGACCATTGCCGATGCGCTGGATATTGCCTTAAGGGCCCAAGGCCGGTTTACCTGCATCATTGACGGCGATTCGGTACGCAGTGGGCTTTGTCGTGACTTGGGGTTTACCGACAGTGATCGGGATGAAAACATTCGGCGGGTCGCTGAGGTGGCGGGTTTGATGGTGGAGGCGGGACTTATCGTCATTGTCGCGCTGATCTCGCCGTCATCGGCCAGTCGGCATTACGCGCGCTCGATTATTGGCAACGACCATTTTGTAGAAGTCCACGTGGATGCCCCACTGGCAACTGTCGAACAGCGGGACCCTAAAGGTTTGTATAAAAAGGCGCGATCCGGGCTGCTCAAGAACTTTACGGGTATTGATTCGAACTACGACACTCCGCTGTTTCCTGAAGTGCATCTGCAGACCCACGTGTTTTCGGTTGAACAATCGGTCGGGATCATTCTTGATTGGATGGCGCGTGCGCAGGCCCCTGCTTAGCCATTGGTCTTCCAGCTACGGGGTGGCGACTTCGACTCCAAGAAACGAGGTATTCTCTGCCAAGGCAGAGCGTGCAGGTTTTTCGGGAGTTGGAATGACACATTTCACGGGCACTGCAAAATCAATCCGGCTGATCGGCGGCGCCCGGGTATTGGATTTTATCAATACCACTAATGGGCGCAGGCCGTATTCCACACTTAAGGTGACGGAAGAGCGGCTCACCAGTTTTAAGTTCTTCATTGAGTGGGCATTACACGCCTCTTTGCTCTCTGAGCAAGAGTACGATGCATACTCGCCTATGGTGTTTGACTCGCCTATATCCTTCCAGCCAGACCTGGACGCTGTCATTGCATTCAGAGAGCGGCTGTACGGCGTCTTCCACAACCTGTCATTACGCCAGAACGTCACCGATGAGGCATTACAGCAGATCAATCTGCACTACCAACAAGGCGCGGCGTGGCGAGTATTGCGCTCCATTGACGGGATGCCCGCATGGGGTTGGCGCACCTGCGCATCTGCGCAGGAGTTGACGTCGATGCTGATCGCACGGCTGGCAACAGACGCGACGCAACTGCTGGTATCGAGTGAACTTCACGCGTTGAGGTGCTGCAGTTGCGCGGATTGCGATTGGATATTTCTCGATCTCTCCAAAAGTAAACAACGTAAGTGGTGCCAGATGAGTGTGTGTGGCAGCCGAGAGAAACTGAGCCGACTCAAACAGGCGGCCAGTCATCTTTAGTTGCAACGCAGTAAGGCGAGCGATGGGAAGCAATTGCTCCGCTTAATAGGAAACATTACTATTCACGCCCCCGCCTCCCAGTGCTCACGCGATGATTCCTCAGCCGCCCCGCAGAACAGGCTTTTTCGAGCATTACGAAGAGTTGATCGGAACCTGGACACGCCGCCTGAGAAACCGTCAGCAGGCCGAAGACCTGGCTCACGACACCTTCGTGCGCGTGCTTGAGTCGCGTTCGAGCGACGTTGAGCAACCGCGCGCCTATCTGCATCAAACGGCGCGCAACATTGCGGTGGACGCTTACCGTCGCGAAGACCGGCGTGAGGCGCGGGCATTGGACGCCTTTGATCAGCGTTCGCCCCACAACGGTGACCCGGAGCATGTCATGCACGCGATCCAATTGGCGGACTCCATCGAGCGGGCCTTGGCCGAGTTGCCGCTTAACTGTCGCAAGATATTTATCTGGCAGAAAATCGAGGGCCTCACCCAGCAAGAAATCGCCGTACGCCTGGGCCTGTCTAAAAACATGGTGGAAAAGTATATGATCCGCACCTTGCGGCATCTGCGCGACCGCCTGGACGCGATGGCCCCATGAACTCTGCCCGTTTTGAAACAGGATCTTCCACGATGGATAGCCGTGCTCGCGACGAAGCCGCGCAATGGTTTGTACGCCTGCAAGACGCCGAGTTGAGCCCCGAAGAACAACAGAGTTTTGATGCGTGGTGTGCCGAGCAGCCTGAGCATCAATACGAATTTGAAGTGCTGCAAGGCCTGTGGAACGCCGCCGACCTTGTGCCCACGGCGCGTTTGCAAGCGCTGTGCGAGGCCCCGGTCGAACGCCCCAAACGTCGCGCTATTGTGCGTTACGCCGTGGCTGCCAGTGTGGTGGCCATCGCCTTGGGGCTTGGCCTGTTCAGCGGGCTTGATCATCCCAAACCCTACAGTGCCGAGTTCAGCACGCGCTTGGGCGAGCATCGCCAAGTGGCATTGCCCGACGGTTCGGTGATGGATCTGAATAGCCGCAGCGTGGTGGCGGTGCACTATGAAAAGGGGCGGCGCGGCGTAGAAATCAAACAGGGCGAAGCCATGTTCAGCGTCGAGCACGACACCCGCCGCCCATTTGTGGTGGCCGCCGGAGCAGGGCAGGTCACGGTCACCGGCACGCGTTTTGATGTTCGCCGTGATGACGACCAGACCCGCGTGGTGGTCGAGGCCGGCACGGTCAAGGTGCAGGGGCGTGCGTCGGATCAGATCGTGATGCTCACGGCAGGGCTGGGCACGCATGTCGATTCTACCGGGCAAGTCGTTACGGCGTATGCCGTGAATGCTGATGAGCTGACAGCCTGGCGCACGGGCAAGTTGGTGTTCAACAACGCCACCCTCGGCGAAGTCGCGCGGGAAGTATCGCGCTATCGCGAGCAGCCGTTGCGGGTCAACACGGCGGCGGTGAGCAACCTGCGGCTGACCAGCGTGTTCAAATCCAGCGACACCGACGCCTTGCTCAAAGCGCTGCCACATATCCTGCCGGTGGCCGTACGAGCCTTGCCGGACGGCAGTCAGGAAATTATTTCACGCTGATATTCAGGTTTTTTTCGAGTTCTTCGTCTTCTTCTGCAACTGCAACTGGTTTGCATTAACAGCCGCACACTCTTGCGATCACAGGACTAGGTTCGACGTGAAAAAACTTGTCGTGAACAACAATAAAGTCTCCCGTTGGGCGCCCCTGGCGCTGGCGCTTGCGGTCAGTTCCGCCCTGCCTGCGGCCTCTGCGGCCGACGGCATCCATATTCGCTCGCAGCCGCTGGGCGCTGCGCTGAGTCAACTGGGCCAGCAGACTTCCCTGCAAGTGTTCTTCAGCCCTGACATGGTCGCGGGCAAGCATGCGCCTGCAGTGGACGGCAATCTGTCTCCCGAGCAGGCTCTGCGCCAATTGCTCCAGGGCAGCGGCCTGGATTACCAGATCGATGCCGGTTCCGTGACCCTTCGCCCACTGCGCAGCGGCACGGGGGAAGCCGGCTCGCCGGTGGAACTGGGCGTCACTGACATCAAAGTGGTCGGCGACTGGCTGGGCGATGCCAATGCCGAAGTGGTGCAGAACCATCCGGGCGCACGTACTGTGATCCGCCGTGAAGCCATGGTGGAGCAGGGGGCGATGAATGTCAGTGACGTGCTGCGCCGCGTCCCTGGCGTGCAGGTGCAAGAGGCCAACGGCACGGGTGGCAGCGATATTTCCCTCAACGTCGGCGTGCGTGGCCTGACCTCGCGCCTGTCGCCGCGCTCCACCGTATTGATCGACGGTGTGCCGGCGGCGTTCGCTCCGTATGGTCAGCCGCAACTGTCGATGGCGCCGATTTCTGCCGGTAACCTGGACAGCATCGACGTGGTGCGCGGCGCAGGTTCTGTCCGTTACGGGCCGCAGAACGTCGGCGGCGTGATCAACTTCGTGACCCGCGCGATTCCTGAGCAAGCCTCGGGCGAAGTCGGCACCACCCTGGAAACCTCTGCCCACGGCGGCTGGAAACACGTCGACAATGCTTTTGTCGGCGGTACTGCCGATAACGGCATGGGCGTGGCGTTGCTGTATACCGGGGTAAATGGCAACGGCTACCGCAACAGCAACAACTCCAACGACATCGACGACGTGATCCTCAAGACCCACTGGGCGCCGACCGATCAAGACGATTTCTCGCTGAACCTTCACTATTACAATGCCAACGCCGATATGCCCGGCGGCCTGACCCAGAAGCAATTTGACGCCAACCCGTATCAGTCGATGCGCGATTGGGACAATTTCAGCGGCCGTCGCAAGGATGTGTCCTTCAAGTACCTCCGCCAGATCGACGACCGTACCCAGGCCGAAGTGCTGACCTATTACATCGACAGCTTCCGTGGCAGCAACATTGCCAACCGCGACCTCAAGACCATCAGTTCCTACCCGCGCAGCTACTACACCTTCGGCATCGAGCCGCGGATCTCCCATGTGTTCGACGTGGGCCCGAGCACCCAGGAAGTCAGCGTCGGTTATCGCTACCTCAAAGAAGGCATGCATGAACAGGCCAGCAGCCTCAATCTGGTCAACAACGTGCCGACGCCGGGTGGGCAAAATGACGGGCATGTTTACCAGGATCGCACTGGCGGCACCGTCGCCAACGCGTTCTACATCGACAACAAAATCGATATCGGCAAGTGGACCGTCACGCCGGGCATTCGCTTTGAACACATTGAAACCAACTGGCATGACCGCCCGGTGGTTGCCTTGAACGGTGTGCGCACCGTGGAAAAGAATCGCAAAATCAATAGTAACGAGCCGTTGCCGGCGTTGAGCGTGATGTACCACATTTCCGATGCCTGGAAAGTCTTCGCCAACTACGAAACCTCATTCGGCAGCCTGCAGTACGCGCAGATCGGGCAGGGCGGTCGCGTCAACCAGGCGGCCGACGGCCTGAACCCGGAAAAAGCCAAGACCTACGAGATCGGCACACGCTACAACGACAGTGTCTGGGGCGGCGAAGTGACGCTGTTCTACATCGACTTCTCGGATGAGCTGCAATATGTGAGCAACGACGTGGGTTGGACCAACCTCGGCGCCACCAGGCACCAGGGTATCGAAACCTCGGCCCACTACGACCTGTCGAACCTGGACCCACGCCTCGATGGCCTGACTGCCAACGCGGGCTTCACCTACACCAAGGCGACTGCCGAGGGTGATGTGCCGTTCAAGGGCCGCGACCTGCCGCTCTACTCCCGTGAAGTGCTGACGGCGGGCCTGCGCTATGACATCAATCACTGGACCCATAACCTGGACGTCTATGCCCAATCCGGTCAACGTGCGCCGGGTACTGGCACCACCTACATCACCCAGGGCACCGCCGATGGGCAGTACGGCGATATCCCCGGCTATGTCTCGGTCAACGTGCGCAGCGGGTATGACTTCGGCGCGCAACTGTCGAACCTGAAACTGGGTGTGGGCGTGAAGAACGTCTTTGACCAACAGCACTACACGCGATCCAGTGACAACAACGCCGGGTTGTACCTCGGTCAGCCGCGTACGTTCTTCGTGCAGGCGAGCGTCGGCTTCTGACCGACCGTTTGTAAGAAAAATCGCAGCTCAAGGGCTGCGATTTTTTTTGACTTGTTTTTCAAGGTGCTCACCAAGCTGCCCGGGCCCGGGCAGGAACTGTTTCCGCGCGTTTGCCACACAGGTTGTAACCAGCGACGTTGATCGTACTGGTCGTTTTCAGACGCTGAACCAGGGGCCAGACATGACTTCACCTTCGTTTCAATCCGGCCAGACCGATGGCCGGTGCACCTTTGATGGCTGGCATGAAGTTGCTTGCTCGACATCGTCAAGTAAGGAAGACACCTGCGCAGCCTTGTCGACGGTATACGCCACCGAAACGCTACGAATGAAAGCATTTGTGGGTCAAAAAAAATTCCAGGCGCCCGTCGCAGATGATTTTGCCCGCGGGCTGCATGCGTCAGGGCCTGCCGACAACGCTAACGCTCACTGCTTGAGGCGCCCCATTTTTCGCTGGGCTGCGCTGATCAATGGCCTCTGCTCCCGGTTGCGTGGGCAAACACCTGGGTGATCCAGTGTTACATGCTGTTATTGGGATGCTCCTGCCGGCCGGAACTATCGCGTGGCGCTAACCACATATCGGTTGCTTGCTGCCCAGAGGGCGAATCGATGATTCGGGCCACTCTGGTACTGACTTTCAGGCAAGCATGGATCTGCAAAAGGCGAGAGATGAAGCATGAAGATTGAGGGTGCAATACTGCGCGCGCAGCCAATCGGCCTGGGCGGGCCAGAGGTAGGTCGGGTTTCATCGTCCCGCGTTTTTCATTCGCCCGACGATGAGTCATTCGCAACGCGGGAGTTGCCGTCGCAGCGACCCATGTTGTGGCGTGGAGGCTTGTCTTCGCTGCGCCAGCAGGCGCTGCAAAATGCACCCACGGCTCGCGCCAACACCACACCGCCAGGTCCGAGTTCCACTGATAGCCAATTGGCGGGCGAGCTGGAAAAACACTTTGGCGAGCTGCACGGTTTTTTAAAAGAAGGCCGCTTGACGCAGGCGTCGTTGCGCCAGATCGCAGCTCAAACCTTGAGTGGAGAGTAAGGTGCGCGACCGTATGATCCTGCTGGTCAGGGAAATTCTCAACCGCCCGCTGCTGAACGACGCGATCATCGACGGCGCGGGATACATCACCCGCGACAGCCTGAGCGCAGCCGCTGCAGCGTTGCTGGGTAACAGCTCCCCTGGCGCCTTCAGCCAGGACCCTTTTCATGATCAGGGCAACGCCGAGGTCGTAATGGCTTTGCAAGGCTATTTCAAACAGTTGCGGGACATACCCAAAGACCGCACGGTATTTTTTGAAGCGCTTGAATACGTGGAAATAACCCAGCTCAAAATCGTGATGAGTGATCCTGACGACCTCGATTCGCAGGGCCGGCCCCTGTTGGAACCCGCTACTGGGCTACCGAGGAAAAAGTACAGTGAACACTGCGTCTACACCGCCAAAAATATCATTGAGCGCCCAGGCCTGCTGCGTTCGCTGGAGCGTGCCAACAACATGCGTTTGCTGGGGCGTCCCAGGCATGAGGGTTGGCTTTGTAACAAAAGCCTGGAACGCTGGCTGGAACAATACGAAGCGCACAAAGCCAGATAGCCCATGGCCTTGTGCGGTGAGCTTGTTACACCTTGAGAATTTTACCGCTGATGGCCACCCCGGCCAGCAGCAGCGCAATCAGCACAAAGGCCGTGCTCAGGCTACTGCCATGGGCGATAAACCCGATAACTGCAGGCCCGGCGAGAATACCGGCATACCCCAGCGTGGTGATGGCCGGCACGGCGATATGTTCCGGCATGACCGTTTGTTTACCTACGGCGGTGTACAGCACCGGTACGATATTCGAGCAGCCGGCGCCCACCAAGGCATACCCCAACAGCGCCGTTTCCCAGGCCGGCAATAATGTCGCGAGCAACATGCCGGCAGTCGCCAGCGCGCCGCCAATGACGATCACGCGGGTGGCGCCCAGGCGGCGGACAATCGAATCACCGGTCAGGCGCCCTGCGGTCATGGTCAAGGCAAACGCCGCGTACCCCAAGCCTGCGTAAGCTTCATCCAGACCGCGTTCTGCATTGAGAAACACCGCGCTCCAATCCAGCACGGCGCCTTCGGCCAGGAACACGATGAAACACAGGCAGCCGATAAACAACACCACACCGTGCGGCACGGCAAACGCCGGGCCTGAGCTTTCGCTGCCGTAGGGCAGTAGATGAGGCCCGGCCTTGAACAATGCAAGCGCCATGATGACGATCACCACCAGGGTCGCCTGCAACGGCGACAAGCCCAGCCCCAGCAGCCCGGCAACCCCTGCTGCGCCGACGATGCCGCCAAGGCTGAACAACCCGTGGAAGCCCGACATCATGGTTTTGCCGCTGGCACGCTCAACGATGACCGCCTGCAGGTTGACCGTCGAATCCACAGTGCCCAGGCCCCCACCGAACAGGAACAGCCCGGCGATCAGCAAGGGGATTGAACTGACCGTGGCGAGCATCGGCAGTGCCAGGCAGATCATGATTGTGCCGGCGGTCAGCACCCGGCGGCAGCCGAAGCGTGAAGCCAGGGCGCCAGCCATCGGCATGGCGATGATCGATCCGACGCCCAGGCACAACAGCAACAGGCCCAGCGTGCCTTCATTGAGGTTTGCCCGTGCCTTGGCGTAGGGCACCAGCGGCGCCCAAGCCGCGATACCGAAGCCGGCGATGAAAAAGGCAATGCGCGTCGACATTTGTTCCAGCCGTCCGGGAACCACGGGCGCTGGGGTGGGGATGGCAGTCATGAAAAATCCTTGGTTTTGCGTTCAACGAACGATGTCCGGCGCGACATCCTTGCACATCAGGCCTTGTCGAGCGAGCCGTGTTCCCTTGAAGAGAGGGGCTGACACGCAGGTGCAGGTTTATTGTTACAGCAGCGGAACGTCATGGACGGTGGCGACCACACAGAGGCTATCGGATTGTTGGGCGGTGGTCTGGAAGGTGCGTAATCTGCGTGAAAACGGATGAACCCCAGGTTTTTGCGTTGGATTACCACCTTCCAGTCCACTTCCCACTGCGCCGGTTTTCTGTAATACGCTGCTACCAAGTGTGTAGGCAATCGGAGAAATTTTCCGGTGAATTTTCTTGGGAAGGTGTCTCGATGACTCTGTTCTATGACGCGCGGGGCAATATTTACGGTGTGGCCAGCCCCGACTACCTACGCAGCAGGGGCATTGCCGTGCCTGAATGTGCCGACCGCGCTGCCAGCACTCGAAAAGAGTGGGCAGCATTGGCTATCGCGTCGGAGTGTGAATGGGGCACGTTACCGCGTGCGGCCACTCCCAAGGCACACCGCTGCGATGGTTTGCTGGTCGGGCCGTTCCAGTCTGCGCCGCCGTTTGACGTGTTGATCGTCAATACTGACGGCACGCTCGCCGAACGCAGTGGTAACGGGTTGACGATTTTTTCCCAGGCGCTGACGGATCAAGGTTTGATGACGCAAGGGTGTGAGTTGCAGGTGCATCACGACAAGCAGGATTCAGTCTCTGTGCTGGTGACCTATTCACAACCGGCGATCTTTGAACAGGTTGCAGGCTTCTGGCTGGCCTTGGGCCGGCCGAGTTTCGGGCCAGCAGCGGTGGCCGCTACCGGTACTGGCGCAGCAACATTGGGGCAATGTGAATTCAGCCATGTGGCTGCACTGGCGGCGATTGACCCGCAATGGGCCGTCAGCCAGTTCGTCCGTGTGGGCAATCCTCATTGTGTGACGCTCGTCGAGCACGCACAGGCCTTGCCGGACAATCAGTCGATGCACCAGCCCGCACTGTTTGAGTCGTTACGGGCCATTGCCTTTGCACCGCCAGGTGGGCGCGGCCAACCTTGTTTGGCGGGGATCAATCTGCAATGGGCCGCACATGCTTCGGGCAATCGGGTCATCGCGCGGGTATTTGAGCGAGGAGAAGGACCCACCGCGTCCTCGGGTACCAGCGCGAGCGCAGTTGCCTGCGCTGCATGGCGCGCGGGTTGGGTTGACGCCGGCGAGGTGGCTGTGGTCATGCCGGGTGGCACAGTGCCGGTGCGTTTACAGTGCCAGGCCGAAACGCTGCTGAGCGTCAGTCTGTTCGGGACTGCATGCGTGCAAGGCTGAAGGCGCAGAAGTGGCTGATATCTTGAATGCGTGTCAGCCGTTTCTTTATCGGTTAGTTGTATGGTTAAAGTTGGCGTAAGAAGTTTCTTGTTGTTGAATGCTACTAAATTCTGCGAATTTATTATTTTGTAAAAGACACGTCCTACCACGTTGTGCGAAACGTCTTTTTTATTTTTAAAGGGTCAAATTCCGCCTGAAATCGCTAAGATTTATTGGGTTCAGGCGCTTTTTCCCGGCAGTTCAATCAATGCCCGATGGGGGGAGGCCTTTCAGTCAAATAATTGATGATGGGTAACTTAGGGATGGTTGAAACATCTGCCGCGCCACGTTTCAAGTTGATACTTCCAGAAATAAACAATGACTTTCAGGTACTCGCTTTCAAAGGCCGAGAAGGCCTTGATCAGCCTTACTTCATTACCGTGCACTTAGTCAGCGAAAATCCCTCTCTGGATCTGGAGGCGCTGCTTCACCAGCCGGCTTATCTGGACTTTGGCGAATCCGGTGCGGGGCTGCATGGGCGCATCTACGCTATCGGCCGTGAGGGGCCCGGCGTTCGGCTCACTCGCTATCGTCTCACCCTGGCACCACGCCTGGCGTGTCTTGCCCATCGACACAACCAGCGGATCTTCCAACAACGCAGTGTGCCGCAGATTATTGCGGCGGTCCTTGAGCACCACGGCATTCTGGCGGACGCCTATGCCTTCGAACTGGGCCCTGTGGCCTACCCATCCCGTCCGTTCTGCGTTCAGTACGCGGAAACCGACCTGCACTTTATCCAGCGGTTGTGCGAGGAGGAGGGTATTCACTACCACTTTCGCCATGGCCCGAATAATCACGTGCTGGTGTTCGGTGATGACCAGACGGTGTTTCGGCGTCTGGCTGCACAGCGATTTTGCGCGACGCACGAGCTGGCAGCCAATACGAGAGCCATCCGGCAGTTCGACGTGCGCCTGCAGACCCGTACCCAGCTGACGGTGCGCCGTGATCATGACTTCGAGCATCCGTCGCTGCGCCTGGAAGACAAGGCCGGGCCTGCATTGACGCAGCGCCTTGAGGATTACCATTACCCTGGTGGTTTCAGCGACCATGCGCGAGGTCGGCAATTGGCGCAAAGGGGCTTGGAGCGGCATCTGCGTGACCGCCATCGTGCCGTGGGCAAAAGTGATCAACCGGCGCTGGGCAGCGGCCATTTTCTTGAGCTGTGTGACCACCCTGATCCCACCTGCAACGATTTGTGGTTGCTCACGTCGGTGCATCACGAAGGCTATCAACCGCAGGTGCTGGAGGAAGCAGCGCCCGTGGCGGGCACATTCCACGGCTACCGAAACCGGTTTACCGCAACACCCTGGCGCGCCGTGCATCGGCCCCCCATCAGACACCCGAAACCTACCCTCAACGGCAGCCAAACCGCCATCGTGACGGGGCCAGCAGACGAGGAGGTGCACTGCGACGCCTACGGTCGAGTAAAGGTACGTTTTCATTGGGACCGCCTGGACCCCACCGATGACAACAGCAGTTGTTGGGTACGGGTAGCATCCGGTTGGGCGGGCGATGGCTTCGGCGCCATGCTGATTCCGCGGGTGGGCATGGAGGTGCTGGTGACCTTTCTGGAAGGCGACCCGGACCAGCCGTTGATCAACGGCTGCCTGCCCAATGCGCTGCACAGGCCGGCTTACCCTTTGCCGCAACACAAGACACGCAGCGTGTTGCGCAGCCGCAGTGTTCCGGGGGGCACGGGGGCCAACGAACTGCACCTTGAGGATCGCCACGGCGAGGAACTCATCTTCCTGCGCGCCCAACGGGACCTGGAACAGCAGGTCGGCCATGACAGTCGTCTTGAGGTGGCGGGAGAGCGGCGTGAAATCATCCGCGGGTTAAGCACGGTTCATTTGGAAAGTGGCGAGCAGCGACACATCACCGGAGACCGCACTGCCATGCTTGGCACGAACGATCGGCTGGATGTGCAGGGAGACAGCCAGACGCATATCGGTCAGTCCATGGTTATCCAGGCCGGGCAGCAGATCGTCCTCAAGGCCGGCGCCAGCCTGATCATCGATGCGGGCGCACAATTGAGCCTCAAGGCTGGAGGCGAGCACCTGATTATCCAGGCGGGCGGCATTTTCAGCAGCCGGCCTGTCACCGTTGGCGGCTTGCCGCCCCTCACTCGGTCCGCGAACCCATTATCGGCCATGGATGCGCCGAACCTCTCGACGGCCCAAGGCACCCTTCTGGACGAGGCCCGGCAGTTGGGCGCGGACTTCTGCCCAGTGTGCGAGGCGTGTCGTGAAGGCCAGTGCACCCTCATGCGGAGGGCTGCCTGATGCCAAACGAGCCAGGCCAGTGGATGGCCGAACAGCATCAGGCGGGGCGCCGACTGTGCTTGATCCTTGATGGTCACCACGGCGCACGTCAACAGCTGTTGGCGGTGCGTAACCTGTCGCAGTATTGCAGCCTGTACGCTGAGACCGCCCTGGTCGAGTTGGCAGCGGCAGGCCCGTTGATTCTGTTGGTGGAGCAGGCGGACGAGCCTGCGCTGGTTGATCTGCTGCAACACCCCGAGACGAACTGGGGCTGGCTGGGCAGCCTGCCCGGTGATGATCTGGCTGGCGTGGTTCGGCATTGGCGCGAACGTCTGCTGGTAGGGCGCCAGGGAAGCCAGGCCGTGTATCGCTTTCACGATAACCGTACCTTGGCACGTGCTTTGACCCATTTACAGGGCGAGCACTGGCCAGTGTTTCTCGGCCCACTGATCGGTGTGTGCTATTGGCACCAAGGCTGTTGGTGTCGGGGTGAAAACCCAATGCCGGGGGAGTATCCCGTGCCTGTGGCTGTGCCCTGGCTGAACACGCCCAATCCTCAGGCCGAAGTGATTCTGCACGCCAATATCCTGCGTTATCTGCTGACTGAACACAGCGAAAAGCTCGCCGGCTTGGTCGAGTTTCAGAACCCCAGAATCTGGCTGGAGCAGGTTCTGGAGCAGGCCCGTGCCTGGCAATGGCGAGCCCCCCAGCAGCTCGAGTTTCTGGTGGTGCGTCGGTTGGAGGAGGCGACGCAAGGCAGCACGATTCGGTGGCAGCCGATAGAGGGCGAGGCGCCGTCGGAACATTTTGAGCGGGTGTTACGGGAGTGGCAAAAGCATGAATAGGTGGACGCGCAGCGTTTTGATAACGCTCGGTGCAGGATGGCTCTCGGGTTGTGCGCTGGCACCGCCGGCTAAGCGTTTTACCCTGGAGGTGGATTTACCCGCACAGTTTCGATTCATCGGTGCCGCTAACTACCGTCCCGCCAGATATGAACTCTGCACCTTGCCGCAGCGTCGAGGCAAAAGGCCGGAACGCAAGATCTTTATTGCCGATTACAAACCCGTGGCCGAACGAGTGAGCTATGAGTTCCCGCTGACTGAAACCATTGAGGGGTGCCCTACGGTGTTGCGTAGCGTGGAGTTCACTCTTTATGCGAAGTGGGGTGAACTCGACACTGATGTCGGTGGCAGTTTCGCGGCAATTTCTTTCGCAGATCCTATCGAGTCTGAACGCGTAGCAGCGATGCCCGAGTCGGGTGTGCAGGAGTTTTTTGGACAATGCATGTGGTTTTTTCGGACGGCCGGCCCCGAGCATGCGATCAGAAAATTGTTGGAATGTAACGCGTTGGACACGAAGGGGAAAAGGCAAGAAACGCGCCCGGGTGGCGTGGCGCAGAGAGAGCTGCTCCCAGGGAAAAAAGTAAGGCTGACGTTGAGCGTTACAGACGAGGAGGCTCCCGCTTTTCAGGACACCTGGCTAGCTGTACCGGGGGGGTGGAGACGGTGCCGGGGTAAAAGCTTTGAAGATCTGTCCGGATACTGTGGCAGTAACACCACGGACTTTAAACCTATAACGATGCCGGATGGACGTGTTTGCGATGTTTACCCAACGTGCAATTAACAAGGAGATGATTCATGAGCCAGGCAGCATGGAAGCAACCTTTTTTCAGCAGCAAGATGCCTGCTTGCCCGTTGAAAGGGCATTGGGCAAGCGTTTGCCTGGTGGATGAAACGGGCAGCGGGAAGGCTTACGGTGGGCTGGTCTACACAATCCAGGACACTACAGGGCGCCGGTACAACGGAAGGTTGAATGGAGAGGGATACGCCAAGGTGGAAGGGTTTTATTGCGGCCCTGTCATTCTTTCTTTGGATGCGCAGTATTCAGGCGACGAAGAGCCATATTCCAAATTGATAAAGCGCAAGACTTACCCGTTACCTATCACCGAACTTCAAGCCCGCGCCGAACACACCCGATTTTCAGCGGCTGATGGCCAACGTATCGAGGGTAACCCTGCACAACGCCAGGCAGACCGGTTTTATCAGGTTGAGGTGCGCGACCTGGTTCGACATATTGCCCACCTGCCGCCGTTTGCCTCCGCAACCTATCACCCTCCAAGGCATGCATTGAAAATGATGGCTGAGCTGGGGTTTGGTCCGCCGCAGCCCGCATTGTCAGGCGTCGTGCTGTTCCCCAACCTGCACACGGTGTTGGAGGTACGGCCTTTGCGGGCCCTGCGCCCGATGTTGTCGACCGATGATCAGTTTTGTGCGTTGAACCTGTATCAATTGGCGTTGATGTCCACATTGAGTTACTGCGATTTTGGCCAGCAACCTCCAAAACCTCCGGTGGAACACGTCAGTTTTCCCCTGGATCCCAGCGCAGGCAATCTGTTCGCGGAAAAACTCTCGGGGTTTCAAGAAGCCTGGAAGGTCGATCGTGATCAGGCTCAGCGCTTCTACCCGCTGTATGAAGAGGTTCCATACTCCCAGCGGTTTGAGATTTTGCCCTTCGATCCTGAGTTGTATCCACAGAATCGTCCGCAGCTTGGTGAGAAACAGGAGCATCCCGCCAGCCTGCACTTTTTTGATGATGAAGCGTTTGGTACGGATACCCAGGCCTTTATCAGTCATCACAACGAAGTAATTCTGATCGCTGTTCGAGGCACCGCCAGTGGTGCCGATGCACTACGCGACGCGAATGCCCACCAAGTGCCATTTACCGAAGGTGTTGGCAAAGCCCATGAGGGCTTTTATCAGGCATATCGAGCGATGCGCGATTTTGTTCTGTACTACCTTGATCAATTCCACAGCGGCCAGCGCATTGTGATTTGTGGCCACAGCCTTGGCGGCGCCATCGCGTTGCTCTTGGCAGAGGGGTTACGCCGAGTTACACGCGTGAAGTACAACATCCTCCTCTACACCTACGGCGCTCCCCGCGCCGCAGACTCCGAGTTTACCGACGGCGCCTCAGCCCTTATCCATCACCGCATCGTCAACCACAACGACCCGGTTCCCAGTGTCCCTGCCACGTGGATGAACACCACCGCCAAACTCTGGGTGCCGGGCGCCGTCACGCTTTTTGCCGCGCCCGGTGCGGGTGGCCTGCTGTTCGCCGCTGGCCTTGTGCGCGTCGGCGGCAATCCTTACCAGCATCACGGCGAACAACAGCACTTCATGCCCATTAAGCTGCCGGACGGCACGCACTCCTCAGTGTTATGGACGCCCGGTTGTGAGTCCATCCTTGAGGCGGGATGCAACCGTATGCTGCAACTGCATGGCGATATGCCCGAGCGTGCCAACCTGTTGAAACAACTGTTCCAGGCCAGCCAGCATTTCATGACCGCCAGCTACATTCCAGCCGCGTGGGCCACTCTGCGCCGCTGGCAGCAAACCGTGGAGTGCCAGGGGCCTTTGATCACCGCCAGAGAGTTCGAGTTGATAGACCTGGCGCTCGACACCATGACCCAACAACTGCGCGACAAGAACCGCGAGCTCGAGCGTCGTCGCCCACCGAACCAACGCGATTATGGGCATGCGCATAACCAGGCACTGAACGCTGAAGTCGACCGCTTGCGCAGCAGTCGGCGCCGATTGGAGTCGTTACGCTGGCGCCGTCTGGACGTGCGTGACGTGTATGGCAGCCACGCCGATTCCACCGGCTTGCAGCCCAGCGTGAAACGCTGGTTGCGCCACCGTGAAAACCGCAAGTTGGCGCAAATCGCCAGTATTCCTGCGCCACTTCAGGACGGCGCCGGCCGGGTGCAGCCACTGGATATTGATTCAATCGTCTGACCCCGGGGCTTACAAAAACTCCACCTGTGCCGGTCTGCGTTGCATCAGCACCTTGCCATTGCGGATCGAATATAACGGCAGGCCTTGGCTGCGGATCACCTCGTAGTCACTGTCTGCCGAAAGCACCAGCAGGTTGGCCGGGCGACCGGCTTCCAGGCCGTAACGGTCACCCAGGGCCATGGCCTTGGCGCTGTTGTCGGTGACCAGGTCCAGGGCGCTTTGCAGGTTGCGGTAGCCCAGCATATGGCAGATGTGCAGACCGGCTTCCAGCACGCGCAGGATGTTGCCGTTGCCCAGCGGGTACCATGGGTCGACGATGGAGTCCTGGCCGAAGCAGACGTTCATGCCGGCCTCGAGCAGTTCATTGACGCGGGTGACGCCTCGGCGTTTCGGGAAACTGTCGAAGCGGCCCTGCAGGTGGATGCTTTCGGTAGGGCATGAAACGAAGCTGATGCCCGAGTGGCCCAGCAGGCGAAACAGTTTGGCGCAGTAGGCATTGTCGTAGGAACCCATCGCCGTGGTGTGGCTGGCGGTGACGCGCTCGCCCATGCCGCGGCTGCGGGCTTCTTCGGCGAGTACTTCGAGAAAGCGCGAGTGCGGGTCATCGGTTTCGTCGCAGTGCACGTCCACCAGGCAGCCGGTGCGTTCGGCCAGGTCCATCAGGAACTTCACCGAGCTAACCCCTTGGTCGCGGGTGTATTCAAAGTGCGGGATGCCTCCGACCACATCAGCGCCCAGCCGAATGGCTTCCTGCATCAGTTCGCGGCCGTTGCGGTAAGACTCGATGCCTTCCTGCGGGAAGGCGACGATTTGCAGGTCGATCAGGTGCGTGCTTTCTTCGCGCACCTCCAACATGGCTTTGAGCGCGGTGAGGTCAGGGTCGGTGACATCAACGTGGGTGCGCACATGCTGGATGCCATGGGCGGCCAGGGCCTGGATGGTTTTCTTGGCGCGAGCCTTGGTGTCTTCCTGGGTGATGGTGGCTTTGCGTTCGCCCCAGCACTCAATGCCCTCGAACAGGGTACCGCTCATGTTCCAACGTGGCTCGCCAGCGGTCAGCGTCGCATCCAGGTGGATATGGGGTTCCACGAACGGAGGTATGACCAGGTTGCCAGCGGCGTCGAGATCGTCAGCTGTTAATGTCGGCGCCACGGTTTGTGCAGTAATGCGGGCGATCCGGCCGTGTTCCAGGTGCAGATCATGCAGGCCTTCACGGTTGCGCAGGCGGGCATTGATGATATGCATGGGCAAGTTCCTCTTGGCTTTGGATAATCAGGCAGTCAGCCGCCAGGTCATCAGGGTTATCAGCCACAAGGTTACCATCCTCATGGCAACAGTCGGGTTCATGCCTGTACGTCAGCCAAAGGTGCGCGCACGCGCAGGGCCGCGGTGAGTGCGATGTAGGCCAGGGACGCGGCCACAATCCCCACCAACGGCGCCACCCACGGTGAGTGAAACGCCAGCACGGTGCCCACGGCATACGCCGCCAGCCCTGGCCAATTGAACGCCGGCAGGCGTACATCGGCCAGACGCGGGTACTGGCCGCGATAGCGGTAGAAGAAGTCCGCCATGATGACCCCGCCAATCGGCGGGATCACGGTGCCCAACAGAATCAGATAAGGCACCAGCAAGTCGTACATGCCAAGCAGTGCCAGCAGGGTGCCGATCACCGCGCCGGCCAGGGTTACGGTTTTGCGCCGCCGGGTACGCAGCAGATTGCAGCCGGCCACAGCGAAGTTGTAGATGGTGTTGTCCTGCGTGCTCCAGATGTTGAGCAGCAACATGACCATCGCCGCCATGGCGAAACCTTGCAGCAACAGTACTTCGACCACATCGGGTTGCTGATAGACGATGGCGCCATAGGCACCGATCAACACCATCAAGCCATTGCCGATAAAAAAGCCGATCAGGCTGGCCAGCACCGCGACCTTGGCCGAACGAGAAAAACGCGTCCAGTTGGTCGCCTGGGTGGCGCCGCTGACAAAAGTGCCGAATACCAGCGTGATGGCGGTGGACAAGTCCAGCTCCGCCGTCGGCACCACTGCCAGCAAGCCCTTCAGTCCGCCGACTTTGACGGTGGCGACCCACATCGACAGCAACAGCAGGATGCCCATGGCCGGCACCGCGATATAGGACAGAATCTCCAGCCCGCGATAGCCGATATACGCGGTGGCGCAGAACAGCAGGCCAAACAGCACCATCAGTGCCAGCACCGTGCCTTGGTTCAATTCGAAATATTTGCCCAGCACCACGGCCGCGGTGGCGGTGCCCCAGGCGTACCAGCCGATCTGGGTGAAGCCGAGGATCAAGTCGCTGAGTTTGCTGCCCACCTCGCCAAAGCAGAAGCGCCCCATCAGGACCGAATTCAAGCCGCTCTTGAAGGCGATGTAGCCCAGGCCTGCGGCGTAAATACCCAGCAACAGGTTACCCAGGGCCACGACGCCGAGCATGTCGGTAAAACTGAACGCCACGCCCAGCTTGCCGCCGGCGAACATGGTCGCGGTGAAGAAGGTGAAGCCCAGCAACACCATGGCGGTGGACGCAAGGCCCTTGCGCGCATGCATCGGCACTTCGCTGAGGGGGTAATCGTTACCCGGTTCTTGCTGCGTCATGGCCTTGCTCCCTGGATGACTGACGCAGCGCTGTTGCACTGCGCGTGCCAAACCGGCAGCGCGGCGTATTTGTCGCCAGGCAGCTGTGTCGAGCGCGCCCAAGCAGGCACGAAAGCAGTGCAGCGGTGAGACAAAATGGATCAGTCGAACAGCGTCTGGGTGGTATCGCCACGATGAAACGCAAACGCCGCTTCAAGGTCGCTTTCGATGGTGCGCCCACGGGACAGGGGCGGCAGGTCGTCGAGGGTAAAAAAGCCCACTTCAGTGGTTTCAAAACCCGCCATCGGCGCCCGTTGGTCGACCCGCTCGCACAGGAAATACAGCTTGTAGAAGTCCCGCACATCCGGGCGATACAAGCCCTTGGCCTTGTGCGTGACGCTGTACAGCGCGCGTGCCGTGACGCTCAGCCCGGCTTCCTCACGGATCTCCTTGACGATGTTTTCCGCCGCCGACAGGCCGATATCGGCGTACCCACCGGGCAGGGCCCAGCAGCCGTCGGTCAATTCGCGCACCAGCAGTATCCGGTCGCCCTCGATCACCGCGCCGCGTACGTCAATCATCGGGGTTGAATAACGCTTGGCAAAATCCGGCACCAGCCCGGTGATGCGCGCAAGCGGCACATCCGCCAGTTGCGCGAGCATGCTGTGGGCAATCTCGGCAATTTCCTCAAGGCGCTCACGCTCAAAGTCGTCAGTGCAAAAATGCAGCCCCGTGGACGCCAGTGCCTGCAAGCGTTTGGCCTGGGCCAGCCAGAGGTTTTCCATGGGGTGCTCCTATAGATGTTTGATCATAAATACGCGGCGCAGGCCGTGTTCCTCGGCGCGATGGGTTTGCACATAGCCACGGCGACTGTACAGCGCGAGGTTCTCGGTCATCACCTCATTGGTGTAGAGGCGGATGGCACTGTAGCCGGCATCAAGTGCCTGCTGTTCGGCAAAATCCATCAGTTGTCGGCCGAAACCAAGGCCCGGGCTTGCGGCCGATGCGCTCAATGTAGGGCGCATAGGCAGCCTGGACGATGGCCTCGATAGCGGCACTATCGTCGGCAGTGGCGGGGCGTATCAATTCAGCGTGCTCCTGTCATAACGGCTCAGTCCACTGGCGCTTCGAAGATCGCTTCGATGGGCCGTTCGAACACCTTGGCGATCTTGAACGCCAGCGGCAAGCTCGGGTCGTAGCGGCCGGTCTAGATGGCGTTGATGGTCTGGCGCGACACGCCCAGGCGCTGCGCCAGATCGGCCTGGGACCAACCCAGTTCTGCGCGTAACTGGCGCAACTGATTATTCATTGATAGCGCCTTGTGCCAATGATTGTGGCCACACACCAGACGCCGCCCATGATCGGCCAGACCATGAAGGCCGACAGGCGCGGCAGGCCCGCGGTTTCCAGGAAACCGTCGCTGAAGTTTAAGCAAAGGATGCTTTACGTTGGGTGTGCAGGTTTTTCATGTCAAGCACGCTTTACAACTGCAGTGGCCAGGCATAAAAAAACCACCCGCAGGTGGTTTTAAACACTCAAGCGCTTACTCGCCGCGATAGATGCAACCGCTGGTGCAGGTCTCGTGGATGCGAATCGCGCTGAGTTCCGGCAACAGGGGCTTGAGTTCGGTCCAGATCCACTTGGCCAGCACTTCGCTGGTCGGATTCTCCAGGCCAGGGATGTCATTGAGGTAGTTATGGTCGAGGCGCTCGTAGAGCGGCTTGAAAATCGCCTTGATTTCCGAGAAATCGCGGATCCAGCCGGTATGGGGATCCAGGTCGCCGCTCAGGTGGATAGCCACCTTGAACGAATGCCCGTGCAGGCGTCCGCATTTGTGGCCTTCCGGTACATGGGGCAGGCGGTGGGCGGACTCGAAGGTAAACTCTTTGAAGATTTCCACAGTATTTTCAGCTCGGTCAGGTATCTGGCAGGCGGCGAGTTTAACAGTTTGATCCTCTGCCGCGCATACCGCTGGGTTACAGCGCTTGCAGCCGCTCGCCCAGCCCACCATTGTCCGCCAGTTGCAGGAACTCATCCCCCAGCCGTCGGCTTTCGCTCATCGCGGTTTGCCAGTATTTGTTGCGGCTAGAGTCATCGCCCATAAAGCGCTTGAAGTCGCTGCGGTCCGGCAATTTCCCATGGGGCAGACGGGCCAGGTAGTCTTTGGAGGGCGCCAGTAGCAGCACATCCTGCAAGCCTTGTGGATTACTGCGTCGCCACGGCAGGCCCTTGTCGAACCAGCCGGGGATCACCCGGTCGGTGAAATGCGGGTACAGCACAATGTCGTCGCCGTGATAGGGCAGGTCGAGGTGATAGTCCAGCAGGCCACCGTCGCGGTAAGTGCCCGTGCCTGCGCCGGGCAGGTCGCGCACGCCTTGCATCACCATGGGGATGGAACCGGAGGCCAGCAGCGCCTGGCGCAGGTTGCCCACCTGCAGGTCGAGGAAGCGCGAGGGAAAGTCCGTCAGCGCATGCACCGGTGGTGCCTGGCGCGGGTCGTGGATGATCAACCGCTCAAAATGCCGCGACAGCCGCGCACGGCCACGCAGATTGTCGGCAATCACCGACGACAGGCCCAGCCCCAGTCGCCCACGGTGGTCATCGGCGAGCAGGCCGTGGCTCTTGACCACCATGATATTCAGGCGATAGTCGGGGTTGTCCAGCACCCGCGCATCGCGGCCGGCCAACAGGTCGTCGAGCATGCGCTGGCAGCTGTGGCTGACTTCGGCCATGGTCACGCCCTTGGCAAAGCGTTGTTCGTTGTACAAGCGGCCGAGGTCCAGCAGGCCTTGCACCGGGTCGGGCAGGCACGCACTGGCGAACCGCCAGGAGCCGATGGACGCGCCGATCAGTGCACGCTCACGCGGCGCGCGTGGCAGCCAATCGCCGAACAGCGCCAGGTCCAGGCCTTGAATGCCCAACGCCTTGGGGCCACCGGCCGCACCGGGTAGGATACCGACATCCGCCGGCGCAAGGCCTTGCTCGCGAATGCGTGTGAAAGCGCGTTTGCCGGCCTTGAGGGTCAGCGCGGGAAACTTGATGTGGATGGCAGTCATACAGGTCTCGGTTGCAGCGAACAGGCAATATAAGAGAATTCTTGCAGCGATGGGTAAGGTTGCCGATTGAAAATTGCCATGGTGGCAATTCAGTTTCAGTTAAGTTGTCACGGGTACCGTGGTGGCCCATGTCCCGCATCGGGCCGCCCTCAAGGAACATCAGGATACGTAATGAAGGTAAATCTACGCGCGGGCAGTCAGGTGGCGCTGGTATTGCTACTGAGCAGCGCCAGCCTGTCGGCCCATGACCTTGGTCAGGATGAAGCCCTGCGATTGCGTCAGGAGGGCGTCATCGCGCCGCTGGAACAGTTGCTGGGGCCGGCGCTGGAGCGCTACCCGGGTGCCAAGCTGCTGGACGCCGAGCTTGAGGAGCACAAGGATCGCTCGGTGCGCTATATCTACGAAATCGAACTGTTGACCGTCGAAGGCGTGGTGCGCGAAATCGAGCTCGACGCCAGTACCGGTAAGCTGCTCAAAGATAAGGAAGACGACTGATGCGCCTGCTTCTGGTGGAAGACAACGTACCGCTGGCTGATGAACTGTTGGCCGGTCTGCAGCGCCAGGGCTACGCGGTCGACTGGCTGGCCGATGGGCGCGACGCCGCGTATCAAGGCCGCAGCGAACCCTATGACCTGATCATCCTCGACCTCGGCTTGCCGGGCCTGCCGGGCCTGGAGGTGCTCGCGCAATGGCGCGCCGCGGCCTTGGCCACGCCCGTGCTGGTGCTGACCGCGCGCGATTCCTGGGCCGAACGTATCGAAGGGCTCAAGGCCGGCGCCGACGATTACCTGAGCAAACCCTTTCACCCCGAAGAACTCTACCTGCGCATCCAGGCATTGTTGCGCCGTTCCCACGGCCAGGCCAACCAGCCGACGCTGCAAGCCGCCGGCCTGCACCTGGATGAAGGGCGTCAGTGTGTGCTGCGCGATGGCGACGAGATCCAGCTGACCGCCGCTGAATTCCGCCTGCTGCGCTACTTCATGCTGCACCCGGAGCAGATTCTGTCGAAAAGCCATCTGGCCGAACATTTGTATGACGGCGAAACCGAGCGCGACTCCAATGTGCTGGAAGTGCACGTCAACCACCTGCGCCGCAAATTGGGGCGCAGTGTGATTGAAACCCGGCGTGGCCAGGGTTACCGGTTTGGCGCCGCCCCGGCATGAGGTCGATTCAACGGCGTTTGAGCCTGGGTCTGATCAGCGTCATGGTGGTGGTGGGCGTGGTGCTGGCGCAGACCAGTTTGTGGTTGTTCGAGGCCGGTTTGCAGCGCTACCTGGAAGCCGGGCTGCGCAACGACAGCGAGAACCTGCTGGCAGCACTGGTGCGTGGGCCGGAGGGTGTTCATTTGGATGAGCAGCGTCTGTCACCGGCCTATCAGCGACCGTTTTCCGGGCATTATTTCCGCATTGATTTTGCCGACGTTCACTGGCGCTCCCGCTCGCTGTGGGACCAGGAACTGCCGCGCCTGACCGAGCCGGGGCTCAAGGGCAACCTGCAACTGGGGCCGGAACGCCAGCAACTGCTGGTGTTGCGTTCGGACTACAAGCGTTTCGGCCAGTCAATTTCCATCAGCGTGGCCCAGGACTACACGCCCGTGCGCGAAAGCTTTCGCCTGATGCGCCAGATCGGCCTGATCATCGGCTTGGCGGCGCTGTTACTGGTGCTGATCCTGCAACGGGTCACCGTGCGCCGCGCCTTGCGCCCGCTGGAGACGGCACGCAACCAGATTGCCCAACTGCAACAGGGCCGGCGCTCGCAACTTGATACCCAAGTGCCGCTGGAACTGGAGCCGTTGGTGGCGCAGATCAACCATCTGCTGGCCCATACCGAAGACAGCCTCAAGCGCTCACGCAATGCTTTGGGCAACCTCGGCCATGCGCTGAAAACCCCATTGGCGGTGCTACTGAGTGCAGCCTCCAGTGAAGCGCTCAAGGACCACCCCGAAATCGGCAAGCTGCTGCGCGAGCAGCTTGACCAGGTGCAACAACGCCTCAACCGCGAACTTAACCGCGCCCGCCTGGCCGGTGAAACCCTGCCCGGCGCGCTGTTTGACTGTGAAAAAGAACTGCCCGGCCTGCTGGCCACCTTAAGCATGATCCACGGTGAACACCTGGACTTGAGCTACCACGTCGACCCCGGCCTGCAATTGCCCTGGGACCGCGAAGACCTGCTGGAACTGCTCGGCAACCTGCTGGATAACGCCTGCAAATGGGCGGATGCCGACGTGCGCTTGACGGTCAGCGAAACCCCGCGCAGCTTTCTGCTGGCAGTCGAAGACGACGGCCCCGGCATCCCGCCGGCTCAGCGTGAGCAAGTGCTCAGCCGGGGCGCGCGTCTGGATGAGCAGATTGACGGCCATGGCCTGGGGCTGGGGATCGTGCGGGATATTGTCGAGGTGTGGGGTGGTACGTTGCGGTTGCAGGACAGCGAGCTGGGCGGGCTCAAGGTGCTGATCGAATTACCCAAACGTTGAGATCGTTCCCACGCTCTGCGTGGTAACGCCGCCTTGGACGCTCGGCGTCCCGCTGTCGACGGGCAACGCGGAGCGTCACAGGAGGCGCGCCCACGCGGAGCGTGGGAACGATCATTACACCCGAAACTGATCCATCAACCCCTGCTGCTGATTCGCCAGGCTGTTCAACGCCTGGCTCACCCGCGCCGATTCATTCGCCTGCTCCGACAGCGATTCAGTCACATCCCGTATCGTCGCCACATTGCTGTTGATCTCTTCGGCCACGGCGCTTTGCTGTTCGGCGGCGCTGGCGATTTGCAGGTTCATGTCGCTGATCACCGTGACCGCCTCACCAATCTGACGCAGGGCGGTGACCGCCTGGCCGACCTGTTCGACACTGCCTTGGGCCTGCCGATAGCTATTGCCCATGGAGCCAACCACGTCGGTGGTGCCGCTTTGCAGGTGCTCGATCACCAGGCGGGTTTCTTCTACCGACTCCTGGGTGCGCTGCGCCAGGTTGCGTACTTCGTCGGCGACCACCGCAAAACCACGCCCAGCCTCACCGGCGCGGGCGGCTTCGATCGCGGCGTTGAGTGCCAGCAGGTTGGTTTGCTCGGCGATGCCGCGAATCACTTCCAGCACCGAACCGATCTTCTCGCTATTGGCCGCCAAGCCTTCGACCTGGGCCATGGCGGTGCTCATATCCGCCGCCAGGTTGCCGATATTGGTGGTGGTGCGGTCGATCACACTCAAGCCGTCGCGTGTGGCCTGGTCGGCATCGCGTGCGGCGTGTGCCGCCTGGGCAGCACTGCGGGCGACGTCCTGGGCGGTGGCGCTCATTTCGTGGGAGGCGGTGGCCACTTGGTCGACCTGACGGTATTGCTGCTCCATGCCGGCGCTGGTTTGCGTGGCGATTTCGGCGGACTGGTCGGCAGTGCCACGGGCGTCCTGCACCGAGCGTTTCACTTGGGCAATGATCGGTTGCAGCTTGTCGAGGAAGCGGTTGAACCAGCCGGCCAGTTGGCCCAGTTCATCCTGTTTGTCGTAGGCCAGGCGGCGGGTGAGGTCGCCTTCGCCGCTGGCGATGTCTTCGAGCATGCGTGCCACGCCGAGGATCGGCCGGGTCACGCTGCGGGCCATCAGCCACACAAGCACTAAGCCAACCACGGCCGCCAGCAGGCCCAGGCTCAATTCCAGCAGCGTGCCACGGGCGTTGTCCGCGTCCAACTGCGCCTTGAGTGTTTCGGCGGGGCCGACCAGGACTTTTTCCGGCACATCCAGCAACACGCCCCACGGCTTGCCGCCGGGAATCGGCGCGAAGGGCGCCAGCACCTTGAGTTGATGGTCGGTACGCAGGCTGCTGGTCTGGGGGTTACTGGCCAGTACGCTGATCAGTTGCGCGCCGCTGGCGCTGTCGACCTGATCCAGACGCTGGCTGAGTTTGCCGGCGTCCGGGCTGTAGCCGGCGAGCAAACCGGTGGGGCTGAGGATGCTGACCTGGGTCTGGCCGTCATACAGCTTCTGGCTGGCCTGTTGGCTCACGGCCTGCAGGCTGTTGAGGTTGATGTCCACCGACAGCGAGGCAATAACTTTGCCGTTGACCATCAACGGGAAGACGATGCTGGTCATCAGCACGTTTTGCCCGTCGATCACATAAAAGTACGGTTCGATCACGCAGGGTTTCAGCGTAGTGCGTGGGCAGGTGAACCAGGCGTTAGCCTTTTCGCCGCTGGGGCCGACGCTGATGTCGGCCATGTCGCTTTCGGGTAGTGACATGGAGGTGAGTTTGCCGGGTGTGGGCTGCGACCAGTAGAGGGCGAAGCGGCCTTTGTCGTTGCTGCCCAGTTCTGCCTGATTGGCGAACAACTCGTCCTTGCCGTCCAGCGCATTGGCCTCAAACACCAACGACAGGCCGAGCAGATCGGGGTTGGCTTGCAGGGCGGCCTTGACTTGGCGGGTCAGGTCTTCGCGGGTATCGAAGGCGTCGAGGAAGCGTTTTTCCGCCTGCTCACGCAAAAACAACACTTGGCGCGAAAAACCATGGCCGTACTGATAGGCGTCCATGAATTGCTGGCGAATGCCCAGCGCCTGCACTTCACCTTGGGCCTCGATGCGCGCCTGGGCGGACGCGTCGAGCATCTGCATGCTGGACGCTTTGACCTGTTGCGAACTCTGCTCCATGCGAAAAAGCGACAGACCCACCAGCAGGGTCACGATCCCCAGCAGGCACAGGCCCGCGAGCAGGGTGATTTTCCATTGAATGGAGAGCTGTCTAAGCGACATCGAGGAGCATCCTTAACCTGAAAACACAGAGAGCCTTTGTATCGGCTGCCTTTCACGCTTCTTTATTCTGTGGCGAGGGAGCTTGCTCCCGCTGGCGCTCCAGTGCGCAGCGCTCCTGTTTTTTTGGGGCTGCTGCGCAGCCCAGCGGAAGCAAGCTCCCTCGCCACAGTTTTTGACATGACGGCCCGCCTGCGGCAAAGTGCGCGCCCTCTAATAAGACCTCTTAAAGCCTGCACACGGACGCCACTTGATGGCCGCCCGGTCGCGGGCCTGTCTGTTTTTTATGTTTTTTGCTTGAGGTAACCATGATTAACGCAGTCATCGCCGCGGTCGGCACCATGCTGGTGCTCAGTTTGTCCCGTGTGCATGTGGTCATCGCCATCATCGTCGGCGCCCTGGTCGGTGGCTTGACCGGCGGGTTGGGCATCGAGGCCACGCTCAAGGCCTTTAACGGCGGCTTGGGCGGCGGCGCGACCGTGGCGTTGTCCTACGCCTTGCTCGGCGCTTTCGCGGTGGCGATTGCCAAGTCCGGCCTGGCGCATGCCTTGGCGGACAAGGCGCTGCTGTTGGTCGATCGCCAGGAAGCCACCGGCGGAAGTCATGTCAAATGGCTGCTGATTGGTCTGTTGTGGGTGGTGGCGATTGCTTCGCAGAATATTCTGCCGATCCATATTGCGTTTATCCCGCTGCTGGTGCCGCCACTGCTTTACGTGCTGACCAAGCTGCAACTGGACCGCCGGCTGATCGCCTGCGTGATGACCTTCGGCCTGATCACGCCCTACATGTTCCTGCCGGTGGGCTTCGGCAATATCTTCCTTAATCAGATCCTGTTGGCCAACGTGGCCAAGAGCGGCGTGGACATCAGCCAAGTCAACGTCACTCACGCGATGGGTTTGCCGGCGTTGGGCATGGTGGTGGGCCTGCTGGTGGCGGTGTTTATCAGCTACCGCAAAAAGCGTGTGTATGACCTGGAAAAAATCGAGCGCGTCGAGCAAGTAGCCGTGCAGTACAACCCGCTGACCCTGCTGGTGGCCGGGCTGGCAATTGCCTCGGCGTTTATCATTCAGCTGTGGCTGGATTCGATGATCATCGGCGCCCTGGCTGGGTTTCTGATCTTTTCGGTGTCGGGCATTGTGCGCTGGCGCGAGACCGACGACCTGTTCACCGAAGGCATGAAGATGATGGCGATGATCGGCTTCATCATGATCGCCTCATCGGGGTTTGCCGAAGTGCTCAAGGCTACCGGTGACGTGCGCTCACTGGTGGAAGCCTCGGCGGCATTCATTGGTCACAGCCGTGGTGTGGGCGCGCTGCTGATGTTGCTGGTGGGGCTGTTGGTGACCATGGGCATTGGTTCGTCCTTTTCTACGGTGCCGATTCTGGCGGCGATTTTTGTGCCGTTGTGTGTGCAGCTGGGCTTCAGTCCGTTGGCGATTGTGTGCATCGTGGGTACGGCGGGGGCGCTGGGCGATGCCGGTTCGCCAGCGTCGGACTCCACGCTCGGCCCGACTTCCGGCCTGAATATTGACGGCCAGCATCACCATATCTGGGACACCGTGGTGCCGACCTTCCTGCACTACAACATTCCGTTGCTGGCGTTTGGCTGGTTTGCCGCGATGACCCTCTAGTATCTGGAACAGGTTCAATTGTGGCGAGCAGGCTTGCCCTGCGTTGGAGCGCGAAGCGGTCCTGAATCCAGACACCTCGATCTACCTGGCGTGTTACGGCGCCTGAAAAGGGGGCTGCTACGCAGCCCAACGCAGGGCAAGCCTGTTCGCCACAACAGTCCAGTCGCCACTCAGCCAAGGTGTCCTACAGATATTTCGCCACTGGCCGTTAACCTCTCAAGTCGCCACGAATAAGAGAGAAAAGCCATGCGTCTGAGTTTGAAGGCCAAAGTCCTGTCCCTGGCCGTCGTGCCTGTGTTGTTGTTTGCCGTGGTCATCAGCCTGACCACGGTGTGGATCCTGCAGGGCCAGGCGCGCAATGAGGTGGATGAAACCCGCCAGCGCCTGCTCAATGACGCCAAGGTCACGCTGCAAAGTTATGTGGAAGTGGCGATGACCACCATCAAGCCGCTCTACGACGCGGCCGCCCCCGGCGACACGGCGGCGCGGGCGCAGGTAGTCAAACTGTTGTCCAACACCACCTACGGCAAGGACGGCTACTTCTTCGGCTACGACTCCGAGACCATCCGCCTGTTCAAGGGCAACAGCCCGGACGGCGTAGGCAAGAGCTTCAAGGACAACCGTGACCCCAACGGTGTCTACGTCAACCGCGACCTGGTCAAGGTCGGCAAGGACGGCACCCACTACCTGCAATACAGCTCGACCCAGCCCGGCCAGACCGAACTGGTGCCCAAGCTTGGCTACACCGAATACCTGCCCAAGTGGGACATGGTGATTGGTACGTCGGTGAACCTCGATGGCATCGAAGCCCAGGTGGCGGTGGTCGAGGCCAAGGTCGAAAAACGCATGGAAGGCGTGCTGCTGAGCATCCTTGGCGTGGCGGTGGTGGTGCTGCTGGTGATTGCTGCAGTGGGCATGTTGGTGGCCAATACCATCTTGCGCCCACTGAGCCTGATGAAAGCCAACCTCGACGATATCGCCGCGGGCGAGGGCGACTTGACCCGCCGCCTGGCCATCACCAGCCAGGATGAGTTGGGGGACTTGGCCGGCGCGTTCAACCGCTTTGTCGACAAGATCCACGGCCTGGTGCGCCAGATCACCGAGATGACCGCGCAACTCACCGGGCTGGTCAGCCAGGTGTCCGATCAGGCCCAGCGCTCGGAAACCGCCATGGAACGCCAGCGCCACGAGACCGATCAGGTGGCCACCGCAATCAACCAAATGTCCTCGGCGGCCCACGAAGTGGCGCGCAGTGCCCAGGGCGCTGCGGTGGCCGCGCAACAGACCGACGCTGAAGGCCAGGCCGCCAAGCGGGTAGTGGATGGCAGCATCGCGCAGATCCATGCGCTGGTGAACGACATCCGCAGCAGCGGCGTGTCCCTCGACAGCTTGCAGCAGGACGTGTCGTCGATCGTCAGCGTGCTCGGCGTGATCCGCTCGATTGCCGAGCAGACCAACCTGCTGGCGCTCAACGCCGCCATCGAAGCCGCACGGGCAGGCGAGGCTGGTCGCGGGTTTGCCGTGGTCGCCGACGAGGTGCGTGCGCTGGCCAGTCGCACGCAAACCAGCACCCAGGAAATCCAGGGCATGATCGACCGCCTGCAAAAAGGCACCGTCGCCGCCGTGGATGCCATGCGCCGCTCCAGCGATGCCGGTGATGGCACTTCGGCCCAGGCCAACCAAGCCGGCGCGTCGCTGGATACCATGGCGCAGTTGATTGGCACCATCAACTCGATGAACGCGCAAATCGCCAGCGCCGCCGAAGAGCAGACCGCCGTGGCCGAAGAGATCAACCGCAGCGTGCATCAGATTGCCGTGGCGGTGGACAGCGTGGCGGATGAAACCCAATTGGGCGCGCAAACCTCGCGCAGCCTGGCGGACCTGGGCCAGCGCCTGGGGCAGTTGGTGGGGCAGTTCAGGATCTGATCAACCCTGGCCTCAGCGTATGTTTGCCTGGCGCTGATACAAATAGGCCTGTCACCGCCCCTGCGTTAGACGTCACGCATCAGCAGGCCGAAGCGCAGGTCCATGTCGCTCGGCAGTGGCACATACACCGTGTGCCCATCCCCCGGCGCCACGTCTATGACCTCGCCCTTGGCGTTGTGCAGGTTGGTCAGGTCAAAGTGAAAGTTGCCGGCCGGTGTCATCAATTCCAGATGATTACCCACGGCAAAGCGGTTTTTCACCTTGACCTCGGCCAGCTCGCCCCGGCGCTCGCCGGTCAATTCGCCGATAAACTGCTGGCGCTCCGACACCGAGCTGCCGTTCTGGTAGTTCTGGTATTCGTCGTGCACATGGCGACGCAGGAAACCTTCGGTGTAGCCGCGTTGGGCCAGGGACTCAAGATCAGTCATCAGGTTGCGGTCAAACGCACGGCCAGCCACCGCATCGTCAATGGCCTGGCGATACACCTGGGTGGTGCGCGCGCAATAGAAGTGGGACTTGGTGCGCCCTTCGATCTTCAGCGAATGCACGCCCATGTGCGCCAGGCGCTCCACGTGCTGCACGGCGCGCAGGTCCTTGGCGTTCATGATGTAGGTGCCGTGTTCGTCTTCGAAGGCGGGCATCTGCTCATCCGGGCGGTTGGCTTCCTGCAGCAGGAACACCTGATCGGTCGGCGCGCCGATACCCAAGGTCGGTTCACACTGCTGGACGATATCGCCCGTGGCGTTCTCCACCGCCGGCGTGGCCTGGTATTTCCAGCGGCACGCGTTGGTGCAGGTGCCTTGGTTGGCATCGCGCTTGTTCATATAGCCGGACAACAAACAGCGCCCGGAATAGGCCATGCACAGGGCACCGTGCACAAACACTTCCAGCTCCATGGCCGGCACCTGTTGGCGGATTTCGCCGATTTCTTCCAGTGACAATTCCCGCGACAGGATTACCCGGCAGATACCTTGCTGTTGCCAGAACTCGACGCTGGCCCAATTCACCGTATTGGCCTGTACCGACAAGTGAATCGGCATGCACGGGAAGTGACGGCGTACCAGCATGATCAAGCCTGGGTCGGACATGATCAACGCGTCCGGCCCCATGGCGATCACCGGGGCCAAATCCTTGAGGAAGGTCTTGAGCTTGGCGTTGTGCGGGGCAATGTTGACCACCACGTAGAAACGCTTGCCCAGTGCATGCGCCTCCTGGATGCCAAGCGCGAGGTTGGCGTGGTCGAACTCGTTATTGCGCACCCGCAGGCTGTAGCGCGGCTGGCCGGCGTAGACCGCATCGGCGCCGTAGGCGAAGGCATAGCGCATGTTTTTCAGGGTGCCGGCGGGGGCGAGTAGTTCGGGGGCAATCACGGGGGGCATGGGCTCGGGTCGCAAAAGGTCGCGAGCGTAAAGGAGCTGGCACACGCATTTATTGATCCAGGTCGGGCTTTTGCGGGTTTTGTATCGCTGTGTATCGGCGGGTGCCGTTCGACACAGGCGTGATACCTCAGAGGGTTTCAATAGGCACTCTGCGACTCGACAAGGTAATCACCATGCGACCTATCACATTCCTGTTTACCAGCCTGCTGCTGGCTTTCGCTCTGACCGCAAGCTGGATGGCCAGTGGCGAGAGCAAGCAACCTGCGGGCGCCACGCCGTCGCTGGCGGGAGCGGTCGAATGGCTAAACTCACCGCCTCTGAGCCTTGAAGCGCTCAAAGGCAAAGTGGTACTGGTAGATTTCTGGACCTATGACTGCATCAACTGCCGGCGTGCGCTGCCCTACGTCAATACCTGGGCCAAACGCTACGAAAAAGACGGTTTGGTGGTGATTGGCGTACACACGCCCGAATACGCGTTTGAGCACATCCCGGCCAACGTCAAGGAACAGGTGCGCAAGCTGGGCATCGGTTACCCGGTGGCCATCGACAATAACTACGCGATCTGGCGCAGCTTCGATAACCAATATTGGCCGGCCCACTACCTGATCGATGCCAAGGGGCACGTGCGTTACAGCCATTTCGGTGAGGGAAGCTACGAGGCTCAGGAACAGGTGATTGAAGCACTGTTGAATGAGGCCAGGGCGATTCAATGAGGCGGTCTACGCTTGAAGGGCACTCCCAGGTTCTGCCGCGGACTAAGCAACAGGGCCGCTGAAGGCCCTCTGCTTTTCTGACATGGACCGGACATGAACCAAACCAACCTTCAATTCAAAACCCTGCTGTTATTGCTGGCCCTGGTGACCATCGCCTTTATCTGGATATTGCTGCCGTTCTACGGCGCGGTGTTCTGGGCGGTCATCCTTGGCATCATCTTCGCCCCGATGCAGCGGCGCCTGCAGCAACGCTTCAGCTGGAACCGCAACCTGACGTCCCTGGCCACCCTTACGGTATGCCTGGTGATCGCAATTTTGCCGGTGATCATCACCAGCGTGCTGCTGGTGCAAGAGGGCGCCACCCTCTATAAAAATATCGAAAGCGGCAAATTGGACGTGGCGGGGTATATCGAACAGTTCAAGAACATCCTGCCGCCTTATTTCCAGCATCTGCTCGACCGCTTCGGCATGGGTAACCTGGAGGGGCTGCGGGAAAAGATCGTCAAGAGCGCCATGCAAGGCAGCCAGTTCTTTGCCACCCAGGCGTTCAGCTTCGGCCAGGGCACGTTTGATTTCCTGGTGAGCTTTTTCATCATGCTGTACCTGCTGTTTTTCCTGCTGCGTGACGGCCCGGAACTGGTGCGCAAAGTACGTACGGCGGTGCCGTTGGCCGAGCCGCAAAAGCGTCGGCTGCAACTCAAGTTCAATCGGGTGGTACGTGCGACCGTCAAGGGCAACGTATTGGTCGCCGTGACCCAGGGTGCGCTGGGCGGTTTGATCTTCTGGTTTCTGGACATTCCCAGCGCGTTGCTCTGGGCGGTGTTGATGGCGTTTCTGTCGTTGCTGCCAGCCGTCGGCGCTGGGATCGTGTGGGGGCCGGTGGCCGCCTACTTCCTGTTGAGCGGTTCGATCTGGCAGGGCGTGGTACTGGGCTTGTTCGGCGTGTTCGTGATCGGGCTGGTGGACAATGTATTGCGCCCGATCCTGGTGGGCAAAGACACCAAGATGCCGGATTACCTGATCCTGATCTCGACCTTGGGCGGCCTGTCGGTGTTTGGCTTGAATGGCTTTGTGATCGGGCCGTTGGTGGCGGCGCTGTTTATGTCCAGTTGGGCGTTGTTTGTCGAAAGCAAGCCGCGGGTCAAACTGCCATTGCCCTAGTTCTCAGGCGTGAGGCTTCAGGCATGGAGCCTGAAGTTCGACACCTGTTGTTGCTGTTGTTGCGCAGCGGACAGCGAGGTGAGCGGGCCGCTGATGGTTTCGCCATCGCGTACCACATACCAGCAGGCCAGCAACCCGAGCTCCCGGAGTGGGGCGGGGACGGCACTGCCGACAACGGACATGATTTGAACAGTAGGCATAGGCACCTCCAAAGGTATGGGGGTCACCTTACGGGCTGATGGCGCGTAGGAAAAATCACCCTTCTCGATAGTCAACATTAACGCCAGGCGTCAATCCACTACTTGATCGAGCATGTTCACCACTTCCTGCTCGCTGAGCAGGCCTTTGCGCACCAGGTTTTCTGCCAGCAGCGCGAGAAATTTTGCGCTGCGGTGGCCCTCAAGGTGCTTGAGTTCGGTAAGTGCGCTGTAAACCTTGCTGGACGTGCACAGGCCAGCGGTGCGGTGCGGGTTTTGCGTGGGCATGGTCAGTCGTCCTTAATTGTTATTGGGTGGACCGCTCGATAGTGAGACCGTTGAGTGACGTAAACATGACAGCGCAGGCCCAGGTCAAGCAAGTGGACATTTGACCGTCATGATGTGGGATTGCGGCTCGGGCATTGTCCTCATAGCGACCTTGGCATGATAAAACCGGGCTTTTCAGGCAAAACCCAGGCAAAACGCAGGTAAAAAAAGACCCCGCGTGTGGGCGAGGCCTGTTCATTTCTAACCTGACTGCGTGTTACCAGCCGCGGCCATAATAACCGTAGGGAGGGCCATAGTAGCCGCGTGGTGGGCCGTAATAGACCGGCGCCGGGCGGTAGTAAACCCGCTGTTGCACATACACCGGCGGTGGCGGTGCGTAGTAGACCGGCGGCGGTGCGGCATACACCGGTTGAGGCTGGACATACACCGGTTGCTGCACGTAAACCGGCTGGGATTGGCTGGCAACTACGGAGCCGACAACGGCTGCGCCGATCAAACCACCCAATATGGCCGGGCCACCCCAACCACCACCGTGGGCGGAGGCTTGGCCTGCCATAGCGAGTGCGCCGATAAGCAAGGCGATTTTGGGGATTTTACGAATCATGGTCATTCCTCGGTTAGCCCCTGCGCTTGTGGTCTGCAATCAATAGACTCAAGGATTGTCGCGGGGATACTTTTAAGACAACGTATTTCTGAAAAACAGCACCGCCGCTAGGTAAAGGTTGTGTAAGGTCTGTACCGATTTGCTTACTCAAAGGAGTTTTCCATGCAGATGCACCCCAACAAGGACACCCAACTGTGCATGTCATTGTCGGCGCGTCCCGGGAATTTTGGCTTGCGATTTCACAACCATCTGTACGAACAGCTGGGGCTGAACTTCTACTATAAAGCCTTCAGCAGCCAGGATTTGCCCGGCGCGATCGGCGGTATTCGGGCGCTGGGCATCCGTGGTTGCGGGGTGTCCATGCCGTTCAAGGAAGCTGCCATTGCCCTGGTCGATGAGTTGGATGCCTCGGTCAAGGCCATTACTTCGCTCAACACCATCGTTAACACCGACGGCCATCTCAAGGCCTACAACACCGACTACATTGCCGTGGAACAATTGCTGAAAAAGCACGCGGTGCCCAAGGATTCGACCTTCGCGCTGCGTGGCAGCGGCGGCATGGGCAAGGCGGTGGCCAGTGCCCTGCGTGACGGCGGTTATGCCAACGGCGTGATTGTGGCGCGCAACGAAGCGGCGGGCCGGGCGTTGGCGCAGAGCCTGGGGTATGAGTGGCAAGCAGAGCTGGGCGAGTTGCGCCCACAGATGCTGGTCAACGTGACGCCGATCGGCATGACCGGCGGTGCAGAAGCGGACCAGTTGGCCTTCGAGGCGGACGCTGTGGACGCTGCTGACACTGTATTCGATGTGGTGGCGATCCCCGCCGAAACGCCGTTGATCGTGCGCGGGCGTGCCCAGGGCAAACGAGTGATTACCGGGTTGGAAGTGATCGCAATCCAGGCGTTGGAGCAGTTTGTGCTGTACACCGGTGTGCGGCCGACGCAAGAGCAGTTTGAGGCGGCGGTGGCCTTTGCCCGAACCTAAAGTACTGCGCAGATCCAAATGTGGGAGCGGGCTTGCCCGCGATGAGGGCGTGTCAGCCGCCTTATACATCACTGACCCACCGCAATCGCGGGCAAGCCCGCTCCCACATTTTTAATCGAGTTAAGTCTGTTCCAGTTGGGCCAAACGCTCTTCCAGCGCTGCAATCCTGGCTTCAAGTTCTTCGATTCGCTCCACCGAAACCCCACCCGCCGAGCGCTCCACCGGGCTCCCGCGTGCCGCGATGATCGCCTCAATATCCGCCGGATCCCCCAACGCATGGGTATAACGATCTTCCCGTTGCCCTGCCTGGCGCGGCACCAATACTGCCAGCCCGCGCGCAATCAGGCGTTCAAGCTGGTGCACGACCTGTTCGGCATCTTCAAAGTCATGCATGCGCCCGCTGCGGGTCAGCAGTTCGTTGACGGTCTGCGGCCCGCGCAGAAACAGCAGCCCGATCAGGATTACCTGGGCCGGCACCAGCTCCAGTGCCTTGTCCACCCGATGCTCCCAGCGGTCGGCGCGGCTGCCCATCACCAGGCGGGTAAAGCCTTGGCCCTCGAGCACCCGCAGGCTCTGGCCGACCTGGCCCTGGCTCAAGTTGGTCACCGGTTCCCGGCTGGTCTTCTGGTTGCAGGCCAACACCAGCGCATTGAGTGTGAGCGGGTAGGTCTCCGGGTTGGTCGCCTGTTTTTCGATCAGGCAGCCCAGGATGCGGATTTCCGTGCTGTTCAGGCGCGGCTCAGGGGTGTCGGTGTCGTGCTCGGCGGTCATCGCGCTTTCCCTATGCAGTGAAGCTCACTAGCCTAATCCTGAAAAAATAAAAGACAAGCCGCAGGCATGGCTATAATCGCCGCTGGTTCCAAACCCTGCCATCACCGTGAGACTGTCATGACTATTTCCCTGTACGCCGCCTCCATCCCGGTCTTCAAGCAAATGCTCAACGCGCTGAGCGACGTGCTGAACAAAGCCGAAGCCCACGCCACCGCCAAGAACATCGAACCCAATGCCTTGCTGCAAGCGCGTCTGTTCCCGGACATGTTCCCGCTGGTGCGCCAAGTGCAGATCGCCGTCGACTTCGCCAAGGGCGTTTCCGCGCGCCTGGCCGAGATCGAAGTGCCGAAGTACGAAGACAGCGAAGTGACCTTCGCCGATCTGCAAGCACTGATCGCCAAGGTGCTGGCATTTGTCGACACCATCAAGCCTGAGCAAATCGACGGCAAGGAAGGCATCGAGATCATCACCCGCCCAGGCACGCCGAAAGAGAAGCGCTTCAGCGGTCAGTCTTACCTGCTGACCTATGGCCTGCCGCAGTTCTTCTTCCACGTCACCACCGCTTACGCTTTGCTGCGTCACAACGGTGTGGAAGTGGGCAAACGCGATTACATGGGCGCTTTCTAAGCATCCAGATACAAAAAAGCCCGGGATCGTTGCTGTCGAACGCCCCGGGCTTTTTTACGCCTGGATAGTTAAGCCGTTTGCTCTTCCTTGCCCAGGCAGGCGGCTGCCGTGAACAGCACATCGGTGGACGAGTTGAGCGCGGTTTCCGCCGAGTCCTGCAGCACACCGATGATGAAGCCTACGGCCACCACCTGCATGGCGATCTCGCTGGGAATGCCGAACAGGCTGCACGCCAGGGGAATCAGCAGCAACGAGCCACCGGCCACACCCGACGCGCCGCAGGCACATACCGCCGCGACCACGCTGAGCAGCACGGCGGTTGGCAGGTCCACGGCAATACCGAGCGTGTGCACGGCGGCCAGGGTCAACACGGTGATGGTAATCGCCGCGCCGGCCATATTGATGGTGGCGCCCAGCGGGATCGACACCGAGTAAGTGTCTTCATGCAGGCCCAGGCGTTTGCTCAGCGCCAGGTTCACCGGAATATTCGCCGCCGAACTGCGCGTGAAGAACGCGGTGATGCCGCTTTCGCGCAAGCACATCAGCACCAGCGGATAAGGGTTGCGGCGCAGTTTCCAGAACACGATGGCGGGGTTGATCACCAGTGCGACAAACAGCATGCAGCCGATCAGCACCACCAGCAGGTGGGCATAGCCGAGCAGGGCGCCGAAACCGGAGGTGGCCAGGGTCGAGGCCACCAGGCCGAAGATACCCAGCGGCGCAAAGCGGATGACGACGCGCACGATCAGGGTGACGCCATTGGACAGGTCATCGAGCACCGTGCGGGTGGTAACACCTGCATGGCGAATCGCGATGCCCATGCCGATGGCCCAGGCCAGGATGCCGATAAAGTTGGCATTCATCAGCGCGCTCACCGGGTTATCTACCACGCTCAGCAGCAGGCTTTGCAGCACTTCGCCGATGCCGCCGGGGGCGCTGACGGTGGCGTCATGGGTAGCCAGCACCAAAGGCGATGGGAACAGCATGCTGGCAACCACTGCGACGACCGCAGCGGCAAAGGTGCCGAGCAGGTACAGGAACAGGATTGGCTTGATATGGGTTTCCTGGCCATGTTTATGGTTGGCGATAGACGCCATGACCAAGACAAACACCAGAATCGGCGCAACGGCCTTCAGCGCGGTGACAAACACCTTGCCGATAAAACCAGTGGCTCGCGCAGCCTCGGGCAACAGCAAGGCCAGTAAGATACCGGCCACCAGGCCGATGACAATTTGGGTGACCAGGCTGACGCGCATCAGTCGTTGCAGCAGGGAAGGGGCAGCAGTCATAAACAGTTGTCTCTAGTTTTTTTAGTAGGACGCAGCATTGCAGGCACATAGCGACGTAGGAAGCAGGCCCAAAGTCTAACATGCTGTAGGAAGCGTCCCGTTTCGGTGCGGCATTCCGTCACCCTCAACTGTAGGGTTTGGCCAGGCCAAGACCTATTCTGTTAAGATTGCGGCCTCTCATCTTTCCTCTCCGTCAGCGAGCCCTTCGGGCTGTCGTTGATGTCGTCGTTTCTGGAGTTTTCATGTTGTTCCCTATCCTGCTGCTGTCGGCCGCCGGTTTTACCGTGCTGACCACAGAATTCATCATTGTCGGGCTGCTGCCGTCGATCGCCCGCGACCTGAACGTCAGCGTGTCCCAGGCCGGGCTGCTGGTGACGTTGTTCGCGTTTACCGTGGCGGCGTTCGGGCCGTTCCTGACCGCGTACTTCGCGCGGTTCCAGCGCAAGCGGCTGTTTATCTGCATCCTGATCATGTTTGCGCTGGCTAATACCGTGGCGGCATTGGCGCCGAACATCTGGGTCATGGCCTTGGCGCGCTTGATTCCGGCGTTGGGTTTGCCAGTGTTTTGGGCCTTGGCGAGTGAAACGGCGGTGGATATCGTCGGGCCGGAGTTTGCCGGCCGGGCCATTGAAAAGATCGGTTTCGGGATTGTCTGCGCCACGGTGTTCGGCATTCCGGTTGGCACCTTGATCTCCGATATGTTCGGCTGGCGCACAGCGTTTGCGATTCTCGCCGTGGTGGCGTTGGCCAAGGCCTTGCTGCTGTTTATCTACCTGCCGGTGACCACACCCAAGAACGATCAGGTGAGCCTGCGCTCGCAGTTCAAGCTCCTGCGCAACCCGTTGATGCAGGGCCATATCCTGCTGTCGATCCTGGTCTTCAGCGGCATGTTTACCGCTTACACCTACCTGGCAGACATCCTTGAGCGCCTGGCCGGCTTCGACGGCACGCTGGTGGGCTGGTGCTTGATGGGTTTTGGCGCGGTGGGCCTGATCGGCAACGCCCTCGGCGGGCGTGCGGTGGATCGTCACCCGCTGATTGCGTCCATGGTGTTTTGCGGGTTCATGATCGCCGGCATGGTCGCGGTGGTCCCGGCGATTCACTCCACCCTCGGCCTGGCAGCGGCGATGGCGGTGTGGGGCGTGACCCAGGCGGCGATGTTTCTGGTCAGCCATGTGCGCCTGATGAAAGCCGCGCCCCACGCCCCGGCGTTTGCGGCGTCGCTGAATATCGCTGGCGCCAACTTGGGTATTGGCCTGGGGGCAATGGTGGGTGGGCATGTGATCGACACCCTTGGCCTTGCCAGCCTGGGGTTTGCGGCGTCCGGATTTATCCTCGTATCGATCCTGCTGGCGCTGTGGTTGATGACCGCCGAGCAGCCGATGGCGTCCAGCGCCTGAGTCAGCCTGGCTGGGACGGGATCAGGCTTATGTGGGAGCCGGGCTTGCCCGCGATGCAGGCACCTCGGTGTATCAGTAAGACCGAGGTGATGCTATCGCAGGCAAGCCAGCTCCCACACCTTGCCGTCAGGGCAGGGCGGTAAACAGCTCGCGCCGCGCGCCTTCGGTAATCGCCACGATGCCAGGGTGCTTGATCTTGCGCTCCACCGAGATCGCGTAGAACGACTCGGTGACCGCATCGGTCTGGCCGATCAGCGCCACGCCATATTGGCGCACCACCTCATCGGCGATCACGCTGGGAGCGATAAAAATCCCGCTGCCGGATTGGCCAAACGCCTGCATCAACGCGCTGTCGTCGAACTCGCCGATGATCTTCGGCTGGATCTGCTGCTCGGCGAACCAGCGTTGCAAGCGGCTGCGTACTACCGTTTCTGCGCCCGGAATCAATAACGGCGCGCCCTGCAGGCAGTGTGGGAAATCGCCGCCATACTGGTCCGCCAATGCCTGGGTGGCGAAAAAGCTGATGCCGCACTCCCCCAGTTTCTGACTGTAGCCTTTGATGTCCAGATGCGTGGGCATAGGGCTGTCGGAGATCACCAGGTCCAGGCGCTGGATCGCCAGGTCGGCCAATAACCGTTCGAGTTTGTCTTCGCGGCAGGTGATGCGCATCGGCTCGCTCAACTCCATGGTCGGCGCGATCAGCCGATAAACGATGGATTTTGGCACCACATCCGCGACCCCGACCCGAAACAGGATCTGCTGTTCGTCGGGTGCTGCGCGCAACATGGCTTCCAGCTCGTTACCGGTCTGGAACATCTGCTCGGCATAGGGCAAGGCCCGTCGCCCGGCTTCGGTGAGTTCCAATTGGCGACCGACACGCTGAAACAGGGCGATACCAAAGGTCTGCTCCAGCAGGCTGATCTGGCCGCTGATGGTCTGCGGCGTGAGGTTCAGTTGCTCACAGGCGCGCACAATACTGCCGGTCTTGGCCACCACCCAGAAGTAATGCAATTGTCGATAATTGAGCATGGCGGTCTACACTTCGTAAAAACCGAAGTATACGTGAGAAAAATACGAATTTTACTGAACTGTTCAGCTGCATAGAATGCCTCGCTATCGAGGGGCCACTATTTGGACCCAATGGTTCTAACGAGGAATACATGATGAAACTCAATTCCCTGGGCGCGGCGTCCGTCCTTGCGCTTTCATTGGTGATGATCAGCGGCTGTGATCAAGTCGAAAAGAGCGCGCAGCAGGTGCTGGGCAAAGCCACCGAATCGGCCAAACAAGCCATCGATGACACCCACAAGGCCGCCGAGCAGGCATTGAGTGAAGCGACCCAAGGTTTGATCAAACCTGAAAAAGACGCTGAGCAGGCCGAAAAAGAATCTGAAACCCAGCGTAAAGAAGCTTAATTTCCCAGCACAACGTCAGGACTGACCTATGGACTACCTTTTACAACTGGCCGCCAGCCCGACCGCCTGGGTGGCACTGGCCACCTTGATCGTCATGGAAATCGTGCTGGGCATCGACAACCTGATCTTCATCTCGATCCTCACCAACAAGCTGCCCGAAAAACACCGGGCCAAAGCGCGGCGTATAGGCATCAGCATGGCGTTGATCCTGCGTCTGGGCCTGTTGAGTACCATCGCGTTTATCGTGCAACTGACCGCGCCGGTGTTCGAAATTTTCGGCCAGGCGTTTTCCTGGAAGGACATGATCCTGATCGCCGGTGGCCTGTTCCTGGTGTGGAAGGCCACCACCGAGATCCACCACAGCATGGACCCGGAGCCCGAGGAGAAAGCCAGCGTCAGCAACACCGTGGCCATCGGCTTTGCCGCCGCGATTGGGCAGATCCTGTTGCTCGACCTGGTGTTCTCCATCGACAGCATCATTACCGCCGTGGGCATGACTGAGCACTTGCCGATCATGATCATCGCCGTGGTGGTCTCGGTGATCGTGATGCTGGTGGCGGCCGAGCCGTTGGCCAAGTTCATCAACGACAACCCGACTGTGGTGATGCTGGCCCTGGGCTTCTTGATCATGATCGGCATGACGCTGATCGCCGAAGGTTTCGGCGCCCATGTGCCAAAAGGCTATGTGTATGCGGCCATGGCGTTCTCGGCGGTGATCGAATGCCTGAACATTGCCCGGCGTAACCGTCACAAACGCTTGCTCGCAGCCCGCCCGTAAGCGCTGAAGCAAAAAGCCGGCTGTGCTCACAAGAGCCCAGCCGGCTTTTTGCTGTCTGTTAGAATCGGCCCACTTGTTACCTTGAGGTCCACCATGAACGAGCCGATTCGCCTCACCCAGTACAGCCACGGCGCGGGTTGCGGCTGCAAGATTTCGCCCCAGGTGCTGGAAGTGATCCTCGCCGGCAGCGGCGCACAGAACCTCGACCCCAACCTGTGGGTGGGCAACGCCTCGCGTGACGATGCGGCGGTGTACGCCATCGACGACGAACGCGGCGTGGTCTCCACCACCGACTTTTTCATGCCGATTGTCGATGATCCGTTCGACTTCGGCCGTATTGCCGCCACCAACGCGATCAGCGATATCTACGCCATGGGCGGCGACCCGCTGATGGCCATTGCGATTCTGGGCTGGCCAGTGAATGTGCTGGCGCCGGAAGTAGCCCGCGAAGTGATCCGTGGCGGCCGCTCGGTGTGCGACGCCGCCGGTATTCCGCTGGCCGGCGGGCACTCTATCGACGCGCCGGAGCCGATCTTCGGCCTGGCCGTGACCGGCATCGTGCAAAAGCGCCATATGAAGCGCAACGACACCGCCACCGCGGGTTGCAAGCTGTACCTGACCAAACCGCTGGGCATCGGCATCCTTACCACCGCCGAGAAGAAGGGCAAATTGCGCGAGGCGGACATCGGCCTGGCCCGTGACTGGATGTGCACGCTCAACAAGCCTGGCAGCCGTTTTGGCAAGTTGGCCGGCGTAACGGCAATGACCGATGTCACCGGTTTCGGCCTGTTGGGTCATCTGGTGGAAATGGCCGACGGCAGTGGTCTCACCGCCCGCATCGAATATGCCAAAGTCCCACGCCTGGCCGGAATCGAGGACTACCTGGACCAAGGCTGCATGCCCGGTGGCACCTTGCGTAATTTCGACAGCTATTCAAGCAAGCTGGGGCGTCTGCAGGAACTGCACAAGCGCGTGCTGTGCGACCCACAGACCAGCGGCGGCCTGCTGATCGCCGTTACCCCGGAGGGCGACGCCGAGTTTCACACTGTGGCCGCAGAGCTGGGCCTGAGCCTTGAGCCAATCGGCGCACTGGTTGAGCGACAGACCCACGCGGTAGAGGTGTTTTGATGGCAACTGACATCACCAACTACCGCGACATCTTCCTCAACGACCGGCCGATGATGGATACCCGCGCGCCGATCGAGTTCACCAAGGGCGCGTTTCCCGGCGTGGTCAACCTGCCGCTGATGACCGACGACGAACGCCAGCGGGTCGGCACCTGCTACAAACAGCAGGGCCAGCAAGCGGCCATCGTGCTGGGGCATGAGTTGGTGTCCGGGGCAATCAAGGCCGAGCGCATCGAGCATTGGGCGCAATTCGCCCAGGCCAACCCCGACGGTTACCTGTACTGCTTTCGCGGTGGGCTGCGCTCGCAAATTGTGCAGCAGTGGCTGAAAACCGAGGCCGGCATCGACTATCCGCGCGTCGGCGGTGGTTACAAGGCCATGCGCACCTTTCTGCTGGAAACCCTGGAGCAAGCGACGGCCGAGTGTGATTTCGTCTTGCTCGGCGGCATGACCGGGACCGGCAAGACCGAGGTGTTGAGCCAGTTGCGCAATGCCTTGGACCTTGAAGGGCACGCCAACCATCGCGGCTCCAGCTTCGGCAAGCGCGCGACGGCGCAACCGTCCAACATCGACTTTGAGAACCGCCTGGCGGTGGACCTGCTGAAGAAACGCGCGGGCGGTATCGAACAGTTTGTGGTCGAGGACGAAAGCCGCATGATCGGCAGCTGTGCACTGCCGTTGCCGTTGCATAAGGGCATGCAGACCTTCCCGATGGTGTGGCTGCAAGACAGTGTTGAAGGCCGCGTCGAACGGATTCTGCGCGATTACGTGGTTGATCTTTGCGCCGAATTTATCGCGGTGTTTGGCGAAGGCGGGCAGGCGTTGTTTGCCGAGCGCTTGACCCAGAGCCTGGCCAACATCCACAAGCGCCTGGGTGGCGAACGCTTCCAGCGCTTGCAGGCCATTTTGCAAGATGCCCTGGCAGAGCAGGCGCGCAGCGGTGCTGTGGATTTACACCGGGTGTGGATCGAAGGCCTGTTGCGCGAGTATTACGACCCGATGTATGCGTTCCAGCGTGAAAGCAAAGGTGCGCGAATCGAGTTTGGAGGGGAGCAGGGCGCGGTGGTGGAGTACTTGCGCGAGCGGGGTGCCAGGCGGGGGTGATGCGGTGGGTTTGAGGGCCTCATCGCAGGCAAGCCAGCTCCCACATTTGACTGCATTCACAGATCAACATGTGGGAGCTGGCTTGCCTGCGATTAGGCCCTAAGCCCCACAACAAAGCCTAAAGAATCACCGCCCCGATCAGCCCACACACCACCCCCACCAGCATGGTCAGCCCGGCCACCGTCACCAGCACCCGCGCGTCGAAGTCCTTGCGCAGCATCAACAGCGACGGCAGGCTCACGCTGGGCAAGGTCATCAGCAACGCCACGGCCGGGCCGGTGCCCATGCCCAATGTCATCATGGTTTGTACGATAGGAATCTCGGCTGCCGTAGGAATGACGAACAGCGTGCCGACGATGGCCAGCGGTATCAGCCACACCAGGCTATTGGCCATGGCCCCGTCGACATGGGGAAACAGCCACACCCGCGCGGCGCCCAGAATCAGCACGGCGACGATATAGATCGGGATCGTGCTCCAGAACAGCTGCCACAGGGTCCGCAGCCACCGGCTCAAAAATGGCTGCGACTCGGTCTGACTCACGTCAGCCACTGCGTCCAGTGCCGCTTCCGGCACATGGTCGGGACGGGCAATGCGTTGTGCGACCAGCGACACGCCCACCACCAGCACAATCCCCGCCACCAGGCGTAACGCGGTAAAGCCCCAACCCAGCACAAAGCCCATGAACACTAAGGTTGCCGGGTTCAGCACCGGGTTGGCGATCCAGAAGGCCAGCGCCGCGCCCACCGACACCTGCTGACGGCGCATGCCCGCTGCCACCGGGGCCGCGCAGCAACTGCACATCATCCCCGGCAAGGCGAACAGCCCGCCACGCAGGGTCGAACCCAGCCCGGCGCGGCCAAACAGGCGCAATAGCCAGTCGCGGGGGATCAACACTTGCAGCAGTGACCCCAGAATCACCGCCAATACGGCAGCTTTCCAGATCGCCAGGAAATACACCTGGGCATAGGCCAATGCCGCGGCCAAAGGCGCGCTTTGCTGATCGTTGAGAATCGAGGCGCCGATGCTGTGGTTATCCGCAGCGACAAAGGCCTTGAGGTAGTAGGGCGACCACTTCACGTAATAGAGGCCGATGCAGGCCACCAATATGAACAGCGCTGGTTTCCACCAGAACGACCAGCCCCGGTTGGGCTGGGTGGAGATGAGGTTGGGCATGGTGCAGGTCCGCAGATGATTCAATAGCGGGGCATCATACGCGCCTACTACCGATCGTTCCCACGCTCCTGCGTGGGAATGCAGGCTGAGACGCTCTGCGTCGCGACGCTGGCCCCAGCACCTGAACCTCGCGCAGGGTGAAAGTTGAGCGTTACGGAGTGAATTCCTACGCGGGAGCGTGGGCTCTATCTGCAGGGCTTCAGATATCCGCGCTCACTTGGGTTGCATCCGGGCATGTCTGCTGGCCGTTATCCAGGCCTTGCTTGTAGTTGCGGCTCAGCAGCGAAGCCTTGCCGTTGTGCCAGGTCAGTGTCAGTACATAGAGCGTGTCGTAATCGCCGCCCGACCAATCGTCCGTGATGGTGTGTTTTTCACCCGAGGCTTCACTGGCCACCCGGTTGATCAGCTCCGGCAAATAACCGTGTGACCAGGCGGTGTAGATGATGGAATTGTGGTACTTGTCTTCAACCAGCTCATCGGCGAGGTCGTGGGTGTCATTGGCGGAGAACTTGATGTTCACCGGCAGGCCAAGCTTGATGGCGCTGGGGCTGATGGTCATCAGGGGCCGAATGTAGCTGTAGGAATTATCGTGCTCGCCTTCCTCGACATTGCGCGTCGGGTCGGGCGCAAACACGTAGTTGGCCTTGCCGAATTTTTCCGGCAGCACGGTGGCCAGGTTCATCGCGCGGTTCAAACCCTGGCAATTGAGCTGGCCGAGGCCGCCGACGGGTTTTTCGCCGTGGCGCAGGAACACCAGGGTTTGCACACCGTCCACCGGCGCGGCGCGGCTGATTCGCGACTCCAGGGTCAGGCCGATGGCGCCGCCCACCAGCAATAGCGGCAACATGATGTAGGCATAACGTTTAATACGTTGCGCAAGGCACAGAGGCTTGATTGTCATTGTAGGTTCGAGTCTTCAGTGCGGCGATTAAGGCGGGCAAGCCTGGCCCCAGCGACGCATCCGGCGTGCTGCGGTTTAACCTGTGATTGTTACGGCGTATCTCCTTTCACCGTCATGGCGCAGTTAAGAGTGTGAATCGGCTCTTTGGTTCGCCTGTGCGCACCATAGCGCGGCTATGTTGCGCAATGATGACCCATGCAGGACGGCGTGCAGGTGGCTATTATGGGGACTTTGAGCCTGGGGACTTCCCGATGAACGCACTTGCCGCTTTCCCGATCAACAGCAAATGGCCCGCCCAGCACCCGGAGCGCTTGCAGCTGTATTCGCTGCCCACGCCCAATGGGGTCAAAGTGTCGATCATGCTGGAGGAACTGGGCCTGCCTTATGAAGCACATAAGGTCAGTTTCGAGACCCAGGACCAGTTGTCGCCAGAGTTCATGTCCCTGAACCCCAACAATAAAATCCCGGCGATCATCGACCCCAATGGCCCGAGCGGTCAGCCGCTGGCGTTGTTCGAATCCGGCGCAATCCTGATTTACCTGGCGGAAAAAACCAGCCAGTTGCTCTCCGAAGACCCGGCCACCCGTTACGAAACCCTGCAGTGGCTGATGTTCCAGATGGCCGGTATCGGCCCGATGTTTGGTCAGGTCGGGTTCTTCAACAAGTTTGCCGGCAAAGCATACGAAGACAAACGCCCACGTGATCGCTACGCCGCCGAATCTCGGCGTTTGCTCGGCGTGCTGGAAAAACACTTGCTGGGCCGCACCTGGATCATGGGTGATGAATACAGCATCGCCGACATTGCCACCCTCCCATGGATCCGCAACTTGATCGGTTTCTACGAGTCCGGCGACCTGGTTGGCATCGCTGATTTCCCTAATGTGCTGCGCGCGCTGGACGGTTTTGTCGCCCGCCCGGCGGTGATTCGTGGCCTGAGTATTCCGAGCTAAGACATGCCGACTTTCGATTTCAAGCAACTGGATGTGTTCAGCCGGGTTTCGCTCAAGGGCAACCCCTTGGCGGTCGTGCTCGGCGCCGATAGCCTCACCGACCAGCAAATGGCCGACTTCGCCAACTGGACCAACCTCAGCGAGACCACGTTTTTGCTGACGCCGCGGGATCCACGGGCGGATTATCGGGTAAGAATTTTTACCACGCTTAAAGAGCTGCCGTTCGCCGGGCACCCGACCCTGGGCAGTTGCCATGCGTGGCTGCAGGCAGGCGGCGTGCCCAAGGGTGAGGAGATTATCCAGGAGTGCGAAATCGGCCTGGTGCGTGTCCGTCGCCAAGGCGATGAACTGGCGTTTATTGCACCGCCGTTGTTGCGCACAGGGCCGGTGGAAACGCCCCTGCTGGAGCGCGTGCGCCTGGGGTTGGGCCTGGCACCTGAGGCCATTGTGCGCAGCCAGTGGGTGGATAACGGCGCGGACTGGCTGGCGGTGATGCTGGCCGACCGCGAGCAGGTGTTGGCCTTGCAGCCCGATTACGCGCAATTGCACGGCCTGGCCATTGGCGTCATCGCGCCCTGTGACCCGGCGCGTGACGAGGTGGACAGCCACTTTGAAGTGCGCGCTTTTATCGCCGGTGACGGCGCCCAGGAAGACCCGGCCACCGGCAGTTTGAATGCCGGTGTTGCCCAATGGTTGCTGGCCGAAGGCCTCGCGCCCGAGCGGTATGTGGTCAGCCAGGGCACCGCGATTGGGCGTGCCGGGCGAATTCACGTGGAGCGCCAAGGTGATGAAATCTGGGTGGGCGGCGCAGTGGCGGCGTGCATCGAAGGGCGAGTCCAGCTCTAGATCAATATATTGTTACGGCCCACGCAATACACTATTGGCCCCTGGGCGTTTGTGCTGCGGGGGCCAAGGGGCATAAGCTTTTGCCCCAACTATTCTGCCGCTATCCAGGAAAGCCATGACCAGCCAGTTCCCCCAAGCCCGTCCTCGCCGCCTGCGCCGCTCCCCGGAGCTGCGTGGCCTGTTCCAGGAAACCGAATTCACCCTCAACGACCTGGTACTGCCGATTTTTGTCGAAGAAGAAATCGACGACTTTGTGCCGATTACCAGCATGCCGGGCGTGGTGCGTATTCCTGAGAAAAAACTGGCCGGTGAAATCGAGCGTTATGCCCGTGCCGGGATCAAGTCGGTGATGACCTTCGGCGTGTCCCACCACCTGGACGCCAACGGCAGCGACACCTGGAAAGAGCGCGGCCTGGTCTCGCGCATGTCCTCGATCATCAAGGACGCCGTGCCGGACATGATCGTGATGTCTGACACCTGCTTCTGCGAATACACCGACCACGGCCACTGCGGCGTGATGCACGGTGCCCACGTCGACAACGACGCGACCCTGGTCAACCTCGGCAAACAAGCCGTGGCCGCCGCCCGTGCCGGTGCCGATGTCATCGCACCGTCGGCCGCCATGGACGGCCAGGTCCAGGCCATTCGCCGTGCCTTGGACGACGCGGGCTTCACCCATATCCCGATCATGGCCTACTCCACCAAATTTGCCTCGGCCCTCTACGGCCCATTCCGCGAAGCCGGCGGCAGCGCCCTCAAGGGCGACCGCAAAAGCTACCAGATGAACCCAATGAACCGCCGCGAAGCCGTACGCGAGTCCCTGCTCGACGAACAGGAAGGCGCCGATGCGCTGATGGTCAAACCGGCTGGCGCCTACCTCGACATCATCCGCGACATTCGCGAAACCTCACGCTTGCCGGTGGCGGCGTATCAAGTGAGTGGCGAATACGCGATGATCAAGTTTGGCGCCCAGGCAGGCGCAATTGATGAGGCCCGGGTGGTGCGCGAGACGTTGGGGTCGATCAAGCGGGCTGGCGCGGATTTGATTTTTACGTATTTTGCGATGGATTTGGCGTTGGCTGGGATTTGATTTTGGGTTGTGGGCCTGTGGCGAGCGAGGTTGCTCGTCACAGGTGCAGTGCTCTGTGATGTTTTGCGATCACGCTCAGTTGAATTTTTCATAGTCTTGGGCACCCAATGATGCCAGCCATTTTTTAAAGAAGTCGATTTGTTCTTTTGGGTCGTTCGTTAGATTCTCTTCTTCATAATCAAAGATGTGAACTATATCTTTTCTAGTTGCTTGTTTGCCTAAGGTTATTTCGTAAGCAACAAGTCCTGCACTCATTTGAGATGCCATTCTTGAAGGCATTACATTTAATTTTGCGCCTTTGCATAAGAAGGTCATATGGGGGAAGTCGGCTCTGACTTTTGCGAGGCAAACGTAAATGTCCCTTCCTTCATAAATTTTCTTGAAGTTTTCTGCTTCTGAAAATTTCATGATGAGTTTTCTTTTGTCAAACTTTACTGTTGTTTCTATTTTTTTATCGTTTACTAGTATTTTTATTTTTTTCGTTTCCATGTTTTTTCTGCTTGGAAGTTGGGTTTAATGGCCTGCATGGCTTTCGTTGGGTTTTATTGGCGTGGTAACTAGAGTGTCGCTGTGTATATTTTGTGGTGAATGGAAGGTTCTTTTTATTTTGGGGAGGGGATCTGATCCTAAAATTCCGAGGTGAGGTCGCTGGCCTGTGGCGAGAGAGGTTGCTCTTCACAGATGCAGCGAACTACGTCTACACCGACTCAGCCCAGCGTTGGCAGAAATCATGTTGCTCCTGTATGTCGTTGGTGAGATCGTCTTCTTCATAAGAGAAAATATGCACCATCTCACCCTCCGGAACTCCCATGGTCGTTTCATAAGCAACTAGACCATTAGACATGTGCGAAGACATTCCTGATGGGTGGACATTGATTTTTGCACCCTTGCATAGAAATTTTATATCTCTCAAATCGCTCCTTAATAAACCGAAACATTCATATAGGTCTAATGCGGTGTAGCTTTTCCGTGCTTCATTCTTCAGCAGTATATAAAGAGTGGGCCTGCCCCCCTCATATTCGATTATTGCGGTTTCACGTATGCCGTTTCTGATGATTGTGATTTCACGTGATTTCATGGAAATTTCCTATTAGGGTTCAATATGGTGTACCCCTTGTAGGTGCCATCTTCATACACTGGCGAGGCACCTAAAATGTCTTGGGTATCTATACGTCCCGGGATTGCGATTTCTGACTCATTACTGTGTTTGGATCGCATGCCCAATTCTTTGTTTACGTCTCGTCCAGGGATTCTTTTTAGTGTGTAAAGGAACCCTTCCTCGAAGCCAAAATTTGAAGCAAATGCCAGAGCTTGTTTACTGTATATCGACGTAGGAACAAAGTTGCTAGGGGGGCTAAGGTTGTTCAATGAGTGCAGGAAAAGGTCTGTACTCGATCCTCTGCTCTCAAAGCCTTTTTCGAATATTTCATCGGGCTCTCTCAAATCTCCACGATATAGATATCTTCTCTTATTAAGTGGGGTCGGTGGTGATGACGATTGATCATCAACCTTTGTTTTTTCAGTTGGGCTCTCTATTTTCGACTGCGGTATACATCCATTGTCACCTGGACAAGTGTTCAAACCTAACGGATCCACCCAACCAGTAGGATTGAGCACATACCGGTACGCGTTAATCCCACCCGCCAGCTTCACCGGATCCGGCGTCAGGTAGCGACCAATATCTGGATTGTAGTAGCGATGCCGGTTGTAGTGCAGTCCACTTTCCGCATCGAAATATTGGCCCTGAAAACGCAACGGGTTGTCGATTTTTCTGATGTCTAGGCGGGCGATTTCACCGTAGGCGCGGTAGTGCGCGGACCAGACGATTTCGCCTTCGGGGTTTGTCAGTTCCTGTGGCGTGCCGAGGTGGTCGAGTTGGTAGTGAAAGGGCTTTGTTTCTTGTGGGCCAAAGCCTTCCAGCAGTACCAACGGGCGAAAACTATCTGGCTCGTAGATATAGCTGCGATGGCAGTCCGCGTGGTGTTCAGCTACCAGCTTGTCGCCTTGCCAGAAAAACTCCGTGGTTATGTCGTTAACGGTTTTGCTGACCCGCCGTCCAAATGGGTCATAGCGATAGCTGGCGGTTTGCCCGTTTGGTTGAGTAATACCCACCAGCCGATGCTGGCAGTCGTAGCGGTACTCGGTGACGAGCTGATGACCCTTGCCGCGCCGCTGGCGGATCAAATTACCGAAGGCGTCATAGTCATAATGATGATCGCCTTGGATCATCAACCTGTTCCCCGCCACGATGTCCGGGCCGGGGCGGTCTTGCATCAGCAGGTTGCCGGCCGGGTCGTGGCCGAAGCGTTCCTGCACGTCTTGCGAGTGGTCGGCGCGGGTCAGGCGGGCGAGGGGGTCGTAGTGGTAGTGGTGTTCGCCTTTGCGGGTATCTAGCAGGCGGGTGAGGTTGCCGGTTTTGTCGTAGTCGTATTGGCGTTGGTATAGCGTGTGTTGCTGTTGGCTGACCGCGTGGGCGTGCAGGCGGTTTTGGTCGTCGTAGTGGTAGTGGCTGAGGAGTTGGCCTTGTTGGCGTTGGTGTTCGCGGCCGGTTTTGAACAGGTGCGAGGTGAGGGTTTCGCCGTTCAGTTCGACGGTGGAAAGGTGGCCGCCTTTGTCGTGGTTGAACACCAGCCGGTTATTGTCCGGGAGGCGCAGGTTTTTAAGTTGGCCGCAGGCGTCGTAGCCGTAACGCAAGGTGCCCCAGCCCTGGTGTTCGGCGTTGAGGCGGTTTTGTGGATCGTACTCGTAGGCCAGCGCCCAGTGGCCGTCGTCGACGCTGAGGAGGTTGCCTTGGCGGTCGTAGGCATAGTCGACAACATTGCCGTCTGGCAGGGTTTTTCTTACGAGGCGCCCGGCGTGGTCTCGCTTGTAACGGGTAACGAGCTGACTGCCGTCGTCGCCGTGTTCGGTTTTTTCCGCCAGGTTGCCGTTGAGGTCATACACGTAAGCCGTGCGCTGGCCGTCAAAGCCGATTTCCTGCTGGATCAGGCCGTTGGGGTGGTAAGCGAGTCGGTAGGTTTCGCCCACCTCGTTTTCGATCGAGGTCAGCAGCAGGCGCGCATTGTCGTAGCGGTACTTGACGTGGGTGCCATCGGCGTTGATACGGCGGCTGATCAGGTGCAGGCCGTCGGCGTATTCGTAGCGGGTGACGTGGGTAAGTTCGTCGTGTTCGGCGGTGATTTTTCCGTAGGCGTTGTAGCTGTATTCGCGTGTTGCACCGCCTGGCAATACGACACGAATCAACCGACCCACGCTGTCCCACTGAAACTGGGTCAGCGCTCCCTGTTCATCCTCGCGGGCAACCTGCCGACCAAGGTCGTCATAGCGATAACGCTTGATACCCCCATTGGGCAGCAGCTCCTCAAGCAACTGCCCACGCTCATTCCAAACCAGCCGATGGCAACTGTTATCGGGAAACCAAACCCCCGTCAGCTGCCCATATTTGTTGTAGCTGTAGTCCGTAATATTGCCGTCAGGATCGGTCTTGCGAATGACGTCGCCCTGATCGTTACGCTCATACTTCCAAACGGCCTCACCACGGCGTACAACCCGCACGAAACCGTTGTCATGCTCGTAGGACGTCGGCTCATCGTCCCCCGGAAACAACGCCACCAAGCGTCCGGCTTCGTCGTACTGATACGCCGTCACCGCCCCAAGCGGATCCTGCTCTACGGTCAGCCGGCCCTTGTCGTCATAGGATTTGAAGTGTTCAGCGCCGTCCGGATCAATGCGCTGCACCAGCCGCGCACGGTCATCGTGGACATACACTTCCCGGCTGCCATCAGCGTTATGCACCGTGACACGGCCGTCATCCCCCCAGGCATACCGCGTATCCATCTGCGAGAAGCTGGCCCAGTGCCGAACACACCGCGCCGCCTTGCCAGCCCGTTCCCATGCCCAAAAGAAGCTCGCCCCACCGGCCAACCCACGCTCAAGAATGACGTGCTGCTCGTCGTAGCGATAAACCTCGCTTTCACCCACGGCATTGGTCGCAGAAACCAGTCGGCCAAGGTCGTCATAGGCGTAGGAAACAACCTTCTGCTCCGTCACCCATTCAAACGGTTCGTGCCCCTTGGCCCGATGAACCTGATAGTCCACCGCCACAATGCGGCCCAGCTCATAACGCAGAAACAGCGAGCGACCCACACCGTTATCCAGCCGCTCAACCCGCCCCAAACGATCGCGGAAAACCCGCAACCGGTTGTCATACGCATCGCTGATGGCTGTCAGCACACCCTCTTGAAAGTGGTAGAACCGCGACGCCTGGGCCAGCACCAGTTCATCGGGCAGATCACCCAAAAAGATCGCCGCTTCAGCCAAGCTATTGGTAATCGCCGGTCGAGCAGCGGAGGGCAGCACAAACTCAGTACGGCGATTCTCATGATCCGTCCACACCACCGAATCACCGGAAACAGAAAGCCGCTGCGCCAGCGAATGACTCCAACCAAACCCCAACCCGCAATCGACTTCCACCGCACTGGTGCGATACAACCGCGTCCACTCAAACGGCAAAACCCCATCCAGCGTGCCGTCTGTGAGCGTCAGCAATTCCTCGCCGGTGACCATCGAAACGGGGCAACCGTGGGTGACGGTTTTGTCCGCAGGGGCCGCCGCATCGCCATTGAGGTTCTTGCCCGAAGCCGGCACATCATCCACAGGTTCCTGGCGCACCAACGCGGTCTGCTGCGTCTTGCCGCGCACCGCCGGCACCGGGTTGGCAACCAACTGGTCCCCAGCCTTCAGCGGCGCAACCGGCACGGTCTTGATCGGCGTCGGGGCACTGCTCAGCAACAAGGGTTTAACCGCCGCTACATGTGGCTCCAACGTCGGCCCCACATGCTGTTTTGCCAGCAACTCGAGCAAACTCCGCGCCCGTCCGGACTTGATGTGCCCGAGGACTTGAGTGCCCAGGCGTACTGCCACGCCCATGCCCGCCGTCGCCCGAATCAACAGCAAGTTGATCAACACCTCGCCGGTGATTTCGCCCATCAGCTCCTGCAAGTCTTGCGGCGGCAGCAGGCGCATCCAGCTGACCATTGCCGACACGTAAATGAACAACAGCGGCTCATCGCTGAGTACCAGCAGGCCGTTGGCGATCGCGTCATTGCTGAGTGTCAGCAGCTCATCAAGCTCGGCCTGGGAGATGTACTTGAGCAACTTTTCGCTGTTGGGCTTGATGTCCGCCAACATGTCAAACAGCTGCGTCAAGTTGTCCCAAAGGGTGTAGAGCGCCGTGCCCATGCCATTGAGAGCCGCTTTCTCCAGCATCCTGCGTTGATCAAGCGGTTTGGCGTCGGTATAAATTCTCCACTGCGCTTGGAAGGTGTCGTTCCACTCTTTACGCAGGCGCTCTTCCAACCCCGCAATCACTGACTGATAAGACGCGTACAGTGCCTTGACGTGATCTTTGGAAACATCGGGGTAAAAACTGATTCGGTACGATTGATTACGATCACACTCGGTGATTTCGAGAATGCCGCTGGGGCCGATGGTGTGGTGGATCGGCTCGCCCAATGAGCCGCCGTTGGGATCGACGCGTTGCAGCACCACCGGCGTATTGCCGATGGGCACAAAACGCGTGCTTTGGAACATATGCACCAGGGTCAACGTGCCATTGGCCTGGCACGTGGCAACGGTGCTACTGGGAATGATGGAGCGGTTGATCGGGGCGACCAGCGCCACCTCATCCCCGACCTTGAACACCTGCTCGACATCCAGCGCCGAGAAGCTCCAGAAGCTCGACGCCCATTCGTCAAAGGTATTCAGGCATTCGCGAAAATCACGGAAGACGCTTTCAACGTCGACCGTCTTCACGTCCATTGGGGTCAGGGTCAGCCTGCCAATGGCCGGGTTCAAGCGCTAGCCCCTTTGGCCCGGGCTCTAACTAACAAAACCATCTGCAATCCCTCGCACTGTGTGATCAGGCGAAGGACTTTGCAGCGGTTTTCAGGAAGGATCTGTAGAGCTTATCCGGGTGTTGGGTAGGAGGTTTCGCTAGTTCTTGTCAGCGCTGCGCAAACGCCAGGTTCAACCCCAACCCCGCAAAGGCTGCGGCAAAACTGCGGCGCAACCAATTCTGTACCCGTGGTGACTCGATCACGGCACGGCGAAACACATTGGCCAGCAGGCCGTACACCACAAACACCGCAAACGTCATCGCCATGAAAACGCCACTTAGTACCAGCATCTGCACAGCGGGCGCCGTGCTGCCGGGGGTGACGAATTGCGGCAGGAAGGCCAGGAAGAAAATCGTCAGCTTGGGGTTCAGGATATTCAGCAGAAAGCCGCGCAGCATCAGGCTGCGTGCAGTTGCGACCGCTGGTGTGTCGCTCATGGCGAAGGCCGAGCGGTCACGCCAGGTGGCATAGGCAAGATACAAAAGGTAGGCCGCCCCAGCGAATTTCAACGCCTCAAAGGCCAGGGCGCTGGTATGCAGCAGGGCGGAAAGGCCCAATATCGATGCGAGCAAGTGGGGAATGATCCCGGCAGTACAGCCCAACGCGGCGAACAGGCTGGCACGCTTGCCGGCAGTGAGGCCGGTGGACACGGTAAAGATCACCCCAGTGCCGGGGATCAGCACGACGATCAGGCAGGTGACGAAAAAGTTCAGGCTGAGCATGGCATTCAAACTCCTTGTACGAATGGTCGATGACCGATCCTGTCACGTTCAGTGATAACTGGCGAGTGCAACAGGTCGGCGAACCCCGGTTAGACTTACCTGTCGATATCCGCACAACCGGCCCGTCGTTATTCAAGGAAACCCCATGTATTCAAGCCGCCTGATCCTGTGCCTCACCACCTTGCTGGTGCTGGCCGGCTGCTCCACTCCACGCGGCCCGCAGCAGCCTGAGCGCAGCGAGGCCGAGGTGAAGGCGCAGATTGTGCGGCTGTTACCGGCCACGGTGGCGGACCGCAACGGCTGGGCCAAAGACATCTACACCGCCTTCGACACCCAGAAAATCTACCCCAGCAGCGAAAATATCTGCGCTGTGCTGGCGGTGACCGAGCAAGAGTCCACCTATCAGGTAGACCCGCCGGTGCCGAACATGGGCAAGATCGCCCAGGATGAAATCCTGCGCCGCGCCGGCAAGGTCCATGTGCCGGCCTTTGTAGTGCGTACCACGCTGCAACTGCGTTCGCCGACCGGCAAGACTTACGCCGAGCGCTTGAATGCCGCGCGCACAGAGAAGGACTTGAGCAGCATTTTTGACGATTTCATCAGCATGGTGCCCCTGGGTAATACCTTGTTCGGCGGCTTTAACCCGGTGCACACCGCCGGCCCCATGCAGGTCAGCATCGATTTTGCGCAGCAACACGCCCGCGATTATCCCTACACCGTGGATGGCACAATTCGTCGCGAAGTCTTCACCCGTCGTGGCGGCATGTACTTCGGTATCACGCATCTTCTCGGTTACCCGGTGAGCTACGACCAGCCGCTGTACCGCTTTGCCGATTTCAACGCGGGGTGGTATGCCAGCCGCAATGCCGCGTTCCAGGCTGCTGTCAGCCGAGTCAGCGGCACCGAGCTGGCGCTGGATGGGGACCTGATTCGTTATGGCTCACTGCTGCCCGGCACCACCGAGTTGGCGGTGCGTTCCCTGGGCGCGAAGCTGGATATGCGCAACCCCAGCATCCGCAGCCAGCTGGAAAAGGGCGAGCAGCTCGATTTCGAAGAAACCACCCTCTACAAACGCGTATTTGCCCTGGCCGACAAAGCTGCCGGCAAGCCTGTGCCGCGCGCGATTTTGCCGGGCATCGTGCTCAAGAGTCCGAAGATCACCCGCAACCTCACCACCGCGTGGTTTGCCAAGCGTGTGGATGAGCGCTATCAGCGTTGCATGAAGCGTTAGCTGATTGTTGATCATTGGCTTGGCTGATCTTGATGGTGAACTTGGGGAGGCTGGGGTACACCTCGTGTTTTGGCCAAGGAAGAGCTCGCCATGATCACTTACACCGTGCCCGAAGGCTTTGTCTCGCTGCCACGCAGCAGCCCGTTGCTCGACCTGTTAGGTCCGGCGTATTGCCGGGGTGAAGGGTTGCAACTGGAAATCGGCCTGCGTGCCGACAACCGCCACGCCAATGGGCGCGGCACGGTGCACGGTGGGGTGTTGGCAACGCTGGCGGATGTCGGCATGGGCTATGCGATGGCGTTTTCCAGCGAACCGCCGTTACCGCTGATAACCGCTAGCATGACCCTGGACTACCTGGGTGTCGTGCAGGTGGGGGAGTGGATTGTGGTGCGGCTGGAGCACCACAAGCGTGGCAGGCAGATGGCGTTTGCCACCGTGAGCCTGCAAGTGGGGGACAAGGTGGTGGCACGGGCGAATGCGGTGTTTGCGGTACCTCACTCTGACGATGAAGATTAAATGTGGGAGCTGGCTTGCCTGCGATAGCGGTGTGTCAGCCAAGCAGTTGTTACCTGATACACCGCTATCGCAGGCAAGCCAGCTCCCACATGAGTATTGTTTTTTTTCAGGAAAACCGGGCAAAGAAAAGGCCCGATTTTTCGTGGAATCGAGCCTTTTCTCATGTTGCTCTTGTCGACAGGGGCTGCTGCGCAGCCCAACGGGAGCAAGCTCCCTCGCCACAATTAGCCTGTTGCTCTTTAGATCAACTGCGCTCGAGGGCCAGCGCTACCCCTTGGCCGCCGCCGATGCACAAGGTGGCCAGGCCTTTCTTGGCGTCGCGCTTGATCATTTCATGCAGCAGGGTCACCAGCACGCGGCAGCCTGAGGCACCGATCGGGTGGCCGATGGCGATGGCGCCGCCGTTGACGTTGACCTTGTTCGCATCCCACTCCAGCTCTTTGCCCACCGCCAGAGATTGCGCGGCGAAGGCTTCGTTGGCTTCGATCAGGTCCAGGTCACCCAGGCTCCAACCGGCTTTGTCCAGGCAGCGGCGGGTAGCCGAGACCGGGCCGATGCCCATGATCGCAGGGTCCACGCCGGCGTTAGCATAGCTGGCGATACGCGCCAGCACCGGCAGGCCGAGAGCCTTGGCTTTTTCGGCGCTCATCAACAAGACAACGGCGGCGCCGTCATTGAGGCTGGAGGCGTTGCCGGCGGTGACGCTACCCTCTTTCTTGAACGCGGGCTTGAGCTTGGCCAGCGACTCGGCTGTGGTGCCGGCGCGCGGTTGCTCATCCACGGCGAAGGACAACGGATCACCCTTGCGCTGTGGAATCAGGATCGGAGTGATCTCATCGACAAACCGGCCGGCTTCGATAGCGGCGGCGGCTTTCTGCTGGGAGGCGGCGGCGAAGGCGTCCTGGGCTTCACGGCTGATGCCGTACTTGTCCACCAGGTTCTCGGCGGTGATGCCCATGTGGTAGTCGTTGAACGCATCCCACAGGCCGTCAGTGATCATGCTGTCGAGCATCTTGGCGTGGCCCATGCGCAAACCGGTGCGCGCAGCGGGTAATACGTACGGCGCCAGGCTCATGTTCTCCATGCCGCCGGCGATGATCACCTCAGCGTCACCACAACGGATGGCTTGGGCACCCAGGTGCAGGGCTTTGAGGCCCGAGCCGCAGACCTTGTTCAGGGTCAAAGCCGGCACCGCATGGGGCAGACCCGCCAGAATAGAGGCCTGGCGCGCCGGGTTCTGGCCGCTGCCTGCGGTCAGTACCTGGCCGAGGATCACTTCATCGACCTGAGCCGGGTCCAGACCGGTCTGCTCCAGCAGGCGACGGATCACGGCCGCGCCCAACTCCGGTGCCGGAATGCTGGCCAGCGCTCCTTGAAAGCTGCCCACGGCGGTGCGGGTGGCAGCAACAATCACGACGTCTTGCATGGAATCTGTCCTCACTGGAAGTGCATTTCTGGAACGTGGTCCGGGACGATCAGTTTACCGGCGGTCTTGCTCACAATCTCTTCAACGCTGACGCCAGGTGCGCGTTCCTTGAGGACAAAAGCGCCATTTTCGATTTCCAGGTACGCAAGGTCTGTCAGCACGCGCTTGATGCACTTGGCGCCGGTCAGCGGCAGGCTGCATTGGCTGAGCAGTTTGGACTCCCCGTCCTTGGACGCGTGGGTCATGATCACGATGATGTTTTCTGCACCGGCCACCAGGTCCATGGCGCCGCCCATGCCCTTGACCAGCTTGCCGGGGATCATCCACGACGCGATGTTGCCTTGCACGTCCACTTCAAATGCGCCGAGCACGGTGAGGTCGACATGCCCGCCGCGAATCATTGCGAAGGACTCGGCAGAGGAGAAGATCGAGGCGCCGATGCGTGCGGTCACAGTTTGTTTGCCGGCGTTGATCATGTCGGCATCGATGGTTTCTTCGGTCGGAAACGGGCCCATGCCGAGCAGGCCGTTTTCCGATTGCAGCATCACTTCCATGCCTTCGGGGATGTAGTTGGCCACCAGGGTCGGGATGCCGATGCCGAGGTTGACGTAGAAACCGTCCTGCATTTCGCGGGCGACGCGTTGAGCCATTTGTTCGCGGGTAAGAGCCATGTGTTGTCTCCTTATTATTTGGGCTGGCGGATTATTTGCGGACGGTGCGCTGTTCGATGCGCTTCTCGAAGGTGCCGCAAATGACTCGGTCGACGTAAATCCCTGGGGTGTGGATATGCGCCGGGTCCAGCTCGCCCGGTTCGACGATTTCTTCAACTTCGACCACGGTGATCTTGCCCGCAGTAGCCGCCAGCGGGTTGAAGTTCTGCGCGGTATGGCGGTAGATGACGTTGCCGAAGTGGTCGGCTTTCCAGCCTTTGACAATGGCGAAGTCGCCGGTGATGGACTCTTCCATCAAGTACGGGCGACCGTTGAACTCGCGGGTCTCCTTGCCTTCGGCCACCGGAGTGCCGACGCCGGTGGCGGTGAAGAAGGCCGGGATGCCGGCGCCGCCTGCGCGCATTTTTTCGGCCAGGGTGCCTTGGGGCGTGAGCACCACTTCGATTTCGCCGCTGAGCAGTTGCTTCTCGAACAGCGCGTTTTCACCGACGTAGGAGGCGATTACCTTGCTGATCTGCTTTTCTTCCAGCAGTACGCCCAGGCCAAACCCGTCAACGCCGCAGTTGTTGGAAACCACGGTCAGGTCGCGGGTGCCTTTGCGCTTGATCTCGGCGATGAGGTTTTCTGGAATGCCGCACAGGCCAAAACCACCGGAGAGCACGGTCATGCCGTCTTCCAGGCCTGCCAGTGCTTCTTCATAGGACGCCACGCGTTTATCGAAACCTGCCATATGCACCTCTTTTATTGTTTGTGGGCCAGCCAATGAACTGAGTGTTGCGCCGACGGATTGATTTGTTAAGTTGTTTTTTAAGGTTGATTGATTTAGAAAACAGCATAGTCCAATCGCCGCCCGGAGCAGCCTCATGACCGTCAAACAGATGCGCGCCTTTCTCGCCGTGGCCCAAAGCCTGAGTTTTGCCGCCGCCTGCGAGCGCCTGCACCTTTCCCAGTCGGCGCTGAGCCTGACCATCAAGGGCTTGGAGGAGGGCCTGGGTGGCCGCCTGTTCAGCCGCAATACCCGCAACGTCGCACTGACACCCGAAGGTGAATCGCTGCTGCCGTTGGCGCGCCGGTTGATTGCCGACTGGGACAATGCCGAAGACGAACTGCGTCAACGTTTCACCCTGCAGCGTGGCCGCGTCACCGTGGCGGCGATGCCTTCGTTTGCGGGCAACCTGCTGCCACCGATTCTTAAGATATTCCGCGCACGTTACCCGCAGGTGAATGTGACGGTGCATGACCTGATCAATGAACAGGTGCTGGAAATGGTCCGCGATCGCCAAGTGGAGCTGGGCGTGGCGTTCGAGCCATCCGAAGGTTCGTCCCTGGCATTCACGCCTTTATACCTGGACCGGTTTATTGCGGTGGTGCCCGGTGATTCGCCCTTGGCGCAATGTACCGAAGTCGACTGGAAAACCCTGTTGGAACACCCGTTCATCACCCTGCAACGGCCCTCGACGGTGCGCGTGATGCTGGAGGAGCACCTTGGGGCCTTGCAGATGAAATTGCCGGTGGCGTTGGAAAGCCATCAATTGGCCACGGTCGGCAAGATGGTTGCCAGTGGCCTGGGTGTCAGCGCCGTGCCTGCGCTATGCGCGCGCCAGATGGAGGAGGCGGGCGCCCATTGCATCACCTTGAGCGATCCGGTGATCGAGCGGCCGATTGGCGTGCTCACCAAGCCCGGTCATGAACTGTCGGCGGCGGCGCAGGTGTTGTTTGATATTTTTCGCGACGAAGCGGCGAAGGGACGTTTCCCGAAGTTTTGAGCGTGCCACAAAACAAATGTGGGAGCTGGCTTGTCTGCGATAGCCAGTTAACATTCAACAAAAGTGTTGGCAGTTAAACCGTTATCGCCGGCAAGCCAGCTCCCACAGTGGGCAAGTTTTACTTAGTAGTAGCGGTCGATCACTTTAACTTGCGAGTTATCCTTGAAAGATGCCCAGGCATTGTTAAGTGTGTCGAATACTTGCTCAATGAAGTTTCGATCGGCCGCCGCTTTCTTGCCGACATAACCCTGGCCGCGGCGGTACATCTTCAGGCGCGCCGCGAGTTCACGGTGAGTGCGGTCAAACTCGGCTTCTTCGGTGTGGGGCGCCAGGCAGTCAATTTTGACTTCGCCCGACTTGCCAACCCACAGGATATGGTCGTCGAGTTTGTCTTTTTGCGCTGCGAACATCTCAGCCAATTCATCGATAGTTGGTTGGTTGTTCAGATTCATGTGTAAGCCCCTTGACCAGTTGGCGATCTATCAGTTGGTTCGTTAAAACTGCTTAGTTGTCTCCGGTTGCGAAAACCGGGCGTCAGTAACGGTCTGCCGAATACGGGCAGGGTCTTGAACCTGATGCATGTAGTCTTGCTGATGAGCGGCTACGTAATGGTTTCATCACGAAGACAAGCAGCGTTTGAGCTCCTTGTACCGATCCTTGCGGGCCGGTCAGCTTCATCAATCTGCCTTGTGGGCAGTGCACATCCGGAAAAAACAGCTCGGCGGTCAGACGAGCTTGTTCAAAACGCGTGTTACCAACGCTCCCGATCCGGGAGACGTCTCGATAATGCAAGGACAAAAAGGTTACGTCAACGATTATGTAGTGATTATTTTTAGTCACTACATAAATTGCTGTGGGGACGGGAGAATGCGGGAAAACGTGACTTGGCCGTCATTTTTTGTGCGGTGGGTCGTGGTGGGCAGGTAGCCAATCCAACGCGCAATCCCTGTGGGAGCTGGCTTGCCTGCGATCGCGGTGTGTCAGCCAAAGAGTTGTTAACTGATACACCGCTATCACAGGCAAGCCAGCTCCCACAGTTGGATTTTCGGTGGTTTTGCTAACTCAGTCGTTCGGCCAGCAGAGGCAACAACCGCTCGCATGACGCCTCGATTTTCACCTGCAACAGCTCATCCCCACGGGTCTTGCCCAGGTTGATGGCTATTACCGGCTTGCCTTGCTCCACCATCGCTTTGCACAGGCGAAACGCCGAATAGGCCATCAGTGAAGAACCCACCACCAGCAGCCCGTCTGCATGCCCCACGGCGGCCATGGCCCTGGCTGCCGTAGCCGGTGCCACGTTCTCGCCAAAAAACACAACGTCTGGCTTCAAGCGCTCGCCATTGCAATGGGGGCAGCGAGGAACCTGGAAGCGTTCTTCAAAGGTCGGATCGAGCAGGGTGTCACCGTCGGGCGCCTGCACTGCGTGGACCTGCACCAGGTAAGGATTGTCGATTTCCATCTGCCGCTGAATCACATCGCGGGTACTGCGCTGCTGGCAGTCCAGGCACAGCACACGATGCAGGCTGCCATGCAGTTCGATCACATCATGGCTGCCGGCCTGATCATGCAGGGTGTCGACGTTTTGCGTGATTAGCCCGCTGATACGGCCACGCTGCTGCAGCGTGGCCAGCGCCAGATGAGCCTGGTTCGGCTGCGCAATACGCACCCGTGGCCAACCCAGCATGGCGCGTGCCCAATAGCGGCGGCGCGCTTGAGCGGTGGCGAGGAATTCCTGGTACATCATCGGCGCCTTGCCACGGCGCACGCCTTCGCTGTCGCGATAATCCGGGATGCCCGATGACGTGCTGATACCTGCACCGGTCAAGACCAAAAAGCGTCGTTCAGCCATGGCCCGGTACAGGGTGTCGAGGTGATTTTCTTGATGGTCCAGCGTATCGAGCATGGGGTCCCCTATTCGCCGCGGATGTACTGCTCCAGCTGTTTGATCAAGTCGGTCTGTTCGGCAATGGCCTCTTTTACCAAGTCACCGATGGACAGCAGGCCCTTCAGTTCGCCGTCTTCGACCACTGGGAGGTGGCGCAAGTGACTGTCGGTCATGATGTTCATGCATTCTTCGACACTTTTATGGGTATCCACGGTGATGACCGGTGAACTCATCACCTCATGGACCTTTGTGGTAACCGAAGAGAGTCCCTTGAGGATGAGTTTGCGGGCGTAATCACGTTCGCTGATGATTCCGACAACCGCGCCGTCTTTGACCACCGGCAAGGCCCCGACGTTTTTCTCTGACATCCGCACCAGCGCCTCAAAGACCGTGTGGTCCCATTGAATGGTATGGACGTCCTGGTTCTTCTGGTCCTTGGCTTTGAGCAGTTGTGCAACGGTTTTCATGGCGGCCACTCCGGTGTTGTTATTAGGAAGTCAGCGAGTCCCTTACAGAATCCTAGACGGGCTACAGCGCCGCAAGGCCCAAAGCGGCGTTAAACCCGTCGAAAAACGTCATTCGCCGGATTATTTCGCTATTCAGCCGGCACTGTTCGGCTTTTTCGCCCGCTTTGGAGCGCCTGTCGTCTTGCGCGGTGCAGCCTTGCGCTTGTTTTTCCACGGCGTAGCACCTCGGCCTGCCGGGCTGGCTGGGCCGGTGATGGTCATGCGCATGCCATTGCAGCGTGCCACTTGTTTGCTCATCCAGGCCGCCTGCTTGGCGACGAATTCTTCCAGGCTCATTTCACCGCTTTGCACCATGTCCAGCGCCTGCTCCCAGATCGCGGTGGTGCCTGGGTCGGCAATCGCCCGAGGCACCGCGTCGATCAGGCTGAACGCCGCCGGAGTGGCTGACAGTGCCTTGCCGTTTTTGACCAGATAACCCCGGTCGAGCAAACCCTGGATAATCCCCGCGCGGGTGGCTTCGGTGCCGATGCCGGTGGTGTCCTTGAGCTTTTGCTTGAGCAGCGGGTCTTCCACCAGTTTGGCGACGTTTTTCATCGCCTTGATCAGGTCGCCCTCGGTGAAGGGCTTGGGCGGCTGGGTCCACAGGTCTTTGAGGTTGACCTTGGCCACCGCGTAATCCTGGCCTTGCACCAAGGTCGGCAAGGCCTGTGGTGCAGGAGCTTCACGGCCTTTGGCAGGCGCCAGCGCCTCGGGCAGGGCGCGTTTCCAGCCTGGCTCGATGATGACTTTGCCTACCGCGCGCAAGGCTTGGCCGGCGCAGTCGAAATCCGCCTGGGTGCGATCGTATTCATGGTTGGGCAGGAACTGCGCCAGGTAACGCGCGCGAATCAGCGTGTAGACCGCACGGTGTTTGCCGGCCAGTTGCGCGACGTCCTTACCGGCACCCGTAGGAATGATGCCGTGGTGCGCGCTGACCTTGGCGTCGTTCCAGGCCCGCGAGCGGCGTTGCGGGTCGATATGCGGCATCAACTCATTCACCGCCGCATCCGCGCGGGCCAGCGCGGCCAAGATCTTCGGCGCATCACTGTGTTGGCTGAGCGGCAGGTAGCCGCAATCACTGCGAGGGTAGGTGATGACTTTGTGGGTTTCGTAAAGGGACTGCGCGATGTCCAGGGTTTCCTGGGCGCCGAGGCCGAGCTTCTTGGAACAGATTTCCTGCAACGTGCCGAGGTCGAAGGGCAGGGGCGCCACCTCGCGCACGCGTTCGGTACGCAGTTTGACCAACCTGGCGCTGGCGGCGTTGGTCATCGCATCGGCAGCATCGCGAGCCAGTTGTGGGTTAAGACAGCGGCCTTGATCGTCGCAGGCATCCTCAGCGGCCCGCCATTGAGCCGTAAAGGTCATGCGCTCATGCCGCAAGTCGACATCAATGGCCCAGTAAGCCACCGGCACAAAGTCGGCGATGCTGCGGTCGCGGTCCACCACCAGGCGCAAGGTCGGGGTTTGCACGCGGCCCACCGGCAATACGCCTTGATACCCGGATTGACGCCCGAGCAAGGTAAACAAGCGACTCATGTTCATGCCGATCAACCAGTCGGCGCGTGAGCGGCCGAGGGCCGAGTGATACAGGCTGAAGGTTTCGGCGCCGGGTTTGAGGGCGGCGAGGGCTTTGCGAATGGAGGCGTCATCCAGCGCCGACAGCCACAAACGCTGGATCGGCCCGCGATAGCGGCAATGCTCCACCAACTCACGGGCGATCATTTCGCCTTCGCGGTCGGCGTCGGTGGCGATCACCAGTTCCTGGGCTTCCCCGAGCAAACGCTTGACGGCCTTGAACTGGCTGGCGGTCTTGGGCTTGACCAACATCTTCCATTTTTCCGGCACGATTGGCAGGTCGGCCAGCACCCAGCGCTTGTATTTGGCGTCGTAGGCGTCGGGTGGGGCGGTTTCCAACAGGTGACCGATGCACCAGGTGACTGTGACCCCGTTACCCAGCCAGCACCCGTCGCCACGCCGACTGGCGCCGAGCACGGCCGCGATATCCTTGGCCTGGGAGGGTTTTTCACAGAGGTACAGCCGCATGGTCATCACATCAGATCGGGTCGATGCCTTGCAGGATGCTCAGTCAAAGGCAATTGAGCAACTGTTATCTGTATGGATGTACAGCAATTTGTGTGGTCAGCACTCAGAAAAATGTGGGCACTAGCCTGCCTGCGATACGGACAACTCGGCACATCTGACACTCCGAGGTGATGCAATCGCAGGCAAGCCAGCTCCCACAGGGGGCTTCAGCGTTTTGAAGATCAGTTGTTATTGATATCCACGTTCTTGGTTTCTTTCAGGCAGAACAACCCCACAATCAAGCTCACGCCGGTTACCACCACCGGGTACCACAAGCCGTAGAAGATATCGCCGGTGTACACCACCAAGGCAAACGACACGGTCGGCAGGAACCCGCCAAACCAGCCGTTACCGATGTGGTAGGGCAGCGACATCGAGGTGTAGCGGATGCGCGTCGGGAACAGTTCCACCATCAGTGCTGCCAACGGGCCGTAGCACATGGCGGCGATCAGGATCAGCACCACGATCAGCACCACCACCATCACTTTGTTGACCTGGGCCACATCCGCCGAAGTCGGGTAGCCGGCCAGGGTTACCGCGCCGCGCAGGGCCGCTTCATCGTAACCGTCGATACGCACATCACCCACGCTCACCTGTACCGGGCTGCCGGCTGGCGCGGCGGCGCTGCTGTATGGCAGACCTTGCTTGACCAGGAAGGTCTTGACCTTGTCACACGGGCTGTCAAAACGCGCCTTGCCCACCGGGTCGAACTGGAAGGTGCAGGTGGCCGGGTCGGCCAATACGGTAATCGGCGCCTGGTGGCTGGCCTGGTCCATCGCCGGGTTGGTGTAATGCGCCAGCCCTTTGAAGATCGGAAAGTACAGTGCGGTGGCCAACAGCAAGCCGAGCATCAGCACCGGTTTGCGCCCAACCTTGTCCGACAGCCAGCCAAACAGGATGAAGAACGGCGCGCCGATCACTACGCTGATAATCAACAGCATATTGGCCAGGGCCGGGTCCATCTTCAGGAACTGCGTGAGGAAGAACAGCACATAGAACTGCGCCGCATAGAAGGTCACTGCCTGCCCGCCGTTGATACTGAACAGCGCAATCAGCACCACCTTGAGGTTTTCCCATTTACCGAAGGATTCGCGGATCGGCGACTTGCTGGCCTTGCCTTCCTCTTTCATCTTCAGGAATGCCGGCGACTCATGCAGGCTCATGCGGATCCAGGTGGAAATACCCAGCAGCACAATCGAAAACAGGAACGGAATGCGCCAGCCCCACACCTCGAACTGGTCACCGGTGAAGTAACGGCAAGCCAGCACCACCAGCAGCGACAGCAGCAAGCCAAGGGTGGCCGTGGATTGAATCCAGCTGGTGTGCAGGCCGCGTTTGCCGGCCGGTGCGTGCTCGGCCACATAGGTGGCTGCGCCGCCATATTCACCGCCCAACGCCAGGCCTTGCAGCATGCGCAGCACGATCAGAATGATCGGCGCCGCAATGCCGATGCTGGCATAGGTCGGCAATAGCCCGACACAGAAGGTCGCGACACCCATCAGGATGATGGTGACCAAAAACGTGTACTTGCGCCCGATCATGTCGCCCAGGCGGCCGAACACCAACGCGCCGAACGGCCGCACCACAAAGCCTGCGGCAAAGGCCATCAAGGCGAAGATGAACGCCGTGGTGTCGTTGACCCCGGCAAAAAATTGCTTGCTGATCACCGCCGCCAGGGCGCCGTAGAGGAAAAAGTCGTACCACTCGAACACCGTCCCTAAAGACGAGGCGAAGATGACTTTCCTTGATTCGCTGCCGGTGCTCGCCTTGACGGCCGAGCCCAGGGGTTGAGCATGTTCTGACATCGGGTATCCCTCACAGTGATTATTTATTGTTGTTCCACTGTCGGCGCCGGGTGCGGCGCCGCTATTCAGATTGCATGAACCGTTTCTCTCTGCGGGGCGAGACTCCTTGTGTTCGGCGAAAGCATCAGCTGCGCTGCCTTTTCCGCAATCATCAGTGTAGGTGAGCAGGTGTTGCCGGATGTAATGCGTGGCATCACCGAGGCATCGGCAATACGCAGGCCCGGCACGCCATGTACGCGCAGTTGCGCATCGACCACTGCATCTTGGTCATCGCCCATGCGGCAAGTGCCCACCGGGTGGAAAATCGTCGTGCCGATACGCGCGGCGGCTTCATGCAGTTGTTCTTCGGTTTGCAGCGCGTCGCCCGGCAGGTATTCCACCGGCTTGAACTGGCTCAAGGCCGGTGCGGCGACGATGCGGCGGGTCAGGCGGATCGCGTCGGCGGCCACGCGCAAATCTTCGGGATGGCTGAGGTAGTTGGGCCGTATCAGGGGTGCATCCGCCGGGTTGGCGGAGCGAATATCAATGCGGCCACGGCTTTGCGGGCGCAGGTCGCACACCGACGCGGTGAATGCCGGGAAGGCATGCAACGGCTCGCCAAAACGCTCCAGTGACAGCGGCTGCACATGGTATTCAAGATTGGCCGACGTCTGTTCCGGGCCGGAGCGGGCGAAGGCGCCGAGCTGGCTGGGCGCCATCGACAATGGGCCGCTGCGGTCATACAGGTAGCGCAGGCCCATGCCCATTTTGCCCAACAGGGTGCCGGCGATCTGGTTCAAGGTGCGTGCGTTTTCCAGCTTGTAGATCAGCCGCAGTTGCAGGTGATCCTGCAGGTTGCCACCGACACCCGGCAGTTCATGCAGTACGTTGATGCCCAATGGCTTGAGCACAGTGGACGGGCCAATCCCTGAGCGTTGCAGGATGCCCGGCGAGCCGACAGAACCGGCGCACAGGACGATTTCCTTGCGTGCCTTCCAGCTCAGTTGTTGCCCATGTTGACGCCCGACCACGGCCGAAGCACGACCGTTTTCCAGCACTACACGGTCGACTTCCACTTCGGTCAGCACGGTGAGGTTGGGGCGCTGGCGGATCGGCTTGAGAAACGCCTTTGCCGCGTTCCAGCGCACCCCGGCCTTTTGGTTGACCTGGAAGTAGCCGCAACCTTCATTGTCGCCCTGGTTGAAATCGCTGATCGGCGCGATACCACTCTGCGCCGCCGCATCGCGAAAGGCATCGAGGATCGGCCAGTGCAGTCGCTGTTGCTCCACGCGCCATTCACCGCCGTCGCTGTGAAATTCCGAGCCGCCGGCAAAATGGTTTTCGCTCTGTTTGAACAGTGGCAGCACGTCTTTCCAGGCCCAGCCGGGGTTGCCTGCGGCGGCCCAGCCGTCGTAATCCTGGGCTTGGCCGCGCATATAGATCATGCCGTTGATGGACGAGCAGCCGCCCAGCACTTTGCCGCGTGGGTAACTCAGTGCACGGCCTTGCAGGCCTTCCTGGGCTTCGGTCTTGAAGCACCAGTCGGTGCGCGGGTTGCCGATGCAGAACAAGTAACCGACGGGGATGTGGATCCAGGGGTAGTTGTCGCGGCCACCCGCTTCGAGCAGCAGCACGCGGTGGGCGGGGTTGGCGGACAATCGATTAGCCAGCAGGCAGCCTGCGGGGCCGGCGCCTACGACGATGTAATCGTATTCAGCAGTTGCAATGGGCATCTGAGGTCTCGCTTGTTTTTCTTATTGGCCCCATCCTAGTTGTTAGTTTTCGTCTTAAAAATGTTAGTTTTTACCCAGCTGCTGTGCGTTTTTAAACAGCGGCACTTAAACCTCGAAGCAACGTTATGCCTGTGGCGAGCGAGCTTGCCACAGTAAGCGCCAGCCACAGGTGCCGGGCCAGGCATTAGAAGGTACATTTGTCCAAGGGAGGCGACATGTTCGACTGGAATGACCTGCGGTTTTTTCTTGAGTTGCAACGCAGCGGCCGCCTGCTCACCGCTGCACAGCGGCTGAAAACCACGCACGCTACCGTGGCCCGGCATATCGAGGCCATCGAGAAAAGCCTCGGCACCGCGCTGTTCGTGCAGCATGCCCAGGGTTACGAACTGACGCCTTCCGGTGAAGCCCTGCTCAAGCACGCCGAGGCCATGGAAAACGTCGCGTTGCTGGCCGAAGACGAACTCACCCATTCCGCTGCGCCGCTGGGCAAGATCCGCCTTGGCGTGGCTGAGGGGTTGGGCGTGATGTTCCTCGCCAGCCGCATGGGCGGGCTGTTCGAGCGTTATCCAGGGCTGGAAGTGGAACTGGTGGCGGTGCCGCGCTTTGTGAGCATTCTCAACCGCGAAGCGGAAATCAGCATCCACCTCGAACGCCCCAGCGTTGACCAACTCGTCACGCGCAAACTCACCGACTACCGCCTGGCGCTCTACGCCAGCCGGGCTTATCTTGAGCGCAACCCGCCGATTGAAAAACGTGAAGACCTCGCCGCCCATGCATGGATCGATTACGTGGATGACCTGCTGTTCAGCCAGGAACTCAAGTTCCTCAGCAGCTTTTGCCGCAACCCGAAAGTGGTGTTCCACAGCACCAGCGTGATTGCTCAACACCAGGCGGCGCGTTCGGGATTGGGCATTGCGGTGCTGCCGTGCTTTATGGCTGCTGGCGACCCGGACCTGGTGCCTTTGCTGCCGGCAGAAAGCATCCAGCGCAGCTACTGGATCAGCTCGCGCCGGGAGCTGCACAAGTCAGTGCGGTTGCGGGTGTTGTGGGATTATGTGGTGGAGTTGTGTGCGCGGGAGCAAAGCTTGCTGTTAGGCGAAACCCACTGATGAAACCGGATAAAAAATGTGGGAGCTGGCTTGCCTGCGATGAGTCCCTGTCAGTCAACTTATTTGTTGAATGACACACTGCAATCGCAGGCAAGCCAGCTCCCACATTGGGTTTGTGTTGTGTCAGTGAGGGGTTAGAGCTTCACCACCTGATGCACCTGTTCAGCACACGCCCGCGCCTCGTCAATCATCTTGCCAAACGCTTCACTGGCGACTTCTGCATGGGGCAGCCAGCGTATCTTTTGGCTCAGGCGATAGTGATACTGCAGGCCGTTATCCGTGCGCTTGCCATCCAGATCCAGATCATACCAGGGCGAGCGCACCTGGCAGCCGGGGATGGCTTTTTCCATCTGCCCACCGGTCAGCGTGAAACGGTAGTCGTAGGTTTCGGGGTTGCCCAGGTAAAGGTCGGCTTGTTGATCATGGCGACGGTAGTTGATGAAACCATCCCAACGGCCTTTGAGTGACTCGTCGGTGTAGACGTAGTCGTTCGCGAGCTTTTCCAGCGCGCGCTGGTCGTTCATGCTGGCGTTGACGGTGTAGCCGTCGTGCACCACGAAGGCGGTGGGTTGGCGGGTGATTTTACAGTCGCTGATTTCGTTGCCAAAGTTGCCGCAGATGTTCTGGTCGGTGGCGGTGGTGCCTTGCTGGCGGTCGGCGACGCTCATTTGCATCAGCGGCAGGCGGCTGAAGGTGATGGTGGCCTGGGTGGCGCCATTGCCTTGCTTGTCGAAGTGCACTTTTTTGTCCAGGCGCAGGGTGGTTTCCGGGCGTTCCAGCGGGATCTGTTCTTCGCGTACCTGGCCCTGAGCATCATTGACCAGCACCCAGCGGTCTTGAATGTCGGGCATGGTCTGGCCGGGTGCGAACACCGGATTGGTCGGGTCGAGCCACCAGACCTGGCCATCGACTTCGGCACGCACGATGGCGTGGTTCGCTGCATTGGTGCCGGGGATCAACAATGAGAACGCCACGTCGCCACGGCTGACCCAGGCGGTTTCGGCCTTGATGCCGCTGGCCTTGAGCATTGCGGTCAGCAGGATCGCCAGGTCTTTGCAGTCGCCATAACCATGCTGCTCGATTTCCGCCAGGTTGAACGGCACATAGCCGCGCTCGGTGGCGCGCCAGTCGCCCAGGTAGCGGTAGTGATCGTTGATGTGCTGCATCAGCGCTTCGACCTGTTGTGCCGGCGCCAGGTTGCGTGCGGCAGCTACGGCCGCGGCCGCTTGCGCCGGCAGGTTGGCGCCGAGGATCTGGTTGTAACGCTGGGCGAAATCACCGAAATACGCCTGGCGCTCCAGGGCGCTGCCCACTTCCAGGCGCGGGATGCGTTGCAGCGCGGCGCTGGAGGATTCGTTGATGTAATTGAGATAGGTCGGTTTTTTTTGCACCACGTCCAGGGTTTTGCCGTTGGCAGATGCCGTTACTTTGAAACCGTCGAACAACTCACTGCGCCACTGGATCGGGCGCTCGGCGGTAAAGCGCGCCTTGACGTGGTCGCGCCGGAATGCGCTGGGGCCAAACATGATTGCGTAGTGAAACTGGGTCACCAACGGTTTGGCGGCGCGACGTTCGCGCACGGTGTAGCGAATTTGCGTGCCTACGCGCAGGTTCGGGAAGGCCAGCGAGGTTTGCTTGTAGCGGCTGAAGCCCTGGTCCGGGTTGGGCGCGGTGCGCGTGTCGATTTGCGCGGCGTCCAGCGCGACCGGCTTGGCGCCTGGTTGGGTGGATTGCGCGCTGATCACTTCAAAGGTGTCCCCTTCGGAGTAATCGAAGTCGATGCGCGAGAGCATTTCGCGGCCGTTGGGCTTGAGGATGGTGTAGTGCTGGGTGGTGGTGCAGTCGGTGCTGGCGTCGCGGTTGAAGTGGCAGTGCAGCTCGGTGTCGCTGGCCAGCGGGGCTTCGGCCATGGGTTGCAGGGCGGCACTGACACCGTGGGAAACCAGCCCCAGGCTCAGGGCAAGCAAGGGGCAGTGAAACGAAAAACGATACAAACGGTGCGAACGGTACATTGGCGCCTCGGGTGACACAGTGGAACAACTACCCGATGGGTAGTGAGAAGGCGCCGGATGATAATGGATCGCAACAACAAAAGCCAGGATTGTCTGACAATTAATGTGTCTGAAAGGCCCGTTCTAGAGCCTTTTGGTTGATTTTTGTCAGGGTTTTAGCAGTTCAAATTCGGCACTGGCGAGCTTTTCGCCGTTCACCAGCACATGCACCCAGTGCTTGCCTGCGTAATGCTTGCGCGTGGTCAACTCGCGAATATGTTGTTCGCGGCGGATGCTCTGATGTTCGCCCGCGCCCAGGGTAAATGCCTTGAGCTTGAACACTTTGGCCGCGCTATGGCCGGCACTTTTTACGTAGTCGATGGCGTAGTCGACCACCAGCTTCTGCGCGGCGGTGGCGGTGGATTCCAGACTGAACGACAGGTTGATCCGCTCGCCCAGGTTGATCACCGCCGGTGTGACTTTCAGGTGGTGAATGTTTACCTCGGCCTTGGCGCCGGCGCCCATGATCGTGAGTGCGCGGGTATTGCCTTGCTTGATCAGGCTGCGCAAGGCGTGCCGGGCGATCCAGGCCGTGTGCGGGTTGTCCAGGTTCCAGCCTTCGATCAGGCTGAGCACCCAGTCCGGGTGGTCCTTGGTGATGTCGTTGAGGTGGTTGGCCACCGACTTGCGCACATACAGGCTGCTGTCGGCCTTGAGGTTATCCAGGATCGAGGCGCACAGCTGCGGGTTGGCCTGCACCGCCGCCAAGCGAAAGGACCAGGGCAGGCGAGGGCGCGAGCCTTCACTGGCAAGGCGCCGCACATGTTCGTTGGCGTCCAGCGACCACTGCTGCATCGCGGCCAGGGTACGCTCGAAGTCGTTCAACAAGAACGGGCGAATGGCGAACTCGGCCGAGCCAAACACGGTGAAGTATTTGAGCGCGGCCATGGAGCGCTTGAAGTCACTTTGCCCGTAACTGGCCACGTAGTGCGGCAGAAACAGGCACACAAATGAACTGTTCAGTCGCGGAGCCAGCGCATGCAGCAGCTTGAGGGTTTGCGCGTAATCCAGTGGGATTACCGCATGCAGGCTCTCACTGACCCGCGCCATGCGCTGCATCACCGACAACTCGGCCAGCCCGGCTTTGGCGTGCTTTAGAAACCCTTTTGCATCAAAGGCCGGGTACACCGCTGTCATTTCACTGGCGATGTGTTGCAGGCGTTCAACGTTGAAGATTTCCTTGAGGGCCGGGGCGCTTTGGTCGGTCATCGGTGATTCCATGGCTAGAGAAACCAGCGGTATTCCCGCGCGTTGATCTCTTGTTGAAAGGCCAAGTGGTCCTGGCGTTTGTTTTCGCAGTACACGTCGATAAATTCGGCGCCCAGCTTATCGCGCAATACCGCTTGATGCTGCATGGCGCGCACGGCATCGAGCATTTCCAGGGGGAAGTCGGCGCCGCTGTTACGGTCCTCATTCAGCGGGGCGATGGGTTCTTGCCTGGCTTCAAGGCCATGCTCCAACCCTGCCAGGATCGCTGCCAGCACCAGGTAGGGGTTGGCATCGGCACTGGCCAGGCGGTGTTCGATGCGCAGGTTGCGCGGGTCGGAATCGGGAATACGCACGCACGCGTCGCGGTCTTCAAAGCCCCAGCTGGCACGCGTTGCCGCGTTCACGGTGCCACCCAAGCGGCGGAAGGCGTTGTGGTTGGGCGAGAAAATCGGCATGCAGTGCGGCAACAATTCCAGGCAACCGGCCACCGCGTGGCGCAGCGGTTGCTGCTGGTGCGCCGCGAGTAAATTATTGCCCGCGCCGTCATACAGGCTGACATGCACATGCATGCCGCTGCCGGGAAATTGCAGGTAAGGCTTGGCCATAAAGCTGGCGCGGTAGCCATGCTTGAGTGCCACGCCACGCGTGCTGCGGCAGAACAGCGCGGCCCAGTCGGCGGCGCGCAGGCCGTCGTCGCAGTGGCCGAAGTTGATCTCGAACTGGCCAGGGCCGAGTTCGGCGGTGATCACCGTGATGTCGATGCCTTGGGCCTGGGCGGTTTGCGCCATGTCGTCGAGCACTTCGCTGAAGCGCGACAACCGCTCGATGTGCAGGTTGGGCTGGTCGTCAGCGTCATCACTGAGCGGGTCGCGGGCAAATTGCGGCAGGCCGTCGTCAAGTTTTTTATCGAGCAGGTAAAACTCCAGCTCAAACGCCACCACCGGGTGAATGCCCTTGTGCTGCAGGCGCTCCAGCACCTTGGCCAGGACTTCACGTGGTTCAAACTCGATGGGCGCTTCAGTGCCATCCGAGGTGATCAGCATCTGCCCCAGCGGTTGCGCTTCCCAGCTCACCGGCTTGAGCGTGCCCGGCACCAGGCGGCGGTTGGCATCCGGGTCGCCGTCGTGGAAGCAATAGTCACCAATTTTGAACAGCCCGCCCTGGGCGCCCAGCAGCACGGCATTTTGCGGCAGCTTCAGCGGGCTGCCGGCGGCGACTTTTTCGAGCATCTCCACCGGGTAGCGCTTGCCGTAGAAATGGCCGGGAATGTCCAGGGCGATCAGGTCGACGTAACGCACCTCGGGGTGGTTCTGGCGAAAGGTCCGTACTTCGGCCAGCAACGTGGAGGATTGGCTTTTCACGGGTGTTGCTCCTAGTTGTAAACCCACAATACGCGGGCGGGCAGATCAGTCAGGTTGGCGTAGCGGCAATGGGCAAAACTGGCCAGGTGGAAGCTGTCGCCTTGGCCGAGGGTGACCGAATCGGCTTCACCTTCCACCCATAGCGTCAGCTCGCCCTCCAGTACAAAACCGGCCTGTTCGGCGCGATCGCTCATGGTGTGCTCGCCACTGTTGGCGCCGGGCGCCAACAGGCTGTCGAGCATCGAAAAGGCGCCGTGCATGCTTGGCGAAACCAGAATGTCGGTGATGCCATTGGCGTAATACACCGTGCGCCGCTCGTTGGGGCGTGTGACCCAGTCGACGGCCTTGGGTTTGGGCAGGCTGTAGAAGTAGGTGGTGGGCACATCCAGGGCGTGGCTGATGGCAGTCAGGTCGGCCACAGTAGGGCGTGACAGGCCGCGTTCGACTTGAGACAAAAAGCCCACCGAGCGCTCGATTTTTTGCGCGAGTTGGGCAAGGGTGAGTTTCTTGTGCTTGCGCAGATCGTGGATGAGCACAGCCAGGGCGTCGAGTTCTTGTTGTTGGTTCATGAAATTTATGTCGAGAAATTTCATGAAAAATTACACGGATTATTTCACGGTGGCAATGGGTGTGGCATAGCTTTTGTGGCGAGGGAGCTTGCTCCCGCTGGGCAGCGAAGCGGCCCCAATCGATCCACTGCGTTGGTTCAGGTGTTACTCGGCCAGCCTTTTTGGGGCTGCTGCGCAGCCCAGCGGGAGCAAGCTCCCTCGCCACAGTGGGGGGCGTGACATAGTGGGAAACTGAATGGTCCAGGCCAGTGGTGGAGGGTGTTTTATCAGCGCACACCTGCTGCCTAGGCTTTTGTGGCGAGGGAGCTTGCTCCCGCTGGGCAGCGAAGCGGCCCCAATCGACCCACAGCGTTGGTTCAGGCGTTACTCGGCCAGCCTTTTTGGGGCTGCTGCGCAGCCCAGCGGGAGCAAGCTCCCTCGCCACAGTGGAGGGGCGTGACATATTGGGAAACTGAATTGAACGGAGGTATTGCTGTGGCTTGCTAGGGTGAATGGATCATTCATTCAATCGGAGAGCAAAGGATTGCTTCAGAAACCCAATTCTCACCTATTGCGACGTGGCCGTTATTCAGAGGCGGGTCGGGCTTACTTGGTAACTGCTGTGGTCTATCAGCGCCGCCCGGTGTTTGCCAATTTTCGCTTGGGGCGGTTGTTGGTGGCAGAGTTCAAACAGGCTCATGACCTTGAGATGGTTAACTCTTTGGCTTGGGTCATCATGCCAGACCATTTCCATTGGCTATTTGAACTCAGAGCCGCATCGTTGCCGCAAGTGATGAAAAGGGTGAAGTCGCGCAGCACATTGACCATCAATCGAGCCTGTCATGCACGGGGCGCGTTCTGGCAGTGCGGGTACCATGATCGCGCAGCGCGCGCTGAGGAGGATCTTATAAAGATCGCACGCTACATAATTGGCAACCCATTGCGCGCTGGGTTGGCTGAACATATCGGCGATTATCCGCTCTGGGACGCAGCCTGGTTATAGACCCGGCGCCCTTGTGGCGAGGGAGCAAGCTCCCTTGCCACAGGAAGGGTGCAAACTTGAATGATTCCATGCGCCTGCGGTCGGAACCTGGGTACGCATCATTCATTGAAGGAGCACCCATGAAGTCCAAGACCCTAGCCGCTTGCCTGCTGCTCACCGCTGGCCTGTCCACCGTCAGCTTTGTCGTGCAGGCCGGTGATACACCCCAGGAAACCGTGCAGCCTTCCAGCATCAATACGCGGGATCTGAAAGAAGGTGATCGCGCCCCGGATATCCTGATGCGCAAGGAATCGGCGGTCAGCGACTGGAAAAAACGCGGCCTCAAGCAGCCTGAGGCAGACAGCCAATGGGCGCGGGTGGGTGACAAGTTTGTGCTGCTCAAAACCACCAACGGCACCATTCTTGAGATCACCCCCGTCAAGCGGTGATCGGTCTGTTTTCCTCGCTCTTGCGTTAAGGTAACCGGCCACACCGGTCGTGTTACCTCACCCATCACTTCGGCCTCGGCGTCACCCAGGTCGACCTGGAGATCAGCCTGCCTTCATTTTCATTGGGCCGTCGTTGAAGGCAGATCATCCAGTGTGAGCTTGCCGACGTTGTTGCTTTGCAGTTCGTAGCGCAACTCTTCAACCATCTTGGCCACTTCTTGCGCGGTTTGCAGCCGGTTGGTGCTGATGCCTGTCACCACCAGATCAACACGGCCGGTTTCGGCGTCGTAGACCTTGAGGGTCAGGGACGCGTCCCGGCACAGGGTGAACTCGCAGGTCAGCGGTGATAAACCTTCTTCGATGCAGTTGCGCAATTGAGAGAGGGTAAACATGGGCCTCTGCCTCCTCAACGACGACGCAGCAACAGGCCCACAAGCAGGCCGATACCGGCGACGACAGCCACGGTAGCCAGGGGTTTGTTTTTGGCGAAATCACTGACAGTGTCCAGCGCGTCGCCGTACGTTTGCTGCAGTTGACCTGCGGCCTGACGCGCCACACCTTCAGCGTGCAATTGTTCATCACCGGTGAGGTCGCCGATAAAGCCCTGGGCCTTGCCGGCAACCTTCTCTACGGCGCCTTTGACTTGTTCGCTTTTCATCGTGCTTTCCTTGGAAGAGATCAAACCATTACGGCACGGGACCAAAGGCCCTGTGCCCACCCTTCAAGGTTAAGCAGCGTACGCCAGCGCAATAAGGCGAATTTGCACTGGTCGCACTAGTGCATTTGCACTCTATGGTTTGCTTTTGACGCGCAGTTCGCCGGCAAACAAGCCGCGCTCCCTGGCCCATACAATGGCCGCGCTGCGGCTGTGCACACCGAGTTTGGAGTACACCGTGGCCACATGATTACGCACCGTGTTGGGCGCAAGCTTCAGGCGCGAGGCAATTTCCTTGTCGGCCAGGCCTTCGCAGATCAAACCCAGCACATCACGCTCACGGGCGGTAAGGTCGGTGAAGGCTACGTTCGGCAGGTTGGGGCTGTTGACGCTCTTGGCGTTGGCCAGTTTCTCGATCAGGGTCTGGCTGAACCAGGAGGCGTCTTGCATCACCTCCTCAATGGCCGCCACCAGCTCCAGCTCCGAACGTTTGCGTTCGGTGATGTTCATCAGCACCAACAGGTAGCAGGGCACGTCCTCGATAATCACGGTGTCGGCGGAGACCACGCAGTCGATCACCTCGTTGCCTTTCTTGCGCACCTTGAGGTCTTGGCCTTCGAGGTTGCCGGCTTTTTCCAGGGTGGCGAACAACTGCGCTCCAGCAGAGGCGCTGTCGATGAAGTTGATGTCCTCAACGTTCTTGCCGATCAGCTCTTCGCTGATGTAACCGGTGATGGTCATGAACGCTTCGTTGATGTCCACCACTTGCCGGTTGGCGGCGTTGCACACCAGGGTCGGCACCGGCGTCAGGCGAAAGGATTTGGCGAACCGTTCTTCGCTCTGGCGCAGGGCGATTTCTGCTTTGCGCCTTGGCTCCAGGTCGGTAAAGGAAAACAGCATGCAGTCTTCCTCGTTCATGTCCAACGGCTGGCCGGCGACAATCACCAGTTTGCTGCCGCCTTCGGGCAGGCGCAGTTCAGCCTGCATCTGCGGGATGGTCGCACCTTCGCTCAGGCGCTGAATGGCCAGGTCCTTGCGATCGGCGTGTTCCAGTACATCCAGTTCATAGACGGATTTGCCGATGACCTGATCGCGGTTGTAACCGGTCATCTCCAGGAAACCCTGGTTAACCTTGATGTAGCGCAGGTCGCTGAGGCGGCAGATCACCGCGGGTGCCGGGTTGGCGTTGAAGGTTTTTTCGAAGCGCTGCTCGGCGCTGGCCCATTCGGTGGCGTCGCTGAGGATCAGCACCAGCAGTTCCGGTTCACCGTGGGCGTCCGTCAGCACCAGGCTGCGCAAGCGATGCACCCAACTGCGGTCCTCGTCGTCAACGGGGGTGACTTCCACCACCACATCGCTGAATTCTTCACCGGCTGCGATTCGGCTGAGCGGGTAGCTGTCCAGCGGCAAGGGGTGGTTGTTGCGATAGCGCAAGGCAAAGCGCTTGGCGTATTGCTCGGTATTGGCGCCGAGCTGCTCGACCTCACTGACCCCGTGCATGGCCAGCGCGGCTTCGTTGGCCCACAGAATGGTCTGGTCGACTTCGGCCAGGATCACACCGTCCGATAACCCGGAGATGATCTGCTGCAATTGGCGGCGGTTGGTTTCTTTGGCAAGAACGTCCTGGGTCATGGTCTCTCCGGGGATGGGCGCATGAAGGGTACGACACCCAGGCATCAGGATAGTGCACACAGAGTGCCCGTTGCGGGGTGCGAATGCACCAGATGCTCTGGTGCATTTGAGCGGGGACGACCGGCAGCGGTCTCGCCAGACTGATACGGTCAACCACTCAAAGGATTAATCATGACAACTGTCTATGAAACCAACCGTTCACCGTTTCGCGTGTCCTGGAGCTCTGTGCTGGCCGGTAGTGCAATTGCCCTGGTGACCTACCTGGTACTCAGCGTGCTCGGCACGGCCATCGGCGCCAGTGCCGTCAACCCGATGGAAGCGGGCAACCCCCTGAGCGGCTTCGGCACCGGCGCCGGGATCTGGCTGTTTGTCTCAACCCTGGTGGCTGTCGGCCTCGGCGCCTTTGTGGCCGGGCGCACTGCACCGGACCGTGGCGGCTTGCACGGCGTATTGACCTGGACCTTCACCACCTTGCTCACCACCTGGCTGCTGGCTGGCCTGGCCGCCAGCGTGGTCGGCACCGCCGGTAACGTAGTAGGCAAAGGCTTGTCCGCCGCCGGCAGTGGTATCGCCGCTGCTGCGCCTGGGATCGGCAACAGCATCAAGCAGCAGTTGAACGAGCAGGGTATCCAACTGGACTGGAACAGCCTGCAAGGCCAACTCGACACCTTGCTCAAGCAAAGCGGCAAGCCTGAGCTGGACCCTGCCAACGTCGAGCAGAAAACCGACCAGGCCGCCGCCGACGGCAAGCAATCGGCCAAGGACGCCGCGACCAACCCTGCCCAGGCCGGTGATGAGTTGACGCAGTGGTTCGAACGCGTCAAAGCCTCCGGCGAGCCTGCGTTGAATGCTGCGGACAAAGACGCGCTGGTCAACATCGTGGCCGCCCGTACCGGCAAGAGCAAAGCCGAAGCCACGCAGATCGTCGACAACTATGCCCAGGCTTATCAGCAAGCCATGCAGAAGGTCGATGAGCTGAAACAGCAAGCCGAACAGAAAGCCCGTGAAGCCGGTGAAGTAGCGGCTAAGCAGCTGTCCCGCGCTGCATGGAGCACCTTGGCCATGTTGCTGCTGGGTGCAGCCTTGAGCTTCTTTGTGGGTCGTACCGCGCTGACCACGCGTCGCGTGCCGTTGGCTTAAGCTGAGCATGTGCGGCATGGATGCCGCCTGTGGAAGCTGGTTATGGAGTGAACTCGCTACCCCCTGCGCTCGAATGAATGCGTAAAATACCGGCCTTTTACGTGTATCACGCAAAGGTGCCCCTTGAGCGCAGGCAAAGCTGTCGGACTGTTATTACTCACCTCCCTGTTGGCGGCGTGCGGTACTTCGCCGCCACGCACGCCAAACGACATCTGCGGCATCTTCCGTGAAAAAGATGACTGGTACGACGCCGCCAAGGTCACGCAAAAGCGCTGGGGCGTGCCGATCCAGGTGCCGTTCGCGATCATGTATCAAGAGTCGGGCTTCCGCCAGGATGCCAAGACACCACGCAAATACCTGCTATGGATCATCCCCTGGGGGCGCGTGTCCACCGCCGAAGGCTATTCCCAGGCCAAGGATGAAGTGTGGAACGACTACCGCAAGAGCACCGGCCGCAGCGGTGCGAGCCGTCAGGATTTCGATGACTCCATCGACTTTGTGGGGTGGTACATGGACAAGACCTACACCATCAACGGCGTGTACAAATACGACGCCTACGGCCAATACCTGAACTACCACGAAGGCTGGGGCGGCTATCGCCAACGTACCTATGCGGCCAAAGCCTGGCTGCCGCCGGTGGCGAGCAAGGTGCAGGCGCGCTCGCAGATGTACGCGGCGCAATATGCGCGCTGTAAGGATGATTTGGGCCGGGGTTTCTGGAGCCGGTTCTGGCATTGGTTGTAAGGAACGATCGGCATAAGGGTGTGGCGAGGGCGCACTTGCCAAGCTCATTTTATTCTGGGAAAACCCCAGTCTTAACTCATCCAACGAGAGCCCCATGAGCAACGATGAACTCCAGATCACCGACACCCGCCTGGGCACCGGCAAAGCCGTGGTCAAGGGGGCGCTGATCACCACCCAATACACCGGCATCCTCGAAGACGGCACCGTGTTCGATTCGTCCTGGGAGCGCGGCAAGCCGTTCCAGTGCGTGATCGGCACCGGGCGCGTAATCAAGGGCTGGGACCAGGGCTTGATGGGCATGCAGGTGGGTGGCGTGCGCACACTGTTTGTGCCGGCGCACCTGGCCTATGGCGAGCGTTCGATGGGCGCGCATATCACGCCCAACAGCAATCTGCGCTTTGAAATCGAGTTGCTGGAAGTGCTGACGCGCGACGATTGAAGGGGAAGTAAACATGGAGGTTGATTGCGCACTCGAAGGTATTCGAGTGGTTGAACTGCACGACGGCGACGCGGCCGAACTGCAGTGTTTTTTTGACCAGGCACCCGAGTATTTCATCGCGGTCAATGGTGAGCCGGCCACACCGACCGAAGCGCACGAAGAGTTACAGGGTCAGTTGCCGGCAGGTTGGCGTTGCAGCCGGATGTACTGGCTGGGTTATCGCGATACGCAGGACCAACTGGCCGCCGTCGTGAACATCGCGGCCGACTTGCTGGCCGTCGGCGTGTGGCATATCGGTTTGCTGCTGGTGCATACGCGCCTGCATGGCACCGGGTTCGCGCGACAATTGCATGCCGATCTTGAAGCGTGGACGGTGAGCAACGGTGCCCAGTGGCTGCGGTTGACGGTGGTGGTCGGCAATACCAAGGCCGAGCGCTTCTGGCCCAAGCTTGGGTATGTGCAGGTGCGCACGCGTGAAGGCATCAGGATGGGACGGCAGGTCAACAGGGTGTCTATTCAGGTCAAGCCGCTGGCAGGTGGGCAGATGGACGAGTACTTGAAACGGGTTGAGCGGGATCGGCCCGATATGCCGTAATAGCGGACGTGCACACTCCTTGTGGGAGCTGGCTTGCCTGCGATGACGCAGTGTCAGGTAATAAACCTCCAGCAGACAGACCGCCATCGCAGGCAAGCCAGCTCCCACAGTTGATCTTCGGCGTGACCCAAAAAACAGTTGCTGAACTCACCCTGAACAATCCACCTAAACCCCTATGGTAAATTCTCCTACGGTTTACTCCCTCGAAAACGCGGCGTAAACTCCGCGCGTTTTCATCAATAGCGGAGACCCTCAGTGGGTACTTGTTCGAGCGACAGTCGTCGGCCGGTTTCGGTAACTGGCACATACTTGGCAAGGTAACGCGCATTTTTCCTGATGCCGTTGTCTCGCCTCAAAAAGCGAGAAGCGGCATTCCGGCAGCGGCCAGTCCTGGCACCTGCCTGCATCCCTCTCATCGACGCTGACCAGCACCTCAAATCACTTGGGATGCTACGGACGCGCCTGCCTTTTACGGCGGGCGGGCCAAGCTGACTGTGCCTTTAAACGGGGACGGTGCAGTCGGTCGTACCTGCACTAAGGTTTCTGGCATGCGCAGCAGTCATGGAGAATTTTTATGCAGGCAATCAACAACATCAACCTCAACTCGTTGGTCGATACCGTGGTCAGCCTTACCGCGGCGTTTATCCTCGGTGGCTTGATCGGTTTCGAACGCCAGTACCGCCAGCGCACGGCGGGCTTGCGCACTAATGTGCTGGTGGCAGTGGGCGCGGCGATCTTCGTCGACATGGCCAACCGCCTGGGTGGCGCGGAAGGCGCGGTGCGGGTGGTTGCGTACGTGGTCTCGGGCATCGGCTTTTTGGGCGCTGGCGTGATCATGCGTGAGGAAGGCAACGTGCGTGGGCTCAACACTGCTGCGACGTTGTGGGCTTCGGCAGCGGTGGGGGCGTGTGCGGGGGCTGACCTGATCCTCGAAGCACTGTTGGGCACGCTATTTGTGCTGGCGGCCAACACCTTGCTGCGGCCAATCGTCAATAACATCAACCGTCAGCCTTTGGACGTGGTGTCGGCGGAGGTCACCAACATCCTCTATGTCATCGCCCAGCGCAGCCAGCAGCAGGCAGTGATGGTGCTGCTGGAGGCCGAACTGGCGCGGTGCAACTACCCGGCCAGCGACGTCGATGTGCGGCCGTTCGGCAGCGAAGAAGTGGAGATCGAGGCCACCCTGGCCGCGACCTCGGTAGACGGCGACGAACTGGACGCGCTGGTGGCGCGAATTTCCACCTCGACACTGGTGGTGCAAGCGTTCTGGAGCCCGAGTACCACTGACTGACACGCGCTCAACGGCTACTTTTGCGAAGAAAAATCCTACATCTGATTGGGATTGCCCCTTCGGTCAATACGTCATTTCGTTGTTAAGGTTGCGCACTTGCAGCTAGCCGGTGGTCACGGTTTGGCTATACGTGCTCGATGTGACTTCGATAGAAGCGGACCACCTGAGTGACGGCAGTACCGCTGGTCGAAACTGTCATTTCTCACAGGTAGTGGTGTCCCGTGTGATGTGTAAGGGTACTTATTCTTTTCAGGGTAGTGATATGAGCAAAGCGCTAAGTAGTGGGACCGTGTTAGTTGTGGACGATCATCCGTTTATACGGGCAACCGTCAAGCATTTGCTCAAGTGCGAAGGCTTCACTGACATCGAGGAAGCCGGTACGGGGGCGGACGCGCTTCAGAAGGTTAGAGAGAAGCGTCCAGTCTTGATTATTCTCGATCTGGCCATTCCAAAACTGGGTGGGCTGGAGGTGATCAGCCGGGTCAAGGCGCTGGGTGTGCCGTGCAAAATTCTGGTACTGACGTCGTATCTGCCGGAGTTTTTTTCCACGCGGTGCATGCGTGCAGGCGCCATGGGGTTTGTCGCCAAGACCGGAGAGCTGGAGGAGCTGCAAAAAGCCATTAAGGCGGTGATGTCCAACTACAACTGCTTCCCCAGTCTGCCGAGCAGTTCGGTGCGTCGTGATGATTTGCAGACCACCGAGCACGAGCTGGTGCACTCGCTTTCAGACCGCGAGCTGGCAGTGCTGAGGATGTTGGCGTTGGGTTTTACCAACAACAAAATTGCTGCAGATATGCTGCTGAGCCACAAGACCATCAGCACCTACAAGACCCGGCTCAAGGAGAAGCTGCGGATGACGTCTGTGGTGCACATGGCCAAGTTTGCCCAGCGTAATCATCTGATCTGAATCGACATGATCCTTGCCCAGGTCCGACGGTTGATCATGCTGGTGTTGATGAGCCTGCTGCCGTTGCTCGCTGCGGCCCTTGATGAGCCCCACACCTTGCGGTTGCTGGGGCATTCCAGCCTCGACGAGAATGGCCCGCCCGTGGTGCTGGGGGACGCTGACTGGCACTGGCTGCGTGAGCGCCGCACGCTGTGGATGGGGGTTTCCGCGCCCGATTACGGGCCTTTCGAACTGACCAACAATAACGATGAACTGGAAGGCGTCACCGCCGACTATGCCAAGTTGCTTGCCCAGGCGCTCAACGTCAGCGTTGAAGTGCGCCGCTATGACACCCGTGATGAAGTGATTGAGGCGCTCAAGCAGGGCTCTATCGATTTCTTGGGGTCGGCCAACGGGTTTGAAGCGGGGGACCCGCAACTCGTCCTTTCGCGCTCCTATGCCAATGATCAGCCCATCCTGGTCACCCGTACCGGAGACACCCAGTCCCTGAGTGTCGACCTGGCCGGCAAGCGTGTGGCGATGCTTTATCACTATATGCCGCCCGATGTGGTCGAGGCGTTTTACCCCAAGGCCCATGTGGAACTGTTTGCGTCGGTCTTCGAAGCCATCGGCGCCGTGGCTTTTGGCCGTGCCGATGTCTACCTCGGAGACGCCATCACCGCCCACTACCAGATCAACCGCAACCACCTCAACAATGTACAGCTGGCGGACTTTTCCACTTTGGAGTCCAACGCCTTTGCGTTCGCGCTGGCCCGGGACAATATTCGCTTGCTGCGCATCATCAACAGCGCGCTGAGGTCGATTCCGGCTAACCAGCAGCTGGATATTTTGCGCCGTTGGAGTGCTGGCAATCTTGGTGTTCTGGGGACCGAGCGCCTGCGCTTAAGCACCAGCGAGCAACGCTGGCTGGAAAAACACCCACGGGTGAGGGTGGTAGCGTCCGACCAGATGTTGCCGTTGGCATCCTTCACGGCACAAGGGCAATCAGAGGGCTTGAGTGCAGACGTTCTATCCCGGATCAGCTTGCGCACCGGCTTGAAGTTCGATGTGGTCCCGGGCGGCTCAATGCCTCAGCAAATAGAGGCGGTCCGTTCCGGCCGGGCGGACATGATGGCGGTGGTCACGCCCAGCCTCGAAGGCTCTGACCAGGTGCGTTTTACGCGGCCCTACTTGACCAATCCACTGGTGCTGGTCACCCGTACCGACACGCCTGGCACCATGACACTGGAAAATATGCTGGGTAAACGCCTGGTAATACCCAGCGGCAATGCGCTGCGTGACGTCATCAATCGCGACTATCCCGGTATCCAGTTTGTGGAGGCGAAAAATCCTACGGATGCCATGGCTCTGGTGGCCAATGGCAGCGCCGAGGGTGCCGTCAGTTCACTGATCTATGCGCGTTACCTGATCGCCTTTGAGTACCGCGATCGCTTGCACGTGACCAGCACCGTCGGCTCTGAACCTGTGCGTATGACGTTCGGGGTCAACCGGGGGCAGTTGGAGCTGTACTCGATACTGGACAAGGCGTTGCTGAGCATCCCGCCTCAGGAAATGGATGAACTGATCAGCCAATGGCGCACCGATGTCATCATCGAAGACCATTGGCTACGCCATCGCCGCACGATTATCCAAGGATTCGGCCTGGCAGCGGTATTGCTGCTGATCACCCTGGGATGGGCGATTTACCTGCGCAGCCTGATACGCAAGCGTGCTCAGGCCGAACGCGCGTTAAGTGACCAGATGCGCTTTATGGGCGTGCTGATCGACGGTACGCCCCACCCGATCTACGTGCGTGATCGCCAGGGGCGGCTGATGGCCTGCAACAGTGCCTACCTGGACGTGTTTGGCTTCAAGCTTGAAGCGGTGATCGGCAAGACGGTGATCGAGACCGACACCGGCAACCCGCCGCAGGCCCAGTCATTCCATGAGGACTATCTGCGGTTGATGGAGCGGGGCGAACCGCAGATTCATGATCGGGTGCTCAGGTTGCCTGCGGGCAAGGTGTTGACCATTTACCACTGGATGCTGCCGTACCGTGATGGCGACGAAAATGTCGTGGGCATGATTGCCGGTTGGGTCGATGTGAGCGAGCGCCAGCGTCTGCTGGGCCAGTTGCAGGAAGCCAAGGAGGACGCTGACGCCGCCAACCGTGCCAAGACCACGTTCCTGGCGACCATGAGCCACGAAATTCGCACCCCCATGAACGCGGTGATCGGCATGATCGAGCTGGCGCTGGCCAACGCTGAACAAGGGCGCGCCGACCGTGACGCCCTGGAAGTCGCTTCGGTGGCCTCCCACGGCATGCTGGACCTGATCGGCGACATTTTGGATATTGCCCGAATTGAGTCCGGCCATTTGTCTTTGTCCCTTGAACCGGCCAACCTGCATGAGCTATTGAAGTCGGTGGCGCGGGTATTCGAAGGGTTGGCGCGCGCGAAAGGCCTGGCGCTGCAAGTAGAGCTTGATCCGCAGATGGATTGCGCGGTGTTGATCGACCCGTTGCGATTCAAGCAGGTGGTGTCCAACCTGCTGAGCAATGCCATCAAGTTTACCGACCACGGCCGGGTGCGCTTGGGCGGCCGCTGTGGGTTGGCATCGGACCCCGGCCAATTGAACCTCACCTTGTGGGTAGAAGACACCGGCATAGGCATCAGTGCCGAGGACCAGCAGCGGCTGTTCAACCCGTTTATCCAGGGCAGCAATACCGAGCAGTCGGCGCGCAGCGGCTCGGGCCTGGGGTTGGTGATCAGCCGCACGCTATGCGAAATGATGGCGGGGAAACTGCAGTTGAGCAGTACGCTGGGGCAGGGGACACGGGTGGACGTAGCACTCACGTTGGCCACCACAGCAGCAATAGCGGCCGAGGTTTCGGCTACGCCGGAACCTACCCGTCCCGTGCGTGTTTTGGACATTCTGGTGGTGGATGACTACCCGGCCAATCGCCTGCTGCTGGCCCGGCAGCTGAGCTTTCTGGGGCATCGCATCAGCACCGCCGAAGATGGCGTCCAGGGCTTGGAACGCTGGCAAACCCAGCGGCCGGATGTGGTAATCACCGATTGCAACATGCCCCTCAAGGATGGCTATGCCTTGGCGCGTGAAATCCGTGCGCAAGAGCGTGAGCATGGCTTGCCCGCCTGCCTGCTGCTGGGGTTTACCGCCAATGCCCAGCCGGAAGAAACCGAGCGCTGCCGGCAGGCGGGCATGGATGGTTGCCTGTTCAAGCCTGCCGGGCTTGAGGACTTGCGCTCTGCGCTGAGCGTCTATGCGCTCGGCCCTGAGTCACCCGACGCTGGTCCAGGGTTTGATTTAAAGGCTTTGAAGGTCGTCACGGGAGACGATCACGCCGCGCTCAATGAGCTTTTGAGCGCCTTGCTCGACAGTTTGGAGGCAGACCGCGCGATGCTGGCGTTGCTGGCGCGTCAGCATAGTTTTAGTGGGCTGCATGACCTCGCACACCGCGTCAAAGGTGGGGCGCGAATGGTCAAGGCCGAGCCATTGATAGCCAGTTGCGAAATGCTGGAGGCGGTGTGTGAGCGACAGGAGCGCAGCACATTAGGCGCGGCTGTTGCAACAATTGACACGGCAATTGCTGATTTGCACCAGCGCATGGGTGACTATTGCAAGCAGGCCTGACTGCAGTTGAGGGGCATTCGGTGAATTTGGGAGAACTCCTACATGAAGGGGGAACATGCCTGATTTTGTCTTCGGTATATGTCTGGAGAATGGGGCACGCTCACTGACGAGCGCTGCCAGCCCAGGGGTTCGCCATGCCGAACAAAGCACTGACCATCCTGATTGCCGATGAACAACACCTGCAACGACTGTACATAGAAAAAATGCTCAATCAGTTGGGTTACCACCGCATTGTGCCGGTGCAAACCTACCAGGAAGTCCAGATACTCACCGCGATCCCTGCCGAGCCCTTCGACGTATTGATCATTAATGCGGGGCTGGCGCTGCAGGCTTGCGGGCCGCAGCCTCAGGTGCGGCATGTGCTGCTCTATGACCATCAGGAACTGGGCGAACCGGCTGATACTCAGCCTGCGGTGCTGGTGCGGTTGCCGGGTGTGCCGGACAGCGTCAACCTCGAACACTTCATGGACATCATCGACCCACCCGCAGCCACGGCGGGCCTGCGGGTGTTGCCATGGCTGCGGGAATTATCGCGCAAACCGCTGGCCGGGGTTTAGTCCCACTTCGGCGCAATGCCTTTGGGGCTGGTTAAACGGTGGCCACGCTCCAGGGTTGCAATCTGCGCCATGTCGGCAGCGCTCAAGGTCAGGTGCAGGGCCTCGAGATTGCTTTGCAGGTTGACGCGTTTGGTCGACGACGGGATCACCGCGTAACCCAATTGCATGGCCCAGGCCAGCGTGACCTGCGCCGGTGTGGCTTGATGGCGCTCGGCGATCTGCTGGATCACCGGGTCTTTGAGCACTTCGCCATAGGCCAGGGTCATGTACGAGGTGATCTGGATACCCTGGGCGGTGGCAAAATCCACAACCTTCTGGTTTTGCAGGTAGGGGTGCAACTCGATCTGGTTGGTGGCGATGTTCTCGGCACCCACCGCAGCGATTGCCTGCTTCATCAAGTCAATGGTGAAGTTGGAAATGCCGATCTGGCGTGTCAGTCCCAAGCGCTTGGCTTCCAGCAACTGGCCCATGAATTCGGCGACCGGCACCTGGTCTTCCGGCGATGGCCAGTGGATCAGCGTCAGGTCGAGATAATCGGTTTTGAGTTTGCGCAGGCTTTCGCGCAGGCTCGCAATCAACTGGCCTTCGGCGAAATTGGCGATCCAGATCTTGCTGGTGATAAACAGCTCATCACGCGCTACGCCGCTGTCGGCAATGGCTTGGCCGACATCGGCTTCGTTCTCGTAGATCTGCGCAGTGTCGATGACGCGGTAGCCCAGTTCCAGGCCGGTGCTCACCGAGTCGATCACCACCTGGCCTTGCAGGCGGAAGGTGCCGAGGCCGAAGGCGGGGACGTTTGGGGTTGGGGTAGACATCAGTAACTCCAGAAGGGGTGTGAACAATGGAGTCGAGTATCCGCCCGTCGTTCACTCGGAAAAACCGCCCATTGCGAAAAGGACTCTTAACCACAAGTCACGAATACCCGCGGCCTTGTCAGGGTGAGCAGGCTGTGCCCAGCACGCTGATTCACAACAGCACGGGTTCGCATGACCGCTGGTCAACTTTGTCACCCGATGCTTACCGGCTTCACTTGCCAGCCATGGGTGTGGCGCGGTATTCCAGAATGCTTTATGCCAGCCTTGGAAAGACCATGACCCAACACCTCACCGAATACGCCGACGCCAGCCCTGAAGTGCGTGCGGTTTACGACGACATCATGCAAACACGCAAGGTCGACCAGGTGAACAACTTCTGGAAATGCCTGGCCGCCCACCCGCCGACGTTGCGCCGCACCTGGGAAAGCCTCAAGGAAATCATGGCACCAGGAGCTCTCGACCCGCTGACCAAGGAGTTGCTGTATGTGGCGGTCAGCGTGACCAACAATTGCCCGTATTGCATCGCCTCCCACACCGCCGCCGCACGCAAGGCCGGCATGACCGACGAGATGTTTGGCGAGTTGCAGGCCGTGGTCGGCATGGCCAACGAGACCAACCGCCTGGCGACCGGCTACCGTGTACCAGTGGACGATATGTTCAAGTGGCCGTGATACCCAGCTTCATGCGCAGATGCGCGAGGCTTCTGCCGGGCGCGCAGGGCGGTGGTGATAGAACTGCCCCTGCTGCGCCTTTCGGCTTCTGCGGGACTGGGAACGGGTCCATGTGGTGAAGTCAAAGCGAGTGGCCGACACGACGTTTTCCTGAACCAGCAGGATCGGCCTGGGGCGGTTTATAGGGGCGTGGTAAGTGTGGAGCGTGACCTCCAATGTGTCCTTGTCCCGGTACCCGCTGAGTATGGGCACCAGGCTGAACCCCTGACCAATGCCTTCGGACTCCGTGGGGGTGCCTGCGAATACTACAATCCCGACATAGACCTTCCTGTTGCTCAAACTGAACATGCACGGCACACACTTGACGATGGACTCTCTCAATAAAAGCTTGAATGGCGTGCCCTCAAGAACACCCAGCGAAAGCACATGGTAGAGCTGCGTGTCGGTTTCCAGCTTCAGCATTTTCTTCTTCGCGCGTACATATAGCCTTGCCCAGAAAAAAGGAATCGCCAGAGTGGTCATACCCGCCTGCAACATGAAAACCCATAGCGTGCAGTTTTTCTCATTGGCAATGTCGAGTTGTACCAATAGCGTACCCAGTTTTTGGCTGTAGTCCGCCGCAACTTCATGCCCGGCGATAAAGGCTGCTTGTTTTGATAACGTCAGCAGGGCAGCACTCAAAAACGTGGCAACGATTAGGCAGAGCATTCCGAGCCTTGCTACCTGCAGGTAAAGCAACTGTCCCTGGAATCGGTGCAATCGCAAGTAGAAAAACGGGTGCCTGAGGCAGACCAGATAGCCACTGACCAGTAACGGCACAATGATCAGCAGGCCCATGAGTCGTCTGACTCCATTTTTTGCACTTGGCGCAGAGCGTCCTTGTAACCCTCTGACGCGATAACCTCATCGATGTCCAGGCCGATGCCTCCACGTACGACCTTCCAGGTTTTACGGGATTTGACATCCCTTACTCGATCCCAATCGTCCTGAGTCGGTTTCCCAAACAACAAATGCAATAAAGACATGGCGACAACCTCGAAAAGAAGTAGCCATTTTTATAGCAAGCGACTGGGTGCCTCACCACTGATGGCAAGCCGCGCCACTGTCGCCAGTTCCCGTAGGAAACGTCTGCATTTGCTACAGCGGCCTAAAATGTCGGGGGTGTAATCACCCAGATCACCACTGTATCCACCTTGCCCGGGTTGCCATACCGGTGCGGCTCGCTGCTGGCAAAGCTGAAACTGTCGCCTTCAGCCAACAGAAAATGCCGCTCACCGACCCACAGCTCAAAGGTGCCGCTCAACACATAGCCCGCTTCTTCGCCTTCATGGCTGTAGCTTTGCTGGCTGTAGGTGCCGGGTGGGAAGCATGAGTGCAGGATCTCCAGTTGGTGGTTGGGCAATGGCGTCAGCAGTTGGTCGACGATGCCATCTTCATAACGGATGCTTTGACGATTGTTTTTACGTACCACATAGCCTTCATCCGCTGGGGCAGGGGCGGCCTCGCTGGCAAAAAACCACTGGATAGTCACGCCCAGGCTGCGGGCGATATTGAACAGCGCCGGGATCGATGGGTACGCCAGGTTGCGCTCCAACTGGCTGAGATAGCCGGCGGTCAGTTCACTCAGTTGCGCCAGTTCGGTCAGCGTCAGGCCGCGTGCCTTGCGCAGGCCGCGAATGCGCGTACCGAGAAACAGTGGCTGCGGTTCGTCGTTCAGAGTTTCCACGCTACCTTGAGTCCTTCGTAGATCGCCTCTTCGGCGGTGCGCGGCGCCAGGCAGTCGCCGATGCGTTCAAACGGCACCAGCCCGGCAAGCGCCGTGCCCAGAGTGTCCACTGGCTGATGGCCCTGGCACAACACCAGGCTGTCGACGTTCTCCAACAGCATCGGTTCGCCGCTGGCGCTGTGTTGCAAGTAAACCGTGCTGTCGTCGCAGCCGTAGAGGCGGGCATAAGGGATGATGGGGATGCCCAGGCGGTGCAGCTCGCCCGCCAGTTGATCGCGCACATAGAGCGGCAGGTTTTCCCCGCAGTGCGTGCCATTGACCGCCAGTTGCACCTGATGGCCGGCGCGCACCAGACGCTCGGCGATGCCGGGGCCGATCCAGTCGCAGCGCCAGTCGACCACCACCACCGAGCGCCCCAAGGTGACCTGATTGCGCAACACCTGCCAGGCATCGACTACTTGCAGCTCGCCGCCTCGCTCGAATGCCGGCCAATAGGGTTCGGCGCCGGTGGCGATGATCACGTGATCAGGTCGCTGTTGTTCCACCAGGGCGCGGTCGACGCGGGTATTGCGCAGCACACGCACGCCTGCCAGCGTCATCTCTCGTTGCAGGTTGGTACTGGCGCCGCCGAATTCGCTGCGCCGTGGCAGCAACTGCGCCAACAGCACTTGCCCGCCCAATTGCCCGCTGGCTTCAAACAAGGTCACGTCGTGGCCGCGTTGCGCGGCCACAGCGGCTGCTTTCATGCCGGCCGGGCCACCGCCGACCACCATGATGCGGCGGCGTTTCAACGTCGGTTGCAGGTTACCGAAGTGCAGCTCGCGCCCCGTCTCGGGGTGCTGGATGCAGGAGATTGGCAAGCCCTTGTGAAAGTGCCCGATACAGGCCTGATTGCAGGCGATGCACGCACGCACATCCTCGGCGCGGCCGTCGAGGGTTTTGGCCGGCATCAGCGGGTCGCAGATCAGTGCGCGGGTCATGCCGCACACATCGGCCTGGCCGCGCGCCAGGATCAGCTCGGCCTCCTGCGGCTGGTTAATCCGCCCGGTGACAAACAGGGGTATCGACAGGCTGGCTTTGAACGTCGCGGCCGCATCGGCCAGGTACGCGGCGGCGATGGCCATGGGCGGCACGATATGCACTGCGCCGCCCGTGGACGCCGAGGTGCCGGCGACGATATGCACATAATCCAGCTGCGTTTGCAGGTGTTGCACGGCCTCCAGGGATTCGCTTTCGGTAAGGCCTTCGCTGTCGTGCTCATCGGCAGAAATGCGCAGGCCGATGATGAACTGCGCGTCGGTCGCGGCCCGCACTGCGGCAATAATTTCCCGCAGGAATCTCAGGCGCTGTTCAAGCACGCCGTTGTAGTCATCGGTGCGCCGGTTAACCCGTGGGTTGAGAAACTGCGCGGGCAGGTAGCCGTGGCTGGCGACCACTTCCACGCCATCAATTCCCGCCTGATGCAAGCGCCTGGCCGCCGCTGCGTAACCGCTGACGATCTCATCGATCATCGCCTGGTCGAGCGCCCGTGGCATCACCCGAAACCGCTCATTAGGCACTCCCGACGCCGAGTACGCCACCGCCAGCAACCCGTCTGCCGACTCCATGATCTCGCGGCCCGGGTGGAATATTTGCGACAGCACCACAGTGCCCTGAGCGTGGCAAATATCGGCCAACTCGCGATAGCCGTCGATGCATTCGTCGTCGGTGGCCATCAGCACATGGGAGGTGTACCGCGCACTGTCATGCACGCCCGCCACCTGCAGCACAATCAGCCCCACACCGCCTTCGGCGCGCGCACGGTGATAGGCGATCAATTGCGCATTGACCCGGTTATCCGTCGGCATCGAGGTGTCATGCCCGCTGGACATGATGCGGTTCTTCAGACGTTTGCCGCGCAGTACCAAGGGTTCGAACAGATGCGGGAAGGCAGCGTGCGACATGGTGCGGATACTCCAGGCGCTGTTATTGTTATTTTTCTAGTAAGAGGCGAGCGCCAGTAAAAAATCAACTTGTTTTTTTACTGACGGCTGGCTTAGCGTCGCCTTTACCAACCCCGTGCCTGGAGAATAAAAATGACTCACTCCACCGAGCAGCAACTGCGCGAAGAGCTCGCGGCCTGCTATCGATTGATCGCGCACTACCGCATGAGCGACCTGATCTTCACGCATATTTCGGTGCGTATTCCCGGGCCGGAACATCACTTTCTGATCAATCCTTATGGGCTGATGTTCGATGAAATCACCGCCTCCAACCTGGTCAAGATCGGCCTGGACGGGCAGGCGGTCGAACCTTCTGCTTATGCCGTAAACCCGGCTGGTTTTGTCATTCACAGCGCCATTCATGGCGCTCGCGAAGACGCCCAGTGCGTGCTGCATACCCACACCCGTGCCGGCTGTGCGGTGGCGGCGCTGGAGTGCGGTTTGTTGCCGGTCAATCAGATCTCGATGGAGTTCTACGGCAAGGTTGCCTACCACGACTATGAAGGCGTCGCCCTGGACATGCACGAGCAACGCCGGCTGGTGCAGGACCTTGGCGACAAGCCGGTGCTGATGCTGCGCAACCATGGTTTGTTGACGGTGGGCGAGACGGTTGGTGAGGCGTTTCTGCGCATGTATTACCTGGACAAGGCCTGCGATATCCAGATCGCCGCGCAGGCCTGCGGCAAGCTGATCCTGCCGCCGGCTGAGGTTTGCGCTTACACCGAGCAGCAATTCAATAACCCCAACCGAGCGCTGGAGGAGGGCGAGCTGACCGATGTGAATGCCATGCAGCTGGCATGGGCGGCGTTGCTGCGGATGCTGGATCGGGTGTCGCCCGGTTACCGCGACTGAGGTAGAGTCGTGCAGCCGACTCAACCGAAGGACACCGCCCCATGACTCAGGAATCGCGTTTCTCCCGCATGGAGCCGCAATTGCGCAAGGCCAACCTGGTTCAGGCGACGCTGACGTGCCTCAAGCGCGATGGCTTCCAGGGCGCTTCGATCCGCAAGATCAGCGCTGAGGCCGGGGTGTCGGTAGGGCTGATCAGCCATCACTATTCGGGCAAGGATGAGTTGGTGGCCGAGGCCTATCGCACCATCACCGCCCAAGTCATGAGCCTGTTGCGCGAGACCATGGCCAAGGCGCCGCCGCAGCCGCGTGAGCGTTTATCGGCGCTGTTCCGTGGCTCCTTTTCAGCTGAACTGCTCGACCCACAGTTGCTGGACGCCTGGCTGGTGTTCTGGGGCGCGGTCAAGACCGCGCCGGCGATCAACCAGGCCCACGAGCATTCCTATGGCGAGTACCGCACCATCATGCGTTCGGCGTTGGCGGACATGGCCAGGGAGGAAGGCTGGGAGCAATTCGACGCTGATTTGGCCGCCATCGGCTTGAGCGCGTTGCTCGATGGCTTGTGGCTGGAGTCGGGGCTCAACCCCGGCACGTTCACGCCGCAGCAGGGCATCCAGATCTGCGAAGCCTGGGTGGACGGCCTGCAAGGCGGCGGTCGCGCGCGCTACCAGCTCAAAGCCTGAACCTTCCCTTCAGCGCCTGAACGCTCTATTCGGGCGTTTTTTTTCGCCCTGAAAATATTTGCAGTTTGCCGATTGCCTCCTTACTGAACACTCGTTTAGTATCTCGCCATGTCGCACCCCTCACGCCAACTAAAATAATTCGAGGAAGCCATGACTACCGATTCGCCCGTGCTCACTCAGGTGCAAGCTGGCGTTGCCTGGATCACGCTCAACCGTGGCCCGCAGCGCAATGCACTCGACATCCCGACCCTCAACTACCTGCATGCGGTGCTCGACGCGTTCAACACCGACCCCAGCGTGCGGGTGGTGGTGCTCACCGGCAGCGGCCGTAGTTTCTGCGCCGGTGCCGACCTGGCTGAGTGGGCCGACGCCGAGTCCCGTGGCGCCCTGGAAACCTACGGCTGGACCGAAACCGCTCACGCCCTGATGACCCGCCTGCATACCCTCGACAAACCTACGATTGCTGCGATCAACGGCACCGCCGTCGGCGCGGGCATGGACCTGACCCTGTGCTGCGACCTGCGCATCGCCGCCCAATCGGCGCGCTTCAGGGCCGGCTACACCAGCATGGCGTATTCGCCGGACGCTGGCGCCAGTTGGCACTTGCCGCGCTTGATCGGCAGCGAGCAGGCCAAGCGCCTGCTGTTCCTCGATGAGCTGTGGAGCGCCGAGCGCGCACTGGCCGCCGGGCTGGTGGGCGAAGTGGTCGCCGATGAGCAGTTGCATGCCCACGCAAGCGAGCTGGCCACGCGCCTGGCCAACGGCCCCACCTTCGCCTTCGCCCAGACCAAAACCCTGATCCGCGAAGGCGCCGGGCGCAGCCTGCCTGAACAGCTTGAGGCCGAACTGGCCGCCGGGCTGCTGTGCGGGCGCAGCGACGACGGCGCCGAAGCGCTGCGTGCCTCGATGGAAAAACGCCTGCCGGTTTTCTCCGGTCGCTAAGCCCACACAGGAAGCCCACATAGGTAGCGCCATGAATTTCCAACTCAGCCAAGAACAAGACATGTTGGTGGACGCGGTACGCAGCTTTGTTGCCAAGGAATTGTTGCCCCATGAGGACGCGGTGGACCGTGCCGACGCGGTTTCGCCCGAGCTGGCCGCGCAGATTCGCGACAAGGCTGTCGCTGCCGGCTTCTATGCTTTCAACATGCCCGAAGAGGTGGGCGGTGGTGGCCTGGATTACCTGTCCCAGGCGTTGATCGAACGCGAGTTGTCCAAAGTCTCGTGGGCGCTGCATGTGTTTGTCGCGCGCCCGTCCAAGATTCTCATGGCTTGCACTGGCGCGCAGGTCGAGGACTACCTGTTGCCGTGCGTGCAAGGCAAGAAAGTTGACTGTTTCGCGCTGACCGAACCCGGCGCCGGCTCCGACGCCAATGCGATCAAGACCCGCGCCGTGCGCAGCGGCGATGACTTCGTGATCAACGGCAGCAAGCACTTCATCAGCCACGCCGGCCATGCCGATTTTGCCATCGTGTTTGCCGTCACCGACACCTACGAACACAACGGCCGCCAGCGCAATGCGGTGACTGCATTCCTGGTCGATCGCGGCACGCCCGGCATGACCATCCGCCGTGGCCCCAAGTGTGTGAGCAACCGCGGTTATCACACCTATGAAATGTTCTTCGACGACTGCCGCGTGCCCGCCTACAAAGTGCTGGGCGAAGTCGGCAAGGGGTGGGAGGTCGCCAACGCCTGGCTCACCGCTGGCCGGGTGATGGTCGCTGCCAACTGCGTCGGCCAGGCCCAGCGTGCGCTGGAGGTGTCGCTGCAATGGGCGGCGGACCGCAAGCAGTTCGGCCAGCCCATCGGCACCTACCAGGGCGTGAGTTTCAAGCTGGCCGACATGGCCACGCAGATTCGCGCCGCCGAGCTTCTGACCCTGCACACCGCCTGGAAGATGGACCAGGGCAGCATGACCGATGGCGAGGCCGGCATGGCCAAGCTGTTTGCCAGTGAAACCCTGGGCAAGGTAGCCGATGAAGCCGTGCAGATCTTTGGCGGCATGGGCTTGATGGATGAAGGGCCGGTGGAGCGCATCTGGCGTAACGCGCGGATCGAACGGATCTGGGAAGGCACGTCGGAAATCCAGCGGCACATTATTGCCCGTGAACTGTTGCGGCCGTTGTTGCGCTGATCGGCGCGGAGAACGCTTATGTCCCAGGCTATTCGCGACAACCTCAAGCGCCTGCTGGCGCCCCGGCACCTGGCTTTTGTCGGCGGGCGCAGCATGGCCCGCGCCCTCAAGCGCTGCGCCGACGGCGGTTTTACCGGGCCGATGTGGCTGGTCAACCCGCAGCATGACAGCCTCGACGGCATCCCGTGTGTGCGTCGGGTTGCCGATTTGCCTTACGGCCCGGATGCGGTGTTTATCGCGACTAACCGTGAGCTGACCTTGGCCTGTGTGGCCGAACTCGCCGCCATCGGCACCGGCGGCGCCATTTGCTACGCCTCCGGGTTTGCCGAAACGGGCGTCAGTGGTGCGGCCTTGCAACAGCAGCTTGTTTCAGCGGCGGGCGACATGGCCTTGCTCGGCCCCAACTGCTACGGCTTGTTGGACTATTTGCACAGCGCCGCGCTGTGGCCGGTGGCCCACGGCGGCAAGGCGGTAGAGAAGGGCGTGGCGGTGCTCACCCAGAGCGGCAACTTTGCCTACAACCTGTCGATGAGCGACCGCTCGCTGCCCATTGCTTATATGGCGTCGGTGGGCAACCAGGCGCAGTTGGGGGTTGCCGAGTTGATGGACGTGCTGCTCGATCAGCCGCGCGTGACCGCCATCGGCCTGCACCTGGAAGGCTTGAAGAATGTGCCGGGGTTTGCCCGCGCGGCGCACAAGGCGCTGGAAAAAGGCATCCCGATTATCGCGCTGAAAACCGGCGTGTCGCAGATCGGCGCCGAGTTGGCCCTGAGTCACACCAGTTCGCTGTCTGGTTCCGATGCGCTGTACGACAGCCTGTTTGCGCGCCTTGGCGTGATCCGCGTGAGTGGGCCGGTGAGTTTTGTCGAAACCTTGAAAGCGGCGGCCTGCGGCAATCTACCTGGCGGCAATTGCCTGATCGCACTGGCCTGTTCCGGTGGCGACGCGGGGCTGATTGCCGACTACGCCGAGCGCAACCAACTGGCCTTGCCGAAGCTCGACGCAGGCCAGCGCGCCGAACTGGCGCAGGTGCTGCCCAGCTATGCCAACCTGGTCAACCCATTGGACTTCACCACCGCCATCTGGGGCGACCGCGAGGCGCTCGAACGCATGCTCGAAACGGCCCTGCGCACCGATGCCGATGCGGCGATGCTGGTGCTGGATTACCCGGCCGAATTCACTGGCGAGCGAAAGGAATGCGACCTGTTGTTGGCGCTGTTTTGCGCCGCGCTCAGTCGTCATGGCAAAACCGGATTCGTCACCTCGGCCTTTCCCGAATTACTGCCGGCCCATGCCCGCGAACGCCTGCATGCCCACGGCATTGCCGCGCTGCAGGGGGTGGAAGATGCACTCGCTGCCTGGGGGCGGATTGCCGACTATCAAAACCATCGCCGTGTGTTGTTGGAACGCGGCGAGTCGATCCTTGCACCGCTGTGCCCTCAGCCTCTTGCGGGCCAAGGCCTGGCGCTGGATGAATGGGCGTCCAAACAAGCCTTGCGCGCCTTTGGCTTGAGCACGCCAGCGGCGGTGCTGAGCACGCCAGGGCGCGCCATCGCAGACGCCAAACTCTTGGGCTATCCGTTGGTGCTCAAGGCCGTCAGCACCGACCTGCCACACAAAACCGAAGCCGGTGCAGTGGCGCTCAACCTGAAAGACGGTGTCGCACTGACCGCCGCGCTGGAGCAGATGCGCGAGCAAATCGGCGCTTATGCGCCGGGCATTGTCTTTGATCAATTGCTGTTGGAAAGCATGGCTACAAAGCCCTTGGCCGAGTTGATCGTGGGCATCAAGCGGGAAAATGACTTTGGCCTGGCCCTGGTGATTGGCGCTGGCGGGATCCTCGTGGAATTGCTCAAAGACAGCCGCAGCCTGCTGCTGCCGACCACCGATGAGGCGATTCGCAACGCCGTGCTCAGCCTGCGCAGCGCGGCCTTGCTGCAAGGTTTTCGCGGGCGTGAAGTGGCGGATATGGATGCGTTGGTGGCGGCCATTCGCGCGGTGGCCGACTACGCCTGCGCCAACGCCGGGCGGTTGCTGGAACTGGATGTGAACCCATTGTTGGTCAATGCCCACGGCACGCTGGCGGTGGATGCGTTGATTCGCCTAGGAGATGAACATGCAAGATAAGACCCTGACCGGCGGCCAGGCCCTGGTGCGGTTGCTGGCTAATTATGGCGTCGACACCGTGTTCGGCATTCCCGGCGTGCACACCCTGGAACTGTATCGAGGTTTGCCCGGCAGCGGCATTCGCCACGTGCTGACACGCCACGAGCAGGGCGCCGGTTTTATGGCCGACGGCTATGCGCGGGTCAGCGGCAAACCGGGCGTGTGCTTTGTGATCACCGGGCCTGGCGTGACCAACGCCGCCACCGCCATCGGCCAGGCTTACGCCGACTCGATTCCGATGTTGGTGATCTCCAGCGTCAACCACACCGCCAGCCTCGGCAAAGGCTGGGGCAGCCTGCACGAAACCCAGGACCAGCGCGCCATCACCGCGCCGATCACCGCGTTTTCGGCGGTGGCCTTGAGTGCCGAGGATTTGCCCGAATTGATCGCCCGCGCCTATGCGGTGTTCGACAGCGAGCGGCCACGGCCGGTGCATATTTCAGTGCCGCTGGATGTGCTGGCAGCGCCGATCAAACGCGACTGGAGCCATGAAGTCGTGCGGCGCCCGGGACGCGGCCTGCCATCGGCCGAGGCGCTGGAGCTGGCCGTAGCCAAGCTCGCGGCGGCCAAGCAACCCATGATCATTGCCGGTGGCGGCGCGCTGGCGGCGGGTGATGCGTTGCAGCGCTTGAGCACGTTGTTGGCGGCGCCGTTTTTCAGCAGTGTGGCCGGCAAGGGTTTACTGCCGGTCAATGACCCGCTGAATGCCGGTGCCACCCTGTGCGTGGAACCCGGCTGGCAACTGATCAGCCAGGCGGATGTGGTGCTGGCCGTCGGCACGGAAATGGCCGACACCGATTACTGGCGCGAGCGCTTGCCCATCACCGGCGAACTGCTGCGCATCGATATCGACCCGCGCAAGTTCAACGATTTCTACCCTTGCGCCGTGGCGCTCAAAGGCGATGCCCAACAGACCTTGCTGGCCTTGCTCGAACGTCTGCCGCCTGCGCCGCGTAACGCCGATGCGGCAAGCCAACAGGTCGCGACATTGCTTGAGGCGGTCGAGCTGGGGCACGGCCCTTTGCAGGCCATTCACCAAGGCATTCTTGAGCGTATCGAGGCCGAGCTGCCCGCCAACGCATTTATCAGCAGCGACATGACCCAGTTGGCCTACACCGGCAACTACGCCTACCGCAGCCGCGCCCCGCGCAGTTGGCTGCACCCTACCGGCTACGGCACCTTGGGCTATGGCTTGCCTGCCGGCATTGGCGCCAAGTTCGGCGCGCCGCTGCGTCCGGGCCTGGTGTTGGTGGGCGATGGTGGCTTCCTCTACACCGCCCAGGAACTGGCGACCGCGGTCGAGGAACTGCACAGCCCGTTGGTGGTGCTGCTGTGGAACAACGACGCCCTCGGCCAGATCCGCGACGACATGCTCAGCCTGGACATCGAGCCCATCGGCGTGCTGCCACGCAACCCGGACTTTGCGCTGTTCGCCCAGGCGTTCGGCTGCACCGTGAACCAACCCAAAAACCTGGATGAGTTGCAGACGGACTTGCGCAACGGTTTCAAACGCAATGGCGTGACCTTGATCGAGCTCAAACATGCCTGTGCCTGTTGACCTTTAGAGGAGCAAGACCATGAGCGAAAACAACAACAAAATGACTCAAGCGATGCACCGAAGGGACTTTCTCAAACACAGCGCCGTGGCGGGTGCGGTGGCGGCAGCGTTTTCCATGGGCCTGCCGTTGCACGCGTTTGCCGAAGAGGCGACACCCAAAGCCGGCGGTGTGCTGCGCCTGGGCCTGGCCGGCGGCAGCACCACCGATTCGCGGGACCCCGGCTCCTGGGTCGACACCTTCACGTTCGTCGGCTTCTCGGCGGTGTACAACACGCTGACTGAAATCGCCGTCGACGGCAGCGCGATCCCCGAGCTGGCCGAGCGTTTTGAATCCACCCCGGATGCGCGGGTGTGGACCTTTCACTTGCGTCAGGGCGTGACCTTCCACAACGGCAAAAGCCTCAGCGCCGACGATGTGGTGGCGTCGATCAATCACCACCTGAGCAAAGACTCCACGTCGGCGGCCAAAACCGTACTGGGCGACGTCGCCAGTGTCAGCGCCAAGGGCAATGATACGGTGGTATTCGAGCTGCATTCCGGCAATGCCGACTTTGCTTATGTAGTTGCCGATTACCATTTGGTGATCATGCCCGCCAAAGACGGCGCCGCCGATTGGCAGGCCGGTGTGGGCACCAGCGGTTACCGCTTGAAAAGCTTTGAACCCGGCGTGCGCATGGACTTGGAACGCAACCCCGATTACTGGAAGCCCGGCCGCGCGCACTTCGCCAGCGCCGAACTACTGGCCATCGCCGACGGCGCGGCGCGGGTCAATGCACTGGTCACCGGGCAAGTGGATGTGATCAACAAGGTCGACCTCAAAACCGTGGCCTTGCTCAAGCGCAATCCAAATCTTGTGATCGAGGAAACCAAGGGCGCCCAGCACTACACCTTCCCGATGCTGTGCGACAGCAACGAGTTCAAGAACAACGACATCCGCCTGGCGATGAAGCACGCGATCAACCGCGAAACCTTGCTGGCTTCGGTATTGCACGGCTACGGCCTGGTGGGCAATGACCATCCGATCCAGCCCGGCAGCCGCTTTATCAACGCCGCGCTGGAGCAGCGCACTTACGACCCGGACAAGTCACGCTTTTACCTGCGCAAAGCCGGTGTGGACTCGCTCAAGGTACGGCTGCAAGCCTCCGACGCCGCCTACACCGGCGCGGTGGACGCCTCGGTGCTGTTCAAGGAGCAGGCGCGCCAGGCCGGTATCGACATTGACGTGGTGCGCGAACCCGCTGACGGGTTCTTCTCCAATGTGTGGATGAAACAGCCATTCACCACCTCGTTCTGGTACAGCAGCCTGACCGCCGACCGCATGTTCAGTATCGGCTATGCCAAAGGTGCAGCCTGGAACGAAACCCACTGGGACAACCCACGCTTCAACCAACTGCTCACCGCCGCCCGTGGCGAGATGAACGCGCCGCTGCGCCAAGAGATGTACAACGAAATGCAGGCCCTGTGCCGCGATGACGGCGGCGCGATTGTGCCGCTGTTCGCCAGCTCCGTGGCAGCGCGTTCGAACCGCGTGAGTCATGGGCCGCTGACGGCGCCCTATGGTGAGCTGGATGGGTTGCGGTTGATTGAGCGGTGGTGGCAGGCATAGAAACCCTCCAAACAATGAAGATTCAATGTGGGAGCTGGCTTGCCTGCGATGGCGGTGTGTCAGGCTAAAAATCTATCGCTGATGTACCGCTATCGCAGGCAAGCCAGCTCCCACACTGGATTTGTGGTGGCTTAGGAGTCAACACACACATGAATAGTCTGTTGAAACTGGTCCTCCAGAGATTGGCCCTCGGCGTATTGTCGCTGTTCGCCGTCTCGGTGATCATCTTCCTCGCCGTCGGCCTGCTGCCTGGCGATATTGCCCAGGCCATGCTCGGCCAGTCGGCCACGCCGGAAACCATCGCCGCTTTCCGCGCGCAGTTGGGCCTGGATCTGCCGCCGCTGACGCGCTTTGCGCACTGGCTGTTGCGGCTGTTACAGGGTGATCTGGGTGCGTCGCTGGCCAACCAGCGGCCCATCGCCGAGTTGATCGGTGCGCGGCTGGGTAACACCTTGAGCCTGGCCGCCCTGGCGGCATTGGTGTCGGTGCCTACCGCGCTGGTACTGGGCATGCTTGCGGCGCTGTACCGCAACAGCTGGTTCGATCGCCTGCTCAATACCACGGCGTTGAGCGCAGTGTCGTTCCCGGAGTTCTTTGTCGCGTACCTGCTGATCCTGGTGTTCTCGGTGAAGCTGGGCTGGTTTCCCAGCCTGTCCAACCTGGCGCCGGATGCCACGTTCGGCACGCTCCTGGAGCGCTCGGTGCTGCCGGTTGCCACCCTGAGTCTGGTGGTGATCGCGCAGATGATGCGCATGACCCGCGCGTCCCTGATCAACCTGTTGGCCAGCCCGTATATCGAGATGGCCCGGCTCAAGGGCATCAGCCAATCGCGGATTATCTGGAAGCACGCGTTGCCCAATGCACTGGCGCCGATCGTCAACGTGGTGGCGCTGAACCTGGCGTACCTGGTGGTGGGTGTGGTGGTGGTCGAGGTGGTGTTTGTCTATCCAGGGCTCGGCCAGTTGCTGGTGGACTCGGTGTCCAAGCGTGACATCCCGGTGGTGCAGGCGTGCAGCCTGATTTTTGCCGCCACCTACATCCTGCTCAATACCGGGGCGGATGTGCTGTCCATCGCCAGCAACCCACGCCTGATGCATCCCAAGGGGTAAGCCATGAGCCTGTTGAGCCAAGTGGCCCGGGCGCCGTTGAGCGCCAAGTTCGGCCTGCTGATTATTCTGTTATACGTCGCGCTGGCGCTGTTGGCGCCGCTGCTGGCGCCCTATGGCGAAACCCAGGTGGTGGGTGAAGGCTTCGCGCCGTGGAGCGGCCAGTTTTTGCTGGGCACCGATAACCTGGGGCGCGACATGTTCAGCCGCCTGATGTACGGCGCGCGCAATACCTTGGGCATTGCCTTCCTGACGACGACGCTGGCGTTTCTGCTCGGTGGTTTGAGCGGTTTGGTCGCGGCGATCAAGGGCGGTTGGGTCGACCAGGGGTTGTCGCGGGTGGTGGATATCCTCATGGCGATCCCGCAGCTGATTTTTGCCTTGTTGATTCTCAGCGTGGTCGGCACCAATGCCACCTCGCTGGTGCTGGTGATTGCGCTGCTGGATTCGACGCGGGTGTTTCGCTTGGCCCGCGCGGTGGCGATGACGGTGGTGGTGCAGGATTTTGTCGAAGCCGCGCGCCTGCGCGGTGAAGGCTTGTGGTGGCTGGTCACCCGCGAAGTGCTGCCCAACGCCGCGGCGCCGCTGATCGCCGAGTTCGGCCTGCGTTTTTGCTTTGTGTTCCTGTTTATCAGCGCGCTGTCGTTCCTCGGCCTGGGCATCCAACCGCCCACCGCCGACTGGGGCAGCATGGTGCGCGACAACGCGGTGTTGATTACCTTCGGCGATATCAGCCCATTGTTGCCCGCGTTGGCGGTGGCGTTGATCACCGTCAGTGTGAATTTTGTCGTCGACTGGATGCTGCACAAATCCAGCGGCCTGAAGGAGGGTTGAGGATGGACAGGCCATTGCTGGAAATCCGCAACCTGCAGGTGGAAGGGCATTACGAGGATGCCTGGCACCCGTTGATCAAGGGCATTGATCTGACCTTGCAGCGCGGTGAAGTGTTGGGGCTGATCGGTGAGTCCGGGGCGGGTAAATCCACCCTCGGGCTGGCAGCGATGGGCTATGCGCGCGACGGTTGCCGCATCATCGGCGGCTCGGTGTGTTTTGATGGCATTGAGTTGCTGCAGGCCAACCCCGAAGCCTTGCGCAAGCTGCGCGGCTTGCGCATCGCGTATGTGGCGCAGAGCGCGGCGGCGTCCTTCAACCCGGCGCACCGCCTGATCGACCAGCATGTGGAAACGGCGGTGATCAACGGCGGCATCAGCCGCGCCCAGGCCGAGCGCGAGGCGGTGGAGCTGTACCGCGTACTGCGTTTGCCCAACCCCGAGACCATTGGCCAACGCTACCCGCATCAAGTCTCGGGCGGGCAGTTGCAGCGGGTGATGACGGCCATGGCCATGGCCTGCCATCCGGACCTGATTATCTTCGACGAACCCACCACCGCCCTCGACGTCACCACCCAGATCGAAGTGCTGGCGGCGATCCGTGACGCGGTGAAAACCTTCGGCAGCGCCGCCTTGTACATCAGCCACGATCTCGCCGTGGTCGCGCAGATGGCCGACCGCATCATGGTGCTGCGCCACGGCAAGTTGGTGGAGGAGGCCGACACTCGCAGCATGCTCAGCCAGCCGCAGCAGGACTACACCAAATCGTTGTGGGCAGTGCGCAGCTTTCGCACCGAGCCCAAGGCATGCCCGGTGGCGCAGGTGCCGTTGCTGGAAGTGCGTCAGGCCTGCGCCAGCTATGGGCAGCAGCCGGTACTGCATGAGGTGTCGATGCAGCTGTATCGCGGCCAGACCCTGGCGGTGATCGGCGAGTCCGGCAGTGGCAAAAGCTCCACCGCGCGCTTGATTACCGGGCTGCTGCCGGCCACGGCGGGGCAGGTGCTGTATGACGGCGAGGCGCTGCCGGTGGATTTTCGGCGGCGCAGCAAGGAGCAATTGCGGCGCATCCAGATGATCTACCAGATCCCCGACACGGCGCTGAACCCGCGTCAGCGCATCGTCGACATCATCGGCCGGCCACTCACGTTTTACCTGGGCCTCAAAGGCAAGGCGATGCGCGCGCGGGTCGCCGAGTTGCTGGAGATGATTGAACTGGACCCGGCGGTGTTCATGGAGCGCCAGCCCCGTGAATTATCGGGCGGGCAAAAGCAACGTATCTGTATCGCCCGCGCGCTGGCGGCCGACCCGCAACTGATCATCTGCGATGAAGTCACCTCGGCCCTTGATCAACTGGTGGCCGAGGGCGTGCTGAAACTGCTCAACCGCCTGCAGCAACAACTGGGCGTGGCCTACCTGTTTATCACCCACGACGTGGCCACCGTGCGGGCGATTGCCGACGAGGTGCTGGTGATGCAGCGGGGCAGGGTAGTGGACCAAGGCAGCCGCAATGCGATTTTTACTCCGCCGTACCAGGCTTACACCGGCCTGTTGTTTTCATCGGAGCCGGAAATGGACCCGGACTGGCTCGACCATTTGCTGGCCCAACGGGCGGCGCCCACTGTTTGAGGAATGCACATGAAGGTGTTGATTGTTCACGCTCACCCTGAGCCTCAGTCGTTTACCGCGGCGTTGCGCGACCAGGCGCTGGCTACGTTACAAGGCCAGGGCCATGAAGTGCAGGTGAGTGACTTGTATGCCATGCAATGGAACCCTGTGGCGTCTGCCGCTGACTTTGCCACGCGGGAGAATCCGGATTATCTGGTGTATGCCCTGGAGCAGCGCCTGGGCGTAAAAAATCAGTCGATCGCGGCGGACATCCAGGGCGAACTGGACAAGCTGCTGTGGGCCGACCTGCTGATCCTCAACTTCCCGATCTTCTGGTTCTCGGCACCGGCCATGCTCAAGGGCTGGATCGACCGGGTGCTGGTGTCCGGCGTGTGTTACGGCGGCAAGCGTTTTTACGATCAGGGCGGGCTTGCAGGTAAGCGCGCGCTGGTCGCCGTGACCCTGGGCGGGCGTGAGCATATGTTTGGTGAGGGCACGATCCACGGGCCGTTGGAGGAGATGCTGCGGCCGATTCTGCGCGGCACCCTGGCGTATGTCGGGTATGACGTGCTGGCTCCATTTGTGGCCTGGCATGTGCCGTATATCAGTGCCGAGGCGCGGCAGGATTTTCTGCTGGGGTATGAACAGCGGCTGCAAGGGCTTGCGGATGAGCAGCCCTTGGTGTTTCCGAAGCTGGCGCAGTTTGATGAGGCGTTGTATCCACTGTTCTGAACGCAACGATATTCAAATGTGGGAGCTGGCTTGCCTGCGATAGCATCAACTCGGTGTACCTGACACACCGAGGTGTCTGTATCGCAGGCAAGCCAGCTCCCACATTTTGATCTGCATGGATCAGTTGGCTGTGTGTTGCTGGCGGAGGCGCTCAGCCGCACTGCGCAGCAATTGCTCGGTGCCGTTCCAGCCCAGGCAACCATCGGTCACCGACACCCCGTACTTCATCGACGCGCTCAACGGTTGGCAGCCTTCGAACAGGTGGCTTTCGAGCATCATGCCGATCAGCGACGTGTCACCCTGCAGGCGCTGCTCGAGCACGTCGTTGAACACCGCCGGTTGACGCAGCGGGTCTTTGCCGCTGTTGGCGTGGCTGCAATCGACCATGATGCGCGCCGCGACCTTGGACTTGGCCAGGTCGTGTTTCACCTGCGCCACGCTTTGCGCATCGTAGTTCGGCCCACGATGACCGCCGCGCAGTACCAGGTGCGTATCGGGGTTGCCCGGTGTCTGGATAATCGCCGGATGGCCTTGGCTGTCCACCCCGAAGTGACGGTGCGGGTGAGACGCCGAGCGCATCGCATCACAGGCAATCGCGACGCCGCCGTCGGTGCCATTCTTGAAGCCGACCGGCATGCCCAGGCCGCTGGCCATTTCGCGGTGGATCTGCGATTCGGTGGTGCGTGCGCCGATGGCGACCCAACTGAGCAGGTCATCGAAGTAGCCGGCGGCCATGGGTTGCAGCAGCTCGGTGGCGACCGGCAAACCCAGGCGCAGCATCTCGCGCATCAGTTCGCGCGACAGGGTCAAGCCTGCGGCCATGTCGTCGCTGCCATCCAGGTGCGGGTCGTAGGCCAGGCCTTTCCAGCCGATGGTGGTGCGCGGTTTTTCGACGTAGGCACGGATCACCAGCAGCATCTGGTCGCTGACTTCCAGCGCGAGCTTCTTGAGGTTGCGCGCGTATTCCATGGCCGACTCGGGGTCGTGGATCGAACACGGGCCGACAATCACCAGCAAACGCGAGTCTTCGCCATTGAGGATGGCGCGCACGGCTTGGCGATGGGCGTGGATCTGTTCGTTGAGGAACGGGCTGAGGGGCAACTGGTGCTTGAGTTCAAGGGAACTGGGCAGGCGCTGGGTCAGGGCTTCATTGGCGCTGGACAGGTTGGCAACAGGCAAGGCGGCAGTGGCAGAGTTCATATTCAAGGCTTCCTGGGCAAGCGGCGGGCTGTTCCCGCACGCTCTGCCCTACTGGGGTGTTCGACAATTGGCCGTATTGGCTACGTGTGTTGGCTTGCCACCAATAGGTGACCGATCGGAGGCGGCAGGCTGTCCCGAACGGAGCTTGCTAAATCGCCATGCAGTCGAAGTGTCGTAACGGTAATAGGTGGCGTAGTTCATGTCGTGAGTCCTTTTAGTGTTCGGTGTGAAGCAGAATTATTGGGGCCTTAAAAAACAAAACCCCCGGTCGGGGAGCCGACCGGGGGTTAGATTTCTCTGGTAGGCGACCCCTTGAGTAGTGGGCGCCGATTTCAGGTATCAGGCGCGCCAGTGGCTAAACCAATACCCAAAATAAAAGCTGACCAGTGCGCTCAAACCGCTCACACGGGTAGCCGACACCGAGCGCTGGGCGCTGGCAGCAGGGCAAACCTGAGTATGGGTGAGTTGCAACATGGTGTGTCTCCAAATGATGGGGGGGAGCTTACTAGAGGCACGCGGGTGGATTCAATCAGTAATTTCTATCGCGTGACCTACTTACGGCTATGGGGTAAGTGCCGATATGCTGGTAACACGTTAATAATGATTGCCAGGACGCGACCATGACTGCCTTGACCCTCGCCGCAGCTCAAACCACTTCCATCGCCGGCGACGTGCCGGGCAACATCCAGGGGCACCTGAGGTTCATGCAGGCGGCGGCGGAGCAGGGCGTGCAATTGTTGGTGTTTCCGGAATTGTCGTTGACCGGCTATGAACCCGCTTTGGCCGCCCAACTGGCAATTACGCCCGAGGACGTGCTGCTGGCGCCGCTACGTGAGATGGCGCAAGAGCTGCGAATGACCGCAGTGGTGGGCATGCCGATTCGCTTGGCACCCGGGACCGGTGTGTTTATTGGCGCCCTGGTGTTGGGCGCAGATGGCTCGCTGGCGGTCTACACCAAGCAGCATTTGCACCCGGGCGAAGAGGTGGCGTTTGTCGCAGGGCAGGGCGGTGCAGCACTCGAATGGGCGAATGAGCGGATTGCACTGGCGGTCTGTGCGGACTTTTCCCACGCCAGCCATCCGCGTCTGGCAGCAGAGGCTGGCGCTACGGTGTACGCCGCCGGTGTGCTGATCAGCGAAGGCGGGTACGCGACCGACAGCGCGCTGCTTCAGGGGTATGCCGCAGAGCATCGCATGCTGGTACTGATGGCCAACCATGGTGGCCCGTCCGGCGGTTATACCTGTGCGGGGCGCAGCGCTATCTGGAGCGCTGATGGAACCCTGCTTGCCGACGTACCGGGCATTGGCGAGGCCTTGGTGATTGCTCGCCGCAACGGTGAGCAATGGACTGGCCAAGTGGTAGCCTTCTGAAATGGCTTTTCACCTGCGCGCGGCGACGGACCGCGACCTGCCATTCGCACGAACGCTGACCCATGAAGCCATGAACCGCTATTACCTGCAGTACGATTTGTTGTGGTCTGACCATGGCTTTGACGTCGCCTGGGCTTCGCGTGAAAACTGGCTGATTTGCCAGAATGAAACCGTGATGGGGTTTATCAGCGTGAATCGTGACAGCCAGGCACTCTATATTCGCGAATTACACCTGCTCGAGCGCTGCCGCAAACAGGGCGCTGGCAGTTGGGTGTTACAGCAGATGGTGCTTAAGACGTGTGCGCAGGGCTTGGGCCTTTTACGCTTGACTGTGTTCAAGACCAACCCGGCGAGACGCCTGTATCAGCGCCAAGGGTTGAGTATTGTCGGGGAGGAGGACTGCTTTTGGCGCATGGAGCGCGAGTGTCGGGCGGCTGTCGTGGACTAAATCAGGCACGCTGTAGGAATAAGCGCATACTGCGCTCAGGACACACTGCTTGGATTAAGGTGTTGAGCGACGCGTTCATCCACGATAATCCCTTCTTTCATGCCCAGCAGCACCGCTACTTTATGGGCTTCCCCACGCCGTCCCTTTTTACGCCCAGCAAGCACTTGATACGTGGTGGCCGGATCAACGCCATGTTCACGTGCGAACGCTTGAACTGACTTTCCTTGATATTCCAGCCAGGCCTTGGCTTGTGCAGCGGTACGGATTCCGGGCATAGTTCAAAACCGTTCAAGTTTGTGTAATACGAGATGAATGTGTCACCTCTTGGGGTGTGCCAGATAGGATCATACATCCAAATGAGTGGAATCGGTTCGCGTTTGCGGCAAGAAAGAGAGCGACTTGGCTTGTCGCAAAAAGCATTTGGTGAAATTGGAGGGGTTGAGGCCAATGCCCAGGGTAAATATGAAAATGGGGGCCGGGCGCCTAAAGCCGACTACCTGTCACGGGTAGCCGAAAAAGGTGTGGACATCCTGTATGTGTTAACCGGCAACGCCACCCCGATTCAATTGGAAAACCTCAGCCAGATAGAAGAAAAGGTCCTCGGTGATTACCGCGCCATGTTCAAGGAAGACCAGGATGCAATCCGCCGCCTGACGTCTACCCTGGCCGAACATTCGGCTGCGTCGAATGGGAAAAGCAAACCGCAACCCCAGGATTCCTGACCTTTTACCCAGGAAATAGCGCTGCTTGTCATCCGACGGGCCGCCGCATCGCGTTGAAACTCTATATATATGACGCTAGCAGCTAGGTCTGCGCCTTGGTTTTTTGCTAAGGTGTTCAGCAACCTATAAGACCATATCGCGAGGTGTCTGCTTGATTAGGGTGCTAGTAGTCGATGACCATGATCTCGTTCGTACGGGCATTACACGAATGCTGGCTGACATCGATGGCCTGCAAGTAGTCGGCCAGGCTGAATCGGGGGAGGAATCCCTGATCAAGGCTCGGGAGTTGAAACCCGATGTGGTTTTGATGGACGTCAAGATGCCTGGGATTGGCGGTCTTGGTGCCACCACCAAATTGTTGCGCAGCCATCCGGACATCAAGGTCGTGGTGGTCACTGTGTGCGAGGAAGATCCGTTTCCTACACGGCTTCTGCAAGCTGGGGCAGCCGGTTACCTGACCAAGGGCGCAGGCCTGGCCGAGATGGTGCAAGCCATACGCCTGGTATTTGCCGGCCAGCGCTATATCAGCCCGCAGATTGCCCAGCAGTTGGCGATCAAATCGTTCCAGCCTACCAGCGACTCGCCGTTTGATGCGCTGTCGGAGCGGGAAATCCAGATCGCCTTGATGATCGTCGGCTGCCAGAAAGTACAGACGATCTCCGACAAGCTGTGCCTGTCGCCCAAAACCGTCAACACCTACCGCTATCGTATTTTCGAGAAGCTCGCCATCAGCAGTGATGTTGAGTTGACCCTGCTCGCGGTACGCCACGGCATGGTGGACGCCAGCGCCTGACATGACCACACCGTTTGATCCAAGTGCCTTTCTCTCAACCTGCAGTGGCCGCCCTGGCGTGTACCGCATGTTCGACAGCGAGGCACGCCTGCTTTATGTGGGCAAAGCCAAGAACCTGAAGAACCGCCTGGCGAGCTACTTTCGCAAGGCCGGGCTGGCGCCGAAAACCGCCGCGCTGGTGGCGCGTATCGCCCAGGTTGAAACCACCATCACCGCCAATGAAACCGAGGCGCTGCTGCTGGAGCAGACGCTGATCAAGGAGTGGCGGCCGCCCTACAACATCCTGCTGCGTGACGACAAATCCTACCCCTATGTGTATTTGTCCGACGGCAACTTCCCGCGCCTGAGCATTCACCGAGGCGCAAAGAAGGCCAAAGGCAAGTATTTTGGCCCGTACCCGAGCGCCGGTGCGATCCGCGAAAGCCTGAGCCTGCTGCAAAAGACCTTTTTTGTGCGCCAGTGCGAAGACAGCTTCTACAAAAACCGCACGCGGCCGTGCCTGCAATACCAGATCAAACGTTGCAAGGCACCCTGTGTCGGCTTGGTTGAACCTGCTGAGTACGCCGAAGACGTGCGCCATTCGGTGATGTTCCTCGAAGGACGCAGCAATGCCCTCACCGATGAACTCTCCGGCGCCATGGAGCAGGCCGCCAGCACCCTGGATTTCGAACGGGCCGCTGAGTTGCGCGACCAGATTTCGCTGTTGCGCCGCGTGCAGGACCAGCAAAGCATGGAGGGTGGCAACGGCGACGTCGATGTGATCGCTGCATTCGTCAACCCGGGCGGCGCCTGTGTGCACCTGATCAGCGTGCGTGGCGGGCGAGTGTTGGGCAGCAAGAACTTCTTCCCGCAGACTGGTATCGACGAGGAAGTGGCCGAAGTCATGGCCGCCTTCCTTGGCCAGTACTACGTCAGTAGCCCCGAGCGCGACTTGCCGTCCGAACTGATCGTCAACGTGGTGCATGAGGACTTCCCCACGCTGATCGAGGCGATCCACGAGCTGCGCGGGCGCGAGCTGGACATCAGCCACCGTGTACGCGGTACCCGCGCGCGCTGGCAGCAACTGGCGGTGACCAACGCCGAACAGGCCCTGGGCGCGCGTCTGGCCAATCGTCAGCACGTTGCCGCACGTTTCGATGCCCTGGCCGAGGTCCTCAACCTCGACGAGCCGCCCCAGCGCCTGGAGTGCTACGACATCAGCCACTCCAGCGGCGAAGCCACCGTGGCCTCCTGCGTGGTATTCGGGCCGGAAGGGCCGATCAAGTCCGATTACCGGCGCTACAACATCGAAGGCGTCACCGCCGGCGATGACTACGCCGCCATGCACCAGGCGCTCACGCGGCGCTTCAGCAAACTCAAGGACGGCGAGGGCAAGCTCCCCGATATCCTGCTGGTAGACGGCGGCAAGGGCCAGTTGTCCATGGCCCGCGACGTGCTCAACGAACTGGCCGTGCCCGACCTGATCCTGCTCGGCGTGGCCAAGGGCGCCACGCGCAAGGCCGGTTTCGAGACGTTGTACTTGAATGATGCCGCCCATGAGTTCACTTTGAAGGGCGACTCACCCGCATTGCACCTGATCCAACAGATTCGTGACGAAGCCCACCGTTTTGCCATTACCGGCCACCGCGCCCGCCGTGGCAAAACCCGGCGAACCTCAACCCTGGAAGGGGTGGCGGGCGTTGGCCCGACGCGCCGTCGCGACTTGCTTAAACATTTTGGTGGCTTGCAGGAGCTATCCCGTGCCAGCATTGACGAAATAGCCAAAGCCCCCGGTATCAGTAAAAAGCTCGCAGAATTGATTTATGCAAGTCTGCACAGCGAATAGAATGCCTTCTCACCTCGTAGCCAGTTGTGCCGATGAATATCCCTAATCTGATCACCGTTCTACGCGTCCTGCTTATCCCGATTTTCATTTTGTTGTTCTATTTGCCCTACGAATGGAGCTACGCCGCCTCCAGTTCGGTGTTTGCCTTCGCTGCCGCAACCGACTGGCTCGACGGCTACCTGGCGCGCCGCCTGGAGCAGAGCACGCCATTCGGCGCGTTCCTTGACCCTGTGGCCGACAAACTCATGGTCGCCGTCGCCCTGGTCCTGCTGGTGCAGGAACATGGCAACCTGTGGCTGACCCTGCCGGCCGCCGTGATCATCGGCCGCGAGATCGTTGTCTCGGCCCTGCGCGAGTGGATGGCCGAAATCGGCGCCCGCGCCCACGTGGCCGTCTCCAACATGGGCAAATGGAAAACCGCCGCGCAAATGCTTGCGCTGGTGATTTTGCTGGCCAACCCATCGGACTTCTCGATTTGGGTTCTTATCGGTTACGCCTTGCTGCTCATCGCCGCCGGCCTGACCCTGTGGTCCATGCTTCAGTATTTGCGCGCCGCCTGGCCGCATCTGCGTACCACCGTTGAAAAGAAATAAAACTTTTTTGAATCAAGGGGTTGACGGGGGTTCTGGATTCTATAGAATGCACACCACCAAGACGCGGGAATAGCTCAGTTGGTAGAGCACGACCTTGCCAAGGTCGGGGTCGCGAGTTCGAGTCTCGTTTCCCGCTCCAAAATTTGATCCACAGATGTCCACTGTACGCTGGGATCCACGAAATAGACGCTTAGGCGTCTTTTTTCGTTTCTGCGGAAAACCACTGGAATCCAGGGCAATCCGGTACGTTTAAGTATCGTTTTAAGTACTGTCTAACCGACAGACTCGAATTCGTATTGTTGCTGGATCCCCTCAGGTCGCCAAACCACCCTCTCGCAAATCCTCAGGGTCTTCAAAAAAGACATTTTGCCGACCCTCGCTGAACGTCCTATCAAAAGCATCACCCGCCATGACCTGCTGGCCATTCTCAATACCATCGAACAACGCAAAGCCTTCATCATGGCTGAAAAATGCCGAACCTGGTTCAACCAGCTGTTTCACTATGCCCTGGTAAAGGTCGAAGGTATGGAACTCAATCCCCGGTGACGAACACCCCTATCTACTGATGGAGCATTCTTCCTGATTTGGTTTGCGAGCTGCGTCGAGCTGTTGGCTTCCTAGAGACGATATGGTGCCTCAAAACCTAGACAAATACCCCCATGGCCGAATCGTTATAAACATGTGTTTTCACACAGCCTGGCCAGAAGCAGGCGATGACATCAGGCATAAACCGACCGGGAGTGGAGGGTCACTTCAGAAAAAACAAGAGGGTTCCCTTTGTCGGTCGGAGAAGGCCTGAGCTGAGTTTATGGGGATAGTTTGGCAATCACCTTGATCTCGAAGTCGAAGCCGGACAACCAGGTCACGCCGATAGCGGTCGCCGTCGGGTAGGGAGCTTCGCCCCAGTACTCGGCCGCTACTTCCCAGATTGTTTCGAATGTTGAGTCGGGGTCGACCATGAAGATGGTCGTGTCCACCACATCCTCGAAACTACTGCCGGCCTCGGCCAGGATCGCGTTGAGGTTGGCGAAGGCCAGGCGAACCTGTGCCGCGAGGTCTGGCTCGGCCGAGCCATCCTTGCGGCTGCCGACCTGACCGGATACGAACAGAAAACCGTTGGAGCGAATCGCCGGTGAGTAGCGGTGGAGCTCGTACAGTGCATGGCGGTCAGGCGGGAAAACGACATCACGTTTGCGGGTCATTGCATACCTCCTTCGGGGGCCATCGCGGCCCGCTGTTTACGATGGAGCCAGTGTAAAAAGACGAGCGACCTGAATAAACGCGCAACGCTGGTCATGACTGTTTGTAGAATCCAAACTATCCAGATCCGAGTGAGGCGTGAAATGGACCGTTTCGATGCAATGCAGGCCTTTGCCCGAGTGGTGGAAACCGGCAGCTTCACCAAGGCGGCAGCCACCCTGCACATGAGCAAGACCACCGTGACGCAGCTCGTTCAGCAACTGGAAGCGAGGCTGCGTGTGCGTTTGCTCAACCGCACCACACGCAAGGTCAACGTCACCGCCGACGGCGCGGCCTACTACGAGCGCGTCATCCGGCTACTGGTCGATATGGACGACGCCGAGACCAGCCTGTCCAGCGCGTCGATGACACCGCGCGGGCGGCTGCGGGTGGATGTGCCCAGCCCGCTGGCGCGAATGCTGCTGATACCCGCCTTGCCGGGGTTCTTTGCACGCTACCCGGAAATCCAGCTGACCGTGGGCGCGAGCGATCGCATCGTCGATATCATTGGCGAAAACGTCGACTGCGTGTTGCGCGGCGGCGAGATCACCGATCAGTCCCTGGTGGCAAGGCATGTGGGCGATCTGAACATCGGCATGTATGCCGCGCCCGGCTATCTGCAGCGCTTCGGTATGCCGGCGCACCCTCGTGAGATGGAGGAGGGCAGGCACAGTACCGTTGGCTTCCTCTGGTTTCGTACCGGCAAATCCTTGCCCTACGCGATGCAGCGGGGTGAGGAACGCATTGAGGCCCAGGGTCGCCCGCAACTGACGGTCGACGACGGTAATGCGTACCTCGCCGCCGGCCTGGCTGGCCTGGGCATGCTTTGGCTACCGCAGTACATGGCCAAACCGCACCTGGTCAGCGGCGAGCTGCTGCCGCTGTTTGAGGACTGGCACATGGCGCCAATGCCGATGTATCTGGCATTCCCGCCGAATCGCCACGTCAGCGCCAAGGTGCGGGTATTTATCGACTGGGTAATAGAATTGATGGCCGAGCATGCGCCGGTGGTTAAGTGAAACAGGGCCCACAATGGGGGCCCGGCAGGATCAGGAAGAGCGGGCCCCTTGTTGGGTGGGTTTGGCGACGTTGCGCTCGAACAATCCGTGGGAAAACTCCAGTACCGCCAGCACCAGTTGAACGGCACCCAGCACCAGCAAGAACGGCGAAGCGCCACCGCTGACGGCCACTACCTGCAATACCACTACGATCACGCGTAGCAAGGCGCTAAGACGGGCGTGTTCGCGTGTGGGGGCTCGCCAACGCACAAAGCCCCACACGAGATATGCCCACGCACCGATGTTGAGCAGGAACATGGCCGTGGGGTCGAGCGTCGAGAAGGGGCTGTCGAAGCCCAGTTGATGATCGAGCCATTGGATCAGTGAATAGGCCCAGATGGACACCACCGGCAAGGCGAATGGAGCCATTGCAAGAACGTCGTATGCAGCGCCGACGCGTACGATTTTCTCATGTGTGGATTGGGTCATTGCGAGTCTCCTCCTGGAGTGGCTGGTTCAACAAGTCACGAATTTCTTGGAACTCTCCCGATTTCAGTCCATTACGATGGCGCTCGGCCAAGACGTAGGCGATATGCCCAGCGCGGGACTCGGCGTCGACGATGTAGCCGGGAGTTGCCGCTCGTTGTCGCAGCGCGACAAGGTCGCTGAAACGCTCATCCGCCGCCATGATGGTTCGTGCCACCGTTGTTTGGACGTTGCAGAGCCCCAGAACGGCAAAGAAGCTGTGTGGGTTTTCCAATTGATAGATTTTTGCCAGGGCGTTCAACGCTGCCTTGGATACCGAATATGAGAGCATCCCTGCACGTTGGCGCAGTGCCGAAATCGATGATGAGAAGACCACGGTACTGGGGGGCTGCGTCGCACTCAGCATAATGTCCAGGACCATTTTCACGGCGCCCAGGTTGAGCGCCAAGACGCTATTGAACTCCTGCATCGAGGTCTGCGTGGCCAGTTGGGGCGCGCTGCCGAACCTTCCCGCATTCAGGTAGACGGTCTCTACCGGGGTAGGGGTGCGCGATAGCAACGCCTGCAAGATTGCCGGCGCGCGCTCGATATCGGTCAAATCGCACCGCAGGAAGTGGAAGCGCTCCTGTGGCGGGATATTGGCCGCAGGGCTTCGTGACACCGCGAGCACTTCGTCGCCCCTGGCCAGGTGATAGCGCGCCAAAGCGTTGCCGATACCGGTGCTTACACCGGTGATCAATATGCTAGCCATGATTGCCCCTAGAATTTGCCGATGTGATAGCCGCCATCGGCGCTGAGCACCGTGCCGGTGATGTAGCTGGATCTCTTGCTCAGCAAAAACACGATCGCATCGGCGATTTCCTCTGGCTGGGCAAAGCGCTTCATGGCCGTCACGTCAAGCTTGCGCTGGGTGTTTTCCGGGTGGGCAGCCAGCCGTTCCGGAGAGTTCATACCTCCCAGTGTCGGCCCGGGCGCTACGGCGTTGACGCGCACGGCAAAGCGGGATTCGCTGTCGCAGGCGTTTTCCATGGCGGCGACCTGCGTCAAGGCAATGAGCGCTGTCTTGCTGGCGACATAGGCCGCCTGATTGGCCATGGGCATCACGCCAGCGCACGAGGACACGTTGACGATCGCTCCATTGGGGTACTGGCTGATCAATGCCAGTTCTTTTTGCAGGCAGTAAAGGGGGCCGTTCAGGTTGGTGTGGATGACCCTGTTCCAGTCCTGCGGTTGGATTGTTGCGATCGGCGCGTAGGGGGCGGTAATGCCTGCGTTGTTGATTGCGTAGTGCAACCGATCAACCTCGCCAGCCACCGTCGCGAATGCCTCGGCTACTGACGTTTGCGACGCCACATCGCAAAAGATGAACTGCGCCGAAGCACCCAGTATCTCCAGAGCGGCGTCAGCCTTTTGCTGGTTCCTGCTCATCAGGAACAGCCGTGCGCCTGCTTCGGCCAGTTGCTTTGCCACCGCCAGGCCGATGCCGCTTGCACCGCCGGTAATGACGATGTTCTTGTCTTTAAATTCCATGTTATTGATTCCCGTAATGGATGTGAGCAGGACGCTTGTAATGCTCATTTACACAGCAATACACCCGATCGAGTTGCGGATTGCTCTTGTCCCGAAAGCAGTTACCGTCAAACCGGCATTGCTGGACCTGATCCTCGTGGCCGGCGAGCGACTTGCTGATCAGGTCGTTATCGGCAAAAAGGGCCCGGCTCATGCCGATCAGGTCGCAGTGACCAAGCCGCAGTTGATCTTCTGCCTCCTGCAGGGAGCCAATGAAACCGGCATAGCCGACCGGGAGCGAGGTGAACGACTTGATCAGGCGTACCCCTTCGACGAACTGTCGCTGAATTGTCGGATGGGCAGTAAGCATGTAGCGGAAGGTTTCCTTGATGGTGATCGAGCACATGATTGCCGACGTCCCCGCGTCCGCCAGGGCTGCCACCACGTCCTCGAGCAGTTCCGGTTGCTGCCCTCTGGCGCCCAGACAATCATCGATGCCCAGGCGCACGGAAACCTCCAGGTCTCCAGCGGTAACCCTATGAATGCGGTCGATGACTTCCAGCAGGAACCGCGCTCGCTTGATGGGGCTTGCGCCATAGGCGTCACGGCGATGGTTGGTCCAGGGCGACAGAAAACTGCTCAGCAGATAGCCGTTGGATGCCTGAAGCTGGACCATCCTGGCACCGGCCTGCCTGGCACGCAGAGCCGCTTGGGCAAACTGATCGCAGACAGCGTCGATGTCCTCGACACTCATCTCTACCAATAGATCGGCGCCGCTGCTGGCGGATAACGCACTGCGGCTCGGGCAAAGCAGCGGTTGGCCGCTGATCTGCGTGCCGCCTTGGGCTCCGTAATGCTGAAGTTGCACCACCACTGGGCAGTCCCGCTGGCGACCGTACTCCACCAGCGGCACGAGCTTTTCCAGGTTGGCATCGCTGTGCAGGCACAGGCCACGCGCATGCAGGCGCGTGGAGGGCGCTATGGAGGAGTTGCCCAGCACCACCATGGCGCAGCCACCGTCGATCACATGTTTATAGAAGGTGAGCATTTCCTCGGACAGCGAACCGTCCGAGGTGGCCAGGTCGATGCCCATCGGGGCGAAATACAAGCGGTTTTTCAGCGAAACGCTCTGGCCGATCACCAGTGGGCGTTGTGATATCTCATAGCTCATGGGCGCACGATCCTCATGCCACGATTTGCTCGTGGGCGAGAGAGGCAGGTGAAGGGGCAGCGGCAGCGGCCCATTGCATCTGCCCGGCAAAGAAGCAGTGGCACTTGATCGTTTCACGCAGTTCGCTGGCCTGGTTCTTGGACAGCTTGCCGAACACCAGCACTCGCTGGTCGGACTCGCTGGTGGAGCAGCTCGAAGCAACTGGCAGACTGAGGAAACCACCCCCTTCGATGTAGAGCGATACGGTACTGACCGTGCTCCAATCGATGGCCCCGGCTTGATGAGTCACCAGCACTCCCAGTACCGAGAGCAGGCTCAGCCTGGCTTGCAACACGCTATCGGCGTGATGCACGAGGATGTTCTTGGGCAAGCGATCAGAAGGGGCAAACCAATGATCCTGAGGGTAGTTCAACGAGCGCATGCGTTTGAACAGCGGTAACTTGATCACTGCGCCTTGTAGCCAAAGACGCGACACCAGCCGACCGTTCTGATAGAAGTTCGCGCACTTGTCGATGGACTTGGGTTGTGATCGCTTGAGGCCCTGGGCCTGCTGCACCACGACTTCGACTTCATAGGCCGATTCGGTGTAGGCATTGAAGGAAATGCGCAAGTCTTCGATAGAAATGGAAACTGCGCCGCGTTGGTGTCCCAAGTAGTTGTAGACGTAGTGGTACATGGCTTGCCTGGCCACTTCGATCAACATCAGGCCTGGTACATGTTCGTGCTGCTTGTTGTAGAAGTAGTAATTCTTGGTGTCGTTGATCAACAGATAAGACCCCTGCCTGGCCTTATCCCACTGCGCGAGCGCTTCAAGGCATTCGATCATGCGTAATACCTGGTCGGCCGGTATTTCGGCATCACCGCCCTGAAAATGCTGGGCCAGGTAGCGTTGGGCCTGCTGGGGGATGAATTCAGCCGTGAGGATGAAGTGGTCGCCGCACTCGGTATAGAAGTCAGTCAGGCGGATCTCGAAGGTGGAGAGTGTGCTCGCCTGCTGCGCGCTGATGGTCAAGGGCAGATAGCGCAGCACATACTGGCCATCATGCGCACGGTACAGGGCCTTGAACAGGGCCTGATCCTGCGCGTTGCCAGCCAGTATTTCGGCACCGATCGGAGTGCTGAGAAAACTGGGCAGAAGCAGCCTTGGTCGAGCGATCAGGACATCCTTGGATGTGTCTTTGTGCAACAGATGAGGGTCAATCGAGTCTGCGCTGTTCATGAGTTGCGATCTCCAAGTGAGCGAGTTGGGGAATGTAGGGGGAGGTGGGACAGTAAAAGCTTGATGATGAGCCCATGCACCGGCGCCACCGGCAGCATGTACAGGCGGCCGAACGTGTTGAAGGTCTTGACGGAGGTGGTGATATGCAGGCAACGCGGTTGCGCGAGTGTTGCATCGATCGAGACCATGACCGCCAGATGGGTATCGCGTGAGGTCAGTACCAGCTTCTGTGCGCTGATGGCCTCGATGGTGAAGAAATCGAGCTTTTCGCCGACCGTCGGGACGCACTGTGGTGTGACGCCCGAGAACCCGCCGATCCTCTCGACGTGAAAGTGCTGGGAGATGCTGTCGCGCAGCCTGAACGCGCCTTTGAGCCAGGCGGGCGTCGCGGCCGTCATTTGGCAGTACAGTTCGAATACCGTGGATTCGGTGTCGATGATCGCGCTGGCCGAATGCAGAAAATTCAGCTCATGGTGCGCGGCCACCAGGCTGGCGCACGGTGGGATCTGGTCATTTGGCGTCTTCATCCTTGATGACGCCTTATTGCAGCAGGGCGATTTGCGCCTGCTCGGCCTGCAACAGCATGTTTTCGTAGAGCTGGTCGGCGGATGCCTGGTCCTCAATGACCTGTTCGGCGACATTCCGAGCGGTGACGTCGATTGATTCGTCATCGATGAATACCGATTCGTAAATCCCGACAACAGGCAGGTAGATACCTTTGACATACGCCACCGTCTGCTGCAAAGGCCTGAGCAATTCATCCAGTGTGTAACGGTTGAACCCGCCAGCGCGGTAGCCTGTGGATGGTGCACCCACCGTGGTGATGATCATGAACTCCTTGTTCTTGAGCTTGTCGCCGCCGCGTGCGTAGGCATAGCCGGGGGTGAACACTTCATCGATCCACTGTTTCATGATTGCCGGGCAGGAATACCAATACAACGGAAACAACAACACGATGCGGTCATGGGCATCGAGCAACGCTTGCTCTGCATGAATATCGAACCCGGTGGGCGTGACCGCGCTGGCCAGGCTATGGACCTTGACGCCACGATGGCTGATCTTGCTCATGATCGCGGTATTGACGCGGGAAACCGAGAGATCAGGATGGCCAGAAATGACAATGACGTTTTTCATGTAGGGCGCGTGTCCTTTATAGAGTCGGTTGGAATGCCGATGCAGCACTATTTAAGAGTAGGTGCCTGAGGTTGTAACCTAACCTTTTGGGGAGTCGGCTTGGCCAACTTGCCGGCAGCGGCAGGCCTTTCGTGGTGCTTCAGGCCACTGCTCGATCAACAAGGCTGGGCGGTACCCTGATCCAGTTGGCCATGATCTTATGCCCGTCGATTACGGTCAGCTTGCCCTCGCAATGCGCGTCGAAGCCCGCTTTGCGCAACAATCGGGCAATCCCCGGCGGAGAGACCGTGATCAATTGGCGAACCTCGTGGCGAGCCGCGACCTTGAGCACTTCGTGCAGTAGCGCCACGGCGTTCGGCGATGACAGTGAATGGCCAGTGAAGGTCTGTTGTTGCAGGTCGACGGCGGCAAAACGGGAGATTTCCCAGATGTCTGCGGAATGAGGGAGTGCCTGGCCGCCAATCACCTGGGGGAACACCTCTCCCAGCAGATAGGGCTTGTGCGTGGGCAGCAGCCGCGCTACGCCGACGATGCGCGGGCCTTGATGGGCGATCACGTATACCGTGTCGTCGCGGTCGAATTGATCCAGTTCCTCACCGATCGCACAATCCAGATGCCATCCAAGCTTCTCGACAAATACGCGATAGCGATAGAGCAACAGGGCCTGCCACAGTTCTATCGGTAATGTAAGGCGCGTACCCGTGGTCATATACATGAGGAACCCTCGGCAAATAATCGAGGGGCTATTCGGCAGAATAATCGAATGCTTAGGTACTGCTCTTTTGGGCAGGTGTGCCGCCAAGGTGCGAGTATCATTATTATTGTTATCACTCAGCGACCTTAACGCATCAGAGGTGCGGAACTGAGTTGTGTGTCAGACGAGCAAGCCCAGTGAAGTGGCGCGCACTACGGTAGCGGTACAGTTATGGACGCCCAGTTTCGAGCCTGCATTGCGCAGGTGAAACTTGATGGTTTCCCGCGATAGCGAGAGGATCAAACCGATCTCGTGGGCGGTCTTGCCGTCGGCTGCCCACTTAAGGACTTCACATTCGCGCCGCGACAGCGATTTTTCCTGTGGTAATTGCCAGTGCGGTGTCAGCACGCGCAAGAAACCCTGATGGGCGACCTGCACCAAAAAACGCATGTATTTTTGATTGGCGGCAAGCTCTTGGGTAGTAATAGGGTCATTGGGGCGCGCCAGTGTCAGCATGCCGCCGCTGCCGCGGCCGTCCAGACAGGATTGCGCCCAACCGTGGGCTAGTCCGACGGCGCGGGCTTCCTCCCACATCTGCGGGTTTTGCTGGGTCATTTGCTCGTCCCAGACAATCGGTACCGTCGATTTCGTGCAGTGTTGTACCGTCGGGTCCACGGCGATGTATTCGCATTGGGTATAGCGTTGTCGCCACGAAGGCAGAAAGTTGTTGCTCATCACGACCTTGGGGCGGGTGACGGGTATAGGTATTCGGATCCCATAGGCGCAATAGTCAAACCCTAGATGTTTTGCAGTGCTTACGATCCGGGTCAACAATTCAACTTCGGTTCGGGCATTGTCGATCGTGTCTAGCAAATCATCCATCCACTTCACTGTCATTCTCCTTGAATTGACCTTGTTACGTTCTATCTGCGCCGAAAATCACTTTCGGAGGCACTGATGACGCAGGGCAGTGTTGTCATGGCTGGGTTGACTGATCGGCCACAACCACGCCGAGCCAGCAATGCCTGCCCCTGTCGTGCTACCGGTAGCTGGATAACTGAGGGCGGCTTTCGCCGAATTAACTAAATCCTTTATAGCGATGTCCTGGCAACCAATGGGCAATCAACTGGCTGGGCTCCGGATACGTCGAGGGCTTCGATCAGGTGCCGGGCGGCCCTGCGCCCGATCTCGTAGTACGGCAGTTGTACCGTTGTCAGCGGTGGGATGAACAGTTCAGCGATACCGATCATGTTGTCGTAGCCGAGTACTGCGACATCGTCTGGAATTTTCAGGCCACGGCCCAACAACAACTGATAGGCACAAAAGGCAATGCGGTCGTTGCCACAGATCAGAATGTCGAATTGGGGACGACCGTCCATGATGTGCCTGTCGAGGATGGCTGCGGTTTCACCATAGGCGTCATGATCAGAAAGGTCGTATTGCAGGAGTGCGTCAGGCGCCAGGCCGAATGCCTGACAGGCGCGCTGCATGCCTTTTTGTCGCAGGTGCCAGGCCAGGCTCTTTTTGGGCAAATTGATACACAGAGGGCGCCTATAGCCCTGGCTCAGGGCGTGGTGTACCGCCCGATACTGTCCCATTTCGTCGTCTGGCACATAACTGACCAGGTGACTGTCATCGGCCAGGCAATTGGCGAGTACCAGGGGTTTGCTCTTCAAGCGCTCAGGAATGCACACCTGGCGTAACCCCATGGCACTGAAGATCAGCCCGTCGGGACGGTGCGATAGCATCAGGTCGATATTCTGGTCGCTGGGCGGGTTGCTTAGCAGATTGAGGATAAAGACATTCCAGCCAGCTTGCTGCGCGGTCTGTTCGATGGACAGCAGCAACTCGACGGCGAACGGTGTTGTAGCGGTGTCCAGTGCGAACACACCGATGGTTCGACTCTGGAGGTTGTCGCCGCGAATCTTTCGCGCCGACATGCTCGGTACGAATTGCAGTTCGTCAATGGCACGACGCACCCGTTGATAGGTTTCGGGGCTCAGTTTTTCCGGATTGCTGAGCGCTCGGGAAACCGTCATCAGGGACACGCCGGCCAGCCGTGCAACGTCTTTCACTGAAGTCATGCGAAGAGAAACCGGTCAGATTGACGACGAATCATGACACATGACACATGGTTTGCGCTTCTCGCGACTCCAATGACGCTGCTCATAACCATCCCGAGGCGAGAGACCATGCCCTGGAAATCGAGACACGTCCGCCACTCCCGCTTGCAACAAGCTTCACACCCAAACTACCGGGCTGTGGGTATAGGCGACTGCTGAGGCTGAAACGCCCGTTTTCGTCGAACACCTCAATGGACGAGCGATCGAGGAACACACGCAGTGCCAGCAAGCCTTGTGTCGGGTCTATCGCCACGCTGCGCTGACCGGTGACTTGTGCGCCTGAGTGGCTGCGGTCAAGTACCAGGCGCTGCAACACCGCGTCGTAGTAGAGCAGGGTCTGTTCATGGCCATCGTCGCTACAGCGCAAGGCGATCCCCAAGTGCCCATCGGTGCAGTCGAGCACATCCAGGTGCACATGGATTTCCAGCCTATCGCCATTCACGTGCGGCACGTCCCGGGTTCCCGGCTCATCCCACCAGGGCGTACTCGGCAACGCTGCCTGGCGCAGAGCGGTGAGCTCCCGTGCCGGAAACATGCAAAGGCGATCTGCGCTGAGTTCAAGCTCGCGTGGCAAACCGAGCATGCCGCACCAATGATGGGCCTGGCTTGGCATCGGGCTTTCCCACATGTCGAGCCACGCCCACACGAGGCGACGACCATCGGGGGCCAATAGCGTTTGTGCGGCATAGAAGTCGTGGCCATTATCGAGCTCGATAAAAGGCCCGCCAGTGAAGTGCCACTCGTTGTCGAGTCGGCCCACTCGGTAACCCGTCTGGTACTTGTTGAGCCGTTCGTAACCTTCGGACTGCATTCCTTGAGGGGAGTACAGCAGTACATCGTGTCCGTTCAGCCGAAACAGGTCCGGGCATTCCCACATATAGCCATCACCCTCGCTGCCGCTTGCCACATAGTCGAGAAACTCCCAGGCGTGCAAATCGGTGGAACGGTACAACGGCAGCAGCGGCGTATCGCCCAGGCGTGCGCCGACAATGAGGTACCAGCAGCCATTTTCCTTCCATACCTTGGGGTCACGAAAGTGCATGATGGTGTCTTGCGGTGGGGTCTCGATGACGGCGCCATGCTTGACGAACTGGATGCCGTCAGTGCTGGTGGCCAGGCACTGAACTTGACGGATCAAGCGTTCATCCCCCACTTCTCCCAGCCAGGTGTGGCCGGTGTAGATCAGGGCCAAGGTCTCTCCACACACCACGGCACTACCGGAAAAACAACCGTCACGGTCGAAGTCTTCGCCAGGTGCCAGCGCGATGGGCAGGTGCTGCCAATGAACCAGGTCGGTACTCTTGGCGTGCCCCCAATACATAGGGCCCCATTTGGCTTCGAAGGGGTAATGTTGATAGAACACGTGGTATTCGCCACGAAAGTACACGACCCCGTTAGGGTCGTTCATCCAGCCTGCCGGGGGGGCGATATGATAATCGGGTCGATAATCCTGGATGACGCGAGACAGGCCATCAGTCAGTGCACGCTGCGCAAGGTCGAGGCAGGAAGACATTGGATCGCTGATGTTATTTGACGGCATGGTCATAGGGCCTGTACTCGGACTGCGTGCAGGGAGACATCACTGCGCGGGTTTTCAACAGTGTGGGGGGGGCGCTTCAAGGCAGTGCCGTCCTCGCCGAACAGGTGCAGGTTGCCGATGTCCAGCTGCAGCTCGACCCGATCGCCAGCCTGCCAGCCGGCGCTGACCTCACAACGACAGATCAGTGGCTCGTCCTGACCTGTTTCGAGGTGCACATACGTTTCGCTGCCAAGGTATTCGACCCCGGTCACGACGATTCCGGCGTCTGCCTCTGCCGCTTTGAGCGAAATGTGCTCGGGGCGAACCCCCAGGGTCAGCAGCGTACCCGCCGCCAGGTCGGCGCTCTCGAAGGGCAGGGTGGTCATGCCCAACACGGGGGCGTCGACCAGGCTGGTGGCTCCCGGGGCCTGCAGGCGTGCCGCCAGAAAATTCATTTTGGGCGAGCCGAGGAAACCGGCGACAAAGCGGCTTGCTGGACGCTCATAGAGTTCACGCGGTGAGCCGACCTGCTCTACGCGACCGCCGTTGAGCACAACAATTTTATCCGCCAGGGTCATCGCCTCCACCTGATCGTGGGTGACGTAGACCATTGTCGAGCCAAGTCGATCATGCAGCCGGGCGATTTCGTTGCGCATCTGCACCCGCAAGGATGCATCCAGATTGGAGAGCGGCTCATCGAACAACAAAATGTCCGGTTCGCGCGCCATGGCCCTACCCATCGCCACACGCTGACGCTGCCCGCCAGACAGTTCCTTTGGCTTGCGTTGCAGCAGTTTGTCCAACTGCAGGATTTGCGCAGTTTTCAGCACGCGCTCGCGCAGACTGGTCTTTTCAGTCTTGGCCAGTTTGAGACCAAAGCTGATGTTGTCGTAGACGCTCATATGCGGGTACAGCGCATAAGACTGAAACACCATGCCGACGCCACGCTCGCGCGGTTCCAGGTCGTTGACCCTTCGCCCGTCGATCAACAAGTCGCCGCCGCAGATGGAATCCAGCCCGGCGATCAGTCGCAGCAGGGTCGACTTTCCGCAACCCGAAGGGCCAACGAAGACCACGAATTCACCCGCAGCAATCTCCAGGCTGACGTCGCGAAGAATCCGTGCGCCGCCCAATTGTTTGTTCACATTATCTAGCTTCAATTTGATCACGATGCTGTTCCTTGTAGTTGTTGGGCATCAACCCTTTAGCGCGCCGGCAGTGAGGCCGGAAACGATTCGACGCTGGAAGATCAGCACCAGGACCACCAGTGGGACGGTGACCAGTACCGATGCGGCCATCAACAGCCCCCAAGGCAGCTCATGGGGGCTCCCGCCGGAAATCAAGGCGATGGCAACAGGCACCGTGCGTTGTGAGTCTGTAAGGGTGAAGGTCAAGGCGAACAGGAACTCGTTCCACGCGGCGATAAAGGCCAACAAACCGGTGGTGACCAGTGCGGGCCATAGCAGTGGCAACAGCACCCGGGTAAGCGTGACCCAGGGCGAAGCGCCATCCATGATTGCCGCTTCTTCCAGTTCATGTGGGAGTTGACCCATGAACGTGGTCAGCACCCAGACGGTGAAGGGCAGGGTGAAAATGGTGTAGCTCAGGATCAACGCCCAAGACGTGTTGTACAGGCCCAGAGCGCGGATCACTTCGAACAGCCCCGACAGTACCGCGACCTGGGGAAACATCGACACGCCCAGCACCATCATCAATACCGTGCCACGCCCACGGAATTTCACTCTTCCCAAGGCATAGGCGGCAGTCACACTGAGGAACAGCGCCAGCGTCACCACGCAAAGCGCGACCGTCAGCGAGTTACCGATAGCCCGCAGGAATGAGGCTTGGTGGAGTACCGTCGCATAGTTGGAAAAGTCGGGATTGTCGACCCAGTAACTGACCTCGAACAAAGCGCTGGACGGCTTTAGTGACGTCACGATGGCGTAATAGAAAGGGAAGACCGCATACAGCAACAAAACCCCGATCAGGCACCAGAACCCGAAGCGCAACAGCGCTTTTTTGAGTAAGCGCAGGCTCATGCTCGAACCTCCATTTGACGGCGTCCGAGGTAGAGGTAAAGCATGGCGATTACCGCAACGACCAGAAACAGCAGAGTCGAGGCCGCGCTGCCATAGCCAACATCCTGGAACTCCACCAAGTGTTGGCGGGCATAGACCGACATGCTCATGGTGCTGGAAGAGTTTGAGGTCAGCACATAGATGACGTCGAATACCCGCAGGGAATCGAGGATGCGGAAGATCGCGGCCACCAACAAGGCTGGCATCAACAGTGGAAGCGTAACGCGCCAGAACACTTTCAGCGGATGAATACCATCGACCTTGGCGGCTTCGTAACAATCGCTCGGCAACATCTGCAAGGCAGCCAGCATCAGTAGCGTGACAAAAGGCACCGTCTTCCAGACGTCGACGATGATGACCGCCCACATCGACAGATCCGCATCTGCTGTCCAGGCCAGGGGAGCATCAATCAGGCCGACGCTCAGCATCATGTGATTGATGATGCCGAACTGGTCGTTGAGCATCCATGACCAGATCTTCGCCGAGACAATGGTAGGAATTGCCCACGGAATCAGAATCAGCGCACGCACCAGGGAGCGGCCGGTGAACTTGGTGTTCAGCAGCAACGCCACCAGCAGCCCCAGGACGACTTCCAGTCCCACCGACACCACGGTGAAATGCAACGTGTTGCGCACGGCGTTCCACCATTGTGGATCAACCAGGATGCCCGACCAGTTGGCGCCGTCGCGGGACAGATAATTGCTCAAGCCCACGAAGGATCCGCCACCGGTGTCCGCCAGGTCGGCGTCGGTCAGGCTGAACCAGAATGTCCGTAGCAGCGGCCAGGCGGCCACCAGGGCCAGACACAGCAACATCGGTGTCAGAAACAGCCAGGCAGCGCGTATTCGGCGACGCTCTATGGGGGTTTCCCTGATGAGCAGGCGCTCATCAGGGCAGGCATGGGTAATAGAGGCAGGCATGGTGATTTTCTTCCTTGTGGCTTACCAGTTCTTGCGTTTGATGCGCGTGAGTTCGCTTTCCAGTTCGGCCAGTGCCTGATCGACAGGCAACTCGCCTGCCAGCACGCCATGCACTCGATCGAAGAACGCATTGGAGACCCGTGGGTAACGCTCGGCGGTGATTGAGGCGGGGCGCATGACCCCGTCGCTGAGAATGCGGTGGAGCTGACTGTAATAAGGCATTGACGCGAGCAATTCGGGGTCCTGATACAGCGACTCGATAACCGGGTTATAGGCGCCGATCAGGGCACGGTGTTTTTGCTCTTGAGCACTGGTGAGGTAGCTCACCAACTCTGCCGCGAGTTTGGGATGAGCGCTGTAACGGGATACCGCCAGGCCCCAGCCGCCGAGCGTGGACGCATGGCTACCGGTCATGCCGCCTCGGGGCAGGGGAGCAACCCCAACCTTGTCCTTGACGACACTGTCCTGGCTTTGCACCAGGGCCCAGACATAAGGCCAGTTACGCATGAACAACGCATTTCCCGACTGGAATACGCCACGTCCTTCTTCCTCGGTGTAGTTGAGTACGCCGCGTGGGGAGATGTCGCCTACCCAGCTTTTCGCCAGGGCCAAAGCAGTTCTTGAGGCCTGACTGTTGACCACGATCTCTCCGCGTGGATTGACCAGCCCGCCTTCCGGTTGGCTGCTGATCCACTCCAGCGCATTACACGTCAGCCCCTCGTAAGCGCGTCCCTGGAAGATATAACCCCACGCATTGGCGTTCCCGGCGTTGCGTTCAGCCTGTTGAACCTCCCTGGCGGTAGTGGTCATTTCCTCCCAGGTCTGGGGAACCTGCTTGTTGTACTTCTCGAGCAAGTCCTTGCGGTAATACAGCAGGCCCGAGTCGGTGAACCACGGCATCGTTACTAGCCGTCCATTCACAGTCGCGTTATCCACCTGTGCCTGGAAGTAGCCTTGCGTCGCATCGGCGGGCAGCACGTCGCGCAAATCCAACAGATGTTTGGCCAGCATCCCGGGCCACACCATATCGATTTGAATGATGTCGATGTCAGTGGACTGCGCGCTGAGAATTTGTTGGTAGAACGACAACCTCTCGGTCGCCGAGTTAGGCGTGGAAACCACTTGGACGTTGTGGCCGGTCTGTTTGGACCATGCCTCGACTGCCTCTTTGCAGAGTTGCAGCTCCGCACCCACCGCGCCGCACGAGATCGTCAAATCGGCTGCGTTCGAGACGGATGGAAGTCCGACACAGAGGGTGAACAGTGCGGCAGGAAGAAGAGATTTCAGATGTTTCATTGATCGCCCTTTATTTTTGTTTTTGGAGAAGTTAACGTTAACACGGCCAAATGTATCAGTGTATTTGCGATAAGACATCCTTTTTTCGCCAATTGGAACAACTCGCAACTCACGCAAAAAAGCCCGGTTGCGGGAGCAAACAATAAAAAAATAGGAAATCCACCATGCGGAAAGGATCAAACTGGCTACTTGCAGGTGTGCTCGGCACATCGGCGGCAACCTCTCAGGCCATGACTCTGGAAGAGCGCATGGCCGCGTTTGAAGCCCGTGCCAGCGCAGCAGAACAGCGTGCAGCCGCGGCTGAACAGCAGACCCAAGCACTTGCCAGGGAACTGCAGCAGATCAAACTCGCCACACCTCCCTTGCAGCCCGCCGCGTCTACAGCGAAAGTCATTGCGGAGCCTGCTTTGGACACCCGGGTGGCGAAACTCGAAGCCCGTCAGCAAAGCCTGGAGAAAGAGGGCAATACCGGACACCTCACGGATGGGTTCAGCTTCCACGGCTATGCCCGCTCTGGATTGCTGGTCGACGAAGGGCTTGGTGGTGGCCGTGGTGGCCCTTATACAACGCCGGCCGGCTCGGTCGGTGGCGCAGTCGGGCGACTCGGTAACGAGGACGACACCTACATGCGTATAGACCTGTCGAAAGAAATCTATGCGCAAAACGGTACCCGTTCCAAATTCACGGTCTCCATCGCCGACGGGGTGGAAAGCTCCAATGACTGGACGGCCGACGAGAGCAAACTGAACGTACGCCAGGTGTTCACCGCGCTCGACCATGTGGCGGCGTTCAAAGGGAATTCAGTGTTCGAGAACGCCACGCTGTGGGCAGGCAAGCGATTTGATAGAGATAATTTCGATATCCACTGGTTGGACTCTGACGTTGTCTACCTGGCCGGCACCGGCGGTGGCATTTACGATGTGCAGATGAACAAGAATTGGCGCTCCAATTACTCCTTGATTGGGCGTAGCTACGGGGATTTCAGTCAGGGCGGTATTAATGCCAATGTGGAAAGCTACATCCTGACCTCCAACCAGTTCTTCGAGGAGGGTCAATGGCAGTGGATGTACAACGCCATCGGCGCAAAGAAAAACGATTTCGGTACCCGCACCAATAAGGCAGGTTTGACGCCTGCGAATTCCGGCTTGCACACCATGTTGGCCAATCACCAGAAAAACTTTTTCGGCAGAGAAGGCTTCTTCAAAACCGCGCTGCTCTATGGGCAAGGCCTGGGGGCCGAGGTCAAGAACGTTGGCTCGGACGGTGAACTGATTGACGACGCCCGCGCTCTGCGTCTTGCACTTTACGGTGAGACGCCTATTGCGCCTGACTGGCGCATCGGGCCCAGTTTGCTGGCCGAACAGAGCAAGGACAGATACGTCAAGGGTGACGACTACCGCTGGCTAACCCTCAACGTGCGATTGGCTAACCAAATCAACAGCAACTTCGAGATGGCCTACGAAATGAGTTGGCAAACCATGAAGCTCGACCCCAAGGGCTATCTACAACGTAATGCGGTCGACGGTAACTTCTGGAAATTCACTGTCGCCCCGACATTCAAACTTGACGTTGGAGATCTTCTCACACGCCCCGAATTGCGAGTGTTCGCAAGCTTCATGAACTGGTCTTCGGATCTGGACAGATTCAGTACCACAGACTCCTTTGGCATGACGGACTTCCACGCTGGAGGCGTATGGCAATACGGCATACAGATGGAAACCTGGTTTTAATATTTGAACGCGTCCGGCCAACCGCCTTCAGCGCACCTGTCGGCTGTTGTCGCAAACAGAGATGTCGGCTGCAGACATCTGCTTTGAAGTTGGCTATGAAGACCTCTCTAACTTCAACAGACACTTTCGCATCGAAATGGAACAGACACCGAGCGAATATCGTCGCGGAACAGGCAATGACGTTATTCAATCGAAACGGTGCTCATCAATCCCTGCCTTTCACCAAAGCGCATTGAGTAAGTGATTACCGGTCGAAGCTGATCAGCCAGCAGTTGTCCCTACGACAAGAAAATGAGGAAATGACGATGATATTGCCTCGCGCAGTGGTATTTGGCGAAGCCCTGACTGAATCGCCCCGGGTTTCGTAGACACCTCTTTGCCTTACATTGGATTAATATCGAGCCGTGTGAGTTGCATGGGATTAATCATTAAGATGGGGGGGCCGTAACATAACGCATTTACGTCCCCCGGTAACCGGGGTAAGTTGGATTTCTTGCCTATACGGTTAAGTTATTTCAGCAAATGAATGCTTCATGAGTCTCCAGGTGGCGGCCTATTGGCCGCCCCTGATCCAAAAGTGCAGAAGTATTGAGTCTTAATAACAAGCTTGCGCAACCTATGAAGCCTCAATCTTCAATGTTGCCCATCGCTGTGGTATTGAAGCCGCCATCGACATACAGTATTTCGCCGCTAATTCCGGACGCCAGCTCCGAACACAAGAATGCGCCAGCGTTGCCAACTTCTTCGATAGTAACGTTGCGGCGCAGTGGAGTCTGCGCCTCGTTAGCCGCGAGCATCTTGCGGGCCTAGTGAGCCGGCAAGATAACGTACACTGGCTTCGAGAGAGGCTTTTGCCATGCCCATGACGTTATAGTTAGGCATGGTGCGTTCCGTGCCCAGGTAGGAAAGTGTCAAAAGGCTGCCATTACGGCCTGCCATCATTTTACGCCCTGCCTTGGCCAGCGCGACGAAGCTATAAGCGCTGATATCGTGGGCAATCCGAAAACCTTCACGGGTGGTCGATTCGGTGAAGTCGCCCTCAAGTTGGTCACTGGGGGCGAAGCCGACAGAGTGCACAATGCAGTCCAGGCTGTCCCAATGAGCGCCCAAGGCTCGCGGCGCAGTTGCTGTCCCAGGTTGATTCTCTCGGGCAGCAGGTCGACCGGATGGGCAAGAAGAACGACCGCTACCAAACCATCATCGAGCAGCTCACCCACGAAATCGCCTGGTTCAAACGTAATAAGTTTGCCAAGCGCAGTGAGCAATTGAGCCCTGCCCAAGGCTGCCTGCTCGACGACCTGCTCGACACCGACATCGCGGCCATCGAAGCCGGGCTGAAGGCGTTGAATCCGCCGGCTGCGCCGGCCTGGCGATCGCCCGCTCGACACTGGCGCAGTGGGTCGGCCAAACTGGCGTGCAGTTCCAACCCTTGGTCGACGCACTGCGCGAAACAGTGCTTGCTCAAGGCGTGATCCACGCTGACGAAACGCTGGTGCAGATGCTCACGCCGGGCGAGAAGAAAATCCATCGCGCTTATGTCTGGGCCGACTGCACTACGCCTTTTTCGGCGCTCCAGGCAGTGGTGTACGACTTCAGCCCAAGCCGTGCGGGCGAACATGCACGCAGCTTTCTTGGCCAGTGGAATGGCAAGCTGGTTTGCGATGATTTTGCCGGCTACAAAGCCAGCTTCCAACAAGGCATCACGGAAATCGGCTGCCAGGCCCACGCCCGCCGCAAGTTTTTCGATTTGCACGCGACGAATAAAAGCCAACTGGCTGAGCAGGCGCTGCACTCAATTGGCGGGTTGTGCGAAATTGAACGGCAAGCGCGGGAAATGACCGACGAAAATCGCTGGCGAATACGCCAGGAAAAAGCGGCCCCCATTATCGACGCACTGCATACCTGGATGTTGGCCCAGCGTGATCTTGTGCCCGAAGGGTCGGCTATCGCGAAAGCTCTGGATTACAGCCTCAAACGCTGGACGGCACTGACTCGATATATCGAGGACGGGGCTGTGCCCATAGATAATAACGCGGTCGAAAATCAGATAAGGCCGTGGGCACTTGGACGCTCGAACTGGTTGTTCGCGGGGTCGCTACGCAGTGGTAAGCGGGCAGCTGCGATCATGAGCTGGATTCAGTCCGCCCGCATGAATGGGCATGATCCTTATGCGTATCTGAAAGATGTGCTGACGCGCCTGCCGACGCAGCGAGCAAGTGAGATCGACCAACTGCTGCCACAGCATTGGATCTCGGCCTGACGTTCTCAACGTGAGGGTGCTCTTGCATTAGAATGACCGCTCAACTCATATGGAACAGGATTGATCCGAATGGAAGCGCGAGCCACTTTTTCCTCCAAGAATTTCAAACCAACTGACCTGACTCTCACGCCCGAAATTACAACAGGCTTACCAGTGTCGATCAGCTCCATGGAAAAGTCCTATACAGGAGCTATCGATGGTATTTCTTCAACAGCCTTTACTGCGGCGTTCGACCAAGCGTCAAGAAGGGGCAGCTACATCGCGATGGAGAGCTTCAAGGGTACGGTGAATGGGGTAGAGGGTTCCTTTAACTTCATTCATTCCGCCTCCACTACCGGAATTGATCGTGCAGATGAGTTTTTCTGCATAGTTGGAGGCAGTGGTACGGACGGTTTGAAAGGGATATCAGGGTCAGGAGGGATCACAATTGACACCGATGGAACGCACCATATTTGGTTGAATTACCACCTCGAATAATTTAACAAACCGTAAGGGGCACCGCCCCTGACGCACCAGGGAGGTGTCCTGGCTAGGTGCTTACCGTGGCTTTGCCGGACGCTTACCTTTGATCGACGGTAACAATCCACGCAAAGGTAATGTGTGACCACACAGGCTGCAGTTGCCCCGGGCACTGCGTGCAAGGGGATATATTTTCATGGTAAAAAGTTTTATTGACTAAAATATTATATGGGGTAATTATTTCTCTGCATCTGCTTCATGCAGAGTCATCTTCAGGGTTACCCCGATGAGTCATAAAGCCCAATTCTCCCTCGCGACTTCTTATGTCGAGGCCAATGAGTCTTCATTGGCCACTCGCGTGGCGCCGCTGCTGATGCAGGGGTTTCCCGCCGCGCCGGAACACCGGGTAACGTGGAACAACTGGATGCGCACGCCCTTCAATCAGTGGGGGTTCCGTCATCTGGCGCGACTGCGCCCCAGCATTGATGTGTCGGCGGGGCCAGGGCCTGTCGGTCAGCTTCAGGAGGCCCCGCGCGCGCTGGATCAGCTGTGTTTCGACAGTGAGAGTGGGCTGGGCATCCGTGTGATCGAGCACCTTGTCGCCAGCCAGACGGACGCCTTTTTGGTGATGCAGGGTGACACGGTGTTGTACGAGCGCTACTTCAACGGTCAGCGCGCCTGTGACCGGCACATCATGTTCTCGGTCACCAAGTCGCTGATCGGTACCTTGGGTGAACAGTTGGTGACGCGCGGCGTGCTCAAGCCCGAGCGGCCGGCCGCTTACTACGTGCCTGAACTGGCGGGCAGCGCATTTGGCGATGCGACGGTACGCCAATTGTTCGACATGGCGGTGGGCATCGACTACAGCGAAGTGTATGACGACCCCAATTCACAAAGCTCGCAGTACGGCTATGCCTGCGGCTTTCAACCGGCACCGGCGCAGTACGCGCAGTTCGAATCGTTGTACCAGTACTTGCCATCCCTCAAGAAACGCGGCAGCCACGGGGGCTTTTTCCATTATGTGACGGCCACCACCGAAGCCTTGGCCTGGGTCATGGAGCGTGCCTCGGGCAAGGCGTGCAGTCAGATGCTGGAGGAGGTCTGGGGGCACCTGGGGTGCGACCGCGACGGCTATTTCCTGGCCGATCCCTGGGGCCGTAACGTGGCCGGGGCGGGCTTCAGCGCCACCTTGAGAGACATGGCGCGTTTCGGTCGCCTGCTGGCCAACAACGGTTGCCACGACGGCGTTGAGCTGCTGTCGCCCGAGACTGTGGCCCGTATCACCGCCGGCGCGGATCCAGCGATCTACGCGCAAAATGCTGAGTTCTCCCGCTGGACGTCCGGTGCGTCCTATCTAAGCCAGTGGTACGTGTTCAACGACCACAGCCAGGCCCTGATGGCCGGGGGTATTCACGGCCAGTACCTGTTCATCGACAAGCCGTCCGGCGTAGTGATCGTCAAGCAGTCTTCGCTTACCGATGCGGTCAGCCCATTTGATACTGACAGCGTGCGCATGCTGCGCGCGATCGCCGCCCACCTGAGCCACTGACCCACGCCAAACAATAAGAGTTTTGCGTTCTATTCACCTGGCTTGCCCAGGTGTTGGCGGCGCCCTGCGTCGCCATTGACTGCCCTGTAACAACAATAATTCCACAGGAGCTTCTTATGGTATTCAGCAAGCGTTTCTCTCGAGCGCTGTTGGCGGTCGGCTTACCCTTGACCACCCACGTCGCATTCGCGGGCTACACCTTTGAGGACGGCGATCTCAAGGGCGAAGTCAATCTCACCGCAGGCGGGGCAACGTTGTTTACCCGTGGGGTCAACTTCGGCAGCGGCCGGGTCGATGCGCGCAACGGTAAAAACGGCGGCGCCCGGATCAACTGGCAAGAGGTTTACGTAAAACCGGGGGTCAAACTCGAGTACGCGCTGCAACCGGATTTCAGCCTGCTCGCGGGCGGTTCCCTGGTGGCGGCGAGCACCTTTGGCGATGGTGACGCGGGTGGCTTCAGCCGCAGTTCCGATGGCAAGGCCGCCGCCGAAGAACTCTATGGCGGTTTTCGCGCCGGCGAGTGGAAGCTCACCGCCGGCCGCCAGAACTACATGATCGGTACGGGGTTCATCGTCATGGATGGCAACCTCGACCAGTACAAGGATGGCGCTTACTGGCTCGGCCCGCGAACCGCGTTCAGGGATTCGGCGATCCTCGCCTGGGATCATGGTGCGCTGAAGTCTCAGGCTTTCACCTTGCGCACCGATGATGACTTGGGCGATTTTCGCATGACCGGCGTCAACCTGGATTACAACCTCGATGACCAGGTGACGCTCGGCGCCATGGCCATGAAGGTCAATGCCCTTGGCCCCAGAGGCAGCACGCTCCCGCGCCGCCGGGACGGGATGCAGGTGTATAACCTGCGGGCGCTCAACGCCAAAGTGCCCGGCGTACAGGCGCTGACGCTGAATGCCGAGTACGCGCTGGAGCGGGGCAGCGGCGAGGGTGTCGATTACGCTGCCAGCGCCTGGTATGCCCAGGCCGACTATGCCTTCAACACCTTGCCGCTGACGCCGGTCCTTGGCTACCGCTACGCGAGCTTTTCCGGCGACGACAACCTCACCGACAACCGGCAAAAAGCCTGGGACCCACTGAGCAAAGGCTTCGTCGACTGGAGCACGTGGCTGGTCGGGGACGTGGTCGGCAACTACCTGCTGTTCAACAGCAACGAAAATGTCCAGCAGTTCTCCCTCAAGACCCACCTCAACGAAACCCTGACCCTCGGCGCGATTCACTACCAGTTCTGGCTGGATGAGAAAAACTACCTGGGCGCACCGGTCAGCGATCGGCGCTTTGCCGACGAAAGTGTGGTTTTCCTCGACTGGACACCCACGCCGTCGTTCTATACGTCGCTGTCCTACAACTGGGTCAAGCCACTGGCCGCCGCCAAACAGGTGTTTGGCGATGACCAGACGTTCAGTGCGCTGGAACTGTATTTCACCTACCGCTATTAAGTGCTGCGAGCCATCGCGGCCGCGCTGGAGTGTTTTGATCATGAACAGATTTCTGCGTAATACCGTACTGGGCACTGTCGCCTCGTTGCTCATCAGTGGTGTTTGCCTGGCTGAAGAACGCACCGTACGGATCTACAACTGGATCGAATACCTGCCACCCGAAGTGCTGAAGAGCTTCGAGGAAGAAACCGGCATTCGGCCTATTTATGATGTGTTCGACAGTGCCGAAACCATGGAGTCCAAACTGTTGACGGGCAACTCCGGGTACGACGTGGTGTTCCCCGGCACCGCTAACCTGGGGCACTTGATCACGGCCGGTGCCGTGCAACCGCTGGACCGCAAGCAGTTGCCCAACTGGCAGCACCTGGACCCGCAGTTCATGCAGTCCCTGGAAGCCGTGGGTGACACCGGCAACCGCTACGCCGCGCCTTACCTGTGGGGCACCACATTGATCGGCTACAACGTCGACAAGGTGCGCAAAGCCCTCGGCCCCGACGTGCAAATGAACAGCTGGGACATCATCTTCAAGGAAGAAAACCTCGCCAAACTCGCCAGTTGTGGCGTGGGTTTTCTCGACGCCGGCAACGAGATCCTGCCGATTGCCTTGCACTACAAGGGCCTCGACCCCAATAGCCAGAAGCGTGAGGACTATGTGCAAGCCCAGGCGGTGATGATGAAGATTCGCCCTTACGTGACTTACTTCAACTCGTCGCGCTACGGCATGGACCTGGCCAACGGTGATATCTGTGTGGGCGTGGGCTGGTCCGGCGGCGTCGCACTGGCCATGCGCCTGGCAGATGCCGCCGGCAAGGGCGTCAAGGTCCAGATGGCACTGCCCAAGGAAGGCGCGCCGATGTGGTCGGACGTGATGATGATCCCGGCCAAGGCCCCTGATCTGGCGGAGGCCCATGCGTTCATCAATTACATCCTGCGCCCGGACGTGATTGCGCGCATCAGCAACAAGATCGGCTACCCCAACCCGAACAGGGACGCTACCGCGCTGGTGGACGCCAGCATCCGCAACGACCCCAACATGTATGTGCCGGACGAAGCGCGCAAGACCCTGTTTGCCCTGGAGCCGATTCCGGCCGCCGTGGAGCGCATCCGTACCCGCACCTGGACCGCCATCAAGAGCAACCGATGATCTGTGTGACCCGGTGCGTGCGCGCCGGGCTCGACTCAGGAGGCAATCAGGCCTGCATGCCGTAAAACACCAGCTCGGTGATACGCCTGACCTGCAGGGAGTGCGCGTCGATATCCGGGTGTTCCTGGTTTACCAGCCTGAACAATTGCAGGTGCGAATAGTCGTTCAACAGGAACGCGGCCAATTCCACATCGAGTTGCGCGCGCAGCTTGCCGGCCCGTTGCAGTTCCCGCAGCAGTTCGCTGATTTCGGCCCTGAGCGCATCGTTCATGGCCCGGTAGCCTTCGGGCAGTCCATTGCTGCCGCCGAACAGGATCAGCGGCAGCAGTTCACGCCACAGGCTGGGGTGCATGACCTCCAGGGCATAGCCCGTGAGCAGGCGTTCCAGGTGGCAGAGCGCTTCGACCGGGTCGTCTATTTGGTGGATCAGGCTGCGGGTGTCGGTGATCGCGCGTTGATCGGCGTGGTGCAGGATCTCCAGGATGATTTCCTGCTTGTTGCCGAAGTACTTGAACACCGTCGGCGGCGACACTCCGGCCTGGCTGGCGATCTGTTCGATGGTGGTGTTCTGGAAACCCTGGCGCTCAAACAGTTCGACCGCAGCTTCACTGATAGCTTGCCGGCGCTCGGCTTTCTGACGTTCACGCAGTCCACTCACAGGAGATCCTTGTCACGAATAATAAAGAGGGGCGCGTGTCGGCCCCATACCCCTGCAAAATACTTAATTGGGTAAAGCTTTTAAAGCACTAATTGCCATTCAAGGAGTTTGCCGCCGGTGCTTCTTCATACGGTAAGCAAATTGAGCACGGCTGAGCCCCACGAGCCTGGCGGCCGCGGCCAGGTTGCCGGCGCTTTGTTGCAATGCTTCAGTGATCAGGCGCGATTCAAGGCCTTCAATGGAAACCCCCTGGTCCAACGGGTCGAGGGTATCCAGCAGCGTCGAGCGAGGCGCCTGCGCGGTATTTGACAGGCTGCCTTGGTCGTCGAGGCCATAGGGCTCGGCGGGCATCGGTTCGTTGCGAAACAGATGCACCAGGTCAATGGCCTGGCCTTCGTCGCTGGCGATCAGGCCGCGTTCGATGAGGTTTTGCAGCTCGCGCACATTGCCCGCGAAGTCGTAGCGCAGCAACGTCTTCAGGGCGCGCATGGTCAGGCCTGCCGGGGTCCGGGCGTAGTCCTGGCAGAAGCGCGTCAGGAACGCATTGATCAGTAGCGGGATGTCGTCCCTGCGTTCACGCAGCGGGGGCAGGGCGATGGGGTAAACGTTCAGCCGGTAGAACAGGTCTTCGCGAAAGCTTCCGTCTGCCACGGCTTTACGCAGGTCGATATTGGTGGCGGCCACCACGCGCACATCCACCTTGATCCCGCGCACCCCGCCGACCCGTTCGATTTCCCGTTCCTGCAAGGCTCGCAGCAACTTGCTTTGCCCGGGCAGGCTGAGGCTGGTGATTTCATCCAGGAACAGGGTGCCACCCTGGGCCCGTTCGAATCGCCCGGGGCGCGAGTGCGTAGCGCCGGTATAGGCGCCGCGTTCGACACCAAAGAGTTCGGCCTCCACCAGGTTATCCGGGATGGCGGCGCAATTGAGTGCCACAAACGGGCTGTCATGGCGACGACTGAGCTGGTGCAGCTGGCGCGCAAACATCTCTTTGCCCACACCGGACTCACCGCTGATCAGCACCGTCGCGGGCGTCAGTGCAACCCTTTGCAGCGCTTGCATCGCCGCGTTGAACGCAGCACTGGCGCCTACCAACGGTTGCAGCTGGCGGGTTCCGCCATTGCTGCCCACGGGGCCTGCGAGCGTGGGGGTGGCAGGGCCAGTGACGGCCTGGGACACATTCAGGTAGCGCAGGTCCTGTTCGACATCACCCCATTGCTCGGCCGTCTTGCCAATCACGCGGCAACGGCGATGGCCCATGCCACGGCATTCCACTTCGCGGAAAATCACCATTTGCCCGAAGAGGCCACTGACGAAGCCGATGGCGTAGCCGGTTTCGGTCCAGCACACCGGGTCCTGGCCGATGCCGTAAGCCCCTATATGTTCATCGGCTTCGCACGAGTGGTGCCAGAGAAATTCCCCTTCATAGAACCCCGAGTCGGCATCGAACTTGAAGTGCAGCGGTTCGACCTTGGTCATGCCTTCCAGGGTGTGCAGGTGTGTCCCGGCGCGAAACACCGCGGCGGCATCGGCCTGTGGCCAGCGCTCGCGGATCAAGCGCGCATCCCGTGCGCCGGAGGCATAACCGGTGCGGGTGAACAGGCCCCGGGCCTGGTCCAGTCCCAGGCGCTCGATGACCTCGGCGCGCAGGGCGCCGAACGACGAACTGTGCAGCAACAACATGCGTTGATCGTTGAGCCAGATGCGCCCGTCTTCAGGGGAAAAGAACAGGCAGTCGGCCAGTTCCGCAGTGGTGGGCGAGCTGCTGTCACTGAGTTGGCGACTGTCGCCTCGCGGAGGGTAGGGCGCGCTGGCCACCCGGTCGTCGGGCAGCGCGCTGTGGGGATTAGTCATTGTTATGCCCCTGCAAAGCGAGTGATCGATATGAGCAACTGCTCAGATAGTTATAAAACATAACCTTATCAATTGAACAAGTGGCTGAGCCCGGGTTTTTTGCGGGTCAACGCCCCAGGCGTGTGAGCGTTGCGCGGCAGGCCTCGACCCAGAGCCCTCGCCGGTTTATGTGCGCGCCGTTGCGTGCAAGCGGCACAGCCTTTGCTCAAGACTGGATGCGGCGTTTGCACCCTGTGCAGACGATGACAATTACAAGAACCGGAGTTGCCAATGCCAGTGTCTGAAACCACCCCCTTTCTACAGCGGGCCATCGCGTCCGAATGCCTGTTCAACGGCGACTGGATTCCCGTGTCGGGATCTGTGATTGACGTGATTGAACCCGCCACCGGCGAACCCCTGATGCGCTGCGCCATGGCCAACGCGGCCGACATCGCCATCGCCTGCCGCAGTGCGGCCCTGGCGCAGCCGGCCTGGGCTGCGTTGGGCCCACGGGAGCGCGCCGAGGTGTTTCGCAAGGCGGCGGACCTGGCCCAGCGGTCCTTCGCCGAGCTGGCGCTGTACGTCGCCCGGGAAACCGGGGGCGCGTTGTTCAAGGGCGAGCACGAAGTGCGTGAAGCGATTGTGCTGCTGCATCAGGCGGCGGGGCTGTTGTCCCAACCTCACGGGGTGGTGCTGCCCAGTGCAGCCGGCCGACTGTCCTATGCACGGCGCCAGCCCCACGGCGTGGTCGGGGTGATTTCACCGTTCAACTTCCCGCTGGTGCTGTCACTTCGCTCAGTGGCCCCGGCGCTGGCGGCAGGCAATGCAGTGGTGCTCAAGCCTGACCCGCAGACCCCGGTCAGCGGGGGTTTTCTCATTGCCCGGCTGTTTGAAGAGGCGGGCTTGCCCAAGGGCCTGCTGCAGGTGATGCCCGGCGCGGCGCCGGCGGGGGAAGCGCTGTGCCGCGATCCGAATGTGCGGATGATTGCGTTCACCGGTTCGACGGCGGCGGGGCGCAAAGTCGCTGAAGTGGCCGGGCGACACCTGAAAAAGGTTGCGCTGGAGCTGGGCGGGAAAAACCCGCTGATCATTCTTGAAGACGCCGACCTCGACCTGGCCGCAAGCAATGCAGCCTGGGGCGCCTGGCTGCATCAGGGGCAAATCTGCATGGCGACCGGGCTGATTCTCGTGCATCAATCCATCGCCGAACGCCTCACCCGCAAGCTGGTGGACAAGGCCCGGACACTCACGGTGGGCAATGCCGCCCGGGGTGAAGCGGCGCTCGGCCCGTTGATCAACCAACGGCAATTGCTGCGCGTGCACGAGATCGTCAGTGACAGCCTGCAGGCCGGCGCACGGCTCGAGGCGGGCGGCGACTATGACCGGTTGTTCTACCAGCCCACCGTACTCAGTGGCGTACGTCCGGGCATGCGCGCCTTTGAGGAAGAGCTGTTCGGCCCGGTGGCCACGGTGGTCAGCTTTACCACCGACGAGGAAGCGATCGAACTGGCCAACCGCACGGAGTACGGCCTCTCGGCCGCCATCATCTCGCCGTCGGTTGGGCGCGCCATGGCCATCGGTGAGCGGCTGGACTGCGGCCTGCTGCACATCAACGACCAGACCGTGGCCGACGAATGCATCAACCCGTTCGGCGGGCGCGGTGCTTCCGGCAACGGCGGCAGCGTCGGCGGGCCGGCCGACTGGGACGAGTACAGCCAGTGGCAGTGGGTCACGCTGAAAAATACGCCGCCTGTCTATCCATTCTGAGCCATAGCCGTTCTGGGCGCTGGCTCATCGCTTTGTTACCCCCGTGCCTATACAAAAATAAGAGGGCTTGAACATGAACCTGAACAACAAAACCCTGATCGTCACCGGCGTCGCTTCCGGCATTGGCGCCGAGCTGGCGCGGCTCGCGCGTTTCCAGGGGGCCACGGTGATCGGTGTGGATCGCCATGAACCGCAACTGACCCTGGATGGCTTCTTCCAGGCTGACCTGGGTGACCCTGCCAGCATTGATGCGCTGGTGGCGCGCCTGCCCGCGCGGGTCCACGGGCTGTGCAACATCGCTGGTGTGCCCGGTACGGCGCCCGTGCACGCGGTGGCCACGGTCAATTACCTGGGGCTGCGGCACCTGACTCAATCGCTGCTGCCACGCATGCCGGCGGGCGGCAGCATCGTCAATGTCGCCTCGGTGCTTGGCGCGCAATGGCCGCAACGGCTGGAGCTGCACAAGGCGCTGGCCGCGATACCCAGCTTCGAGGCCGGGCAGCAGTGGCTGGCGGCCAATCCGGTGGAGCAGGGCAGCTGTTATCAATACTTCAAGGAGGCGCTGATCGTGTGGAGCTTCCAACAATCCCAGGGCTGGTTTCGCGATCACTCGGTGCGTATCAACTGCGTGGCGCCGGGGCCGGTGTTTACCCCGATTCTCGGCGATTTCGTCAGCATGCTCGGGCCGCAGCGGGTGGCCGAGGACAGCCAGCGCATGACCCGTCCAGCCCTGGCCGATGAGGTGGCGGCGGTGATTGCCTTCCTCTGCTCGGATGCTGCGCGCTGGGTCAACGGGGTCAATCTACCGGTGGATGGCGGTTTGGCCGCCACCTACGTGTAGGCCCTGCCACAGCAATAAATCCCGGTGCGGCCCCTCGTGCCGGGAGTCTTGAACAACAACAAAAATACAGGACATACAAGATGCTCAAGCCTATCTTGCGGACGGTTGCGGCCACGACATTTGTCGCACTGACATCGACTGCACATGCTTACGACCTGCCCGGACTCAACCTCGGCACCACCAGTTTCTACGACGGCTCGCCAGCGCCGGCCGGCCCTGGCTGGTACCTGGAGGAGTAGCTGACCTACTCGCGGGCCAGCCGTTTCAATGATGCCCACGGCAACAAGCTGGCGCTGCCCAAGCAGGACCTGGAAGTGGTGGCGCCCACCACGCAGATCATCTACGTCGGCCAACCCCTGGTCAATGGCGCGATGCCCGGCTTCACCCTGATCAACACTTCCTTGGCCCGGGTGAATGTCGACGATGGGTTGAACAATGCGGCGCTGAGTTCCCGTGCTGGCGTCGGTGACCTGACGGTCGGTGCCTTCCTGCAACTGCCAACCCTGAATCGCGCTGATGGCAGCCCGCTGTTGACCCAGCGTGTCGAGGCTGATGTTTCGATCCCGGTGGGGGCCTATGACCGCCATCGCTCGATCAACCCCGGCAGCAACTTCTGGTCATTCAACCCGTATTACGCGGCGACGTACTGGTTGAGCCCGACATGGTCGGCGAGCGGGCGTTTCATGTACCTGTGGAATGGCAAGAATGATGATCCGCAGGCTGGCTTCGGGGATGTTTCCGATACCCAGGCCGGCCAGGCATTGCATGCCAACCTGACGCTGCAATATGCCTTGAGCCAGCAACTGAGCGTGGGGGTGAACGGCTATTGGTTGAAGCAGATCACCGACACCCAGGTCGCTGGGCACGCCGTGAGCGGGCGCCGGGAAAAGGTCTGGGCCATTGGCCCAGGCCTGGTCTATGCGTTCAGCAAGGAGGAGGTGCTATCGGTAAACGCCTACTTTGAACAGCAGGCGCAGAACCGCACCGAGGGCAACAAACTGGTGCTCAACTGGCTGCATAAGTTCTAGTAGGCGCGGTACGCACCATCACGCTGATGATGGTCAGTGCGGCAATCACCACCCCGGGGGACGTCGCCAGCAGTACCCCCGCGGTGCCGGCGCCGGCAGCGAGGAGTTGCCCGGCCGCCAGCGGCCCGGCCACCGAACCCAGGCGGCCCACTGCCACGGCGGCCCCGACGCCGGTGGCACGCACCGAGGTGGGATACGAGGGCGGTGCCGAGGCGTACAGCACCAACTGCGCAGCCATCACGAACAAACCGGCGGCAAAGCCGGCAATGGCCATGGGTACGATGCCCACTGACAGCCCGACCCCGGCCAGGGCCGCCAGCAGCCCGGCGTACACCGACAGCACCACTTTGAGGGCATTACAGCGGTCCAGCAGCACGCCGCCGAGCAGCGACCCCAGGGCGCCGCCGATATTGAAGAGCATCTGCACCATGCCCGCCTGGGGTTTGCTGAAACCCTGTTCCAGCAACAGCGACGGCAGCCAGTTAAGCAGCATGTACATCACGGTCAGGGTGAAGAAGTAGCTGAGCCACAAGGCCAGCGTGGTGCGCGCGCGACCGTCGCCGAACAGCGCCTGGCCGGTGGAGGGGCGGGCGCCGTGGGTGTTGTCGAGCTGTTGGCGAAAGGCACTGGATTCAGGCAGCAGCAGGATCATCAGCGGCACGGCCAGCAAGGGCGCCAGGCCGCCGATAATAAACGTGGTCTGCCAGTGCTCACTGGAAAACATCGCCACCACCGCGGCCAATGCTCCCCCCAGCGGCACCCCGCAGTACATCACGCTGATGGCCGTGCCACGGTTGCGTTCGCTCACCGCTTCGGCGCACAGCGCGATCAGGTTGGGCAACGCGGCGCCCAGCCCCAGGCCGGTGAGAAAGCGCACCAGCAACAAGCTTGAGTAGCTCTCGACAAATGCGGTGCTCAGTGAAAACAACCCGAACAGCAGCACGGCGCTGACCAGGATTTTCTTGCGCCCGATCCGGTCGGCAACCCAGCCCCCGAAGAACGCCCCCGGCAGCAGGCCGATGATGCCGACGCTGAACACCCAGCCGAGCATCTTCGGATCCAGGGCGAAGGTTTGACGTAACCCAGCGGCGGCGGTGCCGGCGGCTTGCAGATCGAACCCTTCGATCAGCGCAACGATAAAGCACAACGCAATAGTCAGCGTCGAACGACGCGATGGACTGTCCATGGCAAACCTCATTGTTGTTTTTGTTGTGGTGGCGAGCTTGAGTGGCTGCTAAGGATTAAGATAACAAATATAACTAAAAAATGAATCGTGGAATAAAATCAGTAAAAAAACAGAATAAAGTGATTAAATTCAATTGATTGAGATATTTGTTTGTTCATGGATAAAAAATAGATAGCTTTATTAATGTTCGATTATCGGTCAGTTACGGTTGACGAGTACCGTCGGCTGTTTCCATTCTTGGTTTGCGAGGCTCACAGGGCCGCGCGTGCGCCAACCCAATAACAACAACAAAAATGGACATCGAACATGCCAGAACTCCCTATGGAGGACGCCGTTGCAGCGGCGTCCGTCTCCTGTGTGTCGAACAACACTCCACGCCGGCTGATGGCATTGTTGGCCTTGAGCGTGCTGCCCGGTTCGCTGTGGGCTGCAGGCTTTATCGACGACAGCCACGGCACCCTGACCTTGCGCAATTACTACCTGGACCGCGACTACAAGGATGACGGTGCGAAGACCGCCGCACGGGAATGGGCCCAGGCCTTCATCCTCAACCTGGAATCGGGTTACACCCCTGGCCCGGTCGGCTTTGGCCTGGATGTACGCGGGTTGATGGGGGTCAAGCTCGACTCTTCGCCGGACCGCAGCGGTACCGAGTTGTTGCCGGTGTCGGCCAGCGACAAGCGCGCCGCCGACGACTACTCGCGCCTGGCCCCAACCGCCAAACTGCGGTTCGCCCAAACCACGGTCAAGGCCGGCGATGTGTCGATCTTCCTGCCGTTTGCCTTTGCCAGTCCGTCGCGGCTGCTGCCGCAAACGTTTCGCGGCACCACGTTGAGCTCCAAGGACATCGATGGCCTGACCCTCAACACGGGCTATATCGACCGCATCAACAAGCGCGACTCCACCGACTACCAGGCCATGACCATCGCCTCGCCCAACCGGCGCTTCAACGCCACCGCCACCACCTCGCACCTGGCTTACGTCGGCGGTGATTACCAGGTCAATAAAGACCTCAGCCTGCGGGTTTATCACTCGCAGATCGCGGACCTCTACCAGCAGGACACCTTGGCGCTGCTGCACAACTTGCCGGTGGGCGATGGTGTGCTCACCAGCGACCTGCGCAGTTTTTTCAGCCGTGAGGATGGCAGTGCCAAGGCGGGCAAGGTGGATAACCGCAACCTTTCGGCGTTGTTTGGCTACCGCCTGGGCGGCCATCGCGTCAGCCTTGGCTACATGCACTCAAGCGGGGAGACGGCCACGCCCTATATCTCGGGAACGGAGTTGATGGGCATGAGCGAACTGACCATGAGTTCGGACTTTCTCAACGCCAAGGAGCGCACCTGGCAAGCCATCTACGACTATGACTTCGCGGCATCGGGTGTGCCGGGGCTCAAGACTCGGCTGCGCTATGTGCGTGGCGACCACATCGAACTGGCCGCTTTGAACGCCGAGGATCGCAAGGAGCGCGAGTTCCAGATGGAACTGGGGTATGTGATTCAGAGCGGCCCGCTGAAGAACGTCGGGTTCATGGCGCGCAAGTCGATCTACCGCAATGACTTCCCGAGCGGCGCGGCCTTTCGCGATGAAAACCAGACCCGTTTCCTGGTGCTCTACACCGTGGCGCTCTGGTAGGCCGATCAGTCCTGGTAGACCTTCTTCAGCAAGCGCAGCAGCTCTTCACGTTCCTGGCCGTCGAGGGCGGCCGTGGCGTCGAGGTCACTCTGGGCGGCGATCGCCTTGAGTTCCTTGAGCAGGGTTTCGCCGCTCTTGCTGAGGAAGATCCCGTAGGAGCGCTTGTCCGGTTTGCAGCGTACCCGCACGGCCAGAGCGCGGCTTTCCAGCTTGTTCAGCAATGGCACCACCTGGGGCGGCTCGATGGCCAGGGCGCGAGCCAGGTCGGCCTGCATCAGCCCGGGGTTCTGCTCGATGATTGCCAGGGCCGAAAACTGCGCCGGGCGCAGGTCGTGGTCCGATAACCGGCCGATCAGGTTCTGGAACAGCTTGAGCTGGGCGCGGCGCATGGCGTAACCGATCAGATCGTCCAGGGCTGAATCCAGCGGCGGCCGTACCTCGTCGTTGTCGGGCAGGGCCTGGCTGGCGGTGGCGATGGTGGAAGGCTTGGCCATTGGCAGTGCAATCCTCAGAAGGTGCAGGTTAATAAGAGTATCTAGTTTGCCGGTGTTGGCGCGCTATGGCTATGCCGGGTTTTGAAAGCGCCTGCACCGCGCGGGTTTTAAGCAGGAAAAATATTGGTTATTCAGATTAATAGTTAATTGACATAACTATATTTGCGGTTTAATTTCGAATCATCTTCACACCCAGAACAAGAGCGTACCGCCATGAGCAATTACGAAGGCCGTTGGACCACAGTCAAGGTTGAGATCGAAGAAGGCATCGCCTGGGTCATTCTCAATCGTCCGGAAAAACGCAACGCCATGAGTCCGACCCTGAACCGGGAAATGATCGACGTCCTGGAAACCCTCGAGCAGGATCCTGCCGCCGGCGTGCTGGTCCTCACCGGTGCGGGCGAAGCCTGGACGGCGGGCATGGACCTCAAGGAATACTTCCGCGAAGTGGATGCCGGCCCGGAAATCCTCCAGGAAAAAATCCGCCGCGAAGCCTCGCAATGGCAATGGAAACTGCTGCGCATGTACGCCAAGCCGACCATCGCCATGGTCAATGGCTGGTGCTTCGGCGGTGGCTTCAGCCCGCTGGTGGCGTGCGACCTGGCGATCTGCGCCGACGAAGCGACCTTCGGCCTCTCGGAAATCAACTGGGGCATCCCGCCGGGCAACCTGGTGAGCAAGGCCATGGCCGACACCGTGGGCCATCGTCAATCGCTGTACTACATCATGACCGGCAAGACCTTTGGCGGGCAGAAAGCTGCGCAAATGGGCCTGGTCAACGAAAGCGTGCCCCTGGCTCAACTGCGCGAAGTGACCATCGAACTGGCGCGCAACCTGCTGGAGAAAAACCCGGTGGTGCTGCGTGCCGCCAAGCATGGCTTCAAGCGCTGCCGTGAACTGACCTGGGAGCAGAACGAGGATTACCTCTACGCCAAGCTCGATCAGTCGCGCCTGCTCGACACCGAAGGCGGTCGCGAGCAGGGCATGAAACAGTTCCTTGACGACAAGAGCATCAAGCCTGGCTTGCAGGCCTATAAACGCTGAAGGGCGCGGCCGCCTGGCCGCGCCGTTGTACCCTGCTTGAACGTATTCCCGATAAAGACAATAAAGAGGAATCACCATGCTGGACGTGCCCCTGTTGATCGGCGGCCAGTCGTGCCCCGCCCGTGACGGTCGAACCTTCGAACGTCGCAACCCGGTGACCGGTGAAGTGGTCTCGCGGGTGGCTGCGGCGACCCTGGAAGATGCCGACGCCGCGGTCGCCGCCGCCCACGCCGCGTTCCCCGCGTGGGCGGCGCTGGCGCCCAACGAACGCCGCACCCGCTTGCTCAACGCTGCCGAGCAATTGCAGGCGCGCAGCAGCGAATTCATCGCCGCCGCCGGCGAGACCGGCGCCATGGCCAACTGGTATGGCTTCAACGTGCGTCTGGCGGCCAATATGCTGCGCGAAGCGGCGTCGATGACCACCCAGATTACGGGGGAAGTGATCCCCTCCGATGTTCCCGGCAGTTTCGCCATGGCCTTGCGCCAGCCTTGCGGTGTGGTGCTGGGCATCGCGCCGTGGAACGCTCCGGTGATACTCGCCACGCGCGCCATCGCCATGCCGCTGGCCTGCGGAAACACCGTGGTGCTCAAGGCCTCGGAGCTGAGCCCGGCAGTGCACCGCCTGATCGGCCAGGTATTGCAGGACGCCGGCCTGGGCGATGGCGTGGTCAACGTCATCAGCAATGCCCCGGCCGATGCCGCCGCGATTGTCGAGCGATTGATCGCCAACCCGGCCGTGCGGCGGGTCAACTTCACCGGCTCGACCCATGTCGGGCGGATTGTCGGCGAGCTCTCGGCGCGTCACCTCAAGCCGGCGTTGCTGGAGTTGGGTGGCAAGGCGCCGTTGCTGGTGCTCGACGATGCCGATCTTGACGCGGCTGTGGCGGCGGCGGCCTTTGGCGCCTATTTCAACCAGGGCCAGATTTGCATGTCCACCGAACGCCTGATTGTCGATGCCAGGGTCGCCGATGCGTTCACCGCCAAGCTGGCGGCCAAGGTCGCGACCCTGCGTGCGGGTGACCCTACTGCGGCGGATTCGGTACTCGGTTCCCTGGTGGACGCCAGCGCCGGCACACGCATTAAGGCCCTGATCGACGATGCCCTGGCCAAGGGCGCGCGACTGGTGATAGGCGGCCAGCTCGAGGGCAGCATCCTGCAGCCGACCCTGATCGATGGCGTCACCGAACACATGCGCTTGTACCGCGAAGAGTCCTTTGGCCCGGTGGCCGTCCTGCTGCGTGGTGAGGGTGATGAAGCCTTGTTGCGCCTGGCCAACGATTCCGAGTTCGGCTTGTCGGCGGCGATCTTCAGTCGCGACACCGGGCGCGCGCTGGCACTGGCGCAGCGGGTCGAGTCGGGTATTTGCCATATCAACGGCCCGACCGTGCATGACGAAGCGCAGATGCCGTTTGGTGGGGTCAAGTCCAGTGGGTACGGCAGCTTTGGTGGCAAGGCGTCCATTGAGCACTTCACGCAATTGCGCTGGGTGACCTTGCAGAACGGGCCACGGCATTACCCGATCTGAGCAGTTGCTGCGACATAACAATAACAAGGCGGCTGTGATCCGCCTTGCTGGAGGACATCCTTGTGAGTTCCGAATTCCGACCGCAACCCCAGCCCGCACCGCGATACCGCGAGGTCTCCATCGGCCACGCACCGGTGGCGGTCACTGAAGAACACGGCGTGTTGCACATGCGCTCCCTGGAGCCCCTGGCCGAGTTGCCGGCGCGCCTGCTCGATCGCCTGGTGCATTGGGCTCGGGTACGGCCCGAGCAGACGTTTATCGCGGCACGCCAGGCCGGTGGGGATTGGCGCCGTGTCAGCTACCGCGAAATGCTCGACAGCGTGCGCGCGATTGCCCAGGGCCTGCTCAGCTACGGGCTGTCGGCGCACAAGCCGCTGGCCTTGCTGTCCGGCAACGACATCGAGCATTTGCAGGTTGCCCTCGGCGCCATGTACGCCGGTATTCCGTACTGCCCGGTCTCGCCGGCGTACGCGTTGTTGTCCCAGGATTTCGCCAAGCTGCGGCATGTCTGTGACCTGCTGCAACCCGGGCTGGTGTTCGTCAGCGATGCGGCGGCCTACCAGCGTGCGATCGAGGCCGTATTGCCGGCCGAAACCCCGTTGATCTGCGTGCGCGGCCAAGTGCCCGGGCGCAGCCAGACAAGCTTCGCCAGCCTGTTGCACACGCCGGGGGGCGCTGAGGCCGAGCAGGCCTTCAATGCCACCGGTCCCGACAGCATCGCCAAGTTTCTCTTCACCTCGGGCTCGACCAAATTGCCCAAGGCCGTGATCACCACCCAGCGCATGCTCTGCGCCAACCAGCAGATGCTGCTGCAGACGTTTCCGGTGTTCGGTGAGGAGCCTCCGGTGCTGGTGGACTGGCTGCCGTGGAATCACACCTTTGGCGGCAGCCACAACGTCGGCATCGTGCTCTACAACGGTGGCACCTTTTATCTGGACGACGGCAAGCCCACGGTCCAGGGGTTTGCCCAGACCTTGCGCAACCTCAAGGAAATTTCGCCCACGGCTTACCTGACGGTCCCCAAGGGCTGGGAAGAGCTGGTCAACGCCCTGGAACAGGACGCCGAGTTGCGCGAGCGTTTTTTTGCGCGGATGAAACTGTTCTTCTTCGCCGCCGCCGGCCTGTCCCAAAGTATCTGGGATCGCCTCGACCGCGTGGCCGAACAGCACTGCGGTGAACGCATCCGCATGATGGCCGGGCTGGGCATGACCGAAGCCGCGCCGTCCTGCACCTTCACCACCGGGCCGTTGTCCATGGCCGGCTATATCGGTTTGCCCGCGCCGGGCTGCGAGGTGCGCCTGGTGCCGGTGGACGGCAAGTTCGAAGGGCGCTTTCGCGGGCCGCATATCATGCCGGGATACTGGCGGGCGCCCCAGCAAACCGCCGAAGTGTTCGACGAACAGGGGTTCTACTGTTCAGGAGACGCGATCAAGCTCGCCGACCCTCGGCAGCCGCAACTGGGCCTGATGTTCGATGGGCGAATTGCCGAGGATTTCAAGCTCTCTTCCGGGGTGTTTGTCAGCGTGGGTCCGTTGCGCAATCGCGCGGTGCTCGACGGCTCGCCCTATGTGCAGGACCTGGTGATTGCCGCGCCCGATCGCGAGTGCCTCGGAGCTCTGGTGTTCCCCAGGCTCTACGAATGCCGTCGGCTGGCGGGCCTGGACGCCGCCGCCAGCGACGCCGACGTGCTCGGCAGCGCGCCGGTGCGCCAGTGGTTCGGCGACTGGTTGCAACGCCTCAATCGCGAGGCCACCGGCAATGCCAGTCGCCTGGAATGGATTGCCTTGCTCGACGAGCCGGCGTCCATCGACCGTGGGGAAATCACCGACAAAGGTTCGATCAACCAGCGCGCCGTGCTGCAATGGCGCGCGGCGAAGGTCGAGGCGTTGTATCGCGGCGAAGAGGCCACGATCCTGCGCGCCGAGCCGAAACCTTGAGCGGGCAGTATTCGGCATTTGCCGATGTGGCAATTCTCGAGGCCGTGCGCACCCCCTGGATTGACCTGGGTGGAGCACTGTCTCAGGTCTCACCCATCGACCTGGGGATCAAGGTAGGCCGTGAGGTACTGGCCCGGGCGGGTATTGAACCGCAGGCAGTGGACAGCGTCCTGGCCGGCTCCATGGCCCAGGCCAGTTTCGATGCCTACTTGCTGCCACGGCATATCGGCTTGTACAGCGGGGTGGCGCAAGCGGTCCCGGCACTGGGGGTGCAGCGCATCTGCGCCACCGGTTTCGAACTGTTGCGCCAGGCTGCCGGGCAACTGCAGGACGGCGTGCAACTGGCCTTGTGTGTGGCCAGTGAATCCATGTCGCGCAACCCCATCGCGGCTTACACCCACAGGGGCGGGTTTCGTCTTGGCGGCGAGGTCCAGTTCAAGGATTTTCTGTGGGAGGCCTTGTACGACCCGGCCCCGGGCCTGGACATGATCGCCACGGCCGACAACCTGGCGCGCCGTTATGGTCTGGGCCGCGAGGCGGTGGACCGCTACGCCTGCGCCAGCCACCAGCGAGCGTTGCAGGCGCAGCGTGACGGCGCTTGGGTTGACGAGGTGGTGGCGGTCGATAACCAGCTATTCGAGCTTGAGGGATACCAGCCCAGAGGCATCAGCCTGGCGCGTCGGACCGCTGCCGTCAGCGAGGACAGCCACCCTCGGCCCACCGACCTTGCGAGCTTGAAACGCTTGCGCGCCGTGCATCCCGGCGGCGTGCAAACCGCCGGCAACAGTTGTGCCGTGGTGGATGGCGCGGCGGCGGCGTTGGTGGGCCGCGCCTCGGCCTGCATGCGGCCGGCCCTGGCGCGGTTGCTGGCCAGCGCGGTGGTCGGCGTGGCCCCCGAGTTCATGGGCATCGGCCCGGCACCGGCGATTCGTCTGCTGCTGCAACGCAGCGGGTTGAATCTGGATGACATCGGCCGCTTCGAGATCAACGAAGCCCAGGCCGCCCAAGTGCTGGCGGTGGCCCATGAACTTGAGCTGGACAGCGCCCGCCTCAACGTCCAGGGCGGTTCGCTGGCACTGGGGCATCCACTGGCTGCCACTGGCCTGCGCCTGGTCATGTCCCTGGCCCGACAACTGCGTCAGCACAACCTGCGCTACGGGATTGCCGCGGCGTGTGTGGGCGGCGGGCAGGGTATGGCGCTGCTGATCGAGAACCCTGCTTTTCGCGCTTGAGTACGTGATTCTTTTTAGTTGATGAGGTGTCCCGATGTGGAGCTATGAGGCGCCCCTGCGCGATATGCAATTTGTCCTCGAACACTGGTTGCAGGCGCCCGACAGCTGGCGACGCAACCCGGCGTTCGAGGCCCTCGACCTGCCGCTGGCATTTCAAGTATTGGAGGAGGCGGCACGCTTCAGCCAGGGCGTGCTGGCGCCGTTGAACAGCCGCGGTGATCGCCAGGGCTGCCGCTGGCAGGCGGGCCAGGTCAGCACCCCGGACGGCTTCGTCGAGGCCTATCGTGCTTACGTCGAGGGTGGTTGGCCGGCGCTGGCGTGCGCCGAAGAGCTGGGCGGGCAGGGCCTGCCGCAACTGCTTGATGCGGCGCTGCAAGAAATGCTCTACGCCAGTAACCATGCCTGGGCCATGTACACCGGGATCGCCCACGGCGCCTACCTGTGCCTCAAGACTCACGCCGCCCCTTGGCTGCAGGCACGCTACTTGCCGGAGATTGTCAGTGGCCAGGCGTTGCCCACCATGTGCCTGACTGAGTCCCAGGCTGGCAGCGATGTCGGTTTGCTGCGCTGTCGCGCTGAACCCCAGGCGGATGGCAGCTATCGCTTGAGCGGCAGCAAGCTGTTTATCTCCGGCGGTGAGCATGACCTCACGGCCAATATTCTGCACCTGGTGCTGGCGCGCCTGCCCGATGCGCCGCCGGGCAGTCGCGGCATTTCACTGTTCCTGGTACCCAAGCAGCTGGACGATGGCCGGGCCAATGGTGTGCATTGCGACGGTATCGAACACAAGATGGGCATCAAGGGCAGCGCCACCTGCTCCCTGGTATTCAACGCCGCCCAAGGCTGGCTGATCGGTGATGCCAATCAGGGCCTGGCGGCGATGTTCGTGATGATGAATTCGGCGCGCCTGCATGTCGGCCTGCAAGGTCTGGGGCATGTCGAGGCGGCTTGGCAAAATGCCCGGCAGTACGCTGCCGAGCGTGTGCAGATGCGTGCACCGTCAAGGCCCGAAGACGTGGCGGCCCAGGCCGCTGACCCGATCCGTTATCACCCGGCCATGCGCCGCGTGTTGCTGGAGCTGCGCACCACCAGCGAGGGCATGCGCGCCATCGGCTATTGGGCGGCGCACCTGCTGGATCAAGCCGAGCATGGCCAGGATTCGTCGGCCGCCCGGTTGGCGCCTTTGCTGACGCCCATCATCAAGGCGTTTTTCACCGAGCAGGGCTTTCGTCAGGCGAGCAATGCGCTGCAGGTATTTGGCGGTTACGGCTATGTCACCGAGTTCGCCATCGAGCAAACCCTGCGGGACAGCCGCATCGCGATGATCTACGAGGGCAGTAACGAGATCCAGGCCAATGACCTGTTGCTGCGCAAAGTGCTGGGGGATGAAGGTCGAGCCTTTGGCCTGCTGCTGGCCGAGTTGCGTGCCGAGGCCGGGCAGGGCGTGCAATATGTCGAGTGCGCAGGGTTCTCCCGCGCATTGGACAGCCTGTGCGACGCGCTGGCCAGTGTGGTGAGCGCCGTGCATGAACGCGCGCAGGAAGACAGTGAATACCCCTATCGGGCCGCGCCGGATTTCCTCCAGCTCTGTGGCGTGGCGTTGCTGGCCTTTGCCTGGGCGCGGGCTGCGCGGGTCTCCAGGGCATTGCCCGAAGACGATCCATTGCGTGCCGCCAAGCTGCAAAGCGCCGGGTTCTTTTTCGATTACCTGCCGTCGCGGCTGGCGCAACACCTGGGTGCCATAGAGGGGGCGCGCGCCGCGCTGGCGTTCGTCTGACGGGATCGGATGCTTGCGGTACTATGGCAGGCCACGTTTTCTGGAAGTTGCCTGGATGAGTAAGCCCGGTCAATTGGTGCTGGTTGCACTGCGCAAGATGATTGCCAACGGGGAGTTGGTGGCGGGGGAGCGCCTGATGGAAACCCCTACGGCGCAACGCTTTGGTGTGTCGCGCATGCCGGTGCGCATGGCATTTCGTACCCTGGAGCAGGAAGGGCTGCTGGTGCCGTTTGGCGGGCGCGGCTATCAGGTGCGGTCGGTCAGCGCCAGCGACATTGCCGGCGCCGTCGAAGTGCGCGGTGTGCTGGAAGGCCTGGCTGCACGGCAAGCCGCCGAGCAGGGTCTTTCCGACGTGGCGCGTGCGGCGCTGGAGCGCTGCCTGGTGGAAGGCGACCAACTGTTCGAGAAAGGCTACGTGACCGAAGATGACCTCGAGGTTTACCACGACCTGAACATGCGCTTTCACCAGGTCATTGTGGAGGGCAGCCACAACCCCGCGATCACGGATGCGCTGGCACGCAATGATCACCTGCCCTTCGCATCGGTGACCGCGCTGGCGGTGGATCGTGAGGACATGGCTCGTGAATACCGACGCTTCAACTATGCCCACATGCAGCATCACTCGGTGTTCGATGCCCTGGTCAATCGCCAGGGCGCGCGCGCCGAAGCCATCATGCGCGAACACGCCAATGCGACATTGCGTTATGCCGAGATCTTCAGTTCAACCACCGCCGACGCGCGCATGAAGGTGATTTTGCCCGCGTCGTGACACGGTTCAGATGTCCAGCACCAGCAGTGGCGTTTTCGAGCGTGAGCAGCAGGGCGTGAACTGGTCATTCAGCGCCTGTTCCTGCTCGGTGAGGAACAGGTCGCGGTGCTCCGGGATGCCGTCCAGCACACGGGTCAGGCAGGTGCCACAGATCCCTTGTTCGCAGGACACGGCAATCTCGATGCCTTGGCTTTCCAGGACCTGGACCACGGTTTTGTCGGCGGGGATCGTGAAGACCTGGCCGCTGCTGCCGAGCTTCACTGAAAAGCTCCCGTCGAGGCTGTTGTCCACTGGCGCCGCCGAGAAGTACTCGCGATGCAGGCAGTCCTCCTGCCAGCCTTGCGCCCGCGCGCTGTCGAGCACGTGTTGCATGAAGCCGCCGGGGCCGCAGACATACAAGTGCACATCGTCTGCGGGCGCAGCCAACACCTCGGCAGTCTTGAGGGCCGTGTGGGGCTGCTCATCGAAATGCAGGAACACGCGCTCGGCAAACGGTGACGCCTTGAGCCGCTGTACAAACGCAGCACGCTCACTGGCGCGGGCACAATAATGCAGGTCGAAGTCCGCACCTGCATGGGCCAGGCGCTCGGCCATGCACAGGATCGGGGTGATGCCGATGCCGCCGGCGAACAGCAGGCTGCGTCGCGCTTCATGGGCCAGGGGGAATAGATTGCGTGGTTCGCTGATCGTCAGGTGGGCGCCCTCGTGTACCTGCTCGTGCAAGCTGCGCGAGCCGCCGCGAGAAGCCGGGTCGTTGAGTACGCCGATCAGATAGCGATGACGCTCCTCGGGGTGATTGCACAGCGAATACTGGCGCACCAGCCCGTCCGGCAGATGCACGTCAATATGCGCGCCGGCACTGAAGGCGGGCAGCGGCTGGCCATCGACCCTGGCCAGTTCATAGCTGCAAATGTCCTGGGCTTCGTTAATACGGGATACCACCACCACATCGATCATGTTCGGTCCTCGCAGAGTTGTCGCGCCGTTCAGGCGGTGGTGGTCGTGATCAGTTGTGGTTCGAGGGTGTGTTCCTTGGCGATCAGTCGCTCCAGGATTTTGCGCGACTGCACGCCGCCGGCATCGATATTCAACTTGAGCAGGTTGCGTTGCGGGTGGGCCAGCAGGTTCTGCTGCTGACGTTCGAGCATCTCCAGGTCTTCGCTGAAAATCTTCCCTTGGCCTTCGCGAATGCTGGCGGTCAGCGCCTCATCGTGAGGGTTGAAGTTGCGCGCCATGCCCCAGAAATACCAGATCGACGTCTCGGTTTGCGGGGTGATGAAGTCGACCACGATGCTTGCCGCCTTGTGTTCGGGCGCTGCGTGGTAGCCGCCCTTGCCGGCGTGGGCCACGCCGACTTCGATCAGCACATGGCTGGGCGGGGTGAAGCGACAGATCTGCCAGCGGTCCACCGGCACATCGTCGGCGAGGTTGTTGCCGCGCAGGGCCATGCGCCAGAACGGCGGAGCCATGATGTTTTCCATGTGCCGGGCGGTGACGACTTCGTCGCCTTCAACCGTGGTGACGGGAGGCGCTTCATCGATTTCCTTTTGGCCGATGCTGGAAGCGTGGACGTAGGTTTCGTGGGTCAGGTCCATCAGGTTGTCGATCATCAGGCGGTAATCGCACTGGATGTCAAACAGCCCGCCGCCGTACGCCCACTGGTCACTCACTGCCCACTCCAGGTGATGTATCAGCGCCGGGTCGGCAAGGGCCTGATCGCCGGGCCATACCCAGATAAAGCCATAGCGTTCAACCGCGGCAAAGGTCTTGTTGCACGGAAAACCACGCACCCGCTGCCCGGGCATTTCGACGGTCTTACCGTCAGCCCCCATGACCAGGCCGTGATAGCCGCATACCAGGTTGCCATTTTCGACATAACCCAGTGAAAGCGGTGCGCCGCGATGGGGGCAGAAGTCTTCGACGGCTACGACGCTGCCTTGCGAGCCACGATAAAACACCATTTTTTCACCGCAGATCTGCCGACCCAGGGGTTTTTGGGCGATTTCATCGGGTGTGCAGGCGACGTACCAAGTGTTTTTGGGGTACATGGCGACTCTCTGGTTAATTATTTTTGTTTAATGGATCCATTAAATTTCCAGAGCTGCTATGAGTCAATATATATGGCAGTAATTTTGAGGTTATTATGGGCGATTATCGACCAATGGATTCTTATTGGATCCATTGAGTGGGCGGCGTTTGGTGCGCTGATGGCAAAGAAAGGCCTGCCAAAAAATACCCTGTCTAGATCATCGGGCGTAACCAAGCCCTTCACCGGACATCCGCTACTTTTTTGCGCAGAAATGGAAAGTCACTGCGTCATTTGGTAGCAAATCGCTTTACCCGCTTTGCGCAATTTCCCCCACCTGAACGAAAGACTTCATTTAAATCAATGACTAATGTTCTGTGGTAGGTGTTGGCACGCGTTATGCTTTTTTGTATTCGTGGATAATTGGATACAAAAATACAAAGAGGCCGCCGATGCAATTTGCTCCCGCTCACGTTGACCGCCAGCCCCTCACTGCCGAGGAGGAGGCCTACAACTTCCTGCTCGACGCCATCTGCGGCGGTCGTTTCCGCAAGGGCGATCGCCTGATCGCCGAGGATATCGCCGGCGAGATCGGCATGAGCCGCATGCCGGTGCGTGAGGCATTCCGCCGCCTGGATGCCCAGGGCCTGGTGACGCTGCGGCCCAATCGCGGTGCCATCGTCAGCGGCCTGGATATCGCTGAGCTGTACGAAGTGTTCGAGATGCGCAGCGCACTGGAAGGCCTGGCGGTGCGCGTCGCGGTCAGCCGCATCGGTGAGCGCCAGTTGGCGGCTCTGGAGCGGCTGCTGGACGAGATGGATGACTACCGCGACGAGAGCGCCGCGTGGGTCCGTTGCCACCGTGCCTTTCACGAATACCTGTGCGGGCTCAGCGGCCGGCCACGCTTGCTCAAGCAGATTTCGGCGTTGTATTCGCTGGTGGAAGCGCCCATGCGCTTGTGGCTGCAGCACAGCGAAAAACCCCTCGGTGCGCGCCAGGAACACGCCGTAATCCTCGACGCGATTCGCGCCGGTGACGCCGCCGGTGCCGAAGCTGTGGTACGCGAGCACATCGAAAGCACCGTGCCGCTGCTGATTCAATTTCTGCAATTGGAAAAATAAAAGAGGCGGGCCCCAACCCGCCCATGTTTAGACGTTGATTCCTGCCCCGTTATTTAACGAAGTGGAGTGTCTGGTCATGCATAAACAACACCGCGCCTTGCTGGTGGCTGTCACCCTGGGTCTCTGTACACAATGGGCCTGCGCCGCAGTCCAGGTGCCTGAACGCCTGAAGAGCCTCGACAAACTCACCTATTGCTCGGGGATGGATTCACCGCCCCTGGTGTCCTTCGACGAATCCCAGAAACCGCGTGGGCTCACCGTCGACCTGGGCCTGGAAATCGCCAAGCGCCTGGGCAATAAAACCGTGCAATGGCGGGTCATTCCGTTTTCCGGCCTGGTGCCGGCGCTGCTTGCCCAGCAGTGCGACATGATCGTCGACCAACTGTTCGACAAACCCGAGCGGCGCCAGGTGATCGACATCGTCAACTACATGTACTCCAGCCAGTCGGTGGTGGTGCCCAAGGGCAACCCCAAAGGCATCAAGACCCTGGATGACCTGTCCACGCGCAAGGTGGCGGTGCTCAACGGCTCTACCATCAAGACCCTGCTCGACACCCAGAACGAGAGCCTCGCCAAGGCCGGCAAGCCACCGATGAAACTGGTGGTCTACAACACTGACACCGATGCGTTCCAGGCGCTGCGCATCAGCCAGGTGGACGCCTATGGCACCACCGTGGAAACCGCCGGTTACTACGCGGCGATGGCCCCGGAGCTGTTTCAGGAAGGGGTGCCTGCGTTCAGCCGCATCCTCACCGGCCTGGGCATGCGCAAGGACGACCCGCAACTGACCGCCGCCGTGCAGCAGATCATCAACGACATGCGCAGCGACGGCAGCTATGTGCAATTGCTCAACAAATGGCATGTCAGCAGCGACACACTCGACTGAGGTTCTACCACGATGAATTTCAATTGGGATGTGTTCTGGCAATACCTGCTGCAACCCAGTGGGGTCTACCTCACCGGGCTGTGGCTGACTTGCCTGATCAGCGTGCTGGCGATGCTGCTCGGCTGTGCGCTGGGTCTGGCGGCGGCGCTGTTGCGCCTGTCGAAGAACCCGCTTTTGCACCTGCCGGTACGCCTTTATGTGTGGCTGATGCGCGGCACGCCGCTGCTGGTGCAGATCGTGTTTTTGTACACCGCACTGGCAGCGGGCGGGATCTTCCGCTTCGAGGACATCGAGCTGTTCGGGCTGATCATCCCCGGCAATATCCAGGCGGCGATCATCGCCCTGGGCCTGAATGAAGGCGCGTACATGGCCGAAATCATCCGCGCCGGCATCGGCGCGGTGGACAAGGGCCAGTACGAAGCCGGGCGTTCCCTGGGCATGGGGTTCGGCAAGCTGATGCGGCGCATCGTGCTGCCCCAGGCGTTTCGGGTGATCGTGCCGCCGCTGGGCAATGAGTTCAATGTGATGCTCAAGAACACCACGCTGGTGAGTGTGATCGGCGTGCAGGAGTTGTTGCTCAGCACGCAGATGGTGACCTCGGCGACGTTTCGCGTATTCGAGTTGTACCTGGTCGTCGCGATTTACTTCCTGACCCTGACCACGCTGTGGGGCTTTTTTCAACGCTGGCTCGAACACCGTTTCGGCCAGTCCGATCGACCTTCGGCGCCACCTCCGGCCGCCAGCCGCATGTTCGGTCGCAGCACCCTGAAACTGCTGAGGGGACGTTAACCATGGCGCACCAAAGTGAAGAGCTGATCATTGACGCACAGGATATCCAGAAGTCGTTCGGCGAGTTGCAGATCCTCAAGGGCATCTCCCTGCAAGTGCGGCGCGGCGAAGTAGTGGTGCTGATCGGCGCCTCCGGCTCCGGCAAGACCACCTTTATCCGCTGCATCAACCTGCTGGAAGACATCCAGGGCGGGCGCATTCGCGTCAACGGCCGCGCCATGGGCTATCGCGAACGCGCCGATGGCAGCCTGATGCGCGATTCGGAGCGCAACATCGCCCGCCAGCGCCGCGACATCGGCATGGTGTTCCAGCGCTTCAACCTGTTCCCGCACATGACCGCATTGGAAAACATTATCGAAGCGCCGATCCAGGTGCTCGGCGTGCCGCGTGCCCAGGCGCTGGAACAGGCTCGGGGCTTGCTGGCGCGGGTCGGCCTGGCGGACAAGGCCAGCCACTATCCGTCGATGCTCTCCGGCGGTCAGCAGCAACGGGTGGCGATTGCCCGTGCGCTGGCGATGAAACCCCAGGCGATGCTGTTCGACGAACCCACCAGCGCCCTCGACCCGGAAACCGTCGGCGAAGTGCTGCAGGTGATGAAGGAACTGGCCGAGGAGGGCATGACCATGGTGGTGGTCACCCACGAAATGGGCTTTGCCCGTGAAGTGGCCGACCGCGTGGTGGTGCTCGACCAGGGCGAGCTGATCGAACAAGGCCCGCCGGAACAGATTTTCAGCCGTCCCAGCCATCCGCGGACCCGGGCGTTTCTCAGCCGCGTGTTATGACCTTTTTTTGAAGAGCCTTTGCCATGTTGAAATTCTCCGCTCATGAATACCCCTACCCGTCGCAACGCCAGAGCGTATTTGCCCGTCGCGGCATGGTTGCGGCGTCCCAGCCGCTGGCGGCCCAGGCCGGCATCGAAATCATGCAAAAGGGCGGCAATGCCATTGATGCCGCCATCGCCACCGCCGCTGCGCTGACCGTTGTAGAACCTACCGGATGTGGCCTGGGTGGCGATGCCTTTGCGCTGGTGTGGTGCAAGGGGCAGTTGCATGGCCTCAACGGCAACGGCCATGCGCCGGCCGCCTTGAGTATCGAGGCGGTCAAGGCGGCAGGGCATCAACAGATGCCGCTGTACGGCTGGACCTCGGTGACGGTGCCCGGTTGCCCGTCGGCGTGGGCCGAGTTGTCCAAACGCTTCGGTAAATTGCCGTTTGCTGATTTGCTGCAGCCGGCCATCAGCCTGGCGCGCGACGGTTTCCCGTTGTCGCCGGTGGTCGCCCATCAATGGCAGATATCCTTGAACGAATTCAGCCCGCACCGCGATGACGTGCTGCAAGCCTGGTTCGACACCTTCCTCATCGACGGTCGCGCGCCCCAGGCCGGCGAGATTTTCCGCAACCCGGCCCAGGCCCGTACCCTGGAAGAACTCGGCGCCACCGGCTGCGAAAGCCTGTATCGCGGCGCTCTGGCCGAGCGCCTGGATGCGCATTCGCGCGCCAGCGGTGGTTACCTGCGCGCCAGCGACCTCAAGGATTACCGCGCGCAGTGGGTGGAGCCGATCCACATCAATTACCGGGGCGTGGATGTTTGGGAAATCCCGCCGAGCGGCCAGGGCCTGGTTGCACTGATGGCGCTGAAGATCCTCGAAGGCTTCAACTTCGATCACCGCGACAGCCAGCAAACCTGGCATCGCCAGCTGGAAGCCATGAAGCTGGCCTACAGCGACGGCCTGCATTACATCACCGACCCTGCGCACATGCGCGTGGCGGTGGCCGACTTGCTGAGTGACGACTACAGCACCCGTCGCCGTGGCGAGATCGGCGAGCAGGCGCAGCCGCCCAAACCCGGCACCCCCCATGCCAGCGGCACGGTGTACCTGGCGACCGCCGACGCCGAAGGCAATATGGTTTCGTTCATCCAGAGCAACTACCACGGCTTCGGCTCCGGCGTGGTGCTGCCCGACAGCGGCATCGCCTTGCAGAACCGCGGGCAGGAATTCAGCCTCGATGAGTCCCATGCCAATTGCCTGGCACCGGGCAAGAAAACCTTCCACACCATCATCCCGGGTTTTCTCAGCAAGGACGGCCAGGCCCTTGGCCCGTTCGGCGTGATGGGCGGCTACATGCAGCCCCAGGGCCATGTGCAGATGGTGATGAACCTGGTGGACTTCGGCCTCAACCCCCAGGCGGCCCTCGACGCACCGCGCTGGCAATGGCTGGGCGACATGAAGGTCGGCATCGAACACGGCGCGTCCCGCGACCTGGTCAATGCGCTGGCGCGACGTGGGCACAAGGTGCAGACCGACAGCGACCTGACCGACTATGGGCGAGGGCAGATCATCCTGCGTGACCCGGCCACCGGCGTGTTGTGCGGGGGCACTGAGCCAAGGGCGGACTCTCATATCGCGGTTTGGTGAGCGGCTACACAAGCGCTGGGCCAGACGGCTAATAATGACGGGGTGATGAGTTGTTTGATCTTCGCGACGGCGGGTTGGCGCCGCCGCAAGCCTCAATGTGCACTTTGACTCATCAAATACGACGAGGCTCGCCCTGCGTAATTTCGCGTATCAGGCTCAGGTAACGAAGCGCGCCCAGTCCCAGGGGCCGGTTTTTTACCCAGATGATATCGACCCATAGCCGCATCTGACTCGGCATGTAGTCAAACACCACCTCCGTCAATGCGCCTGACGTGATGAGAGGGTGTACCAGCGATTTTGGAAGATATGCCCAGCCTAATCCTTGCTGCACCAGGTCCAGCGTGGCCAGATAATTGTCGCTGTGCCAAATCCGCCGCGACAGCACAACACGTGGATCAGAGTCTGCAGGTCCTCCGGTCGCGACGATGATCTGCCTGACGTTGACCAGTTGCTCCTCACTCAAGGGGCTTTTTTTGCCGGCGGCCGCAGGGTGATCCGGAGCAGCAACCGCGACTAACAACTGGCTCCCCGCCTCAAGAAATGTTTCCCGCTCGTCAAGCCCTGGTCGCTCAAATCCAAGTGCCAATTGCACACGCCCTTCATGGAGCATGCGCATTGCCTCCGGATGGGACGCGGAGCGAATCTCGATTTCAAGCGTGGGAAACTCCCTGGCGATAATCGACAGCGGACGATTCCATACGCCTGTTTGCAACTCCGGCGCCATCGCAAAGACCAAGCGTTCCTCCAACCCCTGATGCAGCTGGAGGGCATGCGCATCCAGCAGGTTGATCTGGCTCGCGACCTGTCGTGCCTGGGGCTCAAGTGCCTTGGCGGCGGCGGTAGGAATGGCTTTGCGAGTTGATCGGTCAAACAGCAACAAATCCAGCTCTGCTTCAAGCTGCGACACCGCCATGTTGACGGCCGAGGGGACCCGGCCTAATTTTCGCGCCGCCGCCGAAAAGGATCCGCTGTCGATGACCGAAAGGAAAATCTTAAGTGACTCACTGGTAAACGCCATGGGGGTTGTCAGATTTTCTGATGATGATTGTCTTTATGTATCAGATTTATTCGCCTAGTTTCTACTCTCTTTCAAATGAAGTACGTGGGGCACACCATGTTGGATACGCAATTGAGAGGGTATGTTGCACTCGTCAGTGGTGCCGGGAGTGAATCCGGGATCGGCATGGCTATTGCTCGCAGGCTAGGTGCATCCGGAGCGAAGTTGATCATCACTGCCAGCAGCAACCGCATTGTGGATCGGGTTAAAGAGCTGCGCCGTGAAGGGTTTGAAGTTGAAGGCCGACCTGTAGACCTTACTGATGAAAAGTTGGTGCGTGAATTCAGCCTGTGGGCAGAGTCAGTCTGGGGACGGGTCGATATTCTGGTGAATAATGCCGGGATGTCCATGCACGGCAGCCCTGAGATTTTCTCGGAATTGGCGTCGATGGAACTGCATGACTGGAACCTTTCACTGGCCCGAAACCTGACCACTGCCTTTCTGCTGACCCGAGCCGTGTTGCCCGGTATGAAGGCGAGAAGCTACGGGCGCATTGTCAATATCAGTTCCACCACGGGCACCCGCGGGAGCAATCCGGGGGAAGCCGCTTATAGCGCCGCCAAGGCAGCGATGGTGGGCATGAACATGGGGCTTGCGCTTGAAGTCGCCAGGCAGGGGATTACCGTCAACAGCGTGGCCCCCGGCTGGATCACCACGGGTTCAACCACCCCCGTTGAAGCCGAGGCGGGGCGTTTCACCCCGATTGGGCGCGCAGGCAGCCCCCGCGAAGTGGCGGCGGCGGTTGCATTTCTGGCATCGCCTGACGCCAGTTACATCACAGGGGACGTCCTTGTGGTGGATGGCGGGAACTGTCTGGTCGAGAACAAAGCCCCTCACGGCGATTATTAAGTTTGAATACGCGCCAGCGCGCTCAATCCACGAGGGTGGGCGGGGGCGATAACCGAGATTTATAAAAGCGTGATGTATCAAAGAACCTATGAGTTCTTTGAGCCGTATCCGGCTGTCAGTCAGCAACGGACTTTTAATTAATTTGATAATTAACATGGGGTATTGATCATGTCGAAAAGTGGAATCAGTGAATCAGCGATTGCTGCTTTTACCGCCTCCGAGCGTGCCCGGTTTATACAAAACAACCCCACCTCACTGGCGCTTGCCGAGCGCGCCAAGGCGAATCTGTTCAACGGTGTGCCCATGCACTGGATGAGCGACTGGTCGATGCCTTCGCCGCTCTTCGTTCAGCGTGCCAAAGGGGCGCGCTTCACCGATGTCGACGGTCATGAATACATCGACTTTTGCCTCGGCGACACCGGCACGATGTTTGGCCATTCACCTGATCCTGTTGCCCGCGCCATAGCCGAACAGGCGAACAATGGCTTGACCACGATGCTGCCGGGCGAAGACGCGGTGGTCTGCGGTGAGTTGCTGGCTGAGCGATTCGAGCTGCCTTACTGGCAAGTGACCGCCAATGCGACTGACGCCAACCGTTATGTGCTGCGCTGGGCGCGCGCTATCACCCGGCGCAAGGTCTTGCTGGTGTTCGATGGCTGCTACCACGGCACCGTGGATGACGTGATGGTGCGCTACCGTGACGGCAAAACAGTGCACCGTTCAGGTCTTGTGGGCCAAGCGTACGACTTGAGCCAATACAGTCGATCCATCCCCTTCAACGATGTCGCCGCACTGGAGGCGGCGTTAGCCAAGGGCGATGTGTGCGCGCTGATGTGCGAGCCGGCGATGACGAACATTGGCATGGTCCTGCCGGATCCGGGGTTCATGCAAACGTGTCGAGAGCTGACCCTTAAATATGGCAGCCTGTTGGTCATTGATGAGACCCACACTATTTCCACCGGCCTCGGTGGATGCACGCGCCAGTGGGATTTGAAACCCGACTTTTTCGTGGTGGGTAAACCCATTGCAGGTGGCGTGCCTTGCGCGGTGTTTGGCGTTAGCGAGCCAGTCGCCTCGGCCATGCACGACGTCCAGAAGACCATCAGCGAAGAGAGCGGCGGGCATGGCCACAGTGGCATGGGAACGACGCTGTCCGCCAACGCACTGGCGATGCGTTGCATGCGCGTCAGTCTCGAAGAGGTCATGACCGAGTCTGCATACGAGCACATGCTGGCGCTGGCCTCTAGGTTGGCCCAGGGGTTTCGAGGGTTGTTCAAGCGGCACCAGCTGAACTGGTCGGTAACAGAGTTGGGCGCGCGTTGTGAATTTCAATTCTGTGCCACACCGCCAAGAACCGGTGCGCAAGCCGAGGCGGCTTTTCACGACAGCCTTCAAATGGCGCTGCATCTCTATCTGATCAATCGCGGAATTCTGATCACGCCTTTTCACAACATGACCCTGTGCTGCCCGCAAACAGGTGATGCGGATATCGACCGGCTGATCGCTGAGTTGGATAACGCGCTGACCACGCTGCTTGCCCTGCCTGGCGCGCGGGTTATCGCTTGATAACGGCACGTCTGAAAACGCCATTGTTCTTACATACTGCCAGTCGCTTGAATGAGCGCTAAGAGGTTTGACATGCAATTTGCGGATAAAAAAGAGGCCCTGGATTATCTGGCCGCCCACCCTGAAGTGCTGAGCATCGAGTTGTTCCTTATCGACGCGAATGGCGTTCCACGGGGCAAACTGTTGCATCGCGACGAACTGCTGGCGATCTACGAAAATGGCCGGCCATTGCCCAGTTCCATTCTCGCCTTGACCGTGCAGGGTGAAGACGTAGAAGACACAGGCTTGGTCTGGGAGGTTGCCGACGCCGATTGTTGGACATACCCCTTGGCGGGAAGCCTGACCTTGCAACCCTGGCGCACCAACCCCACCGGTCAAGTGCAGGTGAGCATGCACCCGACCCAAGGTATTCCCGCCGCACCGGCGGACCCGCGCCACGTACTGGTGAACACTATCGAGCGGCTGAAAGCCGATGGATTGCACCCGGTCATGGCGGTTGAGTTGGAGTTTTACCTGCTGGACCGACAACGCGACGTCAACGGTCGGCCGCAGCCGGCGTTGCAGGCCAATGGCGTACGCCCTGTGGCTCCACAGGTCTATGGCGTATACGAGCTGGAGCAGCTTCAACCGTTTCTTGATGACCTCTACGCGGCGTGCGCGCTGCAGGGCTTGCCGGTACGTACGGCGATATCCGAGTACGCGCCAGGCCAGGTCGAGTTGACGCTGGAGCATCGGTTCGACGCACTCCAGGCCATTGATGAAGGCGTACGTTACAAACGCCTGGTCAAGGGTGTGGCCAACAAACATGGGCTGCAAGCGTGCTTCATGGCCAAGCCATTCAGCGATCAGGCCGGCAGCGGTATGCACCTGCACGTCAGCCTTGCCGACGAGCACGGCAATAACCTGTATGCGAGCGAAGACCCACAGGGCACGCCATTGTTGCGGCACTCCATCGGCGGGATGATGGAGACCTTGTTTGACGCTCTGGCGATATTTTGCCCCCACGCCAATTCATATCGACGCTTCCAAACCGGTAGTTACGCGCCGCTGGCTAAAAGTTGGGGCGTCAACAACCGTACCGTTTCGTTCCGCGTGCCCGGCGGCCCTGCAATCAGTCGGCATATCGAACACCGCATTTGCGGTGCCGATGCCAACCCCTATCTCGCCGCTGCCGCGTTACTGGCGGGCATTCACTACGGCATCACGCATGAAAGCGATCCCGGCGCGGCGATTGTGGGGAATGGCTATGAACAGGCGACCGATTTTCTACCCACCGACTGGCTGACAGCCTTGCAGGCACTGCAACGTTCAACCTGGGCACGTGAGGCGCTGGGCGCTGAGTTCCTGAAGGTGTTCCTGGCGATCAAGTGGCGCGAGTTCCGTGAATTCAATGCTGAAGTCGGAGAACAGGACTGGCGCTGGTACCTCACTCACGCATAAATGCTGGCCCGTCAGTTTGGGATTGCACGGCGTGCTCCGCTCACGCCTGCTGAGGTGCTGGATCAACTCAATGTGACACGTGTTGTGCCTTATGAAGCGCACTCCATGTCGATATCAGGCACTAGTGTGCCGTTATGAGGCTATTTTTGCGGTTGGAAGGCCGCGTATTGTGACTCGTCATTGGAGAATGATGATCGCCTGACCCTATAGTCAGAACGTCTTAAAGCCGATCACAGAGAACAATAAGAATGATCAACAGCCCAAGTTCGAAGGATGCAAGCGGCCAGCTGGCGCAGGGTTTCAAGCCGCGTCACGTCACCATGCTCTCCATTGCAGGGATTATCGGCGCAGGGTTGTTTGTCGGGTCTGGGCATGCCATTGCGGCGGCGGGCCCGGCGGTGATGCTGGCCTACCTGTTTTCCGGCCTGCTGGTGGTGCTGGTAATGCGAATGTTGGGAGAGATGGCGGTCGCCAACCCCGACACAGGCTCCTTCTCAACCTATGCCGATCAAGCCATCGGCCGCTGGGCCGGGTTCACCATCGGCTGGCTTTACTGGTGGTTCTGGGTGCTTGTGATTCCCATCGAAGCATTGGCCGCCGGGCATATTCTCAACCAGTGGTTCCCGCAGATCGACGCTTGGCTGTTTGCCTTGTTGTCGATCTTTTTGTTGGTGGTTACCAACTTGTTCAGTGTGTCCAAGTACGGCGAATTCGAGTTCTGGTTCGCGATGGCCAAGGTGGTGGCGATCATAGGTTTTATCGGCCTGGGGGGCGCGGTGTTGATGGGCTGGATTCCCGAACGGGAGGCCAGCGGTTTGAGTCGACTGATGGATGAGCATGGAGGCTTTGCGCCTAATGGTTTGTCGGCCGTCGTCGGCGCATTCATTACCATCATGTTCAGTTTTATCGGCACTGAAGCCGTCACTATTGCGGCTGCGGAGTCCAGCAACCCGGCGCAGAATATCGCCCGAGCGACACGTTCGGTGATGTGGCGCATCGGCGTGTTTTACGTGTTATCGATCTTCGTGGTTATTTCCGTGGTGCCCTGGAATGACCCGTTGCTGGCGTCGGTCGGCTCTTATCAGCGTGCACTGGAGTTGATGAACATTCCCCATGCCAAGCTGCTGGTGGATGTCGTCGTGTTGATTGCGGTGGCCAGTTGCATGAACTCCTCCATCTACATTGCTTCGCGCATGCTGTATTCACTGGGCAAGCGTGGGGACGCGCCAGCCTTGATGAAAAAAACCTCGGCACAGAGTGTGCCCAGGGCTGCGGTGATCGCCAGCACCATCCTGGGCGCTGGCGTGACCTTGCTCAGTTACTTCATGCCGGCTGGGCTGTTCCAGTTTTTGCTGGCCAGTTCGGGCGCCATCGCCTTGCTGGTGTACCTGGTGATCGCCGTTTCACAATTGCGCATGCGCAAGGTATTGCAACAGCGCAATATTCTGCTGACGTTCAAAATGTGGCTGTTTCCCTGGCTCACCTGGGCGGTAATTGTATTTATCTGCTGTGCATTGGCGGTGATGCTTTTAACGCCCGAGCATCGCTCCGAGGTGTCTTCGACGATCGGCCTGGCCTTGCTGATTTCACTGATCGGCGTCATCACCGCGCGGGAGCCCCACTCTGTACAAAAACCGATTCCCGCCGTCTCGCGCCCATGAAAGAACGGTCGGCGCACTGTTATTGGCTTATCCGGGGGTGAGTGGTTTTTTTGCCTGCGATTTACGTAATAGACACTTCGGTGTTTTTTTCTCTCGACCGTCACCCGAGTTTTCTACCCAGCAGCCAAGTGCTTATAGCCTCAACCAGTTCCGTCTTGCACTCCACCGGCAACCAATGCCCACCGGGCAAGCTGGTTACGCTGAGGTCTGCGCAAGCCGCACGCATGGGGTCGCCCAACCGATTGCCCTTGATGGTATTCATCGGGTCGTAATCGCCATTCACAAACAACACGGGCAATGACAGGCGGCCGCCATCGGGCGCTCGGTGCGCATAGTCGATATTGGCATCGTCGTTCAGATACCACGCGCAGGGTGCGCGGAAACCATGCGCTTCGAAACTGCGTACCAGTGCAGCGAAGTCCGCCTGCGGCCATAGCGCCAGGTCTGGTTGGGTGGGGGGCGCCCGATGCGCCTCGCCAAACCGTCCACCTTTGCGGGTCACTTCGGCATTTGACGTCACCTTGGAGATATTCGCCGGGTCGCCTCGCCGATAAATCGACGCCAGCGATGCGGCTTTATCCGCATCAAGATCAGCGACAGCAGACGCAAAGTGCGTGTTGTAGTAGCGGTAGTAATCCCATTGACCGTCAGGGTACTGGTCCGCCGGATAGAGCGTTCGGTCCACCAGCGGGACGAGCGTGGGCAGTGCATTGGTGCTCGGGAAGTACGGCACCGACACCAGCACCACGCCACGGCTGCGCTGCGGTTGATGGGCGGCCAGTTCACCTGCCACCACGCTGCCCCAATCATGGCCCACCCAGATGGCGGGTGCCCCACCGAGATGCTCATGCAGCTCGGCCATGTCGGCCACGATGTTTTCAAGGGTGTAGGCGTTGATGTCGGAGGGCGCAGAGGAGCCACCATAGCCGCGCATGTCGGGTGCAACGCAGTGCCAGCCTTGGGCAGCGAACGCCTCGATCTGCGCGCGCCAGATCAGGCTTAGTTCTGGCCAGCCGTGCAGGAAGATCATCAACGGCCCATCGGCCGGGCCCGACTCCAGATAGTGCGTGGTATGGCGGGGCGTGCTGTAAAAACGCGAAGTCAGCGTGGAAGTGGTCAAAGGAAATCCTCCTGATTAGCGCACGAACTTTACATAGACAAGCTCAGGGTCATGCTCATCAAGGTTCTCGATTCGCCCGCTCGGTATAAACCCGGCCTTGGCGAGCATGGCCTGGGACGCCAGGTTGGAGGCGTTGGTTGATGCAAACAACTTGGACGTTTTGCACAACGCTTCTGCGCCCGCCAATAATTGCAGCGCCAGACCCTGGCGTTGATGTATCGGCGACACAACCACCAGCGCAACAAAGTCGTAGCTGAAAAACTCATCAGTCAACACCAGGTAGCCCGCGCATTCACCGGCAATGACGACGACCAGGCATCGCTGGCTAATTACCGCGTCATGGATAAACACGCGTCGATGAGCGTGGGCTGTGGCGTAGGCGTCCAACTCCACCAGGGCGCGCACATCATCAGGCGTGGCCTGGCGGATTAGCCGGCTCTCAGGGGCCGGCGAGTGTCGGTCTTGGGCCATTGGAATCACCGTTGGGGCGAATGGGTATAGTGTTAGTGTTGAAGGCGTTTGCAGTGTTCAAAAAAAGAACAGCGGGCAAGTGCATCAGCAGCATACAGCCAGCGCTGGCCTTGAGCGCCTCCTTGGCCAGCGCTTTGCTGTCAGCGTGTCAAGCACCAGGCCTGACGCGCAATGCCAGGAAGACCGGGACGTCCGGGAAGGTACTGGCTTGCAGCTCATCGAGTGGATTGAGCGTATTTGTTCGCACCCCTGGGTTGCTAACGTGTGGAGGTATCAACCTGGTAGTCGATGTAATCTGTCGAGACGATGGTGCTGGTCGTGTTGGCGTCAGGTGCCCAGGTGAAATCCAGGACTCTTGCGGCTTTGATCTGCTCCTGCGAGACGGTGGCCTGGGTGGTAGTGGTAGCGCCTGACTGCTGCAAGTCGTCGTTCATGATACTCATCCTTAAGTAAAGTGCGTGCTTGAATGCGGGTCGACATGGCCCGAAGCGTATGACTGCCGTCATAGCGCTATTTTTCTACAGCGCAAGCGTGCTTCATTTTTTATGCTGTGTGGATAAACAGTGGTCTGAGTTTTGTCGCCTCGCAACTGTGGCGAGGGAGCTTGCTCCCGCTGGGGCGCGAAGCGGCCCCAAAAATGGGACTGCTACGCACTCCAGCGGGGCCAAGCGCCCTCGCCACGGGTCAGTGATTGTCAGCTCGAACGCTTAACTGGCTGGCATTACGTAGGCTGGGTTGTTTTAACTCAGCTGCGCGCCGCCATCCGCACGTGCGTATTGCGCCAGCAGATCGGCCGCATCCTGATAGCAACCCGTCCGCCAGTCGTGCGCTCAATACTGATCCACCAGGCGCTGCAACTGCGGGTCTCGAATCCTGAACACCTCGAACAGCCCAAGGGCACGTAACGCCGGGAGCAACGCCAGCAGGTCCTGCTCGGCGACGGTTCGCAGGTGTGCATCGGTGTTTGGATCACACCAGGCCTGGGCATTCACCAGAAAGGCTCCGACGCTGCCTTTGCGGATCACAACGCCGTGGCGTTCAGTCTGGTTCTGGTCATCGGGCAACAGTTCTTCGGCGCGCATGCGGTGTATTCCTGGGAGTTGAGGCTGCGACTATAGACGCACCAATGTGGCCTGGGTACGCTATTGAAGACAATCAATAGTCCGCTAAGGCCACTTATGTCCGCTCCGCTGATTCCCACTTCGGTATTAACGGCTGTCGATGACCCGCTGGTTGTCGCCGTGGTCCGAGTGGGCGCTGAACCGCGTATCACCGAACGCCATTGCCATGCGCGTGGGCAGTTGCTGGGCACAGGCCAGGGCTTGTTATCGGTGGACGCCGGCGCCAGCCAGTGGGTGGTGCCGGCGACCCATGCGGTGTGGATCCCGCCGAATGTCGCCCATGGCGCGCGCTCCCATGGTCCCTTCGCGGGGTGGAGTGTCTACGTGTCGCCGCAGGGCTGTGTCGAGCTGCCGGATACGCCTTGCATCCTGGCCACCTCCGGCCTTTTGCGCGAGGCGGTGATGCGCGCTGCCGCCTGGCAGAGCCCTGAACTGGATGCTGCGCAGCAACGCTTGGCCGGGGTGATTGTGGATGAGATTCGAACCTTGCCGCGTGTGACCCTGGGCTTGCCGATGCCTCAGGATGCGCGCCTGCGCAAGATCGCCGAGGCGCTGTCCGATTGCCCGGATGACGAACGCCACCTGCAGGAATGGGCGACATGGGCGGGCATCGCTCCGCGCACACTGACACGTCGGTTTGTGCTGGAAACGGGGTTCAGTTTCACCGCGTGGCGCCAGCGCGTGCGTTTGTTGCGCGCGCTGGAGAGGCTGGCGGCGGGTGTGCCGGTCACGCGTGTGGCGCTGGAGTTGGGCTATGACAACGTCAGTGCTTTTATCGCGCTGTTTCGCCGCACGTTTGGGGTGACGCCTGGGCGTTACTTCACAACGCATGAGAGTTTATGAGTAAAAAATCAATACCTGAAGTTAGTGGTTTGCACTTTTATTGATGATTATTAAGCTGTTGTTCAGGCCGAATTAAACTGAATAAACAGGGCGTATAACCTTTACAACTCTTTACCTTTGCAGTCTGGATGAGCGAAAAAAAAACATGCTAGCCTGCGCGTTTTCGACAGGCAGCAGGCGCGCATGAAAAGGCTAAAGGAACTGGCTGTAAACAAGCCCTGTTCATCAATATTTATAGTGGCGTTTATTGTATTGGCTGTGCTGCAATACAAACCGGCCGTGCTCAACTACACCACACGCTTTGTCGACTTTGCCGAGTATATGCTCGCCCATGGCGTGACACTGTTTCCCATTGCTGATGACCTGCAGCCATACCCCGATTACACGGTGCTCAATACACTGCTTGTGTACCTGGTTTCCTTGCCGTTTGGGCGTGTATCCATACTGTCGATGGGGCTGCCTTTTTGCGTGGCGGCTGCCTTGATGCTGGTGTTTATTTACAAGCTGGGTGCCCTGCACGAAAAAAAATGGGGCGCCTATGCGGTGGTCTTTGCGCTGTTTACCTGGTCATTTCTGGACGGCGTGAATTCCTTGGCGCTGGACATCTACCCGGCGCTGTTTACCGTGATGTGTTTTTACCTGGCTTATGCGGGCCAACTGCACCCGCACCGTTTTCATGTGCTGCCGGTACTCCTGGGCCTGGCGCTGGGCTTTGCCTTTCGTGGCCCTATTGGCCTGATCGGCCCGGCGGGCGTGGTCGCCTCCTATTATCTGTTAAGTCGACAATGGCGCCTGCTGGTGGTGTTCTGCTTGCTCGCAGGCCTGGTGCTGGCCGCAGGTATCACAGTGCTGAGCGGCGCGGCCTACCTGCAAGGTGGGCAGGCTTTTGTGCAAGAGGTGCTGGTTATGCAAGGCTTGGGGCGCTTTGGCGCTGATCACGCCCCGCGTTATTACTTCTACTTCTCTGCAGGCTTGCTCACCTATGGCGTCACAGCCTTTATCGCATTAAACGTGATCATCAAGAAGGGCAAACACTTCTTGGATCGCTCGCCGGCGCCGGCCACTCAGATGCTGCTGTACCTGACCGGTTGGTTATTGGTAGTGATCGTACTGTTCACGATTCCAAGTTCCAAGAAAGCGCGTTACATTCTTTCGATTACGCCGGCGATTTCATTATTGGCCGCGTATATCTTCGTGGATCGCAGTCAGCGCTTTGCAAGTACCCGCGACAAGTTGCTGAAGTTCTGCCTCAACTTACCTATGGTCGGCCTGGGCATGTTGTTACTTGCCTTTATCTATGGCCTGTATGCAGCGACGCCGCTGCGGCCTAACTATCTTGGCGCGTGTGCCGGGTTGATCAGCCTTATTGCCATTCGCTCTTGGGTGACGTCGCGGTTTCATGCACATCCACACCGGGAGTTCGTACTGTTGTGTTTTGGTGCTGCCGCCTTCCTGGTCCTGGATATGTTTTTCTTCAATTCGATTACTTACCACCTGGAATTGGCCGATGAGCCGACACCCAAGTTTCTGCCTTATTGGTTCTGGTAGGGTATGTTCGCAGCCAGACCCGGAATCAAGCCAAACAAAAAACGTCATGCGCCAACCTCAGTCGAGCATCGGGTGGTCGTTCAGGCGGGTGTTCAGGAAGTAGCCGAATAGCAAGGCGATCACTACACCCAACCCGTGACTGGAAAATTGCAGGCTGCCTACTGCGCTCCATGGCTTTATCGAGACCTTGATCGGCTGCCTGCAACGGGTCAACTGAACACTAACGTGTCAGGCTCGCGCCCGCGTGCCTGGCACGCTTGAACGCCCCCGCGGCGGCAATGTCGAGTAACCGCCGAAAGTTCGGGCATTGCGCGTGGTCGGGAGCAGGGCAGGCCGCAGCGTGGCGCAATCCGCGACTCATGGCCTGCAGTTGTTTGACCGTTGCGTCGATCTCATCTGCCTTGGCCAACAGCACCGCTCTGTCCACCGTGGCCTGGCCATTGGGGCAGAGCATGGCCTGTATCTCATCGAGTGACAGGCCGCCCGCCTGCCCAAGGGCGATCAGCGCCAATTGCTCAATCACCGCCACGCCAAACTGGCGGCGAGCGCCAGGCGGGCTGATGGAGCTGATCAGCCCTTTCTTCGCATAAAAACGCAACGTGTGAGCCGGCACGCCCGTGCGTTTGACCACCTCAGTGATATCCATTACCAGACCCTTGACTTGAAGTTGACTTCAACTTCTATGATGCCTGCGCAGGTTAAATGGGTCCATGAATTAGAGGTCGATATGGCATCGCTGCACGTGGCTGCACAGGTAATTTTATTGGGGGCCGGGGCTACGGTCGTGATGGATATGTGGATGCTGTTGATGAAGGCACTGAAGGTGCCCACGCTGAATTTCGCCTTCGTGGGGCGCTGGGTCGGGCATGCGTGCCACGGGCAGTTTGCGCATCGCAGCATTGCCCAAGCGGCGCCCGTGCAGGGCGAGGTCGCCCTGGGCTGGATCGCGCACTACGTCACGGGGGTTGTGTTTGCGCTGCTGCTGGTGGGGATAGAAGGAGTCGACTGGTTGCAGGCGCCCACATTTATGCCGGCATTGTTACTGGGTATCGCCACCGTGGCTGTCCCGCTGTGTGTCATACAACCTGCCATGGGCGCGGGGTTTGCCTCCTCCAGGACACCCACGCCGGGCAAGAACTGCCTGCGCAGTCTGATCAGTCATGCGGTGTTCGGCGTGGGGCTTTATCTGGCTGGAGTATTTTCCAGCCACTGCTGGTAAGTGACGCGGCTGATGTGCGCGACTTCGCCGATACTTCATACTTGTGCCGCTACTCAAAGCGTCAAACCGGGGTTTCACTTTCCGGCTATCGCAGGCATCAGCATGCGGCAAGCGGGCAGGGTTGATCTGCGGCCCAGGGAAGAAGCAAGTGCCAGGCAAGGGAAATGTTTTAATGAACCAATACGATCTGATTATTGTGGGGGCCGGCATTCATGGTGCGGCTTTGGCCTATTACAGCGCCAAGGCCGGGCAGCGCGTGATGCTTATTGAAGAAGCCCGGCCTGCCAGCGGTGCCAGCGGCCATGCCTTTGGGTGGATCAATGCCAGTGCATTGATTGAACCCGTGCAGCATCTGGCGCATAGCGTGATGGATGATTACCACCACCTCCAGGCTGCGTTGCCATCGTTCCCGTTGCGTTGGTGTGCAGAATTGACCTATGGCGTCTGCCCGGGAAATCCCCAAGCATCAGCAGCGGGCCTGAACCTTTCTTCCCTTCAACCGCGTACGGTTTCGCAGGCTGAAATCCGAGTAATTGAGCCCAATCTTGCTCACCCGCCTCTTCACGCCCGTTATACGCAGGCGGCAGGGATCATCTCGCCGGTCGGAGCCATTGAGTGCCTGGTTCTGGCCGCTGAAGGCTTTGGCGCACGGGTAGTCTGCGATTGTGCAGTCAGCCAGTTGCTCGTTGAAAATGGCCAGGTTGTGGGCGTCAGTACGCAGGCAGGCAATTGGTATGGCAAAAAAACGGTACTGGCTGCGGGCTTGGGAGTGCTTGATCTTTTAGTCGGCCAAAGCCTGCATCTGCCCATTCGACCGTCTCCGGCGATTCTGTTGAAGTTTGAAGTGGCGCAGGCGCTGCTCAATGGCATTGTTTCGAACGCCGAAATGGAGGCTCGTCAAGGCGACACCTGTACGTTGATTGCGGCTGAAGACTACATCGACGATACGCCCGAGAATGGCCCCGCTGCCATTGGGCTCAGAGCCCTTGAGGCCATTCGTGGGCAGTTGAACGGTGCACAATCCATCGCGCTGAAGTCCGTAGCGGTGGGGTGGCGACCGCTGTCTGACGACCACCTGCCTATTGTGGGGCCAGCGGGCGACGACGGCGGGCTTTATATCTTGAGCGCCCATCCAGGCTTGACCCTGGCGCCCACCCTGGCGCGGCTCTTGAGCGAAGAGCTGATCACCGGTGTCACTTCGCCATTGCTGAGCAACTTTCGGCCGATGCGTTTTCGGGTGTGAGCGTCAGAACCTTGTATCGTCAGCTGCCGTTTCAATCACTTTCAACATTCCATTGAAAGTCTATGCGCCCCGAGCGGATGGCTAACGCAGCCGGGGTTTCATTACGCTGGGTTTCTCCTTAACCACCTGCGGCGTATATCAACATGGTATTTAAAAACCTCATCACTTCTACGGGTGTGACGCTGCTTGCGCTGTTGATTGCAGGTTGTGCGAGCCATTCCCCTGACGGAGCGACCCCTGTGTCAAAACCCTTGGTTTCCATCGCCGTACTCAAAGCCAAACCTGGCAAACAGCAGGCACTCAAACACGGCCTGCTGGCCCTGGTTGCGCCAACGCGCACCGAGCCCGGTAACCTCGACTATGTGCTGTTTGAGCTGCGCGACGCCCCCGGCACCTTCTACATGCGTGAGTCGTTCAAGGACCAGGCGGCCCTCGATGCGCATTTTGCCACGCCGTACTTCAAGCAATTTGCAGCCACGGCCGACGACTTGCTTAGCGAGCCGCTGCAGCTGATTTTCCTTGAGCAAGTGTCGAACTGAGCCATTCGTCATCTTGCACCGTTATCGACCTAACGGTGGTGCGACGCTGGACCTGTGGCAAGCAGGCTTGCCACAGTTAGAGTGTTCGTCCTTTCGCGCTGCAGATCAGTGCGTGCCGTTGCCGGCAAACATCTGTTTGGCGTGTGCAAAACACTTCTCGGCGATGGCCGAGCGCGGTTCGGTCTTGCGCATCACCAACCCCAGTGGCGCGAGCACGCTGGCGTCCGGCAAGTTGATAAAGGCGAGGTTCTCGATCGGGTTTTCCATGCCACTGTCCAGCGGCATGATCGCGCAGCAAAAACCTTCGTGGATCGCCTGGAACAACTGATAGGTCGAGTCGCTTTCGAGAATGGGCTGCGGGTCGAGGCCACGGCTGCGGAAACTCAGGTCAATGGATTTTCGATAATGCATGCCGTTGCTGATCATCCCCAGGGGCAACTGCGCGGCATCTTCCCAACTCATTTCGGTGCCTTCGAACTGGAAGTGGCGCGTGTCGTACAGCAGGCCGACGCGGGTTTCGCCCAGTTCAAAAACCTCCAGGTAATTGGGGTTTACGTGGTCCAGGTAGCACACACCCAAATCCAGTTGATTGGTGCCCAGGGCTTCGATGATCTTGTCCGAACTCATGGACGACAGGCTGAATTTGAGCTCTGGAAACGTCTGGGACAGACCTTGGATGTAGCTGATCGAGTTGAACCCGCTGAGCGGTACCAGCCCCAGGCGCAGGCTACCCACTAACTGCCCGCGACACGCCGCCGCTTCGGCAAACAAACCGTCATGGGCGGCGAGCAGGGTTCTGGCCCAGGCCAACACGCGTTCGCCGGCCTGGGTGAAGCCTTCGAAGCGCTGGCCACGGGTGACCAACTCCAGGCCCAGCTCATCCTCCAGATTGCGCAGGCGCATCGACAGGGTCGGCTGGGTGATATGGCAGCGCGCAGCCGCCTGGCCGAAGTGCCGGGTCTGCTCCAGCGCGATCAGGAATTTGAGTTGCTTGATGTCCATTTAAAGCCCCAGCCTGGGAATAAGTGAGCGGTCAGGATAAGTGCCCGTGCCTGCACCCGCAGCAGACCCTCTCATTGTAAGGCCTGCGCGTCCAATCGCCTGCATTGACGTGATCCCCAGCGGATCAAAAGCACAGCAGCAACCTGATTTTCGGCGGTGTGATCGGTTTTTTTAGCGCCCACTGAAACCTGTACGCAATTTGAAACGTTTAAGTGGTTTAATGTTTATGTCGGCTTGCGATGGATCGCAGCCGCCGACAGACCTTCTGTCATTGAATCATCCCAAGGAGCTACACCATGCATGGAAGTATGAAGCCCAAACACCTCGCGTTTCTGTTGATCCCGCTGGTTGCCGCTTGTACCACACCGGACAGAACCCGTGAGTCGGCCGTCACACCGCAAGCCCAGCCCCAACAGGCCTGGCAGTTCGACAACTGCTCGGTCGGCTGCCCCAGCGGTGGCAGCCCACTGACGCTGAACCGCCAGGCGTACACCCTGAACAATAATGGCTCGACCAAGTTTGCCAACTGGGTGTCGTACAAAATCACCAAGACCACCCCCGCCAGCGGCCGCGCGCGCGACTGGCAGACCGACCCGGACATTCCGGCCGGCGAAACCCTCGACCCGGTGGATTACAACGGCGCCAATGTCGCGCTCAAAGTCGACCGTGGCCATCAGGCCAACCTCGCCTCGATGGCGGGGGTAGCCGATTGGCAAAGCCTCAATTACCTGTCGAACATCACCCCGCAGAAGTCCGACCTCAACCAGGGGCCGTGGGCGCACCTGGAAGACCAGGAGCGCAACCTGAGCAAGCAGGCGGGGATCGACGCGGTGTATGTCGCCACCGGGCCGCTGTATGAGCATTTTGTCGGCACGCTGCCGGGTACGAACAAGGTGCACACCATTCCCAGTGGCTACTGGAAAATCATCTTCGTCGGCAGCTCGCCTGAAGGCGGAATGTACGCCTCGTTCGTCATGAACCAGGAAACACCCAAAGGCGCGAACTTCTGCGATTACCAGGTGCCCGTGAGTCAAATCGAAGAGCGCTCCGGGCTGACGTTCTGGAGTGATCTGCCGCAGGCGGTGCAGGCCGCGTTGAAGGCCAGGCAAGGGCAGTTGCCGGGGCGCATTGGGTGCAAGCAAGCGTTGTAATAGTTAAGGATCCGTATCACTTCTGTGGCGAGGGAGCAAGCTCCCTCGCCACAGGTTACCGGTGCAGATACTGGCCTTTACTGTCAGCTTCGCTCGGCCTTCACTTAGTCCAGGCGTAGTTCACGGACCCGAAGAATCTGCTGATCAAAATTGACTACGATGATTGCGCAAGGGCTCGCCAGCAACCTGCGCTTATCAACACAGATAGCGGTTGCGTGCTTCTCTGAGCAGGTCACGCATCTGGTCGACGCGCAATAACAGCGTCATTTGCCGCTCATCGACGATAATCTCCGCCACGATCAATGCGCAGATCATCGGTGCGGTCACCAGCCAGTGCTCGTAACACTGGGTGGCCAGCGATATGAAGATGCCTGCAATCCACAACCCCAGCACCCACTTCGGGGCACGCCGTTGCAGCGGCACCCAGAAACGCTGCAACCTTTTCAAACGGGCCGTGTGCAGCCTTAACGAGGCTTCGAGTCGGGACACGTCATTGCTCATTTATACACTCGCTCAACGGTACGGGCGCAGCCTGGGAGCGTGGTTCCCAGCCAAGACAGGTTGACCCGTTCGACTTCTATCCAATGCTCGCCGACAGGTTTTGTGCGGCAGCTTTTAAACGCAATACACACCTGCTTTGCGTCCAATAAAGCAAAGTGCCGATAACGGGGCGGGCGCTTAAACACCGAAAAAAACATACGCATCACCGTGCCTCGCCCAATCAAACGTGCCAACTGAGTTCAAACAGCGTGCCGCCGTTTTCCATGCGCCGGCAGGTCACGGCGCCGCCATGGGCGAGGGCGATGGCACGCACCACGGCCAGGCCCAGGCCACTGCCGCCCTGGGCGCGTGAGCGGGAGTTTTCACCGCGTTGGAAGGCGTCAAACAGGCGCGCGGCAAAACCTTCGTCGATGCCGGGGCCGTCGTCGCGCACGCGCAGGTAGTTGAAGCCGTCGCGGGTGCTCAGGTGGACGATGACATTGCCCGGTGTCGCGTGCCGCCGAATGTTATCCAGCAGGGCCAGCAAGGCCTGGCGAATGCGCGCCGGGTCGCAGCGCATCGTGCGGCGTTGCAGGTCCAGTTGCAGCACAAAACCTGCGGCCACCAGGCTCGGTTCGAACAACCGTACATCGTCTTCGATGCCTGTCGCCAGGTCGGCTTCTTGCAGGTTGAGTTCCAGGTAGCCACTGTCGGCCAGGCCCACCACGCGCAAATCCTCGATCAAGCGCGTCAAGCCTTCGACCTGGCCCAGCAGGCTGTAGAACTGTGCGGTGTCGGGTTCGAATACACCCTCGGCCAACCCTTGCAGGCGCCCGCGCAGAATAGTCAGGGGTGTGCGCAGTTCATGCGCAATGGCGGCATTCCAGAACGCTTGCTCCTGCGCCATGCGCTGCAAGCGTTTGGCCATGCTGTTGAAGTCATTGACCAGGATCGCCGCTTCGCCGATCGACTGGTCACCGGCAACGGCCTGTACGTCCAGGTCGCCGTCGGCCAGTTTGCGCAGGTTCTCGGCCACGGAGTTGAGCGGCATCAGGATTCGCCGCGACAGTTTCAGCGCCACAATCGAGCCCACCGCCAGGCTCACACACGTGGTCAGGCCCATCCACACCCATTCAGCCTTGGCCGGCAGCCAGGCATCCACTTCGGCGTCGGTGAGCGGCCAGTAGGTCCACAGCAATGCATAAAAAATATATGAGCCGATCACCGCCAGGGCGATCACGCACAGCACCACGGCGCACATGGACAGGATGATCTGGCGGCTCAGGCCATTGAGCCCTTTCACACCATGCTCCCGAACCGGTAGCCGACGCCACGGATACTGGTGGGCACACCCTGCACGCCGAGGTCTTCGAGCTTGCGCCGCAGTTTGCTGATATGGCTGTCGACCGTGCGCTCCAGGCTGTCGCTTTCCGGTGAGCACTGGGCCAACAGCTCGGCGCGGGTGAACACCCGTTTCGGTGCCTTGGCCAGTTGCGCCAGCAGCCTGAATTCGGTGACGGTCAAGGCCAGCGGCACTCGGCGGCCGGCCAACGTCACCGTGGCTTCATAGCTTTCCAGGTCAATTTCAAACGCGTCCACCCGCAGCACCGTGGGGCAGGCGCGGTCGCGATAAGCGATGGAGCGGCGCAGTACCGCCTGGGTGCGCGCCACCACTTCGGCGGGGTTGAACGGCTTGACGATATAGTCGTCGGCGCCGATGCGCAGGCCCATGAGCTTGTCCATGTCCTGGTCTTGCGCGGTCAGCATGATCACCGGCGTATGGCCGCGCTGGCGCACTTGCGCGAGCACTTGCCAGCCGTCCACGTGGGGCATCAGCACGTCCAGCAACATCAGCTCCGGCTTGAGCGCCAGGTGCATGTCCAGCGCCTGTTGGCCGTCACGCGCGTGGGCGGTGCGAAAGCCGCTGCGTTTGAGGTAAGCCTCCAGAATGTCGGCGATTTGCGGCTCATCTTCGGCAATCAGCACGAGAGCCTGGGGTTCTCTGACGCAGTCCGGGCGGGGCATCGATGCAACGGGGAAATCAGTCATGGTCTGCTCGGTGAATACGCGGCGAGCCTGTGCATCCCTGCGCTCGTGCTTATCTGCCTTATCGTGGCTGCCGGTCCCTGGCCACGTTTGCCAGTAGTGATCATAGCTTCTGGGTGAGGGTGCTGACCTCCAGAGCAGGAATCATCGTGTTCTCCTGGTAAATCTACGCAACGGTTAACGCAAGTGTGCGCAACCAACGTGCGCATTCATGGGAGGTTTTGTGGAGAAACGATGGAGGCGGGCAATAATTTGTGCCCGAGCGCTTAGGAAGGTGGCATGGATTGACGATCAATACCTAAAAGTCCAATATGGAATTATAAGTACAAAAAGCCTATACCTCTCTTTCTTCACGCTTGCCAAACCAACAACAACTTGCGAGATAACGACCATGAAGAAACCCGCGCTGATCGCTGCACTGGCCCTGGGCCTGTATGCTTCAAGCCATGTGCTGGCCGCTGAGAAAACCTTGCGTATCGGCATTGAGGCGGCCTACCCACCGTTCGCCTCCAAGACCCAGGATGGCAAGATCGTCGGGTTCGACTACGACATCGGTAATGCCTTGTGCGCGCAGATGAAGGTCAAGTGCGTGTGGGTGGAAGGTGAATTCGACGGCCTGATCCCTTCGCTTAAAGTGAAGAAAATCGACATGGCCCTGTCATCCATGACCATCAACGAAGACCGCAAGAAATCGGTGGATTTCACCCACAAGTATTACTTCACTTCCTCGCGCCTGGTGATGAAGGACGGCGCGGTGGTGGATGACCAGTACGCCAGCCTCAAGGGCAAGACCATTGGCGTGCAGCGCGCCACCACCACCGACCGCTATGCCACCGAGGTGTTCGAGCCCATGGGCATCAACGTCAAGCGCTACAGCAATAACGAAGAGATCTACATGGATTTGGCGGCGGGGCGCCTGGATGCGATTTTTGCCGACACCATCCCGTTGAGTGACTTTTTGTCGATGCCACGCGGCAAGGGCTACGCCTTCGTCGGGCCGGAACTCAAGGACCCCAAATACGTGGGCGAGGGCGCCGGGATCGCAGTGCGCAAGGGCAATACCGAACTGGTCAGTGAGCTGAATACGGCCATCGACGGCATCCGCGCGAATGGCGAGTATCAGAAGATTTCACAGCAGTATTTCAAGTCCGATATCTACGGCGATTGAGTGTGAAACAGCAACAGTAGAGCCATACTCGGTCACATGTGGGAGCTGGCTTGCCTGCGATGCAGACACCTCGGTACATCAGGTATACCGAGTTGATGCCATCGCAGGCAAGCCAGCTCCCACAGTTGATGAACGATCGCTCAGCCCTTCAATTCCTTAAGGTGCTTGTACACCGTCGCCCGCCCCATCCCCAGCACATTCGCCACGTAGTTCGACGCGCTCTTGCCCTTGAACGCGCCCTCGGCATGCAATGCCAGCACCAGCTCACGCTTATGGTCGCGGGTCAGCAGGTTCAGGCTCAACTGACGCTCACGCATCCAGGCATGCAAGAAGGTGTTGATGCGCTCCTGCCAGTCATCACGAAACAGTGAATCTGGCTGCGGGATCAGCTTGCTCGGCGACAGGAACAGGTCCAGCGCCGCCTTGGCGTTTTCGAACAACGAGATATTCAGGTTGATGCACAGCACCGCCAGCCGACGACCTTTGTGGTCATGCAACACCGTGCTCAGGCTGCGGATTTTCTGACCATCCCAGTTGAGCTTTTCGTACGGGCCGATATTCACTTCGCGGATGTCATCGCTGAGCATGTCCTCCAGCGACGAGTCGTCACCAATGGCCCGTTTCGACAGATTGTTGGCGATGTAATCGACCTTTTGCGTGCGCAAGTCATGCAGCACCACTTCGGCGTGGGGAAAGAACAGCGTGGCGATCGCATCGGCGATCGCCCGGAAGTTCTGCACAACGTTTTCTTGTTCAGCAATGCTCATCAATGCGGCTCCAGGCGGACGGGCGAGAGCATACCAGCGTCCAGGCCAAACCGCGTCAGCGGCTCCGGCAACGGTGCGCCGCGTACCAGCGCCGCGCTGGCCTGGCCCATGGCCGGTGAGGTCTGGATGCCATAACCGCCCTGCGCCGCGACCCAGAACAGCCCCGGCACCTGCGGGTCGAAGCCCGCGAGCAAATCACCATCAGGCACAAAACTGCGCAGCCCGGCCCAGGTGCGGGTCGGGCGGCGGATGGTCAAGGTGGTGGCTTCTTCGATCTGGTAAATGCCCATGGCAATGTCCAGTTCTTCGGGCTGCACATCCTGGGGTTCGACCGGGTCGGCGTTGGCCGGTGAGCCGAGGAACATGCCCGCGTCAGGCTTCATGTAAAAGGCTTCGTCGAGGGCCACCAGCATCGGCCACCCATGCGTGTCGACACCCTCTGGCCCGGCGAAGATAAACGCCGAGCGCCGTTTGGGCTGCAGGCCGATGGACGCCGCGCCAGCGAGGCCGCCGATCTGATCGGCCCAGGCACCGGCAGCGTTGATGATGATCGGCGCGGTGTAGGTCGCGTCCTGGGTGCGCACCTGCCACAGGCCGTCGGCGTCACGGCTCAGGCCCAGTACCGGGCTGTCGGTACGCACTTCGCCGTGATGGCGACGGATACCACGCAAATAACCCTGGTGCAGGGCATCGGTGTCGATGTCACTGGCGGTCGGGTCGAAGATGGCGCCGTGGACTTTTTCACGACGCAAAATCGGCAAGCGTGCGCACGCCTCATCGACACTCAGCCGTTCCACCTGCGCCACCGTGGCCTTGGCGCTCTGGTATTGGCGCTCCAGTTCCGCCGGGTCGCCGCTGAAATCCACGGTGATCTCCCCGCGTGGCGTCAGCAACGGGTGCTCACAGAAGCCTGCCGGCGGGTTATCAAAAAATGCACGGCTGGCCAGGGTCAACGCGCGCACTTGCGGTGTGCCATACGCCGCGGTGTAGAGCGCCGCCGAGCGCCCGGTGGAGTGATAGGCCGGGTGGCTTTCGCGCTCCAGCACCAATACTTTGCCATGCTGCGACAACCAGAACCCAGTGGATGCACCGGCAATGCCGCCGCCGATGATGATGAAGTCTGCATGGCTCATAAACATCTCCTTAAACAATGGTTAGCGCTGGGTTTGGTACAGGGCATTGGCCAGTGCGACGTCTTCCAGGCCCAGGCCGATCGAGCGGAAAAACACGTGGCGGTCATAGTCCGGGCGCTGCGCCATATCACTGAGCAACTCCGGCAGGTCGCCGATCACGGCGCGCTTGTCCCAAGCGTGTTGCTCGGCGGCGATCAGCATCTCACCGGCCGCGCCCGGCGTGGTCTGGCGATAGTCGCAGAACACATGCATGGCGTGCAGGCTGGCGGGTGGCACTTCATGGGCGCGTGGCGCATTGGTGCTGATGGAGGTGATCAGCGCTGGCTTACGCAAACGCGCCGGGTCGAGCACCGGGCCGGCCGATGAGGTACACAGCAGGATCACATCGGCGTCTTCCACGGCGCTGTCACAGCTGTCGGCCAGGGTCAGGCGCGGGTCCAGGCCTTTGAGGTGGGCGAGGGTGTCGACGCTGGCGTGGCCCAGGCTCGGTGAATACAGGCGAATCTGCTGCCAGTCGCGCAGGTTGCGCACGTAGTGCAGGTGCGCTTGCGCCACCTTGCCACTGCCGATAATCGCCAGGCGCCGCGCGGCAGCAGGCGCCAGCACGTCCACCGCCAATGCAGTGGCGGCAGCGGTGCGCGCGGTGGTCAGCTCGGCCGCATCACACAGCATCAGCGGCTGGCCGCTGTGCATCGACATCAACAACGTCCAGGCCGTCACCAGTGGGCCTTGCTCGCGCACGATGTAGGGCGACGTCTTGACGCCATAAACGCCCTCATCGGCCAGCACGCCCAGGTAGTTGATAAAGTCGCCGGCCCCATGCGGGAACTCCACCAGCTGCTGCGCCGGCTGCACCGCCAGCCCGGCCGCCAGGTCGCGGAACAGCTTGTGCAGAATGTGGGGCACATCGACCTGGGTGAGCAATTCACGGGCCTGGGCCTGATTCATGACAAGGGGCGTGCTGGACATGGCAATCTCCGCAGATAAACTAATTTGTCTATTATGGACTTTTAGTTCTGTTGGGCAATATCCACGTCAGAAAAAACTGCACGTTACTTCGCCAGCCACACCGTGACACACAAGCCCCGTTGCGCAATGGCGTCAGTAAACGCGAGTTGCACCCGTGCGCCTGTGCGATCGGCAATCACCTTGACGATCGAGAGTCCAAGCCCGGAGCCGGCCTCGTCGGTGCCCAGGCTGCGATAGAACGGATCGAACACGCGCGCCTGTTCCTCTAGCGTAATGCCGGGGCCGGAATCTTTGATTTGCAGTTGAGCGCCGTCGGCAGTCAGCGCAACCGACAGGTCGATACGCCCACCCGGCGGGGTATAGCGAATGGCGTTATCCACCAGGTTTTTCACCAGCGTAAACAGGTCCAATTCGTTGAGCGTCACCTGCACATCCTGGGTGCTTTCAACGCCGATATCGATCTGTTTGCTCTCGGCCAACGGCAGCAAATCTTCCAGTATCTGGCGGTACACGGTATGCACCGACAGTGTGGTTTGCGCCCGCTCAGACGCCGACTGCGCCGCCGCCAGGCTCAGCAATTGATCAATCAGTTTGCGCCCGCGTTGAATGCCGCGTGACAGCGGCTCAAACCGCTCGCGGCTGACGGGCGACAGCTCGGTGGCGGCCAGCCGGTCGGCTTGCAGCGCCAGGGCGGTCATCGGTGAACGCAGTTCATGGGCGGCATCGGCGACAAAGCGCCGTTGGCTGTCCATGGACTGCCCGACGCGTGCCAGCAGGCGATTGATCGCGACCACAAACGGGCGTACTTCGCTGGGCAGGTGCTGCTCTTCAATCGGGTGCAGTTCCTGCTCGGCCCGTTGGTCGATCTCTGCGGCAAGCACGCCAATGGGGCGAAACAACTTGCGCACCAAGTCGCCGACCACCAGTAACAACACCGGAAACAGAATCAGGAACGGCAACAAACTGCGCCAGGCGCTTTCGCGGGCGTCCTTGTCGCGGGCATCGGATTCCTGGGCCACGGCGATGCGTTCACCACGGGCGGTGGTGTGCACCAGCACGCGAAAATTTTCGCCGACCATGGCGACGGTGGACAGGCCATCGGCGAGGCTGGCCGGAAACGGCAAAGGCAAGGCTTCATCCGTGGTGCCCGTGGCCCTTGGGCTGTCACTCAGGTGCTGGATGATCACCCGGGTTTCTTCGTCATCGCCTTTAAGCGCCGGGCCTTGTGGGTATTGCAGGGTCATGTGCTGGCGGTCATACAGCATCGCCACCTGGCGCAAGGTGGCGTCCTGCTGTTCGTGGGTTTCTTCAAACGCCGAGACAAAGGCGAACACGCTGGCCACCAAGGCCACCAGCAAAATAGCGAGGGATAACGCCACCGACAGGCGCAGTTGCACTGACTCGCTCAGACGTTTTTTGAAACCATCCATCCCATGCCCCTGACGTTCTTGATCACGTGAGTGCCCAATTTGCGCCGCAAGGCGTGAATCAGGAATTCGATGGCGTTGCTTTCCACCTCATTGCCCCAGCCATACAAGCGGTCTTCCAACTCGCTGCGCGAAAGGATGGCGCCGGGACGAATCAACAGCGCTTGCAGCAGCGCAAATTCGCGACTGGAAAGGGCGACCTCATGCTGTTCTTGCGTACTGGCTTGCTTGGTGAGCAGGTTCAGCGTCACCACGCCATTGCCCAGCAACGATTGAGCGCTGCCGCCTTTGCGGCGTAATACCGCACGCATGCGTGCGAGCAGTTCCGGGATATCGAAGGGCTTGAGCAAGTAATCATCGGCGCCGCCGTCAAGGCCCCGCAGGCGGTCGTCGAGGCTGTCGCGGGCGGTGATGATCAGCAAGGGCACGGGGTTGTTGCGTGCGCGAATCGTGTCCAGCACGTCGAGGCCATCCTTGCCAGGCAGGCCAAGGTCGAGCAGCACCAGGTCATAGGGATGGGTGTCGAGGGCGGCGAGGGCGGTGAGGCCATTCTTGACCCAGTCAGCGGCATAGCTCGCGTCGCTGAGCGCACGCTGGATCGCATCGCCAATCATCGGGTCGTCCTCGACCAGCAGTATTCGCATAAGTCTCTCCGCACAAAAAGCACGCGCGGCGAGGTGATCGCCGCGTGTGTATTGAAGCACCTGGGCAGGCATTTGTCCGATATCAGCCTTTCATCAGGTCGAAGGTCTTGAGCAGGTCGTCCATCGAGGCTTTGCACTCTGCCTGGTTCGGGTTGCCGTCACGCAGGGCCGAGAGGGCGCGGTCGATGGCTTTGTCGAGCACGTGCCAGTCGTTGGCGGCACGTGGCTTGATCCCGGCTTCAGCGCTGTCCCAGCTGGTTTCCAGGTCTTTGATGCGGGCTTTGGCACCTGCCAGGTCGTTCTTGGCGACAAGACCGGAAACGTCTACCGCGATGTTACGAAACGCCGACAGATCACCCAGTTGCGACATATGGCGCTGGCTGCTGGTGGGGTTGACCGCGCTGGCAGGTTTGTCAGCTGGCTTGGAACAACCGGTGGCGATGCCCAGCAGGAAAATCGCTGAAACAATGGCGGCGTGGCGGATCACATTGCGAACTTTGCTCATGGCAGTTTCCTTGGAGTGAGAATTTATTGAATGAGGGTTTTACGGCTGCCGATGCTGATTTGCGCCACGGCCACCAGCAACACGATCACGCACAAGAACAACGCGCTGGTCCAACTGGCGCCCATGCCCAGGCCGCCGTACGTCTTGGCTTGGGTGAGCAGGTCGCCGAGGGAGGCGCCGAACGGGCGGGTGAGGATGTAGGCGATCCAGAAGGTCAGCACGCTGTTGACGCCCAGGCGCCAGGCCAGCAGTGTCACGCCGATTAAACCGGCGAAAATCACCGCGCCGAGGGTAAAGCCCAGGCCCAGGGCTTCGGTGGCCAGGTCACCGGCGGCGGTGCCTAAAGCGAAGGTGCACAGCACGGTGGTCCAGTAGAACCACTCGCGCCGTGGGGTCACGATGTCGCGGATCGACAGGCTGCGCTCGGTGCGATACCAGACGATGAAGTTAAGCGCGAGCAACACCGAAAAAATCGCCGTGCTGGTGTACAGGCTGACGTCGAGCTTATCGGTGAGGATATCGGTGATCTGTGTGCCGACAATGCTCACCAGCACCACCGTCAGCCAGTAGATCCAGGGCGTGTAGGCCTTGGTGCGCAGTTGGCAGAACAACGCGAGCCCCAGCAAAGCGGCCATGCCGAAGCTGGTCCAGCCGGCGCCGAAGCCTGCATCCACGGCGAGGTAATCCGCGCCGGTTTCGCCCACGGTGGTGGACAGTATCTTGATCACCCAGAATGACAGCGTCACCTCGGGTACTTTGTTCAGCCAACGGGCTGCTGTGGCATTCATCGGGGTTACCTCTCCTTGACTGCGCAGTGGTTGGCGCAGGGGAGAAGGTAAGCCCCGACACTTAGCTGAGACTGAGGGCCTGGGGTTTTTTCAATACATGCGCCGTGCCGAGTGTCGTGAGGTGCACCACACTGCCGGTGGGCGGGGCTTGCAGGCCGGAACTGCGCACCAGAATCGCCTGGCCCGGTTCATCCTCGGCAGGCTGCAACACCACGGTCAACGTGCAGGTATTGCCGCCGAATTCGCGCTCGGTCACGACACCACGACAGCCCGACAGGTCGGTGGTACTCAGCTGCAATTGCTCCGGGCGCAGCATGATCCGCGTTGCTGCGTGGTCCGCCGTACTGTCCACCGGCACACGGCCTAGCCCGCAATGCGCCCAGCCAGCTTCAATACGGGCGGGCATCACCACCGCTTCGCCGAGGAACAACGCGGTTTGCTCATCGACCGGGTATTGGTACAGGTCCATCGGGTGGCCCGCCTGCACCAGGCGCCCCTGGCGCATCACTGCCAATTGGTCGGCAAACGACAGCGCTTCACTTTGATCATGGGTGACCAGGATCGTGGTGATGCCCGCGTCGCTCAGCAGGCGCGCGACCATTTTGCGCATGGCCGAGCGCAGGCCGGTGTCCAGCGCGGAAAACGGTTCATCCAGCAACATCAACCGGGGTTGCTGGGCCAAGGCCCGGGCGAGTGCCACGCGTTGCTGCTGGCCGCCAGACAGTTCATGGGGCCAGCGCCGGGCCATGTTGGCGTCGAGGGCCACGCTGTCCATCAGTTCGGCGATGCGCGTGTGCCGGGCTTCACCTTGGGTGGCCAGGCCAAAGCCGATATTGTCGGCCACCGTCATGTGCGGGAACAGCGCGCCATCCTGCGGTACATAGCCGATCTGGCGCTGGTGGGCCGGCACCGCGTGGGTGGCGTCGACCAATACCTGGCCGTTGAGCGTGAGGCTGCCGGTGTCGGGGAATTCAAAGCCGGCGATCATGCGCAGCAGGGTGGTCTTGCCCGAGCCCGAAGGCCCGACGATCACTGTACGGCTGCCGGTGGGCACCGCCAGGGAGACGTCCGCCAGGGCACGCTGGGTGCCGAAGGTCTTGCAGAGGGCGTGGAGTTCGAGGGCGTTCATCGGCCTGCCGTGCGTTTGGATTGATGGTAGAGAAGGCCGGTTAACGGCAGTGACAACAGGATCATGATCAGCGCGTAAGGCGCGGCAGCGGCGTAGTCGATTTCGCTGGTCAGCGCCCAGAAACCGGTGGCCAGGGTGCGCGTGCCGTTAGGCGCCAGCAGCAAGGTGGCGGTCAGCTCGTTGGTGATCGCCAGGAACACCAGCGCCGCACCCGCAGCCGCAGCAGGCGCGGCCAGCCGCAACGTAATCAGCCACAGGGCGCGGCCCGGCGAACGGCCGAGGCTGCGCGCCATGTTTTCCAGCTCTACGGGCGCCTGGGCGATACCCGCGCGCAGGCTCACCAGCGCCCGTGGCAGGAACATCAGCAAATAGGCGAGCAGCACGGTGATGGTGGTCTGGTAGATCGGCCGGGCGAAATGAATGGTCACTGTGACCAAGGCCAGCGCCACCACAATGCCGGGCAACGAGCTGGTGATGTAGTTGCAGCTTTCCAGGATGCGCTGTAAACGCCCTGGCGCCCGAATCGACAGCCACGCAATCGGCACCGCCGCACAGGTGGTCAGCACGGCACCGGCCACGCCCAGTAGCACGGTCTGCTCCAGCGCGGGCAGCAGTTCGTTGAACTGCCAAACCTCACGGCCACCGGCGATCAGCCACTTGCCCAGGGTGATCAACGGCACACCCAGGGCCAGCGCACAGGTCAGCCCTTGCAAGCCAAGGGCAAGCAGCGTGGTGCGCGTGCGCAGGCTCACAATACGTTGCTCGCGGGCGCTGCCGGAGCCGACCCGCGCATAACGCGCATGCCCGCGTGCAGCGGATTCCGCCGTGAGCATCGCCAAACAACACAGCGCCAGCACCGCCGCAAGCATATTGGCGGCAGGGCCGTTAAAGGTGGATTTGAACTGATCGAAAATCGCGGTGGTGAACGTATCGAAACGAATCATCGCGTACAAGCCGTATTCGGCGAGTAAATGCAGGCCCACCAGCAGTGCGCCGCCGCAGATCGCCAGGCGCAACTGCGGCAGCACCACGCGAAAAAATACCGCCCAGGGCTTGAGGCCCAGGGACTCGGCCACGTCTTCAATGGCAGGGTCGAGCCGGCGCAAGGTCGCCGCCACCGGCAAGTACAAAAACGGGAAATAGGCAATCACCGAGACCAGCACGCCGGCCGGCAAACCATGCATCGACGGCACCAGGCTGACCCAGGCGTAACTGTGCACAAACGCCGGCACCGCCAGCGGCGCAACCGCCAGCAGCGACCACACACGGCGCCCTGGCAGGTTGGTGCGCTCGGTCAGCCACGCCAGCGCAATGCCCAGCACCACGCACAAGGGCAGGGTGAACACCACCAGCAACACGGTGTTGACCAGCAGTTCACCCACACGCGGACGCCACACCAACGCTTCAATCTGCGCCCAGCCGATTTGCCAGGACACGCCGATCACAAACGCAATGGGCAGCAGCGCCAGCAGCGACACCACTACTGACAAACTGGTGACCCACGTGCCCCCACGGCTTTTAAACAAACCGTGGGCGCGTTTACGCGGTTGCGCCTGCGTTAAGGCGGGAGCTAAAGGTTCAGGCAGCAATCAGAGCAGTCCGGCTTGGGTCATCAGTTCGACGGCCTTTTTGCTGTTGAGCTTGGAGGCGTCCACTTTCGGCGCGTCCAGCTGGGCCAGCGGTGTCAGCTTGGGGTTGGACTGTGCGCCCTGGCCCACGGCGTATTCGAACGAGTTGCCGTCCTTGAGGATCGCCTGGCCGTCTTTGCCGGTGATCCACTTCAAGAAGGCCTGGGCTTCTTCTTTATGCTTGCTGGAGGCCAATACACCGGCGCCGGAGATGCTCACAAAGGCGCCTGGATCCTGGTGTTTGAAGTAGTGCAATTGGGTGTTTTTGCTGTTTTCGCCGGTCTTGGATTGGTCGACAAAGCTGTAGTAGTGATAAATCACGCCGCTGTCGACCTGGCCGGCGTTGACGGCTTTAAGCACCGCGCTGTTGCCACGGTAGATGCTCGCGTTGGCTTTCATCGCCTTGAGCCAGTCGAGGGTGGCGGCTTCGCCTTTGAGTTCCAGCACGGCGGCGACGATGGCCTGGAAGTCGGCACCGGCCGGTGAGGCAGCCCAGCGGCCTTTCCAGCTTGGCGAGGCCAGGTCCAGCAGGGACTTTGGCAGCTCGGCTTCTTTGAGTTTGCTCGGGTTGTACACGAACACCGTCGAACGTGCGGCGATGCCCAGCCACTTGCCGTGGGCGGGGCGGTAGGCGGTGTCCACTTGTTCCAACGTGCTCGGCGCTACTGGCGCGAACAGCCCGGCGTTGTCCACCAGCACCATGGCCGGGGAGTTTTCGGTGAGGAACACGTCGGCCGGTGAGGCCGCACCTTCCTGCACAAGCTGGTTGCCCATCTCGGTGTCGTCGCCATTGCGGATGGTTACCGGAATCCCGGTTTCCTCGGTAAAGCCCTCAACCCAGGCCTTGGTCAGGCTTTCGTGCTGGGCGTTGTACACCACGATGCCGGAGGTTTCGGCGGCATACACTTGCCCGGCGCCAACCAATGCAGTGGCGAGCAGGGCTTTAGTGAGGAAAGACGGTAGACGGGAAGCCATACGTTGAATGCTCCGGTTTTTATGTAGGCACGGGAAGCCCGTGAGGGGTCGACTGAGACTAGACCAATAGGAATCATTTGCATATTGAGGCGCGGCGAATGTAGAGGCGCAGATGAGAAAAAAACGTCAAATAAACGGTTAACAAATGTGATGAGGCCTATTAAATGACGCAGGTCAAATGTGGGAGCTGGCTTGCTCGCGGATGCAGTGGTTCAGTCAGCATCTCTGGGTCTGACCCACCGCATTCGCGAGCAAGCCAGCTCCCACCGTTTTTATTGTGTTCAGGCAGGCGGGGCTGTGGGTTTAAGGCACTCGATGGATCGGTCCACGGTGGTCTTGGCCATCTCCAGCAAATGCCACACCGCCAGAATCTTCGCGCGCTGTGGGCTGGCCAGTAATTCACCGCAATTGAGCGCGGTAGCTGAAGCACTGTCGAGCAAGCTGGCGGTGTAGAGCAGGGCGTCTTCGAAGCTCAGGTCTTCGATTTTAACGCCGTTGGAGGGCAGGTAATGGTCGATGGCGCGGTTGAAGGCGGCGCGGTCTTTGGCGGCGTTGCGGGGTGGGTCAGGGACGACTTTTTTCATTCTTTAGCTACCTTTTGGATTCAAGGAGCCGAACCGTTCGCGACTAAACGTAGGGTGGCGGCTGTACGCAGGTTAGTCGACCGGACCAAAAGGTAAAAACCGGCGCACCCGAGGGCGCCCTGCGCACAGCCACCATAAAACCTCATGGAGGGCCATGCACCTTTTGGAATACCGAGCGACTAAACCCGATCACTGATAAGCAGTGACGGATCGCAGACTAGCCATCGATTCCAACAGGCACAAGGCGGCAAGGATTGTCTAGGAAACGTCCTGCAATTTAAAGGGACGCGCCCTGCTGGCCCTTTAAAAACCATGACCAAATGCCACTAATCTCGCCACAGATCGTTCCCACGCGCAGCAAAGGAACGCAGCCTGGGACGCTCCGCGTCCCGCCCACAACATTCAAGTTTTGCGCAGGTGCGACGCGGAGCGTCACGGGCTGCATTCCCACGCGGGAGCGTGGGAACGATCTATCAAGTCCGGCCATTTTTGTAGGCGTTAATTTCTAGTGATGTAGGCAACTTCCCAAATATCACTCAGCCTTCCCGACCTTGTGTCCGAGCCCTGTTCGCCTGCTTATATTCCAACGCCATCTTCATTGCATTCAGGGATACGAAGCATGGCGCAGGGCTATATCAACGACCGCCTCACGGACTACATCAGCTTGAAAAACCAGTTGATGGGTCATGCCCCCGGACGGCAGCGTGCCGATCATTATGATGTGCTGAACCGGCACCTGCGTCATGGGCTGGTGAGGCCAGGGCAGTTGGTGATTATTCCCGATCCCTGCAGCGTGACCTGTTCGCTGGAAGAGGCCTGGCTTGTGCGCCATGCCGAGGCAATCGGTCGGGAGCTGGACGCGCGCGCCGCCACCCAAGTGGTCAACAACTATGACCTGCTGCAAAGTCTTCTCGGGTACGGCTCGTTGGGAATGGGCAGCTCAACATCGGCGTGGGCGCGGCATCTGGACGAAGTGGCGCAGACGCTGGAAGAGATTGAGCGGCTGCACCAGCGCCTGAAAACCGCAGGCTTGGAGCGTGAGGCTTTTTTGCGCCAGCGCCAGGCGCTGTTTGGGCTGCTGGATACCCAGTTGCAAGGCGCGGCGCGATTTGGCACGGGGTTGCGAGGTAATCAGGCGTTGAAAAAGATATTGGGGGTTTCAACCAAAAGCTATCTGCACAAGGGTGAGATTGCCGGGTATGCGCAGCGGATGCGGAGCATTGCGCAGACCTCGAAGTGGTTGGGGATGGGCACCTATGTGGGCTTGGCACTGGACGTGGGCGTGGCAGGGTTGGAGATCAAGGAGGCGTGTGTGGAGGGGCGCGAGGCGCAGTGTCGGCGGGCGAAGTATGTGGAAACGGGGAAGTTGGTGGGTGGCGTAGGGGGCGCTTATGGCGGAGGGAAGGCGGGCGCGAAAATAGCCCGTCTCGGCTGCAAGGTTTTTTTGGGCGTCGTGGCTAAAGGAAACGGTGACCTGGCTTGCGCAGTGATCGGCGGCGCTGCGGGAGGGTTTGCAGTAGGCAATGTAGTTGGCGATTTCGGTGCGTTTCTGGGCGGGCAAATCGAAGAGATCGACGGTGATCTGATCTTTCAGCCAGAGGGCGCATAAGCATGGATTTTCAACTCATCCTTGCAATCATTCTATCCATAGCGACGTTCGTTTTTGGCGGACTCACTTTCTACGCCGAGTGCACAAAGCTCGAAGCCCTGGAAAGCTACTTCAGCGAAAACGAGGTGGTCTGCGCCAACAAACGGTTTTGGGGCAGAAACAAGCACATCGACAGGTTTCATCGCATGCTTGTGATCAGTGACCTGTTGGGCATGCCTAAATTTCACATCAAAAGAGGCGAGGTGACCGAGGCAGAGGTGGCGGCCGTCCCTCTGTCCCTCAAGCGTTGGGCGGTGTGGCCGTATCATTTTGGGATGGTATGGTTTGCTGGCTGTATCCTCTGGACCCTCTTGTATGGCTGGTAGCCTGCGGCCATCAGATCGTTCCCGCGCTCTGCGTGGGAATGCAGCCTGGGACGCTCTGCGTCCCGCTCACAACATTCAAGTTTTGCGCAGCTGTGACGCGGAGCGTCACGGGCTGCATTCCCACGCGGGAGCGTGGGAACGATCTGTTAGCGCATGTGCAGGATAATCGGGCTACTACTGGCCGGGTCCGTATGCCCGCGCAGCTTGTTCACCGCCGCAGCCTCCACCGCGCCGCCGTTGTTGCCCCATGTACCGCGCACGTAGCTCAACACTTGGGCGATTTCCTGGTCGGACAATTGCTCGCGGAATGCCGGCATGCGGTACGCGTCCGGCATTCCGGCGGTCACGATGCGTTGCGAGCCATTGAGGGTGATGTTGATCGCCGAGGCGCTTTCCTTGGCCAAGGCTGAGGTGGCCCCGGCCAACGGTGGCATCCAATCCGGCTGGCCCTTGCCGTCCAAGCCATGGCAGGAGGTGCAGCGGGTGGCATAGGTGTGGGCACCCGGTGCGCTCGTGTCGAGCGCTGCCGTTTGGTACTGCCACGGTGAACCGTCACGCTGCGGGTCGCCCGGCAGCGACTTGAGGTAACGCGCAATGGCGGCCAGGTCGTCGTCCTGCATGAACTGCGTGGAGTTGTTAAACGCCTCGGTCATCGAGCCATACACCACTGCGTGTTTGTTACGCCCGGTCTTGAGGAATTGCACAATCTCCGGCTCGCTCCAGCGGCCCAAACCGGTGTTGTGGTCCTGGCGCAGGCTGGGTGCGTACCAGCCGTCGAGCAAGGCACCGGCGAGGAACGGCGCGCCGGACTCGTCCAATGCCTTCTCGTTGAACGCCAGCCCACGCGGCGTGTGGCAACTGCCGCAATGGCCGGGGCCTTGGACGATATAGGCGCCTCGGTTCCACAACGCGTCCTGCTCGGGTTTGGCGGCATAGGTTTTAGTCGGCGCGAACACGCCGTTCCACAGTGCGATGGGCCAGCGCATGTTCAGTGGCCACGGGATGCTGCTGGGAATGTTCGGCTCGCTGGCCGGTTGCACGCCTTGCATAAAAAACGCATACAGCGCACGCATGTCGTCGTCGCTGAGTTTTACGTAGGACGGGTAGGGCATGGCCGGGTAGAGCCGTCGCCCGCCCGGTGCCACGCCGTGGCGCACGGCGCGGTCGAAGTCGGCCAGGCTGTAGGTGCCGATGCCGACGTTCTTGTCTGGCGTGATGTTGGTGGCATGAATGGCGCCCAGCGGGGTGGCCATCTCCAGGCCGCCGGCAAACGGCGCTTTGCCCGGCAGGCTGTGGCAGGCCACGCAATCACTGACGCGGGCGACGTATTCGCCATGGCTGACCAGTGTCGGGTCAGCCGTGGCGTTGGCCTGTTCAAACGGCGAAGCAGGTTGACGGGTGACGTACCAGGCCAGCAGGCCGGCGGCGACTGCGCCGGCCAGCACCAGCCAGCCAGCGGTTCTAGCCAATCGTTGGTTGTTCATAGGCGTTCCTTGTCGGTCAGGCGAAGGTGTATCGGCTCAGGGGCAGGCTGCGGATGCGCTGGCCGGTCAAGTGCGCCACCGCATTGGCCACGGCAGGCGCCACTGCGGGTAGCGGCGGCTCGCCGATACCGCCCATCTTTTCGCCGCTCTCGACGATCTTTACGTGCACCTTGGCCATCCGCGAGGGTGGCAGGATCGGGTAAAGGTCGTAGTTGCGCGCCCGTGGTTTACCGTCCACGTACACCGCTTCTTCCACCAACGTTTGTGACAAGCCCAACGCTACGGCGCCGTTGACCTGGGCCTCGATGATCGCCGGGTTGACGATGCTGCCAGGGTCGATGGCTTCCCAGATGTTATGCACCTTGACCTGGCCGTTTTCGATCGACACTTCGGCAACCACCGCCGCATGCGAGCCAAAGGGCGAGGCCATGGCCACCCCACGGGCGCGCCGGCTGCCGTCTTCTGCGGTATACGGGCCACGTTTCCAGCCACCGGACAACTCGCCCACCGCTTGCAGCAACGTGGTCAGGCGTTTGTTGTCGCGCAGCAGGTGCAGGCGCAACTCATACGGGTCATGGCCGCCTTTGTCAGCCAGTTCATCGAGGAAGGCCTCGTAGAAAAAGTCATTCAGCGAGTTGCCCACCGAGCGCCAGTAGCCGAGCATGGCCGGGCCTTTGACGTAGATCTGGGCGATGCGTTTGTTGGGAATCGCGTAGGATTTGCCTGACAACCCTTCAAGGGCCGTCGGGTCGATTTTGTCGCCCTGTTTGCCGGCGATGGCCTCGGATGGGCCTTCGGTGGCGCTCACGGCTTCGATGGCCACCGGCAAGCCTTTGTCATCCAGCGCCGCGCGGAACTTGACCACCGCGACCGGGCGCAGCACATCGCGCAGGAACTCTTCTTCACGGCTCCAGATCAGCTTGACCGGGCGGCCCACAGCCTTGGCCAATGCGACGGCCTGCGGGTACGGGTTGGCTGAGTCGTACAGGAAATGCCGGCCGAAAAAGCCGCCCAGCAACGGCGAATGCAAGGTGATCTTCGACACATCCAGCCCGGTGCGCTTGGCGATGTCGGCGCGGAACATGTCTGGCGCCTGGTTGGGCAGCCAGACTTCCAGCGTGCCGTCCGGGTTATAGCGCGCCAGGGCCGATGGCGGCTCCAGTTGGGCGTGGTTGACGTACTGGTTGTGGTAGGTGGCTTCGACCTTGGTCTTGGCGTTTGCCAGTGTGGCGTTGACGTCGCCTTCGTTTTCTTCGTCGCGGGCCGGGCCTTGCTGGGCGGCGAGGAAGTCACGGTATTTGTCGCTGGAAAAGTCTGCCGGCATGGCGCGCACTGTAGAGTCAGCGGCGGCTTCCAGCCATTCGACCTGAATAGCTTCTACTGCACGCTTGGCGTGCCACCAGCGCTCGGCCACCACGGCCACGGCGCCAGGCAGTTGATGCACCGAGTGCACGCCTTTCATGGCTTCAACTTGCGCCTGATTGCGCAGGCTGCCCACGGTCATGCCCAGGCGCGGCGCATGCTGCACGGCGGCGTGGAGCATGCCGTCGACCTTGAGGTCGATGCTGTATTGCGCCTTGCCGGTGGATTTGTCGTAGGCATCCAGGCGTTTGACCGGCTTGCCGATCCAGCGGAACTGGCTCGGATCGCGCAGGGTGATGGTGGACGGGTCAGGCACCGGCATGTCGAGGGCGCGGCTGGCGAGTTCACCGTAGCCCAGCGAGCGGCCCGAGGCGGCGTGTACCACGCGGCCGGGGGTGGTGGTCAGTTGTGCGACCGGCACGCCCAGTTGCTCGGCGCCGGCCTGCAACAGCATGGCGCGGGCCAGGGCGCCCAGGCGGCGCATTACCGGGTAACTCATGCGCACCGACATGCTGCCGCCGGTGATGCGCATGCCGTTTTCCATCACCACATAGGCATCGCCCGGTGGCGCGGCTTCGACGACAAACGTGGCAGGGTCGGCGTCCAGTTCTTCACCAACAATTTGCGCCATGGCGGTGTGGGTGCCTTGGCCGCCTTCCATAAAGGGGCTGAGCAGGCGCACCGTGCCGTCCGGGCGAATCTCGAGAAACGCCGGCACCTGCGTGCCGCGCTCCGCAGGGTTGGCGGTGGCCGCGAAGGCGCGGCCGCCACCCAGCGGCAGGCCGAAACCAATCACCAGCGCGCCCACGGCGGTGCTGGCCAGAAAGCGCCGGCGTGACAGGTTGACCGGGTCGCCCAGGGCCACATCCAGCAGTTCGTTGCGCGTATTCATCATGCGCGCTCCTTCTGCTGGGCCAAATCCTGCATGGCGGTGTGGATGGCGTTATAGGTGCCGCAGCGGCACAGGTTGACCATGGCGGCATCGATTTGCGCGACCGTCGGCGCGGGGGTGTGCTTGAGCAGCGCCGTGGCCGCCATCACCTGCCCGGACTGGCAATAACCGCATTGCGCCACCTGATGCTCGACCCAGGCGGCGACCACGTGCTTGCCCACCGCATCGTCCTCAATGGCCTCGATGGTCGTGACCTCGCGGCCGACCACACCTGCCACCGGGGTAACGCAAGAGCGCACCACATTACCGTCCACCAGTACCGAACAGGCGCCGCACTGGGCCAGGCCGCAACCGTACTTGGTGCCGGTCATGCCGAGGTCGTCGCGGATCACCCACAGCAGCGGCGTGTCGGCGTCGGCATCGACCTGGTAGGTCTTTTGGTTGATACGTAATTCCATGGCGGGTTCACCTGCTGATCATCGGTTGGTGGTGCTGAGCTCTTTTGAGCCCTTATAAGAAGAGTGGGACTTGTGGCCCATCGTTGCACTCTAGACCACGGCGCAAGGGCTATCTATCCGCCAGTCGATAAGTCGGAGGATCAGGCAAGTATTTCGCAGGAATGCACTACCGGCAGCTTGATCGTTCCCACGCTCCGCGTGGGAACGCATCCTGTGACGCTCTGCGTCACGGCGTCAGAAGCGGGACGCGGAGCGTCCAGGGCGGCATTCCTTTGCGGCGCGTGGGAACGATCCTATAGGCACTCCTTTGTGTGTAGGCAACCTCTGATCCGACCCGGCTCGCCGCACTTTTTTTGATTCTCCTGATCTATCCCTGTCACGACCCCACTCATTCAGAGTGTGAGCAGCAGAATCAGACCCGGTGCCGATGGATCGAACGTCACATACTTGTATCTCCCGCTGGCCGTTGTTTTTGGTTGTTCTTTTGGCACTGTTTACCAGTGGTTGCAGCCAGCAGCAGGGCCGCGACATCGCCAGCCAGTTCAGCAATGGCAGGCCCGATGAGTTCTTTCAGACCAGCGTTGACCGCATGGCAACCCTGAGCATGCGCGACAACTTGCAAAGCCTGTATCTGCTGATGAGCAAGCTCTACCTGCGCAACCCCAGCCAGTGGCGCCTATCCGGTTACCCGGATGCGGTGAGTGCCGCGCGGGAAATCCGCCAGGCCATCGAGCATCAGCAACCGCTGCCGGCCCTCGGCGAGCGGCGCGATCTCGCGGCCTTGAGTTACTCGTTAAGCCCCGACTTCAGAGGCGACCGGGTCGGTGCGTTTATCTACGCGATCGGCAGCATGCTGGTGACCGCTCACGGCGGCCGCACCCAGTTCTATATGACTGACTCGATCAACCCGCAGTTTGTCAGCAACGCCGCACGCAATATCGAAAAAGCCACCTGGCTGCTCAGTCAGCGCCAGGATGCCAACGGGGTGTTGCTGCTGTTTTCCAACGAGATATCGGAGGAGGGCAGTAACCTGAGCTTTGCGGTCGAGTTCGGCAAAGTGGTTGCGCGCCTGGACTTGCTCGCGCAGATGCTCGATGAACGCTACCGACGTGTGGCGCTCAACTACGCGCAGAGTTTGCTGCTGATGAATTTCTTGCCGGTGCAGTAATGTAGGTACGGTATTTCCCTTTCAGGTGTAGGAAGTGGCCTATCTTAAGTCCCCACGCTTGAAACACCCCTCGGTGGGCAATAGCCTCGGACTTTTCTCAACGGATGAGTGCCTACCTTGGGTAAGCGAAAAACGGTTTGGCCTACGGATCGCGAAGTTCGTCTGCGATTCATTCTCTTTGCGGTGATCGACGTGGCAAGCGCCCAGGGTGTTCCTGCCGAGGTGTTATTGACCGCACATAAACTGCTGCGTGACTCGCCGGCGGAGTCTCAGTTACGTAAAGCCCTGGCTGACATCCTGGCCTGCGATGAAATGGCGGGGTTCAGTTTCCTCAGGGGGTCTGAGGCGGATGATTTTATGCGCACGATCGAACCGCTCACGGAGGCGACTGATCACCAGGTTTTGCTCTCGGGTTAGATCGTTTATTTCCTTAAGTGAGGTCGCAAGGCTTTAATCGCATATCCATCCTGACGTTTATGCGGTGCCAGTAGCGGCTTTAAACGTCTTTACAGCTATTTATCTGTTATCACGCCCGGTGTCGCTGTCCTGTTCACCCAAGCACGCTCCCGAACAGCCATTTGTGCTGCTCTGCCGTCGTCTTGCGCCGTAGCCCGGTGTCTCTAGAATCGGCGCCAGAACTTAGCCATTTCCTGTCGATTACGGAGTTTCGAACATGATGAACGCAATGCAGATGCCGATGAACACGTCCATGCCAATGATGCCGATGATGGGCATGCCGATGATGATGGCGACCATGAAGTGCGAAATGGCGGGCGACGCCATGATGTGCACCATGAAGCCGGCGGCCGGTATGGACATGGCGCAGTTCAAGACCAATGCCGACATGATGGCGATGATGATGAACTGCGGCATGCCGATGATGATGCAGTGCGCAAACATGTCGATGCTGTGCATGTCGGCCGATGCCATGAAGATGATGGCTGACATGAACATGCCGATGATGGCCATGGGCATGTCGATGCCGATGATGAAATGCATGATGGAATGCAGCGTGATGGGCGACAGCATGATGTGCAAAATGATGCCAATGCCAGGCATGAGCATGGCCATGATGGAAAACTGCTGCATGCTGATGAACAAACTGATGAATGACTGCGCCATGCCGATGATGATGAGCTGCAACGGCATGCCGATGATGTGCTGCACCTGCTGACCGCTGCTGCCTAAAACGCAAAAAAAAGCCCCGACTTGTCGGGGCTTTTTGCATTCAGTCCAGGCGTTCCGGGTAGGTGATCACCAAAAATGCCACCGCCTCGCTGTCCGCCGGGTTGCGGTAGCGGTGGGGCTGGTCGGCGTAGAACAGGATCGAGTCGCCGGTGGAGAGCAAGTAGCGCTCATCGTTGACGCTGACTTCCAGTACGCCCTGGGCCACCACCAGGTTTTCCTGAATGCCGGGGCCGTGACCGGCAGAAATTTCTTCGCCGAGCGCACACAAGCGGATTTCGTAAAATTCCGATTGGCGGGCGGTATCAAAGGGAAACAACGCACGGCTGACGAATGCCCCGTCGGCACTTACCAGGCGTTTGCTTTGTCGCGCCGGCAACACCTCGACGCCTTCAAAGGCACGGTCCTCCAGAAAGGCCGCGACCGACACCTTCAAGCCTTTGGCGATTTTGCACAGCACCTTGATCGACGGCACGCTGCGGCCCGATTCGATCTGCGCCAGCATCGCCCGGCTCACGCCACACGCGCGTGCCAACCCGTCCAGCGAGAGGTGGCGCTTACTGCGCAAACGTTGCAGGTTCTGCGCCACGCACAGGCTGGTGTCGTCATCCTCAATCGCAGGTTTTGGCAGTGCTTGGGCTGATTCGGGCAGTACCTGTAAAAAATTCATCGGCGTTACGCCCGGCGCGTATCACTGGCGGTTGCGGTGTGGGCGGAGAACACCGCAAGCCCCGCGCGTGCCGCGTACATCGCCCACATCAGCTCGGCCGCGGCACGCGCCTGGCGGCGTTTACGGTGGAGGGTGAAGTCAATAACGCTGGCGGATGTTTGCATGGGGGAAATCTCGTGGGCGACTCAATGCCTCCACAGTAATGCGTGCTGGTTATTTCTTTAAATACTGAGTTTGCATGTGTTAATGCGATTTTGGACTTAGAAAATAATCCCGGTCCGATGCTGTTGTGGGAAGGGTCTGGTCCGTTAATTAAGCGTGACCTGGTGAGCCTGCCTGGCTTCCCATCACTGTTCGCGTGATGGCCCAGGCTTTGTCACGCCCCCGAATGCCAAGGATTTACCCCATGCTGTTGCGCCAACCCCCACTGCTGTTTGCCGCCCTGACCCTCAGTTCACTGGCGCACGCCGACACCCTGCAACTGGCCCCGGTCGAGGTCTCCAGCAGCGAAGCCAGCGCCGCCGAAGTGGCCCAGGCGCAGCTCAAGAGCGTGCCCGGTGGCACCAACTTCATCGATATGAGCAGCGTGCAACAGGGGCGCGTCAGCACCAACGAAGACGTGTTCAAGTACCAGGCCGGCGTCTACGCCAAGGCGGCGAATAATGAAGGCGTGAAGTTGTCGATCCGCGGTTCCGGCCTGAACCGCAGCCCCGGCTCCCACGCCTCGGGCCTGTATGAAATGCTCGACGGTTTGCCGCTCACCGGCCCCGGCGGCACGCCCTATGAACTCAAGGACCCGCTGTGGCAAAGCCGCGTCGAGGTACTGCGCGGCGCCAACGGTTTTGACCAGGGCGCCCTGGCCCTGGGTGGCTCGGTCAACTATGTCACGCACACCGGCTATGACGCGCCGAAGTTGCAGGTGCGCTATGAAGTGGGCAGTCGCGGTTATGCCCAGCGCGAAATCAGCTCCGGCCAGGTGCTGGGCGACGCCGACTACTACATCAGCCTCACCGACTCCGAATCCGACGGCTACCAGCACCAGAGCGCCGGCACCGGCAAGGGCATTGCGGCCAACTTTGGCTACCGGTTCAACCCGGACCTGGAGACGCGCTTCTATTTTCGCTACCGCGAAACCACCAACGACAGCCCCGGCAAGCTGACGCGCTACCAGATCAGCCACGATCCAACCGCCGCCAACAGCCTCAACGCCGCCCGCGACTCGAAACGCCTGCAGCCGGGCTCGACCTGGATCGCCAACAAGACCACCTTGCAGCTCGATGACACTTCCCGCGTCGAGGTGGGGCTGGCCTATCACGACTACCCGATGGATTTGCGCGAAGGGCTCAACCGCCTGAAAGTCGCCTACACGGATGTCAGCGGCACCCTGAACTACATTCGCCAGGACAGTTGGTTCGGCCACGACAGCAAAACCACCATTGGCCTGCGCACCACCCAGGCGATGCCCAACAACGGTGCCTCGGAATATGTGCGCGTACCGTCGAGCAACCCCGCCACCTATTACGCCCCCGGCACCAAGACCCGCGACTACAGCTACCTGGGTTCCGACACGGTGTTGCATATCGGCAACGAGCTGGAACTGGTGCAAGACCTGTGGCTGACCACCGGCCTGGCTGCGATCTACACCCGCCGCGAAACCCAGGTCAGCTACCCGCAAGGGCAGGCGCCGCTCAGCCAGCATGATTGGGACTACGCGCCGCGCATTGGCCTGCGCTATGACTTCACCCCGCAGTTGCAGGTGTACGGCAACCTGAGTCGCTCGGTCGAACCGCCGCACGCGTGGTCGATGATTTGGGGATCCAACAAGTATTTCACCGGCGGCCCGGCCAAGGGGCTGGCCCGCGAAGGCGTGAGCTTGCGCAATCAGACCGCCACTACCCTGGAGATAGGCGGGCGTGGTGAGCAATGGTTCGGCCAGTGGGATTTGGCGTTGTATCGCTCCGAAGTGCGTCACGAACTGCTCACAGTGGAGACCCAGGCGCAGACACAGACCAGCAGCGCCGTCGTCGCCGAAGCCAACGCCAGCCCCACCGTGCACCAGGGCGTGGAGTTGAGCCTGCTCAGCCCACTCTGGGACGGCGGTGGTAATGGCCAGTTGGCCTTGCGCCAGGCCTACACCTACAGCGATTTTCACTACCGTGACGACGACCGCTTCGGCGCCAACACCTTGCCGGGCATCCCCAAGCATTACTACCAGGCGCAAGTGCGCTACAGCCACCCGACTGGTTTCTACACCAGCCTCAACACCGAGCACGCTTCACGGGTGGCGGTGGATTACGCCAACTCTTACTACGCGGCGGCGTACACAACGCTGGGCGCCACTTTCGGCTATGACGCGCCGAAACAGGACTGGCAAGCCTGGGTTGATCTGCGCAACCTCACCAACCGGCGTTATGCCAATACCGTCACGCCGGGGTATGACGACAAGGGGTTGGATGTGGCCCGCTCCACACCGGCCGATGGGCGCGGTATCTATACCGGTGTGTCGTGGAACTGGCGCTAAGCCAATTTAACTGTCACCGAGGTCTAACTGTGGGAGCGAGCTTGTGTGGGGGGCTGGCTTGTGTGGGAGCTGGCTCCCACACAGACCAGCATCCACACAGACCAGCATCCACTCAGACCAATTCCCACACAAGCCCGCCCACGGCATCCAGCCCACCCGAGTGGCCCTTGCCCCGCCACAGTTTTACTGGCATTGTTCGCTCAATTGGTAATCTTTCCCATTTGAGAAGTTTTTGCGCATGCATGACATTCCGGCCGCGCCGGGCGATTGCGCCCGTCAGCAGACCCTTACGGCGATGTACAGCGAGCACCATGGCTGGTTGCACGGCTGGCTGCGCAAAAAACTCGGGTGTTCCCAGTACGCTGCCGACCTGGCCCACGATGCGTTTATCCGCGTGTTGATGCTGGCCGATCCGCACACCATCAAGGAGCCTCGCGCCTTTCTCGCCACCACCGCCGGGCGCCTGTTGATCGATGGGGCGCGGCGCCGCCGGATCGAAAAGGCCTACCTGCAAGCCCTGCTGGTGCAGTGTGAAGACGCCGGCATGCCCGACCCGGCCGCGATCCATGTGGCGCTGCAAGCCCTGGAGCGCATCGCCGAGATGCTCGCCGGCCTGCCGGCGAAAACCCGTGAAGCCTTCCTGTTAAGCCGCCTGGACGGGCTCACCTACAGTGAGATCGCCACGCGTCTTGAGGTGTCACCCAGCACGGTCAAAAACTACCTGTCCACCGCGCTGGTGCATTGCTACCACAGCCTGTACGGGGCGGACCCGTTGCCGTGAACGCCGAGCAGATCATTCAACAAGCGGCGAATTGGCTGACGCGGCTGCACGATGAAGACGTCAGCGATGCCGAGCGCCACGCCTTCAATACCTGGTGTCAGGCCGACCCGCGCCATGCCGTGGCCATCGAGCGTATGCGCTCGCTCTGGGGTGGCTTCGATACGTTGCCCGCGCAACCGGCACGCATCGCCCTGAATCGCGCCTTTGCGCTCCAACGTTCGCGCAGGGTGCAGGCCTTGGGGGTGCTGGGCGTAGTGCTGTGCTGCTGGTTCGGTGTGCAGCACATGCCGGTGTGGACGGCCGACCAGCGCACCGGCATCGGCGAGCGCCGCCAGGTTGCTCTTGAGGACGGCAGCCAGTTGCAGCTCAACAGCAACTCGGCGGTGGACGTGAAATTCGACGGCCACCAGCGCGTGATCGAACTGCTGCAAGGCGAGCTGTGGGTTGACGTGGCCAAGGACGCGCAACGGCCGTTCGTGGTACGCACCGATCAAGGCACGGCCACGGCCTTGGGCACGCGTTATCTGGTCAAGCGCGCAGTGGACGGCAGCACCGTGGTCACGGTGATCGAGTCCACTGTGGCGGTCCAAGGTGACACGGGCGAGGGCGTCAAGGTCACGGCCGGGCAGCGCGCGATTCTTGATCATGGCCACGCGGGGCCTGCACAGGCCAGCGGCAGCGCCGACCCGGATGCCTGGACGCGTGGCCTGCTCAAGGTCAACGACCAACCGCTGAGTGAGGTGCTGCAAACCCTGGCCAGCTACCGCCACGGCTTGGTGCGCTTCGATGCCCAGGCGTTGAAAAACCTGCGTGTGTCCGGGGTGTTCAAACTCGACGACACGGCGGCGGCGCTCTCGGCGCTGGCCGATAACCTGCCGATTCGGGTGGAGTACTTCACCGACCTGATGGTGGTGGTCAAACCGCGCTAGATCAGCCTTCGTGCTGGCGCAGGCGCTTGTACAGGGTGTTGCGGCTTACGCCCAGTTCCCGCGCCAGGTGGGAGATGTTGCCGCCCGCTGCTTTCAAGCGTTGGCTCAGGTCGCTGTTGTCTTCCAGGCTTGGCTGGGTGGGCAAGGGCGCGGTCACGTTCAGGTCGACAAAGAAATCATCCGGCAGATGCTCCGGTCGCACCGGCTGCTCCTCGGCCATCGCCAGCGCCACCTGCAACACGCTGCTGACCTGGCGCAGGTTGCCCGGCCACGGGTGCTGCTCGAACAACGCCAGCACTTCGGCACTCAGCCCGGCCCATTGGGTCGGCTCACGGTGCTGTTGCCACAGCTGCTGGAACAGTGCCTGCTTGTCGGTACGCTCGCGCAGGGGCGGCAGTTCCAGGGTCAGGCCACCGATGCGGTAGTACAAATCCTCACGAAAGCGCCCGGCCTGCACCCAGTCGCGCAGCACGCGGTTGGTGGCCGAGATGATGCGCAAGTCCACCGGGAACAGCTCGCTGCTGCCCACCGGCTGCACGCAACGCTCCTGCAACACCCGCAGCAAGCGGGCCTGGGTCGGCAAGGGCATGTCGCCAATTTCATCCAGAAACAGCGTGCCCTTATCCGCCTTGCGGATCAGGCCGATGCTGCCTTTCTGGTTGGCACCGGTAAAGGCGCCTTTTTCATAGCCAAACAGCTCGGACTCGACCAGTTCGGCGGGGATCGCTGCACAGTTCACCGCAATGAACGCCTGTTTGCTGCGCGAACTGGCCTGGTGCAGGGCTTTGACGAACACCTCTTTGCCAACGCCGGTCTCGCCGTGAATCAACAACGGAATGTCTTTCTCCAACAAGCGCTCAGCCTGGCGCACGGCCTTTTCTACGCGCACATCGCCAAAATGCAGGGTCTGGATGCTCATCGGCGCAGGTTTTGTGGGCTTGGGTTCAGCAAAGACCCGCGCCTGCACCGGCATCTTCTGCGGCCGCTTCAATAAACACTGGAACCGATTGCGGCCCGCGGCCTGTAACGAGAACGGCAAGCCCTCGGGTTGATTCAACAATTCCAGCAGCGAGACTTTAAACAAACTGTCGATCAGCACCCGCGACAAACTGATGCCCAGCAAGTTATCGGCGCGACGGTTGGCCGACAGCACCTGGCCGCTGTCATCAAAGATGATCAGGCCCGCCCACTGGCTGTCGAGGTTGTTCAGGCCGGTGTTGAAGGTCAGTTGGAAATGCTCGCCGCGAAACAGGTTGAGGATCAGCCGGTTCTCGACGGTCTGGCTCATCATCTTGACCATGCCAAGGGTGTGGGAGGGCGGCAGGTAGCTGTCGCTGGACACATCCAGTACCGCAATGATTTCGCGCTGGGCATCGAAAATCGGCGCCGCGGAGCCGGTCATGAAGCGGTTGGCCTTGAGAAAGTGTTCATCGTGCTCGATATGCACCGCCTGGGCACAGGCCAGCGCAGTGCCGATGGCGTTTGTGCCGCTTGAGCGCTCCCTCCAACTGGCGCCGGCAGTGAAGCCGCGCGCCAGCTTCGGCTCGATAAAACGCTGGGTGCCCCACGAGGTCAGCACCTGGCCCTGGTTGTCGGCCAGCATGATCAGGCAGTTGGAGTTGCTGAGGATGTTTTCGTAGTAGGGCAGCACTTCCTGATGGGTGGTCTGCACCAGGGAATGCTGGCTTTCGAGCAACTGGCTGATGCCTTCGGCGGGCAGTTGATCAAAGCTGGGGGTGCTCTGGTGGTCCAGTCCAAAGGCGCGGCAACGGCGCCAGGATTCCTGGATAAGGGTGTCGTGTGCGAGGGGTTCGGCCATGGGGGCGACCTTCTTTTATTTTTATTGTTATCAAGCCTTACGCCGTCCAACTGTGGGAGCAGGCAAGCCAGCTCCCACATTAAATCTGTGGCGCCCATCGATTGTTGTTCAGAACTGTTCAATGTCAACCCGCTTAATGTTCAGTTGTTCAGCGCTGGTTGTTCATTTGTGTTCATGCCTGAACATCCTGTTCAACCCATTTCCTTACAGATCAACCACCTGCCACTTCTGGCACGAAACTCGCTCTTACGAATGGCCAGAATCATTCCAATAATAAAAAGGGCGTGTCATGTCATTGACCCTGGAACATGTCTCCCGCGTTGTCGAAGGCCAGACCTGGATCGACGACGCCAACCTGCGTTTCGAAGCCGGTTCTTTCAACGTATTGCTCGGCCGCACGCTGTCCGGCAAGACCAGCCTGATGCGCCTGATGGCCGGGCTGGACAAACCCGACAGCGGCCGCATCCTGATGAACGGCGTAGACGTCACCCACAAGCCGGTGCGCCTGCGCAACGTGTCGATGGTCTACCAGCAGTTCATCAATTACCCGACCATGACCGTGTTCGAAAACATCGCCTCGCCATTGCGCCAGGCCGGTGTGTCCAACGAACTGATCCACAGCAAAGTGCTGGAAACCGCGCAGATGCTGCGCATCGAGAAGTTCCTGCAGCGCCACCCGCTGGAGCTTTCCGGTGGCCAGCAGCAACGCACGGCCATGGCCCGCGCCTTGGTCAAAGACGCCGAGCTGATCCTTTTCGATGAGCCGTTGGTAAACCTGGACTACAAACTGCGCGAAGAGCTGCGTCAGGAAATGCGCGAGTTGTTCAAGGCGCGCCATACCATTGCCATCTACGCCACCACCGAACCCAATGAAGCCCTGGCCCTGGGTGGCACCACCACCATCCTGCACGAAGGCCGGGTGATCCAGAGCGGCAGGGCCGCCGAGGTGTATCACCAGCCCCAGACGGTGCTGGCCGCCGAGCTGTTTTCCGAGCCGCCGATCAACCTGATGCCGGGGCGTATCAGCGGCAATGAAGTGAGTTTTGCCAATGTCGTGCACTTCCCGTTGAACGTGGATCTGCGTCCCATCGGCGAAGGCGAGTTCCGTTTTGGCGTGCGCCCCAGCCATATCAGCCTGGTGCCGAGCAACGACGATGACCTGGAACTGGCGGTGACCGTGGAGGTGGCCGAGATCAGCGGTTCGGAAACCTTCCTGCACGTGCGCAGCGAGCATTTCCTGTTGGTGCTGCATTTACCGGGGGTGCATGAGTACGACGTCGACGCGCCGATTCGTGTGTACATCCCCACCCATAAACTCTTTGTGTTCGATGGCCAGGGGCGTTTGGTCCAGGCCCCCGGGCGCCGCGTCGCGAGGGTTGCCTGATGGCCGAGATCCATTTGCAGAACCTCGCGCACAGTTACAGCCCTACACCCAATGGCCCCGAGGACTACGCCATTCGGGCCATGAACCATGTGTGGGAGCAGGGCGGTGCCTACGCCTTGCTCGGGCCATCGGGCTGCGGCAAGTCGACATTGCTCAACATCATCTCCGGCTTGCTCAGCCCGTCCGAAGGCCAGGTGCTGTTTGACGCTAAAGTGGTCAACGAGCTGACCCCGGAGAAACGCAATATTGCCCAGGTGTTCCAGTTCCCGGTGGTGTACGACACCATGACGGTGTTCGACAACCTGGCGTTTCCCCTGCGAAACCAGGGCATGGCTGAGGCGAAAATCCACAGCAAGGTGCAGGAAATTGCCGAAGTCCTCGACCTGCAAGCCCTGCTGAGCAAAAAAGCCCGCAACCTCACCGCCGATGAAAAGCAAAAAGTTTCCATGGGCCGTGGCCTGGTGCGCGATGACGTGTCGGCGATCCTGTTCGACGAACCGCTGACGGTGATCGACCCGCACCTCAAATGGAAACTGCGCCGCAAGCTCAAGCAGATTCATGAGCAATTCAATATCACCATGGTCTACGTCACCCACGACCAGCTTGAGGCGTCGACCTTCGCTGACAAAATCGCGGTGATGTATGGCGGGCAGATCGTGCAGTTCGGCACGCCGCGTGAGCTGTTCGAGCGCCCCAGCCACACCTTTGTCGGCTATTTCATCGGCAGCCCCGGGATGAATCTGATCGAGGTGCAGGCCGAAGCCGGTGGCGTGCGCTTTGCCAGTACGTTGCTGCCGTTATCCGAGGCGTTGCAACAGCGCCTGCGCGAGGCGGACTACAAAAAGCTGCAGGTGGGTATCCGCCCGGAATTTATCCACGTGTGGGACGAGTACAACCCTGACGCGCTGCAGGCCGACGTCGTGCATGTGGAAGACCTCGGCACCTACAAGATCATGACCCTCAACCTCGACGGCGCGTCGTTGAAAGTACGCCTGGCCGAAGACAAACCGGTGCCGGAAGGCAAAGCCTCGATCAGTTTTCCCGCGCAGTGGTTGATGGTGTACGCCGACGATTACCTGCTGGAGGTGCAGCCATGAACAAGGTGCAGAACAACAAGGCCTGGTGGCTGGTGTTACCGGTGTTCCTGCTGGTGGCGTTCAGCGCGGTGATCCCGATGATGACCGTGGTCAACTATTCGGTGCAGGACATTTTCGACCAGTCCAGCCGCTATTTTGTCGGTGCCGACTGGTACAAACAGGTGCTGCTCGACCCCCGCCTGCATGACTCCTTGCTGCGCCAGTTCATCTACTCGGCCTGCGTGCTGTTGATCGAAATCCCGCTGGGCATCGCCATCGCCCTGACCATGCCGACCAAGGGCCGCTGGTCGTCACTGGTGTTGATCATCCTGGCGATTCCGCTGCTGATCCCGTGGAACGTGGTCGGCACCATCTGGCAGATTTTTGGCCGCGCCGACATTGGCTTGTTGGGTTCGACGCTCAACGCCATGGGCATCAACTACAACTATGCGGCCAACACCATGGACGCCTGGGTGACGGTGCTGGTGATGGATGTGTGGCACTGGACTTCGCTGGTGGCGCTGCTGTGTTACTCGGGGCTGCGTGCGATTCCGGACGTGTACTACCAGGCAGCGCGGATTGATCGCGCATCCGCTTGGGCGGTGTTCCGACATATCCAATTGCCAAAGATGAAAAGCGTGCTGCTGATCGCGGTGATGTTGCGCTTTATGGACAGCTTCATGATTTACACCGAGCCTTTCGTGCTGACGGGCGGCGGGCCGGGTAACGCCACCACGTTCCTCAGTCAGACCTTGACCCAAATGGCTGTAGGCCAATTCGACCTGGGCCCGGCGGCGGCGTTTTCCCTGGTGTATTTCCTGATCATCCTGTTGGTGTCCTGGCTGTTCTACACCGCCATGACCCATTCCGACGCCAACCGCTGAGGCCGCCAACATGAGCAAGCGCAAGGTTATTCCGCTGCTGATCTACATCCTGTTTCTGCTGGTGCCGATCTACTGGCTGCTGAACATGTCCTTCAAGAGCAACACCGAAATCCTCGGCGGGCTGACCCTGTTTCCGCAGGACTTTACCCTGGCCAACTACAAGGTGATCTTCACTGACCCGAGCTGGTACACCGGTTACCTCAACTCGCTGTACTACGTGAGCCTGAACACGGTGATCTCCCTGAGCGTGGCGCTGCCGGCGGCCTATGCGTTTTCGCGCTATCGGTTCTTGGGCGACAAGCACCTGTTCTTCTGGCTGCTGACCAACCGTATGGCGCCGCCGGCGGTGTTTTTGCTGCCGTTTTTCCAGCTGTATTCGTCCATCGGGCTGTTCGATACGCACATCGCCGTGGCGCTTGCGCATTGCCTGTTCAACGTGCCGTTGGCGGTGTGGATCCTGGAAGGCTTCATGTCTGGCGTGCCCAAGGAAATCGACGAAACCGCCTACATCGACGGCTACAGTTTTCCCAAGTTTTTCGTGAAGATTTTTATCCCGTTGATTGGCTCCGGTATCGGTGTGACGGCATTTTTCTGCTTCATGTTTTCCTGGGTCGAACTGCTGCTGGCGCGCACCTTGACCTCGGTTAACGCCAAGCCCATCGCGGCGGTCATGACGCGCACGGTCTCGGCTTCCGGCATTGATTGGGGCGTGCTGGCAGCGGCGGGGGTGTTGACCATTCTGCCGGGCATGCTGGTGATCTGGTTTGTTCGCAACCACGTGGCCAAGGGCTTTGCCCTGGGCCGGGTCTAGAGGGTTCGATGATGGAATGGATGGCCTGGACCACCCCGACCGCACTGTTCTTTGTGACGATTGGCCTGCTGCTGGCAGGCATGACCACCTGGGAACTGCGTTCGCCGAGTATTCCTCGGCGCGGTTTGTTGCCGATCAGCACCACCCGTGGTGATCGTTTGTTTATCGGTCTTCTCGGCAGCGCCTACCTGCATTTGCTGGTGATCGGCGTTACCGACTGGAGCATCTGGGTGGCGTCTGCGCTATCCCTGGTATGGCTGTTGAGTGTGATGCGTTGGGGCTAGTGCCCTTATGAATAAACCACCAGGAGGTCTCTATGTTGAATAAAAACAATAAGCTGCGACATAGCATTTCATTGGCCGCCGTACTGGCCTTGAGCGGTTTGAGCGCCACGGCCTGGGCCGATGCGTACGAAGATGCCGCGAAAAAATGGATCGGCAGCGAGTTCAAACCGTCCACCCTTACCGAAGCCCAGCAGCTCGAAGAGTTGAAGTGGTTTATCAAGGCGTCGGAACCGTTCCGTGGGATGAAGATCAACGTGGTGTCGGAAACCCTCACCACCCACGAGTACGAATCCAAGGTACTGGCCAAGGCCTTCAGCGAAATCACCGGCATCAAGCTGACCCACGACCTGCTGCAGGAAGGCGACGTGGTGGAGAAGCTGCAAACCCAGATGCAGTCCGACAAGAATATCTATGACGGCTGGGTGAACGATTCCGACTTGATCGGTACGCACTTTCGCTATGGCAAGACCGAATCCATCACCGACCTGATGGCCAACGAAGGCAAGGCCTTCACCTCGCCGACCCTGGATATCAAGGACTTTATCGGCATCTCGTTCACCACCGCGCCGGACGGCAAGATCTACCAGTTGCCCGACCAGCAGTTCGCCAACCTCTACTGGTTCCGCGCCGATTGGTTTGAGCGCGCGGACCTTAAAGCCAAGTTCAAGGAAAAATACGGCTACGAGCTGGGTGTGCCGGTGAACTGGTCGGCCTATGAAGACATCGCCAAGTTCTTCAGCGAAGACGTCAAGGAAATCGACGGCAAACGTATCTATGGGCACATGGACTATGGCAAAAAAGACCCATCGCTGGGCTGGCGCTTCACCGATGCCTGGTTCTCCATGGCCGGCGGCGGCGACAAGGGCCTGCCCAACGGCTTGCCGGTGGACGAGTGGGGCATTCGCGTGGAGGACTGCCACCCGGTAGGCTCCAGCGTGACCCGTGGCGGCGACACCAATGGCCCGGCCGCGGTGTTTGCCACGCAAAAGTACGTGGACTGGATGAAAGCCTACGCGCCTCCGGAAGCGGCGGGCATGACCTTCTCTGAATCCGGGCCGGTGCCGTCCCAGGGCAACATCGCCCAGCAGATCTTCTGGTACACCGCGTTTACGGCCGACATGACCAAGCCGGGCCTGCCGGTGGTGAATGCCGATGGCACGCCGAAATGGCGCATGGCGCCGTCGCCGGTCGGGCCGTATTGGGAAAAGGGCATGAAAAAGGGCTATCAGGACGTGGGTTCCTGGACCTTCCTCAAGTCCACGCCCGAGAAGCAAAAGCTTGCGGCGTGGCTGTACGCGCAGTTTGTGACCTCGAAAACCGTGTCACTGAAGAAAACCATCGTTGGCCTGACGCCGATTCGTGAGTCCGACATCAACTCCCAGGCCATGACCGACATGGCGCCGAAACTCGGCGGGCTGGTGGAGTTCTACCGCAGCCCGGCGCGGGTGGAGTGGACGCCGACCGGCACCAACGTGCCCGACTACCCACGCCTGGCGCAGCTGTGGTGGAGCAACATCGCTGCAGCGGCCAGTGGCGAGAAAACCCCGCAACAGGCGCTGGATAACCTGGCCAAGGAACAGGACGCGATCATGACGCGCCTGGAGCGTTCCAAGGTGCAGCCGGTGTGCGGCCCAAAAATGAACCCGGAGCGGGATGCGCAGTACTGGTTTGACCAACCGGGTGCGCCGAAGCCCAAGCTGGCGAATGAGAAGCCCAAAGGGGAGACCGTGGCTTACGGTGATCTGTTGAAGCAGTGGGAGGCGGCGCGTAAATAACCCATAGGCCGAAACACTGTACCTGTGGCGAGGGAGCTTGCTCCCGCTGGCCTGCGTAGCAGGCCCATTTTTGGGGCCGCTGCGCAGCCCAGCGGGAGCAAGCTCCCTCGCCACAAGGGCAGGTAAACACTAGGTCAGGCGGCCTGCGGCTGAACCTGCAACTGCCCATCCACATCCTTGACCAGCTCACTGGCCAAAAACAGCGGCGCCAAGCGCTTGTGAAGTTGCGGCTCGACAAACTCCTTCACCGTCTCCAGCACCAATACGCCACTGAGCGGCAGCTCGGCCTTGGTGTATGACAGCCACGCCTTCTTCAACACCATCAACACATCGCTGCCCGCCGTGGAGGCAAAGCGGCGGTGCGTGGGTTTGCCGTCGAAGTTGAAGGTGTGCTGGAACGCGTAGCCGGTTTCGTCACCGTTGGCGGCGCTGCAGCGCACGCAGGTGCATGGGCCATCGCCGAATGCGCTGCGCAGGTAAGCGTTGAAGTCCACCACGGGCTTGAGTGACAGGCGCTTATCGACCTCGAACAGATCCCCAGTCATTTTATCGTCAGTGTTCAACGTCCATTTCCTCGCAGGTTGGCAGGTGTATTTCAAAGCGCGGCACAATAACAGCCACACGGCATTTTGGGGATGATTAGCATAACAATAGATCCCGATATTCTTTTCCAGTCTTAAAATTCGTCGCTAGGCTCTATCACCTTCTCGAAAACGCGGCAGATTCCCATGACTTTCAAGCGTTCCTCCCTGACCCTGTTGGCCGCGTCCCTGGCGGCCGCGAGCGCCTTGCTCAGCCCCGGCGCCCAGGCCGAAGGCAAGATCAGCATTGCACAGCAATTCGGTATCGGTTACCTGATCCTCGACGTGGTGCGCGACCAGCACCTGATCGAAAAACATGGCAAGGAGCAGGGCCTGGATATCAAGGTGGAATGGAACAGCATTTCCGGCGCCACCGCCATGAATGAATCGCTGCTGGCCGGCGCCCTGGATGTGGTCTCGGCGGGTGTGCCGCTGATGCTCACCCTGTGGGACCGCACCAAGGGCAAGCAGAACGTCAAGGCCATCGCCTCCCTGGGTTCGATGCCCAATTACCTGCTGACCAATAACCCCAACGTGAAGACCCTGCAGGACTTTACCGAGAAAGACCGCATCGCTGTGCCGGCCGCCGGCGTGGGTTTCCAGTCGCGCACCTTGCAGATCGAGACGGCCAAGCTGTTCGGCGATGCCAATTTCAAGAAGTTCGACGACATCTCCATCAGCCTGGCCCACCCGGATGCCACGGCGGCGTTGATTGCCGGTGGTTCGGAGATCAATTCACACTTCTCCAGCCCGCCGTTTCAGTATCAGGAGTTGTTGAACCCTAACGTGCACAAGGTGCTCAGTTCCTACGACATTCTTGGCGGGCAGGCGTCGTTCAACGTGCTCTACACCACGCAGAAATTTCACGATGACAACCCCAGGACCTACAAGGCGTTTTATGACGCGCTGGCGGAGGCCGAGAAGATCATCAAGGCCGATAAACCTGCGGCCGCCAAGACGTATATTCGCGTAGAGGAATCCAAGCTGCCGCTGGACCTGGTGGAGAAAATCGTCCAGGACCCGGAAATCGACTTCACCATCGTGCCGCAGCGTACGTTTATCTATGCCCAAAAGCTGCAGGAATTGGGCGTGCTGAAGAACAAGGCGGCGAGCTGGAAGGATTACTTCTTTGAAGAAGCCCATGGTGGTGATGGCAGCTGATTTGTAATTGGGAGCCAATGTGGGAGCTGGCTTGCCTGCGATAGCATCAACTCGGTGTACCTGACACACCGAGGTGCCTGCATCGCAGGCAAGCCAGCTCCCACAGTGGATCGTTGTTGTCTATGTGTCAGCGGAAGAATTCGCCCGGCGTAGACTCAAACTGCTGCCGAAACGCATTGATAAACGCCGACGTCGACTCATACCCACACCCCAGCGCCACATCCGTCACCCGCTCGCCTTGCTCCAGCGCGGGCAGGGCGCTGAGCAAGCGCAGGCGCTGACGCCAGGCGCGAAAGGTCAGGCCTGTATCACTCAAAAACAACCGGCTCAGGGTCTTTTCACTGACCCCAAGCTTGTGGCTCCAGTCACCCAGGGTGGTCTGCTGCTCCGGGTGCAGGTTCAGGCTGCGGTAAATCTGCCGCAGCCGTGGGTCATGGGGCAACGGCAGCATCAAATCCACCTGGGGCGCGGCCGCCAGTTGGTCGAGCACCACCTGGGCCAGCCGCCCGTCCGGGCCGTCCTCGGCATACTCCACCGGCAACTCGCTGAAACTGCGGATCAACTCGCGCAACAAACTGCTCACCTCCAGCACCTGGCAACGCTCGGCCGCCCAGGCGGTGACGCTGCAATCGAGGTACAGGCTGCGCATTTCCGTGTGCGGTGAGCTGAACACCCGGTGCGGTACGCCCGCAGGAATCCACACGGCGCGCTGGGGCGGGGCGACGAAACGGCCGACACTGGTCTGGATCTCCAGCACCCCCGAAATCGCATACGACAACTGCACCCACGGGTGGCTGTGCCGGCGGGTCAGTGCGCGGTTGGGCAGCGATTCGGTGCGGCCATACACCGGGCGTGGCAGGCTGGAAAGCCCGGGCACACTGCGTCGGACCGTCTTGTCATGTCCTTTAGGCGGCATTTACTGGCTCATTGGCGTTAGTCGGTAACAGGCCGTTAAGTTAGAGTCGCAGCGATGCTCTTGGCAACCCCTGGAAGATTTGCTTATGACCCGCCCGCGTTTTCTACCTGACAACTTCACCCTGACCCTGATCGCCACGGTGATCCTTGCGTCACTGCTGCCGGCCAGCGGCCAGACCGCCGTGGCCTTCGGCTGGGTGACTAACCTGGCCATCGCGCTGCTGTTTTTCCTGCACGGCGCCAAGCTGTCGCGCCAGGCCATCGTTGCCGGTGCCGGGCACTGGCGCCTGCATTTACTGGTGTTCAGCCTGACTTTTGTGCTGTTCCCATTGTTGGGCCTGGCGCTCAAGCCGCTGCTGTCGCCGCTGATCGGCAACGACCTGTACATGGGCATGCTGTATCTGTGTGCGCTGCCGGCCACGGTGCAATCGGCGATTGCCTTCACCTCGCTGGCCCGCGGCAACATCCCGGCAGCCATCTGCAGCGCGGCGGCCTCCAGCCTGTTCGGCATCTTCCTGACGCCGTTGCTGGTGACCTTGCTGCTTAACGTACACGGCGATGGCGGCTCCACGGTCGACGCCATCCTGAAAATCAGCGTGCAGCTGTTGCTGCCTTTTGTGGCCGGGCAGATCGCCCGGCGCTGGATTGGCGAGTGGGTGGGGCGTAACAAGTCCTGGCTGAAGTTCGTCGACCAGGGCTCGATTCTGCTGGTGGTGTATGGCGCGTTCAGCGAAGCGGTCAACGAAGGCATCTGGCACCAGATCCCGTTGTGGGAGCTGGGCGGTCTGGTCGTCGCCTGCTGCGTGTTGCTGGGCTTGGTGCTGGTGGCCTCCGCCGTGTTGGGCAAGGCATTTGGGTTTAACCAGGAAGACCGCATCACCATCTTGTTCTGTGGCTCGAAGAAAAGCCTGGCCACCGGTGTACCGATGGCCCAGGTGCTGTTCGCCGGGGCGACCATGGGCGTGCTGATCTTGCCGTTGATGCTGTTTCACCAGATCCAGTTGATGGTCTGCGCGGCGCTGGCGCAGCGTTATGCCAAGCGCCCGGAAAGCATCTCCGAGATGATGGGCCAGGTCGATCCGTGATCCAGCGCACACCTTGGCAAGATTGACCTCAAGTTAACGCTCGAGCAGACGACTTCCTTATTGAGAGCCCAATAAGGAGTGTCGGCATGAACGTTAAAGGTATTTCGGTATTAACCGGCCTGTTTTGCCTATGGGCGGGAGCCTGTGGTGCCGCGCAGACCATAGGGCAGGGCACCATTCAATTTCGCGGCGCCATCGTCGAACCCGGCTGTGCGACAAATGCGCGCAGTGGCGCGGTGATGGAGTTGACCGGGTGCGCCAGTTCCAATCGTGGTAGTCGCTTCGAGGTGCGCAATATTGCGCCAGTGGCCAGCGTCAACGCCGCCCATGTAAAGCTGGTGGCAGACAGCGGCGATGGGCGTTATTACAACCAGAGTTACTTGCTGGTGGATGCCGCCGGCAAGGCGATCCAGTCGGGCAACTACGTGATTACCATGACCTCGCCCTAAGCCTTCGGGCGACGATCCGCGTCAACAGCGGGCCAAGAAACCTATAGAATGCCCGGCGGCGGCGCTGTTCTGCGCGGCCGTCGGATCATCGCCAGAGTATCTCGCCCGCCAATGAGCATTTCAGCCGCAACGCCCCAAGCCAATTGGCAACCGGTCATCGCCTTGGCGCTGGCCGCCTTTGTGTTCAATACCACCGAATTCGTGCCCGTGGGCCTGCTCAGCGCCATCGGTGCGAGCTTCGACATGCCCATCGCCAGCGTCGGCTTGATGCTCACCATCTATGCCTGGATCGTTTCGCTGACCTCGTTGCCGGTGATGCTGCTGACGCGCAACGTCGAGCGGCGCAAGTTGCTGATTGTGCTGTTCGGCCTGTTTATCGCCAGCCATATCCTCTCCAGCGTCGCCAACAGTTTTGGCCTGCTGATGGTCAGTCGCATCGGCATTGCGTTGTCCCACGCGCTGTTCTGGTCAATTACCGCGTCCCTGGCCGTGCGCCTGGCGCCGGAAGGCAAGCAGGTGCAAGCCCTTGGGTTGTTGGCTACTGGCACCTCTTTGGCGATGGTGTTGGGCATTCCCCTGGGCCGTCTGCTCGGTGAAGCCATGGGCTGGCGCACCACCTTCCTGGTGATCGCCGCGTTCGCTGGCGCGCTGGTGTTCTGGCTGGCGCGCACCTTGCCGCCGCTGCCGAGCCAGAACTCCGGCTCGCTGCGCAGCCTGCCGTTGCTGTTCAAACGCCCGGCACTGGTGGCACTTTACGTACTCACCGCCATGACCGTTACCGCGCAATTCACCGCCTACAGCTACATCGAACCCTTCGTCGAAGGCGTGGCCGGTTTGGGTGGTGGCGCCGTAACCCTGATTTTGCTGGTGTTCGGCGGCGCGGGCATCATCGGCTCGCTGCTGTTCAGCCTGGTACACCGTTTCAACCCACATATCTTCGTGGTCAGCGCAGTGTTCCTGCTCGCGGCCTGCTTGACCCTGATGCTGCCCTTGAGCGGCGCCGAGTCGTACCTGGTGATACTGAGCATTTTCTGGGGCATGGCCATCATGGGCTTCGGCCTGGCGATGCAATCGAAGGTGCTGGTGCTGGCACCGGACGCCACCGACGTAGCCATGGCAATGTTCTCCGGCATCTACAACATCGGCATCGGCGGCGGCGCCCTGATGGGCAGTTGGGTCGGCAGCCACTTCGGCTTCGCCTGGATCGGCGTGGCGGGCGGGGCGTTGGCAGCGGTGGCGTTGATCGGGTATTGCCTGGCGATTCGCAAGTTTGGGACGGGTGTGGTGCGTAGCTGAGGAGTAACGATTGATGATCAAACCTGCTGTTTTCGCGATGCTTGCCAGCGTGTCTGCGCTGTTGCTCAGCCCTTCGAGCGTTGCCGCCAGCTTCGACTGTGGCAAGGCCAAAGCGCCTGACGAAATTGCGATTTGCAAGAACGTCAGCCTCAACGACCAGGACGTGACCATGGCGTTGCTCTACGACCTGAACAAGCACTTCATGGCCATGGGCGGGCGCGGGTCATTGATGGACGGGCAGGCCGAATGGCTCAAACAGCGGCATGCCTGCGGGGCGAAAGTCAGTTGCCTGAGCGCTGCTTATACGCAGCGGATTGGCCTGTTGCGCGGGTTCATTGATGAGCGGGTGATGACGAAAGGGCCGTTTTGAGCCAGCAATCCTAGGCAAAAAAGCAACCTGTGGGAGCTGGCTTGTTGTGGCGAGCAGGCTTTTCTGTGGGAGCTGGCTTGCCTGCGATAGCGATCTGTCAGCCACCACCGCTATCGCAGGCAAGCCAGCTCCCACATTTGACCGCATGCGGTTTTAGTACCTTACAGCGCAGCCAGCACCGCCTCGAGCTTCTCCTGATCCCGCGCAAACTGGCGAATGCCTTCGGCCAGCTTCTCGGTGGCCATCGCATCTTCATTCGACGCCCAACGGAATTGCGCTTCGGTCAATGGCTGACGCGCTTCGCCTTCTACGCCCGGCGCCAATTTGCGTTGCAGCACGCCGTTATCGTCAGCCAGTTTTTGCAGCAGGTCAGGGCTGATGGTCAGGCGGTCGCAACCGGCCAGCTCTTCGATCTGGCTCAAGGTGCGGAAGCTGGCGCCCATCACCACGGTGTCGATTTTATTGGCCTTGTAGTAGTTGTAGATACGCGTCACCGACTGCACGCCCGGGTCTTCGGCACCTGTGTAGTCCAGGCCGGTGTTTTTGCGATACCAGTCGTAGATGCGGCCCACGAACGGCGAGATCAAAAACACCCCGGCATCCGCGCAGGCCTGGGCCTGGGCGAAGGAAAACAGCAGGGTGAGGTTGGTCTGGATACCGGCTTTTTCCAGGCGCTCGGCGGTGCGGATGCCTTCCCAGGTGGAGGCCAGTTTGATCAGCACGCGGTCGCGGCCGACACCGGCCTGGTCATACAGGGCGATCAGCTGGTTGGCCTTGGCCCACAGCGCGTCTTCGTCGAACGACAAACGCGCGTCGACTTCAGTGGAAATACGCCCCGGAATCACCTTGAGAATGCCCGCGCCCACCGACACCGCAAAGTGATCGCAGGCCAGGTCCACATCGCCTTTGGACAGGCTCACGGCATTGCGCAGCAGCTCGGCGTATTCCGGGATGGCGGCGGCCTTGAGCAGCAGCGACGGGTTGGTGGTGGCGTCCACCGGGCGCAGGCGGCTGATGGCTTCCAGGTCGCCGGTGTCGCAGACCACGGTGGTGAATTGCTTGAGTTGTTCGAGCTTGGACGTCATGAGTGGCGGTCCCCAGGAAAAGAGTGAAGGTAGCTGTTGTACCATTTCCGGGGCGCCCTGTTTACCGCGCGTGCAAACCTGTCGCGGCCTTAAGGCTTCCAGGTCTGCACGTCCTGCGCATCCACCGCCTTGGCGTAAGGCGTGCCTGTCATCACCGCGATTTTCTTGCGAAATAGCGCCAAGCTTAAAGTTATGAAAAGCATTCGATAAATACTCTTTCGATCTGAGCTTAGGGCGCTTTTTGCAGCGTCCGACCAATCGGGCATAACCATAGAGTTATATGATTCTTTCATAATTTTGCGTGATTAATATAATAAAAAGCGAACTTTCCCGCGAAGACGCTTTATGACCTCACGCCGCCAGATCCATTTGTCAGCCTTCCTGTTGAGCGGCCCGGTGGTGCACAGCCACGCGGTATGGCGCCACCCCGAAACCGTCGGCAATTACCTCGACCCCGAGTACTACACGCGTATCGCCAAAGTCGTGGAGGAAGGCTTGTTCGACTTCCTGTTTTTCGCCGATCGCCTGGCCGTGGGCGACCAGATGGGCGGCTCCCGTGAGTTTGCCTTGCGCTACGGCGCCCAGGACGCCACGCGCCTCGACCCGCTGCCGATCCTGTCGTACCTGGTGGGCCAGACCACCAAACTCGGCCTGGGCGCGACCCGTTCCACCACCTATTACGAACCGGCGCATATTGCCCGCGAATTCGCCACCTTGGACCACCTGTCCAAGGGCCGCGCGGCGTGGAATATCGTCACCTCGATGAATGACAGCGAAGGGCGCCTGTTCGGCAAGGCCAAGCACCTGGAGCATGACCTGCGCTACGACCGCGCCGATGAGTTTGTCGAGGTCGCGCTGAAACTCTGGAACAGCTGGGGCAAGGACGCGCTCAAGCTCGACCGCGAAAGCGGCGTGCTCGCCGACCCGGCATTGATTACCTCGGTGCAACACCAGGGCGAGTGGTTCCGGGTTGAAGGCCCGCTGAATATCCCGCGTTCGCCCCAGGGCCGGCCGGTGCTGATCCAGGCCGGGTCTTCCGGGCGGGGTCGGCGCTTTGGCGCACGGTGGGCCGAGGCGATTTTTACCATTCACCCGCACCTGGCGGCGATGCAGTCCTTTCGCGATGACGTGCGCGCCCAGGTGGTGCAACAAGGCCGCGCCGCCGACAGCTGCAAAATACTCACCGCGGTGATGCCGTTTATTGGCGGCAGCGAAGCCGAAGCCCGCGCCAAGCGCGACCAGCACAACGCCCTGGCGCGGCCGGAGTTGGGGCTGGTGACACTGGCTTCGCAGCTGAATGTGGACCTGTCGCCGTTCCCGTTGTCGGCCACCCTGGCCGAGGTGGCGCAGTCGCCGCTTATCCACGGTGCAGCGGCGGAAAAGCTGCTGATGCAAGGCCCCGAGCTGACCCTGGAACAACTCGGCCGGATCTTCGCCAGCAGCGTGCGCGTGCCGCAACTGGTGGGCACCGGCGCGCAGATCGCCGACCAATTGGCTGAGTTGTTCGAGCAAGGCGGTTGCGACGGCTTTGTGATTTCGCCGGGGTACTTGCCGGGCTCGTTCACCGAATTTGTCGAAAGCGTGATTCCGCATTTGCAGCGCAAGGGCCTGTTCCGCACGGCGTACGAAGGTTCGACGTTGCGTGAGCACCTCGGTCTGGACTGATGCGCTCTATGTGGGAGCTGGCTTGCCTGCGATAGCGGTGGGTCAGTTTGCACCGTTGTTGACTGACACTGCGCTATCGCAGGCAAGCCAGCTCCCACATTTGGGCGGCGGTGTTTTTTATTGGGTACATCAATTTAAAAAGGGAATTGCGCATGGTTGCTTTCGATCACTTGACCCGTCGCCGTTTGCTCGGCATAGCGGGCATTTCCATGGCCGGCCTGGCGCTGCCCAGCCTGGGCTTTGCGGCCGACGAGCACGCCGGGCACGGCACGCCTGCGGAACCTGCAGGCACCGGCGAGTTCATCCGCCTCGACGCGCCGCGCAAGCTCAAACTGGCGGTCAACCTCAACGCCGTGTGCCTGGCGCCAGTGGTGATCGCCCACGGCCAGGGCTTTTTCACCAAGCACAACCTCGATGTGGAACTGGTCAACTTCGGCAACTCCACCGAAGTGCTGCTCGAAGCCATCGCCACCGGCAAGGCCGATGCGGGCATCGGCATGGCGCTGCGTTGGCTCAAGGCGCTGGAACAAGGCTTTGACGTCAAGCTCACGGCCGGCACCCACGGTGGTTGCTTGCGCTTGCTGAGTGCCGCGAACGGTGGCGTGAATAAGCTCGAAGACCTCAAGGGCAAGGCCATCGGTGTCACCGACATGGCCAGCCCCGACCGCAATTTCTTCTCGATCCTGCTGAAAAAGCACGGCGTCGACCCGGTGCGCGACGTCGAATGGCGCCTGTACCCGGCCGACCTGCTGGGCACCGCGCTGGAGCGTGGCGAAGTGCAGGCGGTCAGTGGCAGCGACCCGTTCATGTACCGTCTGATCAAGTCCGGCGTGGCGCGGGAGTTGTCCACCAACCTGGTGGAGGCATACGCCAACCTCAGTTGCTGCGTGGTCGGCGTCACCGGCAAGCTGGTACGTGAAGACAAGCGCGTGGTCGCGGCGCTGACCCAGGCGATTCTGGAGGCCCACGATTATTCCGTGCAGCACCCCGAAGAAGTCGCCAAGGGCTTCCAGGCCTATGCGCTCAATACTACGACAGAAGAAGTGCAGGCGATCCTGCACGATCACACCCACGGCCACCATGCGGTCGGCGCGGCGCTGACGCAGGAAATCACCACCTATGTCACCGACCTGAAAACCGTCGAGGTGATCAGCAAAGGCACCGACCCGGTGGAGTTCGCCAAGGAGATCACCGCTGATGTCTTCAGTTGACGCTACAACCCTGAACCCAAGCCTGACATTCAAGGCCGGCTGGCAGGGCGCCACGGTGGTGGCGGCCTGGGTGGCCGTGGCGCTGTTGATCAGCTATTGGCCCAATGCCGTGCGCAATTGGCCGATGACCCAAGGGCTGGCCAATGTGTGCGTGGTGGTGGCTGCGCTGTTCATTCTGTTGAGCCTGCTGGGCCTGCGTTTTTCGCGGCTCGGCCAGCGCTTGCAAAAGGCCGGGCCGTGGTTGATTGCCTTGCCCGTGTTGCTGGGTATCTGGGAACTGCTCACCGCCAAGCTGGCGCTGCTGCCGGTGCCGTTTTTCGCGCCGCCCCAGGCCTTGCTTGCGGTGTATGTCGAAGACTATGCGCGCCTGGCCGACAGCCTGCTGCATTCGGCCTTGCTGCTGGGTTCGGGCGTGGCGCTTGGCGCGGCGACTGGTTTTGTCGCGGGCGTCTCCATCGGCTGGTCCACGCGCATCGGCTACTGGTTGCACCCGGTGCTGCGTATCCTCGGGCCGGTGCCGTCGACGGCGTTGCTGCCGCTGTGTTTTTTCCTGTTCCCCAGCAGTTGGAGCGCAAGTGTTTTCCTGATCGCGCTGGCCACCTGGTTTCCGGTCACGGTGCTGACCTGGTCCGGCGTGGCGAGTGTCGATAAAGCCTATTACGACGTGGCGCGCACCTTGGGTGCCAAACCGGGCTTCCTGATTTTCAAAGTGGCGATCCCCGCCGCGTTGCCCCACGTGTTTGTCGGCTTGTTCATGGGCCTGGGCGCCTCGTTTTCGACCTTGGTGGTGGCGGAAATGATGGGGGTTAAATCCGGCATCGGCTGGTACTTGCAATGGGCTCAGGGCTGGGCCGCCTACGCGAATATGTACGCGGCCTTGTTGATCATGGCGCTGGCGTGCTCGGGGCTGATCACCGGGTTGTTCCTGGTGCGCGACCGGTTGTTGGCCTGGCAGAAAGGAGCGATGAAATGGTAGCGCTGGCGCAAGCAGTTCAACCCGCGCCCGGGCTGGCGCTGCGGATTGAGAACCTCAGCCATGGCTTTGCACTGGACGGGCAGCATTTGCCGGTATTAGAGCGGGTTTCCCTGGAGGTGGCGCCCGGTGAATTCGTGGCGTTGCTGGGGCCTTCGGGTTGCGGCAAATCCACTTTGCTGCGCCTGGTGGCCGGGTTGGAACCGGCTGACTCCGGGCGTTTGCTGGCCGATGGGCACGCCATCACCGGCCCCGACCCGAGCCGCGTGGTGGTGTTCCAGGACCCGACCCTGTACCCGTGGCGCCGCGTGTGGGACAACGTCGCGCTGGGCCTGGAGGCTCAAGGCTTGCTCAAGACCCATTCGGCCAAGGTCGATCAAACCCTGGAAAAAGTTGGCCTCAGCGCCTTCGCGCACGCCTACCCTCGACAACTTTCCGGCGGCATGGCCCAGCGCGTGGCGTTGGCCCGTGCGCTGGTCAACCAGCCACGGCTGCTGATTCTGGATGAACCCCTGGGCAAGCTGGACTCGCTGACGCGCATCACCCTGCAAAAGGAGCTTATCGACCTGTGGCAGCGCCAGGGCTACACGGCGTTGCTGGTGACCCACGACGTGGAAGAAGCCTTGCTGCTGGCCAACCGCGTGATCGTGTTCAGCGACCGCCCGGCGAAGATCCAGGCGCAGTTGACCATTGACCGGCCCTATCCTCGGCATCGCGATGATGCCTATCTGGTGGGTTTGCGCCGGCAGATTCTGGGGTTGTTGGGGTTGGGGGAGAGCTGGTAGTTGTTGGTCTGATCGTTCCCACGCTCTGCGTGGGAACGCCGCTTGGGACGCTCCGCGTCCCGCAACCCCACAGTCTGACTGCATAGTCCTTGACACCGCCAACCCCTTGCGCAAGGATCAACTCAATTTTCGAAAATTGAGTTTCAGCGATGGCGAGAATCCATAAGCCAACCGAATTCGCCGACTTGTTAAAGCAATATGGCCTGGAGATTTTCGAGCTGGCGCGCCTCTACAAAGCGGTCGACGGCAAAGGTCGGTACTTGCACTGGGATGAATTTCGTCGATATCCCGCGCCGGGCATCAATAAAGACGCTGCCTGGGCCGCGATTAAAATGTCGCGGGCCTGCGCAAGCAAGACCCTCGAACTGCGCAGCGAGTGTGGCAGCCCTTTTTTTGTGTGCACCACGGATTTCTGTGACGCGGTCGTTCACGCCGTGGAGTCGGTGACGTCCAGGCTGGGCGGGGCGGCGGCGTCGTCTCCCCAATACCGGGATAACACCCGCTACCTGGTTGACGCCTTGATGATGGAGGAAGCCATCTCCAGCGCCCAACTGGAGGGCGCCGCGACGACCCGTAAAATCGCCAAGGACATGTTGGCCAAGGAACGCCCGCCTCAAGATGATGATGAGCGGATGATCCTGAATAATTATCAGCTGATGAAGCATGCCAAATACAACAAGGACGAAAGTCTGTCGCTCGGGTTGATCTGCGAGTTTCATGGCATTGCCACGGCGGGCATTGATGAGGCGCATGTTCATCCGGGGGCCATCAGGGACGAAGACGATGTTTTTGTCGGCGGTGCGGGCAATGACATTGTGCATCAGCCGCCCAAGGCAGCCCTGCTGCCAGCCAGGCTTGAAGCGCTCTGCCGGTTTGCCAATGAGCGGCATGACGGGCAGGAGGGCAGGCACTTTATCCACCCGGTGGTGAAAGCCATCATCCTGCATTTCATGCTGGGCTATGAGCATCCTTTCAGGGACGGGAACGGGCGCACCGCACGCGCGTTGTTTTATTGGTTCATGCTCAAAAGTGGTTACTGGCCGTTTGAATATATTTCTATCAGCACGCTGCTTAAAGAGGCGCCAATGCAATATGGGCGTTCCTATGTCTACACGGAAACCGACGCCTTCGACCTGACCTATTTCGTGATTTACCAATTGCGCGTCATTGAGCGTGCAATGCAAGCATTCATGACGTATTTCGAGGCCAAAAGGAAAGAATCCACCGAGCTGATGGGCTGGCTGGATACGCTTGAATTGAAAGATGCACTCAATTATCGGCAGGGACATTTCCTGAAAAAGGTGCTGCAACACCCAGGGCGCACCTTCACGCCCAAGGAGATCACCCATGACTATGACGTTTCGGAAAATACCGCGCGTAAGGACCTGGAGAAGTTGGTTGGCATGAAGGTGCTGTTCAAGGTCCAGGAAGGCAAAAGCTTCCTGTACCTGGCCAGGGATGACGCCGAAGCCAACCTGAAGAAACTCGTATCCAAGGCCTAGGTGCGCTCAAACCTGCTCCTGCGCCCGCAACTGCACGCTCATCTCATCACAACTGTTTGCCCAGTCACTCAGCCACTGCGGCATGGGCGGTGACGCTTCGGCCAAGCCGAGTTCGCGCACAAAGTCGGCCGGGGGCAGGGTGCCCTTGGCGGAGCGGAACAGGCCGCGCATCACCACCACGCCCACCACTCGGCCCCGGCTGATAAAACGGTGCTCCATCAGGCTCCATTTGTGGTCCCAGCCGAGCATGCGCGTGTGTACCTCGAACACTTCAAAGAGCTTCAGCTCGCGGCGGAACTTGCCCCAGGTGTCGCCCACAATCGGCAACGCCTTGTTGCGCAGGGCCACGCGAAAAGCGCCGGTACGCAGCACAAAATCCATCCGCGCAACGTCTGCCAGGGTGAAGTACCGGCCGTTGGTGACGTGCCGGTTGATATCCAGGTCCAGCGGCCACACCCGCATGCGCACTACAGTGGTGTCCAAACCCTGCACGGGCTTGCGCCAGGGACGACGGAACAACATGAACAGCAATCGAAACCAGAGATTCATAAACGTGCCAGGCAGTTGATCAGAAGCCGCACTGTACGCAGCCGGAATCGGCTAAGGTAGGTGCGCAAATGACTTATTACATGTGAAAAACGCAAACAGGCTTTTTATGCACATTACCTTGCTCCTGGCCGATGATTGTTCTGCCGCCAACGCCACCCTGGTCCTGGAAATGCTCAGCGCCGCCAATCTGTTTGCCGACAGCCCACCCTTTGAGGTCGTGGTTGTCTCCCTGGACGGCCAGCCCGTGACCACGTGGAGCGGGCAGTGCATGCAGGTGGCGTGCGCGGCGGCGCAGGTGCGCCGCACCGACCTGATCCTGATCCCCGGTTTCCTGTTTACCCTCAAGCAGGCCTTGCCCACTTTTCCTGCCTACGGCCCGTGGCTGCGTGAGCAATATGCCCAGGGCGCGGTGCTGGCATCGATGTGCACCGCAGCTTTTTTGCTGGCCGAAAGCGGCCTGTTGCAAGGCTTGCGCGCTACCACCCACTGGGCGTTTGCCGAGCTGTTCCGGCGCCGTTACCCCGACGTGACCCTGGAGGACGCGCAGATCCTGTGTGAAGAAAACCGTGTAATCACCAGCGGTGGCGCCAGCGCGGCGATGGACCTGATGCTGCACCTGATCCGCCGCTTCGGTTCACCAGAGCTTGCGCATACCTGTGGCAAATACCTGTTGATCGACGGCGTGCGTACCGAGCAGTCGGTGTACGCCCTGTGGTCGTTGCCCAAGAACCACGGCGACGGCGAGATCCTGCGGGTGCAGCATTGGCTGGAGCAGCACTTTGCCCAGGCGTTGGTAATTGACGACGTGGCGCGGCGCTTTGGTTTTGGTGTGCGCAATTTCAAGCGGCGTTTCAAGGAGGCGACCGGCTATACGCCCGTGGGTTATGTGCAAACCCTGCGCCTGGAGCGGGCCAAGCAGATGCTGGAGTCCACGCGCATGACCCTCGAAAGCATCACCTACGCGGTGGGGTATGAAGACAGTAATTCGTTTCGCCGCCTGTTCCAGCAGCGCGTGGGGATGCTGCCGGCGGCGTATCGCAAGAAATTCCTCGCCACGGCCTGAATCAGCGACGTAGCTGCGCCTGCGCTTCAATACATTCCACCAGAAACTCCATCACCACTTTCACCGACGGTGAGCGGCGCATATCCGGGTAGACCGTCAGCCAGATATCACGCACCGGGCCGTCGCTGGGCGTGGGCAACCGGGTCAACAGCGGGTCGTGGTCGCCCACCAGGGTCGGCAGCACTACCGCGCCGACCTGCGCGCGCGCGGCCATCTGCTGGGTGATCAACTCGCTGGCGGCAAATACGATAGGGCGAGGGCCGCGCAGTTGGTGCAGCCAGGCTTGCTGGGGCAGGTGGTCGCGGCTGGCGTCGTAGGCGATGAAGGTCCATTGCGCTGCCGGCAAGTGTTCGAGCGCAGGTGCGGCGTACAAGCCGAAGCGCACCACGCCGACTTTGCGCCGCACCAGGGCTGCTTCGTCGGGGCGCACGGTGCGCAAGGCGATGTCGGCTTCGCCCTTGTCCAGCGCGGCCAGTTGAGTGGACGGCATCAGCACCAGATTCAGCTGCGGGTAGTGGGCGCGTAAACGCGCAAGCTGAGGTGCAATGCAGTGGTTGGCGATGGAGGGCGGGCAACTGACGCGCACAGTGCCGGCCAGTTCAATGGAGGCCACACGCGACAAGCGCATCACCTGCGTGGCCATATCGCCCATGCCCGCCGCCACTTGCGCCAAGGCCAGGCCTTGCGCCGTGAGCGGGCGGCTGCGGGGCAGGCGGTCCACCAGCTTTACGCCCAGGGCTTTTTCCAGTGCATCGACCCGGCGCCCGACGGTGGCGTGCTCCACCTGCAGCTCGCGGGCGGCGGCCGACAATGACTGGGTGCGGGCCAGCACAGTGAAGTAGTAGAGGTCCTGCCAATCGAACATCGGGTTATTTCCGCACAGAGGCTGGGAGGGATTGGGGAATATTGCAACCGAATAATCCCTTTTACCATGGCCGCTTCCCAGTGCAAACGGAGTTGTTCCCTGATGAAAGCCATTACCCTGCAAGCCTACGGCGGTCCCGATGTCGCCCAACTGCGCCATGATGTGGCCAAACCCCAGGTCACGGCCGGGCATGTGCTGGTCAAGGTGGCCTGCGCCGGGATTAATTTCATGGATATTCATACCCGCCAGGGCAAATACGCGGCGTCGGTGACTTACCCGGTGCGCTTGCCTTGCACCCTGGGCATGGAGGGCGCCGGCGTGGTGGTTGAGGTTGGCCCGGGCGTGAGCCACCTGGCCGTGGGCGACCGGGTGGCCTGGTGCATTGCCTGGGGCGCCTATGCCGAATACGCCAACGTGCCTGCCGACAAAGTCGCGCAGATTCCCAGCGCCATCCCCTTCGATCAAGCGGCTGCGGCGATGTTTCAGGGCTGCACCGCGCACTACCTGGTTGAGGACGTGGCGCGCTTGCAGGCAGGCAGCAGCTGCCTGATTCACGCGGCGTCCGGCAGCATCGGCCAGTTGTTGGTGCAGATGGCGCGGCGGTTGGGCGCGACCGTGTTGACCACCGGCAGCAGCGCCGAAAAATGCGCGATTGCCCGGCAACGTGGCGCCCACCAGGCCTGGACCTATGACGGCTTTGCCGATCAGGTGCTGCAAGCCACCGATGGGCGCGGAGTGGATGTGGTGTTTGATTCGCTCGGCAAAACCACCTTGCGCGAGAGTTTCCGTGCTTGCCGCTCGCGGGGTTTGATCGTCAATTATGGCAACGTGTCGGGCTCACTGAGCGATTTGGACCCGATTGAATTGGGCGAGGCGGGCTCGCTGTTTTTGACCCGCCCACGTCTGGCGGACCACATGGCCGACGGGGCGACCGTGCAGCGGCGTGCCAATGCGGTGTTCGCGGCGATGCTGGAAGGGTCGTTGAGCGTGGAGATCGAGGGCCATTACAGCCTGGAGACGGTGCAACAGGTACACGCACGCATCGAGGCGCGCCAGCAGATCGGCAAGGCGGTGTTGTGGGTGGACCGCGACCTGCGCTGATCGGTGTGGCGAGCAGTCTTGTTGTGGCGAGCAAGCTTGTTGTGGCGAGCAGGCTTGCCCTGCGTTGGGCTGCGAAGCGGCCCCAGTGCGGCTAATCCGATTTTTCAGTTAAACCGCGTGTTCAGGTTTCAGGGCCGCTGCGCGCCCCAACGCAGGGCAAGCCTGCTCGCCACAACAAGCCTGCTCGCCACAACAGCCCGTTAACCAGACGTTGGGTGGGGTACATGGCCAGATCGCAGGCGAAAAAAAACCGGCTGATCAGGCCGGTTTGGGGTGCCTCGCCAACAGCGAGGGTTATACGTGGTTGCTCTGCAGGCGATCCGAACCACCTTCAGCCAGGCCGCGTTCCTGCAGGCGATCAGCACCACCTTCAGCCAGGCCGCGTTCCTGCAGGCGATCAGCACCGCCTTCAGCCAGGCCGCGTTCCTGCAGGCGATCAGCACCGCCTTCAGCCAGGCCACGTTCCTGCAAGCGATCAGCGCCACCTTCGGCTATACGGCGTTCCTGCAGACGGTCAGAACCATTTTCGGCTACGTGGTTGCCTTGCAGGCGATCCGCGCCGCCTTCAGCGACAACCGGGTGGGCAAAAGCGTTGGCAGCCAGTACCGAGAAAGCGAGGCTAAGCAAGAGTTGGCGTTTCATGGTGGTGTGCTCCGAGAGTTGTAGTTGGGTGTTGCCGGGTATGGGTTTGATGGTACGCGTTGGATTTTTTAAGAGAACTTCATTGCGCTGATGGTGACTATCGACGCCAGCGATGGCCCGTTGTGGCGGGCCATCGTGCAGGCGCTCAAGGCATCTGCGGCAGTTCCTGAGGGCGCAGGTCAAACACCAGCACCTCGGCGTCTTCGCCCTGGCTCAGGCGGATCTGCCGCTCATTGCGCAGCCGTGCGCCATCGCCTTCCTGCAAGCGGTGGCCATTGAGTTCGACGCTGCCGCGGGCCACGTGCACGTACACATGGCGGTCCGCCGGCACGTCCAGGGTTGCGGTTTCGTCGCCGTTGAACAGCCCGGCATACACCCGTGCATCCTGGCGAACGTTGAGCGAGCCATCCGTGCCTTCCGGCGAGATGATCAACTGCAAGCGCCCACGTTTTTGCGCTGCGCTGAAGTGCTCCTGTTGGTAGCGCGGTTCGGCGCCGACCACATTCGGCACAATCCAGATCTGCAGGAAGTGCACGCCATGGCTCTGGCTGTGGTTGAACTCGCTGTGGGCCACGCCGCTGCCGGCGCTCATCAGTTGCACGTCGCCAGGGCGGATCACCGAACCGGTGCCCAGGGTGTCCTTGTGTTCCAGGGCGCCTTCGAGCACATAGGAGAAAATCTCCATGTCCCGATGCGGGTGCTGGCCAAAGCCTTTGCCGGCGGCGACGCGGTCATCGTTGATCACCAGCAGGTCGGAAAAACCCTGCTCCCTGGGATCCCAGTAGTTGGCGAACGAGAAGGTGTGGAACGACTTCAACCAACCGTGATTGGCGGCGCCGCGTTCCGAGGCTTTGCGAAGGGTCAGCATGGTCTTGTCCTCAAGTGAGCGCTGGCTGCGAAATGCAGGGCGCTTGCGTTGAGAAGAAGGTTAATGGTTTTCCAGTGATTCATTAATAAGCTGAAAATTGAATTAATGTCTCATTTTAGTTGACAGTTTCAAGCGTGCCATAATGCCGTCCCGACTCCCGTTACGATGGACTTGCTCTTGATGAAAACTGTGGCCATGGCGCTGTTTCCAGACTTCCTGCTGCTCGATATGGCCGGGCCGCTGGAGGTGTTTTCCATAGCCAATCGCTACTTGCCGGCGTCGGAGCATTATCGGATCCTGACGATCGGTACCGAGCCCGGTCCGCTGCGCGCCTCCAATGGCGTGCACGTGCATGCCGACCTGCAACTGGCGCATGCCGATGAGGCCTACGACCTTCTGCTGGTGCCCGGCGGGCCTGGCGCTTATAACGAATGCCATCCGGCTCTGCTGCCTTGGCTGCGGGCCGCAGCGCCTCGGGCACGGCGCTTCGGTTCGATCTGCACCGGCGCCTTTGTGCTGGGGCACGCCGGGCTGCTCGACGGCCACCGCGTCACCACGCACTGGCACTACACCGACCGCCTGATCAAAGGCTTTCCCAAGGCCACCGTCGAAACCGATCGCATTTACTTGCAGGATGGCCGCTTGATTACCTCCGGCGGGGTCACTGCCGGCATCGACCTGGCGCTGTCGATCATCGCCCAGGACCATGGCCGGCAGGTGGCGGTCGACGTCGCCAAGGTGCTGCTGGTGGTGATGAAACGCCAGGGCGGGCAGGCTCAGTTCAGCCCGATGACCGCCGCCGTCGCGCCGCTGGAAACCCCGATCACCCGCGTGCAGAACCAGGTGCTGGCGCAGTTGGATCAGCCATTGAGCATCGTGTCCATGGCCGCGCTGGCGGGCATGAGCGCGCGCCATTTTGCGCGGCTGTTCGCCAAAGAGGTGGGCATGACGCCCATGGCCTTTGTGCAAGGCGCGCGTATCGACCGTGCCCGGCACCTGCTGGAAAGCACAGACCTGCCGCTCAAGACCGTGGCTTTCCGCGCAGGCTTCGGCAGCGTGCGGCATATGCGCTTTCTGTTCAGTGAAAAACTCGGCCTTAACCCCACGCAGTACCGACAACAGTTCAGTTGACGCCGAAATGTCCGTCTGGCTGCCCTGATTGTCCGTGTCGCTCCCTGTGCCAGCATTGTCCTGTCACGCATAGCTGGCAAGATAGCCCCAGGCCCCTTGAAAGGAGGCGCAGGCGCCCAAGGCCGGGTGTTCCAGCGCTGTCAGCAGATGAACAATGCACACTCGGTGAGCTTCGGTCCCTATACCTTTCATCGCGATCAACGTCTGGTCAGCAAGACCGGCCAGCCGGTGCCATTGGGTGGGCGTGCGCTGGATATCCTCGCAATACTGTTGGAGACGCCGGGGCAATTTGTCAGCAAGGACACCTTGATCGGCCGGGTCTGGCCGAGCAGCGTGGTGGAAGAAAGTAATTTGCGCGTGCACATCGCCGCCCTGCGTCGTGCGCTGGACGGACAACGCTATATCCTCAATGAACCGCAACGCGGCTACTGCTTCGTGGCGCCGTCACCGGTGCCGTCACCGCGGCTTCGGCACAATCTGGCCGCACGGCTCAGCCCAGTGATCGGCCGCGACGAACTGCTGGGCAGCCTGGTGAGACGCCTGGGCGGCCAACGGCTGATGATGCTCACCGGCTGCGCCGGCATCGGCAAGAGCACCCTGGCACTGGCGCTGGCCGAACGGGTGTTGCCGCGTTATCGCGATGGCGTTTGGTGGCTGGACCTGGCAACTGTGCAGGCGCCGAACCGGTTGCTGGACTACCTGAGCGAAACCCTGCACCTCCAACCCTGTGTCGGCGCCCATGCACTGTGCGAGCAATTGGCCGCCCGGCAACTGTTGCTGGTGCTCGATAATGCCGATTTGTTGCTGGGCGCCTGCCGTCATCTGGTGCATACACTGCAAGCCAGGGCGCCTCAGGTGAGCGTGCTGCTGACCAGCCGCGAAACCTTGCAGGTGCCCGGCGAATGGGTGCACCACGTGCCACGGCTGGCGCTGCCGACATCGGCTGACCGGGGTGGTGTCGAGCAGGCCATGCTGTATCCGGCCCTGCAATTGTTTGTGGCGCGGGTGCGTGCCGGTCAGCAGGGATTTGTACTGCGGTCTGAGGACCTGGCGCCGTTGTGCGATATCTGCCGGCGTCTGGACGGCATCCCGCTGGCGCTGGAACTGGCGGCGGCCCAGGTTGAAGCCCTGGGAATACGCGGGTTGCAAAAGCAGTTACACAACGGCGTGCAAGTGTTAAGGCGTGGCCGACGCACGGCGGTCGAGCGCCATCAGTCGCTGACGGCGGCGCTGGATTGGACGTATCAACGCCTGAGCCTGCCGCAGCGTTGGCTGTTCCTGCAATTGGCGCTGTTCAAAAGCGCGGTGACGTTGCCGGCCTTGACCGAACTGGTGGCCGGCACTGAACTTGCGCACGCCGACCTGGCTTACCTGCTGGCACGCCTGGTCGCGATGTCTTCCCTGGTGGTCGAGCCCGGCCCCGGCCCGCGGCGCTATCGGCTGCTCAACAGTGTGCGCAGCTACGCCCTGGCGCAGCTGCGTGACCCGTTGCAGGTGGCGCGTTTGCAGCAGGGCTATGGGCATTATCTGGGGCCATTTTCAGGCCGGCCGTTTGTCCTGCAACTGGTCGAGCAGGCTGCGCACGCGGACTAGATCCTGGGTGGCATAGCCTTCGGTAAATTGCCCGTAGACCGAATTCAACAGCTCACGTGCTGCCCGCACACGGCCCTGGCTTTGCCACAGGCAAGCCAGTGAGGTCGCGCCGCGCAACTGCCAGGCCAGTGCGCCTTGCTCGTGCGCCAAGCCCAATGCCTCCAGCAGCAGCGATTCGCGCGCGCGCAGGTCGGGCAGGGCCTCGGCGCGCACCCTGAGAATCTCGGCCGTGCACCAACCGGCCGCGCCGTTTCTTGCGCGCTCAAATACCGTGTCATCTACCTGCGCGGCATTGAAGGTCACCAGTATGTCCTGAACCAGGCCCAGGCCTTGCAATGTCGCATGGGGTGCGGTGCCCTCGTAATGCCGCGCCCAGGTATGAAACAACTGCACCGAATGTTTCTGTGAGTGTTCCAGCAGCATCGCCAGCAGCGCGTGCGCCGCGCCGCTGCCACCGTTGTAGTGGGCAATCGGTACGCTGGCCAGGGCCAGGGTGTAGCAGATAGAGGTGCCGTGGTTGATCTGCAACGCCAGCTCCAGCGCCTGGTTTGCCATTCGTGCGGCCCGCTCTGGAAACCCGCGCAGCCACAGGATGCGCGCCAGCACCGTCAGCGACGCCACACTCTGGTCGTATTGCACGCCAAAGCCATGGGTGAAACGGTTGAGATGGCCGCTGTGGGCCATGCGCTGTAGTACTTGTTCGGCATTGTGCAGGGCCAGGACCTGGTTGCCCGCGAAATGCTGGGCCAGTACCCGTAAGCGCTGGGCACTCAAATCCAGCAGCGGATCGGTGCGCGGGTCGAGGCGGTCGAACTGCATGCTCTGCTCCAGCGCCTCACGGTAGCGGCCGGCACACAGGTTGACCGCCATGTGCCCGGAGACGGCTCGCAACTGGCCCCCATTGTCTTGGAGCGCTTGCGCCAGGCGCCGGGCCGCCACAAACGCAGCGATGGTCTGCGGTGCGCCGCCCAAGGCGTGATAGGACAGGCTGCCCAGGGCCAGTTGCAGTTGCATGGTCAACTGCGTGCAGGGCGCGCCCGATTGCGGCATCAGCGCCAGGGCCTGGTCTACGTACAGCCCATGTTCGCGCAGCAGCGACAACTCCTGCCACAAGGGCATGGCGCTGACCGTCAGGCGAATGCCAAGCAGGTGCGCGCCGTGTTCGCCCAAGCCCCAGTCGAGGGCGGCGCGAATGTCCTCGCGCAACGGCGCATAACGGTTGATCCACAGCTCGGTGGCAGTGAATTCCCAGTCTTCCCGCGCCTGGTCCATCAGCGCCAGACAGCGCGCCGCATGGCGTTCGCGTGTGCTGTCGAGTTCAGCTGCGTGGTCGAGCTTTTCCAGGGCATAGCTGCGGGTGACATCCAGCAGACGATAGACCATGTCATCATCGCCGGCCTCGACGTTGAGCAGCGACTTGGCCACCAGTTGGGTGATCGAACCCAGCACTTCGGCCGGTGCGATCTGCTCCCCGGCGATCACCGCCGCCGCGCTTGCCAGGCTGAACCCGCCGCGAAACACCGCGAGGCGGCGCAGGCAGATCTGTTCGCACGCGGTGAGCAGGTTAAAACTCCAATCCAGCGTGGCGCGCAAGGTTTGCTGGCGGGGCAGGTCGCTGTGCAGGCCACGGTTGAGCAGGCGCAGATTGTCCTCCATCTGCACCAGCAAACCCGGCAAGCCGAAGCGCTCGATCTGCGTGGCGACCAATTCGATTGCCAGGGGAATGCCGTCCAGGCGCTTGCAGATCTCGATCGCCAGGGGCAGTTGCGCCTCGCTGAGCTCAAAACTGTCCTGGTGCGACATGGCACGCTCGATCAGCAGTTGCAAGGCCGGGTAGCCGAGGGCCTGGGCGCGGTTCCCGGTGGCGGGTGGGCAGGCCAGCGGCTCCAGGCGTTGCACGTACTCGCCCTCGGCGCGCAGGGCTTCGCGGCTGGTGGCCAAAATGTGCAGGTGTGGCAGTTGACGCAGTAAGGTTTCGCTGATCAGCGCGATGTCGTCCAGCAGGTGTTCGCAGTTGTCGATCACCAGCAGCAACTGCCGCGCGTGCAGGCTTCGGGCCAAGGTCAGCAGCGGGTCATGTTCGGTGGGTGCGAGGTGGAGCAGGGCGGCCAGGTTGGGCAGGATCATTGACGGCGCGCTGAGCGGCGCCAGATCCAGCAGGTGAATGCCGTCGCGGTAATGGCCGATCAATAATTCCGCCACACGCAGCGCCACGGTGGTCTTGCCGATACCGCCCGCGCCGGTCAGGGTGATGAAGCGTTGCTGCGGCAGTTGCTGCACCAGTGCGTCGATCAACACCTGGCGGCCAATCATCCGCGTACGGCGCAGCGGCAGGTTATGGCCCTGGTTGTGGGGAATACCGTCGATGGCTGTCGTCATCGGTTCAATGCTCAGGGGGGCGACAAAGCTGTAACCGCGCTGGGCGACGGTGACGATATAGCGCTGCCCGGCCTGGCCATCGCCCAGGGCCTTGCGCAATGCGGCCATATGCACACGCAGGTTGCCGTCTTCGACCACCGTTTTGGGCCATACCCGCGTGATCAGTTCCTGCTTGCTCACCACATTGCCGGCGTGCTCCAGCAAAATCAGCAAGATTTCTAGCGCGCGTCGGCTCAGGCGCAAGGGGCGGCCAGCCTCCAGCACCAGGCGCTGGCGCGGGTGGACACGGTAGGGACCGAAATGCACGGCCTGGTCGTTGAGGTCACGCATAGTGGCCCCTGTTCAGGAAAAGAGTTTGGCCAGCATATTCCAGGCCGGTGCAGACCACTAGGCTGCAATCACCTGTGATTTTTGACGGATGTGGTGACTTCGCCAGGTCATCGGGTTCACGCCCTCGCTGCGCGTGAACATATGGCAGAAGTGCGCCTGGTCGCAGAAGCCGCATTCGACGCTGATCTGGGTCAGGCTCAGGGACGATCCGGTGATCAGTTCCTTGGCCCGCTGAATGCGCTGTTGGCGAATCCACTCCTGGGGCGACAGCCCGGTGGTGCACTTGAACGCACGGGAAAAATGGCTGCGCGACAGCGCACAGGCCTGCGCCAAGTCGGCAATTGCGAGGCTTTCGCCGAGGTTGGCGAGGATCAGTTGCTTGGCAACTCGCTCGCGCCGGGGGCACAAGCCACCGGTGACGCCAAGGCGAGGGGCACAGTCATCAAGTCGGGCCATGACAAATATCCGTAGTCGATGGGAGCGTTCCCGGTGAATGGATGCAGTGTAGACCGCTGTATTTTTGGCGCCGGGCCGTCTGGCTGGCGAGTTAATCGTTGTTAATTTCGCCAGGTGCGCGCCCGGAAAAGACAGCACAGGCATGCAATCTGCGATCTGTCCGGCATGCTTACCTGACGGCCTGATAACCGTTTGGATACCGCCATGAACCGCAACGACCTGCGCCGCGTCGACATGAACCTGTTGGTCATTTTCGAGGCGCTGATGTTCGAGAAGAACCTGACCCGGGTCGCCGAAAAACTCTTCATGGGCCAGCCGGCCGTGAGTGCCGCGCTCGGGCGCCTGCGCGATTTGTTCGACGACCCGTTGCTGCTGCGCAACGGGCGCGGCATGGAGCCCACGCCACGGGCGGTGGCGATACTCAAGGAGCTGCAACCGGCGATGGACACCATTTCAGGCGCGGTCAGCCGCGCCAAGGATTTCGACCCTTCCACCAGCTGCGCGGTGTTTCGAATCGGCCTGTCCGATGATGCCGAGTTCGGTCTGTTCCCGCCGTTGCTCAGCCAGCTGCGCGAAGAGGCACCGGGGATCATCGTGGTGGTACGCCGCGCCAATTACCTGTTGATGTCTTCGTTGCTGGCCAGTGGCGAGATTTCCGTGGGCGTCAGCTACACCACCGAACTGCCGGCCAATGCCAAGCGCAAGAAGCTGCGGGACATTCCCTGCAAGGTGCTGCGCGGCGACGACGGCGCGGCGCCGTTGACACTGGATGACTACTGCACGCGGCCCCACGCTATGGTGTCGTTCTCGGGGGACTTGAGCGGCAATATCGACCTTGACCTGGCGCGCATCGGCCGGGCGCGCAGGGTGGTGCTGGCGGTACCCCAGTTCAGCGGCTTGCGCGCACTGTTGGCAGGCACGCAGATCATTGCGACGGTGCCCGACTACGCCGCCTGTGCCTTGACCGAAGGCACGGTGCTGCGCGCCGAGGACCCGCCGTTCGCAATTGAAGCCTCGGAATTGTCGATGGTCTGGAGCGGCGTGCATGACAACGACCCGGCGGAGCGCTGGTTGCGCTCGCGCATCAGTGAGCATATGGCGCGTATGGCGTGAGCGCGCCAGGCGAAACAGCACAAACATCCAATTCCGGCCCCCCGTTCCCCGCCAGACTCCCCCCATCGCTCAACTCTCCAGGGGGGAATCACACCGTATGGACTCGACACCTGAAACCAGCCCCGACGAAGTCGTCACCCTGGTCGTCAAACACCTGATCAAGGCCGGCCGTGAAGCCGATTACGAGGCCTGGTTGCGGCGCATCGTACGCATCGCCGGCGAGCGCCCCGGCCACCTCGGTGTGGATGTGGTGCGCGGCAAGCAGGGCGGGCAAGCACTGTTTACCTGCGTCTTGCGCTATCGCTCCACCGACGCGCTGCAACGCTGGCTCGACTCCCCCGAACGCCAGGCGCTGATCGCTGAAGCGGCGCCGATGCTGGCCGACGGCGACAAAACCGAAATCGGTGCGGCTAATGAGTTCTGGTTCGCGCCACTGGCCGACAGCGCCGCCAAACCGCCGCGCTGGAAGCAGGCGGTGGTCAGCCTGTGCGTGATTCTGCCGCAAACCCTGCTGCTGCCGTTTATCTGGGGGCCGATCCTGCGTCTGCACCCGTTCCTGTCCAACTATGTGGTTTCCACTTTTTTGGTGACCCTGACCATTGTGTTGCTGGTGGTTTACCTGCTGATGCCGGCCGCCACCCGCCTGTTCGCTCCCTGGCTTGAAGCCTCTGTAAAGGACACCCTATGAACGCCGATCTGATTCTGTTCAATGGCCAGTTCCACACCGTGGACCGCGAAAACCCACGGGCCACTGCGGTCGCAATCCACAAGGGCCGCTTTGTCGCGGTCGGCACCGACGGCGAGGCCATGGCCCTGCGCGGCAGCGGCACCCAGGTCATCGACCTCAAGGGCCGCACCGTGATCCCCGGCCTTAACGACTCGCACTTGCACCTGATCCGTGGCGGGCTGAACTACAACCTTGAACTGCGCTGGGAAGGCGTGCCGTCACTGGTCGATGCGTTGCGCATGCTCAAGGATCAAGCCGATCGCACGCCGACGCCACAATGGGTGCGAGTGGTGGGGGGCTGGAACGAATTCCAGTTCGCCGAAAAACGCATGCCGACCCTGGAAGAGTTGAATCAGGCCGCGCCAGATACGCCGGTGTTCGTGCTGCACCTGTATGACCGTGCCTTGCTCAACCGCGCCGCCCTGCGCGTAGCCGGTTACACCAAGGACACGCCGAACCCGCCGGGTGGCGAGATTGTGCGCGACAGCAACGGCAACCCCACCGGCATGCTGGTGGCGCGTCCCAACGCGATGATTTTGTATGCAACCCTGGCCAAGGGCCCGAAACTGCCGTTGGAATACCAGGTCAATTCGACCCGCCAGTTCATGCGTGAACTCAATCGCCTGGGCCTCACCAGCGCCATCGACGCCGGCGGTGGTTTCCAGAACTACCCCGATGACTACGCGGTCATTGAACAACTGGCCAAGGACCAACAGCTGACGGTGCGCATCGCCTACAACCTGTTCACCCAAAAGCCCAAGGAAGAACTCAGCGACTTCAAGCACTGGACCGGCAGCGTCACCCTGCACCAGGGCGACGATTACCTGCGCCACAACGGCGCAGGCGAGATGCTGGTGTTTTCGGCGGCGGACTTCGAAGATTTCCTTGAGCCACGCCCCGACCTGCCGTTGACCATGGAGCAGGAACTGGAACCGGTGGTGCGCCATTTGGTTGAGCAGCGCTGGCCGTTCCGGCTGCACGCCACGTACGACGAATCCATCTCGCGCATGCTCGATGTGTTCGAGAAGGTCAACCGCGACATTCCGTTCAATGGTCTGCCGTGGTTCTTCGACCACGCCGAAACCATTACGCCGAAAAACATCGAGCGCGTCCGGGCCCTGGGCGGGGGTATCGCGATCCAGGACCGCATGGCGTTCCAGGGCGAATATTTTGTCGAGCGCTACGGCGCCAAGGCCGCCGAAGCCACGCCACCGATCAAGCGCATGCTGGCCGAAGGCGTGCCGGTAGGGGCGGGCACCGACGCCACGCGGGTCTCGAGCTACAACCCCTGGACTTCGCTGTACTGGATGGTCAGCGGCCGCACCGTCGGCGGCCTGGAGCTGCACGCCGAAGGCCTGCCGCGCCTCACCGCGCTGGAGTTGTTCACCCACGGCAGCGCCTGGTTCTCCTCGGAGCAGGGCAAGAAGGGCCAGATCAAGGTCGGCCAGTTGGCGGATGTGGCGGCACTCTCGGCGGACTTCTTCAGCGTCGATGAAGAAGCCATCAAATGGATCGAGTCGGTACTGACCGTGGTCGGCGGCAAGGTGGTGTACGGCGCCGGCGACTTCGAAGATTTCGCCCCGCCCCAAGTACCGGTGCTGCCGGACTGGTCGCCGGTGGTCAAGGTGCCGGGGCACTGGCGCCCAGGTTCACCGGTGCAAGCTCAAGTACACCACTGCAGCGGACCGTGCGGCGTGCATGCCCACGGCCATGAAAAAGCGCGGCTTTCCAGCGTACCGGTCAGCGATTTCCAGGGTTTCTGGGGCGCGTTTGGTTGCTCGTGCTTTGCCTTCTGATTTTAAAAACACCCAAAGGAGTTCACCCATGACTTACAAGCGCTTGAACAAAGATGACGCCGTTGTATTGCTGGTCGATCACCAGACCGGCCTGATTTCCCTGGTGCAAGACTTCTCTCCGAACGAGTTCAAGAACAACGTGTTGGCCCTGGCCGACGTGGCCAAGTTCTTCAACCTGCCGACCATCCTCACCACCAGTTTTGAAAGTGGCCCTAACGGTCCGTTGGTTCCGGAACTCAAGGCGCTGTTCCCGGACGCGCCTTACATCGCCCGCCCTGGCCAGATCAACGCGTGGGACAACGAAGATTTCGTCAAGGCCGTCAAGGCCACCGGCCGCAAGCAGATCATCATTGCCGGCGTGGTAACGGATGTGTGCGTCGCGTTCCCGACCCTGTGCGCCCTCGCTGAAGGCTTTGAGGTGTTCGTGGTGACCGACGCCTCGGGTACCTTCAACGAAACCGTGCAACAAGCCGCTTGGGCACGCATGACGGCCGCCGGCGCACAATTGGTGAACTGGTTCTCTGTCGCCTGTGAACTGCAAGTTGACTGGCGCAACGACATGGAAGGCCTGGCCAACCTGCTGTCGCCGCGCATTCCGAACTACCGTAACCTGATGAACAGCTACTCGGCGTTTACGGCCAAGTAAGCTGCGTTTGAAGGGGTAGATTAACCCTGTAGGAGGGGGCAAGCCCCTCCTGCATTTGATTGTGTCGTAGCGGCTGACAGGCTATAAACCAGCCAAATGTCCACCGAGAAGCGACAATGAACCCCTTCGAAGACATGCGCCTGTTTTGCCAGGTCATGGAGTCCGGCAGCTTCACCGCCGCCGCCGAGCAACTCGGCCTGTCCAAGCAGTTCGTCAGCCGCCGCCTTATCCAGTTGGAAGATCGCCTCGGCGTGCGCCTGCTCAACCGCTCCACGCGTCGGCTGGACGTCACGCCACTGGGCCAGAGTTATTACGAATCCGCTTTGCGCCTGCTCGGTGAAGTCGAGCAAGTGGAGCAGGGCATCGCTGGCCAGAACAGCGAACCGCGCGGCACGATTCGGCTCAGCGCGCCGTTGTCGTTTGCCATGGCCCATCTGGGCTGCCTGTTGCCGCAGTTCCTGCAACGCCACCCGCAGGTGTCGGTGGAAGTCGACTTGAGTGATCGCCCGGTGGACCTGATCGGCGAGGGCTACGACCTGGTCTTGCGCATCGGCACGCTGGAAGACTCAACCCTGATTGCCCGGCGCATCGCCAGTGTGCAGCGAGTGTATTGCGCCAGCCCTGATTACCTCGCCGCCAAGGGTACGCCGCTCAGGCCTGAAGACCTGGCCGACCACGACTGCCTGCCCTACGGCCATGGCCGCCAAGTGCAATGGCGCTTCAAAGGCAAGTTGCAGGCGCTCAGCGTCAGTGGGCGCATGCGCGTAAACAATGGCGAGTTGCTGCGCGACACTGCGATCGCCGGGTTGGGCGTGACCTACCTGCCGACTTTTATTGTTGCCGAGGCCTTGAAAGACGGGCGCTTGGTAACCCTGCTGGACGACTTCGCCCCCGAAGCCCTGACCCTGTCGGCGGTGTACCCGCAGCACCGGCAAAGTTCGCGGCCAGTGCAGGCGCTGGTGGAGTTTTTGCGCGAACGCCTGGCTGACCCACACGCATCTATTGTGAAGACTGGCTTATGTGGGAGCTGGCTTGCCTGCGATAGCATCACCTTGGTGTGACTGACACACCGAGGTGACTGCATCGCAGGCAAGCCAGCTCCCACACAAGCCAGCTCCCACACATATTCAAGGGGCGACAAGATTGGCCAACGTTGAACCGTCCACATACCGCTGCAGATTCGCCAGGAACGTGTCGGCAATCTCCTGCTGGCTGTTGGTCGAAATCGCCGAGGTATGCGGCGACAACCGCACCCGCGCATGGCTGTACAACGGGTGGCCCTGCGGCAGTGGCTCAGGCTCGGTCACATCCAGCGAGGCCAGGCCGATCTGACCGTTATCCAGGGCTTCCAGCAGGGCCTCCTGATCCAGCAAACCACCGCGCGCAATATTGATCAGGTGCAATCCCGGCTTGGCGCTGCCGAGCACATCACGGTCGACAATATGCCGCGTGGCCTCGGTGAGCGGCGCCGCCAGCACCAGGTGGTCGGCGCGGGCAAACAGGTCGTGGATGTCCTTGGCGGCCTCAACATGGTCCACCTCAAAGGGTGCCTGGCTCTGGCGCAGCGCAACCACGTTGATCCCCAAGGCCTGGGCTTTTTGCGCCAGGCTCTTGCCGATCGCACCAAAGCCGAGAATGCCCAATGTGCTGCCCTTGAGCGGGCGCAGCGCGGTGAATGTCCACTGGGCATCCTTCACCCAGATAGCCGGCAAATGCTTGGCCGCCGCAAAGATCGCCGCCAGGGCGAACTCGGCAAGGTTATCGGCCGCACTGCCCCGTGAGGTGGTCACCGGCGGGCCGTTGAACAGCCACTGCGGGTAGAAGTCGATGCCCGACGACACCAGGTGTACCCACTGCGCGCCATACGGCCAGCCCGGCGGCGGAGTATCGGGCGCGGTGTAGCCGCGCACATTGATAGGGCGCAGCAGCAGTATATTGGCCTGGGGCGGCAGGTCGCTGGGTACACCGGCCGGCACGCCGATCACTTGGGCATGGGGGTGGATCGAAGCAAGGCGTTCGCGCAATACCTGGTTGTAATCTTCGTCCAGCTGGCTGGCGATAATCACCTGACTCATGAGCGTTCCTTATTCATTGTTGCTCACGTTGAGCGAACACTGCTTTACCCACACCTTGCAGCACCGCGTCGTTCTGCGGCGTATGCACGCGGCTGCACAGCACGTCGCGGTAATGCCGTTGCAGCGGGCTATGGCGCGACAGGCCAGGGTTGCCCGAGGCTTCGATGGCAAGCTCCACGGCGCGGATCGCATTGCCGGTCACCAGGTATTTAAGCTGCGCCGCATTGGCGGCTGGCGTGTGGCCCTGGGCGGCGGCATCGAGCAGGCTGCGGTTGGCAAACAGCAGGGTGTCGATATGGCCGACGGTTTCCTGAAAACGCGGCAAGCTCGACAGCGCGGCGCCGAGGTTGGACGGCTTGCGCTGCTCCAGCCAGTTCACCAGCCAGTCCCGCGCCGCCTGGGCTACGGCGTCGTACACCGACGACAGCAGCACCGACATCCACAGGAACCCCTCGCCATCCAGCTCAGGTTGCGGTGCGCTCCAGGAGCTGACGCTGACGGCATGGTCCAGCGGCACCAGGACATTATCGAGCACCACTTCGTGGCTGCAGGTGGCGCGCATACCCAGGTGGTCCCAGGTGTCGATGATGCTCACGCCGGGGCTGTTTTTCGGCACCAGCCAGGCGCCCACCAGCGGGTCGGCATCATCACTGCGCGCCCACACGCTGAACCAGCTCAGGCCGTGGCTGCCGGTGGAGTAAATCTTGCGGCCGCTGATGCGCCAGCCGTCGGCGGTGCGCACCGCCGTGGTTGCCGGCAGCCCGCCACGGGCCGGGGTGCCCAGGTCAGGTTCGACGCGCAGCGCGTTGATCAACGCACCGTTGCGCACGGCGTCTTCGGCGACTTGTACGCGCAGGTGCTGCGGCCAGGTTTTGCTGTCTTGCAGGCGTGTGTGTTGCAGGTACTGCATCACCAGAATCAGCGCGGTAGACGGCTCGCCCCTGGCAATCGCGCTGATGGCCTTGCGCGCCTGCGCCAAGCTTGCGCCGCCACCGCCCAAGGCCTTGGGCACGGTGAGGGCGACCAGGCCATGTTCATGCAGCCGCGTGAAGTTGGCGTGGGGGAAGGCGCCGCTTTCGTCATACAGGTGCGCGCTGCTGGCCAGCTCGGCGCTGAGGCGTTCGAGCAGGGCGTCGAATTGCGCCGGCCCGTGTGGGAGCTGGCTTGCCTGCGAAGGCGGTGTATCAGCCACCCGCAAGGCAGGCCCGCAGACCGCTATCGCAGGCAAGCCAGCTCCCACCTTGGCTAGTCGGTTGAGAGGTTCACTCATGCCAGCGCTTCCTGTTGCACTTCAACTTCGCTGTACCGATTGGTCGGCACCTCCAGCCCCAGGTTATCGCGCAAGGTCTGGCCGCTGTATTCGCTGCGAAACAGCCCGCGTTGTTGCAGCACCGGCACCACCAGTTCGGTGAAGTACTGCAAGCCATCCGGCAGTACCGAGTTGATGATGAAACCGTCGCTGGCGCCGGACTCGAACCAGGTTTGGATGGCATCGGCAACCTGCTCCGGAGTGCCGACAAACTCGCGCTTGGGCCGCGAAAAACGCAAGGCCACTTCGCGCAGGGTCAGGCCTTCGTCCCTGGCCAGTTGCTTGATACGGTCAGAACCGCCTTTCTGGCTGTTGCTGCCCAGGTCGCCAAGCTCCGGGAACGGTGCGTCCAGCGGGTATTGGCTGAAGTCGTGGTCGTTGAAGGGGCGGCCCAGCGCCACAATCGCATCTTCGACGGTGACCAGGTCCACGGCCTGCTGATAACGGCTTTCCACCTCGGCAGCATCGCGCCCGACAATCGGACGAATGCCCGGCAAAATCGACAGGCTGCCCGCATCACGGCCAAAACACTTGGCACGGCGTTTTAAATCAGCCGAGTAAGCCTTGGCTTCTTCGAGCGTCTCGACATGCACAAAAATCGCATCGGAATGCTCAGCGGCAAAGTTGCGCCCATCTTCAGAGGTGCCCGCCTGGAAAATCACCGGCTGGCCCTGGCGCGAGCGGGCGATGTTCAGCGGGCCTTTGACCGAGAAAAACTCGCCCTTGTGGTTCAGCGCATGCAGCTTCTCGGGGGTGAAAAACTCGCCGCTCTGCTTGTTGTAGGCAAAGGCGTCGTCTTCCCAGGAATCCCACAGGCCCTTGACCACGTTCACGTGTTCCTTGGCGATGCGGTAGCGCACGGCGTGGGGCGGGTGCTCGGCTTTGCCGAAGTTGTCGGCGGTGCCGCTCAGCCAGGAAGTGACCACGTTCCAGCCGGCGCGGCCGCCGCTGATATGGTCCAAAGAGGCGAACTGGCGCGCCACCTGGTAGGGCTCGGTGTAGCTGACGGTCACGGTGGCGACCAGGCCGATGTGGGTGGTCAACGCGGCAAGGGCCGAGAGAAGGGTCAGCGGCTCGAAACGGTTGAGGTAGTGCGGGCTGGATTTGGCGTGAATGTGCAGGCTGTCGGCGATAAACACGAAGTCGAACTTGGCGCTTTCGGCCAACTCGGCCTGCTGTTTGTAGAAGCCAAAGTTGGTACTGGCATTCGGTTGCGCCTGCGGATGGCGCCATTCGCCCCAGCCGTGACCGACACCGTGGACCATAGCGCCCAGTTTCAGATGACGTGGCGTGCTCATGTGCGGCTCCTTGCTTAGCGCGATGCTTGGGAAGTGGGAAAACGTTCGGCGTTAAAGCTCGTGTCGAAACCCTGGGACACGTCGATGCGCTTGGGCAACAGGCCTTCTTGTTGATAGGTGTCGGCGGTGGCTTGCAAGCCCTTGATCACGCTGTCGTCAATCACCACGGGGTTCAGTTGCGTGTCTTTGGCCACCTCCAGGTGCACTGCCAATGGCAGGCCGGTGATCTTGGCCTGGGCGGCGGCGTATGCATCCGGGTGTTTGTTGGCCCAGGCGTAGGCACGGTCGACGCGGGCCACGAAGTCATCCAGTTGCGGGCGTTTGTTGGCGATGGCTTGGCTGGTGGCGGCGAAATACAGGTGGTTGCTCAACAACTGTTTGCCGCTGACCAGGACCCGGGCGTGGCTTTGTGAGGTGACCACCGTGGTGTAGGGATCCCATGTCGCCCAGGCATCGACGGTGCCGTTATCGAGTACCAGCCGGGATTCAGCGGGCAGCAGGAAAATGAATTGCACATCCTTGCTCGTCAGGCCTGCGCTGGCCAAGGCCCTGATCGCCAGGTAGTGCCCGATGGAGCCGCGTCCGGTGACAATTTTTTTGCCCCTGAGGTCGGCGGCCGTCTTGATCGGCGAGTCCTTGGGCACCACCAGGGCGGTGGTGTTGCGCCCTTCGGCGTGGATGATGCTGACCACCTTGAGCGCGGCACCGGCGCCCAAGGCGAACACATACGGCGCGTCGCCGAGGGCGCCAATATCGACGGCGCCCGCGTTCAGGGCTTCGCCCAGGGGCGAGGCGGAAGGGAACTCCGACCACTGGATTTGATAGGGCACGTTGTTGGTTTCGCCCGAGGCTTCCAGCAATGCCTTGATCGTGGATTTCTGGTTGGCCACGCGTAGCGGTTGCAGGTCGGCGGCGTGTGCAGTGCTGATCAGGCCGAGGGCCAGGGCGCTGCTCAGCAGCAGGTGTTTGAAGGGCGTGCTAAAGACCATGATGGATAAATCCCAGGCAAATTGAAAAGGTGTGGGTTACCTCCGCCTGGCAAGGGGTCGGTGCGGCCTGCCCCGGTGTGGGGCAGGCGTGAAGGTGGTTCAGATCACGTAGAAACCGTGGGTGCCATCGCGTGCCAGCTGGTCGACCAGGCCGAATTCCCAGTCCAGATACGCCTGCATGGCTTCCTTCGGGCTGTCGGTGCCTTCGTACGGGCGGCGATAGCGGTCGATACGCGGTGACGCGAGATGGGTTTCGCCTTCTTCCAGCGGCAGTTTTTCGGCGATCCAGTTAAGCGTGCCCCCTTGCAACAGGAACACCGGCTTGCCGGTGATGGCTTCGACGTCGGCGACCGCCAGGCGCGCCAGTTGGCTGGTGCCGCAGGTCAGCACATAACGTTCGGCGGGCGGTACCTTGGCCAGGGCCTGGGGCAATTGCGCACGCAAGGCCCAGAAGGCACCGGGGATATGGCGTTTGACGTAGTTGGCGCTGGGGGTGAAATCCAGCACCGCCGTGTCGCCATGGGGCAGCCACTCGGCAAGGGTGGGGGGGCTGATCAGTTCGGCCTGCAAGGGTGCCGGGACCGGCGCGACCCAGGCGCCTTGTTCGCTGAAGTTCGCCGCTTGCAGGTCGTCCAGCACGTACACCTCCCAGCCCAATTGCGCGAGCCATGAGGCGGACATGTTCGCCCGCACGCCGTCGTCATCGGCCAGCACCAAGCGCGCTCCGCGCACGCTGGCCACATGGTCGGTTTCCTGCACCAGCTGGCCGCCGGGTGTGGAGCGCGCGCCCGGCAAGTGGCCGGCTTCGAATTCCTCCGGCGTGCGCACATCGAACAGGTACGTGGTGCGCTTGGGTTCTTGCTGCCAGCGTTGCAGGTCGGCGAGCGTGGCGCGGCCAACCCGCGCCTTGTCGGCCACCCGGCGCGCATCCCGTGCAGCGATCTGGCGGTGTTCTTCGCGGGTCGGCGCAAAGCGGCGCGCTTGGCCATGGGCGAGTTTCTGCCCGGCCAGGGTCCAGCCGATGGTGCCGTTGCGCAGTGCCGACACCGGGTTGGCGATGCCTGAGTTGATCAGCGACTGCGTGCCGATAATGCTGCGGGTGCGCCCGGCGCAGTTGACGATGATACGGGTGGCCGGGTCCGGTGCCAGTTCACGGGCGCGCAGCACCAGTTCGGCACCCGGCACACTGATGCCGGTAGGAATGCTCATGGTCTGGTATTCGTCGAAGCGGCGCGCGTCGAGCACCACCACATCGGCCTGGCTGTCGAGCAGCGCCTGCACTTCTTCGGCAGCCAAGGAGGGTGTGTGGCGCTCGCTCTCAACCAACTCGCCGAAGGCTTTGCTCGGTACGTTGACGTCGATAAACAGCTCGCCACCGGCGCGTCGCCAACCGTCCAGGCCACCTTCGAGCAGGCTGACCTGGGTGTAGCCCAACGCAATCAGGCGCGCGGCGGCACGTTCGGCCAACCCTTCGCCATTGTCGTAGACCGTCACTTGGGTATCGCGACGGGGAATGCGCGCATACACCTCCAGCTCCAGCTTGGACAGCGGGATATTCGCAGCGAACAGCGGGTGCGACTCGGCAAAGGGCGCTTCTTCGCGCACGTCGACCAAGGCGACTTCTTCACGGTCCAACAGGGCCTGGCGAATCTGGGCGAAGCTGCGGTTCGATACGGTGGTCATAGGGCAGGGCTCTTTTCTTTGGACAAATCCCAGATGTTCGGGAGGTAGGCGTTGGAATAACCGGAGATAAACAGTTTCTCGCTGCCGTCGGGCTGATACACCGCACGGCGCACGGCACCAATATTGGCGCCGTACACGTGAATGCTGATCGACACCTGGTCGCTGTGGGCATTGCTGACCTGATGGATATCGCCGATTTTGGGCGACACCGCCTCAACCTGGCCGGGCAGCAGTTGAACCGGTGTGCCTTCGGCCACCAGGCTGCCATCGGGCGCACGCTCAAAACCCTGGGAGAACTCCGCACCACGCAACATGCCGATCAGGCCCCACACCCGATGGTCGTGAATCGGCGTGCGCTGGCCCGGCCCCCAGACAAAGCTGACGATGCTGAAACGCTGGCGCGAATCGGCATGCAGCAAAAATTGCTGGTAGCGCTCGGGATCCGGTTGGGCGTACTCGTCGGGCAGCCAGTCGTCATGGCTGACCAGTTGCGCCAACAGCTTGCCGCCACGGTGCAACAGGTCGCCTTCGCGCGGGTTGCCGTCGATCAGTTCCGCCAGGGCGCCTATAAAGGCTCTGAGTCTTTCGGGGTGTCGGGACTGGGTCATGGCAATTCCATCATGGCGGTTATGGGGATGGTTTGATGGGTTTATATAAGCATAATGTTTATAGTTAATATGCTATTTTTTAATGATTAGCTTATAGCTTTAGGTAATTTAGAACCGGTCTGAATAGCGTTAGACGTTATCGATCACAGCGCAGGCTATCCAGACCGCCGTGTGGCAACTATGCTTGCCACACATCTTAATGACTGTTCTCTATGTGCGGCCCAAATGAAAATTGACGATATCGATGCCTTTGTCGAAGTGATTCGTTGCCAGTCCATCAGCCACGCCGCCGAGTCGCTGCAGTTGACTCAACCGGCCATCACCCGCCGCGTGCAGAACTTCGAGCAGGCGCTGGGCGTGGAGCTGTTCGACCGCAACACCAAGCCGCTCAAACCTACGCTGATCGGCACGCGGGTGTATGAACAATGCCGGTTGATCCTGCGCGAGATGGATGCCCTGCGTGAGTTGGTGGCCACCGATGCGCCGCCCACCGGCGTGTTGCGCCTGGGCGTGCCGCAGACCATTGGCGATGTGGCGCTGCTGGATGCGCTCAAGCATTTGCGCAGTGAATACCCCGACTTGCGCGCCCAGGTCGCCACGGGTTGGGGCAGCCAACTGGTCGGCAAGATCGAGCGCGGCGAGCTGGATGCGGCGGTGGCGTTGTTCCCGGCGGGCAAGATCTTCCCGGACAACATTGTCGGCGAGTCCATCGGCAAGATGGAGTTGGTGGTGGTGTGTGCCAAGGCACAGTTGCCGAAAAAACCCTGCAAGTTGGCTGATGTGTACCAGGGCGGCTGGATTCTCAACCCGGATGGCTGTGGTTTTCGTGCCGGGTTGCAGCGCACCTTGTCCGACCAGGGTTTGGCGCTGCGAGTGAACCTGGAAACCTTTGGCACTGAGTTGCAACTGGGCTTGGTGGCGGACGGCCTGGGCCTGGGGCTGGTACCGCGCCCGCTGCTGGAGCGCAGTGCGCACCTTGAGCAACTGGCGGTGGTGCCGCTCAAGGACTTCAAGCCGGTGATGGATTTGTGGCTGATCTACCCGCACTTCCTGGGCAACCTGCAAGGGCCGGTGGATGCGTTTGGGACGCTGGTGGCGGCCTCTTTACACAAGATCCGCAATGCTGCGTGAGTGCAGACTGATCGTTCCCACGCTCTGCGTGGGAATGCCTCCTGTGACGCTCTGCGTCACGCTTTGGGACGCGGAGCGTCCAGGGCTGAATTCCCACGCGCAGCGTGGGAACTATCTATGTGGTAGCTGGTTTTTTTATAAAAAAAAATAATAATTAGCTTAGATTAAAATGTGATTTTTATTATTTTTGGCCATCCCCTAGGCTGACTGGAAGTCCTTAAGGCCATCCAGGAAGTTTTGCCATGAGCAGTGTCACCTCGATTTCCAGCGTTTCCAGCAATGTCCGCCAGCGCGTCACGCCAGAAGAGTGGGAGGTGCGCGTCAAACTGGCGGCGGCCTATCGGCTGGCGGCGCTGTATAAGTGGACCGATCACATCTACACGCACTTCTCCGCCCGTGTGCCGGGGCCGGATGAGCATTTCCTGATCAACGCCTACGGGCTGTTGTTCGATGAAATCAACGCCTCCAACCTGGTCAAGGTCGACCTCGACGGCACGATTGTCGACGACCCGACCGGCCTGGGTATCAACTACGCAGGTTACGTGATCCACAGCGCCATCCACGGCGCGCGCCATGACCTGCAAGCGGTGCTGCACACCCATACGCGTGACGGCATTGCGGTGTCGGCACAGAAGGATGGCCTGCTGCCGATCTCCCAGCACGCCATCGCGTTCTCCGGGCGCGTGGCGTACCACGGTTATGAAGGCGTGGCGTTGGACCTGGATGAGCGCGAGCGCTTGGTGGCTGACCTGGGCGATAAGAGTGTGATGATTTTGCGTAACCATGGGCTGTTGACTGCCGGTATCAGCGTGGAACACGCCTTCCAGCAACTGCAAGGGCTGGAGCGCGCGTGCAATATCCAGATCGCGGCGCAGGCGGGCGGCAATGCCGAGCTTATCTTCCCGCCAGCAGAGGTGGTGGCCAAGGTGGAGGAGCAGGCCAAGGTGTTCAGCAATGGCGCAGGGCCGGGTGTGGTGCGGCATTGGAATGCGTTGGTTCGGCAGTTGGAGCGTACGGATACCGACTACAAAAACTGAACCCATGCTTGACGCCAAACTCCTGTGGGAGCTGGCTTGCCTGCGATGGCGGTGTAACAGTCAAGATTGATGTTGACTGAGACACCGCCATCGCAGGCAAGCCAGCTCCCACAGTTGATCAGCTCTCACATGGGTTTTGTGGTGTGATTAGGCGACCTGTTTGGCTTGTTCGCGCTCGGCGACCAGCTGGCGGGTCAGTGGGATCAGCTGCTTGCCGTAGTCGATTGCGTCGTTGAGCGGGTCGAACCCGCGTATCAGGAAGGTGGTGATGCCCAGGTCGTAGTAGTCCAGCAATGCCTGCGCGACTTGTTCGGCGGTGCCGACCAATGAAGTGGAGTTGCCCTGCGCGCCCAGCAACTCGGCGATCCCGGTCCATAGGCGCTTATCCAGGCGCGAACCTTGCGCTGCCGCTGCCAGCAAGCGGCGCGAGCCTTCGTTGGGTGGTTCGCGGCGCACAAAGCCCTGCTTGTCAGCCAGTGCGGTCGCCTGTTGCAGGATTGTCTCGGCACGTGCCCAGGCCAGCTCCTCGGTTTGCGCGAGGATCGGGCGCAACGACAAGCTGAAGCGAATCGTGCGCCCGTGCTTGGCCGCTTCTGCGCGCACCTGGGTCACCACTTCGCGCACCTGCTCGTAGGTTTCACCCCACAGCGCATACACGTCGGCATGTTTGCCGGCCACCGCAATCGCGGCCGCGGAAGAGCCGCCGAAGTACAGCGGGATATGCGGTTGCTGCGGCGACTTCACCGTCGAGTGCGCGCCTTCGACCTGGTAGTAGGTGCCTTTAAAATCGAAAGGCTGCTCGTGGGTCCATTCCTGGCGCACCACGCTGAGGTATTCGTCGGTGCGTGCGTAACGTTCGTCCTTGCCGATATGGCTGCCATCGGCACGCAGTTCACGGTCATCGCCGCCGGTGATGATATGCACGGCCGTGCGCCCGCCGTTGAACACGTCCAGGGTCGCGAACTGGCGAGCGGCCAGGGTCGGCTGGGCAAAACCTGGGCGATGGGCGATCAGGAACTGCAGCTTTTGGGTCACGCTGGCGGCATGCGCGGCGATCAGCGTGCTGTCCGGGCTGTTGGAATGAAACGCCACCAACGCGCGGTCGAAGCCGGCCGCTTCGTGGGCGCGGGCCACGGTTTCGACGTAGTCCGGCTGCAGGGTAGGGCCGCTGCGCGGGTGAATCTCGGAAGCGTGATGGCCGCCGATGTAACCGATAAATTCGATGCTCATGGTCTGTCCTTGTCGATTGCGCGATTAACACCTCCTCCGGGCGTGGGGTCGGTCACTCGGGTCAAAAGTAAGGGCCGTGGCGGGGTCTGTAAAATGCCTGTTGGTTCTAACCTAATTATAAAAAGCAGAATTATCATGCGTAAATTTTATTAAAGCTGTGCATTCAATGTGGCAAGCCTGCTCGCCCTGCGTTGGGTGGCGAAGCCGCCCCAATTCAGACGGCGCGGTGAATCAACTGGAAGGGGCCGCTGCGCAGCCCAACGCAGGGCAAGCCTGCTCGCCACAGAACAGTGCGCTAAAGACTCAAACGAATCTCGGCGCACAAACCGCCTTCAACCCGATTGCTCAAGGTCAGCGTGCCGCCGATCGCCACCGCCAGTTGCTGGGCAATCGCCAACCCCAGCCCGGTGCCGCCGGTGCCGCGATTGCGTGAGCTTTCTACCCGGTAGAACGGCTGCAGCACCTGCGCCAATTCGTCTTCGGCAATTCCGGGGCCTTGGTCCAACACCTTGATCGACAACTGCCCATTGGCTGTCGAGCCGACTTCCAGCTCGGCGTTGCCGGCGAATTTAAGGGCGTTGTCCACCAGGTTCACCAACACGCGGCGCAGCGCGTGGGGGCGGGTGTCGAGGATCAGCGCGCTTTTGCCGCGCAGGCTGACCTGCTTTTGCATGTCCTGATAGTCAAACACCAGGCTGTCGAGAAAGGCGTCCAGGTCAATGCGGTGGCTGGCCTCGGTGGCGCCGTGAACGCTGCGCGCATACGCCACGCCCTCACGCACCAGGTGTTCCATTTCGCTGAGGTCGCTCCACAGTTTTTCGCGGTCGGCGCTGTCGTCCATAAACTCGGCGCGCAGTTTCATACGGGTGATCGGCGTTTGCAGGTCATGGGAAATCGCCGCGAGGATCTGCATGCGTTCCTTGAGGTATTCGGCAATGCGCTGTTGCATGGCATTGAACGCCGCGGCGGCATGCGCGACTTCACTCGGGCCGGTTTCGTCCAGGGGTGTGGGGTGAGCGTTCGGGTCGAGAGTTTCGACCGCACGGGCCAGGCGTGTCAGCGGGCGCACGGCCAGGCGCACCGCGACCCAGGTGCAGCCGAGCAGCAGCGCCAGTTGCAGCACCAGCACCACCGGCAACCAATAGGCTACGGGCAGGGCGGCGGGGCGTACGTCGAGGGTGATCGGGTTGCCATCGGCCAGGGTCAGGTGCACCTGGAAGTGTTTCTGGATGCCCGGAATATCGCGAAAGGTCAGAGCGTAATGCTCGCCCAGTGCGTCCGCAATCGAGGTGGCGGCCATTGGCACATCGTTGCTAGTCATCGGTTCACCGGCCTCGCCGGCGTTGAGCAAGTACCGGTAATTCTGCCGGTCGAGACGCGCCAGCCAACTGGCGCGTTCGTTGGCGGGCAGGCGGTCGAGGATGGCCACCGAGGTGGACACGTCGTTTTCCAGGTTGCCGAGCATCACCGTGCGCGCACTGATATAGCGCTCGTAGAACTGCGCACTGAATGACAACCCATGGGCACACACCAGGCTGATCAGAAAAATCAGCGACAGTTGGGACGCCAGTGTGCGCGGCCAGCCAAACCGCCATGGCCTCATTGCTCGGCCCCGAGGATTTGCACCGGCAGTGAAAACACATAACCCTCGCTGCGCACGGTCTTGATATAGGCCGGTTCGCGGGCGTCATCCAGCAAGCGTTGGCGCAAGCGGCTCACCAGCAGGTCGATGGAGCGATCGAACAAGTCGGCGTCACGCCCCTGGGTCAGGTTCAGCAATTGGTCGCGGTTGAGTACGCGCTGCGGGTGGTCGAGAAACACCCGCAACAGACGGTATTCGGCGCCGCTGAGGGCCACCAGGGTGTCGTCCTCGTCGAGCAGGTGGCGGGCGGTGGTATCCAGGCGCCAGCGACCAAAGCGAATCAGCCGCCCGGTTTCACTCACTATCAGGTTCGGTGGCAGCATGCGTGTGCGGCGCAATACCGCGTTGATGCGCGCGAGTAATTCACGCGCGGCGAAAGGCTTGACCAGGTAATCATCGGCGCCCATTTCCAGGCCGATGATGCGGTCGGTTTCATCGTTGCGCGCCGTGAGCATCAGCACTGGCGTGGCTTTGTGCTTGCCCACCCGCAGTTCGCGGCACAGCTGCAAGCCGTCGTCGCCGGGCATCATGATATCCAGCACGATCAAGTCCACGGGGGTGGTGTCGAGGAAGCTGCGCATCTGGCGGCCGTCGGCGACTACGGTGGTGCGCATGCCGTTTTTCTTCAGGTAATTGCCCACCAATTCGCGGATTTCCCGGTCGTCATCGACGATCAGGATGTGATCGACATGATCCATGCTGCCTTCCTCGTTAAATGCTCTTGGCCGCAGTCTAGCCATCGCCGCAGCCTTTGCCTTGTGCGCTTTGTATTGCAGTGTATCTGGCGCTGACCAGATACACGGCGAAGCAAAAATCAGTGGCGCACGGCCTTGAGCAACAGCGCCTCGAACACCCGCTGGGCGCGCGGCTCATCAGTGTGGGCGACATTGAAGCGCATCGAATTGAGGTGCGCCGGGTCGTAGCCGAACAGCGCGCCCGGCGCCAGCACCAGGCTGCGTTTCAACGCCTCCTGGGCCAGCAGTTCACCGTTTACGCCCTTGGGCAGGCGCGCCCAGATAAACATCCCGCCTTCATACGCCATCGGCAGCTCGCAGCCACAGCGCTTGAGCCATTGTTCGACGCGCCCGCCGGACTCCATCAAACGCTGGACCATACGCTTGCGGTGCTTGGCGTAGCTGCCTTCGCTGAGCATGCGGTAGACGATCTGCTCGAACAGCTCCGAGGTCACGCCGCCGCTCATCAGCTTCATGTTGGTGAGGTTGGCGGCCAATTGCGGCGCGGCCACCACGTAGCTGACGCGGGTGTTGGCGCTGAGGATCTTGGAGAACCCGCAAAGGTAGGTGACCTGATCCAGCCCGGCGAGGGCGGCCAGGCGCGGCGGCGGGTTGGGGTGCAGGTCGCCGTAGAGGTCGTCCTCGACGATATGGCAATGGTACTGCTGGGTCAGTTGCAGCAGGCGAAACGCCTGGCCGGGGCTGAAGGAATGGCCGGTGGGGTTATGCAGCACGCTGGTGGTCAGGTACAGGCTGGGGCGGTGCTCGGCCAGTAGTTGTTCGAGCGCGGCAAAATCAAAACCGTCGGGGCGCCGCTCGATGGTCACCACTTTGACCCCGTGCAGGGCCAGGTTGGCGTGGAAGTTGAAGTAGCACGGCGCGTCCAGCAGCACCGTGTCGCCGGGGCGTGCGAGCAGGCGCATGAGCATGTCCAGGCCCTGCACGGTGTTGGGCGTGGTGATGATCTGTTCCACCGGTACCGACAAGCCTTCGCCGTGCAGCTTCTGTTGCAGGGCCTGGCGCAAGGGCAGCAGCCCGGCCGGCGTGCCCAGGCCGGCGATGCGCAGTGACGGCGCACGCACCACGCTGCGCATCGTTTGGCGGATGGCCTCGCCGTTCAACCAGTCCTCCGGCAAGTGCCCGCCACCGGGGCGCAGCTCGCCGCTGGCGGTGACCAGAGGGCGGCGCAGCACGCTGAGCAGGTCTTGGGGCAGCAGGTCGACCCAGGTCGCGGCGGCCGGGCGTGCGGTTTCCATCGCCACAAAATAGCCGCGGCCCTGGCTTGAGGTCAGCAGGTGGCGCCCGCGCAGGCGGTCCAGTGCTTCGTTGAGGGTGAACTTGCTGACGCCCAGGGTCTGGGTCAGCTCACGCACCGACGGCAACTTGCTGCCGGGTGCCCATTCACCGGCCTCGATGGCCTGGCTGAAGGCGTCGACGATCTGCTGCACCTTGGGCGTGCCTTCCACAAAAGCGATGGCGGATACAAACATAAACCTTCCTTGTCTTTGCCGGTGCTTTTACCGGTGAAGTTAGGCCGGATTAGGCACCACTTTACCTGCCTTGTGCAATGACGCTGCCCTAGACTGCGCGCCATCTCGCCGGAAACTGGCGAAGTTTCTTACACGCGAGCAATGGATTTCGCATTCTCATGAAGACTTATATGTGCGCCCCCTGCGGTTTTATGTACGTAGAAGAATTGGGTATTCCGGAGGACGGAATCCCGGCCGGTACCCCTTGGGAAGAGGTGCCGGAAGACTGGACATGCCCTGACTGCGGCGTGACCAAGGCCGACTTTATGGCCATTGAACTCTAATCCTCCATCAACGAAAGGAATCGCTCCATGGAAAGCAAACTGATCAACCCCACCGTGCCGTTCTGTACCGGCGTGGCGCACCAGAAATACCTCAGCGCCGAAAAAGGCCTGCAAACCGCTATCGAGGGTGATTGCACCCATTGGTACATCGACGGCAGCCTGTTCGGCGAGATGGTCGACGACTGGACCGATGCACGCATTGAGAGCCTGCAGGCGCAAATCGCCGCCACCGGCGTCAAGCCGATCTTCCACGGCAACTTCAAGGCGCCGCTGGGCAGTGACGTCGAGGCGTTCCGCGCAGCGGCGGTGGACTACGTAAAAAAAGAGATTGATATCGCCAGCCGCCTCGGCGCGCCGTTGATCATCCACGGCGGCTGCATCGTTGAGCCAAAAATGGTGCTGATGGCCAAGAAAGTTGCGCTGGAACACTACCTCAAGTCGGTACAGGAACTGGCGAGCTACGCCGAGGCCAAGGGCACGGATATCTACCTGGAGAACCTGTCCAACTACGTCAACTACCGGCCGTTCCACTACATCTTTACCCATGAGGCCGAATACGCGTTTGTGTTCGAGCGCTTGAAGGCCCATGGCAACGTGTACTTCTTCCTGGATGCGGGCCACGCCAACATCGAGAACGGCCTGCCGGCCGACGTGGTGCGCAAGTATCACCACTTGATCAAGGGCATTTCTTTCAGCAACAACAATGGCGTGCAGGATCAGCACTTCGGCATTCATGACGGCAACTGTGATTACGCCGACGTGGTGCAGGCCATCGTTGAAACCAACTGGAAGGGCCTGGTGGCGTTCGAAACCCGCAACCAGACCGCGAAGGCCGCCCTGGCCGACCTGGCGCTGATGTACCGTGAATCCCTGACCACTGAAATTGCCGTTGCCTGACAGGCGCAGGGGCGTGCGTTTCAAGCGCGCCCCGTTGTTGTTTTTACCATTCCAAGGTTCTGGCCCATGACAAGTGCGTTAACGCTGTCTTCGTTTCTCTACTTCCTGCTGTTTTGCGCCACCATGACCTTCAGCCCCGGCCCCATGACCCTGTTGCTGCTAAGCCTGGGCTTGAAGGACGGCTTGCGCAGTTCGATCCCGGCGCAGATCGGCGCCAGTGTGTCCTACCTGATTTCCATCCTGATCTTTGCCGTGGGCTTTTCGGAACTGATCAAGGGCAACCTCGCCATTACCCAGACCATCCAGTTCGTCGGTGTGGCCTATATTCTGTACCTGGCCTACAAGCAGTGGACCAGCAGCGGCGTGTCGATCAACCAGGGCGGCGCCGTGGAAGGCTCGCGCAGCCTGTTCGGCAAGGGGTTGCTCACCGGGTTTTCCAACCCCAAGACCATCATCATGTTCAGCGCCGTGTTCCCGCAGTTTGCAGGCGCAGGCGAGCACAGCTCGGCGGCGGATATCGCCATCCTCGGGTTGACGTTTCTGACCCTGCAGTTTGCCAGCGGCTGCCTGTACTGCTATTTCGGCCAGCGCATCAAGCACGTGCTGGAAAACCCCAAGCGCCGGGTGCTGTTGCAGCGGATCACGGCGGTGCTGCTATTGGGTGTTGCGTTGATGCTGGCGCGCGGGTTTTCGCACTGAAGTATTAGCTGGTAAGCAGTAGTGGCGCTTTGACGTTGCCCTGTTAGACTCCAGGCACTCATCCAGGATTACACCCCACCATGTCAGCCGCCGGAGGAAATGGACTTCCGCTCGCTTCGCGCCTGTTCAAATCGCGGCTCTTGGGGCTGACGCTCGGTTTTGTCTGCGTGGTATTTGGCATGTACCCCTTGCACCCGTCGCTGTGGGTGTGGGCCTGGATGCTGATCAACGCCTTTGTGTGGCCGCACGTGGCCTACCAGTTGTCGCGCCGGGCGAGCAACTCACTGCGCAGTGAACGGCGTAATTTACTCTTCGATTCGTTTTGCGGCGGCTTCTGGGTCGGTGCCATGCACTTCAACCCGTTGCCCAGCGTGACCACGCTGTCGATGATGACCATGAACAACGTCGCCATCGGCGGGCCGCGCTTTATGCTCGCCGGCTGGGTGGCGCAGGGGCTGGGCATCGGCGCCGCCCTGCTGGTGTTCGCGCCGGCGTTTGTCGCGGTGACCAGCGAGGCGCAGCTGTATGCGTGCCTGCCGATCCTGATGCTGTATCCCCTGGCGCTGGGCTGGATCTGCTACCGCCAGGCCGTGACCCTGGCCCGCCACAAGCGCGAGTTGCTGGCCTTGAGCCGCACCGACAGCCTGTCTGGCTTGCTCAATCACGGCGCCTGGAAGGACCATCTGGAAATCGAGTTTCAACGTTGCCGCCGTGAACAGGTGGGCGCGGCCATTGCGCTGATCGACATCGACCATTTCAAGACCATCAACGACACCTACGGGCATGTCACCGGCGACATCGTGCTGCGCCAACTCAGCAAGGTGTTGCGCCAGAACCTGCGGGCGTCCGACCTGGCCGGGCGCTATGGCGGCGACGAGTTCTGTGTGATTTTGCCAGGCATGCCGCTCAATCGCGCCACCGAAGTGATGGACGCTTTGCGTGATCGCTTCAGCGCGCTGGCCTATGCGCAAGACCCGACCCTGCGCGCCAGCTTGAGCATTGGCCTGGCGCCGTACCAGCCGGCGCACGCCGACTCCACCAGTTGGCTCAACGACGCCGACCAGGCGCTGTATGAAGCCAAGAGCAGCGGGCGCAACCGCGTCAGTTCGGTGCAAGGCAGTTGGTTACGCTCGGTTTAGTGGGGTAGGGTAGCGCAGCACACCCCCACAACAACAAGGATCGGTCCATGCTCTTCACCTTCTCCCGTACCCTGCTGGCCGCCACCCTGGCCCTGACCTTCGCCGTGCCGGCCTACAGCGCCGAACCCCACAAGCAAATCCAGGCGGATGCCGAACAGTACAAGGCCGAGGCCCTGAAACTGCTCGAACGCCTGGTGAACATCGATTCGGGTTCTGGCTACGAGCCGGGCCTGACCCAAGTGCGCGACATTGCCGTGGATGAGCTCAAGCAGCTCGGTTTCAGCATTGAGCTGGTGCCCGACAAAGCGGCTAACAACAGCCATGTGATCGCCACCCTCAAGGGCACCGGTAAAGCCAAAATCCTGCTGATGGCGCATATGGACACCGTGTTCAAGGAAGGCTCGGCCGCCGAGCGACCCTTTCATATCAAGGATGGTCGCGCCTACGGCCCCGGCGTGATGGATGACAAGGGCGGCATCGTCGCCGGCATCTACGCGCTCAAAGTCCTGAAAAGCCAGGGCTTCAAGGACTACGCGCAAATCACCTTCCTGCTCGATGCCAGCGAAGAAACCGGCTCAGAAGCCGCCTCCGAACTGATCCGCAAAACCGCCAAGGCCCACGACGTAACCTTGAACCTGGAACCCGGTCGCCCAGCCGACGGCCTGGTGGTATGGCGCAAAGGCAGCGCCACTGCAGTGGTCGAAGTCAAAGGCAAAGCCGCCCACGCCGGCGTCGCCCCCGAACTGGGCCGCAACGCCGCCATGGAAGCCGCGCACCAGATTCTGCAACTGGGCAAACTCGGCGACGAAGAGAAGAAAACCACCATCAACTTCACCGTGATCAAGGCCGGCGACCGCACCAACGTCATCCCCGACCAAGCCACCGCCAAAGCCGACGTGCGCGCGGCACTGCCGGAAGAGTTTGATCGGATCGAAAAAGACCTGGCGCGGGTGTCAGCCAACAAATTGATCCCGGACACCGAAGTGAAAACCAGCCTGCTGCGCGGCCTGCCGCCGATGCCACAGACGCCGGAGTCGGACAAATTGGTCGCAATTGCCCAGGGAATCTACGGCGAACTGGGCCGCAAGCTGACCATTGAAGGCAGCGGCGGGGCAGCGGATGCGAGCTTGTCGGCTGGGGTTGGGACGCCGACGTTGGATGGGTTTGGGATTGTCGGTGGGAATATTCATACGCCGGAAGAATATGCCGAGGTGGAGAGCGTGGCGCCACGGGTTTATTTGTTGAGTCGGATGATTATGGAGCTGTCGAAGCGGTGATAAGGCGGCTCACCTGGTTACTCTGGGTGAACTGGCTTTGTGGCTGGCAAGCTAGGCTATTTTGTGGTGAACGAGGTTTTTGTGGCGAGCGAGCTTGCTCGCGCTGGGCTGCGCAGCAGCCCCAAAACCGTTACCCCGATACACCAGGAAAAATGCGCCGCCCTCATTGGGACCGCTTCGCGGTCCAGCGCGAGCAAGCTCGCTCGCCACAGGGGGAGTGGGCCAGTGAGAAAGGTGGTGTGCCTACCATGTTGATGGGTCTTCCTGGCTGGCTTTTTGGAGGTCGTCTTTCCATACCTCGTTGGCTAGTCGGTGAATGTCTGCGAAGAAACCGCGGGGGTTTACTATTTCCGTTTCGTCCCAGGCCATCGTTATGTATTCGTCATAATCACTCTCAAATTCTTTGGCGAAGTTAAAATCAGGCGAATCTAGAGCTTCCTTGAGTGTCGATATCAGTACGAAGCGATGTCTGTAAGAAAGATACATGAGGTCTTTTAAAATGAACTCGATAATGATTGTTTCTCTATCTTTTTCATCATTTGGATCATATTTCCATAGTGCTTCGCCGACGGTGTCTTCAAGGTCGTAAATCGATAGCGCTCCTAATATATGAGAAATGCTGGGAATGTAGGGTATGTCCATGAAAGGAGACTTCAACATTGGCTGCTCACTTAGGAAATGCGGTGAATGGTCGAGTTGGGTTGTTTTTATCAAATCTGATTTCAGCTCTATCCATGTTTTCTATATATTTTGGGTTTTTTGGGTTTTTGCTGTTAGGTTTGTAACCTCGACCTGCTCCAGGCAATTCAACTATAACCACAGGATTGCCCTGTTTGTCGAAACCTGTCGGTGATGGCGAATCGCCCTGCATTTTACCTAGGGCCTTGTTTATAGCGTGGAGTTGCATTTTCCAGGTTTTAAATTGAGAGCTTGAATTTATCGGCCCTTTCTTGCCTGTGGTTGGGTTTGTACCGTCTATGGAGCGTTGTTTTAAAGCGTGGTCTGGTATTTCGGGGCCGTGCTTTTCAGTGGCATGCATGTTGTATTTTTTTTCCCAGCTCAACACTCTATGCTTGGCATTCGACTCTGTTAGTTCACCTATTCTTGCCTGTCGTTCAGCTCTCGCCAAGTGAGGCAGAGCAGGTACTCCGTCATCAACGTTTGGCTTGGGCGGTTCTACAGTCGCAGTGGGTTTGCATGCACCGCTGCCAGGACAATTACTCAGCCCCAGCGGATCCACCCACCCCGTAGGATTCGGCACATACCGGTACGCATTAATCCCACCCGCCAACTTCACCGGGTCCGGCGTCAGGTAGCGACCAATATCTGGATTGTAGTAGCGATGGCGGTTGTAGTGCAGCCCGCTTTCCGCATCGAAATATTGGCCCTGGAAGCGCAGCGGATTGTCGATTTTTCTGACGTCTAGGCGGGCGATTTCACCGTAGGCGCGGTAGTGCGCGGACCAGACGATTTCGCCTTCGGGGTTTGTCAGTTCCTGTGGCGTGCCGAGGTGGTCGAGTTGGTAGTGAAAGGGCTTTGTTTCTTGTGGGCCAAAGCCTTCCAGCAGTACCAACGGGCGAAAACTATCTGGCTCGTAGATATAGCTGCGATGGCAGTCCGCGTGGTGTTCAGCTACCAGCTTGTCGCCTTGCCAGAAAAACTCCGTGGTTTTTCCGTCCACCGTTTTGCTGATCCGCCGTCCAAACGGGTCATAGCGATAGCTGGCGGTTTGCCCGTTGGGCTGTGTGATCCCTATCAACCGATGCTGGCAGTCGTAACGGTACTCGGTGACGAGCTGATGACCCTTGCCACGTCGCTGTCGGATCAGATTGCCGAAGGCGTCGTAGTCGTAGTGATGATCGCCCTGAATCATCAACCGGTTCCCCGCCACGATGTCCGGGCCGGGGCGGTCTTGCATGAGCAGGTTGCCAGCCGGGTCGTGGCCGAAGCGTTCCTGCACGTCTTGCGAGTGGTCGGCGCGGGTCAGGCGGGCGAGGGGGTCGTAGTGGTAGTGGTGTTCGCCTTTGCGGGTGTCGAGCAGGCGGGCGAGGTTGCCGCTTTTGTCGTAGTCGTATTGGCGTTGGTAAAGGGTGTGTTGCTGTTGGCTGACGGCGTGGGTGTGCAGGCGGTTTTGGTCGTCGTAGTGGTAGTGGCTGAGGAGCTGGCCCTGCTGGCGTTGGTGTTCGCGGCCGGTCTTGAACAGATGGGAGGTGAGGGTTTTGCCGTTCAGTTCGACGGTGGAAAGGTGGCCGCCTTTGTCGTGGTTGAAGGTGAGGCGGTTATTGTCTGGCAGGCGCAGTTTGTGCAGTTGGCCGCAGGCGTCATAGCCGTAGCGCAAGGTGCCCCAGCCTTGGTGTTCGGCGGTGAGGCGGTTTTGTGGATCGTACTCGTAGGCCAGCGCCCAGTGGCCGTCGTCGACGCTTAGGAGGTTGCCTTGGCGGTCGTAGGCATAGTCGACAACATTGCCGTCCGGCAGGGTTTTTCTTACGAGGCGCCCGGCGTGGTCTCGCTTGTAACGGGTAACGAGCTGACTGCCGTCGTCGCCGTGTTCGGTTTTTTCCGCCAGGTTGCCGTTGAGGTCATACACGTAAGCCGTGCGCTGGCCGTCAAAGCCGATTTCCTGCTGGATCAGGCCATTGGGGTGGTAATCGAGTTGGTAGGTTTCGCCTGCCTCGTTTTCGATCGAGGTCAGCAGCAGGCGCGCATTGTCGTAGCGATACTTGACGTGGGTGCCATCGGCGTTGATTCGGCGGCTGATCAGGTGCAGGCCGTCGGCGTATTCGTAGCGGGTGACGTGGGTAAGTTCGTCGTGTTCGGCGGTGATTTTTCCGTAGGCGTTGTAGCTGTATTCGCGTGTTGCACCGCCTGGCAATACGACACGAATCAACCGACCCACACTGTCCCACTGAAACTGGGTCAGCGCTCCCTGTTCATCCTCGCGGGCAACCTGCCGACCAAGGTCGTCATAGCGATAACGCTTGATACCCCCATTGGGCAGCAGCTCCTCAAGCAACTGCCCACGCTCATTCCAAACCAGCCGATGGCAACTGTTATCGGGAAACCAAACCCCCGTCAGCTGCCCATATTTGTTGTAGCTGTAGTCCGTAATATTGCCGTCAGGATCGGTCTTGCGAATGACGTCGCCCTGATCGTTACGCTCATACTTCCAAACGGCCTCACCACGGCGTACAACCCGCACGAAACCGTTGTCATGCTCGTAGGACGTCGGCTCATCGTCCCCCGGAAACAGCGCCACCAAGCGTCCGGCGTCGTCGTACTGATACGCCGTCACCGCCCCAAGCGGGTCCTGCTCGACCGTCAGCCGGCCCTTGTCGTCATAAGACTTGAAGTGCTCAGCACCGTCCGGATCAATGCGCTGCACCAGTCGCGCACGGTCATCGTGGACATACACTTCCCGGCTACCATCAGCGTTATGCACCGTGACACGGCCGTCGTCACCCCAGGCATACCGCGTATCCATCTGCGAAAAGCTGGCCCAATGCCGAACACACCGCGCCGCCTTGCCAGCCCGTTCCCATTCCCAAAAGAAACTCGCCCCACCGGCCAGCCCGCGCTCAAGAATGATGTGCTGCTCGTCGTAGCGATAAACCTCGCTTTCACCCACCGCATTGGTCGCAGAGACCAGTCGGCCAAGTTCGTCATAGGCGTAGGAAACAACTTTCTGCTCAGTGACCCATTCAAACGGCTCATGCCCTTTGGCCCGATGAACCTGATAGTCCACCGCCACAATGCGGCCCAGCTCATAACGCAGAAACAGCGAGCGACCTACACCATTGTCCAGCCGCTCAACCCGCCCCAAACGATCGCGGAAAACCCGCAACCGGTTGTCATATGCATCGCTGATGGCGGTCAGCACACCCTCTTGAAAGTGGTAGAACCGCGACGCCTGGGCCAGCACCAGTTCATCGGGCAATTCCCCCAAATAGATCGCCGCTTCAGCCAAGCTATTGGTAATCGCCGGTCGAGCAGCGGAGGGCAGCACAAACTCAGTACGGCGATTCTCATGATCCGTCCACACCACCGAATCACCGGAAACAGAAAGCCGCTGCGCCAGCGAATGACTCCAGCCAAACCCCAACCCGCAATCGACTTCCACCGCACTGGTGCGATACACCCGCGTCCACTCAAACGGCAAAATCCCGTCCAACGTGCCATCGGTGAGGGTCAGCAATTCCTCGCCGGTGACCATCGAAACGGGGCAACCGTGGGTGACGGTTTTGTCCGCAGGGGCCGCCGCATCGCCGTTCAGGTTCTTGCCCGAAGCCGGCACATCATCCACAGGTTCCTGGCGCACCAACGCGGTCTGCTGCGTCTTGCCGCGCACCGCCGGCACCGGGTTGGCAACCAACTGATCCCCAGCCTTCAGCGGCGCAACCGGCACGGTCTTGATCGGCGTCGCGGCACTGCCCAGCAAGATCGGCTTGGCCGCCTCGACATGCTCACCCAAGCGAGATTTACCGAATTGCCCGGCCAGTTGCTCCAACCACTCACGCGCACGCCGAGACTTGATGCCGCCCAGCACCTGGGCGCTCATGCGTATCGCAATCCCCATACCGCCCGTGGCCAGGGCCAGCACCAGGTTGATCAGCACGTCGGCGCTGATCTCGCCCAGCAACTCGTTCATGTACGCAGGCGGCAACAACCGCATCCAACTGACCATGGCCGACAGGTAGATGAACAACAGCGGCTCATCGCTGAGCACCAACAGACCTTTCGCAAGCGCCTCGGCGCTCACATTCAGCAGCTGTTCAAACTCGGCCTGGGACAGATAGCTCAGCAGCTTTTCAGCGTTGCCCAGCGGGTGTGCAAGCCACTCAAACAGCTGCTTGAGGCTGTCCCAGAGTGAGTACAGCGCCTGGCCAAACCCCTTGGCATACGCCTGGTCCAGCAACAGATAACGCTTGAGGAAATTGGCCTCGGAGTAGTCCTGCCACAGTGGCGCAAATGTGCCGCTCCACTCGCTGCGCAGCCAACCTTCCAGCGGCGCGATCACCGACTGATACGAGGCATACAGCGCTTTGAAGTGTTCGCTGGAAACGTTGGGGTAAAAATTGACCCGGTACTGCTGGTTGCGATCACACTCGGTGATTTCGAGAATGCCGCCAGGGCCGATGGTCTTGTGGATCGGCTCGCCCAACGGGCCACCGTTGGGGTCGACGCGTTGCAGCACCACCGGCGTATTGCCGATGGGCACAAAGCGCGCGCTTTGGAACATGTGCACCAGGGTCAACGTGCCGTTGGCCTGGCAGGTGGCGACGGTGGTGCTGGGAATGATCGAACGGTCGATCGGCGCCACCAGCGCCACTTCGTCACCGACCTTGAACACCTGTTCGACGTCCAGCGCTGAAAAGCTGAAAAAGCTTTCTGCCCAGGCATCGTAGGTATTGAGGCAGCGCCGGAAATCGCCAAGCACGGACTCGACGTCGCGCGTCTTCGAATCCATGGCCGCCAGCACCAACAGGCCAATAGTCTGGCCGGTGGCGGCGATCAAAAGACAACCTTGTAAGTCGGAAAAACCATCTGCAATCCCTCGCACTGTGTGATCAGGCGAAGGACTTTGCAGAGATTTTCAGGACAACTCTGTAGAGCTTATCCGGTGGTTACGTGGGAAGTTTCAACGGCCTTCGTGCGCTCCCGCCCAATCACCAGGCTGCACAGCGCCGGCAGGAACAGCAGCGTCAACACGGTGCCTACCAGCACCCCGCCAATCAGCACGTAGGCCAGGGACGACCAGAACACCGACAGCGTCAACGGAATAAACGCCAGCGCCGCCGCCAATGCGGTCAGGATCACCGGCCGCGCCCGGCGCACGGTGGCTTCGATAATCGCCTCGCGCACCGCCATGCCATGGTCCTGGTTCTGGCGGATCTGGTCGGTAAAGATCAGCGTGTTGCGCATCAGAATGCCGCCGATGCCGATCAGGCCCAGAATCGCGTTGAACCCGAACGGCTGGTTGAACAGCAGCAAGGTCGGCACCGCGCCAATCAAGCCCAGCGGCGCCGTGGCAAAGACCATGAACATCACGCCGAATGAGCGCACCTGGAACATGATCACCGTGAGGGTCAGCAAAATCATGATCGGGAACAGTGCCGCCAGCGCCACGTTGGCCTTGGCGCTTTCTTCCACAGGGCCGCCGATCTCGATCTGGTAACCGGCGGGCAGCTTGGCGATCAAGGGTTGCAGGTCTTTGTACACGGCCATTTCCACGTCGGGCGGTTGCACGCCGTCGATGATGTCGGCGCGCACTTCCACGGTGCTTGCACGGTTGCGACGTTTGAGGATCGGCTCTTCCATCACCGCCTGGAAGTGCCCGACCTGGGCCAGCGGCACCGAGGTGCCGGCGCTGTTGGTGAGGGTCATGTTGTTGAGGTTGCCGAGGTTTTCGCGCTGGTTGCCCTGGGCGCGCGCGACCACCGAGACGGTGCGGTTGCCTTCGCGCACTTCGGTGATCGGGTTGCCGCTGAGCAGGGCGTTGAGCTGGGATTTGACCTCGTTGGGCGTGAAGCCCAGCAGGCGCAGGCGGTCCTGGTCCAGCACCAGCCGATAACCGCTGGTGCGCTCGCCCCAGTCGAGGAAAGCGTCCTTGGTCAGCGTGTTGGCCGCCACGACACGGCGCACGTCTTCGGACACCCCGCGCAGCACATCCAGGTTCGGCCCGGACACACGAAACACCACCGGGAACGGCACCGGCGGGCCAAACAGCAATTGCGTGACGCGCACCCGCGCTGCCGGGAATTCGCCGGCGGCAATGCGCTCGCGCATGCGCAGTTTCAGCGCATCGCGGGCATGGGAATCCGGGGTTTGCACAATCAGTTTGGCAAACGCCGGGTCGGGCAGCTCGGGGTTCAGCGACAGGAAAAAACGTGGTGCGCCGCCGCCCACATAGGTGTCGACCAGGCTGGTCTGCGGCTCTTGCAGCAAGGCTTTTTCCAGCTGCGCCGCCACCGCTTCGGTGCTTTTGAAGGCGCTGCCGGGCGGCATGTACACCTCAAGGATCAGCTCGGAACGGTCGGAGTTGGGGAAAAACTGCTTCTTCACCACGCCCATGCCCAGCACGCACAGTACAAAGGCACCGACCACCAGGCCAGTGACCAGCCAGCGCTGGCGCACGCAGGCTTCGACCAGGCTGCGCAGTTTCTGGTAATAACGGCCGGCGTAAATCGCGTCATGCCCGCCTGGTACCGGTTTGATCTGCGGCAGCAACTTCACGCCCAGGTACGGCGTGAACACCACGGCCACCAGCCAGGATGAGATCAGCGCAAAGCCGACGATCCAGAAGATATTGCCGGCATATTCGCCGGCGCCGGAGCGCGCAAAACCCACCGGCAGAAAGCCGATGATGGTTACCAAGGTGCCGGTGAGCATCGGCGCCGCAGTGGAGCTCCAGGCAAACGTGGCAGCGTGAATCCGGTCAAACCCTTCTTCGAGTTTTACCACCATCATTTCGATGGCGATGATCGCATCGTCCACCAGCAAACCCAGGGAAATAATCAGCGCGCCCAAGGTAATGCGGTCAAATTCACGTCCGGTGATCAGCATGATCACAAACACCACCGACAAGGTCAGCGGCACCGCAGCAGCCACCACCAGCCCGACGCGAAAGCCCAGGGCCAACAGGCTGATCACCATCACCACGGCCAGGGCGACGAAGAACTTGAGCATGAATTCATTCACCGCCAGGCTGATGTTTTTCGCTTGGTCGGAGACCTTGGCGAAGTTCACCCCCAGCGGCAGGTCTGCCTGGATTCTGGCTTCCTGGGCCTTGAGGCTTTTGTCCAGTTCCAGGCCGTTCCAGTGTTTCTCCATGATCACGCCAAGCATCAGCGCCGGGTCGCCCTGATGGCGGATGCGGTAGCTGGGCGGGTCTTCATAACCACGGCTCACGGTCGCCACATCGGCAATGCGCAGCACACGGCCGTTGACTTCCAGCGGTACGTTTTCGATCAGCGCCAGGCTGTCGAAGGCGCCGTCGATGCGGATATAGGCACGCGCGCCGGCGGTTTCGACAAAGCCCGACGGCGCCACGGCGTTCTGTGCGGCGAGGGCGGCGAAGATCTGGTCCGGCTTGATGCCCAGCGTGGCCAGGCGCTCATAGGAGAACTCGACAAATATCCGCTGCGCCTGCTCGCCGAGGATATTGACCTTCTTCACGCCCGGCAGGTTGAGCAAGCCCTGGCGCAAGTCTTCGGCCATCTGCACTTGCTGGCGATGGGGCAGGTGTTCGGCTTCCAGCGCATACAGGGCGAAATACACATCGGAATATTCGTCATTGAAGAACGGTCCGATCACGCCTTTGGGCAGTTTCGCCGCTTCGTCGCTGAGTTTTTTGCGGGTCTGGTAGAACAGGTCCTGGATCTCGCTGGGGCGCGTGGACTCCTTGTAGGTCATGCGCATCGACACAAAACCGGGCTGGGCGATGGTCTCGACGCGGTCGTAGTAGTCCAGTTCCTGCAGGCGTTTTTCCAGGCGGTCGGCGACCTGTTCCTGCATCTCCTGGGCGGTGGCGCCGGGCCAGGCGGCGGTGATGGTCATGACCTTGACGGTAAACGACGGGTCTTCGGCGCGCCCCAGCTTGCCGAACGAGAAGATCCCGGCGGCGAGGATCGCAATGATCAGAAACAGCGTGACGGCGCGGTGCTTTACCGCCAGTTCGGAGAGGTTGATGCCGCGCATGCTCAGTGGTCCTGTTTACGGTTGAGGGCCAGTGCCTGGGCCGGCAGCAGGCGCACGGTGTCGCCGCTGTGCAGCAAGTGCGCGCCGAGGGCGACTACGATCTGGCCGGGCGTTACGCCACTGTCGAGCAGCGCGTCTTCCTGGCCGAGGCTGGCCACGTTAACGGGGGCGAAGCTGACCTTGTCGTCCGCGCCGATCACCCACACGCCGGTGCCTTGCCCCGCATCCTGCAACGCGCCGATGGGCACGCGGGTTTGCTGGGCCTGGCCATTGCCTTGCAGGCGCACGGTGATGGTAGAGCCGAGGGCGAAACGGTCGACGGCGCCATGCAGCACGTAGCGTGCGCGGTAGGTGCGGGTGGTCGGGTCGGCACTCGCCGACAGCTCGCGCAGGGTGGCTGTCACGGCCTGGTCCTGTGCGCCGAACGGGAAGGCCAGGGCTTTTTGCGCGGCTTGGTCGCGCTGGTTTTCCGGCAGGTTGACGATGGCTTCGCGGGCGCCGTCGTGGGCCAGGCGCGCCACGATCTGGCCTTCGGCGACCACTTGGCCGCGATCCACGCGAACATCGGTGATGATGCCGTCGCCGTCGGCCTTGAGCACCGAGTAGGTGCGGCGGTTTTCGATCTGGCTGGCATCCGATTGCGCCGCGGCCAGTTCGGCTTCGGCCACGCGCAGGTTGGTCGCCGACTGGTCGAAGATCTGCCGCGACACGGCGCCGGTGCTGGCCAGGCGCTGGTAACGGTTTTCGTCATCACGGCGTTGGCGCAATTGGGCCTGAGCGGCGTTGACGCGGTTTTTGGCCGAGCGCAGGGCCAGTTCGAAGTCGCCGATGTCCAGTACCAGCAAGGTGTCACCACGGGCGACATGCTGGCCGGGGTCGACCTTGCGTTCGATGACTTTGCCGCTGACCCGGAAGCCCAAATCGCTTTCGGTGCGCGCCGCGACCACGCCGGTGTAGGCGCTTTGCTGGGTGCCGGCGGCTTCTACCTTGGCGGCCAGAACGGGACGCGGCAGGGGCACTTCGGCGGCGGTGTCGGCCTTGCTGTTGCAGCCGCTGAGGATAATCAACAGGGCCAGGGGCGTGAGAAGACGCAGGGGAAGAGGGCGCATGACGGGCTCCAGGGGTGGCCAATGGATAAAAAATTATGGACATAATTTTTTGCTCATATTATGGTCGAAATATAAATTAATCCAGCCCCCGGATATTCCTTATGTCGAACGCCCCGGCCCCGTCGCGAAGCCTGTTGTTTTTACTGGTGGCGCTCACCGCACTCGGTGAAGTCTCGACCCAATTGCTCATCCCCGGCCTGGGCGCCATCGAGCAGGCACTGGCGGCGCCAGCGGGTTCGGCGTTGATGGCGTTGTCGGCATTTGTGGCTGCATTTGGCCTTGGGCAATTGCTGTTCGGGCCGCTGTCGGACCGCATCGGCCGTCGCCCCGTGCTACTTGGCGGCCTGGCGCTGTATGTGCTGGCAACCCTGTCGATGCTGCTGGTCAGCGACATTCAACAGTTCATTGCCGCCCGCGTGCTGCAAGGCCTGGGCGCCTGCGCCGCGCTGGTGCTGGCGCGCACGGTGGTGCGTGATGTGTGGAAGGCCGAAGCGGGGCCGGCGCTGGCGTTGACCATGATCGGCATGCTCTACGCCATCGTCGTGGCGCCGATGATCGGTGGCCTGCTGATCAAGCTGCTGGGCTGGCAGGCGCCGATCGTGCTGGCGCTGGTGATCGGCAGTGTGGTGCTGGTGTTGGCGCTGTTGTTCTTTCGCGAGAGCAATCACTTTCTGGACCCCAAGGCCGGGCATTGGCGCACCCTCGGCGGCCAATACCTGGATCTGCTCAAGGGCCGCCAGTTTCGGGCGTACGCGGTGGCGTTGGCCTGTACCTACGGCGCGATGTTCGCGGTGATCGCGGGTTCATCGGCGGTGTTTATCAACCTGCTGGGGTTCAGCAGCCTGGAGTACGGGCTTAATTTTGGCCTGATCGTGTCGATGCTGATCGTTGGCTCTACCTACACCCGGCGCAATATCCTGCGCCTGGGGCCGCAACGCATTGTGTCGATAGGCGTGACGCTGGTCGCCATCGGCGGGATTCTAGCGGTGGTGATTTACGAGCTGTTCGGCCTGTCGGCGCTGGGCCTGGATATTCCGGTGGCATTGGTCACCCTCGGCGGCGGCCTGGTGTTGCCGGGCTCTGTCACGGGCGGGGTGATGCCCAACGCCCATCGTGCGGGGTTGGCGGCGGGGTTGATGGGCTTTTCGCAGATGTTTGGCGCGACGTGCAGTGGCCTGTTGCTGAGCCATCTGCGTGATGGCAGTGCCACGCCGATGATCATGATCCAGGCGAGCTTTGCGGTTTCGGCGTTTGTGGCGTTCCAGCTGCTGCGCCAGCGCCAAGCGCTGCTGGCCGCGGCGTAGGTCTGTTTTTCTGTGGGAGCTGGCTTGCCTGCGATAGCATCACCGCGTTTCTACTGAAAGACCGAGGTGTCTGCATCGCAGGCAAGCCAGCTCCCACAGTTGAATCAGGCCATGTCGCTGTGCGCGAATTCCTCGCCGAGAAAATCAATCAGGGTGCGCACCGACGGCAACAGCCCACGGCGCGAAGGGAAAATCGCGTGCACGATCCCGGTCCTTGGCGACCAACCCGGGATCAAGTTGACCAGGCGCCCGGCGGCAATGTCCTCGCGCACCACCACACTCGGCAGGTGCGCAATACCCACCCCGGCGCACACCGCGTGGCGCAACGCCAACAGGTCATCGGTGATCATCCGTGGGAAGTGTCGAATCACCGCGCTGGCACCGTTCTCGCCAAACAATTCCCACTGGTACTCACGCTGCGCCGAGCCCCAATACACGCTCGGCAACCCATTCAAATCCCCCGGCAATGGCGGGCTGGACAGGCGCGACACAAACGCCGGGCTGCCCACCAGGCACTGCGTGCTGTTGCCAAGCACCTTCATCACCAGATCGGTGTCTTCCAAGGGCGGAAAGCGAATGCGCAGGGCGATGTCAAAGCCTTCGTGAATCACATCCACGCGCCGGTTGGTGCTCTCCAGGTGCAACTCCACCAGCGGGAATTTGAGCATATAGCGGGTCAGCATCGGCCCGACCCAGGAGTTGAGCAGGGCGGTGGGGCAGCTCAAACGCACAATGCCCTGGGGCTCGGAACGGTTGCGCTCGATCACTTCGGCAGCGGCTTCGGCCTCCACCCGCATGGCCAGGCAGCGCTGGTAATAGACCTGGCCGATTTCGGTGAGCGAACAATGCCGGCTGGTGCGGTTGATCAGGCGCACACCCAGGCGCTCTTCGAGCTCGCTGATACGCCGGCTGAGCTTCGATTTAGGCATGTCTAGCGCGCGGCCCGCGGCGGCAAAACCACGGTGCTCGACCACTTGGGTGAAGTAATAGAGGGTGTTGAGGTCTTCCACTATCGTTCTCCAAATAGAACGCTAAGGGTTATTTTTGCCGTCTAGCGCGGTAAAGGTAGCGGATTTAAGCTGTGTACATGCACTGCTTTCACGCCTTTGGAGAAACGCCATGAAAAATATCATCGGTATCTACACCAGCCCACGCAGCCATTGGGTAGGCGACGGCTTTCCGGTTCGCACGCTGTTTTCCTACGACACCATGGGCAAGCACATCAGCCCGTTCCTGTTGCTGGACCACGCCGGGCCGGCCGATTTCACCCCGACCCAAGCACGTCGTGGCGTAGGCCAGCACCCGCATCGCGGCTTTGAAACCGTGACCATCGTCTACAAGGGCGAAGTCGAGCACCGCGATTCCACCGGCGCTGGCGGCACCATTGGCCCAGGCGATGTGCAATGGATGACGGCGGCCAAAGGCATCTTGCATGAGGAGTTCCACTCCGCAGCGTTTGCCCAAAAGGGCGGCGCGCTGGAAATGGTGCAGTTGTGGGTCAACCTGCCGGCCAAGGACAAAATGACCGATGCCGGCTACCAGACCATCCTCGACGGCGATATCCCGTCGTTACCCCTGGCCGACAACGCCGGCAGCCTGCGCCTGATTGCCGGTGAGTTTGCCGGTAAACAAGGCCCGGCCCGCACCTTCACGCCGATCGACGTGTGGGATGTGCGCCTCAATGCCGGTAAGTCTGTGACCCTCGACCTGCACGCCGGGCGCAACACCGCGCTGGTAGTGCTCAAAGGCACGGTGCAGGTCAATGGCCAGGAACTGGTGCGCGAAGGGCAACTGGCGTTGTTCGAACGCGACGGCGACCAACTCGCCCTGGAGTCGAACAACGATGCGATGTTCCTGCTGCTCAGCGGCGAACCTATTGATGAGCCTATCGTCGGCCACGGCCCGTTCGTGATGAACACCGAGCAAGAGATTCACCAGGCCTTTGCCGACTTCCAGTCCGGCCAGTTCGGCCAGATGCACTCCTGATTCAACCCGCAACACCCAACCCAGATGGCCAGGCCGGTTTACCGGCCAAGGATGGCTGTCGCCCATGGAAAAGAGGAAGCACTCATGACTACTCCCTACAAGCGTCTGGACAAGGACAACGCTGCCGTTCTGCTGGTTGATCATCAGGCTGGCCTGCTGTCTCTGGTGCGAGATATCGAACCGGACAAGTTCAAGAACAACGTGCTGGCCCTGGCTGACCTGGCCAAGTACTTCAAGCTGCCAACCATCCTCACCACCAGCTTCGAAACCGGCCCCAACGGCCCACTGGTACCGGAGCTGAAGGCACTGTTCCCGGACGCGCCGTACATTGCGCGCCCTGGCCAGATCAATGCCTGGGACAACGAAGATTTCGTCAAGGCGATCAAGGCCACTGGCAAGAAACAACTGATCATCGCCGGTGTGGTAACCGAGGTTTGCGTGGCGTTCCCTGCGTTGTCGGCTCTGGCTGAAGGGTTTGAGGTGTTCGTGGTGACGGACGCGTCCGGCACCTTCAACGAAATCACCCGCGATTCGGCCTGGGACCGCATGTCGGCCAACGGCGCGCAACTGATGACCTGGTTCGGCCTGGCCTGTGAGCTGCACCGCGACTGGCGCAACGATATCGAAGGCCTGGGTACCTTGTTTGCCAACCATATCCCGGACTATCGCAACCTGTTTACCAGCTATAACGCGCTGACTGGCGCCAAGTAAGCGCAAGACCCAAGGGTTGCCACATACCCTCTGTGTGGAGCGGGTTAGTGTGGGAGCTGGCTTGCCTGCGATGGCATCACCTCGGTTTATCAGTCATACCGAGGTGTCCGCATCGCAGGCAAGCCAGCTCCCACACAAAGCCTGCTTCCACATTAAGCCTGTTCCCACATTTTGTTATTCAGTATTGCCGATTCATGCGATCTTCTCGCCACACACCCTGGAGTCGCCTGGATGCCCTCATTTATCGCTGATCACCCGATGCTGTGCGCCGTGGCGCTGATCTTTATCGACATCGCCGTGTGGCGGCTTATTTCCGCCAACCTCGCCAACTGGAAGCTGGCGGCGCGCCTGGCGATCTTTGCGGTGTTCAGCGCCGTGCTGTTCAACGACGGCATGAACCCCATGCAGCTTGCGCCCTATGGCGACAACACCGCCTTGCACCTGGCGGCCACGGCGTTGCAGATCGGCTGGTGGCTGTTCGCAGCGCGCACCCTCACGGTATTGCTCGGCACGGTCATGATGAATCGCGTCGGGCACGGCGGGCGCTTGCTGCAAGACCTGCTGGGCGCAGTGATCTTCCTGATCGCGATCATCGCCGCCATGGCCTATGTGCTCGACTTGCCGGTCAAGGGCGTGCTCGCCACTTCCGGCGCGGTGGCGATCATCGTCGGCCTGGCGCTGCAAAGCACCTTGAGCGACGTGTTTTCCGGGATCGTGCTCAACACCACCAAGCCGTATCAGGTAGATGACTGGATCTCCATCGACGGCACCGAAGGGCGCGTCACTGACATCGACTGGCGTGCCACACGCCTGCAAACCTCCCAGGGCAGCATGGCGGTGATCCCCAACTCCCTGGCGGCCAAGGCCAAGATCATCAACTTCTCACGCCCGGCGGACATGTTCGGCCTGGCGGTCAGCCTGCAAGTCAGCCCGCATGCGCGCCCGCAAACCGTGATCGAAGCGCTGGAGCGTGCGATGCAAGGTTGCCGGCCATTGCTGGCCAAACCCGCGCCCAGCGTGGCGTTCAAAACTTCGGCCAGTGGCGGCGTGGAATACGAGATCAGCGGGTTCGTGCCGGCCATGGGCCAAAAGCGCGAAGTGCGTAACCAGCTTTACGACCTGGCGTTCCGCCACCTGCAAGCAGCGGGCGTGGGCCTGCTGTCGGCCACTGAAAGCAGCGCGCCGCCGGTGATGTCCCACGCACGGGCATTGCTGGAGCGTTCGTCGATTTTCTCCACGTTGCGCCAAGAGGAAAAAGACACCTTCAGCCAGAACATGACCCTGCACACCTATCGTGCCGGCGAGATGATCCTGCCGGCGGGGGAGGTCAGCGACCATTTGTTTATCGTCGAGTCCGGCGTGGTCTCGGTGATGTTGATCAAGGATGGCCACAAGTTCGAAGCCGGGCGCATGGGGCCGGGCGAGGTGATTGGCGAGTCGGGGATTTTGTCCGATCAAGCGGCGCTGGCGGACTTCACCGCCAAGACCTTCTGCACGCTGTACCGCATCGAGAATGAATACCTCAAACCCTGCCTGGACGCGCGCCACGACATCAGCGAAGCGATGAAGGCACTGCTGGATTTTCGTGTGCACGCCGCGCAAGCCCTGACCCAGGACGCGACGGTGGTGCCGGTCAAGAAAGGCTTTTTGCAATGGCTGCGTAACCGCGGGTTGTGAGCCCGTAGCGCCTCAAATCAAAAGCAAAACCTGTGGGAGCTGGCTTGCCTGGAAGCTGACTAGTGTGGGAGCAGGCTTGCCTGCTCCCACATTCAGACCGTTGGGCAGTGTGCGCTTGCTCAATGACTCAAATACACCGGGCTGTCGGTGGACAGCGAAGCTTTTACCGCGTGGGTCATGTCGGTGATCAGCGCTTCTTCGCGGTCCTCACTTAATGCCTTGAGGGTAATGGCAACCACTTCCTGCGGGGTGCTTTTTGGCGCCTGCACATCCGCCACCATGTCAGTGTCGATATAGGCCGGGTGTACGCCGATCACCAAGGTGTTCTGCTCGCGCAATTCACCACGCAGGCCATTGGTAAGACCCCACTGCGCCGACTTGGAGGTGCTGTAGCCGCCGGAGCCGGGCGGGCTCAGCCAGCTCAGTACCGAGAGGATATTGATCAACGCACCGCCACCTTGTTTGGCCAGGATCGGCGCAAAGGCGCGGCTCAGGCGCAAGGTGCCGAAGGTGTTCACCTCAAAGTGCTGTTGCAGGTTTTCGATGCTGTCTTCGGCCAGCAACGAGCCGTACTTGAGCCAGCCCGCGTTGTTGATCAACACGCTGACATCGCCGCATTGCTCGGCGGCGCGCTGCACGCTGGCCGGGTCGGTAATGTCCAGGGGAATCGGCGTGCTGCCGGGGATATCCACACTGGCCGGGTCACGTGCACCGGCATACACCTTGGCCGCACCCGCTGCCAGCAGCGCGGTGACAAACGCTTTGCCCAGGCCACGATTGGCACCGGTAACCAACACCACTTTTCCACGAATATCCATGATGCACTCCAGGCGACGAATTAGGTTTAATAATGAAACCGTTTTTATCTTGAGCCTGTTGGTCCTATAATGCAACCTAATATTTCTGATTGCCCGGAGGCCCGACGATGAAACGCAAATGCCTGGAAGGCGACTGTTGCCCGGTCGCCCGCGCACTCGACGTGGTGGGGGATTGGTGGACGCTGCTGATCATCCGCGACGCCTACGCCGGGGTGACGCGCTTCGGTGACTTCCAAAAACACCTGGGCGTGGCGAAAAACATCCTCGCCACGCGTCTCAAGGACATGGTCGAACAAGGCCTGTTGCAAACCAGTGAAGTGGGCGCGCGCAGCGAATATCAACTCACCGACAAAGGCCGCGCGCTGATGCCGGTACTGGTGACCCTGGCGCAATGGGGCGAAACCTTCACGCAGCCGGCCGATGTCGCCACCCACTTGCTGGATGCACGTTTGCTCAAGCCGCTGCGCAAGGTCGAGATCGTGTCCGAAGACGGCCGGGTGCTGGGCCTGGAAGACATCATCACCCAGATGCCAGCGGCATAACGACTGGGCCATTGTGGCGAGCAGGCTGTTGTGGCAAACAGGCTTGTTATGGAAAACAGGCTTGTTGTGGCGAGCAGGCTTGCCCTGCGTTGGGCTGCGAAGCAGCCCCAGCTCTTTCTGCCTGACTCACCGCGCCGCCTGGATTGGGGCGGCTTCGCCACCCAACGCAGGGCAAGCCTGCTCGCCACAAAGGGAACATGGCGACCTGAAACGCTCTCAGGCAAAGCCTCCAAGACCTCAGGGGCATTTTCTTCAATACCACCGCCGTTCAGCCCTTTACCGTGAAGCCATCGTCACTCGGCATCACCAAAAGGAACTGCAATGAGCTTGATCATCTCCATGGCCGCCTTCGCTTTGGCCACGTCCATCACCCCCGGCCCGGTCAACGTGGTGGCGCTCAGCTCCGGCGCGCGCTTTGGCTTTGCCGCCAGCCAGAAACACGTAGTCGGCGCCGCCGTCGGTTTTACCTTGCTGCTGGTGCTGATCGGCCTGGGCCTGCATGAAGTGCTGGTGCGCTGGCCGATCCTCACCCAGTTGATCCAGTGGGGCGGGGTCGCCTTTTTGCTGTACATGGCCTGGAAACTCGCGGTCGACGATGGCCGACTCGACGCCGAAGGCACTGCCACCGCGCCATCGATGCTCTACGGCGCGATCATGCAATGGCTCAACCCCAAAGCCTGGCTGGCCTGTGTGGCGGGCATGGGCTTGTTCGTGGCCGATGGCGATGCGCGCCAAGTGTGGCTGTTTGCGGCGCTGTACCTGGTGATCTGCTACCTGTCGGTGGCGTGCTGGGCCTACGCCGGCACGTTTTTGCGGCGCTACCTGAGCAACCCGCAAGGCGTGCAGCTGTTCAACCGCTCAATGGCCGCGTTGCTGGTGGCCAGTGTGGGTTATTTGCTGATGGCTTGAGCAAGTCGCGGTACTGGCCCGGCGTGGCGGCGAAATGCAGTTTGAAGGTGCGCTGAAAATGCGCCTGGTCGGCAAACCCGGCGGCCAGGGCTACATCGGCGATCAGCTCGCCATTGCGCAATTGCGTGCGGGCAAACTGAATGCGCCGGTTGACCAGAAACGCATGGGGCGTGAGCCCGTAATACTGCTTGAACGCACGAATCAAATACGACGGCGACAGCTCGGCCGCCAGGCAAATATCCTCCAGCTTCAACGCTTCGGTGCAGTGCGCGCGGATGTACTCAGCGGCGCGCTCCAGCTTGTGGTTGACCTCACGCAGCGGCGTCAGCGACGGGTTCAGGCGCTGCTGCACCTCGGTGAAATAACTCACCAGCGCACTCTCTTTCTGCAGCAACTCGGCCTGCTCATCCAACAGAATGCCGTACAGCTCGATCAGGCCGTGATACAACACCGTGTCGCGGGTATGCGGCGTATTGAACGGCCGATAACCCTGCTCGGTACTGAAACCCAGCTGGTATTGCAGGTCCGTCAGCCACGGTGTGTCGAGGTAAATCATGTGATACGACCAATGCTGGTCGTGGATCGGGTTGCACGCGTGCACATCGCCGGGGTTCATCAACACCACCGTGCCGGCGCTGATCTCGAAGGTCTGCGCGCCATAGTGGTAATAACTGCGCCCACTGGTGATGGCGCCGATGGAAAAATGCTCGTGGGCGTGACGGGTGTAAGTGACCTTGCGCCCGTCGGCGATGGTGCGCGCCTCGATGAACGGCAAGCGCTCGTCACGCCAGAAGCGTGGCGCGTGCGCAGGGTGAGGCGGGGTGTTCAGCGACATGGCGGTGGCTCCATCCCTTGAGACGAGTTGCGATCATTGCACAGACCGCCGGGGGCGTCAGCTTCAAAGCTGTTTGGACAAAAACACCCGGCTGCTGCCTTCGGGCTGGCAGGGTATTTCACCCAACCGCACCCACCCCTGTTTCTCGTAAAACCCCGGTGCCTGAAAACTCAAGGTGTACAGCACCGCATGCTGGCAGCCCCGGCGCCGCGCCTCGTCTTCGAAGGCCTGCAGCAACTGGCTGCCCAGGCCCGAACCGCGCAGGGCGTCGGGCAAGTGGAACAGGTCGAGGAAGGCCATGCCCAGGGTGGTTTTACCCGTGATGCCACCGAGGAGCTGCTGAGTGTCCGGGTCTTTGAGCAACACCATCAGTGGCCGCCGATCATTGGAGCCGGTGAAGGCCTCATTGAAGGCGGCGAGGCCATCGCCCAGCAGGCGCTCGGCGTCGGGGTTGGGTTGGTCGCTGATTTCAATCATGCTCATGCGTTCTCGCTCCTCAAAGCCGCTGGCGCACCATATGCAGCAGCCGTTCACCCACCTGATCAAACCCTTTGTTTTGCGCCACAACCTGTGCGCCTTCCATCAGCAGAGACAGCTCCTGCGAGCGGCCGAAGGTGTGGGCCGGGTTCGTCTAGCGCTTAGAACACCCTCCACGGAGCCTAACACCGTCAGCGACTCACACTCGCTGCCAGCCGCCCATGTTGTCGGCCTTGATTTCGAAATCGATGGCTTCGCGGTAAGCGTCGCCAAGATTGGCGTGCAGCCCCCCGCCGAGTGCTTGGGTAGGCTGCCATGTTTGCGTCTCTGGATCGAACACTTCGGCATCGTCACCGGCAGTGTCATCCATCTTGTTGCGAAAGGGCGTGTCGCTATCAATTCGGTGTTCGAGGCTGGCCCAGAGTTTGGTATTCGAATTGACCAGCGGGAAATCTGCCTGGTTTTCCGTCTTGCCCCTTGGGGACATGATTGTATGCAAGGCCTGGGGCTCGCGATCCAAGGGAGCACGGTGAGCTGCCTCATGCATGTGTTGGATGTGCGAAGGGGGAGTGTAGGGCGTACGGGTGATTGGAAACATGGACGTACCTCGGCGATCTTTAAGAAAACGTATCGCCAGAACCTGATCCGGCGATTCCTTTCGAAAACTACAGAGCCCTGCCAAGGCATTCAATAAGGTGATTTTTTGCAGATGTAACTGCTCAAAACTGCTGGTGACTGCGCTCATGTAACGATGGGTGCGGTCTATAGGCCGTGGCTCAAAACCGCGTATGACGTTTCAACTTGGCTGTCAGAAAAGGCAATAGAGGCGAGCTTCTTACCTGTTGCAACACAGCTGCCCGTTCAATGATGGCTGGCGGGCGTAAATCCCGTTACATAAACACGACCAGAAAGTTAACGGCCTAAAGGCCCATCACCATCTCATGCCACGCCATCCCGCCATGCTCCGACGGCGACGGCCGTACATAGCCGTAACCCATGCGCGTATACAACGGCACATGCTGCTCCTTGCACATCAAATGAATCGTTTGCTTGCCCATCGCGCGCATGCGCTGCACAAACTCAGTCATCAGCAGTTTGGAATAGCCCTTACCCTGCTGCGCCGGGTCGACCACCACCGACATGATCACCACATTCGGCGCCTCGGCCGCATGCCCCACCAACTCCTTGAACGCCTCATCCGACATCACCACCTGATGGGCGCAGCCACAATTGATAAACCCCACCACCGCGCCATCCGCCTCCAGAATCAAAAAGCCCTCGGGGTACTGCGCAATACGCGTGGCGATTTTCTCCAGCGTCGCGGCTTCGTCGCCTTCGTAGGCGCTGGTTTCGATTTCAAAGCAACGCGCGGCGTCGGCGGGCAGGGCGTTGCGGAAGGTGAGGGCGGGCATGGGAGGTTCCTGGGGCATTAAGCGAAAGGCCACATCATAAAGAAACATCCAGTGCCTGACACAGATTGTGATGATGGCAAACAAGCCCACTGTGGCGAGCGGGCTTGCGCTAATGCCAGTCAGTTAAGGCATAGCCGGTAATTGTGGCGAGGGAGCTTGCTCCCGTTGGACTGCGTAGCAGTCCCATTGTTGGGGCCGCTTCGCGCCCCAGCGGGAGCAAGCTCCCTCGCCACAGAAGCCGGGGTTTCCAACAGCCATTTCCGCCAATAAAAGAGGGGCGTGTGAATCAAGCATCACGCCTATCACCGCGTACCTTAGTCGAGAATACAAGCGCCAGTTTGGCGAGCCGCCTAGAAAAAACGTTGTGACCATCAAGACCGCCAGGCAGTAGCCGCCCCAAAAACCAGAAAACCCGCCAAAGCGGGTTTCCTCACAGCTCACATCACGTCAACTCACAGCAGGCACATCAAAACCGCGCCGCTCCATCACCGTAAACACATCCGACACGTCCTGGATCATGATCCGCGCGGTATTGGCCACGGTATTAACGTCATGCTCGGCGTAGTCGGACACATTGGAACAGGCCATCAGGTGCAGGTAGGCGAGGGCAGCATTGAGACGCTCGCTGGCGCAGGCATGGAGCTCGCTGAGCGGGGCGTCGCTGTCGATGAGCAGGACAGGGTATTCGGTTGCGGTTTGGGACATGGGGGTGAAGCGGCGGGGCGGGTGTTGAGTAGTCATGGTAATAGTCCTTAAAAAGAAAAATTGCCACCTTTTGCTGCGAAACAAACGGGTGGCAGCTGTGCGCGGGTTCGCAGACCGGAGGACTATTACCAGACCCGGCAGACCCGAAGGTCTCCCACGCACAACCGCCATAAAACGAGAGACAGCTGTGAATCGGCTGCGTCGAGTTTGACGGTACAGGTAATAGTTTTTAGGGCTGCGAAACCCTGTCGCTGGCCAAGGCTGGCGACGGGGCGAACTATAAGGTGTGGGTAGCCAGGGTGCAACTGAGAGGATGTATCAACCTCAGTCATTAACTTTTCCATCCCTAGGTCAGGAAGATCTGGCTAGTTTCACAGGCCAGCGCAGTCAAGTGCGTTCGGCCTGCACAGTCGTTTGCAGCGGGAGCCTCAGTAGGTCTGCGTGCATAGCTGGCAGAAATCTCCTGATTGGCTACTAGCGTTACCTGGTGCAAATAGCTTAGATCCATCGAAGGTGAACGGCGGCAAACGGCCAGAACCGGTCATTCATACGCGTCTACCATGTTGGCATTCAGAACGGCGCGACAGGCTAGAACCTACTATTCAGTGCAGTCGTCCTGTAAATCGCTCTTCAGGGGATCCGGCAGCTAAAACGGCTTCGGCTTTTATCAGCGTGCTATCGAAATCTGCCGGCTTATCCAGCCCTATCCGTGCGCTGGTGCAGTAAAGCGTTTTATAACCAGGTCCCGCTAACACCGGGCAAGTTGTCTGAATACACGGGGAGTCGATCACGCTGTCAACTTTGCCGTCAGTCGCGTAACGCACGACTCTGCTACCGCCCCATTCCGCATTCCAGAGAAAGCCCTGCGCATCAATACAAGAACCGTCTGGAGCACCCTGACCGTTGACTGTAGTGAATACACGCTGGTTTTCTAGCGACGGGTAATCGCAGCAGAAAATGCATTCTTGCAGGGAGTCCGCGTAGTACATGGTGGAACCGTCCGGGCTAAAACAGATGCTGTTCGGGATCGCCACTTCGGGAAGGTCCAGCGTTTCAGTCTTGAGCGTCGCGGCATTGAACCGGTGAAATCGCCCTATAGTTTGCACCGGCTCACCGGCATCCATAGTGCTAAACACAAAGTTGCCCATACGGTCGCAGCGGCCATCATTGATCCGGGTTCCTGCCACGCCAGGGGTGGCTGTGATTTTGCTGAAACGACCAGTGCTCAGGTTGTAGTAGCCCAGGCAGGATGCCAGTCCCATCAGCAATATGTCTTCGTCTGCCGTGAGGGCAAATGACCCTAGCGGCTCTGGCAGGGACCAACGCTGCACTTCGCCGTTTTCGGGGTCCAGAGCACGCAACTCGCAACCGGAGATGTCGGTCCAGAACAGGCGTTCGGTTCTTTCACACCAGATAGGGCACTCGCCAAGAAGACTTGTGGTGCCGGTTAGGGTTTTAAACATGGTTGCGTCCTACGAAACAGGATGGGGCAAACAAGGCAGTCAGTTGGAGAAAAGCGCTGACCACCTATCACCGAACAAGGCGATTGCCAGGCCTGCGAGCATCACCATCGCCCCGGCCAACTTGACGAGAGACACCGGCCTTTCCGATGCCCCCATCAATCCGAAATGATCGATAACCAGTGAAGAGATAATCTGACCTGCGATAGCGAGGCCCAGCAGGGCTGACAGACCGATTTTTGGCGCAAGCACCACATAACTAAGCAAGGCACCGGCACCCAGCAGACCGCCCAACAGGCTCCACCAGGGCTGGGCAGGTATAGCCGCCAGTGAGGCCACTATCCCGCCGCGCATCAATGAAAAGAAGCCCAGGCATACCGCACCTGCAGTAAATGAGAACAGCGCCGCCGCTACGGAATCTCCACCCACACCTTTAGCGAGTTGACCATTCAGCGTGGTCTGCAGGGTAATGCCAAGCCCCGCGGCGATGGCCAGCAGGTAGTAAGCTGCGTTCATCTCGCGCCCCCTTACTTGGCTGACTCAAGCGGCATGAATGTCTCGGCAAAAATATCGGGCTGGTAGCCTGCGGCAGCAAACAGATGCTCACGGGACTCGTCGATTGCTGCACGCAGCCTTGCGCTGTCCACGCCCAGCACCTTGCCGCCGCGTTTGACGATGCACCCGCCAATCATGACTGTGTCGACATTGCTGCGTTCGGCCGCGTGTACCACGGTGCCGAATGCGTTGCCTGACGGGTAAAGGTTGATGTCCTGCGTGTTTATAAGGATCAAGTCGGCCTGTTTGCCGGGGGCCAGGCTGCCGACTTTCTCCTGCAATCCGGCGCAGGCAGCGCCGTCGAGAGTGGCGGCTTTGAGCAGGCCATGAGCAGGCAGGGTCACCGGATGATGTTCTGCGCCGCAGCAGCGCTGCTGATGCATGCCCATGACGCGCTGCAGGTAGAAAGCCACCCTCATCTCCATGAACATGTCACCGCTGTAGGAGGTTTCGTTATCGACACTCAGCCCCGGGCTGATGCCGTGGCGCTGGGCCGACTGCATGGCGAACATTCCATCTTCAATGCCGTAGTGGGCATCTGAACGCGGGCATACGTTGACCCGCACGCCAGCCTCGCTAAGGATTTTCCAGCCGGCGTCCGGCAGCGAGGTGCAGTGGTTGAAGATGTTATCGGGACGCAGCAGGCCCTCGCGATGCAAACCCTCCAACTCAGCTGCCATGTCCCCGCCAAAAAATTCGGTGATGATCGGCAGCCCCAGACGCCTGGCCTCAGCCCACAGCTCAGGTTCAAGCTGTGCCATCACCGCCAGCGAGAGCAGCGGGTTGTCACCGTTATTGACGTATTTTTCCTGGAGACGCTCCAGGTTGCCGGGCCAGTGGGCTTTGTCCCACTCACCGGAAACTGGCGCACCGGAGGCGTGTACAGATCGGATACCAGCATCAAGCAGCGCCTCTACCGCAGCATCGGAGTGCGCGCCGGTACGGCTGTTGTGCGAGTTATCGACCACGGTCGTGATGCCCGCATCGATGCAGCCCAATGCAGTCAGCAGGTTGCCGATATACATGTCAGCCGGGCGATAGTATTTGGCGAACGAGAAGTGCGTGGCGTTGCAGTAGTCTTCCAGGGTTTCGGCATTCGGATTGATTCGACGCAGTTGGCCCTCCCATGAGTGACGATGCGTATCGACCATGCCAGGCATGGCAATCATACCGGATGCCTCGATAACCACGGCGTCGCCAGCCTCGATGTTTTCACCTATGGCCGTGATGGTGCTGCCTTCGATAAGGATATCGCCGCGCGCCAGATTGCCAATATCGCCATCCATGCTCAGCACAGTGGCGCCGCGGATAAGGGTGCGGGCGGCCGGAGCGGCCGGGGCCTGCACAATGCTGCGGTTATATTTAGCCATTTTCTGTACACCTCTTCAAATTTCGTTGGAAGCAATGTACGCAATGCGGTACCGCGGGAAAAAGATGGTTAAACTGTTTTTATTATTCAATATTTACGAATAATAACGACTTCCCCCGATCACTGCTTTGAGGTTGCTAACAGTCATGGACCGTATTCAAGCGATGCAGGTTTTCGTACGTGTGGCTGAAGCAGGAAGCTTTATCCAGGCGGCGCAGACGCTCTCACTGCCGGCCTCGACAGTTACCAGCAGCGTTAAAAGTCTTGAGAAGTACTTGCAGGTACGCCTGCTGAACAGAACAACGCGGCGTGTCAGCCTGACCTCTGAGGGCGCACAATATTTGGCGCAATGCCGGGAAATATTGGAGCTGATCGAACACACAGAGACCAGCCTGACGGATTCCGTAAAACGGCCACAGGGGCGTTTGCGTGTCGATATGCCGGGTGGCATTGCACACTTCATCGTCATGCCAAACCTGCAAGACTTCTACAGGCGCTACCCAGATATCTACCTGATGATAGGCGTCAACGATCGGCAGGTTGATCTGGTTCAAGAGGGTGTCGATTGCGTTATTCGTACAGGCGAGCTCGATGACTCAACGCTCGTTGCGCGCCCACTCGGTCGGTTTCGCTGGGTAACCTGTGCGTCTGCCGCCTATCTCGAAGAGAACGGCACTCCGCAAAATCCGCAAGATTTGTCTCACCACCGGGCCATCCATTACTTCTCGGGCCGCGCAAGGCAAGCAGGTGAAATGCGTTTTGCCCGTGGTACCGAAAAAATCTCAGTCCCGGTGAACGGCACAGCGGCCGTCAACGAGACTGGGCTTTACATCAAAATGTGCCTTGAAGGCTTCGGGCTGGTGCAGCTCGCTGAGAATGTGGTCAGCGAGCATCTGCGAGAAGGGCGACTGGTCGAAGTGCTTGCTGACTGGCAGCCCGCATCGGTTCCTGTGCACCTGCTATACCCGCATCAGCGCTTTTTATCGCCAACTGTGAGCGCATTCGCTGACTGGATTGCTGGGCTTGTTCGCGACGATGATTCAGCAGATTCAAGTTGAACGTTGCGCCCGGCCAGCATGCCGGTGAATGCGCCGGCTACGGAGATTGCGGCTGTGATCAGCAGCGGTGCTGTCCAGCCACCGGTCCAGTCGTGCAGTTGGCCCAGCAGCAAGGGGCCTGCGGCTGCCATCAGGTAGCCGACGCACTGCGCCATTCCTGAAAGTGCCGCCGTGTCACCGGCATTTTTTGTGCGCAAGCCGATGAAGGTCAGGCCGAGCATCATGCTGGCACCAGAGCCGAAGCCCAGGACCGCGGCCCACAACATGGCGTAGTCTGGCGCGTAAATGAGCCCGATCAGGGATGAGGCGGTTAACAGGCTGACGGTAGCGGCTGCCAGTTTCTGGTCTTTGAGACGACGAAGCGTGGCCGCCAGAATCAAGCCGGGAATGGCCGTGGTCAGTTGAAGCGTGCCGTGTACCGTGCCTGCTTGCTCCGGGGATATGCCATGGTCCATCAGAATGGTCGGCAGCCAGCCGACGGCGACATAAAAAGGCATCGCGTTCAGCCCCATGAACAGCGTGACCTGCCATGCCAGCGGCGAACGCCAGACGGCCACGGTTGGCGCTTGTTTCGGACCGGACAGATTTACGTGTTCGTGTTTTTTCAACTGCGGAAGCCACACCACCATCGCCAACAGAGGGGCTGCGACCAACAAACTCAGGGCAATCGGCCATTCCCATGATTGGGTCAGCGGAATTATCACAGCTGAACCGACAGCGCCTGCTGCGCCCATTGTGATGGAGTAAGCGCCGGTCATGGACGCCATTTTTGTTGAAAAGTCGCGTTTGATCAGGCCGGGCAGCAGCACGTTGCCCAGGGCGATCCCGGTGCCTATCAATACCGCACCGGCGTACAACGCCCAGGCACTGCCTGCGGAGCGGAGCAGGATGCCCGCTGAAATGACCAACAGTGCACCGAAAAGCGTGCGCTCGATGCCGAACCTGCGGGCGACCGATGCGCTGAGCGGGGAGAAGGCTGCAAAGGCAAGTAATGGCAGTGAAGTAAGCAGGCCTAGAGCTGAGGCGCTCAAGCCAAAATCATTCTGGATCAGCGGCAAAACGGGCGCGATGCTGGTAAAGGGAGCGCGCAGGTTCACGGCGATAAGCAGAATGCCTGCGACGAGCGCGATGGCATGCCACTTGTTTTTTGTATCTGACATATTCTTTATCTGTCCTCTTAAAAGAAGACAAATGTAGAGAACTTCAGAATCGTCTAATATAGATATCAAGACACCTGATATCTAAATTATGCCAAGCTCAAAAAATGTCGTTTCCTCGCCGGAAGATTTCGATTCAGACCTTTTCGCCCAGGCAGCGATTGCGCTCAAGGTTGCGCCTGACCTCAATGGTTCGGGTGCCCGTCCGCATGATCATCGCAAAGGCCAGCTGATCCTGTCTTTGCATGGCGCAGTGAGCTGTGAGGTGCAAAATGCACTCTGGCTTGTCCCTCCCCAGCACGCCGTATGGATCCCGGGCGGCACGCCGCACAGTTGCCGAGTGACCGAAAACGCCCGGACCTGCTTTCTGTTCGTTGAGCCCGGTGCGGCAGCCATGCCTGAAGAATGCTGCACGGTTGCCATTACGCCCCTTGTTCGGGAGATGATCCTGCATCTCGCTGAACAGGAACCTGCTTACGATTCCGAGGGCAAGACAGCGCGGCTGGTTGCAGTGCTGCTTGAGCAGCTTTCCGATGCTCCGCTGAAAGAGCTGCATTTGCCGATATCAGACCACCCCAAGATCAAACAAATCGCGGATATGCTCTTCTCCGATCCAGGCGACCGAACCACGTTGCGCGAGTGGGCCACTCGGCTTGCAACCAGTGAGCGAACGCTGGCCAGGCTTGTAGAAAGCACGACCGGGCTGAGCTTCGGACGCTGGCGTCAACAATTGCATTTGATGATCGCACTGAGTCATTTGGCGGAGGGGGTATCCGTGCAACGTGTGGCGGGCATCCTGGGATATGACTCTGTTAATGCATTCATCACTATGTTCAAGAAAGCACTGGGTAAACCGCCTACTCAGTATTTTTCCTCTCTGCGCTAGTGCTCTGCTGGCTGATACAAAGCGCCGAGGCTGTAGAACGATCTGTCTGCTATTGGCCGATTGCTGACTGTAAAGAAGGGCTGCAAGCGGCTATCAGCGACATTACCGCTTTTTGCCTTACGCCCACTGCACGCAGCCAACCTCGTCGGCGTTAACCCTATTTTTACCTTGCTGAAACGTTTCATCAAGTTTATAAAAATGGCACAACTCCAAGAAAGGCTGTCGCCATGACCCCGCTTAAACTCTTTGTTGCCCTCAGCGCACTGTCCGCTGCCTCCCACGCCATGGCCTGGGATTACGTTCTGCTCGACACCGACAAAGCCGCCCAGAGCTGGCAGATCACCAGCCAGCAACTCGGGATAAAAACCGACAAGCCCTTCAGCGTTGCCCTGCGCACCTTGCACGGCGGTCGCCAGGAGGGCGTCAGCATCGTCGACATCGATAACGGCACGATGAAACTCTCGGTAGTGCCGACTCGCGGCATGAACGTCTTGCAGGCCTCGGTCGGCAGTGTGCGCATGGGCTGGGATTCTCCGGTCAAGGAAGTGGTCAATCCGTCCTTCATCGAACTCAATGGCCGTGGTGGTCTGGGCTGGTTGGAAGGTTTTAATGAACTGGTCGCCCGCTGCGGCTACGAATGGGTCGGCCACCCCGGCGTCGACAACGGCGAACTGCTGACCCTGCACGGTCGGGCCGCCAACATTCCTGCGAACAAAGTCACCCTGCATATCGATGAAAAACCACCGTACGCCATCACCCTGCGCGGCGAATTGAAAGAGCAGGCGTTCAAGAAGGTCGACTTCTCGGTCGCGACCGAACTGGTCACCGAACCCGGCAGCGTCGTGTTCGCCCTCAATGACACCCTGACCAACAACGGCGACTATCCGAAGGAATACCAGGCGCTGTATCACAGCAACTTCAGCACCCCGTTCCTGGAGCAGGGCGCTCGTTTCGTCGCGCCGGTGAAACAGGTGTCGCCGTTCAACGACAAGGCCAAGGGCGATCTGCCCGACTGGCAAACCTACCGCGCACCGACCAAGGACTACGACGAAACGGTGTACAACGTGGTGCCGTATGCCGATGCCAAGGGCGATACGTTGACCGTGTTGCATAACAAGGCCGGCAGCCTGGGCGTTTCGGTCGGCTTCAATACCCAGACACTGCCGGTGTTTTCCCTGTGGAAAAACACCGATACCCAAGGCCAGGGCTATGTCACGGGGTTGGAGCCGGGGACAAGTTTTTCCTACAACCGCCGTTACCAGCGGCCACTGAACCTGGTACCGACAATTGGGCCCAAGGAACACAAGCAGTTCCGCATCAGCTACAGCTTGTTAGCGGACAAGGCAGCGGTGGATAAGGCCTTGAAGCAGGTGAGCGAGATTCAGGATGGGCGGGAGACTGAAGTGCGGCAGACGCCGTTGGTTGATCTGACCAAGGAGTGACACCGGCTGGAACATTGTGGGCCGATATTGCGGCCCTTCGGCCAAGTGTTCGCGTCTGATTCCGTTGGCTTGTTCAAGGTCCGCCCGCGAGCGCGTGACCTTGGGCCTGCGACTGGCAGCAATAGATCAATGCCCTGCGGATGTCACCGGACAGCGCTCACTGATTCTCTGGATATATACAGTCTGACTGTATATATTTGAGATTCTACGCATTCAAGCATCAGGTGGCGTTATGTCAGCAGTGAACAAGGCTATCGTCCGTCGTTTCAATCAGAAGGTTATTGAGAACTGCGACCGCCACGAATTTGAAGTGCTCGTGGCGCAAGATTTCATAAACCATTCAGCGGCGGCGGGGCAAGACGGCGGTCGGGAAGGTCTATGGCATACCTTTCACAATGTTCTGCATCCGGGCTTGTCCGACCTTGAGGTCGAGGTGCTGGATCAGGTTGCTGAAGACGACAAGGTGACGACCCGAAAGCGCATTACCGGCCGCCACTCCGGGGTGATTGCCGGGATACAGGCAACGGGACGTGCAGTGTCTATTGATATCATCGACATCGTTCGCATCCGCAACGGCCAATATGTCGAGCACTGGGGCGTCAATTCGTTGCCGAGTGTGTTGGCGGCTTTGCGCTCAGGTTGATTGATCGTTTGGGGCGGCGGCAATCAATTGCTCCAGGATTCTGACCGCAGCTTCGAGTGTTTGCAGCTGTGACGCGGTGGTTTTTTCCTTAAGCAGGCGTGCCAGCCAGTCACTGCGCTGAAGACGACTGTGTTCAAGCGCAGCTCGACCAGCGTGCGTCAGCTCAAAAAGCTGCTTTCGTGCATCGCTCGGATCAGGACCTCGTGTAACCCGCTGCTGCTGCTCCAACTGGGCGATAACCAGCCGCATGCTTTGATGCTTGACGTGACGATGTGCAGCAAGCGCGCTTATGCTCGCGGGGCCATGACGGTCAAGCAAACCTAGCGTTTCAGATTGTGCCGAGGACGGTGTGTCCGACCCACTGCGCACTTCCCGGACAAGATTGCCGACTACTCTTCGCAGATCTTCGGCTAACTGTTCAACGGTCTCTTCAAAAGAAGCAGAGTGATGATTGGGAGATTCTGAAGGGGAGGTCAATGGGCTTTCTCAGATGTGGTTGAGCAGACGAGCATACATGAGTTCAGAATGACCGCTTCTGATCAGGAGCTGTCCATCGCCAACGACTGCTTTTGGGCCGGTTTCAGCCAGTCACAATGGGCCGTAACCGACCGAGGCGTAAGCACCGATTGTTGGGGGCTGCCGACATTACCGAGTGAATTGACGTTGCCGAAGACCTCCCGCAGTCGCTCCTGCACTAGCCTTCCAGCGTTCGAAGTTTTTCCTCGAAGTAGCGAATTTGCGCAGCATCATCGGGGTCGACCTGCCTGAGTAGCTGAAGCGCTTTTGTATACGCATCGCGCGCCTTGGCGGTGTCGCCTTGAGCCTCATAAACTCTTGCAAGGTTGAAGTAGCGCAAAATAACCTTGGGGTGGTTCTCTCCGAACGTTGCGCGGTCACTGTTCAGGGCCTTAGTCAAAAAGGCTTCAGCTTTGTCGTACTGGCCCAGGCCGCGATAGGCGTCGCCGAGGTTGTTCCAGCGGATGGCGACCGTGGGATGGTTGGGGCCACGCAGGGCCATGTCGATATCCAGTGCTTGTTGAAAAAGCGGCAACGCGGCCTTGTGGTTGCCCTGGACGTTATAGGCGTTTCCCAGATTGTTCAGGGCGGTGGCTACCGAAGCGTCGTGTTCTCCCAGCCGCTTTCTTAACGCGATATTTTTGCGCAGGTTTTCGAAACCCTCTTCATATCTGCCCAATTTGCTCTGCGCGGTACCGATGTTGTTGTAGCTGTCGGCAATCTGCAGGTCATCTGCGGCGAGTACCGCGAGGCGCATTTTCAAGGCTTTTTCATAGTAGCCAAGAGCAATTTCGAGATTGCGTTGTCGTTCGTGAAAATAGCCGAGGTTGTTCCAGTAGGTCGCCTGTTGCGCGATGGATGCCTGCCCGTTTTGTTTGGCCGCCTCTATTGCCTGGGTGACCAGGTGGATCGCGGTGCGGTCATCGCCCAGCACGTAGACTGCCAGCGCCTTGATATTCAATACCTCGGAGTTGTCGGAGTCGGTTTCAAGCACGCGGTCCGCTTCCTCAATGGTCGCCTGGTATTGTTCCGCCTCGAAAAGGCTTACTACTTTGTCGCTCGCCACTACTGAGGCAGCTTCAGCACAAAACATGATGAAGAGCAGTGGTAACGCTAATAGCGCTTTGAGCCCACGAATGTGCATGGAAGTCCTTTTGTTTGAAACGGAGAACGGGCACAACCAACCCAACACTGACAAAAAATGATGCTGGCCTTGCCCGGCCGTAAAAGTCACAAGTCCAGGGCCAACGCTGCAAGCTTTGCCACGCCAATGGGGGTATCCAGCTCCATGTTGTCCTCGAGCATCCAGGCTGCTGACAATCCGGCCCAGGCAAGCACCCATTGCAATAACCGGTGTCGATCAATGTTGGAGGCTTGTGTCACGATACCGATCCGGCGCGCGAAACAACTTGGCGCCAAAGCGCTTTTGCTATCGGGATTGCAGAAAATATTCGCGTAATCGAAGCCGCGCTCACCGTAGAGTCCCTTAGGGTCGATAGCGAGCCACCCCTTAGCTCCGAAGTCCAACACATTGCCGTGGTGGATATCCCCATGCAATACCCTGATGTCACGGGGGGCATCCAGAAGTTCGCGAGCCGTTTTGGCGCATTGTTCAAAGACCCCTCGGTGCGTTGCCGCCGCGCTCCATAAGGCTTCGAACCGTAGCTCCAGTGGGACTAAAGCAGGAGCCGGTTTTGCAAGGGGTGTGTGAAGGCGGCCAGCCACAGCACAGAGTATGCGAGTAGCCTCGTCGTCCTCGCCGCAGCTCACCATCTGCGTAAGTGAGACCGGGCTGGTCGCGCGCTCCATCAATAAGGCCTCGCCATCATGTGCCAGCACGGGTGCCGCCCCTTCACCGTCCCACCAAGCCATGAGTAGATTGCCTGCTTGCTCCTCCGGCTCTTGCGAGATTTTGAGCATGGCTGGCATGCCATGGTGACGAACAGGCAGTAGGTTGCCATTCAATGAGCCGAAAGCATCACCGTCGATCGTCAACGCCCATCGTTTCAAGTATTGATCAAACATCAGCGCTTAATTCTCGCTCTTACTGGAACAATCATTATGAATGACGGGGGCATAAGGCTAAATGTCTTCTTTTGGCCGATTCTGCCCAATTACGCTCCCCATCCACATCACTCGAACTGAGCCCTTACGTACTTTCGATTATTGCGTAACCGTGAACCGAAACGCCTGTTCTTGCAGCCCCGCCTTAATCAAAGCAGCCAATTGTCGGGCCGCCGCAGTGGGCTCGCTGCCACCGCTGTGCAGCACATAACCAAGGCTTGGCACGACGGGTAAGCCAGAAACCACACTGAGATGGCTCGGCAGCCCAATGCGGGTACGCAGCGTCACGCCCAACCCGGCGGCGACGGCTGCCCAGATACCCGCCACGCTGGGGCTGGTGAGGGCGATGCGCCAGGGTATTTGCGCGGCGTCCAGCGCCTGGGTGGCGGCGCTGCGGAGTACGCAAGGCGCGTCGAACATTATCAAGGGCAGCGGTGAGTCGTCAGCGGCGGTCAGCAATGGCGTATCGCGCGGCCCGATCCAGTGCATCGGTGTTTCGCCCAGTCGCGTGGCATAAGGCGACAGGTGCCCGGTGTCCCAGGTCAGGGCCAGGTCCAGGGCTGCACTTTCGACCAGCGTCAGCAGTTCGGCATTACGGGCGATCCTGACTTCGAGGCTCACCCTCGGGTAAGTCTGTACGAAGCGTCGCAGGATATCGCTCAGGAAATGTTCGCCAAAGTCCTCTTGAAGCCCCAGGCGCAGGGTTCCGGCGGTCTGGCTTTGATGCACGCTGTGGAAAATGCTGTCGTTCAACTCCAGTAACCGGCGGGCATGGCTGAGCAGTGATTCGCCTATGGGGGTCAAGACCAGCCCGCGCCCGGACTTAGCCAGTACCGGCGTGCCTATCTGCTCCTCAAGTTTCTTTAACTGAGCACTCACGGCAGACGTCGACCGACCGAGACGATCCGCAGCTTTGGCAAAGCTGTTGAACTCCACACCCGTGACGAAGGTGCGCAATACATCAAGATCGAAGGTGGGGCGGCGCATTCAATAGTCCACTAATTCCGGATGGTAGGCGCTATTAAATCTGATATTCGGAAGGGTTGCGACTTGATAATTTCATCCTTCAGATTGGGACATTGAAGGGAAAAACATCATGAATACAGCTATGGCCACTGGGGGAGAGCCCCAGGGCAACTATCCGCAGAAGTTTGCCGAGTTGACCGACAACGTATTGTTCGGCGACATGTGGGCGCGTACGCAACTCCAGCCCCGTGAACGCAGTTTGGTGACGGTGGCTGCGCTGGTGGCGATGTACCGTCTTGAGCAACTGCCGTTTCATTTGCAACGAGCGCTGGATAACGGCGTGAGTGCTGACGAACTGGCCGAAGTCATCACCCATCTGGCGTTTTATTCAGGTTGGCCGACGGCTGCTTCGGCGCTGAATGTGCTGAGCGAATTGCAGGTTGGCCTTTCAGAGCGACAGGAGTAACCGTTGATGCCGTTTGCACGAATTTCACTGCACCGAGGCAAGTCGGCCGAGTATTTACAGGCGTTGTCTCAGGGGTTGCACGACGCCCTGGTCGAGAGCTTCGAAGTGCCGAAGACAGATCGCTTCCAGGTCATTCACCAGCATGAGGTCGGCGAGCTGATATTCGATCCCCACTACCTGGGTGGGCCGCGTAGCCATGACTTTGTGCTGATCGCGATTACCGCTGGGCGTGCTCGAAGTGTTACGACTAAACAGCATTTTTACCGTGATCTGGTCGAGAAATTGGGGCGGGCGACGGGGTTGAACGCGGAAGACGTCATGGTGGTGATCACCACGACGGCCAGTGATGAGTGGTCGTTTGGAGGAGGGCGGGGCAACTAGGCTTTAAGTAAAACGGGGTCATACCCCAGTTAAATATGATCCCGTTTTTACGCTACAGCGCCGGCAGCCGATCCAACGCACAAATGCGTTCTATTTTCGGCTCTTTGGCCGTGGGCACGCGCACGCCCGTGTCGACATTGAATATGCCGATGTAATAACGGCTCAACGAGCCCGGGACGTCGCCAATCCTCCCTTGATCACATAGCGTGCGCCTGAACCTAGGCTCGTCCAGATTGTTGGCGTAATGCCAAGGCCGCTACACCACACAAGATCAGTGCGATACAGGACACATAGAACGCATCGCTGTAGGCCATCAGGTACGCCTCACGACGCACGGTATGGACCAGGCTTTCAAGGACCTGCTGTTGGGCGGGTAACAGTTGGTTGAATAGGAAGTCTTCGCTGTCTGCCATGCTGGCGCGCAGGCGCTCCTGCAAGGGAAAGGAAAACAGCGTGATTGACTCTCCCACCCGCTCTGAGTGAAAGCGCTCGCGCATGGCGACGATTTGCGTCAGCCCTGCAGTACCCACGGCCCCGCCAAGGTTTCGCAGCATGGAAAACAACGCGGATGCGGAACCGGCTTCAGTTTTGGCCAGCCCGGAAACCGCCAGAACAGAAAGCGCCACCATGATCAGCGGCTGTCCGATACCCCGTACCACGGTGGAAGGAATGATCACGTTGGCGGCACTATCGACGTCCAGGTGCGCGCCGAGGTAGCAGCCCAGCGCCATGATGAAAAAGCCGCTGGCGACCATCAGTTTCGGGCTGAGGCACTTCATCAAGCGCGGCATGAACGGTGCCAGCACCAATTGCACCATGCCGTAGGCGATCAGGCTGATGCCGATTTCCCGGGCGTTGTACCCCTGCAGTTGGGAAAGGTAATTGGGCACCAGGAACACCAGGCCGAAGGTAGCCCCGCCGAAAATGAACATCGCCGCACTGGCCACTCCGAAGTTGTAGCTCTTGAGCAGGCGCAGGTTGATGAATGAACGCCTGCCGTACAACTGCGACAGCACGAAGTACACCAGGGCGACGCCGGCGATCAACGACACCCACACAATGAAATCGGAGCCGAACCAGTCCTTGCGACCACCTTCCTCCAGCACGATCTGCAAGCCCCCCAGGCCGACGATCATGGCCAGGATGCCGCCCCAATCACCGCTTTTGAGCAAGCTCAACTGCATGGGCTTGGCATCGATGGACCATGCCACCGCCAGCAACAAGAGAATGCCCGGTGCCAGTTGCAGGTAAAAAATCCAGCGCCACGAGTAAGCATCGGTCAACCAGCCACCAATGGATGGCCCGGCAGCCTGGGCAACGCTGTTGGACAAGGCGAACAAGGCCATGCCCATTGCGATTTTGCTGGGCGGGAGCTCGGTGATGATCAGCTGGAATGACAAAGGGATCAGCACCGCGCCGGCAGCACCCTGGATCACCCGAATGATGATCATCACTTCCAGGTTGGGCGCCCAGGAGCAAGCAATGGATGCCACCAGGAACACAAACGAGCCCGCCAACATCACCCGCCGCAGCGAGAACACCTGGACCAGCCAGGCCGTCAGAGGAATCATCACGATTTCCGCGACCAGGTAAGCCGTGGAAATCCACGAGCCCTCCTCGAAGGTAGCCCCCAGGGAGCCCTCGATTTCAGGCAGCGCGGCGCTGGTCACATGCACGTTCATACCGGCCATGAAACAGCCGAAAAGCCCGCCGATCACCGCCACCCAGGCGCGAAAGGAGACAGTTTTTTCAACGGACTCAGTCATGCGTCGCGCCCTTTGTGCCAGGCCGGGTGTCAACGGTGGTGATCACCGACATGCCCGGCAGAATAGGCCCGCCCTCGTCATGTTCATCGATGGCGATTTTCACCGGGAAGCGCTGCACGATCTTGGTGAAGTTGCCGGTGGCATTATCCGACGGCAGCAGTGCGAACACGGCCCCGGAACCTGGCGAAAAGCTCACCACATGGCCCTTGAGCTGGCGTCCCGAATAGCTGTCGACGCTGATATCCACCGGTTGACCGGCGCGCATATCGCGCAACTGGGTTTCCTTGTAGTTGGCCACCACATAGGCCTGCTGCAGGGGCACCACCGCCAGCAACGGCAAGCCCGGCGCGACGTATTGGCGAATGCGCACTTTGCGCTGCCCCACAACCCCGTCGATGGGCGAGCGGATCAAGGTGTCTTCCAGCGCATGAGACGCAAGGCTCAACTGCGCCTCGGCCTGGCTGCGCCGGGCAATCTGTTGTTGGAGCGAGGCTTGGGCCAGCTGGCGCCGGCTAATGGCGACGGTCAACCTGGTTTGCTGTTGACGCTGCATGGCCTTGGCGATTTCCACCGCGGCGTTAGCCTGGGTGTAGCTGGCAGCCGCCGTTTCCAGACGCTGGGCACTGGCCGCGTGTTCGCGCACCAGGCCCTGGTAGCGGCGCTGGTCAAGGCTCGCGCGGCGCAACTCGGCCGCCACGCTGCGGGTGTGGGCCTCAGCCTGGTTTACCCCGGCCTTTTGCTGGGCGATCAGGCTGTCGGTCACTTGCAGGTTGGCCTGTTGGGCCGCGACCGAGGCCTGGGTTTGCGCCAATTGCGCACGCGCCTGCGCCAACCGCGCCTGGTAATCGCGGTCCTCGATGCGCACCAACACATCCCCGGCCTTGACGGGCTGATCATCCTCCACCAGCACCTGGGCCACATACCCGGAGACCTTCGGGCTGATGGGGACCCAGTCGGTACGCACATAGGCATCATCGGTCTGTTCCAGGTAACGGCCAACCGTCATCCAGTACACCCCGAACCCTACCGCCGCGATCGACAGCACAACGCATCCCAGCAGGATAAGGTTACGTTTGCGGCGTTGCTTGCGCGCATGCATGAGCTGCTCGTCCTGGACAACGGTTTTTTCATCGACAGCAATATTCATGGCTGGGTACCGGAAAAATTGACGGAAGTGTGGCTGAGGGCAGCGGTCGCAGAGGCAGAAGACTGCCAACCGCCGCCAAGCGCGCGAAACAGGCCGATCTGGCGCTGCAACAGCTGGCCGTCGGCATCGGCAAGCGTGGCCTGCAGGCGGATCAGCTCACGCTCGCTGTCCAGCACGTCGAGAAAGTCGATAGACCCGGCGTCGTAATTGAACTGGGCCAATTTGTAGGCTTGGCGACTGCTGACAAGGGCCTGGTTCAACGCGGCGTGGCGCCGGCGCTCGCCGTCGTATAGCGCAAGCGCCTGGCGTACCTCCTTGAGGGCGTTGAGAACACTGGCCTCGAATTGCGCCACTTGCATGCGCTCCAACGCCCTGGCCTGGTTGACCCGTGCGCGATTGACACGCCAGTTGGGGAATTGCCAGGTAATCAGCGGCCCAACGCCGAACACCAGCGCGCTACTGTCTCCCAACTCATGGGGTTTGTTGGCGGATGAGGACACTGAAGCGCCAAAGGTCACCTTCGGATACAGGTCGGACTGGACGATATCCACTTGCAGCGTGGCCGCTTGCAGCGCGCGCTCGGCCTGACGGATATCGGGGCGGCGCGCCAGTAATTGCCAGCCATCACCCACCGGCAGCTCGGCATTGAGTTGCGGCACGACCTCACAGGTCACCGCGCCAATGCCTTGTTCCAGGTCCGCCACGCCGGTCAGCATTGCCAGCTCGTACAGGGCAGCTTGCCGGCGTGCTTCCAACATCGGCAGCAGCGCCAGGGTTTCAGCCTGTAGGGCCTGCATCCGGGTGTATTCGAGATCTGTCACCACACCGGCCTGACGCTGCCGGTCGATCAACGCCAAGCTGTGCCCGACCACATCCATCGAATGGCGCTGAATCCTGGCGCGTGCGCCCATGGCGCAGGCATTGACATAAGCGCGAGTGGTTTGCGCCACCACCGTGATGCGCAACAAGTCTTCGGCGTCCTGCGCTGCAGCCGTCTGGACCCGAGCCCGCTCGATACTGCGCTGAACCTGGCCCCAGATATCCACCTGATAAGCCAGCTCGAAGCCTGGGTTGAACGCCCACTGTGACGGAGCATGGCTGTCCGTGGCTTTGGCCAGGGTCTGATCATCGGCTGTCTTGCCGTACTCGGCGCTCAGTGAGGCCTGGGTCGACGGCCAGCGCCCGGCATCGGCCCGCATGATCCCGGCCAACATCGCCTGCACATGGGACTGAGCTGCAGCCAGGTCGCGGTTATGCATCAATGCCTGCTGCACCAGCGCGTCAAGTTTCGGATCGTTATACAACTGCCACCAATGGTCGGGTAACGCTTGGGCCGAAACACCCTGCGGCAGGCGGCTCAGGGCATTAAAGCGCTCCGGCTGCGGCTGCACGGGTATATGGGCGACCCAAGAGGAACAACCCGCCAACAATACGACCGCCACACCCAGGAGTGAGAGACGACCATGCCATGCACAGAAAAAAGGCGGACCCATCGAAATAACCCAGAATGCCAAGTAGACGCACAGGTTAAGAGAGCACTGGGCCGCGCATCTCCCGAGTTCCAGACAACCATCGTTTCGATTTGGACAATGTGCCTGTAGACCGCCTTATCGCAGGCGCTCACGGGCCGGGCACGCGCAAAGACATGGCCCTGCCTGTAGGCGGGGCCATGGACGCTTGGGGTTGCGCGCTCGCCGGGGTGTCAGACCAGGCGGCAGGTGCTCGGGGTGTAGCCCATTGTGCGTTTGAACATTGCAGTAAACGCGCTCGGGCTCTGGTAACCGTGCTCCAATGCCACCTCCAGGATCGATACGCCGCAGGCCAGCCGTTGCATGCTGAGTAGCAGCCGGGTGCGCTTGCGCCACTCCCCGTAACTCATGCCCAACTCTTTCTGGAACAGCCGCGCCAGGGTGCGCGAACTCATATTGAGCTGCACCGCCCAACTCTCCAGTTTCGACTCCTGTGAAGGGTTGTCGATAAACTCGGCACACAGCGACTTGAGCCTTGGCTCATCAGGGATCGGCACATGCGCCAGCACCCTCTGCGCAATGTCGAGCTCCGAGAAAATCAGCTCGACAATCTGCACATGGCGCAACAGAGCGGGTTCAGTGTCATGTTCATCGGCCGCGGCGATGATCAACTCCCGCAGCAACGGCGAAACCTTGAGAACGTGGCATTCCTCCGTCAACGCCCGGTGTGCGCCCGGCGAGATCAACAGGGTGCGCATGCGCACCTCGCCGGTCATGCGGATCTGGTGCTCCGCCCCCGCAGGGACCCAGAGCGCATGCCCGGAAGGCACCACCCAAGTGGTCCCGACGACCGATACCAGCATCACACCGTTAATGGCATAAACCAGTTGACCTTCTTCATGCCGATGCGAGGCCACTATGTCGCCATGACCATAGTCACCAGCGAGCGCCGCCAATGCGGTGTGCGCGATCATCGCAGGAAGGTACCTCGGGCAGGCAAGTCCACGGTATTAAAATGGCGATATGTGCTGGACGGATCCTTGAGCATCATGACGGTTTCTCCTTTTTTCGACAGTTACGACAGTGGGCCGCAGAAGCTGCCGTTAACGCTCGCTCGCTAGATCAAACACTAAACGAAACAGACAAAAACCAATTGCAAAGTATCTCAAAAAAATCATTATTTTCAGCATAAAAAACTAACAAATATGATTTTACTGGTTATTTAACTGGCTCATATATAATTAACTGCAATCGCACCAGCAACAATATATCGGCGCTGGTACTGGCCAGCGGGCCGAACCGAGTGAACGAGAAGACCATTTCGCGTCTAGTGGCGACATAAAATCCGAACGGTAGAAACTGGCCGATAACTGACTTTCTGATTGGAAAGGCCGAGCTGGAAGGGCTGATAGGCAGCTAGTACGCTTGAGTCCCTCTAATGATAGGAACCTGACATGGGACATGATTCCTCGTTGCAGATCGAATGCGCCGCTTATGAGGAGTTCGTCCGGCTTTGGAGTCAAGGAAGCTTCGAGCATCAGCGACTGGGCCAAGCGTTTTACAACCACTTCAATCTACACAAACTCACCGATCAGGCCGGATTACACGGTCTATATGAGGCCGACGGTGATAAAGCCTCACGCTTGATCTTGAGGCTTTTCCACCTTCACTGAGTTGCAACTATCGACCCAAAGCGGACATTTCCTGTAGCTGAAGTTGACCGACCATGAATCCGTATTGCAGCATGGAATTGAAGTGTGGCACCGCTGTCCGGCCACTCTGTAAGCACTACCTTCGCACCTAACAGGGAGAAGCTCATGATCATGGTGTTATCGAAGGTCGAACTCAAGGAACTGTCGGTGAAAGCGGAAGCAGAGGGTTTAATGCTGAGTGATCTAGTCCCCATTTGCGAAAGGTTCGGCGTTGCACCGCTTGATGTGCTGAACGAAATGTCCGTCGCGGTTGCGGAAGGCTATCTACAAGGATCTCTACCCTATGATTTTTGCGACGGCGTTATGAACGGGATCATAAATGCTGTGGTTGAAGTAGGGATGACTAACGATATGCCTCAGCCCGCTTTCTCGCTTTACCAGGCATTCGATCAAGGTGAATGGTTCCGCAGTAACGACCCACCGGAAACTGACTTCAGTGAGAAATACACGAAGCATGTGGTCGAGGAAATAATGCGTACCCTTAGAGACTAGCTTTCACAGATCGGGAGGTTTCCGCTTTTCGGCTGGAAGGTGGTGGATCGAACGCCGCTTTTGGCCGCTCTCTGCCGGTCGCGAGTGCCGTAATCGGCCAAGATGGAACGTATCGGAAGTGTATTATGACAAGCAGCAAAAAGCCGCAATACTGCACGATCTGCGGATGCCTACTCGACAATCCGGATGATCCGCTATCAGGCAATACCGGTGGCGATTGCTGGGGATGCATAGGCGCTATAGAGGCGGAAATGGGATGCGCAGAGTCACTCGCCTACGTACGCAAAGAATGCGAGGCAGGACTTCGGCCTGGATGGATCGATCCATTCAAGACCTGATTCGGGAGCTGCACTACGACCACTTTGGGTTGGCCGCAGCCCTTCAAGGCCGGCAGCTTTCACCCCAAGGCAGCGATCCGCTCCTGACTATTGGGTTCATAAAACCACGTCATTTACAAGTTTGCACCAGCCATCCTTTGCCTCCTGCTCCGAGGTGAAGACCTGTACCTTTGGCTGCCAGAACTGCCCCTCAATGACGATGCATTCCAGGGTAGAGTCCTGAAACGTAAAGACGTAATGGATAGCATCTTCCATGAACCGCTGTTTATCGTGTCGAGGGTGAATGGCGTTTCTCTGCTCAAGCTCTGCTAGCCAAGGCGAATTATCTATCCGATGAATTTGGTAATGCTTAAGGCCAAGTCCAATAAGCGGATGGCCGCCCAAAGTCTCGTCGTTAGGCGAGCCGAACTGGATTTTCTTTACTAGCGGAAAATGAACTACAGCTACTTCTTCTCCAGCGGTGCAATACCGTAAACATAGCTGCGTATCCGTGGCGAACACTACGGGTTCGGGAGACGTACTTGGCTGTGGCCAGGAGTCGAGCAGCACTACGGTCGCTAATGACATGGGGGAGCCTAATGCATACATGGGAGTTCAACAGAGTGCGAGAGCCACTCGTTGTCGTCAAACCTTTCTGATCGCGACAGACCGCTTCTGGCCGATAGCTGTCGGTCACAAACGGCGGATTCCGGCCCAGCTTTTTAAGACAAACGGGAGCAAGTATTCAGCTTACTGTCTGTGACGTTCAACCCGCAGCAGTCGGCCGCTGAGGCGCAGGCCGTCACGCATATTCAGCCCCATTAATGCAAGATTGGTGGCCCCTGCGATCAGTTCGATTAACTGTACGAAGTAAAAACGCGTATCGAAGATTCCCGCCGACGCCCATTGGTTAAGCACAATGGCGCACGGCATCAGAACCAACAGGCCATTGGCGGCAATGAATGGCATGCGTTTGTTCTTCAAGGCGACCAGTCGTCCTTGTCGTTTCCGACTCATTAGCACTCCACTTGCACCGGTCGCAATCATTGTCGGTACCAGTATCCAAAGCCCGGGACTCACGATCAGGTGCTTGAGTGAGGCTATCGAGCGTCCGGATCCGATGAGTTCGACAAAAATAGTCGACAGAAAGAAGGTGGCGATGCACATCAGTGCCAGCGTGCTGGAGATCAAATGTAATCGTCTAAGCATTTATCTAATACCGTCAGACAGTTGGTTAATACTCAGGCCGTGCAGATATTCGGCACAGCTACCTTGGTGAACAGATGCGGCATGGCCAAGGCACTTGAGGGATACCGCGCCAAGGCATTGGTGAATTCCGGATGATTGAAAGCATCGCGAAACCGCTCTACCGATTCCCATACGGCGTAATTCAAGAACATGTTGCTGCCACCGATGGCCTGATGAAGCTGCGTGGAGATGAAACCGGCACGTTGTTTCATCCAGTTGGCATCCAGCTCCCATGCGCAAAGGAGGTCAGGTATATCGTCTGCGTCGACAGTGAAGAGGTTGATCAATACCACTGGAGCTTCGCTGCAATGCAGCTGTTGAGTGATGGGGACGATCGGATCAAGGGGGCGAATAGAAAGCATGGCGACCTCTACATTGTAATCATGATGACAATTTGGGTTTCACGCTCCAAACCTACTGTGATTGACATCATGGTGTCAACGTGGAAGGATTCGCGCCATGAAAAAGACAAACTACACCCCCGCAGGACGCGCCATGAGCGATCTGGTTCTTGAGATCTTTCGAGCAAGTGCGCGTCTGCTTACTGCAGGCGATCGACTCGTCGCAGAGCTAGGTCTGACAAGCGCCCGCTGGCAACTACTGGGTACTATTGTGTACGCCGAACGAGCACAACCGGTTTCATGGATTGCTCGCGACATGGGGGCAAATCGGCAAAACGTTCAGCGGATCGTTAACGATCTGGTGAATGATGGACTGCTGGAGTTTCAGCCAAACCCACACCACCGCAGAGCGCAGTTGGTTGTCCTGACTGAAGCTGGAAGAGAAGCATTCGATCTGGCGATGAATCTTCAGACGCCCTGGATTAATGAGCTGGCGGAGGGGGCGGACATCGATGCTATCCAGACTACCCATCAGGTTCTAAACCACCTGCGCAATAGGCTTGAGGATGACCAGGCCGACTGACGCGGCCAGCCTCAGCATAATCCAGCGTGTCAGAATCCCTGAGGGTCTGACCCCGTTTTATGCCCAGTGCGTAGGCATGTACTTAGAGTGAAGTAGTCCGTTTCTGAAACGTTAAAAACACCCCGATACACGTCTTACCTCCGCTGTGGCGCCTTCTTATAGTCGTGCGCCTCAGCCACTTGGAGGTGCACGCATGCAGGGACCCTACGCATTTATCAATGAATATCCCCAGCCTTATCCATTGCTTAAACTAAGCTTGGCGCTTGATCCGTATTCACACACCAAGTTCGACACCCTCAACCAGCACATCCGCAACACGGTGGTGTTGCCGGGGCAATTGGTGATCATCGGGGATAGCCGAACCGCCGCTTGCACCGCTGAAGAGGCACAGCTGATGCGCTCGGCGCAAAATATAAAGCTCGCCCTGTTGGCGCACTCCGCAACTGACCAATTTCTGATCAAAAACTATGATCAGTTGCAGGCCATCTTGACCTATTCGTCCCTTGGCATCGGCAGTGCCAGCAGTGCATGGAGCAAGCATTTGGCGCAAGTCGAGAAGACCCTTATCGAAATCGAGAGTTTGCATAAGCAGTACTTGAGCAAAGGCACCACTGGGGCAAGGGAGGAGTTTTTGGTTAAGCGAAGGGCGCTGTTTGCCAAGTTGGATAGCCAAATCTCGGGCATGGCGCGCTTTGGTACGGGGTTGAGAAACGAAGGTTCGATTAAAAAGATGTTAGGGATTTCCAGTAAAAGCTATTGGCACCATGGAGACATTCGTGGGTATGAGGAAAGGGTTAAACGTTTAGCCAAGGCCTCGCAAATATTGAAGAAGGGGACTTACATTGGCATAGCGTTGGATGTTGGGGCGACGGCGCTGGAGATAACGGAGGCGTGTTCCACAGGGCGTGAGCAAGAATGTACGCAGGCGAAGTATGTTGAAGGGGGAAAATTGGTGTTGGGGGTGGGTGGTGCATCTGTGGGCGCGGCGTTTGGGGCGCCTATCGGTGTCGGCGCCTGCATGATTGTTTTTGGCATACCCACAGCGGGTGCCGGAGCGTTGGCATGTGCCATTGTCGGCGGTGCCGCAGGTGGATTTGCCGCAGGTAAAGCCGGAAGCGTCTTGGGAGAAGGCACAGGGAAATTTCTCTATAGGACGGTGGGGGATTAAATGGTCTTTGAATATATCGGCATGTGCGCTGGGGTCGTCATGATATTAAGCCTCCCGCTGGTTTTTTGTGCCATGTTCAAAAAGCTCGACGCTGCAGAGCGCTACGTGGAGGGCAGTGCTTACATCACTGTGCACAGGGATATTTTTCGTCATGCACCCTTTGATGGAAGGCCCCAGCGGCTGGTTGCCATGGCTATCATCATTCTTATTCCAAGAATATTTGAATGGAGGCGTTTAGTACGGGTTGAGGACGTTGAAAAAATCCCACGACATCTCAAGTACTGGATGGTCATTCCGACACTGATTGCTTTCACATCCGTTACCGTCATGTGTATCAGTTGGCTATTGATATCACGCTAATTCCCCTCGGATGTGGCGGCTCATGCCAGGCTCTCTATACTGGCCGTCCCAGGATCCTAGTTCGAGCGCAGACTATGCCGGTCACACCCGATCAAAATTCCCCAATCATGTTGGTCCAGGCTCAAGAAAGTGACTTGGATGATCTGGTAGCCATTCGAATTGAGGCCATGCGCGAAAGCCTGGAGCGTGTTGGGCGATTTGATCCAGTGCGTGCGCGCGAGCGGTTTGTTAGCGGTTTTGAAGCTCGCACCACACGCCACATCGAGGCATCTGGCGAGAGGGTCGGTTTCGTAGTGGTCAAGCATCACCACAATGAACTCTTGCTCGACCATTTGTATGTGAGGCCGGGCGCGCAAGGATCAGGTGTAGGGTCTGCGGTGCTCACTCAAATTTTCAAAGAGGCGGATGCAGCTGCACTCCCCATTAAAGTGGGTGCTCTCAAGGACAGTGCGTCGAATCGCTTTTACATCCGCCATGGTTTCCAATTCATCGAAAGCAGTGAATTCGACCATTATTATGTTCGCCGGAGTGTTCCGGCGATTGGCCCAGCTGGCTAGCTGGATGCCTAATTGACGGCTAACACCCCCCTTGCCCTCGACCGCCAAGCAAACCCCACCACCATCAACAACCCCAACCCGGCCATCCCCGCACCCGCCAACGAAATCGCCGGATAGCCCCACCCGGCATTAATCACCACACCGCCCAACGCCGCCCCAATCGCATTGCCAAAGTTAAACGCCCCAATATTCACTGCCGACGCCAGATTAGGCGCGTCCTTTGCCGCCTCCATCACCCGCATCTGCAACGGCGGCACCAGGGCAAAACTGGCCACACCCCATATCAAGATGGCCACAGCCGCGGGCAACGGCCAGCGCATCAGCACGGTAAACGCCAGCAACACCACAATCAGCACGCTCAGCGACACGATCAGGGTGCGGTCTATCGAGCGATCCGCAGCCTTGCCGCCCCACAGGTTGCCGAGGGTCAGGCCCACGCCGAACAGCACGAGCATGGCGGTTATGTAAGGGGGGGAGGCGTGGGTTTCGCTGCTGAGGATGGGCGCGATGTAGGTGAAGACGGTGAACATGGCGCCCGAGCCGATGACGGTGAGGGCCAGTGCGCCCAGCACCGGGCCACGGCCCAGTACGCGGATTTCGGCCATCACGCTGACGTGTGGCGGCGCCTTGAGGTTGGGCAGGGCGAACCACAGCGCGGCCATGGCGACAACGCCGAGGCCGGTAATGCCCCAGAACGCGGTGCGCCAGCCGAACAGTTCACCGAACCAGGCGGCCAGCGGCACGCCGCCGATGGTCGCGAGGGTGAGGCCCATAAACATCGCGGCCACCGCGCCGGCGCGTTTCTCCGGGGCGACTACGCTGGCGGCGACCACGGAGCCCACGCCAAAGAACGCGCCGTGGTTCAGTGAGGTCACGACCCTGGCGATCATCAGGCTGTAATAGTCGGTGGCCAGGGCGGACATCAGGTTGCCCAGGGTGAAAATCGCCATCAGCCCGATCAGCAGGTAGCGCCGGGGGATCTTGCCGGTGGTCAGGGTCATCAGTGGCGCGCCAAGCAGCACGCCCATGGCGTAAGCACTGACTAACAGGCCGGCGGCCGGGATCGAGACGCCGAGGTCGGCGGCGATGCCCGGCAACATGCCCATGGGGGCGAATTCGGTGACGCCGATGCCAAAGGCGCCCATGGCGAGTGCAACTAAAGGTGGATTGATACGCATGGAAAGCTCCTTATCTATGCCGGCAATGCTACGATCCAGCCTTTGAAGGCGGTAGATGGCGTTTTTGACAATCACCTTTGCGTAAGAGGCACAAATGGACTTCAACGGCAGGTCAGGGGAGATGTTGGTGTTCGCCAGCGTGGCGCAGGAGGGCAGCCTGTCGGCGGCTGCGCGCGTGTTGGGGCTTACGCCGTCGGCGGTCAGCCGGATCATCGCGCGGGCCGAACAACGCCTTGGCACGCGGCTGCTGTTGCGCACCACGCGGGCGATCACCTTTACTGCCGAGGGCGAGGCGTTCCTGCGCGGGGCGCGGCGTATCCTGGTCGATATGGACGAGGTGGAAGAAGCGATTGCCGACCAGGGCGTGCCGAGGGGCCGGTTGCGGGTCAGCGCCGCCCTGGGCCATGGGCGCATGACGATCGTGCCCTTGGTGGCCGCCTTCAGTGCGCGCTACCCGAACATCGTGGTCGACCTGACCCTGGGCGACGAGGTGGTCGACATTCTTGGCGGCCAGGCCGATGTGGCGATACGCTTTGGCCATCTGCCCGACAGCCCGCTGACCGCGCGCAGGCTCGGCGAAACCGGCCAGGTGGTGGTGGCCTCGCCCGAGTACCTGCAGCGCCACGGCACCCCGCAGCAACCCGAAGACCTGCTGCGGCACAATTGCCTGCGCTTCAACTTCCGGCGTGCCGAACCCAACTGGCCGTTTATGCGCGACGGCCAAGCGTATTCCTTGAAGGTGAGCGGCAACATCGAATGCAGCAGTGGTGAGGCGCTGGCACAGCTTGCGCGTGTGGGCGCCGGTATTGCGCGTATCGGTGAGTTCACCGTCAGCGAAGACCTGCGGCGCGGCGAGTTGATACCGCTGCTGCAAGCCTGGAACCCCGGCGACGTTGAGCCGATTCACGCGGTGTTCGTCGGCGGCGCGGCGATGCCGGCGCGGGTGCGCTTGTTTGTGGACTTTTTGCTCGAGCATCATCAGCTGTAAGCGCCGGCTTGCGGGCACCGTGAGGCGCGGCAATATGAACCATTCTCGTCCACATAATCTGTTGCTGCGAAGGCTTGTAACTGCTTGTATCCTTGCCCGCGAATAAGGGCGAATGGCTGCCGCCGGTGCCCAGGTCCACTGTCCGCTGTTACGGAAAACCGTAGGTTCCAAAGGTAGCAATGTGAAGCGTGATACCCACCTGGTTGTGCTTTTGCTGGCCGTTATCGGTTGCTCCCTGGGGTCATTGACGGTCTGGAAGGTGTTTGCCTCTCGAGATCGCGCCCTGCAGGAGGTGGACGTCCATGGCCTGAACCTTACCCAGGCGCTGTCGACTTATTCCGAAGGCATCGTGCGCCAAAGTGCGCTGCTGTTGCTCGGGCTGGTCGAGCGTCTGGAAACCGAAGGCAGCGGCCCGGTGCAGATTCAGCGGCTGAGTACATTGATCAACCGCCAGCAGCCGCTGATGCCTCAGCTCAGTGGTGTCACGATCTACGATAAACAGGGGCACTGGTTGATGTCCTCCAACCGGCCGATTCCTGCGGGCGCCAACAGCACAGACCGTGCCTATTTCATTCATCACCGTGACGATCCTTCCCACGAGATCTTTATCGGCCCGCCGATTATCAGCCGGTCGAATCAGGAATGGGTGATGACCATCAGCCGGCGTTTCAATGATTCGCAGGGTGATTTTGCCGGTGTTGTGGCGGTGACCTTAGGCATCGAAAACTTCCTGCGCTTGTTTGGCAAGATCGATGTCGGGCAGGACGGCGCGATTGGCTTGTCCCACACAGACGGTACGTTGCTGGCTCGCTATCCGTTTCGCGAGCAGGACATGGGGCGCAACTTTTCCAAGTCGCCCATCTATGTGAAGTACCTGGTTGATCAGTCAGTCGGCACCGCCTCATTTACCTCCAGCCTGGACGGCGTGGAGCGGCTCTACGCCTTTCGCCAGAGCGACCGGCTGCCGCTGATCACCACGGTGGCAATCGGCAAGCACGAAGCCCTCGCCGCGTGGCGCACCGAGGCGCTCTTGTCGGCGGTGGTAGTGGCGGGGCTGCTGGGGCTTACCGGTCTTATCGGCTGGTTTTTGATCCTGGATATCCGTCGGCGCACCGAGGCTGAAGATCAGTTGCGTGAAACCCAGCGGCAGTTGCTCACCTCCAACGGGCAGCTTGAGTTGCTGGCGATGAAGGATGCGCTGACGGGTTTGGCAAACCGGCGCTGCTTTGATGAGAGCCTCGCCAGGGAGGCGCTGCGCGCCAAGCGTGAGGGCACGACGCTGGCATTGCTGATGATCGATATCGACTATTTCAAGCGCTTTAACGACGCTTACGGGCATGTGGCAGGGGACGCATGCCTGCAGACGGTGGGCAGAATCTTCGAGGCGTGCGTAAGGCGGCCGTTAGACCTGGTGGCGCGGTATGGCGGCGAGGAGATGGGCATCATCATGCCGGACACCGACGCTGACGGCGCCGCCGTGGTGGCCCAGCTTATTCTCGACCTGTTGAAGCAAGAGAACATCGTGCACAGCACCAGCCCGTTCGGGCGGCTGACGGCAAGCATCGGCATTGCGACGGCCACCGGGGTTCAGTTGGAGGACTTGCAAGGGTTGGTGGAGGTGGCGGATCAGGCGTTGTACAGCGCCAAGGCGGCGGGTCGTAACCAGTGTGTGGCGGGGGCTGGTGACTGGGGTTCACCATTGAACCCCAGTTGAACGGGGCCAGCCCGCTTCAGTCGGTTTGCTTAAACCCCGCTCACCAATTTCCCGCCGTCCATCCGGCGCTTATAAGCACTGTCTCGACTGGCCAGCCAGAAGTACAGCGGTGACGTTACCACCAGCCCCACCACCCAGGACAAATCCGCGCCATTGATGTGCTCGGAAATCGGCCCTACATACAGCGGCGTGTTCATAAACGGAATCTGCACTGCAATCCCGATCGCATAGGCCAGCAGCGCCTGTGGGTTGTACTTGCCATAAATCCCGCCATCCACGCGAAAGATCGAGGCAATGTCGTACTTGCCTTTGTGAATCGCGTAGAAGTCGATCAGGTTGATCGCCGTCCACGGCACCAGCACCACCAGCAGCACCAGCACCATGTCGACGAAGTGGCCGATGAAGTCTTTGGAGGCGAACACGGCAGCAATGGCGCACGCGGCCAGCACCAGGGTGGAGATCACTGCGCGGCTTTTGGCGGTGGGGATCCAGCGGTAGGCGAAGGTCTGGATCAGGGTAATGATCGACAACACCGCGCCATACAAATTGAGGGCGTTGTGGCTGATCACGCTGAGCAAGAACAGCACCAGCATCAACGGGCCGATGGCGCCGGTGGCGAGTTTTACTGCGTCCATGGTGTCCATGCCCACCGGAGTGGCAAGCACGGCGACGGCGCCGAAGATAAAGGCCAGGCTGGAGCCGAGGGCGGAGCCCAGGTAGGTGGTCCAGAAGGTCGACGCCACAGGCACGTCAGCCGGCAGGTAGCGCGAGTAGTCGGACACGTAGGGCGCAAAAGCAATCTGCCACAACGCCGCCAGGGATACGGTGGCCAGCCAGCCGGAGATGTTGAAGCTGCCACGGGTCAGGAAGTCGGTGGTCTGCACATGGGTGAAGATGTAGCCAAAACCCAGCACGATGCCGGCGCCGAGCACCCAGGTGCCGATGCGGTTGAGCACGTGGATAAAGCGGTAACCGATGATGCCGATGATGCCGGAACCAATGGCGCCGATCACGATGCCGACGGGCACGGGCACGCTGTCGACCACGCCGTGCAGGGATTTACCCGCCAGCACGATGTTGGAGGCGAAAAAGCCGATGTACATGACGCCGGCGATCACCACCACCAGCAGGGCACCCAAGGAGCCGAACTGCGCGCGGCTCTGGATCATTTGCGGGATGCCCATTTGCGGGCCTTGGGCCGAGTGCAGCGCCATCAGCACGCCGCCGACCAGGTGGCCAACCAGGATGGCGACGATGCCCCACACCAGGTTCAAGTGGAACAATTGCACGCCCAGCGCGCCGGTAACGATCGGCAACGGCGCGATGTTGCCGCCGAACCACAGGGTGAACAGGTCTCTTACCTTTCCATGGCGGTCTTCGGGGGGCACGTATCCGATCGTGTGTTTTTCGATAAGCGGGGCGGAGGATGTTGCAGTGGTGACCATGACGAACTCCAAGGCAAGGTGAGTACGTTGACGTACTTCGCTGTGCGCAGCGTGGGCGGCGCTTTGTTGTTGGAGTGATCATCTGCAATGGGCGCAGGGAGGTAAATTAGTAAGTTTGTTGCTATAGACCTTAAAAAATATAGCTCACCGGAATTTTTGCTCCGGTATGTTGCATGGTCTTGAATCAGTGTGAAAAAGCCGATTTTTACGCACTTGTTTGGGGCGAAGTCCCACGTTTCTGGAGGTCCCGATGGCTGCCTATAACCTGCGCCAGCTCAGATATTTTGTCACCACGGCCGAGTGCGGCAGCGTTGCCGAGGCATCGCGCAAGCTGTATATCGCCCAGCCCTCGGTGTCGACCGCGATCAAGCAGCTGGAGGACAGCTTTGGTGTGCAGCTGTTTATCCGTCATCACGCCCAGGGCGTTTCACTCACCCCCAGCGGCGCGCGCTTTTATCGCAAGGCGCTGGAGTTGCTACGGGTAGCCCATGAGTTCGAGCAAAACGCCCTGGCCGACAATGATGTGGTGGCGGGGCAGATCGATATCGGCTGCTTTGAGACGGTGGCACCGTTGTATTTGCCGCGCTTGATCGCGGGGTTCAAGGCGCTGTGGCCTGGGGTGGAAATCCGCATTCGCGACGGCGAGCAGCAAGAGCTGGTGCAGGCGCTGACGGCCGGCAGTATCGATGTGGCGATGCTGTTTGAGCATGACCTGGGCGGCACCATCGAAACCACGCCATTGATGCCGCCGCAGCAACCGTATGCGTTGTTGCCGGCCGATCACCGCTTTGCGCAGCAGGCCAAGGTGTCGCTGGCGGACCTGGTGCTGGAACCGATGATTTTGCTCGATGTGCTGCCGAGCCGGACCTACTTCGTGAGCATCTTTGAAGAACGCGGGTTAACGCCGAATATCGTGTTCAGCTCGCCGTCCATCGAGATGGTGCGCGGCATGGTAGGGCGCGGGTTTGGCTTTTCGATTCTGGTGACCAAGCCGTTTACCGAGTACACCTACGACGGGCAGAAAGTGGTGTGTGTGCCGTTGGCGGAAACGGTCACCGGTTCAGGATTATCCGCCGTCTGGTTGCGACGGGCACCGTTGACCAAACCGGTGCAGCTGTTTGTGGATTACTGCCGCGAAGAACTCGCAAGACTCCTTGGCTGAATACCTTCTGATAAACACTGAAAATCACCTGTGGGAGCTGGCTTGCCTGCGATAGCGGTGGGCCAGCTGAGAATGTGCCACCTGATACACCGCCATCGCGGGTAAGCCCGGCTCCCACAGGTTGTGCGGTGCTTGGACTGGAACACAGGGCAAAAAATGTGGGAGCTGGCTTGCCTGCGATAGCGGTGGGCCAGCTGAGAATGGGCCACCTGATACACCGCCATCGCGGGCAAGCCCGGCTCCCACAGGTTGTGCGGTGCCTGGACTGGAACACAGGGCAAAAAATGTGGGAGCTGGCTTGCCTGCGTTAGCGGTGGGCCAGCTGCAAATGTGCCACCTGATACACCGCCATCGCGGGCAAGCCCGGCTCCCACAGGTTGTGCGGTGCCTGGACTGGAACACAGGGCAAAACATGTGGGAGCTGGCTTGCCTGCGATAGCGGTGGGCCAGCTGCAAATGTGCCACCTGATACACCGCCATCGCGGGCAAGCCCGGCTCCCACAGGTTGTGCGGTGCCTGGACTGGAACACAGGGCAAAAAATGTGGGAGCTGGCTTGCCTGCGATAGCGGTGGGCCAGCTGCAAATGTGCCACCTGATACACCGCCATCGCGGGCAAGCCCGGCTCCCACAGGTTGTGCGGTGCCTGGACTGGAACACAGGGCAAAAAATGTGGGAGCTGGCTTGCCTGCGATAGCGGTGGGCCAGCTGCAAATGTGCCACCTGATACACCGCCATCGCGGGCAAGCCCGGCTCCCACAGGTTGTGCGGTGCCTGGACTGGAACACAGGGCAAAAAATGTGGGAGCTGGCTTGCCTGCGATAGCGGTGGGCCAGCTGCAAATGTGCCACCTGATACACCGCCATCGCGGGCAAGCCCGGCTCCCACAGGTTGTGCGGTGCCTGGACTGGAACACAGGGCAAAAAATGTGGGAGCTGGCTTGCCTGCGATAGCGGTGGGCCAGCTGCAAATGTGCCACCTGATACACCGCCATCGCGGGCAAGCCCGGCTCCCACAGGTTGTGCGGTGCCTGGACTGGAACACAGGGCAAAAAATGTGGGAGCTGGCTTGCCTGCGATAGCGGTGGGCCAGCTGCAAATGTGCCATCTGATACACCGCCATCGCGGGCAAGCCCGGCTCCCACAGTTGAACTGTGGTGTTTGGTAGGGAGGTGGCTTAGGCGCGGATTGAGTCGAGCATGCGCGCCAGCATGGCATCACACCCAGCCAACTGTTCGAGGCTCACAAACTCATCCGGCTTATGCCCCTGGTCCATGCTCCCCGGCCCGCACACCACCGTGGGTATGCCCACCGCATCAAACAACCCACCTTCGGTGCCAAACGCCACGGTGCCGAAGTCCCGCGAACCACTGAACGCTGCGATCAACTCCGCTGCCTGGCTGCGCTCGTCGGTGACTAATCCCGGATATGCCGAAAGCTCAGTAAACCGAATCGCGCTCTGTTTACTCACGGCCTGCATACGCGGCAACACCTGCTGCATGGCATAGGCTTGCAACTCCTCAGCCACTTCACCCGGGTCCATCGACGGCAATGCGCGCACTTCAAAATCAAAGCGGCAGTCGGCAGGCACGATATTCAAGGCCTTGCCGCCCGTAATCACGCCGGTCTGCACCGTGCTGAACGGCGGGTCAAACCGCGGGTCCTGCTGCTCGCGCAGCCGCTGGCCAATGCGCCCCAGTTCGCCAATCAACTCGGCGGCATGCTCAATCGCATTCACCCCATAGGGCGCATACGCCGAATGGCACGCCTCGCCATGCACATCACAACGCATCGCCAGTTTGCCCTTGTGGCCGAGCACCGGTTTCAGTTCGGTCGGCTCACCGATAATGCACAGCATCGGTTTCACCGGCCGCTGCTCCAGCACTGCGAGCAACGAGCGCACGCCCAGGCAGCCGACTTCTTCGTCGTAAGACAGGGCGATATGCACCGGGATACGCAAGTTGGCTTTCACCAACGCTGGCACCAACGCCAGCACACAGGCGATATAACCCTTCATATCCGCCGTGCCGCGGCCAAACAGCTTGCCGTCGCGCTCGGTCAGCGCAAACGGCGGCACAGTCCACGGTTGGCCGTCCACCGGCACCACGTCGGTGTGCCCCGACAGCACAATGCCCGGCAAATGCGCCGGGCCGATACTGGCGAACAGGTTGGCCTTGCTGCGTTCCTTGTTGTAGACCAGTTCGCTGGCCACGCCGTAACCCGTCAGGTAATCGCGCACAAATTCGATCAGCAACAGGTTGGACTCGCGGCTGGTGGTATCAAAGCCCACCAGCGTCTGCAGCAGTTCGCGGCTGCGGCTCATCGCTCGTCTCCGGCCACGCCGTAGCCCGGCGAGCGGTCGGGGGCGAGGGCGCGGTCGATGTAGTCCTGCACTTGCGGGCGGTAGGCATCCCAGAGCTTTTGCAGTTCGGCGATGGGCTGTTCATCGGCCCAGTCCACGCGCAGGTTGATGATCGGCCAGGTCAGTTCGCCCACCACCACCAGCGCGGCGGAATGCACCGGCCCGGCTTCGCCACCGGCGTTGATGGCGGCGTGCATCGCCGCCAGCAGTCGATCGGCGAGCTGGCCTTCGCCGTGTTCGAAGGCATGCACCATCGCTTCGATTACTGCGCGGTCGGCGAGCATATTGCCCGCCGCCACACACTGTTCGCCCGACACGGCATTGTGGGTGCCGAGGGTTTCGCTGCCACTGAAATGCACACTGCGGCCCAGGTGATCAATCGCCGTCAGTTGTCGGTATTGGCTGTAGCCGTTGCTCGTCAGGGCTTTGTCGACGGCGGCCGCAGGATCGAGGCCTTGTTCCAGCAGGTCGAGCACGTCCGGGCCGAGGGCCGGCAACGTGATGTTCTGGGTCGACACTGCGCCCACGCCGGGCCGCAGCCATGGGCAGCGGGCGCCCACGGCGATGCTCGAGGAGCTGATGGCGATGCCCAGTTGGCCGGTGTCCGCGCAACGGGCGACGATTGAAAAGGTCATGGACAGCTCCTTATTCGGGGATCACGGCAATCACATCAATTTCCATCAGCCACTGTGGCTGGCCCAGGGCCGACACCACCAGCCCGGTAGAGATCGGGAACACGCCTTTGAGCCACTTGCCGACTTCCTGGTACACCGGCTCACGGTAGCGCGGGTCGATCAGATAGGTGGTGGTCTTGACGATATGGCTCAGGTCGGAGCCGGCCTCTTCGAGCAGTTGCTTGACGTTTTTCATCGCTTGCTCGGCCTGGGCACGCGGGTCGCCAAGGCCAATCAGGTTGCCGTCGAAATCGGTGCCGACCTGGCCGCGCACATATACGGTGTTGCCGGCACGCACGGCCTGGCACAGGTCGTTGTCGAGGCTCTGGTTAGGGTAGGTTTCCTTGGTGTTGAACATGCGGATGCGAGTGTGAGTAGGCATCAAAAAAACTCCGAAAAAAGTGCTCAGGCTATGACAGGCGACTTGTGAAAAACCGGTGCGGCTTCGCGGTACTCAAGGTATTGGCGCTGGATGGCGATGTGGTCGGCCACGTATTTGGCGTCATGCCACACGCCCCAGATAAACGACGAGCCCCGGCGCGACTGCCACGGCAAACCCAGGAAGTAGATGCCCGACTCACTGGCCACACCGCGCTGGTGCTGCGGCTTGCCGGCGGCGTCAAACGCATTGACTTTCAGCCAGCTGTAATCCACGGCAAACCCGGTGGCCCAGATGATCGAGGTGATACCGGCCTTGGCCAGGTCCAGCTCCAGGATCGGGTTTTTGATGCACTCGGCATCCGGGAATACGCGGCGCGCTTGGGGCTCCACGGGCAAGTCGAGGCCGTTGCGCTCGATGTAGGCGTCCGCCGCATCCAGCAAAGCCAGGTAGTTCTCGTCGCCACGGGCCAGGTTTTCAACCAGGTTGGCTTGGAAGCGCGCGACGTTGCCGTCGAAGGCTTGGGTGAGGCCGACCAGGGTCATGCCTTGCTGGGCGAGCTCACGAAAATCGATGGTCTTGCCGCCGTGGGCGCCGCTTACGGCAATGGTCACGTGCTCGCGACCGGGTTTCATCGCGGCCTGGTCCCACTCACCCAACACGCCCAGCCACCAGCAGAAGTCGCGGTTGCGATAGGCGCGTGGCGGGCGGTCGTGGGCACCGACCGACAGGTACACCTGGCGCCCGGAACGCTGCAGCTCATCGGCAATTTGCACGCCGGATGAACCGGCGCCCACCACCAGCACGGCGCCGGCGGGCAGTTGTGCGGGGTTGCGGTAGTCGGCGGAGTGGATCTGGTGCAGCGCGCTGTCTTCAGGCGCGATGGCCGGGATCACCGGCTTCTGGAACGGCCCCGTGGCGGCGACTACACGGTTGGCTTCGATCACGCCTTCGCTGGTGTGCACGGTAAAGCCTGGGCGGCCCACGTTACGCACCACAGAGGTCACGTCCACGCCGGTGCGGATCGGTGCATTGAACTTGCGGGCATAGGCTTCGAAGTAATCGGCCACGCGCTCTTTTGGCGCAAAACCATCGGCGGCAACGTCATCAAATTCCAGGCCGGGGAAGCGGTCATGCCAGGCCGGGCCGTTGGCGACCAGCGAATCCCAGCGCCCGGTGCGCCAGCGCTCGGCGATACGGCTGCGCTCCAGCACCAGGTGCGGCACGCCTTGCTTGCTCAGGTGCTCGCTCATGGCCACACCGGCCTGGCCGGCTCCCACTACCAATGTGTCTGTTTTTGTTATGGCTTGAGTCATGTGTCTGTCCTTGCGTAATGCAGTTGGATTCAGCTTGGGCATGGCTTCAAGGCTAGGGGGAGGGCGTTTTTTAATAAAATATTATTAAGCTTTGGAGTGAGCATAAATATCGGATGCAAGCTCACCCTATCGGGTGATTTCGAGGACTGAGCGGGTGTGTGACCATCCTTGCAGTTCTTTGAGCGAGGCTTCGACGTGGAAAACGACCGGCTTTCTTCTGCGCAATGGTTCGAACAGATGGCCCTGGTGACCGATAACATCGGGCAATCGGGGTTCGCTGCCGCCTTGTTCGATGCGCTCGGGTGTGTGCAGCCGATACAGGCCACGACGCTGTATTTTTACCCGCGTGGCGGCATGCCCAGTGCACTGTTCGAGCTGGATGGGCCGTGGTTGCCGCAAGGCAATGTGCGCCAGTACCTGTCGGGCTTTTACTTGCTCGACCCGTTTTACGACGCCTGTGTGGAAGGCGTCAGTTCAGGCTGCTATGCCTTGGCCGACGTTGCGCCTGACCACTTCGAATTGAGCGAATACTTCCAGTCGTTCTACCGCCACTCTCAGCTCGAAGACGAGCTCAATTACATCCTGCAGTCGAGCAAAGGCTCCAGCCTGGCGGTGTCCCTGGCGTTTACGCAAAAGCTCGACGCCGCCACCATCGCGCAATTCAAGCGCATAACCCCTTGGGTACTGGCCGTGCTGGGCAAACATTTTGTCGGCCTGGATGCCCACGGCGCACGCTTCGAAAACCTGCTGGAGCAACGTATTCACGCGGCATTGAACAACTTCGGCTCGTCGATCCTGACCGAGCGTGAATGCCGCATTGCCCAACTCATTTTGCGTGGGCACTCCACCCGCTCGCTGGCCGAGCGCCTTGAGGTGGCGGAAGACACCATCAAGTCCCATCGCAAACACATCTACACCAAGCTCGATATCGGCGCGCAGTCGGAACTGTTTGCGTTGTTTATCGACTCGCTCGCCGAAGCCCAGGGCGTGCTGAGCAAAGACCCGCTTGAAAGTTACATGAGCAAGCACCGCTGAGCGGCTTGCCAGCCCTTGCGTCACGACCAATAAGAGAGAAAAGCCATGAATCTACACGCCCAAATCAACCGTCGCACCGAGGATTACCAGCAGTCTGATGCGGCCCACCATATCCATGGGTTTGTCGACCAGAAGGCGCTGAATGCCGAAGGCCCGCGTGTGATGGTGCGCGGCGAAGGCTTGTACCTGTGGGACAGCGAAGGCAAGCGTTACCTGGACGGCATGTCCGGCCTGTGGTGTACCCAGCTCGGTTATGGCCGCCGCGACCTGACTGCCGCCGCCGCCGCGCAGATGGACCAGCTGGCGTACTACAACATGTTCTTTCACACCACCCACCCGGCGGTGATCGAGCTGTCGGAGCTGCTCTTCAGCCTGTTGCCGGGGCACTACAGCCATGTGATCTACACCAACTCCGGCTCCGAGGCCAATGAGGTGTTGATCCGTACCGTGCGCCGTTACTGGCAAGTGGTAGGCCAGCCGCAGAAGAAAATCATGATCGGCCGCTGGAACGGCTATCACGGGTCAACGCTTGCGGCCTCTGCGTTGGGCGGCATGAAGTTCATGCACGACATGGGCGGCATGATTCCCGACGTCGCGCACATCGACGAGCCGTATTGGTTTGCCCATGGCGGCGAGCTGACACCGGCCGAATTTGGTCGTCGTTGCGCGCTGCAATTGGAAGAAAAGATTCTGGAATTGGGCGCCGAAAATGTCGCCGGTTTTATCGCCGAGCCGTTCCAGGGTGCGGGCGGCATGATCTTCCCACCAGAAAGCTACTGGCCTGAAATCCAGCGCATTTGCCGCCAATACGATGTGCTGCTGTGCGCCGATGAGGTGATTGGTGGCTTTGGCCGTACCGGTGAATGGTTCGCCCATCAGCACTTCGGCTTCGAGCCCGACACCTTGTCGATCGCCAAGGGCCTGACCTCGGGCTACCTGCCGATGGGCGGCCTGGTGCTGAGCAAACGCATCGCCGAGGCGCTGGTGGAGCAGGGCGGTGTGTTCGCCCACGGGCTGACCTATTCCGGCCACCCGGTGGCGGCGGCGGTGGCGCTGGCCAACCTCAAGGCGCTGCGCGATGAAGGCATCGTGCGCCAGGTCAAGGACGACACCGGGCCGTACTTGCAGCAACTGCTGCACGACGTGTTCGGCAACCACCCAATGATCGGTGAGATCCAGGGCACAGGCCTGCTCGGGGCGTTGCAGTTCGTCGAAGACAAGGCCACGCGCAAACGCTTTGCCAACGAAAACGACCTGGCCTGGCAGTGCCGCACCTTTGGCTTTGAAGAGGGCGTGATCATCCGCTCGACCCTGGGCCGCATGATCATGGCGCCGGCCCTGGTGGCCACGCGCGCAGAGCTGGATGAGCTGGTCGACAAGACCCGCATTGCGGTAGACCGCACCGCACGGATCGCGGGAAAACTCTGAAGTGACCTGCCCACCACCCTCAGGCGCGGGGTGGCGGGCAATCTCCATCAGACACGGCTTGAACGGCAGCGAGGTTATCGACTGCCGCGATGGCCCGCATCCCTCTTTCCAGGAGTCACCCATGAATACAATAACAAGCGTGGCCGAAACTCCCTCCCATCACACCTCAACCAAAGCCGCTTCAACGCGGCGCTTTCGCCAGCCGCTGGGGCTGGTCGGGCTGGTGCTGTTCGGCCTGGCCTACATGGTGCCGCTGGCGGTCTTTACCACCTACGGGCTGGTCACGCAGATGACCAAGGGGCACTTGCCGACCGCCTATATGCTGACTCTGGCGGCCATGCTACTGACCGCCTACAGCTATGGTCGCATGGTCCAGGCGCATCCGTTTTCCGGCTCGGTCTATTCCTATACACGCAAGGCGTTTGGTGCGTACTTCGGTTTTATCGCCGGCTGGACCTTGCTGCTCGACTACATCTTTTTGCCGCTGCTCAGTTACCTGCTGATCGGCATCTACATGTCCGAGTACTTCCCGGCGGTGCCGACATTTGTGTGGGTGCTCGGCTCGATTGCGCTGGTAACCACGCTGAACCTGGTCGGTATCGAGTCCATCACGCGGGTCAACTGGATCCTGATCGTGGCCCAGTTGGTGTTCATCGTGGTGTTCGTGGCGCTGTCGGTGCACAACCTCAGCGGTCAGCCGGCGCCCGTTTCGCTGCTGGCGCCATTCCATCATGAAGGCTTCAGCGCACCCTTGATCATGGCCGGTGCGGCGGTGCTGTGCTTGTCGTTCCTGGGCTTCGATGCGGTGTCGACCATGGCCGAGGAAACCCCCAACCCGCGTCGCACCATTCCACTGGCGATCATGGTGGTGTCGTTGTTCGGCGGCTTGTTGTTTTTGCTGGTGTCGTATTTCGCGCAAATGGTCTTCCCGGAATGGAACACGTTCGCCGACCCGGATTCGGCGTCGGTGGATGTGATGCGCCGGGTCGGTGGCGAGCTGTTGGTGACGGCGTTTACCGCCACTTATGTGGCCGGCTGTTTCGCCTCGGCGATGGTCTCCCAGGCCAGTGTGTCGCGGGTGTTGTTTGCCATGGGCCGCGACGGCGCGCTGCCCCGCGTGCTCGGCAAGCTGGTGACGACAAAACGCGTGCCGGCCACCGCGATTGTGCTGGTCAGCCTGTTCTCGCTGATTGCGCTGTTTATCACCCTGGACACGGTGGCCAACATGATCAGCTTTGGCGCGCTGTTCGCGTTCTCGGCGGTGAACCTGGCGGTAATCAAGCATTACGTGGTCGACCAGCAGTTACGCGGCACCCGTAATTACCTGCTGTACGCCGCGCTGCCGGCGTTGGGGTTCCTCAGCACGGTCTGGCTGTGGACCAGCCTGTCGAGCTTGTCCTTCACCATCGGCCTGTGCTGGATGGGGGTTGGCCTTATTTGTTTGCTGGGGATCACGCGCGGCTTGCGCGTGAAGATGCCTGAACTGCAGATCGCGGAATAAAACCTTCGCCTGTCCATCGACCTTCATTGGGAGTACACCGTGTTCGACCTTCATTACTGGCAACAACGCGTTGCCCGCCAGACCTTTATCGACACCGCCTTGATCGGTGGTCGGCCCGTGAGCGCAGCCAGCGGGGCGACTTTTGATGCAATCAACCCTGCCACCCACCAGCTGCTGGCGCGTGTGGCCGCCTGTGGTGACGCAGAAGTAGACCTGGCCGTGCGCAGTGCCCGACAGGCCTTCGACACCGGCCCTTGGCGGCGTATGCCGCCGGTTGAGCGCAAGAAAATCCTGATCAGGCTCTCCGAGTTGCTGATGACCCATCGCGAAGAGCTGGCCCTCCTGGATTCGCTGAACATGGGCAAGCCGGTGATGGACGCCTACAACATTGATGTGCCCGGCGCCGCGAATGTATTTGCCTGGTACGGCGAGGCGCTGGACAAGCTTTACGATCAAGTCGCGCCCACCGCGCACAACGCACTGGCGACCATCACCCGTGAAGCATTGGGCGTTGTTGCGGCGGTGGTGCCGTGGAATTTCCCACTCGACATGGCGGCCTGGAAGCTCGCACCGGCGTTGGCAGCCGGTAACAGCGTGGTGCTCAAACCCGCCGAGCAGTCACCCTTTTCGGCCCTGCGCCTGGCCCAACTGGCCCTGGAAGCGGGTATCCCGGAAGGTGTTTTGAATGTGGTGCCGGGCCTCGGCGAAAGTGCCGGCAAGGCGTTGGGCCTGCACCCTGATGTGGATTGCCTGGTGTTCACCGGCTCCACGCAGGTCGGCAAGTATTTTATGCAGTACTCGGCGCAGTCCAACTTGAAGCAGGTGTGGCTGGAGTGTGGCGGCAAGAGCGCGAACCTGGTGTTTGACGACTGCCAGGACCTGGACCTGGCGGCCGAGAAAGCGGCCTTCGGGATTTTTTTCAACCAGGGCGAAGTGTGCTCGGCCAACTCGCGACTGTATGTGCAACGCTCCATCCATGATGAATTTGTCGAGCGTGTGATTGCCAAGGCGCGTGCGTGGATGCCGGGTGATCCGCTGGACCCTGGCAGCGCTGCCGGTGCCATTGTCGACAGTGAGCAAACCGCCCGCATCATGAGGGCGATCAATCAGGCCCAGGGCGAGGGCGCCAAGCTGCTGGCGGGTGGCGAGCAAGTGAGCATTAATGGCTCCTCCAACTTCATCCAGCCGACGATTTTTGCTGAGGTGACCGGCCACATGCAGCTCTCGCGCGATGAAGTGTTTGGCCCGGTGTTGGCGATCAGCGCCTTTGACACTGAAGAGCAAGCGGTGCAACAAGCCAATGACAGCGTCTATGGGCTGGCGGCCTCGGTCTGGAGTGATGGCCTCAATCGCGCGCATCGGGTGGCGCGAGCGTTGAATGTCGGCACGGTGTCGGTCAACACTGTCGACGCCCTGGATGTCGCGGTGCCGTTCGGGGGTGGCAAGCAGTCCGGGTTCGGGCGTGACCTGTCGCTGCACTCATTCGACAAGTACACGCAGCTGAAAACCACCTGGTTTGCGCTGCGATAGCCGAAGCGGTCAGCCGGTCGTGTATTCATGGGTGCGTGGCCGGCACGGTTACCTGCACCATCTGCTGGTAATGCCGGACTACCGCCGCCAGGGCATCGCCCAGGCCATGAAAACGCCTAGAACTCCCCGGAATACTTGACCGCCGCCGCCGCGCGCGAGGGCACTTTCAAGCTGCGCAGCAGCGACGATACATGGATGCGCACGGTGAACGGCGAGATCGCCAGGGCCTTGGCGATTTCCTTGTTGGTCTTGCCTTGGGCGATCAGGCGCAGCACTTCCTGCTGGCGCGCGGTGAGGCTGTGGGTGCCCAGCGGCAGCAGGCCGGAGGGAGAAAACTTGACCAGCACTTCGCCTTCGCGGATCGCCAACAGGGCCTGGCCGATTTCATCGGGGCTGATGTTCTTGCCGATAAAGCCATCGGCGCCCAGGGCCATGACCTGATCGATCAGCGCCGGGTCATCGACCATCGACACCACGATCAAGGTGGTGCGCCGCAGTTGCTGGCGCAGGTCGGCCAGTTGGCTCATGCAGGTAAGGCCCGGGAAGCGCAGGTCGAGGATCAGCGTGTCGATGTCGCCACCCTCGTGGATCAGCGCCTGCACCGCATCGAGGTCGCCGGCCTCTTGCACCACGGCCTCGGGCAACAGGCGCTGCACGGTGCGCAACATGCCTTCGCGAAACATTGGGTGGTCGTCGGCTATGATGATTCGGCCGGTCATGGCGTGCTCCTTCCTGGGGCATGGGTGTGCATTGGCATGCTACTTTAGCACCGCGCCACAGGGACGCCTCTGGCGCGCAAAGGATAGACCGAATGCCGCACAAGGACGTCCCCCATGAGTCATGAGACCAATTCCGAACTCGACCAGGCCAACCTGCGCATCGTGGTGGCCGCCATCGCCATTGTCTACATCGGCGCGCTGGGCTTTTTGCCGGGCCAGTCGGTAGACACCTACTTGCCGGTGATCCTGTATATCGTCGCGTTCCTGCTGGTCTCCATCGCGTTGCGTCAGGTGATTGCGCGCTGGCCAGGGCATTACCCGGCGCGGCGGATATTCGGCATGATCCATGACTACACCGGCACCTCGTTCGGGCTGGTGGTGGGCGGCGAACCGGCACTGCCACTGTATGCGGTGATGGTGTGGGTCAACCTGGGCAACGGCATGCGCTACGGCTCGCGCTACCTGGCGATTGCCACCGGCCTGGCCTTGCTCGCGCTGCTGATCGTGTACCGGCTGACGCCACTGTGGCAGGCGCAGCCGTTCATGGTGCTGATGCTGATGATCACCAGCACAGTGATCCCGGTGTACGCGCATATCTTGCTTGAGCGCACGCGCAAGGCTTCCGAAGAAGCCATCGCCGCCAACCTGGAAAAATCGCGCTTCCTGGCTCAGGCCAGCCACGATCTGCGCCAGCCTATTCACTCCATCGGCCTGTTCACCGCCTGTTTGCGTGAAGCGCAGTTGGGCGAGGCTGAGCAGCGCTTGGTGGACAATATCGACCGCTCGCTGCTCAACGTGTCGCAGCTGTTCCGTTCGATTCTCGACCTTTACACCCTCGACAACGGCAGGCTGTTGCCCAAGTACCAGGTGATTCACTTGGGCGAATTCCTCGCCGACCTGGTGCGCCAACACGCCGAAGCGGCGCATTGGGCCGGGGTGCAACTGCGCCTGCGACCGTGTGCGCATTGGGTGCAGGTCGACCCCGCGATGCTGGCGACGATGGTGCAAAACCTGCTCTCCAATTGCTTTAAATACGGCGCACAACGGCCCGTGCTGATCGGCGTGCGCGTGCGCGACGGCGGCTTGTCGGTGGAGGTGCATGACCAGGGGCGCGGTATTGCCGAGGAGCATCAGGTGAAGGTCTTCGAAGAGTTTTATCGGGTCCGCCAACTGCGCGACAAGGACGTCGAAGGCGTGGGCCTGGGGCTGTCCATCGTCAAGCGCCTGGGGCAATTGATGGGGGTGCAGGTGAGCCTGCGATCACGGGTGGGCCATGGCACCTCTGTGAGCTTGCATGGCCTGGCATTGGCGACGGCGCCACGCCAACCGGCTGCGCGCGACGACGCGCGCCAGGCCGGCCTGCTGACGGGTTTGAAAGTCTGCCTGGTGGAAGATGACCACAACGTGCTGCTGGCCACCCAGGCCTTGCTGGAGCGCTGGGGCTGCGAGGTGCAGGCCGAATCCAGCGGGCAAGGCCTGGCCAGCGATTGCGACATCATCGTCGCCGACTACGACCTGGGCAACCACGCCACCGGCATCGAATGCATCGACGCCCTGCGCGAGCAACGCGGCTGGGCGGTGCCGGCGCTGATCCTCACCGGCCACGACGTGGAGAAAATCCAGGCGGCCTTGCACGACCGCCAGATCGCGATTCTGTCCAAACCGGTGCGGCCTGCAGAACTGCGCGGCACGCTGCGTGACCTCAGCCAATCGGGCGTTACTGGTTAAACGGCGTCAGGCCATTGCCCCGGGCGCCCTTGGGCTGGCAGTAGGCGGCAGGCTTCATCAGGCCAAAGCTGGCCACGGCAAACATGCCACCGCTGGCACCGCTGGGCACTGAGCAGTTGTAATCGCCGGAGGCGGCGCTGGCGATGTAGTAGGTGGTCATGGAGTCGCTGCGTACATTGGAGATACGCTTGACCGGTTCACCGAGGTTGGTTTCCGACAGCGTCTTGAGATGGTCTTCGCTGGGCTTGACGTTGCTGCAACCGGCGACACCGATGATCAGGGCGCCGAGCAGGGTGAGACGGGTAACGGGAGCGTGCAGGTTCATGATGCTTCTTCCTTGGGATTGTTTTGGTTTTTCCAACGCGCAATGCACCCTCGCGCAACAGGTGTGCGGTGCCGGGGGGAGCGTTGGAAGTGCCGAGGAATATAGCGCCGCCGGGTAAAGGGGTCGATTAGCACAAGTGTGCTAATGGCACGGTGAGGTCATGGATGGAGAGAGCAATGCTAGCGATCAAACGCGCCACCCAAGCGGACGCCCAGGCGGCGTTCGACATTCGTCTGTTGGCCATCCGCAGCCAATGCATCGGCGCCTACACCGCTGAGCAAATGGCGCTGTGGACACGCGGCAGCGCCGAAGACGGTTACGACACACTGATGGACAAGCCGTTTTACCTGGGCTGGGTCAATGACGTACCGGTCGCCACCGGCATGCTCGATCTGGACAACAACGAAGTGGGCGTCCTGTTTGTGCTGCCGGCGTTTACTGGCCGAGGTTACGGCAAGACCATGCTGGATCACCTGGAAAAGCTCGCGCGGGAACTGGCGATTGAAGAGGTCGTGCTGGACGCGACGTTGAATGCGGCGAGTTTCTACCGGGCCTGCGGGTATGTGGGTGAGGAGCAGGCGGTGTATCACTCGCCTTCGGGGTTGGCGTTGGCGTGTATCCCAATGGTAAAACGGCTTTGACTCTTGCCACAGTTGAGCTTGTCGCTGGGGGATTTGTGTATGTCGCGATGGCCCTGCGAACTGAGATCTAACCAACACAGCTGATCCCCTGTGGGAGCTGTCGAGCTTTAGCGAGGCTGCGAAAGCGGTGGGTCAGGCTACTTATGTATCGCCAGTGCCGCCGCCTTCGCAGCCTCGCCGGGGCTCGACAGCTCCCATCGTTGATTTCATTCGGCGCCGAAGGCTGTGCACAGTGTTTGAATAACCTGTTCCACGGTGGGACCTTGGACGGGTGGCGGTGTAAGGCTCTCGCCAAATTCGCGCCATACGAACAGCGTCAGCTCAGCCCCATCGGTCAGCCCTTGTTCCTTTGAGCCAAAACCTTGCAGCACCCGATAGCGCTCATCTCGCCAAAACGCCTGCTCCACCCAGTCATGCACCGGGATGAAGTGAAAGTGCAGCGGCAAGCCCGGCATGTGTCCGTAGCGGCTGATATACAGCCACTTCGGCCGCAGCTGTGCCTCCATCACCCGTTGGGTTTTGGCGAGCAGGCCACCCAGTTCAGCCAACGCGGCCTCGGGCATAGCCGCCAGGGAGTCGATCGGCGCTTTGGCGCCCAGCATCAGGTAGCCCGGCAGCTTTGAGGTCAGATGATGATTGAGCAACCAGTGCTCGGTTTCATGAAGGATGAAGGCGGGGTCGATCTGCATGCGCATGCGTCCATGAGAGCCGGGTGGGCAGGATAACAAGCATGGGCGGCTGTATCTCACAAAAGCTGGTGATCTGTGTCTGTCGCTGCGTGTGCCAGGGGGATAGTGTCGTGCCACGTTAACTGACGACCGAGCCCACCATGGAACTCACCGCTGTCCCGTTTGGCACCACCGACTGGTCCACCGTCGAGCCTGAACTTCACCCGGGCCTTACCGGCAATGCCCTGTGGCGTACCTGCCACTTCGGCACCACCCGCGTGCGCATGGTCGAGTACACCCCTGGCTATCTGGCCGATCACTGGTGCTGGCGCGGGCATGTATTGCTGTGTCTTGAAGGGGAATTGCACACGGAGTTGGAGGACGGCCGCCAGTTCACGCTGACGGCCGGGATGAGTTACCAGGTGGGCAATGACATGGAAGGCCATCGCTCATCCACCCACAGTGGTGCGAAGCTGTTTATTGTGGATTGAGGCGCACGATCAACTTGCCGAAATTACGCCCCTCCAGCAGCCCGATAAACGCTTCAGGTGCCTGGGCCAGACCGTCGATGATGTCTTCGCGAAATTTCAGTTTGCCCTCGGCGATCCACTGCGCAGCTTCCTGCAAGAACCTGTCTTGTTGTTGGTCGACAAATTCGGTCTGGATAAACCCGCGCACCGTCAGGCTCTTGGCGAGGATGTCATGCATCGTCGCCGGCAGCCGGTCGGCCTGTGCGTGCTGGATGGCGCCGTCGTTGTAGTGGGCGATCAGCCCGCACACCGGAATCCGCGCGAAGTTATTGAGCAGTGGGCGTACCGCGTCCCACACCGGCCCGGCGACGTTTTCGAAGTACACATCAATGCCGTCCGGGCAGGCCTTGGCCAGTTGCTCGGCAAAGTCCGGGGCGCGGTGGTCGATGACTGCGTCAAAGCCCAGTTCATCCTTCACGAAAGCACACTTGTCGGCGCCGCCGGCGATCCCCACGACGCGGGCACCCTGCAGCCGAGCGATCTGGCCGACCACCGAGCCGACTGCGCCACTGGCCGCTGCCACCACGACGGTATCGCCCGGTTTTGGCTTACCGATATTCAGCAGCCCGGCGTAGGCGGTAAATCCCGGCATGCCGAGTACACCGAGAGCAGTGGTGGGATGGGCGATGCTGGGGTCGAGGCGGCGCAAATCCTGGCCGTTGGATAAGGCAAAACGCTGCCAACCGGCGTAGGCCAGCACTGTATCGCCTTCGTGCCAATCGCTGTGACGCGACTGTTTGATGCGCGCGACGGTGCCACCCACCATCACTTCGCCAATGCCCACCGGCTCGGCATAGGATTTGGCCGCGCTCATGCGCCAGCGCATATAGGGGTCGAGGGACAGGTAGAGGTTTTCCAGCAACACTTCGCCGTCGGCGGGTTCGGGGACCGGTGAGTGTTCCAGGCGGAAGTCGCTGGTTGTCGGGCGCCCGTCGGGGCGTGCGGCCAAAACGATGCGTGTGTTTTCGGTGTGGTTCATGGCGTATTACTCACTGATTGAACAGGCTGAGCAGCGTAGCCATGGGCAAGCTATCAAGGTAGGCTCATAACAGTTGATTCAGAGTTATGCCAAACATGATATCCGATGCCTTCGAACCGTATTTGCTGCGCACTTTCGTTGCGGTGTGCCACCACGGCAGCCTCAGTGGCGCCGCCCAGCAGGCGGGCAGGGCGCAATCGGCCCTGAGTGCGCAGATTCGCCGTCTGGAGGAGCTGCTTGGGCAACGCCTGCTGCGCCGAACTGGGCGTGGCGTGGTGCCCACCACCGAGGGTGAGTTGTTGCTCAGCTACGCCACACGCATCCTGGCCCTGGGTGAAACGGTCGCCACACGCCTGAAGGAGCGTACGGTGATGGGCACTGTGCGCGTGGGCTTGTCCGAAGACGTGGCGGTCACTACCTTGCCGGCGGCGCTGGGCCGTTTGCGCCGCACCTGCCCGCATATGCACATGGAAATCACCGTGGACCACGGCGATGCGTTAGCGCAGCGCTGGCACGACGGCCTGTTGGATGTGGCCATCGGCGTCAGCTCGGTATTCGCCGCCGACCCGGTGCGCACCTGGAATGTGCCGCTTTATTGGGTGTGCGCGATTGACGATGAAGTCGATCCGGCGCTGCCTCTGGACGTGATCGTGTACGCCGAGCCTTGCGCGTGGCGACGCTTGATGTTCGACGCATTACTGGCGGCCGGTCGCGACTTTCGCGTGACCGTCACCAGCCCGAACGTCGGTGTGATCAGCGCGGCTGTCGAAAACGGTTTGGGCGTTGCCCTGTTGCCTGCCGACAATATCAACCCGCACACCATGCGCGTGATTGCGCTGGCGCCCGCTGGCAATGCCGCATTGAGCGTCAACTATGGGTTGTTCGCGGTACCGCGCCAGACCGAAAGCATCCGTGCCACGGTCGAATTGCTCAGCGAGGGGTTTCATTTGATGACGCAACCGAGGGTGAAGGGTCTCAGCCTTTGCGATACACCGCCCCCAACTCCCGCGCCAGCCCAATAAAATTCTGCAACGGCGCCGACGGATTAAACGCGCGCCGCACCAGCGTAATCGGCGCCAGCAGCTTGGGCCTGGCGTCTTTGATTCGGCAATACACCACGCTGTCACGGTGCACATCGCGCATCGACGCCGGCACCACGGAGATGCCTTCGCCGGCCGCTACCAGGCTGACGTTGGTCAGCATGCGTTCCACTTCAAAGGCAATCCTGGGTTCGAAACCGGCGTTCTGGCAGGCGGTGATCAAGTTGGCGTACATGCCCGGCGCGCCAGGGCGGCGTACCAGGATAAAGCGTTCGTCCTTGAGTGCGGCAAGGGGGATGGCGCTGCCTGCGGCGTCCAGCAACGGGTGGCCGGTGGGCAGGACCAGCAGCATTTCTTCGTTGAGCAGGCGGTGGAAGGTCAGGCTTTGATGGGTACTGACCGGGGCGCGCAGGATGCCGACGTCGATGCGTTTTTCGATGGCGTCTTCGGTCAATTCCCGGGCGCTGCCTTCATTGATCGAAAGCTCTACCGCCGGGTAGCGCTCGCGGTAGGCGCGGATGATGCGCGGGATCAGCGCGTGGGCGGCGGCCGAACTGGTGAAGCCGATGGCCAGGGTGCCCTCGATGCCCTGGGCCACGCGGGAGGCCTTGAGTGCGCCATGCTCAACACGCGCCAAAATGGCTTGGGCTTCTTCAAGAAACACCAGGCCACCGGCCGTCAGGTCTACGCCCTTGGGGTGGCGCTTGAACAGATCGAACCCCAGCTCCTGCTCCAGGGCACGAATCTGCTGGCTCAGGGGCGGTTGTTGCATGTTCAGGCGTGCGGCGGCACGGGTGAAATGTCGTTCTTCGGCCACCATGATGAAATAGCGTAAATGGCGAAGTTCCATGGTGGCCTATCCCGTGACAAGACGCAGTGGTGGGCGGCCGCAAGCGGCCCGGCCGTCAATATGCCCAAAGCCTGCGACCACCACAATCCGTTCAGCGTTTGCTGTCGGCCAGCTTGTCGAAGGCCTGGTCGAGATGGGTTTCGGCGCCTTTGAGCTTTTCATGCCGCTCCTTGAGCCACTGCTGATCAGCCTGCAGCGTCTTGCGCGCCTCCACCAGCATGCGCTTGACCTCCTGTGGCTGCGGGCCGCCGGTGCCTTTGCGGGTCTGGACCATGTTGGTGGGCGACAGCGCCGCTCTAAAACCTGCTTCATCGAGCGGCAGGGTATTGGGCGTCCATTTGTACTTGTCCGCCGCCTGGCTATACAGTTTCTGCGCGTCGGCATAGGCGAAGGTCTTCGGCGTGGTGCCGTTGCTGCGCGCTTCGGTGACGATCAGCGAGGCAAAGCTGTGGCCGATGCGAAACGGCACTTTGTACTGGCGCTCCAGCGTGTCGGCCAGTTCCATCGAGGTGGTCCATTCCGACTCCAGTTCTTCGAGCGCGCGCTGCGGGTTGATCTGCAGCGCGTCGAGCACCGCGTCGAGGCTGTGGAACATCTCCTGGGTCGAGCGGAACACGCCCAGCGAGTCGAAGGCGAACTTGTAGTCGGTCATGCCGGTGGTGACGTTATGCGCGCGCAAGGTGACGGCCTGGGCCAGACCCACCACGTCAGAGGCACTCTCACGCGCGCGCATCAGCAAGCCCGGGTTGCGTTTTTGCGGCATGGCGCTGCTGGTGTAGGTGGCTTCCTCATCGAGCAACAGCCAAGGGCGAATCTGATGGTACTGGGTGTGGATATCGCCAATCATCGCGCCCACACGGATGGCGGACGATGACGCCATATTGGCCGCTTCGATGGGAATGTCATAGGTCGAGACCTGGCTGGAATCCAGCGAGTTCTCGCGCACGCCATCAAAGCCCAGCAGCTCGGCCAGGCGCTCACGGTTCAGCGGATACGCCGAGTTCGCCAGCACGGCGGTGCCCATCGGGCTCTGGTTGAGGCGTGTGTACAGCTCGCGGATACGCTGGCCATCGCGGTCGAACGCGGCTTCAAAGGCCAGCAGGTAATGCGCATAGCTGATGGGCATGGCCTGCACGCCGTTGGTGTAGGCGGGCACCAGGGTGTCGACGTTTTTGTCGGCGATGTTCAGCAGGCGTTGGCGTGTGGCGTTGAGCGCTTCGCTGTAGGCCAGCACCTGGCTGCGCAGGGCGGCCAGGCGGTAGGTGGCAAGCATGTCCTGGCGGCTGCGGCCGGAGTGGATCAAGGAGGCTTCGGGACCGATCTTGTCGGTCATGATTTTTTCCAGTTGCAGCACATCACTGGGGCGCGTGCCGCCGGGCTGGTCGGCCTGGGCGATGGCGTAGCGCACACCGCCGGCGATCCTCTGGCCCATCTCGGGCTTGACGATGCCTTCTTCGGTGAGCATCACGATCGAGGCTTTGTTGATGCGGTTGAGCCAGGCGAATTGGGTCTGGGTGGGGTCGCCCTTGGCCTTGCGCTCGGTTTGGGAACTGTCGGGCGTGGCGCCGACCTTGGCCGCCTGGGCCGCGCATTGTTCGGTGGTGGTGCAGGGCAGCTCGCCGGTGTTGGCGGCATAGGCGCTGAGGCTGTTGAACAGGGCAAAGGCCACGGCAAGGGAAAGCAGGCTTTTCACAGCACGTTGGGGGGATGTGTTGTTCACAGAGACACCTGATTTATTGTTGGAATTATGGGCCGACGTTGCGGCGCAATCAGGCTAGCGGGTGTTTGAGTAGATTGAAAATATATAGAAAGTGTTGATGGCAGAGGTTTTGGATATGGCTGATAGCGCTTGCCAGATTAAGATCAAAAGCACATTTGTGTGCGCCGCGAACTGCTTTTCTGTGGGAGCTGGCTTGCCTGCGATGGCATCAACGCGGTCTACCTCACACACCGAGGTGTTTGCATCGCAGGCAAGCCAGCTCCCACATTCATCAGCGGTTCTCAGTGCATCTTGCTGTGGTCCATGTCACCCATATCGGTCAGCGCGCGGGCAGGGGCTGTTACTTCAACGGTCTGCTTCTCACCCTTGGCGTTTTCCACGGTCAAGGTCAACGGCACCTGGTCGCCTTGCTTGATCTGGCCGGTGAGGCCCATGAGCATCACGTGGTAGCCCTCCGGGTCGAGCTTGACCGCTTTGCCGGCAGGCAGGGCCACCGAATCCACCGGGCCCATGCGCATCACGTCGTCCTTCATGCTCATCTCATGAATCTGCACGTCCTTGGCCACAGGCGACTTCACGCTGAGCAATTTGCTGTCGCTGTCGGCGGTGACGGTCATGAACGCGCCGCTGGAGGTCTGGCCCGCCACGGTCGCGCGTACCCATGCATCGCTGACCTGAACCTGGGCGCTGGCGTGCGCCGCGAGGCCCAGCAAGGTGAGGCCGAATGTCAGGCGCTTGAGGGTTTGAACGGCAGTCATTAGCAGACCTCCATGACGGTGAGCAGGTCTTCTGCGCACTCTTTAGCGGTAAGGGATGCCGACAGGCCCAGGCGCAGATTGCCGCGGGTGTCGAACACGAAACTGGTGGAGGTGTGGGACAGGGTGTAGGTGTCTCCGGCCGGGATCTTTTCATAAAAGATGCCGAACTCCTTGGCGGCCACGGCGATTTCTTCCGGGGTGCCATACAGCGCTTCGAAGCTGGGGTCGAAGGCCTTGACGTAGCGGTCGAGCAATTCGGGTGTGTCACGCTCGGGGTCGAGGGTGATAAACACCACCTGCATGATTTTGCCATCGCGGCCCATCAGCTTCTTGGCCTGGGCGGCGCGGGCCAGGGTGGTGGGGCACACGGCCGGGCATTGGGTGAAGCCGAAGAACACCACCGGCATCAGGCCACGGTACGAACTCAGGGTGACGGTTTCGCCGTCGGTGTTCTTGAGCTTGAAGGTGCGGCCCATGATCTTGTCACTGAGGTCCTTGCCGTACTTGAAGTTCAGCTTGGGGCTGTAGTCACAGCCGCCCAGCAGGCTGCCCAGGCCCAGCAGGCCCATACCGGTCAGCACTTTGCGGCGGGTGAATAACGTACTCATCAACTGTGCATCCTGTGAAACGCCTGCATTGCTCTGGATCTACAGTTCAGGCTTTGAAAAGGAGTAATGATGCGGGCGCACAGTCTACCAACCCCGGCCAGCCCACGTAATCTGCGACGTTCTGCCACAGGGGCGCGTGGCGCTTCATCCTTTTGCGGCTTCGGTGGTAGAGTCGCCGCCATGAAATTGAGCCACCCCGACCGTTCACTGATCGCCTGGGCCCTGTACTTCTGCGTGCTGATGAACCTGTTCGTCTGCGGTTTGGGGCATGGGCAGATGATGGGCCTGCAGCTCAATGGTATCGGCGGGGCGTTCTGTTCGGCGGACGGCAGCCAGGCGCCGCTTTCCGACAAAGGGTCAGGAAACACGGCCTCCAGCAACATCTCGAACTACTTTGCCTGCCCGGTGTGCGCGGCCGTGACCGTGGCCATCGTGTTCATGATCGGCCTGGCCTGGCTGCTCGGCCTTGGGCAAACCCCGCGCCCGGCCCATGAACGGCGCAACAAGGCACCGCCACGCTATTGCTGGCCGTCGGCCAACCCTCGCGCTTCCCCCACTTTCTGACGTGTGCCTTGGGCTTCCTGTGATCAGGAGGCGTTCTATCGTCACGACTGTGAGTGCGTTTCATGAACCCACCTTTGCCAGCAGGCGCCAGCCGCCTGGTCAGCAAGGCATCCCGGCGTTTGCGCGCGGAACCCTTGCGCCCCGAATACCCGAGCAATTCGCGCTGCTTCGTGCACCTGGATGCACGCCTGTTGCCGTATTGGCACACCTTGTTCGATATCTGCCCGGCGCTGCTCAAGCTCGACCCGCCGGAGGGCTTGAACTTGTTCCGCAGCTTTATGACCTGGGCCTATCGCAACCAGGTCGCCCAGGATTGGACCTATCACCTGAATGTGTGCCGCTGGCTGTTGGCGTCCTCGTATCGGACGCGCATCGATGAGGAGCCGATCGAAGCCTTTATGGCGGCCGCGGCAGCACGCTGGATCAATGCCGATGAAAGCCAGGCCCAGGGCGTGGTCCTGGCCTGGCGAGACGCAAGGGTGTTCGACTGGAAGGGCAGCGCCTTGGCGGGCGTTGAGCATCAGATACTGCCGGACCCGGCAGGCGACTTTGCCTGGTGCCCGCTGGCTAAAAACGGTTTCCGCGGCTGGTTGCCGGTGCCTTGAGGTTCTGGTGAACCCATTGGGTGACACTGTGGCTCCAGAACGATCACCGTCACTGTGGCGAACAGGCTTGCCCTGCGTTGGGCTGCGCAGCAGCCCTCGCTCTTTCTTACGGGCTGACCGCGCCGCCTACAAGAGCGTCCCATTATCTCGTAGGAAACGGCCTGATGTTCCGTGCGGGCATCCTCATCAATTCTATTTTTTTGCCGGGAATGCCATCTTCACGGTCTTTGTAATGCACAGACTAATAAGAGGCTGAGATGACGAAAACTTCTGATGAGATGCCCCATTCCTTCTGCGCGAGCGACCGCTACGACCCGGTCAGTCGGGCCTTGCATTGGTTGATGGCAATTGTGTTTGCCTGGAGTTATTGCTCGGCGGTTGTCCACTTCCTGTCCTCCGATTCTGCGCTGGACAAGTGGCTATGGCCGTATCACAAGTCGGCGGGCCTGCTTTTGCTGGTGCTGCTGATACTGCGAGCCGGCTGGAACCTGCTGAACCGGCACAACCGCCCGCCGAGTTTCAACCGTGCGGCTGCTGTCGGGCATGCTGTGCTGTATGCGCTGATGTTCCTTATCCCTGTTATCGGGCTGGTACGCCAGTACGGCTCCGGTCGTGAGTTTTCGGCGTTTGGCCTGCCGATAATGGCGGGTTTCGAGGGCGATAAAATCCAGTGGATGATTGACCTGGGGCGCAATTTTCATAGCTTGCTGGGCTGGACAATGCTGGTGTTGATCGTCGGTCATATCGGCATGGTGATCGTGCATTCTCTGCGCGGCAATCCGCAGGTGTTGCGACGCATGACGGGAGGCGCCCGCCGGTTATGGCGCTAGGTCAACGGCCTTTTTTGGGGGCTTTTTTCTGGGTTTTCTTCCCGCCTTGCTGCTGAGTTGACGTGCCGCTGGAGGAGGTCTTTTCCTTCTGCGGCGTTTCAGCTTTTTTGTTGCTGTCCGACGGGCTGCTGGGGTATGTGCCCGGAGGCAGGGCCGAACCGGGTACGGCATCACCGAAGGCTGCGTAGGCGGGGGTTGCCAAGCACCCGGTCAGGCAAATCACTAACACGATCTTGCAGGAAATACCGGTCTTCATGACGAGAATCCTTTTCCATGCTTCACCTGTCAAAAGCTGCCCTTGCTCTGAATCCGAAGGGAGGCATTAATTGGGAGTGCAGGGGATCCGGCAAAGTTTTGATTTTTTTCGCCGCCACGACGAAAGGCCATGAACCGACATTTTTAATGAACCCTCACGCCGATCACTTGACCTAATGCATACGACCTCAGGAGGTGATGCATGCAAATAGACTATATCTGGATCGTGCTGGCGGTGATTTTGCTGGCGTTGGAATTGTGGGCGATCAACATCGTGTTGCGCAGCACCGGCGGCTGGGAGACCAAGGGGTTGTGGTTGATCATTCTGATTTTTGTGCCGTTGTTCGGGCTGATTGCCTGGGCCATGTTCGGGCCAAAACGTGAGATGGCCCAGCACCGTAAATAAATAGCACCGTAAATAACCAGCACCATAAATAGCACCGTAAACACTGAACACAAGCCACACAGCAAACAGGCGCCCCCGGGCGCCTGTTTGCGTTCAAGCCTGCCCGTTATCCCGCGACCGCCTTGGCAATCGCTTCGTTGAATGCCGGCAGGTCATCCGGTGTGCGCGAGGTGATCAAGGTCCAGCCATTGGCCTTGCACTCCTTGACCTGGGCATCTACCACGCCTGCAGCGCCGGCGTTTTCAAGGTCGATGCGCACGCTCTTGTATGCGGTGAGCGTCTTGCCTTCGATCACGCCGGCATCGATCAGCGCCCATGGCCCGTGGCAGATGGCGGCGACGGTTTTGCCGGCTTTGACGAAGTCGTTGATCAGCTTCAATGCGGCCGCGTCCTGACGCAGGGTGTCGGCATTCACGGTGCCACCGGGAATCACCAGCGCGTCGAAGTCACTGCTCAGCACCTGCGACAGCTTGACCTCGGATTCCACGGTCTGGTCCTTCTCGGTGTCGCCGACGAACGTCTGCACGGTGCCGCCTTTGCTGGAGCCATGCGTCACCGTCGCACCATAGCCACGCAATGTTTGCAGAGGCTTGAGCAGCTCGTCGCGCTCGATGCCGGTGTTGGAGGTGATGATGAGGATGTTCTTGCCGTTGAGTTGTGAGCTCATGGTCGAGTCTCTCCTGCTGGATGGATTAATCATGCGGTGTGGGAGAGTGGATCGAGCGTGGGCGGCAAAGGTTTAAATTAATTTGGACTTTTTTCTTGGGTGGTTTTCGAGGAGGGCCGACCTGCAAAAATCCTGAACTATCGAAAATCGCTGGCCTCTGCTGCATAGACGCCTGCTGCTTTTTGCGGGCCTTCTATTGCCTGGAGACTCACCATGACCGATCCCAAGACTGTCGACAAAACCCCGGAACCCATCAGCTCTGAAGATGCCCAGAAAGGCCGTCAACAACCTGCCAAGGGGCAGACGCTGGAACAGCCCAACCCGAAGACCAAAGCCGTGGACAAAGTGTTGACGCCCACGTCGATCAAGGACACCGAACGCCAGACTGACGCCATCAACGAGCAGGCTGCCAAGGCCGAGCGCAAGCTGGGCCACTGAGCATGGCCCGTTCGATCACGGCGTCTGAACTGGGCATTGAGCTTGCGCCCGACGATGATGCCAGCCTGTTCAAGTGGTTTATCGCCAGCTTCCTGATGGGCAAGCGTATTCAGGCGCCCATCGCGGCGCAGGCTTACAAGGTGATCGTGGAGCAAGAGGGCCGCGACACTGCACGCAAGTTGCAACATTGCACGTCGCGTGAGCTGGTTTCGATGCTCGGGCGTGCCCATTACGTGCGTTACGACGAAAGCACAGCGCAGCGTCTGCTGGACCTCAGCGCCAAGTTGAATGCCGAGTACGCGGGCAAGATCAGCCACATGCGCAGCGCCAGCGAAAACCGTGAGGCCTTCGAAAAACGCCTGGCCGAATTCGACGGCGTGGGGCCAAAAACCATCGAGATTTTCATGCGTGACGCGGCCAAGGTTCTGTTTTGATGGCACCGCTATTCGTGCGCTGTGCCGGCTGGAGTCTGCCGCGCGCACACTGGCCGGACTTTGCGGGCGTTCGGTTTTCGGTCAAGGCGCCCAGGGCATCACCCATGAACTGCGCTTGCAGCACTGCGAGACGGTACTGGATGAGTTCCTTGAACACTGCTTGAACTTGGGGGAGCAACTGGGCTGCCTGCTGATTCAATCACGCCGTGACCGATGGCTTGTTGCTACTCGACCTCTACCCGCAGCACTTCCAGGCCTAGTTGCTCATACGCCTCGACACTCGGCACATGCCACTCGGTGATCAGCGTATGAATACGGCTGCACGGCGCCACCACAAAGGGTTCTACCGCGCCGAGCTTGTCGGCCATGGTCACGGCCACCACGTGGGAGGCGCTGTCGAGCAGGGCTTGTTTGACCGTTACTTCATCGAAGTGCAGCGAAGTGATGCCCACTTGCGGGTGCAATGCACAGACACCGGTAAACAACAGGTCTGCCTGGATGCTCTGAATCAGGCGTACAGCTTCGTGGCCGCTGGTGGAGAGGGTCGCCGGGTTGATCTGGCCACCGGCCAAAATCACTTTGACATTTGGGTGGTCCGCCAAGGCGATGGCAATCATCGGTGACGGCGTGACCACCGTCAGGCGAATGGCGTGCGGCAATGACTGGGCAATACGCAGCGTGGTTGAGCCCGAATCGAACAGCACAATCTGGCCGTCTTCTACGCGGTCCGCCGCGAGTTGCGCGAGGTGGCGCTTGGCTTCGTTGGTCTCGCCGACGCGGGTGAAAAAATCCTTGCCGGTGTCTTTGGGCCGGGGCAGGGCGCCGCCGTGTACGCGTTGCAGCAGCCCGGCGGCGGCGAGTTCGCCGAGGTCGCGGCGGATGGTGTCCTGGGACACGGCGAAGTGCTCGACCAATTCTGACGCAGTGACTTTGCCGTCGCGCTCCAGCAGCAGCAAAATCTTCTGTTTGCGCAATGAAGGCAGGTCGATAGCTTGATGTGTGTTATGCATGTTTGTGCGTCTTTTTGCGTGTTTGTGCAAGATTAATCACCCGTCCACGCAAACGCAATGGCTGGTTACCAAGCCGATGGGCGGTTACTCTCCAGGCTCAGTTCAGGGAGAGGTGACCTAGATGCCGTTGATCACAACCATCGAAGATTTACGCAGGCTCGCGCAAAAACGTGTCCCACGGATGTTCTACGATTACGCCGACTCCGGCTCCTGGACTGAAAGCACTTACCGGGCAAATGAAAGCGATTTTGCCCGCATCCAATTTCGTCAGCGGGTGGCGCGCAATATCGATGAGCGTTCAATCCGCGCCAGCATGATCGGCCAGGACATGGCCATGCCCGTGGCTTTGGCGCCCACTGGGCTGGCGGGCATGCAGCATGCCGATGGCGAGATCCTCACTGCCCGCGCGGCTGCCGCTTTTGGCGTGCGTTATACCTTGTCGACCATGAGCATTTGTTCGCTGGAAGACATCGCCGCCCACGTTGGCCAACCGTTCTGGTTCCAGTTGTATGTGATGCGTGATCGCGTGTTTATGCAGCAGTTGATCGAGCGCGCCAAGGCTGCCGGTGTGGACGCGTTGGTGCTGACTCTGGATTTGCAGATCCTCGGCCAACGCCACAAAGACTTGATCAACGGCTTGTCGGCGCCGCCCAAGCTGACTGTGCCGAATATCCTCAATATGCTGACCAAGCCGCGTTGGGTGGCGGGCATGCTCGGCACCAAGCGCCATGGCTTCGGCAATATCGTCGGGCATGTCAAAGGCGTGGCCGATATCACTTCGCTGTCATCCTGGATCGGCCAGCAATTCGACCCGCGCCTGAGCTGGGACGATGTGGAATGGATCAAGCAATGCTGGGGCGGCAAGCTGATTATCAAGGGCATCCTGGATGTGGAAGACGCGCGGCTGGCCGCCAATTGCGGTGCGGATGCGCTGGTGGTGAGCAACCACGGTGGGCGCCAGCTCGATGGCGCACCGTCGAGCATCAGCCAATTGGCGGCGATTGCAGAGGCTGTGGGCGAGCAGATTGAAGTGTGGCTCGATGGCGGCATTCGCTCCGGCCAGGACGTGCTCAAGGCCATCGCATTGGGGGCCAAAGGCACCATGATCGGCCGGGCGCATTTGTATGGTTTGGGCGCGTTGGGTGAAGTCGGTGTGACCAAGGCGCTTGACATCATCGCCCGCGAGCTGGATGTGTCGATGGCACTGTGTGGCTATAACGATATACGCGATGTGAATCGCGAGATTTTGCTGCCGGGTAGCTTTCCCACAGGGGTTTGCTGAGCAAAAAAATCGTAAAAAAGTAAAAAGAGTTGTCCACGAAAACCGTGGGTATCTCTGTGGATAACTTTGCGAAGGCCCGGCAGGGTTGGCGATTTAACCTTCGGTTAATATTTGATCAGATTCTATTTTGGACCAGTATGGGCAGGGTTGGCGCTTGACAGCCAAGCGCGAACCCAGTGCCGAAAACTGCTATTACGACTCGCCGTCGCGACCTGTGGAGTGCGTGGCGATGGTTGCTGGCGTCGTTGCTGGCATCTTCGCCTGCATGAGTTTTTCCAGGGCCTGGCCATAACTGCGACCCGCCAGGCTCATGCTGTTGTTGTGGGTGGCGCCGGGTACGAGCAGCAACCGCTTGGGCTCCTGGGCGGCTTCAAACAACTGCTGGCTGAAACGCGGTGGCACGTACTGGTCGGCCAGGCCGTGCACCACCAGCAGCGGCATGTGCACGTCGGCAATCTTGTCGATGGAATCGAATTTCTGCGACAGCAGCCAACGCACCGGCAATGAGGTATTGGCCACGGCGGTGGCCGCATCCCCCAGGGAAGTAAAGGTGGACTCGATCACCAGCCCGCGCACCGGCACAGGCGTTTGTTTGCTCAGCTCAGCGGCGAGATCGATAGCCACGGCGCCGCCCAGCGAATGCCCGTAGATCAGGCGTTTGCCGGGGTCGGGCTGCAATATCTGGAAACGTTCCCAGGCAATGCGCGCGTCCTCATACACACTGGTTTCCGACGGCAAATCACCGTGGCTCTGGCCAAACCCGCGATAGTCGATGGCCAGCACCGAGAAGCCCAGCGCGTGCAGCTGTTCAATGCGAAACAACTGCCCGGTAAGGTTCCAGCGCACGCCGTGCAGGTAGAGGATCGCCGGCGCATCCTTGTGGCCGGCCGGGTACCACCAGCCGTGCAGATTCTGCCCCGATTTGAAACTGGCCGGCTTGATATCGAATTCCTGCACCGCCTTGGGCAGGCCGGTGTACCAGCCGGCGGTGCCCGGCTCGATGCGAAACACCAGCTCACGCTCCTTGTGTTGCAGCACGGCGCAGCCCACCGGCAGGCCGACAATCAGGATGGCCATGCACAGCAGGGGAACCCAGCGCAGGCCCAGGCGGGACAGAAAACGAGAGGACATGAAGGTTCCAGGACAAAGGCGAAGCAGGCGTTTTACCAGATGGCGTGGGCCGGCAGGCATTAATTCGACGGCCGTAGAGGGGGATTGCTTGCAAAGTGTTGCTGCCTTGAACAACCTCTGCTCGGGTTGTTAGGGTGGGCGGCCGAACAGGAGAGCACAGACATGGATTTCACCGGCAAAACGGCAATCATCACCGGCGGCGCGCGCGGGCTGGGCCTCAGTTATGCACGGGCGCTGGCCCAAGGTGGCGCGCGGGTGGTGATCAGCGATATCGGCGCCAACAAGGTAGGCGTCGGCACTGATGCATCGGTGGTGCACGCGGCGGCCGCAGCCTTGCAGGCCGAAGGGCTGGCGGTGCTCGGGCATGGCGGCGACCTGTCTACGGACGAGGGTTGCCGACAACTGATCAGCTTCACCATCGAGGCTTACGGCCAGCTCGATATCCTGATCCATAACGCCGGTTGGGTCGGTTACCAGAACATCGCCGACCTCGACGCCGCGTTCCTCCAGCGCACCATGGACATCAACCTTTACGCGCCGCTCTGGCTGTGCAAGCACGCCTGGCCGCACCTGCTGCGCTCAGCGGCGCCGCGCATTATCCTGACCACCTCCGACCGCGCCATGTACGTGGAGTACGAGCAAACCGGGCTGGTGGCTTACAGCGCCGGCAAGATGGCGCAATTGGGCATCATGAATGCACTGAGCCATGAAGGCGCCGAGGCCGGCATCAACGTCAACGCGATCTCGCCGGTGGCCAAGACGCGCATGTGGGGCGTGACCGACGAACCGGATGAACTCAAGCCAGAGTGGGTGACGCCGGGCGTAGTGTTCCTGGCCTCTGGGCAGTGTCAGGACACGGGCTACATCCTGCGCGCCAGCAATGGTCAATTCACCGCCGCGCGCTTCACCGAAAACCCAGGCGTGGAGTACCCGCGCAATCTCGCACGCATCAAGGCGGCCAATGCGCAAGAAGTCGCCGCCGCGTGGTCGCGCATCAAGCAGCCGCTGGCTCAGGCCGGCGTGACCAGTTGAACCCGATTACGCCCCTGCGCCTTGGCCAGGTACAGCGCCTGGTCGGCCTGGGACAATAAATGCGATAAGTCACTGCCCGCTGCCTGGGTGGTGACGATGCCGATACTCACGCTCAGAAAGCCCGGCGCCAGCAATTCCAACCGCGCAAATGCCAGGCGGATTCGCTCGGCCACTGCCAACGCATCGGTTTCATCGCTGCCTGCCAACAGGCAGGCGAACTCTTCGCCGCCAATGCGTGCGAACACATCCTCGTTGCGTAACGCGTCCTGCAGCACCTGGCTGAAGGCAATCAACGCCTGGTCGCCCATGGGATGGCCGAAGCTGTCGTTCAGGCGTTTGAAGTGGTCCAGGTCGCAAAGCAACAGGGCCGCGCATTGATGGCGGTGCAGCAGGTGTTCACCCTTGAGCATAAAGGCGCGGCGGTTGCCGATGCCGGTCAGCGCGTCACTGAAGGCGGCGGCCTTGAAGCGCAACTCGGCGCGCTCCTTGACCATCGCCAAGGTGACGTAGGCGATACCGATGGCGTACAGCATCGACTCAAACAGCATGAATGCAAAAAACGGCGTGCTTTCACTCTCCGAGGCCCGTTCGCTGTTGATCGGCAGGCCAGGGTCGGTAAAAGCGCGCACGCCATAAAAACCGGTGTGCCACAACGTCAGCACCAGGGCCGGCACGTAGGCCACTTCCAGGCTTTTGCGCTTGCGCCACAGCTCCAGCGCCGACAGCACTCCGTAGCCGGCAGCCAATAGTGAATACAGGGTGACGCGCGCCGACAGCGAGCCATAGAACGGCGGCACCAAACACATCACCAACCACAGGACGGCGCCGGCGAGGATGCCCGGTACATTGGGTTTTTGTTGCACGAAGGTGCGCATGGCGGTCCAGTTCATGGCGGCGCTGAGCAGCAGCACCACGTTGCCGATGACCAGCGCGACAAAGTCCATGCCCACGCCGCGCACCACAATCAGCCCGGTGCCCAGGGCGGCGAGCAGCAGCATGCTGCCCAGATAGCCCAGGGTCGGTTCGCGGCCACGACTCCAGGCATGTACCGTGAGCAGGCCCATGAGGCCGAACACGAACATGGCTACCATCAATAGCGTCGGGATGTGCAGCATCATTGGCGTGAACCTGGCGATCCTTCTTGGGTGGCGATTGTATCCGTAAGCAGGCCGCTTGACGCTGGTATTGCTGGCGCGACATGCTCCCGGCTTCTATGAGCAAAGGCCCGACCATGGACAACAGCCCTATTCGCATCACCGCTGAAGAAACCCTTTCAGACAGCTGGTACAACTTGAAAAAGTACAGCTTCGACCTGCGTCGCCAGGATGGCAGCTGGCAGGCCCAGACTCGTGAGGTGTATGACCGGGGCAATGGCGCGACCATCCTGTTGTACAACCGTGGTCAGCGCACGGTGCTGTTGATCCGGCAGTTTCGCATGCCTACGTTTGTCAACGATTACCCCGGCTACTTGATCGAAACGGCTGCCGGGTTGCTGGACAATGCCAGTCCTGAAGAACGTATTCGCCTGGAGGCTGAGGAAGAGACCGGGTATCGCGTCGGTCATGTGGAAAAAATCTATGCGGCGTTTATGAGTCCAGGTTCGGTGACTGAGCGGATTCACTTTTTTATCGGTGAGTATACGCAGGCGGATCAGATTGGTACGGGGGGCGGGCTGGAGGAGGAGGGTGAGGATATCGAAGTGCTGGAGTTGGGGTTTGAGCAGGCGCTGGCGATGGTGCAGAGTGGGGAGATTGTCGATGGCAAGACCATTATGCTGTTGCAGCATCTGGAATTGCGGATGCTTAAAGATGGCTGGTGAGTGAGTGGGTTGATTGAGTACATATCCGTTGCTGCGGTCACGGCGGCCTATGGTTCCGCTCTTACAGCGGGTCACTTTTGGCAAACGCCCCAAAAGTAACCAAAAGGTCTTCGCCCCACCACTCGGCACCTCGCTAATGCTCGGTGTGCCCTCACTCCGGCTTGAATCCGTGGGCCGCCGCGATGGGCCATCCTTGGCCCAGCGCGGCTAACCCGGCGTCCTGCCGGGTTACCCACGGATTCAAGCCTGCGTTCGGCCATCGTGGTTAACGGGGCGCCTCAGATCAAAAGCAAGATCAAAAGCAGAGCACGGCGGCCTGAAAGCCGACCTGAGTGGTTGGATCAAAAGCGAAAAGCGGATTTGCATACACTGAAGAGCTGCTTTTCTGTGGGAGCTGGCTTGCCTGCGATGCAGACACCTCGGTACATCAGACACACCGAGTTGATGCCATTGCAGGCAAGCCAGCTCCCACATTAGACCGAGTATGGCTTTGCTGTTGCTGTTGCTGTTGCTGTTGCTGTTGCTGTTGCTGTTGCTGTTGCTGTTGCTGTTGCTGTTGCTCTGGCTCTTACATCCTTTTCGATGACGAAGTCAGCGGTCTTTTGATCTGCGCTTTTGATCTTGATCTGAAATCGCCCCGTTAAACACGATGGCCGGAATCTGACAGGGATTTGGGGGGTAAACCGGCAGGGATGCCGGTTTAGCCGCGCTGGGCCAAGGATGGCCCATCGCGGCGGCCCCCCAAATCACTGGCGGATTGCGGGCATGCCGAGCCACAGCGAGGCACCGAGTGTTGGGGCGAGGACTTTTTGCTTACTTTTTGGTCCCTCAAAAAGTGAGCCGCTGTAAGAGCGGAACCATAAGCCGCCGTTACCCAAATAATGGATATGCACCCAACCCCCCCCCAATCCCGACTACCGGCTATTGTCAGAAATTTCCCACAAGAGTACAAATGTACTCCATGACAACCCTGACCCCCCGTCGCACCGCCATCCTGACCTTCATCCGCGACCGTATCGCGCAACAAGGCCAGCCCCCAAGCCTCGCCGAGATCGCCGAGGCGTTCGGCTTTGCCTCGCGCAGCGTCGCTCGCAAACACGTGGTGGCCCTGACCGAAGCCGGCTTCATCGAGGTCAACCCCAACCAGGCCCGTGGCATCCGCCTGCTCAACCAACCGGCGCGTCCCGAATGGCTGGACGTGCCCGTACTCGGCCGTGTCGCCGCCGGCCTGCCCATCGGCGCCGATGCCGAAGTGCACAATCGTCTGCAACTCGACCCCGCCACTTTCGCCAAAACCCCGGATTACCTGCTGCGTGTGCAGGGCGATTCGATGATCGAAGACGGCATCCTCGACGGCGACCTGGTGGGCGTGCGCCGCAGCGCCGAAGCCTTGAACGGGCAGATTGTGGTGGCGCGCCTGGACGGCGAAGTCACCATTAAACGCTTTGAGCGCCACGGCGAGCAGGTGCGCCTGCTGCCGCGCAACCCCGCGTATCAACCGATTGTGGTCGGGCCGGATCAGGACCTGGCCATCGAAGGGGTGTTCTGCGGCCTGGTGAGGCAAGGTTGATGGGCGCCGTCGTTGCTCTGGATACGCTGTTCAATGGCGGCCGCGTCTGGAAAGGCCGGCCCGCCGTGCCACCGGCCAGCGTGCACCCCACTGGGCTGGCGGCGCTGGACGCGGTGTTGCCCACGGGCGGTTGGCCGGAGTCGGCGCTGAGTGAAATCCTGATGGCGAAGGAGGGCGTTGGCGAGCTGCAATTGGTGTTGCCAACCCTGGCCCGCTTATCAACGGCGGGCGAGCGGATTGTGCTGGTGGCGCCGCCCTACACGCCGTACCCCCACGCCTGGCAGAACGCCGGGGTGGATTTGCGCCAGCTTTCGGTGATCCAGGCCGAGGCGCGCGACGTGTTGTGGGCGGTGGAGCAGTGCCTGCGTTCGGGCAGTTGCGGCGCGGTGCTGTGCTGGCCGCGCAAGGCCGACGACCGCGCCTTGCGGCGCTTGCAGGTGGCGGCCGAGACCGGGCAAACCCTGGCGTTTGCCTGGCGCGCTTTGAGCGAGGCGGTCAATTCATCGCCCGCCGCCTTGCGCCTGGCCGTCGAGGCAAAACCTGCGCAAGTGCGGGTGCTCAAGTGCCGGGGCGGCTTGGCCCACCCGGCGCCGATAGCACTGGCGGGGCACTGAGGTTGCCATGCGCTGGGTGTGTATTGTCTTCCCGCAATTGGCGCTGGACGGGGTGCAGCGTGTGCACCCTGAGCCGGATCAACCGTTGGTACTGCTGGCCGGCACACCGCAGCGCCGCGTGCTGCAAACCGTCAATGCCGCCGCCCGCGCCTTGGGCCTGCGATCAGGTCAATCGCTGACGGCCGCGCATGCCCTGGCCAAAACCTTTGCCAGCGCCGAATACGACCCCGCCGAAATCGAGCGCTGGCAGCAGTTCCTCGCCGCCTGGGCCTACCGTTTCAGCTCCCAGGTCAGCGTGTATTACCCGCGTGCGTTGCTGTTCGAGATCGAGTCGAGCCTGGGCCTGTTCGGGCCGTGGCCGCAGTTTGAGGCGCGCTTGCGCCAGGAGTTGACCGAATTGGGCTTTCGCCACCGTATCGTCGCCGCGCCGAACCCGGCGGCGGCGCGGGTGCTGGCGAATATTTATGATGGTTTGGCGATCGGCGAGGACGCCTTGCAGCAGGCTCTGGCGCCACTGCCTATCGACCGCGCCGGTCTTGACCCGCAGGCGGCCACGGCCTTGTCGCGTATGGGCTTGCGTACCTTGGCCCAGGTGCAGGCGTTGCCTCGGCACACCCTGGCGCGACGCTTTGACGCCGGCTTGCTCAAGCACCTGGATGCCCTGAGCGGGCAGCGCCCACTGGCCCTGGCGTTTTACCAGCCGCCGGATCAGTTCGACGTGCGCATCGAGCTGAATTTCGACGTGCAGTCACACCAGGCGCTGCTGTTCCCGTTACGGCGCCTGACCGGTGACTTGTCCGCCTTCCTCTGCGGGCGCGACAGTGGCGTGCAGCGCTTTGACTTGCACCTGGAACACGCCCAGGCGCCCGACAGTGTGATCAAGGTCGGCCTGCTCAGTGCCGAGCGCGAACCGTCGATGCTGTTCGAACTGGCCCGTGGCCGCCTGGAACAGGTGCAAGTCACCTCTCCGGTGCGCGGGTTCCGCCTGGTGGCCCAGGACCTGCCGGTGTTTGTGCCGCAACGCCAGGACCTGTTCGACGATCGCCCGCAACAAACCTTGCCTTGGGAGCAACTGCGCGAACGCTTGCGCGCACGGCTTGGCGATGAGGCCGTACAAAGCCTGCGCTTTCACGCCGACCACCGCCCCGAATGTGCCTGGCAGGCGAGCGCCGACAGCCGTGCGTGCCCGACCTTGCACAAAGTGCAGCGCCCCGGCTGGTTGCTGACTGAACCGACCTTGCTGGCCGAGCAGGGCGTGCAGATCCTGATGGGCCCGGAACGCATCGAATCCGGCTGGTGGGACGGCGCCGATATCCGCCGCGACTATTACCTGATCCGCACCCGTGCCGGCCAGCAAGGCTGGGCCTATCGCTGTGTGGGGCAGAACGACGGGCTGTGGCTGCAAGGCTGGTTCGCATGAGCTATGCCGAGCTGCATTGCCTGTCCAATTTCAGTTTCCAGCGCGGCGCGTCTAGTGCGCTGGAGCTGTTCGAACGTGCCAAGCGCCAAGGCTACAGCGCCCTGGCGATCACCGACGAATGCACCTTGGCGGGCATCGTGCGAGCCTGGCAGGCGGCGAAGGCGGTGGATTTGCCGCTGATTATCGGCAGCGAAGTGCGCATCGAAAACGGCCCGAAACTGGTGTTGCTGGTCGAAGATCTCAGCGGCTATCAACACCTGTGCCGCCTGATCACCCTGGCTCGCCGCCGCGCCGAAAAAGGCCGTTACCGCCTGCTGCACGCCGACTTCGAACAACCGATGCCCGGCCTGCTGGCGCTGTGGGTGGCCGAAGACAACGACACCCAGGCCACCCTCCAATGGCTGCAACACACCTTCGCCGAACGCCTGTGGCTGGCGGTGCACCTGCACTGCGGCCAGGACGATGCGCGCCATTTGCAGCAGCGCCTGGCCCTGGCCGCCAGCCTGCAGATCCCGGCGGTGGCCTGCGGCGATGTACACATGCATGCGCGCGGGCGCCGGGCCTTGCAAGACACCATGACCGCGATCCGTCATCACGTGCCGGTGGCCGAAGCCGGCACGCGCCTGCACCCCAATGGCGAGCGGCATTTACGCAGCCTCGACGCGCTGGCAGCGTTGTACCCGCAAGCGCTGCGTGATGAAACCCTGGCCATCGCGAAACGTTGCACCTTTGATCTCAGCCAGTTGCGCTACCACTACCCACGCGAACTGGTGCCCGCCGGCCATGATGCCCAATCCTGGCTGCGCACCGTGACCGAGGAAGGCATTGCCCAGCGCTGGCCACACGGTGTTGACGCCAAGACCTTGCAGCAGATCAACAAGGAATTGCAGTTGATCAGCGACCTCGGTTACGAAAGCTACTTCCTGACGGTGCACGACATCGTGCGCTTCGCCCGCAGCCGTTCGATCCTGTGTCAGGGCCGCGGCTCGGCCGCCAACTCGGCGGTGTGTTTTGCCTTGGGCATCACCGAAATCGACCCAAGCCTGACGGATATGCTGTTCGAACGCTTCCTGTCCAAGGAGCGCAATGAACCGCCGGATATCGACGTGGACTTCGAACATGAACGCCGCGAGGAAGTGCTGCAGTACGTGTTCCAACGCTACGGCCGCACCCGCGCGGCGTTGACGGCGGTGGTCAGCAGTTATCACGCGTCCGGCGCGGTGCGCGACGTGGCCAAGGCCCTCGGTTTGCCGCCGGACCAGATCAACGCGCTGGCCGACTGTTGCGGGCGTTGGAGTGAAGATGCGCCGCCGCTGGAACGCCTGCGCGAAGGCGGCTTCGACCCGCAAAGCCCGATCCTGCGGCGTGTGCTGACATTGACTCAACAACTGATCGGCTTTCCCCGGCACTTGTCCCAGCACCCTGGCGGTTTTGTGATTTCCGAATACCCGCTGGACACCCTGGTGCCGGTGGAAAATGCCGCCATGGCCGAGCGCACCATTATCCAGTGGGACAAGGATGACCTCGACGCCGTCGGCCTGCTCAAGGTGGATATCCTCGCGTTGGGCATGCTCAGCGCGATACGCCGTTGCTTCGACTTGCTGCGCCGCCATCGCAACCGCGATCTGGCGTTGGCGACGATCCCCAAGGAGGACCCGGCAACCTACGCAATGATCAGCAAGGCCGACACCATCGGCGTGTTCCAGATCGAGTCGCGGGCGCAGATGTCGATGCTGCCCAGGCTCAAGCCGCAGAACTTCTACGACCTGGTGATTGAGGTGGCGATTGTGCGGCCTGGGCCGATCCAGGGCGGTATGGTGCATCCGTACCTGCGGCGCCGGAATAACGAAGAGCCCACCACTTATCCGTCACCGGAACTTGAGGCAGTGTTGAAACGCACCTTGGGCGTGCCGCTGTTCCAGGAACAGGTGATGCAGATCGCCATGGTTGCCGCCGACTATGGCCCAGGCGAAGCCGACCAGTTGCGCCGCTCCATGGCCGCCTGGAAACGCCACGGCGGCCTGGAACCGCATCAGCAGCGTCTGCGCACCGGCATGCTCAAGAACGGCTACAGCGAGGAATTTGCCGCGCAGATTTTCGAGCAGATCAAAGGCTTTGGCAGCTATGGCTTCCCCGAGTCCCATGCGGCCAGTTTTGCCTTGCTGACCTACGCCAGTTGCTGGCTCAAGTGCCATGAACCGGCGGCGTTCGCCTGTGCCTTGATCAACAGCTGGCCCATGGGTTTCTACAGCCCGGACCAGATCCTGCAGGATGCGCGGCGCCACCGCTTGCAGATCCGCCCGGTGGATGTGCTGGCCAGTGACTGGGATTGCAGCCTGGAGCCTGTCGACGGCCAGCAACCGGCGATTCGCCTGGGGTTGCGCATGATCTCGGGGTTTCGTGAGGAGGATGGGCGGCGCATCGAGGCGGCGCGCCAGCGTCGAGTGTTCAGCGACATTGCCGACCTGGACGACCGCGCTGGCCTGGATGCGCGGGCCCAGGCGTTGCTGGCGGATGCCGGGGCCTTGCGTGCGTTGGCGGGCAACCGGCACCGGGCACGCTGGGAAGTGGCAGGCGTGCATAAACAGCTGGGGTTGTTCGCGGGCCTGCCGAGCCCCGACGAAGCGGCGGTGCAATTGCCGGCGCCGACGGTTGGCGAAGACTTGCAGGCTGATTACGCCACGGTTGGCACCACCCTCGGCCCGCACCCGCTGGCGTTGCTGCGTGATGAGTTGCGCAAACGCCGCTGCCGCAGCTCTTTGGAGCTGATGGCGGTGGAGCATGGGCGCAATGTCAGCGTCGCCGGTCTGGTGACCGGGCGCCAGCGCCCTGGCACCGCCAGCGGCGTGACCTTTGTGACGCTGGAAGATGAGTTCGGCAACCTCAATGTGGTGGTCTGGCGCGACCTGGCAGAACGCCAGCGCCTGGCGCTGGTCGGCTCGCGGTTGCTCAAAGTCGACGGGCGCTGGGAGGCGGTGGGTGAGGTGCGGCACCTGATTGCCGGGCGTCTTACCGACCTGACGCCGCTGCTGGAAGGCATTCATGTGCGCAGCCGGGATTTTCATTGAGGGCAGTGGTTTTTGTCGCCATTACCTCCTAACTTATAACAAGTGAAACCATCCGCCGCTGGCGCGCTCCAAAACGTTGCAAATACCCTCTCTTTGCACAGAGCCAACCGATGCAATTTTTATCCAACCCCTACGGCTGTGAAGGCTGGTCCGGTGAAATGGCCCAGCGTATCCGTGCTTTCGATTGGTCCGCCACGGATCTTGGCCCGATTGACACCTGGAGCGCCAGCCTGGCCTGCAACGTGCAGATGATGCTGGCCTCGCCCGTGCCGATGGTGATGCTGTGGGGGCGGGCCGGCTACATGATCTACAACGACAGCTATTCGGTGTTTGCCGGCGGCCGGCATCCGTACTTGCTCGGCACGCCGGTGGAGCTGGGCTGGCCGGAGGTGGCCGAGTTCAATCGCCACGTGGTCGACACCTGCCTGGCGGGCGGTACCTTGACGTTTAACAACAAAGACCTGGTGTTGTTGCGTAACGGCAAGCCGGAAACCGTCTGGCTGGACCTCTATTACAGCCCCGTCGCCGGGGATAACCAACAGCCGGCCGGGGTGTTGGCGATTGTGGTGGAAACCACCGAGCATGTGCATTCCGAGCGCCTGCGCCAGGAACTCACCCATAACCTGGAGCAACGCGTCGCCGCCGAAGTGCAAGCGCGTTCCGCCGCCGAAGATCAGTTGCGCCAATCCCAGAAGCTCGAGGCAATCGGCGGCCTGACCGGCGGCGTGGCCCATGACTTCAATAACCTGCTGCAAGTGATCGCCGGCAACCTGCACCTGCTGGCCCGCCATGAGCCGGACAACCCCCAGGTGCAGCGCCGGGTCACGGCGGCCATTGCGGCGGTGGAGCGCGGCGCCAAGCTGTCCTCGCAACTGTTGGCGTTTGCGCGTCGTCAGCCGTTGTCACCGGCGGTGTACAACCCGCAGCGCATCTACGCAGGCTTGGGCGAGCTGCTTCAACGCGCCCTGGGCGAAACCATCCATATTGACGTCCAATTGCCCCAGGACTCCTGGTGCATCAATGTCGACCGTAACCAATTGGAAAACGCGCTGCTCAACCTGGCGATCAATGCCCGCGATGCCATGCAAGGCGAAGGCGTGATTCGCATCAGCGGCGAAAATATCATCCTCAACCCGGGCGATTGCATCGGTAAAAGCATCAAGCCCGGTGAATACGTGCGTTTGGCAGTGACCGACACCGGTGTCGGCATGCCCCAGGAGGTGCTCAAGCGTGCGTTCGAGCCGTTCTTCACCACCAAGCGCGAAGGGCACGGCACCGGCCTGGGCCTGAGCATGGTGTTCGGGTTTGTGCGCCAAAGCGGCGGGCATGTGGAGGTGTGGAGCGAGGAGGGCAAAGGCTCGGTAGTGCAGATGTATTTCCCCCACAGCCTGGAACCCGAATGTGGTGAGGTCGACACCGAGCAGGCGACTCACAGCGGCGGCCAGGAAACCATCCTGGTGGTCGAGGACAACGAAGGCGTGCGCCTGACCGTGGTCGAGTTGCTGCAGCAATCGGGCTACACGGTACTGACCGCCGAAGACGGTGACCGGGCCATGCAAACCCTGAAAAACGGCGTGCAGCCGGACCTGATCTTTACCGACGTGGTGATGCCCGGCCGGGTCAAAAGCACCGACCTGGCCGACTGGGCGCGCGTGCAGCACCCGCCGGTGGCGGTGCTGTTCACCTCCGGGCACACCCGCGACATTCTTTCCAGCAATCATTTGCTGAGCTCCGACATTCATCTGCTGAGCAAGCCCTACAGCCCCGAAGCCCTCACGCAACGGGTGCGCAGCGTGCTCACCGCCAGACAAGGTTGCCCATGACGTCACAGCGCAACATCCCCCCGATCACCGCCCAGCGCCCAGGCTTTGTACGCGTGCGCGGCGCCCGCGAACACAACCTGCGTAACGTCGATGTGGATATCCCCCGGGATGCCCTGGTGGTATTTACCGGCGTTTCGGGTTCGGGCAAATCATCCCTGGCGTTTTCCACGGTGTATGCCGAGGCTCAGCGCCGCTATTTCGAATCGGTGGCGCCCTATGCGCGGCGCCTGATTGACCAGGTCGGCGTACCCGATGTGGACGCTATCGAAGGCTTGCCCCCGGCCGTGGCCCTGCAACAGCAGCGCGGCACGCCGAGTGCACGCTCGTCGGTGGGCAGCGTCACCACCTTGTCGAGCCTGATCCGCATGCTGTATTCGCGTGCCGGCAGTTATCCGCCGGGGCAGGCGATGCTGTACGCCGAGGACTTTTCACCGAACCTGCCCCAGGGCGCCTGCCCGCACTGCCACGGTTTGGGCCGCGTGTATGAGGTGACCGAGGCGCTGATGGTGCCGGATCCGTCCTTGACCATTCGCCAGCGTGCGGTGGCGTCCTGGCCCTTGGCGTGGCAGGGGCAGAACCTGCGCGACATCCTTGTGACCCTGGGCTATGACGTGGACATCCCGTGGCGCGACCTGCCGAAAAAGCAGCGCGACTGGATTCTGTTTACCGACGAAACCCCGACCGTGCCGGTGTACGCAGGCTTCACCCCACAGCAAACCCGCGACGCGTTGAAACGCAAGCTGGAGCCGAGCTACCAGGGCACGTTCAGCGGTGCGCGGCGCTATATCCTGCACACCTTCAGCCATACCCAAAGCGCACTGATGAAAAAGCGCGTGTCGCAGTTCATGCAGGGCAGTGCGTGCCCGGCGTGCGAGGGCAAGCGGCTGAACAAGGCGGCGCTGTCGGTGAAGTTTGCCGGGGTGGACATCGGCGAGCTGTCGCAACTGTCGCTGGCGCAGTTGGCCGAGCTGCTGCGCCCGGTGGCGGCGGGGCAGGACAAAATGAAGCTGTCGGTGGAAAAGCGCCTGGCCGCTCAGCGTATCGCCCAGGACTTGCTGGAGCGGGTCAGCACCGTCACCGAGTTGGGCTTGGGCTATCTGTCCCTGGAGCGCAGCACGCCTACATTGTCATCCGGGGAATTGCAGCGCCTGCGCCTGGCCACCCAGTTGGGCTCGCAGCTGTTCGGCGTGATCTATGTGCTGGACGAGCCCTCGGCAGGCCTGCACCCGGCGGATGGCGAAGCATTGTTTACTGCGCTTGAGCGTTTGAAAGCGGCCGGCAATTCGTTGTTTGTGGTGGAACATGACCTGGAAACCATGCGCCGGGCCGACTGGCTGATCGATGTGGGGCCGGCTGCCGGTGAGCACGGCGGGCAAGTGCTGTACAGCGGTCCGCCTGCCGGGTTGGCGGATGTGCAGGCCTCGCAGACGCGCGAGTATTTGTTTGCCGAACGGCGCGTTTGCAGCACGACGCGACGTGAGCCGTCGGGGTGGCTGAAGCTTGAAGGCGTGACGCGTAATAATCTCAAGGATCTAAGCGTGGATTTCCCGCTGGGTTGCTTTACGGCGGTGACGGGTATTTCCGGCTCGGGCAAGTCCAGTCTGGTCAGCCAGGCGCTGTTGGAACTGGTGGGCACGGGCTTGGGTCGTGTGCTGGAAAGCGACGAAGAACCGAGCCTTGAAGATGATGCCCCGCAAAGCAGTGGTGGGCGGATCAGCAGCGGTTTGGAACAGATTCGACGTTTGGTGCAGGTGGACCAGAAGCCCATCGGCCGCACGCCGCGTTCTAACCTGGCGACTTACACCGGGTTGTTCGATAACGTGCGCAAATTGTTTGCGGCAACGCCGGCGGCCAGGAAGCGTCATTTCGATGCCGGGCAGTTCTCGTTCAACGTCGCCAAGGGCCGTTGCCCTCATTGCGAGGGGGAAGGGTTTGTCAGTGTCGAGTTGCTGTTTATGCCCAGCGTGTATGCGCCGTGTCCGACGTGTCATGGGGCGCGTTATAACCCTGAGACGTTGGCGATCAAGTGGCAAGGCTTGAGCATTGCCCAGGTGCTGGGGTTGACCGTGGAGCAGGCGGTCGAGGTGTTTGCCGAGCAGCCTGGGGTGTTGCGTTCGTTGCAAGTGTTGCGGGATATCGGTTTGGGGTATCTGCGTCTGGGGCAGCCGGCGACTGAGCTGTCCGGCGGTGAGGCGCAGCGGATCAAGTTGGCGACCGAGTTGCAACGTAATGCCCGGGGCGCGACGTTGTATGTGTTGGATGAGCCGACTACGGGTTTGCATCCTCGGGATGTGGACCGTTTGCTGAGTCAGCTTAATCATCTGGTGGACGCGGGGCACACGGTGGTTGTGGTGGAGCATGAGATGCGGGTGGTGGCCCAGGGGGATTGGGTGATTGATATTGGGCCGGGGGCTGGGGATTTGGGTGGGAAGGTGGTGGCTCATGGTACGCCGCAGAAGGTCGCCAAGAGCAAAGCCAGCCGTACTGCACCGTTTCTGGCGCGGGAGTTGGTGTAAGTTTCAACGTCGATTAATTGTGGGAGCTGGCTTGCCTGCGATGGCGGTTTGTCGGTGTACATATCCGTTATTCGGGTAACGGCGGCTTATGGTTCCGCTCTTACAGCGGGTCACTTTTGGCAAACGCCCGGAATGCCGGCCCAGCCAAAAGTAACCAAAAGGTCTGTGCCCCACCACTCGGCACCTCGCTTAGGCTCGGTGTGCCAGAACGAAGGCTTGAATCCGTGGGCCGCCGCGATGGGCCATCCTTGGCCCAGCGCGGCTAACCCGGCGTCCTGCCGGGTTACCCACGGATTCAAGCCTGCGTTCGGCCATCGTGGTTAACGGGGCGTCTCAGATCAAAAGCAAGATCAAGATCAAGATCTACAGCACGGCGGCCTGAAAGCCGACCTGAGTGGTTGAAGCAAGAGCCAGATCAAGTGCAAGGCAAAAGCCTATCTACCTGATGCCGCGGGGTCTAAATGTGGGAGCGCATGCAGTTTTGAATATGAGATCGACTGCGGATTTGCATGCACTGAAGAGCTGCTTTTCTGTGGGAGCTGGCTTGCCTGCGATGCAGACACCTCGGTATATCAGGCACACAGAGTTGATGCCATCGCAGGCAAGCCAGCTCCCACCTTTGACCGAGTATGGCTCTGCTGTTGCTGTTGCTCCGGCTCTTACATTCTTTTCGATGACGAAGTCAGCGGTCTTTTGATCTGCGCTTTTGATCTTGATCTGAAATCGCCCCCCCAAATCACTGGCGGATTGCGGGCATGCCGAGCCACAGCGAGGCACCGAGTGTTGGGGCGAGGACCTTTTGGTTACTTTTGACTGGGCCGGCATTCCGGTCCTTGCAAAAGTGACCCGCTGTAAGAGCGGAACCATACGCCGCCGTTACCTAAATAACGGATATGCCCCCTCAACGCCCAGTCAGTCGAATCTGCTCCTTGGCCTGCTTCACCACATTCTCCACCGTAAACCCAAACTTCTCCTGCAACTTGGCCAACGGCGCCGACGCGCCAAAACTGTTCATCACCACCTTGGCGCCAGTCTGCCCAACGTAGCGGTCCCAACCCAGCGGGCCTGCCTGTTCCACTACCACACGGGCTTTTACCGCGGGCGGCAAGACACTGTCGCGATACGCCTGATCCTGGTCCTCAAACAATTCCCAACTGGGCATCGACACCACCTGAGCGGCAATGCCTTCAGCTTGCAACTGCTCATAAGCCGCCACCACAAGGCTCACTTCACTGCCGGTCGCCAACAGCAGCACCTCAGGCTTATCGGCACCCGCCAACACATAAGCGCCTTTGGCCGCCCCAGACGCCGCCGCATACTTTGTGCGATCCAAGGTCGGCAACGCCTGGCGCGACAACACCACGCAGCTCGGCCGATGGGTTTGTGCCAGGGCCACCTTCCACAGCTCCAACGTCTCGTTGGCATCGCCGGGGCGCAAGGTGAGCAACCCCGGTGTGGCGCGCAGTTGCGTCAGGTGTTCGATGGGCTGGTGCGTCGGGCCGTCTTCACCCACGCCAATCGAGTCATGGGTAAATACGAACACCACTGGCAATTCCATGATTGCCGCCAGGCGGATCGGCGGTTTCATGTAGTCGCTGAACACCAGGAAGGTCGAGGTGTACGGCCGCAGGTAGCACAGCGCCATGCCATTGGCAATCGCGCCCATGGCGTGCTCGCGGATGCCGAAGTGCAGGTTGCGCCCGCTGTAGTCATCGGCACTGAAACGCCCGGCGCCGTCGAAGGTGAGGTTGGTCTTGGTCGATGGCGACAAGTCCGCCGAGCCGCCCAGCAGCCAGGGGATTTGTTGTGCGAAGGCATTCAGCACTTCGCCGCCGGCGGCGCGGCTGGCGATGCCCTTGGCGTCGGTGTCGAAGTGGGGCAGTTCGTCCTGCCAATGCTCCGGCATTTCGCCGGCGCGCATGCGGCGCAATTCATCGGCCAGTTCCGGTTCGTACTGCTCCAGCTGCGCCAGGTGTTGCTGCCAGGTTTCATACAGCGGCTGGCTGCGTTCCAGCAGCGCATCGCGCAGCACCGTGCGGGTGTCGTCGGGCACCAGGAAACTGGAATCCTGCGGCCAGCCGTAGGCCGCCTTGGTCAGGCGGATTTCTTCCTCGCCCAATGGCTCGCCATGGGCGGCGGCGGTGTTGTGTTTGTGCGGTGAGCCGTAGCCGATCACGCTGTCGACCACAATCAGGGTTGGCGCGCCGGTGTTGGCCTGGAAGGTTTCCAGCGCTGCGCTCAGGGCTTGCAGGTCGTTGGCATCGGTGACGTGCAAGGTGTGCCAGCCATAGGCCTGGAAGCGCTTGATCACGTCTTCGCTGAACGCCAGCTCGGTGTGGCCTTCGATGCTGATGGTGTTGTTGTCGTAGATCCAGCACAGGTTATCGAGCTTTAAGTGCCCGGCCATCGACGCCGCTTCGCTGCTGATGCCTTCCATCATGTCGCCATCACCGCACAGGGTGTAGACGTTGTAGTCGAACAGCACCTGGCCGTCGCGGTTAAAGCGTTTGCCCAGCCAGCGTTCGGCCATGGCCATCCCGACGCTGTTGGCGCAGCCCTGACCCAGCGGGCCGGTGGTGGTTTCCACGCCGGTGGTCATGCGGTACTCGGGGTGGCCGGGGGTCTTGGAACTCATCTGCCGGAACTGCTTGATGTCGTCCAGGCTGATCGCCGGCTGGCCGGAGCGCTTGCCGTGGGCATCAATCTCAACCACACCGGCCAGGTGCAGCAGCGAATACAACAGCATCGAGGCGTGCCCCACCGACAAGACAAAGCGGTCGCGGTTAGGCCAATCCGGATGTTCGGGGTGGTAACGCAGGAAGCGGCTCCACAGCGTGTAGCCCACCGGTGCCAGGCCCATGGGCGTGCCGGGGTGGCCGGAGTTGGCCTTTTGCACGGCATCCATGGCCAGGGTGCGAATGGTGTTGATGCATTGGGTGTCGACAGCAGTGGCAGCGTGAGTCATGAAACCGTTCTCCCTCGGGTGGCGATCTACAGTGGAGGGCAGGGCACGGCAAAGGTTTGATCCCATCATGCGCATTACGACGAACGGGACCGCCTTGACCCAAGACATGACAAGACCCCTTGGAATGGGCTAGTTTCAAGGCGTAGGCCATTGATCAACTTGCGGAGGTACTCCATGCCAGTGAAACACGACCTGTATCAGGATTTGGGTTTGAGCAAGGAAGAGGTCGACGGGCGTCGGGCGAAAAATCCCCATTTGAACGCGCTGTTTGATAAGTACAACACCGTCGATGAGCTGGTGGTGAGCGCCGAAAAGGCATCCGGTAGTGATGAGGCGTTGAAGAAGCTGAAGGATAAACGCCTGTTGGTTAAAGACGAGATCAGGGACTTGCTGCAATAAAACGTCCTACAGGACGCGGACATATTTGTTCAGAATTGTCTGAGCGACAGCCGGCGTTTCACTGCTTATGATGCCGGCCGTCCACCCGGCTCTGGGGACTGTTGCGGCGCAAGGATTGCGCTGCTGAGCCGGGCGGGCATCCTATTTCATGCACGCAGCGCCTGGATGCATTCATCCATGGAGCGCTGCTGCGTCTCGGCATACAGCTTCAATTCATCAATCGTCCGGCGGCCCAGCGCCTGCTCGAATTGAGCCTGGTTCGAATGGGCTGTGTAGTGACTTTGCGCCGCATCGCCCAGGTTCGACTGGAAAATCCCCGCCGCACTCACCGGCAGAAAATCCTCATACACCAAAGGCTCCACCGCCACGTGCCCGGCCGCCATCAAGGCCTCCAACGTTTGCGGCTGACCGGCCTGGCCGCGTGCCGCCAAGCCTTGCTCGGTCACGAAGTAGCGGAAATACGCCAGTTCCTGTTCACGCATCTGCGCGTGGTTATCGGGGAAGGCCTGGAAGTGTTGCGCCATCAATTCGACGTAACGTGCAGCGTTGCCCTCATTCGGGAAGGCGCCCAGTTCGTCGCGCGCCGCGTTCAGCAACTGGTCGTACAGGGCGCGACCCTTTGGCGTCAACGCCACACCCCGTTGTTCTATTTCGCCGAAGCGCGCGCTGTGGCTGCCTTTTGCGTCGGTAAACGCGATGGGCTCGTCGAGCGCCTTGAAGCTGGTCTGACGCAGCAGGATCGGGCACTGGCGACGTGGCGGGCCTTCGATCACGGCTTTGGGCGTGATGCCTTTGCCGGGCATCGCGGCCTGCACCTGATCGATGTCCAGAGTACGTGGGGTCAGGTGATTGATGTGCGGACCTTTGAACGCCACCACGTCGGCGATCAGGCGATGCTGGTCGCTCAATTGCTGGTATTGGGCGCCGGTCACGGTGGCGGTGTGGTGCCAGCGAAAGGTTTCCAGGGCCTCGCGGATAAACGCTTGGGCATCCGCGGCGTTGAGGCCACCGTCGCGTTCGGCTTGCTCGATCAGCGCCAAGGCGCCAGGGGTGAAAATCGAGCGTTTGGCCAGGGCGCTTTCGGCGAAGGCGCGCAGCTCGAGGTTTTCGATCAGTTCCAGGCGTAGCAAGGACGTAAAGACGCGGAACGGGCTGGCCTGCAGCGCCTGTTCATGCACAGCGCGAAAGGCGGTGGAATGCACCGGCACACCGGCGGGTGTGAGGTCGTAATAGCCCACCGGCTGCATGCCCATCACCGCAAACAGACGGCCGATGGTGACCAGCTCATGGGCGGTGCCCAGGCGGATGGCGCCGTGGCGTTCCATGGCCAGGCGCTCCATTTCACCGGTGCGCTGCAGTTGTTTGGCCAGGCCGGAATCACTGTCCAAAACCCGCGTGTTGGTCTCGGCCACCAGCTCCATCAGCGCGCCATAAAGCGGAACTTCATCTCGGTACATGTCGGACATGGCCCTGGAAAAGTCTTTGCGAATCTCGTCGGGGCTGACATACGCGGCACTTGGCATAGAAAAATTCCTGAACACGGTGGTGAGGGTGCGGCCTTTCTCTGGATTCTGTTGGGCTTTAAGGGGGCTGGCAAACGAAGAATCCTCAGGACTTCATTCTGCAAATGAATGAAATGACATGAATATGACAAAAATCGGCGCCAGGAAAATTTCATTTTCACGGGTACTTTCCTAACTAATTCTTCACGAGGCGCGCCCCGGTCCTCATGAAACAATCGTTACGTTTGTAGGGATGAAAACGCCGTTTGCACACAACGCACATAAAAAAATGTTTAGGGGCCGTTACACATGAAAATTTCTACACTGGCGTTATCCATCACCGCAGCGTTGCTCGCGCAACACGCGTGCGCTGATGACTTCGGGCTCGGTTCTCTGGGCACGGGCACGGGGCACAGCGGTTTCCTTGAAGACAGCCATGCGGCTGTCAGTTCGCGGACCATGTACTACAGCGCCGACAACCGTTCGGGCACCAACAACGATCTGCGCGAAGCCGCGACCTTGCTGCGCTTTGACTACAAATCCGGTTACACCCAAGGCACCCTTGGCGTCGGTTTCGACGTGATGGCGTTCGGCGCCTTGCGTCTGGACGGTGGCGACGGCCACGCCGCAGGCCCGGGCCTGGCGGGTAACGGCAACAGCTTCTTCCCGACCAAAAACAACGGCACTGAACCCGCCGACAGTTTCAGTCGCGCTGCGGGTAACGTGAAATTCCGTATTTCCCAGACCGAGTTGCACGTCGGTGGCGGTTTGGCCCCGGTGTTGCCTATTCTGGTTTCCAACGACAGCCGTGTGGCGCCGCAGACCTTCGACGGCGGCATCCTGACCTCCAACGACATCCCTAACGTGACCTTCACCGGTGGTGAGCTCAACCGTGCCGAAGGCCGTGCTTCCAGCAACGCCACGGGCTTGAGCGTTGCCGGCGGTACCCGCGACAGCGACAGCTTCAAGTTCGGCGGTGTGGACTACAAGCCGTTTGGCTCGTCCGACAACGCCATCGCTAAAAACCTGACGTTGCAGTACTACTACGCCGACCTGCAGGACTTCTACAAACAGAACTACTTCGGCCTGGTTCACGTGCTGCCATTGGGCAATGACCAATCGTTCAAGACTGACCTGCGTTACTTCGACAGCACCAGCGACGGCAAAAACGGTGACGCCGGCTACCAGTTCAACAACAACGGCGGCTACGCCAAGCACGCCGGTGAAGTGGACAACAAAACCTACAGCGCCGCGTTCACCTACCAGTTGGGCGGCAGCAGCCTGATGCTCGGTCACATCGGTGTGAGCGATGACGGCGGCTTCGTCTGGGTCAACCAGGGCAGCATCGCTGATCCAAACGCACAAGGCGCGGGCGGCAGCGACTTCTACCTGTTCACCGACGCCGTGGTGGGCCAGTTTTCCCGCGCGGGCGAGCAGGTCAATTTTGGCCAGTACTCCTACGACTTCAAGGCCCTTGTGCCAGGTTTGAAAGCCTCCGTGGCGTACCTGGACGGCACGGGCATCAAGTCCAAAGTGGCCGGTGGTTCGGATCAGAAAGAAAACGAAACCGACTTCCGCCTGGACTACGTGGTGCAGCAAGGCCCGCTCAAAGGCTTCGGCACCACCTTCCGTACTGGTACTTACAAAGGTCACAACACCGGCACTGCGGACCAGGACCAGACGCGCCTGATCTTCAACTACACCTACGCGATCTTCTAAGCTCGCGCCGCCACAAACGGAGGCCGCCTAGTCAGCGGCCTCTTTTTTTGCGCGCGCGAACACGACTTCATGTGCATCCGCGCACGGATGGGTTTTACACTGCCCCCACTGTGTCAGTGATGGAGGACCCAATGACGGCCACGCCCGCAACCAACATCCTTGCAACCCTTGAAGGCCAGCGCCTGGCCGCCGAAGACGCCGAGCGCTGGCGCGAGTGGGGCCCGTACCTGAGTGAACGCCAATGGGGCACGGTGCGCGAAGACTACAGCGCCGACGGCGATGCCTGGGCCTACTTCCCCCACGAACACGCCCGCAGCCGCGCCTACCGTTGGGGCGAGGACGGCCTGGCGGGTTTCAGCGACAAGGCGCAACGCTGGTGCCTGGGCCTGGCGCTGTGGAACGAGCGTGACAGCATCATCAAGGAGCGCCTGTTCGGCCTCAACAACGCCGAGGGCAACCACGGCGAAGACGTCAAGGAGCTGTACTTTTTTGTCGACGGCGTGCCCAGCCATGCCTATATGCGCATGCTCTACAAATACCCGCATGCGGCGTTTCCCTACGCCGACCTGATCGCCGAAAACGCCCGCCGTGGGCTTGAGGATGCCGAGTACGAAGTGCTCGACACCGGCGTATTCGAAGACAACCGCTACTGTGATGTAACGGTTGAATACGCCAAGCATCAGCCCGACGATATTTTCATGCGCGTCACCGTGCACAACCGCGCGGACCAGCCGACGCGTGTGCAGGTGATGCCCCAACTGTGGGCGCGTAATGACTGGAGCTGGACCTTTGACGCGCCCAAGCCGCAGTTGCGCCTGGACGGTGAACGGGTGCTGGCCCGGCATCATGAGCTGACCGATCGCCATCTCAGCGCCTGGGGCGAGGACGGCCTGGAGTGGCTGTTCTGCGAAAACGAAAGCAACTTCCCCAAGCTCGATGGGCAGCCGGCGCAGGGGCCGTTCAAGGACGGCATCAACGACTACGTGGTGGGCGGCGCAGACTCGGCAATCCGTCGCGACACGGGCACCAAGGTCGCCGCGCGTTTCAGCCTCGAACTGGCGGGCCAGCAGAGCAAAACCCTGTACCTGCGGTTTGCGCCGGTGGACGCGCCTGAGGTCAATGCACGCAAGCTGTTCGAGCTGCGTCGCCAGGAGGCGGACGACTTCTACGCCGCCCTGCAGCAAGGCATTGCCGATGATGACGCGCGCAATGTACAACGCCAGGCCCTGGCCGGGTTGCTGTGGTCCAAGCAGCTCTACTACTTTGATGTAAACCAGTGGCTCGACGGCGACCCGGCCCAACCCGCGCCGCCGCCCGAGCGCCTGCACATCCGCAATACCCATTGGCGGCACTTGTCGAACTTCGACATTTTGTCCATGCCCGACACCTGGGAGTACCCGTGGTACGCCTCCTGGGACCAGGGCTTCCAGGCCGTAGCGATGGCGCTGATTGATCCGGGGTATGCCAAGCAACAGCTGTTGTTGCTGGTCAAAGACCGTTTTATGCACCCCAATGGCCAGTTGCCGGCGTATGAGTGGCGTTTCGACGACGCCAACCCGCCGGTGCATGCCTGGGCCAGTTGGCGCGTGTATCAGCAGGACAAGGCGCTGACCGGCGTGGGTGACATGGATTTCCTCGAGCGGATTTTCCACAAGCTGCTGCTGAATTTTTCCTGGTGGGTCAACCGTAAGGACGCCGAGGGCCGCAACCTGTTTCAGGGCGGCTTTTTGGGCCTGGACAACATCGCCTTGTTCGACCGCTCGGCCACTTTGCCGCCCGGCTACCAGCTGGATCAGGCCGACGGCACCGCGTGGGTCGCCGCCTATGCCCTGGACCTGATGCGCATCGGCCTGGAACTGGCCAAGCGCAATGGGGTGTACGTGGATATCGCGGTGAAGTTTTTCGAGCACTTCCTGTACATCGCCGGTGCGATCAACCGTGTCGACGACAGCGCCGAAGGCTTGTGGGATGAGCAGGACCAGTTCTTCTACGATGTGCTGCACCGCCCGGACGGCCAGAGCGAGCCGGTGCGCCTGCGCTCCATCGTCGGCCTGATGCCATTGTTTGCCGTGTTGGTGCTGGAGCAACGCGAGCACGAAGGCCTGCAAGGCTTGCGTGAGCGGCTGTTGGGCTTCATGAAACACCGGCCTGACCTCGCCAAGCTGGTGTCGCGCTGGAACGAACCGGGGCAGGGCAACCGCCTGTTGCTCGCCTTGCTACGCGGCGAACGCACCAAGGACCTGCTGCGGCGCATGCTCGATGACCAGGAGTTTTTGTCGACGTTTGGCGTGCGCTCGTTATCCAAGGCCTTCGCCGAGCAGCCGCTGGCGCTGAAGATGAATGGCGACACCCTGTGCGCGCGCTACCAGCCCGGCGAGTCCGACTCACGTTTGTATGGCGGCAACTCCAATTGGCGCGGGCCGTTGTGGATGCCGGTGAACTACATGCTGATCGAATCGCTGCGCGAGTTTCACCGCTACTACGCGGATAACTTCTCGGTGGAGTACCCCACGGGCAGCGGTTATCTGGCGTCCCTTGAGGAAGTGGCCGACAGCCTCAGCCAACGTTTGACCCGCTTGTTTTTGCGCGATGAAGATGGCCTGCGCCCGTCGATGGCGGGCTATGCGCAATTGGAAGCAGACCCGGCCAGTCGCGATCTGGTGTTGTTCCATGAGTATTTCCACGGCGAAACCGGGCGTGGGTTGGGGGCGTCGCATCAGACCGGGTGGAGTGCGTTGGTGGCGTTGTTGCTGCAGCCGAAAAGCTAAGCCGCACCACTGATTCACTTTTCTGTGGGAGCTGGCTTGCCATCAGCCACACACGGGTGGGCTGACCCACCGCTATCGCAGCATAGGTATCTACACAACCGGTTAACACGGAGTCTGTTGCAAGCCTGCTCGCCACAGGAGAAATTGGCTGCCTTCAAAAGTTGTGTAGATACCTATGGCTATCGCAGGCAAGCCAGCTCCCACATTAAAACTACATCGCTTGTGAAATGACGGGCAAAAAAATCCCGCCACCAAGAGGTCTGAATCAGGTAAATTCGCCGCCCCTTCAGACAAGGATGTAGACGATGGCGAATGTTATCGCGCGGGTTGGCAGTGCAGGCCTATTGGGGGTATTGCTGCTCACCTGCGGTGTGTTCATGACTTCACTGTATTCCCGAGAAAGCGCCGCGGCCCCGCTGATGATGCATTGCCGCGAATGCGAGAAAGGTGACGACACCTTCGATGCAACAAAGTGGTTCAGCAGCGGCATGTACCGCCTTGAAACGGATATTGTTCCCAACCCGATGCGGTCGATGACTCGCACTCATCCGGTGGTCTTCAAGGCCAAGGACAATGACCAACTGGTCGAGGCCGCGCTGCGTGGAATCAGCGATGTGCTCCCATCCTTCGATTCCCGCACGTTTGAAGCACAGTGGCCCGTGTTAACCAAGCGCGTACGTTACAGCTACAGCTTTTTTATGGCGCCTGATGAACCCCGGGACCTCTATGACATGTACTTGCAAGTGGGCAAATACAAGCTGGTGATCGTGGTTGGGCTTGACGTCAATACCGGTGAAATCACCGCCGAGTATGAAGGGCGTGTGATTCGTGAAAACGATGGTAATGACCCTGCGTACATGGACACGTTTGAAGAAATGGATGACGCCAACACCCGCTGACCGGGAGGCTGGCTGAACGAAAAATCCCGCCGAAAGGCGGGATCTTTTTTGAGCGCGGCGTTATCAGGCCGGGAACAGCTCGCTCAGTTTCATGGCCAGCATCATGTCGCCTTCGGTGCGCAGCTTGCCGCTCATGAAGGCCTGCATGCCGTCGGTCTCGCCGCTGACGATGCCTTCCATGGTTTCGCCGTCGGTCACCAGGGTAACCTGGGCGTCAGGGTTTTCGCCTTCCAGCAGTTCGCAGGTGTTGTTCTTGACCACCAGCGAGAAGTTCTGGGTGTCGTCGATACGGAAACCGAACACCAGGTCCAGGCCGTCGGCAGCGGCTGGGTTGAATTTGGCTTTCATTGCTTCTACAGCTTTGGCTACGTCAGTCATGGTTTCGATCCTTTAAGGTAGAGTCCAGTGACCTTGGGGTCACGGTTGGCCGCAATTCATCGGAATGTGATGAGCTGCGGCGCCTTCAACAGTTGCAAGTGGGTATGACTGTTGAAGGAAGCCAGTGCCACCTCGCGACCACGGAATTTAAGCTGGTTGAGCGAGGTGTTAACAATTTGCCAGTTCAGTTCAAAGGCCTGTGCGGCAGGCATTCGGGTAATCAGGTGGAGCAGGGCGGTAATGGTGCCGCCGGAAGTAAACACGGCGATCTTGTCGGTGTTCTCGGCTGCTTCCAGGATGCGTTGCAGGCCGCCCTGCACACGTTCCACGAAACCCAGCCAGCTTTCCAGACCGGGTGGGTCGTAGGTGCCGGCCAGCCAGCGCTCGATGATCAGGGCGAAAATGCGCTGGAACTCACTGCGGTTTTGCGCAGCGTTGCGCAGGATATCCAAGGCGTGAGGCTCGGTGGTCAGCAGGTCGGGGAGCAGGGCGCGGATGATCGCTTCGCCGTCGAATTCGTTGAAGGCCGGGTCGATTTCCAAGGTTGGGGCTGACAGGCCGAGGGCACGGTATTGATCGAATGCGGCGGAGGCAGTGTGCTGCTGGCGACGCAGGTCGCCAGACAGGCAGCGGTCAAACGTCAGACCCAGGTCGGCCAGGTGGCGACCGAGTACTTGCGCTTGCTCTACGCCGACGGGCGACAGGACGTCATAGTCGTCTGCACCGAAGGAGGCCTGGCCATGTCGAATCAGATAGATGCTGCCCACGTCCGTTTTCCCGGTACGTTGAAAGTCTGGCGAGGTTATGAGGATGGCAGGGAGCTGTCAATGAAAAAACATACGCTTGTTTTAAAAGCGCGTTAGAGGACGACTGCTGGCGGTTTGAGCACTGGTCCGAAGGCGGTGCCGTCGGTATGCTGGGGCCATCCGCGCCTGGCGCCGTGCTTTTTTAAGGAGACATATGGATTTTTTGGCCGAATACGCGAGCTTTCTGGCGAAGACCGTCACCCTGGTGGTCGCTATTCTGGTGGTACTGATCAGTTTCGCCGCGCTGCGCAGCAAGGGGCGGCGCAAATCCGCCGGCCAATTGCAGGTCAGCAAGCTCAATGATTTCTACAAAGGCCTGCGTGAGCGCCTCGAGTCGAGCCTGCTCGACAAGGACCAGCTCAAGGCCCTGCGCAAATCCGAAAGCAAGACCGAAAAGAAGAACAGCAAGAAGAAACCCGAGGCCAAGCCACGGGTATTTGTGCTGGATTTTGACGGCGACATCAAGGCCTCGGCCACCGAGAGCCTGCGCCATGAAATCACCGCGCTGCTGAGCCTGGCCACGCCGAAAGACGAAGTGGTGCTGCGCCTGGAAAGCGGCGGCGGCATGGTGCACAGCTATGGTCTGGCCTCGTCGCAGCTGGCGCGTATTCGTCAGGCCGGCGTGCCGTTGACCGTGTGCATCGACAAGGTTGCGGCCAGCGGCGGCTACATGATGGCGTGCATAGGCGAGAAGATCATCAGCGCACCCTTTGCCATCCTCGGCTCCATTGGCGTGGTGGCGCAGCTGCCCAACGTCAACCGCCTGCTGAAAAAGCACGACATCGACTTTGAAGTGCTGACCGCCGGAGAGTACAAACGCACCCTCACCGTGTTTGGCGAAAACACCGAGAAGGGGCGGGAGAAGTTCCAGGAAGACCTGGACATCACCCATCAGTTGTTCAAGAACTTTGTGTCGCGCTATCGCCCGCAGTTGGCAATCGATGACGTCGCGACCGGAGAAGTGTGGCTGGGTGTTGCAGCGCTCGATAAACAACTGGTCGACGAACTGCAAACCAGCGACGAATACCTGGCGACCAAGGCCAAGACGGCCGAGGTGTTCCACCTGCACTACGCCGAGCGTAAAAGCCTGCAAGAACGCGTGGGCCTGGCGGCCAGCGGCTCGGTGGACCGTGTATTGCTGACCTGGTGGAGCCGGTTGACCCAGCAGCGATTCTGGTAACCCACATCTGAAGACCCAGGTGATCCATGTGGGAGCGGGCTTGCCCGCGATGGCGGTGGCATAGGCAACATAGTTGTCGGCTGATACACCGTAATCGCGGGCAAGCCCGCTCCCACATTTTAGTTTTGCGCCAGGGCGGGTATAGGCTTTCGCATCAACGTCCCCACCACCAACGCCCCCAGCAACCCCAACAACCCCGCCACCCACAACACCCCGCTGAACCCACCCACAAACGCCTGTCGGGCCAATGGCTGCACCATCGCCCGCGCCGGTTCCGGCAGCAAGCCCATCGCCGCCGGCATATCCCCGGCCACCACTCGCGACGCAATCCCCGCCACTTGCGCCTGCCATTGCGGGTCGATACTTGTGCTCAGCAACTGCTCACTATGGCTGCTCAGCAACGCCCCATACACGCCGATGGCCAACATGATCGCGCTGAAACGCATGGTGGTACTCATGCCCGACGCCATGCCCGCGCGGTCACGTGGCACGCAGGCCATGATGTTTTTCTGCGTATCGCCATTGAGCAGGCCCGCACCGGCGCCCGTCACCGCAATCGCCAGCGCGAAGGGCAGATAACCGCCCGCATTGACCGCCCAGGCGCTTAACAGGTTGCCGCAGCCCACCAGAATCAAACCGGTTACCATCATCGTTGCAGGCGCAAAGCGTCCGGCCAGCCGTGCACCGATGCGTGGGCAAATAAGCATGGTCAGGGCAAACGGCAACATACCCAGACCCGACGCTATGGCCGAAAACCCCAGACCGTTTTGCAGATAAAACGGCAGCAACGTCATCATCACCTGAGCGCACCCGGCGTAGGCAAACATCCCCAGCAGCGCGCCGATAAAACGCGGATGGCGGAACAGCTGCAAGTCGACCATAGGCCGCTGTTGCACACGTTCGACCAGCACAAACACCCCCAGCAACACTGCGCCGCCAATCAGGCGTGCGTAGGTCAGCGGGTTATCCCAGCCGATGCGATTGGCCTCGATCAAACCCCAGATCAGGCACAACAGGCTGGCACTGAAGGCCAGGCTGCCCCATGGGTCCAGGCGTGCCGATTGAGTGTCGCGTGATTCGGGAATCGCCCGCAGCGCCAACGCCATCAACCCCAGGCCCACGGGCAGGTTGAGGTAGAAGATCCAGCGCCAGCCCAAGTACTGGGTGATCACGCCGCCGAGCGTCGGCGCGGCGGTCATCGCCACGCCCATGCAGGCACCCCAGAACGCCCAGGCTTTGGCACGCTCTACTTCATCGTGAAAGGTGTGGCCGATGGAGGTCAGGGCAGCGGTCAGCAGCAAGGCTGCGCCGACACCTTTGACGGCGCGGGCGATGTCCAGGAGCAACGCATTCGGTGCAGCGCCACAGCCCAGCGAGGCGAGGATGAAAATGCTCAAGCCCCAGATCAGCGACCGCTTGCGACCAAAGCGGTCGGCGATGCTGCCGGCGGGCAGCAATAACGCGGCGAACGCCAGCATGTAGGCGCTGACCACCCACTCGATATCGGCGAAATTCGCACCCAGGTCGCGCGCAATACTTGGCAGCGTGACGGCGACGATATTGGTGTCGAGCACAATCAGCGAGCAGACGCCGGAGGCGGTCAGCAGGGTGAGGCGCGGGCTAACCCGGCTCATGGCTTGATTGCCTTACAGGTAATATGGGAAACACAGTTGACGTGCATCGCAAGGGCTCTCTAGTGTGGAAGTACGTTGAGCTTATCTCCGGCTATGCTCTGTTTTATTAGCTGGAACCCTGCACTTCATTACCTTTGAGCTAATGCCTGAATGGAAATCCGCCATTTCCGCTACTTTCTCGCCGTCGCCAGGCAGCGCAATTTCACTCGCGCGGCTGAGCAACTGGGCATCGCGCCGCCGACCTTGAGTCGCCAGATCCAGGACATGGAAGCCACGCTGGGCACGCGCCTGTTTATCCGTCAGCAACGTGAAGTCAGCCTCACTGAAGCCGGCGCCGCGTTGTTGATTGAGGCCGAAGCCACCGTGCGCCAGTTCGAGTTCGCCCAACGCAATGCCCAGCGTGCCGGGCGGGGAGAAATCGGGCATATCGAATTGGGCTATGTGGCGTCGGCGGTGTATTCGGGGCTGCTGCAAAAACAAATGCAGGCGTTCAGCCAGGCGTTTCCCGATGTGAGTGTGAATGTGCGCGAATGCGCAATGGCGACGTTACCCAGTGCTGTAGCCGATGGGCGTTATGACATCGGCTATATCCGCTCGCCCATGACCTTGCCCGACAGTGTGGAGGCGGTGCGCCTGGACAGCGAAGGCTTTGTGTTGGCGCTGCCTCAGGATTCCTGGCTGCTGGGGCTCAAGGCCATCGGCTGCGAACACCTGCAAAACGAGACGTTTATATTGCCGGAACAAATCAGCGGCACTTTGCATGTCGCGGCGCAGGGTGGTTTCGCGCCGCGCCTGGGGCCGCAGCCGGGCGGGTTGGTTGCGGTGGTGGCGTTGGTGTCGTTAGGGCAGGGCGTGGCGGTGGTGCCGGCATCGATGGTCGGGCATGTGGGTTTGCCGGGCGTGGTCTACCGCACGATTCATCAGGATGATGCAGCGTTGTCGTGGCTGTCGCTGATTCACCGGCGCTTTGAAAAAGCGCCGGCGGTGGCGCGTTATATCCAGCAGGTCAAGCAGTCAGCCGGGGCTGCACGGAATCGGCCAGGCGCGTAAGAATCAGGCAGCACGACACCGCCCCCGCATCCAGTACACCCAGCGAGCGCTCGCCCAGGCGGCTGGCGCGACCGATTTTGGCGATCAGGTCTTTGGTCGAATCGCGCCCTTGGGACGCGGCGGTTTTCATCGCCTCCAGCGCATCATTAAACGACGCGCCACTGGCATGCGCACGCTCAAAGGCTTCAACTGCCGGGATCAGCGTGTCCATCAAGCACTTGTCGCCCACGCCCGCTTCGGTGATGTCCTGCAACGAGGTCAGGCCGCCGCGCAGCAGGTGGGCAAAGGTTGCCGCGTCGATGTCATCGCTGCTGCGCACTTCGTCGGCCATGCCGATAAACAGGCTGCCATACAGCGGCCCCATGGAGCCGCCGATGCCTTCCATCAGGCTCAGGGTCAGTTCATCCAGAGCTTCGGCCAGGGTCAGTTGGCGACCTTCGAGGCTGCGCCCGCAATGGGCAAAGCCCTTGGCCATGTTGATGCCGTGGTCGCCGTCGCCAATGGCGCCGTCAATTTCACTGAGGTATTCACGGTTGGCCACGATCACGCTGACCAGGTCAGCGACAATGGCGCTGCCGTCGCGGGTGGAAAAGTGCTGGCTCATGGTTCACTCCGCCTGGGTCATGCCGATGGAACGGCAGGGTTGGTCGATCAGGGTTTTAAGCTCCGCGTCGAGGCCGAGCAGGGTCAGGGTCACGCCCATCATTTCCAGGGAGGTGAAGTAGTTGCCGACGTAGCAACGGTGAATCTTCAAACCCTTGGCCTTGAGTTGGCTTTCGACCTCGGCGTAGAACACATACAGCTCCATCACCGGCGTGGCGCCCAGGCCCGAGACCAGCACCACCACACTGTCATCCTGGCTGAAATCGCGGTCGGCGAGGATCGGCGCGAGCATGCGCTCGGCCATGGCGGCAGCCGGTTCAATGGCGATCACTTCAATGCCCGGTTCGCCGTGATGGCCGATGCCCAGTTCCATCTGGCCATCGGGAATCTGGAAGTTCGGTTTGCCCACGGCCGCAATGGTGCAGGGCGTGAGGCCGATGCCGATGGAGCGGCAGTTATCCACGGTTTTCTGTGCGACGCGAATCACGCCATCCAGGTCGTAATGCTGGGCAGCCGCAGCGCCGCCGATCTTCCACATGAATATTTCGCCGGCCACGCCACGGCGCTTGGCGATATCGGCCTTGGGCGCGGAAGCCACGTCGTCGTTGGCGACCACGGTGCGGATGCGCATGTCTTTGCTGGCAGCCATTTTCATGGCCAGCTTCACGTTCATGTTGTCGCCGGCGTAGTTACCGTACAGGCAGGCCACGCCCGCGCCATGGTCAGCGGCGCGGAAGGCGTCGAAAAAGCTTTTGGCGGTGGGTGAAGAGAAAATCTCGCCGACGGCCACGGCATCCACCAGGCCTGGGCCGACGTAACCGAGGAAGGCCGGTTCATGGCCGGAGCCGCCGCCGGTGACGATGCCGACGCGGCCGGCTGCCGATGGCTTGGCCTTGGTGATGACCCTTGGGTTGGTTTCGTACTGGCGCAGCTCGGGGTGCGCGACCAGGATGCCGCGCAGCATGTCCTCGACCACTTGGTCCGGATCGTTGATGACTCGATTCATAACGCGGGTTCCTGTTCTTGTTCTTGAAGGGCAACACTTTTAATTGTGAAAGCTGGCTTATTGTGGCGAGCAAGCTTGCTTGCGCTGGGGTGCGAAGCGCCCCCAAAAAGCCGCAGACCGCTGCGCAGTCAGCGGGAGCAAGCTCCCTCGCCACAGCAAGCCCGGCTCCCACAGGGTCAGGGGGTGTCGCTGAAGTCAGGGTTGCAGGACTACTTTGAGCGACTTGTCCCCACGCTCCATCACCGCAAACGCTTCCTTGAAGTCCGCCAACGCAAACTTGTGAGTCACCACGTCGCGCATGTCGATCTTGCGGTTACCGATAAAGTCGATGGCGCGCGGGTACATGTACGGCCCCAGGTGTGAACCCAAAATATCCAGTTCCTTGCGGTCGCCGATGATCGACCAATCTACCGTGGCCTCGTCATTGAACACGCTGAATTCGACGAAGCGCCCCAGTTTGCGCAGCATCGCCAGGCCCTGGTTCACCGCCTTGTGGTGCCCGGTGGCTTCGATATAAATGTCGCACCCATAGCCGTCGGTGATCGCGCGGATTTTGGCCATCACGTCGACTTCCGCCGGGTTCCACACTTCGTCGGCGCCCATGCGCAGGGCGAGGGCGGCGCGTTCGGGTTTCATGTCCAGCACGATGAGCTTTTTCGGGTTGCGCAGGCGCACCGCGCCGATAATGCCCAGGCCCAAGGTGCCGGCACCGGCGACCACCACCACGTCGTCATGGTCGACATTCGCGCGCTCGGCCGCGTGCAGCGAGCAGGCCAGCGGCTCGATCAAAATGGCTTCATCCGGCGCGATGGATTCCGGGACTTTGTGGATGATGCCTTCCTTGGTAAAGATCATGTACTGGGCCATGGCGCCCTGCACGTTGTTCTGGAAACCGTAGAGGTCGTGCTTCTGGCACATCCAGTACTGGCCGTGGTTGCAGAAACGGCAGCCCCAGCACGGCACGATCTGCTCGGAGATCACTCGGTCACCGACTGCCACGCCACGTTTTTCTGCGCCTGGGCCGAGGGCAACCACACGGCAGACGAACTCATGCCCCGGAATCATCGGCGGCTTCACATAGCGCGGTTGCTCGGCATCGCCCCAGAACGACGGCGCGCCGCGATAGGTCTTGATGTCACCCATGCAGATGCCGCACAGCTCGACTTTGGTGAGAATCTCGTCGGGGCCGGGCGTGGGCACGTCGACAGTTTCCAGGCGATAGTCTTCCGGGCCGTGGCAGACCACGGCCTGCATGGTTTTCGGGATGACCGGGGAGAGGTGTTCAGGTGTGCGTTCGGTGGCGGTGGACATAGCAAAAACCTCACGACAAAAGATGAATTACTGAATGCTGTAGCCGCCATCGATCACCATGTTGGCGCCGGTGATCATCTGCGCGGCGTCGCTGAGCAGGTACAGCGCCAGCCCGGCGATTTCTTCCGGCTGGGCGAAGCGGCCGGCCGGGATCTGCAATTTGGCCTTTTCACCCACTTCACCGGCCCAGGCTTTTTTGCCCAGGGCGGTCTCGACGATGGTCGGGGAAATGGCGTTGACGTTGATCTGTGGCGCCCATTCCATGGCCAGCACTTTGGTCATGCCGACGATGGCGGCCTTGCTCGCGCAGTAGGCGACGTGACGGTCCAGGCCAATCACGGCGGCCTGGGAGGCCAGGTTGACGATGCGCCCGCTGCCCTGCGCCAACATGTGTCTGGCGCAGGCCTGGGCCACAAAGAAGCTGGCCTTGAGGTTGATGTCCAGGGTGGTGTCCCAGGCGCTTTCGCTGACGTCGATGGCCTTGTCCAGCAACACCACGCCGGCGCTGTTGATCAGGTAATCCAGGCGCTGGAAATGTTCGAATACGCTGTCGATGGTGCGCTGTATCTGGCCGATCTGGCCGAGGTCGACGGCAATACCCAGGTGGCCGTCGCCCAGGCTGGCCGCGACGTGCACCACCGCCGGGTCGCGGTCGAGCAAGGCCACGCGGGCGCCGCGTTCCACCAGCAGGTGGGCGCAGGCCAGGCCAATGCCGGCGGCGCCGCCGGTGATCACCGCGCAACGGCCGGTGAGGTCGAAGGCTTGGTTCCAGAATCCAGACATGAATGACTCCATTTTCGAAAGCAGTTGATCGTTCCCACGCTCTGCGTGGGAATGCCGCCTGGGACGCTCTGCGTCCCGATGTTGGGTGACGCGGAGCGTCACGGGATGCATTCCCACGCGGAGCGTGGGAACGATCAAGCTACTTGCCGCCGCTGACTTGTTGGTACAGCGCATCGGCATTCGCGTTAGTGACGGGCACCCACGGCAGGATGTAGTTCTTGGCGGTGCCATCGCCCCATTTCACGTCCTTGCCGTAGCGCTCCCAGATCACCGATTGCGGCTTGTAGTCCTTGCCGGCCAGTGCGCGCAACGCCACATCCAGCGCGCCTTGGGATTGGGCCTGGGCGTCTTGCAGGAAGGTGGTGACTTCGTCTTTCTTCGCCGCCTGGATCGCGTCCGGCATGCCGTCGATAGAGGTGACCGGCACGTCTTTGGAGGTCAACCCGTGGGACTTCAGCGCCTGCACGGCACCCAGGGCCATATCGTCGTTTTGCGCGATCACGCCGTTGATGCCTTTGGGGTGCGCGTTCAGCCAGTCTTCGGTGAGGGTCAGGGCCTGGGCGCGGTCCCAGTTGGCGGTCTTTTTCTCGATGATCTTGATGTCCGGGTGCTTGCTCAGCACTTCCAGCTCGCCTTTTTCCCGATCGATCTGCGCCGACTGGCCAATCGGGCCCTGGATGATCACCACATTACCTTTGCCGTTGAGCTTGTCGACCATGGCCTGGGCCTGCAGGCGGCCGCCTTCCACGTCGTCGTTACCCACATAAGGCACGGAGGCATCGGCTACTTTCGTATTGGAGGCGATGACCACCACGTCGTTGCTCATGGCTTGCTTCACGGTGCCGACACCGGCCTTGGTGTCGATCGGCACGAACAGGATGGCGTCGTAGTGCTGGGTCACCATGTTTTCGATCTGGTTGTTCTGGGTCAGGGCGTCATAGTTGCCGTCGAACACCGTCAGTTGCACGGTGCCGTCTTTGACCGCCGGGTGTTCTTTCAGCTCGCGGACCCAGTTCTGCATGAACTGGCCCTTGAGGCCGTAGACGGCCGCGCCGATCTTGTAGGTCTTGCCATCGGCGGCAAAGGCAATGCTGCTGGCGAGCAGGGTGAGGGTCGCCGCGGCGGCCAAAGTGGTACCAAGTTTCATGAGTAGAACTCCGGTTATTGTTGTGGGTCGTTCTCTAGCGTTTTTTCTTGCGCCACACGTCGATCAGTACTGCGAACACGATGATCAGGCCCTTGGCGACCTGCTGGTAATAGGAGGACACGCCGAGCAGGTTCAGCCCGTTGTTGATCACGCCGATCAGCAGCGCACCAAACAGCGTGCCGACAATGCTGCCGGTGCCGCCCGACAGGCTGGTGCCGCCGATTACCACGGCGGCAATCGCGTCCAGCTCATAAGAAACCCCGGCCTGGGGCAGGGCGGAGGTGGTGCGTGCCGAGAGCACTACGCCGGCCAACCCGGCGAGCAGACCCGAGACCACGTACACCGAAAACATCACCTTGCGCACGCCGATACCCGAGGTGCGCGCACTCTTTTCATTGCCGCCCACCGCGTACACGTAGCGGCCGTAAGTGGTGTAGCGCAGCACCATCCAGAAGATCAGTGCGACCACCGCAAAGATCACGATGGGTACGCCAATCGGGCCGATCTTGCCGATGCCCAGCGCCAGGTAGGCGTCGGGCAGGTCGGTGATCGGGCTGCCGTCATTGAGGATGAAGGTCATGCCCCGCGCGATGCTGAGCATGCCGAGGGTGGCCACGAACGGCGGGATCGACAGGTTGGCGACCATAAAACCGTTGACCACACCGAGCATCGCGCCGGCAAACATCCCCGCACTGACTGCCGCCAGCAGGCCATAACCCTGGGTCGCAACCATGGCGCTGCACAGCCCGGCAAAGGCCAGGATCGAGCCCACCGACAGGTCGATGCCTTTGGTGAGGATCACGTAGGTCATGCCTACGGCCAGGATGCCGTTGATCGAGGTCTGGCGCAGGATGTCCATCCAGTTGCGCCAGGTCATGAAGTATTCGCTGGAAAACGCCATCACCACGCACAGCAGGATAAACACCAGCGGCAGGCCGAAGCGGTCGAGGGACAAGCGCAGGCGATTGCGCGGCGCGGTGGTCATGGGCGGTGCGATGGTTTTGGCATTCATGAGGCAAGACTCAACAAGGCTTCCTGGGAAAGGGCGGTGTCGGTGCTGATGGTCACCAGTCGGCCGCCCTTGAATACGGCGATGCGATCACTTAAATGCAGCAGTTCCGGGGCTTCGGACGACACCACGATGGCAGCGCCACCGGCGCGCACGAACTGGTCGAGCAGGTGGTAGATCTCCTGCTTGGCGCCTTCATCGATGCCACGGGTCGGCTCGTCGCAGAGCAGGCACACCGGCTCGGTCGACAGGCATTTGGCGAGCACGACTTTCTGCTGGTTGCCGCCGCTCATGGACGCTACCGGCAATTCCAGTGAACTGGTCTTGATCTGCAGGCGCTTGACCATGTCCTCGGCCAGTTGGGTTTCCTTGCGCGCATTGATCAGCGACCAACTCGACAGGCGCTTGTAGGCCGACAGTGCAATGTTGGACAGAATGCTGCCGGTGAGCACCAGGCCGCTGTCTTTGCGGTCTTCGGTGACCAGCGACATGCCGGCGTTGATCGTGGCTTTGGGCAGGCCGATGGGCATGGGCTTGCCTTGCAGGGTCACGCTGCCGGAGTCCGCAACCGTCAGCCCATAGATGCAGTTGAGAAACTCGCTGCGCCCCGAACCCATCAGCCCATAGATGCCGAGGATTTCGCCCTGGCGCAGTTGCAGGCTGATGTCGTGGAACTCGCCATTGCGGCTCAGGTTATCGACTTGCAGGCAGGTAGTGGCGGCGCATTCGCGGCCGACCTTGTGGTCGATGCGTGTCAGCTCCTGGCCGACAATCCCGCGCACCAGGTGGTTGCGGTCGATATCGGCCATGCGCCCGCTTTCCACAAAGGCGCCGTCACGGAAGATGCTGTAGTCGTCGGCGATCTGCGCCAGCTCGCTCAAGCGGTGCGACACGTAGACGATGCCGGCGCCGCGCGCGGTGAGGCGGCGAATGGCCTTGAACAGGGTTTCCGCTTCGCGCTCGCCGATTGCCGAGGTCGGTTCGTCCATGATCATCACCTGGCAGTCATGGCTGAACGCCTTGGCGATTTCCACCAGTTGAATCTGCGCCACGCTCAGGCGGTGCATGGGGCTGGTGGCATCGACCTCGAATTCCAGGCTTTCGAGCAGCTCGCGGGTGCGGCGGTTGAGGGTCTTGCTGTCGACGATGCAACCGGCGCGGCGCGGTTCGCGGCCCAGCCAGATATTTTCGGCGACGGTCATGTAAGGGATGGGCTCCAGTTCCTGGGTGATCATCGCGATCCCCGCCGCCAGGGCTTCACTTGGGCGGTTGAACTGTACGGGCGTGCCGTTGAGCAGGATGGTCCCGGCGTCACGCTGGGTGATGCCCATCAGGATGCTCAGGAAGGTCGACTTGCCGGCGCCATTGCCGCCGCACAGCGCATGCACGCTGCCGGCCCGCAGAGAAAGGCGCCCGTCACGCAGGGCAGGCACCCCGGCGTAAGCCTTGGCGACGTGTTCAGCCTGGAGCAGTAATGGCGTGGCCATCGGCGTGTCCTCGTGCTGTGAATTCTTATTAGGTCGCACAGTCATGTTTTGCTGTGATCATATGTGTATCAAATGAAATTCTGATCAGTCAATCGCTTTCACTAAAAAGTTATAAATACGCCTGTTTGCGCAAATCAAGCCTGTTTATACGGCTTTGACTAGGAGGTCAGCTAAAACTCGCTTGACAGAAGGGCCGCAATACCCGAGAAATAACTGAGCGAAATTTCATTGACTGATCAAATGATCAGTCTAAAGCACCTAAACGGCAGCGGAGCCAGACGCCATGAACACACCTTTCCCGGTGGCTATCGGATGCGATGAAGCGGGTTTTGAGCTCAAAGAGCTGTTAAAGCGCCATATCGAGGCGCTGGGTTACCCGGTGACCGACTTCGGCACCCACTCCACCGCGCCGGTGCTGTACCCGGACATCGCGCTGGCGGTGGCCACCGCCATCAATGCTGGGCAGCAACGCCTCGGCGTGCTGGTATGCGGCACCGGGATTGGCATGGCCATCTCGGCCAATAAAGTGCTGGGCATTCGTGCGGCCCAGGCCCACGACACCTATTCGGCGGAGCGCGCCCGCAAGAGCAACGATGCACAAATCCTCTCTATTGGTGCACGGGTGATCGGCGCCGAACTGGCCAAAAGCATCGTCAAATCGTTTCTGGAGTCGGAGTTTGAGGCGGCGCGTTCCGGGGCCAAGGTCGAGCGTATCAATGCGATCGAGCGCGATGGGCATCAGTAGTGGACGGGACGGGGCAAGAGTCGGGAGAATGGGTTTTTGACGCCGAAACGGAAGCCCGTCCCCATGAGTGACAGTACCCAGCGCATTGCCAGCGATATCGATCAGATGACCGAAGTGGCGATGCTCTATTACCTTGAGAACGTCACTCAGGAGGCCATTGCCAAGCGCTTCGACCTGTCGCGGGCCAAAGTCAGCCGCTTGCTCAAGCGTGCGCGCGATGAAGGGATTGTCGAGGTGCGGGTGTTGCAGCACCCGGCAATGAACAACGAGCTGGAGCGCGCGCTGGTGGAGCGCTTCAAGCTCGACCGTGCGTTGATCGCCGTCGACCACAGCGACCCCGACACCCAGCGCTCGGCCGTCGCCAGCCTGGTGGCCAACTACCTGAACAAAACCTTGAGCGACGGCATGATCGTCGCCGTCGGCATGGGCCGTAACGTTGGCGCGGTCGCCGACAACGTGTTCTTGCCGGTGACGCGCAACTGCACATTTGTCTGCGCGATTGGTGGTTCGCTCAAGGCGGGCGAATACATGAACCCCGACCATATCTGCCGACGCCTGGCCCTGCGTTTTGGTGGCGAGAGTGAAAGTCTGTATGCGCCGGCACTGGTGGCCAACCCGGAATTGCGCGGCGTGCTGATCAACAATGACACCGTGCGCTCAACCCTTGATCGGGCGCGGCGTGCAGACATCGCGCTGATCGGTATTGGCGACATGAGCGAGAACAGCAACATGGTGCGCATGGGCTGGTTCTCGCCGCAGGAGATCGCGCAGGCGCGCTTGTCCGGCACGGTGGGCGACATGATGGGGTATGACTTTATCGACATCCACGGCCAGCCGGCGGTCAACGCGATTCAAGGTCGGGTGATCGGGTTGACCGTGCAGGAGTTGTTTCGCATCCCGGATGTGGTGGCGATTGCCAGCGAGAACACCAAGGCGGCGGCGACGCTTGGCGCGTTGCGCTCGGGGGTGATTAATACGTTGGCGACCACGGTGACGAATGCGCACACGATTCTGGCGCTGGATGATGCGACGCGTAAGTCCTGAATGTACAAAGGTCAAAAACTGTGGGAGCTGGCTTGCCTGCGATACAGACAACTCGGTCTTTCAGTAACACCGAGGTGATGCTATCGCAGGCAAGCCAGCTCCCACAGGGGTTATGTGTTGGGCTTACAGATTTTGTAATAGTTTTGCAGTGTGGGAAATTTGAGTTTCGACTGTACGATTCAAGTCCTTTTCTCACTGCAGGACTTGCATGAACACCCTCTCGGAGCCTCCCAGTCGTCTTTCCCCAAGGCACTCACTGTCGCTGTTCCCGCTGAAGCACCCCGTATTCCGACTGCTAACCTTGTCCCGGTCCATTGACCGCGCCTTGCCGTGTCCGGCGTTCTGAAAACTTTAAAGAGACTCTATTAAATGGAATGGTTAGCGGATCCAACGGCCTGGCTCGGCCTGTTGACCTTGATTGTGCTGGAACTGGTGCTGGGCATCGACAACCTGGTGTTTATCGCGATCCTGGCGGACAAATTGCCGCCGGAGCAGCGCGACCGTGCGCGGTTGATCGGTTTGTCGCTGGCATTGCTGATGCGTTTGGGCCTGCTGGCGAGTATTTCCTGGTTGGTGACGCTCACGCAGCCGCTGTTCGAGGTGTTCGACAAGAGCTTCTCTGGGCGTGACCTGATCATGTTGTTTGGTGGTGTGTTCCTGTTGTTCAAGGCCACCATGGAGTTGCACGAACGCCTTGAAGGCCATGTGGCGCAGCGCACGGGCAATGTGGCTTACGCCATGTTCTGGCCGATCGTGGCGCAGATCGTGGTGCTCGACGCGGTGTTCTCCCTCGACGCGGTGATTACCGCCGTGGGTATGGTGGATGAGTTGGCCGTGATGATGATCGCGGTGATCGTGTCCATCGGCCTGATGATCGTGGCGAGCAAGCCGCTGACCCGTTTCGTCAACGCGCACCCGACGGTCATTATGTTGTGCCTGGGCTTTTTGATGATGATTGGTTTCGCCCTGACCGCCGAAGGCCTGGGCTTCCATATTCCCAAAGGCTACCTGTACGCGGCGATTGGTTTCTCGATCCTGATCGAGCTGTTCAACCAGATTGCCCGCGCCCGTCGCAAGAAGTCGGCGCAGGGCACCTTGCCCGTGCGCCAGCGTACCGCCCATGCGGTGATGCGTTTGCTCGGTGGCCGCAGTTTGGCGGTAGAGGGCGTGGATGACGACGTTGCTGACCTGCTGGGTGAGCCGGATGCCGGCCAAGGCCCGCTGTTTGATCGACGTGAGCGCGTGATGATCAGCGGCGTGCTGCAATTGGCCGAGCGGCCGATCCGTACCTTGATGACGCCGCGGGCCAAGGTCGACTGTATCGATCTGGCGGACGACGCCGACACCATCCGGCAAAAACTGATGCATTCGTCCTATTCGCGCCTGCCGTTGATCCGCAACGGCGCTGTGGATGAGCCGTTGGGTTTTGTGCACAAAAAGGAACTGCTCAAGGAGTACCTGGCCGGTAATGAGCCTAACCTTGAGCACCTGGCGCGCCGGGCGGTCAATTTGCTGGAGAGCTTTTCGATCCTGAACGCCCTGGAGCAAATGCGCCAGGAGTCAACTCACATTGCGTTCGTGATCAACGAATTCGGCGACTTCATGGGCGTGTTGAGCATGACCGACATCCTTGAGTCCATCGCCGGTGAGTTGCCGGACGCCAGCGAAATCGAAGGGCCGGATATTGTCGAGGAGGGCGAGGGCTACCGCGCCAATGGCGCCTTGAACCTTAACCTGGTGCGCCAGCGTACCGGCTTCAAGGCTGCCGCAACCCAGGACTATCAAACCCTCGCCGGGTTGGTGATGAGCCTGCTCGACCGCCTGCCCGTGGTGGGTGATAGCCTCGAGCATGAGGGCTGGCGCTTGACCGTCGCGGCGGTTGAGGAGCGTCGGGTCATACAGGTGCTGTTATTTCCCTTGATGAATAATCCTCAAACAGGTCGCTGAAAAACGCATCAGCGTCTAAGGGGCGGCCAACAAGCTGCTCCTGCACCTTGCCAAACTGGTACACCAGCGTCGCCGGGGTGCCCGATACGCTGGGCACCCTCGGATTTCGGTCGGTATTCACGATCAGTGCTGTTACAGGGCCAGCGTATTGTTTGGCGATGGTCTCGAACCTCTCGTCGAGTCCAACGCAGCCCGGGCAATCGGGATGAGTGAATAACACGATGGCCGCCGCATATTTTTTCAGTTGCGCCTCGTAGTCCTCCAGATCGCTGTAAGTCATGCTTGCAATGCCCATAGGATTTCCTTGCGTGCCCGCTCATAGACGTTGGGTACATACGCTAGAACTGCCGGGCAGGGCCGTCTACTGTCAACCTTCACAGGTAGACATGCTCACGCATCCATGGCGCGCGCACTGCAAGGGTGCGCGGTAACACTGTTCTGGCGCACTCGATTGAGGGTTGTCACCGGTGTGTGGGGTCTTGGGTAGCAAGCCGATTCGAAAGGGTGGCGTAACGCCGCGTCCTGGCCAGTTAACTATCCATATGATTTAAAAAGAATTTATCCCTGACATATTTTTCCGTTAGCGCGTGTGGCACACTTTCTGCTGTCTATTCCGTTGTTACATACCAAGTTCCGGTATAGCGGAATACACAACTCCTGGAGTGCTTGTCATGCATCACCGACCTTCCGTGTTTAAAGCGTGTGTTTTTCTCTTCGCCGCATCGGCTTCCCTCGCAAGCGTTGTGCACGCGGCGGACAGCAAGCTCGATGATGTGCTCAAACGTGGGCATCTCATTGTGGGTACAGGCAGTACCAATGCGCCGTGGCACTTCCAGGGAGCGGATGGCAAGTTGCAGGGTTTTGATATCGACATCGGCCGAATCGTGGCTAAAGGTTTGTTCAACGACCCAAGCAAGGTCGAGTTTGTGGTGCAGTCCTCTGACGCGCGTATTCCCAACCTGCTGACCGACAAGGTCGACATGAGTTGCCAGTTCATCACCGTCACCGCCAGCCGTGCACAGCAGGTTGCCTTCACCCTGCCTTACTACCGCGAAGGTGTGGGCCTGTTGCTGCCGAACAACAGCAAATACAAGGAAATCGAAGACCTGCAAGCGGCGGGCGATGGCGTGACCGTGGCCGTGCTGCAAAACGTGTATGCCGAAGAGCTGGTGCACCAGGCGTTGCCAAAGGCCAAGGTTGACCAGTACGACAGCGTCGACCTGATGTACCAGGCGGTGAACTCCGGCCGTGCCGATGCCGCCGCCACCGACCAGTCCTCGGTCAAGTACCTGATGGTGCAAAACCCGGGCCGCTACCGCAGCCCGACCTACGCCTGGAGCCCGCAAACCTACGCGTGCGCGGTCAAGCGTGGCGATCAGGACTGGCTGAACTTCGTCAACACCGCGCTGCATGAAGCCATGACCGGCGTGGAATTCCCGGCCTACAAAGCCTCGTTCAAACAATGGTTCGGTGTGGATTTGCCAGAACCTGCGATCGGTTTCCCGGTTGAGTTCAAGTAAATCGTAAATCCTGGGGCGTCGCTGACGGCGCCCCGAGCAGGTACTGCCGACCATGAACTATCAGTTGAACTTTGCCGCCGTGTGGCGTGATTTCCCCAGCTTGCTGGCGGGGCTCGGCCTGGGCCTCGAACTGGCCTTGCTGTCGATCGCCATCGGTTGCGTGATCGGCCTGATGATGGCGTTTGCCATGCTGTCCAAGCACCGGGCGTTGCGAATCTTCGCCTCGGTGTATGTGACGGTGATCCGCAATACGCCGATCCTCGTGCTGATCCTGTTGATCTACTTTGCCTTGCCCACACTGGGGGTCCGGCTCGACAAGATCCCCTCGTTCATCATCACCCTGTCGCTGTATGCCGGTGCTTACCTGACCGAAGTGTTCCGCGCCGGGCTGTTGAATATTCCCAAGGGCTTGCGTGAAGCCGGCTTGGCCATCGGTTTGGGCGAGTGGCGAATCCGCGCCTACATCACCGTGCCGGTGATGTTGCGCAACGTGTTGCCGGCCCTGTCGAACAACTTTATTTCGCTGTTCAAGGACACGTCGCTGGCGGCCGCGATTGCGGTGCCGGAGCTGACCTACTACGCCCGCAAGATCAACGTCGAAAGCTACCGGGTGATTGAAACCTGGATGGTCACGACCGCGCTCTACGTGGCGGCCTGTTACTTCATTGCCATGCTGCTCCGTTACCTGGAACAGCGTCTGGCGATCCGTCGTTAAGGAGGGTTTGCATGTACGAGTCCCCAAGCTGGCTGCATGAGTTGTGGATCGCCCGGGATACGCTCTGGGCGGGGTTTCAAACCAGTATTTATTGCTCGGTGCTGGCGATTATCTTTGGCACGCTGATCGGTATCTTTGCCGGGTTGATCCTCACCTACGGCAAGTTCTGGATGCGCGCGCCGTTTCGTCTGTACGTCGATCTGGTGCGCGGTACGCCGGTGTTTGTGCTGGTGCTGGCGTGTTTTTACATGCTGCCGGCGCTCGGTTGGCAGATCAGCGCGTTCCAGGCCGGCGCCGTCGGGTTGACGCTGTTTTGCGGCTCCCACGTGGCGGAAATCGTGCGCGGCGCGCTGCAAGCCATTCCCCGTGGGCAATTGGAAGCGGGCAAGGCGATTGGGCTCACGTTCAAACAATCGCTGACCTACGTGCTGTTGCCCCAGGCGTTGCGCCAGATCCTGCCGACCTGGGTCAATTCCTCCACCGAAATCGTCAAGGCCTCGACCTTGCTCTCGGTGATCGGCGTGGCCGAACTGCTGCTCAGCACCCAGCAAGTCATCGCACGTACCTTCATGACCCTGGAGTTCTACCTGTTCGCCGGGTTTCTGTTCTTTGTCATCAACTACGCCATCGAGTTATTCGGTCGCTACATTGAAAAGCGGGTGGCCTTGCCATGAACCAACCTCAAACCAACCAACCGCTGCTGAACATTCGCGGCCTGCGTAAACAATACGGCCAGGTCGAAGTGCTCAAGGGCGTCGACCTGTCCATGCAGCGCGGCAACGTGGTGACGTTGATCGGCTCCAGCGGCTCGGGCAAGACCACTTTGCTGCGTTGCGTCAACCTGCTCGAAGAGTTCCAGGGCGGGCAGATCAGCCTGGACGGCGAGTCCATCGGCTACAGCGAAATCGCCGGTAAACGTGTGCGTCACCCCGAGCGGGTGATTGCCCAGCACCGTGCGATGACCGGCATGGCCTTCCAGCAATTCAACCTGTTTCCGCATCTGACCGCGTTGCAAAACGTCACCCTTGGCCTGCTCAAGGTCAAGAAGATGGGCAAGGACGAGGCTGTGGCCCTGGCCGAAAAATGGCTGGACCGCGTAGGTCTGCTGGAACGCCGCAACCACTTCCCCGGTCAACTTTCCGGCGGTCAGCAACAGCGCGTGGCGATTGCCCGCGCCATTGCCATGAACCCCAGCCTGATGCTGTTTGATGAAGTCACCTCGGCCCTCGACCCGGAACTGGTGGGCGAAGTGCTCAGTGTGATCAAGGGGTTGGCGGAAGAGGGCATGACCATGTTGCTGGTCACCCACGAAATGCGCTTTGCCTATGAAGTGTCGGACAAGATCGTCTTCATGAACCAGGGCCGCATTGAAGAGCAGGGGGCGCCGAAAGACATCTTCGAACGCCCGCAATCGCCGCGCCTGGCGGAATTTTTGAAGAACATTCGTTTTTAATCAGGAGCAATTTTTATGAGCATTACTCGTTACGGCGCCGGCAGCACCGCCGGTGGTGGCCAGCCGCGACCTTTCGCCCGCGCCGTGGAAGCTGACGGCTGGCTCTACGTGTCGGGCCAGGTGCCGGCGGTAGACGGTGAAATCATCACCGGCGGCATCATCGAGCAAACCCGCCAGACCATGCGCAACGTGGTGGCGATTCTGGAAGAGGCCGGTTACGAACTCAAAGACGTGGTGCGCGTCGGCGTATGGCTGGAAGACCCACGGGACTTCTGGAGCTTCAACAAAGTGTTCGGCGAATACTTCACCCCGGAACACGCCCCGGCACGCGCCTGTGTGCAGGCCAACATGATGGTGGACTGCAAGGTCGAGATCGATTGCGTGGCCTACAAGAAAAAAGGCTAAATGCCCCTCTCTTGAGATCACTGAAATCCAATGTGGGAGCTGGCTTGCCTGCGATGACGGCGTGTCAGGCAGCCCTGGGTAACTGAACCACCGCCATCGCGGGCAAGCCCGCTCCCACAGGGTACCACTGTGCAGCATTACCACTATGACCGGACCGACGACTGCCATGACCGAAGACACCATCAAACGCCGCGCCAAAGGACTGGACCGTGCATTCGATATCCTCGATTTTCTCAAGGAGATCGGCCAGCCCCTGCGCCCGAATGATATTGCCAGCGGCATCGGTAGCCCCAAATCCACCGTCTATGAACTGGTCGCGTCGTTGCTGGAGCGGCGCATTCTGGAAACGGTGGGCAAGGACGGTCACGTCTACCTCGGCCGCCAGCTGTACTTTCTCGGCCAGGCGCACCTGCGCCATTTCGACCTGACCCGCGAGGCCGACCACGCCTTGCAGGAGATCGTCAGCCAGACCCATGAAACCGCGCAGATGTGCCTGCTTAACGGGCGAAAATACACGGTGGCGCTGATGCGCGAAGGCGAGCGGCATTTTCGTATCTCCTCGGACATTGGCGAAAACGCGCCAATCCCCTGGACCGCTTCGGGGCGCTTGTTGCTGGGGCACTTGAGCGACCAGCAGATCATCGACCTGATCGACTACGACGACTTCATCCTGCCGGACGGCCAGCGCCTGCCGCTGGAAACCTTCCTGGCGCAAATCCGTCAAGCCACCCTCGATGGGTTTTTCTCCTTCGACAGCGTGGCCGACACCTTCACCCATTGCTTTGCCGCCCCGGTGCGGGACGCGCAGGGCATCAGCATCGCGACCTTGTGCATCGTTGCACCGCGCGCCGATGCGACCAAAAACTACAACGACTATCGCCGGGTGTTGATCGACAGCGCCAATAACCTGGCCCGGCGTATCAACGAATAGGAGTACTTCATGTCTGCCCTCAATGCCGTTGAAAAAGGCGCCGCTGCCATTGGCGCCCATCTGGTCCGTGACGTCAGCCTGCCGGCCCTGGTGCTGCACCGCGATGCACTGGAACACAACATCCGCTGGATGCAGGCATTTGTCAGCAACAGCGGTGCAGAGCTCGCGCCCCATGGCAAAACCAGCATGATGCCGGCGCTGTTCCAGCGTCAGATCGAGGCGGGCGCCTGGGGTATCACCCTGGCCAACGCCGTGCAGACCCGCGCCGCCTATGCCGGTGGCGTGCGCCGCGTGTTGATGGCCAACCAGCTGGTGGGCGCGCCGAACATGGCGCTGATCGCCGACCTGCTGGCGGACCCGCATTTTGACTTTCACTGCATGGTTGATCATCCGGACAACGTCGCTGACCTGGGGCTGTTTTTCGCCGCCCGTGGCCTGCGCCTGAACGTGATGATCGAATACGGTGTGGTCGGTGGCCGTTGCGGGTGCCGCAGCGAGCAGGAAGTGCGCGAGCTGGCCAAGGCAATCAAGGCCCAACCGGCCCTGGCCCTGACGGGTATTGAAGGCTACGAAGGTGTGATCCACGGCGAACACGCCGTCAGCGGCATCCGTGACTTCGCCGCCAGCCTGGTGCGCCTGGCCGTGGACCTGCAAAACAATGGCTCGTTCGACTTGCCCAAGCCGATCATCACCGCCTCGGGGTCGGCCTGGTACGACCTGATCGCCGAGTCGTTCGAAGCGCAAAACGCCGCCGGGCGCTTCCTCAGCGTGTTGCGCCCCGGCAGCTATGTGGCCCACGACCATGGCATCTACAAAGAAGCGCAGTGCTGCGTGCTTGATCGTCGCGGCGACCTCAACGAAGGCCTGCGCCCGGCCCTGGAAGTCTGGGCCCACGTGCAATCGATGCCCGAGCCTGGCTTTGCGGTGGTTGCCCTGGGCAAGCGTGACGTGGCCTACGACGCCGGTTTGCCGGTGCCGCTCAAGCGCTACAAGGCCGGGATTGTGCCGGCTGAAGGCGATGATGTAACCGCGTGCAAAGTCACGGCGGTGATGGACCAGCACGCGTTCATGAGCGTGGCGCCGGGGGTTGAGTTGCGTATCGGCGACATCATCTCCTTTGGCACTTCGCACCCGTGCCTGACCTTTGACAAGTGGCAGGTGGGTTGCCTGGTGGATGAGCGGTTGCAGGTCGTTGAATCCTTGGATACCTGCTTCTAAACCGCGTCGTGGCCATCGCAGGCAAGCCAGCTCCCACATTCGACCGAGTTCCTTCAGTTGAAATGCATTCCAGCTGTGGGAGCTGGCTTGCCTGCGATGAGGCCCTCCCACACACCAAGAGTCCCCAGGCATGAACACAACTCCCCGCATCGCCCTGATCGGCGAATGCATGATCGAACTGCAACACCGCGCCGATGGCAGCCTGCAACAGAGCTTCGGCGGCGACACCTTGAACGCGGCGGTGTACCTGCGCCGCGAGTTGGGCGCCGTCGGCACGGTCGACTACGTGACCGCCCTGGGCGATGACAGTTTCAGCGATGCCATGTGCCAGCAATGGACCGCCGAAGGCCTTGGCCTGGGCATGGTCCAGCGCCTGCCCGGGCGTCTACCGGGGTTGTACTGCATCCAGACTGACGCCAATGGCGAACGCAAATTTCTCTACTGGCGCAACGAAGCCGCTGTGCGCGACTGCTTTACCACGCCGGCAGCCGAGCCGATCCTGGCGGCGTTGCCGGACTACGACGTGGTGTATTTCAGCGGCATCACCCTGGCGGTACTGGGTGGAGTCGGACGTGAGCGCTTGCTGCAAACCCTGATCGAAACCCGCCGGCGCGGTGGCAAGGTGGTGTTCGACAACAACTATCGCCCGCGCCTGTGGGCGAGTGTCGACGCGGCGCGCGCGGCGTATCACCAGGTGTTGGCCGAGGTGGATATCGCCCTGCTGACCGAGGATGACGAGCGCGCGTTGTTTGGTTATGCCAACAGCGAGCAGGTGTTCGCGGCGTACCCGGCGATTGCAGAAGTGGTGCTCAAGCGCGGGGCGGATGCGTGCTTGATCCGTTGTAATGGCGAGCGCTTTGCGGTGCCGGCGCTGAAGGTCGAGAAGGTGGTGGATACGACGGCGGCGGGGGACTCGTTCAGTGCGGCGTATTTGGCCAGTCGGCTCAAGGGCGGCTCGCCTGAGCAGGCGGCGTTGGCCGGGCATCGGTTGGCGAGTAGGGTGATTCAGGTGCCCGGGGCTTTGATTGCGCGGTGAATGGCCGCCTGCGGCGGTTCGCAGGCAAGCCAGCTCCCACATTTGACTGCATTTTTCCAGTTGAAATGCGCTCAAGTGTGGGAGCTGGCTTGCCTGCGATAGCGGTCCTGAGCCAACCCCTCAGTCGCGGTAAAACACCTGCACTAGGTGGTAACCAAACTTGCTCTTGATCGGCCCGTGCACCACTTTCACCGGCTTCTTGAAGATAACGGCATCAATAACCCCCACCATCTGCCCAGGCCGCACTTCACCCAAATCACCGCCGCGCTTGCCGGAGGGGCAAGTGGAGTACTTTTTGGCCAGCACATCAAACGCTTCGCCCTTGGCAATGCGCTGCTTGAGCTGTTCGGCTTCTTCGCTGGTTTTCACCAGAATATGACGGGCTTGGGCTTTCATAAGGTTCTACCAGGTGTGCGACGGCGCGCGATTATGCCTGAACTCATTCGTCGACGTTGATCATGCTGCGGATTTTAGTCGCCAGCAGATCAATGGAAAACGGCTTGGCCACCATGTCCATGCCGTCCTCCAGGAAGCCCTGGCGCTCGGCGGCTTGTTCAGCGTAACCGGTCATAAATAATACGCGCAGGCCCGGCCGGTGCTGACGGGCGATTTCGGCCAGTTGCCTGCCGTTCATGCCCGGCAGGCCGACATCGGTGACCAGCAGGTCCACGCGCAGGTCCGATTCCAGCAGCGGCAGCGCGGTGCGCGCATCTGCCGCCTGGTGAGCGGTGTAGCCCAGCTCGGCGAGCACATTGACCACCAGCATGCGCACCGCCGGGTCATCCTCGACCACCACCACCGCTTCACCGGCGAGTGCCAGCGGCGCTTCGCCCAAATGCGGCGGCAGGTTGCTTTCCAGCGCGGTGCCGTGCAACCGCGGCAGGTACAGGCGCACGCAGGTGCCCTGGCCGGGTTCGCTTTGGATGGTCACATGGCCGCCGGATTGCTGGGCAAAGCCGTAGATCATCGACAACCCCAGGCCGGTGCCCTGGCCGATGGGCTTGGTGGTGAAGAACGGGTCGAAGGCCTTGGCGAGAATCTTCGGCGCCATGCCGGTGCCGTTGTCGCAGACGCCGAGCATCACGTAGTCGCCGGCCTTGACCGGCTCCAGCGTGGTGATGTCGGTGCCGTCCAGGTAACTGTTGGCAGTTTCGATGCGCAATTCGCCGCCGTCGGGCATCGCGTCGCGGGCGTTGATCACCAGGTTGAGCAAGGCGTTTTCCAGCTGGCTGGCATCGGTGTTGACCGGCCAGATATCTTTGCCCAATTGCACCTTGAGCGTGATATGCGCGCCTTTGGTGCGACGGAACAAATCTTCCAGGGACGCCACCAGCTCGTTCGGGTCCAGTGGCCGGCGGTCCAGCGATTGGCGGCGTGAGAAGGCCAGCAGCCGGTGGGTGAGGGCGGCCGCGCGATGGGCGGACGACACGGCCGCATCGGTAAAACGGCCGATTTCGTCGCTGCGCCCGGCGGCGATATAGCGCTGCATCAAGTCCAGGCTGCCGATAATGCCGGTGAGCATATTGTTGAAGTCATGGGCGATACCGCCGGTGAGCTGGCCGACCGCTTCCATTTTTTGTGCATGGCGCAGTGCGTCTTCGGCGCGCTCACGCTCGAACATCTCGTTTTGCAGGCGCTGGTTGGCCTCGGCCAATGCCTGGGTGCGCTGGGCCACGCGTTCTTCAAGGTTTTCGTTGAGGTGGCGCAGGGCTTCTTCGGTGAGTTTGCGTTCGGTCTCATCGATCACAAAAATGTAGAAACCATTCACCGAGCCGTCATTGCTGAAGCGCGGCAAGTACTTCATCAGCGCATGGCGCGGCCGGCCGTCGCGGTGCGGGGTGATGGTCATGAAGCTGCAGGCCTTGCCGCGCAGCGCGGCGTCGATCTTGTCCGCGCGCCCGGCATACACCTCGTCGCCGAGTACTTCGCGGATGCTTTTGCCGTACAGCTCCTGGGGCGTCATGCCGTACCAATCGAGGTAGGCGCTATTGTTGAGGCGAAAGCGCTGCTCGTGGTCGACATAACCGATCAGCACCGGCATGGCGTTGATGATCAGTTGCAGCTCGGTCTGGCTTTGACGCAGCGCCTGTTCGGTCTGCTTGCGCTCGGTCAGGTCCAGCGCTGCCCCCAGGAAACGCGCCGGGCGGCCTTGGTGGTCCTTGTAGCAGCGGCCGCGGGCAAACACCCAGCGCACCTCGCCATCGGCCTGCAGCAGGCGGTATTCCTCGGCGTATTCGGTGCCGAAGGTGATGCAATGCTTGATGCTGCGCGCGACCATGCCGCGGTCTTCGGGGTGAACGCCGTGCAGGTAGTCACTGATGGGGAGCAGGCCGGCGTCTTGCGGGTCGACACCGTGCAAGTGGGCAAAGTGGGCGTCGGCGATAAAGCGGTCTTCGCCGATATCCCAGTCCCAGGTGCCCACCGCATCGGTTGCCGCCAGTGCCAGTTGCAGACGTTGTTCGCTGTTGTGCTGGGCCTTGAGGCTGTCCTCGGAGCGCTGTTGCAGTTCGAGGGTTTTGCTGCGCCGCTCATTGGTCTCGATGGCAGTGACCAAGATCCCGGCCACGCTGCCGCCTTCGTCGCGCACCGGGCTGTAGGTGAGGTCGAGCCAGATTTCGGTGTCGCGGTTATTGCGTTGCAGCACAAAGCGCTGTTCGCTGAAGGTGCGCACCTGGCCGCCGAGCACCGCGTCGTAGATCGGCGCAGTAAAACTCTCAAGCTCCGGCCAGGTGTCATGGGCCGGTTGGCCCAGCGCCTCGGGATGCTTGTTGCCCGCGAGCACGGCGAAGCTGTCGTTATAGAGCTGGGTGAGCTGGCTGCCCCACAACAGCAGCATCGGCATCGGTGAATGGACGACGATATCGACGGCTGTGCGCAGGCTTTGCGGCCAGTCACCGGCCTCACCGAGCGGGCTTTGCGCCCAGTTCAGCCGCGCAATCAATGCGGCGGCTTCGCTACCGGTGGATGTTCCATTCATGAAAAAGCCCTGCACCTGACACTTTGAAATACGACAACAGCCGATTATCCCGCGAGACGGGAACGGCTGACTACCCCTCGAAAAATAGCATGCATTGAGGCGTTGTCTTCAAATCAGTGCGTCAGAGCTGAAACCTTTCATCCGTCCGCCAGCTCAGGGCGGTTGCGAAACTGTTCCAGCGCCTGCGGGTTTGCCAGGGCATCGGTGTTTTTGACCGGCTCGCCATGCACCACATTGCGCACCGCCAGCTCGACGATCTTGCCACTGATGGTGCGCGGTATGTCGCTGACGGCGAGGATCTTCGCCGGGACATGGCGCGGCGTGGTGTTGGCGCGGATCACCTGACGAATCTGCTGCTCCAGCGCGTCATCCAGCGTGATGCCTTCGTTGAGCCGCACAAACAACACCACCCGCACATCGTCCTGCCAGCGTTGGCCGATGGCCAGGCTTTCCAGGACCTGCGGGACTTTTTCCACCTGGCGATAAATTTCTGCGGTGCCGATGCGCACACCGCCGGGGTTGAGCACCGCGTCGGAGCGCCCATGAATCAGCAGGCTGCCATTGGCGCGCTGCTCGGCGTAGTCGCCCTGGGCCCATACGCCGGGGAACTGGCTGAAATACGAAGCCCGCAGTTTTTTCTGGTCGGGGTCATTCCACAGGCCAATCGGCATGGCCGGAAAGTGCCGGGTACACACCAGCTCGCCTTTTTCCCCGACCAGCGGCTGGCCCTGGTCGTCCCACACTTCGATGGCCATGGCCAGGCTCTTGCACTGCATTTCGCCGCGCCGTACCGGCAGCACCGGGTTGCCGATCACAAAGCAGGAGACGATATCGGTGCCGCCCGACATTGACGACAGGCACAGCTCGGCCTTGATCTCGCGGTACACATAGTCATAACTCTGCGGCGATAGCGGCGAGCCGGTCGAGATCAGGCCTTTGAGGCTGCCCAAATCGTGGCTCAGGCGCGGTTGCAGGCCAGCCTTTTCCAGGGTGGCGAGAAACTTGGGGCTGGTACCGAATACGCTGATTTTTTCCGCGTCGATCAGGTCGATCAGCCGCTCGGGGCCGGGGTGAAACGGCGAGCCGTCATACAGCACCGCCGTGGCACCCAGGGCCAGCACTGACACCAGCCAGTTCCACATCATCCAGCCGCAGGTGGTGTAGTAGAACAGGCAGTCTTCGCGCGACAGGTCGGCGTGCAGTCCGTGTTCCTTTAGATGGGTGAGCAGCACGCCGCCGGTGCCGTGGATGATGCACTTGGGCACGCCCGTGGTGCCGCTGGAGTACAGGATATACAGCGGATGATCGAACGGCACCGGGACAAATTCAGGCTCGCCGCCGGGTTGGTAGAAGTCGTTCCACAGTGCGACCCTGGCGTGGGTGCGGTAGTCCTCGACGCGCGCCTGGGGCTGGGCATACGGCACGATGATCAACTGTTCCAGGGACGGCAGGCGTTCGAGGATTTCATTGAGTTTGGTGCTTTGGTCGATGTTTTTGCCGGCGTAGCGGTAGCCCGCGCAGGTGATCAACACCTTGGGTTCTATCTGGCCGAAACGGTCGATCACGCCTTGGGTGCCGAAGTCCGGCGAGGAGCACGACCAGATCGCGCCCAGGCTGGTGGTGGCAAGCATGCCGACCAGGGTTTGCCAGGTGTTGGGCATGCACGCAGCCACGCGGTCGCCCTGGGTCACACCGGCCGCCCGCAAGCTGCGCTGCAAGCCTGCGACATGCTCGGCCAGTTCGGCATAGGTCAGTTGTTCGCGCTGGCCCTCTTCGCTGACCGCCACCACCGCCGGGTGAGCATCCCGACGGCGCAGCAGGTGTTCGGCAAAGTTCAGGGTCGCGCCTGGGAACCACTCGGCGCTGGGCATTGCCGCGCCTTCGATCAGCGTGGTGCTGGGCGGGTTGCGAAAGTGTACGTCGAAAAAGGACACGATCGCCTGCCAGAAGGCTGGGCGCTGGTCGATGCTCCACTGGTGCAGGGCTGGGTAGTCGCGCAGCTGCACGCCGTAGTGTTGGTTGATGAAGCGCCGGAACTGGTCCATTCGCGTGTTGGCGATGCGTTCGGGGGAGGGTTGCCAGAGGATCTCGGACATTTGCGCAATCTCTTGTTTTTGTACAAAACCTCCAGCCAACACAGGTCGCAACTGTGGGAGCTGGCTTGCCTGATTTACTGGGCCAGCCAGCCGCCATCGATATTCCACGCGGCGCCGCGCACTTGGGCGCCAGCTTCACTGCACAGGAACAACACCAACTCACCCAGCTGTGGCGGCGTCACAAACTCCAGCGACGGCTGTTTCTCGGCCAGCAAATCATGCTGCGCCTGCTGCGGATCAACGCCCTTGGCCGCTCGATCATCAATCTGCTTTTGCACCAGCGGCGTCAACACCCAGCCTGGGCAGATGGCATTGCAGGTGACGTTACCGGTGGCGGTCTCCAGGCCCACCACCTTGGTCAGGCCGATGACCCCGTGTTTAGCCGCCACGTAGGCCGCCTTGCCCACCGAACCGACCAAACCATGCACCGATGCGATATTGACGATGCGCCCCCAGCCCTTGGCCTTCATGCCCGGTAAACTCAAGCGCGTGCTGTGGAACACCGACGACAGGTTGATCGCGATGATCGAATCCCAGCGTTCCACCGGGAAGTCTTCCACGGCCGCCACGTGCTGAATACCGGCGTTGTTGACCAGAATGTCGACGCCGCCGAACTCGCGCTCGGCGTAGGCAAACATGTCGGCAATTTGCGCCGGGTCGCTGACGTCCGCCGGGTGATGCCCGACCTTGCCGCCGAACGCCTGCACCTGGGCGACCGCCGCACTGGCGTCGCCGAAGCCGTTGAGGATCAGGTCGGCGCCGGCCTTGGCCAGGCTCAGTGCGATGCCCAAGCCGATGCCGCTGGTAGAGCCGGTAACCAGGGCGGTCTTGCCATTCAAAGTCGTCATGAAAACCTCACACAATGCCAGTGGCGTAGAAAGTACCGATCACCACGAACACCGCGAGGGTCTTGATGATCGTGATGCCGAAGATGTCCTTGTAGGCTTCGCGGTGGGTCAACCCGGTGACCGCGAGCAGGGTGATGACCGCGCCGTTATGGGGCAGGGTGTCCATGCCGCCACTGGCCATGGCCGCAACCCGGTGCAGCACTTCAAGGGGGATATTGGCCGCATGGGCCGCCGAAATAAAGCTCTCGGACATGGCCGCCAAAGCGATGCTCATGCCGCCGGAGGCAGAGCCGGTGATACCGGCCAGCAGGGTCACGGTAATCGCTTCGTTGACCAGCGGGTTGGGGATGCCCTTGAGCCAGTCCGCCAGCACCAGAAAGCCTGGCAGCGAGGCGATCACCGCGCCAAAGCCGTATTCCGAGGCGGTGTTCATGGCCGCCAGCAGCGCGCCGCTGACCGCGCTTTTACTGCCTTCGGCGAGCTTGCTTTTGATCGCCGACCAGCCGAACACCAGCACCATGACGATGCCCACCAGCAACGCCGCCTGCACTGCCCAAATCGCCGTGAGCTTGGCGATGTCGGTGGTCACCGGCGCGCTCATGCCCGGCAGGCTGAGGCTGTGGGTCTTGCCGTACCACTGCGGGATCCAGTGGGTGAACAGCAGGTTCATCACGCCCACCAGAATCAGCGGCGACAGCGCGACCCACGGGTTGGGCAGCGCCAGGTTGTCGGCGGTTTCCGGCTCGTTGCGCAGCTCGGTGCCATAACCTTCACCGGCGCGTTGTGCCTTGTTGCGCTGGCGCGCCAGGTAGAGCATGCCGGTGCAGAACACGAAGACCGTGCCGATCAAACCCAGCCACGGCGCCGCCCAGGCGGTGGTGTTGAAGAAGGTGCTGGGGATGATGTTCTGGATCTGCGGCGTGCCGGGCAGGGCGTCCATGGTGAACGAAAACGCACCGAGGGCGATGGTCGCCGGGATCAGGCGCTTGGGAATGTTGCTCTGGCGGAACATCTCCGCCGCAAACGGGTACACCGCAAACACCACCACAAACAGCGACACGCCGCCGTAGGTGAGCAGGGCGCAGACCAGCACAATCACCAGCATCGCCTGGCGCGTGCCAAGCAAGCGGATGGCGGCGGCCACAATCGAGCGCGAAAAACCCGACAGCTCGATCAGCTTGCCGAACACCGCGCCGAGCAGGAACACCGGGAAATACAGTTTGATAAAGCCGACCATTTTCTCCATGAACACCCCGGTAAACGCGGGGGCGACGGCGGACGGGTCGGTGAGCAGCACGGCGCCGAGGGCGGCGATAGGGGCAAACAGGATCACGCTGTAGCCACGGTAGGCAGCCAGCATCAGCAGCGCGAGGGCTGCCAGGGCAATGATCACACTCATGGTGTGTCTCCAGATCGAATTGTTATTTTTGTGGGGGTGGTGCGTTGGAGAGGGGCTATAGCGAGATGTGTGCCAATTGATTAAGTTGTTGAAATATATAGATATTATTATTTTGTGCGGGTGCAATTCTTGAGATTATCTCTTTTTTGAGACTGACAAGGATCAAAAGTGGGAGCTGGCTTGCCTGCGATAGCGGTGGTTCAGTTCAATAGGTATTGACTGATGGGCCTCTATCGCAGGCAAGCCAGCTCCCACAGTGGACTGTCTTTGTTTGTGGAGTTTTGTCTATTTATTGAGACTCGCTCATGTCCAATGCCACCATTTTTTTGTACAGGGTCGATCTACCCAGCCCCAACCGCTTGGCGGCTTCCACCACATTGCCTTCACAGGCCTTGAGTGCCGCCGCAATCACCTGCCGATCAAAGCGCTCCCGCGCCGCCGCAAATGTCTCGCCCTCGACCGTCTCCACCCGCCCACGGGCCACCGGGCTGAACGTGCCGATCGCCGCGCGAATCTCTTCGGCATCCAGCACCAGGTCATCACTCAACAACGCCGCGCGTTCCAGTACGTTGCGCAGTTCACGGATATTCCCCGGCCACGCGTGCTGCGCCAGCAACGCCAAGGCTTCGCGGTCAAGCTCATGCTGGCTGCGCAACTCTTCAAGAATCGCCTCGCTCAACGCCGGAATATCTTCCAGGCGCTCACGCAACGGCGGCACCTGGATCGGCAGCACGTTCAGGCGGTAATACAAGTCCGCCCGGAATTCGCCGCGCTTGATCGCCGCTTCCAGGTCCATGGACGTGGCCGCGATCACCCGCACATCGCTGTGCACCATTTCGTTGGAGCCCACCGGCTCGTATTCCTTTTCCTGCAACACCCGCAGCAGTTTGCTTTGCAGCGGCAGTGGCATGTCGCCGATTTCATCGAGGAACAGCGTGCCGCCCTGGGCGATTTGCAACTTGCCGGGGCGGCCCTTGCGGTCGGCGCCGGTGAAGGCGCCCGGTGCTGTGCCGAAGAACTCGGCTTCGAGCAGGTCGCCGGGAATGGCCGCGCTGTTGATGCTGACAAATGCTTTATGGGCGCGCGTTGATGCGCCGTGGATGGCCTGGGCCAGCAACTCTTTACCGGTGCCGGTTTCGCCCAGCAGCAACACGGGCGACTCGGCACTCGCACTGCGTCGTGCCCGGCGTTTGACTTCCAGGCTGGCCGCGCTGGTGCCAATAAAATGCGCGAAGTTGTATTTGCTCTGGCGTGAACGCAGCAGCGAACGGGTGGAGGCCAGCTCCTGCTGCATGCTCAGGTAGCGCTCGATCAGCGGCGACAAGTTGCGCAGCTCATCAAACAGCGCAAACCCGATCGCGCCGATCACCGCGCCTGCGTCATCGTGGATCGGCAGGCGCATCACCACCAACGGGCCTTTGGGCGTGTCCTGGATATCCAGCAGAATCGGCTGATCGTTGCGCACCACCTGGCGTAACAGGCTATTGGAAATCACTTGCTCGCACGGCTGGCCGATGGCTTCATCGGCGCTTTTAAGACCAAAACGTTTGGCGTAGCGCTCATTCATCCACACGATATTCGCGTCGCGATCGACAATCACCGTGCCTTCGCTGGACTGCTCGATGATCTCGAACAGCGACTGGATGGCCAGGCCGCGAACCTGCTGGTAGTCCTTGAGGCTGTCGCTGATGTTCATGCTCACACTGCCAACGCAAAATATGATTGGAATACGGTCCTGTGGGAGCTGGCTTGCCTGCGATGGCGTCCTCAAGATCGCCATCGCAGGCAAGCCAGCGCCTACAAGGGAATGTGCGCCGCCGCCAGCAGCTCTTTGGTATAGGGATGTTGCGGCGCGTCGAACACCACATGGCTCGCACCGCGCTCCACCACCTTGCCGTCCTTGATCACGATCATGTCGTGGGCCATGGCCCGCACCACCGCCAGGTCGTGGCTGATAAACAGATAGGTCAGGCCGTATTTTTCCTGCAGTTCACGCAACAGCGCCACCACTTGTTTCTGCACGGTGCGGTCGAGGGCTGAGGTCGGTTCATCCAGCAGCATCAGCGCAGGCTTGAGCACCAAGGCGCGGGCGATCGCGATGCGTTGACGCTGGCCACCGGAAAACTCATGGGGGTAACGATGACGGCTGGCGGGGTCGAGGCCCACGTCCTTGAGCACCTGGATCACTTGCGCATCGCGGTCGGCCAGGCTGCACGGCGCGTGCACTTCCAGGCCTTCGCTGATGATCTGTTGCACCGACATGCGCGGGCTGAGGCTGCCGAACGGGTCTTGGAACACCACCTGCATCTGCTTGCGCCATGGGCGCATCTGCTGGTTGTTCAGCGGGTCGAGGGCTTCACCCTGAAAACGGATACTGCCGGTGGAATCGAGCAAGCGCAGGATCGCCTGGCCGAGGGTGGATTTGCCCGAGCCGGACTCGCCGACAATCCCCAAGGTTTTGCCGCGCTGCACGCTAAGGCTAATGCCGTCGACTGCGCGCAGCCAGGTTTTGCGCCTGAACAGCCCGCCGCCGAGGGGGAATTGCACGCTCAGGTCGTCGACTTGCAACACCGTCTCACGTTCATCACTGCACAGCGCATCGCCGGACGGCTCGGCATCCAGCAGCAGGCGGCTGTAGGGGTGTTGCGGCGCAGTGAACAGCGTCTCGCAGTCGGCCTGCTCGACAATCTCCCCGGCGCGCATTACACACACACGCTGGGCAATGCTGCGCACCAGGTTGAGGTCATGGCTGATCAGCAGCAGCGACATGCCCAGGCGTTGTTGCAACGACTTGAGCAGCAGCAGGATCTTGCGCTGCACGGTCACGTCCAGCGCGGTGGTGGGTTCGTCGGCAATCAGCAGCTCCGGCTCGCAGGCCAGGGCCATGGCGATCATCACCCGCTGGCGCTGGCCGCCGGAGAGTTGATGCGGGTAAGCCTTGAGGCGCTCCTGGGGTTTCTGGATGCCCACCAGTTCGAGCAGCTCAAGAATGCGTGACTGCGCCGCCTTGCCGCCCAGGCCCTTGTGCAGCAGCAGGGTTTCGCCGATCTGTTTTTCGATGCTGTGCAGCGGGTTGAGCGAGGTCATCGGCTCCTGGAAAATCATCGCAATACGGTTGCCGCGCAGCTTTTGCAAGGTGGCCGTCGACGCGCCGATCAGCTCCTGGCCGCGATACTTCACCGAGCCTGTGGTGTGCGTGCCCGCGTCTGGCAGCAATTGCAGAATCGAGTGGGCGGTTACCGACTTGCCCGAACCCGACTCGCCGACCAAGGCCAGGCATTCGCCAGGGCGCACGTCCAGGCACAGTTTGCTCACCACGGTCTGGCCGCTGAAGGCGACGCTGAGGTCGCGGATCTCGATCAGGTTCATACGCAATTACTCATGAGCGTGGGTCGAAGGCATCACGTAATGCCTCGCCGATAAAGACCAGCAGCGACAGGATCAGCGCCAAGGTGAAAAATGCCGTCAGGCCCAGCCAGGGCGCTTGCAGGTTTTGCTTGCCCTGAGCAATCAGTTCGCCCAGGGACGCGCTGCCGGCGGGCATGCCGAACCCGAGAAAGTCCAGGGCGCTCAAGGTTGAAATTGCCCCGGTCAAGATAAACGGCAGGTAGCTCAAGGTGGCGGTCATGGCGTTGGGCAGGATATGCCGGCGAATGATCTTGCCATCGCCCAGGCCCAGGGCGCGTGCGGCCTTGACGTATTCCAGGTTGCGCCCGCGCAGGAACTCGGCGCGCACCACGTCCACCAGGGCCAGCCAGGAAAACAGCGCCATGATCCCCAACAGCCACCAGAAATTCGGTTCGACAAAGCCGGACAAAATGATCAGCAGGTACAGCACCGGAAGTCCGGACCACACTTCCAGAATGCGCTGACCGAGCAGGTCGACCCAGCCGCCGTAATAGCCCTGCAAGGCGCCAGCGGCGATGCCGATGGCGGCACTGATGGCAGTGAGTGCCAGGGCAAACAGGATCGACACCCGTGCGCCGAAGATGACCCGCGCCAGCACATCGCGGGATTGATCATCGGTGCCCAGCCAGTTCACCGTCGAGGGCGGGCTGGGGGCAGGGCGGGTCAGTTCGTAGTTGGGCGTGTCGTCGCTGAACGGGATCGGCGGGAACAGCATCCAGCCGCCGTCCTGCTTGATCAGCTTTTGCACGTAGTCACTGCGGTAGTCGGCCTGGAAGGGCAACTGGCCGCCGAACTGTTGCTCGGTGTAGCGCTTGAACACCGGGAAATACAGCTCGTTCTTGAAGCTCAGCACCAAGGGTTTGTCATTGGCGATCAACTCGCCGCCCAGGGTCAGGATAAACAGGCCGATAAACAGCCACAGCGACCACCAGCCACGGCGGTTCTTCTTGAAGCGCTCGAAACGCCGACGGGCCACCGGAGACAGATTAAGCATCAGGCGTTCCTCGCGGCGAAGTCGATACGCGGGTCCACCAGGGTGTAGCAGAGGTCGCCGATGAGTTTTATCAAGAGCCCGAACAGGGTGAAGATAAACAACGAGCCAAAGACCACCGGGTAGTCGCGGGATACGGCGGCTTCGTAGCTCATGCGGCCCAGGCCATCGAGGGAAAAGATCACTTCGATCAACAGGGAACCGGCAAAAAACACGCTGATAAATGCCTGGGGAATCCCCGAGATCACCAGCAGCATGGCATTGCGAAACACATGGCCGTAGAGCACCCGGCGTTCACTCAAGCCCTTGGCACGGGCGGTGACCACGTATTGGCGCGTGATTTCATTCAGGAATGAGTTTTTGGTGAGGATGGTCAGCGTCGCGAACCCGCCGATCACCAGGGCGCTGACGGGCAACACCAGGTGCCAGAAGTAGTCGGCAATTTTGCCGATTGTGCTGAGTTCGTCGAAGTTCTCCGAGACCAGCCCGCGCACCGGGAACCAGTTCAGCGAGGTGCCACCGGCGAACAGCACGATCAGGAACATCGCAAACAGGAAGGCCGGCATCGCATAACCGATGACAATCGCGGTGCTGCTCCACACGTCAAAGCTGCTGCCGTGGCGCACGGCCTTGCGAATCCCCAAGGGGATCGACACCAGATAGGTGATCAAGGTGGCCCATAAACCGAGGGAAATGGTCACCGGCATTTTTTCCAGGATCAGGTCGATCACGCTTTTGCCGCGAAAGAAGCTGTTACCGAAATCCAGTTGGGCGTAGTTCTTGAGCATCAGCCACAGACGTTCCGGCGCGGGCTTGTCGAAGCCGTATTGCTTTTCGATGTCCTTGATCAATTTGGGGTCCAGGCCACGGCTGGCGCGCGAGCCGTTGACGGCTTCGCCGCCACCACCGCCAATGCCGCCGCCACCGATGCCCTGCAGGTGGGCAATGGCTTGTTCAACCGGGCCGCCGGGCGCGGCCTGCACGATCACGAAATTGACCAGCAGGATGATCACCAGCGTGGGGATAATCAGCAGCAGGCGCCGCACGATATAGGCAAACATCAGCGCGTTCCTCCGCGTTTTTTCAGCTCGGCGTTCATTTGCTCATTCGTCAGTGGTGTGGGGCTGATTTCCCACCAGGTTTCCAGCGCTTCGTCGTTTTTGGCCTCGATGGCCGGGCGACCGAAACGGTTCCACCAGGCAGCGGAAGTGCCGGGCGGGTAATAGTTGGGGATCCACAGGTAGTTCCATTGCAGCACGCGGTCCAGGGCATGGGCGTAAGTGAGCATCTGCGCCTGGGTGTTGGCTTTGACCAGCCCGCTGATCAGGGTATCGACGGCGGGGTCTTTGAGCACCATGTAGTTGTTCGCACCAGGGTCGTAGGCGGCCTGCGAGCCGAAGTAGTTGTACAGCTCCATGCCTGGCGACGTGGTGACCGGGAAACCGATGACGATCATGTCGTAGTCGCGGGCCATGATGCGGTTGACGTACTGGGACGAGTCTATGCGGCGGATATTCAGGGTGATGCCGATCTGCGCCAGGTTGCGCTTGTACGGCAGCAGTAGGCGCTCCAGACCGGCCTGGGCATTGAGGAAGGTGAACTCCAGTGGCTCGCCGTCGGCGTTGACCAGCTTGTCGCCCTTGGGTGTCCAGCCGGCGGCTTCCAGCAGTGCCAGGGCTTGCAGCTGTTTGTCACGGATCATGCCGCTGCCGTCGGTGACCGGCGCCTTGAAAACTTGGGTGAATACTTCGTCGGGCACCTGGCCGCGCAGTGGCTCAAGAATCGCCAGTTCCTCTGGGGTCGGCGGTTGGCTTGCAGCCAGCGGGCTGTTGGAGAAGAAGCTCTGCTGGCGGATGTACATATTGCGCATCATCTGCCGGTTGGCCCATTCGAAGTCCCACAGCATCGCCAGCGCCTGGCGCACGCGGCGGTCCTTGAACATCGGTTTTTGCACGTTGAACACATAGCCCTGGGCCGGTTGCGGCATCTCTTTGGCCAAGTGCGCACGTTGCAGGCGGCCATCGTCGAGGGCCGGGCCGTTGTAGCCGATGGAGTAGCCCGTAGCGGAGAACTCGCGGTTGAAGTCATAGGCGCCGCCACGCAGCACCTGGCGGGCCACCTCGGTGTCGCCGAAGTACTCCAGGCTCAAGTGGTCGAAGTTGTACAGGCCCCGGCTGACGGGCAAGTCCTTGCCCCACCAGTCGGGGTCGCGGGTGAAAGTGATGGTGCTGCCGGAGTCGATTTTGCTGATTTTGTACGGGCCGCTGCCCAGCGGCGCTTCGTAGCCGCCACCGTTGGCGAAGTCGCGGGTTTTCCACCAATGCTCGGGGAATACCGGCAGGGTGGCGATATCCAGAGGCAGGGTGCGGTTTTCATTGCTGGAAAAGTCGAAGCGCACCTGGCGCTCGCCTTCGACTTCGACGTGTTTGACGTCGGCGAACAGGGTGCGAAAGCGCAGGCTGCCTTGGGTCATCAGCAGGTCGAAGCTGTAGCGTACATCTTCGGCGGTGATCGGCGTGCCATCGGCAAAGCGTGCCTTGGGGTTGAGGTAGAAGCGCAGCGAGAGGCCGTCGTCGGCGCGTTCCATTTTTTCGGCGACCAGGCCGTAAACGGTGTAGGGCTCATCCAGGGAGCGCTGGGCCAGCGGGGCGTAGAGCCAGCCGTCGACCTGGGAGACGCCGATGCCTTTGTCTATGTACGGCAATACATGGTCGAAGCGCCCGATTTCGATGGCTGAGCGTCGCAGGCTGCCGCCTTTGGGCGCGTTGGGGTTGGCGTAGTCGAAATGGGTGAAGCCGGTGGGGTACTTGGCCGGTTCGCCGTAGACCGTGAGGTAGGTTTGCGGGGCCGCGATCACGGCGGTGCTGGCCAGTAGCAGGGCCAGGGTGTAGCTGAAGAGTTTTGTGGAAAAAACCAATCGCATTATCAGCCTTGAGCGCCGGGTGAACAGTAATAGGGATTTGTACGTTAACGGCTTATGGGTTGCCAGTCACTTGATGCACAACGGCCCACCAAAAGGCGGGCCGTTGTTTATAGCATCAGCGCGGACGGGATCAGTCCTGGCGGCTGGTGACTTCCAGCAGGTGGTAGCCGAACTGGGTTTTTACCGGGCCTTGCACGGTGTTGACGGGGGCGCTGAAGACGACGGTGTCGAATTCCTTGACCATCTGGCCTGGGCCGAACGAACCCAGGTTGCCACCGTCGCGGCTGGATGGGCAGCTGGAGTTGGCTTTGGCGATTTCTGCGAAATCGGCGCCGCCTTCGATCTGGGCCTTGAGTTCGTTGCACTTGTCTTCGGTGGAAACGAGGATGTGGCGGGCGGTGGCTTTGGCCATGGGGGTAACTCCTTGAAGTAAAAAGGGTGAGCCTACCGGATTCAGGTGGTTTTTTGTTGGCAAAGTTCCATCTTGTGGTGGGTTGGGTTGGGTTGATTGAGTACATATCCGTTGCTGCGGTAACGGCCACTTAGGGTTCCGCCCTTACGGCGGGTCACTTTTGGCAAACGCCCTGTACGGACCGGACACATGGTTGACGGGTGTGCGGGGACATGGTGGACACTTCTCGGCGAAGCCAGCTTCGCCGGGAGGCCATCATGCCCTGGAACACGAGAGACGCCATGAGCCTAAAACAAGAGTTTGTTTCCTTAGCAAAGAAACCCGGCAGTAATAAGCGAGAGCTGTGTCGACGATTTGGTATAAGTCCGCAAACCGCCTACAAGTGGCTAAAGCGTTACGAGGCCGGCGGCTCTGCGGGTTTGCAAGAGAAGTCACGCAGGCCCGCCAGCAGCCCCAAACTGACCCGGGCCGAGCTGGAGGCTGAGGTCGTTGCACTTCGCCAAGATCATCCGGCATGGGGCGGACGCACAATTAGCAGCATGCTGGACAAGCGAATTGCTCCCAGTACTGTCACTAATGTCCTGCACCGGCACAGCTTGATTAAGCCTTCAGAGAAAGAACCAGAGGCCCGGCTGAGATTTGAACATCCTGAGCCCAACGATCTTTGGCAGATGGATTTCAAAGGCCACTTTGCAATGCAGCAAGGCCGATGCCACCCCCTGACCATCCTGGACGATCATTCGCGGTTCAACCTGGCCATCCAAGCGTGTGATAACGAGCGAGGCACCACCGTAAAACAGAAGATGAGCGAGGTATTTGAAACTTACGGTTTACCGGCACGTATCAACGTCGACAATGGCGCGCCATGGGGCTCACCGCGTAATCCTGGCGAGATCACAGAGTTGAGTATTTGGCTGGTGCGTTTGGGAATTCGGATAAGTTTCAGTCGTCCCTACCATCCGCAAACAAATGGGAAAATCGAGCGTTTTCATCGATCACTCAAGGCAGAAGTCCTTAACGGGCGTCACTTTTCTACGCTAGCGGATGCTCAATCAGCATTCGATCAATGGCGTGAAATATACAACCTGCAACGTCCTCATCAGGCGCTGGAATACAAGGTGCCCATGGACCGCTATCGCAGCAGTCCTTGGGCTTATCCGCAAAAGCTACCTGAGTTTGAATACGGACCAGACGACGTGTTAGCCAAGGTTTATCACAGCCGTTTTCGCTTCCAAAAACGCTACTTCAGCATCGCAAAAGGCTTGGTAGGACAGCACATAGCAATCCGCCCGAACGCAGAAAGCGATGGTCTGTTCGACGTCTATTTCTGCCATCACTTTTTGCGAACAATCGACATTAGTAAGCCTGATTATGGTCAATAATGTGTCCACCATGTCCCCGCACATGTGTCAACCATGTGTCCGGTCCGTACAGCAAACGCCCCAAAAGTAACCAAAAGGTCTTCGCCCCACCACTCGGCACCTCGCTAATGCTCGGTGTGCCCTCACTCCGGCTTGAATCCGTGGGCCGCCGCGATGGGCCATCCTTGGCCCAGCGCGGCTAACCCGGCGTCCTGCCGGGTTACCCACGGATTCAAGCCTGCGTTCGGCCATCGTGGTTAACGGGGCGCCTCAGATCAAAAGCAAGATCAAGATCTACAGCACGGCGGCCTGAAAGCCGACCTGAGTGGTTGAATCAAAAGCGAAAGGCGAAAGGCGGATTTGCATACACTGAAGATCTGCTTTTCTGTGGGAGCTGGCTTGCCTGCGATGCAGACACCTTGGTGTATCAGGTACACCGAGTTGATGCCATCGCAGGCAAGCCAGCTCCCACCTTTGATCGAGTATGGCTCTGCTGTTGCTGTTGCTGTTGCTGTTGCTCCGGCTCTTACATCCTTTTCGATGACGAAGTCAGCGGTCTTTTGATCTGCGCTTTTGATCTTGATCTTGATCTGAAATCGCCCCGTTAAACACGATGGCCGGAATCTGACAGGGATTTGGGGGGTAAACCGGCAGGGATGCCGGTTTAGCCGCGCTGGGCCAAGGATGGCCCATCGCGGCGGCCCCCCAAATCACTGTCGGATTGCGGGCATGCCGAGCCATAGCGAGGCACCGAGTGTTGGGGCGAGGACCTTTTGGTTACTTTTGACTGGGCCGGCATTCCGGTCCTTGCAAAAGTGACCCGCTGTAAGAGCGGAAGCATAGGCCGCCGTTACTTAAATAACGGATATGTACACGATCAAACCACAACAGCAGGCACCAAAAACGCAGCTTCCAACAACTGCCGCGTATAAGCATGCTGCGGATCCGCAAAGATCCCCGCCGCGTCCCCCTGTTCCACCACCTGCCCATGCTTGACCACCATCAACTGGTGACTCAAGGCCTTCACCACCGCCAAATCATGGCTGATAAACAGGTACGTCAGGTTGTACTTGGCCTGCAGCCCCCGCAATAATTCCACCACTTGCCGCTGCACCGTGCGGTCCAGCGCGGACGTCGGTTCATCGAGCAGTATCAAGCGGGGCTTGAGCACCAAGGCACGGGCGATGGCAATGCGTTGACGCTGCCCACCGGAAAACTCATGGGGGTAACGATGCCGCGACTCCGGGTCCAGGCCCACTTCCTTGAGCGCTGCAATAATCGCCACTTCCTGCTCGGCCGGCGTGCCCATCTTGTGGATACGCAACCCTTCGCCAACGATCTCACTCACACACATCCGCGGGCTCAAGCTGCCGAACGGGTCTTGAAACACCACCTGCATCTCCCGCCGTAGCGGGCGCACCTGTTGCTGAGTCAAGCGGTCAAGTTGCTGGCCTTCAAAGCGAATCCCGCCTTTGCTGGCGATCAAGCGCAAAATCGCCAGGCCCAGGGTGGACTTGCCCGAGCCGCTTTCACCGACGATGCCCAGCGTCTGGCCCTGGGGCAGGCTGAAGTTGATGCCGTCCACCGCCTTGACGTAATCGACGGTGTTGCGCAAAAAGCCCTTTTTGATCGGGAACCAGACCTTCAGGTCGTCGACTTCCAGGAGTGGCGGCCCGACCTCGTTACTGGCTGGCCCACCGCTGGGCTCCGCCGCCAGCAGTTCCTGGGTGTAAGGGTGCTGGGGCGACTGAAACAGCGTCTCGCAATCAGCCTGTTCAACGATGCAACCCTGCTGCATCACACACACACGATGGGCGATGCGCCGCACCAGGTTCAAGTCATGGCTGATCAGCAGCAATGCCATGCCCAGCCGGGCCTGCAGCTCTTTGAGCAGTTCCAGGATCTTCAATTGCACGGTGACGTCGAGGGCCGTGGTCGGTTCGTCGGCGATCAGCAGTTCGGGCTCGTTGGCCAACGCCATGGCGATCATCACCCGCTGGCGCTGGCCGCCGGACAGTTCGTGGGGCAGGGCTTTGAGGCGCTTGTGCGGCTCGGGGATGCCCACCAGTTCAAGCAGTTCCAGGGTGCGCCGGGTCGCGACTTTACCGGTCAGGCCTTTGTGCAGGCCGAGCACTTCGTTGATCTGCTTCTCGATCGAATGCAGTGGGTTCAACGAGGTCATTGGCTCCTGGAAGATCATCGCAATGCGGTTGCCGCGAATATGCCGGATGGTTTTCTCTTTGAGGGTCAGCAGATCATGCCCGGAATAGCTGATGGTGCCGGCCGGGTGCCGCGCCAGCGGGTAGGGCAACAGGCGCAGGATCGAGTGGGCGGTCACCGATTTGCCCGAGCCGCTTTCGCCGACCAGCGCCAGGGTTTCGCCGCGCTTGATATCGAAGCTGACATTGTTGACCACGCGGTGATGATGCTCGCCGGTGACGAACTCGACGCAGAGGTCGCGGACTTCGATCAGATTGTCCTGATTCATCTCATTTCCTCGGGTCGAAGGCATCGCGAGCGGACTCGCCGATAAACACCAGCAAACTCAACATGATCGCCAACACGGCAAACGCACTCATGCCCAGCCACGGCGCTTGCAGGTTGGATTTGCCCTGGGCCACCAGTTCGCCCAGGGACGGCGAACCGGCCGGCAGGCCGAAACCGAGAAAATCCAGGGCGGTGAGGGTGCCAATGGCACCGGTGAGGATGAACGGCATGAACGTCATGGTCGAGACCATGGCATTGGGCAGGATATGCCGGAACATGATCGCGCCGTTCTGCATGCCCAGCGCTCGGGCGGCACGCACATATTCCAGGTTGCGCCCGCGCAGGAACTCGGCGCGCACCACGTCCACCAGGCTCATCCACGAAAACAGCAACATGATGCCCAGCAGCCACCAGAAGTTGGGCTGCACAAAGCTGGCGAGGATGATCAGCAGGTACAGCACCGGCAAACCCGACCAGATCTCCAGGAAACGCTGGCCGGCCAGGTCGACCCAGCCGCCATAGAAACCCTGCAAGGCGCCAGCGATGACGCCGATGATCGAGCTGAGCACGGTCAGCGTCAGGGCAAACAGCACCGACACACGAAAGCCGTAGATCACTCGCGCCAGCACATCGCGGCCCTGGTCGTCGGTGCCCAGCAGGTTCACCGAAGACGGCGGCGCTGGCGCGGGGACTTTCAGGTCGTAGTTGATGCTCTGGTAGCTGAACGGGATGGGCGCCCACAGCGTCCAGGCGTCCTTGGCCTTGAGCAGTTCCTGGATATACGGGCTTTTGTAGTTGGCCTCCAGCGGGAATTCGCCGCCAAACGTGGTCTCCGGGTAGCGTTTAAGCGCCGGGAAATACCAGCCACCGTCGTAATGGACTGCCAGCGGTTTATCGTTGGCGATCAACTCGGCGCCCAGGCTGAGCACGAACAGAATCAGGAACAGCCACAGCGACCACCAGCCACGTTTGTTGGCTTTGAAACGCTCGAACCGGCGGCGATTGAGGGGGGACAGGTTCATCTCAATGCTCCCGGCTGGCGAAGTCGATGCGCGGATCGACCAGGGTGTAAGTGAGGTCGCCGATCAGTTTCACGATCAGCCCCAGCAGGGTGAAGATAAACAGCGTGCCGAACACCACCGGGTAATCGCGGTTGATCGCCGCTTCAAAGCTCATCAGGCCCAGGCCGTCGAGGGAAAAGATCACCTCGACCAGCAACGAGCCGGTGAAGAAGATCCCGATAAACGCCGAGGGGAAACCGGCAATTACCAGCAGCATGGCGTTACGAAACACGTGGCCGTAAAGCACGCGGTGGTTGGTCAGGCCCTTGGCTTTGGCGGTGACCACATACTGTTTGTTGATTTCGTCGAGGAAGCTGTTTTTGGTCAGCAGGGTCATGGTTGCGAAGTTGCCGATCACCAACGCGGTGACGGGCAGGGCCAGGTGCCAGAAATAATCGAGGATCTTGCCGCCTACGCTCAGTTCCTCGAAGTTGTTGGACGTCAGCCCACGCAAGGGGAACCAGTCCAGGTAACTGCCGCCGGCAAACACCACGATCAGCAGGATCGCGAACAAAAACGCCGGGATGGCATAGCCGACGATGATCGCCGAACTGGTCCACACGTCAAAGTGGCTACCGTGCCGCGTGGCCTTGGCGATGCCCAGCGGGATCGACACCAGGTACATGATCAGCGTGCTCCATAGCCCGAGGGAGATGGACACTGGCATCTTTTCCTTGATCAGGTCGATGACCTTGGCGTCGCGAAAGAAGCTGTCGCCAAAATCCAGTCGTGCATAGTTCTTGACCATGATCCACAAGCGTTCCGGCGCCGACTTGTCGAAGCCGTACATCTTTTCGATTTCCTTGATCAGCGCCGGGTCCAGGCCCTGGGCGCCGCGGTAGCTGGAACCGGCCACCGAGACCTCGGCGCCGCCACCGGCAATGCGGCTGGTGGCGCCGTCGAACCCTTCGAGCTTGGCGATCATCTGCTCCACCGGGCCACCGGGGGCGGCCTGGATGATGATGAAGTTGATCAGCAGGATCCCGAACAGTGTGGGGATGATCAGCAACAGGCGGCGAACAATATAGGCCAGCATTTAATCGCCTCCGCTCGCCGGATCGGCGTTCTGGACAGTGTCGACGGCAGGTTTGGCCCACCAGGTGGCCGTGCCGACGTCGTAACGTGGCGGGACTTTGGGGTGGCCCAAGTGATCCCAGTACGCCACGCGGTAAGTCTTGATGTGCCAGTTGGGAATCACGTAGTAGCCAAACTGCAAGACCCGATCCAGCGCCTTGGCATGGTCGACCAGGCTTTGGCGCGAGTCGGCGTTGATCAGTTCTTCGACGAGTTGGTCGACCACCGGGTCCTTGAGGCCCATGTAGTTGCGGCTGCCGGATTTGTCGGCGGCGGCGGACGACCAGAATTCGCGCTGCTCGTTACCCGGCGAGGTGGACTGCGGGAAGCTGCCTACCAGCATGTCGAAGTCCCGCGAGCGCAGGCGGTTGATGTATTGCGAAACGTCAACGCGGCGGATTACCAGGTTGATCCCAAGGTCTGCCAGGTTGCGCTTGAAGGGCAGCAGCACCCGTTCGAAATCGGTCTGGGTCAACAGAAACTCGATGTTTACCGGCTTGCCGGTGGCGTCGACCATCTTGTCGTCGACGATCTTCCAGCCAGCCTCCTGCAACAGCTGGTAAGCCTCACGCTGCTGGGTACGGATCATGCCGCTGCCGTCGGTTTTGGCCGGCTCGAAGGCTTGGGTGAAGACTTCGGCGGGGAGCTTGTCGCGAAACGGCGCCAGGATGGCGGTTTCCGCCGGGCCGGGCAGGCCGGTGGCGGCCATCTCCGAGTTTTCGAAGTAGCTGCGGGTGCGGGTGTAGGCGCCATTGAACAGCTGTTTGTTGCTCCACTCGAAATCCAGCAGCAGGCTGATGGCCTTGCGCACCCGCACATCCTGGAACATCGGTTTGCGCGTATTGAACACAAACCCCTGCATGCCGGTGGGGTTGCCGTTGGGAATTTCTTCCTTGATCAACCGGCCCTGGGCCACGGCCGGAATGTTGTAGGCGTTGGCCCAGTTCTTGGCGCTGAATTCCAGCCAATAGTCGAACTGCCCGGCTTTCAAGGCTTCCAGCGCCACGGTGCTGTCACGGTAGTAGTCGGTGATGCGGTTATCGAAGTTGTAGAAGCCCTGGGTCACCGGCAGGTCTTTGGCCCAGTAATCCTTGACCCGCTCATAGCGCACCATGCGTCCCGGTTTGACCTCGGCGACCTTGTACGGCCCGCTGCCCAGCGGTATTTCCAGGTTGCCCTTGGCAAAGTCGCGCGTTGCCCACCAATGCTTGGGCAATACCGGCAGTTGGCCGAGGATCAGCGGTAATTCACGGTTATTGGTGCGTTTGAACTTGAACAGCACACGCAGCGGGTCTTCGGCGACCACTTCTTCGACGTCGGCGTAATAGTTGCGGTAGAGCGGCGAACCGTCCTTGATCAGCGCCTGGAAGGTGAACACCACGTCTTCGGCCCGGATCGGGTGGCCATCATGGAAGCGCGCTTCGGGGCGCAGGTAGAAGCGCACCCAACTGTTATCCGGAGCCTTTTCGATCTTGCCGGCCACCAGGCCGTACTCGGTGACGGGCTCGTCCAGACTTTGCATGGCCAAGGTGTCGTAGATCAGCGGCAGGTTGTCTGCGGGCACGCCCTTGCTGATGTAAGGGTTGAGGCTGTCGAAGCCGCCCATGCTCGATTCACGGAAGGTGCCGCCCTTGGGCGCGTCGGGGTTTACATAGTCGAAATGCTTGAAGTCGGCGGGGTACTTGGGTGGCTCGCTGTACAGGGTCAGCGCATGTTGCGGCGCGGCATTGGCTGCGCCGCACGCTAACAAGGCGCCAAACAGGGCGGTGCGCAAGGTCATCATTGGGCTTTCTCCGAAGCTTTCAGCCACCACGCGCTCAAACCCAGGCTATAGGGCGGCGTGGTGACAAAGGCGAACCGGTTGCGGTACGCCAAGCGATGATAGTTGAGGTACCAGTTGGGAATACTGTAGTGCTGCCACAGCAGCACCCGGTCGAGGGCGCGGCCGGCGGCCAATTGTTCTTCGCGGGTCTGCGCCGCCAGCAGTTGGTCGAGCAGGTGGTCGACCACCGGGTTGGCGATGCCGGCGTAGTTTTTGCTGCCCTTGATGGCCGCCTGGCTGGAGTGGAAGTACTGCCACTGCTCAAGGCCCGGGCTCAAGGTCTGGTTGAGGGTGATCAGGATCATGTCGTAGTCGAACTGATCCAGGCGCTGCTTGTATTGCGCCCGGTCAACCGTGCGCAGGCGCGCGTCGATGCCGATACTTTTGAGGTTTTCGACGTAGGGCTGCAGGATGCGTTCAAGGTTCGGGTTGACCAGCAGAATCTCGAAGCGCAGCGGTTGGCCCTTGCTGTCGAGCAGGCGCTGGTCTGAGAGTTTCCAGCCCGCTTCGCCGAGCAAGGCCAGGGCGCGGCGCAACGTCTCGCGCGGGATGCCGCGGCCGTCGGTCTGCGGCAGGCTGAAGGCTTGAGTGAACAGGTTGGGCGGCAACTGGTCGCGGTAGGGCGAGAGCATCAGCCATTCATGCCCCACTGGCACGCCGGTCGCAGAAAACTCACTGTTGGGGTAGTAACTGAGCGTGCGTTTATAGGCGCTGCTGAACAGGGTGCGGTTGGTCCATTCAAAATCGAACATCAACCCCAGGGCTTCACGCACTTTGGTCTGGCTGAAGATCGGCCGCCGCGTGTTCATGAACAAGCCCTGGCTCTGGGTCGGGATCTGGTGGGCGATCTGCGCCTTGATCACGTCGCCGCGGTTGACCGCGGGGAAGTTGTAGCCAGTGGCCCAGTTCTTGGCCTGGTGTTCGATATAGAGGTCGAATTCACCGGCCTTGAAGGCTTCGAAGGCCACGTCGCTGTCGCGGTAGAACTCCACTTCGACCTTGTCGTAGTTGTAGAACCCCTGGTTGACCGGCAGGTCTTTGCCCCAGTAATCCTTGACCCGCTCGAACACCAGCTGGCGGCCCGGGGTGACCTTGGTGATGCGATACGGCCCGCTGCCCAAAGGCGGCTCGAAGGTGGTGGCCTTGAAGTCGCGGTTCTTCCAGTAATGCTGGGGTAGAACCGGCAGTTCGCCCAGACGCAGGATCAGCAGTGGGTTGCCGGCGCGTTTGAATACAAAACGGATGCGATGGCGGTTGAGAATGTCGACCCGCGCCACTTCCTGCAGGTTGGTGCGGTACTGCGGGTGGCCTTCGGTGAGCAGGGTGCGATAGGAAAATGCCACGTCATAAGCGGTGATCGGCTTGCCATCATGGAAGCGCGCTTCCGGGCGCAGGTTGAACACCACCCAACTGCGGTCCTCGCTGTACTCCACCGATTGGGCAATCAGCCCGTAGCTGGAGGTGGGCTCGTCACCGGACGGCGCGTACTGGCCGGTGCCGACCATCAGCGGTTCGTTCAGCTCGTTGACGCCGTATTGCAGGAAATTGGGCGTGGAAACCGGGCTGGTGCCCTTGAAGGTGTAGGGGTTGAGGGTATCGAAGGTGCCAAATGCCATGACCCGCAATGTCCCGCCTTTGGGCGCTGCAGGGTTTACCCAGTCGAAGTGGGTGAATTTGGCCGGGTACTTGAGTGTGCCGAACTGCGTGTAACCGTGGCTCTCGGTAATCGTCGCGTTCGCAGCAAAGCTCAAGGCCAGACTTATTAGTAGAAGGAGGGGACGCTTCAAGTCAGAGATCCGATCCAGGCGGCTTGGGCTTTATGATCGGTACAGTAACAGCTTGTTCCGGTTGGAAAAAGGTGGCTGAAACCACTGGAGATCCAATGTGGGAGCGGGCTTGCTCGCGAATGCAGTGTGTCAGTCAACAGAGATGTTGAATGTGCCACCGCTTTCGCGAGCAAGCCCGCTCCCACATTTGCTCCCCAGTGTTCTTGAGGGGTTAGCGCGGCCCGGAAACCACCAGCATCTGCCCCGGCTTCAACGCCTGGCCAGTACGCGGGTTCCAACGCTTGAGATGTTGCATCTCGACGTTGAAGCGCTTGGCGACGATGTACAGCGAGTCGCCTTTCTTGACCTTGTACTGCACCGGTTTCTTGCTGCTGGCCACCAGTTTGCGGGTGTCCTGCATCACCAGGGTCTGGCCGACCTTGAGGGCCTGGCCATTGAGTTTATTCCAGCGCTGCAGGTCATGTACATCGACCTTGTTCGCCTTGGCGATCAGCGTGAGGTTGTCGCCACTGCGGACTTTGTAGTTGCGGGTACGCCCGGCCACCCGTGTGCTCTCAACTTCGTCGAACACCTGCTTTTTCGGGCGCATCGCCAGCAATTCTTCGGGCTTCATCGTCGAAAGGGTGCTGGTGAGCAACTGCGCCTTGGAGCTTGGCACGAGCAAATGCTGCGGGCCGTCCAGGGTGGTGCGTTGTTTCAGGGCCGGGTTGAGCTGGAACAGTTCGTCTTCGTCGATCTCGGCCAGCGCGGCAACCCGGGACAGGTCCATGCTTTGCTTGACTTCAACCACTTCGAAGTACGGCGTGTTGGCAATCGGGCTCAGGTTGACGCCATAGGCCTCGGGGGCCAGCACCACTTGGGACAGCGCCAGGAACTTGGGCACGTAGTCCTTGGTTTCCTGGGGCAGGGGCAGGTTCCAGTAGTCGGTGGGCAGGCCGAGCTTTTCGTTGCGCTCGATCGCCCGGCTGACCGTGCCTTCGCCGGCATTGTAGGCCGCCAGGGCCAGCAGCCAGTCGCCGTTGAACATGTCATGCAGGCGCGTCAGATAGTCCAGGGCGGCGGTGGTGGAGGCGGTGATATCGCGGCGGCCGTCGTAGGCGCGGGTCTGGCGCAGGTTGAAGTAGCGCCCGGTGGAGGGGATGAACTGCCACAGGCCGACCGCATCGCTGCGCGAATAGGCCATCGGGTTGTAGGCACTTTCGATCACTGGCAGCAGCGCCAGCTCCAGGGGCATGTTGCGTTCTTCAAGGCGTTCAACGATGTAATGAATGTAGAGGCTGCCGCGTTCTCCGGCGTTCTCTAAAAAGGACGGGTTGCTGGCGAACCACAAGCGTTGTTGCTCGATGCGCGGGTTCACACCCAGGCCGTCCTGCAATTGAAAGCCCCGGCGCATGCGTTCCCAGACATCCTGGGGCACTTCGGGGCTAGGCTTCTCTGAGAGCCAAATAGGTTTTTGCTTGATCTTGGCAGCAAGATTGGGTTTGGGTTGCACGGTGGATTGTGCAGCGAAATTGGTCGATTGGCAGCCCGCCAGAGTCGCGGAAACGGCCACCGCCACGGCTTGAGCCAGGCGGGTCAATGCGTCTGAAGAAATGGATTTACGAATAGATGACGACATTGGCTGGAAGTAAGTTCCGGGCAAAAATGTCGGGCGATTCTAGAAAGCGCTTTGGTTCCGGTCAACCATTCAGAAATTCCGTATCAGATTGCATCCGCTTAGAACTTATCTTTCCAAGCCCTCAAGCTAGCAAACACCTCGGCCCCAGTGCGGTTGTCGCGACCGTTCCGTTCGTCCGCTTTTTGTTTAACGGATGTTTCGGCGGTACGCAGGAAAGGGTTAGTACGTTTTTCCAGGGTCAGGTTGGAGGGAAGTGTCATTTCACCACGGGCGCGCAATTGCTTGACGGTCTCGACGCGTTCGGCGATATCGGCATTGTCCGGTTCCACGGCCTGGGCAAATTTGAGGTTACTTTGCGTGTACTCATGGGTGCAGTACACCAGCGTGTCGGCGGGCAGGGCGGCCAGGCGCGCAAGCGAGGCGTGCATTTGTTCCGGGGTGCCTTCGAACAGGCGCCCGCAGCCGGCGGCAAACAGGGTATCGCCACAAAACAGCACGCCCTGGTGGTAATAGGCGATATGGCCGAGGGTGTGGCCGGGCACGCTATAAACGTCGAAGTCCCAGCCGAGCGCGTTGATGCGCGCGTTATCGTGCAGGGCCACGTCCCGCGCCGGGATCTTTTCGTTCGCCGGGCCGTAAACCTTGGCGCCGGTTGCATGTTTGAGCTGTTCGACGCCGCCGACATGATCATGGTGGTGGTGGGTGATCAGGATGTCGCTGAGCCTGTACCCAGGGTTTTGCTTGAGCCAGGCCAGCACCGGCGCGGCATCGCCGGGGTCGACCACGGCGCAGCGTAGGGTATCAGGGTCTTGTAACAACCAGATGTAGTTATCGGTGAAGGCGGGCAGGGCACTGATCTGTATCATTCTTCGATTCGCCAAGCTGAACACTTTGGTGCATCTTAGAACGTCTAGGCGAATTGGAGAATGCAATGACTGATAAAGCGTTCGCCCAGGCCGATCCTGAATGGCTGGCCCTGATCAGCGCAGCCCGTGATTGGCTGTCCGGGCCGATCGGGCAATTTTTGCTGGACGAAGAGCGGCGCATGCTCGAAGACGAGCTGGGCCGGTTCTTTGGTGGCTACCTGGTGCACTACGGCCCGTCGGCCCAGACGCCGCCCGCTGCGCCGCAGGTGCAACGCAATGTGCGCCTGGGCGCGCCGTTGCCTGGGGTCGAGATTGTGTGCGAGGAACAGGCCTGGCCGCTGAGCGAACATGCTGCCGATGTAGTGGTGCTGCAGCACGGCCTGGATTTCTGCCTGTCGCCCCACGGTTTGCTGCGCGAGGCCGCCAGCAGCGTGCGCCCAGGTGGCCATTTGCTGATCATCGGCATCAACCCCTGGAGCAGTTGGGGCCTGCGCCATGTGTTCGCCCATGACGGCCTGCGCCAGGCGCGCTGCATCGCGCCGTCGCGGGTGGGCGACTGGTTGAACCTGCTGGGCTTCGCGCTGGAGAAACGCCGCTTCGGGTGCTATCGTCCGCCGCTTGCGTCTGCCAAGTGGCAAGGACGGCTGGCCGGCTGGGAGCGCCGGGCGGGTGCCTGGCAACTGTCGGGCGGTGGCTTCTATTTATTGGTCGCGCGCAAGATCGTGGTCGGGCTGCGGCCGGTGCGGCAGGTCGCGCGTCAGCCCATGGGCAAGCTGGTGCCGATGCCGATGGCCAAGGTCAACCGCAAGCAGAGCGAACCGTAACCCCTCTTTTTGATTGAAGACCGAGCAACTGATGACCGATACCGTAGAACTCTTCACCGATGGCGCCTGCAAGGGCAACCCTGGCCCCGGCGGATGGGGCGCGTTGCTGGTGTGCAAAGGTGTGGAGAAGGAACTGTGGGGCGGCGAAGCCAACACCACCAACAACCGCATGGAGCTGATGGGCGCCATTCGCGGCCTGGAAGAACTCAAGCGTCGCTGTGACGTGCTGTTGGTGACCGACTCGCAATACGTGATGAAGGGCATCAACGAGTGGATGGTCAACTGGAAGAAGCGCGGCTGGAAAACCGCGGCCAAAGAGCCGGTAAAGAATGCCGACCTGTGGCAACTCCTCGATGAGCAATGCAACCGCCATGACATCACCTGGAAATGGGTACGCGGCCACATCGGCCACCCGGGCAACGAGCGCGCCGATCAATTGGCCAACCGTGGCGTGGATGAAGTTCGGGGCTACAAACAGAGCTGAGCCGGCTGACGTGTTAACATCGCGCCCCTTGATTCACACCACACTGCACACCACCGTTGAGAGCTGAACCCTGATGGCCATCCGATCTGTTGTACTCGATACCGAAACCACCGGCATGCCGGTGACCGATGGTCACCGGATCATTGAAATCGGCTGTGTCGAATTGATGGGTCGCCGCCTCACCGGGCGTCACTTTCACGTCTACCTGCAACCGGATCGTGACAGTGACGAGGGCGCAATTGGCGTCCACGGTATTACGGATGAATTCCTCAAGGGCAAGCCGCGCTTTGCTGAAGTGGCGGACGAGTTTTTCGAGTTCATCAACGGCGCTCAACTGATCATCCATAACGCGGCGTTCGACGTCGGGTTCATCAATAACGAGTTTGCCCTGATGGGGCAGACCGAGCGTGCGGATATCGCCCAGCACTGCTCGATTCTCGATACCTTGATGATGGCCCGTGAGCGTCACCCCGGCCAGCGCAACAGCCTGGATGCGTTGTGCAAACGTTATGGGGTTGATAACTCTGGCCGTGAATTGCACGGCGCCTTGCTCGACTCCGAGATTCTCGCCGACGTTTACCTGACCATGACCGGCGGGCAGACCAGCCTGTCCCTGGCCGGTAATGCTTCCGATGGCAGCGGCTCGGCGGAAGGTTCGGGCAACCGTCCTTCGGAAATCCGCCGTTTGGCGGCGGATCGCAAGCCGACCACCATCATCCGTGCCAGCGAGCAGGATCTGGCTGAGCATGCGGCGCGCCTGGAAGCGATTGCCAAGTCGGCGGGCGCGCCGGCGTTGTGGTCGCAACTGACTCAGCAATAATCACGGCTGAACACGATTAAAAAATGTGGGAGCTGGCTTGCCTGCGTTGGCATCAACTCGGTGTGCCTGAAGTACCGAGGTGCCTGCATCGCAGGCAAGCCAGCTCCCACAGTAGATTTGCGTCGTCTGTAAAATCTTCATTCGCCACATCCCCTCCCAGCTTCTACCCTGAGTGCATAGCCCTCAGGACTCAAAGCACTCATGTACAAAGACCTGAAGTTCCCTGTTCTTATCGTGCACCGTGACATCAAGGCCGACACCGTTGCCGGTGATAGGGTCAGAGGCATCGCCAGGGAGTTGGAACAAGAGGGCTTCAGTATTTTTTCTGCGGTGGATTACGCCGAAGGCCGATTGGTGGCTTCTACCCATCATGGCCTGGCGTGCATGTTGATTGCCGCCGAGGGCGCTGGCGAAAACACCCACCTGCTGCAAAACATGGTCGAGCTGATTCGCCTGGCGCGGGTGAGGGCGCCCAACCTGCCGATCTTTGCCCTGGGCGAGCAGGTCACCCTGGAAAACGCGCCGGCCGATGCCATGAGCGAGCTCAACCAACTGCGCGGCATTCTGTACCTGTTCGAAGACACCGTGCCGTTTCTGGCCCGCCAAGTGGCTCGCGCTGCACGCGCCTACCTTGATGGCTTGTTGCCGCCGTTCTTCAAAGCGCTGGTGCAGCACACGGCCGATTCCAACTATTCCTGGCACACCCCCGGCCATGGCGGCGGTGTGGCTTATCGCAAAAGCCCGGTGGGGCAGGCGTTTCATCAATTCTTTGGCGAAAACACCCTGCGTTCGGACTTGTCCGTGTCGGTGCCGGAGCTGGGGTCATTGCTCGATCACACCGGGCCCTTGGCCGAAGCCGAAGCCCGCGCGGCGCGTAACTTTGGCGCCGATCACACGTTCTTTGTGATCAACGGCACCTCGACGGCCAACAAGATCGTCTGGCATTCCATGGTCGGGCGCGATGACTTGGTGTTGGTGGATCGAAACTGCCACAAGTCGGTGCTGCATTCGATCATCATGACCGGCGCGATCCCGCTGTACCTGTGCCCGGAGCGCAATGAACTGGGGATTATCGGCCCGATCCCCTTAAGCGAATTCAGCCCCGAGTCGATCCGCGCCAAAATTGAAGCCAGCCCCTTGACCCGTGGCCGGCCGGCGAAAGTGAAACTGGCGGTGGTCACCAACTCCACCTATGACGGACTGTGCTACAACGCCGAACTGATCAAACAGCAACTGGGCAACAGTGTCGAGGTGTTGCACTTCGACGAGGCCTGGTACGCCTACGCGGCCTTTCACGAATTCTTTGCCGGGCGTTATGGCATGGGCACCTCGCGCACACCGGACAGCCCGCTGGTGTTCACCACCCACTCGACCCACAAATTGCTCGCGGCCTTCAGCCAGGCGTCGATGATCCACGTGCAGGACGGTGGCGCGCGCCAGCTGGACCGCGACCGCTTCAACGAAGCCTTCATGATGCACATCTCCACTTCGCCGCAATACAGCATCATCGCCTCGCTGGATGTGGCTTCGGCGATGATGGAAGGCCCGGCCGGGCGCTCGCTGTTGCAGGAGATGTTCGACGAAGCCCTGAGCTTTCGCCGTGCCCTGGCCAACCTGCGCCAGCATATTGCTGCCGAAGACTGGTGGTTCTCCATCTGGCAACCACCGTCGGTGGCCGGCATCGACCGGGTCGCCACCGCGGATTGGCTGTTGCACCCGCAGGATGACTGGCATGGCTTTGGCGATGTGGCCGAAGACTATGTGTTGCTGGACCCGATCAAAGTCACTTTGGTGATGCCCGGCCTCAACGCCGGTGGCGCCTTGAGCGACTGCGGAATTCCCGCCGCAGTGGTCAGCAAATTCCTCTGGGAACGGGGGCTGGTGGTGGAAAAGACCGGTTTGTATTCCTTCCTGGTGTTGTTCTCCATGGGCATTACCAAAGGCAAATGGAGTACCTTGCTCACCGAATTGCTGGAGTTCAAGCGCAACTACGACGCCAATGCCAGCCTGGCCAGTTGTTTACCCTCGGTGTTCAAAGAAGGCCCGGCACGTTATCAAGGCCTGGGTTTGCGTGACCTGTGCGACCAATTGCATAGTTGTTACCGCAGCAACGCCACCGCCAAGCACCTCAAGCGGATGTACACCGTGTTGCCGGAAATTGCGATGAAACCGGCCGATGCCTACGACCAACTGGTCAGGGGTGAAGTCGAAGCCGTTTCCATTGACGCCTTGCCAGGACGCATCGCAGCCGTGATGCTGGTGCCTTATCCGCCGGGCATCCCGTTGATCATGCCGGGCGAGCGCTTTACCGAGTCGACACGCTCGATCATCGACTATCTGGCATTTGCCCGTACGTTCGATAGCAGTTTCCCCGGTTTTGTCGCCGATGTTCATGGGTTGCAACACGAAGATGACGGCAGTGGCCGTTGTTACACCGTCGATTGCATCAAGGGTTAAGGATGTTTATGCAAGCTGTAATGAACCCGAAGTATCCGGGGCTCAGCGTTCGGGTCGCCGACGAAGGCTTTGACGCCTACGTGTGGGGCAATGATTTCAGCTTTGAGGTCAGCGCCTATGGCGTACCGGAGATGGGCAAGCGCGTCGACCAATGGGCGCTGGAGCGCATTCTGCCGTACCGCAAGTGTTACGGCATCGACCCGGAAGAGTTCGCCAGTTTCCGCGATGCTCCCGACAGTGCGATTTTTATGGCGTACCTGGATGATCGCGCGGTGGGGCACATTGTGGTCAGCACCAACTGGAATGGTTTTGCCCATGTCGACGAGCTGGCGGTGGCCATGCCTGCACGGCGCCATGGTGTAGCCAAGGCATTGCTGGATGTGGCGCAGTTCTGGAGCCGCAAGAAGAACTTGCCGGGCATGATGCTCGAAACCCAGAACAATAACCTCGGCGCTTGCCGTTTGTATGAGCGCTGCGGGTATGTGATGGGTGGGATCGATCAATTGCGCTATCGCGGGATTGACCCGCAAACCCGCGAAGTGGCAATTTTCTGGTATCGGTTGTTCACGTCTGAGCGGCAGACGGCCTGAATGCCCTTGCCCCTGGCGTTCAGGCCGCGTTGAGGTGCGGCAGGCTAAGTCATGAATCGATCCACGAATGTTCGGTACCAATGGTAACCTGCAACTGGTCACGGAGTGAGCGGTAGTGCTTCTTGGCTTGCTCCAGACTCTGTTTTAGCCCATCAGGCTCACTCAGGCCTTTATTGGCGTAGTACTGGTGAATGTCGTCTTCCAGGCTGAACGGTATACCGGGCACCGCGCCATGTTTGACCTGCTGCATTTTTTCTTTGCTCATTCCATCGAATCCCGCATCGTAAATGTCCGGTCGCTTGGACCTCAGTACATCGTCAAGCAGGTTCGGGCCGACGGTCTCAAAGATCTTGCCTTCGTACTCCAGAAAATCTGAAGTGTAGGTGAACCCGCCGTTGACCTCTCTGGAAAGTGTCGGGCGGTTGGCCGCAAAATACGCTTTGTTTTCAGTGAAGCGCCGGTTCATCTCGGCGATCATTTCGGTGACCACCGGGTTATCCGGTTGCGTGGCGAAGTTACTGGTGTTGTAGAAGGGTTTGTAGTCAGTGATTTTGTGAGCGACTGGTTTGCTGAGCAGCATATCCGAGTCACCCGCGTTCAAACCGGCGGATCCCACCGCGCCTTTGATGGTGTCGTCGGTGTCGAGATAAATGCCACCATATTTATTCATCAACGGATAGCGAGCTACATCGGAAGTGGCGGCAAGGTTTTTTCCTTGGCCTCTGCGGAAGTAGGCATACAGTTCGGTGTTCTTCAAGGGTTGGAAAAAGTCTTCTTCATGCAAATTCATGACGGTGACGCCGGGCGCATCCTTTTCCAGCTTGAGTTTGATGGTCTGCAGCAACTCTGGCGTGTCGGCGTCGACGTGCACAATGGATTTGAAACCGGGCATTTTTTCGGCGTTGGTCGCGATATTCTTGATCAGCTTGTCGGGTATTTCGCCGCCGGCCCAGAAGTAGTGAATGTTGGTTGGGATGGGCCTGATATTGCTGGACTTCTGCAAGATAGCCGGTGGGGTTGCATCGATAAACCTGAAGTTGTGCTCGGGGATCTTCTGGGCATTTTTATATTCCTCCAAGGGTCCCATCTGCCACTTGTTCTTTGCGCTTCTCCAGAAGTACTCGGTGGTGACGCCGTTGGCGTTACCCGAACCGGCCATCCAGGCACCCACCTTGGTATCAAAGGTGGTGACATAGTTCATGCCTCGGTAATTGATGGTGAAGGGGTATGAGGAACCCGTGGTTATTTTTACGTCGTCTACCGGTACGACGTATGTGTTTTCATCGAGTTTCCAGGGTGACGGGGAGTTACCACCCAATAAGCGATTGGCAGTGGCGCGAGGCTCCCAGCCGGCGCTGCCCAGGTCCCGGACCACAATGTTGTCTCGGGCGGCACTGGGGTGTTGGATAACCCGCTGGCCATCCTTGATGGTGGACTGATAGAGCTTGCCGTTGACTTTTATATATTCTTTGTTGTTCGGGCCGACGTAGATATTCGCCTGCAAGCCTTTAACCTGCAGCAGGTCCGGGGAAACGATGGCCTCATATTCAAGCAGCGAGGTTCTATCAAAGACTTTGACGCTCTCACCGGCCGCCGCCGCCGCAGGCTGGAAATCTTTCAACGGTGAACCGTAGGGACGCCCCTTGGTTGCATCGAAGGCATACCATTTGCCGCCCTGGAACAACGCATCACCTTCCAGCATTTCACCAGCAACCCTGGAGGTGCCTATGGCAACCAAGCCATGCTGTGTGCTGGCGGCTTTGAGCACGTCGTAGCTGCCGCTGGCGCCCTTGAGGGTATTGAATACGCTCTTTCCCTTGGACCAGGTCCAGCGGCTGATACCTTTGAGCAAATCGCCCGCACCGCCCAACGGGTTGAGCGCGTCGATTGCGACGGTACCCAGAAACCGGGCGGTTCTTGCTGCACCCTTGAGGCCGGCCACGCCTTTGGCGAGGGCTTTACTCGCATGTGCTGCCTTGCCGGCGCCCAGAGTCACCAGACCGATCACGTCCATGCCAAGGTCAAGCAAACCCTCACCGATATTGCCCTGCGTGAAGTTAACAATCGCAGACCTGAACGGGATCATATTCAGGAAAAACTCCCCGATGGTCTTGTTGGCGGCACTGGTTTTGTCGTAAGACGTTGTTCCTCGGGCATGTTGCAGTAGCTCATCGCCCTGCAAGTCCATGCGTTTGGTGAGTATTTTGGCGATGTAGCGGGTGCGGTCTGAATCGAAGACCTGTGGTGTTACTGTGGTCGCCGGCTTTTCCTTGGCCTGCTCGGCATGTTCGTCTTCGAACGGGTTGAATCGTACGGTTCTATGCAGTGTGTTGGCGTCTCGATTATCGAGCCGGGTGTAGGGTGGCGAGTAAATGTGAGCCAGGTAATTGTGTTTGGAAATGGTCCCGGCGCGTGTATCGATGCGGTAAATATTGACCTGTCCCCCACGGGTGATTTTCACATCCAGCGTATGGCCTTTTTGGATCAGGCTTTTGGTCGAGAAATCGAGGCCGATGAGGTAGCTGTCGGTATGAAAAAACTCGAGTTTTCCATCATCGAAGTTTTCTTTATCTTCGGGTGGCACCGTCGAAATCAGGTATTGGGTCATCCCCGAGTGGCCTTTTTCCAACTCTGCTATGGCCGATGTGTAGCGTTGGGTAAAGGTGTCTGCGACGGAAAGTTCGCCGCTATCGGAAAGCGCGCAAAATTGCTTGATGGGGATGCGTTTGTCATTGGTGACCCAATGTTCGCTGTCATCATTATTGACTTTGTCGCCGTGCATGACGACATCGAGCATTGAATATGTTCCGGGGAAGCGACCGGGGCGTCCTTCGATCAGTCGGGCTTTCGTGAGGTTTTTCGCCTTGAAGACCTCATCGGATATGCCTGGAAATTTCTCCCTGAGCAGTTCCATTCCCAGGTTTTCACGCATCGGGATGGGGGTTGCGAGTGCCCGGCTGATGTCTTGCAAGGTTTGCTGCTGGGCGCTAAAGGTACTTTGCACAGTGTGCATCTGCGTGTCGTCGGGCGTCGTGCCTGCATTCAAGTAGCCTTTGACTTCACCCCAATTGTGCAACGCTTCGCGATGGATATGCTGCGAGAGCGGTGTGCCGATGTCGATGCCCTCTGCGGCGGCGAGCACTTCGCTGTAGGTCATTGTGAGTGTGCGCCCCGGCGATTCAGCTTCCAGCTTGGCGGCGGCGATCGTCAACTGTGTCCAGGGAATGCTGCCGTAGGTCACGCTCGCCGGAATGTCCTTGACCAGGTATTCAGGGGCGCAGTGGGCCAACAACATGCGGGCCGCCAGTTGAGCCGATGCCGCAGAGGCTCGGCCTGTTGCCACCAGATGACGGCTCAAACCCTCGATGACGACCGTGGCCGGTCGGTACCAATGCTGGCGTTGCCCAAGATCAAAGCCGGCAACGCGGTTACGCGCCGGAGTGCCCACGGATTGGGGATTCAGCCCCAGATGAATCGCAGCCAACAAATAGTCATTGACGCTGGTGTTCGTTGCAATGCCGCCCAACCGGGTTTGAATGGCCTGGCCCAGCGCTTGCGCCTTGGCCGATCCCAGCAGCGTTTCTACTGCGCTGCTGGTGAATTTGAAATCATTGCTGGACAACTCGCACGCGGACAACAGATAGCCCAGCACGCCTTTTGGATCAGTCAGTGGCAGTTCCGGCAGCGTTGAGTCAGGAGCGTTCAGCAGGTCGATGATGGCTTGTTTGTCTTGCGCCGAGAGCGGGATCGGCCAGGACAGCGCGCCGCTGAAGTTGCCCAGGGGCGGGGTCTGAACGTGCTCTGTCGCTAGCTGATAAAGGGCCTGCAACGCGTTCAGGGTTTTGGGCAGGGGCAAGTCGCTGCCGCTGAGGTATGTGCCCAATTTGACGATGCTGGTCGGCGCCAGATTGTGCTTTTGATAGTAGCTGGAGCCTTCGCAGACCGGTATTGAGGCGCTATTCCAGTGCGACGTCAGCCGACCTTCGAGCAGGCTTTGCTGCTCACTGGAAAGGGGGGGGCGGGAAGGCGGCGTGCAGTTCTTCCAGGCTTGTGCGCAGTTTTGCCGCCAGGGTTTCCCAGTTACACCGATCGGCAAAAGCTTTTTTAAGCGCTGCCGGGTTGTCCAGGGTGCCAGGGGTTGCATCGTTGGCTGAGGCTTCAATCGAATTCGGTTGAGCGCTAGTTAACGCACCGGCGTCCTGCGGTGGGTTGAGACTGGCAGGGTTTTGAAGGGCTCGATCAGTAAGGACAGAGTGGAGGGTAGTCATAGAAAACGCTTCCTTGTTTAGAGTATGTCGTCCAGTGGAAAGCATTCGGCTGTGCTTTCTGCTTCTGTGAGTGCGACGCTTCTAGAACAAGGTTCCAGCGGGAGTTTTTAGATTTTATGTCGATGAAAGCGCACTAGATGGTGCGCAGGGCGGGGTCAGGTGGATGCAGTAACGGTCAGCAAGGTTTCGGCCTTGTCGGCGACGATTTCCAACAGTGCATTCAACGCCGGAGCAGGTTCAGATTCCTTCAACGTCAATGCGTAAAGGACCACAGGCATCGGCGGCGATAACGGGCACGCATCCAGCCCAGCTTCCCGCGCGCCGAAGGCGGTAAACGGATCGACAATCGCCAGACCCGCTCCGGCCTCCACCATGCTGCGCATCATCTGGTAGGTCTGCACCCGTGTCTGCACCAACGGCAGTGGGCGCAGGGCTTGCAGTTTTGCGTCCAGCAGACGACTTAGCGGGTCGTGACCTTCCAGCCCGATCATTGACTGCCCGGCCAGGTCCTGCAGTGCAATGTACTTTTGCTTGGGTTTGAGCCAGCCATGGGGCGCGAGCAGTTGCAGCTTGCCTTGGGCCAGTACGGTGCTTTGGATTTGTGGGTGCTGCGGATCATGCAGGCTCAGGCCCACGTCGGCTTCGCGCAGCAGCAGGCTCCTGACGATCTCCCGGGTCGGTTGGCTCGACAGGGTGCACGGTGTGTCCTGAAAGCGCCGGCGCAGCATAGCCAGGCTTTGCGGCAACAATTGGTTAGCCAAGGGCTGCGTGCACAAGGCGCGCAAGGGCGGGGCGTGATGATGTTTGAGGCGCCCGGCCAGGCGTTGCAACGGCTCCAGCGCTTCATAGAGGTGGGCGATTTCAGCCTGCAGCTCAAGGGTTTCGCGCGTCGCTTGCAAGCGCCCGCGCACACTGGCGAACAGCATGAAGCCCAATTGCTGCTCAGCGTCCTTGAGGGTTGCGTCCACATCGCCCACGGGGAGTTGCAACCATTCGGCGGCGGTGCCGAGATGTCCGGTCTGCAAGATGGCCTGAATCACTTCGATATGACGTAAACGCATCGCCGGAGTCTATGTTCAGTGCGATGGGGTTTCAATGCCTGGGTAAAAAAGAGCACAGGCATGGGTGAGTGTTGGCTACCGTTAGTGGGTATGTCACTGTCACGGGCAGGGTATACAACGAGTGTATCAATCGAGGGAAAGGGGAGCCTCAACATGCCATCAAGTCGCTTAAGCGGAAAAATACTCACCCAGCGCGGCTTCACGCGCTGGGCGGTGCTGGTGGTGCTGGTCATTATTGGCTTGTTGGCCTTGGCGCTGGGGCCGCGCTTGTTTGGGGATGTAACGCTGACGGAAATCGCCACTGCCAAGGCGCAGGTGGCTGAGCTGGGCAAGGCTGTCGAGCAGTTCCATCAGGATACCGGCCGCTATCCTACGGATGAGGAGGGCCTGGAGGTGCTGACCGTGCAACCTGCGGCATCAGCCAATGGGAAAGGACCCTACGTCAAGGATGAGTTATTGACCGACCCTTGGGGCGTTGCCTATCAGTACCACTACCCGGCGACCCAGCCCAACACCCCCTTCGACCTGTTTTCATTCGGCAAGGACCGAACCCTGGGCGGCGTCGGCGATAACAAGGATATTACCTACGGCGACCACTGAATCACCTGGCATTCCCCATCGACCTGATTAGAATGACGCATCTGATCATCAACGACCAATGCCGCTCACCCGGCACTTAAAACAACAACAGGTCTGGTCTCACATGCCTCTACCCTCGACGTTTTTCGGGGTAAGGGCCAAACAGCTGCTGGTCTTGGTGACCATTGGCTGCGTGGCTGCTTATCTCCTCAATAATCAAGACGAACGCACCCCGGAAAACCACGCCCTTGAGGCGTTTATCCGTTCCCAGGAACAGGTGAGCGAGCAGGTGGGGGCTGTGCTGGAGATTGCGCTGGTCAGGCAGGTGGTGGCGTATCCCGCTTACGGCACGCCGGGCTACAAGCGTTCGCTGTATGCCGTTGAAGGGGAGCGGGGGCGGTTGCTGGTAACGCTCAAGCAGCTGGACGGTGAGCAGGACGTGGAGGTAACGCAGATGCGCCGGCCGTGATCCCCCGGCCCAGTCAACGCCAGTAATGGCCAGGACTGAGCAGGTCGATAAGGCGGGATCTTATGACGCGAGGGTGGTTTGCGATTCGCGGACGATAATAGTCCCCGACTGGATCAATTTGAATTCATCGCCTTCCAATTTTTCTACACGGTCGCCAATGGCCAGCTTGTAGGTGGTGGTAGGCGTCGAGCCAGCCTGGCTGTCCTGCGCCGGGTTGGATTCCTGGAACTCATGCACCGAATACACGCGTCCTTCCGCGTCTCTGGCATGGAACTGTCCGACAAGTACTGCAGCCATCTGTTTAGAACCTCTGGAGATAAACACTCGATTTGCGGTTCTGTAGACCGTCATGGAGCGGGGTAGTTTACCTATGGGAAAAAAATACTATTCGTTGATGTTTTCAGACGCTTCCTACGCTGGTGAGTGCGTGGCAAACAGCTTCGGGATTATCAAAACCCGCTGGTTAACGCGTCACGAAGGCTCTATAACTAAAGGCTCCTTTAGTCAGATGTCGGGAAAACCTCAATGAGCAAGGTCTATACGATTGCCGTCCTGGTTGGCAGCCTTAGAAAAGAGTCGATCAACCGTAAGGTCGCGTTGGCATTGGCCGAACTGGCCCCTGCCAACCTCAAGTTGAACATTGTGGAAATTGGCGATTTGCCGCTCTACAACGAAGACATCGACGGTACTGCGCCGCCCGCAGCCTACAGTACTTTCCGTCAGCAAGTACGCTCATCCGACGCGGTGTTGTTTGTGACACCGGAATACAACCGCTCCGTGCCGGCCCCGTTGAAGAATGCCATTGACGTTGGGTCTCGTCCTTATGGGCAAAGTGTCTATGGGGGTAAGCCTGGGGCGATCATCAGTGTGTCGCCGGGGGCTATTGGTGGGTTTGGGGCGAACCATCATTTGCGTCAGTCGCTGGTGTTTCTGGATGTACCTTGCATGCAGCAGCCCGAAGCGTACCTGGGCGGGGCGGGGAGCGTGTTTGATGAGGCGGGTAAGGTGTCGGAGAAGACCAGGCCGTTTTTGCAGGCGTTTATTGATGCCTATGGTAAGTGGGTTGGGAAGCAGTTGGGCTGATATCGATGGGTGAGTGGGGTGTTTGTCGGTGTACATATCCGTTGCTGCGGTAACGGCGGCTATTGGTTCCGCCCTTACGGCGGGTCACTTTTGGCAAACGCCCGGAATGCCGGCCCAGCCAAAAGTAACCAAAAGGTCTTCGCCCCACCACTCTGTGCCTCGCCTAGGCTCGGCATGCCAGAACGAAGGCTTGAATCCGTGGGCCGCCGCGATGGGCCATCCTTGGCAGAGCACGGCGGCCTGAAAGCCGACCTGAGTGGTTAGATCAAAAGCGAAAGCGGACGTGCATCCACTGGAGGTCTGCTTTTCTGTGGGAGCTGGCTTGCCTGCGATGCAGACGCCTCGGAGTGTCGGGTACACCCGGTTGATGCCATCGCAGGCAAGCCAGCTCCCACCCTTGACCGAGTATGGCTCTGCAGGCCCTAACCCCCAGCCGACCCCAATCGATCAGCAAGCTTCAGCGCCAACCCCGCACTTTCAAGGCGCGACACCTGATCCACCTCCGCCCCCAAAATAGTCTTTTCCACATAAAGCGAGTGCACATCGGTCACCCCGATAAACCCCAGCCACGCCTCCATATAGGGCTTCTGAAAGTCCATCCCCTGCGCGCCAGGTGCCGAAAAATCCATCCCCCGTGCATACACATTCACCGCGATCTTGTCATGCAACAACCCCCGCACTCCATGCTCCGGGCTGAACTCAAACAGCACGTCCTTCTGTGATACCACGTCGATAAAGTGCTTGAGCTTGTAGGGAATCGCGAAATTCCACAGCGGCACCGAAAACACCAGCACATCAGCTTGATGCAGGTGAGCCGCCAGCGCTGTGAGTGTCGTCCAGGCAGCGCTTTGTTCTGCGCTTAACGGCGTACCCGCGATGCCCGCGTATTTGGCGTCCATCACCGGTCCGGCAAACTCCGGCAATTCCAGCGCCCATAAATCCAGGGTCACCACCTGGGTGTCCGGGGCGTTTTGCTGATAGCGAGCGATAAACTGACGAGCGATCTCCAGGGACGCGGAGCGTTGTTTGCGCGGCGAGCATTCGATGTGCAGGAGTGTGGTCATGGTGGCCTCGGGAAAGTTGACTTGGGCATTGCAACATAGCGAGCATTGAAATATAAATCGTATTTAAATCATCTATTGATCACAAATCAGAATATGTTCGATGCCTTGTTGCTCAAAACCTTCGTCGCAGTGGTCGATGAGGGCGGTTTCAGCCGCGCCGCAGAGCGCCTGCACCTGACCCAGTCGGCCGTCAGTGGGCATTTGCGCCGCCTGGAGGAGCAGGTGGGCAAACCTTTGCTCACCCGCACCACCCGGTCCCAGCAATTGACGCCCGATGGTGAACGGCTGATGGCCTATGCCCGTGGCATCCTCGCGTTGAACCGGGACGCCTGGGCCGAGCTGACGCGCTCGGCGTTTGAAGGCAACCTGCGCGTAGGCGTATCGGAGGAGTTCGCGGATGCTCGCCTGTTGCGTGAACTGCAAAACGTCGCGGCGCAATACCCTGGTATGTACATCAGCGTGCAAGTGGGCATTCCCGGTTCGTTGTTGAGTTTGATGAAGCAGGGCGAACTGGACGTGGTGGTGGGTTCGTTGTGCGAATCCAGTGAGCCAGGTTTGGCACTATGGCGTGAGCCGTTAGTGTGGGCCTGGTCCGGGCAGCCGCTCGTAGCCTTGCCGAACCCGTTGCCCCTGGCCTTGTTTCCCGAGCCTTGCCCGTATCGCGAGGCGGCGCTGACGCGTCTTGCCCAAGCGGGCATCGCCCAGCGCAGCGCCATGCAGTGCAGCAGTTACGCGGCGCTGCATGCCGCCGCAGCGGCCGGGTTTGCGATTGCACCGATGGCGCAGAGCCAGGTCGGGCCGGGCTTGGCGATACTCGGCGCCGAACACGGCTTGCCCGCGTTGCCCGATGCCGAGTTCCGCCTGTTCAGCGCCCCGGAGGCGGACCCGCGCCTGGTCGAGGTCGTCACCCAGGTGGTGGTCCGCTACGGCGCTGTTCGCTGGCACTGAGGCTCAGCGCAACCAGTTGGTGCGCGCCAGTTCGATCACTTCATCGCCACGCCCGCTCATCACCGCCTTGAGCATATACAGGCTGAACCCCTTGGCCTGTTCCAGCTTGATGGTCGGCGGCATCACCAGTTCCTGGGTAGCGGTAACCACGTCCACCAGCACCGGGCCGTCATGGGCCAGGGCGCGGCGCAAGGCCGGTTCCAGGTCTTCGGACTGCTCCACGCGAATGCCGAGGATGCCCATGGCGTTGGACATGGCGGCAAAGTCCGGGTTTTTCAGCTCGGTGCCGGTGTCCAGGTAACCGGCGGCTTTCATCTCCATGGCGACAAACCCGAGTGACGAGTTATCAAACACAATGACCTTCACCGGCAATTTCAACTGCGCCAGCGAGATGAAGTCGCCCATCAACATGGCAAAGCCACCGTCGCCGGACATCGAGATCACCTGCCGTCCAGGAAATGCTGCCTGTGCACCAATGGCTTGTGGCATGGCATTGGCCATCGAGCCGTGGTTGAACGAGCCGATCAGGCGGCGTTTGCCGTTCATCTTCAAATACCGCGCAGCCCAGACGGTGGGCGAGCCGACGTCGGCGGTGAAGATCGCATCGTCGTCGGCCAGCTCGCTGAGCAAGCGCGCCACGTACTGCGGGTGAATCGGCCGGTCGGCCTTCGATGGCTGCGCCAGGTCATCCAGGCCTTGGCGGGCTTTTTCATAGTGCTTGAGCGAGGTGTCGAGGAAGCTGCGGTCGGCCTTGCGCGTCAGGCGTGGCAACAGCGCGTCAATTGTCTCGCCAACATCGGCGGCGATGCCCAGGTCCAGGGTGGCGCGACGGCCCAGCGCCTGCGGGTTGCGGTCGACCTGGATGATCCTGGCGTCGGTCGGGTAGAACTGGCGATAGGGGAAGTCGGTGCCGAGCATGATCAGCGTGTCGCAGTTGAGCATTGCGTGGTAACCGGAGCTGAAGCCGATCAGGCCGGTCATGCCCACATCAAACGGGTTGTCCCACTCCACATGCTCCTTGCCGCGCAAGGCGTGCACCACTGGCGCGCCCAAAGCATCGGCCAGGGCTACCACCTGGTCGTGAGCGCCGGCGCAGCCGCTGCCGCACAGCAGGGTGACTTTCTCGCTGCTGTGCAGGATCTCGCTGAGGCGCTGCAGGTCTTGTTCCGCCGGCAAAGTGCGCGGTGCGTGCAGGGCCGGCCAGGGCTTGAGTTTGTCTTCGACTTCCAGCAGCGAGATATCGCCTGGGATCACCACCACCGCCACGCCGCGGTTGAGGATCGCTGAACGCATGGCGCGGTGCAGCACTTGGGGCATCTGCGCAGGGTTGGTGACCAGCTCGATAAAGTGGCTGCACTCTTTGAACAGTTCCTGCGGGTGGGTTTCCTGAAAGTAGTTCAAGCCGATCTCGGAGGAGGGGATTTGCGCCGCGATAGCCAGCACCGGCACATGGTTGCGATGGCAGTCGAACAGGCCATTGATCAAGTGCAGGTTGCCCGGCCCGCAGCTGCCGGCGCATACCGTCAGCTCGCCGGTGGCGGCTGCTTCGGCGCCGGCGGCGAAGGCGGCCACTTCTTCGTGGCGCACGTGCATCCACTCGATGCTGTCCATGGTGCGCAGGGCGTCGGTGAGGCCATTGAGGCTGTCGCCGGTCAGGCCCCAGATGCGCTTGATGCCCGCCTGTTCAAGGGTGGTCGCCAACTGCTGGGCCAGGTTGATTTTCGCCATGAAGAACTCCAATCGTCAGTGAGGTTAAAGGCTGCTGATCAGTAGAGGACAGTTCGAACACCGCGGATGTTCACCCTTGAATGTGAAGATTGCGTCACGGGGCCGACTAAACGCCGCGCATAAAAAAACCCTGGCAAGCCAGGGTTTTTCACAGCAGCAGGCTCAGCGGCGACGGAACAGCGGCAACGGTTCATCCGTGGCAGCCTGGTACGTGACCGAGAAGTCCTTGAGGCTTTCCAGCGCTTCATACGGGTCTTTGTCGGCGCGCAGGGCGAAGGCATCGAACCCGCAACGGCGCAGGTAGAACAGCTGGTCGCGCAGCACATCGCCAATCGCACGCAGTTCGCCCTTGTAACCATAACGGTCACGCAGCAGGCGCGCGTTGGAATAGTTGCGCCCGTCGGTGAAGGCCGGGAAGTTCAGGGCGATGACCTGGAAGTGCTGCACGTCGTCGCCGATCTCTTCGGCTTCCTCGTCGGCGTCCAGCCACACACCCAGGCCGCCGTCGCGGGCCTTGAGGGCGTGCCCGTGTTCACGCCACAGGGCCAGCGGCACGATCAGGTCGTCACAGTTGGAGATGCCGTCGAAGCTCGCGTCCTTGGGCAGCAGGTGCCAGGTTTCGTCGAGGACTTCGTTGTTCTTAATGATTCGCTGCATAGACGCGCTCCTTGAACAGGTCGATGCCAATGCGCTGGTAGGTGTCGATGAAACGCTCATCTTCGGTACGCTGTTCGATGTACACGTCGATCAGCTTGCCGATCACCTCGGGCATGGCTTCCTGGGCGAAGGACGGGCCGAGGATCTTGCCCAGGCTCGCATCGCGGCTGGCGCTGCCACCCAGGGACACTTGGTAGAATTCTTCGCCTTTCTTGTCCACGCCCAGGATGCCGATGTGGCCGACGTGGTGGTGACCACAGGCGTTCATGCAACCGGAGATGTTCAGGTCCAGCTCGCCGATGTCGAACAGGTAGTCCAGGTCGTCGAAACGGCGCTGGATCGATTCGGCAATCGGGATCGACTTGGCGTTGGCCAGGGAGCAGAAGTCGCCACCCGGGCAGCAGATGATGTCGGTCAGCAGGCCGATGTTCGGCGTGGCAAAACCGCCTTCGCGCAGTTCGCCCCACAGGGTGAACAGTTGGCTCTGCTCGACGTCCGCGAGGATGATGTTCTGCTCGTGGGAAGTGCGCAGTTGGCCGAAGCTGTAGCGTTCGGCCAGATCGGCGACGGCGTCCAGCTGTTTGTCGGTGATATCGCCCGGGGCAACACCGGTTGGCTTGAGCGACAGGGTCACGGCCACATAGCCCGGCTTTTTGTGCGCCAGGGTGTTGCGCGTGCGCCAGCGGGCGAAACCTGGGTGTTGCTGGTCGAGGGCAGCCAGTTCGGCGTCCTGATTGCTCAGGGCTTTGTACTCAGGGTCGACGAAGTGCTTGGCTACACGGTGTACTTCGGCTTCGGTCAGGGTGGTCTGGCCGCCGCGCAGGTGTTCCATCTCGGCGTCGACCTTCTGGGCAAATACCTCAGGGGTCAGCGCTTTGACCAGGATCTTGATCCGGGCCTTGTACTTGTTGTCACGACGGCCATAGCGGTTGTAGACCCGCAGGATGGCGTCGAGGTAACTCAACAGGTCCTGCCACGGCAGGAACTCATTGATGAACGCACCGACTACTGGTGTACGGCCCAGGCCGCCACCGACCAGCACACGGAAACCCAACTCGCCGGCGGCGTTGTGCACGGGCTCAAGGCCAATATCATGCACTTCGATCGCTGCGCGGTCCGAGGTCGAGCCATTGATGGCGATCTTGAACTTGCGCGGCAGGTAGGCGAATTCCGGGTGGAAGGTGGTCCACTGGCGCACGATTTCGCACCACGGGCGTGGGTCGATCAGCTCGTCAGCGGCAACGCCGGCAAATTGGTCGGTGGTCACGTTGCGCAGGCAGTTACCACTGGTCTGAATGGCGTGCATCTGCACGGTGGCCAGCTCAGCCAGGATGTCCGGCACGTCTTCCAGTGCCGGCCAGTTGAACTGTACGTTCTGGCGGGTACTGATGTGGGCGTAGCCTTTGTCGAAGTCGCGGGCAATCTTGGCCATCATGCGCGTCTGGCGCGAAGTCAGTTGGCCATAAGGCACGGCAACCCGCAGCATCGGCGCAAAGCGCTGAACATAAAGGCCATTTTGCAGGCGCAGAGGGCGGAACTCTTCTTCGCTCAGTTCACCTGCTAGGTAGCGTCGGGTCTGATCACGGAACTGCTTGACGCGGTCCTCGATGATGCGCTGATCGTATTCGTCGTATACGTACATATAGGTCCTGTTCTCGGCAAATCTGCGCGCACGGCCGCGCACTCCCAACGGAGCCGGCGCACGATACCAGTTTGCGTTTATGCGCAAAAGTGATGTTTGAGTATATGTAAATAACCAAATTGACTAATGAGAACCGTTATCGCGATACCCACATTTGTCATGCGGGCAATCATGATCTTTACTGTCGTCGAGTCTTAGTGCAATCACCTATAAAACCGACAAGAGGCGATGCGATGAGCAATTCAACCAAAGCACGTAAACCTGACAGTACCGTTGATGCCTGGGCCATTCTGTTTCTGATAATTTTAGTGGTTGGAACCGCCGTATTCTGGGTTAGCCACCAATAAAGAAGGTTGATTGAACCTCGATTGACTGTCTCATTGCCATTATGATGGCGATCAACATTCGAGGCACAAACAACCATGCTGAAGGTTCTGATTGCGTGTGTGGGGTTGCTGGGCGTGGCCTATGGGGCGATGGCCCAGGCAACCTCAGTGGTGTTTCTCAACCCGGGCACGTCCGCTGAAAGCTTCTGGGTCAGCTATGCGCAATTTATGCAGGCCGCTGCCAAGGACCTCGGCCTGGATTTGCGCGTGCGTTATTCCGAGCGCAGCGCCGCTAACACCTTGGCCCAGGCCCGCGAAGCACTGCAAGGCAGCGAGCGGCCCGATTACCTGGTGTTGGTCAACGAGCAATACGTCGCCCCGCAGATATTGCGCTTGGCCCAGGGCAGTGGGGTCAAGTTGCTGATCGTGAATAACGCACTGACCGCCGATCAGGTGCAATTGCTCGATGCGCATAAAGATGCCCGCTGGATCGGCAGCCTGGTGGCCGACGACGAGCAAGCCGGTTACCTGATGCTCACCGATTTGTTGCGCAACCACGGCCCGGTGACGCCGGGCACTTCGTTGGACCTGCTGGCGTTTTCCGGCGCCAAGAACACGCCAGCCGCACAGTTGCGTGAACAAGGGTTGCACCGCGCCTTGGCCGAACACCCCGAAGTGCGCCTGCGCCAGTTGGTCTACGGCGAGTGGAGCCGCCAGCGCGCCTTTGAACAAGCCACGCAACTGTTCAAACGCTACCCACAGACGGCGCTGGTGTGGTCGGCCAATGATGAGATGGCATTGGGCGCCATGCAGGCGCTGCAAGACAGCGGTCGTGTGCCGGGCAAGGACGCGCTGTTCAGCGCGATCAATAGCTCGCCCGACATCCTCAAGGCACGCCTGGATGGGCGCCTGAGTACTTTGGTCGCAGGGCATTTCACCCTGGGTGGCTGGGCGATGGTGCTGATCAATGATGACGCCAAAGGGCTTGATATTGGCGCCTACGGCGGGCGTGACCGTAAAGAGGCGTTATTCCAGCTGATTGATGCCAACCAATCAAAACGTTTGTCAGGGCCAATGCCAGCGGTGGATTTCCGCGCACTGTCAGCCGTGGGTAAGCCCGCGTCCTACCGTTACCCGTTCAGCCTGCAACTGCTGTTGCATTAAACCCCGGCCAGGTGCAGTACCAGCTTGACGATGCCAAATAACGTCAGCGCAAACACCGCCGTAAACACAATACCCAGTACGACAAAATGACTGGGTTTGCCATGGGTGAAATCTCGAGCGCGGTTTTTGCCGCTTTGTACACCGAAGGCCGCCGCCATGATGCTGTGCAGCATCTGCCAGAAGGTCGGCGGCTTGTTGTTGGCTGGATCGTTCATAAATCCCTCGTCCGCAAGGCTGTCCTACAGAGCATAGACAATCGGGCAGCCCGCGACTGGCTTGTATCATCCCTCTGGACTCTGCCTTTTGATCGTTCCCACGGGAGGGAACGATCAGAACAACCTTACACTTCCAGGATCAAGAACAGTTTCTGATCCAGCGGCGCCTCAATCAGGGCCTTGTCCAGGTTGATCACGGCGCGGTTGTTTGCCCTGGCTTGATCAATCAGTTCCTTGCGGGTAAAGCGCCGCTCCGCCGGGGTCTTCAAGTGGCCGAAGTCAGGTTTTGATGCCGGCGACTCGACGGATCGGTAATGGAAATGCGCGAACCACAGGTCCGCATCTTCCGACCGTTGCCCGGGCTTGATTTTGCGCTTGTCGCGTATGACATATTCGGTGAGGTAGTCGCCGGCCTTCAGCGGCACGCGTTTTTTCACCAGGTTGATGTCGACAAAACCATGAGTGTGCAGATAGTCGACCTTAGCGGCTTTGGGGCGTTGCAGCAGGTAACCTTCGGCGCACAGCTGCCGAGCCTGGGCTGTTGCGGCTCTGGCCTCTTCGCGGTAGCTATTCCTCAAGTCAATGGCGGGTTCGTCGGTCGCGCTTTTGAGTTCCTCGGCAAGTGCTTCGAATTTGGCCGCGTGCTGGCTCAACATTACATCCCAATCATGGGGATCGACTTCCTCACGTTGACTGGGCTCCAACAGTTTGCGCTGCTGGAAGCGAATGCTGGCATCAATGCCTGCGCGCTGAGCCTTGATGGCTTGGGCATCTGCCCTGATTCTTCTCAATGGGCGAGCCGCGGGCGTGGGCGCTTTGGTCGGCACGCTTGCGGGCTCGACGATTTTCCACACGCCTTCGCTGGCGTGTTCGTGGTACGTAGCGACGATGGCGCCGGTAAGCGTGTCGACAATGTCGACGTAATTGCCCGGTTCATCAGCCTGGCCGGTACGCACGTCGCCGACCAGGCTTTTCTTGTCGGCGGTTTTGATGACCCGTCGGCTGGCCGGTTTTTGTCGCTTGGCTTTGTCGCGGGCGGGCCTGGGGGCCAGCCGTTCTTCAACCAGGATCAAGTTGGCCAATTGCGCTTCGAGGCTGGTGCGGGCCTCGCTCAGTTGCTGCACAAATGGCGCGCGGTACTGCTCTCGCAGCAGCGCACAGCCCATGTCCGTCAGCGAGAGAACGGCGTTTTCCAGGCTTTCATAGCGCTGCAGCACATCCTTGAGTACGTTGATTTGCTCAGTCTCGGAGTAACCGGCAGTCGTGCGCATTTCCGTGTGTGCGTTGACAGTAGCGTAGATCTGGCGGTCGGCGAGGAGTTCCAGGAACGGACGCTCTTGGGGTTTATCGGCGTCAAGCGCGCGATTGAGCAGCACCTCGACCAGCGATAACAGGATGTGCTGCTTGATGACGAGCGAGGAAATGTTTTGGAATTCCGGATGCTCTTTCAACAAGCTTTCACGCAGTGCCGGGCTGGCTTGTTGCATGATGGCTTCGCATTTTTCTGCGCTCTCGAGCAGTTCATTGAGCGCCTCCAGTCGCTGCGTTGCGGCGCTGATATATTCGTCATAGCCATCAGTGATGTTGTTGGGCAGTTCCCTGTCGATACGTTTGAGCAACGCTGAAAAGCTTTCGCCGCGCTGGGTCTCCAGCGTGTCGGCGATTTTTTGATGCTGGTTCGCATAAGTCGCCAACCAGTGCTTGTAAATATTCGACGTCGCGTTATCGCGTGCCTCTTTGTATGTCGGCTCTGTTCTGTCCAGCGCCATCATTTCCGTCGCCATGGCTTCGCTCTGTTGCAGCCCGGTTAGAAGCCCCTGCGCATTTGTGCGGTAATTGTCGACGGCGATATCCCATTGAACTCTGGCGCGCGCCGTGGAGCGTTGGCGTTGCGCATGGCGCTCGGCGATCCGGGGTTGCAATGCCGGCAACAGTCCGGGGTTGTTGAGCATTTCCCAGTCCTTTCTGAGGGCGAGTTTCTGTTCAGCCAATTGAGTGCGCGCCATGCTCACGGCTTGAAGAAGCTGCTGCAGATGGTTCGCCATCGGCGTTAATTCACGGCTATGAACTTCCAGCATTGGGTTCAGTTGTGCCAGCCGTTGTTTCTTGCGATCGATTAACGCAGCCACTCTTTGTCTGGGCATGCCGCCCTCCAGCCTGGCACGCCGGTCCAGCCGCCAATGCCCTTGCCCATCGCTGAGCAACCTGAAGCCGGGGCGCTGCGGGTGCTGCGGATGCACCAGGTAGACCTCGTTGAAACCCGGTACCACGCTCACCTGGAACAGCAGGCCGCCGACGCTGGCGTGCCAGGCTCCGTCAATGCGGTACAGCCCTTTAAGCGCACCGCTGAGCTGCACGGGCGGCAACGTTTCAGGCCATGGCACCCGTACTTCCAGTAACGCGTTGAGCAGCTTGGCGCTGGCCCGGGGGCTGGCAATCGAGCGGCTGAAGTCCAGAGCCGTGTGGCCAGTGGCGGGTGGCTCGCCGGGCAGCGCCACGGCGCCATGGCGCACCTGTGGCGCCGCTTGCGCCGGTGGCCGTCCCGCCGCGCGGCGCCAGGCTTCCAGTTGCAGGGCGTGCTCCTGCGCGGAGGGTTGGGACAAGGGCTGTTGGGACCGATTGGCGGGCGCGGCCGCATGCAGCAGCACCATCGCGGTGTTGAGCAACAGATCGATCAGTGCCAGCTCGCGGGTGGTGGGGTTATCGCTGTCCAGGCCGGCCAAATCCTGCTCCAGGCTGCTGACCAGCACCAGGAACCAGCCGGCCAGCATGGCCGGGCCCTGCACCAGCGGTAACAGCAGGGTATTGAACAGCAGCCATGCGCCTTCCATCACCACGGCCCAGCGGCTTTCATGGTTGGACACCGACTCGCGGTCCGCCAGGTCGACCAAGGCCCGTGCCGTGCTGCCGAACAGATGATTGAGCAGTTGACCGTTGACTTGCGATTGCAGCCATTCGCCTGCCCCTTCATCCACGGCCAGGGTCGCAGGTGCCGGATTTTCAGGGAGGCTGAATTCGTCCCCAGGCAGGAAGCGAATGATGTGCGGTTCCTTGATGCCGCCATGCTCGTAGATGGGGCGGGCCTTGTCGCTCAGCCACGCCAGCACTGTGTCTTGCAGCGCGCCGGGTACGGCCAGTGCGTCGAGCAGGGCCTGGCGGGTCGGGTATTCATGCAGGGCGTCGGCATACAGCGGCTGGTACAGCAGGTGCGGGCCGACACGCGCATCACGCGGTTCGATAATAAACGCATTATTGACCTCATCTGGCGCAGCGCCGGGTTTGCGGCACAGGGCCAATGGGCGCAAAACAATCTCCTGCTCGTCGACGACCCTGTCCGAGGGCATCTCGCCCATCAACGCCTTCACATAGCGATAACCGGTGACGGTGACGCCATGCTGCCCGCGGATCTTGTATTCCAGCGCCTGCATCGGCAGCTTGACCTTGAGTTCACGGGTAAACAGGGTTTCCCGGCGCCGTGCGTCAACCGTGTCGGACAACAAGGTGTCTTTGATTTTTTGCGGGTACATGGTGCCGATATCGACGCGCTGGATCAGCCCGGTACTGCCCAACAGATAGTCTGCGTTGAGCCAGCTTGGAAGGGGCGTTGCATTTTTGGAAAACAGCGTGAGTGTGCCTTTAGGCTTGCCGGCGAGGTTCTTCAGCGCCAGTTCCGTCAGCGACATGCGCACATGCTCGATAATGCCAGCACCGCCTGGGTAGCCGGCAGCCACGGCAAAGTCCAGCACTACCTCATCGGGGTCGCAGTCGCCATGATCGGTTTGCATCTGCTTGCGCAACGCATCGCGACTGAAGCTGTAGATGTTTTCTATGCCCTCATTGAACGCCTGACCCTGGTTTTGCCGCATCACCTGTGCCATGTCTTGCAGGTGGCGATGGTAGGCAAAGCGGTCAGCGTCGTTGGCTTGAGCGAGCCACGGTGGCAGGTGCTCATCGACCTTTTGCAAGGTCGCCGTTGCGGCTGTCGGCACCTGGGTAAACAGCAGCGCCGGATCGGTGAGTTTTTCCAGGCGTCGCCCAAGGGTCACTTCGTCCTGGCCCTGAAACTTCAACGTCGCCAGGTCTTCCAGTTGCTGATTGAGGATCAGGCCGGCCTGTTGCTCGAACACGTTGCCATCGGGTTCATTGCGTCGCCAGGTGAGGCTGTCGAACTGGAACCGCGTCTGCATGCTGGTTGCCCAGGCCTGGCCGAATTCATCCAGGCCGTCAAACACCTGAATATCCCCGGCCACGCTGTACAGCAGCACCTGCTTGTCGCGCACCAGCAGCAGGTCGGGTGTCAGCAGGCGAACTTCCTGGTCGGCATTGACGAGTGTGTTCTCAACAAAATAAACATAAGTGGCGGGCGAAGATTTGGGGAGACGCTCGGTCTGTGTCGGCCAGGTGGCGACGACCCTGAGCATGTCCTGCTGGGTCGGGTTCAAGCTCGATCCGCTCGTGGCACTCGCGGTCATCCGACCGTTGAGAAACTCGCCCAGCCACTGCCAGCGGCTGCTGCCATGGCTGTCGGTTTCGCTCCAATAGTCGGCCAGCGCCGCCTGGAAATACAGGTGAATCGATTCGGGCAGGTCATCAATGATGCTTGCGATTGCCTGCATGTCGATCAGCGTCGGGGCATCAGGCTTGAGGATCGTGGGGATCTGTTGCGTCAGATAGTACGCCAGTTCGCGTTTGGGCCGCAGGTCGAGCAACTGTGGGTTGAGCACATGGGCGATGGCGATTTCCATCAGCGGTCTGTAGGTGTACACGCCGTCCGGGTGTGGAATAGCCAGCTTAAGCGTGGACAGGTCCAGCTTGAGTGTCGGATAGCGTTCCAGGATGCGGCTGCGCAGCGCATTGAACACCACGGAATACAAGGCCGGGCGCGTAGCGAAATGCGCATGGATGGCCTGGGCGGGCAGGTGGCTCAGGGCCATGGGGGAACTCGGGGTGGGCATGATGAAATCCTTTTGCCTGTTTGATGGGGAAGCAACAGGAAATCGGATTTGGTCGCGGTGAAGGCGTTACAGGAGTACCACCGACGCGCTGTACCACCCTAGGCGAGCGGCACATCCTGGCATACACCAGTCATCTACCGCTCGGACGCCAATAGCCACCAGCTGGACTATGAAGCGCTCGGGCGGTTCGAGTCGAAAAGCTTATGGCCCGCAAACAGAAATTGATGGAGGTATGCCGCACGGCGCATCAGCGTCTGGCAGGCAGTCAGCCGGGGGGCTGGTGCAATGTCCGCTTTCACCTCAACCGGTCGGTCATCACGTCCCTGAGATGACCATTACCTGGGTCGAATGGTATGCCCGCTGATTGACCTCAGTTGTCATACCCCAGGTTCGGCGCCAGCCAGCGCTCCGTCACGCTGAGGTCCTGGCCTTTGCGCGCGGTGTAGCTGGCGACCTGGTCTTTGTCGATCTTGCCCACGGCAAAGTACTGCGCCTGCGGGTGGGCGAAGTACCAGCCGCTGACGGCCGCCGCCGGGAACATGGCGTAGTGCTCGGTAAGGAATACACCACTGCGCCCGGCGTGCATTTCCTGGGCCTCGGGGTCCAACAGTTGGAACAGTTGGGCTTTCTCGGTGTGGTCCGGGCATGCCGGGTAGCCGGGGGCAGGGCGGATACCGGTGTATTGCTCTTTGATCAGTGCCTCGTTATCGAGCTGTTCGTCCCGGGCGTAACCCCAGTGCTCTTTACGCACTTGCTGGTGCAGCCATTCGGCGCAGGCCTCGGCCAGGCGATCGGCCAGGGCTTTGACCATGATCGAGTTGTAGTCGTCGCCAGCGTCTTGATAAGCCTTGGCGACTTCTTCGGCGCCGATGCCTGCGGTGGTGATAAAACCACCGATGTAGTCGGTCACGCCGCTGTCTTTAGGCGCGACGAAGTCGGCCAGGGAGAAGTTCGGCTTGCCGTCGGTCTTGATGATCTGCTGGCGCAGGTGGTGCAGCCTGGCAATCGGCTGGCCATCGTCGCCATACACCTCCAAGTCATCGTCCTGCACCTGGTTGGTCGGCCAGAAACCGAACACGGCGCGGGCGCTGATGAGCTTTTCGTCGATCAGCTTGTTGAGCATTTCCTGGGCATCGGCATACAGCGCAGTAGCGGCTTCACCGACCACTTCGTCTTCGAGGATGCGCGGGAATTTGCCGGCCAGGTCCCAGGAGATAAAGAACGGCGTCCAGTCGATGTATTCGGCCAGCACCTTGAGGTCGATATTGTCCAGCACCCTGGAGCCGGTGAAGGTCGGTTTGACCGGTGTGTAGCTGCTCCAGTCGAACTGCGGCTTCTTGGCGATGGCGGCCGGGTAGCTCAGGCGCTCGGTGCGCGCACTGCGGTTGGCAGTACGTTCGCGCACGTCGATGTATTCCAGGCGGGTCTTTTCGACAAAACCGGCCTTCAGCTCCTTGGACAGCAACTGCGTGGCCACACCCACGGCACGCGAGGCGTCGGTGACGTAGATCACCGCGTCGTTGCTGTACTTGGGCTCGATTTTCACTGCCGTGTGCGCCTTGGAAGTGGTGGCGCCGCCGATCATCAAGGGCAGGTGGAAGTCCTGGCGCTGCATCTCACGGGCCACATGCACCATTTCATCCAGCGACGGCGTGATCAGGCCGGACAGGCCGATGATGTCGCACTTCTGCTCCTTGGCCACCTGCAGGATCTTCTCCGCCGGCACCATCACACCCAGGTCCACGATGTCATAGCCGTTGCAACCGAGCACCACGCCGACGATGTTCTTGCCGATGTCATGCACGTCGCCCTTGACCGTGGCCATCAGGATCTTGCCCTTGGCCTCCGGCTTGTCGCCTTTTTCCAGCTCGATAAACGGAATCAAGTGCGCCACGGCCTGCTTCATCACCCGGGCTGATTTAACCACTTGAGGCAGGAACATCTTGCCGGCGCCAAACAGGTCGCCGACGATGTTCATGCCGGACATCAACGGGCCTTCGATCACTTCGATCGGGCGTGCGAACGACTGGCGCGATTCTTCGGTGTCTTCGACGATATGCGTGGTGATGCCCTTGACCAGCGCGTGTTCCAGGCGCTTGTTGACGTCCCAGCCGCGCCATTCCTCGGTCTCGGCTTCCTTGACGCTGCCGTCGCCCTTGTACTTGTCGGCAATCGCCAGCAGGGCGTCGGTGCCTTCCGGCGTGCGGTTAAGCACCACGTCTTCCACCGCGTCACGCAGCTCGGCCGGGATCTGGTCGTAGATCTCCAGCTGGCCGGCGTTGACGATGCCCATGGTCAGGCCGTTGCGAATCGCATACAGCAGGAACACCGAGTGGATCGCCTCACGCACCGGGTTGTTGCCCCGGAACGAGAACGACACGTTGGACACGCCGCCGGAGGTCAGTGCATACGGCAGCTCGTCACGGATGTAGGCACAGGCGTTGATGAAATCGACGGCGTAGTTGTTGTGTTCTTCGATACCGGTAGCGACCGCGAAGATGTTCGGGTCGAAAATGATGTCTTCCGGCGGAAAGCCGACTTCATTCACCAGAATGTCGTAGGAACGTTTGCAGATCTCTTTTTTGCGCGCTTCGGTGTCGGCCTGGCCGGCTTCGTCGAAGGCCATCACCACCACCGCTGCGCCATACCGCTTGCACAGCTTGGCGTGGTGGATGAACTGCTCGACGCCTTCTTTCATGCTGATCGAGTTGACGATGCCCTTGCCCTGGATGCACTTGAGGCCGGCTTCGATCACGTCCCACTTGGAGGAGTCGATCATGATCGGCACACGGGAGATGTCCGGCTCGCCGGCAATCAGGTTGAGGAAGGTCACCATGGCCTTCTTCGAATCGAGCATGCCCTCGTCCATGTTGATGTCGATCACCTGCGCGCCGGCTTCCACCTGCTGCAGGGCGACTTCCAGGGCTTCGGTGTAGTTGTCTTCACGGATCAGCCGGGCGAACTTGGCGGAACCGGTGATGTTGGTACGCTCGCCGACGTTGACGAACAACGAGCTGCGATCAATGGTGAACGGCTCCAGGCCCGACAGGCGGCAGGCCTTGGGAATATCCGGAATAACACGTGGCGCATAACCGGCCACCGCCTTGGCGATGGCCTCAATGTGGCCCGGCGTGGTGCCGCAGCAGCCGCCGACAATGTTGAGGAAACCGCTCTGGGCGAATTCTTCGATGACTTTTGCGGTTTGCGACGGCAGTTCGTCGTACTCGCCGAACTCATTGGGCAGGCCGGCGTTCGGGTGCGCCGACACATGGGTGTTGGCCTTGTTCGACAGCTCTTCCAGGTACGGGCGCAGTTCGCTGGCGCCCAGGGCGCAGTTGAGGCCGACCGAAATCGGCTTGGCGTGCGCCACCGAGTTCCAGAACGCTTCGGTGGTCTGGCCCGACAGGGTACGGCCGGAGGCGTCGGTGATGGTGCCGGAAATCATGATCGGCAGTTCGACGTTCAATTCCTCGAACACGCCTTGCACGGCGAAGATCGCGGCCTTGGCGTTGAGCGTGTCGAAGATGGTCTCGATCAGGATCAGGTCGGCGCCGCCTTCGATCAGGCCTTTGGTGGCCTCGGTGTAGTTTTCCACCAGTTCATCGAAGGTCACGTTGCGGTAGCCGGGGTTGTTCACATCCGGCGACAGCGAGCAGGTGCGGCTGGTCGGGCCAAGCACGCCGGCGACAAAACGCGGCTTGGCCGGGTTCTCCAGGGTCTTGGCATCGGCGATCTTGCGCGCCAGGCGTGCGCCTTCCACGTTCAGTTCATAGGCCAGTTCTTCCATGCCGTAGTCGGCCATGGAAATACGCGTGGCGTTGAAGGTGTTGGTTTCCAGAATGTCGGCGCCGGCATCCAGGTAAGCCTTTTCGATACCGCCAATTACGTCCGGGCGGGTAAGTACCAGCAGGTCGTTGTTGCCCTTGACGTCACTCGGCCAGTCGGCGAAGCGTTTGCCGCGATAATCCTGCTCTTCGAGCTTGTAGCTCTGGATCATCGTGCCCATACCGCCGTCGAGGATCAGGATTCGGTCCTTGAGGGCTTGATGAAGGGCTTGCAGACGAACGCTACGGTCGGACATGGGGCTACTCTGGTCAGGCATTTCGGAGGGCGTGAATCATAACAAACCTGTGCCGATTTAGAGCATGTCCTGGTTTTGCATGAATATCGTTCATGTTGGTGCGGGTCTTGGCCCGGTAGAATTGCCGGCACTTATAGCGCACGCATTGAATCGGGACCGGATACATGTCACTTCGTCTACTCACCAGCGCCGTCCTGGCACTGGTCGCCTGCGTTGCACAGGCCAACGGACCCGCCCCGGCGATTTCCTATACCCGCGACATTCAGCCGATCTTCACCGAAAAATGCGTGGCCTGCCATGCCTGCTACGACTCCGCGTGCCAATTAAACCTGGGCAGCGCCGAGGGTGCGTCCCGTGGCGCGAGCAAAACCCCTGTGTATGACGGCGAGCGCAGCCAGGCCACGCCGACCACGCGTTTGTTCTACGACGCATTCGGCAAACAGGCCTGGCAACAAAAAGGCTTCTATTCGGTACTCGACGCCCAAGGCAGCCAGGCCGCATTGATGGCGCGCATGCTGGAGCTGGGGCATAACGCGCCGCTGCAACCCAATGCCAAGTTGCCCGATGAGATTGTGTTGGGCCTCAACCGCCAAAACATGTGCGCCATGCCCGGCGAGTTCAATGCTTACGCCGGCAGCCATCCCAAGGAAGGCATGCCGCTGGCGGTCACCGGTTTGACCGACCAGCAATACCAAACCTTGCAGCGCTGGCTCGCCTCCGGGGCGCCGATTGACGAGCAAGGCCTGGCGCCAAGTGCCAGGGAAGCCCTGCAAGTACAGCAGTGGGAAAACCTGTTCAACCAGCCTGGCGCCCGTGAAAGCCTGGTGGCGCGCTGGCTGTACGAGCATTTGTACCTGGCGCATATTTATTTCGAAAACGGTGAGCCGGGGCATTTCTTCCAATGGGTGCGTTCGCGCACGCCAAGTGGCCAGCCCATCGACCTGATCGCCACCCGTCGACCCAACGATGACCCGGGCACCCAGGTGTATTACCGCCTGTGGCCGGTGCAGGGCGTGATCGTGCATAAAACCCACATCACTTACCCGTTCAGCGCGGCGAAAATGGCGCGGATCAAAGACCTGTTCTATTCCGGCGACTGGCAGGTGAGTGCCTTGCCGGGCTATGGCCCCGGTCGTCGTGCCAACCCGTTCGAAACCTTTGAAGCCATCCCGGCCAAGGCGCGCTACCAGTTCATGCTCGATAACGCCGAGTATTTTGTACGCACCTTCATTCGCGGGCCGGTCTGTCGTGGTCAGATCGCCACGGACGTGATTCGCGATAACTTCTGGACCCTGTTCCAGGACCCGGACCACGACCTGTACATCACCGATGCACGCTATCGCGGCCAGGCTACGCCGCTGCTGGCGATGCCGGGGCAGAACGATGACGTGGGCAGTGTGCTGAGCCTGTGGCTGGCCTATCGCGACAAGCGCAACCAATACGAAGCCTTGCGCCGTGACAGCTACGCGGACGTGCCGCCGCCGAGCTGGTCGACTTTGTGGGCGGGTAATGACAACGCCTTGCTGACGATTTTTCGGCATTTCGACAGTGCTTCGGTGACCAAAGGCTTGATTGGCGAAGTACCGCAGACGATGTGGTTGTTCGACTATCCGCTGCTGGAGCGCACCTATTACCAGTTGGCGGTGAATTTCGATGTGTTCGGCAATGTGTCGCACCAGGCCCAGACCCGGCTGTATTTCGACCTGATCCGCAACGGCGCCGAGCAGAACTTCCTGCGCCTGATGCCGGCCGATACCCGCGATGACTTTATGGATGATTGGTACCAGAACAGCGGCAAGCTCAAGCTGTGGCTGGACTACGAGGCGATTGACGACGACAAGCCAAGCGGCTTGCATCTGGATGAAAAAGACCCGAAACGTGACTTTGCCAACCAGTTATTGACGCGTTACGGCGATTTGAATGCCAGCCCGGATCCGATCAACCGTTGCACAGGTGCTTATTGCTCGCGCGATGGCATCGACCCGGCGTTGCAGGACGCGGAGCAGGCATTAAGCCGGCTGACATCACGCCCGGCGGCGGGGCTCAAGGTGATTGATCAGTTGCCTGAGGCGACCATGCTGCGTATCGAGACCGCCAGCGGCAAGCGCGTGGTTTACAGCCTGCTGCGTAACCGCGCGCACAGTAATGTGGCGTTCCTGCTGGGCGAGGCTTATCGCTATCAGCCGGGGTTGGATACGGTGACGATCTATCCGGGTGTGCTTAGCAGTTATCCGAACTTCATCTTCAATATCCCTGCGCAAGAGGTGCCCGAGTTTGTGGCGGCCATGGAAAACGCCAGGGATGCCAAGCGGTTCGAGAAAATTGTTGATCGGTGGGGTGTGCGGCGCAGTCATCCGCTGTTCTGGCAATACTTTCACGACCTGTCGCAGTACATCCGCGAGACTGCGCCGTTGGAAGACGGGGTGCTGGATATGAATCGGTATGAGAATCTCTGATGAGTTGGTTGGGCCTTTTCCGACAAAATTACTCGGACTTTGTACCTGCGTAATATTTTGGCGTAAACTGCCGGCAAGCCTGTGAGGAGTTTCCATGACTGCCATAACCATTACCGACGCCGCCCACGATTACCTGGCTGACCTGCTGTCCAAGCAGAACACCCCAGGCATCGGCATCCGCGTCTTTATCACCCAGCCCGGCACCCAGTACGCCGAGACTTGCATCGCCTACTGCAAGCCCGGGGAAGAGAAACCTGAAGACACCGCCCTGGGGCTCAAAAGCTTCACTGCGTACATCGACAACTTCAGCGAAGCCTTCCTCGATGACGCCGTGGTCGACTACGCCACCGATCGCATGGGCGGCCAGTTGACCATCAAGGCGCCCAACGCCAAGGTACCGAACGTCAACGCCGACAGCCCGGTCAACGAGCGCATCAACTACTACCTGCAAACCGAGATCAACCCTGGGCTGGCCAGCCACGGCGGTCAGGTCAGCTTGATCGATGTGGTCGAAGACGGTATTGCCGTGCTCAAGTTCGGCGGCGGCTGCCAAGGCTGCGGCCAGGCGGACGTGACCTTGCGTGAAGGCATCGAGCGCACCTTGCTCGAACGTATCCCGGAGCTCAAGGGTGTGCGTGACGTGACCGACCACACGCAGAAAGAAAACGCCTACTACTGAGTAAGGTGTTCACTGCGAATAAAAAAACGGCGCCCCGTGAGCGCCGTTTTTTATGCTTAAAATTCAGTGCGTTACGCAGTCTACTTAACAAAGTAGATCAGCTGTGGGAGCTGGCTTGCCTGCGATGACGGCCTATCAGCCAACAAGTCCAGTGGCAGACACACCGCTATCGCAGGCAAGCCAGCTCCCACACTTCAGGGGCGATATAGGTGCGCATGCCCCGCCCGATACAGCGACGATTCGCTGAAACCATCACTGGCCAGCACCCGACCCACCACAATCAACGCCGTACGCCGAAACCCTTTGGCCGCTACTTTCTCGGCAATATCCGCCAACGTGCCCAGCACCCAATCCTGATCCGGCCACGTCGCGCGGTGTACCACGGCAATCGGGCAGTCCGCGCCGTAGTGCGGCAGCAATTCGGCGACGATTTTCTCCAGGTGGTTGACCCCCAGGTGAATTGCCATCGTTGTGCCATGCTGCGCCAAGCTGTCGAATGCCTCACCCGCCGGCATGCTGGTTTTATCGGCATAACGGGTCAGGATCACACTCTGGGCGATGTCCGGCAGGGTCAGCTCTGTTTCCAGCAACGCGGCGCAAGCCGACACTGCAGTCACCCCAGGGATGATCTGGAACGGTATGCCCAACTCACGCAAATAACGGATTTGCTCGCCAATCGCGCCATACAGGCTCGGGTCGCCGGAGTGTACGCGGGCCACATCCTGGCCGTTGGCGTGGGCTGCCTTGATCAGCTCAATGATCTGTTCCAGGTGCAATTCGGCGCTGTTGACCACCTGTTCAGCCTGATGACCTTGCAATACCGCCGCCGGCACCAGGGAGCCGGCATAGATGATCACCGGGCAGCTGCGGATCAGCCGCTGGCCCTTGACGGTGATCAATTCCGGGTCGCCGGGGCCTGCGCCGATAAAGTAGACGGTCATGGGAATTCCTGTTGAAAAACGGGCGAGCATGAAAGTTGCTCATGATCGAGGAGGGCAATTATCGGGATTTTAGTCGGCGCACGCCAATGCAAAGGTGGCCTGGGCGGTTTTTTTGCGCGTGATCAACAGGCGGGCAGGGCGCTGGGAGAGCTGTTCAGCCAGGGCCAGGGCGGCGCTTTCGGCGATGCCATAGCAACCTGTATGCGCAAAAGCGACGGCTGACTTGTGGCTCAAGCGCTGTTCATAACCGGCCAATTGTGCAGCACTGAAACACTGCAAGGGCAGCTCCAGCAGTCGGGCCAGGGCCAGCAGGCCGGGTTCAGCCTGTTTGCGATCAATGCTTGCCAACGCGGTGATGCGTTGGCGTTCAATGCCGCCGTCGGCGAGGGCTGCGTCAAACAGGCCGAGCAGGGTGTGAACATCACAGCCGCGCTGGCAGCCCAGGCCGACCACCAGTGTCATGCCGAGTATTGACTGTCGCGGTTGCGGCGAAACAGCCATGCGCTGATCCAGCCCAAGGCCAGCCAGAAGGCCACGTTAGTCAGGTGCGAGGCGATTTTGAACTGTGCTTCCAGGGCTTCGGGTGCCAGCATCGAATGCACTTGCGGTTGCGGCGCGCCGATCACGTGGGGCACGACCAGGATCGCCACGCCCAACACCTTGAGCAGCCAGCTACGACCAAACACCAGCAGTGCGATACCGGCGGCGGTGGAGGCCGCGGTGCCGATCCACCAGATCTGCCGTTGCGCCAGGTCGGCGGCAGCCGTGCCCGGCAACTCCGGCGGCAGCCCCAGGGTGGGCGCCAGTACAAACGTCGCGTAACCGGCCAAGCCCCAGAGCAACCCTTGAGCCGTGCGGGTCGGCGCGCGCAAGGTGTAGAGACCGGCCAGCATCAGCGCGAAACCGACCGCTACCACCAGGTTGCCGCCAGTGGTCGACAACACACGCTGCCAGCCATTTTCCGGCTCCCAGGCTTCGGCGTCGTGGGTGTGGGCTGCGGCGCCAGCGGCGTGTTCGTGCGCCACTTCGACGGCCGGGGCATTTTCAAAGGTTTCCGCCTGCAGAATCAGCGGGGCGACCCAAAAGCTTTGCAGCAGGGTCAGCAACAGGGCGGCCAGCAGGCCAGTGAAACCTGCGGTTTGGGCAATACGCTTGATCATGTCGGCAGGCCTCAGTGGCACGGGAACGCGGCGCTGTGGCGGGTATCGTGGGCGGCGTTGTGCACCGCTTCGATATGCGAGAAACCGGCGAAGTACACCAGGCACGCGCCGAGGATCGACGCGCCGATGGCGGCGCCCAGGCGTTGGCTCAAGGTAGTGGTGCTGCTGGCGGTGTGCGAAGTGCTGCTGATGATCGACATGGCGCGTCCCTTCAGGGGTTCAGGGTGACGCAGGCGCATGAAAACCCCGCGAGGCAGGCACGCAGGGTTCTGAACAGCGCCCGCCCACCGCGGGTTTGTTATCTGGTTTTTTCGGGCCGGTCTCCGGGCTTGCGAGGGGCGCTCTTGGGAAAAGAGGTGGGCCGTATCAAGCATCTCCTTCCCATGCACAGGCACAGTGGATTTGATGCTTCGCTCGCTTACCGTTGCGGGGGCAGCACCGGACTCGTCATCACGCGATGACTCACCGGTTTCCCGTTTCACCCTGTGAAGGGCACCCGAAACAAGATGTGTAGGAGAGCATGGGCGGGCGACGGTAGTCAAATCGCGCGAGCCCCTGTAGCCTTGCACCTTCGAGGTTCTTCGGCCCACGCCGAAGCTAAGAAGGGAACGCGGTCCAAGCCGCGGCTGCCCCCGCAACTGTGAAGGGTTCAGCTGCCTGCCACGCCACTGCCATAACGGCGGGAAGGCGCAGCCAGCGCGGGTCGCAAGACCTGCAAACCCCAAGCCAGGAGACCTGCCTCGCAACCGATTTTCTACTTAACCGGGCGGGGTGATCCGGTGACGAAATCCGCTGCTGCGCGCCGTCGCAGGGTCTATCGTCCCGTCTGCCCGCCCTCAAGGGCATCCGATGAAAACACTGGCCAAACTCCCCGTCACCATCGTTACCGGCTTCCTCGGTTCGGGTAAAACCACCTTGCTGCGCCATATGCTCGACAACGCTCAAGGCCGTCGCATCGCCGTGATCGTCAACGAATTCGGCGAACTGGGCATCGACGGTGAGATCCTCAAACAGTGCTCCATCGGTTGCACCGAAGAAGAAGCCAACGGCCGCGTTTACGAACTGGCCAACGGCTGCCTGTGCTGCACCGTGCAGGAAGAGTTCTTCCCGGTGATGCGCGAGCTGGTTGCACGTCGCGGCGACCTCGACCATATCCTTATTGAAACCTCGGGCCTGGCCCTGCCAAAACCGCTGGTGCAAGCCTTCCAGTGGCCGGAAATCCGCAGCGCCTGCACGGTTGACTCGGTAATCACCGTGGTCGACAGCCCGGCCGTGGCTGCCGGCACCTTCGCCGCCTTCCCGGACCAGGTTGACGCCCAGCGCAAACTCGACCCGAACCTGGACCACGAATCGCCGCTGCACGAGCTGTTTGCCGACCAGTTGGCCAGCGCCGACCTGGTGATCCTCAACAAATCCGACCTGATCAGCGCCGAAGACCTGGCCCGCGTGCGCCTGGAAGTCGCCGAAGAACTGCCGCCGGCCGTAAAAATCATCGAAGCCAGCAGCGGTCGCCTGCCATTGGACGTGCTGATCGGCCTGGGCGCGGGTTCCGAAGAACACATCGACGGCCGCCACAGCCATCACGATCATCACCATGAAGGTGAAGACGATCACGACCACGATGCGTTCGACTCCATCTCCATCGACCTGCCGCAAGCCGACGAAGCGCTGCTGCTCGACGCCCTGACCCAGTTGGTGGTGCAACACGGCATCCTGCGCGTCAAAGGCTTCGCGGCGATCCCGAACAAGCCGATGCGCCTGCTGATCCAGGGTGTGGGCACGCGTTTTGACAAACATTTCGATCGCGCCTGGGGCGCCGACGAAGCGCGCATCACACGCCTGGTGCTGATCGGCCAGGAGCTGGATGCGGCGGGCCTCGAAGCGCAATTGCGCGCAGCGCTCAGCGTTTAACCCATGCACCTGCTCAGGACTCAGCCGGGTGGTTTCGTTTCGGACGACAATATTGCCGACCTTGGGCAAACCCCTGCCGAGCTGGTGATCCTGTGCAGCGGTGATTCCAGCCTTGCACTGTTGGCCGAGGCCGGCCAGCAGTTGCCCGTCGACTACCCCAGCTTTCGCCTGGCCAACCCCATGCAGGTGCAAAACCACGCCTCGGTCGACCTCTACGTCGACGAGGTGCTGCGCCACGCCAAGGTCATCCTGATTTCTCTGCACGGTGGCATCGGTTATTGGCGCTACGGCATCGAGCGCCTGGTGGAGTTGGCCGAGCGCGGCGTGCAGTTGATTCTGGTGCCGGGCGATGATCGCCCCGACCCGGAACTCAGCGGCTTAAGCACCGTTGGCATGGCTGAGCGCGACCGCCTCTGGCACTTCCTGCGCCAGGGCGGTTTGGGCAATGCGCTGGATTTCTACCGTTGCCTGGCCAGCAGCCACCTGGGCCGCGATTACGCCTGGGACGAGCCGCAAACCCTGGCGCGCACGGCGATTTATCACCCGCATAAACCCCACCCACGGCTGAACGACTGGCAGACCGATTGGCACGCCGACTGGCCGGTGGCGGCGGTGTTGTTCTACCGCTCGCACTTGCAGGCGGCCAATACCGGTTTTATCGATGTGTTCTGCCAACGCTTGCAGGCGGCGGGTCTTAACCCGCTGCCGATGGCGGTGGCCAGTTTGAAAGAACCCGGCTGCCTGACAGTGGTCGAGGACTTGCTGGATGCAGTGCAGGCGGCGGTGATTTTGAACACCACCGGCTTTGCCCAATCCAGCCCGGAAGCCCCGCACCTGCGGCCGTTTCGCCGCAATATCCCGGTGATCCAGGCGATCTGCGCCCAGGACAATCAACCTGGCTGGGAGGCCAGTGAACAGGGCCTTGGCCCGCGTGACCTGGCCATGCACATTGCCTTGCCGGAGCTGGACGGGCGCATTATCAGCCGGCCCATCAGCTTTAAAGATTTAGCCTGGCGCAGCGAGCGCAGCCAATCCGACGTGGTGTGCTACCGCGCAGCGCCGGAACGCATGGATTTTGTCGCTGAACTGGCGCGGCGTTGGGTCGAACTGGCGCGAGTACCCAATGCCGACAAACGCATTGCGCTGATCCTGGCCAATTACCCGACCCGCGACGGCCGCATCGGCAATGGCGTGGGCCTGGATACGCCGGCAGCGGCGCTGAATATCCTGCGTGCGCTGCAAGCCGAAGGTTACCCGGTGCCGAGTGAGTTGCCCGCCAGCGGCACTGCCTTGATCCATGAATTGCTCGGCGGCGTCACCAACGACCTCGACAGCCTCGACCTGCGCCCGTGCCATCAAAGCCTGAGCCTGGACGCCTACGAGGCGATGTTCCAGCGCTTGCCCGAAGCCAATCGCCAGGCCGTGTTGGAGCGCTGGGGCGCGCCGCACAACGACCCGATGTGCCGCGACGGGCGCATGATGATCGCCGGCCTGCGCCTGGGCCTGACCTTCGTCGGCATTCAGCCGGCACGCGGTTATCAGGTGGACCACAGCGCGGTGTACCACGACCCCGACCTGGTGCCGCCCCACGGCTACCTGGCGTTCTACTTCTGGTTGCGCCACACCTACGGCGCCCATGGCGTGATCCATGTGGGCAAGCATGGCAACCTTGAATGGCTGCCGGGCAAGGGTGTCGGGCTGTCGCAACATTGCTGGCCGGATGCGCTGCTCGGGCCATTGCCGAATATCTACCCGTTTATCGTCAATGACCCAGGCGAGGGCGCCCAGGCCAAGCGCCGCACCCAGGCGGTGATCATCGACCACCTGATGCCGCCGCTGACCCGCGCCGAAACCTATGGCCCGCTGCGTAACCTGGAGCTGTTGGCAGACGAATATTACGAAGCGCAGTTGCTTGACCCACGCCGTGCCCTCGAGCTGCAAAAAGACATTCTCAAGCTGGTGCGCGAAACCCGAATCGACCAGGAACTTGAGCTGGATAACGACGCCGACGCGGCGGTCTGGCTGCCGCGACTGGACACCTACCTGTGCGACTTGAAGGAGTCGCAGATCCGCGACGGCCTGCATATTTTTGGCGAGTCGCCCGAAGGCCGCCTGCGCATCGACACCTTGCTGGCCTTGCTGCGCATTCCCCGTGGCGATGGGCGTGGCCCGCAATCGAGCCTGCTGCGGGTGTTGGCCAAAGCCTTCGACCTGGGTTTCGACCCGCTGGACTGTGCCCTGTCCGAGCCCTGGACCGGGCGCCGCCCCGAAGTGCTGCAGAAGATCGACGCGCAGCTGTGGCGTACCGCCGGTGACACCCGCGAACGTCTGGAACTGTATGCCGCGCGACTGATCGAGCAGGCACTGGAAGGGCCGCTCGAACAGCTCGAAGAACCCGGTTGGGAAGACGTGAAGTCGGTCATAGAAAGCCTGCGCATTGTTGTCGCGCCGCGCCTGGACGCCTGCGGCCCCGCCGAAATGCGCGGCCTGCTGGATGCCCTGAGTGGCCGTTTCGTACCTGCCGGCCCCAGCGGTGCGCCAAGTCGCGGGCGCCTCGACGTGCTGCCTACCGGGCGTAATTTCTTCAGCGTGGATGTGCGCAACCTGCCCACTACCACGGCCTGGCGCATCGGCTTTCAATCCGCCAACCTGATCCTTGAGCGGCACTTGCAAGACCACGGCGACCATCTGCGCCAGCTCGGTCTCTCTGTATGGGGCACCGCCACCATGCGCACCGGCGGCGACGATATTGCCCAGGCCATGGCGCTGATGGGCGTGCGCCCGGTATGGGCCACCGGCAGCCAGCGTGTGGATGACTTTGAAATCCTGCCGATCAGCTTGTTGGATCGCCCACGGGTGGATGTGACGCTACGCGTGTCCGGGTTCTTCCGCGATGCGTTCGCCAACCTGATCCGCCTGTTCGATGCGGCGGTGCAGGCGGTGGCGGCGCTGGATGAGCCAGACGACATGAACCCGCTGGCGGCCAAGGTGCGCAGTGAGCGTGAAGCGTTGCTCGAGTCGGGCCTGGATGAAGCGGCCGCGGCAAAGCAGGCCGGCTGGCGCATCTTTGGCGCTAAACCCGGTGCCTATGGCGCGGGTGTGCAGGGCGCGATTGACGGTCGCCTGTGGCAAAGCCGCGAAGACCTGGCCGAGGTCTACCTGAACTGGGGCGGCTACGCCTATGGGGGTGCCGACGAAGGCACCGCCGCCCGCGACCAATTCGCCCAGCGCCTGAGCCAGGTACAGGCGGTGTTGCACAACCAGGACAACCGCGAACACGACCTGCTCGATTCCAACGATTACTACCAATTCCAGGGCGGCATGCTCGCCGCCGTGGAAACCCTGAGTGGCGACAAGGCCGCCAGCTACCATGGCGACCACAGCCAGCCGGACCTGCCTAAGATCCGCACCTTGAAGGAAGAGCTCAACCGGGTGATCCGCTCCCGTGCCGCCAACCCCAAGTGGATCGACGGGGTGAAACGCCACGGTTATAAAGGCGCATTCGAGATGGCGGCCACGGTGGACAATTTGTTCGCATTCGACGCCACCACTGCACTGATCGACGATCACCAATACGCCTTGCTTGCCGACGCTTACCTGCTCGACGCCGACACCCGCGCCTTTGTGCAGCAGCACAACCCGGCGGCATTGCGCGACATGACCGAACGCATGCTCGAAGCCCAGCAACGCGGCATGTGGCAGGCGCCGGGTGCGTATCGCGAGGCGTTGGAAAACCTGTTGCTGGACATAGAAGAAGACAGCTGATGACCGATATTCCCACACTGTGGCGAGCGGGCTTGCCCCGCGTTGGGCCGCGTAGCGGCCCCAATAAGGTCAACCTGGTTTTCCTGAAAGAACGCGGCGTTTGGATTTAGGGCTGCTTCGCAGCCCAACGCGGGGCAAGCCCGCTCGCCACAAGAAATAGCAGAATTTAAAGAGAGCAGGTATGACTGATATTCCCCATTTCCCGCTGTCCGCCGTGATCGGCGCCGATGAGCTGAAACTGGCGCTGTGCCTGACCGCCATCGACCCGAAAATCGGCGGTGTGCTGATCGAAGGCCCGCGCGGCATGGCCAAGTCGACCCTGGCGCGTGGCCTGGCGGATCTGTTGGCCAGCGGCCAGTTCGTCACCTTGCCGCTGGGCGCCACCGAAGAGCGCCTGGTCGGCACTCTGGACCTGGACGCCGCGCTGGGCGAGGGCCGGGCGCAGTTTTCCCCCGGCGTATTGGCCAAGGCCGATGGTGGTGTGTTGTATGTCGATGAAGTCAACTTGCTGCCCGATCACCTGGTCGACCTGCTGTTGGACGTGGCCGCCAGCGGCACCAACCTGATTGAGCGCGATGGCATCTCACATCGCCATTCGGCGCGTTTTGTGCTGATCGGCACCATGAACCCGGAGGAGGGCGAGTTGCGCCCGCAACTGCTCGACCGTTTCGGCTTTAATGTGGCGCTGAGCGGGCAGACTTTGCCGAGCGAGCGCGGGCAGATCATCCGGCGCCGCCTGGATTTCGACAGCAACCCGGCGGCGTTCTGCCGCCAATGGGCCGAACCGCAGGCGGCGTTGCGTGAGCGTTGCACCCAGGCGCGCCAGCGGCTCGACAGTATTGAACTGGACGACCAGGCCCTGGCGCAGATCACCGAGCGTTGCTTTGCCGCCGGCGTCGATGGCTTGCGCGCCGACCTGGTCTGGTTGCGTGGCGCGCGCGCCCATGCTGCCTGGCGCGGCGCGAGTGCCATCGCCGAGGAAGATATAGAAGCGGTGGCCGAGTTCGCCTTGCGTCATCGCCGCCAACCGCAAACGCCGTCGACAAGCCCGCCCGATCCAGGCCAGGCTGCAAAACCGTCTGACCCATCACCCGGCCAGGGCCAGTGGGGCGATATGCCCGCGCCCGCATTGCCCACGGGCGCCCGCCGGGAAGTACCCACCTGGCCAAAAAAGCCCTAGGCATTCGCCCTCGACCTGACGCGGGGGCGGATGCCCGGCCCAAGGCAGGGCGACTGGAACATGGCAGGCACGGCAAGGCACGCAGCGCCCAGCGTGGCGCGATCAATTGGCCGGGCACCTTGCTCGGTGGCCGGCCGCAGTGCCGTGAGGATCTGCTTTATCACCTGCGCAGCCGCGCGGCCCATGAGTTGTGGCTGGTGATTGTCGATGCCTCGGCGTCCACCCGCCGCCATGGCGCGCTGAGCGACGCCAAAGGCCTGCTCGCCCAGCTGTTTGACGACGCCTACCGGCAGCGCGCGCGCATGGCGTTATTGACCGCCAGCGGGCACTCGCCTAAATGGCAGGTGCAGGGGCTCAAGGCCGCCAAAGGCTTGAGTGGCTGGCTGGCGCAGCTGGGCGCCGGTGGCGGCACACCGTTGCTGGCGGCGTTGTCCGAAGCTGGCCAATGGCTGCACGCGCGCCGCCGGCGTTACCCGGCCGAGCAGCAGCGGCTGCTGGTGATTACCGATGGGCGGCTCAAGGCTATCGCTGGGTTGCCCGTGCTCGATTGTCCTGGGCTACTGGTGGATATCGAGCGTGGCCCGATCAGGCTCGGCCGCGCAAAGCAGCTGGCGCTTGAGCTGCATCTGGACTATCGGCCTATCGATAGTTTGTAGGCTTGATAAAATTGAACGCTGCCTGATTCCCGCTTGTCCCCGCTTCCCATGTCACCCCCTGCCTGCCAAATCCCTTAATTTTCCAAGCCTGCCGGACGCCACTCCAGGCCCTCGGCTGTGCCCGCGATTTTTTCCCGGCGCCAGCACACCCGCTTCAAACGGCAGCTGAATACGGACGTTCTACTCAACCGTGACTTATCAGGCAGGTTACCCCATGCAGTTCAGTGAATTATTGGCAGCGATTTCCACCCATGCGATCCGTCTTCAATTGGAAGAAGGCGACCTGATTATTCTCGGCGATGACGAAGCCCTGGATGACGATCTGTGGGATCAACTGATCGCGCACAAACCTCAATTGCTTGCCTTCGTGGCTGAACACGGCGGTGACTGGCTAAGCCCGGCTTACCGCATTACCCCCGACATGCTGGCACTGGTCACGCTCGACCAGCCGGCCATCGACCGCATTGTCGCCGCCATCCCCGGTGGCGCGGCGAATGTGCAGGATATTTACCCGTTGGCGCCGCTGCAGGAAGGCATGCTGTACCACCACCTTTCGGCGCAGCAAGGTGACCCCTACGTGCTGCACGCGCAGTTTGTGTTCGACAGCCGCGCGCGCCTTGACGCGTTTGCCGAGGCGCTGCAATGGGTGATCGACCGCCACGATATCCTGCGCACGTCCATGGCCTGGGAGCGTTTGGACGAACCGCTGCAAGTGGTGTGGCGCAAGGCAACCCTGGCCTGCGAAGAAGCCCATTTTGTCGACGGCGACCGCCTGGCGCAGTTGCTCGCCCGCTATGACGCCCGCGCCTATCGCATGGACCTGGGCCAGGCACCGTTACTGTGCCTGGTGTTTGCCAATGACCCGGCCAACCAGCGCGTGGTGGCGATGCTGTTGTTCCACCACACCATCCTCGACCACACCGCGCTGGACGTGGTGCGCCATGAGATCCAACTGTATCTGGCCGGTGAGCACGCCCAGGCGGCCGAGCCGGTGGCGTTTCGCAGCTATATCGCCCAGGTGCGCCACGGCGTCAGCGAACAGGCGCATGAGGCGTTCTTCCGCGACATGCTGGCGGATATCGATGCGCCGACTTTGCCCTTCGGCCTGCAGGATGTGCAAGGCGACGGGCACGGCATCGATGAAGTGCGGGTGCCCGTCGACAGCAGCCTGAGCCGCCGCCTGCGTGGCCTGGCACGGCCACTGGGCGTCAGCGTGGCGAGCATCATGCACCTGGCCCTGGCGCGCGTGCTGGGCGTGGTGTCCGGGCGCGATGCCGTGGTGTTCGGCACGGTGATGCTTGGCCGCATGGGCGCCGGCGATGGCGGTGAACGCGCGCTGGGTATGTTTATCAACACCTTGCCGTTGCGCGTGGACGTGGGCGAGCAGGGCGTGCGCGCCGGGGTCAAGGCCACCCACGAACGCCTCACCACCTTGCTCAATCACGAACATGCATCCCTGGCGCTGGCCCAGCGTTGCAGCGGTGTGGCGGCGCCGACGCCGCTGTTCAGTGCGATGCTCAACTACCGTCACAGTGCCGCCACCGACATGGCGGCGGTGATCGAGGTGGCCGAAGGCATTCAGGTACTAGGCGCCGAAGAGCGCACCAACTACCCGCTGACAGTCAACGTCGACGACCTGGGTGAAGACTTTGCGCTGACGGTGATGGTCGATGCGTCCATCGGCGCGCAACGGGTCGCCGGTTACCTGCACACAGCCCTGCACAGCCTGGCCGAGGCCCTGGAGCAGCGACCGGATATGCCGCTCTGCGGCCTGAATATCCTGCCCGATACCGAACGTCACCATCTGCTGCACCGCCTCAATCAAAGCCCCGCGCACTACAGCGACACGGCCCTGATCCACGCGCAAGTCGAAGCCCACGCCGCCGCTCAACCCAATGCCATCGCCCTGCGTTTCGACACCCAGCGCATCACCTACCGCCAACTCAACGAACGTGCCAACCAGGTCGCCCACCGCCTGCTGGCCGAGGGCATTCGCCCTGATGATCGCGTGGCGATCTGCGTCGAGCGTGGCCCGGAGATGATTATTGGTCTGCTGGGTATCCTCAAGGCTGGCGCCGGTTATGTGCCCATCGACCCGGCTTACCCGCTGGAGCGCATCGCCTATACCCTGGCCGATAGCGCGCCCGTGGCCGTGTTGGTACAAGCCGACACGCAGCATCTGGTCGGTGATTTGACCCGCATCGACCTCAACAGCCTGCGTGCAGAATCCATCGTCAACCCGCGCGTTGCGCTCAGCCCGGCCCACCTGGCCTATGTGATCTACACCTCCGGCTCCACCGGGCTGCCCAAAGGCGTGATGATCGAACACCGCCACGTGGCGCGGCTGTTCACCGCCACCGAGCATTGGTTTGGCTTCAACGCCAATGATGTGTGGGCGCTGTTCCATTCCTTCGCGTTCGACTTCTCGGTCTGGGAGATCTGGGGCGCGCTGATGCACGGCGGCCAGTTGCTGATCGTGCCGCAACTGGTCAGCCGCTCGCCGGATGAGTGCTACGCGCTGATCTGTGACGCGGGTGTGAGCATCCTCAACCAGACGCCCAGCGCATTTCGCCAGTTGATCGCGGCCCAGAGCGCCCAGGCGCATTCACTGCGCCAGGTTATTTTCGGCGGCGAAGCCCTGGAACCGGGCATGCTCAAACCGTGGTACGCCCGCGCCATCAACGCCGGCACCCAATTGGTCAACATGTATGGCATCACCGAAACCACCGTGCACGTGACCTACCGCGCCCTGGAAGCGGCGGATGCGCAGTTGGTTGGCGTCAGCCCGATTGGTGTGCGCATTCCCGACCTGCAGCTGTATGTGCTGGATGCGCGTCGTGAGCCGTTACCGATGGGTGTGGTCGGCGAGTTGTATGTCGGCGGCGCCGGTGTGGCGCGCGGTTACCTCAACCGTGACCAACTGAATGCCGAACGTTTCCTGGCCGACCCGGCCACCGGCCTGCGCATGTACAAGACCGGTGACCTCGGCCGCCTGCTGGCCGATGGCAGCGTCGAATACCTGGGCCGTAACGATGACCAGGTGAAGATCCGCGGCTTCCGCATTGAACTGGGCGAAATCGAAGCCACTCTGGCCAGCGCCAACGGCGTGCGTGACGCGGTGGTTATCGCCCGTGAAGACGAGCCCGGTGACAAACGCCTGGTGGCCTACGTGATCGCCGAGCGCGAACTCGGTGCCGCTGAACTGCGCGACCATCTGCTGCTGAGCCTGGCCGAATACATGGTGCCCAGCGCCTTCGTGCTGCTGGACCAATTCCCGCTGACCACCAACGGCAAGCTCGACCGCAAAGCCTTGCCCGCGCCGGATGCCGACGCCCTCGCGCGGCGAGACTACGCCGCCCCGCAAGGCGCTGTGGAAAGCACCATCGCCGGCATCTGGCAGTCGCTGTTGAAACTCGACAACGTCGGGCGCGACGACAACTTCTTCGAGCTGGGCGGCCACTCGCTGCTGGCGGTCAAGCTGATCGAACGCATGCGCCAGGTGGAGTTGAGCTGCGACGTGCGCGTGCTGTTCGGCCAACCCACCTTGCGCGCACTCGCCGCGGCGGTGGGCGGGCAGCAGGAAGTCCAAGTGCCGGCCAATCGGATCACGGCGACCAGCGTACACATCAGCCCCGACATGCTGCCGCTGGTGGCGCTGGACCAGGCCGCCATCGACCATATCCTCCAGCACGTGCGCGGTGGCATCGCCAACGTGCAGGACATCTACGGCCTGGCGCCGTTGCAGGCCGGCATTCTGTATCACCACCTGGCAACCACCGAGGGCGACCCCTACGTGTTGCAGGTACAGTTCAGTTTTGCTGACCAAGCGGCGGTGGACGCGTTTACCCGCGCCTTGCACTGTGTGATCGAGCGTAACGACATCCTGCGCACCGGCATTCTGTGGGAAGGCCTGGATGAGCCGGTGCAAGTGGTGTTGCGCCAGGCGCCGCTGCACGTCGAGCGCCTCGACGTGCCGGCCGATGATGCGCTGGCGCAGCTGCAACAGCGCTTTGACCCACGCCATTTCCGCCTCGACCTGAGCCGCGCGTCGCTGATGCATTTCGGTTATGCGCAACAACAGGATGGCTTTGCAGGCATCCTGCTGCTGCACCATATCCTGCTCGACCACACCGCCCTGCAGGTGTTGGTGGAGGAGATGAGCGCCAGCCTGGCCGGCCACAGCACGCAACTGCCGCCGGCGGTGCAATACCGCAATTACGTGGCCCAGGCGCGTTTGGGCGTGACCCAGGCGCAACACGAAGCCTTCTTCAGCGACATGCTGGGTGATATTGACGAGCCCACGCTGGCGTTCGGTTTGCAGGATGTCAACGGCGACGGCAGCGGCATCGTCGAGGCGCATTTGCCGCTGGCCCCGGCGCTCAGCCAGGGCCTGCGCGAACAGGCGCGACAGCTGGGTGTCAGCAGCGCCAGCCTGGTGCACCTGGCCTGGGCGCAGGTGCTGGCCCAGGTTTCCGGCCAGCAGGATGTGGTGTTTGGCACCGTACTGCTGGGGCGCATGCAAGGCGGCGAGGGCGCCGACCGGGCGCTGGGCATGTTCATCAACACCTTGCCGCTGCGCGTCAGCCTGGGCGCCACCAGCGTGCAGGCCGGCGTGCGCGCCACCCATGCGCGCCTGGCGCAGTTGCTTGGGCACGAGCACGCTTCGCTGTCCCTGGCCCAGCGTTGCAGTGGTGTACCGGGTTCGTTGCCGCTGTTCAGTACCTTGCTCAACTTCCGTCACAGCGCCCCGGACGAGGCACCGGGAGACAGCCCGTTTGCCACGCACGGTATCGAGATTCTCAGTTCCCAGGAGCGCAGCAACTACCCGTTGGTGCTCAACGTCGATGACCTCGGCACCGGCTTTGCGCTGACCGTACAAGGCGTGGCCAGTCTGGATGTGCAGCGCGTGGGCGACTACATGCTCACCGCGCTCAGCCACCTGGTGACCGCGCTGCAACAAGCGCCGACCACCGCGTTGCAGGCGGTGTCGATTTTGCCGGCGGCCGAGCGTCACCAGCTGTTGGTCGAGTTCAACGCCACCGCGCGCCAATACCCGTCGCAGCTCACTGTGCACCAGCTGTTCGAAGCTCAGGCACTGGCGCGGCCCGAAGCCGTGGCGGCGGTGCAGGGGGCGTTGTCCTTGAGCTATCGTGACCTCAACCGCCGTGCCAACCGCCTGGCCCATCACCTGATCAACCAGGGCGTGCAACCGGGTGAGTGCGTGGCGATTGCGTTGCCACGCTCGCTGGATTTGCTGGTGAGCCAACTGGCGATCCTCAAGTGCGCAGCGGTGTATGTGCCGCTGGACATCAACGCGCCGCTCGAACGCCAGGCCTTTATGGTGCAGGACAGCGGAGCGCGGCATGTACTCCATACCCTGACCGACCTGAACCTGGATAGCCTGTCGCCGCGCAACCCGGAGCTTGCGCAGTCTTCGGACGAGGTGGCGTACATCATGTACACCTCCGGTTCCACTGGCGCGCCCAAAGGCGTGCAAGTGCCGCACCGCGCCGTCTCGCGGCTGGTACTCAACAACGGCTATGCCGATTTCAACGAGCGCGACCGCGTGGCCTTCGCCTCCAACCCGGCGTTCGACGCCAGCACCCTGGATGTGTGGGCGCCGTTGCTCAATGGCGGTTGCGTGGTGGTGGTCGAGCATGCGGTGCTGCTGTCCCAGGCCGCATTTGCCGAGCTGTTGCAGGAACAGGCCGTGAGCGTGCTGTGGATGACGGCAGGCTTGTTCCATCAATACGCCGACGCGTTGCTGCCGGTGCTGCGCCAGTTGCGCTACCTGATCGTCGGCGGCGATGTGCTTGACCCGCTGGTGATCGGCCGGGTGCTCAAGCACGGCAAGCCGCAACACCTGTTAAACGGCTACGGGCCGACCGAAGCCACCACCTTCTCGACCACGTTTGAAATCACCACGCCGGGCGCGGGCGCTGTGCCTATCGGCCGACCTATCGCAAATGCACAGGCCTATGTGCTGGATGCGCGCCAGCAGCCGCTGGCGTTGGGTGTGGTCGGCGAGCTGTACATCGGCGGTGCAGGCGTGGCCAAGGGGTACTTGAACCAGCCGCAACTGACGGCCGAAAAATTCATCCCCAACCCGTTCGGTGAAGGCCTGTTGTACCGCACCGGCGACCTTGCCAGCTGGCAGGCCGACGGTACCTTGCTGTACCAGGGGCGCAATGATTTGCAGGTGAAGATCCGTGGTTTCCGCATCGAGCCCGGCGAAATCGAGAGCTGCCTGGCGACCTTCCCAGACGTGCGCGATGTTGTGGTAGTGGCCCGCGAAGACGAGCCCGGCGACAAACGCCTGGTGGCGTACTACACCGCCTCGGCAGCGTTGCCAATCGAAGCCCTGCGCGGCCATCTGCAAGGCCAGCTACCGGATTACATGGTGCCGTCGGCTTATATGTGGCTTGAGCTGTTACCGCTTACCGCCAATGGCAAGCTGGACCGCAAAGGCCTGCCGGTGCCGGATCAAAGTGCGCTGCTCAGCCGTGGCTACGAAGCCCCGGAAGGTGAAGTGGAAACCGTGCTGGCGCAGATCTGGCAGGACGTGCTCAAGCTCGAACGCGTCGGGCGCCATGATCATTTCTTCGAGTTGGGCGGGCATTCGTTGCTGGCGGTCAGCCTGATCGAACGCATGCGCCAGGTCGGCCTGAGCGCGGACGTGCGCGTGCTGTTCAGCCAGCCGAGCCTGGCGGCACTCGCGGCGGCAGTCGGCAGTGGGCGTGAAATTGTGGTGCCGGCCAATGGCATTGTGCCGGGCTGCACACAGATCACGCCGTCGATGCTGACCCTGGTGCAGCTTGATCAACCGGCAATCGAGCGCATCGTCGCCAACGTGCCCGGTGGTGCGGCCAATGTGCAGGATATCTACCCGCTGGCGCCGTTGCAGGAAGGCATTCTTTATCACCATATCAGCGCCGAACAGGGCGACCCGTACCTGCTGCAATCGCGCATGGCGTTCGATAGCCTGGAGCGTTTGCACGGCTTTATGGGCGCGCTGCAACAGGTAGTAGCGCGTCACGACATCCTGCGCACCGGCGTGGTCTGGGAAGGGTTGGACAGCCCGGTGCAAGTGGTCTGGCGCGACGCGCAACTGAGTGTGCAGGAGGTGATCCTGGACCCGGCCGAGGGCGGCATCATCGAGCAATTGCACGCACGTTTCGATGCCCGTCACTACCGCCTGGACATTACCCAGGCGCCATTGCTGCGGATGGTTTACGCCCAGGACCCGGCGAATAACCGAGTCGCAGCGATCCTGCTGTTCCACCACCTGGCGCTGGACCATACGGCCATGGAAGTGGTGGGCCAGGAGATGCGCGCGTTTCTGTTCAACCAGGCGGACGCGCTGCCCGTGGCGGCGCCGTTTCGCAACTACGTGGCCCAGGCACGCCTGGGCGTGAGCGTGGCCGAGCATGAACAGTTCTTCGGCGCCATGCTCGCCGATGTGGACGAACCGACCTTGCCGTTTGGCGTGCAGGACGTGCAGGGTGATGGCCGTGATATCGAAGAGGCCGAGCAGCACCTGGACGCGGCGCTGGCCATGCGCGTGCGTGAGCAGGCGCGCCTGTTGGGCGTAAGTGCGGCGAGCCTGATGCACCTGGCCTGGGCGCAAGTGCTGGGCCTGGTGTCCGGGCGTGATGACGTGGTGTTTGGCACTGTATTGATGGGGCGCATGCAGGCAGGTGAGGGCGCCGATCGGGCGCTGGGCATGTTTATCAACACCTTGCCGCTGCGGGTGAATGTCGCGGCGGGCGCCGCCGTGGCGGTCAAGGCCACCCATTCGCGCTTGAGCGCCTTGCTCGGGCACGAACACGCGTCCCTGGCGCTGGCCCAGCGTTGCAGCGGCGTGCCGACCAGCGTGCCGCTGTTCAGCGCCTTGCTCAATTTCCGCCACAGCCGCCCCGACGAAATGGCCCGCGATGGCCACGGCATCTGGGAAGGCGTGCAACTGCTGGGCGGTGAAGAGCGCAGCAACTACCCGCTGACCTTGAGCGTGGATGATTTTGGCGCAGGCTTTGGCCTCAGCGTGCTGGCGCTGCCGCAGATCGGCGCCCAGCGGCTGTGCGGCTATATGCATAACGCCGTGGAGCAACTGGTCGAGGCCTTGGAAAACGCCGTCGATACCGCGCTCAACCGCCTGCCGATACTGCCGTCGGCCGAACGCGACACCCTGCTGCACGAATTCAACACAACGGCTGCAGATTTCCCCACCGGGCACACCCTGCACGGTGCCTTTGAAGCCCAGGTCGAGCGCCAGCCCCACGCAATTGCGGTGCAGCAGGGCGAACGGTCGCTGACCTACCAGCAACTCAATCAACGCGCCAACCAACTGGCCCATCACCTGCTCGCGCTCGGCGTACGGCCGGACGATCGCGTGGCGATCTGCTGCCGTCGTGGCCCGCAGATGCTGATCGGGCTGCTGGGCATACTCAAGGCCGGCGCCGGTTATGTGCCGATCGACCCGGCCTATCCTGCCGAGCGCATTGCTTATCTGTTGCAGGACAGTGCGCCGGTGGCCGTGCTGGCTGAGTCCAGTACTCAAGCGTTGCTGGGGGCGTTCGTCACAGTCGACCTGCTGGGCGAAAGCTGGCAGCACCACGCGGTCAGCAATCCGCAGCTCGCAGCGCTGACCCCGGCGCACCTGGCCTACGTGATCTACACCTCCGGCTCCACCGGCCAACCCAAAGGCGTGATGGTGGAGCATCGCAATGTGGAAAACCTGGTGCACTGGCACTGCGAAGCCTTCGGCCTGGACGCGCGCAGCCATACCAGCAGTGTCGCCGGTTTTGGCTTCGACGCCATGGCCTGGGAAGTCTGGCCGGCGCTGTGTGCCGGTGCGACCCTGCATTTGCCGCCTGTCACGGTGGGCAATGAAAACATCGACGAACTGCTGGCCTGGTGGCTGGCGCAGCCGCTGGACGTCAGCTTCCTGCCCACGCCAGTGGCCGAATACGCCTTCAGCCAGCACCTGCAACACCCGACCTTGCGCATCCTGCTGATTGGCGGCGACCGCCTGCGGCAGTTCACCCAGGAGCGACGTTTTGCGCTGATCAACAACTACGGGCCGACCGAGGCCACGGTGGTCGCCACCTCCGGCCGTGTCCGCGCCGGGCAGGCGCTGCATATCGGCCGGCCGGTGGCGAATGCCAGCACCTACTTGCTCGATGCACAGCTGCGCCCGGTGCCGGTGGGCGTGGCCGGTGAGCTGTATGTGGGCGGCAGCGGCGTGGCGCGCGGTTACCTGAACCGTGCGGACCTGACCGCCGAACGCTTCCTGCAAGACCCGTTCAACCCGGGGCGCATGTACCGCACTGGCGACCTGGCGCGCTGGTTGCCCGACGGTAATATCGAGTACCTGGGCCGCAATGATGATCAGGTCAAAGTGCGTGGCGTACGCGTGGAGCTGGGCGAGATCGAAAGTCGCCTGGCGGCAGTGGAAGGCGTTGGTGAGGCCGTGGTGCTGGTGCGCGAAGGCCGTTTGCTGGCCTGGTTCACGGAAAACTACCCGCTGGCGATTGAAACCCTGCGTTCGCAGCTACAAGCACAACTGCCCGACGCGCTGGTGCCGGTGGCCTACATCAAGCTCGACGCATTGCCCCTGACCGCCAACGGCAAGCTGGATCGCAAGGCCTTGCCGGAACCTGACCAGGCGGCGGTGCTCTCCCGCGACTATGAAGCGCCCCAGGGCGCAGTGGAAACCACCCTGGCGCGGATCTGGGCCGAGGTGTTGCAGGTCGAACAGGTCGGCCGTCATGACCACTTCTTCGAGCTCGGCGGCCATTCGTTGCTGGCCGTGAGCCTGATCGAACGCATGCGTCAAGCGGACCTCAGCGCGGATGTCCGTGTGCTGTTCAGCCAGCCGACCCTGGCCGCGCTGGCGGCTGCCGTGGGCAGTGGCCGCGAAGTGCAGGTGCCGGCGAACCGGATCGCAGCCGATTGCCTGCGCATCACGCCGGACATGCTGCCCCTGGTTGATATCGACCAGTCGACCCTCGATCACGCCGTCAGCCGCATCCCCGGTGGCGCCGCCAATGTGCAGGATATCTACCCGCTGGCGCCGTTGCAGGAGGGCATTCTTTACCACTACCTCACCGCCGAACAGGGCGACCCGTACCTGCTGCAATCGCACCTGGCCTTCGACAGCCTCGAGCGCCTGCAGGCCTTCGCCCATGCGCTGCAACAGGTGATCGACCGCCATGACATCCTGCGCACGGGTGTGGTCTGGGAAGGCCTTGCGCAACCGCTGCAAGTGGTGTGGCGCCAGGCCCGATTGCCGCTTGAAGAGCTGCAGTTGCAGGGCGATGTACTCGCCGGCCTGCACGCGCGTTTTGATGCGCGGCGTTATCGCATGGACATCAGCCAGGCGCCGCTTATCTGCCTCAAGTACGCCAAGGACCCGGCCAACCAGCGCGTGGTGGTGGTGTTGCTCTATCACCATATTGCGCTGGACCACACCGCGTTCGACGTGGTGCTGCGTGAGATGCAAGGGCACTTGTTGGGGCACGCCGCCCCGACGGCGGCGCCGATGCCGTACCGCAACTACGTGGCCCAGGCGCGATTGGGCGTCAGTGAGCAGGAGCACGAGGCGTTCTTTCGCGAGATGCTCGCCGATGTCGATGAACCGACCTTGCCCTTCGGCTTGCAGGACGTGCGCGGCGACGGCAGCGCGATTGAGGAACACAGCCTGCACCTGGACAGCGACCTCAACCGCCGCCTGCGGGCCCAGGCACGTTTACTCGGTGTGAGCACGGCGAGCCTGTTCCACCTGGCCTGGGGCCAAGTGTTGGCGGCCACTTCGGGGCGCCACAGCGTGGTGTTCGGCACCGTGCTGGTCGGCCGATTGCAAGGCGGTGAGGGCGCTGATCGTGCGCTCGGGGTGTTTATCAATACCTTGCCGCTGCGCCTGGATATCGACGCGCAAGGCGCACGCGATGCCGTGCGTGCCACCCACACGCGGCTCACCGCGTTGCTCGGCCATGAGCACGCGTCCCTGGCCCTGGCCCAGCGTTGCAGCGGGGTGGCGGCCCCGGCGCCGTTGTTCAGCTCGATGCTCAACTATCGCCATCGCGGCGCCGCGACGCGTTCTGCCGAGGCGCAACACGCCTGGGAAGGCATGCAGACGCTGGTCAACGATGGCCGCACCAACTACCCGCTGACCCTCAACGTGGATGACTTGGGCGATGGTTACGATATCACCGCCCTGGCGCAGGTTGACGCGCAACGGGTGTGTGGTTACCTGCAGAACGCCCTGGCCGGGCTGGTCGAAGCCTTGGAGCAGGCACCGCACCAGGCGCTCAATCGCCTGCCGATCCTGGGCGCCGAGGAACGCCAAAAACTGCTGGTAGCGTTCAACGCCACCGAGGTCGCTTACAACCTCGACCAGACCCTGCACGGCCTGTTCGAGGCTCAGGTCGAACGCACCCCTGATGCGGTGGCGGTCAAGGCCGGTGACCAGCAGTTGACCTACCGGGCACTCAACGAACGCGCCAACCGCCTGGCCCATCACCTGCGCGAACTCGGCGTGCAGCCGGATTCGCGCGTGGGTATTTGCGTCGAGCGTGGCCTGGACATGGTGGTCGGCCTGTTCGCGATCCTTAAGGCGGGTGGCGGTTATGTGCCGCTGGACCCGGCGTATCCACTCGAACGCATCGCTTACATGCTGCAAGACAGCGCACCGGTGGTGGTGTTGGCGCAAGACGCGACCCGCCAGTTGTTGGGCGACGTGCCGGTGCTGGACCTGGATCACGTCACCTGGCAACAGCAGAGCGCGAGCAACCCGCAGGTGCCGGGCCTGACCGCCCGGCACCAGGCCTATGTGATCTACACCTCCGGCTCCACCGGCCAGCCCAAAGGCGTGATCAATGAACACGCTGGCGTGGTCAACCGCTTGCTGTGGATGCAGGACGCCTATGGCCTCAAGGCCCATGACGCGGTGCTGCAGAAAACCCCGTTCAGCTTCGACGTGTCGGTGTGGGAATTTTTCTGGCCGCTGTTTACCGGCGCACGGTTGGTGATGGCCCGCCCGGGTGGGCACAAAGAGCCGGAGTACCTGTGCCAGGTGATCGAGGCTGAGCAGATCACCACCTTGCATTTCGTGCCGTCGATGCTCGATGTGTTCCTGGCCCATGGTGATGTCAGCCAGGCCAAAGGGCTGGCGCGGGTGATGTGCAGCGGCGAAGCCTTGCCGGGCAGCCTGGTACGGCGCTTCAAAGCACAACTGCCGGGGGTTGGGCTGTACAACCTGTATGGCCCGACAGAAGCGGCGGTCGATGTCACCGCGTGGAACTGCGCGCGGCCCGACGTGCCGGACAATACGCCGATCGGCAAGCCGATTGCCAATACACGCATGTACGTGCTGGACGCCCAGTTGCAGCCGGTGCCATTGGGTGTAGTGGGGGAGTTGTTCATCGGCGGCGTGCAAGTGGCGCGCGGGTATTTGAACCGCCCGGAACTGACCGCCGAACGCTTCCTCAAGGACCCGTTCACCGACGGGCGCATGTACCGCACCGGCGACGTCGGCCGTTACCTGCCCGACGGCAATATCGAATACCTGGGCCGCAACGATGACCAGGTGAAGATCCGTGGCCTGCGCATCGAACTGGGTGAAATCCAGGCGCGCCTGTTGGAGCATCCGCAGGTCAACGAGGCCGCCGTGGTCGCCCGCGAGGACCGTCTGGTGGCGTACTACACCGGCGCACACACCGACATCGACCGCTTGCGCGCCCACCTGTTGCAGCACTTGCCGGACTTTATGGTGCCCGCCGTGTTTGTGCACCTCGACGCATTGCCACTGAGCCCCAACGGCAAACTCGACCGCAAGGCACTGCCGGTGCCGGGCATGGACGCGCTGAGTGTGCGCGAATACGCAGCGCCCGAAGGCGACACCGAAATCCTTATGGCAGCGCTGTGGGTTGAACTGCTCAACGTTGAGCGCGTTGGGCGCCATGACAACTTCTTTGAGCTGGGCGGGCACTCGCTGCTGGCCGTGAGCTTGATCGGACGCCTGCGCCAGGAAGGCCTGGAAGCCGATGTGCGGGCGCTGTTCGAACAGCCGAGCCTGGCCGGCTACGCCGCTATTATCGAACGAATGGAGATCGTCCTGTGAGCATTTCTGAGTTATTGAGCACGCTGAAAGCCAAGGACGTGCAACTTGCGCTCAAGGGCGAGCAGTTGTCGGTGCAAGGCAACAAACAAGCGCTGAGCGACCCTTTGATCCTGGCGGCGTTGCGCGAGCACAAAGCGGCTTTGATCGAACTGATCAAGGCCGGTGAATACTCGGCCTCCAAGGCCGGTGAAGTGCAGGTGCCGGCCAATGGCATCCCGCTAGGTGCCGAGCACATCACCCCGGCGATGCTGAGCCTGTCGACGTTGAGCCAGGACGAGATCGAGCGCATCGTGGCCACGGTCGACGGCGGTGTGGCGAATATCCAGGACATTTACCCGCTGGCGCCGTTGCAGGAAGGCATTCTGTTCCACCACGTCAGCGCCGAGCAGGGCGACCCCTATGTGATGCAGTCGCAGTTCGCGTTCGACAGCCTGGAGCGTTTCGAGGCCTTTGCCCAAGCGTTGCAGCGCGTGATGGACCGCCACGATATCCTGCGCACCGGGGTGGTCTGGGACGGTTTGCAGCAACCCTCGCAAGTGGTGTGGCGCCAGGCACGCCTGCCGGTGCAGGCGCTGCAATTGAACCCGGCCGACGGCGATATTGCCGCTCAACTGCACGGGCTGTTCGATGCCCGCCACTATCGCCTCGACGTGACCCGGGCGCCGCTGCTGCGCCTGGTGCGGGCCGACGACCGGCTGAACCAGCGCATCGTCGCCACCTTGCTGTTCCACCATATGGCCCTCGACCACAGCGCCCTCGAAGTGGTGTGCCATGAAATGCAGGCGTGCCTGCTGGGGCAGGGCGCGGCGCTTGGCCAGGCCGTGCCGTTTCGCAATTATGTGGCGCAGGCACGCCTGGGTATCAGCGAGCCGGAACACGAAAATTTCTTCCGCCAGATGCTCGGCGATATCAGCGAGCCGACCCTGCCATACGGCTTGCAGGACGTGCAGGGCGATGCCCGTGGCATCAGCGAAGTCAGCCTGCCTTTGCCCGCAGCACTCAGCCGGCGGTTGCGCGCGCAAGCCCGGCAATTGGGCGTGAGTGCCGCCAGCCTGTTCCATATGGGCTGGGCGCAGGTGTTGGCGGTGCTGGCCGGTAAAGAGCAGGTGGTGTTCGGCACCGTATTGATGGGCCGCATGCAAGGCAGCCATGACACGGATCGGGCGCTGGGCATTTTCATCAACACCTTGCCGTTTCGCGTCGACGTGGACGCCCAGGACCTACGCACCGGGGTCAAGGCCACCCACGCGCGGCTCACCACCTTGTTGCGCCATGAACACGCGCCGCTGGCCCTGGCCCAACGCTGCAGCGGGGTGGTGGCGCCGACGCCGCTGTTCAGCGCCTTGCTCAACTATCGCCACAGCGCCCCGGCCGCCAGCGCCGAAGCCGTGTCGGCCTGGCACGGGATCGCCGCGCTCAGCGCCGAAGAACGCACCAACTACCCGCTGACCCTGAGTGTGGATGACCTGGGTGACGGCTTTGGCCTGAGCCTGCTGGCCAGCCAGCGGGTCGATCCGCAGCGCGTGTGCAGCTATCTGCAAACCGCCCTGGAGAACCTGGTGACGGCGCTGGAGCAAGCACCGCACACCGCGCTCAATCAGCTGTCGGTGCTGCCCGCCGCCGAGCGGCAGTTGCTGTTTGAGCAGTTCAACGCCACCCAGGTCGATTTCGCTCACGGCAGCACCTTGCACGGTCGCGTCGAGGCCCAGGCCGCGCTCACGCCGGACGCGATCGCCGCCGTGCAGCAAGGCCGCCAACTGACCTACGCTGAACTTAACCAGCAAGCCAATCTGCTGGCCCATCACCTGTTGGCGCTGGGGGTCAAACCCGATGACCGCGTGGCCATCGTCGCGCGGCGTGGCCTGGACACCCTGGCCGGGTTGCTGGCCATCCTCAAGGCTGGCGCCTGCTATGTGCCGGTGGACCCATCGCACCCGGCCGAGCGCCTGAGCTACCTGCTGAGCGACAGCGCCCCGGTGGCGGTGCTGACCCAACAGGCACAGCTCGAGCGCTTGCCGGCGCTGGACGTGCCGGTGATCCAGCTGGACCGCTACACCTGGCAGCACCATTCAGCCAGCAATCCAAAAGCCGCCGTCAGCCCTTCGAACCTCGCCTATGTGATCTACACCTCCGGCTCCACCGGCCTGCCCAAAGGGGTGATGGTGGAGCACCACACGGTGGCCAACCTGGTGGACTGGCATTGCCGCGCCTTTGACTTGTGCGCCGGGCGCCACACCGCCAGTGTTGCCGGCTTTGGTTTTGATGCGATGGCCTGGGAAGTGTGGCCGGCGCTGTGTGTCGGCGCGACCCTGCACCTGCCGCCCGCCACGGACGGCGCCGAAGATATCGACGCGCTGCTGAGCTGGTGGTGCGCGCAGCCACTGGACGTGTGCTTCCTGCCCACGCCGGTGGCCGAATACGCGTTCAGCCAGCACATCGAACACCCTACATTGCGCACCTTGCTCATCGGCGGTGACCGCCTGCGCCAGTTTGCGCGGGCACAGCGATTTGAGCTGATCAACAACTACGGCCCCACCGAAGCCACGGTGGTTGCCACTTCCGGCAAGGTCGAAGCAGGCCAGCCGTTGCATATCGGCAAACCGGTGGCCAATGCCACGGTGTACCTGCTCGATGAACAACAACGGCCGGTGCCATTGGGGGTAGCCGGTGAGCTGTACGTGGGTGGCAAGGGCGTGGCGCGTGGTTACCTCAACCGCCCGGACCTGACCGCCGAGCGCTTCCTGCAAGACCCGTTCAACCCGGGGCGCATGTACCGCACCGGCGACCTGGCGCGTTGGTTGCCGGACGGTACGCTTGAATACCTGGGGCGCAACGATGATCAGGTGAAGATCCGTGGCATGCGTATCGAGCTTGGCGAGATTGAAACCCAGCTCGGCCAACTGCCTGGGATCCAGGAAGCGGTGGTGCTGGTGCGCGAGGAGCGGCTGGTTGCCTATTTCACTGAGAGCCCGCAACTCGACGCGCTGGCGGTCGGTGATATCCGCGCCCACCTGGTCGCGCATCTGCCGGACTACATGGTCCCGGTCGCCTATGTGAAGCTCGAGGCGTTGCCACTCACCGCCAACGGCAAGCTCGACCGCAAGGCCTTGCCAGCGCCGGACATGGCCGCGGTGTTTACCCGCGAATACGCAGCGCCCGAGGGTGAGATCGAAAGCGTGCTCGCGCAGATCTGGGCCGATGTGCTGCAGGTGCAGCGTGTCGGGCGGCACGACCATTTCTTCGAACTGGGCGGGCACTCGTTGCTGGCGATGCGCATGGTCTCGCAAGTGCGCCAGCGCCTGGGGGTGGAACTGGTGCTGGGCGACTTGTTTGCCAATGCGGAGCTGGCGGCGGTCGCCGCAGTGCTGGCGCAGTCAGGGCGCAGCACCTTGCCGGATATTCTGCCGGCCAATCGTGATGAGCTCGTGCCGTTGTCGTTCGCCCAGCAGCGCCTGTGGTTTCTGGCGCTGATGGAAGGCGCCAATACCGCCTATAACATTCCCATCGGCCTGCGTTTGCGTGGCCAGTTGCATGTCGAGGCGCTGCAACGCGCGCTGGCGCGCATTGTTGCGCGGCATGAAACCCTGCGCAGCCGCTTTGCCCAACAGGGCGACCAAGCCCAGGTACTGATCGTACCGGCTGAAGACATGCTGCCCCTGCAATTGCAGGATTTGCGCCGCCACCCGCAACCGCAGCAGGCGCTGGATGCCTTGATTCAGGGCGAAGCCTCGGCACCGTTCGACCTGGAGCGCGGCCCGTTGCTGCGTGGGCGCCTGGTGGTGATGGCCGACGATCACCATGTGCTGCTGCTGACCCTGCACCATATCGTTTCCGATGGCTGGTCGATGGGCGTGCTCACCCGTGAGTTGATGGCGCTGTATCAAGCCTTCAGCCACGGCATGCCTGACCCATTGCCAAGCCTGCCGATTCAGTACGGCGACTTCGCCGTGTGGCAGCGTTTGTGGCTGAGCGGCGAAGTGCTGCAGCGCCAAAGTACCTATTGGCAACAGGCACTGGCCGGTGCGCCGGCCTTGCTCACGCTGCCTACCGATCGCCCACGCCCTGTGCAGCAGGACTACGCCGGCAACAGCGTCGAAGTGCGCCTGGACGAACGCCTGACCGCCGGGCTCAAAGCCTTGAGCCAACGCCATGGCACCACGCTGTACATGACCTTGATGACGGCCTGGGCCTCCCTGCTGGCGCGGCTGTCCGGGCAACACGACCTGGTGATCGGCACGCCAGTGGCCAACCGTACCCGCAGCGAGGTGGAAGGGCTGATCGGCCTGTTCGTCAACACCCTGGCGGTGCGCATCGACACCTCGGGCGAGCTGAGCACCGAGGCCTTGCTGGCACGGGTCAAGGCGCTGACGCTGGCGGCCCAGGCGCATCAGGACTTGCCATTCGAGCAGGTGGTGGAAATCACCCGGCCGGTGCGCAGCCTGGCCCACAGCCCGCTGTTCCAGACCCTGCTGAGCTGGCAGGACAGCAGCGCGCCGACCCTGGCGCTGGGCGACCTGGCCCTGGAAGGCATCGTCGAGAACAGCCACTTTGCCAAGTTCGACCTGTCGCTGAACCTGGGTGAAGTGCAGGGCAGCATTCTCGGCGCGCTGGAATTTGCCGTGGCGCTGTTTGATGAGTCGACCGTGCAGCGGTACGCCGGGTATTTCACCCGCACCTTGCAGGCAATGGTCGATAACGACCAGGCGGTGTTGGAACATGCGCCGTTGTTGGATGAGTGTGAGCGTCAGCACCTGCTGGTGGATTTCAACGCCACCGCGGTGGACTACAACCTCGACCAGACACTGCACGGGATGTTTGAAGCGCAGGTGATGCGCACGCCGAACGCGATTGCGGTGAAGGCGGGTGAGCGGCAACTGACTTACGCTGAGCTGAATGTGCAGGCTAATCAGCTGGCCCATCACCTGCTGGCGCTGGGTGTACAGCCGGATTCGCGGGTGGCGATCTGCGTCGAGCGCAGCCTGGAGATGGTCATTGGCCTGTATGCGATCCTCAAGGCCGGCGCGGCGTATGTGCCGCTGGACCCGGCTTATCCGCAAGAGCGCCTGGCCTACATGCTGCAAGACAGTGCGCCGCTGGTGGTGCTGGCCCAAGGCGCAACACGTGGCTTGCTCGGCGCAGTGGCGGTAGTCGACCTGGACCAGCCCACCTGGCAGCATCTGCCCGCAGGCAACCCTCACGTCCAGGGCGTGAGCGCCTATGTGATCTACACCTCAGGCTCCACCGGCCAGCCCAAAGGCGTGATCAACGACCACGCCGGGGTAGTCAACCGCCTGTTGTGGATGCAGGACGAATACGGCCTGAACGCGCAGGATTCGGTGCTGCAGAAAACCCCGTTCAGCTTTGACGTATCGGTGTGGGAATTCTTCTGGCCGCTGTTTACCGGCGCGCGTCTGGTGATGGCGCGCCCCGGCGGGCACAAAGAGCCCGAATACCTGTGCGACGTGATCGAGGCCGAACAGATCACTACCTTGCACTTTGTGCCGTCGATGCTCGATGTGTTCCTGGCCCACGGCGATGTCAGCCAAGCCATAGGGCTAGCGCGGGTGATGTGCAGCGGCGAAGCCTTGCCGGGCAGCCTGGTACGGCGCTTCAAGCAGCAACTGCCGGGCAGCCAATTGCATAACCTGTATGGGCCGACCGAAGCGGCGGTCGACGTCACCGCCTGGAACTGTGCCGGTCTGGTAACCCCGGACAACACGCCGATCGGCAAACCCATCGCCAACACCCGCATGTACCTGCTCGACAGCCAGTTGCAACCGGTGCCGCTGGGTGTGGTGGGCGAGTTGTTTATCGCGGGTGTACAAGTGGCGCGGGGGTATCTGAACCGGCCGGAGCTGACCGCCGAGCGTTTCCTTGACGACCCCTTCAGGCAGGGGCGCATGTACCGCACCGGTGATGTCGGGCGTTACTTGCCGGACGGCAATATCGAGTACCTGGGGCGCAATGATGACCAGGTGAAAATTCGTGGTTTGCGCATCGAGCTGGGTGAAGTCCAGGCGCGGCTGCTCGAGCATCCTCAGGTCAACGAAGCCGCTGTGATCGCCCGTGAAGAGCGGCTGGTGGCTTACTACACCGGCACGCCGAGCGACATCGACGCGCTGCGCGGTCATCTGCTGCGGCATCTGCCGGAGTTCATGGTGCCGGCGATTTTCGTGCATCTGCAGGCATTGCCGCTCAGCCCCAACGGCAAGCTCGACCGCAAGGCGCTGCCGGCGCCGGGCCTGGATTCGGTGGTGGTGCGCGAGTACGAAGCGCCCCGGGGCGATACCGAAATGGCCTTGGCCAGCCTGTGGGCCGAACTGCTCAATGTTGAGCGCGTGGGCCGTCACGACAACTTCTTTGAACTGGGCGGGCATTCGCTGCTGGCCGTCAGTCTGATGGGGCGCATGCGTCGCCTGGGCTTGTCGGCGGATGTGAAGGTGCTGTTCGGCCAGCCGACGCTCTCGGCGTTGGCGGCGGCGCTGGGCAGTGGGCGCGAAGTGGCGGTGCCGGCCAATGGCATCGCCGAAGGCTGCAGCCACATCACCCCGGCTATGTTGCCCTTGATCCAGATGGACCAGGCTGCCGTCGACCGCATCGTCGCGTGCATTCCCGGCGGTGCGGCGAATGTGCAGGATATCTACCCACTGGCGCCGTTGCAGGCCGGCATCCTGTATCACCATCGGGCTGTGCTTGAAGGCGATGCCTACCTGTTGCGGGCACAGTTTGCCTTCGATAGCCGTCTGCGCCTGGACGCCTTTGCCCATGCATTGCAGGCGGTGATCCAGCGGCATGACATCCTGCGTTCCTCCTTCCATTGGGAGGGCCTGGAAGAACCGGTGCAAGTGGTTTGGCGTGAGGCCTCGCTCAGCGTTGAAGCCGGTGCTGTGCCGCAGCGCCTGGACCTGACGCAAGCGCCGTTGATGCGGCTGGTCTATACCGAGGAGCCGCAGCGCGTGGTCGCCACGTTGTTGTTCCATCATTTGGTGATGGACCACGTCGCGCTGGACATCCTGCAGCATGAAATGCAGGCGTTCCTGCTCGGTAGTCAGCACACCCTGGGCGCGGCCGTGCCGTATCGCAACTATGTGGCCCAGACCCGCCTGGGCGTTGACAATCACGAAACCTTCTTGCGCGAAATGCTCGGTGAAATCGACGAGCCAACCGACGTCCAATACCTGGGCGCCGATGAACACGCGCATCTGGCCGTCGACCCTCAGTTGAGCCTGCGCCTGCGCACCCAGGCCCGCCAGGCAGGCGTGAGTGCCGCCAGCCTGATGCACCTGGCCTGGGCGCAGGTGCTGGGCAAGGTCAGTGGCCGCGAACAGGTGGTGTTCGGCACTGTAATGCTCGGCCGCCTGCAAGGCGGCGAAGGTGCCGAGCGCGCCATGGGCGTATTTATCAACACCTTGCCGCTGCGCGTTGACCTGGGTGAACGCGCGGTACGCACGGCGTTGCGTGCCACCCATGCGCGCCTGACCCAATTGCTCAGCCATGAGCACGCGCCGCTGGCATTGGCCCAGCAGTGCAGCGGCGTGCCAGTGGGTACGCCGTTGTTCAACGTGCTGTTCAACTACCGCCACAGCGCGCCGCACCGTGGTGGCGTGGCTGAGGCATGGCAGGGGATTGCGCTGCTCAGTGCCGAGGAGCAGACCAATTACGGGGTGTCGGTGAGTGTCGATGACCTTGGTGAGGGTTTCAGCCTGACCGCCATGGGGCAGGGCGCCCGGCGTTTGTGTGATTACCTGAACATTGCCCTTGAGCAACTGGTTGAGGCGCTGGAGCACCACAGTGATAGGGGCATCAGCCGCTTGCCAATCCTGCCGGCGGCCGAGCGTCAACAGCTGGCAGGTTTCAATGCCACCACCCGTGTGTTCCCCCGCGAGCACACGGTGCAGCGCTTGTTCGAAGCCCAGGCCCACGCACGGCCTGACGCGGTGGCTGCGTTGCACGCTGACGCGGTACTGAGCTACGGCGAACTCAACACCCGCGCCAACCGCTTGGCCCATCACCTGATGAGCCTGGGTGTGCGCCCGGCCGATAACGTCGCGATCCTGCTGCCGCGTTCCCTGGACCTGCTGGTCAGCCAGTTGGCGATCCTCAAGTGTGCGGCGGCCTATGTGCCGCTGGACATAAACGCACCCGCCGAACGCCAGGGCTTCATGTTGCAGGACAGCGGCGCGAGCTGGCTGGTGACCCGCAGTGACGCGGTGCTTGAGTTCCCGGCGCGGCGCCTGGATCTGGACACCCTGACCCTGGACCCGCAACCGAGCCACAACCCTGACCTGTCGCAGTCCTCGGACAGCGTGGCGTACATCATGTACACCTCCGGCTCCACGGGCACACCGAAGGGCGTATTGGTGCCTCATCGCGGCATCACACGGCTGGTGCTCAACAACGGTTACGCCGACTTCAACGCCGCCGACCGCGTGGCGTTTGCCTCCAACCCGGCGTTCGACGCCAGCACCATGGACGTGTGGGGCGCGCTGCTCAACGGCGGCCAGGTGCAGGTGATCGACCATTCCACGTTGCTCGACCCCGCTGCATTCGGCCGTGCGCTGCACGGTGCGACGGTGTTGTTCGTGACCACCGCGTTGTTCAACCAGTACGTGCAGATGATCCCCGAAGCCCTGGCCGGCTTGCGCATTTTGCTCTGCGGCGGCGAGCGTGCCGACCCGGCGGCGTTCCGCAGCCTGCTGGCGCAGGCGCCGGGATTGCGCCTGGTGCATTGCTACGGGCCGACTGAAACCACCACCTACGCCACCACTTACGAGGTGCAGGCGATTGCCGCCGATGCTGACAGCGTGGCGGTCGGTCGACCGATTTCCAACACGCAGATTCATGTGCTGGATGCGTACTTGCAGCCACTGCCGGTGGGCGTGATCGGCGAAATCTGCATCGGCGGTGACGGCGTGGCCAAGGGTTATTTGAACCGGCCGGAGCTGACCGCCGAGAAGTTTGTCGACGACCCGTTCAACCCAGGCGCCTTGATGTACCGCACCGGCGACCTTGGCCGCTGGACAGCGGACGGCTTGCTGGAGTGCATCGGGCGTAACGACGACCAAGTGAAGATCCGTGGTTTCCGTATCGAGTTGGGCGAGATCGAAGCGTGCCTGGCGACCTTGGCGAGCATCCAGGACGTAGTGGTACTGGCCCGTGAGGACGTGCCCGGCGACAAGCGCCTGGTGGCGTATTTCACCTGGGCTGGCGAGCCCGTAGACATCGACAGTGTGCGTGCGCACCTGCACGGCCAGTTGCCGGACTACATGCTGCCGTCGGCCTATGTGCCGCTGGCGCAGTTGCCGCTGACGGCCAATGGCAAGATCGATCGCAAAGCCTTGCCGGTTCCGGCGTTGGAGGCCTTGCTCAGCCGCGACTTCGAGGCGCCGGCCGATGTACTGGAGCAGTCGCTCGCCGGCCTGTGGGCCAAGGTGTTGAAACTTGAGCAGGTGGGGCGTCACGACAGCTTCTTTGAGCTGGGCGGGCATTCCTTGCTGGCGATTCGACTGGTCAACCTGATGGAGGCCGCGGGCTTGCAGGTGTCGCTGGCCGAGCTGTTCCAGCACGTCAGCGTGGCCTCGGTGGCGGCGATGTTGCGCCAGCGCACCGGCGAGCCGGTGCGCGACACCTCGCTGATTACCGTGCGCAGCAGCGGCTCGCAGCCGCCGTTGTTTCTGGTGCACGAGTTCAGTGGCATGGACGTGTATTTCCCGGCGCTGGGTCAGCACTTGCCCGGCGACTATCCGATCTACGGCCTGCCGGGCGCGGCACTGGGCGAGGCGCACCTGAACACCATGGAAGGCTTGGCGGCGCGCATGGTCGGCCTGATCCGCGAGGTTCAGCCACACGGGCCTTACCGCGTGGCGGGCTGGTCGTTTGGCGGCGTACTGGCCTATGAAGTGGCGATGCAATTGCTGGGGCTGGATGAGCCGGTGGCGTTCCTCGGCCTGATCGACAGCTACGTGCCGCGCATGACCGACCAAGGCAAGGCGCGCTGGAGTGGGCCGGATGCGCTTAAGCGGCATTTGCTGTTGCAGTGCACGGCGTATTGGAACGCACAGGGAGGTGTGGATGAACTGGCGAGCCTTGAACAGCTTGAGGCGGGCATTGGACAGCTGGACTTTGCGGGTTTGCTGCAACGCTGTCGCGATCAAGGTCTGCTATACGCGCAAATGGCAGCGGCTACGGACGCGGACCTCTTGAGTTTTATCGAGCGTGAAGTCGGCCACGGGCATGCGCTGGCGCACTACAGCCTGTTCCCGCTGCCGGTGCCGGTGCATCTGTTCAGTGCCCGTGAACGGCCGACCGAGCTGTCGCGGCGCAGTGAGTCGCTGGGCTGGGAAGACGCTTTGGCGCCTGGTCAATTGCGCCGGGTCGAGGTGCCGGGCGATCACCAAAGCATGATGCAGGCGCCGCATATTCAAGGCTTGGGCGCGGCGATGGCGCAGGCCCTGGCCGCGAGTGCGCCGGTGATGGAAGCGGTGCATCAACCGGTGCTGCGCATTCAGAGTGGGCGTGCGGGGTTTGCGCCGGTGTTTTGTGTGCCGGGAGCGGGTGACAGCGTCACCGGGTTTGTGGGGTTGAGCGAGGCACTCGGGCGCGACTGGCCGCTGTTCGGTTTGCAGCCGCGCGGGCTGGATGGCGAGGCGGTGCCCCATAGCCAGGTGGAAGCGGCAGCGCAGTGTTACCTGGCGGCGCTGGCGCACGAGTGTCCGCGTGGGCCGGTGCATCTGGTCGGGCATTCATTTGGTGGCTGGGTCGCGCTGGAGATGGCGCTGCGCTTGCAGGCGATGGGCCGTGAGGTGGCGTCGTTGACGGTGATCGACAGTGAATCACCGGGCGGTGCGGGCAAGCCTTATTCGACCACGGCCGCGTTGTTGCGCTTGATTGAGGCCATGCAGTTGTCGGCGGGCAAGTCGCTGGGCATTGACCGGGTGGAGTTTGCCGGGCGCGATGAGGTGGCGCAGCAGCAATGGCTGCATGCGGGGATGGTGAGCGTGGGTTTGTTGCCGGGGCGTGCCAGTGTGGATGCGATGGCGGGGCCGGCGCGTACTTATGCGGCGGCGTTGCGCACGGTGTATCGGCCGGCGCAGCGGTTCAACGGGGTGGTGCGGTTGGTGCTGGCGCAGGATCCGGCGTTGGATGCGGCGGGTAATCAGCGTGAGCAGGGGTTGATGGTGGAAGGGTGGCGGCGCCAGGGGAACGGGTTGCAGGTTTGGTATGGCGCGGGGAATCACTTTACGTTGCTTAAGGCGCCGAATGTTTTGGGGTTGGCGCGGTGGTGGCTTGAGGGGGTGGTGGTTGGGGAGGTGGTGTCGTGAGGGGGGAATGCCGGGTACATATCCGTTGTTTTTGTGATGGCGACTTAGGGTTCCGCTCTTACAGCGGGTCACTTTTGGCAAACGCCCCAAAAGTAACCAAAAGGTCTGTGCCCCACCACTCGGTGCCTCGCCTAGGCTCGGCATGCCCGCACTCCGGCTTGAATCCGTGGGCCGCCGCGATGGGCCATCCTTGGCCCAGCGCGGCTAACCCGGCGTCCTGCCGGGTTACCCACGGATTCAAGCCTGCGTTCGGCCATCGTGGTTAACGGGGCGCCTCAGATCAAAAGCAGATCAAGATCAAGATCTACAGCACGGCGGCCTAGTAGCCGACCTGAGTGGTTAGATCAAAAGCGAAAAGCGGAGTTGCATATACCTGGGATCTGCTTTTCTGTGGGAGCTGGCTTGCCTGCGATGCAGACACCTCGGTGTGTCAGGCACACCGAGTTGATGCCATCGCAGGCAAGCCAGCTCCCACACTGGACCGTGCCGTTTTAGGCCCTCTTCATCTTTTTATGGTCATTTATGGAAAAGTCTAAGTTTCGCAAAATTGGAATGCTCGCGGTGTTGGCTGTTGCCATTGGCCTGGTGGTGTACACGGTGCAGGCTCCTGCCGATGCGCCGCAGTACCTCACTGCCACGGCTGAGCGCGGTGATATTGAGAATGCGGTGTTGGCCACCGGTTTGCTTGAGGGCATCAAGCAGGTCGATGTTGGCGCGCAGGTGTCGGGGCAGTTGAAGTCGCTCAAGGTCAAGGTCGGCGACAAGGTGAAGAAGGGCCAGTGGTTGGCGGAGATCGACCCGCTGATTCTGCAAAACACCTTGCGTAAAGCCCAGGTGGATGAGGAAAACCTGCAGGCCCAGCGCCGCGCCACGGCGGCGCAGCTCAAGCAGGCCAAGTCGGTGTATGAGCGCTACAAGGGCTTGCAGGTGGATGAGTCGGTATCGCGCCAGGATTTTGAAGACGCCGAGTCCACTTTCCAGGTGCAACAGGCCAACCTGTTGTCGCTGGATGCGCAGATCAAAAGCGCGCATATCCAGATCGATACCGCCAAGGTCAATCTGGCGTACACGCGCATCGTCGCGCCCATTGACGGCGATGTAGTCGGCATCGTCACGCAGGAAGGCCAGACCGTGATCGCCAACCAGTTGGCGCCGGTGCTGCTCAAGCTGGCCGACCTGGACACCATGACCGTCAAGGCCCAGGTGTCGGAGGCCGATGTGATCCATATCAGCCCCGGCCAGCAGGTGTATTTCACCATCCTGGGTGAAGCCGACAAGCGCTACTACGCCAAGCTGCGTGGCACGGAGCCGGCGCCGCAGAACTTCCTCGAAACCCAGACCGCCGGTACGCCCAAGCAGAACACCGCGGTGTTTTACAACGCGCTGTTCGACGTGCCTAACCCGGACCATCGCCTGCGCATCGCCATGACCGCCCAGGTGCGTATTGTGCTCGACACTGCCCAGGCGGCCTTGATGGTGCCGGTGGCGGCGCTTGGTGCGCGCAATAACGACGGCACTTACCCGTTACGGGTGCTGGACGCCAAGGGCAAGGCGCTGTCGCGGGATGTGAAGACTGGCATCAATAACAACGTCAAGGTGCAGATCCTGGAGGGCCTGGCCGAGGGCGACAAAGTGGTGATCGGCGACGCCACCCCAGCTGTGGCGGGGAATTGAACCATGACCCAACCCCTGTTGGAGCTCAAGGGCATTACCCGCAGTTTCATGGCCGGCGAGCGCGAGTTCATCGCACTCAAAGGCATCGACCTGACGATTCATGCCGGCGAAATGGTCGCGATCATCGGTGCCTCGGGTTCCGGCAAATCCACCTTGATGAATATCCTCGGCGGCCTGGACTACGCCACCGCCGGCAGCTACAAGATCAACGGCATCGAGACCCGCTCGCTGGGCGATGAACAGTTGGCGGAACTGCGCCGGGATTACTTCGGGTTTATCTTCCAGCGCTACCATTTGCTCGCGCACTTGAGCGCCTTGCATAACGTGGAAATGCCGGCGATCTACGCCGGTACGCCCGAGAGCCAACGGCACAGCCGCGCGCGCGACCTGCTTACGCGCCTTGGCCTGGCGGGGCACACCACCCACCGCCCGAGCCAGCTCTCCGGTGGCCAGCAACAGCGCGTAAGTATCGCCCGGGCCTTGATGAATGGCGGTGAGGTGATCCTCGCCGACGAGCCCACCGGCGCCCTCGACACCCACAGCGGCAAGGAGGTGATGCGCATCCTCGCCGAGCTGCACGCGGCGGGGCACACGGTGATTATCGTCACCCACGACCCCAAGGTCGCGGCGAACGCCCAGCGGATTGTCGAGGTGTGTGATGGCGAGATAGTCAGCGACAAGGCCAATGACAGTGTGGGGCTGGAGTTGCCCAGCGAAGCGCCGATTGAGCCCAAGCGCAGCGGCGCTCGGCGCCTGGTGGCGAGCCTGGGGTTGTTCAAGGAGGCCTTCAATATGGCCTGGGTCGCGCTGATTTCCCATCGCATGCGCACCTTGCTGACCATGCTGGGTATTGTCATCGGCATTACCTCGGTGGTGTCGATTTCAGCGATCGGCGAGGGGGCCAAGCGTTATGTGCTCAAGGACATCCAGGCGATTGGCAGCAACACCATCGATATCTTTTCCGGCACCAGTTTCGGCGACAGTCGTGCGTCGGCCATCGAGACGTTGATGCCGTCGGATGTGGAGGCGTTGAATCAACTGTATTACGTCGACAGCGCCACGCCGGTGGTAGGGCGCAACCTGTTGCTGCGCTTTGGCAATATCGACCTGGATGCGCAGGTGAATGGCGTCAGTGATCGGTATTTCAAGGTGAAAGGGCTCAAGCTCGAAGCCGGGATTGCCTTCAGTGAAAGTGATGCGCGGCGTCAGGCGCAGGTGGTGGTGATTGACCACAACACTCGGCATCGCCTGTTCGGGCCGAACGTGGACCCGCTGGGGCAGGTGATCCTGGTTGGGAACCTGCCGTGTACGGTGATCGGGGTGACGGCTGACAATAAAAACATGTTCGCTGCCAGTAAGGCGTTGAACGTGTGGGTACCTTATGAAACGGCGGCGGGGCGGCTGTTGGGGCAGCGGCATCTGGACAGCATTACCGTGCGTATCAAGGATGGGCAGCCGAGCAAGGTGGTGGAAGACAACGTTAACAAGCTGATGCTGCAGCGGCATGGGACCAAGGATTTTTTCACCAATAACCTTGATAGCATCATGCAGACGGTGCAGAAAACCAGCCGCTCCCTGGCGCTGCTGTTGTCGCTGATTGCGGTGATTTCGTTGTTGGTGGGTGGGATTGGGGTGATGAATATCATGCTGGTGTCGGTCACTGAGCGCACCCGTGAGATTGGGATTCGCATGGCGGTGGGGGCGCGGCAGTCGGATATTCGCCAGCAGTTTCTGGTGGAGGCGGTGATGGTGTGTTTGATCGGCGGGGTTATTGGGATTTCGTTGTCTTACGCCATTGGGTATCTGTTTTCGCTGTTTGTGAAGGAGTGGGAGATGGTGTTTTCCGTGGGGTCGATTGTGACGGCGTTTGCGTGTTCGACGTTGATCGGGATTGTGTTTGGTTTTGTGCCGGCACGGAATGCGGCTCGGTTGGACCCGATTGAGGCACTGGCGCGGGATTGATTGGCTTTTGGTGGCGGTTTGTCGGCGTGTATATCCGTTATTTGGGTAACGGCGGCTTATGGTTCCGCTCTTACAGCGGGTCACTTTTGGCAAACGCCCCAAAAGTAACCAAAAGGTCTTCGCCCCACCACTCGGTGCCTCGCTTAGGCTCGGCATGCCCGCACTCCGGCTTGAATCCGTGGGCCGCCGCGATGGGCCATCCTTGGCCCAGCGCGGCTAACCCGGCGTCCTGCCGGGTTACCCACGGATTCAAGCCTGCATTCGGCCATCGTGGTTAACGGGGCGCCTCAGATCAAAAGCAGATCAAGATCAAGATCTACAGCACGGCGGCCTGAAAGCCGACCTGAGTGGTTAGATCAAAAGCGAAAAGCGGATTTGCATACACCTGGGATCTGCTTTTCTGTGGGAGCTGGCTTGCCTGCGATGCAGACACCTTGGTGTATCAGGTGCACCGAGTTGATGCCATCGCAGGCAAGCCAGCTCCCACCTTAGACCGAGTATGGCTCTGCTGTTGCTGTTGCTGTTGCTGTTGCTCCGGCCCTTACATCCTTTTCGATGACGAAGTCAGCGGTCTTTTGATCTGCGCTTTTGATCTTGATCTGAAATCGCCCCGTTAAACACGATGGCCGGAATCTGACAGTGATTTGGGGGGTAAACCGGCAGGGATGCCGGTTTAGCCGCGCTGGGCCAAGGATGGCCCATCGCGGCGGCCCCCCAAATCACTGGCGGATTGCGGGCATGCCGAGCCACAGCGAGGCACCGAGTGTTGGGGCGTGTACGGGACAACCACATGGGTTACACAAAAGTGCATTCACATAGGTAACACTTTGAGTGAAATATAGCCGTCCTTGTCTGCATTCCTCGCATCCACTTGTCCGAGGATCACTGGGCCGAAAATAACAGCCCACACATCGTCGCTCAGCATCTCCATTCCAGTAGTCTGGTATTTCAGTAAATGCCCCACATAAATCCGCAGACCTGACCGATAAATCATCCCGTTTGAGTCAGTCCGGTAACACTCAATATGACTTGCATAACCCATCTCCGGCAGTTTCTCAGGATAGGCTCGAGGTGAAGGTGAATAGCATGAAGCCGGTGTTTTCTGGCTCAGCGCTTCATGCCCTCGCTCGTAATTGTAGTGCTGTATGAAACGATCAAAGTGTTTCTGCTGAGACTCCCAAGCAACCGCAGGTGGATTGGGCAAAGTGCTTTTCAGTGTTCGGTGCATACGCTCGTGCCGGCCATTTTGGTCTGGCCGACCAGGCTCGATACGCTCTGGAATGATCCCCAGCCGTAGCCACCAGATCGACAACTGTGACAGCCCTCCGCGCCCTGTGCTGGCAAACGGCACTCCGTTGTCAGTACGGATCCGCTCAGGCAAACCATACTCGCGAAACACCCGTTCGAACGTCTCTTGGGTCTCCTTGAAATTGGTGCTGGGCATGCTCTGACAGGCAAGCAAGAAGCGACTGGCATGGTCCATGATTGTTAGCGGATAACACCATACGCCCGCACCTGTCAGGTACTGGCCTTTGTAGTCAGCGCTGAAAAGCTGATTAGGTACATCTGCCTTACGTAACGGTTTTGGATAGACAGCAACCTTTGGCCGCAGGGGTCGCGGCGTGATCAGATCGGCTGCTTTGAGGACGTTATAAATAGTCGTTTTCGAGGGCGGATCCTGGTCAGGAAAACGCCTTATCAAATCACTCTGGATCTTTTTCGGACCAGGGATTGTCTCGCCTATAGAACGAAGTTCGATAATCGCCTGCTTTACCGTCAAAGGCACCACATAAGTCTGGTGGTGCCGACGGCGACTACGCTCATCAAGCCCGCTGGGGCCTTCTGCTTTGTATCGCTCGATCCACTTGTAGCCGGTCTTTCGGCTGATTTCATAGTCTCGACATAGCTGGCTAAGGCTGTGTTTTCCAGTCAGGTATTCAGCGACAAACATCACTTTGAGGTCCATAGGTTTCAGCTCTTTCCAGGGCATGGTCAGATCCTCACGAAATCGACCCTGCCAGTTAAAAACTGTTACCTATGTGCGTGAACTGATTTGTAACCCATGTGGGTGAGTCATACCCGCGAAGACTTTTTGGTTACTTTTGTGTCTCTATGTACGGACCGGACACATGGTTGACACATGTGCGGGGACATGGTGGACACATTATTGACCATAATCAGGCTTACTAATGTCGATTGTTCGCAAAAAGTGATGGCAGAAATAGACGTCGAACAGACCATCGCTTTCTGCGTTCGGGCGGATTGCTATGTGCTGTCCTACCAAGCCTTTTGCGATGCTGAAGTAGCGTTTTTGGAAGCGAAAACGGCTGTGATAAACCTTGGCTAACACGTCGTCTGGTCCGTATTCAAACTCAGGTAGCTTTTGCGGATAAGCCCAAGGACTGCTGCGATAGCGGTCCATGGGCACCTTGTATTCCAGCGCCTGATGAGGACGTTGCAGGTTGTATATTTCACGCCATTGATCGAATGCTGATTGAGCATCCGCTAGCGTAGAAAAGTGACGCCCGTTAAGGACTTCTGCCTTGAGTGATCGATGAAAACGCTCGATTTTCCCATTTGTTTGCGGATGGTAGGGACGACTGAAACTTATCCGAATTCCCAAACGCACCAGCCAAATACTCAACTCTGTGATCTCGCCAGGATTACGCGGTGAGCCCCATGGCGCGCCATTGTCGACGTTGATACGTGCCGGTAAACCGTAAGTTTCAAATACCTCGCTCATCTTCTGTTTTACGGTGGTGCCTCGCTCGTTATCACACGCTTGGATGGCCAGGTTGAACCGCGAATGATCGTCCAGGATGGTCAGGGGGTGGCATCGGCCTTGCTGCATTGCAAAGTGGCCTTTGAAATCCATCTGCCAAAGATCGTTGGGCTCAGGATGTTCAAATCTCAGCCGGGCCTCTGGTTCTTTCTCTGAAGGCTTAATCAAGCTGTGCCGGTGCAGGACATTAGTGACAGTACTGGGAGCAATTCGCTTGTCCAGCATGCTGCTAATTGTGCGTCCGCCCCATGCCGGATGATCTTGGCGAAGTGCAACGACCTCAGCCTCCAGCTCGGCCCGGGTCAGTTTGGGGCTGCTGGCGGGCCTGCGTGACTTCTCTTGCAAACCCGCAGAGCCGCCGGCCTCGTAACGCTTTAGCCACTTGTAGGCGGTTTGCGGACTTATACCAAATCGTCGACACAGCTCTCGCTTATTACTGCCGGGTTTCTTTGCTAAGGAAACAAACTCTTGTTTTAGGCTCATGGCGTCTCTCGTGTTCCAGGGCATGATGGCCTCCCGGCGAAGCTGGCTTCGCCGAGAAGTGTCCACCATGTCCCCGCACACCCGTCAACCATGTGTCCGGTCCGTACATGTCTCTACAAAAGTGACCCGCTGTAAGAGCGGAACCATAGGCAGCCGTTACCGCAGCAACGGATATGTACACCACCAAAAGACAACCCACAGCCTGATCTAGAGAGCCGTGGCGACGCCCTCATCACCCGCATACATCCACCGCAACAACGAATGCCGCCCGCTGATCCCCAGCTTGATCGCCGCCCGCTTGAGGTAACTTTCAATAGTGTTGACCTTCAGCGCCAACTGCTCCGCCAACTCCGGTGCAGTCCGCCCGGCCAGCAAACCCACACACACATCCAGTTCTCGATTGGACAAGGTCAACCCCGATTGCACCAGACGTTCTTCAATGCGCCGACGTAAGGTTTCAAGCCCTTGATTTTCGGCGACCACAGGCGATCCGCCCTGGCGACAGGGCTGGATCGCAGTGATGTGTTTCTCGACCATGGGCAGAAGCAGCGTCGAAAAATCCTCCAGCATGCTGCGTTCCTGTGGCGAAAAACTTTCCGACTGATGCGAGCGATACACCGACAACACATAACGCACATCGTCCTTGCGGCGTGTGAGGTGCAATTGGGCAGCGGGTTGTTCTTCGCCCAGCGCCGTCACCGAGTCGGTGTAGACCGGGCTGATCCGGCGTCGGGTGTGCCCTTCGGCACTGACCTGCAGTTGGGTGATATGGGTAGCGTCCACTGCCAGTTGGGTCAGGATCAAGTCATGCAGCATGCGCGGGAAATGGCGGCTGCCGGTGCTGGCGATGACCTTGCCTATATGAGGGAACAGGTGTGAGTTCATCAGTTCGTCCATGAATGTTGAGTGCAGGTATTCATCCTTATAGCGACGGGGTTTAACAAGGTAACCAATGTGAATAACCTACAGTGATAATGCACCCGCCGAGCACCTATGCTAGTACAGCCAGGGAAATGCATGGGGATCCAATCGGCAAAAAAAACAGATTAAAAACGCATAACGGCGGTCGGACCAGTCCGACCACCGTCTGTAGGAAAGGATTACCTCAACCGTAGGCCCTATTTCACGGCGTGTTCTTCCACCACGGCCCGGCGCGGTGCCGCACGCGTGCATTTGGCCAGGGCCTGGTGGATATCGGCCAACAGGTCGGCAATGTCTTCAAGCCCGACCGACAAACGCACCAGGCCTTCGCTGATGCCGTGCTGCGCGTGTTCTTCGGGGGTGTAGGTGGAGTGGGTCATGCTCGCCGGGTGCTGGGCGAGCGACTCGGCGTCACCCAGGCTGACGGCGCGGGTGAACAGGTTGAGGGCGTTCATAAAGCGCCGGCCGGTGTCGATGCCGCCCTTGAGTTCAAACGCGATCATGCCGCCGGACTGCTTCATCTGCCGCGCTGCCAGGGCGTATTGCGGGAAAGAGCGCAGGCCCGGGTAGGTGACCCACTGCACAGCAGGGTGTGCTTGCAACGCTTCGGCCACCGCCTGGGCGTTGCTGCAATGGCGGTCCATGCGCAGGGCCAGGGTCTTGAGGCCGCGCATCAGCAAGGATGCGTCCTGCGGCGACATCACCGCGCCGGTCAAGTCCTTGAGGCCTTGCAGGCGAATACGTTGTGCCAGCGCCTGGTTGCTCACGGCGATACCGGCGGTGATATCGCCATGGCCGCTGAGGTACTTGGTGGCCGAGTGCACCACCAGATCGGCCCCCAGTTCAAGCGGACGTTGCAGGTAGGGGGTGCAGTAGGTGTTGTCGACCACCACGGTGACATTTGGCTGTTGGTGCGCCAGCTCGGCCACGGCGGCGATGTCCACCAGACGCAGGTTGGGGTTGGCCGGGGTTTCGCAATAGACCATGCGGGTGGCAGGGGACAATGCCGCGCGCAGGGCGGCCAGGTCGGTGAGGTCGACGTGTCGCACCCGGATGCCGAACTCAGCAAGGCCATGGTGCAGCAGGGCAAAGGTGCAGCCATACAGGGTCTGGCTGACGATCACTTCATCGCCCGGGCGCAGCAGGGTCCAGAACGTTGCGGCAATCGCACCCATGCCGGAGCTGAAGGCCACGGCAGCTTCGCCGTTTTCCAGGGTTGCCATGCGTGATTCCAACAGTGCCAGGGTCGGGTTGGAAATGCGTGTGTAGAAGTGGCCGCTGGCTTCCCCGGCAAAACAGGCAGCGCCATATTCGGCGGTGGGGAACGCGAAGGTGGCAGATAAATAGATCGGCGGTACGAGGGCGCCGTGATGGTCCTTGGGGTCGTAACCGTGGTGGATGGCGCGGGTAGAAAAGCCGAATGTATTGTGTTTGTTGTTCATGTCGGACGCTCCTTATTTCCTACAATGCTATGCTCATAACCAGAGTTGAACATTGCAAAAAACCCAGGAAAATCCCGGATTTCGGGGCGAATAATCGACAAAAACAACAAATAGAGGCACGTTATGCCCGTGAGTCTGGACCGCACCGACAAAGCCCTTTTAAACGCCTTGCAAGGTAATGCCCGCTTGACCGTGGCCGAACTTGCCGACCGCGTCGCCCTGACCACCTCGCCGTGCTGGCGACGGGTGCGCAACCTGGAGGAGAGCGGGGTGATCAGCGGCTATCAGGCGATTCTGTCGCCCAAGGCGCTGGGGTATGGCGTGACGGCGTTTGTCAGCATCATGATGGAAAGCCACACTCAGGAAATCGCCCGGGCATTCGAGCAACGGCTGCTGGAGATTCCCGAAGTTGTCGCCTGCCACAACGTGTCGGGGCGCTATGACTTTTTGCTCGAGGTGGTGGCCAAAGACCTGGAGTCGTTTGGCGAGTTTGCGCGTGAGGTGTTGCAGACGTTGCCCTGTGTTAAAGAAATCTACTCAAGTTTTTCCTATAAGTCGGTGCGGCCTTTACGGGTGATTCCGCTACCGGGCTGAAGCGGCCTCATGCACGCCCTCAGTCGACTTTCAAATACCCGCGTGGCGTGCTGCCGGTCATGCTTTTGAAGAAGGCGATCAACGCGCTGTCGCTGGCAAAGCCCAACTCGAACGCGCAATAGCCTAGGTTGCGTCCGATGGCAAGCAGTTCGATGGCCCGCATCAGGCGCCACTGCTGGCGCCATTGCTGATAGCCAAGGCCGGTTTCCCGCAGGAAAATCCGGCCGATGGTCTTGGTGCTGGCACCTATCTGTTTTTCCAGGGCTTGCAGGGTCGGCGGTAACCTTTCCAGATCGGCGAGCAAGGGCGCCAGGCGTTTGTCCTGGGGCAAGGGCAGGAGCATCGGTTGTGCGGTGGCCGCCTGGATTTCATCCAGGCACAACGCCAGCAAATGCGCGTAGCGGCCCGTTTGCCAATCGGTGTCGAAGGGCGCCATCGCTATGGGTTCCAGCACTGCGCGCAGCAATGGGCTGACCTCGATCACCCCCACCTGTGCAGGCAATTGATCGGCCAGTGCCGGGCTCAGATACACCGAGCGATAGTCCACGGTTTTGTGCATCACCGCGCGATGCGGCACGCCGCACGGGATCCACGCTGCTCGCGAAGGCGGCAGCAGGCACAGCTGGTTGTCCAGGGTGATACGGGTGCAGCCTTGGCGCGTGAACAGCAGTTGCCCGCGCTGGTGGCGGTGCAGGCCGGAGTCGTGATCACCGAGCAGGGCGGCAATGCCGATGACCGGCGCTGCCAGGTGGTCGGGATCGAAAGTAGCGTCGTTGGCGAGCCAGGCCATAGGTTGTCCGATTTGATGGGTAAATTGTCAAAGTCTGGATAATACTCCAGTCGACAGTCCTTACACTTCTTGCGCTGTTTCAAGCAAAGGAGTTGGGGATGAAGGTTAAATTTTTTTTGCCACTGACGGTCGCGTTGCTGATGTTCCCGCAACTGGCCCAAACGCTCTACAGCCCAGCGCTGGAAGATATCGGCCGGGCGTTTGCGGTGGGGCCGGAGCGGGCCGGGCAGACGTTATCGGTGTATTTCCTGGCGTTCGCTTTTGGCGTGGTGGTGTGGGGCCGGCTGTGTGATCGTTGGGGGCGGCGGCCGGTGATGCTGGCCGGGTTGGCTCTGTACGTGGCTGCCTCGGTGCTGGCCTTGGGCATGACCAGCTTCAACGGTTTGTTGCTGGCCCAGGCGTTGGCGGCGTTTGGCGCGGCGGTCGGTTCGGTGGTGACGCAGACCGTGCTGCGTGACCGTTTCAAGGGCGTGCAATTGGCCCAGGTATTCTCGCTGATGGGCATTGCCCTGGCCGCCAGCCCGGCCGTGGGCCTGTTCACGGGCGCCAGCCTGGTGCAGTTCTTCGGTTATCGCGGTGTGCTCAGTGGTTTGTTGCTGCTCTCGCTGACCTTATGGGCGTGGTGCGTGTGGGCGTTGCCCGAGACCCGTCCAGCCTCGATGCCGACGGCCGCGCTGGGCCAGACGTTGCGGTTGCTGCTCAGGGATGCCGGGATCTGGCGTTCGGTGGGGCTGGTGGCGGCGTTCAATATTGCGCTGTTCAGCTATTACAGCGTGGGGCCATTCATCTTTTCGCGGCTGGGTTTGTCTGCCGCCGACTTCGGCTACAGCGGCGTCTTGCTGGCGCTGGGCTCCGGGTGTGGTGCGTGGCTGAACAAGCGACTGCTCAAGCGTGGGGTAAACGGCGAGCGATTAGTGCTGATCGCCGCCGGTGTCGCAGTGCTGGGTGGCTTGCTGGTCGTGCTGCTGCAACACAGCGGGTTATTTGTCTGGCCGATGCTGCTGGTGGTACTGGCATTCGGCATGGCCATCCCCAATGTGCTGGGGGCCGCGCTGGTGGCCTACCAAGATCGTCTGGGCACTGCCGCCGCGCTGTTTGGTTTGTTGTATTACCTGGTGATCGGCGCTGGGTTGACCCTGGTCGCCTGGGCCCAGGACCTGGGTTGGAGTCTGTTGGTCTGTGGTTTGGCGGCGCTGTGGCTGGCAGCGCCGCGCAGGCTCAGAAGTTAACCGAAGCACTCAGGCGCGCGGTCAAGGGCGCGCCCTGGAACAGGTAGTCGTCGCCCAGGTATTCACCCGCATCGCGCCAGTAGCGTTTGTCGAACAGGTTATCGACGCTGAGGCGGAACACGGTCTCATAGCCGTCGATTTTGGTGGTGTAGCGGCTGCCGACATTCACTACGGCGTAGTCGCCCACTTGCACATTGCCGGTGCGGTCGGCGTACTTCTTGGCGCTGTATTGCACGCCGCCCAGCACGGCCAGCCCATTCATCCACGGCAGGGCGTAATCGGCATACAGGCTGGCGCGCAGTTTGGGGACGTTGAGCGCCTGGTGGCCTTCGTAGTCTGGCGTGCCGCTGTTGTTCACGCGGGCACGAATCGCCGCGACGCTGGTGGCGATCTGCAGGCGGTCGGTGGCCCAGCCGTTGGCGGAGAGTTCCAGGCCGGTGTTTTTTTGTTCGCCTTGTTGGACGTAGATAAACTCGAGGCCTTCGGGTTTTGCGTATTGATAGGCCTGGCGGGTCTGGAATACGGCGGCGGCGAAGCTGATGCGGTGCCAGTCGTATTTCACGCCGGCTTCGATTTGCCGGGACACGGTTGGGGCCAGGGTTTCATCGGGAATTCGGGCAAACCACGGTGCCGTGCCGCCCAATGACAAGCCCTTGCTGTAGCTGGTGTACAGCGAGATATTTTCCACGGGTTTATAGATCAACGAAGCTTGAGGCAGGAATACGTATTGCTGGGTGTGGCGCGCCTGGTTGCCTTGGTCATCGTAGGCTTTTTCATCCAGACGCACTTCGCGCCCACCAATGATGGTTTGCCATTGCTCGTTGAAGCGGATGCGGTCGGTGACGAACAGGCCGTACTGACGGCTGTCGAGGTTGCGATGGCTTGGGTTCAGCGGCTTATCAGTAGGCTCGAAGGTCGGTGCGTCTTGGTTGATATTACCGCTGCCGATGTATTCGTTGACGGACTTGCGCTTGTCGATCACCCGGCGAAACGCGCTGGTGCCGAAAGTCAGTTCATGGCCCAGGCTGCCGGTGTCGAACAGGCCTGTTATTGCCGCCTGTACTTCATCATCACGGCGGGTGTCGTCGGGGCTGCGGTAGTCGTAGACGTCGTAGTCGCCTTCCGGGCTGAAGGTGTTGGCGTTGCAGCTACCGACGTAGTAACAGCCCCAGGCAAACGAGCTGTAATCATCAATCACCACTTTGCTGTGGGCGGCACTGAGGCTGCCTTTCCACTGATCACTGAAGCGGTATTCAAACTTGCCATTGAGGTTCAGCGAATCGATGCCGACCTGATGGGAACCACTCTGGTGCCCCAGCAATTTCTTCGGTGACGCGTCATGGGGCACTTCGGTGCCGCCCAGCAGTTGATAACCCGGCACGGAGCGCTGTTGCTTGTTCTGGTATTCCGCGTCCAGTTGCAGCACCGCGTCGGGGCTGATGTTCCAGTCGAAGGCCAGGGACACAAAATCGCGCTGGCCATCGGCGTGCTCGACATACGAATTGAGGTCTTCGTGGGCGACGTTGGCGCGCAGGCCGAATTGCTGCTCGCTGCCAAACCAGCCACCCACGTCGGTGGCTATGTAACCGCTGCCTCGGTCATCGGTGGACACGGTAACCGAGCGCACATCTTCCGGGCGTTTTGTCACGTAGTTGATCACGCCGCTGGGTTCGGAAATACCGCTTTGCAAACCCGCCAGGCCCTTGAGCACTTCGACCTGCTGCTTGTTTTCCAGGGCGACGTTTTGCTCGCCAGTGATGGTGCGGCCGTTGATTTTGTAGCTGCTCGCGGCGTTCAGTGAGAAGCCGCGGATCACGAAGTTTTCGTAGTAGCCGATGGGGGCGTAGCTGTCGCCTACCGAGGCGTCGTTGCGCAGCACTTCGCTGAGCAGGCGCGCCTGCTGGTCTTTGATCAGTTCGGCGTTGATCACGGTGATTGATGCCGGAGTGTCCAGCAACGGCGCTTCGTTGAAGCCGCCGACCGAGGCGCTGTTGGTGCGATAGCCGGAGTCTTCCTGGCCCTGGACGTTTACCGCCGGTAGTTCGATTTCAGCGGCCATGCTGTTACCCAGGCTGCTGCTGAGTAGCAGGCCAAGGGCGAAACGTGAGGTAACGACGGGACGAAAACGCACAACCATGGGGGTAGGGCCTTAAAGCGCAGGGCGGGGGGCGCATAAGCTAGGGGGATGTGCTGGGATTTACAAGTTATTGAGAATGGTTGTGTTGTGTACATATCCGTTGCTGCGGTAACGGCTGAGTAGGGTTCCGCTCTTACAGCGGGTCACTTTTGGCAAACGCCCGGAATGCCGGCCCAGCCAAAAGTAACCAAAAGGTCTTCGCCCCACCACTCGGTGCCTCGCTTAGGCTCGGTGTGCCAGAACGAAGGCTTGAATCCGTGGTTAACGGGGCGCCTCAGATCAAGATCAAAATCTACAGCACGGCGGCCTAGTAGCCGACCTGAGTGGTTGAATCAAAAGCGAAAGGCGGATTTGCATACACTGAAGAGCTGCTTTTCTGTGGGAGCTGGCTTGCCTGCGATGCAGACACCTCGGTACATCAGGTACAACCGGTTGATGCCATCGCAGGCAAGCCAGCTCCCACCTTTGACCGAGTATGGCTCTGCTGTTGCTGCGGCTCTTACATCCTTTGGCCCCCAGGTCAGTACCAAAAACACCCGTCAACCCAAACGCCTGAGCGTCTCACTGGGCAACTCCCGAAACAACGCCCGATAACTCTGCGAAAACCGCCCCAAGTGCCAGAACGACCAGTTCATCGCCACCTCAGCCACCGTAGCCCGAGTCGAGCTCAACAACTCACGCCGCGCCCCGTTCAACCGGCGCAAGCGCAACCACTGCGCCGGGCTCATTCCGGTGTAGGTCTTAAAGCCTTGCTGCAATTGGCGTAACGGCACACCGGCGATCTGCGCCAGTTCCAGCAGGTTGGCGGTTTCATCCGGCGCATCCGCCGCCCATTCACCGATACGCGCCATCAACAGGCGCTCGTCACTGCGCCGCTGCAACGAGCTGCGGTCCAGGCACACACAAGCGTTGTCGAGAATAAACAGGCAGTCATCAAGCAATTGCTGGGTGAGGGCATCACGGCTGATAGGGTCAGTCAGCGCGGACAGCCGTGTCAGCGTGCCACTGAGCCATCGGGTGAACAGCGCGTTCTGCTGGCACGTCAGCGGTGCCATGAACAACCCCTCAAGTTTCGCCACATCCAAACCATGGCGCTGCACGAACTGCGGGCCGAATACCACCGCGACTTCGCGGTAGTTTTCCGGGGTGATCCAGGTGTTGCGGCTCTCGCCATTGAGCATGTACAGCGCGTTGTCGCTGCCATCGAAACAGAACGCCAGGGAGCCCGGTGGCGCATTGAAATGCTGCTCCACGCGAGTGTTCATGCACTCTTCGTAAACCTCGACGCCGTGCAGGTCGAGGTAGCGGATCTGCCCGGCAAAATGCCCTGGGGACATCTGCTGGTACTGCTGCACCCAACCGGGTGTCGCACTGCATTGAGCGGCCACATCACCGGTGGTGAAGGCCTGTACGCGCAAAGCTGTTGCCTGTGTCATGGGTAACCTGGGCGCACTCTATTGGTGCGTTATGGTTCGTGCAAAGTGGATAGATGCCGTTTGAAGGCTGGCCCAAGATAGACCTCAATGCGCCGGGAGTACAAGTCGGCGCGTGCAACCAACCCATGACGAGGTCCTTATGAACGCCCCCTTCGATCAGCTGTCCGCCTGGCTGAAAGAACACAAGATTACCGAAGTCGAGTGCGTGATCAGTGATTTGACTGGCATCGCACGCGGCAAAATTGCGCCCACCAACAAGTTCCTGCATGAGCGAGGCATGCGCCTGCCGGAGAGTGTGCTGCTGCAAACGGTGACCGGGGACTTTGTCGACGACGATATCTACTACGACCTGCTCGACCCTGCCGACATCGACATGATCTGCCGGCCGGTGTCCAACGCCACTTACGTGGTGCCGTGGGCGATCGAACCCACCGCCATCGTGATCCATGACACCTTCGACAAGCAGGGCAACCCCATCGAGTTGTCTCCGCGTAACGTGTTGAAAAAAGTCCTGCAACTGTACACCGACAAAGGTTGGCAGCCGATTGTCGCGCCGGAAATGGAGTTCTACCTGACCCAGCGCTGCGAAGACCCGGACCTGCCGCTGAAAACCCCGGTGGGCCGTTCGGGCCGGGCCGAAACCGGGCGCCAGTCGTTTTCCATCGACGCCGCCAACGAATTCGACCCGCTGTTCGAAGACGTCTATGACTGGTGTGAACTGCAGGGTCTGGACCTTGACACGCTGATCCACGAAGACGGCCCGGCACAGATGGAAATCAACTTCCGCCATGGCGACGCCCTCGACCTGGCCGACCAGATCACCGTGTTCAAACGCACCCTGCGTGAAGCCGCGCTCAAGCACAATGTGGCCGCGACCTTTATGGCCAAGCCAGTGGCCGACGAACCGGGCAGCGCCATGCACCTGCACCAGAGCGTGGTGGAGATCGCCACCGGCAAGCCGGTGTTCGTCGACGCCGACGGCAAGATGAGCCAGCTGTTCTTGCATCACATCGGCGGCTTGCAAAAGTACATTCCCAAACTGCTGCCGATGTTCGCGCCGAACGTGAACTCGTTCCGCCGCTTTTTGCCGGACACCTCGGCGCCGGTCAACGTGGAGTGGGGCGAAGAAAACCGCACCGTCGGCCTGCGTGTACCGACCTCCAGCCCCGACGCGATGCGCGTGGAAAACCGCCTGCCGGGCGCGGATGCCAACCCCTACCTGGCGATTGCCGCGAGCTTGCTGTGCGGCTACCTGGGCATGATCGAGCAAATTGAGCCGAGCGCGCCGGTGGAAGGCCGCGCCTATGAGCGCCGCAACCTGCGCTTGCCGTTCACCCTCGAAGATGCCTTGGCGCGCATGGAGGACTGCGACACGGTCAAGCAGTACCTGGGCGATAAGTTCGTGCGTGGCTATGTGGCGGTCAAGCGCGCCGAGCACGAGAATTTCAAGCGAGTGATCAGTTCCTGGGAGCGTGAGTTCCTGCTGTTGAGCGTCTAAAAAACCAATAAAGGGGTGTCGATATGCGTCTTGTGAAAAAGCTTCTCCCGCTGGCTCTTGTCGCGGCGTTCAGCAGCAGCGGCCAGGCCGCCCAGACGGTCAGTGTCTATAACTGGACCGACTATATCGGCGAGACCACCTTGGCCGATTTCCAGGCCAAGACCGGGATCAAGGTGATCTATGACGTGTTCGACTCCAACGAAACCCTGGAAGGCAAGTTGCTCGCCGGGCGCACCGGCTATGACGTGGTGGTGCCGTCCAACCACTTCCTGGCACGCCAGGTAAAAGCCGGCGCGTTCTTGAAACTCGACCGCTCGCAGTTGCCCAACTTCAAGAACCTCGATCCCAAACTGCTCAAGCTGCTGGAGAAAAACGACCCCGGCAACGCGCACTCGGTGCCGTACCTGTGGGGCACCAACGGCATCGGCTACAACGTCGACAAGGTCAAGCAAGTGCTGGGCATCGACCACATCGACTCATGGGCGGTGCTGTTTGAGCCCGAGAACATCAAGAAGCTGCACGAGTGCGGCGTGGCTTTTCTCGATTCAGCCGATGAGCTGTTCCCGGCGATTCTCAATTACATGGGCAAAGACCCGCGCAGCGAAAACCCCGAGGACTACAAACAGGCCGAAGCCAAGCTGCTGACGTTGCGCCCGTACATCACCTACTTCCATTCGTCCAAGTACATCTCGGACCTGGCCAACGGCGATATCTGCGTGGCCTTCGGCTATTCAGGCGACGTATTTCAAGCCGCCAACCGCGCCAAGGAAGCCAGGAACGGCGTGAACATCGCCTACTCGATTCCCAAGGAAGGCTCCAACCTGTGGTTCGACTTGCTGGCGATTCCTGCCGACGCCGGGAACCCGAAAGAGGCCCACGCCTTCATCAATTATTTGCTCGACCCAGAGGTGATCGCCAAGGTCAGTGCCGCGGTCGGTTATGCCAACGCCAACCCGGCGGCCAAGCCCTTTATGGCGCCGGAGCTGGTCAACAACCCTGAGGTGTACCCGTCCCAGGAAGTGCTCGACAAACTCTATATTTCCACCACGCCGACCCCGGCGACCATGCGCCTGATGACCCGCGCCTGGAGCAAAGTGAAGACCAACAAATGATCCCGTCCAATGACCACGCCCGGTCCTACTACCGGGCTTCGGCCAATACCATGCCGGAGCGCCCGTCACTGGGCGCCGACCTGAGCGCCGATGTGTGCGTGATAGGCGGCGGGTTCACTGGCGTCAACACCGCCATCGAACTGGCCCAGCGCGGGCTCTCGGTGATCCTGCTGGAGGCCCGGCGCATCGGCTGGGGCGCCAGTGGGCGTAATGGCGGGCAACTGATTCGTGGTATCGGCCATGATGTGTCGGGGTTCGCCAAGTATGTGGGTGAGGAGGGCGTGCGTTACCTGCAGCACGCCGGGATCGACTCGGTGGCGCTGGTGGGCGAGCGTATCGCCCAGCACAACATTGACTGCGATTTGCGTTGGGGCTTTTGCGAACTGGCCAACACCCCGGCGCAGTTTGCCGCGTTCAAGGGCGAGCAGGCCGGCCTGGCAGCGCTGGGTTATGCCCCTGAAACCCGCCTGGTCGGCCCGCAAGACATGGCGCAGGTGGTGGGCTCCAGCGTCTACGCTGGCGGCCTGGTGGACATGGGCTCCGGGCACTTGCACCCGTTGAACCTGGTGCTGGGCGAGGCGCAGGTGGCCGAGTCGCTCGGGGTGAAGATTTTCGAACGGACCCAGGTGCTGGAGCTTGTACACGGCGATACGGTGCAGGTGCGTTGCGCCGGCGGCACGGTGCGCGCGGCTAATCTGGTACTGGCTTGTAACGCGCACTTGGAGGAACTGGAACCGCGCTTGAGCGGTAAGGTACTGCCGGCGGGCAGCTACATCATCGCCACCGAGCCTCTGTCGGTCGAATTGGCCCAGCAGTTGATTCCGCAAAACCTCGCCCTGTGCGATCAGAAAGTCGGGCTCGATTACTACCGGCTCTCGGCTGACCGGCGCCTGCTGTTCGGCGGCGCCTGCCATTACTCGGGGCGTGACCCTGCGGATATTGCCGCGTATATGCAGCCCAAGTTGCTCAAGGTGTTCCCGCAGTTGGCAGGCACCGCCATCGAGTTCCAGTGGGGCGGCAAGATCGGCATCACCGCCAACCGCTTTCCCCAGGTCGGGCGCCTCAAGCAGTACCCGAATGTGTTCTACGCCCAGGGCTATTCCGGGCATGGCCTGAACGTGACCCACTGGTGCGCGCGCCTGCTTGCCGAAGGCATTCACGCCGGTGCAAGCCACGGCCTGGATATCTTCAGCCAAGTGCCGCACATGACCTTCCCCGGCGGCAAGGCCCTGCGCTCGCCGCTGCTGGCGTTGGGGATGCTGTGGTATCGGTTGCGAGAAATGCTCTGACTGGCAGCCGCGTTTAACCGGATGAGCCTGAGGGGGAAAGATTGAGGTAAGGGCGTGAGTGGCTGACATTGGACCGAGTATGTCCGGGGCGATGAGGTTACCCGTTGCCCTGGCCTTCACAGGCTTTCAGTCAGCACCTTCCTGAACGTTTCCACCAAAGGCCGCAAATTAACCCGGTGCCATGCCGCCCACAGCGGCGTGGTGTAGGTCAGCCATGGCAATTCACGCAACACCACCCCAGGCGGCGCATTCCGGCTCAGCCCCTTTTGCACCATCGCCACACCCAAACCCGAGGCCACCAACCCCAGGGCGGTAAACGGCTCACTGGCTTCCATAGGGATTTGCGGCGTAAAACCAGCACGAATGCACGCCGCCACAAAGTCATCCGCCGGGTTGGCGCCAGGCTTGCGTTGCACGCCGATCCACTCCTGATCAGCCAGATGCTCGGGTAACAACTCGCTGTGGCGCGCCAATGCATGATGTTCCGGCAGCGCCAGCAGCATCGGGTCGTCCAGCACCTGCAGCGCCGTCAGGTCCGGGTCATCGGTGGCCGGTGGCTCGCCGACCAGGGCAATGTCGAGGCTGCGTTGACGCAAGCCTTCGAGCTGTTCCAGCGACGGCAAGTTGTACAGCTTGATATGCACGGTAGGCCGGTCATCCCTCAATACGCGCAACGCATTGGGCAGCACGCCGGCGTGCATCGCGTTTTCGATGTAGCCGATGCACAAGCCGCCTTCTTCGCCGCGTCCCAGGCGTTTGCCCAAGGATTCCAAGCGATTGGCGTGGGTCAACAGCGCCTTGGTTTCCGCCAGGAACGTCTGGCCATCGCGGGTCAGGCGGATGCGCTGCTGGCTGCGTTCGAACAAGGTCAGGCCCAGGCGCTCTTCAAGCTGGGCGATCTGGCGGCTCAGCGGTGACTGCGAGATATGCAGGCGCTCGGCGGCACGGCCGACGTGTTCTTCTTCCGCGACCACTTCGAAGTAGCGCAGTTGGCGAAGATCAATCATGTGTAAGACCTTTCAGGACTCAAGTTGGTCGCAGTATGTCTTGGACGGTCCGATCTATGCAATCTAGGATCTGCTCAACGGTCACAGCGACCCACAACCGATTGAGGACCCACCATGAGCTTGAAAGACAAATTGCCCGGCCCGCTGGGCTTCGGCACCGCACCGCTGGGCAATATGTTCCGCGCAATTGCCGAAGACGAAGCCCAGGCCACCGTCGAGGCTGCCTGGAATCACGGCGTGCGTTACTTCGACACCGCTCCCTTCTACGGCTCGGGCCTGTCGGAAATCCGCCTGGGCCATGCGCTGTCTCAGTACAACCGCGATGACTTCGTGCTCAGCACCAAAGTTGGCCGGGTGATTCTCGATGAAGTCGAAGAAAGCGCCCGCGACCTCGGCGAAAAAAGCGGCGTGTTCGAACACGGCCGCCCCAACAAGATGCTCAATGACTACAGTGCCGACGCCACCTTGCGTTCCATCGAAGACAGCCTCGAGCGCCTGCAAACCGACCGCCTGGACATCGTGTGGATTCACGACATCGCCCAGGACTTTTACGGCGACCAATGGCTGGACTACTTCAACCAGGCCCGCACCGGCGCCTTCAAGGTGCTGACCCGCCTGCGCGAAGAAGGCGTGATCAAGGCCTGGGGCCTGGGCGTCAACCGCGTTGAACCCTGCGAGTTGACCCTTGACCTCAGCGAAGCCCGGCCCGATGGCTTCCTGCTGGCCGGCCGCTACACTTTGCTGGACCACGAACGTGCCTTGCAGCGTTTGATGGACGCAGCCTTGGCGCAGAATGTCGAGATCGTCGTCGGCGGGCCTTACAGCTCCGGCATTCTGGCCGGTGGCGCGCACTTCGAATACCAGCAGGCGAGCCCCGCGATCATCGATAAAGTCGAGCAGATCAAGGCGATTGCCCAGGCGTTTGGGGTAAGTATAAAAGCCGCAGCCCTGCAATTTTCCCTGGCGCATCCGGCCGTGGCGGCGGTGATTCCAGGTGCCAGTCGTCCGGGGCGGATTGCCGAAGACGTTGCGGCGTTGTCAGAGAAGATCCCGGCAGCCTTCTGGCAGGCGCTGCGCGAGGCCCGGTTGATTTCGGCCCGTGCGCCTCTGCCGCTCTAACTTCAGGAGTACCACCGATGAACATTGATGTAAGCGGCAAAGTAGCTATCGTCAGCGGCAGCACCGCCGGTATTGGCCTGGGCATCAGCCAGGCGCTGGCCGCCTGCGGTGCCACCGTGGTGGTGATCGGGCGCGAATCGGGCAAGGTCGACGATGCGCTGGCAAGCATTCGCCAGGCGGTGCCGGGCGCTGATCTGCGCGGGCTGGTGGCGGATCTTGGCACCGCCGAAGGCGCCGCGAAACTGTTCGCCGCCGAACCGCGTGCCGACATCCTGGTCAACAACCTCGGCATCTTCAACGATGTGGATTTCTTTGATGCGCCCGACAGCGAGTGGACGCGCTTCTATGAGGTCAATGTGATCTCCGGCGTGCGCCTGGCACGGCATTACACGCCCGGCATGGTCGAGCAGGGCTGGGGGCGGGTGATCTTCGTGTCGTCGGAGTCCGGCGTGGCCACACCGGCCGACATGATCAACTACGGCGTGACCAAAAGCGCCAACCTCGCGGTTTCCCATGGCCTGGCCAAGCGCTTGGCGGGCACCGGGGTGACGGTTAACGCAGTGCTGCCGGGGCCGACTTTTACCGACGGCCTGGAGCAGATGCTCAAGGACTCCACACAAAAGTCCGGGCGCAGTGCGCGGGACGAGGCCGACGTATTTGTACGTAACGCACGGCCGACCTCGATCATCCAGCGCGCGGCAAATGTGGATGAAGTGGCGAACCTGGTGGCGTACATTGCTTCACCGCTGTCCTCTGCAACCACAGGCGCTGCGCTGCGGGTCGACGGTGGTGTGGTCGACAGCATGGCGATCTGAAGTCTTTATTTTTCCTGGAGTATTTAGTGTGGCGACAGCTTCTTCTGTAATTGAAATCCCGGTTTCGGCCGATCAGGTCTGGCAATTGGTCGGTGGCTTCAACGCGCTGCCGGATTGGCTGCCGTTTATCGTCAAGAGCGAGCCGAGCGAGGGCGGGCGCGTGCGCCACCTGCAAACCGCAGATGGCGGTGTGGTAGTCGAGCGTTTGCAGCGTTTTGATAACGTGGCGCGCAGCTACAGCTACACCATCGAGCAATCGCCGTTTCCGGCGAGTGCTTACCTTGCGACCTTGCAGGTTGAGGCGCTCACCGACAGCTCGGCGAAAGTGACCTGGTCCGGCGTGTTCACCCCGGCAGCCGGGACCACGGACGCGGCGGTGGAAGAGTTGTTCACCGGTGTTTACAGCGGCGGCCTCGAAGCGCTGCGCGCCAACTTCTAACTAACCGGCAAAGCCGTTCCAATGTGGGAGCTGGCTTGCCTGCGATAACGGAGTGTCAGGCACTGCAAATTTGCCGGGTACATCGTCATCGCAGGCAAGCCAGCTCCCACAAGGTTTTGTAGGGGCTGGAGATGATCGTTCCCACGCTCTGCGTGGGAATGCCTCTTGTGACGCTCCGCGTCACGCTGTGGGACGCGGAGCGTCCTGGGCTGCATTCCCACGCGGAGCGTGGGAACGATCAGGCTTCGGGCATCAACTGCTGCCGACACTCCAGCACCAACCGCGCACCGCCACGCTGGCTGCTGCCAACCTCCAGCTTGAACCCGTGCAAGTTGATGATCGCCGCCACAATCGACAGGCCCAAACCGAAGCCGCCTTGCTGGTCGCTTTCATCCACGCGATAAAAACGCTGGAACACCGCATCACGTTCCGCCGCCGGAATACCCGGCCCGGAGTCGTGCACTTCGATGCGCGTGCTGCCGCCGTCATTCACACCACGCAAGATCACCTCGCCACCGGCGGGCGAGAACTTGATCGAGTTGCTCAGCAGGTTGGCCAAGGCTTCGAACAGCAGCGCACGGTCGCCGGTGATCCACGGCAGCGCTTCGGGCACTTCGAGGCGCAACTGCAATTCGCCTTCCTCGGCCAACGGCAGATAAAAGTCATGCAGCTCGCGCAGCAGTGGCAACGGGTCCATTACCAGGAAACCCGAGCGGCGCTGGTGGTCTTCCAGCTCCGAGATGCGCAATAGCCCGCGAAAGCGCGCCATCAGCGTGTCGGTCTCGGCGATGGCGTCGTCGAGCTTCACCGCGTACACCGAGTTTTCCTCGGCTTCCTGCTTGATGCGGTAAAGCTGCGCGCGCAAGCGTGTCAGCGGGGTGCGCAGGTCGTGGGCAATGTTGTCGCACACGCCCTTGACCTCGTTCATCAGCTTCTCGATGCGGTCGAGCATGGCGTTGACGATGGCCGCGAGCATGTCCAGCTCATCACGGCGATTCGACAGCGGCAAACGGTGGGTCAGGTCGCCGGCGACGATAGCCTCGGCGCTGGCCTGGATCCCGCGAATACGCCGCAGCGGGCGGCGGCGCAGCAAATGCCAACCGGCCGCGCCGGGAATAATCGTCAACGACAGCGCCCACAGCAGTGCATGCCAGATTATCCGGGTGACGCCGAACAGCGAACCGTTGGCTCGCACCAGCACCAGCCAGCGGCCGTCTTCGGTGTGGGTGGCGACGGCGTCGCAGCTGTCTTTGGGCAGTTTGGGGTCGTCGGACTCGACGCAATTGGCCAGCGCGTGGATCTTGCCATCCAGCGGCAAGTCCGGTGGCACGGCGCGGATCGGCCCGCTCAGGGGGCGAAATTGCTCATCGAACAGGCCATAGGCGTCCACGCCCTTCATGTCGAAGGTCATGCTGGTGGTCAGGGCTTCCACCAGTTCTTCGCCGTCGAAACGCTGAAACAAGTGCTGGCGCTGCATCAACGAGTGGCGGGAGAGGTCGCCCAGGTAACCCGAGACTTCGAAATACAGCACCCCCATGAGGATGCAACTCCAGGCCACGAACAGCGAACTGTAGAGCGCCAGCAAGCGGCTGCTGGAGGAGCGCCAGCCCTTAGAGGGGTTCAGCAATGACATAACCGGAACCTCGTACCGTGCGGATCAGCGGTGTGAGGCCCGGTGGATCGATTTTCTTGCGCAGGCGACCGATGTGCACATCAATCAGGTTGGTGCCCGGGTCGAAGTGATAACCCCAGACTTCCTCGAAGATCATCATCCGCGACAGGATCTGCCCGGTGTTGCGCATCAGAAACTCAAGCAGTTTGTATTCGGTGGGCAGCAGGCTCAGCGGCTGCTCGGCACGGCTGGCTTCGCGGCTGATCAGGTTCAGTTCCAGGTCGGCCACGCGCAGGGCGGTTTCGAACTCCTTGACCGTGCTTTTGCGCCGCAGCAGGACTTCGACACGGGCAGCCATTTCGTCGGAGGCGAACGGCTTGGTCAAGTAGTCATCACCACCGGCCCGCAGGCCGCGCACGCGTTCGTCGACATCGGAGAGGGCGCTGATCATCAAGATCGGCGTCGACACCCCGATGGTGCGCAGGGTCGTGACGATGGCCAGGCCATCCAGCTCCGGCAGCATCCGGTCGAGGGTGATCAGATCGTAATCACCACTCACAGCGCGGACCAGGCCTTCGCGGCCGTTGTCCACCCAATCCACGTCCAGTCCATGGCTACTCAGCTCGGCGACGATCTCGCGGGCCGTTACGGCGTCATCCTCGATGGTCAAAATACGGGTCATAGGATTACCTGGTGAGCGATTCACACTAGAAGTGGGGTCATTTTGCCAAGAAGTAGCTGAATGTTTCCTAAATTAAACTTCATCTTGGCAAAACCACCACAAATATCCGGGTTGCACACAATCATTGTGGGAGCTGGCTTGCCTGCGATAGCGGTGTGTCAGAGACAAAATATCAACCTGGAAGACCGCTATCGCAGGCAAGCCAGCTCCCACAGTGAGCGGGTTTGCAGGGAGATTGCATAAAGCACGCCCGCCACTGCTGTTTCTTGCAAGTTGCACGGTCCTGCGAAGTTCAAATTACTTAACTCGTTGAAATAACATGATTTTAATTTTTGGCCCGGCTGGCACGCTGCCTGCACTGTCCCTTTTGAGACTTGTAACACTATTTTTCCTGCCGGGAGCAAAACAACAATGATCACATCGTCATCCACGCTGCAAGAGTCAAGCGCGCGCTCTGGGGTTTCCTGGGGCGCAATCTTTGCCGGGGCCGCTGCGGCGGCTGCACTGTCGCTTATCCTGGTGCTGTTGGGCTTCGGCCTGGGCTTTTCGGCGGTGTCGCCGTGGGCCGACAGCGGCATGAGCGCCAAGGGGCTGGGTATTTCCACGATTATCTGGCTGGCATTCACCCAAATCGTCGCTTCGGGCCTGGGCGGTTACATTGCCGGCCGGTTGCGTGTGAAGTGGGCGAATATGCATGGCGATGAAGTGTACTTTCGCGACACGGCCCATGGTTTCCTCGCCTGGGCCGTCGCAACCCTGGTCACCGCGGTACTGGTGGTCGGTTCGGTCAGCAGCGTGGTCAGTGGCGGCGTGAAAGCCGGTGCCAGTGTCGCAGCAGGTGCCGCCAGCGGCATCAGCCAGGCCGCCGGTAGCGCAGCCAAGGGCGCCAACAGCGGCGACTTCGACTACTACGTCGACAGCCTGTTCCGCGATGACCGCCCAGCTGCCGTCAGCGATGACGCGGTACACGGCGTGGTCGCACGCATCCTCACCCGCACCCTGAGCAACGACGGCCAATTGGCACCGGAGGACCGTGCCTACCTGGCCCAGTTGATCAGCCAGCGCACCAACCTCAGCCAGGCCGACGCCGGAGCGCGTATCGACAAGGTCTACGGCGAAGCCCGTAAAGCCATTGACGATGCCAAGCTCAAAGCCAAGCAAGCGGCCGATACTGCCGCCAAAGTCGCTGCCTACACCTCGCTGTGGACCTTTGTGGCCCTGTTGATCGGCGCGTTCTTTGCCAGCTTCGCAGCAACCTTCGGCGGTCGTCGTCGGGATGCTGTGGTGTACGTCGAAACCGAAAACTACGTTCGTTAATTCAAGGAGAACATCATGCGCTCATTACTACTGTGGTTCCTCGGCGTGCCGATTCCGGTGATCATCCTGATCGCGATTTTCATGCACTGATTCAGGTTAACTGTGGGAGCGGCGGTGCGACGACTCGACTTGCCCGCGATGACGGAGTGTAAGTTGATGGTTTATCTAACTGACACACCGCTATCGCGGGCAAGTCGAGTCGTCGCACCGCCGCTCCCACATTTGGTTTTGTGTAATGTCAGCCAGCTTGTGATAAGAAGCGCGCTCGCCGCTGCGGTCATGATCACCAAGGGCAGTGAAGTGCCATCCGACAACAACCCCGTCACCCAGCTGCTCACCGCCGTCAGGATCATCTGGATAAAAAAGAACAACCCCGACGCCGTCCCCGCAATCGCGCCATAGGGCTGCAGCACCGACAGCTGGCAGGCCGGAATCACCATCCCCACCGACACCATGATCACCACCATCGGCAGCACAATCGCCAGCCATTCTCCCGGCAGCGCGAGGGTCGCCATCGCCAGCAAAACACTGCCCAGCACATTCAGGCCGATCCCAGCGTTGATCAAGTGGTCGGGCTCGAAGCGCAATACCAAACGGCGAAACAGGTTCGCCCCGAGCATGTAGCCGCTGATCGTCGCGGCGAATACCAGCGCGTATTCCGTGGCCGTCAGTTGGTAGCCGCGCTGCAACAGCGAAGACGACTCGCTGATAAACGGAAAATACGTGCTGTACACACAGCCGATGGCCAAGGCGTACCGCAGGAAATAGCGGTCGCGCAGCAGTTGGCCATACACGCGCAGCAGGTTGCTCGGCGGCGCAGCGGCAACTTCGGTCGGGCGGGTTTCCGGCAGGCGGCGGTAAACCACCAGGTACAGCACGGCGCCGATCACGGCCAGCAGCCCAAACAAGCCACGCCAGTTGATCAAGGGCAGCATCAGGCTGCCAAGCACCGGCGCGGCCATCGGCGAGATGGCCATGGCCATGGAGATCAGGCCGAGCAGACGCGCCTGTTCGTGGCGGTCGAAGTAATCGCGCACGATCACCCGACCGATCACCGTGGTACAGCAGCCGCCGAGGGCCTGGAACAGCCGGGCGATCACCAGCACGCCGAGGTTGTCGGCCTGGGCGCAGGTCACCGTCGCCACCACGTACAGCAGCAGCCCGGCCAGCAAGACCGGGCGCCGGCCGAAGCGGTCGGTCAACGGGCCGCTGACCAGCAGGGAAATCGCCGAACCCAAGGTGTACAGCGTGAGGGTCAATTGCAGTTGGCTGTCGCTGCTGTGGAAGTAGTCGGCCATGGCGGGCAAGGCTGGCAGGTGCAGGTCGAGGGTGAGACGGGGCAGGGCGATCAGCACGGTCAGCAGGACCAGCCAGAACCCGGTGGAGAGGGCGCGTTGAGTCATGGGAAGCTTCTTTGCTAACGAGTAGAGCCTGAACTCTAACGACTTTGTGGTTTAATTCTTTGAGCCGCTTATGGCTTAAAACACTGGACCACTTATGCGCCGAGGAAAAACCGCCGCCATCTTGGACTTGCCGCGCCCGGATACGCTGGACGTCAGCAAGCAGCAGGGTGCCTATGACGCGTTGCGCGCCGCCATCCTCAATCGCCAGTTGCCGGTGGGCAGCCGCTTGCCCTCGACCCGCAGCCTGGCCGAGCGTTGGTTGGTGTCGCGTGGCACCCTGGAGGCGGCGTTCGAGCGCTTGCACAGCGAGGGGTATGTCGAGCGCGTGGCGGGCTCCGGCACGCGGGTGAGTGCAGTGATCCCCGAGGAGTTTATCGCGGCCCCGGCGCCGAGCAGCAAACCGCGCCGCTTGGCCGTGCCTGATCAGCCCGACGCCGGCGTGCAAAGCCACGTGCCTTTTGTGGCCCGGCGCCCGGATGCCAGTCTGTTCGACTTGAAAACCTGGGCACGCTGTATTTCCCGTGGCTTGCTGTCGGCGGGGCCGGGTGCGCTGGAGGCCGCGCACCCGGCCGGGTTACCGGCGTTGCGCGAGAAAATCGCCGACTACCTGCGCAGTTACCGCGGCATGCACTGCGAGGCGGATGAGGTGATTGTCACCACGGGCATTCGTCACGCCCTCGACCTGATCGCGCGCACGCTGCTCAAACCCGGCGACACGGCATGCGTCGAAGACCCAGGCTATAAGCCTGCGCGGCGCCTGTTCAGCCTGGCTGGCGCGCAGGTTCAATCGATCCCGGTCACGGCCGAAGGCCTCGACACCGACCAACTCCCAGCCACGGCGCGGTTGGCTTACGTGTCGCCTGCCCACTAGGCGCCCTTGGGCATGACCTTGTCGGTCTCGCGCCGCCTGGCATTGCTGGACTGGGCTGCTCGCGCTGACGCCTGGGTGGTCGAAGACGATTACGACAGCGAATACAACTACAACAGCGCGCCGCTGGCCGCGCTCAAATCCCTCGATTCCGGCGACCGGGTAATCTATTGCGGCAGCTTCAACAAGAACCTGTTTCCCGGCTTGCGTGTGGGTTTCATGGTGGTGCCCAGGGCGCTGCGGCCTGCGTTATTGCACACTTCACAATGGACCGGGCATTCGGTGGGCGCCACGGATCAATTGGGCTTGGTCGAATTCCTGGGCAGTGGGGCGTTTGTGCGTCATTTGCGCGCTTCACGCCAGGCTTATCAGGCGCGCCGCGATGCATTGCTCGCCTGCCTGCCGGACGGCTGCACGGTCAGCGGCCAGCAGGCCGGGTTGCATTTTGTGCTGTGGTTGCCGGCAGGCGTCTGCGAGGCGGATTTTTGTAGCCGCGCTGCCGCCGTCGGCCTGACTTTGCAGCCGTTGGGCAAGTTCTGTGACGAGGCCAGCCTGTCGCCTGCGGTGATCATCGGCTACACCGCGCTGACCCTGGCGCAGATTCGTTTTCACGGCCGAGTTCTCACGAAATTGTTAATGGCGGCTTAACCGCCCCTTGGCTAGACTCGCGCCCCATGAGCCGCCTCCTGCGTTTAATCCTGGTCATGCTGTTAAGCCTCACGCTTCCCCTGACCGGGATGGCGGGAGTGCCGTCGAGCACCGAGCCGTGCCCGATGAAGATGGCAGACATGCAGGTGATGACCGACATGAGCCCCGACTGCTGCCAGGACGGCTTTGATCACGGCAAAGTCTGCAAGCCGGGCCAGGAATGCAAGACCGGCGGCCTGCTGCAATTGTCCCTGGCGGTGCTCAAGGCACCGCTGGCACGCGCTCATCCTTTGGCCATCGGCCACACATCTGATTTTATCCCCGACCGCACGCCCTCCGGCGTCTGGCGCCCGCCGCGTAGCTGATTCCTGTTGCATCTGAAAACCCATCCCCATTGCGGGATGGCCTTGCTGTGGGCCGCATAACGCGGCGAGCAGTGGAACAGATCAGGAATCTTTACGATGAATTCCCTCTATGTGCGCGCCCTGGTGGTGGGCGTGCTGGTGTGGCCGGTGCTCGCCTCGGCGCTGACCCTGGATGAGGCCCTGCGCCTGGCGCAGAACAACGCGCCTTCGCTGGTGGCTGAATCCGCCAAGCTGCAAGCCGCGACACACGCGGCGATTCCGGCCGGCGAATTGCCCGACCCGAAACTGCTGGTGGGCCTGCAGAATTTTCCCATCGGCGGGCCGAATCGCGGCACGTTGTATGGCGATGACATGACGCAACAAATGATCGGCCTGCAGCAACAGGTGCCCAGCCGCGACAAGCGCAAAGCCCGGGTCGAGCTGGCTGATGCAACCATAGAACGCACCGTCGCCGAAGGGCGCATCGAGCGCCTTAACGTGCGCCAGGCCACTGCGCAGGCGTGGATCCGTGCTTACGCGGTGGAGCGCAAAGAGGCCTTGTTCCAAGACTTCTATCAGCAGAACCGCCTGCTGCAAGACAGCGTGCGCGCGCAGTTGGCCGGCGGGCGCGGCCAGGCGTCCGATGCGGTGATTCCCAAACAGGAAGCCGCCGAATTGGCGGGCCGTGAGGACGAGCTGACCCAGCAACGTGCCCAGGCCCGCGCTGCCCTCAAGCGCTGGATCGGCGCCGCCGCCAATCAAGCCCCCAGCGGCCAGTTACCCAATTGGAGCATCGACAGCCACGGCTACAGCCACAACCTGCATCAACACCCCGAACTGCAAGCCTTCGTGCCGCGCACCCGCGAGGCGCAGGCGCGCGTGCAGGAGGCCAAGGCGCAAAAGACCTCGGACTGGAGCTGGGAAGTCGACTACGGGCACCGCAGCCGTGAGTACGGCGACATGGTCACGCTGCAATTGAGTTTTGACCTGCCGATCTTTCCCGGTCGCCGACAAAGCCCAGGCATCGCGGCCAAGCAGGCCGAGTTGGACCAACTCGACGCCGAACGCGAAGCCGCCACCCGCGAACACACGCAGATGCTCGACGACGACCTGGCGGTTTACCAGCGCCTGGACCGCGCCGTGCAGCGCAGCCAGGACAGCCTGGTGCCGCTGGCCGAAGAAAAAGTCACCCTCAGCCTGGCCGGTTATCGCGCCGGCAAGGGCGATTTGCTCACGGTGGTCGGCGCTCGCCGTGAGCTGGTCGAGGCCCGCTTCAAACAGATTGATGCCATCGAACAGCGCGCCCTGATCGGCGCCCAGCTGTATTTCGCTTACGGGGAACCCAGTCATGAATAATCCAATTGTCGCAGCACTGGTGCTGCTGGGTCTGGGCGCGGGCTATGGGCTGGCGCAATTTCTCTCGGTGGCGTCTGTTGCACCCAAGGACGACAAACCGGCGCTGTACTGGTACGACCCGATGTACCCGCAGCAGAAGTTCGATAAACCCGGCAAGTCACCGTTTATGGACATGCAACTGGTGCCGCGTTATGCCGAAGGCACGGCGGCTGCGGATACGCCGGCAGTGCAGATTGACCCAAGGCAAACCCAGAACATCGGCGTGCGCCTGGCGAGCGTCAGCCGGGGTGTGCTGACGTCGACCCTGGAGCTGTCGGGCATCCTCGCGTTCAACGACCGTGACGTGGCGGTGGTGCAGGCGCGGGCTGCCGGGTTCGTCGAGCGCGTCTATGCGCGGGCACCGGGTGATGTGCTCAAGGCCGGCGCGCCGTTGGCAGACCTGTTGATCCCCGAATGGGCGCCAGCCCAGGAAGAATTTCTGAGCCTGCGCCACAGCGGCGACAGTGGGTTGATCGCGGCAGCCCGGCAACGGTTGCGTCTGAGCGGCATGCCGACCGGGTTGATCCAGCAGATGGAGCGCAGCGGCCGGGTGCAGTCGGTGTTGACCGTCACCAGCCCGTTGAGCGGCGCCCTGCAAAGTTTGGAGGTGCGCGAAGGCATGACGCTGGCGGCAGGGCAGACCCTGGCGCGTATCAATGGCCTGGATCAGGTGTGGCTGCAGGTTGCCGTGCCCGAAGCCCAGGGCTCGACCTTGGCCGTGGGGCAAACCGTGCAGAGCCGTTTTGTCGGTTTGCCGGGCAAAACCGTCGACGGCACCATCAGCGCGATTTTGCCGGCCACCGCCATGGACAGCCGTACTGTGCAAGTGCGTGTCGAGTTGCCCAACCCCGACGGCAACCTGCGTCCCGGCATGACCGCGCAGGTGCGCCTGGCGCAAACCAGCGGGCAAGCGGTGTTGCAAGTGCCCAGTGAAGCCTTGATCCGCACCGGCAAGCGCGTGCTGGTGATGCTGGCCGAGGAGGGCGGGCGCTATCGCCCGGTAGAGGTTGAAGTGGGCGTAGAAAATCAGGACCAAACCGTGATCCTCGGCGGCTTGCAAGAAGGCCAGCAGGTGGTCGCCTCCGGCCAATTCCTGCTCGATTCCGAAGCCAGTTTAAGCGGTATAACCGCGCCAACATCCGACATGTCGGGCATGAGCATGCAGCCAGGAGCCCAGCCATGATCGCCTTGCTGATTCGCTGGTCGGTGGCCAACCGGTTTCTGGTGCTGCTCGCGACCTTGTTCATCACCGCGTGGGGCGTGTGGGCGGCGCAAAATACGCCGGTGGATGCCTTGCCGGACCTCTCGGATGTGCAGGTGATCATCCGCACGCCGTACCCGGGCCAGGCGCCGCAAATTGTCGAAAACCAGGTCACTTACCCGATGACCACCACCATGCTGTCGGTACCGGGCGCCAAGACCGTGCGCGGTTTTTCGTTCTTCGGCGACAGCTATGTGTACGTGCTGTTCGACGAAGGCACTGACCTGTATTGGGCGCGCTCGCGGGTGCTGGAATACCTCAGCCAATTGCAGGCGCGGCTGCCCGCATCGGCCAAGCCATCGTTGGGGCCGGACGCCACCGGGGTGGGCTGGATCTACCAGTACGCCTTGGTGGACCGCAGCGGCCAGCAGGACTTGGCGCAACTGCGTGCGCTGCAGGACTGGTTCCTCAAGTTCGAACTCAAGACCCTGCCGAATGTGGCCGAAGTGGCGACCATCGGCGGCCAGGTCAAGCAGTACCAGGTACAGCTCGACCCGCTGGCCATGGCGAGTCGCGGCGTTACCCAGGCGCAGGTCAAAGAGGCTATCGACAAGGCCAACCAGGAAACCGGCGGCTCGGTGCTGAACATGGGCGAGTCCGAATACGTGGTGCGCGCCTCCGGCTACCTGAAAACCCTGGCGGATTTTCGCGCGATTCCCCTGCGGCTCGGCACCAACAACGTGCCGGTGAGCCTTGGCGACGTGGCAAACATTCAACTTGGCCCGGACCTGCGTCGGGGCATCAGTGAGCTGGACGGCGAGGGCGAAGCCGTCGGCGGCGTGGTGATCCTGCGCAGCGGCAAAAATGCGCGTGAGGCCATTGCAGCGGTCAAGACCAAGCTGGAACAACTGAAAAGCAGCCTGCCGCCCGGCGTGGATATTGTCACCACCTACGATCGCAGCAAGTTGATCGACCGCGCCGTGGATAACCTCAGCCACAAGCTGTTGGAGGAGTTTTTGGTGGTGGCGCTGGTGTGCGGGATTTTTCTCTGGCACCTGCGTTCATCTCTGGTGGCGATTATTTCGCTGCCGGTGGGCGTATTGATCGCCTTTATCGTCATGCGCTTTCAGGGCATCAACGCCAACATCATGTCGCTCGGCGGCATCGCGATTGCCATCGGCGCAATGGTGGATGCGGCGGTGGTGATGATTGAAAACGCCCACAAGAAAATCGAGGCCTGGCACCACGCCAATCCTGGCCGGGAACTGAAAGGTGAGGACCACTGGAGGGTCATGACCGACGCGGCGGTGGAAGTAGGGCCTGCGCTGTTTTTCTGCCTGCTGATCATCACGTTGTCGTTTATTCCGGTGTTCACGTTGCAAGCCCAGGAAGGCCGGCTGTTCGGCCCGTTGGCTTACACCAAGACCTACGCCATGGCGGCAGCGGCCGGGTTGTCGGTGACCTTGGTCCCGGTGTTGATGGGCTACTGGATTCGCGGGCGCATTCCCGATGAGCAGCGCAACCCGCTCAATCGTGGCTTGATCAAACTCTACCAGCCGGCCCTCGATGCGGTGCTGCGCTGGCCGCGCCTGACCTTGCTGGTGGCGCTGCTGATGGTGGCGAGCGCGCTGTGGCCGGTGACGAAACTTGGTGGTGAGTTCCTGCCGCCGCTGGACGAGGGCGACTTGCTCTACATGCCGTCGGCGCTGCCGGGGCTGTCGACGCAAACCGCCGGTGAGTTGCTGCAACGTACTGACCGGCTGATCAAGACCGTACCGGAAGTGGCGCACGTGTTCGGCAAGGCCGGTCGCGCCGAAACCGCCACCGACCCGGCACCGCTGGAGATGTTTGAAACCACGATTGAGTTCAAGCCCAAGGACCAATGGCGCCCCGGCATGACCCCGGAAAAACTGGTGAAGGAGCTGGACCGTGTGGTGCAGGTGCCGGGCCTGACCAATATCTGGATCCCGCCGATCCGCAACCGCATCGACATGCTCGCCACCGGCGTCAAAAGCCCGATTGGTGTGAAGGTCGCGGGCGCCAGCCTGATGCAGATCGACGCGGTGACCCAGGCTGTGGAGAAGGTTGCCAGGACCGTGCCCGGTGTGAGTTCGGCACTGGCTGAGCGGTTGACCGGCGGGCGCTATATCGACGTGGATATCGACCGTTCGGCCGCTGCGCAATATGGGCTGAATATCGCCGATGTGCAGTCGATTGTGGCGGGCGCGATTGGCGGTGAAACCATTGGCGAAACGGTCGAAGGTCTGGCGCGGTTCCCCATCAGCTTGCGTTACCCCAAGGCGTGGCGCGACTCGCTGCAGGCGCTGGGCAGCCTGCCGATCTACACGCCGCAGGGCAGCCAGATCACCCTCGGCACGGTGGCCAGGCTCAAGATCAGTGACGGCCCGCCGATGCTCAAAAGCGAAAACGCACGGCCTTCCGGCTGGGTGTATATCGACGTGCGTGACCGTGACCTGGCTTCAGTGGTAAAGGACTTGCGTGCGGCGATTGAGCAGCAGGTGCACTTGCAGCCGGGCATGAGCCTCAGTTATTCGGGGCAGTTCGAGTTTCTGGAGCGGGCCAATGAGCGCCTGAAGCTGGTGGTGCCGGCTACCTTGCTGATCATCTTTGTGCTGCTGTACCTGACCTTTCGCCGCGTGGATGAGGCGGTGCTGATTCTGGGCACCTTACCGTTCGCACTGACTGGCGGTGTGTGGTTGCTCTACTGGCTGGGCTTCAATTTGTCGGTGGCCACGGGCGTGGGGTTTATTGCGCTGGCGGGGGTGTCGGCTGAGTTTGGGGTGATCATGCTGTTGTACCTGAAAAACGCCTGGGCTGAGCGTAAGGATGGTGATTTGCTGGCGGCCATTACTGAGGGGGCGGTGTTGCGGGTGAGGCCCAAGGCGATGACCGTGGCCGTTATCATCGCCGGGTTGTTGCCGATTCTGCTTGGAGGTGGGACTGGCAGCGAAGTCATGAGCCGCATTGCTGCGCCGATGATTGGTGGGATGTTGACGGCGCCGTTGCTGTCGCTGTTTGTGATTCCGGCAGCCTACCAACTGATGCGCCGCCCAAAAGCCAAGCGCTGAACAAAATGTGGGAGCTGGCTTGCCTGCGATAGCATCACCTCGATGTATCAGACACACCGAGTGTGATCGTTCCCACGCTCTGCGTGGGAATGCAGCCCTGGACGCTCCGCGTCTGCTTTGAAGAGTCGTGACGCGGAGCGTCACAGGAGGCATTTCCACGCGGAGCGTGGGAACGAACGTTCAGTATCGGCACGTCAGTCGTCAAACCCGACCTGCTCATGAATCTCATCCACCTTCAATTCCAACCGATACGCCACGGCAATAAACAACGCCTGGCACAGGCACAACGTGGCGCTCAAGGAGCGGAAGGCAAACGACGAACCCTCATTCACCAACAACACCGCGTTCGCCCGCTTGGCCAGGGGCGACAGGTTGCTGTCGGTGATGATCAAGGTCTTGGCCTGATGATGCTGGGCGATGCGCAGGCAATGCTGGGTCTCTTTGCCGTAGGGCGTAAAGCTGATCGCAATCACCAGGTCGTTGGCCCGCACGCTGCGCATCTGTTCGCGATAACTGCCGCCCAGGCCCGAGATCAGGTGGATGCGCTTGTTGGTGTGCTGCAGGTTGTAGACCAGGTAATCGGCCACGGCAAACGAGCGGCGCACGCCGACCACGTAGATATTGTCGGCGTTGACCACCAGGTCCACCGCCTTCTCAAACGCCACATCATCCAGTTCCAGCCCCAGGCGCTCGATGCCGGAGAGGGTGGCATTCACGCACTCACGCGCCAGGTCGCCGCCGCTGGCCTTCTGCGACTTGTTGGCGATCATGCTGCGGATGCGCTGCTGGTAGTTCTGCACCGGCGTGGTTTTGTGGGTGTAGGCCTCGCGAAACAGCGCCTGCATCTCGCTGAACCCACTGAAACCGAAGCGCTGGGAAAACCGCACGATGGCCGAAGGGTGCACTTCGCATTCGCGGGCGATGTCGCTGATGCGGTCGACCATGATGCGGTCGCTCTGCTGGCTCATGTAGCTGGCAATGCGTTTGAGCTGGCGCGGCAGGCTTTCGTATTCGTCCGTGATCAGCTGCAACAGGCGTTCGGCATTGATCGGAGGGCTGGCGATCGTATCTTCCAGGGTGGTCTCGGGATCGGTGCGGGACATGGGCAATCCTTCTGGCGTGTTCGTCTGATGCGCTGATGGGTGACGCAAGTCTACAGGGTAGGCGCAAAAAAATACCTCGGCATCACGGCGTCCGTGGGCTGCTGAAACGATGCACGGCGGCTGGCATGCCATTATGCTGGCTTATTGGAAAAAATATTCCACTAAAAATAATTATGGAATAAATATTGATTGCCGCCGCTGGACGTTCTAGTCTGCTTGCACCAAGAGCGTGTGCCGTCACCACGGCGGCACCACGCAGGCTGATAAAAATAACAGGAGCCAGCATGGGCCAGACTCGTTTTGCCAGTGGGCGTCAATTGGATCTGATTTGCCTCGGGCGCCTGGGCGTCGACCTCTATGCACAGCAAGTCGGTGCGCGGCTTGAGGACGTGTCCAGCTTTGCCAAGTACCTCGGCGGTTCCTCCGCCAACATCGCCTTCGGCACGGCGCGGCTGGGCCTCAAGTCGGCGATGTTGAGCCGCGTGGGCGATGACCATATGGGCCGTTTCCTGCTCGAATCCCTGGCCCGTGAAGGCTGTGATGTGAGCGGTATCAAGGTCGACCCGGAGCGCCTCACGGCCCTGGTATTGCTGGGGCTTAAAGACCGCGAAACCTTCCCGCTGGTGTTCTACCGCGAAAACTGCGCCGACATGGCACTGCGCGCCGAAGACATCAGCGAAGCCTTTATCGCCTCCAGCAAAGCCTTGCTGATCACCGGCACACATTTCTCCACCGATGGTGTGTACAAGGCCAGCATCCAGGCGCTGGATTACGCCGCCAAGCACAACGTCAAGCGTGTGCTGGATATCGACTATCGCCCGGTGCTGTGGGGCCTGGCGGGCAAGGCGGATGGCGAAACGCGGTTTGTCGCCGACCAGAACGTCAGCCAGCATGTGCAGAGCATCCTGCCGCGTTTCGACCTGATCGTCGGCACGGAAGAAGAGTTCTTGATCGCCGGTGGCAGTGAAGACCTGCTGACCGCGCTGCGCACCGTGCGTGAACTGACCCCGGCGACCCTGGTGGTCAAGCTCGGCCCGCAAGGTTGCACGGTGATTCACGGCGCCGTCCCGGCGCGCCTGGAAGACGGCGCGATTTACCCCGGCGTGCGGGTTGAAGTGCTCAATGTACTGGGTGCTGGTGACGCCTTCATGTCCGGCTTCCTCAGCGGCTGGCTCAATGACGCCAGCGATGAGCGTTGCAGCCAGTTGGCCAACGCCTGCGGCGGCCTGGTCGTGTCCCGCCACGCTTGCGCGCCGGCCATGCCCACGCCCGCCGAACTGGATTACCTGTTCAACAGCCCGGTGCCCATCACCCGGCCGGACCAGGACGTAACCCTGCAACGCCTGCACCGCGTCACGGTGCCGCGCAAAACCTGGAAGCAGTTGTTTGTGTTTGCCTTCGACCATCGCTGGCAACTGGTGGACCTGGCGCAAAAAGGTGGCCAGGACCTGACCCGTATCAGTGACATCAAGCAGCTGTTTATCCAGGCCATCGAACGTGTGGAAACCAAGCTGGCGCAGCAGGGCATCGACGCCGATGTGGGCCTGCTGGCCGACCAGCGCTTCGGCCAGGATGCACTGAATGCCGCCAGCGGCCGTGGCTGGTGGATCGCGCGCCCGGTGGAGGTGCAGAACTCGCGGCCATTGGCGTTTGAACACGGCCGCTCGGTGGGCAGTAACCTGAGTGCCTGGCCCCAGGAGCAAATCATCAAGTGCCTGGTGCAGTTCCACCCCGACGACGAGCCGATGCTGCGCCTGGAGCAGGAGGCGCAACTCAAGGCGGTGTACGAGGCGTCCCTGGTCAGCGGCCATGAACTGCTGCTGGAAGTCGTGCCGCCCAAGGATCACCCGTCGACCTATCCCGATGTGCTCTATCGCAGCCTCAAGCGCCTGTACAACCTGGGCATATATCCTGCGTGGTGGAAGATCGAGGCGCAGTCGGCCGAAGACTGGAAAAAGCTCGACGAACTGATCCACGAGCGTGACCCGTACTGCCGTGGTGTGGTGCTGCTGGGCCTGAATGCTTCGGCGCAGTTTCTGGCCGATGGCTTTCAGCAAGCCAGCCAAAGCACCACCTGCCGTGGGTTCGCGGTGGGCCGTACGATCTTCCAGGAGCCAAGCCGTGCGTGGATGGCGGGGGAGATTGATGATGAAGGGTTGATTGAGCAAGTGCAGGGCACGTTCGAACAGCTCATCAATGCCTGGCGCAGTTCCAGAAATTAAACACAGTCAAATGTGGGAGCCGCTTGTGTGGGAGCCGGGCTTGCCCGCGATGGTATCGCCTCGGTCTACCCATGAAACCGAGGTGATGCCATCGCAGGCAAGCCAGCTCCCACACAAGCCAGCTCCCACATAAAGCAGATCTCAGTGCTATCTGAAAACAATAAAAGGTGCAGCCATGCCCGCAATCCGAATTGGCATCAACCCGATCTCCTGGAGCAACGACGACCTGCCGGCCCTCGGCGGTGAAACGCCGCTGAGCACCGCGCTCAGCGAAGGCAAGGAGATCGGCTACGAAGGTTTCGAACTCAACGGCAAGTTCCCCAAGGACGCCAAAGGCGTTGGTGATGTGCTGCGTCCTTATGACCTGGCGCTGGTCTCCGGCTGGTACTCCAGCCGCCTGGCGCGCCGTTCGGTGGCCGAAGAAATCGAAGCCATCGCCGGCCATGTCGAGCTGCTCAAACTCAATGGCGCTGACGTGCTGGTATACGGCGAAGTCGCTGACTCGATCCAGGGCTCGAAGGTGCGCCTGATCGAACGCCCGCGTTTTCACAGCGAGCACGCCTGGCAGGAATACGCCGACAAGCTCACTGAGCTGGCGCGTTTCACCCTGTCCCAAGGCGTGCGCCTGGCGTATCACCACCATATGGGCGCCTACGTCGAATCCCCTGAAGACATTGACCAGCTGATGAAACGAACAGGCCCGGAAGTCGGCCTGCTGTTCGATTCGGGCCATTGCTACATGGGTGGCGGCGAACCCCTCGAGGTCCTGCGCAAACACATCGACCGCGTCTGCCACGTGCATTTCAAGGACGTGCGCAAGCCGGTGGTGCAACTGGCGCGCAACCAGATGTGGAGCTTCCCTGACTGCATCGTCAACGGCACGTTCACCGTGCCCGGCGATGGCGACATCGATTTTGCCGAGTTGCTCGATGTGCTGCTGGCTGCCCACTACAAGGGCTGGCTGGTGGTCGAAGCCGAGCAGGATCCGGCCGTGGCGCCTAGCTATATCTATGCCAAAAAAGGCTACGACACCTTGCGTGCGCTGCTCAACGAGAGGACTAAGTGATGAGCTTGTTGGTCAAAAGCAGCAAACGCGGGCAAACCATGGTGGCCCTCGAAGACGGGCGCCTGGAGTACGTGGGTTTTGCCGCGTATCGCTTGAGCCTGGGCGAAACCCTGCCGGTCAGCGCCGGCGATAAAGAGCTGTGCCTGGTGCTGCTCAGCGGGCGCGTCAATATAGAAGGCGAAGGCTTCAATTGGCAGAACCTTGGCGACCGCCAGTCGGTGTTCGAAGACAAATCCCCCTTCGCCGCGTACCTGCCGCCCGGCACCGATGCGCAGATTACCGCCTTGAGCGACGTGCAGATTGCCGTCTGTGCCGCGCCCGGCGCGCCTGGCTTTGAACCGCGCCTGATTCGCCCCGAGCAGTGCAAGCGCAGCGTGCGCGGCAAAGGCGCCAACACCCGCTACGTGTGCGACATCCTGCCTGACAGCGAGCCGGCCCATTCGCTGCTGGTGGTGGAAGTACGCACGCCGTCCGGGCACTCGTCGAGCTACCCGCCGCACAAGCACGACACCGACGACCTGCCGCACCAGAGCTTTCTGGAAGAAACCTATTACCACCAGATCAACCCGCCGCAAGGCTTTGTGTTCCAGCGCGTGTACACCGACGATCGCAGCATCGACCAGGCCATGGCCGTGGAGAACAGCGACCTGGTGGTGGTGCCCAAGGGGTATCACCCGGTCAGCGTGCCGTATGGCTACGAATCGTATTACCTCAACGTGATGGCCGGGCCAAAACGCGCCTGGCATTTCCATAACGACCCGCAGCACAGCTGGCTGCTGGACCTTTAAACGGTTTTGGACGGAGAACAACAACAATGAAGTCGCCGCTACGTTTTGCCCTTAACCGCATGGTCGCCCCCAACCTGTCCCTGCCGGACTTTATCCAGCTGGCCGCGGCCCTCAAGTGCGATGCCATCGAGATTCGCAACGACCTTAAAGGCCATGAAATCGAATACGGCACCCCGGCCAGCCGCGTGCGAGAGTTGTGCGCAGTGCGGGGCATCACGGTGCTGTCGATCAATGCGCTGTACCCGTTTGATGTGTGGAATGACGAGCGTCGCACCCAGGCCATCAAGCTCGCCACCTACGCCCGTGAGTGCGGCGCGCAGGGCTTGGTGATGTGCCCGTTGAATGAGCGCGGCGATACGCGCAACGAGGCCCAGCGTGCCGCCGGTTTGCGCACGGCGCTGAGCGAGCTGGCGCCGATCCTGCGGGAGTACGGCATCCTCGGGTTTATCGAGCCGCTGGGCTTTGAAGAATGTGCCCTGCGCCGCAAGCGCGTTGCTGTGGATGCAATCCAATCCATCGGCGGCCTGGATGTGTTCCGCCTGGTGCATGACACCTTCCACCACCACCTGGCGAGCGAGCAGGAGTTCTTCCCGCAACTGACCGGCCTGGTGCATATCTCCGGGGTAGAAGACGCCGAAGCGCCGCTCAATTCGATTCGTGACGGCCACCGCGTGCTGGTGGGCGAGGGCGATATCCTCGGCAACGCCGCGCAGATCGACACCTTGCTCAGCAGCGGGTACGGCGGTTACCTGTCGTTTGAGCCGTTTGCCGAAAGCGTGCATGGGTTGGCGGATATCCAGCAGGCCATTGGGGCCAGTATCGCCCACCTGCAAAACCCCCGAACCTGACGCCGATTAACCTGTGGGAGCAAGCCAGCCAGCTCCCACATTGAAGCAGTGTTAATCAACCCAATTGCATTCACACAAGGTGCAAGTGATGACCACAACAAGACTGACCATGGCCCAGGCCCTGGTGAAGTTCCTGGATAACCAATACATCGAAGTCGACGGCGTGCAGAGCAAGTTTGTCGCCGGTGTGTTCACGATTTTCGGCCACGGTAATGTGCTGGGACTGGGCCAGGCGCTGGAGCAGGACAGCGGCGACCTGGTGGTGCATCAGGGCCGTAACGAGCAGGGCATGGCCCATGCCGCCATCGGTTTCGCCAAGCAGCATTTGCGTCGCAAGATCTACGCATGCACCGCCTCGGTAGGCCCCGGCGCGGCGAATATGCTCACCGCGGCGGCGACCGCCACGGCCAACCGGATCCCGCTGCTGCTGTTGCCCGGTGATGTGTACGCCAGCCGCCAGCCGGACCCGGTATTGCAGCAGATCGAGCAATTCCATGACCTGAGCATCAGCACCAACGATGCGTTCCGCTCGGTGAGCAAATACTGGGACCGTATCAACCGCCCTGAGCAGCTGATGACGGCGGCGATCCATGCCATGCGCGTGCTCACAGACCCTGCGGAAACCGGCGCCGTGACCCTGGCGCTGCCGCAGGATGTGCAGGCCGAAGCCTGGGACTACCCGGATTATTTCCTGCAAAAACGCGTGCACCGTATTGAGCGGCGTCCGGCCACTGCGGCAATGATCGGCGATGCGCTGGCAGCCTTCCGGGGTAAGCGCAAGCCGTTGATCATCTGTGGCGGCGGTGTGAAGTATTCCGGCGCGAATGCGGCCCTGCAAGCGTTTGCCGAGCGTTTTGAGATTCCCTTCGCCGAAACCCAGGCGGGCAAGAGTGCAGTGGTGTCCAGCCACCCATTGAACGTCGGTGGCATCGGCGAAACCGGCTGCCTGGCGGCGAACCTGTTGGCGCCCGAGGCGGACCTGATCATCGGCATCGGCACGCGTTATACCGATTTCACCACCTCGTCCAAGTCGCTGTTCAAGCATGCCGAGGTGAAGTTTCTTAACCTCAATATCAGCCCGTGCGACGCGTTGAAGCTTGACGGCGTGCAAGTGCTGGCCGATGCGCAAGTGGCCCTTGAGGCGTTGGCTGACGCCTTGGGCGACTACCGCGCCGGCTGGGGCGAGCAGGTCCGCGATGCCAAGGCGCAGTTGGACGCGGAAGTGGATCGCGTGCACCAGGTGCAATACCACGGCGACGATTTTGTGCCGGAGGTGGATGACCACCTGGACCGCGCCGTATTGCGCGAATTTATCGAGCTGACCGGGTCGTGCCTGACCCAGAGCCGTGTACTCGGCGTGTTGAACGACACCCTGGCGGACGATGCGATCATCGTCGCCGCCGCCGGCAGCCTGCCCGGCGACTTGCAACGCGCCTGGCGCAGCAAGGGCGTCAACACCTACCACGTCGAATACGGCTATTCATGCATGGGCTACGAGATCAACGCCGCCCTCGGTGTGAAGCTGGCCGAGCCGAGCAAGGAAGTGTATGCGCTGGTCGGCGATGGCTCTTACATGATGCTGCACTCGGAGCTGGCCACCTCGATCCAGGAGCGGCGCAAGATCAACGTGGTGTTGCTCGACAACATGGCCTTCGGCTGCATCAACAACCTGCAAATCGGCAACGGCATGGACAGCTTCGGCACCGAGTTCCGCTTTCGTAACCCCGAAAGCGGCAAGCTCGACGGCGGCCTGGTGCCGGTGGATTTCGCCATGAGCGCGGCGGCCTATGGCTGCAAGACCTACAAGGTCAGCAGCGTGGAACAGCTTCAGGCGGCGCTGGCCGATGCGCGCACGCAAACGGTGTCCACGCTGATTGATATCAAGGTACTGCCCAAAACCATGGTCCACGGCTACCTGTCGTGGTGGCGGGTGGGCGTGGCGCAAGTGTCCAGCAGTGAACGCACGAATGCCGCCGCGAAAAAACTCAACGAACAGCTGGCCAAGGCCCGGCAGTACTAATAACAAGAGGAGTTGTGTATGTCGTTAAAGCTTGGAGTGATTGGCACCGGCGCTATCGGTCGTGACCATATCCGTCGTTGCAGCCAGACCTTGCTCAATAGCCAGGTGGTGGCGGTAACCGACATCAACCTTGAGCAAGCCGCCAAGGTCGTCGCTGATTTGAAGCTTGCCGCCGAGGTCTATGCCGATGGCCATGCGCTGATCAACTCGCCGCAGGTTGAAGCCATTCTCGTCACGTCCTGGGGGCCGAGCCACGAAGAGTTCGTGCTGGCCGCCATCGCCGCCGGCAAGCCGGTGTTCTGCGAAAAACCGCTGGCGGTGACGGCGCAAGGCTGCCGCAAGATCGTCGACGCCGAACTGGCCTACGGCAAGCGCCTGGTGCAAGTGGGCTTTATGCGCCCGTATGACGAAGGTTATCGCGCCCTCAAGGCCGTGATCGACAGCGGCCAGATCGGCGAGCCGCTGATGCTGCATTGCGCACACCGCAACCCGACGGTGGGCGAGAACTACAAGACGGATATGGCGATCACTGACACCTTGATCCACGAGCTGGATGTGCTGCGTTGGTTGCTCAATGATGACTATGTGTCGGTGCAGGTGGTGTTCCCGCGCAAGTCGAGCAAAGCCCTGGCGCACCTGCGCGACCCGCAGATCGTGCTGTTGGAAACCGCCAAGGGCACGCGCATCGACGTGGAAGTGTTCGTGAACTGCCAGTACGGCTACGACATCCAGTGTGAAGTGGTGGGGGAGACCGGCATCGCCAAACTGCCGGAGCCTTCGCAGGTGCAAATGCGCAGTGGCGCGAAGCTGTCGAATGCCATTTTGATGGACTGGAAGGACCGCTTTATCGGGGCTTACGACGTGGAATTGCAGGCGTTTATCGACAGTGTGCGTGCGGGCCAAGTCGGCGGGCCTTCGGCCTGGGACGGTTTTGCGGCGGCGGTGGCGGCGGATGCATGCATCGAGGCGCAGAACAGTGAGCAGATCGTGAAAGTGAGCTTGCCGGAGCGTCCGCACTTTTACGGCTAATCACAATCTGCCAGGTGGAATGCAGTCAGTGTGGGAGCTGGCTTGCCTGCGATAGCGTCGTGTCAGTCGATGAAGCTGTCACTGATAGACCGCTATCGCAGCGGTGCGACGATTCGACAAGCCAGCTCCCACACTTGATTGGGTTTGCAATTCAACAAGGAAACAACTTATGCGAATCGGACTAGTCGGCTACGGCCACGGAGGGCGCTTTTTTCATGCGCCGCTGATTGCAACCTTGCCCGGTGCGACTTTTGTTGGTGTGGTGACCCGTTCAGCGGAGCGCCGCCAGCAATTGAGTACTGACCTTCCGGGCGTAAAGGCTTTTGACAGCATCGGCCAGATCGTCGAGGCCGGTGTCGACGCGCTGGTGATCTCCACCACCCTCAAAGGCCGCCCGGCGCTGGTGCTGGAAGCCATCGAGCACGGCGTGGCGGTGGTCAGCGACAAACCCTTCGCCAGCAACGCCGAACAGGCCCAGGCGCTGATCACCGCCGCCGAGCGCCAGGGCTCGCTGCTCAGCGTCTACCAGAACCGGCGCTGGGATTCGGATTACCTGACCCTGCGCAAACTGATTGACGCCGGTGCCTTGGGTGAGATCACACGTTTTGAATCCCGCGTCGAACGCTACAGCCCGCAAGCGGTGGGCAATGCCAGTGGCGGCGGCTGGCTGCGTGACCTGGGCAGCCATCTAGTGGACCAGGCGCTGCAATTGTTCGGCCCAGTGGACCGGGTGTTTGCGCAATTGCAGTTCACGCCGCAACACCCCACCCTTGATCACGGTTTTTTCGTCTCCCTGACCCACACCAATGGCGTGATTTCGCACCTGTGGGGCAGCGCCCTGCAAAACAGCCAGGCACCGCGCTTTCGGGTCAGTGGCACCCTGGGTTGTTACACCGTCGATGGGCTGGACGGCCAGGAAGACGCGCTGATGGCCGGCAAGTCGCCAAAAACCGAAGGCGAGCACTGGGGCGCCGAGGAGCATCGACGCTGGGGCTGGTTCGAGCAAGGCGAGGATCGCGAACGAGTGCCATCCGAGAAGGGCTGCTGGACGCAGTTCTATCGCCAGTTGCAACTGGCCGTGCAAGGGCTGGGGCCATTGCCGGTAAGCGCCTATGACGCGCTGGAAACCACCCGTATATTGGACGCCGCACGCCTCAGCGCCGAGCGCCAGCAGGTGGTTTCGACAAAAATAGAATAAAATTCTAAAACATGTTGATATGGAAATTATTTTCTAATACAGTCTTTTCCAGGTTGCATAAAGTACGTTCGAACTCGATTCGCGCGGCTCAACAAAAACAAGATCAAAAACAACCAGGTACCGTCAGATGAAAATCTTCAACGCTGTACTGCGAGTTTTACGCCCTGCCTCAGCGCCACGCGGTCTGCCCCGCGCCCGGCCGTTTTACTTCTCCTTCCTTAATGTGCTGTGTGTCGAAAACCACGGCGCGCTGGTCTGCTGCATCCCGGGGGCACCGGTGGTTCGATTGCCCGCCGAGCGCTGATAAACGCAACGTCCAAAAAACCAACAAGAAAGTGGAGACAGACCGTTCATGAAGACCCCGATCCGTTTTACCGCGCTGGCCCTGTCCATGTTGCTGGCCAGTGGTGTTGCCTCGGCCGCCGACCTGAAGATTGGCGTGACCATGTCCGCCTTTGATGACACCTTCCTGACCTACCTGCGTGAAGACATGGACAAGCAAGCCAAGTCCTATCCCAAGGGCGATGGTGTGCAATTGCAGTTTGAAGACGCTCGGGCCGATGTGGTCAAGCAACTGAGCCAGGTCGAGAACTTCATCAGCCAGAAGGTCGACGCGATTATCGTCAACCCGGTGGACACCGCCTCGACCGCCAACATCATCAAGGCCGCCACCGCTGCGAAAATCCCGCTGGTGTTCGTCAACCGCCGCCCGGATAGCCCAACCCTGGCCCCAGGCGTGGCAGCGGTGGTGTCCGATGACGTCGAGGCCGGCAAACTGCAAATGCAATACATCGCCGACAAACTCGGCGGCAAGGGCAACATTGTGATTCTGTTGGGCGACCTGGCGAACAACTCCACCACTAACCGTACCAAGGGCGTGAAGGAAGTCCTGACCAAGTACCCCGGCATCAAGATCGAACAGGAACAGACCGGTATCTGGTTGCGTGACAAGGGCATGACCCTGGTTAACGACTGGCTGACCCAGGGCCGCGATTTTGACGCGGTACTGGCCAACAATGACGAGATGGCCATTGGTGCATCCATGGCGCTGAAGTCGGCAGGCAAAAAAGGCGTGTTGATCGCCGGTGTCGACGGCACGCCGGACGGCCTTAATGCGATCACCAAGGGCGACATGACCGTGTCGGCCTTCCAGGATGCCAAGGGCCAGGCCGACAAGTCGGTGGAGACTGCGCGCAAGATGGCTAAAAACGAGCCCATCGAGCAGAACGTGGTGATCCCGTTCAAGCTGATCACGCCGGATAACGTCAAAGACTTCAAGTAGCCCTTCATAACAACAATAAGCAAGCAGGGCGGCCACGGTCGCTCTGCTGATGGAGTACCCGATATGCTTGCTCAAGCCACTGTCTCGCAGCCTCCCGGTCTCCAGCCCGCGCTGCTGGAAGAACCCTACCTGCTGGAAATCGTCAACATCAGCAAAGGCTTTCCCGGCGTTGTGGCCCTGGCCGATGTGCAACTGCGCGTGCGCCCAGGCTCGGTACTGGCGCTGATGGGCGAGAACGGTGCGGGCAAGTCGACGTTGATGAAAATCATCGCCGGCATCTACCAGCCCGACGCCGGGGAAATTCGTCTGCGCGGCAAGCCGATTGTGTTTGAAACACCGCTGGCGGCGCAGAAGGCCGGGATCGCGATGATCCACCAGGAACTCAACCTGATGCCGCACATGAGCATCGCCGAGAACATCTGGATCGGCCGCGAGCAGCTCAATAGCCTGCACATGGTCAACCACCGCGAAATGCACCGCTGTACCGCCGAGTTACTGGCCCGTTTGCGTATCAACCTGGACCCGGAAGAACAGGTCGGCAACCTGAGCATCGCCGAGCGGCAGATGGTCGAGATTGCCAAGGCGGTGTCCTACGACTCCGACATCCTGATCATGGATGAACCGACTTCAGCCATTACCGAAAAGGAAGTGGCCCACCTGTTTTCGATCATTGCCGACCTCAAGTCACAGGGTAAAGGCATCGTCTACATCACGCACAAAATGAACGAAGTGTTTGCCATCGCCGATGAAGTGGCGGTGTTTCGTGACGGCCAGTACATCGGCCTGCAGCGCGCCGACAGCATGAACAGCGACAGCCTGATCTCGATGATGGTCGGCCGCGAGCTGAGCCAGTTGTTCCCGGTGCGCGAGACACCCATCGGCGACTTGCTGCTGTCGGTGCGCGACTTGAGCCTGGACGGCGTGTTCAAGGACGTGTCGTTCGACCTGCATGCCGGTGAAATTCTCGGCATCGCCGGGCTGATGGGCTCGGGGCGCACCAACGTGGCAGAGACCATTTTCGGCATCACTCCAAGTTCCAGCGGCCAGATCACCCTTGATGGCAAGCCGGTGCGCATCACCGACCCGCACATGGCCATCGAGAAGGGCTTTGCGCTGTTGACCGAGGACCGCAAGCTCAGTGGCCTGTTCCCGTGCCTGTCGGTGCTGGAGAACATGGAGATGGCGGTGCTGCCGCATTACTCGGGTAACGGCTTTATCCAGCAAAAAGCCCTGCGCGTGCTGTGCGAAGACATGTGCAAGAAGCTGCGGGTGAAAACCCCGTCACTGGAGCAGTGCATCGACACTCTGTCCGGCGGCAACCAGCAAAAAGCCCTGTTGGCGCGCTGGTTGATGACCAACCCGCGCTTGCTGATCCTCGATGAGCCGACCCGTGGCATTGACGTTGGGGCCAAGGCCGAGATCTATCGCTTGATTTCCTTCCTCGCCAGCGAAGGCATGGCGGTGATCATGATTTCCTCCGAACTGCCGGAAGTGCTGGGCATGAGCGACAGGGTGATGGTGATGCATGAAGGCGAACTGATGGGCACCCTGGATCGCGCCGACGCGACCCAGGAAAAAGTCATGCAGCTGGCTTCCGGTATGACCGTAGTCCACTGACGAACCGCACAGAATAAGAAGGTAATTGGCTATGAACGCAATAACAGACAACAAGCCTGCCACGGCACCGGTCAAGCACCGTCGGCGTTTACCCACCGAGCTGAGTATCTTCCTGGTGTTGATCGGCATCGGCCTGGTGTTTGAGCTATTCGGCTGGATCGTGCGCGACCAGAGCTTCCTGATGAACTCCCAGCGCCTGGTGCTGATGATTCTGCAAGTGTCGATCATCGGCCTGCTGGCGATTGGCGTGACGCAGGTGATCATCACCACGGGTATCGATCTGTCTTCAGGCTCGGTGTTGGCGTTATCGGCGATGATTGCCGCCAGTTTGGCGCAAACCTCGGACTTTTCCCGGGCGGTGTTTCCCAGCCTGACCGACTTGCCGGTGTGGATTCCGGTTGCCATGGGCCTGGGTGTCGGGCTGCTGGCGGGGGCAATCAACGGCAGTATCATTGCGGTGACCGGCATTCCGCCGTTTATTGCGACCCTGGGCATGATGGTCTCGGCCCGTGGCCTGGCGCGCTACTACACCGAAGGCCAACCGGTGAGCATGCTCTCGGATTCGTACACAGCCATCGGCCATGGTGCGATGCCGGTGATTATCTTCCTGGTGGTGGCGGTGATCTTCCATATCGCCCTGCGCTACACCAAGTACGGCAAGTACACCTACGCCATCGGCGGCAACATGCAGGCGGCGCGCACCTCGGGCATCAACGTCAAGCGTCACCTGATCATCGTCTACAGCATCGCCGGTCTGCTGGCGGGCCTGGCCGGTGTGGTGGCCTCGGCGCGTGCCGCCACCGGCCAGGCCGGCATGGGCATGTCTTATGAGCTGGATGCGATTGCGGCGGCGGTGATCGGCGGCACCAGCCTGGCGGGCGGAGTAGGGCGCATCACCGGCACCGTGATCGGTGCGCTGATTCTCGGCGTGATGGCCAGCGGGTTTACCTTTGTGGGTGTGGATGCGTATATCCAGGACATCATCAAGGGGCTGATCATTGTGATTGCGGTGGTGATCGACCAGTATCGCAACAAGCGCAAGCTCAAGCGCTGATACCGATTAACGGGCAACACCTATCCAATGTGGGAGCTGGCTTGTTGTGGCGAGCAAGCTTGCTTGCGCTGGGGTGCGAAGCGCCCCTAAAAAGCCTGCTCCAGCCGCGCTGTCGAACGGGAGCAAGCTCCCTCGCCACAGCAAGCCAGCTCCCACAGCGAGTCTTTATCAGACCGTTCTAACCGTTTGTCTTCTATATAGCTCCACAGCACTGAATTTCTTGCTATAAACGCACTCCGATGACCGTTCGCCAAGCCCGTCCTGGTGCCTTTGGGGGTTAATTGGGAAAAAATGCCTGTCTTTTCAGTTGCTGAGCCTTCCAGTCGGCCTTAGACTGCCGCCCCTCGTAAATTGAGTGCCGGGTGGCGCTTGAAATGGACGGCGCCCTTCCGAGGCCTGCGAAGGTCTGCCGGAACGCTCCCTTATTCGCCTTAATGCACGTATTTTTTATAGAGAAATCAATGACAAAGGAAAAGTTGCTGGCCATGCCGGCGGATGACTACATGAATGCCGAACAGCACGCTTTTTTCGAGAAGTTGCTGCAAGACATGAAAGTGGAACACCACGAGCGCATTGAGCAGAACCGCATCGCCATCGAAAGCCTGGACACCCCGGCAGACCCGGCTGACGCTGCCTCTGTGGAAGAAGAGCGCACCTGGCTGGTAAACGCCATCGACCGCGACCAGCGCATGCTGCCGCAGCTTGAGCGTGCCCTGGAACGCATCAAGGAAGATTCTTTTGGCTGGTGCGATGACAGCGGCGAGCCTATCGGCCTCAAGCGCCTGCTGATCAGCCCGACCACCAAATACTGTATCGAAGCGCAAGAGCGTCACGAGCAGATCGACAAGCACCAGCGCCAGGCCTGATGCGCTGAAGTCGGGCATCGCAGCTGTGATGCCCGAAGAAACACCGGTTACGTCCCTGTCTATTGATCTGCTGCAAGCACCCCACGAAAGGCCCATGGATAATGGCCCAATAGTGGCGTTTAATGCAGCAACAATAACGACAAACAGAGGGGTAACGACGATGGCTGGAGACGGATCTCTGATGGGCGCAGCAGCGCCACCGCAAACGGTGGTGCGCGTGCTGCCTGGCTGGCTGACGCCGCTTATGCAGAGCACCGCGCTGGTGCTGGTCCTGCTGGGCCTGTCGTTTGCCGGCTTGCCGCTGTACCTGTGCCTGCCACTGGCCTTGCTGGTGATCTGGCTGCCTGCGCTCAAAGCCCGAGTGCCGCGTGTAGCGCCTGCCCAGGCGATTGATACGCTGGGTGAGCTGACTCGCGATCTTTCCTACACCACCAGTCATAACGCACTTTCCGCTGCCGGCGTGGCCTATTCGGTCAAGCAACTGGCCGCGCGCGTGCAATCGCAATTAGGCGCCGCCAAGCAAATTGTCAGCAGCGCCGAAGTGATGATCGGCACCGAGCAAGTCACCTCTCAACTCAGCCGGCAGGCCTTGGGCGCGGCCAGCCAGGCGCACCAGCGCAGTACTGAAGGGCGCGAAGTGTTGGCTCAATCGATCACTCGCATGCACCAACTGCGCCTGCGCGCCAATGCCAGCCGAGAGTTGATCGAGGCGCTGAGCCAGCGCAGTGAAGAGATTCAGCGCGTGACCCTGGTGATCCAGTCCATTGCCAGCCAGACCAACCTGCTCGCGCTGAACGCCGCCATTGAAGCGGCGCGCGCGGGCGAGCACGGGCGCGGCTTTGCCGTAGTGGCCGATGAAGTGCGTGGCCTGGCCGGGCGTACGGCCACGGCGACGGATGAGGTCGGCGTGATGGTCGCCGATATTCAACAACGCACCGCCCAGGTGGTGGAACAGATTCGCCAACTGTCTGCCGACTTGCACATCGGCGTCGAGCAGGTGGAGCAGGCGGGTGAGCAACTGGAAAATATCGCCAGCCTGGCAGCCGACGTAGAAGGGCAGGTCAACGAGATCGCCCAAGGCACCGACACCAACCGCGCGCAACTCGACAGCCTGTTCCACGCGGTAGAGCAGATGCGCAGCGATTTAACGGTGAGCGACCAGCAGACGCGGCAACTGGCCGAGGTCGCTGTGCAAATGGAAGGACAGGCTGAAACCATCAGTGAGCGCCTGGCTGAAGTCGGGCTGGATGACTATCACCAGCGCATCTACGACCTGGCTCGCGAAGGGGCGAGCCGTATTGGTGAGCAGTTCGAGGCTGACATCGTGCAAAACCGCATCAGCCTGGAAGACTTGTTCGACCGCAGCTACACGCCGATCCCCAACACCCGGCCGAGCAAATACCACACGCGCTTTGATGGCTACACCGACCAAGTGCTGCCGACGATCCAGGAGGCATTGCTGCCGCGCCATGAGGGGCTGGTGTTCGCGATTGCCTGCACACCGCAGGGCTATGTGCCCACACACAACAAGGCGTTCTCCCACGCCCTGACCGGCGATGCACAGGTTGACGCCGTGCAGAACCGTACCAAACGCAAGTTCGACGACCGTACCGGCATTCGTTGTGGCAGCCATCAACAGGCAGTGCTGTTGCAGACCTATACCCGCGATACTGGCGAACTGATGCACGATTTGTCGGTGCCGATCATGGTTAAGGGGCGGCATTGGGGTGGCTTGCGCCTGGGCTATAAACCGGAAGGGGCCAAGGCTGGGCGTTAGGATTGTTACTGTTTATGCAATGGAGCTATTCCGGAGATAGCTTTTTCCACGTGGAATAAAACCGTAGCATGGCCAACATTGTTAGGTAGCTAACTAATGTGGCGGAGAAGCTCCATGCAAAACAAGGTCGATGTCGCCGTGATGATCGGCAGTGGTGTTCCCGAAACCCTGCGTGCGCTGGGCCAGAAAGCCTGTTGGGTGGTGTTGCTCAATGGCGAGCAACGCGGTACGGCATTCGCCAGCCGCAGTGAAGCCGAGGAGTGCAGAGCCGCCTGGCAGGCACTGATGCACCTGGAACAATCAGACAGCCTGCATTGAGGCGTGTTATTTAGACGGGTGCAGGCGCTGGTTCAGCTCATCCACCGGTATTGCCCATTCGGCGTCTTCGCGCAGTTCTTCTTTAAGAAACGCCGCTTGTTGCGCAGACCAGAAGGGTGCGTCGATCAGCTTCACGTCTTCAGGTAGCGGATGCGCGACGATAAAAGCATCGATGGCTTCAGGTGTTGAATCCAGACCGAGTTGATCAAACAGGGTTTCAAGCGTTGGGATTGGCGCGTCCATGGTGGGTTCTCCATGCAAGGTGAGGGATGTTGTGCATGTGAGGCCGGGGACGCGACAGAGTTCAGGATTTGCACAGGTCAGGAATTGAGTGCACCTGAATCCACCGCGGATTTCAGCGCCCTGGCGGCATCTTTGCCGGCAATGGCCGCAGCGTCGACGGTTTTGAACCAACGATCTTTTTCTACCTGATGCGTGGTGACCGTGGTCAGCGGTGGTTTAGCCCGCATGATGATCACCGCTTGAAACTCGCCATCTACTTCTCGCGCATCGCCATGGATGAAAAATTCGCCAATATCAAATTCCGTCACGTATAGCCTTCCCTTCAAGTTAACTGCATCAAGGTCACTGCACTGATGAACGCCGACACGCAAGGGGCAAACTTCAATGGACGGGCCAGTATGGCAGTTGTTGACGGGCGACGGCGCAGTAAAGTCAGGCGGGTGACGAAACGATCGCAGCGTGAACCGCTTGCAGGTTGGCTTCAAGTTGTTGGGCCAATTCGCAAGCCTTGGAATGCGTGCTGCGAAAGCCTTTGATCCTGCCGCTGGTCACTTCAAGGATATGAAAGAAATTGCGTCCGGCCGGTACCACTTGGTAAAGAACGTAATTGGAGTACCCGTTGGGGTTATGTAAGCAGTAGTATTGGCGCTCGTCTGGACATGATGAACGAGTGCGCGATGACATAACGGCGTGTTGACGTGGTTGCATGCTCAGCTCCTGTCGATCGACCTTGTGGACTTACCAGCAGCGTTTCGAGTGGTTTTGAACCGGGTTGCTGTTTTAGTATTGTCGTCGGCAGCCGATGCCTGGTTCCATTCCGGGTGTTATGTAATGTGTAGGCTGTCGGAAATCGCGTTTTTAACCGGGTTATTCTCTGAAGTGGGTCGGTCCGAGTTCTCGGGCTGCTGAACCTGTGATTTGCTGTGTCGCCTGATGACCTTGCATAAGGTCCATCGTGCATCTGTGTACTAGTCTTATGGCGTGGCAGCAGGTTTCTTCAGTTTTTTTACGAATGTGTGATCGAGCCGTAACGGCCGTTTTTTTGTGCTGTCCGCTCTGGCGGTCAGCGCCTTTTTTGATGTGGGGGCGTTTCCTTGGCAGTCAGTAATCTGGATATGCACGCGTTATTCGTGCTGGGTGATTTGCGCGCAAAGTTGGTCAAGCAGTTTCAATCCCGTTTCGTTTACATCACTGAACAGACGCCGGAAGGCATTTACATCGCCGAGATCGATACTGAATCGGCGCTGGTCGTGGATGACAAACCGCGCCTGGAACTCAAGGTCGGCGACCATTTTCGTGCCGCCGTGTTGCCGAGCCGTGAAGGCGGCAAGTTCGAACTGAAGTTTCGCGACATCAAGTTGACGGTGTATGGCTTGGGCGATTACGCCTTTGTTTCGTCGACCGAAGGCCAGGGCATCGTGTTCAAGGAAGGCCACAGCGTGATGCTGGTGTTTGCCGCCAATGAACAATTGCAGGAAGGCTTGACCAAAACCCTCAAGGCCGTGACCGGCAAGGCCGCCAAGTGGCGCAAGGGTGAACTGGTGACGTTCAAGGCCAGTGAGTAACTGCTAAACGCCACGTGTATTCTTGCTCCTCCGGAACCTCTACTACAGTTGAGTTGACTTAACTATTCAGAGGCTTCGCGCATCCGCAGCAAAGCCGCCCGCTATGGCTGTGAAAATGCGAGGTGCAAAGGCATGAAAGGATTGAGAACCCTGGTGGTTGCGGCTGCGGCTGCGGCGTTGACGACCATGAGTCTGTCGTTGCCGGTATCGGCTGCGCAAACGCCGGTGCACTTTGCCGACCTGAACTGGGAAAGCGGTAGCCTGATCACCGAAGTGCTGCGCTTTATTGTCGAAAAGGGCTATGACCTGCCCACTGATACGTTGCCCGGTACCACCATTACGCTGGAAACCGCCCTGGCGAAAAACGATATCCAGGTGATCGGCGAAGAATGGGCCGGCCGCAGCCCGGTGTGGATCAAGGCCGAAGCCGAAGGCAAAGTCATCGGCCTGGGCGATACGGTCAAAGGCGCCACCGAAGGTTGGTGGGTGCCGGAATACGTGGTCAAGGGCGACCCGGCCAAAGGCCTCAAGCCGCTGGCGCCGGACCTCAAGACCGTGCAGGACCTGGCGCGTTACAAGGACGTGTTCAAAGACCCGGAGTCGCCCGGCAAGGGGCGTTTTCTTAACAGCCCGATCGGCTGGACCTCGGAAGTGGTCAACGCGCAGAAGCTCAAGGCGTATGGCCTGAACGACAGCTATGTGAACTTTCGCAGCGGCTCGGGTGCGGCGCTGGATGCGGAGATCGCGTCGTCGATCCGTCGTGGCAAGCCGGTGCTGTTCTACTACTGGTCGCCAACGCCCTTGATGGGCCGTTACAAGCTGATCCAGCTGGAAGAACCGCCATTTGACGCCGATGCCTGGAAGACCCTGACCGATGCAGACAACCCCAACCCACGGCCGACGCGCTCGTTGGCGTCCAAGCTGAGCATTGGTGTGTCGACACCGTTCCAGCAAGCGCAACCGCAGATTGCCGAGTTCTTTACCAAGGTGCAGTTTCCGATTGAACCATTGAATAAAGCCTTGGCGGCGATGAGCGAAAATCACACGGCGCCGCGTGAAGTGGCGCAAGTGTTCCTCAAGGAGCATCCTGAAGTGTGGAAGGCGTGGTTGACGCCGCAGGTGGCGCAGAAGGTTGAGGCGAGCCTGAAGTAACCTCCAATGTGGGAGCCGGGCTTGCCCGCGATGGCGGCGTGACAGTCAACTTATACAGGACTGACACACCGCCATCGCGGGCAAGCCCGGCTCCCACATTTGGTTCTCTATTCCAGGTTTAGAATCGGGTTTGTACCGCCAACTCAAACGTCCGTGGCGCGCCCAAATAGTAAGCCGGCGACACATGCGCAAACTCTGCATACACCTCATTAGTCAGGTTACGTACCCGCCCGGTCACCGAGGTATGTGAATCCACTTTGTAACGCAGGAACGTGCCGAATAGCGTGTAGGCCGGGACCGTCTGGGTATTGGCATTATCGGCATACACCTGGGCCACATACCGCGCATCCACACCGCCTTGCCAGTCCTCGGCAACGTCATACGTCAGCCATACGTTGCCCACGCGCTTGGGCACGTTGGTGGGCGTATTGCCCTTGCGCGATACCACTGCGCCGCTGGCGATTTTCTCGTTGAAGTCATCGTACTCGGCGTCCACCCAGGCAAAGTTGCCTTCGGCCAGCAGCCGTGGCGTGATGCGTAACGAACTGGCCAACTCGATGCCCTTGGAGGTCTGCGCACCCACCGGAATGCTGTTGTTCGGGTCCAGCGGGTCGGTGACGGCAAAGTCCTTGCGCTCGATCCTGTAGGCGGCGACGGTGGCCGAACCGCGACCGTCGAGGTAGTCGAACTTGCTGCCGACTTCCCACTGTTTGCCGGTCGACACGTCGAACACTTGAGTGGTGGTGGAAGGTTGCTCCGCTGCGGTGCTGTATTGCACATACACATTGGCCGATGGGATGAACTGATACGTCAGGCCTACGCGGCCGGTGACCGGCTCCCAACTGCGCTTGAAGTGGCGTGGGTTGGTGGCGGTGATCACGCGATGGTTAGTCACATCCAGGTCGATGGCGTCGTAACGCAGTCCTGTGAGCAGCGAGAGTTTATCAGTGAGGCCCAAGCGGTTTTCCACAAACAAGGCTTTGGTGGTGACCTCGTTGGTCTTGTCTTTGATAAAACCTGGCTTGGTGCCCGGAATATCGTAGAAGTGCCCGGGGTTGTAGGCGTTCGGGTCCACCGTGCTGTTACCTGGCACATTCAGCGGGTTGTTGGTGGTGCTGTTGACCTTGTACTCGAAGCCGCCGGACCAGGTGGTTGACAGGCCGAACACGCTGTCGTCATGGCGCAGCTCGAACTGGTTGCCGTGCTGTTCGCCCTGATGGCGTACCTGGTAGGCGGTCGAGCGGTTCACCGCGCTGTTGTCGGCGTTGTACTGGTAGGTTTCCAGGTTGCGGTAGTCACGCTGGCTGTCCAGGTGATACAGGGTGTTTTTCAGTGTGGTGCTGTCGTTGATCCGGTAGTCGATGATCGAACGCATCCAGATCGTGCGTTGCTCGTAACGACCATCGGCGACGTTGTAGTTGTTGAAGCGGTTGTGCTTGTCGACTTTCAACTCACCCGCCTTGGGATTGAGCACCGGCGTGCCCCAGTACGGGCTGTCCTCATGTTCATCCTGGTATTCCAGGGCCAGGGTGTGGGACAGGTTGGGGGTGAGGTCACTGAGCAAGGAGAACGCCAGGCTCCAGGCATCGCGCTGGTCGCGGTCGATGTAACTGTGGTTGGTGTTGCGGCTGACATCCAGGCGCGCGTAGTGCTGCACCTCGGCGCCGGGTTCGGTCAGGGCATGGTTGAGGCCAAAGGCCATGCCGGCAGTGTCGTAGCTGCCATAGGTGAGCTGGCCTTCGGCGGCTTGTTCCTCGCGTGTGGCAAGCTTGGTCACGTAGTTCAGCGAGCCACCCACTGAGCCGGCGCCGTTGATCAGGGAGGAGGGGCCGCCGACCAGCTCAACCCGGTCATAGATCCACGCATCCACCGGCCGCGCCAGGCCGGTGGCGACGTTGATGCCGTTGAACATCTGGGTGATCTGGCTGCTGGTAAAACCACGATAGGACACAAACCCGCCAAACCCCGGCGGCGCACTGGCGTTGACGCCGGGCAAGGTGTTGGCCGCATCGCGGAAGGTTTTTGCGCCATGGCGCTCAATGTCGTTGCGGTTGGCAATGGCCACCGACGCCGGGGTTTCGCGCACGCTTAAACCCAGGCGTGACGCCGTGCCGCTGGATTGGTCCAGGGCCAGGCCCGGTTCGCTGGTTTGTTCGCCATCAATGGTGGTGGGGGCCAGCTCGAGCGCCCAGCCACAGACAGGCAGGCAGCCGAACAGGCCCGCCAACAAGGGTAAATGTTTCATGGTTGAATCCTGAAAATCTTGGCTTGAAAACAACGCACAGTCCTCCGCAGTCCTAAAGGGAGCGGTGGTCGATGCAGATCAGAAAGCGCAGGGATCAGGCGAAAACGGGAGGCGCACGCGGGTTGGCCGTGGGCCAGGTGAAGCGGGCAGGAATATCAGCGGCAAGCACCACCGCTGGCGGCGGCGCGTGCGGTTGGGGCAACACCGCCACATTGAGGCTGGAACTGAGTGCCGGGCCCATGCCGCCGGTCGAACACAACGGGCAACCGAACGCCTTGGACAGCGTCGGCAGGTTCTCGTCGGTGGAGTTGTTCTGTGCCGGCGCCTGGGTGCGCGGGTCTACCGTACAAAACTGGCCGCCGATGCCGTTGAGCTGCATGCCCAGCATCTGCCCATGTCCAATACTGCACGCGAACACATTGAACAGGACGCAGCAATACAGCATCCAGGCAATGAGTGAGCGGTCGGCACGGGCGATTTTCATGGGGCGGCACTTTACCATCAGCCGCCGACGAAATGCCTACAAAAAATCTCAGGCCGACTATCCTCATTCGCACATTTAAGGGAGCGCCTGCCATGAGCTTTTTCGTCGCACGCTGGATCGTCGCGATTTTTACCTGCATCAGCATGGTGCATCTGTACTGGGCCGCCGGCGGCAAGCTCGGCAGCCTGGCCGCCATCCCCGAATTGCCCGGCGAGTTCGCCCAGGGGCCACGGCCGGCGTTCAAACCGTCGGCACTGGGCACGTTTCTGGTGGCGATGGGCTTGGTGGCGATTGCCTTGCTGGTGTGCCTGCGGGCCGGGTTGTACTTTTCGCCGGTGTCCCACGGCGCGCTGCAATGGGGCATCAGTGCGATTGCCTTGGTGATGTTCGCCAGGGCGATTGGCGATTCGGAACTGGTGGGTTTTTTCAAGAAAGTGAGCGGGTCACGATTTGCCCGTTTGGACACCTATTTTTATTCACCCTTGTGCCTGGTATTGGGCGCGGGTTTATTGATCGTGGCGTGGAACTGATAACAAAGCACACAAAAACCACATAGCCAACAAAACCCACTTGACACGCCCCCAGGCGCGAGCGTTTATTGACGTACCCACCGGACTCATGTGCAGACGGCCCAGGATACTCAATGAACACAGACCTCTTGATGCCCACTGTGATCGACGCTGCCGAGGCCATTCGCGCGGGCACGCTGTCTGCGGTACACCTGGTCGAGCAAAGCCTGCACGCAATCGAAACCCACAATCCCACACTCAATGCGTTTGGCGACGTGTACGCCGACTCGGCATTGGCGCAAGCGCAAGTGCTGACCGAAGAGGCCAGGGCAGGGCAGTTGCGTGGCCCGCTGCATGGCGTGCCCTTTGGGATCAAAGACCTGTTTTCCACCGCCGGCCTGCGCACCACCCGAGGCTCGTTGACCGGCCTTGAGCATGTGCCCAGCCAGGATGCGCCGATCATTCGCCGCCTCAAGGACGCCGGTGCAATCATCCTCGGCAAAACCGCCACCACTGAATTCGGCTGGACCGGCGCCAGTACCTCGCGTGTGTTCGGCAACGGGCGCAATCCCTGGAACCCACAGCTCACCAGCGGTGGTTCCAGCTCCGGCTCGGCGATTGCCGTGGCGGCCCGTTTGGTGCCGGGCACGCTGGGTTCCGATGGCGGTGGGTCGGTGCGCATTCCGGCCGCGTTCTGCGGGGCGTTTGCCATGAAAGGTTCACTGGGCCGCATTCCGACCTGGCCTTGGTCGGCCACCGAAATGCTCAGCCATGCCGGGCCGATCACGCGCACGGTGCGCGACAGCGCTTTGTTGTTCGACATCCTTTCCGGGCCGGATCCGTTGGATCATCAGGCCTTGCCCGCATTGACCGAATCCTGCCTTGCGCGCTGCGACCAGCCACTGGGGCCGCTGCGGGTGGCGTATTGCCCGACATTGTTCAACACCCCGGTCGACCCGATCATTGCCGCTAGCGTCGAAGCCGCCGTGTACAACCTGGCGGAACGCTTGCCGGTCACCGTGACCACCTTGACGCTGGACTGGCAGGACCCACTCGCCACATTCGAAACCTTGTGGGTCGGCGGACGCGGCATTGCCTACGGCAAAGCCCTGGCGGATCGCCTCGACCAACTGGACCCAGGCTTTGCCGCGCTGATCCAGCGCGCGGGCGATTACGACCTCGGTGACTACCTCAAGGCCGTGCAACAACGGGCGCACTTTGCCAACCAGGTGCACGCGCTGTTCAACGACTATGACGTGTTGCTGCTGCCCACCCTGCCAACCCTGCCGTTCGCCGCCGACCAGGTCGCGCCCGAAGGCTGGCCGGGCGCGGACGGCGCGGTGCCCTGGGCACGTTGGACGCCCTTTACCTACCCGTTCAATATCACCGGCAACCCCGCTGCGAGCCTGCCTTGCGGCTTCAGCCCGAGCGGCTTGCCGATTGGTTTGCAAGTGGTCGGCCCGCGCTTTGCCGACGCCCAGGTGTTGCAGTTCTGCGCCGCAGTAGAAGCCATTGCGCCTTGGGACCAGCACCTGCCGCCGCTGTTGTTGTAGTGCCTGATTGCCCCGTGGAGCCGGCTCGTTAGAGGCCTGCCCTGGACAGATCCTTTTGTAGTGTTTCTGCCCTTTCACACCCCGATGAGTGAGAGGTAAACGTGACCCGATCAATCGCCGTCAGTCGTCCTTTGCCCCCCGCCGGACCGGTGCATGCCGCGTACCGTGGTGGGCGCAAAGCGCGCGATACTGACGGCTCGAATTTGCCTTGGAATGCATCCTTTATGCTCAATCAGCCGCGTCTCGACGAAATCATGCTCATGCTCACCCAACATCAGCGCGTCAAGGCGTCGGACCTGGCGCAAGCGCTGTTCGTCAGCGAAGAAACCATTCGCCGCGACTTCAAATACCTGGAGGAGGCCGGCAAGTTGCGTCGCATCCATGGCGGCGCGATCTTGCCCAGGCTGAACGAAGAACAACCGCTGCAAGTGCGCACCCGCATCAAGGCCCAGGCCAAGACCCGCATGGCAGTCTGTGGTGCCAAACTGGTCAGCGAGGGCATGGTGCTGTTTCTCGATACCGGCACCTCGACCCTGGCCCTGGCCCAGCAATTGATTGGTTTCAGCCAGTTGCGGATCATCACCAACTCGCTGGACATCGCGCAGTTGATCACCCAGCAAAGCAGCAACCAGGTGCTGGTGGTGCCCGGCGATGTGCGCCGTAATGACAATGCGCTGATCGGCGCACACACCCTGGAATTCGTCCGGCAGTTTCACTACGACATCGCCTTCATGGGCATCGGCGCGGTGGACTTGCAGCTGGGCTTCATGGACTACCAGGAGCCCGAGGCGCTGCTGCGCCGCACCCTGACCCAACACTGCCTGCGCAGCGTCATCCTCGCGGACGACGCCAAGTTCGGCCATCGCACGTTCATCAACACACTGCCGTTCAGCGCCATCACCACTTTGGTCACCAATCGCCCTCCGTCCGCGGAGTTTGCGACCTGCCTGGAGCACGCCCATGTCGACATCCTTTACCCCTGAGTGGCTGTCTCCCAGTGAGGCGGACGTCGAGGCCTTCGAGACGCTGTTTCGCGACAGCTCAGCCATCGGTGCGACACCGGCAGGTGGTTTGCACCGCCTGGCCGCATCGGCCGAAGACGGTGCGGTGCGCGACCTGTTCAGCGCGTGGCTGCGTGAGCGCGGTTTCGACGTGCGCGTAGACGCCATCGGCAATCTGTTCGGGCTGATCACCTTCAACCCGGACGCCCCCTATGTGCTGTGCGGCTCGCACTTGGACAGCCAGCCCAGCGCGGGGCGTTTCGACGGTATCTATGGGGTGTTGGCTGGCGCAGTCGCCATCGCCAGCCTGGCGCGACAACTGCACGAGCGCGGCGAAACCCCGGCGTGCAACCTGGCGGTGGTGAACTGGACCAACGAAGAAGGCGCGCGCTTTCAACCCAGCCTGATCGGCAGCAGCGTGTTTACCGGCGACCTGGCCCTGCACGAAGCCTGGGAATGCCGCGATGGCGACGGCATTCGCCTCAAGGATGCGCTGCAAGCGATCGGCTATCTGGGGGACCGCCTGGTTGAACTGGATGTGGCCGGTTATGTGGAAATCCACGTTGAACAAAGCGACGGTCTGGAAAGCCAAGGCCTGGACATCGGCGTAGTGCGTGAAACCTGGGCGGCGCTCAAGCAGCGTATCCGTTTCGACGGCGAACAGAACCACACCGGTCCAACCCCGATGGCCGCCCGCAAAGATGCCTTGCTCGCGGCAGCGCATGCGATAACCACCGTGCGCGCCGAAGCGGACGTGCACGGGCTGCAGTTTCACAGCTCGGTAGGGCGCCTGGAAATTTACCCCAACTCGCCGAACGTGGTGCCCTCGCGCGTCACCTTGCATGTGGAGTACCGCTCGCCGGACACGGCATTGCTGGCGGTTGCCGGTTATCGGCTGGATGCCAGCCTCAAGGCCGTCGCTGCATCGACCGCCACCACATACGAAGTCGAAAGCCGCGCCCTGCGTGCGCCCATCGCGTTACACCATGGTTTTGCCGAATTGGCCTACGGCGTCGGTCAACAACTGGGGCTGGCGGTCGGCAACACTGTCACGGTTTCCGGCCACGACGCCATCAGCCTCGGCCGACATTACCCGGCATGCCTGTTGTTCATTCCGAGCAGCAACGGCGTGTCCCATAACGAGGCGGAACTCACCCATGACCGCGACATGCGCACCGGCCTGCAGATGCTGACCGCGCTGCTGCATTGCGCCTGTACTTCCCCCAACGCTTACCGGTGAGGGACGCCATGTCCAACTGTTCCTACGCACTGTCGCGCCTGATGGGCGCCCTGGAGTCCGCCGGCCTGTCTGCCCATGTCGAGGTCTCGGACGGCACTGCCGGTATCGCCTCGCCGATACGCCTGGCCACCGAGTGGACCGGCTTTCACCTCACGGCGCCCTGGGGCCAGTGCTACGCCAAAGTGCTGCACGACGATATGCGTGCGCTGATCTACATCGAGCGCACCGGCCGCGCCACCCAACTGGCGGCTGACTGTGACGTGACCCCTGGCGTGCGCCTGGTGGATGTGGCCGCCGGCGTGCTGCTGCTGGATGCCTTGCCGGCCCACGAGTGGCGTTGGGCGCGGCTCGATGAGTTACTGCAACCCCAGCGCCTGCAAGCGCTGTGGGCCTTGAAGCGGCAGTTGCACGTCGGCACCTCACCAGGCTTCAACCGTTCGCCGTTGCAGGATATCCAGCACCTGCGTGAGCTGTGCAGCCGTGACGGCGTGGGCCTGCCCGCTGATCATGGGTGGATTGAAACCTGCATCGATCTGGCCTGGACCGCGCTGCAATTGAGCCCTGGCACCTGCGTGCCCTTGCACGGCGACGGGCTGGCGAGCAATGTGATGATCGGCCCCGGCGGCGCGTTGCAATTGATCGACTTCGACTACGCTGGTTGCTTTGACCCGTGGTACGACGTGGCCGTCAGCCTAAACGAGTTGTATGCCTTTGAAAGCCAGTGGCGTGACGGCATCAAGGCCTGGGCCGGTGAGTGTCGCGAGTGCGATTACGCCCGCTGCCGCCTCTATGCGCTGATCAATGATTGGTACTGGACGCTGTGGGGCTTGTGGGTCGGCGCGACCTCAACGCGGCCCCTGGAGTTCTCCAAGGTGGGGCAGTGGACCTTGCTGCGCTGCCGGCAGAGCTTGCAAGACCCGCGATTTGAAAGTTGGTTACGGCAGGTACAGGAGGGGCAGGCATGAAAGCAATGGGTGAGGCCTGTACGCCTCAAGAATGCCAATTGGAGGCGGCAGTGCGCGGCGTGCGCGATTGGAGTGGTTCGGGCATTCGTTACGAGCCGGTCAGCGGCGGGATCTCCAACAGCAACTGGCGGGTCGAGGTCAGCGGGCTCAACACCGCCTACTTCTTCAAAGTGCCCGGCGCCGGCACCGAGATGTTTATCGACCGACGCACCGCCCATGACGCCAGCGTCAAGGCCGCGCAAACCGGCTATGGTGCGCCGGTGTTTGCCTTCCTCGAAGAGTTTGGCGTTGAAGTTTTCGAGTTTATGGAAGGCTGGCGAGCCTCTTCGAATCAGGACTTTCTCGACCGCGATGTGCGCCATAACGCCCTGCATGCGCTGAAAGCGTTCAACGACCAGTCGCCGCTGTGCCAGACCAAAACCGTGTTCGACATGATTGCCGAGCATCAGCGCCAGGTCGAAGAACTGCAGGGCTGCACGCCCAGCGATGATGCCTGGCTGCGTCGCCAATGTGACCGGGCGCGTGGCGCGTTGCAAGCGTCGGGCATCGACTTGGCGCCGTGCATGAACGACACGCTGGCGGGTAATTTCATGCTCAATGACCGCCGCCAGATTCGCCTGGTGGACTTTGAGTACGCCTCCAATAACGACCGTCATTACGAGCTGGCGCTGTGGTTTGGCGAGATGTTCTTCACCGACGAAATGGAACTGGCGCTGATCGAAGATTATTTCGGCCAGGTCACCCCGCAACGGCTGGCGCGGATCAAGTTGCACAAGGCCCTGGCCGACATCAAATGGTCGACCTGGGCGATGGTCCAGCACGCGGTGTCGCAGTTGGATTTCGACTTCTACAAATACGGTGCCTGGAAGCACATGCGCGCACGTAGCGTGATCAATGATTCGCAATGGGAAACCTGGCTAAGACAGGCCTGAGCCTGCGCCAGCACAATAACGACGCGTCACCCTGTAGCTCCTTTGGCGCTGGTTTGCGCTGACGTTTCACTGCTTGATTTTTTGATTGATCACACAACAAACCGATCCAGAAATTCAAGGAGCACCCTCCATCATGAAACCCGCAAGCGCGTCACCCGCACGCCTGAGAAACCAGATCTTTGGCGCCTACTTTTTCCTGTTGTTGATGCTGGCGTTATTCCCGCCGTTTTACTTGAGCGTGAGTGGCAGCCGCGCCTTGGTGGTAGGCATCCCGCTGCCGATTTTCTATTGGATCGCCATTGCCGTACTCGCCGCGCTAGGGGTGTGGGGGTTGTATCTGGCCGAGCTCAAGGCCGGTGACATTCCTGACGAGGAGGGCGTGTGATGATCAGCACCAGCAGCGATGCCCACTTGTTCATTACCTTCGGTGTGATCGGCCTGTTCCTGGCCGGGATGATCGCCGTGCTCTATGCCACCAACCGCGAAAGCACCAGTTTTTCCGACTACGCCGTTGGCGGGCGCTCTTACGGGCCGTGGTATATCGCCATGTGCTACACCAACTCCTGGTGGCCGGGCTCGACCTTTACCGCGTTTTTTGCCCTGAGCGTGGGCGGCGCCCTGGGTTTCTACGGCATGGTCTATGCGACCCTGGGCGTGACCGCGATGTACCTGATGGCCAGCCGCGCCTGGACCTGGGGCAAACGCTTCAACCTGCGCACCCAGCCGGACCTGCTGGGCATGCGCTTCGACAGCCCGGCGGTAAAACGGGTGGCCTCAACTATCGGCATCATCTCGGTGTTTCCATGGGTGGTGATGGGCATCCAGGCCCTGGCGATGCTGTTCCAGTTCGCCAGCTTCGGCCGTTGGGGCGTCACCACCTGCTTGTTTGCAGGCGTGGCGGTGGTACTGATCCGCCAATACTGGACCGTGAGCATGGGCATGCGCGGGTTGATCATGACCGACATGTTCCAGGGCCTGATCGCCTACGTGGTGTGCGCCGGGGTCTGCGTGTTCCTGCTGTTCGGCGATCAGGCAGCGTTTTCCAACCTCTCGCAATTACCGGAAAAAATGCTGCAAATTCCCGGCGCCGCCGGCACCGGTTATGGCCCGATGTACATGTTCAGCCTGATCTTCACCGGCGTGATCGGCTCGATGTGCTGGCCGATGAGCTTCCAGCGCATCTACACCGCCAGCGGCGTGCGCTCGGTAAAAAAGGGCACGCTGTACACCATGCTGTTGGTGGGCGGGTTCTACGGCATCCTCATGCTGTTTGCTGCCGCCATCAGCCAGGACCCCAACGTGCTGGCCCATCCGCAACAAGGCTGGTTCCTCTCGCTGTTCGACATTGGCGGGCCATGGCTGCTGGCGCTGGCCATCGTCATCGTACTGGCCGCCAGCATCGGCCACGTCGACGGCTGCGTACAAGTCTGCGGCACCCAGTTCGCCAACGACCTGGCCACCTGGAACACCCCACGCACCGACCGCCAGCTCACCTTACTGGCCAAGGCCGGCATGGTGGTGTTTATCGTCGCCGCCTCGGTGCTGGCCTACCTGACCTTTGATTATTCGCGCCTGCAATTACTGGCGCAGATCTCCTACCAAGGCATCATTCAACTGGCCGTACCGCTGTTCTTCGGCATTTTCAGTCGACGTGGCAACAAACAGGGCGCGATTGCCGGCATGTTGGCGGGGATTATGGTGGCGATTGTACTGACCACGCTGTACCCGGATGACATTCCAGCGCTTGGGTCGTTGACCAGCGGGATTGTGGGGCTGGTGGTGAATGCTGCGATTTTTGTGGTGTGCGCGCTGGTGATCAAGCCGAGCGCGGTGGAGCAAGCGCGGGTGGAGGGGTTGTTTGAGATGGCCGCGAGTGGGCGTGGGGTGCAGGTGGGGGCTGCGCCGGTTATGAGTTGAAAATGGATCGGGGCTGCGGTGTGTGGCCCCGGTTTGAGCGTGTGACTTATGTGGACTAAATATGTGTTGGGTAAAGTCGAATTGCGGTAGCGCTGAGTTCAACAAATCCTGATTTCTGAGGTATGGGACCGTCCAACTCAATTAGGATTATTGAATCACCGAGCTTTAATGCTACACATCCTTCTTCGTCAGCTTGGACCAGTTCGGCGGTTATTTGGATGAGGCTGTTCTCCATTTTGATTTTTGAAGATTTTTCAGCGGTTGGCTTCACGTTTATATTCCATGAGAAAACCTCCTCAAAATCAAACTCAACGTCGATAATTTCACCGATTTTTGGCGCAGTATCGCTCCATAGTGCAGTGCCATCTCCGAAGGGTGAATGGAATTTTACGTGCAATACGTTCAGATAGGAAAATGTATCGATCACTACAATTTTCATGTTTTTTCCGAGTGAGAGATTGCCGGTTTTCGTGTGAGTGTTTTGGTAATGATTCGATTTTCTTACATTCGGCATCAACCCTGTCTGTTTAGCACTGTACTCGTTTGCAGTTACGATAAAAATGGGTTCGTCATAAAAATAAAGCTGTTACTGGCGCTGTTTGCAGCTTGGTTGTGTTACTACCTGTGCCAATACATTTGATGGTTTAAAAGAAGAAATACAGTCCGGTGTTGTTGTCAATTGCCAGTTTGTTGAGTTTGATTATTTTTCTTGCCAGCTCTTGGTTTTCGGGTATTGAATGATTTTCTAGTATATATAGTGATTTTTTGAGGTCTTCATTGGTGTTGATGCTCTCGTCTTCATAATCGTCGATCATCTTTCCAAGCGAATTGTTGATTTTGTCGATAACGCCTGATCCCATTAACTGCTGATATTCTGTATGGGTCAGGGGGCAATTCGCCAATAACGAGATTGGGCAATCGTCAGTGTCTAATAGAATCATCGCTTCTTTAGTCAAAGGCGTGCAGATAAGTTTCACTTTTCTATACTCTTGTTGAAGTGAGTGGCTTCGTTGTATTCACTCTGTGTTCTGCCCATTTGCTTTCCCGAAGGGGATAATTTGTTGTTTGGTACTATGCCTTCCAGACTGAGATAGCGTCTTGATCCCGGGAGTGAAGGGTCGTGTATTCTAAAGTATCCACCACTTAAATCTTCTACTATTTCAATGCCGTCAGATGGGTTTTTATATATTTTTTTACCTTTGTGCGTCGTTGTAGTAACTGGGTTTGAGCCCGCAAATTTGATGATACTTTCATTTAGATCGGCCGTTTTCCAGTTGCCTGAGTATTTGGCCGCCCGTTGTGCGCCCCCTGTTTGGGGTAGTTCAACATCTCCTTCGTCTGTTTTGGCGAACTTGGGTGGACTGCTAGCTGCAACAGCTGGATCACAGTTGCCTGCGCCAGGGCAAGTATTTAGCCCCAGCGGATCCACCCACCCCGTAGGGTTGGGCACATACCGGTACGCATTAATCCCACCCGCCAACTTCACCGGGTCCGGCGTCAGGTAGCGACCAATATCTGGATTGTAGTAGCGATGGCGGTTGTAGTGCAGCCCGCTTTCCGCATCGAAATATTGGCCCTGGAAGCGCAGCGGATTGTCGATTTTTCTGACGTCTAGGCGGGCGATTTCACCGTAGGCGCGGTAGTGCGCGGACCAGACGATTTCGCCTTCGGGGTTTGTCAGTTCCTGTGGCGTGCCGAGGTGGTCGAGTTGGTAGTGAAAGGGCTTTGTTTCTTGTGGGCCAAAGCCTTCCAGCAGTACCAACGGGCGAAAACTATCTGGCTCGTAGATATAGCTGCGATGGCAGTCCGCGTGGTGTTCAGCTACCAGCTTGTCGCCTTGCCAGAAAAACTCCGTGGTTTTTCCGTCCACCGTTTTGCTGATCCGCCGTCCAAACGGGTCATAGCGATAGCTGGCGGTTTGCCCGTTGGGCTGTGTGATCCCTATCAACCGATGCTGGCAGTCGTAACGGTACTCGGTGACGAGCTGATGACCCTTGCCACGTCGCTGTCGGATCAGATTGCCGAAGGCGTCGTAGTCGTAGTGATGATCGCCCTGAATCATCAACCGGTTCCCCGCCACGATGTCCGGGCCGGGGCGGTCTTGCATGAGCAGGTTGCCAGCCGGGTCGTGGCCGAAGCGTTCCTGCACGTCTTGCGAGTGGTCGGCGCGGGTCAGGCGGGCGAGGGGGTCGTAGTGGTAGTGGTGTTCGCCTTTGCGGGTGTCGAGCAGGCGGGCGAGGTTGCCGCTTTTGTCGTAGTCGTATTGGCGTTGGTAAAGGGTGTGTTGCTGTTGGCTGACGGCGTGGGTGTGCAGGCGGTTTTGGTCGTCGTAGTGGTAGTGGCTGAGGAGCTGGCCCTGCTGGCGTTGGTGTTCGCGGCCGGTCTTGAACAGATGGGAGGTGAGGGTTTTGCCGTTCAGTTCGACGGTGGAAAGGTGGCCGCCTTTGTCGTGGTTGAAGGTGAGGCGGTTATTGTCTGGCAGGCGCAGTTTGTGCAGTTGGCCGCAGGCGTCATAGCCGTAGCGCAAGGTGCCCCAGCCTTGGTGTTCGGCGGTGAGGCGGTTTTGTGGATCGTACTCGTAGGCCAGCGCCCAGTGGCCGTCGTCGACGCTTAGGAGGTTGCCTTGGCGGTCGTAGGCATAGTCGACAACATTGCCGTCCGGCAGGGTTTTTCTTACGAGGCGCCCGGCGTGGTCTCGCTTGTAACGGGTAACGAGCTGACTGCCGTCGTCGCCGTGTTCGGTTTTTTCCGCCAGGTTGCCGTTGAGGTCATACACGTAAGCCGTGCGCTGGCCGTCAAAGCCGATTTCCTGCTGGATCAGGCCATTGGGGTGGTAATCGAGTTGGTAGGTTTCGCCTGCCTCGTTTTCGATCGAGGTCAGCAGCAGGCGCGCATTGTCGTAGCGATACTTGACGTGGGTGCCATCGGCGTTGATTCGGCGGCTGATCAGGTGCAGGCCGTCGGCGTATTCGTAGCGGGTGACGTGGGTAAGTTCGTCGTGTTCGGCGGTGATTTTTCCGTAGGCGTTGTAGCTGTATTCGCGTGTTGCACCGCCTGGCAATACGACACGAATCAACCGACCCACACTGTCCCACTGAAACTGGGTCAGCGCTCCCTGTTCATCCTCGCGGGCAACCTGCCGACCAAGGTCGTCATAGCGATAACGCTTGATACCCCCATTGGGCAGCAGCTCCTCAAGCAACTGCCCACGCTCATTCCAAACCAGCCGATGGCAACTGTTATCGGGAAACCAAACCCCCGTCAGCTGCCCATATTTGTTGTAGCTGTAGTCCGTAATATTGCCGTCAGGATCGGTCTTGCGAATGACGTCGCCCTGATCGTTACGCTCATACTTCCAAACGGCCTCACCACGGCGTACAACCCGCACGAAACCGTTGTCATGCTCGTAGGACGTCGGCTCATCGTCCCCCGGAAACAGCGCCACCAAGCGTCCGGCGTCGTCGTACTGATACGCCGTCACCGCCCCAAGCGGGTCCTGCTCGACCGTCAGCCGGCCCTTGTCGTCATAAGACTTGAAGTGCTCAGCACCGTCCGGATCAATGCGCTGCACCAGTCGCGCACGGTCATCGTGGACATACACTTCCCGGCTACCATCAGCGTTATGCACCGTGACACGGCCGTCGTCACCCCAGGCATACCGCGTATCCATCTGCGAAAAGCTGGCCCAATGCCGAACACACCGCGCCGCCTTGCCAGCCCGTTCCCATTCCCAAAAGAAACTCGCCCCACCGGCCAGCCCGCGCTCAAGAATGATGTGCTGCTCGTCGTAGCGATAAACCTCGCTTTCACCCACCGCATTGGTCGCAGAGACCAGTCGGCCAAGTTCGTCATAGGCGTAGGAAACAACTTTCTGCTCAGTGACCCATTCAAACGGCTCATGCCCTTTGGCCCGATGAACCTGATAGTCCACCGCCACAATGCGGCCCAGCTCATAACGCAGAAACAGCGAGCGACCTACACCATTGTCCAGCCGCTCAACCCGCCCCAAACGATCGCGGAAAACCCGCAACCGGTTGTCATATGCATCGCTGATGGCGGTCAGCACACCCTCTTGAAAGTGGTAGAACCGCGACGCCTGGGCCAGCACCAGTTCATCGGGCAATTCCCCCAAATAGATCGCCGCTTCAGCCAAGCTATTGGTAATCGCCGGTCGAGCAGCGGAGGGCAGCACAAACTCAGTACGGCGATTCTCATGATCCGTCCACACCACCGAATCACCGGAAACAGAAAGCCGCTGCGCCAGCGAATGACTCCAGCCAAACCCCAACCCGCCATCCACTTCCACCGCGCTGGTGCGATACAGCCGTGTCCATTCAAACGGCAAGACCCCATCCAACGTGCCATCGGTGAGGGTCAGCAATTCCTCGCCGGTGACCATGGACACCGGGCAGCCGTTGGTAACGGTTCTGTCGGCCGCAGCCGCCGCATCGCCATTAAGGTTCTTGCCCGAAGCAGGCACGTCATCAACGTGTTCTTTTTGCTTAACCACCGCGTTTTGCCGCGCCCGCCAGCGCATCTGCAGCGTGCCTTGCTTCAACCCGCCAACCACTCCGCGAACCGCCACCGCCTTGTAACGGTCCACCGCCTGCATGAATTTGGTCAGCATCCCGAGCAGGCTCCTGACAAAACCCACAGCGGCATCCAGCACCCGCGCGCCGTACTTGGCCAGCCGCAAGCCGAGATAAGCCACGCCCGCCGCCGGCAACGCGATGGTCAGTACTGCGCCGATCACCAGATCAATCAGCAGCGACACTACAAACCCTGCCGCCGTTTCCGCGATTTCGCCGGGTGGCAGTGCGTCCAGCCAGAGCATCGCGGTGCGCAGGATCAGGTACAGCGCGGCCTCGTCGCTGGCCAATAACATGGCCTGTTCCATGACCTTGGGCGCATCGGTGGCCAACTGCGCCAACCTGGCGGCCTCGGCGCCGAGTTGCTCAGCAAATTTCAGCGGGTCTTCAAGAATCGCCTGCACCAGCTTGATGCTGTCCCATACATCGCGGATTGCCGCCCAACTGCCCGCCAGCACGCCGCTGCCAATCGCGCTGGCGGTCGATTGCTGCCAATAGGGTTTGAAATCCTTCCACTGCTCGCGCAGCCAGTGCTCCAGGTCGGCCGTCAGCCCTGCGTAAGAGGCAAACAGCGCGTCCACTTGCTGCGCAGAAACGCCGCCCTGCACCCGCACCTGATAGCGCCCACCAGCGGCGCAAAAATGCGAACCCTTGCCATGTTCATCGAGCATGACAAGCGTGGAACTGCCGTCATCCAGCCCGACAACCTCCACCGGGATATCGCCGATCGGCACGTCATACACTGATTCGAACAAGCTCTGGATTTTAAGCTCGCCGCCCGCCGGGCACAGGGCCACGGTGGAAAATCCCATGTCAGTAATACTCACGGACTGTTGCGCATCGCCAACCCGCAGCACACGGTCCATCCCCAACAGCGACGGCATGTCGGCAGCATGGCTGAGCGTATCCAACGCCCGCGCATACCAGGCGTCCATCTGCTGGCGATACTCCGCCAGGCTCCGATGAAAGCCGTTGAGCTCATGTTCGATAAAGGCGATGTGGGCGGCGTTGGTCATCCGTGACGTCTCGGCAAAAAATGGCAAGGCGTCGGAGTCTGCTGCAGGAAAAAGCCGCTGGACGAATGGTTGGAAAAATCAGAATGGGATGACGCAGGACGGGTAAAAACCGCGAAAAACTATCCCGAAGGACTACGCAAAAAAGCGAACCGGCTCATTGCAATAAAGTCATGCAAATAAAAATTACTCTCATCCTTGCCCGATTTGGCGACATGGCCGTCATGGTTAATAGAACCTCCATTACGCAGGATTTCCCATGTCGCGCCTTGCTCGTCCCTTGCACCCACTGGCCCTGTCGGTGGCGATGGCTTTTGCCGCTGTGCCGTTGTTCGTCGTCCAGCCATTGTTTGCCGAAGAAACCGGCAGCGCGTTGCGCCGTTTTTCGGTTCCCGCGGGTGATTTGAGCCAATCCCTCAATAGTCTCGCCGAGCAGGCCGGGCTGGTACTGGCGTTTGATGCAAGCTTGACGCGCGGCAAGCACAGCAACGGTGTGAGCGGGCAATACGACACCGACGTGGCATTGGCGCAATTGCTCGCCGGCAGTGGCTTGCAGGCCATCAAGATCTCCGCCGACCGCTATCGCCTCGAAGCGCTCCCGGACGATGGCGGCGCCATGCAGTTGCAGGCCACCACCATCAGCGGCGCCTACCAGAGCGAAAGCCCCACTGGGCCGGTGGCGGGTTATGTCGCCACTCGCAGCCTGTCGGGCACCAAGACCGATACCGCGCTGATCGAGACGCCGCAGTCGATTTCGGTGGTCACCAAGGACCAGATGCGTGCGCAAAACGCTGAGAGTCTCAACCAGATCCTGCGCTACAGCGCCGCCGTGGTGCCGGAGACCCGTGGGGCCACGGCTTCGCGCCTCGACCAACTGACTATCCGTGGCTTCGCCCCGGCAACCTACCTCGACGGCCTGCGTATGCCATCGAGCCGAGATGCCTTGCCGCAAAAAGACGCCTTCGACCTGGAGCGCGTCGAAGTGCTGCGCGGCCCGGCCTCGGTGCTGTACGGGCAGGGCACGCCAAGCGGGGTGATCAACATGGTCACCAAACGCCCGCTGGACACGCCGTTTCATGAAGTCGGCGTGGAATACGGCACCTTCAACAAGAAGCGCACTACCTTTGATTTAAGCGGCCCGATTGATGATCAGGGTGTGTATGCCTATCGCGTGGCGGGGTTGTTCGATGACGCCGATGGCCAGGTCGACCACACCGAAACCCGCCGCCAGTCGCTGTCCAGTGCCTTCACCTGGCGCCCGGACGATGCTACCTCGCTGACCTTGCTTGGGCATTTTCAGAAAGACCCGAAGGGCGCGTCCTACGGGTCGGTGCCAGCCTGGGGCTCGGTGCTGCGCAGCCCTACGGGACGCAAGATCGATGTGGACTTCTATGACGGTGAAAAGAACTTCGAAAAAAGCGACCGCGAGCATTACTCCCTCGGCTATGCCTTCGAACATCACTTCAACGACGTGTGGACGGTGCGCCAGAACGCCCGTTACCTGCGCGCCGAGGGCGTCTATCGCAGCATCTATAACAGCTACCTGATGGGCGACTACCGCACCTCCAAGCGCTCGACCATCGCTGCCGATGTGGACATGGGTGCCTACACCCTCGATAACCAGGTGCAGGCCAAATTCGACACTGGTTCGTTGCAGCACACGCTGTTGATGGGGCTCGATTACCAGAACACCCGCACCGACACCAAGACCGGTTATGGCAGTGGCCCGAACCTGGATATCTTTGATCCGGTCTACGGCGCGCCGGTCACCACACCCGCGTTCATCACCGACGCGACCTCGCGCAGCGAGCAGACCGGTGTTTATCTGCAAGAGCAAATGAAGTGGGACCAATGGGTGTTGTTGCTGGGTGGTCGCTATGACTGGGCCAGCACCGACAGCACCACCAAAACCATCAGCTCCGGCACCAAGAGCAAGTCGTCGCTGGACAGCAAGGCCTTTACCGGGCGGGTCGGCCTGGTCTACCTGTTCGATAACGGCCTGGCGCCGTACGCCAGCTACGCGGAGTCGTTCAACCCGCAATCGGGCACGGGTTACGGCGGTTCGGTGTTCAAGCCGACCGAAGGCAAACAGTATGAAATCGGCATCAAGTACCAGCCGCCAGGCAGCAACAGCTTCATTACGGCGGCGATTTTCGACTTGCGCCAATCCAACGTGCCGACCATGGATCCGGACCCGACGCACCTGTGCGGCAGTGGCCGCTGCCAGATCCAGGACGGCGAGCAACAGTCCCGTGGCTTTGAACTGGAAGGCAAGGCCAGCCTCAACGACAACCTGAACATTACCGCGGCTTACGCCTATCTGGACAACCGCGCGAGCAAATCCAACAGTACCGTTCGCTACGCGCCGATCAGCGATGTCGGCACTGGGCCGGCGATTGCCGTTGAGGGCACCACCACCTACGGCGTGCCACGCCATACGGCCTCGGCGTGGGCCGACTACACCTTCCACGACGGCCTGCTCAAGGGCTTCGGCGTGGGGGCGGGCGCGCGGTATGTGGGCTCGTCCTGGGGCGATACCGCCAACACCCTGAAGGTACCGGGCTACACCTTGATGGATGCGGCGCTGCACTACGACATCCCGAATATCGCCAACCCCAAAGACAACCTGCGCCTGGCGCTGAACGCGACCAACCTGGCAAACAAAGAATACGTGGCCTCGTGCTACTCCTATTCGTGGTGCTGGTATGGCTCGCAGCGCACCGTGCAGGCGAGTGCCACTTACCAGTGGTAATCGGCACCCTTTAGGGTGATCCGTTTTTTGTGGCGAGCGAGCTTTTGTGGCGAGCGAGCTGTTGTGGCGAGCGAGCTTGCTCGCGCTGGGCTGCGCAGCAGCCCCAAAACCTGACACTTGGGTACACCTGAAGTACACGGTCATCCGGTCAAGGGGCCGCTGCGCGCCCCAGCGCGAGCAAGCTCGCTCGCCACAGGTTTTTGCCAACATTTATTAGGTAAATGTTTACCCAGGAAGGCAATTTAATGGCCCCTTTGTAACAAAATCCCCGCCAAAATCACTTTTATTTTCAGGTGGTTAGATGGGGATGCAAATGCGCACTGTTGGAATGATGCTGATCGCCTGTTCCCTGGCTGGCGGCGCGGCGAGCGTGCAGGCCCGAGAGTTGCGCGAGGGTGACAAGTACATGTGCAGTTGGGGCGCAGGCACTGCCGCCAGGGCACAGGAACTCAAGCTGTCGGGTGTGTCGCTGTATGCCGCGCGGCAGAAGATCCAGACCATCAAGTTCAGCAAATCGTGGATGCGCATGATGGCCATGGGCATCACCGAGCAGACCTACGACAGCCGCTCACGGCTCAAGCCCGACGTCATCCGCCAGAGTTTTTACCAGGACTGCCTGCGCTACAAAGTGGCGCGTAAATGATCCAGGGCTGTTTTGCACCGGTCAGTGCAAAATCTGCGTAAGCCTGTCCAACTTTGCCTTGGCGCTGCTGGCCATACTGGCGCCAGGTAAACCAAGAGGCACAGGCCATGACTGATTACGTATTCCCCCCCGCGCCAACCCCATCCCTGGCCGTACAGGGCAGCGACGCACGTTTCCCGCTGCGCCGCGTGTTCTGCGTGGGCCGCAACTACAGTGAACACGCCCGTGAAATGGGGCATGACCCGGATCGCGAACCGCCATTTTTCTTTATGAAACCGGCTGATGCAGTGGTGCCGGCCGAAGGCGTGATCGCCTACCCGCCGCTGACTGCCGACCTGCACCATGAGGTGGAACTGGTGGTGGCCATCGGCAAGGGTGGGGTGGATATCAGCCCTGAAGACGCTTTGTCCCACGTTTGGGGGTATGGCGTCGGCATCGACTTGACCCGTCGCGACCTGCAGGCCGAGGCGAAAAAGCTCGCGCGTCCGTGGGATTGGGGCAAGTCGTTCGATGAATCGGCGCCCAGCACCGCCTTGCAACCTGCGAGCGTTATCGGGCACCCGGCCAGCGGCAAGATCTGGCTCAAGGTCAATGGTCAGCAGCGTCAGGTCGGCGACTTGGCTGACCTGATCTGGTCGGTGAGTGAAATCATCAGCTACGCCTCAAAATCCGTAGCACTCAAGGCCGGTGACCTGATCTTTACCGGCACCCCGGCAGGCGTCGGCGCGTTGCAGCGTGGGGATGCGGTTACCGCTGGCATCGAGGGCATCGGCGAGTTGAGTTTCACCCTCAGCCAGGGTTGAGGCTAAAGTGGTGCCCAGGCCATTCGAGAGACTGTTATGCCAGGCACCCGCGTCACCACCTATGGCATGGAACAACGCAGCGACCGCCCCGACTTCTATATCCGCGACAAGCGCGGGCGGGCGGCGCTGACCAGCCCGCATCGGCATGAATACTTCCAGATTCAGATCAACCTGGGCGGCGACACCGTGCAACATATCGGCGGCGCGGTGCGTCCGTTCCCGCACAAAGCCATGGCGTTTATCCTGCCCCATCGCCTGCATGTGATTCCCCACCCGCAAGACGGCGAGTTCATGCTGATCAACTTCAGCCAGGCGTTCTTCCTGCCGCAGTTGACCTGCGACCCGCTGGACCTGGAAGACATCCCCATCAGCCAGGCGCCGGAGCTGTCACCGTTCCGTTTTCAGGAGCACCTGGACTTCATCCTTGACGACGCCGACTTTGAACAAGTGCACATCTGGCTCGGCCATATGCGCACCCTGGACGCCCAGCGCACTTTCGGCGCGCGTGAGCGCTTGAAGGGCTACTTGTTCCAACTGATCGGCCTGGTTTGCCAGCAGTACGCCGAACCCTTGCAGGCGTTTGCCGCCAATAACACCACCCGACGCGGACGCAAAGACGCCTTGGCACGGGTGCACGGCTATATCCGCGAGCATCTGCACGAGCCGGGCCTCAATCTTACTGACGCTGCGGCCGCTGCGTTCCTGTCACCCAACTACCTCACCCATTTGCTGCGCAAAGAAACCGGCAAACCCTTTTCTCAGTGGGTGCTCGACCGCCGCATGCAATTGGCGCGCACCTTATTGCTCAACACTGCGCAATTGATAGGTGCAGTTGCCCTGCGTTGCGGGTTTACCGACGAGGCGTACTTTTCCCGCTGCTTTCGCAAGGCCCATGGCCTGGCGCCGGGGCAGTTTCGGCGTCAACAACAGGCAAAACCCCTGTAGTCGAGCGCCTTCTCTTACAAATCCACGACAATCTGTGTGTTTCTATTTACATACAATTGCGTGCATCCACGGAGGAGGCATCTATGCAAAACCCTATTCGGCTGGCGACGCTGGCGGATATCGACACGTTGTTCGCCATTCGCACGGCCGTGGTGCAGAACCACTTGAGCCGTGAGCAGATGGCGGATCTGGGCATTACGCCACAGGTGCTGGCGGACAGCATCCGTGAAGCGCCGTGCGTGTGGCTGGCAGAAGTGGAGGGCCAGCCGGCGGCTTTTTCGATGGTCAACTTTGACAGCGGCGAGGTATTTGCGATGTTCGTATTGCCCGCCTACGAAGGCCGGGGTTTGGGCCGCCAACTGATGGCGGTGGCTGAAGCCGCACTGTTTGAGCACCACCCGACGCTGTACCTGATCACCGACGGGCGCGGTGAAATCCGCGCCAACGGGTTTTACCAACGGCTGGGCTGGACGCAGGTGGGCCGGGTTGAGGGCGATGATGTGCGGTATGAAAAGAGCAGGGCACCTTAAATCATGAACCCGGCAGAACCCCCGTCCACCAACGGCCTTCGCTATGCGACGATCGGGGTTGCGTGCGCCGCGGTGCTGCTCGGCATCTTGTTTATGCGCTTCAATGCTCAGGTTGACCTGGAACGGGAAGAGGCCGCCGAACGCTTGGCGCTGTGCCAACATCTTGAAAGTGTGGCCCGTGCCACTTCGACTACCAGTCTGGAATCGCTTGAGGCCTGTAAGCAACTCAGAAAGCGTTACAGCGAGAGTGCCGCGCCGTGATAAGCAATAACCCTATTTGAACAATGGATATATAGCCACTAAGTGATAAGGGCTATATCGGTTTATTGCACCAAAAAGTGGCACTTGTTGACTTGGCTACCTTAAAAATCATGTGGTTATTGAATGACTTACGCGGCTTTTAATCCGACGAAAGGAATAAAATAATCTTGTTGCAGGTTTTGACAATCGTTACTATAGCCGGGCGTTCACCTCCCACGGTTTATGCATTTTTAAATCCCAAGTTTCCATCAGCTACTTGGGATTTTTTTTGCCTGGAGTTTGACCTCGGCATCACACTTCACTATCAGCGAACTCTGCACGCATGCGTCCATTGCGTTTGGCCTGATACAGCAACTTGTCGACCGACTCGACGAACGCCAGCAGGTCGCTGTTGGGCGTCACGGTATGCGTGCCCACCCCCAGGCTCAGGCTCAGCAACTTGGAAACCGGCGAAACGGCGTGTTCGATCTGCTGCTGGCAAATCAAGTGCAGGCAGCGCTGCGCCACTTGCCTGGCTGAGGCTGCGTCGGTTTCGGGCAGCAACCACACAAATTCCTCGCCGCCGATACGCGCAATAAAATCCCGTGGCCGGTTGGCCGCCTGCGACAAAGTGCGGGCCACCTGGCGCAAGGCTTCATCGCCCTTGATATGGCCGTAGTGGTCGTTGTACTGCTTGAAAAAGTCTATATCCAGAATAATCAACGACAGCGGCAATTGGCTGCGCAGGGCACTGGCCCATTCGCGTTCGAGCACGGTGTCGAACATGCGGCGGTTGGCGATGCCGGTGAGGCCGTCCTGGAAGGAGTATTCCTCCAGTTGTTTTTGCAGGCGGATCAAGTGCTCTTCGGTCTTCTTGCGCTCGCTGATATCGAACATAAAGCCAATCAAGGCTTCGACTTCGCCGTCCTTGCGCACCACATGCACCACATCGCGGATCCACACATACTCGCCGTTGGCCGTCAGTGCGCGGTAGTCGGCTTCGTGGTCCACGCCGGCACGCGATTGCGACACGCAAAAGTTCACCACGTATTCACGGTCGTCCGGGTGCATGCGTTCGACCCAATCATCCACGCTCACCCAGCTTTGCGGGCTCCAGCCCAGCAGCGTTTCGATCTGCGGGCCGATGTAGCTGAAGGTCATGCTCTGCCAGTCGATGCGCCAAGGGATGGCCTTGGTCGACTCCAGCAGGGTTTTGTACACGTCGCTGTCGGGCTGGCTCGGGGGAACGATGCTCATGGCGGGCGGCTCAGGGTGATGGCGAAAAGCCAAGAGCGTCTTTTGATACAGGTTGTGAGTCAAGCCCTTGCCAAAGCAGCAGACGAGAGGTCGTGTGTTGGGTTTCTGGCGCCAGTGCACCAGCGTTTACAGGGCGAAATGTGGCACAGCTATCACTTTTGAATTAATTGTTCAGTAGCAGGCAAAACCTTATCTATGCTGGTTGCATCACACCCACAGGGTCGAACCCAGGGATGGGGGCTCAGCATGATTGCGCTCGACGAACTCAATAAGATCATGGCCGCGGGCTTCCTGCCGCTGGCCTGTGATTGCAGCCTCAACAGCGACGGCTCGCTGCGCATCAGGGTGTTCGAGCCAGCGTCGGGTCGCGTCGATCTGCTGTTGACCCGGGTCTCGCCCCAAGGCCTGGACAGCATCCGTTCCATCTCAAACCTTATTGGCGAACTGCGCACCGAGATCAAGGCCGGGCGGCGTGGTTTTGCGGCAGTCGGTTAACTGTTGACGCTGCTGGTGGGGGCGGTGTCAGCGCCATAGTAGCGCCAGCAGCAATGCCGATGTTCCGGCAGGATTACGCAGCCGCTGAGGCTGACGATCAACAGGGCGGCAACCAGCATAGAGAGTCGACGGGGCATGATATTTCCTCATTGTGTGTTTTGCGTTACCTGTTGAACGCCACCACCTGCACAAATCCGTCGCGATGCTTTCAAACATTTCATCCAGCGTTTTCTTCCCTTGAGCAATACTCCCATCGTCGAGAAACAATTCACCGTTCTCGCGACGGATTTTCCTGTGCCCAGCGTTCAACCCATCAGATGCGAACATTTTCGTCCGCCGTATGAAGGAGTTGCCATGAACCCTCTGGCCAAATTGCGCTATGCCTTGTTGGTCCCGCTGGCCTTCGCCGCGCTTGTCAGCACCCCGACCTTTGCCCAGACCGAAGTGATCATTCGCCAGGCCCCACCGGCCGAACGCGTTGAAGTGATCCCGGCTGAGCGCCCGGGCTTTGTCTGGGACCGTGGCCACTGGCAATGGGAACGTGGCGCGTATGCCTGGGTGCCGGGCCACTGGCAGGAAGTAGTGCGTAACGCACGCTGGGAGCCTGGGCACTGGGAATCCCGTGGCCCCAACTGGTACTGGCGCAAAGGGCACTGGATTCGCTGAAACCTCTTAGCCCCCGGACCGAGTATTACCTGATTGAAAGACACTGATCCGGACGTTGAGCTACTGGCACGTATCGGCAACAACGAACCTGCGGCCGTCAACGAAATGGTGACGCGCAAGCTGCCGCGCCTGCTTGCGCTTGCCGGGCGGCTGCTGGGGGATGCCGACGAAGCCAAGGACGTGGCCCAGGAAAGCTTCCTGCGCATCTGGCGCCAGGCGGCCAACTGGCGCCCCGGCGAAGCGCGTTTTGACACTTGGCTGCACCGCGTGGCGCTCAACCTGTGCCATGACCGCTTGCGCCGGCGCAAGGAACGCCCGTTGAACGAGGATGAAGCGCTGGAACTGGCAGACAGCGCACCCTCGCCAGATGAACAGTTGGAAACGGCGGACCGCAGTGCAAGGATGGCCGCCGCCCTGGCGGCCTTGCCCGAGCGCCAGCGTGAAGCCATTGTGCTGCAGTACTACCAGGAGCTGTCGAACATCGACGCCGCGGCCCTGATGAACATCAGCGTCGAGGCACTGGAGAGCCTGCTGTCGCGGGCCCGACGCCAGTTGCGCAGCCAACTTGCCGACACACCCGGGCTCGCCCGCCCAGGAAGGGGAAAACCATGACACCTGAACGCTTTGCGCACTTGGCTGACGCCTACGGCGCCAGCCTGCATCGCTGGCCCAGCGCCGAACAAGCCGCTGCCCAGGCACTGCTCGACAGCGGCAACCCACGCGCGCGCGAGGCGTTGCGCGAGGTCGGTTGGCTCGACGCCCAGTTGGACAGCCATCAGCTGGTGTTCAACGAACCGGCGCTTGCACGACAGATTCGCGAGTCTGCACCGCGACGGCCGTCGTTCTGGGCACGCTATGCCAACTGGCTGTCGCCTGCCGGGTTGGTGGGCGTGGGCATTGCCGGCATTGCCGCCGGGGTACTGGTGGCGTCACTGAGTGTGCCGTTGCCGATGCTGTCATCCGACGTGCTGCCCAGCGTCTTCGATCAGGGCGACGCCGATGTCGTCTTCACCGTCAACGCCGAGGAAACCGAGCAATGACCCCAACATCCCTTAAACCCTGGCTGGTTTTCTCGGTATTACTCAATGTGTTTTTGATCGGTGGCGTGGGCGGCGGCCTCTATCACTGGATGGCTACCGCCAAGCCCGCCGAAGCGGTGGTCAACCAGCACGGTCTGCGCCAGGCGATGATCAAGTTGCCGATGGAGCGGCGCAAGGAATTGCGCCAGTTGTTGCGCCACAACCGCGCCGACAGCCAGCCGCTGATCATGGCCGGTCGCGAAGCACGCCTGGGGGTGATCAAGCAGTTGGAAGCGCCGACGCTGGATCGCGATGCGCTGGTCACTGAACTGGCCAAGGCCCGCGAGGCAGATGCGGCGCTCCGGGCATTGGTGGACGCAACGCTGGCGCAGTTTGCGAGCAATTTGCCCCAGGATGAACGGCAAAAACTGGTCGAGGCGCTGTACCAGCGCGGGCAGGCCAAAAACCGCGAGAAACTGCCGCAGGTGGCGGGGACTAGACCGCGTTCCTGAGCGGTTGCTCACATCCAGATGATGCCATGCGATCCAAGTGTGGGAGCTGGCTTGTCGGGTCGCCGCATCGCTGCCTGCGTATCGAGTGCGCCGACGGAGTATTGCCACGAGCGTGTTGGCCTTGCGTCTCGACTCGCTGCAAGCGCTTGGGTACCTTGAGCACGGCGGCGTGTTGCCGTTTGTGATCCGTTAGACTGTGCAACGGACCCGTCAAGGAGCGCTCGATGATTGACCCGCAAGTACTGCAACAGTTGGCCCCGGATGGCGTACTGCGCGCCGCTATTAACCTTGGTAACCCGGTGCTGGCGCAGCGCGGCGCCGACGGCGAGCCGCAGGGTGTGTCGGTGGCACTCGCACGCGCGCTGGCCGAGGAGCTGGGCGCCAGCCTGGAGCTGATCACCTTTGACGCCGCCGGCAAGGTCTTTGCCGCCTTGGCCGAAGACGTGTGGCGCGTGGCGTTCCTGGCGATCGAGCCGGTGCGTGAGCAGCAAATCGCCTTCAGCGCACCGTATGTGGCGATCAAGGGCACGTACCTGGTGGCGGCTGATTCGGCGCTGACCCAGGTGGCGCAACTGGATGCGCCGGGCAAGCGTATCGCCGTGGGACAGGGCGCGGCCTACGACCTGTACCTGAGCCGAACCGTGCAGCACGCCGAACTGGTGCGTGCGCCCACTTCTGCGGCGGCGGTGGACTGGTTTATCGAGCAAGGCCTGGATGCGGCGGCGGGGGTGCGGGATTTTCTGCAAACCCGTGTGTCTGCGCACTGGCGCCTGCTTGACGATAACTTCATGACCATTCACCAGGCCATGGCCGTTCCAGTGGCGCATGCAGCCGCTGCCGCGTTCGTCAAATCCTTTGTCGAACGGCAGAAAGCCAAGGGTGGAGTCAAGCGCGGTTTGCTGGACAGCGGGCAGAGTGCGGACTTACAGGCGTCGTAGGAACGACTTGACGATGTGGCGGGTGGCGTCGGTGGTGTCCAGTTCGTCCATGGCGCCGTAAGCGTGCCATCGGCAGTCAATGATCTCGTTGCAAGGGCGCGCCTCGCTGATGTTGACCACCGAGGCCTCGAACACGTGATGCACGGTGTCGCGGGCCTTCAGCTCCTGCAAGTACAACAAACCATCCACATTCAACCCGGTTTCTTCTTCCAGCTCGCGTGCGGCGGCGCCGACCGGGCGCTCGTCACGCTCGACCTTGCCGCCCGGCAAGGCCCATTTCGAGCGGGCCTTGCGCACGAAGAGGATATGCCCCTGGTGTTCACAAATTACGGTTGCACGGATTTTCAATGTCTACACCTGCCTGGCCCAATGACTGTCATGAAAGTGTAATGCAATTGTCATGCTGATTCAGGCTGGCATGCACCAGCGGTGATGTGGATACTGCCCCCTTGATGAAAACGGACGAGGACAACTGATGAATACCGTACGTTGGGGCATGATTGGCTGTGGCAGCGTCACTGAACTCAAGAGTGGACCCGCCTTCTACAAAGCGCCAGGTTCGGCGCTGGTGGCCGTGATGGGGCGCCGTGAAGAAGCTGTGCGTGATTATGCGGCACGCCACGGCATTGCCCGTTTCTATACCGACGCCCAGGCCTTGATCGACGACCCCGAAGTGGACGCGGTGTACATCGCCACACCGCCCGACAGCCACCTCGAATACAGTCTGATGGTGGCGGCAGCCGGCAAGCATTGCTGCGTCGAAAAGCCCATGTCGCTGAATGCCGAGCAGAGCGCCTTGATGCAGCGCACCTTCGAGCGGGCCGGGCTGCACTTATTTGTTTCCTACTACCGCCGTTCGTTGCCGCGCTTCCAGCAAGTACGCGACTGGCTGCAGGCAGGGCGCATTGGCGAGTTGCGCCACGTGACCTGGAGCCTGTGCAAGCCACCGGCGGCCGCCGATGCCAGCGCTGCCAACTGGCGCACCGACCCGACTATTGCCGGCGGCGGCTACTTTGCCGACCTGGCGAGCCATGGGTTTGATTTGTTCCAGTACCTGGCCGGCGATATCGTCGAGGTCACCGGGTTTACCGCGCGCCAGGCCGGCAATTATGTGGCTGAAGATGCGGTAACGGCTTGCTGGACTTTCGCGAATGGCGCGCTGGGCATGGGTTGCTGGAACTTTGTCGCAGACCGGCGCGAAGACCGCGTGGAGCTGATCGGCAGCCGCGGCCGCATCACCTTTGCCGTGTTTGAAGACCAGCCGTTACGCCTGGAAGGTGAGGTGAATGAGGTGCTGGAAATACCCTGCCATGAACATATCCAGTGGCATCACGTACTGGCCATGAATGCGCATATTTGTGGCGAAGCCGAACATCCGTCACTGGCGATCGAGGCGCTGAAGACCGACCGGATCCTCGATAAGGTGTTACTCCGTAACCCTAATTTGCCGGGTTAATGGGGATATACCTGTTTTTTCTCTCAGGAATAGGCAAATGAAATATTGGATGCTGTTGTGGCTGTTACTGGCCACCAATGTGCTGGCGGCCCCACGTAGCCAAGGGACGCCTGGGGAGTTTGATTTTTATGTGTTGTCGCTGTCATGGTCGCCGACGTTCTGCCTGACGCACCCTGGCAACGAGCAATGCACGGGCAAAGGCTACGGGTTTGTGTTGCACGGGCTTTGGCCGCAGTACGCCAAGGGCGGCTGGCCCGCGTCGTGCGATACGCAATCGCGATTGTCGGCGGCGGACCTGGCCAAAGGTGCGCTGATCTTCCCCACGCAGGCGTTGCTCAAGCACGAGTGGGCCAAACACGGCACCTGCAGCGGGCTGGACGCTTCGCGTTACCTGGAGGCCACCGATACGGCCTTGGCCAACGTGCAGATTCCGCAGCAGTTGCAGCCGTTCAATGTGCCCAATTACATGGATGCACAAGCGATCGAGAGCCTGTTCCGCCAGAGCAACCCGGCCATGGGCAACCATGGCATGGCGGTCATTTGCAAAGGCAAGGTGCTGTCTGAAGTACGCGTGTGCCTGAGCAAAGAGCTGCGTTTTGCCGGCTGCCCCCGCAGTGTTAAGAGCCAATGCAGGGGCGGTGATATCCGCATTCCGGTTCAGCGTTGATCAACTGTCGGGGTGCAAGGCGATGGCGCCAACCGCCGTTGCACTCGACGCGCCGGCGCGATCCGCCAGGTAACGCGCCGGCGGCTGGCCCACGGCTTTACGGAACATGGTGATAAAGCCGCTGGCGTTCTCGTAACCCAGGTCCAGCGCTACCCGTTGCACGCTTTCACCCTTGGCCAGGCGTTGCAGTGACAGAATCACATGTAACTGCCGGCGCCAGCGGCCGAAACTCAAACCCAGCTCCTCCAGCAGCAGGCGCGTCATGCTGCGCTCGCTCATGCCGATGCGCTGTGCCCATTGTTCGAGCGTGGACTTGTCGCTGGGGTCTGCCAGCAAACTGTCGGCCAGGCGCCGCAGTCGCAGGTCCTGGGGCATGGGCAGGTGCAAGTCTTCAATGGGGGCTTGGGCCAGTTCGTCCAACAGTGTGTTGATCAAGCGTCCCTGCGCACCGTTTTCCTCGTACAAGTGCGGAAAACTCACCGCCTTGCTGATCAACTCATGCAACAGCCCGGACACGGCCAACGTGCAGCCTTGGGTGGGCAGAGCGCCGGCGGCGTCCGGGTCGATCAGCAGGCAATACACCTCAGCCTCTCCGGCACCCCGCGCGGCATGGGCCAGGCCGCCGGGAATCCAGAGTGCGCACTGGGGCGGCACGATCCAGATACCGGCCTCGATCTGGCAATGAATCACCCCGCGCAGGGTGTACATCAACTGGCCTTTGCGGTGCGAGTGCGGCGTATGTTCCCAACGCTCGGACGTGCTGGTGGCGCCTACGGCGACCACTGCGCGCGGGATCAGGTCGGCGTCCCTGGACCGGGACAGGTCGCGTTCTTCAAGGCGGTGGCGTTGCATGGCGGATTCGCTATTTGGCCGAATTGCGAAATATTCTGGCTATTCTGTGCAATGCCGTCCAGTCGCAAGATCTCTATAGTGAGAGCCACTCTCATTTAGGAGCTTTGCCATGCGACTCGACAGTTCAACCTTTCCCGTGGTGAAAATCGTGTTTGACGCGCCTAACGAAGGCGGCCCGGAGGATGCTTTTGCGGTGTTCGAAAGCCTGCTGGCTCGCCAGCAAGCGTTTGTGCTGCTGCACGAAAAAGCCGTCGACGAAAACAACCACGAGCACTCTCACGAGGAGCGTAAACACGCCTCGATCTGGATGAAAAAAAACAAACAGGCGCTGCGCACTTACGTCAAAGGCATGATCCAGGTGGAACCCAGCGCCGCGCAACGCCTGGCCCTCAAGCCATTTGCGCTGATGTTCGGCAAGGCCTGGGGCTACCCGCTGCTGGTGGTGGAATCCAGGGAGCGCGCCTGGGCGCTGGCGCGGGATGTACTCGATGAGCAGGTGTCGGATGTGGCGCATTTTTGAAGTGCCCGATCGTTGCGCTATCGTTCCCATGCTCCGCGTGGGCATGCATCCTGTGACGCTCCGCGTCACGACTTCAGGTGCGGGACGCGGAGCGTCCGAGGCGGCATTCCCACATTGGTTGAATGGTGTGCTTGCGGACGCATTAAAGTATCCTCCGCGCCCCGCTTATCACTGATTCAATAAGAATGACCGGACAAGACATGCAGGCACTGCTGGAATCGATCCTGAGCGAAGTTCGCCCCCTGATCGGCCAGGGTAAAGTCGCCGACTACATTCCCGCACTCGCCGATGTACCTGCCAATCAGCTTGGCATCGCCGTGTACGGCAACGATGGCTCGGCCTATTGCGCAGGCGATGCCGACACGCTGTTCTCGGTACAGAGCATCTCCAAGGTGTTCAGCCTGGTGCAGGCCATCGACCATGGCGGCGAAACCATCTGGGAGCGCCTGGGCCACGAGCCTTCGGGGCAACCGTTCAATTCCATGGTGCAGCTGGAGTTCGAACGCGGCCGCCCGCGCAATCCCTTCATCAATGCCGGCGCCCTGGTGATCTGCGACATCAACCAGTCACGCTTCGCCGTGCCGATTTTGTCGATGCGTGACTTTGTGCGGCGCCTGTCGGGTAACCCGCAAATCCTGGTCAACAGCGTCGTCGCCGACTCCGAGGCCCAGCACGGCGCGCGCAACGCGGCCATGGCCTATTTGATGAAGTCCTTCGGCAACTTCCACAACGACGTCGACGCGGTGCTGCACAGTTACTTCAACTACTGCGCGCTGCAAATGAGCTGCCTGGATTTGGCCCGGGCATTCAGCTTCCTGGCCAACGAGGGCGTAAGTGCCCACAGTGGCGAGCAGATTTTGACCGCGCGCCAGACCAAGCAGGTCAACTCGATCATGGCCACCAGCGGGCTGTATGACGAGGCGGGCAACTTTGCCTACCGTGTGGGTTTGCCGGGCAAGAGTGGCGTCGGCGGCGGAATTGTCGCCGTGGTGCCGGGGCAGTTTACGGTGTGCGTGTGGTCGCCGGAATTGAATGCGGCGGGGAACTCGCTGGCGGGGATGAAGGCGTTGGAGTTGCTGAGTGAGCGGATTGGGTGGTCGGTGTTTTGAGTGCCTGGGGATTCACGCTGATGCATGAATCCCCTTGCTGATCAGGACTTACGAGGCTTCACGAACAGATCAAGCATCAAAAACAATGCCCCGGCTGTAATTGCGATATCGGCAATATTGAACACGCCGGTATGTGTTGGCCCCACGTTCAGCACCATGTAATCCACGACATGCCCGTCGCGAAACACACGGTCGATCAAGTTGGCGATACCGCCCAAGGCAATTGCGTAAAGCGGCAAGACTTTACGCAGCGGCTGGCTCCAGTTGGAAAGCGACCACCACATGGCCCACGTCACCACGACGGCTACGCCAACGATAAAGATCAGCTGTTTGACCTGCGGCGGCAATGCGGCGCCCAGGCTGAGGAAGGCGCCTGGGTTGAGGCTCAGTTCCAGCGCAAGGTTGAGAGGGCTGGAGCCAATTTTGAAGCTGCTGGCTTGCAGCGAAACCAGGGCCAGCAGTTTGACTAGCTGGTCCACGGCAATAAAGGCAATGCCGGCGAGGAGGGCGAAGGTGCGGCTTCGTAGAAGGGGCGAGGTACTCAAGCGGTAACTTCCTGTTCCGGTCTGTCGATAGAGCGCCCGAAGATAGCTCAGGCGCTCTACCTCGTCCATCTTCAGGCGGCTGGGTGGGCCACGTTCAGGGCTTTGTCCACCAGCAACTGCACACCTTCGAGCATGCGGCAGATGCCCAGCGCGACATTGCGTTGGGAGCCGTCGATTTCAAACGCCAGGTGGTTGGCGATATCGCTGATGGACGCCAAGTCCTGGGAAGCGTTGACCAGCAGGGTTTCGGTGCCCAGGTCGGCGCGCACGGTGAAGATGCCTTCACTGGGTTCGGGAATGGGTTTGCCGGGGTTGAGGTAGTGGGCGATCGCACGGTAGGCCACTTCGTGCAGGGTGCTGGTGTCGTAGTCTGGCTGGCCTGGGGGATTTGGGCTGTCTTTGATCATGGTGAAGCTCCTTTATAAATGGAGCTGCCACGATTCGCGGTCAAACGAATTAGGGTGGCAGCTATACGCGGGTTGACCGACCGGCTAAAGAAGCAAATCCGGCATACCCGAAGGTATCCCGCGTACAGCTGCCGCGACACGATACATCAGGCGTAAAAAAAACGCCCAGGATCGGTGTGGGTGCAGTTGCTCTTTAAAGTCGGACGGTCAAATCCGGCCGCTGAATTGGCAGCGACGGCACAGAGATTAGTCAGCCCACTTCCGACCGACAACCTGAAACCACTGTGGGAAATATCTGAACGCACACGATCTCCTGTGGGAGCTGGCTTGCCTGCGATAGCCATAGGTATCTACACAACCGGTTAACACGAAGTCTGTGGCAGGTGGGCTGTTGTGGCGAGCAGGACAAGCCTGCTCGCCACAGGAGAAATAGGCTGCTTTTAAAAGTTGTGTAGATACCTATGCTGCGATAGCAGTGTGTCAGTCAACCCATGCGGTACTGAAAGGCCGTCATCGCAGGCAAGCCAGCTCCCACCTATTGATCTTCATCGGTTTTGAGGTTGATCGTTCACAACGCGTGGAAACGATCTTCAGGCGGCTGGGTGCGCTACGTTCAGAGCTTTGTCCACCAGCAGTTGCACACCTTCGAGCATGCGGCAGATGCCCAGCGCGACATTGCGTTGGGAGCCGTCGATTTCAAACGCCAGGTGGTTGGCGATATCGCTGATGGACGCCAAGTCCTGGGAAGCGTTGACCAGCAGGGTTTCGGTGCCCAGGTCGGCTCGCACGGTGAAGATGCCTTCACTGGGTTCGGGAATGGGTTTGCCGGGGTTGAGGTAGTGGGCGATCGCACGGTAGGCCACTTCGTGCAGAGTGCTGGTGTCGTAGTCTGGCTGGCCTGGGGGATTTGGGCTGTCTTTGATCATGGTGAAGGTCCTAAGATTAAGTGGAGCTGCCAACGTTCGCGGTCAAGCGAAGAGGGTGGCAGCTGTACACGGGTTGACCGACCGGCAATCAAAGGAAATCCGGCATACCCGAAGGTATCCCGCATACAGCCACCGCAACACGATACCTCAGGCGTGAAAAAAACACCTGAAATAGGTTAGAGCCAAGCTGTACTTTAATTAATCGGACGGTCAAATCCGGCCGCTGAATTGGCAGCGACGGCACAGAGATTAGTCAGCCCACTTCCGACCGACAACCTGAAACCCTTGTGGGAAATATCTGAACGCACGCGATCACCTGTGGGAGCTGGCTTGCCTGCGATAGCAGTGTGTCAGTCAACCCATCCGGCACTGAAAGGCCGCTATCGCAGGCAAGCCAGCTCCCACAGGTTGATCTTCATCGCTCTTTGATGGCGAGTGTCATACCTGCGAGCTATGAACCAGGCGCAAACCAGCGTATCCAACCCGCCCATAACAGCATGAGCACGCCGACACACAGCAGTACGGCGTACACCGGCCGTACGCGGCGGACGCGGTCTTGCAGTGCGCCAAGGGTGCAGAGTGCAATGAGCAGCGCGAACACCCAGCGGGGCAGGTGGGCGGTGATGCCTAAACGGTTTCGTGCCCGTGGCTTGATCGGCGAAGTGTTGCGGGTTGCGGGTTTTGGCCGGTTCATGGACGAGTCCTTTCGCTCATGATGAATGGGTGAGCCAATCGATGATTGCGCTCTCGACTGGCTAAGCTAGCGCAGTTTGTGGGAGGCGTAACCTGTGAGAATTGACAGTTTTTTGAACTGTTTTGGCATTCACCGGAGATTCAATGTGGGAGCTGGCTTGCCTGCGATAGCAGTGTGTCAGCCAACCCATGCGGTACTGGAAGATCGTTATCGCAGGCAAGCCAGCTCCCACAGGTTGATCTTCATTGGGGTGGAGATTTGCGTTTGTTCCAAACAAAAAATGCGCCCCAGAGGGCGCATTTTTTTGTTCGGTCAGCAATCACCTAATCAAGCAATCGCATCCCAAGCCCGATCACCGTGCTCGTCTTTAATCCGAGTCGGCAAGCCCATCACGTCCAGCGCCTTCAGGAACGGCTCAGCCGGCAGTTCCTCAACGTTGGCCATGTGTTTCACATCCCACTCGCCACGCGCTACCAGCAGCGCAGCGGCTACCGGAGGCACGCCTGCGGTGTAGGAGATGCCTTGGCTGTCGGTCTCGGCAAAGGCTTCTTCATGGCACGCCACGTTGTAGATGAACATCTCACGTGGCTGGCCGCCTTTGGTGCCTTTGACCAGGTCACCGATGCAGGTTTTGCCGGTGTAGCCGGGGGCGAGCGAAGACGGGTCGGGCAGCACGGCCTTGACCAGTTTAAGCGGTACGACTTCCAGGCCTTCGGCGGTGGTGACCGGTTTTTCGGAGAGCAGGCCGAGGTTTTTCAATACGGTGAACACGTTGATGTAGTGTTCGCCGAAGCTCATCCAGAAACGCACGTTGGGCACGTCGAGGTTTTTCGACAGCGAGTGCACTTCATCGTGGCCGGTAAGGTAGAGGTTCTGCGAACCGACGACCGGCAGGTCGTCGGTGCGTTTGACTTCGAACATGGTGTTGCTGGTCCACTGGCTGTTCTGCCAGCTCCACACCTGCCCGGTGAACTCGCGGAAGTTGATTTCCGGGTCGAAGTTGGTGGCGAAGTATTTGCCATGGCTGCCGGCATTGACGTCGAGAATATCGATTGAATCAATGCGGTCGAAATGCTGTTGCTGCGCCAGCGCGGCATACGCGTTGACGACACCCGGGTCGAAGCCCACGCCAAGGATGGCGGTGATGTTCTTCTGTTTGCACTCTTCCAGGTGGTTCCATTCATAGTTGCCGTACCACGGCGGGGTCTCGCAGACCTTGCCCGGCTCTTCGTGAATGGCGGTGTCCAGGTACGCAACGCCCGTGTCGATGCAGGCACGCAGTACCGACATGTTGAGGAACGCGGAACCCACGTTGATAACGATCTGCGACTCGGTCTCGCGGATCAGGGCCTTGGTCGCTTCCACGTCCAAAGCGTTCAGCGCAAAGGCCTGGATGTCGGCGGGCACCTTGAGGCTACCCTTGGCCTTGACGCTGTCGATGATGGCCTGGCATTTGGAGATGTTGCGCGACGCGATAGCAATACGACCGAGTTCGTCGTTGTGCTGCGCGCACTTGTGGGCCACCACCTTGGCGACACCTCCTGCACCAATGATAAGAACGTTCTTTTTCAATTGCTTTATCTCTCCTTTATCCGCCAGCTTACGAAAGGCTGGACAGGTAGTCGTCGTAACCAAATTCACGAACCACCTCGACTGTACCGTCGAGTTGTTTCACTACGATGGACGGCATTTTCAGGCCGTTGAACCAGTTTTTCTTGACCATGGTGTAGCCTGCGGTGTCGATGAACGACAGCCGATCGCCGATGGCCAGCGGACGATCAAATTGATACTCGCCGAAGATGTCCCCGGCCAGGCAGGATTTGCCGCACACCATCACGGTGTGTTCGCCGTCGCTCGGCGTTAATTTGGCGTTGAGGCGGTAGATCAGCAAGTCCAGCAGGTGAGCTTCGATGGAGCTGTCTACCACGGCGAGGTTCTTGCCGTTGTAGAGGGTGTCGAGCACGGTGACTTCCAGCGAGGCGCTGTTGGTGATCGCTGCTTCACCCGGTTCCAGATACACCTGCACGCCGTACTGCTCGGAGAACGCTTTCAAGCGCGCGCAGAACGCGTCCACGGCATAGTCTTCACCGGTGAAGTGGATGCCGCCGCCAAGGCTGACCCACTCGACCTTGTGCAGCAGCGCGCCGAAGCGTTCTTCGATGGTGCCGAGCATTTTGTCGAACAGGCTGAAGTCGCCGTTCTCACAGTTGTTGTGAAACATGAAGCCCGAGATTTGATCAATCACGCCTTCGATCTTCACCGGGTCCCATTCGCCCAGGCGGCTGAACGGGCGCGCCGGGTCGGCGAGCAAATAGTCGGAGCTGCTCACCTGCGGGTTGACGCGCAGGCCGCGGGTCTTGCCTTCGCTGCGTTCGGCAAAACGTTGCAGTTGGCTGATGGAGTTGAAGATGATCTTGTCGCAGTTCTCCAGCATCTCTTCGATTTCGTCATCGGCCCAGGCCACGCTGTAGGCGTGCGCTTCACCTTCGAACTTCTGGCGACCGAGCTTCAATTCATACAGCGACGACGAGGTGGTGCCGTCCATGTATTGCTGCATCAGGTCAAACACCGACCAGGTAGCAAAGCACTTGAGCGCCAGCAAAGCCTTGGCGCCGGACTGCTCGCGCACGTAAGCAATCTTCTGCATGTTGACCAGAAGCTTCTGTTTATCGATGAGGTAGTACGGCGTTTTGATCATTTTTGAGAGCCTGCGGCGGTGCCTGCCAAAAAAGGACACGCATTGTGCCCGCACTTGGATCAGATCGAAAGGTTAGCGGGCGGATTTGCTGAACCCTACGTCGCAATAAAGACATTCTCGTGAACCCTGGCTGCCATTAAACCGTCATCTCCCTGGCACCGTCCTGCCACATTCCCCCGTTACTGTCCTCGCCAATGAGATCGATCTCAAGCGAGTGACAATGACTGATTTGAAAGACGTTGCGCAGTTGGCCGGTGTATCCCGCGCCACTGCCGCCCGCACCTTCGCCTCCCCGGAGCAGGTGCGCGAGGCCACCCGTGAGCAGGTGTTCGCTGCTGCCCGTGAGCTGGGTTTTCGGCCCAACCTGCTCGGCCGCCAGTTGCGCCTGCAAACCACCCATCTGATCGGTGTGGTGGTGCCCAACCTGCTCAACCCGGTGTTTGCCGAACAGTTCCAGGCCATGGAGCGCGCAGCGCGGCTGCGTGGCTACAGCTTGTTGCTGGCGACCACCGATTACAGCTGCGAGCGCGAAAGCGTGGTGGTCGAAGAGCTGCTGCGCCAGCGTGTGGATGGCTTGGTACTGACCGTCACCGACGCCGAGAGCAGCAGCGTGCTGAACAGCCTGGCTATGGAGCAAACCCCGTTTGTGCTGGCTTACCACCAGCCGAGCAACCCCGGCTACAGTGCGGTGTCGGTTGATAACCGCGCGGGCATGGCGCTGGCCACGCGGTATTTGCTTGAGGCCGGGCACCGACGCATCAGCATGGTCGCCGGGCCCGCCTTGCAATCGGACCGTGCGCGACTGCGCTACGCCGGGTATTGCGATGCGATGAAAGCGTATGGCCTTCAACCGCGCGCCGTGATCGAAATGCCGGCGCACACCCAGGCCGAATTTGCCGCGATCCAGCCGTATCTGCAAGGCCCGGACGCGCCCACGGCGTTGGTGTGCTCTAACGATTTCCTGGCCATCAGCCTGATCGCCGAACTGCGCCGCAATGCCTGGAATGTGCCCGAGCAACTGTCGGTGATGGGCTTTGACGGTATCTCCCTTGGCACCCAGATGCACCCGACCCTGTGCAGCGTGGTGCAGCCCATTGCACTGCTGGCCAGCACGGTGATTGACCAACTGCTGGCGCAAATCGCCGGTAACGCCCCGATTTCCCATTGCTTGCCTTGCCATATCCGGCCGGGCGAAAGCACTCAACCCCATGAGGAGCCCCTCGATGCGCGCATTCAGTAAAACCCTGGCCGCTGTGTTGCTGTGCGGTGTGGCCAGCCTGGCCCAGGCCGCCGAAACCGCGATTTGCTACAACTGCCCGCCGGACTGGGCCGACTGGGGCACGCAGCTCAAGGCCATCGCCGCCAGCACTGGCGTACAGGTGCCGCTGGACAACAAGAACTCCGGCCAGTCGCTGGCGCAACTGGTGGCGGAAAAGGCCGCCCCGGTCGCTGACGTCGTGTACTACGGCGTGACGTTCGGTTTACAAGCGCAAAAAGCCGGGGTGGTGGAGGGTTACAAACCCAAGGGCTGGGAGCAGATTCCCGCAGGCTTGAAAGACCCCGAGGGCCGATGGTTCGCCATCCATTCGGGCACCCTGGGCATCATGGTCAACGTCGACGCGCTAGGCGGTTTGCCGGTGCCGCAGAGCTGGGCCGACCTGCTCAAGCCGCAATACAAAGGCATGGTCGGCTACCTCGACCCCTCCAGCGCATTCGTCGGCTACGTGTCTGCCGTGGCCATCAACCGTGCCCTGGGCGGCGACCTGGATAACTTCGCCCCGGCCATCGACTATTTCCAGAAACTGGCGAAAAACGCGCCCATCGTGCCCAAGCAAACCGCCTATGCACGGGTGCTGTCCGGTGAATTGCCGATCCTGGTGGATTACGACTTCAACGCCTACCGTGCCCGCTACAAGGACAACGCCAATGTTGCCTTTGTGATCCCGCAAGAGGGCAGCATCAGCGTGCCGTATGTGATGAGCCAAGTGGCCAATGCGCCGCATCGCGCCAACGCCGAGAAGGTGCTCGACTTCGTACTTTCGGACCAGGGCCAGGCGCTGTGGGCCAAGGCGTACCTGCGCCCGGTGCGCCCGGTGAAAATGCCGGCCGAGGTCGCCGCACAGTTCTTGCCCGACAGCGATTACGCCCGCGCAGGTGTCGTGGACTACCAGAAAATGGCCGCGGTGCAGGAAGCCTTCGCCGCCCGCTACCTCAACGAGGTCAAGTAAGTGGCAACTTCGACCCGACACGCGGCCTGGGCGCTGGCCCCGGCTTTTGCGGTGCTGCTCGCCTTTTGGATGTTGCCGTTGGCGCACCTGGTGGTGTTGGGCGCTGACAGCCGTGACAGCAACGGCAGCGGCTATTGGCAGGTGCTGAGCAGCGCGCAATACCTGGGCAGCCTTGGGCAAACCCTGATGCTTGCGATGGTGGTGACGCTGGTCGCGCTGTTGATCGGTGGCATCAGCGGTGTGTTTCTGGCGCGCCAGCAGTTTTTCGGGCGTTCGGCGTTGGTGGCGCTGCTCACGTTTCCCTTGGCATTTCCTGGCGTGGTGGTGGGCTTCCTGGTGATTCTGTTGGCGGGGCGTCAAGGCTTGTTTGCGGCGCTGGGGATGCACTTGGCCGGTGAGCGCTGGATCTTTGCCTATTCGTTGGCGGGGTTGTTTGTCGGCTACCTGTACTTTTCGATCCCACGGGTGATTCTCACGGTGATGGCTGCGTGCGAAAGCCTCGATCGCAGCCTCGAGGAGGCCGCGCATTCGATGGGCGCGGGGCATTGGCGCGTGGTGTGTGACGTGATCGTGCCGGGCTTGGCGCCGGCGCTGGCTTCTTGCGGGGCCATCTGCTTTGCCACCTCCATGGGCGCTTTCGGCACGGCCTTCACCCTGGGTACACGCCTGAATGTCACACCGGTGGCGATCTACAACGTGTTCACCAATTACGCCAACTTTGCCGTGGCAGCTGCGCTGTCGGTGGTGCTCGGCACGGTAACCTGGGCGGTGCTGTTGCTGACACGACGCCTGGTTAAAAACGCGGGGACTGTCCTGTGAAGCGCTCATCGCTGTTTGTGATTCAACTGCTGTTCACCCTGCTGGTGTGCGCTTTCATGCTGGTGCCGGTGTTGATGTCGTTGTTGGCCGGGTTGACGCGCAATTTCTTTGTCGGCCTGTCCAGCGGCTTGACCTTCGATTGGCTGATCCAGGTGTGGCAGGCCTACTCGCCGACGGTGTGGCTGTCGCTGCAATTGGCGCTGGCCTGCGCGGTGTGCGTCTGTGTGTTGGGTGTGCCCGCAGCGTATGCGTTAGTGCGCATGAACAACCGCTTCAGCCGTGCGTTCGAGGAACTGATGGTTCTGCCGGTAGCGATGCCGGGGCTCGCCAGTGCGTTGGCGTTACTGCTGACCTACGGCCAGTTCGGCACCTTTCGCAGCAGTTGGCTGTTCATTCTTGTCGGTCACGTACTGTTCACGCTGCCGTTTCTGGTACGCCCGGTGATGGCGGTGATGCAACGCCAGCACCTGCCAGTGCTGGAAGAGGCCGCCGCGAGCCTGGGGGCCGGGCCGATCAAGCGTTTTTTCAGTGTGGTGGTACCCAACTGCCGGGCGGGGATTCTGGCGGGCGTACTGATGGTGGTCACCCTGAGCCTGGGTGAGTTCAACCTGACGTGGATGCTTCACACGCCGATGACCAAAACCTTGCCGGTCGGTCTGGCCGACAGCTATGCCTCGGCGCGCCTGGAAATCGCCAGCGCCTACACCCTTATCTTTTTGCTGATGATCGTGCCGCTGCTGATTGCGTTGCAGGCCATCAGTGCTCGTTTGTCCCGTGGAGAGCGTCGATGACTGCTATCACTATCCGCCTGAAGGGCTGTCGCAAGGCGTTCGCCGACGGCACCGTGGCCGTGCATGACTTGAACCTGACCGTCGAAGGCGGTGAAACCCTGGCGATTCTCGGCCCGTCCGGCTGCGGCAAAACCACCACCCTGCGGCTGATCGCCGGGCTGGAACGCCCGGACGTGGGGCAGGTGTTTTTCGGCGACCAGGACGTCACCCGCCTGCCGATCGAGCGCCGCGATGTGGGCATGGTGTTCCAGAATTACGCGCTGTTTCCCAACCTGGATGTGGCCGGGAACATCGTCTATGGCTTGAAGATTCGCGGCCTGTCGCCCGTTGCGCGCAACAAGCGTTGTGAAGAACTGCTGGAACTGGTGGGTTTGCAGCACCACGGCAAACGCAGCATCCACGAATTGTCCGGGGGCCAGCGCCAACGCGTGGCCCTGGCGCGAGCCTTGGCGCCGCGCCCCAAAGTGCTGTTGCTGGACGAGCCGTTGGCAGCCCTGGATGCGCAATTACGCGAGCGTTTGCGCAGTGAGTTGGATGAGCTGTTGCGTGGGTTGGGCATCACCTCGGTATTTGTCACCCACGACCAAGGCGAAGCCATGGCCCTGGGCGATCGCATCCTGGTCATGGAGCGGGGCCGTGTTGCGCAACTGGCCAGCCCGCGGGAGATCTACCAGCAACCGGCCAATGCGTTCGTCGCAGGCTTTGTCGGCAACCTCAATGCCTTTGTGGTGCTTGATCGCACCGCCCACGGCCTGAAAGTCTGCGGCGGCGAGTTGCCGTGGCACAGGGCTGACTCGCCGAGCACCGTCTATTGCCGGCCCGAACACTTGCGGGTGATGGAAGACGAAGGGCACGTGCACGGCCATCTTGTGGCGCAATTCTTCCAGGGTGCACAAAGCCGCCTGCTGGTGGATGTCGGTGGCGCCCAACCGCTGCTGGTGGACAGCAGCGACAACCTATTGCACAGCGTCGGCGCACCGATTGCCCTGGCGATTGCGCCACACAAGTTATTTACCCTCAATGCTTGAGAATTTACTGTGAACCGTCCGTTTGTTGTTGCCCAGATCAGCGACCTGCACCTGAAAGCCGGTAATCGCCTCACCTATGGCGTGGTCGACACGCTGGGCGCACTGCGCCGTGCCGTCGACCATCTGAATGCCAGTGACCCACGGCCCGACATCGTGGTGGTCAGCGGCGACCTGGTGGATTTTGGTCGCGCCGATGAATACGCCGTGCTGCACCCGGAGCTGTCGCGCCTGCACATGCCTTGCTATCTGGTGCCGGGCAACCATGACACGCGTGGGCCATTGCTGGATGCATTTGGCGATCACCGTTATTTGCCGACGTCGGCGGATGGCCCGTTGGACTGGGTTGTGGACGAGCACCCGCTGCGCTTGATCGGCCTTGATTCGACCATTCCCGGTGGCCATGGCGGGCAGTTGCTGGAGAGCCAGTTGCAATGGCTGGACGCGCAATTGGCGCAGCGTCCGCATGTACCGACCCTGCTGATCCTGCATCACCCGCCGTTTATCAGCGGCATCGGTCATATGGACCGTGAGCCATTTATCAACGCGGCTGCGTTGGAAAAGGTCGTCGCCCGTCACCCGCAAGTGGAGCGTCTGTTGTGCGGCCATTTGCACCGCCCGATGCAGCGGCGTTTTGGCGGCAGCCTGAGTTGTGTCTGCCCCGGCACCTCCCACCAGATCGTGCTCGACCTGCAAGACGCCGCGCCTGCGCATTTCAACCTGGAGCCGGCAGGTTACCTGTTGCATCGCTGGGATGAACAGCACGGGTTGATCAGCCACAACGGTGTGTTCGGGGACTACCCGGGGCCGTATCCGTTTTATGACGCCCATGGATTGATTGACTGAGGTTTCACGGAGGTCCACTTCCTTACAACCAGGTAATTGAACGTTAGTTAACGCAGCGACCCACTCACGTTTGGTCGCGTGCATCCTGCTGCCCTTTTTTTGCGCCCGGAACTTGGATTCCGCGCCGGAGTTCGCCTTGATGAAAGCCACTTTGAATGTTTTAAGCGTATTGACCGGCGGCTTGGGCATTGCCCTGAGCCCCTTGGCCTCGGCTGATTTTTTGAACGACAGCAAAGCCAACCTGAACATGCGTAACTTCTATTTCAACAACGATAACCGCGACGGCACCGCGGCGCCGTCGAAGACCGAAGAGTGGGGCCAGGCGTTTATTCTCAACTACCAGTCGGGCTTTACCGACGGCACCGTAGGCTTTGGCCTGGACGCCATCGGCATGCTCGGCCTGGCGCTCGACAGTGGTGCCGGCCGCCATGTCGGCAGCTCGATGATCCCCAACGATGACGGCAAAGCCGCCGACAGCTGGGCCCGTGGTGGTGCGACCGCCAAGGCGCGTTTCGCCAAGAGCGAGCTGCGCTACGGCTACCTGCGCCCAAACCTGCCGATTCTGGTGAGCAACGATGGCCGCCTGTTGCCGCAGTCTTTCGAAGGTGGGCAGATTACCAGTAAAGATATCGACAACCTGACCTTGATTGGCGGCCAACTGCAACACACCACCGGTCGCGGGTCCAGCGACCGCAGTGGCCTGGCAGCGGCAGGCGGCACCCAGGAAAGCAATAAATTCAACTACGCCGGTGCCGACTATCAAATCAACAAGGACCTGCTGGTGCAGTACTACTACGCCAACCTTGAAGACTATTACCAACAACACTTTGCCGGGCTGATCCATGTGTTGCCGCTGGGTGATTACGGTTCACTGAAAACCGACCTGCGTTATTTCAAGACCACCTCCGACGGCAAAAACAGCAATGCCGCCGGCCGTGCAGAAGGCTATAAGTTCAGCGGCTATACCAGTAACGGCACGGGGGAAATCGACAACAATACCTGGAGCGCCGCGTTCATCTATTCGCTCGGCCCGCACGCGATCACCGCTGGTTACCAGCAAGTCTCGGACGACAGCAACTTCGCCCAACTCAACCAAGGCGGTCTGGTGAATAAAGGGGAGGGCGGCTCCAGCCTGTACCTCTACACCGACCGTACCGTGCAAACTTTTATCCAGGCGGGTGAACGCACGGCGTTCGCCCAATACGCCTACGACTTCGTCGCGCTCGGCGTGCCCGGCCTGAAAGCGTCGGTGATGTACTTGAAGGGCGACCACATCCTCACCGTCAGCGGCAACAACGCCAGCGAATGGGAACGGGATATCTCCCTGGACTACGTGGTGCAAAGCGGTCCGTTCAAGAACGTCGGGTTCGGCTGGCGCAATGGCGTGTCGCGCAGCGAAGTCGCGCGGGACCAGGACCAGAACCGGGTATTTGTGAATTACTCGATTCCGTTGATGTAAGGCTCAAGGACCGGTGACGCCCGGCACAAGCAATTTCGCGTGGGTTGCTGTGCCATTGGTTATCTGATGAAAGCCGCAGCGCAGATAAAACGCTGCGGCTTCTGGTGTGTCGGTGGTCAGGTGTACCTGTTGAAAATGTGCCGCTGCGTGTTCCAATAACCGTTGCACCAGCGCCTTGCCAACGTTGTGTCTGCGCATTGAGGGGGCAACGTACACTCGGCGTAACCGGCCGGTGTCTGGATTGGAGTACGGATCACGTGAAACACCTCCGATCGCAATCAACAGGTCGTGACGAAACACGCCCAATAGGCACTCACCAGGTTTGTCAAACCGCAGGGTGCCGTTTTCCCATTCGCTGACAAGCCGGGTCAAAAATCTGACCGCATTGGATGATTCTATCGTTTGGCCGGCTGACACTCTACCTGTGGCGAGGGAGCTTGCTCCCGCTGGGGCGCGCAGCGGCCCCGATTTAATGTGTAGCGGGCGCCCAGGGACTCACTACAGAGTGTGGCTTCGGGACTGCTGCGCAGCCCAGCGGGAGCAAGCTCCCTCGCCACGTGTGCGCCAATCAACCACAAACGTTCAAGATTGCGCACCACCCCGCTCAGTAGACTCGCCCGACTTCTTCTACTGCAGGTTCGCCATGGACATTTTCCTTTACGCGTTCAGCGTCATGTACAGCCCCGGTCCGGTCAATTTGATGGGCCTCAATGCCGGGCTTACGGGCAAATTGCGTCGCTCCAGCGGTTTCTACATCGGCGTGGGCTGCGCGATGCTGCTGATGTTCGTGCTGTTTGGCTACACCGGCGAAGCGATCATCTCCCAGGCGGCATTGCCGTATATTTCTTTGATTGGCGGCGTGTACACGCTGTACCTCGCCTACCAGGTGTTCACCGCACGTACCGAAGTGGATGACGCCCCAAGCACGCCTGCCAAAACCTTGACCTTCTGGAATGGCCTGGTGATCCAGTTGCTCAACCCCAAGGGCATCGTCGCGGTGTTGCCAATCACCAGCGTGATGTTGCCGGCGGCGCATATCACCGGGGCCTCGATCTTTGGCGTGTCGGCCTTACTGGGGCTGGGGGCGGTCGGAGCGCCGTGGGTTTACGCATTGTTGGGCGCACTGTTGGGGCGGCGGATCAACGGGGCGGCGGCGTTTACCTGGTTCAACCGCTGCATGGGGCTGGCGTTGGCCGGGTGTGCGTATTTCATGTTTCACGCGTTCTACCTGCACGTTATTGCGCCTTGAACCCGGTGGCGCGCAGTTTCAGGCCACAGGGCGCTTGAGCTCAATGGCATCAAGGCTTTTCCAGCGGTACAGCATCACCGAGATCGCGCAGTTGGCGACAAAGATCCCGTTGATGTTGTACCCGACAGCTTGTTGCGCACTTGGCTATTGGAGTCGCTGAAAACCTGGGCAAGACGGTGGATCATCAGGTAAACCCTATGTGCAATGGTGCGACCGCGCGCAAGCTTGCGCAGCCCATGTGGGACACTTGATGGATATCGCCGACGTCGATGATGAAGTCTGTGCGGCTTTTTTTATGTTAAGTGTTGGAGAGGACGATGACGAGCATGAACGAACAATCCGCCGAGGCAGTGATCGCGTTCTGGAAGCAGGCAGGGCCAAAACGCTGGTTCGCCAAGGACGACGCGTTTGACGCAGCCTTTCGCGAGACCTTTCACGCCACGCATATGCAAGCCGCCCGGCGTGAGTTGGAAAGCTGGCTGGATTCGGCGCAGGGTGCGCTGGCCTTGCTGATTTTGCTGGATCAATACCCGCGCAATGCGTTTCGCGGCACGGCACATATGTTTGCCACCGACCCGCTGGCGCGTTTGTATGCGCGGCGGGCGGTGGACGCCGGGTTGGATCAACAGATCGAGCCCGAACTGCGCGCCTTCTGTTATCTGCCGTTTGAACATTCCGAAGACCCGGCGGACCAGCAGCGTTCGCTGGCGCTGAACCAGTATTTGGATGCCAGCACCTACCATTGGGCCAAGGAACACGCGGATATCATTGAACGGTTTGGGCGGTTTCCCCATCGCAACGCGGTATTGGCCAGGGCAACCACCCAACCCGAGCATGAGTTTCTCAAGGCCGGTGGTTTCGCCGGCTAGGCCGTGATCGTTCCCATTGCGTGGGAGCGATCATGGGCGTCCTAGACCTCGGTGGGTGCCAAGGCTGCCTTGGCGCCCACCGGACGAAAGCGCCGCAACCCCTTGAGGTCGACCGCCCAGCGCAAGGCTTCGGTGGCCGACGGGCGCTGGCCATGGCTGATTGCGCTGTCATCCTGAGTGAGCGTGCCGAGGTAACCCTGGGCACCGCCGCGCTCGCTCCAGTATTGGGTGTGGCTGAGCCAGGAGCGGGCGAGCCAGCCTTTCCAGGTGCCTACGGTGACGGGTAAATCCAGCACGCCTGCACCCATCACCGGCTTGACCGGGCCGCCGACGATATCGCCAAACAAGCCGTAGGGCGCGGGAAAGTAGAGGTTGGTCCAGCGCGTCACGGCAAACGCCGCAGCATGGTGCAGGTACTGCGGGGTAAACGGTTTTTGCCCAAGCATCACTGGCTTGCGTGCGTTATAGCCATAGCCCTTGGTGTCTTCGGTCGGTGGGCAGGCCGGCGCTTCGCGGCGTTCAATGCGTTTTTTGAAGTCACTCACACTGCGGCCCAACAACAGGCTGGCGTGGGCCATCGGGCTGCCGACGGTGACCAGGTCGCTGATGCGCCACGGATTGCCCAGGCCGCGTTGCTCGATAAATGCCTGGGCCTGCTGCTCGCGGAACCTCAAGGTGCTGCCCAGGCTGCCATCGAGGGCGGCGCCGGCGTTGGGCAATGCTTCATTAATCACCGGTTGCAACGTGGCATTGGCGGCATAACGGCTGGCCAACTCGCGGTTGCTGGGGATCACCTGGGTCAATTGGTCGTGGTGTTCATGCCACAGGTAACCGACGATGTCGTAAGCAATCACGCTGCCCAGGCTGTGGCCGACGACGATGATACGGTCGTAGTCGCCCTGGTTGTGCAGGGCGCGCAGCAACGCCACCCCGTCTGCGCGGATCTGTTCGCGAATCACCACGTTCTGCGGGTTGGGACTCAAGTAGCGCGCCGCATCGCCCAGGTAAGACAGCGCTGAATAGCGCAACCCTAGCCCGATGGCGCCAAGCAGCAGTGGCAACAGTGCGAACGGATTGTCACTGTGCTCGAACCGGCCCCAGGCCGTGGCGAGAGTGCCACTGGCAATCAGCAGCAGGAGCACCATCACCGTCCAGCGCGTGGTGCGCCAGATCGGCACGATGGCCTCGGGAATGTCACGGCGCGGGCGTTTGAAAATATCCCATAGCCAGCCCAGTAGGTGACCGACCTTGGTGCCCTGCATCTTGTGGGCCCAGTAGTATTCATAGAAGTCCGTGGAGGTGCGACCTGACGACTTCAGTACGCGCAGATCGAAATTGCGCGAAAGCCGGTCTGGCTTGCTCCAGTAAAACGGTGTGCCATCGGGCGGGGCGGCAGGGATCATCGCTTCGACGAAGCCGCGTAGCGTGTCCATTGGGCGCTGTTCGCCGATGCCGTGGATAACCACAACTGCTTGTTTCATAAGCTTATCTTCCTTGAAAGCCATGGGTGAGTGTTGCGAGTGTGGGAGCTGGTTTGCGGGGAGGCTAAACGATGTGATATTGCCACTAAGTCGCCTGTTTCCGCCAGGAATGCCTTTATCGTGGTCAGCCACCTTTTGGCGAGGAGCCTGTTAGTTCTGACAGTAGACGCAGCCTTGGAATGGCTGTGTAGTGCCTGAAGGTCAGCCTCTGCCCGATGCGTTGAGGCTGGAAGAAGTGCTTTTAGGCAATAGGAGTCTTGATCATGTCTGATTCAACCAACCCTCCGAGTGACGTATGTTGCACTGTTGTAACTGATGAGTGTGATAAAGACCCTGCGGGCTGCTCCAATCATGGTGAGGATGTGCATATACACGTGCATGTTCATGTGCACCGTCATTGTTGTTCGGCGGCGACTGCGGCCGTGACCAAGCCAGTAAAGTTGCAGGTTATAAAGTTTGGTTTTACGAGTGTCGCCATTGGTAATTCAAGTTACCCCAATTTGATGGCGCAGGTTAAAGAGCCCGCAAACTACGGACCCAACGGGACTTATAATAAAATCCAGTCTGTAGACGCTATTGATGCCGCGGCAGATATTGTTGCTCCCTCTATAACGGCTGCTGAATTGAAGGCTAAATATGATGTGCTGTCTGTCGGGTTACATAATAGTAGTTTTACCGTGGCACAAGCAGATAGGTTGAAAGAATATGCAGCGCTAGGCGGCGTCTTACTGTTAGCCTGCGATAATGGCGCCGCTGTAGGCATGTTGAATGTTTTACAGCGATTTGGGCATACCGGTACGCTTGCTGGCGTGCCTGTTGTGGGGGTTTACAGTGGCTTGTCTTCCACAACGGAAAACTTGAGCAGCTATTTCGGCAACTCTTCAGGCGTGACAATCAAGGGGTCTGCATCACTTGCAATGACTGCAACACAACTTCCCCCAGGCAGCAAGGTGTTGGCTACTTTTGGTGCTTATGTGCTTTTTTGGTTGGTAGGCGGCACGATGGGCCGAGTGATCGCATTCAGTGATATTGAACTTACCACCACTGAGGTTTCAGGCACCACGGTAGACAATGGGCAAGAGAAGTTCTTGAATAACATGATGGGCTATGCATTTGATCAAGTATTGGCGAGCGCTGGATAAAAGTATGCATTCCCACCAGGAATGCCCCTATAAAAACAGCGCATTGTCTTTCTGGGCGCCGATCTCGTAGCGTGGTCTCTCACCCAAGGAGAGCTTTTATGCCTTCACCATCGTTGCGCCTTTACGTGGATGCCCAATACACCAGCCCCTACGCCATGTCGGTATTCGTCACCCTGCTGGAAAAGGGCATGACCTTCGAAACCGTCACCCTTGACCTGGACACGGCGCAAAACCAGGCAGCGGAATTTGTCCAACTGTCCCTGACTCAGCGTGTGCCCACGTTGGTGGAAGGCGACTTCGCCTTGTCGGAGTCCTCTGCAATCAGCGAATACCTGGATGAGGCTTTCCCCCAGACCACGGTATACCCGACGGACTTAAAACAGCGGGCGAGGGCGCGGCAGGTTCAGGCGTGGTTGCGCAGCGACTTGCAGGCTATTCGCCAGGAACGTTCGACGCTGGTGGTGTTCTATGGGCAGAAGATGCCGCCGTTGTCGCCTGCGGGTGAGGCGGCCGCGCACAAGTTGATTCAGGCGGCACAGGCGTTATTGGCAGGCAACCCGCTGTACCTGTTCGGTGCGTGGTCGATAGTCGATGTGGACCTGGCGGTGATGCTCAACCGTTTGATCCTCAACGGTGACAACGTGCCCGCCGAGTTGGTGGCCTATGCACAACACCAATGGCAGCGGCCTTCCGTGCAGGCCTGGGTCAACCTGCACCGCCCGGCGCTCTAGGGGTTACAGCCATTCCTGGGCCACACGCCGGCCCAGGTCTTCCCAATCGGCCATGCCCAACACCCGCGTGGTGTTCAAGCCGCGCAGGTAACCGAGCAGTTGCTGGGCGCTGGCGTAACGCAGGTCGGCGTCTGCGGTGTCGTCCTGCAGCACGTTCTCATATTCAACCAGGTAATCGGCGACCCGCTCGCGAAACTCCGGCAATACGGCTTCGCGGATGCGGTCGAAGGTTTTCTGGTGGGGCTTCATGGCGTGGTCCTTATAGGTTTTATGGAGTTAGGCAGCCTGACACTATCGGTTCAAATGATAGTCACCATCAAGGATCACACGTTCTGTTTTTGCGCCAAAAGCGGACAATCACGCCATCGACACGCTGTTCAAGGAAATGCGCGATGAGGACGATAATCCAGCTGGGCCTGATGATACTGATGCTCGGCACCACGGTGCTGGCCAACCCGGCGATTGCCGATGATCTGCGTACAAGCCATTTGCTGCCTCTCGTCGGTAGCGTAGACTCCCTGCGGCACGCGCAATCGGTGGGGGTGTTGTACAGCGAAAACACCCGCGACAACCTCAGCTACCTTGAACGCTACCACGCCATGGCCATGAACGGCGCCAAGGATGCCCTCGACGGGCGCATCCGTGAAGCGTTCGTCAACAGCTCCGACCCGGAACTGGCCATCGATTGGTTAATGAGTTCGTTGCAGGGCACTTTTCTTACAGTAACGGTCTATAGCAGCCTCGATGAATTGGTGCAGGCGCACCCGGATGTGGTGGTGGTGCTCGATACCCACAACCAGCTGCTGACCCAGCGTAACGATCAGGTTGAGGCGCGCTTTGTTGCACGGTTCTATGACGCGAACCTGCAATACATCGCCAAGGCTGAAGGCTCGGTGCACAAACAGGTGCCGTCTGTGTGGGTGCATGACAAGGCGGTGCCGGAAATTGCCGCACAGATTGAACAGCAGCGTGATGTACAGCTTGATGCATTGAAGCAGTTCGATGTGTCGCTCAAGGCGTTGGTAAGCGCCAGTTGATGTGAACTTTTCTTTTTATACTCAGGATTTTATATGCGCGCTTTTTTCGTTCCGGCCCTGGCTGCGGCTCCTTTGTTGCTGACCGGTTGTATCACCGCTCCCAACGCTCCGAGCTTGACCCTGCAAACCAATAAGACCCCTGAAGGCTATGTGCAGTGCGTGTTGCCCAAGCTTGAAAAACACGGCATTACCTCGACGGTGACCCAGAACTCGCGTCATGCCAAAGTGGTGTTGACCAGCAAGATTGCCGCCGATGATGTACTGGAAGCCTACAAGTCCCAGGACGGCACCAAGGTGTTCCTGTATGAGCGTAAGCCACTGGCGTCGGCGATCAAGCCATCGCGGCTTGAGTTGGCGGCACAGGATTGCAAGTAATCCGAGCCTTCACACCGTTCAAGCCAGCTCCCACATTTGGATTTATGGTGGGCCTAGGGTTTGGCTTCGTTGCTGAAGGCGTTCACGCTGTTGACCAACCCCTTGGCTGCCAACGCCACCAACTCACCGCCTTTTTCCACCGTCGCCAGCGCAGGATCAGAGCCCATGCGCCCGTCGGGGAAGCGTGCGCGAAAGTCCAGCGCTTCGCGGATCGGCCCGGTGTTGGCGATTTGTGGCGAATACTCAGCCGACTTGATCGACTCTGGGTACGCCCACTGCGTCACTGCAATTTCCGACGGCGTGGCGTGGCTGCCGTGGCCCACCGGGAATTGGCGGTGAGCCAGTTCGTTGACGCCTTCCAGGTCCCACCAGTTCACCAGCTTGAGTGCAAACCCGGCCGGGCGGCGCGCGTAGCTGGCTTCGGCGTACAGCTCGGAAAAGGCCGCCTCGATGGTGGCGATATTGCCGCCGTGACCATTCAAGAACAGGATTTTCTCGAAACCATGCCCGGCCAATGAACGCACCCAATCGCCAATGGCAGCGATAAAGGTGGAAGGGCGCAGGGAAATGGTCCCGGGAAAACCCAGGTGGTGCTGGGCCATACCGATATTGAAGGTCGGGCCGATCAGGATGTCGGCGTTTTTCTGCGCCTCGTGGGCGATGATTTCCGGGCACATCCAGTCGGTGCCCAATAGGCCGGTGGGGCCATGCTGCTCGTTGGAGCCAATGGGAATAACCACCGTGCGGCTGCGTTCCAGAAACTGCCCGATTTCGATCCAGGTGGAGGTGTGTAGAAGCATGCGACGCTCTCTTTTATCTGTGGGGACAGGCTAACCACCACGGATTGTACGACTACTCGCCACCTGTTGGGGTTTGCAGTTGAGATACGTCGACGACTTCAGCCAGCGCTGGTCCGGGTACCAGGAGAACATGAACTGCCCATCCTTGAGTTTGTCTACCACCTGGCGCGCTACTTGCGGGCGCACGGCCGGGCAACCCTGGCTGCGGCCGATTCGGCCTTCGCGCTTGCTCCACGCCGGGTTGACGTAGTCGGCCGCATGAATCACCAGTGCGCGGTCGCGGGCCTGGTCATTGAAGCCCGGCTCCAGGCCGTCCATGCGCAACGAGTAGCCGTGGGTGCCCAAGTAACTCTCCTGGGTGCGGAACAAACCCAGGCTGGATTGGTGGCTGCCTTCCCGATTGGAGAATTGCGTGGCAAAGTTTTCCCCGGATTTGGCACCATGGGCCACCAGGTCGCGCAGTACCAGGGACCTCTTGCGTAGGTCGAAGATCCACAGCCGACGGGCGGTAGAGGGCTGGGAGTAGTCAATGACGGCCAGGCGATCCGAGCGTTCCTCGCCGTTATTGACCGCGCATTGCACCGCGCTCAGGGCGCTTTTCAGTACAGTGGGATTGAGTTCTGGAGCCGAGCGCGCCAGGCTGCTATACAAAGTAGGAGGGTTGGCAGTGGCGGCGAGCGTAACATTGCTCAGCGTAGCCAGGGTCATGGCGATCAAGCCGGCGCGGCATATTAAAGTCAGCATCTACAGTACATCCCCCCCGCTGTGGATTGGAGTTAAGTCAATTGTTCAAAAAACACGCATGTTACTTGAGCATTTGCCTGCTCGTTGCACCACTGGTCGCGACAGCTGATGAGCTGCCGGTGGACGCTGTGCCGGTGGTTTCGACCAGCCCGGTGCAGTTGGCCCTTTCTGAACTGCCCAGCGTTTGCCCCAACCTTGCCGCGCAGATAGACGCAACGACCCAAGCGCGCTTGCAGGCGTTCTACCAGCAACAGGGCAATGTGACGCTGTGGTCCGATGAGCGCCGCCACACTCTGCAATCTCAGTTGCTGATGCTGGCCGACGATGGCCTGGACCCCACCCACTATAGCCTGCCTACCGTGGATGCCACGGGTAACGTGCTGTGCAGCGATATCGGCAGCAGCCGGCAATACCTGCAAGCCCTGCAGGATTTGCATTACGGGCGCCTGCAACAGTCGCGTTTCGAGCCGCTGTGGCATTCCCAGCCACCCACCCTCGACCCCAATACCCAAGTGCTGGCTTTTGCCACCACCGGCCTGCAAGACATGGCGCAAGCCTTTGATCAGGCGCGCCCCAGTGCCGACCTGTACCGCAGCTTGCGCAATACCTACGCCACTGTGCGCCTGCAGCCGTTGCCCCATTGGGACCCGGTCGCCACCGGGCCGCTGCTCAAGCCAGGCATGGAGGACCCGCGCGTGCCCGACCTGGCGCGGCGCTTATATAGCGGTGGTTATCTCGCCAAGGCGCCGACGGGCAACAGCCGGCAGTACCGTGACGAGTTGGTCAAGGCGGTCAAGGCCTTCCAGCTCAGCCACTCGTTGCAGGCCGACGGTGTGATAGGCACGGGTACTGTGGCCGAACTCAATATCAGCCCGGCGATGCGCCGCGATCAGTTGCGCATCAACCTCGAACGTTTTCGTTGGCTGGCTCAGGACCTGGAACCCGAAGGTGTCGTGGTTAACGTCGCGGCTGCGCAATTGAGTGTTTACCAGAGCGGCATCCCGGTGTGGCAAACCCGCCTGCAAGTGGGGCGTGCCGAACGCCAGACGCCGCTGCTCAAGTCGCGGATTACCCGGCTTACCCTCAACCCCACGTGGACCATCCCGCCGACGATCATGCGTGAGGACAAACTCCCGGCCATCCGCCTCAACCCCGAATACCTGCGCCAGCAAAACCTGCAAGTGCTCGACGCCCAGGGCCGCCCATTGACGGCCGACCAGGTGGATTGGTCGCACCCCGGCAACATTCTGCTGCGCCAGGAGGCCGGCCCGCGTAACCCGCTGGGCCGCATCGTGATGCGCTTTCCCAACCCCTATTCCGTTTACTTGCACGACACGCCGAGTCAGCCGCTGTTTACCAAAGGCCCACGGGCATTCAGTTCGGGCTGCGTGCGGGTTGAGCAGCCGATGATGCTGCGCGACCTGCTGGTAACCCCGGCCGAACGCACGCGCACCGAAGAATTGCTGGCCACCGGCACAACCCATGAATTCAGGCTGGCCACGCCAGTGCCGGTGCTGTTGGGTTACTGGACAGTGGAAGTCGATCGCCAAGGCGGGTTGGTGTACTCGCCGGATATTTATGGGCGTGACCCGGTGTTGGTGAAGGCGATGGGAGCGGTGCTCTAAAAACTCACTGTGGCAGACGGGCTTGTTGTGGCTAGCTGGTTTGTTGTGGCAGACGGGGTTGTTGTGGCGAGCAGGCTTGCCCTGCGTTGGGCTGCGTAGCAGTCCCAAAACCAGACGCTTATGTGTCTCTGAGAAAACGCGGTGACTGTATTAGGGCCGCTTCGCAGCCCAACGCAGGGCAAGCCTGCTCGCCACGGTAAGCCCGCTCGCCACAGGGGTGATGTGTGCCAGGATCACTTCGACGGCCTCGGCGGCTGTCACACTTGCAGTGTCGACAGTCAGTGGCGTCTCAGCCCACGCCTCATATTCATGTACTGAAACGGACTGCCAGGAGGGCGGCACCAACCCGGCAATATCGCCCGTGCGGCCCTCCACCCGGCGCTGATGTTCCAGCAGGTCAGAGCAAACCACCTCAATATCAAGCATCTCGACGCCCGCTGTCGCCGCCACGGCCTGCCACGCCTCCCGGCTCTCCTTCAGCGGGTTCACACAGTCGGCAATCACCGTCTGCCCCATTCTCAAATTACTCAATGCCAGCGCATTCGCCACGCCATAACCGCTGGCGCCCACATCACCGGTCAGTACGTTTGCATCCCGAAGCGCCTGCTCAATCACATCAATACGCAGGTAAACCGCGTTTATCCGACGTGCCAGTTCGCTGGCAATCGTGGTCTTGCCGGTGCCGGGCAGGCCGCTGAATACAATAAGCATGGTCAATCCTTTGAATAGGGCGCCCGGCCAGTCTAGCCGCGCTTACTTCAAATAGCAGGCGCTGATCCAATCGGCCGGGTGGGCCGCCAGTTGTGTGGCCACGGGCAAGTAGCGTTTATCCAGTTGCGCCGCCAGCCAGAACAGCGTCGCGCTGCTTTTGGCATCCCAGGTGCCGCTGTAACCGGCTTCGCCTACTGTGGCACGGTCTTTGTCGAACTGAACGTGGGTGTGTACGAACTCCTGGTGGCTGCGTTGCCCAGTGGCGTAAGGCACCAGCCAGTCGAGGGCGGCGCCCAGCGACGCACCATTGCTCTTGAGGTTCAGCCAGTCGCCGCCGTAGGCCTTGGCCGCCAGTGCGGCCTGCACCAGCGGTTCAAGGTCGTAGACCACGTAATGCAGGGCGTCGCGGTCCTGGAAGTCGGTGACCGAACCGTCAGGCAGGATGTTATCGGCCACTTGCTGTTTAAACAGTTGATGAGCGTGCTCAAGCATGGCCTGGTCGTTGAGTGCGGCGGCGGCGAGGGTCACCAACTTGATGCGGTGGCTCTGCCAGTTATTGGTCTGGGTGCCTTTTTTCTGCCCGGGGAATTGTTCGATATGCGCGATGTAGCCATTGCCCAGCTTGCTGATAAAACGGCGGCTGGCGGCGCGGGTTTCCAGACGCAGGTGGTCGGCGGTAAGCGCATAGGCCGTGATCAGCATATCGAGATTGGTTTCGTCGATGGGGTTGAAATCCGGCTGGTAGACATCGGCCCAGGCGGCGAGGTAGTCGTCGACTTGCCTGAGGTAACGCGGGTCACCGCTGATGCGCCAGGCCAGCGCCGCCTGGCGCATCAGCGGCCAGTCCTGTTCGGCAACCAGGCTTTGCTCGCGAATGCCATGGTTCGGCAGGGTGCCTTCGGTGTGCACATGCGGCAACGGCGCAGGCTGGTCGGCCAAATGCCGTTGGGCGGCGGCCAGCAGCGCGTGGGCTGCAGGGTTTGCCGACGCAGGCTGGCAAAGGCTTGCAGCCATCGTCACGGCGGGCAACGCGGCCAGCAGCAAGGTAAAGGCAAGGGTGGTTTTGTTCATGGACGGTTCTGTTGGATAAGGATGTGCCAACGCTAGCACGCGGCTGAAACGGCTTGGATGAAACTCCCGTATGCTTGCAGGCTGATCTCGACCGAGGACCGCCCATGACCTTGCCCTTTGTGAAGATGCATGCCCATGGCGACGATTTCATCATCGTCGACCGCCGTGGTTTGGACGACCCGATCACTGCGCAGGTCGCCCGGCGGCTGGGCAACCGCCACACCGGTATCGGCTTCAACCAACTGGCGGTGGTGCTCGACTGCGAAGACGCCCTGGCCCGCATCAAGTTCTGGAACCCCAACGGTACGCCGCTGCAAACCTGCGGCAGCGCCACCCGCGGCGTGGCCGACCGCTTGATGCATGAGACCGGTCGCGACACCATCGTATTGCGCACGGATCGAGGCTTGCTGACGTGCGTGCGAGCCGCCGGCCAGCAAGTGTCGGTGGACATGGGCGCGCCCTCGCTGGACTGGTCTGGCGTACCACTGGCTGACGCGCTGGACACCCGCACCTTGCCCATCGATGGCGCGCCTGCCGCCTGCAGCATGGGTAACCCGCATTGCACGTATTTTATCGACGACATCAGCACCATCGACGTGGCGGCCGTGGGCCCGGCGCTGGAAACCCATCCGCTGTTCCCGGCCAACACCAATGTGCATTTTGTGCAGGTGCTGGACCGCAGCCACATCCGCCTGCGTATCTGGGAGCGCGGCGGGGGTGTGCCGCTGGGTTCCGGCTCCTGCTGCTGTGGCGCGGTGGTCAATGGGATTCGGCGCGGGTTGCTGGACGCCACGGTTCAGGTGCAATGCGACGGCGGCACGGTCACTGTGCAGTGGGACGGGCAGGGCGGTGTGGTGTTGACCGGCCGTGTCGAGCCGATCATGCAGGGCACGGCGTACCTGCTTTAAAGCGTTACGGTAAAGGTCGTGCCCTCGTTGACGCAGGAACTCACCGCCACGTCTCCACCGTGCGCCCTGGCCAGTTCACGCACGATATACAGGCCCAACCCCACGCTACGCACCTCGCTGCCCTGGTCAGTGCCTCGGGTCATGGGCTCGAACAGCCCGGCCAGCAGCGTTTGCGGGATCGCGGCACCGTGGTTATGCACGGCCACTTGGCAGCCACCTTCGCCCAAGCGTGAGGTGATGGTAATTGGCATCAACAAGTCGCCATAGGCCACGCTGTTGGCCACCAGGTTACCAATGATCTGCTGCACCCGGTCGGCATCCAGGCACGCTTGGCCCATACCTTCGGGTTGGTGCTTTAATGTGGCCTTGGGGAAGGCCACGCGCAGTTCATCCACGGCGTGCTGGATCACGCCGTGCAGGTCCAAGGGTGTGGTCTTGATGCTGATCCCGTGGCCGACCCGGGCCTGGGTGAAATCCAGCAGGTCGGCAATCATTCGCTGGGCGCGCTCGGAGGACTGGCCGATATGGCCCAGCAACTGATGCTCCCTGGGCGTGCGCTCGCTGCGTGCAAGCATGTCGGTGGCCATGCGGATGGCGGTCAGTGGGTTTTTCAGATCATGACTGACGATCGCCACCATCTGCTCGGCAAACAACGCGCGGCGCTGGGCGATGGCATAGGCTTCGCTCAGTTCCGCCTGGGCCTGATGCAGCGCCAATTCGGTGCTGGTGCGTTCCTGCAACAAGGCTTCGGCAAGCTTGCGCGCATTGAGCAGCTCGCGCTCGTACTTGTCGCGGTCCGTGGTGCCGAACAGCGCCAGGTCGTGTACCAATGCGCCAGCCTGTTCGCGGGCGCTGGCGTTGAGCAGTACGGTCACTTTGTGGCCGTCGTGGTGCACCAAGTCGAGTTTGACTTCGCTGACGCTGCCACGCATGCGCAGCATCGGCGCCAGGTGGGTCTGGTGGAATATTCGCCCGCCCATGGTCAGTAAATCCTGAAACCGCCGCCCGCACAGCTCGGCACTGCGCAGCCCCAGCCATTGGCCGAGCAGCGTGTTGGCGCGCAGGATCGTGCCGTCTTCAGCCGTCACCGCCAGGGCACAGGCGGCGCTGTCGAACAGATCAGCCGACATCAGCCATGGCCCATGGCGCCAGGAAGTTGTCCATCGCCCTCGTGCAGGCCTCGGGCGCGCTCATATGCGGGCAATGGCCGACATTATCGACCAGGCAATAGGTGCTGTTGGGCAGCACGCTGTGCAGGTATTCGCCCACCGCCACGGGTGCAATCAGGTCGTCACGTGATTGCAGGATCAGCACGGGCGTGGTCAGGCCGATCACGTCCTTACGGTTGTCCGACATAAAGGTCACCCGCGCAAATTGCTTGGCGATGTCCGGTTCGGTACGGCAGAAACTGTCGCTCAGCTCGGCACTCAACGCCGGTTGCTCGGGGGCACCCATGATCACGGGGGCCATGGTGCTGGACCAGCCCAGGTAGTTGCTGTCGAGCGTGTCAAGCAGGTCATCGATATCGCTGCGCTTGAAGCCGCCGACGTAGCCCACGTCGTCGATATAGCGTGGCGACGGGCCGATCATCACATGGGCGGCGATACGGCCTGGTGCCAGGCGGTCGGCGAGGGTGGCGATCATCGCGCTGACCGAATGGCTGACCAGGATCACCGGGCCGCTGGCGAAAACGTCGATAATCTCGTTTAAATCGCGGGCATAACCGCCCAGCGCAGCATATTTGGTCTTGTCGAATGCGCTGAGGTCCGACAGGCCAGCCCCCACCAAGTCATACATCACGACGCGAAAACGCTCGGTAAAGTGCGGCGTCATATAATTCCACATGGCCTGGTTGCAGCCGAAACCGTGGGAGAACACCAAGGTCGCCGGACCGTTGCCCATCACACTGACGTTGTTGCGGTGCTTCAGGTTCATGGGGTTCTCGGTTATGGCGCATTGCTATATATGCGGGCAGTTTAGATAGTCGCGGGCGTGGGGTCACGCGTTATACGTCTATAAGGTAAAGTCGACGCCTCCTCGAAGAAACTTCAGGTAACAAAGCATGCGGCTGTATTTGCGCCAATCCGTCTTGAGTCTGCTGGCGCTGGTGTTTATCGGCCTGTTGACCAGTGCCCAGGCGGACACTTCGCCGATCAAGGTCGCCCTCGATCAACGGGTGATCGACCTCACCAATACGTTGGATAACGGCACAACCGAGCGCTTGAAGGCTCAACTCGCCGCCCTCGAACAGCGCAAAGGCGCCCAGGTTGCCGTGCTGCTGGTGCCCACCACCGGCGGCGCAACCATCGAAGACTTTGCCAACCAACTGTTCCGTGCCTGGAAACTGGGGCGCAAGGACGTCAATGACGGCATCCTGCTGGTGGTGGCTAAAAACGACCACACCGTGCGTATCGAAGTAGGTTACGGCCTGGAAGGCACGGTCACCGACCTGCTGGCTCATCGCATCATTGAAGAACACCTCACCCCGGCGTTTCGCCAGGGCGACTATGCGGGTGGGATTCAACAGGCCGTCGATGACCTGGGCGTACTGGTAGACGGCGGCGACCTGCCCAAGCCGGTGGAGCCTGAGGTCAACCCGCAGGCCATTGCGGTGCTGTTGGCGTTTATCTTGGGGGGCGTCGGTGGCGTGTTGATCGCCGCCGGCAAGCTGCCTTGGCGCCGGGCATTAATCGCCACCGTGGCGGTTACGGTACTGTTGACGCTGTATGGGGGCGGTCGCGACTGGCCGATGTACCTGCTGGTGTTGCCGCTGACCCTGCTGATTGGCGGCGCGACTTTTGGCGCCTTATGGCTGGCGCGCACCGTGTTTTATTGCGTGATTGGGGTGCTGGCCTACGTTGCCGGGCTGCTGGTGGTCGACCATTTCGTGGCCGTCAACTTCGTCCATTGGCTGGTGTGGCCGTTTGGCTGCGCGTTGGTGCTGGCGTTGTATATGGGACTGTTTTTCGTTATCCACCAATCCTGGAAGAACAGCCCGCGCTTCTTCTTCGTGCGGGTGCTGGCGGTGGTGGCGGTGTATGTGGCAGTCGGGTTGCTGCTGGGGCACGGTTATCAAGGCTGGATCATCGCCATACCCGCCGCTTCGGTGGTGGCGTTTATAGTGTTTTTGCAGAGTATTTCCGATGGCGGCTCGGGTTCGGGCGGCGGGTCTGGCTCAAGCTCAGGCAGCTCGGGTTCAAGCTCCAGTTCAAGCAGCAGTTCGTCCGGAGGCGGTGGTTCCAGTGGTGGCGGTGGGGCATCTGGTAGTTGGTAAGCGCTAGCGCGGTTTATAACCTACCCATCCTTTGAAACTGAAGCCGGCGTAGAACAGCTCCACGCCTTCGAACCCGGCTTCAACCATCAAGGCTGCATCTTGTGCGGGTGACAGTACCGGCAATTTGGCGCTGATCGCGGTAATCGCGCGCTCTGCATCCTCGGCCGGCACGCCCGAGTCCACCGCAAACGCGGCGTAACGCTTCAACCAGCGGCTTTTTTCCTGCGGTGCCTGGGGGAAACTGTGGTGCGCCACGATCAGCGGTGCTCCGGGTAGCAACCGTTGCCACAGGGTCTTGAGGGTTTGCAGGCGTTCCTGTTCGGGAATGAAGTGCAGGGTCAGCAGGCAGGTGGCGCCGTCAAAGGGACCCAAGGGGGCGGTGTCGATATAACCCTCGTGCAACTGCACGCGCTCATTTAAAGGGCCCAGTGTCGCCTGCGCCAACTTCAGCATCTCGGCCGACGGGTCGACGCCTGTAAAGCGCCAGCCTGGCTCGGCGTCGGCAAAACGTTTTAGCTCCAGGCCGCCCCCGGCGCCCAATACCAACACGCTGCCGGTCGCTGGAACAGTTTCACGCAGCAGCAGGGTGGTCATCCGTTGCAAGCCATCGAAGCCCGGTACCAGACGCACAGGGCCTTCGGCGTAGCGGGCGACGGCATCAGGGGCGGAAAAAAAGCTCATGGCGGGCTCCTGCAGATTGGGCGAGGCGTAAACCCTACTGCGGCCCATCGGTAGAGGCAATTGCTGTTGACTGCATTCGTGGTAAAACGTTGATCCCTGCACCCCTTGAGTACGGAGACTCAATGCCTGTTATCAACCCGCCGCCCATTACTGTTCGGGATGCCATTGCCGAGGACGCCTTATGCATTGGCGTGCTCGGTATGCAGGTGTTTCTCGATACTTACGCGACCCAAGGTATCCGCGCCTCGATTGCCAGAGAGGCGCTGCAAGCCTTTGCGCCGCAGACCATCACCCAACTGCTGATACAACCCGGTCTCTCGCTGGTGGTGGCTGAGTCGAATGGCCACCTTGTTGGCTTTGCCCAGATCAAACTCCACGCCACTCATTCGATGATCACAGCATCAGATGCCGCCGAGTTGCAGCGCCTCTACATCCAGGAGCGATTTACCGGCCAGGGAATTGGCTATCGGTTGCTGCAGGCGGCAGAACAGCGCGCGGTGCTGGGCGGGGCGTCTTTCGTGTGGGCAACCGTGTGGGTGGGCAATGAACGCGCGCTGGGTTTTTACCCCCGACGGGGTTACGCGGTGCTGGGGTCGCCGACCTATACCTTCCAAGGGGAAACCCATGGCAATCGTTTGTTTGGCAAAACCTTGGCGCCCTGTACATAAAGGCTCAGGGCAGGGTGATGTAGTCGTTCTGTTGGATGATCGGCTGGTGCGCGCCTGGCACCAGGTGAACATAGCGACCGTCCACCAGATCGATAGGCAGGCAGTCGTCAATATCCATCACGCCATCGGTATGGGCCTGCGACCAGTGCTGCAATAGCTGCTGCTGGCCTTTGCGCTTGGCTTCCTGTTTGTCGCGAGCCACCACCAGTAAGTAATGGTGGGCCTCGCCGAACACCTTGGCTTCATAACCACCCAGGTTGATGAAGTACAGGTGATGGGCACCGGCAGGCGGCGCCATTTGGCTGAGTTCGACTTTCCAGCCGTCTACGCCATCGACGGCCATCCAGGCGTCGATATGCATGCCCTTGGGGCTGCCGAACCAGCCGTCGCGCAATTGCGGGTAGGTGGCTTGCAGCGTGTCCGCCACTGCGAACACCACATCGTGAACTTCGATTTTGGCCCTTGGGTGCTTGCCCCCGAGCATGACAACAAACAGCATTACAGGTCCTGCCTGGTGATTGGGTAAAGGCTAACCATACTTCGATTGAACCCTTTTGTCCGGTCAGTGCCACACTGTTAATTCGCCAACTCATCAGGAGGTTGTTATGCGCACCATTGATCTGGCCGGTGTTCCCGTGCCTGTCATCGGCCAAGGTACCTGGCGTATGGGTGAAAACCCGGACCTACGCAAAGCTGAAGTCGCCGCGTTGCAATTGGGTATCGACGAGGGCATGAGCCTGATCGACACCGCTGAAATGTACGGCGAAGGTGGCGCCGAAAAGGTGGTAGGCGAGGCCATTCGTGGCAAGCGCGACCAGGTGTTCCTGGTCAGTAAAATCTACCCTCACAATGCCAGCCACAAGGGCGTGCCGCGTGCCTGTGACGCCAGCCTTCAGCGGCTGGGCACTGATTATATCGACCTGTACCTGTTGCACTGGCGCGGCCAGTACCCGCTCGAAGAATCCGTCGAAGCGTTCGAACGTCTGCGCGAGGCAGGCAAGATCGGTCGTTGGGGTGTTTCCAACTTCGACGTCGCCGACCTGCAGGAACTTGCATCCCCCGCGTGTGCCACCAACCAGGTGCTCTACAACATCGAAGAGCGGGGTATCGAGTTCGACCTGTTGCCATGGTGGCAACAGCACCATTTGCCACTGATGGCGTACTGCCCAATCGCCCAGGGCGGCGAACTGCTGTCCAGCCCGACGCTCAAGCAAATTGCCCACCGACATGAGGCCACACCCGCACAGATCGCCCTGGCCTGGGTACTGCGTCAGGAGGGTGTGATTGCCATTCCCAAGGCGGTGAGCCCCGAGCATGTGCGGCTAAACGCAAGTGCCGCGAAACTGGTGCTGGATGAGCACGATCTGGATGCGATCGACCGCGTGTTCGGTGCACCCAAGCGCAAGCATCCACTGTCAATGGTGTAGCAAGCGTGCAGAAACGCTGCCGTCCATGGCCGGCGTTTCTGCGTCACCCAGGGTTAGCCGGCGACCGGGCTACGCCAGTCGTCCGAGCCGGAATTACCCGCCACTTCGTGCGTCCAGATGATCTTGCGATAGGTGAAATGCACATCTTCCAAATGCGTGAAGTGCGCGTTTTCCGGTGCCTGGCAGTTGGGCATGCGTGACTGGATGTCCACGATGGTCGCACCCTCAAGCTCGATGGTGAAATAGTGCTCCTGGGTGCCGGCCGAGGAGGTGCGGAACCATTGCAGTTGGCATTTGACTTCTTCGCCACTGGTCAGCGCGCTGAACAGCAGGGGCGATGATTTATCGAAGACCTTGCTGATCATCAGCGGTTTGTGAACCCTTTGGCCGGTTGGCTGACCGGATTGCGGGTCACGGGGAATGATCACTTGATGCGAAAAAGCCTGGACCAGGATCTGGTCTTCGTGGCCCTCCTGATAAATGTTGCCTACCGAGTCCTGGGTAAACGTGCCTGCCGTAATCAGTCCTTGTTTGACACCGGTGATCGAAAGGTATGCGGGTGTTGGCATGACGGGTTTCCTTGCCTGATGGTTGAAGTAGTGCCCAGCGGCAGTTGTGCCGGCTGGGCAAGTTCCTATAACAAGAAGCGTGCCTGAAATTAACAATCCCAGTAAAAGCAGGGGGTTGCTTGTTATTGAGCTTGATTTCATTAAGAAGGTGGATGTTTTAATCCGATTTAAATGAAATTGGTTGCGCAGAAGTGTGCATTAATTTGCTCGTCTAGTTTTTTCGTGTGCTTATTGGAGGAGATGGTTAATTGAGCATCGCGCGCTGGTTTTGCTGCGCAAAATGGTGCGTACGCCAATGATTTAGGGGGTTGTAGGAAAATCCTTAAGTGCCGATTTGACACTTGCCGGATGTTATTTGTCCGGCTAGTGTTTGCGAACTTCGTGGAGAGAGTGGCGAGGTTTTTATAATCGTGTCTTTTGCGCCTGAGTGTGCTTCAGGTGTGCAGAATTTAATTGTTTTAAATGGTGTGCGGTCCAAAATGGATTATTCAGGCGCTTTGTGTGGCTATTATCTTGAACTTGCCTTGGCGCCCTGTTCACAGGGTAACTTTGCAGGCAGCGATATGCGCTTTTCAAGTGAATATGAGGCCTTGGAGTCCGAGCTTGGCAAAGTGCAATCGATACATGTCAGCACCCAGCCGGACTGGCAGGAGGCCATGCACATCAGCGAGTGCCTGCTGCGTCAGCACACCAAGGATCTGCGGGTGGCGGCCTGGTTGACTTGGGCGTTGTACCAGCGTGAATCCTTGCCGGGGCTGGTGGCGGGCCTCGGGTTGATACGTCATTTATGCGAGCACCATTGGGCGGTTGTCTATCCGGCAAAATTACGCACCCGTGGCGCAGCACTGGGCTGGTTGGCGCTACGCCTGGAGCAGGTATTTGCACAAAGCTTTTCGCTCAAGGACCAGCAGCCATTGTTTCGCTGCATGCTTGAGCACCTGACGCACCTCGATGAGCTTTGGTCTGCGCATTTGAGTGATGAGGCACCGACGTTATTGCCGCTGCGCAGGCAATTGACGCAGCGCTTGGAGCAGGCCGTAGAAGTGGAGCTGTCAGAAGCCGGTTCGGCGCTTGTGACTGCTCAGGTCAAGCAGGCGACGACGCGGCTGCTGATCCCCGAGTCGGCAACGGGTCACGACAAAACGGGTAACCAGACGATAGCCAGTGAAAAAGAAGCCCACAAATCACTGCGCGCCTTACAGGAACATGGCCGGCACTTGTGCAACTGGTGGCTGCGCCAGGATGCGACCGACCTGCGCGCCTTGCGGCTTAACCGGACACTGACCTGGCTGGCACTCAACAGCTACCCGGACGCTGACAGTGACCGGCTCACGGTGCTTCGTGGCCCGACGCCCGACAAGCTCAAGCGCTACCGGGAGCGTTTTGCCCAAGGGCATTACGGCGACCTGTTGCTTGAACTTGAGGCCAGCCTGGCGGGTGCGTTGTTCTGGTTTGACGGCTTGCGCATGGTCTGGGAATGCCTTGACGCCTTGCAGGCCGATCTGGCCATGACCGAACTGGAAGTCAGCTTCGCGCTGTTATTGAAACGTTTGCCAGACCTGCCCGAATTCAAATTTCACGACGGTGCGCCGTTTGCCGATACCGCTACCCGGGACTGGATCACGCTTCAGGTCGCTCGACACTTGCAGCCGCCTGCGCCGTCCGGCGTGGTTGTGGATGCCAACGCCGAACCCTGGGAAGCGGCCTTGCAAGAGGTCATGCCCAGGTTGCGTAAGGACGGGCTCAAGGAGGCAATACACGAACTCAAGCAGGGCATGCACACCGCACGCAGCGAGCGCGCGCGTTTTCATTGGCGTCTGGCACTGGCGCGGTTGTGCGTATCGGCAGGCAAGCAAGCGCTGGCGAAGGTGCAGCTCGAAGACTTGGACCACGAGCTTCAGCGCGCCGGTCTGGATCGCTGGGAGCCGGAACTGGCACTGCAGGTTGCGCAGCTTTTGTATCGCTGTTGCGAGCTTTTGCCGCAAAGCCAGGCCATACGCGAGCGTAAGGAAACTACCCACCGAAGGCTCTGCCACTTCGATGTTGAAGCGGTACTTGAATAGGCTTTTGAACCCCCTCGAAAAAAGGAGATTTACCGTGGCCAAAGAAGGTTCGGTAGCACCCAAGGAACGCATCAATATCACCTTCAAGCCCGCCGTCGGGGGCGCCCAGGAAGAGGTTGAGCTACCTCTGAAATTGCTGGTGCTGGGTGACTTCGCCCAGCGCGAAGACCCACGCAAGCTCGAAGACCGCAAGCCTATCGGTATCGACAAGAACACCTTTGATGACGTGCTGGCCAAACAGGCACTGGCGTTGACGCTAAGTGTGCCTAATCGCCTGCAGGAACTGCCCGATATCGAAGCACTGTCGGTCCAGGTGCGGGTCAACTCGATGAAGGATTTTACCCCGGCGAACCTGGTCGAGCAGATCCCGGAGCTGCAAAAACTCATGGCGCTGCGTGAAGCACTGATGGCCCTCAAGGGGCCATTGGGTAACACGCCGAGCTTTCGCAAGGCGATCGAACAGGCGCTGGCGGATGACGACTCCCGCGCACGTGTATTGACCGAATTGGGGTTGAGTGACCCCACCGCCTGACATTTTCAGTAAAGGACACTGACGCCATGACCACCCAACAGCATCCGCTACCCACCCGAGTGGCTGACGAGCACAGCATTCTCGATACCATCATTGCCCAAACACTGCTGAGCGCGGATGACGAGGCCTACAGCATTGCCAAACGCGGTGTCTCGGCGTTTATCGAAGAGCTTGTCAAACCGCACAACAGCGGCGAGCCGGTCAAGAAGCGTCTGGTCGATCGAATGATCGCCGAGATCGACATGAAGCTCAGCGAGCAAATGGATGAAATTCTTCATCACCCGGATTTCCAGGCACTGGAAGCTTCGTGGAGAGGGTTGCAACTGCTCGTCGATCGCACCAATTTTCGCGAGAACATCAAGATCGAACTGCTGAACGTCTCACGACAGGACCTGCTGGACGATTTCGAGGACTCCCCGGAAACCACCCAGTCCGGGCTCTACAAGCATATCTACAGTGCCGAGTATGGTCAGTTCGGCGGCCAGCCCGTGGGCGCCATCATTGCCAACTACTTCCTTGGGCCCAGCGCGCCGGATGTGAAGCTGATGCAATACGTTTCCAGTGTTGCCTGCATGGCCCATGCACCGTTTATTGCCGCCGCAGGGCCGAGCTTTTTCGGTTTGGAAAGCTTTACCGGTCTGCCTGACATGAAGGACCTCAAGGATCATTTCGAGGGGCCGCAATTTGCCAAATGGCAAAGCTTTCGTCAGAGCGAAGACGCTCGTTACATTGGCCTGACCGTGCCGCGGTTCCTGTTGCGTACCCCTTACGATCCCCTTGAGTGCCCGGTCAAGACATTTGCCTACCAGGAAAACGTGGTCAACAGCCACGAACACTATTTGTGGGGCAATACCGCGTTTGCCTTTGCCACCCGGCTGACGGACAGTTTTGCCCGGTTTCGCTGGTGCCCGAACATTATCGGCCCGCAAAGCGGTGGGACAGTGGAAGACCTGCCCCTGCATCATTTCCAGAGCATGGGTGAAATTGAAACCAAGATCCCGACCGAAGTGCTGGTCTCTGACCGTCGCGAGTACGAACTCGCACAGGAAGGTTTTATTGCCCTGACCATGCGCAAAGGCAGTGATAACGCGGCGTTCTTTTCCGCCAGTTCAGTACAAAAACCCAAGTATTTCGGTAACAGTGCCGAGGGCAAGGAAGCGGAATTGAACTACCGCCTGGGGACACAGCTGCCCTACATGATGGTGGTCAACCGGCTGGCCCATTATCTCAAGGTGTTGCAGCGTGAGCAGTTGGGTTCATGGAAGGAGCGTACCGACCTGGAACTGGAGCTCAACAAATGGATCCGCCAATACGTTGCCGACCAGGAAAACCCCAGCGCCGAAGTGCGTGGGCGGCGCCCATTGCGGGCTGCCCGCATCGTGGTCAGTGATGTTGAGGGCGAACCTGGCTGGTACCGCGTTAACCTCAGTGTGCGACCGCACTTCAAGTACATGGGCGCGGACTTCACCCTGTCCCTCGTCGGCAAACTCGACAAAGAATGAGAAAGGGGCAGGGGATACCCGACTATCGCAGCCTTTTTGAGCGTCTCGAAGGCCTGGCACCTGCCAGGGCCGGAAGTGTAGCGTCGATTGCCGCGCACTTGGAGAACATGCTCGGCACACGTGCAGGCAGTGTCTTGACGCTGCCTGACTATGGGCTGCCCGACCTCAATGACATGCGCTTGAGCCTGCATGAGTCATTGAGTCAGTCGCGCCTGTCGATTGAGCGTTTCATCCAGGTTTACGAACCACGTCTTTCGAATGTGCGTGTCAGGGGCGTACCCGATACCGGCAACCCCTTGGTCCTGGCGTTTGTGATTGAGGCAACACTGCTCATCGACGGCGTTATGCAACCAGTGGTTTTTAACGCGCAGTTGGCCGGTGGTGGTCGGGTTGAGGTACTGCCTGATGTCCTTTAACCACTTTTACCAAAGTGAGCTCAGTGCCTTGCGCCAACTTGGGCGGCGTTTTGCTGAACGCAACCCAGCCTTGGCACCTTTTCTCGCCGACTCAGGCCAGGACCCGGATGTAGAGCGTCTATTGGAAGGCTTCGCCTTTCTGACCGGGCGCTTGCGCCAGAAGCTTGCCGACGAGCTTCCAGAGCTGACTCACTCATTGATGCATCTGCTGTGGCCCAACTATATGCGGCCACTGCCGGCGTTCAGTATCTTGCAATTTGACCCGTTGAAACATGCGTGCACCACGGTGAGCGTAGAACGGGACACGCCGGTTGAAAGCGTGCTGGTCAATGGTGAGCGCTGCCGCTTTCGTACCTGCTACGCCACCCAGGTGCTGGCGTTGCAACTGAGTCGCCTGGAGTACGTGTCCCAGGGAGCACAAACGCTCCTCAACCTGCATATGGAGATGAGCGTCGAGGGCAATTTGAGCCAGTTGGCGTTCGATCAATTGCGTTTGCACCTGGCGGGTGATCGACAGGTGAGCCAAGGCTTGTACCTGAGCTTGTTGCGTCATCTGGAAGGCATCGAATTGCGGCTCTTTGACCACGAAGGGGTTGTGATCAAGGATCGCGATGGCCAGCCGTTGTCGCTGCGGCTTGCTGCAAGCCAGGTAAAACCGGTGGGGTTCGATGAGGAGCATGCACTGATTCCCTATCCCGCCAACACCTTTTGCGGTTATCGCCATCTGCAGGAATATTTTGCGTTTACGGACAAGTATCTGTTTGTCGATGTACTGGGGCTGGATGCGTTAGAGGCGTTGCCAAATGAATTGCGCAAGCAGGCGAGATGTATAGAGCTGCGTTTCAAGTTAAACCACCCCGCGCATGCGGCGCATCGCCCCACTCTGGACAACGTAAAGCTGTATTGCACGCCGATTGCCAACCTGTTCAAGCACGACGCGGTGCCCATTCGCCTCGATGGCAAGCAGGATGAGTACCTGCTGCTGCCGGGTGGCATAGCGCGGGGCAATGCCGCGGTCTTTTCCGTGGACCAGGTGACCGGATGGCGCCCGGGTGGGCTGGGCTACCAGGCGTATGTGCCGTTCGAATCCTTCGAGCATGGCAGTGGCAATGCCACTTCGGCGCGCACGCCCAGCTACAGCATTCGTCAGCGCTCGTCGGTGCAAAGTGCCGAACTGGATACCTGGTTGAGTTTTGGCACTGGCCCAGGCAATGAGCAGGAAACCCTTTCGATTGAATTGACCTGCACCAACCACAACTTGCCACGGCTGCTGCAGGTGGGAGAGATCAATCAGCCCTGTGAACAAACCCCGGAATTCCTGACGTTTCGCAATATCTGTGCGCCGACGGCAAGCTTTGCTCCGCCTTTGGACCAGGACTTCCTCTGGAAACTGATCAGCAACATGTCGCTCAACTACCTCTCGTTGACCGATACCCGTGCCTTGAAAGTCATCCTCCAGACATACGACTTGCCGCGCTATCACGATCGACAGGCTCACAACGTCAGCCAGCGAAGACTGGATGCGTTGAAGTCCATCCGTCATCAAGCCGTTGATCGAATACATCGTGGGCTGCCGATACGCGGCCTGCAGGTCGACTTGAGTATTGACGTCAACGGCTTTGCCGGCCAGGGCGACCTGTTTGTCTTCGCCTCGGCACTCAATGAGTTTTTTGCCCTATACGCCGGCCTCAATTCGTATCACGAACTGCGGGTCACCAGCACACAAGGAGACGTGTATCTATGGCCACCCCGGATGGGTCGGCAGGCCCTGCTTTGACTGCTCTAGCACGCACAATTCGCGAGTATTCGTTATTCCAGGCGGTACTGCAGGTGATTGAGCGCCTGCGCGACAGCCATCCTTCACTGGATGACGACGCGTTATATGACCTGCTCGAGTTCCAGGCCAACCCAAGCTTGGGTTTCCCTGGGCACGACATTGACCGGGTGGTTTTTTTTGTCGAGCACGGACAGTTACGCGCGCGCCTGCGTCTTAACGTGCTCGGCTTGTTTGGCGCCGGTTCGCCATTGTCTGGGTTTTATCAAGAGCAGGCGAGTGGCAGCGTCAGCCGTGGCTTTCTCGACGTATTTCACCACCGCCTGCAGAGGTTGATGTTGCCGATCTGGCGTAAGTATCGCTATCGAGCGAGTTTTCGCACCGACGCCAGTGATGCTTTTTCCGCGCAGATGTTTGCGCTGGTCGGGCTGGGCAGCCGCCAGATTCGAGACGCGGCGCAATTGGACTGCAAGCGGTTGTTGCCGTACCTGGGGCTACTGAGCCTGCGAGCGCATTCGGCAACCTTGATCGAAACGGTGCTGCGCCATTACTTCAAGCACAGTCGTTTGTTCATTGAACAATGGGTTGAACGCACGGTGGTCATCGCCCAACAGCAACGCAATCAACTCGGTACGGCCAATAACGTGCTTGGCGAAGACCTGCTGCTCGGGCACCGGGTTGCCGATCGCAGCGGCAAGTTCAGGGTGCATGTCGAGGGCTTGAGCTGGCAGCGCTTTCACACGTTTCTACCCGCCGGCAGCGCGTGCAAACCGTTGTGCTCGCTGGTTCGCCTGATGCTACGGGTGCCATTGGACTATGACGTGCGCCTGGTACTGGCCGAGGGTGAAGTGCGGCCATTGCATATTGGCGAGCGCAACGTATGTCGTCTCGGTTGGACCAGTTGGTTGGGGTACGAGCGTGCCGACGGTGTGGTCACTCTGGCCAGCCACTCTGATTAGGGACTGATGATTATGATGAATGTAGACCTGCAACAACTGATCCGGACCTTGACCCCGCAAACGCGCGTTGACTTGGCGCGGGCAGCTGAACGATGTGTTACGCGCGGTGGCAAGGAAGTGTTGGTTGAGGACTTGCTGCTGACACTGCTGGAACACCATGATGGTCCTTTGGCCAGGGCTCTGGCGGATGCCGAGATCGCTCCAGGCGAGCTTCAGGCCATGCTGCAGCTCAAAGGTGAACACAGTGCATCGCGCAGCCCGGTGTTTGCCCCGGCACTCGTGCAGTGGTTGCAACAAGCATTAATGGTTGGCCACCTTGAACTGGGGCAGGTTGAAGTCGATGCCGGTGCTTTATTGCTGGCACTTCTGCGCCATCCACTGCAACACGCGGGCAGTGGTTATCAGCAATTGCTGAGTCGTTTGGACGCGCAACGGGTGCTCGATTTTTTGTTGAGCCAGGGATCTGGAACTGGTCCTTTGCGACCAGGCGAGTCGCTGCTGGAGCGCTTTACCCACGACCTGACGCATCAAGCCCGCGAAGGCCGTATCGACCCGGTCCTTTGCCGCGACGCAGAGATCCGTCAATTGATCGATATCCTTGTGCGTCGGCGCAAGAACAACCCGATCCTGGTGGGAGACGCGGGCGTGGGTAAGACCGCCATCGTCGAAGGGCTCGCTTTGCGAGTGGTTGCCTCACAGGTGCCCGAGCCACTCAAGGGAGTACGCATACTGACCTTGGATATGGGCTTGTTGCAGGCCGGCGCCAGCATCAAGGGCGAGTTCGAACGGCGGCTCAAAGGTGTGATCGACGAGGTCAACGCCTCACCACAGGCCGTGATCCTGTTTATTGATGAGGCACATACCCTGGTGGGTGCCGGCGGGCAGGTGGGTGGAGGCGATGCCGCCAATTTGCTCAAGCCCGCCCTGGCGCGCGGTCAATTGCGCACAATCGCAGCCACGACCTGGCCCGAGTACAAAAAATACATCGAAAAAGACCCTGCGCTGGCACGGCGCTTCCAGCCGGTGAAGGTTGGCGAGCCGAGTGTGGCGGCGGCAGTTTCCATTTTGCGCGGGTTGGTACCGGTGTATGAAGCCAGCCATGGCGTCTATGTACGCGACGATGCGGTGGTGGCGGCAGCGCAACTGAGCGCTCGTTACCTGGCGGGGCGCCAGTTGCCGGACAAGGCCGTCGATGTACTGGATACAGCCTGTGCGCAAGTGCGCATTAGCCTGACGGCGGCGCCTGAGGTGTTGCAGCAGCTGTGCGCTGAATTGGCCGAGGGCACACAGCAGCGCGTGGCGCTTGAGCGCGATGTTCAAGCAGGCTTGTCAGTTGACCAGCCAGCGTTGCAAACACTGGTCCGGCGTCTGGACGCCCTCGAGCTTGAGCGCCAGCAAGCCGAGCAGGGCTGGATGCAGCGTGAACAGCAGCAAGCCAGTCACGAGGTCTGCCCACGGGTGGTCGCTCAGGTCATCAGCGGCTGGACCGGTGTTCCGGTCGAGCAACTGGCGTTGGAGCACAGTGAGCGCATCCCGGGTTTTGCCGATGCCCTGCGCGAGCGAATTATTGGGCAGGAACCGGCGGTGCAGGCGCTTGATCGCAACCTGCGAGCGGTGGCTGCAGGCCTTAATAATCCTGAGGCCCCAGTAGGCGTATTTTTGCTGGCCGGCCCAAGCGGGGTCGGCAAGACCGAGACGGCGCTGGCGCTGGCGGACTTGCTGTACGGCGGCGAGCGGTTTGTGATCACGCTCAATATGTCGGAATACCAGGAGCAACACTCCCTGTCCCGATTGATCGGAGCGCCTCCCGGTTACATTGGATACGGCGAGGGCGGGGTGCTGACCGAGGCCGTGCGCCAGCGCCCCTATTCAGTGGTGCTGCTCGATGAAGTCGAGAAGGCCGACCCAGAGGTGCTGAACCTGTTCTACCAGGTCTTTGACAAGGGCTTGGCCAATGACGGTGAAGGTCGCGAAATCGACTTCCGTAACACGCTGATCCTGATGACGTCCAACCTGGGCAGCGATTGCATCACAGCACTGTGCGCCGATGGCCAGCGCCCTGATTCTGAGGTGCTGGAGGAAGTGATTCGCCCCGTATTGCGCGCTCACTTCAAGCCGGCTCTGCTTGCCCGAATGCGTGTCGTGCCGTATTACCCGCTCGCAGGCGAACGGTTACAGGACGTGGCAAGGCTCAAGCTTGCGCGCCTTGGCCAACGGCTGCACACGCGTGAACTGGTGTTCAGCTACAGCGCCGAACTGGTCACGCACATGGTCGAACGCTGTATGCACCAGGACAGTGGCGCGCGTTATATCGACCAGTGGATCGAGTCCCACCTGCTGCCGCAGATCGTTGATCGCCTGCTCAGTGCGATGGCCGTTGGCGAATCCCTCTCTGCCACCCACGCGACGCTGGATGGCCGCGGTGTGCCTGTGTGTGAGTTCAGCCAATGACGCACAGCACATTCAAGCCGTTGCCTGGTCCGCAGGCCTGCACCGACCAACTGCTGGGCTGGTTCACCCGCCTGGGATTTGAGCGTGAGGAATCGACGTTGGCGCAGCTTTGCGTCACGGCCGCCGCGCAGTTGAGCGAGTGTGACCTGTGCCAACTGTATGCACGGGAGGAAACCACCGGCCAGTTGGGGCTGATCGCTCAATACTTTCCTGACGGGGAACCCTCAGGCGAGCGGGCTGCAACTGTGGAGGTTCAACACCAGCAGTTATTGCACTACGTCCTTAACCAGGGGCGGGAGCTGACCATTGATGAACTGTGCAACAGCGCCTATGACAGCGGTTTTCTCCCCGTAGCGACGTTGCCTTGGCACGCGCTGACATGCCTGCCCTTGTTCAACCGGAGCAAGGCGGTGTGCGGCGTCCTGCTTTGTGCCAGCCTGCGACCGGCGCAATTACAGGGCTACGCCGTGTCGTTGGGCCAACTGGGTAGCTTTGCCCTCGGCCAATTAACTCTGCGCCGGCTTGCCCATCCTGGGCGCATCACTGCTGTTGCCCAGCGCTGTGCGCCCGTCACAGGCGGCTATGGCTTGATCGGCAACAGCACCGCGATGGAAGCGACCTGTCACCTCATCGGCAAGGTTGTGCAGGCGCCTTTTACCGTGCTGTTGCACGGTGAAACCGGCACTGGCAAGGAGGTGGTGGCGCGTGCGATTCACGCCGCCGGCCCGCGCAGCACGCGAGCGTTTGTCGTGCAAAACTGCGCAGCCTTCCCTGAGGGCTTGCTGGAGAGTGAGCTGTTCGGCTACCGCAAAGGCGCGTTTACCGGTGCGGAGCGTAACTATGCTGGGCTATTTGACGCGGCTGATGGCGGCACACTGCTGCTGGATGAGATTGGCGATATGCCACTCTCCCTGCAGGCAAAGCTGCTGAGAGTTCTACAAGAAGGTGAGGTGCGCCCCCTGGGCGCCAATACCGCCCACAAGGTCGACGTGCGAATCATCGCCGCCACCCATCGCGACCTGCTGGCAATGGTCAGCCAGGGGACTTTTCGCGAGGACCTCTATTACCGATTGGCACAGTTCCCTATCCAATTACCGGCCTTGCGTGAGCGTGACGGTGATGTGCTGCAGCTTGCCCGGCACTTTGCTGAAAAGGTCTGCGCAGCACTCGAAAAACCGGTGGTCAGTTGGTCCAGTGCCGCGCTTGACCAGCTCTCCGGCCACGCCTTCCCAGGCAATGTGCGTGAGCTCAAATGCCTGGTGGAACGGGCGGTGCTGCTGTGTGATGAAGGGGTGATTTTACCTGAGCACCTGTCGCTGTCGTCGGCTCCCGCGGGTACGACCGCCGAAGCGACTCTGCGTCAGCGCCTGGAGCGGGTGGAACGGGTCTTTCTGATCGATTGCCTGCACAAGAACCGTGGCAATCGAACGCGCACCGCGCGTGAACTTGGGGTCGCGCGTCGCACGCTGCTGTACCGGCTTGCGCGTTTGAATATCCCCATGGGCGCGTCTCGAGGGGAATGCTGAATGGTGTATTCACGCTGGCGTGCTAATGGGCTCTGCGATGCCCCGCTTGTTTTATCTACCAGGGAGAACCCCGATGCCTGATCGTCCATGGCGAGCCGTACTGCTTGTGTTGTGTTTGCTGAGCGGTTGCAGCGCCAATTATGTGTTTGATGACGCTGACTATCGTCCTTTGGGTGACTCCCAAGCGACCCGTCGCGGCCAATGAAATGGAGCCTTTCATGCAATTAGTGCTTGAAGTGTGTGATGGCGGGGGCGATGAGCCGCCACCGCGCAAGGTGTTCGATGGAGTGGGCGGCGTGGTCGGTCGTGGAGCCGGTTGCGACTGGAGTATTCCTGACCCCAGTCGCTTGCTTTCCAGTCACCACGGGTTGATCGCGTACCGTGACGCGCGTTATTTCCTGACGGATATCAGCAGTAACGGTATCCGTGCGGTGAGCAGTGGCAAGTCGCTGCAAAAGGGGCAGGCGCGGTTGATCGTGGAGGGTGATGTTTTCCAGTTGGGGCCATTTGCTATCCGTGCGCGGTTGATTGAGCGCGTGGCGTCGCATCGCCAGCCACTATCCACTGCGGGCGGGGTGATACCCGATGATGCTTACCTGGGCCTGGACCCCGTTCAAGAATGGGATCGCCAGTCGATGCACGGCGCAACGCCGTGCGAACTGGACGCCTTGAACGACGTGCAAGAGGCACCGAGTGCCTGGATGTCTGGTGACGGTGTTGAGCGCGACTACCTGACCTTACCTGCACAGGCAGACGTTTTGGTAGAGAGGGTCGAACCTGTCTTGCCTGACTCGCAGGCGCCCGAGGCTTACGAAGTGTTCTGGGCGCAGTTCGCCAAAGCGTTGGGCGTCAGTGCGCATGCGCTCGATTGCGCTGGCCGCGAGGCGTTGGCGATTAAGGTTGCGGGTTTACTCAGGCGCGCGATTGATGGGTTGCAACAGAACCTGCGCACTCACGACGAACTGCACAACGAATTGGACCTGGACGCGAGCACCTTGATCAAACGTCCGAACGCGTTGAAAGACAGCCTGTGCATTGACTCTGCGTTGGCGTCGTTGCTGGGCACGGGCGAGTTGGCGCAACCCTGCGCCGAAGCGGCCATTACGCAGGTGTACCGGCAAATGCAAGTGCATCAGGTCGCGCTGCTCGTTGCATGTCGCACGGCGCTGCGCACCTCGTTGGCGACGTTTGCCCCCGGTCACTTGCTGGCCAGTTTTGAGCGCGATGACAAGGTGCCGAGGTTCTTTGCCGACAGGGCGCATTGGCGGGCCTACCAGCGCCACTATCAAAGAGTGGTCGAAGAAAATGCATCGAATACGGACCTGTTGCGCGGCAACTTTTCCAAGGCCTATGAGGAGCAGGTACGCCTGGCCTCGGCGTTGTTTGCCACACCTCCGGGAGGATGCCCATGACCCGTGTCGCCCTGCCTCTTTTGGTTGTATTGGTGCTGCTGGGTGGTTGCAGCAACCTGTCACCGTTTTCCACATTGACCAAGCTCGACTTGACGCTGGCCGCCAGTGACGAAGTGAACCCCGACCTGCATGGGCGCCCCTCGCCGGTGGTGGTGCAGCTGTTTGAACTCAAGCATCCAGTGGCATTCGAAAACGCAGATTTTTTTACCCTGTATGGGCATGCCGAGCAGGCGCTGCCCAAAGACTGGGTGAGCAGCGAGGAGCTGGAGCTGCGACCCGGCGAGCAGGTGGCCCTCAAACTCAGGAGCGAACCGCAAAGCCGTTATGTGGGCATCATTGCGGCGTACCGCGATTTACCCCATGTGCAATGGCGATGGGTGCTGGCGCTGGCGCCACAGCAAGTCACAAGAGCGCACCTGGTGCTTGACCAGGCGGGTATCCGTGCTGGCGACCCGCTCGCCAGCCTGGAGGAGAACTGATATGCAGGCTCATAAAGTCATCTGGCAGGAAGGGATGTTGCTGCGCCCCCAGCACCTGCAACATAACGACCGTTATTACCATCAGCAGCTTAACCGAACTCGCTTGCTGGGCAGTGATGCCTGGGGTTTCCTGAGCCTGGACATCGACCTGCAATACCTGAACCTGGGCAAGCTGGTGGTCAATCAAGCCAGTGGCGTTTTGCCGTACGGCAGTCTTTTCGAGTTGACCACCGCCATGGCGCCACTGGTGCTGGAGGTGCCGGCCAACGCGGGTAGGCAATCGGTGTACCTGGCGTTACCGATGACGACCGGCAATCAGGTTGAAACCCGCACGCAGGAGGCGCCGGAGGTGTTGGCGCGCTACATCGCCTGTGACATTGAAGTGGCGGACTCCAATGCGGGCCGGGACGCTCGTTGCCAGATCAGTTGCGCACGGCCGGATTTGCGCCTGTTGCTGGGTGAGCAGCCGGGGGATGAGGTCTACGTGAAGCTGAAGATTGCCCAGGTGCTGGAATGCTCTGCTGAAGAGGGGCTGCGTATGGAGCCTGATTTTGCCCCGACATTTATTTATGTGCAGGGCTCGGGGTTTGTTTCGTCCTGCCTCAAAGAAGTGATCAGCCTGCTCGCCAGCCGGGGGGATGCGATTGCTGAGCGGATGGGCGGCAATGGCGCCACGGCGGGTGCGCAGATTGCGGACTTTTTGATGCTGCAACTGATCAATCGGACCGAGCCGGTGTTGCGCCATTATCTGGTGCAGGCGCAAGTGCGTTCAGAGGCGTTATTCCGCGAGATGCTGTCGATACTGGGCGAACTGGCGACGTTTGCCAGCGACAGCAAACGTGCCACCCAGCAGGTGCGCTACCTCCACGGCGACCAGGGCGCGAGTTTTCGTGGGTTGATGGCGGGGTTGCGCACAGTGCTGTCGATGGTCTTTGAGCAGCATGCCCTGGAGCTGGTACTGCAACAGCGCCAGTATGGGGTAATGGTCTGCCCAGTGGCCGATCTCAAGCTGCTGGGCACCGCGACATTCATCCTGGCAGTCGCGGCTCAATGCGACTCGGAAGAACTGCGCCATCGTTTGCCGGCCCATCTGAAGATCGGTCCTGTAGAGCGCATCCGCGAACTGGTCAACCTGCACCTGGCGGGCATCAAGGTCAAACCACTGCCAGTGGCGCCCCGCCAGATCCCTTTTCATGCCGGTAAAACCTATTTCATGCTCGAACTCAGTGCCCGGGATATCGCGCAGTTGGAGCAATCGGGTGGTTTTGCGTTCCATGTCGGCGGCGAGTTCAGCGAGTTGGAACTGACCTTCTGGGCTATCAGGAATTGAACAGCATGAACATGGACAGTGATTACCCGCTGGATGAAAAAACCGTGTTGCTGGATCGTAACGGCCACGGCCCGGTACAGCGCCCGGTGACGGACTTTCCCTCGCCACCGCGTTTTGAACAGCTGGAAGACCGCATGGTCTACGCCGCCGCTGTGCAGGGCGCTCAACGTTTCAACGTGGGCCTTAACCCGCTGGTGACAGCGGCCTGGGAACTGATGTGCGAGGTGCTTGAACTTAAACTCAGCAGCGGTCGGGAAAACCTGCAGACGCTCAATGAGCGCCTGGCCGCAAGCCTCACACGCTTCGAGGTCCGCGCCCAGCATGAAGGCATGGAAAGCGCTCAGGTGATTGCTGCTCGCTATGTGCTGTGCAGCGTCGTTGATGAAGCGGTAGTCACCACGGCGTGGGGAAGTCGCAGCGACTGGTCGAAGATCAGTCTGCTGAGCCGTTTTCACAACGAAACCTTTGGCGGCGAAAAGTTTTTCCAGCTGTTGGAGCGACTGTCTCGCGACCCCGTGAAGCACTTGGCCATGCTGGAACTGATGTACCTGTGCCTGTCGATGGGTTTTGAAGGCAAATACAGGGTCATGGAGCGCGGCGTGACCGAGCTTGAGGGCGTCCGTGACGCCTTGTATCGCCAGATAAGACACGTGCGTGGCGACCCGGTGTCTGTGTCCGCCTCTGTTCCCCGGCCGGAGCCGGCACGCCGCAAGCGGCTGCGCACACTCTCCGCAACCTGGTGTGTGGCGTTGGGCTTGATCGCTTTGCTGGCGATGTATTCGGCAACTGCCTGGGTACTGGAGCAGGAGCGAGCCCATGCATTGCAACCCTTTCAATCTTCGGCGCCGGAACTGACTCCGACGCCCTTGTAACGCTGGGAACATTGAATGAACGCATTCTTCAAGGGCGCGGGCAACCTGCTGCGCATCGTTTGGGTATGGAGCTTGTTGCTGGTACTTTCCAGCGCGTGCCTGGTGTGGTTTTTCGGGCCTGTGCTGGCGGTGGATGACCACCGGTTCTGGCAAGGTGCTACGGCTCGGCTCGTGACTATCAGCGGGCTGTTTCTGCTATGGGGGCTGGCGATGGTCATTGCGGGCGCACGCCACAGCGCAAGGTCCAAAACCGACGAAAGCCGGGCCGACCGTCAGCATCCGGGGCTGGTAGAGGATGAGCGCAAACAGGTACGCGCCCGTTTCAAGGACGCGCTGCACACCTTGAAAACATCTCGCCACTATTTCGGGCGCAGCGTGCGCTCACGCAACGAACTGCCCTGGTACTTGTTGATCGGACAGCGAGGCAGCGGCAAGAGCGCTTTGCTGGCAGCGAATGGCTTGCAGCGCCCGCCGGATCATCTTCAAACCGCATCATCAGGGGCCAGCGCCTACTGTGACTGGTTCTTCGCCGATCAGGGCGTCCTGATGGAGAGTGCCGGACGCTACCTGGACCAGCCCGACCGCGCGGTCGATGCCGCAGGTTGGTCAACATTACTCGGGCTGCTCAAGTCCAGGCGGCGAGTACGTCCACTCAACGGCGTGGTGGTGACGTTGTCGGTGGACACCCTGTTGGGCAGCAATGAGCATGATCTGGAGCGCCATGCACGGCATGTGCATTCCAGGTTACAAGATATCCAGCAGACGCTGCATATCGATATTCCGGTTTATTTGGTGCTGACCCACGCTGACCACATCCCAGGCTTTACCGCGTTTTTTGATACGCCGCACGACAGCGCCGCAGAGGGCGTATTCGGTGAGCTGATCACTGGCAGCCACACGGGTGTGCCTATGGCGCAGGTGCGCCAGGTGTTCGAGACGTTGCTGCAGCGCCTGAGTGGCGAACTGGTGCAGCGCCTGCACCAGGAGCGCAATGTCGAGCGCCGTGGCTGGATGCTGGGTTTTGTGCCCCAGGTGGCACGCATCGGTGAGCGTTTATGCCTGTTTATCGAAGTTGCGTTCTGCGCCCATCGCAATCAGCGCATCCAGGGGTTGCGAGGTTTCTATTTGACCTGTGCCGGTGAGCGGCACGAACGCTTTGTCCAAGGTCTTTTCAACCAGGTGATTTTCGCCGAGGCCGATCTTGCGGGGCTGCACGCCGAGGAGCACCGACGCATTCGTTGGCGGCAGGCGGGATGGGCGAGCGCCGTAGCACTGGTCATCGGTGCGGCGGGCATGCTCTGGGTGCACAGCTATGGGATCAACCACCAACGCCTGGAGCTGTTGGCGCAGTTAGGTCAAGTTAATACGCCAGCCCCGGACGATGCAGACCATACGTTGGGGTTACTGACATTGCTGGACAATCGCCTGGCGGCCACTCGGGTGTTTCCGCCGGTGTCAGAGGCCGGCGTGCTGGAGAGAGCCGGACTGTTTCAGGGTGAAGTGAGCCGACCACCGTTGGTCAGTGCCTACAACGACGCCCTGCAGCAAATGGTCGCCCAGGTCGCTTCGCTGCTCGAAGAACAGGTGCGGTCGAGCCTTGGGGATCGCGAACGGTTACTGGATAACCTGCGCGCCTACCTGATGCTCAATCTGCGCGAGCGACGTGATGCCGGGTGGCTGGCGGAGCGCGTGGCGACTCGGTGGTCCGAGCGCTATGCCGGTGAGGCTTCGACGCAGGCGCGCCTGAGTGAGCACTTCGGCCGGCTGCTTGAACAACCTTTTGCCGCGCCACTCAATGATGAACTGGTCGCCCAGGCTCGCCAGGTGCTGCGCGGAGAGTCGCTGGCAGACGTGGTATATCGCGTGCTGCGCGAGCAATCGCACACGCTGGAGCCCAGCCGTCTCACCGACGGCACTGTGTTCATGGCGCTGGACCAACCGATTTCCGGGTTTTACAGCAAGCGCTATATGCAGTATTTCGACCAGCAAGGCCCGCGATTGGTTAACGCGATTGTCCTGGACAATTGGGTGCTGGGGCAGGCGACTGACCTCAGTGCGATGGAGTTGCGCCGGTTGATAGTCGAGCTCGAACAGCGCTATTTCAGCGAGTACGCCGATGCGTGGAGCCAGGCCCTGGGCCAGATCCGATTACGCGAAACCGAAAACCTGCGCCAGGACGCCGAACAACTGGCGAGCCTCACCTCGGCGCAATCACCACTGGTGTTGTTGTTACAGCAGGTGCGTGAAAATACCCGTTTGCTATCCACTGATGACCCGATGTCAGCGGTGCCCCACGAGGCCGGTGACGTGGCGGCTATCGCTCAATCGATGGCTGCCCGTGTACGCGCGGGTGTTTTGCCCAAGCCCACAGGCGATGACGCTGCAAGACGCGCCTTGCAACGCCGTTTCGAGCCTTTGCATCAACTGCTTGATGAGCAGCAAAACCCGGGTGAGCAACTGACCCAGGCGTTGCGCCAGCTTGATGCTGTGCACCTGCAGATGGCAGCGCTGAACCGCGAAGGGTCACCGGAGCAGGCGGCTTTCCAGATGGTGAAACGGCGTATGGAAGGGCAACAACCTGGGTTGGGACAGTTACGCGATATTGCCGCACGTTTGCCGCTGCCGCTCAAAGGTTGGGTCGAGGGCCTTGCCGACGACAGTTGGCGGCATTTGTTCGATGAGGCCTATACGCATGTGAACCAACGCTACCAGAGCGAGGTGTATAGCCTGTATGCCAAGGCTATTCGCCAGCGTTACCCGTTCAATGCCCATGCCAGCAGCGACGTGGCCCTGGGCGACTTCGAGGAGTTTTTTAAACCCCAGGGCGTGCTGGCAAGGTTCCATGAAACCTACCTGCGCCCGTTTATCAGCGCCGACGGCGGGCGTTATCGCTTGCGCGGCCTGGAAGGCCAGAGCCTGCCAATGTCGCGCGCGCTGCTGGAACAACTCGGCAAAGCGCAGACCATTCGCCGTGGTTTTTTTGGTGGCGACCCAGGCGAGTTGTCGGTTCGATTTACGTTGGCACCTTATAGCCTGGATCAGGCGGTCAGCCGCGCGGTGTTGAGCTTTGGCGGTCAGCAGTTGGAGTACCGTCATGGGCCGATTGTGCCTGTGACGTTCCAGTGGCCCAGCGAGGTGGAAAATGGTCGCAGCAGCCTGGTATTGGAACGAGGTGCACAGCGGCCGTTGGGCATCGAGAAGAACAGCGGGGCCTGGTCGTTGTTCCGGTTTTTTGACTTGCTGTACAGCGAGCCCGCCAGTGGGCGCGATGCGCAAATACTCAAGTCCGACCTCGCTGGTTTGCGTGCCAATTACCTGTTGGTCAGCCAGCGCACACCCAGCCCGTTTCAGATGGACACGTGGCGCACGTTCCGTTTGCCGGAGCGGCTGTGACCGCGCCGCAAGCCGCCGCAAACAGCGCGGCACGTACTCAACGTGGCAAGGCCAGGCAGCGCAACGAAGATGCGTTCCTCGACTGCCCCCAACAAGGTTGCTGGGCGGTTGCCGACGGTATGGGCGGCCACCGGGCCGGACACAGGGCCAGCCAATGGGTGGTCGACAGCCTTGCCGCGTTGCCGGTCCACGGTACGTTCGATCAGCGCATCGATGCGGTGCGGCGATGCCTGCAACGGCTCAATCAGTGTTGGGGGGATAACACCTCACCGCCGGCCGCAGGTCGCGACGACAGGATGGGCAGTACCGTGGTGGTCCTGCTGCTGGAGGGCCGGCGCGCAGCGTGTATCTGGGCGGGGGACAGCCGCTGTTACCTGTGGCGAGGCGGGCGGTTGTATCAGCTGTCGCGCGATCACTCACTGCTGCGCCAATTGATGGATGAGCAGCGATTGAGCCTGGCGCAGGCCCAGGCGCATCCCGACGCCAGGGCATTGACCCGCGCCGTAGGCGCGCGGCACCCGCTGAAACTCGAGGTGCTGGAGTTGGGCGCGCACCCAGGCGATGTGTTTGTGCTGTGCAGTGACGGTATGTACCAGGCGATGACGCACGCCGAGCTGGGCTGCGCCATGGACAGCGGTACGCCGCAACAGGTGGTGGCGCGGCTGTTCACGGCGGCGCTACGCGGGCCGGCGCGGGATGACCTGACGGCCGTGGTGGTGCGCGTATGACCACGGCACCTGGCATGCCCACCTTGCTGGCGGGGCGTTATCACCTGGAGCGCGTGTTGGGCTCGGGCGGCATGGGTGTGGTCTACCGGGCGCGCGACCTGCTGCATGAGCAGTTTGGCGAGCCCTGTTCCAGCGTGGCAATCAAGGTGCTCGGTGAGAATCTCCGCCTGGCGCCCGATGCACATGTGCTGCTCTACAGCGAGTTTGCCCTGACCCGCAGCCTGCAGCATGAGCGCGTGGTACGCATGTTTGCGTTTGAGGTGGATATCAGCAGCCAGATCGCGTTTTTCAGCATGGAGTTAATGCACGGTATGACCCTGGACCGGCTGCTGCTGGAGTGTCCCGATGGCTTGCCGTGGCGTGAGTTGCAGCCTCTGGCTGTGCAGCTGCTGGATGCTGTGGCGTATGTGCATCGTCAAGGTGTGCTGCATGGGGATGTGAAGCCGGTGAATATCATGGTGGGTGAAGAGGGCATTCGTTTGTTCGATTTCGGCCTCGGGCAGGCGACGGCGGAGGCGATGGCAGGGCTGGCGAGTGTGAGTCGTGATCGTTTTAATGCCTGGACACCGGCTTATGCTGCGCCGGAGTTGTTGGCGGGCGGTGCATTGACGGCGAGTGCTGATCTGTATGCGGTGGCGTGTGTGGTGTATGAGTTGGCCCATGGCAAACGCTTGGGCGAGCGTCGGGCCACTGAGCGGCTGGAGCGCCCCCGGCAGCTGCCCGCAGCGTGTTGGCCAGCCTTGCGCTTGGCGTTGGCGATGGATCCTGAGCGCCGAACGATCAGCGTGGAGGCGTTGGGCGAGGTTATGGCGCGTTGTCGATGGCGCTGGTTCAGGTAGCTATGGGTGCCTGCCAAGGTATCGATTTGGCCTACGCTGTGTATCGGCTGTTCTGTGGGAGCTGGCTTGTCGAATCGTCGCACCGCTGCGATGCAGACACCTCGGTGTGTCAGGTGCACCGAGTTGATGCCATCGCAGGCAAGCCAGCTCCCACATGACCTACCCAGCCAACTCATGCAGCCGGCAGTACTCTTCCCACCCCAACCCCGCCATCTGGGCGACTTCTTTATGCACTTCCAGGCGCTGAGCCTCAAAAGTTTCAGCCGACTCGGCCGTCAACTTGAGCGTCAGCTCCCAGGCAAACAGATTCTGGCGCTCAGCCTCGGCCTCGAAAGCTTCATGCAAGCGCTCGGCGCGATACTGCGCGAGGGTTTCGCCTTTGGCTTGGGCGGCCAGAGGGTTGAGGGTATCCAGTTGCGTCGCCACCTGGGGGTGTTCATTCAAGAAACGGTCCAGGGCGCGCTGGTGGTTATCACCGGGTTCTGACAAGGGCTTACTCCTGATGGGATGAAGTGAATAGATGGGGTCACGCACAAGGCTTTGCAATCAGCTGGCGGGCAATCGCCACGTAGGCGGGCAGGGTCGCTGGCCTGGGCATCGAGAAAACGGGTTTGAGGGCTGACCTGACGGCCCCGATACACCGCGCAATCTGAAATTAACTCTGAATAATTAATTGTAGTGCGGCAAAAGCCTTTCGCTACCGGTAGGTGGCCGTGTAGCGTTACATGGGATTTTTGGGCACTGCCAAGCATGGGCAGAAAGCGATACGGGCAGAGGGACGGGGCATGGCGCAAACGCTGTTCAAACTTTTCCTCACCCAACGCCTGGCGGCCTTGGCCAGTACCGAATCATTGCGCGCCATCCGTGAAGGCTTGCTGTGGATCCTGCCGTGCCTGCTGGTGTCTGCCGGTTTCCTGATCTTGGCTGAATGCGCCAAGGTGCTGGGCTTCGATCCGCAGGTGGTGGCCTTTCTGTCGGGGTTGCATAACCAGATCAGCTCGGTGATCCCGCTGCTGGTGGCGGCATCGATTGGCTACATGCTCGCCATCCAGCACCGGCTGCCACAATTGCCAGTGGCATTTTTGTGCCTGGCCCACGTGGTGATCGCCACCTTTGTATTGCGCGACTACCCGCGAGCATCGGCGACGTTTGTATTGTTTATCGCCATCGCTTCGCCGCTGTTGAATGTGCCGACGATCGCCTGGCTGCACCGTTTCCGCTGGACACGGCTGGTCAACGAAGACTTGGTGGGCCACAACCTGCGCGGCACCATCAACATGGTGGTGCCCGGCGCGATTACAGCGCTGTTGCTGGTGGTGGTGTTGTCGTTGATGTTGCAGATTCCCTATGTGGCGCAACTACAGGGGCCGCAGGTACTGGATGCATTGCAAACGCCGTATGGCAGCGGATTGTTTGTGACCTTGATGAATTCGCTGCTGTGGTTTTTCGGCATTCACGGTGTGTACGCCATGCAGCCGCTGTTTGATGTACTGGACCAGGCCGTAGTGCTCAATGGCGCCGCGCTGGCGGCGGGTGAACCGGTCAAGTACCTGCTCAACAGTGGCCTGCTCGGTTCTTTCGCGTTTATCGGTGGGTCGGGCGGGGCGTTGTGTTTGCTGCTGGCGATCCTGTTGTTTTCCAAAAGCCAAACCATGCGTTTGCTGGCAATGGCCAGTCTGCCGCTGTCGTTGTTCAATGTCAGCGAAGTGCTGTTGTTCGGCTTGCCGATCATCCTTAACCCACGCTTGTTTATCCCGTTTCTGCTGGTGCCGGCGTTCAACACCCTGCTGGCATTGACGGTGGTGCAGTTGGGCTGGGTATCGCCGGCGGTGGCCAGCGTGCCATTTACCGCGCCAGTGCTGCTCAATGCCTACCTCAGCACTCACGGCGACGTGGCGGCGGTGGTGCTGCAAGTGGTGCTGTTGGGGCTGGGCACGTTGGTGTATGCGCCGTATGTGCGCGCGATTCATCGCCAGTCCAGTGAGGGTGGCACGGTGTACCTCAAGTCGTTGGACATGACCTTCCGTGGCCTCGAAGAGAAAGGCCGCCTGCTGGAATTGGACCCGGTGTTGGCGTCCCACAAGGCGGCCGCCCGTCAGGCAGTCGAATTGAGCCGTATCCAGCAGATCAGCGATTACGAGTTCTACCTGGAATTCCAGCCGCAAGTCTCGACCCGCACCGGCCTGTGCACCGGCTGTGAGGCGCTGATGCGCGCGCGGGACAGCCAGGGCACGGTGCATTCACCCTGGGAGTTCCTGCAATGGCTGGCCCAGGCGCGGTTGATGCCGGATGTTGATCTGTGGGTGGCGTCCCAGGCCGTGCGCCAATATCAGAAGTGGCAAAAGATCGGCTTTGCCTTGCCCATGACCATCAATATTTCCAGCGCCACGCTCACTCACGCAGGCTATGGCGAGCGCCTGGTGGAGATCCTTGCCCAGGCCTGTGGCCAGATCTCGGTGGAAATCACCGAAGATGCATTGGTGGGTGATGTCCAGGCCACCCGCCAGACCATCCAGAGGCTCCAGGCGATCGGCGCCAAGGTGTATATCGATGACTTCGGCACCGGGTTTTCGGCCTTGAGTTACCTGCATCAGTTTCCGGTGGACTTTATCAAGATCGACCGCAGTTTCGTGGTGGCCCAGCGCGACCCCAAAGGCGCCCAGGTGTTGACCGGCATGTTGCGCTTTTGTGAGGCGCTGAACCTGGGCGTGGTGGTCGAGGGCGTGGAGACCGCCGAGCAGTTGGCCTTTTTGAATACCGGCACCGAGCTGTTTATCCAGGGCTGGTATTTCAGCAAGGCGCTGCCCGGCGACCTGCTACCGGGCTTTGTCCGCAGACGTGCGGCGGCTCAGGCTTAAGCGTGGGCGGACGCGTATTCGCGCCGGGTTTTTTCAATCGCTTCGACCAGGTCGTCGATACCCGCCAGGCGTGCACGGTTGTCATGGTCCCAGGGGTGAAAGCCCGGTTTGAAATAGTGCAACCACGGCCGCAGCATGCGTGGGAACACGCCCTTGGGCCCGTATAGAAACTTGAGCATGCGCCAGAACCCCTTCAGGTGCCCACCGGCTTTGCGGTCGGCCAACAGCAGGCGCACATGGAAATCAAACACGACCAGCCAGAACAGCAGCGTGGTGGTCAACATGGTGCCGGTGCGCAACAGATAGCGCATCGGCCCAGGCTTGATCACGGTGTTCCACACATCGAACGCCACGGCCTTGTGCTCGGTTTCTTCGAGGGCGTGCCAGTACCACATCTGCTGGTAGCCCTTGAGTGACTCGCCAAAACGCGACGGGTCGCTGAGCAGGATTTCCGCGAGCATCGCGGTGTAGTGTTCCAGGGCGATGGTCACCGCCAGGTTGAACGACGGTGGCAGGTGTTTCTTTTGCAGGTCGAGGAAGAACTTCAGGCGCTTGTCGAGGGTGTGCGCCGGCAGACCGGCCGCTTGCAAGTGATCGTTGTAGGCCACGTGTTCGCGGCTGTGCATGGCTTCCTGGCCGATAAACCCCTGGATTTCTTTCTTCAACGCCGGGTCGTCGATGCGCTGGCGGTAGTGGCGCACGCTGTCCATGAAAAACAGCTCGCCCTGGGGAAACAGCAGCGACAACGCGTTGAAAAAGTGCGTGATGAACGGGCCTTGTTCGTGCCAGTCCTTGATGCGCTCGGCAGGCAAGGCAAAACGGATATCGCGACGGATCGGCAGCATGGTGCGTGCTCCTGTTCAGAGTCGGGTTTCGTCGTTGGTTTCGAACACCGGCGTGCGCGGTTTGGGCGCCATACGTTTGCTGGCGAACACCACCAGGGCCTGATAGGCCGCCGGCAGGCACCGGGCGAGCAGGTCGAGAAAGTACGCGTCGCGACCGATCAGCACGCGGCGCTTGTTCTTGCGTACGCCTTGCAGAATCACCTTGGCGGCCTGGTCGGCGTCGGTGATGAAGAGTTTTTCGAAGTCGGCGCGGGCCTGTTGCTCGCTGTGGATCAGAAAGCCGGTCATGTTCGCGTCGATGCGGCTGCTGCGGCAGATGTCGGTGCGAATGCCGCCGGGGTGTACGCAGGTGGCGGACACACCGCAGCCTTGCAGGTCGAGCTCCTGGCGCAGGGATTCGGTAAAGCCGCGCACGGCAAACTTGGTCGCGTTGTAGCCGCTCATGCCCGGCTGGGCAAACAGGCCGAACACGCTGGAAGTATTGACCACATGCCCTTCGCCGCTGGCTTTGAGGTGCGGCAGAAACGCCTTGGTGCCATGCACCACGCCCCAGAAGTTGATGCCGACGATCCACTCAAGGTCGGCATAGTCCACACCCTCGACGGTGCTCGACAGCGCCACGCCGGCATTGTTGAAGATCAGGTTGACCTGGCCATGCTCGGCCGCGCAGCGTGCGGCCCAGTCTTGCACGGCCTGGCGGTCGGCCACATCGACGACGTGGGTGGTGATCATGATCGGCGACAAGGTTGAAGACTTGATCAGCGCGAGGGTGTGTTCCAAGCCTTGGCTGTTCTTGTCCGAAAGCGCCAAGTGGCAACCTTCGCGCGCCAATGCGAGGGCCAGGGCACGGCCCATGCCGGAGGCTGCGCCGGTGATTGCCGCCACGCGGCCATTGAATGACTTCATGACAGGCTGCCTTCTGCAGTGGGTTGCGGGGCCACAACCGCGCGCGGCGCGGAGGCCGGCAACGGGTTGGCGAGGTAGTCCTTGAGGGCAAAGTGCCGGGTGACCTGCTTGAAACGCCAGGTTGAGCCGGGCCACAGCGTGGTGTTTTTGCCGGTGCGCGGGTCCAGGTACCAACTTTGGCAACCACCGGTGTTCCAGATGGTGTGCTTGAGCTTGTCCTGCAACTGTTGGTTGTAAGCCTGCTCGACGGCGGGTTTGACCTCGACCGTGGCAATGCGCTGGTGCTGCATGTGCTTGAGCGCATCGAGGATGTAGGCGACCTGGGCCTCGATCATCAGAATCATCGAGTTATGCCCCAGGCCCGTGTTAGGCCCGACAATCAGGAACAGGTTGGGATAACCCGGCACCGTCGTACCTTTATAGGCGTGGGCGCCGTCGCGCCAGGCGTCCATCAGGTCGATACCGTCGCGGCCGATGATGCAGTCGCGGGGGAGTGGATCGGTGGCCTGGAAACCGGTGCCGAAAATCAGGCAGTCGGCCGGGTGCTTGATGCCGTCGCTGGTGATCACGCCATCGGCTTCGATGCGCAGCACCGTGTCGGTGACCACCTCGACATTGCTGCGTGACAGCGCCGGGTAGTAGTCATTGGAGATCAACACGCGCTTGCAGCCGATGGTGTAGTCCGGCGTCAGGGTTTTGCGCAGGGAAGGGCGCGCCACCTGTTTGCGCAAGTGGCGCAGGGCGATCTTCTGCACCATCTTCATCAGCCGCGGGTGCAGGGCAAAGCCCACCACGCGGCCTTCCAGCGCCCAGTAAAAGGCGCCGCGCACCAGGCGTTGGGTAAACGGCAGGTGTTTGAAGGCCCAGCGTTCGAGCCTTGAAATCTCGCGATCCGGCTTGGGCATGATCCACGGTGGCGTGCGCTGGAACAGGTCCAGGTGCGCCACCTGCGGGGCAATCTGCGGCACGAACTGGATCGCACTGGCGCCGGTGCCGATCACCGCCACGCGCTTGCCTTTCAACGAATAGTCATGATCCCAGTGCTGGGAGTGAAAGCGTTTGCCCTTGAAGCTGTCCAGCCCTGGAATATCCGGCAACGCCGGGCGTGACAGGCCGCCCATGCCCGACACCAGCGCCCGCGCGCTAATCTTGCGGCCATCGCTGAAACTCAGTTGCCAGCGTTGCTGCTGCTCATCAAACACCGCACGTTGCAGGCCCATGCCGAAGCGCAAATAGGGCGCCAGCCCGAACCGCTGCGCGCAGTGCTCAAGGTAAGCGCGGATCTCCGCCTGTGGCGCAAATTGCCGCGTCCAGTTGGGGTTGGGCGCAAACGAATACGAATACACATGGGACTGCACGTCGCAGGCGCAGCCAGGGTAGTGGTTGTCACGCCAGGTGCCACCGAGGGTGTCGGCCTGCTCGGCGATAAAGAAGTCGGTAAACCCGGCTTCCTTGAGTTTGATCGCCATGCACAGGCCGGCAAAACCTGAACCGATGATGGCGATGTCGATGGAATCAGTGTGGGCATTCATAGGCTGTCCCTCATGGGCATCAGATGTGCTCCTGTTTTTGTTTTGTCTTTTAGATAGAACACCATTGCAAAGAAAAAATGAATTAATTATTTTAAAAAAGATTTTAAATAATCTACCTGAAAATATCGCCTACGCTAGGACCTTGTTCGCAATGTGCGCCTTGTCCGACAGACGCGCACGCTATGCAGCAAGTCCGGGTCCAGGGTGTGGACGGTGGCTGAGGCCTTGACCAATACCGGTCAGGGAGCAGCAGCAGGGAAGCAGAGGACCGAGCTATGGCGGTTGAATGGGTTGTTGCTGCGGGTGTGTTGGTGGGCGCCAGTGCGCTGCTGTGGGGCTTGAGTGCCTGGATGACACGGCGTATAGAAACCACCGTTCCGATCAACGGGCGTTTCGTCGAGGTCGATGGCGAGCGCTTTCACTATGTCGAAGAAGGTAAAGGCCCACCGCTGGTGATGATTCACGGGCTGATGGGCAGCAGTCGCAACCTCACCTATGCGTTGTCCGGGCAATTACGTGAACGCTTTCGGGTGATTACGCTGGACCGTCCGGGCTCCGGCTATTCCAGCCGTGGCGCACACACGGCGGCAGATCTGCCGGCCCAGGCCCGCCAAATCGCCGCGTTTATCAAGACCCTCGACCTGGATAAGCCGCTGGTGCTGGGGCATTCCCTTGGCGGTGCAATTGCCCTGGCGCTGGCGCTTGATCATCCGCATGCGGTGTCCGGGTTGGTCCTGGTTGCGCCGCTGACCCACCCGCAGCGCCTGTTGCCGCTGGTGTTCCTGTCACTGGCCGTACGCCCGGCCTGGTTGCGTCGTTGGGTGTCGCACACCCTGACCCTGCCCGTGGGGCTTTTGACCAAAGGTTCGGTGGTCAAGGGCGTGTTCGCCCCCGATACCGCGCCACCGGACTTCGCCACCCGTGGCGGCGGGCTGCTGGGGATGCGCCCGGACAACTTCTACGCCGCCTCCACCGAGATCAACACAGTCAACGATCACCTGCCGGACATGGTCAAGCGCTACCCGCAACTGACCTTGCCCATCGGCCTGATCTATGGCGCGCGCGACAAGGTGCTGGACTTCCAGAAGCACGGCCAGGCCCTGGCCAGCAAGGTGCCGGGGCTGAAGCTGCAAGTGGTGGAGGGCAGGGGTCATATGCTGCCGATCACCGCCACAGAGCGTGTGGTGGCGGTGGTGGAGCAGATTGCCAAGCGCGTCAAACCGCCGCAAAACGACCCGCTTTCGCAACGGCCATTGGCCCTGGTGGGTAAGTAGCTGGGTAAGTAGTTGGGTAAATGATTGTGCAATCCGACTCGCGGTTCAACGGCGTCGATGCCTGCTTTAGACACCTGACCAAACGGCTGAAAAAGAGACTGCCCGGTCACGTTAAAAAGCCTTCGAGAAACTAGTTGACGACCTAACGATTCCGCGCTATTAATTTTAAAAAATTATTTCAATGTGTAATTTGAAACAGTTTTTGAAATGCCTAAGAGCGAATAAAATAATGAAAAAAACGCCTTTTATCGCATACCCAACCTGCCTCGTTCGGAGGCTGCCATGAATCAGACTATTGCAAGCCCAACCGTCTGGACCGACGGCAAGCGTCACCTCTGGTGGCTCGGCATCATGCCACTGGCAACCCCCTTGCTGTCCGGCGCCCTGGCAATTACCACCGGCGTACAGCAACTGTGGTGGGTCGGTGTGCTGGTGATCTTCGGCCTTATCCCGCTGATCGACGGCCTGCTCGGTGAAGACGTCAGCAACCCACCCGAATCCGCCGTCAACCACCTCGAATCCCAAAGCTACTACCGCTGGATCGTCTACACCGGTGTGCTGTTCGTCATCTCGTCGGTGGTGATCACCGGCTGGCTCGCCGCCGGCGGCATCGACTGGATCATCAGCGGCGGTCTGCTGAACGCCACCGCCCACCTGGACCCGTCGAGCTGGCTGGCCAAAACCGCCGCCTTCATTACCGCGCGTACTGAGTTGCACGGTGCGGTCAGCTGGTTCACTTACCTGGGCATGGCGATGTCCACCGGTGCTGCCACCGGCATTGCCATCAACACCGCTCACGAACTGGGGCACAAGCCCAAGCCGCTGGAAGTGTTCCTGGCTAAAGTGACCCTGGCGCCGACCTTCTACGGGCACTTCTACACCGAACACAACCGTGGCCACCATGTACGCGTCGCCACCCCGGAAGACCCGGCCAGCTCGCGCCTCGGTGAGAGTTTCTGGGCGTTCCTGCCGCGCTCGGTGTGGTTCAGCGCCGTGTCAGCCTGGAACCTGGAGCGCGAACGCCTGCGCAAACTCGGCCTGCCGGCCTTGCACTGGAAGAACGCGGTGCTCAGCGCCTGGATGTACAGTCTGGTGTTGTGGGGCGCGATGATTGCCTGGTTGGGCGCGGCGGTAATTCCGTTCCTGATCATCCAGGGCATCTACGGGTTCTCGTTGCTGGAAGTGGTCAATTATGTCGAGCACTACGGGCTTAAACGCCAGAAGTTGCCCAACGGTCGTTATGAGCGTTGTTCGCCTCGGCATTCGTGGAACAGTAATCGGATTGTCACCAATATCTTTCTGTTCCAACTTCAGCGCCACTCCGATCACCATGCCAACCCGACCCGCAGTTACCAGTCGCTGCGCCACTTTGATGAATCGCCGCAACTGCCTTACGGTTACGCCAGCATGATTGTCTGGGCCTATGTGCCGTACTTGTGGCGACGTCGCATGGACCACCGTGTCTTGAACCACTATGCCGGGGATATCACCCTGACCAATCTTCAACCGTCACAGCGGTTGAAGTATCTGGAGAAGTACAGCAACAGCGCGACGCCGTTTTAATCTGAACTAACGCCTGTGTGATTGAACTCGGGGTCTGTGTACCGCGCAGGCCTTCATCGCCCAGGATTTATCGGTTTTAGTGCAAGTCAGTGGTTTGACCCTACAACAATAATTTCAAGGGAAGGACGTACACCATGCAAAGCCCTGCCACCTTTACCGCCCATGTCATCCTGGCCGCACTGGGCCTGATGGTTTACCAACAAGCCCAGGCTGCGCGTATCGAGCCGGCCGGCAGCGCCTTTACGGCCCAAGGCCCGATCAGTTTTTCCAAGGGCGCGCTGATCAGCGCCGACTGCACCATCAAAGTGGCCGGCAAGGTCGCGGCCAATGGCGCGTCGGTGAATGTCGACAAAGTTGAATTCGATGGCGGCCTGAAATGCAGCCGCGTCGAGGCTATCAACTTGCCGTGGGTATTAATTGCCAAAGACACTAAAAGCGGCTCGATGTCGAACATCAGCGTGGATGTGCATGCCTTCGGTTTAGGCGGCAAGTGCGGCCCGTCGACCGCCGACGGTACTTGGGATAACGCCACCGGCAAGTTGGAAGCCGCCAATGTGCCGATTGGCGAAGACTGCAAGATCAAGACGGTGTCGATCAAGATGCCGCCAACTTTCAAAGTGGTCGAATAAACGAATTCTAAAACTGTAGCGGTATAGGCATTGAAATTTGGCTGGAAAGGGAAGTTCTGCAGTTTCACCGTGACCTCTCGATCATGGCCATTACCCCTGGCGAACTGACTCGCCATAACATGTGAGGAAAAACAATGAAAAGCTTGAAAACTCTCGTGTCGTTGACTGCTCTGGCTGTTTGCATGGGTGCTGCTTCCATGGCGAGTGCAGCCACTATTTCTCCTGCAGGCACGGGCTTTTCCACGCCTGCCGGGACCATTGCGGTGTCGTCGCCAGCGTCGTTCGGTGCGCCTGTTTCCTGCAATATCGTGTTCACCGGTAGTGTGGCCGCCGACGGTTCCGCCGCTGCTATTACGGGCGCGACTGTCAGTGGTGCCAACCCACTCTGTGGCGTGCCGGTGCTGCTGGGTCTGCCTTGGACCTTGACGCCAACCTCCACGAGCACCGGTGCAGGTGTGTATGCGGGTACCGTGTCCGGCGTCAACTTCAAGATTGTCAGCAACTGCGCCAGTGGCCCGGTCACTATCAATGTGCTCTACAACAACAACACCCACGCCATCACCGTTCCATCTGCTCAAACGGTCGGCAGCTGCAAAATCACTGCTCTGAACGCCGCTCCAAGCCCAGCACTCACTGTAAATCCTTGATAGCAACGCGTTGGACGTGATGATCACACGTTGAAATGCAGGTGCCCCTCTCGGGGCACCTGTTGAGGAAAACCAGGGACGGTAGGCCCGGCCGTGGTGGATAAAAATAATAAGGAGTGGAGCATGAATAATAAGAAACAACCGGCCCAGACGTTTATCGGCCTGGCATTGTTGGGCGGTCTCATGGTCGCGGGCGGTTCGGTGCAGGCCGGTGGCTTCTCGACTCCTACATTTGGTGCCCAAGGTTGGGGTCGTGCGTTCGGTGGTGGTTCGTTGTTCAAGGACGACCCGTCCTCGGCGTACAACAACCCGGCTGCCATGGCGTTTATCGATCAAACTATCGCGCAGCAAAACGTCATTTATGCGCGCGTCAATATCAAGTTCAAAGGCAATGCCACTGATTACAAAGGCGACCCAGCTTCTGTAGGGGTATTGGACGAGTTTGGTGGCGTTACCTCTACGCCGCGTACGGGTGATGGTGGCGAAGGCGGGTTCACCGCTTGGCTGCCGACCGGGTTCCTGGTGATACCCATTAACGATCGTTTCAGTGTTGGTTTAAGCCAGGTGGTGCCCCAGGGGATGAAGTCGACCTGGGACCCGGATTGGAAAGGCCGCGATTTTGCCGTAGACACCAAAATCGAAACCGTGGGACTGACCGGTTCGCTGTCCTTCAAAGTTAACGATCAGTTCTCTATCGGTGGCGGCGCCATCGTTCAGCATACGAGTGGGTTTGTCAGCCAGAACGTCGACTTGTACGCAGCAGCGGCAGTTTCACCGGGGCTGGGCGGCTTTGGTATTCCCTTTCCATCCGGAGTGGGCCAATCGCTGATTCGGGTCAAGGTCGATAATACGTCTGTGGGCTGGTTTGGCGGCATGGCGTGGAAACCCACCGACCAGGATACCGTTGGCTTCAACTACCACGCCAAAATCAAGAACAAGCTGGAGGGCAAGTACAAATTCAATGCCGACCCAGGAAGTCGGTTACTGATGACTGACGTAGGCGGCGACGGCTTGACGCTGGTTGAGCGCGCTTACCCAGGCTTGAAACTGTTCCCGGACGGTGCCAACGCCAGCACGCAACTGGACATCCCGGCGACTGCTGCCATCGACTGGGTACACGTGTTCAATGACCGCTTCACCCTGGGCGCCAGTGCCTTGTGGACCCAGTGGTCGTCCTTCAAGGCCCTGACGTTGAAGTCTGACGGCAATACCATTGTGTCGATTCCTTACAAGTACAAAGACGTGATGATGTACTCGCTGGGCGGCGACTATAAGCTCACTGACGATTTCACTCTGCGTGCCGGTGTTGCCTATGATCAGACGCCTACCCGTGACTCCACGCGTGACCCGCGCATTCCTGACGGTGATCGTTATTTTGCCTCGTTGGGTTTTGGCTACAACATCAAAGCGGTTCCAGGCTTGAGTGTGGACGGCGCCTACTCGCGGCAGTTTGTACAGGAGGTCAAGCTCAAGACCGTCAACGAAGATCGCCTTGGGGCTGCGCGCCTGGATGGAAAGGTGGACAGCAAAGGGGAGGTGGTAAGCCTGTCGGCCACGTATAAGTTCTAACCCACAATCTGTGCGTGCTCAGGTGTGAAGTGGTCAGTCAGCGCATCTTTCTGGCGCTTCACACCCGTGCTGCAAATGTACTGGTTTTAATGTTTTCCCAATGCAGAAACTGGCTGACTCGATCAGCCTATTTTTTTCGTCAAAGCATTAAATAAAAATTTCAAAACAAAATTTGAATTTGTCCTTTCAAGTTTGTAGTGTGGTTTTACGCCCTCGTTCATCCCGAACGAGCGACGCGCATGCCATACCCTGAATTGAGTAGAGGTATCCCCATGGTTATCTGGTTATTGTTGGGTGTCGCCGCCGCGATTGCCCTGGCCTATCGACAAGCCGCTGCTGCCCTGTGGCTGGGCGTCGGCCTGGTCTGGCTGGCGCTTGGTTATCTGTTCAATGTGGTCGCAGGCTTTGGCGCCAGCGTCGCGGCCATTCTGGTGGTACTGCCCGCCGTGCTGATGACGATCAAGCCGCTGCGCCGCACGCTGCTGACCAGCAAGGCCCTGGGCCTGTTTCGCACGATCATGCCGGCGATGTCTGACACCGAGCGCGCGGCCATCGAGTCCGGCACCGTGTGGTGGGACGCCGAGCTGTTCAGCGGCAAGCCCAACTGGCAGCGCTTGCTGCAAGCCGCGCCTGCCAGCCTGAGCGCCGAAGAGCAGGCGTTTCTCGATAACGAAGTGGAAACCCTCTGCGACATCGCCAACGACTGGGAAACCACCCAAGTCTGGCAGGACATGTCCCCCGAAGGCTGGCAGTACACCAAGGACGCCGGGTTCCTGGGCATGATCATTCCCAAGCAGTACGGCGGCAAAGGCTTCTCCCACTATGCGCATTCGCAGGTGGTGATGAAGCTGTCGACGCGTTGCTCGGCCGCGGCGATTTCGGTGATGGTGCCCAACTCCCTTGGCCCGGCTGAATTGCTGCTGCATTACGGCACCGATGCGCAGCGCAATTACTATTTGCCGCGCCTGGCACGCGGCGAAGACATCCCGTGCTTTGCCCTCACCAGCCCGTATGCCGGTTCCGATGCCGGATCGATTCCAGACCTGGGCATCGTCTGCAAAGGCGTGCATGAGGGCGAGGAAGTGCTGGGTTTCAAAGTGACCTGGGACAAGCGCTACATCACCCTCGGCCCGATTGCCACGGTGCTGGGCCTGGCGTTTCGTGCCGAAGACCCGGATGGCTTGCTCGGCAAGGCTGGTTCGCTGGGCATTACCTGTGCGTTGATCCCCACCTCCCACCCGGGCGTGAACAGCGGTCGTCGGCATTGGCCGCTGAACGCGGTGTTCCAGAACGGGCCTACCACCGGCAAGGATGTGTTCATTCCGCTGGAATGGGTGATCGGCGGCCGCGAACAGGTCGGCAATGGCTGGCGCATGCTGATGGAATGCCTGGCAGCCGGGCGCGCTATTTCGCTGCCGTCGGCCAACGTCGGCCTGGGCAAGGTCGCGGTACGCGGCACCACGGCTTATGCGGCGATGCGCAAGCAGTTCGGCCTGCCCATCGGCAAGTTCGAAGGCGTACAGGCGCCCTTGGCGCGCATGGCCGGGCATTTGTATGCCTGCGATGCGGTGCGCAAAGTCTCGGTGGCGTCTTTGGATGCCGGTGAAAAGCCCTCGGTGATCTCGGCGATTGCCAAGTACCACGTCACCGAGCGCGCGCGGATGATCGTCAACGACGGCATGGACATCGTGGCCGGCAAAGGCATCTGCATGGGGCCAAACAATTTCCTGGCTCGCGCTTACCAGCAAAGCCCGATTGCGATCACCGTGGAAGGCGCGAACATCATGACCCGCTGCCTGATCATCTTTGGCCAGGGGCTGATTCGTTGCCATCCGTATGTGTTCCGCGAGATGGAAGCGGCGCACAACCCGGATCGACGCAAAGCCCTGGAAGCCTTCGACAGCGCGATGTTCGGCCACCTGAGTTTCGTGTTGGCCAATACCGTGCGCGCTGCGGTGCATTCGCTGACAGGCGGGCGGCTGCTTGCCGCACCGGCCAAGACCGACCCGGCGCTGGCGTCCTACTACCGCCAGGCCAATCGGCTGTCGGTGGTGCTGGCATTGATCTCGGATGTGTCCATGGGCGTGCTCGGCGGTGCGCTCAAGCGCAAGGAAAGTATCACCGGGCGCCTGGGCGATATTCTGTCGCAGCTGTACATCTTGTCCTGCGTGCTCAAGCGTTTTGAGGACGACGGACGGCCCCAGGCCGACTTGCCGCTGGTGCACTGGTCGGCCCAGGACGCATTGCTGCGTGCCCATGAAGCCCTTGCCGAAGTACTCGACAACTACCCGTCGAAACCGGCGGCAGCCGTGGTGCGTGCCTTGAGTTTCCCGTTCGGTATTCCCCAGCACAAACCCTCGGACCGCCTGCTGGCCCAGGTGGCCGATGTGGTGCAAACCCCCGGCGAAACCCGCGACCGCTTGCTGGCCAATTCCTACATTCCGCGCCCGGAAATCGACAAGCTCGCCTATGGCGAATTGGGCTTCCGGCTGTTGCCGCAGGTGGAGCTGATCGAGGCGCGGCTCAAGCCCGCGATCAAGCAGGGCCTGATCGAACCGATGCCGATTTCCGCCACCGCCTTTACCGCCTGGCGCGTCAAGGCGCGGGCGCTGGACTTGATCAGTGATGAGGAAGACAGCTTGCTCGGGCGTTACGTGGAATATGCCGACCACGGTATTCAGGTTGACGACTTCCCGCAGGATTTTGGCTTGCTGGAGGCTTTGCAGCAGCGTCAACAGGCGTTGGAGCCCAAGGCCAAACGCCGCAACAGCCAAAGCGAAAACGCCTCGGTCAACTAGAAAGCACGCGGTCCATGTGGGAGCTGGCTTGCTGTGGCGAGCAAGCTTGCTTGCGCTGGGGTGCGAAGCGCCCCCAAAAGCGGGCTCCAGCTACGCTGTCGAACGGGAGCAAGCTCCCTCGCCACAGCAAGCCAGCTCCCACAGTTGATCGGGTTTACAGGGAAAGAATGTTTTATGAGTGACAGCTACCTATCCTTCGTCAATTCCCCTTGGGGCCGGCGGCTGGCCCAGGCAATCGGCCTGCCGCAACCCTTGCCCTTGCAACGCCACCGCAGCGGCCAGCAAGGCCTGGCCAACCCGGTGATTGTCGCCGGGGCAGGGCGCCTCGGTGCGCAGGTGCAACAGCTCTTCAAAGACACCGATACCGTCGCCGCCACGCCGGCAACCCTCAAGGCACCGTCCACGGTCAAGGTGCAGGGCGCGGTGTTCGACGCCACGGCCGTGCTCGACCTGCAACAACTCGACGAGCTCTACCTGTTCTTCCACGCTAATGCCAAGCGCCTCGGCCAGCACGGCCGCGTGGTAGTGCTCGGCACGGCGCCGGAACATTGCCAGGACTTGCCCCAGGCCATCGCCCAGCGTGCCCTTGAAGGGCTGGTGCGCTCGCTGGCCAAGGAATTGCGCCGTGCAATTACGGTGCAATTGATCTACGTGGCACCGGGCGCCGAAGACGCACTGGACAGCAGCCTGCGGTTCTTTTTATCGCGCCGCTCGGCCTATGTGTCGGGCCAGGTGGTGCGCCTGGAAAAACCCGTGGACGCCCAGGGCACGGTGAACTGGGACAAACCCTTCGCCGGTCGCCGTGCCCTGGTCACCGGCGCCTCACGTGGCATTGGCCTGGCAATTGCCCAGGTGCTGGCCCGCGACGGTGCTCATGTGGTGTGCGTGGACGTGCCCCAGGCCCAGGCAGCGCTGCTTCAAGCCGCCGACAGTGTGAACGGCTCGGCCTTGCCGCTGGACATCACCGCAGCCGATGCGGCCGCGCTGTTGCAGGCGCATGTCAGCCAATACGGCGCATTCGACGTGGTGGTGCACAACGCCGGGATCACCCGCGACAAAACCATCGCCAAGATGACCGAAGCCGCCTGGCGCAGTGTGCTGGCGGTCAACCTCGAAGCGCCGTTGCAGCTCAGCAGCGCACTGTTGGAGGGGCGAGGCTTGAACCCTGGCGGGCGGATTGTGTGCGTGTCGTCGATTTCCGGTATCGCTGGCAACCTCGGGCAAAGCAACTACGCCACCTCCAAGGCGGGCGTGATTGGCCTGGTGGAGGGCCTGGCACCCCAGGCGGCCGCTCTGCAAGTCACGGTGAATGCGGTGGCGCCGGGGTTTATCGAAACCCAGATGACCGCGAAAATCCCGCTGATGATCCGTGAGGCCGGGCGGCGCATGAACTCACTGTCCCAGGGCGGGCAGCCGATCGATGTGGCCGAGACCATCGCCTGGCTGGCGCACCCGGCGTCCGGCGGGGTCAATGGCCAGGTGGTACGGGTGTGCGGCCAAAGCCTGCTGGGAGCCTGAACCATGGACTATGTGACGCAGATCATCGACCCGCCACCGTCGCGCACCCAGCTGTTGCTGGACGGCGTGCGCGCACTGCGCAAACCCAAGCTTGACGGGCCGCCGCCGCTGCCCACCGCGCGCCTGGTGCGCTCGGCGGTGGAGCTGAGCGCTGCTGGCATCGCCGCCTATGGCCGCGCCTGCGGTTTTCGCCGTGAGCAGGGCGTGCCGCTGTCCTATCCGCATGTGCTGGCGTTCCCACTGCATTTGATGCTGCTGACCCGGCCGAGCTTTCCGTACCCGGCCAGTGGCATGGTGCACCTGGCCAATCGCATTCGACAGCACCAGCGTTTGCGCGAAGGCCAGGCGCTGCGCCTGGAAGTGTACTGCGAGCGCTGGGTGGCGCACCCCAAGGGCCAGGCGCTGAGCATCGCCACCCGCGCCTTTGCGGCGGATACGCTGGTGTGGGAAAGCGACAGCCTGTACCTGCGCCGCGACGTCAAAGACCCGGTCGGTGAACCCTGGGACGACGTGCTGGCCTTGCAGGAAGACGGCCTGTTGCGCACCCAGCGCTGGGTGCTGCCGGCCGACCTGGGGCGCCGATTTGCCAAGGTCTCGGGGGATTTCAACCCGATTCACACCTCGGTGATTGGCGCCAGGATCTTCGGCTTTCGCCGCGCCATCGCCCATGGCATGTGGACCCTGGGCCGCGCACTGGCGGCGCAACAACCGCCGGGCGGGCTGGATCAGGCGCAAGCGCATTGCGACTTCAAGCTGCCGATCTTCCTGCCCGGCCAGGTCGCGCAATGGAGCCGCCCGGTGACCGGGCCGCGCCGTGAGTTTGAAGTGCGCAATGTTGCCGGTGATAAACCGCATATGCGCGGGCTATTTATCTGGAACGAGAGCCATCAATGAGTGACTACAGTTTCAACCCGGCCCCGACCCGCCGCGTGGCGATTATCGGCGGCAACCGTATCCCGTTTGCCCGTTCCAACACCGTGTATGCCCACGACAGCAATCAGGACCTGCTGGTGGCGGCCCTGCAAGGCCTGGTGGAGCGCTATCACCTGCACGGCCAGCGCCTGGGTGAGTTTGCTGCGGGCGCGGTGATCAAGCATTCGCGGGATTTCAACCTGGCGCGTGAGGCGTTGCTGTGCACCACGTTGTCGCCCGAAACGCCCGCTTACGATGTACAACAAGCCTGCGGCACTGGCCTGGAAGCGGCCTTGCTGGTCGCCAACAAGATCGCGCTCGGCCAGATCGAAGTGGGCATCGCCGGTGGCGCCGACACCACCTCCGATGCGCCCATCGGCATCAACGAATCGCTGCGCCACACCTTGCTGGCGGCCAATCGCGCCAAGGGCATGGGCGCCAAGTTGAAGACCCTGCTGAAGGTGCGCCCGTCGATGTTTTTCAAACCGCTGCTGCCGCGCAATGGCGAGCCGCGTACCGGTTTGTCCATGGGCGAGCACTGCGAAGAAATGGCCAGGCGCTGGCAGATCAAACGGCTGGCCCAGGATGAGCTGACCCTCACCAGTCACCAGCGCCTGGATGCGGCCTATAAACGCGGTTTTTTCGATGACCTGATCAGCCCCTATCGCGGGCTGGCGCGTGACAACAACCTGCGTGCCGATGCCAGCCTGGAGAAGCTCGCGGGCCTTTCGCCCGCCTATGATCGCCAAAACGGCACGCTCACGGCGGGTAACTCCACACCGCTGACCGATGGCGCCTCAGTGGTCTTGCTGGCCAGCGAAGCCTGGGCTGCCGAGCAGGGGTTGCCGGTGCTTGCTTACCTGCGTACCGGCGAAACCGCTGCGGTGAACTTTGTCGACGGCACCGAAGGCTTGTTGATGGCCCCGGCTTATGCCGTGCCACGCATGCTCAAGCGTGAGGGGCTGGGGTTTGCCGACTTTGACTTTTTTGAAATTCACGAAGCCTTTGCCGCCCAGGTGCTGTGCACGCTCAAGGCGTGGGAAGACCCCGAGTATTGCCGCGAGCGTCTAGGCTTGGAGGCGCCACTGGGCGCCATCGATCGCAGCAAGATGAACGTCAATGGCGGCTCCCTGGGCTGTGGCCATCCGTTTGCCGCCACCGGTGGCCGGCAACTGGCGGCGCTGGCCAAAACCATCCATGAAAACGGTGGCGGGCGCGGCCTGATTTCGATTTGTGCAGCCGGCGGGCTGGGCATCACCGCCATCGTCGAAAAATAGCCTGATCAAAAACAACAATAAGGAGACTGCCATGAACGCTGTAAGCCAGGAACACACCGAACGGGTCTGGTTGAACGCCTACTTGCCGGGCGTGCCGGCGGACATCGAGGCCGGTATCGAGGCCTACCCGTCGCTGCGCGAGGTGTTCCTGGAGCACCTGGAAAAATTCCGCGAGCGGGTCGCCTACGTCAGCATCGGCACCGAAATGACCTATGCCGACTGGCAGGTGCAAGGCCAGGCGTTTGCCGCGTGGCTACAGGGCCAAGGCGTGAAAAAGGGCGACCGGGTGGCGCTGATGATGCCCAACTGCCTGCAGTACCCGATCTGCCTGCTGGGCACGATCCTGACCGGTGCGGTGGTGGTCAACGTCAACCCGTTGTACACCTCCCATGAGCTCAAGCATTTGCTCAAGGACAGCGAAGCCGAAACCCTGGTGATTTTTGAAAACTTCGCCCACACCTTTGAAAAAGTCGCGCAGGGCAGCCGTGTCAAACGCGTGGTGGTGGCGGCCATTGGCGATCTGCTCGGCACCTTCAAGGGCGCGGCGATGAACTTCATCCTGCGTCGCGTGCAAAAACAGGTGCAAAAATTTCACCTGCCCGGCGCGGTGCGCTTCAACAACGTGTTGAAACAGGGACGGGCGCTGAACCATTTTCCGGTGGCGATGCACCTCGATGAGCTGGCGTTTTTGCAATACACCGGCGGCACCACGGGGGACGCCAAGGGCGTGATGCTCAGCCATCGCAATATCATCGCCAACCTGCTGCAAGCCAAGGCCTGGGTTGGTGACCAGTTGGACCAGGACAAGCAGGAAACCAACGTGACCTTGTTGCCGCTGTACCACATCTTTTCGCTGACGGTGAATTGCCTGATGTTCATGTGCCTGGGCGGGCGCAACATCCTGATTGCCAACCCACGGGATGTGAAACGGGTGCAGATGATCTTGCGCAAGGAGCGTTTCAACGGCATTGCCGGGGTCAACACCTTGTTTAACGGCTTGCTCGAAAACAAAGAGTTCTGTGCGCGGGATTTCTCTGACCTGCGCATGGTGATTGCTGGCGGCATGGCCACGCACACGGCGGTGGCCAAGCGCTGGAAGGAGGTCACTGGGTTGCCGATTATTGAAGGTTATGGGCTGACCGAGTGCTCGCCGGTGGTGAGCATCAGCCCGATCAACATTGCTCGCATGCGTGAGATGGAATTCACCGGCAGCATCGGTGTGCCGTTGCCGTCGACCTGGGTGCGGTTTATGCGTGAGGACGGCGAGCTGGCGGACATTGGTGAGCAAGGTGAACTGCAAGTGCGTGGCCCGCAGGTGATGCAGGGGTACTGGAAGCGGCCCAAGGAAACGGCTGAAGTGCTGGATACCGAGGGCTGGTTGTCCACCGGGGACATTGGGGTGATGGATGAGCGTGGGTATATTCGTCTGGTGGATCGCAAGAAAGACATGATCCTGGTTTCGGGGTTTAACGTGTATCCCAATGAGATTGAAGACGTGGTGGCCCTGCATCCCGGTGTGGGGGAGGTGGCGGCGATTGGTGTGGAGGATCCGGTGACGGGGGAGAAGGTCAAGATCATCGTGGTGCGCAAGGACCCGAGCTTGACCCAGGAGCAGATTCTGGCCCATTGCCGGGAGTATCTTACGGGGTACAAGGTGCCCAAGTATGTGGAGTTTCGCAGTGTTGAGTTGCCCAAGACTACGGTGGGTAAGGTACTGCGGCGGGCGTTGCGTTGATCTGAGGGTTTGGGTGTTTTAAGTGTGGGAGCTGGGTTGCCTGCGATGGCGGTTTGTCGGTGTACATATCCGTTATTCGGGTAACGGCGGCTTATGGTTCCGCTCTTACAGCGGGTCACTTTTGGCAAACGCCCCAAAAGTAACCAAAAGGTCTTCGCCCCACCACTCGGTGCCTCGCTTAGGCTCGGCATGCCCTCACTCCGGCTTGAATCCGTGGGCCGCCGCGATGGGCCATCCTTGGCCCAGCGCGGCTAACCCGGCGTCCTGCCGGGTTACCCACGGATTCAAGCCTGCGTTCGGCCATCGTGGTTGACGGGGCGCCTCAGATCAAAAGCAAGATCAAAAGCAGAGCACGGCGGCCTGAAAGCCGACCTGAGTGGTTAGATCAAAAGCGAAAGCGGATCCGCATACACCGAAGATCTGCTTTTCTGTGGGAGCTGGCTTGCCTGCGATGCAGACACCTTGGTACATCAGGCACACCGAGTTGATGCTATCGCAGGCAAGCCAGCTCCCACAGTTGACCGAGTATGGCTCTGCTGTTGCTGTTGCTGTTGCTGTTGCTGTTGCTGTTGCTGTTGCTGTTGCTGTTGCTGTTGCTGTTGCTCCGGCCCTTACATCCTTTTCGATGACGAAGTCAGCGGTCTTTTGATCTGCGCTTTTGATCTTGATCTGAAATCGCCCCGTCAAACACGATGGCCGGAATCTGACAGTGATTTGGGGGGTAAACCGGCAGGGATGCCGGTTTAGCCGCGCTGGGCCAAGGATGGCCCATCGCGGCGGCCCCCCAAATCACTGGCGGATTGCGGGCATGCCGAGCCACAGCGAGGCACCGAGTGTTGGGGCGAAGACCTTTTGCTTACTTTTGGGTCTTTCCAAAAGTGAGCCGCCGTAAGGGCGGAACCCTAAGTGGCCGTTACCGCAGCAACGGATATGTACACAGCAGCGACGCCAGTCACCGAACCCGCCAACGGACCCACCGCAAGCTCAAGCATACACACTGGGATTAACCAGATTGTCCGGCCGCTCCCCAGCCAGCGCCGACAGCAAATTTTCCACCGCGCAAGCGGCCATAGCCTCCCGCGTCTCGTGGGTCGCCGAACCGATATGCGGTGTAGCCACTACATTGTTCAAACGCAACAACGGCGAGTCATGACTCAAGGGCTCGCGCTCAAACACATCCAACCCCGCCGCCCGAATCGTGCGTTGTTGCAGCGCCTCAACCAGCGCCGCCTCATCCACCACCTTGCCACGCGAGATATTGATAAAAATCGTCTCCGGCCCCATCAACGCAAACTCACGCGCGCCAATCAGCTTTTCGGTTTCAGCCGTGAGTGGCAAGGTCAGGCACACAAAGTCAGCCTGCTGCAACAACTCCGGCAAGCTACGAAACTGCGCCCCAAAGCGCTCCTCTACCCGCGGTTTTGGCGAATGACTGTGGTAAATCACCGGCATACCAAAACCGAAATGCCCACGCTGAGCCAGGGCTTCGCCGATGCGCCCCATGCCGATAATGCCCAGGGTCTTGCCATGCACATCGGTGCCAAAATGCGCCGGGCCGATGTTCTTGCTCCACTGCCCGGCACGCACCATATCGGCCAGCTCGACCACCCGGCGAGCGGTGGCCAGGATCAGCGCGAATCCGGTATCCGCCGTGGTTTCGGTAAGCACATCCGGCGTGTTGCTGAGCAGGATGCCGCGTTGGGTCAGGTAGTCGATGTCGTAGTTGTCGACACCCACCGACACACTGGCCACCGCTTCGAGCTTGGGCGCCAGGTCGAGCAGCCTGGCATCCAGGCGCAGGCTGGCACCCAACAAACCATGGGCACCAGGCAAGGCGTCACGCAGCCGGGCGAGGCCGGGTTCGTCGAGGGCGTCAATCAGGGTCACGTCGACGTGTTCGTGCAGGCGAGCCATTAATGGCGCGGAGAGTTTTTTGTACAGGACCACAGACTTTTTCATGAGGTTTTTACCTTCAACTCCAGGGTTGGCACCGGCACGCGATCACTGGCGCCGGGCTTGAGGAAAATCGTCAGCACCACGGCAAACATCAGCGCACCGCTCATCAGCAAGTACGAGGCGCCGGGTGAGCCGGTGCTGCTATTGAGGTAACCGACCAGGTACGAACCGCCGAACGAACCGAGCGCGCCCATGCTGTTGATCAGCGCCATGGCGCCGCCAGCGACGTTGGCCGGGAGGATTTCCGGGACGATGGCAAAGAACGGACCATAGGGCGCATACATGCAGGCCCCGGCGATGACCAGCAGGGTGTAGGACCACCAGAAGTGCTCAGCGCCCAGCGCGTAGGACGCGTAGAACGCGATAGAGGCGATCAGCAGCGGCGGCCACACAAAACGTTTACGTTTTTGCAGCTTGTCCGAGCCCCACGACACCGCCAGCATGCCGATCACCGCTGCGAGGTACGGCAGCGCCGAGAGCCAACCGGCTTCGACCATGTCCATCTGCAAGCCGGCCTTGAGGATCGACGGCAGCCACAATACGAAGCCATACACGCCGATGCTCCAGCAAAAAAACTGCAGCGCCAGGATGATCACCTTGGGCGAACGAAAGGCTTCGGCGTAGTTCTTCACCGCCTTGATCCCGACCTGTTCGGCGGCCAGGGCGCTTTGCAGGTCTTGTTTATGCTGCTCGCTCAGCCACTTGGCGTCGGCGGGTTTTTCATCCGCCAGCTTCCACCAGATAAACGCCCAGATCACCGCCGGCAGGCCTTCGATGATAAACATCCAGCGCCAGCTGAAGTGCTGCACCAGATAGCCCGAGACCACCGACATCCACATCATGGTGACCGGGTTGCCGAGGATCAGGAAGGTGTTGGCCCGTGAGCGTTCGGCACGGGTAAACCAGTGGCACAGGTACACCAGCATCGCCGGCATCACCGCCGCTTCGACCACGCCGAGCATGAAGCGAATGGCGATCAGCATATAGGCGTTGGAGACCACGCCGGTCAGTGTGGCCAGGCTGCCCCACAGAATCAGGCTGACGAAAATCAGCTTTTTAACGCTGCGTTTTTGCGCGTAGATCGCACCTGGCACCTGGAAGAAAAAGTAGCCAAGAAAAAACAGCGCGCCCAGCAACGACGACATGCCGGGGGTGATCATCAGGTCTTCGGCCATGCCGGAGGCCGCGGCGAAGCCGTAGTTGGCGCGATCCAGGTACGCCAGGCTGTAGGTGATGAACACGATAGGCATGATGTACCACCAGCGACGGGTGGCGAGTTTCACAGTTTCCATGGGGTTGCTCCTGAGCTTGTTGTAGTTGTGGCAACAGGGAGTGGGTCATGCAACAGATCGGGTGGGTAATTCAGCACGGTTGGGCAAACCTTCCATATCACCCCGGCTTTGCACGGCGCGGCTGCCGATCCAGTTGCCGCGCTGTACCGCCTCGGGGAAGCTCAGGTTTTCGAGCAGGGCGCTGATCATGCCGACGGCAAAACCGTCACCGGCGCCCACGGTATCCACCACGGTTTCCACCGGGACGGCGGCGACAAAACCTTGGTCCATGTGGGTGCGGTAGTAGGCGCCGTCCGCGCCCAGTTTGATCGCCACGGCTTCGGCGCCCTGGTCAAGGTAGAACGCGGCGATGTCGGCCGGGTCGTCGAAACCGGTGAGCAAGCGGCCTTCGCCCAGGCCCGGCAAGACCCAGTCGGCGAGGGCGGCGAGGGCGTTGATTTCGCGGACCATCTGCGCTTGGTTGGCCCACAACGACGGGCGCAGGTTCGGGTCGAACGACACGCTGCGCCCGGCCTTGCGCATCTGCGTCATCAGTTCCACGGACAGCTCGCGGGTGGCCTCGGACAAGGCGGGCGGGATGCCGGTGGCATGCAGGTGGCGCGCTTGCAGCAAGGCGGGGCTGATCGCGGCAATCGACAAGTGGCTGGCCGCCGAGCCTTTACGGAAGTACTCCACCTGCGGGTCGGCGCCGGCTTCTTCGCGGGACTTGAATTGAAAGCCGGTCGGGTGCAGCGGGTCGACCGTCACATGCCGACAATCCAGGCCCTCTTTTTTAAGCGTGTCGACCACAAAACGCCCCAGGGAATCGTCGCCGACACGGCTCAGCCACGTCACATTGAAACCCAGGCGCGACAGGCCGATCGCGACATTGCTGTCGGCCCCGGCAATGCGCTTGTGAAACTGCGCCACCTGGGCCAGGTCGCCGGTCTGTTCGGCGACAAACATCGCCATGGTTTCACCAAACGAAAGGATATCGATCTCAGACATGGGCATTCTCCGCGCGGGGCTGGCCAAGGAGGGCGAGGGCGGCGACCTGCTGTGCGGTGACGGCAACCAAGTCGTCGCCTTGCAACGGGAATTCCACGGCCCGGGTAATACCTTGAGTCATATGTTTGAGCAGTTGTTCCCACAGATGCAGGTCGGTAGCGCCGGGCGGCAAGGCCACCAGCTTGCCGTCCTGGCGACGCGCCACGGCCTTGCAGTGCAGGTAATCCACATGGCGGCCCAACAGCCGCGCGGCAGTGAGCGCGGATTGGTCCTGCCACTGCCAGTTGCCGATGTCGAACGTCATTTTCACCGGCAAGCCCAGGCGTTCCACCTCAGTGAAGAAGCGTTGCATTGGCTCGATGCGCCCACCGTGCAGGGTCTGGTCGTTCTCCACCAGGAGTTTGACCGGGTGGCGGTTGAGCAGGGCGTGCAGGCTTTGCAGGTCGTTGGTGTCGGTGAAATAACCGAGGGAAACCTTCAGCCAGCGCGAGCCAAACGCTTGGGCGCGGTCCAGGGTTGCACTGAGTTCAGCGTTCGGCTGGGCGCGCCCGGCGATCCAAAGTTCTAGGGGCGATGAGTACACCGATTCCAGGCCGTTTTCGGCAGCGGCCTGGGCGAGGTCGGTGGGTTGTTCGGTGGTCAGCAGTTCTTCGCGCCACTCGATGCGCTGGGCGCCGGCGGCACTGAGCAGTTCGACAAAACTCAATTGGCCAAGCGTGCGTACCAGGTCGGCACCGTAGCTGGATAGGCTGATGGAAACGGGGTATTTATGCATTGTTATGTACCTCTGAAACCGGTTTCATTTTTATACGAAAAACCAATGTGGGAGCTGGCTTGCCTGCGATGGCGGTGTGTCAGGCGACTACGGCTTCGCCTGACAGACCGCCATCGCAGGCAAGCCAGCTCCCACAAGGGATTGGGTGGAGCCACGGACGATCAGTTCGGGCAAAAAATCCAGGGTACGCGGTGGTGCGTCATCGCCGCGCAAGCGTTTAAGCAGGCAGTCAAAGGCGCTGGCGCCAATCGCGTCGGTGGGTTGGGCGAGGGCGGTGATGCCGTTGCCCACCAGCGGGTACCAGTCGAGGTCATCCAGGGCAATCAGGCCGAAGTCATCAAAGAGGTTGCGGCCCAGCGCTTTGAGCGCGTGGGTGCAGGCCAGCGCAGCCACGCCATTGGCGCAGAACAACGCCTTGGGGCCTGGCTTGGCCAAGAAAGTGTGCAGACGGTTTTCCAGCCTGTCATCGAGTTCCAGCACCGCGCCGGTCAACGCCGGCCGGGCCGCAATTTCCGCCGTGAAACTCGCCTGACGTTCCAGACGTGAACTGGTGCCATCGGCTTTTTCGCTCACTAGCAACAGGTCGCGATAACCCTGCTGTTGCAGATGCTCCACCGCAATACGCACCGCCGCCGGGTTATCCAGCCCCACTAGGTCACTGTGCAACGGCTCGACCTTGCGGTCCACCAGCACCAGAGGCATTTCGCGCTGCAACTCCAGCAGTTGGTCAAGGTGGTGGCCAAGGGTGTTCACGATCAACCCTTCGATGTTGTACGAACGCAGCGCCGCCAGGTGCTGGCGCTCTTGCTCGTCATCGCGGTCGGTGTTGCACACCACCAGGCTGTAGCCATGCTGGCGGCAGGCGGTTTCGACGCCGTGCATCACGGCAATGGAGTAGGGGTTGCGGATATCGGCCACCAGCATGCCGATCAGGCGCGTGCGGCCGCGTTTCAACCCGCGTGCCATCTGGTTGGGGCGGTAGCCGAGTTCGCTGATCGCTTGCTCGATACGCAAGGCAATGGCGTCGGAGAGCAGGGCGCGGTCCTCGCCGATAAAGCGCGACACGCTGGCTTTGGACACGCCGGCGCGTTCGGCGACGTCGAGCATGGTCACGCGGCTGCGCTGGGCGGCGGAAAAAGGAGTCACGGTGGCAGGCCTTTCTTATTGGAGGTGGTGACGTTCTGAAACCGGTTTCAGGAGACCTCATTCACGAAACAACGTCAAGTGTCATTCAGCGCGCGGCAAGCGCTCATTCGCGCGTGCAACCGACGAATGGCGGTAAGACCTGTTAGTTCTGACAGTATCGGGAAGTTACCAACGGGTATTCAATCAACGTCACAGCCTTCAATAAAAACCAGTGACCGGCGCAATGTTGCTGTTACGGAGAATGATATGAGCCCCCCCCCAACTAATAGCAATGTTCAAACCAATAGCGCCACAGGTTTGCCCGACGGCACAGTTGTGACCGCCGTGCCTCAAGCCCCCTTGCCAATCGTTGAGGGACGATTGGCGAGTGGTGTGATTCCAAAACGCTTATTGGATGATGATCTTCTCGTATGGATACCCGGCCCATGGATTGAACTGACCCAGCCGGGGAGCACTGATTATATTGTGTTTGTTTGGCATGTCGTCGGGTTAGCGCTGCCTGTTTACGTTGAACCGATACCGGTCGTGGGAGAGTTGTTTCCCGGCGACTTTCCACTGCCGGCGTATATTCCTAGCGGTTTGCTGCTGAATGACGCTGTCGTCAATCTTTCTTATCGCATACACAATGACCAACCCGACGCACCGGTGGCCAATTTCTCGCCCCCAGTCAGGATTATTATCGACCGCAGTGCGCCGGGTAAAGGCGAGGTGCTTAAGGCGCCGGTGTTTTCAAGTGCAGTTATTACTAATCCTGATCTGGATAATAATTTGACACTGGATGTCGTGGTGCCGGGCGATTATAAGGTTCGCGCCACGCTTGACGAAATATTTCTGTGGTTTATGAGCAGCAATTCAAATCCGACTGGCTTACCGATTCACGTTGAAAAAATAGTTGCTACTACAGGTGCAATTATTTTGAAGGTGCTGGTATCGGAATTTCGCAAGTTTTCAGGTGCGCAAGAATTGTTTGCGGTGTACCGAGTCAAGGATGAGGCGGGTAACATTAGTCAACTTTCCTTGCCCGGAAGTGTCTTGCTGAGTCTAACGCCACTGCCCGGCAATTTGCCCGTGCCTACGGTGCCTGCGTTTGATTTTGATCAACTCATCAAACGTGACGATGCGCGTAATATCGTCTCGTTTGGCATCAGCAGCTACACCAATTTTATACCTGGGGATCTCTGTATCCCTGAATTGGCGGGTGTTAAACTTCCGCCGATACCTGTCACTTCATTTCCGTTTACCGGAACCTTGACCTGGCAGCAGCTGATTGCCAACGGCTCCGACCTGCAGCGAAAGGACAAGGTGCCGTTCCGCTATTACATTAGACGTGCTTCCGACACGGTGGGCCCTGGGACGCTGTCTCCGCTGAAATTGCTCAATATGGATTTCACGGTATTCGGCCGCGATCACAATCAGGCGCCAGCGTTACTTAACCCAATGTTGGACTTGGCCAATCTCTATGGCGCGGTGTCCAATACAGCCAATAAACTGGACAGTCGCGACAGTATCGACGCTGTCAGAGTGGAAGCGCGCCTGTCCGGTAACCCGCAAGTCGGTGACATGCTGTTGCTGTACTGGCCGGGGCAGGCAGCGCCGGTGGCAACCTATACCGTCAAGTCGGGTGACACCGCTGGCGCCCTTATCGTTTTTGATAATCGCATTAGCTGGTCGATCATACAGGGCGGTGGTAATACGACTGCCCCCGTGTATTACGTGAGCACTAACGGCGTTAACGAGCAACGATCGGGTAATCAAAGTGTTGTCGTAACCATCACGCCGCCTATAAGTTTTCCAAAGCCCACGTTCCCTCAAAATATAAATCATCCTAATAAAATTATTAGTTGCACACCTGGCTTTGGCCCCGACGGCAAACCAATCCCGCTTCCCTGGGAGGTATTTCAGATGCAGGTGACGCCCGGAGTCGGTATAGCCCCAGGGGATGTATGTACGCTGTCGTTCCAGGGGTACGCTAATTACCCGGATCGCAACCCGATAGCGTCGACAGCCCTTATCCTGAGTCATACGTGGGGCGTCAATCAAGTGTCCCATACTTTTGAAATTACAGATTATCAAAACATAATCAAACCGCTGAGGGACTATGCCGGCGCCTCTGCAAAATATAGTGTTTTTCGAAACCACGGATTAATAGGCGTATCGAAAGTCGGGTATGTACAAGTTGACCTTAAATATCCGACTGGGAAGTATTGTGGGCCGGCCTAGCGTTGGATAAATCCATTCATGAAGATCGAAGTGTAGGTGGCAGTGAGGTAAGTGGCGTGAGGGCTTCAGTATCCAGAGGTCCCTGGTCGTTTGGTTTTATTCGGTAAAAATATAATTGCGGATGGAGAATAGGACATGATCGGTAAAAAAATTACGGTAAAGGCAGATCCCAGCCCTGGAGCAGTTGCTCCCGAAATCCAAGGAGTAGACCCTGTAACAGGGTATATTTCAGCGGCTGACGGGAACAAGCCTGTGGTGTTGGTCATCACTTCCGGCCCAGGTTCAGACGCGGGTGACTGGGCTCTAGTCTATCGAAGAGACGTCATTAATGACTTGCCTGACTCATGGACGTTAGTGGCTCAAGTGCAATTTGTAATCAACGCCCCAGGTGACAAGTTTTCGGCGAGTATTCCTGTCGTTACGAGCTCGGGAATGCAGCTGTCGGGTGATTTTGAAGTACGTTTTGACTTGCACCAGAATGAGGGTGCGGATCCAACTATTCCAGGCTCCGTAGACAGGCCTGGTTCTCTCGGCCAGTCCTCACCCATTTCGACTTATAAAATAGACTTGGATCCACCCTATTTAAGGGGGCAGCCACCTGCGCCGCAATACACGGGGGCCTTCCCGCCGGGCCAGGTTATTAGTCTGGCACAACTGATGCTGTTCAATTTGCCATTCTCTATTCCTGACAACGTAACGACGGGCCTCGGGGCTTGGAAGCCAGGAGATGAGCTGACCTTCTTCTATAACCACGGCACCCCCGTGACAGCCACAGAAGTAGCCCGACAGACTCCACCCCGGCCCATGGCCCAAACCGGCAACATGCTGACAGTGCTCGCCAATGAGATTACGCAAGGGGGGCCGTGCTTCTTTACTTACCAAATCAGGGACTCGCAGGGCAATGCAAGTTTGGTCTCTGCGCCTTCGATTACCTTCACTATCGCGCTGGATCCGGCACCCGAAAATTTACAGCCGATTATCATTCACCAGGCGCCAGACCTCGTTGATGACTTGGTCACTATTGAAGACTTGAAATCAGGCCCAACGGGCGAAATACCGACCTATACGAACGTTGACACTACCAAGGACGAGTATCGGGTTCGATACAACAATGGAGCTTGGAGCCCATGGTCTCGCGTTCTCTCGGTTCCAATCACGTTGGATCAGGCCTTTCTGAGCCCCCTGGCTGTAGCGGACTATGCCAATGCAAAAGGTCCGAAATCGGTCGGTATCGCCTATGAAATACGCAAAAATGGTGACACTGTCCCTGGCCCGACCACGCCGTTCAGAGTGGACTTTAGTGTGACGGGGCCGAGCAATCCTGGAATACCAGGCAGTATCAATACCCGACTGATTCCAGCATCGTTCCGTGGGACCGACGCGGCGGCAGCGAACATAATGGAGTTTGCACAGGCTGGCAAGCCGGTCACCGTTACGGTCGAGTTATGGCGAACCTCTGACCCTGCTGAACTGCCGGCGCCAGGCATGTTTCTTATCCTTGTCAACCCTGACGGTACGTTCATCGCGCCCGCTAAGGAAATAAGCAATGAGATACCTGGAGACTTTGTCACCTGGGACATCGACTGGAGTGTCTTTCAAAAACTGGGCAATGGCAGACATAACATCAGCTATGTCGTATCACCAACGGCAACGCCAACGTCTGCCACTAACCTCAATCGCGCGTTACCTAGAGAGGTTGAAGTGCGGGATGCGGTAACTACACTCCTGCCGGCGGCTAAATATGTCAATGCGACGGGGGGGGCGTTTGGTCAATGGGCCTGCCAAGCGCTAGTAGCACCGGCGCCGACAAACTGGGAAGGCAGGGTAGCTGTGGATCCGGACCCGAGAATGGTGGTTGGTCAGCTACTGACCTTGGTACTGCAGGTGTTCAGACCTCGCACGGGCACACCTCGGCTTTTTGACCAAACGCAAAGTTTCAACGTACTCGTTACCCCTACCATTAGAGATAACGGCCATATCTTCCGGATTCCCTACGCGGGTTTCCTTGAACATGCCCAAGTAGGGCGTGCGGAGGCGACTTACACCGTGCCGCTGAACAACGGCACGCTGGGGCGTGGTACCGCGGGCGTTAACGTACGTACGACGTTGAGTTTCACACGGTGCGATAACGTGGGACCAATCATCGTCCCTTAGAGGCGTCATTGATACGCTGCAGGGTTCCCCTCTCACTCTGAGAGGGGGTTTCCCTGACAGTGCCCTACCGATTGGATGACCCAAAGTGCTGCCTACTTACCAATAGGTTGCAGATTAATCCTACATAAGAGTGAGTGTTTAATACTTACTCTACGTGCCGCACAGGTAAGGCGTCACTTTCAGGAAGTGAGCCGAACCGCTTTTGTAGGCCTTACCAAAAGAGTGATTGACCATGTCGGCACTGAACACGTTCGAACTCAAACCCTTGAGTGCAATGATGAAAGTCCCCACCATTACATTCTGTTTGTTTGCCGCGATGCAGGGGCAAGCTCAGGCGGTTGTGATAGGTAGCGGTGAGCAAAGAACCATTGACGCAACTGAGCAAACAACGGATTGGCAATTGTCGGGCCAATCAGCGTTGACGATGAACCGTGCAACAGCCACCACGATCAACCTTTCAAATTCCACGTTGAACATGAACAGCGGCAGTATGGCGAATAGTGTACATGCTGTGCAGGGCTCCACAGTAAACATGGACGCTGCACGTGTTACTTCGAGCGATTCCCTATACGGCGCCGTGCGGCTGGACAGCAGTAAGGCGGTTATTAATAACAGTACCCTCACCAATACCAGCGGCGTAGGGTTGCAGGCGTTTGGTTTTGTAGGCACTTGGAGCGGCTCGTCCGCTGAGGTCAGCAACTCTACGATCAGTGGCGCTATCGGCGGTGCGGAAGCATTCACTGGCAGTCAGTTACACTTTAAACAAAACTCGCTGGTGCAGGGCACGGGAGTAGGGGCCTTTGGGCTCTCCCTCGCAGGTGCCACAGCGACTGCCACGCAAAGTACTATCATCGGCAATGGCCATGGCGTGTCGTTCACCCGTAATCGGGGGGACCTGACGGATGGCAAACTGGTTTTGGACCAGTCCGTGGTTGAGGGTCGCAGCGGTTCGGCCATCTCGGTCAGGGGCACGCCAAATCGAGTGCCAGTGGTGTCTATCGATGTACTCAACGGTTCTACGTTGAAAGGCGGTAATGGCAATCTACTGTCGGTGTCTGGCGGTGCCACGGCAACGATGAATGTGGATAACAGCCGAAACCTGGCCGGTAATGTAATCGCCGATGCCACCAGCACCGTGCATTTGAACCTGCAAAACAACGCCGAGCTGACGGGCCAGTTGCAGAACGTCTCCACCCTGAGCGTAGGCAATGCTTCCAACTGGAACATGACCGGTGACAGCCAGGTGGGCGCACTGAACATGGCCGGTGGTACGGTGACCATGGGCGCGGCGAATGAGTTTTACCAACTGAACCTTCAGACGCTTTCGGGTAACGGCACCTTTGTCATGGGCACCGATTTCGACCAAGGCAAAACCGACTTTATCAATGTCACCGGCGAAGCCACGGGCAACCACAGCCTGGCACTCGCAGCCAGCGGCAGCGAACTGGTCAAAACCCAGGTTGTGCACACCGGCGGCGGTGACGCGGCGTTCTCCCTGGAGGGCGGCCCGGTCGACATGGGTGCCTATGCCTATAACCTGAAACAGGAAGGCAATGACTGGTTTCTGGACACGCAAACCCGTGTGATCAGCCGCAGTGCCCGCGTGGTGACGGCATTGTTCAACACCCCGGTGACCATCATGACCGCCGAAGAGGGCTCATTGCGCCAACGTATGGGTGAGTTGCGTTACTCGAAAAGCACCGGTCTTTGGGTCCGTGGTATCGGCAGTCAATATGATGTGTCCCAGAGTTCGGGCACCGGCTACTCGCAGAACCTGCGAGGTTTTTCCATCGGTGCTGATACGCCGCTGGGCGACAGCCAATGGAAGGTGGGTGTATTTGGCGGCCACAGTAACTCTGACGTAAACCCGGCTCGCGGCGCTGCCGGTACCGTCAAGAGCTACTTCCTGGGTACCTATGCCACCTGGATGGACGAAGAAAGCGGTTTCTATTTTGATGCCGTGGCCAAAGCCAACCGGTTCCAGAACCAGGCCAAGGCAACACTCAGTGACAACACGTCGACCAAGGGTGGCTACAACAACGTAGGCGGTGGTGTATCGGCTGAACTCGGCCGTCATATCAAGTTCGGTGAGAGTTCCTTTATTGAACCTTACGGCCGACTGTCGACCATTGTGGTCCAGGGTGGCACGTACAGCCTGAAAAACGGTTTGCAAGTGGACGGTGAGCGCACCCGCTCAAGGACCGCCGAGGCCGGTGCGACCGTTGGTCATGAGTTCCAACTCGATGATGGCACGCTGATCAAGCCTTACCTGCGTGCGGCAATGGTCCACGAGTTTGCCAACAACAATAAGGTCACGGTCAACAACCAGACCTTCAACAATGATTTGTCGGGCTCGCGCACCAAGTACGGTGCCGGTGTGGCGGTGTCGTTTACCCAGGACCTGCAGGCGCATGTCGACCTGGAGACCAGCACCAGTGACAAAATCAAGCAAAAAGCCGCTGTCAATGTTGGCCTGCGTTATGCGTTCTAAATAAACCGGCGCCCTATAAAGCCCTGATCGAAAGATCAGGGCTTTTTTTTGAACGCAAAAGCGCTTTTCAATAGCCTTTCCCGTTTAGATCAGGATTGCCGCCATACCATCAGGGTTCAACTGAACAGTCCGGCAGCAATATTGATCGAGAAGCCCAGAATCGCCGTATTGAACAGAAACCCAATCAACGACTGGCCCAAAACGACTTTGCGCATTGCGCGTGTAGCAACCCCCACATCCGCGGTTTGCACCGCCACGCCGATGGTGAACGAGAAGTACAGGAAGTCCCAGTAATTGGGGTTACGCAGCCCTTCGGCAAAGCGCAGCGCCGGCTCGTCGCCTTCCCAGGTGTAGAACAGGCGGGCGTAATGCACACTGAAAATCACCCCGGTTAGTAACCATGAACCAATCACCGTCATGCCGGTAAAACCGTAGTGCAGCAGGCGCGCCGTGCTGTCCAGGTCTTTGCTGCCTACCAGGTTGACTGTGATGGTAGCCAGGCTCGCAATCGCGGCAATGCACACCATGAACAGCACCAGCCCGGCGTTTTCATCCTCGATCTCGGCGATGCGCTTTACATCATCGGCACGTGAGCGGCTGGTAAGCCACAGCATCAGCGCCAGGTAGGTCCAGACCCCGGCGTTCCAGCCAATCAGGATTTTGCTGATCAGCGTATCGGCCGGCGCCAGAATGCCCACGGCAAGGCCAAGAACGGCGGCGGATGAGAGGCGAGGGTGGGTGCGGGCGAGGAAGGCCATAGGTGCTCACAACAGGGGAGGTTGTGAGCACCATAGCGCATTCAGTTGTTCTTGAGATAAGTGAACCCTGTGGGAGCTGGCTCCCACAGGGATCCGCGGTGCCGATCAGTCAGGCTTGCCGCGCCTGCGCACCAGTTTCATCACCACCACAAAGAACACCGGCACAAACACCACCGCCAGCGTCGCGGTGATCATCCCGCCGATCACGCCTGTACCAATCGCCTGCTGGCTGGCCGAGCTGGCGCCGGTGGCAATCGCCAAGGGCACCACGCCAAGGATAAACGCCAGCGAGGTCATGATGATCGGCCGTAACCTGAGCCGCGCGGCTTTCAGGGTGGCGTCGATCAGATCCTCACCTTGGTCAACCAGGTCCTTGGCAAACTCGATGATCAGAATCGCGTTCTTCGCCGACAAACCGATGATGGTGATCAAGCCGACCTTGAAGAACACGTCATTGGGCATGCCACGCAAGCTCACCGCCAATACGGCGCCAAGCACACCCAGCGGCACCACCAGCAACACCGAGGTGGGTATCGACCAGCTTTCATACAGCGCCGCCAGGCACAGGAACACGATCAGCAGCGACAGGCCCAACAGCAACGGCGCCTGGGAGCCGGACAAGCGTTCCTGCAACGACAGCCCGGTCCACTCCTGGCCCAGGCCGGCCGGCAGTTGGCTGACCAGGCGCTGGATTTCTTCCATGGCCTCACCGGTGCTGTGCCCCGGTGCCGCTTCGCCGCTGATGGAGATGGCCGGGTAGCCGTTGTAGCGCGTCAGCTGCGCCGGGCCCTGGGTCCAGCTGGCTTCAACAAAGGATGACAAGGGCACCATCTTGCCGGCGTTATTGCGCACGTTGATCTTCATCAAGTCCGCCACCTGGCTGCGTTGGTCGCCTTCGGCCTGCACCACCACCCGCTGCATGCGGCCCTGGTTGGGGAAGTCGTTGACATAGGCCGAGCCGATGGCCGAGGACAGCACATTGCCCACATCGGCAAACGACACGCCCAGGGCGTTGGCTTGCTTGCGATCCACTTGCAATTGCACTTGCGGTGCTTCAGCCAAGGCGCTTTCGCGCACGTTGGCCAGGATCGGGCTTTTTTCGGCGGCGGCCAGCAACTCGGTACGTGCTTGCATCAACGCGGCATGGCCGACGCCGCCACGGTCCTGCAAACGGAACTCGAAGCCGCTGGAAGTCCCCAGGCCGTCCACCGGCGGCGGCAGGATCGCGTAGGCAATCGCATCCTTGAGCTCGCTGAACGCTTCGTTGGCACGCTCGGCAATTGCCGAGGCCGAATCGTCGCTGCTGCGCTGCGACCAATCCTTGAGCGTGGTAAAGGCCAGCGCCGCGTTCTGCCCGGACCCGGAGAAACTGAAGCCCATGATCATGGTGGTATCGCCCACCCCAGGTTCGCCGGCGTTGTGCGCTTCGATCTGCTCGGCCACCTGCACCGTGCGGTTCTTGCTCGCGCCCGGTGGCAGCTGGATATCGGTGATGGTGTAACCCTGGTCTTCCACCGGCAGGAATGAGGAGGGCAGGCGACTGAACATCCACCCCAGGCCCACCAGCAGCACCAGATAGATCAACAGGTAGCGGCCGCTGCGCTTGAGGGCATAGGCCACCCAGCCTTCATAGCGGTCGGTGAGGCGCTCAAAACGCGTGTTGAACCAGCCGAAGAAACCGCCCTTGGCGTGGTGCTCGCCCTTGGCAATCGGTTTGAGCAAGGTGGCGCACAGCGCCGGCGTCAATGTCAGGGCCAGGAACGCCGAGAACAGGATCGAGGTGGCCATCGACAGTGAGAACTGTTGGTAGATCACACCCACCGAACCCGGCATGAACGCCATCGGCAAGAACACCGCCACCAGTACCAACGTGATACCGACGATGGCGCCAGTGATCTGGCCCATGGCTTTTTTCGTTGCGTCCTTGGGCGACAGGCCTTCGGTGGCCATGATGCGCTCGACGTTTTCGACCACCACAATCGCATCGTCCACCAGGATGCCGATCGCCAGCACCATACCGAACATGGTCAGCACGTTGATCGAGAAACCCAGCAACAACATGGTGGCGAAAGTGCCCATCAGTGCAATCGGCACCACCAGCGTGGGGATCAAGGTGTAGCGCACGTTCTGCAGGAACAGGAACATCACCGCAAACACCAGTGCCATCGCCTCCAGCAAGGTGTAGACCACTTTGGTGATCGAGACTTTGACGAACGGCGACGTGTCGTAAGGGATCTTGTACTCCACGTTGGCCGGGAAATAGCGCGACAGCTCGTCCATCTTTGCCCGCACCAGGGTTGCGGTGTTCAGCGCGTTGGCGCCGGGCGACAGTTGCACACTGACGGCGGTGGACGGTTTGCCGTTCAGGCGCGTGGAGAACTGGTATTCCTGGCTGCCGACTTCCACCCGCGCCACATCGCCGATGCGCACGGTGGAACCGTCGGGGTTAGCCTTGAGCACGATGTCGGCAAATTCCGCCGGGGTCGACAGTTGGCCCTTGACCAGGATTGCGGCGGTGATTTCCTGGGTCTTGGTGCCCGGCAAATCGCCAATGCTGCCCGCCGAGACCTGAGCGTTTTGCGCGCTGATCGCGGCGTTCACGTCGGCTGGCGTCAGGTTGAAACCGATCAGCTTCTGCGGGTCGATCCAGATGCGCATGGCGCGTTCGGCACCATACAGCTGGGCCTTGCCCACGCCGTCCAGGCGCTTGAGTTCGTTCATCACGTTGCGCGCCAGGTAATCGCTGAGCGCTACGTCGTCGAGCTTGCCGTCGTTGGAGGTCAGGGTCACCAGCAGCAGGAAGCCGGCGGAGACTTTCTCCACTTGCAAACCTTGCTGGGTCACGGCTTGCGGCAAGCGCGGTTCTACCGCTTTAAGACGGTTTTGCACGTCCACCTGGGCCATTTCCGGGTTGGTGCCCGGCTGGAAGGTCGCGGTGATAGTGGCCGAACCCAGGCTGCTCTGGGATTCGAAGTACAGCAAGTGATCGGCGCCGTTAAGCTCCTGCTCGATCAGGCTGACCACGCTTTCATCCAGGGTCTGGGCCGAGGCGCCGGGGTACACCGCGTAGATCTCCACCTTCGGCGGCGCAACGTTGGGGTACTGGGCCACCGGCAACTGCGGGATGGCGAGCGCGCCGGCCAGCAGGATAAACAGGGCCACCACCCAGGCGAAAATCGGGCGGTCAATAAAGAACTGCGGCATGGCGGGTTATTCCTTGACTGGCTGGCCGGAGGCGGGGCTGTCATCCACCTCGACTTTTTCACCGGGGCGCGCGTGTTGCAGGCCTTCGACGACGATGCGGTCACCGGGCTTGAGGCCGCTGCTGACGATCCAGCGGTCTTCAATCACCGCGCCCAGTTCTACCGGCTGCTGGCTGACGGTCTGTTCGGCATCCAACAGCAGCACCATCGGGATGCCGGCGCTGTCACGGGTGATGGCGCGTTGCGGCACGCTGATACCTTGCTTGTCCACGGCCTGTTCGAGGCGCACGCGCACAAAGCTGCCCGGCAACAGGTCGAGGTCCGGGTTGGGGAACTCGCTGCGCAGGATGATCTGCCCGGTGCCCGGGTCGACGCTGATTTCCGCAAACAGCAACTTGCCTGGCAACGGGTACAGGCTGCCGTCGTCCTGGATCAGCGTGGCCTTGGCCTGGTCCTGGCCGACCTGCTTCAAGCTGCCGGCGCGGAAGGCGCGGCGCAGGTCATTGAGTTCGCGGGTCGACTGGGTGAGGTCGGCGTGGATCGGGTCCAGTTGCTGGATAATTGCCAGCGGCGTGGCCTCGTTCTGGCCGACCAGCGCACCTTCGGTCACCAACGCACGGCCGATGCGCCCGGAAATCGGTGCGGTGACGGTGGCGTAGCCCAGGTTCAACCGCGCGCGTTCGACTGCGGCCTTGTTGGCGGCGACTTCGGCGTTGGTCTGGCGCACGGCGGCGCGGGCGTTGTCGTAGTCCTGGCCGCTGATGGCGTTGCCTTCGACCAACTGGCTGTAGCGCTGCTCCTGCAGGCGCGCCTGGAATGCGTTGGCTTCGGCCTTGCTCAGGTTGGCCTGGGCGCTGTCCAGGTCGGCCTTGAACGGCGCGGGGTCGATGCGAAACAGCACGTCACCCTGTTTTACGTCGTGGCCTTCCTTGAACACCCGCTGCATGACCACGCCGGCGACCCGTGCGCGCACTTCGGCAATGCGCGGCGCGGCGATACGCCCGCTCAATTCGCTGGTGATCGAGAGAGGCTTGGCCTGCAGGGTTTCGATGCGCACTTTGGCCAGTGGCGCCTCTGGCGCTTCATCGGCCGACTGGCCACAGCCACTCAGGGCCAGCGTCAGGGCCAGCAGGCAAAATGGCGCAAACAGATTCTTCGACATGCTCATATCCCAATATTGACTGGCGCATCCTAAAGACACCTGCGCCGTGGTGCTGTGAAGCTGTGTAGGCCGTGTGTGAAGAAGTGTAAGGTGCGGCCCATAGTCGCTTGAGGGCGTATATCCTTGCACAATCCTGCAAACAGCAAAGATCAAATGTGAAAACCGGGCCTGTGTGGGAGCCGGGCTTATGTGGGAGCCGGGCTTGCCCGCGATGCAGGCACCTCGGTCTTTCATAGAGAACGAGGCGATGCTATCGCAGGCAAGCCAGCTCCCACACAAGCCAGCTCCCACACAGGCCCGCTCCCACAAGGGTCTGCGTACCGCCGACAAACAGTATTATTTGGAAACACCATGCCCAACATCCTCCTGGTGGAAGACGACGCCGCACTCTCCGAGCTGATTGCCAGCTACCTGGAACGCAATGGCTACCACGTCAATGTGCTCAGCCGTGGCGACCATGTGCGTGAACGGGCGCGCCTTAACCCGCCGGACCTGGTGATCCTCGACCTGATGCTGCCCGGTCTCGACGGCTTGCAGGTGTGCCGCCTGCTGCGTGCCGACTCGGCGGGCCTGCCGATTCTGATGCTCACCGCCCGCGATGACAGCCACGATCAGGTGCTGGGCCTGGAGATGGGCGCCGACGATTATGTCACCAAGCCTTGCGAGCCACGTGTGCTGCTCGCCCGTGTGCGCACCTTGCTGCGCCGCAGCAGTTTGTCCGAGCCACAGGTGGCCAACGACCAGATCGTCATGGGCAACCTGTGCATCGACCTGTCGGAGCGCACCGTGACCTGGCGCGAGCAGGCGGTGGAGCTGTCCAGCGGTGAGTACAACCTGCTGGTGGTGCTGGCCCGGCACGCCGGTGAAGTGCTCAGCCGCGACCAGATCCTGCAACGTTTGCGCGGTATCGAGTTCAACGGCACCGACCGTTCGGTGGACGTGGCCATCTCCAAGCTGCGCCGCAAGTTCGACGACCACGCAGGCGAAGCGCGCAAGATCAAGACCGTATGGGGCAAGGGCTACCTGTTCAGCCGTTCCGAGTGGGAATGCTGATCCATGTTTCGTGTACTGCTGCGCCTCTACCTGGTCACCATCATTACCTTCAGTGCCGCGATATTCCTGATTCCCAAGTTGGTGATCCAGCTGTTTGAACACCGCTACATGGACTACAACATCGAGCAGACCCGTGGCCTGCAAAAGCTTATCGTCAAGCAGTATCTGCGTGCGCCGGTGGAGCATTGGTCGCACGTGACCGAGCAACTGAACCGGGATTTCGCACCGCTGCAAGTCAAGTTGCTGCTGCGCCAGGACGCCAGCTATACCCCCGAGGAGGAGCAACTGCTGGAGCACGGCAAGCCGGTGATCCGCCTGGGCGAGTGGGGCTGGATGGAAGACATCAGTTCGCCGATCAACCAGCAGTTTGCGGTGAAACTGAGCATCCCCCCGGACCCGCTGGACATGAACCTGCTGTACTGGTCGATGAACGTGCTGATTGGCGCGGCCTTGCTCGCCTGCCTGCTGTTCTGGCTGCGCCCGCACTGGCGTGACCTGGAGCGCCTGAAAAGCACCGCCGCGCAACTGGGTCGGGGCAACCTCAGCGAGCGAACGCAGATTCCCGCCAGCTCCAACATCGGCAGCCTGGCGTCGGTTTTCGACACCATGGCCGACGACATCGAAGGCCTGCTCAACCAGCAGCGCGACTTGCTCAACGCGGTGTCCCATGAACTGCGCACGCCGCTGACGCGCCTGGACTTCGGCCTGGCCCTGGCGCTGTCCGAAGACTTGCCCCAGGCCAGCCGCGAGCGCCTGCAAAGCCTGGTGGCGCATATACGCGAGCTGGACGAGCTGGTGCTGGAATTGCTTTCCTACAGCCGCCTGCAAAACCCGGCGCAGTTGCCGGAGCGGGTGGACGTGGTGCTCGACGAGTTTATCGACAGCGTGCTGGGCAGCGTCGATGACGAACTGGAAAACCCCGAGATCGTCATCGACGTGGCGCTTGACTGCGCGGTGGAGCGTTTCAGCCTCGACCCGCGCCTCACGGCCCGGGCATTGCAGAACCTGTTGCGCAATGCCACGCGCTATTGCGACAAGCGCATTCAGGTTGGGGTCAAGGTGTGTGCCGATGGCTGTGAAATATGGGTGGACGATGACGGCATCGGCATTCCCGTGGAACAGCGCGAGCGTATCTTCGAACCCTTCTATCGCCTGGACCGCAGCCGCGACCGCGCCACTGGCGGCTTTGGCCTTGGCCTGGCGATCAGCCGGCGCGCCATGGAAGCCCAGGGCGGCACATTGACGGCCCTGGCGTCGCCCCTGGGCGGGGCACGGTTCAGGGTGTGGTTGCCCAGCGCAGGTTGATCAGAGCACTTTGACCGCGCGGCCGATGGCCTGGATCGGCCCGGTCGGCTTGCCGGTCGGTGAACCGCGAGGGTCTTCCAGGGTCAGCTCGAACAGCTGGTTGGGCGTGAGCGGCGGCAGCTTGTCCAGCGGCACCGAGAGCGTTTGCCCAGGCTTGACCAGCCCCAATGACACCGGAGCCTGCCAGCCATCGCCCTTGGTCCAGAATTGCAGGGCTTTGTCGCTCGGAACCTCCATCATCCCCAACGGAATCAGTTGGATCTGCTGGTCATGGCTGGCCTGGATCACCCAGCCGGGTGCCTGGTTCTGTGGCGCAACCAACACCACCACAAACGTCGGGTCGGCTACGGGCGGGCGGGTCAACAGCAGGGCCGCCAACACCAGTGTGGTCACCAAGCCTGCGCCGGCCAACCCACGCCAGAACGCCAGCAGGTTCCACCACGGCACGCCGGCTGGCTGATTTGCCGTGCTGCGTTCGATGCGCCGCCACAGTTGCGCGGACGGCGGCACGGGTTCGGCCAAGGCGGTCAGCGGCAGCAGGCGCTGCTCCCAGGCATCCACCGCCGCACGCAGCTCGATGTCATGCTTCAGGCGTTGCTCGACCTCGGCGCGTTGCTCGGCGGGCAGGGTGCCCAGCACGTATTCGCTGGCGAGTTCATCCAGTGGGTTGCTCATGCCATGCACTCGCGCAGCGCGACGAGGCTCCGTTTGATCCAGGCTTTGACAGTGCCCAGGGGCGTGTCCAGTTTCCGGGCGATTTCGCTGTGGGAATAACCGTCGACATAGGCGTGAAGGATGCACGTGCGACGGGTCGGGTCGAGTTGTTCCAGGCAGCGGTACACCTGACCTTCTCGGGCGTTGAATTCGAAGCTGTCATTGGGGGCGGCGAGCTGCTCGTGTTCGTCGCCCAATGCCACCTCCCGGGAGTGATTGCGCACGGCATTGAGCGCCAGGTGCCGGGTGATGCTGAACACCCAGCCCCGCGCCGAACCACGGCTTGGGTCGAAACTGCCGGCGCCGCGCCAGACCTTGATAAACGCGTCATGCACGACATCTTCGGCCAGGGCTTTGTCACGCACAATGCGCAACGCCACGCCGAGCAAGCGGCTGCTGTCCTCGGCATAGAGTTGGCGCAAGGCGCGTTGGTCGCCACGGGCACACGCCGCCAGGCAGGTTTCGTAATCAAACAAACACGGCATCCTTAAAGGGCTGAGTCCTGTGGCGAGCGCACTCGCCACAGGCAGCGTAGCCGAGTTTACTCAGTTGGCTGCCCAGAAAATGTAGTCGGCCTGGTACTTCACCACGGCCTGCTGGCCTTTGTTCGCCGCCGTGCATTCGCTGCTCGGCGCCACGCCGCCTTTAAGGGCGACACGCTGGATGTAACTGACGCCACTCATGGCACCTTTACCTTCGGCCGGGTTGGCCTTGACCAGTTGATAGGGCAGGTTGCCTGCACTCGAAGGCGCTACCGCCAGTTGGGTGCCGGTGATTTTCGAGCCATCCTGGGCCTGCCAGGTGGCGGGCGGGCCGAAGTAGTTGCCCACCGGCTTGCCGCTGCGATCATTCAACACGGCTTTGGGGCCGACAAAGAACCATTCGGTCTGGCCGACGGCGTTGGCTTTGTCGCGGCATTCGTAGGTGATTTCGCCGACCCCGGTGGTTTCCATCGCAATCTTGTGCCCGTCCGGCACCTTGATGCTGTCCGGCAAGCCGGTCTGGGCGAAAGCCGCAGGCGCGACGGTGAGTGCAGCCGCGAGGCAGAACAGTGTTTTAGCGTTCATGGGTAGTGCTCCATTTGAGTAAAACAGCGGGGTGACTGCAAGGACTACACGCGAGGCGCACGATTGGATGCACGGGTTAGAAAATAAACCTCAGAGGGCGCACACTGTGCGCCCGCCCCCGAGGAGAAACTCGCAATGACTGGTGTTCACACGTCTGCTCAACAAGGTTTCTCGACCCAGGCCGCCACCTACGCCCAAGGTCGACCGGACTACCCACGCCAACTCACCGGCTGGCTGACCGATACACTGGGTATCAACGCACAGTCGACCGTGATCGACCTGGGGGCCGGCACCGGCAAGTTCACCCGTTTGCTCAGCACCCTGGCGCCCAGCCTGATTGCCGTCGAGCCGGTCGAGGCCATGGGCGCGCAACTGAGCAAACTGTTGCCGGATGTACGCCTGCTCAGCGGCACCGCTGACGCTATCCCTTTGCCGGAGGCCAGCGCCGATGCGCTGGTGTGCGCGCAAGCCTTCCACTGGTTCGCAACCGAGGCCGCACTGGCAGAGATCCACCGCGTGCTCAAGCCTGACGGGCGCCTTGGGCTGGTGTGGAATGTGCGCGATGAGTCGGTGGACTGGGTTGCGGCCATCACCGAAATCATTACGCCCTATGAAGGCGACACGCCGCGTTTTCATACAGGGCATTGGCGCGAAGCCTTCACCGGTGGGTATTTTTCCGCGCCGCAAATGAGCTGTTTTGCCTATCAGCATGTGGGCAGCCCCCAGGAAGTGATCATGGATCGCTTTCTGTCTGTGAGCTTTATCGCGGCGCTACCGGCCGCGCAAAAGGCCACGGTGACCGAGCAATTACGCGGGCTGATCAACACTCACCCGGCGCTGCGCGGGCGTGACACTGTGGCGTTTCCGTATCAGACCCAGGCCTATGTCTGCCATCGTCTGACAGAAAAAGCATAAAGTCAGATCATATTGATATAAGTCGTTATAAGAAAAATCGCTATCCTGCGGCCAGAATTTTATAAGGCCGCGGGTAGTTGTAATGGATGTGGGCAATTTTGGTTTTGTAGTCGCTGGCCTGATCGTTGGTTTTATCGTCGGCATGACCGGTGTTGGCGGCGGGTCCCTGATGACGCCGATCCTGTTGTGGTTCGGCATCAACCCGGCCACCGCCGTGGGCACTGACTTGTTATACGCCGCCATCACCAAGTCCGGTGGGGTGCTGGTACACAGCAAAAACCGCAATATCGACTGGACCATCACTGGCTGGCTGACCTTGGGCAGCGTGCCGGCGGTGCTTTTGACGCTGTGGTTCCTGGCCAGCCTGCACACTGATCCCAGCGCGATGAATGCGGTGATCAAGCAGGCGCTGGGCTTTGTGCTGCTGCTGACGGCGCTGGCAATCCTGTTCAAGAAAAGCCTGTTGGCGTTCGCCCAGCGGCATGCGGGCGATGATTACCACATGAGCCCGCGCAACCTCAACGCACTCACAGTCGTCACCGGCGCGATCCTGGGCACCATGGTTGCGTTGACCTCTATCGGCGCGGGTGCCCTCGGGACTGTGGCGTTGTTTATCTTGTATCCGTTCCTGGCCACGCGGCGTCTGGTCGGCACCGAGATCGCCCACGCCGTGCCGCTGACCCTGGTGGCGGGCCTGGGGCATGCCAGCATGGGCAATATGGACTGGCACTTGCTGGGCTTTTTGCTGATGGGGTCGTTGCCGGGGATTTACCTGGGCAGCCACATGACCGGCAAAGTCCCGGACGGCGTGTTGCGACCGTGTCTGGCGATTATGTTGATGACCATCGGGTATAAGCTCGCGTTCTGAGTGGTACACAGGATCGTTCCCACGCTCTGCGTGGGAATGCCACCCCGGACGCTCTGCGTCCCGCTCTTGAAGCCGTGACGCGGAGCGTCACAGGATGCATGCCCACGCAGAGCGTGGGAACGATCAATTACGCTTTGCCAGGCCCATTCCCGATCTGCCACACAAACGGCGGCTCGGTTCCATTGATCACCCAATCCCCCACGATCCGCGCCTTGTAGATCACCGGGTTATGCGACGACACGGTCCGCGCATTGCGCCAATGGCGATCCAGCGCTTTACCCTGGCGCACATCCGACGCCCCCAGTGCATTGAACAGCTCACTGGTAGCCCGCTGAATCAACTCCGACACCACCACCTGCGCTGTCGCCGATTCAATCTCGGCAGCCACGTTTGCCTCACGCTCAGCCACCTCATCCCCGGCAAATCTTGCCAAGTAAGCCCGTTGCGCCGGCACCGCAGCTTTCAACGCACTGGCCTCGGCGGCATACACCAGCGCGGCCACTTCGCCCACCACTTGCTGCACCTGCGGGTCCTGGCTGACATGTGCGGCATTGCCATGGCTGTAGATGCGTTTGCGGCTGCGCACCTGCTGCGCCACGTCGTTGAGCGCCGCACGGCCAATACCGGCCAGGCTTGCCAGCAGCACCAACTGGTAAAACGCGGTCTGGTATTTGAAGCGGGTGGCGAAGTCGATCACGTTGTCAGCCTCAACCACCGCATCGGTAAACCGTGTGGTGCCGCTGCCCGTGGTGCGTTGGCCGAACCCGTCCCAGTCATCACGTTGCACCACGCCGGGCTGGTGCGTACGGGTGGCGGCGATCACGTCGGCGCCGGTGTCGCTGCGCTGGGCGTACACGTCGATCCAGTCGGAGAAAATGCTCCCGGTGCTGTAGAACTTTTCGCCGTTGAGCTTCCAGTGATCGCCATCCGGGCTGACCTGAGTGACCACATCGCCGATGGCCACAGTGCCGATTTCGGTCCAGGCGCAACCGACGATATCGCCGTCGACAAACCGCTTGAACCACAGGTCGCGACCCGCGCTGGGTGGCGCGTTCAGGCGGTCTTCGGCAAAGGCGAAGTGCCCGCGCAGCGCCTGGGGCACATTGGAGTCGGCCGCCGCCAGTTCGATCAGCAGCTCAAACAATTGCGGCAGGGACGCGCCGCCACCGCCGTATTCCACCGGCACCCGCACCGCGCCGAACCCTGCGTGTTTGAGCCACTCAATCGGCTCATAGGGCAGGGCGCGCGCTTGTTCACGTGCCACGGCACCTTCGGCGATGCGCTGGAAGATCGGCCGAAAGCGCGCGGCAAGTGTGGGGTAATCGACGCCGATGGACAGCGGGTTGATGACATGTTGCTCGGTCATGGGATACGGCTCCTGGGCAGTGATCAATGGTGAGCTGATTGCACAGTCCGTGCCGGGCGGCGCAGCCCGTATTTACTGGGGATGGATCCAAACTGCTGTTGCCCCAGCAACAGTAAATCGACAAAACAAGGCCATCCGCGACATTCGCCGGCTTGGCAAAAACCACAGCGATATACGCCGCAACGCCCGTGGGGTGGCGCTTTGATGATGTCTGGCACGCTTGCTGCTCAAGCCTGGTTACATCCTTCTTTCGTGCGAGGTACTGCCAGATGAGTCAGCAAGCCGTGAAATTTGCCTATTGGGTGCCCAACGTCAGCGGTGGGCTGGTGGTCAGCAAGATCGAACAGCGCACGCACTGGGGCATCGACTACAACCGCAAGCTCGCGCAGTTGGCCGAGGCGGCCGGCTTCGAATATGGCCTGACGCAAATTCGCTTCACCGCCGGCTACGGTGCCGACAATCAGCATGAGTCTGTAGCGTTCAGCCATGCGTTGCTGGCGGCGACCACTAGGCTCAAGGTGATCGCCGCGATCCTGCCTGGCCCTTGGCAGCCGGCGCTGGCGGCCAAGCAGCTGGCGACCATCGACCAGCTCACCAATGGGCGCATCGCGGTGAATATCGTCAGCGGTTGGTTCAAGGGCGAATTCCAGGCCATTGGCGAACCCTGGCTGGAACATGACGAACGTTATCGCCGTTCCGAGGAGTTTATCCGTGCCCTCAAAGGCATCTGGAGCCAGGACGATTTCACTTTCAAGGGTGACTTCTACCGCTTCAACAATTACAGCCTCAAACCCAAGCCACTCGGCCAGCCGGAGGTGTTCCAGGGCGGCAGCTCACGGGCGGCGCGGGACATGGCGGCACGCGTGTCGGACTGGTACTTCACCAACGGCAACACGCCCGAAGGTATCAAGGCCCAGGTTGACGATCTCCGCATCAAGGCCGCGGCCAATCACCACTCGGTGAAAGTCGGTGTAAACGCGTTTGTGATCGCCCGCGACACCGAAGAAGAAGCCCGCGCCGTGCTCGCCGAAATCATCGACAAGGCCGACCCCGAAGCGGTGAATGCGTTTGGCGATGCGGCCAAACAGGCGGGCAAGGCCTCACCGGAAGGCGAGGGCAACTGGGCCAAGTCCAGCTTTGAGGACCTGGTGCAATACAACGACGGCTTCAAGACCAACCTGATTGGCACGCCGCAGCAGATCGCCGAGCGCATAGTCGCGCTCAAGGCTGTGGGCGTGGACCTGATACTGGCTGGCTTCCTGCATTTTCAGGAAGAGGTCGAATACTTCGGCCAGCGCGTCCTGCCGCTGGTGCGCGAGCTGGAAGCCAAGGCCGGCGTCAAGCAGGTGGCTTAAACAACACGACGGCCGCGCGCAATTTGTTATTGCCAAAACGGCACATGCGCTCGAACTCCCCATGGCTGACCGGCAGATGCTGGCAGTCCAGGGATTGGCGATGCTGGCTGTGGTCCACGTCGGGGTCGTGCAGGTAGACGAACTCTTCATCGCAGTCGGTGACCATCACCCAATGTGGCGACTTGGAACGGGTGAGGCGGTAGCTGCTGATCAGTACCAGCGGCTGCCCGCCGGCCTGCAATACCTGCGGTAAATCCAGGGCGCCGCCGAATACCTGTTCGACGTCGCTGCCGACCAATTCCTCTTCAAACGCCTCATGCACTAAGCGCATCACGTCCTTTTTGTGCTGGTCGCGCACGCCATCCAGAAACAACGGCCCGCGCACATTCACCTGCATACGCACCCGAAAACCCCGGCGCCAGGCCGCCAACGCCAAGCCTTGCGGGCTGCAGCCGCCATGGCCTGCGGTCATGAACACGGTGGTGGCTTCGCGCCAGATCTGCAGCTCTTCGCGCCGCCCGGCCACGCGACCTGGCAGCAACGCGCCCATGGCCATCAGCAGGCATGCGGCGCCACAGGTGAAGTCGGTGGTCTGTTGGTAATACGGCACGCTCTGGGGGCGTGCGACCTGGTGCTGGAGGATGCGTTTTTCCAGTCGAATAGCGGCGGTGTGATCTTCGTAATAGTCATTTATCAGCGCAAAGCGGCGATAGCCGTTGCGCTCGTACAGCGCCAGGGCGCCGGGGTTGTCGGTGCGTACTTCCAGGCGCAGATAGGCGCAATCATGTTCCAGGGCGCAGGCCTCGATGCGCGTCAGCAATTGCTTGCCCAAGCCCATGCCGCGCGCATGCTCGGCGATGGCGATGGAGTACAGGCGCGCCAATGAAGTGCCGCGATGGAACAGCACCAGTGCATAACCTTGCAACTGCGCATCATTTTCCGCCACCAGCAACTGGCCATGGGCACGGCTGATCATCCACTGGAAACTGCGCAACGAGAGCCGGTCGGTGGTGAAACAGTGCTGTTCCAGTGCGACCAGTTCAGGCACATCAGCAGGGGTTGCAACGCGAAAGGAAAGAGCCATATAACCGCCGTAAAAGTTGCGTAACGAAACGGGACTTCTCTAAAAGATCGTGCTTAATAGAAAAGGTCGAGTTCTCTAAAGCGGATCAAATATTATGTCAGCGGTACAAGGTCATTGGCGTGAAGTATCCGAGCAAAACGTCGCGGCGACAATAACTTCCAGCGGTTATTTATCGGTCGCGAGCAAAGGTTCCAGCCAAGTGGTGATCATTGTCGAACGCAAGGAAGATTGGGCCTCTTACTTCCCCAGCGAAGACATCGTGACCGCCCAGGAATACCTTGAACAAACCCGTGAAAGCGAGACGGGCAAGCGTGTGCAGGTGATCAATCTGTGCCGCAGTTACAAGTACCTGGGCCACGGCTACTACTGCTCGTTGTTGGCCGAAGCGCGCGGGCACAAGGTGATTCCGTCGGTACGCACCATCAGTGAACTGACTAAAAAGTCGCTGTATGGCTTGTCACTGGATGACCTGGATAAAACCCTCGATAAAGCCTTGAGTCATCACCTTTACAGCAATACCGAAGGCTTTACCCTGACACTTTATTTTGGTCGAACCAATATAGAGCCGCTGCAAGAATTGGCCCGCCAGTTATTTGAAACCTTCCCGTGCCCGATCTTGTTAATTGAGTTTCGCAAACACAATGGCTGGCACATCGACGGGGTCAAGTCCGGGGTCTTGCACAAGTTGCGCGATGACCAGGAAGACCAGTTCGCCCACGCCCTCGACAACTTCAGCCGCAAGATCTGGCGCCAGCCGCGCTCACGCCGCTTGGCGCGGTATGACCTGGCGATTCTTCATGACCCGCAGGAGCAACTGCCGCCGTCCAATGCTCGCGCCCTGGAAAACTTCGTGCGGGTCGGCAAAGGGCTGGGCATCGATGTGGAACTGATCGAGCGTAAGGATTACTCACGGCTGGCCGAGTACGACGCCTTGCTGATCCGCGAGACCACCAGTGTCGACAACCACACCTATCGCTTCGCCAAAAAAGCCGAAAGCGAAGGCCTGGTGGTCATGGACGACCCGGCATCGATCCTGCGCTGTACCAACAAGGTCTACCTCACTGACCTGCTCAACAGCCATCAACTGGGCATGCCCGCCACCGAGATTCTCTACAAGGAGCGACCGCAAGATTTCGAAAGGGTCGGCGAGCGCCTGGGTTTCCCGCTGGTGTTGAAGATCCCCGACGGCTGCTTCTCGCGCGGCGTAATCAAGGTGGAAAGCCAGGAAGCCCTGCTCAAGGCCACCGCCGAGTTGTTCGAACACTCTGTGCTGCTGCTGGCCCAGGAGTTTTTCTACACCGAGTACGACTGGCGCATCGGTGTGCTCAACCGCAAGCCGATCTTTGCCTGCCAATACTTCATGTCCAAGGGCCACTGGCAGATTTATAACCACAAGGCTATCGGCCAGGACATCAACGGCGAATGCCGCACCCTGGCGGTTCATGAAGCGCCCAAGGCAGTGGTGGAACTGGCGGTCAAAACCGCCAACCTGATCGGCGACGGCCTCTACGGTGTCGACCTCAAGCAGTCCGGCGACAAAGTGGTGGTGATCGAGGTCAACGACAACCCCAATATGGACGCCGGTATCGAAGATGCCTATTTGCAAGACGACCTGTATGCGCTGGTGCTCGAGGAGTTTGTACGGAGATTGGAGTTGAAACGCCAGGGCCAGGGCTGGTGACGCGCGATGATTCAGCGCTTTGAACTGACCGACGGAAAACTGTGCAAGGCGGACAAGGACGACGCTGCAATCATGCTGTTCAACAACCCGGACGCGGCCGAGCGCGAGTGGTTGCGCGACCATCACAAACTCGACGAGCACGCCCTGGCTTCGGCGCTTGACCCGGATGAAGTCTCACGCATCGAGTTTCACCCCGATAACCTGTTCCTGATCTGGAAACGCCCGGAGAACTACTCGGGCGGCGGCAGCCTGATGTTCGAAGTGGCCTCCTGCGGGCTATTGTTTTCGCCCGGCCGCCTGTTGGTGATCGCCACGGATGACACCCCACTCTCCGGGCTCGGCGCGCGCCGGCCGTTGCATACGCCGCTGGATGTGCTGCTCGACTTGCTGCTTAACAACATTCACCACTACCTGGGCCACCTCAAGGTGATCAAGCTGGTGGCGCGGGAGTTGCAGCAACAGTTCAATGCGTCGATGAGCAACCAGCACCTGATGCAGATGTTTAACCTCAGTGAAAGCCTGATCTATTACATCAACGCGCTGCACAGCAATGGCGCGGTGTTGTCGCGGTTGCGCAACCACGCGGAAAAGGAGCATTTCAGCGCCGAGGTGCTGGGGTTGATCGATGACCTGATCATTGAGAACCACCAGTGCTACAAGCAGGCCGAGATCTACTCCAACGTGTTTTCCGGGCTGATCGATGCACGCGGCAACCTGATGAACAACAGCATGAACAACCTGCTGCGCAAGCTGACGTTGATCAACGTGGTGTTTCTGCCGCTCAACCTGATCGCCAGCGTGGGCGGCATGTCGGAGTTCAGCATGATGACGGCGGGCACGCCGTGGTGGGTGTCGTACCCGCTGTTGATGGTGGCGATGGGCGTTGGGGCGGGGTTGATGGTGTTCGGGCTCAAGCGCATCGCAGGCGGCGCCAGCCGCGCGTGAACACATTGCAGTTTGTGGGAACTGACAGGTAAGGTGGCCAAACTCCTTCGTGGCGAGCGGGCTTGCCCCGCGTTGGGTTGCGAAGCGGCCCCAAACCAGGCGCTGAGTTCTTTCAGGAAACATCCCTGTGCCATTACTGGGGCTGCTGCGCAACCCAACGCGGGGCAAGCCCGCTCGCCACAACAGCGCTCCTGTGCAAGCGGTGTGTCGGTGACACACAGTCGATGCTATCGCAGGCAAGCCAGCTCCCACAGGTTTACGGTTGCAGCGTCAGCACTTCAAAGCCGTCCGCCGTCACCGCCACGGTATGTTCCCACTGCGCCGACAGGCTGTTGTCCTTGGTCACCACCGTCCAGCCATCCTTGAGGTCGCGCACCTTGGCGCTGCCCTGGTTGAGCATCGGCTCGATGGTAAACACCATGCCTTCGCGCAGTTCCAGCCCGGTGCCGGGGCGGCCGAAGTGCAGCACTTGGGGTTCCTCGTGCATCTGCCGGCCGATGCCGTGGCCGCAATACTCACGCACCACGCTGTAGCCGTTGGCCTGCGCATGGCTCTGGATTGCATGGCCGATATCGCCCAGGCGTGCGCCGGGGCGGACCTGGCGAATGCCGGCCCACATGGCTTCAAAGGTCTGTTCCACCAGGCGCCGGGCCTTGGGCGCCACGCTGCCAATCATGTACATCTTGCTGGAGTCAGCGATAAAACCGCCTTTTTCCAGGGTGATGTCGATGTTGATGATGTCGCCGTCTTTCAACACATCCTTGGCACTGGGCATGCCATGACACACCACTTCGTTGATCGAGGTGTTGATGCAAAAGGGGTAGTCGTATTGCCCAAGACTCGCCGGCCGGGCTTTGAGCTCGTTGCGGATGAAGGCTTCGACGGCGCTGTCCAGCTCCAGGGTCGAGCGCCCGGCGGCGACAAAGCCGTCGAGCATGCTGAATACCTGGGCCAGCAGGCGCCCGGATTCGCGCATCACGGCCAGTTGTGCGGGTGTCTTGATCATCAGCCGCGCCCTCGGATCAGGTCGGGTTTGTCCAGTAACAGCTTGTTGATCAGCTCGTTGTAGGGCAGGTGCGGGTTGAGTTCGGCCAACAGGCCGATCTTGATCCAGAACTCGGCCTGGGCATTGATGGAGCGGTCCATGGCGGCGCTGGCCAGGCGAAGCTGTTCGTGCAGTTGGTCGGTAATCTTGACGATGCCCATGGGTTTCACTGTGTTAGATGGATATACAAAGCGTATACGTTTCGTATATCTCTCGTAAACCCCAACCCGCTAAATGGCCACAGGCCATTGACTTGCCCAGTCACCGCCGGTTAATTTCGGTGCATGACCTTTCCAGCCTTGCGCCGCCAGTCGAGCATTATTATTACCGCCATTCCTCATTTGGCGGGATAGCACACGGCTGCACCCAAACCCGCCCTAGAGGCGGGTTTTGTTTTTCCGACTCCTGGGCAGCACACCAACACCAGGAGACGCCCATGAGTACCCACCGCGCCGCGCAAACCGCCAATACCGGGCTGCTTGAGCACTACGTGAAAAAGATCCTCGCCGCCCCGGTTTACGACGTGGCAGTGCGCACGCCCTTGCAATCGGCGCCTGCGTTGTCGGCGCTATTGGGCAACCAAGTGCTGCTCAAGCGGGAAGATTTGCAGCCGACGTTTTCCTTCAAGATCCGTGGCGCCTACAACAAGCTGGTGCAACTCGGCGATGAGCAGAAAGCCCGTGGGGTGGTGACCGCCTCGGCGGGTAATCATGCGCAGGGCGTGGCATTGGCGGCGCGGGAACTGGGCATCAAGGCCCGCATCGTCATGCCGTGCAGCACGCCGGAATTGAAGGTGCTGGGCGTGCGCTCCCGTGGCGCCGAGGCGGTGTTGCATGGCGAAAGCTTTCCGTTTGCCCTGGCCCACGCATTGCAGTTGGCCGAGACGTCGGGTTGCACCTTTGTTTCGCCGTTCGATGACCCCGATGTGATCGCCGGCCAAGGCACAGTGGCCATGGAAATACTGCGCCAGCAGCAAGGCCCGCTGCACGCGATCTTCGTGCCGGTGGGCGGCGGCGGCCTGATCGCCGGGATTGCCGCCTATGTCAAATACCTGCGGCCCGAGGTGCGCATTGTCGGCGTCGAACCCGAGGGTTCCAGTTGCCTGCTGGCGGCCTTGCGCGCCGGTGAGCGGGTGGTGCTGCCCAGTGTCGACGGGTTTGCCGATGGCACCGCGGTGGCGCAGATCGGCGCCTATGGCTTTGAGATCTGCCGCGATTGGGTCGATGAAGTGATCACCGTCAGCAATGACGAACTGTGCAGCGCCATCAAGTTGATCTACGACGATACGCGCTCCATCACTGAGCCTTCAGGCGCACTGGCGGTGGCGGGCGTTCGCAAGTACGTCACCCAAAACGGCGTGCGCGGGCAGACCTTGGTGGCAGTTAACTCAGGGGCCAATATCAACTTTGATAGTTTGCGACATGTTGCAGAGAGAGTAGCGGCGCAAGGTGCAATTTAGTACATAAACGTTTAATCGGCGCGGTTCGACGATAATCCACGCGGGGTAAACAGATTTATATACGTCAGCGCGGCGCTTATGAGGAAAGGTTACAACGAGAATGGATTTTGCCGAGTAGGCTGATGAATGAAAGCGTCTGCCAGGGTCGGTAAGACGCCGCAGGCACGCGCCTGCACCGTACCTGAATATCTGTACCTAAAAATCTGTTGGCAGTCTCAAAAAAGGAGAGGTTGGCCATGCTTTCGGAACTAGAGCTACGCAGCATTATTGAAGGAAGTTTCCTGCCCAAGCGGTGTGAATGTACCAAAGCCGAAGACGCCTCGTTGACGATCAAGGTGTATGACGACCGCGACCGTGACCGGGTGGATTTGGAAGTCAAAGGTATAAACGCCGAAAAACTCGACAGCAGTCGAGCCATTTGCAACCTGATCAGCGGGTTGCGCGAAGACCTCAAGCACACTCAAGCGCCTGCTCAGCAAAGAGTGGCGGGGCGCGGCTACTAGTCAGCCAAGTGTTTGAGAGTGATTCACCGACGACCTGTGGGCCTGGTAAACACCAGGCCCAATGCGGTGTGTTTCAATTCTGAAAATCGCAGGCTTCGGACATTTTTCGGTAGCCCACATCTTCGATCTTCCCGGCTTTGTCCACGAACTTGATATCGGCGTTGATTACCTTGCACATGTCGGTGTCTTCCTCGTGCATGGCGATCACTTTGTCGACGTTCAAGGGCATGCCGTATTGATACTGCACAGGCTTGGCGGCGGTGTCGGCCTGGGCCATCCCCGACACCGCGGCAAGGGCCAAGGTGGCGGTGAATAACAAGGTACGCAGTTTCATGGTGGTGCTCCGCAAGTGAGTTCGAATTCACTCTCGGCTTGCGGGATTAACCATCGATTAATTTTGCCTTGGCTGACAAAACCTTCATGAAACCCAGGCTTCAGCCCAACTGCTGGCGATATGGCAGGTCCGGCCCGGTCTTGCTGCAGGTCAGCGCGGCGGCGCGGATCGCGAAGCCCAGCATGCTGTCGATTTGCGCGCGTGTCAGCTGTTGCAGGCCGTCAATGGAATCCAGCTGCTGCTCGGTCAACCAGGCAATCAACGCGGCCTGGAAGGTGTCGCCGGCGCCCACCGTATCGGCCATCACCACCTTGACCGCAGGTTGCGACCAACTGCCGTGCTGGCGGCTGAACACGCTGGCGCCATCGCCGCCACGGGTGAGGAACACCAATTGGCAACGGTGCTGCAACCAGCCTTGCAGCACGCTCTCGGGCGACTGGTCGGGGTAGAGCAGGTGCAGGTCTTCATCGCTGACTTTAATCAGGTCGGCATGCTTGACCAACTCGGCCACGCGCTCACGCCACAGCTGGATATCCGGTTGCGGGTTGAGCCGCACATTGGGGTCCAGGCTGATCAGGCGCTTGCCACTTTCGCGCTTGACCAGGCTCAGCAGGGTGTCGCCGATCGGCTGCACCACCAGCGAAAACGAGCCGATATGCACGCCACGAACCTCATCGCCCAAGGTCGGCAGATGCTCAAGCGTCAATTGCCGATCGGCGCAGCCTTCGCCGCGAAAGCTGTATTGCGGTGAGCCGTTGGCGCCCACGGCAACCATCGCCAGGGTGGTTGGCGCGGCAAACTCAAGCAGAAACCGCTGGCTGACGCCTTCGTCCTTGAGCACTTGCAGCAAGCGCTGGCCAAGGAAGTCGTTGGACACGCCACCCAACAGCGCGGACTCAATGCCCAGGCGGCGCAAACCGACGGCCACGTTGAACGGCGAACCACCGGCAATGGCCTTGTAATTGACCCTGGAAGCCTGCCCGCTGGCATCCTCCTCGCTGAAAAAATCGAACAGCGCTTCGCCACACACCAGATACATAGTCGTTCGCTCTTAAAGGGTTGCCACGAGCTGCTGATAGCGCTCGTAAGCCTGTTGATAGGCACTGACATTGGCCGCCACCGGCAGCGTGCGGCTGCTTGGGTCGACACTCACACATTTGTCGCACAGGCTGGCCAGGGTGTCGCCGGACTGGCCCCACGCCGCCTGGATCGCCGCGCCCAGGGCAGCGGCTTCGCTTTGTTCGGTACACACCACTTCGGTGTTCATGATATCGGCGACCATCTGCCGCCACACCGGGCTTTTCGAGCCGCCGCCGATCAGGCGGATGCTATGGCTTTGCAGGCCGGTCTGGCGCAGCAGGTCGAGGCCGTAGCGCAGGCCGAAGGTGGTGCCCTCGACCACCGCGCGACACAGGTTGGCGCGGGTCAGGTTGGTCATGGTCAGCCCGTGGAGGCTGCCGGTGGCGTGGGGCAGGGCGGGCACGCGTTCGCCATTGAGGAACGGCAGCATGCTCACGCCATCGGCGCCAATCGGCGCTTGCGCAACCAGGCTGTTGAAGGTCGCAAGGTCAAGCTCGAACAGCTCGCGAATCACCCCGGTGGCGTTGGTCAGGTTCATGGTGCAGATCAACGGCAGCCAGCCACCGCTGGACGAACAGAAGGTCGCGACCGAGGCTTGCGGGCTGACATTCGGCTGGTCGGCAAATGCGTAGACGGTGCCGGACGAACCCAGGCTCATGGTGATCACGCCGGGAGCGATATTGCCGGTGCCGATGGCGCCCATCATGTTGTCGCCGCCGCCGCTGGACACCTTGGCATTGGGGTTGATCCCCAGGCGTTCGGCGATGGCCGGCAGGATGCTGCCGATAGCTTGATCCGCCGCAATCAACGCGGGCAGGGCTTTTTCCAGGCGCCCGCTCGGGTCGATGTGCGTAAGCAGGGCCACGTCCCACTCGCGGCTGCGCACGTTGAAGTAGCCGGTGCCCGACGCATCGCCGTATTCCGCCACGGCGCGGCCGGTGAGCCAGTAGTTGAGGTAGTCGTGGGGCAGCAGGATATGCGCGATGCGTGCGAACACGTCCGGGTGTTGTTCGCGGGTCCACAGCAGTTTCGACACGGTATAGCCCGGCGCAATCGCCACGCCGAGGCGTTCCAGCGAGCCGCTTTCGCCGCCCAGGTACGCCAGCAGGCGGTCGTTCTCCGGGGCGGTTTCGGTGTCGCACCAGAGTTTGGCCGGGCGTAGCACCTCACCGTGCTCGTCCAGTAGCACCAGCCCGTGCTGCTGGCCGGAGACGCCGATGCCGAGAATGTCCTGGCCGTCCACGCCAGCCTGTTGCAGGGCGCGGTGAGTGGCTTCGGTAAAGGCATCCAGCCATTCCTGGGTGTGCTGTTCGCGACGGCCATTGGCACCGCTGATCAGCGTATGCGCGGCGGCGCCCAGGCCCAGGACCTTGCCGCTGGACGCGTCGAGGACGATGGCTTTGGTGCCCTGGGTGCCGCAATCGATGCCGAGGTACAGGTTTTGCTGGGTCATGAAGGAGTGCTCAGCAGTATTATTCTTGGATTGATAGCCCGATTAAATGTGGACGCTGGTCTGTGTGGGAGCTGGCTTGCCTGCGATGCCAGCACCTCGGTCTATCAGTCAAACCCAGGTGATGCTATCGCAGGCAAGCCAGCTCCCACACAAGCCAGCTCCCACATTTTTAATCGGGTGTTTTCAGCAGTTGCTGCAGTGTTGCGGTGACGCCGTTGTCGCGCAAGCTGACAAAGCACCGCTCAAACGCTGCCACAAACTCAGCCGAGTTGGGAATAGCCTTGCCAAAAATCTCTTCCACACCCAGCAGGCGTTGGCTGATCAGCGCATCGTCACTCACCAGCCCTTGGCAGAACTCGGCGCGTGGGTCGGGGATCTTGTAAGTCACGCCGTTTTCATCAACGCCTTTGAGGTACAACGCCCAGGCGGCGACAACCAACGCCGCGCGCTCAGTCTCACGCCCATCGGCAATCAAGCGATTGATGGTCGGTACGGTGAACTTGGGAAACTTCGACGAGCCATCGGAACATACACGCTCCAACTGGTCGGCAATCGCCTGGTTGGAAAAACGATCCACCAGCGTCTGCTTGTACTGGGTCAAATCGATGCCCGGCACCGGCGCCAGGTTTGGCGTGACGTCCAGGTCCATGTAGGCACGCATATAGGCCACAAACACCGGGTCATTCATGGTGTCGTGCACAAACCGATAACCCTTGAGAAAACCCAGGTAGGTAAGGGCCAGGTGGCTGCCATTGAGCAGGCCGATCTTCATCTCTTCGTAAGGCGTGACGTCATCGGTGAACTGCACACCGACGGTTTCCCACGCCGGGCGGCCGTTAACGAATTTGTCTTCCAGCACCCATTGCACGAACGGCTCGCACACCACTGGCCAGGCGTCGTCGATGCCGTGCTCATCGTGCAGTTGCAGGCGGTGGGCGGTGCTGGTCATCGGCGTGATGCGGTCGACCATGGCATTCGGGAAGCTCACGTTGGCCTTGATCCAGTCATGCAGCTCGGCGTTGTGCAGGGCGGCAAATGCCAGCAGGGCCATGCGCGTGACGGCGCCGTTGTGCGGCAGGTTATCGCAGGACATCACGGTAAACGCCGGGGTCCCGGCGGTGCGGCGTTGGGTCAGTGCGGCGCAGATAAACCCGAACACGGTTTTCGGTGCATTAGGGTGCGCCAGGTCGTGCTGGATCTGCGGCAGGTGCGCCATGAACTCGCCGTTACTGTCATCGATGCAGTAGCCGCCTTCGGTGATGGTCAGCGAGACAATCCGAATCTCAGGGCTGGCCAGCTTGTCGATCAGCGCCTGGGCGCCGTCTTCGGCCAGCAGCATGTCGCTGATGGCGCCGATCACGCGCACTTCGGTGTCGTCGGTGTCGCCCAGTTCATACAGGGTGAACAGGTAATCCTGGCCGGCCAGGTCGTCGCGGGCCTTGCGGTCCTCGCTGCGCAGGCCGACGCCGCAGATGCTCCAGTCCAGGCCAACGCCGGTATTCATCAGCGCATCGGTGTAATACGCCTGATGCGCACGGTGGAAACCGCCGACGCCGATATGCGCGATGCCCTGGGAGGTGCTCGCAATGGCGTAGGCCGGAATTTTTACTTGCGGCGCCAATTGGGTGAGGTTCTGTTTATTCAGTTTCATCACAAGTCTCGCGAAATCAGGCGGCAGCGCGCAGTGGACGAGCCACGGCCACGCCATCGGTGTCGAACAGATGGCAGTGCGCCGGGTCCAGGTGCAGGTGCAGGGTTTCGCCGTATTGGCTGGCCATGTCGCCACGAATCCGCATGGTCAGCGGCTCGCCGTTGGCGGTGATGACGTGGCAGAAGGTGTCGCTGCCCAGGCGCTCGCCGACGTCGGCGGTGACGGTCAGGGTGGTTTGCCCAGGCGCGGCAATTTCCAGGTGCTCCGGGCGAATCCCCAGGGTCACCGCGCTGCCCACGCTCAAGCTGGCACCGCTCAATGGCAGGCTGATCAGGGTGCCGGCGTCCAACTGCACGTCGCAGCCCTGGCTTTCAATACGGGTGACTTTGCCCTTGAGGAAGCCCATTTTCGGCGTGCCCAGAAAGCCCGCCACAAACAGGTTGGCCGGCTGGTGGTACAGCTCCAGCGGCGAGCCGACCTGCTCGATACGGCCGCTGTTGAGTACCACCACCTTGTCGGCCAGGGTCATGGCCTCGACCTGGTCGTGGGTCACGTAAATCATGGTGGCTTGCAGCTCTTTATGCAGGCGCGCCAGTTCCAGGCGCATCTGCACGCGCAGGGCGGCGTCGAGGTTGGACAGCGGTTCGTCGAACAGGAAAATCTTTGGGTTACGCACGATCGCACGGCCGATTGCCACGCGCTGACGCTGGCCGCCGGAAAGCTGCTTGGGCTTGCGCTCCAGCAACGGGCCGAGTTCGAGGATGCGCGCCGCTTCGCTGACTTTGCTCTCCACCAGCTTCTTGTCGACGCCGGCCAGGTCCAGGGCAAACGACATGTTCTTGCGCACGCTCATGTGCGGGTACAGCGCGTAGGTCTGGAACACCATGGCCAAGTCACGCTTGGCGGGGGTGACTTCGGTGATATCGCGGCCATCGAGTTCGATGGTGCCTTCGGTGACTTCCTCAAGGCCCGCGATCAAACGCAGCAGGGTGGATTTGCCGCAGCCCGACGGGCCGACGAACACCACAAATTCCTTGTCGTTCACTTCCAGGTCAATGCCCTTGATGATCGAGAAACCTTCGAAGCCTTTTTGCAAATTCTTGATTTTCAGGTTGGCCATGATGGGCCTCCGCTTGGAATTATTATTTAACTGCGCCGAAGGACAAGCCACGCACCAGCTGTTTTTGGCTGATCCAGCCAAAGATCAGGATCGGCGCACAGGCGAGGGTCGAAACGGCGGACAATTTGGCCCAGAACAAACCTTCGGGGCTGGAGTAAGAGGCGATCAGCGCTGTCAACGGCGCGGCATTCGAGGAGGTCAGGTTCAGCGACCAGAACGCCTCGTTCCAGCACAGGATCAGCGACAGCAGCACGGTAGAGGCCAGGCCGCCCTTGGCGATCGGCAGCAGCACGCGGACCATTTCCTGCCACAGGGTGGCGCCGTCCAGGCGCGCGGCTTCGAGGATGTCCTTGGGGATGTCCTTGAAGTAGGTGTACACCATCCACACCACAATCGGCAGGTTGATCAGGGTGTAGATGATGATCAGCGCAATGCGCGTATCCAGCAGGCCAAGGCTCTTGGCCAGCAGGTAGATCGGCATCAAAACGCCCACTGGCGGCAGCATTTTGGTGGACAGCATCCACAGCAAGGTGCCCTTGGTGCGTTTGGTTTCATAGAACGCCATGGAGTAGGCGGCCGGCACCGAGATCAGCAGGCACAGGGCGGTGGCGCTGAACGAGATCACCACCGAGTTCCAGGCGTAGGCGAAGTAGTTGCTGCGCTCGTTGATGTGCAGGTAGTTCTCCAGCGTCGGCGTGAAGATGAACTGCGGCGGCGTGGCGAACGCGTCGATTTCGGTCTTGAAGCTGGTCAGCACCATCCAGAAGATCGGGAAGAAAATCAGGATTGCGATGGCCCAGGCCAACGTGCCGAGCAGCAGGCTTTGCAGGCGGCGGGATTGTTGAAGCGTCATGGCGCGGCCCTCAAGGCTTGTCAGTCAGGTTTTTGCCGATCATCCGCACCAGGATGATCGCCGCGATATTGGCGATGACCACGGCAATCAAGCCGCCGGCCGAGGCCATGCCCACGTCGAACTGCACCAGCGCCTGGTTGTAGATCAGGTAGGCGAGGTTGGTCGAGGCGTAGCCGGGGCCACCGTTGGTGGTGGTGAAGATTTCGGCGAAGACCGAGAGCAAAAAGATCGTTTCGATCATCACCACCACGGCAATCGGGCGGGCCAGGTGGGGCAGGGTCAGGTGCCAGAAGATCGCGATGGCGCCGGCACCGTCCAGGCGCGCGGCTTCCTTTTGTTCCTGGTCGAGGGACTGCATGGCGGTCATCAGCAGCAGGATGGCGAAGGGCAGCCACTGCCACGACACAATGATGATGATCGACAGCAATGGGTAGTGCGCCAGCCAGTCCACGGGTTCGGCGCCGAACAGCTTCCACACGGCGGCGAGAATCCCCGACACCGGGTGGAAAATCAGGTTCTTCCAGATCAGCGCACCGACGGTGGGCATGATGAAGAACGGCGAAATCAGCATCACCCGCACGATGCCGCGGCCCAGGAACTCACTGGCCTCCAGCAACGCGCTGATCAACACGCCGAACACCACGCTGATCAGCAACACGCTGCCCACCAGTAACAGGGTGTTGGTGGCGCCAGGCAGGAAGCCCGAGTCGGTGATGAAGTAGGTGAAGTTTTCCAACCCCACGAATTGGTTTTCGCCAGGGTAGAGCAGGTTGTAGCGGATCAGCGAAAAGTACAGGGTCATGCCCAGTGGCACGATCATCCACAGCAGCAGCATGGCCACCGAGGGGCTGACAAGGAACCAGCCGGGGTTGGCCAGGCGGTTTTTGGGTGTTGTATTCATTAGGATCAAGACCAGTCGGGGGCATGCAAAACTAGAATCGGAGCGCGCTCAATGTGGGAGCTGGCTTGCCTGCGATGGCATCACATCGGTCTGGCTGACAGACCGAGTCGCCCGCATCGCAGGCAAGCCAGCTCCCACACAAAGCATTTATCGCGGTGATGCTGAGTTATTTGGGATAACCCGCCCGCTTCATCTCACGCTCGGTGGTGGTCTGCGCGGCGGTCAAGGCTTGGTCCACCGTTTGCTGACCGGTCAGCGCGCCCGAGAAGAACTTGCCGACCTGGGTACCAATCGCCTGGAATTCAGGAATGGTCACCAACTGGATACCGATATACGGCACCGGCTTGAGCGTCGGTTTGGTCGGGTCAGCGACTTTCAGCGATTCGAGGGTCACCTTGGCAAACGGTGCGGCTTTGAGGTATTCGTCGCTGTAGGTCGATTTGCGCGTGCCAGGCGGTACGTTGGCGATGCCGTCGGTCTTGGCTACCAGTTCGCCGTATTCCTTGGACGTTGCCCAGGTGGTGAACACCTTGGCGGCATCCTTGGCTTTGGAACTGGTCGGGATGGCCAGGCTCCAGGAGTACAGCCACGAGGTGCCCTTGTCGGTCTTCTCGTGCGGCGCGAAGGTGAAGCCGACACTGTCAGCGACTTTGCTCTGAGACTTGTCGGTGACGAACGAACCGGCCACGCTGGCGTCCACCCAGATCGCGCACTTGCCACTGTTGAACAGCGCGAGGTTTTCGTTGAAACCGTTGCTGGAAGCACCCGGCGGGCCGGATTTCTTCATGTTGTCGACGTAGAAGTTCAACGCGTCCTTCCATTCCGGACCGTTGAATTCCGGTTGCCATTTTTCATCGAACCAGCGCGCGCCGTAGCCGTTGGCCAGGGTGGTGATCAGCGCCATGTTCTCACCCCAACCGGCTTTGCCACGCAGGCACAGGCCGTATTGCTCTTTGCTCTTGTCGGTGAGTTTGGCGGCGAATTCACCGATCTGAGTCCAGGTCGGGTGCTCGGGCATGCTCAGCCCGGCGCCCTTGAACAGGTCGGTGCGGTAGTAGGTGATCGAGCTTTCGGCGTAGAACGGCAGGGCATACAACGAGCCTTTGACCGACAAGCCGTCACGCACCGAAGGGAACACGTCGTCGAGGTCGTAGGACGCCGGCAGGTCTTTCATCGGCTCCAACCAACCCTTGGCGCCCCACAGTGCAGCTTCGTACATGCCGATGGTCAACACGTCAAACTGGCCGCCCTGGGTGGCGATGTCGGTGGTCAGGCGTTGGCGCAGTACGTTTTCTTCAAGCACCACCCAGTTCAGCTTGATGTCCGGGTGCTCGGTCTCGAAGGTTTTCGAGAGCTTCTGCATGCGGATCATGTCGCTGTTGTTGACGGTGGCAATGGTCAGGGTTTGCGCGCCAAAGCTGACGGCGCTGAGGGTCATGCAGGTGGTCATGCAGGTGGAGACAAGCAGTGCTTTTGCTGTGAACTTCATCGCGCACTCCATTTCCGTGCCCAGAGGGCTACAGAATGACAGTTATTGTTGTTGTGTCTTCCCACAAGGTGTCAGGAAGAGTGTGCGTTGATTACAGCCTTGAAATGGGCGTGTGACAAATCCTTGGGCACACTTGAGCTGATACTTTTTTGCACTCGGCAATCGATTGCATGAAACCTTTCAGCAACGCCCGGCCTGGTCAGCCGCTGAACCACCAGGGGCTTGAACCGGGTGATTCAACGGCTTGGCATAAGTGGGGACTGGCGCGTTGAGGTCTACTAGGCCGGTGTGGCAGGTGTAAATGTCTTCCACTCATGATCGTGCGGGCGACGTGGGTTCGGGAATTTCTCCAGAATCCAGTACCTGTCTTTCATGACTTCAAATTGAGTGACGGTGCCCACAGGCGCTTTGACGGGCACGTTCAAGCGTTTTGAGAGTTCTTCCGAAAAGCCGGTGCTGCCTGATTTGCAACTGATCATCCTGATATGGGTAGCCCCGGTCTTTTTCAGCATGGGGGCAATCAATTTTGCAAATGCTTCAGGCGAGTGGGACGCTGCGCCTTTCAGATCGCTTTTGAATGTAGCGCCGCCTTTATCACCATGCCCGATGATGTTTAGTCTGATTTCCGTGCTGCCCACTGTCCGGTCCAGAAAGTACTCATACTGACCGTCTTCCGAGATCGTAAAAGCAATGCTGTTTTTCAGTTTGTCAGCCTCGGGCAACGCCTTGAAGGCTTTATATTCACCCATGTTATGCAGTTCTTTTGAGGTGTCTTGAACCTCTGCAGTGCCCGCAATTGTTCGGGTCTTTGACGGTCCGAAGCGCTTGGGACGGTAGTCGACTGACACCTCTTCATAGATTGGATTTTGAATCGTTCCCCAGTTTACTTTTACTTTTTTACCACTCTTCTTTTCCACATGGTTAAAAATATCAATGTCTCTTAATTGGTTGTTCAGCGCTATCTCTGCCAGTTCTTTCCTGGCGGCTTCAGAAAATTCTGGACGCTGGGTTCTGAGTTTTTCAAGGGCTGTTTTGTATATATCTTCCGGGTCCACGCCTACACCAGATATATACCCTACGTCGACTGTGCCTTCATATCCCTTTACCGGGACGCCAGTGAGCGAGTGCAGTTGTGCCGCCAGAGAGTTGTCACCCCCTTTGGCGGAGTAGCACACCAGCAAGCGAACTTCCGGGTAATCTCGAATATTAATGCCCCGCCCAAAGAGTTCATTATCGAGTTTTTCAGCCGTATAGACTTGTTCACCTTCAGCGACAATCACCGCTGATTGCTCTCCCTCAGGCTTAGCGGCATGACCAATGATATTCAGCCGCTTCACTTCCTGGCCTTTACGATTGTAAGTGTCTACGTTGGTCTGGATTTCCCCGTCCACAGGTATGATCCTTTCCAGCGGCCCCCCCATCCGAAAGCGCTGTAGGGGCGGGGTGAGCGGTACTGCTTCATCTACCATCACGCTGGCGCCGGTTGCCGGGCTTGTCGACGTAACGGAAGAGGGCTCCGACAATGAGCGTGCCTTGAAGTGGATAAACAACGTTGCCAGGTTGACCAGCAGATCGGTCAGGGCTGCTTGTTTCTTTTGTGCGTCATCGTCGAGCAGGATGCCCAAGTCGCTGATAATGCCTTGAGCCTGCATCATCAAGCCGAGTATGGCGCCGGGGCCGCGCAGCACAGGCAGCACTGAATTGAGCAGCAGGAAACCACCCTCCTTGAGGGATGCCCACCGGCTTTGAGCGTCTGTTGTTGATTGGTGCTCAGCCAGGGTGATCAAGTTCCGGGCATTGGCCTCGTACAGATGCTCCAGCAATTTTCCCTCCTGTAACGTTTGCTGCAGTCGGGTATCGATGGCCAGAGGGTGGGCCTTGTTAAGGGGAACGGACCCCAGGTTCAAACCGAATATCACCAGGTTGGGATGCTTGAAACCGTCGCCGCTGTAGAGTTTTCGAGTGTTTTCATCCGGGAGCCAGGCGAGGATGTCATTTTGCAGCTTGCCTTTGTTCTGTATGGCTTCCAGCAGTGCCTGGCGGGTTGGAAATTGCAGCAGCGGAGCATCGCTGATCAGCGGCCTATACAGAATATGCGGGCCGGTCGTAGTGTCTTTGGGTTCGATCAGATAGGCACCTTCCACCCCATCGGGCTTTCCATTGGCTTGATTATCAAACGCCAGCGGTCGGATGACGATTTCCTTGCCATCAACGACCCTGGGGCCAAGGCCAGGCTTGAACACTTCCTGGATGTACCTGAAACCTGTTGCGTTGAAACCGGACGCTCCCTTGATGCTCAGTTCCAGGGCTTTGAACTGTAGTTCGAGCGGCACTTGCTGAGCGAAAAGTGACTGGCGCTGCGCTTTTTCGCTGGGGTCGTCGAGCAATTGTTTTTTGAGCAAATCCGTATAGGTTTTGCCAATATCGAGCTCGTCAACGAGCTGCTTGAGCACACCTTCTTTTTCCAGTGTGGGCACTCTGACTTTTATTTCTGCACCGTTCTCATCTTTGAGCCCTGTCTTGAAAAAGACTTCTATCCGGCCATTAGGCAGCCCCGATAAGTTATTGAGGAGCATGTCCGTCAGGCTCATGGTTTGCCGGTCAATGAAGCCGGAGTTCAGCGTTCCATAAGGCACTTTGAAGACCACCTCAAGGTTGGCGGCCGCGTGCGCCGTCAGCTTTTGGTTTTCGGGCAGGCTGTCAAATCGATGCTGCGCAAAACTGCGAATGTCCTCAATGCCGCTGTTGTAGCTGCGGCCTTGGTTAGTTTGGTGAGTGCTTGCCAATCCCAGGCTGAGTTCATGCATGACAAAACGTTCGGCTTCGCCGGCTTTGCTCATCCAGTCGGGCAGAGGGATGGTCTCCTTCGTCGAGTCGTCTGTGCCTGAGGGCGTTGAAGGCGCAGACAAACTGTCGCCCAGGTGCTGATCGATGATGATGTCGGCCTGGGCGCTGAACATATTGCCGGTCAGCCTGTCATTCAGAGCACCCAAGCCGTTGAGTTCATCCCAGCTCTTAAACGGGGTGATTTTCCCGCTGGGCTCCACTAATAGAAGAATGTCGCGATTTATGTTCGCCAAGTAGCGATGAATCACCATCTTTGGCGCTGTACCGACCAGGCTATAGACGGTGGCCCCTGATGAGTTGGGGTCAGTTGGGGCGGGGCGTGTGGCTTCTTCGGGATGTCTTGCGACCATGTCTATGGTCTTGCGCTGCTCATCATCCAGGCCGGGTTGTTTCAGACTGGCCAGTTGCAAGTTGCTTCGCAGAATTCGACTAACCAATGCCCTGTGGCTGCCGGTAAAGGCAGCACCCGCATCAGTGCCTCCAGCGAAGGCCGGCTTATCCCAATATTCACCCATGGCCGTTTCGTAGTAGTGGTTCAGTCGAGCCGGCAATGCATTTATGATACTGCTCAACGCTGACAAATCCAGATCGAGCGGGGTGTCGGCAGAGTTGCCCGTCCGTGCCAGCAGATCAGGACGTGTGTCAAAAGCTCTATCGGTGCCTGTGAAGCGCGGGGCCTCCCCACCCGTCAAGTAGTCGAAGACACGTGCCATTAATTGTGTTCGCTTGAATGCACCAGGGGTGTCCGGATCGGGCGTTTCAATAGAGATCTGGTTGACGTCGACGTCCAGTGCGGGGGCCACCTCCTTTATCCTATCGCTTAGCGCGCGCGCGACCACCGAGTAAACATTGGGCTCACCGGCAAACTGTCGGCGCGCAATGGCGGCCACCGGGTCAGTGGTGGCGGTTGGCGTTTGCGCCGGCGTTGTGGCCGGTTGCGCAGGGTTTGGCGGCGCGAGCTGAGGAATGCCAGCTTGACCCTGCTGGGGAGGAAATTTCCCCGGCTCCCGAACCATCTGAAGTGCGAGGTCCTGCTCTGCTTCGTCCTGCATTTGCCTGGCGTGCCGGTATTCGTGTCGACGGGGGCGTGGTGCGTTGGCGTCAGGAGAAAACACGGAGGGGAACCTCATGTTCTCCTGCAATTGACGGATATCCGCGAGCGTCGCGGCTTTTGTATTGGGAACCTGTACGCCGTAAAAATTACCGACAGCACGCGTAGTGGAGCTGTGTTCGTCTACGTATACAAACGACTTGTTGTCAGGGCTCAGTTTGCGGGCAGCGATCAAAACGTCGACAGTGGCTTGCTCAAAGCCTGTTTCGTAATTGGAAAAGGTCCTGCGCTTGCCGTTAACGGTGCAATCCAGCCAGCCGCTGGGCGTCACTTTCAGGTTTGAAAGATCAATGTGGTTATTTTTTGCAAACGTGGCAAACGGCTCGCTCTTGAGTGTGTGAGTAAGCTGTGCCCAGAGTTGTCCGAACGTGGAGTTGGCGGGAATAGCAGAGACTACCCCGGAGGCGATGGGCTGCTGGCGGCCTGTGCTATTTGAATTGACCTGTTCCATCAAGGCGGTGGCGAATTTTCCGGCCAGGTCGGCGTCCGCCTGGCGTACCAAGGTCTGGGCGGCTTTTTGTACTTCCAGGGAGATTACGTCAGCCGATGTGCTGCGCCGTGTCCGCGCGTTATTCGGTTGCCCCTCAACGGGCGCAGGGGATGGGCTTGGGGGGTGGGCAGCAAAGGTCAGGGGTGAGTGCGTCAGGTAACTTCTCATGGGGCATTCCGATTTGGCGACGTTGGGTGAGCAAGCAGTCAGGCTGCGGGCTGGTAGCTTGTTGGTCGCGAGAAGGAATGTGTTCCGCCCCTTGTATTGCGGGATTTAAACGAGACGGGCGGGAGGCGTATCTCAGCAAATGGCCCATTAAGGCCTGCTGCCCTCGAATTGAAGTGCTAAGCGCCTATCGGCGTCAGGTTCTGATCCGTGAGCCGTTGCACCGCCAGACGTCGGTAATGGGACGGCGTCATGCCCTTGAGCTGCTGAAAACGCCGGTTGAAGTTGGAAATATTGTTAAAACCCGATTCAAAGCACACATCCGTCACGGCTTTGTCGCCATCGGCCAGCAGCTCGCAAGATTTGCTGATGCGTAGCCGGTTAACAAACTCTATAAACGTGCGCCCAGTGGCTTGTTTAAACACCCGTGAGAAATACGTCGGCTTCATCCCCAGGTACTGCGCCACTTCCTCCAGCGACAATTCGCGGGCGTAGTGGGCAAAGATATAGTCCACCGCGCGGTTGGTGCGATCAATGCTGTGCTCGTCGGCCACTTGCGGTGTCGTCCCGCCGGACAGCAGCTGGTAATCCTCACAGGCGCTCAACACCTCCAGCAGAATAAAGAAGTGCCCCAGGCGCGCTATACCTTGGGCGTCTTCGATGCGCTGCATCAAGGTCATGGCTTGGGCGATGGTTTTTTTGCAACGGAACTCGATGCCGTACTGCGCCCGTTCCAGCATCGGCGCCAGCGTCTTGAGTTCGGCAAACACGGGGCTGCCCTGTTCAAACAGTTCGTCGGTGAAATTCACCAGCATGTCGCGCTTGGGCACCACCTCGTCTTCCTCCACCTGGCTGATCCAGTTGTGGGGCAGGTTGGGGCCGGTAAGGAATAGGCTTTCGGGGTAGAAGTTACCGATGTAGTCGCCGATAAACACTTTGCCCGAGCTGGCGACGATCAGGTGCAGCTCGTATTCCTTGTGGAAGTGCCAGCGCACCAACGGGCAGGGGAAACCATGCTGGCGATAGATGATGGACAGACCGTTGTGATCGTCCATCAACTCGTAGGAAGGGTCGGTAATGCGCATTGCTCGGGTCATGCTGCCGTCGCTTTATTGTGGTTGCTGCACAGGATAATGCCCCCTTGCGCGCAACCTCGCTAGCGTCATCCTTTATACGCTGCGGTTTTTTGCCTCGATCCACTGCGACATGTACTGGGTACTTTTATGCGCATGGTGACGCAGCATGCTGCCGGTGAAGTTGTCCCGGCGATGGGCGGCGAGGCGGCTGCGGCAGTGTTCCAGGCAAGCCACCAGGGCGGGGCCATGCAGGCTCTGGTCGTAGCGCCGAGCCAGCAATCGGCGGCCGTCTTCCTGGGCCTGGGTCCAACGCTCGCGGTCTTGATACAGCGCCACGGCGGCAGCGGCCAGGGCCTCGGCACTTTGCTCGATGGTACCGGGCCATGGCTGATCGTCGCCCATGGCCTCGGCGCCAATCGGCGTGGTGATGTTTGGCGTGCCGCAGAGCATGGCATCCATCAGTTTGCCCTTGATGCCGGCGCCGAAACGCAGTGGCGCCAGGCAGATACGGGCCGCGGCCATGACCTGCAGCGCATCTTCAGCCCAATTCATCACGTGAAAACCCTGCGCCGGGTTGTGCAGGGCGGTGGCCTTGGGGGGCGTGTAGGCACCGTAGATATGCAGCTGTGCGCCCGGCAGTTGCTGGCGGATCAACGGCCACAAACTGCTCTTCATCCACAGCACCGCATCCCAATTGGGCGCGTGGCGGAAATTGCCGATGCTCAGGAAGTGCGCGCGGTCTTCAAACGGCGCAAAGGCTTCAACCGGTGGTTCCAGCATCAATGGGCACCAGTGGAGCAGGGCGGCCGGCACCTTGAATTGTTCGGTGAGCAGGCGGATTTCCACATCGGAAATCATCAGGCTGATATCACAGCGGTAAATGGCGGCGATCTCGCGCTTGGCGAGGTCGGTGTCGGCCATCCACTGGAACGCTTCCTGCAGGGCCGGCTTGAACAGTGCGCTGAAGTCGTCACTGTCGGGGTGAGCCTTGAGGTGGGCCTTGAAACGCTGATGGCGCGCATCGCGCAGGCTTTGCAAATCGGAGGTTTCAAGCACGCGCAGGGCATCGGGGCAGCATTGCTCCACACGCCAGCCGAACTGCTCTTCCATCATAAAACGGTCGAACAACACGATATCCGGGGCTAACGCGCGGATAAAATCGTCGAAGCTGCTGTTGTTGAGCTCGATGGCGCACTCGGCGATGCCCAGGGCAGGCAAGTCGGCCTTGTGTTCACCAATAGTCGCCGGGCTGCTGAAGGTAATGTCCCAACCCTGGTCCAGGAAGCTCTGCAGAATCTGCATCATATGCCCGCCGGCGGCTGAGGAGCGGGGCTCCGGCCAGACATAACCTATGACCAGGACTTTGGTGGCGGGCTGATTCATCTAAAGCAGATCCTTGAAGGGCGGGCAAAAAACGCGCAATTAAACCACACCTGCGGGGCATGACAATTTGTGTCCGGTGGTAGGTAGTCACTGCACTTTGTGGTTAACTTCGGCCTCTCGAATTCGTTTAACCAAAACCCAGCATAAGGATTCCGTTCATGGCTCAAGTCACCCTTCGTGGTAACCCTGTCCAGGTTGAAGGCGAATTGCCGAAAACCGGTTCCACCGCTCCAGAATTCAATCTTGTCGCCGTCGACCTGTCAGAGGCGACCCTGGAAACGTTCGCCGGCAAGCGCAAAGTGCTGAACATCTTCCCAAGCGTCGACACCCCGACCTGTGCCACTTCGGTACGCAAATTCAACGCCCAGGCCAACGACGTGAGCAACACCGTTGTACTGTGCATCTCCTCTGACCTGCCGTTTGCCCAGAAGCGCTTCTGCGGCACCGAAGGCCTGGACAACGTGCTGAGCCTGTCGGACTTTCGCAACGCCGACTTCGCCGTAGACTACGGCGTATCCCTGGCCGATGGCCCGCTGCAAGGCCTGACCGCCCGTGCCGTGGTGGTACTGGACGAAAACAACAACGTGCTGCACAGCGAACTGGTGCCTGAAATCGGCCAAGAGCCAAACTACGAAGCAGCCCTGGCTGTTTTGAAGTAACTGTTTCGGCGCATTACTGTCATTTTGCAGTAGCACGCTTGATGCAAGATTGCGGCCTGGCCTAGTCCAGGCCGTTTTTATTTGCGGCTCAAACGCTTAGCGAAATAGCCAACGGACTAAGCTCAGAAGTTAAAAGTTGTAATCCAAGGTAAATAGCCGGTAAAGGCGCTTTTCTTAATGCGCCCCAGTGCTTATCTTTCAGCCTCCCAAAGAAGAAGCTCTCGCGCCCAATGGTTGATCACTCCATGCAATCCTCCCCCCGCAATTCCCGCCGCTGGCTGTTCGGCCTGCTCGTGCTGTTGGTTATCGCCGGCCTGTGCTGGAAATTCTGGCCCGCAGGCCATACAGATGCCAGCGCGCAGAAACCGGCCGGGCATACCGGCAAGACGGGGATGGCGCGCCCAGGTTTCGGGGGTTCCACCGGCCCGATCCCGGTGCGCGTGGCGCCAGCGGTACTGGGCGAGTTCCCGGTGTACTACAAGGCCTTGGGCACGGTGACCGCGCTCAACACCATTAATGTACGCAGCCGGGTGGGCGGTGAGCTGGTCAAGATCGCGTTTGAAGAGGGTCAGATGGTCAAGGCAGGCGACCTGCTCGCGGAGATCGACCCGCGTAGCTACCAGAACGCCTTGCTCCAGGCCCAAGGCACGCTCTTGCAGAACCAGGCCCAACTGAAAAACGCCCAGGTTGACGTGCAACGTTACCGTGACCTGTATGCCCAGGACAGTATCGCCAAACAGACCCTGGACACCGCCGAAGCCCTGGTCATGCAGTACCAAGGCACGGTCAAGACCAACCAGGGCGCGGTAGACGACGCCAAGCTTAACCTCGAATTCACCAGGATCCGCGCGCCGATCAGCGGCCGCGTCGGCCTGCGTCAGGTTGACGTCGGCAACCTGGTGGCGGCCAATGACACCACCTTTCTGGCGGTGATCACCCAGACCCAGCCGATCAGCGTGGTCTTCACCCTGCCGGAAAACACCCTCGACACTGTGCTCACCCGTTACCACGCCGGCAACAAGCTGCCCGTGGAAGCCTGGGACCGTGGAGATGTGAAGCAGCAGGCGCTCGGCGTGCTGCAGAGCCTGGACAACCAGATCGACGTGACCACCGGCACGCTCAAATTCAAGGGCCGTTTCGATAACAAGGACCAGGCGCTGTTCCCCAACCAGTTCGTCAATGTGCACCTGCTGGCCGACACCTTGCACAACGTGGTGCTGGCACCGTCCGCCGCGATCCAGTTCGGCAACAGCGGCACCTTCGTCTACAAGCTCGATGGCGACAAGAAGGTCAAGATGCAACCCTTGGTGGTCGGCGATACCGACGGCGACAACACCGTCATCAAGGAAGGCCTGGTGGCCGGTGATCGCGTGGTGCTGGAAGGCACCGACCGCCTCAAGGACGGCAGCGACATTGAAGTGGTCAACGCCAGCAGCGAAGTGCCGACCACGCCGACCGAACACCTGCAAGGCAAGCCTGCGGCAAAAGGGGAGACCGGCGCTAACGCCGGCAAGGCGCAAAAGGTCGGTTCATGAACCTGTCGCGACTGTTTATCCTTCGCCCGGTTGCCACCACGCTGAGCATGCTGGCCATTGTCCTGGCCGGCATCATTTCTTACCGTTTGTTGCCAGTCTCGGCCTTGCCCCAGGTGGATTACCCGACGATCCGGGTGATGACCCTGTACCCCGGCGCCAGCCCGGACGTGATGACCAGCGCGGTCACTGCGCCGCTGGAGCGTCAGTTCGGGCAAATGCCCGGCCTCACCCAGATGGCGTCCACCAGTTCGGGCGGCGCCTCGGTGCTGACCCTGCGCTTTAACCTCGACATCAATATGGATGTCGCCGAGCAACAGGTGCAGGCCGCGATCAACGCCGCGACCAACCTGTTGCCCAAGGATTTGCCGGCGCCGCCGGTGTACAACAAGGTCAACCCGGCAGACACCCCGGTGCTGACCCTGGCAATTACCTCCAAGACCATGCTGCTGCCCAAGCTCAACGACTTGGTTGACACGCGCATGGCGCAAAAAATTGCACAGATCAGCGGCGTCGGCATGGTCAGCATCGCCGGTGGCCAGCGCCAGGCCGTGCGCATCAAGGTCAACCCCGAGGCCCTGGCGGCCAACGGCTTGAACCTGTCGGACGTGCGCACCCTGATCGCCGCCTCCAACGTCAACCAGCCCAAGGGTAACTTTGACGGCCCCACACGGGTATCGATGCTCGATGCCAACGACCAGTTGGTCTCGCCCGAGCAATACGCCGAACTCATATTGGCCTACAACAATGGCGCGCCGCTGCGCCTCAAAGACGTGGCACAGATCGTCGACGGCGCCGAAAACGAGCGCCTCGCTGCCTGGGCCAATGAAAACCAGGCCGTGCTGCTCAACATCCAGCGCCAGCCCGGCGCCAACGTGATCGAGGTAGTGGACCGTATCAAGGCGCTGCTGCCGAGCATCACCGATAACCTGCCGGCGGGCCTGGATGTGACGGTGCTTACCGACCGTACCCAGACCATTCGGGCCTCGGTGAAAGACGTACAGCACGAATTGCTGATCGCCATTGCCCTGGTGGTGATGGTGACGTTCCTGTTCCTGCGCCGGGTCAGTGCCACGATCATTCCGTCGATCGCCGTGCCGCTGTCGCTGGTGGGCACCTTTGGCGTGATGTACCTGGCAGGCTTCTCCATCAACAACCTGACGCTGATGGCCCTGACCATCGCCACCGGGTTTGTGGTGGACGATGCCATCGTGATGCTGGAGAACATCTCGCGCTACATCGAGGAAGGCGAGACGCCCATGGCGGCGGCGCTCAAGGGCGCCAAGCAAATCGGGTTCACCCTGATTTCCCTGACCCTGTCGCTGATCGCGGTACTCATTCCGCTGCTGTTCATGGCCGATGTGGTCGGGCGGCTGTTCCGCGAATTTGCCATCACCCTGGCGGTGGCGATCCTGATTTCCCTGGTGGTGTCCCTGACCCTGACGCCGATGATGTGCGCGCGCTTGCTCAAGCGCGAACCCAAGGAAGAAGAACAAGGTCGTTTCTACAAGGCCAGCGGCGCCTGGATCGATTGGTTGATCGAAGCCTACGGGCGCAAATTGCAGTGGGTGCTCAAGCACCAGCCGCTGACCCTGCTGGTGGCCATCGCCACCTTGGGCCTAACCGTGGTGCTGTACCTGGTGGTGCCCAAGGGCTTTTTCCCGGTACAGGATACCGGGGTGATCCAGGGCATATCGGAAGCACCGCAGTCGATTTCGTTTGCCGCCATGAGCCAGCGCCAGCAGGAATTGGCCAAGGTGATCCTGGCCGACCCATCGGTTGAAAGCCTGTCGTCCTATATCGGTGTGGATGGTGATAACGCCACTCTCAATAGCGGCCGTTTGCTGATCAACCTCAAGGCCCACGGCCTGCGCGACGTGAGCGCGGCCCAGGTCATCACGCGCCTGCAACCGCAGATCGACAAGCTGGTGGGCATTCGCCTGTTCATGCAGCCGGTGCAGGACCTGACCATTGAAGACCGCGTGAGCCGCACCCAGTACCAGTTCAGCATGTCCTCGCCGGACGCCGACCTGCTGGCGCTGTGGAGCGACAAGCTGGTGCACGCCTTGCGCCAGTTGCCGGAACTCACCGATGTGGCCAGCGACCTGCAGGACAAGGGCCTGCAAGTGTTCCTGGTGATCGACCGTGACGCCGCCTCGCGGCTGGGCGTGAGTGTGTCAACCATCACCGACGCACTCTATGACGCCTTCGGCCAGCGGCAGATTTCCACCATCTACACCCAGGCCAGCCAGTACCGTGTGGTATTGCAGGCCCAGTCCGGTGAAACCCTGGGGCCGGCGGCACTCAACCAGATCCATGTGAAAACCACCGACGGCGGCCAGGTGCGGTTGTCGAGCCTGGCGCATGTGGAGCAGCGTCAGGCGCAACTGGCAATCGCGCATATCGGCCAATTCCCGGCGGTGATGATGTCGTTCAACCTGGCCCCTGGCGTCGCGCTGGGCAAAGGCGTGGAGCTGATCAACCAGACCCAGAAGGACATCGGCATGCCGGTGGGCGTGCAGACCCAGTTCCAGGGCGCGGCCCAGGCGTTCGAAGCCTCGCTGTCGAGCACTTTGCTGCTGATCCTGGCGGCGGTGGTGACCATGTACATCGTGCTCGGCGTGTTGTATGAGAGTTACATTCACCCGATCACGATTCTCTCCACGTTGCCATCCGCCGCAGTCGGCGCCTTGCTCGCGTTGCTGCTCAGTGGCAATGACCTGGGCATGATCGCGATCATCGGCATTATCCTGCTGATCGGTATCGTCAAAAAGAACGCGATAATGATGATCGACTTTGCCCTCGACGCCGAACGCAACCAGGGTCTGGACCCGCAAACGGCAATTTATCAGGCGGCGTTGCTGCGTTTTCGGCCGATTTTGATGACCACCCTGGCCGCCTTGTTTGGTGCGGTGCCATTGATGCTGGCCACGGGTTCCGGCGCGGAGTTGCGCCAACCGCTGGGCCTGGTGATGGTCGGCGGCCTGCTGGTGAGCCAGGTGCTGACGCTGTTCACTACGCCGGTGATCTACCTGTATTTCGACCGCCTGGGCCGTCGCTGGCGCAAAGAGCCACAAAGCCTGGAGCCGGCTGAGTCATGAACCTGTCCGGACCTTTCATTCGCCGGCCAGTAGCCACCATGCTGCTGAGCCTGGCGATTATGTTGCTCGGTGGCGTGAGCTTCAACTTGCTGCCGGTGTCGCCGTTGCCGCAGATCGACTTCCCGGTGATCGTGGTGTCGGCCAGTTTGCCCGGCGCCAGCCCCGAGGTCATGGCGTCTACCGTGGCGACGCCGCTGGAACGCTCATTCGGCGCGATTGCCGGCATCACCACCATGAGCAGTTCGTCGAGCCAGGGCTCTACGCGGGTGATTCTGGCATTCGACTCCGACCGTGATATCAACGGTGCGGCGCGGGAAGTGCAGGCGGCCATCAATGCATCGCGCAACCTGCTGCCCAGTGGCATGCGCAGCATGCCGACCTACAAGAAGATCAACCCGTCCCAGGCACCGATCATGGTGTTGTCACTGACCTCCGACGTGTTGCAAAAGGGCGAACTGTACGACCTGGCCTCCACCATTCTTTCGCAAAGCCTGTCCCAGGTGCCGGGGGTAGGCGAAGTGCAGATCGGTGGCAGCTCCTTGCCGGCAGTGCGCATCGAGTTGGAACCCAAGGCCCTGGACCAATATGGCGTGGCCCTGGACGATGTGCGCAATACCATCGCCAATGCCAACCAGCGGCGGCCCAAGGGCTCCCTGGAAGACAGCGAGCGTAACTGGCAGATCCAGGCCAATGACCAGCTGGAAAAGGCCAAGGACTACGAGCCGCTGCTGATCCGCTACCAGAACGGCGCGGCCTTGCGCCTGGGGGATGTCGCCAAGATCAGCGATGGCGTGGAAGACCGCTACAACAGCGGCTTCTTCAACAATGATTCGGCGGTGCTGCTGGTCATCAACCGCCAGTCCGGCGCCAACATTATCGAGACCGTCCGGCAGATCAAGGCCCAGTTGCCGGCGTTGCAGGCGGTGCTGCCGTCCAGCGTCAAGCTCAACCTGGCCATGGACCGTTCGCCGGTGATCACCGCGACCCTGCATGAAGCCGAGATGACCCTGCTGATTGCCGTGGCCCTGGTGGTGCTGGTGGTGTACCTGTTCCTGGGTAACTTCCGCGCTTCGTTGATCCCGACCCTGGCGGTGCCGGTGTCGCTGGTCGGCACCTTTGCGGTGATGTACCTGTTTGGTTTTTCGTTGAACAATTTTTCGCTGATGGCGTTGATCCTGGCCACCGGCCTGGTGGTGGACGACGCCATCGTGGTGCTGGAAAACATTTCCCGGCATATCGACGACGGCGTGCCGCCGATGAAGGCGGCGTACCTGGGCGCCCAGGAAGTGGGCTTTACCTTGCTGTCGATGAACGTGTCGTTGGTGGCGGTGTTCCTGTCCATCCTGTTTATGGGCGGCATCGTCACCAACCTGTTCCGTGAGTTTTCCATCACCTTGTCGGCGGCGATCATAGTGTCGCTGATCGTCTCGCTGACCTTGACCCCGATGCTCTGCGCGCGCTGGCTCAAACCGCACGTCAAAGGGCACATGACCGGTTTGCAGCGCTGGAGCCAGAAGGTCAACGACCGCATGGTTGCAGCCTACGCCACCAGCCTGGACTGGGTGCTGCGCCATCGCCGCCTGACCCTGCTGAGCCTGTTGATCACCGTGGGCGTGAACATCGCGCTGTACGTGGTGGTGCCGAAAACCTTCATGCCGCAGCAGGACACCGGGCAGTTGATCGGTTTTGTGCGCGGCGATGATGGGCTGTCGTTCAATGTGATGCAGCCAAAAATGGAAACCTTCCGCAAGGCGGTCCTCAAAGACCCGGCGGTGCTCAGCGTGGCCGGCTTTATCGGTGGCAACAATGGCACTAACAATGCGGTGATGCTGGTGCGCCTCAAGCCGATTGCCGAACGCAAGCTCTCGGCCCAGGCAGTGATCGAGCGTCTGCGCAAGGAAGTGCCGCTGGTGCCGGGCGGACGGCTGTTCCTGATGGCCGACCAGGACCTGCAATTTGGTGGCAGCCGTGACCAGACCAGCGCCCAATACTCCTACATCCTGCAAAGCGGCGACCTGGCTGCGTTGCGCTTGTGGTACCCGAAAGTGGTCGCTGCCATGCGCGAGCTACCGGAGCTGACCGCCATCGACGCCCGCGAAGGTCGCGGTGCGGCGCAGGTGACGCTGGTGGTCGACCGCGACCAGGCCAAGCGCCTGGGCATCGACATGAGCATGGTCACCTCGGTGTTGAACAACGCCTACAGTCAGCGGCAGATTTCTACTATCTATGACAGCCTCAACCAGTATCAGGTGGTGATGGAGGTCAACCCGAAATACGCCCAGGACCCGATCACCTTGAACCAGATGCAGGTGATCACCTCCACGGGCGCGCGGGTGCCGTTGTCGACCATTGCCCATTACGAAAACAGCCTGGCCGACGACCGTGTCAGCCATGAAGGCCAGTTTGCCTCGGAAAATATTGCCTTCGACATGTCGCCCGGCGTAACGGTGGAGCAGGGCACGGCCGCTATCGAGCGGGCGATTGCCAAGGTCGGTTTGCCCGAAGACGTGATCGCCAAGATGGCCGGCACCGCCGATGCGTTTGCGGCGACCCAGAAGGGCCAGCCGTTCATGATTCTTGGCGCGCTGGTGGCGGTGTACCTGGTGTTGGGCATTCTGTATGAAAGCTATATTCACCCGCTGACCATCCTGTCGACCTTGCCGTCGGCCGGTGTCGGCGCGCTGCTGTCGATCTACCTGCTGGGCGGTGAATTCAGCCTGATATCCTTGCTCGGTCTGTTCCTGCTGATCGGCGTGGTGAAGAAGAATGCGATCCTGATGATTGACCTGGCGCTGCAGCTGGAGCGCCACGATGGCATGAGCCCGTTGGAGTCGATCCGCAGCGCCTGCCTGTTGCGCCTGCGGCCGATTTTGATGACCACGCTCGCCGCCATCCTCGGCGCCTTGCCGTTGCTGCTCGGTTCCGGCGATGGCGCCGAAATGCGCCAGCCGCTGGGCCTGACCATTATCGGTGGGCTGGTGTTCAGCCAGATCCTGACTCTTTACACCACTCCGGTGGTTTACCTTTATCTTGACCGCGCGCGCCATCGCTTCAACGCCTGGCGTGGCGTGCGTACCGATGCTGCCTTGGATACTGCGCTATGACCGATTCAACGAATGCCCAGACACTGTGGCGAGGGAGCTTGCTCCCGCTGGGCTGCGCAGCGGCCCCAGATAGTCGACCTCGCCACGCCACACGTATCGGCAAGGGTGTGAAGGGGGTAACGATGCTGTTGTGCGGCGCCTTGCTCAGTGCCTGCGCCATCGGCCCGGATTACAAGCGCCCGGAGGTGGTCGAACCCGCGCAGTTCAAGGAAGCCCAGGGCTGGCGCCAGGCCAACCCAAGCGATTCCCTGGCCCGTGGCGCCTGGTGGGAGTTGTACGGTGACCGTCAACTTAACGAGCTGGTCACGCGCCTTAACAATTCCAACCAAACCGTGGCCCAGGCCGAAGCGCGCTTTCGCCAGGCCCAGGCCCAGGTGCGCAGCGCACGCGGGGCGTTTTTCCCAACGGTGGACTTCAGTGCCGGTAAAACCCGTGCCAGTCAGGGCACCGGCAGCAGTAACGCCAGCCTCAGCAGTTCCAGCAGTGGTATTCGTGACACGCTCAATACCCAGTTGGGCGTGAGTTGGGAGGCCGATGTGTGGGGCAAGTTGCGCCGTGGTCTTGAAGCGAATGAGGCGACGGCTGAGGCCAGTTCCGCGGATCTGGCGGCGATGCGTTTGAGCCAGCAGTCGGAGTTGGTGCAGGACTATCTGCAACTGCGCGTGATGGACGAGCAGACACGTTTGCTGCAGGCCACGCTGGAGACTTATCAGCGCTCCCTGAAGATGACTGAAAACCAGTACCGGGCGGGGGTTTCCGACAAAGCCGCGATTGCTCAGGCACAGACCCAACTGAAGACGACCCAGGCCAGTTTGATCGACTTGATCTGGCAGCGTGCGCAGTTGGAAAACGCCATCGCAGTGTTGATCGGCGAAGCGCCGGCCAACTTCAATCTGGCGGTGAGCAAAGACATACCTGCCTTGCCGCAGATTCCGCTGAGTGTGCCATCGCAATTGCTTGAGCGGCGCCCGGACATTGCGTCGGCGGAGCGCTCAGTGATTGCGGCCAACGCGAATATCGGTGTGGCCAAGGCGGCTTATTACCCGGACCTGACCTTGAGCCTGGCGGGCGGGTATTCCAGCAGCACCTATGCTGATTGGATCAGTTTGCCGAACCGGTTCTGGTCGGTGGGGCCCAAGCTTGCGATGACCTTGTTTGACGGTGGGCAGCGTTCGGCTGAGGTTGATCGTAGTGTGGCGTCTTATGACGAGACGGTGGCCAAGTACCGCCAGACCGTACTGGATGGTTTCCGCGAAGTGGAAAACTATATGGTGCAGTTGAAGGTGCTGGAAGATGAGGCGGTGGTCAGCAATGAAGCCCTGGAGGCCGCGCGCGAGTCCCTGCGCTTGACGCAGAATCAGTACAAGGCCGGGTTGATCGCCTACCTGGATGTGGTGACGGTGCAGGCCACTGCGTTGAGCAATGAGCGCACGGTCTTGACCCTGTTGCAGACGCGGTTGGTGGCAAGTGTGCAGTTGATTGCGGCGTTGGGTGGCGGCTGGGACGGGCAGACGTCTTTGGCTGAGAAGCAGTGACTGAGTAGCTATTAAAAACAACTCAAGCACCTTCCCAATCAAGGCTGGGCACTGTCACTGTGGCGAGGGAGCTTGCTCCCGCTGGGCTGCGCAACAGCCCCATAACACTTGCGGGCGCTGCGTACCCGAGCGGGAGCAAGCACCCTCGCCACAACAGCCCGCACTTGTTACTCCTCGGCACATTGCTGATCAAAATCCGCCCGCGCCTGTTCAATCGCCCACGGCCTGATTTTCAAGCAGATGATCCTGCTCAGCGGGCTGAAGCAGGTGGCATTTCAAGGTCAGTAGATTGGCGTCAAAATGCCACTAATGGCCCCGTGATAATTAATCAAACCGACAATAATTATTCTCGCTACAATCGCCGGCTTTGCCACTTGGCACGGGCGTTTTCAGGCCCGTCAGTCTTGAGAAGTCCCATGCTGATCGGTAGTTATTCCCCCTCTCTGGTCGTCATCTCCCTGTGCGTCGCGATCCTGGCGTCCTATACCGCGCTGGACTTGGCCGGCCGTATTGCGACCGCCAGGGGCCGCGCAGCGTACATGTGGATGACCGGCGGGGCATTGGCCATGGGCGTGGGCGTTTGGTCCATGCACTTTATCGGCATGCTGGCGTTGCGCCTGCCCTTTGCCCTCGGGTTTGACCTGGGTATCACCGCGCTGTCGTTATTGATCGCCGTGTTATCCAGTGGCTTTGCACTGTGGCTGGTCAGCCAGCCACGTCTGCCGGCTTGGCAGTTGGCATTTGGCGCGTTGGTGATGGGGGCTGGTATTGCCTGCATGCACTACACCGGCATGGCCGCGATGCGCATGACCCCGGGCATCGATTACGACCCCGCCCTGTTTGGCGCCTCATTGTTGATCGCCGTGCTGGCGTCCGGCGCGGCCTTGTGGATCGCTTTCAACTTGCGGCGCAACACGCCTTACGTACGCCTGGCGCGGGGGGGCGCCGCGGTGGTGATGGGCATTGCGATCGTCGGTATGCACTACACCGGCATGGCTGCCGCGCGTTTTGATGACAACAGTTTCTGCGGCGCCGCGCTGACGGGCCTGAGTGGCAAGGGCCTGGATAACCTGGTGCTGGTCACTTCGCTGGCGGTCTTGATCATCGCGTTATTGACCTCATTGCTCGACGCCCGGCTTGAAGCCCGCACCGCCGTGCTCGCAGACTCACTGACCCTGGCCAACCAGGAACTCACCCATCTGGCCCTGCATGACATGCTCACCGGGCTGCCTAATCGCACCTTGCTCGCCGACCGCATTCAACAAGCCATACAGGCGGTCAGGGAGCAGGGTGGTTGTTTTGCGTTGATGTTTATCGACCTGGACGGTTTCAAGCCGGTCAATGATGCATTTGGCCACCACATGGGTGACCAATTACTGCGCGAGGTGGGTTTGCGTCTGCGTGAGGACCTGCGCAGCCAGGACACCCTGGCGCGCATCGGTGGCGATGAGTTTGTGCTGCTGGTGCAGTTGACCCAGCCGGACGACGCCATGGGCTTGGCCGAGCGCCAGGTTGGCTTGATCAACCGTACGTTCAAGGTAGCCGAGCATGAACTGAAGATCTCCGCGAGCATCGGCATTGCCATGTTCCCCGGTAACGGCGTTAACCCTCAGGAACTGCTGATGAACGCTGATGCCGCCATGTACCACGCCAAGGGCATGGGCAAGAACGGTTACAGCTTCTTTGATGTGTCGATGAACACCAATGCGCGCAAACAGCTGCAGTTGTTGCAGGACCTGCGCAACGCCGTTGAGCACCAACAGTTCCGCCTGTACTACCAGCCCAAGTTCGACGCGCTCAGCGGTATTGCGGTCGGCGCCGAAGCTTTGTTGCGTTGGGAGCACCCGCAACAGGGGCTGTTGTTGCCGGCGATGTTCATCGAGCTGGCGGAAAAAACCGGGTTGATTATTCCCATCGGCGAGTGGGTGCTCAACGAGGCTTGCCGCCAGATGGCTGTCTGGTACGCGCAGGGTTATGAAGACTGGCGCATTGCAGTCAACCTGTCGGCGTTGCAGTTCTGCCATGCAGGGTTGGTTAAAAGTGTCGCGCAGGCGCTGGAGCGTCACCGCTTGCCGGCCAACAGCCTGACCCTGGAAATCACCGAAACCACTGCCATGAGCGATGCCGATGCGAGCATGACGGTGCTGCAGCAACTGTCGGACATGGGCGTGGACCTGTCCATAGACGACTTCGGCACCGGTTATTCGAGCCTGATGTACCTCAAACGGTTGCCCGCCAACGAGCTGAAGATCGACCGCGGGTTTGTGCGCGACCTTGAACACGACAGCGACGACGCCGCCATCGTCTCGGCCATTGTCGCCCTCGGCCAGGCGCTAGGGCTGCGCATTGTCGCCGAAGGCGTGGAGACCGATGTGCAGCAAAGTTTCCTCACCCGGCTGGGGTGCAACGCGCTGCAAGGCTACTTGCTGGGCCACCCATTGCCGGCCGAGGGGTTCATGGCCGATATCCAGCGCGCCGAAGACGCCTTGGCGCCTGACAAAAGCCATGGATGACGGGTATTCTTGGATCCAACCTTAAACCGTTGGTTTATTCAGGAGACCGCACGCATGGACAAAGTCGTCATTATCACTGGAGGCAGCCGTGGTATCGGCGCTGAGACGGCCTTGCTGGCTGCACGCCAGGGCTACCGCATTTGCATCAACTACCAGTCTGATGAGGCAGCGGCCCAGCGTGTACTGGACCAGGTGCGCGCCTTGGGTGCACAGGCCATTGCGGTGCGGGCCGATGTCAGCATCGAGGATGAAGTGATCGCATTGTTCAATCGTGTTGATGCCGAGCTTGGGCGCGTGACGGCCCTGGTCAACAACGCCGGCACCGTGGGGCATAAGTCGCGGGTCGATGAAATGTCCGAGTTCCGCATCCTCAAAATCATGAAGACCAATGTGCTGGGGCCGATCCTGTGTGCCAAGCAAGCGGTGCTGCGCATGTCGCCCAGGCATGGCGGGCAGGGCGGCAGCATCGTCAACGTGTCGTCGGTAGCCGCGCGCCTGGGTTCGCCGGGCGAATATGTCGACTATGCCGCGTCCAAGGGCGCGCTGGACACCTTCACCATCGGCCTGTCCAAAGAGGTGGCGGGTGAAGGGATCCGTGTCAACGCGGTGCGCCCTGGCTACATCTTTACCGACTTCCATGCCCTGAGCGGCGACCCGGACCGAGTCAGCAAGCTGGAGTCCGGCATCCCCATGGCCCGTGGCGGGCGCCCGGATGAAGTGGCGGAGGCGATTATCTGGTTGTTGTCGGACAAGGCTTCGTATACCACTGGCACTTTTCTGGATTTGGGCGGTGGCCGTTGAGTCTTTAGCGCCAGTCAAGGCGCCATCGCGGGCAAGCCCGGCTCCCACAGTGGAACGCATTTCACTGTGGGAGCCGGGCTTGCCCGCGATGGCGTCAGATAAGGCAACAACCGAGCCTAGAAGGACCGCACAATGCGCCCGAGTGTTTCCATGGCCGTTTCCGATGCCTCGGTCCACGGGCTGCCGTAGTTCAAGCGAATGCAATTTCTGAAGCGCTGGGTCGCCGAAAAAATCGGCCCCGGCGCAATGCTGATGCCCTGGGCCAGGGCCATTTGGAACAGCTTCAACGAATCGGTTTGCTCCGGCAGTTCCAGCCACAGGAAATAGCCGCCAGCCGGCTGGCTGACCCGCGTCTGTGCCGGGAAATAGCGCGCGATGGCGGCCAGCATGGCGCTCTGCTGTTCTTCTAGGGCGTAGCGCAATTTACGCAGGTGCCGGTCATAGCCGCCGTGTTGCAGGTAGTCCGCAATCGCCGCCTGGGCCGGCATCGAGGGGCACAGCGAAGTCATCAGCTTCAGGCGTTCAACCTTCTGCGCATAGCGCCCGGCCGCTACCCAGCCGACGCGATAGCCAGGTGCCAGGCTCTTGGCGAAGGAACCACAGTGCATCACCAGCCCTTCAGTGTCGAAGGCCTTGGCCGGTTTTGGCGCGTGCTGCCCGTAATACAACTCGGCGTACACATCGTCCTCGATCATCGGCACTTGATGGCTGCGCAGCAGCTCCACCAGCGCCTGTTTTTTCGCCTCTGGCAGCGTGGCGCCCATGGGGTTCTGGAAGCTGGTCATGGTCCAGCAGGCTTTGATCGGGTAGCGCTCAAGGGTTTGCGCCAGGGCATTGAGGTCGATGCCATCGCGCGGGTGTACAGGGATTTCCACCGCCTTGAGCTTCAGGCGTTCGAGCACTTGCAGGCAGGCATAGAACGCCGGGGCTTCGATAGCGACCAGGTCGCCCGGCTCGGTCACCGCTTGCAGGCACAGGTTCAGCGCTTCCAGGGCGCCGTTGGTGATCAGCAGCTCTTCCATCGGCAGCATCAAGCCGCCCACCATGTAGCGCAGGGCGATCTGGCGGCGCAGTTGCGGGTTGCCCGGCGACATGTCGGTGACCACCAGGCGCGGGTCCATCTCACGGCCGGCACTGGCCAACGAGCGCGCCAGGCGTGGCAACGGGAACAACATGGGGCTGGGGAAGGCCGAGCCGAACGGTACGGTGTTGGGGTCTTTGATGGAGTCGAGCACTGAGAACACCAACTCACTCACATCGACTTCGGTGGACTCGTGCACCTGTTCACTCACCACCGGCTCGGAAAACGGGCTGGGCGCGTGAGTGTTGACGAAGTAGCCGGAGCGCGGCCGCGCACGAATCAGGCCACGGCGTTCGAGCAGGTAGTAAGCCTGGAACACCGTGGACGGGCTGACCCCATAGGTCTGGCTGGCATAGCGCACTGAGGGCACTCGCTGGCCAGGGCCGAGGACGCCGGAGCGAATCAGTTCTGCGATGTCGTCGGCAAATTTTTCGTAGCGTTTCATGGGGGCCTGATTAACGTTCCAATAGTGTTCGCAGGGCAAAATGTGGGAGCTGGCTTGCCTGCGATGACGGTGGCACATTCAACATCATCCGTGCCAGACCGGGCGCCATCGCAGGCAAGCCAGCTCCCACACTTGATCTTCTGTGTGTGTTGGATATCAACGATTCAACGGCGCCACAAAGCGACTGTCCGCTGCACTGTAAATCCACGGTTCATCCACATCCACAACCTTGAAGCGCAAGGTCTGCGAGCTGCTCGCCGGTTTATCGGCCAGCAACGCCACCGACACCGGCACATCGCTGATTTCCCCCGGCGCCAGGCTGAGCCGGGTCTTGCCTTGCAACTGGAAGCCCTCGGCGTCCACCAGTTCCAGGCGGTAATCCTGGCGCTGCTGGGTCTTGTTGATGACCTTCAAGCTGTAGATGTTTTCGATCAGCCCCTGGCTGTTTTCACGGAACATGCCACGGTCCTTGGTCACGTCCAGCGACACCATTGGTCGTTCAATCAAGGCCACCACCAAGGCGGCGATCATCACCAGCAGCACGGCACTGTAGCCGATCAGGCGTGGCCTGAGCAGGTGCGTTTTGCCACCTTGCAGTTGATGTTCGCTGGTATAGCTGACGAGACCACGGGCATAGCCCATCTTGTCCATGATCGAATCGCAGGCGTCGATGCATGCGGCGCAGCCAATGCATTCCATTTGCAGGCCATCGCGGATATCGATGCCGGTGGGGCACACTTGCACGCACAGTTGGCAGTCGATGCAATCCCCCAGGCCAACCTGCGCCGGTTTCACCTCGCGTTTGCGCGGGCCTCGGCTTTCGCCACGCGCCGCGTCGTAGGAAATGGTCAGGGTGTCTTTGTCGAACATCACGCTCTGAAAACGTGCATACGGGCACATGTGCATGCACACCGCTTCGCGCAGCCAGCCGGCGTTGATGTAGGTGGCTGCGGTAAAAAACAGCACCCAGAACAGGCTCACACCGCCCATCTGCCAGGTCAGCAACTCACTGGCCAGCGGGCGGATTGGCGTGAAGTAGCCGACAAACGTCAGCCCGGTCAGCACGCTGATACCCAGCCATAGCGTATGTTTTGCCGAACGCCGCGCCAGTTTGTTGAGACTCCAGGGTGCCGCTTGCAGTTTGATGCGTTGGTTGCGTTCACCTTCGGTGACCTTTTCACACCACATGAACAGGCAGGTGAACGAGCTTTGCGGGCAGGTGTAGCCGCACCAAACGCGGCCGGCAAATACGGTAATGGCAAACAGGCCGAAAGCGCAGATGATCAACAGCGCCGACAGCAGGATGAAATCCTGGGGCCAGAAGGTGGCACCGAAGATGTGGAATTTGCTTTCGGCCAAGTCCCACAGCACGGCTTGGCGCCCGGACCAGTTCAGCCACACGGTGCCAAAAAACGCCAGGAACAGCACAGCGGCACCGCCCACACGCAAAGTGCGGAACACGCCGGTGAAGCTGCGGGTATGGATCAGGTTGTCACTGGATTTGGCCTTCACCTTCTTTGGGTGTATGGGCTCAAAGGTGTCCACGGTTGGGATTCTTTCGCTCATGGTCGTTCGCTCATCAGCCTCCATCAGGCCAATGAACTATGAACTTCACGCTGTTTGCATAACAGACTCAGGTAGGTCGATAAAAAGCGGATCAGATGGGCTTTCTATACGTCACTGTGACAATGTGCTGCACCCCGTAGCGCCTGGGGTGCAGCTGGCTTGTGCGCGGGTTGATACAGATCAATCAAATCACCGAATCACTGTCGGTCGCCTTCAAGTGTTTGCGACCGTCCCTTGCACCGGCGACGGTCAGTGCGTCCGCTTCGGCTTCAGTGATGTAGACCCGATCGCCTTTTAACTCTACAAAAGACATGGATTTGGCGCTGTCGGTACTCACCGTCACACCCGTGGCGGGCAGGGCGTATTCCTGGCCGTCGTCAGCGACCTTGAAAAAGCACGTTTGATTGTCGATACGTACAGGCATGGTGCTCTCCTTTTTATGGGCAGTCATGGGTTAGGGCGTCGCGCAGTGCCAGGTGTTCCAGGCAACTGACTGGCGGTCGGCGCTGTCCATCGTCTAACCACACTAAAACGGATAACGACCATGGACGCCTGGTGGCAAGAAGTGCTTCAAACCCTGCATGCAGAATTTGCTGACATCGCTGATGCAAAGCAGCTCACTCAGATAACCGTTCGCCTGCTTATCGCCGCGATCCTGGGCGGTATCCTGGGGTTTGAGCGTGAGCAAAAGGGCAAGGCGGCGGGGGTGCGCACCCACATGCTCGTGGCCTTGGGCGCTGCACTGTTTGTGCTGGTGCCGCAGATGTCAGGCAGCCAGTCGGACGCCATGAGCAGGGTCTTGCAGGGGGTTATCGCCGGGATCGGCTTCCTGGGTGCCGGCACTATCCTCAAGGGCAAGGAGGATGAAGAGGGCCAGCACGTCAAAGGCCTGACCACCGCTGCCGGGTTGTGGATGACCGCCGCCATTGGCGTGGCGGCAGGGGTTGGGCGTGAATCAACGGCGGTATTGAGTACACTGCTGGCGCTCGTTGTACTTGGCTTAATGCCCAAAGTCGTCAGGCTCTTCGAGAAGGAACGTTGAGTCCATGATCAGTGAGCCTTCATCCTTGATTTAATGTGTGTTGGGTTGAGCGCCTCGGTGATGGTGTTCATATCCATCACCGTTTGGGTTGTGTCCTTCACGCACCCATTCAGGTGCTCGAATGCTCCGGCCGTGCCTTTGAAAAACTCATAGACATGGCGAAAGCCATAATCGTCCTTACCCGATATCAACTTTAACAGTAAGGCGATTTTCTGTTTGTCATAGGCTGCCTGATAGTCGCTGAAATAAAGTTGGGTGGATAATTTTACGCAGGCCTCGTCACTATTTTTTTGCAGGAACTTGCCGATGTCCGTCAGGAGGTGAGCAACTTCCTCGGCGTCTGGTTCTTTCAACATGGAGTCGACACTTTCCTGGCTGAAATGCATGCGCATTTCATTGAGGACTTTACGCGACTTCAGGTCGTTGGGCGCACGCAAAACCTGGGCGATGTCCTCCTCTGTGAGGCTTGCTTTAAGCTCGGTGAGATAACGCCGGCTGACGGAAACGTCTGAATGTACGTGTTGGTGGCGGCTTTGCTTCACGTGAATGTCCGACATGGTATTAACCTGCTCGCGTTTAAGAGGGGGGTAAATGAAATGTGCTCAAGTAAGCGCGTGTGGGACTGTAGCAATAGGCGCACAGGCGAGATGTAGGCTATTTCACCTGTGCGCGCAGGTTAATGCGTTTTTAAGGCAGGCATCCTGACGCGAGTACGCGTGTGAGTGATGGCGTTGATCAACAAGGTTGAACAATCACCGGCGGCATGGTTGTGGGCGGTTCCTCCACGGGGGGCGGCAGGTTTTCCGGTGGTTCCTTCTCCGGGATCGGTTCCGGTTCACTCGGCGGCAGCGTTGGATTGTCGATATTCGGGTCCGGGGTTTCAGCCGGGATCGGGATATTCATCGGTGTGGCCTCCTTTGTGCTTTGCTCTATCGGTGGACAACCGCCGGGCAGGTTTGATTCCCGCCCAATGGCGGCACATCCACCTGAACTTTTCAGCGCAGCCCAGGCTCGGACCTATTACGGCCCTGCTCAGGGAGAGCGTCGCCGTCTCAGAATTCGGATCAAGCAAAGAGCGTCCACAGGGCGTAAGGGGAAGATGCTCGATGACTGCTGAAACACTGACTCCAGAAGACTCCATATTGCCGCTGTCCCAGGCCTTGTTGTTGCCAAGGATCGCGATTGAAAGCACTACGCCCGTCATTGATGGCGGCGAATTTGCTGTGAAGGCCGTGGTGGGCCAGCGCGTCACCGTCACCAGCAAGGTGTTTGCCGACGGCCATGACAAGCTCGCCGTGCTGATCCGCTGGCGCCCGCTGCAGGACGAAAGCTGGCACAGCGTAGTGATGACGGATGTGGGCAACAATGGCTGGGAGGGCGCGTTTACCGTGGCCCAGCAAGGCCCGCACGAATACTGCATCGAAGCCTGGATTGATACCTTTGCGAGCTTCTGCTACGAACTGCGCAAAAAACATGAGGCCGGTGTGCCGGTCAGCCTTGAGCTGCAGGAAGGCCGCAGCCTGGTGTTGCAGGCCGCCGAGCGTAGCGACAATGAGTTACGCGACCGCTTGATGCTGCTGCACCACGAGCTGTCGGGCTTGCTGGAAACCGAGCAGGTCGCGCAGTTCTTGCACGAAGACAGTGCACATTTGATGACCCAGGCCGACCACCGCGCTTACTTGAGCATCAGCACCGTATACCCGCTCGACGTGGAGCGTGAGGCCGCACAATTTGCCAGTTGGTACGAGCTGTTTCCGCGCTCGGTCACCGACGATCCGGCGCGCCACGGCACCTTTAATGACGTGCATGCGCGGCTGTCGATGATCCATGACATGGGCTTTGACGTGCTGTATTTTCCGCCGATCCACCCGATCGGCCGCAGCCATCGCAAGGGCAAGAATAACTCGCTGACCGCAGGCGCCGATGACCCCGGCAGCCCTTATGCGATCGGTAGCGAGGAGGGCGGCCATGAAGCCATCCACCCGCAGTTGGGCAGCCGCGAGGACTTCCGCCGGCTGGTCAAGGCCGCCGCCGAGCATGGCCTGGAAATCGCCCTCGACTTTGCCATTCAGTGCTCCCAGGACCACCCGTGGCTCAAGCAGCATCCAGGCTGGTTCAACTGGCGCCCGGACGGCACGATCAAATACGCCGAAAACCCGCCGAAGAAATACCAGGATATCGTTAACGTCGATTTCTATGCCGCCGACTCTATTCCGAGCCTGTGGACCGAGTTGCGCGACATTGTTATAGGTTGGGTGCAAGAGGGCGTGAAAACCTTTCGCGTGGATAACCCGCACACCAAGCCGCTACCGTTTTGGCAATGGCTGATCAGTGACGTGCGCTCCAGGCACCCGGAGGTGATCTTCCTGGCTGAAGCCTTCACCACGCCAGCGATGATGGCGCGCTTGGGCAAGGTCGGTTATTCCCAGAGCTACACCTACTTCACCTGGCGTAACACCAAGGCCGAGTTGAGCGAGTACTTCACACAGTTGAACGAATCGCCGTGGCGCGAGTGCTTCAGGCCGAATTTCTTTGTCAATACCCCGGACATCAACCCCGGCTTCCTGCACGAATCCGGGCGCCCGGGCTTTCTCATCCGCGCCGCCCTGGCCACCATGGGCTCAGGCTTGTGGGGCATGTATTCGGGGTTTGAACTGTGCGAAGCGGCGCCGGTACCGGGTAAGGAGGAATACCTGGACTCGGAAAAATACGAAATCCGCCCCAGGGACTTCACCGCGCCCGGCAACATCATTGCCGAGGTCGCCCAGCTCAATCGTATTCGTCGGCAGAACCCGGCACTGCACACCCATCTGGGCTTGAAGCTCTATAACGCCTGGAACGACAACATCCTGTACTTCGGCAAGCGCAGCGATGACGGCAGCAATTTTATCCTGGTGGCGGTCAACCTTGACCCGTTTAACGCCCAAGAGGCCCATTTCGAATTGCCCCTGTGGGAGCTGGGCCTGCCGGACGATGCCCAGACCCAAGGCGAAGACCTGATGAATGGCCATCGCTGGACCTGGTATGGCAAGAACCAGTGGATGCGCATCGAGCCGCAGATGCCATTCGGGATCTGGCGTATCACCGTCTCCTGAGCCTGACAGGGATTAACTGTCAGGGATCAACGGTGGGAGCTGGCTTGCCTGCGATAGCGGTATGTCAGCACCGAAAAGGCTAGCTGGCCCACCGCTATCGCAGGCAAGCCAGCTCCCACCTTGATTGCATGTCTTCTGCACAATTTTCAGTGTTCCAGGAGTTTCCAATGGCGAAGAAACCCACCCCAGCCACTTTTATCAAAGACCCGCTCTGGTACAAGGACGCGGTGATCTACCAAGTTCACGTCAAATCCTATTTCGACTCCAATAATGACGGTATCGGCGACTTTCCCGGCCTGATCGCCAAGCTCGACTACATCGCCGATCTGGGCGTCAACACCATCTGGCTGCTGCCGTTCTACCCGTCGCCGCGCCGCGACGACGGCTATGACATCGCCGAGTACCGTGGCGTGCACAGCGACTACGGGACGATGGCCGACGCCAAGCGCTTTATCAGTGAGGCGCACAAACGGGGCCTGCGGGTCATCACTGAACTGGTGATCAACCACACCTCCGACCAGCATCCGTGGTTCCAGCGGGCGCGCAAGGCCAAGCCGGGCTCGGCGGCACGGGACTTCTACGTGTGGTCCGATGACGACCAGAAGTACGACGGCACCCGCATCATTTTCCTCGACACCGAAAAGTCCAACTGGACCTGGGACCCGGTCGCCGGCCAGTACTTCTGGCACCGGTTCTATTCGCACCAGCCGGACCTGAACTTCGATAACCCGCAAGTCATGAAAGCCGTGCTCTCGGTGATGCGCTACTGGTTGGACATGGGCATCGACGGCCTGCGTCTGGACGCCATTCCCTACCTGATCGAACGCGACGGCACCAACAACGAGAACCTGCCGGAAACCCACGGCGTGCTCAAGCAGATCCGCGCCGAGATCGACGCGCATTACCCCGACCGCATGCTGTTGGCCGAAGCCAACCAGTGGCCGGAAGATACTCAGCTGTACTTTGGTGACAAAAAAGGCGACGACGGCGATGAATGCCACATGGCCTTCCACTTCCCGCTGATGCCGCGCATGTACATGGCGCTGGCCCAGGAAGATCGTTTCCCGATTACCGATATTCTGCGCCAGACCCCGGAGATCCCCGCCAACTGCCAGTGGGCGATCTTCCTGCGCAACCACGATGAACTGACCCTTGAAATGGTCACCGACAAAGAGCGCGACTACCTGTGGAACTACTACGCCGCCGACCGCCGTGCGCGCATTAACCTGGGCATTCGTCGGCGCCTGGCGCCGCTGATGGAGCGTGACCGTCGCCGCGTTGAACTGCTCAACAGCTTGTTGCTGTCGATGCCCGGCACGCCGACGTTGTACTACGGCGATGAAATCGGCATGGGCGACAACATCTACCTGGGCGACCGCGACGGCGTGCGTACGCCGATGCAATGGTCCATCGACCGTAACGGCGGCTTCTCGCGCGCCGACCCGGCCAGCCTGGTGTTGCCGCCGATCATGGACCCGCAATATGGCTACCTGTCGGTCAACGTCGAAACCCAGGCCCAGGACCCGCATTCGCTGCTGAACTGGACCCGGCGCATGTTGGCGGTGCGTAAGCAGTCCAAGGCCTTCGGGCGTGGAAGCCTGAAAATGCTCTCGCCGAGCAACCGCCGCATCCTGGCGTATACCCGTGAGTTCACCGGCGACGATGGCCGCACGGAAACCATCCTGTGCGTGGCCAACGTGTCGCGCAGCGCCCAGGCGGCCGAGCTGGACTTATCCGCCTTCGCCGGCATGGTGCCGGTGGAGATGCTCGGCGGTAACGCGTTCCCGCCCATCGGCCAGCTGAATTTCCTGCTGACTTTGGCGCCGTATGGTTTCTATTGGTTTGTGCTGGCGGCCGAAAACCAGATGCCCAGCTGGCATGTGGAGCCGGCGCAGAGCATGCCGGATTTCACCACGCTGGTGCTCAAACAACGCATGGAAGAGTTACTCGACGAGCCGTGCCGCACCACCCTGGAGCACACCTCGCTGCCGGCATGGTTGCCCAAGCGGCGCTGGTATGCCGGTAAAGACACGGCCATCGACCAGGTGCAAATTGCCTACGGCGTGCGGTTTGGCGACCCGCAGCATCCGGTGCTGCTCAGTGAGGTCGAGGTGACCAGCGGCGGCCAGGTCAGTCGTTATCAATTGCCGTTCGGCTTTTTAGCCGAAGACCAGTTCACCAGTGCCTTGCCCCAGCAACTGGCGCTGGCCCGCGTACGCCGGGGGCGTCAGGTTGGGCTCGTTACCGATGCCTTTAGCCTGGAACACTTTATCCGGGCGGTGATCCAGGGTTTGCAGGCGGGCACCGTGTTGACTACTCACGAAGGTGATTTGCGTTTTGAAGCCACGCCGCACTTGGCCGCGCTGCAACTGACCGATGAGGCGCAGGTGCGCTACCTGTCGGCCGAGCAGTCCAACAGTTCGGTGGTGGTGGGCGAGAGCCTGGTGCTCAAGCTGATCCGCAAAGTCAGCGCCGGGGTGCACCCGGAGCTGGAAATGAGCGCTTACCTGACGGCCGCCGATTACCCGAATATTTCGCCGTTGCTGGGCTCGATGATTCGTCGCGATGGCCAGGGGCAGGACAACCTGCTGATGATTGCCCAAGGCTACCTGAGCAACCAGGGCGACGCCTGGAGCTGGACCCAGAACAACCTGGAGCGCGCGATTCGCGACGAGCTGGCCCAAGCGATTTCCGAGCAGGAGCAGCATTACAACGCCTTGGGTGAACTGCAGGATTTTGCCGGTTTACTCGGCCAGCGCCTGGGCGAAATGCACGGGGTGCTGGCAGCACAAACCACCAACCAAGACTTCAAGCCCGAGACCACCACGGCCAAGGACACCCAGGCCTGGGCCAAGGACGTCGGCGCGCAGATCGACCGCGCGCTGCAGTTGTTAAAACTTCATCAAAGCCAGTTGAACCCCGCCGATCAGGCGCTGGTCAGTGAAATGCTGGGGCAGAAAAAAGCGCTGGCCAGCAGTGTCCAGGCTCTGGCGAAAGCCACGGCCGGCGGTTTGCGCATTCGGGTCCACGGTGACTTGCACCTGGGGCAGGTCCTGGTGGTCAAGGGCGATGCGTATTTGATCGACTTTGAAGGCGAGCCGGCGCGCCCGCTGCATGAACGGCGCGGCAAGCACAGCCCGTATAAAGATGTAAGTGGCGTGCTGCGCTCGTTTGATTACGCCGCCGCCATGGCCCTGAATGTGCAAGGTGTGGATCACTCGCCGCAAGCGGATACCGCCCGCCAGCGTGTGACTGATCGTTACCTGAGTGAAGCGCGCAAGGCATTTATCCAGGCTTATCATCAGGCTACGTCTACACTGGCGCATGACTGGCAGGATGCCAATGGGCAGGACGCAGCGCTGACGTTGTTCAGCCTGGAGAAGGCCGCGTACGAAGTGGCTTACGAAGCAGAAAATCGCCCGACCTGGTTGCCGGTGCCCCTGCAAGGGCTGCACGGTTTACTTAGCGGGCTGCTATCTCAAGCGAATAATGCACGCGGTGGGGAGACGTCATGAGTTTTACACAGAGAGAACCGCTGCAAGCGAAGTTGACCGCCATGCCGGCGCCCAAAGATGTAGAAGCGCTGGTGCGCGCGGAACACCCGGACCCTTTTTCCATCCTGGGGCCGCACGATGACGAGCAGGGCGGGCAATTTATCCGCGCGTTCCTGCCCGAAGCCTTGAGCGTCCAGGTGTTGGCCCGCGAAAGCGGTGAAGCCATCGGCAGCCTGGACGCGACCCAGGTGCCGGGTTTGTTTGTCGGGCATTTTTCCACGCGCCAGGGCTACCTGCTGAAGATCCAGTGGGCCGGCGGCGAGCAGATCACCGAAGACCCTTACAGCTTCAGCCAGTTACTGCTGGGTGAGATGGATTTGTACCTGTTCGCCGAAGGCAATCACCGTGACCTCAGCAGTTGCCTGGGTGCGCAGGTCACCAGCGTCGATGGCGTGCAAGGCGTGCGTTTTGCGGTGTGGGCGCCGAATGCGCGGCGCGTATCGGTGGTGGGTGACTTCAATATCTGGGATGGCCGCCGCCATCCGATGCGACTGCGGCATCCGTCGGGCGTGTGGGAGATCTTTATCCCACGTCTGCAAACGGGCGCGGCCTACAAGTACGAGATTCTCGGCGCCCATGGGATTCTGCCGCTCAAGGCCGACCCCATGGCGCTTGCTACTCAACTGCCGCCCGACACTGCCTCAAAAGTCGCCGCGCCGTTACAGGTGGACTGGCAAGACCATGAGTGGATGCAGGCGCGTGCCGACAAGCAAAAGGCCTCGGCGCCATTATCCATCTATGAGCTGCATGTCGGTTCCTGGCAGTGTGAACTCGACGAGGCCGGTGAAGTGTCGCGCCAATATGGCTGGCGCGAACTGGGCGAGCGCTTGATTCCTTATGTGCAGCAATTGGGCTTTACCCATATCGAGCTGATGCCGATCATGGAGCACCCGTTCGGTGGCTCCTGGGGTTACCAGGCGCTGTCGCAGTTTGCGCCGAGCGCACGCTTTGGCTCGCCGGAGGACTTCGGGTTTTTCGTCAACGCCCTGCACCAGGCCGACATCGGTGTGATTCTGGACTGGGTGCCGGCGCATTTCCCCACCGATACCCACGGCCTGGCCCAGTTCGACGGCACGGCCTTGTACGAATACGCCAACCCGCTGGAAGGCTTCCACCAGGACTGGGACACGCTGATCTACAACCTGGGCCGTACTGAAGTGCACGGCTTTATGCTCGCTTCGGCGTTGCATTGGCTCAAGCACTTCCACATCGACGGTTTGCGCGTAGATGCCGTGGCCTCAATGCTGTATCGCGATTATTCGCGCAAAGCCGGTGAGTGGGTGCCTAACCGCCATGGCGGCCGCGAAAACCTGGAGGCCATCGACTTCCTGCGCCATCTCAATGATGTGGTCGCGCTGGAAGCGCCGGGCGCGCTGGTGATTGCCGAAGAGTCCACAGCCTGGCCGGGCGTCAGCCAGAGCACGCAGCAGGGCGGCCTGGGTTTTAACTACAAATGGAACATGGGCTGGATGCACGATTCGCTGCACTACATCCAGCAAGACCCGGTGTACCGCGCCCATCATCACAATGAGCTGAGTTTCGGCCTGGTGTATGCGTGGTCCGAACGCTTTATCCTGCCGATCTCCCACGATGAAGTGGTGCACGGCAAGCACTCACTGATCGACAAGATGCCCGGCGATCGCTGGCAGAAATTCGCCAACCTGCGCGCCTACCTGAGCTTTATGTGGATGCACCCCGGCAAGAAGCTGCTGTTTATGGGCTGCGAATTCGGCCAGTGGCGCGAGTGGAACCACGATCAGCAGTTGGATTGGTACTTGCTGCAATACCCCGAACACCGAGGCGTGCAGAAACTGGTCGGTGACCTTAACCGCCTGTACCGCGAGGAACCGGCGCTGCATGAGCAGGACGATGCGCCCCAAGGGTTCCAGTGGTTGATTGGCGACGATGCGATCAACAGTGTCTATGCCTGGCTACGCTGGAGCAAGGACGGCAAACCGGTGCTGGTGGTGGCCAACTTCACCCCGGTGCCGCGTGAGGGCTACGCGGTCGGCGTACCGTTTGCCGGGCGCTGGAGCGAGGTGATCAACAGTGATGCCGACACTTATGCCGGCTCCAATTATGGCAACGGCGGCGAAGTGCTCACCCAAGAGGAGCCGCGCCATGGGCAGCCGGTGTCGCTGTCGCTGAATCTGCCGCCTTTGGGCGTGTTGATTCTTCGCCCGCAAGCGCTGTAACGGCTCTAGTGTGGTGGATTCTGTTGTCCGCACTACTGGCAGGGTGCCACAATGGCGCCTTTGTCGTGGCAGTCGAAGCAGGCGCATTTCATGAACGGCCTTGGGCGTGGGCAAGACCCGGATGAACTCATCGAACAGCAGGTGCGAACCGACCGTTTGCACCAGCTGTTTCGCCAATCGTTCTCGGCTATTTTCGGCAGCTACCTGGGCGCTGTCATGCTCTGCTGGCTGTGCTGGGGCCGGTTTGACCACAAGGTCATGCTGGTCTGGCTGGGGTTGCTGGCGGTGACATCGCTGGTGCGCGTCAAACTGTTCACCGACTGGTTTCGCTGCCCCTACAGCGAGCGCACGCCCCGGCGCTGGGAACGCCGCTATTGGGTCACGCTGATGCTGTCAGCCGGCACCTGGGGCCTCGGCGCCCTGGCCGTGATGCCGACGGATGATCGTGTTTCCCAGGTGCTGGTCATGCTGTTTACCGTGGGCATGTCAGTGAGCGCGGTTTCCTGTTATTCGGCCTATCGCTATATGACCCTGGGCTCCATGGCGCTGGTGCTGTTGCCGTGCACCCTGTGGTTGCTGTTCCAGCCGGCGCCGATGCAAGTAGGTGTGGCGATTGCGGTGCTGGTGTTCTCGACCTTTGTGGTCAGTGCCACGCGCAAGCTCTCGGATGCGCTGGAAAAAGCCTTCCGACTGACCCGACAGATGGAACGTGCTCACCATATCTCCACGCGTGCCGCCCAGACCGACGAGCTCACCGGGCTGATGAACCGTCGCGCGTTTTTCGAACAGGCCCACCTGCTGTACGCGCATTGCCACCACCACCAGCAGCCGCTGAGCGCGTTGATGATGGACATGGACCATTTTAAGGACATCAACGACACCTACGGCCATCAGGCCGGCGACCAGGTGTTGCGCCAGATTGGCGGGGTGATCAGCACGTCGTTTCGCCAGGCCGATGTTTATGGTCGGCTCGGTGGTGAAGAATTCGCGGTGTTGCTGCCCAACACCTCACTGGAAACCGCGCGAGGCATCGCCGAGCAACTAGTCCAGGCGATTTCGGGCCTGACCTGTGAACCGGTGAAGGGCTTGACCGCCAGCCTCGGTGTGGCCACTACCCGCAGCCTTGATCAGGACTTGCACAGCCTGATGAACAACGCCGACAAAGCGCTGTACCGCGCCAAGGCTATGGGGCGTAATCAGGTGGCCGTCGCGCAGTAGCGCCTCACTCCTTGAGCATCGACCTGGCCAATGCCCGCGCCACTTGGTCGGCGGAGTAGGGCTTGGGGAGGAATTCGAAGCCTTCATAACCGCTGTCGGCCAGTTCTTCGCTGTAGCCTGACGTGAGCACCACCGGCAAGTCGGGGCGGCGCTGGCGCAGCAGTTTGCTCATGGCCACGCCGGTCATGCCTGGCATCACCACATCCGAGAAAATCGCGTCAAACGCCATGCCGTCCGGGCCGGCCAGTGCCAGTGCCTGCTCGGCATGGGTGGCCCAGGTGGTGCGGTAACCCAGGTCCTGCAGGATCTGGTTGGCAAAGCGGCCGACCTCGAGGTTGTCTTCGACTATCAGGATGTGGCGCGCCGCAGTGGCGGGCACCTGGCTCTGATCTTCCTGGACCGGGCAGGCCTGCACCGCCACAGGCTCGGCCTCGGGTAGATACAGGGTAAACACGCTGCCCTGGCCGAGGTTGCTGGTGACGTCGACGTTGCCACCGGACTGTTTGGCAAACCCGAACACCTGGGACAAGCCAAGCCCGGTACCTTTGCCCACCGCCTTGGTGGTAAAGAAGGGTTCGAAAATGCGCTCGACGGTGTCAACGGCAATGCCGCTGCCGGTATCGGCCAAGGCAATGCTCACAAAAGGCTGGTTTGATTCGGCATCGCCACGGATACGCGGCAGTCTGGCAATGTGGGCGACGCGCAGGGTCAGGGTGCCTTGACCTTCCATGGCATCGCGGGCATTGAGCGCGATATTGATCAGGGCGGTTTCAAATTGGCTGGAGTCGACGCGCACATGGCACGGTCGCTGCGGCAACTCCAACTGCACGCGGATACGCGCACCGGTGAGGCTTTCGAGCATCTCGCCGATGTTCTTGACCCGCAGGCTCACATCGAAAACTTCCGGGTTCAGCGGTTGGCGGCGGGCAAAGGCGAGCAGTTGGCTGGTGAGTTTGCTGGCCCGCTCGACAGTGTCGGACACCGCGCTCATGTAGCGTTGGCGGCGCTCTTCGGACAACCCCGGCTGGCGTAGAAAATCCACCGAGGAGCGGATGATGGTCAGCAGGTTGTTGAAGTCATGGGCCACGCCACCCGTCAACTGGCCGATGGCTTCGAGTTTCTGCGACTGGCGCAGAGCGGCTTCGGCCTGGGCCAGCGCCAGGGTGCGTTCTTCGACGCGCTGCTCCAGGGTGGTGTTGAGTTCGGCAAAGGCTGCCAGCCCTTCACGCACATGGGCATCGGCGCGCACGCGCTCGATATGCGCCCAGGAGCGCTCGGTGACTTCGCGCAGCAAAGCCAGGTCGTAGCTCGACCACAGCCGTGGGACTTTATCGTGTACCGCCATCAAGGCCGTCAGCCGACCATTTTTGATGAGTGGCATGCAGATCGTGGCGCTGACGCCCAATGCCTGAAAGGACGCTGACTCTTCTGGTGGCAGCTCGCGCAGGTTGTCATGGATCACCAGTGGCTCACCGGCCCGCAGGCAGTTGACGGCCGTTTCACCGAAAGCCGCCAGGCTGTAGCAGCCGATAATGCTGGGCGAACCGGGGGCTGTCCAATTGTCACGGATGGTGAAGCCGTCTTCATCGGCGTCCATATCGGCGTAGGCGCAGTTACTCACCTGCAGATGTTCGGCGACCAATTGAGTGGTGCTGCTCAGAATGGTTTCGGCATCTGCCGCATTGGCCACCGTGTGGCTGATGGCTTCCAATACCGCCAGGCGACGGGCGAGGAATACTGTGGTGGTGGTTTCCGACACGGTGTCGAGAATGCCGACTACCTTGCCCTCGGGGTCGCGAATCGGGCTATAACAAAAGGTGAAGTACGCCTGTTCCCGCGTCGGGCCGCGTTCAATCACCAGGGGGAAATTTTCGATGTAGGTGGCATGGCCTTGGAAGGCGGCATCGGCGATGGGGCTGATATCCGCCCACACCTCATGCCACACCTCGTTGAACGGGCGCCCCAACGGGTCGGGCTTGGTGCCCAGGATCGGAATGAATGCATCGTTGTAGAGTGTGATCAACTGCGGCCCCCAGACAATCGCCTGGGGAAAGCTCGATGCGAAGCACAGCGCTACGGTGGTCTTGAGCACGTCGGGCCACTGCTCCAGCGGGCCTAGTGGCGTGTTCGCCCAGTCATGCTGGCGAACCCGCTCAGCCATTTCGCTGCTGCTTTGCAGCCAATTCATCATTGCGAAAACACCTTGTTTACCACGGTCTGTCGAGGGCCTGAAGCGGTCAGGCTAACAAGCAACAGACCGGAATGAATGCTGCCAGTTCAGCACGATTATTCAGGTGATAGCAATTTGATGTTCTATACAAATGAATAGGCCTGCAGTCGGGCCTAAGACGCCTATTGCGCGCCGAGAACCCCCGTCCAATAAATGCCGGCATCACTCTTGGGGTCCATGGCGTAAGCCGCGCCCAATTCACGAAATTGCGGGTTCATCAGGTTGGCGCAATGCCCGGGGCTGGCGAGCCAGCCGTCCACGACCTTGCGCGGGTTGTCGAGGCCGGCGGCGATGTTTTCGCCGATGTTTTTTGCGATGTACCCGGCCAGTTCCGCACGATCGCCAGGCGTGCGGCCGTCATGATCCAGGTGGTCGAAGAAATTGCCATTAGCCATGTTGCGCGAATGGCTGTTGGCGGCGCTGGCCAAGTCGTCATTCCACGACAGCGGCGTGGTCGCGCTAAACGCCTGGGTGCCGCATTGGCGTGGTTGTTGACGGGCGGTGTTGACCAGATCGAGAAGTTTTTTGCCCTCGGTCTGCCAGTCGCCAAGGCCGCTGGTGAGCAGCGGGCGTGCCAGCACGATGCGCCAGTCCTGGCCGCTGTTGCTCACGCCAATATCGACAAATTGCGGGTCCAGCACCACGCGGCAGAAGCTTTCGCGCACGGCCTTCATCGCCGCCTCGGCGTCTTTGGGGCCGGAGAGGCTGATGGCCTGCACATTCACCATCGGGTACGCGGCCCGCGCGAGCGCCTGCTGCAAGTCGCCGACATTGGTGGCCGGCAGCACCAGCCGCGTATCGCTGGCCAACGGTGGCAGTTCCTGGGAACCCTGGTTGCCGCAGCGTTGTACGTGGCTGCGGTATTCGTTGATCTGTTGCACTAACTGACTTTCTTCATTCGCCATCGCGCTGGCGCAGAACACCACATTGGCGGCCAGCGTCGTCAGACCCATCATCAATGACAGCACGCGCATGGACGTTACCCTTGAGCTTGAAAGTGCCCATGATGCGCGAAGTAACCCGGTTTGGGGCAACGCCTTTTTTGTTTTTTTGCCTCAACGGGTGTTCTGCGGGCAGATCGTGGCGCGGTTGCGCCCCCAGGCAAACGTGCTGGCGGTGACGATCAAGACCAACGCCATGGCGAAGGTCACATGCAAGCCATTGGCAACACTGGGCGGCGCTGCGTGGGCCACATCGGGGCTGGCCCAGGCAAATACCGCGCCCAGGGCCCAGGCACCGAAAATCAGTCCCAGGTTGCGCGACAGGTTCAGCAGGCCAGAGACGGTTCCTCGGCGTGTCGGCGCGACATCGCTCATCACCGCGGTGTTATTGGCGGCTTGAAACAGGCTGTAGCCTGTTGTGAGCAGGATCAGGGCGCCGAGGTAAGCGAGCAGTCCCGCGGTCAACGAAAGCGACAGGGCACCCAGGGCCATCACCCCCAAGCCCGCGAGGGTCATGCGATGGCTACCCAGGCGATCGGTGAGGCGGCCCGCCGGCAGACCGGTCAGCGCCGCAACACAGGGGCCGAGGGCCATGGCCAGGCCCATCCAGGCGGGGTCGAGCCCCAGGCCACGGGAGAGGTAAAACGGCCCGACCACGAACGTGGCCATGATCACTGCCGCCACCAGCGCGCTCATCGCCAACCCGGCCCGCAGCGACGGGTCTTGCAAAGGCTGCCAGAAAGCACCTGCCGATTCGCGGGCGCCGGCCTGGCGGTCTGCCGGTAAGTAATAAAAGGCGAGGGCGGCGGCCAACAGGCCCAAGGGTACGCCGACCGCGAACAACGCGCGCCAGCCCCACAGGCTCAGCAACACGCCGCCGACACTGGGGCCCATGGCGGTGCCGACTGCTGACATCGTTCCGAGCAAACCCATCACCTGCCCGGTACGCGCCTTGGTGACCGTGTCGCCCACCATCCCGAGGGTCATCGCCATCATGCTCGCCGCCCCCAGGCCTTGCAGGGCGCGCGCGGCAATCAGCCATTTAAGCGAAGGTGCTGCCGCGCACAGTGCACACGCCACGGCGAACAGCAGCAAGCCGGCGAGCAATACGCGTCGGCGCCCCCAACGATCGCCCAGGCGACCGGCGCCGACAATCACCGCCGTGATCGCCAGCAGGTAGGCGAGCACCACCCACTGCACGGCATGAAAGGATGCATCAAATGCCTGGGCCAGGCTGGGCAGGCCGACATTGGCGATGCTGGTGCCCAAAGCGGCCAGCAACATGGATAGCGACAGACTGACGAGCGCGGCGCGTGAAGAGTTGTGCATGGATGATTCCTTGAGTGAAGGCAACTGACACAACTCTACGGCGTGGCCTAATATGGCGGAAGACGCATGGGTTGCAGCTAATACCTGCATCAAACGCCTGATAAGGAACACGTATGCCCGACCTGAATTTGCTCATTACCCTGGATACGTTGCTTAGCGAGGGCAGTGTCGCCGCTGCCGCCAGGCGCCTGCGCCTGAGCCCTTCGGCCATGAGCCGCGCGCTGGCACGCCTGCGTGAAACCACCGGTGACCCCTTGCTGGTGCGCGCCGGGCGCGGGCTGGTGCCGACCCCGCGGGCGGTCGAACTGCGTGAACAGGTCAGCCGTTTGGTGCAGGAGGCCCAGGCGGTGCTGCGCCCTGCGCAAACCTTGGACATGGGCCAGGTGGTACGCACGTTCACGCTGCGCTCGAGCGAGGAGTTTGTCGAAAACCTCGGCCCGGCGTTGCTCGCGCGTATCGCCCAGGAAGCGCCGGGCGTGCGCCTGCGTTTCGTCGACAAGAGCGACAAGGACTCGGCGCTGCTGCGCGAGGGCAGTATTGACCTGTCGATTGGCGTGGTCGACGCCAGCGCCAGTCCCGAACTGCTGACCCAGGCGCTGTTCCGTGACCGACTGATCGGTGTGGTCCGCAGCGGCCATGCGCTGAGCCAGGGTGAAGTCAGCGCCGAGCGCTTTGCCCAGGGCCAGCATGTCTACGTGTCACGCCGTGGGCTGGACCGTGGCCAAGTCGACGACGCCCTGCAAGCGCTGGGCCTGACGCGGGAGATCAGCACCATCGTCGCCGGCTTTGCCACCGCCATCGCCCTGGCCCGCGACACCGACCTGATCGCCAGCGTGCCCGAACGCTACACCGCCCATCAGCGCGACGGGCTGTACAGCTTCGCGCTGCCGATAGTCGTGCCGCCGTTCACCGTGGCCATGCTCTGGCACCCACGCCTGGATGCCGATGTGGCCCACCGCTGGTTGCGCGGCTGTTTGCGCCAGGTGTGCGGGCAGCAGGTACAATCACCGCTGCCTTGACGCTAAACCCAGGAATTTGCATGTTCAGCCTTACCCGCTACACCACCGCGTGCCCCGAGCCGATCAACAGCCAGATCCTGCAGATGGTGGTGGACAACCTCACCGACATCAGCAGTGTGGCGTTGCCGCCGAGCAACCTGCTCTACAACATCTATCAATATGCCGTCGGCTTTGAGGTGCACCTGTACCTTGAAGCGCTGAATGGCGCCAAGGGCATCGCGGTTGAACTGGTGGTGGCGATGCAAGAAGAACAGGTGATCGGCTTTTGCCTGTACTTGCCTGTCAAGGACGACCCGCACGCCTGTGGCATCGCCTTCATGGCGGTGCAGGCCGGGCACCGGCGCCAGGGCGTGGCCCGCGCCATGCTTGGCGAGGTGCTGGCGCTTTATCCCCACGCAGAACTGGCCTGCTCAGTGGAAAAAGTGCCGGCGTTCCAAGCGCTGGGCTTTCAGGTGCGTGGCGCACGCGGCACCCAAGTGTTGATGAACACCCGCGATTACGGCACCGATGGCTTGATGGGCGTGCTGGACGTGGTTGCGATCTACAGCTCGCTGGAGGTGCGACAGATTCATACGTACTTGCTGCAAAAACACGGCAAGCGCGCGATGGTTGATGCCGAGAAGCAGCGGGATCGGCACTTGGATCAATTGGGGCGCAAGGTGCGGTTGTTTGTAAGTGAGTATCGGGACTGAATTCAAAAAAACTCTCTTGGGAGGTTTTTTATTGGGTGCAGAAAATCGGAATGATCGTACTAATTAACCGGGGTATGTGCTTGTTTTCTGCACACATATAAATAGACGGCAATCGACACCGAAGCAGTTAAAAATGCTATGCCGGCTGACACAATAAAGGGGGCTGGGCGACCACCTGCGATTATTATTAGTGTTCCTAAAGAAGGTCCGATTATAACGCATAAAATTTGGACGCTTCTGAAAGACATGGATACCCTTCCGATAGTGTCAGGAGGGCATAATTGTTGAAGGATTATATTTGAGGATATTATTAGTGTTTCATAGCCGAAGCCATTAAGAAACCAAGCCAGTGGATAGATATAGGCTCTTCCAGGTACTTGGAAAAATACTAAGGTCGCGGTCAGGATTAATGCGGCGGAGAAAACAACCAGTGCATGTGTCCGGAGTAGCAGTTCATCGATATGGCTGAACTTGAATTTTACCAGCAGTGCGGCGCCTATCGCGCCAGCCGCTGTTGCGGAGACGATGACTGAGAAATTAACTGAAGGTAAACCTTCGTAGGCTAAGAAGGATGCCAAATGCGGGTCGTAGATTCCTAAAGCAAGTGAAGTGAGTAGGGAGTACAAAAAGCCGATGCGTAGCTGAAAGGGTAAGGTATTGAATATTGCAATTCCTCTTGCTATGTCACGATAGAGTGGAAGGGGGTTCGTGGAGGCGTCGATGATTTTCGGTTGGAAGACCCTGCAGATAGTCCTCAGGAGTGGAAAGGTCAAAAGAACGGCAGCGGCTGATAAAAAGAATAAGTCCTTTGGTGATAATATTATCGTCAATATACCTGCTAGTAACGGCGCAAGAATTTTTGTGGATTGGTCAAATACACTGATGTAGCTAAAAAAAGATTTGCGCTCATCAGCAACTATCAGTTGCCGAACCATAATGGTTATTGAGGGGAAGTAGAATAAGTTTGATACGCCTTTCAAGATAACGAAAAGCAAAAAAATCTTAAGATCTGGAGAGACTGCGAGGGCTAAAGTAGACAGTGTGCGGACTAAAGCCCCAAATGCCAGTGTTTTCCTTGCGTCATGTCGATCTATCAGCGTTCCGACAATAGGGCCTAGAAACAACATGGGGGCACCTAGGCAAAAAGCCAGGAGCGCTATCGACGAAGGCGAGGCATGCCACAAATAGACGGGGACCGCGAAAATCAAAAAAATATCAAGCCATAGTGAGAGGCTGGAAAGCGCTTGCACACAAATAAGCTTACTTGACGTTTTCATGATGTCTATCTGAGTTCAGAAAAGTTTGTCTTCAATTACGAAGCTATCGAGGTCGTGCTCGCTCGCGAAGCGATACAGGTTGCTTAATCTATTTATGAGGCTGCGTCCATTAAGGTTTAGGGGGGTTATGTTATGCCGACTCTTGACGCATTAAGATAGTGTCGGCTCTGTAATTGTATATATCATCTCAGGGTTGTTGTCTCCAAAGGTTTGTGACGCGTTTAAATCGTATGTGTGCCTACTGGTGATTGTCAATTCTGTTTTTTGAATAATAGTGTTTTTCATAGGTTTTTGGTGTGTTTTTACAGAGGTGTATCAGATAGTTCTGATCGGCATTTCCTACGTTGCGCTTCGCCGTTGATTTCTAAAGATACTTATTTATACATAGGGCTGTAATGTTTGGTTGCATTACATCAGGCCGCTACCCATGGCGGCCATGATTTTATTTCTAAACTAGTGCCGTGTGTGAAAAGCCTGGAACTCAATAAGGAATTGTCGCCACAGAAGGCTCGCTGATCAACGCAGTTGCAGCAGTCTTTCTACCTGAATTGGAGTTCTATCTATGCACATTGGCGGCTTCAACGCTAAATCTGTACACGGCAATTTTGAGATGTCTCAGATGATGGGCAGGCCGAAGAGCCTGGAAATGAGCGATGCAAAACAATTCGATCCGGCGCAAAAGCCTGAGGTCAATGAGCAGTCTGCCAAGGACCTCAGCGCGCACAGCCAAATGTTGACGGCGCGTAGGGGCGGCAGTGATCTGCTGCCTGGCGTCGGCAGCAAGAAGATCTCGTTCTGATTGCACAGAGGCCCGTATCGTCAGATACGGGTTAATGAGATGGTCACCCCCAACACCCTGTGAGGGCTACGCTTTCACGGGGTGTCGCGGCGCTTGATTCCTTGTGCGCGAAGAATTAGTTAAACGCAGCCGCGATTGACCATCGCCAGAATCGTCGCCACCAACTCCTGCTGCGCCTCCTCACGGCTGATCTCACCACTGGCGGCCGCCTGGGACAAGGCCTCGGCGGCACCCAGCATGGCGCGTAAGCCTGCCTGGGAAACAGTGCCGTTGGGCGCGAACGGCGCCAGTGCGTCGCGGCACTTTTGCAGGAAGATCGCCTCGTATTTGCGCTTCAGCGTTTCCAGTTCCGGCGAGCTGCTCAAGGCGGCAATCACCCCCGGAATTTCCCGCCCTTGCAACAACACGCAATCGACGTAGCACGACGCGATGACCCAGGCTTGCTCCTGCAGGGTCGCGGTGCTGGTGTCCAGCGCATCGGCAAACACCTGGTTCTGGCGGCTATCGAAGTCTTCATACAGTGCGGCCAGCAGGCCGGCGCGGGTGACGAAATGGTCGTAGACCACCGGCTTGGTGACGCCCGCCAGCTCGGCCAGGCGGCCCAGGGTCAGGGCTTCGGTGCCTTCTTCGCGCACCAGTTGCCAGGCCATGTCGAGCAATTGGCGCAGGCGATCCTCGCGGGACAGGCGGCGGCGTGGGGCAGGGGATTCAGCGCTTGACATGCTTATATACCAAAAGTAACTTAAAGTGCGTAACCTACTAAAAGTAGCTAGCGCCCAGCCTAGCTTGAAATGGAGTCAATGTCATGCACGCACTGATCGTTGTAGCCCATCACGACCCGCAATCCCTCACCCATAGCCTCGCCGCGCAAGTGGCGGCCGGGCTCACGGCGGGCGGCCACACTTATGAGGTTGCCGACCTCGCCGCCGAAGGCTTCGACCCGCGCTATACCGCCGCTGACCACCTCGTACACCGCACTCGCGCTGAGCCGCCCGCCGATGTGCTCGCCGAGCAGGCGCGCATCGACCGCGCCGATGCATTGGTGCTGGCGTTTCCGATTTATTGGTGGTCCCTGCCGGGGCTGCTCAAAGGTTGGGTTGACCGCGTGTTCGTCAACGGCTGGGCGATTGATTACGGCCCCGATACGCCGGTGGTGAAAAAACTGCGGCACTTGCAGGTGCACCTGCTGGCGTTGGGTGCGGCAGATGAAAGCGCGTTTGATCGGCACGGTTATGCCAAGGCCATGCGCACGCAAATCGACTACGGGATTTTTGATTACTGTGGGGCGCAGGTGGTGACGTCAAAGCTGCTGCTGGATTCGGAAAGCGGCGCTGCGCAGGCGCACTTGCACACCGCGAAAGCCATAGGGCAGGGCTTGTTTGCACACGAAACGGTGGCTGGTTAGTCAGCCTTCGCGAAACAGATCGTGAGCATCCAACAGGCGGTAGGCGATTTCCGGGCGCTTCTCCATGCCACGGCGAATCGCTGCCGGAATCGCCTGGCGGGTTTTGCGGCACAGGCCGGGCTGCTCATCGATGTTGATCTGAATGCCGCGCATGCTCTTGACCTCGGTGTGCCCCGGCGCTACCTGCACGCGGATGCCCAATAGCTCGAACATCTTCTGTTGCATGTGTTCCAGGTCTTGCAGGCTCTGGAGGTTTTCCAGGCGCTCGACCAGCTTTTTTTCTTCCTGACGCGTCAGGCTGAGAATGCGCAGGTCGGCGCCGGGCGCTTGCAACAGCTGTTCGCGGTCGCAAGCGCAGACGCCGGGTGGGCAGGGTTGGCGAATTGACATGTGCATTCCCTCCCTACGCCGACGTGCTGGCTCAGTAGCTGAGCGTTACCCCAAGGCTGCCCAAGGCCTTCCAGTATTCAGGGTAGGTCTTGGCCACGCAGTCCGGGTCTTGAATGCGGATTCCCGCCACCTTCAGCCCGGCCAGGGCAAAACACATCGCGATGCGATGGTCGGCGTGGGTGTCGATCAGCGCATTGCAAGAGGTGCCGGCCAGCGCCGGGTCGCTGGCCACCAGCAGGTCGTCGCCCTCGATGGTCGCCAAGCCTGGACGAATCTCGTTGAGGCCGTCGTGCAGCGCCTGTACACGGTCACATTCCTTGACGCGCAGGTTGGCCAGTTCAGTGAAGCGCACCGGGGTGTTGTTGAACGCAGCCAGCACGGCCAGGGTCGGGATTGCGTCCTGCATCTGCGAGCCGACTACCGTGGCTTGCATGTTCGGGAACTGCGCGATCACGGCCTGGGCCTTGGCGTCCGGCTGGGTGAAGTGCTGCGCGGCCACGCCGATGTCGATGCGCCCGCCGGTCAACACTTCGGCGGCCCACAGGTAAGTGGCGGCGGAGGCGTCGGGTTCGATCAGGTAGTCATGGGCGCTGTAGCCGGTGGGGGCTACGCGCCAGGTGCTGTCGTCGACCACCTCGACCTGCGCACCGAACGCCCGCATGCAGTCCAGGGTCAGGTCGACATAACCACGGGCGCCGATGTCCTTGCCGGTCAACGCCACTTCAATTGGCGCCTGGCCGCAGGCGGCGAGCATCAACAGGGCTGACACGTACTGGCTGGACAAGCCGCCATCAATCTCAAAACGCTTGGCCTGCACCTTGCCCACGCCGTGTACGGTCACCGGCGGGCAGCCGGTCGGGCTGTCGACGCGGATGCCGTTCTGGCCGAGGGTGGCCAGCAGCGGGCCGATCGGGCGTTTTTGCATGTAGTCGTCGCCGTCGAGCACCACGGTGCCTTCGACGGTCGCCACGGCGGCAGTCAGAAAACGCATCGCGGTGCCGGCATTGCCGAGGAACAGCGGCTGCGACGGCAATTGCAACTTGCCGGAGCCGGTCACAACGAAGGTGGTGTCGTCCGGTTCATCGATGCTCACGCCCATCTGGCGCAAGGCCACCGACATGTGGCGGGTGTCATCGCTTTTCAGTGCGCCGCTCAAGCGGCTGGTGCCCTTGGCCAGGGCGGCCAGCAGCAGGGCGCGGTTGGTAATGGATTTGGAGCCGGGGGGCGCGACCTTGCCGTTCAGGGCGAAATTGGGCGGTGTAACGGTCACGGTTTTCTGCGAACTCAAGGTACAAGGCTCCTGATCAAGGCAAGGCGGTAGGGAGTGGCCGACGGGCGGACCCGAATAATCAGCTAAACACGCCACCCTTGTCGAGCAGGGATCGTGGTAGGGCGCGTATTTCGAGGCGGTCGCCGACTTGTCCGGGGAATGGACTGCTCCTGTAGTCGAACTACTCCTGCGGGCGTAGGACAAGCAGCAAATCTGATGCAGGACAACGGCGCTCACTTAGCGAAACGAGGGCGACGTGAGATCTTTCCGAGAGAAGTGGCGACTGGACAATAAAGCCCGCCAAGGTAAGTTCAAGGCGTGCCCCATGACGGGGCACATTCAATCAAGGAGTGAATGAAATGAACAAACCCCAGACCCAACTTCGTCACGGTCGCGTGGTGACCCCGGCCAGCCGTGGTTCAGTGGCGGTGGAGCGTGGGCTGCTCGGCAACTGGCAAGTCAACGAGATGGAAGGCGGTAAAAACTTCCCATCGCTCGCCGCCGGGCCATTCCCGGCACCTTATGAAACCGATGATCAAAGCGTCACACCGCCTGGCGACGGGCATATCTTGAGCGGCGGCAAAACCGACGACCGCGATTGCATCAACTTCACCGACGAGGAGATGAGCAAAAAGCTCAATAGCCCCTTCACTTGGCCGTTGCTGAATGTCGAGGCTGGCCAGGTGTTCAAGGTGCAGTGGGAGTACACCGCCGCCCACGTCACCCGTGGTTATCGCTGGCTGATCACCAAGGATGGCTGGGACCCCAAGCAACGCATCAGCCGTGCGCAACTTGAGGCCAAGCCGTTTTTCGAAGACTTCTACACCCAGGTGCCGTACTACCAGCACGCCGATGAAATGAAGGCCAAGGTCGAACACCAGGTCACGCTGCCCAAGGGCAAGAAAGGCCGGCATGTGGTGGTGTTGATGTGGATCGTGGCCAACACCGGCAACGCGTTCTACCAGGCGTTTGACCTGGACTTCAAATAAGCGCTGTTACCGCTGGGCCAACCAGTAGTCATGCAGCGCCCGCGCGGCGGGTTCGATGGCTCGAACCCGCTGCTGGTGGGCGTTTACATCCAGGTCGGCCGGTAGTTCGAAGTTGTCCTGCTCGGCGCACCAGGAAATCTTCTCCAGCAGCGCCGCCTGTTCGGCCGGCAGTTCTGGCCATTTGCCAATCGCGGCGCCACGGATATAACCAAAGCACCATTCCTCGGCAAGCGTGACGGTTTGACCTTGGTGCTCGGTGTCATCGAAGCGCGCCTCGAAGCCTTGCGCATCGGTGGCCAATTGCGCCGCCAGCGTATTCATATGGTGCACGCACAGCTCGAGGAAGCGCTGGGCTTCTTCGACGTTTTCCCAGGCCGGGTTCTGCCCACCCCAGATCGCCGGGAACCACTCACCCACGTCCACCTGTGCCGGGCTGGAGACCAGCGCGGTGAAGTAGCCGTCGAGTTCAGCCAGGTTCAGCACCGAATGATCGTCGCCGTATTTCAACAACGTTTCGTCGATGAAGTCGAAATCGGCAGGGGTGAGGGGTTGGGCGAGCATGGGCATATCCTTTAAACGTCGAGCGCCGCGAAGTGGGCGGCTTAAAGCGCAGAGGATGGCGCTTGGGCGGGCTTTTTTCCACTTATTTCCCAGCGCTGACACAGCTTGCTCACGCACATCGAACCCACCACCGCCAGAATGATCGGCACCAGAAAGTCATGCTCGATGCGCGTAAATTCGGCCACCAGCACAATTGCGGTCAGCGGCATGCTCATGCTGGAGGCCAAAAACGCCGCCGCGCCGATAATCGCAAACGCGCCGAGCGGCACCCCGGGCCACACCAGGCTCCAGGCACCGCCGAGCAGAATCGCCAGCAGCGCGCCATTGGCCAAGCCCGGCGTCAGCAGGCCACCCTCGGCGCCCGCGCGCAGGCTGCTCGCAGTGATCAGCACCTTGACCAGCAGCAGGATGGCGGCCAGGCCTATCGTCAGCTCATTGTCGAAGCCCAGTTGCGCCGGGCCTTTGCCATTGCCCAGTATCTGCGGCAGCAGCATCGCCAGCCCGCCGATAATCGTGAAGTTGATCAGCGACATGACTGGCAGGCGCCAGCCGCGCGCGGCGTTGGCCCTGGCGGCGCCGGTAAAACGGCTGAACCCATAAGCGGCCACACCAAACACCGGCCCGCACACTACCGCCCAAGTGATCAGCAACGGGCTCAACACAAAATGCGGCACTGCATATTGCGATTCCGCACCCAGCCCGATCCACGCCACCGAAGCGCCAATCGCCGAGGTCGCCAGCGCAATCACCGCCGCCGGCCAGCTGAAGGCGCCCACCAGCACTTCCAGCACAAAGACAGCGCCGCCCAAGGGCACGTTATACACCGCCGCCAACCCGGCACCGGCACCGCAGGCCACGATCAAACGGTGCATGTGCGGTTCCAGGCGCGCGCGTTGTGACAGCCAGGTCGCGGCCAGCGCGCCGACTTCACGCGGCGCCACTTCACGGCCCAATGGCGAGCCAAGCGCCACGGTGATGATCTGCAGCACGGCGTGGGCGAGGGTGGTCTTGGGCGGCATGATCGGCATCTTTTCAGACACGGCCTGTTTGATGCTCACCAGCGGGCGACCATAGCGATAAATCGTCCACCAGCCCAGCCCGGCGACCAGGCCGCACACCACCAACACCAGCAGACGGCGCTCCGGTGCGGCAGCGGTGACGCCCCACAAAAAGGTTTCGTGGCTGACCAGGCTGTCGAGGCTGTAACCGTAGGCCAGGTGCTGGATGCCATGCAGCAGTAACGCCAGCAGCATCCCGCCCAGCCCGGCGCCAATGCCGGTCAGCACGACCACCAGGGCCAGAATCAATGATGAACGAAAGGTGGACGGCATAGCGGGCTCCAGGCAATGGCCCTGAGTGTATAGCCGATAAAGTGCGGTGCCTGGGTGAAATGTATCGGCAGGTCATAAACCCCGCGCCCACAACATTTCATTACTTTTGCCAGTCCCGTTTTTGGCCGATGCGCCGTCATGCTCCCTTGTTATAGTTCGAGCCTTATTACTCGCCAGTCAGGGATCACTGCCATGTCCGAATACCAAGCTTTCATCGTCGAACTCACCGGCAATGTTGCCCATGTGCAGATCAACCGCCCGGAAAAGATCAACGCGATGAACGCGGCGTTCTGGACCGAGATCATCGACATCTTCCAATGGGTCGAAGACACCGACGCCGTGCGCGCCGTGGTGCTCAGCGGCGCCGGCAAGCATTTCTCGTCCGGCATCGACCTGATGATGATGGCCTCGGTGGCCAATAGCTTCGGCAAGGACGTGGGCCGCAATGCACGCTTGCTGCGGCGCAAGATCCTCGAGCTGCAAGCCTCGTTCAATGCCGTCGACACCTGCCGCAAGCCGGTGCTGGCGGCGATCCAGGGTTACTGCATTGGTGGCGCCATTGACCTGATCAGCGCCTGTGACATGCGCTACGCCGCCGAAGGCGCGCAGTTCTCGATCAAGGAAATCGACATCGGCATGGCCGCCGACGTCGGCACCCTGCAACGGCTGCCACGCATCATTGGCGACGGCATGTTGCGTGAACTGGCCTACACCGGTCGCCCGTTCGGCGCAGAAGAAGCGCGCAGCATTGGCCTGGTCAATCGTGTGTATCCCGATCAGGACAGCCTGTTGGCCGGTGTAATGGAAATCGCCCATGAAATCGCGAGCAAATCACCGATTGCCGTGGCCGGCACCAAAGCCATGATCAGTTATATGCGTGACCACACAGTCAATGATGGTCTGGAATACGTTGCCACCTGGAACTCGGCTATGTTGCAATCCAACGACCTGCGCGTGGCCATCGCGGCCCATATGAGTAAGCAGAAACCCGAATTCGTGGATTGACTGACATGACCCCAGGCTGGATTACCACAACGCTGCTGGACAACGACGCCCCTGGCGGCTGGGCCGTCGCCCGCAGCCGCGAGGGCTTTTTGCATGACACCAACGGGCCGCTGTTCCCGCGTGAATGGCTCAAGCGCCAGGACCTGTCGGTGTTCGCCGAACACGGCATCGGCCACCTTGACGGTGAGCCTGTTTACTTGCTGGAGCTGAACGCGGCGGCCGAGGTGCCAGGTTGCAGTTGGCAGGGTTTGCGCGGCTTTATGTTGCAGGGCGACCACACCCTGTACAAAGTGCTGGGCTACGCCGCGCAGATCGGCACCTGGGCGCGGGAGCATCGGTTCTGTGGCAGTTGCGGCCAGGCCATGGTGCAGGTGCCGCGCGAACGTGCGATGTATTGCCAGGCCTGCGACCTGCGCAGCTACCCACGCATTTCGCCGAGCATGATTGTGCTGGTGACCCGTGGCGACGAGATTCTGCTGGCGCGGTCGCCGCGTTTTGTCACGGGTGTGTACAGCACGCTGGCGGGGTTCGCCGAGCCGGGGGAGTCGGCCGAAGACTGCCTGATCCGTGAAGTGCGCGAAGAAGTGCAGGTGGAGGTCAAGAACATCCAGTACATGGGCAGCCAGTGCTGGCCGTTCCCGCACTCGATGATGCTGGGCTTCCATGCCGAGTACGCCGGGGGTGACATCGTGCCCCAGGCTGATGAGATCGAAGACGCGCAGTGGTTCAACATTCACGACTTGCCGCCGTTGCCGGCGTCACGTTCGATCGCGCGTTACCTGATCGACCTCTACCTGGCGCGCCGTTTAGGCCACGCTGAACCAGTGTTGCCAGGCTAGGCGCACCGTCAGGCCGAGGACCACGGTGATAAACACCGGGCGAATGAATTTGGCGCCGCCGCTGATTGCGCTGCGTGCGCCAAAGAACGCGCCGCACATTACCGAAACGCCCATCGCCAGGCCGACGATCCAGTCCACCGAGCCATTGAAGATAAACACCGACAGCGCCGCCGCGTTGCTCACGAAGTTCATGCTGCGCGCCACGCCGCTGGCTTTGACCAGGTCGATAGGGTGCAGCAGCATCGTGCTCACCGTCCAGAACGCACCCGTGCCGGGGCCGGCCACGCCGTCGTAGAAGCCCAGGCCGAAGCCTTGGGTCGATTGCCATTTCTTCTTGATCGGTGCGTCGGCGTCCAGCGGCGCCTTGGGCGTGCCGCCAAACAGCAAATACACACCACAGGCGAACACGATCACCGGGAGCATTTTGTTCAGGGTTTCGGCGGGCAGGTAGTGGGCGACCACGGCACCCGCCAATGCGCCGACCAGCGTGCCGACAATGGCGTGTACCCATTGGCGCGGGTGGAACAGCTTGCGCCGGTAAAAGGTGAAGCTGGCGGTGGCGGAGCCGAAGGTCGAGCTGAGCTTGTTGGTGCCCAGCACCAGGTGCGGTGGCATGCCGGCGGTGAGCAATGCCGGTGTGGTGAGCAGGCCGCCGCCGCCGGCGATGGCGTCGATAAAGCCGGCAACAAAGGCCACGCAGGCAAGAATGGCGAGGGTGGTCAGGTCAACGCTGAGTTCGAAGGGCATGGGCAGGGCTTATTATTGGCAGGGCGCAGAAAAGGGCTGCGCCAAAGACCGGTATCTTACTTGTATCTTGTTGTTCTACGCGATCCAAATGTGGGAGCTGGCTTGCCTGCGATAGCGGTAGGGCAGGCCCAACTGCTGTAACTGACCCGACGCCATCGCAGGCAAGCCAGCTCCCACCTTTAAACCGTGCCCGCCTGGCTGTGATCGTTCCCACGCTCTGCGTGGGAATGCCGCCTCTGACGCTCTGCGTCTGCTCTGGATCTTCAGCTGTGACGTTTGTCCAGCCACTCCAACGCCGTGCGCCACACACAAATCCCCAGAAAATACGCCGACATCACCGACCACAACCCGAACGTCCACGGGTTGGTATTGGGGTAGTCCACCACCATCAAGAAGCTGCACAGCAACCAGATGGTGGTCACGGCGATGTTGATCGGCATAAAGCGCTTGACCCGGAAGGGGTGTAGAAACTTCATCGGTGTCACGGTCAGCAGCGCCAGGCCGATCACTGTGGCCAGGGTCACCCAGGCGTCCGGCTGGATGATGTAAACGCACAAGGCCACCACATTCCAGGCCGCGGGAAAGCCGACAAAATAGTTGTCCTTGCTCTTCATGTTCACATTGCAGAAGCAGAACAGCGACGACACCAGGATCACCGACACGGTAAACAGGTGGGTAAAGTCCGGCAGGTCGATATAGCGGTAGATAAACAACGCCGGAATAAACACATAGGTCAGGTAGTCAATCACCAGGTCCAGCACCGAGCCATCAAAGCTGGGCAGTACCGTGCTGACATTCACCCGTCGCGCCAGCGAGCCATCCACGCCATCGACCACCAGCGCCAGGCCTAGCCACAGCAGGCAGGCCTTGGGTGAGTTTTCCAGCAATGCCAGGGTGGCCAGGAACGCCAGCACCACACCGGTGGCGGTAAAGCCGTGGGCGCCCCAGGCTTTGAGTCTGGCTACATGCAGGGTCGATATCACGGGCGGCTCTCCAAAAGATGAAACAGGGCAGCCGACGACGTAACGCCGTCGAGTCTGGCCGGGGAATGCAGGTATCGACCGGGAAGGGAGGTATAAGGTTCACCGCCCCGGCGTATCACTTAGCGTAGCAAGGGTCAGACGTTTCGGCATCAACCCTGACGGAACACCAATGCCTTCAAACCGCTCTGCGGGTCGACATCGGGAAATTCCGGCGGGTTTTCCAATCGCTGCACAAAGCGCAGGCCCGGTGCTTCGCGGGTTACGCCGTCAATCAGGAAGTCTTCACCTAAGGCCGGGTCGTTCATGCAGGCCAACACCGTGCCGTGGGCTGTGAGCAAATCCGGCAGGCGGCGCAGCACGCGTTGGTAGTCTTTGGTCAGCAGAAAGCTGCCTTTCTGGAACGACGGCGGGTCGATGATCACCAGATCGTAAGGGCCGCTGTTCGTCACCTTGGCCCACGATTTGAACAGGTCGTGGCCCAGGAAGCTGACGTTACTCAGGTCATGACCATTGAGGCGATGGTTGTCGCGCCCGCGACTCAAGGCGCCACGGGCCATGTCCAGGTTTACGACATGGTCGGCGCCGCCTTCGATGGCGGCCACCGAGAAACCACAGGTGTAGGCGAACAGGTTGAGCACGCGCTGGCCCTTGGCCTGTTCGCGCACCCAGTTGCGGCCGTAGCGCATGTCGAGGAACAGCCCGCTGTTCTGTTTTTTACCCAGGTCGATCAGGTAGCGCAGGCCGCCTTCGGTAATGGTCAGCTCGTCAACGGCTTCGCCCGCGAGCCATTCAGTGGTGCTTTGCGGCAGGTAGCGGTGTTGCAAGGCGACGGTGTAAGCGCTGAACTGCGTTTGCAGCAGTTGTTTAAGGGCTTCGAGCTGCGCAGGCTCGGGTTCCTTGAACAACGAGACCAGCAGCACGCCCTGCAACCAGTCCACCGTCAGTTGCTCCAGGCCCGGCCAGCAGCGGCCACGGCCATGGAACAGGCGCCGGGTTTCACTCGGCGGGTTAGCCAGGGCGGTGAGCAAATGGGCGTGCAGGGTAGCGAGTGCGTCTGGGTTCATCGTTGAGCGTCAGTCGTTGAGCGGGCGGCATTTTAAACACAGTTGCGGTGCTTCGTCGTGTTTGAGCACAACGTGCTGCAAAAAAGATGATTGGCAGTGATTCATGCTCAAAATTCTTGAACCTGCGCTTGATAACAGGCAAAAAATCCTCAGGCACCGACATAAACTGGAAAAAAAGCCCGGAGGTGCCCATGAACGGTTTCGCGAGTGCAGTCAATCACACAGCCCAAGACCCGCAAGAACTGGATGAGTGGCGCGACGCCCTGGCCTCGCTGGTGGCCAATGCCGGGCCAGAACGGGCGCGCCAGATCCTCGACCTGCTGGCCCGCGAAGGCAGCGCTGCGCCCATCGACTGGAAACCGCGCCACGGCACGCCCTATATCAACAGCATCAGTGTTGAGCAGCAACCGGCGTTTCCCGGTGACCTGGCCACCGAAGAACGCATCGCCTCGCTGGTGCGCTGGAACGCCTTGGCCATGGTGGTGCGCGCCAACCAGGCGTATGGCGAACTCGGTGGCCATATCGCCAGTTATGCCAGTGCGGCGGACTTGTTCGAAGTCGGCTTCAATCACTTCTTCCGGGCGCGCAGCGACACCTTCGGTGGCGATCTGGTGTTCTACCAGCCGCATTCCGCACCGGGTATATATGCCCGTGCTTATCTGGAAGGGCGCCTGACGGAAAACGACCTGGCGCACTACCGCCAGGAAATCGGCGGGCCAAAAGCCGGCGCACGCGGCCTTTCCAGCTACCCGCACCCGTGGCTGATTCCGGACTTCTGGCAGTTTCCCACCGGCTCCATGGGCATCGGCCCGATCAGCTCGATTTTCCAGGCGCGCTTCATGCGCTATCTGCAACATCGCGGCTTGCTGGACACCACCGACCGGCACGTCTGGGGTGTGTTCGGCGATGGCGAAATGGACGAGCCGGAAAGCATGTCGGCCCTGACCCTGGCTGCCCGCGAAGGCCTGGACAACCTGACCTGGGTGGTTAACTGCAACCTGCAGCGCCTCGACGGTCCGGTGCGCGGCAACGGGCGCATCATCGACGAACTCGAAGCCTTGTTTGCCGGTGCCGGCTGGAACGTGATCAAGCTGGTGTGGGGCTCGGACTGGGACGCCTTGCTGGCCAAGGACACTGACGGTTCACTGGTGGAAACCTTGTCGAACACAGTCGACGGGCAATTCCAGACCTTTGCCGCCAAAGACGGCGCCTATAACCGCGAGCACTTCTTCGGCCAAAGCGCGTCGCTGGCGGCCCTCGTGGCGGGCATGAGCGACGAGCAAATCGACCGCCTCAAGCGCGGTGGCCACGATATGGTCAAGATCCACGCTGCCTACCATGCCGCGCGCCGGGTAAAAGGCCAGCCCACGGTGATCCTGGCCCAGACCAAAAAGGGCTTCGGCATGGGCGAAGCCGGGCAGGGCAAGATGACCACGCACCAGCAGAAGAAGCTCGATCGCGACGCGCTGCTCGCTTTTCGCAATCGCTTCCAGTTGCCGCTCACGGATGCGCAGACCGAATCCTTAAGTTTTTTCAAACCCGCCGAGGACAGCGTTGAACTGCGTTACCTGCATCAACGTCGGCACAAACTCGGCGGTTATGTGCCAAGCCGCAGCCCGCTGGCCGCACCCGTCAGCGTGCCGCCGGTGGCGGGTTACGCCGGTTTCGCTACGGCAGCCGAGGGTAAGGAGATGTCCACCACCATGGCGTTTGTGCGCATGCTCACCAACCTGCTCAAGGACAAGGCTCTCGGCCCGCGCATCGTGCCAATCGTTGCGGATGAAGCACGCACCTTCGGTATGGCCAACCTGTTCAAGCAGATCGGCATCTATTCCAGTGTTGGGCAACGTTACGAACCGGAAGACATTGGCTCGATCCTCAGCTACCGCGAGGCCACCGACGGGCAAATTCTCGAAGAAGGCATCAGTGAGGCCAGCGCCATCAGCTCCTGGGTGGCGGCCGCCACCAGTTATTCGGTGCATGGGCTGCGCATGTTGCCGTTCTATATCTATTACTCGATGTTCGGCTTCCAGCGCGTCGGCGACCTGATCTGGGCTGCCGCCGACCAGCGCGCCCGTGGTTTCCTGCTCGGCGCCACCGCCGGGCGCACCACCCTGGGCGGCGAAGGCTTGCAGCATCAGGACGGCAGCAGCCACTTGGCAGCCGCGACGGTGCCCAACTGCCGCGCCTACGACCCGGCGTTTGCCGGCGAGTTCGCGGTGATCCTCGACCACGGTATGCGTCAGATGCTGGAGCACGATGTGGACGAGTTCTGCTACGTGACCCTGATGAACGAAAACTACCCGCAACCGACGCTGCCGGCAGGCGTGGAGGCGGCGATTATCAAGGGCATGTATCGGTTGCAAGGTGCTGCGGATGCCAAGGTACGCCTGCTGGGTTCCGGCACGCTGGTGCGTGAGGCCCAGGCAGCCGCGCAGTTACTGGAGGAGGATTGGCAGGTGGCGAGCGAGGTGTTCAGCGTGACCAGTTTCAGCGAGCTGGCACGGGATGCGCGAGAGGTGGAGCGCTGGAATCGGTTGCATCCTCAGGATATGAAGCGCTCCAGTCATGTAAATGCATGTTTGCCTAAAGGTGTACCGGTGATTGCGGTGTCCGACTATGTACGGGCGGTGCCGCAGATGATTGCTTCGTATCTGGACAGCAGCTACACGGTGTTGGGCACCGACGGCTTTGGGCGTAGCGATACTCGGGCAGCGTTGCGTGATTTCTTTGAGGTGGATCGCTATCACATTGTGCTGGCGGCGCTGACGGCGTTGGTGGAGCAGGGCCGTCTGGAACCCGAGGTTTGTCAGCAGGCGATCGAGCGGTATGGCGTGCAGGCGGAGCGCGAGCCTTCCTGGACCTCATGAACCCCTGTTAAGCCTGCTGCCTCAGTGAGCTGATGATGAATGCATGCAGGCTATCAACCGCTTCAGACCCGCGCGAGGCCCGGCTTCGCAGGATTGAAACCTCCATGGGTTCAATCCTGCCCAAGCCGTGCTCGCTGCCCAGAACCTGAAGCGATGCCTGCACGGTACATTGGGTGATTGCGGCAATCGCCAGCCCACCTTCAACGGCGGCTAGTTGGCCGGCAAGGCTGGAGCTGTTGTAAACCACCTTGAATTCACGTCCCTTTTGGCTCAGTGAGTTCACCGCATAACGTCTGGCCAGGCTTGCACTTTCGTAGACGGCGATAGGTAGCGGATCGCGCCTCCACAGTTCGAACTGGGGCGAACCGACCCATACCATGGGTTCCTTAAACAGAAAAGTGCCGCTTTGAGGGGCGTCACGCGACACGAGTGCAAGATCAAGGTCGCCGCTGCGCACACGCGGGATGAGTGCGGCCGACTGTTCGCAAGTCAGTTCTATTTCCACACCCGAATAGCGCGGCAAAAAACGCTTGAGCACCGGCGTGAGATACATCGCCGCGTAGTCTTCCGCAACGCCAAGGCGGATGCGTCCGGTCAATTCTTCACCGTGAAAGGCCGCTTGGGTCTCGGCGTGCAGTGCGAGCAGGCGCCGGGCGTAGCCCAGCAGTAACTGACCGTCCGCCGTCAGTTGAAGGTGACGCGGGCCACGGCTCAACAACTGCCGCCCCAGCGCTGCCTCCAGTTTTTTCATTTGCATGCTGACGGCGGACTGCGAGCGGTTGACCTCATGGGCCGCGCCAGAGAGCGAGCCGGCATCCACCACGGCCACAAAGCATTTGAGCCAATCGATCTGCAAATTGCTGGCAGGCATCCAGGTGACCTCTATTCGTTAATCGAATGGCTGTGACGTGAATTATGCGCTTTTCAAGAGGTTTGTTCACCCGCAAAATCCTCGCCTCAACCCCTGCCTGCTGGATTTGACCATGCCATTCGACACCTGGTTGCTTTACCTGGTTACCTGCTGCGGCATCGCTATAGTGCCAGGGCCCAATGCGTTATTAGTGCTGACCCATGGCGCCATTCACGGGCGTCGCAAAACACTCTTCACGATTTCGGGCGGCGTACTCGGATTTGCCGTGGTGCTGTCGTTTTGCGCTTTAGGCTTGGGGGCACTGATCCAGGCGTCTGCCACCTGGTTCACGGCACTGAAGGTGGTTGGCGGGCTGTACCTGATCTGGCTGGGGTTTGGGTTGTGGCGCTCGGCGCCTGTGAGTCTTGAGGCAGCCGTTACGACCAGCCTGCGAAGCTGGTCGCTGTTTCGCCAAGGGCTGGTATCGGCGATTTCAAACCCCAAGGCGCTGCTGCTGTTCACCGCCTTCATTCCACCTTTTCTGGACCCACACCGAAGCCTCATCGCGCAGACGGCCGCTATTGCGCTGACTTACGCCGTGGTGGAGTTTGTTGTTGAATATCTGGTGGCCAGCGCAGCACATCGGGTCAGGCCCTGGTTAGCCCGAACCGGACGCCGATTCAATAAAGTCTGCGGTGGTTTTTTTGTGCTGTTCGGGTTAGCGCTGCCTGTCCATAGCTGACGGCAAGTCTAGAAGGTGGCGATCAGTGCTGGCCCAAAGGCTTCTTTCAAAAAGCCCGGCGCGATATAGCGTTCGTAATGCGCCTCGGACAGCAGGAAAAACTCGCGGTCAATCGCATCACGCAAATCTGCCAGGTGACGCTCGCGAAACTCCGGCAGCAGCGCCAGCCCATACGCGTCCAGCTTGGATATCACCCGCGCGCCCCGGGCAATCAGCTGGTACGCCCAGCAGTACGGCGACTGGTGTGGCATAAAGCGAATTTTGCGGGTTTCAAGTTGCTGGCGCAAAAGCTGCGGGTCAAACACCTCAAGCTTGCTGGCCATCACCTGCACCAGCAACTGTTCCAGGCGCAGCCACACCGCCTGTTTTTCCTCGGCGTTGTAGCCATTCCACTGGATGACTTCATGGTGATAACGCTTGCAGCCCCGGCAGACCAGGTCGCCGTAAACGGTGGAGCACAGGCCGACGCAGGGCGTTTTGATGGTTTGGTTGGGCATAAAGTTTGTACGCAAGTCTAAAAAATACCGCTAACCCATGTGGGAGCGGGCTTGCCCGCGATAGCTGAGTGTCAGCCAATATATGCTTAACTGACCCGCCGCCATCGCGGGCAAGCCCGCTCCTACATTTTTAATCCCAGCTCAGCGCGCCGCCAGTCTGGTACTCGATCACACGGGTTTCGAAGAAGTTTTTCTCTTTCTTCAAGTCCATGATCTCGCTCATCCACGGGAACGGGTTAGTCGTCCCTGGGTACTCTTCTTTCAGGCCGATCTGCGACAGGCGACGGTTAGCGATGAACTTAAGGTAATCCTCCATCATCGCCGCATTCATGCCCAACACCCCACGCGGCATGGTATCCCGCGCATATTCAATCTCCAGTTGCGTCCCCTGCAGAATCATCTGGGTCGCTTCTTCTTTCATCTCGGCATCCCACAAATGCGGGTTTTCGATTTTGATCTGGTTGATCACATCGATACCGAAGTTCAGGTGCATCGACTCGTCACGCAGGATGTACTGGAACTGTTCTGCCACGCCGGTCATTTTGTTGCGGCGGCCCATGGACAGGATCTGGGTGAAGCCGCAGTAGAAGAAGATGCCTTCCAGGACGCAGTAGTAGGCGACCAGGTTGCGCAGCAGTTCTTTGTCGGTTTCGACGGTGCCGGTTTCGAACTTCGGATCGGAGATCGAACGGGTGTATTTGAGGCCCCAGGCGGCTTTTTTAGCCACCGATGGGATCTCGTGGTACATGTTGAAGATCTCGCCTTCATCCATGGCCAGGGATTCGATGCAGTACTGGTAGGCGTGGGTGTGGATCGCTTCTTCGAAGGCCTGGCGCAGGATGTACTGGCGGCACTCCGGGTTGGTGATCAGGCGGTACACGGCCAGTACCAGGTTGTTCGCGACCAACGAATCAGCAGTGGAGAAGAAGCCGAGGTTGCGCATGACGATGCGGCGTTCGTCGTCGGTGAGGCCTTCGGGGTTTTTCCACAGGGCGATGTCGGCGGTCATGTTGACCTCTTGCGGCATCCAGTGGTTGGCGCAGCCGTCGAGGTACTTTTGCCAGGCCCAGTCGTACTTGAAGGGCACGAGTTGGTTGAGGTCGGCGCGGCAGTTGATCATGCGCTTTTCGTCAACGGCGACGCGGGCGGCGGAGCCTTCCAGCTCGGCGAGGCCTTCGGCGACGTCGAGTTTGTCCAGGGCGGCCTTGGCGCGGATGATCGCGGCCGAGTCGTTGGCGGTCACGTTGCGCGCTTCCAGAGCAGCAGCGGCGCCGGCACCGTCAAGGCGGTCCATGTTGGCTTCGCTGGCGTGGCCGGCGTTGGCGCCTTTGATCACCGCTGCACCGGTGTCTTCGTTGTCGACTTCATCCCAACTCAACATTGAAATTCTCCTTCCTGGTACTCGAAAAATAGGTTTTTGCAGGCTTCAAGGCATTGAAATACTGCGCAGAGTGTGGTCGGTAAATACCGATACTGCACACTATGTAGTGGTGATTTGTGTTTGTGGGCACACTATATGGTGTGTAACAAAACAGGTCAACGCACAAGATGTGCGGTCTTGGGTCGCGGCACATCGCCGGTTGAGCTATAAAACCTGGGTTCATTGGCTGCCGGTGGAATTTCAAGGGAATGAAAAACGTACTGATCCGATCCGCCCTGCTGGACGACGCGCAAAGCATCTTCGAGGTGCATAAGCATTCCGTCGAAAACCTCTGCACGGGCGACTACGGCCCCGAGCAGATCGCCATGTGGCTCAACGGCCGCTCACCCGCGACCTACCGCGAGGCCATTGCTGCCGGCAACCTGTGGCTGGCACACACCGACAGGCTGCAGGGTTTTATCGAAATCGACGGCCATGAAATCAGCAAACTGTTTGTGCGCGGCGATGCCGCCGGGCAGGGCATTGGTGCGCGCCTGCTCAATGAGGCCTTGCAGCGCATCAAGAACGCCGGCCATGCCAAGGCCTGCCTGGAAGCGACCCTCAACGCCGAAAACTTCTATGCCGCCTTCGGGTTTCGCAAGGTCGGCGAGGGCACCTTCAGTCGGGGCAACAGCCCGGTGTCCATCGAGATTATCAAGATGGAGCTCGCGCTGTAGCGGGGGGCTACCAACCACGCAGCCGCTCCCAGACCTGCACGTCACCGTTGTGCAACACTGCGTTGTAACTGCCGAACTGCGCCCCCGTGGCGCAGGCATGATTGGGCAGAATACGCAGGCGCGTACCGAGCGGAAATTGCGTCACCACATCCACGCCGCCCGCTTCGAACCGCGCCACGCCATGTTCTTGGTTGGCACTGCTCAACAGCAAGCCGTCGATCAACTCCCCGTGCTCATTGCACACCTGGCCATAACCAAAGTCGCGTTTTTGCGCTTGCGTGCCGCGATCCCGGCTCATGGCCATCCAGCCGGCATCGGTGATGATCCAGCCTTTTTCCGCTTGATGGCCGATCACTGTGGTCAGCACGCTCAAGGCCAGTTCCTCGGTGCGGCATACGCCGATGTTGTGCATCACCAGGTCAAAAAACGCATACACACCCGCGCGCAGTTCGGTCACGCCTTCAAGGCTCACGGCTGACAATGCGGTAGGCGTGGAGCCGACACTGACCTGATCGCAGGCCATCCCGGCGGCACGGATACGTTGCGCCGCTTCAACGCAGCGTGCGCGTTCCTGTTCGGCGATGGCCTGCAACGCTTCAGGCGTATCCAGGCCGTAGCTTTCCCCTGCGTGGGTCAATACGCCGACGAGGCTGTCTCCGAGCAATCGGGCGATGTCGAGCAATAACGCGTCCTGCGGCTTGACCCCGGAACGGTGGCCGTCGCAATCAATCTCGATCATCACGGCAAAGGTTTCACCCTGCGCGGCGCCGAAATCGACGATGGCCCGGGCGCCGGCGAGGCTGTCGGTGATCAGCGTCAGCGCGCAACCCCGGCGGCGCAGCGCCAGGGCCTGGGGCAGTTTGTGCGGGGCCATGGCGACGGCGTAGAGGATGTCCTGGATGCCCAGCTCAAAGAAATATTCGGCTTCCTTGAGCGTCGATACGGTGATGCCACGGGCACCGGCCGCTATCTGCGCGGCCACCACTTCGGCGCACTTGTGGGTTTTGACATGGGGGCGCAAATGCACACCCAGGCTGTCGGCACGCTGTTGCATGCGCTGGATGTTGCGCTGCATTTTCACGCTGTCTAGCAATGCTGCTGGGGTGTCCATGGTTAACGCTCCACAAGGGCGGACAGCGGCCAAATTGACGGCCTGTCCAGGACTGGATATGTTGTCTTGCATGAAAAAGACCTCTCCCGAAGAAACCACCCTGATCAGCCAGCTCGAACAGATTGCCGAAGGCTTGAGCAAAACCTTCAGCCCGTTCTGTGAGGTCGTGCTGCACGATTTGCGCGACCCGCAGCAGGCGATCCTGGCGATCCATAACAACCTCTCCGGGCGCTCGCCGGGCGACCCGACCACCGAGTTGGGCCTGGCGCGGATTGCCGACCCCGACTACCCGCAGATCATTGCCAACTACCGCAACCAATTCAGCGATGGGCGCCAGGTCAAAAGCACCTCGATCGGCATCAAGGACACCAGTGGCAAGTACGTCGCGGCCTTGTGCATGAACGTCGATCTCTCATTGTTTCGTGGCCTGCAGGGCATGCTTGAGCAATTTGGCTCGGTCACTGGCGACACCCTTATTGAATCCCTGGAGCCGTCCGGCGCCGATGTGATTCGCACCCGCATCGACCAGTTCGCCGCACGCCTGGCCACCACCCCGCGCGCGCTCAAGGCGGCGGATCGACGGCTGTTGCTGCAAGAGCTCAAGGACTCGGGCTGCATGGACATTCGCCGGGCCATGGAGACCGTGGCCGCGCACCTGGGCGTGTCACGGGCGGCGGTCTACACCTACGCCAAGTAGCGCGCCACAGCTTCAATCTCCACCAGATAACCGTGGTGCAACTCGGGCACCGGCACCACCGCGCGGGCAGGGCGGTGCTCGCCCAGCGCGGCGGCGTAAATGCGGTCGAATTGCGGCCAATGCTGAACCCCGGCCACATACACCGTGACCTTCACCAGATCCTGGGGCGAGCCGCCGGCGGCTTTCAAGATGGCCAGCAGGTTAGCCAGCGCCAACTGGGCCTGTTCGGCAAACGATGCTTCAAGGTTGTGGCGCCCCTGCGGGCTCACCGGTAATTGCCCGGAGATATACAGCGTGTCGCCGTGGCTGACGGCCTGGGAGTAATGCCCGGCGGGCGCCGAGGCGGCCTCGGTGTGGATGATGTTCATGACGCCTCGCTGAGCAACGCGGCGTAGCGCGCGATGTCGACATTGCCACCAGTGACGATAATGCCCACGCGCTGGCCCTTGAACCGCTCGCCCAGCTGGCGCAACGCCGCCAGGCCCAGGCAGCCGGTGGGTTCGACCACCATTTTCATGCGTTGCATAAAGAACTTCATCGAGGCCACCAATTGCGCGTCGGAGACGGTGAGGATGTCGGTGACCTTGTCGCGGATGATCGGGAAGGTGTAGTTGCCCAGGTGTTGGGTTTGCGCACCGTCGGCGATGGTCGCCGGGGTGTCGATGTGCACGATGCTGCCGGTCTGGAATGAACGCTGGCCGTCATTGCCTGCTTCGGGTTCAACGCCAAACAGCTGGCAATCGGGTGCCAGCGCACGGGTCGACAACGCGGTGCCCGAGAGCATGCCGCCACCGCCCAGGCCGACGAACAGGGCGTCCAGAGGGCCGGTGAATTCCAGCAGTTCCTTGGCGGCCGTGCCTTGGCCGGCAAGGATATGTGGATGGTCATACGGTGGGATCAATGTCATGCCGTGTTCAACTGCCAGGGTGCGGCCTATCTGCTCACGGTCTTCGGTGAAGCGGTCATACAGCACCACGCTGGCGCCATATTCCCGGGTCGCGGCCACTTTGGCGGCCGGCGCGTCGGTGGGCATCACGATGGTCGCCGGCATGCCGAGCAATTGGGCGGCCAACGCAATGCCCTGGGCATGGTTGCCGGAGGAGAACGCCACCACCCCGGCCTTGCGCTGGTGTGCGTCAAACTGCGACAGGGCATTAAACGCACCGCGAAACTTGAACGAGCCAGCGCGTTGCAGGTTTTCACACTTGATGAATACCTGGGCACCGGTTTCAGCGTCGAGGGTGCGTGAGGTAAACACCGGCGTTTGATGGGCAAAGCCTTGCAGGCGTTGGGCGGCGGCGACGACATCTGAATAGTCAGGCAATTGCATGGGCGGACCTCGTGGGCGGATATGGATAAAATATCCATATCAAGACAAATAGTAAAGGATGGCTTGGCACCCAGTGCATAAACGCAATGTTGAAAAGAGCGTGGTGATCAGCAGCGATATTAAATAGAATGAATCTCATTTGAGACTCACTCGCGCTGCGCAGGTTGCTTTTCATGACTGATGCTGTTGCCCCGACCCATACTGGCGAAATGACCCTGTCGCGTTTGTACCGCGACCATCGCAGCTGGCTCGAAAGCTGGTTGCGGCGGCGCCTGGGCAATGCCTGGGATGCGGCGGACCTGAGCCAGGACACCTTTGTGCGGGTGCTGGCCAGTGCCCAGCCGATTGCGCAGATGCAGGAGCCACGGGCGTATCTGGTGACGGTCGGCAAGCGTTTGCTGGCCAACTTTCATCAGCGCCGCAGCCTTGAGCAAGCCTATCTGAAGGCGCTGGCGAATTTGCCCGAAACCTGCGTGCCGTCGCCCGAGCAACGCTGGCTGGTGCTGGAGACCTTGCACGCTCTGGATGAGTTGCTCGACGGTTTGCCGCGGGGGGTGCGGCGCGCGTTTCTGTGGAGCCAGTTGGAAGGCCTGGGTTATCGCGAAATTGCCGAGCGGCTCGACGTCTCTGAGCGCACGGTCAAGCGCTACATGGCCCAGGCCTATGAACATTGCCTGTTGGTGGCCCTATGAGTCACGAGGTTGCGCGTGCTGCGGCGCAGTGGTTGGCGTTGTTGGAGTCCGGAGCGGCCACCGAGCGTGACCACGCCAATTTGCAGGCTTGGCGCGACAGCCACCCTCAGCACGAACAGACCTGGCAGAAAGCCCAATCGCTGCGCCAGCGCTTGCGTGACTTGCCCCAGGCCGTGGCGATGGCCAGCCTCGACCGCCCGCAACCGGGGCGACGTGCATTGCTCAAGCGGGCCTTGGGCGTAGCGGCGCTGGTGCCGACCGCCTGGCTGATCAGCCGTCAGTTGCCCATCGAGGCATGGCGGGCTGATTTGCACACCGCCACCGGCGAGCGCAAACGCCTGCCGTTGGCCGATGGCAGCAGCCTGCAACTCAACACGGCGACGGCGGTGGATGTTGACCTGGCACAGCGGCGCATCACGCTGGTGGACGGCGAGTTGGCGCTGACGGTGCCAGGCGCGGCAGCGATCAGTGTGCACACGCGCTACGGCCAGGTAGAGGTGAGCCAGGCTGAAGTGTGCGTACGGCAATTGGCGTCCGGCTGCCGCGTGTCGGTGTTCAAGGGCGCGGTGCAGGTGCGTGATCTGGCCGGGCAATTGACGACGTTGGACAGCGGTCAGCAAGCCTCGTTAAAGCCTCGCGGGCTAAGTGCCAGGGCGGCGTTTGATGTGCAGCAACTGGGCTGGCGTGACGGTGTATTGACCGCACAGAACCAACCCTTTGGGGATTTCCTGCGTGAGCTGGAACGTTACCGCCCTGGCGTGTTGCGCTGGGACCCGAGCCTGGAAACGCTGCGGGTCACCGGCAGCTTTCGCCTGGATGACACCGACCGCATCCTCACACTGCTGGCCCAGACCCTGGGGTTTGAGGTGCGAGCGCGCACGCGGTATTGGGTGACACTCAGCCGAACCCTGGCTTGACGCTTCACGCTGGCCATCAGGCTCCTAGTGGCAGAGGCTTGCCACAACAGGTGGGCTTGGCATAACAGTCCTGCTTGCCACAGGAAGTTAATCCATTTCCAGGGACCTAAATCACATGCGCGCGCTGCAATTCGGTCAAAGACTGTGCCTTGAGTTGCGCCAGCGCCGGGTCACGCCGGTCCCTTGGGTGTGGCAGGTCGACTGCCAGTTCCCGGCGAATACTGCTCGGCCGGTTGTCCATTACCAGCACCCGGTCACTCAAGTACAGCGCCTCGTCGACATCGTGGGTCACCAGCAGCAAGGCAATCCCATGGTGCTCGGCCAGTTGCAGCAGCAAGTCCTGCAGTTTCATGCGGGTAAAGGCATCCACTGCGCTGAACGGCTCATCAAGCAATAACACCTGCGGGCGTGAATACAGCCCGCGTGCAATGGCCACGCGTTGCGCCATGCCGCCGGACAAGGCTTTGGGCAGCGCCTGGGCGAAGCCGGTGAGGCCGACTTCTGCGATCAACTGGGTAACCCAGGCCTTGTCATAGTGGTTGTCATCGCGCAAACCGATGTTCTGTTCCACCGTCAGCCAGGGCATCAGCCGTGGTTCCTGGAACACAAAGGCAACTTCGCCTTCGGGGCTGCGCAGTTCGCCCTGGAAGTCGGTCTCCAGGCCGGCGACGATGCGCAACAACGTGCTTTTGCCACAACCGCTGGGCCCGAGCAGGCTGACGGTTTCGCGCGGTTGCAGCGCCAACTGCACGTTGTTCAGCACCGTAATGCCGGCAAAGCTTTTGCGCGCCACGCGAAGCTCCAATAACGCTTGCATACTCATTGCTCCGCGCCTTCGCCTGTGAAGGTGTCGCGCCAGGCCAGGCAGCGTTTCTCCAAGGCTGCGAGCAGGCCATCGCTGAGCTTGCCCAGCAGTGCCAACACGGTAATGGCGGCCAGCACGATGTCTGGCCGTGAGGTTTCCCGACCATCGCTGAGCAAGTAACCGAGACCCTTGGTGGCCGCGATCAGTTCGGCCGCCACCAGGAACATCCACGCCAGGCTCAAGCCGCTGCGCAGCCCCGTGAACAGGCCGGGCAGGGCGGCGGGCAGCAGAATCCGGCGCACCAGGCGTGCTCGGCTGAAACCGTACATTTGCCCGACTTCCACCAGCTTGCGATCAATATCGCGAATCGCCGCGACACCGTTGAGGTACACCGGAAAGAACGCGCCAATCGCGATCAGCACGACCTTGGAGGTTTCATCGATACCCAGCCACAGCAGCAACAGCGGCACCCAGGCCAGGCTCGGAATCGAGCGCAGCCCGGCGAAGGTCGGCTCCAGATACGCTTCGGCTTCACGGCTCAACCCCACCCAGGCGGCAAACACCAGCGCCAGGCTGGCACCGATGGCAAACCCCGCCAGTACCCGCAGCAGGCTGGCGCTGATGTGTTTCCACAACGCGCCTTCGGCCAGGTCGGTGAGGGTCACTGCGATGTCGCTGGGGGCCGGCATCTGGTAGGACGGCAGCCAGCCGATGCGTACCACGCCCTCCAGTACCAGCAGGATCAGTACCGGCAGCACCAGGCCCTTGAGCCGTTTTGGCCAGGCGCTTCGGTTGATCACCACGGGTGCCGGTAGCGGCAGTGCTTGGCTTTTATCGGTCATCACGCCTCCCTTAAGGCTTGGGCAGGGTTTGGCCAAACGAAGTGTCGATCAACTGATCGATCACGGGGTCGACATCCACGCCACGACGGACTAATTCCTCGGACACCAGGATCGGCGCGGCGGCCTTGGATGACGCCACGTCCCTGGCGCTCAGCAGCGGGTTGCTCAAGTCGGTGCGCGACAATTGCAGCTTGGCCACTTCCAGCGGCAAGCCGGCTTCGTCTGCGAGCAATTTGACGAATTCATCCGGGTGCTTCACGGCCCAATCACGCGCCTTCTCATAGGCCCCGAGGACCTTGGTGATGGTTTGTGGGTGCTGTTTGGCGTATTGCTCGGTGACGCTGATTACGCCGTAGCTGTTGAAGTCTTTATTGCGATACAGCAAGCGCGAACCGGCCTGGATTTCACTCGCGGCCATGTGTGGATCAAGGCCGGCCCAGGCGTCTACGTCGCCTTTCTCCAAGGCAGTGCGGCCGTCGGGATGTTGCAAATGCACCAGCTCCACATCATCCTTTTTCAGCCCGGCCAGTTGCAGGCTGCGCAGGGTGAACAGGTACGGGTCGGTGCCTTTGGTGGCGGCGATTTTTTTGCCTTTGAGGTCTGTGACGGTGTTGAGCGGCGAGTCTTTGCGCACCACCAGTGCGGTCCATTCAGCACGACTGTAGACGTACACCGATTTGATCGGGCTGCCATTGGCGCGGCTCAACACCGCCGACAAGCTGGCAGACGAGGCAAAGTCGACGCCGCCACTGTTGAGGTATTCCAGCGAGCGGTTGCTGCCCTGGCTCAGCACCCAGCCGACCTTGGTGTGGGGAAGCGCCTGTTCGAGCCAGCCAAAATGCTTGAGCACCAGGCTCACGGGCGAATAGTAGGCGTAATCGAGGTTGACCTGGGCGGGGTCGGTTTCGGCGGCAAAGGCCTGGGGTTGCAGGCACAGGGCGAGGGCGCAGGCACTCAATAAAGCAAAGGGTTTCATGGAACAGCTCCAGACAAGGCGTTGAGAGAAGGCTTTTCTTATATTCAGAAAATTGAAACGGCATGTTCCATCATGCTTTAAAGGAATATGCAGTCTCTGTGCCACCTTGTGCGCAGCGTCTTTACGCGGGTTTCTATGGGGGCGGCTGTGGCGGGAGAGGGCAAAGTGTTGAATGGCTGTTGGCAGGCGAACACCTCATATATATCTGTATCGTATAAATAAAGACTTATATATTCCTTTTAATGTTGGTGCCGATAACGCATTTTGAGGGCCTGCGCATTCGTGCGGATTGACCCAACAGCCAAAAGGAAAGCCGACATGACCATTAAAGCGATCAACGTGCGCAACCAGTTCAAGGGCGTGATCAAGGAAATTTTGCTGGGGGAAGTGGTGTCCGAAATTGATGTGCAAACCGCGTCCGGCATCGTCACATCAGTGATCACCACCCGCTCGGTGCGTGACCTGGAATTGAAAGTGGGCAGTGAAGTGATTGCCTTTGTGAAGTCGACTGAAGTGTCGATTGCCAAGCTGTAAATGTGTTCGCAAGTGTGAGAGCTGGGATGCCTGTGATGGGGGGCTTTTGGCGGGGTACATATCCGTTGTTGCGGTAACGGCTGCCTATGGTTCAGCTCTTACAGCGGGTCACTTTTGCAAGGACCGGAATGCCGGCCCAGTCAAAAGTAACCAAAAAGTCCTCGCCCCAACACTCGGTGCCTCGCTATGGCTCGGCATGCCCGCAATCCGCCAGTGATTTGGGGGGGCGATTTCAGATCAAGATCAAAAGCACAGATCAAAAGACCGCTGACTTCGTCATCGAAAAGGATGTAAGGGCCACTGCAACAGCAAAGCCATACTCGGACTAATGTGGGAGCTGGCTTGTCGAATCGTCGCACCGCTGCGATGCCATCAACTCTGTGTACCTGACACACCGAGGTGTCTGCATCGCAGGCAAGCCAGCTCCCACATTAACCAGCTCCCACATTGATGTGTGGGAGCCTGCTCAATGCATCAGTTGATGCGCGGCCCACCACCGCCCGGCGGGTGCGGCTGCGGTTTGTCCGGTGGCGCATCGCTGGGCAGGTTCTTTGGCGGTGTGTTTGGGTCTTCGTAGTGCTTGTGCAAATCCCCATCCAGCCGATTGCTCGAGGAGCCACCTTTGCTCGGCGTCTCCTCAAAGTGCTGCCATTCCGATTGCTGGAAGCGAAAGATGCTGTCATCGGTCGGCGTGTCGCGGCCGTGATAGTGGTGGATTTCGTAGTGGGCGTACTCGACCTTTTCCGCCCAGTCGTTTTGCAATAAACCGTCGTTGGCCAAGCCGCGATACCAATCGTTTTCCGCGTTGGTGGCCTTCTGCTTTTTGTTGTGGTCGACAAAGTAGCCGATGATCCCGCCCACCACCGCCAGCACCACGCCGACCAGAAACAGCGGCCCGGTCAATGCCGCTGCGGTGCCTGCGCCAAACAGTGCCGCCGCCCCGAGGACCCCGGCCGAGGCACCGAACGCGCCCCCGGCTACTTGCAGGCCACCGGCGGCCTGAGCCAGCGGGTCTTTGCTGTCGACGCCGCTCTTGATCGCCAAGGCGCCGAGCACGATATCGGCAAACCCTCCGACGATGTCCGTGGCCGGGCCGAGCACCTTGATCACGGAACCGGCGATTTTCGCAGACTTGGACGCGCCCAACTTGGCCGCACCGGCGGCAGCCAGGCCGTCATCCAGGTGCGTGGCCAGGCCATCGGTGGCTTGCTTGACCGCCGTATCGCCTTCGCCAAACAACTTGCCGATGCCGTCGTACTGACTGTCAGGCACCGCATCCAGCGCCGCGGAGATTTCCTTGCTGACCTTGGCGTCGATCTCGCCGCCGGGGCCAAAATCCAGCATTTTGCCGGTCACGCCTTCCTTGCCCCAGATTTCCGGCAAGGTTTTGTCCAGGCCCAGGAAGTCCACCAGGCCGCCCTTGCCCAGGGTCTCGCCGATCTTGTCACCCAGGCGCACGAAGTGGCTGGAGCCACCGGCAAAACTCAGGAAGTCCTTGGCGATGCTCATGCGCTGCGCCGGGGTTTCGCCGAGTTTGCCGCCTTTGCCCACCAGTTGGTAAATCGCCGAAAACAGCGTCACACCCGCGCCAAGGGAGCCCAGGATGCCTTTGCTGTTAAGGGTGTTGAACACCTCACCGAGCATGCCGCGATCCGCTACCGCAATATAGGGTTTGCTCAGGGCCTTTTTGACGTCGGCTTCGCTGATGGTGCCGCTGTTCTTGTAGACCTCGCCGAGTTCTTCCAGGGCCTTGGTGACACCGGCCGATTTCTCCTTGCCTTGCAGCCCCTCGTTGAGGAACTTCTCCAGGGTTTCCTGGGTGCGGCGCGGCAGGTCGAGCAGGTTGCCCTTGAGCACGCCCTTGAGCAGGCCGAACAAGTCTTTGGTCGCCAGCTCCTTGTTGTCGTCGGAGATTTTGCTCGGGTCCGAGAGGATCGCATTAAGGTCGGTGGTCAAGCCGTCGGCCTGGATATTTTGCGCGGCCTTGCTGGCGGCTTCGGGGTCGAACAGCGACAGCGAGGTGAGGGTGTCACTCAAGTCCTTTTGTGCGTCGCTGGCCTTGCCCTGGTTTTGCAGGTCTTTGAGGTACAGCACGTAGTCGGGGTTGGCGGTGAGATCGAGCAGCTTCTGCTTGACCTCATCCTTGTTGGGCAACTTGTTGAGCGCGTCGTCCATTTTCGACTTGTAGTCAGCCTGGATGGTCGGGTCGTTGAACAGCTCGCCGATCTGCTTTTGCACGGCCTTGCCGTCGATGATGTCGTGCATGTCGGCCGCGCTCAGCTCGGTTTGCTTGTCATCCGACTCGCGCCAAGTAGTGTTGAACGGGCGTTTGGCTTCTTCATAGCCGGTGATGCCATGGCCGTTCTGGTAGGCAGCCTGGGCTTCGAGGGCGCGCACCAGCTTGGCCCGTGGGTCATCCTTGGGGATCGAGCCGTCCTTGACGCCGGCGCGGTAGGTGTCGATCAGTTGGGTGGTGGCCAACTCACTGACGCTCATGGTCGGCGACTTGTCGTCCTTGGGGTCCGAATGCACGCCGGTGTCCATGTTCAACACATCCAGGTCACCGGCCTTGGGCAGGTTGTGCTTGGCGCGGGTGTCGTCGATGGAGCTGGCGCTGAAGGCTTCCCATTTGGCCAGCACGTCATCATAGAGCTGTGGGCTCAGTTCCTTGGAGACGATGACCTTGCCTTCGCTGGTTTCATAGCGGATCAGGCCGTCGCCCAGCTCATCGGGAGAGCCGAAAGTGATGTCGGTGTTTTTCAGGAAGTCATTCGGCCCGGCCAGTTTGTACCCGGCGTCTTCACTGGTGTGGATCTTGGCCCAGGTATCGTTCGCCGTGGCCACGCTTTTGAACAGCTCGGGGCTGACGTCGGCAGACACCACCACCTTGGTGCCATCCTGCAGTTCGTAGGTGAGGACGCTGTCTTTCTGGTCGTTGTTCCAGCTGAAGTTCTTGTAGTCGTTGAGCCCGGGCACGGGCGTGTTGGCGTCGGCCAGGGCTGCACCGTTGTTCAGTTCGCCTTCAATCACGGCTTTTTTGCCGGGGTCGGAGTACACCGTGTTAAGGCCTGCCAGGTAGTCGAACAACTTGGGGTTGTCTTCACGGGCGACGACGACTTTTTCGCCGTTGCTTTCGTAGCGGATCAGCCCGGGACCCACTTCGTCCACCGGGCCTACCGCAGTGCCGCCGTAGGGTGGCCATACTTCGTTGTCGGTGGCGCGACGGTAACCGGCATCTTCACTGCTGGAGAGGCCGGAGAAACTTTCATAAGCTTCCTTGGCCTTTTGGAAAGCCTCGGGGTTGTCACGCTGGCTGATCACGAACTTGCTGCCGTCCTGGGTCTCGTAGCGGATCACGCCAGGGCCGGTTTCATCGGGCGGGCCGAGGGCTTTGTAATCGGCCAATGCACCCGGCGCAGTGCCTTCGGCGCCCAGGCTCTGATAACCGGCGTTCTGGCTGGCGACCACGCCAGAGAGCGACTTGAAGTCCTGGCTGACCTGCTTGAACAGCTCCGGGCTGTCGTGCTCGCTGACGATGATCTTCTTGCCGTCCTGGGTTTCATAACGAATCAGCCCAGGACCCACTTCATCGGGCGGGCCGATGGCCTTGTAGTCGGCCAGGGCAGCAGGCGGCGTGGCGTCTTTGGCCGCGAGTTCATAACCGTCTTTTTTGCTCGCATCGAGCCCCGATGGCGACTTGTCATGGGGTTCGACTTTTTTATGGGCGCTGTTCTTGAGCAGCACAGCAAATGCTTCGCCCGATGTTGATAGAGTGCGCGGAAGGCTTTTGGGCTCGGACGAGCGATCAAGCGGCTGGGTCGACATGCCATGGAACTCCTGCTGTTGCCGGTGGGACGGGTCGGCAAAAACAGTAACAGCAGGGGTTCGGCACTCGTTGCGAAACGTTGTGAAATGCGTTTTAGCGGTGACGCAGTGCACGTTCCATGCGCTGCAAACCCTCTTCGAGCATCGATCGTGGGCAACCGAAGTTCAGGCGCACGAATTGCTGGCTGTCATCGCCGAATTCGATGCCTGCGCTCAGGCCGACCCTGGCCTGCTCCAGGAAGAACTGCTGCGGGTCGGCAAGGCCCAGGGCGCTGCAATCCAGCCAGGCCAGGTAGGTGCCTTGTGGCGCGTGCATCACCACGCCGGGCAAACGGGTTTGTACGGCGTGCAGCAGGTAGTCGCGGTTGGCTTGCAGGTACTGCACCAGCGCATCCAGCCATTCGCTGCACTGGCTGTAGGCGGCGCGGGTGGCTTCCAGGCCCAACGGGCTGACGCTGTCGACCATGCCGCAGCGGGCATTGTTGAAGCGCTCGCGCACCTCGGCATTTTGCACCACGGCAAAGCAAGTCTTCAGGCCGGCGACGTTATAGGCCTTGCTCGCCGACATCAGGGTGATGGTGCGTTGGGCGATCTCGGGGCTGAGGCTGGCGGTGGGAATATGGCGACGGCCGTCAAAGCACAGCTCGGCGTGGATTTCGTCACTGATGATCAGTGCACCGTTCTCCACGCAGGCGTTGGCCACGGCCAACAGTTCTTCACGCGCAAAGACCTTGCCCACTGGGTTGTGCGGGTTGCTCAGCAGCAGCGCACCGGCACCCTTCAGCGCCTGGCGCATGGCGGGCATGGGCGTCATGTACTCGCCGTTGATCAACTCGAACGGCACTTCGATACGCGGCAGGTTCCAGTGGCCCGGTGCCAGGCGAATCGGCCGGTAGTTGGGGGTTTGCAGCACCACGGGCTGGCCCGGCTGTACGAACGCATGCAGGGCCATATTGAAACCAGGCTCGACACCGGGCAGGAACAGCAACTCTTCAGGCTGTACGCGCCAGGCGTACTTGGCCCACAGGTCCGCGATGATGGCTTCGCGCACATCCGCGCCAGCCACGCTGTAGCCGAGCACCTGCTGGTCGAGGCGTGCGTGCAGGGCTTGCAGGACGGCGGGTGGCGCGGCGATATCCATGTCGGCGATCCACATCGGCAGAACGTCTTGCGGGTAACGGTTCCACTTGGTGCTGCCGGTGCCTTGGCGGGGGTGGATCGTGTCGAAATCAAAGCTCATGGGTGGCTCGTATCAGGGAGGCAGGTGCAGGAATGGCGCTGATTCTAGCGCCATTAATTTTATAGGCCAGTGCTGATTGCCGCCGATAGCTGCAGGTGTGCCTGTTCCACGGCCCGAGCGACCGCTTCTTCACCGCGCACCATGGCGCCCAGGTAGACGAAATCCACCGAGTGGATGCCCACCGTAGACAGGATGGTGGTCATGTAAGGCGTGAGAAAGTCCGGTTCATGCCCCTTGCGCGCATTGCCGCTGCTGACCAGCACGAAGGTGCGGCGGTCCTTGAGCAGGCCGACTTTTTCGAACTGCGCATTGATGGTAAAGCTGCGATGGATGCGCACCACATGGTCGATCCAGACCTTGAGCGCCGCCGGTACGGTGAAGTTGTGCACCGGCGTGCAGACGATTAACAGGTCGCAGGCTTCCAGTTCGACGATCAGCTGTTCCGACAACGCCGTGGCGCTGCCACTCAAGCCGCCAGGCGTAGTGAGTGCATTCGCGTATTCACGGGTCAGCGGCGCCAGTGCCTGGCTGCCGTAGTCGCGTTCGATGACCTCTGCGCCAGGCACCAGGTCGTTGAGCAGGGCGCGGGCCAGCTTGAAGGTCTGCGCGGCCTTGCCGTGGGGGCTGAAGCTAAGGAGCAGGGCGCGGGTCATTGGCTCAGGTCCTGGGAAAAGTGCATGCCTCGCGGCAGCAGGCCTTGGCGAAAATAGAAGCGCTGGGCCAGGGCCATATGCAGGCCGGTGTCCAGCACCAGGTAACGATAACCGCGTGCGCGGGTTTCTTCGCGGACGCGGTCGAGCAACTGCTCGCCCAGGCGTCGGCGCTGCAAAGTGGCGTCTACCACCAGGTCATCGACGTAGATGAACTTGCCGTACAGGGTGTTTTCCGTCAGGCGGTAGCCGGCCAGGCCAATGACCTTGCCGTGTTCGCGTGCGGCCAGCAGATGATAGCCGTTCTGGCGCTGGCGTTGAACCTGCGCGGCGAAACTGGCGGCGTCGGTCAGGTGCGGGCGCAGTTGCTGCATCACGGCAAAGCTTGCGAGGCAGTCGGTCTCGGTTTCCATCAGGGCGAACTCAATGGGTTCATTGGTCATCAAGGTTCTCCAGATGGGCCTTGATCGCCTCCGGTACTTTACGAAAACTGATGGCCACGCGGTTCAAGGCGTTCATCAAGGAAATGGCCAGGGTCAGGTCGGCGACTGCCTTCTCGTTGAACACCGCTGCCACGGCGGCGTAGTCGGCATCCGGCACGTGGGTTTGCGCCACCTGGGTGACCACTTCGGCCCAGGCCAGGGCGGCTTGTTCACGCACAGTGAACAACGGCAAGGCTTCACGCCAGGCGGCCAGCAGCATGATCTTTTCCAGGCTTGCGCCTTGCTTGAGCAGGCCGCGGGAATGGGAGTCCAGGCAATAGGCGCAGCCGTTGAGCTGCGAAACCCGCAGGTACACCAGTTCAATCAGTTCTTTCTCCAGGCCACAGCCATGCACATAGCTGTGCACGGTGCCCAGGGCCTTGTAACCAGCGGGGGCGGCGTTGCCGTAATCGAGACGGTGTTTCATGGGTGATCCTTGGGTTGCGTTAAGAGATGCGCCATTTTCGGTGGTGGCCGGGTTGCTCGACAGGGGCATGATTGGACAAGTGGGTTGGGACATGATCAGACTCCACCTTGTCGTCCTGCCGAGCCCCCTTGTGATGTCGTCATTGCCCAAATATCAGGAAATCTACCGCCGCTTCCGGCTGGCCATCGACCAGGGCCAACTCGGCCCCGGTGATCGGGTGCCGTCGGTGCGCAGCCTGGCGCTGGAACTCAAGATCGCCCGCGGGACCGTGGAGGCGGCTTACCAGTTGCTGGTCAGTGAGGGGTTTTTTGAGGCGCGTGGGCAGGCGGGCACCGTGATTGCGCGGACATTGCCGCAGGTGGCGATGAAGCCCCAGCCCGTCGCACCACCGCCGACATCGGCGCCGCCAGCCTTGCAAATGGGCCAGCCGGCGCTGGATGCCTTCCCGCGCAAGCTATGGGCACGGCTGGTCACCCAGCAAGTGCGCCGCACCGACGCCGACAGCCTGGCCATGGGCGATGTGCGCGGCGCCCAGGCGTTACGCGTGGCGATTGCCAGCTATCTCGCGTTGTACCGAGGCGTGGAGTGTACGCCCCAGCAGGTATTTATCTGTTCGGGGTATGCCGGCTCCCTGACGCTGTTGTGCGATGCACTGCAAATGGCCGGGCAACGTTGCTGGTACGAAGACCCGGGCTATGTGCATGCGCGGCAGTTATTGAGGCATCAAGGGGTTGAGCTGGTGCCGGTACCGGTCGACCGTGAAGGGCTGGATGTTGAGCAGGGCATCCAGCGTGATCGGCAAGCACGGCTGGCGATTGTGACGCCGGCCCACCAGAGCCCGCTGGGTGTGGCGTTGAGCCTGACGCGCCGCCAGGCCTTGCTGGCCTGGGCGCAGAAGCAGGGCAGTTGGGTGCTGGAGGATGATTACGACAGTGAGTTTCGCTACCAGGGCCAGCCATTGGCGGCGCTCAAGAGCCAGGATGTGCACGACCGAGTGATCCATGCCGGGAGCTTCAGCAAAATGCTGTTTCCGGGCTTGCGCCTGGGCTATCTGGTGGTGCCGGCAGCCTTGGTGGAGGTGTTTGGGCGCAGCGCCGAGGCCTTGCAGCAGCGCGGTGCGCAGTTGTTGCAACTGACCGCGGCGGATTTTCTCGAGCAGGGCCATTTCACCCGGCACTTGAAAAAGATGCGTCAGTTGTATGCGCTGCGAAGGGGTTTTTTGGTCGCCGCGTTACAGGCCCATTGCGCGGATTTTTTACGCGTGGATGAACAGGCCGGGGGGATTAACCTGTTGGCGCGGTTGCGGGTGCCTGTTCCGGATCAGGTAGTTGCCATGGCAGCCAATGAGGCGGGGTTGGCGGTTAACGCATTGTCAGCGTGGACCCTTGAGCCGGGAGGTGGGCAGGGGTTGTTGATGGGCTTTACCAATGTGGCGACGGCCGCACAGGCCAATGAACTGGCATTGAGGCTGCTGCAGATACTGCGGGCATGTCACAAACCAAATAGGTGAGCGGGCTTTCTGTGGCGAGCAAGCTTGCTTGCGTTGGGGTGCGAAGCGCCCCCAAAAAGCTGGCTCCAGCTTCGCTGTCGAGCGGGACGGTTCGTCGATTCGACAAGCTCCCTCGCCACGGCAAGCCCGCCCACACATTTAGATCGTGTTCAGCTTTAAAACGTCAGGGTTTTACGGGGGTTGGCAAGGTTACAAGGTTGACGTAGCCATCCCAGAACTTCTGCTGATCGACACCAAACACCACCTTGGCTTTTTGCGTGCCCACCGGCGCGCCTTTTTTGTAGCCCAGCGCCCGGCCGTAGTCGGCGCCAAACGTGGCGTCCACATCCACCCACAGGTCGCGAGACTCAGTGACAATCTCCGGGCTCACCAGAAACAGCGCCGGCAAGCTGTCCCAGGTAAAGCTGTGGTAGCTCGGGTCTTTGTCGAACAGCGGCCCGAACTCGTGCTTGTAGAGATCGGCAATCGCACCTTTGTGGGCTATCACGCGCTGGTACACCGACTTGTCGAAGGTGACTTTCTCACACACATCGTTGGGGAAAATCACGTGTTCGATGGGTGAGCGCAACACAATCTTCGCGGCCTCCGGGTCGAACCACCAGTTGAATTCCGCCGCCGGCGTGGTGTTGCCCGGAATCTCCAGGGCACCGCCCATGTACACGATGCGCTTGATCAGCGGCACGATGTCCGGCGCCGAGCGAATCGCCAGGGCGATGTTGGTCAGCGGGCCGACGGCCAGAATGGTCACCTGGTGCGGGTTGGCCCGCACGCTTTGCACAATGAACTGCGCGGCGGTTTCACTGCGCAACTGGGTGTGGGTGGCCAGGCCATCCGGTGGCGCGACCAGCTGCGCGGGTGAAGTCGGGCGCGGGTTTTTGAACGCGCCCGGCCAGCCCGAACCAAACAGGGCTTTTTCTGCCTCGTAGGTGGCGTAGTCATGCAGCAACGGGTAGGCGGCGCCGGAGTAGACGCCGACCTGTTTTTCTACACCCATACGCTCTACGGCCTTGAGGGCATCGACCTGTTCCTGGTCGACCCAGGCATTGCCGCTGACCAGGGTCATGCCCAGCAGGTCGATGCGTTTTTGCGCGTGCAACTGCGCGAGCATGATAAAGGCCTGGCCGTCATCGTTGAGCACGTTGAAGTCGGTGTCGAAGATGACTTTTTCAGGCGCGGTTTGCGCTGCCTGTGCCGTGCCGGCACACAGGCCGACGGCGACAAGCAACGCGCAGCTTTTAAGAAAACCTTGCATGGTGATTCATCCGCAAAAATTGTTGTTATTAACGGTTCACCAGTTTCGCCGGCAAGGCGATGACCAGGAAGCTGCTGAGGATCAGGCAGCCGGCGAAAAACCACAAGGCACCCGCACTGCTGCCGGTGACGTCGATGGCAACTCCCATCAACGAGTTGCTCACTAAGCCTGCGATATTCGCCACCGAACAGGCCAGGGCAAAGCCGGTCGCCGCTGCGGTGCCTTTGAGGAAGGTTGCCGGCAAGCTGAAAAACACCGGCACGGCGCCGATGATCGCGGCTGAGGCAATGGCGAACAGCAACACGGTGGCGACCACGCTGTGGGTAAAGAACGTGCTGGTGGCCATGGCCGCCGCACCGATGAAGAACGGCACGATGATGTGCCAGCGGCGTTCGCGGTGTTTGTCGGAGCTGGCGCCGATCAGCAGCATGCCCAGCAGCGCCGCAACGCTGGGCAATGCAGTCAGCACGCCGATATGGAAGGTGTCGGTCACCCCGGCATTGCGGATGAAGGTCGGCATCCAGAACCCCATGGCATAGGCGCTGAGCAGGATCGAGAAGTCGATACCGCCGAGCATCCACACTTTGAGGTTGAAGAAGCCGTCACGGAAGCTGTGCTTGCTGCCGGTGGCGCCGGCTTCGTCCTTGCGCAGTTCGCTTTCCAGCAGGGCCTTTTCTTCGTCCGATAGCCATTTGGCCTGTTGGAAGGTGTTGGGCAGCGCCCAGAAAGTCAGCACGCCGAGCAAGACGCTGGGCACCGCTTCGATCAGGAACAGCCACTGCCAGCCACGCAGGCCGCCCATGTTGTCGAAGTGGCCCATGATCCAGCCTGACAGCGGGCCGCCGATGACGCTCGACAGCGGCAGGCCGATCATGAACAGCGCGATGATGCGCCCGCGTCGGTGCGTCGGGAACCAAGTGGTCAGGTAATACAAAACCCCCGGCAAAAACCCGGCTTCGGCGGCGCCGAGCAGAAAGCGCAGGATGTAGAACTGGGTGGTGGAGGTGACCAGCATGGTGCAGGCCGAGAGCAGGCCCCAGGTGATCATGATGCGCGCGATCCAGATCTTCGCGCCCACTCGTTCGAGTACCAGGTTACTGGGGACTTCGAAGATGATGTAGCCAACGAAAAACAAGCCGGCACCGAGGCCGAACGCGGTTTCGCTGAAGTGTAACTGGTCGAGCATCTGCAACTTGGCGAAGCCGATGTTGATGCGGTCCAGGTAGGCGGCCAGGTAGCAGAAACACAGGAACGGAATCAGCTTCCAGGTGATCTTGTGGTAGAGCGTGGTAACGGGGTCGGCGACCGTGGTCGCGGGCGCTGCATTCGCAATGGGCATTGGGGTGTCTCCTGGCGGTGACTTATGGTTTTTATACAGCCGCTTTTTTCCAGCACTTCGGAGTGCTGTAAAAGCGACATCCAAAGGCAGTGTCAGAAGACTGAAAGCTGCACCGGCTTTTTAATGTGGGAGCTGGCTTGCCTGCGATAGCGGTGGATCAGCAACAATTATGTTGCCTGACACTCCGTCATCGCAGGCAAGCCAGCTCCCACATTTGGGCGGGGGCGGCTCACAGTTTTGTGCAAGACCGCGCTCTATGGCGCAGTTCTTCGTAACCTTTATTGCTCCCTGAACTTGCTCATCGCCTCCTGCTTGCTCACGACATCGCCATACTTGCTGTCGATGTCGAACAGGTTGGCTGCATGGGGCGCCGGGTGTCGGTCGCCGACGCATTCGCGCACGACAATGGTGCGAAACCCATGCTGCACCGCATCCACCGCCGTGGCGCGGATGCAGCCGCTGGTGGAACAGCCGGCCAGCACCACAGTGTCGATGCCCTGGGCGTGCAGCATCGGGGCCAGGCTGCTGCCGAAGAAGGCGCTGGCGTACTGTTTGGTGATCACCACTTCATCCGCCTGGGGCAATACCTCGAGGCAGAACGCTGCGAGCGGGTTGCCCTCGACCATGTCTTTCATCACCGGGGCTTTCTTAACCCAGATACCACCATCGGCGAAATGGCCGGGATGGTAGCGGATATTAGTGTGCACCACCGTAATTGCGTGCCGGCGAGCGGTGGCCAGCAATTCGACACTTTCAGCTACGGCCACCACTACTTCGGGGGCATACAGCGGCGCGCCTTCGGTGGTGTAACCCTGCATAAAGTCGATCATCAGCAGCGCAGATTTTTTGCCGAAGCCGATGCGATTGCCCCAGACGCCCTGGTAGTTGGCGTCGGCGGATTGGTTGTTCATCTTCTCAACCCCTCATTTTTGTGTGGCGAGCGAGCTTATGTGGCGAGCGAGCTTGCTCGCGCTGGAGTGCGCAGCGCTCCCGCTTTTTTGGGGCCGCTTCGCAGCCCAGCGCGAGCAAGCTCGCTCGCCACAACAAGCTCATTCGCCACATAAGCTCATTCACCACAAGTGTCAGTAAGCGCCGGACAGCAAGGCACCGGCACCGGGCACGATAGGTTCCAGGTCCAAGGCCTTGAGCATCGCGTAGGTGGTGGCGATGGCGGCGGTGAGCACCGGTTTGCCGGTTTGCGCTTCAACCTTGGCCACCACCGGCAGCGACTGCATCTGCACGCAGGCAGAGAGCACGATCACGTCCACCCCTTCCAGGTTCATGCCGGCGACGATGGCCGGCAGGTTGGCCGGGTCGTGGCGCGCCACTTCGAGGTTGTCGGGGATCTCCAGGGCGCGCCAGTCCACCACGTCAAAGCCTTCTTCGCGGATGTAGTTCACCACCAGTTCGGTCAGCGGCTTCATGTACGGCGCGACGATGGCAATGCGCTTGGCGCCCATCACTTTCAAGCCTTCGATCAAGGCGCCAGCGCTGGTGATCACCGGGGCGTTGGCATCGTTATCGGCGGTGGCTTTACGCAAACGTTGTTCGGAATTGCGGTGATAACCCAGGCCCATGGCCATGATCGCCACCAGGCACGCATAGCCCAACACGTCGACCTTGGCGTCGGACAGCTCGATGGCGCAGCGGTCGGACTCGCCGTCCATGGCCGCCAGTTCTTCCTTGCGCACCTGCTTCATGCGCATGCGGCTGGAGTGAAAGGTAAAGCGTTCGGGGCGGATCGCCTGGCGCGCGTTAAGCATCGCCGGGATCTCGGTTTCCATGGTGGTGTTCGAACTCGGCACGATCTGGCCGATACGGTAAGGCTTGAGCATGGTGGTCCCCTTATTGTTGTGTGAGGAAGCCGTCGAGGGCGGCAAAAAAGCCTTCAAGGTCATCCCACGGAATCATGTGCCCGGCGTTCGGTACACGGGCGACCTGGATAGCGGGCTGCAGGTCCTGGATTTCGGCGATGTCTTCATCCAGGATCACGCCGCCGCGCCCGGCCACCATCAACAGGGCAGGGGCCTTGAGCTTGGGCAGGTGCTGGTGGAAGTCGACCGTGTGGAAGTCATTGAAAGCACGCACGATGGCGGGCTCATAACAGGTGTGCAGCCATTCGGCGCGCAGCTGCAGTTGCTCGACGGTCCAGGTGGCGCAGAAGGCGCGCATCGCGTCAGCGTCCATGCCGACCCGCGATTGGCGGATCGAGTCGACGTACCATGGCAACTTGCTCGGGTATTCACGGCGGCCAGGCCCGGACACTGGCGGGTCGATCAGCACCACGCGGTTGACGCCCTGTGGATGCTTGGCTGCACTGTGCACGGCAAATCGCGCGCCCATGGAGTGGCCGACCAGGTGGTAGCTATCCAGCTCAAGCGCATCGGCAAACGCGCCAATGTCCTCGGCGCAGGTGTCTGCGCTGTAGTCCAATTGCGGCCCTGTGGACGACAAGCCGCGCCCGCGCACATCCAGCACGTAAGTGTCGAACCGGGTGCCAAGACGCTCAGCCACAAAACCCCAGGTAATCGCCGGGCTGGTGATGCCCGGGATCAAAATCAGCGCCGGGCCTTTGCCGCCGTAGCGCAGGTAGTGCTGGCGAATACCATTGGCTTGCACATTGGCGCCATACAGGAAGGTACTCACGCGGCCACCCCCGATTTCAGTTCCTGGGCGTACAGGTCATAACCGTAGACCCAGGCCGGGTCTTCCTGGGTGCGCAGCCAGGTGTTGGCGTTGGACACCGCTTGTACGCGGGACGCACGTTCCTTGCGGTTGGCTTCGTAGAGCTGGAAGGCGGTGCGGTAGTCGCTGATACCGGTTTCCTGCAAGCAGCGGGTGAGCATGGCCGCGTCTTCGATGGCCATGCCGGCACCCTGGGCCATATGCGGTTTCATCGGGTGGCAGGCGTCACCCAGCAACACCAGGCGGCCACGGCTCCACAGCGGCAACGGGTTACGGTTGCGCAGCGGCCATTTGGTCACGCTTTCGGTGGACTCGATCAGCGCCTGCACGGTGGGGTGGTAGCCTTTGAAGGCGTCAAACATCTCTTCGCGGCTGCTGTCGACAAACGCGCCCTGGAAGTCCCATTCGGCATGGGGCACGCCGGTCACGTAGTAGTACTCGTCACGCTTGCCGGTGGTGTAGTAGACCATCATGTGGCGGTCCTCGGTCCACCACTTGATGCAGTCTTCGAACTTCAAGTCGTACTTGGCCAACTGGTCGCCACGGATCAGCGCACGGTGCGCGACCCAGCCGCTGTACAGCGGTTTTTCCACGCCGAGCAGCTCTTCACGGATTCTGGAGTTGATGCCGTCGGCGCCGATCACGATATCGGCGTAGGTCACTTCGCCGTCGGCAAAGGTCAGGCGCACTTGGGTATCGGTTTCTTCGAGGTTTTCCAGGCGCTTGTTGAAGTGCAGGGTGCCAGGTTTGAGGGTCGACATCTGCAGTGCATGCAAGTCGCCACGGTGCACGGTGATGTAGGAAGCGCCGTAGCCGGTGAGTGGAATACGCGAGAGGTAGTCACCGCTTTCGCCGCAACGGCTGAACCAGTGCTCGGGGTGCGAGCCCATCAGGTCCAGCTGTTTTTCGATGCCCATGCGGCGGAAGATTTTCATGATGTTAGGCCCCATGTGGATGCCTGCACCCAAGCGGGAAAACTCCGGTGCCTGTTCATAGATATCGACATCGAAACCGGCTTGCTGCAGCAGTGTGGCCGCCGCCGCGCCGCCCAGGCCGGCACCGACGATGGCGATTTTTTGTGTGCTTCCCATGGGGCGTGAACCTCTCTCTTTTTGATTTTTGGCGGCATCTGTCCGCAAGGTTTTTAAAGTGTATACGCTCATTTTTTGAAATGGGAAGCCTACGTTCATAATTTTATTTTTTGGCCGTATTTATCCTGTGTAACGGGTTTTGTCCTTTATATGTAGTGTTTGTGTGGTTTGGTAACGTTTTGGTGCGCTACTTGCAGTTCGTCTTCAATTCGGGTCTTATCGGTATTAATTGGCGTGTACGCTATAAAAATGCACTGGAGTGAAGCGCGGTGCTTGAACTTGGTGCAGCCCCACAGGAGACAGGAAAATGCCGGTAAGCGATTGCGAACTGACCCAGATGTTTGAACACGTGTTGAAACTCTCGAAGGTCGACCCGACCCAGAGCGTCGCCGTGCTCAAGAGCCATTACTCGGACCCGCGCACTGTGCGTGCTGCGATGGACGCGGCGCAGCGCCTGGGGGCCAAGGTGTATGCGGTGGAACTGCCGTCGTTCAACCATCCCAAAGCGATGGGCAACGACATGACCGCCTTCTGCGGCGACACCGCACTCACCGGCAATATCGCTGCCCAGCGCGCGTTGGAGGCCGCCGACCTGATCGTCGACACCATGATGCTGCTGCACTCGCCGGAGCAGGAGCAGATCCTCAAGACCGGCACGCGGATCCTGCTGGCGGTGGAACCGCCGGAAGTGCTGGCGCGCATGCTGCCCACCGAAGCCGACAAGGCGCGTGTGCTGGCGGCCGAGCAGTTGCTGAAGAAGGCGCGCTCGATCCACGTCAAGTCCCGCGCGGGCAGTGATTTCCGTGCAGCGCTGGGCCAATACCCGTCGGTCACCGAGTACGGTTTTGCCGACGAGCCTGGGCGCTGGGACCACTGGCCGAGTGGTTTCCTGTTCTCCTGGCCCAACGAAGAAACCGCCGAAGGTGTGCTGGTGCTGGATATCGGTGACATCCTGCTGCCGTTCAAGACCTACACCCGCGAGAAGATCACCCTGGAGATCGAGAAGGGCTTTATCACCAAGATCCACGGCGGTTTCGAGGCCGAGTACCTGCGCGATTACATGAAGTATTTCAATGACCCGGAGGTGTACGGCATCTCCCATATCGGCTGGGGCTTGCAGCCAAAGGCGCAGTGGACGGCCATGGGCTTGCACGACAAAAACGATGGCATGTGCATGGATGCGCGGGCGTTCTACGGCAACTTCCTGTTCTCCACCGGGCCGAATACCGAAGTGGGCGGCACGCGCAAGACGCCATGCCATATGGATATTCCGCTGCGTAATTGTGATGTGTACCTGGATGATGAGGCGGTGGTGATCGGCGGCGATGTCGTTGCACCGCAAGCGTCCCTGGCACGCTGAGTTTTCAAGTGTGGGAGCTGGCTTGCCTGCGATAACGGTCTGGCAGGCACATCACGGCTGGCTGATCCGGCGCTATCGCAGGCAAGCCAGCTCCCACAGTTTGAGCGTGCACCTTTAGTTTGAGGCTTGAGTCCGTTCACTATCCCCGCCATCATGCCGACCATCGCTAATCACTCACCGAGCCACGCCGTGCCTGATTCCTACGTTTTCTCTGAACAAGTTGGCCACCTGCTGCGCAAGGCCTACCAGCGCCACCTGGCGATTTTTCAGCAGAATGTCGGCGACTCGCAGCTCACCGCCGTGCAGTTCGTCACCCTGTGTGCGCTGCGCGATCACGGTGCAAGTTCCCTCACCGAACTGGTCAAGGCCACGGCCGTCGACCAGGCGACCATTCGCGGTATCGTCGAGCGGCTCAAGGCCAAGGCGCTGATTACCCTGGAACCAGACCCCCAGGACAAGCGCAAGGTGGTGGTTGACCTGTCGCCAGCCGGCGCCGAACTGGTCGCGCAAACCGCGCCGCGCGCCGCGCAGATCAGCGAGCTGACCATGAGCAACCTCAACCCCGCCGAGCGCGTGGCGGTGCTGTTTCTGCTGCGCAAGATGATCGACGACCCGCAGGAATAAACCGGCGCTGGCATCGTTTTTGCTCTGAGTTCATGTAGTAGTCACTTCACGTGCCAAGTGTGTCGCGAGGCCCCAACTCCGCGGCGCTTTTTTTTGGCTGTTTCGTGTAGTAATTGCTTCATCAACTGATACAGGCGAAGCGAATGATCAGCCCACCCATCACCGTTGCCCTCAAGGTCAACGGCCACATCCGCGAAGTCAGTGCGATGGCGGATACGCCGCTGCTGCTGGTGTTGCGCAATGACTTGCAGCTTAACGGCCCCAAGTACGGCTGCGGCCTGGGCGAGTGCGGTGCGTGCACCGTGATCATCGATGGTGTGGCGGCGCGCTCGTGCGTGTTTCCGCTGGCGGGTGCAACCGGGCGCGAGATTGTCACCCTTGAAGGGCTCGGCACACGCCAGGCGCCGCACCCCGTGCAGCAAGCCTTTATCGAGGAGCAGGCGGCACAATGCGGTTATTGCCTCAACGGCATGATCATGACGGCCAAGGCGTTGCTCGACCGCAACCCCAACCCCAGCGAAGCCCAGGTGCGCAATGAGTTGTCGGGCAACCTGTGCCGCTGCGGCACCCATATCGAAATCCTGCGCGCCGTAATGCGTGCAGCGCACCTCTTGAGCGTGGAAGGCCGACCATGACTGATATTTCCCGTGACCAATGGCTGGCCAAGTCGGGCGTCTTATTGATTGTCGATGATGTACTGCCGCCTTCAGGCCCGGTGGCCAAGGGCGGCACACCGACCGTGAAACCCAAGGAGCTGGGGTTGTTCATCGCGGTAAACGATGACGGCCTGGTGTATGCCTTTAACGGCCATGTGGACCTGGGCACCGGCATTCGCACGTCGCTGGCGCAGATTGTGGCCGAAGAGCTGGACCTGAGCATGGAGCAGGTCAAGATGGTTCTGGGCGATACCGAGCGTGCGCCCAACCAGGGTGCAACGATCGCCAGCGCGACCTTGCAGATTTCGGCGATCCCGCTGCGTAACGCGGCCGCCGAAGCCCGGCGCTTTTTGCTCGCGCGCGCAGCGGGACGCTGGGGCGTGAGCACGGGCAGCCTCAAGGTTGAAGCCGGGGTTGTCCACGCTGCCGACGGGCGCACCACGACCTACGCAGAGTTGGTCAGCGGCCAGCATGACCAGTTGCGCATCAGCGGTGACGCGCCGTTAAAACCTGTTGCGGATTACCGTCTGGTCGGCAAGGGCGCCGCGCGCGTGGATATTCCCGGCAAGGCGACCGGCGAGTTGACCTATGTGCACGACATGCGCGTGCCGGACATGCTCCATGGTCGCGTGGTACGCCCGCCGTATGCGGGGTTCGACTGCGGTGAGTTTGTCGGCAACAGTTTGTTGAGTGTGGATGAAGCATCCATCGCGCATATCCCCGGCATTGTCGCGGTGGTGGTGATTCGCGATTTTGTCGGTGTAGTGGCGATGCGCGAAGAACAGGCGATCAAGGCCGCCCACGAACTTCAGGTGCACTGGAAACCGTGGAACAACGCCTTGCCGGACATGAGCGATGTCGAGCAGGCCATTCGCGACAACCCACGGGTACGCCGCACGGTGCTCGATCAGGGCAACGTCGACGAAGCCTTGGCGGGCGCCAGCCAGCGCATGCCGCGCAGCTATTTGTGGCCGTACCAGATGCATGGTTCGATCGGGCCTTCGTGCGGCGTGGCGGACTATCAAGCAACCGGCAGCCGCGTGTGGTCGGGCAGCCAGAACCCGCACCTGCTGCGCGCAGACCTTGCGTGGTTGCTGGAATGCGACGAAGCGCTGATCGACGTGATCCGCATGGAAGCCGCCGGCTGTTACGGGCGCAACTGTGCGGACGATGTGTGCGCCGATGCCTTGCTGCTGTCGCGCGCGGTGGGCAAGCCGGTGCGCGTGCAACTGACCCGCGAACAGGAACACCTGTGGGAACCCAAGGGCACCGCGCAGTTGATGGATGTTGACGGCGGGCTCAATGCCGACGGCAGCATTGCCGCCTATGACTTTGAAACCAGCTACCCGTCCAACGGCGCGCCGACCCTGGCGCTGTTGCTGACTGGCCGCGTGGAGCCGGTGGCGGCGATGTTCGAGATGGGCGACCGCACCTCGATCCCGCCCTATGCCATCGACGATATGCGCGTGACCATCAACGACATGGCACCCATCGTGCGCGCCTCGTGGATGCGCGGCGTATCGGCGTTGCCCAACACCTTTGCGCATGAATCCTACATCGACGAACTCGCGTTTGCCGCAGGCGTCGACCCGGTGGAATACCGCCTGCGTTACCTCAAGGACGAGCGCGCCATCGAGCTGGTCAAATCCACCGCCGAACGTGCCAACTGGTCACCGCGCACGGCGCCGATGCAAACCGCCAACCAAGACCACCTGTTGCGCGGTCGCGGCTTTGCCTATGCGCGCTATATCCACAGCAAGTTTCCCGGTTTCGGCGCGGCGTGGGCGGCGTGGGTGGCGGACGTGGCGATCGACAAGCACACCGGTGATGTGTCGGTGACGCGGGTGGTGATCGGCCATGACTCGGGGATGATGATCAACCCGGCGGGCGTGCAGCATCAGATCCACGGCAATGTGATCCAGTCCACCAGCCGTGTGCTCAAGGAGCGGGTGACCTTTGAGGAGTCGACGGTGGCGAGCAAGGAGTGGGGCGGCTACCCGATCCTGACCTTCCCCGAAGTGCCCAGGATCGACGTGCTGATGATGCCGCGCCAGGACCAGCCGCCCATGGGCGCCGGCGAGTCGGCTTCGGTGCCGAGTGCGGCGGCGATTGCCAATGCGATCTATGACGCCACCGGCATTCGTTTTCGCGAGCTGCCGATAACGCCCGAACGGGTATTGGCGGCGCTGAATGCAGGCAGCCTTGGCGAACCTGCCAAGTCGCCGGAAAAACGCAGGAAGTGGTGGTTCGGTGCGCTGTTTGCCACCTTGGGCGCAGTGCTGGCCACCGCTTGGCCGTTTCACCCTGAAATCGCACCGATTGCGCCGCCCGGCGCGGGCACCTGGTCCAAGGCCACCCTGGAACGCGGGCGCTTGCTGGCGGCTGTCGGCGATTGCGCGGTTTGCCATACCGCGCCCGGTGGTGCGACCAATGCCGGCGGCCTGGCGATGCAAACGCCGTTCGGCACGCTGTACAGCAGCAATATCACCCCAGACGTGAAAACCGGCATCGGCGCCTGGTCCTACCCGGCATTCGAGCGGGCGATGCGTGACGGCATTGGCCGCGATGGACGCAACCTGTACCCGGCGTTTCCCTACACGGCGTTTCGCAATATCAATGATGCCGACCTGCAGGCGTTGTATGCCTACCTGATGTCCCAGGCGCCGGTCAGCCAGGCGCCGACGCCGAATGCCATGCGCTTTCCGTTCAATATCCGACCATTGATGGCCGGCTGGAATGCACTGAACCTGCGGCGGGGTGAAATCACCCCGCAGCCTGAGCGCAGCGAGCAATGGAATCGCGGCAATTACTTGGTCAATGGCCTCGGGCACTGCGCCGCGTGCCACTCGCCGCGCAACCTGATGGGTGCGCAGAAGGGCGGCAAATCCTTTCTGGCCGGGGGCATGGTCGATGGCTGGGAGGCGCCCGCATTGACGGGCTTGTCCAAGGCACCGACGCCGTGGACCGAGGACCAGTTGTTCAACTACCTGAGCACTGGCTATTCCGATGCCCATGGCGTGGCGGCTGGCCCGATGGGGCCGGTGGTGAGTGAGTTGTCAAAGCTGCCCAAGGCCGATATTCGTGCGATGGCGGTGTACCTGGCGTCACTTAATGGCGAGGCCAATGCCGAGGCGCAAACGGTGGCGACGGCGCCGCTGCCCAACCCCAATGGCCGACGTGTATTCGAAGGCTCATGCAAAGCCTGTCATGCCGATGGCCTGGGGCCGAAGCTGTTCGGGGTGAGCCCGTCATTGGCGAGCAATACCAATGTGTTCAGCGACCAGCCGGATAATTTGATCAAGGTGATTTTGCAAGGCATCAGCAGCCCGGCGACCCGGGACTTGGGGTATATGCCGGGCTTCAAGGACAGCCTGTCGAATGGCCAGGTGGCGGATCTGGTCGACTACCTGCGCGGGCAATTTGCGCCGAATGCGCCGGCGTGGAAAGGCCTGGAACAAAAGGTAGCGCACTTGCGCGCTAACCCCGGCACGCACTGACAGAACGCGGTTAAAACTGTGGGAGCTGGCTCTGCTGTTGCTGTTGCTCTGGCCCTTGCATCCTTTTCGCCGGCGAAGTCAGCGGTCTCTTGATCTGCGTTTTTGATCTTGATCTGAAATCGTCCCCCCAAATCACTAAAAATAACCAGGCAAAAAAAAGCCCGCGGGAGAGCGGGCAGAAGGGATACTTCTTAAAAATGAGCCTGCCGACTATAGGTGCCAGGCGCCCCTTTTACAGTGAAACAAAATTCATGCACGCATCAGACAATCACCGGAGAGTGGTAGAGTCGCATTTTTTTCAAGGAAGCGATGGCATGCGAAAGCTGGTAATTGGCGCATTGACAGTGGCCGCACTGTCTGGCTGTGCGGGCTCGAAGATGAAGGACGCGCGCAGCGGCCAGCCCTACAAGACCCTTGCGTCGGACAAGGCCACATTGGTGGTTGCCCAATGCATCCAGTTCGGCTGGCAGGACGAGGCCGTGTTCGGCGTGGATGCCGGTGGTTTCAAAGAGCCGCTCGAAACAGGCGGTTTTACCGTCTACACCACGGGCGGTGACTACTTTGCCGATGTGCGCGTAGCCGGTGGCGGCTCCAGCGTCAAATACTATGCCGCCCAGGACACGATGCCGGCCAAGCGGCGGTTGGCCGCACTGGCCACCTGTCTGTAGGCTGTCTCCTTAGCATTTTTCGGAAATGCCCGGCGGGACAGCCGCCGGACATTGGCTTATTATTCCTCCCGCTCGCTCGACGCGATGGCTCTTTACCAGTACACGGACGTCGAGGCCTGATCGTCGAGCGGGCCTCGTTTCCTTCCTATCGCGGCATGTAGCCCAAGTGCCAGCGCCGGGGAATCTTCAGTGACACCAGCCCCAGCACGGCGGCCAATGCGCCACTCACCAGCAGCGCCTTGAGCCCGAGCTGGTGCTCCAGCACCGCGCCGATCACGGCGCCCACGAACATGCCGACCCACGGCACCAGTTGCACCCGCCAACCGTTACGCCGCTCCCCCATTATCCAGCGCCCCAACCCGCGACCAAAACGTGAGAGCGCGCCGGTCACATAGGTCAGGCCCACCGGCAAACCGTTGACCTCTTCCACCGCCGCATTGAGCATGCCCATGGCCAGGATCGCCGCCAGCAGCGCCGGCAACGTATCGTCGAAGGGCCACAGCGCCGCGCCGCACAACAAGGCGGCGATGCACAGCAGCAAAGGCAGCGCATGCCGGCGGCTGAAGCGGCTGACCACCACCCCCAAGGCGTTGCCCAGCACAAATACCGCCACCAGCAACAGCAGGCGCCCGGTCAGGCCCAGGTCACCGGCGCTGATTGCCACCGCCAGGCGCGTGGTGTTGCCGCTCATGAATGAAACAAAATCCCCGCTGGCCATAAAGCCAATCGCATCGGTCATGCCCGCCAGCACCGACAGGCTGGCCACCAGCATCAATCCGACCCGCCCGCGCCAGCGTTGGCGATGGGCAAGCGCTGCATTGGCATAAGGCCTTTGGGACGAAGGCAACATAGGATCGGGCTCCGCGGTGAGATTATTCGGCCACTACCGTAGGACGCTTTGGCGGTGCATGCAATGACCTCAGGCACTTTCCAGTCGCCAGCCGGTGTGCTGCCAGATCAAGTGGTGGGTCGGCCGGATCGCGTTAATGAACGCCTCGTCATGGGACACCGCAACAATGGCCCCGCTAAACCCGCGCAGCGCCTGTTCAAAGGCCAGTACCGATTCCAGGTCCAGATGGTTGGTGGGCTCGTCCAGCAATAGCAGTTGCGCCGGGGCATCGCGCCACAAGGCGATCGCCATGGCGGCTTTCAAGCGTTCGCCACCGCTCAGTTGGCCGGTGGGCTGGGTGACGCGCAGGGCGTCCAGTTGCAACAAGGCCAGGCGCGTGCGCAGCTCGGCTTCGGCCAGGGGCGTGTCGAGCAGGTTGAGTTGTTCGACGATGGAGCGCTCATCCATCAGCAGCGCCAGGTGCTGATCGATATACGCGGCGGGTATCGACACCGTGCAGGCGCCGCTGACCGCTTGCCATTGGCCGGCCAGCAGCTTGAGCAGCGTGGACTTGCCGCAACCGTTTGGCCCACGCACGGCCACGCGTACCGGGCCGTTCAAGTTGAGCGTCAGGTAAGTGGCTGGCTGGTGTGGGTCGAGCCACGGCAGTTGGGCATTTTCCAGGGTGAGTACGTGGCGGCCGTTGGGCAAGGCCGAGCCGGGCAGGGCGAGCAACGTGGGGGTTTCATCGACGACACGCGCATAGGCTTGGCGCACCTGCCCATCCAGCTCATTTTTATAGGCGTGGTGAGCGCTGCGCACCGTGCTGACGATTTCCGTGGCGGCGCCTTTCCAGCGGGCTTTGGTAAAGCGATCAACGTTGGCGGTTTCGGCATGCTTGCGTGAGCGTGCGGCATTGCGTTGCAGGCTGTCGTGATCCTTTTGCAGGCGCTTGCGCTCGCGGCTGCGTTGCAGGCGAGCATGCTCAAGTGCCATGGCGGCAGCGTGTTGTTCGGTATCGCGCTGCTGGCGATAGGCAGCGTAATTGCCGCCATACACACGCATGCCAAGGGGCGACAGTTCGACGATACGCGCCAGGGTATTGAGCAGCTGTCGATCATGGCTGACCACCACCAAGCCGCCGCGCCAGTTGCTCAAAACCCGCAGCAGCCACTCGCGCCCATGGCTGTCGAGGTGGTTGGTGGGCTCATCCAGTACCAGCAGATCCGGCGCGGCCAATAGCGCACCGATTACGACAACCCTGGCCAGTTGGCCGCCACTCAGTTGAGTGGCTGGGGCTTCAAAACCGAGTACGTGTAAACCCGCGTCATCAAGTGCGGCACGCAAGCGTTCGGCAAGGTCCCAGCGATCGTCAATCAGCTCAAGGTCACCGGCCCAGGCCTCGCCTCGGGCCATGCGCTCAAGCGCGGCCAATGCCTGGGCAGTACCGGTGATCTGCGCAAGGCTTGCTCCCGGTTGCAGCGTCAGGCTCTGTGCGACGTAGGCTACGCGGGCCTTGCCATCGAGCGTACCGCAAGAGGGCGCAAGTACGCCGGCCAGCAAGCGCGCCAGGATACTTTTGCCGCGACCATTACGGCCGACAATCCCGGTGGGTGTGTAATCAATGGACAGGGTGAGGTCGTCCAGCAAGGTTTCGCCATTGGCGAACTGGAACGACACGTGTTGCAGGGAAACCAATACGGGCAGGCGTTTGACGTCAGTCATCAGCACCTCCAAAAAAATGTCGAACAGGCCAACAAGCGCGCCAGGCGGCTCGTTGCAAATACATTTTGGAAGGCTTAGTTGTTCACGTCGGCGCTCATCCCGTGAGTCAGAAGGGACCCGCAGGCTAACTCAGCTAGGCGTGCTTGGGCAAGTCGGCGGCCAATTGCTCCAGGAACATCGCCAGCGCGACTTCTTCGGCTTTAAGGCCTTTGCGCATCCGTGGCTTGGGCAGCTTGGACAGCTCGCCCAGGCTGAAATGCTCCAACACCGCCGGGTGGATATAGCACTTGCGGCACACTGCTGGCGTGTTGCCCAACTGCTTGGCAACATCCTTGACCATCGCCACCACATGCCGCTTGGCATCGGATTCGGGCTGCCATTCCAATTCGCGCAACACCGCCAGGGCCATCGCCGTGCCGGCCCAGGTGCGGTAGTCCTTGGCGGTAAAATCGGCGCCGGTGAGGCTGTGCAAATAGGCATTCACGTCGTGGGAACTGACGGTGTGGCGCTCGCCGTCTTCGTCCAGGTACTGAAACAGATTCTGGCCCGGGAGTTCAAGGCAACGCTTGACCACCGTGGCCAGGCGCCGGTCCTTGACGCTGACCTGGTGCTCGACGCCACTCTTGCCGCGAAACTGGAACTGGATTTCGCTGCCCTTGATGTCCACATGGCGGTTGCGCAGGGTGGTCAGCCCGTAGGATTTGTTGTCGCGGGCATATTGGGTGTTGCCGACGCGGATCAATGTGGCGTCCAGCAGCATCACCACGGTGGCCAGGACTTTTTCACGGGTGAACCCAGGCGCGGCGATTTGCGCTTCCAATTGTTTGCGTAATTTGGGCAAGGCCTTGCCGAACTCTTGCAGGCGCGAGTATTTGTCGGTGTCGCGCACTTCGCGCCAGCGGCTGTGATAGCGGTACTGCTTGCGGCCCCGCGCATCACGGCCGGTGGCTTGCAGGTGGCCACGCGGGTCGGCGCAGATCCACACGTCGGTGTAGGCCGGTGGCACGGCCAACGCATTCAGGCGCTTGATTTCATCGGCATCGGTGATGCGCTGGCCTTTGGGGTCGACATACTGAAACGTGCCGCGCAGTTTTTTACGGCGGATGCCGGGTTGGGTGTCGTCAACATAATGCAGGTCGCGGGGCAGGTCGGCAGGCAGCGCAGAGTCGGGCATGGTGCAAGTTCCTTGGCAACAGATCAGGCCGGTATACCTGATTGACCGCAGGGTTTTGCGCGGGTGCCAAATACTTACGCCAGTACGGCCACCGCCTTGATTTGCGCCCACAACACCTGGCCCGGATGCAGGTGCAGTTGGTCGCGGGAAAATCGGGTAATCCTCGCCAGCAGTGGCGTACCGCCGGCATCCAGGCGCACCAGCACGTGGGCGCTGTTGTCCGCCGCTATTTCCTGGGTGACCGTCACCGGCAAGCGGTTGAGGATGCTGCTGGCTTCTTCGGCGTGCAGGCTGAGGCTGACGTCGCGTGCTTGCACCTTGACCCGCAACGGTTTGCCCAACGCCAGCGGTGCGTGAGCCACGCGCATTTGCAACGGGCTGTCGGGCAATTGCAGGGTGAGCAGTTGATAGTGTTCATCGTAGGCAATCACGCTGCCATTGATGACCACGCCGGCGTCATCGCCGAGCGCCATCGGCAAGTCCAGGCGAGCCAGGGTTTCGCCGATGGGGCCGCTGGCCAGCGCCTTGCCGTCGCTTAATAGCACGATGTGATCGGCCAGGCGCGCCACTTCATCCTGGGCATGGCTGACGTACAGCACCGGAATATCCAACTCATCGTGCAGGCGTTCGAGGTAGGGCAGGATCTCGCTTTTGCGCTTGCTGTCCAGGGCCGCGAGCGGCTCATCCATCAACAACAACTGCGGGCTGGTGAGCAATGCGCGGGCGATGCCGACGCGCTGGCGTTCGCCGCCGGACAAGTGCTGCGGGTGGCGTTCAAGCAAGTGGCCGATGCCCAGCAGTTCGGCGGCCTGGGCCATGTCCACACGGCGAAGCGGGCGGGCAATACGCTTGAGGCCGAACTCCAGGTTGGCACGCACCGACAGGTGGGGAAACAGACTCGCTTCCTGGAATACATACCCCAGTGCGCGCTTATGCGGCGGCACAAACACGCCGTTACGGCTGTCTTGCCAGACCTCTTCGTTGACCTGGATAAACCCGTCTTCAGCGCGCTCAAGCCCGGCGATACAGCGCAGGCAAGTGGTCTTGCCTGAGCCGGAATGCCCGTAGAGCGCGGTCACGCCACGGCCGGGCAGGTGCAGGTCCACGTCCAGGGCGAAGCCTGGGTACTTCACGTTCAGGCGTACATCAATCATGGCGGTCAGCTCCAGCCCATCTTGGTTTTACGGCTGGAATAGAGCGCCAGCAATACGAGAAAAGCGAACACCACCATGGAGCCGGCCAGCCAGTGCGCCTGGGCATATTCCATGGCTTCGACGTGATCGTAGATCTGCACTGAGACCACGCGGGTTTTGTTGGGGATATTGCCGCCGATCATCAGCACCACGCCGAACTCACCGACGGTGTGGGCAAAGCCAAGAATCGAGGCGGTGATAAAGCCGGGGCGGGCCAGGGGCAGGATCACCGTGAAAAACGTGTCCCATGGGTTGGCACGCAGCGTCGCCGCCACTTCCAATGGGCGCGTGCCGATAGCGGAGAAGGCATTTTGCAACGGCTGCACCACAAACGGCATGGAATAGATCACCGAGCCGATCACCAGCCCGGCGAAGCTGAAGGTCAGGGTGCCCAGGCCCAGCCATTGGGTCAACTGGCCGAAATAACCGTTGGGCCCCATGGTCAGCAGCAGGTAAAAGCCGATGACCGTCGGTGGCAACACCAACGGCAACGCGACGATCGCGCCTATGGGGCCGCGCCACCAGGAGTGGGTGCGCGACAGCCACAGGGCGATCGGAGTGCCGATGATCAGCAGGATCACAGTCGTCAGTGACGCCAGTTTGATGGTCAACCAGATGGCGGAAAAATCGGCACTCGACAGCGGCATAGTCAGTTAGCCAGCTCGTAACCGTAGGACTTGATCACGGCAGCGGCTTTTGGCCCCTTGAGGTATTCAACCAAGGCTTTGGCGGCAGCGCTGTCCTTGCCCTTGTTGAGGATGACCGCGTCTTGTTTGATCGGGTCGTGCATGGCCGCCGGGACGATCCACGCCGAACCGCTGGTGACCTTGCCGTCCTTGTAGATCTGCGACAGCGCCACAAAGCCCAGCTCGGCGTTGCCGGTGGACACGAACTGATACGCCTGGGTGATGTTCTGGCCTTCGACCAGCTTGTCCTTGACCTGCTCGGTCAAGCCTTCTTTAGCCAGCACTTGAGTGGCCGCCAGGCCATAAGGTGCCGCTTTCGGGTTGGCGATGGACAGGTGTTTGAAGTCGTTTTTCTTCAGCACCTCGCCTTTGGCATCCACGTAACCTTCTTTGGCCGACCACAGCGCCAGGGTGCCGACCGCGTAAGTGAAGCGTGAACCTTTGACCGTGTCGCCTTCGGTTTCGAGCTTTTGCGGGGTGGTGTCATCGGCGCTGAGGAACACTTCGAACGGCGCACCGTTCTTGATCTGGGTATAGAACTGGCCGGTAGCGCCGTAGGCGGCTACCAATTTGTGGCCGGTGTCTTTTTCGAAATCGGCAGCAATCGCCTGGATCGGCGCGGTGAAGTTGGCGGCGACAGCCACCTGGACTTCATCGGCGTGGGCTGGGCCAAAAGTAAAAGCGGCAATCAGGGTGGCCAGGGCAGTAGGGGCCAGGCGTGAGGCGCGGATCGTCATGAAGCAGCTCCTTGGGGGTTGTACGGCTTGTTATAGGTAGAAGGCTTTACCGCTATGTATGGGAATATATAGCGGTTGGCCATTGCCGGTACAGTGCAAAGTTGCCCCAAGTGTCAGTGGCGCTTGAGCTTGGCCAGCACCTGTTCGGCCAACTGGCGGGTCAAGTCACACGTAGAAATATCTCTACCCAGACGCAGCGCCTGGCCTGCCCACAGGTTGCTGAAGCCGGCTTCATCCTTGGCCTTGAGCGGCATCAAGGCGCCGCCGGCAGTGGGGAATGCGGGGGCAGACGGGTTGATCGCACCGAGTTCGCGCATCACCCGGTTGACGATGCCGCGCGCCGGGCGGCCGGTGAACAGGTTGGTCAGCGCGGTTTCGCTGGCCTGGGCATGGCGCAAGGCATAGTGGTGGGACACGCTGACATTGGCTTCGGGAGTAAACAGGTACGCAGTGCCGATTTGCACGGCCGAGGCACCCAGGGCCAATGCCGCGACGATGCCGCGTGCATCGCCAACGCCGCCTGCGGCGATCACCGGCACCTTCACCGCGTCGACAATTTGCGGCACCAGCGCCATCAAGCCGATTTGGGTGTCGAGGTCGTCACTGAGGAAAATCCCTCGGTGCCCACCGGCTTCAATGCCCATCGCGATGATTGCATCGCAGCCATGCTGTTCGAGCCAAATGGCTTCTTCAACGGTGGTGGCCGAGGACAGCACCTTGGCGCCGGTGGCTTTTACCCGGTCGAGCAAGGCTTTTTCCGGTAGCCCAAAGTGAAAACTCACCACCTCGGGGCGAAACTCTTCGACGACTTTGCAGGCGGCCTCGTCGAACGGCGCACGGTTGGACACCGGTGTTGGTGCATCAAAATCAGCGCCCAGCTCGCGGTAGTAGGGCTCCAGCAACGTTTTCCAACGGTGGTCACGCGCGTTATCAGCTGCTGGCGGTTGATGGCAGAAGAAATTGACGTTGATCGGGCTCGCGCTGGCCTGGCGAATGGTGTTCAAGGCGTCGCGCAGTTGCTCGATGCTCAGCGCTGCGGCGGGCATCGAGCCCAAGGCGCCGGCTTGATTGGCGGCGATGACCATCGCTGTGGTGGTGGCGCCGGCCATCGGGGCCTGGATGATAGGCACGTCGATGCCCAGCAGGTCGAGAATTCGGGTGTCTGGCCAGGTGCTCATGGGATGCGTCTCCAGCGTGAATAAGACTTTGCGCTGTTTTAACAGGGCCATTGGCACCCGGCCAGTCTGTTTTATTCACTGGACGAGGGGGTAATTTCGTGCGCTGCCATGCGTCGATGGCGTGCCCCAACACCGCATGGATGCGCCCGGCGTTCGCGTTGTCGCCTGCGTGGCCTTGAAAAAACGCCTGGAACGCCGGGTACAGCGTGAGGCTGTCTTTGTGACTGACATTCGAAATGTATCAGGCTGACGATGTGGCGCTGGTGTGTATCGGTGTTCGCTAGCGTTTCACCGACTGTTCGCGCTCCAGCAGTTGCCGCTTGCGCTCTACGCCCCAGCGGTAGCCCGACAACGCGCCGTCACTGCGCACCACGCGGTGGCAGGGAATCGCCACCGCCAGGCTGTTGGCGCCACAGGCCTGGGCCACCGCGCGAAACGATTTGGGTGCGCCGATCTGCACAGCAATCTGCGCGTAGCTGGCGGTGCTGCCCACCGGGATGTCGCGCAGTGCCTGCCACACCCGTTCCTGAAAGGCAGTGCCGCGCAAGTCCAGGGGTAAATTCAACCCCAGGGCAGGGGCTTCGATAAAACCCACGACCTGGGCGATCAACTGTTCGAACTCATGATCTGCGCCGACCAGTTCGGCTTTGGGGAACTGGTCTTGCAGGTCGCGCAGTAAGGTGTCCGGGTCATCGCCCAATAAAATCGCACACACGCCGCGTTGGCTTTGCGCCACCAGAATCGCCCCAAGTGAACATTGGCCCACGGCAAACAAAATCGTGCTGTTGGTGCCGCCGGCTTTGTAGTCGCTGGGCTTCATGCCGAGCAGTTGGTTGGCTGATTCATAAAAGCGGCTGTTGGAATTAAAGCCCGCGTCATACAACGCATCGGTCACTGAATGCTCGCCCTTGAGGCCGTGGCGAACTTTGCGCGAACGCAGGGCGCTGGCATATCCCTTGGGCGTCAGGCCGGTCACCGCTTTGAATATGCGATGAAAATGGAATGAACTCAGCCCGGCGCCACTGGCGAGTGCTTCCAGGCTGGGCGCGGTTTCGGCCTGCTCGATCTGCCGGCACGCCTCGGCCACCCGTTGGGCGTGGAGGGCCGCCAATTGAGTCTGGTCGCCGGCCGCGCGTTTGCTTGGGCGATAACCCGCCGCTTCAGCCTGGGCAGGGGTGTCGAAGAATTCGATGTTCTCCGGGCGTGGCAATCGCGAGGCGCTGCTGGGGCGGCAATACACGCCGGTGGTTTTAACGCCATAGACAAACAGGGCGTCAGCCTTGGCATCACGGGCGACGATGGCGGCCCAGCGGGGGTCTTGTTCGGTGGTCATGGCCTGCACTCTTGACGGATCACGGCCAGATTAACCGCGTTGCAGATGGCCGGCACTCTGAAGCTTGCGGTCAAATTAGCCAGCGGTGCGAAAGGTCAGGTTGATGCGCTGCGGGCCCATGACCGGATGCACGCCCTCTTTAATCGGCATCACCCCATGAAAACGCAAGCGATCAACGCCGCCCCAGACCACCACGTCGCCGTGGAACAGTGAAACTTTTTGAGTTTTGCTGCTGCGCTCATGGCCGCCAAACAGGAAGATCGCCGGCAGGCCCAGAGAGACTGAAACCACAGGGGCGCTATAGGCGCGTTCGTTTTTATCCTGATGCAGGGACATCTTGGCGCCCGGCACATAGCGGTTGATCAGGCAGGCATCCGGGGCAAATGCGCTGAAGCCAGCTTCGGCTGCGGCAAGCGTGGCCAGTTCACGCAAAGTCTCGGGCATAGCCGGCCAGGGCTGCTGATTGCGGGGGTCAATCGGGCTGTAGCGGTAGCCGGTGCTGTCGGTGGTCCAACCCAATGTGCCGCAACTGCTGAGTGCGGCCGACATGGTGAAGCCGCCGGGTGTGACCATTTGTCGAAACGGCGATTGGGCCAACACCCGTCGCAGTTCAGGCAGCAGGCGTTCAATCCATGGCAGGGCGAAGCCCCTGAGTACGTAGGACTCTTCGCCAATCTGCTCGCGCCCCGCCGGTTGCTGCAAGGCATCCTCAGCGAACAGATCAGCCGTCGGGCCTGGCATGGGTTACAGGGCCTTGCTCACGGTGATGTCGGTGATTTCATCGGTGGCATCGTGGATTTTTGCCAGGGCTTCTTTGGCTTCTTCAACGCTTCCCGATTGCAGCAGGGCGAATTCAAAGCGACGTTCGCCATTGAGCTTGTACTTCATAACGTATTTAGTCACAGCGGTTTTCCTGTCGAGGGTTCGGCTCAGCTCAGTTTGGTGCTGGTGCGGCGAACAATGCGAATCTTGTGGGACAACGCAGGTTTGCGGGTCACGCTGATGGCGCGGCGCGTGACCACATCCAGGGTAATGTTCCAGAACCCGGTGCTGGGTGCGGTGATTTTTGCCGGGAATTTGTCGAACGCGCCGCCGTGGTAAGTGTGGCGGCCACCGTTCTTGAAACTGCGGAAATTGGCATCGCTCATCAGGCGAATGTTGCAGGTCTGCGAGCATTCGATGACAACGATGTCGCCCTCGTTGAGGTGCTCGCGCTGGTGGATGAATTTCATGGGGGTGTCTCCAGAAGGGCTTTTTCTGAAAAATCAGAATGATACGTAGGTTAAGATAGAGTTTATCAGCCCTGACGCGATTATTATCGGGTCGTCGTCGACGACTTCGACAATTTAAAACAGTTATTTCCCAAGTTTTCAGAGATAAATCCCACATGGGCGGGAGAAATTTCCTCTCTTCGCGGTCGTAGGGTCTTTATCGGAGGTTTAAGTATGAAGTGGAGTGTGTTGGTTCTGGCCTTGGCGTTAGGTGGATGTGCTTCGGTTGCAGATATCAAGCAGACCCCGCCAACCCTGGTGGTTATTTCAGGCAAAAAACCGCCTGAATATGCTGCCTGTGTGGTCCGAAAACTGGAGGCGACGCGTCGGCCGCCGCAGATTGAGCCGCATAAGGACGGTGTACAGGTGATTGTTCCGCAGAAATTCTCGGCCGACCCTTCGGCGATCTTCGAGATCGAAGAGCGCTCCAGCGGCAGCAGTATCAAGCTCTATGAAAGTATGTCAAATGTGCCGATTCGCCCAGGCGACATCAAGAAAGCCGGGGAGGATTGCATCTCCGGCTGAGCCTTTGGTTTATCCGCGTACTGAACCCGATAAAAAAGCCTGACCCTGCCGTTGCAGCGTCAGGCTTTTTTTTGCGTTTATTCGGGTGTTGTCGCCTGTAGAGGGAGTGCTGATCGGGCAGGGCATCCGTTAAACTGTCGGCCATTCAATGCAAAGATGCCGCCCAAACTTTGAGTTTGCGCGGCATTAGTCCTTCCTGGAAAGCCCGCCATGAAACGAGAACACGTCAAAGCCCGACATGCAGAAGGCCAAATATCGGCCACCCATGTTATCCAGAACCCCGCCGACCTGGGCGAGTGGATCGTATTTTTCAAGAAGAGCGGCGGCCGCAGTTACTTTCTGGTCGACGATCAGGATGAGGTTGAGTCATTCCCGCGCCTGGATGACCTGATCGAGACCTTGCGTGGCCTGGGGCTCAAGTTCGCCGAGGTTCATCTGTAGTACGCAGTATTACTTGCACACCACGACGACGCTGCGGCTCTTGAAGTTGCCTACGTCTTTGCCCAGGGTCTTGTCGCTCTCCTTGAGTGCCGGCGTACCTTCGGTGCCGACGATGCGGTAACCGGTGCCCGCACACGAAGCGTCAGCTTTTTCGTAGCAACTGGCCCATGAATTGGCCTCGCCCGAGCAGTCGATGGTCAGGCCTTGCTCGCCGTTTTTCAGGTAGGTGTCGGACGTGGTGGTGCAGCCGGTCATCAGCGCCAGGGCCGCAGTCAGTGCCAGAATCTTGTTCATGTGTTGGGTCGTCGTCGAGGGTGTAGGAGGGGCGCAGACACTGTCGTGGGGCGTTCGTAGCAAGATTATAGCGAACGGCCATCAAGGTACAGACAAACACAAAAAAGCCCCGTTGACCGGGGCTTTGTGCGCAAGCAATGACGCTTACTTTTTGTCCTTGGGGCGCTTGCTCGATGCGTGGCCGGCTTCGTCCACAAACACTTCAGCCACCGCAACGGCCATGCTTTCGCTCGCGAATACCCCGGCGACGCTGTCGCCGTGGAAGTTGATCAGGTGCCAGCCGTCCGCACGCTTGGTGATCAGGTAGCCGTTTACGCCTTTTGGTTCTGACATCTATCAATCTCGTAGTCTGGTTCAAGCCAGTAATGATAGCGCCAATTGGCCCCGAGGCGCGCAAGTTGTTGCAGGTCAGTGCCCTGCCGCGAAAAGCGTGCTAAAACCATTGAGGCGCTCGTAAGCAAAGGGGCGATGGCTGGTTATGTCGCGCCCTGAGTGAATGCTCTTCGTAGGATCAGCGGAACTTACGCGCATATTTTTTCTCTATGTTGACATCGCAACGCCAGCAGGACCCATTGTAAGGTGACTGCGGCCTGATTAGACTGCGCCGAATTCCGTACGCACAGCCCTTTGTAAGGACTTATATGATCAAGAAATGCTTGTTCCCAGCAGCCGGTTACGGCACTCGCTTCTTGCCAGCGACCAAAGCCATGCCCAAAGAGATGCTGCCGGTGGTGAACAAGCCACTGATTCAGTACGGCGTCGAAGAGGCACTGGATGCCGGCTTGAACGAAATTTCCATTGTTACCGGCCGCGGTAAGCGCGCGCTGGAAGACCACTTCGATATCAGCTACGAGCTGGAAAACCAGATCAAGGGCACCGACAAGGAAAAATACCTGGTCGGCATCCGTAAACTGCTCGACGAGTGCTCGTTCTCCTACACTCGTCAAACCCAGATGAAAGGCCTTGGCCACGCCATCCTCACTGGCCGCCCGCTGATCGGTGACGAACCGTTCGCCGTGGTGCTGGCTGATGACCTGTGCGTCAACCTGGAAGGCGACGGCGTACTGACCCAGATGGTCAAGCTGTACCAGAAATACCGCTGCACCATCGTTGCGGTTCAAGAGGTCGACCCTCAGGAAACCAACAAGTACGGCGTGATTGCCGGCGACGACATTGGTGATGGCCTGATTCGCGTGCGTGACATGGTTGAAAAACCAGCGCCGGAAGATGCGCCGTCGAACCTGGCGATTATCGGTCGTTACATCCTGACGCCGGACATCTTCAAGCTGATCGAAGAAACCGAGCCAGGCAAAGGCGGCGAGATTCAAATCACTGACGCCCTGCTCAAGCAAGCCAAAGATGGCTGCGTGATCGCCTACAAATTCAAAGGCCGTCGCTTCGACTGTGGTGGCGCTGAAGGCTACATTGAGGCCACCAACTTCTGCTACGAGCACTTCTACAAGACCGGTAAGGCTTACTGATTCACGGTAGCCCGCCCAAAAAGCCACCTTCGGGTGGCTTTTTCGTTTTTCAGCCCCATGTAAGTCGGTATGCTGGTGCCCTGCCGAGGAGAGTGAAATGGCCTACGATTTTGATCTGTATGTAATTGGCGCCGGTTCCGGCGGTGTTCGCGCGGCGCGCTTTGCCGCAGGCTTTGGCGCTAAAGTGGCGGTAGCTGAAAGCCGTTACCTGGGCGGTACCTGCGTGAACGTTGGCTGCGTGCCGAAAAAACTGCTGGTGTACGGCGCGCATTTCGCCGAAGACTTTGAGCAGGCCAGCGGTTTCGGCTGGTCGTTGGGTGAAGCGAACTTTGACTGGGCGACCCTGATCGCCAACAAAGACCGCGAAATCAACCGCCTCAATGGCATCTACCGCAACCTGCTGGTTAACAGTGGCGTGACCCTGCACGAAGGGCACGCGCGTTTGGTTGATCCGCACCAGGTGGAGATCAATGGCGAGCGCTTTACGGCCAGGCACATCCTGATCGCGACGGGCGGCTGGCCGCAGATCCCGGAAATCCCGGGCCGTGAGCACGCCATAGGCTCCAACGAGGCGTTCTTCCTCAAAGAGCTGCCCAAGCGCGTGCTGGTAGTGGGCGGCGGCTACATTGCCGTCGAGTTTGCGGGCATCTTCCGTGGCTTGGGCGCGCGCACAACCTTGCTGTATCGCGGCGACCTGTTTCTGCGCGGGTTTGACGGCGCAGTGCGCACGCACCTGAAGGAAGAGCTGACCAAGCGCGGCCTCGACCTGCAATTCAATGCCGATATCGAGCGCATCGACAAACAGGCTGACGGCAGCCTCAAGGCCACCCTAAAAGACGGCCGCGTGCTCGAAGCCGATTGCGTGTTCTACGCCACCGGCCGCCGCCCGATGCTCGACAACCTGGGGCTGGAAAATACCGGCGTCAAATTGGATGAGCGTGGCTTTGTCGAAGTCGACGACCTGTACCAGACCGCCGAAGCCTCGATCCTGGCGATTGGCGATGTGATCGGGCGCGTGCAATTGACGCCCGTCGCGCTGGCCGAAGGCATGGCGGTTGCGCGTCGGCTGTTCAAGCCCGAGCAATACCGTCCGGTCGATTACGCGATGATCCCGACCGCGGTGTTCAGTCTGCCGAATATCGGCACCGTGGGCCTGAGTGAGGAAGAGGCAAAGAAGAACGGCCATAACGTGCAAATCTTCGAAAGCCGCTTCCGGCCGATGAAGCTGACGTTGACCGATTGCCAGGAAAAAACCCTGATGAAGCTGGTGGTCGACGCCGACACCGACAAGGTCCTGGGCTGCCACATGGTCGGGCCGGATGCGGGTGAGATCGTCCAGGGCCTGGCGATCGCGCTCAAGGCCGGCGCGACCAAGCAGCATTTCGATGAAACCATCGGCGTGCACCCTACGGCGGCGGAAGAGTTCGTCACCATGCGCACGCCTGTAGCGGGCTGATCAGGCGTCGGCGGTTGCCTCTGGCGGCGTTGCAACGACGGCCGCCAGGCGCAATGCCTCGATACTGGCCTGGGCCTTGATCAGGTCCAGTTCCAGGGTTTTGCTCACCTGCTGTTGCTCACTCAGCGCTGCCTGGCGCGCTTGACTTTCCTCTACCGCAACCCGCAAGCGCTCCTGAAGCAGGGTGCGTTCGCTTTCCATGCGGCCCAGCTGTTCGCTGAGTGTTTGCTGCTGCGCCTGTTCCTTGCGTGATTGCTCCTGCAGGGCGGTCAGTTCCTTGCTGGTCACGCGGTGCTCGATCAGTAGCCGCTCATTATCGCGATGCAGCTGGGTGATCTCATCCTGGCGCACCATCGCGCTTTGTTGCGCCTGGCGCAGCTCGGCCTGCACCTGCTGCAGCTGGCCTTCATGGCGCCGTTGCTCTTGCTCGCGTTGCTCCTTCACCGCATTGCGGTAGTGCTCAAGCGCGTCGCGGGCGTGCAAGTGTTTGTCTTCCAGCGAGCGAATCTGCTCGTCCTTGTCATTCATGCGCAACTCGTAATCGCTGCACGCCTGGCTGAGCCCCGCATTGCGAGTTTGTTCGGTTTGCAGGCTGGTGCTGGCGGTCTGCAAGGCGGCGCTTTCTTCGGCCAGTGCGGCGGCCTGGATATCCAATTGCTGCTTGAGCTGGCCGTGGGCTTCTTCAAGCGTTTGCACCTGGGCGAGCAGGGCGGCTTTTTGCTGCTCGAACTGCGCCAGTGCCGCGTCAATCGGCTCCTGGGCCTTGTCTTTAAGGCGTTGAGCCAGCCGTGCTACCAACTCGCCCAGTTCATCGTCGATGGGCGCCTGGGTGATGGTCAGCCGGGTTTCGCTGTCATCGAGTTCCTTCAAATAGCGATGAATCGTGGTTTTCGAGCCGGTATTGCCCATCTCGATGCGCACCGCGTCGATGCTCGGGTTTTCGCCACGGGCCAGGATCGCCAGGCGTGCCGTTTGAACCACTGCTTTGTTTATGCCGCCGCGCGCCATGAAGTCTCCGTCGATTTAGTACTGTGGTACATGGTATGTAGATACATACTTTATCACGAATAAAAACCCGTTTAAATTCATCATTTAACAGATGGGATATTGGCGTATTATCCCGTGTCAGAGCCGTTTTAACCGTTAATACACCCGCCAGCAGTACGAATAGGCCTTTCATGAGCGACCTGGACCGTTACCTCAACGCCGCCACCCGCGACAACACGCGGCGCAGCTATCGCGCAGCCATCGAGCATTTCGAAGTGAGTTGGGGCGGGTTCCTGCCAGCCACCAGCGACAGCGTGGCGCGCTACCTGGTGGCCCATGCCGGGGTGCTGGCGGTCAACACCTTGAAGCTGCGGCTCTCGGCGCTTGCGCAGTGGCACACCAGCCAGGGTTTCCCGGACCCGACCAAGGCGCCGGTGGTGCGCAAGGTGCTCAAGGGCATTCGGGCGGTGCACCCGGCACGGGAGAAACAGGCCGAACCTTTGCAGCTCAAGCACCTTGAACAGGTGGTGGCATCACTTGAGGTTGAAGCCAGGCAGGCCATTGAAGCGCGGGATCAGCCGCGCTTGCTGCGGGCCAAGCGCGACACTGCGTTGATCCTGCTGGGCTTCTGGCGCGGCTTTCGCAGCGACGAGTTATGTCGCCTGAGCATCGAACACGTGCAAGCGGTGCCCGGCGCCGGCATCAGCCTGTACCTGCCGCGCAGCAAAAGTGACCGCGACAACCTCGGCAAAACCTACCAGACGCCGGCGCTGCTGCGCTTGTGCCCGGTGCAGGCCTACAGCGACTGGCTAAGTGCCTCGGCCCTGGTGCGGGGGCCGGTGTTTCGGGGGATTGATCGCTGGGGCAACCTGGGCGAGGAGGGGCTGCACCCCAACAGCGTGATCCCGCTGCTGCGCCAGGCTCTGGAGCGTGCGGGCATCCCTGCGGATCAATACACCAGCCACTCGCTGCGCCGCGGTTTCGCCACCTGGGCCCATCGCAGTGGCTGGGACATCAAGTCGCTGATGAGTTACGTCGGCTGGAGCGACATGAAATCCGCCATGCGCTATGTTGAAGCGACACCCTTTTTGGGCATGACCTTGGCGACTCCACCGCTGCTTTGAGATTTCTTCTATTAATACAGATACCTGATAGGGAAAACCAATCGTCAGCATCAGGTTTGCCAATGAGCCACCGACGGAAAGAGTGAGTAGGATTCATCTCATCAACTTTTCAACCACTGACGGAGAGTCACCGATGCCTATCATCAACAGCCAAGTAAAACCGTTCAAAGCGACCGCCTACAAAAACGGCAACTTCGTAGACGTGTCGGACGCTGACCTGAAAGGCAAATGGTCCGTAGTCTTCTTCTACCCAGCCGACTTCACCTTCGTTTGCCCAACCGAACTGGAAGACCTGGCTGACAACTACGCCGAATTCCAAAAACTGGGCGTCGAAATCTACAGCGTGTCCACCGATACCCACTTTGCCCACGCTGCCTGGCACAACACTTCGCCAGCCATCGGCAAAATCCAGTACACCATGATCGGCGACCCAACCCTGACCATCTCGCGCAACTTCGACGTACTGATCGAAGAAGCTGGCCTGGCAGACCGCGGCACCTTCGTGATCAACCCGGAAGGTCAGATCAAGATCGTTGAACTGAACGACGGCGGTGTTGGCCGTGACGCTTCCGAGCTGCTGCGCAAGATCAAGGCCGCTCAGTACGTCGCTGCTCACCCGGGCGAAGTCTGCCCAGCCAAGTGGAAAGAAGGCGAGGCTACTCTGGCTCCGTCCCTGGACCTGGTCGGCAAGATCTAAGTCTGTGAAACATCAAGGGCGGGTTGCCGCACCTTAAGTAAGCTGCACCGCCCTCAAAACGCCCGGGCGAGATTCGCTCGGGCGTTTTTTTGTCTGCAATAAACCGAATTAACAGGAAATCGCCCGCATGTTGGACGCCAATCTTAAAGCTCAGTTGAAGTCATACCTGGAACGGGTCACCCAGCCGATCGAGATCGTCGCCTCCCTCGACGACGGTGCGAAATCCCAGGAAATGCTTGCCCTGTTGCAGGACGTAACCAGCCTCACCACGCTGATTACCCTCAAAACCGATGGCAATGATGCGCGCAAGCCGTCGTTCTCCATCAACCGCCCGGGTGCCGATATCAGCCTGCGTTTTGCCGGCATCCCCATGGGCCATGAATTCACTTCGCTGGTGCTGGCCCTGCTGCAAGTCGGTGGCCACCCGTCGAAGGCCAGTGTCGAAGTGATTGAACAGATTCGTGCCTTGAAAGGCGAGTTCAGCTTCGAGACCTACTTCTCGCTGTCGTGCCAGAACTGCCCTGACGTGGTTCAGGCGCTGAACCTGATGGCCGTGCTTAACCCGAACATCCACCACGTCGCCATCGACGGCGCGCTGTTCCAGGCTGAGGTCGATGAACGCCAGGTCATGGCAGTGCCCAGCGTGTACCTCAATGGTGTGAACTTCGGCCAGGGCCGCATGGGCCTGGAAGAGATCCTCGCCAAGCTCGACACCAGCGGTATCGAAAAGGCCGCCGAGAAAATCAGCGCCAAAGAGGCCTTTGATGTGTTGGTGGTCGGTGGTGGCCCAGCCGGTTCTGCCGCAGCTATCTACGCCGCACGCAAAGGTATTCGCACCGGCGTGGCAGCTGAGCGTTTCGGCGGCCAGGTGCTGGACACTATGTCCATCGAGAACTTCATCTCCGTGCAGGAGACTGAAGGGCCGAAACTGGCCAGCGCCCTGGAGGCGCATGTGCGTCAGTACGACGTGGACATCATGAACCTGCAGCGTGCCAGCCGCCTGATCCCGGCAAAAAATGCCGGTGACTTGCACGAAGTTCGCTTTGAAAGCGGTGCGACCCTCAAGTCCAAAACCGTGATTCTGGCCACCGGTGCCCGCTGGCGCGAGATGGGTGTGCCGGGCGAGCAGGAATACAAGGCCCGCGGCGTGTGCTTCTGCCCGCATTGCGACGGCCCGTTGTTCAAAGGCAAGCGTGTGGCAGTGATCGGCGGTGGTAACTCCGGCGTTGAAGCAGCCATTGACCTGGCCGGTATCGTCAGCCACGTGACCTTGCTCGAGTTCGACAGCAAGTTGCGCGCCGATGCCGTGTTGCAGCGCAAGCTCTACAGCCTGCCGAACGTGGACGTGATCACCAGCGCATTGACCAGTGAAGTCAAAGGCGATGGCCAGAAGGTCACCGGTCTGGCGTACAAGGATCGTGACAGCGGCGAGTTCAAGACCATCGACCTGGAAGGCATCTTTGTTCAGATCGGCTTGTTGCCCAACACCGACTGGCTCAAGGGCACGGTGGAATTGACCCCGCGCGGCGAGATTATCGTCGATGCGCGTGGCGAAACTTCACTGCCGGGCGTGTTTGCTGCCGGTGACGTGACGACCGTGCCGTACAAGCAGATCGTGATTGCGGTAGGCGAGGGCGCGAAGGCTTCGCTGAGTGCTTTTGATCACCTGATCCGTACCTCGGCACCCGCTTAAATCCGGCTGCGAAAATAAAAAACCCCATGAGTGATCATGGGGTTTTCTCGTTCCCACGTTCTACGTGGGAATGCATCCGGTGACGCTCCGCGTCACGCAGAACGCTTACAGCGGCGCCGGCTGAATAATCTCAACCCAGTAAGCATCCGGGTCTTTGATGAACGCCAGGCTTTTCATGCGGCCATCGCTCAGGCGCTTCTGGAAATCACAGCCCAAGGCTTCAAAACGCTCGCAAGCGGCGACAATATCCGGCACCGAAATGCAGATATGGCCAAAGCCACGCGGGTCAGTATTGCCGTTGTGGTAAGCAAAGTCGGCGTCGTTTTCGGTGCCGTGGTTGTGGGTCAGTTCGAGGATGCCAGGGATCGACTTCATCCACTGCGTACGCGCGGCGGCGTCGGCTGGAATCTGGGCCTTGTCCACCAGGGCCAGAAAGTAGAGGCTGAATTCGGCTTCCGGGAAGTCACGCTTTTCAACCAGGGAAAAGCCCAATACGCGGGTGTAGAAGTCCAGCGATTTGGTGATGTCCTTGACCCGCAGCATGGTGTGGTTGAACACGAAGTTCGACGTGGCGGTGTCAGGTTGGGCGGTGACGCCCGGGAAAGTGTTCAGATCGTGCAGGCTCATGGGCCCTCCAGAAAAAATGGGGCAAACGCGACTCGTGACTTGAGTGGTCCCTTGGCTTGCGGCCGGCATCCGTGCCGCACTGCCATGATACGCAAGCGTTGCCGGCCGAGCCAAATGAAAAAGGTTACTCAGCCCTTGCGAGCCAAGGGTGTCAGGCTCAAACTTCGACGCTTGAACCTTGGGTGTTTTTCTTGATGATTGAATTTCGTAAGCCGTTGTTGAGCGCTGTATGTGTGTTGCTGGGCAGCCCCTTTGTGTTGGCGGCCGACCCGGAAATTCATTGGCCCAGCGGCTGGCAAGTCGAGGAAGTAGTGCCCGACGACGAAGCGCCGGTAAAACCTCAGGCGGTGTCCCGCCAACGCGCAATCAAGAATGATGAAAACGGCAACACCTTGATGGTCATGGAGTTGACCGGTACACCGATTGAGGCGGGCCATAAAGTTAATCTTCAAGGCGTACTGCTGGAAATGCGCAAATCCATCCAGAAGGATTTTGCCGGCAGCGGTTATCAAAGCGTGTGCACCAAAATGCACACCAGCACATTGAGCCGTCTTGAAGCGCTGGAAACTACTTGCGTGATTACCGAGAACGGTCGGCACATATTGTCACAAACATTGGTCGGCGCAGTTGATAGCGATAAAGCCTATGTCTTTTCCTTCGCCGGTCAGGCCGAGGCCTATGAAGCCAGTAAGGCTGAAGTCAGTTCAGTGCGTGATAGCCTTAAACTTTGAACGGGTTATCTCACTCGTTTTTGAACAAAGTGAACACTTGATTAAGTTCGTTTTCGAAGCAAAAAAAAACCCCGCATCAGCGGGGTTTTTGCAGCGTCTTTTGATCAGCCGCGCAACCAGGAATCTACTGTGGCAGCGCCATACTGTTCTTTCCAGGCTTTCAGGCCGCGGTGGTTGCCGCCTTTGGTTTCGATCAGTTCGCCGGTGTGTGGGTTGTGGTAAACCTTGACCACACGTGCGCGGCGCTGTTTTGGTGCGGCGGCAGCAGCGCTGGCTTTGCCAGGGTTAGGATCAAGGATCGAGATGATGTCGCGCAGGCTTTTGCCGTAGTGCTTCATCAGCCCTTGCAGCTTTTCTTCGAATTCGATTTCTTTTTTCAGGCCGGCGTCGTTCTTCAAGGATTCCAGCTGAGCCAGCTGTTCTTGAAGGGCTTTTTCTGCTGCGCGAAATTCGGCGAGTCTGGACAAAATCTGTACTCCAATAGTGTAGTTGGCTGATATCAACTGCAGATAAAGCGTGTAAGCCAGGAGCTTTAAGGTAACTCAAAGAAAGAGGCCTTTCTGCGAGTTCAGCACAGGCAGGAAAAATTGTAGTAGTTAATGCCGCGCGAGTAAATCACGGCGTTACCTAAATAAGATTATTTCATCCAGCGCACTAGATGGCTATTCAATGGCTGCTCAGCGACTTAATGAATTCCTCACAGGGCAACGGCCGGCCGAACAGGTAGCCCTGCAGGAAATCCACACCTTGGGCCGCCAGGTATTCGCATTGCTCTGCTGTTTCCACGCCCTCGGCGACAATACCCAGGTCCAGCTTGCCGCTGAGTTCTATGATGCTGTCCAGAATATGCCGTGAGAGTGCATCGGCGCCAATCATGGCGACAAAACTTTGATCGATTTTCAAGTAGTCGACGTTGAAGTTGCGTAAGTAACCCAGGCTGGAGTGGCCGGTTCCGAAGTCATCAATCGCGATCATCACCCCCAGTTGATGCAGGGCGTCGAACAGGCGGGCGGTGGTGTCGGTAGGCTGAATCAGTTCACGTTCGGTCAACTCCAGTACCAGCGTCACCTGGCCGGGGGCGAACGCAGCGAGAAACTCCCGGCAGTCCTGCACCAGGTCGAGGTCCTGGCAGTGACTGGCGGTGATGTTCACGCCGATATGGAAGCCCGGGGTGAAGCGCCCGGCATGCGGGGCCAGTTGTGCAGCAGTCTGGCGTAGCAACGAGCGGGTCATCGGCACGATCAGGCCCGAATGTTCGGCCAACGGTATAAACAGGTCAGGGCGAACCAGGCCTTCCTTCGGGTGCCGCCAGCGCATCAATACTTCACAGCCGGCCCATTCGCGGGTGTCGCCACGCACCACTGGCTGGAAATACGGAATGAATTCATTGGCCCCCAATGCCCGCTGCAACTCATGGGTCGGCGCGGACGAGCGCTTTTGCAGCCAGTGCGCCAACACGCCCGCCAACACACCAAAGAACACCAGCAGACTGAACAGCGCCGGGTAGCGCGCCTCCATGTACCGCCACACCTCACCGACAGGCATGCCGGCATCGACGCTGTACGGGTAACGCTCAGAGTTCAGGTGCTGATGGGCCACTGCAAACTGCGGTATTGCAGTGGTGTGCACCTTGCCGTCAGCGTCCAGCCAGTTGGCTCCCACTTGCAGGATCAGGTGTGCGTAGCGGCTGATCAGGCGCAAGGCGTTGGTCAGGTGATAGCCGTCAACCGAGGCAAACGCGGCTTTATCGCCATCGACCAGGCGGTAAACCAACAACGCGGTATCGGGCGTTACCGGGTTGCCGTTCATCAACCACAGCGTGCCCGCTACGTAATCGTCCGGGTTGACCGGTGACTGGTAGCTGCCGCCGAACAACGAGCTGCAATAGATGTTTTTTTGCCAGGACAAGGTCGTTGCCCGCACAAAGGGGCGCCGCGTGACCTGTTCGCGCAGTGCCAGTTGCGCGCCGTTGTCGCACGGTTGGCCGGCCAGCGGCAGCAATGCCTGGGCGGCGAGGGCGGTGTTGTCGAGCATTAAATCGAATTGGCGCACAGCCTCCAGCGCGGTTTGGGCGGTGCTTTGCTCAAGGGTGCGTTCGGCTTGCCAATGAAGAATCACAACCCCCAATAAAACGGGAACCAGGCCGCAGACACTGCTGATGAGCGCGCGTGCAGTTCGGCTTCGGGGGCCTTTGGCAGTGAGGGGCATAGAGGCAGCCAATAACAGAATAAAAAGACGGGTGTGTGCCGATGATAGTTGGCATTGCGCAGTGCCGCTCACTTGTTTGGCGCGAATTGACCTAGCCGTTCGGTCAGTTGTTGCGATTGTCTCAACTTGGCAAGATAAACATCGTTGCAAAAAGTAAGAGACTTCGGAGCACCGACCCTTCCAGCCTCTCTCTCAGCCGTTTCAGCCCACTTCTGGCGGGACGGTCGACCCTCGTCTTTCAATTGTTGAAATTCGTTTCGTAACCCGTTAACGCTACTTGATAAGGAATTACCTGCAATGAACAACATCCGATTGGCCGCTGCTTTCCTGGCTGCTACCGGCGTCGTCGCGCTGCCTGCTTTTGCCGCAGACGGTACCATCAGCCTGACCGGTGAAATCACCGGCACCACCTGCAGTATCAGTGGCGGGGCAGGCTCCGCGCCTGGCGCCAGCCCGAACTTCGCCGTTGTGCTCAACAAGGTCCAGGCCAGCGCGCTCAAGGCAAAAGGCCAGACGGCCGGCACCACCCCATTTGTTGTGCGTGTGGGTGCGTGCCCCAAGGATACGACGGTGGCGGTGTTGTTCGAGAGCAGCAGCCCGGCGATCAACCCGGCTACCGGCAACTTGAAGAATCAAGCGCCGGCCAAACCAGTGCCTGCCAGCCTGGTTGAGGTGCAGATTGTCGACGGCACTACCCAAAAGCCTATGGACCTGCGCCTGGCACTCAATTCGAGCAGTGCAAAAGTCCCCGACAACGGTGAGGTGTCGCTGCCGTTCGCCGCGCAGTACTTCGCCACCGGCGCCGCAACCCCAGGCCCGGTAAGTACGCAGGTGCTGTATTCCGTCACGTTTCCCTGAACAAGGCCCGGAGCCTGGCGGTTCGCCAGGCACTGGACAGCGCCTTGGAGGACCGCCCCATGCTTGCCCGACTCATGTTCGCAATTGCCTTGCTGCTCGCCATTTCGATGGTTAGCGGATGGCCATCCGTTGCCCATGCCGGTGTAGTGATCGATGGCACGCGGCACATTTACCCGCAACAGCGTCGCGAAATCACCTTGCGCCTGACCAACGACGATGAACGGGCTCCGCGCCTGGTCCAGGTATGGCTGGATCAGGGTGACCCGGCGTCAGACCCTTCTAACAGCGAGGTGCCTTTCAGCCTTTCGCCGCCGGTGTTTCGCCTGAACCCGCAGAAAAGCCAGGCCGTGCGCCTGGTCTACACCCAAGAGCCACTGCCGGCTGATCGGGAATCGTTGTTTTGGCTGAATGCGCTGGAGATCCCGCCCAAGGTCAACACCGAGGCCGATGCAGAGGTTGGCCCGGCGAATCACCTGCAATTCGCCTTTCGTATCCGTACCAAAGTGTTTTTTCGCCCCGCCGATCTGCCTGGCAGCCCGAACGAAGCGCCCACGCAATTACGCTGGTCCTTGCGCCGCAGTACCCAGGGGACGCTGCTGGACGTGCACAACCCATCGGCCTATCACGTGACATTCAACGAGGTGGCGTTGGCCATGGGCCCGCAGCAAGACGCGCCGCTGCTGCCGGCGGAAGAGGGCATGGTGCCGCCAGGCGGCAACCTGACCCTGAGGGTGCACAAGGCCGTGCGGCCCATCCCTGCGGATGCCCGGGTGCATTTCAAATACATCAATGACTACGGCACGTTTTCCGCGCCGCAGCGTGCTCCTCTGAAGTTCTGACTATGCCTGCCTTGTTGCCATTCACGTTTTGCCAAGGCACTGCCTGGCTGTTTTCCCACCCTCGGCTGGTGCTGTTGTTCGGCCTGCTGAGCACGCTCGTGTTATCGGCCGAGGCTGCCCCGTTGTTGTTTGACCTGGAGGCCTTCACCAGCGGTGTGTCCAGCCCGGCGGATCTCTCACGCTTCAATACCAGCAATGTGTTGACGCCAGGGGTTTATCGCGTTGACGTGATACTCAACGGCCAATCGCTGGGCCGTCGCCCGATCACCTTCGTAAACCTGGACAAACAGGACGCTGCGCAACCCTGTGTGAGCGCGCAACAACTGGCCGAACTCGGAGTAGTACTGCGCAAGTTCGAGGCAGGCGCCGAGGGGGATTGTCGCGATTTCGCCGCATGGATGCCCATGGCCAGCAGCCATGTCGATGTCGAGTCCCTGACCCTGGATGTCAGCATCCCGCAGGTCTACATCAATGGCTCCGCACGCGACTACATTGACCCCGCCCAATGGGACGCGGGCGTTGATGCCGCACTGCTCAATTACACCTACAGCGCCGCTGTGGTGACATCAGGTGCGGGTGAAGACCGCAGTTATCTTGGCCTCGACGGCGGGGTCAACCTGGGTGACTGGCGGTTGCGCCACCAGGGCGGGCAAGCCTGGGCTTCGCGAAGCAGCCACTTGCCTTATCAAGCCACGGCCACCTACTTGCAACGCGCCGTTTCAGCCTGGCAGTCGCAACTGACCGTAGGTGACAGTTTCAGCAGCGGTCAGATCCTTGATGGCGTGCGCGTGCGTGGCGTTACGCTGGCCACGGATAACCGTATGCTTGCGCCGTCGCAACAAGGCTATGCGCCTCAGGTGCGCGGCGTTGCCGACAGCAATGCCACGGTGACGGTGCGCCAGAACGGCTACACCCTTTACGAAACCACTGTGGTGCCTGGGCCTTTTGTGATCGATGATCTCTACCCCACGGGATACGGAGGCGACCTCGACGTCAGTGTCACCGAGGTAGACGGGCGACGCAGCACCTTTGTCGTGCCTTATTCGGTGGCCCCGCAACTGTTGCGTTACCGCGCCACACACTACAGCGCAACGGTGGGCCGGGTGCAGCAGCATGGTGTGAGTGATGCCAACGCTTCAGTGTTTCAAGGCACGCTGCAACATGGGCTAGTCGATAACCTCACCGTTTATGGCGGCGCCACGCTTTCCCAGGGCTATAGCCAAGGCAAGGCGGGCCTGGCGATGAGTACGCCTGTTGGTGCATTCGCCTTGGACACTACCCACTCGCGCACACAGGTGCAGGGGCAAGCCCTGGCCCACGGACAAAGCCTTGGCCTGGCCTACAACAAGAATGTGCCGTTTTCGGGAACGCATTTTGCACTCGGCGCCTATCGCTTCTCGACCGATGGCTACCTGAACCTGCCGGACGCATTGAATGTGCGCGACCTGGGCCGTCATGGTGGGAATCTGGACAGCTATGCCCGGCAAAAGAGCCGCCTGGACCTGACGATCAGCCAGCAGCTGGGGGAGGGCACCCTGAGTTTGTATGGCAGCTCCACTGACTACTGGGCCGGGCAGCAAGGGCGCCAGACGTCGTTCACCGCCAGTTATGGGGCCAGTTGGAAGTCGCTGAGTTGGAACCTCTCGGCGCAGCGTTCGAGAGTCAGCGAGCTGTATCGGGCGAGCGACCGCGAACGCGGTGAGGATATTTTCTTCGGCCGCTCGACGCGAACCGAACGCGTTGAGAATCACTGGGTGCTGAGCCTCTCCATGCCATTGGGCGAGGGCACGCGCGCACCGACCCTGAGCAGTTCACTGTCGCGGGATGCAGGTGAGTCGCGCGGCAGTCAGCAACAAGTCGGCATCAATGGTTTGTTGGGGGATACGGCGCACACCCATTACGGGTTGGTCGGCAGTCGCGGCACCGGCGATCACGGCGGCTCAAGCTTCAACGCTTACGCGGGCTATCGCAGTAACGCAGCCAACCTGCGCGGCGGTTATGGCCAGCGCCAGGGCAATGCGCAAGTGTCCATGAGCGTCGACGGCGGCCTGATCGCCCACAGCGGTGGCGTCACCCTGGCGCAAAACCTCGGTGAAGCTTCGGCGCTGGTGTATGCGCCGGATGCCCAGGGAGCGCAGCTCGGCGGTTCCGGGGTGCGTATCGACAAGCAGGGTTATGGGGTCATGCCTTCTTTGCGGGCGTACCAGCCCAACGCCGTGGACATCGACCCGCAAGGCATGCCCATGGACGTGGAATTAAAGGAGTCGAACCGTTCCGTGGTACCGACCCTGGGCGCAATATCGCTGGTCAAATTCGAGACCGTCAGCGGCCGGGCGGTAGTGATCAAAGCCACCCACCCGAACGGCAGACCCCTGCCGTTCGCAGCCCAGGTATTTGACGAGCAGGGCAACGAAGTCGGGGTGGTTGGCCAGGCGGGCAAGGCTTTTGTACGCGGGGTTGCCGACCACGGCAGGCTGACCGTGCAGTGGGCTGAGGCGGCGGGCGAGCGGTGTTTCATTCGTTACCATCTACCTGCCCGTGAACCCGGTCGCCGCCAGGAAAATACAGATCAATTGGTCAGCCAGTGTCGCTATGAGGAGAACACCTGATGAGTCACACGATGAACGGTGCTCAACGCTTCACGATCAGGTTTTCCGGCGTCGTCGCACTGCTGAGCGGCTGGGCTTTCGCAATGCCTGCCCAAGCGCACTTTGGTAATGCTGGCGATTGTTCGCCCCAGGCAAACCTGAATGTCTCGATTGCGCCTATCACCTTGCAGGGCCACGTACAGATCGGGCAGGCCCTGGGCGCGGCAAACGGCTACGACTTCGATAGTGGCAATGGCTATGTAATGCGCTGTCAATACAAGGATTGGCCTATCGAACAACCCGTGACAGCGAACATAAGCATAGTCAATTCGCCGGCTACGGGGATCACGTTCAGTGCGTCCGGCCTCTCGATGCCGGTCTACGCCACCAACCTGCCCGGAGTGGGATTCGCGGTGATGGCCAGGGACCCCGGCCAGCCTTTTCACCCACTCCATCACGGCACCACGGCGTTATTAACCGTCAAACACAACAGGCCCAATGGGTGGGGGCTCCAGGGGCGGATCTACCTGGTGGCCACCGGTCCTGTCTCGGCCGGCACGATCACTGCGCGAACGTTTGCCAACTACACGCTGACCAATGTCACGACCTCAGGCCCGGGCTACGCTTCGGTAAGCCTGAGCAACGCGGTCATAGCGCCGCCGCTGCGGCCTACCTGCCATGTCTCGACACCCTCGGTTGTCATGCCGATGGGGCCTGTGGCCAGCCGTGATTTCAGGGGTGTAGGCAGCTACGCTGCAAGCGTGAGCCATAACATCAGGCTGGACTGTGCCGGGGGAACCGGTGGCAGCCTGGATATCTGGGTCACGGTGACCGACCAGACTAACCCCGCAAATCGCGGCAATCAGTTGTCGCTGACGCGTACTTCGACAGCCAAGGGTGTGGCAATACAGCTGTTGAGTGGCCCCTCAGTGCTCAACTATGGCGCCGACTCTTCGGCCGTCGACAACCTGAACCAATGGCGGGTGACAAGCACGAGCAACGGCACCATCACGATCCCCTTGACCGCTCGTTATGTGCAAACCGAAAAAATGATCCGACCCGGTACGGCCAACGGGTTGGCTTCGTTCACCATGAGTTATCGGTGAGTGCCGGTGTGTTGCAGCCCTTGCGCGAGTGTGAGGAACGCAAGGGCAGCAGGTGAGGCCTGGCGCCGGTCCAACACCGCCAGGCCGATCCGGCGCGGCACCGGCGGTGATAATGGCCGTGCCACATAACGACTGTCGACACGTTCGGGCAACGATGCCTGCGCCACGATGCTCAACCCGTCGCCACGGCTGACGGCTTCCAGCGTACTGAGCAATTGGGCACAGCGATACCGCACGTTGGGCCGCAAACGCGCGTCGCTGAACAAGCGCATCACCAGCTCTGATGAGCCGGCTTCGGTGAGAATGAACGGATCGTCACACAGAGCTTGCAAAGGTACTGATGTGCTGGCAACCAGCGCATGGGTGGCCGGCAACAACACGACAAGCTGATCCTCGAACAACGCCACGGTGTCGAAACGCTCACTGTCTGTTGGCGTGTCGGCGAGCACCACAAAACCCACGTCGACACGCCGCTCGTCCAGCCACTGGATGACTTGCCGGTCTGGCCCCTCGTCCACATGCACTTCAATGCCCGGGTAGGCCTGCCGAAAATGGCTGAGGATTGTCGGCAACAAGCGCACCGACGCAGTGGGGCCGAAGGAGCCGATGCGCAAGGTGCCGCGCTTCATGCCACGGGCGTCGGCGGCTTCCTGCTGTAACGTCGCGGCCAGGCCGAGCATGGCACGGGCGCGCCCGAGCAATTGCGCGCCGATATCGCTCAGCTCCACCAACGTCTGGTGGCGCCGAAACAATTCCACGCCCAGCTCCTGCTCCAAGGCCTTGACCGCATGGGACACCGCCGACTGGCTGATACCCAGGCGGTGCGCCGCACTGGTGAAACCTTGCAGCTCGGCCACCAGTGAAAAAATTTCCAGTTGGGTCAAGGTCATGAGTAAAGGCTCATTTTACGATTACTGAACATTAGTCGAAGAATATGCCAACCCTGCCACCTGTCGAGCAACTGCTAATGCATCATTCATCTGATCGCCTCACCTACCTGAAGCTCGCCGCTGTGACCATGATCTGGGGTGGCACCTTTGTCGCCGGGCGCTACCTGGCCCATCAAGTAGACCCGCTGCTGGCCGCCAGCCTGCGGTTTATCCTGGCCAGCCTGGCGCTGCTGCTGTTTATGCTGTGTGCACGCATCCCGCTGGCGCGGCCACGTCCCCGGCAACTGCTACGTCTGGCAGTGCTGGGTTTTTTCGGGATCTTTTTCTACAACCTGTGTTTTTTCTACGGCCTGCAGTACATCAATGCCTCGCGCGCTTCATTGATCGTGGCGTTGAATCCGGCCGTGATCGGCCTGGCTTCCTGGTGGTTGTTCAAAGAGCGCCTCGGCGCTGCCAAGGTGCTGGGCATGGCGTTGTGCCTGGCTGGCGCTGCGGCGGTGATCGTCAGTCGTAACCCGCAACTGCTGCAAGGTGCATCGAGTACCTGGCAGGGCGACGTGCTGGTGTTTGGCTGTGTGCTGGGGTGGGGGATTTACTCGTTGTTTTCCCGCGCGTTGAATCAAAGCCTGGGGCCATTGCAAACCGTCACGTGGTCAGTATTGCTCGGCACCCTGATGCTGACACTGGCCACCGCGCTCACCGGACGCTTCACCGTACAAGGGGTCGTCAGCCTGCACTGGTCGCAGGTTGTGAGCCTGTTGTATTTGGGTGTGCTCGGCTCCGCGCTGGCGTACATCGGCTATTACGATGGCATCCGGCGTATCGGCGCGACCCGCGCGGGCGTGTTCATCGCGCTTAACCCGCTGACGGCGGTGATCTGCGGCGCGCTGCTGCTCGGCGAACAACTGACGTTACCCATGGCGCTGGGTGGCGCGGTGATCCTGTTGGGCATCTATCTGTGCAACAAACCCCTTGCGCAGCCCAGGGCAATAGGGATTTGATGAGAGTGCGGACAAATACTGTTACGCTGTGTAGAATCGATTTACGCATACAAGAATATGGACTTGCGCTCACGCAAGCCTCGGCCGTCAGAGACTGATGTAATCATGAAGCTACTCGGCTCCCCCCTGATCTTTGGTGACTTCCTCGCCCGCAGCGTGCGGGGCCTCTCGTGCGCGCCACCCTGCAACCTCATCCTTGCCTGTAATTGACTGCTTGCTACTTACAAGAATGATGAGGTGCCGAAATGGCCGACCAATACGAAAACCCGATGGGCCTGATGGGCTTTGAATTTATTGAATTCGCATCGCCGACTCCAGGCACCCTGGAGCCGATCTTCGAGATCATGGGCTTCACCAAAGTCGCGACCCACCGCTCCAAGAATGTGCACCTGTATCGCCAGGGCGAGATCAATCTGATCCTCAACAACCAGCCCGACAGCCTGGCGTCGTACTTTGCCGCCGAACACGGCCCGTCGGTGTGTGGCATGGCGTTCCGCGTCAAAGACTCGCAGCAAGCCTACAACCGCGCGCTGGAACTGGGCGCCCAGCCGATTCATATCGAAACCGGCCCGATGGAACTCAACCTGCCAGCCATTAAAGGCATTGGCGGTGCGCCGCTGTACCTGATCGACCGTTTCGGTGAAGGCAGCTCGATTTATGACATCGACTTCGTGTACCTCGAAGGTGTCGACCGCAATCCGGTAGGAGCAGGCCTCAAGGTCATCGACCACCTGACCCACAATGTGTATCGCGGCCGCATGGTCTACTGGGCCAACTTCTACGAGAAACTGTTCAACTTCCGTGAAGCACGCTACTTCGATATCAAGGGTGAATACACCGGCCTCACGTCCAAGGCCATGAGTGCCCCGGACGGCATGATCCGAATCCCGCTGAACGAGGAATCGTCCAAAGGCGCCGGCCAGATCGAAGAGTTCCTGATGCAGTTCAACGGCGAGGGCATCCAGCACGTGGCGTTCCTCACCGAAGACCTGGTCAAGACCTGGGATGCGCTGAAGAAGATCGGCATGCGCTTCATGACTGCGCCGCCGGACACCTACTACGAAATGCTCGAAGGCCGCCTGCCAAACCACGGCGAGCCGGTGGACCAACTGCAGGCGCGCGGTATTTTGCTGGACGGCTCCTCGATCGAGGGCGACAAACGCCTGCTGCTACAGATTTTCTCGGAAACCCTGATGGGGCCGGTGTTCTTCGAATTCATCCAGCGCAAAGGCGACGATGGGTTTGGCGAGGGCAACTTCAAGGCACTGTTCGAGTCGATCGAGCGTGACCAGGTGCGTCGTGGTGTACTGACCACCGACTAAGCACAAAAAAGCCCGGCCGAGGTTAACCCCCGGCCGGGCTTTTTATTGCCTGCGCATCAGGCTTTGCGCTGACGCAGCAGATGCTTGAAACCTTCATACACCAGCACCATCACCGCCAGCCAGATCGGGATATACGTCAGCCACTGGCCGCCCTTGATGCCTTCGCCCAGCAACAAGGCCACGAACAGTAGCAACACAGGCTCCACATAGCTGAGCAAGCCGAACAGGCTGAAGGCCAATAAGCGGCTGGCGATGATGTAGCTCACCAGCGCCGAGGCACTGATCAAACCCAGCATTGGAATCAACGCATAGAGCTTGGGGTGCAGCTCGAGCACGGCAAAACCTTGTTCGCCATGCTGCACAAACCACCAGGCCACCGGCAGCATCAGCGCCATGTCCAGCCACAAGCCACCCAGGTGATCGGTGCTCAGGTATTTGCGTACCACGAAGTAGATCGGGTACCCAATGATTACCACCAGCGTGGCCCAGGAAAAACCACCGGCCTGGTACAACTCATTAAGCACCCCGAGCGCGGCAAAAAATACCGCGATCTGCTGCAAGCGCGACAAGCGTTCGCCGTAGACCAGGCGCCCGGTCAGCACCATGGTCAGTGGCAGCAGGAAATACCCCACCGACACATCCAGGCTGCGCCCGTTCAACGGTGCCCACATAAACAGCCATAACTGTACGCCCAGCAGGGCGGACGACAGCACCACGCCGCCGATCAGCCGCGGCCTGGCCGCCAGCATTCGCAGCAACTCCCACACGCGCCGCCATTCACCGCTGACGATCATGAACACCGTCATGCACGGCACGGTCAGCAGCATGCGCCAACCAAAAATCTCCAGGCCGCTCAAGGGCGTGAGCAGCGAGGTGAAGTAATACATCACGGCAAACAACACCGAGGCCAAGACCGATAAAACAACACCTTTAGACACACTGTCCTCGCGAAAGCTGATTTTTACAGAAGAAGGGGAACTTAGGTGGGGAATATAGGGTTCGTGACACTCTTTGTCACGCCGATTACAACATTTTAATGGAACACCTTCCTACCCCCGTGCCACACAAGTATGACTTTTCGCGGCTAGCATGACTGCGCTTGGTTTTGCATGGAAAGTTTTGCATGGCTTATTAATGCTCTGCAAAAAACATCAACTAATGGAAATAAGTTAGACGCGACTTCGGTGGTCGTCATCACTGCGTGATGATAACCATGGCTCTGGCAAGGAGTGGTTCAGAGGGTTGCAGACTAAGACATTAGATAATGAGGTCCACTCTATGCATGGCATTTCCCCCTATTATGGCTCTTCACCTGCTACCTTCAACGGCTTGCCCGGCATTATAGGCAGGTTCGGCGAAAGCGTTGCGTTTCCGAAAGGTGACACACCGTCCTGGAAAAAACTTGAAACCTATAAGACTTTTTTCGAGTCGGTCGCCAGAGATAACAACAGCGGCGTACTCACGGCGGACGGTAAGGAATTACTGGACGCGGTTGCCTCTCCAGATACTTCTAAACAACCTCGCGTCAGTGCTTATTGCTTCAACGTGGGTCCTTATTCGGCCAGGGACAGTTTTATTGTCAAACGCGAACCGATCGTGCAGGGCGCCGTGAATTTTGTATTGTGGATGCCGGAGAAGGACTTTAAATCAAGTTATGAGTTTAACAGTTATCAGGCAATCGACGATTTTCTGAAAAGTTTACCGAAAAAGACTGACGCCTTTAACGCGTTTCTTGCCCATTTTGTCGACAAAACAGCGACTTCCCCTGTCAGAACAGCAGTACAGGCGCGTGCATCCGCAACGCAAGGCAGCGCACCCAATATGCTGATAGGACCAGGCCAGCAGATCGTAGGGAATGTGTTTGAGCACTTGGATCGAACCAGTGAAAACCCTACGACGATCAGGTTTGTCAACGGACTTGTCAATCAGCAATTGGAATCGGTCGATCACGGCAGGCCGACCTTTAGCGGCGTGCGGCCCAATGGAGAGAAAGTGGTCTATCGGTACGACTTTCACGGCAACTTGCTGGGTTCGGGTGACAAGGGGAATTTTTACTTCCTTAAAAATGGCGCCCATAGTCAATTGCCACTGGTTCCCATCACATTGCCACAACTGCGAGAACTCGTCTTCAGGGGCAATGGTGATCTGAACTCTGTGGTCAACGCCTTCGCCAATTTTCTAGAAAGTCCATTTTCCGGGGTCTCAACGCTCCTGCAAGCGCTTGGAGTCGACAAAGCAACTGCCGATACCGTCGAACGCGGCCTGGATAACCCCGTCAATGCCGTGTTGCTTTTTTTGAATAAGAACAACGATATCGGCAGGGTATTCGGTCTGCCAAAAAGTGAAATGAACGCGATACTTACCAACTTTGCGACTGCCGCTCAGGGGTTTGTGCCTGGCTATGGTACTTACAGATCTGTCGCCGCCGTGCTGGCGAAGATATTAAAACAACAACCTGTGACACAAGAAGAGGCCAGGGAAGCCGCCCATGGGTTAGGTGTAAAAGCGGATATAAAACTATAACTCGGTAACCAACAAACCCGCCCACACTGGCGACGGTGGGCGGGGTATGACTACCGACTAATACGCCCTGACACAAAATGGCTCACGTCATTAAACCCCGGCGTAGACGAATGCCCTGGCGTCACCAGCGAGTCAATAAACGCCTCATCTTCTGCCGTGATCTTCACCGCCAGCGCCCCGGTATACGCATCCCACTGCGCCTCGGTACGCGGCCCGACAATCGCCGAACTGACCGCGGAGTTGTTCAGCACCCAGGCAATTGCAAACTCGACCATTCCCACACTCCGTCCTTGGGTGTATTGCTGAATCTGCTGGGCAATGCGCAATGACTCCACCCGCCATTCGGTTTCCAGGATGCGCTTGTCCTGGCGCGCCGCACGGCTGCCGGCTTCGGGCGTCACGTCGGGGGCGTATTTGCCACTGAGTACGCCACGGGCCAGTGGGCTGTAAGGCACCACGCCCAAGCCATAGGCGGCTGCAGCGGTAAGTTGCTCGACCTCGGCCTGGCGGTTGACGATGTTGTACAGCGGCTGGCTGATGATCGGCTGGTCGACCCCCAGACGCTCGGCCACGCGAATCACTTCGGCGATACGCCAACCACGGTAGTTGGACAGGCCCCAATAGCGGATCTTGCCTTGGCGGATCAGGTCGCCAATCGCCGACACGGTGACTTCCAGCGGCGTGTCGTGGTCCTCGCGGTGCAGGTAATAAATGTCCAGGTAGTCGGTGTCCAGGCGCTTCAGGCTGGCTTCCAGTGCATTGAACATGCGCTTGCGGCTCAAGCCGCTGCGGTTGGGCAGGCCGTCCGCCGGGCCAAAGCCGACTTTGGTGGCCAGCACCCAATCCGAACGGTGGCGGGCAATGGCCTCGCCGACGATTTCCTCGGAGCGCCCACCGGTGTAGACGTCGGCCGTGTCAATGAAATTGATGCCCTGGTCCCAGGCCTTGTCGATGATGCGCAGCGAGTCTTCCGTGTTGGTCTGCTCGCCAAACATCATGGTGCCCAGGGTTAGTGCGCTGACCTTCAACCCGGACTGGCCCAATGTGCGGTAAATCATGCAAAGCTCCTCATGGCAGGGAAACGTTACCCATGCAATACCAGACTCGGCGGCTCTGGAACAAGCCCTGCGCGCGTTTCTTCATACACTCAGCAAGGTCTGGCAGCGCTGCTGTAAAAAACCATGCAGCACTTTCACCCGTTCCGACACTTGCAGGCGATGTGGGCACATCAGGTTGAACGGCGTGGGCTCGCCTTGCCAGTCGGGCAGCAGCGGCACCAACCGCCCAGCCTTGATATCGCCGGCAATATCCAGGTTGGCCTTATAGGCGATGCCGTGGCCCGCCAGCGCCCAGCGCCGCACGATTTCACCGTCATCGCTCAGGTAGTCACCCGACACCTCGACCTCCTGCAGCAAGGCGCCTTGGCGAAAGTACCAGGTGCTGTTTGCCTGCCCACGGCGCATGTAGCGCAATGTACTGTGCTGCGCCAGGTCGGCCGGCGTGCGCGGTGTGCCATGGCGCGCCAGGTAGTCGGGGCTGGCGCAGGGGATACGATGGTGGCCGGGTACCACGGGCAGCGCCACCAGGCTGGAATCCCTCGGCACACCAAAGCGCAGGGCAATGTCGACGGTGTCGCGGAACAGATCCGCGTTACTGTCGTTGAGCAGTAGCTGCAGGCGGATCGTCGGGTGCGCAAGCTTGAACTCATCCAGCCAGCCGAGCAGTACATTGCGGCCGAAGTCCGAAGGTGCTGCCAGTTGCAATAACCCACTCAAGCTCTGGCCTTGTTGCTTGATCGCCTGCTCGCCTTCGGCCAGCGCTTCGAGGGCTACGCGCACGCTGTCGAGGTAGCGCCGGCCTTCTTCGGTCAGGCGCATGCTACGCGTCGAGCGGGCGAGCAAGCGGATGCCCAGCCGGGTTTCCAGGCGCTTGAGCGCAATACTTGCCGCCGCCGGGGTGAGGTTGAGGCTGCGCGCCGCCGCCGACAGGCTGCCGGTGTCGGCGGTGCGCACGAACACTTCAAGGTCCAGGGTCGAGCTCATTTGTAAAAATCCTTTAAAGATCTTGTCGTTTTACCGGGATTTTTCGCCGATTGCCAAGCTGAGAAGATCAACGCTCACTTTTTTAGCCAGGTAGTAACCCCAATGACATCTTCCCTCAGCGGTAAAACCGTTATCGTGATCGGCGGCAGCAGCGGCATCGGTGCCGCCGTGGCCAAGGCCGCCAGCGCCCGTGGTGCACACGTGGTGCTGGCCGGGCGGCGTTTGACCTCGGGTGTCGAAAACGCTGTGCGCAGCGAACCGGTCGACGTCACCGACAGCGCCTCCTTGCAACGTTTGTTCGAGACGGTCGGGCGTTTTGACCACTTGGTGTTTACCTCCGGCCCGTCAGTGCGGGCAAAACCGCTGGTCGAGACCGATCTGGACGAGGCCCAGGACAATTTCAGCGTGAAACTCTGGGGTGCATTGCGTGCGATTCAGCAAGCGCTGCCATTTTTGGCAGAGCACGGCAGCATCAGCCTGACCTCGGGCCAACTGGGCCGTAAGTTGATGGCGGGGCAGTTCATCAAGACGGGTATCAATGCTGCGACTGAAGCGCTGGGCAAGCAGCTCGCAAAAGAGTTGGCACCACGGCGCGTCAACGTGATCAGCCCAGGTGTGATCGACACGCCGGCGTATGCGGGGTTGGCAGAAGAGCAACGCCTGGCGATGTTCGCCAAGGCCGGCACGGCGTTGCCAGTGGGGCGAGTCGGGCAGGCGGATGAAGTGGCGGCGGGTTATGTACTGGCCATGGAAAATGGCTTTGTCACCGGCGCGGTAATTGATATCGACGGCGGAGGCCTGCTGTAAACACTGAGCAAAAGTGTAGGGCTGGTTCGCAAAGGGCGCAGGCAGTGCAAAAAAGGTATGGCGGCACAGGCCGCCATGCCAGCCTAGTCGCAAGTCAACGCGTTGAGGCTCGGGTTTCCAGGCAGAACCTGAACGTCGCGCCATGCCCTGGGCGCTCCACCAGTTCGATACTGCGCCCATGCAGTTGCAGAATGCGGTGCACGATGCGCAAGCCCAGGCCGCCATCGCGGCGCGCGCCGCCGATGGTGAAGGCGCGCAGGAACAAGCCTTCGCGCAATTGGGCATCGATTCCGGGGCCGCTGTCGCTGACCATGACTGCTACGGCACCGGCCTCGGGCGCCAGGATCACCTCGACTTCTCCATTCACCGGCGTATGGCGCAACGCGTTGTCCAGCAGGTTGGTGAGCACCCGTTCGATCAGGCCCAGGTCGGCCATCACCGTCGGCACCTGGGGCGGCAGGGTGGCGATGAGGGTGATGGCACGGGCTTCAGCGGTCAGTTCGAATTTCTGAAAGATATCTTGCACCAGGTCCGGCAGCGAGAAGCCTTCTATCACCGGCTGCACAAAACCGTGCTCCAGGCGCACCAGTTCCAGCAGGGACTGGGCCAGGCCGCCGACTTTACGGCTCTGGTCCAGCGCAATGCCCAGGTAGCGCCGGCGTTCTTCGGGGCTCAGGCTCGCATCCTTGAGCGACAGGGTTTCCAGGTAGCCATGCAACGACGCCAATGGCGTGCGCAGGTCGTGGGAAATATTGGCGACCATCTCCCGACGTTCCTGGTCTTGATGGGTGATGGCGCGCCATTGCTCGCCCAAACGGTTTTCCATCTGCACGAAGGCCTGGTCGAGCACGGCGATTTCATCGCCGCTGTTGAGTTCGGGAACAGCCGTTTCGGCGGCTTTCGGCGCGCCGTTAATGTCGAACTGGCCGACCTTGTCGGTCAGTTGGCGCAGTGGCCGGGTAATCCAGGCAAAGGCGATCAGGCCCGCCATCAGGCAGAGCAGGGCGACCAGGCCGATGGACCACAGGGCGATCTTCAAGGCCATGCCGGTGGCGTCCTTGGCGTCGTACACATCATGGGCTTCGCCCAGCAGCACCACATACAGAAAGCCGGTTTGCTGGCCGTTGGCCTTGAGCGGCGCAGCACTGAATACTTTGCGCCCGTCGACGCTGCGCGGGTCATCGCCAAGGATCGGCAGCATGGCACCGCTGAGAAAACGTCGGACCGGCGCGAGGTCCACATGGTCACGCAGCAAATGCCCGCTGGGTGCGGCGTTACCCACCACACGGCCGTCAATATCGAGCAAGTACACCTCGACACTCGGGTTAACCAGCATCAGTTGGTTGAACAGGTTGCGCACGGCATCCGGCTTGAGGCCGTCGGCGTCCATCAGTTGGGTATCGCGGGCAATGTGCGCCGCCAAGTCACGGGACAGGCCTTGCACCACTTCCAGTTCATGCATGTGGTTGGAACGCACCTGCAGCCAGGCCGACGTGCCGCTGCAGATCACCAGCAACACGGCAAACACCACCGACAGGCGTTGGGTCAGGGTCAGCTTCATGCGGCGCTCTCGGCGAATTTGTAGCCACGGCCCCACACCGTGAGGATGCGCGCCGGGTTGGCCGGGTCGACCTCGACCTTGGCGCGCAGCCGGTTGATATGGGTGTTCACGGTGTGCTCGTAGCCCTCGTGGCTGTAGCCCCACACGGCGTTGAGCAGGTCCATGCGCGAGAAGACTTTACCCGGCTGACGGGCAAAGAAGTACAGCAGGTCAAATTCGCGCGGCGTGAGGTCCAGGCGCTGGCCTTGCAGGGTGGCGTCACGGGTCAGCGGGTTGATGAACAACGCGCCCAGCTCAAGGCTGCCGGCGTCCATCTTCAGGTTGCGCGCCATCGCGTCCACCCGGCGCAACAGTGCCTTGACCCGCGCCACCAACTCCGGCATCGAGAACGGCTTGGCCAAATAGTCGTCAGCACCCAACTCCAGGCCAAGGATGCGGTGCAGTTCGCTGGAACGCGCGCTGGTGATGATGATCGGTGTGTAGCGCGCCATGGCACGGGCACGGCGGCAGATCTCCAGGCCGTCGACGCCGGGGAGCATCAGGTCGAGGATCAGTGCATCCCAGCCACCTTGTTCGAGCAGGCCCAGGCCCTCGGTGCCATCGGCGCTGTGCACCACCTCGAACTGCTCGTCGCGCAGGTGCAGGCAGATCAAGTCGGCAATATGGGCATCGTCCTCGACCACCAGGACGCGTTTGGGCTGATCCATATAAGAAAACCTTCGCTTGTAGTCCGCGCATTGTGCGGCTTTTGCCACAGTGTAGTTATCACGAATTGTTTAACTCTGCGTGAGGATTTCGCGACCGCCCAAGGCTCAGGATGGCGACATTGCAAGTGCGCTGTTGTGGCGAGCGAGCTTGCTCGCGCTGGCTGCGTAGCGGCCCCAAAAAAGCGGGAGCGCTGCGCACTCCAACGCGGGGCAAGCCCGCTCGCCACAACAAGCCCGCTCGCCACAGTTGCACGCTCGCCATGAATGCCTATGGGTTGAGGAGAATCGTATGTACTCACGTCGACAAATGCTGCTGGCCGGTGGTGGCCTGGGTGTCGCCGTCATGGCCGGTGGCCTGCTGAAACAGCTCAACATGGTCACCGAAGTCGAAGCGGCCGAGACCTTTGAGGTCAGCCATACCGAGGCTCAGTGGCGCAGCCTGCTGACGGCTGAGCAATTTGACGTGCTGCGCGAGGAGGGCACCGAACGCCCTTACAGCAGCACACTCAATGATGAACACCGTGCTGGCACCTTTGCCTGTGCCGGTTGCGCATTGCCGCTGTTCTCCTCGACCACCAAGTTTGACAGCCACACCGGCTGGCCAAGCTTCTGGCAGCCGCTGGACAACGCGGTCGCCAGCCACGTCGACACCTCGTATGGCGTGGTACGCAAGGAAATTCATTGTCGCCGTTGCGGTGGCCACCAAGGGCACGTTTTTGACGATGGCCCGGCGCCCACAGGCCTGCGCTACTGCATGAATGGCGTCGCCATGACGTTCACGGCGGCTTAAGCCGATGTCCATTTTTAATTCGTATAAGGGTCGATTCCATGTGGCTGCTGGTTCTCGCGTATCTGGGCGGCGTGCTGACAATTGTCAGCCCGTGCATCCTGCCTGTTCTGCCTTTTGTCTTCGCTCGCACCGGGCAGCCGTTTATGCGCAGTGGCTTGCCGCTGTTAGCGGGGATGGCGGTGACGTTCGCCCTAGTGGCCTCACTGGCTGCGGTGGGCGGCGGCTGGGTGGTGCAAGTCAATCAATACGGGCGTTGGCTCGCGTTGCTGTGCGTTGCCCTGTTCGGGCTCACGCTGTTGCTGCCGAAACTCTCGGAGCGACTGACGCGGCCATTGGTGGCCGCCGGCAGTCGTTTGTCGGAGGCCGCCGGGGCCGATGCCAAACCGCGTCCGGGCGCGTCGTTCCTGATCGGCGTGGCCACCGGTTTGCTCTGGGCGCCTTGCGCCGGGCCAATCCTGGGGCTGGTGCTGACCGGCGCCGCGCTGCAAGGGGCCAGCATCGGCACTACCTTGCTCTTGCTGGCCTACGCCGCCGGGGCTGCCACCTCCCTGGCCTTGGCCTTGCTGGTCGGCGGTAAAGTCTTTGGCTTGATGAAAAAATCCCTGGGCGCCGGCGAATGGCTGCGCCGTGGCCTGGGTGCGCTGATGCTGGCCGGTGTGGCCGCCATCGCCTTGGGCCTGGACACGGGCGTGTTGTCGCGCTTGTCGACCGCCTCAACCGGTGGCCTTGAACAAAGCCTGGTCGACACACTGAGCGCCAAACCTGCACAGAAGAGCGGGGCGATGATGGCCGGTGGCGCCATGATGGCGGCGGCCAACCACAGCGACACACTGCCTATCGAAGGCACGCTGCCGCCGCTGGAGGGCGCGGTGCAATGGCTCAACAGCCCGCCGCTGACCGCCGAAGCACTCAAGGGCAAAGTGGTGCTGGTGGATTTCTGGACCTACTCCTGCATCAACTGCCTGCGCACCTTGCCTTACGTCAAAGCCTGGGCCGAGAAATACAAAGACCAGGGCTTGGTAGTGATCGGCGTACACGCCCCGGAGTTTGCCTTTGAACGCGACGTGAACAACGTCACCAAGGCCATGAAAGACCTGGGCATCACCTACCCGGTGGCGATCGACAACAACTACAAGATCTGGCGCGCCTTCAACAACCAATACTGGCCGGCGCATTACTTTGCCGATGCCAAGGGCCAGATTCGTTATCACCACTTCGGTGAAGGCGACTACGCCGAGTCGGAGCGGGTGATTCAGCAACTGCTGCGTGAGGCCGGCGCGACCACCGTCGCCGGTGGTTTGATCGAGGCCGATGCCAAGGGTGTGCAGCAAGCGCCGGACATGAACGAGGTGCAATCGCCGGAAACCTACCTGGGCTTCCAGCGTGCAGAAAACTTCGTCACCACCGGCACGTTGGGCACCGACAAAGTGGTGAATTACCCGGCGGCCGGCCACCTGGCCCTGAACAACTGGACCCTGGAAGGCCCATGGAATGTCGGCGGTCAGCAAGCCACCCTCGACCAGGCCGGCGGGCGTGTGGTTTACCGCTTTCATGCCCGTGACCTGCACCTGGTGCTGGGGCCTGGCGCCGATGGCAAGCCGGTGCGCTTCAAGGTGACGATTGATGGCCAGGCGCCAGGCGATGCTCATGGCACCGATGTGGCGCCGGATGGCAGCGGTACGGTGACCGAGCAGCGCCTTTACCAACTGGTGCGTCAGAGCGGCGCCGTGCAGGACCGCACCTTCAGCATCGAATTTCTCGACCCGCATGTGTCGGCGTATGCCTTCACCTTCGGTTGAAGTGAAAACCTGATCCATGTGGGAGCTGGCTTGTCGGGTCGCCGCATCGCTGCGATAGCGGTGTACCTGCCGACGATGATGTTGGATCTGCCGGTGCCATCGCAGGCAAGCCAGCTCCCACACTTGACCGCGTACTGGAGTGAGTTCTATGAAGCTTCTCAAGATTTTACCCGCACTGGCCTTCGCCGCTTTCGTCGGCCAAAGCTCGGCGTTCTCCTTCGGTGGTGCCGACGACGCGGTGATGATCGCACCACCGGCCATGGACCTGCCCGCCGAGCCCGGCAACCTGCAAACCGCGGTGTTCGCCGGGGGGTGCTTCTGGGGTGTCCAAGGTGTGTTCCAGCATGTGCGAGGCGTGAAAAACGCCGTATCCGGCTATGACGGCGGCGCTGCAAACACGGCCCAGTACGAGTCGGTCAGCGACGGCGATACCGGCCACGCCGAATCGGTGTCGGTGACTTACGACCCGAGCAAAGTCAGCTACGGCAAGCTGTTGCAGATCTACTTCTCGGTGGCCCACAACCCCACTGAACTGAACCGCCAGGGCCCGGACAGCGGCACCCAGTACCGTTCGGAAATCTTTGCGCAAAATGCCGAACAGCAAAAAGTCGCACAGGCCTATATCGCCCAGTTGGACGCCGCCAAAGCGTTCGACAAGCCGATCGTGACCAAGGTCGAGATGGGCAAGACGTTCTACCCGGCGGAGTCCTATCACCAGGATTTTCTGACCGAGAACCCGTCTTACCCGTACATCGTGATCAATGATTTGCCCAAGGTGGCGCAGCTCAAAAAATTGTTCCCTGACCAGTACCGCGCAGAGCCGGTGTTAGTCAAAAACCAATAACCACCCGGACTGATCGTTCCCACGCTCTGCGTGGGAATGCAGCCCAGGACGCTCCGCGTCCCAAGACGTGACGCAGAGCGTCACAAGAGGCATTCCCACGCGGAGCGTGGGAACGATCGTCTTCAGGATTTGGCCTTGGCCAGGTACGGCGCCAGCCGGCGGCCCATTTCCTCACCCAGCGCCTGCAACCCACTCAACGGGCGCACCATCACTTCAAACTCGACGATCTGCCCCTGTTCATTGAAGCGAATCATATCGATACCCTTGAGCTGTTTTTCACCCACGCGCGCGCTGAACTCCAGCACCACGTTAAGCCCATCGGCACTCGCCAGTTCACGGTGATAGGCGAAGTCTTCGAACACCTTGATCACCGTGTTGAGGATCATCGACACCACCGGCGCGCCGGGGTAGGGCGTGTGGGCCATGGGCGAGCGGAACACCGCGTCAGGTGCGAGCAGTTCGGGCAGGGCGTTGAGGTCGCGTGCGGCCAGCATGGCGTGCCAGCGTTGCAGGGTGTGGGCGGCGGCGGGGTTCAGGTGGAGTTCGGACATGGGCTGTACCTGTTCTTATGTTGGGAAGGTCGTTCACCTGCCCAACATAAGAGCGGCACTCAAGCAGGGTCAATCACCCGAATTGACAGATAAGTAACCCGAATGCACTCACACCACTTCCAGGTACGAGCTGTGAATCGCCCGCGCCAGTTCGCGCACCGTGTCAATAAAGTCCGTGAGCCGGCTGTGCAAGCCGTCCTCCAGGATTTCATCGATGCCGGTATAACGCAGCCGCGCTTCGAACTCGGCCGCCAGGCGTTGAGCCTCGCGCCCGTAACTGCCGGGCAGGTCGGCGAGGATATGGCTCAACTCCTCGATGCACGCGTGCAGTGAGCGCGGTACATCACTGCGCAACAGCAGCAACTCCGAGACCGAGCGCGCATTCAGCGCATTCGGGTACAGCTCGGTGTAAGCCTCAAATGACGACAACGCACGGAGCAGGGCGCTCCACTGGTAATAGCCGCGTGCCGAAAGGTCGCTGACCTCTTCGGATTCTTCGCCGAACATTTCATAACGCGCGTCCAGCAGACGCAACGTGTTGTCCGCACGCTCGACAAAGGTGCCCAGGCGAATAAACCGGTAGGCGTCATTGCGCATGATGGTGCCGGAGGTGGCCCCGCGAAACAGGTGCGAGCGCTGTTTGACCCAGTCACAAAAGTGGCTGATGCCATGGCGCGCCAGGCCGCCGGCGGCGATGCTGCGCATTTCCAGCCAGGTGGCGTTGAGGTTTTCCCACATGTCGGCGGTAATGCGCCCGCGTACGGCGTGGGCATTGCCACGGGCGGCGCGCAGACAGTTGTAGATGCTGGCCGGGTTTTCTTCGTCGAGGGCGAAGAAGTGCAGCATGCGTTCGGCGTCCAGTTGTTTATGACGTTCGAGGTAGCTGTCCAGTGTGCCGCTGCTGAGCAGCGACATGGCCAACTCATCCAGCCCGTCACTGCGCCCGGCCTGGGGCATCAACGACAGCGAATAACTGACTTCCAGCATGCGCGCCAGGTTCTCGGCACGTTCCAGGTAACGGGACATCCAGTACAGATCTGCGGCGGTTCTACTCAACATACTCAGCCCTCCACCACCCAGGTGTCCTTGGTTCCGCCGCCTTGCGACGAGTTGACGATCAACGAGCCTTCCTTCAACGCTACACGGGTCAGCCCGCCAGGCACCAGGCGGGTTTCCTTGCCCGAGAGCACAAACGGGCGCAGGTCGATGTGCCGTGGCGCGATGCCGTTTTCGACGAAGGTGGGGCAGGTGGACAGGCTCAGCGTCGGCTGGGCGATGTAGGCGTGAGGGCGCGCCTTGATGCGTTGGCGGAAGTCCTCGATTTCGGCAGCCGTTGAAGCCGGGCCAACCAGCATGCCGTAGCCGCCGGAGCCTTGGGTTTCCTTGACCACCAGTTCCGGCAAATGCGCCAGCACATGGGACAGTTCATCCGGTTTGCGGCACTGGAAGGTCGGTACGTTTTGCAGCACCGGCTCTTCGTCCAGATAGAAGCGGATCATTTCCGGCACGTAAGGGTAGATGGATTTGTCATCGGCCACGCCGGTGCCGATGGCGTTGGCCAGCACCACATTGCCGGCGCAGTAAGCGGCGACCAGGCCGGGCACGCCAAGCATGGAGTCCGGGTTGAAGGCATGGGGGTCAAGGAATGCGTCGTCGATACGCCGGTAGATCACGTCCACTGGTTTAGGACCGTCGGTGGTGCGCATGAACACTTTCAGGTCGTGCACGAACAGATCGGCGCCTTCCACCAGCTCCACGCCCATTTCCCGGGCCAGGAACGCATGCTCGAAGAACGCGCTGTTAAAACGCCCCGGCGTCAGCACCACCACATTGGGGTTGTCGAGCCGGCTCGAGCTTTTCAGGGTCTTGAGCAGCAGGTTGGGGTAGTGGTCCACCGGCGCGATGCGCTGCTTGGCGAACACTTCCGGGAACAGGCGCATCATCATCTTGCGGTCTTCGAGCATGTAGCTCACGCCGCTGGGGGTGCGCAGGTTGTCTTCAAGCACGTAGTAGGTGCCGTCGCCGTCGCGTACCAGGTCCACGCCGGAAATATGTGAGTAGATGTCACGGTGCAGGTCCAGCCCGACCATCGCCTTTTGATAACCCTCGTTGCCCAGCACCTGGTCCGCCGGGATGATCCCGGCCTTGATGATGCGCTGGTCGTGATAGATATCGGCAAGGAACATGTTCAACGCATTGACGCGCTGGATGCAGCCGCGTTCGATCATGGCCCATTCACTGGCGGGGATGCTGCGCGGGATGATATCGAAGGGGATCAAGCGCTCGGTGTCTTGTTCATCGCCGTAGAGGGTGAAGGTGATCCCGGCGCGGTGGAAGAGCAAATCGGCTTCGCGACGCCGTTGGGCCAACAGTTCCGGCGGCGTATTGGCCAGCCAGCGGGAGAAGTCCTGATAGTGCGCACGGCAGGCGCCGTTTGCGTCATTCATTTCATCAAAGAAAGATCGAGCCATTCCAGTACCTTGTCAGTGCCCAGGGTTGCCTTGGGTGGCACTGCCGCTTAAAAAAACGCATATTTTTATGAGCCTGTGGCTGAGGGTGCCAACGGGCCTGGTCCTTACTTTCTTATGGGGTCGGCTCTGGGTCGGGGGGTAACGAATGCTCCTGTATCCGGGCAGATGAATGCATTAAGCAATGCTTGTGCCGGAACGGTGTTCAAGGCAGTGATTCACTTGTGGCGAGCGAGCTTGCTCGCGCTGGAGTGCGCAGCGCTCCCGCTTTTATTGGGGCCGCTACGCAGCCCAACGCGAGCAAGCTCGCTCGCCACAAAAGCGTGGTGCCACTAAACGCCGCTCACTACAAGGGTGCAGCGAATGCGCCAAATTGGTGCATGAACAAACTTGAACTTCATCCAGCCCCGATTCTTCTAACAAGGCTCGTCACCTTGTGGAGCACCGCCGTGCCCAGAATCATCTCTCCCAACACACCGGCAGCCGCCCTGGACGATCACAACGAGCACAATGCCAAGATTTTCGGCTCACCCAAAGACCGCCTCGATTTCTATCGCCGCGAGATCCAGTACGAAACCACCATTCTGGCCAACCGTACCGACGCCTATCTCTCGGCACAGTCGTTCCTGGTGATCGCCTTTGTCTCCGGCATGGGTAACCTGAACCCGGAGTGGGGCAAGTTTTTTACCTTGGTTGTGCCCGCGTTTCTGGCCTTCCTCGGCATTCTTAGCTCATTGAATGCCTGGCCAGGTATTCGCGCCGCCTACGAAATTATCGACCACTGGCACTACAAGCAGAGCGAGCTGCTGCGCAGTGAGCCGGTGATGGGCATGGCCTACGATGATTCGCCGCTGTTCTGCGAGACCGAATCGTCACACAAGGGCTATCGCAAGTCGCTGCTGTTCTCCATGCGTGCACCGTGGCTGTTTATGGTGTTCTGGGTGCTGCTGGGTGCCTACGCGTTTTATATCCAGGTGGATAACCCGGTCTCTTAAGCAATTTGAACTTCGTGGTGCTGCGCACACCCTTAACTCTACGCAGGCTGCGTTTTACTCAAGAGGTGACCTATGAACACCAGCAAGGACCCCCAAACCGGCAACCGTAACGACCCGGCCATCGATGGCGGCGAGCCGGCGCCCGGCACCGCTGCCGATGCGCCAAAAGACCCGAAACCTGCCAGCGACCCCAAAGCCCGGGAAAACGACTACAGTCCAGACTTCAAGCCCACGCGCGAGCCCAAGCCTGAAACCGATGCCGATATCGACACCCAAGGTGGTTAGAGGAGAAGGTCATGTCCCAGGAACTCGATGACGATGAAGAACTCAATGACCCGGGCAATGAAGACCCAGGTTCATTGATGGATGATGCAGAAGTACCGCTCAACGACCTCGATGATGCAGCGGATGTAGGCAACACCGAAAGTCAGGATTGAGCGTTCGCCTTGGCTCGTCGTTCATACCACGCCAGCTTTGGCTGAGTGCTCAGGTCATGAACGACGGCCCAGCAACTCGGTGCAGGCTGGATCAACGGGTTTCGATCAGGTATTGATCCAGGAATGGTCAGCCCCAATTTTCACGTTGAATTTGTAGCGAAGCGGAAAGTAATGCTCCTTGGCCCTCTTGATCTGTAAGGGCTCTGTTATCGGCACCACCATGCCCTGACGCGCATAGGCCTCACTCACTGTGTTTTCAATGCTGACGACTGGACCGTGCGGCACGAGTTTGACACCGTCCCACTTTGCTTCTCTAGCGAGGCCATCGAAACCTAAGTCGTACATATCGGGTCTTTTGGTTTTAAGCGTGTCATTAAACATATCCGGGCCTACGGTATTAAAAATTTTTTCCTCATACTCTTTGAATTCCTGGGTGAATTGAACGTTGCCATCGGGACCGCGACTGACGGTCGGTCGATTGTTCGCAAAATAGGATTTGTTAGCCGCAAACCGCTTGTTCATCTCCTTGATCATCTCTCCAAGTACAGGGTTGCCGGGTCGAGTAGCAAAGTTACTGGTGTTATAGAACGTTTTGTAATTGGTTACGTAATTCGTCATTGCTGCGCCGAGCAGCACATCGTCGGCGCCTGCTGCTACATCGACGGCCCCGACGTTGCTTTGGATAAGATCATCGGTGTCCAGGTAAAAACCACCGTGTTTATTCATTATCGGGTAGCGGGCTACATCCGAAGCTGCCGCCAGATTCTTCCCTTGCCCTTGTCGGAAGTAGTTGTACATTTCGCCGGTCTTCAACTGCTTGAATGCGGCATCTTCATTAAGATTGAGCACCGTCACGCCGGGAATTTTCTCCTTCAGCTTGCTTTCTATTTGTTTGAACACAGCGGGGCTGTCGGCGTCCACGTGCAGGACTGTTTTATAGCCTGAAGCTCGGGTGGCGTTTTTTGTCATGTTGTCGACCAAGAGGGTGGGAATCTCCTGGCCCGCCCAGAAATAGTTCAACGTTTTGGGCACGGGAGCCAGTTGTTTGGGGATTCTGGGAATCGACGAAATATCCACAAAGTTATAGTGATGGGCGCTGGCTTTTTTAGCCTTTTTGGACGCTTCAAGTGTTCCCCGTTGCCAGTGGCCTTTGGTAGTTCGCCAGTAATACTGCTGGCCTTGCTCGTGGGTGCCTCTCCATGCGCCGGCCGTGCTGTCGAACGCAACTTCCTGATCGACGTTTTTGTAAGTAATCCTGAATGGATTGCCTGAGGTTTCCACGCGTTTAATATCGTCCATCGGCACTACGTAGGTTCCATCTCCCAGCCTGAAAGGCGTCGGTGTGCCACCTGCGCCGGCCAGCAAACGTTCGGATCGGGATAAAGGTGCCCACCCTGTAAGGCCAAGATCCTTGACGGGTATATCGGGGCTCGTGCCGTTCGGATGGCGGATGACGCGCCGGCCGTCTTTGACTTGGGACTCAAAGAGCCTGCCATCAACCTTCACATATTCGCGTTTACTGCGGCCCACCAACACGTTGTTCTGCAACCCCGTGGTCGATAACTCGTCTGCGGCGATGTAGCGGGCTTCATAACTGTGCAGATCATCCAGTGAGCGTACTTCTCCATTGGCAGCAACGCGGTTAGGTTTAAAGTCTCTCAAGGGCAGGCCCATGGCGCGTTGCTTCAATGCATCGTATTCATGCCAATTACCCAGAAACATCACCGCCTGGCGCTCGACTGTTTCTTGGCCCACCTGGATTGTCCCGGTTGCTGCCAGGCCGTGTTGCTTGCTGATGTTCTGGATTGCGTCGTCACTGGAGATTGCTCGCAAACTATTCGAGTCGCCCGGTTTTGGCACGTCTGGGGCGAAGTTCTCCAGCGGCTTGCCGTAGGCCTGCTTCGTGCGCGGATCCAAGGCGTACCACTTATGGGTTGCCTCATCGAACTTAGCCAGGGCTTTTGTGTTGCGAGCGCTGTTGGCGGCACTGAATGCGCCTTCAGCGATATCGGCCCTTTTGGCCACCTCCAACAGGTTGACATGGCGGTACGAACCGCGCAGGTAATTGACACCTTTATAGGCTTTGCCGGCTACAAACTTTACGCCCCTTATAGCGCTACGCGCGAGGTCATCAATACCGCCCAACGGATTGAGCGCGCCCACTGCTGCCCGCCCGACAATCTTGAACCCCAGGGCAGCTTTTGACAGCACGGAAGCACCGACAAATGAAGCTCTCGCGGCCTTGGCAGCGGAGCCGACGCCGACCACGAAACCAAAAATGTCGAACGCCAGGTCGAGAACACCGTCGGCAGTCTTGCCCTCGTTGAAATTTTTAATGGCCGACCTGAACGGAATAAAGCCCAGCAGCACCTCGCGAATGGCTTCGGTGGTGCTGTGTTCCGTCTGAAAGGTCGTTGTTCCCCTGGAATATGCGCCCAACTCAGGCAGCTTCATATCCTCAATCAATGCATCGGCCAGGTATTGGGTTCTGGCACTGGCAACGCTATCAGGTATACCCGTGGCGCCTTTGCGTTCGTCTGTTATTCCCGCGGGGTACTCACCCCTGGGCGTTATCTGGTCTGCTATATAACGTGGGCCGGTAGACGCAAGGCTGGCGGGCGGGAGTGATGCATAAAACAGGCTCGGCTGCGGGGTGATAGTGCCCTCCAGCCGGTTGATTGCGTACTGCCTGGTCTGAGGTTTACCGTTGACGGTACGCAGGGTCTCCACCAGTACCACGCCTGTTTCAACACGCTTGTCATAACTGGAGCCTTGAATGCGGTCGTAGCGAATTTCTTTGTGTACGACGATTTCGCCGAACGCCAGATTTTGCCGGTCTTCCAGTTGCAATTTCGAAATCATGACCTTGAACTGCGCCGACGTGGCCTTTTTGACGGCGTCAGAGAACGTGCGAAAGTCCTCATTGAACTGCTTGATGGGATCCGGCAGGGTTTTGAGGATTGGCAGCAGATCGCCGATATTGATTTCGTCTGATGATGAAACCCATACCGCAGGCTTTCTGTTGTCGGAATCTGGTGGTGGGGATCTAAGCGCCCTGCGATCAATGAGCAGGTCCAACAGTGAGTAGGGGCCGGGGTATACGTTGGTAGAGGGCTGCGACGTAATGCACTTTTTCTCAAACAGCGCTGGGTCCATCCCGGGGCATGCTTTTTTCAAAAGCTCGACCGCAATGGCTTTGGTGGTCGGCGTCTCGAGGAGCGGCAGTGAGGCGGCTTCGCTCATTTCGCTGATATGCCGGTTGAACGCCTCACGCACCTCGGACAGGGCTGTCTGCGTGGTCGGATAGCCCATGCCGTTGGGAACGCCCCAGGCTTTGATCGCCTCGTTCTGGGCGGCATATTCGATCTGGCGTTCCTCGTTCGAGATCGGTGCAATATTGGCCGCGAGCATGATTTGCGCGTAGTCCATGTTGGCTGTCGCGCCTGGCGCTTTCGCTTCCACGCGCGCTACCGCCGTGGTGAAGCTGACCCAGCTGTGCGAACCCATCGTCACTTCCTGCGGGATACCCTTGACCAGAAACTGCGGTGCGCGACTGGCGAGCATGAGGTGGGCCTGCACGGCTGCTGTTTGCGCGCTGGAAGCGAGGCCGTTGGCAAGCAGATGCTCCTCCAGCTCCTTGACCACCCTCGAAGCCGATTTATGGCTGTTGTGGGCTGAAACCAGGGGGTAGCCCTCAATACGTGTTTCACCGTGGGCTTGGTCGTATTTCCCCACGCCCAAGGCCGCCAGCAGCCAGTCGGTGACACTGCCTTTGACTGAGCGAGCCTCGAATGTGGCTTCAATTGCCTTGCCCAGTGCGGTGCCTCTGTCTGAACTTATCAAGCTGCTGATCAACTGCCGCGGATTCAGCTGTTCCTGCGCGGAGATCGATCTGCCGTTGAGCAGATAATCCAGGACATGCTTGAAGGGTTTTAATCTGACGTCGCCGAATTTTCCTTCGGTAATTCCCGTCTTCAGTTGTGTCTGGTTGTCACGTGCAAGTGGTTCGGGCCATGTCAGCGCGCCGCCCAAGTCGCCATGGGGGGCGGCCTTGGGGGGCGTCGTGAGGAGCGCGCTGGAGAGGTTTTCCAGTTGCTCGGGGTTGGTGGGGACGTCAATGCCATGCTCCGTCAGAAATTGAAGCAGGCTGGTTTCGTTGGCGGCGCCAGTGCCCGTTGGCCGGTAGGTGCTGTCTGCAGACAGTGGCAGCGGCTGTCCCAGTTCGGGCTGGAGTTCCTCGAATTTTTTACTGCCATCCTCCAGGGCCATCGCCAGGCGTTGCAGTGCAGCACCCGCCCGGTGCCAGTTGTGGATATCACCCAGTGCCGCTTTCTGTTCCTGTAGTGTTTCTTCGCTGCGCGACTGGATCTTGTCCGCAAAGCGGCCTGGATCGAGGGTTTTGAAGTTACCCGTCTGGTGGCTGATTTCGTCCGCTCGCTTGAGCATGCCAGACAGCGTCAGGTTCTGTGGCTCCTGATAAAATCGACCGACGAGCTTCCAGGGTACAGGTGCGTCCGGGCTATTGACGGGAGGCGCAAAAGGAAATTCGCCATCTATGACGCTCGCGGCCCGCAGGATAGGCCCGCTCAGGGCAGCCCACTGGCTGTCGTCCTGGCCCAGCGTGTGTAATGTGCTTAGCGGGTCAAGAAAGCGCTCACGGTAAAAGGAAATCTGACCTGATTTTGGATCGATTTTTATCGAGGTGGTATCAACCCCCAAGGCCTTGATCCACTGCTGAACATCGGGCAATTGGAAGGCATCATGCAAGTGCCTCCACCATTGGCCAAAGGTGGAGTGGGGAGCAATGTGATCGAAGTCTTCAACATGAGTGCGACGGCCAGCCAGGTTCAGGGCGATCGCGTATTGCATGGCCAGTTCGCTGTCTCCATTGGCCCGTGTGGCAGCCTGCTCTTCCTGCGGGGACGCGGTGTCACGTTTTGGCCTTGAAAGCGGCGGCAGTAGCGGCAACGTTGGAGCAGATGAAGGGCGTGCGATGATCTGATTGGAAACACTGTTCATAGTGGGCTGCCGTTGTGCGTGTGGGAATAGCGCCTCGACGTGGGAACTAACGAGGCATTTCCCTTACGTAACAGCCGCTTCGGTTTGATTCCCTGCTTCCACCGATTCAGTCGTAACCCTATATTTCGCCCCCTCCAGGCCAACCTGCCTGGCCCAGGTTCAATGTGTTTCCATTAACTGCGAACCGATGGTTTTCATCCGGATCATATCCATCAACTGGCGCAAACCCGGTTGCGACTGGCGGCGGCTCGGGTAGTACATGCACAGCGGTTCGCCCATGCAGGCCCAGTCCGGCATGACTTCCACCAGTCGGCCCTCGGCAAGCTGCTGCTGCACGCGGTCGGACAGGCAATAGGCAATCCCCACGCCTTGCAACGCAGCATTGACGATGGTTTCTGTGTCGGCCGCACTGAAGTGCCCGGGCACATCGATGCGTTGTTGGCGCGCACCGTTGCCCAGCTCCCATTTGTAGGTGGTCTTGTCGCCCAGGTACATGCGGATGCACGCGTGCTCCAGCAGGTCCTTGGGTACCTGAGGTGTACCGCGACGGGCGAGGTAGGCGGGGGAGGCGACCATGATCCAGCGCAGTGCGCCGGTCAGCGGCACCGCGACCATGTCCTGTGGCACGGTCGCACCGTAGCGGATACCCGCGTCGTAGCCTTCGGCAATGATGTCGAGCATGTGGTCTTCGACGATCAAGTCCAGGCGCAACTGCGGGTAGGCGTCGGTGAAGTCGCCGAGGATCGGCGCCAACAGCAGCACGGCTGCATCCCGTGGCACATTGATGCGCAAGCGGCCAATCGGCGCTTCGCGGTGCAGCTCCAGGGTATCGAGACCGTCCTGGATGACGGCAAAGCCCTGGGTGAGTTTTTCCGCCAGCAGGGTGCCGGCGTCAGTCGGTTCCACCGCGCGGCTGGTGCGGTACAGCAGCTTGACCCCCAGGCGCGTTTCGAGGTTGCGCATGGTGTGGCTCAGCGCCGAGGTGGTCACGCCCAGCTCATGGGCGGCATGGCGAAAACTGCGGCGCCGGATGATCGCCATGAACACATTCAGATCGGCCAATTCGGAACGATTAAAAGCCGCCATATCAAGCCTCTTTACTAGGAGTTCGGTTGCATGGGGCGTTGAGCCCTATTCAACATCGGATGATCTAGAGTAATTGTTTTCCTACGTATTTTTGCTCTTCGAGGAGTTTTTTATGCGCATCGAGACCCTCCGGATTGCCGGCATCGACAAGGCCGTCTCGCGGATTGCCCTCGGCACCTGGTCCATGGGGGGGCATTTGTGGGGCGGTGCGGACAACGAGCAGTCGATCAAGACCATTCGTCATGCATTGAACTGCGGCATCAACCTGATCGACACCGCGCCGGTGTATGGCCTTGGGCTGTCCGAAGAACTGATCGGCAAGGCCGTGCGCGGCATGCGCCACAGCGCGGTGATTGCCACCAAGGCCGGCCTGCAATGGGACGACGGCACCACCCGGCGCAATGCCACGGCGCGGCGCATCCGCAAAGAAGTCGAAGACTCTTTGGTGCGCCTGGACACCGACTATATCGACCTGTACCAGGTGCACTGGCCCGACCCGCTGGTGGCCCAGGAAGAAACCGCCGAAGAGCTCGAGCGCCTGCGCCGCGAGGGCAAGATCCTTGCCGTTGGCGTGAGCAACTATTCCTGTGCGCAAATGGACGACTTCAGTCGGCACACGGCGCTGGCCACCGTGCAGCCGCCCTACAACCTGTTCGAGCGCGCCATCGACAGCGACATCCTGCCCTATGCCCGCCAGCGCTCGCTGGTGCTGTTGGCCTATGGCCCGCTGTGCCGTGGCTTGCTGACCGGCAGCATGCACTCGGCCACCCGCTTTGCCGGGGATGATGTGCGCAAGCTTGATCCCAAATTCAAGGCGCCGCGTTTCGAGCAATACCTGGCGGCTGTGGCGGCGCTGGACAGCTATGCGCGCGAATGCCATGGCAAGTCGGTGCTGGCCCTGGCCATGCGCTGGGTGTTGGACCAAGGCCCGACCATTGCACTGTGGGGCGCGCGCCGCCCGGAACAATTGAAGGGTTTTGAAGAGGTGTTTGGCTGGCACCTGACCGCCGATGACCTGACACATATCGACCGTATTCTTGCCAGCACGATAAAAGATCCAATCGGGCCGGAATTTATGGCCCCCGCCAAACGTTAGCCTTAACGACAGGGATGTCGGCACACAAACACCATCCCTGTTCGTAGAGGTTTTTGCATGAAGCGCGGTACCGTATTCAAGAACGCTGGTGGTTTGCTTGCTGTGTTGGCTTTGCTGGGGGCCTGGCCAAAGCGATCCCCGACGCTTTCGTATCGGCGGCGGACGCTGGATGCCAATCACTGTGGCGGCTGCGCCCCCAGCTTGTCCCACATCTTCTTGCTGATCTTCTGCCGGTTGGCGTAACCGGCCCAGGGGTCATCCTTGAGCGTGCTCAAACGCTCATGCAGATTAGCCACCGTCCATTGCTGCGCACCGCGTAACCCTTTCAGTTCGTCCTTGCTCACCGGCACCGAGACCGGCAGGCCCGGGCGTGCCCGTACCGAATAGGCCGCCACCGTACTCGCGCCGCGGGCATTGCGCAGGTAGTCGATAAAGATCTTGCCAATGCGGTTTTTCGGGCCGCTGGTAGCGGTAAAGCGTTCAGGCAGTTGCTGTGCCATAAACTGTGCGATGGCCTTGGCAAAGGCCTTTACTGTCTCCCAGCCGTCCCGGCGCGCCAGCGGGATGACCACGTGCAGGCCTTTGCCACCGCTGGTTTTGACGAACGCCTCAAGGCCCAACTCATCCAGTACCGACAGGGTCAATTGCGCGGCCTCCAGCATGCTTTTCCAGGGCCGCGCCGGGTCCGGGTCGAGATCGAGCACAAACCGGTCCGGGGTTTCGATTTTGTCGGCAGTCGCGCCCCAGGTGTGCAGCTCAATGGTGCCCATCTGCACGGCGCCGAGCAGGGCTTTGGTGGTGTCGATTTCCATCAGCCGTGCATGGCCAGGGTCGAGGTTCTGGTTCAGTTGTTTGATATGGGGGATGGCCAGGCGCTCTGCATGTTTTTGGAAGAATTGCTCGCCTTCGATGCCATCCGGCGCACGCAGTAGCGAGACCGGCCGGTGGCGCAGAAACGGCAGGAGCCATTCGCTGATGCTGGCGTAAAACTCTGCCAACTGCTGCTTTTGCGTGCCACTTCGTGGATCGATCACGCGATCGGGGTGCGTGATGTTCACGCCGTTGCCGGCTTTTTTCGGCGCTGAGGCCTGCTTGAGAGATTTGGCCGCGCGCGGTTGCTCATGGATGATCTGCGCCACAGGCTTGTCGCTGCGCATCGCCACGAATGAGGCTTGGCGTACCACGCCTTCGCGGGTCCATTCGGCGAAATTGACTTCGCCGACCAGCTCGGGCTCCACCCAGTGCACGCCGCGTGCCTGGCTGCTGGTCAGCGGGTTTTGCAGTGGCGAAGTTTTGCGCGCCAAAGGCGTGAGCTGGGCGTAAATCGCTTTGAGCGCGTGCTGATCAAACCCGGTGCCGACACGCCCGGCATACACCAAGCCGTTGTCGTCATTGACCGCCAGCAGCAACGCGCCGAAGCCGGTGCGCGAACCTTGCGGGCGGGTGTAACCGACAATCACAAACTCCTGACGCAGGCGGCATTTGAGTTTGATCCAGTCGGCACTGCGGCTGGACACATACGGGCTGCCGACGCGCTTGCCGATCACGCCTTCGAGCGCCAGGTCGCAGGCGCTTTCGAAGATGTCGCGTTGGTTGGCGGCGAAGGTTTCGGAAAACCGCAGCAATTTGCTGCGGCTGCCCGACAGCGCGGATTTAAGCGCAGCACGGCGCTGTTCCACGGGCGCTTCACGCAGGTCTTTTCCGTGTAAAAAAGGTGCATCGAACAGGTAGTAAACGATGTCCAGGCTGCGGCCGATATCGAACGCATTTTGCAACGCCTGGAAGTCCGGTAAACCGTCGGCGTTAAGGCTGACCACTTCGCCATCCAGCCAGCTGTCCTTGAGCTTGAGGGCTTGGAGGGCCTTGACCTGGCGCGGCAAACGCTCGGTCCAGTCATGACCGTTGCGGGTGAACAGGCGCACATCGCCGTCGCGGATACGCGCCAGCATGCGGTAGCCGTCGAATTTGATCTCGTATTGCCAATCGCCGGGCGGGGCGCGGTCGACCAGGGTGGCCAGTTGTGGCGCGAATTGATCGGGCAGGGCGGTCTTGGCTTTCTGGCGCTTTGCACGCGGTGCAGGCGCGGGCTTGCCCACGGTGGCATCGCTGAGCACGCTTTTGGGCTGGGCCTTTACGATGTCGTAGTCTGCGGCCGGGCGGGCTTGCTGATCCTTTTCCTTGATCAGCAACCACTGCTCCTTGTCGCCGCTGCCCTTGAGGCGGGTGCGTACCAGCGCCCAATCGCCGGAGAGTTTTTCACCGACCAGGGTGAATTTGAGTTTGCCGGCTGCATACGCCTTGTGCGGATCGTCGTGAGGCTGCCAGACCCCCCGATCCCACACGATCACATCGCCGGCGCCATACTGCCCGGCGGCGATATTGCCTTCGAAGTTGCCGTAACTCAGCGGGTGGTCCTCAACGTGGACCGCCAGGCGTTTCTGGCTGGGGTCCAGGCTTGGGCCTTTGGGCACGGCCCAGCTTTTGAGTACACCATCGAGTTCCAGGCGAAAGTCATAGTGCAGGCTGCGCGCGTCGTGTTTTTGAATCACGAATGACAATGCCGAGGCTTTGGATTTGCTGGCAGGTGCATCACCTGCGGGCTCTGCGGTGATCTCGAAGTCGCGTTTGCGCGTGTATTCGCTCAGGGGCTTGGCCATGGCGTTCTCCTGCTGATGGCGGGCTCAAGAGGCCTTTTTGCTGGTTTTTTTTGCGGTCGGTTTTTTTGCTGCGGGCTTTTTCGCGGCGGGCTTGCCGGCGAGGCTGCGCTTGAGCAGTTCGGTCAGATCGATTACATCGGCAGATTTGCGTTCTTCGCTGCCGGGCTGGCTTTCGACGTCTTCTATTTTGCCGGCCTTGGCCTTCTTCGCCACCAGCGCCATGATCTTTTCCTGGAAGCTGTCGCGGTATTCGTCCGGCTGCCAGTCGGCGCTCATGTCTTCGACCAGGCGCTTGGCCATGTCCAATTCGCCCTTGGCCAGGCTCGGTTTGGTGACGTCACTGCCCAGTTCCAGTTCGTCGAGGCTGCGCACTTCGGCGGGCCAGCGCAGCATCACCAATACCAGCGCTGATTCCAGCGGCATCAGCGCTGCCAGGTGCTGTTTGGTGTGCAGCACCACATTGGCCAGGGCGACCTTGGCGGTTTTTTTCAGGGTCTCACGCAGCAGCGCGTAAACTTTGCCGCCGCGTTTGTCCGGGGCCAGGAAGTAGGGCGTGTCGATGTTTTGCAGCGGGATCTGGTCGGCGGCAACAAAGGCAATGATTTCGATGGTCTGGGTCGACTTGGGGTGGGCCGAGCGAATCTCGTCTTCGCTGAGCACCACATAGCGGCCTTTCTCAAAGGCCACGCCCTTGACGATATTGTCTTGGGTGACTTCCTTGCCAGTCGTCTTGTTGATGCGCTTGTAGCCCACCGGGTCCATGCTGCGTTTGTCCAGCCAGTCAAAGTCAACGCCCTGGGAGGACGTGGCCGAGACCAGCGAGACCGGGATATGGACCAAGCCGAAACTGATGGCGCCTTTCCAGATTGCCCTTGGCATGGCTGCGGTTCCTTGAGAAGAGTCGGTGTTCTGGTGACTCGCAGGCTGGCGCAAAAGTTTCGGCGGACGGATGCGCGGACAGATCGTGTTACATCTGATGAGAAACTATTTAATGTCGAAAGCCGAACCCAAGGCGTAGCGTGTTATCGAAAGCACGTACTACTCGCCCCAATGAGGCTTTGTCATGAACAGCTGTGTGCGTTACCTCGCCGTAGTCGCGCTGGGCCTGGCCCTCGCGCCATTGGCCCAGGCGCAGAACCTGCCCGGCAGCTACAACACCAATAACAGCCCAATCCATCGGGCTAACCCCAACAGCATGCAGGGCACCCAGCCCAATGCGCCGGCCGCCACCCGCGGGGTTCAACCCGCGCCGACCGGCCCTGCACCGACCGTGGAAAACGGCGGTATCGGCAATCGTTACCCGACGCGTAACGCGGCCCCAAGCCGTCCTGCCACTGCACCCAAAGCGCCCACTTACGATGCCAACGGCAATCGCCGGTAAGGACTCTGTCTTATGTTTCTACGCAAAACCCTGTTAGCCGCTATCTGCGCAACTCTGCTGCCCGTGACGGCCGTCATGGCGGCGGATGCCCAGCAGTTCCCCAGTGAGCAAGGCAGCATCACTGCCACCCCCATTGCCAAAGGCCTCGATCACCCGTGGGCCGTGGCGTTTCTGCCGGACAAACAAGGCTTCCTGGTGACCGAGCGCCCCGGCCACCTGCGCTTTGTCAGCCCGGACGGCAAGCTCTCTGCGCCGCTGACCGGCGTGCCGCAGGTGTGGGCCAAAGGGCAGGGCGGTTTGCTCGACGTGGTGCTGTCGCCAGACTTCAAGCAGGACCGCCTGGTCTACCTGTCGTATGCCGAAGGCGGCGGCGAGGGTGGCAAGGCCGGCACTGCCGTGGGGCGTGGGCGTTTGGCCGATGATTTGAGCGGGCTCAAAGACTTCAAAGTGATATTGCGCCAGGAGCCCAAACTGTCGACCGGCAATCACTTCGGCTCGCGACTGGCGTTCGACCGGGACGGCTACCTGTTTGTGACCCTGGGCGAGAACAATGACCGGCCGACGGCCCAGGACCTGGACAAGTTGCAAGGCAAAGTCGTGCGCATTTACCCGGATGGCCGTGTGCCGGACGACAACCCCTTTGTGGGCCAGCAGGGCGTGCGCCCGGAGATCTGGTCCTACGGCCAGCGTAACCCGCAGGGGTTGGCGTTGAACCCCTGGAGCGGCACGATCTGGGAAAACGAACATGGCCCGCGCGGTGGCGATGAAATAAACATCATCGAGCGCGGCAAAAACTATGGCTGGCCCCTGGCAACCCACGGCATCAATTATTCGCTGACGCCGATTCCGGAAGCCAAGGGCAAGGCTGTGGAGGGCACTGTGGAACCCCACCACGTCTGGGAAAAATCACCCGGCATCAGTGGCATGGCGTTCTATGACGCCGAGCGTTTCAAAGCCTGGGACCACAACCTGTTTATCGGCGCGTTGGCCAGCCAGGAGTTGATTCGCCTGCAGTTCGATGGCGACAAGGTGATCCACGAGGAGCGCCTGCTGGGCGGGTTGAAGGCACGGATTCGCGATGTGCGTCAGGGGCCGGACGGCTTCCTGTATGTGCTGACCGATGAGGACAAGGGCGTACTGTATCGCGTCGGCTTGAATCAGGACTGACAGAGGCTGATGGTCCAATGTGGGAGCTGGCTTGAAGGCCGCCAATTTTTCCTGTGGCGAGCAGGCTTGTCCTGCGTTGGGCTGCGAAGCAGCCCCTAACCCGGACGCCGAGTTTTTTCAGGAAAATTGCAGTGCCTTCACTCGGGCCGCTTCGCAGCCCAACGCAGGACAAGCCTGCTCGCCACAATAACCGGTTGTGTAGATACCTATGCGTGTGGCTTACAGGCCGAGGTCGGATAACCCCGGATGATCATCCGGGCGCCGGCCCAACGGCCAGTGGAACTTGCGCTCGGTTGCTTTGATCGGCAGATCGTTGATGCAGGCAAAACGGTTGGCCATCAGGCCGTTTTCGTCGAATTCCCAGTTTTCGTTGCCATAGGAACGGAACCAGTTGCCGGAGTCGTCATGCCACTCATAGGCATAGCGCACGGCGATACGGTTGTCGGTGAATGCCCACAACTCCTTGATCAGACGATAGTCCAGTTCCTTGGCCCATTTGCGCGTGAGAAAACCCTTGGCCTCTTCGCGGTTATGCGCGAATTCGGCACGGTTTCGCCACTGCGTGTCCAGGGTATACGCCAGCGACACGCGTTGCGGGTCGCGGGAGTTCCAGCCGTCTTCGGCCAGGCGCACTTTTTCAATGGCCGATTCACGCGTGAACGGTGGCAGCGGCGGACGTTGTTCTGCTGTCGATGACATGGGGCAGCTCCTATCAATACCAAGGTGTTGTCGAAAGTTGCTCAGCCTGTGCGTTCAAAGTCCTAATAACGTTCGCGCCATGCATTGCGCATTATCAGCTGCTGTTGAATCGCCCATGACCAGGGCAACGGTAATGGCGCCATCGATCAGAATCAGCAGGTGCGCTGCCTGCCGTTCGGGGTCGGGGGTGCCATGTGCTTTACACAGTTCGAGGGCGTACTCGAACAGTTTTTGTTTATGCGCCTTGGCCAGCAGGCGCACCGGGTCTTGCGCATCGCCGGTTTCGCCACTGGTGTTGATAAAGGCGCAGCCGCGAAAGTCTGCCGAGCCAAACCAGGCCTTGAGTGCGCTGAACAGCGCCAGCAGGCGCTCGCCGCTGCCTTCGCTGCGTTCCACTTCAGTGCGTAGCCACTGCATCCAGCGTGCGTCGCGGCGTTGCAGGGCGGCGATGACCAGCTCGTCTTTATTGGCAAAGTAACGGTAAATACTTTTGCGTGAGACGCCGGCGGTTTTCACCAGTAACTCCATGCCGGTGGCGGCGATGCCGTGCCGATAGATCAACTTCTGGGTGACGTCGAGGATAATGTCGCGGGTTTCGTTGCTGTTAATATCGTTCATGCAACAAACAGTAGAACGATCGTTCTTCATGGTCAATTAAATTTTTTCCATTGGCCACGACGAGACCTGAGCAGCCCCATGGTGTAAGCTCTGTGCCTCTTCGGATTCGACCCATTGCGAGCCTTATGCCGTCGTTCTTCAAACGCTCCCTGTTGCCCAAACTGCGTGGTTTCCCGCTGTCTCCCGATGCCATCGACGTGCTGTCCGGTGCCGCTGCGTACCGTCTGTGCCTGCTGGAAAAAATCGCCCAGGCCACACAACGCATCTACATCGTCGCGCTGTACTTGCAGCAGGACGAAGCGGGGCAGGAAATCTACGACGCCTTACACGCCGCCAAGGCGGCACGGCCCGAGTTGGATATCGTGGTGGTGGTTGACTGGTTGCGCGCCCAGCGCGGCCTGATCGGCGCCGGCAAGCAGCCGGGCAACAGCGCCTGGTACCAGGCCATGACCCACTCCCACGCCAGCGAAGTACCGGTGTACGGCGTGCCGGTGCAAACCCGCGAACTGTTCGGCGTGTTGCACCTCAAGGGCTTTGTGATCGATGACAGCGTGCTGTACAGCGGTGCCAGCCTGAACAATGTGTACTTGCACAAGTTCGACAAATACCGCTTTGACCGCTATCACCTGATCCACAGCAAGTCCTTGGCTGACTCGATGCAACACCTGGTGGAACACGGCCTGGTCGCGTCCAAAGCCGTGCATCGCCTGGACCTGCCGAACCTGCCGACCACCCGCAGCCTGCGCAATGACATCGGTGACTTGCGCAGCCGCTTGAAGCACGCGACCTACGACACCACCACAGGTTTGCTGCCCAATGGGCACTTGTCGGTCAGCCCGTTGCTGGGTGTGGGCAAGAACAATCCGTTGAACCGGGTGATCCTCGAACTCATTGCCAGTGCCCAGCATCAACTGACCATCTGCACGCCGTATTTCAACCTGCCGCTGCCGGTGACCCGCGAAATAAACCGCGCCCTGGCGCGTGGGGTGAAGGTCGACATTATCGTCGGCGACAAAACCGCCAACGATTTCTACATCCCGCCCAGCGAGCCGTTCAAGGTGATCTCGGCCTTGCCTTACCTGTATGAAATCAGCCTGCGCCGCTTCGCCAAACGCCATCAGCCGATGATCGACAGCGGCCAGTTGAACCTGCACTTATGGCGTGACGGCGACAACACTTATCACCTTAAGGGTATGTGGGTCGACCAGCGTTACACCTTGCTCACGGGCAACAACCTCAACCCACGGGCATTCCGCCTCGATCTGGAAAATGCCTTGCTGATCGATGATCCCAAGGGCGAGTGGCTGGCGCCGCGGCGCACAGAGCTCGCGCAGATCTTCCAGCACACCACGCGCATCGAGCGGTATCAGCAATTGCAGACCCTGGTGGAGTATCCGCCAGCAGTCGGCAAGTTTTTGCGCCGGGTCAGCCGGGTGCGGATTGAGCGGTTGCTTTACCGGATCTTGTAGGAAAGCGGACGCGTTACCGCAAACTCTCAGAAGGTCTTCGCCATCTTGAGAGTTTGCCTACACCCAGGTTCGTACATTTCTCTGTGGAACAGATCTAAGGGACGTGCACGCTGCCACTCGCTTGTGCGCACATACCTGCGCTCATTGAGTGGATCTCCCACCCGCAAGGGCTTGGTCGCCAGATGGTGGCCCACAACGGGCACATCCTTTCGGTGCCGGTTCAAGCGCTCAGGTTTTCACACTATTCCTCAGTCAATCGAGAAATTTCCTACTCTGCATCTCAAGAATTCTTAATATTTTCTTAACCGACTGTTTTTAGGGACGAGAACTCTCATCAACCCAACCGGTAGAGAGAATTTTTGAATGTCGACAAGCCTTTCCAAGGGTAGCGTTACAGTTGTCAGTCATCCCCACCTGTCTCAGATGCAGCTCCCCACGGGGCCTGCTGTAAAGCCTGCAACGCCTGACCCCGCTGTTTTGCCAATGATTGAAAACGGGCCGCCTGCAGGCGCACCCCGCCCGGTACGCGGACAGCTGACGCAATTCAAGTTTGAACCCGCATCGATACGCAAGACGCGCGAGGTTGCGTCTGAAAGTGACGCGCACGCCCCCGACGCTGAGCGCAAAACAGCGGTTTATCCCGCATTGGCGCAAGCAAAAAAAGCCGACAGCAGCCTGCAGAAAACCCTCACTCATCTGCTGACTACCCACAAACTGAACGCCGACCCGTTTCCTCCAGGTGCCTCGATAAGGCCCTTCATTGATGCCTACACTGAGGCGGTGAACGAGCCACAGGTGCAGGCCTGGCTCACATCCAAAGGCCTGGATCTATCAACTGCGCTTGTTTTCAGCGACAGGGTCGAAGGCACAGTGGTGGTTGACGGCAAAACAGTCGCGCGAACCTTCACGACCACCGACGGCTCCGGCTGGTGGGAGGTCAGCGCGAAAGTTTGTGCGGCGGTGAAGCAGTTGAAGCCGAGTGATATGGGTGTATTGCTGCCGGGCCAGCACACGGTCAAATTTCGCGATTTTAATGCGGTGCTCGAATTCTACGGTGTGGAATATCCGGCCCCTCAAATAGATGCAAAGGCGCTTGGGAAACGCCTGAAAAAACACGGCTGGCCGCCGATATCCGACCAGCATCGCGACCAGTGGCGCCGGCAGTATGAGCAGCTCATGCAGCACAACAGTGACATTGATGTGCGAACGCACCTCACCTCTCAGTTGCGAGGGTTGGTCAAGGACCGTGGGGAGGGTGATACGCCCACTCTGAGCGCGCAGTACGCCACCGTTTATCCTGAATCGACGCTGGCACACAAAAGTCATGCGCCCCGTGAACGTTTTGTTGAGTGGCTGGGCAGGCCGGCGTTCAAGGCTTTCATCGAGAGGTCCGGTCTGGGTGGTGCTGAGAGCGTTTACAGGATATCCAATGGAAGCCTTGAGATACGTGACTCGGCCAATCAATGGATCAGTGTTCAAGTCATTCTTGACCAAGAGATCTACAACGTTTCGATAGGTGGCAGCCCGGCCGAAAAAGCCGCTATCCACGCGCTCAATAACGACCTCCATCAACTGGTAGAGATGAGCAAGGCGACCGGGAATGCCCTGTACTCCCAGGCCGTTTATGACGTGCGGCAAGTACTGGCGTTTTCCGGGCTGGGAAGCCCCGAAACGGTTACGCAGATCAATTCGGCCATCAGTTGGCTGACCGCCAAGCTGCCACCCGCGCCAACGCAGGGTGACTATGCCCGTTTGTCACCTTATACATGGGCCCCTGGCGCGCTGTCGCCCGCTGACCTGAACGTGTTGAAGGCAGCGTCCAGCGGGCCTGGCTCGGTGTCCGAACTGTTCGCCAGCCATATGGCCCGGACAAATTTGCCCCGCGACCCTGACCTGCAACTGCAGCAGTTTTTCGACTCGCACGAGGCGATCATCAAGGCTCAGGCATTGGCGCAGCAGTTGAATATGGCTGAGGTTACCGGCGGCAAACAGCTGTCAAAGGCTACCCGCCATCAACTCCTGGCGGCCACCATCAAGGCCAGCGTCAATGCACAGATGCCTGGCAAGCCTGGGATGGTTGCGGGCTACGACATTTATCAGCCCAACAACCTTGGTCGTACCTTGGACGAAGTACGTGCTGACATTGAAGGCTTATTGAGAAAAAAGGGTGCCGACGTCAATACCGCGCCCTTGATCGCCCATATGTTGTTGGCACAGGCGGCCCCCGAGTTTCTGATCAAACCGGATCCTGGGTTATCGCCACAGGCACCTGAGGCGCTCAAGCTGTCTCCTGGCCAAGTCAGCGTGGGCTCGACCGCTTGGATGAGCCTGCGCCTGGGTTGCGCCATGGCGGAAAAACTCAGTGGGGCAGGCAGTTCGCGCGCATTGAACATCTCGGAGGCGCAAGCCCTTACCCGACTCGAACCCATGGGGCCGGAGCACGAGACGCTGATCAAATGCCTGGGGGCTGCGCCTCTGTTGGATTGGGCGGTGATGGCCGGTGTGTTTCCCAAAACCAGCGATGGGGCTTATTCCGCAGGGGATTATCGGGCGGCCGCGCAAGCGTTTGCTGACCGCCAGAGCAGTACTGTCGCGGCCTTCCAGAGCCTGACAAGTGAGCCACCTTCGCAGACGAGCCTATTGATTGATCAATTGGTTCTGTTGTTTCCCGAAATGACGCGGGATGAGATCGCCAAGATCAAGTTGACGCTGGTGACCGACAAACCGTATGACGCCAGAAACGAGGGCCACCTGGAAACACGTACCCCGTTGTTGACCGAGTTGATCCTTGCCGGAGAACCTGAGGAGGACCCTTTTTTCGTGGCTCAGCAGTGGGTGAATACGCGACTTTTTGGCGAGAAGAAATACGCATTCACGCACCCCACTATCTCCCAGGAAACCTTTGAAGAAAGAATCAAGAAGCTTCCACGTATCAAGCCGCTGGTAGCGCCGGCAGTGGACCAATACCTGGCCGACAGTCGTCGCGCACAGGAAACGGTGATCAAACTGATGATCGCCAATGCACCGCTGGATGTACGCACAGGGTTGGAGTCCGGCGATGTGGAGATTTTCACGTTGCGTGAGGAAACCGGGGAATCCCTGGCCCAGGATCAGGGGAGCGACTCGAAGGTGGTCGAAAAGAGGGCCAAGCAGGGTGTGTTGTTGCGCTACAAGAACAAGGGGCCAGAGGGAGGTTATACCTGTCTCGAAATGTTCCCGGGGTCCATGAAAGTGTGCAAGCGTAACTTGCTGTTCTCTACGCTAAAGTTGGACGGTGTGATTGAAGAGGGGACGGTCCCGTATGGTCCTTTTGCCAATGTACCGGCGGGCTATCGCAAGGCAACACAAGTAGATTTTGACCTTCAGGCCTATCAGACAGGCAGCGAGCTGCGTCCCGGCGTGCGAACCAAGGCCATTATCGAAAAGTTCGGAGAGACGTTGCCGGGGCAGAATTCGTCGAGGTGGGCCAGCAGCACGCCAGGTGCTGTGCCTAACAGTTGGGCGTCGAAAAAAACCAACGATATAGCCAGGGCCATCGTCAACGCTACGTTCGATGTGAAGCGCGAGACGCTGTTGGAATACGCCAACGCGCCGACAACGCTACAGAGAAGACGCAGTTATCCGTTTGATTCCGGAAAGGTCTTTACCCGTGAAAACCTCAGGATGGTATTAAGCCTGATCCCATTTGTGGGGGCGATTGCCGATATCGCCGACGGCAACATTGGCGCAGGCCTGAAGGGGCTGGTGATCGACTTTACTTCCTTTGCGTTTACCGGTGGGTTACGTGGCTTTTTCAGTGGGTTCAAAACGGTTGTGCCGTTCGGCAGTCGTGCGTTTACGATGACCGCGCTGAAGGGTGGATCGAAAACGTTGCGCGGTTTGTTCAACCCGCTGGACGGGGTTTTTGATGTGCTCAGGATTGGCCCCAAAGCCCTGGGGGCAGCCAGGCAGGTGCTCAGAGGCGAATTGGTTTGTGTGGGGCCAGGCTTTTTTCTGACGACCACCGCCTTTGAGAAATGCCGTTGGGGGCTTGGGGCGTATGACGCGTTAGCCCCACGGCAGGAGGCCGGCGCTTACCCAGGAAGCCAGCTGGGCGTGAGTCGAAGTTGCCCGACATATGCGGTACAAATAGACACTAAATGGTATGCGATTGATCCGGTAACGCAGACACCCACTGGTGCGCCAATTGAAGACTTCAAGCCCGACGCACCGGTGAACTAAGCACCGATAAGCCCCGAGCCGTGCATTGCGGTATGAATGCATGGCTCGGGGCTTTTAATCAGTTCAGACCCAACTTGCCGCGCAAGGTCGACAGGTCCTCAGCCAAGGTGTTGACCGGGCCCACCAGGGCCTTGCGGTCGGTTTCCTTGACCTTGTCGTAGGTCTCATAACCGCCGTCCTTGGTTTTGTACTTGGCCAGGATCTTGTCCACGGCGGCAAAGTTCTTGTCGACTTTGGCCAGGAAGACTTTGTCCTGCTTCTCGATCTGGCCACGGAACAGGTCGACGATTTTCTTCGCGCCGTCGATGTTGCCCTGGAAGTCATACAGGTCGGTGTGGCTGTAACGGTCTTCTTCACCGGAGATCTTGGTGGCAGCCACTTCTTCCAACAGTGCTGCTGCGCCGCCGACGACTTTTTCCGGCGGGAAGGTCAGGCCATCCACGCGGGTTTTGAGGTCGTTGACGTCGGTGTTGAGTTTGGCGGTCAGCGCTTCCAGACCTTTGGTGGTCTTTTCGGAGAACAGCACGTATTCGATGCGGTGGAAACCGGTGAAGTCTTCAGCGGTCACGCCTTTCTCGTGGTCGTCAACACGCGAGTCGATCGAAGCGTCGAGGTCGCTGAACAGCTCGGCGATCGGCTCGATGGACTCATAGTGCACGCGGGTCGGTGCGTAGAGCTTCTGCGCAGTGGCCAGGTCGCCTTTGTTGATGGCATCGGTGAACGCCTTGGTCTGGGTGACCAATTCGCCGATTTCTTCGGTGACGTAGATCTTGTAGTCCGACACCGGGCCTACCAGGTCCAGAGGCGCGGTGGCGGCGAAGGCTGCCAACGGTGAAAGGGTCATTAGCAACGACAACGCGATAGTCGACTTCTTCATGGGGCTTTTCCGCTCTGGGTTTGTTTTAGGTCTTGGCAGTGGTTTGAGAGTGCGTTGCAGCGAGCAGCGTGCGGCCAAGGAAGTCCTTAGGCCCCGTCACCCCAGGCAAGGTGAAGAAGTACCCGCCGCCAACCGGCTTGAGGTATTCCTCCAGGGGCTCGCCGTTGAGCCGGGTTTGCACACTGATAAAGCCTTTCTCCAGGTCAGCCTGGTAGCAGATGAACAACAGCCCCATGTCCAACTGACCGTTTTTGTTGACGCCGTTGGAGTAGTTGAACGGCCGACGCAGGATCAGGTTGGCCTGTGTCTGCGGGGTGCGCGGGTTGGCCAGGCGGATGTGCGCATCGAGCTTGGTCAACTTGCCTTCCGGGTCTTTGCTGTAGTCAGGTACTTGGGTTTCTTTGTCGCCATCCATGGGCGCGCCAGTCGGTTTGATACGGCCGATGATGCTTTCCTGTTCCTGCAGCGGCGTGCGGTCCCAACGCTCGACGAAGTTGCGGATGATGCGCACGGCCTGGTAGCTGCCGTGGGCGGCCCACGCCGGTTCGTCGCTGCCGGGCTGCACCCAGACGATCTGGTCCATCGCCTTGGCATCGTTGGAATTGGGGTTGGCCGAGCCGTCACGGAAACCGAGGAAGTTGCGTGCGCTCTGCGCCGGTTCACCGGGTTTGGCCGGTGCCTGGGGCGGCACGCTGCCTTCCTGTTTCCAGCGCACCAGCAGCAGGTCAGGCAGGTTCTTCACGATGTCGCGCAGGGCGTGGATATTGGTGTCCGGGGTGTTCGAGCTGAATTGCAGGCTCAGGTCGCCGTGACACTGCGCGGGTTCCAGCGCATCGTTGGGGAAGCCGACCATGCGGCTCAGGCGCTTGGGTTTGGCTGCCGCCAGGCCGAAGCGCTCATCGAACAGCGATTCGCCGACCGAGACGGTGATGGTCAGGTTATCCGGCGTGACCACCGGGCCGAGGATTCCGGAGTCGGTGGGCGGCAGTTTCGGGTCGACTTGCGGCACGGTGCCGCCGGTCATCAGAAACGCAATGCGCTCATTCAAGGTGCGGAACAGGCGCTCCAGGTCTTCGCGATCGCTGGCCAGCACGTCGAAGGCGACGAGCATGCCGCAGGCCGGGCGCGGGGTGACGATGCCGGTCTGGTGCTGGCCGAAAAAGTCGTGGTGGTCCTGGGTCTTGTCACTGCGTGGTGCGGTGGTGACTTGCTCGGCTGCGGCGGCCATGGCCGGGCAGGTCAGGGTGCTGCCGGCAATCGCGGCACCGGTGGCGGCCATGCCCAGCAGGACACGGCGACGTTGCGCGGAAAACTGTTCTGAATCACTCATCTATTAGGTCGTCTTCACTGCAGGCCGGAAAGGCCAAGGGCGGGGTCGATTCCATCGAGTGCAACGGCCAGAGCCTTGGCCTTGTCGGCGATCTGCTTGCGCTGATCGGCCGTGACGCTGTCGTAGCGGCTGTACTGGCCGTCGACTTTAAAACTGTTGAGTTGGGCATCGAAGGCATCGAGCGCGCTGTCGATTTTTGGCAACAGGTCCGCCGCTGATTTGGTCAGCAATGGGCGCATCAGGTCGACCACCTTGCGGGCAGCCTCCAGGTTGGCGGCAAAACCGTTCAAGTCGATATGGCTGTAGCGTTCCTCTTCACCGCTGGCGGCACGCACATCCGCCAGGCTGTTGAGGTTGCGCACCACAATGCTGACCAGTTGTTCCGGCGGCAGTGATTGCGCAAGCAGCTGTTGCTTGAGGGTGGTGACGTCAGTGACCAGGCGCTCGGCGACCGGGCCGAGGCCATCGAGGCTGCGCTGCTGGAACAGGCTGTATTCGAGGCGGTGGAAGCCGCTGAACGCGGGGTCTTGCTCGCGTTTTTCGAAGTAATCGGCGCGGGCGTTGATCGCGTTGTCCAGCTCGGCCAGACGTTGCGCGGCGGGAGCCAGGCGCTGATACGCTTCACGTGCCGGCACATACAGCGCTTGCGCCTGGGCCAGGTCACCGGCGGCAATGGCTTGCTGCAGCGCGGTCACGGCCTTGACCAGCGCACTGCCTTGGCCGCTCAGGTACACCCGGAACTCCGACAGCGGGCCGATAAACGCCACCATCGACGGTTTGGCCTTGGCCTGGGCATCGGACTCAGCGGTTGGCGTGACATGTAAGGTGCCGCGCGGGTTGCTCAGCAAGCCGCAGGTGATCGCATAGTCGCCGGGCAACAGGTTGGCGTTGATCACCTGGCTTAGGCCCGGCGCGATATTTTCGCGTTCTTCAATCACCAGCACGCCGTCGAGGATTTCCCATTCCACCGCGCGGTCGGAGCGGTTGATGATGCGAAAACTCGCGCGCCCGGCGGGCACGCTGATTTCATTCGGCTCGCAAGCGTGAGCGTGAATCGTCACGGCGATTTCATTGTGGTTGGTCTGACGCTTGGCGGCAGCCAATTGCGAGGCGTAATAAAACAGCGCACCGGCGGCGATCATCACCACCACCGAGCCGGCCACTGCCCAGCGCAGGGCGCGCGACGGCGGTGCCGGTTGAAGGGTTGGGTTGGACAAGAGACGGTCCTTAATGGCTGGAAACGGAAGAAGGTTTGGCGACAGGCTTGGCAGGGGCCGAGGGCAGGAAGAACATCACCAGCGCCACTACCAGATAAATTAGATAGGCACCCAGGGTGCTCACGGTCGGCGCTTCCTGGTAGCCGAACATCCCGGCGAGCACCGAACCCAACGGGCTGTCCATCGGCAGCACGGCGCTGAAGTCGAACAACACGGTTTGCAGGTGGTTCCACACCCCGGCTTCATGCAGCGCCTGCACCGAGTTGGCAAGAATGCCGGCGGCCACCACCAGGATGAACAGGCCGGTCCAGCGGAAAAACGCGCCGAGGTTCAGGCGCATGCTGCCGGTGTAGATCAGGAAGCCGACGATAATCGCCAGGATCAAGCCGAGCAGGGCGCCAATCGGGGCGCCCGGACCTTCGCTTTGCTGGAACACGGCGAGCAGGAAGAACACGGTTTCCAGACCTTCACGGGCCACGGCAAAGAACACCATGGCGATCAGCGCGATGACTTGGTGCTTGGAGCCGGCCAGTGCATGATCCAGGGATTCGTGCAGGGAATGCTTGATGGAGCGCGCCACTTTGCGCATCCAGAACACCATGGAGCTGAGGATGCCGACGGCTACCAGGCCGACGATACCTTCGAACAATTCCTGTTGTTTCTGCGGGAACTCCGCACTGACCAGTTCCAGGCCGCCACCTACCAGCAGGGCCAACGCAGCGGCCAGGAACACGCCGATCCACACGGCGGGCATCCACTGGCCACGGCCGGTCTGTTGCAGGTAACTGGCAATAATGCCAACGATCAATGCGGCTTCAATGCCTTCGCGCAGCATGATTAGAAAGGGAACGAGCATTCGGCACCGCATCAAGGCTGGATAGGATGCTAATTTGTAACATAATGATACTCATTACTAAACAGCCAATATTGACCTTTGCTGAACTGCGGCTGAACGGTGGTGGCGAATCGCAACCGCCCTTATGATGCATCCCATCTTTTGCAGCATTGAATAGCCCGATTCCCATGGCGGAAAAAGACACCATCTCTATCCATCTTGTGCGCGAAGCCTTGCTGCAGAGCTGCGCGCCCGGCACGGCCACGGTTGAAGCCTTGAGCAAGGTCGGAATAGACCCGGCGCTGCTCGAGCAGCCCGACGCTCGCGTGCCCGCCACGGCCTACGCACGCCTGTGGCGCTTGCTGGCGCGGCGCATGGACGATGAGTTTTTTGGCATGGACCCGCGCCAACTCAAGTCTGGCAGCCTGGCGTTCCTGTGCCGCGCCGCGATGGCGCAACCGAGCCTGGATGCCGGCCTGGAAACCGGCCTGGGTTTTTTGTCGCTGATGTTCGAGCAGATGCCTGCACAGCTGGTGCGCCAACAGAGCCTGGCAGAAATCGTCTTGCTCGAACCCGAACCCAAACGCGCGTTTACCTATTTCACCTATTGGATGATCGTCCACGGCGTGGCCTGTTGGCTGGCGGGTCGGCGTATCCCGATACTCGCCATTGAGCTGCGTTGCCCGCAGCCGCAATTCTGTGATGACTACCGCGTGATGTTCTCCGACAACCTGCGCTTTGATCGGCCACGCACGCGCATGATCTTTTCTGCCGACTGTCTCGACCTGCCGATCAAGCGTAGCCCGGAAGAACTCAAGCGGTTCCTGGCGCATGCGCCGGCCAACATACTGGTCAAGTACCGCGACCCGGCGAGCCTGGCCAATCGCATCAAAAATGATCTGCGCCATATGCCTGCCAATACCTGGCCCGAAACCGAAGGCTTGGCGGCCAACCTGTGTATATCGGCGTCAACCTTGCGTCGCCGCCTGGCAGATGAAGGGCAGACTTATCAGGGGCTCAAGGATAGCGTGCGCAAGGAACTGGCGATTGTCTGGCTTGCCGAGGCCGATATCAGTTTTGTTGAAATTGCCGTGCGCCTTGGTTTTGCTGATGTCAGCTCATTCTACAAAGCCTTCCGCAAATGGTCCGGCTCAAACCCAGGGCACTACCGCAGCCTGATTCTGAGTGACGCGTTGCCGTCTTTGTGACGCAGACTCATGCGTTGATTAGCAGGAGGTAATGTGTACATACACTTGCTGCACTGCGCTTCAGAATAAGCCGATCCGTTTCGAAGGGGCGGCTCTCAGATTATTAGGCTCCTTTCTCTGGAGTACGTCTAATGAGCTTATCCCGTGTTGATACAGGCAACAGTGCGCTCTCACACCAATCAAATCCGTCACCCGGTGAGCTGAACCTGGCGACGTCAACCGGCCAAACGGACAAGCTGGCGGTTGCCGTTAAACCAACCGCTGAAGCTGACGCTGAACTGGCCACCCTGCTGAGTAGCGGGCACCAAGACGATTGGCGCTTTCAAGATTTGTCGCCAGAGACGTCGATTGGCAAATGGATGGGCCACTTTGTTGACGCGTGGAACGCGCCGTCCCTGCAGGCTTGGGTAAGGGCGCAAAATTTCGTGATGCCTAGGTTTCACATAGTGGGGTCCACCCTGACGGTACAAGCGCAAGATACCGGTAAAATCACTACATTTACCCCGTCTGATGGCAGCGGTTGGTGGCCGATCGGACGGCAGGTGATTGCCAGTGCTGCCATGCTTGATCCGCAAGCAAATGGCCTGAGCAACCCCGGAACCAGGCTTTTGCCCGCTGAGATTGCGGCGTTCTACGGCGTTCGCTGGCCCATCAACAGTACCGATGCCGACGCTCTCAAAGCCAACGGTTTTCCGGTAAAGCCTGTTGAGGAAGACCCCCTGCGGTCGCCTGAAATGCGCAAGCTGGCAGAGCGTGAGTTCATGGATGTAGAAAATGAAAGCGCATTGATAAATACGCTGCTCAGTAAGCTCAAGGACAAACCAGACAACGAGGACATCGACCTCAGAGCGATTTCCCAGGACATTGCACCGGGTTCGTCACTTGGGATTGCCAATCGCTCGGGGCTCAGAATAGTGAAGCGCTTGATGCGCGATCCTCTGATGGCACCCATCTTGAGCGCAAACCGCACAGGCGTGAATGCCCAGGTTCGGCTGGAGAATGGGCAGTTTATGGTCAGCGCCAACGGCACATCTGGACCGTGGCGCAACGTGACGGAGCAAGTTCTGGCCCATCCCACGCTCGCGCAACTGCTCGACAGTGCCATTCAGCAATCGGAAGCAACCGGAAAAATAATCAGATCACATTCAATCGGCGATGTATGGCAATTGCTGCGCTATGCAACGTCGAGCGAATTACCGGCCGTCATGACTGCCAGCGACTTGCGCAACATTGTGAATTGGAAACTCAACCCGCTACCACCAGAACCACCACTTGGCAGCTATGCCCGTAATTTTCTGGAAGATCAGCAATCACCTGATTCCCTGACCGAGGGGCAACGTATCAGAGTCCGCCGCTCAGCACCCGGCAACAACATACCCCCACAGTTGACACTGCTTGATTGCTCACCCAAACCCTGGGCAGGCCAGAGCCCGGTATCCATCCGCCAGAATGCCGACGAACTCATTAGCCAAGCGTTGACTCAAGGTGCAGGACTGAGGCGCTGTGAGCCCATTCTTGCTGCACTTAAAGACGACGGGGCAGAGGTGCGCGGGAAGGCTTCGCCAAGCTATCGCAAACAGCTGATCCTTACCCGTGATCTGCTGATCATAGATCCAACGCTGGGTACGCAGCGCAATCATATCGGCGGCTACAACCTGTACTCGGCATCAAACGCAGGAAAAACCCTGTTCGAGGTGCGTACTGAGCTTGAACAACACCTGGCCAGAGAAAAACAACTGCCCCTCGAGCAAGCCATACTGGTCACGCATGCATTGTTGTCGACCGTCGCCCCCGAGTTTCTGGTGAAGGGCGCGGATACTGTACGTGTGGGGACGTTGCCACTGGTCAGCCTGCGCGTCCACACGGCACTGGCGGAAATGGCATCTCAAGGCAGTTCGCGGCTGATGAGTGTAGAACAACTTGGCTCTCGTGCCTTACTGAGGCCGGTCTCGCCTGAACACGAACAATTGGAAGCAATGCACTGTGCCGGACCGATATACGATTGGGCCTTGGCCCAGGGGGTCGTGACCGAGGAGGATGATTACTCACCCACAGCGCTGAATGCCGCGGCAATTGCTTACAACAAGCGCGTGGAGGACAGTGGGCTAGTGGCCGCCAGCCTTGATAAGGCCAGCTCATTACTTAAAGCCCGCACGCATGTAGGTGAACAGGAATTGGAGCGTGTTTGCCCTGGCCAGAGTGAGTTCTTTAGTAAAAGGACGGTACTGTTCAAGCCCAGTTCTTCAGTTGTTAACGCTGTACCCTTGAGCAACATTGCGAACTCAGCCATCAACGCGTGGAAACCTGATACCACTGTCCTTGGGCTTGCAGCGGGGCCTTGTTCAATCAAGGATTTATACTTGTCAGGCGAGTTGACGGCTGAAAATATAAACACGAAAGAATGGAACTTTATCAACCCTTCAGATAAAACCGCGTTCGAGGCATTGAAGAATCAACTTGTAAAGTTGAAGCCGATCGAAAGCGTGTTTCTATTGCCCGTCGTGCAGGGCATTACAAGCTTGGCAACCTATCAGGGCATTGCCACGAAAATGCTGATGAGCGAATTGCCTGTTGAAGACAGGCGAAGGTTAGAGTCTGGCGAAGTCACCGTCTATGGCGCTTCGACTCAAGAGGGCGACCTCAATCAAGAAGAGGCTCAGCAAAAAATCGGGCTTGTTCTATTTCTCAGAGATGCGTCGGGCGCCAAGTGTTATGAGTTTCTCCCTGGCTCTAACCGCTACGCAGAACGCGCGGAACTGGTCGACGCCATGACGTTTATGAGTGATTCGGGTACCGATTCCTTCGGGAAAATCATGCGCCGGCGCCTAAGCCCGACACTGCCGGTTGATATTGAGGTCGTCGCGCACTTTCCCGCGCCGCCTAAGCGTCAGGACGCATCAGCGGGCTTGCCCAATACCTATTCATCGACACGAACGGCTGAAATTCTTAGAGCCCTGCAACTGGAAAATTTGCTCGTCGACCCCTTGCTGCTGATGAAGCAAGCTGCAGGCACGACGTATAACGAAGCCGTTCAGCAGCGTTTGGATGCTATTGATAATTTCGTCATCAATACCCTGATTCCGTTCAAAGGCAATATCGAAGAGCTCGCCTCAGGCGATCGCCGTCGTGTTGCCGTGGGCGCTATTGGGCTGGGCTTGGAAATTGTAGGTGCTCTGTTTGTGGCCGCCAGTGCCGTCAGCGCGGTCGCCAAGGCAGGGTCGATAGCTGCCAAGTTAGCCGTTGCGGGTAAAGCAGTGCTGTCGATGTTTAATCTACCGGGGGCAGTGGCCGGCACGGCGAAATCCTTGTTTCGTCTCACCGCAATGGGCGTCAGAAGCGTGGGGGTGAACGTCCCTAAATCATTAGGGAAAGGACTCTCTGATTTCAGAAAACTGGTGTGTGGTAGCAAAAAAACCGCGACATTAATCAGGCTATCGCCACGCGAGCGTACGGGCAAAGAAGTCACTAACTTAGTGGGAAACATCGGATTGCCAAATACGGTTAACGGCACGATAGATTTTGCCCAGCAATCACCGCCCAAGGCGTCTGAAGGCTGAATCGTTTCTAAAACGTAACAACTGTTGTTTCGAGCAGGGATGCTCATCTCTCGCTGGTTTGACCCCGACTCTCCGCGCGCCCCGACAACTGTCGCCCTCCTGCACGACCGAGCTGAAAGCCTCACCTCAAATCATCAGCAAAAAAAAGCCCCGCGACCGAATGAGCCGCAGGGCTAAAAATTGGCTGGATGCGACCAACCAAAGGAGCTCGTTACATCACTTGCTGCTGGCGACGACCGTGTCCGGCTGCCAGCCACCGCCCAGGGCCTTGTAGATCGCGACGATGCCGCGATACAAGTCCACTTCGGCCTGGGCCTGGGAGTCTTCAGCCGCCAAGCGCTCACGCTGCGCATCGAGCAGCACCAGGAAGTCCACGGTGCCTTCGCGATAACGAATCGCGGCGAGGTCTGCGGCAGCGCGGCTGGATTCACTTTGACGAATCAGCGAGACCAGGCGCTGCTGGCGTTTGCCGTAATCACTGAAGGCATTCTCCGATTCTTCCAACGCCAGCAACACTTGCTGCTCGTAGGTCGCCAGGGCGCCATCGGCTTCGGCATTCGCACCGCGCAACCGTGCACGCACGCTGCCCAGGTCAAAGGCGGCCCAGGTGATGCTAGGGCCAAGGGACCAGGCATTGGCGGCAGCCGAACCGATCTGCGAACCACGCCCGGCGGTAAAGCCGAGGAAGCCGCTGAGGCTGACCCGTGGGAACAGGTCGGCCTTGGCCACGCCGATACGCGCGGTGGCGGCGGCCAGTTTGCGTTCGGCGCTGAGAATGTCCGGGCGACGTTGCAGCAACTGGCCGGGGTCGCCGATCGGCAAGGCCTTGGCAATCGCCGGCAGGTCTTTGGGGCTCAGGTCCACGCTCAGCTTGTCGGGGCGCTGGCCGAGGAGGGTGGCGATGCGGTTACGCTCGCGCACTTGCTCGGCTTGCAGTTGCGGCACGCTGGCTTCAACGGCGGCCAGGCGTGCGTCGGCGCGTTCTACATCGAGCTGATCGCCCACACCGGCATCACGCAGGCTCACGGTAATGGTGCGCGATTCCTGCTGGTTCTTCAGGTTGTCCAGAGCAATGCGTTCACGCAATTGAGCGCCGCGCAGTTGGCCGTAGGCGTCTACCAGTTCGGCAATCATGGTGACTTGCAGTTGGTACAGGTCGGCTTCGGCGACCTGTTGGTCCGCATCGCTGGCTTCCAGGTTGCGACGGATGCGGCCGAACAAGTCGACTTCCCAGGCCATGTCCAGGCCCAGGTCGTAGCGCTCGCTGTTGACGCGTTTGGTGGTCTGGCCCGGGATCTGGCCTTTGCCCACGTCGCTGCTGGCGCGAGAGGTGACGACCGGCATGATGTCGGTGGCCACGTCATCACGGATGGCGCGTGCCGCCCGCAGACGGGCGAACGCCACACGCAGGTCGCGGTTACCGCTCAACGACTGGGTGACCAGTTGGTTGAGGGTCGGGTCCTCGAACTGCTGCCACCAGATGCCTTCGTACTTGGCGTGGTCATAGCTTTTGGTGTCGGCGGCGGCCGTGATATTGGCCGCCTCCAATTTTTCGGTTTTGTAGTCCGGGCCTACGGCACAGGCGCTCAGCGCCAGTACCAGCAAGCTCGGCAAAAATACTTTCACGCTCATTGCTGTGTCTCCAGCTTCAAGGCCTTGGCCGCTTTGCGTGCTTCGCCGCGCTCCACATAACGACGGATCAGTACGTAGAACACTGGGGTCAGCAACAGACCGAAGAAGGTCACCCCGATCATCCCGGAGAACACCGCCACACCCATGGCATGACGCATCTCGGCACCGGCACCGCTGGACAACACCAGAGGCACCACACCCATGATGAAGGCGAACGAGGTCATCAGGATCGGCCGCAGACGCAAGCGGCAAGCTTCCAGTACCGCGGCCAGCGGATCGAGACCTTCCTGCTGTTTATCCTTGGCAAACTCGACGATCAGAATCGCGTTCTTACACGCCAGGCCCACCAATACGATCAGGCCGATCTGGGTGAAGATGTTGTTGTCGCCACCGGAGATAATCACCCCGGTGATGGCCGACAGCAGGGTCATCGGTACGATCAGGATCACCGCCAGTGGCAGGCTCCAGCTTTCGTATTGGGCGGCGAGCACCAGGAACGCCAGCAGTACGCAGAGCGGGAACACGAACAGCGCGGTATTGCCCGAGAGGATTTGCTGATAGGTCAGGTCGGTCCACTCGTAGGTCATGCCGTTGGGCAATTCATCTTTGAGCAGTTTCTCAATCGCCGCCTGAGCCTGGCCGGAGCTGTAGCCCGGTGCGGCGTTGCCGTTGATTTCGGCGGTGATAAAGCCGTTGTAGTGCATCACGCGGTCCGGCCCCGAGGTGTCGCTGACCTTGATAAAGGTCGCCAGAGGGATCATCTCGCCCTTGTTGTTACGCACTTTCAGCTGGCCGATCTGGTCTTCATCCAGGCGGAACTGCTGGTCTGCCTGCACGTTGACCTGGTAAGTACGGCCAAAGCGGTTGAAGTCGTTGGCATACAACGAACCCAGGTAGATCTGCAGGGTGTCGAAGATGTCGCTGATCGCCACGCCATGGGTCTTGGCTTTTTCGCGGTCGATGGCAGCATCGACCTGCGGTACGTTGACCGTGTAGCTGGTGAACAGGCCGAACAATTCAGGCGTGGTACGGCTCTTGGTGATGATGTTCTGCACTTCCTTGTACAGCTCGTCGTAACCCAGGTTGCCACGGTCTTCGATTTGCAGGCGGAACCCGCCGATCGTACCCAGGCCCTGTACCGGCGGCGGTGGGAAGATCGCCATGTAGGCTTCCTCGATGCTGCTGTATTTGCCGTTCAATGCACCGGCAATTGCGCCAGCGGACATGCTCGGGTCTTTACGCTCATCGAAGGGCTTCAAGGTCACGAACACGATGCCGCTGTTCGGACTGTTGGTGAAGCCGTTGATCGACAGGCCCGGGAAGGCGACGGCGGCTTCCACGCCGGGTTGTTTCAGCGCGATGTCGGACATGCGCTTGATCACGTCTTCGGTACGGTCCAGGCTCGCGGCGTCCGGCAATTGCGCAAAAGCCACCAGGTACTGCTTGTCCTGGGCCGGTACGAAACCGGTTGGCGTGTGGGCAAAGCCCAGCCAGGTCAGGACCATCAGGCCGGCGTACAGGAACAGCGCGATACCACTGCCGCGAATCACCCGGCGTACGGTGCCCACATACCCATGGCTGGCTTTCTCGAAGAAGCGGTTGAATGGGCGGAACAACCAGCCACCCAACAGCTTGTCGAGCACCTTGGAGAAGCGATCCTTCGGCGCGTCATGGCTGCGCAGCAACACGGCGGCCAGGGCAGGGGACAAGGTCAGCGAGTTGAATGCCGAGATCACCGTGGAAATGGCAATGGTCAACGCGAACTGCTTATAGAACTGACCGGTCAAGCCGCTGATAAAGGCCGCTGGAATGAACACCGCACACAGCACCAACGCGGTCGCGATGATCGGGCCGGTTACTTCGCTCATGGCCTTTTCGGTGGCCGGGAACGGTTCGAGTCCCAACTCGATATTTCGCTCGACGTTCTCCACCACCACGATGGCGTCGTCCACCACGATACCGATGGCCAGTACCAGGCCGAACAGCGACAGTGCGTTGAGCGAGAAGCCAAACAAGTGCATCACCGCAAAGGTACCGATCAACGATACCGGCACCGCCACCAATGGAATAATCGAGGCGCGCCAGGTTTGCAGGAACAGGATCACCACCAGCACCACCAGAATCAGTGCTTCGAACAGGGTGTGAACCACCGCCTCGATAGAGCCACGCACGAAGATGGTAGGGTCATAGACGATGCTGAAATCCATGCCTTCCGGGAAGCTCTTTTTCAGCTCCGCCATCTTGGCGCGTACTTCGTTGGAGATCTCGATGGCGTTGGAACCTGGGCGCTGGAAGATCGGGATCGCCACCGCCGGCTGGTTGTTGAGCAACGAGCGCAGCGCATACTGGCTGGAACCCAGCTCTACCCGTGCAATGTCTTTAAGGCGGGTGATTTCACCGTTGGCGCCGGAGCGGATAATGATGTTCTCGAACTCCTCCTCCGTCACCAGGCGGCCCTGAGTGTTCACCGACAACTGGAAGCTGGTGGCATTCGGTGCAGGTTGCGCACCCAGGGCACCGGCGGCCACTTGACGGTTCTGCTCACGAATCGCGTTGACCACATCGGTGGCGGTCAGGTTGCGCGAAGCGGTTTTGTTCGGGTCCAGCCAAACACGCAGGGAGTAGTCGCCCATGCCGAACAACTGCACGTCACCCACACCGCCCAGACGCGCCAACTCATCCTTTACGTTGAGTAAGGCATAGTTGGACAGGTAGAGCATGTCGTAACGCTTGTCCGGTGAGGTCAAGTGCACAACCATGGTCAGGTCAGGGGAAGCCTTGTCGACGGTAATACCGATGCGCGTCACTTCCTCAGGCAGCTTGGGCTGCGTGCGGGTCACACGGTTCTGCACCTGCACCTGCGCGTTATCCAGGTCGGTGCCCAGGGCGAAGGTGATGGTCAGGGTCAGCTTGCCATCGGCAGTCGACTGCGAGGACATGTACAGCATGTTCTCGACACCGGTAATGGCTTGCTCCAACGGAGCGGCCACGGTTTCACCGATGACTTTGGGGTTGGCGCCCGGGAAGTTGGCACGTACCACCACGGTGGGCGGCACCACTTCCGGGTATTCGCTGATCGGCAGTTGGAACAGCGAGATCGCACCGGCGATCAAAATCAACAGCGACAGCACCGCTGCGAAGATCGGCCGCGAAATGAAGAACTTGGAAAAATTCATCTTGAGTTGTATCCCTTAACCGCGTGGAGTCGCGACGGCTGCGAGCTTGGGCGCGGCTTTATCCGGCGCCACTTGTTCCAGGTTGCTGGCTTCAAGCGCTTGTCGTTGTTGTGCCAAGGCGGCGAGGGTTTCCTTGCTGGCCATCGGGATCGTTTCCGGTGCAACCGGCGAACCCGGACGAATGCGCTGCAAGCCCTTCACGACGATGGTGTCGTCCTTGTTCAAACCGCTGCGCACGATGCGCAGGCCTTCGATCTTCGGCCCCAGTTCCACCGAGCGATAAGCCGGCTTGTCACCGTCCATCACCAGCACGAACTTCTTGCCAAGGTCGGTGCCCACCGCTTCGTCGTTGATCAGCACGGCGGAGTAGGTGCCGCTGCCGACCAACTTCAAGCGGGCATACAGGCCCGGGGTGTATTCGCCCTTGCTGTTATCGAACACGGCGCGACCACGGATGGTGCCAGTGGCCGGGTTGACCTGGTTGTCGACGAAGTTCATCTGGCCCAGGTGCGGGTTGCCGGTTTCGTTGGACAGGCCCAGGTACACAGGAGTGGTCGCGCCACGGCGGCCTTCGCGAGCCAGCTCGGTGTACTTGAGGTACACGCGCTCGTCGGCGTCGAAGTAGGCGTAAACCTTGTCGGTAGAGACCACGCTGGTCAGCGGCGTGGTGTCGGCGGTCACCAGGTTGCCGGCGGTGATTTCCGCACGGCTGACGCGGCCACTGATCGGCGAGGTCACGCGGGTAAAACTCAGGTTCAACTTGGCCAGGTCCAACTGCGCCTGGATCCCGGCGACAGCGGCGCGGGCTTCCTGGGCGGCGGTGGTGCGCGAGTCAGCCAGTTCAGCGGAGATCGCATTGCTCTGGCGCAGACGCTCGCCACGTTGCGCTTCGTTATCGCTACGGCTGGCGGCGGCTTTGGTTTGTGCGAGCTGGGCTTCGAGGCGGCGCACCTCAGCCTGGAACGGGCGCGGGTCGATCTGGAACAGCAGGTCGCCTTTCTTCACCAGAGCGCCTTCGGTGAAGGCCACCTGGTCGATCTGGCCGGATACGCGCGGACGAATCTGCACGGTTTCCGGGGCTTCCAGGCGACCGGTGAATTCATCCCACTCGTTGACCGGCTGTTCCAGCACCTTGGCCACACTGATTTTCGCGGGGGGCATGGCGGCCGCTTGATCCGGGGTCTTACCGCAGGCGCTCATCACCACAACGGCCAAAATCGCCAAGGGGAAGCGCAAGTGTTTGAGTGACTGTTCCATGAGGTGCATCCGCCAATGTATTTGAGATGGGCGGATCATGCGCGGCGAGGTGCTATGTCACGAATCGAATGAAACAAAGGTAACTATCATTCGGAATGATATAAGCGAGAGGCGAGCCCTCTAGAATGGCGTTTTCGTTAGGGAGCTATCAATAGGCGTGATGACAAAGGTGTATTGCGTAGCGTGCAAGGAACGAGGCTCACAACCCGCTGTCGTTGCCTCGCAACAAGATGAATCCACTCCTTCAAACGTCTTACGGTGGCGTCAGGCTGCCACGCTTACTAGCAGTCAGCCCTCCCAAAAAGTACATCAACCCGCCCGCCACAACAAAAACCACCAACATATAAAACATGCTGTACGCCGGCTGCGTAGCCAACACCCACCCACACAACACCGGCCCCAACGCCGCGCCGACATTGCCCAGGTTCTGCGCGGCGTAGTACATGCCGCGCAGGTGATTGGGCGCGATGTTATCGATGAACATGTATTCGGCCGGGAACACGATAATTTCGCCAAGGGTGAAAATCGCCATCGACAGCACCCACATCAGCAGCGTGGTCGACAGCGCAAACCCGCCCAGCCCGACAATAAACAGGCTCAGGCCAGCGGCAAGCCACCGATTCAGGTCGCGCGGGGAAATCCGCTTGCCGAGGCTGTATTGCAAGCTGATAACTGTCAGGGCATTGGTGGCCACGATCGTGCTGATGATCCGGTAGGTCTCCTGAGGTGTAGTGGTGACGATCAGGTACTGCGAGAGGTAGGCCGTGAACTGGCCGAATACCACGGCACTGAGAAGTCCGCCGAGGGTAAAGCACACCAGGCGGTAATCGCGCAGCAGCAGTGTGGCGACCGCCAGGAACGCTACGGGTGGCTGGTTTGCTTGGGCCGTCTCCAAACGCCTGTCGCCCCACACGAAGTAAATAAACAAGAACCCGGCACCCAGCCCGGCTGACATCAGAAACGGCAGGCTGGCATCCACGGCGGCCAACCCCGCGCCCAGGAACGGCCCGACGGCATAACCGATATTGGTCAGCGTGTATTTGATCGAAAACGCTTCACTGCGCTGATCAACGGGGAGCAGGCTGCCAAACCCGGCTTTTACCGCGATATCAATCACCGCATACGCCAGGTTCACCAACACCAGGCACAGGTAAAACAGCCAGAGCGCAGGCGCGATAGGGGCGCCGAGAAAGCCCAGCGTGAACACACCGCAGAAGAGCAGGATAAGCCGGTAACTGCTCATCCGATCCACCAGAAAGCCGCCATACAGGCTCAGCAGCGAGCCGATGATCAGTGTGCTGCCGATCACCAAGCCGATATCGGCGATGCTCAAGCCAAAGTGGCTCGACAAATAGATGACCAGGTAGGGCAGGGTGATTGCGCGGGCGAGCGTCAGTATCAGCGAGGCGCTCAATAGCAGGTTGAGGGTGGCGGGGTAGTTTTTCAGCGTGGCCAGCATTCGAGCCTCAGAGTCCATTTATCAGAGTACAAGCAGCTTACCTTTGAACCGAGTTCTGATTTAGGATGGTTTTTATCCAGACACAGGAACTCAATTCATGAATAAGGGCTGTGCATGTTTTCTTCAGAGCGCCTGAAGGGCATCGATGTATTTGTCTGTGTCGCGCAGCACGGCAGCTTTACCGCGACCGCCGAGAAAATGAACCTGACCGCCTCGGCCGTGAGTAAAAGCATTGCGCGCCTGGAAGCCCGTCTGGGTGCCCGACTGTTCCACCGCACCACGCGCAGGTTGTCGCTGACCGATGCCGGCGTTGCCTACCTGCGCACCTGCACCGGCGTATTAACCGACCTGGAAGAAGCCGAATGGGCATTGCAGGCTGAAAACACCGAACTGCGCGGGCGTGTGCGCATCGACCTGCCCGGCGCCTTTGGCCAGGCGCAGGTGCTGCCGATCCTGCTGCCGTGGCTGAACACTCATCCATTGCTGACCCCGCACATCTCCTTCTCTGATGGCTTTGTCGATCCGTTCAAGGAAGGCGTGGATATCGTCGTGCACATCGGCGACGACCCGGCCTGGCCGGAGACGGTAGGGCACCAGTTACTTACCCGAGAGTGGCATGTTTTATGTGCGTCCCCTGCGTATCTCACTCGCCACGGCACGCCACAGTCCGAGCGTGACCTTGAACAGCATCAGTGCATTGCCTACGGCTGGGTCGATGGTCGCGTCAGCCACTGGCAGCACGCCGGCGAACATGGCGCGACACTGCACAGCCACGTGCAGCCGCAACTGGTGATCGGCCATGGCGCCGGGCTGAAGTTGGCTGCGCTGGCCGGCTGCGGTATCGCGCAACTGCCGTCGTGGCTGGTTGAGCAACACTTGCAGGACGGCTCGCTGGTGCAAGTCTTGCCGCAGTTGGCCAGTGTCGGCATGGGCATCAGTGTGGCCTGGGTCAAAAACCGCTATGCGCTGCCCAAGGTGCGTGCGGTGGTGGAGGTGCTGGTTGCAGGGTTGGGCGCGGTTGAGTGACACTCCTTGATTTTCCGAACAAATTTTCCACAGGATGCGCAGATGCCAAACCTCCCGACACCGCCTTCCACGGGCGACGATCCTTACCTTTGGCTGGAAGACGTCGACAGCACGCAGGCGCTGGATTGGGTGCGCGCACAAAACCTCAAGGCCCACGCCCGACTCGCCGAATCCGCGCCTTTCAAGGCGATGCAGGCCGACCTGCTGGCGGTGCTCGATTCGGACAGCAATATCCCTTACGTGGAAAAAATCGGCGCCCACTATTACAACTTCTGGGTCGACGCCGCCCACCCTCGCGGCCTGTGGCGGCGGACCACGCTGGCGCAATATCGCAAGGCGCAACCGGCCTGGGAAACCGTGCTGGACATCGACGCGTTAAATGCCCTGGAAGGTGAGAATTGGGTATGGCACGGCGCCGACTGCCTGCACCCTGGCTATCAACGCGCCTTGGTTGCACTGTCCCGGGGCGGCGCGGACGCGAGTGTCACGCGCGAATTCGACCTGGTCGAAAAAGCCTGGGTCAATGATGGCTTCGAGTTGCCCGAATCCAAGGGTGGGCTGGGCTGGATCGACCACGACAACGTGTATGTGTTTACCGACTTCGGTGCAGACAGCATGACCCGCTCGGGTTACCCGCGCATCGTCAAGCAATGGCAGCGCGGTACGCCCCTGAGTGCCGCGACGATCGTCTACGAAGGCCGGCACGACGATATGTATATCGCGGCGATGCACGACAGCACACCGGGCTACGAGCGTGATTTCGTCAGCCGCACCCTGGCGTTCTACAACAACGAACTGTACCTGCGCGCCCCGGATGGCACGCTGAGCAAAATCGACGCGCCGAACTCGGCCGACAAGTCGGTGCACAAAGACTGGTTGCTCCTGCAATTGCGTGATGATTGGACGGTGGGTGATGGCTACGTGGCCGGCTCGTTGCTGGCGATCAACTTTGCACGGTTCATGGCCGGCGCGCGGGATTTCGACCTGTTGTTCGTGCCATCGGACAGCACCTCACTGGCCGGCATGGACTGGACCCGCAACCACTTGGTACTCAACGTGCTGGAGGACGTCAGAAACCGCCTCAGCGCGCTGACGCCGGGCCCACAAGGCTGGGCACGCAGCGCATTTATCGGCGCGCCGGCGATGGCGACCGTGGATGTGAGCGCCGTCGACAGCGATGACAGCGATGCCGTGTGGATGGTCACCCGAGGTTTTCTCACGCCGGTCACGCTGTCACTGGCCGAGCTTGGCGCGCAACCTGAAGTGCTCAAAGCCATGCCGGCGTTCTTCGAGGCGAGCCGGCATGAGGTTGAACAGCATTTTGCCGTGTCCAAGGACGGCACCCGCGTGCCGTATTTCCTGGTGCACGAACAGGGCTTGCAGTACAACGCCAACGCGCCGACCTTGCTCTACGGTTATGGCGGTTTTGAAGTGTCGCTGTGCCCGGAGTATTCCGGCGGGCTGGGCCGCGCCTGGCTGTCCAAAGGCGGTGTGTATGCCGTCGCGAATATTCGCGGCGGCGGCGAATACGGCCCGCGTTGGCATCAGGCGGCGCTCAAGCACAAGCGTGCGCGCGCCTATGAGGATTTTGCCGCAGTGGCGCAAGACCTGATCAACCGCAAGATCACCTCGCCCCGACACCTGGCCGTGCAAGGTGGCAGCAATGGCGGCCTGTTGACCGGCAATATGCTCACCCAATACCCCGAGCTGTTCGCAGCCGTCGTCATCCAGGTGCCGTTGCTCGACATGCAGCGCTATCACCATTTGCTGGCAGGCGCCTCGTGGATGGAAGAGTACGGCAACCCGGACGTGCCTGAAGAATGGGCCTACATCCAGACGTTTTCACCCTACCACCTGTTCGACCCGGCCAAGACCTATCCGCCGGTGCTGTTCACCACCTCGACCCGCGATGACCGCGTACACCCGGCCCATGCCCGTAAACTTGCGGCCAAAATGATCGATGCCGGCCAGGACGTGACGTACTACGAAAACATCGAAGGCGGCCACGGCGGCGCGGCGGATAATGCCCAGAGTGCGTACATGAAAGCGCTGGTCTACGGCTTTTTGTGGGAGCGCTTGAGCGCCGGCCACGGCTGACTTGCGCTGGCAGGTATGATCGGATGCCCCTTGGATAAGTGAAGAGTCAGATGCGCACACCCTATGTTTTTATCTTGATGTCGATGCTGTTGGCGGGTTGCGGCTCGTCGGGCGCAACCACTGGAAGCCATGCGTTCGAACGTCAGCCAAACGCGCCGCTGACGCTCGATGCACCGCTGGATCCTTACACCGTTGAGAAGCTCAATGCGATTCTCCATGAGCGTCCAAACTACCGGTTGCTTCCCGCGGGCCAACAGATCGGCCTGATCTCGGAGGCCTTTTTAGGCACGCCCTATGCTGCCAACAAGTTACAGGGCTCACTGAGCACGCCCGAACAGTTGGTGGTCGATTTTCGAGGCCTGGATTGCTTTACCTACCTGGATTACGTCGAGGCCCTGCGACAATCGGCAGCACAACCCGACTTTATGAAGAACCTGCTGCGCACGCGTTATGTTGATGGCGATCTCGACTTTCTGAGCCGTAAGCACTTCTACACGGATTGGGCCTACAGCGGCACGTATAAACCGGCGCAAGACATCACCGCGCAGATAAGTGCCCATGCCGTTCGCCGCGAAAAACGCCTCAACCAAAAAGCCGACGGCAGTACCTACTTGCCTGGCCTGCCGGTGGTCCAGCGTACGGTCACCTACATTCCTGCCGGTTTTATCGATAAGAAGGTCATCAATCGCCTGCACGAGGGCGATTTTATTGGCATCTATACGCCCTTGGCCGGGCTGGATGTGACCCATGTGGGGTTCTTTATCATGACGGACAAAGGCCCCGTACTGCGCAATGCGTCCTCGCATTCAGGCAGCCAGAAGGTGGTGGATTCGCCGTTTCTTACGTATGTGGCTAACACGCCGGGGATTGTTGTGCTGAGGGCCAAGGAGTAAAGGCTCATCGCCCTGTTGGCGTTCCGGATCCAGTACACCGAAAGCCTTCCCATCATTGAGCATTCAGTGTCAATTGAGCCACTGTCCCGTCAGGGAGGCGACGTTTACAGTAAGTTTGGCTGCTGCATGAGTTAACGTTCATGTACGCGCCTTTCCGATGACTCGCTGGATACCGCCCCTATGAGATATCTGCCGCCCAGTGCGACCTTGCGTGCTTCTGAAGTTGCCGCCCGCCATCCGACTGGCGCCCGACCTTAGTGACACTCGTGTCGATTTGCATAGGTGCGGGGTCGGCATGGTGGTGCACTTCCACAAGGTCAAGGTGAGGTCTTTACCGCCGCTACCTGCGAATGGGTGCATGGGGAGACACGATCTGGAACTCCATCCCCGCTGATTCGCCCACCATGCTTCAGGTCTGAATGGCTCTAAAGCGTAAATGGCGTTAGCATTCCCACCACTCGGCTTAAACAGCCTGTTTTTCAGATCAGGGTCGCATTGTGGAAAAGCTAAAACGCCTCCAAAGTGGAATCGAAGGGCTCGACGCTCTGCTCAAGGGAGGGCTGGTCGCGGGCGCCTCCTACATAATCCAGGGGCGGCCAGGGTCTGGCAAAACGATCCTGGCCAACCAACTTGGGTTCCATCATGCGAACAATGGAGGCCGGGTTCTGGTCGCCACACTGCTGGCCGAGTCACACGACCGTCTTTTTCAGTTTCTTTCTACTCTGAGCTTTTTCGACGCGTCCAAAGTGGGCGCCGACATTCAGTTTGTCAGCGCGTTTGATACGTTGGAAAACGAAGGGCTGGACGAGGTGGTAAAACTGCTTCGGCGCGAGATAAGTCGACAAAAAGCTACAGTGATGGTGGTAGACGGCTTGCTTAATGCTCGCTCAAAAGCCGACTCGCACATCGACACCAAGAAATTCATTTCCGAGTTGCAAGGGCACGCTGCTTTCGCGGGTTGCACGGTGCTGTTTCTGACCAGCTCCCGTCTCGACGACGGCAGCCCTGAACACACCATGGTTGATGGCGTCATTGAAATGGGCGAAGAGCTATTTGGCACTCGCTCGGTACGTCGTATTCAACTGCGTAAAACTCGCGGCAGTGGAGCACTGACAGGCCTTCATGAGTGTGAGATTACCGACAATGGCTTGGTGGTTTACCCTCGTCTCGAAAGCCTTTATAGCCACCCGTCCGCCCCCGACAGCGCCGACATGACGCGTATTCCCAGTGGCATTGGTTCGCTGGACGGCATATTGGGTGGCGGCCTTTACAGTTCCAGCGTGTCTCTGGTCATGGGCCCCTCCGGCATTGGTAAAACGACGCTGGGCCTGAAGTTTCTGGCCGAGTCGACGGTGGAAGCTCCAGGACTGCATTTTGGCTTTTATGAAAGCCCGCAACGGTTGCGACTCAAAGGCCAATCACTGGGTATCGATATCCAGGGCATGGAGGACAGCGGCGCCCTGAGCATTGCCTGGCAGCCTACTACCGAGGGGTTGCTGGATGGGTTAGGCGCACGCTTGTTGAGTCTTGTAGAAGAGAAGGGCATCAAGCGCCTGTTTATCGATAGCCTTAGCGGTATGACACGAGTTTCTACAAATCCGGCGCGAATTACTGACTTCTTGAGTGCGCTGATGAATGAACTGCGCTCCAGGGGCGTAACCGTATTCGCGTCCTGGGAAATGCGTGATCTATTTGGCTCCGAGGTCAGCGCGCCAAACTCTGACCTGTCCAGCATCGTCGATAACTTGATGCTGATGCGGTTCTCTGAGAATCACTCTGAACTAAGCAGGACGCTTTCCATTCTTAAGGTACGAGATAGCTCTTATGACCCCTCCAGATTTGAGGTTGTCATTCAAGATCGCGATGTTTTCCTGAAAAAGGCTTCGAGACATGAACCTTCAGTCCCCACTGAGACATCGCCCGGTTCACTTTCTTAAGCTTTTGAGTGGGTTGAATTAACATGACCACCATCCTGGTCGTCGATGACGAGTATTTGATCGCTGACATTCTCAGCTTCGCACTGGAGGATGAGGGGTTCATGGTGGTGACTGCCAGCAATGGTCGAAAAGGACTGGAAGTGCTGGATAGAGAAAGGCCTGCCTTGATCATCACCGACTTTATGATGCCTGTTATGGACGGCCTGGAATTTGCCACAGCCGTTCGAGCCCTCCCTTGCGCTAATCAATTGCCGATCATCCTGATGAGCGGTGCTCAGGCACACATCGGCATGCAGAGATCGGATCTGTTTGATGCGGTATTGGCGAAGCCATTCAACATCGACTTGATCATTGCCGAAGTTAAAAGGCTACTCGCCTCTGATCAGTGAGTACTGCCTCTACCTACCCGGAGCCACGCAGGATTGGGCTCCGCCTGCCTAAACAATCGAGTTGAAAAAATTTTTCGAGGGGCTCTTGAAAACGTTTTGGTAGCACCTATTTTCGGTTCTACGCGATGCCGCAAACGGGTCGCGTCTTAAATCACTTGGAGAACACTCAGGAGATTTACTATGGCTACTACTCTTTCTTTGGCCCCTCTGTTCCGTCAGTCTGTGGGTTTTGATCGCTTCAACGACCTGTTTGAATCGGCGCTTCGTAGTGAGGCCGGTAATACCTATCCACCGCATAACGTGGAGAAGCATGGTGAGGATCAATACCGCATTGTGATTGCAGTGGCAGGGCTTACTGAGGAGGACATAGACATTCAGGTTGAAAATGGCGTATTGAGCGTTTCTGGTGGAAAACGTGAAAACGACGAGAAGGTGACTTACCTTCACCAAGGGATAGCGCAACGCGCCTTCCGCCTGTCCTTCCGGCTGGCTGACCATATCGAAGTGCAAGGTGCAGCGCTCACCCACGGTCTGTTAGCCATCGAGCTGCTTCGGGTTATACCCGAAGAAGCCAAGCCAAAACGTATTGAGATCGGTACTGCCGGCAAGCCAGACCAGCGTCAAGTAAGCCTGCAATAAGTGTGTTTAAGGCGCTCTGCGGAGCGCCTTTTTTCTTCTGTTTTAATTAATCTCCCGTTGCCTCGCCGTTGGATGTGCGCAACGCCATCGCCTGCCATAATCCACCCGTCTCACCCCAGCCCCCCCACACGGAGTCCATGCCATTCATGGTGCTGTTGAATCGATTGAGCGCGTTTTCCATCCAGGCGCGCCGGGCACTGAAGCTGGTGTGGGGCACGTCGCGTCCCTTATTCATAGGCCTGCTGTTGGCCACCATCATTGCCGGTCTGTTGCCTGCGCTGGCTGCCTGGATCGGCCAGCGCATTGTCGATGGCGTGGTGCACGCGATGCAGATTCATGCCGCCGGCAGCCAGGCGCCCGTGTGGCCGGTGATGCAGTACGTGCTGGCCGAGGCGGGCGTGTTGGCGCTGCTGGCCGCCGCCCAGCGTGCGTTGTCCATGCAGCAATCGTTGCTGCGGGTGCAGTTGGGGGTGAAGGTCAACCTGATGATTCTGGAGAAAGCCCAGACCCTCTCACTCCTGCAATTTGAAGACGCCGAGTTCCACGACAAGCTGGTGCGCGTGCGCCAGGGCGCGTCGACACGGCCGCTGAGCCTGGTCACCAAGGGCCTGGGGCTGGTGCAGAACCTGATCTCGCTGATCAGCTTTGCCGTGCTGTTGGTGCACTTTTCGCCGTGGGCGCTGGTGATTCTGGTGGTCGGCGCGTTACCGGTGTTCTTCGCCGAGACGCATTTCTCGGGCAATGCGTTTCGCCTGTTCCACCGGCGCGCGCCCGAGACCCGTCAGCAGAATTACCTGGAATCGCTGCTGTCCCACGAAACCCACGCCAAAGAGGTCAAACTGTTCGGCCTGGCGCCGCTGTTCCTCAAGCGCTACCGCGACAACGCCCGGCGCTTGTACACCGAAGACCGCCAGTTGACGGTGCGCCGGGATGCCTGGGGCTTTGCCCTGGGCCTGCTGGGCACCGCGGCGTTTTATGTGGCTTACGCCTGGGTGGTGCTGGACACCGTGCGCGGCCAGACCAGCCTGGGCCAGATGACCATGTACATCGTGCTGTTCAAGCAGGGGCAAAGCGCGATCACCGCCAGCCTCAGCGCGATTGCCGGCCTGTATGACGACAGCCTGTTTCTGTCGGACCTTTATGAGTACCTGCTGACCCCCGTGGTCGTGCCCCGTGGCCGGCTTACCCAGGGCGCGCGTCCCGGCGACGGTCTGCGCTGTGAGCACGTGGGCTTCAGTTATCCCGGCGCTGAGCGGCCGGCATTGACTGACATCAACCTGCACTTGGCGCCGGGGCAAAGCCTGGCCCTGGTGGGCGAGAACGGCTCGGGCAAAACCAGCCTGATCAAACTGCTCACGCGCCTGTATACCCCGCACGCGGGGCGCATTCTGCTGGATGGCAGCGACTTGCAAGACTGGGATGAACAGACACTGCGCCAGCGCATCGGGGTGATTTTTCAGGATTACATCCGCTACCAGATGACCGTCGGCGAGAACCTTGGCGTGGGTGACGTCGATGCGCTGAACGACGAGGCGCGCTGGCGCGCGGCCGCCACACAAGGGGTGGCCGCCGAATTTATCGAGCGTCTGAGCAAGGCCTACGGCACACCGTTAGGGCGCTGGCTTGGCGGCCAGGAGTTGTCGGGTGGGCAATGGCAGAAAGTCGCCTTGTCACGCGCGTATATGCGCCAAGAGGCGGACCTGCTGATTCTTGACGAGCCGACGGCTGCGCTGGACGCCGGCGCCGAGGCGGCGGTGTTCGAGCATTTTCGCGAACACGCCAAGGGCCGCATGACGTTGTTGATCTCCCATCGATTCTCCAGCGTGCGCAATGCCGACCACATCATCGTGCTGGACGGCGGGCGAATCCTGGAGGAGGGCCGCCATCACCAATTGATGGCGGCGGGTGGGCGCTATGCCGAGTTGTTCGATGTTCAGGCGCGGGGGTATCGCTAGGTAACCGAGCGGCCGTCCAATCCGGCCAAGCGTATTGTTTCAAAGTTTTAGCACGCCATGCTCACCGCAAGCCCTGCGCGCCCCGGCGCACCGCTGAAACCCTGGCGCAGAACGCCCGACAATACCTCCAGGGTATCCCTTCAGACTTTTTCCATATTGGACGCCCCCGTACCCACGCGTCAGCCTGAGCCCAATAACTATAAAAGAGTCGCAACCATGACCGTGCTATTGAGTGAGCGCAGCCAGATTTTTCGGGGCGCCGATGCCTACGCGGTGTCGGACTACGTCAACCAGCACGTGGGCAGCCACTGCATTCGCCTGCCTCCCAAAGGGCGGCCCCGGGCGAGTATCAGCCATCGCACCTTCGCCAGCCTGGACCTGTGCCGCATCAGCTACGGCGCTCCGGTACGGGTCACATCGGTGGCGCTGGAGACCATCTATCACCTGCAGATCCTGTTGAGCGGGCATTGCCGCTCCAGCTCCCGTGGTGAGGATCACGTGTTCGGGCCGGGGGAAATCCTGCTGATCAACCCGGACGACCCGGTAGACCTGACGTATTCCGCCGACTGCGAGAAATTCATCATCAAACTGCCGGTGCGCCTGCTGGAAAACGCCTGCCTGGAGCAGCACTGGAGCCTGCCGCAGGTGGGTATCCGCTTCGCGACGGCCCGCCACGCGCTCAGTGAAATGGGCGGCTTCCTGCCGTTGCTCGGGCTGATCTGCCATGAGGCGGAAAACGCTGCCGAGCCCCACACGCAGGGTCTGTATGAACGCATCGTGGCCAACAAGCTGCTGGCATTGCTGGGCAGCAATGTGTTGCGGGTGATCCCCCAGGCGGCCCACGGCGGTGGGTTTGAAGCGGTGCGCGAATTTATCCAGCAGCACCTGGGCGATGACATCAGCGTCGAGCAGTTGATGGCGGTGGCTAACGTCAGCGAACGTTCGCTGTACAGCCTGTTTGCGCGCCAGGTGGGGCTGTCGCCGCGCGACTATGTACGCCGCTGCAAGCTCGAACGCGTGCACGCACGCTTGCAACTGCGCAGCACGCGCAGCGTGACCGAGGTGGCTTTGGACCATGGCTTCATGCACCTGGGGCGGTTTTCCGAGGCCTATCGCAAATGCTTCGGCGAACTGCCGTCGCAGACCTTCAAACGCCATCGTTAAGTGACGTGCGCCGGGCGGATAACGATGTGCAGGCAGCGGATATTGACGCGCAGGGCGAACACGTACGGTGAGGGCGCCTGATACAAGAACAACGGAGGGCCCGCCCCATGATCAGTACACTCGACCGACTCGCCGGCCAATTGCGCGAGTCCGTACAGGAAGACCCCGCCACCGGAGTGTTCCGCTGCCGCCGCGACATCTTTACCGACCCCGACCTGTTTGCCCTGGAGGTGAAACACATCTTCGAAGGCGGCTGGATCTACCTGGCCCATGAAAGCCAGGTGCCCGAGATCAACGATTACTTCACCACCTGGATCGGCCGCCAGCCGGTGGTCATTACCCGTGACAAACACGCCGCGCTGCATGGCCTGGTCAACGCCTGCGCGCATCGCGGCGCCATGCTGTGCCGGCGCAAACAAGGCAACAAGGGCTCATTCACTTGCCCCTTCCATGGCTGGACGTTCAGCAACGCCGGCAAGCTGCTCAAGGTCAAGGACGCCAAGACCGGCGCCTACCCGGACAGCTTCGACTGCGACGGCTCCCATGACCTCAAGCGCCTGGCGCGCTTTGAAAGCTATCGCGGTTTCCTGTTCGGCAGCCTCAGCGATGCGGTGCCGGAACTGCGCGATTACCTGGGCGAAACCCGCGTGATCATCGACCAGATGGTCGACCAGGCGCCTTTGGGCCTGGAGGTGCTGCGCGGCAGCTCATCCTATGTCTATGACGGCAACTGGAAGCTGCAAATCGAAAACGGCGCCGACGGTTACCACGTCAGCTCCGTGCACTGGAACTACTCGGCGACCATGGGCCGGCGCAACTACGAGGCCGAAGGCACGCGCACCGTCGACGCCAATGGCTGGTCGAAAAGCCTGGGCGGCGTCTACGCCTTCGACCACGGGCATATCCTGCTGTGGACGCGCCTGCTCAACCCAGAAGTGCGTCCGGTGCACGCTCACCGCGAGGCCTTGGCCGAACGCCTGGGTCAGGCGCGTGCCGACTTTATCGTCGACCAGACCCGCAACCTCTGCCTCTACCCCAATGTGTACCTGATGGACCAGTTCTCGACCCAGATCCGCGTGGTGCGCCCCCTCGCCGTGGATAAAACCGAAGTGACTATCTATTGCATGGCGCCCATCGGCGAAAGCGCCCAGGAGCGCGCCACGCGGATTCGCCAGTACGAAGACTTCTTCAACGTCAGCGGCATGGGCACCCCGGATGACCTCGAGGAGTTCCGCGCCTGCCAGACCGGTTACCAGGGCGCGAGCACCCTGTGGAATGACCTCAGCCGTGGCGCCAAACAGTGGGTGGAAGGGGCTGATGAGAATGCTTTGGCCATGGGTATGCAACCGCAGCTCAGCGGGGTCAAGACCGAGGACGAGGGCTTGTTTGTGCGCCAGCATGCGCACTGGGCCCAAAGCCTGCAGCGTGCGATCGAGCGCGAACAGCAAGGGCTGATTGCCAGCGACCGCGAGGTGCAGCCATGAGCCTTGCCCGTGAGCACCTGCTGGATTTTCTCTACCGTGAAGCGCGCCTGCTCGACGACCGCCAATGGGATGACTGGCTGGCCTGCTATTCACCCAAGGCCGAGTTCTGGATGCCCGCCTGGGACGATCACGACACCCTCACCGAAGACCCGCAGCGCGAAATCTCGCTGATCTACTACCCCAGCCGTGACGGCCTGGAAGACCGCATCTTCCGCATCAAGACCGAGCGCTCCAGCGCCAGCACGCCCGAGCCGCGCACCGTGCATATGCTGTGCAACCTCGAAGTGCTGGCTGCCGACGGCGCGCAGGTGGACCTGCGTTTCAACTGGCACACCCTCAGCCATCGCTACAAAACCACCGACAGTTATTTCGGTACCTCCTTCTATCGCCTCGACATCCGTGCCGAGCAGCCGCTGATCACGCGCAAGAAGGTGGTGCTGAAAAACGACTACATCCACCAGGTCATCGACATCTACCATATCTGAGGACACCGCCATGACGTATGCCATTGCCCTGAACTTCGAAGATGGGGTGACCCGCTTCATCGACTGCAAGGTGGGGGAAAAGGTGCTCGATGCCGCCTTCCGCCAACGCATCAACCTGCCCATGGACTGCTCGGACGGTGTGTGCGGCACCTGCAAATGCCGCTGTGAAACCGGCGACTACGACTTGGGCGACGACTATATCGACGACGCGCTGAGCGCCGACGAAGCGCAGGCGCGCCAGGTACTGACCTGCCAGATGGTGCCGCAGTCCGACTGCGTGATCGCCGTGCCGGTGCCGTCCAGCGCCTGCAAGACCGGCACCACGCAGTTTGCCGCGACGCTGGCCGGCATCACCCGACATGCCGATGCCGCGCTGCAGGTGAGTTTCGAGCTGGACCCGGCGCCGGTATTCCTGCCCGGCCAGTACGTGAATATCAGCGTGCCCGACAGTGGGCAGACACGCGCTTACTCCTTCAGCAGTCGCCCGGGCGACACGCACGCCAGCTTCCTGATCAAGCACGTGCCCGGCGGGTTGATGAGCAGCTGGCTGGAGCACGCCCAGCCCGGCGACCGCGTGGCGATTAACGGCCCGCTAGGGAGTTTCTACCTGCGTGAGGTGGCGCGGCCGCTGCTGTTACTGGCCGGTGGTACCGGCCTGGCGCCGTTCCTCTCGATGCTTGAAGTGCTCGCACAGCGCCAGGAAACCCGCCCGGTCCGGTTGATCTACGGCGTAACGCGCGATCAGGACCTGGTGATGGTCGAGGCGTTGCAGGCTTTTACCGCGCGTTTGCCCGACTTCAACCTGGTGACCTGCGTGGCTGATCCGCACACCACTCACCCGCGCCAGGGCTATGTGACCCAGCACATGGCCGACGAAGCCCTCAATGGCGGCGATGTCGACGTGTACCTGTGCGGCCCGCCGCCGATGGTCGATGCGGTGCGCGAGCACTTCAAGCAGCAGGGCGTGACCCCGGCCAGCTTCCATTACGAGAAATTCACCGCTAACGCCGTCGCCACGTGCGATGCCGCCTGAGGACTGCCGCATGACTCAACGGTTTAACAACAAGGTCGCGCTGGTCACCGGCGCTGCCCAAGGGATCGGCCGGCGTGTCGCCGAGCGCTTGCTGGAGGAGGGCGCCTGGCTGGTCGCGGTGGATCGCTCCGAGCTGGTGCATGAATTGCAGCATGAGCGAGCGCTGCTGCTGACCGCCGACCTGGAACACTACAGCGAGTGCGCGCGGGTGATGGCCGCCGCCACGGCGCGTTTCGGGCGCATCGACGTGCTGGTCAACAACGTCGGCGGGACCATTTGGGCCAAGCCCTTCGAGCATTACGCCGAGGCTGAAATCGAGGCCGAAGTGCGCCGCTCGCTGTTCCCTACGTTGTGGTGCTGCCATTGCGTGCTGCCCTACATGCTGGAGCAGGGCGGGGGCGCCATCGTCAACGTGTCTTCCGTGGCGACGCGTGGGGTCAATCGCGTGCCGTATGGCGCGGCCAAGGGCGGCGTGAATGCCTTGACGGCCTGCCTGGCCCTGGAGACTGCCGGCAGCGGGATCCGGGTCAACGCCACCGCGCCCGGCGGCACCGAGGCACCGCCACGGCGGATCCCGCGCAACAGCCAGCCGCAGAGCGAGCAAGAGCGTGTGTGGTACCAGCAGATCGTCGACCAGACCCTCGACAGCAGCCCGATGAAACGCTACGGCAGCATCGACGAACAAGCTGGCGCGATTCTGTTCCTGGCCTGCGACGAGGCCTCCTACATCACCGGCGTGACCTTGCCGGTGGGCGGCGGCGACCTCGGCTAAGGCTTTTTCCATCAGCTGACACTGACTCACAACAACAATAAAGAGAGCACTGCCATGCGTAGCCATGATGTCCATTCGATTATCGATAATGCCCCGTTCAACCGCTTCCACTGGTTGATCGTGAGCCTGTGTGCCTTGCTATTGATCTTTGACGGCTATGACTTGTTTATCTACGGCGTGGTCCTGCCGTCAATCATGCGCGAGTGGGGGCTGACGCCGTTGCAGGCTGGCGCCCTGGGCAGCTATGCGCTGTTCGGCATGATGTTCGGCGCGCTGATTTTCGGCACCCTGGCGGACCGTTTCGGGCGCAAGAAAGGCATCGTGTTCTGTTTCACCCTGTTCAGTCTGGCCACCGTGATCAATGGCTTTGCCAGCAGCCCAACCGAGTTCGGTATCTGCCGTTTTATCGCCGGGCTCGGCTGCGGCGGGTTGATGCCCAACGCGGCGGCGCTGATCAACGAATACGCGCCGAAGAAATTGCGCAGCACCTTGATGGCCTTCATGTTCAGCGGCTATTCCCTGGGCGGCATGCTCGCCGCCAGCGTGGGGATTTTCATGCTACCGGCCTACGGTTGGCAGTCGATGTTTTTTGTGGCGGTGATTCCGCTGCTGCTGTTGCCACTGATTGTGTACTGGCTGCCAGAATCCATCGGCTTCCTGATCCGCCAGGGCCAACAAGACAAGGCTCGCGCGCTGCTTAATCGGTTGTCGCCAGGCACCAGGATCGAGGTCGACGATGCACTGGTGATCGTCGACAGCAACGGTAAAGGCGCCTCGGTGGTAGAGCTGTTCCGCCATGGCCTGGCGGTACGTACGGCGATGATCTGGGTCGCGTTTTTCTGCTGCCTGCTGATGGTCTACGCATTGAGTTCATGGCTGCCCAAGCTGATGGCCGGCGCCGGTTACAGCCTGGGGTCGAGCCTGTCGTTCCTGATCGCGCTGAACCTGGGCGGCATGGCCGGGGCGCTGCTCGGCGGCCGTTTGGGCGACCGCCTGAACCTGGTGAAAGTCGTGATCTGCTTCTTCGCCGCGGCCATGGTCTCGATCAGCCTGCTGGGCATCAACAGCCCGATGCCGGTTCTGTACCTGCTGATCTTCGTCGCGGGCGCCACCACCATTGGTACGCAAATCCTGCTGTACGCGGGGGCTGCGCAGCTCTACGGCTTGTCGATTCGCGCCACAGGCCTGGGCTGGGCGTCCGGCATCGGTCGCAATGGCGCGATAGTCGGCCCGCTGTTGGGCGGTGCGCTGATGGCGATCGAACTGCCTCTGCAACTGAATTTCATGGTCTTTGCGATCCCCGGCGCGATTGCGGCGCTGGCGATGACGGTATTTGCCCTGAATGAGCGGCGCACCCGTATTGCCATGCCCGTTGCCCCGGCGCTGTGACTGCCAAACCGTCGGCGTTGCTCTGGCAGTTGCATTCGAGCCCTCCAGAAGACGCCTAGAGACTGTCAGGGTCGCCAAAGAACATCTGAATCCGCGACCTCAACCACCGCTCCCCCGGATCATTATCCTGCGACCCACGCCACGCCATGTGCAGCTCAAACGTGCGCACCGGCAACGGTGGGTCCTCGGCGCGCAAACCGCCCGCCGAGGTCAGTGCTTCGGCGGCGTAATCCGGCACGGTGGCGAGGATGTCGGTGCCGGCCAGCAGTGTGCCCAGCCCGTTGAATTGCGGCACGGCCAATACCACGTGGCGTTTGCGATCGAGTTTTTCCAGCTCTTCATCAATAAACCCGCTCAGGTCGCCTGCGAAGGACACGAGGGCGTGAGGGCGGGCGCAGAAGTCGTCGAGGCTCAGGGCGCCGGGCACGCTGTCGGCGCGCAGCAGTTTTGGCAGGCTGCGGCGCAGCACTTTGCGCTTGGCGTTGGCCGGCAGGTCGGCGGTGTAGCTGACGCCGATGGAAATTTCGCCGGAGGCCAGCAGGCCCGGCATCAGGATGTAGTTGACGCGGCGCACCACCAGCACGATGCCAGGCGCCTCGGCACGCAGGCGTTTGAGCAGTTGTGGCAGCAGGGCGAATTCAACGTCGTCGGACAGGCCGATACGGAACACGGCGGTGCTGGTGGCCGGGTCGAACTCGGCGGCGCGGCTCACCGCGGTGGAGATCGAGTCCAGGGCCGGGGAGAGCAGGGCGAAGATTTCCACGGCACGTGCCGTCGGCTCCATGCTGCGCCCGGTACGTACAAACAGCGGGTCATCGAACAGCCCACGCAGACGCGACAACGCCGCGCTGATGGCCGGCTGGCCAAGGAACAATTTCTCGGCAGCGCGGGTCACACTGCGCTCATGCATCAAGGTTTCGAATACGATCAAGAGGTTAAGGTCGACACGACGCAGGTCGTTACGGTTCATCTTGTGTCCTGGAAGAGTCAGCTAACTTGACGTGAGCGGCCACATGTAAACAATGACCGGCATGAATCTTACGGGGAAAGGCTGGTACTCTGCACCGGATAATTGAGTTTTCCTACGATACTTGAGGCAAATGCCTCAGTTGCGGAATCAATGACAGACATGTCGACTATTAATGGCGACCGGTGGCCTTACCTGGAAAGCCCAGATAGAGTTCATGGCATTAGAGGTTACTTTGACGAGGTTTGCGATGTCCCGCACGATCCGTTTTCACAAGTTTGGTCCGGCCGAGGTGCTCAAATGCGAAGAGCATGCAGCCGCGCAGCCCGCACCGGGCGAAGTGCAGGTGCGTGTCGAAGCGATTGGCATCAGCTGGTATGACATTCTGTGGCGCCAGAACCTGGCGTCTTCCCATGCGCGTCTGCCGTCCGGCCTTGGCCATGAGATGGCCGGGGTGGTGGTGGCCCTCGGTGAGGGCGTAGATGACTTGGCGGTGGGCGATAAGGTGGCCAGCTTTCCGGCCGAGAGCCCCAATGATTACCCCGTGTATGGCGAGCAAATCGTGCTGCCGCGTTCGGCGCTGACCCGTTATCCGGATGTGCTGAGCCCGATTGAAGCCAGCGTGCATTACACGCCGCTGTTGATCGCCTACTTTGCCTATATGGACCTGGCGCGGGTCAAACCCGGCCAGTTTGCCCTGGTGACTGACGCCAGCCACTGTGCCGGCCCTTCGTTCGTACAACTGGGCAAGGCGCTGGGCGTGCGCGTGATCGCAGCGACCAAGGACAGCGCCGAGCGTGAATACCTGCTGTCGTTGGGGGCCGAGAAGGTCATCGTCACCGAAGAGCAGGACCTGCTGATGCAAATCAACAAGTTCACCGATAACCGCGGCGTGGATGTGGTGTTCGATGGCTTGGGCGGCCCGCAGATGTCATTGCTCGGTGATGTGCTGGCGCCCCGTGGCAGCCTGGTGCTCTACGGTTTGCAAGGCGGCAACCAGACGCCGTTCCCGGCCTGTGCAGCGTTCCAGAAGAACATCCAGTTCTTTGTGCACTGTATCGGTAACTTCACCGGTAAGCCGGAGTTGGGCATCATTCAGGACCACGTCGCCTTGCAACGCGCATTGCGTGACATCAACCAACTGACGGCCGATCGCGTGCTGGTGCCGCTGAAAACCACCGTGTTTGCGTTCAACCAGTTTGTAGAAGCACACCGTTACATGGACGAATGCCCGTGCCGCGAGCGCGTTGCGTTGCAGGTTGAGGCTGTTTGAGGTGTAGGAAGATTCGTAAATGAGTTTTACAAACCCTCGGCGCATGGGGCAAATGCGCCATTTGAAAGGGTTGAATCCGCGCGTTGTCTGAAACGCGCAACGGCCGTCCGGTCCCGCAAACGATGCCCTTTTTCCCGCCGCCGCCCTGAAATTCAGCGCGGCGTTGTTGTGTCTGCGCCCTGCGTATTTGGCCCGGCAACTATCTGAACTGGTTTTCGGCCAGCTTCTGTATCTGTTAATCATTATTTCAGCCCTGATAATTGGTACTTCACTTTCAACTCAAGGACTGAGTAATGAATGATTGTCTGATTCGTCAGCAGGTACTTCCTGCAACTACGCGTGACGCCATTGCTATCAGGACGCGAGGTGATCGGCACGCCAAGGACTGGTTCCGATCGATGCATGACCGGAGATTGAAAATTGACAAGTTTTATTTGTCAGATGGATCTTTAAATTCGAGGTTAAAGAGTTGTAGGAGCTTGTCTGAATATTCCTAGGAGCGCTGCTGAAAATCGCTGGGATGCTTGTGGTACGGCTGTTCGACGCCAGCGCTGCCGTGCAAGGAGCCCCCTACGCGGTCCTTATCGATTTGTTACCGGGTGCTAGTGTTTATCTGTCGCACACACTGCGCCGCAGGCAACGTTCTTACACATGCAATAGATCGGACAACTACGCTCGGTAGTTGTTTTGAACTGATATTTCAACTCAGGTAGTAGAACTATGAGCGCTATTCACGAGCAGGCCATGAATTATGTTTACCAGCAAGTTCAACAACGCTTGGTTGGGTATTTCACACGCGCGGAGCGCACCGCACTTCAATTATTGATTCAGCGTATTGTCGTGGCCGCCGGCGGCATGGAACAAGTAGGCGATTACAAAGTGCTGGTGGCCCATGGCGGTGGCGAAGTCAGCAGCTACACCTTGGCGCTACTGCGTGCCGCACAGTTGAGTATTGCCGCACGTGCGCCCAGGACCTTCCAGTTACGGGTGGCAACGTTACGCCACGCGGGTATGACGCAAGAAACCCTCGACGCGATTCATCGCGGTTATAGCCGGCTGTTTTTCCATGATGACGAGCGGGTCGAGTTGTTGATGGTCGAAAACGAACAGGTGTTGCCCTTCAACCATCAGCGTCCGGCCTCCAGCCGTGGCTGTGAAGCTCACCAGCGCAACATGTTGATGGTGGGGCACCTGACCTCCGGCGATGTTCGCGCCACGCTGTGTAACGATGCCTACCTGGCACTGGGGGACTTTTATCAGCGTGTCACCGCCTGGAACGGTGGCGTGCACGCGCTGGTCAGCGGCGATTCCGCGCGCAAACAGAGCCAGCTGCTGGCCTGGCTGAAAAAAGCCGCCCAGGCCAAAAGCGTCAAGGCTGCCAAGGGTATACCGACGTCGCTTGGCGAGTTGTTCACGCGCATGGATGAGTGGAGCGGCGACTTCTACCGTGACCTGTACGGCGAGCACTATGTGCCCAAAGCTGACGTCAGCCCAGGCGGGTATCGCCACCTGGCCTATATCGGCATTGCCGACTTGCTCGAAGGCATCGACCGCGCGACTGCGCCGTTGCTCATCGACTTCATGGCTTACACGCCAGATCCGTTGGGCTTTCACTTTAGCCACCCAAGCTTTGCCAACCCACCGTTGATGGCGCACCTGCGCGGCCTGCAGGCCGAATGCCTGCGCGAGTTGCATTACGAGGAGGGCGTGGAGGAGTTCCTCGGGCAGGCGCGCAATTACCTGCGGCGTCGGCAGGTGCCCGAAGAGCTGGTGAACCAGGTCGCCAATCGCGGGGAGCGTGCGTTGTCGAGCAGCCTTGCCCAACAATTTTTCGGTCTGGACGAGAACCAGTTGGTCTGCCTGCTGTTTTCGCCTTTCATTCATCATGGCGAACGGCTGGAAGGCTATTTGCGTCAGTGCCACCCTGGCATGCTGGTGGCGTTGCCCGAGTTGCACAAGGTTTTGCAGGGTAAACCGGCAGCCGAGATGCTGCAGCAATGGGTCGCCGATGCCAGTGGGTTGCCGTTGCCTTTGCTCCAGCATCTGTACCGCAAGCGGCCGATGAACCTGGCCCTCGGCGGTGCCCGCAGCGCGCCTGTGCAAAGGTCTCAAGCCCGTGATGGCATGGCCTTTCAGCTGTCTGGGCGATGACGCTGCGGGGCGCACGGCAGGCTGACTTTGCTTATCAGGCGGTCTACCGCTACATGATCAGCCTGATTAACGAGGTGAGCACGGATACGCGCGTAAAGCTGCCGTCATTGCGCCAGTTATCCCAGCGACTCAACGTGTCGATCTCCACCATTCAATATGCGTATTCGTTGCTGGAAAAGGAGGGCAGGGTGTATTCGGTGGCCAAGTCGGGGTACTACGCCTGGCCGCTCGCCGGTGGACCCGTGGCGTGTCCCAGCGGGGATCTGCTCGAGCGTCTCTATGTGGCGTCCCGGCGCCCGGGCATGACAGTGCTCAGCGGCGATGAACCGGCCTTGCTGGCATCATTGGACGGCACCTTGCTGCGCCTGGAGCGCGAGTTGGTGCGCCAGTATCCTGGGCATCTGCAGCCTTGGTCACAGCCCTGCGGGGTGTGGGAACTGAGAGCAGCACTGGCGGCTCGCTACACCTCATCACCGACCCGCTGCTGGCATGCTGACGACGTGTACATCGGCGCGGACTTGCGCGGTGTGCTCGACATCCTTATCGAGGTATTGGGCTTGCGCGGTGCCTCGGTGGTGGTCGAGTCACCCTGCGAGTGGTCGATCCTGCGCCTGCTGCAGGATGCCGGGGTACGTGTCCTTGAACTGCCCTGGGGCGAGGATGGCCACCTGGAGCTGGCATTGCTTGAAGGGATGCTGCGTCAAGAATCAGTGCAATTGGTCGTGCTGTCATCGTCGATCAGCTTGCCGTCAGCCTTTGCCTTGCAGCCCCAAGACCGCCTGGAGGTGGCGCAACTGCTCGATCGGTACGATTGCTGGCTATTGGAAAACGATACCTGCGGCGAACTGGGATTCAAGCCGGCACCGGTTGCCCTGCGCGATCTGGTCAACCCTGAGCGGTTGGTGGTGTTTGCCTCTTTCGAGAAAATACTCGGGCCAGAGGCGCCGTTTGGCTACGCATTGTCGCGGCACTTAAGCGGTGAGTTGCAGCGCCAGTTCCTGCTGCGCTCGTTCCGGCTATCCTCAATTCGCCAGCGCGCGATTGCGCGCCTGTACCACAGCGGCAAGATCGACCAGCACTTGCACCACTTACGCCTTCTGCTGCGTGAGCAGGCGCGCGAAATGGGCGAACTTGTGGGTCGGCACCTGGGTGATCAAGTGACTTACCGAATGCCGGCGGGCGGGGCCACCTTTTGGTTGGGCGCCTCCCGGGCGGTGGACATGCGCAAGGCTTTCCACGCCTTGCTGGCCCGTCAGGTAGTCGTGGCGCCCGGTGAGTTGTTCAGCCTGTGCGGCTTGCATCACCAGCATCTGCGGTTGAGCAGCACCTTCCATGGGCAGCCCAACCTGGACATTGCCCTGGCCTTGGTGGGCGAGGCGCTGCGTGATGCACAGATCAGCTAGATGCATGAAATTTCTCTGTGTCTTGTAGGATCAATACCGTCGCGCAGTAGTCCAACTCTCAGTAAACTGTCATTTTTTCCGAATCCTTCTTTCTCGAGGTTTATGCATGACAATCAGTCCTTTTGCGGGCAAGCCGGCGCCAGCTCAGTTGCTGGTGGATATCCCGCGACTGGTCACGGCCTATTACACCGGCCAGCCTGATGCAGCGATCTCCACCCAGCGCGTGGCCTTTGGTACTTCCGGTCACCGTGGCAGCTCGTTCGAGCTGAGTTTCAACGAATGGCACGTACTTGCTATCAGCCAGGCTATTTGCATGTACCGTGAAGCCCAGGGCATCAATGGTCCCTTGTTCGTCGGCCTGGACACCCACGCACTGTCGACTCCAGCGGGCGCGAGTGCCCTGGAAGTGCTGGCCGCCAACGGCGTGCACGTGATGCTGGCTGAAGGCGATGAATACACGCCGACCCCGGCCATCTCCCACGCCATCATTTGCTACAACCGTGGCCGTACCAGCGGCCTGGCAGACGGCATCGTGATTACGCCGTCGCACAACCCGCCACAAAGCGGCGGTTACAAGTACAACCCGCCCAATGGCGGCCCGGCCGATACCCACGTTACCAAGTGGATCGAAGCCAAGGCCAACGAGCTGCTGGCCAACAAACTGGCCGGGGTTAAACGCATTACCCACGCCCAGGCACTCAAGGCCGACACCACCCATCGCCATGACTACCTCAACAGCTATGTGGCCGACCTGGTCAATGTGATCGATATGGACGCCATCCGCAGCGCCGACCTGCGCCTGGGCGTGGATCCGTTGGGCGGAGCAGGGGTGCGCTACTGGTCGGCGATTGCCGAGCACTACCGTTTGAACCTGGACGTGGTGAACACCGAGGTCGACTCGACTTTCCGCTTCATGAGCGTCGACTGGGACGGCCAGATCCGCATGGACCCGTCCTCCAGCTATGCGATGCAAGGCTTGATCGGCCTCAAGGACCGTTTCGACGTCGCCTTCGCCTGTGACCCGGACCACGACCGCCACGGCATCGTTACGCCCTCGGGTGGCCTGCTGGCACCGAACAACTACCTCGCCGTGTCGATTGATTACCTGTTCCAGAACCGTGCGCAGTGGCGCGCCGATGCTGCGGTGGGCAAGACCGTGGTCAGCAGCGGCTTGATTGATCGCGTTGCAGCGCGTATCGGCCGTCGCCTGTTTGAGGTGCCAGTGGGCTTCAAGTGGTTTGCCGATGGCCTGTTCGAAGGCTCACTGGGCTTTGGCGGCGAAGAAAGCGCCGGCGCGTCGTTCCTGCGCAAGGACGGCACGGTGTGGAGCACCGACAAAGATGGTCTGATCCCGGCCTTGCTGGCCGCCGAAATGACCTCGCGCAAAGGCCAGGACCCAAGCCAGATCTACCGTGGCCTGACTGACGCGCTGGGCGAGCCGTTCGCGATTCGTGTCGACGCCAAGGCGACCCCGGCGCAGAAAGCGTTGCTGGGCAAGCTGTCGCCTGCGCAAGTCACCTCCACGCAACTGGCCGGGGAGAGCATCGAGCAGATCCTCAGCCACGCGCCGGGTAATAACCAGGCAATCGGCGGCTTGAAAGTGATGACCAAAAACGGCTGGTTCGCCGCACGGCCATCGGGCACCGAGGACATCTACAAGATCTACGCTGAAAGCTTTGTGGGTGAAGACCACCTCAAGCAGTTGGTGGAAGAGGCGCAGGTGCTGGTAGACGGCGCCATCAGTTCTAGCTGACGCAATGTGGGAGCTGGCTTGCCTGCGATTGCATCAACTCTGTGTACCTGATGTACCGAGTTGTGCGCATCGCAGGCAAGCCAGCTCCCACAGTTGATTGGGTTCAGGCTGAAGGTCAGGCCAGATCTACCAGGACGATTTCACTGTCTTCAACCGCTGTTACCCGCAACACCTGCTCATCTTCAACCGCCACACCGTCTCGCGCTTGCGCACGCAGGCCATTGACTTCAATCACCCCCGTCGCCGGCACCAGATACGCCCGGCGCCCGCTGTCCAGCCGATACTCGGCGCTTTCCCCAGCCTTCAGGTTAGCCGCCACCAGGCGTGCGTCCGCCCGAATGCGCAAGCTTTCAGTGTCACCGGCCTTGCCGCTGGCCAGGGTCACAAAACCCTCGCGATTGCCCTTGGGAAACGGCTTGGCACCCCAGGAAGGCGGCAGCCCGGCTTCATTCGGGATGATCCAGATCTGGAAAATCTTGGCGGGCATGGCTTCCAGGTTGTATTCGCTGTGGGCAATCCCGGTGCCGGCACTCATGACCTGAACGTCGCCCGCTTCGGTGCGGCCTTTATTGCCAAGGTTGTCGGCATGGCTGATGGCACCTTCACGCACATAGGTGATGATTTCCATGTCGCGATGCGGGTGCTGCGGGAAGCCCGTGCCGGGCGCAATGATGTCGTCGTTCCACACCCGCAGGTTGCCCCAGTGCATGCGCTTGGGGTCGTGGTACTCGGCGAAGGAAAAGTGATGATGGGCGTCGAGCCAGCCATGATGGGCGCCGCCCAGGGTAGTGAATGGTCGAAGTTCAAGCATGATGGGTCTCCTGTGGATGGTGGCTATCATCCAGCAGTACATGATCGATAAAAAGCGTAAAAAATGCCGGATTCCAATCTGTTTATTCGATTGATTGCTGGCGTTTTGACTTTTACTTCATCGCCTAACTGCATGACAACAAAGCAATTGGCTGGAACTGCGCGCCGATTCCGGCGACCATGGCACCTTCGCCAAAACCAACCTCATCGCTGGAGTCCGCGTGCCGCAACAAACGCCCGATCTGCCCCCCGAACTGCGTCCCCTGGCAGAAATGCCCCTGCTGAAACGGCTCGCCGCCCGTTTGTTTGGCCATGGCCTGACGCGTTTGCGTGCCCAGCATCGGTTTTCCTGGCTGCACGGCCAGGCGGACGGCTTTCGCAGCGGGCACGAAGCCGGCGTGGAATATGGCTATCGCGAAGGCAAGGCCGACGGCCTCGAGGAAGGTCGGCAGGTGTTGCTGATCCGCGACTTTCGCCCCGACGAGCACCGCGCACCGGGGGTGGATGACAGCTTGTTCGACGATTGGCGCTTGCCACTCACGGCCGACGTGAAGAAGCGCATGAAGGCTGACGTAGCACGTCTGCTACCGGCCCACGCCCAGCCCAGTGCCGCGCAATGGAAGATGATCTTCAGTGACACCCCCTCGACCTCAGTGATTGCCGGTGCCGGGGCGGGTAAGTCCACCTCGCTGGTGCTGCGCATCCTCTTGCTGAACCACTATCTGGGCTTTGAGCTGAGTTCGATGACCGTGGTGACCTTCACCCGCGAATCGCGCAAAGACTTCATCAACAAGCTCATGGAAATTCTCGGCCTGTGGGGCCAGCCCCTTGGTTTCAAAGAAGCCCAGGCCGTGGTGCGTACCTTTCATTCGCGCATTCTGCCGATGGTGCGCAGCCTGCCGGGCTTCGAGCGGCTGCAAGCGTTTGAAAACCTCAGCAGCGGTTTCGACGATGCCGACAGCAACCCCTTCGACCTGCGTATCAGCGACGCCCAGCGCCAACAGATGAACACCTGTTATCACCGGCTGCATGGCCGCCATGCGCGCTTTCGCGAGCTGATCGCACCACTGGCCCGCCATGGCCTGCAACTCAAGGAACTGGAGCGCGACCACCCCGACGTGCAGAAACGCATCGCTGTCACCGAACTGGCAGCCAAGCGCGATGAAGAACTCTGCGACGTGATCGAGGACCTGTGGTTTCGCGCCGGCGCCTGGCCGATCAAGGGCATAGAGCCCAGTCGCCAGACCTTCGAAATCAATGGTGCGCAATTTCACTGCCACGGCTACATCCCGGAACTGGATGCCTGGGTAGTACTGGGTTTTGATCCGCGGGAAAACGCTCAGATCAGCCGGCCAAATTCAAAGCTTTCAGTGCGCGCTGAGTGGGCGGTAAAGCGCACCTTGTTTCAAGCTTTCTGTCGCAAGCCATTGATATGGATCGATAACTACGAATCATCAAAGCGCCTTTTAAGCAGCCTGGCGGGCGATGCCAGCGCCGGGCCTGGATTTGATTACAAGGTCAAGGGCGAGCTGGCCTCGGCGCCGCTGTTGGACAGTTTCGTGATGGCGGCCGGGTTTATCGAGAATCTCGGGTTGGATGTGCCAACGGCTGTGGGCCAAATGAGCTTCGCCAAGGACGACCCGGACCGGGGCTACTTTGAAGCCTTGAGCATTTTCTGGAAGGCGCTGGAAGATCATTTGCTCGATCAATCGCCGCCGATCATGACCTATAACCGCATGTTTTCGCTGTTCGGTGAGAACACCCCGGAGAACCTCAAGCTGCTCAGCGATCCACTGCTACGGCCGATGTCGCACCTGATGATCGACGAGTTCCAGGACGTATCGCCGCAGATCGTCTCGTGGATCCGCGCCAGCCTGCGCGAGATTCGCAGCCGTGGCCCGGCGATGCACGTAGGGCGCGGGGCGCAACGCTCGTCGTTGCTGTGCGTGGGTGATGACTGGCAGTCGATCTACGGCTGGCGCGGCAGTTCACCCAAGTACTTCATGGCGTTCAACCAGGAATTCCCGTCACCCAGCACCACCCGCGTGATGCTCAGCGAGAACTACCGCAGCCACCAGCACATCATCGACGCCGCCGAACATGTGGTGCGCGCAGCCCCGGCGATCCCTGGCAAGAAGGCCAAGGCCAGTGGCGAGCCCAAGGCTTTGGTGCCCGTCGTGGTGCTGGAACGGGACGACGCCGCACTGGGGCGGCAGTTGCTGGAGCACTATCAGCGCGGTAATACAGTGCTAATGCTTTATCGAAAAAGTAGCGATAAGTTATTGATACAGGAGCATATTCAATCTGTAGTTAATGTGGATTCTAGCTTGCAGCCACAGGATCGCCGACTCAAACAGCTGACTTATCACAGTGCCAAGGGCCTGCAAGCAGACGCGGTATTCCTGCTCGGGGATTGCCAGCACGTCACCAGCTCGCCTTACAAAAACCAGGTTTACCGCATGGCGGGCCTGGGCAAGGACGGCGACAGCGAGCCCTACGACAGCGCGCAGAAAGACGAAGTGCTGCGCCTGGCGTATGTTGGCATTACCCGGGCGGTGAGCCATTGCTATTGGTATGTGGAGAAGCCGGAAGGCCAGGGCGTGAACGTGCCAAGGGCTTCGGAGCGGGTTGATGGGCGCAAGGCGTTTTTTGATGACCGACGCAGCTAGCAGCTAAACACAGTACCCAATGTGTGGGCGGGCTTGCCCGCGATAGCAGTAGATCAGTTGGCAACCTTGCAAACTGACACTCCGCCATCGCGGGCAAGCCCGCTCCCATATTGGTTAAGATTTACCTGTTAAATCGGGTTCACGCCCGCAACGACAGCGGCGGCACAAAACACTCCAGCTCATCCTCCACCGCTTCGATGATGCGCTCCACATCGGCCGCATTCATCACCGTGGCGCAAGGAATGCCGGCAATCGCGATCAACGTCTCGCCGCTGGCCCGGTCGAACAGGCGCGCAACCATACTGCCGGGGGCGTCCATACTCCCCTCGAAGCCCATCGGATGAAAATGCCAGCGCATCAGCTGGCAGGCGTTGGGAAATGTCACTTTGTTCATGTTGCCCACCTTGTTCATTGAGCGCTTCCTTTAGCTCGCGGCAGGGGGCCATGGCCTTCACTGGTCGTGGCATCAAGACCTTCAAAATAGCATTCGTTCGCAAGCGCGCGGTGACTTTTTAGGGGCCGTTCGGCAGTTCTTTAGCGATCATATGACGTGGATCATTTCTTACTCAAAACCAGGCAAAAGGCCATTAGTCAGAAGTTCCAATTGACCATTGAATGCCGCCGGCAAATTCGGCAATCTCCCAGGCATTCCCGCCGCAGAGCCTTCCATGCAGCCCGTCTTGAGTGAAGAGTACGAACAAACCCAAGCCACCGGCGATCTGGTGTTGCGCCATCACCTGTGCTGGCGCCATCGCGACCTGGATGGCGTGATGTCCTACTACCACCCCGACATTCAGTACCACGACTTTTTCCAAAACCGCGTGGTGGGTCAGGCCGAGTTGCGCGAGTACCTGCAAGCCAGCATGCCGCGTGGCGCCGACGAGGCGATTGAGCACATCGACCGTATTCGCGCCGACGGCGATACCGCGTTTATCCAGTACCGCATTACGCTGCGCGGCGGCCAGGGCCTGGTGTCATTTCGCACCAGTGAGGCGATTACCGTGCGCGATGGGTTGATCTGGCGCGTCAACGAGTACGCCTCCCTGGTGCATGAGCAGCCGACCCAAACCCTGCGCCCGACAGTCAGCCGCCTGGGCCTGTCGCCCCAACAATTGGGGCATATGGCCAAAGATCTGCAGCAGTACTTCGAACTCAAGCAACCCTATCTCGACCCGGAGCTGGACCTGCAACGTGTGGCCAATGAGTGTGGCTACAGCCGCAACCAGATTTCCTACCTGCTTAACCAGGTGCTGGGGCAGAGCTTCTACCGTTACGTCAACCAGGCCCGGCTCCAACACCTGCTGGCTGCGCTGGACAAGGCTGTGCCGCCGATAAAGGTCGATGACCTGGCCTTTGCCGCCGGTTTTAATTCGCTGTCGGCGTTCTACAGCGCGTTCCGCCAGCACACCGGGCAATCGCCCAAGGCCTACGTCAAACAAATTTCTCTGCGTGCACGCGCGCAAGACAGCCCATAACGCCGCGCTCTAGGATCCAGCCTATCGAAATGAGGTTGGGGAGCTTGGCATGCCGGCATGGCGCAACATCAGTTTATGGATGGACCAGTTGGACGACCCGCTGGTGGCGCGGCCGTCCCTTGCGCACGACCTGGACGTCAATGTGGCGATTATCGGCGCCGGCTACACCGGGTTGTGGACCGCCTACTACCTCAAGCGCCAGGCCCCGGAGCTGAAGATTGCGATTATCGAAGCGCAGACAGCAGGCTTCGGTGCGTCTGGCCGCAATGGCGGCTGGCTGATGGGCAACCTGTTGGGCGAAGACCGCCTGCTGGCCGGCCTGTCAGCGCAACAACGGCGCGCCTCGTTTGACCTGTTGCATGGCATCCCCGACGAGGTTGCCCAAGTGCTGGCCCGTGAAGGCATCGACTGCGACTACCGCAAAGGCGGCGTGCTGTACTGCGCGGCGCGCTACCCGGAGCAGGAAGGCAGCCTGCGCCGTTACCTGGACACGCTCCACGCCCAGGGCCTCACCGAAGCGGACTACCGCTGGCTGAGCCCGCAACAGCTGGCCGAGCATATCCGCATCGCCAAGCCGTATGGCGGTATCTATGCGCCCCATGTCGCAACCATCAACCCCGCCAAACTGGTACGCGGCCTGGCGCGGGTGGTGGAGAGCATGGGCGTGACGATCTATGAAAACAGCCCGGTCACCCATTGGCAGTCCGGCAGCGTGCGCACGGCCAATGCCAGCGTGCGCGCCGCGTGGGTAGTGCCGGCGGTTGAGGGTTACGCCACCACGTTGCCGCCGCTGGGGCGCTATCAGTTACCGGTGCAAAGCCTGATGGTCGCCACTGAGCCGTTGCCGGCCAGCACCTGGGATGAAATTGGCTTGAGCCGAGGCCAGGCCTTTGGCGAAAGCAGCCGCCAGGTCACCTACGGCCAGCGTTCGGCGGATGACCGCCTGATATTCGGCGCCCGTGGCGGCTATCAGTTTGCCGGCAAGCTGCGCCACAACTTCGACCTGACCACCAGCGAAGTGGAGCTGCGCCGCTACCTGTTCAGCGAACTCTTCCCACAGCTCAAACACGTCAGGATTACCCACTCCTGGGGCGGCAACCTCGGCATGTCGCGCAACTTCCGGCCGCACATGCTCTGCGATCACACCACCGGCATCGCGCTGTCCGGTGGTTATGGCGGGGAGGGCGTAGGTGCCACCAACCTCGGAGGCCGCACCCTGGCCGATATGATTCTGGGCCTCGATACGCCGCTGACCACCCAGCCCTGGGTGATTCGCGAGCGTGGCCTGGACGCGCTCAAGGCCTGGGAGCCCGAACCCTGCCGCTGGCTGGGTTACAACGCGATCATTCGCAGTTTTGTCCATGAAGACCAGGTGCTGGCCAACCCCAACAGCGCGCCGTGGCGGCGCAAATTGGCGACCGGCGTGGCCGGGTTCATGGAAGGTTTCATGCACTGAGACGTTTCACTCACACGGGAAAACCCATGAGCATCACTCACTTCAAAGACGCGCTGAACGCCCACCTGCCGGACTCGTCACCGGTGGCCGTGCCCTTGGGCGAGCCTATCGCCGTAGCCTCGACCTTGAGCGTGGAGCGCAACGATGGCGTCGAAACCGGCATTTGGGAATGCACCCCAGGCCGCTGGCGTCGGCAGATCAAATCCCAGGAGTTTTGCCACTTTATCCAGGGCCGCTGCACCTTCACCCCCGACAACGGTGAAGTCGTTCACCTACAAGCCGGCGATGCACTGATGTTGCCGGCCAACAGCACCGGTATCTGGGACATCCACGAGACCGTGCGCAAGACCTACGTGTTGATTCTGTAACGCTTTGATCCTTGATCGCCTGCCATAAAAACAGCCCTAAAACCGCCAGGAAATCGAACCATGAAAGCCATTGCCCTGTTGCCCATGATGTTGGTGGCCTCTATCAGTCAGGCCGCCGAGACGGTGAAGATCTACAACTGGTCGGACTACATCGCGCCGGACACCACCAAGAACTTCCAGAAAGAAACCGGCATCGGTTTTACCTACGACGTATACGACAGCAACGAAACCCTCGACGGCAAGTTGATGACCGGCAAATCCGGCTATGACGTGGTGTTTCCGTCCAACCACTTCATGGCTCGGCAGATCCAGGGCGGCGCCCTTAAAAAACTCGACAAGAGCCAGCTGCCCAACTGGAAAAACCTCAACCCGGTGCTGCTCAAGGCTCTGCAAAACAACGACCCGGGCAACGAGCATGGTTTCCCGTACCTGTGGGGCAGCACCGGCATCGGCTACAACATCGACAAGGTCAAGGCGGTGCTCGGCGACAACGCGCCGGTGGATTCCTGGGACTTGATCTTCAAACCCGAGAACATGGCCAAGCTGCAAAAATGTGGCGTGGCGATTCTCGACAACGGCCCGGAACTGCTGCCGGCGGCGCTTAATTATCTGGGCCTGCCGCCCCACAGCAAGAAGGCCGAGGACTACAAAAAGGCTGAAGGCCTGTTGATGAAAGTGCGTCCGTATGTGGCCTACTTCCATTCCTCGAAGTACACCGCCGACCTGGCCAATGGCGACATCTGCGTGGCTGTCGGCTTCTCCGGCGACATCCTGCAGGCCGAAAGCCGCGCCAAGGAAGCCAGGAACGGTGTGAATATCGGCTACAACATTCCCAAGGAAGGCGCCGCGATCTGGTTCGATATGGTCGCCATGCCCGCCGACGCCCCGGATGAAAAAGCCGGTTACGCGTTCATGAACTACCTGCTGCGCCCGGAGGTGATGGCAAGCATCACCAACTACGTGCACTACGCCAACGGCAACGCGGCGGCTGACAGCCTTGTAGACCCTGCAATCAAGGCCGACACCAAGGTGTACCCAAGCCCGGAAATGATGGGCAAGTTGTTCGCCCTGGAAGCAATGCCGCTGAACATCGACCGGATTCGCACGCGGGTGTGGAACACCATTCGTACCGGACGCTAGGGGTTACACCGAGCCCCTGTGGGAGCTGGCTTGCCTGCGATTGCGACCTGTCCGTCGGCTAGTGGGTGACTGACACACCGCTATCGCGGGCAAGCCCGCTCCCACATTTTGACTGTGCAATGCCGGTTTTCAGGGATTTTCCAGATCATGCCCCAACGACTGGATAAACAACGAAAACAGCTCCGGCTGCGACGAAATATCCAGCTTTGCGTACAGGTGCCGCCGATGCACCTTGACCGTGTCCGGCGAGATTTTCAAACGCTCGGCCATGGCCTTGGACGAGAACCCACGCAGCACCAGGCGCGCCACTTCCAGCTCGCGCTCCGACAGTACACCGCTGCCAAAATGGCTCAGCGCATCGCGAATCTGCGTGTCCATCGCCGGCGCACGCTGGGTGCTTTGCTGCCAGTGCTGCTGCATCAACGGCAGCACCCAGGCCGCCAGTGTGGTCATCAACCCGGTCTCTTCAAAGTTGAAGCGTCGCTGCATGCCCAGCGACAAAGACAGCGTGCCTGTACCGGGTAACTGCAGAATGAATTGCACCTCGTCTTCCAACACGTTGTCGTGGAAGTAGTTGAGGAAGTATTCACTCTGGCGAAAATGGTCCGGTGCCACTTCCTCCAGGCGATACACGCCGCTGGCATAACCTTCGCGGTAAGCCTGGTAAAACGGGTCGATCAGGTACAGGCCATTGAGGTACACCAGCATCGAGGCCGGTTTGCTGCTGGGCTGGGCGTCGTATTCTTCCAGGGCCACGGGCGGGCCATCGAGGGGGTAAAAAATCGCCAGGGCGTTATCGAACGGCAGGCATTGGTGCAGCAACAGCACCAACTGCTTCCAGAAGTGCTCGGTGCCCAGGTGTGCGACGGTGCGGCCCAGGCCTGCGTGCATGCCGACCTCTCTGAACAGGCTCATAAACACGGCTCCAGCCCTCAATAGATCAGCCAAGGGTTCGGCTTTTGCCGAGTATCGTCAAGGGGAGTACGCCAATAGGGGAATTGGCCCGCATAAACACAGCGTTTACTTTGCCGTCATCCAGCGAGAAACATATCTCGCAACCGCCCGACTTTTTTCGTTTCTGCCTCCTACCAAAAATAACGACAGAGGATAACGATATGAGTGCTTCCCCCGCGCCAGACGGCGTGCTCAAGCCAACGCTGAGTGTTTTCGATGTGGTGGCCATCACGGTTTCGGCGGTAACGCCGGCCAGCTCCGTATTCGTGATTGCGCCGTTTGCCATCCAGCAGGCGGGCAGTGGTGTGTTCATGGCGTTTGTGATGGCGGCCTTGCTCGCGCTGATGTTCGCCTTCTGTTACGCCGAACTCGGTCGCGCCCATAACAGCGCCGGTGGTGAATATGTGTATGCCAAGCGAGTGTTTGGCGGCATGGCCGGTTATGCGACGTTTCTGACGGTGCTGGTGATGCTGTTGTTTATCCCGCCGGTCTTGGCCACAGGGGCCGCGACGTACCTGAATAACGCCCTGGGCACAAAATTCGACTCGCAAACCGTCGCCCTGGTGATCGTGGTGTGCAGCTACGCCCTGGGCATCCTCAATATCAAGCTCAATGCCTGGATTACCGGCACCTGCCTGCTGTTGGAAGTGGCGGCGTTGCTGGTGATCGTGTTCATCGGCTTTGGTCATCCCGTGCAGCCCGCCAGCGTGCTGTTCCAGCCGCAGATCGTCGAAAACGGCGTGCTGCACCTGGCGCCCTGGGCCCTGGTAATTGGCGCCGTCGGCATCGGCCTGTTCTCGTTCAATGGGTATGGTCCTGCGGTATTGCTGGCCGAAGACATGAAGTGCGGTGGCAAAGGCGTGCACAAAGCGGTGCTGTGGTCGCTGGGGTTGGTGGTGGTGATCGAGCTGGTGCCGATCACGGCACTGCTGATCGGCGCGCCGTCGCTGAGCGCGATGATCAGCAGCCCTGACCCGATTGGCTATCTGCTGACCAGCCACGGCAATGAAACCCTGTCACGCCTGGTCAGTGCCGGGATCTTCCTGTCGGTGTTCAACGCGATTGTCGCCATCGTCATCCAGATTGGTCGAGTGGTGTTCAGCAGCGGCCGCGATGCGCTGTGGACGCCGCGCATCAACGCGCTGTTCACGCGTATTCACCCGCGCTGGGATTCCCCATGGCTGGCGACGCTGTTCCTGGCGGTGCCTTCGGCGCTGTTGAGTTTCAGCTCGAACCTGGCGGACCTGACGTCCTTCAGTGTATTGCTGATCATCCTGGTGTACCTGGTGGTGGCGTTGAGCGCGCTGATGAGCCGGGTGCTGCTGCGTGATCGCGAGCACCCTTATCGCATGCCGTTATGGCCGCTGCCGGCAGTGCTGGCGGTACTGGGCGCCGGTTACCTGCTGGTGACCCTGATCGCCGCGGCGTCGGTGCGCGACATCATGATCATCATCGGCTTGCTGGCCTTGTCGGTGATTTTGTATTGCATCACTGGCCGGACGAGTCCGGCGTTTCAGAAATTGTAAGGAGTGGGTATGCGAGCACGTCAACTGGGCATTACGTTGGGGCTGGGCACGCCCGGCAAATTGAATGCCATCACCGATGTTCCCGGTGTCCGGGTGGGGCACGCCACGCTCAAGACCAGCATCGACGGCAAGCAGGTGCGCACCGGCGTCAGCGTGATCCAGCCGCGCGCCGGGGAGGCGCGACAGCAACCGTGTTTCGCCGGCTACCACGTGCTCAACGGCAATGGCGACGCCACCGGCCTTGAGTGGATCAGCGAAGCGGGGCTGCTGACCACACCCATCGCTATCACCAACACCCACAGCATCGGGATTGTGCGTGACAGCCTGATTGCCCTGGAGCGCGAGCGCCTGGCGGACCCGGCGGTGTACTGGTGCATGCCGGTGGTGATGGAAACCTACGACGGCCTGCTCAACGATATCTGGGGCCAGCACGTCAAGCCTGAACATGTGCGCCAGGCGCTGGACGCGGCCGAGGGCGGCCCGGTGCAAGAGGGCGCCGTCGGCGGCGGCACCGGCATGATCTGCCATGAGTTCAAGGGCGGCATCGGCACGGCATCCCGGCGTGTGCCAGAGGAGCAGGGCGGTTGGACCGTCGGCGTGCTGGTGCAGGCCAACCATGGCAAGCGCCAGGAGCTGCGCGTGGATGGCTACCCGGTCGGGCGCCAGTTGATGGACATTCCATCACCCTTCGCCGAGCGCGGCACGCCGGGCATGGGTTCGATCGTGGTGATCATCGCCACCGACGCGCCGTTGCTGCCCCATCAATGCCAGCGCCTGGCGCAACGCGCCTCCATCGGTATCGCGCGCACGGGCGGCGGTACCGAGGATTCCAGTGGCGACCTGTTCCTGGCCTTCGCCACCGGCAATCACGGCCTGCCACCGGCAGATTACGGGCGCAAGGACCTGGCACTCAGCAGCGTATTGCGCATGGTCAACAACGACCATATTTCGCCCTTGTTCAGTGCCGCCGCAGAGGCGGTGGAGGAGGCGATTATCAACGCGATCCTGGCGGGCGAGGACATGACGACGGAAGACGGCATCACGGTGCCCGGACTTGCCGACGAAGTATTAATCGGCGCGTTAAACAAGTGCGGCTGGAGTCTGTCCCGGTAATGGGGGGCACGCACTTTAATAGTGCGGGTGGTGGCTTTTTAATATTGAACTATGACACCGTGTCAATATATTGGATCCATTATTAAAGAGGGCCGCTCAGCAAGAGCGGCTTTACCGCTATTTAATATTTAAATAACAGTCGGCGGCGATTTGCGGCGCTAGCGCAATTACCCCCAGCAAACGCTGTGTGCGACTTCCTTAAGTTGAATCTACGTCACATTTTTGTTGCGGAAATATTTGTAGACGAAAGATTTCAAGTTGTGTCAGTTTCGATACGCCTTCAAAAGAGGCGAGTGATAGGACGATCCTCGCCCGCGAGGTTCCTATCGAACAAAGACTGATGCACTTGCAAACAAGGAAGTACGTTTATGTCAAAAGTAAAAGACAAAGCTATTGTATCTGCCGCGCAAGCCAGCACTGCTTACTCGCAAATCGATAGCTTCAGCCATCTGTATGACCGTGGCGGTAACCTCACGGTCAATGGAAAGCCCTCGTTCACAGTGGACCAGGCCGCCGACCACCTGTTGCGCGAGAATGCTGCGTATCGGGACATTGATGGCAACGGCAAGATCGACCTCACCTACACCTTCCTGACCTCGGCTTCCTCGGCCACCATGAACAAACATGGCATCTCCGGGTTCAGCCAGTTCAACACCCAGCAGAAAGCACAGGCCGCATTGGCCATGCAATCCTGGGCGGATGTGGCCAACGTCACCTTCACCGAGAAATCCTCGGGCGGTGACTTCCACATGACCTTTGGCAACTACAGCAGCGGCCAGGATGGCGCAGCGGCCTTCGCTTACCTGCCTGGCACCAATGCCAAGTACAACGAGAGCGGGCTGGACGGTACTTCCTGGTACCTGACCAACAACAGTTACACACCGAACAAGACCCCGGACCTGAACAACTATGGCCGGCAGACCCTGACCCACGAAATCGGGCACACCCTGGGCCTGGATCACCCTGGCGACTACAACGCCGGGACCGGCAACCCTTCGTACAAAGACGCGGACTATGGACAGGACACGCGTGGCTACAGCGTCATGAGTTACTGGAGCGAGAGCAACACCAACCAGAACTTCAGTAAAGGCGGGGTCGAAGCCTATTCGTCCGGCCCGCTGATCGACGACATTGCCGCGATCCAGAAGCTCTACGGCGCCAACTACGCCACCCGCGCCGGCGACACCACCTACGGTTTCAACTCCAACACCGGGCGTGACTTCCTCAGCGCCACGTCCAATGCCGACAAGCTGGTGTTTTCGGTATGGGACGGTGGCGGCAACGACACCCTGGACTTCTCCGGTTTCACCCAAAACCAGAAGATCAACCTCAATGAGGCCTCGTTCTCCGATGTTGGCGGCCTGGTGGGCAACGTGTCCATCGCCAAGGGCGTTACCATCGAGAACGCGTTCGGCGGTTCGGGCAATGACCTGATCATCGGCAACAACGCCGCCAACATCATCAAAGGCGGTGCCGGCAACGACATCATCTACGGCGGTGGCGGTGCGGACCAACTATGGGGCGGCGCCGGCAATGACACCTTCGTGTACGGTGCCAGTTCCGACTCCAAGCCGGGTGCGGCGGACAAGATCTTTGACTTCACCTCCGGTTCGGACAAGATCGACCTGTCCGGCATCACCAAAGGTGCAGGCTTGAGCTTCGTCAATGCATTCACCGGGCATGCCGGCGATGCTGTACTGAGCTATGCCTCGGGTACCAACCTGGGCACCTTGGCGGTGGACTTCTCCGGGCACGGCGTGGCGGACTTCCTCGTCACCACCGTCGGCCAGGCAGTCGCCAGCGACATCGTAGCCTGATGTAAAGCGCGCGGCGCCCCGGCGCCGCGCTCTCAGGATGGAGCAGCAGATGCCGCGTTTTTCCCATTTGATCGCCTGTGCTTCACAGGTGTTGTTCGTTTCGGCAGGAGCCCACGTCATGGCGAGCAGTCTGGTTTTACCCACCACCGCGCAATTGGCCGGCCATTGGCAATTGCAGCAACAGGACCAGGTGTGTGCACTCGACCTGTTGGATGAGCCCAACGCCGTGGCCGGTGATGTCGCCTGCGCCGAGCTATGGCTGAGGGAAAAGCCCCTGACTTGGTTGCCGACCCCGGACGGTATCTGGCTGTTTAATGCAGAGGGCAGCGGGATTATTCATTTGAATCGCGAGAAAGACGGTGAATACAAAGGGCGCACGCCTTCAATACCGGAAGTTGTGCTGCAACGAACACCCTAATTAAAAAGTTATAAGCTTATAACAAGAGTTTAATAGTTGGCCGCCCACTTCAGGGCACGGGCAACTATTGCGCGTCATTGGCTTCGGGGAAGAACAGACACTATGGCGAAGTCCAATGTGGTTGCGCCCTTATTTAGGGCGCTGGGTGAATACAAGGGTATTTTGATCAGCATCGGCTGCTTTACCGCCTTGATTAACCTGTTGATGCTGGTGCCGTCGATTTACATGCTGCAAGTGTACGACCGTGTGTTGTCCTCCCAGAATGAAACCACCCTGGTGATGTTGACGCTGATGGTCGTGGGTTTCTTTGTCTTCATCGGCACGCTGGAAGTGCTGCGCAGTTTTGTCGTGATTCGCATCGGCAGCCAGTTGGAGCGGCGCTTCAACTTGCGCGTGTACAAAGCCGCGTTTGAACGCAACCTGCAACGCGGGCAGGGGCATGCCGGGCAATCGCTGGGCGATTTGACCGTGATTCGCCAATTCATCACCGGGCCTGCGTTGTTCGCGTTCTTCGATGCGCCGTGGTTTCCCATCTACCTGTTTGTGATTTTCCTGTTCAACGTGTGGCTGGGCGTGTTGGCCACGGCGGGCGCTGTGTTGTTGATCGCGCTGGCGTGCCTGAATGAATACCTGACCAAAAAACCACTGGGCGAGGCGGGTGTTTTTTCCCAACAATCAACCCAGCTGGCTACCAGCCACCTGCACAACGCCGAGACCATTCAGGCCATGGGCATGCTCGGCGCGTTGCGTAAACGCTGGTTCGCCGTGCATTCGCAGTTCCTCGGGTTTCAGAACCGGGCCAGCGACACCGGCTCGGTGATTACCTCGCTGAGCAAATCCCTGCGCCTGTGCCTGCAATCCTTGGTGCTGGGCCTGGGCGCCTTTTTGGTGATCAAGGGCGAGATGACCGCCGGGATGATGATCGCCGGGTCCATCCTGATGGGCCGTGTGCTTAGCCCTATCGACCAATTGATTGCGGTGTGGAAGCAGTGGAGTTCGGCCAAGCTGGCTTACCAACGCCTTGACGACCTGCTGCGTGAATTCCCACCCGAAGCCGAGCAAATGGCGTTGCCGGCGCCCAAGGGCCAGGTGAGTTTCGAACACGTCAGCGCCGGCCCGCCGGGGCGGCGTGTGGCGACCTTGCAACAGGTCAGTTTCAACCTCGGCGCCGGTGAAGTGCTGGGCGTGCTCGGTGCTTCGGGTTCGGGCAAATCGACCCTGGCCCGCGTGCTGGTTGGCGTGTGGCCAACCCTGGCCGGCACCGTGCGCCTGGACGGCGCGGATATCCATCGCTGGAACCGCGACGATCTCGGCCCGCATATCGGCTACTTGCCCCAGGACATCGAACTGTTCAGCGGCAGCATCGCCGACAACATTGCGCGCTTTTGTGATGCCGACCCGGAGCGGGTGGTGAAAGCCGCGCAACAGGCCGGTGTGCATGAGCTGATCCTGCGTCTGCCGCAAGGCTACGACACCGTGTTGGGCGACAACGGTGGCGGCCTCTCCGGCGGCCAGAAGCAGCGGGTAGCCCTGGCGCGTGCGCTGTATGGCGCGCCGCGTTTGATCGTGCTGGATGAACCCAACTCCAACCTCGACACCGTGGGCGAGGCCGCCCTGGCCAGTGCCATCGTGCAGATGAAAGCCCAGGGCAGCAGCGTGGTGCTGGTCACCCACCGCTCCTCGGCGTTGGCCCAGGCCGACAAGTTGCTGGTGCTCAGTGAAGGCCAATTGCAGGCCTTCGGCCCCAGCCAGGAAGTGCTGCGCGCGTTGTCGGGCCAGCAACAGCAGGAAGCGCCACGGGAAAAGGCCGGTGTGAGCCTTAGCCGTCAGTACCAGACCGGAAGGAATCCAGGCGCATGAGCAGCCTTACTGTAGAGCCCCGCTTTAAAGAACGTGATGCCGGTTTTTTCGTAAAGATGGGCTGGTGGTTGACGATTGTCGGCGCCGGTGGGTTTTTCCTTTGGGCCAGCCTCGCGCCCTTGGACCAGGGCATCCCGGTGCAAGGCACGGTGGTGGTCTCGGGCAAGCGCAAGGCCGTGCAAACCTTCAGCCCTGGGGTGGTCAGCCGGATCCTGGTGAAGGAGGGCGAGTTGGTCAAACAGGGCCAGCCGCTGTTTCGCCTCGACCAGACCCAGAACCAGGCCGACGTGCAGTCGCTGCAAGCCCAGTACCGCATGGCCTGGGCCAGCGTGGCACGCTGGCAGAGCGAGCGTGACAACCAAGCGGCGATTACCTTTCCCGCTGAGCTGAGCGCCAACCCCGACCCGGCCCTGGCCCTGGTGCTGGAAGGCCAACGCCAGCTGTTCAGCAGCCGCCGTGAAGCCTTTGCCCGTGAACAAGCCGGTATTCGCGCCAACATCGACGGTGCCACCTCGCAACTGAGCGGCATGCGCCGCGCCCGTACCGACCTGTCTGCCCAGGCGCAATCCCTGCGCGACCAACTGGCCAACCTGCAACCCCTGGCCGACAACGGCTATATCCCGCGCAACCGCTTGCTGGACTACCAGCGCCAACTGTCCCAGGTGCAACAGGACCTGGCGCAAAACACTGGCGAAAGTGGCCGCGTGGAGCAGGGCATTCTCGAATCACGCCTCAAATTGCAGCAGCACAGTGAGGAATATCAAAAAGAGGTGCGCAGCCAACTGGCCGACGCGCAACTGCGCAGCCTGACCCTGGAGCAGCAACTGACCTCGGCGGGCTTTGATTTGCAGCACAGCGAGATCAATGCGCCAGCCGATGGCATTGCAGTCAACCTCAGTGTGCACACCGAGGGCGCCGTGGTGCGCGCCGGTGAGACTCTGCTGGAGATCGTGCCACAAGGCACGCGGCTGGAAGTGGAAGGGCATTTGCCGGTGCACCTGGTCGACAAGGTGGGTACGCACTTACCCGTCGACATTCTGTTTACCGCCTTCAACCAGAGCCGCACCCCGCGTGTACCGGGCGAAGTCAGCCTGATCTCGGCCGACCAGATGCTCGATGAAAAGACCGGCCAGCCTTACTACGTGCTGCGCACCACGGTCAGCGAGGCTGCATTGGAAAAACTCCACGGCCTGGTGATCAAACCGGGCATGCCCGCCGAGATGTTTGTACGCACCGGCGAACGCTCCTTGCTCAACTACCTGTTCAAACCGCTGCTCGATCGCGCCGGTTCTGCGTTGACTGAGGAATGAGCATGCGCGTTGTGTTCATTTCGTTGATGTTGGTGTGCGGCGTTTCCCAGGCAGCCATGGGGCCGTTTGATGTGTACGAGCAGGCATTGCGTAACGATCCGGTGTTTCTGGGCGCCATCAAGGAACGCGACGCGGGCCTGGAAAACCGCACCATTGGCCGTGCCGGGCTGCTGCCGCGGCTGTCGTACAACTACAACAAGGGCCGCAACAACTCCGAGGCGCACCTGCCGGACGGGCGCGGCGGCAGTTATCGCGACGACCGCAACTACAACAGCTATGGCTCGACCTTCAGCTTGCAACAGCCGTTGTTCGACTACGAAGCCTATGCCAACTATCGCAAGGGCGTGGCCCAGGCGCTGTTCGCCGATGAAAGCTTTCGCGACAAGAGCCAGGCGCTGCTGGTGCGGGTGCTGAGCTATTACACCCAGGCGCTGTTTGCCCAGGACCAGATCGACATCGCCCGCGCCAAGAAAAAGGCCTACGAGCAGCAGTTCCAGCAGAACCAGCACCTGTTCCAACAGGGCGAAGGCACACGCACCGACATTCTCGAAGCCGAGTCGCGCTATGAGCTGGCTACCGCCGAAGAGATCCAGGCGCTGGACGAGCAGGACGCGTCGTTGCGCGAGCTGGGGGCGTTGATCGGCGTACAAAGCGTCGACATCCACGACCTGGCGCCGCTGAACCAGAGCTTTGCTGCCTTCACCCTGACCCCGGCCAACTACGACACCTGGCATGAACTGGCGCTGAGCAATAACCCCACGCTGGCGTCCCAGCGCCAGGCCGTGGAAGTCGCGCGTTATGAAGTGGAGCGCAACCGCGCCGGGCATTTGCCCAAGATCACCGCGTATGCCAGCTCGCGCAAACAGGAGTCCGACAGCGGCAACACCTACAACCAGCGCTACGACACCAACACCATCGGCGTTGAAGTCAGCCTGCCGCTGTATGCCGGTGGCGGGATCTCCGCCTCCACTCGCCAAGCCAGCCGCGGCATGGAGCAGGCCGAGTACGAACTGGAAGGCAAGACTCGCGAAACCCTGATCGAACTGCGCCGCCAGTTCAGTGCGTGCCTGTCGGGGGTGAGCAAATTGCGTGCGTACCAAAAGGCCCTGACCTCGGCCGAAGCGCTGGTGGTGTCGACCAAGCAAAGCATCCTCGGTGGCGAGCGGGTCAACCTCGACGCACTGAACGCCGAGCAGCAGCTGTACAGCACCCGTCGCGACCTGGCCCAGGCCCGCTACGACTACCTGATGGCCTGGACCAAATTGCACTACTACGCGGGCAACTTGCGCGACACCGACCTGGCGAAAGTCGATGAGGCTTTCGGCCCGGTGAAATGAGCATCCATAAGAAGAATAAGGAGGGGTTAGATGATCACCCATTCACCACGTTTCAAACCGTTTACCGCAGGCTCGTTACTCCTGTTGTCCGTTGCGGCACAGGCGGCCTATACCGAAAACGGCCAAGCGGGTAACCCCGGCAGTTGGCGCTCCGCCGAATTCCAGAGCGACTGGGGCCTGGGGCGCATGAAGGCGGATGAAGCCTATGCGGCCGGTATCACCGGCAACGGCGTCAAAGTCGGCGCGCTGGATTCGGGTTTTGACCCCAACCACCCTGAAGCTTCCAAAGACCGCTACCACGCTGTCACCGCCAGCGGCACCTACGTCGATGGCAAGCCGTTCAGCACCACCGGCGCACTCAACCCCAACAATGATTCCCACGGCACCCATGTCACCGGCACCATGGGCGCAGCCCGTGATGGCGTGGGCATGCACGGTGTGGCCTACAACGCGCAAATCTACGTGGGCAACACCAACGCCAACGACAGCTTCCTGTTTGGCCCGACCCCGGACTCCAAGTATTTCAAGGCGGTGTACACCGCGCTGGTGGATTCCGGCGTGCGCGCCATCAACAACAGCTGGGGCAGCCAGCCCAAGGATGTCAGCTACCAGACCCTCGGCGACCTGCACGCCGCCTATGCCCAGCATTACAACCAGGGCACCTGGCTGGATGCCGCGGCGGATGTGGCCAAGGCCGGGGTGATCAACGTGTTCAGCGCCGGCAACAGCGGGTATGCGAATGCCAGCGTGCGCTCGGCCTTGCCGTATTTCCAGCCGGAACTGGAAGGCCACTGGCTGGCGGTGTCCGGCCTGGATAAAGCCAATAACCAGAAATACAACAAATGCGGAATCGCCAAATATTGGTGCATCTCTACGCCTGGCGCGCTGATCAACAGCACCATTCCCGATGGCGGTTATGGGGTCAAGTCCGGCACCTCGATGTCGGCACCGCATGCCACCGGCGCGCTGGCGCTGGTGATGGAGCGCTACCCGTACATGACCAATGAGCAGGCGTTGCAGGTACTGTTGACCACTGCCACGCAACTCGATGGCTCTGTCACTCAAGCACCGAATACCATCGTCGGCTGGGGCGTGCCGGACCTTGGCCGAGCGATGCATGGCCCGGGGCAATTGCTTGGCAACATGAACGTCAACCTCGCGGCCGGGCAGGGCGATGTGTGGAGCAACGGCATCTCCGACCAAGCGTTGGTTCAACGCCAGGCCGAAGACCGCGCCGAGCACAGTGCCTGGCAGCAAACCCTGATCGACAAGGGTTGGCAGAACGGCGTGGGCGCGAATGCCAGCCAGCAGGACCAGACCGATTACGCCGTTGGCACTGCCCGTGATCAGGCCGCAGCCAACCGCGTGCATGAAGGCAGCCTGATCAAATCCGGCGCCGGCAGCCTGGTGCTCAGCGGCGACAGCACGTATCGCGGTGCGACCAGCGTCAATGGCGGCCTGTTGGCAGTCAACGGTTCGCTGACCTCGGCGGTGACCGTCAACAACAGCGGCACCCTCGGCGGCTCCGGGCGCATCGGCGCCTTGAGCGTCAACAGCGGCGGCACCGTGGCACCGGGTAATTCGGTAGGCACCTTACAGGTGGCCGGTGATGTGAACCTGGGCGCAGGCTCCACCTATGCGGTGGAACTCACGCCCACCAGCAGCGACCGCATCGTCGCAGGCGGCAAAGCCGTGCTGGGCGGCGGCACCGTGACCCTGGCGCTGGAAAACAGCCCCACACTGCTCAGCCAGAGCCAAGTGCAAAGCCTGATCGGCCGCCAGTACACCATCCTCCAGGCGGCGGGTGGCGTTCAGGGCCAGTTTGGCCAGGTGCTGCCGAACTACCTGTTCCTCGGCGGCACCCTCGATTACGCCGCCAACGGCGTGCAGTTGGATGTGGGGCGCAACAACGCGGCGTTCGCCAGCGTTGCCGCCACGCGCAACCAGCGCAGTGTCGCGGCGGCGGCCGAGCAGTTGGGCGCCGGCAACCCGGTGTATGAAAGCCTGTTGCAGTCGGACTCGGTGGCCACGGCCCGCCAGGGCTTGCAGCAACTGTCGGGTGAGATCTACCCGGCGATTGGCGCGATGCTGATCAACGACAGCCTGCAGCTGCGCGATGCTGTAGGTGAGCGCCTGCGCCATGTGCCGGTGAACGGCGAAAGCAACCTGTGGCTCAAGGCCCTTGGCGCCTGGGGCAAGACCGACAGCCGCAGCGAAACGGCAGGCTCGACCACCTCGATTGGCGGTTTGCTCGCTGGTGTGGACGGCGCGCTGGATGAACAGACCCGCGTGGGTGTGGTTGCCGGCTACAGCGACAGTTCGCTGAACATGGGCAGTGGCACGCACTCGTCGGCGTCCATCGACAGTTACCACTTCGGCGCGTATGCCGGGCGTGAACTGGGCGACTGGCGCGTCAGCGTGGGTGGTGCCTACAGCTGGCATCGCGGCGACGTAAAGCGTGACCTGCAGTACGGCGAAGTCAGCGGCAAGCAAAAGACCAAGCTGGATGCGCGCACGGCGCAGTTGTTCACTGAAGCTGCGTACCGCATTCACCTGCAACCGCTGGCGCTGGAGCCGTTCGCCAACCTGGCCTATGTACACCTGGACAGTGATTCCTTTCATGAAAAAGGCGCTGCGGCGGCGCTGGAACGTGGCAGCGATCGGCGCGATGCGGTGCTCAGCACCCTCGGTGTGCGGGCCTTGAAAACCCTGCCTCTGAATGACCATCAGCAGCTGGAACTGTCCGGTTCGCTGGGCTGGCAGCACAGCCTGACGGCGGTTGAATCCGAAGAACACTTGGCGTTTGTCGCCGGCGGGCCGTCCTTTGCCGTGCGCAGTTCGCCGTTGTTGCGCGATGCCGCGCTGGTCGGTGTGCAGGCCAGCCTGGCGCTGAGCAAGGCCACGCGGGTCAACCTGGATTACAACGGCCAGTTGGGTGGGCGTGCGAACACCCAAGGCGTGGGGCTGAGCCTGAACTGGCAGTTCTAAACACGCCGCAGCGATGATCGTTCCCACGCTTTGCGTGGGAATGCCTCTTGTGACGCTCTGCGTCACGCTTTGGACGCAGAGCGTCCTGGGCTGCATTCCCACGCGGAGCGTGGGAACGATCAGGTTGGATTTCCAAAAAAGTGCAATAAGAAAACTAAGGAAGGTCACCGTGAACAAACGCAAACCAGGGTTAAATACCGCCACTCACACAGGCCCGGGCTACCCGCTCAAGGCTTTGAGCTGCGTGCCATACGGCGCGTTGCTGTGCTGCCTGGCAAGTCTGGGGACCGCCCAGGCCGCACCCTATGTGGAAACCGGCAAACTGGGCGATACCGCCAGTTGGCGCAGCAACGAGTTCAAGGCCGATTGGGGGCTGGGCGCCATCCATTCAGACACTGCGTATGCCGCCGGCTACACCGGCAAAGGCGTCAAGCTGGGCATCTTTGACCAGCCGGTGTATGCGCAGCACCCGGAGTTCGCCAGCCCCAACAAGGTGGTGACGATTGTCACCGAGGGCATCCGCCAATACACCGACCCGTATATCCCGGTGAAGGCCGGCGATGCGTTCCGCTATGACGGCACGCCGTCCAAGGACTCCAACGGCAAGCTGGGTAACCACGGCACCCACGTCGGCGGGATTGCCGCCGGTAACCGTGACGGCGGGCCGATGCATGGCGTGGCGTTCAATGCGCAGATCCTCAGCGCCGAAAACGGCGACCCAGGCCCGGAAGACGGGATCATCCTCGGCAACGACGGCGCGGTGTACAAGGCCGGTTGGGATGGGCTGGTGGCCAGCGGCGCACGCATCATCAACAACAGCTGGGGCATCGGCATTGGCGATCAATACGCCAAGGGCGGCCGCGATCCGGCGTACCCCAACTTCACGGTCAATGAAGCCCAGGCGCAGTTCAACAACATCCGGCCGATCCTCGGCACGCTTGCCGGCGGCGCCTACCAAGGCGCAATCGATGCCGCCCGCAGCGGCGTGCTGACCATCTTTGCCGCCGGTAACGACTACAACCGCAACAACCCGGACGCGATGTCGGGTCTTGCGTACTTTGTGCCGGAAATTGCACCGAACTGGCTGTCGGTAGCCGCCTTGCAGCAAAACCCGGACACCGCGAGTGCCAACCCGTATGTGATCAGCACCTTCTCGTCACGTTGCGGTTATGCGGCGAGCTTCTGTGTGTCGGCACCCGGTACCAAAATTTTCAGCTCGATCATCAACGGCACCGACCTGAGCAACCTGACCACCGACTGGGCCAACAAAAACGGCACCTCCATGGCTGCGCCCCATGTGGCCGGCGCAGCGGCGGTGCTGATGGAGCGCTTCCCGTACATGAGCGGCGAGCAGGTCGCCACCGTGCTCAAAACCACCGCCACCGACCTTGGCGCGCCGGGCATCGACGCGCTGTATGGCTGGGGCATGATCAACCTGGGCAAAGCAGTCAACGGGCCAGGGATGTTCGTGACCGCTGAGGATATTCCTGCTGAGTTCCGTATCGACGGCGCCTATGGTAGCAGCCAGTTTGTCGCCGACCTGCCAGGCATTGGTGCGGTGGTGGATGCCGGTAAACCGACCCAGCGTCTGTGCACCGACGTGCATTGCGGCCTGGATGTGTGGAGCAATGACATTTCCGGCCATGGCGGCCTGACCAAGCAGGGCATCGGTACGCTGGTGCTGAGCGGCACCAACACCTACAGCGGGCCGACCCTGGTCAACCAGGGCTTGCTGGCGATTAATGGTTCGGTCACTTCCGACGTCACCGTCAGCCAGGCCGGCGTGCTCGGTGGCTCGGGCCGTATCGGCTCGCTGACTGCCAAAAGCGGCGGCACCGTGGCGCCGGGCAACTCCATCGGCACCTTGAATGTGGCAGGCAATGTCACCTTTGATGCGGGTTCGACCTACGCGGTTGAGCTGTCGCCCACCAGCAGCGACCGCATTGTGGCCGGCGGCACCGCCACACTCAATGGCGGTACCGTGACCCTGGCCCTGGAGAACAGCCCGACGCTGCTAACCAACGCCCAGGCGCAAAGCCTGATTGGCCGCCAGTACAACATCCTGCAAGCCGCAGGCGGTATTACCGGCAGCTTCGGCGCGGTGCTGCCGAATTACCTGTTTATCGGCGGCACGCTGAACTATGCCGCCAACGGCGTGCAACTGGACGTGGCACGCACCAACAGCTTCGCCAGTGTGGCGGTCACGCCGAACCAGCGTGCGGTCGCGGCGGCGGCGGACCAATTGGGCGCCGGCAATGCGGTGTATGAAAGCCTGTTGCTGGCGCCCAATGCGGCCTCGGCCCAAGGCGCGTTCCAGCAGCTCTCCGGCGAAATCTACCCGGCACTGCAAAGTGCGTTAATCAACGACAGCCGTTACGTGCGCGAAGCCGTTGGCGAACGCCTGCGCAATGGCGAGATGGGCGCCAGCAGCGAAACCATCGACAGCCGTGGCAACGTGTGGGTCAAGGCCTTGGGCGCGTGGGGCAAGACCGACAGCCGCAGCGACACCGCGGGCTACACCACGTCGCTGGGCGGCATGCTCGCCGGTGTGGATGGCGCACTGGATGACTCGACGCGTATCGGTTTGGTCGCTGGCTACAGTGACACCTCCTTGAACATGGGCAACGACACCCATTCCCGTGCCTCGGTCGACAGCTACCACTTCGGTGCCTATGCCGGGCATGAAATCGGTGCCTTGCGCCTGAGCGGTGGGGCGACCTACAGCTGGCATCGCGCCGATGTGAAGCGTGACCTGCAATACGGTGATGTGGCCGGCAAGCAGAAGGTCAAAGTGGACGCGAGCAGCACCCAGGTGTTTGGTGAGGCGGCTTACCGCGTCAACCTGCAACCGCTGGCCCTGGAGCCATTCGCCAACCTGGCCTATGTGCATCTGGACACTGATGGGTTCACCGAAAAGGGTGACGCCGCCGCGCTCAAAGGCCATGACGACACCCGCGATGTGGTGCTGAGCACCCTGGGCGTGCGCGCCTTGAAGACCTTTAACGTGAACGATCACCAGCAACTGGAAGTGTCCGGCACCCTGGGCTGGCAGCACAACCTGAGCAGCACCGATTCCGAGCAGCACCTGGCGTTCGCTTCGGGCGGCCCTGCGTTCGCAGTGGAAAGTGCGCCGATGGTGCGCGACGCCGCGTTGGTCGGTGCGCGGGTCAGCCTGGCGCTGAGCAAGGATGCGCGGGTCAATTTTGATTACAACGGCCTGTTGGCCAGCAAGGACAAGGTCCACGGGGTGGGGTTGAGCCTCGACTGGGCGTTCTAAAAGGCTTCACACCTTGTATGAGGTTGGGCTTATGTGGGAGCCGGGCTTGCCCGCGATGCAGACACCTCGGTCGGTCAGTTGTACCGAGGTGAGGCTATCGCAGGCAAGCCAGCTCCCACATAGGCTCACTCACCACGAGGGCCACACGTGTTTTCGCTTTCTCTACAAATCCAACAACAGAGAGGCACTACCATGGGTATCTTTGACTATAAAAACCTCGGCACCGAGGGCTCCAAAACACTGTTCGCCGATGCCATGGCGATCACGCTGTATTCCTACCACAACCTGGACAACGGCTTTGCCGTGGGTTACCAGCACAACGGCCTGGGGCTTGGCTTGCCGGCCACGCTGGTGGGGGCGTTGCTGGGCAGTACTAATTCGCAAGGGGTGATCCCGGGGATTCCCTGGAACCCCGACTCGGAAAAGGCCGCGCTTGAGGCGGTGCAAAAAGCCGGCTGGACGCCTATAAGCGCCAGTGACCTGGGCTATGGCGGCAAGGTCGATGCGCGCGGCACCTTCTTTGGCGAAAAAGCCGGTTACACCACCGCCCAGGTCGAGGTGCTGGGCAAGTACGATGACGCCGGCAAACTGCTCGAAATCGGCATCGGCTTTCGTGGCACGTCGGGGCCACGGGAAAGCTTGATCACAGATTCCATCGGCGACGTGATCAGCGACCTGCTGGCGGCCTTCGGCCCCAAGGATTATGCAAAGAACTATGCGGGCGAAGCCTTTGGCGGCTTGCTCAAGAATGTCGCCGACTATGCCGGCGCCCATGGCCTGAGCGGCAAGGACGTGGTGGTCAGCGGCCACAGCCTGGGCGGGCTGGCGGTCAACAGCATGGCAGATTTAAGCAACAACAAATGGTCGGGGTTCTACAAGGACGCCAACTACGTGGCCTATGCCTCACCGACCCAGAGCGCGGGCGATAAAGTGCTCAATATCGGCTACGAAAACGACCCGGTGTTCCGCGCGCTCGACGGCTCATCCTTCAACCTGTCGTCCCTGGGCGTGCACGACAAACCCCACGAGTCGACCACCGACAATATCGTCAGCTTCAACGACCACTACGCCTCGACGTTGTGGAATATCCTGCCGTTTTCGATCGTCAACCTGCCGACCTGGGTCTCACATTTGCCCACCGGTTATGGCGACGGCATGACGCGCATCCTCGAGTCCGGCTTTTACGACCAGATGACCCGCGACTCCACAGTGATTGTCGCCAACCTGTCCGACCCGGCACGGGCCACTACCTGGGTGCAGGACCTTAACCGCAATGCCGAACCGCACAAGGGCAACACCTTCATTATCGGCAGCCACGGCAATGACCTGATCCAGGGCGGCAAGGGCGCAGACTTTATCGAAGGTGGCAAAGGCAATGACACAATCCGCGACAACAGCGGGCATAACACCTTCCTGTTCAGCGGCCATTTTGGCAATGATCGGGTGATTGGCTACCAAACCACGGACAAGCTGGTGTTCCAGAATGTGGAGGGCAGCACCGACCTGCGTGACCATGCCAAAGTGGTCGGCGCAGACACGGTGCTGACCTTTGGCGCCGACTCGGTGACCCTGGTCGGCGTCGGGCACGGCGGCCTGTGGGCGGATGGCGTCAGCATCGGCTGATCAGTGCCAGTGTTGCCCCCGCCAGCCACCGCCCCAATACGGCCGGTGGGGGTAGCCGTAGCCATAGCTGTAAACATGATGTGGGTAGTAATAAGGCCGTGGGGCGTAACCCCAATGCCCGTAATAAACCGGCGGCGGCGGGGGAGCAACCACGATGACCCGCGGCGGCTGACGAATGATGATGGTATCGGCAAACGCCGGCGCGCTGGCCAGCGCCGCCAGGCTCAGGGGGATGAGTAACAGCGCGCGTACCGTCCGGGACATGAGTGCCATGGCCGTCTTTCTCCGTTCTACCGTCTTCGAAGATGAAGGCGGCTTATCGGTTGAACGCCGGGTTGGCGAAAATCCTTCGGTAAATAAATCTTCACCGACCAGCGGCGCAACGCTGCGACGGGTCCGGCAGGCCTCACGCGTTTAATCACTACCCGCGAGCTGTTTCGCGCGTCATGTGAGGAACCGAACATGTCCCGACTTCGATTGCTGCTGTGCGCCTTGGTGCTACTGGGCTTGGGCGGGTGCGCGGTGTACCCGGCCTATCCTGGCCCATGCTGCTACCGGCCGTACTACCACTCGTATTACTACCATCCCTACTATCACCCGTATTACCACCCGTACTACCGGTACTGATCGTTCCCATGCTCTGCGTCACGCTTTGGGACGCGAAGCGTCCTGGGCTGCATTCCCACGCGGAGCGTGGGAACGATCAAACAAAAAGCCCCGCATTGCGGGGCTTTTTATGTTCAGGCGATTGCTTTCACTTTTCGCTGCGTACCGTCGCAACGTCATCAGCCTTGATGCGGATGTGCTTGCCGGCGATGTCGGTGAATTCATAGAACCCATCGGCTGTCTTGGTCTTGGGGGTGTCCTTGGTCAAATACTGCGTGCCATTTTGCAATGTCACTACGGTTTGCGTGGAGCAACCGGCCATTAGCAGAAAAGTGAGTGCAACCAGCGGCAGACCCAAATTCTTCATGTTCATTACCCTTACCTTTAACCCTGAAAAGTCCCGCGCCTAAGGCTTCGGGCCACAAATGTTACGCCATCAACTGTCCTATCTGATCACTTTTATACAAAAAGTTGCGTGGGCCATTTATCTATTACTGATTGCAACAGCCCGCCGCTGGCGGCACTCTGTATGCATAACCAGTATTTGATCAGTGCGCGACATGGCCAATCCCCTCGACGATCCCTTGTATTACCTGCATAACTTCCGCCAAGTCCTGCTGTGGCTGGGGCAGCGTTATGCCGATTTGCTCGACCCGGATGAAATGCAGTTTATTCAGCAATTTGACAGGTTGCCGCAGCCGTCCCAGGCGTTATTGGTGCGCATGGTGATGCGCAAGGGCGCGCATTTTCGTGCGAGTAAACTCAATTACCTCGAAATTGGCTGCACCCACACGGCGGCGCTTGCACTGGTGCAGCAGGGCTGGGTGGATCAGCAGAGCCAACTGGGTTTTGATGAGCTGTTCGCACTGCTGCAAAAAGGCGAAATCCTCGCCGCCTTCGCGCCGTGGATTGACCAGCCCAAAGGCAAGAAGGCCGACTGGCTGGAAGGGCTGGCGGCGCAGTTCACTGAGTCACGCAGCTTTGCCCAGTGGTGCCCCGAACTGAGCGACACGCTCTACAGCCTCACCGTGATGGACCTGTGCGACCGCCTGCGGCTGATGTTCTTCGGCAACCTGCACCAGGACTGGTCGGAGTTCGTGCTGGCTGACCTGGGCATCTACACCTACGAAAAAGTCGAGTTCTGCGCCGAATCCCGTGGCCTGCGCAGCCGTGACGATGTGCACGGTTTTCTGTTCCTGCACCAATGCCAGCAGGCCTTCGAAGCCGGCCAGGCGTTGGACGAGGTACTGGCGCAGATCGTGCTGCTTGCCACCGATAACCCGTGGCTGGAAAAACGTCGGGCCAAGTTACTGTTCCAGATCGGCCACTATTGCGAACGCAGTGCCGAGCTGGAATTGGCGGCGCAGATCTACCGTGATTGCACCTATCCCGGCGCGCGCTCGCGGTTGATTCGCGTGCTCGAACGCCAGGAGGATTACGCTCAAGCCATGGCCCTGGCGTGCGCGGCGCAGCAAGCACCGCAAAGCGCTGCCGAACAGCAACACCTGCTGCGCGTGCTGCCACGCCTGCGGCGCAAGCTCGGTGAACCGGCGCTGCCCAAGGTCAAGCCACGTGAGGTCTCGCGCCTGGACCTGGCGCTGGTGCAGGCGCCGCTGATGTCGGTGGAATCCTGCGTGCAGGCGCACCTGAGCGCGCCCGATGCGCCGGTGCATTACGTCGAAAACGGGCTGATCAATTCGCTGTTCGGGCTGTTGTGCTGGGAGGCGATTTTCGCGCCGCTGCCAGGGTCGTTTTTCCACCCGTTCCAGCGCGGGCCGGTGGACCTGCACAGCGAAGACTTTCATCAACGTCGGGCTGTGTTGTTCGCCGCGTGCTTCGAACAGCTTACGGATGAGCGTTACAAAACCACCATCCGCCAGCGCTACGTGGACAAATGGGGCATCCAGTCGCCGTTCGTGTTCTGGAACCTGCTCAGCGAAGAGTTGCTGGAGCAAGCCCTGACGTGCCTGCCGGCCGAACACCTGCGTTACTGGTTTGAACGCCTGCTGCTGGATATCCGCGCCAACCGCGCCGGCATGCCGGACCTGATCCAGTTCTGGCCGGCGCAAAAGACCTACCGCATGATCGAAGTCAAAGGCCCTGGTGACCGACTGCAGGACAACCAACTGCGCTGGCTGGAGTTCTGCGGCGAATACCAGATGCCGGTGACTGTCTGTTATGTGCGCTGGGCGCAAACCGCTTGAGCTATAGCGTTGCGGTGCGTGCGCTGTGCGAGTTCACGGCCAAGGTCGGCGACCTGGACCTGCGCTTTACGCCATCGCCCAGCGCCCAGGAAGGCATTATCGGCCATCGCACGGTGGCCTCACGACGCAGTGCCCATTACCAGAATGAAGTGGCCCTGGAAGGCGAATACCAGCAGCTCAAAGTGCGGGGCAGGGCAGACGGCTACGATCCGGACAGCAATCGCCTGGAAGAAGTCAAAACCTATCGCGGCGACCTCGACGCGCAACCCGCCAACCATCGCCAATTGCATTGGGCGCAGGTCAAGGTGTACGGCTGGCTGATGTGCCACAAACTCGGCCTGCAAGAGATCGACCTGGCGTTGGTGTACTTCGATATTGTTGGCGAAGGTGAAACCTTGCTGAACCAGCGCTTTCAAGCGGCCGACCTTGAGCAGTTCTTTAACCAGCAATGTGCGCTGTTCCTCGGCTGGGCACGCCAGGAAATGCAGCACCGCGCGGCGCGCAACGACGCCGCGCGGGCGCTGGCGTTTCCCCATGCGCAGTTTCGCACCGGCCAGCGTGCGTTGGCCGAGTCGGTCTACAAGGCCGTCAGCACGGGCCGCTGCCTGATGGCCCAGGCGCCTACCGGCATTGGCAAGACCGTCGGCACGATCTTCCCGCTGCTCAAGGCGTTGGCGCCGCAGCAGCTGGACAAGGTGTTCTTCCTCACCGCCAAGACGCCCGGGCGCAAGTTGGCCCTCGACGCCGCGCACGTGCTCTACACCAGCAGCCCCGATTTGCCGCTGCGCGTGCTCGAACTGGTGGCGCGTGACAAGGCCTGCGAGCACCTGGACAAAGCCTGTCACGGTGATTCCTGCCCGTTGGCCAAGGGCTTTTATGATCGCTTGCCGGCGGCACGCGTGGCGGCGTCCAAGGTGCGCCTGTTGGACCAGCGCAACCTGCGCGAGGTGGCGTTGGCCCATGACGTCTGCCCGTATTACCTGAGCCAGGAAATGGCGCGCTGGGCCGACCTGGTGGTCGCCGACTACAACTACTATTTCGACTTCGGCGCCATGCTGTTCGGCCTGGCCCAGTTGAACCAATGGCGCGCCGCCGTGCTGGTGGACGAAGCCCACAACCTGGTGGAGCGCGCCCGCTCGATGTACAGCGCCAGCCTTGATCAGTACAGCCTCAAGACCCTGCGCGACAGCGCGCCTGAGCCGTTGAAAAAACCTTTGCAGCGCCTGAACCGCGAATGGAATGCCGTGCACAAGGACCAAGTCGCACCGTACCAGGCCTACGCCAGCAAACCCGACAAGCTGTTGCAGGCCTTAAGCCTGTGCACCAGCGCCATGGGCGATTACTTCAACGACCACCCCGAGGCCCTCAGCGGCGACCTGCAAACCTTCTATTTCGAGGCGTTGCAGTTTGCCAAGGTGGCGGAGCTGTTCAATGAACACTTCATCTTCGATATCAGCCAGCGCCAGTTCGGCAAGCGCAGCGCCTCGACCCTGTGCCTGCGCAACGTGGTGCCCGCCGAATTCATCCGCCCCAGGCTGACCGCCGCCCGCAGCAGCGTGCTGTTCTCCGCCACCCTGAGCCCGCGCCACTATTACGCCGACTTGCTCGGATTGCCTGCCGATACTGCGTGGGTCGATGTGGAATCACCGTTCCAGGCCGAGCAACTGCAGGTGCGCATCGTCGATGCGATCTCCACGCGTTTTGTGCATCGCCAAGCCTCCTTGGCGCCGATTGTCGAGCTGATTGCCGAGCAATTTGCCACGCAACCGGGCAACTACCTGGCGTTTTTCTCAAGTTTTGATTACCTGCAACAAGTGGCGCAGTTGATGGCCGAGCGGCACCCGCAGATTGTGCTGTGGTTGCAGTCACGCGGCATGGCCGAAGCCGAACGCCAAGGGTTTCTGGACCAGTTCACCCAGCACAGCCGGGGCATTGGCTTTGCCGTGCTGGGTGGCGCGTTTGGCGAAGGCATCGATTTGCCCGGCACGCGCTTGATTGGCGCTTTTATCGCCACACTGGGCTTGCCGCAACTGAACCCGGTCAACGAGCAAATGAAAGCGCGCATGGGCGCGATTTTCGGCGCGGGCTATGACTACACCTATTTGTATCCGGGTATCCAGAAGGTCGTACAGGCGGCGGGACGGGTGATCCGCAGCCAGCAGGACCAAGGCGTGGTGATGTTGATCGATGACCGCTTTGGCGAAGCCCGTGTGCGGCAGTTGTTGCCGCGCTGGTGGGCGGTTGGGCGAGGCGCATAACTGGTATTGGGGTAACCGCGGCGTAGAGTTGCGCCATCACCCCAATAACGGTTATGCCTCCCACTCTTGCGATAGAGCAGCCCAGCCGAGGCCAAGACTTACCTAGATACCCACGCGCATCCCAGGCAAGCCAGCCCTCAAAGAGACCGCGTTATGCCTTCAAGGTACGGGTCATGCGCAACGCCAACACACTGCCGGCCACAATCACCGCCGCCAGCAGGTACAGCGCCATGTCCGTGGACCCGGTGGCATCCTTCACAAAGCCGACGATATACGGGCTCAAGAACCCTGCCATCTGCCCCATGGAGTTGATCAGCGCCAGGCCGCCAGCCGCTGCACCCGCGCTGAGCAGGGCAGTGGGTACTGGCCAGAACATCGGCAGGCCGGTAAGGGCACCCATGGTGGCGATGGTCAGGCCGAGAATCGCAAGCGCCGGGGTGGTGGCGAAGTTCACCGCAATCACCAAGCCAATCGCACCCATCAACATCGGCACCACCAAGTGCCAGCGACGTTCCTTGCGCAAGTCGGCGGAGCGGCCCACCAACAGCATGAACACGGCGGCCAGCAGGTACGGAATCGCACTCAGCCAGCCAATCACCAGGTTATCGCTGAAGCCCAGGTTCTTGATGATGGATGGCAGCCAGAAGTTGATGGCGTACACGCCGCTCTGGATACAGAAGTAGATCAGGCCGAACGCCCAGATCGCCGGGTTCTTGAACACTTCGCCGAGCGAATCGGTGGTGGTTTTCGGTTTGTTGGCCAAGTCCGTCGCCTGATCGGCTTCCAGCACTGCACGTTCATGGGGCGTGAGCCACTTGGCGTTGGCAAAGCTGTCGCTGAGCAGGAAGTAGGCGAGGGCGCCCAGGATCACCGTGGGAATGCCTTGCAGCAGGAACATCCACTGCCAGCCCGCAAGGCCGCCTTGGCCGGCGGCGAAGTGGTTGAGGATCCAGCCGGAAAATGGGCTGCCCAGCAGGCCGGACACCGGAATTGCCGACATGAACAACGCCATGATCCGCCCACGGCGAAAGGTCGGGAACCACTGCGAGAGGTACAGCACCACGCCGGGGAAGAACCCGGCTTCTGCGGCACCGGTCAACAGGCGCAAGCCGTAGAAGTGGCTGGGAGTGGTGACGAACAGCAGGCAGGTGGAAAGCGTGCCCCAGACGATCATCATCAGTGCAATCCAGCGCCGAGGGCCGAACCTGGTCAGCGCCAGGTTGCTCGGTACACCACACAGCACGTAGCCGATAAAGAAGATCCCGGCCCCCAGGCCGTACACGGTCTCGCTGAATTTCAACGCATCGAGCATCTGCAACTTGGCAAAGCCAACGTTCACCCGGTCCAGGTAGTTGAACAAGTAGCAGATAAAAATGAAGGGGATCAGGCGCAGGGTAATGCGCTTGTAGATGGCGTTTTTATCGTCATCGGTGGCCAGTGTGGCAGCGGCGCTCTGTGACATGGCAGTCTCTCTTTATTATGATTTTTCGCGATGCGAGGGTAACGTTGATCGCCCAAAGAGTCTCGGCCACCTTGCTGGGTGCTGTCTTTGTGCCCGCGCACAGTCAAGCAGGCTTTGCGCTGTGCCTCTGAACAACAGCATGAACACCCCATGAACAACCGCGCCTTTCAAGGAACTTAGCCTCATGTTCGAGCTCGATCATGACCTGGCGCAGGATATCGTCAATCGCACCATGGCGATCCTGCCCTATAACGTCAACGTCATGGACAGCCAGGGGCTGATTCTGGGCAGTGGCGAGCCGGAGCGAATCAACACTCGCCATGAAGGCGCGCAGTTAGTGCTGGCCAATGGTCGCGTAGTGGAAATCGACGGCCAGACCGCCAAACACCTGAAGGGCGTGCAGCCCGGTATCAACTTGCCGTTGATGCACGACCAGCGCCTGATCGGCGTGCTGGGCATTACCGGCGAGCCGGCGTTGCTGCGCACCTACGCGCAACTGGTGCGCATGACCGCCGAAATGCTGGTGAGCCATCGCCATCAGCAAGCCGAGCAGCAATGGCGGCGCCAACGCTGTGATGACCTGCTGGCCTTGCTGCTGGCCGACAGCGGTAACTCGCCGCGCCTGGTGGATGAAGCCCAGCAGTTGGGGCTCAAGCCTCAGCTGGCCCGCACGCCCTACCTGTTCGAGTTGGGCGCAGGGCAATCGGCGGAGGCATTAAGTGCCTGGCTGACCAGCCGTTACCCGGACAGCTGGTGCGTGAGTTCCGCACAATTCTCGTTGTTGTGGTGCCGGCCTGCGTTGGCTCAAGTGGATAACCCAAGGCTGCTGGAAAAGCTTCAGGGGCTGGGCTGGAATATCTTGCGGGTCGCCGTCGGCGGGCAGGCCGATGGCCTCGCCGGGCTGCGTCGTTGTTACCGGCGTGTGGGGGATCTACTGGCCTATGGTCGCGATATCCTGCCGCAATCGCAGCTGTTGACCCTCAATCGCTACCGCCTGCCGGTGATGCTCTGGCGTCATCGCAACGACGATGCCTTGGACGAACTGCTCAACCCCTTGCGCAAAGTCCTGGCCAAGGACACCAACGGCCAACTGTTGGCTACTTTGCGCAGTTGGTGTGAACACGATGGCCAAAGCCAGGCCTGTGCCGACGCCCTGGGCATTCATCGCAACAGCCTGCGTTACCGCATGGAACGCATTGCCGAACTCAGCGGCGTCGACCCGCTGACCCTTGACGGCATGCTCGCGCTGTACCTTGGCGTGCAGCTATTGCCCCAGGCTTTGTCGCAATGAACAACAAACCTCACCCGCACTTGTGCATCGGACCGGCGTCATTGTCGATGGCAACTGGCAGCATGGGCGTTATAAAAACCGGAGAAAGCCCATGAAAATCATCATCGCCCCCGACTCATTCAAGGACAGCCTGAGTGCCGAAGGCGTAGCCCAGGCGATTGCCGACGGCCTCGCGCAGGTGTGGCCGGATGCACAGGTAGTCCAGTGCCCGATGGCCGACGGCGGTGAAGGCACGGTGGACTCGGTTCTCGCCGCCTGCCATGGCGAGCTGCGTCGCGAAACGGTGAGCGGGCCACTGGGCGAGGCGGTGGAGGCACGCTGGGGCTGGCTTGCCGACAGCCATACCGCGATGATCGAAATGGCCGAAGCCAGTGGCTTGCAACGTGTACCGACGGGCCAGCGTGATGCTTGCATCAGCAGCACATTCGGCACCGGCGAGCTGATCCGCGCCGCCCTGGATGCCGGTGCGCAGCGCATCATCCTGGCGATTGGCGGCAGCGCCACCAACGACGGCGGCGCGGGCGCGATGCAGGCGCTTGGCGTGCAGTTGTTCGACGCTCAGGGTCTGGCCCTTGCGCCCGGCGGCCTGGCCTTGGCAAACCTGGCGAGCATCAGCCTGGAACACCTAGACCCACGTTTGGCCCAGGTGCGTTTTGAAATCGCGGCCGACGTCAACAATCCACTGTGCGGGCCGCAGGGCGCCTCTGCCATTTTCGGCCCACAAAAAGGCGCCAACCCACAGCAAGTCGAACAGCTTGACGCGGCGCTTGGGCACTTTGCCGATCACTGCGCCCAGGTGCTGCCCAAAGACGTGCGCGATGAACCGGGCAGCGGCGCGGCAGGCGGTTTGGGGTTTGCCGCCAAGGCCTTTCTCGGCGCACAGTTTCGTGCAGGCGTGGAGGTGGTCGCCGAGCTGGTCGGCCTGGACTCGGCCGTGCGTGGTGCGGACCTGGTCATCACTGGCGAAGGCCGCTTCGACGCCCAGACCTTGCGCGGCAAAACACCTTTTGGTGTGGCACGGATTGCTCAACGTCATGGCGTGCCGGTCATCGTGATTGCCGGCACCTTGGGCGAAGGCTATGAGCAAATGTACGCCCATGGTGTTGACGCCGCCTTCGCCTTGCCGTCAGGCCCGATGAGCCTGGAACAGGCTTGCAGCGAGGCGCCGCGTCTGTTGCGCGAGCGCGCGGCGGACATAGCGCGGGTATGGCGCACAGCGTTCAGCCAGCGCAGTTAACAAGCCAGCTCCCACCCTAGCCAGCATGCAACCTTGCCGCCTACACTGGCCGGCCACTTGTCTTTCATAGGATGAAACGCAATGCACACACCTGAACCCCATATCGTGATCCAGCGGTTTACCGAAGCCCACCTCGAAGGCGTCGCTGCGCTCTATAACGAACCGGCCGTGTGCCGTCAGGTGCTGCAAATGCCTTACCAATCGGTGGAGGCCTGGCGCAACAAGCTGGCGTTGGATAATGAGCGGCGGCTACAGCTGGTGGCGGTGCATGGCGGCGAGGTCATCGGCCAGCTTGGCCTGGAGCAGACCCTGCGGGTGCGGCGCAGCCATGTCGGCTCGTTCGGCATGGGCGTGGCCACGGCCTGGCAGGGCAAGGGTGTAGGTTCCAGGTTGTTGGCGGCCGCGCTGGACGTGGCGGACAACTGGATGAACCTGCACCGCGTGGAACTCACGGTGTACGCCGACAATCAAGCCGCGCAAGGCCTGTACCGAAAGTTCGGCTTCGAAGTCGAAGGCCTGTTGCGCGATTACGCTTTGCGTGATGGCAAGTTTGTCGACACCGTCAGCATGGCACGCCTGCGCCAATCGGCCTAATCCGCCAGTGCAAACGCCACCGCAGCCTGCGCATGCAGCTCGGTGGTGTCCAGCAACGGCAGGTGGCTGTGTTGTGGCTTGATCAGCAGGCCGATTTCCGTACAGCCAAGAATGATCGCCTGGGCACCCTGTGCCGCCAATGACTCGATCACGCGTTGATAAACCTGGCGCGAAGCCTCGCTGATCACCCCGACACACAACTCCTCATAAATGATCCGGTGCACGGCCTCACGCTCGCGCGCGTCGGGCACGAGTACGGTCAAGCCCTGCGCGGCCAGGCGGGCCTTGAGAAAGTCCTGCTCCATGGTGAACGCGGTGCCCAGCAGGCCGACCGTCAGGGTGCCGGCTTCGACCGCTGCCGCTCCCGCTGCATCGGCAATATGCAGGAACGGAATCGATACGGCCGCCTCGATACGCGGCGCCACCAAATGCATGGTGTTGGTACACAGCACCACACAGTCGGCGCCACCCGCTTGCAGGCGGCGCGCGGCGTCTTCGAGGATCAGCGCGGTGTCATCCCAGCGCCCGGCGTGCTGGGCTTGTTCCACCGGACCGAAGTCCACGCTGTACATCAACAGTTGCGCCGAGCGCAGCGGCCCGAGCTGGTCGCGCACCCGCTGGTTGATGATGCGGTAATACTCGGCGCTGGACTCCCAGCTCATGCCGCCGATAAGGCCGATGGTGCGCATGCGATGCTCCGGAACAGAAATGTTACCTCACCTTACCCACAGGCCACGGATTAGTCATACGCAGTTGCCGGCGAAATTACCGGTGCAGTTGCGCAGGCGTTAATCAAACGGTCAGCCGCCGCATCTGCCATGATCACCGCTCGCAACCTGGTTAACCCAAGGAAAATGGCAATGGACGATGTACAGCAACTGGGCGAGATGCTTCGTCATTACGCCGACAGCGAAGCGCATAAAAAACAGCAATTTGACCTGCAGTCAGCGCGCTGGGCACAAAAGCTCGGTGAGTTGTTCGGGCAGATCGAACAGTGGCTGGAACCGGTCAAGCGCGTTGGTTTGCTCGAGGTTCAGCGTGAAGCCTACGTCGCCAGCGGCCCGGGCCTGCCGGCCGAGAGTTCGACCTTCAAGACCGAAAAACTCACCGTGCATATCACCGGCAAGCCCGTGGAGTTTGTCCCGGAAGTGATGGGGGCCGGTGGTTTGATATCGGTGTCGGTGATGGGCCTTACCGCTGCTCGGCACGGCAGTGTGTCGCTGGTGTTGCCGGCCGATAAAAACGATTGGCTGTGGAAGAAAACCAATGGTTTGAAAGACCCGGACACCTTTGCCTTCGATGCCAACTTCCTGGCCACGCAACTGCAGAGCCTGATCCCGCGTGAGCGCGGCTGAAGGCTATTGGCTCGACCCGGTCAAATGTGGGCGTGGAGCGTCGGCGTGATCGGGTAATCATTTTCGGGCGCGCAGGGCGAATTTCTTCGTTTTGCGCTTGATGAAACGTTTAATCAAACAAAAAAATGCACGCGCAAGCGCTTGCGTACGGAAATGCATCTGGCATAGAGTCGGCAACACTCGATTACAAAAATAATAAATCCAGGAGCTCATCCATGAGCCTTGAACCCTTGCTTGAGATGCAGGGCATCAGCAAAACCTTTAATGGTTTGCGCGTGCTCAAGAATGTCGGCCTGAAGGTTTACCCCGGTGAAATCCACGCCTTGATGGGTGAGAACGGCGCCGGTAAGTCAACCTTGATGAAAATCCTTTCCGGCGCTTACCAGGCCGACCCCGGCGGCGAAATCCGCATCGACGGCCAGCCCGTCGCCACCTTCGACCCCGCCACAGCCAAGACCCTCGGCATCGCCGTGATCTACCAGGAACTGAGCCTGTGCCCAAACCTCAGCGTGGCCGAGAACATCTACCTGGGCCGCGAACTGCGGCGTGGCTGGACCATCGACCGCAAAGGTATGCAGGAAGGTTGCATCGAAGTGTTGCAACGCCTGGGCGCCGAGTTCAAACCCGCCACGCCCGTCAGCAACCTGTCGATTGCCGAGCGCCAATTGGTTGAAATCGCCCGCGCCCTGCATGCCCACGCACGCATTCTGGTGATGGACGAGCCGACCACGCCGCTGTCATCGCGCGAAACCGACCGCCTGTTTGCCTTGATCAAACAACTGCGCAGCCAGGGTCTGGCGATCATCTATATCAGCCACCGCATGGCCGAGATCTACGAGCTGTCGGACCGGGTGTCGGTGCTGCGCGACGGCCAGTACATCGGCGAACTGACCCGCGATGCGCTGTCGGCCGAAGTGCTGGTGAAGATGATGGTCGGCCGCGATCTGTCAGGCTTCTACAAGAAGGAACACGCCGCGTACAACCCCGGCAACGTGGTGATGCGTGTGCGCGACATGGCCGACGGCAAACGCGTGCGCCAGTGCAGTTTTGACCTGCATGCCGGTGAAGTGCTGGGCATTGCCGGGCTGGTCGGGGCAGGGCGCACGGAACTGGCACGGCTGATCTTCGGCGCCGACCCGCGCACTTGCGGCACCCTGGAAGTGGTCGGCAAGACCGTCACCCAACTGCGAAACCCGGCGGATGCGATTCGCGCAGGTGTCGTCTACCTCACCGAAGACCGCAAGGCTCAAGGCCTGTTCCTGGACATGAGCGTGGCCGACAACATCAACGTGTGCGCCTGTGTGCCGGATGCGCATGCCGGTGGCGTGCTGGACCGTGGGCACGCGGCGCAACGTGCCAATGATGCGATCAAGTCACTGTCGATTCGCGTGGCGTCGGGCAAGGTCAATGTCGGCGCACTGTCCGGCGGCAATCAACAAAAGGTGCTGTTGGCGCGGCTGCTGGAGGTCAAGCCGCATGTGCTGATCCTCGACGAGCCGACTCGCGGCGTGGACATCGGCTCCAAGTCCGAGATCTACCGCATCATCAATCAACTGGCGCTGGCCGGTGTGGGCATTGTGGTGATCTCCAGCGAGCTGCCGGAAATCATCGGCACCTGCGACCGTGTGCTGATCATGCGCGAAGGCCAGTTAGTGGCCGAAGTCGGCGGGGCTTCGGGCCACGTCATTTCCCAGGAACGAATTATCGACCTCGCCACTGGTGGCGATCAGGTGGCTGCCCATGGCTGATTCAATGATTGCAACAACTGGCAAGGCCGAACGCGTGCGTGAGCTGATGCGCACCGTCGGCATGCTGCCCGTGCTGGTCTTGCTGTTGGTGGGCTTTGCCCTGGCCAGCGAAAACTTCCTTACGGTGCAGAACCTGTCGATCATCACCCAGCAAGCCTCGGTGAATGTGGTGTTGGCGGCGGGCATGACCTTTGTGATCCTGACGGCGGGTATTGACCTGTCGGTGGGCGCGATTCTGGCGGCGTCTGCAGTGGTGGCCTTGCAGGCATCGATGTCGCCGCAGTTCGGGATGTTCGGGATTGCGGCGGGCATTGGTTTTGGCCTGTTGCTGGGCTTGGTCAACGGCGGGCTGATCGCTTTCATGCGGCTGCCGCCGTTTATCGTCACCCTGGGTGCGCTGACCGCCATGCGTGGCCTGGCGCGGTTATTGGCCGATGACAAGACCGTGTTCAACCCCGACCTGCCGTTTGCGTTTATCGGCAATGACTCCGTGCTCGGCGTGCCGTGGCTGGTGATCATCGCCGTGGCTGTGGTGCTGCTGTCCTGGTTCATATTGCGCCGCACCGTGATGGGCGTGCAGATCTATTCGGTGGGCGGCAACCCGGAGGCGGCGCGGCTGTCGGGCATCAAGGTGTGGAAAGTGCTGTTGTTTGTGTATGCCATGTCCGGCGCGCTGGCTGGGCTTGGCGCCGTGATGAGCGCCTCGCGGCTGTTCGCCGCCAACGGCCTGCAACTGGGGCAATCCTATGAGCTGGATGCCATTGCCGCGGTGATCCTGGGTGGCACCAGTTTTACCGGCGGCGTGGGCACCATCGGCGGCACGCTGATCGGCGCACTGATTATCGCGGTACTCACCAACGGCCTGGTGCTGCTGGGGGTATCGGATATCTGGCAGTACATCATCAAGGGCATCGTGATCATCGGCGCGGTGGCGCTGGATCGCTATCGCCAGTCCGGCGCACGAACCTGATACACCTCAACAACAATCACAAGAGAGACCGGTATGAACTTCAAACGTATCTTTCCCGTTATGGCCTTGGCTGCCCTGATGTCCCATGGCGTAGAGGCCCGCGAACTCAAAGCCCTGGGCATCAGCATGGGCTCGCTCGGCAACCCGTATTTCGTGACCCTGGCCGACGGCGCCACTGCGCGGGCCAAAGAGCTGAACCCTGCTGTGAAGGTCACCTCGGTGTCGGCCGACTATGACTTGAGCAAGCAGTTTTCCCAGATCGACAACTTCATCTCATCCAAGGTTGACCTGATCCTGCTCAATGCCGTCGACCCATCGGCCATGGCCTCGGCGATCAAGAAAGCCAGGGATGCGGGCATTGTGGTAGTGGCGGTGGATGTCGACGCCAAAGGCGTAAACGCCACGGTGCAAACTGACAATGTCGAAGCTGGCAAGCTGGCCTGCCAGTTCCTGGTGGACAAGCTGGCGGGCAAGGGCAATGTGATTATCCAGAACGGCCCGCAAGTGACCGCCGTGACCGACCGCGTCAAAGGCTGCAAAGCGGCATTGGCCGCTGCACCGGACATCAAGGTGCTGTCCGATGACCAGGACGGCAAAGGCTCACGCGAAGGTGGCTTGAATGTGATGCAGGGTTACCTCACGCGTTTCCCGAAAATCGACGGCTTGTTCGCGATCAATGACCCACAAGCCATCGGCAGCGACCTGGCGGCCAAACAGCTCAAGCGCAGCGGCATCATTATTACTTCGGTGGACGGTGCGCCGGATATCGAAAACGCGCTGAAGACCGACACCCAAATCCAGGCCTCTGCCAGCCAGGACCCTTGGGCCATGGCCCAGACTGCCGTCAACGTCGGCAATGACATTCTCAATGACAAAGCCCCGGCCGAAGCGGTTACCCTGCTCACGCCAAAACTGATCACCCGCGACAACGTTGCGACGTACAGCGGCTGGTCGAGTAAACATTGAGTTAAAGGGGAAAGCGTTGTGGTCACCATGGATGACGTGGCAAGCCGGGCCGGGGTGTCCACCTCGACCGTGTCCCACGTGTTGAACGGCACTCGCAAGGTCAGCCCGGCCACGGTGCAGGCGGTGCAGCGTGCGATCCAGGCGTTGGGCTATATCCCCAATACCCTGGCGCGCTCGCTGGCGCGTTCGAGCACCAATACCATTGGCGTGGCGATCTCGGCGCTGTCCAACCATTACTTCAGCGAAACCGTGCAAGCGATTGAAACCGAGTGCGTGCGCCACGGCTACATGATGCTGTTTGCCGACCCGCACGACGACCCGGAGCAGGAATTGCGGGTGGTCACGGCGCTGCATCACCGGCGGGTCGACGGGATTTTATTGGCGCCGTCGACCGGCTCCAGCGCGTTGGAATATCTGCAGGCCAACGAGATGCCGACGGTGCTGGTGGACCGCATGATGAGCGAGCAGTTTGATCAGGTTGGGGTGGAGAACACCCAGTCCACCCAGGCGCTGGTCGCACACTTGATTGAACATGGGCACCGGCGCATCGGCTTTATTGCCGGGCGCGAAGGGCTGAGCACTACCGATGAACGCGTGGCCGGTTACCGTGCGGCTTTACAAGCAGCGGGGCTGGTGTTCGACCCACAGTTACTGGTCAACGGTGGTTCCAACAGCGCGCCTGCGCGACAAGCAACCGCGCAGTTGTTGGCGTTACCGGTGCCACCCACGGCAATCATGGCCGGCAATAACCTGATGACGCTGGGCGCCATGCACGCTCTGCGTGACGCGCGCATCGAGGTGCCAGGCCAGATGGCCCTGGTGGGCTTTGATGATTTTGACTGGGCGGACTTCTTCGTGCCACGCCTGACCCTGATCGCCCAGCCGGTCAAGGAACTGGGCGCCCGCGCGGTGCATATGCTGCTGCAACGCATGGCCACGCCCGGCGCACCCACCCAAAGCGTGCGCCTGGCGCCGAGCCTGCAACGGCGTGACTCCTGTGGCTGTATTGAAGTGGAATAATCTACGTATGCGCAACCCTGTTTCCCTCGGCATAGACCTCGGCACGTCAGAGCTCAAGGCGATTTTGATGGACGTCGACGGCAGCGTGCTGGCCCACGTCGGTGTGCGCCTTGGCGTTTCACGGCGCCACAGCGGCTGGTCCGAACAGGCCCCCGAAGAGTGGTGGCAAGCCTGTTTGCAAGCGCTGGCGCAGCTGCGCGAGCATGCGGCGTTTGCCCGTGTGGCGTGCATCGGCCTGTCCGGGCAGATGCATGGCGCGGTATTGCTGGGCAAGGATGATCGTGTGCTGTACCCGGCTATCCTGTGGGATGACGCACGCGCGGTGGCCCAGGCCGCGCAACTGGGCAGCGGGTTTGCCGAACCCACCGGCAGCCTGCCAATGGCCGGGCTGACGGCGCCCAAACTGCTGTGGCTGCAACAGCATGAACCCGAGGTATTCAAGGCGATTGAGTGTGTGCTGTCGCCCAAGGATTACCTGCGGCTACGCCTGACAGGCGAGCGCATCAGCGATATGTCGGATGCCGCCGGCACCCTGTGGCTGGACGTCGCGCAGCGCGAATGGTTTGCGCCGATGCTCCACGCCACCGGCCTGACGTTGGCACACATGCCCCGGCTGGTGGAGGGCGGTGCGGCGAGCGGTGTACTGAATGTAAGCGGGTTGGGCCTGTCGCCCGAGGTGGTGATTGCCGGTGGTGGCGGCGATAACCCGGTGGCGGCGGTCGGCATCGGTGCGGTCAATGCCGGTGACGGCTTTATCACCTTGGGCACCAGCGCGGCCATCGTCGCCATCACCGACCACGCCGCCGGCAACCCGGCCAGTGCCGTGCACAGTTTCTGCCACGCCTTGCCCAACCGCTGGTACACCATGGGCGCCATGCTCGCCGGGGCCAGTTGCTTGCGCTGGGTGACGCGCTTGACCGGCCAGCCGGATGAACAAACATTGCTGGATCAGGTGCAGGCGCAGTTGCCCATCGAGCAGCCGGTGCCGCTGTCGACGCCGTTGTTTCTGCCGTACCTGGCCGGTGAACGCACGCCGCACAACGACCCGTTATTGCGCGGTGGGTTTATGAACCTGGGGCATGACTGCACCCCGGCGATGCTCGGTTATGCGGTGATGGAGGGCGTAGGTTTCGGCTTGCTCGATGCGCTGCGTGCGGTGCAATCGACCGGTGCCGACGTGACCGCCTGCGCCTTGGTCGGCGGCGGGGCCCGGAGTGCGTATTGGGCGCAGTTGCTGGCCAATATCCTCCAGCGGGAGATCTTCACGCTGCACGGCAGTGAATTGAGCGCGTCTGTGGGGGCGGCGAAGCTGGGGTTTATGGCGATTGGCATAGACCTGTTGGCGGCAGGGATGAGGGTGAAAATGCGCTACATCCCGGATATCCGGCAACAAATGACGCTGAAGGCCCGATACTGCAAATTCCAAGGCTTGCTGACTGCTGCAAAAGCGTTGCACGACTAACACTGCGAACACAGCTCTTGTGGCGAGCAGGCTTGCCCTGCGCTGGGGCGCGAAGCGGCCCCTATACCTGACGATGCAATACACCTGGAAATACGCGGTGACTGTTTTGGGGCTGCTGCGCAGCCCAACGCAGGGCAAGCCTGCTCGCCACAACAAGCCTGCTCGCCACAGGGAGCCTGTTTGCTAGAACAGGTCGGTGCATCCAGTAAGCTTTTTATAACCAGGCCGCATCCCATAACGGATAATCGCCAATGTGTTCCACCAGCCCGGCTCTTAGCGGGTTAGCAATGATATAGCGGGCCATTTTCAGAACATCTTCATCGGCTCGAACGGCGCGGTCATGGTAACCACGCTGCCAGAACCTTTCTCGACTGCCTCGGGCTCGATTGATGCTGAGTGTGCTGCGCGACTTGGTCTGGCGCATCACATCGCGCAGAGTTGAGTTGTTCAGGTCGAACAACCAATGAAAATGATCCGGCATCACCACCCACGCCAGTGAGTTGACCTGGCCCGCTTCGTGAGTTCGTTTAAATTCTGCGACCAACAAACGGCCTAGCTGGAAATCTCGAAACAAGGGCAGACGCTGATGTACCACGGCAGTGACCAAATAAGCACGACCGGTTTCTGAATAGCGGCCACGACGTAACAGATGGGAGTTGGGTTGAGGAGACACGCCGTTGTTCCTTGCATGAATAAGAGACTTTGACGCTAGCAGCGCAATTGGCCCAGCCCGGGAGACTTGCGTGTCCCGATATTTCTACCCCCATCCCCCTGTGTTGAATTGGCGTGTTGTGGCGAGCAGGCTTGCCCTGCGTTGGGGCGCGAAGCGGCCCCTGCATCTGACGATGCAATACACCTGGAAATACGCGGTGACTGTTTTAGGGCTGCTGCGCAGCCCAACGCAGGGCAAGCCTGCTCGCCACGGGAAGCCTGTTTGCAATACTCAGTGGGTGTTATCCACCAGCTCGCGCAGTACGGTCAGCAACGATGTTTCCCCCTTAAGCACCTGCTCATGCTCAAAACAGATCCAGCCTTCATTGAATCCATCGACCATGCGCATACGTGGCAGTGGGTTCTGAGCGCCCTGGGCGCGCAACAAGGCTTCCCAGGTGTCACGCGCCACCCCTTCAGCGTGCACGTCGCGGCCGAGCACCTGTGACAAGCCTTGGGCGATGTCGTTGGGGCTGACCCATTGGCCTTCCAGTTCAACCACCCGATGGCCGGCCCACGCCTGTTGCAGCAACTGCGCGGCGAGGGTGCCGATATCCGCCGTGGCGATCATCGGCACCGACTTGTCCAGAGGTTGCAGAAAGCTGTGGATCACGCCGGTTTCCCGCGCAGCAATCAGGTCGTACGCCGCATTTTCCATAAACCACGCGGGGCGCAGGAAGGTGACCGGGAGGTCCAGCGCGCTCAGGGCCTGTTCCATCAGGGTGCGTTGGGTCAGCAAGTTGACCTCAGTAGCCTGGGCACCGATGGTCGAGAGGCACAGCACCTTGTTCGGCGCAGCTGCCTGCAACGCCTGGCTGACTGCGGCAATCACCGCACGGGCTTCGGGAAAACCCGGCTGCGGATCAAACCCGGGAGGCGGCAGGATAAACACGCCGGTTGCGCCCATGAACGCTTCGGTTAATGCCTGTGCGTCGTCCATCTGCGCAAACACTACTTCGCAACCTTGATCGGCCCAAAAAGCTGCTTTGCCCGCATCGCGAATCACCGCGCGCACCGGCTGGCCAGCTTTGATGAGGTTACGCGCGAGTGCGCCGCCGACTTTGCCGGTAATACCCGTAATCACATACATGAGCTTTATACCTGTGGTTTCCATTGAGTGGAGCCCAGCATAAAGATCGGCCAGTGATGACAGAATAGCGATTGCGTCACTGCTTTAATGACGCAAAATCACTAATCGGCGAGAGGCGGCAAACGGCGTTTTACCGGGGTTTTCTTGACGATGGCCGTGTTGGTTTCGGCATAGGCGTTGAGGCGGTCGAGCAAGCTGTCGAGCTGGTCCATGGTGCGCACATGCAGGCGCGCGATAAAGCAGTCGTCACCGGTGACCTTGTCGCATTCGGTGAACTCGGGTATCGCCTGGATCTGGCGCTCCACCTCCTGCAACTTGCCGGGCAGGGGGCGGATACGCACGATGGCTTGCAGCAGGTAGCCGAAGTGTTTGGGGTCAATATCAACCGTGTAGTGGGTGAGCACGCCGCGCTCTTCAAGGCGTCGCAAGCGCTCGCCGACACTGGGCGATGACAGCCCGGTAATGCCCGCCAAGGTCTTGAGCGACAGGCGCGAGTCGTCCATCAAGGCGCTGATCAGTTGCTGGTCGATGGTGTCAATCATGCTGCCTGCCTAATAACAAAAGGTGAATAAAGGGTTTTGCCTTTTTTAGTCGCTGGAGCCGCTGACCAGCAGATTGCCATAATTGCGCCTCACTTGAGGAGCTTTCATCGTGGACACATCTATCCGTCGCGGGTCGTGGGAAATGGTCGCCGCCATGCTGATCTCGGGCACCATTGGCTGGTTTGTATTGGTCTCTGGTGTATCGGTGATCGAGGTGGTGTTCTGGCGCTGCGTGATCGGCGCACTGGCCTTGTTGCTGGTCTGCGCATTGTTGGGTTATCTGCGCCTGGAATTGCTCACCTGGGCCAAGTTCGGCTTGGCGATGCTCAGTGGCGTGGCCATCGTCGGCAACTGGCTGCTGTTGTTCGAATCCTATTCCCACGCCTCAATTGCCATCAGCACGGCGGTCTACAACGTGCAGCCGTTTATGTTGGTGATGCTGGCCGCGGTATTTCTCGGTGAGAAAATCACCGTGCAGAAAATGGCGTGGTTGAGCGTCGCGTTCCTCGGCATGTTGGCGATTGTCACCGCCCATGGTGAGCAGCAAAGCGGTGGCGAGGCTTACCTTGCGGGTATTGCGCTGGCCTTGGGGGCGGCATTTTTGTATGCGATTGCCGCGCTGATCATCAAGCGCCTGAAGGAAGTGCCGCCGCATTTGATGGCGTTGATCCAGGTGACAACCGGCGCACTGTTACTCGCGCCGCTGGTGCCCTGGAACAGCCTGCCGGTGTCAACCAATGCGTGGGCTGCACTGGTGACGCTTGGGGTGGTACACACCGGTTTGATGTACGTGTTGTTGTACGGCGCGATCCAGAAACTGCCCACCGCCATCACCGGGGCACTGTCGTTTATCTATCCGATTGCGGCGATTTTTGTTGACTGGATTGCGTTCGGCCATCGCCTGGGCTGGCTGCAATGGCTGGGCGTGGCCGCAATCCTGCTGGCGGCAGCGGGGTTGCAGCGGGGCTGGTGGTGGCCCCGCGCCCCAAGGGCTAGTGCGTGCCCTGAAAGATGATGTTTTCCGGGTTGAAATGCTCCACCTTACTGCCCGGCTGCGGCAGCCCAAGGATATGCCCCTTGATCTTGCCCACCACGTGCATCTCGCATGGCTTGCAGTCGAACTTGAGGGTCAGCACTTCGTCGCCGTGAATCAACTGCATCGGCGCCACCTTGGTTTTCACGCCGGTCACACCCTTGGCCTGTTTAGGGCACAGGTTGAACGAGAAACGCAGGCAGTGCTTGGTGATCATCACCGGCACCTCGCCGGTTTCTTCGTGGGCTTCGAAGGCCGCGTCGATCAGCTTGACGCCGTGACGGTGATAAAAATCACGGGCCTTCTGGTTGTAGACGTTGGCCAGGAACGACAGGTGCGCTTCCGGGTAGACCGGCGGCGGTGAGGTTTCAGCTTTGCGCCCGCCACGCGGGTGCGCGGCAACGCGTGCGGCAGTCAGTGCTTCGATCACTTCACGGCGCAAGGCCTTGAGCTGCGAGTTGGGGATGAAGAACGCCTGCGGCGCATCCAGCTCGATGTGCGTGGCGTGGTACTCGGTGGTGCCGAGTTGGCCAAGCAGGTCGCGCAGGGTGTCGAGCGCCTGTTCCGGCTTGTTGGCCACGCCAAACGGGCCGGGCAGGGTGACGCTGGCGCTGATGCCTTCTTCGCTGGTGGCGGTGACTTCAAGCTGGTCTTCACGCAGACGTGCCACCCAGGCCAGGCCGATGCGGCGCTCGGCGGAGGTTTTGAGCAGCGCTTGTTGCCAGTTATGGTCGAGGTTGCGGTTCAGCGGATGGTTCGGGCGCAGTTGATGCAATCCGGCCGGCATTTCATTCGGCTCGACGCGGTAGCGATAGCGCTTCTCACCGTCCTCCTCAAATTCGCCTTTAGGCTCGGCGATATTGGCGCGGAACCCCACGACCTCGCGTTTGACCAGCACATTGAGGCCGTCGCCATTGGACAGCGGCTCATAGGTGACCACCTGCAAGTCGCGCTTGCCGGCTTTTTCCACCACACCCACCGGCAGGCCGGTAAAGGTTGGGGTATCGAAGGCGCCGATGTCGACCTTGCGGTCGGTGACAAAATAGTCGGTGCTGCCACGGTGGAAGGTTTTTTCCGGGTCGGGCAGGAAGAAGTGCGCGGTACGGCCGCTGGAGGCACGGGCCAGGTCCGTGCGGTCTTCGAGCACATCATCAAGGCGCTGGCGGTAATAGGCGGTGATGTTCTTCACATAGCCCATGTCCTTGTAGCGACCTTCGATCTTGAACGAACGCACGCCGGCTTCGACCAGGGCGCGGATGTTGGCGCTCTGGTTATTGTCTTTCATCGACAGCAGGTGCTTTTCAAAGGCCACGACGCGGCCCTGGTCATCTTTCAAGGTGTATGGCAGGCGGCAGGCCTGGGAGCAGTCGCCACGGTTGGCGCTGCGGCCATTTTGTGCGTGGGAGATATTGCACTGCCCGGAGAACGCCACGCACAACGCACCGTGAATGAAGAACTCGATGGCGGCATCGGTCTCGTCGGCGATGGCGCGGATCTCTTGCAGGTTCAGCTCACGGGCCAATACCAACTGCGAGAAACCGGCCTGGTCGAGAAACTTGGCGCGGGCCAGGGTGCGGATATCGGTCTGGGTGCTGGCATGCAGCTCGATGGGCGGAATATCCAGCTCCATCACGCCCAGGTCTTGCACGATCAAGGCATCGACCCCGGCGTCGTAGAGCTGATGGATCAGCTTGCGCGCAGGCTCCAGCTCGTTGTCATGCAGGATGGTGTTGATGGTGGTGAACACGCGGGCGTGGTAACGGCGGGCGAATTCGACCAATTGAGCGATATCGCTCACCTCATTACACGCATTATGGCGTGCGCCGAAGCTTGGGCCGCCGATGTAGATGGCGTCGGCGCCATGCAAGATAGCCTCGCGCGCGATGGCGACATCACGGGCAGGGCTGAGCAATTCCAGGTGGTGCTTGGGCAAGGACATAGTTTTTTTAGTCAGGCTTGTCACGGTTGAGGCGCGCATTGTAGCTGTGAAATGACTGACCGGCATCTACCGCAGGGCTGTCATGTAGGAACTGGCTTGCCTGCGATGCAGGCAACCCGGTACATCAGGCATACCGAGGTGATGCCATCGCAGGCAAGCCAGCTCCCACAGTGGATGTGTGCTGAGGCTTGGAACTCAGGCTTTGGCGGCCATCGCGGTGACTTCCACACGCATGCCTTCTACCGCCAAGGCAGCCACGCCAACGGCGGCACGAACAGGCCAGGGCTTGGCGAAAAAGCGTTTGTAGACTTCGTTGAATGCCGCGCGGTCAGCCATGTCGGTGAGGTAGATGGTCAGGTGCATCACCCGGTCCATGGAGCTGCCGGCTTTCTCCAGCGCGACCTTCAGCGCTTGCAGGGTGCATTCGCTTTGCAGGGTGATATCGCCCAGTTCCAGGCTGCCGTCGGCGTGCGTCGGGATTTGGGTGGAAACCAGGATGCCATTGAAGCCGATGACGTCGCTGGAGATGGAGTCGGCATCCGGGTCGGGGGTGAAGGACAGGTCGTGGTTGGCCATGGGCGCCTCATAAAAGTTTGAACGAACGTTGGCGCGCAGTTTAAACACAGGGGACGGCAAGGTCACGGCGTCCGTTGCGGTGGTCGTTCACAACGTTGATGGGTAAGCTGGTGTGCTAAACAACGTTAAGTGAACGGAAGCACACCTAATGGCAAAAGAACTGATGACGGTGGCAGTGTGTTGGGACATGGATGCGAAGGTGTCAGCCAGCTTTGCCCATAGCGACAGAGAACTCTTCTATTTTTGCGATTGTTGCCTCGAAGAAGTTGTAGCTTCAATTTCGAAAAGGAATAACTTTTTTTTCAAAGCCCTGAATTCACACGAGCCGGGCTGCGCCCACGAAAAGGAGAAAACTCAAGCGTCCGACGTTCCTGTGCAACTCACTCCAAGACCTGCCCATATAGCGCCGCCGTTGATTCCCAGTCATCTGGGCAAACTGGCCAAGCGACGTAAAGGAGCCAAGCCTTCGCAGATGCAAAAGCAGGCTTTGGTAGCGCAGGTAAGTAAGGCGCCTGCCATGCACCCGGGCACATTGGCCGAAGTGGTCGACGCATGGTCCGCAATGTCAGTGAGTAAACATCAGCAAGTGCCGTTATCGATCGCCGGGCAACAACTGACTTACTTCGATGCTTTCGCTCAGATGAACGCATCCCAAAAGAACATTGCGCTGCTGGGATGTGATCAGAAGGTCATGTATGCCCAAGCGACTGCCACTGCCCTGGACAAAGCCATCTTGGTCGTGACTTGGCTGAAGTTCGAGACAGCCAATAAGCCCGTGCCCATCCGTGTGAAAATCAAACCCAATGACCCTGTGGCTGAAGGCTGGACCAGTGGCCAGCACGTGAGATTATTCCTGCATGGTCCTGTTCCTACGCTCAATGCTCAGCAGACTTACTATGAAATGCAGCCGTCCACCGATTACAGCGGGTTCATTGTCAGGTCGTGAGACGTTTGAAAACGTGCTGCACAGCCCCAGACCGGTCTGCGCGGGCCACGAAACCATCGGCCCGCGCATCCAAGTCACTTACAACAGAGTAAACGGATAGTCGACGATCACCCGCAGCTCATTCAACTTGCCGTCGCGTTGGTCGGCGTTGGATGAAACCATGGCGTCACGCACACGAAACGACAGGTTCTTCGCCGGGCCGCTTTGCAGTACGTATTTGGCTTCCACATCGGTCTCGTGGTGGTCGCCGTCGGCGCCATAGTCGCCGGCGTAGGCACTGTTGGTCGGGGTGTGGGTGCCGTTGATGTCCGAGCCGTTGACGTAGCGGGTCATGAAGCTCAGGCCCGGTACGCCGTAGCTGGCCATGTTCAGGTCATAACGAATGCCCCACGACTGTTCACCCGGCCCGTTGAAGTCGCCCCACTGGATCGAGTTGGCCAGGAACACCGAGTCGCCGCCTTCGCCCGCGCCGTTGTTGCCGGTACCGATGTAGTCGAACGGCGTGTCGCCGTGGACTTTCTGGAACGACAGCGTCAGGGTATGCGCCGCCAGGAACGAGTAGGCCGCCGCCACCGAGTAGGTGGTGTTGTTGATGGCCCCGGCCTTGGCGCTGCCGGTGTCGAGGGTGCGGTACAGGTTGCCGTCCAGCGCGAGTGACTGGTCATGCCCCAGTGGGATCACGTAGTTGAGGTTGGTGTAGTACTGGCGCCAGATGTCTTCCAGCTCACCGGCATACAGGGTCGCGCTCAACGATGGGGTAAAGGTGTATTTGCCGCCGACAAAACTTGCGCTGTTGGCCGCTACGTTGGCGTAGGTCGCGTAGATATCGTGGTCATGGTTGCTGGTCATGCCGCTGTTGGTGCTGGTGAAGTGCCCGGCTTCCAGGTCCAGGCCTGCGATTTCGCTGCTGGTCAGGTCAAACCCGGTCGCGGTCTGCGGCAGAATGCGCGTGCCGCCGGTGGCGAATACCGGCGCGGTGGGTTGCATGTCACCGAATTTAAGCTGGGTTTTGGAAACCTTGATCTTTACCGCAGCGCCCACTGAGCCATAGCCATTTTCCGGGTCGCCATTGCGGTTGGTCGGTAATTCACCGGTGCCGGCATCGGCGTGGGTGGCGTCGAGTTTCATCGCGCCGTAGGCGTAGGCATCCACGCCAAAACCGATGGTGCCCTGGGTAAAGCCCGAGGCGTAGTTGAGCATCGCGCCTTGGGTCCAGTCGCGGTTGTCGGCCTTACCACTTTGGCGGTCGCGGTCAAAGTAATAGTTGCGCAACAGCCCGGTAATGCTACTGCCGTCGATAAAGCCTTTGGAATCGGCCTGGTCGCTGACCGACTCGGCGAGGGCCGCTTGGCTGATACTGGCGCACACCGCCAGCGTTAACAGGCTCCACTGTTTGATCATGTTGTTAGTTCCCCGGAATAATTAACGCGTGCACAGAAACACCGCATGCTTGGATAGCGCTTAAGGTTGTATGGCAGATGTTTCAGGTGAGCGTAATGCTGTTTTTATTGTGCTCGACGTGGTTGTCGAAGCTGATTTTTATCATATTTTTCGAGGGCTGCAGCGGTGCCGAGGATTAAACTCGATTAATTAAACTTCACCTCTTTTAATGTCCCATGGGTGTAGCGTTGACAGGGTCTTAGCCGCTCTGCTTCGACAAAACCTTTGGTTTGCCGCCGCAGGCTCTGCGGCGGATTTTTTAAGCTGATATCAATAAATATATATCCATGTTGATACTTCTAAGTCGCCATCAGTAGTGGCGATATGCTTGCGCGCGCCTAATTATTTTGTTTGTAACAAGACTGTTGCACTTACGCTCCAATAATCCTTCCCAGAGTGGCGTGAAAGACACACTGCGAGAAGGTGGACGTGGGAAATCCCAACGCCAATTACTGACGCAAGGCGCAACACCATCACTGTGGCGAGGGAGCTTGCTCCCGCTGGACTGCGCAGCAGGCCCGTTTTTCAGGGACGCTTCGCGCCCCAGCGGGAGCAAGCTCCCTCGCCACAATGGTTGCCTGTTTTACTTGGGTTGCAGTTGCGGCGCAGAACCCATGCCCTATCATGGCGCCCATCATCCTCTCTGAAAGGACCAGAGGCCTCATGAAAAAAGCGTCATGTATCCTGCTCGCTACCGTTTTATTGGGGCTTAGTGCCTCAGCGCTGGCGGCCGAAGGTTTTATTGGCACCGGCATCAATACAGGGAACGGTTATGAGCCGGACGGCCACGGCGGCCTTAGAGGTACCGGGGGAAACCTGGGCGGTGACTACGCGCTGCAAGAAGATGGATCACTCAGGGGCACCGGTAAAAATATGGGCAAAGGCTATATTCCCGCCGATGACGGTGGCCTCAAAGGCATCGGCTACAACAATGGCCGCGGGTTCAGCCCGGACGGTTCGGGCGGGTACAAGGGCACAGGTTTTAACTCAGGTGAGGATTACCGGTCTGACGGCAAAGGCTATTTCCGTGGCGACGGCAAGGCCTCAGGCGCCAGCTGGCGCTCCGATGGCAACGGCGGGTATGAGGGCACCGGCGAGTACCGCAAGCGTGGGTACAAGTCCGATGGTCGGGGCGGCTATGTAGGCACCGGCAAGAACGAGGGCAGGGGGCTTGAGTCCGATGGTCGCGGTGGCTTTATCGGCACCGGCTTGAATGCGGGGGGCGGCTGGGAGCCGGATGGAGACGGTGGCTACAAAGGCACGGGCAATAATCGCGGGGAACGCTGGAGGATTGATTGAAGCAGCCCTCACCGTGAGTATCCGGTGCTGATTGCAACAATCAGCACCGTTGCGGCAATTACTCTTTAACGTCCATGAACTCTTCAGCCCACGCCACATAACTTTCCGGCAACGTGTAGGTATGGGTCAGCTCCGTAGCGCTGAGGTTGGACGTGCTGCTGGTCAGCTTGCGCTGGGCGCGCAGGCTGTCGTAAGTGGCCTTGATCGACGCAAAGTAGGCGCCGTGGCCGGCCACCACGATGCGCACGCCCAGGGCCGCCAGACGCTCACTGTCATTGAGCTGCGGGTTGCCGTAGGTCACCAGCATCAACGGCACCGTCAGGTTGGCGGCGATCTGCTCAAGGTGGTCGAAGTCTTTGACGCCAACCATGCAGATGCCGTCGGCGCCGGCTTTCTCATAGGCCTTGGTGCGTGCGATCACATCTTCGGTCGGCAGCACACCGGCGTTGGTGCGCGCGATGATCGACAGTTCAGGGTCGACACGCGCTTCAAGCGCCGCCTTCACTTTGCCGATCCCTTCTTCGACGGAAATCAGGTCGGTGGATTTGCGCCCGAACTGCGCCGGCAACAGTGTGTCTTCAATGGTCAGCGCGGCCACACCGGCACGCTCAAGCTCTTCGACGGTGCGCATCACGTTCAAGGCGTTGCCGTAACCGTGGTCGGCGTCAGCAATAAACGGCAGTTGGGCGACGCGGCCGATGCGGGTGGCCTGTTCAACGAACTCACTCAGTGTGATCAACGCAAAATCGGGGGCTGCAAGTACCTGCAACGAGGCGACCGAACCACCGAGGATACCGACTTCAAACCCCAGGTCGGCGGCGATGCGCGCGGACATGGGGTCGAAGACGGAGGCGGTTTCAACGCAGATTTGTTTTGCAAGCAGTTCACGGAAGTTGCGGCGCAACGCTGAGTGAGAAATCTTTGGCATGTTCTTTCCTGGCTTTGGTCATCGTCATGTGACGATCAATGTCTATTCGTGGTGGCGCCAAGATTACCACGCAGAGGAACCTGGGATTATGACGTTTGAGCATGAGACAGGCGCCGAACACATGGATCATCGGTTCACGCTCAGGCGCTGGACAGGCCGATTGCACCGTCGCGGGGCAAAGCCGCCCCATCCTGCACAACTGCTGTGCCGGCGGAGTGCTTAATCTCTACAAACGCGATGCCTATAGTGGATTCAAACCCGCCCAAGCCTGAGGTGAACCATGAACAGCGAGTTCAAACCCGACCTGACCGATACAGTGCCAAACGAGCAAGTGGACGCCGAGTACTTCGAGTACAGCAAGGCGGCCAACCCGATCAGCGCCAACCTGATTACCCGGATTCCCTACCACAGCTTCCCGGCCTCGCTCTACGACAGCGGCGCCTCGCGGGTGGTCGCGCTGGACCTCAGCCAAGCGCTGGGCTGTGAAGGCCCGGCGACCGGGCCAGGGTTGTGCGCCAATTTTATCCGGTTGAACGCCGGTGACGCCCTGGACCTGCACCCCAATGCGACCTCACAGGTGTTTTATGTCATCGCAGGCGAAGGCCGCGTGGTGCAGGGCGAACATGAGATCCAATGGTCGAGCGGTTGCTTTATCGCGCTGCCTGGCCTGCAGCCTGCGCGTTTCAGTGCGTCACAGGATGCACGCCTGTACTACGTGCATGATGAACCGCTGTTGCGCTACCTGGGCGTGACCCGCAGCACTGATCGCTTCGTGCCGACGCTGTACCCCGCCGCGCTGGCCAACCAGAAGCTGCGGGAAGCCGCGGATGACCCCCGCGCCCAGGACCGCAGCCGCATCAGCATTTTGCTGGGCAACCGCAATTTCCCCCAGACCCGAACCGTCACGCATGTGCTCTGGGCCATGTACGGCATTCTGCCGGCGGGCTCGATCCAGAAGCCGCACCGGCACCAGTCGATTGCGCTGGACTTCATTATCGACTGCCCCAAGGGCTGTTACTCATTGGTGGGCACTGAGCTGGACGCTGATGGCCAGATACGTAATCCGGTGCGGGTGGACTGGTCGCCGGGGCTGGCGTTCGTGACACCGCCGGGTTACTGGCATGCGCACTTCAATGAGTCAGACACCGAGGCATTCCTGATCCCTATCCAGGATGCAGGGCTGCAAACCTACCTGCGGGCGCTGGATATCCGCTTCAGCTGACAGTACTCGGTCAAAATGTGGGAGCTGGCTTGCCTGCGATTGCATCAACTCGGTATGCCTGATGTACCGAGGTGCTAGCATCGCAGGCAAGCCAGCTCCCACAGGTTTTGCTTTAGTGCCAGCCGCTCAGGTCGGCCTTATTTCCAATAGGGCGTTTCACCCAGCTGCTCGACGACAAAGTCGATAAAACAGCGCACCTTGGACGACACGATCCGCTTGGGCGGGTAGACAAACCACACCGCAAACGCCTGTTCAGCCCCCAGAATGCTCCAGTGCGGCAACCAGACCTGCAACTCACCCGCCTCAACGCTTTTGCTCACCAGCCAATCAGGCAGCAAGGCAAAGCCCAGGCCTTGGCGTGCAGCGAGCAACTGCGCGTCCAGGTCGTTGATGCGGATACAGTCGCCGTATACCAGCGGCAAGACTTCACCACCGGCCTCGAAGGCAACATCATGCGTGCTCAGGATGGCGGGCAGGCCGGACAGGTCTGCCGGAGTCGCTGGGGCCGCGTACTGCTCACAAAACCCCGGGCTGGCCACCAGCAGGTACTTTCCCGCGCAGATCTTGCGCGCCTTGAGCGTGGAGTCGGGCAGGGCGCCAATCCGAATGGCCAGGTCAACGCCTGAATGAATCAGGTTGACTTGGGCGTTATCCAGCACCAATTCCAGCTTGATTTGCGGGTAGCGCGCCAGGAACACGTTCAAGACCGGCAGGATATGGTGCCGGGCAAACGCCGGTGGCAAATTGAGCTTGAGCACCCCACGGGGTTGCTGGTTGAGCGCCGAGGTCGCCGCCTTGGCTTGCTCCAGCTCATCCAGCACACGGCGGGCGTGCAGCAGAAACGTCTGGCCGCCTTCGGTCAGGTGCAGCGTGCGTGTCGAGCGGTTGAACAGGGCGATGCCCAAGTCCTGCTCAAGATCCTTCACATAGCGCGAGACGGTAGACGCCTTGATGCCCAGTCGCTCAGCCGCCCGGGAGAAATTATTGCCTTCGGCGGCCTCGACAAAGGCGGTTAGCGCAGCGAAATAATCCAAGTGCCGCCTCGGTGGTCAGCGTGGGTGAGCGCTCAGGTTACCGGCTGTGGTCAGGCACCGCCACGGGCACGGATCCCGGTTGTTCGACGTCCTTATGATGGGTTTCACCAATAAACATATACATCGCCGGCACCATAAACAGCGTCAGCAACGTGCCGATCGACAGCCCGCTGAAGATCACCAGGCCCATATCATGCCGCCCCGCAGCGCCAGCGCCCGACGCCCACACCAAGGGCACCACGCCCAACACCATGGCGGCGGTGGTCATCAGGATCGGCCGCAGCCGCACCGCCGCCGCTTCTTCAATCGCCTCACGCTTGCTGTGACCAGCGCGCTGCAATTCGTTGGCAAACTGCACGATCAGGATGCCGTGCTTGGTGATCAGCCCCAGCAACGTCACCAAACCGACCTGGGTGTACACGTTGATCGAGGCGTAGCCCATGGTGATAAAGGCCAGGGCGCCGAACAGGGCAGGCGGCACCGAGAACAGAATCACCACCGGGTCGCGAAAGCTCTCGAACTGGAACGCCAGCGCCAGGTAAACGATCAGGATCGAAAACAACAACAGCCCGACGAAGCCGCCAGACTCCTGAATGAACTGGCGCGACTCGCCGGAGAAATCCGAGGTGTAGCCCGACGGTGCCACGTTGGTGAGGATGGTATTGAGCTTGGCCAGCAACTCGCCCTGGGCCACGCCGCTGACGCCCGATAGCGTTGCCGAGTTGAGTTGCTGGAAGTGGTTGATCGATTCCGGCTGGGTCGAGGTCTCGATGTGCGCCACCGTGCGCGCCTGGATCATGCTGCCCGATGGCGTGCGGATGTAGTAATCGAGAATCTGGTCCGGGTTGAGGCGGTCGACTTGCAGCACCTGGGGAATGACTTTGTAGGAGCGCCCGGCGGTGGAGAAGTAGTTCACATAATTGCCGCCGAGTGCCGCCGACAGCGCGGCACCTACATCGGCTTGGGTCATGCCCAGCGCGGCGATTTTTTCGCGGTCCACCACCAGCTTGGCTTGAGGTTTGTCGAGTTTCAAATCCATGTCGGAGAACCAGAACAGCTGCTGTTTCTGTGCCTCGGCCATCACCGCCTGCGCCACTTCGTTGAGGTTTTCCACCGAATCGGTGGTGGTGATCACAAACTGCACCGGCAGCCCTTGGGCGCCCGGCAGCGACGGCAGCGGGAAGGCGGCAATGGTGGCGCCCGGCACCTGGTTCCACTTTTGCTGCAAATCCAGAATCAGTTGGGCCTGGGAGCGTGTGCGCTCATCCCAGGTTTTAAGCAGCACGCCGCCCAGGCCCTGGTTGAGCGCGGGCAGGCCGGTGAGCTGGAACATCTGCGCGTATTCCGGCTCTTTATTGGCGATCTGGAAGGCCTGGTCGGCAATCCGCTCCATCTGCTGCGGTGAGGCGGTGGGTGGGCCTTTGATCTGCATAAACACCAGCCCTTGGTCCTCGGTGGGCGACAGTTCACTCTTGGCCGTCATGCCACTGGCGGCCACCAGCAAGAACAGCACAAAACCAAAGGTCACCAGCACCGGCCAGATATTCAGGCCGCCCGCCAGCACGCGGTGGTAACGCTTGCGCAACCAATCAAAATAGTCATCGAGCTTGCGCGCGAAACGACCTTCCTCCTGCCCTGGTTTGAACAACTTGGAGGTCATCATCGGTGAAAGGGTCAACGCCACCACGGCCGACACGGTCACAGCGCCCGCCAGCGAGAAACAGAACTCCTTGAACAATGCGCCCGTCAGCCCGCTGCGCAGCCCGATCGGCACATAGGCGGCAATCAGCACCACAGTCATCGCGATGATCGGCCCGCCCAACTCCCGCGCCGCCACCAGCGCGGCCTCCAGCACGCCTTTGCCTTCTTCCTTGATGTGCCGGTCGACGTTTTCCACCACGATAATCGCGTCGTCCACCACCAGGCCGATGGCCAATACCAGTGCGAGCAAGGTCAGCAGGTTGATCGAATAGCCCAGCAGGTACATCACAAAGAAGGTGCCGACCAACGACAACGGGATCGCCACCAACGGCACGATCACCGCGCGGAACGAGCCGAGGAACAGGTAGATCACCACCGACACAATGATCATGGCTTCGACCAGGGTCTTCACCACCTCGTAAATCGAGGTGTTAATAAACGCGGTGGAGTCATACACAATTTCGCCGCGCACGCCGGCCGGCAGTTGCGATTGCAACTCGGGGAAGGCTTCGCGCACGCTGCTGGCGACGGTGAGGATATTCGCGGTGGGCGCCGCCTTGATGCCAATAAACACCGAGCGCTTGCCGGAAAACGCCACGCTGCTGTCATAGTTCTCGGCGCCAAGGGTGACGGTGGCCACATCCTCCAGGTACACCAGCGCATCGCCTTTCTGCTTGATCACCAGCCGCTTGAACTCATCCACTGTGTGCAAATCGGTGCCGGCGGTGAGGTCGACCGTCACGGTTTGCCCGCGTGTCGAACCAACGGCCGACAGGTAGTTATTGTTGGCCAGCGCCGTGGACACGTCCTGCGCGGTGACGTTATGCGCCGCCAGTTTGTCCGGGTCCAGCCAGGCGCGCAGGGCGAACTGGCGCCCGCCGAGGATCTCGGCGGTTTGCACGCCCTGGATCGAGTCCAGCTTGGGCTTGACCACCCGCACCAGGTAGTCGGTGATGTTATTGGTCGGCAGCGTGTCGCTGTAAAAACCCAGGTACATGGCGTCGGTGGTCTGCCCCACGGCAATGGTCAGCACCGGCTCCTGGGCTTGCGCCGGCAACTGGTTCTTGACCGAGTTGACCTGTGTGTTGATCTCGGTAAGGGCTTTGCTGGCGTCGTAGTTCAGCCGCAGCGTGGCGGTGATGGTGGAGATGCCGGTGATGCTCGACGAAGCCAGGTAGTCGATGCCCTGGGCCTGGGCAATCGCCGATTCCAGCGGTTGGGTAATAAAACCGGCGACCGTGGAGGCGTCGGCGCCGTAGTAGGAGGTGGTGATGGTGACCACGGTATTTTCGGTGCGCGGCCATTGATTCACCGGCAGTTCAAAAATCGAGCGCAGCCCCAGGATCAGAATGAACAGCGACACGACGATGGCCCACACCGGTCGCTGGATAAAGGTATCGGTAAGCTTCATGGGACACCTTTAATGTTCTTGGGGCGTCGGCGCCGGGTCGTTCAGCGGCGCGGCGCTGTTGTCGACCTTCACCGGCGAGCCGTTCTTGAGCTTCATCTGGCCGCTGGTGATCAACAGATCGCCTTCCTTGACGCCGGACAGGATCGCGACCTGATCGCCGCGAGTCGGCCCGGTCTTGATAAAGGTCTGTTGCGCGGTGAGCACCTCGTCACCCTTGTCATTCTTGCTCGAGGTGGCAATGAACACCGTGGTGCCATACGGGTTGTAGGTCACCGACGTTTGCGGGACGGTGAGGTAGCGTTGGGTGGCGCCCGAGCTGACCACGGCACGGGCAAACATGCCGGGCACCAGGTTTTGCTTGGGGTTCTCCACGGTTGCTTCAACGGTAATGTTGCGCGTGGTGGCATCGAACTGGGTGTCGATGGTGCTGATGCGGCCCTTGAACGTCTGGTTGGACAGGCCGTCAGCCGTTACCGCGACGCTTTGGCCAATGGCGATGGCTTCCATCTGCGTCTGCGGTACGCTGAAGTCGATATAGACAGGATCAAACGTCTGCAACGTGGCGATCTTGTCGCCGGGGTTGAGGTATTGGCCGGGGTTGACGCTGGTGATACCGATGCGCCCGGCAAACGGTGCGCGAATGGTCTTTTTCGCCACCAGCGCACGCTGCTGCTCGGCGGCGGCAAGCTTGGCCTTCAAGTCGGCGGTGTCGCTGTCGACCTGGGCCTGGGAGATTGCGTTGACCGCCAGTTGCGCCTTGTCGCGCTTGAGCACGATGACGGCGAGGTCGGCTGTGGCCTCGAGCGAGTGCAGTTGCGCGATGTCGGAGTCGGCATTCAACTGCACCAGCAGTGCCTGGGCTTCGACATCCTGGCCGGGTTTGAACCCGATGGTGCGCACGATGCCGCCCACTTCCGTGGTCACATCTACGCCGCGCACTGCCTTCATCGAGCCCACCGCCGAGACGCTGGGTTGCCAATCGCTGAATGGCACCTGCATCGCCGTCACCACCGCTGCAGGCAAGGGCTGTTTGGACTGGGCGATCAGCGCCGAGATCTGCACGAACTTCACCCCGGCAATGATCGCGACAATCACCAGCACCACCACGATCATGATCAGCATCGGCCGCCACAGTCGCCGCTTGCGCGGGCCATTGGGGGCCGGTGGCGGGGCAGAGACAGGGGTGACTTCAGCCATGGGGTTTCTCGCTGTTGATTCAGTTGAGCCGCGCGGCATCGGCCGGCGCGGCTTTGCTCTTGGCCGGCATGATTTCCTGCCACGACGGCAGGCCGAAGCGATCCGGGCTGCCCTTGGTATCCGGGTTCACATCCGTACGGTTCCACCAACCGCCACCCAGGGCCTGGAAGAGGGCGGTGGTGTCGCTGTAGCGGGCGGCCTGGGCCTTGACGCGTGACAGTGCTGTGTTTTGATAGGTCTGCTGGGCCGTGAGCAGGTTGATATAGGCCACCGCGCCGAGACGGAACTGGGCCTGGACCAGATCCAGGTTGGCCTGCGCGGAGCGCTCGGCCACGACCTGCTGGTTGAGCGCGTCGGCGTCGGCTTCCAGCGCCCGCAGTGCGTTGGCCACGTCCTGGAAGGCGGTTACCACCGTGCCGCGATAACGCGCCGCCGACTCGTCGTAAGCGGCCACGGCTGCGCGTTTGCGGTGTTCGAGTGCGCCAGCGTCAAAGATCGGCTGGGTGATTGAACCCGCCAGGCTCCACACGCCAGAGCCCGATGAAAACAGCTTGGTCCCGCTTGCCACCGTGGAACCCAGCGAGCCGGTAATGCTGAACTGCGGCAACTGGTTGGCGACAGCCACGCCGATATTGGCACTGGCCTGATGCAGTTGAGCCTCGGCTGAACGCACATCCGGGCGCTGGCCCACAATGGCCGACGGCAGGCTCACCGGCATTTCTTCGGGCAGCTGCAAGGACGCCAGGTTGAAGCGTTCGCCCTGGTCCTGATTCGGGAAGCGCCCCAGGTAGGCCATCAACTGATTGCGTGTCTGCGCCAATTGCTTTTGCAACGGCGGCAAGGTCGCACGGGTTTGCGCCAGTGCGGTTTGCTGGGTCAGCACGTCGGAATCGCCAATCGCCCCCAAACGCCGCTGGGCTTGCAGCAGGTCAAGCTGGCCGCCCTGCAGGCGGATGATTTCCTCGGTAGACGCGATTTGATCACGCACAGACGCGAGGCTGATGGCGGTATTGACCACATTGGCAGTCAGGGTCAGGTAAGTCGCCTCCAGCTGGAAGCGCTGGTATTCGGCCTGCGCCGTGGTCGACTCGATTTGCCGGCGCGTACCGCCGAATACATCCGGGGCATAGGAGACGCTCAGCGACGCAGAACTGACGGTGAGTATCGGCGATTCCGGCACACCGGAGGTGACCCCCGAGACTTTCTCACGGGCCTTCTGCACATTGCCGCTCACCGACGGGAACAAGGAGGCCTGGTCGGCGTAGACCAACTCGTTGGCCTGGCGCAACGCGGCTTGCGCGGCGCTCACATCCGGGCTGGCCTTCAAGGCTTCTTCGACCAATGCGTTCAAGGCGGGCGAACGAAACAGCGTCCACCACTGGCCAGGAATATCCATCCCGGCGATCAGCCGCTGCGCGGCGCCACCGGTGTCGATATCGGCCTGGGCGGTGGTGGTGAGTTTTTCTTTTGAATAGTCGGCGTTCGCGGCCACATCGGGTCGGGCGAAATCCGGCCCGACGGTGCAGCCGGCGAGGGCCAGGCACAGGAGGCTAAGCGGAGCGAGAACGTGTGATACACGCTGCCGAGGCTGCTCTTTCATGTTGACTCTATTAATCAGTTGGCTAACTGTTTTTTGTTGAGCAATGACTGCAGGTGCATCAGGGACGCTGGACTCAAACCAGTGTAGGTGGTGCCGGGCGCTATGCAATGTCGGTACCTGAGTTTCGGCGGAACCGATGGCTATAAAATGCATATTCCGCATTCTTGTAGAATTAGGATATGCATAATCAGTATTTTACACTGGATGATCAGTCCCTCATCTTCTCCCTCCCTATAAACAGGCTTCTGGAGAAAAACGTGCGTTACCTGACAACACTGACGGCCGGGATGACCGCCGCCTTGCTATGCCTGACTGCGCACGCGCAAACGCTGGTGGTAGGCGACCAAAGCTACAACGCCCAGGCCGTGATGGAAGCAGCGGGGGTGCTCAACGACCTGCCCTACACCCTGGAATGGAAACAATTCACCGCCGGCTCGCCCGTCGCCGAAGCGCTGAATGCCAACAGCCTGGACATCGGCCTGCTGGGGGATGCGCCGGTGTTGTTCCTGGGGGCACTCGGCGCGCCGATCAAAGTGATTGGCATCAGCCGACAGAACCTCGAAGGCGTGGCGATTCTGGTTAGAAAAGACTCCTCGATCCACAGCCTTGCCGACCTTGCCGGCAAGCGCGCGGCCATCTGGAAAGGCTCCTGGAGCCAGCAACTGCTGCTGACGGCGCTGGACAAAGCCGGCGTGCCACATGACTCGCTGGAGCTGCGGTACCTCAGCGCGCTGGATGCTTCCCATGCGTTGGAAGGCGGCTCGGTTGATGTGATCGCCACCTGGGAACCCTACGTTACCCAACAGGAACGCCAAGGCGCACGGGTGCTGGCAACGGCTGAGGGGTTGATACCTGCGCAGAGCTTTATTGCCGCCAACACCAAGGCCTTGGAGAGCAAACGCGCACCCATCAGCGACTTTCTGCAGCGCTTGAAGAAGGCCCGCGACTGGACACGCCAAAGCCCGGCCAATGCCGATGCGTATGCGGATGCCTGGGCCAAACGTACCCGCGCCGATGCCGACATCGCCCGCGCCTGGTTTGCCCGCGCGCGCACCACGGTTGAGCCGGTCACGGCCCAGTCACCGGTGGAAGCGCAAAAGACCGTGGACTTTTTTGCCAGCCAAGGCCTGGTCAAGTCCTATTCGGCGGCCAGCCTGTTCGACGATTCATTCGCGGCCGCCTTGCAACCCGCCGTGGCCAAAACGCTTCAAGGAACACTGAACAAATGACTAAAAGACAGCTGAAACTTGGCGCCCTGACGATGGGCTGCGGCGGCCCCGGCCGCCATAACCTATGGCTTGACCCCGAGTTACCGGCCGATGCCAGCGTCAACGTCGACTGGTACATCGACATTGCCCGCCAGGCGGAGGCCGCACTGTTCGACTTGATGTTCATCGTCGACAGCCAGTTCATCACGCCCGGCTCGCCGTCCCACTACCTCAATCGCCTGGAGCCGCTGACCCTGTTATCGGCATTGGCCGTCAGCACACGGCATATCGGTTTGGTCGGCACACTGACAACGTCCTACAACTCGCCCTACAACGTGGCACGGCGCTTGGCCTCCCTGGACCTGATCAGCAAAGGCCGCGCCGGCTGGAACGTGGTCACCAGCGGTGACGCTGGCACCGCCGGCAACTACAGCCGTGACGAGCATTACGACTACGACACCCGCTACGGCCGCGCCGCCGAACATGTCCAGGTGGTACAGGGCTTGTGGAATTCCTATGAGGATGACGCCTTCGTGCGCGACCGTGCGACGGGCCAGTTTCTCGACCCCAGCAAACTGCACAGCCTGAACCACAAGGGCGAGCACTTTTCAGTGGTCGGCCCGCTGAATATCCAGCGCTCGCCCCAAGGCCAGCCGGTGATCTTCCAGGCCGGTGACTCGGAACAAGGCCGCGACCTGGGCGCCGCCACCGCCGATGTGATCTTCACTCACGCCGCCAGCATCGAGCAGGGCCGGGCGTTTTACCGGGATATAAAGGGCAGGGCGCTGCAACACGGGCGCGACCCGGAGCAGTTACTGGTGATGCCCGGCGCGGAAATCTATGTAGGCGATACCGACGAGCATGCGCGTGAAATCGAGCAGTATTACCATCAGGCTGACCATAGTTTTGAGCTGGCACTGAAGGAGTTTGGGCGTAATTTCGGCTGGCATGATTTCAGCCAATACGATTTGGATGCGCCGTTTCCCCAGGAGAGCCTGGAAGCTGCACGCAGCAGCTTTTTTACCAATGCCAAGCGCATTGCTGATCAGGCGCGGGAGAAGGGGTTTACCTTGCGTCAGGCGGTGGAATTTGGTCGGCAACTGCGGCCGGGGGCGTTTGTGGGGACGGCGGATACTGTCGCGCAGAAAATGGCCGATTGGCTGGAGGCGCGGGCGGTGGATGGGTTCAATATTTACATTGGGCATCCGGGGCAGTTCACGCGGTTTACGCAGGAAGTCATACCGTTGCTGCAAGAGCGCGGGGTTTATCGCACGGCGTATGAAGGCACGACGTTGCGCGAGAGTTTGGGGTTGGGAGTTGCATAGAGGGCGTTTGGCGCGTGTGGCCTGTTGCAACTATCGGCGCAGGCCAAGCCCACTTTCGCTCACGGCTAAAAATAAAGATTGAGTATTCACATCAAATGTTATTTTAATAACACCCATAAGAGCGTCACGACCTTCCTGGACGTGCTCGCAAGAAAATGGGATGCCCCTGTAAATGACAATTGAACAGCGTTTGATGGAAGAGGCCAAGCGGGCGGCCGAGCGTACGTATTCACCTTATTCCAGGTTTCCGGTCGGCGCGGCATTGCTGACCGCCGATGGTGAGGTCGTACTGGGCTGCAACGTGGAGAACATCTCCTACGGGCTGACCAATTGTGCCGAACGCAGCGCCTTGTTCAGTGCCATCAGCCAGGGCCATGCGCCGGGCAGTTTCAGGGCCATCGCGGTTTACGCACCCAACGTTTCACTGATAAGCCCTTGCGGTGCCTGCCGCCAGGTGATGCTGGAGTTGATGGCCAAGGATGCAGTGGTGATTTGCCAGGGCAGTGACCCTGCCACCACGCGTACCTGGACCCTGGCGCAATTGTTGCCGGGCGCCTTCGACGCTTTCTAACCCTGGGCAGGCCAATTGGCCTGTGTCCGCTCGGTCCATTATTGAGACGCCTGCATGATCAGTCTTGTCGGAATAGCGACCCTTATTGTCATTGCCATTGCTTTATCCCACCAGCGACGCTCGATCAACTGGCGCACGGTTTCGGTCGCCTTTGTGATCCAGGTCCTGATCGGCGCTTTTGCGCTGTACGTGCCCTGGGGCCAGACGGTGCTCGCCGCGCTGTCGGGCGCGGTAGCCTCCCTGCAGCTCTACGCCAACAAAGGCATCGAGTTTCTGTTCGGCGGTTTGAGTTCTCCGCATATGTTTGAAGTGTTCGGAAATGGCGGGTTTGTATTCGCTATCCGGGTGTTGCCGATGATTGTGTTCTTCGGCAGCTTTATCTCGGTGCTGTATTACATCGGCGTGATGGGCTGGATTATCCGGTTGGTGGGCGGCGGCCTGCGTCTGCTGCTGGGCACCAGTCGCGTCGAGTCGATGGTGGTGACGTCGGCGATTTTCATCGGCCAGTCGGAGGTGCCGCTGGTGGTACGGCCGTTCATTGCCAAGCTGACGCGCTCTGAGTTGTTCGCGGTGATGGTCGGCGGTTTTGCCGCGGTAGCAGGTTCGGTGCTGCTCGGTTACGCCGGGCTTGGGGTGGAACTCAAATACCTGATCGCCGCATGTTTCATGTCGGCGCCGGGGGCGTTGTTGATGGCCAAGCTTATGGAGCCTGAAACCGAAGCGGCGCGCACCGACGAGGTGATTGAAGAGCTGGGGCAGGCCGAGAATCGGCCGACCAATATCATCGACGCGGCTGCCGAGGGCGCGCAGGTCGGCTTGCGCCTGGCGTTGGCGGTGGGCGCGATGCTGCTTTCGTTTATCGCGCTGATCGCCTTGTTCAACGGGCTGCTCGGTTGGGCGGGCAACTGGTTTGGCTACCCGCAGCTGACCTTGCAACTGGTGCTCGGGCACGTGTTGGCGCCGATCGCTTTTCTGCTCGGGGTGCCGTGGCATGAGGCAGTGCTGGCCGGCGGTTTTATCGGGGAAAAACTGGTGCTCAACGAGTTCGTCGCCTATGCCGACCTGGCCAACTACCTGACCGCGGACAAGGCCGCCGCAGCCGGGGTGCCGCTGTTGTCGGCACACGCCCAAGTGATCGTCACCTTCGCCCTGTGCGGTTTTGCCAACCTGTCCTCGATTGCCATCCAACTGGGCGGCCTCACGGGTATCGCCCCGCAAAGGCGTCAAGAACTGGCGCGGCTGGGCCTGCGGGCCATGATCGGCGGTACGCTTTCGAACCTGATGAGCGCGGCGATTGTCGGCTTTTTCATTTCGCTGTAAGGAGCACAGTATGTGGTTGCCACAAGAAGTGATTCGCCGTAAGCGCGACGGGCATGCCCTGGCCGCTATCGACATTCAACGGTTCGTCGCCGGCATTGCCGACGGTAGCCTTAGCGATGGGCAAGTGGCGGCGTTCGCCATGGCGGTGTTCATCAAGGGCATGGACGTGAGCGAACGCATCGCCTTGACCGAGGCAATGCGCGATTCCGGCCAAATACTGAAGTGGGAGCTGCCAGGGCCGATTGTCGACAAGCATTCCACCGGCGGCGTCGGCGACATGATCAGCTTGTTGCTCGCGCCCTTGCTGGCGGCCTGTGGCTGTTACGTGCCGATGATCTCCGGGCGCGGCCTGGGGCATACCGGCGGCACCCTAGACAAGCTCGAAAGCATCCCCGGCTACGACTGCCAACCCAGCACCGAACGCCTGCGCGCGGTGGTGGCTGAAGTCGGCTGCGCGATCATCGGCCAGACCGCCAACCTGGCACCCGCGGACAAGCGCTTGTACGTGATCCGCGATGTGACTGGCTCGGTGGAGTCGATAGACCTGATCACCGCGTCGATCCTCGGCAAGAAGCTCGCCGCCGGCCTCGATGTGTTGATCATGGATGTAAAGACCGGCAACGGCGCCTTTATGGCTGAACCTGAGCAGGCGCGAGCTCTGGCCGCCAGCATCGTCGCAGTGGCCAACGGCGCCGGAGTCAACACCCGTGCCCTGATCACCGACATGGACCAGCCGCTGGCCCGCAGTGCCGGCAATGCCCTGGAAGTGGCTGAAGCGGTGGCTCTGCTCAAAGGCGAAGTGCGCAGTGAACGCCTGTGGGCGGTGACGTTGGCGCTGGCCACACAGGCACTGACGATGGCCGGCCTGGCGAGGGACGAGGCCCAGGCCCGTGATCAATTGCTTCAAGCCTGGCAGAGCGGCGCGGCCTTGCAGCGATTTGAGCAGATGGTTGTTGCGCTGGGCGGCCCGCAGGGTTTTACCGACAAACCCGATGAACATTTACCCAAGGCGGTCGTGTCGGTGCCGGTGTGGGCCGAGGAGGAGGGCTGTGTCACCGAGATCGACACCCGCGCCGTGGGGTTGGCGGTGGTGACATTGGGCGGTGGACGCAGCCATCCGGACGACGTGCTGGACCTGTCCGTGGGCTTCAGCGAGTTGGCCTTCGTCGGCGAACAGGTGAATGCAAAACGGCCCCTGGGCTGGGTTCACGCGCGCACCCAAGAGCAGGCCGGGCAGGGCGCATCCGCCTTGCGCGCAGCGTATCGGCTGGGCGGTGAACGCCTGGCCTCGCGCGAATTGATCCAGGCAATCCTATGAGCAAGGCCATCGTATTAGTGCTGGATTCATTGGGCATCGGCGCGAGTGCCGACGCCGCGCTGTTTGGCGATACCGGCGCCGACACCTTGCGCCATATCGCCGAAGCCTGTGCCCGTGGTGAGGCCGATGGGCCATTGCGACGGGGACCTTTGAACCTGCCGAACCTGGGCCAGCTGGGATTGGGCGCCGCAGCGGCGGCCAGTGGTAATGGCCCGCTGCCAGGCAACTGGGGCGACGCGACACCGATCGGCGCCTTTGGCCATGCGCGCGAGCAATCATCCGGCAAGGACACGCCGTCCGGGCATTGGGAAATGATGGGCGTGCCAGTGTTGTTTGACTGGGGTTATTTCGAGCAGCCGACCGAGTCCTTTCCACCCCAACTGCTGGCCGACCTGATCGAGCGGGCAGGGTTGCCGGGCATCCTGGGCAATTGCCATGCCTCGGGCACCACGGTGCTGGACGATTTGGGTGAATTACACATCCGCAGCCAGCAGCCGATTTGCTACACCTCGGCCGACAGCGTGATGCAGATCGCCGCCCATGAAAGCCACTTCGGCCTTGAAGCACTGTATCGAGTGTGTGAAATCGCCCGTACTTTATGTGATGAATACACGGTCGGCAGGATCATTGCCCGACCGTTCACCGGCGAGCACGCGGGCCAGTTCCGGCGCACCGGCAATCGCCGCGACTACACCGTGCCGCCACCGTCAGCAACGCTGCTTGATCGCCTCTGCGACGTCGGCGGCACCGTGCACGCGGTGGGCAAGATTGGCGATATTTTCGCTCACCGAGGCATCAGCCGGTTGTACAAGGCCGATGGCAACGACGCGCTGTTCGATGCCACACTCAACGCCTACCGGGAAGCACCCGACAACAGCCTGGTGTTTGCCAACTTCGTCGACTTCGACATGCTCTACGGGCACCGCCGAGACCTGGCCGGCTACGCTGCCGCGCTGGAAGCCTTCGACCGCAGGCTGCCGGAATTACTGGCATTGATGGACCCGCAAACGTTGTTGATCATCAGCGCCGACCACGGCTGCGACCCCTCGCGCCCGGGCAGCGACCATACCCGTGAGCATGTGCCCGTACTGGCTTATGGTGCAGGCGTGGCGGCGGGGTGGTTGGGCGAGCGAGCCAGCTTTGCCGATATCGGCCAGAGCCTGGCGGTGCACCTGGGGTTGGAGCCGTTGGCATGGGGCACGTCTTTTTTGCTGCGTGAGCCATAGCATCGACAAGCGTCATCGGCTTCAAACTACGTTAAGGTGCTCATCACTTATCCATCATTACGTGAAGCATGAATCGTCCATTATTTGTCTCCCTGGATGGGCCTAAAGGCACGGGGAAAACCACGCTGTTGGAAGCCGTTACCCAAGCACTGCGGGCAGACAACAAAAAGGTGATCCGTCTTTGCGAGAGAAAAAGCGATCCCTACAGGGCTGAAACCATGGCCCTGGTCAACGCACACGCCAGAAACCCCACCGATGATTCGGAGTGGAGAGTGTGTGAGCGCTTTGCGGATAGTCGGCTCTGGATTTCCCGCCACGTGCTGACTAAACAGCCGCCCGACAGCATTATCCTGATAGACCGTTGGTACCCCTCAGATGCCGCGTTTCGCCGGACAGTCCCGTTCGCAGACATACTGCAGTTAAACCTGGACCGACACGTACGAGTGCCAGACCTGCATGTGGGCGTTATCACTGACCCCGAGATTTCATGGTCAAGGGCAGCGCAACGACGGCGCGGGTTGGGCAGTACGTTGATCCATACGCTGCAGGAGCATGTCGAATGTACCCAGGCGTTTTTGCGAGCGGCGGGTGATCAGGGCTGGGTTTTGTGCCGTAATGAAGGGGCGATTGAACAGGCGACGGGGCAGGTGGTTGCTGAGATTTATGCTGTTCTTTGAGGTGTTTTTTTGTGGCGATCCGGTTGGTTGATGCCTCTGTTTCCACCAGAGATGCAGATGGGCGAGCCTCACTAAGATACTCGCCCATCTGCATGGATTAATCCGCGATCAGTAAGCCGATGGCAGGAACAATCAACGCCGTACTGATCGCCATCGACAGCACATTACCAATATACGGATGCAGGTAACTCGGCAACCGGCCCGCAATCGCGCACGCCAACGGCGGCGCAATCAGCGCGCCCAGCACCGCGCTGAGCACAATGACCGTCATGCTACCGCCATAGGTCAACACAGCAGCAGGCACCACCGACACCAAGGGCACATAGGTCGGATACCAACCGCGCTTACGCCATTGCTGTCGCCACAGCAGGATGCCCAGCAGTGAGGTCAGCGCCTGGCCTGCCACCAGATGCAGTACCCAGCCCGACCCATAGGCGGGGCTTAGCGGATTTAAGGAGTAGGCCAGCAGCACCCCAGCGAGCAACCCCAGACTGGCCCACTCATTGCCGAAAAAAGGCGCTTCGGAAAAGTCTGCCAGTACACGACGTAACGTCCAGCGTAGGCCGTAATCGGGTGTTTTCAGAGGTGCAGCGGGAGGAACGCCGGCCTTGGCCTCAGGTGCACGACTAACCAGCACCGGTACTGCACGACACAGTAAAAACGCCACGACGCTACCTAGGGCCATGCCCAATACATTGCCAATCACCACCGGCAAGCCCAACGGGATGCATAAGAAGTTGACCATCAACAGGCAGCTTGGCGTCACCAGGAGCGCGCCGAGCAGGGCACCATTGAGCGTGACCTTCCAACCCCCGCCAAACAACAGCACCATGGCCGCCGGCAGTGATACAAAGGCGGCGAACGTCGGTTGCCAAGCGTCGGCCGTCAGGGTCCAGCCCCAGAGTGCATTGCTCAACAACAGCCCCAGCAATGAGCTGGTCACCAACCAAGGCCAAAGCCCCGTGCCGTAGGCGATGCCGAAACCTTGCCAACCTTGGGCATAACGACTGGTCCAGTAACCGAAAGCGCCACCGAGCAACAAGCCGATTGACGCAAACTCGTGTTTGTAAAACGCCACTTCACTGATATCGCCGACCACCCAGCGCAACCACGCGGTCGGTGCGGGCAGGCTGGCCATCATGTCGTTGTAACTGGGCCAGAGTACTGGCGCCGAAGTGGAGTAAGCCACTGACAATCCCGTGAGCGACACGACCAGGGTGAGTGAGGCCAGGATCAGGATGAAAAGGTGGCGAACCGATGAGTCAGACGACGTTTTTGTTGGTTTGACGTCCATATTCCCACCCCCGTCAGCGTGGCAGGCACGGGTGATGGCGATAGCCGAGCATGCTGTCATAGAGGTCCGCCCGACGATCGCGCTGCAGGTCGTTCAGGCTGTTCCAGATCGGTGCGCTGCGGGCGCTGGAGAGGTCGATGTCCGCGTAAATAATCGCTTGCTCGTTGGGTGAGGCGACCTTGCCGATAGGCCAGCCATTGGTGCCGGCAATCAACGAGCAGCCGAGGTAACGCGCGTCCTGTTCTTCACCGATGCGGTTGGCGGCCGCAATAAACACGTTGTTGACGTGGGCGGCAGTCATGGTCAAGTACGAGGCCATGCATTTGCCGGCTTCGTCGAACAACGGCGGCGGCGTCCACACCCAGTTGTTCAGGCTGCAAATAATATCGGCGCCTTGCTGGGTCAATATGCGTGGCACTTCGGGGAACCAGATGTCCCAGCAGATCAGCAAGCCAATGCGGCCGATGGGTGTTTCGAACACTGGGAAACCGAGGTTGCCGGGAGTGAACCAAAGCTTTTCCTTGTTCCACAGGTGGGCCTTGCGGTACTTACCGATCAGGCCCTCTGGCCCCAGCAGCACAGCCGTATCGAACAGTTGCATGCCGTCACGTTCAGCCAGACCGGCCACCAGATACACCTGGTGAAACTGTGCAAAATCCATCCAGGCCTGGATGCTGGGGCCGTCTGGAACGGATTCGGAATGGAGATACGCATCCTGGCGACTGTTGAATAAATACCCGGTGTTGGCCAACTCGGGTAGCACTATCAGGTTGGCGCCATTGTTCACCGCTTGCAGCGCAAGGCTGAGGCTGGTCTCCAGGTTGGTGGGGCGGTTTTGTGTGCCAACTTGCGGATCGAATTGCACAACGGCGACGCGTACGGGACTTGTAGAGTCGTTCATGTTTTAGACCTCTTTTTATTGTTATGAGCCCACCTGTAGGGGTGGGCGTTTAATAGGAAGTCTTTTTTGCTTGTGCGTCAGTAGGTTGTTTCCGTTTAAAACGTAGGCCGTTGCTGTATTGGCGATTGCCCCTGATAGCGTGGGTAATCGTCCAGGCTAAACCCTCCATTGAAGGCTGCTTGGGTGGTGTGGCAGAGGTTGATCACCGCATCGACGGCGCCACGCAGGCAAGGTTCGGTCCAGCCGGCATCCACCGAGAAGGATTCTCCCGCCAGATACAGCCCGGAAACAGGGCTGTAGTCGCGGTTGTACTGCATCAAGCTGACCGCGTCGTAATAAGTGCCTGCGCGATACAGCTTTGCGCAGCCCAGCGCGTTCTTGTCAGTCATCCAGCGTTGAACGACGGCGTTTTTTGTGTCGATGTAAGGCGATATCGGCGTTTTGATATTGGCGCTGCGCAACAAGATACGGTCCAGTTCCGTGATGCATTTCTTGATCAGCGTTTGATCGTCAAAGGCGGCCAGTTTGGTGGCGTCATCCTCCCAGGTGTAACTGAGCAAAATGCAGTCATAGGGATAGGTGTCGTGGTAGCGGTAGGTGTACACATCGTGGATAAAACTGTCGGTGACCATGATCTGCGGGATCTTTTTGTTTTTCGACAGAAAGCTCTTTTTCAACGGCGCGTAGACCTTGCAGCTGGTTTCCCAGTGAGCGGTTTTGTAAGCGTTGGTGACGGTGTACGGCAGCATGGCCTGATTGAAGTTCTCCAGTTGAATATGGGTTTCGATGATCCAGGACGGCAGCGTCATGATCACGGCGTCGAAGTCTTCATGGCGTTCGGTTTTGCCGGTGGCACTGCTGGCGCGCCAGTCGTAAGTCACACGGATTTGGCCGTTTTCCAGCTTGGTCAGTCGTGTCACCGAGCTGTCGGTGAGAAAACCTGCGCCGCGTTGCCGGCTGTGATCATAAAAGGACTGGCCGTTGACGTTGGTTTCCATAAACAGCAGACACTCATCCAGCGCAGCCAGGCCAAGGTAACGCGGCGCTTCGAACGTCAAGTCACTGCAGTCTTTGAGAGTGGTTTCCCCCAAATACGGTGACGGCGCGGGGTTGCCGTTAACGCCAACACGCCCATGCACCAGCTGCAGTTGACTGCTGAAACCAAAGATCGCCGTGCGTAAAGGGTAGAGGCAGCACACGTCATAAAACGCGCCCCAACTGCCATCGCCGATACCGATTGAATAGAAAAGGGTGGACTCTTCCGGGGTCATGCCGAGCCCGCCGAAATCGCCGGGAGTCGATGGCTTCCACGCAATACTTGCCAGTGTCACCAAGTCACGAAAGGACAGCTTCTGGTAGCGAGTGACGATGGCGGACCATAGGGATTCCCACTGCGGTGTGCCATAGCTCTGCGCGACTTGTCGGGTCATCTGATCAGCGAATTGGCGCCATTTGGCATACACCTGCTGCAATTGTTCTGTGGGGGGCGGTGTGTGGCCTTGAGGGTTTTTCCAGATCAGCATTTGCGGCTCAGGCTGCCCCTCAAGCAACCCTTCACGCAGGTAAATACCGGTGCTGCGCACATGCGGTGTGCCTGGGTTGGGGAAATCGGATAGCCGCAGTTCAAAGAGTTTGCAGTAGTAGGCCAGCAGGGATTGGCCGTCTAAAGGCGATTCACCGACCTGATTGAAAAGTGGCATGCGCATGGCACCCATCTCAAAAGGTGTCTGCCCCAGCAGGGGTGATTGGCCTAAGTTGAGCACCGATAGATGGCGCCCACCAATGCGATGGGACTGTTCCAGTAAGGTGACGTTAGTGAACCCGCAGCGAAGCAACTCACGCGCAGCAGTTAACCCGGTGACGCCAGCGCCGACGATGCAGATCTTGTAGTCGGGTTGGGTCGCTTTGGCGATGCCAAATTCCTGCTCGACCAATTTCCGATAGTTGAAGCACAAGTCTGGCGGACTGGGGAAACGGCCTCGCCAAGAGGATGTGTCATGTGTCGGAAGGTGCTTGGCGGCGAAGGCGGGGTAGTCGTAGGTGGATCCGATGGTCATGGCTCACGCTCCAGAGTCTGCTCGGTCGGGTGAAGGGACCGTTGGCAATGGCGGGTGAATGTAGTGAAGCGAGGAGGCGGTGGGGTGGTAGATCTTTGTGGTGACCGCTAGTTGGGTTAATGATGAAGGCCGAGTAGCTCTCGAAGTCGGTTCGCGTCCAATCAAGCAAACAGCGATTGTTCGCGAAGCTCCAGTTGTGTATGTGTGACTCATAGTTTAGATCGATAAACGTGCAGCGTGACGACTTTTGTTGTCGGCGAGTATTTATTTTAGGTTTCTGTTAATCAGATTAAGTATTGCTTTAATGTGCCTGAATAAAACCAAGTGACGAAGTCAAAAAATGGAATAAGTAATGGAGTCGCGATGGCTTTTTTACCGTACTGCTGGCATTGATTTGGGGGATGTTCGTCGTTCGGGTGGCGCTGAAGTTTTTAGGCTGAGAAATGCCTTCAAGGCGGCACGTCGCAGCGCTGGAACTCCAGGCCCCGTCTTCGCGCCCAAAAAACGCGCTAACTAAACTACCGCCCCGAACAGCGCCCCCACGGCTGCCGTAATGCCCATGGCCAACGCCCCCCAAAGGGTTACCCGCCAAGCGCCGATCCCTATTTTTGCCCCCCCGGCTTTGGCTGCAATGGCGCCAAGGCCAGCAAGAAATACCAGCGACATGCCGGATATCCACGGCACAACACTGTGGGACGGGGCGACGAAAATGACCGCCAGTGGCAGGGCGGCGCCGAGCACGAAACTGGCGGCCGAGGCGAGGGCGGCTTGCAGCGGTTTGGCCGTGAGTGCTTCGCTGATGCCTAGCTCGTCTCGGGCGTGTGCACCCAGTGCATCGCGTGCCATTAATTGATCGGCCACCTGATGGGCCAGTTCGGGGGATACCCCCCGTCGCATGTAAATGTGGGCAAGCTCGCTGTGTTCGGCTTTCGGGTTGCTAGCCAGTTCGGCCCGTTCCCGCGACAAGTCAGCCTGTTCGGTATCGGCCTGGGAGTGCACGGAAACGTATTCACCCGCCGCCATGGACATGGCTCCTGCCACCAGCCCGGCCATGCCGGTGACGATCAGCGTGGAGTGGGTGGCGTTGGCAGCGGCGACGCCGATCAACAAGCTGGCGGTGGAGACGATCCCGTCATTGGCGCCCAGTACCGCGGCGCGAAGCCAGCCGATACGGTCGCTGCGGTGTAGCTCGGTGTGCCTGTGCATGAATTTCATGGGTTAGCGCGACTCAGGTTATTGACGGGGTTGGATCCTTCGGCTTCAGCCTGCGCTTGCAGTTTGCCGCCGACAATCGATATTTCCTTTAGCTCTTCACCGTTGCGCACCACGAACAGTGCGTCCATCCCGCGCTCCTGCGCCAAGCGTGGGCCTTCTATTTCTCCCAGCACCATCAATGCCGTGGCCCAGGCATCGGCGAGCATGCACGAACCCGCCACGACGGTGACCGCTGCAAGTGCGTTGCGCAACGGTGCACCGGTAACGGGGTTCATGGTGTGGGCGCAGAATTGCCCATGCACCTCCACCCAGTGGCGGTAATCCCCGGACGTGGCGATGGCGGCATCGATGAGTTCCATTGCGGCCATGACTTCCCGTACGCCCCGGCAGGGTTTTTCAATGGCCACGACCCAGGGTTGGGCAGGATCGAGCGGGGTGGGGCACCTATTCCCATTGGTTTGGAAACCAAACTCCAGCGCATGGACGTACTGCACATGGTCGGATTGCACAGTGCCATCGAAAAGGCCAGTGGGCTGTTGGGTAAAATCGCCCGGCCCAGCACGGCAACCGATTTGTTAACCCTGTCGTTGGGGATGATACTTGGCTTGCTGATCGGTCTGATTCAGGTACTCGCGTATGGCGCATCGGTGGGGTTAGGCAACGCAGGTGGCCTGTTGGTCTCGGGCATTATTGTGTCGTCACTGGTCTCGCGGGTTCGATTTTTCGGCAATACACCCAATGCTGCTCGCAACATTCTTGAAGACATGGGGCTGATCTTTTTTGTCGCCATCGTCGGCGTCAACGCGGGAGCAAACCTGGTCTCGCAACTAAACGGAATGATTGCGTTGAAAATCTTTCTGTTGGGGTTTGTCGCTTGCACGATTCCGCCCTTTATCGTCTGGGCTGTCGGTTTCCATATATTCAAGATCAACCCGGCGATCCTGATGGGCGGTGTTGCAGGCGCACGCAGCCATTCGGGCCCTGCGCGCGAGGCCGCCAAGGAAGTGCAGAGCAGCGTTCCCTGGATCGGCTTTCCTGTGGCTTATGCCGTGTCGGGCATATTGCTGACGGTCTTTGGTTACTTTGCGATGGTACTGGCTCACTAGCGGTTCGACTCCTGCGCCCGGATAACTGACAAGGATCAAGTTATCCGGGCCAGAAACGCTCAGTCTGGAGTCTTATTCATGCAGCCGAGGTGCACCATGTCCTATACACAGCGCTTACTGTTGATTGCCCCGGCTGCCATCATCCGAACGGCAGCGTTCGACCGGGCGAATGCGTTGGCTAAAGCCATGCAGCTACCGTTGCATATCGTCGCATTTGATTATCTACAAGCCTTGGCGGTAGCGGGACTGTTCGCTCCCGAACAAATAAACCAGGCAAGGGATGGGTATCTGCAGACCCGTGGCCAGTGGCTGGAGAAGCAAGCCGAGCAGGCACGCCAGCAGGGCATTCATGCCACAAGTGAAGTGATCTGGATTAAACACCCATACGAAGAAATCCTGCAATTTGTCAACGAGACACAACTGGCCCTGATTATCAAAGATGCCGAGGAAGAGTCTGTGTTGAAGCGCATCTTCTTCACACCGCTGGACTGGCAGCTGCTGCGCAATTGCCCCGCGCCGGTTCATCTGGTGACCAACAGTCTCAACCCACTCCCACGCAATGTGCTTGCTATCGTTGATCTGTTGCGCAGCGAAGAACAAGACATTGTGTTTAACGACCAGATCGTCGACGCCGCCGTGAAGTTGGCCGACCAGTGTGATGCCAGACTTGAGTTGGTCCACGTGTATGACTGGACGGCTGTATACGCCCAAGACATGGGCTATGGCGCGCTACCGTTGGCCACCGGGATTTATGAAGCGTTGGGCGTGGCCCAGCGTGAGGCGTTCGCGGCCCTGTGCGAGCGGCATGGTGTACCTGTGGAATGTCGCCACTTCATCGAGGGCATGCCACTGATGAACATCTGTGAGTTCGCCACCGACCATCATACCGACGTCATCGTGATGGGAACCGTGCAGCATAGAGGGCTGAAAAAACTCTTGGGAACCACCGCCGAACAGCTCTTGCATCAGGCGCCGTGCAGTGTGCTGGCGGTAAAGCCCGGGCGAGTATTGCAGTCATGAATGCTACTTGACCCGGGGCGTCGTTGTGCTGGACGGTGCCATGGACGATGCAATCACCTTGGCCGGCAAGGACTTGCCGACCAACCCGCTCTTTGCAGCGACGACCGGCTTGAATGCTCAGTTCAGCGCTAATCGATACACGACTTGCGTCGCATCCAGCGGGTCGCGATGACTGTCAAAGCCCAGTTCTTGCGCCAAACCGCGCATGTGAGTGTTCACGGCTGAGTCCATCGACATCATGGACTCAAAACCATTGAGGCGTGCCGCATCGATCAAGTGTTGCATCAGCCGTTTGCCCAGGCCTTTGTTTTGCCATTGATCGGCAACTACTACCGCCGATTCGCACTGAGTGTCGCCCTCGGCCGAGGCATAACGCGCGACGCCGATCTCGATCAAGTGCCCACCGTCCATGAACAGTGCGACATACGCCATCTGTTGCGGGCTGTTGACGGCCATCAATTGATTCATGAGGGCGTTACCCGGCTCAGTGATGCTGCATAGAAAGCGAAAATGCCGTGACTCGGGAGAAAGGTTCTTGATGAAGGCGAATTCGCGCTCTCGATCTTTGGCTTCCAACGGGCGAATGAGTACATGGGTACCGTCCTTCAAAGGATCGATCCAGTGATCGGTTTGAACGTCCGACACGGTGGGGGTGCTGTTTGAGGCGTTATGGGGTAGGGCGGTCATGGTGAGATTCCTCGTCAATCGTAAATACCACTGAAGCGAAGCTGCCTCTCTTGTGTACCCCTCGGATGTCGGGTGTTTCTGATCCAGGTCAAGACTGCCAGCTTATTGGCGATCAGACTGACCATTGGTTGTTCGAGCGTGCCGTTGTCAGGCGTTGGCGGCTTGGGTAAGAGGGTTCATTCACGAGGTGCTTCATGACTGACGATTCACACCATGTGCTGCTGGTCCTGAATGCGGGGTCGTCGGGTATCAAATTTTCGCTTTACCAGACGGACATTGTTACCTGGCGCGGACCTGAATGCCTGGGCAGCGGGAGTTTCAACGTTCATCAGGATACCGAGCACCTGATCTTCAAGCGCACGGGCGCCCAAACCCGAAAGGAAGAACAGTGGCCACGCAACGCCGCCACGCCGCCAGGCGGAACCTTGTTCAATCTGATGGACTGGATTGAGCGTCATTACGCTTGGCAAATCTGTGCAGCGGCCCATCGTGTGGTTCATGGCGGAGATCGTATTGAGGTGGCGCAACGGGTCGACGACTCGGTGATGGCTGAACTCCAAGCGCTTATCCCGATGGCGCCCCTTCATCAGGCCCAGTGCCTGGCGCCAATCATCTACCTGGCGCATGAGCACCCAGGCCTGGCGCAGTTCGTGTGTTTCGACACTGCATTCCACCACACCCTCGACACGGTGGAAGTGACCTACGGACTGCCCCGGGCGTTGACCGCGCAAGGCCTGCGCCGCTATGGCTTTCATGGTTTGTCCTACGAATACATCGCCAGTATTCTGCCCCGATACGACAAACGAGCGGCGAAGGGCAAGACCATCGTCGCCCACCTGGGCAACGGTGCCAGCCTGTGCGCGATGCATAACTGTGTCAGTCAGGCAACGAGCATGGGCTTCTCCACACTGGACGGGGTACTCATGGGCACTCGGCCTGGGCATCTCGACCCGGGCATCCTGCTCTACTTGATGCGTGAACGCGGCATGAGCGTATCGTCCCTGGAACACCTGCTGTATCACGAATGCGGGCTCCTGGGTGTGTCAGGGGGAATCTCCAGCGACATGCATGTATTGCAGGCCAGTGAAGCGCCTGAAGCCAAAGAGGCGGTTGCTTTGTTCGTACGCAGCGTTGTGCGTGAGATTGGAGCGTATGCGGCCGTATTGGGCGGGGTAGATGCGTTGGTATTTACGGGAGGCGTCGGTGAAAACGCCACCCCGGTGCGCACCTCGATTCTTGACGGTTGCCAATGGCTGGGGGTGCAGCGCGATAAGAGTGAGGCAAATAAGTTATCAGGCTGCCTGTCGATGCCTGGCAGCCCTGTGTCGGCCTGGGTCATACCCACTGACGAAAATCTGATCATGGCCCGACATGCCTTGCGACGGCTGCACAACCTTTCCTGAATCCTTACCAGGAATTGCTTCCGAGGACTAATGTGTTGTCCTTAAGGAGTGGACGTAATGGATATGGATAGCCTGATACATAATTTTACAAGTGGGCGATGTCATTTGTTCATGGGCGATCCTTACATCAATCAATGCCTGAGTTTTTCTACGAGTTGTGGAGCCTGATGTTCACAGATTTATGTTCATGAGGGCCTCTGGCTTATCTGTAGAAGACTCCTAGGGATTGTCGGCCGCCTCAAGCACCGAGGTGCTGACAGCAGCGCTTTGCACGATGGAATCAAGAAGGTGTTTTGGCTGGACGGATACGATCAATCCGCTGGAACACCTGGCCTTTCTCGATCCCGGCAACTGTTATCCGGTTGATGATGGTGAGTGCAGGCGTGTGGAACGTGGTTGCTTCGTGTCTTGATGGTCGATGTTCATTGACCCTCGGTATCAGGCTCACGCATGTTGAAGGTCACCCGATAAAGTATGCGAGCGCTAGCCTTAAATCGCCTGAACAGCGAAATTCTCTTACGTTGCGTACGGAGGGCACTATGGCTGTGTTTACGTTTGGTCATCCACCGCACGTCTTTTGATATTTGAAAATGCGAAAAAACGAATACGTTCTCGGTTTATTCTTGCGTAAGCGCAATAAGATATAAATCTATATACAGTCAGGGTAAAGACGCCCGATGCACTTCCCGTTTTCTTCTAAAAAAATTAAAGCAAAAGCCACAGTAACGAGTGGCTTTGTCTTTTCTGTGATGTAAAAAATAGGCACTTTGGCGTTTTTCTTTGTTTTGCGAGATTTTAATTGCGGCAACACTTGAAAACGCGTTGGCCGGTACGGCCTTCACATCAGTAATCGCTTGGAGCTATTATTTGCACATCGTGAAATGAGCTGCGGATCCAAATTGCAGATGCGCGGTTTAAAATTGATAAATACTGATCATGGACTCGCTGTTAGAGTATCGTTAAAGTCTTCGCGATATGGCCGCCTCTGCGCGCCGCGTCAATCATACCAAGCAGATTGGAAGTATTGAACTTATATAATAGTCTGAGTTTGTAAGCGCTCGCAGTCTTATGGCTGATCATTAAAAGCTTAGCTATCTCCTGATTGTTCATTCCCTTTGCCAAAAGTGCCAGGATATCGGTTTCGCGCCTTGTCAGCGTTACTGGCTTTGTTGAGTGCGATGAGTAGTTGTGATTAATGGCCTGTTGCATTTTTTGTGTGATATATGGGAAGTGACTCTTGCCTCTTAGCAAGTCTTTGATAGCACATTGTATTTCACTCAGTTCAGCAGTTTTTGAGACAAAGCCGGAGGCGCCGGCTTTCAAACAGCGGATTAAATAATTCTCGGCATCATAGGCAGTGAATGCGAGTATTTTGCTTGAGCAATTACCCAAGGTCAGTAAAGAGATCACGTCCAACCCGTGTATTTTTGGCAGGTCGAGTTCCAGGATGAGCATGTGCGGCTCAAGCCTGTACACCATGTGCAGAGCTTCTTGCCCATTTTCAGTTTCGGCGACGACAGTGTGGCCACTCTGTTCCAGAAGTCTCTTGACCGAATAACGCATCAACGCATGGCGGTCTGCGATAACAATGGTGCTCATTCGTAAAGTCCTTTTCCGAGTAACGTGCCCGATGCTATAGGGGGCGAGCCCATCGCAAGTAAGGCAGGCCTCATTCGATGATGGCAGCACTTAGTTAAATATGGTTTTGGAGGTGCTGGCAAAAAAATTATCGTCAGTGCGAAATGTCTTTAGCCATTGTAGGAAAGATCTATAAATAAACCGCAAGAAAGTCCTGTATCGTCGTTTCGGTCTTCTGGTAGTTATATTGGAAGGTGCATGTCGAGATAGTTGCGCCTTAATGGGGTGTCTGCTAGTTGAGCGGTGGCAAACTTAATTAATAAGGATATGGTATGAAAAGTGTTTCTTTGAAGAAACTGATTGCATCTAGTTTTCTTTGCGCATTGGTTGCGCCTTCGCTGGCCTATGCGGCGGATGGGATTGTAAACTTCTCGGGCAGCATCACAGATGTGACCTGTGACATTAACGGCCAGGGGCCAGGCGACGGCAACGTGACCAATGTGGAACTTGGCCGGATCGCGCCAGGTACATTTGCCGCGATTGGCAACGCGTCACCGTTTGTGCCGTTCAAGCTGCAATTGTCGGGTGCGCAATGCACTAACGACGCCAAGGTTTCGATCGATTTCGATCAAGTTGAGAACATCGATTCGGTCACCGGTAATCTCAAGCTGATTGGCAGTGCACCTGCAACAGGCGTGCAGATTCAAGTATTCAACGATACGGCCAATGGCAAGAAAATCCAGCTGGGCCAAAGAGAAACAACGCCTCAGGTGGCAGTGGTCAAAGGCAATACTGCGACCTTGTCCTACAAAGCGTCTTACGTATCGACCGCGCCTGCTGTCACTCCGGGTTCTGGCATTTCGTTCGTACGCTACACGCTGGCCTATCAATAACCGCTGACGATGCAGGAGGTGGTTCATGGCGCCGATAGCGCGTACGTATTCTCTCGCCATCGGCGCTGTGTTCCTCGGGCTGTTTGTGCAAGCGTCCCAGGCAGCCATTGTGGTGCAAGGCACTCGAGTCATTTTCCCTGCCGGTGTGGATGACGTGACGGTCAGGTTGGCAAATACCAGTAGTGAGCCAGTACTGGTGCAAAGCTGGGTGGATGATGGACATGCAGAAATGGCCCCTGAGGATGTTCAGGTTCCCTTTGTTGTCGCGCCTGCGGTCAGCCGGATTGACCCCAGTGGTGGCGCGGTGTTGAGGATCAGTCGAACCCAATCCATTGCTGTCACCGACCGCGAATCGCTGTTCTGGCTCAATGTGCTGGAAACTCCGCCGCGCAGGGCTTCGGATGATGCGGTGTTGCAGTTTGCCTTCAGGACGCGACTCAAGCTGCTTTACCGCCCGACCGCGCTTGCATCGGGCGTAGACGCTGCTCCCGAGCAGCTCAAATGGACGGTTGTAGCGACGCCCAAAAGCACGGGTGCGACGAACCTGGAGGTGGCGAATCCGACGCCGTATTACGTGTCCTTCGGCCATGTCGAAGTTGACTGCGATGGCCAGGCGTTTCCCGTCAAAACCGGGATGGTTGCACCGTTCGGCAAGACAGTGCTCACAACCTCAACCCGCTTTAACTGCCACGCTAGTGGGCCAAAAGTGCGTTACGAAGCCATCAATGACTATGGCGCAAGGCGGATGTTCGAGCAGCCCGTAGACAAATAACGCCACAGGCCTCGCGCTTCTTTCCGGTTCCGGCACACAGCCGTGGCATGGGACTGACTATGTTTTTACCTGTTCGATTTCGACCGAGAGCATTCGGTGGTCTGGCTATGCCATGGGCGAATGAAAGTCGTCCTTGGGCACTGTTTTTATTCATTGCCGTCCTGTTGGGAGGGCAACTTCAGGCATGGGCTCAGGATGTGCCAACGGCAACGCCTGTCACGCCCAGCCAGCTTGATGAACCGATCATTTTCGATTCACAGATGTTAATGCAAGGAGCGTCCGGCATGGCCATTGATACCACCCGTTTTGAACAGCCGGACCGCAATGTTCCTGGGACTTATCGCTTGGATATCCTGATCAACGGCCAATGGCGTGCGATCCAGGAGGTCGAGTTACGGGCAGTCGCCGGGCTTGCGGATGCACAACCATGCTATAGCGCCGAACTACTCATGCGTGTTGGCATAGACCTTGAGCGTAGTCGCAGAGGACGTGGCAGCGATCAACAGAGCGCGGTCGTCCCGCAAGGACTGACCTGCGACAAGCTTGAGCGTTTCGTGCCGGGCGCTGCCATCAGTGTTGACCTGCCCGAACAGAAACTGCGCATCACCGTTGCGCAGTACTACCTGCAACGGCCCGCCACCAGCACCTATGTCGACCCGTCCAGTTGGGACAGTGGCGTAACAGCCGGCTTGCTGAACTACGACGCCAACCTGTTCAGCGCTCAGAGCCAAGGGCGCCGAGACACGCATGCTTATTCAGGGTTGAACATGGGCCTGAACCTGGGGGGTATCAGGCTGCGGCATAACGCCAGCCTGACCTGGTCGCCCACATTGGGTGGGCGTTACCAGCGCGGTTACGCCTATGGTCAGGTCGACCTCACGGGCTGGAAGTCGCAGTTGCTGTTCGGCGAGAGCACTACCAGTGGTGAGTTGTTCGATGCGGTGTCGTTTCGCGGCGTCCAGCTCGAAAGCGACGACCGCATGTTGCCTGATACGCAGCGCTACTACGCCCCAGTGGTACGTGGCACCGCGACCTCCAATGCCAAGGTTTCGATCTATCAGCGTGGGTACCTGGTCTACGAAACAACTGTAGCGCCCGGCTCCTTTGAAATCGCCGACTTGCAAGCAGCGAGTTTTGGTGGCGACCTGCGGGTAACAGTCACCGAAGCCGATGGTCGCGAACACGGGTTCGTCGTGCCATTTGCTACGACGGTGCAATTACTCCGCCCAGGCTCAACGCGCTACAGCCTGGTGGCCGGTCAGTTGGTGGATCCCGGTTTGCACGGCCGACCTCCGCTTGTCTTGCAAGGCACCCTGCAACGCGGCCTGGACAACAACCTGACCGGTTACGGCGGCACCGCACTGACCCCCGGCTATGTATCCGGCTTGGCAGGCATGGCGCTTAATACCCGGTTCGGCGGTTTCGCCGCCGACCTTACTGCAGCCAGCACCGAACTCCCCGCAGGGCAGACCCAGCAGGGTTCCAGTTTGCGCCTGTCGTACAGCAAGAACCTGCCCAATAGCCGCACGAATTTCTCGTTACTCGCCTATCGCTATTCAACCTCAGGGTACTTGGGGCTTCACGATGCGGTAGCGCTTCAGGATCGGATGCGCAACGAGTCCGGGCGCGCCACCGACTTCGCCCGTGTACGCGCTCGGTTCGACGCCAATATCAGCCAGGGGCTGGGCACCGATGGAGGCAACGTATATCTCAACACTTCCTCAAGCCAGTACTGGCAGCAAGCGGGGCGGACCCTCAGTTTCTCCATGGGCTACAGCAATCAGTGGCGCGGTAATTTCTACTCGATCGCGGCCCAGCGTAGTCATAGCGCATCGCCAGGTGGGCTGCGACATGCAAGGGATCAAGACGACACGCAGCTCACCTTCACGCTGTCGATTCCCTTGGGCCGCGATGGGCATGGCGGTGCGGTGATCAACAGTTATGCCAGCCATGACCGTCGCTCAGGCCGGCAGATGTCTACCGGTATATCCGGCGCCTTCAGTGAGCGCGGCGATGCGTCCTATGCCGTTTCGGTCGCCCATGCCGACCGGCAGCGCGGTGCCTCCAGCAATGCCAGCGTCAACTACCGCCTGCCTCAAGGTGCGTTCGGTGCAAGTCTTTCTCAGGGGGCGGATTATCACCAGCAGTCACTCAGTGCATCGGGCGCCGTAGTCCTGCACCCGGGCGGCATGACGCTTGCGCAAACCCTTGGCGAAACGGTAGGTGTGGTCAAGGCGCTTGACGCTGAAGGCGCAAGGGTCGGTTACACAGGGGCGAGCGTTGGTAAAGATGGCTACGCGATCGTCTCTAGCCTGAGCCCTTATCAACTCAACCAGGTTGATGTCGACCCGCAAGGCGTACCCAATGACATAGAGCTACAGGTCAGTTCACGCAGCGTTGCGCCTCGCGCAGGCGCCGTGGTGATGCTGGATTTTCCGACGCGTAGATCCCGCCCGCTGTTGATCGACAGCCGACGCAGCAATGGCCAACGCCTACCGTTTGCTGCCTCAGCCATTGATGTGCAGAGCGGCCAAGTGATTGGTGCGGTGGGGCAGGGCAGCCGGCTGGTGGTACGCAGTGACAAGGATCGTGGCTCGATTCGCGTGGAGTGGGGCAGCGATGCCGACCAGCAATGCCAAGTGGATTATGCGTTGCCCGAGCGCCACGCCCGCGAAGGCAGCGCGTTCGAGTTGCTCAATCTGGTGTGTCACGACATAGACGCCCGGCCTGCAGGTAAGGAGCGCGGGTTGTGAGGTCGCTTTATGCCGTGTGCCTGCTGATTTGCGCGCATGCCAGTAGCAGCCAGGCAGCGTTGACGGTGACGGGAACTCGCTTCGTCTACGCAGCCGATGCACGTGCGCTGACGGTACGAATCAGTAATGGCGGCGAAGCGCCGATCCTGGCCCAGAGCTGGTTGGACCGTGGCCAGATCAATCAAGACCCCTCAGGCCTGTCCGTGCCGTTCGTAGTCAGCCGTCCGTTGTTGCGCTTGGACCCTGGGCAGCGCAGTGCGCTTGAAGTCCGCTACACCGGCGAAGCGCTGCCCGCCGACCGCGAGTCGCTGTTTTGGCTGAACTTCCTTGAAGTGTCACCGCTGCCGCCACGCAGTACGCATCTGCTGCGGCTTTCGTATCGGTTGCGCATGAAGCTGCTGTTCAGGCCGGTGGGGCTGGCGGGTAGCGCGGAAGAGGCGGGCCGACAGTTGACTTGGCGCGCACACCGCAAGGTCCTTGAGGCCTGCAATAAGGCACCGTTTTTTGTCTCGCTCACTGCGCAGCGACTGGAGCCGGGAGCCGCTGACGAGGTTCAGCGCAGCGCCACGATTGCGCCATTTACCTGCGCGGATTTCCCCCTTACAGGGGCGTCGGCGACACCCACTTTTATCCATTACCAATTTGTTGCAGACAGGGGAGGAATGATCGATGCACGGGCGCCGGTTCACCATGATTAACGGTTTCGCGACGAGGCCTTTGCTCGCCGTCGGTGTCGCGCTGGCGCTCTCTGGCGTGCCCTCGGTGTGGGCACAAGTACCCAGTGCGGGGCAGGTGATGCGTGACATTGAATCTCTGGCACCGGCACCCCTGCCTTCTGCGCCGGTGCAGGTGGATATGCCCCCGCCTTCAGCACCGTCTCAGGCAACGCCTGGCGGCGGTATGCAGTTGCAAGTGAAAGGTTTCGAGATCGACGGCAACCGGGTCTTCAATCGCGAGCAATTGCTTGAACTGCTGGCCGATTTGCCGGGCCAGTCGTTGGACCTCGCCGGGCTACGCGCCGCTGCACAACGCATCACACAGTATTACCAGGGCCACGGGTATGCACTGGCGCGGGCTTTTTTGCCCGCCCAGGACATCGATCAAGGCATCGTGCTTATCCAGGTGCTGGAGGGGTATTACGGCCGCATCGAGTTGAACAATCGCTCCCGCGTGATCGATGCTGTGTTGCAGCAACCTTTGTCGGCATTGCGTCCGGGTGGAGCGGTCTACGACTCAGATCTGGAGCAAAGCCTGTTGTTGCTCAGCGATCTTCCAGGCGTGGCAGTAAAGGGCACCTTGCGCCCCGGATCGCTGCCCGGCAGCACCGACTTGGTGGTCGATGCCGAACCTGGCCCCTTGTACGCCGGCACCTTGGAAGCCGACAACTACGGCGACCGCTACACCGGCGAATATCGCCTTGGCGCCAGCCTGGTTTTAAACAACCCGCTGCGCCTGGGTGATGCCCTCACCATGCGCCTGCTGCAAAGCGATCAGCACCAACGTTACTACCGCTTCGGCTACAGCCTGCCCGTGGGCCCGTGGTCGACCACCCTTGGCACCTCTTATTCGCGCATGAGCTACCAACTGGGCAAGGACGTAGAAGTGCTAGAAGCAAAAGGCCAAGCCACCGTGCGCAGCCTCTTTGCTTTGCAACCCTTGATTCGCAGCCGCACCTTCAACCTCAGCGCGCAATTGCAGTTCGACGACAAGCAACTGCAAGACGATATCGACCTGTTCGACCTGCGCAGCCCCAAGCATGTGGAATTGTGGACCCTGGGTATCAATGCCAGTGGCCAGGACCGCTGGCTGGGCGGTGGGCAAAGTTTTGCCTCGCTCAGCTACAGCGCCGGGCGCCTGGGTATCGGCGAAGCCATCGATCGCACCATGGATAGGCTAAGCGCCGGCGCCGCGGGGCATTTCACACGCGCAAATCTGAGCCTCGGCCGATTGCAGTACCTGAGCCCGCGCTGGCAGCTGTACAGCCAATTGAATGCGCAGTGGGCGGGTAACAACCTCGACAGCTCCGAGAAGTTTGGCCTTGGTGGCCCCAATGGTGTTCGTGCCTACGCGTTGGGTGCCGGCAGTGGTGACCAGGGCTGGCAGGCCAGCACCGAGCTGCGCTATCTGGCGGCGCCGGGCGTGCAGTTGAGCGGCTTCGCCGACCGGGGCGTGATCACGGTCAGCAAGCAACCCTGGACCGCGCAAAGCAATCAGCGATCACTCACGGCCGCAGGGGTTAGCGCCAGTTGGCGCGGCGCCGGGCAACAGCTCAGCGTCACCGCAGCATGGCCCGTCCACGGCACTGAGCAGAACGACGCACCGCATCAGGACCCGCGCGTGTGGTTCAGCGCCATTCAGTATTTCTAAGCACATTCGTGCCTGGAAGCAGTACCGCCTTGCAACGCTATGCAAGGCGTCATTAAGGAAGAGGAAATTCATGTGAACAAGGTTTACTCACTGGTCTGGAACCACGCGATGAGCTGCTGGAAGGTTGCTCACGAAGGAGCTCGCCGGCATTGCAAGACTGGCGCCAAATGTTCGGCCATCGGCACGCTGGCGTTGTTGGGCGCTGCACCGGCATTCGCTTTGCCGTTAGGCGGTACGGTAGTCTCCGGCAAGGGCGACATATTGGGATTCGAATCCAACTCGCAAATGTCGATCAACCAGCACAGCGACAAGTTGATTACCAACTGGACGGACTTCAGCGTTGCCGCAGGACAAAAGGTGGTATTCAACCAACCGAGCGCCACTTCCATTGCGCTCAACAGGGTAATCGGTACTAACGTCAGTAGCATCAAGGGGCAAGTGGACGCCAATGGTCGCGTGTTTCTGGTCAACCCCAACGGGATCGTGGTCGGTCAAGGCGCACAGATCAATGTCGGAAGCTTGATTGCTACCACCAAGGACATCAAAGACGCGGATTTCCTCGCTGGCAAATACACCTTCAGCGGTGTTTCCAATGCAGAAATCAGCAACAGCGGCACGATCAACGCGCAGCAGGGCGGCAGTATTGCGCTACTTGGCAACCAGGTGCGCAACGATGGCGTTATCCAGGCCCAGATGGGCCAGGTTGCGTTGGGCGCTGGGAATGATTTCACGGTCAATTTCGACGGCAACCAACTGCTCAATCTTCAGGTCACCGGTGATGCGATCAACGCCCTGGCGCAAAACGGCGGCTTGCTCAAGGCCGACGGTGGCCAGGTGCTGATGACCGGTAAAAGCGCCAATGCGATGTTGCAAACGGTGGTGAATAACCAGGGCGCCATCGAAGCCAAAACCTTGAGCGGCAAAGCTGGCCGTATCACGCTGGATGGCGGCGATGCAGGTACGGTCAAGGTCGGCGGTTCGCTGCAGGCTCACGCCCAAAATACCTATGGCAGCGGTGGCATGATCGAGGCCAAGGGCGCCACGGTCGAGACCCAACTGGGAACCCAGGTCAATACACTGGCCACCAATGGTCAGACCGGTACGTTTAAAGTCAGCGCCAAGACAGTCCAGATTCAGCCAACTGCAGCATCAGCGGGGAAGACCGCCTACTCCGACACGTTGTCGCGCAACTTGATCAGCACCAATATTGAGCTGGTCAGTACCGACGGTGATTTGAACCTGGCTGGGCCGATAGCCTGGAACAGCGCCAATGGTCTGACCTTGAGCGCGACCGGGAACGTCAACCTCGACGGTAACGTGGATGCGACCGGTAGCGGTGCGCGTGTAGCGCTCAACGCCGGTGGTGATGTGAACGTAAACAGTAAGGTTTCACTGACCGGGCTCTTCAGCGACCTCACATTGAATCACGTAGGGGATTCGGTATTAGGCACGGGCGGTCAGTTGACCTTGTCTGGCGCAGGGGCGACGTACGCCTCCAATGGTGATCGATACACCGTGATCCAGAACCTTGCGCAGTTACAGAACATCAACGCGAACCTCAACGGCCATTACGTGCTGGGTAATAACATCGTTGGCCGCGAGGCTCAATTCAAGGCGATTGGCGATAAATCCGTCTTCGGAGGTGTTTTCGATGGTTTGGGCAACACAGTGAGCAACTTGTGGGTCTCCAGCACCGGCAGTAACAGCGGGCTGTTTGCGGTCTCCTCAGGCACGATCAGCAACCTGACACTGGCGAGTGCGACTATCAATAATGGTGGGTCGCAAGCCTATGGGTTTGCAGCGATCGGAGGGCTGGTGGGGCTGAACGTCGGTACATTGTCCAACGTGACTGCCCGCAACCTCTTGGTCAACGCTGGCAGCAGCGGGGCGAACAGCGTCGGTGGGGTTGTTGGGCAAAACTACGGTGGCACAATCAAAAATGCCGTGTCCAGTGGGCGCGTGGCGGGCAACGCGTATACGCACGCCATCGGCGGTATAGCCGGTGAAAACGTTACGACCTCAGCCGGTACGGCACGGTTAGACCATGTGGTTTCAAATACCGTGGTGGGCGGCGCCATGCAGCGAGACGCCATGGGTGGCGTTGGCGGGCTGGTGGGTGCCAACCAGGGTGGCGTCATCACTGATGCCATCAGTACCGGTTCGACAAATGGCAACGGCGCCGGCGTCAATGTTGGCGGCCTGGTGGGTTTCAACTCCAGCGGTTTGCTTGAGCGCACGGAGTCATCGGGTGAGGTACGCGGCACCGGTGCCGGTAATGTGGGCGGTCTGGTAGGCTTCAGCAAAAACGGCGACATCATCCAGTCAACCTCTACCAGCAAAGTTACAGGGTCCGGCGCCATCGGTACCGGAGGCTTGGTGGGAACTAGCCAGAATAGCAGGCTCAAAGAGGTCAAGGCTGGCGGCGATGTATGGGATAGCGCTGGGGAGAATGTTGGTGGTTTGGTGGGGAATAATATTTCCGGCACCATTGATACAGCACAAGCCTTGGGCACTGTCACAGGCGGGCGCAATGCTCGGGTTGGCGGTCTGGTGGGGAACAACTATGAGGGCACCATCAGTCATTCTGTGGCTCGCGGAAAAACCAGCGGGTCGATTTCAAGTCAGGTGGGAGGCCTGATAGGGGCCAATGCTGGCGAGTTGCAATCGGTTGAAGCCAGTGGCGCGGTGGTGGGTGGGGAAAGCAGCTATGTCGGCGGCCTTGTCGGCACCCACGGCAGCAACTTCAGCAGCCATATTGAATCGGCCATGGCCAGTGGCACCGTTCAGGGGGGCGTGCGTGCAATTGTGGGCGGCTTGGTCGGTTTAAACCAGAGCTCTATCACCAACTCATCGGCAACTGGCGGGGTCAGTGGTGGCACCAATGCCACCCTGGGGGGCTTGGTCGGCATGAACGCCGGAAACGTTCGCCTGTCTGTCGCCACTGGGAAGCTCACCGTGTTATCGCCTTATTATGGCCAGACCTTTGGTGGCTTGGTCGGGGCTAACTTCGGTGATATGGCATTCAATGGCGTCTCCGGAGAGGCTGCGCTTGTGCCTTTGTATGGCATAAATTTTGGCTCCATTCGTTGATCGTTAACCTTTCCTTCTAATCCCAGACGGCCTGACGCAGGTGATGCGTCAGGCCGTCTGTTGACTCTGCGATGCCTGATATGAATTCAATACTAAATGTTCGGCGTTCAAGGTCGGCCATAGCGTGCGTCGGCATATGGCTGTTTATATATGGCGTGGCGGCTGAAGCCGGGACGTTGGTCGACAGTGTTGCGACGTCTTGCACATTCAGCAACGGTATGGGCAGGCCGTGGTCACAAGTGACACCTTTGACGAGTAATACGCCCATTGGCTCGGTGTTATGGGAGCGCGCTGTAGCGCTGAATGCCAACTACAACTTTGCCCCGGCTGCCGGCATTGCCCATGAGTTGGTTTCTATGGCCTATTGGGGACCCGGTACACCGCTGACAGACGGAATTGCCCCCACCAACATTGACGGCATTGGCCTGAAAATATATGTGAACTCATCGGACGGTCAACGTCGACCGCTGCTGCAAACGCCACTGCCGATCGCGATGGAGAAAGAGCGCGTTCAATATGATTCGTCCGCAGCGCAAACGCGTGGTTCAACGATGGTTACCAACTACATGCAACAGTTGATTCTAACGGTCGCATCCAGCCAACTTCCTGCCGGAAAACTGATCGTCGATCGCGTTGCCGGCAGTTCTCAACTCATGCTTTATGCGGTGGATCTACCCAGGGGCAAAGCTGCTTTTGGCAGTAGTGTGGAGGTACCTACAGACAACATACCGATTGGCATCTGTCGCGCGCCTTACCTGCTGATGGGGCCCGCTGCTATCAATATGGGGAATGGTGGCCCGATTGAAATTCCAAATACCTGTGACGTGCAAACCTACCAGACGATACCGGTGCAACTGGGGCGCATGAGCCTGAACGATTTTCCTCAGGTGGGTGCGACTTCAATGCCTGTGCACTTCGCCATCGAGTTGAGCCAATGCGCGGCCAACGCCAAGCCAGAGATTACATTCACTGACAAGTACGGGCCGCCTGCGGACCCCACGATACTGACTCTTGAACCCTCTGCGACCAGTGCCCAGGGTTTTGGGATAGTCATGATCAATGAGTTGACGCATCAGGTGGTTCGTTATGACGGCGCTGCTTATCCGATGAAACGGGCTGGTGATGGAGCCAAAATACCGTTGAGCGCACATTACGTTCGCCAGGGGCATGATGAGACGTTGAAAGCGGGCGCCGCGAATGGAGCGGCGGAGTTTACCTTTACTTTTCCTTGATGGAATACAGCAGGTGACGGATGTCGATTCTTTAAATAACCAATACGCTTTGTTGTCTTGCTGGAATTTTCATCTGTCGAGAAGTGCATCGAGTTGTTCTTCTGCTGCCTGTAAGGAACTGATGCTGGCCAGTAATTCATCCTCACGCTGGTTTAGTGCCTGTTCGCGGATGAGTAATTGCTGCTCTCGTTGTTCGAGTTCGCGTTGAAGCTCATCGAGCTTTACATATTTGCCCAGTAATATTTCCTTGTGGTGGGTGATGCTGGCGACAAGTGATTTTATGTTCGCGTCAATCTTTGACGAAGTTGTCTGTACGTTGCATGTTGCTACCGACTCAACCGTCACACTGCTCGCCTCGCGGATTGCCAGGGGCGCGCAACTGCTCGTGTCTTTCGACTGCAGGGGCAGGGCACTGGCCTCGGACGGTGGGTCGTAATGCAAGAGATTCATGAGCCACGCGTCACTGATCTTGAGGCTGTAGTGAGTATTTACAGCGCTGCACTCAATGTCGGTGTCGGTCAGGTCCATCAATGCATAAGTATTTTCGGTTTGTCTTGGAACGGTCGCGCAGGCATCGCGCAAAACATCCTTCAGTACTTGAGCCGCCGCCGTAAGTATCTCAGGCGGGGCATCGCACATGCGCAGCGTTTGGTCCTCGCCTTCAAGATACGTCAGGTAAATCTTCACCAGTTCGTCGCCCGATTTTTCATTGAGGCTATAAACCAGAAACTGTCGATGGAGACCGGTGGCGGTGAAACCGCACAGGACCACGGCGTTGAGCAATTGACCATGGGCATCGGGTATTTCAAGCGTTCGCAATAACATGAGCAATCCGGCTCCGTGAGGCTGAAGGGGGTAGCGGTGAGGTGAGCAGAATAGCCAGCTGGACCTAATAGCGTTGTCAGATAAATCCTACTCGCCAATGGACAGTTCGATTCGCGCCAAGGAACAATCGGATTCACCGCTGATGAGGTTTCAGGATCCGTACCCTATCGATAAGGTGCGTCGCGAAACGAAGCGTGCACTCTCAGACGCTTCGCCGCGTCTGAGCAGGTAACTGGGAAACCATGATCGATATAACGCATTTGACCAAACGTTTCGGCAAAGCCCTGGCAGTAAACGATGTGTCTTTCAAGGCCACCTCGGGTGAGGTGCTGGGGATGCTCGGCCCCAACGGCGCGGGAAAGTCCACCACCCTGCGTATGCTCACCGGGTTCATGTCGCCCACCTCAGGCACCGCCAACTTTTTCGGTTTTGATATACGCCGTCAGACGCGCCACGCTCAACGTCTGATCGGCTACGTTCCTGAAACAGCGGCTTGCTATAACGAAATGTCCGTCGCGAGTTTTTTAGGTTTTATTGCTCAAGTGCGCGGCTTGCGTGGGCGCGAAAAGACGGCGCGGGTCACGTCCATGCTTGAGCAATTCGAGCTGATGGAAGTACGTGGCCAGACCATCGATACCCTGTCCAAGGGGTTCCAGCGCCGCGTCGGATTGGCGCAAGCGATCCTGCATGATCCCAAGATACTGATCCTCGATGAGCCCACCGATGGTCTGGACCCGAATCAGAAGTACCGCGTGCGCGAGCAAATCAAGGAGTTGGCCCGCGACAAAATCGTCATCATTTCTACCCACATCCTCGAAGAGGTCACCGCATTGTGCAGCCGCGTGCTGGTTATGGATAAAGGTCGGCTGTTGGTCGACAGCACCCCGCTGGAATTGGAAAGTCGTTCGCGCTATCACCAGGCAGTGACGTTGTACGCCACCCGGCCTCTGGATGTAATGACACTGGGCATGCTGCCAGGCGTTTCAGGCATAGAGGCGGGGCCTGAACCCTATAGCGTGCGGGTGCTGGCACGCGCTGGAGCGGTGATATTACCGGCTATCAATTCGCTGATTGTGAGTCGCGGCTGGGATGTGCCACGCCAGGAAGTCGAGCGAGGCTCTCTGGGGGAGGTCTTCCGGCTGCTGACCCGGGAGCAACAACCATGAGGACGTTCTGGCCGGTGTTCAAGCGCGAACTGTGCAGTTATTTCCTCACTCCCGTCGCGTATGTGTTTACCCTCTTGCTACTGCTGCTCAGCGGTATCAGCACTTTTTACCTGGGCGACTTCTACCAGCGTAACCAGGCCGACCTGGCACCGTTCTTCGACTATCTGCCGTGGCTATATGCGTTGCTGCTGCCGACCCTTGCCATGCGCATGTGGTCCATCGAGCGGCAGAGCGGATCAATCGAGTTGTTGATGTGCCTGGCCGTGGGTACGGCTGAGGCGGTTGTGGCCAAGTTCCTCGCTGCCTGGGCGGTCAGCGGGTTGGCGCTGGCGTTGACGTTTCCACTGGTGATTACAGTCAACTACCTGGGGGCGCCGGACAACGGCGTCATCCTTTGTGGCTATCTGGCCAGTTGGTTACTGGCTGGCAGTTGCCTGGCCATTGGCGGGTGCCTGTCGGCATTGACCAAGAACCCACTGATTGCCTTCCTTACCGCAATGGCGCTATGTCTGGCATTCATGGCCTGTGGCTTCCCGGTGGTATTGGATGTCTTGCATGGTTGGTCAAGTTTGCCCTGGCTCGATGGCGTGGCTTCGTTGAGTTTCCTCACACATTTCGAGGGACTATGCCGAGGTGTGATCGACCCACAGGACGTGTTGTATTTTTTCAGCCAGATCATAGGCTGGCTCGCCGCTACCGTGATTGCGGTTGAATTGAAAAAGGCAGTGTGACGCCATGTCATTCAAATCGATGACACGTACCTGCTTGCGCCTCGTGGTCATTATCGCTGGGTTCGTGGCGGTCAACTTCGAGTTGGCACCACGTATGGCGTCCATGCGGTTGGACCTTACCGAGCAGCAGCTTTACACCCTCAGCCCGGGGTCGCGTCAGATCATTCAGGCCGTGTTGGAACCCACCGATCTGTACTTCTACTTTTCCAGCCAGGCCGCCAGGGACCTTACGGTCATGCGCGGTTACGCGGTGCGTATCAAAGCATTGCTGCGTGAATATGAGCGTGTGTCAAATGGCCGACTACGGGTGCACATTATTGACCCTGCTCCGTTTTCAGCAGACGAAGCCCGCGCAGTCGAACTTGGTTTGCAACCAGCCCCCATCGGCAAGGCGGGTGCGGCGGTTTACTTTGGTTTGACCATCGTCGACGCACAGGCGCACCACGCCAGCATCGGTTTCTTTGCGCTTGAACAACAAACGTTCCTTGAGTACGACATCAGCCGCACATTGCAGACGTTGACTCGGTCTGCGCGGCCAGTGATTGGCCTGATGTCTTCGTTGCCGTTGGCAGGTGGCTTCGATGTGCAGTCGGGGCGAACGCGACAGCCTTGGCGGATCATGCAGGAGATCGACAATGCGTTTGAAGTGCGCGAGCTGGCGTCCGATGTCGACACCATCGACAGTGCACTCAATGTCCTGATGCTCGTGCATCCCAAGCACTTATCTGCGCCCACGCTGCGCGCCATTGATCAGTTTGTGCTGCGCGGCGGGCGTTTGCTGGTGTTCGTCGACCCCTATAGTGAGCAGGATCGCGGCGATTATTATTTTGGGATACCCAGCAAAGACAAGTCTTCCGACCTCGCGCTTTTGTTCAAGGCGTGGGGCATCAAGCTTCTACCTGATCGCATGTTGGGCGACGGCCGCTACGGTCAGTTTGTGGCAATGGCCCAAGGCGCAGAGCCGGTCTGGCAACCGACCGCCCTGGGGCTGTCACCCTCTGCGATGAATGAAAAGGATGTGATTACTGCTGGTATTGGCAGCCTTAACCTCACAACCGCCGGTATCTTGAGCGCCGTGCCGGGTGCAACAACTACTCTGACACCGCTGCTGCACAGTTCGGAGCAGGCCATGCCCTACAAGACGGCGCTTCTGAATCATCTGGAAAGTCCCGACGCGCTGTCCAAGAGCTTCAAGGCTACAGGCGAGCGTTATCTGATTGCGGTACGCCTGCAGGGGGCGGCACGCTCGGCTTTTCTGGACTCTCCCGGAGCGCTTACCTACGCGCAGAATATCAACGTCGTGGTGGTGGCAGACACAGACGTATTGAGCGACAACCTGTGGGCGGATGTGCAGCAGCAAGGGGATCGTGCAGTCACGGTGCCATGGGCTGACAATGCGGTGCTGGTGCTCAATGCGCTGGACAGCCTGTCCGGGTCGGATGCCTTGATCAGCTTACGCTCACGGGGACATTACAGCCGAACGTTCACTGTGGTCGAAGAGTTGCAGCAGCAATTCCGCGAGCGTTATCGCAGCATGAGCGGTGAGCTGCAGGGAAAGCTCGATGAAGCTGAAAAACATCTCGCGCCTTTGGCCGCAGAGCAGGGGCGAGATATGCCTCTGACGGCGGAACAGCAAACCGCCCTTGCACAATTTAACGCTGAAAAAGCGGGCGTTGAAATGCAGATGCGCCTTGTAGCGCGAGAACTGACCCTTCATGTTGAGCATCTAGGCCTGCTGCTCAAGGCGCTCAACATCCTGGCAATCCCATTGCTGCTTTCACTGATCTGCTTTTGCATATTCTTATGGCGCGGGCGATCGTGATGAAGGCAGGACGATTACTAAGCTTTTCTGGAGCATTGGCTATTAACCGGTTCACGGCATCCCCTTAAGCTGGATTCACTGAGTTTCAACCAGCAATAGAAAGGAAGTGAACATGAAAAGGTTGCACAAGAAAGTCGCGCTGGTGACCGGCGCTTCCAAGGGCATTGGCGCGGCCATTGCCAAACAATTGGCCCAGGATGGCGCCACCGTCATCGTTAACTACGCCAACAGCCGCGAGGACGCTGACCGGGTGGTTGAACATATCCTGCAAACCGGCGCCAGGGCACATGCAGTGCAGGCAGATGTCTCCAACAGCGCCGACCTCAAGGTGCTGTTCAAGACCATCGTGCATGAGCATGGTCACCTCGATATTTTGGTCAACAATGCCGGTGTCTACTCGACCAGCGCCTTGGCCGACATTACTGAGGCGGAGTTTCATCGCCAGTTCAACCTCAACGTCCTGGGACTGATCCAGTGTACCCAGGCAGCAGTTGAAGTGTTCAACCCTAAGGGCGGCAGCATCGTCAACATCAGCTCCAGCGTCACCTCGTTCACACCGGCCAATTCGGCGGTGTACACCGCCTCCAAGGCTGCGGTTGACGCCATCACCCGTACCCTGGCCAATGAATTGGGGCCCAGAAATATCCGTGTCAACTCAGTGAATCCCGGACTGGTTGTCACCGAGGGTGTGCACGCCAGTGGCTTTTTCGAAGAGGCGTTCCGGCAAAAAATTGAAGCTATTACACCGCTGGGGCGCATCGGTCAGCCCGAGGATATTGCACCCGCCGTCGCCTTCCTGGCGTCGTCGGATGCAGGCTGGATCACCGGTGAAACCCTGATAATCGGCGGCGGCCTGCACTAAACCTGGGCGGCGTGCTCGCGCACATAGTGGCGGGGCGACTGCAACATGACGCGCTTGAATGCCGTGCTGAATGCGCTTTCGGACTCATAACCCAATGAGAACGCGATGGTGGACACCGAGTCATCGGAGTTCTTCAACCGATCACTGGCCAGCAACATGCGCCAGTACGTCAGATACTCCATGGGTGCTGCGCCGACCACCTGTTTGAAGCGCAGCGCGAAGGCCGAGCGCGACATGGTTGCCAGTTGCGCCAGTTCCTGGACGCTCCAGCGATGGGCCGGGTCGGCGTGCATCGCGCTAAGGGCAACACTGAGGTTGCGGTCGGCCAGGCCGTAAAACCAGCCGATGCCGCTGCTTTCCAGGGTCGCCAAGTGAGTGCGCAAAACTTCGACCAGCATCAGGTGCGCCAAGTGTTCGTTCATCAGCGAGCGGCCTGGGCGCTTCTGCTGCAGCTCCGAGGTGAAGCGCTCAAGAGCCCAGCGTAGGAGCGATGCCTGGGGCTCATTGGCCTGCACGTGAACCAGCGAGGGCAGGCTGCTGAGCAGTAACTGGGTAGGCACGCCGCTGAAGTCAAAGCGGCCACCGACCAACTGCGTGTCATTGCCGCCGTAATGCAAGGCCAGTTCGTCCGCCGCGAGGGTTTGAAAGTGACCGTCGGAGTTCATCACCGGCTGGGACATATCACTGTAGAGCGAAAAAGGCATGCCACGGGTCATCAGGAAACAATCACCCTGGTGCAGGCGCTGCGGCTGCTGTTCGCCATCCACTTGCAACCAGCAACTGCCCTTGACCACCGCGGTGAACTTGATGCCCTCACGTTCAGGGAAAGTGAAGGCCCAATCACCGCCCAAGGAGAGCGTGGCTGAGTGGTAATTACGGATTCTCAGCAAGGAAAGAACGTCGGACAGAGGATCCATATATCACCTGGGTGGACGGAAAATAAAGTAATCGGGATTTTATAACAGAGCTCATCCAGATTTCACGTTTAAATATGAGGTACACCATGCAAATCAATTTCGATAAGTCTTATGGCCCACTGATAAATGGGGTGTTTGAAACTGACGATAAAGCGCGCTCTTTTGCTGCGGTCGACCCTGCCACGGGCAGGCACTTAGCCTACATCCGCTATTGTGACGCCAAGGATGTCGATCGCGCTGTAAAGGCTGCGCATGCAGCGTTTCCCGCCTGGCGTGCCCTGGGTCAGCAAATGCGCGCGCGCCTGATGAACCTGCTGGCTGACGAGATCGAAGAGCACAGCGAACGCCTGGCCATGATCGATGCCCATGACGTGGGGCGCTGCATCAGCGAAGTACGCAAGGATTACCTGACCGCCGTCCGACACTATCGCTATTTCGCCTCGGTGATCATGGCTCATGAAGACACTGGTCGGGAAATCGACGGTGGTTACGCCATCGCCAAGCGTGAGCCTTTGGGCGTATGCGGGCAGATCATTCCCTGGAACGCGCCGGCGATCATGGCCGCGTTCAAGCTCGCACCGGCACTGGTCGCCGGTAATACCGTCGTGCTCAAGCCTGATGAAAATGCTTCGTTGTCGACGCTGGAGTTGGGCAAGCTGATCCAGAAGATCTTTCCCGCCGGTGTGGTGAACATGGTCACTGGGCGGGGTGACATCGTCGGTGCAGCGTTGAGCGAGCATCCTTTGATCAGGAAGCTATCGTTCACCGGCAGTACCGAAGTCGGCCGTACGGTAGCAGGTGTCGCAGCCCGACGTCTTGTGCCCTCAACACTCGAACTGGGTGGCAAGAGCGCCAATATCGTGTTTCCGGACATCGACGACATCGATGCGGTGGTCGACAACACCACCTTCGCCGCCATTCATAACAATGGGCAGTCGTGCCTGGCGGGCACGCGTTTGTTCGTGCATGCATCGATTGCCGAACAGTTTCAGGAAAAACTGATAGCCGCGTTCAAGCGCGTGAGAGTCGGATCACCCTTGGCTGAAGAATCACGGGTCAGTTGCTTGGTCAATGCGCAACAAGGTGAGCGCGTGTTGAGCTACATCATCATGGGCCTGGAGGAGGGCGCCAAACTGCTCGCAGGTGGTGGTCGAGCATCGGTTCCAGGTTGCGAGCACGGTTACTTCATACAACCAACGTTATTACTGGCACGTAACGATATGAGCATCTGTCAGGAAGAGATTTTTGGCCCGGTGCTTTCGCTGATCGTGTGGGACGACTATGAAACGATGATCGCCCAGGCCAATGGAACTGAATACGGTTTGGCCGCCGGGATCTACACAAGCAACCTGCAGCACGCTATGGAGACCGCTGCGCGGCTGGAGGCAGGGTCGGTGTGGATCAATCGCTACTCGAACATTACCGATGGGACGGCGTTTGGCGGGTATAAAAACAGTGGTATAGGCCGTGAGTTTTGTCGGGAGACGCTGAATGCTTATACACAGATAAAAACCATCACGATGCAGGCGCGTGCACCGCTGAGCTGGTTTACAGGCGTGTAGATAAACGGGGGCCGCGTGCAGTCAGATGGTGCGCGCGGACCCGATAGCATGATTTTACCGATTATCTTTGGTTCGATTGGTTGGAAGATGTGTTCAGTAGAGAGAGGGCACAAACAGCGTCTGACGCCAAGAAAGCTTTCTGGTCAACTATACTGTTGTAGGAATTATCCTGCCTGCGCAAAGGATATATCTATGGTGGCATAGAGATTCTTGCGGTTTGCGCTGCGAATAAGTTGAGTATGATTGCCGCCTCTTGCTAGCGTCCTCGGCGACGGCGCCTCAACAGCAGGTTGCCGAGTGTTCGCAATAACTTATGCGTTTCTCGGTACGTCATGCCGCAAAACGCAGATTGCTTCGAATACTTTGGGTTGCGATTAGCTGCTCAGTTGTTCCCTTGCATAGACTATACCGTCATCGCTACTCAAATCGAACTTCAGGAATAATTAATCATGGGCACCATAGTCATCGTCGACGACCACCCCCTGATGCGCATGGCTGTGCGCGTGATGCTCGAGCAGGAAGGGCATTCGATTGTCGCCGAGGTCGACAACGGTGTAGATGCGGTAGAAGCCATCCGCAAACTGCTCCCGGACATGATCGTTCTTGACTTGAGCATCCCGAGAATGGACGGCCTGTCAGTCATTGCGCACCTCAAAGCTATCGGTATTTCTACCCGAGTGCTGATCCTTACCTCCGGCGACACTCGAAACTTCGCTATGCGTTCGTTGCAGGCTGGTGCAGCGGGTTTTGTCTGCAAGGATGACAACCTGGACGAACTGGTCGGTGCGGTGAAGGCCGTGTTGTCGGGTTACAGCTATTTTCCGGCCAACACCATTCACCAGTTACGCGACAATACCCAGGCCGCCAGCGAGGAAAGCCTGCTGATTGCACAATTGTCCGATCGTGAGATCACCGTGTTGAAGCTGCTGGCTCGCGGCATGGGCAATCAGGCCATCGCCGATGAGTTGATGATCAATCACAAGACTGTGAGCACGTACAAAATTCGACTTCAACGCAAGCTGAGTGTAGAAAACCTGATTGCTCTGGGTGAGCTGGCCAAGCGCAATGGCTTGGCGTAGTCGCTTTCTGCCTAGGGTTCGAGCATGTGTTGAATACGCCGTAACTCCTTCTTCACCTGCCTGACCTGCGCCGGTACGTCCTCGGCGCCGGTTCGGCAGCCATGCTCCAGTTCCTTGCACAACTCAAGCAGATAATCATTGCACATTAATGCCGCGCTACCCCTCAAACGGTGAGCCAGCTGCGCAATGCCAGCGAGGTCCCGTGTCTCACTAAAGTCACGCAATTGCTCGATATCCTGTTGATTGCTGCGCATCAATTCAGCTTGCAGTTGTTGAATGATTGCCGGGTTGCCACCGGTAATCGGCTTGAGCAGGTTCATGTCGAATTCAGGCCGATGCTGCGCCGGTTTGCTGACTTTGTAGCCTGGCTTATCCGCAGGCTCCAGTAATGCCAGGCGCTGTTCGAGGATGGCCAGGCTGATCGGTTTGATCAGGCAGTCGCCCATGCCGGCGTTAAGACAACGGTCCATTTCTTCCTGCTGGGCGTCGGCTGTCAGCCCCAGAATCGTCAATGCACCGCTGTCGCGTTGCTGTTCTTCCTTGCGGATTGCCAGTGTCAGTTCTACTCCGTCCATGACCGGCATGTGGTAATCCGTGATAAGCCAGTCAACCGCAAACGCACGCCACGCCTCCAATGCCTCCAGTCCATTGCTGGCTTCAATCACTTTGCAGCCCAGGTACTCCAGCTGTGCGCGCAACATTTGACGGTTCAAGGTGTTGTCGTCTGCGATCAGCACTCGCATGGCCCAGCTTGGAGTGGCCTCGGAGGACGCGGGCAGCGGCAGTTTTTCTTCAGGCAGCGGTTCCAGAAGCTTGAGCTTGAGGGTTACGTTGACCGTTGTGCCTTGCCCCAGCGTGCTGGTCAGATCCAGACGGCCACCCATCATTTCACACAGCGAACGCGACACCACCAACCCGAGCCCGCTGCCGCCATGGACCGAGAGGTCTGACTGAGTCACTTGCGCGAAGGGGCGAAACAGCGTTTGCCGATCTGCCTCACTGATGCCTATACCCGTGTCATGCACTTGCAGATGCATGTTGAGTGTTTGCCCATTCACCACGCGGCATACCAAGCGGATGACGATACGGCCGCGTTCCGTGAACTTGATCGCATTGCTCACCAGATTGGACAGTACTTGTTTGAAGCGCAGAGGGTCGATGGAGACGTCCAGGGTGGTGCCGGCGTCGATTTCCAGAATCAGGTCCAGTTTCTTCTTTCTCGCCAGCCCTTCGAATACCCGCGCCACCATCTCCACCAGATTCTTGAGGTTGGCCCGGCGTGGGGAGAAGCTCAAATGCCCGGATTCAATGCGTACGATATCCAGCGTATTGCCCAACAGCTCAAGCAGGTTCTTGGCGGCCGTGTAGGCCACGTCGATGTTCACTCGATCCAGTACGCCGTGGTCGGCGCGTTTGAGCGCCAACTCCAATGTGCCGATTACCGCGCTCATGGGCGTGCGGATCTCGTGGCTCATGGTCGCAAGAAATTGGGTTTTGGCGCGGCTGGCCTCGTCGGCCTGGGTTTTGGCCTGCTGCAGTTGTTCGATCAGGTGATGATGTTGCGAGACGTCTTGCCAGCCGCAGATCACCCCTGCGATCGTGCCATTAGAATCACGAAACGGCTGAATCCAATGCTCGATGAAGTGGGATTGTCCCTCGATGGTGATCTGCAGTTGCTGTTCGATGGCATTGCCATCCTCCATGGCTTGCAGGTAACTCTGGTGGAGCGAGGGCGCCAGTTCGATATCGCCATGGTTCGTTTGCAAAGCAGTTTTACCCAGCACCTGGGATTGGCACAGTTTCATGACGTGCTCATAGCTGCGGCTGCATGACAGCAGGCGTCCTTCGCGGTCGCGTACATACACGGGAACGGGCATGGCATGGTTCAAGGTTTGCAGAAACTCCAGCTGATCATTCAGGGCTTTTTCAGCTGCGACCCGGCGCCGGATCTGACGGCGCAGTTGCACGATTCGGATGATCGAAATCAGCAGCACCAGCAATGCGCAGCAGATGATCTGCAGGATGACCAGTTTGTAGTCGCGCCAGTTCTGGCCACTCATGGCCGCATTAGCGCGCCAGCGAATGGTGATTGCATTAAGCTCGTCAGGTGGGATGCTCAGCAGAGCTTTATCCATGATCGACTGCAGCTCGGTTTCGCCACGGCGCATGGCGAAGTTGGCGGTGGCCGCCTGGCCGTCGACGACACCGGCCACGCGCAGTTCTTTTTCATAGAGGCGCGCGGTGTAGTAACGAGCCATGGACAGGGTCATCAACACAGCGTCGGCGTCGCCATTGACCACCATGCGCATGGCCTCAAGGTTGTTTGTTGGGGTAATCAACTGCACCGTGGGAAAGCCTTTGCGAATGCTGTCGATCAATACATGCCCCTGGACAATGGCCAGGCGCTTGCCGGCCAAAGCATTGAGACTCGAACGCTCTCGGCCCGATTCAGCAGTCGACGCGACCAGCGCAAACGAGCTGGTTGCGAATGGATGGCTGAAACGGAAATGGTTCAGCCGCTCCGGGCTGGCCGTCAACACGGCTAAATCAGTATCGCCGTCGCGTAAAGCGTCCTGAATGCCTTCAAAACTGGAGGCGCGTTGAATCTCGAACTTGAGCCCGGTGCGTTGGGTGATGATCTCGAACAAATCGGATATCACACCGTTGAAGCGGCCCTTGGCGTCGAAAAATGCCGAGGGTGCCATGTCATCGTTAATCATGAAGCGCGCCACTGGGTGCTGGGCCAGCCAGCGTTTTTCCTGGGCGTTCAGATGCACATTATCGTCCGGCATTACCGTGCCGCCGCCGGTCCAGCGCTTGATCAGGTAGCTCATGCGCAGTTGGCCGAATGTGGTCAGCGAGGCATTTAGAATGCGTAGCAGGCGTTGATCTTCCTGCTTGAGCAGAAACCCATAGCCGCCTGCGTCGACTTTCACAAACTGGATAAATTTGAGATAGCTGAAAAAGCTATGGTTGACCAGGTAGTGGGTGGTTACCGAGTCGCCCAAAAACACGTCGATGTTCTGGAACGCGACGGCGGCCAAGGCTTGCGCGGTGGTGTCGTAGGTAAAAAACTGTGCATGAGGATAGCGGTCGGTCAGTAGCGCGTATGGCAGGTAGTCCTTGGAGACTGCTACGGTTAGCCCATTGAGATCTGAGGGAACCGCAATGTCGCTGTCCTGGCGTTGATAGAGTACGGGGGCATTGACGCTGTACGGCAGCGTCACCACCGTGTCAGAAGAGTCGCGATCATAGTCGCTGGACCGGCTGATCAAGTCGATTTCGCCGGCTCGCAAGGCGGCCATCGCTTGCCCACGGTCAGCAAACCCGACGACTTTGATATCCAGGCCCAGTTGTTGCTTGAGCATTGTCGCCACGTCAGCGCTGATGCCCTCGTAATCACCGTTGCCGTAGACCATGTCGAAGGGCAGGGTGAACGGTGCGACCACGCCCAGGCTGAGGGCACGCCGTTGGCGCAACCAGGCCCAGTCGGCTTCCGGTAATTGCAGCTTTTGTGGTTCCTGACTCACTTGGCTAAGCAAGTGCAGGGGCTGTTGCGGCATGGGTATCGTTGCGGCAGCGCCGTACGATACCGCCGGCAGCAGTACGGTGAAGAAAGCCACGAAGGCTTTGAGCGTGGACATGAAACGTATACCTGACTGCAAAATGCAAAGTACGCCGCGCTGGCCGGCTCAAGGTCGGCCACGGACGTGGCGGGTGGGGGAGTAAACGCTGTGAATGGGGTTCAGACTGACGTCAGCACTACCTGTGAGTCCGCAATGTATTCAAGGATGTAAGGCAGCAGCGCGGTATCCGCCATCGGCGGGGCGATGGCATATCCCTGCACAATGGATACGCCCAGGGTTTTGAGCCGCTTGAGCTGGGCCGGGGTCTCGACACCCTCGATCACCAGCGACACACCCAGGCTGGCTGCCAGGCTGACGGTATGGGCGACAATGGCGGTGCAGGCCGAGTGCGTGTCGAGTTTGTGTACGAAACCGGCGTCGAGTTTGAGCTCGGTGAAAGGCACATCACACAAGCGCTCCAGTGACGAGAAACCGGTGCCAAAGTCATCCATGGACAAACCGCAGCCCAGCAGCTTGAGTTGCAACAGGTTGTTCATGGCGACACTGCACGGATTGAGCGTGCCGGTTTCGGTGATCTCGAGGATGATGCTTTGGGCAGGGCACTCATGTGCACGCAGCAGCACTTTAATCGCCTGGCTCAGTATGGGGTTGCTGAGTTGAGACGGCTGAAGGTTGAATGACATCGTCAATGGCAGGTTCAGGCTGGCCAGTTTCTGGCGCAGGATCAGCCCTTGCTCGAAGAGGCGCAGGAACAGCTCATCCATCAGGTCGTGATGCTCCAGTGCTTGCAGGAAATACCCGGGCGTCAGAAGGCCTTTCTCGGGGTGCCGCCAGCGCGCGAGCACTTCCAAGCCGCAAATCGTGCCCGTTTTCAGCGAAAGCTGAGGTTGGTAGAAACCCACAAACGCGTGATCCGCCAACCCTTGGCGCAGCGCCTGTGCGTCTGGCTCTAGAAACTTTGGGGGGGCTGCCTGACTGAGGCTGAGTACGGCTGAGGTTTTCATGTAATGCCCTGCAAGGGATGACCATGAGTCAATTTTGCAGGATGTGAGTAACCATAAACGTCAGCTCTTTCGAGCGGATACGTAGGACTAATCTTACTGACTAATGAAAAGCCTATAGACTCACCCGAGTAGACGGTTGTTCGGTAACCGCACCTGAACTTTCAAAGGCCAGAAGTCCGCTTATGAACACTGCAAATGGCATCGCTTATGCGCTATAGGCAATCGAGCGTTGGCAAGCTTGAAAAAGTCTCGCTTCGGTTGGGTTTCGGCTTGTTGGTGTCTTTTTTGTTACTAGTGTTCTTCGCCGTGGCCGGGTATTGGGTGACCTACAAGGTCATTCGCGGGGAAGTGCTCAAAGTCGATTATCACTTTATGCGTTTTGTGGGCCGAGCCTACGACCATGAAATATTTCTGCTACGGGCCATCAAAGCCAGCAGCCAATTGGAATACAAGCCGGTATTTAGCCCTGGAGCCTATGTGGTCAACCAGACCATCCAGGGCAACATGCGTATTTATGAAGGCCAGGCATCCCAGGTAGCGACGACGTTTTCCGCGGCACTACCCATCAAAGCCGCTGATGCGAATGATGGGGTGCGGGATCAACAACTGCAACTTGGGGTTGCGCTGGCGAATGTGTATGGCGACTTCTGGAGCGGTTCAACCTTCGCGTCGCCGCAAATGTTCGTGTTTGATCTGTCGAGCGATTTCGACATCGCGATTCCTGCGATCAGCCCCCAGTCTCAACCAGGCCAGCGGAATTTTTCCCAGGTATTGGATGAGGTCAAGCAATCCGCGCGTCAGCTACCGCCCTTGAGCAGTGACTTGTTGGTGCGCTGGCGGCCTAGTCATTTCTTTTTGGGCGGTGAAGACATTCAACAAATACTGGGCTATGTCTCAGGTCGCATCGAAGAGGATCAGTGGGCGCGAAAGGGCCCACCCAGGGAATTGATTGCCGCTACCTTGCTGTATTGGGACGAATTTGACGCACCCGGGGTAAGGATAGAAAAGCAGTTTTTTGATCTGCCGTTGTACAGCAACGTCGACATCGCCGCGCCGGACGGCACGCGTGTAGTGGGGGGCAAGTCGCCACAGATCTACCAGTATGAAAGCGGCTTCCATTTCACTACCTCAGGGCTACTGATCAAGCGCAGTGCCGGGGACATGGGCGCTTGGCAGGCCCTGTATCGTATCCCCTACAAACAACTGATCCTGGATGCACGTTGGCAGTTGCTAGGACTGCTCGGCTTGCTGGGCTTATGCATCATCAGTGGCTGGTCGGTCATCCGATGGTATCGACGGCGCATCGTGGTGCCAGCGAGTAATGACTTTCGGGAGTTATTGGTCAACCATGACTTCAACCTGTCTTTGTTGCAAACGGTGCCGCTGGCTTTGTGTGTGGTCAAGGGGCCGCAGATCGAACTGGTGACGCAGAACAGTTTGTATACGCAATGGTTGGGCGAGCCGACCGAGTTTGCACAAATGATGGCGCTATGGCCGCTGTTTGAGCAGGATAAACCCCTTACCGGTGAAGGCTGCCTGCTGCTCGATCAGCGGGTCTTGCATGTGCGCTATACACCCACCGAGTATCTTGGCGACAGCGTGTTGCTGTGTACCTTCACTGATATTTCTTCCCACCGCGAAGCATCCGCATCGTTGCTACTCGCCCGCCAGGCGGCGGATGCGGCGAATGAGCAGAAAAGCAACTTCGTCGCCACCCTGAGCCATGAACTACGCACGCCGTTGTACGGTGTGCTGGGCACGCTTGAACTGCTGGGCATGACCTCTCTGGATGAACGCCAACGTGGTTATCTGCGTACAATCGATAGCTCATCCGCGGTATTGATGCATTTGATCAGCGATGTGCTCGACCTGTCCAAGATCGAAGCGGGCCAGCTGGTTCTGGAGTCCGTGGCGTTCCAGCCTCTGGAAATGCTTGAAGAAACCGTGCGCGGGTTCTCGGCGGTGGCGGCGAACAAAGGGCTGGCGCTTTACTGCTGCGTTGACCCGCGCGTGCCGAACCTTGTGCAGGGTGACCGCCTGCGTATCCAGCAGATCGTAGGCAACCTGCTCAATAACGCGATCAAGTTCACCCAGAGCGGGCATGTCGCAGTCTTCCTGTCGCCTATCGGAGTCTGCGCAGGCGAAGTGAGCCTGCAATGGTGCGTGATCGATAGCGGCCCAGGGATGTCCGAAGCGGTGCAGGCGCAACTGTTCGAGCGCTTTTACCAGGCTGACAGCAAGCATCACACCGTCGCCGGCACCGGGCTCGGGCTGCCTATCTGCTCCCATCTCAGCCAGATGATGGGGGGCGCATTGAGCGTGAACAGTGTGCTAGGCGAGGGCAGTACCTTCATATTCGAGTTGGCCCTGGAAATTCTAGAGGCCCGTCAATCTTCACTGCCGCAGTTATTAGGCAAGTGCATCGATGTTCGCACCCCCTATGCAACCTTGTCCGATAACCTTTGCGCCTGGCTGGAGTGGCACGGGGCACACACTACCGTGATGGGCGATGATGCTCGCGGAGCGCCTGATGCCGTGTTGACGGTCATGCCGCAAGAGGTTGAGGTGGCAAGCTCAGGCGCGATTAATGTCTTCGCCCAGCATGATTTCAGTAGTACGCCCCAGTTTATCGGCCAGGACGTGGTGGTGAACCAGAACAGCGTCGGGTCCATTTGCCGTGCGTTGGTGATGGCGATCACTGGCGAATCGGAGGCACCGTTACCGCAACCACCGGTGACGCATCTGCAACTGGAGCTGAATGTGCTGGTGGCCGAAGACAACCCGGTCAACCAGGTGCTGATGAAAGAGCAACTGGAACGTATCGGCTGTACGGTGGATGTCGTGCCCGATGGCGTCCAGGCGTTGCTGCAGTTGGAGTTGAAGGCTTACGACGTACTGCTGACGGATGTGAACATGCCGCTCATTGACGGCTATGAACTTGCCGATACATTGCGCCAGCGCGATGTGGATATGCCGATTATCGGCGTCACCGCCAATGCGCTGCGCGAGGAGGGCGAGCATTGCATCCGCGTGGGCATGAACAGTTGGTTATCCAAACCGATGGATATCCAAGGGCTTTATCTGTGTTTGCGCAGTGTGCTTGATCCTACGTTGGTCCAGGCTTCCAAGGGTGCTGCACAGGTAAACGATCTAGACGAGATAAATGTGCCGGAGCGCATGCTAGAGCTATTTCTTGAGACCATTTCCCAGGATTTGGGCGAGCTTAAGAGGCTGGGGCCGGGGCAGCGCAGTCATCAGGTAACCCTGTTACTGCACCGGATCCGGGGAGCGTTGGCTGTAGGCAAGGCGAAAACCCTGATTCGGCTGTGCCGCGACTTGGAGGCACTGGTCACCCGGAATGGGTTGACCCACACACATGAAGATGTCGCGGTATTTGTTCGGCGGGTCGAAGTAGCCATCGCTGGTTTATAAGCGTGCCATGTCGTTATGGATAAAAGGGAATAGAGGGGATAATGCTCGCCAACTTTTCTAAGCGATAACTCAGCGTAAAGTTGGCCTGGCCGGTAACCGTGCCTGGAGTGACCTTTGGTCCTGTTTGAATATATCTTGCACGAAGAGGGATTTTAAATGTGGGCACCCCAGGTCGTATGTCGCCAGATTTCCACTGGTTAGCACTGCGGTAGAGTCAGGGCCGAATTTGACGATGCCCTTTTCATTACTCATCTGAATGCCGAGTCCCGATGTACTCGATTGCGGACGCAATGATAATATGTCAGAGAAATTTCCGGGAGTTGAAACGTCCGTCAATGTGACATACGAACCGACGCCAACCCCTGGATCTCCTCCTGAGCAAGTCAGGTTTATGGAAAATAATACGGGGGCGGAACGGGCATCAACTCCGTTGAAAGCGGTGGTAGATATTTACCCAGATCTATCCGAGGTACGGGGTTAGAGAGTGAGCACTTGGGTACAGCTGCTGCCGAACTGACGCCAGCGACCGATACGGCCTATTGGTTGGAGCACGGACAGTAGTACACGACTTCGACATTTGATGCGATCGACAACTTGCCTTGCTGGATCGAGCCTGTCTTTATAAGCTCCACCCAAATGGTTTGGGTGTCAGCAAAGCTAGTAATATACTTGCCCAGTTCAGCGCGATTGCCAGGTTCTATGATTTCGGTGTAACCGTTTGGAATGGTTGGCCCTTCCAGATCGCCCACCACCTTATACCAATGCTAGGAATATTGGTTGAGTAAGTACCTTGCCCATAGGAAGATAGGGTGCTGTTATTCATATTCACATATATATTGATCTGCCCTGATAGGGTTGCCGTAACATCGGCAGATGTGATGATGGGGGGGGCGATTTTCATATGGTTTGCCCTATTTGAATGTTGCTTGATACATTCGGCGTCGTTGGTAGTTGAATGGCGGAGCTTGCGGGTATGTACACTCCGTCCGCTGTTGCTCTAGTTGAAAGTGTTAATTGCTGTAGGAAAATAATAGTACGTGTCATTAGGTTGGTCTATAAGTCTCGATAGTTTTAATTGTTCGGCCTTTAAATGGGTTGGGGATGTGGGGATATTCACTTTCCGGTGTAAGATATTTCTACGAATCTTAAGGGGTTTTCGCGTTTATGCAAAGGATAGAAGATGCTATCAAAGCTTATAAATAAGAACTTCTCCCGCGGCGCTGGCTTGTAGGATAAGTCGCGCAAATCAAGAGATTTGTCGTAGCCTGGAGGTGGCTTTTACTGATTGAGCAGGTGATTGATCGTGTTAGGCTAGCTAATGATTAATTTTTAACCCGGGTAGGCTAAATTTGAATTTTCAGTCGAGATATAAACTAGGTGGGGTTTCGAAAAAACAATTCGCCTATGCGGCTCTTGCGGTGTTGACTGCTGTTTGTAGTAGAGAGTGCAGTGCGGTTACATGCGATGCAACGGGGGACTCTACAAATATGGCTATTGTCAGCCCTGCAGCGATTCCTAGTGTCATGGCACAAAATAGTGATGTTTGGAGGCCGGCGAACCCGACAACCATCACCCTGAGATGTTGGGCAGAAAGGACCACATATTCTGATGAATATATATACTTTTATTTAAACCCAAAGGCGGTGGAACTAGGGTCTGAGGTGGGCTTGGGTATAGAGTTTATGGGGCAATATTATAGATATCCAGAAACCAAAAAAATCAAAACAGACCTAATGGTCCCCAGGTGTTTCAGAGCTACCGGATGTCCAGAAAGTACTTACTCTGCGGTCCTGACCTATTCGGTATTCTTATATAAGAAAACGCTACCTGCAACGCTGAAAACAGGAAATCTATCCACGACTAATAATGTGATTGCATTTCAATTCGACGGTGCTGGTGGCCTAGGCTCCCCTAGGACAGTGGCGCCAACACTGAGCGGAATTAGCGGGCTCAAATACGAGCCCTGTGAGTCAAGGCTGTCAATCAGTCCTAATAATATTGACTTCGGGAAAGTATATCTTAATAACTCAAAGCAGGGTGAGGTGGTTAAAAGTGTTGCATTTACTATCACTGAAAATCGCGCGTGCAGTTCAGCCTATGGTGTGAACTTGTCGATAAATGCTATTGATGGCGTTGTGCAGGATTTGAATGTGTTAGTGCCGGATAGCAATAAGTCGGTTGGGATAAGTGTTTTTGATGTTTCGGCGAATAAGCTAATAAATTATGGTTCCCCATTTATTTTTTCGAATAAAGAAAGTGCTTTGTCCAGCTCTAAAGAGTATGAGGCTCAGTTGAAGTGGGTCTCGCCTGCAGCCAAGGTCGGGAAGTTTGCTGCAGGTGTAGTGGTTAATATCATCTATAATTAGCTTTCCGGTATCACTTGAAAAATGTCTGTAGGTGACTAACTCGTATGCTTCTCTATCAGTATTTTTCCTAAAGCTAATAACGTACGGTTAATACGACTATTCGCTCACCAGGATGAAAGCTGCCAACCAGGATGGGTGGCAGCAGATTCTCTCAGTTCGATACGCTTGATTGAGGTGCAAGCCAGCCGCCACCCAGCGCTTTATAAAGCTGCACTACATCGAGATACGACGCGGTCTCCGCCTGCGTCAGCGCGTCCTGAGCATTCAGTTGCGTACGCTGCGCGTCCAGCTCTACCAGATACGCCGCACTACCTGCTTCATAACGCGCATGTGCCAGTCGAGCCGCACGCTCACTTTGCGCGGTAGCCTCAGCCAGGCTGCGAACCCGTTGCTGCGACAGGCTATAGGTCGTAAGCGCGCCCTCGGTTTCCTCAATCGCATTCAGCACCACTTGCTCATAACGCGCCTGACTACCCACCTCTCGCGCCTGCGCCCCGCGCTGCCTTGCCTTGACACTGGCCAGGTGCAGCGCCGGCCAACTGACCGAAGGCATCACGCTGAACGCGCGGCTGCCGCTGTCGCCCAAATCCCCACCGCGCAAGGCCACAAAGCCGAGAAAGCCGCCCAGGTCGATCCGTGGGTAAAGCTCGGCCGTCACCGCGCCAATGTCCGCATTCGACGCCGCCAAAGCGCGTTCGGCGCTGGCGACATCGGGACGCTGGCGCAGCAAGTCGCTTATCTGGCCAATCGGCAAGCGTGTGACCAGTGCCGGCAAGGGTTTCAGGTCGGTCAGCGCTTGCAGCTCATTGGGACGCGAGCCCGTGAGTACGGCGAGTCGATAACGGCTGAGCGCTTGACGGGTTTCCAGACTCGGCAATGTGGCTTGCACCCGTGCGCGCTCGGCCAGGGCGCTGGCCAACTCGTCGGCGGTGCCGCGCCCGGCATTCACGCGGCCCTGGACCAGCGCCACGGTTTTTTCCTGATTACTCAGGTTGGCCTGGGCCACCGCTAACTGCCGTTGCGCGCCGCGCAGTTCAAAGTAGTGACGCGCCACGTCGGCGGTCACTACGATGCGGGTTTGTGCCAGGTCCGCCGCGACGGCCTCGGCGCGTGCCGAAGAGGCCTGCGACAGGCGCTGCAGCCGGCCGAACAGGTCCAGCTCCCACTGCGCATCCAGGCCGGCCTGATAGGTCTTGGCCAGGTTGCGCTCACCGCTCGGGCCGGGGTTGGCTTGGGACAGGCTACGGGAATAAGCCCCGCTGGCGGTCACCGTTGGCAGTTGGTCCAACTGACGCTGATCCAGCACCGCGCGCGCCTCCAGCAAACGGGCCTGGGCGATGCGCAGGTCATGGTTACGCGCCAGCGCTTGATCGATCAGCGCATCCAGTTGTGGGTCCTGGAATTGTCGCCACCAATCCTGTTGCACGCGGGTGCTGCTATACAGCGCGGTATCGGGGCTTTGAGTCAGCTCTACTACGGGCTCGTTACTGGCCCGGTAGTCCGGGCCAACGGTACAGCCCGTCATCCAGGCCGAGCAAACCAGCAGCGCGAGCGGGCGAATCACGAAGGTATTGATAGGATGCATGTGTGTCTCCTTACACCGACTAAGCCGTGGCGGCGTCGGCTGCATCGGCAGCGGCCAGCGCACGGGCGCGCGGTGTGGTGGCCGCCATACGATGGTCGACGGCAATGAATGAATACATGGTCGGCAAAACCAGCAAAGTGAACAGCGTACCCACCAACATGCCCACCACGATCACCAGGCCCAGGTCATAACGGCTATGGGCACCGGCACCGGAGGCGAACAGCAGGGGAATCAAGCCCGCCACCATCGCCGCCGTGGTCATCAGGATCGGCCGCAAGCGCATCTTCGCCGAGTGCAGAATCGCCTCACGCCGGTCCAGGCCCTGCTTGACCTGCATCTCATTGGCGAACTCCACCATCAGGATGCCGTGCTTGCTGATCAGGCCGATCAGGGTCACCAGGCCGATCTGCGTGTAGATATTGATGGTCGCCATGCCCAGGGCCAGTGGAATCAATGCACCGCAAATCGACATCGGCACGCTGATCAGAATGATCAACGGGTCACGCAGGCTTTCATACTGCGCAGCGAGTACCAGGTAGATCACGATGATCGCGAACAGGAACGCCATGACCAGCGCGCCGCTTTCCTGATGGTATTGGCGTGCATCCGAGAGCCAGTCGTAGGTGAAACCCGGCGGCAGCAGTTTGGCTCGCGCCTCGAGGAACTTCACTGCATCGCCCATGGCCACGCCTGGGTTGGGGATCGCCTGGAAGATCGCCGAATTGAGCTGGTCGAACTGGGTCAATTGATTGGGCTCGACTCCGGTGGAGACGCTGACCAGATTGGACAGCGGTACTTGCCCACCCGTGGCGCTGGTCACATAAAAGCGCGACAGCGCTTCGGGCGTTAGCCGTTCACCGCGCAGGCTCTGCGGGATCACATCGTAGGAGCGGCCGTCCATGGCAAAGCGGTTGACGTAGTTTTCGCCTACCAGCACCGCCAGGGTGTCGCCCAGATCCTTCATGGTCACGCCCAGGCTATTGGCCTTGGTGCGGTCGACTTTGATTTTGATCACCGAGTTGTTGTAGTCCAGGTCGCTGTCGACCACCATGAACAAGCCGCTTTCACGTGCGGCGTGCTTGAGTGCTTCCATCGCCTCATAGACCAGGCTGTAGTCACCGGCACTCTTGATCACCATCTGCACCGGTAATCCACCGGTCGAGCCCGGCAATGAAGGTAGCTGGAAGGCAAAGACGCTGCTGCCCTCGATGGTGTTGGCGCGACTTTGCATATCGTTCTGAATCTGGTCGGCATTACGCTCGCGTTTTTCCCAATCGACGAAGTTGACCCCGCCGATGCTGTTGGATACGCCGTTGCTGCCGTTGATCAACCACAGGTTGCTCTGCTCCGGCAAGGTCACCATGACGTCGTTCCATTGCTTGCCGAACTTCTCGACGTAGTCGATGTTGGCATTCTGCGGCGATTTGATGGCCGTCAGGACGGTGGACTGGTCTTCGGTGGGCGCCAGTTCGGTTTGGGCAAGGCTGTACAGCCACGGCACGCTGATCAACACAATGACCGCAATCGTGAACGTGACCCAACGGTGATGCAGCGACAGATCCAACACGCGTCCGTAAGCGCTGCCGAGGCGATGGAAGAAGCTCTCGGCCTTGCGGGCCATCCAGCCTTCGTTCATCTGGCTGTTGAGCAGCAGTGAGCTCATCACCGGCGACAGCGTCAGCGCGATGATGCCGGAGACCACCACCGAGCCGGCCAAGGTGAAGGCGAACTCTTTGAACAGCGAGCCGGTCAGCCCACCCATGAGGCCGATGGGGGCATACACCGCCGCCAGTGTCAGGGTCATCGCAATCACCGGCGCTGCCACCTCACGTGCGCCCAGCAGGGCTGCATAAGTGGGAGACTTGCCTTCTTCGATATGACGGTGAACGTTCTCCACCACAATGATCGCGTCATCCACCACCAGGCCGATGGCCAATACCATCGCCAGCAAGGTCAGCAAGTTAATACTGAACCCGAACATCGACATGAACGCGGCTGCACCCAGCATCGAGAGGGGAATGGTGACCACCGGAATAATCACCGCCCGCGCCGAACCCAGGCTTAGGAATATCACCAGCACCACGATGGCGATGGCTTCGCCCAGCGTACCGAGTACTTCATCAATCGATGCGCTGATAAAACGTGCCAGCTCAAACGGCACAGCGACTTTCACGTCTGGCGGCAGGTTGGCGCGGATGCCCGGCAGCAGTTCGTTGAGTTTCTTGACGATCACCAGTGGGTTGGCATTGGGGGCGGCATTCAAACCGAAAAACACCGCTTGCACGCCGTCCATGGTGGCGCTGGTGTCGGTCGACGCCGCGCCCAGTTCCACCGTGGCGATATCGTTCAGGTGTACCACCCCGGCAGGGCTGGACTTGACCACCAACTGGCGAAACTCGGCGACATCGACCAGGTCGGTGTTGATCTGGATATCCGATACCACATACAAACCCTTGGCCTGACCGGGCGCAGCCTGCACGTTGTTATTCAACAGGGCTTGGGCCACATCGCTGCCGGAAATCCCGTGGGCGGCCATGCGATTGGCATCCAGCCAAATGCGCATGGCCATTTTCTGCCCGCCGTTGAGGTCAATGCTGCCGACCCCTTCGATGGAAGACAGTTGCGGTTGCACCACGCGCTGCAAGTAGTCCGAGAGGGCTGCAGTGGACAGGGTCGGGCTGGAAAAACCCACATAGGCCACGGCTGTGGCTTCACCGGAGGATTTCACAATCACCGGGTCGTAAGCCTGCTCCGGCAAGCGGTATTTGACCTCGTTGACCTTGGCCATCACCTGGGTCATGGCCTTGTTGGAGTCGGCGTTGAGCTTCATGCGCACAGTGATCACGCTTTTGCCCTGGGTCGACGTAGAACTCATGTAGTCGACGTCTTCCACCGTAGCGACAGATTGCGCGATGGCCTGGGTGACGAAGCCCTGCATCAGTTGCGGCGAAGCACCGGGGTACTGGGTGGTGATCGTCAGCGTGGAGCTTTCCGTCAGGGGGTACTGACGAATCGGCAGGTTGTTTATGGCCAGCAGCCCCATCAATAAAATCAGGGTGCTGACCACCAGCGCCAACACCGGGCGCCGCACGAACAAGTCGGTGAATTTCATTTTCAGATCCTTGGTGTATCAGCGGCTCGAGGCCTGGTCGAGCCCTACGGTGTCCTTGAGCGCGATGCGTACCAGGGCGCCGCTGCTCAAGCGCAACTGACCGGAGGTGACCACGCGATCACCGGCCTTCACGCCGTCAAGCAGCACGACCCGGCCTTCGGAGCGTTCGCCGGTCTTCACGTAGACCTGGCGTACCGTGTTGGTCAGCTGCGTATCGGCGCCCTCGAGCACGTAGACAAAGTCACCGTAGGCGCTGTAGCTCACAGCCGTTTCGGGCACGCTGATGACATCTTTTTTGGCTGGCAGATGGATTTCGCCATTGGCGTACATGCCGGGTGACAGCAGGTTGTCCGGATTCGCTAGCGTGGCCTGGACCAGCACCGTGCGGGTGCCCGGGTCGATACGTGGTTCGAGGGTACTGACGTGGCCCTTGAACAAGCGCTGGGGGTACGCGTCTACGCTGACGCTCATCTCCTGGCCCGTTTTGAGCTGTGCCAGGGCACGTTCGGGCAGGGTGATATTGGCGTACAGCGTCTGTGCGTCGGTCAGCGACACCATGGCATCGCCGGCCTGCACGAACTGGCCCAGGTTGACCTTGCGCACACCCAGCACGCCGGTGAAGGGCGCCTTGATGCGTTTTTGATCGATCAGCGCCTTGATCCGCACGATATCGGCCAGCGCCTGGGAGTAGGCGGACTGCACTTGATCCAGTTCCTCTTGCGTCGCCGCCTGCTGAGGCAGCAAACGCTGGGTTCGCAGTAACTGGGCCTTGGCGTTGGCGGCCTGGGCCTGAAGCCTGGCCAGTTCGCCTTGTTCCGGCGCATCGTTGAGCTGCACCAGGGTTTGCCCGGCTTTCACCCGCTCGCCGGGTTGGAATGCAATGGCACGTACCAGGCCGCCGCTTTCGGCGGTGACCATGACTTGGCGGGTGGCTTCCAGTTCACCGATACCCGCCAGCGAGTTAGGCATATCGGCTTGCGTGGCGGTGGCGACGGCCACCTGGATGGCCGGCGCAGCCGTTCCGGCCGACGTTTGGGTAGGTTGGGCAGAGGTGGACTGCCGGTACAGGCCGACGGCGCCGCCAATGGCGAGCACCGCAGCAATCGTGACGCACACTTTAAGTTTTTTATTCATGATTCCGGTACTGACGTAAGGCAAAAAATTAAGAACCCTGAGGGTTCAACGGTGACGAGCGCTCAACCGGGTTGTTGATGCGCATGAGGGAATCGGACCCGCGTAGCCAGAATCGCCAGCACGGCACCGAGCCCCTGAAAGAGGACCAAGGCGGCGAGCACGCTCGGGGCAAGCCCAATCGAGTCCACCAGCAGCCCAAGTGGAATAGGCACAGCGTTGAACAGGTAGATGGTCATATAGAAATACGCCACCAACTTGGCGTGGCAGTTGGCGGGAGCCAGCTGATTGATCAGCCGCGCACTGCCGACAAAAATGGCGCCATAGGCGTAGCCGCCGATTACCAGGGCCAGCGCCGCGAGCGTCAGCGAATGGACCGAGAAGGCCGTCAGCAGGAGCAGGAAGGCTGCACACTGGGCGAGCAACCCAGAACGCAATGCACGCGCTGCATCCAGGCGTTTGCAATACAGTTGGCTGGCCCCGGCGATCAACAGGTACACCGCCATGCTGTAGCCAAACATCCCGCGGTCACTCAAGCCCAGTTGCTGTTCGGCTGCGCCAGGGCCAATCACGAAAACGCAGGCCGTGAACGACCAGCTGAAAAACACCGACCATGCGCACAAGTGGAAGGGCCGACCAATACCCCGCAGGCCTTCACGTAGCGACGCTTGTACTGTATGAGCGGCGGTTTGGGCCTGGAGGGTATGGCGCGGCCAGAGCGCCAGTACGCCGAGGGCGGCGACAGCGACCAGGGCCATGATCGACCAGAAGGGCAGGCTGGCCGGGTACAGATTCAGTTGCAGTGCCATGCCACTGAGTACCGGGCCGAAAGCCAACCCCAGGATCATTGCCAAGGTGGCCAGCGTCGCCGCCAACTTGCCGTTGTCGAGTGGGCCGAACCGTACCAGCGTCACGTTCACCGCGGTGGTCATGATCCCTGCGCCAAGCCCCGAGATGGCACGGGCTACACACAGCGCCCACAGCGAATCACATTCAGCGCACAGCCAGGCGCCGATCAGCACCAATGCAATGGCTGGGAGCAGCAAAAAACGCTGGTCTTTGACATGGCCGGCGATGCGCGCCAGAGTCGTCAAAGCCAGCAAAACCCCGGCACCGTAGGCGCCGAATATAAACGTCAGGTCCACAGCTTTGATCTGCAGATGTTCTTGGTAAAACGGGTACAGCGGCGTGGGTGCGCTGCTGTTCATGAGCGCTGCGGTCAGTGACAGCGCGAGAAAAAACATCAAGCCTTTTGAGCCGTGTTTAGTGATATCGACGGACATGAGTCTCCCAGCCCAGTGCTCAGGGCTTTTGCCGAGTGAATGTTTGCAAGCGGGATGTGGATGCGGTTTCGAGGGCTTTGCCCATTGGCAAATGATACGGACCGGGGCGATTGGCACCATGCCCGAAACCCCAGGCTTCATTCGTCATCGTCCAGGGAGCAGTAACAGCGGCGCTTACGGGATGACCGGGCGGGTATGACCCACCGCGCCCGGCTAAAGCGCTTTACCAGTAGCGTGGTTGAGGAAGGATGCGGGTCGGTTGTTTCAGGCCTGTCGCAGTGTTAAAGGCAAACGACGGATAGGCGCTCCAGTTGAACGCTGGGTAGCTCACCACCGGCTTGCTCCATACAGGCGGCGCGACGACATAGGAAGGGCGTGACCCGACCGGGCGATTGATCACCACACCTATACCATTTTGAGCGCCTGTGGAGGCGGCTCCGCCCGTCACTATAGTGCCAGGCTTGAGATTGTTAACCGACCCAGCCGTGCCGCCGAAGTGAATCGGACCCTGGATGTCGATGTTGCCGACCAAACTCAACGGGCCGCCATTGCGCAGCACGCCCTGATTGCTCAGATCGCCAGCGATCGACAGCGCCTGCCTGGCGTCCAACACGCCCGTGGAAGCGATCTGTACCTTGCCATCGGCGGTGACCTTCAAGTCGCCGGTCAGGGCCTTGACGTTGCCTTGAACGTTCACGCCTACGCCGGCTGACTTGCCGAGCAGGCGAATCGAGTCTGCGTGCATGCTGCCCAATTGGGCCACATCAATAGCGATGTCGGCTTGGCCGTCGGCGCCAAGGTGCTTGAGCACAGTGGTTGGGTTCATCGCGTCGACTTCGCCTTTCAAGGCCACGGCGTTGAGCTTGTTGGCTTGCAACTGCGCATTGATCTGCAGGGTACGTGCGACGAGGTCGACCTCGTTGGCACCGGACGCGTCAAGGCCAGCACCTTCCACGCGGATCTGGCCGTGGTCGGTTTGCAATCGAGCCACCTGGCCGTTGGCGTCCAATACCGCCATGCCCGCTACCAACGACACGCGATTGGCGTTGATAAAGCCAGCACCGCTGGCGGTGATGCCATTGGGGTTGGCGATAATCACGCGGGCGCTCGGCCCTGCGACTTCAATCGTGCCATTGAGACTTGAGGCGGTTTTACCGGTGACTTCATTGAGAATGACGCCGGCAGAGGTTCCGTTGAGCAGGCTGTTACCGGCAATGGCGCCGCCCAGGGTGGTTTGGGCGCCTGCGGTGCTGTTGTTGAGGATCAGCCCGGACGCGCCGACATTGAACTCGGTGAAGCGGTTGTGGGATACACCTGCGGCGTTCGCAGCGACGATGTTGACCACGGGCGTGTCGTTGATCTGCGACAACGCGGCGTTTTGGGCTGCGCTTGGATCCAGCGTCAGTGCGGGTTGCGCTTGGGCATTGTGTTGCAACAGCGGCAGGCTGCCCATTAATGCGAGGGCCAGCAGCGTGCGCTTGGATGGGCGCCGAGTTGGTTGGATCATTGGGTTCATACAGACCTCGAGAGTTGAAGGTTAAAGAGGCGTCCCGCAGTAGCGACTGCGGGCGCCGGGTGAGTGCACTGGGTGGCACTCGGATTCCCATCCCTGGGAAAAAGTGTTCGCCTAGAAGCGGCTGCTCAGGGAGAAATCGAGGGTTGGCGTGGTGGTGTTCATCTCGTCGTTGCTCTTGATCGGCATGCCCAGGGCCAGGTCGTAACCAAAGCGGCTGACATTGCCGCGCAAACCGACAGCTGCGCCGATCAATGGCTGTCGACCTTGCTGCTGGCCGCCCACCGGCGACGCCGCACCGGCATCGAGTGCCGCATACGCCTGGCTGCCACTGAAGGCGGTGATGGACAGCTCATTGCGCAGGGTCCAGCCGGTGGGGCCGGCGAGGGTGGTGTTACCGTCAAAGCCGCGCACGCTGTAGCGGCCGCCGATCTGCATGTATTCGGTCGACGGCACCGGCACCGGCGCATATTGGTAGACCAGCGCGTTGCGATAGCCCAAACGCATTGCGCCCAGGTCAAACGGAATCTCAAACGCCGCCTTGGCAGTGAACAGGTGATAGCGACCGTTCCAGTCCTGTTGCTCATAGAGCGCGCCGGGCGTCTTGCTGAGTCCGGGCAGTGAGCCGCGCGCACCAGCCTGCGCCGTTAGTTTGCCAAAGCGCAGGTTGGCGCGGTGGGTCAGGCCAAGTTCATAGCTGGTGATCTGCCGGTGCAATTGCTGCAGTTCGGTGGAGGCAACCCAGGCGCGATCCTCACGATTGACCAGGCGAGCGTTGAGCACACTTTTGCTGCGATTGGAGCGACTCACCACGTAATCAAGCCCGGCATCGACGCGTCGGGTGCGCGAGCTGAACGCAATGCTGCTCCCCCCGAAGTCTTCGAATAAGGCTTGCTTGCTGGTCCACTCGCTGGCGCTGAACGACAGCAGGGCATAGCCTGCGGGCACGTTCCAGGCCAGGCTTTTAGCCGAAGACCCACGGGTGTGGTTATTGAAGTCGGTGTCGGTGCTGTAGGTCAGCAGCAGTTGGTCGTAAAGCCCGGCCGGCGAGTCGATGGCGACAATCCCACCGAGTTGGTGACGGCCCGTGGCGTCGATACCGCTGTTATCGACGGTCAGCAAGCCGAACACCCGACGTGCCTGCGGCGGTTGCTGGATGATCACATCGCTTTCACCCAGGTCGGCGCCCGGAATCAGATTCAGCGCCGTCGCTGCCTGGCCTGGCAGACGGCGCACATTTTCCAACGCCTGGTCCAGGTCACGTACGTTCAGTAGTTCGCCTTTGGCTGCGGGAAAGGCCATGCCTGGCCAGCCAAGCGATTCCGGTTGCTGATCAATCTTGCCCATGCGCCCAGGGATAAGTTGGACGATCAAGTGCCCGCTGCTCAGGTCTTGAGCCGGTATCAACACCTGGGTAGTGATGTATCCGCGCGCCATCAGTTGTGCTGCTAACCAACGGCGATAAACCGTCAACCCTTCGCCACCCACACAGTGCCCCAGGATCGCTGGCGCGCGCTCCAGCCAGTCGAAATCATCTGCACCTTTCCACTCCACAGTGCGGATAACGAAACAGGGTGATTCTTCCGGCAGCTTAAGCGCATTGGCGAAGGGCAGGGGCGTTGCGGTCAGTGCATCCGGCTTTCCAAGTGCCTGGGATTGCAAGCTTTTCAGTTGGAGGTCTTGCTGGCGTTGAGTGCTGGTGACGGTATCGATCGGACTGGCCGCTCGCGCGACCTGAATCGCCGTAAACAGCCATAGTGTCGTTACATACAGGGTGGTCGTGATACAGGCGTGGAAGCCGAGCGTGCCGGGCGTTGATTTCATCCGCCTATGCTAAGAAGGCCGAGCGCAAGAAAAAATAAGATGAAGCTCGGCGACCCAAGGACGTTACTGACGATGGGGAGGTCGCTGTCGTATGGGTGCTGCGATAAATCGTACGACCATCATCGAGCCGCGCCCGGTCGCGGCCCATCTGGCGCCGTGTTTCGCTGGCGTGCACGTACTGAACGGCAATGGCGACGCCACCGGCCTGGAGTGGATTTGCGAAGCAGGTTTGCTGACCACGCCCATTGCCTATACCAACACCCATAGCGTTGGCGTGGTACGTGATGCACTGGTGGCCGCCGAGCGTGAAACGGGCAAGCAGCACACCTACTGGTGCATGCCGGTGGTGCTGGAAACCTACGACGGCATCTTGAGCGATATCTGGGACCAGCACGTCACATGCCAAGCATGTGCATGCAGCATTGGCGGATGCACACAGCGGGCCGGTGCAGGAAGGCTGCATGGGCGGTGGCAACGGCATGATTTGCCATGAGTTCAAAAGTGGAATTGGTACATCGTCTCGCGTGCTGAGCGCCGAAGAGGGCGGCTGGACGGTGGGCGCATTGGTGCAGGCCAACTACGGCGTGCGCAGCGCCTTGCGCGTTACCCGGTTGGCAGCGTATTGCAATACACGCCTTCGCCTTATGACGGGTCGGTTAATGTCGGCGTACCTGGCATGGGTTCTATCGTGATCACCATCGCCACCGATGCACCCTTGCTGCCCCATCAATTTCGGTGGGTTTTTGCCAGTTGAAGGTGAAGTCCAGGCGCACGCCAGCGCAGCGCCCAGGGCGGAGCCAACCCCTGGCGGCAATCGAGCTTGGTCAGTTTATACAGGCGCGGGGAGTGGTGCGGTTGCCATTCAAAGCCAAAGCCTAAAAACACCTGCTCCGGTGCCGGGCACCACTGCGCCAGTTGCTGCGTGTTCAGTTGCTGCATGGCATGACCGGCCAATGAAGCGCGCAGCGTTAGCACTCGCAGCGCCTGACTTAAGCGGCACACGGCCATGAGCAGACCGACCGCATTGAGCGGCCAGGCCAGGGGGCCGGTAAAACGCCCGCCAGATGGGCTCCCAGCAATCACAGCAGTGCGCCGCCCCAGGCCATGGCCGCGTACAGTCCATAGGCGCGACGCCAGGGCATTTCATAGGGACGCAACATGTCATGAGCCCGCTTGCACTGCGGTCATCGGCGTCAGTCCCGCGATAAACCGTGGGTCGAGGATCACGCCAGTGGTGGTATGGCCATCGACTTCGCGCGTATGAGTGGGCATTTGGTGCTGCGTCGAGCGAATCAGCATCGACACCTCACTCAGGGCGCGGATAGCGGTGGCGGCCTTTATGCCCTGGCTTTTGAGTACGTGCAATGGCACAAACAGGCCTTCGGCGACGGGGCAGGCCTGAGCAGTGTAGAGGGTGTTGATCACGGCATGCTGCACGGCCGGGTTAAGGCGCAGTGGGGCATGTAGCGTCAACGGTGCTGGGCTTTCAGCCTGTTGTTCGGGGGGGAGTGAATGGTGCTTCGGTTTCCAGCGGCAACACCAGTTGCGGGGCCGAGGTGGCGGGAGAAGTCGTTATTGCCAAACTCAGGTTGAGGGACTTGCTGTTAGCCGCAAGCAGGTCAAGCACGCATGGCGAGTCGAGCAGTATGAGGGCGCTGAAGGTTTTTGTCTGGCTCGGCGGGTTGATGGTCCACAGGGCATTCGCCTCTGGGTGTACCTGCACCCATTCCGCCTTCGGCCTTGCGCGATCACGTGAACCATCTCCGCCGGCAGGGCAATACTGATTTTCTCGGCTGTGCTCATGGCATAATCTCCAGATATTCCTACTGCGACCATAATCCGCCTTCACTTGGCTGTAATGCGCCCAGCCGCGGGTGGCGCAAGTTAAAACCATATATGTCGTTCCACGAGACAGCCGATTGTACTGCTTCGGCCCTAAGCAGGTAGCGGTCAATACTCAAGCCACTTCGCCATTGCCGCATACGCACATTACTGAAAGCGATCCGGTGCAAGCCACCCTGAGCGCATTATGTGTGCCGTGGTATCGGGGGGAACTGTCGGTGTTAACGGGATAGAGCCCACATACAGCATGAGCTGCTGATGTCTGCGGGTCTGCGCGTGTTTTGAGTGGGATTAATCCTACGCTGATTATGGTTATATCTGATGCACTACTAAGATTCCTGCGGTGGTAGCAGTCGCTGATCCGGGTAGACTTTTCGAACTCTTTGAGCGATGGTTTTTTATTATCTTTTTACACAGTACAAGGGAATGCAATATTCCGCCGCGCAGCATGTTTGGTGGCGGGGTATCAAGTTTAGATTGTTATCGGCATCTCTTTGAAAGGTAAAGTAATGGGTAGCATAGTAGTTGATCGACGATCATCCGTTGATGCGCATGGCGGTAAGGGTAATGCTCGAGGGGAAGGGTACAGCATCCTGGCTGAAGCCGATAACGGTGTTAACGCGCTGGAGGTCATTCGTAAATTACTGCCTGACCTTGTCGTACTGGATTTAAGTATTCCCAAAATGGACGGTTTGTCGGTCATCTCTAATCTGAAATTGATTGGTATTTCCAGCAAAGTGCTGATTCTGACCTCTGGTGACTCACGTAATGAAATGGTCTTGTGTGAATTTGTAACGTTCGTCTGAGGGCTGCCAAATTTAATAAGGAGTTTCCTCGTGAGAATTCTACAACTGTGTATCGGCCTGGCTTTAATTATGTTCGGCTGGCAAGTCAAGGCGGCTACGAGCTGCACTTACAGTAGCTTGAGTTTGAAGTTGCCCGTCAGCTTCGCTCATGATTCCGGCCAGCCGGGGATGATCTCGTCGAGCTGGCACGAAGCAAGTAGTCCAGCGCTTATGACTTGCGATTTGACGAGCTCCGGGCAGTACTCCGTCACGGCTAGCAGTGCTCTGCCGGTGAGCGGTATGTTTTCCTTTGAAAATACCTTCTATGCGCTACTTAATACTTCAGTCCCGGGTATTTCATTGATTATGGCGGTGGCGGATACCAAAGGGCAGTGGCTGCCTTATCAGGGCATAGAGTTGACTACGTATAAGGGCGATGCCCCTGTATACAGCTCATATGGAATTAAAGTCAGGGTCCGCCTGGTAGCGACAACAAGGCTGGACTCGGGTTCGTATAATGTCTCTGCCGAGACGCTGCTGAGTACCGGCATTACTAAGGATGCAGTGTATACAGGGTCGGCATTTACATCGCTAACTGGAACAGTTGTCACTGCAAAAAGCCCAGCGTGCAAGTTGTATCTATCCGTCACGACGATTGCACTTCCTAAAATAAAACTCGCTGATATTCCTGTGGCTGGCGCGATTGCCGGCACAACGCCGGTGGTGTTTGCTGCCGTGTGCGAGGGTGCTGCCTCTGCTTACAATGTAAAATATGCTCTCCTTGATATGAATGACTGGTCGGCAACCGACAAGTATGTCGCGCTCCGTCCTGCATCGGGTGGCGGCAATATCGGTTCAGTTGCTCTACAGATTGCCGAGGGTTCGACGGTTATGAATATGGGTACTTTTTATTCCCTGGGGCTGATTCAATCCCAGGGTGGCTTTTTTTCAAAGACCCTGGACGTAAGCTATGTACGCCGCTCCATGGTAGCCCTTAACCCTGGAAAGTTTGTAGGCGCAGTATCGATTCTTCTATCTTATGATTGATGTTGAGTAGATGTGCAATCTGAGCGTTGTGCTCGAATCTTTTGATTTTTCGTGCGTGGCATTTCTGTCAGTTTCAGTCATGTGTATGGGGTTGTTGAGTTGTAAATGGTGGTGCGCCAGATAAGTCGTCGTGGTTGTAGGATATATCTTATTGTGGGTTGTTTGTGTGCGGCGCATTATATGGGCAGACAGTAAGTCTGTCTGTTTCCTCTCTCTTTCAGTCGTGCCGCCTGATCAGGGGTGGGTACGTTTGATAAATACTAGTCGTGGATCTGGTTATGAACTTTAAAGTTGCTTTAATTGCTGTTGGTCTGAGTAGTGTGTTGGCGGGTATGGCTCAAGCTGCTACGGTGCCTGACAGCACCGTTTCGAAAAAAATAACCCTGACAGCGCAAATCAACGATGCGATGTTTGTGTCCAAGTCAGATGGTTCTACCTGGTACGGCACTGAGGACTTGGAGCCTCTCGATTACACCCAGAAAGCCTTCACCAAGGTACTGCCTGTTCGTGTCTGGACCAAAGGCAGCGAGTTCAATGTGTCGCTGGCACAGCCTTTGAAGTTGTCCAATGGTACTTATGAAATGACCGGGGCAAAAGTCACTATCGCTCACTCCGGTGGGGACAGTGCGGTGACATTTGGGGCGCCTCTGAAAGTTACCCAGACGATCACGGGTAATGGTGGCTATGACGAAATTCATAACTTGAAAATCGATGTCAATGCGCCGGTTAAAACAGCAACCGGGCCGAGCACCAACGGCAGCTACAGCGGTGATCTGGTCATGCTGTTCGAGCCTGTTGCTGCTGTCGGGCCGTAATCGGACTGTTGTCAGTAACTGGTGTCAGAGCCCCGTGAGGGGCTCTTCTTGGTCATTAACGGATACTCAGGATGTGCCCGCATAAGATTCCTTTTCCGGTTTGCATGCTCGCGGCCTGCCTTGTTGCAGTTGTTTCATCCCGGACGCTCGCTCAAGTGAAGATCTCCTACGGAACCCCTGAGGGTTTCAGTGCGGTTGAAATGGATAACACGGCGCGTTATGTCGCTACTTATAACGGGAAGACTTTGCCGGGTTTTATCAGTTATTCGTTGGTGCAGAACGGTCTTGTGTTTGATGCGACCCTGTACCGCAAAAATGATGTTGCGCTTGCAGACAGGCAGTCTATTGAAAAGGTGTTATCGCGTATTGATTATAAACAATGCAAAGGTGGCTGTGATTTGCGTGTAGCCGATCACTATGTCACCCTCGATAAAGCCCGCCGCACACTCAGTATTCGCAACACCCGGGATGATTATCTGGCACCTAATACTTCGTGGGGGCTTATCAATAATCAGTCTGTGGATATACGCGGCTCTTCGGACAGTTACCGTGCCATGAATATCAACGGCAATACCTGGTTCGGGCTGCCCGGTCGCAGTTTTGCTTATATGAACTGGTATGCCAACCAGAGCCGAAGTATGGGGCAGAGCAGCAAGGATCAAGGGATCTCATCCTATTACCTGCAAAAGAACTTTGCTGACACCTATGTGCGCGCCGGCAAGCAAAACAGCATCGACTTTGGTTCCGGCTCGGTGAGCACGGTGTTATCCCCCAGTTTTGACCAGTTTATAACCCTGGGCAGTCAGGGCTATTTGCGTGCGAACCGTGATGCGGGGTCGCTGGTGCTGTTTTCCACGGCTGAAGGTAACTATGAGTTTTACCGTAACGGTCGACTGATTTTGAAGCGACCGGCGATGTTGGGCCGTAATGAAATCAGCTTTATGGATCTTCCGGGTGGTTATTACCCCATCGAGATTCGTTTGGTGGACCGTAACGGCAACCTGGTGAACCAGAAAACCCGCGACGTCAATAACCTCAACTTTACCGGTGAAGCGGCCAACTCCTGGCGCGTGACTGCGGGCCAGGATATGGACGAAGGCGGTCAGCTATTTGAAGCGGCCATGGGCCGCAACTTGAGCAACCTCTATTTGAATGCGGCAATGGTCAGCAGCGACAACTCCAGCTGGGCTTCTGAAGTGAATATGTCCCGGCCTTCCACATTAGGCACCTTGCATTTGTCACCGACGGTGGGGGTGTTGAGCGGCGAGGACGGTACCGGGGGCTACTTCAACCTGAATATGGATGATCCGCGATTGGGTAATCTTATGCTCAGCCGCTACGAAAATACGTCTGTGTCGCGTTTTTATTATGGAACACCCAGTACCAGCCTTTCCTATAGCAAGAACGTGGGCGGGGTGATGCTTTCCTATAACTATCGAAACTTCAGCCGCAGTGAATCGCAACAGGTTGAAGTGCGCTGGAACTATCGGCCCAACGGCCTGTGGTCGGCGGTATCGGCCGGTGTGCAAAAAGGTGGCTCGATGCCGGGCAGCAGTGATTACACGTTCTACGTGAATATGAGCTGGACCCTGGACAAGTCGCAAGCGAGCCTGCGTGCTGCACAGTATGGCGGCCAGACCCAGCTGAGCGGTGATTACCGCAAAGACTTCCAGGACAGTTATGGCACTTCATCCAGTGGTGTAACGGTCAACCGTATTGATGGGCAAAACAGCCTCAATGTTTATGGCAGCCGCTCCGGAACACGTGGCGATGCCTCGCTGAACGTAGGGCATAGCGATTTTGCCGATAACGCCGACTTCAACTACCGCGGCATGCTCGCGGCCAATGCCGACGGTATTGCCATGGGGCGTTACAGCAATGGTGGCAGCGCCATGTTGCTGGAGACTCCCGCGATTGAGGGTAGCCCCTACGGTTTCAGCGTTGAAGGCCAGCCAGTAGCCGGTGGCAGTACTTACGCCGTGCCGCTTGAGGCATACGGGGATGTGCCATTTGCACGCGTTATCAGCGAAAGCGAAAACATGGACATGAATATTGAAGTGCCGGCCAACATCATCCGGGCCCACCCTGGGCAGGTCTACAGCGCCAGTGCCAAGGTGGATATCAACATGATTTACAGCGGTCTGCTGGTGGACGCCCATGGCGCGCCTGTGGGCGGGAAAATCATCGAAACTGGCGATGTTGCCTACCCTAATGGCCTGTTTTCGATCGCGAGCAAGGCAGTACTTGCCCGTATCTCGGTGCAGGATGCAGGCCGCCAATACATCTGCGACCTGACTCGCACCGTCAAACCCAGCCAATACCAGTGCCAGTAAGTGCATGCCCGATCAGGAACCCGCTATGAGATTACCTACGTTGTTATTGAGCTTGATATTTCTTGGCTCAAGCCTTGCCCGGGCCGAAGGCGAATTGATGGTCATGCCGGCCAGTCTCAAGGTGTACAACAATCACGAGCATATGGTTAACGTGAGAAATGTCGGTGATGAGTCGATGTACTTGTCCATCACTCTGCAGAAAGTGATAAACCCAGGCATCGAACCGGAAGAGAAGCTGGCAATGAGCCAGATCGATCATCCGACCCTGCTGGCCAGCCCCGACAAGCTGACCCTGGGGCCGGGGCAGAGTCGCTCCATCAGCCTCAAATCACTTGTCGAGCCGTCCGTCGAAGCCTTGTACCGCCTGTATATCGTGCCTGTGAGAGCCATGCAGGTGGAAAATGCCCCGAAGGACAAGATTACGGCTCCGATGTCGGTATCGGTGGGGTACGGTGTACTGATCCGCCATATGCCGCCGCCTGAGCTGCAGCGTACAGGCTGGACGCATCATTGCGCTGGCGGGGGCGTTAGCCTGGAGAACACCGGTAATGTTCGCATGGTGCTGTCGGACGTTGCTGTAGGTAGTCATTTGCCGATAAGGAGCAAAGTTGCCCTGTTTCCAGGGACGCCCCAGTTGTTTGCAGGAAAACATGTAAGTTTATCAATTAATGATGTTCAGCAGACGCTGGATTGTAATTAATGAACATTCAGTGTGGGGTGTTTGAAAGGATTAAAAAGATAGCTGGCGTATTCAGCGGGTGTGTCCTGAAACAACTGTGCGGACTGTTTTTGGTCGGTTTATCACTTGCCGCTGGCGAGGCGTCGGCCTATGTAATGCGCTATAGTGATTTAAGTAATGGTTACAGTAATTGTAGTTTAAAAGATAACGGTAATGGTACCTCTACGGCGCGAGTGGACTTTGACTATAAAGCAGCAGCTGGGCATCATCCGACGGCTAATTTTCAATCCAGAGGCGTGATTGTTTATACCTATGGGGCCGCTGGCCAGCTTAATGAAAGTTCTAGTGTTGGCATCAACTCGGTAACCCTTGGGGGGTTTGAAAAGGAAACTATTTTTGGTGGATATCGGTACGCTATGTTCTCTAATCGTTATAATAGTCAATGGATTAATCGATCTCCATTTAGGGCTGCTGTGGTCGTGCAGTTTAATAATTCAATTATTGCTAAATGGCCTGCGATTGGTATTCGTGCGGGTATTTTTACATCGGGCGATGATTATGGTGATAGCGCCGGTCTTGCCTATATAAGCCCCGCCACCCAAAACGGCATTTGCACGTTGCTTGTAAATCCGGAGCAGCCACCGCCGCCGATGGATGTCACCTTGACCATGAACGCGCCAGACTGGGATATTGGCGAACTGTCAAGGGGGGAGGAGACACTGAAAACCTTAAGCGCTGCTAATGATCAGCTTTGCTTTACTTATGAAGGCTCCAAGTTTGTTACTTTTCAGAAGTACATCATCAATGCAACCAATTTGAATGGTCTGTCAAGCAATGGTCGTTATCTGCTCAAGAGTCTGGAAGACAGTTCGAAAACAGTGCCGTATAGCCTGACGCTACAAAATGCCAACGCCACGATGTTGTTGCCCAACGCCAAGAACACGGGCTTCAACCTCAATGAGAATGGGCGGACATGCTTTACGCCCACGTTCACGGCGCTTGCGGAAAAGAAATCTCCAGGCGGGGCTTACAGTGATGTACTGACCTTTACCGTTGTGGCCAAACCCTAGGCCGAGGTGCCCGATGAATTATCCGCTGTTTATGGTTATGGGCTGGTTGTTGCTGTGGTCGTGCCCCGGTATGGCCAGCGGGGTATTGAAATTGTCAAGCATCGAGTTGCGATTGGCTCCCGATGAGCGCCAGGGCGAACTGTATGCGCAAAACACCGGGGACAGCACCTTGTTTCTGGATGTGCAGCAAGCGCTTGTGCTCAATCCCGGAGACAGGCCTGAGCGGTTGCTGCCGATTGGCGAGGTGATGCACCCCGCCTTGCTGGTGACTCCTGCGCGGCTGGTGCTGGCACCCGGGCAAAAATACCGGATGAACTTGCAGCAGCTGACGCCGCCGCGCAGCAACCAGGTCTGGCGCGTGACCTTTCGGCCCAGAGAGCATTTGATCGTGCAGGCCAGCGATGCAGATAGCCTGCCGGCTCCGCTGTCGGTCAGTGTCGGCTACGGCATGGTGATTTATCAGAAGGCCGCCAATGCGAGCGTTTTTACCGAAAAGGAGTAGCACATGAACAAGGTAGCATTTGCTTGCCTCCTTACTGCCGTAGCGACTCTACCGGCGCTGGCGATGGCGGATCTGATTCTCGAAGGCAAAGTCAGCAGCAATGTCAGCGCCTACGTGAAGCCCAATAACAATTTGTTCGTGACTGACGACAAGGGCAGCTGGTTCGATCAGGGCCTGGAAATGTCGCAGTTGGGTGGTTGGGACATGCCTTATGAGGTGCAGGCACGGCTGAGGGTTGTTTCCAGCACCGGAGTATTTCAGGTGCGCCTGGATGAGCCGCTGCAGATTCGTAATGCAGGTAATGTTACCCAGGTGTTTCAGCGTCCGAAAGTGGATTTCATGGCCGAAGGTGAAGCGCCCAAAACCCTGATGGTGGGCCAGGGGACGGAGTTTAAAAACCCTCCCCGGACTGTGCCGGGTGAGGACACTTCTGGCTATTACGGACTGACCGTTGCAGCCTATCCGCCGGAGGGGGATTTCAAGCAAACCGCGGGGGCGTACAGCGGTGTGCTGTCGCTGACCTTTGAACCGGTGATTACCGATCCTTGATTGCGCCCACGTGTTGCACGGCTACCTGCCGCTCGTTGGCATACCCCAGAACTGCTACAGGAAACCTATGAAACCTTTTGCCTGCCTGGTGTTTTGCGCGGTGTGCGGTGTTGCGCCGATATCATCCGCATTTGCGCTGATCAATATTCAGCCGATGGTGTCTGAGGTGAGGGACAAAGCCGTCACGGTTGAAATCTCCAACACTGGCGACCGTGCGGAGTATGTGTCCATTGCCTTGTCGCGGGTGCTCAACCCCGGCGTGGAGTTGGCAGATGAAAGCCTGGAGTCCATCGGCAAAACCCTTCAGCCAAAGCTCTACGTCGCGCCTTTCAAGTTGCAGCTTGCTCCGGGCCAGAGCAAGACCATTACCTTGAAGCCCCTGGTGAAGATAGAACAGGAGCAGGTGTATCGATTGGACATAAAGCCGGTTGTGAGTCTGCTGGACCCCAAGCTCAAGACCATTGCTGGCAATGTGGTGGTCAACCTTGCCTTCAGCGCACTGGTACGCCATATACCGGTTCAGGAAACATCCACGCTGACGATCAAATGCGAAGCCGGGGGTGGCCGTTTTTTTGCTACCGGTAACACCCGAGCCCATGTAGAAGGAGTAACCGTTAACGGTGAACCTATTGATCCATTCAATGTGTACCCCGGTGTCCCGCTGTTGCTGAAGGGAGCCCGGATCAGTGTTCCGGATCAGCCGGAGTGTATTGCCGCTGGCCCGGCGCGCTGAAGGCTGGACGATGGCGAAGCTTTTCTGGCGGGCTGATTATTAACGGGCCGCAGCGTTCCTCCTAAGCTGGCTCTACTGATTTGAGCCAGCAATAGTAGGAAGCGAGCATGAAAAAGCTGCAAAACAAAGTTGCACTGGTTACCGGTGCGTCAAAGGGCATTGGGGCGGCGATTGCCAGGCAATTATGTCCGTAGCCGCGAGGATGCCGACCGGGTGGTCTCGGACATTGTGTAAAACGGGGGCGTGGCCTTTGCGCTGCAGGCGGATGTCTGCAATAGCGTCGACGTCAAGATGCTGTTCAAGATCATTGCTCTGGAGCATGGCGCTCTCGATATTCTGGTCAACAACGCCGGTGTCTACTCGACTGACGCACTGGCTGACATCACCAAGCATGAGTTTTACCGCCAGTTCAACCTCAATGTCCTGGGAGGGATCCAATGCACCCAGGCGGCGGTCGAGGTGTTTAACCCAGCGGGTGGCAGCATCATCAATATCAGCTCCAGCGTCACCTCTTTCACGCCTGTCAACTCTACGGTCTATACCGCTTCCAAGGGCGCAGTGGACGCTATCACCCGCACCCTTGCCAATGAGCTGGGGCCGAAAAAAATCCGCATCAACTCAGTCAACCCAGGGCTGGTGGTGACCGAAGGTGTACACGCCAGCAGTTTTTTTGAAGACGCATTTCGCCAGAAAATCGAAGCGATTACGCCATTGGGCCGTATCGGCCAGCCTGAGGATATGGCGCCAGCGGTCGCTTTCCTGGCGTCTGCAGACGCTGGCTGGATTACCGGCGAAATACTAGTGATCGGCGGTGGCCTTCATTAACCACAGGTGGCGTGCTCGCGGACATAATGGCGGGGGAATTGCGCCATGAAACGTTTGAAGGCCATGCTGAATGCGCTCTCTGACTCGTAGCACAATGAAAACGCGATGGTTGAAACCGTATCCGCAGGATGCTTTAGGCGATCACTTGCCAGCAACATACGCCAGTGCGTCAGGTATTCCAATGGTGCTGCACCGATCACCTGTTTGAAGTGCAAGGCAAACGCCGAGCGTGACATGGCAGCCAGCCAGGCCAGCAAACCAGCCGCTGGCGCTGTTGTCTAGGGTAGCCAGATGGGGGCACAGAACTTCCACCAGCAAGGTGTTCATTGAACTGTGATCGGCCAGGGCGTTGATGCTGCAGTTCCGCTGTAAATCGCTGCCGAGCCCAGCGCAGGATCGACGCCTGCGGCTCATCGCCCCGCACATGGACGAGCGAGGGCAGTGTGCCGAGCAATAACTGCGCGGGAATGCCGGTGAGGTCAAAACGGCCACCGACCAGTTGTGTGTCGTCGCCGCCATAACGCAGAACCAGTTCGTCCGCCGCCAGCATTTCAAAGTAAGCGTCTGAATCCATGACCGGCTGGGACATATCACTGTAGAGCGTGAATGGCATGCCTAGGGTCATCAGAAAACAATCGCCTTGATGCTGTTGTCTTAGCTGTGGCTCTCCACTCACTTGCAACCAGCAACTGCCCTTGATGACGGCGGTGAACTTGATGCCTTCGAGCTTCGGAAAGTTGAACGCCCAGTCGCCTCTTAACGTAAGCGCGGCCGAATGGTAATTACCAATTCTCAACAATGACAGGATATCGGACAGAGGATCCATGTGTCGAAACTCCGGGCAGCTATTGTCACGGCGGGCTTTCAGCAGGTTTGAGGTTTGATTTTTAGGCATTTTTTAGCATTGCGTTGAGTCGCGCTTGCGCTGCATCCAGCGCATCAATACCCGCGAGCAGTTCGTCTTCGCGCCTGGCGACGCAAAGTTCTCGAATTGCCAGCGCATGCTTCCGTTGTTCGAGTTCACGCAGGCGCTCATCGAGTTTGACGAATTTCTCCAGCAACATTTCCTTGTGGCGGGTCATGTTTGCAGTCAGTGACTTGAGGTTGGACTCGATTCTTTGGGCGGCAGTGGCTTTATTTGGCGGTGTTTCATGCCCAGGCACATAGTGAGTTTGCGTGTTCAGGCCAGGTGGTGTGAATCGCCCCGGCTTCATTTGCCATCGTCCAAAGCGGGGCCGACCTAACTCATCGGGGGTAACAACTGTGGGTTATCGTCAACGGCTGGCAGTCTACCTAGACTTGGGCCAATTCTTCACGGGCTTATCGAGAGTAAAAACATGCGCTTACGAGACCTGGGCATCACCATTGGCACGGGCACACCCGGGGCGTTCAACGCCATCACCGACGTGCCTGGCGTACGCGTCGGCCATCACACCCTCACTGCCGAAAGCTTGGAGGGTTCAACGCATACTGGCGTGACCATCATCGAGCCGCGCCCGGTCGCGGCCCATCTGGCGCCGTGTTTTGCCGGCGTTCACGTACTGAACGGCAATGGCGATGCCACCGGCCTTGAGTGGATTCGCGAAGCCGGTTTACTGACCACGCCCATTGCCTACACCAACACCCATAGCGTTGGTGTGGTGCGTGATGCACTGGTGGCCGCCGAGCGCGAGATGGGTAAGCAACACACCTATTGGTGCATGCCGGTGGTCCTGGAAACCTACGATGGCATTTTGAGCGATATCTGGGACCAGCACGTCACCGCCGAGCATGTGCACGCCGCATTGGCGGATGCACGCAGCGGCCCGGTGCAGGAAGGCTGTGTGGGCGGCGGCAACGGCATGATTTGCCATGAATTCAAAGGTGGGATTGGTACGTCGTCTCGCGTGCTGAGCGCCGAAGAGGGCGGCTGGACCGTAGGTGCATTGGTGCAGGCCAACTACGGCGTACGCAGCGCCTTGCGCGTGGCGGGTTACCCGGTGGGCAGCGTATTGAAGGACACGCCTTCGCCTTATGACGGGCCGGTGAATGTCGGCGTGCCAGGCATGGGTTCCATCGTGATCACCATCGCCACCGATGCGCCTTTGCTGCCCCATCAATGCACCCGCCTGGCACAGCGTGCGAGTATCGGCTTGGCGCGGGTCGGTGGCGGCACAGAGGACGACAGCGGCGACATCTTCATTGCGTTCTCGGTGGGCAATACCGGCTTGCCGGTTGCCAACCTCGGGCAACCCGGCCCGCCGACCACGGCCTTGCAGATGGTAAACAACGACTACATCTCCGCGTTATTTGTGGCCGCGGCAGACGCCGTCGAAGAGGCAATCCTCAACGCTCTGTTGGCCGCCAACGATCTTAAGGGCCGCGGCCGGCAAGCGCTGGCGCTCAAGCCGGAACAACTGCTGGCAGCGATGGCGAAGGTGGGCTGGACGGCCACGGTTCACTCCTGAGCCTGAAGGAACAACAGGAACAGCTCGGACTGGGATTTGATCCCCAGCTTGTTGTACATATGCTTGCGGTGAACCTTGACCGTTTCGGCAGAGATCGCCAGCTTGCGGGCGATCTCTTTGTTTGAGCAGCCGCTGCGCATCAGTTGGCCCACTTCCATTTCACGGGCAGATAATGAAGCGCTGATCTGTCGCGTGGTTGCGTGGAGGCGCTCCTGCCAGTCAGGAGCCTGCTCCGGTGCGTCCTTCAAACTCTGTTCGAACGAGCACCGTTGGCGCATCAAGCCCGCGACCCATGGCTGTACCAGGCCCAGCAACGCGATCTGCTGCTGGCTGAAGCGGCTACTACTGCCTAGCGACAAGCTCAAAGTGCGGCTAGTATCCAGTTGCACATTGATATGAATCTCGTCGGCGACGACATTCAATCGAAAGTAGCGCTGGTAATACTCTGTCTGCTCAAAGCACTCTGGGGCGACGTCGCCTAACTGGAACAGGCCGCTTTGTGGTAACTCGCGGTTGGCCAGGTAGAACGGGTCTAGCAGGTACAGGCCTCTGAGGTAATCCTGGAAGAGTGAGTCGGACTCGTTACCCTCTGCGGCAGACTCAGCAAGTACCTGCGGCCTGCCCGTGCTGAATATCAGCACCACCCAGTTATCCACCGGTACGTAGCGCCCCAGCAAACGCGTCAACGAACGCCAGAAGTCAGGACGGTCCAGGGCTTCGATCAGCTTGCCGACCGCGTCATGCCAAGCTACATCCTGCAGCGTCAGGTTCATTTCACTGCCCATCGATGCTCCCTTTGACATTATTGCTTGCCCTTGGTCGTGCGCCACTGGCTCGTGTCACGCGTGCACATCCCGTGTAATACAGGTCAGTCTACAGACCGTATTCGCCGTTGTATCAAACGTTATGTGAGTAACGGTTAATTTTGTAGGATCTATCTGATGCCTTGTTAGGATTTTTCCAGGGCTAGGCATGGATTCTTGCGGTTGTTGCTGAGGGTGTACTGGGTAAACTTAGCCGACTCTTTTATAGGGTCGATTACAAGTATTAACCTCCTGTACAACCTAAAGGAAATTGATTGTGGCTATCCAAAAAAGGCATATTCTGGCAGCGGCTATCACCGCATTGATTACAACTTCCGCTTTGGCGGCAGACGGGACTATCAATTTTACCGGTGAAATTACTGCCGCTTCCTGCAAAGCCTCTTCCGGCGCCGGTACCAGTGTGGGTGGAGGCGCTGGTGCGCAGGTAATTGAAGTGCCGATGGGCAAGGTCAGTATTGACTCCCTGAGCACCAAAAATCCTGGGATTGTTTCGGGCACGGCGATTAATATCAATCTGGACTGTGGTAATACCGCTGCTGGGTTGACCACTGTTAAGGTAATGTTCGACCCTAACTCGGGTTCCGGTGTGGATGGGTCGAATAATAACTTGCTCAAAACCACCGGTGCTGCGAAGGGCGTGGGTATTGGTATCTTCGATAGCAGTAATAACTTGATCAACCTGGCAGGTAACGGCTCTTTTGATGCGCCGTTAGTCAAGGCTGGTACTGATCCAGCTTTCACGTATACCGCAAACTTGAACATGCGCGCCTCCTATGTGGCCAATGGTGTTACGCCCATCGTGCCTGGCCAAGCCAATGGCACATTGCCATTTACTCTGACTTACCAATAAGTCTTTCATTAGAGAAGCATATTCATGCTTCTCTACTTTACCGCAGGTAATTAAATGAAGAACGTGTACTCCAGGTACTGTCTGGCGGGGATTATTTTGCTCTTCAGTGGTATCGCACAGGCCGGTATTACATTGGGCGGCACGCGAGTTATTTACCCGCAAAAGCTCAAGGAAGCGTCGATCATGGTCAAGAATGACGCCGACAGGGACATCATGATTCAGTCTTGGTTGGAGCCGGACTCTAAAAAAACTGATCAGGATGTACCGTTTGCGTTAACCCCTTCGCTGAGTCGCCTGGGCGGCAATAAGCAACAAAGCCTGCGCATTTTTTATGCGGGGAAAGGTTTGCCCTCAGACAAAGAGTCGGTGTTCTGGCTCAGCGTGCAGGAGATTCCCCAAAAGTCCGAGACCGATAACACTTTGCAGATTGCAGTGCGCCAACGGATCAAGCTGTTTTATCGGCCGACGGGTTTGTCCGGTACGCCTGAAGGGGCTGTCAAGTTGTTGAAGTGGCAGTTGGTGAGTGAAGGCGGAAAACGCTGGCTGTTGGTCTCCAATAACTCTGTTTATTACGCATCCTTTGGCGCTGTGTTCCTTGAGTATAAGGGCGCTCGTCACCCGGTCAACGTAGAGATGGTAGCGCCCGGTGCGACCGGTAAGTTTCTGGTGGAAGGCGCAGGTGCAATACCTGCTAATGCTCAAATTGTCGTTGAGTTTAATGCCATTAATGATTATGGCGTCCCGGTTAAGAATCTCGCCAATATTTCAAGCTGACGGGCTTTTTAAAAGAAGGCAGGCAGCTCTGCATCTGAAGTAAGTCAAGCAGTAACGATTGAGTAATGAGGCAAGATTCTTATGTGGGCATTTTGTTTTGGGAGTTATTCTGGTACCCGTCCGTTTGGTCGTTTTGGCGCCTCTAGTCTAGTGCTGGCAAGTGCTTCCCTGCCACTTGCGGCCCATGCTGTGGAATTCAATGATGCTTTTTTGAACAAGCATGGCACCACGGCCGAATTGAAGTACTTTGAGCAAGGAAGCACGATCGCCCCTGGTAAGTACAATGTCGATATTTACCTCAATCAATTTTTGATACTGCGTGAGTCCATCAAGTTTGTCGTGCAGGACGGATCGGAGGTCAAGCCGATCATACACCTGGGCCTACTCAAGGCGATTGGGGTGAACACTGCACGGCTTGAACAAGAGGGTGTCATCACTGCGGGCAGTGCCGACGATACCGTGATTGATCTGTCGGCGCTGGTGCCAGGTGCCGATATCGAATTCGATGTAACCGCGCTGGCGTTGCAGATCAGCATGCCTCAAGCTTACATAAAGCGACAGTCCAGTGGTTATGTCGATCCGTCTTTATGGGATAACGGCATCACCGCCCTGTACACCAATTATCAGACTAACTTCAGCCGCAATATCAGCCGTGGTTACAGTAGCGACTACCGCTATATAGGTCTGCGTAACGGCTTCAACCTCGGTGCCTGGCGCTTTCGCAATGAGTCGTCGATCTCCGGGGGCACCGGTATGCGCGACACATTCAACAGCAACCGTACCTATGCCGAGCGTGACGTCGTCAGCCTAAAGAGCAAACTGGCGGGGGGCGAGTTGTACACCCAGGGCGATATCTTCGACAGTGTGCGTTTTCGCGGCGCTCAATTGACGTCGGAGCTCGGCATGCTGACCGATGATGAAGTCGGTTTCGCACCAGTGGTGCGCGGTATCGCTGAAACCAATGCAACGGTGGAGATCAGCCAGAACAACTACGTGATCTATTCGGCCAGCGTTCCTGCGGGTGCTTTCGAGATCAGCGACATTTACCCCAGCGGCTCCAACGGTGACTTGAGTATCAAGATCATCGAGGCCGATGGGCGCGAGCGTCAATACTCCCAGGCCTACTCCTACTTGCCGGTAATGACACGTCGAGGCAGTACCCGCTACAGCCTGGCCGCCGGCCAATACCAGACTGAAGGGCAGGCGGCGCCCAAGTTTACCCAAGGCACGCTGGTGTATGGCGTGACCGACAACTTCACCGGCTACGGCGGGTTACTCGCTTCCCAGGCCTACAACGCGTTGAACCTGGGCATCGGGGTTAACTCGCCGTGGGGCGGTGTATCGTTTGACGTCACCAACAGCAACTCCAAGGATGCGTCCGGGCGCAAGAACGTGGGCCAGAGTGCGCGTTTTTTGTATTCCAAGACGCTAAGCAGCACCGATACCACCTTCACCATGGTCGGCTATCGCTATTCCACCGAGTCTTTCCGCACGTTCAGCCAACATGTGGATGAACAGGATCGCTTCGCCACCCCTTATTACGGCCGACAAAAAAGCCGTTTTGACATGAACGTCAACCAGTCCCTGGAAGGGCGTGGGTCGCTGTTTCTGAGTTTGGGCGAAACCAGTTACTGGAACGGCCAGGGCAGCACGCGGCGTTGGCAGTTCGGCTACAACGGCAGCTATGCCGACACCAGCTACAGCTTTGCCGTGTCCCGTACAGAGGGGCAGGGTGGCAGTCAACGAATCGATAATCAGGTGTCTGCGTCCTTCAGTATTCCGTTCGGTGACAATCGTCGCGCGCAACGGCTTTACACCAGCGCTACTTCATCGTCCCAAGGTGAGACGTCGATTCAAACGGGCCTGTCAGGCAACATCGACGAACAGAACACCTTGAGTTATTCGGTACAGGGCAGCAAAAGCAAAACCAGCGGTGCCTCCGGCAGCGTCGGTATGAATTGGGACACGCCTAATGCGAAAGTCAGTGGCAACTATGGGCAGGGTCGGGATAACAAGCATTTTGACGTCGGGGCGAGTGGGTCGGTGGTGGTACACCGCGACGGGGTGACGTTGGGGCAACCGGTCGGTGAAACCTTCGCATTGGTTGAAGTGCCCGATACCAAGGGCGTCGGCGTCGAAAGTGGGACTGCTGTGCGTACCGATAAAAAAGGCTATGCGGTCGTGCCCTATGCGCAACCCTATCGTTACAACTGGATCAACTTGGATACCAATACCTTTGGTAGTGATGTCGAAGTCGCAGAAAGTTCGCAGCGGGTGGTGCCGACGCGTGGCGCTGTGGTGAAGCGTCGGTTTGAGGTTGAGTCGGGGCGCAGGTTGCAGTTTTCGTTGAAGTTGAACGATGGTGAAAAAGTTCCATTTGGTGCTCAAGTTTATGGTGAGAGCGGAAGTATGCTTGGCGTGGTTGATAATGTATCAAGATTGCTGGTTTTTGGAGTCAAGGATAAAGGCGTGTTCGATGTTGTGTGGGGCGGTGGGAAATGTAGTTTTAGTTATGATGTGCCGCCTGCAAAAAAAGAGCTCATGTATGAGAGCTTTGATGCTGTCTGTGTGAGGGGGTGACGTATGATCGTATTTTTTAAAAGCGTGTGTCTGTTCATTCTTTTTTCTGTAAGTGGTCTTGTTTGGGCGTCTAGTAACTGTCAACTTGCTTATGTGGATTCAGGAGCGAGTGTGACTTTAAAGGTGCAGCAAGCCAAGGGGCAGACTGGGGTACAGATGATTTCAGATGTGTGGCATGAAAGATCTATACCTAATTTTATGAATTGCTCATATACTACTCTAAACGTGCCTCTTTATATCGTTTTCTTTTTTTTTAAGTCTAGAGTTGGTGTGTATGATTTTAATGGGAGGCAGTATGATTTGCAGTCTACAAGCAATCCCAATATTGGTGTGATTTACGAGCATGCTTTTTTAGATGGAGATTACATTCCCATATTCGATCCTGGTTATGGGAAAATTGATTTTTTAGGTGTTGGTGGGTTTTTGAAAAAAGGTTACAAATATCGATTTCGTTATGTTTCTCTTGCTCGACTGCCGGTTGGTCAGCTAGTAGTGCCTAGTCAAGCTTTATTTTTTTATAATCGAGTATTTGAGGGGTCGACTCAAGCGGGAGCATCTAATGGAGGCTCGCCTTCAGTTAGTCTTTCCGTGAATAATACGTCCTGCACGCTAAGCGCGCCGTCCGAGGTGAGTCTAAAAAAGACTAACTTGTCGTTGCTCTCGTTAGTCGGTGATACGACCGGAAGAGTAAATTTTTCGCTTGGCGTAACGTGCGCGGCATCCTATGCGCCATACAAAATTCTTTATTCATTGGAGGATGTGAACGCCCCGGGCAATACGACTTCAAATCTAACGCTGAATTCGGCAGTCAACTCGGCCTCAGGTGTGTCGCTGCAAGTGCTTGATGGCGAGACGCCTGTGGTCTTTGGATCTCAAACTTCGGCTTCTACACTCAAAGGAAAGTTGGGGGATATGGGGGTTCAGGGCGGAACTATCAGTAAACCCTTTGGTGTTCACTATATTCGTACCGGGAAAATGACACCAGGAACAGTAAACGCTGGAGTCACCGTAACGCTCTCTTATGAATAATTTTTATCTGCAGTTCGCATTGGCGAGAATAACCGAGCAGGCCTCAGGCGTGTGGTTGCAGATCATGGTGGGGGGTAATGGCCGTGACGATCGGAGGCTGCTTCCCCGCGCACGTTAGGCGCTATGCCTAAAGGCGCTGGGTCGATCAGTAAGCCCCTAAGCGTGCGCTACATTTGCACGGCCGTGAACGCACACTCAGGGCGCGGTGAGCGCGGGTGTAACGATGATATTGTCTTATGAGCGGTCTGCTTTGATCTGAGTGTTATTTGATCTCACTACCCCCACGGGGGTACCCCTTCGACGTGATGTTTCGCTTCGTTAGCGCCGCCCATACTCTTTCAGAACTTGCTGAACTGCGCGGAAGGATCACTGATGAAGATTGAATTGATGCAGTTAGCCGGCCGCGACGGCGATACGGCGTACAACCTTGCACGTGCTTTGGCGGCCATCACCAACTGCAACGCGGACACCGACCTGCTGGTATTCCCGGAAACCCATTTGATGGGCTTCGTCAGTGATGAACAACTGGCCAACGTCGCCGAGCCCCTGGACGGCCCGACACTGCGAGCCGTGCAACAGGCGGTGCGCGAGCGCGATGTGTCGGTTGTTATCGGCCTGGTCGAATGTGATGCCAGCGCCTACTACAACACTTCGGTCTTGATCACCCCCGACGGCATCGCCCTGCGCTATCGCAAAACCCATCTGTGGCCCTCCGAGCGCGCCGACATCACGCCAGGCGATCGCTTTGTCACCACGCTGTGGAACGGCGTGCGTGTCGGCCTGCTGATCTGTTACGACATCGAGCTGCCGGAAACGGCGCGGGCACTGGCGCAGTTGGGGGCTGAGTTAATCATCGTTACCAACGGCAACATGGACCCCTACGGTCCGGTGCACCGCACCGCGATCATGGCCAGGGCCCAGGAAAACCAGCTGTTCAGCGTGATGGTCAATCGCGCAGGGCAGGGCGACGACGGCCTGGTGTTTGCGGGCGGCAGTGCGGTGGTCGACACGTTTGGTCGCGTGCTGTACGAAGCCGGGCGCGAAGAAACCCGCCATGTGATCAGTCTGGACCTTGCTCAAATCAAGGCGGCCCGCAGGGATTATCACTACCTCAATGATCGTCGACTGCAACTGCAAGAAGAGGCTGTCGAGCACCCCGACGGCCGCCGTGAACTGCTGATTCGCTGACTGCGCTTATACCCTCCATAACAATAATCAGCTGGCGCGCAGGTGCCGGCCCAGGAGTTCGTGATGATCACTATTCGATGCATGCAATGGGGGCTGGCTGCCGTTATCAGCGGCGCAATGGCATGTGCTCAGGCCGCGGAGCCGAAGGTCAATATCTATAACTGGTATGACTTCATCGCACCCAACACGCTGAAGGATTTCCAGGCGCAGACCGGCATTCAATCGGCCTACGACGTGTTCGACAACAGCGAGGTCATGCAAAGCAAACTCATGGCCGGGCGTAGCGGCTATGACGTGGTAGTCGCTACCGGCGACCTGTTGCCGAACCTGATCAAGGCCGGTGTACTCAAGGAACTGGATCGCTCGCAACTGCCCAACCTGTCCCATCTGGACCCGGACATCCTCGCCAAGGTCAACAACAACGATCCCGGTAATCGCTTTGCGGTGCCGTATTTGTGGGGCACCACCGGCATCGGCTACGACGTGGCCAAAGTCCACGCGCTTCTGGGTAACGACGCACCGGTGGATTCCTGGGATCTGATTTTCAAGCAGGAAAATCTCGCCAAGCTGGGCGAGTGCGGCGTGGCCATGCTGGATGCGCCCGCTGAAATTATCCCGATTGCCTTGCACTATCTGGGATTGCCCTACAACAGCCAGAACCCGGACGACTATGTGAAGGCCCAGGCCCTGCTGTTGAAACTGCGCCCACACATCCGCTACTTCGACTCCTCGCGCTTTATCACCGATCTGGCGAACGGTGATATCTGCGCCGTCGTCGGCTGGGCGGGTGGCGTGATGGACGCTCGCAAAGCGGCCGACGCAGCCGGTAATGGTCGCCGGATTCAGTACAGCATTCCCAAGGAAGGCGCGCCGATCTGGGTGGAAAACCTGGTACTGCTCAACGATGCACCGAATCTCCAACAGGGTTTGGCGTTTATCGATTACATGCTTCGCCCGCCGGTGATCGCCGCATCGTCCAACTACCTCAGCTATGCCAATGCCAACAAGGATGCCACGGGGCTGGTGGATGCGAAGGTGCGCGATAATCCGGGGGTTTATCCTTCCAAAGCAGTGCTGGATACGCTGTTTGCGCTGGAGCCGCTGCCCTTGAAACTGGAGCGGGTGCGCACGCGGGTCTGGAGTAAGGTCAAGAGTGGGACCTGATGACGATGACTGGAAGCGTTTCTGTCTGGCCAGCCACCTAGAGCCTAGGGAATGCCCTCCGGTGAGCTGCAAATAGTGTCGTGGTCAGGAAGGTGGGTTGGCCGGACGCTTGCGTGTGATAGTCCAGAAAGCAATCAGTCATAAGTAAAGGTCACGGTGACAGCCGCGTTGGCTTTTCCAGGCGTCGCGATCTTACCGTTCCGTATGTATTGCACGGTCATAGGCTGACTGATCGTACCGCTCCTCAAGTTGCCCATTATGGTATTGGCTGAAGGGGCGAAACTGATGGCGTTAGTCCCATTCAACACTTGTAATGCGATACCCGCCGCTCTCGTGGGCTCATCGGCCAGGCTCAGATAGGAAGAAAGGTTCGAAGGGTGGTTGTACACGTCCGACATGGAATAACTCACTTGAAATGCAGGTGCATCCGTGCTGCATTTCAGGCCCAGTACAAATGCACCGCCGGCGATGCTGGACCCGACTGAAGGCATATCGACCATGCTCACTTGCTTAAGCTTAATATTGGCCGGCGTGGTTAAGGTGCAGGAGGTACCCTTGGCCACGAACGTGAATTTATCAGTGCGCATCGTCCATATACCGTTGTAGACCCCGGGTTTAGTATGGGTAATTTTGCCCGTGATGACGTCCAATGTATTGATGGTGCGCAGGCCTGAGGTCATGCTCTTTTTGGGGCTGTAAAACCTTATTTTGACCGTCGAACGCATTGTAAAGTCGAAGACGCGGCCGCTGCTGCCGCTGAAGCCTATCTCTCGCACGGTTTCGTAGACGTTGGAACTCAATCCGTGCTCCGCCCCACCATCGACAGAAGAAGTCCCAAAGTAAAATACGTCACTCTCGTTCGTCTGGTAGAGGTTGTAGGACGCACCATCAAACTCGACGGATGCTCCGGCAGGCACGCCTGTAGCACCCATCGTATTCGTATAGGTGCCTGAGGGCATCTTCGTGCAGATGAGCGACATGGTTGCCGAGTGCCAAACGGACGAGATCATCCCTCCGCTGTCAGTGGGCACATCCGAAATCGACGGCACGATTTTATTGCCGCTCGCCGCGCAGCCCGCCAGGGCACTGGCTGGTAATGCTAGCAGACCGCTAACTACACAGACAGTGGCCATGACCTCCCGATACCTGCGGGTGCGTCTGCGCCAGAGCCCGCTAAGGGCGAACAACGAAAGAGGCAAACAGCGCATCATGCGATATTGACCATTTGTACCTGTATAGCCAATAGCTCAGCCTTCATATTCAATGGGCGCGCAACAAGGCGTATGTCCTTTTTTAGGGCTGGCTTTTCAGCGCTGAACTGTTCAAAGTTCATATATTGCTCTGTCGTCATACGATTTATCTCAATCCGTGATTTTCGACTTTTGCATTTTACGTTACACCGAAACCGCAGTCTGCATGCCATGAGGCATCAATCATAGCGAATCAGATTCGTCCTTCTAGCGTGTGGAAATAACAGATAAAAAGCGCGAATTATCTGATAGGGTTTTGTGAGGACATACTTACTCCTCGCTGAATATATTCTCACGAGGCAAGACGTTTCAGCCGCTACATAGCGGAAGAACGCTTTTACCGGCCCTCAGATTTTTGCAGGCTTATTAAGTAGTTAACGGCGGGAGGCGATTTCGGAAATTACGATGTATATAGCGAGCCCCCTGACTTTTCGGCGCAGATAGACCTCCCCATTTCCGCCAATTCTGATAGGAGGAAATCGGGATCAAAGAGGAGGGCGGTCATCCCCTTTAAAAGATGCATGAAATTGGCCCCCCTCCGAAGCGTTTAACACGTATTCGACTGCTGACACCCGATGATAGGATTATCAAAATCCTGCTTCCCGCGTGAAGGAGTAGAACCATTGAGCACTTCAGCACCTGAGCGGCGCCAAAATGGAAAGCATGAGAGGTTGCGTAACTTAGGGAACGAGGAGTTTTGGGCCTTCAGTTCCGGTCGCTTCGCACTGAGGGGTTCTGAACGACTGGCCCAGATCAAGAACGGATTTCCAGCCCATCTTTTTCAGGCCATGCGCCGAACCTTTGACCTTCAAGAACGCGCCTTGAGTGTTCTCCTCATACCTCGATGACAACGCTTGAACGACGAGTTCGTGAGCACCGAGCCCTTGATGCCGCCGTGTCCGAGCGCATAGGAAGTGAAAAGTTGGTCTCGAGTTCGAGGAGAAGTAAGAAACCAATCGGCATGAACTTTGGAAGAGAAAAATCGACACGGTGTGAGCTACGACATTTTGGCCCGATGTGCGCTCAAGGCTCCGAAGCAATTCGTTGGTCCCGTGTAAAACGCGTCAGTTCTCACGATATAGTTTCAAATTCGCGGAGTCACAAGAAAGCAGCGGTGCACGCTGCCAAGAAGAGAAACGGCATTTCTGACGTGGCGCACGATTTAACATAATATACATTATACGTAACACGATGTTACTTAATCAGGAGCAGTACGCGTCAGATTTTGAGTCAGCGTCTCCAGGCTTTTCCTCCTCTCACTGATCATCACCACTCAGTTGCCAGTACGCCGCAACCTCATCGTTTTCACCCACCACATGGCAACGCCCTCAGGTTTGATCTTTACTCGTCCCAACGCCACCCGTGCTCAAGGAAGATCTGCATGAAGCTCTATGCCGCCGTATTGCTCACTGCTGCGTTGCTCGGCGGCTGCGACGTCAGTAAGCGCTGCGTCTCGATCTGGGTTCTTTACAGGCGCGAAAACCCGAAAGCATTGGCTTTATTGTTGATCTGCCAGATGCATCTGCGGGACTCCAAGCAGTGATCAAATTCGCCTCGACGATACTGCAGGCCGGTACGGGATTCCGTACTAAAGTGGGGGTGTAACAGCACCCCCCCCCCACTCCAATCACCAAGAATGCGAATCCAGTTTGTAGGTTTGATTGACCGCGCCTGTGAAAGACGCTTTGGGGAAATCAGAGGCTCAAGGTGAGATAACATCTCTAGCATTCGTCTCGCGAAGAAAAACCCCAGAGTTCTGGTGATCTCTGGAGTTTTCCGTCTGGGTTGAGATCAGCCGGCTTAGCCGGTTACCGGCGCGGATGTTGATTTTCCTGACTGTCAATCAGGTGGCGGCTATTGCTTTGCGGGCAGGTCGAGGTTTTCTGAAAAGTTCAGGTCCTCATCTGATTGGTACATCTCCTCTATTTCTTTGGCGTACTTCTGTGAGACCGTTATAACCTCATCCATGGTGCTCCAATCGACGGGATTAGTTTCCCGTTCTCGCTGCTCGCGCAGTAATTCGTCTCGCTTTTTCAATTGCTGTGATGTCAGATTTATCAGTTTTTCTTTAGGAAGATCTAAGAGTTGTTGTTCCGTGTAATCGGGCATGGGAGTTCTCCTTGTGTAGAAAATACAGCATTCCAACAATCCCCATACTTCGGTAATCAACTCTATTTTTGTACTGTTAGAAATAACAGGGTTTTAGACTTTTTTACGTTAATCGTCATTCAGAAAAATCATAAAAAATCCTCTGATATGGACGTTCTGGATAAATCTTCACCGGAACTTCATCATTTTCCCGACTACGCTTTCCCTCCAACCTGATAATCCATTGAATCCGCATCCCTCAATCCTCATCCCGCGTCAGCTTTTCAATCAACGCTCGATGCTGTGGAAACGCTGTCGTGAGCTTATGGCGATTTCCCATCTCCATGTCGGCAAAATCAAATCCTGGCGAAACCGCTTCACTGATCAATCCAAATCCGTTTGTCCCGTCCAGCAATCGTGATGATTTCCAGATGCCACCCGGTACGTGCAATTGCAAACACTGTTCTGCGAGAACATCGTTGCCCATGATGACTGTCTGCAATGAACCGTCCGCATGGATCAGGCTGTATTCGAGTGCGTCGCCCAAGTGGAAATAATGCAGGATGTCAGACTGATTGAAATGAAACTGGCCCACCGCTGATTGCTCGGTCAGCAGATAGTAGATCGACGTCATCAGGTAACGCGGTCCTGCAGCGGTTTCGAGCCAGTCGCGATGGTCCGCCTGATAGGTTCTGCGAAAGTAGCCGCCTTCGAGATGCGGTTCGAGATCCAGCGCATTGATTACGTCTTGTGCGCTTGCTTTACGTTGAATCATCGCCCGCTCCCTTGATTTTATGGTGGTTTTTTATAGCTCAACTAAATGTCTATTTAGTTGAGTTATATAAGCAGCGTTTTAATAACCACCCACCGCCGCCATTTCCCCACCCACAATCGCAACCCCCGAACTGCTGCCCAAACGCGTAGCCCCGGCCTCAATCATCTTCAGCGCCGTCGCATAATCACGTACGCCACCGGAGGCCTTGACCCCAACCTTGGCACCCACGGTTTTACGCATCAGTGCCACGTCCTCAACTGTGGCACCACTGCGGCTGAACCCCGTGGACGTCTTGACGAATGCCACGCCCAAATTCCGGCAGATTTCGCAGGCCTGGACCTTTTGTTCGTCGCTGAGCAGGCAGGTTTCCAGGATCACCTTCAATGGCACGGCGCCGCAGGCTTTATGCACCAAGGCTATGTCTTCGCGCACGGCTTCAAGCAGGCCTTCCTTCAGCCAGCCGATATTGAGCACCATGTCGATCTCCCCTGCCCCGGCGGCTATCGCCCGTTCGGCTTCGAAGGCCTTGGTGTCGCTCAGGCCGGCGCCCAATGGGAAGCCCACCACCGCACAGATCACCACGCGATCGTCGGTCAGGCAGGACGCGGCGTAAGGCACCTGCCCCGAGTTCAGGCATACGGAATAAAAGCCGTGCGCCTGTGCTTCTTTGCACAAGGTGCGAATCTGTTCACGGGTGGCATCGGGGGCCAGCAAGGTGTGATCGATGTACTTGGCCAATGCTGCGGGTTGAAGCGTATTCATATAACGTGCCCTTGCCTGTATGTTGCCAATGGTGGTGTGCCGCGTGTTGCGGCGCTCACATTAACCGTTACAATATTCACAATTAATGTTACTTAGTTAACACAAACAATCAAGCCCTGGAATGCCCGTGGACAGTAAAAAAGCCGAGCGACTCAAGCTTATCCAGCAAGCCCTGCAGGACCAGAGCGCCATTCACCTGCGGGAAATGGCGGCGCTGCTGGATGTTTCCGAGATGACCCTGCGCCGCGACCTCAGCCACTTCAGCGAGCATTTGCGCCTGCTCGGTGGCTACATCACACGGGTCGGCAGTGAGGCCGGTGATTACCGGGTCGCCGACCAAGGCACGCGTCACGTCGAAGAAAAACGCCGCATCGGCAAACTCGCTGCGCGGTTGATACAGCCCGGCGACACGGTATTTTTTGACTGCGGTACCACCTCGCCGTTTGTGATTGATTTCATCCCCGACGAGTTGGAGTTCACCGCGGTGTGCAGCTCGTTGAACGTGTTGCTCAAGCTGCAGAACAAGCCCAACTGCCATATCGTGCTGTGCGGCGGCACCTTTCACCGCAAGAACCAGGTGTTTGAAAGCAGCGCCGAAAGCAGCATTCTCGACAGCGTGCGCCTCACGTGGGCCTTTGTGACGGCGGCGGGCGTCAGCCAGGAATTTGGCGTGACCTGCTTCAACTTCAATGAAGTCGAGGTCAAGCAAAAGGTCCTGCGCCAAGCCCAGCAGCGCGTGCTGCTGGCGGACTTCAGCAAGTTCGACACGGTGCGCACTGCGCACTTTGCCAGCCTTGCAGACTTTCAATACGTGGTCAGCGACAAGAAAATCCCCCAAGCGTACAAAGAAGCCATCCAGGCCAGCGGCGCGCAATTGCTGGTTTAACCCAGCAACGTTTGGCGCTCCCGCGCATTCAAGTAGCCGGTGGTCACGCTGAACGAAGCGCTGGCCCCGGCCGCCAGCACACGCACGTGACCTTTGGCTTTTTCGGCGTTATAACCTTCGGGTTCACAGGTTGACGGCAGTACGAACGCCGCCACTTGCTGGTCCGGTGAGTGCAGGATCCAGCGTGCGGCGTGCTCGAACTCCTTGGGGCGATAACGGGTGTAAAACGCCGCACCATTCGGGTGGTCCAGCAGAAAATGTGCATGGCCGCTGGCGTCTGCGCCCACGTCGTCGAAGAAAAACACGATTTCAGGGTCGTACAACGCCGGTGTGTCGAGACACGCCAACTGCGCCGGATGCTCGGCCAGTTGCGCCATATAGGCGCTCCAGTCAGGCGTGGGCTTGACGTGGTCCGGCACGCTGGTGCGCAGGCGCAGGCGCTGCATGCCCAGCGGCTCGACAAACCGCGCGCCGGCCACATAGGCGTAGTTCATATGGGCCATGTACATCAGTTCCATGGGTTTGCCGGCCAGGTTGGTGACGTCCATATCGATATCGAACAGGGCTGAATCCGCGCGCAGTGTCACGCTCGGGGTTGCCCTGTATCGATCGCCAAAGCCCTTGGCATATTGGTAAGTGCCACCCAGGCTCACAACGCCCTCGCCTATTTCCAGCCAAGCTGTGTCCATGGGCGCGCAGGGCATTTCGCCGTGCAAGGCATGGGTGTCATCCGGCGCCGGGCAACCGTTGCGCAGCAGGCCACTGTGAAACATAAAGCAGCCATAAGTATCAATGACGGTCGGGCTGGGCCTTGGCTGCTCGAACAGGTTGGTCATGGTCAGGTCGCAGCCGTCGAACACCGCCGACCAGATCATCTGCCCTTGATAAGGCAACACCACCAGGCGTCCACGGCTGTTCTCCAGGCCCACGGCCAGCACGCCGGAGGGGTAAACCCAGGCGCTGACCTTAAAGTCTTCGGACTGTAGCAAGACCTTTTCCTGCTCGCTGAACAGCACCGGATACAACGGGATACGCGTGTTCATGAGGCCACCGCCGCCGCACCCGACGGCACGCTGTCCGACTGGCGCATGCACTTGAGCGCATACATCACAATCACGATAAAGCACAACAACGGCACACTGTAGGCCAACTGCATGTTGCCACCGCTGGCGTCAGACAACAGGCCCTGGAAGATCGGAATGACCCCGCCGCCAACAATGCTCATCACCAGTAATGAACCGCCGACACCGGTGTCTTCACCCAGGCCATCGATGGTCAGGCCGTAGATGGTTGGCCAGCACGGGCCGAGAAAAATGCTCACGCCAACTGCCGCATATACCGCGGAAATGTTCGGCACCAGGATGGTGTAGGCCAGCAGCACAATGCACAGCACGCCATAAATCGCCAATACCCGGGCCGGGTGCAGGCGGCGCATCAGCAGGTTGGCGATCATCTTGCCGACAAAGTAGGCGGCAAACGTGGTCAGCAAAAACCATGAAGCGCTGCGCTCATTCATGCCGCCCATCTGCATGGCCAGGCGAATGGTGAAACTCCATACGCCGACTTGCGCACCCACATACAGAAACTGCGCGAGTACACCAAAGGTAAAACGCGGGTTGCGCCACAGGCGGCCCAGGCTTTGGCGCAGGCTGCCGGATTTATTGTCGACGGGGTTATTGCCCTTGCAGGCCGGAAACCGGGTAATGGCGATCAGGATGAACATCAGCACCAGTACGGCGATCATCCATTTGTAGGGCAACAGCGTGGACTGGATCATCTGCAACTGCTGCACCGCCGCCTCGGAGGCGCTCATCTGCGTCAGTTGCTCGGTGGTGGCATCGGTGTCCTTGAACATCACAAAGCTGCCCACGTACACCCCGGCCATGGCGCCGAACGGGTGAAAGGTTTGCGAGATATTCAAGCGCCGCGTCCCGGTTTCCCGTGGACCCATCAGGGTTGAATAGGTATTGCACGCTGTTTCCAGGAACGACAGACCGGCGGCAATCACAAACAGGGCCAGCAGGAACATGCCGTACTTGGCGGTGGACGCCGCAGGAAAAAACAACAGGCAGCCCAGCATGTACAGCAACAGGCCGATCAGAATGGTGCTTTTGTAGCTTAAGCGGCGCACCACCATCGCGGCCGGAATCGCCACGAAAAAGTACCCCAGGTAAAACGCCGACTGCACAAAGGCGGTTTGGAAATCGCTGAGCAGGAAGGCTTTCTTGAAGTGCGCGATCAGCACGTCGTTCATGCTCGCCGCTGCAGCCCACAATGCAAAAATGCTGCACAGCAGGATAAACGCGAACCAGGGCGTGCGGTTCAGATAGAAGCCATCGGGTGTCTGTTGCAGCGCAGGTTTGTTCATTATTGTTCTCCGGGCTGGGTTGAGAGTCTTACCGCTGTTGCTGGAAACGGGCGAACGCTTCGGCGTCGGGATAGGAGGTCTGTGTACCCAGCGCTGTGACCGAACAGGCGGAATACGCCACCGCTTGCTCCATGGCCTGGCGAATAGCGCCGTCGCGGCTCCAGTGCTGGATGAAACAACCGATAAACGCATCACCGGCGCCGGTAGTGTCGCGGGCCACCACCCGCTGGCCGGGCACCTGGAATTCGCCCTCCTCGCCCACGTACAGCGCGCCGTGCTCGCCGAGGGTGACGATCACGTGGCGAATGCCGCTGGCCACCAACGTACGCGCGGCGCTGCGGGCCGAGTCCGGCGAGTCCACGACGCGACCGGTGATCAACGCCAGTTCCGATTCGTTGGGAATCAGGAAATCCAACTGCGCCAAGTGCTCGGCACTCAAGTCGGCCAGGGCCGGCGCCGGGTTGAGCAGCACCGTAATGCCATGACGACGGGCAAATTCGATGGCGTAGTAGACCGTGTCCAGGTTGATCTCCAGTTGCAGCACGATCAGCGTGCATTCACGCAGGTCGGCAGCGGCCGTCTCGATGTCCGCTGGCAACAAATGCGCATTGGCGCCTTTGACGATCAAAATGCTGTTATGGGAATCGGCCCGCACAAAAATCGGCGCCACGCCGCTGGAGACGCCCGGCACACGCTGCACGTAACGGGTGTCGATACCAAAACGCTGGAAGTTGGCCAGGGTGTTGTCGGCAAACATGTCGTCACCGACTTTGCTCACCATCAGCACCTGCGCCCCAAGCTTGGCCGCCGCCACCGCCTGGTTGGCGCCTTTGCCGCCACACCCCAGGGCAAAGCCCGGCGCTTCCAGGGTTTCGCCCTGGTCCGGCATGCGGTCGATGTAGGTAATCAAATCCACCATGTTGCTGCCGATGACTGCGATCTTGCCCATTGCTATCTCACCTTGTTGCGGCACGACCAGGCAGGTCGTAGCGCTCTTGTTTTGTTATTTAAATAACATTAAGTGTGATTATTCAATCTTTATTTTATGAAGATCAGTCAAGCCGCAGGAAAATGTAGCGTCTGTGTAAGCATCATCTTGTGTGCCCAGGTACAGCTCACTAAGCTGGCCGATCTTTTGCTGTGACCCGGAACCCCCATGTCTCGAAGTATTGCCCACCTCGCCTTGTTGCTCGGGTTGATCACCGCCATCGGCCCTTTCGCCATCGACAGCTATCTGCCTGCGCTACCCACCCTGGGTGCCAGCCTGCAGGCGTCGCCGGCGGCCGTGCAGATGAGCCTGACGGTGTTCTTCATGATCATTGGCGTGTGCCAGTTGTTTTACGGGCCGATCAGCGATGTGTACGGTCGCAAGCCGCCGATTTACGCGGGCCTGGCGATTTTTGCGGTGGCCAGCGTCGGCTGTGCGCTGGCGCCGACGATTGAAGTGCTGATTGGTTTTCGTGCCCTGCAAGCCTTTGGCGCCTGCGCCGGCATGGTGATCCCGCGGGCGGTGGTGCGTGACCTGTACACCGGCCACGAAGCCGCACGGTTGATGGCCCTGCTGATGCTGGTGATGAGTGTTTCGCCGATCCTCGCGCCCTTGGCCGGCAGCGTGGTGATTTCACTCTGGAGCTGGCGTGAAGTGTTCGTGGTGCTCGCAGTGGTTTCGCTGTTGTGCCTGGTGATGACCTTTGTGCAACTGCCCGAAACCCATCCTGCCGAACGCCGCCTGGGCAAGACCCTGGGCAGTGCGATCGGCAGCTACGGCGCCTTGCTGCGCGACCCGGTATTCACCGGCCTGTCGGTGGTGTGCGGGTTTGGCTTGGCGACGTTCTTTGTGTTTATCGGCAGCGCGCCGTTCGTGTACATCGAGTATTTCGGCCTGACGCCTACGCAATTCAGCCTGTGTTTTGCAGTAAACGCCGCGTCCTTCTTCGCCATGAGCCAACTGACCGCACGCCTGAGCGCGCGTTTTGGCCTGGCGCCGCTGATTCGCGGGTCGGTGATCGGCGTGGCGGTGGTTATGAGCGCGCTGGCCGTCACCACCTTGTGGAGTGACAACCTCGCCTTGATGATGGCACTGCTGTTTATCGGTTTCGGTTTTCTCGGCCTGTTATTGCCAGCCGCGGGGGTGTTGTCCATGGAGGATCACGGCGCAGTGGCAGGTTCTGCCTCGGCGCTGCTCGGTGCTATCCAGATGATCACGGCGGCCGTGTCCATGACGCTGGTTGGCGTGTTTGCCGACCATACGCCTGCGCCCATGCTGGTCGGCATCGCGCTGTGTGCGGTGGCGGCGATGCTGGTGACTTTGTGGACCCTGCGTCGTTTGCCGGCTCACCTGGCGCGTGATTGACGCCATTCGTCGGGGGCGTGGCCCATCCATTACAACTATCGCGGGCGGCAAAACACCTAACTCCATAGCACCTTTGACGTTCTATGGAGTTGACATGACCGACTACCCTCGCCCACCCTTCGCGCCTCAAGCCCAGTCCGTACCCGGCACCCAGAAGAAAATGGACCCGTACCCCGACTGCGGCGAGAAGAGCTACAAAGGCTCCGGCCGGTTGGCCAACAAGATCGCCCTGATCACCGGCGCCGACAGCGGTATTGGCCGCGCGGTGGCGATCGCCTTTGCCCGTGAGGGCGCCGACGTAGCCATCGCGTACCTGGATGAGCATGAAGACGCCCAGGAAACCGCACGCTGGGTCGAAGAAGCGGGCCGTCAATGCCTGTTGTTGCCGGGCGATATCGCGCAAAAAACCAACTGCCAGGCGCTGGTGGACAAGACCGTCGAGCAGTTTGGCCGCATCGATGTGCTGGTCAACAACGCCGCGTTCCAGATGACCCACGAAACCCTCGAAGAGATCGAGGATGAAGAATGGGTCAAGACCTTCGATATCAACATCACCGCGATGTTTAGGATCTGCAAGGCGGCCCTGCCGCATATGAAAGCCGGCAGCTCGATCATCAACACCAGTTCGGTTAATTCCGATATGCCCAAGCCAACCCTGTTGGCCTACGCCGCCACCAAAGGCGCGATTGCCAACTTCACCGGTGGCCTGGCGCAGTTGCTGGGTGACAAGGGTATTCGCGTCAACAGTGTGGCACCAGGGCCGATCTGGACGCCGCTGATTGTAGCGACCATGCCCGACAAGGATGTGCAGAGCTTTGGCTGCGAAACACCGCTCGGGCGGCCAGGCCAGCCTGTAGAGGTGGCACCGATCTATGTGCTGCTGGCCTCGGACGAAGCCAGCTATATCTCCGGCTCGCGGTACGCGGTCACTGGCGGCAAACCGATTCTCTAACTCATTGCGACTGTGTGGCAACGGCATTCTTGTGGCGAGCAGGCTTGCCCTGCGTTGGGATGCGAAGCAGCCCCAAACTCAGAGACTGAGTTCTTTCAGGAGAAATTCAGTACCTTTACTGGGACTGCTTCGCAGTCCAACGCAGGGCAAGCCTGCTCGCCACAGAGGGGCTCCAAAATCTTTGCTGTGTTAAGAACTACAAATCAAACCTGTCCACCGCCCGGCGCCGCTCATTGTCATCGCGCACGTCATAACTGGCGGTGGTCTGGATATTGGTGTGATGCGCCAGTTTCTGCGCAATCGACAGGTCGTGTTCTTCAATCACCCGCGTGATGAACGAGCGTCGGAAGTCATGGGGCATGATCTTCACGCCCACCTGCTCACCGCGTTGACGGGCGATGTAGTAAATCGCGTGCTTGGTGATGCGTTCACGGGTGATATGGCTGCCACGGCGAATACGATTGAACAGGAAGCTATCGTCCTGCTCACCTTCCTTGAGCTGCTCGCGACGAAACGCCAGCCAGGCCTGCAATTTGTCGAACGCCCAGGCTGGGGCGTACTTGATCAGTTCTTTGTTGCCTTTGCCAATCACACGCAAGCTGCGTTCATCGAAGTTGATCTGCGCCAGGTCCAGGTTGACCGACTCCGACTTGCGCATGCCTGAACCATACAAAATGCCGATCACGGCGGCATCCCGCAGGCCTTGAGGGCGTGGGTCGGCGGCACAGACTTCCATCCTTTCGCGGATCAGGGTGCGGCGCAGGTTACGGCCCTGGCTGAGGCGTGTGCCCGGCGTGGCCTTGACCGAGCGCATCTTCAACAGGTGGTCCTGGCTGATCAGGCTCATTCGCCAGGCCTCGTTCATCACCCCGCGTACCGCATTCACATACAGCGAAGAAGTGTTCGGCGCGCAGCCGTCCTCGCGCAATGCGCCGACCAGCGCAATCACCTGTTCGGGTTGCAGCAGGTGCCAGTCGATCTCTTCCAGGTTGATATCTTCATAGCCCAGGCGGTCGGCGGCATCTTGCAGCACGTAGCGCATGGTCAGTTGGCTGGAGGGCGCCAAGCGGGTGAGGTAAAGGGTCAGTGGGTTGCGGATAGACTCAGTCAAGGTAGATCAGCCTTTGGATTAAATACCTCATTCAAGCCTTTGTTTAATCGAGGTATTTAGTGAATTGGCGGAGGTCGAGTCTAACTCAGGACCGGGCTTGGCACCAAATCACGGCACAACATCACGGCGCCGATTCGTCGTCCTCGGTCGGGTTTTCAGCCTGAGGTTGCGCCTGGGATTGGCTCCAGTCGGCATCCTGTTTGTGCATCAGTGCAAACCAGTGCTGACGCATGAACGCCAGGTAGCTGTCCGGCGCTTTGGCAAAGTCGCTTTCATCGCCATAACAGCCCGGCAGCGGCAACTCGGTGCCCTGCTCCTTGTACTGGCTGACCAGTGCCTGCTGTGCGGCAACGCTGCAGTCAGTAGGCAGCGGCATACCTCGCAGGGCACCGGCATCCTCGTCCCACCAGCTTGCACCGACGCGATCGACACCGCGCAGGCGGTACTTCTGGGACTTGCCGACATGCATGATCAGCTTGAACTCACGCGGGCTGACATCGCTGGTGCAGGTGCGCGAGTAACCCACCGTGGCCTGGGTAATGCCATCACCGGCAAGATCAGTGACCTTGGTTGCCGCCCTGTCAAAACGCAGCCCTGCATCGAATTCGCAATGCTGCACATCGTCATAGAGCATCCAGACACGCTTGGGGCGGTCGCCGCCGAGCAAATACTGGGCCGCGTAGACAAATGCCGACTGGGTACCGTCGTCATCACGCTCGCTGACTTGCTCGGCGAGTACCAGCAAGTTCTTGCCTTGGTGGTCGTCCCAGGTATAGGCCGCGACCTGTTTGCCGCGCACTTCCACGCCGTCCGGCACCTGCTCGATGCTGGTAAGCGCCACGCCATCGTCGGCTCGAACGGTAGTGACACAGGCCACCACCATCAACAAGCCCATCAATGCAGGCCGCAACTGGCCGTGCAAAATCCGCACACTATTCATCCGAGTACCCTGGCAAGAGATGGCTTACTTTACCGGCACTTGAGGGCCATTGCAGAGAAGTTTGTTGAATTACCTTGCGCGCCTGCGCAGCGGTGCAGAATCCGTCGCGGTTTTGCCTGCAGAACCAATCCCCAGGCGCTTCAGCGGTTTAGCTGAACCCTACCTGTCTACCTGTCAAATAAACGAGTTTTTCATCCGCCTTTCATATTCGTTCAACAATTTTCCGCTTAATCTTGACCGCAGGACTTGAGAACGAACCGCGTCTTCCCCGACTAACCTGTTGATTACGCTTTACCTTTCATAGTTTTCGTCTTTACTCTGCTAGCCCATGGAAGAAACCGTTGCCCGTCCTCAGGAAAGTCGAACGAATGCCGCACACCCACGCTACATTTAATCGGCCGGCGTTGTTGCCGACTGATTACTGCTGTTTTCACGCTCCAATTGTTCTAGCCCAGAGGTCATGAATCTTTGAAACCCTACCCTATTCATTGCGTGTCGATCGTTATCCCGGTCTACAACGAACAAGAGAGCCTGCCTGAATTGCTGCGTCGCACGACTGCAGCTTGCAAGCAATTGGCTTACGAATACGAAATCATCCTGGTGGATGACGGTAGCCGCGACAACTCGGCCCAATTGCTGGAAGACGCTGCCGCAGAAGACGGCAGCAACGTGGTGGCGGTGATTCTCAACCGCAACTATGGCCAGCATGCCGCGATCATGGCCGGCTTCGAGCAGTGCCGTGGCGAGGTGGTCATCACCCTTGACGCCGACCTGCAGAACCCGCCCGAAGAAATCCCGCGGCTGGTCGAGCAAGCCGCCCTGGGCTACGACGTCGTCGCCACTGTGCGTAACAACCGTCAGGATTCGGCCTTCCGCCGCTGGCCTTCGCGCCTGATCAACCTGGCCGTGCAACGCTCCACCGGCGTGGCCATGACCGATTACGGCTGCATGTTGCGTGCTTACCGACGCACCATCGTCGACGCCATGCTCGCCTGCCGTGAGCGCAGCACCTTCATCCCGATTCTGGCCAACGGCTTTGCCCGGCACACCACCGAGATCCTGGTGCACCACGCCGAGCGTGAGCATGGCGAGTCCAAATACAGCGCCATGCGCCTGATCAGCCTGATGTTCGACCTGCTGACCTGCATGACCACCACCCCGCTGCGTCTGCTGAGCATCGTCGGCTTCAGCCTCGCGGCACTGGGCATGCTGTTTGCCTTTGCGCTGGTGTTCCTGCGCTTGGTCTTCGGCGCCGAATGGGCCGGTTCAGGCATGTTCGTGCTGTTCGCGGTGCTGTTTGTGTTCACCGGCGGCCAATTCATCGGCATGGGCCTCTTGGGTGAATACCTGGGCCGCATGTACAGTGACGTGCGTGCCCGTCCACGGTTCTTTATTGAAAAGGTGCTGCGTAACCAACCCGCAGAGCCGGCTCCGGTCGTCGTGGTCGACGGCCTTACAACTTCCCACTCTCCTACTTCTCCTTCCGATCAGGTTTCGTCATGAATTCAAAAGCTGTTGTCTTCGCTTACCACGATATTGGCTGTGCAGGTATTGAAGCCCTGCTGACCGCCGGCTACGACATTGCTGCCGTGTTCACCCATGCCGACGACCCCAAGGAAAACAATTTCTACGGCTCCGTCGCCCAACTCTGCGCACGCAACGGCATCCCGGTACATGCTCCGGAAGACGCCAACCACCCGCTGTGGATCGAGCGTATTGCCAAGCTGAACCCGGATTTCATCTTCTCGTTCTACTACCGCAACCTGCTGAGCGAAGCCCTGCTGGCCACTGCCAAAAAAGGCGCGTTCAACCTGCACGGTTCCTTGCTGCCTAAATACCGTGGCCGCGCTCCGGCCAACTGGGTGCTGGTCAACGGCGAAACCGAAACCGGCGTGACCCTGCACCGCATGGTCAAGCGTGCCGATGCCGGCGCGATCCTGGCCCAGCAAAAAGTCATTATCGACCGCACCGACACCGGCCTGACCCTGCACGCCAAACTGCGTGATGCGGCCACCAACCTGCTGCGTGATGCCCTGCCACAGCTGGCCCAAGGCAAGTTGGCCGAAACGGCCCAGAACGAAAGCCAGGCCACCTACTTCGGTCGCCGCACTGCCGCTGACGGCAAGCTGGACTGGAAAAAACCGGCTGAAGAGCTGTTCAACCTGGTTCGTGCCGTGACCCAACCGTACCCAGGCGCATTCTGCGCTGTCGGCGAGCACAAACTCATCGTTTGGCAAGCTGAAGTGGTCAAGGGCAACGAAGGCCTGGCGCCAGGCCGTGTGATCAGCGTCAACCCGCTGCGCATCGCCTGCGGTGAAGATTCCCTGGTGGTCAAGTTCGGCCAGCGCAACGAAAACGGCCTGTACCTGGCCGGCCCTTCCCTGGCTGACGAACTGGGCCTGGTCGACGGTTCCGTGCTGCGCGGCGCCGAGTCCGGCCGCAAGCCACGTCGCACTCGTGTACTGATCCTGGGTGTGAACGGCTTTATCGGTAACCACCTGTCCGAGCGCCTGCTGCGTGACGACCGTTATGAAATCTACGGCCTGGACATCGGCTCCGACGCCATTGAGCGCCTGCGCAGCCACCCGAACTTCCACTACGTGGAAGGCGACATCAGCATCCACTCCGAGTGGATCGAGTACCACATCAAGAAGTGCGACGTGGTCCTGCCGCTGGTGGCCATCGCTACGCCAATCGAATACACCCGTAACCCGCTGCGCGTATTCGAACTCGACTTCGAAGAGAACCTGAAACTGGTTCGCTACTGCGTCAAGTACAACAAGCGCGTGATCTTCCCGTCGACCTCCGAAGTCTATGGCATGTGCCAGGACCAGTACTTCGACGAAGACACCTCCAATCTGGTGGTTGGCCCGGTCAACAAGCAGCGCTGGATCTACTCGGTCTCCAAGCAACTGCTGGACCGCGTGATCTGGGCTTACGGCGACAAGGGCCTGAACTTCACCCTGTTCCGTCCGTTCAACTGGATGGGCCCGCGCCTTGACCGTCTGGACTCGGCACGTATCGGCAGCTCCCGTGCCATCACCCAGTTGATCCTGAACCTGGTGGAAGGTACCCCGATCCGCCTGTTCGACGGTGGTGAGCAGAAGCGTTGCTTCACCGACATCGCCGACGGCATCGAAGCCCTGGCACGCATCATTGATAACGACAACGATATCTGCAACGGTCAGATCATCAACATCGGCAACCCGGAAAACGAAGCCAGCATCCGTCAGCTGGGCGAAGAACTGCTGCGTCAGTTCGAAGCTCACCCGCTGCGCAGCAACTTCCCTCCGTTCGCCGGTTTCCGCGACGTAGAAAGCAAGGCGTTCTACGGTACCGGTTACCAGGACGTGGCGCACCGCAAGCCAAGCATCGAAAACGCCAAGCGCCTGTTGAACTGGGAGCCAACCGTTGAGATGAGCGAGACCATTGGCAACACGTTGGACTTCTTCCTCAAAGAAGCCATGCTCGAAATCGCGGACAAGAAGTAATGCAGGCAGGCTTGCGAATCGACGTCGACACCTACCGTGGCACCCGTGAAGGTGTGCCGCGGTTGCTCGAATCCCTGGATGAAGCCGGGGTAAAAGCGACGTTCTTCTTCAGCGTCGGGCCGGACAACATGGGGCGCCACTTGTGGCGCCTTATCCGCCCGCAATTTCTGTGGAAGATGCTGCGTTCCAATGCTGCCGGCCTGTATGGCTGGGACATCTTACTGGCCGGCACCGCCTGGCCAGGCAAGCCGATCGGCCGTGACCTGGGGCACTTGATGCGCCAGGCCAAGGCCGCCGGCCATGAAGTCGGCCTGCACGCATGGGACCATCACGGTTGGCAAGCCAACACCGGGCGCTGGAGCGACGCACAGCTGGTCGAGCAGATCCGTCGTGGCGTGGACACCCTGAGCGACATCCTGGGTGAACGCATCGACTGTTCCGCAGCCGCCGGCTGGCGTGCCGATGAGCGCGTGGTGCAAGCCAAGCAAGGTTTCAACTTTCGCTACAACAGTGATTGCCGGGGCACCAGCCTGTTTCGACCAACCCTGGCCGATGGCAGTGCGGGCACCCCACAAATTCCGGTAGACCTGCCGACCTTCGACGAAGTCGTCGGGCCGGTGGTGGCTGCCAAAGATTTCAACGGCTTCATTCTTGACCGGTTCGCCGAGTCGAAGCTGAACGTCTATACGATCCACGCAGAAGTAGAAGGGATTCTGATGGCTGAAGATTTTCGCCAACTGCTCGCCCAGGCCGGGCAGCGCGGCATTGACTTCAAACCCTTGGGCGACCTGTTGCCCGCGGATGTGACCACCCTGCCCCAGCAACAGCTGGTACGCGGCGCGCTCAGCGGCCGCGAGGGTTGGCTCGGAGTACAGCAGGCATGATCCGGCGCTGGGCATTGCCCCTGCTCCTGTTGGCGTTTGCTGTGTTCTACCTGTTGCCACTGGCCAGCCATGGCCTGTGGATCCCGGATGAAACCCGTTACGCGCAGATCAGCCAGGAAATGCTGCTGACCGGCAAATGGGCCTCGCCGCACTTCATGGGTATCCGTTACTTCGAAAAACCCGCTGCCGGCTACTGGATGATCGCGCTGGGCCAGGCGATTTTCGGGCAGAACCTGTTCGGCGTGCGCTTTGCGTCGGCCTTGAGCACCGGGCTGAGTATCCTGCTGGTCTATCTGGTCTCGCGCCGGCTGTGGAACAACCCGCAAAAAAGCCTGGTCAGCAGCGTGCTGTACATGAGCTTTGTCAGCGTGGCGCTGCTTGGTGGTTACGCTAACCTGGACCCGCAGTTCACCTTCTGGGTCAACCTCACCGGCGTTGCGCTGTGGTTCTGCTTCGACAGCACCACGCGCAACGGCCGCTTGGGGTCTTGGGCCTTGCTCGGCTTTGCCTGCGGCATGGGCTTCATGACCAAAGGGTTTCTTGCCTGGCTGCTGCCAGTGTTGATCGCCCTGCCCTACGCTATTTGGCAGAAACGCTTTCGTGAATTGCTTGGCTATGGTGTGGTCGCTGTGGCCGTCGCAATTATCGTCAGCCTGCCGTGGGCACTCGCCGTGCACCTGCAAGAGCCGGACTACTGGAACTTCTTCTTCTGGCATGAGCACATCCAACGCTTTGCCGGCGATGACGCCCAGCATGCCGAGCCGTTCTGGTTCTACCTGCCGCTGATGGTTGCGTTCTCGTTGCCATGGATCGCCCTGCTGCCGTCCACGGTCAAACAGGCCTGGCTGGAAAAGCGCCTGCCCAAGACCGCGTTCCTGCTGCTGTGGCTGTTGATGCCTCTGGCGTTCTTCAGTTTGGCCAAAGGCAAGCTGCCGTCCTATGTGATGCCGTGCCTGCTGCCCTTGGCCCTGCTGATGGGGTCGACGCTCAGCGACAAGTTGGCCAAGGGCCATGGCCGCGCCTTGCGCATCAACGGCTGGTTGAACCTGGCTATCGGAATCGTGGCGTTGCTGGCCATCAGTTGGTTCCAATTGAAAAAACCGGTGTATGAGCCGGGTCAGGAGACTTTCAGCCTGGTGCTGGTGTTTACGTTCCTGTTCGGCTGGATCGTGGTCAACCTGCTGCAAGCTGCACGCCCATTGAAGCTATGGGCTGCGCCGGCCATCGGCAGTTGGTTGCTGGTGGCCCTGGTGCCGGCTGCGCTTCCGCATTCGGTGGTTTATAACAAGACCCCGGACCAGTTCATCATCGACCATTTGCCCGAACTGCAACCCACCGCGGCACTGCTCAGCAATGACCTTGGCGCTGCCTCGGCGCTGTCGTGGCGCCTGGGCCGCCCAGACGTTGCGCTGTACAACACGGTCGGTGAAGTGAAGTACGGCATTGCCTATCCAGACACTGCGTATCGCAAGATCGGCACCGCCGATGTCCAGCAATGGATGAGCGAGGCGCGTAAAAAAGGCTCGGTTGGCGTCGTCATGCGGGTCAAGGGCGACGATGAAGTGGCCGAAGTGAACCTGCTGCCCCAAGACGGCAAGCGCTATGAGCAAGGCAATATCGTCATCCTGATCTTCCCACAGGCTGCGCAATGATCACCTTGCTTCTCCTGTTGAGCGCCTGTCTGCTCACCTGCATGGGCCAGGTTTCGCAAAAGTTTGCGGTAGAAAGCTGGCGTGACCAGCCCGACGGTTGGGCGCCGAAACTGCGCTCGCCGTGGCTGTGGTCGGCGCTGGTGTGCCTGGGCCTTGGCCTGCTGGTATGGCTGCTGGTGTTGCAGCGCCTGGAAGTGGGCATCGCCTACCCCATGCTCAGCCTCAATTTTGTGCTGGTGACACTGATGGCGCGGTTTGTCTTCCATGAGCAGATCGATGGCCGTCATTGGCTGGGTGTCGCGCTGGTGATTGGCGGCGTTGTGCTGCTAGGGCGTCACGTATGAGCCGCACACAAGGGTTTGCCCTGGCCTTGGGCAGTGTTGGCCTGGTCAGTGCTGCTCAATTGGGCATGCGCTGGAGCATGACGCGCCTGCCGTTGCCCACTGAGTGGCTCAATGCGTTTAACAGTCAATCGATTGATCTTGGCGCCCTGGGCGTGGTGATCCTGGCGATCATCGCCTATGCGCTGTCGATGCTGTGCTGGCTCGGCGCGCTCAAGCACTTGCCCCTGGGCCGCGCCTATTCGCTGCTAAGCATCAGCTACGCGCTGGTGTACCTGCTGGCGGCCAGCCTGCCGGTGTTCAACGAACATTTTTCGCTTTCAAAAACCCTGGGGGTGGCCTTGGTCATTCTCGGTGTTCTGGTTATTAACTCTCGTCGTGCTAGCGTTGCAAGCCCCAGGAATGCCCCATGAAAATCAGTGTATTTGGTAGCGGTTACGTCGGTCTGGTACAGGCCACCGTATTGGCCGAAGTCGGTCACGATGTGATCTGCATGGACGTGGACAAGAGCAAAGTCGAGTCGCTGCAAAAAGGCCACGTGACCATCTTCGAGCCAGGCCTGGCGGCCATGGTCAAGGAAAACCTGGAAAGCGGGCGCCTGCACTTTACCTATGATGAAAAACTCGCCGTAGAACACGGTGAGGTGCTGTTTATCGCCGTGGGCACGCCGTCGGACGAAGACGGCTCGGCCGACCTCAAGTACGTGCTTTCGGTGGGCGATGCCGTATCCCGCCATCGCGTGGAACCGGTGATCCTGGTGGAAAAATCCACCGTGCCGGTCGGTACGGGCGACACCCTGCGTGCCCATATCGAAAAAAACCTGCACATTGCCGGTCGCCACCTGGAGTTCGATATCGTCTCCAACCCCGAATTCCTAAAGGAAGGCTCGGCCGTTGCCGACTGCCGCCGCCCGGACCGCATCATCATCGGCTGTGAACGCGAAGAAGTGCGCGAAGTGATGCGTGATTTGTACGCGCCGTTCAACCGCAACCATGACCGCATCATCTTCATGGACCTGCGCAGCGCCGAACTGACCAAGTACGCCGCCAACTGCATGCTGGCCACCAAGATCAGCTTCATCAACCAGATCGCCGAGTTGGCCGAACACTTGGGCGCCGACATCGAAGCCGTGCGTTTGGGCATTGGCGCCGACTCACGCATCGGCTACCACTTCATCTACCCGGGCTGCGGCTACGGCGGTTCGTGCTTCCCCAAAGACATGCGCGCCCTGATCCACAGCGCCAAGGAAGCCAACTGCTCCAGCGACCTGCTCGAAGCGGTCGAAGCGATCAACCAGCGCCAGAAGAGCAAGCTGTTCGAGCGTATCAATGCGTATTTCAAAGGCGAACTGCAAGGCAAGACCTTCGCCTTGTGGGGCCTGGCCTTCAAGCCCAACACCGATGACATGCGCGATGCCCCAAGCCGCGTGCTGATGGAAGCCCTGTGGGCGGCCGGCGCCAATGTCCGTGCGTTCGACCCCGAAGCCATGCAGGAAACCCAGCGCATCTACGGTGACGAGTCGCGTCTGACCCTGCTGGGCACGCCGGAATCAGCCTTGAGCGGCGCCGATGCGTTGATCGTGTGCACCGAGTGGCAGCAATTCAAGGCGCCGGATTTCGAACTGATCCACGCCCGCCTGAAAAACCCGGTGATCTTCGACGGTCGCAACCTGTACGACGGCGAGCGCCTGGCGCGCAAGGGCTTCAAATATTTCCCGATGGGCCGTGGCGACTCCTGCGAGCTGCCGATTCCACAGCAAAACTGGGTAGCGCCAGCCAAGGAAGACTAAAGACGTGAACAAAGCTCAATCGCCGCTGCTTACAGCAACGATCCGCAATCAGTCGCTGGGGCTCGGGCTCCTGGCGCTGGTGCTGTTTATTGTCGGCAACTGGCACCAGGCAATCATCGGCTTTGACTCGCGTTTCGTGGTGTTTGCCCAGGAAATGCTGCGCCATGGACCGAGTTTTTTCCCCACCACCTATGGCCAGCCTTACGCGGACTACCTGGCGACCTCGACCCTGCTGACCTGGCTGTTGTCCCTGCCGTTTGGCGAGGTCAGCAGCCTCACCGCGTGGTTGCCTACCTCCATCGCCTCGGCGGTGATCGTGGTGCTGGTGTATCGCCTTACGGCGCCCTACTCCACGCGCTGGGGTTTGCTCAGCATCGCGATGCTGCTGCTCAGCAGCACCTTCATCAGCGAAACCCGCGCGGTGTCGCTGGACCAGATGCTCGCGGCCATCGCCTTGACCGTGTTCTATCTGGGCTATGCCCATGACCACTTCGGGGCAGCCAAACGCTTGCATTGGCTGTTTTTGCTGCTGATCCTGGGCTTTGCGGTGCGTGGGCCAATCGGCCTGGTGATCCCCACTGGCGTGCTGTGCAGCTATTACCTGATCAACCGCCAATGGCGCCAACTGTTCACCTTCGGCTTTATCGCGCTGGCAGTGCTGGCGGCGTGTGTCGGCCTGTTGTTGCTGCTGGCCAAGCTCAGTGGTGGCGAGGACTTCATGCAGGACGTGATCCGCATGCAGTTCCTGGGGCGTATGGACGGCACCGAAGGTTCCAGCGGCGTGCTGTATTACTTCACCAGTTCCATGGGCAACTACGCGCTGGCTTATCCGCTGGCGTTGCTGGTGCTCCTGGCAATCGCCATCGGCGGTCGTCGGTCACCCGACCCGGCACTGAAACTGGTGCTGTATTGCGCGGCGGCAGGTTTGCTGGTGATGCTCGGCCTGTCGGTCCCTCAGGCCAAGAAGGCACGTTACATCCTGCCGATGCTGCCCATGGCGGCGATCATTGCAGCCTACCCGTTCCAGGTCAGCCAAGGGCGGCTGTTCGCCTGGCTGCGCGGCTTGATGCTGGGCATCTGGACACTGCTGCCGGCGCTGCTGATAGTCGGGCTGGTGGTGGCGCGCAAGCGTTACCCGGCACAGCTGGACAACCTGGGCGTGGTCTTCGGCGTGCTTGGCGTGCTTCAGGTCGTGTCGCTGCTGTCACTGCTCAAGGCGCGTCTACGCCCGCTGGGGTCGGCACTCGCGGCGGTGCTGGCGCTGTGGTCGACCTACATTGTGGTGGTCGAGCCATTGGAGCGTACGCTTTACGACACCCGCACATTCAGCCTTGGCGTCAAAGAACAGATCATGCAGCAACCGGCCCCCGTGGTGCTGCATGGTTTGGGCAAAGATGCAAAAGCCATCAAGTTCATGGTCAACTTCAACTGCGATAAGGTGCCGCTGTTTACCCAGTCGGCTGCAGACCTGGCGCCACTGCAAGGTCCGGCATGGCTGGTAATGAGCACGAAAGACTTCGAAAATCTGCAGGATCCGCGCTTGCGTTCGATCACCCCGACACTCACCGGGGAGTTCGACAAAGACCCGTATGTGTTGCTCCATCTAGAGAAAGTCAGCGCGCCGTAATTACGCTGACAGTGGTCTGACGGAAACAGCGCCCACTCCTTCAAGAGTGGGCGTTTTTCGTTATGACTGCCCGGAAAGCCCCTACATGGCTATGCGTAAACGCTGGCGCACTTTGCCTTTCGATGCCCGGAACCCAAATGTAGACTCCTTTGTCATGTGCGTTAACTATCTACTACCGGGCGCCGTCAGCCTTCCACGCACACAGACCTGCTTGATCAAAAGGGCAATGCCGTGCCAGAAGACCTGTTGCTTATCCCTGCGCCGAGGCTGGATCGATTGATGGCATTGCGCGATGCCTTGGTGGCATTGAAGGGGCCTTTGGCCGACGACCCTGCCTTGCGGGAGAACCTGCAAAGGCAGCTGTTCAACGAAGAGGCTGATAGCCGCGTGCTCGGACGCATCAGCACGCCGCTGCCGCAACCGACGCATCGCATCACCTATGACGAGGGACACTAACTGCATTATTTTTGCATTTAACCCTCATTAATATGCATTGGCGCCATAGCATCAAGCTCGGCACACTGCACAGGTTCCTCCCCCAAATGTTGGAACGTTCAAAGGGCTTATCCGGGCAACCAGGCGAGCCTTTTTTTTCGTCTGCTGCTTTATGGATCGTGTCGATGCTCGCTCGCTGGTTACCCGCTGCAATCAATACCCGCCCCGCCGAATGGAGCCGCGCCGCCATTGGCATGGCCTTGGGCACGCTATTGAGTGTCTGGGTGTGTGCCCAGGTATTCGGTATGGAAGTCGCCTTGCACCTGCTCGGCCCGCTGGGGGCATCGGCGGTTTTGCTGTTTGCCGTGTCCTCCGGTGCGTTGGCACAGCCCTGGTCGATTATCGGCAGCTACTTGTGCGCTGCCATTGTGGCTCTGCTGGTGGCGCGGGTGCTTGGCCGCACGCTGGGCAGCGCATGCCTGGCTGCGGGCATGACCGTCGTGTTGATTTGCTGGCTGCGCTGCCTGCACCCGCCCGCCGGTGGCTTGGCCATGACGCTGGTGCTCGCCGATCCGGCCTCTATCGCCCTGGGTTGGCAGGAAGTGGGGCCGGTGATGCTCGGGGCTGGCGCGCTGCTGGCCGGTGCGCTGGCCTATAACAACGTGACACGCACGCGTTACCCCAAAGGCGCGATCGAATCGCCCGCCGTGGTCCTGGGCAGCACAGCGCCGGTGACAGATGCCGCCATCACGGCAGCCGATCTGAAACTGGCCCTGGCCGAGATGGAGCGGTTCTTTGATGTGGAGCCGACGGAGTTGGAGCAACTGATACACGCGGCTGAAGGGCATGCCCGGCGCCGCAGCATCGGTGAAGTGCTGGGTGGCCGCAGCGCTGCATAAATGCAAAAACGACCTGCATGATTCCGGGTTGTACTGGGCAAATTTGCACTGGTACGATCGCGAGATAGTTCGTGCGCGAACATCTTGATAAAGAACAATAAAAGCAGGGAGTTAGTGATGACTGCTCAGGTTTCATCCGAAGCAAGCCACACCAGGATTCTTCAGGGCGAGGTGCTGGCCGAAGTCCGTAACCATATTGGCCACCTCACCCTCAACCGCCCCGCTGGCTTGAATGCCATCACTCTGGAGATGGTCCGCAGCCTGACCACACAACTGCTGGCTTGGGAGAGCGATCCGCAGGTGTATGCCGTGGTCCTGCGCGGTGCCGGTGAAAAAGCGTTCTGCGCCGGTGGCGACATTCGCTCTCTCTACGACAGCTTCAAGCAGGGCGACAGCCTGCACCAGGACTTCTTCGTCGAGGAATACGCCCTCGACCTGGCGATTCACCATTACCACAAGCCCGTGCTGGCCCTGATGGACGGCTTTGTCCTCGGCGGTGGCATGGGCCTGGTGCAAGGCGCCGACTTGCGTGTGGTGACCGAGCGCAGCCGCCTGGCGATGCCGGAAGTGGCCATTGGTTATTTCCCGGACGTAGGTGGCAGCTATTTCCTCTCGCGCATCCCTGGCGAGCTGGGGGTTTACCTGGGTGTCACCGGCGTGCAGATTCGCGCCGCCGATGCGCTGTACTGCGGGCTGGCGGACTGGTGTATCGACAGCGCGAAACTCGCCGAACTCGACCAGAAGCTCGACCACCTGCAATGGCAGGATTCGCCGCTCAAGGACCTGCAGGGCGTATTGGCAAAGCTCGCGGTACAACAATTGCCCGACGCCCCGCTGGCCGCGCTGCGCCCGGCGATCGACCACTTCTTTGCGTTGCCGGATGTGCCGAGCATGGTCGAGCAACTGCAGCAAGTCACTGTCGCCGACAGCCACGAATGGGCGCTCAGCACCGCCAGCCTGATGCAGACCCGCTCGCCGCTGGCAATGGCCGTGACCCTGCAGATGCTGCGCCGTGGCCGGCGCTTGTCGCTGGAGCAGTGCTTCGCGCTGGAATTGCACCTGGATCGCCAGTGGTTCGAACGCGGCGACCTGATCGAAGGCGTTCGCGCGTTGATTATCGACAAGGATAAAACCCCGCATTGGAACCCCGCGACGATCCATGAGTTGGACGCCAGCCATGTCGAGAGCTTCTTCAGTGACTTCAAGCAGAGTGGGAAATAAGCCATGCAAGATATTGAGTACACTGAAGAACAAGTGATGATTCGCGACATGGCGCGCGACTTTGCCCGTGGCGAAATCGCCCCGCATGCGCAAGCCTGGGAAAAAGCCGGCTGGATCGATGACGCCCTGGTCGCGAAGATGGGCGAACTCGGCTTGCTGGGCATGGTGGTGCCGGAAGAATGGGGCGGCACCTATGTCGACTACGTGGCGTATGCCCTGGCCGTCGAGGAGATTTCCGCCGGTGATGGCGCCACCGGCGCACTCATGAGTATCCATAATTCAGTCGGTTGCGGGCCAATCCTCAACTACGGCACCGATGCGCAGAAACACACCTGGCTGGCTGACCTGGCCAGCGGCCAGGCCATTGGTTGCTTCTGCCTCACCGAGCCTCAGGCCGGTTCCGAAGCCCATAACCTGCGCACCCGCGCCGAGCTGCGCGACGGCCAGTGGGTGATCACCGGTGCCAAGCAGTTCGTCAGCAATGGCAAGCGCGCCAAGTTGGCCATTGTGTTTGCGGTGACGGACCCGGAACTGGGCAAGAAAGGTATTTCTGCCTTCCTGGTGCCCACTGACACACCAGGCTTTGTGGTCGACCGTACCGAACACAAGATGGGCATTCGTGCCTCGGACACCTGCGCCGTCACGCTGAACCAGTGCACAGTACCCGAAGCCAACCTGTTGGGTGAACGCGGCAAGGGCCTGGCCATCGCCCTGTCCAACCTCGAGGGTGGACGCATCGGCATTGCCGCCCAAGCGTTGGGCATCGCCCGTGCAGCCTTTGAGGCGGCGCTGGCGTATGCGCGTGATCGGGTGCAATTCAACAAGGCGATTATCGAGCACCAAAGCATTGCCAACCTGCTGGCCGACATGCAGACCCAGCTCAATGCCGCCCGGTTGTTGATCCTGCATGCCGCACGCCTGCGCAGCGCAGGCAAGCCGTGCCTGTCGGAAGCCTCCCAGGCCAAGCTGTTTGCTTCGGAGATGGCCGAAAAGGTCTGCTCCTCGGCGATGCAGGTCCATGGCGGGTATGGGTATCTTGAGGACTACCCGGTGGAGCGCTACTACCGGGATGCGCGGATTACGCAGATTTACGAAGGCACCAGCGAGATTCAGCGGATGGTGATTGCCAGGGAGCTGAAGAACTACCAGCTCTGACTGCCAGTTGCTCGTTCCCACGCTCTGCGTGGGAACGCATCCGGTGACGCTCTGCGTCACGCCTCAAGCGCTGACGCAGAGCGTCAAGGGCGGCATTCCCACGCAGAGCGTGGGAACGAGCATTCATTGAGCACCAAAGCATTGCCAACCTGCTGGCCGACATGCAGACCCAGCTCAATGCCGCCCGCCTGCTGATCCTGCACGCCGCACGCCTGCACAGCGCCGGCAAGCCGTGCCTGTCGGAAGCCTCCCAGGCCAAGCTGTTTGCTTCGGAGATGGCCGAAAAGGTCTGCTCCTCGGCGATGCAGGTCCATGGCGGGTATGGGTATCTTGAGGACTACCCGGTGGAGCGCTACTACCGGGATGCGCGGATTACGCAGATTTACGAAGGCACCAGCGAGATTCAGCGGATGGTGATTGCCAGGGAGCTGAAGAACTACCAGCTCTAAAAGCCACACAAGACCAATGTGGGAGCTGGCTTGTCGAGTCGTCGCACCGCTGCGATAGCATCACCTCGGTCTAACCGATAAACCGAGGTGTCTGCATCGCAGGCAAGCCAGCTCCCACATTTTGATCTTCAGTGTTTACGGCCGGGTTACTGGTCCTTGAACTCCGGCGCGCGCTTGGCCACAAACGCCGCCATGCCTTCCTTCTGGTCCTGGGTGGCAAACGCGGCATGGAACACCCGCCGCTCAAAGCGCACGCCTTCAGACAGGCTCACCTCAAACGCACGGTTCACGCTTTCCTTGACCATCATGCTGATCGGCACGGACTTGCCGGCAATCAAGGTCGCGGTTTTCAGCGCTTCTTCAAGCAGGTCATCGGCCGGCACAATGCGCGCCACAATCCCGCAGCGCTCAGCTTCAACGGCATCAATAAAGCGCCCGGTCAGGCACATTTCCATGGCCTTGGCCTTGCCCACGGCGCGGGTCAGCCGTTGGGTGCCGCCCATGCCCGGCAGTACGCCGAGGTTGATTTCCGGCTGGCCGAACCTGGCGCCGTCACCGGCCAGGATAAAGTCGCACATCAAGGCCAGTTCACAGCCGCCGCCCAGGGCGAAACCGTTGACCGCAGCAATGATCGGCTTGCGGCGGTTGGCGACGCGGTCGCTGTCGCTGAACAGGTCGTCGAGGTAGATCTGCGGGTAGGTCAGCTCGGCCATCTCTTTGATGTCGGCGCCGGCGGCGAAGGCTTTTTTCGAGCCGGTCAGCACGATGCAGCCGATCTGCGGGTCGGCTTCCAGGCCGTCCAGTGCCTGGTTCAACTCGCTCACCAACTGGGCGTTCAAGGCGTTCAGGGCTTGCGGGCGATTGAGGGTAATCAGCCCGACGCGGCCCTGGACTTCGAGCAAAAGGGTTTCGTAACTCATGTATCGGCTCCTTAAAGGTTGCGTGAGATGACCATGCGCTGAATATCGCTGGTGCCTTCGTAAATCTGGCAGACCCGCACATCGCGGTAGATCCGCTCCAATGGGAAGTCGCTCAGGTAACCGTAACCGCCCAGGGTTTGCAAGGCGGCCGAGCAGACCTTTTCGGCCATTTCCGAAGCAAACAGCTTGGCCATCGACGCCTCGACCAAGGCCGGCTTGCCGCTGTCACGCAGGGCTGCGGCGTAATGCACCATCTGCCTGGCCACCGCGATTTGCGTGGCCATGTCGGCCAACCGGAAGGCCACGGCCTGGTGTTCGATCAGCGCCTTGCCGAAGCTTTCGCGCTCACGGGCATAGTCACGCGCGGCTTCGAAGGCGGCGCGGGCCATGCCCACCGATTGCGAGGCGATGCCGACGCGGCCGCCTTCGAGGTTGGCCAGGGCGATCCTGTAGCCTTCGCCCTCCTCGCCCAAACGGTTGGCGACTGGGACTTTTACGTCTTCGAAGAGGATCTGGCAGGTGTCGGACGCATGTTGGCCGAGTTTGTCTTCAACCCGCGCCACCGTGTAGCCCGGCGAGTCGGTCGGCACGATAAACGCGCTGATCCCACGCTTGCCTGCGGCCGGGTCGGTGACGGCAAACACAATCACGATCCCGGCGTTCTGCCCGGAGGTAATGAACTGTTTGCAGCCATTGAGCACGTAATGGTCGCCCTCAAGGCGTGCGCGGGTTTTCAGGCTGCTGGCATCGGAGCCTGCCTGCGGCTCGGTCAACGCAAAGGCACCGAGCATGGCGCCACTGGCCAGCGGCGTGAGGAACTGCTGTTTCTGCTGCTCGTTACCGAATTTGAGGATTGGCACGCAACCCACCGAGTTGTGCACGCTCATGATGGTCGAGCACGCGCCATCGCCGGCGGCAATTTCTTCCAGGGCCATGGCGTAGGCCAGGTAGCCCGTGTCGCAACCACCCCACTGTTCCGGCACCAGCATGCCGAAAAAGCCCAGCTCGGCCATTTCGCCAATGGCTTCCTTGGGGAAACGGTGCTCGCGGTCCCATTCGGCGGCGAACGGTTTCAGGCGTTCCTGGGCAAATTGCCGGGCCGCTTCGCTGATTTGCAGTTGTTCGTCATTGGGCAGCATGTTGAGTCCTTAATACAGGCATTCGACGGCCATGGCCGTGGCTTCACCGCCGCCGATACAAATGGCGGCAACCCCGCGCTTGAGGCCTTTCTGGCGCAGGGCCGAGAGCAACGTCACCAGGATGCGCGCACCGGAAGCACCAATTGGATGCCCCAAGGCACAGGCGCCGCCGTGAATATTGACCTTGCTGTGGGGGATTTCCAGCTTGCTCATGGTCACCAGGCTGACCACCGCGAAAGCTTCGTTGATTTCAAACAGGTCAACGTCGCCCAGGTTCCAGCCGGTCTTGCTCATGAGCTTGCGAATCGCACCCACGGGCGCCACCGGGAACAGCCCCGGCTCGTCGGCAAAGGCCGCATGCCCGTGGATCACCGCCAAGGGCTTGAGGCCACGCTGTTGCGCCTCGGACTGGCGCATCAACAGCAACGCCGCCGCACCATCGGAAATCGAGCTGGAGTTGGCCGCCGTCACCGTACCGCCCTCGCGGAACGCCGGTTTCAGGCTGGCGATCTTGTCCAGCTTGGCCTTGGGCGGTTGCTCGTCATGCAGGATGGTCTTTTGCTCTTTGCCGACGGTGACCTGCACCGGGACGATCTCAGCAGCAAAGCTGCCATGGGTGATGGCCTCTTGCGCGCGGGTCAGCGAGGCAATGGCGAAGGCGTCCTGGGCTTCACGGGTGAAGCCATTGTGCTCGGCGCAGTCTTCGGCAAAGGTGCCCATCAGGCGGCCCTTGTCGTAGGCGTCTTCGAGGCCGTCGAGGAACATATGGTCAAGCACCTTGCCATGGCCCATGCGGTAGCCGCTGCGCGCGCGGTCGAGCAGGTACGGCGCGTTGGACATGCTTTCCATGCCGCCGGCGACCACCACGTCGACACTGCCGGCCAGCAGCGAGTCGTGGGCGAGGATGGTCGCTTCCATGCCCGAGCCGCACATCTTGTTCAAGGTGGTGCAGCGCGTGGCCTTGTCCAGCCCGGCGCCCAGCGCCGCTTGACGCCCAGGCGCCTGGCCCAGGCCTGCGGGCAACACGCAGCCGAACAGCACTTCGTCCACGGCATCCGGGGCAATCCCGGCGCGTTCGACGGCGGCGCGGATCGCGGCAGCGCCCAGTTGCGGCGCGGTCAGACTCTTGAGGTCGCCCTGGAAGCCGCCCATGGGCGTGCGCACGGCGCTGACAATAACAATCGGATCGTTCATGGGGTGTTCTCCTTACTTGGCTGCCATACGCAAGGCACCGTCGAGACGGATCACCTCGCCATTGAGCATGCTGTTTTCAATGATGTGGCGTACCAGCGCGGCGTACTCGGACGGTTTGCCCAGGCGTGGCGGGAATGGCACACCCGCGGCCAGGGAATCGCGCACTTCGGGGGTCATGCCGGCCATCATCGGCGTTTCGAAAATGCCCGGGGCAATAGTCATCACGCGGATGCCAAAGCGCGCCAGTTCGCGGGCAGCGGGCAAGGTCAGGCTGGCGATGGCGCCTTTGGAGGCGGCATACGCCGCCTGGCCTATCTGCCCGTCAAAGGCGGCTACCGACGCGGTGTTGATGATCACGCCGCGCTCACCGTCGGCGTTCGCCGCGGTTTCAGCGATGGCGGCAGCCGCCAGGCGCAACAGGTTGAAGCTGCCGATCAGGTTGACGTTGATCACCTGGGCAAAGCTGGCCAAGGCGTGTGGGCCATTTTTGCCGAGGATTTTTTCGCCGCGTACCACCCCGGCGCAGTTCACCAGGCCGTGCAGGCCGCCAAAGGCTGCAACGGCGGCGTGTACGGCCGCTTCGGCGGCGGCTTCCTGGCTGATATCGGCCACAGCGCTGCGGGCGTTATCGCCCAGTTGCTTGGCTTTGGCCGCCACAGCGTCGGCGTTCAGGTCGACCAGCATCACCTTGGCACCAGCGGCAATCAACATCTCAGCGGTGGCCGCGCCGAGGCCCGAAGCACCGCCGCTGACCAGGAATACCTTGTTTTCAATCTGCATCATTGTTTCCTTAAAAGTGGATCAGGCGATGGCCTGTGCCTTCGCAATTTCCTGATTACGCAAAATAAAACGTTGCAGCTTGCCGCTAGGGGTCTTGGGCAAGTCGCTGACAAATTCGATTTCCCGTGGGTAGGCGTGGGCCGCCAAACGCTTGCGCACGTGCAGACGCAGCTCCTCGGCCAGCTCGGGCGTAGCGCGGTACTGTTCGTTGATCACCACAAAGGCTTTGACCAGCTCGGTGCGCTCCGGGCAGGGTTTGCCGACCACAGCGGCTTCGATCACGGCCGGGTGCTCGACCAGTGCGCTTTCGACATCGAATGGCCCTACGCGGTAGCCGGATGTGGTGATCACATCGTCACTGCGCCCGACAAAGCTGATGCTGCCGTCCGGGTTGAGCTCCACGGTGTCGCCACTGAGGTAGTACTTGCCGACAAACGCCTTGGTCTTTACGCCGTCGTAGCCGGCGAACCAGCACATCGGCGACTGTTCACGGTCGATGGCGAGAATACCGGGCTGGCCTGCCGGCAATTCCTGGTTCTGATCATCGAGCACCACAATGCGGTGGCCCGGTGAGGCAAAGCCTGCCGAGCCGACGTGCACGGGGTGTTCCAGGCCGTGGTGGTTGCACAGCACCATGCCCAGTTCGGTCTGGCCGTAATGGTCATGAATGGTCACGCCCAGGTTGTCGGCAAACCAGCGGATCACTTCCGGGTTCAGCGGCTCGCCGGCGCTGCTGACGATACGCAGCTTGCCCTTGATAGCGCGCGCGAACTGTTCGCCACCGGCAATCAGCAGGCGGTAAGCGGTGGGCGAACCGGTGAGGTTGGTAATCCCATATTTATTGATCACCCGGCAGGTGCTTTCCAGGGTGAACGGCCCATCGTAGAACGTAATCGGGTGGCCCATGGACAACGGCCCGGTCACGCCAAAATAGATGCCATAGGCCCAGCCCGGGTCGGCGACATTCCAAAACGCGTCTTCGGGGCGCAAATCCACCGCGTCGCGGGTGTAGCTCTGGAAGGCGACAATGGCCTTGAGCGGCACCGACAGGGCTTTTGACGGGCCGGTGGTGCCCGAGGTGAACATCAGCAGGAACGGGGCTTCTGCGCCCAGCAGCACCGGTTCGCAGGTATTCGAATAGTTCGGCAGTTCAGCCCAGAAGCTGTAGTCGCCGCGCACGATGCCTTCGCCCTTGTCCCCGGCCACCGTGACGATGGTCGGGCAGCCTTCGACTTCAGCCAGCTTGGGGCGGTTGACCGCATCCGTGACCACCAGTACGGCGCCGGAGCTGTTCAGCCGATGCTCGATGGCCTTGGGTCCGAAGGCGGTAAACAGCGGCTGATACACCGCGCCGATACGCCAGGTGGCGAACACCACCACCAATAACTCTGCCGTGCGTGGCAGCAGCCCCGCCACCTTGTCACCCTGTTGCACGCCTTGGGCCAGGAGGAAATTGGCAAAGCGCGCCGCCTGGTCCTGCAATTGGGTGAAGGTCACACTGGCGCTGCGCCCATCCTTACCTTCCCAAAACAACGCAATGCGCCCCGGCAGCGCGTGGCGATCGCAACACTCCACACAAGCATTCAGGGCTTGCAGGTTGCCGGACAGGGCGGCGTTGACGGTGTGCTGGTAGTCGAAGGCAGTGGTGGCAGCCAAATACTCACGCATGGTTCCAAATCCTTGTGTGTTTTTATTTTCAGGACATTTTTCACGACGAGAATCGCTGAAATAGTCGCTCTAGAGCGCTTTGGCGGCAATGGTCAAAGCCTTCAACTTGGCTGACTGGTTTGGCCAATCATTGATCCGGCTTATCAGCCGGTCAGCCGCAGTGATTGGACGCTCTGGGCGCAAACTCCTAATCTCCAGGCCTGCGCCGCCAAAGAAGCCGTGTCCCGATGATCGTCCGCCCCAAACCCAACCTAATGGGTATCCTGTTTTCCCTTAAAGGTTCGATTGCCAAGCGCATTGCCTTGCGCAGCCTGATGGTCACGTTGCTGGCTTCAGTGATCGTGCTGGTGGAGACCCTGCACCCGGCCTACTTCTCCAAGGTCAATGCCACGCCGTTCACCTTGCTCGGGTTGTCGTTGTCGATCTTCATGAGCTTTCGCAACAACGCCTGCTACGACCGTTGGTGGGAAGGCCGCAAGCAACTGGGGCAGATGATCATTGAGGTGCGCTCGCTGATTCGCGAAACCCAAGTGCTGGGCAACTCACCCGAGCGCGCCAGCCTGCTGCGTGGGGTGTGCGGGTTTGCCCACGGCCTGGTCGCGCACCTGCGTCGTGAAGACGAGGCCCGCGTTATCACACCCTGGATAACTGTTGACCGGGCGCATCCCAATCTCCCCGACAACGTGCTGCAACAACTGGGCGCGCGCTTTTCGCGGCTGGCCGAACAGGGTGTGATCAGTGAATGGCGCTACACCCAGCTGGAAACCCGGCTGGTCAGCCTCAGCCTGGTGCAGGCCGCCTGCGAGCGGATCAAGAGCACGCCACTGCCCTTCCCTTACACGCTGCTATTGCACCGCACCATCTACCTGTTCTGCATTTTGCTGCCGTTCGCCATGGCCGAACCGCTGGGCTGGTTGACGCCGGTGTTCACCGCCATCGTCAGCTACACGTTCTTCGGTTTGGATGAAATCGGTGATGATCTGGAAGACCCGTTCGGTTTTGATGAAAACGATCTGCCCTGCAATGCGATAGTGCGCACCCTGGAGCGCGAGATTCTCGCCGCCCTGGGCGAGATCGATCTGCCTCCTGCCCTGGAACCAGTGGAATACGTGCTCGGCTGATACGGGTTTGACACTCGTCGTGGTCTGACCGAAGCTTGAGGCTTTGCGATTAGCTGCCCCCAGCTTTTGGACGCCTGCATGTCAAAGTCACGCCGTTACTCCATCGTCGGCCTGTGCGCCCTGTTGTTGCTTGTCCTGGTCACCTGGTTTTTCTCCCGCTCCACTCCGGTGGCCGTGCCGCCGGCGATCGCCCATGGTTACGCCAAGGCGTTGAAGCAAGCACGTAACGGCGAACCCGGCGCCGCCCGTGTGCTGTATCAACAGCTGGGCCGCCCGGACTTGTCGCCTGAACGTCGCGCCGCATTGCACGCCGAACTGCCCAATTACCCAAGCCCTCAGGCGTTGAAGCTGGCGGATAAAGACCTGGCTGATGAGTCGCCGTTGGTTCGTGAAGCGGCGATTCACAGTATTGTTGGCCTGGTGCCCAGCGGCCAACGCACCTTACTGCTTGGCCCGGCACTGGACGATCCTGAACAAGCCGTGCGTTTTGCCGCCGCCAACGCCCTGCTCGGCCTGTCGCCGGATACCCTGGGCCTGTATTTCGGGCCTTTGCAGCAAGTGCTCGATGAGTTTGTGAAAAAGCTCAAGGCTGAGCCCGAAACCGCCGAAGGCTGGATTCAGCTCGCGCGCTTGTACATCCACAGCGCCCTGCTGCCGGACGCGCAACATGCACTGGAGCAGGCCATGCGCCTGCAACCGGACAACCTGCAAGCTGTGGTCGCACAAATCGAATTGCTCGATAAGCAGGGCAAGACCGATGAGTCCCGCCAGTTGCTGGCGCGGCAATTGGCGGCACATCCGGAGTCGGCCTACCTGCAACACGCCCTGGGCATGTGGCTGTTGCACCATGGGGAGCGGCCATACGCGTTGCTTGGCCTGTCCAAAGCCGTGGAGCTTGAGCCTGACAATCAGGATTACCGCTTCGACCTCGCCACCACGCTGCACGACCAGGAAGAGGTGGACGCCGCCCAGCGTCAGCTGGAAGAAATCGTCCAGCGCCACCCCGCCAATCGCAAGGCGCGTGTGTTGCTGGTCAGCTACTGGAAGGAAACCGGGCAGTTGCAGAATGTGCAGGTGTTACTGGCGCAGCTGGAGCAGCAGAATCCGGATGATCCGGCGTTGCAGCAAGGGCTTTAGTTTCGCGCGCTATGTGGGAGCTGGCTTGCCTGCGATGCAGACACCTCGGTCTGACAGATAAACCGAGGTGATGCTATCGCAGGCAAGCCAGCTCCCACACAAAAGCAGCGCTTTGGCGCAGGTCACAAATCCACCACGATTTATACGACAGGTTGAACCGCCACAACCCGCTACGGTCAAGTAAATATGGCGCGTCCAAGCCGACGCGCCTCCCTTTACTTGTACGTGACCCGAGGGCACTTCTTGTCTACATCCAAAGAGCTGTTCAGTGAAAAGGCGGCCACCGGCATCGAAGGTCTTGATGACATTCTTTCCGGGGGGCTATCACGCAGCCACCTGTTCCTGCTGGAAGGCGAACCCGGCACCGGGAAAACCACCGTAGCGCTGCACTTTCTGCAAGCCGGCGCGAAAAACGGTGAGCGATCCTTGTACATCACCCTGTCAGAAACCGAACGCGAGTTGCGTCAGGGCGCCAAGTCCCACGGCTGGGACCTGGACGACAACATTCACATCTTCGAGCTAACCCCGCCAGAAAGCCTGCTCAACGCCGAGCACCAGCAAAGCCTGCTGTATTCCTCCGACCTGGAGCTGGGTGAGGCAACCCGGCAGATTTTTGAAGTGGTGGAACGGATCAAGCCCACTCGCGTGGTGGTCGACAGCCTTTCGGAAATCCGCCTGCTGGCGCAAAGCTCGCTGCGCTATCGCCGCCAGATCCTGGCGATCAAACACTACTTTGTGCGCTACGACGCCACCGTACTGCTGCTTGACGACCTGACCACCGAATCCCTGGATAAAACCGTGCACAGCGTGGCCCACGGCGTGATTCGCCTGGAAGAGTTGACGCCCACCTACGGCGCTGAACGCCGCCGCATCCGCGTGGTGAAGTACCGTGGCCAGAAATACCGTGGTGGCTTTCACGACTTCACCATCATGCAAGACGGCATCCACGTGTTCCCGCGCCTTGTGGCCGCCGAGCATCGTGGTGGTTACGTGCGTCAGACTTTGAGCAGTGGCATCCGTGAAATGGACGCCTTGATGGGCGGCGGCGTAGAAACCGGCTCCAGCACGCTTATCCTCGGCCCGGCCGGAACCGGCAAATCCTTGATCTCGATGATATTTGCCGCCGCCGCAGTGTCGCGTGGCGAAAAAGCTGCGCTGTTTATTTTCGATGAAGAGCTGGGCCTGTTGTTCGAACGCATGAAAAATATGGGTATCGACCTCGCTGCGCTGCAAGACACCGGCAACCTGCTGATCGAGCAGGTGGATGCGGCAGAGCTGTCGCCAGGCGAGTTCTCCCACCGAGTCAGGCGTTGCGTCGATGAACGCGGGATCAAAACCGTGGTAATCGACAGTATCAACGGCTACCAGGCGGCGATGCCTGAGGAAAACTCTCTGATCCTGCATATGCATGAGTTGCTGCTGTACCTGAACCGTCGCGGCGCGGCGACGTTCATGACGGTGGCCCAACATGGGTTGGTAGGCGACATGCAGGCCCCCGTCGATATTACTTACCTGGCTGATACCGTGATCCTGTTGCGTTATTTCGAAGCACTCGGCAAGGTTCGCCGGGCCATTTCGATCATCAAGAAACGTACCGGCAGCCACGAGTCCACCATTCGTGAATACCGTATCGGCGGCAGTGGTTTGACAGTGGGCGAGCCGCTCGACAACTTCCAGGGCGTACTGCGCGGTATCCCGACTTATATGGGCGCCGGTTCCCCACTGCTCAAGGAAGAGGGCGTGTGACCGGCCTTTCTCCCCTCTCCGAGCGCGCAATTATTCTCGCGCCACTGGGCCGTGACGGCTCCCTGGCGCTGATGATGCTCAAGGAAGCCGGCTACACCGGCATGGTTGCCGGGAACCTGACTGAACTCTGCGAAGCACTTGGGCAAGGCGTCGGTATGTTGGTGATTGCCGCTGAAGCCCTGCGCGGTGTCGATCTGGAGCCCCTGCTGCATTACCTGCATGAGCAGCCGGCCTGGTCCGATTTGCCCATCGTGCTGATGACCCACCATGGCGGCCGTGAACAGAACGGCTCATCCCACCTGAGTGGCCTGCTGGGCAACGTGACCTTCCTGGAGCGCCCTTTCCATCCAGTAACCCTGATCAGTCTGGTGAGCGCGGCCCTGCGCGGCCGGCGCCGGCAATACGAAGCGCGTGACCGCCTGATCGACTTGAGCGAGAGCGAGTTGCGCCTGCAACGCACCCTGGAAACCCTTGAGCAGCAGGTTGAAGAGCGCACGGCGCAACTGCGCAACAACGAAGATGCGCTGCGCCAGTCACAGAAAATGGAGGCCGTCGGCCAGTTGACCGGCGGTATCGCCCATGACTTCAACAACATGCTCACCGGCATTATCGGCAGCCTGGAGCTGCTGCGCAGGCGGGTGGCCCGCGGCAAGTTGGACGACCTGGACAGCTTGATCGACTTGGGCGTGACCTCGGCCAACCGCGCTGCCGGCCTGACCCACCGCTTGCTGGCGTTTTCACGGCGCCAGTCGCTGGACCCCAAACCCGTGGAGATCAACCAGTTGGTCAGTTCCATGGGTGAACTGCTGCAACGCAGTATCAATGAAAGCATCGCCTTGGACATGCGTCTGACCGATGAACTCTGGACCGCCGAGGCCGACCCCAATCAGCTGGAAAGCGCCCTGCTCAACCTGGTGATCAATGCGCGCGATGCCATGCCCAGCGGCGGTAGCCTGACCGTTGAGACCACCAACCGCCACCTCGACAATGTGTTCACGGCCGCCTATGGCACCTTGCTGCCAGGCGATTACGTGGAACTGAGCGTCAGCGACACCGGCTGTGGTATTCCCGAAAGTCTGTTGGGCCGCGTCTTCGACCCGTTCTTCACGACCAAGCCGATCGGCCAGGGCACCGGCCTCGGCTTGTCGATGATCTACGGCTTTGCCCGCCAATCCCATGGCCATGTCACCATCCATAGTGAAGTCGGCAAGGGCACGACAGTCAGCCTGTTCCTGCCGCGTTTTATCGGTGAGCGCGTCGCGGACGCCGTCACCAACCCGGCACTGCTGCCATTCGCCAATGCCGGTGAGACAGTATTGATCGTCGAAGACGACGCCGCCGTACGCGTGCTGGTCAGCGCAGTGCTCAAGGAATTGGGCTATGCCTTTGTCGAGGCTGGCGATGCCAATACCGCCGTGCCGATCATCGAATCCGACCAACGCATTGACCTGTTGATCAGTGATGTGGGCTTGCCCGGCATGAACGGGCGACAGCTGGCAGAAATCGGGCGGCAATTGCGCCCGGAACTCAAGGTATTGTTTATCACTGGCTACGCCGAGCATGCGGCGGTGCGCGGCGGGTTCCTGGACCCGGGGATGCAACTGATCACCAAGCCGTTCACCTTCGACCTGCTGACGGCCAAGGTGCGTGAGATGATCAAGCAATAGGGCTGCTGCGAGGCAGCCCTATTGCTTCAGGCCAGCAGGCGCTGGATATGCTCTTGCAAGGTATCCAGATCAAACGGCTTGGCCAGGATTGGCGCGTTGCGCGTGATCGGGCTGTTGCAGTCGAGTATTTCTTGCGGGTAACCGCTGATAAAGATCACTTTCAATTCAGGTCGCAGCTTGATCGCAGGCTCAGCGATCTGCACCCCGGAAATCCCGCCCGGCAGGCGGTAATCCGTGACCATCAGGTCCAGGTGCGGCTTGGTCGCCAGAATCTCGAAGGCCTGCTCCCCATCGATCGCCTTCAGCACCCGGTAGCCCAGGCCTGCCAGGTATTCACCCAGCACAAACATAATGGATTCGTCGTCTTCGACGATCAGTACGACATCTTGTGCATCTTCACTCATGGGAAGCCTTTGTCCGGTCAGTTGCTGCAAGTACGACCATGGGGTCACGCAGAGGTTGCGTCGAGGCGACGATTGATTTCATTGCGGCTCGCCAAGTGGCAGGCACACCCTGAACAACGCGCCCTCGCCTATCTGGCTTTCCACCTCGATGGTGCCGCCATGGGCCGTCACGATCTGCTCGGAAATAAACAGCCCCAAGCCCAGGCCTGCCGCTACATGGCTGGCCGAAACGCGTTCGAATTGCTGGAAAATGCGCTTCTGGTTGTCTGCGCTGATGCCGATGCCACGGTCACGCACCTCGACGCGCGCCTCACCGTGCTCGGTGTACACACGCACATCCACTGGGCTTTTGGCACCGTAACGCAAAGCGTTGGTGAGCAGGTTGGTGACCACTTGCTCAATACGGAACTCATCCCAATTGCCCTCCACAGGTTCATCGGCAACCAGGTGCATCGAAGAACCGGCGGATGCCACTTGCGGGGCGAAGTTTTTCACCAGGTTGCGCACCAGTTGCGCCAGGTCGAAGCGCGCCGGACGAATCGACAATTTGCCGGTGCGGATGCGCGACACGTCGAGCATGTCCTCGATCAGACGGATAAGGCTCTGGATCTGACGCTCGTCGCGGTCAACCATGGCGTGCATCTTGTCCAGGGTAAACGCGGCGGCGTTATCCCGAGCCAGGTGCATCTTGCGCAGCTGCGTTTCCAGAATCAGCCCGTTAAGCGGTGTGCGCACTTCGTGAGCGACGATCGACATGAAGTCGTCACGCATGCGCACAGCCTGTTCAAGCTCCGCCTGGGTGGCCTGCAGGCGCGTCAGCAGCAGCTCCTGCTCGCGGCGGCTGCGCTCCAGGGCTTCGACCTGCTGTTTCATGGCCTTGCTCTGGCGGTACAGGTCGACGAACACATTGACCTTGCTCTTCACCGCATGGATATCCAGCGGCTTGTGCAAAAAATCCACCGCACCGCTTTCATAGCCTTTGAAGGCATAATTGAGTTCGCGGCCGGCGGCGCTGACGAACACAATCGGGATGTTCTTGGTCTTTTCGGTGCCGCGCATCAGTTCGGCCAGCTCGAAACCGTTCATGCCGGGCATCTGCACATCGAGAATCGCCATGGCGAACTCATGCTCCAGCAACAGTGACAAGGCCTCGTCAGCGCTCAAGGCCTTGAAAACCTGCCGATCTTCGCGCTTGATCAGCGCCTCAAGGGCCAGCAGGTTTTCCGGCAGATCGTCGACGATCAGCAGTTTGGCCTGGACAGTACTTAACATGGGGAAGATTCCAGGGAAGCCAGCAGTGAGCCAATCCGGCTCAAGGTGAGAATATGATCAGGTGTGTGCAAGGCCAGTGCCGCCAAGGGCATCACGGCGATACGTGCTTCTGTGGGCTCTTGGACGATGGTGGTGCCACCCGAGTCTTTGACGTGGGCAAGGCCACGCGCGCCATCCTGGTTGGCGCCGGTCAGCAGAATCGCCAGCAGGCTGTTGCCGTAGGTGTCGGCAGCCGAGGCGAACAGGTAATCGATGGCCGGCCGCGAATGGTGCACGCGGTCTTCCTGGCTCATCGACAGGCTACGGTCGCTTTCTACCGACAGGTGATAGCCGGGGCCGGCGAAATACAGGGTGCCTGGCGTAATCGTTTCCTTGTCGCGTGCTTCTTGCACCGGAATGCTCAGGCGCCGCGCAAAGACTTCGGCCAGCTGGCTGCGGCGCTCATCCGGCAGGTGCAACACGGCAATAATCGGCAAACTGAAGGTGTCAGGCAACGTACCAAAAATCGTCAGCAACGCCTCAACACCGCCGGCGGAGGCGCCGACGACGATGGCTTCAATCCCGCGTGGCGGGTTAGTTGCGGCCTCGCTCATGATTTTCGGTAGATCCGTTCCTGTTTGACCAAGGGTTCGAATTGCTTGCTGTAGGCGGAGAAATCCAGGGTTTCCTTACTGCCCAGCACCAGGAAGCCGCGATGGCACAGCGATTCATGAAACAACCCAAACGCTCGATCCTGTAACTTTTTATTGAAATAAATCAATACGTTACGGCATGAAATTAACTGAGTTTCTGAGAAGACGCTATCGGTTGCCAGGCTGTGATCGGCAAAGGTCACGTTCTCGCGCAGCGTCTTGTCGAAGATCGCGTAATCGTAAGCCGCTGTGTAGTAGTCGGCAAATGAACGTTGGCCGCCCGCCTGCTGATAATTGGCAGTGTACGCACGCACGTTCTCCAGGGAGAAAATCCCTTGCTTGGCTTTGTCCAGGGACGCCGGGTTGATGTCCGTGGCGTAAATGATGGTGCGCTCCAGCAAACCCTCTTCGCGCAGCAGGATCGCCATGGAGTACACCTCCTCGCCCGTGCTGCACCCGGCGATCCAGATTTTGATCGACGGGTAGGTCTTGAGCAGCGGCACCACTTCCCGGCGAATCGCCAGAAAGTGCGACGGGTCGCGAAACATCTCGCTCACCGGGATCGTCAGAAACTGCAGCAACTGCATGAACGCCGTCGGATCATGCAGCACCCGCTCCTGCAGCGCAGAAATGGTCGCGCAATCGAACTGGCGCAGTGCGTGGGCCACGCGGCGCTTGACGGACGCGCCGGAATAGTCGCGAAAGTCGTAGCTGTACTTGAGGTAAATCGCCTCAATCAGCAGGCGCAGCTCAATGTCGCTGCTTTTTTCCAAGAAAACTTGCTCCACTTAAATGCGTTCCATCTTTGGCAGCCATACGCGAATCAGCGAGAACAGCCGGTCCAGGTCGATCGGCTTGGCCAGGTAATCGTTGGAGCCCGCCGCGAGGCAGCGTTCCTGATCGTCCTTCATGGCTTTGGCCGTCACTGCAATAATCGGCAGTTTCTTCCAGCGTGGGTCCTGGCGGATCAAGGCAGTCGCCTCGTAACCGTCCATCTCCGGCATCATTACGTCCATCAGCACCAGGTCGATATCCTCGACTTCATTGAGTTTGTCGATGGCTTCATGACCGTTACGCCCGATCACCACCACCGCGCCTTTGTGCTCCAGGGCACTGGTCAGGGCGAAGATGTTGCGCACATCGTCGTCGACCAGCAGGATCTTGCGCCCCTCGAAGACCTTGTCGCGGCTGCGGGCGGTCTTGAGCATCTTCTGGCGGTCATGGGACAGCTGGGATTCGACTTTGTGCAGAAACAGTGTCACTTCGTCCAGCAAGCGTTCAGGTGAGCGCGCGCCTTTGATGATGATCGAGCGCGAATACTTGCGCAGCTCGGCTTCTTCGTCGCGGGTCAGGTTACGCCCGGTGTACACGATCACCGGCGGGAACGAGCAGATATCCTCGGTGGCCATGCGCTTGAGCAGCTCATTGCCGAGCATGTCCGGCAGCTTGAGGTCGATGATCATACAGTCGTAGACGTTAGTGCGCAGCAGGTCCAAGGCGGCCTGCGCGTAGCCGACGTCGGTGATTTCGATGTCATCGTCGCCGATCAGGCGGGCAATGCTGTCGCGCTGCAGGTCATCGTCCTCCACCAGCAACACGCGCTTGACCTTCTGGGTCAGCTTGGCTTCCAGGCGCGCAAACACGTCCTTGAGCTCTTCGCGGGTGGTCGGCTTCACCGCATAACCGATGGCGCCCATGTGCATGGCGGCTTCGACGCGGTCTTCAACGGAGATCACATGCACGGGAATGTGGCGGGTATTGGCGTGCTCCTTGAGGCGTTGCAACACGGTCAGCCCGGAATGGTCGGGCAGGCGCATGTCCAGCAGAATCGCGTCCGGGATGTACTCCTCGGCCAGACTGTAGCCTTCGTCTGCGCCGTGGGCGACCAGGCAGTTGTAGCCCAGTTCGTGGGCCAGGTCGTAAAGGATGCGGGCGAAATTGGGTTCATCTTCCACCACCAGGATGCAGCGGGTAGCGAACGGTGCCTTGTCGCGGTCGTCGGCAAAGCGCGGAATCTGCTTGGCATCGGCCACCGGCAGCGGCGAGATCGCGATGGGCTTGGGTGCAGGTGCCGCCACCACTTGGCGCGGCGGCTCGATCGGCGCGGCACCTTCCTCGCGCTCTACATATTGCTCCGGCAGTACCAGGGTGAATACGCTGCCCTTGCCCGGTTCGCTGGTCACGCTGATATAGCCGCCGAGCAAGGTCGCCAGATCACGGGAGATCGACAGGCCCAGCCCGGTGCCGCCGTAACGGCGGTTGGTGGTGCCATCGGCCTGGCGGAAGGCTTCGAAGATACTTTCCTGCTGGTCTGGCGCGATGCCAATGCCCGAGTCGCGTACGGTAAAGGCTACGCCCTCCCCTGGTGCACGGGATACCGACAGGCTGACATCACCCTGCTCGGTAAACTTGACCGCGTTGGACAGCAGGTTCTTGAGGATCTGCTCCAGGCGCTGGCGGTCGGTGAACAGCATCGGCGGCGCATCCGCTTGAATGTCCACCTGGAAGCCCAGCTTGCGGTCAGCCGCCAGCGGCTCGAACATCCCGCGCAGGCCATCGACCAGGCGCGCCACGCTGGAGTTTTCCGGGCGCATTTCCAGCTTGCCGGCTTCGACCTTGGAAATATCCAGAATATCGTTGATCAGGTTCAACAGGTCGTTGCCCGCCGAATAGATCGACTCGGCAAACTTGACCTGCTCGGTGCTGAGGTTTTCCTGCGGGTTCTCGGCGAGCAATTTGGCCAGAATCAACGAGCTGTTGAGCGGCGTGCGCAGCTCGTGGGACATGTTGGCGAGGAATTCGGACTTGTACTTGCTGGAGCGCTGCAGCTCGTCGGCACGGTCTTCCAGTTCCAGTTGAGCCTTGTTCAACTCGACGTTCTTGCGATCCATGGCGTCGCGCTGTTCGGCCAGGGTCTGGGTCTGTTCGGCCAGTTGCTCGTTGGTCTGCTCAAGCTCAGCCTGCTGGGTTTCCAGATGGGCCTGGGACTCCTTGAGGATACGTGACTGTTCTTCGAGCTCTTCGTTGGCGGTTTTGAGTTCTTCCTGCTGCACTTGCAGCTCTTCGTTGAGCTGCTGGGTTTCGGCGAGCACTTCCTGCAGGCGTTGGCGATAGCGCGCCGCTTCGATGGAGGTGCCGATATTGCCGGCAATCAGCTCCAGCAGCTCGACGTCACGATCATCCAACGGGCGCAGGAAGCCGAGTTCGATCACGCCGTTGACGCGATCATCGTCGCTGGTCGGTACCACCAGTACGCTGCGGGTCGAACCTTCGCCCAGGCCGGAACTGACCTTGAAGTAATCCACCGGCACATCATCCAGGCGAATCAGGCGATCAAGCTGGGCGGCCTGCCCGACGATGCCCTCGTCGCTATAGATCGCCTGCTCTTTTTGCTCCTGCTCACGGGAGAAGCCGTAGGTGGCCACGCGCTTGAGGCCGCCGTGCTCTTCGCGCACATACAGCGCCGCTACCGCCGAGCCCATGTATTGGGCGAAAAACTGCAGGATATTGCGCCCAAGCATGTTCAGCGTCAGTTGGCCGAGCACCTGTTCGGCCAGTTCGGTCTGGCCGTTACGCAGCCAGGCTTGTTGCTCCAGGCGCCGGGCGATCTTCTGTTGTGACGCGAGGTTTGCGCTGTAACTCTCTGATAATGCAATTAAATTCTTTCTACCGATGTAGGCCAGAAAACCGCTCAGTCCAAGCACGAAGGCCAGGTACAAGGTCACGCTGATGATCGTGGTGCGGGTGACATCGGCATTGCGCGTGACACGGAACGCTTGCTCCATCGCCACCGCATCCGTGTATTCGTTGCGAATCGCGTCGGTCAGGCTCTTGCCGCGGCCGGCCTGCACCGCCCCGCGGTAATCGCCACTGCTGCGCTGCAAGTCGATCATCGATTGGGCGTACTTGTTCCACTCGTATTGCATCGACTCCAGACGCTTGAGGCGGTCGACCTGCTGTGGGTTGTCCGCCACCAGCTCCTGCAGGTTGCGCAGGTCACCAATGATGCGGGGCTTGGCCACTTCGTAAGGGTCGAGGAAATGCTCGTCGCCAGTGATCAGAAAGCCACGCAGGCCGGTTTCCAGGTCCACCGTCAGCTTGGATGACTCATTGAGGTTATTGATAACCCGGTCGGTGTGCTCCACCCACTGGATAACCGACAGCAAATAAGTGATCAGGCAGACGAAAAACACCGCGCTGAGCACGCCGACGCCCAAGGGTAACGCGACGTTTCGGCTCAACAGGGTACGGAAGCTCTTTTCATCGACGGACGACGCGGGAGTCATGGGCATGCCTTGGCCAAGTGCGGAAAAAGGGGGAGTTTGCCCGAATATCAGGGGGCAAGGCTATGTTTGTGCGTTGTTTTGAAGCGCTGGCCTACAGGCTGCGAGTGAGTTACACGCCAATTCGGGCCGGTTTCGTCAGACCCCTTACATACGTGCATACAGATGCGGCGGAACGTAGGTGAAGGGTTGCGGCACTCAGGACAGCGCCTCACGAACACGGAAGATCTTTTGGAAGGCGTCTTTTTTGCCCCCCAAGGTACCCCCAATGAGCATAACCGCCCCTACCCGCACACTGGCAGACAACCCCAGCGCCTTTGTCGTCGAAGCTCCCGCGCCGGTTGCGCAAGACGCTTCACACACGTTCACTACGACCGCCTCGGATTCCCCGCGCGCGGTTCAAACACCTGCCCCCGCCACCTTGCGCACACAACTGGCAGACCAGCAGAACCTGCGCAACCTGGCCGAGCAACTGCGCGGCATTGATACCCGGACGTATGGCAAGCACGTTACCCCGGACAATGTCTCATTCGGGTTGAACAATAGTCGTCTGACGCCCCATAAAGACTCGGCGTACGCCCACGTGCAGCCGGCAGCGCAAACCCTGGCGACAGTGATCACGCACTTGGGTTTTGAACTGCCGCGCACGGTCGATGAGATGACGGCACTCGCGCAGAAACTGGAGCAAAAGGCCTTACAGCACCCCCTGGGTGATTTCGGTGGCGCTCTCACCTGGCCAATGCCCATGGCGAAGGCGGACCAGCACAGCATTCGCGCCTTCCTCAAATCCGACACAACAGGTTTGCCAGGTTTGCCGTTGCCACCCCATGGCAATGGCGTACTGACCTATCTGCTGAGCGGCAGTTCGGTCAGCCAAAGCGACTTGCAAGACCCGACCGTGTCGATACAAAAGCTGCTCGACTCGCCTAAGGCCCGAGCACTCGGCCTGGCTTTGCAGGCCCACTTGCAGGGCGCGGCCACGGACAACAGCCTCTACGACTACGTATTAGCGGCGATTCACCTGGGGCTCGACCGGGAGTCACTCAGGGCACCTGAGCGCAACAAAATCGCCGAATGGCCTTTGCATGCCCCTGATCACTGGGGGCAGCGACCCTCAGAGGTTACCGCGTGTTTGAGCCGTCATCTTGAGAAAAATGGCCGCGCCAATTCCAGCACGGTCAAACTCGCTACCCATCTGTTGCTGTCCAGGGTAGCGCCGCAGTTTCTGATTAAAGATATTCCCGACAGTGTAAAAATCGGCAGCGTGGCGTGGTTCAACCTGACGGTTGCGGCCGCGGCTATCGAAGCCGAGCGGCCAGGTACCGTCGCCAATATGACCTTTGCCGAGGTCATGTGCGATGCACAAAAATGTGCACCATCGGCTGCGAATGCGCACGCTCAGACCCGCGCACTGGTGGATTGGGGAGTCGCCAACGGTGTATTCGTTGCAAATGCAGAGGACAGCTATAGCCCCGAACGACTCAATACCCTCAAGGATGAATTCAACAGACAAGTCAGCAAGCGGTTGGTTGCCAGCCAGACATTGGACAAAGCACTACCCACGCGAGAAGGTATTGCGCGGACCAAGCTCATCGAGCGATTTGGCGACCTCGGAGCGCTTTTCGACTTGAAGGTGCTCGGTACAGACCCGTATCGCGGGGAGCCTGGTCAAGTCGGGCTGGGCGGCATGCATTCGCTATTGGACATCGCCATGATGGACATGCCGAATCCGCGCCCCTTTATGTCAACTGACCCGCGTATCCCATTGGAAGCCTTGAACAGTAACCCAAGGTTTGGCGTCCAGGAGGCGTTCGATCAGCAATTTGCACGCGCAATCGCTGATAAAAAGGACGCGGTCGCTACGACCGTTCAGCACATGATCTCCCAACTTCTCTTAGAGGACCGAGAAAAATTCGATTTCGGGAAGCTCGAGTTTTTTTATGAGCGCACATCCAGGCTGTCGACCGGCTTCTGGGGCAGCACGCCAGATAAAAATCAACCGGAACTGTTGGTCAAGGTTGAGCTGGAGGGGCAGATAACCACCTACGAAATCGACCTGAACCGCGGCACGATTGAAGAGGTGCCGCTGTCCAGGATCACGCAACCCAAGCCAATGATTGCCAACAGGGTATTTACCGTCAATCAGGTCAAGCTCGAGGGGGCAGACAGTCGTCTGAGCACGGAGCAACCGGTAAAGGACGGCCCCTTGGATAGCTTCAATAGCGAGCGCTCCCATCGCATAGGCACAGTATTTGCCGAACACCTTGAACTCGACGACCCCGCGATAAAAGAACTGGCGCGCGGCCAGACTACCCTGGATACATTGCAGGGCGGGCCAAAACCACTGAGTAATTTCCTGTTAAATCTGATTCCTTTCAGATCAGCCGTCATCAACTTCCAGAACGGCAACTATGGCGATGGAATATTCGACCTGACACTGGATATCTTCGGGTTCCTGAGTGCCGGTGCCGCCACCGCAGGAAAATTGATCAAGATAGGCGGCTCGGCTCTTTCCACGGGCGCCAAGGGGTTAAAGGCCGTCCAGATTATCGGCGCCTCCACGCTCGGCCTGCTCAACCCCGTGAGTGGTTTGGGTGATTTGGCGGTTGGAGGCCTCAAGCTATTGGGTAAAGGCGGCAATTACCTGTTGTCCAAAGGTGCCGATGCTATCAGCGCGCTCAAGGCAGCCAGTAATACCCACGGCATAGTGGCGACGGGGACCTTCAAACTTGCAGGGCGGACTGCTGAAGGGGCCGCGGTGTTTCAAAAGGGCAAGTGGTATAGCTATAACCCTGGCACGCAACAACCGTATGGTACCGGGCTCACCGATTTCAAACCTGTAACCGTCGCGGCCAATGGTGAAATAAACAACAACTTCATAGATTGGCTGGCCACTTATGTCGCTCCCGTACCAAATGCAACCGGAGATCAGTTCAGGCAAGCCTTACAGGCAGCGCAACAAAGCAACCCAGTTGCTTACGCTCGAGGTCTTTCCGGGGTTGTCGACGATATCCCGGGCTATCACTCGAGCATGAGGGTCTCGCAGATAAAAAGCTTGGCCGTCAGCAAGGCCGGGAATCCCGAAGCCATCGGCACATTGGCCAAAGAGATAGAAAAGCGCATGGCGATCCAGAGTCTTGAGAGCTTCAAGACGTTTGAAGCGGAAGTACTGGCCGAAGGTGGCAAGGCCTACATCATGCCGCAGAACTTCTATCTCAGCCAAACTGACCTGGCGTCCAATGGTGAGTGTGCAGCCCTGGTGAATACGATGGCGCTGGCCATTCTTAACAACCGCAGGGACGCCTTCATCAATAACTTTTTCAAAGCCGCCAGGAATGCTAACGACACCAAGGTTCGGGCCTTTCGCAAAGAGCTGAACGAAATGCATCAGGTGCTCCGCGAACAGTTTCACGGTATTCAACGCGTCAGCCAAGTGCCGTATACCGACGTTGCTGCGCGTTTAAGTACCGCAAGCCCTCCCACGCTCCTGAAGATCAGCACCCAGAACCATGGGCTTCTGGCGGGCGTCACGCTCGATAAAAACAACCAGAAGGAATGGTTTTTCTTTAATCCAAACTTCGGTCTTGCAACTTTTCCAAATGAAGCCTCAATGCGAAAAGGCTTGGAAGTCTCCTTGAACAGCGGGAAGACGGCGGGCACCCTTGATCCAGTGGCTGTGACCAAAGGTGTGCCGGAGTACCACATCAGCGAATTCAGTGATGGAGACTTTGTTATGACGGTGCCCTACAACAAACCGTATGCCCTGTTTAACACCACACTTTGACTTTCGCTTGCCCCCCTGGTGTCAATGGCCCGCTTGTAGCGTGTCATTGACGCATTGCCCGCTCAGCACACCGCCTCCATGCCACGCGACATTTGCCCCCTTTCCCTTCACAATGCCCCACCAATGGAACTTGCCGAGATGGCCGTGACTCAGTAGAGAACGGTCTTACAACCGACAGACACCTGCCCTTCCATTTTTCAGGAATTCCCCCTATGTGCGCTGCCCCCTCCACCATCCTTGTAGTCGAAGACGACGCCATCGTGCGCATGCTGATCGTCGATGTACTCGAAGAGTTGGAGTTCTCGGTGTTTGAGGCTGCAGACGCCGAAGAGGCCCTCAAGTTGGCTGAAGATGCCGACAAGCATATCGACCTGATGATGACCGATATGGGCCTGCCAGGCATGAGCGGCAAGGATCTGGCCACCCAAGTACGCGTGCTTCGCCCTAGCCTGCCGATCCTGTTCGCCAGCGGCTATGCCGAAAACATCGACGTACCCGCAGGTATGCAGGTAATTGCCAAGCCGTTCTCCATTGATCAACTGCGTGACAAGGTCAAATCGATGTTGCCTGCCGCTTGAGGGCACTGCCTCACAGGCAATGCCCACAACTGCGGCGCTCAAAACCGTGAACACCCCCACATCCACTGCATTCCCATCGACTGGGCACGGGCACGGCCTGGAAAGCCGGCAGTCATATCCTTGGCGCTTTTGACGAACCGCCATGGACAGTGGCACGCAAGGCCGACGGAGTCACTCAGTTCACGTTGTTTGCAGGGATTAACGTGACGTTCGGCCAATAAAACAGGAAACTCTGGGCTTTGATCCCACGCCCTCTAAAAAGCACTCAGGAAGGACGCAACAACATGATTGGAAAACCGACGCGCCTGCTGTTGGCGAGCCTCTCGATACTCATGAGCACCGGCGCCTGGGCCGATTTCACGGCGACCCCGACTGAAGCCCGGGCCATTGCCAAGGAAGCCTACCTGTATGGCTACCCGGTAGTGGAGATGTACAAGACGCTCTACACCCAGGCCGTTGATAAAGGCGGTGCCAACTACAAGGCACCGTTCAATCATATCGGCAACACCGCCCAGGTGTTCACACCCAGGGACACCGCATTCGTCACCCCGAACTCGGACACACCCTACTCTTTCGTGTGGATGGACCTGCGCAAAGAGCCGTTGGTGCTGACCCTGCCCAAGATTGAAGACAACCGTTACTACTCGGTGCAGTTGATCGATCTATACACCCAGAACATCGCCTACCTGGGCACCCGCAGCACCGGCAACAATGGTGGCCACTACATGATCGCCGGGCCGGACTGGAAAGGTCAGCAACCTGTCGACGTCGATCGCGTGATCTACAGCGAAAGCAACATTGCCTATGCGCTGTACCGCACGCAGCTGTTTGATGAAAAGGACTTGAACAAGGTCAAGCAGATCCAGAATGGCTACAAAGTGCAGCCGCTGAGTGCCTACGTGAAACAGCCTGCGCCGGCCAAAGTAGCGAAGATCGAATGGCCCAAACCCATGGCAACCATGACCGAAGGCCCGCAGCTGTTTCGCTACCTCAACTTCATGCTGGCCTTTGCCGCGCCTCAGGACAGCGAGAAAGACCTGATGACGCGCTTTGCCAGGATCGGTATCGCCCCCGGCGCGCCCTTCAAGGTCAAGGACCTGACCGCTGAACAGCGCAAAGCCCTGGAAGACGGGATTGCCGATGGCCGCGCTGAGTTCGCCGCGTTCAAGAAAGACAAAATCGACACTCACCAAGTCACCAGCAGCGACCTGTTCGGCAGCCGTGACCGCCTGAAAAACAACTACCTGTACCGCTATGCCGGCGCAAACATGGGGATTTTCGGCAACTCCACCGACGAAGCCATCTACATGAGCTACTTCGTCGACAGCGAAGGCAAACCGGCCAACGGCGCACGCCACAGCTACACCGTGCACTTTGCCAAGGACCAACTGCCACCGGCCGAAGCGTTCTGGTCGCTGACCATGTACGACGCCAAAACCAAGCTGCTGGCGCCCAACCTCAAGAAGCGCTACCTGATCAACTCAGCGATGCTGCCCAACCTCAAGCTGGACGCCGACGGTGGCCTGACCTTGGCCTTGCAGCATCACGAGCCGCCAAAGGCCGAACAGAGCAACTGGTTGCCGGCCCCGCCCGGTCCGTTTTACGCCGTACTGCGGATTTACCTGCCCAAGCCTGAGGTGGGGAATGGCCAATGGAAGCTGCCGCCACTGACCCCGCTTAAATAACGCTCGGGTGAAAGCAGCGTGCCCGTACGCAAGGGCGGGCACGCGCCTGAAGACATCAGGCCGACAAGGGTGCTTGCGCCCTTGCCACAGTTAGTAGTCAGGGCTTTTTGAGCTTCACAAAGGACTGATGCAAGTCCGACGCCCAGCCGTCAATCACGCTTTTTACATCATCGGCCTTCATCACCTGCGAGTCGTTGGACAACGGCTTGCCGGTGCCTTTGCGCACCACCTGGGCAATTACTTTGCCGCTGCCACCGTCGAGGAACTGCGCTTCAGTGCCCAGGGTGGTTTCCTGGTCACGAATGCCGGTGCCGGTGCTCACTGCAGCAGCCACCAGCGCCACAGGGACATACTCGTAGGGCTTGAGACTTTCGGTCTTGCTGCTGACGGCGGTAATGGCCGCGCGCACCACGATCACACCTGGGCCTGGCGCGTTGGCCAGCGGCAGCGATTTGGCCAGCTCGCGCTTGAGCGCCTGGTTGTAATAGGTGTTGATGCCGTTGAGGGTGCTGTCGGGAATTTTCGCGGTAGCTTGGGGTTTGGGGTAAAACTGCGTCGGTTCGATGAACACCGCCGTGAAGTTATTCAGACTCAGCTCGGGATCAACCCAGCGCATCACCTCGGCCCCTGAAGGCGACTTCGCCTCTTTGAGGTGGCTGTAATCCGCGAGAAAGCCTGAATATTCGTCCGGTTGCGTTACCTTGCTGGCACAGCCGAGCATTGCGATTGCAACGCACAGCGTGCTGATCATTAGCCTTGATTTCATCATTGAACTCCCTGGCAGTCATCGTCGATGGCCCTGAACTGTAGGTATAGCCCACTTATCCATTGATCGAAGGCGACCTGATTGCCGATTACGAGGGTAAATTGTGGGAGCGGGTTTGCTCGCGAATGCGGTGGGTCAGTCTACACGTCCTTCTCTAGATACTCCGCTTTCGCGAGCAAGCCCGCGCCCACAAGGGTTATGTGTAGGTCTGGGGATCTAAGGGTCCAGCACACCGCCGCTGTAGCTGTCCGACAACCGTGTGCCGGTGAATTTGGCCACCACCGCCCCCTGGGCCACCCGGCGCTCACGGTGGCGTGTCACCATGCGGCCGGTTTGCGCTGCCTGCAAAAACACTTCCGAAGACGGGTCGCCAGGGCAGCCTATAATGCGCGCGAAACGCTCGCCCTCTTCAACCAGGTCACCCAGGCTTTTTTCAAACACCAGCACACCGGCACAGGGCGCGAGGACGGTTTCCATGCAACCCATGTCCACCACTTCGCCCTGCCATTCGCTGATCGTGGCGACTTCATCAATCACGCCATTGATGCACAGCCACGCCCACAGCCCGTCGGCGTCTTGTTGCGCGAGCGCATCGCTGACATCGGCCTGCCCGCGCAATTCGACAGTCGCGGCCAAGCGCGGCGCGCCATGGTTGATGATGGTTTCTTCAAAAGAGCCGTCACCGCCTTCATCCCAGACAATCACCACCTCGACCTGCAACGCGGCCGCCAGTGCCAGGCCTTGTTCAGGCCAGAAACTGCGATGAATGTAAAGGTACGGCAAGGCCTCATCGTCGGTATGCAGGTCCAGCACCAGGTCGGCGTCGGACGCCAACTGCACTAAACTTTTTTGCCAGTGCGCCAGGTTGCTCGCCGGGCGTTCCATGGCCAGGGAATGATCGAAAGCACGGTTGAAATTCTGCCCGGTGGCCTCATGAAAACGCCCGAGCAATTTGCCCTGGCGAAACTGGCCAATGCCAAAGGGGTTGGCCTGGGGCACCACGGTCACACTGCCGCGCAGGCGGCCCTGGGCCTGGCATGCCTGCAAGCGCGGCAGCAGTTGGTGCAGCACCAGCATTCCGGCGATTTCATCGGCGTGTACACCCGCTTGCAGGTGCACCTTGGGGCCACTGCCGTCGCCTTCAAAGCGCCAGGCGCCGATGTGCAGTGTGTTGCCGGCATCGCCTGGCACCTGCCACGAAAGGTCTTTTGCCATGCCTTGCCCTCCTCTGATCATTTAATCGCTAGAGATTGAACACACGTTCAATTAACCTGAGCACCCTGGTCTTTTATCAAAGGCATGCCCGTGACCATCGACCCTCCCAAACTGCGCCGCGCCGACCCCGATGAACGCCGCGACTTATTGGTTGCCGCGACCCTTACCTGCCTGGCCCGTGACGGCCACGCCGGGATTTCCGTGCGCCGCATTGCCGCCGAAGCCGGCGTTTCGGTGGGTTTGCTCAACCACCATTTCGGCAGCATCGACGCATTGATCGCCGAGACTTACCACAAGCTCGCCAATGAGCTGACCAGCGCGTTATGGGCGCAAGTCGAGCTGGCCGAAGGCGCCGCTGCGCGCCTGGACGCGTTTCTTAGCGCGTCGTTTTCGCCACGGGTGATGGACCCCGACCTGCTCGGCGTGTGGGTGGTGTTCTGGAGCCTGATCCGCCACTCGCCCCACGTAAACCAGTCCCACGAAAACAGCTACCGCGCCTACCTGGCGCTGATCCAACAGCTGCTGGACGACCTGGCCCGCAGCGAAAACCTGCTGATCCACGACAGCCACCTGGCCGCCATTGGCCTATCGGCGATGCTCGACGGGCTCTGGCTCGAGGGGTGTCTGAACCCCGGTACTTTCAGCCCCGCCAACGGGCTGCACATCTGTCGTTGCTGGGTACAGGGGTTGCGTTACGGAGCATTCGGCGCCGACCACATCTTGTGATTCCGAGTGGCGGGCGCTGAGCATGGCCAGGGTGCCGCTGACCGCGATCAACACGGCGCCGATGATCAGCGACACATCCATTGACGTGCCCCAGATCAGGCTCGAAAGCAAAAACGCCCAGATCAACCCGGTGTATTCGAACGGCGCCAGCAAGGTCGCCGTGGCCCGGCGGAAACTCGCAAACAACAGGAACTGACCTATGCCGCCGACCAGACCTGCGGCCAGCATCCCCAACCAGGCGGGGGTCGGCGCTGGCGTGTGGGTCCAGGGCAAGGTCAGCGCCATACAACCCACGAACACCACATTGGTGATCAGCATCTGCTCCAGCACCGAGGTTGCCGGGTCGACCTGGCGCAGCTGGATATAGGTGAACGCCCAGCACAACGCGGCCGCCAGGGTCAGCGCGATAGGCATTGGATCGAGCATGTTGCTGGGGCGACAGGCGATCACCACACCCACAAACCCGATGATCAGCGCCACCCATTGCCCACGGCTGGCGCGCTCCTTGAGGATCAGCGCAGCCAGCAGCGTGACCATGACCGGCGCGGAGAAATACAAGGTGGTCATTTCCGCCAGGGTCAGGTCCTTGGCGGCGGTGTAATACAGCAACCACGCCAGCAGCGAGAGCAGCCCACGAATGATCAGCAGCTTGCGGCTCACCGAGCTCCACGCCCGACGCAACAAGCCCATGCGCCCGGCGATCACGCACGCACCGACCACCACCAGGCTGCGCCAGAACAGAATGCTGAACACCGAATAATCGGCCACCAGCCATTTGATCACCGCGTCCTGCAACGCCAGAAACGCGTAGGCCAATGAGCACAGGGCAATCCCTTGCAGCGCGCGGTCCTGTTTCATCCCGCCGACCTGCGCAGCGGCGTGCCGCGCCGTTCGGCGATGGCGTAGACGCCCTCGATGAGGAAGGTCAGGCACAGGTAAACACCGGCCACCAACAATAAGGGTTGATAGATCTGCAAGGTCTGCGCACGTACGACGTTAGCCGCGCCCAGCAGGTCGACCACGGCAATGGTCGATGCCAGCGCGGTGGATTTGAGCAGCATCACCGTCTCACCGGCCAAGGTCGGCAACAGCAGGCGCATTGCCCGTGGCAAGCGCACCCGCAGCAGGGCCTGGCGCGGGGTCATACCAAATGCCGAAGCGGCTTCCATCTCGCCCTTGGGCACCGCCAGCAGGCCACCGCGAATCACTTCACCGACGTAGGCGCCCACCGACAACACCAGGGCGAACACGATGTACCAGTAGCCGTCACGCAGGAACGGCCACAAAAAACTGCCGCGGATCATCGGGAACTGGGCAAACAGGCTGCCCAGGCCGTAGTAGAAAATGTAGATCTGGATCAGCAGCGGCGTACCGCGCAGCACACTGGTGTAGGCCAGCGCACCGCGCGCCAGCCATTTGCGCCGTGATAACCGCGCCAGAGCCACCAGCACCGCGAGGGCAAAACCCAGCACCGCGCTGATCAACAGCAATGACAAGGTGGTCTGCAAGCCCTTGGCGATCAGCCCGGCGTAGTAACTTATCCACTCAGGCATGCGCGCCTCACTCGACAACCGGCATCCAGCGACGAATACGTCGTTCCAGGCGTCCGGACAGGTAGTTGGAAGCCAGCGTCACCAGGTAATACAAGGCGGCGGCCGTGAGGTAGAACAGTAAGTAATGACGGGTGGAACCCGCCGCCTGCTTGGCGGTGTACAGCAGCTCATTGGTACCGACCACGCTGATCAAGGCACTGTCCTTGATCAAGTTGATCCACAGGTTGGACATCCCCGCCAGCGCATACGGCGCCATGATCGGCAAGGTCACCCGGCGAAACAGGCCAAAGCCGCTCAAGCCGAAGGCCCGCGCCGCTTCGATCTGGCCGTGGGGAATGGCCAGGATTGCCGCGCGGAAAATCTCTGACGCATAGGCGCCCTGTACCAGCCCTAATACCAGGATCGCCACCAACGGCCCGCTGATGTTGACCTGGGTAACACCCAGCCACAGCATCACGGCGTTGAGGCCCATGGAGCCTGCGTAATACAGCAGCAGGATCAGCAGCAGTTCCGGCACCGCGCGAAACACCGTGGTGTAACCGCGCATCAGCAGCGCAATCGGGCGCGGCGCGCTGAGCTTGGCGCAGGCCACCACCAGGCCGATCAGCAAGCCCACGGCAAACGCGCCAACGGAGATTTGCAGGGTCATCCATAACCCTTTGAGCAGTGCGTTGCCCCATCCTTGGTCACCAAAGCTGAGGAGATCGAGCATTATTCGGTCTTCTGGGCGATTTGCTGATAGGGGCTGTCACAGGTCTTGCTCACAAAGGCCGGCGTGTCACCGCGCTTGCACGGGCTGACCGACAGGCCGAAATAGTGCTGGGACAAGTCGTCATAGTCCTTGCTCACCAGCAGTTCGCCGATGGCTTTGTCCAGGCGTGCCTTGAGCGCGGTGTCTTCCTTGCGCAAACCAGCGCCGACGCCACGCCCGATGATCGGGTCGTAGGGCACGCTGGCGATATGCGCCAGGCCGCTGGCTTCCGGGGTCTTGACCATCATGGCGATGGCGGTGTCGTCGGCCATCATGTAGTCGATACGCCCGGCGATCAGGTCGGCATTCGCCGATTCCTGGGTGTCGTAGTACTTGAGGTCAGCAATGTTCTCGTAGTACTTCTTCAGGTAGTTGGCGCTGACCGTGGAGATCTGCACGCCGATCAACTTGCCCTTGAGGCCTTCGGGGGTGATGTCCACCGTAGCGCCTTTGGGGCCTGCCACGCCCAGCAGTGAATCGTAATAGGCGCGGCTGAAGGCGATTTGTTTTTCACGTTCATCGGTGACCGACATCGAGGAGAAAATCACGTCGATTTTCTTCGCCAGCAACGACGGAATGATGCCGTCCCACGCCACTTCCTTGATCTGACATTCGGCTTTCATGCCTTCACACAGCTTGTGGATCAGGTCCACTTCAAAGCCCGACCACTGGCCGTTACCGCCTTTTACGGTGAACGGCGGATAGGGTTCGGCCGCCACCGCGAACACGATGGGTTTTTCTGCCGCCAGGGTAAAACCTGCGGTCAACGTCAACACTGCACTGCCCAACCACGTTGCCATGCGTTTGCATTTCATGATTTGCCCCGTCTTTTTCTGGAGTTAGCGAGTTTGATGCGCGTTGACGAACTGTCGGCAACGCTCACTGCGTGGGTCGAGGAACACCGCGTCCGGCGTGCCGGTTTCTTCGATCAAGCCTTGGTGCAGAAAAGCCACTTTGGAGGACACATCCCGGGCGAAGGCCATTTCATGGGTGACCAGGATCATGGTGCGGCCTTCTTCGGCCAGGGAGCGGATCACACGCAGCACTTCGCCCACCAGTTCGGGGTCGAGGGCTGAGGTGGGTTCGTCGAACAGCATGACTTTGGGGCGCATGGCCAACGCGCGGGCAATCGCCACACGCTGCTGTTGGCCTCCGGACAGGAACGCCGGGAATTCATTGCGTTTGGCGGCCAGGCCAACGCGGTCGAGCAAGGCTTCGGCGCGCTCGATGGCCTCGGCACGGCTTTCGCGCAGTACCTGGGTGGGCGCTTCGATAAGGTTTTCGAGGACGGTGCGGTGCGGCCACAGGTTGAAGTTCTGGAACACCATGCCCAGGGTCGAGCGGATGCGTACCAATTGCTTGGCATCGGCGACCAGCGGCGCGCCGGGCATGCCGTAGTTGAGCTTGATGCTTTCACCGTCGACATGGATGCTGCCCTGGTCGGGCACTTCAAGCATGTTGATGCAGCGCAGCAAGGTGCTTTTGCCTGAGCCGCTGGCGCCGATCAGCGAAATCACCTCACCTTCGTTGGCCGTGAGCGAGATGCCTTTGAGCACTTCGATATTGCCGAAGCGCTTGTGCAGGTCGATCACCTCAATCATCTTGCGCGCTTCGACAGGCGGCAGCACGTCGATCTCAGGCGTCGGCGCCACACGCGGCTCACCGGCCAGCTTGGCGACGAACCTGGCGATACGCTGGCAGGCTTCGGCCAGGCGTGCTTCGCCCAAGGTGAACGACAGCCGCACAAACCCTTGCGCTGGCTCGCCAAACGCCGCGGCATCCAGCACCGAAACACCCGCCTCGCGGAACAGGCGCCAGGCAAAATCCAACGACCCCAGGCCCGTGCCACGCACGTCTACCAGCACAAACATCCCGGCTTGCGGCGCTTGTACCTTGATGCCCGGGCACGCACTCAGGCCGGCCACGACCAAGTCACGGCGGCGCCGGTAGATGTCGCGCATGCCCACCGTCACGTCATCATGGGCCAGCACGGCTGCTGTGGCGGCTTCCATCACAAAACCCGGCAAGCCATAGAGCATGCTCAGCACCAGGGTTTCGGCGTGGCTGATCATTTCCGGTGAGGCGATCAGCCAGCCGGTTCGCCAGCCGGTCATGGCGTGGGATTTGGACAGGCTGCCAATCACGATGCAGCGCTCGGCCATGCCGGGTAACGCGGCGAGGCTGTGGTATTGGCCGTCAAACACCAGGCTTTCGTAGACCTCATCCACCACCACCCACAGGTCGTGGGCGGTGGCCAGGTCGGCTATCGCTTGCAGTTCCTGCGGGTTGAGCACCACGCCGGTGGGGTTATTGGGGTTGGAGAAGAAGATGGCGCGGCTGCGCGGGGTGATGGCGGCAGCCAGGCGTTGTGCATCCAGGCGAAACCCGGACTCCGGCGAGCACGGTACGCGCACCAGGGTGGCGCCGCTGGCTTTGAGCGTGGCTTCGTAGGTGACGTACATCGGGTCGAGCACCAGCACTTCATCACCGGCTTGCAGCAGGCACAGGGAACTGATGAACAACGCATTCTGTGCGCCGGGCACAATGATCACGTTGTCGGCGTTTAGCGAGCGTGCCAGGGTCTTGCTGTAGCGCGCCGCCACAGCCTCGCGCAGGGCGGCGCGGCCGGGGATTTCGGTGTAGTGCGTGTCACCGCTGTGCAATGCGCTGACTGCGGCTTCGGTGATGAAGGCCGGCGTGGCGAAATCGGGGTCGCCGACGCTGAGGATGATGATGTCTTCGCCCTGGCTGGCAGCCTGGAACGCGGCGTGGTGGATGTCCCAGGCGGCGACGCCCTGCCCTGCAATTCGTTCGACGAAGGGGGAAAACCGCATGCCAGAGCCTCTCGTTCAAGAAGAAAAAGCGCGAACCCGGTTGTGTGCAAACGGGTGGATGCGGTCAACATAGTGCAAACTGAACAGTCGTTCAATGGGTATGTTTGAGGGGGTGTCGTTTATCGAGTGAACAGGTCGTGAATAACATTTGCGGGGGAGTTTGAGTGTGGCGGATGAGTGCATACCCGTTATTGGGGTAACGGCGGCTAAGAGTTGCGCCCTGACGGCGGTTCACCTTGGCAACAGCAGAGCTGCACGCGATCAAATGTGGGGGCTGGCTTGTCGAGCCAGCACCCACACATGGAGCAGCAGGCAGATCAGATCAGATCAGGATAAAAATCAGCGCCAACCCAGCGAAAATCGCCCATTTTTCCAGGTAATACCGCGCACGATTACGCTTTTTCAGTTCCTTGCCACGCAAACGAATCTTGTACAACCGCGTAAACGCGCGGTTCAAACCACCGGTCTTATCCCCCTCATCATTAGGCGAACCCGCAGCCGCCATTACATTACGACTGAACCAACGGTTGAACGCCGCCGCCCAGCGGTACTTCATCGGGCGTTCAATGTCACAAAACAGAATGATGCGGTTCTGCTGCGTAGTGTTTTCCGCGTAGTGAATGTAAGTCTCGTCAAACATCACCGGCTCACCGTCCCGCCAGTAGTAACTCTCGCCATCCACATTGATGTAGCAACCCGGATCGTTCGGCGTATCCAAGCCCAGGTGGTAACGATAAGAGCCTGCATACGGGTCACGGTGGCGCACCAGCTTGGAGCCCGGCGGCAACTCTGCAAACATCGCCGCCTTGATCGAGCCAATGCCTTGCACCAGCTCAGTGGTACGCGGGCACAGCTTCATCGCCGACGGGTGACTGTCGCCGTACCACTTAAGGTAAAAGCGCTTCCAGCCCGACTTGAAAAACGAGTTGAAACCCACGTCATTGTATTGGTCCGAGCGCTTGATCTCGCCCGCGCGCATCAGGTTCTGACCTTCCTGGCGGATTTCCTCCCAGTGCTCCTGCAGCGGGCTCAGGTCCGGAAAGTCGCTGGGCGACAGAAACGGACGGCTTGGCTGCCTGGAAAACAAGTAGAGGAAACAGTTGATCGGCGCAAGGAACGTCGAGTGATCGCTAAGCTGGCGACCCAGCTTGTGTCGCACTCTGCCACGCAGGTGAACATACGCAATGGAGGCAACGTAGAGAACAACAATGATGAGTTTCAAGGGATTCGTCACAAGTTAGAAGAGAACAGGCTGCTCCTGCATGCCCACAACGGCCGAGGATAAATAAGCAGCACCTGAAATCACGATTACATAGTGGCGGCTGGCCGGACGAGTCACTTCCTAAACCACGCCTTAGACCTTTATTTAGCCACAGTTTGTAACCAAAGGTTAACTAAGAATTGTGAAAAGCTGTCTACGCAACGCGTAGGACTCACGTGCGCCTGCCTGGATGCAAGCCCAGAGTGAGGCTATTTACAGCGCAGGCGGTTGCGCTGGCAACCCACAAAAAACTCGGCACCCAACCAGGTTCAATCCCCTTTCAGTTATCATCGCGCCAATCAATCTCCAGCAAAAGGAACTTGCATGAAACTTCAACCAGACCCGGACTTCACCGCGCTTCAGGGCGCCTGGGAGCAGACTTCCCTGGAAGACAGCGGCGTACTCAACCCTGCGGACGCACACAGCGCGCCAGGCGCCATTACCACGATTGAGGGTGATCAGTTCGAAGTCCGAACCGTCGCTGGCAACGTATTGCTGGCTGGCCGGTTTTCCCTGGACAGCAGCACCACGCCCAAACGTATTACCTGGGTAGATTCCATGGGCGATGACGCCGGCAAAGCGTTACCCGCCAGTTATCGCCTCGAAGGCGATAATTTTGTGTTTATCGCAGCGGATGAAGGCATGCCCCGCCCAACGGTCTTCAGCACCGGGCCAGGGCAAACCATGCGCGCCTTCGTGCGCCGCACCTGAAAACCGCATGCCATCCGAAACGCCGACATGCTTTTCACACGGTGTTTACTTCCTGGCCTTTAGCGTAAGGCCACCTACTCCAGTGAATCACTTGGCCCGCCTCTTCTCTCGCGGGCCTTTTTTTGTGCGCGAAAAACCCGCTCAAACAGCGCGCTTGATGGCCGTCAGGGTGAAACACAACGGCAATTGGGCCGACTGGTGCTCGTACTGGTCATACAGCTCCTCGCGGTTGGAGTGCGGATACTCCTGCAGATGCTCGATCTGCAAGTGCGCCGCAATCGCCGCGGTGACGACGCTGCCCAGGGTATGCACATACCAGTAGGACGTCGGCCCAGGCACCTCTGTCAGCCCTTCATACACAATTGACGCCTGCAACACGAACGGATCGCGTTGAAAATACGAGCTGTCGGGCAAAAACGGGTTGCTGGCCTGAGGGTCGAAGACTTCCAGGAAAGGGTGAGTCTCGTAGATCACCAGGGTGCCGCCGGGCTTGAGGGTACTGGCCACGTGCTGCATGAACAGCGCCACATCCGGCATCCAGCCGAGTACGCCAATCGTCACCAAGGCAATATCGAACCGGCCAAGCAAACGCTCAGGCAGGTGATGGATATCGGCTTCGATGAATTGCGGGTTATGCGGGGAAATATCAGCCAACTCCCGAGCTTGCGCCAGAAAGGCTGTCGATTGATCGACACCCACCACCTCGCGCGCGCCCAGGCCAAACAGCGACAGGCTTTCACGCCCGTTGTTACAGCCGACTTGCACCACCGACTTGCCGGCAACGCCGACAGTTTGCAACAACGCGGTGATGGTGGGATCGAGGCAGGAAAAAGCCGGCTCAACGACTGATTGCAGCAAGGTATTCCAGGTCGCAGTATCTTTGTGCAGCGCGGCAGAGGCGTCCCAGGCGGCCTTATTATCGGCGATTGCCTGTTGGGCTGAGGGCATGTCCATTGCGTCTCCAGGGAGTCATTTCAGCGGGCTACGGAAAATAATCCAAACGCCCGTCAGATGAAACCCTCAGCGGCAGCGAAACTTCTGTTCAGGCCCACGGGTCACTAGCCCAATGAGTGTCCAGCCCCTGAACACCCTTTGCGAAGACAACGCCGTGGCCAATCACTCTGACTTGCGTAATACCTTGTCCCTGGACAGCCTCAATTTTTTCCTGGCCGATGTGCGCGACGGCCTCGGGCCTTACCTGGCGATTTACCTGCTGGCCGTGCACAAATGGGACCCGGCCAGCATCGGCGTGGTCATGACCCTGGCGGGCATCGCCGCACTGGTCACCCAAGGCCCGGCGGGCGCGCTGATCGACCGCACACGCAGCAAGCGCGCGGTGATTGCGGCGGCTGCCATCCTGGTGACCATCAGTTGCCTGATGCTGCCATTTGTCAGCGCCTTCAGTTGGGTGGCCTTGACCCAGGCCGCCAGTGCCGTGGCCGCCTCGGTGTTTGCACCGGCCATATCGGCCATTTCCCTCGGAATTACCGGGCCACGCGCCTTCACCCGCCGAACGGGGCGCAACGAAACCTTCAACCACGCCGGCAATGCTGTGGCAGCGCTGCTGGCCGGCGGCCTGGCGTACCTGTACGGCCCGGTGGTGGTGTTTTACTTGATGGCCTTTATGGCGCTGGCCAGTATCGTGGCCGTGAGCTGTGTGTCGGCCAAGGCGATTGACCATGAAGTCGCCAGGGGCTTTGACCCGGCCCACCAAAGCGATCACGAACAACCGTCCGGTGTGAAAGTCCTGCTGGCCAACCGGCCGCTGCTGGTATTCGCCATCTGCTGCGCCCTCTTCCACCTGGCCAATGCGGCGATGCTGCCGTTGGTCAGCCAGAAGCTTGCGCAGATCAACCTGCAAATGGCTACGCCGCTGACCTCGGCGTGCATCGTCGCCGCGCAGTTGGTGATGGTGCCGATGGCCTGGCTGGTGGGGTTCAAGGCCGATGTGTGGGGTCGCAAACCGTTGCTGCTCGCAGGTTTCCTGATCCTGCCACTGCGCGGCGTGCTCTACACCTTGTCCAGTGATCCTTACTGGCTGGTGGCGGTACAGATGCTCGACGGCATCGGCGCGGGGATCTTTGGCGCGCTGTTCCCGGTGATCGTCAAGGACCTGACCCAGGGCACCGGGCGTTTTAATGTGAGCCTTGGCGCGCTGTCCACGGTGTTTGGCCTGGGTGCGGCGTTGAGTAGCAGCCTGGCCGGTTTCGTGGTGCAACAGGCCGGCTACAACGCGGCATTCCTGACCCTGGCAGGCGTGGCGGCCGTGGCCTTGGCGCTGTTATGGCTGGCGATGCCGGAGACCTTGGAGAAACCATCGTTCGCCTGCCATACAACTGTCGCCTGACATATGCGACAATGCGCGCCAAATTCCAACACACAGCCAAAATTTTCTGCTCAGCGACCGGGTTTCGCGCCTTGATGTCGCTGTTGACGCATGCCTGAAGGCTCCTGCCGCCACGCTCGCAACTCATTGATAGGTAAAGTAATTGATCTCCACAGCTAACATCACCATGCAGTTCGGCGCCAAGCCGCTCTTCGAGAACGTCTCGGTCAAATTCGGCGCCGGCAACCGTTATGGTTTGATCGGTGCCAACGGTTGCGGCAAGTCGACCTTCATGAAAATCCTCGGCGGCGACCTCGAGCCGTCCGGCGGCCAGGTCATGCTGGAGCCAAACGTGCGCCTGGGTAAACTGCGCCAGGACCAGTTCGCCTACGAAGAATTCACCGTACTCGACACCGTGATCATGGGCCACGAAGAGCTGTGGCGGGTCAAGGCTGAGCGTGACCGCATCTACTCGCTGCCGGAAATGAGCGAAGAAGACGGCATGGCCGTTGCCGAGCTCGAAACCGAATTCGCCGAAATGGACGGCTACACCGCCGAATCCCGCGCCGGTGAACTGCTGCTGGGCCTGGGTATTCCGCTGGAGCAGCACTTTGGCCCGATGAGCGAAGTCTCACCAGGCTGGAAACTGCGCGTATTGCTGGCCCAGGCGCTGTTCTCCGACCCTGAAGTGCTGTTGCTCGACGAACCGACCAACCACTTGGACATCAACACCATCCGCTGGCTGGAAAACATCCTGACCCAGCGTTCCAGCCTGATGATCATCATCTCTCACGACCGTCACTTCCTGAACAGCGTGTGCACCCACATGGCTGACCTGGACTACGGCGAGCTGCGCCTGTTCCCGGGCAACTACGACGAGTACATGACCGTGGCGACCCAGTCCCGCGAGCAGCTGCTGTCGGACAACGCCAAGAAGAAGGCGCAGATCTCCGAACTGCAATCCTTCGTCAGCCGCTTCTCGGCCAACGCCTCTAAAGCCAAGCAAGCCACGTCCCGCGCCAAGGCGATCGACAAGATCCAGCTGGCCGAGGTCAAGCCGTCGAGCCGTGTGAGCCCGTTCATCCGTTTCGAGCAGAACAAGAAGCTGCACCGCCAGGCTGTGATGGTCGAAAAAATGGCCAAGGGCTTCGACGGCAAGCCGCTGTTCAAGGACTTCAGCTTCCAGGTTGAAGCCGGCGAGCGCGTGGCGATCATCGGCCCGAACGGTATCGGCAAGACCACCCTGCTGCGCACCCTGGTCAACGAACTGACCCCGGACGCCGGCAGCATCAAGTGGACCGACGCCGCAGAGCTGGGCTACTACGCCCAGGACCACGCCCATGACTTCGAAGACGACGTCACCCTGTTCGACTGGATGGGCCAGTGGACCCAAGGCGAACAAATGATCCGTGGCACCCTGGGCCGCATGCTGTTCTCCAACGACGAGATCCAGAAGTCGGTGAAGGTGATTTCCGGTGGTGAGCAAGGCCGCATGCTGTTCGGCAAGCTGATCCTGCAAAAGCCGAACGTGCTGATCATGGACGAACCCACCAACCACTTGGACATGGAATCCATTGAAGCGCTGAACCTGGCACTGGAAAACTACCCGGGCACGCTGATCTTCGTCAGCCACGACCGTGAGTTCGTATCGTCCCTGGCCACCCGCATCATCGAGTTGAGCGCCACCGGCGTGATCGACTTCAGCGGCACCTATGACGACTACCTGCGCAGCCAAGGCGTGGTGTTCTAAGCACCCGCGGCTAGCCGGCTTGCTGTGGCGAACCCGCTTGCTGTGGCGAGCAGGCTTGCCCTGCGCTGGGCTGCGAAGCAGCCCCAATAAAAAACACCGCGTTCTGCCAGGCAAAACGCGGTGTTTGGTTTTAGGGCCGCTGCGCAGCCCAGCGCAGGGCAAGCCTGCTCGCCACAACAAGCCTGCTCGCCACATCGAGCCTGTTCACCACAATAGAGCGGCTTATGATGACGGGCCTCTTCAGCAAAACCCGTTAGCCAGCTTCCTTTTCCCCCACGCCCTTGCCATCATGCCCTCACCGCCCGCCAGCGAATGAGTGACCATGCCTGCCGCCGCCCCCAACTCCCTGTCGATCACCCTGCAGATCGTCTCCATTGTCTTCTACACCTTTATCGCGTTTATCTGCATCGGCCTGCCAATTGCGGTGATCCCAGGCTATGTGCATGAACAACTGGGCTTCAGCGCCGTAGTCGCCGGGGTCACCATCGGCTCGCAATACCTGGCCACCCTGCTCAGCCGCCCGATGGCTGGGCGCATGTCGGATAACGTCGGCACCAAACGCGCCATTGTGTTGGGTTTGGCCGGCATCCTGGTCAGTGGCGTGCTGACATTTTTCGCAACCTTGCTTGAAAGCATCCCCGCCGTGAGCCTTGGGGTGTTGATCGTCGGCAGGCTGTTGCTCGGCGTGGCCCAAGGCCTGATCGGCGTTGGCACCATCAGTTGGTGCATGGGCGCGGTCGGTGCCGAACACACGGCGCGCTCGATCTCCTGGAATGGCATCGCGTCCTACGGCGCCATCGCGATTGGCGCGCCGCTGGGCGTGGTGATGGTGGCCGACTATGGCTACACCAGCCTGGGCGTCGCGCTGTCCGTGTTGGCCGCCTTGGGCCTGGTGCTGATCCGCAATAAACCGTCGGTGCCGGTGGTGCGTGGCGAGCGGCTGCCATTCTGGTCGGTGTTCGGGCGCATCGCGCCGTTTGGCGCCAGCCTGTGCCTGGCGTCTATCGGCTACGGCACGCTGACCACCTTTATCACCCTGTATTACCTCAACCGTGGCTGGGTCGGTGCGGCGTACTGCCTGACGGTGTTTGGCGTGTGTTTTATCTTGTCGCGCCTGGTGTTTATCTCCGCCATCAGCCGCTTCGGCGGGTTCAGCGCGGCGATTGCCTGCATGACCATCGAGACCGTCGGCCTGACCCTGTTGTGGCTGGCGCCCTCCACCGGTGTGGCGCTGATCGGCGCCGGGCTGACCGGCTTCGGTTTGTCGCTGGTGTACCCGGCGCTCGGCGTGGAGGCCATCAAGCAAGTGCCCAACAGCAGCCGTGGCGCGGGGCTGAGTGCGTATGCGGTGTTTTTTGATCTGGCCCTGGCGATTGCCGGGCCATTGATGGGCGCCGTGGCACTGAACCTCGGCTATGGCTGGATCTTCTTCTGCGCCGCGCTGCTGTCGGTCACGGCCCTGTGCCTGACCGTGCAGCTCAAGCGCCGCGCTTACTGATCAGCGGTCTGCAAACCGGCGCGGGTCGACTGACCCAGGGTATGCACGAAGAAGCGCCCCGCCTCCGAGATCAGGTCGCGGTGGATGCCTTCGCGGTCGACACCGTCGGCATCCGTGCAAATCGCCGGCATGGCCAGCAGTTGGTCGCTGTCACACGGCGCCATGAACACAAAGTGCCCGGCCCCGGCCAATAGTTTGAAATCCGGCGGCTGCGGCAGTTTGCGCGCCAGGGCAGCGGCGTTCTTGTCCACGGCCACCAGCTTGTCGCCGTCGCCACTGTAGAGCAGCACCGGCACGTGCACATCGGCCAGCGTGTGGCGGCCAAACATCAGGCTCAACGGCGCCATCAGCATCAAGGCGTGAATACGCGGGTCGGCTTGCGGCTGCAGGTCTTCACGGTCGACCACCAGCTCACCTTTGGTGGTGCAGGCGTCGCGGTCTTCCGGGCGCTCCTGGCAATAGCGGCGCAGGCGGTCGAAATCCGGCTTGGCACCGGCCAGGATCAGCGCGGTTTCGCCGCCGGCGGAATAACCGATGACCCCCACTTGGTCGACATTGACGAACGGCGACAGCATCGTGTCGCCCAGGGTCGCGGTAATGGCTGCGGAAATCTGAATCGGCCGCCCGTACAAGTTGCTCACCGTGCCCAGGCGGCTGTGATCCTTGTAGTTGTCGCCGGGATGCAAAACGGCCACCACCACAAACCCTTTGCGCGCCAGCGAAGTGGCCAGGTCGTGCAGCGCCAGCGGTGTACCGGTGTTGCCGTGGGACAACATCAGCATCGGGAAACGCCCGATGGCCACTTTGGAATCCTGGGTGGCAGCCACGTGGTAGGGACCCAACTGCGTGGAATGCTCGTCATCGGTGGACGGATAGAACGCGATGGCGTTCATCGGCTGCTGATCCAGCGGGTCGAGAAAACTCATGCGATGAAAGCCCACACTCCAATGCGGGTGCGGCGCCGGGGCGGCGTGCACTGAAATCAGGCCACCGAGCAGGGAAAGAACCAAAACAGCACAAAGACGCATCATGGGGATGTCCACCTTTGCTGCGTGACCACGTTCAACACCCGCGGCATGTCGGTTTGAAAAGTCCATGGGCCAAGGCACTCGCTCCGGGTGATAAACCCATGCGTGCATAACCTGGGCCAAAGTAATGACAGCGGGTAAACGAAAAAACTCCGTACTCCGGTCGCGTTCAGGCGATCAGAATACAGAGTTTAGGCGCCCCGGTTCAGATTGGAACCGAACAGAGGCGAACTTTACACAAGCCTTACGCGGCGGCGAACAATTGTTCGTTGATCACTACGTTGGCGTCGCTCAAGGCCTTGCTGCGAACTTCTTCACCGTACGCCAAGCCTTGGGCGCGGACAAATTCGATATCAGTGATGCCGAGGAAGCCAAACACCAGTTTCAAGTAATCCTCGTGCCCCACATTGCTCGCCTGGCCCGCATGCAGACCGCCAGCGGTGGAAACAATGATCAGCTTCTTGCCGCCGCACAGGCCTTCAGGGCCGGCTTCGGTGTAACGGAAGGTTTGGCCGGCCACGGCAATACGGTCGATCCATGCCTTGAGCTGGGACGGCACCGAGAAGTTGTACATCGGCGCACCGATGACTACAGCGTCGGCGGCGATGAATTCAGCCAGGGACGTAGCGCTCAGTTCGGCCTCGTGTTTTTGTACGGCGTCGCGCAATTCGGCAGCGGTACCCAGGGCGCCCAGGGTCAGGCCGGAAAAGTGGCTGATGCCTTCGGCAGCCAAGTCACGATAGGTCACTTCCACACCTGGCTCAGCCGCTTGCCAGGCCTTGACCACACCAGCGCTGAGCTGACGCGAAGCCGAGTTGTCGCCGAGGATGCTGGAATCGATATGCAACAGTTTCATGCGGGTTCTCCAAGTGAGGATCGCGGCTGGGCGATCGAATGAAGTTAATCCTACACATGAACCCAATAGTCGATTAGACGGCACAAATGTGATTGTTCGTCCTGCCAGCAGGACAATCAGCTCGCCAACTCAGTGCGAAGACACATAAATCGATGCCGACGTAGGCGCCGGCAGCGCATAGGTGCGTTTCATCCACTGAATCTCCTCCTGGGGCGTACGCCCGAACAAGCGCTTGAACTCTCGGCTGAACTGCGAGGCGCTTTCATAGCCCACCTGGGCACATGCCGTGGCGGCAGTGATGTCGTTGCGCAGCATCAACAAGCGCGCCTGGTGCAGGCGCGTGGACTTGAGGTATTGCATCGGTGAGGTGTCGGTGACCGTGCGAAAGTGCGCGTGAAAACTCGGCACGCTCATCATCGCCTCGCGCGCCAACGCTTCCACGTCCAGGTGCTGGTGGTAGTCCCCATGAATCTTGCGGATTGCGCGTGCCACCTTGCCGAACTGGCCTTGGCGGTTAAGCGCGGCGCGCATCGAACCGCCCTGCTCGCCTGTAAGGATGCGGTAGTAGATCTCGCGCATCAGCGCGGGGCCGAGAACCTGTGCCTCCATCGGCGCACTCATGGCTTCGAGAAACCGCAGCAGCGACTCACTGAGTTTGTCGTCCATGGGCGAGGAATACATGCCGCGCGGCTTGGCTTCGAGCAATTCGGGAAACGCATCCAGCGCCAACATCAATTCGGCGGCGAGGGTGAAATCCAGGCGCAAGTACACCGCCAGCATCGGCTCTGCTTCGCTGGCCTCGGTTTCCATGGTGAACGGCACCGGCACCGACACCACCAGGTAATGCTGGGCGTCGTACAGGTAAATCTCTTCACCCAGGTAACCGCGCTTGCGCCCCTGGCAGACGATCACGATGCCGGGGTCGTACAGCACCGACACCCGGTGCAGCGGCCGATTTGAGCGCAGGAAACGCACATCCTCCAGAGCGCTCAGGTTATAGCCTTCGACAGGCGCCAAGCGCCCCATCAGCTCGATGATTTTTTGGGTGCGGCCCATGGCGCATGGCTCCTGGCGAAAACAGCACGGTACTGCGCAAACACCGGTATGGCTATGCACTCATAGGAATAGGCAATCAGCACATTGGAATGGATATTCGCTCAAACCGCAGTGTTCCGTAGCCTGAAACAGCACTTTCAGCCTTCGGAGTTTGCCCATGCTTATCGTCTACAACCCTGCCACTGGCGAAGAAATCGGCCGTGTGACCAAGCACACCTCAGCCCAGGTCAAGGCCGCCGTTGACCGCACCTGCGCCGCCTTCCCCGAATGGTCCGGCAAACTCGCCAAGGAGCGCAGCGACATTCTGCGCCGCTGGCACGACAGCGTTAAGGCGGACAAGGAGGCCTTCGCCGAACTGCTGTGCCGCGAAAACGGCAAGTGCCTGAGCGAAGCCCGAGGTGAAATCGACTACGGTTTGGGCTTTATCGAGTGGTACGCCGAAGAGGCCAAACGCGTTTATGGCGACACCATTCCCACCCACGACCGCAATGCCAATGTCATGGTGACCAAAGAAGCCATCGGCCCCGTAGCGGCCATTACGCCGTGGAACTTCCCGTTCATGATGATCACCCGCAAAGTCGCCACGGCCCTGGCCGCCGGCTGCACCATGGTGATCAAGCCCGCCGAAGACACACCGCTCACCGCCCTCAAGCTGCTGGACTACGCACGCAAGGCCGGTATCGAAGCCGGTGTGCTTGAAGTGGTGGTGGGTGATCCCAAGGAGATCGGCCTGATCCTCACTGGCGACCCACGTATCCGCAAGATCTCGTTCACCGGCTCCACCGGTGTGGGCAAATTGCTCGCAGCGCAGTGCGCAGCGACTATCAAGAAGATGACCCTGGAGCTGGGCGGCAATGCGCCGTTTATTGTGTTTGAGGACGCCAACCTGGATGAAGCGGTAAAAGGACTGGTCGGCGCCAAACTGCGCAACTCGGGCCAGGTGTGCATCTCGCCGAACCGGATCTTTGTGCAGCACAGCATTCTCGAAGACTTTATCGAACGCATGAAGGCTGCCGTCGCCAACATCGAAGTGGACCAGGGCCTGCGCGAAGGCTTTGTGGTCGGGCCGCTGGTCAATCAACTGGGTTTTGACAAAGTCGTGCGTCTGGTCGAGGACGCCAAGGCGGCGGGCGCCAACGTGCTGATGGGCGGCAAACCCCACGCCAAGGGCGGGCTGTTCTATGAACCGACCGTATTGACAGGCTTGCAGGACGATTCACCGCTGGCGACCGAGGAGATCTTCGGCCCCGTGTTCGCCGTCTACTCGTTCAAGGACGAAGAAGAAGTCATCGCCCGCGCCAACCAGACCGAGTTCGGCCTGGTGGCCTATGCCTACACCAGCGCGCTGGGCCGGTCGTTGCGCCTGTCACGTCAACTGGAGGCCGGCATGGTGATCCTCAACTCGGGTTCTGTGGGCACGGCGTCGGTCCCGTTTGGTGGCATCAAGCAGTCCGGCTATGGGCGTGAAGGCAGCTATTACGGGATCGAGGAGTACGTGCACGTGAAGTATGTGTTGATGGCGGGGGCGCAGTTCTAAGCCCTCTCACCCTCCAAAAGCCAGTGCCTGCAAGGTGCTGGCTTTTTTTTAGGCTGGATTTGCGCACGCCACACGCGGATAGTTCGTCCCACTGACAGGACAATAGGTTGACCATGCAAGACCTCAACGACCTCTACTACTTCGCCAAAGTCGTCGAAGCCGGCGGCTTTGCGGCGGCCGGCCGGCTGCTGGGGATTCCCAAGTCACGGCTGTCGCGGCGCATCGCTGAACTGGAAGAACGCCTTGGCGCCCGCCTGTTGCAACGCACCACGCGGCAATTGACCCTCACTGCCGTCGGCGAGCGCTACCTGCGCCATTGCCAGGCGATGCTGCTGGAAGCGGAAATGGCCGACGAGGCCGTGGCCAGCATGTCCAGCGAACCCCGCGGGCGCCTGCGCGTGAGTTGTCCGGTGGGCATGGCGCAGCACATGTTGCCAGGCATCGTTGCCGGCTTTCTCGCCGCTCACCCACTGGTGCAGCTGGAGATGACCCTGGTCAACCGACGCGTCGACCTGGTGGCCGAAGGTATCGATGTGGCCCTGCGCGTGCGCGAGTTGGGCGATGAAGACCCGTTGCTGGTGACCAAGCGCCTGCGCCAGGCCCAGACAGTCTTGGTGGCCAGCCCGCAGTTCCTGCAAGGCCGCCAAATCAACACCCCGGACGATCTCAAGCAATTGCCGGTACTCGCTGCGCTTGAGGCCGATCGCCTGGTGCACTTGCGGTTGATCGACCCGCAGGGCAATACCGAAAACTTATCCATGGAAGCGCGCCTGGGCATCGACGACTTTATCGTGCGCAAAGCCTGCGCCTTGCAGGGCCTGGGCTTTACCCTGCTGCCAATGATGTATTGCGAAGAGGAGCTGGCCAGCGGCCAATTGGTGCAGTTGCTGCCGCAATGGTCTTCGCCGGGCGGCTGGTTGCAGGCGGTCTACCCGCACCGCCGTGGCGTGTTACCGGCGATTCGGGCCTGGATCGACTATCTGGAAGAAGCCTTCAAGGGTTGCGGAGACCGTTTGCTATGAAGATGAGCGAAGCACAAGTCGCGGCATTCTGCCTGGGCCTGCCCGGCGCGCGGGAAGACTACAAGTGGGGCGGCGTGCGCGTGTTCTCGATTGCCGGCAACAAGATGTTCGCCCTGCAGAACCTGCGCGGTGACTCGCTGGCGTTCAAGGTCGACAAGGAGCTGTTCCTCGGCCATGTGGACCGCCCTGGCATCCACCCCGCGCCGTACCTGGCGCGGGCGCAGTGGGTGATCATGAACACGCCCTACCCGCTGGGCGCCGAGGAACTGCGTGGCCTGTTGCAGCGCTCGCACCAGTTGGTGGTAAGCAAATTGCCCAAGCGCGCGCAGGTGGGACTGAAGCTGGATTGATGGTTCAACGCGCAAACGGCAGTGCGCGCTCAATGGCCATCGCCGCCGCCAGCGCCAAATGCTCGTGCCAGGGCCGTGCAACGATCTGTACACCCACCGGCAAACCCGAGTCAGCAGTACCGGCGCGCACCACCACACAGGGCCAGCCGGCCAGGCTGTATGGCAGCGTATGGCTGAACAACCCTGGCCGGGCGGTGCCCAGCAGCGGCGCCGGGGCCGCGTCAACCGGGCACAGGATAATGTCGTAGTCCGCCATGAACCCCAGCATGGCACTGCGAAACTGATCCCAATCCGAGAGCAACTGTATCGCCTGTGCCCCGGAGCCTTTGCCCATTGCCCAGTAGCGCTCGGTAATATCGCGAGCATTACGCAATGCCGAAGGGAACGCCTGACGGACCACGGCGCCCGCACCTGCCAGCAGGTCGGCAGCCACCTGCAGCGTGACCTGGGTACACGTGTCTACCGGTTCGATGCCGCCCTCGCTGTACCAGGCGACGCGCAAACCATTCAGTGCCTGTGGAGGCATATCCGGCAGCGGCATTGGAATCACCCCACAATCGTGCCCATCCTCACCGGCGATCACCCGGAACACCAGGTCCAAGTCTTCGACATGCCGGGCCATCGGGCCGATCTGGCTGCGGCTATCACTCAACCCACCAGGGTGATCGAAAACCCCGGTGTTGGGCACCCGGCCCGTGGTGGGCTTCAAGGTACTGACTCCGCAAAAATGCGCCGGTATGCGCAGGCTGCCACCGGAATCGCTGCCCAGTCCCAGCGGCGAAAGGCCGGCAGCCACCGCAGCAGCTTCGCCACCGCTGCTGCCGCCGGGGCCATGGGACAGCGCATGGGGGTTACGGGTAGCGCCGTAGACCGGGTTATCGGTCACTCCACCGCCACCGCCCGGCGGGCAGTTGCTTTTACCCAAAAGAATGGCGCCGGCCGCTTTCATGCGCGTCACTGCAACAGCATCGTGCTGAGGACAATAATGAGCCCGATCAACCAGACCCGCTGCCGACACTACCCCACGGGTATCGAAAACATCTTTGACCGTGAAGGGAACGCCCTGCAACACGCCGCCATACTCGCCTTGGGCGATAGCACGATCAACCGCCCAGGCATCGGCCAACGCCGTATCGGCACAGACCTGCACCAGCGCGTTGACCGAGGGGTTGAGCGCCTCGATACGCGCAAGGTAAAAGCTGACGATGGCGGTGGAAGTAAACTTGCGCTGTTGAATCAGCGCTGCAAGCTCAGTTGCCGAATGATGGAGCAATGAATCTGAAAAAGACATTCGTGTGGGCCCCGTGCGCTCAAGTGCCCGAAGCATAACGCGAGCCTGCTGCCGGTTTACAGGGCCGTCTGGGTAAGCTGCCTCCCGCAATCGCGTAGGAAATATCCCAGACACCTCAACACTATAAAACCGAGAGCAGCGTGCCGCCCAGGAACAGCTGGTCCAGCCAGAACACTTGGTGCAGCAACACAATCACCCAGAATAGCACCTGATACGACACCTTGCGCGTCTTGTGGCGAAACACCTGCTGGGCAATCAGCGCCCCCGGCCAACCGCCCGCCAGCTCCACGGCATGCAGGATATTTTCGCGCACGCGCGGGCCTTCGGCTTGGGCCTTGCGTTTGTCGCCCCAGTACAGGAAAAACGCCACCACGCTGACCACGCCATAGGCGGCCAGCGGGATCAGCGTCTCGCCGCGATGCCACAACAGTGCCGCGCCAGTCAGCGGCGCGGCGCATAGCAAAACAAAGATGAACGCCTTCAAGCGCGGGTGTTGAATGCTCATGGCTTGACCGCCGTCCAGTCGATCCAGCCAAACTGCCAGGTCGCCAGGATCACCAGGCCAAACGCAATCCGATACCAGGCAAACGCCGCGTAACTGTGGCTGGCGATGAACTTGAGCAACGCCTTGACCGCAATCATCGCGAAGATGAACGAGGTGACAAAGCCGATAGCAAACACCGGCACGTCATCGGGCTGGAACAGGTGACGGTACTTGTAGCCCGAATACACGGCAGCGCCGACCATGGTCGGCATGGCCAGGAAGAACGAGAACTCGGTGGCGGTCTTGCGCGACAGGCCGAACAACAGGCCGCCGATAATGGTCGCGCCGGAGCGCGAAGTGCCTGGAATCATTGCCAGGCACTGGGCCACACCGACCTTGAGCGCGTCTTTCCAGGTGATCTCATCCACCGTTTCAGCGTGCACTGCATGTTGGCGGCGCTCGGCCCACAGCATGATCACCCCGCCCACCACCAGCGCGGTGGCCACCGTGATCGGGTTAAACAGGTAATGCTTGATCAGGTCGGCAAAAATCACCCCCAACACCACCGCCGGCAGCACTGCGATAATCAGGTTGACGGTAAAGCGCTGGGCGTTGCGCTGGGTCGGCAAGCCGATCACCACGTCGAGGATCTTGCGCCGAAACTCCCAGACCACCGCGAGGATCGCGCCCAGTTGAATAATGATGTTGAACGCTTCAAAGCGTTCTCCGCCGAAGCCGATCAAGTCGGCGACGATAATCTGGTGCCCGGTGCTGGAGATCGGCAGGAACTCGGTCAGCCCCTCCACCACGCCAAGAATCAATGCCTGTATGGCGGTCCAAAAATCCATGTATCCCCCAAAGGTCATGCGCTGCGGCATGCCTTGTCTGTCTTTTTAATGTTCACTGACCACGTGCAATCGTGATGCGCTGCGGATTTTCACCAGCCGTGCGCAAAAATTTCGTGAAAAATCAGGGAGTACTCAGGTTTTTCGATTACAGGCCGAAAGCCTATCAGACAAGCTGGAATTGTCGATGCAGCACACAATTATAAAAAGCACGGAGTGACAGGACGATGAACAGTTTGCGCAGCATGTCGATCAGCCGCCGTCTTTGGCTGATCCTGATAGTCGCCGTGTTGATGCTGCTAACCTTGGGGCTGTTGATGCTAAAGCAGATCCATGGCGACCTCTACCAGGCCAAACGCCAGCAGACCCAGCACGTGGTGCAAACCGCCAGCGGCGTGCTGGCTTACTACCAGAACCTTGAAAAAACCGGCGTTCTCACCCGCGAGGCCGCGCAACAGCAAGCCCTCAGCGCAGTCCGTGGCTTGCGCTACGACCACGATGATTACTTCTGGATCAACGACCTGACGCCCGTGATGATCATGCACGCGGCCAACCCCAAGCTCGACGGCCAGAACCTCTCGGCCATCCGCGACCCGGACGGTTTTGCGGTGTTCAATGAATTTGTGCTCCTGGCCAAGGCCAAGGGCGCCGGCATCGTCAACTATCGCTGGCCCAAACCGGGCGCCGACGCGCCGGTGGAGAAGACCTCGTATATCCAACTGTTCGAGCCGTGGGGCTGGATTATCGGCTCGGGCGTGTACGTGGACGATGTGCAGGCCGAATTCACCGGCCAGGTGTGGAAAGCCTCGTTGATCGGCCTGGGCATTGCGCTGCTGATGGCGCTGTTGGTGATCCTGATCGCGCGCAGCATTGTGCATCCATTGCAGGCGGCAGTGAATGCCATGGGCAATATTGCCAGCGGCGAAAGCGACCTGACCCGCACCCTCGACACCCACGGGCGCGACGAGGTCACTCAATTGTCGCAGCACTTCAATAGCTTTACCGCCAAGCTGCGCCAGGTGGTCGGCCAGTTACAGGAGTGTGCCAACGCGCTGGGCCAATCTTCCACGGAACTGGGCACCAATGCCAGCCAGGCCCACGACCGTAGCCAGCAACAATCCCAGCAGATGGAGCTGGTGGCTACCGCGATCAACGAAGTGACCTATGGCGTGCAGGACGTGGCAAAAAATGCCGAGCATGCCGCCAGCGAAATGCGCGACGCCCAGGCCCAGGCGCAGCAGGGCCAGGTGAATATCGACGGCAGCCTGCAACAGATCGACCAGCTCTCCAGCACCATCAGCCAGGCCGTGGAGGTGATCCGCACGCTGTCCAGTGAAAGCACACAGATTGGTGGTGTGCTGGAAGTGATCCGTTCGATTGCCGACCAGACCAACTTGTTGGCCCTCAACGCCGCCATCGAGGCGGCGCGTGCCGGTGAACAGGGTCGCGGGTTTGCCGTGGTCGCCGATGAAGTGCGGCTGTTGGCCCAGCGCACGCAGAAATCCACCGCCGAAATCCAGGTGATGATTGAGCGCCTGCAAGGGCATTCGGAAGCGGCGGTCAAAGTGATCAGCGACAGCCACAGTGCCTCGCAACTGACCATTGAACAAGCTGGCCAGGCAGGTGCGAGCCTCACCGCCATTGGCCAGGCGTTGCGCAACCTCAATGGGCTGAATGCCTCGATCGCCAGCGCGACCTTGCAACAGGCGCACGTGGTGGAGGATATCAACCAGAACGTCACCCAGGCGGCGGGTTTGTCCCACAGCACGGCGCTGGCGGCGGAGCAGTCCAGTGTGGCGAGCGCGCATTTGCGTGGGTTGAGTGAGCAGCTTGGAGGGTTGTTGCGCCAGTTCAAGATCTAGCACTCATGCTCGTTCCCACGCTCCGCGTGGGAACGCCGCCACGGACGCTCTGCGTCCAGGCCTGACGCGGAGCGTCTGGGGATGCATTCCCACGCAGAGCGTGGGAACGAGCATTCCTCCGTCCCACCATCTTGGTTACAATCACCGCCCTCACCCACTCTCCCAAGGAACCGCCATGTCCGGGCTTGAATTGTTCGCCGCCGCCCTGGGGGTGATCGCTGTCTGGCTGACGGTCAAGCAAAACCCCTGGTGCTGGCCCATCGGCCTGGTGATGGTGCTGCTCTACACCTGGGTGTTCTTCGACGTAAAACTCTATTCCGACATGCTCCTGCAAGTGGTCTACGCCGCCCTGCAACTCTACGGCTGGTGGCAGTGGACCCGCGCCGGTGAGGTCGCGCAGGGTCGCCAGGTCACCAGCCTGGGCTGGTCCGCGATCATGGTCAGCCTCACCGTCGGTGCCGTGTTCAGTGGCCTGCTCGGCGCCGCCATGGCCCACTGGACCGATGCCGCGCAACCCTGGCTCGACGCCGCACTCACCGGTTTCAGCCTGGTGGCGCAAATGTGGATGGCGCAAAAACGCGTGCAATGCTGGCCGCTGTGGATCGCCGTGGACGTGATCTTCGTCGGCCTGTTCCTCTACAAAGGCCTCTACCTTACCGCCGCGCTGTATGCACTGTTCACCGCGATCGCCGTACAAGGCTGGCGTGAATGGCGCGCCGACCCGGCGTTGCACGCATGAAAGTGGTGGTACTGGCCGGCCCCGAATCCAGCGGCAAAAGCTGGCTGGCCGCGCAACTGCACGCCCGTTTCGGTGGGTTGATGGTGGGTGAATACGTGCGCTACTTCATCGACCATTACCAGCGCGACACTACCCTGGCGGACATCCCGGCCATCGCCCGTGGCCAACTGGCCTGGGAAGACGCTGCGCGCGCCGAGCAGCCTCGCCTGCTGATCCTCGACACCCACCTGCTGACCAACAAACTCTGGAGCCAGACCCTGTTCGGTGATTACCCGGCGTGGCTGGATGATGAGTTGCTGGCCCGCCATTACGACCTGCACCTGTTGCTGTCCCCCGAGGACGTGGAATGGAGCGCCGACGGCCAGCGCTGCCAGCCGGAACTGGCGGATCGCCGGGTGTTTTTCCAGGGCAGCCTGGACTGGATCGAACAGCATCAGCAACCCGCCCTGGTGATTCGTGGCGACTGGGAAGCACGCCGCGCCATAGCCTTTGAGGCGGTCGAGCAACTGCTTGCCCAGCCGTGCCAGGCACCACCTGTATAAATACCTCCCGCCTCAGTAACCGAGCGACAATCCGGTATTGCGGCGTGGGTCGTTAGCCCCGTAGAAACGGTTGTTGCCCACCGGCTTGCCGCCCAGCGAAGGCGCGCCCACCAGGATCGCCGCCAAGTGGTTGGCATCCTGGGGGCCGGCAAACTTGTGGCCCCAGCTTTCCAGAATCTTCTGGGTGTCAGGGCTTACCGCGAAGGTTTCCAGGTTGGTGGTTTCAGGCATCCACTGCTGGTGGAAGCGTGGCGCGTCCACGGCTTCCTGGATGTTCATCTTGTAGTCGATGACATTGAGGATGGTCAGCAAGGTCGCGGTGATGATCCGGCTGCCGCCCGGCGTACCGACCACCATCACCGCCTTGCCATCCTTGGTGACGATGGTCGGGCTCATCGACGACAGCGGCGCCTTGCCCGGTGCGATGGCGTTGGCTTCGCCCTGCACCAGCCCGTACATGTTCGGCACACCGACCTTGACGGTGAAGTCGTCCATTTCATCGTTGAGGATCACCCCGGTCTTGCTCGCCATCACGCCGGCACCGAACCAGTCGTTGAGGGTGTAGGTCACGGACACCGCGTTACCCCACTTGTCGACGATCGAATAGTGCGTGGTGTTGTTGCCTTCATGGGGCGACACACCCGGCTTGATCGCCTGGGAATCACCCGCCTTCTGCGGCTCAATGGCGGCACGCAGCTTGGCGGCGTAGTCCTTGTCCAACAGGTGCGCGATAGGGTTCTTGACGAAATCCGGGTCACCCAGGTAGCTGTTACGGTCCACGTAAGCGTGACGCATCGCTTCGATCTGGTAGTGCAGGCCTTGGGCCGAGTGATAGCCGAGGTCGGCCATCGGGTAACCTTCGAGGATGTTCATGATCTGGCAGATCACCACACCGCCGGAGCTTGGCGGCGGTGCCGAGACCACGTGGTAGCCACGGTAATCGCACTCGATGGGCGCCAGTTCGCGGGTCTTGTATTTGTCGAGGTCGGCCTGGGTGATGATGCCCTTGCCGGCCTGGCTGGAATCCACCAGCGCCTTGGCCACCCAGCCTTTATAAAAGCCGTCGGTGCCCTTGGCGGAGATTTCCTTGAGGGTCTTGGCCAGGTCTTTCTGCACCAGTTTCTGGCCGACCTGCATCGGTTGGCCGTTGTGCAGGAAGATCCCGCGCAGGTCTTTGTCTTTTTCGAACTCGCCGGTGGCGGTGTGCAGCAGGTCGATATCGCCCTGCTCCAGTTCAAAGCCGTTTTCGGCCAGTTTGATCGCCGGCGCAATCACCTGGGCGCGCTTGAGGGTGCCGTATTTGTTCAGCGCGGTTTCCATGCCGGACACGGTGCCGGGTACGCCGACGGCCAAGTGGCCCTTGGCGCTGAGGCCGTCGATCACCTTGCCGTCTTTGTCCAGGTACATGTCGGCAGTGGCCGCCAGCGGGGCTTTTTCACGGAAGTCCAGGAAAGTCTTGCGCCCATCTGCCAGCTGCACGGTCATAAAGCCGCCGCCACCGAGGTTGCCCGCTGCCGGGTACACCACGGCCAGCGCATAGCCCACGGCAACCGCCGCATCCACCGCGTTGCCGCCGGCCTTGAGTACATCCACGCCAACATGAGTGGCCAAATGCTGGGCGGTCACCACCATGCCGTTTTCACCGGCCACCGGGGCCTGTGAGGCGGCTTGCACGCCGTTGACCGTCAACACCAGCGCAGTGGCAATCAGGGTACGGCTGAAGGGTTGGTATTTCATCCATGGCTACTCTATTTATTGAGGTGCACCAAAATAGCCCGACTAGGATCCAATCCCCAGCGCAATGGCGTTTTTATTACAGAACTTGTCGGTCATAGAACGGGCACGAAAAAGCCCATGCTATATTTCGCGCCCAGACTGGCGGCAAGGCGCTTTGTGATGGCGATCAAGAAGACCGGAATTCGAGCGCAACAGGCCGACCAGACACGTGCGCGTATCTTGCAGGCGGCAGTCAAGGTGTTCACTCGCGACGGCTATTCCGGTGGGCGCGTCGACACTATTTCCAAGGCCGCCGACTCCAACGACCGCATGCTTTATTACTATTTCGGCAGCAAGGAACACCTGTTCGTCTGTGTGCTGGAACATGTCTATGAACAGTTCAATAAAGCCGAAAGCAAACTCAAGCTGGACCTGGGAGACCCCGTGCAAGCCTTGCGTGAACGGGTGGCATTTATCTGGAGCTACTACGTCAAGCACCCCGAGTTCGTGGCGATCCTGAGCATCGAGAATCTGCACCAGGGCAAGCATGCCCAGCAGTCCGGCGAAATGCGCAGGCTGTCGGGCGAAGCGGTTGGCGTGTTGCGCCCGATCATCGAAGCCGGCCAGGCCCAAGGTGTGTTTCGCCAGGACCTCGACCTCAAGCACGTGTATTTGATGATTGCCTCGCTCTGCTACTTCTACAACTCCAACCGCCACACGCTCAGTTCGTTCCTGGGTGAAGACTTGGGGGATAAGGAGCATCAGCAGGATTGGCTGGGGTTTATCAGTGACTTGGTGCTGCGTGGTGTAACGCCGATTCCACTGTAGCAACCGGCTCATCCTGTGGGAGCTGGCTTGCCTGCGATGGCCATAGGTATCTACACAACTTTTGAAGGCAGCCAATTTCTCCTGTGGCGAGCAGGCTTGTCGAATCGTCGCACCGCCTGCGTTGGGCTGCGAAGCAGCCCCAAACCCAGTCGCTGAGTTCTTTCAGGAAAATTGCAGTGCCTTTACTGGGGCCGCTTCGCAGCCCAACGCAGGGCAAGCCTGCTCGCCACAACAGCCCACTTACAACAGACTTCGTGTTAACCGGTTGTGTAGATGCCTACGCTGCGATGGCGGTCTTTTGGTGTACATATCCGTCACCGCAGCAACGGATATACACCCATAGCCCCTCTCAAAAGCACCACCGAAACAAATAAAACAATCCCATGCTCAACAGCACCGTAATCAACACGCTACGCGTCCAAAACATCAAGGCCACCGCGCAGACTCCCGCCAGCAAGTAAGGATTCGTCGGGCTCAAATTCAGCGTGTGATCAGCGAGAAAAATAATCGGCCCGCAGATCGCCGTCAGCATGCCCGGCACCGCAAACCCCAGGAACTCCCGCGCCCCCCGATTAAGCCGTACCGGCAGGCGCGGCTCGATAAACAGGTATCGGTTAAGGAAAACCACCAGCCCCATGGCCACAATCATGATGTAGATCACTTCTGCCCTACCCCCAGCCGCTTGCAGGCAAACCCCGCACTCATGCCCAACACCCCGGACACCACCACCGCCGACTCCCAGTGCAAAAAGCTCAACCACACCGAAAACAGCAACGACACCGCCACGCACACAACCGTCGGCACATCACGCACCACGGGTGTGATCAACGCGATAAAGGTGGCGGCAATCGAAAACTCCAACCCCAACTGGTCAAGCCCGGGAATGCTTTTGCCAAGCACGATGCCAGCCAGGGTGAAGAGGTTCCAGGCGATGTAGAACGTCAGGCCCACCCCCAGCGCATACCAGCGATTGAACGTCTCGCGGTCATAGTGGTTGACCAGCGCGAAGAACTCATCGGTCAGCAGAAAGCCCAGGCTCATGCGCCAGCGGGCGTTGAGTGACGAGAGTGTCGGGCGCATGTGCATGCCGTAGAGCAAATGTTGGGAAGTCAGCAGCAACGTGGTCAGCACGATCGAGATCAGGCTGGCGCCGCTCTTGACCATGCCGATGGCCACCAGCTGCGCGGCACCGGCAAACACGATGGCGGACAAGCCCTGGGCCTGCAGCGGGGTAAACTGCGCATCAATGGCCATGGAGCCGGCGAGCAGCCCCCACGGCGCACAGGCCAGGGATAACGGGATAACGGCGATAGCGCCGCGGGCGAAGGCGTAATGCGGTAAGGCAGTGGGCATGGAGACGGCTCATCGACAGACAGTCGACAAGCATGCCAGCGTTTAAAGCGGGTTGTCTTGAACGATCTTGCTCACTCAGGCGAGCTTGACCGATACCTGCTCCACCGAGTCGCGCGCCTCACGCAATTCATGGGCGTCCTGATTGAGCCGGTGAATGGTGTTGAGCAGGCGTTGGCGCAGCACTTCATCGCCGAGCTTTTCGACGGCGCGCATCAGGTCAAACGCCGCGGTTTCGTTATTGTCCGCGACGGAATCGAGGGTCTTGCGCAGGTTGCGAGTGGCACGGGTCACGCGGGTTCATCCTTCATCAGCAATGGGCAGGCACTTTAGGACATTCGTGTTTCATTTTAATTTCAGTCACTTGTGGTGGATTGAGCGGGGTTTGATCCACATCAATCGAATTCAGGAATTGACCTACATATATGTATATTCGTATATTCGGATAACCATATACAAAGAAGACCCTGATCATGTCGGCCCCCTTCTCACCGCCCACCCTGTTCAAATGCCTGGCTGACGCGACTCGCGCCCGCTTGACGTTATTGATCCTGCGCGAAGGCGAACTTTGCGTGTGCGAACTGATCCATGCTCTGGACGACAGCCAGCCAAAGATCTCCCGGCACCTGGCGCAACTGCGCAGTTGCGGGCTGCTGCTGGATCGTCGTCAGGGCCAATGGATCTACTACCGCATCAACCCGGCACTGCCCGCCTGGGTCACGCAAGTGCTGGACACTACCTTGCAAGCCAACCAACCCTGGTTGCACCACGACGCGCAGCGTCTTGATGCCATGGGTGACCGACCACAACGGGCCAGCACCTGCTGCTGAGCCATCGGAGCGTTTATTCATGCTTGTCGCAATTGGCATTTTTATCTTCACCATCGTTCTGGTCATCTGGCAGCCCAAAGGCCTTGGGGTCGGCTGGAGTGCAAGCATGGGCGCCATTCTGGCCCTGGCCTGCGGGGTGATCAGCCTGGCGGATATTCCGGTGGTGTGGCACATCATCTGGAACGCCACCGGCACCTTCGTTGCGCTGATCATCATCAGCCTGTTGCTCGACGAGGCCGGCTTCTTTGCCTGGACCGCTCTGCACGTGGCGCGCTGGGGCCGTGGGCGTGGCCGGCGGCTGTTTGCCTATATGGTGTTGCTGGGCGCGCTGGTCTCGGCGCTGTTTGCCAACGACGGCGCCGCGTTGATCCTCACGCCCATCGTCATGTCGATGCTGCTGGCCTTGCGCTTTTCCCCGGCGGCCACCCTGGCGTTTGTCATGGGCGCTGGGTTTATCGCGGATACCGCGAGCTTGCCGCTGGTGGTGTCGAACCTGGTGAATATCGTCTCGGCGGATTACTTCAAGATCGGCTTCAACGAGTACGCAGCAGTAATGGTGCCGGTGAACTTCGTCAGTGTCGCCGCCACCCTTGCGGTACTGCTGTGGTTCTTTCGCCGCGATATTCCCCAGGCCTACGACCCGGCCGACCTGGAAGACCCCGCCAGCGCCATCCATGATCGTGCGACCTTCCGCGCGGGCTGGTGGGTGCTGGGTATCTTGCTGGTGGGTTGTTTCGCGCTAGAGCCGCTGGGCATTCCCATCAGTGCAATTTCCGCCGTGTGCGCCGTATTGCTGCTGGTGATCGCCGCCAAGGGCCACAAGATCTCTACGCGCAAAGTATTGAAAGAAGCGCCGTGGCAGATCGTGATCTTTTCCCTGGGCATGTACCTGGTGGTCTACGGCCTGCGTAACGCCGGCCTGACCACCTACCTCGCGACCTGGCTCGACACTTTTGCCACCTACGGCGTGTGGGGCGCGGCCATGGGCACCGGCGTGCTGACGGCGCTGTTGTCGTCGGCGATGAACAACCTGCCGACGGTGCTGATCGGCGCGCTGTCGATCGAGTCCAGCCATGCCGTGGGCGTGGTCAAGGACGCGATGATCTACGCCAACGTGATCGGCAGCGACCTGGGCCCCAAAATCACCCCGATCGGCAGCCTGGCCACCTTGCTGTGGCTGCATATCCTGGCGCGCAAAGGCATCACCATCACTTGGGGTTATTACTTCAAGGTCGGCATCGTGCTGACCTTGCCGGTGCTGTTGATCACCCTCGCCGCCCTCGCCTTGCGCCTGAGTCTCTGAAGGAAATACCGCTATGAAAGTCCTGTTCATGTGTACCGCCAACAGCTGCCGCAGCATCTTGTCCGAGGCGATGTTCAACCACCTGGCGCCGGCAGGTTTCGAGGCGATCAGCTCCGGCAGTTTCCCCAAGGGCCAGGTACTGCCGCGCAGCCTGAGCACGTTGCAGGCAGCGGGCATCAGTACCGAAGGCTTGTACAGCAAGGGCAATGAGGCCTTTGAGGGCAGCCCGCCGGATGTGGTGATTACCGTGTGCGATAAAGCTGCGGGTGAAGCCTGCCCGGTGTATTTCGGGCCGGCGGTGAAGGCGCACTGGGGGTTGGAAGACCCGTCGGATGTTCAGGGTGACGAGGCCCGTGTAGACGCCGCCTTCAAGGCCACGCTCAGCACCATCGAAAGGCGTTGCAAGGCGTTCCTGGCCTTGCCCTTCGCCCAACTCAGCGCTGCCGAGTTGAAGGCAGAACTGGCCCGCATCGCAGCGCTTTAACCGGAGAATATAATGACCACCCTGCCCAACCTCAACAGCACCCTCGCAGGCCCGCTGCCTGTCGGGCCAGGCCACCCGCCGCGCATCCTGCTGCTTTACGGCTCCACACGCCCGCGCTCATTCAGCCGCTTGCTGGTGGAAGAAGCCGCGCGGCTGTTGCGCCACTTCGGAGCCGACACGCGAATTTTCAACCCTTCGGGCCTGCCGTTGCCCGACGATGCGCCCATCGATCACCCTAAAGTCCAGGAGCTGCTGGACCTGATGCAATGGTCCGAAGGCCAGGTGTGGTGCTCGCCCGAGCGCCACGGTTCGATGTCGGCAGTGTTCAAGGCCCAGCTCGATTGGGTGCCGCTGGCCCTCGGCGCCGTTCGCCCGACCCAGGGCAAAACGCTGGCGGTGATGCAGGTGTCCGGCGGCTCGCAATCGTTCAACACCGTCAACCAACTGCGCGTGCTGGGGCGCTGGATGCGCATGTTCACGATCCCCAACCAATCCTCGGTGCCCAAGGCGTTCATGGAGTTCGATGACCAGGACCGCATGAAACCATCGGCGCTTTACGATCGCGTGGTGGATGTGATGGAAGAGTTGGTGAAGTTCACCGTTTTGCTGCGTGATCGCCCGGAGCTGGTGGACCGCTATTCAGAGCGTAAGGAAAGCGCCGATGAGCTGTCGCAGCGTGTCAACCAACGGTCGATTTGAGCGGCCCTGCTGGCGTATGCTCGTGCCAACCGCATCCTGAGCTGAATCATGAGCACTCTGCACCACGCCTGGCTGGGCAACTACGAAGTCAGCAGCACCGACTGCACCGGCCTGACCTTTGCCCGCCATAGCCACGATGAATGCGTGATCGGCGTCAACCTGGTCGGTGAGGAAAAGGTCTGGCTCGACCGCCGCGAATTCAAAGCCGGGCCGGGCAGCATTACGCTGTACAACCCCGGTCAGATCCAGGGCGGTGGCGCGGCGCAAGGCGCGCCCTGGCAGTTTGTCAGCCTGTATGCCACAGCCGATCAATTGGCCGCTGACCTTGGTTTGGCGCAGCTGGAGTTCGATCGTTCGATGTGCTTTCAGCCTGATCTGGCGCAGCGCCTGGCTGCGGCGGTGAAAGGTGCCTTGAGTACCGATGCATTGGTCCGCGATCTCAATGAGGAAGCCTTGGTGTTGCTACTGGGTGAGGTGGTCGGCGTCAGTGGTGTGCGTGTACCCGGCAGCACAGCAACGGGCAAAAGCATGATCAGCCGCGCCCAGGAATTGCTCGCTGCGCACTTGCATCAAGTGTTGCCCCTGGACCACCTCGGCGATGAACTGGGATTGTCCAAATTTCACCTGCTGCGCGCCTTCCAGAAGGAAACCGGGCTCAGCCCGCGGCAATGGGCGATGCAACTGCGCACCCGCCGCGCCAAAGGCTTGTTGCGCAATGGCATAGCGGCCAGCGAAGTCGCCCATGACCTGGGCTTTGCTGACCAAAGCCACCTCAACCGGCATTTTCGCGCCGCCTATGGCATCACGCCCGGCCGCTATCAAAGCGTGTTGTTTAAACGCTGAAGCGCAATCTGGTTCAAGACGCCTGCCCCACCTGCCGCCACACTGCCCGCCCTCTCTTGAAGGAACGCGGGCATGTTGACGATCTTCTTTTACGCGCTAGCATTCGGTTTTGTGTTTTGCCTCTCGCCCGGCGCCGTGCTGGCAGAGACGCTGCGCCGGGGCCTGCTGCACGGTTTTACCCCGGCCTTGCTGGTGCAGATCGGCTCGCTGGTAGGCGATGCGGTGTGGGCAGTGATCGGCCTTACCGGCATCGCCCTGCTGATCCAGCATGACGCGGTGCGTGTGCCGCTCACGGTGGTCTGCGCGCTGTACCTGGCCTGGCTGGGTATCCGCAGCTTGATTGATGCCTGGCGCTTGCCCGAGGCGAGCGACGCGCCCGCCAGCTCCGGGAAAAATGCGCTGGCGGTGGGCGCGGCGATTTCACTGGCTAACCCGAAAAACATCGTCTATTGGGGCGCGCTGGGCAGCGCCTTGTCCGGCATCGTCGGGGCTGCGCCCAGCCATGGGCAAACGCTGATGTTTTTTGCAGGCTTTATGCTGGCCTCGGTGTTGTCCTGCTTTCTGATTGCAGCGTTGGTCAACCTGCTGCGCAAGAACGCCTCAGCGTTATGGCAACGCATCAGTTATGGCGCCTGTGGTGTGGTATTGATTTATCTGGCAGTTCTAGCCGCGCAAGGCATATGAAGTTATATAAGGTGAAACTTGTCTGCGCCTCTTATCTGAATGAACTCTGAACACAGGGTAATTTAACTCATCCTGCGTTGACATTTTGCAACCAGCTAAGTAGATTGCCCCTGCCCACAACTGGGGCCTTTTTTAAACCTCACAAAAGAAGCCAATGGACACAGTATCTAGTCGCTGTCCGAGCACCGTTCACGCGGGCATCGGGCGCCAAACCCAGAATATGACAGGACTCGCCTTCCAGGTCCGGTAAGCTGCGCTAGAGCTTGATGCTCCACCGTAACTGCCTCACCGGTCGCCCGTCCGGTCCCGAGGTGTGTTATGACCTTTCAACTGATTGTTTTGCCTGACATTCGCACGCTAGCCGCAGCCCTGCGCGCCAAGCTGTGCCGCGAGCCCGCTGGCTTTTCACCTACCCGCTCGGCCTTTGCTGCACCCTCTCCCCTAGCCAGTAAAGATCAGCTGCGCCCAGCTCCCCCGCTGGCGCACTGGCGTGTCTGCCCTGCCAGCGGCCAATTGCTGCAGCACTGGGACCACGCCGACCCTCAAGACCCGCAGAGACCTCAGGTTTCCACCCTGGCTCAAGCCAGCCTGTTGCTCGGTTTTTACCTGAGCAATCGCGCCGCTTAAACCAGCTGGGAACAGCAACTTCCTGATAATTATTCTGGAGTTCGTTATGAACACATCCAGTAGTAGCCCGCTGCGCGCCAGTTAACTAACGCGCACTTGGCGGGCGCTGTAGAAGTTATGTGAACACCCTATTTAAACCGATCGCGAAGTCCGCGGCTCGGCATGCTTTCGCTCGCCTGTATTCAGGTAAGTACCGGGTATGTTTTGTCGAGAATTGGCGACAGGAGTACAGATAATGAGCGCCGTAAAAAACACGCCTCTGCACAAAAAGAATGGCACCGACACCGACACCAAACTGTCGATGCGTGCCGCCCGTGAAGCCCAGAACGGCCTGTCGGCCACCCTCGCCAATGTGCGTGCCACCCAGGACGGCCTGACCGAACTGGACGCCTCGGCACGTCTGCAACGCGAAGGCTACAACGAAGTGGCCCACGACAAGCCGCCTCACGCCATCGTCCAGTTCCTGCAGGCACTGAACAACCCGTTTATCTATGTACTGCTGACGCTCGCCGGGATCAGCTTTGTCACTGACTACTGGTTACCATTGCAGGCCGGTGAAGAAGTGGATTTGACCAAGGTCATCATCATCATGACCATGGTGCTGCTCAGCAGCCTGCTGCGTTTCTGGCAGGAGCACCGCTCGGCCAAATCCGCCGAAGCCCTCAAAGCCATGGTGCGCACCACCGCCACCGTATTGCGCCGCGAGCAAGTCGGCAGCCAGCCGATCCTGCGCGAAGTGCCGATGCGCGACCTGGTCGCCGGTGACATCGTGCAGCTGTCTGCCGGCGACATGATTCCGGCCGATATCCGCCTGATCGAATCCCGCGACCTGTTTATCAGCCAGGCCGTGCTGACCGGCGAAGCCTTGCCGGTAGAGAAGTACGACACCCTGGGCGATGTCACGCAAAAATCCGCCTCTACACTGGCGGCCGACCAAGGCAACCTGCTGGACCTGCCGAACATCTGCTTCATGGGCACCAACGTGGTCAGCGGCCGCGCCAAGGCCGTGGTGGTCGCTACCGGGCCGCGCACTTACTTCGGCTCCCTGGCCAAGGCAATTGTCGGCTCCCGCGTGCAAACCGCCTTCGACCGTGGGGTGAACAGCGTCAGCTGGCTGTTGATCCGCTTCATGCTGGTGATGGTGCCGATCGTGTTCTTCCTCAATGGCTTCTCCAAGGGTGACTGGGGCGATGCGTTCCTGTTTGCCCTGGCGGTGGCCGTGGGCCTGACCCCGGAAATGCTGCCGATGATCGTCAGCGCCAACCTGGCCAAGGGGGCTACCGCCATGGCCAAGCGCAAAGTGGTGGTCAAGCGCCTCAATGCGATCCAGAACTTCGGTTCGATGGACGTGTTGTGCACCGACAAGACCGGCACGCTGACCCAGGACAAGATCATCCTCGAGCATCACGTCAACGCCTTCGGCCAGCGTGATGACGCGGTGCTGTCCCTGGCCTGGCTCAACAGCTTCCACCAGAGCGGCATGAAGAACCTGATGGACCAGGCCGTGGTGCAGTTCTCGGAGCAGAACCCCAAGTTCCAGTTGCCACTGGCCTACAGCAAGGTCGATGAACTGCCGTTCGACTTCGTACGCCGTCGCTTGTCGATTGTGGTACGCGACACGGCCGGCGACCAGTTGCTGGTGTGCAAGGGCGCCGTGGAAGAGATGTTGAGCATCTCCACGCACATGCTTGAAGGTGGCACCGCCGTGCCGCTGGATGATCAACGTCGTGAAGAACTGTTGGCATTGGCCAACGACTACAACGAAGACGGCTTCCGCGTCTTGGTGGTGGCGACGCGCAATATCCCTAAATCCATGGCGCGCCAGCAGTACACCACGGCCGATGAGCGCAACCTGGTGATCCAGGGTTTCCTGACCTTCCTTGATCCACCCAAGGAAACCGCAGGCCCGGCGATTGCCGCACTGCAACAAATCGGCGTAGCCGTAAAGGTACTGACCGGCGACAACGCCGTGGTCACCAGCAAGATCTGCCGCCAGGTCGGCCTCGAACCCGGCCAGCCGCTGCTGGGTGTGGAAATCGAAGCGATGGACGACGCCACCCTGCTGCGCCGCGTCGAAGAACGCACAGTGTTTGCCAAGCTCACGCCACTGCAGAAGTCCCGCGTACTCAAAGCCTTGCAAGCCAACGGCCACACCGTGGGCTTCCTCGGCGACGGCATCAACGATGCCCCGGCGCTGCGTGATGCCGACGTGGGTATCTCGGTGGACAGCGGCACCGATATCGCCAAGGAATCGGCCGATATCATCCTGCTGGAAAAGAGCCTGATGGTGCTCGAAGAAGGCGTGCTCAAGGGCCGCGAAACCTTCGGCAACATCATGAAGTACCTGAACATGACCGCCAGCTCCAACTTCGGCAACGTGTTCTCGGTGCTGGTGGCCAGTGCGTTTATCCCGTTCATGCCGATGCTGGCGATTCACCTGCTGCTGCAAAACCTGATGTACGACATCTCCCAGCTGGCCTTGCCGTGGGACAAGATGGACAAGGAATACCTGGCCAAACCGCGCAAGTGGGATGCGAAAAACATCGGCCGCTTCATGATCTGGATCGGGCCGACCTCGTCGATCTTCGACATCACCACCTTTGCGCTGATGTGGTACGTGTTCAGCGCCAACAGCGTAGAAATGCAGACGCTGTTCCAGTCCGGCTGGTTTATCGAGGGCCTGCTCTCGCAAACCCTGGTGGTGCATATGTTGCGCACCCGCAAGATCCCGTTCTTCCAGAGCACGGCTGCCTGGCCGGTGTTGATGATGACCACTATCGTCATCTGCCTGGGGATCTACGTGCCGTTCTCGCCGCTGGGCACCCTGGTCGGCCTGGAGCCGCTGCCGCTGGCGTACTTCCCATGGCTGGTCGGTACCCTGCTCGCCTACTGCTGCGTGGCCCAACTGATGAAAACGATCTACATCCGCCGCTTCAAGCAGTGGTACTGATCACCCCCGCCGTTTAAACGGTGGCGGTCGCCCGATCGCCACCGTGCATCACAAGGACCCTGACTATGCGCATCCTGATCTGTGCAGGTCGTCATTACGCCGACACCAAAAAGACCCGCCAAGTGCTGGACGCCTACCACCGCTTGCGCCCGGTGCAGGTATTGATACACGGCGGCAACCAGTTCCTGGGCAGCGACATCGAGGAATGGGCGCGGGAAATGAGCATCGACGTGGTGCGCTACCCGCCCAATTGGCAACGCCACGGCAAGCAGGCGGAACGCCAGCGCAACCATTTCATGCTCGCCGACAGCCGCCCCGACGTGATCATCGCCCTGCCGGGTGGTGACGACACCTCGGAGCTGGTCTGCCAGGCCAAAGCCAGCGGCATTTCGGTGCTGACCGTAGAAAGCTGAATTCAAGAGAGGTGCATCATGCACAAAAAACACAGCCCTGACCGTCACGACGGGTTTGCCAAATATCGCGCGCGCCATTATCGCGGCGCTCGCCACACCCTGCTGTTGCTGCCACCGGCCAAGCGCCGCGCGCTGCAACGTAACCTGATCTTTATCGGCACCACACTGGGCCTTATTTTACTGATCGCGCTGTTTTCAAAAGCCCAGGCGGCCGGCGGTTCCTATGTGGTCGACGACGGCGGGATCAACGATCCGGGCGAGTGCAGCGTCGACGCCTGGTACACCGCCAACCGGCATCAAGGCAACATTCATAACCAGACGCTTAACCCGGCGTGTACCTTCAGCGCGCTACCTGCCGTGGAATGGAGTGCAGCACTGTCGCGCGCCAGCAATGCGGGGGATGCCGAGACGCAAATCAGCCCGCAGGTAAAGGCCCAAGTGTGGTCGCAGGAGGCGTTGGGGCTGCAAATCGCGGTGTCTGCCACCAGCCACTTTGCCCTGGACCGCCAGCATGCATTCGACGGCGCGGACTTTAATGTACCGTTGACCTGGCAACCGGTGCAGGCATTGCGCCTGAGCCTCAATGGCGGCTGGACCCATGCCTACAACGGCGGTGAACAAAACCACCGCCTGACGTGGGGCGCAGGCTTTGAGTACCAGTTGGCAGACGCGCTCACGCTGATCGGGGAGCGCTACGGCCAGGAAGGCGGCGACCAGGCTTGGCAGGCCGGGCCGCGGTTCCATGTGGGCAAACTGGTGGATGTGGATGTGGTGGTCGGGCAGAGCCTCACCGGTGATCACAACCAATGGTTGACCACCGGCGCGACCGTGCGTTTTTAAGGTTTTTTAGCTTGCTGCTCCAGGTGTAGTTGCAACTCTGGTTCGAGTCGCAACTGCGCCGCCAGTTCGTCTAGATAGCTGCGCTCCTTCGGCGCCTGGTCATTAACCAGCATCACGCTGGCCAGGTAGACCTCGGCCGCCATCGCCCCGTCACCGGCATATTCGGCAAAATCGGCGGCGTTCAGCGGCTTGGCGACTTCTTCGTCGAGCCACTGCTGCAATTGAGGGTCGTCGGTATGGCGGCCTATCTCGGCTGAGATCATTTGCTTCTCGTTGTCATCGATACTGCCGTCGGCCTTCGCTGCCGCAATCAGAGCGCGTAACACCGCATGGCTATGAGCTTCAGCTTCCGGACCATCAAGCTGGTCAACCGTCTGGATGGCTCGCTGCGGTGCGCTGGCCTGCTGGCGTTGCCAGGCCTGGTACGCCTGGAAAGCCGCCATGCCCAAGGAGGCCAATGCTGCGTAGTTCATCCCACCGGAGCGCGTTTGGGGGGTGCCACCTGCAGGTGCACCGCCCAACAATCCGCCCAGGCCACCTAATAAACCACCCAGCCCACCGCCTGCCGAAGCGTTGGTGCCGCTGGCGGAGCTGTTCAACAGGCCGCCCAGCAAACCACCCAGGCCGCCGAGCCCACCGCCCTGCGCACCGCCTGAGCCGCCGCCTTGCTGGCTGGCACGCAGCAGTTGTTCCAGTAAATTGCCGGTATTCATGGTGTCACTCTCCCGCAGCGTAATATTGGCGTTCAACAACCATAGCCCGCCTGCGCAGGAACACCAAGACCGCCGAGCGGGCACGCCTTATGATGGCCTCACCACGTTGAAGGAGAAACCTTGTGAACCGTCTTGAGCACATAGTGTTGATGGCTGACTACAACCAGTGGATGAACCGCAAAGTCTATGCCGCCGCCAGCCAGCTTACCGACGCAGAGCTGACCACGGACCGGCAGGCGTTCTTCGGCTCGATCCTCGGCACACTCAATCACCTGACGCTGGGGGACACGGTGTGGCTCAAGCGATTTGCCGAGCATCCGACAGGCTTTGCCCGGCTGGCGCCATTAACGTCGATTGCCACGCCCTCTGACTTGAAGCAACTGGCTTTCGCCAACCTGCGCGAGCTGGCGGCCCGCCGCACCTGGCTGGACCAACTGATCATCGACTGGGCCAACAGCCTGCGCGAGCCCGATCTGGACCAGCGCCTGCAGTACCACAACATGCGCGGCGTGGCGAACCACAAGCCGTTCTTCGCGCTGCTGGTGCATTTTTTCAACCACCAGACCCACCACCGAGGCCAGGCAACCACGTTGCTGACCCAGGCGGGCGTGGACGTCGGTGATACCGACTTGCTGGCCCTGATTGATTGAACTCAGCGGGCACTGAAGGTGGCGTAAGCCTGCATCAAGCGCGGGAAGTCCTGCGGCTCGGGCAGTTGCGCGAAGCTTTCGAGCGCCGGCGTCGCGGCCCAAGGCAGTTTTTCGCTGGTCCAGGTTTCCATGAACGGCACATAGTCGCGGGCGTTATCCAGCAAGGTTGCGCGCACATTGACGAACTCATCGATGCCATGGGGGCGCGTAAACAGCCAGCTCATGCAGTGCGGGCAGCAATAATGGCGGTCCACGCCGTGCAAGCCACCTATCACCGGGCAACCCTGGGTCACGGTGAAGCCTGCGGCCGGAATCAACGCGCTAAGGGAAAACGCACTGGCGGTCATCTTCTGGCAGCCGTTGCAATGGCACGCCATGGTGATTACCGGCGGCAAACTCACACTGAAACGCACCCGGTTACAACGACAACTGCCTTCCAGCGGCAAGGTTTCGACGCTCATCACTCACTCCTTTTCATGATTGTTGGCACCGCAGGGTAACGTGAACTGCCCCCGGAATAAAACCGAACGCCGCGCCGCCTGCGAGGTCACAACCCTGAGGGTGCGGGGTTGTTTGCCCGCGCCCTGCCCACGCGCCGCCGCTGCTTTATGGCCGCGCGTACCCCCATAAGAAGGAGACGCTTACATGGTCACTCACTTCAAGGTCGCCGGGCATCTGGCTTGCGGCCATCACGGCACCAACCTCACCTCCAGCACCGAGCTGAACCGAGTCAAATGCCGCACCTGCCGCAATACCGACGCCTACAAAGAAGCGCGCCGCACCCAGCGCAACGCTGCCCGCCGCTCCGCGCGCAAAGCCAAAACCCATACTGCCGTTGACTGGCGCAGTGCCTGGACGCAACGCCTCACCGACTTGCCTGGGCTGCAGCGCCTGCCACGCGGTTTCAGTGGGCAGCCATTTGTCTGAGCTGTTCAGGCGTTGAAAACAGATTAACCCGGTTCCCATCGGGATCCTGCAGCAGATGCTAGATGTCAGTGCGCCTTGTGCTCGGCTGGCGGTGCATCGGCCTGCAACTTCTGCACGTCGCTGACCGCCAGCTCCCTCGACTGGCCACCCCAACCCTGGCGCAGATAGTTGAGCAGGTCGGTCAGCTGTTGGTGATTGAGCTTGTCGGCAAAGCCCGGCATCGGTTGCATGCGCTCGAACCCGGTGAATTGCTGCTCGCCGATGCCGTCCTCGATCACCCGCAGCAGGTTGCGCGGGTCTTCCAGGCGCAGCGTGGTGTTGCCGCGCATGGCCACCGCGATGTGCGGCTTGCCCTCGCCGTTCGGCGCGTGGCAACCGGCGCAGACGTTCAGATAGTCCTGGCGGCCGCGTTGGGCGCTTGGGCTCATGGCGTCCAGCGACGTCTCGCTCAGCACCTTGGCCACCGGCGGTTGATCGCCCAGCAGGAAAGTCGCCATGGCGGCCAGGTCCGGATCGCTCAGGCCCTGGGTGCTGTTGTGGAACACCGGGAACATCTCATTGAACATCGTGCCCTGGGCACTCATGCCGTGCTTGAGGAACGTGCTCAGGTCCTGATGATTCCAGCCGCGAGCGGCCAGGTCATTGGCCAACAGGCTGGGTGCCAGATAGCCATTGAGCAGGCCGCCGGTCAGGCGTTTATCCTGCTGCATTGCGCCGGGCAAGCCCCGAGGCGTGTGGCATTCGCCGCAGTGGCCGAGCACCTCGACCATGTATTGGCCACGCTGGAATGCTTCACTTTTGCCCTCGGTCGGGGCAAGTTTTACATCCTTGCCGTAGAGCATGTTCCAGCCCATCAGGCCCAGACGAACGTTGAACGGAAAGCTCAGGCGGGTAACCGGCGCCGCACGCTCGATAGGCTCGATGGTTTTCAGGTACGCATGGATCGCGTCCGAATCTGCACGGGGCATCAAGTGGTACGAGGTGTACGGCATCGCCGGGTACAGATTCGCGCCGTCCCGGCGTTTGCCTTCAGTGAGCGCGGCGAAGAATTCGTCATCGGTGTACAGGCCAATGCCGCGCTCTTTGCTCGGGGTGATGTTGGTGCCATAGATGGTGCCGAACGGCGAAATGATTGGCAGACCGCCCGCAAACGGTGCGCCACCCGGTGCGGTGTGGCAGGCCATGCAGTCAGCGGCGCGGGCGAGGTATTCGCCGCGTTTGACTTGATCGTCCGCGTGCGCCAACACCACCGGCGCGGCCAGGCCAACCGCCAGCGCAAGACGGGAAAGTAGTTGCTTCATGCTTAACCCTCCTTGACCAGGCCGAGATCGGTCAGCACGTTGCGGGTCGCGTTGTAGTAACGCACGTAGCCGGTGCAGCGGCAGATGTGGTGGCCGAGGCTGTCCTCAATGACTTTTTCCAGCTGGCTTTTGACGATGGGCTGACGCTGCAGCTTCTCGACCAGCACGGTCGCGGCATTCACGAACCCCGGCGCGCAGTAGCTGCACTGGAAGGCGAATTCATCGACAAAACGCTGCTGGATCGGGTTCAGCTCAGTGACTTTACCCTGATCGTCGCGGGTTGCGTGGCCTTCGATGGTGCGGACTTTTTTGCCTTCGAAATAGTGTGCCCCCGTGATGCAGGTGCGTACTTCTTCGCTGGTGCCGTCCGGGTTGTCGACGATCACCACACAGGCGTGGCAAATGCCCTGGCCGCAGCCGAGGCGCGAGCCGGTGAGATTTTTGTATTCGTGCAGGTAATCGATCATCGGCAGGTCATCAGGGATGTCCACCGGGCCGACGGATTGACCGTTGAGGGTCAGTTGAAACGGACGGTTAGCCATTGAGGGCCTCCTTGATGCGCGCAGAAGTGATGGGCAGGTCGCGGACACGTTTGCCGATGGCGTGGGCCACGGCGTTACCGATGGCGCCGACAATCGGGATCATCACCACTTCGGCAATGCCCTTGGACGGGTCGCTCGGCGACAGCGGCGCCAGGATTTCGGCCGTCTGGTTCCACACCGCAACGTGGCGGGCCATCGGCAAACGGTAACGGTTGAAATTCCAGTCACCCTCCCCCGGCCCGCCTTCGTACAGCGGCGTCTCTTCCATCAACGCATGGCCAATGCCCATGGCGATCCCGCCTTCGAGCTGACCCTTGACCAGCTCTTCCACCAGCACCCGACCGCACTCGACCCACGAGTGATGGTTGAGCACTTGCACGTCGGCGGAGCCCTTGTTCACTTTCAATTCCACCAGCGTCGCGACCGGGCTGTAGTAAGTCACCGCCGCGTTGTTCAACTGGGTGTCCGGGTAGTGGACGTTCTGGCGATCCAGCAGGTGGAAACCGTTGCTGGTCATTTGCGCCTGTTTCGCCTTCGGCGCGCCGTCGCCGTACTTCACGGCCAGGCCGTCGAGCGGCAGGCGTTCACGCACGCCGTCGATGCTGTAATCGGCCTCGGCCCAGCTCCAGCGGTTAAAGCCGTGCACGGTAGCGCCGGTCACCAGGCCTTTTTCATGGGCGTGTTTGGCCAATTGCGCAAAGCTCAGCGGCTGCATGCCGTTGGCGGTAAGTTTGCCGTCCACCCAATGCGCGTCTTCGCGGCGCACCACATACGGGTTGGCCTGGCCGCCGTAAGGGCCTTGGCCCCAGATCTGCAACGCCGCCGGCCACAGGCCGTGGTTGAACAGCACCCGAGAGGCTTCACGGGTGGCGTGGCTGAAGTAATACGCAGAATTGGTCGCCGACGAGGCCGACGCCAGTTTGCCGACCCAACGTGGGTTGCGCAAAAAACCATCCTGCTCGGCCTGGCTCATGACGTAAGGGTTGCCGCCCGTGATCAGTTGCAACTCTTCCCATTCGGTTTCGCCGGTCTTCACTTGCGTGGCCGGAATGCCGATGAAATCCGCCACCACCAGCGCTTGCGAGGTGGACATGCCGGTGCCGATTTCAATGCCGATATGGCGCAACGTCACGTGGCCTTCGGCGGTGAATTCGATGCTGGCCATCGGCGCCTCGGAACCGGTGCCGAAGTCTTTCTGGCAGATGGCAAAACCCACGCCATACCAGTTATCCGGGTCAGCGGCTTCGCGCGTCTTTTTGATTTGGTCGCGGTTTTTCCAGACGTCGTGGGCAGCCGCTTTGTCGAGAATCTCGTGTAAGCGCAACGCCCCGGCCGGCACCGCGCCCTGGGTGTTTTTCATGCCCGAGAGCATGGCGTTTTTCTTGCGCAGGTCGATGGCGTCGATGCCCAGACGCCCGGCGATTTCGTCGACCATCATCTCGGTCGAGGCCATGCTCTGCAGGGTGCCGTAACCGCGCATCGAACCCGCTTCAACCGCGCGGGAATGGTAGGCCGTGACCTGCAAATCGTTCTGCGGCATGTAGTAGATCGACTGCGCTGCCGTGGCGCCAACCGCCGCCACCGAAGGGCTGTAGTTGATCCGCCCGCCGCCATCGACGTTCATCTCGGCGCGAAAAATCTGGAAACTGTGATCGTTCTTGTCCACCGCCAATTGGTAGCGGATGTCGAACGGGTGACGCTTGATGCCACTCTGGAACTGCTCATAGCGGTCGTTGGCCAGGCGCACCGGGACACCGGCGCCATACAACGCGGCGAGGGCTGCGTAGTAGACAAAAATGTTGTGGTCCTTGGAACCGTAACCGACGGTGTAGCCCGGGTGCATGTTCAGGTTCGCCAGGCCGAAGCGCGATGGCGCGATCATTTTTGCGGTTTCGGTGGCGGCTTCCAGAGGGCACTGAGTCGCGACGACAAAGTGCAAGGTTTTGGTGGCCGGGTCGTACCAGCCGTTGCCGTTGTCCGGTTCCATCGCCGCCGGTTCGATTGACGGGGTTTTGTAGCGCTCGTCGAACACCAGCCAGTTGTCGGGCGGCGCGTCGATTTGCTGCTGCATCCGGTCGGCGTAAAACAGCCCGCGCTCGGTCAGGTTGCCGTGCAGGTCCGGCTGGGAATTCCACACCGGGCGACGGTTTTTCAGCATGGGGAACAGGATCGAATCCTTGAGGCTGGCGAATTCATCCTCGTCCGCCGAGGTCGCACCGCCGACGCGCACGTAGCGAAAGCTGCCGTATGGGTCACGTTCGTAGTACGGCACCTGGGCGCCGTAACGGATGGCTTTGTCATTGAATTTGAGTTTGGCCTTGGCCTGGCGGAAACGCTCGAAGTCGTTCCAGATCAGGATCGCCACAGGGTGACCGATGAACATCGGCACCTTGCCTTCCGGCAGCAGTGGATCCGGCGCGTGTTCTTCCGGGAAGACGATACCGTCCTTGTCCAGGTCGGCGGCGGTCACAATGCGGTCAGGCTGCAAGTCGGCACCGAGCCACGACAGATCGTAGCCGGCGTAGATGCGATCGGCCTTGGTTGTTTTCAGCAACATGGCGTGGCCCTGCTGCTGTGGCCAGCCCGGCATGTCCTTGGCGCGGATGTCGCGGGCAAAGACCTTGCTCCCGCAGACCTTGGACAAGGCGTCGTTACGCGAGCGCGCCTTGCCGTTGTTGCCCAGCCACTGCTCGGACGGCACGGTCACGCTGTTTTCCATCAAGGCAGCCAGCGCCTGGGTGCTGAGCGGTGTAAGCGTCACGCTCACACCCGCCACCAGCCCGCCCTGAAGGAACGAGCGCCGGGAAATATCACGGTTGGACATGGATCATCCTCTGGGCGGTTATGGGTCCGCCCTTTTAGTTATGTTCTGGGGGTCTCGATCCTTGCAGGAGCGCTTTCGCTGGAAACAAAAGGCTGGAGTTGACAGTGCAAAGCTGACCGAAAGGTTAACTTTATAGGTTTCTGCGCCTGCCGCAAACAATCTGTTACAAAAACCGAACAAAGAATCAACGCGTTGCCGCTTTGCTCTGAGTAAAAGCAAAGGTCGCGAAGGATCAGGGGAATGTCAGGAGGGATACACACGCAAAAGGATCGGCAAACAGGTCATGCCGACAAAACGAGCGGTGGAGTTTTCTAATTTGGGGGAGCACAAACGAAAAAGGGCTCGCATGAAAAATCATGCAAGCCCTTGATATCTATGGTGCCCGAACCCGGAATCGAACCGGGACGCCCTTACGAGCGGGGGATTTTAAGTCCCATGCGTCTACCAGTTTCGCCATTCGGGCGGTAGCGCGGTGTTGCAGGGTTGGGAATATATAGACCCCGGCGCTTGGATGCAAGGTCGAGGCGCACCTTTATCGTGCTCATCCTGAGCTGAAAAACCTTGTCAGATCAGTGATCTACGCAGCCAACCTGGCATTGCACCAAGCGGGTTGGCTGACTGTCCTGGGCCGATGCCACGGGTTAAATGCAGCACTCGTTTTCCAGAATCAGCTAAGTTGAAGACTTTGGCGACACCAAAACCAATGATCAAACAGGAATGATCGCAATGCGCACCTTTTCAATCCAACATATAGATCATGTCGTTTTACGCGTGAAAGACATCACCCGCAGCCTGGCGTTTTACACCTCGGTACTGGGCTGTGAGGTCAAAAAGCGCCGTGACGACCTCGGCATGATCCACCTGAGTGCCGGGACGTCCCTGATTGACCTGGTCGATGTGAACGGGTCGATCGGTCGTGAAGGTGGGGAGCCGGCGGGCAAGCAAAGGCATAATGTCGATCACGTCTGCCTGAGGGTTGAGCCTTTTGATGAATCCGCGATTCTCAACCACTTGGCTGAGGCGGGTGTGTTTGCGGAAAAGGCGCAGAAGCGCTATGGCGCAGACGGGACAGGTTGGTCGATCTATTTCAATGACCCGGATGATAATCGGATCGAGCTCAAAGGCCCTGCCATTTAGGCTGGCGTCAGGTTTTGGTTTCAGCTGCCTGTTTCGGCTCGCTCAAATGCAGCTCGCTCAACTTTATAAAAACGATTCTCTTGCGAACGCCCAGCGAACGTTTTTACCGAAGTATGCGAAAGCTGCCCGCCGATTTTCTCCATTGCCCGTTGCGAGCGAATGTTGTCGGTGCCGACGTGGAACCATACGGTATCGACCCACTGAAAGGCGTGCTTGAGCATCAGTTGCTTAAGCTCGCCATTGGCCCCGCCGCCCCATTTTTCACGGGCCAGAAACGTGTAACCGATGGCCACCTCAGTTTGCGGCTCACTGAAGTCGTAGTAACGAGAGCTGCCCACCACCCTGTTGCTCTCAAGGTCGATTACCACCAGTACGCTGGGGGATGCCAGCGCCTGCTCGAACCATTCGCGAAACACCGGTTCCTGGTAGCGCGTGGGGCTGGGGTGCTGGGCCCAGATCAACGGGTCGCAGGCGACGCCATACAGGGCCTCGAAATCCCCGGTTTCCAGCGGGCGCAGCTCAAGTAACACACCCTTGATGGAGAGCGGTATGGGTAGCGATTGCATCACTGTACTCCAGGCGCTGACAGTGCCAGATCATCGCGCATGGGCGATGGCATTCGCAACAACCGGTGAGCCACCGTGAAGCTACACCCCCACTTCTCTGTTGCGTGCAGTGGCCACAAGGCTGGGATCAACCCTGGCCATGAGCTGGGTGAGCGTGTCGAGGTCCGGCAACGGCAATGCACTGATCAATACCTTGTCCTGACGGCACACCAGAAACGCCGGGATACCCGATTGCCTTTCATCGTAGATCATTGCGTAACGCACGTACGGGTTGTCCATGCAGAACGAAAACAGATCAAATTTCACGCCTTTCACCAGTGAAGCGTTGATGATCAGCAGGTCCAAGGGTTCGCAGTCATACTCCAGCGCGCTTAATACCTCCTCCAGCCGGTGCATCGGCGCAATCCGGTAGTAACCCAGATGGTTCAGGGCACGCTCGATCCTCAACCGGGAGAAATGCTGGTCATCTGCGATCAGAATCCTGAGTGCTTTATTTGGCATCTTTCGCATCCTCGCGATTAGTCTTACGTACTCCATCACTGATAAATAATCGTAAACGTTGCCGACGCGTTGGCCGGCCCCGGCGTGACCTTGGACTGGGTTTGCAGATAACGTGCGCGCAACGGGATTGAATAGCTGCCCTCGGTCGCTCGCAGGGCCAGGCCACTGTTTTGATTCGTCGCTAAAGGCAAGCCGATTCCGTTAGGGGTTGCGACCTGCACACCTACGCCTGTGGCGGCAGGTGCACTGCCGCCCGTTGTAGAGTCGAGGCTCAGCACGCCATTGCCGCCGTTGATCGCAGTCCGCGACGGGTCGACGCGATATTGCAGGGTGTTATTGACCACGGTGCCAGGCGTGCTGCTGCCGGAGGGTGAATTGCCGCTCTGGGAAATCCAACCGGGACCTGTGGTCCTGAAGGTCCCCGTAAACGCCGGGCAATCATTTAATCGAATGGCAAAATCGACCCAGGCGCTGGCAGTGTTGACTCCCGTAAATGTCTTGGTCTGATGTGTACCCATAGGGACGTTCACATCCGGCGTGCTGCAGGTGCGCGAGACAATCTGGATAGTGCCGGAGATACCCATTTTGAAGCCCAGCATTCTGGCGTCGCCAAAACTGCCAAATAGGCTCACGGTCGGCAACGTATTACCCACCAATACACCCGGTGCCACATCGCCCAGTTTGATTAATATCAATTCAAAATTGGAAGGTCCGTCAAACGGGACCAGGCACCGCCAGCCCGGCGTACACGAGGTCCAAATTTTGCTCGTTGCCCTTGGCAGAGGGCCGCCCGTGCTAGTGAAGGCGACCCCTAGTCCTTGAATGCTGGTTCTGTAGACTTTGTTGGCATACACCCCGCTGGTGACGTTGGCCAGGCCATAGCCCGAATCAACCGTAAACTCGGTCGACTGTTCATATGGGGCATACAGGCACTCCAGCTTTACCGCCTGGCCCGCGGCCATGCTGAACTTCTGTCGATAAACTTCGGCGCCTACCGGCACATCGCGCCCGACGGTGATCGCCGATATTTGCAACGGCATGGAGCCATTCGCTGGCTGGATGCCATTCATGTAGGTGCAGGTTACCGCCATGGCCGTGTTGGCTGCAGCCCACAACGCCATAACTGCCAATCCCGAGTTGATCAAAGCCCTGATGTTCATAACGGTACCTTTTGCATAGTGTTGGGCCGCACGCGGTCAGCGACCTGTTTGCCTGCCGCACACACGGCGTCCAGCTGCTGCAACTGCTGGCCCTCGCCCGGGCCCGGTGGAATGACCAACGCACACTGCTGGTGCGCTTTGCTGCCCCAATTGATCAGCAACTGGCGGGTGTCCGGCTTGATGCGTGCGTAGAGCTGACCGCCCTGCCCGACCACGCCCACCGTGGCGCCTTCGCCGTCCGTTACGCCGGCACCGAACGGCAAACTGTTGCCATCGTCCAGGCGCACATTGAGCAGTACTGCCCGCCCCTGGTTGGTGGTGTATTTGAGGTGCACTACGGCGCCGGCACGCGGCGCGACCTGCTGGCTGGTTTCGTTGAATTCAACGTCCAGGGAACTGCCGATCGGGTCGATGGCGACCTCGTTCAATTCATAGGGGCGCAAATACGGCACCACGGCGTTACCGCTTGCATCAAGCCTCAGACCTGGATAGCCCGACACCTTGGCACCCTGCGCACCCGGCGCGCTGATCACCGCCATGGTCTCGCCACGATAAGGCGTCATGGTCATACCGTCGGCATGGGCCACCAGCGTGCCGCTGGCACCCACGGAAGCACTGGTGTAGCCGTCGCCACGCCCCAGTGCGGCACTGAGCATCGCCCTGGCACCGGTGTACTGCCCGTTGAGCGCTACACTTTTGCTATTGCTGCCACCGTCATGCCCGAAGGTTGCGCCGTAGCCGTACTGGCGATCGTCGCCCGCGGTGCCGCTGATGCCGGCCTGCTCGCTGTAGTTGCCGCGCGTGTCACGGCCAACCTGCGCCGTCACCTGTGGGCCATAACCAGACCCACCAAACTCCAGGGGCATGCTCATGGTCAGCAGGAAGCTGTTCTCCATATCGCCCAGGCCCATGCGGCTGCGATTGGCGTTCACGCTGAAACTCACGCGATTGAATTGCTTGCTGTAGCTGAACTGGTACTGCACATCACTGCCCGGCTGGTTCCAGTAATTCTGCGCATAGCCGCTAAGAGTCACTTGGCCCCAAGGCCCCAACGTCTGGTCTGCGGTGATGGACAGGCGGCTGCGCGGGCGTCCGAACATACGGGTGTCCCAACCATTTTTCTCGGCATCCACCAGTTGCACGGCATTGCTGAAATCCAGGTAGTCACCGGTAGAAAAACGGTAAGCCGCCACCGAGAAGTTGCTGCCGGTACTGAGTACATTCTTGCTATAGGACACACGCATGCTCTGCCCTTTGGCCGTCCCGGCAGCCAGCTCGGTCTGTGCGTGAGTCACGTCCACCGCCATGGCGCCGATGGGCGTGCCAAACGCCAGGCCCGTGAGCAGCGCCGTGTAGTGGTCGCTCGACTGCAGGCCACCGAAGCCTGTGAACGTGTTGTTCAGGCCATATTGCAGCGTGCCTTGCAGCACGCGTGCCTGTTGGTCGACAAAGTTGTTGCGGGTTTCACCGGCGGTGAAGCTGAACCGCGAGGTACCGGGGCGCAACAACTGGCTGACCGAGGCATAGGGCACGATAAAGTTTTGCTCGGTGCCGTCTGCCTCGGCAACGCTCACGTTAAGGTCTCCGCCGTAGCCGGTGGAGTACAGGTCATCGATCACGAAAGCACCCGGCGCTACGGTAGTCTCCAACAGGACGTTGCCGGCCTGGCGAATGGTCACGCGGGCGTTGGTGCGGGCAATGCCGCGGATGACCGGGGCATAACCGCGCATGGAATCAGGCAGCATGCGGTCATCGCTGGCCAACTGCACGCCGCGAAAGGACAAGGTGTCGAAGATCTCGCCGCTGGTGTTGGACTCCCCCACCGTCAACTGGCTTTTCAGCGCCGTCACATCACGTTGGGCGTAGGTGTCCAGAGCCTGGTACTTGTTGCCCTGGCGCGACTGCCAGCTCATCGACGCGTTGTGGCGCAGGCGCCAGTCACCCAGATTAAGGCCCGCATTAAGGCCCATGAACGCCGAGTCATAGTCGCCCGTGCGGGTGCGATTACGGTTGGCGTTGAAGGTATAACTGAGCATGCCGGCGGTCACACCGCGGTCCCATAACTCAGGGCTGACGTAACCCCGGGAATTACGCTTCAAGGCGGCCTGAGGAATGCTGAGGTCGAGCGCCTGGTTCTCCGGTGAAAAACTCGCACTGGCACCTTGGATCAAACTGCCCAAAGACACGCAGCCTGTGGTGTCCAGCGGTTCGGACAGCTTGGACATGTCCACGCCCTGACGTTCAAGCAAGCCATGGTCCATGCACACCACCGGTTTGCTGCCGTCGGGCTGGGCCTCAATGCGAATGTCCTGGCGGCTGTTCAACTGGCCGTTGAGCAACACATCGGCGCGGTATTGCCCCGGCGTCACCGGGTTGCCGGTCTGGTATTTACCCAGGTCGAGGTTACGCGAGTCCTCAGGCAGGAATGCGTCGTTGAACTGCACCTCTTGCGCCAATGCGCCCTGTATTCCCCATGCACCAGGCGCGATGGCCAGCACCTTGAGCACCAAGGCTGTAAGCGGATTCAAGGCAAAGCGAGGCTGCGCCCGCAGGGCAAGCCTGGAGCTGGAAGAGGTTTGCATAATTAACTCGCGTGTAAAGACGTCAGGAGTTGATCAAGGCTTGAGTGCTTTCCGAGTCGGGATCAGCGCGCCGTAATCGTTGATGGCGTTGAACTCCACTTGGGCATCGGCGGCAGGCCGAGTCTTGAGAGTCGGCAGCGGGAACTGTCGGGTTTCACCCGGAGCGACCATGCCGTCCTCACTGCGAGCACGTACTGAGCCCGACACCAGTTCCAGTTCAACCAGCGACACGTAAAAGGCCGACGGGTTGAACGCCTGCAAAGCCAGGCCCAAGCCATCACGGCTGGAAACCACTTGCCATTGCACCTGTTCAATCGCTTCAGTGGCGGTTCCGGGCAACTCGGTGGGGCGATAGAACAGCTTGATCCGCGAGCGAAATGCCATTTGCAGGGTGTTAAGGTCCTCACCCGCCTCGGGCTTGGGCGGAATTTCCAGCACGTTCAGCCAGAACACCGACTCCTTGTCCGAGGCCAACGCCGCCCCCGTGAACAATACCCGCAGGCTTTGGCCTTTGGCCGGGTCGATACGTGCCACCGGCGGCGAAAGCAGAAACGGTGCCTTGGAGCTGGTGGGCGTGGACTCGACACTGCCAGTATCGATCCAGGCTTGCATCAGTGCAGGCTGCGTGCCGTTGTTATTGAGTTTGACGGTGACTTCCTTCTGGCCAGCCGGGTAGATCACCCGCGTGCCGGTAATCACCACGCCCGCAATGGCTTGGGCGCTTGCCAGGGCCAGAAGGCTTGCCAGCAGCAACTGTTTGAGTGGAAGTTTGCAAGGCATGACAGTGTCCCATCGCCGCCAGAAAACACGCCCTTTTATCGACCACACAGGGCGTGTGTTCATTGGCGAGCGACTTACTGATAATTAATGGAGTACGTCACGTTACTGATAACGGTGCCCGGCGTAGTTGCGGCCTGGGCGTAGTACTGGACGGCGTAAGGCAGGTCGGCACTCAGTGTTGTTGTATCGATGCTGATACGGCTGGTAGACGCCACTTGCCCGGTGTCACCGGCTTTGATGGCTTTACCATTTGAGGCGTCAACCAATTGCAGTTGCGCCTTGGTGGCGGTGCCGCTCAAGTTCTTCAAGTTGCCGCTGGCCGGGTCCACCGAGCCACCTGCTTCAAAGAACGCAGAGGCGGTTTTAAGCGCCGCAGAGCACTTGCTCAGTTGAATGCTGAACCCGGTCTGGCCCGCCACTTGGCCCTGTGCAGCCAGCGAAGCGGTCGAAATCGTCGGCAGCGTGACGGTGCTGCCTGCTGAGCCTGCCGCGCCATTGACTGCGACTTGGCAAGTTTCGGCTTTCAGTTCACCGTTGAAGTTGATAGTACCGTCCGACGCCATGGCGGCGGAGGTGGCAGTGGCGGCGACCAGTACAGCGAGGACGCGGGCTTTGTAATCCATGAGTAACTCCAAGAGCGCAAGATGCTGAGTAGAGAGTGAGTTCCCTGTTGCAGGAGAACTGCTGTGTTGTTGCGGAGTTAAGTGTAAGGAAGTCACCGAACTGTCCAAATAGGACTGCTCCGAAAAAGCAACTAAGCCCCGCAGATTTTAATTAATTAACTTGGCGATGGCCGCGCAAAAAAAATTCAATCTACCGAGGAGGGTTTTTATTCTGCAGACAACTTTATGGTCAATAGGAGTGCTCCTAAAAACAACGCCGTCACCCCAATAATTCAAGGGCAACACTCAAGCGCTTAATGCTGCCCACTGTTCAACCATACGGCTGAGATGACCGGCAATAACGACAGTTGGCCAGGCTGTTTTATCCTGCAAGGCCGCATCGATCAGGTCAGCCGTGGTCGCGATGTCTATCCACCCCGCCACTAGCGCGGCAGCCTGCAGGTTATGCGCGGCGAGCAACGCCAGGCTGCGATCACGCAGGGCTGCCGCCTCAAGCAAGCCGCCAAGCTGTTTGCGCAGTATTTCAGGCCCGGAAGTACTCGGCGCCGATGAGGGTTGCAGCAAGTTGACCTCGCACCACAGTTCAATGGTTTCGCGTAGAAGGCCCTCGCCAATGGGTTTGCTCAGCGCGCCATCCATACCCGCTTCAAAGCAGCATTCCAGCATGTCATTGCCGGTAAGCTGTGAGACCGCGATGATCGGGCAGTGTGTACGCTGTCGCTGGCTCTGCACCTGCCTGAATTCACCGGCCAGTTTATAGCCAGCGCCTGCTGGCAGGTCGCAGTCGATAAGTATCAAATCAACCTGGTGTGCATTGAAAAACCTTAAACCCTGGTTGGCATCGTCCATTGGTAAGGGATGGCAACCTAACGCGCGCAGCTGCGTCACCAGCCCTTGCTGGTCGACATTGGTGCCCCCCACCACCAACACCGTCAAGCCCACAGGTTCGTCGGGCGAAGGCATCACCTGCGCAGGTGAATCAAGCGGCGCAGCCCATTCAACCGGCAACCTCACACCCACGCGGGTGCCTTTGCCCTGGAGGCTGCTGAGCGTCAACTCGCCCCCCATCAACTGCACTAACCGCTGGCAGATCACCAACCCCAGCCCGTTACTGCCACTGGCACGCGCGGATGAACTCAGCAATGAGGCGTGTGCCTGGTCGGACAACCCGATCCCATTGTCGATGACCTCAATCATCAGGTGGTGATCGCCCTCAAGCACCTGAAGCCGAATCTCTACATGGCCCCTGTCGGAGAACTTGATGGCATTGACGATCAGGTTGCGCAAGACCTGCGCCACGCGCAGTTCATCCAGCAATAACGGGGCGTGCAGGTGCTCACCCGTTACCGTCAGTTCAAGGCCTTTTGCCTCGGCAGACGCGCGCTGGCTGTCCACCACGCGCTGGACCAGCACACCCAGGTCCACGGCTTCCACATTCAGCGTCAATTGCCCGGCCTCCATCCTGGAGATATCCAGCACATCGTCCACCAACCGCAACAGGGTATTGGCGCCGTTGTTCGCAAGGGCCGCAAAGTGATGTTGCTGTTCGTCAAGTGCGGTGTGCTCCAGCAACTCAACAGCGGCCAGTATTGCGTTCATGGGCGAACGGACTTCGTGGCTCATAACCGCCAGGAACATCGCCTTCTCCCGTTCGTTATGGATGGCGCGCCGGCGTTGCACGCGGCTTTGCCACACCAGCGTGATGAGTATCAGCACGCTGCTGAGCAGCAACCACAACTCACTTTTGTAGTGATCAAGGATGGCCTTGATGGGCGGGATATCGAGGTTCATGTCCGCGAACCAGGCATCGTAGATCGCCTGGCGCTCATCGCCCGAAATGGACCCCAGTACCTTCTGCAGAATCGATAGCAAAATCACGTCGTTGTCGCGCACCGCCATGCTTACCCCAGTACGCTGCTCGGGCACCACACCGGAAACCTGCAGCACGCCCTGGTACTGGCGAGACAGATACGGGATCAGCAACCACTCCGAAGCAATGGCGGCGTCCGCATCGCCGTCCTTGACCATTGCCATCATGTCGATCGCGTTCTGGGCCGAAATGATCGTGATGCCCGGCGCCCGCTCACGCAAAAACGCCGAATAGCCTTCACGCCCCAGCATCACCAGGCGTTTGCCGGCGAGCTGGCCCAGTTCGGCAAACGGCTGGTCGTCAAAACGGCTGATAAGGATGGTCGAGCTGGTGTTGTAAGGCGCGGTATAGAGAACGCCGCGATCTTCAGCAGGGTCGTCCGACCGGCGCCGGGTGGACAAGATATCCACCTCACCACTGAGCAGCATGTCTTTGCGCGCACTGCGTGAGGTAGTCGGCACAGACTTGAAACGCAGCCCCGTACGCCGTGCGATCAAGTCCAGGTACTTGGCCGACAGCCCTCGCAGTTCGCCACCGCTGATGTACTCAAAGGGCAACAGGTTATCGAACACCCCCACACGCAATACCGGGTGGGCTGCAATCCAATCGAGTTCCTGTGGTGTCAACGCCAACGCCGGCGCGTTGGCTTGCGCAACACACAGACCAATCTGGCCCATCAGCGCCAACACCGCCAACAAGCGCCACATCAAGGCAGCATCCGGTGCGAACGAGTGGCAGGCAGTGCATCAACCTGCCGATCGCCGCCCAGGTCACGCCATTGCTGGAGCAGCAACCGCAAAGCCTGCGCATACGCCGGGTCATCCCATCCCGACTGCGCGCGCAGCAGGTTCTGCAGGTTTTCGGCAGCCTGACCCATCGCCGACCATTCCATGATCAGCGCTGCGCCGTGCAAACGGTGGGTCACGTGCAGAGCGGAGGAGCGATCACACAGCGCAAGCGCTTTGGTCAGGCTGCCCAGGTCAGCGGCCACTTCGCGATTGATCCCGGCCTGGTCCAGCACAGGGGCCATCAGGTTTAACCGAGGGTCTGCCAGTGTGACGTCGCACCAACGCTCAATCACCCCGCGCAATGGCTCCAGGCGAATAGGCTTGCTCAACACCGCGTCCATTCCCGCCGCCAGGCAGCGCTGAAGATGTTGCTCACCGGTCAAGGCAGAGATGGCAATGATCGGGCAACGCAGTCGGCCCACCTGCTGTTCGAATCCGCGCAGTTCGCGGGTCAGGCTGTAGCCATCCTGGTCCGGCAGATCACAGTCCATCAGGACCAGGTCGTAACGGGTATGCACAAACAAGGCGCGGGCTTGGGCGGCATCGCCGGCTATCACCGGCAGGCTGCCGAAGCTGTTGATTTGCGCGCCCAACACCTGCTGGTTCGCCCGGGTGTCCTCCACCACAAGGATCTGCAATGCTTTGCCAGCGTTTGCCGTTAATGGCGCCTCTGCCGGTTGCGATGCAAGGGGTTGCGGGGCGTTTATCACGGGCAAGCAGATCGTCACCGTGGTGCCCGCGCCCGGCGCGCTCTTGAGCGTCAACGTCCCGTGCATCAAGTTGACCAACTGCTGGCAGATCACCAGCCCCAAGCCTGAGCCGCCCGCGCGTTTGTATGACTGGCTATGCTGCGCGTAGGGTCGAAACAACGACGCCTGAACCGCCGCCGAAATGCCGATGCCGGTGTCGCGGACCTCGATCTGCAAGCGGCCGTTGCTCGCGTCCAGGCCAACCTGGCGCACGTCGATATCAATACTGCCCGCATCGGTAAACTTGATCGCATTCGAGAGCAGGTTATGCAGGATTTGCGTCAGGCGCGCACTGTCGAGCATCAACAGGGGCAACGCCTCTTGGATATGCGCATTGAGCTCCAGGCGTTTTTCCCTGGCCCGCAGGCGATGCAGCCCGACGACTGCCTGCACCAACGCTGTCACATCGGTCGACTCGACCTTCAGGCGTTTCGGCTTGACCTGCGACCCGGAGGTTTCAAGGACATCGTCCAGCAAATGCAGCATCGCGTCGGCGCCACTATTTGCCAGCTGGGCAAAGTGGCGTTGTTGCTGATTGAGCCGTGTGTGCCCCAGTAACTCCATCGCCGCCAGCACTGCGTTCATGGGCGAACGTATTTGATGGTTCATGACCGCCAGGAACATGGATTTTTCTTGTTCATTGCGCAACGCCCGCCGGCGCAACCGATGACCGCGATAGACCAGCGCGCAAAGGCTGGCCAACGCCAACACGCCGAGGATGAACACATGCGCATAATGATTGACGATGTTTGACAGGGACGGCACGTCCACTTCCAGGTCGTGATACCAATTCTCATAGATATCATTGCGCTGCTCCGCCGTTATGGAGCCCAGTACCTTTTCAAGTATGGAGCGCAACATGAGGTCATCAGCGCGCACGGCCATGCTCACATCCAGCATCTGGCTGCCGACCACGCCGGAAACTTCCAGCACGCCCTGGAATTGTCGATACAGGTAAGGCATTAAAAAGGTTTCCGAGGCCACTACCGCATCGGCCTTGCCCTCCTTCACCATGGTCAGCATCTGCAGGGCCGAGGTGCTTCTGATCAGATGGGACTTGGTCGCCTTGTCCCGGAATATCGTCTCGTAATATTCCACATCGGGAATCATCACGTTTTTGCCCTGTAGTTGTTCAAGGTCGAAGACACCCGGGCTGTCGACACGCGTGACGATGATGGGCGAAGTGGTGTGGTAAACCAGCGCAACAATGCCCTGGGTCGCAGGCTCAGAGCGAAAGCGCAAGTATGAGGACAGCAGGTCCACCTGCCCTGCCAGCAGCATGTTTTCGCGTGCGGCCATTGTATTTCCGGGCACGTAGCTGAAACGAAGGCCCGTAGCGGCCGTCACGAACTGCAAATACTGCATGGACCGCCCGCGCAGTTCTCCACCGCTCATGTATTCGAAGGGAATCAAGCCCTCCACCACCCCGACGCGCAACACCGGGTGCAGTGCTATCCACTGCAGTTGCTCGTCGCTCAACGCGACGGCACCCGCACAGACGAGCGGCGAGCCCAGCACAATCAGCGCCAATAGCACTGCCCTCCACAACCCGATTGTCATGGCGTGCCGATGAGTTTATTCAGCTTGAACAGCTCATTGTTCGAGGTGACCCCAAGCTTGCGAAACGCTGCGGTTTTCTGGGTGCTGATGGTTTTGATGCTGCGGTTGAATTTCTCGGCAATCTCACTCACCGTCATGCCCGCCAGGTAACAGCGAATGACTTCCTGCTCACGGCTGGTCAACTCCGCCTGGACCAACGCGTCAGGCGCATCGCCACGGCCTTGGCCAGTATCGCTGGTCACCGTCTCCGCCAGGCGGTAGGTCATGTCGGTACTCAGGTACACCGCACCCGCCGCCACCTTGCGGATGGCCTTGACCAACTGCGCCATTTCTTCACCCTTGCCGACAAAGCCACGGGCACCGACACGCATGGCCAGGCTGACCGTCGCCGGGTCGTGATGCGTGGACAAAACAAGGATATGACAGCTGGGAAATTTGACCCGCAAGGCGCGGATCAGTGAGACCCCGTCCAGCTCGTCAGGGTTCAGGGAGAAGTCCAGCAGCAGCAGGTCTGCTGGCGCCGAGGCGAGGCCGGCGATCAGGTCGCGGCTGCGCGCATAAATGCCAACCACTTCAAAGTTCGCCTCGGCCGCCAACGTGGCGGCTAGCCCGTGTCGAACAACTGCGTGATCATCCAGCAAAGCAATACGTATTGGTTTCATCGTGATCGACCCACTCGGCACAACGCTGTCGGAATACTGGGATACCCCACCGCTACAACGTTCAACCCGTCTTTGAGTATAAGCAAGGATCGGTAAATCACACCCCGCTCGTTCCCGGGTGTCGGAAACCAGGATCAAATACCATCAATAATGTGTTTGATCCTGAACAACTCATTGTTCGATACCACGCCCAACTTGCGAAACGCCGAGGCTTTTTGTGAGCTGATGGTCTTGATGCTGCGATTGAATTTTTCGGCGATATCGGTAATGGTCATACCCGTCAAGTAACACCGAATCACGTCCTGTTCACGCGCGGAAAGGCTGACAAAACGCAAGGCTTCATCGCGGTTCTGCTCGTCACCGATATGGTTCACCGCCGTCGCTTCGGCTACCCGGTAGGCCATGTCCGGGCTCAGGTAGACCTCCCCGGATGCCACCAACCGAACCGCACTGATCAACTGGTTGATATCTTCACCCTTGCCAAGAAACCCGCGCGCGCCGACACGCAGGGCCAGGATCACGGTGGCGGCATCGTGATGCGTGGAGAACATCAGAATGCGGCATTGCGGGTACTTCACTCGCAACGCACGAATCAACAAGATGCCGTCCAGTTCACTGGGCCCGAGCACGAAATCCAGCAACAGCACATCGGCGGGCAGCAACGCGAGCCCGGCCATCGCTTCACGGCTGCGGGCGTAGACACCCACCACTTCAAAATCAGGTTCCTGCTGCAATCGATTGATTAACCCGTGCCGCACGATTGCATGATCATCGAGCAAAGCAATTCTTAAGCATTTCATAACGTGGAAGGCACTCTTTATAACGAGCAAAAGGATGAGGCCTGCAACATTCTCATCTTTAGTAAGTTCTCGTCATCGCAGACGAACCTATAAAATCAACGGCATCCGTGATATTGAACAATCGCACATAACACACATAACAACAGCCAAACCAACTCAGCAACCGATAGTTCTTAAACAGTGAGCGGATGCGAAAGTTAATGCACGGGCACTCATTCGGGTATCAGATCACTCCTAAAAGCGCTCAGCACCCGCACTATTTTCCCGCTGAATAACAAAGTTCAAGAAATCGTCCATTTCCATTGGGCGAGCCAACGCGTAACCCTGCCCCACTCGGCAACCCAAACGATAGAGCAACGCAATCGTCGACTCGTCTTCGATGCCCTCAGCCACCAAATTCAAACTGAGCAGTCGCGCCCAATTGACAATACCGGCAATGACTTTGCGTGAAGACGAGTGCTGTTCAACCCCACGCACAAACGATCCGTCGATTTTCATCTCATCAAACGACAGGTTCGCCAACAGGTTCAACGTAGCAGCGCCCGTGCCGAAGTCGTCCATCGATACCTGGAACCCCTTGGCCCGAATCGCCGTCAACGAGGCGGATAGGTAGAGCTCATCCGGTTCGGGTACATCTTCAGTAAGCTCGATTTTCAGCAGCCGGTTCGGCAGGCCGGCCTGGCGCATCCGCGCAGCCAGGCGCTCGGAGAAATCGGGGGTGCAAATGGTTTTAGCCGACGCGTTTACAGCAATGGGAATCCCGATATGTTCGCGTTTGAGCGCGAGCATGGCCTTGATCGTCCACATCTCCACCAGGCTGAACAGCAGCAGGTCCAGGCCCAAGCGGTTGACCAAGGGCATCAATACCGAAGGGGGGATTTCCCCAAATCGTGGATGCTTCCAACGCACCAGCGCTTCGGCCCCCACGATACGCCGGCTCAGCAGCTCAAATTGCGGTTGGAACACAAAACGCAAGCCCTCGCCTGTGGTCAGCGCGTTGATCACCTCATCTTCGGCCAAGTCATCAAAAGTGTTCATATTCAGCCTTGCATCCGGCTGCGCGCGCGTCAGCACGACCGCGCGCAAGGCGTCGCCCAGCGCCAGGGTTGCGCCTTCGCGCAGGATTTGCACGGAGATCCCCGCCGTTCGCGCCAACCGCGCATGGGACTCCAGCGCACTGACCGCAACCCCGCCCATGTACTTGATCCAGAGCGGGCTTGCAGGCGTTTTACGGGTCACGTCGACCTCGCCCGCGGGCGCGTCCAAGGCCGTCTCTCCGGTCCAGAAGATGCAGGGCAACCGGGCCAGTGTGCCTGCTTCGTGCAGCCCCCTGAGCAGGCTCGGCAACATCAGCCCATCACCGCACTCTGGGCGAATTTCGCAGACAATGACGTCGATCGGGGACTCGCGCAGCCAAGCCTCAACGGCGCTCAAGGTGCCAATATTGGCAATCGGAGTTACCCCCATGCTGCTCAAGGCGAAGGCGAGCCGATGCGCACAGGCAGCATCGGATGCCAACGTGACGACACGTAGCGCGCTGAACTCGTTGGGCACGACGGCATTTTGGATCATGACAAAAATTTCCCGAGATTGTTTCAGGAAAAAAGCTTATCAGCGCCAAAACAGAAACAAATAGGACTGGGACTAAAACCGCAGTACCGCTCAGTCGACCAGTTCGCCCTTACGCGCCAACGCCCACGGCGCAATCAACCGTTGCGGCGTCTGGCAGGCTTTACGCTTGAACACAAAGTTGCGGCACTTCTCGGCAAACTGCTGGCGGTTGTGCACCATGTCCAGTTCCATCTGGGCCAACTCGTTTTGGCGGCAGCGATCCATTGGCTCAAGGTCGATAGTGGCTTTGCGCATGCGTTGCGCGGCGTATTTCTCATCGCTCAGCGCGCCTTGGGCCGCTTGCAGCAACCATGCACTGAACGCAGTCGGGCAACGTGGCCCAATGTCCTGCACCATGCCCCACTGCTGTGCCTGAATGGCGCTGATCGGCAGGCACTCTTCAGTGAGCTTATGGGCAATTTCACTGCCCACCGCACGCGGCAGGCTGTAGGTCCAGTATTCGGAGCCATACAGGCCCATGCTCTTGTAATGCGGGTTGAGCACTAAGCCGGCACGGGCGAAGACGATATCGGCCGCCATGGCCAGCATTACACCGCCGGCACCGGCACTGCCGGTCAGGCCGCTGACCACCAGTTGCCGGGCGGTCAGCAGTTCCTGGCACACATCATCGATCGCCTGGATATTTGCCCAAGCCTCCAGCCCCGGCACGGGTGCGGCCTGGATGACGTTGAGGTGTACGCCGTTGGAAAAGCTGCCGCGCCCGCCTTTGATCAGCAGCACCTGGGTGTTCCGTGCCTTGGCCCAGCGCAGTGCAGCGACCAGCCGCTGGCATTGTTCAGTGCTCATGGCGCCGTTGTAGAACTCGAAGGTCAATTCGCCGACATCGCCGCATTCACGGTAGCGAATCGGTTGATAGGCCTGTTCATTGAAGGCTTGGTGGGCAATTGAGCTGTCCAGCACGGGCACACGCGCCAGGCGCCCGGCCAACACGTGACGGGCCGGCAACTTGAAGGTTTCCTCGCCTGGCTGGGCCTTGCGTTTAAGTGAGCCGACCCACACGCTCTGATCGCCGGCTGCGACCAATACCGCATCATCCTGTACCGCGAGCATTTCACCCGGCAGGCCCCGGCGTGCATCCAGGTGCGCGTCGTACAAGTAGTACTGCTCGCCTTGGATGCTGGCCAACACACCCGGCTGGCCGTCGGCGGCGTCGATGCTGCGTTTGATGAAGCCCGCGCAGTCGTGCCAGCTGAAAGCACGGTCTACCTGCTTCATGTTCGGCTGCAAGCGCCCGATAACGTTGGGCTGCGTGTAATCCAGTGGCGCAGGGAGCACACCACGGGTGAATTTTTCCACCACGTCGCGAATACAGGTGATCGCAGCGTCACTCACCAGGCCGTTGTACAACTCGGACTTTCGCACCTCGGCGGGCATGTCGAACTCACAGCTCGACCAGACCGGCCCTGCGTCCATCTCCTCCACCGCCTGCAACGCGGTGACGCCCCAGCGACGGGCCTGCTGGGTGATGGCCCAGTCCAACGCGCTGGCGCCACGGTCACCGACAATACCCGGATGAATGATCACCACCGGGCGGTCGAGGTTGCTCCACAACTGCTGCGGCACGCGGTCCTTGAGAAACGGGCAGATCACCAGGTCGGCGTCCGCCGCCTCGATTTGCCGGCACACCGTGGCTTCATCGGTGAACAGCACCACGCTGGGGTCGAAACCAGACTGGCGCAAATCCAGCCAGGCCCGTTGGGTCAAACCGTTGAATGCAGAGGACAACAAGATGATCTTCAGTGATCGCATGGCAGACTCTTCCTTGAGGTGCACGGCCACAGGCTCGCATTGAGCCGTCCCTGGCCTTTGATGGAAGCGCAAGGTTAAAAGGCCTGTCAGGCGGGGCACCTGACCGAGATCAATCTTCGGTCAGCCAGGGAGAATTGCGTCGCAAGAACCGGAGTTTCAGTGATTTGGCGCCTGCCTACACTGGCGCAAATGCACAGTGACCGAGGCTTTCATGACTCCCCTTGCCGCCACCCTGGTACACCTGGACTGGCAAACCATCGGCCTGGAACTCGACCGCGAAGGTTTCGTCGTGCTGCCCGGCATGTTCGGGCTTGAGGTCCCAGGCTTGTTCACCCACCTACTGAACGGCTTTTATCCGCCATTGGCACAGCTTTCCAACCGGTGGAACGACATCCTGCAACTGCCCTACCGCTACCCTCCCCAACTCACCGACTTTCATGCGCAGTGCCGCGCCGTCGGCCAGCAGCAAGCACTGCCCCAACTGACATGCCTGCGCAAAGACGAGCACCAGGCGCTGGGGCAGGACGCCGAGGGCGAGCACGTATTTCCATTTCAGTTGGCCGGCGTGCTGTCTGCGCCCGGCGAGGATTTCACCGGCGGCGAATGTGTCCTTACCGAGCAACGCCCCAGAATGCAATCGCGGCCGATGGTGGTGCCGTTGCAGCGCGGCGATCTGGCCGTGATCACCACGGCACACCGCCCGTTCAAGGGCAGTAAGGGTTACTACCGGGTGAATATGAAACACGCGATCAGCAGCGTCCGAAGCGGCGAACGGCGCGGTTTTTTGCTCAGTTTTCACTTATGCCCTGGGGCGGCGCATGACTGACGAGCGCATGTGGCGGCTATTGGGCAGCGATGGCCAAGCCTACTCAAGCGCCGAACCGGGCACATTGGCTGGTCATCGACGCGGTAAACGCTACGGCACGCTGGATTGCCGTGCGGCACTGCACGCCATCGCCCGTGGCTGCTATGTGCAGCACAGGGTGTTTTTCCTCAATCAATCCAGCGCCATCGCAGCGGGCTATCGCCCTTGCGCCGTGTGCATGCCGGCCGAGTATCGCCAATGGAAACTTCAGCAGCCTTTATGAACACTCACTTGGAAAATCTCGACTGGCCAATGATCGAAGCGGCCTTGATGAACGACGGCTTCGCCCTGCTGCCAAGGCTGCTGACGCGGCAAACCTGTCAGCAACTGGCAGCACTCTATGCCGATGAAAGCCACTTTCGCAGCCGCATCGCCATGCAGCGCTACGCCTTCGGGCGTGGCGAATACCAGTACTTTCGCTACCCGCTGCCGGCACTCGTCGACAGCCTGCGCTCGCATCTTTACGCGCGCCTCGCACCAGTCGCCAACCGCTGGCACGCGGCGCTGAAGATGAATCAACGATTCCCCGACACCCATGTGGAATTCAAAGCGCTATGTCACCAGGCCGGCCAATGCAGGCCCACGCCGCTGATGCTGCGCTATCGGCAAAATGACTACACCTGCCTGCATCAGGACTTGTATGGCGAGCAGGTGTTTCCGTTTCAGGCGGTGTTTCTGCTGGATCAGCCAGGTGTGGACTTCGAAGGGGGTGAGTTCGTCCTCACCCACTCCGGCTCCAGCAAACCCGCACGGGCTGAGGTAGTGCCCCTTGAACAAGGCCAGGCACTGATCTTTGCCGTCAACAGCCGCCCGGCACGTTCCGCGCGTGGTTTTTGCACAGTCAGCGTGCGTCATGGGGTGAGCCGCCTGCATCGCGGAGAGCGCCACACGCTGGGCATCATCTTTCACGATGCCAAATGAATGCTGTCAACGGGTTAGCTTCACGCCCTTGATCCACTTAACCGCATCATCAACCGACTGGCCTGCACCGCCGGGCGAGACGTTGTGCCCCAACTCGGGATACAGCCGGTACTCAAAGGGTTTGCCCTGGGCTTTAAGCGTACCCAGCCGTTCGATGGCCATGAACGCCGGGGTTTGCAGGTCCTGGCCGCCCAGCAACCAGAGCCCCGGCACCGAGATGCTGGCGAGTGCGTCGCGTGGGTCGGTAGCGGCAAAATCATAGCGGTCCGGGTCTTGCGCGATATGTTGGCGGGCATCGGCCTCGCTGTGGGTATGCCAGAAATCTGCCTTGCCCTGTGTCAGAAACTGGAACCGTAGCTGCTCAAGTGTCGTCAGCAGTGGGCCGCTGAATAGCACCATGAAGTTGATGCTCCGATTACGCTCGGCGGCAAGGGGAATGATCCAGCCCGCCTGGCTGAAACCCACCAGCCCAACGGGCACTGGGTTGGCCGCAAGCGTGGTGGATAACACCACGAGCGCCGCATTCGCATCACCCGCCAGCGCCGCCAGATTGGAAGCGTCGAGGTTATTGCCGCCGACTTCCGGGCCAGCGTACACACCGCCAGATTGCCCGACGCCGCGTTTGTCATAGGTCAACACCGCGATGCCACGTTGGGCCAGGGTTGTGGCAAAACTACTCATACGCGGCATCTGGCCGGAACCGTGTACCAGCACCACGCCGGCTACTGGATGCTCGGGCAGGTAAACCGTGCCGGCCAGTGCAACATCAGCGTTGGCAAATGTAATGTCCCGCGTCACAAAAGTGGCGGGGGCAGCCAGGGCCAACCCAGGCGTCAACATGAAAAGGCCCAGCCAAAAGCCGATGTTTCGCAGCATGATTCAATCCGCACAAAGGTACGTCCGAGTACCGGTGCGCCACTGTGCCTGGGCAGCGTTACTGTCTTATGACTGGCGGCTTTTATGTGGGATACGCTGTGTCAGACACCTGGGTTTTGACTGACCCACCGCATTCGCGGGCAAGCCCGCTCCCACACGAAGAGTGCGGCCCTTGGATTTGGCGCCTATAACTGCTGTAGTGAAAAAACCACCTGACGGAGCATCACTATGAACCCGACGAAAACCGCATTGGTCCTGATTGAATTCCAAAATGACTTCACCACTGCGGGTGGGGTGTTTCACGACGCGGTCAAAGGCGTCATGCACAGCACCGACATGCTGGCGAACACTGCAACCACCGTTGAGCAAGCCCGAAAACTCGGTGTGAAGATCATCCATATGCCGATTCAATTTGCCGACGGCTACCCCGAGCTGACGCACCGCTCCTACGGCATTCTCAAGGGTGTGGCAGACGGCAGTGCCTTCCGGGCCGGCAGCTGGGGCGCCGAAATCAGCGAGGCGCTCACCCGTGAGCCGGCTGACATCCTCATAGAAGGCAAACGCGGCCTGGATGCGTTTGCCACCACCGGCCTGGACCTGGTGCTGCGCAACAACGGCATCCAGAACCTGGTCGTCGCAGGCTTTTTGACCAATTGCTGCGTTGAAGGCACGGTTCGTTCGGGCTATGAGAAAGGCTACGACGTGGTGACGTTGACCGACTGCACCGCGACCTTCAGTAATGAGCAACAACACGCCGCCGAGAACTTCACCTTGCCGATGTTCTCGCAAACGCTGAAACACACCCAGTTTCTACAAGCGTTGAACGCCCAATAAAAACGGCGGCGACTCATCACTGAGTCGCCGCCTGCTTGCGGGCCTGCCTCACTCGTCGGGCACGTACTGCATCTCTCCGTTGCCAAACGACCAATCCTCGCGTTTCACATCCACCAGGTTGATCCACACATCTTCTTTGCGCAGCCCTGTTTTGGCGTGGATGCCCTCAGCGATACATTTATAAAAAGCCTTTTTCACTGCGATGCTACGCCCGGCGCTCCAGGTCACCTGGATAAACACGATGTTTGGCGTGTAGGTAACCCCCAGATAACCCGCCGCCGGATACACCAACTCATCCTTGGCGTGACGATTGATGATCTGGAATTTGTCGTGCTCAGGCACATTGGCCACGCTGGTCATGGCGGCGTAGACCACATCGCCAATTGCAGCGGCGGTTTCAGTGGAGGTGTCGGCGGCCAGGTCGATTCGAACTAAAGGCATGGGAAATTCCTCGGCAGGTCAGTGGCCGGTGCTCGAAAGTGGCCATTGGCACTACGCTAGCTCGAACAACAAAATTCATCAAGCGCATATTAATTTATTTAATAATGCGTAAATGGCATGTTATTCATTCTCCCGGCAAATGCATAATCAGCGCTGATCGACCAGGCGATCAGCGCTTCGCGCCCCTAAAGCATCGGCGACAGGCTGACCACCCGCAGCGCCAGCCCCTCATATGCGTCCAGCGTGATGGTGAACTCACCTTCAGCGGTGAGATCGCCCTCGACCCGCTCATTGATGATGTCCACCACCGGCCCCGGCGCAATGTCGGGCAGGTGCAGGGTTTCGGTCAGCGCCGTACTGCCGAAGTTGAGCGCAGTGATTTGCGTGCCCTTCCCGGCCGGCAACTCGTGAACCATGATCAGCAGCCCCGGGTGCTCCACATCCGGCACCAGGATCTGGCGGCTGGCGGCGATTCCATAGGCGTTGCGCACCGCGAGAATTTTCTGCAGCTGTGACGCGAACGAATCCGGGTTCTGCAACTGGCTGTTGAGGCTGCCGTAGAGGGTTTTCGCCCTTGGCATCTGGCCGGCGGACAGTTCGGCATCCGGGTTCAAATCCACCAGGTCATAGGCGCCGCGATGAATCCAGCGCGTGTCGCCATCGCCCATCAAATGGGCTACCGCATCGGCCGCCAACGGCAACGCGCCGACCAGGTCCCAGCCAGACAGGGCAAACACCCCAGGCTGCATGGCGTTGTACATCACCAGCAGCACATGGATCCGGCGGATCTGCTCGATATCGGCCGGCGTGATCGCCTCCAGGTCACGGATGCCCAGGGCCGCCGTGATAATGCTGGCGGTGGTGCAGGAAACCCCATTGGTGACGAACTTGAGGTTATACGGCGCATGCTCGCCGGCCAGGCGCTCGTACATCTGCTCGCGGATATGCTCACGCAGGCTGTTGCCGGGGAACGTCTGGCCTTGGTAGAGGTAACTGTCGTGGGCGTGCAGGGTCCAGAAATGCACCAGCTCCAGGGTCAGCTCATCGTGGTTTTGCAGCGCATGGATCAAAGAGCCTGGGTCAATGCCCTGGCTGTGCATCTCACGCAGCATCAGGCGCAGAAATTCGGTGTCGCCCAGCAGTAACGCATGCTGATACGCCGGGCGCGTGATGAAGTCATAGGACAGGTCGGCGCCGCCGTGGGACATGGCGGCAATATCGTCGACAGTGAGGTTCAACTCCTGAAAGCTGAACCCGCCCGCCTTGCGAATCGCCCCGCCCAGCAACTGGTTGCCGGTGATCGACAACGGGTGGCTTTCCGACCAGGCAGTGCCGTCCAGCTTGCGTTCCACGCCGAGGAAGCCGTTGGCGTCCAGGCGCAGGATCTTGGCGCCCATCACATCAATGGCATGCAGGGCGTCGCCGATGATCATCTGCTGCGCGGCAAACGAGGGGTCCAGCCAGTTCAGCGACGGCTGGCCTTCCTTGAAGTAATGCAGGTACACCCAGCGGCGCGGCTTGTCATCCACACCGATGACCACCGGGGTTGCACTCCAGTCAGTTTCCTTGACGCCGGGTTCGAAGAAGATCACCCGCTGCAACTGGCCGACGATGTAATGCTTGTCGCGCAGCGCATCCACCTGCGCGGGGCTGAGGTTCTGCGCATCACGCCCTTCGGCGACGTCAGGTAACAGCGGCCAGTCTTCCTCGCGGATCTCGACCATGTGGTAGAGCCCCGGATAGTCCTCATACGCCATCTCGGCCAGGCGGAAGTCCGCGCCCTTGCCCGTGTGGGAGGGGATCACATCGTCGATGATCACCGCGTTGTGCGCGGCGGCCATGCGCGTCAGGGCCTGCAACTGCGCTTCGGTGCCCAGCTGTGGGTCAATCTCGAAGCTGATGCGGTCGAAATTGCCATCGATGGTCGGCGTATGCCGTGTGCCGTCGAGCCCGCCGGACTTTTTCAGCGGGCCGTTGTGAATGCCCTGGATGCCGATCTTCGACAACGCCTGCCACAGGCTTTCATCGCCCAGGGCTTCGAGCACCGTGCCGTTCTCACGGGTCACAATCGAGGCCGGATAAGCGGTGAACCATACCGACGACAACGCTGAGGCATCACGCGGCCGGGTCTGCGCATACGGCTGCTGCCACAAACGCCCTTGCCCGCTGTACAGCCTTGCCCGCTGACGCGCCGCATTGAGCATGGATTGTTGCACCAGCCAGTTCACATGATCGTTATCCGCCGCCGTCATAAGCCTGTTTCCTATTGCCGTGAAAAGGTGATTGGTAAGCATAGGAGCGGCGGAGGCCTTGATTCGTTGCATTTACTCCAATTGCCGGTACTGCCTGGGCGTAAACCCGGTCAATGCCTTGAACTGGCGGGTAAATGCGCTGTGGTCGGTGTAGCCGCATTGCAGCGCCACCTCGGTGATCGGCAGGTCGGTGTGCAACAGCCGGTGCGCATGCTCCAGGCGCACCTTCTGGATCATCTGCCGGGGTGTGAGGTGGAATACACGTTTGCAGTAGCGCTCCAGTTGCGCCACGGAAATCCCGGCAATGCGGGTCAGCTCGCCGAGGGTGACACGGCGGTTGAAATGTTGGCGAATGTGCTCATCCACGGCGGCCAGGCGCTGGTAGGCCGGATGCTTTTCGCTGGCCGATTGCAGGTCCACCGAAATACCCGCCAGGCCGATGATCGCGCCCTTGTCGTTGTACAGCGGCCATTTGTGCGTCAGGCACCAGCCCGGTTCGCGGCTGCCATACAGGTGCAGCTCTAGCTGGTCTTCTAGCACAAAACCCTGCTGCAGCACGCGCCGGTCCTGCTCGGTGTAGCCCGGCCCCAATTGTGCAGGGAACACTTCGGCGCTGGTCTTACCCAGCAGCGGCTGCAACTGTTTGAGGCCGCAGCGTTGCACCAGGGTGTGGTTGGCGAGGACGTAGCGGGCGTCGATATCCTTGATGAAAATCGCCGCGTTGGGGATTACGTCGAGCAAGGGCAACAACTGCGCGACCCCCGCCAATAGTTGCTCGATGCTGTTGGGGCGGTTGGTCTGTAGAAAGCTCGCAAATGCACTGGGCAGCATGGCCTGCACTCCATTTTTCTTAAGCAGATTGCCCTATGCCAGCCTGAGTATCTACACAAGGTTGTGGCAGCCTTGGAAGCCACACTCGATCAAAAATGTGGGAGCTGGCTTGCCTGCGATGCAGACGCCTCGGTCATTCAGGCAAACCGAGGTGATGCAATCGCAGGCAAGCCAGCTCCCACAAAAAAGCCTGGATCTACGCATTCAAACTGTGCCGAATTCGTCATTCACATCAACGCAAAACATCAATCGCAGCGCCCTTGATCGGTTCAGGATATCGCCACTGCATGCCTATCCAATAACTCACAAGAAGGCGCCGCCATGTCTGCTCAAGGCAAGTTCAAGAAACAACTTTCACTGATGGACCTGACCTTTATCGGGTTAGGCGCCATCTTCGGTTCGGGCTGGTTGTTTGCGGCCAGCCACGTGTCCGCCATCGCCGGCCCGGCGGGGATTATTTCCTGGCTGATCGGCGGTTTCGCCGTGCTGCTGCTGGGCATTGTGTACTGCGAACTCGGCGCCGCCCTGCCCCGCGCCGGTGGCGTGGTGCGTTACCCGGTGTATTCCCATGGCCCGCTGCTGGGCTACCTGATGGGCTTTATCACGCTGATCGCGTTCTCCAGCCTGGTGGCGATCGAAGTGGTCGCCTCGCGCCAATACGCCGCGGCCTGGTTTCCCGAGCTGACCAAGGTCGGTTCCAGCGACCCGACCACCCTGGGCTGGTTGGTGCAATTTGCACTGCTGTGCCTGTTCTTTGTGCTCAATTACCGCAGTGTGAAGACCTTCGCCATCGCCAATAACCTGGTCAGCGTATTCAAGTTCATCGTGCCGCTGCTGGTGATTGGTGTGCTGTTCACCTTCTTCAAACCGGCGAATTTCCAGACCCAGGGTTTTGCCCCGTTTGGCCTGTCGGGCATCGAGATGGCGGTGTCGGCCGGCGGAGTGATTTTTGCCTACCTGGGCCTCACGCCGATCATCTCGGTGGCCAGTGAAGTAAAGAACCCGCAACGCACGATTCCGATTGCCTTGATCCTCTCCGTGCTGCTGTCGACTGCCATCTATGTGCTGCTGCAAACCGCCTTCCTCGGTGGCGTGCCGACCGAGATGCTGGCCGATGGCTGGGCGGGTATCAGCAAGCAACTGGCGCTGCCTTATCGTGATATTGCCCTGGCGTTGGGCGTGGGTTGGCTGGCCTACCTGGTGGTGGCCGATGCGGTGATCTCACCCAGCGGCTGCGGCAATATCTACATGAATGCCACGCCGCGTGTGGTGTACGGCTGGGCGCAGACCGGCACGTTTTTCAAGATCTTTACGCGCATTGATGAGAAGTCCGGCATCCCGCGCCCGGCGCTGTGGTTGACCTTTGGTTTGTCGGTGTTCTGGACCCTGCCGTTTCCGTCCTGGGAAGCACTGATCAATGTGGTGTCGGCGGCGCTGATCTTAAGCTACGCCGTGGCCCCGGTGACCGTCGCCGCGCTGCGCCGCAATGCGCCCGGCATGGCCCGGCCGTTCCGGGTCAAGGGCATGGCGGTGCTCGGCCCGCTGTCGTTCATCATCGCCGCGCTGATTGTGTACTGGTCCGGCTGGAGCACCGTGTCGTGGCTGCTTGGCCTGCAAATCCTGATGTTTGTGGTGTACCTGCTGTGCGCACGCTGGGTGCCGACCGCGCACCTGAATCTCAAGCAACAAGTGCGCTCGTCGGCCTGGCTGATCGGCTTCTACGCGGTGACTATCCTGCTGTCCAAGCTCGGCAGTTTCGGCGGTATCGGCGCGATCAGCCACCCGTTTGACACGCTGGTCGTCGCCCTCTGCGCCCTGGGCATCTACTACTGGGGCGCCGCCACCGGCGTGCCCGCGCACCTGGTGCGCCTGGAACACGAAGACGACGAAAGCGAAGCGGTCAGCGACGCGCATTACAGCGCGCCACTGTCGCCAGCCACTCACTGATGGAGCCTGTTATGAAGCGCCTGCATGTTATCGACTCCCACACCGGCGGCGAACCGACGCGCCTGGTCATGGACGGCTTCCCTGCGCTCGCCGGCGCTACCATCGCCGACCAGTTGCACACCTTGCGCAGCGAACACGATCAATGGCGCCGCGCCTGCCTGCTGGAGCCACGTGGCAATGACGTGCTGGTCGGCGCGCTGTACTGCGCGCCGGTCACGCCAGGCGCCACCTGCGGGGTGATCTTTTTCAACAATGCCGGGTATCTGGGCATGTGTGGCCACGGCACCATCGGCCTGGTCGCCTCCTTGCACCACTTGGGCCGCATAACGCCCGGCGTGCACACCATCGACACGCCGGTCGGCCCGGTAGCCGCCACCTTGCACGACGACGGCGCGGTGACCTTGCGCAACGTACCCGCCTACCGTCATCAGCGGCAGGTGCCGGTGGACGTGCCGGGCTATGGCGTGGTGCATGGCGATGTTGCCTGGGGCGGCAACTGGTTTTTCCTGGTGTCGCAGCACGGCCACAGGCTGGCGATGGACAACGTCGACACCCTCACCGACTACACCTGGGCGATGCTCAAGGCCCTCGAAACCCAAGGCATCCACGGTGCGGACGGTGCAGTGATCGACCATATCGAACTGTTCGCCGACGACGCCCACGCCGACAGCCGCAACTTCGTGATGTGCCCCGGCAAAGCCTACGACCGCTCACCGTGCGGGACCGGCACCAGCGCCAAACTCGCGTGCCTGGCGGCTGACGACAAACTCGCCCCCGGCGCCACCTGGGTGCAAGCCAGCATCACCGGCAGCCAATTCGAAGGCCGTTATGAGTGGGATGGCGAGCGCATTCGCCCCTTCATCACCGGCCGCGCCTTCATGACCGCCGACAGCACCTTGCTGATCGACGAACAGGACCCTTTTGCCTGGGGCATCTGAGCCCGGGCCTTATTTAACTGAACGCTGGAGTTAGAACAATGAGCGACAACATCTTCACCGGTTGCATCCCCGCACTGATGACCCCGTGCACGCCTGAACGCAAACCGGACTTCGACGCCCTGGTCGCCAAGGGCCGTGAACTGATCGATATCGGCATGAGCGCCGTGGTGTATTGCGGTTCCATGGGTGACTGGCCGCTGCTGACCGAAGCCGAACGCCAGGAAGGCGTGGCCCGTTTGGTTGCCGCTGGCGTGCCGACCATCGTCGGCACCGGCGCGGTCAACAGCCGTGAAGCGGTGGCCCACGCCGCCCACGCGGCCAAGGTCGGCGCCCATGGCTTGATGGTAATCCCGCGCGTGCTGTCCCGTGGCGCTTCGGCCACCGCGCAAAAGGCGCACTTCTCGGCGATCCTCAAGGCCGCGCCGAACCTGCCGGCAGTGATCTACAACAGCCCGTATTACGGCTTCGCCACCCGCGCCGAGCTGTTCTTTGAACTGCGCCGTGAACACCCCAACCTGATCGGTTTCAAGGAATTCGGCGGCGGCGCCGACCTGCGCTACGCGGCAGAGAACATCACCTCCCAGGACGATGCCGTGACCCTGATGGTCGGCGTCGACACCCAAGTGGTACACGGCTTCGTCAACTGCAACGCCACCGGCGCCATCACCGGTATTGGCAACGCACTGCCGCGCGAAGTGCTGCAACTGGTCGCCCTGAGCAAAAAAGCCGCCAAAGGCGACGCCAAGGCCCGGCGCCTGGCACGTGAGCTGGAAGCCGCGCTGGCCGTGCTGTCGTCCTTCGACGAGGGTTGCGACCTGGTGCTGTATTACAAGCATTTGATGGTGCTCAACGGCGACCAGGGCTACGCCCTGCACTTCAACGAAACCGACGCACTCAGCACCGCCCAACAGCGTTACGCCGAAAACCAGTACGCACTGTTCCGCCAGTGGTACGCCAATTGGTCGGCTGAACAGAACGTCGCCTGACACCCTCGCGCGCCGCTGTGGTTCTCACAGCGGCCAACCCTCATTTTTCAAGGACACCCCATGACTCTGACGGGCAAGATGCTGATCGGTCAGCACGCAGTCTGCGGCCATCGCGAAGCGATCCAGGCCATTAATCCCGCCACCGACCAGCCCCTGGCGCCCGCCTACCCAGGCGGCGCTGGCGAGCATGTCGAACAGGCCTGTGCCTTGGCTTGGGCGGCGTTTGACAGCTATCGCGACACCTCGCTGGCAGCACGTGCGGCCTTTCTTGAAACCATCGCCGACAACATTGAAGCTCTCGGCGATGAGTTGATCGAACACGCCATGGCCGAAACCGGCCTGCCACGCCCGCGTATCCAGGGCGAACGCGGCCGCACCTGCGGGCAATTGCGCACATTCGCCCGCACGGTGCGCGCCGGTGAATGGCTGGACGTGCGCGTCGACACCGCGCAACCGGCGCGTCAGCCATTGCCACGTGCAGACCTGCGCCAGCGGCACATCGCACTGGGGCCGGTGGCGGTGTTTGGTGCGAGCAATTTCCCCTTGGCCTTCTCGGTGGCGGGCGGCGACACCGCCTCTGCACTCGCCGCCGGTTGCCCGGTGATCGTCAAGGCCCATGGCGCGCATCCCGGCACCAGCGAACTGGTCGGCCGTGCGCTGGCCAAGGCCGTTAAAGACTGCGGTTTGCCCGACGGGGTGTTTTCGCTGCTGTATGGATCGGGTCGCGAAGTCGGCATCGCATTGGTCACCGACCCGCGTATCAAGGCCGTGGGGTTTACCGGCTCACGCAGCGGCGGTATCGCCCTGACCCAGGCGGCGCAAGCGCGGCCGGAGCCGATTCCGGTGTATGCGGAAATGAGTTCGATCAACCCGGTGTATCTGTTTCCTGCGGCGTTGCACACGCGTGCAGAGGCGTTGGCCCAAGGTTTTGTCGCCTCGTTGACCCAAGGCGCCGGGCAGTTTTGCACCAACCCTGGCTTGGTGATTGCGGCCGCAGGCCCGGCACTCGAGCGCTTTGTCGCCACGGCGAGTGAGTTGCTCCCGGCGTGCGCCGCCCAGACCATGCTGACGCCAGGTATTTTCCAGGCCTATGAAGCGGGCGTCGGCAAGCTGACCGAACACGCACAAATCGCCGCCAAAGGCATGGCGGCGCAAGGCCCGAACCAAGGGCAGGCACAGCTGTTTGTGACCCAGGCCAGCGCGTTTTTGCGCAATGAGCATCTGCAGGCGGAAGTCTTTGGCGCAGCCTCCTTGGTCGTGGTGTGTGCCAACGACGAGGAAGTACGCCAGGTTTCCGAGCAGTTGGAAGGCCAGTTGACCGCCACACTGCACCTGGACGACGCCGACCTGGCACGCGCCCAAGCCCTGCTGCCGGTATTGGAGCGCAAGGCCGGGCGCCTGCTGGTCAACGGCTGGCCGACCGGCGTGGAAGTGTGCGACGCCATGGTCCACGGCGGCCCGTTCCCGGCCACCAGCGACTCGCGCAGCACCTCGGTCGGTACCGCAGCGATCCTGCGTTTTCTGCGCCCGGTGTGTTACCAGGACTTCCCGGACAGCTTGCTGCCCGCCGCGCTGCAACACGCCAACCCGCTGCTGTTGCGACGCTTGCTCGACGGCCAGAGAGAGGCCTGAACGATGAGCGACAGCAACCGTGCTGATATCGCTGTGATTGGCGCCGGCATCATTGGCGTCGCCTGCGCCCTGCAATTGGCCCGTCAAGGCCAACGCGTGGTGGTCATCGACCCACAGGCGCCGGGCATGGGCGCGTCCTATGGCAACGCCGGGCATTTGGCCACCGAGCAAGTGTTCCCGATTGCCGACGCATCGATCCTCAAGCGCCTGCCCGCCATGCTGATGGACCCTATGGGTCCGTTGCGCCTGGACTGGAAGTACCTGCCACGCGCCCTACCCTGGTTCGTGCGCCTGTTGCTCAACCTGCGCCCGACGAACTACCGGCGCACGGTGGCGGGCATTCGTGCGCTCAATGAGGCCAGCCTGGGCGCTTGGCAACGTCTGCTGCAGGCCATTGAGCAGCCGCAGCTGTTGCGCGCCGAGGGTTCGTTGCTGGTATTTGAGCGTGCCGCGTCCGGGGAAGCCATCGACGCGTTGCGCCAACGCATGCAGCAGCAGAATGTGCCGGTGGATTTCTGGTCGGGCGAGGCAATACGCAAGGCCGCGCCGCAACTGAACGATGCGATCCAGGGCGGCCTGTTCTTCCCGGGCACCGGGCATTTTATTGATCCGTACAGCGTGGTGTGCGCACTGGTGAGCGCGGCCAAGGCTTGCGGTGTGCAGTTTGTGCAGCAACGCGTGCTCGATGGGCGCCTGGAATCGGACGGCGTATCGCTGCTGACCGATCAAGGCAGCCTGACTGCCCGCCAGGTGCTGATCGCCTGCGGCGCCCATTCGGCCAAACTCACCGCTGCACTCACCGGCAAGCATGTCCCGCTGGACACCGAGCGCGGCTATCACCTGATGCTGCCCCACGAACACCAGCGCTTGCCCTTTGCCGTGACCTCGTTCGAGCGCAAATTTATCATGACCCCCATGAACGATGGCTTGCGCCTGGCCGGCACGGTCGAATTCGCAGGCCTGGAGCGCCCCGCCAATATGCAACGCGCCTGGCAGTTACACCGGTTGAGCCAGGGCTTGTTTCGCCAGGACTTGAGTACCCGGGACGCAACCCCATGGATGGGCTTTCGCCCGTCGCTGCCGGACTCGCTGCCGATCATTGATCGGGTGGCGGAAGGCAAGGTACTGCTCGCGTTTGGGCATCAGCATTTGGGGTTGACGCAGGCGGCGGTGACGGCGGAGATGGTCGTGCAACTGGCCACGCCAGGTAAGCGCATGGCGCTGCCGGACCTGGCCCCTTACCGATTGGCGCGCTTTTAAGTCTTTGGCGTTTTTGTGGCGAGCAGGCTTGCCCTGCGTTGGGCTGCGCAGCAGCCCCATACCGTTACACCTGACTCACCGAGTCGTCTGAATGAGGGGCGGCTTCGCCACCCAACGCAGGGCAAGCCTGCTCGCCACAGTGACAATCACAGTGCTCGCCCTCAACGCTACTTGACCAAGCGCTTCTCTTTGGACGGCCGATAGCCGAAATACGCGCTGTAGCACTTACTGAAATGGCTCGGCGACACAAACCCGCACGCCACCAGCACATCCACCTGTGACAGTTCGGTGTGCTGCAACAAACGCCGCGCCTCGGTGACACGTAACTCCATGTAATAGCGTTGCGGCGTAGTGCCCAGTTGCTCCTTGAACAGGCGTTCGAGCTGGCGCCGCGAGCGGCCGGCGTAGACTGCCAATTGGTCCAGTTCCAAGGGTTCTTCGAGGTTGGCGTCCATCAGTTTCACCACTTCACGCAGTGGCGCGCTGACGCTGATGTTCTCTGTGGGTTTGATACGCCGGTAGCGTGACTCTTCAAACGCCAGGATGTCTTCGATACCTTCGACCAGGGCCTTGCCATGCAGGCTTTTGATCCAGTCCAGGGCCATATGGAACGCGCCCGATGGGCTGGAGGCGGTGAGGCGATCGCGGTCAATCACGTAGGGTTCGCTGGTGACCTGCGCAGCTTTGGACACTTCCGACAGCGCCGGGCGATGTTCCGGGTGGATCGCGCAGCGGTAACCCTGCAACAGCCCGGCGCGACCAAGGAACCAGGCGCCGTTCCATAGGCCGGCGAGGCTCACACCCTGTTCGGCGGCGCTGCGCAACAGCTGGATGAAATCCTCGCCGGCTTTGAGTTCGGTGCGAAAACCGCCGCAGATCACCAGCAAATCCAGGTCGGGCAATGCCGACGCTTGCAGGCGGGCATCCGGGCGGATCACCAGGCCCAAGTCGCTGATAACTTCGCCCTCGTCACACCCGAAGGTACGCGTGGCAAACAGCTCGGGGCGCAACAGGTTGGCGGTGATCAGGGTGTCGAGGGTCTGGGTGAATGCCGGCAGGGAAAAGTGTTCGAGCAGCAAAAAACCAACGCGGGTGACCGGCGACGGCTGCTGGAAGTTTTCATTCAGGTAGCGCAGGTTCTTGCCTTTCATGCCACCGCTGAACTGGCGTCTTTCCATCGAGGGTTGGCCCACTCTTTTTGTTTATGCAATGGGCGCTATCTTAGGGGCAAATGCGTCGGCTGTCGTGCCGCATTCCCACGAAGAATAATGACTATGCTGCGTAGCCGCCGCCACGATGGAGGACGCTTGCCTGTTGATAGTCAACACGACCTTTAAGCCTGATCTTTACAAAAGCAACCGCCTCCCAGGCCCGCAGCATCGCAGCCGCGGGACCATCTGATACGGTTTTTTCTTTGCTATCTGCGTCTGTATCGAAACGCCAGTGAAGCGGACAATGGGCGCCATTCCGACACTCCTGTCGACTCCCTTCCCTTCGGAGGCCTTATGACCAAGATGGCAATTTTCCTGTTCGGTTTTCTGGTGCTGACCATCGGTATCGGCTTGCTGGCAACCATCTCGCCGGTGTGAGGCACTGCTTCACGCAAAAAGCATCGGGTACAACGACAGCACCAACAGCGCCGCCATCGACCCGTTGAATACCCGCAACCAACGCGGCTCGCGCAGCACGTTGCGCAATCCACTGCCGCAGCCCACCCACACGCACACACTGGGCAGGTTGACCACCGCAAATACCAGCGCAATCACCAGTACATTGGTCACATAACCTTCGGCCGGCGTATAGGTGGTGATTGCTCCCAGCGCCATGATCCATGCCTTGGGGTTGACCCACTGAAACGCGGCCGCGCCAAGAAAGGTCATGGGTTTGCCACGCTCGTCAGGGTTCTCGGACATGCCGCCAGCGGTGGCAATCTTCCACGCCAGGTAGAGCAAATAGGCTGCTCCCACATAGCGCAACACCGTGTAGGCCCACGGGAAAACCTTGAACACTTCGCCCAGGCCCAGGCCTACCGACATCACCAACAGCATGAAGCCGATGCTGATCCCCAGCGCGTGGGGCATCGAGCGGCGAAAGCCAAAATTCACCCCCGAGGCGAGCAACATGGTGTTGTTCGGGCCGGGCGTGATCGAGGACACGAAGGCAAACAGGACAAAGGCGGACAACAGGCTGGTGGACATGAACATGGCGCGGCATCCAGGCGGTAGTGGTATGCCTGCGACAGTAGTGGGTTACAGCCCTTGCCGCCCCGTACAGCTAGAGGCGGATCGAGGCATACACTTTGGCGTTATCGAGCTGATCGGTAGAGTTGCGCGCCTTGCTTGAGTCTGCGCTGAACACATCACAACGGCGTACCGGCCGACTACGGTTCCCGCTGAGCCCGCCGGGAACCGTTGGTGTTGGCAGGCAACCCACGCGTCTCAGTTTTGTGGCCGTTGCTTGGTCGAGTCCAGCTCAGCCTTTTTGCCCGTGGAGATCTCGGTGATCTGCGCAGACTTGGCGATGGCAAAGTCGAAGGTGTCCTGCATTTTGGCGATGGCGTCGGTCGAGGTGCCATCGAGCCCACCCTTGGCCGCCCAATCGAAGTTCCACACGCCGGAGAGGTTATCGGCCCCCGCCACGTCGTGGGTTTCGATCGCGGTGAACACGTCCGGGTGGCGCTCCATGTACTTGGCAGCGTCGGACACATCCGTGGGCACTTTGCCCGAAGCGTTGTTGGCCAGTTGCGTGAGTTCCTGCTTGGTGATCGCTGACTTGCCCGTTTGGCGCATGTAGTCGGCAATAACCTTGCTGGACTTGGCAATGTTCAACTTGTCGTCGAACGTGGAAGGCGAAGACTTTGGCGTATTCGACCCGCCAGACGCGGGCGTTACGGTAGTAGACATCGGCGCTGCTCCTTCAATGGAACGAATGAAATCGTCAAGCTGACGATACCCCGACGCGGACGTTAGCATGGGCAAAGGGCCATTCCGCACGCTTCACAACATTTCACAACGCCAGGCGGGTTTTGCCGGTGTTTTCGAAGCGCCGTTACTCTGTGCTAGCTGACAACCTCTAGTATGAGTGGGCTGTTGTGGCGAGCAAGCTTGCTTGCGCTGGGGTGCGAGCGGCCCCAATAAAGGCACTGCAATGTTCCTGAAAGAACTCAGCGACTGGGTTTGGGGCTGCTTCGCAGCCCAACGCAGGCGGTGCGACGATTCGACAAGCCTGCTCGCCACAGGAGAAATTGGCTGCCTTGAAAAGTTGTGTAGGTACCTAGGGCCATCGCAGGCAAGCCAGCTCCCACATACAAGCAATTCGAAAAAATCATCAGGTCGTGCGCACATCCCGCTGCCTGGCCAACCCTTCCAGCGTAAACCGTGCCTGCATCAGCACCACATCGCGCACCGCCTCCATCTCCTTCTGATTCACCTCGGTCCACTTCAGCGCTTCCAGCAACTTGGGCTTCTGCACCCGAAACGCCAAGCCCTGGGTGAACAGCGCCATGGAGTGAATCACCGTGCGCTCGTCTTCCACGGCAAAGCCGGAAAGGCGCGCGATCAGTTGGCGTATGACCCGACCAATGCGTGCCTTGAAGCGGTCTTCAAAGGCGGTGGTTGCGCTTTGCGGGCACAGGCCGGCCTGATGACGATCCATAAATGCGCGCCAGATCGTGGTCTGGGGGCTGTCCTGGATGGTGGAGACCACCGTACCCAGAATGCCCAGCGAGACGTCGATCAAGGTTTTATCGCTCGCCTTGGCATCCGCCAACGCGGCCTCGGCCGCTTCCACGCACGGCGACATCTTGCGCCACAGCAGCGTGATCAAATGCTCGACACACTCCAGGTACACGCCTTCCTTGCCATCGAAGTAGTACTGGATCGCGGGCGCATTAACCCCGGCAGCCGTGGCGATGTCACGGGTGGACGCGCGGTCATAGCCGCGTTCGCCAAACACCTCGACCGCCGCTTCGACGATACGTGCGCGGGTTTCTTCACCGCGCTGGTAACCACCTTCGGCAGCAGGTTTATGTCGTGCCATGTGCAGCTCCTCTCGAATACCGGACCAAAATATACCAGTTGACAAAAATTCGCGAAAAATAGAATTTATTCCATCCGATATAAAACCGGCTCTCACAAACAGGAATGACTCGATGTCCGCTGCAACACCCTCCCCTCAGGTCATTCCTGAAGACACCGTTAATGGCCAGCGCAGCAAAGCGCGCCGCATTCTCCTGAGCATCGCCACCCTCGCGCTGCTGGGCGGCCTTGGCTGGGCCGCGTGGTGGTGGCTGGACGGGCGCTTTATCGAGACCACCGACGATGCCTACCTGCAGGCCGACAGCATCAGCGTAGCGCCCAAGATCAACGGCTATGTGGCCGAGGTGCTGGTCAGCGACAACCAGAACGTGAAGCGTGGCGACGTGCTGGTGCGCCTGGATGCGCGCAAATACCAGGCGGTGAGCGACGAAGCCTCGGCGACGATAGCTGCGCGCAATGCCGACTACGCCAAAGCCCAGGCCGACCTGGTACAGCAAGATTCCACCATTGCCGAAGCCCGCGCCCAATTGCAAGGCGCCCAGGCCGACGCACAACACGCACAAACCGAAGTGGCCCGTTATGCACCGCTGGCCCGCTCCGGCGCCGAGCCAGAAGAACGCCTGGCGCAACTCAACAACCAACTGGCGCAGGCACGCAGCACCGTGGCGGCCAAACAGGCAGCGCTGCGCTCCAGCGAAACCCGCTACGGCACCCTGCAAGCCCAGCTCAAGCAGGCCCAGGCGCAACTCGGCGTGGCCAAGGCCAGCGAAGCGCAGAGCCAGCTGGATGTAGATGATGCGGTGATCCGCAGCCCGCTGGAGGGTCGGGTGGCCGACCGTGGTGTGCGCGTCGGCCAGTATGTGCAGCCCGGCACGCGCTTACTGACGGTGGTGCCGATCAGCGCGATCTACCTGACCGCCAACTACAAGGAAACCCAGATCGGCGCCATGCGTCCCGGCCAGGCCGTCACAGTGCACGTGGATGCACTGCCCGGCCGCAACCTGCAGGGGCATATCGACAGCCTGTCGCCCGGTACTGGCGCGCAGTTCGCCTTGCTGCCGCCCTCGAATGCCACCGGCAACTTCACCAAAATCGTGCAGCGTGTGCCGGTGAGGATTGCCCTTGATGTACCCGATGATATTCGCGCGTCGTTGATGCCCGGCCTGTCGGCCACCGTCGAAGTCGACACGCGTAGCCACGCGGCGGATGCCAACCATGGCTGAGGCGCTGATGGCCGAGGCCGTCGCCGAAAAACCGCGCAACGCCTCGTTGACCGACTGGATCGCCGTGGCTGCCGGGGCATTGGGCGCGTTGCTGGCGACGCTGGACGTGTCGATCACCAACTCGGCGCTGCCGCAGATCCAGGGCCAGATCGGCGCGACCGGCACCGAAGGCACGTGGATCGCCACCGGCTACCTGATGTCGGAAATCGTCATGATCCCGCTCGCCGCATGGCTGACGCGGGTATTCGGCCTGCGCCGCTTTCTGATCGGCACCGCGCTGATGTTCACCGCGTTTTCGATGTTCTGCGGCTTGTCCTCCAGCCTCGGTGCGATGATCGCCGGGCGCATCGGCCAGGGCTTTGCCGGCGGCGCCATGATCCCCACCGCGCAGACCATCGTGCGCACGCGCCTGCCCCCGCACCAACTGGCGATCGGCACCACCATGTTCGGCATGACCGTGATTCTCGGCCCGTTGCTGGGCCCGGTGATCGGCGGCTGGCTCACGGAAAACATCAACTGGCGCTGGTGTTTCTTTCTGAACCTGCCCATCAGCATTGCGCTGATCACCTTGCTGATCACCGGCCTGCCGACCGAGCGCATGAACCTGCAACGCTTTATCAGCGCTGACTGGTTGGGCATCCTCGGCCTGGCCATGGGTTTGAGTTCGCTGACCGTGGTGCTCGAAGAAGGCCAGCGCGAACACTGGTTTGATTCGCTGCTGATCATCTGGCTGAGCATCGCCACCGTCACCGGGTTCTTCCTGATTGCCGTGGGGCAACTGCGCTCAACAACCCCGATCCTGCGCCTGCAACTGGTGCTCAACAAAAGCTTTGGCAGCGTGCTGTTGATCGGCACAGCGGTCGGCGCCGGCATCTATGGCACGGCGTACCTGGTGCCGCAATTCCTGGGCATTTTGTCGGGCTACAACGCGCAGCAGTCGGGCGCGATCATGCTGTTATCGGGGATTCCGGCGTTTGTGTTGATGCCGATTCTGCCAAGAATGCTGGGCCGCTACGACCTGCGCTGGATGGTCGGCGCCGGGCTGTTGCTGTACTGGGCCAGTTGCTACGTCGACACCACGCTCACCACTGACAGCGTTGGCCATGACTTTATCTGGTCGCAACTGCTGCGCGGGTTCGGGCAGATCCTGGTGATGATGCCTCTAAGCCAATTATCCATGCGCTCGGTGCAAACCCACGAAGCCGGGGACGCTGCCGGGCTGTACAACATGTCGCGCAACCTGGGCGGCACCATCGGCCTGGCCCTGCTCGGCGTGTTGATGGACCGGCGCAGCCACTTTCACGACGACATGCTGCGCGAAGGCGTCCAGGCCAACAGCCAATTGGCCCAGGACCACATGGCAAGCAGCACCGCCAGCTACCTGGCACAAACCGGTGATGCGTCCACCTCACAGCTGCAAGCCTTTGCGCAACTGGCCAATGATATCGCGCGGCAAGCTTCGGTCATGGCCTACAACGACTCGTTTTATCTACTGGGACTGGCGATGCTGGCGTGCCTGCCCCTGATATTCATTCTGAAAAAGCGCACGGTAACCCGATGATCCCTCGCAAGCTTGCTCTTCTGTTCAGCGTTGCGCTGCTGTCCGCCTGCACGGTCGGCCCCGACTACCAGGGTGCCCCCAACGTTGCGCCAAAAACCCTGGCGGCCGGGCGCCTGCCGCATGCCGATAACACCTCCGCTGGCGCACCCGCTGTCGCGCAGTGGTGGCGCACGCTGGGCGACGCGCAGCTCAACGAACTGGTGGACAAAGCCCTGCGCAACAGCCCCGACATCGCCACCGCCCAGGCCCGGTTGAAGCAATCGCGCGCCAGCCTTAGCGGCGCACAGGCCAACGCGATGCCCAAGGTCAGCGGTGATGCTGCGATGCTCAAACTGCGCTCGCCCGACACCTCCGCGCTGGGTGGCAACAGTGGCGGCGGCCGCGGCCCGCTGAACCTCTACCTCGCCGGCTTCGATGCCAGCTGGGAAGCCGACCTGTTCGGCGGCACCCGTCGCGCCGTCGAGGCTGCGCAGGCCGAAGCCGACGCGTCCCAGGCGCAATTGGCCGATGCCCAGGTGCAACTGGCCGCCGAAATCGTCCAGGCCTACACCGACCTGCGCGACCAGCAAACACGCCTGGCACTGGTGGACTCCAGCGTCGACATCGAAAACCAGGCCCTGGACCTCACCCAGCAGCGCCGCGAGCGCGGCGTGGCCTCGCAACTGCAACTTGAACAAGTCATCACCCAAGCCGAAAACACCCAGGCCCAGCGCCTGCCACTGCAAGCCGCCATCGTCGAATCCCTCGACCAACTCGGCCTGCTTTGCGGCCTGGAACCCGGCGAACTGGATGGCCAACTCGCCGCCGCCCGCGCCCTGCCCGCCTTGCCCGGCACCGTGCCGCTGGCCGACCCGGCGGCGGTGCTGAGGGCGCGCCCGGATATCCGCATGGCCGAGCGTAAACTGGCCTCCAGCAACGCACAGATCGGCGAAAAAACCGCCGACTGGTTCCCCAAGCTCAGCCTCACCGGCGACCTGTCCTTCTCGGCCAGCGACCCCGGCCACCTTGCGCGTAAAGACAGCGGCACCTGGCTGGTCCTGCCGCGCATCACCTGGAACGCCCTCGACTTCGGCCGCGTCGCCGCCAGCGTCAAAGGCGCCGAGGCCGGACGCGATGAAGCCTTGGCGCAGTACAAGAGCGTGGTATTGAGTGCATTGCGCGATGCGGATGTGGCCTTGGCACGCTATGGGCGTCAGCGCCAGAATGTGGTGCTGCTGCGTAATGTGGAATCTTCGGCAGTACGCGCCGCCGACCTGACACGCCAGCGTTATCGCGCGGGCACGGCCAGCACCCTCGATTGGCTGGACGCCGAGCGCACGCGCTACCAGGCGCAAGAGAGCCGGATATCCGGCGACGCTGAACTGCTGAAGGATTTTGCCTCGCTGCACAAGGCGCTTGGGTTAGGCTGGACGCTGTAAAGGGTTCTACGCACATAAACCAAGGAACAACATGATCACCCTTCGTAAAGCGACAACGGCCGATATCGATACGCTGCGCGAGGTCGGTTGCCAGACCTATCGCGAGCATTTTTCGACATTATGGTCGCCTGCCGGTATGCACGGTTTTCTTGAGCAGGATTTTTCATCCAGTGCGCTGCGCCAGTCACTCGAGTTGCCAGGCAAGCATGCGTGGTTCACTGCTTTCGATGAACAAGGCAACGCCGTCGGGTTTGCCAAAGTGAATTGGTCGGTGCCGGCGCCGTTAACCGGTGAAGTGGGCGCGGAGCTGCAGAAAATCTACCTGCTCAAATCCGCCGCCGGCAGGGGTTACGGCAAACAACTGTTGCAGTGTGTTCGCGATGAAGTGGCGCAACGTGGTGAGCATTTACTGTGGCTGGACGTGCTCAAAACCAACGTCAGTGCACAGGGCTTTTATGAGGCATTCGGGTTTCGGCGCACGGGCGAAATCCCCTTCAGCACGGACCTTGCCGACATAGGGATGGTCGTCATGGGACTTCAATTGAAACAGCAGGCGCAGCGCTAAATGGCCGAACTGATAGAGGGCCTCGACGGGCCCAGAACCGCACAACAAGAACTGTTTTACGACCTTGACGATGCACGCGCAGTTATCGGCTGGTCGGTGGTGGAGCTGACGGCGATGGCCGCGAACGGCCGAACACCCGATGAAGCGGTGGCGCTGATGAAAATGTGCGCATTGCTGGCTGCGCAACAAGCAAAGCTTGGCGTGTACGCCGAAGAAGTGAAGGCGCAACGGATTGTCCGCGCTGAGGCCTAGCGAGTAATAAAAAAAAGGAATTTATACATGCCGTTTTCATTGGAAGAAAGAACCGCTTTGCTCGCTCTCAAGGGCGTAGGTCCCACCGTGATTACACGGCTGGAGCAGATGGGCATTGACTCATTGGAAGTGCTTGGAAAGTCGAACGTGAGCGACATTCTGGCGCAAGCATCGGCAGCAGTCGGGTCGACCTGCTGGAAAAACAGCCCCCAGGCACGGGCAGCCATTACAGCGGCCGTGGCGCTTGCGAGGGCGACTAAGCCACCCATGCCCACGACTCGCAGCGGAACGATATTATCCGGGGAACACACGGGCTGGACGATAACGATCCAGGATGACACCGCAGGTGAAACCGGAGGCTATTACCTCTACCTGGCCGACGAACAGCTCAACGGTTTCGATGCATGGTTTGAATCCATGGAGCCGCTGGAACGGGAGATTTCTGAACTGGAAGTTCGCTGGGATTAATGTGCTCGAGAGCAGTCAGTCAGCACTCGCTGATAACAAAGCGTTTCTGGAGGCAATAAATCGCCTTCCCACCGTGCGCATCACCCACCGACTGACTCGGGAAAACCTGATCAAGAAAATGCAGGCTGGCGTATTGATGCCCTACCCGGCAAAGCGCGGGCGCCTGCCAGAATGGTTCGCCCATTGGATGGATGGCAAACACCCCGCCACCTGGGTATCCATTGGCAAACCTGAAGACGTCAGCCCTGCTCTGCTGGGGTCCGTTCGTCAAAAAGAATGGCCCATGGCAATTTCGTTCCATGTGCCAAGTACAGACATCGTGATGCCACCTGGTTTTCTGAAACACCTGTATGGCTGCTACCAACAGCGGCTGCTCAATACGGTGAAGATCCCACACAACGCCGATCTGTATAAACGCGTCGGGAAAAATTGGCAGTTGCTGAGCCTTCTGGAACGCCAAGCACTGTACGCTCCGGTTGCTACGGCGGTGGCGGCTTAACAAAAGAAAGGGATGGATTCATGTCACTGAACATAGGTCCGTCCCTTCTCTCGGCAGCAGAGCATCAGCGCTGGTCGATTTCGATTTTTTGAGTTGGATCGGGGCTGTACTTTTGGCGTTTTAATTGCGGGTCGCCTTTGGCCAGGCAAAAGAAGAATATCTCCGCCTCCCCGCAGCCGCCGTGCAAGGCGCATTCGCTTGACTGCATGTGGTCTAGAAGAATTTCCCGGCCTTGAGACTCACAAAACTGATTCGCTTCTTTCAGCGCCTGGCCTTTCGCCGAGGCCGGCCCACCAAGGGGAACTCGCGTTGAGATGGTGTAGGTGTCAGGCCCCACTTTTATAGGACCGCTGTCGGCGCAGGCCGTGAGCATCGCAGTGACTAAAACCATTAGCCAGATTTTCATTGTTATCCCCCAGGAAAGGCATGAGGGTACATGGCAGCTCGCCAGCTCGCCTTATAATTTTACTTTCTGAACATCGCTAACGCTGCTCTGCTTGGTCTCGGACGTTTCCCACAAACTAACGAGGTTGAGCCATAGGAAGTGACTTGGTTAGGATTTGCCGTCGCAGTAATTACTGTGACCGGGCGTCGCAACCTGAATTATCTGAGTATTGCCCTTTGGAGCATCACTCTTGAAAACACCCACACCTGGCAACGACCATTCGACTAACGCGTTTAAAGTGAGGACAGAATTAAGCACGGAAGATGCGCTAGTGAATGCAAGTGAAATTTTGGCTTCGGCATCGGTTATGGCGAATGAACAAGCGTTCGGATCAACTGGATCTCGACGGTTTCAAATATTTGGGTTGGCGCAGCTGATTGAGAACGCGCAACTGCTCGTGGATGATGCGTTGGAGAAATTGAGCCCAATAGCCGCTGACCATTGACCGCCTAGCAATTGAACATGGGAAGACCACCTTTTTTAACATTCAGAAATTGTGGCCTGACCCCTTTTAGTCAAAAAAACCTCGCCGAAGCGAGGTTTTGACCGTGGCACAACAGCAATCAACTATTCGCCTGCGCTAAAAACTGCCGAATTTCCTCGTCGGTCTTGCCCTTCAACAGTTCTTTTAAGAGTTTGAATTGCTCTTCATCAGTAGGCTTAAAAGAGTCTAAAACTTCAAGCGACTGCTCCTTATCTAAAATGTTGTCTTTATCTTCCGATAGCGTGTAAGCATAAACCATATGATCAATAGACATAACAATCTCCTTTACATTAATATTTAATGGAGATGAAATCATCCATCGTCATTGATTTTTGTGAACCTGTGAAAATTAGCAGTTTCTTATACTGATTTGTAATTAAAAAGCGCATTCGACCGACATGCAAAATTATCAAAGTGCATCAGCAAAAGCCCTGGATAAAATCGCCCCAACATCCGAAATGAAGTCCTGCAACGCATTGTTCATGTAGTTGGCCCGAGGCTCAATGCGCGAGACATGCGCGGGGTTGCGGAACGGCTTTCAAATTGCAGGCATTAAAAAACCCCGTAGACCGTTGATCTACGGGGCTTCCAAGAGTGGAGGCCGAGGTCGGAATCGAACCGGCGTAGGCGGATTTGCAATCCACAATTAAAACTCTAAAAATCAATTAGTTAAATAAATTACTTTTCCGCATTTGTGATGTATTTAAACGGCCGGAGACCTTTGTTTGCGCGACGTTGATTTTTCATTGCGGAACTGTTTTTCGCTCCAATCTTGGCTGATCAGCATCGCCGCCGTCGCTTCACCCACTCCCTGAGCTGGCCCTCGACACAACGGCAAGACAGGCAGCTATCGGCCCAAAACATTCCTTCACGAAGAGCAGGAATTGGCTGATTCCTGCTGCCTGCAACCGACACAAGACCGAGCGCATGGGGCTATTTTTTGGGCGCCATAGATCACTCCCCCCATATTTCTTTGAGAAAATCGGGTCCTTGCGTTTTCTTAATTTACCGGTGGCTTCTTTAGGCCAACCGAGTCGCCGGCCTATTCGATGGCTACAAGGCATCTAGATCGATCGGGGCGAAAGCGACAGGCAGTTGCACCTTCACAGCGTCCCGTTGTGCCAGGGGTATCAACATGCCCATGCTCTGATCGAAAGAGTCCAATATGCGCGGCATAGCGGTCAACGGTTGGTCCAAGGGCTCAAAAAAATTATCCCAATGGATCGGGATCACGATTTTAGCGCCCGTCTGGACAACCGCCTCTTGCCAATATTGCGCGACAAACTCCGGGGTTTGTTTACCTAACGTTCCGATGCCAAGGAACACCACATCTGCCCTGACATCCTTGAACTTGCCTGGACTGTAATTACCACTGGCGATCACCAGAAGACGACGGCTGCCATGAGTAATCAGGTACGAGAAGTTTTCGCCAACTTTGAAATCCTCCTGCCGGGCAGGAGTGTGCAGCGGATGATCGATGAAACCTGGTGAGGTGGGATGTGGTGAATGCGGGGTCTCGAAGGCTTTGATTTGAAATTGACCAAACGAAAAAGAATCTCCGTCTTTGATTACCTTGATACGCTCAGGAGGTAATCCGGCACCCATAACGGCGTTGGCAGTCGATGCTGTACCCAATACCGTAGCGCCTGTTTTGAGAGCAACCAAGCCACTGTCCAGGACATGGTCGTAATGCGAATGCGCGACGAATATCGCTGCAAGCTTGGAAATGCCAGCGCTGCGCAAACTTGCATCAATGCGCTGCTCATTAGGCTGTATAGCCGTCAGTAGCACCGAATAAATACTTGGCCGTGAGAAAAAACCGTCCTCCATGATCGCAGTCTCCCCATCATCGAAGCTCAATGTGCCAGCGCCCAGAAAACGCACCGTCAAGTCCGGAGATCCTTGACCGACTTGCGGTCTTAGCGAAGCAAAGGGTTGAACCGAGGGTGATGAGAATTTCCATGCCCCCCAGAGCGCCCCTGCCAACACTGCCATAACAAATGCACAGCCCAACACTTTTTTGCTACGACTCACGCTACATCTCCTGATATTGATATTGAAATGGATAGGCATCGCTGCCCTCCATAGCCGGATCTAGTTTTTTATCTAAGCTGGCCCTCATATAAGACGAGACGCATTAAGCTACGCTGTAAGCGCCCGCTAAGTAAGCGTTGCCAATCACACTTTGCGATGACGCCAAGACTGTGTCTATATTAAACGGATCGTTTCCCCACGTCTCATATTCGTAATCCAGTCCAGATTGCCAGGTCGGCGGAGTCAGCCCAAGAATATCAATTTCCCTGGTTACTACCCGGCGCTGGTGTCCATGTTTGCAGTAGCGCTACAGCGCTGCCCAGAATTTCAGGCTGTCATCGATTGCTTTGCTGATGGCCGAACCTTCGGGCTCGAGGTCGCACTGGGCGCTCATCCAGGCATGCAAAATATTCATCACCAATTCACACCAAAACCGGCTGTATATCTAGCACTGTCCAAGTTGCTATTATCGGATTTACCCGCGACTACCGCGTGTTCATATTTCAGATTTAAGGAAGCCCATTCCGTGACACTGTAACGCAAGCCTAGCTCAGAGTCATAAGCATAATATGCTATATCGCTGAGTGGCCTTCCCAACTCACCCGATGTAAAAAATTCAAACTTTTTTCCAACCAGATATCGTTTGAAGTCCCAGCGGGCAGACGTGAAGTAAAACGTACTACTGCTACCGTCTGAGTACCCGAAACGCATACGATTCAACAGCGCTACGATGGTAAGCTTGCCTAATTGATCGTCCCAGAATTGGTAACCGGGACCGGTGCCAATTTTTCGCCTGGTTATTAGGTCTTCGAACTGATCCTTTTTGTAATTGAAGCCTCCTTCCCAAAGCCAGTTATCGGTTAGGAAACGATCCACGGAGTACTCGGCACTCCAGTTTGCCGTACTTGCAACCTCTGCGTCATCTTCGCGGACGTGAGCAGTCGCGCTATGCCGCCAAGAGCCACTGACAAAACTTGTTTGTGCCGCAAGTTCAACATTTTCACTCTCTGCCTTAGCCTTTTCGGCATGAAGCGCAAGGTCAATGTTCCCCTTCCAAATTGCAGCCGTGAGGTTGGGTTGGGGCTTCATAATCTGGTCGATATTGTTAAGGTCGACAAGACTCAAACCAACGCCCACACCAACTCGCACGTTGCCTTGCGGACCGGTTTGAATCGATTCAACAGTTCCTTGCAACTGGCCCACTTGCTTTACCATGAGCGGCTGTTTGCTTTCCAAAGTTTGAATCTGGTCCTTACTGATCGTTATATCGCCTCCGTAATTCGTACTCAGAACAAGATTTGCGCCCTCCATCAAAATGATGTCTCCGCTAACACGGTCACCATTTTTCAGCATTACATTGTCCGCAGATGCGCACAGTGAAAGAACGCTCACGTAGACAGAGCACGACAATATCACCGCTGTTAATCGCATGACGAACCCACCGGGCTTGAGAAACCTGCCATATGTCACAATTACCGTGTTTTACATTATGAAGAACCGCCCTCCGTTCGCTTTGCAGCGTGAAGTCAGCATCGCAATCTCAATGCCGTCGTTAGCCGCGAGATCTAAGTTTCTAAATAGAGCTATTTAGCTTGACCGATTCGAAATCATACAGGACTGCTGCGCATCACTTATTTACTTGACAGTTGACGCTCATACCAGCATTAAAGAAAACAAGCTATTTTATCCATAGCTTGTTTCGCTTCAGGTATCGGAAGGATTGGCCACACGTGAATCATTCCTCTCCCGATATGCAACTGAACCTCACCTCCAAGCGCCAACGTTTTCTCACAGAAATTAATTGCATCGTGGTGAATAATGTCGCGGGTGCCAGCGAAAATAAGGATCGGAGGTAGATTTTCTGGATCTCCGTTAATCGGACTTACGTAGTTGTGGTCCGTACCAAGACCTCCCGCATACATCATGCCGGCCGCTCTTAAACCTCTCGCGGAGAGCATTGGATCTGACTTCTCGGTTTTTGAAATTAACTCGTTACTCAACGTGACATCCATCCAAGGGCAGATCAATACTAGCTTAGTAGGTTGCACATATCCGATATCTGTTAACGCGAAGCAGAGGGCAACTGCAAGGCCGCCGCCAGCTGAGTCGCCCATTACATTCATTGCGTGACATCGAGCGTTAAAACAAGCAAGCTTATATATAGACAACATGCGAAAAATAACGGTTTTACATTTAGTCTCTGGTGCAAGGGGATAAAGCGGCACTATGATAATATAGCCATATCTTTCGACTAACGTTTGAAGAAAGCGCCAGTGCAGAAACGTAATAGGCCAAACGTAAGCTCCACCATGAAGATAGAAAATATGTTTGGAGCTTGCTTGGTCATCTTTAGGGGCTAGCCTGTAGACTTCGATACCATCAACCATTTGGAGTTCGATGGAGATTTTCTTTTGCATTTTAATAGTTGGTCTTGCAGGGCCCTGCTCTCGTGATTTCCGAAAACTCTTCAGCACTCTATCCAAGGAGCCATAAACTGATTTTCGCCTGACCAGCAAAAGATATGCTATAAGTGCGCGACTTCTAAAACTAGGTTTTTGAGGATTAGTTAGCGAGCCCACAATATATTCCAGTATAAATATTATTAAAAATTAAAATAAGTAATCGTTCAAACCAGCGTTGGTCAACCGGTCTAAGCAGTATTCGTTATTGCGAAACGACTCAACATTGGCGAATGGTACATCGCGGAACACTGCCGCCCACTCTCCAATGCCTGCTATTACCGCTTTTCATCGCACTATAGCGAGTTGGCCATCAGATGATTGGCCACCGCTCGATAGGCGGGCAAGGTAGTCGGATCGAAGTTCGAACTGCTAGCCAAGGGGTGCGAGGCATAACGCACAATGACCATTTTCGCCTTGGGGTCGATATACATGCTTTGTCCGTGGAGCCCACGTGCCGAGTAGACGCCATGAGTGTCGTGGGACACCCACCACATGTTGCGATAACTCCAGTTTGGCAGCAGCTCATAGCCTGCCTTGGCGAAGTCTTGCTGGCTGGCGCCCCCACGAATATTCGCGATCACGCTCTTGGGCACTATCTGCTGGCCATTAAACTTGCCGTCCAGGCGCATCATCTCGCCGAAACGGGCCAAGTCGCGCAACGAGGTGTTGAAACCGCCACCGGTAAACGCGGTACCCACCTCATCGACGATCAAGTAGGCGTCCTGCTCGGCCCCCAGCTTGCTCCAGATGCGCTCTTGTAGATTGACTGCGATGGGTTTGCCCGTCGCGCGCTGGATCACCCAGGACAAAACGTCGGTATTGACCGTCTTGTAAGCAAAGGCCTGACCGTGCTCGCCCTCTTTGCGCAGTTTCATCAGGTATTCGGTCACCGCGGTTGCGCCGACGTATCCCTCCGGTCGCGATGTCATATGGGCGGCTCGTAAGTACTCCCAGATTTCCGCTTTGGGGTCGGCGTAGTCTTCCGAGTAGCGAACACCGACTGTCATATCCATTACTTGGCGTACCGTGGCATCGCCAAATGCACTGTCCCTCAACTCCAGAACGTAGTGGCTGACCTTCGCCTGTGGGTCGATACTACCTTCCTCGACCAGCATCGCCGCCAAGGTGCCGATAAAAGATTTGGTGACCGACATGGCAATGTGCTGGCCCTGATCAGTCAACGCGCCGAAGTAGCGTTCATAGACCACTTGCCCGCGGTGCAGTACCAGGATCCCATCGGTGTAGTTGGCCTTCAGTGACTGTTCCCAGGTCATAGTGCGGTCGCTGCCCAGTAGGGTGAAGACCAGGGCGTCGATGTCTCCGCGTTCGGCGCGAGGTAACGGGCTGGCTGCTCCCTTTCCACGCGCGACCTGCACGCTTGGCAACAGCTCGCGCAGATGCGAGAACGACCAGCGCGTCTGCGGGAACTGCAGGATGCTGCTGAACCGCACGACCTTTTCCGGCACCGGCGGTGAACCTTGCATCCAGCCTATGACCTGCGGATCGCTGGCGTCGGCGCTGAGGAACTGCGGCTGGACGTCATGCTGGGCTATAGCGCTGCCCGGCAAGGTTTGCAGAGCGTCTATTTTCACTTGCATTTTAGTCTCCTTCGCACGCTTGATTACTCGGATTGCGTCGCAATCGGGTGGCCAGCAGGCCTTTTCTGTTCACAGCAACCAATTAGACCTAAGGCCGCAAGATCACACGGAGCTCTGTACTCAATTGCAGGTCGTGAATGCCTTTGAAGATCATCAAGAAGGTCTCACCCTTTTTAAAGTTGAGCCGGCCGTCATCGTTTCAGGGCATCGAAACGCAAACGCGCAGGCTGCCAACCAAGCGCAAACTCTGGCGAATTTTCTGGGAATGAGGTACAACCGTCCAATGCAAATATGAAGAGCGATTGATGCATTGAGCGACTTAATTGACTTGAAGCGAATTCGTCACCTGGTCTTGCTTGGAGAGGAACTGCACTTCTCCCGGGCTGCGGAGCGAGCCCATCTTTCGCAGACGGCGTTCAGCCGTAGCATCCAATCGCTGGAAAAAGACCTAAAGGTGCGCCTGTTTGATCGGGACACCCGCTCAGTGACGCTGACATGCGCTGGTCACCAGCTCATTGCTCGGGCGCGCGAGATGCTGGCGTGCGCCGACAAGTTGGTCGCGGAGGCCAGCGACATCGCCGGGGGGCAGGGAGGTGAACTCAACTTCGGCGTCGGCATGATGACCGCCAACACCACCCTTCCCAACGTGCTGCTGGCCTTGCGCAAGAGCGCGCCCAAGCTGGTGGTGACCCCTGAAGTCAATTACTGGCATCACTTGGCCAACCAACTGGCACAGGAAGACATCGAGTTTGTCGTAGCGAGCGTGCGGGTCGAGCAGGGGGTAGACCCACGCTTTGACGTTCGGAGTTTGCCGCCACAACCGGCCTCTATCTTCTGTCGCCACGAGCACCCACTGGCTCGACAGGCCGAGCCGGTGACGCATCAGCAACTACTCGCCTACCCGTGGGCTGCTGTGACCACGGACGACGTGCACGCCCGGGCGCTATTCGGAATGCCCTCGACGACACTACTGCCGTGGAAGTTGGTATGCAATGAGCTGAACTGCCTGCGTCAGGCCACGCTGACTAGCGACGCGCTACTGCTCACTTGGCAATCTTGGCTAGCGCCTGATTTGGAGAGTGGCGTGCTGATCGATCTAATCGAAAAAATCCAGCCTGCGATCCCCATACATTTGCGCTCTATCCCGGAAACCATCGTGTTTCATGCCGGCCGTACGTTGTCACCCATCGCCAGAAAAACCATCGCACTGATTATCGACGAGGCAGAAAAACGCCTGCCTGTCGTAACTCAGTCAGCGGCCATCTCGGACTAACTTCAGACTACGGTCGAGCTCCATCTGAGCAAACGAAGCGCTGGTCAGCATGAGAACCGAACTTTCTCTCTTTCCCCTCCGTTGTATGCAGGGCTGACTGACAAAGCAAACCCTTGCTTTGACGTTCGCCGAAACAAGGAAAAGCCACGGGACTATTATGCCGGTGAAACCGTATGGAACGCGGTATACGCGGAAGCGGTACAGGAGTTCAAGGACGCGATGGATCTGGCCTACCTGACCGGCCAACGTCCCGCCGATGTGCTCAAGATTGCAGCCACCGACTTGAACAATGGCTTTTTGCTGATTGGCCAGGGCAAGACCGAAAAACGCCTCCATCTTCGTTTGGAGGATGCCGGAATCCAATCCGGCCTGAGTAGCTTTATCGACGACCTGCAAGAACGCAGAGCCGTCAATGGAATCCGAACGTCAACCTTGATAACAAACGCGTCTGGACTTCGGATGAGCCAGCAGATGCTACGTATGACCGCTTCCGGCCGTTGTGGGCGCTTAGGCTCCTTAGTCTCAAGCACAATCCCACGTCCAATCGAGGAGAGGCATAACGATAACGGCGTCTTGAATTTCCCGAAAAAAGGCAGTGTTGCGGAAGTGATCCGAAAAATTGCGAAAGCGATGAGCAAATCTCAGACAATAAAAAACCCCGTAGACGTTAATCTACGGGGTTTTCAAGAGTGGAGGCCGAGGTCGGAATCGAACCGGCGTAGGCGGATTTGCAATCCGCTGCATAACCATTTTGCTACTCGGCCTCAAACGATCAATGCCCTGACTGCTGACATTCACCGCATAAAAACTTGAGTGGGCTGTAAAACCCTGTCTCTACTCTAACTCATTGAATGCATTGAAGTTTTAAATGCTTCGTTGCGTTCGATGGGCGCCATTATGTACGCATTTGCTTTTACCTGCAACCCCTTGATTTCAAAAATATTTCGTATAGTCATCAAGGAGTTGCGGGCCTGCCCTACTCCTGGATGCGCTGTTGCTGATAGTGCGGGTCGGCCTTGATCTGGGCTTCGGTGAAAGGCAGCGCGCGCAGCTTTTTCTCGGAGAAGGCTTGGGTCTGGTCCTTGGCGTGTTTGGATGCGGGGTTGCTGGATTCGGAGAAGGCCAGCACGCCCAGTGCCTGGGGGCCTTTGTCGTCGAAGGTGACGATTTGCAGGTAGCTGGTGCCGCTGACGACTTCGCGTTTGCCATCGGCGCGGGGCACGGTTTGCATGGCGTTGTAGATGCCCAGCTGTTGCGGGCCGCCGTGCATGGGGGTTTGGCCGCTGACCTGGATGTCGCCCCAGCGGGTGGCCTTGAGTTTACTGACCTCTTCACTGGAGGCCAGCATGGCTTCGCGCAGGGCTTTGGCCACCTCGATGTGGTCGATGGCCAGGCCACGGGGTGTGGTCAACGGCTGCGCCGGGTCGAAGGCAACGCGCCAGGCGTCGGGGATTTGTTGCAGGTGTTCGACCAGGTTAATGAAATGCACCAGGCCGATGCCACTGTCGAGGTTGGCGTGCTGGTCCCAGGCTTTCAGGCTGGTACACAACGGTTGCAGCGCGGCGGCGTCAGTGCCCAGATGTTTGGCGCAATATTCGAGCAGGTCTGGCATGACTTGGCTGGCGAGGTACACCTCGTTGTCCATGACCATGTTTTGCAGGTCGGCCACGCTGATCGGTTGCTTCTCCAGGGATTGCAGGCGCTGCACGGCGAAGCGTGCGCGCGGGCCGAGGCCGATGTGGTCCTGGCTGATCACCGGGGAGAAGCCGGTGAGTGGCGACTTGGGGTTGGCCAGCCACGCCGAGTCGTTGGAGTGTTGCACGTAGTCGGTGCGTTGCAGTTGCGGCAACTGGTCGGCAGCGAAGATGCCAGGTTGCGCTGCACGCGGGTCAACGTCCCAGGCGCAGGCGCTGTGGGCGCCGTCGAGCATGATCATTTGCAGGCCCGCGCGAGGGTCGTTGCATTGCGCCAGTTTGGCTGCGCTGACGTTGGGCACCACCGACAGGTTCATGTAGAGGCTCTGGCCCTGGTCGTCGGCGGCCACGGTATTGACCCACGGTATGCCTTGCAGGGTGTGCACCGAGGTTTGCAGTTCTTTAAGGCTGGTGGCGCGGTTCATCGCGTACCACTGTTGCAGCACGCGGTCGTTACCCAGGTTGGCGTCGCGCAGGCTGAAGGCGTAGTGGCTGTCCCAGTCGAGCTTGCCGGGCCATTGCACCACGGGGCCGAATTGCGAACTGTAGACCGTATGAGTGACCTCTTTGAGGCTGCCATCGGGTTGTTTGACTTGGACCTTCACCGCACGATGCTCCATAGCGATGGATTTCCCATCCAGCAGATAACGCGTGGAATCCTTGGGATCGAGGGTCAGCCGATACAGGGTGAAATGCTTGGACGTGTCCACCGTGTGGGTCCAGGCCACGTGCTGGTTAAAGCCGATATTGATCACCGGCAAACCCGGCAGTGCTGCGCCCATCACGTCCAGTTGGCCCGGGATGGTCAGGTGCATCTCATAAAAACGCATGCCACCGACCCACGGAAAATGCGGGTTGGCCAGCAGCATGCCACGGCCATTAAATGAACGATCACGGCCCACGGCCACGGCGTTGCTGCCACGGTCGAGGCTGAAGCGTTGCTGATTGGCTGCTGCCAGTTCAAAGGCCTTCATGCTCAACGGCACAGCGGCAGTGGCGTTAGGCGGCGTGGCGCCGACCAGGGCTTCGGCGAATTGGCCGACACCGCCTTCCACCAGCAGCCTGCGGGTCAGCTTGACCAGGTCTTCCACCACCAACGGGCGCACCCAGGTGGCGTGGCACTGGGTCGGTGCGCCCTGCTCTTTCAGATAACGGTTGTAGCCGGCGACATAGCCTTCGATGCGCTGCTGCATCTGTGGGGTTTGCGCCTTCCAGAATGCGGCAACCGCCTGGGGCGTATTCAGCCAGTTGAAAAACACATCACTGGCCAGGTTGTTGCGCTCTTCGAGGGCCGCCTGGTCCGGGCCGAAAAACCGCGCACGCTCGCCGTTCACCGTGACCACTTCATTGGCCAGCAGGCACAGGTTGTCTTGCGCATACGCGTAACCAATACCGTAACCCAAGCCACGCTCATCATTGGCGCGGATGTGCGGCACGCCGAAGGTGGTGCGGCGAATATCGGCTGAAGCCTGTGTCACCTGTTCACGCGCTGAAGCGTTCAGGCTCAGCCCCAGCAATAGCCCTGCCACGCACGCCTTGGACAACCGGTTGGAAATAATCACGCAAGCTCCACAGTCAATTTGGACACCCTTACAGGGGGCAACGACCCCACCGTAAGAACGCAGGCAACCGGGAATAATTTAGCCGCAGCGGGTGTTTTTTAAGGGCGGTCGACGTGTGACAAAGCGGATACCGACAAAATTTCTACATCCAGGACTTCATGATTTCGCTCGCTCGTTCGTCTTATTCAAATAAGAGCGCCATCATTTTCCTGATCAGGCTCTGATAAGGAGTTTTTTGCATGTACAACCCGCAACCGCCCATGGATGGACATTCACCGGCTGCCGACGCCAATTACGGCGGCGGCGCACAAGCGTTCGGCAAAGCGCCGGAGCACGGCAACCAGCGTATCCGCCATTTGCTCAAGTGCTTCGGTTTGCGCACCAGCCTGATCCGGCTGAAGGTCATTGACGCCCTCCTCACTGCTGCCGACAACCAGCGCACATTGGGCGTGCGCGGTGTGCACAGCCATTTGCTGGAGCTGGGCATTCCGTTGTCGTTTCTCAGTGTGCGCGAGGTGCTGAAGCGCCTGTGCAGCGAGGGCGTGATCACCCTCAATGCCGATAAGAGCTACAGCCTCCATGCAGAGGCTGCCAAAGTGCTCGACAGTCGCGCCTGACGCTTTCGCTCGGCGCTCCAGCAGGCATCAGAAGTGAGGCTTGACCTTGCGACGCATGATGCCGTTGATCACCACTACCACGACGGCAATCGCAATCGCCAGGTACTGGAACGTTTTTTCGCTGATCACGCCGGTGTTTTGCAGATAAGACAGGCCAAACATCGACGCCAGTACTGTCAGGGCGATCAGAATCGAATATTTCAAACGTTGCTTTTGGGTCATGACGGGTTCCTGAAGCTTAAGAATGTATCCACTTTGTATCGCCGAGCATGCCAAGCACATACCCGGTTACGGGGATGGCACCGGTTCGGCAGGGTCATATGTTACAGGCGCTGAGAAATTTTGGCTTGTTCCGCGCCTGATTGAACCTGTCGGTACTTTAGAGGATTTGAAAATGCTCCGTCGAATCACACTGTTGATTCCATTGCTGATCATGTTGACCATGAGCGGCTGCTTCTTTTTCCCACGTGGCGGCGGTGGCGGCTGGCACGACCACGACCATCGCTACGATGGCGGCCGTGGCTACGAGCACCGCTGACACCACGCGCGTCTCGCTTTGCAGTGAGCAAAGCGAGACGCCTGCAGTCAGCCTGCATGCACCCAACGTTGATATAGCCAGCGCGCAAAGGCATCCAGCGCAAACCCCAGCAAGCCGATCACCACCACCATCGCCATCAACTCCGAATACGCCAGGCGGTCACGCGTGTCGAGGATGTAATACCCCAGCCCCGCGCTCACCCCGAGCATTTCGCACGGCACCAGCACGATCCACAAAATGCCAATGGCCAGGCGCACGCCGGTCAGCACATGCCCGACTACGCCGGGAATGATCACCCGTCGCAGGGTTTCCCAGCGCGTGGCGCTCAGGCTTTTACTCAGTTGCAACCAACGCGGGTCCAACTGGCGTACGCCAGCGGCGGTGTTGAGCATGATCGGCCACACCGCCGCAAACGCCAGCAGGAAGTAAATCGGCTGGTCACCCACGCCCATCAACATCACCACAATGGGCATCCAGGACAGTGGCGAGATCATCCGCAGAAACTGGAACGCCGGTGTGGTGGCGGCCTCCAGGTTGCGCGAACTGCCCACCAGCAGCCCCAACGGCACACCGACCAACAAGGCCAGAAACAGCCCAACGAATATGCGCTTCAGGCTCACCGCGATGTGCAGGTACAGCTCGCTGCGCCCGAGCAATTCCCACAAGCTGCTTGCCGTTGCCGCCAGCGAAAAGCGCGCCGACAAGCCATCGGTATCGCCAAACACTTTCACACCCAACCACCACAGCAACAGCAAGCCGGCCAAACCACTCAGCCCCAGCCACCAGCCAGGGATTCTGCCGTTGTTCAAACGCCGATCTCCTCGTGCCGTTCGTAACCGTCGGGCAAACCGAAGGTTTTCATGCCGCCCACGGATTCGATGGCATTGCGCACGAAGCGGTCGTCCACCAGGTCCTTGGCCACGAACGTTGGGTCCAGGTCAGCGAGGAATTTCTTGTCGCCTTCGATCAAAGTGTCCTTCAAGCGCCGTACCAATTCCTCGGTGTAGCTGGGAAATGGGTACGGCTGGAAGTCGATGCGATGCTCGTCCCAGTTGGCATGCTGGATCGCGCCGTCAGCCAGGTACGCGGCACGGTCGGCGGCGGCCGGGGCCAGCACCTTGCTCAACACCGGCTCGGCGTGCGGTGTATAGCGGTTCGGGCCGTCCTTGGACAGCAGCTTCACCGCCTCTTCGCGGTTCTCGCGAGTCCACACCTGCGCCTTGACGATGGCATTGACCACCTTCTGCGACCACTCCGGGCGGTTGGTCAGGTCATGCTCGTGCATGAACACCACGCAGCAGGCGTGGTTGCGCCACACATCGCCGGTAAAGCGCTGCACGCGGCCGACCTTGAGGTTTTCCGCCAGGGCGTTGAACGGCTCGGCGACGATGTAGCCGTCAATGCGTTTACTCGCCAATGCCGGCGGCATATCCGAAGGCGGCAACACGATCAGGTTGACCTCATTGGCCGCAATCGCAGCCCCGGCGGCACGCGCTACTGGCGTGAGGCCGTTGTCGCGGAACAGTTGCTGCACCACTACGTTGTGGATCGAGTACCAGAACGGAATCGCCACCGACTTGCCGCCTAATTGCTTCACCTCGGTAATGCCCGGCGAAACCGTCAGGCCCGAACCGCCGACATGGTTCCAGGCCACGACTTTGGCCGGCACCTTGCTGCCGTAGCGCGCCCATACCGTCATCGGCGACAGCAAGTGAATCACGTTGACCTGCCCGGAAATAAACGCCTCGATCACCTGCGCCCAACTGCGCAACAGCACCGGGCGCTCGGCCTTGATGCCTTCGGCCTCGAACAAACCGTTGTTATGCGCCACCAGCAAGGGCGTGGCGTCGGTGATCGGCAAATAGCCGATGCGTACCGGCGCGTCCGGCTCGCTGGCGGCGCGGGCTTGCAGGCTGCTGAGCAGCGGCAAGGCACCGGCGGCACTGAGCACCGCCGAGAGTTTGAGAAAGTCACGGCGCGAGTGCGTAAGGTCATCCAGACACATGTGAAAACTCCTGTTGATCAATGGGGTTGGGTTGAGGGCGGCTCGCCTGCCGTAAGGTTTTCAGAATCTCGATACGCAACGCGCCGATGGCTTCAACCTGCTCTTCGCGCGGTTGCGGCAAATCTATGCGCCATTCGCCCAAGGTCCGCGCCGGGCGGTTGCCCAGTAGCAGGATGCGGTCGGATAGCAGCAGCGCTTCGTCGATGTCGTGGGTGATCAATACCGCCGCCGAACCCTGCTCGCGATTGACCTTGAGCAGCAGGCGCTGCATGTCGGCGCGGGTGACTTCATCCAGCGCGCCGAACGGCTCATCCAGCAGCAACACCTGCGGCTGGCGGGCGAGGCAACGGGCCAACGCGGTGCGCTGGGCCATGCCGCCGGACAACTGCGCTGGAAACTGCTGGCGCGCATGTTCCAGGCCGACCGCCGCAATGGCGTGGTCGACGCGCTGGCGGCGCTGCTCAAGGCTCAAGTGCGGCTGACGGGCGAAATCCAGGCCAAAGGCGACGTTCTTTTCCAGGTTCAGCCAGGGCAACAGGCTGGGGTCTTGAAACGCCACTGCCACCCGTGGATGCGGCCCGGCCAGCGGCTCGCCCAGCACCTGCACGCTACCGCCATGCGGCGCCTGCAAACCGGCCAGCACGCGCAGCAGGCTGGATTTACCCACGCCGCTGGGGCCGAGGATCGACACCACTTCGCCCGGCTGCAGCTGCAAATCAAACCCTTGCAACACCGGCCCGCTGGCATAGCCCAGGCAAATACCCTCGGCGCTCAGTACCGCCTGACTCATAGGTTGGCCTGACGGTGCAGCTCGGTGCGCAGCTGCACCAGGCTTGGCGTCACGATCGGCACAAAGGCCGACTCGCGCCAGCGCCGTGCAAAGCCACTGCCATGGGCTGTGAGGTAGGCCTTGCCACCACTGGCTTGCAGTTCCAGCTGCACCGCGCTGGCGGCGGTTTCGGCCAGGGCGATGCGCAGTTTGAACAAGGGCACCGGCTCGACGGCAAAACGACCGGCCAACAGGCCGCCTTTAAGTTCTGTGACCAGGTGATCGAGGGTCGCTCGCAAGGCTTCCAGCTCGTCACGCAACACCGTGCGTGAGGAGCCCAAATGGTTGGCCACTTCCGCCAGTGAGCGCCTCGCCAGGCCAATGGACATGCCGCACTGCAAACCCAGGAACGCCGGGCGTACGGCCGGCAGAAACTTGCGTGCATCTTCATGCAGCAACCAGTCGCGGCTCAGCTCCACGCCTTCCAGGCCCAGGGCCGCGGTATTGCTCGATTGCAGGCCCATCAGTTCCAGGTCACGCGAACGCTGCAGCCCTGCGACCGAATCCGGGATGGCCAGAATAAACGGCGCGCCGCCGCCGGCATGCTCAATCGCCGCCGCCGCAACAAAACCGTTCTTGCGCAGGTTGGTCACCCAGTGCAGGCGGCCATTAAGGGTCCAACCGTCTTCGGTCGGCTCCGCGCTGATTTGCAGGGTCTCGATGCCGGACAAAAATTTCATCGCGTTCGACAGCCCGGTCGCCCCGGCCAGCTTGCCGCTGAGCAGGTCCGGCAACAGTTGCTCGCGCAGCCGCTCATTCGGGCTCTGCAACAAATATTCGATAAAAGAGCGCTGGCCCCAACACACAAACGCCGCCGCCAGGGAATGGCTGGCCACGTTGGCAATGGCTTCCACCGCGCCGGTCACATCACCGCCCAAGCCGCCCAGCGCCTTGGGCACGCCAATGCTTAATACATTCGACTCTGCCAGCCTTGGCAGCACTTCCTGTGGATCGCAACTGCCCACATCCAGGGCCTGCGCTTGAACATCGAGCCAACGGCTCAAGATAGGGTCAAGCATTCGTTTCTCCTTTTTACAGCAGGTGGACCATCGCCGATTCAGCTTGCCGGTTTTTCCCAACGGTATTGCGCCAGCTCCGGGTTCAGCGGGGTACGGGCAAACACGTTAGCGAAGTTGCACAGGGTTGCCAGGCTGACGCCCAAAATAACTTCCAGCGCCTGGCCCTCGGTATAACCGGTGGCGCGGAACGCTTCAAAACCCGCGTCGCTGACATCGCCACGGGTAGCGATCACTTCGCGGGTGAAGGCGGCGAGTGTCTCATAACGGGCGTTGGGCAATTCACCGCGCTGGCGCAGGGCGTCAATCACGTCTTCGGGCAGCTTGGCTTTATTGCGCGCGACAGCGGTATGGCCGGCCACGCAGAAATCGCAGCCGTGGGTGGTGGCGGCAATCAGCTGCACCACTTCGCGGTCGGCCAGGCTCAGCTCAGACTTGGCGTTGAGCCCGGACACGGTGATGTAGGTTTCCAGCGCCGCCGGTGCATTGGCCAACACGGCGAGCAGGTTGGGAATGAAACCCGAGCCTTTGAGGGCATTTTCCAGGAAGGGCTTGGCCGCTTCCGGAGCGGTTTCGGGGGTGAGCAACGGTACACGGGACATGGAGTGGTCTCCTGATGGGTTCATCGCCTAAGTCTGTTGGTTATAAAAAAACGCCTCAATAGGCTAAAGTAGCGATTACTTGCTCTAGAGTCTTTCCGTTAGATGAATTCGTCCAGTGCGCTCGTTGATTGGTTATTAGACAGCCTCGAACTCAACACCAGCCTGTTCCATGTCGGCCGCTATTGCGGCGCGTGGCATGCCAGCACCCATGGGCTGGCCAGCGCGAGTTTCCACCTGATTGTGCAGGGCCAATGCTGGTTGCATATTGACGGCGAACCCCTTCCCCATCACCTGAATAATGGTGATGCGGTGTTTCTGCTGCGTGACCTCGAGTATCGGCTGTCTGGCGAGGCCACGGCCGCGGCAGCGCAGGAATGCCCGCGCCGACCGATGCTGGCGCTGGACAGCAACGCCGAAGATGGCGTCGGCCTGGTCTGCGGTTTTTTTCACTTCCATTCCGGTTTGTCGGCGATGATCGTCGACGGCTTGCCCGCCTGGATCATCCTGCGCGCCGGCGACCCATCGCTTACTGCCGCGCGTAATCTGTTCGAATTGATCCTGCAAGAGTGCGAGCGCGTCCCGGCGCCCTCCTCGGCATTGCTCGAGCGTTTGTGCCATTTATTGTTTCTGTATGTGCTGCGTCAGCAAGTCATCGATAACAGCGAACTGGGCGGTCTGGCGGCACTGGGCCGACAACCGGCATTCGCCGAGTTGCTCGAGCAATTGATCGCCCGACCGGCAGACCCATGGACCCTGGAAAGCATGGCAGCCTGCACCGGTTTGTCGCGCTCGGCATTTTTCAAGCGTTTCAGCGAGCTGTGCGGGCAATCGCCGGGGCAGGTGCTGTTGATGATGCGCATGCGCCATGCCTGCCGCCTGTTCAAAGAAGACATGACCGTGGCCGATGTGTCACTGGCGGTGGGTTATCAGTCGGTGGCAGCGTTTACTCGGGCGTTCTACAAGACCACCGGCCAGCAGCCTGGGGCTTATCGCAAAGGTCAATGGCGGAATTAGCAACCAGGAAAGCCGGAAATCGCATGAAAACGCACCACACAACAGGCCCGGCTCACGTGCCGACGCGGCAGTGGTGTATTGCGATCCGACCGTTTTAGGCGATGAGAGAGGCTTCCTGTTTATACCTGCAGTCGTGAAATGGACCGGCCTTTGCGCAAGCGCTACCTGGTCTGACCCTCTACGGCCGATCATCACCGGACGAACGACATATCCAGTCGCAAGCTCTGCGCGGTTGCCAGGAACGCTCTTGCATCGATCGCCCACGTAAGAGGAGCCCTGACATGCGGTCAGGTTTATACCTTGGTTATCGAGAAGGACATCACCATGCTCTCTCCCTACGCTCACGCCCCAGCAACCGCGCGTCACCTTGTGCCAAGCGTCGAGCCGGTCAAGCCCAAACCTTCACCCTATGATCCACCCGCCGACCTGTCACCGGGCGCGCGAGACGTCAGGACACACATACTGCTCCAAAAAGGCGATGTGACCTTTAGCCGCGAAATCACCTGGAGCACGGCGTACCCCGGTAAACCTAAGATTGTTGCCAATCAACTTAAGGTTGAAACCGGTAACGACGACGACATCATTCGCGTGCGCAGCTGGCCAGGTGACAAGTTGCAGTTCATCGTCAACGGACAGTCGTATGTGGTCGATATCCCACCCCAACAAAGCTTGAACAACAACCTGTTGATCAAGACCAATGGCGGTAATGACACAGTCATCGTCGAGGATGACGTCAAGCATTACGTGTTAATCGAGGGGGGTGATGGCGACGACAGACTCCAGGCCGGCGCAGGCCCGACCGGACTCCTTGGGCAAGACGGCAACGATACGCTGCGCTTGGGCAGTGGCTTTGGCGTTGCACAAGGTGGCGACGGCAACGACAGGCTGTACGGCGGCAGCGGCCCTACCATTCTGTTCGGCGAGGCTGGCGACGACCACCTCCAGGCCGGGTTCAGCAGCGCGCATAAATGGAACCTTCTCAATGGTGGTCCCGGCGACGACACGCTCTTGGGTGGGAGTGGGGACAACTACCTGCACGGAGAAGGCGGCGACGACGAATTGGTGGGGCATGACCGTACGTCGTTCTTCACCGGCGAAGGTAATGACCGCATTCGGAATAATCGGAGCAAGGACCGTATTTTCGCTGGCGCCAATGATCACTTCGACACCACGCAAGGCTCGGCTTTCACTGAGGTGAAACCGAGCACCACTGGCCAATAAGGTCAGCTCAAGGGGTGACCTTGCAGTGGCGAACACCGGCAAGGTCACCGTTGCCCACTCACTTTGCACCATCGTACCTAAAGCTCCTTCTCTCCAAGCCGATAGCCCTACGAAGCTCTAACAAAGCCGCGTCGATAATAACGCTTCGTAAGGACGATCCCATGCCCCCTCTGCGCTCCATCCAAACCCGCTACACCTTGTTTCTGGTGCTGTTCGTCCTGCTGATATTGGTGTTGACCGTTGTCGGTATCGGCCAGTTGGTGGCCCCCACGCTGCGCCATACCGAAGAACAGGTGGTGCTCAACCGCGTCGCCGAAGTGGCTGAGCGCATCCAGGGCGAACTGAACAAGGTTCAAGCCCAACAACGTAGCATCACCCAAACCATTCCCCTGCTCGACAGCGATGCCATCGACAAGGTGCTGCCCGGCCTGGTGGACCAGTATGGCGAGCTGAAAGTCTTCGGCGGCGGTATCTGGCCACTGCCCAACCAGCGCGCTCCAGGGCGCAACAAGTTCAGCACCTTCTGGCACCGTGATGCGTCGGGCAAACTGGCGGTCAACACGTTCTGGAACAGCGACGCTGCGCCCAACTACTACGACCAGAGCTGGTACAAAGGCGGCCTCGCCTCGCCGCGCGGCCAGTGCGCCTGGGCCGCCGCCTACAAGGACGACGCCAGCCAGGAGCCACGCACCAACTGTGCCATGGCCATTCAGCGCGATGGCGCAGCCTATGGCGTGGCCACCATTGACGTAACCCTGGGGTTCTTCAATGAGCTGGTGGCCAGCAAGGAAAAAGACATCGGCGGCCAGATGCTGATCGTTGAAGGCGACGGCAAGATCATCAGCAACAGTTCGCGCATCAGCGGCCCGGTGGTGTTGAAGAACATCAGCGAGCTGGCCAGCACCTCGGCGTTTGCCGCCCAAGTGAGTCAAGCCCTGGCCCATCGTGACCAAGGGCTTGTGCGTAACGAGTTCGACAACCAGGGCGTGGCCAGCACCTTCTACCTGCGCCCGATCGAGGGCACGCCGTGGTTCCTCGCCACCGCCCTGCCGACCTCGTTGATCACTGCCCAGCGTGATGACGTGCTCGGCAGCCTGGCCCTGCTGCAAATTCCCATGGTGTTGCTGCTGGTGCTGCTGGCCGCCTATGCGATCCGCCAACTGGTGCAGCGCATGAAGTCGTTGAAGACCAATATCGATGCCTTGTCAGCCGGCGACGCCGATCTGACGCGACGCATCACCATTCGCGCCGAAGACGAACTGGGCGCCATCGGCCATTCGGTCAACCACTTTATCGTCTACTTGCAGAACATGATTGGTGAAGTGACCCAGGCCACGGGCGCCATGTCGTCGAGCCTGGCGCAACTGCAGCAGACATCGGCCCACACCAACCAGATCCTGGTGCGCCACGCCTCGGAGACCGACCAGACCGTCACCGCCATCACGCAAATGAGCTCGACTGCCGACACCGTCGCGCAAAACGCGGCGGAAACCGCCTCGTTCACCCAGCGCGCCAACGAGCATGCCGACCGCTCCCGCGTGGTGGTGGGCGAAGCGTCCACCAGTGTCAGCGCCTTGATCGGCGAAGTCGCCAGCGCCACCCACACCGTGGAGGCCATGCGCCAGGACGCTGCACGCATCACCGAAACCCTCGGCGTGATCGGCGCGATTGCCGGCCAGACCAACCTGCTGGCCCTTAACGCAGCCATTGAAGCAGCGCGGGCTGGCGAGCAAGGCCGTGGTTTTGCGGTGGTGGCCGATGAAGTACGGGCGCTGGCGGCACGGACCCAGGCCAGCACCTCGCAGATCAACGAGATGCTCGCGCGCCTGACCACCGGCGTGAGTTCGTCGGTGGCGGCCATGGAAAACACCCAGGCCAGTTGCCAGTCGGCGGCGGATGCCACGGCACGGGTGAACACCGGGCTGGATGAGATGGCCGGTTCCGTCAGCCATATCAATAACCTCAGCACCCAGATCGCCACGGCGGCCGAGCAGCAAAGCGCAGTGACCGAGGAGATCAACCGCAGCATGGTGCAGATCCGACAGATGGTCGATGAGTTGGTAGAAAGTGGCCACGCCACCCAAACCAACACTCAGAGCCTGTTGGATGCCAATGGCCGGGTCATTGCATTGATGGGCCGCTTCAAGGTGCGCTGATAAAAGACTGAGACACTCCCGTGCAATGCGCGGGAGTGGGACTATTCTGACAGTTCTCAGGACAAACTCTCGCCACACAGGAGGTGTGTCATGCATGCAGCTGAGCATTCGGCCCGCTTGGAGCGGATCAGTCAGGAACGCTTTATCCAGGCGCCAATCGAGGTCATCTACGACTATGTGACCCAGCCGGATCGCTGGCACGAGTGGCACCCCACCTCCCTGAGTGCCGACACCGGCACCACCGGCTCACTGCCGGCCGGCACGCGCTTTACCGAAATCATCGACCTGCTGGGCGTGCGCGTCCCCATGAGCTATCGCGTACAAATCGCCCGCCGCCCCAGTGAATTCAAGACCGTGTTCACCTCCCTCGCGGTAGACGGTTCGATTCACTACTTCCTGCAACCCCACCGTGGCGGCACGCTGTTCAAACGGGTGCTCACCTACGAAACCGAATTGCAATTGGCCACCTTGCACGCGCGCATGATCGACCTGTCGACCATTGCGCTGGACCAACTCAAGCACCGCCTTGAAAACGCGGCTTTCGTATAATTTAGAAACATTACTGCCACCCCGCTCACCCTGTGGGAGCTGGCTTGCCTGCGATGACGTCGTCATGATCGCCGCAAAATCCCGACGCCGTCCTCTTGCCCACGAGCCCCACATGAAAAACCCCCTGCGACTGGCCCTACTTTGCGCCCTGTTCACCACCACACTGGCCCAGGCGGCCGACCTGATCCCAATCGACGTGCACCGCGATGCCAACTGCGGTTGCTGCAAAAAATGGATCAGTCACCTTGAAACCAACGGTTTCAAGGTTAATGACCATGTCGAAGCCGATATGAGCGCCGTCAAGCAGCGCCTGGGCGTAGCGCCGCGCCTGGGCTCGTGCCATACCGCCGTGATCGACGGCAAGTTCGTCGAAGGCCATGTGCCCGCCGAGCAGGTGCTGGCACTGCGCGAACGCGATGATCTGCTAGGCATTGCCGCGCCCGGCATGCCCATGGGCTCGCCCGGTATGGAAATGGGTGACCGCCGCGAGGCCTACCAGGTCATCGGCCTGACGCGCGACGGTCAGGATGTGGTGGTGGCTGACTACCCGGCCCACTGATTAATGCTCGCCGGTTACCTGGGGCTGTTTTTTGCCGCCTTTGGCGCAGCAACCTTGTTACCACTGCAATCGGAAGCCGTGCTGGTTGGCTTATTGCTCAGCGGCCACTACAGCCTGTGGCTGCTGCTGGGTATTGCGACGGTGGGCAATGTCCTGGGGTCGGTGGTCAATTGGTGGCTGGGCCGCTGGGTTGAACACTTCAAGGATCGCCGCTGGTTTCCGGTCAGCGCAAAGCAACTCGACAAGGCCAGTCGCCATTACGAACGCTGGGGGCACTGGACGTTATTGCTCAGTTGGGTGCCGATCATCGGTGACCCGCTGACCTTGGTCGCTGGGGTAATGCGCGAACCGCTGTGGCGGTTTTTGCTGTTGGTCACGCTGGCCAAGAGCCTGCGTTATGGCGTGCTGGCGGCGCTGACCCTGCACTGGGTGTTAATCCCCACTTAATCCCCTCGCAACAGCATCCGGGCATTCCTTCCGGAGCCCTGTTCATGTCGCTAATCCGCGCCTTTTGCATCACCGGCCTGCTCACGGCGAGCGCCGCTCCCGCCCTCGCCGCTGCTCCCCTTGCCACTACCTATGGCCCCGAGCTGCAAGGCTTTCAATACCCTCACCCGGTCGAACATTTCAGTTTCCAGTCCCAAGGCAAAACCCTGCACATGGGTTATATGGACGTGCCCGCCAAGGGCCGTGCCAATGGCCGCAGCGTGGTGTTGATGCACGGCAAGAACTTTTGCGGCGCCACTTGGGAAGATTCGATCAAGGCCTTGAGCGAAGCGGGTTACCGTGTGATCGCGCCGGACCAGATCGGGTTTTGCACCTCCAGCAAACCGGACCACTACCAGTACAGCTTCCAGCAACTGGCGATCAATACCCACCAACTGCTGGAGAAACTCGGCATTCAGAAGGCCACCCTCATCGGCCATTCCACCGGCGGCATGCTCGCCACCCGTTATGCACTGTTGTATCCGCAACAAACCGAGCAGTTGGCACTGGTCAATCCCATCGGCCTGGAAGACTGGAAAGCCTTGGGCGTACCGTATCGCAGCGTCGACCAGTGGTATGAGCGCGAGTTGAAACTCAGCGCCGACGGCATTCGCCAGTATGAACTCAACACTTACTACGTCGGGCGCTGGAAACCGGAATACGAACGTTGGGTCGACATGCTTGCCGGCCTCAATAATGGCCCGGGCCATACCCAGGTCGCATGGAACTCGGCGCTGATTTACGACATGATCTTCACCCAACCGGTGTACTACGAGTTCAAGGATTTGCAGATGCCCACGCTGCTGTTGATCGGCACGTCCGACACCACCGCCATTGGCAGCGATATCGCGCCGCCGGCGGTCAAGGCCAGGCTCGGTCACTACGACGTGCTGGGCAAGCAGGTGGCCAAGCTGATCCCCCATGCGACCCTGGTGGAATTCCCGGGCCTGGGCCACGCACCGCAGATGGAAGAACCGGCGCAGTTTCATAAGGCACTGTTACAGGGGTTGAATGCCCTTTAATCCAACCTTTTTCGAGGCACTCCTGAATGTCGGTACAGATCGCAGTCATTGATGATTGGCAGAATGTGGCCAGTGGTGTGGTGGATTGGTCGGCATTGGCGGCGGTGGGCCAGGTGCATTTTCTGCACGATTACCCCGCCGATACCGCCACGATGGTTGAACGTTTGCAGGGGTTCGACGTGATTTGCCTGATGCGCGAGCGCTCGACCTTCGATCAGGCCCTGTTGCAAGGCCTGCCCAAGCTGAAACTGCTGGTGACCGGCGGCATGCGCAACGCGGCCATCGACATAGCCGCCGCTAAAGCCCTGGGCATCCAGGTGTGCGGCACCGACAGCTACAGGCAGGCGGCGCCGGAGTTAACCTGGGCGCTGATCATGGCCTCGACCCGCAACCTGCTGGCCGAAGCCAACTCACTGCGCGCCGGCGGTTGGCAGGTCGGGCTGGGTGGCGATCTGTATGGCAAAACCCTGGGGGTTCTCGGACTGGGCAGCATCGGCCAGAAGGTTGCGCAGTTTGGCCAGGCATTTGGCATGCGCGTGATTGCCTGGAGCGAGAACCTTACGCCGGAGCGGGCCGCAGAGGCGGGTGTGAGCTGGGTCAGCAAGCGTGAGTTGTTCGAGCAGGCGGATATTCTGAGCGTGCATCTGGTGCTCAGCGAGCGCAGTCGCGGCCTGGTGGATACGCAGGCGCTGGGTTGGATGAAACCGAGTGCGCGCCTGGTCAATACCTCACGTGGGCCGATTGTGAATGAGCAGGCGCTGATCGAGGCGTTATCGGCCGGGCGACTGGCGGGGGCCGCATTGGATGTGTATAGCGAAGAGCCACTGCCGGTTGATCATCCCTTCCGGCGTTTGCCGAATGTGTTGGCCACGCCGCACGTTGGGTATGTGAGTGAACAGAATTATCGGCAGTTTTATCAGCAGATGATCGAAGACATCCAAGCCTGGGCCAGCGGGACGCCGATTCGTAGCCTATAAGCGGTATCGCAAGCAAGCTTGTCTTGCCATGCAGGCTTGTTGTGGCATGCAAGCTTGTTGTGGCGAGCAGGCTTGCCCTGCGTTGGGCTGCGCAGCAGCCCCATAATGAGCACACCCGGTCTATCTGATGCACCGATTGAGCGATTTGGGAGCGCTGCGCGCTCCAACGCAGGGCAAGCCTGCTCGCCACAACAAGCCTGCTCGCCACACCAGCTCTTTTCACTTCAATTATCCGCCGTTCTCCCAAAATCACCGCAAGTTCCGAACGGTGCATATCGTTACAAGTTTTTTGTCCTACAAAAAACCCCTAGAAACCGTACAGTCTCTGGGATCTGTCCTAGACTGATGACCGATGGGTCCGTTTCAAAACAAAAACCCCGCAAAAAATCGAAACTTTACAACTCTGCCGCAGGTCAAGTTTTTAAGGGAGACGAGCGCAGGCGCTTCAGCCGAACGCCCGTCCATCCACTCTTTTTTCGCAATGGGTGCAACTGGCATACGCCTTGCCAGCTTGTACTGTGCTTGTGCGCCTGGCCGCAGGATGTGGCCAATCGGAGCCGATGGCAGCGGGCCATCAGCCGACCAAACATGTAGGAGAGAACTATGATCAGTGCTGCAGTCGATACTCAGGGAGAGCGTTTTAGTCAGCCGGCAGGGGGACCGACTTCGTTGGCCGACCTGCCCAACACTGTGCGGCCGATCGTGAGTCAGAACCCTAATCGTAAGAAAGTCCTGTTTGTGACGTCCGAATTCGCCGACCTGGTGAAAACCGGCGGCCTGGGCGACGTCTCCGCTGCCCTGCCCCGCGCCATGGCGCACCTGCATGATGTGCGCGTGTTGATCCCGGGCTACCCGCAGGTAATGGAAAGTGACAACCCGATCCATATCATTGGCGAGCTGGGCGGGCACGCAGCGCTGCCGCCGTGCAAGATCGGGCGCATGGACCTCAAGGATGGCCTGGTCATCTATGTGCTGATCTGCCCCGAGCTCTACGAGCGTGAAGGCACGCCCTACGGCGCCAACAATGGCCGCGACTGGCCGGACAACCATATCCGTTTCGCTCGCCTGGGCCTGGCCGCCGCCGACATGGCCGCCAACCTGGCGCAGATCCACTGGTGCCCGGACCTGGTGCACGCCCATGACTGGCCGGCTGGCCTGGCGCCGGCTTATATGCACTGGCGTGGGTCGCGCACCCCCACGCTGTTCACCATTCATAACCTCGCCTACCAGGGGGTGGTCAGCCTGGCGTCGACCCCGGAATTGGGCATTCCACCCCATGCCCTGCAACAGGAAGGCATGGAGTTCTACGGCAAGATGTCGTTCCTCAAGGCGGGCATGGCGTATTCCAGCCATATCACCACCGTGAGTGCGACCTACGCCCAGGAAATCACCACCCCGGAATTCGGCTGTGGCCTCGACGGCTTCCTCGCCAGCAAGACCCAGCAAGGCCTGCTCAGCGGGATTCCCAATGGCATCGACGAAAGCTGGGAAACCTCCACCGACACGCATCTGACCCATAACTTCAATATTGGCGACTGGGAGGGCAAAGCCGTAAATGCCGCCCATGTGCGCGAGCTGTTCGGCCTGCACGAGTCCAGCGGCCCGCTGTTCGCGGTGGTATCGCGCCTAGTGTACCAAAAAGGCCTGGACCTGACCGAAGCGGTCAGCAGCTTTATTGTCGAGAACGGTGGCCAGATCGCCATCATCGGCCGTGGCGAGCCGGAAGAAGAACACGCCATGCGCGAACTGGCCCTGCGCTTTCCTGGCCAGGTCGGGGTGCGCATCGGCTTCAACGAAACCGATGCACGGCGCATGTTCGCCGGCAGCGATTTCCTGCTGATGCCCTCGCGCTATGAGCCGTGTGGCTTGAGCCAGATGTACGCCCAGCGTTTCGGCTCGCTGCCGGTGGCGCGCAATACCGGCGGCTTGGCGGACACCATCGAAAATGGCGTCACCGGCTTCCTGTTCAATGAGTCCACTGTCGAGAGCTATAAAGAAGCACTGAGCCGCGCGTTCAGGGTGTTTGCCAATAAAGGCCTGCTTAACGCCATGCGCAGCCGCTCCATGACCCAACCGTTCAACTGGTGCCAGGCGGTGGAACCCTACGCCGAGCTATACGAGCAACTGGTGGCCAAGGCCCTGGGGAAACCCACGAAGTAATTTTTTGGTTGTTGTTTCAAAAAAGGGAGGTCTTCATAGATGCCGTCACGGACTCTGGAAACCTGGCCCCACGGCGCAATCATGCTGGACGCGCAACACACGCGTTTTGCCTTGTGGGCGCCAGACGCGTTTTATGTCAGCGTTGAATTGCAAGACGGCAAGTCCATCGCCATGCTGCCCCAGGCAGATGGCTGGTTCGAGGTAGAAACCGAGTGCCCGGCGGGCACTTGTTACCGCTACAACATTGATGGCGAACAGGACGTGCCGGACCCGGCATCCCGGGCCCAGGCACTCGACGTGCACGGCTGGAGCGTGGTCGTCGACCCCCTCGCCTATCAATGGCGACACAGCCAGTGGCAAGGTCGCCCTTGGCATGAGGCGGTGATCTACGAACTGCATGTGGGCGCACTGGGTGGCTATGCTGGCGTGCAAAAGCACCTGCCACGCCTGGCCGAACTGGGCGTGACCGCCATTGAACTGATGCCGCTGGCGCAATTTCCCGGCGAGCGCAATTGGGGCTACGACGGGGTGCTGCCCTACGCCCCGCAAGCCTCCTATGGCTCCCCCGAACAACTCAAGGCCCTGATCGACAGTGCCCACGAACACGGTTTGGCGGTGATCCTGGATGTGGTCTACAACCACTTCGGCCCCGATGGCAATTACCTGGGCCAGTACGCCCAAGGCTTCTTTGAAGAAGACGTGCACACGCCGTGGGGCGCCGGGATTGATTTTGATCGCCGTGAGGTGCGCGACTTTTTCCTCGACAACGCACTGATGTGGTTGCTCGAGTACCGCTTCGACGGCCTGCGCCTGGACGCGGTACACGCCATCGACAACCCCGGTTTCCTCAAGGAACTTGCGCAACGGGTACGCCAGCAGGTGGACACCGGCCGGCACGTATGGCTGGTGCTGGAAAACGAACTCAACCAGGCCCGCCTGCTCAAGCACGACTTTGATGCGCAGTGGAATGACGACTTCCATAACGTACTGCACGTACTGCTCACGGGCGAAACGGATGCGTATTACAGCGACTTCGCACAAGACCCCACCGAGAAGCTCGCGCGCTGCCTGGGCGAAGGTTTTATCTACCAAGGCCACACCACCCGTCACGGCCATGCGCGCGGCGAACCCAGTGGTGATCTGCCACCCAGCGCCTTCGTGGCGTTTTTGCAAAACCACGACCAGGTCGGCAACCGCGCCCTGGGCGAGCGCCTGCACCAACTGTGCTCGCCCCAGGCGTTGAAGGCGGCCACCACCTTACTGCTGATGTCGCCGATGATTCCGCTGATGTTTATGGGCGATGAAGTCAACGCCGAGCAGCCGTTCCTGTTTTTCACCGATCATCACGGTGAGCTGGCCGAAGCCGTGCGCGAGGGCCGACGCAACGAATTTGCCGATTTCGCCGCGTTTAAAGACCCTGAGCGGCGCGAACAGATCCCCGACCCGAATGCGCTGCCGACTTTCCTGCAGTCGGCGCCCCGCTTCACCGAGCACGAACACGCGCAGCTTTACCGTCAGCTGCTGAGCCTGCGCCATCGGCACATCGTGCCGCACTTGCCCGGCAGCGTGGCCCTGGGCGCGCAGGTACTGGCCGACGGCGCCGTCACCGCGCGCTGGCGCCTGGGCAACGGCAGCCTGTTGCAGATTGACCTGAACCTGGGTGCCACGCCGCTGGATCACCCGGCGCCGCCGCACCTGCTATTCGAGACGTCTGCCCATGAAGGCGCGCAACTGGCGCCGTTCAGCGCACGCGTCGCCTTATCCCCTGTTGGAGATCACCCTTGAGCGAAGCGAACCTGGAAATACTCGCCAGCCGCGCGGGCCTGGCCGTCGATTGGATCGACGCAAACGGCCGTCCGCAACATGTCGAACCCGCCGCCTTGCGTGCCGTCCTCAAAGGCCTGGGCCACCCGGCCGATACTGACGCCGAGATCAATGCCAGCCTGCTCGAAATGGAACGGGTGCAACAAGACAAGCACCTGCCACCGCTGATGACCGTGGACACCGGCGTGGGTCTGGACCTCGCGCATTACTTCGCCCCGGACACACCGTGCCGCGTCAGCCTGGAACAGGGCGAAACCCTGGAATTGCGCCTGGACGGCAATGCCGAACTGCCCGGCGTAATCGCGCTGGGTTATCACCAGGTGCATATCGACGACCAAACCTTCACCCTGGCCGTGGCCCCTACCCATTGCTACAGCGTCGCTGAAGCGGTCGACAGCCAACCGGCCCGCGCCTGGGGCCTGAGTGCGCAGCTGTATGCACTGCGCCGCCTGGGTGACGGCGGCTTCGGTGACACCCTGGCATTGGAGCACCTGGCCCGCAGCGCCGCCGAACGCGGCGCCGATGCCTTGGCCATCAGCCCGATGCATGCGATGTTCAGCGCCGACACCGAGCGCTACAGCCCCTACTCACCTTCCAGCCGCCTGTTCCTCAACAGCCTGTACGCCTCGCCCGCCTGCATCCTTGGCGAGCGCGAAGTGCGCAACGCCATCGAGGCACTGGACCTTACGGATGAGCTGCACGCCCTGGAACAGCTCACCTTGATCGACTGGCCCACCGCCGCCCGCGCCAAGCAGCGCCTGTTGCGTGCCTTGTATGAAGATTTCCGCCACGGCCAGCACCCGCAACACGCCGACTTCCTGAGCTTTCGCCAGGCCGGCGGCGAAGCCCTGGAGAACCACTGTCGCTTTGAAGCCGTGCAAGCCTTGCGTGCCGCCGCCGGTGAAGACCTCGACTGGCGCCACTGGCCCGAAGCATGGCGCTCGCCTCAGAGCCCGGCGCTGACGCAATTTGCCGCCGACCATACGAATGAGATCGGCTATTTTGCCTTCTGCCAATGGCTGATCGCACGCAGCCTGGAGCGCGCGCAACAAGCCGCGCGTGGCAGCGGCATGGGCATCGGCCTGATCGCAGACCTGGCGGTCGGTGCCGATGGCGGCGGCAGCCAGGCGTGGAGCCGGCAGGACGAGCTACTCGCCAACCTTACCGTCGGCGCGCCACCGGACATTCTCAACCGCGCGGGTCAAGGCTGGGGCATCTCGGCGTTTTCCCCTGAAGGTCTCAAGCGCAACGGCTTTCGCGCCTTTATCGAAATGCTGCGGGCCAACTTCGCCCACGCCGGCGGCCTGCGCATTGACCATGTGATGGGCCTGCAACGCCTGTGGGTCATCCCCATGGACGCTACGCCGCGCGAAGGCGCGTATTTGTACTACCCGGTGGATGACCTGCTGCGCCTGCTGGCGCTGGAATCCCACCGCCACCAGGCCATCGTGCTCGGTGAAGACCTGGGCACCGTGCCCGATGGCCTGCGCGAAAAACTCAGCGGCCGCTCGATCCTGGGCATGCGCGTCTTACTCTTTGAACAAAACCACGACGGCCACTTCAAGCCGATCCTCGACTGGCCGGACAACGCCCTGGCTACCACCAGCACCCACGACTTGCCAACCCTCAACGGCTGGTGGCACAGCCGCGATATCGAATGGAATATCCAGCTGGGCCTGATTGATGCGCCCACCGTGGAGCAATGGAGCGAACACCGCCTGCGCGAACGCCAGGCGCTGCGCCAGGCCTTGAGCCAGGACCCGCAGAACTTCGTCGATGAAATCCGCAATGACACCGACCACATGCTCGACGCCAGCGTGCGCTACCTGGGCCACACCCGCGCGCCGTTGGTGCTGTTGCCGCTGGAAGACGCGCTGGGCATCGAGGAACAAGCCAACCTGCCCGGCACCACCGACACCCACCCCAATTGGCGCCGCCGCCTGCCGGGTGAAGCCGCCAGCCTGCTCGACAACGACAGCGCCGCCCGCCGCCTGGAGCTGCTGGCCGTGGCGCGCAACCAGGCCCATGAGCGTGACCGATGAACGCATTACCCCTGCGCGCGACCCAGCGCCTGCAATTTCACAAAGGCTTCACCCTGGATGATGCCGTGCCCCTGGTGCCCTACTTCGCCCAACTGGGCATCAGCCACCTGTATGCCTCGCCGCTGCTGGCCGCCCGCGCCGGTTCCATGCACGGCTACGATGTGGTTGACCCGACCCGCGTCAACCCCGAACTTGGCGGCGAGCCGGCCTTGCACAGGCTGGTTGCGGCACTGCGTGAGCATGGGATGGGGCTGATCCTCGATATCGTCTCCAACCATATGGCCGTCGGCGGTGCAGACAACCCGTGGTGGCTGGACCTCTTGGAATGGGGCCGCCTGAGTCCCTACAGTGAGTTTTTCGATATCCAGTGGCACTCGCCGGACCCGCTGCTCAAGGGCCAATTGCTGATGCCGTTTCTGGGCAGCGACTACGGTGAAGCGCTGCAAAGCGGCAACCTGGCGCTCAAGTTCGATGCCGTGCAGGGCGGTTTTTACGTCGAGCATTACGAGCACCGCTTCCCGATTTGCCCGCGTGACTACGCCATGATTCTGGGCGGCGATGAATTGTTGAAGCCCCTGGCCGAGCGTTTCAGCGCCCTTGCCTACCAGGATGACGCCTACACCGAAGCCGGCTGGCTCAAACACGTGCTGGCCGAACGGGCCACCGAAGCCTCGGTGCTGCACGCCATCGAACGCCAGCTGGCCGAATTTGATGGGCGCCAGCCGGACGGCTTCAATCACTTGCACGCCTTGCTGGAACAACAGGTTTATCGGCTGGCCAGTTGGCGCACCGCAGCGGACGATATCAACTGGCGGCGCTTCTTCGACGTCAACGAACTCGGCGGCCTGCGCGTAGAACGCAGCGCCGTGTTCGAAGCCACCCACGGCAAGATTTTCGAGCTGATCAGCCAAGGGCTGGTGGACGGCTTGCGCATCGACCATATCGACGGGTTGGCTGACCCACGCGGGTATTGCCGCAAGTTGCGCAGGCGCGTGGACTCGCTCTCGCCAACGCGGCATTTGCCGATCTTTGTAGAAAAAATCCTCGGTGAAGGCGAAACCCTGCGCGAAGACTGGCAGGTGGATGGCACCACCGGCTATGAATTCATGAACCAGCTGTCGCTGTTGCAGCACGACCCGACAGGCTTTGCGCCGTTGGCGGAGCTGTGGACGCGCCACAGTGAACGGCCCGCCGCGTTTATCGAAGAAGCCTGGCTGGCCCGCCAGCAGATTCTCAACGGTTCCCTGGCCGGTGACTTCGAGAGTGTGGCCCAGGCCCTGCTGCAAGTGGCCCGCGACGACGTGATGACCCGCGACCTGACCCTGGGCGCAATCCGCCGTGCCTTGCAGGAGCTGATCGTGCACTTCCCGGTGTACCGCACTTATATCAGTGCCCGTGGGCGCAGTGCGCACGATGATGTGTTTTTCCTGCAAGCCTTGTCCGGTGCTCGCAGCACCTTGGGCGAAGGCGACTGGCCGGTGCTCGACCACCTGGAAAAATGGCTGGGCGGCCAGCCGTGGCGCAACCGCCCGGTCGGGCGTGAACGCAAGATGCTCAAGCATGCCTGCGTGCGCTTCCAGCAGCTCACGTCGCCGGCGGCGGCCAAGGCCGTGGAAGACACCGCCTTCTACCGCTCGGCGGTGCTACTGTCGCGTAACGATGTGGGCTTCAGCACCGAACAGTTCAGTGCACCGCTGGCGGACTTTCATGCGGCCAATCAACAGCGCCTGCAGACCTTCCCCGACAACCTGCTGGCCACCGCCACTCACGACCACAAGCGCGGCGAAGACACGCGAGCGCGCCTGGCGGTACTGAGTGAATGCGCGCCGTGGTACGTCGAACAAGTCGAGCATTGGCGCCGCCTCGCCGCACCGTTGCGCGACGATGCACACAGCCCGTCGGCGGGCGATGAACTGATCCTTTACCAAGTGCTGCTCGGCAGTTGGCCGCTGGATAGCAACCCGGACATGCAGGGTTACCAGCAACGCCTGTGGCAATGGCAGCAAAAAGCCCTGCGCGAAGCCAAGTTGCAAAGCAGTTGGAGCGCGCCCAACGAAGCCTATGAACAGGCGGTCGATGCCTTCCTGTCACGCCTGTTGCTCAGCGATGCCGGCACCCCGTTACGCAACGCCATCGGCAGCGCCGCCCAGGCCATCGCCCCGGCGGGCGCACTGAACGGCCTGGCGCAATCCTTGCTTCGTATCACCGTGCCGGGTGTACCGGATTTGTACCAGGGCGATGAGTTCTGGGACTTCAGCCTGGTAGACCCGGACAACCGCCGCCCGGTGGATTTCAACGCACGGCAACAGGCGTTGAACACACCGCCGGACGTCGGCGAGCTGTTGTCCCATTGGCGCGACGGGCGTATCAAACAGGCGCTGATTGCCCAGGTGCTGGCCGTGCGCAAGGCCAACGCCGAACGCTTCCAACGCGGCAGCTACACGCCGCTGGAAGTGGTAGGCAAACACGCCGATCACGTCGTCGCATTTTGCCGCACGTATCAAGGCAAACACCTGCTGGTGGTGGTGCCACGCTGGCCCCATCGCCTGCTGGAAAACAGTGAACAACCCCATATCAATGCGCAGGTTTGGGGCGATACGCAGGTGAAATTACCGTTCGCCACCACAACACAAAACTGGAAGGGACTTTTTCATACAGGCGCAGTCACACCAAACAAGGAGCTGTTGATCAGCGCTGCCCTGGGGGATTTCCCGGTCAATGTCTTTATCAATCCCGATGATCAAGAAAGCTGAAAATTTTCTGTGAGGAGTATTGTGATGAGTACTGAAGACAAACGCATACGCGAGTTGGCGCATCAGATCTGGGAATCCGAAGGCAAGCCCCACGGTGAAGATGCACGCCACTGGGAGATGGCGCGCAAATTAGCCGAAGCCGAAGCGCTGACCCCAAGCAAACCCAAAGCTGCGGCCAAACCCAAGACCGCTCCCAAGCCTGCGCCAAAAGCCAAGCCGCCGGCCCCGGCGGCCAGCAAGCCCGCACCGCCAGCGGCCAAAAAGCCTGCGGCGCCGAAAAAGCCCAAGCCTTAACAGCCCACGCGCCTCCTGCCGACACTGTCGCCAGGAGGCCCTTTTTACTTTTCAGTGCGCCAGCTGAGCAACCGTCGGCACGGTAGCGCTTGGCCCGAAAAAAGACCCTTGCAGGAGCAATTTAATGAGCAAACCCGATAACAACCCAGCCACGCCGGAAAACGAGCCGTCGCGGATTCGTGAAGGTTTGCCCTTCCCTCTAGGCGCCACCTGGGATGGCCTGGGTGTCAACTTTGCGCTGTTCTCAGCCAATGCCACCAAGGTCGAGCTGTGCCTGTTCGATGATACCGGCGAGGTCGAGCTTGAACGTATCGAACTGCCCGAATACACCGACGAAATCTTCCACGGCTACCTGCCCGACGCCCATCCCGGGCTGATTTACGGCTACCGCGTGTACGGTGCGTATGACCCGGCCAATGGTCACCGCTTCAACCACAACAAATTGCTGATCGACCCGTATGCCAAACAGCTGGTGGGTGAACTCAAATGGTCCGAGGCACTGTTCGGCTACACCATCGGCCACCCGGACGACGACCTCAGTTTTGACGAGCGCGACAGCGCGCCCTTTGTGCCCAAGTGCAAGGTCATCGACCCTGCGCACACCTGGGGCAACGACCAGCCGGTACGGGTGCCGTGGGACCGCACGATCATCTACGAAACCCATCTGCGTGGCATCAGCATGCGTCACCCGTCAGTGGGCGAGTCGGTGCGCGGCACCTGTGCCGGGCTGATGGAAGATGACGTGCTCAAACATATTCGCCAGCTCGGCGTGTCATCCGTCGAACTGCTGCCGGTGCATGCCTTCGTCAACGACCAGCACCTGCTGCAAAAAGGCATGACCAACTATTGGGGCTACAACAGCATCGCGTTCTTTGCGCCTGACCCGCGTTACCTGGCCAGCGGCAAGATCGCCGAGTTCAAGGAGATGGTCGCGCACCTGCATGAGCAGAAGCTCGAGGTGATCCTTGATGTGGTCTACAACCATACCGCCGAGGGCAACGAGCGCGGCCCTACCCTGTCGATGCGCGGCATCGACAACGCCTCGTACTACCGGCTGATGCCCGACGACAAGCGCTTCTACATCAACGATTCCGGCACCGGCAATACCCTGGACTTGAGCCACCCCTGCGTGCTGCAAATGGTCACCGACTCCCTGCGCTACTGGGCCACCGAAATGCACGTGGACGGCTTCCGCTTTGACCTGGCGACCATTCTGGGGCGCTACCGCGACGGTTTCGACGAGCGCCACAGCTTCCTTGTGGCCTGCCGCCAGGACCCGGTGCTGCGCCAGCTGAAAATGATTGCCGAACCCTGGGACTGTGGTCCCGGCGGCTACCAAGTGGGCAACTTCCCACCCGGCTGGGTGGAATGGAACGACCGCTTCCGCGACACCGTGCGCGCCTTCTGGAAAGGCGATGACGGCCAGTTGGCGGACTTCGCCGGGCGCATGACCGCCTCGGGCGAGATGTTCAACCACCGTGGGCGCAGGCCTTACAGTTCGGTGAACTTCATCACTGCCCACGATGGTTTCACCCTGCACGACCTGGTGTCGTACAACGACAAGCACAACGAGGCCAACGACGAAAACAACCAGGACGGCAGCAACAACAACCTGTCCTGGAACCACGGCGTCGAAGGCCCCACCGAAGACCCGGAAATCAACGCCCTGCGCCTGCGCCAGATGCGCAATTTCTTCGCCACGCTGCTGCTGGCCCAAGGCACACCGATGATCGTGGCCGGTGACGAGTTCGCGCGCACCCAGCACGGCAACAACAATGCCTATTGCCAGGACAGCGAGATCGGCTGGGTCAACTGGGACCTGGACGACGACGGCAAGGCACTGCTCAAGTTCGTCAAACGCCTGATCAAATTGCGCCTGGCCTACCCGATTCTGCGCCGTGGGCGTTTCCTGGTGGGCGACTACAACGAAGACCTCGGCGTAAAAGACGTCACCTGGCTGGCGCCGGATGGCAACGAGATGAGCACCGAACAGTGGCAAGACAGCCATGGCCGCTGCCTGGGCATGCTGATGGATGGCCGCGCCCAGGAAACCGGGATTCGTCGCGCTGGGGGTGATGCGACCCTGTTGCTGGTGGTCAATGCCCACCACGACATGGTGAATTTCCGCCTGCCGCCGGTGCCCCAGGGTGAATTCTGGACCTGCATGCTCGATACCAACGCCCCCGCAGTGCGCGGTCAGGAGCGTTTTGACTTCGAGCACGAGTACGCGGTGACCGGACGCTCACTGCTGCTGTTCGAATTGCAACGCGACGACGAGGTGTGAGATGGCTCTGCATGGATTCCTTCAAGGCAACCGCAGCTACGCCGACACGCAGGCGCTGGGCGTTGCACTGAAGGCGCTTCAGGAAGAAGGCCTGGACCAACTGCCATTACCTGGCAGCGGCCAGACGTTGGAACGCTTCAGCCGGTTGGCGCAGGTGGCAGGTCATGACCTGCGCCTGTGCAAGCTGTTCGAAGGTCACACCGACGCCCTGGCGATCATCGCCGAGCTCGACAGCCCCTTGCCGCCCGTGGGCAGTGTTTGGGGCATGTGGGCCGCCGAACCGCCGACGGCCAAGGTACGCGTGCGCCGCGACGGCCAGCGCTTGATCGTCGATGGGCGTAAAGCCTGGTGTTCCGGTGCAGCGGTGGTCAGCCATGGCTTGCTGACCGCCTGGGACGAAAACGACCGCCAACAGTTGGTGGCGGTCGAGATGGACCAGCCCGGCGTCACCGTCACCCACGAAGGCTGGAAAGCCGTGGGCATGGCGGCCACCGGCAGTGTCGACATCATCTTTGATGAGGCCCGCGGCATCGCGGTTGGCGAGCCGGGCGACTACCTGGCACGGCCTGGCTTCTGGCACGGCGGCGTCGGTATCGCCGCGTGCTGGTATGGCGGCGCGCAACGTCTGGCTGAGGTGCTGCGTGTGCATTGCAGCCAACGTCCCGAACAGCATGCGCTGGCGCACTTGGGCGCGGTCGACAGCGTGCTCAACAGCGCCGCCTGTGTACTGCGCGACGGTGCTGAGCAGATTGACCGCCACCCTCGCGCCAATGCGCGGCAACTGGCCCAACAGGCACGGGCGTGCGTCGAGGATACCGTCGAGCAGGTCATTCATCACGTCGGGCGCGCGGTGGGTGCCGGGCCTTACTGCAAAGATCCGCACTTCGCCCAATTGATGGCGGACTTACCCGTATATGTACGTCAAAGCCACGCCGAGCGTGACTTGGCGGCGCTGGGAAAGCTGGTTGCGGACGAACCCACAGGTAGGTGGCTGTTATGAAACTCAACCCGATCATTGGCCAGGGCACGCCGTTGCATCAATGGCAGGGTTCAGCCCATATGGCCCAATTGCCGCAAATCAGTGTCGAGCAGTTGGTGCCCGCGGGGCATCGCGCCGTTATTATTGCTCCGCACCCGGACGACGAAGTGCTGGGCTGCGGCGGCCTGCTGCAAGGCCTGGCCATGCTGGACCGGCAAATCCAACTGATTTCCGTCACCGACGGCAGCGCCAGCCACCCAGGCTCCAGGCGCTGGCCGGTCGAGCGCTTGAGCATCGTGCGCCCGCAGGAGTCGGCCCAGGCCCTGCACCGTCTCGGCCTGCGAATGCACAGTTTGCAGTGGCTGCGCGCAGGCTTTGCCGACAGCCAGGTGGCGGCCCGTGAAGATGAGTTGAGCGCGTTCATAGAGCGGTATCTCAAGCCCACCGATGTGGTGTTCACCACCTGGCGCGAAGACGGGCATTGCGACCATGAAGCCGCTGGCCGCGCCAGCGCCAAAGCGGCGCAGGCGGTAGGTGCGACCCTGTACGAACTGCCCGTTTGGACCTGGCATTGGGCAACGCCCGAAGACAGCCAGGTGCCATGGCAACGTGCACGCAAAATCGCGCTGACACCTGAAGCGGTGGCGCGCAAACGGCATGCCATTCACGCCTTTGCCAGCCAACTTGAAGGCGATCCGCAAGTGGGTCTTGCACCGGTGCTGGCACCCTATGTGGTGGAGCGTTTGCTGCAACCTTTTGAAGTGGTGTTTGTATGAGTGTGGCCACACCCTATTTTGATCAACTGTTCGCCGGTAATGACGACCCTTGGGCCTTTCGCCAGCGCTGGTACGAACAGCGTAAACGCGCACTCACCCTGGCGGTGCTGACACGGCCCCGCTATCGCTCGATTTTTGAACCCGGCTGCGCGAACGGCGAGCTGAGTGCCGAATTGGCGCCGCGCTGCGAGCGCCTGGTGTGTTGCGACACGGCCGCCGCTGCCGTAACGCTGGCGCAAACCCGATTGCGGGGGTTCAGCCACGCCCAGGTTCATCAAAGCCGTTTGCCTGAGGAATGGCCGCCCGGCCAGTTCGAACTGATTGTGTTGAGCGAACTCTGCTACTACCTCGATGCCGAGGATTTACAGCGTTTGATCGACTGTGCCCTCAACGCACTGACCGACAACGGCCAACTGCTCGCGTGCCACTGGCGCCCGCGCATCGATGGCTGCCCGCAAACGGCCGAACAGGTGCACGAAATGCTCGCGCAACGCCTGGGCATGGCCCACCTCGTCCAGCATCACGACAGTGACTTTCTACTCGACCTGTGGAGCCGTGACGGCACCTCGGTCGCCACCCATGAGGGCTTGCGATGATCGGCATTCTGATCCCGGTGCATAACGAAGAAGCGCTGTTGGGCGAGTGCCTCAAAGCCGCGATGATTGCCGCCAGCCACCCTGATTTGCTGGGTGAGCCTGTGCAGATCCTGGCCGTGCTCGACAGCTGCAGCGATGGCAGTGCGGCGATTGCCCAGGCGTATCCGGTGCAGTGTTTACACGTGCAGGCACGTAACGTGGGGCAGGTGCGCGGAGTGGGTGCGCGGCACTTGTTAAACCAGGGCGCGCGCTGGATTTCGTGCACCGACGCCGACAGCCGTGTCGCCCCCGACTGGTTGGTGGCGCAACTGGCCTTGGGCGCCGATGCTGTGTGCGGCACAGTGACGGTGGACGACTGGAGCGAAGGCTTCGGCGTGGCAGCCCAAATCCGCTACACCCAAGCCTATGAGGCTCGCGACGGCCATCGCCATATTCACGGTGCCAACCTGGGCGTGAGTGCCGGGGCGTATGTGCAGTCCGGCGGATTCGAACCGTTGGCCTGCCACGAAGATGTGCAACTGGTGCGCAACCTGGAGCGCTGCGGCGCTTCAATCGCCTGGAGTCATACACCACAGGTAATTACCAGCGCACGCCTGGACTGCCGCGCCCAAGGCGGTTTTGGTGATTACTTGAAGAGTTTGATGCAGGCCACCTGAATATTTCGACCCTGCACGATGTAAAAACGCCGAATCCTTGACTATGCTGAAATCGCCTTGCTGGTCATCCAGGGTTGGATGGCCGCAGTTCATCGCAGCGGAGCCTGTGCTGAGTACAAGAGCGTCGTCCCGTCAACGGGGTACGACCCGGCATCATTCGACAAGGACGTGACACCGATGAAATCTGCCTCATTAAGTGAGGGCCGTCGCGGCCCTGCGCAAATCTGGAACAGTGCGCCACAGTTGGCGCAAATCCCCTTTATCAAGCCCTCCTCCCTGGTGCCACGCGGCGCGCGCGTGGTGGTCATCGCGCCTCACCCCGGCGATGAGGTGTTGGCGTGTGGCGGATTATTGCAACTGCTCAGCACCCTCGACCACCCACTGCAACTGATCTCGATCACCGATGGCAGCGCCAGCCACCCAGGCTCGAATGCCTGGCCGGCAAGCCGCCTGAGTGTGATCCGCCCGCAGGAAAGCGCTGAAGCGCTGCGGCGCCTGGGGATGCCGCTGCACAGCCTTAAGTGGATTCGCGGCGGCTTTTGCGACGACGCCCTGGCCGCCCGCGAGCAGCCCATGAGCCAGTTCATTGCGCGCTATCTGCAACCGGGCGACGTGGTGTTTACCACTTGGCGCCACGACGGCAAGGACGACCATGACGCCGTCGGCCGAGCCAGCGCCAAAGCCTGCCAGCTCACCGGCGCGCGCCTGTATGAACTGCCGATATGGGCCTGGCATTGGCCGCTGCGTGAAGGCTCGGTGATCCCCTGGCATCGCGCGCGCAAGGTGCGCCTGGACAGTTGGAGCGTTGCGCGCAAGCTTCACGCCGCCCATGCGTATGCCAGCCAATTGGTCGGCGACCCGGAGATCGGCCTGGCGCCCATGCTTGCCCAGGAGTTGCTGGAGCGGATGCGTGAGCCCTATGAGATCGTGTTTGCCTAGGCCAGCACTCGCCTGTACCTGTCAGTTCTCACAGTAGCACCCGGCTCACTCTGCGACTAAGGTGCAAAAAGCCTGCACAGCTTGATGTGCAGTCGAGAAAGCCATGCCAACCCCTTGCATTCGCCGGTGTTTTCGTAGAACAGGCAACCCGTCGTGCCTGCTCCGTATCGCGCTCTACCTTCCCATGGCTTGAACCGCACCTGATTGCTCAGGTGCGGGAACTTCCTTCGGACAAGGAGCCGTCATGCGCACACTGCCAGTTTTTCTGACTTACCTGGGTATCACGTTGATGGCGGTGTGGCCGCTGCCGTCGCTTGGCGCCTGCACGATCAACATTACCGCCGGCAATGACACCTCGACCTGCAACAGCGGCGCCGCGCCGGGCTTTACCGACACCGCCGGCAACAACACGCTGAACCTCAGCGGCAGCGGCTCCCTCAACGGTGATGTCACCTTGGGGGCCGGCAACGATCTGGTTGACATCAACGGTGCGACAGCGGCAATCAATGGGATGCTGCACCAGGGCGACGGTGCGAATACGTTTCGTCTGACGCTGGGCGCGGTCACGGGGTCCATTACCCAGGGCGATGGTGTGGATCTGGTGCAGATCAACGGTGGGCACGCGGGGGCGATCATCCAGGGCGGGGGCATTGACAGTTTTGTCATGCGCGATGGCACTGTCGAGTCACTGGCCCAAGGCGACGGCCATGACACATTCGTTATGAGTGGTGGCACCATCAAGGGCGCCTTTGAAGACGGCGATCAAGCATTGATGACCGGCGGCACCATCGGCCGGGTCGACATGAAACTCGATAACAACGTCTTCGATATGCGCGGCGGCACCATCGTCGGCAACCTTGTCACAGGGCTTGGCAGGGACACCATTCTCGTCTCGGGCACCAGCACCATCGGCGGCAACATCAGCACCAGCGCCGGCGTGGATTTGATCCAGGTCAGCGGTGGCAGGGTCAACGGCCAAATCCTCACGAGCTTCGGCGCCGATCAGTTCATTTGGACCGACGGGGGAACAATCAACGGGGCAATTCTCATGGGTGCCGATGATGATTCTGCCCTGCTGAAAAACCTCCGCGAAACCTTGCTGGCCGCCACCCCCCAACTGGACGGCGGCGCGGGTAACGACACCCTCACCTTTGACGCAACGCAAACCAGCGTCCCGAGCCGCTACACCGGCTGGGAGCGGGTGTCTATGGTCAATGGGTCGGCCCTGACACTCGGTGGCACATTCGTATTGGGAGGCAGCGATACCGGTACCGGCGCAATGAGCATTGATGCAACGAGCAGATTGATCGTCACAACGGGCACTCTCGCGCCCTTCACGTCCGGACAATTGGCAACCTTGAACAACGCCGGTCTGATCGATATGAGTACCGACAGTTCCAGCACGACCGACAGCTTGACGGTCAACGGCAATTACATCGGCACGGGCGGTCGGCTGGCGCTGCAAACGATGTTGGGCGCGGATAACTCACCCAGCGACAAACTGGTGGTCAGCCAAGGCACCCTGCTGGGCGCCACGGCGATCAGCATCACCAACCTGGGCGGTGCAGGTGCGCTGACCGTGAAGGATGGCATTGAGGTGGTACAGGCAACCCAGGGCGCCACCAGCAGCGTCGGTGCGTTCTCGCTGGCTGGCCCCGTGTCTGCTGGTGCGTTTGACTATCACTTGTTCAGAGGGGGCGTGACCGCGGGTACGGAACAGAATTACTACCTGCGCTCCACCGTGCCGGCGCAGCCCACGCCGGATGCGGTGATTACCCCGCCCACCCCAGCGCCTGGCACCCCGGCATTGCCGCCCAATCCAGGCAACACCGCAATCCCCCTTTACCGCGCCGAAGTGCCGGTGTACGCCGTGCTGTTTCAAGCTGCCGAGCAAATCGTGCAAGGCATGCTGGGGACTTACCACGAACGCGTGGGCGATCAGCGCCAGCAGCAACAAACCGGGGTATTCCCCACGGGTTGGGCCAGGGTGTACGGCGGCAACAGTCGCCAGAGTTTCGCGGGAACGGTCAGCCCGACACTGGACAGTTCGCTGTCGGCCTTCCAGGTGGGCAGCGACCTGTACGCCACCAGCACGGACAGCGGCCAGACTCACCGGCTTGGCTTCTTTGTGGGCCACAGCCGCCTGCAAGGCGACGTCAAGGGTTTCAACGGTGGCTTCCAAGACAAGGACGCAGGCCGCCTGACCTTGCGCGGCGACAGCCTGGGCGCCTACTGGACACTGATCGGCGCCAACCGCGCCTATCTGGACCTGGTGGTAATGGGCACCCGCTTCACCGGCAACAACGAGTCCGACCGGGGCATCAAGATGAAAACCAAAGGCAGCAATGCATTGGCGTCCGCCGAAGCGGGCTGGCCTTTTACTGTGAGTGCCCAATGGGAACTGGAGCCACAAGCCCAGCTCATCGTCGACCGCACGCGGCTGGACAGCCAGAACGACCGAATCTCCGCCGTCTCCTACGACGCTGACACGCATGTCACCACCCGCCTGGGTGCCCGCTTGCGTGGCAGCTATGAGGTGAGTGGTATGCCCCTGCAGCCATACGCGCGTGCCAACGTCTGGCATGCCCGCGCCGGCACCAACACCGTAAGGTTCGATGATGCTACCGACATAAACACCGAGCAAAAGTCGACCACGCTGGACCTCAACGTCGGCGCCACCTTGACCGTTGCCCAAGGCATCAGCCTGTACGGCCAACTGGGCTACAACCGCAACCTGGACAGCAATGCCCTCAACGGCCGCCAAGGCACGCTGGGGCTTCGAATGGATTTCTGATCCGCGTATGTGTATCGCACTGTATCCAGGGCCCGTTGCGATACACAACGTTTAACCCATGGCACTTGCTGAAACACAGCCGATACAGCACGACGTTCAACTGAGCACTCGGCACACATCAAGCCCCAGGAGGCTCGCCATGCACGCTCAGTTGAAACGCCACCCACTTTTCCTGGCTTTTGCCCTGTTGCCATTCGCGGCCATGGGCATGGCCCATGCCGAGATGCCCGAACCGCAAACCCCGGCACCGCAGCATCAATCGGCGTTCGGGACGCTCAAGCACATCAAGGCCGGCCTGCTGGATGTGGCCTACGCCGAGGTCGGCCCGGCCAATGGCCAAGTGGTGATCCTGTTGCATGGCTGGCCCTACGATATCGACAGCTACGCCAACGTCGCACCGCTGTTGGCCGGCAAGGGCTACCGCGTGTTGATCCCGTATGCGCGTGGGTATGGCGATACGCGTTTTCTGTCGGATAAAACCTTACGCAATGGTGAACCGGCGGCGCTGGCCCAGGACGTGATCGATTTCATGGACGCGCTGAAGGTCCAGCAAGCGGTACTGGGCGGTTATGATTGGGGCGCGCGCTCAGCAGATATCGTCTCGGCGCTGTGGCCGGAACGGGTCAAGGCATTGGTGTCAGTCAGTGGCTACCTGATCGGCAACCAGGCCGCCGGTAAGAACCCGCTGCCACCCAAAGCTGAGTTGCAGTGGTGGTACCAGTTCTACTTCGCCACCGAACGCGGCGCCGCCGGTTACCAGAAAAACACCCACGATTTCGCCAAGCTGATCTGGCAGACCGCCTCGCCGAAGTGGGCCTTTGACGAGGCCACCTTCGAACGCAGCGCCAAAGGCCTGGACAACCCCGATCACGTGGCCATCACCGTCTTCAACTACCGCTGGCGCCTGGGCCTGGTACAGGGCGAAGCGCAATACGCTGCGTTGGAGCAAACACTCGCGCAGTCACCGAGCATTGGCGTGCCGACTATCACGCTTGAAGGCGACGCCAACGGTGCGCCGCACCCGTTACCTGAGGACTACGCCAAACGCTTTACCGGCAAGTACCAGTTTCGTCTGGTGAGCGGCGGCATCGGCCATAACCTGCCGCAAGAAGCGCCGGCGGCGTTTGCCAAGGCCATAGTGGACGCCGATCGCCTGTGAAGCGACGTGAACTGCTTGGCAGCCGTGCCTAAAGTCGCCCAAAGGAATGCCGATACGCTTCTGGCGCCGCCCTTTGGCGTTCCTTTTGCGAGCCGTCATGGCACGCCGCATGCTTTGTTCCTGGCTCGACCACATGGAGTAAGAGTGAATGCCCGAACGCGCCCGCTTCCTGGAGCACTACCGCAAAGCCGACCGCATCATGCTGGCGTTGATCTGGCTGATGTTTTTATTCTCCCTGGGCCTGGCCTTCTGGCACGACACCTGGCTGCAAGCGGTGATCGTCGGCGGCGGCGCCAGCGTGGTGCTCACCTTGCTCTATCGCGCCCTCGGTGGCACCCGTTTGATGCGTTGTTTGCTGGGCGCCGGCCTGATGGTCATGGCGGCGCTGCAGATTAACCAGGCGCAGGGCTTGATCGAAGCGCACTTCGGTATCTTCGCGCTGCTGGCGGTGCTGACGTTTTACCGCGACTGGCTGCCGATCCTCGTCGCGGCGCTGACCATCGCCGTCCACCACGTGGTGTTTCACGCGTTGCAACATCAGGGTTTCCCGGTATTTGTGATGGACCATCATGGCGGCTGGAACATGGTGTTCGTGCACGCCTTCTACGTTGTGATGGAGACGGTCGCCCTGCTCTACCTCGCCATTCATAGCCAGGCCGAGGCGGTCGAAAGCCAGGAGATGCTGGAAAAAATGCTCGCCGTGACCTCCCAGCTCACGGTAGAAACCGCCCAGGGTGAAGGCAAGGTGCATGTGTCCCTGGCCAAGCGTTTCGACCACTTCCTGCAGCAGATCACCCACCTGATCGATGGCGTGACCCGTGACTCCCACGGTCTCGGCCAACTCGGCCAGGCATTGGCCAGCGCCAGCGGTACCCTGGAAACCGGCGCACGCCATCAGTTGGCGGAAATCAACCAGATGACCGGCTCCATGCAGCGTATGGAAGACGCCACCGCCCACATCACGCAACACGTCGAACACGCGGTGGAGCATGCAGGCCAGGCCCGCGAACAGATTGTGCGCGGCCAGCAAAGCGTCGGCCGTGCCCAACATGAAATCACCCAACTGGCCTCACGCATCGACGGCACCAACCACACCGTACAAGGCCTGGCCACCCAGGCCGAGCAGATCGGCTCGGTACTCGAAGTGATCAGCAGCATCGCCAACCAGACCAACCTGCTGGCGCTCAACGCCGCCATCGAAGCCGCCCGCGCCGGCGAGCAAGGCCGGGGTTTTGCGGTGGTCGCCGATGAGGTCCGCAGCCTGGCGCAACGCACCGCCGTCTCCACCCAGGAAATCAAACAGATCATCGAAGGCCTGCAACACGGCAGCCGCCAGGCCGTCGAGGCCATGCACGACAGCCAGGCAGGTGTAGCGCGTTGTGTGGAGGACAGCCAACTGGCGGTGGACATGTTGCAGGCCGTGGGCGCCGACATCGCGCATATCGACGAGCTGAACGGGCGAATCGTGATGACCACCCGCGAACAAACCTCGGCCAACCTGGAGATCGTCGGGCGCCTGCAGTCCGTGCAGAACATTGCACAAAACACCGCGGATGATGTGGAAACCCTCGCGCGCAGCAGTGAGCAGTTGCCGCCGATAGCAGTGCGGCTGGATGCGTTGGGGCGCAGGTTTCACCCCTGAAAAACGCCTCAACGTGAGGATGGCTCAGCCTGGCAAAATCCCAAGGTTTTTAGCCCGCATGCGCGCCAAGGCATACACGGTGCGCGTGCGAGGTATCGGTGCCCCGATGCGATCAGCCACTGAAACAAGCGTGCCAAGGATGGCCTCGATCTCCACCGGTTTGTGCCCCTCAACGTCTTGCAGCATCGAGGTTTTCACCTTGCCGAGCTTGCGGGTGATCGCAATGCGTTGCGCGGAATCAATCTGGGGCGCGATGCCCAGTGTGCGTCCCAAATCCAGCAACTCATCCATCATGCCGATGAACAGTGCGTGCAGGAATGGGTCGTCGATCAACTCATCGGTTGCGCAGCCCACCAACAGGCTGACCGGGTTGAAGCAGGCATTGCCCAGCAGCTTCAACCATATTTCTTCGCGCACATTGGCGTGGGCGTGGGCATCAAAACCTGCCTCACGAAAAGCCTCGGTGGTTGCATCTACGCGCGCGCTATTACCACCGGCCGGCTCACCGAACACCATTCGGCTTCCGGACATGTGCTTGATCACACCGGGACTCAACACGGTACATGAGGCAAATACAACGCAACCGACAACGGCTGCAACGGGCACAGCCTTTTCTATCACGCCACCGGGGTCGACAGCCTCAAGACGCATACCCGCCAAAGCGCCTGCCGACTGCAGGAAATACCACCAGGGTAAGCCGTTGAGTGCAGGAATAACCAGGGTTTGCGGGCCAATCAATGCCTTGGCCTGTTCCACCACACTGGGCAATGCCGGCGCCTTGACGGCAAATATGACCATCTCCTGAATGCCAAGCTCTTCAGGTGCGCAGGTCGCTTTCAGTGGGGCAACCAACACCTCATCGCCCGTGTGCAGCTTCAGCCCATGCTCGCCAATGGCGGCGAGTGTTTCGCCACGCGCGATCACGCTGACGTCGTGGCCGGCGGCGAACAATTTGCACGCCAGGAAACCACCGATTGCTCCAGCACCTACGACCGTGACGCGCATGGGTAAACCTCACTGAGGGAGTGGAACAGAATACTGGCTAAACAGGCCGGAACAAGCCCGTCTCATTGAAAAACAGCCGCACTTGGCTCAAACCCATCAGCCAAGGCAAACATAGCCTCTGTGGCGAGCGGGCTTGCCCCGCGCTGGGTGGCGAAGCCACCCCACTTCAGGCAACGCGGTTAGTCAGTTAGCAAGGCAGGGGCTGCTACGCAGCCCAACGCAGGGCAAGCCTGCTCGCCACAGGTTACTTTTGCAGCGCATCCAGCTTGCGTTTCAGTCGCCTCAGGTTGCTGTTGACGATCAGCTTGTGCGCCGGCCCAACCGGCAACATGTACAGACGCCCAAAGGTGTTATGGGTGAGCACCGATGAGGTGATCGTAAACACCCGCTCACTGATCGACAGGCAAATCATCACATCCAGGTGCCGGTCGCGCTCGGTCAGCACCAACACGTCCGGGGCGCTGTGTTCTACCAGGAAAAAATCCAGTCGCTCGCCCGCTTGTACGCTGATTCGCGGCGAGCCCGAGAACCCACCGATGCGTTTCACACCGAACAACGAAGAAATCCGGTCGCGGATTCGAAAGGCCAACCGCATGAACATGCCAGGTTCGGCGGTCATGATGTTCCACGCCGCCAGTGCAGTGATATCAACGGGCAACACAACCGACCTGCGGTCGTAGTAATCAAGCGCTGTCGGTGCACCCAGCGTGTGAACAATGTTCGTGGTAACCAACTGATTTTCTCCCTGAAAAACGCGGTTTGTGATGAAACAGGGCGATGCCTGAAGGGCGCAGGTTATTTTGCACCGCAACTCAAGTAAAGCGCGGGACAGGCTGGGTATCGTGGTAAGCCAAGATAAACCTGACCTCACGGGCTGCCTTCTTGATTGTGCCCCACGCGCGTTGGGGTTCACGTGCTAATTGCTCAAGCGCCTCAACTGCATTTATCCTCAACGCTTCCATCCGCCCCCACCCAGAGCCGCCATGGACCTCGCCACCCTCGCCCTATTCTTGCCCGCCTGCTTCGCCCTGAACATGGCGCCCGGCCCCAACAACCTGCTGTCCGTGAGCAACTCCACGCACTATGGCTATCGCACTTCTTGCCTTGCGGGTATTGGCCGTTTGCTGGCCTTTGCCGGCATGATCGCCCTCGCCTCTGCCGGCTTGGCGGTGGTGCTGCAGACTTCGGAGCTGTTGTTCTACGGGATCAAGATTCTCGGTGCGGCGTATCTGTTTTATCTGGCGTTCCAGTTGTGGCGGGCTAATCCGCAGAAAGAAGCTGAATCAGCCACGCACAAAGTGGGATTGTGGGCCTTGGCACGTCAGGAGTTCCTGGTGGCGGCTGGCAACCCGAAAGCCATCCTGATCTTCACCGCGTTCCTCCCGCAATTCGTGGTACCCGGCCAACCGATCACCCCCCAATTCGCGCTGCTGGGTGGGATGTTCCTGGGTTTAGAATGGATAGCGATCAGCGCCTATGCCTACATGGGCACGCACATGCGCCGCTGGTTTGCCGAACCCAGCGGCAAGCGCCTATTCAATCGCTGCTGTGCCGGGTTGTTGTCGGCGGCGGCGACGGTGTTGTTGATGGCGCGCAGGGCGTGAGGACAAGCCTGCGCACTCAACGAACAGGGAAAACGCGACATGACCCGAATCGAACTCGCCGACTTTTACCAAGGCTACATCGACTGCCTCAACCGCCAGGACTGGGAGCACCTGGGCCACTTCGTCCACCCGCAGGTGACCTACAACGCCACCACCGTCGGCCTGGCAGGCTACCGCGCGATGCTGGAACGCGACTTTCGTGAGATCCCGGACCTGGTGTTTCGCATCCAGCTGCTGGTAGCCGACCCGCCTACCATCGCCAGCCGGTTGAATTTCAACGTCAGCCCCAAAGGTGAGTTCTTCGAGCTGCCGATCAACGGCAGGACCGTGGCCTTCGATGAAAACGTATTCTACGAGTGCTGCGACGGGAAAATTGCGCAGGTCTGGTCGGTCATCGACAAAGCCGCGATAGCCCAACAGCTGACACCCGATAAACCTTGCTCGACCGTCTAGACTCTCTACACCCAACCACCCCGTGGAGACCCAAGATGAACAAAAACACCCTCTGCCTCTGGTACAACGGCACCGCCCTGGAGGCGGCCACTTTCTACGCCCGGACGTTTCCGAACAGCGCTGTGACGGCCGTGCATCACGCCCCTGGCGACTTTCCGGCGGGCAAGCAAGGCGATGTGTTAACCGTCGACTTCAGCGTGCTGGGCATTCCCTGCCTGGGCCTGAATGGTGGCCCGGCGTTCCCGCACAGCGAGGCGTTTTCGTTTCAGGTGGCGACGGACGACCAGGCCGAAACCGACCGCTATTGGAATGCCATTATCGACAACGGCGGCCAGGCCAGCGCTTGCGGCTGGTGCAAGGACAAATGGGGCGTGTCCTGGCAGATCACCCCGCGCGTCTTGTCTGCGGCGGTGACGCATGCCGACCCGGCCATCGCCAAGCGTGCGTTCGATGCGATGATGACCATGACCAAGATCGACGTGGCCGCCATCGAAGCTGCGATAGCTGGGCGTTGAACGCAACACAGACCAGTGTGGGAGCGGGCTTGCTCGCGAATGCAATCTTTCAGACAGGCAGATATTGACTGACCCACCGCTTTCGCGAGCAAGCCCGCTCCCACACCCGCCCGCAGTCTGGCATTCTTGCGGCCTCAGTCGTCGAACACGAGTCTCAGGCCCATGAACCATGGCGTAAAACTTGAACCGCGCACCATCCCGGTCCCAAGCTCGATCAGCGCCCCAGCCCAGGCGACACTCCAGCGCCTGGTCGGGGCTGATGGCGTGCCGTTGAACGCACTGCACAGCATGCCAGCGCCGCACGACCACGATGGCTGGCGCCAGCTGCAAGCCGTCGTCGACCAGAACTACACCAGCGCCAATGCCGGACAGGCGGACGGCCTGCGCGCCAGCCTGCACACCATCACAGTAGAAAGCGCCACCGTGCACGTGGCCACACCGCCGGGCTACACGCCCTTTGCCTACATCGATCTGCACGGCGGCGCACTGGTGTTCGGTGGCGGCGAAAACTGCCGTATTGCCGCCGGCAAGCAGGCCGACCTGCACAACCTGATGTGCTACGGCATTGATTACCGCATGCCGCCTGATCACCCGTACCCGGCGGCGCTGGATGACTGCGTGGCCACCTACCGCCATGTACTCAAGCACCATGCGCCTGAGCACATCGTGATTGGCGGCCGTTCGGCAGGCGGTAACCTGGCGGCGGCAATGGTCTTGCGCGCCCGTGACGAAGGGTTGCCAATGCCAGCGGCGCTGGTGCTGCTCTCGCCGGAGGTCGACCTGACCGAATCCGGCGATAGTTTCCATGTCAACCGAGACGTCGACGTGGTTCTGCCCATGCCGCTGATGAGCACCAACCTGCTGTATGCCAACGGCGCGGATTTGTCCCACCCGTACCTGTCGCCCCTGTTTGGTGATTTGGCCGGCTTCCCGCCGACCTTCCTGCAAAGCGGTACACGGGATCTGTTCCTGTCCAACACCGTGCGCATGCACCGCGCCTTGCGCCAGGCGCAGGTGCCGGCGCTGCTGCATGTGTTCGAGGCCATGCCCCATGGCGGCTTCATGGGCGCACCGGAAGATGCGGAACTGGCAGCCGAGGTCGCCGCATTTGTGCGCGAGCACCTTCGGCGGAGTTGACATATTCAGTCACATCCCCTGAAGATGGAGATCTTATTCAGGGTGTGCCAGCGCATGTCAGCAACGTCTTTCGTTAACCTTTGTGCCATTGGCTTGATTGCCAAGGCGCAAGGTTGCGTGGCGCACGCCCTAAAATCGAAGAAACAGTCGCTCATGTGACCGGGGCGCGCTGTCCCGTCAGATGAGCTGACAGGACATTGAGCGCGGCGGCCCCCTCCTCCTCCTTCTGCACAATCCCTCTGCCCTTCTGACGGTGACTTTAGCGGTCAACCATCAGGAGAAAGTGCATGTCATCGTTTCAAGGTATCTGGGTTCCCATAGTCACGCCGTTTCAGGATGGCGCCATCGACTTTATCGGCCTGCACCGGCTGGTCGGTCACCTGCTGGAAAAACACGTCGCCGGGATCATGGTCTGCACCACCACGGGCGAAGCCGCGTCGTTGAGCCGTCAGGAGCAGCTCGCCGTGCTCGATGCCGTGCTGCAATGGGTGCCCGCGCAGCAGGTGGTGATGGGCCTGGCGGGCAACAACCAGATAGAACTGCTGCACTTTCAAAGCGAAATTCTCAAGCGCCCGGTAGCCGGTCTGCTGGTGCCCGCGCCCAGCTATATCCGCCCTTCCCAGGCTGGCCTTGAGGCGTTTTTCCGCACGTTGGCGGATGCCTCCAGCGTGCCGATTGTGCTCTACGACATTCCCTACCGCACCGGCGTGACCTTTGAGCAGGCCACGTTGTTGAGCATCGTCAAACACCCGCGAATCAGCGCGATCAAAGATTGTGGCGGCAACCTGGCCAATACCCTGGCGTTGCTGGCCAGTGGTGACGTGAATGTGTTGTGCGGCGAAGACGTCCAGATTTTTAACGCGCTGTGCCTGGGCGCCAGTGGCGCGATTGCGGCCTCGGCGCATCTGCATACCGAGGCCTTTGTGGCGCTGTGCCAGCAAGTACGCGATAACCAATTGGCCGAGGCCAGGACGACGTTTTTCACGCTATTGCCGCTGATCAACACGATGTTCATAGAGCCCAACCCGGCGCCGGTGAAGGCTGGGTTGGCGTTGCAGGGCTTGATCGGCAGCGAACTGCGCGCGCCGATGCAAGCTGCCAGTGCGCGCATACAACAGGCGTTGGGCGCGCTGCTGTAAACGCCCTGTCGGGTTCATGCGCCAAAAAAAGACATCCAACGGACCGCCCGGTTGCGACCGGCGCGATCCCGGCCTATGTTCCAAGGCACGCCTTTACTTTGCTGCACCACCTCTGTCTGCTCGCAACCAAGGTGAATTCATGCCCAGCCTCCCACGTCCCGCCGTGCTCGAACTGATCGGCAACACGCCGCTGGTCAAGGTCAGCCGTTTCGATACTGGCCCTTGCACGCTGTTTCTCAAGTTGGAATCGCAAAACCCCGGTGGCTCGATCAAGGACCGTATCGGCCTGGCCATGATCGACGCCGCCGAACGTGACGGCCGCCTGCAACCGGGCGGCACCATTATCGAAGCCACCGCCGGCAACACCGGCCTGGGCCTGGCGCTGGTCGGCCGGGCCAAAGGCTACCGTGTGGTGCTGGTGGTGCCCGACAAGATGTCGACTGAAAAGGTCTTGCACCTCAAGGCCATGGGCGCCGAAGTACACATCACCCGTTCCGATGTCGGCAAGGGCCATCCCGAGTACTACCAGGATGTGGCCGCTCGCCTGGCCAAAGACATTCCCGGTTCATTCTTCGCCGACCAGTTCAACAACCCCGCCAACCCGCTGGCCCACGAAACCAGCACCGCCCCGGAAATCTGGGCGCAAACCCAGCATGATCTGGACGCGATTGTGGTCGGTGTCGGCTCGGCCGGCACCCTCACCGGGCTTACGCGCTTCTTCAAACGCGTGCAGCCCGAACTGGAAATGGTGCTGGCCGACCCCGTGGGCTCGGTGATGGCCGAATACAGCCGCAGCGGGAAAATGGAAACGCCCGGCTCCTGGGCCGTGGAAGGCATCGGCGAAGACTTTATCCCCTCGATTGCCGACCTCTCCAGTGTGCGCCATGCCTACTCCATCAGCGATGAAGAAAGCTTCGACCACGCCCGTCAGTTACTCAAGGCCGAAGGCATCCTCGGCGGCTCATCCACCGGCACCCTGCTTGCCGCCGCACTGCGTTACTGCCGCGAACAAACCGAGCCAAAACGTGTGGTCACCTTCGTCTGCGACACCGGTACGCGCTACTTGTCCAAGGTCTACAACGACCAGTGGATGAACGACGCGGGCCTGTTGCAATACAAACACTACGGCGACCTGCGCGACCTGATCGCGCGGCGCTTCGAAGACGGCCGGGTGATCAGCGTGAGCCCCGACGACAGCTTGCTCACCGCCTTCCAGCGCATGCGCCTGGCGGATGTCTCGCAACTGCCGGTGCTGGTGGATGGGCGTGAATTGGTCGGCGTCATCGACGAATCCGACATCCTGCTGGGCCTGCATCAGGACGCCACACACTTTTCCATGGTGGTGGCAGACGCCATGAGCAAAACCTTGCAAACCCTGGCCCCCAGCGCCAGCCTGGCCCAATTGCAGGCGGAACTGGATCGCGGCCTGGTCGCGATTATTGCCGACACATCCGGCTTCCATGGCCTGATCACCCGCGTCGACCTGCTTAACCACCTACGGAGATCCCTTGCATGAGCCTGCCCGATAAAAGCGCGTTTGCCACCCGTGTGATCCACGCCGGGCAATCCCCCGACCCAACCACGGGCGCGCTGATGCCGCCGATCTACGCCAACTCCACCTATTTGCAGGACAGCCCCGGCGTGCACAAGGGGTTTGATTACGGGCGCTCCCACAACCCCACGCGGTTTGCCCTGGAGCGCTGCGTGGCCGACCTGGAGGGCGGCAGTGCGGCGTTTGCGTTTGCTTCGGGGTTGGCGGCGATTTCCACTGTGCTGGAACTGCTGGATGCCGGTGCGCATATTGTCTCCGGCAACGACCTGTATGGCGGCACGTTCCGGCTGTTCGACAAGGTGCGTCAACGCAGTGCCGGGCACCGTTTCAGCTTTGTCGATTTAAGCGACCTGTCGGCCTTTGAAGCCTCACTGCAGAGCGACACACGCATGGTCTGGGTCGAGACCCCGAGCAACCCGCTGCTGAGCCTCACCGACCTCAGCGCCATTGCGCGCATCTGTCGCGATCGCGGCATCATCTGCGTGGCCGATAACACCTTCGCCAGCCCATGGATCCAGCGCCCACTGGAGCTGGGCTTCGACATCGTGGTGCACTCCACCACCAAATACCTCAACGGCCACTCCGACGTGATCGGCGGTATCGCCATCGTCGGCCACAACCCGGAACTCGCCGAGCGCCTGGGCTTTTTACAAAACTCGGTCGGCGCGATTGCCGGCCCGTTCGATGCCTTCCTGACCCTGCGCGGTGTAAAAACCCTGGCACTGCGCATGGAGCGCCATTGCAGCAACGCCCTGGACCTGGCCACCTGGCTGGAGCAGCAGCCGCAAGTGTCGCGGGTGTACTACCCAGGCCTGGCCTCGCACCCGCAGCACGCACTGGCGCGCAAGCAGATGCGTGGATTTGGCGGGATGATTTCGGTGGATTTGAACAGTGACCTGGCGGGTGCCACACGTTTTCTGGAAAACGTGAAAATTTTCGCGTTGGCCGAAAGCCTCGGCGGCGTGGAAAGCCTGATCGAACACCCGGCGATCATGACCCATGCAAGCATCCCTGCGGCGACGCGGGCGCAGTTGGGGATTGGCGATGGGTTGGTGCGGTTGTCGGTGGGGGTTGAGGATGTGGAAGATTTGAGAGCCGATCTGGCTCAGGCGCTGGCCCTGATCTAGACGCCTGTGGGAGCTGGCTTGCCTGCGATACAGACACCTCGGTGTATCAGTTGCACCGCGGTGATGCTATCGCAGGCAAGCCAGCTCCCACACAAGCCAGCTTTCACAAGGGGGATTGTGTCAGGCTGAAGTGACGTTGGCCCGCGCCGAATGCAGTTTTTTATAGCTCTCGATCAAGCGCAAATGCCGATCCAGGCCTTCCAGCTTCATGCTGGTCGGGGTCAAGCCATAAAACCGCACACTGCCATCGACCGAACCCATCACCGCATCCATCCGCTCGTGACCGAACATCCGGCGGAAGTTGGCCTCGTAATCGGCGAGGTCCAGGTCGTCGTCCAACTGCATCTCCAACACTGCGTTCATGGCCTGGTAGAACAGGCCGCGTTCAGCGGTGTTGTCGTTGTATTGCAGGAACATCTCCACGCACTCCTTGGCCTCCTCATATTGCTGCAAGGCCAGGAAGATCAGCAGTTTCAACTCCAGGATGGTCAACTGGCCCCACGCCGTGTTGTCGTCGAACTCAATGCCGATCAAGGTGGTGATGTCGGTGTAATCGTCCAGCTCGCTTTCGATCAGACGCTCGACCAACGCCTGCAGCGCCTCCTCGTCAAGGCTGTGCAGGTTGAGGATATCGGCGCGGAAAAACAGCGCTTTGTTGGTGTTGTCCCAGATCAGGTCGTCTACCGGGTAGATTTCCGAGTAGTCCGGCACCAGGATCCGGCAAGCCGTGGCGCCGAGGTGTTCGTACACCGCCATATAGGACTCTTTGCCCATGCCTTCGAGAATACCGAACAGGGTGGCGGCTTCTTCGGCGTTGGAATTTTCACCTTCGCCCGAGAAGTCCCACTCGACGAACTCATAGTCCGACTGCGCACTGAAGAAGCGCCACGACACCACGCCGCTTGAGTCAATAAAGTGCTCGACAAAGTTGTTCGGCTCGGTCACCGCCTGGCCTTCAAAGGTCGGCTGCGGCAGGTCATTCAAACCTTCAAAACTGCGGCCCTGGAGCAGTTCGGTGAGGCTGCGTTCCAGCGCCACTTCCATGCTTGGGTGTGCGCCGAACGAGGCGAATACGCCGCCGGTGCGAGGGTTCATCAGGGTGACGCACATCACCGGGAACTCGCCGCCCAGGGATGCGTCCTTGACCAGCACCGGGAAGCCCTGGGCCTCCAGGCCTTCGATACCCGCGACAATGCCGGGGTATTTGGCCAGCACTTCTGCGGGCACGTCCGGCAAGGCGAACTCGCCTTCGATGATTTCGCGCTTCACGGCGCGCTCGAAGATCTCCGACAGGCACTGCACCTGGGCTTCAGCCAAGGTATTGCCCGCGCTCATGCCGTTGCTGAGGTAGAGGTTTTCGATCAGGTTGGACGGGAAATACACCACTTCGCCGTCGGACTGGCGCACGAACGGCAGCGCAACAATCCCGCGTTCTTCATTGCCCGAGTTGGTGTCGAACAGGTGCGAGCCACGCAGCTCGCCCTCACGGTTGTAGACCTTCAGGCAGTAAGCATCGAGGATTTCACTCGGCAGCTCATCCTTGGGTCCAGGCTGGAACCAGCGTTCGTCCGGGTAATGCACGAACGGCGCGTTGGCCAGCTCCTCACCCCAGAACTGGTCGTTGTAGAAGAAGTTGCAGTTAAGCCGCTCGATAAACTCGCCCAGGGCAGACGCCAATGCGCCTTCCTTGGTTGCGCCCTTGCCGTTGGTGAAACACATCGGCGAGTGTGCGTCGCGGATATGCAACGACCACACGTTGGGCACGATATTGCGCCACGAGGCGATTTCAATCTTCATGCCCAGGCCGGCGAGAATGCCGGACATGTTGGCGATGGTCTGCTCCAGCGGCAGGTCCTTGCCGGCGATGTAGGTGCCCGCCTCGGAGGTAGAATTGGGCATCAACAATGCCTGCGCATCCGCGTCGAGGTTTTCCACTTCCTCGATCACAAATTCCGGCCCGGCCTGCACGACTTTCTTCACGGTGCAGCGGTCGATGGAACGCAGGATGCCCTGGCGGTCCTTGTCGGAGATGTCCGCTGGCAACTCGACCTGGATCTTGAAGATCTGGTTGTAGCGGTTTTCCGGATCAACGATGTTGTTCTGTGACAGGCGAATATTCTCGGTGGGAATATTGCGTGTTGCGCAGTACAGCTTCACAAAGTACGCCGCGCACAACGCCGACGAAGCCAGGAAGTAATCGAACGGACCCGGGGCCGAACCGTCGCCTTTGTAGCGAATCGGCTGGTCGGCAATCACCGTGAAGTCATCGAACTTGGCTTCAAGCCGAAGGTTGTCGAGAAAGTTGACCTTAATTTCCATGCGGGCACACCAGAATAACGAGCTAAACAAATTGGCCGCCATTATGAAGATTTTCGCCGGGAAGTCTCAGGGTTTTGCGAATCGGCTGCCGATCGGTGCTAACGTCCACCCACCACACTTTGAGCCATCGGCCCATGTCCATTACCGATAACCTCCTCGCCTTTACCTTCGCCGCCACCCTGCTCACGCTCACGCCGGGGCTGGATACCGCGCTGGTGCTGCGCACCGCCACAGTCGAAGGCAAACGCCAGGCGCTGCACGCCACCTTCGGCATCAACGCCGGTTGCTTGCTGTGGGGCGCGGCCGTGGCGTTTGGCCTGGGCGCTTTGATTGCAGTGTCGGAGCTGGCGTACAACCTGCTCAAATATTGCGGCGCGGCTTATCTCGCGTGGCTGGGCCTGAACATGTTGGTGCGCCCACGCCGCTCACTGTCACCCGCCAAAGCCGAGGGCAAACCGGGCGGCAACTGGTTCCTCAAGGGCATGCTGGGCAATGTGCTGAATCCCAAAGTGGGCATCTTCTACGTGTCCTTCCTGCCGCAATTCATCCCCCAAGGCCAGCCGCTGATTGCCTGGACCTTTGGCCTGGTCAGCATTCATGTGCTGCTGGGCCTGCTGTGGTCACTGCTGCTGATTGGCGCCACCCGGCCGCTGTCCGGTTTCCTGCGCAGGGAAAAGGTGATCCGGTGGATGGACCGCACCACCGGCATGATCTTCGTGTTGTTCGCCGCGCGCTTGGCATTGAGCAAGCGCTGAACCTTAGCCGAGGCGGATCGACAGTTCGATATCATCGGCAAACGGCACCGACAGATAGCCGTTCCCAGGTTCGCGCACGTGCGCCAGGTATTCAGGGCAGTAGTTGGTGTTGTCAGCCACCACCAGCGCGCCCGGCCGCAGGTGCTTCTCTACCAGATTCAACACATCGCCATACAGCGACTTGGCGCCATCGAGCAGCAGCAGGTCGACCGTTTGCGGCAGGTTTGCAGCCAATGAGACCAGCGCGTCGCCTTCGCGCACCTCGATCAGGTCGCTGACGCCGCCTTCGATGAAATGTTCGCGCGCCAGGGCAATCTTTGACGGTTCGAATTCGCTGCCGATCAACACGCCGCCGCCGTTGTCGCGCAGTGCGGCAGCCAGGAACAAGGTGGACAACCCGAACGAGGTGCCGAACTCGACAATAGCTTTTGCATGGCTGCTGCGGGCCAGCATATAGAGCAGGTTGCCGGTGTCACGCGATACAGGCAGCCACAGATCCTTGAGCATCGTGTAAAGCTCAAGGTACTCGGTTTTGCTGTACATCAGGCGGTTGCGCTCTTGCGGCGATACAGTATCGATGAGCGGGCTGGTCGCCGCATTGGCTTGGGCGTAGAGGCGTTCGATCAGGGCTGCAAGAGGCGCGGTGGTCAGGGTGGTCATGATTGATTTCCGTCGAATGGGGACTAAGATGCGATTAATTCGTCGCATTAAAAGTATGCGAGTGATTCATCGCCTTCGCTATTCGCGTTCGCCCAGCGCTCGGAACCCGAAATGACCACCCGCCAGACGCCCCGTATTGCCTCGCGCAAACAGCCACAACAAGCACGCTCGACCGAGTTGGTGGCGGCGATTCTCGAAGCCGCTATTCAGGTTTTGGCCAAGGAAGGCGCTACGCGTTTCACCACCGCGCGGGTCGCGGAAAAAGCCGGCGTGAGTGTCGGTTCGGTGTATCAATATTTCCCCAACAAGGCCGCGATCCTGTTTCGATTGCAGAGCGATGAGTGGCAGCAGACCACCCAAATGCTGCGCGACATCCTCGAAAAAACCGAAATAGCGCCGCTGACCCGCCTGCGCACACTGGTGCATGCATTTATTCATTCCGAGTGCGAAGAGGCGCTGATGCGCGGTGCGCTCCACGACGCGGCGCCGCTGTACCGCGATGCACCGGAAGCCGTGCAAGTGCGCGCGGCCGGCCGGCAAGCCTTTGAGACCTTCATGCACGAGTTGCTGCCCGAGGTGCCCGACGCAACCCGCGCACTGGCGTGTGACCTGATCCGCAGCACGCTGGGTTGCGTGGGCAAGGACTTTTCCTTCAGCCCGCGCACCGCTGCCGAAATCGAGGTGTATGCCAATGGCATGGCCGCTATGTTCAGTGCTTATGTGAATACACTCAATCGGCCCTGATTGCTTACGAAGCCGTAGCGCAAGGTTCACACGGCGATTGAAGGCACCAGCGCTCGATGGGAGTATCGGCGACTGTGGGAGCTGGCTTGCCTGCGATGGCGGTGGGTCAGTAACAGATTTATGCACTGATAGACCGCTATCGCAGGCAAGCCAGCTCCCACTTTGGATCGATGTGCATCGTGCAAATGAGCTTCGAACAATAGACCTGTTTAAGCACGCCCAATCGCTGCTATGTTTCGCGCCTGATCCAGCTAAAGGATGTGCCATGGAACCGCTAGCCACAAACGCCGCGTTGTTGATCATCGACATGCAGCAAGGCATGAATGACCCCACGCTGGGGCGCCGCAATAACCCCGACGCCGAGGTGCAGATACAGCACCTGCAGCGTGCATGGCGGCAGTCCAATCGCCCCGTGGTGCATGTAAGGCACATGTCCCGCAGCGAAGGCTCGGTGTTTTGGCCGGGCCAACCGGGCTGTGAGTTCCAGCCGGCACTGGCACCGCTCAAGCATGAGCATGTGGTGGAAAAAAACGTCCCGGATGCGTTCGCCGCCACCGGCCTGGAGCGTTGGCTGCATGTGCGTGGGATCCGGCAATTGGTGATCGTTGGGGTGATCACCAACAACTCTGTCGAGTCTACGGCGCGCTCCGGCGGCAACCTGGGTTTTGAGGTAACAGTGGCGGCGGACGCCTGCTACACCTTTGATCAAGCCGATTTATCGGGCCGCCTCTGGCCTGCCGAGGATGTGCATGCACTGTCGCTGAGCAACCTGGCGATGGATTACGCCAGGGTCACAGCCACTGCCGATATCCTGGCCATGCTTTAAAAAACGCCTGCCTGCGCGAGCATGTCGATAAGCCCTTCTGGCCATACCGTGTCTGCCGTCGAATGCAGCTCCTCGGTGGACCACCAATGGTGATCCGCCATGACCTGGGCTTCTTGCACAGTCCATTCGTCTCGCGACAGGTGCTCGTTTTGCGCCTGCACAACAAAGTACTGCTCAATGGCCAACACCGTTTCACCACTGGGTAGCATCAGCTCAAATCGGCGATCTGATACCGGCGCTTGTACGTCACTGACCACAATGCAGGTCTCTTCGCGCAGCTCACGGATCGCAGCGGTGTGAAAGGTTTCCCCGGCTTCAACACCGCCGCCGGGCGTCGCCCAGTAATTCCTGCCGGCCAGTGCCCCGTCCTTGTGGACGAACCGGAACAGCAGCACTTTTCGAGCCGGGCTGATCACCAAAAGGCGTGCCGCCTTGCGCTCACGCATTGTCTCTCGTCCTTTCACCAAGCCGCTCTACCAGTCTTACCAGATAACCATCCGGGTCCTGCACCAGAAACTCGCGCTGCCCAACCTCGACCTCGCCTGCCCGGTACCACACGTCTTTGCAGGCCTTGAACACGGGATAGGCCGCCCTCTCCAGCCGTTGAATAACCGGATGTACCGCCACGACATCAATTTGCAGGTTCATGCCGCGCCCGAATGGCCTTTCCAACGCCCCCGTGAGCCATTGACTGGCGAGTGGGTCGACTTGTTCAAGCATCACCTGGGCTCCGTCCAGGTCAAGATACGCGAAGCCGTCTTCCAGGCGCTGATAAGCCACCGTGAACCCCAGACAACCGACCCAGAACTCAAGGCTGCAGTTCAGGTCGGTCACCATCAATTCCGGGACCAGATTATTTCTATGCATCATCCAGCTTCCATGGCGGATTTGAGTAACTGCGCGATCGTGTTGCGCAACTCACCGTGTTGATCTTCAGCGTAAGGTATGGCGGTTTTCCAGTCGTAGAACCACACCGGCATCTTGCGTTTGCCCTCCGGCTCCGAGGCGTAACGCGGGAAAATATGGCAATGCAACTCCGGTTCCGAGTTGCCCAGAATCTCGTAGTTCATGCGCAGGGCACCGGTAGCCGCCAGCACGGCATCGCCAAGGCGCGCCATATCGAGCAGGTAGATTGCACGCGCCTCGGCATCCAGATCATTGAGGCTGGCAACCACCGGGTCGGGCAACAACAAACAATAGCCCGGCAAGAACTGCACATCGCCCATCACCGCCCAGCCTGAGGCCATGCGGCAAATAACCTTATCGTTGGCGCCGTTGCGGGCCAGCGCTACACGTTCCGTGATCAGTGGCATGCATTGTCCTTAATGAGAAGATGTCGACGGCATCTTAACTGTGATAACACTGTGGGGCTCAGCACTTCCAACCTGGCGACCCCCTATGCGAATCACCTGCCTTCATACCGCAGCCAGCAACATTGCCGTCTTCGACGCAGCCGCACAAGCACTGGGAATCGCACCCGCCGTTTTGCAGCATGAAGTGCGTACCGACCTTCTGGCTGCGGCGGAAGAAATGGGTAATCTCACGCCTGAAATTGCGGCCTCAACCGCCAACGCATTACTTTCACTCGCTCAACACGCTGACGTCGTGGTACTCACCTGCTCGACGTTGGGGCCATCGGTTGATGAGCTTGACGAGTGTACCCAGTCATCCATCCTCAGGGCGGACCAAGCCCTCGCTCTCACAGCCGTTCAAGCAGGCGGCAAGGTTGTGGTGTTATGCGCCGTCGAAACCACCCTCGCCCCCACCTCGAGCCTGTTCCACCGCGCAGCGTTGCACTCAGACGCAACCGTTGACGTGCAGCTGGTTCCAGGCGCCTGGGCGCTGTTCAAGGCGGGCGATATTGATGGCTACCTGTCGACCATCGCCAGGGCGGCCGATCAGGCCTATATCGATGGCGCATCCGTGATTGCGCTGGCCCAAGCCTCCATGGCCGGGGCCGCTGCTCTCGTGACGGCAGGGCCGACGCCGCTGACCAGCGCGACCGGCGGCCTGAAGGCTGCCTTGAAGGCAATCAAGGGTTAATCCAAGTGCGCCTTCCGGCAGGTTAATTTCTCAGGACAAAATCAATTGTTGTTGTACACAAAATAAAGCTAAAGCTTTATAACCCTCGGGCCGAGACAGTCAGTGATATCAAATCGCCTCTTCGCCCAGTGGTCGTCTCGATGAAAATAAAAAACAAGCTCGTTCTCGCGTTCGTCTCTGTCGCCTTTATCCCGGTTAGCCTGGTTGCAGTTATCTCCGTCATGAACACGCGGACTCAGGCGGTCGATCAGTTTATTGATGGCAGCACCCGCGAAATACGTCAGATCGATGGCAATATCCGGCAATTCTTCGACGGCACCTTGCAGAACGTCGATCAAATGTCCGCTGATCCTGTATACACTTCAGTGAACACTCTAAAAGATTATCAGCCTGCAAACGCCGCGAGTCAGCCAATGCCCGCCCAGGCGCAGCAGGTAATCGACCAGTTTGCCCGTTTTGGCGCCACCCACCCTTCCGCTGCGATTCTGTCCATTGGCCTCGAAGACGGCACCTACGCCAAATGGCCCGATGACCCACAACTGGCCAAATACGACCCGCGCACCCGCCCCTGGTACAAGGCTGCCATGGCCAGCCCCAACAAGACCGTGCGCACACCCGCTTACTACTACGACAAGGATGATGTGGCGCTGGTGGGCACCGCACGTGCGCTGCTCGACAGCAGCGGCAAGGCCAAGGGCGTGTTCGTGGTCAGCGTGTCGCTGAAGAACCTCACCGAATTGCTCAAGAGCATCAAGCTGGGTGAAAGCGGCTACGTGATGTTGATCGAAGACGGCGTGGTGCTGGTCGACCCGCGCAACGCCGCGCACAACTTCAAGCCGCTCAAGGACCTCGGCGCGCCCTATGCGCACCTGGCCGAGACGCCCCAGGGCTCAACCGAGGTGGTCATCGACGGCGTGCGCTACATGGCCAACGTGTGGACCTCGCCGGGCCTGGGCTGGCGGTATGTGGGGCTGATCGAATACAACGAAGTCATGGCAGCGGCGACGCGCATGACCTACCTGACCACGGCAATCGTGGCCGTGCTGGTGCTGATCTTCGGGCTGATCGCCGCGGCGTTTTCCAAGGTGATCGTCAAACCGATCGGCCAGGTCAGCACCGGCTTGCAGTCCATCGCCCAGGGTGAAGGCGATTTGCGCCATGAGCTGCAAGTACAGGGCAAGGATGAAACTGCCGAGCTGGCGGGCTGGTTCAATAAATTCCTCGCCGCAATCCGTCAACTGATCCAGCATATTGGCGCGGCCTCCACCAATCTTCAGGACGCGTCACGGGTCAACAGTGAAGTGGCACACAACATGAACGAAGCCGCCGGGCGCCAGCGTGAGGCGGTGGAATTGGTGTCTACCGCGTTCAATGAAATGGTCGCCACCGCCAACGAAGTCGCACGCTCGTGCAGCGGCGCGGCGGAGTCGGCCGAGAACGGCCATCGCCGTGTGGCCGAAGGCAAACAGCAGATCGAAGTCACCACCGATAACGTCAACCGCCTGGGCCGCCGCCTGACCGAGTCATCCCAGGCCATGGTCGAGCTGGAAGCCGGCAGCCGCAGCATCAACCAGATCCTCGGCACTATTCGCGCCATCGCCGAGCAGACCAACCTGCTGGCCCTCAACGCCGCCATCGAAGCCGCCCGCGCCGGTGATCAGGGCCGTGGTTTTGCCGTGGTGGCCGACGAAGTGCGCGCACTGGCCAAGCGCACCTCCGACTCCACCGGCGAGATCGAGCAGTTGCTCGGCACCCTCGGCAGCAAGACCGAAGAAGTCACCCAGAAGATGAGCAGTTGCCTGGACCTGTCCCGCGCCAGCGTGTCGTCCATCGAAAACGCGCGGGACAGTTTCGAGGGCATCCAGTTGTCGGTAAACGAGATCCGCGACCAGAACCTGCAGATTTCCGCCGCCGCCGAGGAACAACACAGCGTGGCCGAAGAAATCAACCGCCATATCCAGCAGATCTATGACGAGGCAAGGTTGGTGGAGAGCCTGGCCAATGCTGCGCAGGATGATTCGGGGCGGTTATCGAGCCTGTCGCAGGAGCTGAATGGCTTGGTCGGGCGTTTTAAATCCTGATGTGCGCAGCGTAGGTAAAGTGAGCCTGAGTGCCAAATTACCTATCTATACCTGCTGTCTATACCTGCTGTGAAACCATCCAGTCGATAAAGGTTTGCAGTCGCACGCTGAAGGGCTCGCCCACGGCACTCGGGTTTCGCGCCTCGAACAGGAAATACGCGATCTGGATGCGCATCGCGGGGTGATGCTGTACGAACAAGGCAACGTGCTCTTCGAGGGTGTACGGCCAGGGCGCGTCGGGGCCGCGCAATATGTTGGTCGCTCGAATCAGCTTGCGAGCCGCTTCGCGTTGCAGCCGCAGGCGCTCGGTTGGGGTATTGGCCTGATGGATGAGGTTGAGATAGCCGCTCAACACGGATTCAAAATCACCATTCAACGCCAGGGCGATTTCGCGCGAAGGCTGGAAGCGTTCAAAGCGCAGCGAAAGATCCTCGCCCCACACACAACGGCAATGATGCTTGAGCCAGAAACCCCATTTATTTGCATTTTCGGGCGCCAGTACTTCGGCGCGGTGGCCGATATCGAAGTCAATCTTGGTGACCACCGGGTGGCGTTGCTCCAGCGCCTGGCGCAGCGTTTCCAAGTGTGCCAATACCTGTGCATCCGGCGGTTCGAGCAGAATCAGGCTAAGGTCCAGGTCCGACTCACCTGGGCGGGCTTCGCCCCTGGCGACACTGCCATACACATAAATGCCGTCCAGCCCGGACTGGGAGAGGCTGGCGATAACATCCGCCAGCAGCGGCTCAAACTCAGGCTGGAAGGCGGCATTGCCCAGCGTCAGCACACAGCCCTGGGCATCCACACCGGTCACCGTACTCATGGGTGATGCACCTCGATCACCAGGCCTTCCGCCTCACTCGGCACACAGAAATGGCGGGTGATCAGGTCAAACTCGGCGTCGGTGGCGGCGAAATCATGCTCGCCCTGGGCATTGCGCGCCTGTAAACGGCTGCGGCAGGTGGCGTCATCCAGCTCCAGATAGTGCAGGCAGTGCGGCGCTCGCGCAGCCTGGGCCAAGCTCAGCAGCCACTCGCGATTAGCCAGCGTATTGGCCGGGAAGTCCAACACAACGCTGATGCCCGATCGCAGCACGTTGATCACCAACGGCCCGAGCACACCTCGAATACGCTGGGCGCAGCTCACGTAATCGGCAATCGAGAGGACTTCACCGGGGTAAAGGGTGGCGAGCCAATGGTCTTCGCTCAACAGGATGGCGGCGTGTTCAGCGGCCAAAGTGTTGGCCAGGGTGGATTTGCCGGAGGCGATCTTGCCGCACAGCAGGTGCAGGGTTGGCATGGACACGGTTCCTTTTGTCAGGCCCTGAAGCATGCCAGTTTTCAGGGCTCTGCATAATGAGAACCTATTCTGTAACAGTGAATGGGCACCCTGGTTTCGACAAATTAACGACAAGGGATGGTTATGATTCGTGATGCATTGCCCAAGGACGCCAAGCACATCGCCCAGGTGCATGTGAGCAGTTGGCAACAGGCTTATGTAGACCTGATGCCAGCAGATTTTCTGGCCTCGCTGAGCACAACACTGCCGCAGAAAGAGGCTAACTGGGCGCGCTTGATTGAAAGCCAAGACGCTGGCGTATTAGTCGCCGAAGTGGATGGCAACGTTATCGGCTGGCTGTCGCTGGGCCTTTGCCGGGATACGGACACGCCCGAGGTCGCATCGGGAGAGGTCATGGCTATCTACGTGTTGGCGGACTACTGGGGTCACGGCATCGGCGCGCAATTGTGGCAGGCGGGTTTCCAACGTTTGGTTGAACAGGGTTATAAACGCATTTCCTTATGGGTTTTAGCCGCCAACCAAAGAGCCGTACGTTTCTATACACGCTTTGGCGGCACTGAAGACCCAGGTAGCCGTCGCACGCTGGTGCGCGGTGGCGTGACGCTGGAAGAGGTGCGCTATGTGTGGACCCGTTAAAGCCCTCTCAAACCCTGAAATAATATTTCGACACGAATTGCGCTGAACTATCCGCCAGGCTCTACGCTCCTTCCCTATGCGCTGCCCCGCCCCGGGGCGTTGGATAAAACAAGGAGCCGCGACCCTATGACCACCCTTCCCGCCTACCCACTCGTCAGGCCTGGCCCGCTGCACTCGACCCTGTTGGCCGGCACCGTGCCGCTGTTTCTCGGTGCGTTGCTCAGTGACATCGCCTACGGCCAGACCTATCAGATCCAATGGGCCAACTTCGCGTCCTGGCTGATCGCCGGTGCCTTGGTGTTTTGTGGCTTTGCATTGTTGTTCGCGCTGGTCAACCTGGTGCGCGCCGAGCATAAAGGCGGACGCCCCGCCGCGTACTTCCTGCTGTTACTGATCACCTGGGGACTCGGGCTGGTCAACGCCTTCCAACATGCCAAGGACGCCTACGCCATGATGCCTGTTGGCCTGGTACTGTCGGTGATCGTGACGGTTCTGGCGATTTTTGCCACATGGGTCGGCCTGACCAACCTGCGCTCGGGAGCTGCCAAATGAACCCACTCAATACGCTGACCTTACTGAGCGCAGCGCTGTTGCTGAGCGCGTGTGGCGACGCCGGCGACAAAACCCAGGCACGCGGTCCCGATCCCAAACTGCCCGAGCAACAAAGCAGCCTGCTGCCGAGCATGAAGATTGCCGAGCCGACACCCTGGGGCGAGCAAAAACCCACGGTGCCGCAAGGCTACAGCGTCACGGCCATCGCCACCGACCTGGCCATTCCTCGGCAAACCCTGGTGCTGCCCAATGGCGATATCCTCGTCGCCGAAGGCCGTGGCGGCAGTGCGGCCAAGCTCAAGCCCAAGGATGTAATCGCCAGCGTGATCAAGGCTCAGGGCAACACCAAGGTCAAGGGTGGCAACCGCATCACGTTGCTGCGCGATGCCGACGGTGACGGCAACTACGAGCTCAAGACCGTGTTTGCCGACAACCTCAACGCGCCCTATGGCCTGGCTTTCGCCGACGGCAAGCTGTACGTGGCCAACCAGGATGCCCTGGTGCGCTTCGACTATACCGACGGCCAGACCCAAGCCAGCGGCGCGCCGACCAAAATCACCGACCTGCCGGCGCAGATCAACCATCACTGGACCAAATCCCTGGCCATCAGCGAAGACGGGCGCCAGCTCTATGTGGGCATTGGCTCCAACAGCAACATCACCGAGCGCGGCATGGAAGTGGAGATCGACCGCGCCATGGTCTGGCAGATCGACGCAGCCAGCGGCGCGCACAAGCCCTACGCCACCGGCCTGCGCAACCCGACCGCACTGACCATTCAGCCGGGCTCGGGGCAATTGTGGACGGTGGTCAACGAACGCGATGAACTCGGCCCCGACCTGGTGCCGGACTACCTCACCTCAGTGCGCGAAGGCGCCTTCTACGGCTGGCCCTACAGCTACTGGGGCCAGAACGTCGACCCCCGCGCGCAACCGCAGAACCCACTGAAAGTGGCGGCCGCGATCAAGCCGGATTACAGCCTGGGCTCGCACGTTGCGGCACTGGGCGTGGATTTTTCGATACCGGCCATGGGTGAACAATTCGCCGACGGCGTGTTTGTCGGCGAACACGGCAGCTGGAACCGCGACAACCCGGTGGGCTACAAGGTGATCTTCGTACCGTTCAGCAACGGCAAGCCGGCTGGCGAACCGATTGATTTCGCCACCGGTTTCCGTGGCGACGACGGCAAGACCCGTGGCCGCCCGGTGGGCGTGACGGTCGACCCCAAAGGTGCGCTGATCATTGCTGACGACTTGGCCAACACCGTTTGGCGGGTGACACGCAATCGGTAACCGCCGTTGAACCTTGTCACTGTGGCGAGGGAGCTTGCTCCCGCTGGGCTGCGAAGCGGCCCCTGCTCTTTGCTTCAAGAGCATGGGACTGCTACGCAGTCCAACGGGAGCAAGCGCCCTCGCCACAGGGGACGGGTTTACAGGTCAGTGATTTCCTTATGCCGCGGCACCAGCGCCTTCATCACGCTCCACGCGACCAGGTACGCCAAGGCACAAATCGCAAACATGATCATATAGCCGGTGTGAATGTCGTTGATGGACTTGTAGTAGTCGAACACCCAGCCACCGATCTTGGTCATCACCACACCGCCCAGGCCGCCCGCCATACCGCCGATGCCGACCACCGACGCCACGGTTTTTTGCGGGAACATATCCGACACGGTGGTGAAGATATTGCACGACCACGCCTGGTGCGCCGAGGCGCCCACGCCGATCAACAACACCGGCACCCAGAAGCTCAGGTAACCGAACGGTTGCGCCAACAGCACCACCAGAGGGAACAGCGCGATCACCAGCATGGCTTTCATGCGGCCGTCATACGGGGCATCACCGCGCGCCATAAAGTAGCTGGGGAACCAGCCGCCGCCGATACTGCCGACCATGGTCATGCTGTACAGCACGGCCAACGGCATCACGATATCCGCGCCTTTCATGTTGTATTGCGCCGACAGGTACGTGGGCAGCCAGAACAGGAAAAACCACCACACGCCGTCGGTCATGAACTTGCCGAAGGCGAACGCCCAGGTCTGGCGGTAGGTCAGCAGCTTGAACCACGAGACTTTTTTCGGCGTCGCCCCCACAGGCTCAGGCGCGAAAGGCTGTACGGTCTGGTCACTGCGAATGTAGGCGAGTTCTTCGGCGGACAAGCGCTTTTGCTGCTCCGGTTTCTCATAGAGCATCGACCACACCGCCACCCACACAAACCCGAGCATGCCGATCACGATAAACGCGGCTTCCCAGCCCCACATGCCGGCAATCAGCGGCACACAGATCGGCGCGAGGATTGCACCCACGTTGGCGCCGGAGTTGAAGATGCCGGTGGCCAGGGAGCGTTCTTTTTTCGGGAAATATTCCGCAGTAGCCTTGATCGCGATGGGGAAGTTGCCCGCCTCGCCAATCGCCAGCACGGCGCGGGAGAGCATAAAGCCAGCAATCGATACCGGAATCACCGCCAGGCCGATGGCGGCGCTGAGCGAGGCAATCCCCGCGCCCATCGGCACCGAGAACGCATGCATGATCGCGCCGGTGGACCAGATGGCAATCGCCACCACATAGGCCGCCTTGGTGCCGATCTTGTCGACAAACCGCCCGGCAAACAGCATGGCAATCGCATAAACGAACTGGAACACCGCAGCGATGTTGGCGTAATCGGTGTTGCTCCAGCCAAATTGCGTCGACAGTTGCGGCGCCAAGAGGCTGAGCACCTGGCGGTCGAGGTAATTGACGGTGGTGGCAAAGAACAACATCGCGCAGATGGTCCAGCGATAGTTGCCGACTGCCTGGCCGACGCGGTGGGCGTTGATGGGCTCATTCAAATTCATGGCATCACTTTTTATTTTTGTTAGATAGGACATATGTAACGTCATATGTCGTCGTACAACTGCGACTTTTATAGCCGGGCGCCTTGGCGGTGTCAATCTGAAAGATTGCCGTTTCTTCAGGTATTACTTGGGCGTATAAACAATCAGTTCAAAGCGGTTGTAGGATGACAAACGCGAAACACCCGGCTAGGCGCCTTGCCCGGTACATCGTCGAGCAGGCCGTAGGGCTGCATGCCTAGCTTTTCCAACACACGGATCGAAGCCGCATGATCGGGTCGCACCAGACCGAAAACCTCCGGCAGATTCAGTGTTTGGAAGGCCAGCGCCAGCGCATCCCGACCCAGCTCGGTGGCGTAGCCCTGCCCCCACGCCTCCACGGCGAAGCGATAACCCAGGTTGATGCGCCGCTCGGTCAGGTAATTAAGCGGCGCTATGCCGCCAAAGCCAATGAGGTGCCCAGGCTGCTCCTTACGGGCGATCGCCCACCAGCCATAACCCTGGGCGGCCCACTGTTCGAGCCAATGGTTGAGCACACGCTGGGCGTGCTCCAGGCTGGCCATCGGCCCTGCGGGGTTGAACATATTTGTCTGCGGGTCACCGAAGATCGCGAACAATCGCTGCACATCGTTGGCTTCGGGCTTGCGGTAGATCAGGCGTGAGAGGGTGTCAGGCATGCGCATAATTCCTTGTTGATGCCATGAAGTTCAACGCATCAGCAAAAAAACGCAAATAGAGGTGAATTATTTCATGTCGGCTTGTATCTGAACTGACAGAGCGGTGCCATCGCAACGATGGCACCTCCCCTGTTCAGTTTTAGAGTGACCCGCATGAAATTACGTAAGAAAAGCGTCAAACCCATCGGTTTGAAAGACATCACCATCGTCGACGATACCAAGGTGCGCAAGGCGATCACCGCCGCCGCACTGGGTAACGCCATGGAGTGGTTCGACTTTGGTGTCTACGGGTTCGTCGCCTATGTGCTCGGCAAGGTGTTCTTCCCCGACGCCTCGCCCAGCGTACAAATGATCGCTGCCTTGGGTACCTTCTCCGTGCCCTTCCTGATTCGCCCGCTGGGCGGCCTGTTCTTCGGTGCCCTGGGTGACAAATACGGGCGGCAGAAAGTATTGGCCGCCACCATCGTGATCATGTCCCTGAGCACCTTCGCCATCGGCCTGATCCCCGGCTACGCCTCGATAGGCATCTGGGCGCCGATCCTGCTGCTGTTGTGCAAAATGGCCCAGGGCTTCTCGGTGGGCGGTGAATACACCGGCGCCTCGATCTTTGTCGCCGAATATGCACCGGACCGTAAACGCGGGTTCCTTGGCAGCTGGCTGGACTTCGGCTCCATCGCCGGTTTTGTGCTCGGTGCCGGCGTCGTGGTACTGATCTCGACGATCCTCGGTGAAGCTGACTTCGAGGCCTGGGGCTGGCGCCTGCCGTTCTTCCTCGCCCTGCCCCTGGGCATCATCGGCCTGTACCTGCGTCACGCGCTGGAAGAAACCCCGGCCTTCCAGCAGCACATGGACAAGCTCGAACAAGGCGACCGCCAGGGCCTGACCCACGGCCCCAAAGTCTCGTTCAAGGAAGTCGCGATCCAGCATTGGCGCAGCCTGCTGACCTGCATCGGTATCGTCGCGGCCACCAACGTGACGTACTACATGCTGCTCACGTATATGCCCAGCTACCTGTCGCACAACCTGCATTACAAAGAAAACAGCGGCGTACTGATCATCATCGCGATCATGGTCGGCATGCTGTTCGTGCAGCCATTTATCGGCTTTGTCAGTGACAAGATCGGCCGAAAACCCTTCATCATCGCCGGCAGCGTGGGCCTGCTGTTCCTGTCCATTCCGGCGTTCATGCTGATCACCAGCGGCAAGATCGGCCTGATCTTCGCCGGCCTGCTGATCCTGGCGGTGGTCCTCAACTTCTTTATCGGCGTGATGGCCTCGACCCTGCCGGCGATGTTCCCCACGCACCTGCGCTACAGCGCGCTGGCCAGTGCGTTCAACGTCTCGGTATTGATCGCCGGTGTCACCCCCACCGCCGTGGCGTGGCTGGTGGAAAGCACCAACGACCTGTTCATGCCCGCCTACTACCTGATGGTGTTTGCCGTGGTCGGCTTGATCACGGGCCTGACCATGAAGGAAACCGCCAACAAGCCACTGCGCGGCGCCGCGCCTGCGGCCTCGGACATGGCAGAAGCCAAGGAAATACTGCAAGAGCACCACGACAATATCGAGCAGAAGATCGAAGACATCGACACTCAGATTGCCGAACTGGAAGCCAAGCGCCAGAACCTGGTGCAGCAGCACCCACGCATCAACTGACTACTGACCTGGTGTGGCGGCCCCTGCCGCCATGCCTTTGGAGTGCCTGAACATGGTTCCAAGCGTCACCGCAGCACACTCGCTACTCAGCGCCGACGAACGCGCTGCCATCGCCGAAATAGAAGCCACCACCAGCATCCTGCAACTGGTTACCCGCTTGACCGGCATGCGCTTTGCCGGCATCGCCAAATTTACTGACCTTGAGTGGGTCGTCTGTTCGGTGCACGACACGGCCGACATGGGCATTCATGTCGACGACGTGCTCGACCTCGAAACCACACTGTGCAGTGAGTTCTGCATTAACCCGCAGACCCTGTTCATCCCGCAGATCAGCCACAACGGCCGCTTCGCCGCGCGCCCGGTGGTCAAGCAGTTCGCCATCGAAAGCTACGCCGGTGCGCCGATCTTCCTGCCTGATGGGCGCCTGTTCGGCGCATTGTGCGCGCTGGATTCGCGGGCGATGCTGTTTGAAGACCCCAACCTGCCGGAAACCCTGAGCCTGTTTGCGCGGCTGATCGGCTGTATTTTCTTCGCTAACTTGAACGCGGTTGATCAGTGAGCTTGCCGCGCAAGGCGGCCATATCGCGCTTGGGTGGCACACCGAACAGCCGGCTGTACTCGCGACTGAACTGTGACGGGCTTTCATAACCCACCTTGAACGCCGCACTGGACACGTCTTGATGTTCGTTGAGCATCAAGCGCCGCGCTTCATTCAAGCGCAGCCATTTCTGATACTGCAAAGGGCTCATCGCGGTCAGGTGACGAAAGTGATGATGAAAGGTGGCAGCGCTCATCTGCACCCGCGCCGCCAACTCCTCCACCCGCAACGGTGCGGTGTAGTTGAGCTTCAGCCAATCGATCGCCTTGGCGATCCGATAGCCCTGCCCGTCAACGGCGCAGATCCTGCGCAGGCGCCCGGCCTGGTCAGTCTTTAACAGCCGGTAATGGATTTCACGCTGAATCAACGGCGCGAGTACCGGGATCGCCTCGGGTTCGTCCAGCAAAGCGACCAAGCGTGCGAACGCTGCCAGCATGCCTTCGGTGACCGTGCCGATTCCCACCCCTTTCATCACTGCCCGCTCCCGAGTGGGCGGCAACTCACTCTGGGCGATCAGCTCGGCGAGGATGCGCAGGTCCAGTTTGTAGGTCAGGCCCAGGCAGGGCCGGGCCGGGCTGGCAACCAGCACTTCGGAGTTGGCCGGGATATCCAAAGACGTCAGCAGAAACCGCGTCGGGTCATAGGGGTAGCCTTCACCGCCGACCCACAGTTGTTTTTCACCCTGGGCGACCAGCACGACGCACGGCTCGACCATGCACACCACCGGCGCTGCCGGCTGCTCACGCCGATAAAAGCCCAGGCCCGGGACTGGCATGGGGTAATCGCCGGGCGCCGTGACCTGCGCGTTGATCGCCTGGATCAAGGCGTCCAGGGGCAATGGATTAATCGTCATAAAAGGCTCTTTTAACGCGTGACCGAACTGTACCGCGCACACCAAGCAAGTGTCACCGACAACCCACAAGACTCAGAGGATCAGGCAAGTAATCCACTGGAACGCACTACAGAACGCCGGTCCATGCCGGGAAAATGCGCGGACCAACCTTATCCGGGATCACGCCATGAAAAGCCTTTTGCTCGCCCTGAGCGTGCTGCTGACGTCTTTTTCTTCATTGGGAGCCGATATGTCCAACGGTGCTGACAACTTCTACAAAAGCGACAAAGTGACGGTGCAAAAGGTCACCTTCAACAATCAGTACGGCATGGCGGTGGCGGGCCATTTGTTCATGCCGAAAAACCTCGCCCCCGGCGCAAAAAACCCAGCCCTTGTGGTTGGGCACCCGATGGGCGCCGTCAAAGAGCAGAGCGCAGACCTCTACGCCACCAAAATGGCCGAACAAGGCTTCGTCACCTTGTCTCTGGACTTGTCATTCTGGGGCGATAGCGCAGGCTCACCACGCAATGCGGTGCTGCCCGACCTCTACGTCGAGGACTTCAGCGCTGCCGTGGATTTCCTCGGTACCCGCCCGCAAGTTGATCGCGAGCGCATCGGTGTGATCGGTATTTGCGGCAGTGGCAGCTTCGCCATTGCCGCCGCGAAGATTGACCCACGCTTTAAGGCAATCGCTACCGTGAGCATGTACGACATGGGTGCGGCCAACCGCAATGGCCTCAAACATAGCGTGACGCTGGCGCAACGTCAGCAACTGCTGCGCCAGGCCGCCAACCAGCGCTATGTGGAATTCCAGGGCGGCGAGACCGTCTACACCGGCGGCACGCCAGCCACCCTCACCGGCGATGCGGTGGGTGATGAGTTTTACGATTTCTACCGTACGGCGCGCGGCGAATTCACACCCGTCGGCGGCTCACCGCAAACCACCACGCGGCCGACCCTGACCAGTAATGTGAAGTTCCTGAACTTCTACCCCTTCAACGATATCGAGACGCTATCCCCTCGCCCGCTGTTATTGATCGCCGGCGCCGACGCGCACTCACGTGAATTCAGTGAAGACGCCTACCAACGCGCGGCCGAGCCCAAGGAACTGCTGATTATCCCGGGCGCAGGCCATGTCGATCTTTACGACCGGGTCGATCTGATCCCTTTCGACAGACTCGCCACTTTCTTCAAAGGCCACTTGAAATAATGTCCGATAAATCACAGATGCATAGCTGGGCCGCGGTGTTTGCGATGTCGTTGGCGGCGTTCGCACTGGTGGCCTCTGAGTTCATGCCGGTAAGCCTGCTGACGCCGTTGGCCGCCGACCTGCAGATTTCCGAAGGCCAGGCCGGCCAAGGCATCTCGGTGTCCGGTCTGTTCGCCTTGCTCACCAGCCTGGTCATCGCTGCCGTCGCTGCGCGGGTTGAGCGCAAGCGTCTGCTGTTGGCGTTGACCGTCCTGATGATCCTGTCTGGAACCGTGGTGGCGCTGGCGCCGAACTACCTGACGTTCATGCTCGGTCGCGCGCTGATCGGCGTGGCCATCGGCGGTTTCTGGTCGCTGTCGGCGGCGACCGCCATGCGCCTGGTGCCCACGGCCCAAGTACCGCGCGCGTTGGCGATCGTGAATGGCGGCAACGCACTGGCGACGGTGATCGCGGCGCCCTTGGGCAGTTTTCTCGGCGCACTGATCGGTTGGCGTGGCGCATTTTTCTGCGTCGTGCCGGTGGCGGTAGCGGCTGGCCTATGGCTGCTGTTCAGCTTGCCCGCGATCAAGGTGCAAGGCCAGGCCAAGACTGGCAACGTGCTGCGCTTGTTCAAACAGACGCCTGTGGCCCTGGGCATGCTCGCCATCAGCGGCTTTTTCATGGGCCAGTTCATGCTGTTCACTTACCTGCGTCCGTTTCTGGAAAGCGCCACGCGGGTCAGTACCTCCACACTCTCGTTGCTGCTGTTGGTGCTCGGCCTGGCCGGGCTGGCGGGCACTGTGCTGATAGAGCGCGTGCTGAAAAACCGCCTGTATCCTGTGCTGATTGCCATTCCATTGATCATGGCGGTGATCGCCGTGGCTCTGGTGGCCTTCGGCGGCTCGCCGGTCACCACAGCCGTGTTACTCGGTTGCTGGGGTTTCGTGGCAACCGCCGCGCCGGTGGGTTGGTGGACCTGGTTGGCGCACGTGTTGCCGGACGATGCCGAGGCCGGCGGTGGATTAATGGTTGCAATCATTCAATTGGCGATTACTGCCGGTGCCACTGTCGGTGGCGTGGCGTTCGACCACAGCGGTTATCAGGCCACCTTTGAACTGAGCGCAGCCACGCTGGGGGTTGCCGCGCTGCTGGCAGGCCTGGCCGCGCGGCACTCAGCGCCGGGGTTGATGGCCAGCCGCCCTACCTGAAAAACTGACTCGGCGTCTTGCCAAACTGTTTCTTGAACATGCTGGTAAAGGCGCTCGGGCTCTCGTAGCCCAGTTCGATGGCAACATCGATAATCTTCTGCCCCACCGCAATCCGCTCCAGCGCCAGCAGCAAGCGCGCCTGCTGGCGCCATTGGCCAAAGGTCAACCCGGTTTCCTTGCGAAACAGACGCTGGATGGTCTTCTGGTCCAGCTCAAGGCGCCCACTCCAATCCTCCACCGTCGACGCATCCCCGGGATCCTGCTGCAGCGCCAGGCAAATCCGGTTGATACGCGGGTCGCCGGGCTGCGGCAACGACAGCGGCAAGGCCGGCAGAATCGCCAGCTCATCGAGGATCAGGTGCATGATCCGCGCATCGCGTGAGTCCTCGGCATACGGCGGTTTCAAACTCACCGACGCCTTGATCAGCTCACTGAGCAACGGTGAAACGCTCACCGCCTTGGTCTCGGTCGGCAGGTTCGGGAACGCATCGGGGCGCACAAACACACTGCGCATTTTCAACGGGCCGACACAGCGCAGCGAGTGGACTTGCCCGCAAGGCATCCAGAAGCCACGATTGGACGGCACCGTCCATTGGTTGTGCGCCGAGTGCACCACCATCACGCCCTCGATGGCGTAGAGTAACTGGTGCTTTTCGTGGCTATGCTCGGGGATCACCCAGTTTTCGGGGTAATCGGTAGCGGAACTGATGACAGCCCAGTCGCCTGCGTCGATTTCCTGCAAAAATTCATTCAGTGGTCTGATCATTTCGCCCTTTTTGCGACAGTTGCCTCCCGAATTTCGTGAGACAGGCATTGGCACCGAATTTAGCATAACCGCCGAAACAATTAGAAATGGGTGCCGGGCTCAAGTACTCGCCACCTCAGTTTGCTGCCCTGTATGGAATGCCTGCATGACGACCGTTACCGCGTCACCCGCCGCTGCAACCACTACACCCCAAGTGAGCCCCTTGGTTATGCGCGTCCTCGGCGCCTGCGCCTTGGCCCACCTGATCAATGACCTGATCCAGGCCGTGCTGCCCTCGATCTACCCGATGCTCAAGGCCAACTACGGGCTGAGTTTCACCCAAGTGGGCCTGATCACCCTGACCTTCCAATTGACCGCCTCGCTGCTGCAACCCTGGATCGGCTACCACACCGACCGCCACCCCAAGCCCTGGCTGTTGCCGGCCGGCATGGTGTGCACCTTGATCGGCATTCTGATGCTGGCGTTTGTCGGCACCTTCCCGGCGATTTTGCTGGCGGCGGCCCTGGTGGGCGTCGGCTCGTCGACCTTTCACCCGGAAACCTCGCGCGTCGCACGCCTGGCCTCCGGTGGGCGTTATGGCCTGGCGCAATCGACCTTCCAGGTCGGCGGCAACACCGGCAGCGCCTTCGGCCCATTGCTGGCGGCGGCGATCATCATTCCTTACGGCCAGAGCCATATCGCCTGGTTCGGGCTGTTCGCCGTGTTTGCGATTCTGGTGCTGTACGGCCTGAGCCGCTGGTACCGCAACCACCTCAACCTGTTCAAGCTCAAGCAAGGCGGCAAGGCCACTCATGGCCTGTCCAAAGGCCGCGTGACCTTTGCCCTGGTGGTGCTGGCGCTGCTGGTGTTCTCCAAATACTTCTACATGACCAGCCTGACCAGCTACTTCACGTTCTACCTGATCGAGAAGTTCCAGCTGTCGGTGGCCAGTTCGCAGATGTACCTGTTCCTGTTCCTTGGCGCGGTGGCGGTGGGCACCTTCGCCGGTGGCCCGATTGGCGACAAGATCGGGCGCAAGAAAGTCATCTGGTTCTCGATCCTCGGCGCGGCGCCCTTCACCCTGGCCCTGCCCTACGTCGACCTGTTCTGGACCGCCGTACTCAGCGTGGTCATCGGCTTTATCATCGCCTCGGCCTTCTCGGCCATCGTGGTCTTCGCCCAGGAACTGGTGCCGGGCAATGTGGGCATGATCGCCGGTATCTTCTTCGGCCTGATGTTCGGCTTCAGCGGCATTGGTGCTGCGCTGCTGGGCTTGCTCGCTGACAACCACGGCATTGAGTACGTGTATAAGATCTGCTCGTTCCTGCCGCTGGCGGGCATCCTCACGATATTGCTGCCTTCGACCAAAGGCGTCTGACCCGCCGATTATCGGCTGGCCGTGTGCTATTAGCCGGAATGCTCTGAAAAACCTGCGTGTGCGCTTACAATCCCGATTTTCAAGCGCACACCCAGGCAGCCCGGCACGACATGACGCTCGACCCTCCTACGATTCTGATTCTGACCATCGCGCTGGCCGCCGCTGCCGCGTTGTATCTGGCCATTGAATGGCGCAGCGTACGCGAGGCTTCCCTGCTGTTCTGGGCCGCAGGTTTTGCGACCATCAGCGTCGGCTCCACCCTGGCGTTGCTGCGCGGCAGTGGCCTGTTAATGATCGGCATCTGGTTCGCCAACGGCTTGCTGGTGACTGCGCACTTTCTGTTCCTGCTCGGCGTGGCGCGTTTTACCCAGGCGCGCCTTTCACCGCTATGGCTGTTGATGCTGCTGGTGTGGCTGGGAATGCTGATGCTTCCAGCCGAGCTCCCATGGTCCAAAGCCATGCTGGCGGTGCAGTCGCTGCTGGTGGCAGCGCCGACTCTGCGCGCCAGCTTTTTGCTGCGCCCGCACGGCAAATCACTCAGCATCGGCGCGGTGCAGTTGCGCTATGTGCTGCTGATCCATGGCGCGTTTTATGTAGCCAAAGCGTTGTCAGTGATGATCCCCGGCACACTGATTGACCTGGCTGCCTTCAAGGGCGAAATCATCCAGGTGTCCCTGGTGGAAGGTGCGATGGCGATCATGTTGATCGCGCTGTCGATGACCGGCTCCGAACGCTACCGCCGCGAGCAGCACATCGCGCGGCTGGCGGCCCGCGACCCACTCACTGCGCTCTTCAACCGCCGCGCCCTTGACCTGCAAGCGCCCCGCCTGTTGGCGCGAGTTTCGCCGGCCCAGCCAGGCGCCGTGCTGTTGATCGATATCGACAACTTCAAAGGGGTCAACGACCTCTACGGCCATACCGCCGGCGACCGTTTGCTCATCGCCCTCAGCGAGATGATCCGCGGCGTCGTCCCCCAGGATGCATTGGCTGCGCGCCTGGGCGGGGACGAGTTTTTGATTCTACTGAACAACACCTCGACCCAGCAGATTGTCGAGCTGGGCAGCCGCTTGCGTGAACAGTTCCAGCAAGTCGCCGCTGAAACCTTTACCACGCCGGCGCCGGTGACCTTGAGCATCGGCGCCAACCTGTTCGACCAACCACCGGCAAGCCTGGCCGCGCTGATCGAACAAGGCGACACCACGCTCTACGAAACCAAGCGTGGCGGGCGCGACAGCATTCGTCTGGTGGACCAGACCGGCACGTTCGGCTAAAGGTCGTAATGCACCGCTACGCTGCGCCCGGTCTTCACCGACTCCAATGCACTATCGGCCAGGTGCAAGGCATACAGGCCATCACGCACGCTGGTCGGTAGCTCTCGGCCAGCGTTCAGCGCGTCAATAAACTGTGTTAGCTCATTGCGATAAGCATCCGCGTAACGCTCGAGGAAAAAGTGCTGCAACGGCTCCAGCGCTTCGGTGTGGTCGGCACTCCAATGGCGCAACGTGCTGGGGCGGTGGTTGTCGGTGAGCAGCACGCCCGTGGCGCCGGACACTTCCACGCGCTGGTCATAGCCGTACACCGCCTGGCGACAGCAGTTGATGTGGCATTGCTTGCCGGAGGCCGTGCGCAGCAGCACCATCACACTGTCGTAGTCGTCGATGTCGGCCAGGCTCGGGTCCACCAAGCGGCTGGCGAAGGCACTGACTTGCACCGGCTCCTCGCCGAGCAGGTGGCGGGCGGTGTCGAAGTCATGGATGGTCATGTCGCGCAGGATGCCACCGGAGTGTTCCAGGTAGTCACGCGGCGCCAGGCCGGGGTCGCGACTGGTGATGATCACCTGGCGCACCGCGCCGATCTGGCCGGCGTCCAGCGCCTGGCGCAGACGCAGCATGTCGGGGTCAAAACGTCGGTTGAAACCGAGCATCACCTTGCCGCCCAGGCGTTCGACGGCCTGGGCGGCGCTGCGAGCCTTGGCGATATCCAGGTCGATGGGCTTTTCGCACAGTACCGCCTTGCCTGCGGCCACCGCTGCCAGCAGCAAGTCGATATGGGTGTCGGTGGGCGTGCCGATCACCACGGCATCAATGTCTTGGCGGGCAAGCACGGCGGCGCAGTCATAGGCCGCTTCGCAGCCCAATTGTGTGCTGAGCGCATCGACACCTTCGCGCCAGGGGTCGGCCACCAGCACCAGCGTGGCGTTGGGGTGAGCGGCGACGTTGGCGGCGTGGATCCTGGCGATGCGCCCGGCACCTAAAACGGCAATACGTAGCATGGTCGAACTCCTGGCGTTGTTATTGAGGGAGCTTCAGTCCGGCAGGTTGAACGGTGTCACGATCTGCACCTGTGACGGCGCAATCGGCCCGGTTTTCCATAGCCGGTGGTGTTGCAGGATGTGCAAAAACACGCTGCGGGCATCGATCTGCAGGTTGTGGTCGATGATCGCGGCGACTTTTTCTTCCAGCAGCAGCTGGCGATTTTCTTCGTCCAGGTCATGGCCGATAAACACTTCCAGCGGGCGCTCGAGCGCGGTGAAGGCATCGACAATCGCGCGGTTACCGCCGCCGACGCTGTACACCGCCTTGAGTTCGGGGTGTTGCTTGAGGGCCTGGGTGACGCGCTCAAACGTGCGGTCGTACACGCCATAGCCGCCGCTGATATCCAGCACCCGCAGGTGCGGGGCACGCCCACGCAGCCAGGCGCGAAAGCCCATCTCGCGCTCTTCTTCGCCACGGAACAGTTCGCTGCCGATCACCACCGCTACGTCCTGGGGTTGCGCCGGCAGCCAGCGCGACATCAGGTAGGCCGCGGTTTGGCCGGCGGTGCGGTTGTCCATGCCTACATAACCGATGCGCTCGCTTTGCGGCAGGTCGGTGACCAGGGTTACCACGGGAATGCCGGCCGCGATCAGCTGCTTGACGGCCTGATTCACCGCCGGCTCATCCGCCGCTTTAAGCACCACGCCCTGGCTGCCGGTGTCGAGGCAGCGCAGTAATTGGTCATGCATGGCCTGGGGTTCGATTTCTTCAAACAGGTGAAAACGCGGCGCGATGCGAAACGGCGCCAAGCTGCCCAATTGCGCGGTGATCGCCGCCTGCACCGCCGCGCTGAAGCGCTGGGGTGTGTGCATGATCACATCGACGTGAAACGTGCGCCCCACCGCCAGACCGTTTTTTTCCTGGGCCTCCAACTCATCCAGCGCCTGCTCGATGCGCCGGGTGGTCTGCGCATGCACGCTGCCGCGCTGGTGCAACACGCGGTCGACCGTGGCTTTGCTCACGCCGGCCTGGGTCGCGAGCTGCTTGATGGAGAAGTGTTTTGCGCGTTCGAGCATGCGGTTCGCCTGAGGTGTTTTTGAGGTCTTTTTTGGGCGTTACTGAGGTTTTGCAATGCTAGTCTCAGTTTTGCCCGGCGTCGAGCCGGGTCGATAAAACAACAACAATTTCAGGAGAACCGCATGCCTCACACCGATCTCGCCAGCGCATTCAACGGCCAATATTTTGTTGTCACCGGCAGCACTCAGGGGCTGGGCGCTGCCGTGGCACATACCCTGGCGCAGCGTGGCGCTGCCGGGCTGATCGTCTGCGGGCGCCGCCGCGCCGAGGGCGAAGAGCAGGTCCGGCAACTGGCACAGCTCGATTGCCAGGCATTTTTTGTCGAGGCCGACCTGGAAAACGTCGAGGATTGCCGTGCGATCATCGACGCAGCACGCACCCACTTCGGCACCTTGCACGGGCTGGTGAACTGCGCCGGCATGTCGGATCGCGGCACTATTCTCGACACCTCGCCCGAGCTGTTTGACCGGCTGTTTGCGGTGAACGTGCGGGCGCCGTTTTTTCTGATGCAGGAAGCACTCAAGCTGATGATCAGCACCGGCGTGGAAGGCGCGGTGGTGAATATCCAGAGCATCACCGGGCATGGCGGGCAATCGTTTTTGAGCGCCTATGCGGCGTCCAAGGGCGCGCTGGCGATTTTGACCAAGAACGTGGCGTTCAGCGCATTGCGTAATCGCATCCGCGTGAATGGCCTGAATATCGGCTGGATGGACACGCCTCACGAGGATCAGATCCAGCGCCAATACCACGGCGCGCAGGACGGCTGGCTGGCCGAGGCCGAGCGCGCGCAGCCGTTCGGGCGGCTGCTCAAGCCCGAAGAAGTGGCGCAAAGCGTGGCGTTTTTGCTCTCGCGTGAAGCCGGGATGATGACCGGCTCGGTGATCGACCTAGAGCAAGGCGTGGTCGGCTGCACCGACAGCGGCAGCCCGCAACCGCACCAGGCACTGAGCCTGCCGGGAGGTGTGTGATGTCGGCGTTCGTGACCGGCGCGGCGGTGCGCCTGGCGGATTTCAGCCGTATTTGCGCCCAACGGACCAACGCCGAGGACTACCCGCTGTGTGCCGAGGTGGTGAGCAATGTGCCGATCTATCAGGCCGGCACTTTACGCAACAGCGAGCGCTTGCGCGTCATGGATGAGCTGCATCACCTGTTCCGCGACGGGCCTGGGGTGATGGTGGTGCGCCAGGCCTATGAAGACCTGGCGGTGGTCGATCGCCATAGCCAGGTATTCGAGGCGATCTTTGCCCATGAGGCTGCGCAAGGCGTGGCCGCCGACCATTTTGCCCAGGCCGGCAGCAACGGGCGCATCTGGAATTCGCTGCAGAAAGCCGCGCTGCAGTCGCCGGAATCGTTTGCCGAGTACTACGCCAACCCGCTGCTCGGTTTGATCGCCGAAGCGTGGCTAGGCCCGAGCTTTCAGATGACGGCGCAAGTCAACGTGGTCCACCCTGGCGGGCAAGCACAGCAGCCGCACCGTGACTATCACCTGGGCTTTCAGACCACTGAGGTGGTTGAACGCTTTCCGCTGCCGCTGCATCTGTTGTCGCAATACTTGACGCTGCAAGGCGCGGTAGCCCATTCGGATATGCCGCTGGAAAGCGGGCCGACCCAACTGCTGCCCTTCTCCCAGCAATACCCGCTGGGTTACCTGGCCTGGCGCCGCGCGGAGTTTATCGACTACTTCCAGCAGCACGCCGTGCAACTGCCGCTGAACAAGGGCGACCTGCTGTTCTTCAACCCGGCGCTGTTCCACGCGGCGGGCAGCAACCGCACGACACATCACCGGCGCATGGCCAACTTGCTGCAAATTTCCTCGGCATTCGGCAAACCCATGGAAGCCCTCGACCGCGACCGCATGATGCTCGCGGTGTACCCGGTGCTGCTGGCCAACCCTGCGTTGAATGCCGAAGCGGTGATCGCCTGTACGGCCGACAGTTACGCCTTCCCCACCAACCTTGACACCGACCCGCCCTTGCACGGGCTCGCCCCGCAAACCGGGCAACAATTAATGCAACAAGCCCTCAACGAACGCTGGCCCTCTGCGCACTTCGCCGCTGCCGTGGCGCAGCTGCGGGCCAAGCGCCAGGCGTGAATCACACTGCTTTTACAGCAACAAAAAGAACGGAGCACCACCATGAAGAAGCAACTTCTCGCAGCACTGCTGACCCTCGCTGTTACGCCCTGGGCCTGGGCGGATATTCGTATCGGCGTGAGCATCGCCCAGGTCGACGATGTGTTCCTCGCACAGATGCGTGACTACATGGCCGCCCACGCCAAGGAGCTGCCCGGCGTGACTTTGCAATTTGAAGACGCACAGGGCGATGTGGTGCGCCAGCTCAATCAGGTGCAGAACTTTACCGCCCAGGGCATGGACGCGATTATCGTCAACGCGGTGGACACGGCGGCCACGCAGAAAATGACCGTCAATGCCCAGCAGGCCAAGATCCCGCTGGTGTACGTCAACCGCCGCCCGGAGTTCCAGGACGTGCCGCCGGGCGTGGGTTATGTTGGCTCGGATGAGATCAAGGCCGGGGAAATCCAGATGCGCTACCTGGCAGAGAAAATGGGCGGCAAGGGCAACCTAGCGATCATGCTCGGGCTGTTGTCCAACAACGCCACGCACAACCGCACGCTGGGGGTGAAGACGGTGCTCAAGGATTACCCGGACATCAAGATTGTCGAGGAGCAAAGCGCCGAATGGCAGCGCGGCAAGGCGATTGACCTGATGAGCAACTGGATTGTGTCCGGACGCAAAATCGATGCCGTGGCGGCGAATGCCGATGAAATGGCGATTGGCGCCGCCATGGCGATCAGCCAGGCGGGCATGCAACCGGGCAAGGATATCCTGGTGGCCGGCAGCGATGGCGGCGCAGCGGGGCTGGACGCGGTGAAGAAGGGCCAGTTGCTGGTGACGGTGTATCAGGACAACAAAGGCCAGGCCGTCGGCTCGATTGATCTGGCGGTGAAGATGGTCAAGAAGGAACCCTATGTGGCTGAGCTGACCATTCCTTATCAGCAGATCACCAAAGACAATTACCAGGCGTTTCTGAACCCTTAATCCCTTGCCTATGGCAAGGTTTTCTTGTGGCGAGCGGGCTTGTTGTGGCGAGCGGGCTTGCCACAATAAGTTTGCTCAGCCAGGGGGGATTTCATCTCAGCCTCAAGACCACCAGGGCACCGAGCCCGAAGAGGCAGGCCACGCCCACTGCATAGGCCAGCGTGCGCCAGGGTTGCAGCCCTGCCAGATACGTCACCGTGTGCGCCAATCGAGCCAGGGTAAACAGGCCAAAGAGCCAACCCGTGACACCCTGGGAACTCCCCAGCGCCACACATAATCCGCCCAACACAAAAAACAGCGGGATGTTTTCCAGGTCATTGGCCCACGCCCTTTGCGCCCTCACGACGTGCGGCAATTCTTGTGGCTGCGCCATGCGGCTGAAGAACGCCGCATCTTCAAGGTTGGTGAACGCCCGCCGCCGAATCCGCCAAAAACCCTGATAGCAGGAAATCGCAAACATTTTCAGGCACAGCACCAGCACACAGCCTGCGTAGATAGCCAGCAGGTCATTCATCGCGCAACCCATTGACGACGATATAAAGCAACGGCCCCACCGAAACAAACACCGCCGTCAGCGCAAAATACGGCAGCACAGACACGACTGACCGCCCGCGACCACGCGCATCCCGATACATCCACACACACGCCAGCACCGCCATCAGGTACAGGTCCATCACTACCTGCGCGGTGTCCGGACGCGACATCAATTGCCGCCCGAAGGCCAGCAGCGATTGCTCGGCGGTGAGCATCGTCACCAGTGTATAGAGTGAAAATCCAACTAACCCGACCAGGGCAATAGAGGGTCTGTGCATGGTCTCGTCCTTGAAGTGAATGAAGCTCACGATAGTGATAAGGTCTTGGCCCTCGCAATGACCTCACAGGTTATGAACCCGCCATGGACACTACTGCCGGCGACCAGCTGCGCCAACTGCGTCGCCACGCCAAGCTGAGCCAGCTGGACCTGGCGCTGATCACCGGCGTTTCGCAACGCCACCTCAGTTACATCGAAACCGGCCGCGCCAAGCCGAGCCCGGGCACGTTGCACAATTTACTGACCGCGCTGGATGTGCCGCTTGAGCAGTGCAATCGCGTGTTCCTCGCCGCCGGCTACGCGCCACGCTACACCGCCACCCCGCTCGCCTCACCGGCCATGGCCGCGATTCGCGAAGCCGTCAGCCATGTGTTGCACGCCAATAACCCGGCCCCGGCGATTCTGCTCGACAGCCAATGGCAAGTGCTGGCGGCGAATGCGAGTACCGGCGTTCTGTTTGAATTGTTGGGGCTTGAACCGGATGCGGCAGACGGGCTGAACCTGCTGACCACGCTGCTGCAAACCGGCGGCTTGGGCGACCACCTGATCAACGCCGAAGAGATCCGCACGCTTGCCTGGCAACGCGCCAGCCGTGAGGCGTTGGGCAATCCTGAATTGGCGGTTTTATTAGCCAGCCTGCCGACGCCCACCCACACCGAACCACCCGGCCACATGCCGCCCTTGGTGCTGACGCGCATCCGCTCACCCCAGGGCGAGCTGAGCTTTCTGTCGACCTTCACCACGTTCGGCATGCCCCAGGACATCACCCTCACGTCGCTGCGTATCGAGCATCTGATTCCGGCTGACGAGCCGACGTGGCAAGTCATGCGCGCCGCCTATGCGGAGCATGCCGCGCTGGTTTTGTGAAATATCTGTCCGTAGACTGCCGCCATACCTCCCACTTGAAGGCGGCGAAAAAAACGTGATGCAAGTTACCGAAGTCTCCATTGCCCAACTGCGCGCGGCGCTTGAAACCGGCCAGACCACTGCCGTTGAACTGGTAAACGCCTACCTGGCGCGGATCGATGCCTATGACGGCCCGCAGACCGCCACCGCCTTGAACGCCGTGGTAGTGCGCAACCCCGAAGCCCTTAAAGAAGCCGAAGCGTCCGATGCGCGCCGGGCCAGGGGCGAAACGTTGGGGCCATTGGACGGCATTCCCTATACCGCCAAGGACAGCTACCTGGTCAAGGGCCTTACGGCCGCATCCGGCAGCCCGGCCTTTGCCAAGCTGGTTGCGCAGCGCGACGCCTTCACCATCGAACGCTTGCGAGCGGGCGGCGCCATCTGCCTGGGCAAGACCAATATGCCGCCGATGGCCAATGGCGGGATGCAGCGGGGTGTGTATGGCCGTGCCGAAAGCCCTTACAACGCCGACTACCTGACTGCACCATTTGCCTCCGGTTCGTCCAACGGCGCGGGTACCGCCACGGCGGCAAGCTTCGCCGCCTTTGGTGTGGCTGAAGAAACCTGGTCGAGCGGGCGCGGCCCGGCGTCCAACAATGGTTTGTGCGCCTACACACCGTCCCGTGGGGTGATTTCGGTGCGCGGCAACTGGCCGCTCACGCCGACCATGGACGTGGTGGTGCCCTATGCACGCACCATGGCCGACCTGCTGGAAGTGCTGGATGTGGTGGTCGCCGAAGACTCCGACACCCGTGGCGACCTGTGGCGCCTGCAGCCCTGGGTGCCAATCCCAAGCGTAGCGTCGGTGCGCCCCGCGTCTTACGCCGACCTGGCTGTGAGCAGCGAAGCCCTCGCCGGTAAACGTTTCGGCGTGCCGCGCATGTACATCAATGCCGACCCCGAGGCGGGCACCAGCGAAAAGCCCGGCATTGGCGGGCCGACCGGGCAGAAGATCAACACCCGCGCCAGCGTGATCGACCTGTGGGCAGGCGCACGCCAAGCGCTGCAAGCCGCCGGCGCCGAAGTGATCGAGGTGGATTTCCCGCTGGTGTCCAACTGCGAAGGCGATCGCCCTGGCGCGCCAACCGTGTTTACCCGTGGCTTGGTTTCCAGGGAATTCCTGCACGACGAATTGTGGGAACTGTCGGCCTGGGCCTTCGATGACTTCCTGCGCGCCAACAACGACCCGGCGCTCAACCGCCTGGCGGATGTCGATGGGCCGAAGATCTTCCCGCACGACCCGGGCACCCTGCCCAACCGTGAAGATGACCTGGCCGCCGGCATGGACGAATACGTGCGCATGGCCCAGCGCGGCATCACGCCGTGGAACGAGATCAGCACGGTGCCGGACGGTTTGCGCGGCCTGGAGCAAACCCGGCGCATCGACCTGGAAGACTGGATGGACACGCTTGGGCTCGATGCGGTGCTGTTCCCGACCGTGGCCGATGTAGGCCCGGCAGATGCCGACGTGAATGAAGCCAGTGCCGACATCGCCTGGAGCAATGGCGTGTGGGTCGCTAACGGCAACCTCGCCATCCGCCACCTCGGCGTGCCCACCGTCACCGTGCCGATGGGCGTGATGGCCGACATCGGCATGCCCGTCGGCCTGACCTTTGCCGGTCGTGCTTACGATGATTCGGCGCTGCTGAGCTTTGCCAGCGCGTATGAAGCCACCGGCAGCAAACGCCTGATCCCGCCGCGCACACCGCCGCTGTAAAAATTGTGGGATCACTGATCGTTCCCACGCTCCGCGTGGGAACGCATTCTGTGACGCTCCGCGTCACGACTTCAAGAGCGGACGCAGAGCGTCCAGGGTTGCATTCCCACGCGGAGCGTGGGAACGATCAGGGCGATCAGGGTTGTGTTTAATATCAGGCCATGTAGGGCACGGCGATCAGCAGGATGGCGGTGCCGTGGGCGAGTGCGGCGGGCAGTACGCCGTAACGCATGCGCACCAGCGCACAGGCCAACCCTTCAAGCAGGGTGAACAGCAACACCGGCCAGCCCAGTTGGGTAACGCTTAAGGCCAGGAACCCATGGCAGGCTGCAAAGGCCACGCCACTGATCAATGCAGCGCGCAATGGCGAAACCTGTTGCTCCAGGTAACCCTGCAAAAAGCCGCGGAACAGCACTTCCTCCAGCGCATTGGCGCCATAGGCCAATACCACCATGCCCGGCAACCACACCCAGTAGCCGTGGAACTGGCTTGCATCAATGCCTTGGTAAACCCGCAGCGGCACGCCGATCAAACAGCCGACCACAACCCCCACCGCCATGCCAACCAACGGGTTGCCAATGGACCAACGCATCAACCGCCACAACTCGGGTGCCAGGCGTGAGAGCAGCATGATCAGCAGCACCGACAGCCCGCCGAGCGCCGCCAGTACGAAGGCATTGCCACTGAATGCGATCTGCACATCGCGACTCACCGCCCACATACCCAGCGGCGTCATCACATCGCGCATCAGCACAAACGCCGCCAGCAGAATCAGGATGCGCATCGCCACCTGCGCTCTCGGTGTCAACGCGAACCACGCACCAAACAGCAGCAGACCCGGCGCCAAGTGCACGGCGTAGTCGTTCAGTACCTCAAGCCCTTGGGTGATCATCGCCAGTTCAATCGTGTGCAACAGCGATCATGTCGATCTCGACGGCCGCCGATTTGGGCAACTGCATCACCCCCACCGACGTGCGCGTGTGCACACCGGCAGCGCCGAGGATTTCGTGGAACAGGTCCGACGCGGCGTTGCCCACTTCACTTTGCTGATCAAAGTCTTCTGCGCTGCGCACATACACGGTGATACGCACGAGGGTCTTGACCTGATCCAGCGAACCCAGCGCTTGCTTGAGCAACCCCAGGCAACGCAACGCGCTGATACTGGCGGCGATTTGCGCCTGGGCCAGGGTCAGGCTTTCACCGACCTTGCCCGGCAGCATGAGGGTGTCACCGACACGCGGAATCTGGCCGCTGATGTACAGTTGGTTGCCATCGCGCACCAACGGCGTGTAGTTGCCGCCGATTTTGAATTCCTCCAGCAGGTAGCCGATGCGTTCCTGGGCAGCCTGGTATTTTTCGTCGCGTGTCATGGGCGTGCGTCCTCGTTGCGGCGTTGCCACTCATCCACCACATCGCCCAAGGTTTTGGGCATGTCGTTGCGAATCCAGGCCATGAACGGCCGGTCGAACTTGAACGTCGGGCCGCAGTGTTCGAGCATGAAACGGCGAACGTTCTGGGTATTTTTGTAGTGTGGGGTCACGGGAGTGGCGCGGGTGATGGCGTCGCTGTGCCAGTCAAAATCCATGTTGTCTCTCGGGCGGCTTGTTATTTGCGCAGTAGCATAGCGATCGGCTTGTTGGGCTGGAAGCGACAAGGTGTACCGCCCTCAGTTATTTATTGTGTTGGGACGTCGTACAAGAAGCTATGTGATTTACGACGCCATCTAGCTTAATCTTTTCGAGATATTTCAAAATTTCACTTTCCTTGCCCCCCGAAAATATTGCATGGTTGTACGACGACTTAAGTTGTCGTGTTCACCCCAACAACAATAAGGAAACACCCATGCCAAACGTCAAAGTGCTGATCGGTTTTGTGTGCCTGTTCACCGGCTACGTCGCAGCTGCGCCTGCCCCGGCCGAAAAGGATGTGGCTCACGCGGTCGACCAACTGACCCAAGCCATGCTGCACCTGGACCTCAAGGCGCTGCACGCGCTGACGTCCGACAAGCTCACCTATGGCCACTCCAGCGGCAAGGTGCAGAACAAAGCGCAATTTATCGCTGACCTGGAAACCCACACCAGCGCGTTCAAAACCCTCGAAATGCAAAACCAGACCATCACCCTGGACGGCGACACCGCGCTGGTGCGCAACCACTTTCACGCCCTGGCCGTGAACAGCGGCGTCGAAGTGCCGACCGATATCGACAACTTCCAGGTCTGGCAGAAGCAAAAAGGCAAATGGCTGCTGATCGGGCGTCAGGCTTACAAATACTGACGCCAAGCGGTGCGGCTCACCACCGCACCGCTTCCCGGACCTTCAGCAGCGCCTCACCCAGCGCGGCCATGCTCACCGAACCCAGCGCCAGGCGCAGCGCGTGCGGCACCGTGGCCGAGACCGCAAACGGCTCGGCGGTGGACACGGAAATCTGCTCGCGCTGCAAGGCCATGGCCACCTGATCGGCCCGCGCCTCGTCCCCCAGCGGCAACCACAAAAAATACGAAGACGGATGGCTGATGTAAGGCACGCCTTTGAGCACCTGCGCAGCCAAGGCTTGGCGTGCCCGTGCGTCTTGGCGCTTTTGTGCTTCGAGCTGCGCGACGGTGCCGTCCTCGATCCAGCCCACCGCAATCGCGCTCATTACACCGGGCACGTTCCAGGTGGTGGCCATGATCGTGCGCTCCAGTTTTTTCACCCACTCCAACGGCGCGGCGATAAACCCGACGCGCAAACCCGTGGCAACGCTTTTGGATAACCCGCCCACGTACACCGTGCACTCAGGCGCCAATGTGGCCAGCGGCGGTGGCGCGTCTTCGGCCAGAAACGCGTAGGCCGCGTCCTCAATGAGCATCAGATGGTGCTCACGCGCGATGGCAATCAGTTGCACGCGTTGCGCAAGGCTCATCACCCACCCCAACGGGTTATGCAGGGTTGGAATGCTGTACACCGCACGCACCGGGCGCCTGCGGCACAGCGCGTGCAGGAACGCCAGATCCGGGCCGCTGGCGGTCACCGGAATGGCGACGATTTCCAGGTGCAGGGTTTCGGCCAACACCTTGAAGCCTGAATAGGTCAGCGCATCCACGGCAATTACATCCCCAGGCTTGAGCAACGCCATCATCGTCACCGCCAGGCCGTGCTGGGCGCCGCTGACCATCAGCACCTGCTCCGCCTCAACCGCCAGGCCTCGGCTCAATAGATGCCGTGCCACGGCAGCGCGCTCATGCAAGCGACCGGCATGCGGCTGGTAACGCAACAGCGCTTCCAGGTCGCCCGACAGCGCCAATTGGCGCAGAGCGGTGCGCAGCAGGTCTGCCTGACCGGGCAGCGAGGGGTAATTGAAGTTCAGGTCGAGCATGCCGGTGGCCACATTCATCTGCCCACTGCCCTGCCCCGGCGGCAACGCGATTTCCCGCACAAAGGTGCCGCGCCCGGTTTCGCCGCTGACCAGGCCCATGGCTTCAAGCTCCGTGTACACCCGGCTCGCGGTGACCAACGCCAGGCCATGTTCAGCCGCCAATTGCCGGTGCGTGGGCAGGCGTGTGCCGGGCGCCAGTGCGCCTCTGCGGATGTCTTGGGCAAAGGTGTCGACCAGCGACTTGTAGCGGGCGCGCGGCATAGGCGGTGTATCCATGACAATTTTTTGATTGTCTTAATCCTGGCCCCTAGGATGGTGTTTACGCAACCACCTAGTTCGAGCCCTCACCATGGAACGCACCGCAAGCCTCACTGCACCGGATACCAGCGCCCAAGGCTGGATCAACGGCTTTATCGGCGTCGTCATCTTCAGCGGCTCCTTGCCAGCCACGCGCCTGGCGGTGATGGAGTTCAACCCGGTGTTTCTGACCATGATCCGCGCCGCCATTGCCGCCGTGTTCGGCGTGCTGTTGTTGTGGTTGTTCAGGGAAAAACGCCCTGCACGCCACCAATGGGGGCCGCTGGTGATCGTCGCCCTGGGTGTGGTGATCGGTTTTCCACTGCTCACGGCACTGGCGCTGCAATACGTGACCTCGGCGCACTCCATCGTGTTCATTGGCCTGCTGCCGCTGGCCACTGCAGTGTTTGGTGTACTGCGTGGCGGCGAGCGGCCGCGCCCGGTGTTCTGGGTGTTTTCGATTCTCGGCAGCCTGCTGGTGATGGGCTACGCCGTTGCCCAAGGCTTGAGCGCCGCGCCGGCCGGTGACCTGCTGATGCTGTTGGCCGTATTGGTGTGCGGCCTGGGATACGCCGAAGGCGCCACGTTGTCGCGCAGCCTGGGCGGCTGGCAGGTGATCTGCTGGGCGCTGGTGGTGTCGTTGCCGGTGGTGGCGCCGTTGAGCGTGATGCTGGCGCCGGCAACCCTCACGGGCATCAGCCTGCCGGCGTGGCTGAGCCTGGGCTATGTGTCGCTGTTCAGCATGCTGATCGGCTTTGTGTTCTGGTATCGCGGCCTGGCCCAGGGGGGCATCGCTGCGGTCGGCCAGTTGCAGTTGCTGCAGCCGTTTTTCGGCCTGGCGCTGGCGGCGGGCCTGCTGCATGAGCAGGTCAGCCTGGGCATGCTGCTGGTGACGGTTGCGGTGATCGGCTGTGTGGCCTCGGCCAAGAAGTTTGCCCGTTAGCGCTGCGGCGCAACCATCTTGAATTTGATGTTGATGTCATTGGACACCACGCTGTTGCCCGCCCATTCACCCTCACCAATCTTGAAGTCGCTGCGCTTGAGGATGAACGCCCCGTCAAACACGCCGATGCCGCTTTGCTCCTTGAGCTGCACCTCAATATCCACCGGCCGCGTGATGCCCCTGATCGTCAGGTTACCGGTGATCTTGTAGCGGTTATCGCCCAGCGCCGTGGCGCCATTGGACTCATACACGCCCACAGGATAGGTCGCGGTGTCGAACCACGCCGGTTGCTGCAATTGGGTATTGGCGTCCTGGCTGCCGGCGTCGATGCTGGCGAGCTGGATCTTGAGCAACGCATGCGCCGCCTCAGGCTTTTGCGTGTCGAAGGTCAGAGTGCCTTCAAAGTCACTGAAGGTGCCATACACCCGCTGCCCGAATTGCTGGAAGGTAAAACTGATCTGGCTGGCGGTGCGGTTGACGTCTTTGTATTCCACGGCCTGCGCGTTGCCGAGAAACACACCAAGGAGCACCGCCAGGCTTACAAACAGGGGCATTCGACGCTTCATGCAACACTCCGCAAGATAAATGAACAGATGTGCTGAGCTAACACGCCATGCCATGGTTTTATTCCCTTTCGCAGCGTGCCCTGCTAAACAGAGTAGTCGCCAAAAGAAACAATAAGGACTTTGCATGCACACCCCTTCCCTGCAGGACATCACCGCGCCCGAAGGCATCTGCTACGGCTGCGGCGGCAGCAACCCCCATGGCCTGCACATCAAAAGCCGTTGGGATGCCGATGGTATCCATGTGATCGCCGAGCACCTGCCCGAAGCTCAATACAGCGGCTGGCCGGACCTGGTCTACGGCGGCCTGATCGCCATGCTGGTCGACTGCCACTCCAACTGGACCGCCATGGCCTACCACTACCGCAACGAACAGCGCGAGCCCGGCAGCCTGCCGCGCATCGACTGCGTGACCGGTAACCTGGGGATCAAATTCATCAAGCCCACGCCCATGGGCGTGACGCTGACCCTGCGCGCGCGGGTTGAAGGCGACGTGGGGCGTAAAAGCCGCGTGGTCTGCGAGGTGTACGCCGGTGACGTGCTCACCGCCCTCGGCGACTCGGTGTTCGTGCGCGTCGATACCCGGCAACTGTCGGATTCCGCCCATGGCCGCGAACGTTGATCCTGGTCTACAGTGATGACCACCGCTAATCGAGGACTGCTCCGATGACTCGTCTCACCGCGAAAGACTTCGCCCCCGAACTGCTGGAACTCTACGACGGCTACGCCCACGGCAAGCTTAACCGCCGCGAATTTCTCGACCGCGCCGCGCTGTTTACCTTCGGCGGCCTCACTGCCTCGGCCCTGCTGGCAGCCCTGAGCCCCAACTACGCGCTGGCCGAACAGGTCAAATTCACCGACCCGGACATCGTCGCCGACTACATCACCTACCCCTCGCCCAAAGGCAACGGCACCGTGCGCGGCTACCTCGTACGCCCGGCCAAGGCCAGCGGCAAACTGCCCGCCGTGGTGGTGGTGCACGAAAACCGAGGCCTTAACCCCTACATCGAAGACGTCGCCCGGCGCCTGGCCAAAGCCGGCTTCATCGCCCTGGCACCCGACGGCCTCACCTCCGTGGGCGGCTACCCCGGCAACGATCAAAAAGGCGTGGAACTGCAACAAAAAGTCGACCCCACCAAACTCATGAACGACTTCTTCGCCGCCATCGAATGGCTGATGCACCACGACAGCAGCACCGGCAAAGTCGGGATTACCGGCTTCTGCTATGGCGGCGGCGTGACCAATGCGGCGGCGGTGGCGTATCCGGAGCTTGGCGCAGCGGTGTCGTTTTACGGCAGGCAGCCAGAAGCGAAGGATGTGCCACGCATCAAGGCGCCGATCATGCTGCATTACGGCGAGCTGGACACGCGCATCAACGAGGGTTGGCCGGCGTATGAACAGGCGTTGAAGGCCGCAGGCACGACCTATGAGGCGTTTATTTATAAGGGCGCCAATCATGGCTTTCATAATGATTCGACGCCGAGATATGACGAGGCAGCGGCGAATCTGGCGTGGGAGCGCACGTTGGGCTGGTTCCGCAAATACCTGGTCTGAACACGTTCAGAACTGTGGCAGCTAACTTCTTGTGGCGAGCGGGCTTGCCCCGCGTTGGGGCGCGAAGCGGCCCTGACACCTCACGACGCGATACATCTGGAAAACCGCGTTGACTCCCCTGGGGCTGCTGCGCAGCCCAACGCGGGGCAAGCCCGCTCGCCACAACACCCCGCCTCTCAGCTTTGATCGGTGTTGCCTGATCGACATGCAGTGTTAAAGGCCAGCAATCCATATCCCTTAACCTTGCAGGAAGCTTCCTAAGCAGCCCTTCGGCCTTGCGCCTGCGCATGCCACTGGCTAGCCTGTGCTCTGTCGCTGCCTATCAGCGAACAGGTGTGGAAACCTGAAACAAGTAGGCCCCTTATCAGGAGCTTATGCATGAGCAATACAACGCGCTTCACCCCCAGCCGCGAAATATTTGAACGCGCCCTGAGTCACTACCTGCAACCCACCTCACCGCAGCCCTTTACAGTGCATCACGACCTCAGCTTCGAAGACGCCCTCGCCCAACTCTGCGACCTGCTGCGCTGCGCAGCCGCCACCGCTGCCGACACCACCCAAGGCCTGACAGGCGATCAACGCCACATGGCCGGTGCCACCGAACACCTGATCGACAGGGCCCAAACCCTGGCCGACCGTGCGCTGGAGTGCCTGCAACCCAAAACCTGCTGACACACCACAAACCAACTGTGGGAGCTGGCTTGCCTGCGAAGGCGGTGTGTCAGTGCGGGGTTAATGACTGATACACCCCCGTAGGCAGCAAGCCGAACTGAGCACTTTCCCTCATGAGCCAATTTGCCGATTCAGGAAGGTTTTTTAAAAAAAATAGGGGTCAGACCACGTTTAGTGCTCCGTCAGAAGAATAGTGGTCTGATCCCACTCGATCTCTTTTGCTCCATCTACACTGCTTTAATCGCTGAAATCAGACCCAAAAGCTCGGACTCAGTCAACTCAAACTCCTCACCGTCCTCCATTGCCATCAATGTGAGAAGTGCTCGATCCATGCGAGCAGTGATTTCTAAGCCATGGTTTTGATAAATTTCAAATGCCAGTTTAGAAATCCTAAAGACATCGAAACCGTTAACCAGTGCTTTTTCTAAATCCATAGCGAGGTCGGCTTGTGAGTACATATTCCTAACTCTTCAACTCTGGAAAAATAGGGGCCAATCCACGCTTAATACTCAGCAAGAACAATAGTGGTCTGACCCTGAGGGATCCCCGATTTTTCTTAAGAAAAATCAAGAAGTTGGAATCATTGAAGAAGCCTGCATGAGTCGGCAACTTGGTTTGCACCACACTAAAACAAGATCCTCGACCCATGCAAGCCATCCGTTTTTTACACAGAGCGCTCGCTCAAGCACTGCCTTCAATCCATTCTCGTCGCCTGACAACACTGATGAGTTGTGTCAGTTCGTTACTGCAGGGATTCCTCAGGGTCAGACAACGTTAGTGCTCCGCCAGAAGAATAGGCGAAAAATAGGGGTCAGACCGCGTTTAGTGCTCCGTAAAAAATAGTAGCATAACCCCATTTTTTGCTCTTCCAAAGAAGAATAGTGTTCTGACTTATTTTTATCCTGTTTTCCTTTTACTGAACGATTCAACTAGACTAAAACCTTTTTGAGTAACGCTTTTCTAATCTTTCAGCAGACCTTAGAACAGCGCCCCCATCATCAGGAAAGAAAGTAGAGTATACATGAGCTGCAATTTTCATCAGGAAAACGTAGTCAGGCACTGGAAGACTTGAAGTTTCCACCTCGCCCAAAAAAAAGCTGACCTCATTGAAATCCTCTGGATCGTCCCAATCCTGATCGAGAGAGTAAAAAAAACCTTCACTTACAGAGACGCCAACCCCCCGCGAAGCATCATAGATAAAAGCCGGGAAGTTAGTCCTCCCTCTCGCTATAGCAGCCTCTATGAGTTCGTAAAGATCTTCATAACCCAGACCAGTTGAAGAAAATGACTCCTTGAGTTTTTCAAGCCAAACCAATCCATCCATCATTTTGTCCTTGAAAAATAGGGGGAAGACCACGTTTAATGCACCGCCAGAAGAATAGTGATCTGACCCCATTTCTCCCTTGACCTGAAGCGTCCAATTCTTCCAGTAATGCCCACTAAACTCATTAGAAACAGTAGAGATCAGACCACCTTTAGTGCTCATTTAGAACAACCTAGCTCTCCACATTAGTGATCTGATCGCATTTTTTTCGCAGGATCCGACCCATTTTTTCAACTCAAAAATCACTCTTTTCGACGATAAACAGCCCTATTGCCTTCCGAAAAACTAGGTAGATTTTCATTACCGACTAAAATCTCTGACTTGCATTGTAAACTCGAATCCTGATACGCGGCATATTGACATATAATGTCTTCTATCTCAGCGGTATCATCTTCTATATTTTTCTCGAGATAAAATCTTATTACCCAGACATCAACCTCACAAGATAACACCACCATTCTAAAGTTTGGAGTAACTGCCCCTAGCATCGCTTGAACAAGCATTAACACTTGGAAATTCCAAGCTTTCAATTTGGCTACCGCATTCATTTCTCGAGAAAAATGGGACAGATTTATTTAACTTTCCGAGCCCTTTGTTACTTAAACCAACCCATCCCCTTTTCCCTAAATACCTACCAGGACAAAAATGGCAATAAATTTCATTTTTAAGTGGGAAGGCGGGCTAACCTTTGCCATCACAGAGAAGAACCTCAAGCGCGGACTTAGCCTTATCCACCACTAACTGCCACTCTTTCTTCTCCAAGTAATCCTTATCAGAAAGATCAACGCCATACTTATCAAAAACCACATCAATGGCACTCACAAGGGCTGCCATAGAACTGGCTTCTTCCGTATTTCTCAGAACCACACCTATCCAAGCATAGGGATCCTTAGCGAGCCCGGTATCATCATATAAGAAATGCACAGTGTAATCGAGTTTGTCATACCCAGACTCTGGCAAGGAGTGTTCAACCCAGGCCCGATACTGATAATTAGCGTCTGACAACCCACCCATATAAGACAGAAGCTCCTCCCTCATTGTCGGTAGCTCCAGCTCGGAAAGTTCAGTACGTTTCATTTTTACACTCACCCAAGGACATAAGAAAAAAGGTGCCAAATTTACTTGTGATATCGACCACGTAAAATCAAATAAATTACCCACATTTTCCGCCCAGGGGAGAAAAAGCGGACGGATTTATTTGATTTTCCGAGTTCTTTGTTACTTAAAAAAATCTGTCCCCTTTTCGCCCCAGAGCCTTTTAACCTACACGTTGAAACCAGAGCTACCACCCTCAAGCAGTGCCGGGCTTCCCGTCGTCATAGATGTCGGCAAGACCGCGTACCTTAGTCAAGTTGCCGGTTTGAATCACGATGGTTTTGGCGAACATATCGCCGAGGCGGGTTCTGGACTCAAGGAAAATCCACACCCAGTCGATGATCACCAGCACCCCGGCATTGCGGGTGAGCGACTGAGAAATGGAGCAGCCCTTGCGGGTTTTACGGTCGACGACCGCGATGCTCAGCAAGCGCTTGCCCAGGCTCTGGCCATTGGGCAGCGCGTCTGCGAGCAAGAGGTAGGCAAAACCTGCGAAAAACGCCGCAAGGAACCCGCCCTTGGCCTTCACGGCGGGGACGGACGCCGACAGCACCTCGGCGCCGAACTTGACGATGAAAAAGATCAGCACCGCGATGCCAGAGTCGATGATTCGGGCCAGCAGGCGACGGCCGATGCTAGCCAAAATGGTCGGCCGTTTAGCGGGGGTAATTGCGTCCATACGGTGTCACTCCGGCTTATGTAAACAGCAACAACGGCCAAGCTCAACGCCCGGCCGCCTCAATCGCTTTTTTACTCACTTGCTTTCTTTTGCAATGGTACCCAACGACGCGTCCTTGACCAGATAACGGCCTTCCACATCGCTCAGCACTTTGAGGCTGTTGCGCGCCACGGCGAAGCCCATTTCGACTTCCTGCTTGAGGTAAACCACCTCACCGGCCTTGACGTTGATCGGCATGTCAGCCCAGTTTTCAGCTTTGGAACTGATCACGTGCTGGCCCGGCGACACGAAGAAATAAATGTACTGGTTACCACGGTTGTAACCCATCTCCGAGTCGGCTTCCTTGTCATCCAGGAACACGTTGAACCGCACCATCATCCCCACGTTGCTTGGGCGCACGACATACACCAGGCCTTTATCGGCGACGGCGGCCTTGGGCAACGAGTAGTTCGCCACGTCAGCCTGCATCTTCTCCACCGACGGCGTCGAGGAGCAGCCAAACAGCGTGGCCAGGGACAATACAACAGCAGCTTTGCAGAACAGCTTGATCATGTACTTCTTCCTTGTGGTGTGACGGTAGAGCGGGTTGAGAGCGCCGGCGATTGGCCGGCGCGGGTTCTTTGATGCGTTTAATCATCGCCAGGGTATCGGCCGCGGGGATGAAGACGTGAAGCGTTGTGCGTGGGCCAGCACTTTGATGCATTGTGGGGGGGTGGGCGCGGGGCTTGTAGTCCGGCCCGTCGCCCATATGGCGAACAGGTTTGGCGACCTGACAAGAGAGTGCAAAAGCAAGTTCTTCGTTATTTAAATAAATCTGTCCCCTTTTCGTTTCATCGTAGATAAAAAGCTCATCACCTAAGTTTAAAATGGATAGGCAAAAACCGTTATCAAACGAGAGAGCAACGCCTATCACTACGTCTTCTGCTAAGGACTGCACAAGCGATGCCGACACTAACCTTCTTCCTACAACATTGGAGAAATAAAGCTCACCAGAAATATTAAAAATATCTTGCCTACCGTATTCACCTAGATCGCAGTTTGAAATCGGATTCAAAGAAAAACAGATAGACGCACCATCAGGCCCGCCATAGAGCTTCCCAATTTCAGAACTTTCAAATAGAAGGCCAACCTCTTGAGGGGCAGAATCCCTCTCGAAAGAGAAACATGGAATAGAGCATTTACTGACAGTAATTTCTTCCCGAGCACTGTTAACAGCCAGGCAACCATAAGTCTAGGAGAGTTCATTACCTAACGCCGCCCTTTGATGCACTCTGCAGAAAAATAGAGGTCAGCACCACGTTTAGTGCTCCGTCAGAAGAATAGTAGTCTGACCCCATTTTTCTTTTTACCAATCCCCTCCTATTTCATTCTTATACTTTGTGTAACGTCCACCATCGGCAACTCACCTCAGGTTCGAATATCACCCTCGCCTCTGACAGTGATTCAGACATATCAAAGACAACATGAATCCCAGCCCCAGACTCATCTCGCACTAACTCAATAGACTTGACGCTCTCGGACGAAATAACTGCTAGCTCTTGAGTGGAAAGCCTAAGCACGACTTGGAATGACTTCATCACAGCACTAAAAGAAACATCAACCTCAAGTTCGCTATTTTTAGACTTCTGGATATAACGACATAGCGCCAAGTTTGGATCAACCTCAATAGGCTGGATACCGAACTCTTCCAAAAAATCATCTGTGCTTGGAAATTTCATTACGACCTCCTCAGTGAAGCGGTATGACTGTGCTGAGTTTACGACTTCCATCATCAAGAACCTGGAACGTGCTCTGAAAATTAGCAGCCTTACCCGATGGTCCCATAAACAAGGACTCTCTGACCTCAAATTTTCCGTATTGATTGGAGAATGCATTAATTAAATTGCCGTCAGTTTTGGCAGAGCGAGTCAAGTGATCAGTTAGCATCTGGCGACCAGCGGCATTATCTGGAACACCAAGTCTCTTCATTTCGAGAAAAAATAGGGGTCAGACCACGTTTAGTGATCCGTCAGAAGAATAGTTGCCTGACCCCATTTTTCCTCATTTACAAGCGAACCGGTCTTCCAATTGAGAAGGTGCGACAGCGGGATACTTTCAAACGTCTGCCCAAACAGGTCTTCAACCCGGCTGAACTTGGGTGGGCTGATTGCATCAGGGATAACCTGCACTGGTCCTTTTGCACCGCTTCAATCCAGAAACAGGACGTTGCCTCTTATAAATCACACACTAGAAAGCTTCCACAGTATCGCGTAAGGCAGCTCATCATCAACAATATCATGCAAGCGAAAATAATAAACAGCCAATGAACTTTCTAAGCCCTTATGAACAAATGCACCATCAGACATAACACGATAAGACGCGTACTCCATAAACTTCTCAGAACCAAGAGAGCTAAGAGCATTTTTAATCTGACTATAGGTCCCCCCCGCCCCAACCGGAAGCAACTCAGGCGGCGGCCGGCATACGGCCATGTCATCATTTTCAACATCCCTGTAGTAGGCTCTTCTAAATGCAGGCTCACTGCAAGCCCAGTAGAGGGATAGCAAACAAAGTTTTTCCTCTCCCTCATCAGAAAAAGCGTCAGCTAAAAAATACTGATCGTCTGAAATTTTGTATGCGCCGTCGTCCATAGCGATAACGCATTGCTCCCGTACATCAACGGCGTCCCCAACCTTTGACTTGCACAGCGATGACCATTCTTTCATCTTAAATACCTCAAGCCTATTGTGGCCATTTGAATATTCGGCCTTCGACCCTGCCAGCCTTAAGCGCACTCTCTGCGGCTGCTTTGGCCGATCCCTCCGGCATATTTTTAACAGAGTTTATGATCTCTGACTGCCAGGCCTGTAACTTTGAATCTGGCAAGGACGTCGGATAGCTTCCGCCAGGAGCACGATACTTGGCGTCCCAGACGATCACAGATCGCGATGATGGATCATACGTAATGTAATCTGCACCTGGGAGTGACGCTTTCCCAGGTCCGGAAATTGGTGTTTGCCCCGATTCAATAGCCTGACTCCAGCCACGAGCCTCCCCAATTGCACCGTTTAACTCAGAATATGGGCTGCGTCGAAAAAGGGGACAGATTTATTTAGTCCGAGCTCTTTGTTACTTAAATAAATCTGTCCCCTTTTTCCGTTGCTTTTGCACCATCAAGTTTTAACTAAAACGAACTCCAATAACGTATCAGGGTCTGAAATCGTACTTAGGAAGTACTTGGCCGATTTTCTAGACTCAGCTGGGAATAGCTCTCCGGTAGTCATAGCCAGGGCAGAAAAATCCGCAATACAATCCATGTCAGGCACTCTTTTACCTCCAACGACTTTGAACCCCTCGATTCCGAGTACGGCTGCATCGTGCTCATCGCAAAAAACTAGTAACTTATGCCCATCAATTAAGTTAAATAAAGGCGTTTCACCCCAAAGCCTAGTGGGCTCCGGCCCCGCACCCAGAAATATGAATTCATTCATTACATTTAGTCCCATGGCGCGACCCAATTTTTATCATTCTTATCCGATACCTGCACGATCGTACCAGTCCGGTCATTCCGCACAACGTAAGAACCATCTTTGGCTACATAACCAGTTGCGGGATCATTGAGTCTAGTACCAGAAGCCGGATCGAACCTAGTATCTTTAGTCACAACAGTCTTGCTTGGGTTTGCGATAACACCTTCAAGAGAATCGGTTGTCCAACCTCGCTTCCCCATTTGCTGAGCAATTTTTGGCTCCACGATTGAAGATATTCCTTTTGCACCAGACGGCATAACCCCTTTACCGTCTGCCGACGTTTTATCCTGCCCCGCCTGCGCTCCCGACGTCCCTCCCTTATTCTTCCCAATCATCGACGCGATAGACGTTTTATCACGCCCTATGGACGCACCTGTAGAGGTAAGCACCTCTTTTCCAATTAAAGCTGCTTTCTCCCATGTAGGTAGGGAGTTGTACAACAGCCCCATGTCGTACTGGTTTTCTTCAGTGACAAACTGGCTCAGGCGTGAAGCGTCTGCTTCTGAAAGGCCGAAGAACCAGCGCATGCTACTGACACTATCAGCCGTCTGTATCCCACCCTCATACTCAGACTGGTAACCCACGCTGCAAAGCCCGCCCGTGCCCGCACAGCCTGCCAGCATCTCTGCGCGCTTCTCAGCGCTCAACTCTTTGTATTTCTCCCAAATGGCTTCTGTTGGCTGTCCATTTTTACTGGCTTTTGCGAGTTCAGTCTGTAAATCCACGACATCTTTCGCGCTCAATTGGTTGTTTTCAACCGCATTCTTCCCAGCCTGAGCCGCCGCCACCGCACTCAGCGCATCCTTGCCCACAGCAGAACCCGCAATCCCTGCCACTAACGTCGACAATGCAGAGATCGTTTGTTTCTGCTCCGATGTCAGCTCGTCATTACTGACGTTTCCGTACAGCTCACTACGAATCAACCTCGCCGTGGCTTCCGCTGCTAACGCACCACCGGCCCCCACCAGCGCCGAATTACCACCAGCCCTGGCCAATACCGCGCCCAACACCGCATGAGCCATCAGGTTGGCGGCGTCATCACCTGCCGTCAGGTCTTTTACTTGTTGCGCGAGGTAGGGCGCGGATGCCCCCGCAATGGCCGCTCCCACATTGCCACCGGCGATCCCCTGCACGATGGCGGTCACGGTCTGCGTCGTGCGTTGGAAACTGCTGCCAACGCCGTAATCCCGTTCAGCCTGTTGCCTCACCTGTGCGGTGGTCGGGTCACTGATCCCACTGTCCAGCAACTTCTGCCGAGCAGCTTTACCCGCGTCGCTGTTGGGATCTTCAGACTCGTCGATCTTCGCCTTGCCAATGGTGCTTCCGATCGTTATGGCCAGTTGCGCAGAGCTGTTGATCAGGTCCATGCGTTCGCGCATAGCCTTTTCATCTGGCTTGTCGAGGTGCTTGTTGGCGTTTTGCGTATCGCGATTGAGGCCGACCAGATCGTTGGCGCCCTCAGGGTTACGCACAACAATCGTGCCCTCGCTGACCGCCGCCCGGGTTTTGCTGCTGTCGGACTCACTCAGTACTGCGCCCATAGGCGGGCCCATTGTGATACCGCTGGACCCTCCGGAAATGCCTGCGCTTGCCGAAGTGCTGTTGATCTTGCTGGTGTTCTTGATGTCACTGGTAAGCAAGCGATCGGTAATCAACAGGTTCTTGTCAGCACTGGCTTCGCTCGCAATGACGGCGCCCTGTAGCGTGGTGTTTTTACCCACATCCAGGGTGTAGCCATCCTTGCCCGCATACAGCCCCGTCTGATCGGTGACCGCCTTGTAGTCACTGTTCATGTTGCCGGCAGACATGTTCGCGGACGCCGTCACCGTCGTACCGTAGCAGAATGGTGGCACGCAGATACTTGCGCCAACACCGGCGCTGCTTTGCTTGCTCTTCTGGGTGTCGGTGTCATGGCGCGAAGCGATGTTGAGGTTACCGCCGATATCCGCCTTGATGCTGTCAGCACGTACCTGGGCACCCGCCAGTGTGGTGTCTTGGCCACTGCTCAGAACCAGCGCACCAGTGTCCAGTTTGGTGTTGACCTGAGTAACAGAACTGCCGGAACCCATGCCTTTGGCAATTTGTGCACCGAGGTCCAGAGTGAAGCCGTTTTGCTCGCCGATATTGAAGCTGGCACCGATGCTGGTTTTATTGTTGTTACTGTCGTTTTTCCGCTCGGTAGTGTTCTGTGCGCTTTCCAGAATGATGTCGTTTTTGGCGATGAGCGTGGTATTGGCTGCCTTCAGCTCACTGCCAATGACATGGATATCACCTTGGGTTTCTGCGGCCTTGCCGGTGGCCACAATCGATAGCCCTTGACCGGCGTTGAGCGTGCTTTGCTTCGCCGTTTCACTGCGGTACTCAGTGGTATTTTTACTGCTGGTATTGGCCAGTTCGGTGCCAATTTTGATCAGTGAGCCGTTGCTGGCCGTGCCTCCTTTTTTATCCGCGAAACCAGAACCCTGACCATTGGCATCCGCCATCTGGCCGCCCAGGTTATAGGTGTTCAAGGCAACCTGAGCCAGCTTCACCGCTTTGAGCCGAGGATCATCGGCATTTTTAGCGGCCTCAACCCCGTCGCGGATGCTCCTGGCGGTATCGACAACGGTTCCGCCGATAACGCGCCCAACTGCAAGGCTCTTGGACTTGTCGACCGTGCTTTGGCTGGCATTCTCCATACCCGCAGCAATGGTCACATTGGAGCCTTTGAGATCCATGTCCTTGGTACTGACCAAGTCACTGGCCACCACCTTCAGCTCACGCCCCGCCTCCAGCTTTACGTTGCCAGCACTGGAACCGACTGTGCTGCCGGTAAGCGTAGTTTCTGTCGCAGTGCCGTTATGTTTCTGGCTATTGATGAACAGATGCTGGTTGCCGGTGATGTCATCCAGGCCCAGCTTATTGCCGGTTAGCACACCCGTCAGGTCGCGGTTCTTTTCCTTATGCATGTCAGTGCGCGAGAAGGTGTTCTGCGCCGCGTCGATGGCCAGGTCACGTCCGGCCTGTACCGTAAGGTCGCCGGTGCTGACCAGTGACGAACCCGTCACTTTCACGTCTTGCCCGCCCGCAACAGTGACGGTATCGCCGGAGACCATACTCCCCACCGCAGTGGTACGTTTCTCGTCGACCTGGTCCTCAACCTTGCTCGACTTGAACCCACCCCAACTGCTTTTGCTTTCCTTGCGCTCATGGCTAACGCTGTCGGAATCGGTCACGGCCAGAATCTGTACATCCTTGCCGGCCACCAATTTCGCGGCACCTTTCTCGGCAGTCACGGCACTGCCGGCCAACAGCAGGTTTTCACCGGCTACCAACGTGCTGTTACCACCTGAGTTGACCAAGCTGCCAACGTTCGTGACGGTATCGGTTTCATCGAGACGGAACTTCTTGCCCGTCGATGTCTTGCTGGTCTTGCTAAAGAAGCTGTAGTCCTGGTCCTCAGCAGATTTGAGTTCCAGATTTTTACCCGCGTACAAATACGCCTCATCCCCCGCCGTCACCCGGCTGGCAATCAACGCCAAATCATTCCCGGCACTCAACGCCACATCACCACCGGCCTTCACCGTGGTGGACACTTGCTGGGCGTGGTCTTCCTGGATCTTGACCTTCTTGGTGTTATACGAGTAATGCTGTTCATCCACGCCTGAAGCCAAGGTCAGGTCGCCCGTGGCGGCCATGGCAACGTCACGCTTGGCGTCGATCCGGCTGGCAATGGCGCTGATATCACGCCCAGCCTGCACACGGAAGTCACGGCCGGCCTCGATCACGGTGCCGTGTTGGGTGACGCTGCCGGTGCTAGCCTCTGTGGTGCCACGGCCAGTGCGTTTTTCGGCTGCGATGAGGTTCACATCGCGCCCCGCCGCTATCGTCATGTCGGCGCCGCTGCTCATCACGCCGCCAACGCTGTTAACGTCGCGACCGGCGCGTACGCTCAGGTTGTTGGCCGCTTCGATACGGGCAGCGTTGTCCACAAAGTCCTGCCGCACCTCTCGGATGTACGCCCCGCCGCTGCTCTCGTGAGTGGTAACCGTGCGCTCGTTGATCACGTCGCCGTTAACCGCCGTGAGACTCACGTCGCGCCCAGAAATGATCCCGCCCGCCTTGTTGATCAGGTTATTGCCCGCCAACAGATCGAGACGATTACCGGCCTCGATCAGGCCGCTATTGACCAGGTTGCCGCCGGCGCTGGCCGACAGATTGTTGGTGGCGCGCAGGGTGCCGACGTTGTTGAGGTTTTCACCGGCAATCAGGTTGACGTCGTTACCGGCGATCAGTGCACCGTTGGGGCCAAGACGGTTATTGGCTTGGGCCAGATACAAAACCGGTACCAGCACTTGTTGACCGGCTACGGAGGCGCTTTCCATCCACACGATGTCGTGGGTCAGCGCCGCGACCTGTTCGGAAGTGAGGCTTACGCCTACGGCCAGGTTCAGTTGTTGCTTGCTGGCGATGGCGTTGTCCATCAGGTATTTGTACAAACCGGCATCGCTGGTCTGGTTGTCGATGAAGCGCTGTCCGGTGCGGGCGATAACGGCTTGCTGGATCAGCCGTTGTTCGTAGCGCAATTGATCGGTTTCACTGAGTAAGTCAGCGGCACGAGAACATTGGCTTTTTGATACCTTGCGCGTCTTTGCGCTGAAGGCTTATAGTCCGCCGGTCGCCCATATGGCGATTCAGGTTTGGCGACCTGACGGTAGAGAATGCGCAAGCTGACGGCTTTTTTGCAGACACTTGTGCGCCCGCAAAGTCGTTTATGACGGCTGTGCGCGGGAGACCTTAGGGTCTGCCGGTTTTCTCTACTGCCGGTTCGCCAACCTGCGTACAGCTGTCACCCATACGTTTGGCGACGTTTGAGTGATGGCATCCATCACTTAAGTAGAGAGATATAAAATGACCCGATACATGGCACTGACAGGCCACGATTCAACCATCCCCGCGCTGGTGATCGACACGCAAGCCCCTCTTGATGTTCTCTATGATGCCGCTGCTTACCGCATTCGTGCGGTGACTTAGTTTCTGGAAAACCTGGCATTTCGCGAGGAAATCAGGAGTGATGCGATTGTCCTTCACGACTTTGCGTTGTTGCTGGCTATTCCATTGCGTGATGGTTGCGATCTCATGGATGTGATTGGGCGAAGGCTGATTTCGCAAGACTTATAAATAAATTCGGGCGGCGTAGAGCCGCCCGATCTGGGTAAGCTCAGAGCCCACAATTTAAAAATAAAAGCCAATTTTTTAAAGAGCCAGTTTTTAATGTCTCAAACAAAAATCACATAGACCCAACAAAATCACACCAAACCTAAATAGATCCACCTTCCCCAGACACAAATACTCTATGAAAATCAAATAAATTTGTCCCCTTTTCCTTTCAGTAGCTCATACGGGCAACGCCTAATCTGACCTACCCAACAACCGCGCCCACCATCCAGACTTGGCACTTGGATTAGGTGTTGGTATCACTTCCTCACTGGGATGGAGCAAATCACCCGGATAGTGTTCGTGCCCAATGCAATTGCTGTCATCAAGCCCAAATACTTTCACGGCGGCGACCGCCTCAAGACACCAGCGGCCGAAGTAGCTTCCCATCTCAAGTGGATGTTTTACCGGATCACCATAGATGTACCACCACGGTTGCTGTTTACCGCGCCTGTTCAACTCCGGATACCAATGCTCTACGAATGCCAACAGCAGAGCTGCTTGTTGCACCTGTGGCGCATCAATTGCCTTGAGCAGTCTCGCATATGGTTTGGCATGTAACAGCTTCTCCCCAATTGCCCGCTCTGGTTGGCGGTACGCAATGATCCGATCCAGCAGAACGTCCTGCCCCCCTTTACCTATTAACGCAACCAATCGAAGCCACTGGTCATCGGGAATTTCGAGAGCAAGCGCCAGGCCCACCAGCCAGAAACAGTAGATGTAGTGGTTTAAGTCGGTCAGCTCGAAGGTCCAGTCTCGGCAAGTCTGAAGACCATTTTCAGCGCATATTTTGTCGGATTCTCGGTTGGAAAGTTCCCATGCATCCAGAACTCCGGGGAAGTATGTTGCGATCGATTTAACATCTCCACCACTCGAGTAGACCCGTATGGCCGCACGCAAATTATCTTTGGCAAAGTCGAACGTAAATTGCGCTCTGTATACGGGGTTAGCCGATGGCTCCGACAAAATCTTACTGGCACGCTCAATCCATTGCAGATCCTTTGCCTCACGACCATCCCAATACTGCTTATCTCCCCAAGGCGCACGAATCATGGAAAAACCCCATTCAAATTTTTGGAAGATATAATTTTAGACGTATCTATCGCTTTGATTTTTCCACGGGCATCAAGCACTTCAATTTCTGTCGCACCATCTGGCCGAGTTCTCACAACCCAGGTTTCAGTACGATTCGCATCCACGGCGATCCGTACATCTATGCTTTGATTCTCTCCGACCGCACGTTCCAGACGGTCACCTCCGAGTATCCATGAAGTCGAACCTTGTTTACCATCTTGCGTATTGCCTAGCCCCGAGGAGCCAGATTTTTTGTTATCACCAACAAATTTGTACTCGATAACAACAAAGTCGACATCCGGGCGATTGACCTTATAAAGATCATCGACCCCCGTCTCTCCAACACCCGGTACCCGCGCCAGTTTCTGTCCTTCGGGAACGATTTGCTGGACAGAACGTTCGCCAAACAAGTCACCCATGACACCTTTCTGTTCTCTGGTTAATATCCCCAGGTCCATCATCGGCTTGCCATCTGGACCAAAGATACCGCCACTCTTGATCAGTGCTTGTTCGGACGCTTCGTTGAGTATTCCGGTGAAACGTCTCCCCACGGCCTCTGCAAGCTCCCCTGTCAGGCGTGTCGTTGCCCCCCCCGCACCACCGACACCGGCACCACCCAGACCAATACCCACTCCCGCAGAGGTCGCGATAGCCTCATTCTGCCTCAGTACATCAGCACCATATCCCTGCATAATATGAAGTGTGTCCAGATACCCCTTGAGCCTTAACTCCTCAGGCAAACTCTGGACAGCTTCAACAGCGGCGACAAACTGTCGCCCTCCACAACTAGGGCAATTCACCGTGCTCATCGCCCACAGTGCCGTCTTGGATCCAAGGCTTGCCAAATCCTCTACAGCATTAGCAAAACCTTCGGCGCTACCCTGGCCCTTCGCGTTAAGTATTTCAGCCTGATTCTTAGGATCGTGCAGGTACTTATCAGGGTCAACCAACTCAATGTACTTGACTAGGTTTTCAACTGATTTCCTATCTTTCATCAGCTGTGACAAGCCCAGTCGCTCATTATTGTAGTCCGCCAGACTCACCTGAAACAGATCCGTACTTTTCGATTGCGAAAGCTCCGCGCGAAGGAAGCTGGCAGCATCCGCCGTATTGCCATCCCCGACACTCAGCACAGCATTCCACCCTCGGTCAACCATCGCCGCAGCAGTTCGCAGAAGCTCCATACGCGCTTGCTCGTCAGTAATACCTTTCTCTTTCGCGTAGCGATTGACTCGATCATTGTCAGAGGCGAACTTGATTTCGTCCGGATGCAACTGGCGGTTGTACTTCTCCACACCCACTGCAGTCCCAGCGGCCACGACTGAGCCGCTCACGCCATTACTGGATCCGACCGCAGTACCTACACCCGCGGCTATCAATGAGGCTACGGCCTTTTGATCAGCCTCATTCATCTTGCTGTCAGCCAGAGCTTGCATGACGGATGGTAGTAGAGCCGCCGAGGCTCCCGCACCCAACGCTCCGCTCTGCGCACTACCGCTGGAAAGCCCAATCGCTGCGCCCGCCAAAGCGTGCAATAAAACGCGCGCCGCGCCGCCTTCTTCCCATGCAGCCTTAGTCACGCTATCTATGTCTTTCCGGTTTTTCTGTTCGTCGGCGAAGCTACCAATTTTATTGAATATGTCACTGGATGAAGTATTAGCAACAATCCCAACCGCCGTACCACCCGTTGCACCACCCAAGCCCGCAGCAACCAGGCCCGATGCAATATCGGCCATCATTTTCTTATCGCCACCGACCTGCCAACGCTGGGCCTCTGCGTATGCCGCATCGGCTGCACGTGCTGTTCCGGCTGCATCAGACGAACCTGCGTTAGCCTGCGCCTCCGCCTGCTTGCGCAGTTTATTAGCCTCATCCGCCTTGGCTTTACCCACCATGCTGATCACGCTGCTGGAAAGCTGCGCCGAGCTTTGGATCAGGTCGATCCGCTCTTGCATGGCCTTCTCGTCCGGCCGATCAAGATGTTTGTTGGCATTGGCGGGGTCGCGGCTCAACCCCACCAGATCATTCGCCCCGGCAGCGTCACGCACGACGATGGTCCCAGGGCTGACAGCGCTGCGGGTTTTACTGCTGTCGGATTCCTTGAGCATCAACGGCATCGTGCCGCCGGTGTCCGTGTGCGCCCACTGCCTTTGATCGTCCGGTGTTTTTGGACCGCCCGGTTTATCCCCTTTGGTGCTGGTATAGGAAAGGCTCAGGCTGGCCGCCTGGCTTTTGATATCACTCTTGTTCTTGATATCGCTGACCAGCAAGCGTTCGGTGCTGAGGCGGTTTTTATCAGCGCTGGCTTCACTGGCAATCACGGCGCCTTCAAGCGTGGTGTTTTTGCCCACATTGATGTCGTAGCCACCGCTACCTGCAAACAACCCGGTCTGATCAGTGACGGCTTTGTAGTCACTGTTCATTTTACTGCCGGCGATATTGCCGGAGGCCGTCACCATCGAACCCCAGCAGAAAGGAGGTACGCAGATACTCGCGCCGACACCTGCGCTGGTCTGCTTGTTCTTCTGGCTCGCCTCGTCCTGGCGCGACGCGATATTCAGGTTGCCGCCAATGTCAGCCTTGATGGCATCGGCTCGCACTTGGGCTCCGGCCAGCGTGGTGTCCTGCCCGCTTTTGAGCACTAACCCACCAGTGTCGACGGTACTATTGACCTGAGTAACCTCCTGCCCAGTGCCCATGCCTTTGGCCATTTTGGCGCCAAGGTCGAGGGTGAAACCGTTCTGGTCACCAATGTTGAAGCTAGCACCGATACTGGTTTTGTTATTGCTGTTCTGGTTGTCCCAGTTTTTGCGATCTTGTGCGCTTTCCAGAGTGATGTTGTTTTTCGCCAGCAGCAGCACTTCCTTGGCCTTGATGCTGCTGCCAATCACATGGATATCGCCTTTGGTATCCGGCGCGTTGCCTGTGGCAACGATAGCCAGACTGCCACCGCTGTTGAGACTCGATTGTTTGACCGTTTCGGCGTCGTACTCGCTGGTGCTTTTCTTACGTGTAGAAGCCAGCTCGGTACCGATCTTGATCATGGAACCTTTGCTATTGGCGGGCTTGCCATCCGATTCGTTGGCCGCGCTGTCATCGCCGTTCATTGCGCCATAGGCAGAAAGCAGCGCCTGAGCGCCTTTGACGGCTTTCAAACGGCTGTCATCGGCCTGTTGTGCCGCCCGCACGTCATTGCGGATGCTCTTGGCGGTATCGACGATTGTCCCGCCGATCACGCGTCCCACGGCCAAACTTTTGGAACTGTCCTTACTGGTCTGGTTAGCCGTTTCGGTCCCTGCGGCGATGGTGACGTTCGCGCCATTCAGGGACATGTCTTTGGTGCTGATCAGGTCACTGGCTATCACCGTTAGCTCGCGCCCTGCGGTCAGCGTCACGTTGCCAGCGCTGGAGCCAACGGTGCTGCCGGTGAGGGTAGTTTCTGTAGCGGTTCCGTTGTGTTTCTGGCTGTTGATGAACAGATGCTGGTTGCCGGTGATGTCATCCAGGCCCAGCTTATTGCCTGTTAACACCCCCGTCAGGTCACGGTTCTTTTCCTTGTGCATGTCGGTGCGTGAGAAGGTATTCTGCGCCGCGTCGATGGTCAGATCACGCCCAGCCTGCACAGCCAAGTCACCGGTGCTGACCAGTGACGAACCCGTCACTTTCACGTCTTGCCCGCCCACGACAGTGACGGTATCACCGGAGACCATACTCCCCACCGCAGTGGTATGCTTCTCGTCGACCTGGTCCTCAACCTTGCTCGACTTAAACCCACCCCAACTGCTTTTGCTTTCCTTGCGCTCATGGCGAGCGCTGTCGGAATCGGTCACGGCCAGAACCTGTACATCCTTACCGGCCACCAATTTCGCGGCACCTTTCTCGGCAGTCACAGCACTGCCGGCCAACAGCAGGTTTTCACCAGCTACCAGAGTGCTGTTGCCACCTGAGTTGACCAAACTGCCAACGTTCGTGACGGTATCGGTTTCATCGAGACGGAACTTCTTGCCCGTCGATGTCTTGCTGGTCTTACTAAAGAAGCTGTAGTCCTGGTCCTCAGCAGATTTGAGTTCCAGATTTTTACCCGCGTACAAATACGCCTCATCCCCCGCCGTCACCCGGCTGGCAATCAACGCCAAATCATTCCCGGCACTCAACGCCACATCACCACCGGCCTTCACCGTGGTGGACACTTGCTGGGCGTGGTCTTCCTGGATCTTGACCTTCTTGGTGTTATACGAGTAATGCTGTTCATCCACGCCTGAAGCCAAGGTCAGGTCGCCCGTAGCAGCCATGGCAACGTCACGCTTGGCGTCAATCTGGCTGGCAATGGCGCTGATATCACGCCCAGCCTGCACACGGAAGTCGCGGCCGGCTTCGATCACGGTACCATACTGGGTGACGCTGTCAGTGCGCGCCTCTGTGGTGCCACGGCCAGTGCGTTGTTCGGCTGCGACGAGGTTCACGTCACGCCCCGCCGCTATCCTCATGTCGGCGCCGCTGCTCATCACGCCGCCAACGCTATTGACGTCGCGACCGGCGCGTACGCTCAGGTTGTTGGCCGCTTCGATACGGGCAGCGTTGTCCACAAAGTCCTGCCGCACCTCTCGGATGTAAGCCCCGCCGCCGCTCTCGTGAGTGGTAACCGTACGCTCGTTGATCACGTCGCCGTTAACCGCCGTGAGACTCACATCGCGCCCAGAAATGATCCCGCCCGCCTTGTTGATCAGGTTATTGCCCGCCAACAGATCCAGACGATTACCGGCCTCGATCAGGCCGCTGTTGACCAGGTTGGCGCCGGCGCTGGCCGACAGATTGTTGGTGGCGCGCAGGGTGCCGACGTTGTTGAGGTTTTCCCCGGCAATCAGGTTGACGTCGTTACCGGCGATCAATGCACCGTTGGGGCCAAGACGGTTATTGGCCTGGGCCAGATACAAAACCGGCACAAGCACTTGTTGACCGGCTACGGTGGCGCTTTCCATCCAGACGATGTCGTGGGTCAGCGCCGCGACCTGTTCGGAAGTGAGGCTCACGCCTACGGCCAGGTTCAGTTGTTGCTTGCTGGCGATGGCGTTGTCCATCAGGTATTTGTACAAACCGGCATCGCTGGTCTGGTTGTCGATGAAGCGCTGGCCGGTGCGGGCGATCACGGCTTGCTGGATCAGTCGTTGTTCGTAGAGACCATCACCCAGGCGTTTCCAGCTGTTATCCGGGTTGTAACCAAGTTTCGACAGCAGGTAGTCCGAGCCCATGAACTGCTTCAGATCGGTGAGAGCCGGGTTGGTTTCGATCAAATACTTTTGAGGATTGGACACGTAGCTACTGTCAGGCAACCCTTGCACACGGTTAACGGTCAACGAGCCCGTTGATGTCGCCTGCCCCTCTACGGGCGTTGCCGAGGTGACACCGCCGACGTCTGACCGGCCGGGCAGTGTGGCCCCCGTAACAGGATCTACGACCGGGGCCACGTTCAGGGCCGTGCCGCTACCGGATACATTGGCCGCCAGGTCAGCGGTGTGCACAGGTGCTTGCGTGGTCACTGCGGTTTGAGCTGCATTGCCCACCTGCACGGCCCTGCCGCTACTGGCAGGCACCGCTTGTTCACGTTGGGCAGTGTCGATAACCGCGCTGCCCATGGTCCAGCTTTGCGGGCCTTGTTGGGTCGGTGTTGCAGCACCTTGGCCGCTCAGTCGAAACAAACCATTCTGCCCTGTCGGCAGGCTAAAGCCGGGAAGTGTTATTGGGTTGACTTGTTGCTGGGCGAGATCTGGAGGGAGTTGCGCATTGATGGAAATAGGTGTCGAGTAGGCGCTGCCTGCGCCCGTGTCGGTCTTGGTTCGACCTGCCGCGACATAGGCATAGTAGGGACGAACTACGCTGTTATTAATATTCTGGGCAGCGTTGAGAGTGACTGCGCCCCCTGCCTGAATAATCGCATCCAGAGACTCGATGTTGGTGACGGTTGAGCTCTTGGGCAGCGTGACGGGTGGTGGCCCGGTCAAGGCCAGAAAGTTGCTCAGGTCCGCCTCGACCGTGGCCGAAGGAGTCGGGCTGTTTCGTTGATTGAAGAGAGCGGCCAGTTGAGCCGCTGTACCTGTCTGGTCAACGTAACTCACATATTGCTGGCTGGACTTGATCTCTTGCGATTGCAGCCCTTTGTTGTTGATCGTCGTGGCATTTGCCGTCAGGTTACCGGCCGCGCTGATGCTGCTGCTCGTGTTGTTCAGTTCTCGGGCATTGATCACCAGATCCGCACCGCTATTGATCGTGGCCGCTGCGGACCGCAGCGTGATCAGCAAGCGGTCGGTTTCTGAGACCTCCCAAAGGCCGTTGAAGCGCCCACCGCCCCGATTGTCGCATCCCCATATGGGTATCAGTGCGCACGATAGCCGAGTGATGGTCGTGGCACTTTTCTCATGTTCGGTGTACTGCAACACGTCCATGGTGTTGTTGAGTGTGGCGGCGGCGAGGGTCAGGTTGCCCACGCTTTCGATCCCTGCGGAACGGTTGTCCAGCAGGTCTGCTTTGGTCCCGTCTTTGTCCCGGGCAATCAGTAAACTCCCCAAGCTGTAGACCTGGGCGTAGCTGTTGGTGAAGCTCGGGCTGAGCAGCTGCATGTCTGCGCCACTGAAGATCAGGCCGCGGTCGTTGAGCAACGTCCCGGCAGTCACTGTCAGGTTCTGGCCGGCGCCCAGGGTCCCGGTATTGTTCACGCTACCGGCGGTCAGGGTCAGGTCGGTCGCCGACGTCATGCGCCCGGCATTATTCAACTGGCCCGTCACAGACACCGTCGTATTGCCGCCGCCCGCGAGCGTGGCGGCGTTACTGAGGTTCATTTGCGCGGCACTCAGGCCCAGTGTTCCGAGGCTGCTGACGCGTCCACTGCCGCTATAGGTTCCGCCCAGCGTCAGCTTGAGGCCGCCATCACTGGCAATCAGCCCATCGTTACTCCAGTTACCACCATCACCAATCAAGCTATCGGAAGCCAGTAACTGCCCCCCTGCCGTTTGGTTGAGCGTCTTGACGTTAACCGTCAATCGCCCAGCCTGGATCACGCTGCTGTTGGTCCAGTTGTCGGCCGTCAGGGTCAGGCCGCCGCGGGTGATAACGGTGCCGCCCGCATTGGTCAGGTTGGCGGTACTGATATCAAACGTACCAGCCCCCACGTGCAAGACACTGCCGCCCACGTTCTGGAAGCTGCCGGCGTTCAACGTCAGATCGCTGTTGGCGGTTTCCAACGTGCCGTTGCGGTTATCAAACACCCCACCAATCTGAAACTCAGTCTTACCGCTAGCCCCCAGCGCCCGCAGTTGGCCTTTCTGGTTGTCCACGCTGCCCGCAACGACTTTCAGGGTGGTATCGCTTTCAATGATGCCTTTCTGGTTGTTCAGCGCACCGCTGAGGTTGAGGTCGATCTGCCTGCCTGCAACCTGGCCGCGTACATCGCCGCTGTTATCAAAGCTGCCGCCGGTGACCTTGACCGCTCCTTTGGCGTACAGGCCGCCGTCGCGGTTGTCGAAGGCGCCTGTGGTGACAACGGTGTCGCCGCTCTGTGCAGCAATTCGGCCGCCGTTGTTGTTGAGGCTGGCGCTGGTCAGGATCAGGCTTTGTGCCTGGATGATGCCGGCCTGGCGGTTGTTGTTCAGGTCGAAGTCGTTGCGCAGCCAGCCGCCCAGTGCTTTGGCTTGCAGGGCGCCTTTGAGGCTGGCCAGGGTGCCGCCACGGTTGTCGAGGGTCGCGGCGTTGATGTCCACATCACCGGCCTGGGCGATGACTTTGCCGCTTTGGTTGTCGAGGTCGCCGCTGATGTCGAGGTTCAGGGTGGTCTGGCTTTGGATCGAGCCCTTGGCGTTGTCGAGGCTCGCAGCCTTGAGCTTCAAGTCGGCGTTCTGGCTGTAGATCAGGCCGTCGCCGCTGTTTTGTACGGCGCCAGTGGTGGTGATTGCCAGTGCGCCGTTGGCGGCGACGGTGCCGCGATTGCGGTTGTCCAGGCTGCCCGCGAATAGCGTCAGCAGGCCTTGGCTGGCCAGTTGGCCGCCCTGGTTGTTGATTTCAGTGGCGCGTTTGAGCAGCAGCGCGCCAGCGCTGGCGAGCTTGCCATTGGTGTTGGTCAGGGCGCCGAGCAGGTCCAGGGTTACGGTGCCGTTGCCGATCAAGGTGCCGGCGCTGTTGTCGAGGCTGGTGCCGATCAGGCTGAGTGCCTGTTGCGCATTGACTGTGCCGCCCGCGTTGTTGAGCGTTTGCGCTTGCAGGTCGAGGGCCGCGCCGCTGTCAATCAATCCACCTTGGGCGTTGTTGAGCAGGCCGGTGACGGTAAGGGTTTGCCCGCCTGCACTGGAGAGGATGCCTTTGTCACTGTTGTCGAGGCTGGCGGCTTTGACGGTCAGGGCTTTTTGGCTGACCAGCGCACCGGCGCCGCTGTTGAGCAGGCTGTTGCTCAGGGTGGCGTCGACGTTGCCATAACGGCTGGAGACGGTGCCTTGGTTGCGGTTGTCCAGGTCCGCGCCGCTGATGCTGACACCCTGCCAGCCGGAGATCAGGCCGCTCTGGTTGACCAGCTTATTGCCGCTTAGGGTCAGCAGGTTGTTGCTGATCAGTTTGCCGGTGCTGTTATCCAGCGTGCGACCACTGAGGTTGAGGTTCTGAGCGGTGGAGATTTCGCCACCCTGGTTGCTCAGGTCACGCAGGTGCGTGATGGTCAGTTGGCCGTCGGTGGTGATCAGGCCCGCGCTGTTGTTCAGGTCGCCGGTGGCGCTGCCCAGGTCGATGGCAATGGACTTGCCCAGCACAGAGCCGCCCTGGTTGTTCAGGCCGGTGCTGTTGAGGGTCAGGGTATTGGCAGCGTTAATCAGCCCTTGGTTCTGGTTACTGAGCTGGCCGTCGACATTAAACGAAGTGTCGCCACGACTGGTCAGGGTGCCGCCGCTGTTGTCCAGGCTGGCGGCACGGCCGTCGATGGACTGGGCGGCGATCAGGCCTTTGACGTTGCTCAACGCCTGGTTGATGCGCAGGGTCAGCGCCTGGTTGCTGAGCAACTTGCCGTTGCTGTTATCCAGGCTGTCGGCGGCCAGAGTGAAGGCTTGGGCGCTGGAGAGTTCACCGCCCTGGTTGTTCACGCCTTTGAGGTTTTTCAGCATCAACAGCGGACCGTTGATCAGACCGCCCTGGTTGTTCAACTGGCCGTGGTTCAGGTCCAGTGCGACCGAGGTGTTGCTGAAGAGTTTGCCGCCCTGCTGATCCAGGCCGGTGACCTTGGCGATCAGGGCCTTGTTGCTGGTCAAGCGACCGCCGTCCTGGTTGGTCAACTGGCCGGCGGTGATGTCGAGGGTGTCGCTGGTGCTGACGTTGCCGGCGTGGCTATTGTCGAACGCGCCGGTGGTGATCTTCAGCGCGGCAGTGCTGCTGAGGGTGCCTTTTTGCCTGTTATCCAGGCTGGCGCTGCTCAAGGTCAGGCCTGCATCAGTGACCAGTTCCCCGCCTTGGTTATCCACGGCCCCTGGGGTGGTGACGTTTAACGCCCCTGCACTGGATACGCTGCCTTGACGGTTGTTCAGGCTCGCCGCGTTAACAGTCAGCAGACCTTCACTGCTCAACTTGCCTTGGCTGTTGTTCAGCTCGCCACCGAGCTTAAGGGCAAGGTCTTTCTGGCTGATCAGGCTGCCGCCGCTGTTGTCCAGACTGTCGCCTGCCAGGTTCACACCGCTCTGGCCGCTGAGTTGGCCCTTGTTACGGTTCAGCACCTTGTCGACGTTTAGCTTCAAGTCAGTCGCGGCGAGCACCAGGCCACTGTCACTGTTATCCAAACGCTGGCCGGTTATCTGCACGGCGGCTTTGCTGGAGATCTCACCGCCACGGTTATCCACCGCGCCTACGTTGACGTCGGCACGTTGGTTGGCGCCTACGAAACCATTTTTCCGGTTGTCCAGCGTCTGACCTGTAAGGGCAAGCGCACCTTGGGCGATCAGGGCGCCGTTCTGGTTGGTGACCGCCGCGACGTTCACCGTGAGATCACCTTTGCTGGAAACCTGGCCGTCGGTGTTGTCCAGGCTGGCCGCCGTCAGTTGCGCGTTGCCGTCGCCAATCGCCGAGCCGTCCTGGTTCTTGAAAGCACCGTCAACCGTGAGACCTAACTCGCCACGGCTGCTGAGCAGACCGCCGCTGTTATCCAGGCTGGCGCTATGCACCTGCAGCGCAGCTGCAGAAACCAGGCCCTTAATGTTGCTCAGAGCCTGTTCAACGCGCAGGGTCAGCGCTTGGTTGCTGATGAGTTTGCCGCTGCTGTTATCCAGGCTTTTGCTGGCCAGGGTGAACGCCTGGGCACTGGAGATTTCGCCGTTCTGGTTGTTGACCCCGTTGAGTTTTTTCAGCATCAGTAACGGCGCGTTGATCAGGCCTTGCTGGTTGTTCAGTTGACCGTTGTTCAGGTCCAGGCTCAGTGAGGTCTTGCTGTAGAGCTGCCCGCCCTGCTGGTCAAAACCCGTCACGCTGGCGACCAGATTTTTGTCACTGGCAATACGACTGTCCGTGCCGTTGCTGACCTGGCCGGCAGTCAGAGTGAGGGTGTCATTGCTGATCAGGCGACCGGCCTGGGTATTGTCAAAAGCACCGGTGGTAACGCCTACCGCACCCTTGGCACTGAGTGTGCCCCCGCTATTGCCCAGGCTGGCACTGTTAAGGATCAAGCCTTGGTCGGTGGTCACGGCGCCATTGTGGTTAGTCATCGCACCGGTAGCGGTTAGCGCAATGGCACCGGCACTCGATACCTTGCCCGCCGTATTGTTCAGCCCGGCCGTTGTGGCGGTGATGGAGCCTTGACTGGTGAGCAAGCCGCCGGTGTTATTCAGATCACCACTGTGGGTCAGGGTCAGGCCTTGCTGGCCGGACACCGTGCCGCCGCTGTTGTCCAGGCTCAGGCCTTGCAGCGTCACCTTGCCCTTGCCGAACAACAGGCCTTCGCTCTGATTGATGACCTGCGCCACCTTGAGCCCCAGGTCGGTACCGGCCAACAGCTTGCCGTTACCGCTGTTATTGAGGCGGGTACCCGCCAGGTTCACGTCTACGGCGCTGGAGATTTCCCCGGCCTGGTTGTTGATGTCATCGACGGTGAGGGTCAGCGCTTTTGTCGCGCCGATCAGACCGCCGTTGCGGTTATCGAGCGTGCTGCCGGTCAGGCGCAAATTACCTTCGGCGACCAATTCACCTTTTTGCTGATTGAAATGGGTGACGTTGGCCGTCAGATCAGACTTGCTGGAGATACGCCCGCCGGCGTTTTCCACGGTCGTCGCGTCGAGGCGCACCGGTCCCACGCCACTGAGCAAGCCGCCCTGATTACTCAGGGTCGTGCCCAGGTATTGGATCGCCGATTGCCCGCTGAGCAGGCCTTTGTCCTGGTTATTCAACTGGGTGACGTTGAGCTGCAGGTTCTTGTCGGCACTGACCTTGCCGCCACGGTTGTCCAGGCTGGCCGTGTTCAGGGTCAGCAAGTCTCTGCCGCTCAGGCTGCCGCCCCGGTTATCGAGGCTGCCCGCCTGCACATCCATCGTGCCTTTGGCGGTGAGCAAACCGTTGTTCTGGTTGTCCAGCAGGCCCGTGATACGCGCGGTGAGGCTGCCGTTACTGAGCACTTTGCCGGTGTTGCTGTTGTCCAGGCTGGCGGCGGTGATCGAGGCCGTCTGGCCGGTGCCGAGTACGCCTTGACGGTTGTTCAGCGCGCCACGCACATCAACGTTCAATGAGGTATCGCCAGTGACCTTGCCGCCGCTGTTATTCAGGCTGGCAACCTGCACTTGCGTGGCGTTCGTGCTGGAAACTTCGCCCTGGTTGTTGGCCAGGGCCCCGTCCAGGTTCAGCAACAGGCCGGCGTCACTGGTAAGCGTACCCGTGCTGTTGTTCACACTGGCCGCACGGACATCAAGACCGTTGGCCGAGACCACGCCTTTGACGTTGGTCAGCGCCTGGTCCAGGCGCACGTTCAAGGCCTGATCGCTGAGCAGTTTGCCGCCCGTGTTATCCAGGCTCTTCGCCGTGAAGGTGAAACCCTGGGCGCTGGAGATTTCACCGCTCTGGTTGCCGACGTCGGCGAGGTTGTTCAGGGCCAGGGCCGGACCACGGATCAAGCCGCTCTGGTTGTTCAACTGACCCTTGTTCACGTCCAGGGTCAGCGACGTGACGCTGGTGAGTTGACCGGCGTTATTGTTCAGACTGGCAACGTTGGCGGTCAGTGCCTGGTTGCTGGCGATACGGCCAGCGGCGCTGTTATCCACGGCACCGGCCTTGAGGTTCAGCGTGCCTTGGCTGGTAAGTTGACCGCCCTGGTTATTGACCGCGCCGCTGGCGGTGAGGCTCAGGGCGTTGCCCGCAGTGACCAGCCCGGCAACGTTGTCCAGCGAAGCGATGTTCAGCGTGGCCGTGTCAAGGCTCGACACCTCGCCGCTGCGGTTATTCAATTGCCCGGCCGTCGCGCTCAATGGACCACTGCTGTTCACCAGCCCGCCCTGGGCGTTGAGCAATTGGCTGGCATTCAAGGTCAGGCTGCCCGTGCTCAGCACGCGGCCTTTGTTCTGGTTGTCCAGGGTGCCCGCGCTAATATTGGCGACCTGTTTGGCACTCAAGGTTCCGCCCTGGTTGTTCAGGGCTTGTGTCGCGTTGACGGTCAGGTTGCGACTGGCAACCAGACTGCTGGCGTTGTTGTTAACGGTTTGCGCGGTGAGGTTCAGATCACCTGTGGCGTTGCGGGTGTTATCCGCGTTGACCCCGGCCTCGATAATGCCGTTGTTGGTCAGTTGGCCGCCGCTGGTCAAGGTGATGCTGTCGCGGGCCGCGAGGGTTTTACGGCTGTTCAGGTCGCCTTGGGTCTGCACATCCAACGCCGTGCCGGCGTAGACCGGTCCCTGGGCGTCGAGGCTTGCGGCCTTGATGTTGACCGCGCCGCTGGCCGCCGCCTGCGCCATGCTCAACCGCCCATTGGCATCCAGCTGAATATCCCCACCACTGGCCGCCAACGTCCCGTCCAGCTTCACGCCCACACCGGCTTCGGTGCCCACCAGCTTGATCGCACCGGCGTACATCCCGCCTAACGCCGACGAGTCAATCGCCAGTTCCGGCTTGGCGCTGCCGTCATCGGCACGCGCGGTGGCATTCAGGGTCTGGGCGTTGACGTCGTTACGCCCGGCAATCACGGTCAAGTTGCGCGCATTGATCTGCGCGTTGATCTTCGCCGAGCGGGTGATGATTTCGAAGCGGTCGACGTTGCTGGCGTTCAGGCCCTGGCCGTCGATGGTCACGGCGCCGCCATCGACCTGGTAACGGTCCAGGCGGCCGTTATCGAGGATGGGTTTGCCGGTGGTCAGGGTGACGTTGGGGGTGTTGATGAAGCCGCAACCGTTGCAACTGATGCCGTAGGGGTTGGCGACGATGACCTTGGCCGACTGGCCCGCCACTTCGGTGTAGCCACGCAACTGGCTGGGGCTGCCGCCGTTGACTTCGTTGAGGATGATGTTGGCGGCGCGGCCCTGCAGGTTGGAGTTACCGAGGATGATCCCGCCCAACTGGGTCGACTGCGTGGTGGAGGTGGCGTTGTTGAGGATCAGCCCGTTGGCGCCGACGTTGTAGTCCTTGAACTGGTTGTGGGACAAGCCACTGCCATTGGGCGCGGCGATGTTCACCACCGGCACGCCATTGCCGGCCTGGCCGACGCTGGTGCCGGGGGCGCTGACCACAATGCCTTCGGCTTGGGCCAGCAATGGCTGCCAGAACAGCGCATTGGCCAGGATCAGGGCCAAGCCACGTTTGGGCAGGCCCAGGAACGCGTCACGGCTTTTCAGGGCAGCCGAAGGCTGGCGAACAAGGAAGGCAAACTGGCGAACATCCATTTCAAATTCTCGATGCAACGGGGCGTTGAATTACAGGAAAAAATCCATGCGGAAGTAGATCGGCGCTTCGCGTTCAAGCAGCGTGGCCGGTCGTTCCAGCGAGTGGGCAAAGGTCACACTGGTGCTGACGTATTGGCCACGGGCAAACAGCTCCAGCGAGTTGCTCGAGACCCGGCCGTGTAACTCGCCGTTGTAGCGCGCATTGCGAATCACGCCTTGGTCATAACCAACACTGGCGCCGTACTCACCGAACACCGGGCGCAGCCACTCCAGCGTCACCGGGCGACTCCAGCGCAGGTCGTTGCGCCAATAACTTCCACTGTCGCCACTCAGTTGCTGGTCCTTGTAGCCACGAATCGACGAGGAGCCGCCGAGGCTCATGCGCTGCGGGCTGAACAACACATCTTCACTGCGCTGCCCGGTGGCCAGGCTGGTGAAACTGAAGGACTCGCCCCACAGCTTGAACGGTTGCAGGTAGCTGACGGTGGCGGTGTATTTGCGGTAGCGCGCATCCGGCACGCCTGGGCCGGGGTTGTGATTGCCCTGGGCGTCGAACGCGCCGGTGCCGTTTTGCATGCCGACATCGAGGTTGACGAAGGCGCTGCCAATCCGGCGCCCGTGGTTGATGCCCACCTGCAACTCACTGAGGCGGTTGCTGCTCTCTTTGAGGTGGCTGTCGTTGATGTAGTTATTGGTGCGCAGATGGGCCAGGCCCACGTTGACCGAGGTTTTGCTCAGGGCGTCGCGATGGATCACCCGTTCGGCGCGCAATTGGTGGTTCTGGCTGTCGCCGGTTTGCTTGAAGTCAAAGCCGTCGCCCTGGGCCACCGAGCGGTAATCGCTCTGGTTGTAGCTGTAGCTGAAGTTCCACCAGCCCCACGGCACGTTGTAGTAGAGCATGGCGTTTTTTGAGGTTTTCTGGTGGTCGCTGATCGCGTCGTGGCCGCCGCGCAGCACCAGTTGATCAGCCAGGCCGAGTGGGCTGTCCCATTCAAAGCCGGTGCCCCACTGTTGCTCGCCGGTGCTGCGCTGCCCATCGTTATTGCGCGACAGGCTGGCACGCCAGGGTTTTTGCGGGTTGTTTTTGACCAGCACCGTGCTGCCGCCCACTGCGGTGCCGGGAGCCAGTTCCATTTGCGCCTGGTTGGACGGCAACCGATTGAGCTGATCGATGGCCTGCTCGACTTCTCGCAGGTTGAGCAAGTCGCCGGTGTGGCCGGGAAACGCCATGGCCAACTCGCGCTCGGACAGCTTGCTGTTGTCGGCGCCTTTAACCCCTTCGAGCTTGCCTTCCACCACCAATACTTGCAGACGACCGCTGGACAGGTCTTGTTGCGGCAAGTAGGCGCGGCTGGTGACCAGACCTTTGTCGATGTAAGAGTCGGTCACGCGCTTGAGCAATTCATTCAGCTGGGAAACCCCCAGGCACTGATTGAGATAAGGCTTGACCAGGCGCTCGCGCTCATCGACAGACAGGTTGTCTGCGCCCTTGAGTTCAATGTGCTGGATGGGGAAGCAACGGGTATCGACGGGGGTGGCGGGCGCCGCCGGTTTCAGCTCTTTGCCGGGCAGGTCCTTGAGTTCTTCAAGGCGCCGCTGTTGCTCTTCCAGCAGGCGGTTTTGCCGGTCGCGAATCAGGTCCTGGTCACCTGGATTGGTCGCGGCGAAGGCGCTGTTGTGAGCGCTGAGGCACAACACTGTCAGGCACAGTAATGGCCGAATCCATGGCGTGGACAAGTGCATATTCGATCCGTCGATAATTGAAGGCGGAACGCTATCATCGAACTTTGAATATGCCAACATTCCGGCAATTTATAAAATAGTCAGAATTATAGATATAACTTGTTGATATATATAAGAATAAAATAAATTTGTGCATTTTTTGGCATTTAATCTTTCCGACAAGCGGCAATAGACCTTGGCTTGACACTCTCAAAATAACGACTAATGAAATAGGAAATTTCCTAAATAATAGCGAAATTTTCTTAACGCCATAAATAGCCACAACGCTCATGCCCCGCTTCTAGTGCTCCAACGCATACCGCCGACAATGGTTGAGATACCCCTGCTCATGGCTGCCCACCAACTGCACCACGCTGGTCCATAACCACGAGGGCGCATCCAATTGTTTGGAGCGGTTTTCCTGCAACACCGCCATCCACTCCTTGCGCGTATCGCGGTCCATCTGCCGGGCATGGGCGATGCCGACCACGCGGGCCAGGTAACCGGCGGCGTGCATGGCGTCGATCTCGCTTAGCTCATCGAGTTCCAGCTTCATGTCTTGAGGCAGCAGTTCCCGGATGAAGAAACCGTGATCGAGAAAACGTGTGGCCAGCATGCGCTCGCCCAGGCCCGGTGACAGCTGGCGGGCGCCTTCCACCACGCGCCGGCCATTGTCGCGTGGCATCTTCGCGCGTGCCGCCCGGGGCGCGGCGGCGCCGACGGCTTCCTTGATGTCGATCAGGCAATATTCCTGGTCGTCCTTGTCGCCCACGCCCAACAAGGCTGCATAACGCAGCAAGCCGAGGGAGCTGCAGCCTTTGACCCAATAGGCCGAATCAAGCAATTGGACCTTGGCGTCTTTGGGCCGGCCTTTGAGCGAGGTCACCAACTGGTGGATTTCATCCGAGGCGCAAACACTTTGCAGCGCGCTCTTTTCCGCCCGTGACAATGACCAGAAGTGCTTGCCCAACGGAATAGTAGGCCGGGCATTTTCAATGCGTTCACGCGCCAGGTTTTTCCAGGTGCGTTCCACCGCGCTGCGCATGCCAGCCTTGACTTGGGAAGGACGCGGCGGCGCTTCATCGGGCTTGTCTTTGAAGGCTTGTTCGTAGCCCACCATCATTTCTTCCAGCATGCGTGCGGTGGTCACGCCCGGCAGGTCCGAGCCGCGTGCGGCGGTGGCCAACGACAGCGCCAGGCGCACCAGGTCATGGGCCGGGTTGCCGATCACGGTTTGGTCGAGGTCGCGGATATGCATGTCGATACGGCCCTTGGTATCACCCGTGGGGCCGAGGTTGCCCGCGTGGCAATCGCCGCAGATCCAGATCGCCGGGCCATGGGGCAAGCGGCGGCCGGGCTGGCTGTGCAGCCACTCGTAAAACTGCACGGTGCTGCCGCGCACATAAGCATGGGCCGAGCGCGCCATCTTCAGGTTGCGCAGTTGGATGAGGTGGGGCATGCGGGCAGAGGGGCGCGGAATTTTCATGGAAGCACTCGGTACGGGGTACGGTAGAGGTTAACCCGTCACGAATGTTTCATTTTGTTTCAAGAATAAAAACTTCAAGCCTGGGCGCTGTGTGCTTTCAACCAGCCTTTGAACGCGGCCATGGCCGAGGTTTCTGCCCGCGATTGCAAGCGCGTCAGCCAATAACTGCCGGTGCTGATGCCCACGCTGAACGGCTGGCGAATCACATCACTCTCCAGTTGCCGTGAGAACATCATCGCCGGCGCCAAGGCCACGCCGATGCCCTGCTGCGCGGCCTCCATCATCGCCAGGGACGAGTCGAACACGATGCTGCGCGGCACCGGCGTGTCGGCCGGCAGCCCGGCGGCCTGGAACCACAGGTTCCATTCATCGGCGCGGTAAGAGCGCAATAAGGTGTGCTTGAGCACGTCGTCCGGCGTGTGCAATTGCTCGGCAATCTGCGGCACGCACAGCACGGTCAACGGCGCGTCAAGCAACTGGCAGGCGTCGGTGCCATGCCAGGCGCCAGCGCCGAAGCGGATCGCGTAGTCGAGGCCCTCGGCGGCAACGTCAACACGGTTGTTGTGGGTCGACAGGCGCAGGTCGATAAACGGGTAGCGGCTTTGAAAGTCCGGCAAGCGCGGCAGCAACCAGCCGACGGCGAAGGTGCCCACCGCCCCGACGGTGAGCACTTCACGGTAATGGCCACCTTCGAACTGGCCTAAGGTAAGGGCAATCCGGTCGAAAGAGTCGCGCACAACCGGCAGCAGTGTTTCGCCTTCGCGGGTCAGCATCAGGCCGCGTGGCAGGCGCTTGAACAAGGTGACGTTCAACTGCGCCTCCAGGCTTTTGACCTGATGACTGACTGCCGCCTGGGTCACGCACAGCTCGATGGCCGCTCGGGTGAAGCTCAAATGCCGGGCGGAAGCTTCGAATGCGCGCAACGCATTGAGCGGTAAATGGGAGCGCAGCATGCATGACCCTAAATTAACTAATGGCTGATGCGAGATATCATCGTTTGCCCGCCGTACAAAATCCACCTAGATTTGCCCCGCCTGCGCAGGCCTTGATCGTCAGCACATCTTTTACATGGAAGCGAACCCGCATGAATCACACCTTACAAAAAATTCTGTTCAGCGCCCTGTTAATAGGCTCCGGTAGCTGCATGGCCGCCACCGACCTGCGCACGGTAGTCGATGCCAGCGTGGAGCCGCTGATGCAGCAACAAGGGATTCCCGGCCTGTCGGTCGCGGTGGTTAACCAAGGCAAGGTTCAATACTTTAACTACGGTGTTGCATCAAGGGAAACCAAACAGGCCGTCAACCAAGACACCCTGTTTGAAATCGGATCGATCAGCAAAACCTTTACCGCCACCCTCGGCGGCTACGCCCAGGCCACCGGTAAGCTCGAGCTCTCGGATACCGCCAGCCAGCACCTGCCAGCCCTGGCCGGTGGCGTATTCGATCACATCAGCCTGCTGCAACTGGCGACCTACACACCGGGTGGCCTGCCGTTGCAGTTTCCCGACGCGGCCGACAACGCCGGTGCCATGCTCGGTTATTTCCAGCACTGGAAACCCGCGTATGCGCCGGGCGAACAGCGTTTGTATTCCAACCCCAGCATCGGCTTGTTCGGCTACCTCGCGGCGCAAAGCCTGGGGCAGCCGTTTAACGTTGCCATGGAGAAAACCTTGCTGCCCAAGCTGGGCCTGACCAACACCCACGTCAGCGTGCCGGCGAGCAAAACCGCTCAATATGCGCAAGGCTATGACAAAAATCTGAAACCCATTCGCGTCAGCCCCGGCGCCCTGGACAGCGAAGCCTACGGTATCAAGACCAGCACCCAGGACCTCGCCCGCTATGTGATTGCCAACCTGCACCCCGAGCCCCTGGAAAAACCGCTGCAACAAGCGATCTCCACCACTCACGCGGGTTACTACACCGTCAATGGCATGACCCAGGGTCTGGGCTGGGAACGCTACCCCTACCCGATCAAGCTGCAGGCCTTGCTGGAGGGCAACTCGACCGAAATGGCGATGCAGCCGCACAAGGTCAATTGGCTGACGCCGGCGCAGGCACAACCGGCCAACGTGCTGTACAACAAAACCGGCTCCACCGGCGGTTTTGGCGCGTATGTGGCTTACGTACCGAGCAAGGACATGGGTGTGGTGATTCTGGCTAACCGCAATTACCCGAATGCCGAACGGGTGAAGCTGGCTTATGCGATCTTGGGCGCGATGGACCACTAAGACCTGACAAAAACCAAATGTGGGAGCTGGCTTGCCTGCGACGGCGGTATATCAGTCACCGAATTGGCTGACTGAACCACCGCTATCTCAGCATAGGTATCTACACAACTGCCGGTTAAAACAAAGCCTGCGGTACGCCGCTTGTTGTGGCGAGCAGGCTTGCCCTGCGTTGGGCTGCTCAGCAGCCCCCAGCAAGGGCACTGAAATTCTTTCTGAAAGAACTCAGCGCCTGGTTTTGGGGCTGCTGCGCAGCCCAACGCAGGGCAAGCCTGCTCGCCACAGGGGAACGGGGTGCCTTCGAACGTATGGCTATCGCAGGCAAGCCAGCTCCCACATTTTCAGACCGTGTTACATGCCCAGCCAGTGCGGCAGCGCCAGCGAGATAAACGGCAAGTACGTGACCATGATCAAAAACACCAGCAGGATCATCAGCCACGGTAACGCTGCGCGAATCGTCTGCCCGAGGGTCAACCCGGTCACCGCCGAGGTCACAAACAGGTTCAACCCTACTGGCGGGTGCACCAGGCCGATTTCCATGTTGACCACCATCACAATCCCCAGGTGAATCGGGTCAATCCCCAGCTTCATGGCAATAGGGAAGAAGATCGGCGCTAGGATCAGCACAATCGCGGACGGCTCCATAAAGCTGCCGGCCACCAGCAACACCACGTTGACCATGATCAAAAAGCCAATCGGCGTGAGGCCTTCGGAGATCACCCAGGCGGTGATTTCCTGCGGGATCTGTTCGGTGGTCAGTACATGGGCAAAGAGCATGGCGTTGGCGATGATAAACATCAGCATGATCGCCAGGCGCCCGGATTCCAGCAGCACCTTGGGGCAATCGCGCAGCTTCATGTCCTTGTACACAAACAGCGCGACAAACGCCGAATACACCGCCGCCACGGCCGCCGCTTCCGTCGGCGTGAACATGCCGCTGTAGATGCCGCCGAGGATGATCACCAGCAACAGCAAGCCCCAGAACGCGCGACGTGCGCAGGTCAGCCACTCGCGGAAGGTCGCACGGGGCTGCGCCGGCAGCTTCTTGATGCGCGCGACGATGTAGATCGCGACCATCAGCATCAGGCCCAGCAGCAATCCTGGAATCACACCGGCCATGAACAGCTTGCCCACCGAGGTTTCGGTGGCTGCCGAGTACACCACCATCACAATCGACGGCGGGATCAGGATGCCCAGGGTGCCGGCGTTGCAGATGATCCCGGCGCCGAACTCCTTCGGGTAACCCGAGCGCACCATCCCCGCCACGGCAATCGAGCCCACTGCCGCCACCGTCGCCGGCGATGACCCGGACAGCGCCGCAAACAGCATGCACGCCAGCACCGCCGCAATCGCCAGGCCGCCTCGGATATGCCCGACACAGGCGTTGGCGAAGTCGATCAGCCGTTGCGCCACACCGCCGGTGGTCATGAACGCACCGGACAGCAGGAAGAATGGAATCGCCAGGAAGGTGTAGGCGTCGGAGGTTTCAAACAGCTTGATGGCCAGCGAACTCACCGAGTCCTGGCTGAACATCAGGATCGACACCGCGCCGGACAGCCCCAGGGAAATCGCGATCGGCACCCCGAGGAACATGAACACGAACAACAGCAAAAACAGACAGAGCACGGCCATCAGTGACGCTCCTCATGGCTGCCAGCCAGCTTACTGGCCTCCCCGGCCTCGTCGGCCAGCCCCAACCCGACCTGACGGTGGGTAAAGATGCGGTAAAAAATTTCCAGGTAGCGGATAAACACCAGGGCAAAACCGATGGGCACGATGATCACGATATCGCCCACGTCCACGCCGTATTGGTCGAGGTCTTCGGCGCCGATCTGCGCGGTCATCACCGCACTCACCCACTTGTAGCTGGCGACCATGAACAGCCCGGCGTAGGCCAGGCAACACAGGCAGGCGAGCATGCCGAGCAGGCGTTGCACCGGGCGTTTGGTCAGCTTGACCAGCGCATCTACGCCAAGGTGGCCGGCGGTGCGCACGCCGTAGGAGATGCCGAAGAAAATCAGCCAGCCGAACATGGCCTTGGTCAGCGCCACGCTCCAGGTCATGTCCTGGGCCCAGGTCATGGTGTGGTCGCCCAAGGCACCGAAAAAGCTGCTGCTCCATGCCCACTTGTCAGACAGAGCAAAAAACAGGGTGTAGATGTTGTTGAGCATGACGTAGACGAATGTCACCAGGGTCATGGCGGCCAGCAGGAAGGCGATAAACCCTTCCTCCAGGTGCTCCCAGACGCGCCTTAGCGTTTGCATGGCAAAACCTCGCGAAGCGGGAATGATGTCGGGGTGGAAAGCGGAACAAACTGTGGAAGCGGACCTCTGTGGGAGCCGGGCTTGCCCGCGATGGGATCAACTCGGCGCTACAGATACACCGAGTTGCCTGCATCGCAGGCAAGCCAGCTCCCACATAAAGCCCTTTCCACAGTAGTTTTGGGTAGTCGCCCGATTACTGGTTGGAGGCGTCCGCCGCCTTGATCAGGTCGGCGCCGATCTCACCTTCGAACTTCTGCCACACCGGGCGCATGGCTTCGCGCCACAGTTGGCGTTGCTGCGGGGTCAGTTCGATGATTTCGCTGGTCTTGGCGTCGATGATCTTCTGCTTGGCCGACTGGTTCAGCGCTTCGGCCTGCTTGTTCACCTCGACGGTGACTTCGACCATGATCTGGTCCAGGGTGGTGCGCACATCCGGCGGCAGGCCGTTCCAGAACTTGGCGTTGGTGATCACCATGTAGTCGATCAGGCCATGGTTGGACTCGGTGAAGTACTTCTGCACTTCGTTGACCTTCTGGCTTTCATAATTGGACCAGGTGTTCTCGGTACCATTCACGGTGCCGGTCTGCAGGCCTTGATACACCTCGGCAAAGCTCATCTTGCGCGGGTTGGCGCGGATCGCCTTGAACTGTTCTTCAAGTACGCTGGAAGCCTGCACACGGAACTTCAGGCCACGGGCGTCCTTGGGTTCACGCAGTGCTTTGTTGGCCGAAAGCTGCTTGAGGCCATTGTGCCAATAGGCCAGGCCGAGGATGTTCTTGTCTTGCATCGAGGTCAGCAATGCCTTGCCCTGTGCAGCCTGGAAACGGTCGACGGCGGCCAGGTCGTTGAACAGGAACGGCAGGTCGTAGATCTGCACTTGCTTGGTGTACTGCTCGAACTTGGCCAGGGACGGCGCCAGCATCTGCACATCGCCCAACAACAACGCTTCCATCTCCTTGCCATCGCCGAACAGCGAGGAGTTGGGGTACACCTCGACCTTCACACGGCCCGGCAAGCGCTCTTCAGCGAGCTTTTTGAAGAGCAGCGCGCCCTGGCCTTTAGGCGTGTTTTCGGCAACCACGTGGGCGAACTTGATCACAATCGGGTCTGCCGCCTGGGCCAGGCCCGCGGCAAACAGAGTGGCGGCGCACAGCAGCGCCCGAGAAAGCTTGAGCATGGGGAATCACCTTCTTATTGTTGTGTTATAGGGCAAGGTGCCTGATGTGATGCGTGTAGTGAATTTCGAATTTTAGATACCTGCGTTCGGCCAGGCCGAACGCCATACTTCAGAACAATGAAGATCCAGTGTGGGAGCTGGCTTGCCTGCGATGGCGGTGTGTCAGGCCGTCAATTCATGGGAGGGTCCACCGCTATCGCAGGCAAGCCAGCTCCCACATTTTGCTCCCGGTTGTTTCAGTCAGAGTTGGCCGGCCAGGAGCCTTTGTGCGCGCAGCAACACCGGCGCATCCACCATCTGCCCATCCATCTGATAAGCCCCGGCCCCATGGGCACCCGCCTCTACCACGCGCTTGGCCCAGGCCAGGTCTTCAGCGCTGGGCGCCAGTGCGGCATGAATCACTGCCACCTGCTTGGGATGGATGCACAGCGCGCCGGCAAAGCCCATTTCATAGGCATGCCGGATCGAACGGCGCAGGCCTTCAGGGTCGTCGATGGCCGGGTGCACGCCGTCCAGTGGCGCCACCAAGCCAGCAGCACGGGAATGCACAATCAGCGCCAGGCGTGCCTGATCCAACGCAAACTGCGCAGCCGCGGAACCGCTGCTCAGGTTCAAGTCCAGCGCCAGGTCCAGCCCGCCAAACGACAGGCGCTCAACCTGCGGCGCGTGGGCAATCTCAGCCACCGCCAGCAAGCCCTTGGCGCTTTCGATAATCGGCCATATCACCTTGCCAGCAGCCGCCACCACGGCCACCTGGGCGGCGCTCTCTACCTTGGGCAGCAGCACACCCGTCACATTGGCATGGGCTTTACAGAACGCCACATCCTCAAAATGCTCGGCATGCTCCGGCGCGTTGATGCGCACCCACACCTGAGCCTCTGGATGCGCTTGCAAGAACACCCCGAGGTTATCCCGCGCCTGGCGCTTGAGGGGTTCTTCAACCGCGTCTTCAAAATCCACAATCACCGCGTCGGCGCCACTGGCCAGCGCTTTGGAAAAGCGCTCCGGGCGGCTGCCGGGTACAAACAAGGCCGAACGAACTATAGGCTTTGGCATCACTTGAATTCCTTATTAGATAACGCCGCGTGCGCGCAGGCCGTCGATGGTTTGCGCCGAAAACCCAAGCTGATCGAGGATGCCCTGGCTGTGCTGGCCCAAGGCGGGAACGCCGTCCATGCGCGGGGTAAACGCAGCATTACGCGCCGGCGGCAACAACGACGGCAGCGGCCCGGCCGGGCTCTGGACTTCACGCCAGCTGTCTCGCGCCTTGAGCTGCGGGTGGTCCCACACGCCTTGCATGTCATTGACCCTGGCGCTGGCAATCTGCGCGTTTTCCAGGCGTTGGATCACGGCTTCAGCGTCCAACTGCGCGAAGCTGTCAACGATGATCTGGCGTAGCACGTCACGGTTGGCCGAGCGCTTGAAGTTGGCCGAGAAACGTTCATCGGTAGCCAGTTCAGGCGTGAGCAGTACTTTGTCGCAGAACGCCGCCCATTCGCGTTCGTTCTGCAAGCCGAGCATCACCGTGCCGCCGTCGCCGGTGGGAAACGGCCCATACGGGTAGATCGTCGAATGCGCCGCCCCGGCCCGTGGTGGCTGGGGCGCGCCGTCGAAGGCGTAATACATCGGGTAGCCCATCCACTCCACCAGGCTTTCGAGCATGCTCACATCGATGCGGCTGCCCTGCCCCGTCTTGCCGCGCAACAGCAGGGCCGAGAGGATGCCACTGTAGGCGTACATGCCGGCGGAAATATCGGCGATCGAGCAACCGGCCTTGGCCATCTGATCTTCACCTGGGCCACCGGTTACCGATAAAAAACCGCCCTCGCTTTGGATCAGCAGGTCATACGCTTTCTTTTTCTCGTAAGGCCCGCCTTCGCCATAGCCGGAAATATCGCAGACGATGAGCCGTGGAAAGCGCTCATGCAGCGCTTCAAACGACAGGCCCATGCGCGCCGCCGCGCCGGGTGCAAGGTTCTGCACCAGCACGTCGGCATCCGCCAGCAGGCGTTGGAGGATGTCGCCGGCCTCGTCCTGCTTGAGGTCCAGGGTCAGGCTTTCCTTGGAGCGGTTGGTCCACACAAAGTGCGAGGCCAGGCCGCGTACGCGCTCGTCATAGCCACGGGCAAAGTCACCGGCGCCGGGGCGTTCGATCTTGATCACACGGGCGCCGAGGTCCGCCAACTGGCGGGTACAGAATGGCGCAGCAATCGCGTGTTCCAGGCTGATCACGGTGATGCCGTCCAGCGGTCGTTGATTAGTCATGACGCTTCCTCAAAGCCAGTGGGCCATGGACGCTGCACTGCGCAGGTTCCAGACCTTCTCGATCAGTGCATTGGCCTGCGCGGGTGTGTGCGCGCCGCTGAATTGGGTAAGGCGCCGGAATTTATCCGCGAGCTCCACCCGACTCAGGGTGTTACCAGGGTCGCCCTTGGGTTCATCGATGGCGCCTTGCAGCGTGCGGCCATCGAGCGTGGTGACGGTGACGCGGCCCAGCCAGCGCTGCGGGTAGGCGCCGTCAACTTCTGCGTCGAGGGTCATGCTGACCTTGTCGCGGAAAGCCGAGACGGCGGGGTCGGTCAGCGCTCGTTCGTGGAACTCGGTGAGCCCGGCTTTACCGTGCACGGCGATCAGGCCGAGCACGGTGCCCATGGAGAATTTGGCCTGGTGCACAGTGGCAGGCGTGGTCACGCGGCCCAGCACGTCGATGGCACCTTGATGGACACGCGTTTCAACCGTAGCGATATCTGCAGCGCACAGCCCTTCGCGCTGCATCAGATCCAGCAGCGCATCGGCGGCCGGATGGGTGTGACGGCACGAGGCGTGGAACTTGAACGAGGTTTCCAGCAGCGCCCAGCGGCTGCCAAGGTCGGCCGATAACTTGCGAGGCTCGGCATCACTGGACATGCCTGCTGCCAAGCCTTGATCGCCTTCCAGAATATTGCGTGCGCCGGTGAGCCCGTCCGCCGTCAAATACGCCGCGAGCAAGCCATCCGCCGCCGCCTTGGCGGTGTGCAGTTGCTTGGAGTCGGCGGCATCGCGCAAAAACTCCCACAGCCCGGCGGCCTGGGTGCCGGCGCTGCCGAGCAGGGTGATGAACTGTTCCTGGTTAAAGTCCAGCAGTTTGCCCACGGCCACCGCCGCCGCCAGGGTGCCGACGGTGGCTGTGGTGTGGAAGATGCGGTAGTGGGACCGGCCCATGAATTCGCCGATGCGAATTCCGGCTTCATAACCGGCCACCGAGGCCAGCAGCAATTCACGGCCGGATTTGCCGAGGTCCTGGGCGGCAGCCAGCGCGGCCGGAAACACCACGGTCGCGGGGTGCAGCACCGAGCTGTTGTGCAGGTCATCCTGCTCCACCAGGTGTGAGGATGCGGCGTTCACCAGCGCCGCAAAATACGCGCTGGTGGTGCTGCCATTGACGATCACCTGGGCGGGACCGCTGTGGGGTCCCATTTTTTGTGCATAGCGTTCAAACAACGGGATCGGGTGCGCGCCCTTGCTTGCCAGCGCCGAGGCCAACCAGTCCAGATACAGGTCTTCGGTGCGTGCCAGTACCTTTTCCGGCAATTGTTCGTAGTTCAGGTCCGCAAGGAACCGGCACAGCGTTTGGGTATGGCTCATGCTCAGGCCCTCAGAAACTGCGTGGCAGTTCGAGCAGGTGCTCGGCCACGTAGGACAGGATCAGGTTGGTGGAGATCGGCGCCACCTGGTACAGGCGTGTTTCGCGGAATTTGCGCTCTACGTCGTACTCACAGGCAAAGCCGAAACCGCCGTGGGTTTGCAGGCAGGCGTTGGCCGCTTCCCAGGACGCCTTGGCAGCCAGGTACTTGGCCATGTTGGCGCTGGCCCCGGCATTCTTGCCGCTGTCGTATTCTTCGCAGGCACGCCAGCGCATCAGGTCCGCCGCTTCGATTTCGATATGCGCCTCGGCAATCGGGAACTGCACACCCTGGTTCTGCCCGATCGGACGGCCAAACACCACGCGGTCGCGGGCGTAGGCACTGGCCTTTTCGATAAACCAGCGACCGTCGCCGATGCACTCGGCGGCGATCAGGGTGCGTTCGGCGTTGAGGCCGTCGAGGATGTATTTAAAGCCTTTGCCCTCCTCGCCGATCAGGCTGTCGAGGGGAAGCTCCAGGTTGTCGAAAAACAGTTCGTTGGTTTCGTGGTTGACCATATTGGCGATGGGCTGCACGGTCAGGCCGGTGCCGATGGCTTCGCGCAGGTCGACCAGGAAGATCGACATGCCTTCAGACTTCTTCTTCACCTCGGCCAGCGGCGTGGTGCGCGCCAGCAGAATCATCAAATCGGAATGCTGAATGCGCGAGATCCAGACTTTCTGGCCGTTGATCACATACTTGTCACCACGCTTGATCGCCGTGGTCTTGATTTTGGTGGTGTCGGTGCCGGTGGTGGGCTCGGTCACACCCATCGATTGCAGGCGCAATTCGCCGCTGGCGAGCTTGGGCAGGTAGAAGCTTTTTTGCGCTTCGCTGCCGTGGCGCAGCAAGGTGAACATGTTGTACATCTGGCCGTGCACGGTGCCGGAGTTACCACCGCAACGGTTGACTTCTTCGAGGATCACCGAGGCTTCGGCCAGGCCCAGGCCAGAGCCGCCGTATTCTTCAGGGATCATCGCCGACAGCCAGCCGGCGTCGGTCAGGGCTTTGACAAAGGTTTCGGGGAAGCCTTTTTGTTCGTCGATCCTGCGCCAGTACGCCGCGTCGAACTCGGCGCACAAGGCGCGCACGCCTTCACGGATGGCATTGAGTTCTTCGTTGTCATTGGGGTTCATTAACGGCTCTCCGCCTGTTGTTCCTGGATTATTCGAAGTGGACCTGAGCGGTCTGCGCCAGGCCACCGGCGTTGCCCGCCCACAACTGCGCCACACCGGTTTCGGTCACGCGCCCACCGACCACAAATGGCTGCGGTGCAATCAGTGGGCGAACACCGCGATAGGCAAAACGGCGCAGGGTCGCGTCGGGATGGGCGCGGCAAAACGCGCGCAGGCTCAAGGTAGCGATCAGCGGGCCGTGCACCACTAGGCCTGAATAGCCTTCGGTGTCGGTGACATACGGGTAGTCGTAGTGGATGCGGTGGCCGTTGAAGGTCACGGCGCTGTAACGAAACAGCAAGGTTGGCGTGGGGCTGATCGATGCCTGCCATTCGCCTTCGGGCAAGGCGTCGCCACTGCCCTGTTTGGGCGGCGTCGGTTCGCGGTAAACGATGTCCTGTTCTTCGCGGATCGCCAGGCGACCGTCCTGGGAATAGTCATGACGCACGGTGACAAACAACAGCGAGCCGGTTCGCCCGGTCTTTTCTTCGACCTGGGTGATGGTCGACACGCGGGTCGCCGCCTCACCCGCGCGCAAGGCATGCACGAACTCGATGCGCCCACCGGCCCACATGCGATTGCGGTTATCAGCGGGCGGCAGGAACCCGCCACGGGCCGGGTGGCCATCGGTGCCCAAGGCCGATTCCGGCAGCGGGTCCTGGAAAAAACACCACTGCCACAGCGGCGGCAAATCGGCACCCTGTTCCGGCACAGCTTCGCCAAAAGTAGCAGCAATGCGTTTGAGCAGGTTAAGGCTCAGGTGGTCGTGGGCAGTCTCGCTTCGGCCGATCCAGTCAGTGGCGCTCATCGGGTGCAGGTCCTCGGGCAGTGAGTGTCTGCCCCGGATCATGCAAGCGCCTGCCCGTTCTGAGAATTTGCATTTCAATAAACCAGCGTTCGGTTATGCTGAACGCTAGCCATGAGTACCACTCCATCCCCTGTGGGAGCTGGCTTGTTGTGGCGAGGGAGCTTGCTCCCGTTGACTGCGCAGCAGTCTCCGGCTTTTTGGGGGCGCTTCGCACCCCAGCGCAAGCAAGCTTGCTCGCCACAACAAGCCAGCTCCCACACTTGAACCTCACCGTTGCCAAAATAGGGGTTTGCATGCATTTCGATCTCGCCGACCTGCGCCTGTTTATCCACATCGCCGAATCCCCCAGCCTCACCCAGGGCGCCAAGCGTGCGTTCCTCTCGCCGGCCGCCGCCAGTGCGCGGATCAAGGCGTTGGAAGGCCAGCTGGATACGCGCCTGCTGTACCGCGACAGCCGTGGCGTGGAGATCACCCCGGCGGGCGAGCGGCTGCTGCACCATGCGCGTCTGATCATGCGCCAGGTGGATTACCTTAAAAGCGAGTTCACCCAATACGGCGTGGATTCGGCCGGGCATATCCGCATCTTCGCCAACACCACGGCGGTGACCGAGTTTCTGCCGGAGGTGCTGGCGGGCTTCCTGTCCCAGCGCCCGGGCGTGACCGTCGACCTGCAAGAGCGTTTATCCCGCGACATCGTACGTGGCGTGCTTGATGGCACCAGCGACATGGGCATCATTGCCGGGCCGGTTGAGGCAGCAGGTTTGCAGGTGTTGCATTTCAGCACCGATGAATTGGTGTTGATGGTGCCCGTGGGCCACCCATTGGCCGACCAGTCTTCGGTGACGCTGGAGCAAACCCTGGCCTACCAGCACATCGGCCTGCATGAAGGCAGCACGTTATTGAGTTTTTTGCGTGAACACGTCGATCGCCTGGGCAAGCAGTTGTCGCTGCGCATTCAGGTGTCGAGCTTCGAAGCGATCTGCCGAATGGTCGAGGCCGGCGTGGGCATCGGCATCATTCCCGAATCCGCCGCCGTGCGGCACAGCAGGACCATGCAGTTGGTGACGGTGAAGCTCGATGAGCCATGGGCGATTCGCGAACGCAGTATCCTGGTGCGCGAGCTTGAGGCATTGCCCGGCACCATTCGGGCGTTGATCGCCACCTTGATGCCGGACACACTCAGTGCAGGCTGATGTTGCGCTGGCTGGCGTTATCAATATTGATATGGCTCAGCCGGCCCTGCCCATCGAACAGCAACAGATCAGACCCGAGGCGGCGAAGCTGGGCCGGCGATTGCGGCCAGTGCAACGTGACGCAAAGCCGATCGCTGGCACGGTGGATCACGTGCCAGCAGGTGTCGTGCTCCTCAACCCGATAACTGATCAGCAACCAGTCCTCAAATAGAAACGGGCTGACGGACTCATCCCATTCTTCTTCCGGTAAGTTGCCAGGCAGTCGGTAGCGCTTTCGAACCCCGTGCTGCTTCAGTATCAGCGTGGGTGTTCCATAGTCGTGCTTGATCCGATACTGCGCCGATTCAGCGGTGGCACTGGGAACCTGGAAGTCCGTCGCGACGATGTCAAACGCGCTTTCGCGGCTGACCAAACGCCGCTCCGGCAGACGATAATGCCACAGCATCAGGCACCCGCCCGGCGCCGACAGCCACAGGTATTCATTGTGTTCATCCACCTTGATGGCACGCACCGACTCCGGTAGATCACTCACATGCCAGAGCGTTTCAAAGCCACGGTCAACATCCACCACGCGCAACTGCGGGCCTTTGCCGATGGTCCAGTTGCTGCCATCAAACGCGTGTGCAAAGACATCCATGGCCAGCATACCGAGGTCTTTGGCGACACGATTGACCAGGTCCAGTTTGCTCACGCGCCATACATTCCCCCGCCAGATCAGCACCAACGCAACCTGTCGGCTATGGGCAATCACGATTTTCTGCGCCGGTACAGCAAAGTGAAACAACGTTGTGCCCGCCGCATCCACCACCATCACACCCGACTCGCCCAGCGCCACCAGGTAACGCTGGTCTTCCAGCGGCGCCGCGTCGAAAATCGGCCGGCTGCCAGCCGCCGGCGCAGCCCACTTGCGGGTGTCGCCCAAGTGCTCCAGTGAGACCACAGGCGTACGCTTCAGGGCTTGGCCCGGCAAGTCCGCCTGAAGCGCTTTATCGCGACTCATCTTGACCAGCGCTTGTAACTGGTTATGGGTCAGTTGGCCTTGATCGCTGAATTGATCGGCCAGAATCGCGTGCACAGTGGCACCTGCCAGCCAGGCCAAGGCGGTGGTGTGTGCCTTGTGTTGCAACAACGCCTGCGCCAGGGCGGCGCGTTCCCCGGCGCGCGCGGGGTCGTCACGCAATTGCTCGACCCACGGCCCGTAAGCGTGCAGCGTTTCGGGCAACAGGACCGCGCGTTTAACCAGCGCCTCAATGCCCAAGCGCCCGCCGGCAGCCTCGGCGTTGAGCAGCCATTGCGCGGCGCGTGGGCGCTCTGCAGGCAGGCTCCAAATAACATCGACGGCTTGCAACCACAGGCCTTTGGCGATCAACGACTCGGCCCATTCCAGGCGCAAGCGGTCGGCGGCTTCCGGCGACTTGGCCTGGAGCATCACCACGGCGTCAGCAAACGCATTGTCGCGCCGCGCCACCAGCACGGCGCGCTGCCACTGCTCGGCCAGGCACAGCAAGCGCACGATCACCGCAGGCGGCATGTCCCACGCCAGGGCCAGGTCAGCGGCCTGCTGATAGCGCGCGTGTTTCTCCAGGTAATCGAGAGCTTGCTGATGCTCCTTGAGCAATTCGGCAAGGACAAACACCGCTTCCTCGATACGACCGGCACGGTCCAGGCGTTCAAAAGTCTGGCGATACACCTGGCGCAAATGCTCGGTCAAGTCGTCTTCAAACAGCATCGAGCGCGCGGGGCCAGCCTTTTGGCTGAGGCTCAAATCCTCGCGGCGCTGTGGCGTACCAAAGCTCTGTTCACCGCTGGAGGCAGCGCCGTTCAAGGGGATCGCGTGGCGCAAGGCTTCTTCGAAATTGCCGTCTTCGAACATCTCCAACATGCGCTGCATGTAGGCGGCCTGGCGTTTGCCATACAGTTTGGACAGCTGGGAATGCTGGGTCAGCCGGGTCAACAAACGGCGCCACGCGGCAGGTTTATAACTGCGCGGGGTGGCACGCGCAGCGATGCCTGGGTTAGCGGGTGCGCGAGCCACCGGCCGGGGCGCCGCTTGGGCGGGGGCAGACGCGCCACGGTGCAGGAAGCGGTTCAACCCGTACAACAACGCGGTGATCACCACCATCCAGATCACGGCGCCCAGGAGCATGCCGCCGAAGGACTGTGTGTGCTCGGCCAACAGCGCGGCGGGCTCGCTCTGGCCGAAGAGGCGGACCAGCCCACCCAGCAGTACCAGGCCGATCACGATTTTCAGCACCGGGGAAGAGACTTCGCGGGCGCTGTTTGCGTTGTTTTGCGCAGACGCCGCGCTGGCGCCAGTCCCTTTACTCGACGTGTGACGCGGGCGCTCCAGCAGTGCTTGCATGATTGCTTCGCGCTCCGGGCTGACGGGCTCCAGTGGCCCACCGAGGATTTCACGCAGGTCGGTGACCACCGCCTCCGGCAGCGTTGCCGGCAACGGGGTATGGCAGTCAAAGGTGTCGAGCAGCGTGTAGGTACTGATGTCGAGCCACAGCCCAGGCGTCAGCACGTGTGCATCGCGCAACTGCAATGCATGGATCTGGCTGCCGCGCACCAGCCACAAGTCGGCAACGGGCAGCCCGCGCAATTCCTCAGGGTGCAGCGCGGCAGACGACAAGCCCAGGCCCTGGCGGATCAGCGGCCAGCCGTGCAGGCTTTCGCAGTGTACCGGGCAAGGTGTGTGGAACTGCAGCAAGTCGCCGTCGGCAAAACGGTAGGCACGCGCGTCGACTTGCCAATACTTGAGGATCAGGCGCCTGCGCTCGCTCTCATCAAAACGCTCGGCGGCAAACCATAGGCCGTCAATCTGTTGGTGCCCGGTGAGTACCGGGCGGCGAATCAGCATCCGTTCTGGCTCATGCATTGGCAGCTTCCTGGGTGAGCTGCGGAGCCTGGTTGCACATCACTTGCAAACGCATGGAGCGCTCGCAAACCGAGTAAACCAGTAATTCGCGGTCAGTGGTCAGTACGGCGATCAAGCCGCTCATGGGGCAAAAGCTCGCGCGGGCAATTGGCGCCGAGGTGGTGAACAACGTGCGCTGTTGCCCCTCGGCGTACAGCCCGACGCTGTGCTGGTTCGGCCCCAGCAGCACCAGTGAGTAAGCCGGCCGTTGGGCGTACGTATAGTGCAGGCCGATGGCTTTCCAACCGGGCGCCAAGTCGATCTGTTCGTGTTTCGCCGGAAAGCTTTCATGGGTCACCAGGCGCCAACTCTGGTAGCCGTCCTCGGTGGTCAGCAGCGCGCAACCACCGCAGTACTGGCGCCAGTAAAAGTTGGCAGCCAACAATACCTGGCTGACGCCCGCTGCCGAGCCGACCGCATGACCATTGGCGCGTAAACCGTCAGCAGACCCGGAATACGCGACAATCTGCCCGCCTTCTCTGCGCGCATAAGCGATGGTCAAGGGGTCGACCTGCAACAGGCTCATCACGTCATCCGCCACCTGGCAAAGTTGACGCGACTTCCAATAGGCAAGCCGCCCCTGGCTGTCGAGCAAGTACACACGCACGGCGTTCTGACTGTGCAGCCAGACACTCGGCAGGAACGTCGCGGTGCCCGGTGGCAGTTGCAGCTGTTCACGGGCGGGCTTGTCGACGGTGGGCATACCGGGAATGTTCCAGAACGTCAGGCTGTCGTTGTCGCTCAACACGGCACCGAGGCTGCGGTGGTGAAAGGTGGTGCTCAATACGCGCTGATGCTTGCCCCACAGACGGCGTCGAACCTCCAGCGACTTTTTCTGGTTTTTGTGCGGCAGCTTGATCACCACCATGCCCGCCTCATCGAGCAGGCGCAGCGCCACATAGTTACCGGCGCTGGAGATTACCGGCGGCAAGGTCAAGGCTACGCGTGGCACCGCACGTGCGAGATTCGGCGGCGGCGCCTGGACTTCATCGTCGAACTGGCCTTTGAGCAGTTGCACCGCGTGCGCCTCATCCGGCATAGGCAACAGCACGCGCCGCACAGAACCGGCTTGCAACTCGAATGACAGGCTGTGCCCATCCAGGCTGCGCTGCACCTGCACCCGGTGCGTACAGGTCTTGGTCGTGTCCTTGGGCAAGCGTTGCCCGACTGTCCAGCACTCACCCAACGTCTCACCCTGCGTGGCCAGCCATTCCTGCCAGGCTTGCCAGTGCGCCGGGGCGACACTTTCATAGGTGCGCGCCCTGAGCAGTTGCTTGAGCTGCCCCGCGCTATCGAACTCATGCAGCAGCGGCGCGCCTTGCAGGATCCCCCAACGCAACTGCGCCCCTGCCTCCTCGGCACGCCGGGCCAGCAGCATCAGCAAGGCGATATGCACCAGCCGCGCGGCGCCCCATTGCAACGGGCCGGCGTCGAACAGCACGACAATCAGGCGGTTGGCTTCACGGGCGCGGTACTGCGGCGCCAGGAACATATGCTCGCCGCCGACAGCCCTGCGCATAAACTCATCCGGCACTTCATCGGCCAGCAGCCATTCGCTGGAAAGCAGGCGCTCGTAAGGCCCACGGCGTTGCAGATCGCCCACGCCATCCGGCTCAGGCACCCCGCCTTGCTGCCTACCGCGCAGTGGCCCCAGCACCGGGTTAAGCCGCCCAAGCAAGTCGGCGAACAGCGGCAGGTGCTGCGGCGCAAACCACTCCAGCCACTGGCGCCAGGGTTGCAAGGCTTCAGGCAGTTGCATGGCGGGTGCCCCAATTCGTCGCGATGCGCTGAAGGTGTTCAACCGTCACCGGCAACAGGCGATCCAACGGCACTACAACTTGCGGTTCGCGCCACAACAGCAAGGGCGAGCGCTTGAAACGTGCCGACAGCGTCTGGCCGAGCAAGTCTACCGGCACTGTCGGCTCCCAACTGGTGGGCAGCCATACGCCAGGCGCGCCGGGGTGTACTGCGGCGTATTCGACACCGTCGACCCACGGCAAATCCGCCACCGCCCCAGTGACGACCAATACATCGCCATTGGCGGTAGCGTGCAAGCGGGCAGCCTGTTCATCTGCGAGCAGCAGCAAGCGCGCAAGCAAGCGGCGCGCGGCGTCGCCCCATCCGACGGCTGCTTGTGGCTCGGCAGGCACCGGCCTTGGGCGCCAGGTCCAGGCGTAGTGGTCTGCACTCATGGCGTCAGCATTCGGGACAGTTGCCCGCGTACCTGCTGCAAGGTTTCCGGCATTGTCTCGCTATTGAAGTTGGCGTCGATCTCGCGCAGCAGCCCTTCGAGGACCGGGCTGTCGGGCGGCTCGCTGCGGGCCAGGTAGTCTTGCGCAGTTTCCAGCAAGCGATTCAAGCGCGACATCGGTTGCAAGGTGGCCTCTTCGACCGCACTGAACAAATGGCTGTTGCTGGACGCGGCAAACAGGTCGCGCAGCACCTCGCGGCCATGCTGCTGAGTCTCTTTAGTGGGCAGCACATACAGCAGGGGCCATAGATCCGCGTCGCTGGCTTCCAGCCGCCCGCCCAGCAACGCGGCGGCCGCGATCAGCCGTTGAGACTTGACGATACGGCGGTCCGATAACGCTATGCCGGCTTCGCGCAGGCGCCGAATCGCCTGGGCCAGGGCTGGACGCACCGCGCCCAGGTCGACGTTTTTCAGGGCTTGGCTCAGCGTATCCAACTGGGCCAGACCCAGTAACTGTTGCACCGGGCGCTGCTCCGACTGCCAACCGCCCGCCAGCATGGCTTCCAGTTGATTGTCCGGCACCGAATCGACGAACAGGTGCAACAGGAAGCGGTCGCCAAACGCCGCCAGTGCCTCATCGTCCGGCAAACCGTTGGCCGCGCCGACACACACACGCAGCGGACATTGAATTTGAGTATGACCCCGGCGAAAGCGACGCTCGTTGAGCACGCCCAGCAAGGTATTGAGAATGGCGGTCGAGCCCAGGAAGACTTCATCGAGAAACACGATATCGGCCTCTGGCAGCATGCCGCTGACGTCGGTTTCCACCGTGCCTTCACGCAATTTCTTCAGGTCTACGGCACCAAAAAGCTCCGACGGCTCAGTGAAGCGCCCCAGCAAGTATTCGAAGTAACGCCCACCCATGGACTGCGCCACACGGCGTACCACGGCGCTCTTGGCCGTGCCAGGCGGGCCGATCACCAGAATGTGCTCTTGGGCGACCGCCGCCAGCACAATCAGCTCGGCCAATTGCTCGCGCCCGATCAATCCTTCGGTCGCCTTGCGCACAGCGTGGCGGATTTGCGTGGCAGCGCTTTGCAACTGAGCAATCATGGGTGTCTTCCCTGAAACCAAAGCAGAGAATCTTGCCTGAGGCTAAGGTATTAGCAAAGTGTTGTTACACACTCTTAGAGGAGCCAGCCCATGCAACTCGAAGGATCCTGCCATTGCGGCGCCGTAACATTCAGCCTGAACAGCCAGCATCCCTACCCGTACCAGCGTTGCTATTGCTCGATCTGCCGCAAGACCCAAGGCGGCGGCGGTTATGCGATCAACCTGGGCGGCGACGCCAAGAGTTTGAAGGTACGCGGGCGCAAGCTGATCTCGGTCTACCACGCCAGGCTCAAGCCCGAAGGCGCCAGCCGCGCGCATGCGAGCACTGCCGAACGGCATTTTTGCTCGCAATGCGGCAGCGCCTTGTGGCTGTTCAGCCCCGAATGGCCAGAGCTGATTCACCCGTTTGCTTCAGCCATCGACACGCCATTGCCGGTGCCGCCCGAGCACACGCACCTGATGCTCGGCTCGAAGGTGCCGTGGGTCGAAGTCAGTGTGCACAAAGGCGATTTGCAGTTCGACGAGTACCCCGAAGAATCTATCGCCCAGTGGCATGAGCGTTTGGGGCTCGCGCGTTAACACTCTTTGACAGTTTCTCGACAAAGCTCTCAAAGATTGTTGGCCAGCATCGCCTTAGCATTCGAGCATCCAAACCACCATTCGGGTGCTCTTCATGTTTCGCACATTGCGCGGTATTCCGTTATGGGGTTGCCTGCTCGGCACGCTCGGCTGCCACGTGCAGCCGCCTGCCCCGCCCGCGATTCCCAAGGGCGATTACGGCGCGATCATCCGTTACCTGCAAGCGCGCATCCCCAAGGACCTGGCCCGCGAGAATGTGCCCGGTTTGTCGATTGCGCTGGTCAATGGCCAGGAGCTGATCTGGGCGCGCGGCTTTGGCCTGGCCGACAAGGCCCAGGGTGTGCCGGTGACCGCCAACACGGCGTTTCGCGCCGGCGGCATTTCCAAGTTACTGACGGCCACAGCGGCCATGCAGTTGGTCGACCAACAGCGCCTGGCCCTCGACGCGCCGATCCAGCAGACCTTGCGCGAATTCTACGTGCGTTCGCGCTTTCACACTGACCAGGCCGCCGCCGACCGCGACATCACCCTGCGCCGCCTGCTCAGCCATCAATCCGGCTTGCCCAGCGAGCACCTGCGCGACGTGCGCAGCACCTACGCCATGGGCCAGATGCCGATGCGGGTGTCGGGTGTATGGCTGAGCAGCCCGCCGGGCTCGCAGGTGGCGTATTCCAACCTCGGTTATTCGCTGGTCGGTGCGGCCATCGAGCGCAGCAGCGGCAAGAGTTTTGAAGCCCAACTGCAAAGCCGCCTGCTCAAGCCCCTGGAGATGAACCAGTCGAGTTTTGTCGGCACCGGCACGCAATTGAGCTTTCGCGCCCTGGGCTACGAAGACGGCGTGGCAAGTACCGATGCACAGGTGCGTGACCTTGCCGCCGGCGGCTTGTGGGCCAGCCCCAAAGACCTTAGCCATTATGTGCAGATGCTGTTTGCCCACGGTCTCTATAAGGGCAACCGTGTGCTTGAGAGCCCGTCGATTGATCAGATGTTCACCCAGCAAAACACCGGCAATGCCCTGGACTTCGATTGCCAGATGGGCCTGGGCTGGTTCCTGGCGCCCTGCGGCGATGAACCCGTCGCCCCCGGCGTGCGCACTTACCAGCACAGTGGCGGCGGCGATGATTTTGCCGCGCAGCTGAGCGTACTGCCAGACCAGCAGTTGGCGGTGATCATCATGGCCAATGACAGCAACGCCGAAGAACTGGTCGCGCGCCTGGCCACCGAGACCCTGCGCCTGATGTTCCAGGCGCAAACCGGGCAGTCCGTGTGCGCCGACGACTGCCAGGCGCCCAGCCATGGGCTCAAGTTGCGCCAGGTGCCCGCCGCCGTCGACCGAAAGCGCCTGGCCGGGTTTTATGCCACGGCCTGGGGCGTATTCCGGGTCAAGGATGAGGGCGATCGACTGAGCGGTGAGCTGGCCGGGTTTGACTTCGAGTTGTTGCGCGACGAACACGGCTGGCTGCGCGCGCAGAAAAAAGTCCTTGGCTTTTGGCTCAAGGACTTGGGTGAGCTGGGCCGCGTGCAGCTGGACGTGGTCACGGTGCAGGGCCGCCAAGTACTCACGGCCCGCAGCCATGGCCAACGCCTGGCCATCGGCGAGCGCATCGACCCGCCGCCGCTGCCGCTGGCGTGGGCCAACACCATCGGCACCTACCAGGTGCTTAACACCCACGAACCCGACGCGCCGTTGAGCGGTATCAGCGTGCGCCTGGAAGAAGGCTTTCTGGTGATTCGCGGCCAATTGCACAACGAGCCGCTCACCGACTACATCCTGCTTCCCGTCGACAACGCCCACGCGGTGCTGGCCGGCAACGGCTACGGCCTGGGCGACACGGTAAGCCGCCAGGTAAACGGACTCAGCGCTTCGGGTTACTCCTTCAAACGCACGCAATCGCGAGATAAACCCTTGAGTTTCTGAACCTGGGCTGAAGCAAAAGCCATCATTGCGCACCAATACAATTTACCAACAGAACTGAACACCCCCTGCCGCTACGTTGGTGCTCGAACGCTTCATTCAATATCAACCGATCAGTGACATCGTGCATTGGCGCGCCGACCAACGCGCCCATCGCATGAATACCGCAGTATCCGTATTTAACCGGGGAACGACCATCAAGCCTCTTAACCGATCGCATGCCTTTCGATCGCTATGCGCACTCTCGTTAGTGTCAATGGCGCTTGCAGGATGCTCAACAGCCCCCCTGCCGGTATTGAAACCGTCTACACCGGAGCAATGGCGCAACGTCCAACCTTCTCTTGCGCCGCCCCAACCCGACCTGAACCAATGGTGGCATGCATTCAACGACCCCCAGCTCAATGCGTTGGTGGATCGTGCACTGCAAAACAACCTGAACGTCGCCGTAGCGGTGGAGCGCTTGCGCGCCATCCGGATTATGAGCCAGCACGCGCAGTCCCCTTACCTGCCCTCGCTGAGTATAAAAACCAAGGATGCCGTCAGCCCTGATACCAGTACTTCTTATTTCCTGATCGGCTTCGATTCGGTCTGGGAGTTGCCATTGTTTGGCATGCAACAAAGTGCCGAGCGCCTCGCCCAAGGGAACCAGGCATTGGCGGATAACAACCTGCGCACCCTACAAGTTTCATTGGTGGCTGAAGTCAGCCGGCGCTGGATCGAATTGCGAGCAGCCCAACAAACGGAGCAGACCCTTGCAACCCTGCGCGAAGTTGGCCATGGAAAACTGGCACGGCTGCGCGCCCGGGAACAGCTCGCACTGGCCTCCTGCGCAGACGTTGCCGCTGCACAGGCTGAACTGGCCCTCGCTGAAATGGCGCTGACGCGCGTGCACCAGCGGACAAACCGCAGCGCGCAGCAATTGGCATTATTGTTGGGCCAGAGCGCGCCCGACCCTCTTTGGCTGCAACCGGGGCGGCTACCGACGCTCGGTGACTGGCAGCTCAATAGCGTTCCCACAGACCTGTTGCGCACCCGCCCGGAAATTGCCGGCGCCGAAGCCTCGGTGATTATCGCCGCCGGTGAGCTGGGCATGAGCCAGGCCGATATTTACCCGCACATCAGCTTCGGCACCTCACTGCAGTGGTCGCTCAATATCGCCAGCAACCGCAACAATACCCCCAATGGCAACAGCATCTTCTCGGCGGGCCCCGGCATCAGTATTCCCTTGTTCGACTGGGGCCTGCGCGTGGCGGCTGCGAAAGCCAAGGACCACCATCTGCAGGCCGCCGTCCTCGGGTATCGCCAAGCGGTGCTGGAGGGGGTTGCCGAAGTCGAAAACGCCTTGGGTGACCTGGAGCAATTACGTGCACGCGAACAATTGTCCCGTCAGGCCTATGCCGCCAGGCAAACCCAGCTTGGCGCACTGCAACAACGGGCAGCGTTGAAGCTCTTGAGTCCATTGGACCTGGTAGAAGCGCAGGTTCAGACACTGCATGCGCAGCAACAAGTCGACCGGGCCGGCACCGAGCGTGCCATTGCCTACGTCGCACTCTACAAGGCACTCGGCGGCGCACCGTTGCCAAGCGCTGCACCTCAGACAGCCACGCGCCATAAGGAGACTGACTGATGGTTGCGCTTGCACGCCTGACGCTGATCCATGAATGGCGGCGCTTCCTGCCAGCGATTATTGCAGTGGGCTTCGCAGGGCTGCTGCAACTGCTTCAGACCGCGTTGGTACTGGGTATCTTCAGCAGCGCCAGTGTGTACGTCACCGGCTCGCGCGCCGACCTTTGGGTGGGCTATCCCGGCACCCAAAGCGTCAACCTGGGTCGACCGATCGATGCCGGTGTAGAGATGCGTATACGCATGGACCCCGATGTCCTCAGGGTCGAGCCCTACCGCTGGGTGGATGCTGACTGGCGGGGTACCCAGGACACAGGTGGAGTCTCGGTATTTGTTTCCGGTATCGACGCAGACCCACAAGGTTTGATGTTCGCCCGCTTACTGCCCGGCTCGTTGCGGGCACGCCTGAATGAACCGGGAGCGGTCATCGTTGACCGCGCCGACCTCGACAGCCTGGGCCTTGATCCTGGAAACGCGGCCACTATCAACGGCCACCGGGTGCATGTAGTCGGCGTCATCAGCGGATTACGCGCACTGGGTGGGGTTAACGTGATTGCATCGTTAGCCACGGCCCGCCAGCTGGATACGAGCGCCGATACAGATCGCATAACCTACTGGGTGGCTAAGGTCCGAGACCCAAGTCAGGCGGACGCGGTTGCAGCACGCATCGACGGCAGCCCGGCATTCGGCAAATACGCGGTGTGGACCGCAGCGCAGTTCAGCTACCGCTCGCAGATGCATTGGATGTTCGACACCGGGGCCGGCGCGGGTGTGTTGTTTTTGGCAGTGATCGTGTTCCTGGTAGGGGCGGTGATTACCAGCCAGACCCTGGTGGCGGCCGTGATTGGATCGATCCGCGAATACGCAACCCTTAACGCCCTCGGCGTCGGCGTCACGTCTCTGCGCAAAGTCGTGATGGAACAAGCGTTCTGGGTGGGCGCCCTGGGCTTGCTGGGCAGCACTGGGCTGACCGGTCTGTTCTTCGCCCTGGCGCATTACTACAACGTTCCGATGACTCTTTCCCCCGTCGCAGCCCTGGCCTGCCTGCTCTTGAACATGACCCTGGCCCTGGTTTCCGGCCTGGCCGCGATGCACTCATTGCGTCATGCCGACCCAGCAAGCCTTTTGAGATAGAACCCACGATGACCACATCCTTCACCCTGCATGCCACTGGCATCGGCAAGGCATTTGTATCAGGCCAGGTTATGACCCCTGTACTGCACGACATCACCCTGGCAATAAGGCCCGCGGAACTGACCCTGATCGCGGGGCCATCCGGTTGCGGAAAAAGCACGCTGCTGGCGATTCTCAGCGGCTTGCAGCAACCCGACCAAGGCCGTGTGGAGGCCCTCGGGCAAAGCCTGGGAACGCTTGCCCCACGGGCGCTGGAGCATTTTCGACTGCATCACACGGGTTTCATATTCCAAGGCTTCAATCTGTTCCCGGCGCTGACGGCCTTGCAACAGGTCGAGTTGCCCCTGAGTTACCTCGGGCTCACTTCGCAGGAAGTGCGCAGGCGCGCGACTCAGGCTCTGGAAGATGTAGGCCTCGGTTCGCGCATGGCCTTGCGCCCGGCCGCGCTGTCCGGGGGAGAAAAACAACGGGTGGCTATCGCCCGCGCCGTGGCGAAGGCGCCCGAGTTGCTGTTCGCAGACGAACCCACCAGCGCCCTGGACGCGGCCAACGGCCAGATCGTGATCGATATCTTGCACCGTATCGCCCGTGAACGCGGCACTACGGTGCTGTGCGTCAGCCACGACCCGCGTTTGATCAGCCACACCGACCGTGTATTGGCCATTGAAGACGGCCGCATCATCAGCGACTCCCACCATCACCTGCGGCCCGCCAGCCCTGCCGCCCCCCAGGAACACTGCGTATGAATGTCCGCTCCCTCTCCCCTTGGCTGACCCTGTTCAGTGCCTGTTTGCTCCTAAACGGCTGTTCACGGGAGGATACGCCGGCTCAAGCCACGGCCTCGTCGCCGACTTACCTGGCAGTGGCTCGCGGCCGCGTCGATGTCGAGGGTGGCCTGCTCAACCTGCAGTTTGCCCGCGATGGCGTGGTGGCCGAGATCAAAGTCAAAGAAGGTGATTCTGTAAAAAAAGGCCAACTGCTCGCCTCCCTGGACAGCGAACAGGCGCGCCTGGCCGTAAGTGCCGCGCTTGCCGACCAACAACAGGCTCAAGTGCACGCCAGGCACCTGCAAAGACAGTTCAACTTTGCCGACCAGAAAGCCACGCGCCTGTCAAAGGCGGCCGCGGCTGGAGCCGCAGATGGCCAGAGTGCCGATGATGCGCGCGAGGCCGCCGAGCAACTGCGCGACGCTATTGAAAAAAACCAAGGACACCTCGAAGCCGCCACAAGAACACTCACCGGTGCGCGCTACGAACTGACCCAGCGCAACCTCTATGCACCGGCGGACGCCGAAGTCGTGCGGCGCCTGACCCAACCTGGCGCTACCGTTTCATCGGAGTCAGGGCCTGCCTTCGTGTTGCTGCCGAACGAGGTACGCATCGTGCGAGCCGAGCTCAACGAGTCGTTTATTGCGCAGGTCCACGCCGGTATGAAAGCCGATATATCGACCGAAAACGGCAACGACCAACCGTCGCTGTCCGGTCATGTGGTGCGTATCAGCTCCGTGCTGGGTAACAGCACGCTTGAAGGCGACCCACAGGCACGAGCCAATATGCGTACCGTGGAATGCATAGTAGCGTTCGAACAACCTGCACCTGCGTCACTGCGTGTGGGCCAGCGCATGCTGGTACGGTTCGGGGCACCTTAAAGCCTTTGGCGGCTGCCCGCGACCGCCGGCAACCGCCTACTCGCCATACGCCCACGTCATCCGAAACGACGCCCCGCCCCACTCCGAGTCCAGCACTTCAACCTGCCCGCCATGCCACTGGCTGACGCGTTTGACCAACGCCAGGCCCAAGCCAAAGCCGCCGGTGCGGCGATCGCGGCTGGCATCCAGGCGCAGGAAGGGTTCGAAGATTTTGGAACGGCCCTCCATCGGCACACCTGGGCCATCATCATTGACCCGCACTTCGTAACCATTGCCGAACTTGACCAGCGACACTTCTACACGGCGCTCGGCATAACGAATGGCATTGCGCAGCAGGTTGATCACTGCGCGCGCCATAAAGCGCGGCTCGATCTGGATAAAGTCGACGTCACAGGTGCGCAACGAGAGCTGCACACCCGCGGCTTCAGCTTCCAGGGCCACACTGCCGATCACACTATCGAGCCAGCTATGCGCTTCGATATTTTCCCGGGTGACCTGTGTGGCGCCGCGCTCCAGGCTGGCATAGGTCAACAACTCAGACACCATTTCTTCCAGTTCGCCAAGGTCGGCGTACATATCGGCGATCAATTCGCGGCTCTGGCGTGGGTCGGCCTGTTGCTTGAGTTGGTCCAGCTCAAACGACAAGCGCGCAATCGGTGTGCGCAACTCATGGGACACCGCGTTGGTCAGTTCACGCTGGTTGGCGATCAGGCTTTCGATGCGCTCGGCCATCTGGTTGAAGTGCCCGGCCAGCTCACGCACGGTGGAACGGCGCGGCAGCAGGATGCGCGAGCCGAGGTCGTTATCGCCAAAACGCTGCGCGGCCAGGCGGATATGCTCCAGGTCGCGCCAATGCGGGCGTACCCAAAAATACAGGACGATGGCCAGGCTCACCCCCAGGAAGCCATAGGCCCACAGGTACAACCATTTGGGCTCTTCCGGCAGCTTGATCTGCAACAATTGCGGGCCGCCATCAATGGTGGTCAGGAACTCCATGAAGTCGCCGCGCACCACCAGTTGGCCGCCCGCCAACAGTTGCTGTTCGCGGTCATTGAGCGCCAGCGTGTCGCGCGGCACCAGCTTGAGGCGCAAACCATAATGGGGTTGCAGCTCAGCCAGGCGCGCATCGCGGGCCGCCCCCTGCACCGGGCGCAGTTGCTCGACCAGGCCATAGGCCGGCCCGCGCAAGGCTTCACGGTTATAAACCTCGTTGGCCTCGGGCAATAACTCATCGAAGGTGTAGTTGACCAGCCAGATTGCCCCGGCCAACCCCAGCGCCAGGATCACATACAGGCGCAGAAACAGGCGCAGCATCTAAACCTCCCACGCAAACGGATTGAACAGATATCCCTTGCCCCAGATGGTCTTGATGCACACCGGTTCGCGCGGGTTGTCATTGAGCTTGCTGCGCAATTTGCTGATGTATACGTCGACACTGCGGTTCAGGCCGTCGAAGGCAATACCGCGCATGCGGTTGAGAATGTCGTCGCGCGAAAGGATGGTTCCAGAGTGACTGGCCAGCAGCCACAGCAACTCGAACTCCATGGTGGTGAGGTCGATGGCCTCACCGCCCAGGCTGACGCCCCGGCAACTGCGATCAATCGACAAGCGGCCGAACTCCAGCGCACCGCGCACCGTGGGCTCCGGCACCTGGCGGCGCTGCAGCGCGCGCAGGCGGGCTAGCAATACCGGCGGCTTGATCGGTTTGATCACGTAGTCATCGGCGCCCGACTCCAGGCCCAGGATGTGGTCCAGGTCGTCTTCCTTGGCGGTGAGGATGACGATGGGCGTGTCGGACACGCTGCGAATCCCCCGGCACACGTGCAGCCCGCTCTGGCCCGGCAGCATCAGGTCGAGCACCACAATTTTCGGCTTGAAGTCGAGAAACGCCGCCAAGGCTTCATCACCCCGGTGCACCACGCGCACCTCGAAACCATGTTGCGACAGGAAATGCGCGATCAGCCCTGCCAGCTTTTCATCGTCCTCAACGAGCAGGACCTTGCCCAGACCCAGGTTTTCCATAAGTTCTCAGTGTGGATGCGCGGATTGAAGTGGGAGCATTATAGGTGGCAAGCTGGCCTGTAAAGGTACTGGGCGCGGCAAAAAAAGCCTTTCTGTGGGGCTTTCGAACAACCTTCATGTTTTTAAAGGTTTTTAACATTTCACCCGGAGTTTTTAACGTATCAAATCGCGGCGTTCGCAGCCTTGCCCAAGAAAGATCGTGATTTTTCTGACAGCCATAACTCACGTCATTTTCGGAAGTTTCGACACTAACATTTATTGAGTAAACGCCTTAAATTGTCACGACACAGTGACAAAACAGTGACGCGGCCGTCGTTGACAGCCCAACAACGCCAATGAAACTATCCATGCACTTTTCAGCGACACCTGGCGGTGAAAGTCATGGAAGATAATTAAAATAAATATCAAAGGAGTTGATATTGTGCACCCGCAACTTTTATCGATTGCTACCCCTGGCGCTTACCTCAGCGCTTTATTCAAACACAGCCTTTATTTAATTTAGCGAACCGCTCTCACACAGCCGTTCTGTCTTTATTTAAGCGTGTTATTGAATACAGGTACACGCCATGCTTTTGTATCACGAGGTCATCGAACATAACGCCTCCCGCCACCCGCACAAGTGCGCTGTTGCGCTCGATGCCGTCCATTACAGCTATGGAATGCTTCAAGCAAGAACGACACAAATAGCCCGACTGCTGGTCGCCAGCGGTGTTCAACCAGGCGATCGCGTCGCCCTGTATTCACCGATCTGCATCGATCTCATTGCCGCTTATCTCGCCGTCCTGCGCGTGGGCGCAATTACGGCGGCAACGCACCCCACTTGACGCTTTGATCGATTGAAACGAGAGCACCATGCGCAAGGACTACCTGGCTTTTTTTATCTCGCTGTTCATGTCGCGGCTGGCGGACCAGATTCTGTTATTTATCGTGCCACTGATCGTGTTCCAGACCACCAACAGTGTGTCGTGGGCGGGGCTGGCGTTCTTCGTCGAGTCACTGCCGCGTTACCTGGCGTTCCCGGTGTGCGGTGCATTGTGCGACAAGTTCTCGCCGGTGCGCATTCTGCATATCAGCCAGGTTTACCGCGCATTGGCGTGCGTGGCGGCGGTGGCGTTGTATGGCGTGTTCGACGGCATCTATTGGTTGGTGATCCTGTCGGCGCTGTGCGGCGTGCTGACAACCCAGGGCATCATGGCGCGCGAAGTGGTGATGCCGCATATCTTCAAGCATTACACCTATGCCAAGACCTTGTCCTACTCACAGATCGCCGACCAGAGCGGCCTGGTGCTGGGGCCACTGGTGGCGGCGCTGATGCTGGAGGTGTGGGCGTGGCCGTGGGTGGTGGCGGGCATTGCCGGGCTGTTTGTGCTGGCGGACCTGGCGATGCTGGTGTGGCAGCGCAACACCACGGTCAGCCTGGAAAGCTTTGAGCAGCATCAGGATATCTGGCTGCAACCGCTGCGCATTGCCTTCGGGCATATCCGCAAACTGGCGGAACTGAAGCGGGTCATTGCCCTGGCGGTGGGCGTCAACTTGATCATCGGAGTCACGCTGGCGACGTCTGCGGCCATGGTCACTGGCCTGTTCGACGCCGGCAAAGATGCCTATGCGTTGTTGCAGGCTGCGGGCGCAGTGGTGACCATCGTTATTCTGTTTTACTTGGCGCGTTCCAGCCTGCCGTTGAAGCTGCTCGGCGGGCTGTCTTATTCAATGATCGCGGCGGGGGCACTGGTCATGGCCGTCAGCCCTAACCTGTGGGCTTACACCCTGGGGTTCCTGCTGATCACCGGCTTCGACAAGATGTTCAATGTGTACATGCGCAGCACCCGCCAGCGGGTGATTCCGGTGCAGGACTTCGGCAAGACAGTGGGCGTGATCACCTTGCTCAATAACCTGGCGCAGCCGCTGGCGGGCCTGTTGATCGCCGTGCTGGCGGCGCCGCTGGGCACGCAAACGGTGATCCTGCTGCTGGCCGGGATCACCGCGCTGATCGGCGTGGCCGTCGCCTCAGGCTGGCACGCCACTGTGAAAGCGGAACTCGATGTCGGGTGACTGGATCAGTTCCTGCTCGGCGGCGCGCACCCGTTCTATCACCTGGGCGATGTCCTTGGCGTCGCCGTACTGGTAGGCAAGCTTCAGGTAACCCTGGAAGTGCCGGGCCTCGCTTTTGAGCAAACCGAAGTAGAACTTGCCGAGTTCTTCGTCCAAATGCGGCACCAGGGCTTCGAAACGCTCGCAACTGCGCGCCTCGATAAAGGCGCCGACCACCAGCGTGTCCACCAGCTTGACCGGCTCGTGGCTGCGCACAACCTTGCGCAAACCCGAGGCATAACGGCCGGCATGCAGTTGGCGCAGCTCGATCTTGCGCTTTTTGATCAGGCGCATGACCTGTTCGTGGTGCACCAGCTCTTCACGGGCCAGGCGCGACATCATGCTGATCAGGTCCACGTGGGCGTGGTACTTGGCGATCAGGCTGAGGGCGGTGCTCGCGGCTTTGAATTCGCAGTTCTTGTGGTCGATCAGCAGGGTGTGCTGATCGGCCAACGCGGCCTGGACCCAGGCGTCGGGGGTGCGGCAGCCGAGGAATTCGTGGATTTCGGGCAGGTTCATCGGGCTCACGGGCAAAAGGATCACAAAAGGCCGGCGATTATACCGACCCCGCCGCAGACCACCAGCTACTGGCCTTGATGTGCATCAACATGACGTCTGGCGGGCAGCAACTATAGTTGTTCCAGGCCCACCCTTTGGAGACCCCGACCATGCAAGCCATCCGCAGCATCCTGGTGGTTATCGAACCCGAGCATTCCGAAAGCCTCGCGCTCAAGCGCGCCAAGCTGATTGCCGGGGTCACCGGCGCGCACCTGCACTTGCTGGTGTGCGACAAAAAGCACGAGCATTCGGCGCTGCTCAGCCTGCTCAAGTCCGGCCTGCAGGAGGACGGCTACAGCGTGACCACCGAGCAGGCGTGGAATGACAGCCTGCATGAAACCATCATCGACGTGCAGCAGGCCGAAGGCTGTGGCCTGGTGATCAAGCAGCACTTTCCGGACAGCCCATTGAAAAAGGCCCTGCTGACGCCAGCAGACTGGAAACTGCTGCGCTACTGCCCTACGCCGGTGCTGCTGGTAAAAACCTCGACGCCCTGGGCCGGCAAGGTGGTGCTGGCGGCCATTGATGTGGGCAACACCGACAGCGAACACCAGGCACTGCACAACGCTATCGTCGACCATGGGTTCGATATTGCAAGCCTGGCCAAGGCCCAGTTGCATGTGATCAGCGCTCACCCGTCCCCCATGCTGTCAGCAGCAGACCCGACCTTCCAGCTCAAGGAAACTATCGAGGCGCGCTATCGCGAGCAATGCAAGGCGTTCCAGGCCGAGTTTGATATCGACGACACCCACTTGCACATCAACGAAGGCCCGGCGGATGTGTTGATCCCCTATGCCGCGCGCACACTGCAAGCGGCGGTGACCATTATCGGCACAGTGGCGCGCACCGGGATTTCCGGAGCGCTGATCGGTAATACGGCGGAGGTGGTGCTGGATGCGGTGGAAAGTGATGTGCTGGTGCTCAAGCCGCAGGCGTTGATGGATCACCTGGAGGAGTTGGCCACCAAGGCCTGACGTAGCCTCTTCAGACTATGGAGATCAAAGGTGGGAGCTGGCTTGCCTGCGATAGCGACCTTTGAGTCAAAACACCTTTGGCTGATCTGCCGCCATCGCAGGCAAGCCAGCTCCCACATTGACCTGCGTGGTCAGTGTCCCAGTGCGTCTCTCAGGAACCCCGGCGCGATATAGCGTTGGTAATGCGCCTCGGACAAGATAAAGAACTCTCGATCGATGGCATCGCGCAGTTCCGGGAGTGCCCACTCACGAAACTCCGGCAGCAACACCATGCCATAGGCTTCAAGGTTGGAAATCACCCGCGCGCCTCGGGCGATCAACTGGTAGGCCCAGCAGTACTCGGACTGGTGCGGCACGAAGCGAATCTTGCGCAGCTCAAGCTGCCCGCGCAGCATCTTGGGGTCGAAGACTTCCAGTTTGCCGGCCATCACTTGCACCAACAGTTGCTCCAACCGCAGCCATACCGCACGTTTTTCTTCTTCGTTATAGCCATTCCACTGAATCACTTCATGGTGGAAGCGCTTGCAACCGCGGCAGACGAGATCGCCGTAAACCGTGGAGCACAGGCCGACGCAGGGGGTCTTGATGGCTTGGTTGGACATGGGCAATGCACACAAATCAGCGAAACAGTGCGCCATGTTAGCCCTTTGTCTAAGGTTGATCACCCAGCAAACTTGGCTAGGTAACTTACCTTTAGATTTTTTTTGCCGTAGAATCATCCGGCCTTGTAAGGCGCCAATAATCCGCTGGAAGCTGTTTTCAAAGCGTCACGAGCACAGTCGTTCCTTCAGAACGGTGTTGGCGCAGGTTCGACCCGGTAGGTCAGAGCCCGCGCCAACCCTCATCAGCTCCGTTCTGCAGGCGTAAAACTTTGAAAGCAGCTTCTGTGAGGAATGCCGGCAGCGCTGGCTTTGCGGCCCAAAAAGCCCCCGAGCGCATGCGTGCCGTTCATTTCTGGATGAGCGTCCCGTGGGACCACTGATGAGGGTAATAACTGTGCTTGAAGCCTACCGCAAACATATCGAAGAGCGTGCAGCACTGGGTATCGTTCCCCAGCCGCTTAACGCCGAACAAACCGCAGGCCTGGTCGAGCTGCTGAAGAATCCTCCGGCTGGCGAAGAAGAATTTCTCGTTGACCTTATCACCAACCGCATTCCACCAGGCGTTGACGAGGCTGCCTACGTCAAGGCCGGTTTCCTGTCCGCCCTGGCCAAGGGCGAAGTCACTTCTCCCCTGATCGACAAGAAACGCGCGGTTGAACTGCTTGGCACCATGCAAGGCGGCTACAACATCGTGACGTTGGTCGAGCTGCTGGACGACGCCGAGCTGGCCCCTGTCGCTGCCGCCCAACTCAAGCACACCCTGCTGATGTTCGATGCGTTCCACGACGTGGCCGAAAAAGCCAAGAACGGCAACGAACATGCCAAAGGCGTGATCCAGTCCTGGGCTGACGGCGAGTGGTTCCGCAACCGCCCAACCCTGGCCGACAAGATCAGCCTGCGCGTCTTCAAGGTCACCGGCGAAACCAACACGGACGACCTGTCCCCTGCCCCGGACGCCTGGTCCCGCCCTGACATCCCGCTGCACGCCCTGGCCATGCTGAAAATGGCGCGCGAAGGCATCGTGCCGGACGAGCAAGGCAAAACCGGCCCGATGAAGCAGATCGAAGAAATGCGCGGCCAAGGTTTCCCGATCGCCTACGTCGGCGACGTGGTGGGTACCGGTTCGTCGCGTAAATCGGCAACCAACTCGGTACTGTGGTTCTTCGGCGACGACGTACCTTACGTGCCGAACAAGCGCGCCGGCGGCTTCTGCTTCGGCAGCAAGATCGCTCCTATCTTCTACAACACCATGGAAGATGCTGGCGCACTGCCAATCGAATTCGACGTCACCAACATGAACATGGGCGACGTGATCGACCTGTACCCGCATGCTGGCAAAGTCTGCAAACACGGCACCGACGAAGTCCTGACCACCTTCGAAATGAAGACCCCGGTTCTGTTGGACGAAGTTCGCGCCGGCGGCCGTATCCCGCTGATCATCGGTCGCGGCCTGACCGACAAGGCGCGTGCTGAACTGGGCCTTGGCCCTACCGACCTGTTCAAACTGCCTGAAGCACCTGTCGACACCGGCAAAGGCTTCACCCTGGCACAGAAAATGGTCGGCAAGGCCTGCGGTCTGCCAGAAGGCAAAGGCGTTCGTCCTGGCACCTACTGCGAACCGAAGATGACCACCGTAGGTTCCCAGGACACCACCGGTCCAATGACCCGTGATGAACTCAAGGACCTGGCGTGCCTGGGCTTCTCGACCGATCTGGTAATGCAGTCCTTCTGCCACACCGCGGCCTACCCTAAGCCGATCGACGTGACCACCCACCACACCCTGCCTGACTTCATCATGACCCGTGGCGGTGTTTCGCTGCGTCCAGGCGACGGCATCATCCACAGCTGGCTGAACCGTATGCTGCTGCCGGATACCGTCGGTACCGGTGGTGACTCCCACACCCGTTTCCCGATGGGCATCTCGTTCCCGGCCGGTTCCGGTCTGGTCGCGTTCGCCGCAGCCACTGGCGTAATGCCACTGGACATGCCGGAATCGATCCTGGTGCGCTTCAAAGGCAAAATGAAACCTGGCATCACCCTGCGTGACCTGGTTCATGCCATTCCTTACTACGCGATCCAGGCTGGCCTGCTGACCGTAGAGAAGAAAGGCAAGAAGAACGCCTTCTCCGGCCGCATCCTGGAAATCGAAGGCCTGAACGACCTGACGCTGGAACAAGCCTTTGAGCTGTCCGACGCCTCGGCTGAACGTTCGGCTGCCGGTTGCACCATCAAGCTGTCCAAGGACTCCGTCACCGAGTACCTGAACTCCAACATCACCCTGCTGCGCTGGATGATCGGCGAAGGCTACGGCGATGCACGCACCCTGGAACGTCGCGCCCAAGCGATGGAAGCCTGGGTTGCCAACCCGGAGCTGATGGAAGCCGATGCCGACGCCGAATACGCCGAAATCATCGAGATCGACCTGGCCGAAATCAACGAGCCGATCCTCTGCGCACCGAACGACCCGGACGACGCCCGTCTGTTGTCCAGTGTTGCCGGCGAGAAGATCGACGAAGTGTTCATCGGTTCGTGCATGACCAACATCGGTCACTTCCGCGCTGCCGGTAAGCTGCTGGAGCAAGTCAAGGGTCAGCTGCCAACCCGTCTGTGGCTGTCGCCGCCGACCAAGATGGACGCTCACCAACTGACCGAAGAAGGCTACTACGGCATCTACGGCAAGGCTGGCGCGCGCATGGAAATGCCGGGCTGCTCGCTGTGCATGGGTAACCAGGCACGTGTAGAGCCGAACTCGACTGTCGTATCGACTTCGACCCGTAACTTCCCGAACCGTCTGGGTGATGGCGCGAACGTCTACCTGGCTTCGGCAGAACTGGCGGCAGTTGCCTCCACGCTGGGTCGCCTGCCGACCGTCGAAGAGTACATGGGTTACGCAGCGAAACTGGACACCATGGCCAGCGACGTTTACCGCTACCTGAACTTCGACCAGATCGCCGAGTTCCGCAAAATCGCAGCAAGCGCCAACATCCCGGTGATTCAAGCCTAAGATGTTGTGATTTAAAAAACGCCGCGCATCGCAAGATGCGCGGCGTTTTTTTATGCCTGGAATACGAGTATTCGTCACACTGATAAACAACTGTGGGGGCTGGCTTGACTGCTGTGGCGGGCTTTTGGTGGTGTACATATCCATTTCTTTGATAGCGGCGACCTATGGTTCCGCTCTTACAGCGGGTCACTTTTGGCAAACGCCCGGAATGCCGGCCCAGCCAAAAGTAACCAAAAGGTTTGTGCCTCACCACTCGGTGCCTCGCCTAGGCTCGGCATGCCCGCACTCCGGCCATCGTGGTTAACGGGGCGCCTCAGATCAAAATCAAGATCAAGATCTACAGCACGGCGGCCTGAAAGCCGACCTGAGTGGTTAGATCAAAAGCGAAAAGCGGATTTACATACACTGAGGATCTGCTTTTCTGTGGGAGCTGGCTTGCCTGCGATGCAGACACCTCGGTACATCAGGCACACCGAGTTGATGCTATCGCAGGCAAGCCAACTCCCACAGTTGACCGAGTATGGCTCTGCTGTTGCTGTTGCTCTGGCCCTTACATCATTTTCGCTGGCGAAGTCAGCGGTCTTTTGATCTGCGCTTTTGATCTTGATCTGAAATCGCCCCGTCAAACACGATGGCCGGAATCTGACAGTGATTTGGGGGGTAAACCGGCAGGGATGCCGGTTTAGCCGCGCTGGGCCAAGGATGGCCCATCGCGGCGCCCCCCCAAATCACTGGCGGATTGCGGGCATGCCGAGCCTAAGCGAGGCACCGAGTGTTGGGGCGAAGACTTTTTGGTTACTTTTGTCTGGGCCGGCATTCCGGTCTTTACAAAAGTGACCCGCTGTAAGAGCGGAACCAATAGAAGCCGTTACCGCAGCAACGGATATGTACACCACCAACAACCCGCCATCGCAGGCAAGCCAGCTCCCACATTTTTTGATCATTGGCACTCACTGCCTGGCGTGCAACGCCAACTGCACTGCACCATCAACACTCAAGGCACTCAGCAAAACCTGTGGCGCAACGGCTTCGGGCAAGGCTTGCAGCACTTCCATCGCCGCATGCCGCACCCGCGCCAGTACCAGCCGCTTGCCCTCCCCGTGCACCTGCGCAAAAAACGCCGCCAGCGCCTCGATACTGGTGCCGTCAAGGTCGGGCGATTCTTCCAGGCTCAACACCACCGCCTCGACCGGCGACTGACGCATCAAGCGCAACGCCGCGCCCAGGATGCGTTCGGCATTGGCGAAAAACAGCGCCTCACTGGGCCGCACAATCAGCAAGCCAGGCACCTGCACCGCATCCGCATGGTGTTGACGGTCAACAAAGTCATGACTGTCGCCCAGGCGCCCCAGCACTTGAATATCCGCCGAAGACATCTGGCGCAGCATCAACACTACGCTGATCGCCACCGCCACCAGCAAGCCATCCAGCACGCCCAGCACAAGCACTGCCGCCACAGCGCAGATCACCAGCAACCGGTCGCGGCGCCACAGGAAGTAACGGCCCAGGGGTTGCAGGCTCAAGCCACGGCCCAGCGCGTAGATGACGATGGCTGCCAGCACCGGCTCCGGCGTTAACGCCACATACGGCAGCACCGTCAACACGATCACCAGCACCACCAGCGCCGCAACGATGCCCGCCAGGCGCGAACCGGCGCCGGCAGCCTCATTCGCCGACGTGGCCGAATAGCCCGCGCCGGCGGGCATGCCGTGGAACAACCCGGACACCAGGTTCGCCGCGCCCAGCGCCAACAGATCGCGATTGGATGAAACCCGGTCGCCATGTTTAAGTGCGAACGAACTGATAGAGCCGTAGGACTCCGCATACAGGATCATGACCAAGGCAAACGCCAACTCGCCCAGGCGCAACCAATCCGCGAACGGCAGCACGGGAAAGTGCCCCAGCTCCAGGCGCAGATCAATCATGCCGATCAAGGCCACGCCATGGGCCTGCAAGCCCAGGTACTGCCCGGCAACAATCCCCAGGACCACCACCAGCAAGCCGCCCGGCAAGCGCGGGATTCGCGCGCACAGCCATAACACCGCCAATGCTGCCGCTGCGACCAGCGCCGCCGGCCAGTTCCAGTGCGCTAATTGCTCCAGTAACTGCGGCAGGAAGCGGATCAGGTTGTTATCGGTCAGGTGTACGCCCACCACACTGGCCAGTTGCTTGAGGATGATGGTCAACGCCAGGCCGAAGGCAAAACCGCGCAACACCGGCTTGGCGATAAACGACGTCACACCGCCCAGCTTGAACAAACCGGCCAACACAAACAGCACGCCGGTGATCAGCACCAGCCCGAAGGCCAGGGACAGTCTCAGCGCCGGATCATCCCCGGCCAGGCTGGCGGTAGCTGCCGCCAATACCGCCGCAGAAGAGGAAGTGGCCGAGACAATTGCAAAACGGCTGGTGCCCAACAGGCCGTAGCACACCAGCCCGGCAAACAAGGCGATCACACCGGCCTGCGGCGGCAACGCAGCGATGCTGGAATACGCCACAGCCTCCGGCAGCAGTAACCCGGCGATGGACAACCCGGCCAGGATGTCCTGGGTACGATTGGGGGGTACGGCAACGGGCGTAACGGTTTCAGTTTTCAATCGGCCCAACCCATCCTGGCAAATAACGAGCTTCCTGGCTGCGCGCCAGAGTCATGGCCTTGCCCAACAATTTGGCATTTGGCTGGCTGACAACATCGCTGCCGATACGGCTGCGAAAGAAGTCCGCCCACAAAAACTCGCTGAACGGTGTTGCGTCCTTGGCGTAACCGCCGGCGGTACGCAGCAGGCCGGCAAGGCTGCGGTAAGGGTCGTCCTGCAGGTCGGTTATCTTGCGGGGAATGGCCTCATAGGTACGCCGCAAACCGCGCGCGTCGTAGGGGTGGACCCATTGATTGAATGCCATGACATTCCAGAAGGTGCTGCGCTCCACGAAAGACAGGTCCTTGAGCATCAGCAGCGACACACTCTTGACCTCTTCCAGAATCAAAGCCATACCGAAGTGGTGATGGTCGGTGATGTAGTAGCGCTCGTCCGGCCCCAGCACACAAGGGAACCAGTGCTTGTCGAGGGCGGCGGCGCGCTCCTTGCGCTTGAGTTTGGTCCAGGCGTCGCGCTTGGCAGCGACTTCCGCCATGCCGACCGTCAATTGTGTAGGGTGCAGTTTTTCCAGCTTGCCTGTGACCAATTGCGGGCGGGGCCGAGCCATGGGTATCTCCAAAGGGAACCAACACGTCGACAGCTTAGCCCTCATTGGCATGGGGATTTTTTCGGACACAAAAAAAAGCCGATTCACGCAGTGCGCGAATCGGCTTTGTTACCCGGCGTCTGTCATCAGGACAACAGCGAGTAAACCAACGCAGTAATCGCGACCAGGCCCACCGCAGTGACAAACACATTGGATGCTTGCCCACGGTACTTGGCCATGGCCGGCACCTTGCGGATCGCGTACATCGGCATCAGGAACAGGATCGACGCGATGATCGGGCCGCCCAGCGTTTCAATCATGCCGAGAATGCTCGGGTTGAGCGTGGCGACCAGCCAGCACACTACCAGCATGAACGCGGCGGTCATGCGGTCCAGGGACTTGGCAGCCGGACGACGCCCGGTTTTCAATACCAGCCCCTTGAGGCCTTCACTGGCACCGATGTAGTGGCCCAGGAACGACTTGGCAATCGCCACGAACGCAATCAACGGCGCGGCGAAGGCGATGGTCGGGTTGTCGAAGTGGTTGGCCAGGTACGACAGGATCGACAGGTTCTGCGCTTTTGCTTCGGCCAGCTGTGCCGGCGACAGCGTCAGCACGCAGCTGAACACGAAGAACAGCACCATTACCACCATCAACAGGTGCGCGCGGCACAGGATCTGCGAGCTGCGCTCATCGGCATTGGCGCCGTACTGGCGCTTCTGATCAACCGCGAAGGCCGAGATGATCGGCGAATGGTTGAACGAGAACACCATCACCGGAATCGCCAGCCACAGGGTATTGAGCAGCGCGGACGGCGCCGGGACTTCGCTGGCAGTGCTGAGGATGCCGCCGGTCCAGTGCGGGATGAGGTACACCGCCAGGAACAGCAAGGCGACGATGAACGGATACACCATCAGGCTCATGGCCTTGACGATCACTTGCTCGCCGCAACGCACCACGGCCAGCAAGCCGAGGATCAGCACAAAGGCCAGGATCGCCCGTGGCGGCGGCATGATGTGCAGTTGGTGTTCCATGAAACTGCTGACGGTGTTGGTCAGGGCCACACTGTAGATCAGCAGGATCGGGAAGATGGCGAAGAAGTACAGCAAGGTGATCAGTGCACCGGCCTTGAGGCCGAAATGCTCTTCAACCACGTCGGTGATGTCAGAGCCGGCACGGCCGGACAGCACGAAGCGCGTCAGGCCACGGTGAGCGAAGAACGTCATCGGGAACGCCAGCAATGCCAGGATCACCAGGGGCCAGAAGCCGCCCAGGCCGGCGTTGATCGGCAAAAACAAAGTACCGGCGCCAATGGCGGTGCCGAACAGGCCGAGCATCCAGGTGGTGTCCTGGCGGCTCCAGCTTGTGAGGGTTGCAGGTGTCGTTGCATAGCGTTCGTCGACGCTATTGGCCTGATCATTCATCCGGTCGGATCTCCGCATTTACACGGCCGGGGCGAGTCAGAAAAACCTGACAGGCAGCGCCTCGACCATAGAAGGGGCCGGATTGTCCGGGATTCTCTCGAATAAGCAAAGACTTAGCTGAGGAATGGTTGAGCGGCGCAGCAATTCAAGGAGGGTGGCGGACGGCAGCTTTCGTGGGCTGCGAAAGGTTATGGCGTTGCCAAAAATCCGTCAAAAGAAGCAACTTCCAAGAAGTATCCGACATTTAAAGCAGACACAGCCTACATCTAAATAATATTTCCACTGAGATAGACCATTAACTATTACAAGACCATACATAACCATTGAGCCGCCGCCAGAGCACACACTAAGATCGCCGCGTCCCTCGCACAAACATCATGCCGCGCTCTTAGCCAGCAGCCTCAGGAATTCAAGAATGAAAACACTCAGTATTGTATTAACTGGTCTGTGTCTTATCGGCCTATTTAAATCCAGCGAAAGTTACGCAACGCCAACCGTGCCTGAACGGGATATCCAGGCGCTGGCCTCTTCCCCACAATGGTTGACCACCAAAGTCTATATCGAGGGTGCCCCGGATAAGGATGTCAAGGCCAACTACCCCGGTGTGGTGGGCATTTCAATGTGGGACCCACAGCGCAACCGTTATGAGTTCTTCTATGCTGACACCGGGCTTTCAAAATACGCCGATGGCGGTGGCGGCTACTTCCTCGTCACAGGCGACCAAAATACCCATATTCTGGTGCCCGATGTGGGACCGATCAAAACCGTGGTCAGGCGACTGGAAAAACTGGATAAGAACGAGTTCACCTACTCGCGCGAAGTACCTCGCGACATGATTGCCAACAACCCTCCTGTTCGAATCTATGTCGTCCATGCGCCTTATATCGGCCCGATAAAAACTGCGCTGTCGAACTAGTCAGCCCTCACGCCTGACGCTACGCCGCTTGAATTAATAGACTGCAAGGTGCCCAAGATGAAGCCATGTAACGCCCTCACATCATTGTTAATACCTGTGCTGTTGACTGTTGCTCTGTTGCCCGCAGCAGCCACTGCCAACACCGCCGCTCCCTCCAGCGTAAGCACTGTGGCGGCCACAGCTGATAACGCCGTCATGTTAACGGTGTTTCTCAAACATGATCAGTCGCGGCCCTTGAGCGAGTTGAAGACACAATTGGCGAAGCAAGCCTTTCACAAGGTATTTCCTCCTGCCGGGGTTGAAGTGGTCAGTTGGAATGTCACCATGGGCATCGGACAGATCGTCGTGCTACGCCTGCCGGCTTCGCGCCTGGTAGAGGTCAATCTGGCGATAGAGCGCACTGCCTGGGGTGCCTACACAACAGAATTCTATCCTACCTACGATTTCAGGCCGATCGCGCAAGCAGAGCAAATCCAGGCGCAGCAGGCGGATTCTGCCCAATAATGGCAGTGTGGCGGCGGCCCTTTGAGGAAGCTATGGCAGCGCCGTTGACAGCCACGCGCCCGCCCCAGCATGATCGAGCCATGAATCTCATTCAGCGCCGCCTCACCCGCACCACCACCACGACCGCTTATGGCGGGTCGGGCGGTGGCTGTGGGTGCGAAAGCTAAAAACATCCCGAAACACCCCAAGGCCCCGCCAGCAATGGACGGGGCCTTTTTCTTGCCCCGCCCGCTGGCCACTGCAAGGAGCAAGACCATGGCTAACGCCCTGTTGATCATCGATATGCAAACCGGTTTATACGACGGGCCGCAACAGCCCTTCGAGCGTGAGCGCGTGCTGGGCACCATCAACCAGCTTATCCAGCGCGCACGCAGGGCCAACGTGGCTATCTTCGTCGCTCGCCACACCGGCCCGGCAGGTTCGCCGATCGAAGCTGGCAGCCCGTTATGGCAACTGTGGCAAGGCCTCAACGTCGACGACGTTCACGATCACCTGTTCAACAAAACCCGCCCCAGCTGCTTCCTGGGCACTGACCTGGCGCAACAACTGGCGGCGGCACAGGTCGATGAATTGGTGGTGGTCGGCATGAAAACCCAGTTTTGCATCGACACCACGTGCCGAGTAGCGGCCGAGCTTGGGTTTTCGGTGATACTGCCCGAGGACGCTCATACTTGCATGGACACCCCGACCTTGCCGGCCAAGGCGATCATCGAGCATCACAATGCGACCTTGGCGGGGGCGTTTGTGAAGCGGGTGAAAGCTCAGGATGTTGAGTTCTAGAACTGCCTGTGCGGGATTTTTTCTGACCGAACAAATCGTTCCGTCTTACAAATCCCGCATACTCCTCCTATCAAACCCTTCAGGAAGAGCCTTCCGATGTCCACCACTGTTCTGGTCCTGGTTGAAACCATCAACGAATACCTGCAAATCATCGAGAGTAACGACTTCCATGTGATTCTGGCGCCGACACCGGCCGAGCGTGCCCAGGCGATCAAGGCCCACGGCGCGCAGATCAAGGCGGTACTCACCCGTGGCCCGCTGGGGTTGTATGCCGAGGAAATCGCGGCGCTGCCGTTGCTCGAGATTATCTGCGTGATCGGCGCCGGCTATGAACACGTGGACCTGCAAGCGGCGAGCAATCGCGGGATCGTGGTAACCAACGGCGCCGGCGTAAACGCGCCGTCAGTGGCTGACCACGCCATGGCGTTGCTGTTGGCACTGGTGCGTGGCATTCCCCAGACTGACGCGGCGGTGCGGCGCAGCGAATGGCCCAAAGTGATGCGCCCTTCCCTGGGCGGCAAGCAACTGGGCATTCTCGGTCTCGGCGCAGTGGGCATGGAGATTGCCAAACGTGCCGCCCTCGGCTTTGGCATGGAAGTGAGTTACCACAACCGCCAGCCCCGCGACGATGTGGACTACACCTATTGCGCAACCGCCGTGGAGCTGGCGCGCACCTCGGACTTCCTGATCCTGGCCACGCCGGGCGGGGCCAGCACCCGCCACCTGATTGATCGCCATGCCCTGGATGCGCTGGGGCCGAACGGTTACCTGGTGAACATCGGACGCGGCAGCGTGGTGGTGACTGCGGACTTGGTGGCTGCGCTGGAGCAACGGCGTATCGGCGGTGCCGCGCTGGATGTGTTCGACGATGAACCGAAAGTGCCCGACGCCCTCAAGCGGCTGAGCAATACCGTGCTCACCTCCCATGTCGCCGGCCTGTCGCCGGAAGCGGCCCACGACACCGTGCAACGCGTGGCCGATAACCTGGTGGAATATTTCGCCGGCCGCCCAGTGCTGACACCGGTTACCCTGCCGCCGCGCAACTAGTAGCGATTAGCCAGCGCCGACGCAAAACCTGACTACACTGCTTGCGGGGATGCTCAGGACGTCGGTGCAGGACCGGCGAAGGAACGCACAATGATTGGCCATGGACTCGGCCCGGCCCGCCAACGCGGCGCCATCGGCCTGATAGGCGCGGTAACCCTTGGTATTGCGCTGCTGTTTCTGCTGCTGGTGGTCGACAGCGGTCGCCTGTACCTGGAGAAGCGCAAATTGCAGCGTGTGGCCGATACGGCTGCGCTGGAAGCGGTGAGCCGCAGCGGCACATGCGCGGCGCCCGCTAACAATGCCGCACAATTTGCGACCGAAAGCGCCGCACGCAACAACTTTAGCCTTGACGACAATCGCACGCTGGCGACCGCCTGCGGCACCCTGGCCACCGGCGCAGATTTTATGCGCACGTTCAGCGCCGACCCGAGCAAAACCGATGCCATCCGGGTGATTGCTACCCATCGCGTGCACACCAGCCTTGCCCATGGCTTGCTCACGCTGTTCTCGGGCCAGCCCGTCAACCTGACAACGCTGCTCAGCGCCACCGCCGTCGCCGCCGCCCCCACCCCAACGGTTGCCCAGCTCACGGTTCGCAGCACCTTGTTAACGGTGGACAGCACCCAGTCTGTCGCCCTCAACGCCTTGATCGGCGGCCTGCTGGGCGGCAAGTTGCAGTTGGACGCAGTCGGCTGGAATGGGCTGCTCAATACCGATATCAGCTTGCTCAAGTACCTGGATGCGCTGGCCATCCAATTGAAAGTCAGCGCCGGTAACTACGACCAACTGCTCAAGACCGACGCCACTGTAGGCCAACTGATCCAGGCGGCCATTGATGTGCTCAAGCTGGGCGGTGACGCGGTCAAAGTGGTGATCAACAACCTGGAAGCCATCAAGCTGATTGCGCCGGGCACGCAGATCCTGCACCTGGGCGACCTGATCAATATCCAGAACGGCACCGACAAAAGTGCGCTGGATGTGAACCTGCAACTGTTCAACCTGATCCAGGGCTTTGTGCAGCTGTCGAACAAGGCCAGCGCAGTTGCCGTGGAGCTGCCGGTGGATGTGCTGGGCCTGCTCGGCGTGACCGTGTCGACCAAAGTGATCGAGCCCGGGCAGGTTTCCAGCATCGGCAACCCCAAGGATATCGCCAAGCAGCCCATTTATGTGCGCACCGCCCAGGTGCGCACTTTGATTTCGGTAAAACTGCCGATCGTCACGCTGGTGAATAACCTGCTGGGTGGCACGGTGCAAGCGCTCAGTGACCTGCTGGGCGGCCTGTTTGGCTTACTCGATCCCAATTGTTGCCTGGTCGCCAGCCTGGAAATCGGCGACACCCTCGACATCGCCCTGGAAGCCGCTGGCGGCAGCGCTATGGTCACTGGCTACAGTTGCGACAGCGGCAAAAAGTCGTTGTCGGTACTCGGCGAAACCTCGGCATTGCGCGCGATGATTGGCCAGGTTGACCCCAAGAATCTGTACTCGTCCACAGAAAAACTCAAGGTAGACGAGTACCCGGTGGTGGATATCGGCACTAAAACCTGCAAGCGCGGCACCGGCGTGTGTAGCGACAGGCAGGCCTTTGCGGCGGGCGGCCTGGGCATCCGAATCGACAGCGACGTGTTGAAAACCCAGCGTGCGCACACCTACACCGAGCCGCCCGCTATCAACCAGCAACCGCTCTATTACGCATTCGCCAGCTCGAACGCGGTCAGCAGCCTCAAGCAAACACTCACCGGCATCCAACTGATCAACCACCCGCCCAAAATGGCCAGCCTGTTGGGCGCCGTGTTGGGCCTGGTCACGGGCGTGGTCAACGGCTTGCTCACCACCCTGGGCGGCTTGATTGCCGGGCTGCTCGGCCCGCTGCTCGACCCCATCGTCAACAACCTGCTCGCCGGCCTGGGCATCGACCTGGCAAAAGTCGAAATCGGTGCCAATTTGTCGTGCAACCCCGGTGGCCGGGCCATGCTGGTCATTTGAGCACATCAGGCCCGCTGATCATCGTCCAACACGCTAACCTATTAAGCCGCCCCGACCTTGTCGCTGGGCGGCGGTGCGCATTAGATTAGCCAATAGTCCAAGGCCTTTAGAATAAGCAGAAGGGATAAGCATGGCGCTTAACGACCAATCGACCCAGATTCGCCCCGGCGAAGAACTTGATGCCAGCCTCATCGATCCCTACCTCAAGGCGCATATTCCGGGCCTTGCCGGCACGGTCAAGATCAGCCAGTTCCCCGGTGGCGCATCCAACCTGACTTACCTGCTGGAATACCCTGGCCAGGAATTCGTGCTGCGCCGCCCGCCATTTGGCCACAAAGCCAAGTCCGCCCACGACATGGGCCGCGAATACCGCATTCTCAATCAGCTCAAGGACGGCTTCCCGTATTGCCCCAAAGCCTATGTGCACTGCCTTGACGAGTCGGTGATCGGCGCCGAGTTCTATGTGATGGAGCGCGTCAACGGCATCATCCTGCGCTCTGACCTGCCGGCCGAACTGGGCCTGGACGCGGCCAAGACCGAGGCGCTGTGCAAGAGCTTTATCGATAAATTCGTCGAACTGCACCAGGTCGACTACGCTGCCTGCGGCCTGGCCGACCTGGGCAAGCCCGAAGGTTATGTAGCACGCCAGATCCGCGGTTGGAGCGACCGCTACGAAAAAGCCCTGACGCCCGACGCACCCAGCTGGGAAACCGTGCGCGCGTGGCTCAACGACAAGATGCCGGCCGACCACCCGACCTCCAGCATCGTGCACAACGACTACCGTTTCGACAACGTGATCCTCGACCCGCACAACCCAATGCAGATCATCGGCGTGCTGGACTGGGAACTCACCACGTTGGGCGACCCGCTGATGGACTTGGGCAACACCCTCGCCTACTGGATCGAAGCCGCTGACCCTGCGCCCGTGCAACTGATGCGCCGCCAGCCCAGTAACGCGCCGGGCATGCTGACTCGTCGCCAATTCGTCGACTATTACGCCGAGCGCTCCGGCATCCAGATCGATAATTTCGACTTCTACTACACCTACGGCCTGTTCCGCCTGGCCGGCATTGTGCAGCAGATCTACTACCGCTTTTTTCACGGCCAGACCCAGGACAAACGCTTTGCGCAGTTCATCCATATGAACAAGCTGCTGGAGCAAATGAGCCTGAATGTCATCGCTAAATCAGCCCTCTGACTACAAGAGCAAGGAACCCAGCATGTCCAAGACCCACCTGTTCGACCTCGACGGCAAGATCGCTTTCGTTTCCGGCGCCAGCCGTGGCATCGGTGAAGCCATCGCCAAGCTCCTGGCCCAGCAAGGCGCCCATGTGATCGTCTCCAGCCGCAAGCTCGAAGGCTGCCAGCACGTGGCCGACGCGATCATCGCCGCGGGCGGCAAAGCCACCGCCGTGGCCTGTCATATCGGCGAAATGGAGCAGATTACCCAAGTGTTCGCCGGTATCCGCGAACAGTTTGGGCGCCTGGATATCCTGGTTAACAACGCTGCAACCAACCCGCAATTCTGCAACGTACTGGACACCGACCTGGGCGCCTTCCAGAAGACCGTTGACGTGAACATCCGCGGTTACTTCTTCATGTCGGTGGAAGCCGGCAAGCTGATGCGCGACAACGGCGGCGGCAGCATCATCAACGTGGCCTCGATCAACGGCATCTCCCCGGGCGTGTTCCAGGGCATCTACTCGGTGACCAAGGCCGCCGTGATCAACATGACCAAAGTGTTTGCCAAGGAATGCGCGGCGTTCGGCATCCGTTGCAACGCCTTGCTGCCGGGCCTGACCGACACCAAGTTCGCCTCGGCGCTGGTCAAGAACGACTCGATCCTGAAGGTGGCCCTGGCGCAGATCCCGCTCAAGCGCGTAGCCGACCCGAGCGAGATGGCCGGTGCGGTGCTGTTCCTGGCCAGTGATGCGTCCAGCTACACCACCGGTGTGTCGCTGAATGTGGACGGTGGCTTCCTGTCCTGACCTGACCTTCCAGGCACCGCAAAATCCCTGGGGTAGCAAGCTTACTGTGGCGAGCAAGCTTGCTTGCGCTGGGGTGCGAAGCGCCCCCAAAAATCGGGAGACTGCTGCACAGTCCAACGGGAGCAAGCTCCCTCGCCATACACTCAAGGGCGCTTGAACTGTTGGCGTAGCGCCTCTATGCGCGGGCGGCAAACGCAGCCCTCCAAGTGATCATTGACCATCCCCATCGCCTGCATCAGCGCGTACATCGTGGTGGGGCCAACAAAAGTCCAGCCGCGCTTCTTCAAGGCTTTGGACAAACGCAGCGACGCCGGTGACGTCGGGTTGCCGGTCCAGTAAGCCATGTCCACCACCGCCGGGCGTTCCTCTGGCGTGGGTTCAAACGCCCACAACCAGCGCGCCAGCGAACCGGTTTCGTCCACCAACTCACAGGCCCGGCGTGCGTTATTGATGGTCGAGACGATCTTCGCGCGGTTGCGCACGATGCCTGGGTCGTTCATCAGCCGCTCAATGTCGGCCTCGCCGTATTGCGCAACGCGGCGAAAATCAAACCCTTCGAACGCCGCCCGAAACTGCTCGCGCTTACGCAAAATGGTGATCCACGCCATGCCCGCCTGGAAACCTTCCAGGCAAATTTTCTCGTACAGCTGGGTATCGTCTGCCACCGGTACGCCCCACTCGTGGTCGTGGTAACGCGGATATTCAGGTGCGGCAGTGCGCCAGGTGCAGTGCGTCAGCCCTGCTGCGTCGGTGGTCAGCCCGGGTCTATCCATGTGTCACCTCGCCAATCAAGGCGCGGATGATAAGCGAAAAAAAATATTACCTGCCAACCGCTCAAGCATCACCCTTACCGACCAACTGGTCAGACCGGGACCTGACAACCGTCGAATATTTACTTGTGATTTGAAAAAAACCCAGCGTAGACTGGCCGCGCACTGGACATACCGGTAAGACCACAACAATTAAGCCCTGGAACCACCAGGGCACCGAATAGAGATCCCTCCCATGCTCAGATGGTGCTCGCGTTCGATTTTCCTGCAAGTCGTGATTGGCCTGATGTTAGGCGTTATCTGCGGCCTGGCCCTTCCCGAATTCTCCTCACAACTCAAACCCCTGGGTGACGGCTTTATCAAGCTGATCAAAATGCTGATTGGCCTGATCGTATTCTGCGTGGTGGTCAGCGGGATCTCCGGCGCCGGCGACCTGAAGAAGGTCGGACGCATTGGCTTGAAGTCAGTGATCTACTTCGAAGTGCTGACCACCGTCGCCCTGGTGATCGGCCTGATCATGGCCTTCAGCACGGGTATCGGCCAAGGCGCCAATATTCACTTGGAGCAACTGTCGTCCGCCGGTCTCAATGAGCTGGCCGACAAGGGCCAGCACATTCGCGGCACCAGCCAGTTCCTGATGGACCTGATCCCCAATTCGGTGATCGGCGCCTTTGCCGACAACAATGTGCTGCAAGTGCTGCTGTTTTCGGTGCTGTTCGGCAGCGCGCTGAACCTGGTGGGCGAAGCCGCTTCCGGCATCTCGCGGCTGATCAACGAGCTGAGCCATGTGATCTTTCGCATCATGGGCATGATTGTGCGTCTGGCGCCGATCGGTGTATTCGGCGCCATCGCCTTTACCACCAGTACCTACGGCCTGGATTCGCTGCAACACCTGGGCAGCCTGGTGGGTTTGTTCTACCTGACCTGCTTTGCTTTTGTCGGGCTGGTGCTGGGCCTGGTGATGCGTTTGTCCGGCCTGCGCATGCTGCCGCTGCTCAAGTACCTGCGCGAAGAGCTGCTGATCGTGATGGGCACCGCCTCCTCCGACGCGGTATTGCCGCAGATCATGCGTAAACTCGAGCACTTGGGCATTGGCAGCTCCACCGTCGGCCTGGTGATTCCGACCGGTTATTCGTTCAACCTCGACGGTTTCTCGATCTACCTGACCCTGGCCATCGTATTTATCGCCAATGCCACCGGGACACCGCTGTCGATGACTGATTTGCTGACCATCCTGCTGGTGTCGTTGATCACCTCCAAAGGTGCCCACGGCATTCCGGGCTCGGCGCTGGTGATTTTGGCGGCCACGCTGACCGCGATCCCGGCAATTCCGGTGGTGGGGCTGGTGCTGGTGTTGGCGGTGGACTGGTTCATGGGCATCGGCCGCGCGCTGACTAACCTGATCGGCAACTGTGTCGCTACCGTGGCCATTGCCCGTTGGGAAAAAGACATTGATATCCAGCGCGCCAACAAGGTGCTCGATGGCGAGCAAGGGTATGCCTTCCAGGCCAAGAAGCCGGTGCTGCCGGCGCATCAGGAATTCTAGCAATACGATCCAACTGTGGGAGCTGGCTTGTCGGGTCCCACATGGAATCGCGACCCTATTGGCAACATCCAAGGAGACGTAGACGTGATCAGCACTTCAACCGTCGTCAACTCAGTCGTAGAAAAACTGCGCGCCGCACTCAAGCGGGGCCAGTGGCGCCAGGGCGACATGCTCCCCGGCCAGCGTGAACTGGCCGAGCAGATGGGCATCAGCCGCCCGAGCCTGCGCGAAGCCGTGATCGTGCTGGAAACCCTGGGCCTGGTGCGCTCGATGCCCGGCAAAGGCGTGGTCGTGCTGGAAACCAGCGTCAGCGAGCCACAGTCCAGCGATGCCGTGGCCGACGCCAGCCTCGAAGATATCCTGCAACTGCGCTACACCCTCGAACCCTTCATTGTCGGCCTGGTGGCCCAGTCCATCAGCAGCAAGGAAGTCGGCCAATTGCGCCTGACCTTGATGGACATGCGCGAAGCCCTGGATGCCGGCGACGCCGAAGCGGGCATGAACGCCTACATCGGCTTTCACGAAGAGCTGTTCGCGCTGACGTCCAACCCGATCTTCCAGAACGTGGTGCAACAAACCAGCAACGCCCTCAAGCAAAGCGCCCAGGTACTGCGCAATTCACCCGAGCACTTGGCCGAACGCCTGCAGGAAAACGACGCCGTGGTGCGCGCCATCCGCAACAAGAACAGCGCCCTGGCCAGCGCCGAAATGCGCCGACATATCCTCCAGGAAGGCCTGCGCATGGGCATTCGTTTGAATATCCCGGACGACCATCTGGGCAGCTGATTTTTTGGAGACCGACCATGAGCGCCCCCGCCCTGCAACGCAATGCCGTCCTCCCTGCCCTGCGCCTGGTTGGCGGTAAAAAACTTTCGGTGGATGACATCTACCCACGCCTGTTCGATGCCATCCTCGAACAACGCATCGCCCCGGCCAGCCGTTTTACCGAAGAGAGCCTGGGCGAAACCTTTGGTGTGAGCCGCAGTGTGATTCGCCGTGTGCTGGCCAAGCTGTCCCATCAGCAAGTGATCATCCTGCGCCCCAACCAGCGTGCCCAGGTGGCGGCGCCGGATGCGCAGCAGGCGCGTCAGATTCTGGAGGCGCGGCGGATGACCGAGATCACCGTGGTGCAGTTGGCCTGCGCCCAAGCGACCACCCCGCAGATACGCCAGCTGCGCGAGTTGATTGCACGGGAGCGCGACTGCATCGTACGCGACCAGCGTGGGCCAGCGATTCGATTATCGGGGGAGTTTCATCTTCAATTGGCGCAGATGGCAGGCAACGCACCGTTGGCGCAATTCCTCAACAGCCTGGTGCCGTTGACGTCATTGATCATTGCGCAATATGAGGCGAAAGCCTGCACCTACTGCGCCTGGCAGGAGCATCTGGGGATTGTCGATGCGGTGGAGCAACGCGATTCAAGTGGCGCCGTGACCCTGATGACTCAGCACCTGGATCATCTGGAAAGCAAATTACTCAAACACCACTGAGTCCAAGTGGATGAACATCAAACTGTGGGAGCTGGCTTGCCTGTGATAGCGGTGGGTCAGCAGCCTTCCTGTTACTGAAAGACCGCTATCGCAGGCAAGCCAGCTCCCACATTGGGTGTGTGGGGTTTGATGAATGTGGCGCCAACAAAAAGCCCCCGCATCTTACGATACGGGGGCTTTTGTTTTACCGAGGGATCAAGCCGGTTGCAGCACCGACTGACCGCTCAACGCCAGGTCGAGCAACTCACGGTTGGCGACCGCATACATGGCGTAGTCCGTGCCGACTGCTGCACGGATTTCGACCATCATTGCGCGCCAGCGATCGGCCATGTCCTGGTGCTGCTCAAGCCACAGGGCCACGCGGGCTTCCATGTCTTGTGGCGCGTCGGCCATTTGCAGTACCGAGATGGTGATCGCCCGTTGCTGCCAGTCCACATCGTCGCGGAACGCTTCGCGGGCCTGGGCCTGCCAGTTGTTGGCCACCGGCAGATCGCTGATCTGCTGCAGGTACCACGGCAGGTCCAGCGCGCTGCCGACGGCGAAGTAGGCCTTGGCCACTTCGGCGGCGTCATGCCCGGTCACGTCGGCGGCTTCGATAATCGGCAGCAAGGTGTACAGGTGAGTCGTGCCTGCAACCATGCGCGCCAACAATTCCGGTACGCCGGCTTCGGTATAGGCCTGGTAGCGGTTCTGCCAGCCTTCGCGGGTCGGGCCTTCCAGCAATTCGTCGAGCTTGAGGCCCAACGCCGCCAGGTGCGGACCGAAGTGCGCGGTGTCGCGGCCAGCGTCCTGCTCGTTGCGACGGCTGCGCAGGAACCAGCGCGTGGCACGACGGCCCAGGCGCATCAGCTCATCCATCAGCTCCAGTTGCACGTCGGCGGACACCTGGTGGTCCAGGGCTTCGATCTGACGGAACCAGTGCGGGAGGTGGAAGATGTCACGCACGATCACGTAAGCACCGGCCACGTTCGCCGGGCTCATGCCGGTCGACTCTTTGAGTCGTTGAACGAAGGTAATGCCCATGTGGTTGACCAGGTCGTTGGCGATCTGGGTGCTGACGATTTCGCGCTTGAGGCGGTGACGGCGCATGGCTTCGCCGAACTTGGCCACCAGGCTCGGTGGGAACGCGGTCTCCATGTCACGGGTCAGGTAGTCGTCATCCGGCACCAGCGACTTGAGCAGGGCTTCCTTGAGGTCGATCTTGCTGTAGGAGATCAACACCGACAGCTCAGGACGGGTCAAACCCTTACCGGTGGAGGCACGCTCCACAAGCTGCTCTTCGGTCGGCAGGTACTCGATGGCGCGGTCCAGCTTGCCACGGCCTTCCAGGTCGCTCATCAGGCGCTTGTACTCGGCAGCACGCTCGTAAGCCTTGCGCGCGGCCAGGGACAACGCCTGGGTCTGCTTGTAGTTGTTGCCCAACACCAGGTTGCCGACTTCGTCGGTCATGCTCGCCAGCAGCTGGTTTCGCTGCTTGTCGGTCATGTCACCGGCCTGCACCACTTCGTTGAGCAGGATCTTGATGTTCACTTCGTGGTCGGAGCAGTCCACACCACCGGCGTTGTCGATGAAGTCAGTGTTGGAGCCGCCGCCATTGAGGCCGAATTCCACACGGCCCAATTGGGTCATGCCGAGGTTACCGCCCTCGCCCACTACTTTGCAGCGCAGCTCATTGCCATTGACGCGCAACGCGTCGTTGGCCTTGTCGCCCACGTCGGCGTGGCTTTCAGTGCTGGCCTTGACGTAAGTGCCGATACCGCCGTTCCACAACAGGTCCACCGGCGCCTTGAGCAAGGCGTTGAGCAGTTCGGTCGGGGTCAGCTTGTCGGCCTGGATGTCGAAGCGTTCTTTCATCTGTGGCGAAATAGCGATGCTTTTGGCACTGCGCGAGAAGATCCCGCCGCCTTCGGACATGATGCTGGTGTCGTAGTCGGTCCACGCCGAACGCGGCAGCTCAAACATGCGCTGGCGCTCGACGAAGCTGGTCGCCGGGTTCGGGTTCGGGTCAATGAAGATATGCAGGTGGTTGAAGGCCGCGACCAGTTGCAGCTTGTCGGACATCAGCAAGCCGTTACCGAACACGTCACCGGCCATGTCGCCGACGCCCACCACGGTGATGCTGTCTTCCTGCACGTTGATGCCGCGCTCACGGAAGTGACGCTGTACACCGACCCACGCGCCCTTGGCGGTGATGCCCATTTTCTTGTGGTCGTAACCTGCCGAACCACCGGAAGCGAACGCATCGCCCAGCCAGAAGCCGTAGTCGATGGCAATGCCGTTGGCGATGTCGGAGAAGGTCGCAGTGCCCTTGTCCGCCGCGACGACCAGGTACGGGTCATCGTCGTCATGGCGCACGACGTTGACCGGTGGCACCAGGGCGCCGTCCTTGAGGTTGTCGGTAATGTCCAACAGGCCGGAAATGAAGATGCGGTAGCAGGCGATGCCCTCGGCCGCGATCTCGTCACGGGTGCCGCCCAATGGCAGGCGACGCGGCAGGAAGCCGCCCTTCGCGCCCACCGGCACGATGACCGAGTTCTTGACCTGCTGGGCTTTTACCAGGCCGAGCACTTCGGTACGGAAGTCTTCTTCACGGTCGGACCAGCGCAGGCCGCCGCGCGCAACGTTACCAAAGCGCAGGTGCACGCCCTCAACGCGCGGCGAGTACACGAAGATTTCAAACTTCGGCACCGGCTTGGGCAGCTCAGGAATCGCACGCGGGTCGAACTTGAAGCTGAAGTACGACTTGTTCTGGCCGTTGGCGTCGGTCTGGTAGAAGTTGGTGCGCAGGGTGGCCTTGATCAGGTCCAGGTAGCGACGCAGGATGCGGTCTTCGTTAAGCACCTGAACATCGTCCAGGGCCGTGAGAATCGCTTGTTCCAGGCGTTGCTGCTTGTCTTCGAGGTCATCGGCGGTGAGCTTGCGCGCCAGGTAGAAGCGGGTCTTGAACAACCGGGTCAACTCGCGAGCGATGTCGGTGTGGTTGTTCAGGGTGCTGGCGATGTAACCCAGGTCGAAGCCCAGGCGGATCTGCTTGAGGTAACGCGCGTAAGCACGCAGCAGCGCCACGTCGCGCCAAGGCAGGCCGGCGGTAAGTACCAGACGGTTGAACGCATCGTTTTCGGCATCGCCATGCACGATGTGCACGAACGCGTCCTGCAGGGTGTCGTTGAGCTGCTGGATATCCAGGTTCACGCCTTCGGCGGCAATGAACGCAAAATCATGGATCCAGAACTCACGGCCATTGGCGTGACGCAGGCGGTACGGGAACTCGCCCAGCACGCGCAGGCCGAGGTTTTCCAGGATCGGCAGCACGTCGGACAGCGCCAGTGGCGTGTCGGCGTGGTAGAGCTTGCAATGCAGCTCACGCTGGCCGGAGACCTGGCCCAGCGGCTGATAGAAGCTCATGACCAACGGGTTGGCTTCGGTCAGGCTGTTGAGGTGCTGCATATCGACCACAGCCGAATGCGCAGCAAAACGCTCGCGGTAACCTGCCGGGAAGCCTTTCGGGAAATCCGCCAGCACGTTGGTGCCCTGGGCTTCGCCGAAGCTTTCCACCACCAGGCTGGCGTAGTCGTCCTGCCAGCTGCGGCAGGCCTGCACCACTTCTTTTTCCAGCTGAAGCGGGTCGATGTCCAGGCGGTTCTTCGGGTCAACCCGCAGAATCAACTGCACACGGGCCAGTACGGATTCGGAGAAGAAGGTCCAGAATTCGCAGTCCGAGGCTTTCAGGCGATCCATCAGCACTTGCTGGATCTTCTGGCGCACTTCGGTGGAATAGATGTCGCGCGGCACGTAGGCCAGGCAGTAGCAGAAACGACCGTACGGGTCTTTGCGCAGGAACACGCGAATCTTGTTGCGCTCCTGGATCTGCACGATCGACATCACGGTGTTGAACAGCTCGTCGACCGGGGTCTGGAACAGGTCATCACGCGGCAAGACTTCAACCACCTGGGCCAGCTCTTTGCCCAGGTGTGCCTTGGCCTGGAAGCCCGAGCGGCGCTCGATTTCCGCGACTTTACGGCGGATGTAAGGGATCACTCGCACGCTTTCGCCGTACACCGACGAGGTGTAGAGGCCCATGAAGCGGTGTTCCTTGATCACCTTGCCGTCGGCGCTGATCTCACGGATCGACACATAGTCCGGGTACGCCGGACGGTGCACGCGGCTTGGGTGCGCGGCCTTGGCGAACGACAGCACGGTCGGTTCACGCAGGTAAGCCACGGCGTAGTCTTCGATGCGCGTGTCTTCGGCGGTGAGGCCGGCACGCAGCAATTTGGTCAGACCGAGGAAGGAGCCGGTGTCATATTCGATATGACCGCCGTCCGCCTCGTCACGTACCACAAACTCTTCATAGCCAAGGAAGGTGAAGTGGTTGCCCACCAGCCATTCCAGGAAGCTCTTGATCTCGGCTTTTTCTTCGCCGTCGATGCTGAACTGGCTCGCGTCGATACCGGCCAGCAGGTCCTGGACCTTGGCTTTCATCGGTTCGAAATCGGCCACGGCCACGCGCACTTCGCCCAGCACTTGCTCAAGCTCTTTGCTCAGCACGTTGAGTTCGGCGGCATTGGCGCAACGGTCGATTTCCAGGTACATCAGCGATTCTTGCAGAATGCCTTCGCCCTGGGTGCCTTTGGGCAGGATTTCCAGCAACTCGCCTTTTTTGCCGCGACGCACGCTGAGCACGGTGGTTTGCAGGGTGTGGATGCTGTAGCCACGGCGATTCAGCTCGGTGCGTACCGAGTCGACCAGAAATGGCAGGTCATGGTGCAGTACTTCGACCGCGGTGTGGGTCGACTGCCAGCCATGACGTTCGTAATCGGGGTTGTAGACCCGCACTTGCGGTTGGGTGTGATCAAAGCGCTCAAGCAGGCGCCAGGCAGACAGGGTGCAACCGGCCAGGTCGGAAAGGCGACGTTGGGTCAGTTCGTCCAGGGAAATAATGCCGAAGAATTGCTCAGCGAACAGCGCCACTTGTGGCAGTGCCTGTTCACTGATGTGCTGCGCCAGTGCCGCTTGCAGTTGATGCTGGAAGTCGGACTTGCTGGCTGCGGTGAAGAACGCCATCTGTGGTACTCCGCTTGGGCTTGTTATTGATGGAAGCGTCGCGTGTTATCCCCTTGCGGGGAGACCGTCAGCTCTGTTCGTCAATAACCTTATAACGAATCGAGGTGACAGGTGGGTGAAGCTGCGCAAGGCGATCAGGTCACATCGGATGCGCCGTTTGGCAAGTGACGGTACGACGGGCAGGTCAACGGCCTGACGGTGGCGCATCCACTGCGCAGCTTAACGAGTGTAGGAAGACGGTTGCTTTCCGTACGGCGACATATTCGGTCAAGCGCAGGCAGCGCTGAACATTCTCTAGCGCCCTGCACCTGGGCGAGTAGGACGATAGTTTTTTTCTGTGTAGGCCATAGGCATTTTGAATGGAGTGAATACAGCTCATTCGACCAATTAAAACTGACTCGATGCACACAGCATCGATTGCGCAAACACACCACGGACGGCCCACTGATTAATTGAAGTGAGCGTTTAGTATGACCAGCATAACTGCAACTGTAAGTCAGGGTATTATCAGTGCCTCGACGAATGTACCGAATGGCGTTCCCACTTACCCAACACCGCGCCAAGCCCATAATAAGCCTCCCCTCCCTGAATTAAACTGGGATCGCCCGGAGTTGAAGTGGGGCGAGCAGACCGTACGGCCAGAACAACCTGCCGTGCAACACGATAGCTGGCCAGCCTCTTATTTTTCCGAGCCATTAAAAAGAAACAACGCGCTCGACAGGTATGCAGCCGACAAGTACAAACCCTTCATGTCCGCCACTCAACATACCTCAGAACATGTGGCAGCCCAGATTAAACAAAAGTGGGGGATCGACGCCGATCCGGAAAAAACCTTTCTGGTCACCTTTGCTTATGACAAAAACACCACGCCTCACAAGGCGGTCATTACACAAAAAATCTCCCTGGCGGATGCGGCATGCCTGAATATTCAACACACGCCACGGCCCAAGGGGATGACTGGAAAACAAGAGGCTCCCAAAGGGCAACCTACCGAACCCTTCGACATACAGCCTAATTCCCGCCACACGGAAAAGCCCAATTGGGACGGCACTTTCCCACGTCCACTCGTGGGCAATTTCAATACTTATTATCACGGTATTGTGACTGAGCCCTCGCCCGACGCACCCACTACTTACGGTGCGGGCCAGCATGTTCAGATCCCCCCGGCCGACTTCAAAAAAATGGTCTGGGACCATGCCTATAAAAAACCCTACGACCAGTACCTGAACTTCAAGTGGTCGCCTGAAACCCGTGAGTCCTATACCGCACTTGCCAAAATTAGCTACCTTAATGCTGCGCACGCGCAACATCATGAGCGCTCGCTGGACGAGGAAGGCCGAAAGATCGCCATGAGCCTCGTCGGTGTACCCGCCAACCAGACTTATCTGGATGCAGGGCTGGAAACACTGGTTAAACCGCACACGCCAGACGCAAGCCTGGAGACCAAATTTCTGAGTTTCAATGGCTTCCACTCCACTGACATTTTCTATACCAGAGACGTCAATACTCAGAAAACGCTTCTATACATTCCAGGCAATTCGTCCCCCATCCACTCGTTCGATTCGCCCCAAGCAATGAATAAATGGCTGGCTACCCAATTGATTGACGAAGATAAAGCCGCCGCTTTCAAAAAACATTTCTCCCCAAAAGATGCTTCGTCTTCATTATTTAAAAAAGGCTTCGATGCGCGATTGGAGCTGATTCGACAGCACATCAAAGAGCCAGGCGCTGTGGACTTCCTGGAACGGCAAGGCTTTTGGGAAGAGGGTGGCGTATTTGATGGCAAAAAGATCACGGACGACCCTTTCAGCGAGGTTCAAGAGCGCACAGAAAAAAGCATGAAAGCCAGTACCAACCAGGAGTTCGTGCTGAACACAGACCACAACAAGCAAACAATTCTTAAGGCAAAAAAATGGTTGGATGGAGCGCTTCTGCTTGCAACCCCCATTGGCTTGGCACTGCCCCCCGTGGGCATCTTGCTGACGGCGCTGAGTGTGGGCTCCGGATTGCTGGAAGTGGGCGTGGGCATTCACGACAACGCCAACGACCGCGCAAACGCCGATGACAGGATTACGTTCGGTGTATTCAATGCGCTCAAGCCAATACTGACTGCGGGGGCTGGCAAGGCTTCAGAGCCCATCACCGGGCCGATCAAAACAGTGTTAAAGGCCACTATTTTGGCGAAATAACCCACTGCAAGTGCGATACCAGTAGTGGCAGGGGCAGTCCCATCCACTTAAGAGCAGCGTAAACGTTTGTACGATGGCAAAATTAGCCGCCCGTCGTTCAAGTACGCTGCTTTTAGAGGACTGCCCATGCAACTGACCACTCCCCACCTGATCGCCACACCCTGTGACGAAGAAGAAGACAACATGGCCATGCTGTGCTGCCACGGCAATAATGGCGAAATGTTCATGCTCAGCCGTTACCCGGACGAAGATGAGGTTGAGCTGACCTGGGATTACGAACCGTCGACCCTGGATGGGCTGAAAGTGACCTTGAGTGACACCACGCTGGTGATTGAACTGGCGGCGGGTGATGCCGATGCACTGGGCGGCAAGGACCACTTGCGGATCAACCACACCACCGCCGCGTCGGATTTGGCTGAAGTTGAAGAAACCTTGCAGAACATCCTCAAGGGCACCGGCACCTTTAGCCGGATTTAGGCTGTTCCAAGGATCAAATGTGGGAGCTGGCTTGCCTGCGATGCAGGCACCTCGGTGTATCAGGTCACTCCAGTTGATGCCATCGCAGGCAAGCCAGCTCCCGCAGGGGCCGAGCGACCCTCAGTGGAATTTGTGCTTTCCACACAAAAATCCTACAAGTTTTGCTAAAAATACCCGCCGCGTCGTTAGTCGCTATACCCTGCGATGCATTAAAGTAGATGCCCCAGGCCCGGCGGTTTTTTTCGACGTTGGGGCTCATCTCTCCAGGAACCGTCATCGATGGAACATCGTGAAGCGCTGCTTGCGCTGCGAACCTTTCTTTCTACGCAGATTCTCGGCCAGGAAAAACTCATCGATCGCTTGCTGATCGCCCTGCTCGCCGACGGCCATATGCTGGTAGAAGGCGCACCGGGCCTGGCCAAGACCAAGGCCATCAAAGAGCTGGCCGAAGGCATTGAAGCGCAGTTCCATCGTATCCAGTTCACCCCCGACCTGTTGCCGGCCGACATCACCGGCACCGAGATCTATCGCCCGGAAACCGGCAGCTTCGTGTTCCAGCAAGGCCCGATCTTTCACAACCTGGTACTGGCGGACGAAATCAACCGCGCGCCAGCCAAGGTGCAGTCGGCATTGCTCGAAGCCATGGCCGAGCGCCAGGTCAGTGTGGGTCGCAGCACCTACGACCTGTCGCCGCTGTTTTTGGTCATGGCCACGCAAAACCCCATTGAGCAGGAAGGCACCTACCCGCTGCCCGAGGCCCAGCTCGATCGCTTCTTGATGCACGTCAAAATCGGTTTCCCGGACGCGGCGGTCGAACGACGCATCCTGCAGCAAGCCCGTGGCGAGGCGCTCAATGGCGAAACCAAGCCCGAGCGCCGCGTGAGCCAGCAGGCGATTTTTGCCGCGCGCAAGGAAATCCTCGGCCTGTACATGGCCGATGCGGTGGAGGAATACCTGGTGCAACTGGTCATGGCCACGCGCACCCCGGCCAAGTTCGACCCGGAGATGGCCGAGTGGATCGCCTATGGCGCCAGCCCGCGCGGCTCCATCGCCCTCGACCGCTGCGCCCGCGCCCATGCGTGGCTGGCCGGGCGCGACTTTGTCAGCCCGGAAGATATCCAGGCAGTACTGTTTGATGTGCTGCGTCACCGCATCATCCTGTCGTTCGAGGCCGAAGCGGCCGGCATTGACCAGGACCGCGTGGTGCAACGCATTCTCGACGTCGTTGCCGTCGCTTGAACCCCATGAATGCCGGCGATGGAATCCGCGTCACGCTCAGCGAATTGATTGAGATGCGCCACCGCGTGCGCGAAGTGCAGCTGTTTTCCACGCCAAGCCAGCGCAGCCCGCTGATTGGCCTGCACCACTCCAAGCTGCGTGGGCGCGGTGTCGACTTCGACCAAGTTCGCGTGTACCAGGCTGGCGACGATGTGCGCACCATCGACTGGCGCGTGACGGCCCGCACCCAGGAGCCGCACACCAAGCTATTTCATGAAGAACGTGAACGGCCGATTTTCATCATGGTTGAGCAAAGCTGTCGGCTGTTCTTCGGCTCCGGGCAAATGTTCAAATCGGTACTCGCCGCCCAAGCCGCCAGCTTGATCGGCTGGGCCGCGCTGGGGCACAACGACCGCGTCGGCGGGTTGGTGTTCGGCGACAGCGAGCACTACGAAATCAAGCCCCGGCGCAGTAAACAAAGCCTGCTGCAATTGCTTAACCGCCTGGTGCGCGTGAACCAGAGCCTGAATACCGAAAGCCGCCCCGAAGCCGACGCGTTGGGCATGGCGCTGCGCCGTGGCCGCGAAGTGTTGCGCCCGGGCAGCCTGGTGATTGTGATCTGCGATGAACGCGCGTTGACCGAAGGCGCCGAGCAACAGCTGAGCCTGCTGTCACGCCATTGCGACCTGTTATTGTTGCCGATCTCCGACCCACTGGACCACGCCCTGCCCGCCGCCGGGCTGCTGCGTTTCGCTGAACGTGGCGCGCAATTGGAACTGGACACGCTGAATTTCGATTTGCGCCAAGCCTATAAAGCCCAGGCTGAGGAACGCATTGCGCGCTGGGAACTGCTGGCACAGAAGCTGCGCATTCTATTGATGCCCCTGAGCACCCAAAGCGAGATGGTCGAGCAATTGCGCGAATACCTCAACCCGCAACGCCCGGTTAAAAAGCAATGAGCAGCCTCGACCAACTGCAGCCACTGATCGCCCCGCCGGCCATCGGGTTCTGGCCGCCTGCGCCGGGTTGGTGGCTGCTGCTGCTGGTGATCCCGCTGCTGGGCTGGGGCCTATGGTGGTTGCGCCGTTTCCTGCCCACCCGACGCCCCGTGGCCCGCGCCGAACAACCGTTGGACCCGCTGCGCATCGCCGCCCTGGCCGAACTTGCGCTGATGCCCAAACCCTACGACGGCGCGCCCGCCGGTGCCTGGCTGCAGCAGCTCAATGGCCTGCTCAAGCGCCTGTGCCGCAACGACTACCCCTACAGCCAGAGCCACACATTAAACGGGCGCAAATGGTTGGCGTTCCTCGACAACCGTTGCCCGGCCGCCGGGCTTACACGCTGGATGGTGTTGGTCGAAGGCGCCTACAAACCCGAATGCAAACTCGACGACAAGGCCATCGCCGGCCTGACCCAAGCGGTCGATACCTGGATTCGCAAACATGTTTGAGTTCGCCTGGCCGTGGATCTTCGCCCTGTTGCCCTTGCCGTGGTTGATGCGCTTCATCCTGCCAGTGGCCGACAGCGGCGAACCCGCGCTGAAGGTCAGCTACCTGGCCGACCTTGAGGGCCTGGCGCGCCGCCGTGCGCGGGTCAACCTGCCCGGCTGGCGCCAGCAAGCGCCGTTCATGGTGCTGTGGCTGCTGCTGCTGACCGCCGCCGCGCGCCCGGAGTGGCTTGGCGAACCGCTGCCCATTGCCGCCAGCGGCCGTGACTTGCTGGTGGCCGTGGATGTGTCCGGCTCCATGGATTTCCCTGACATGCACTGGCAGGACGATGACGTCAGCCGCCTGAGCCTGGTGCAGCATTTGCTCGGCGACTTCCTGGAAAGCCGTGAAGGCGACCGCGTGGGCCTGATCCTGTTTGGCAGCCAGGCTTACCTGCAAGCCCCGCTGACCTTCGACCGGCGCACCGTGCGCACCTGGTTGGATGAAGCACGTATCGGCATCGCCGGCAAAAACACCGCCATCGGCGATGCGATTGGCCTGGCCTTGAAACGCCTGCGCCAGCGCCCGGCGCAAAGCCGTGTGCTGATCCTGGTCACCGATGGCGCCAACAATGCCGGGCAGATCGACCCGCTGACCGCCGCACGCCTGGCGGCCGAAGAAGGCGTGAAAATCTACCCGATCGGCATCGGCGCCGACCCGGAGCAAACCGGTTCGTTGGGCATCCTGGGCGTCAACCCGAGCCTGGACCTGGATGAACCGGCCTTGAAGGCCATCGCGGACGCCACCGGTGGCCGCTACTTCCGCGCCCGCGACGGCGACGAGCTGCAAAAAATCAAACAAACCCTGGACCAGCTTGAGCCCGTCGCGCAACAGCCGACCCAGGCACGCCCGGCCCAGGCGCTGTACAGCGCACCGCTGGCGCTGGCGTTGATCCTGAGCATGTTGCTGGTGGTTCAAGAACGCTGGCCCAATAACCCCTTGCAACGCACCTTCAACAAACTCTCGACCAAGGGCATTTTCCTGCAACAGCACCCGCAATGGCGCCAACGCCTTAAACGCCTGCGCTTGCGGAGGCGTCGATGATCGACCTGTGGCCACACTGGTTTCGCCCTTGGTGGTTGTTGCTGCTGCCGTTGCTCGGCTGGCTGCTGTGGCAGCTGTGGCACCGACAAAAGCGCGCCGGGCGTTGGCAAATGATTTTGCCGCCGGCGTTTCATGCGGTGCTGCTCAGTGGCGGCAATGGCCGCGAAAGTAAATCGCCCTGGGTGGTGTTGGGCATCGCCTGGCTGCTGGCCGTGCTGGCATTGCTTGGCCCCAGTTGGCAAAGGGTTGAACAGAACAGCCAGAAACCGGCCGACCCGGTGGTGGTGCTGTTGGAGCTGACCCCGGAAATGCTCGCCACCGACAGCCCGCCCAATCGTTTGGAACAGGCGCGGCGCAAGCTCTATGACTTGCTGCAGGCACGCGACAACGCGCCCACCGCCATCGTCGTGTATGCCGGCAGCGCCCATACGCTGGTGCCGCTGTCGGATGATCTGGCCACCAGCCGCAACCTGCTCGAAGCCCTGCGTCCCTCGATCATGCCCGAGCCAGGCCATCGTGCCGATCTGGCGGTGGAAAAAGCCCTGGGTTTGCTCAAGCAAGCCGGTCTCGGCCAGGGGCGCCTGTTGCTGGTCGGCTCGTCGCTGTCGAAACAGGAGCGTCAAGGCATTCGCCTGCAGTTGCAGAGCGCCCAGGCCCCCAGCTTGTCGATCCTCGGCATCGGCAGCCGCGAAGGCACGCCGGTGACCCAGGAAAGCGGTGAGTTCCTTAAGGATGACCAGGGCGCCATTCTGGTGCCGCGCCTGGACGGCCCGACGCTCAAGGCGTTTGCCAGTGAAATGGGTGGCCGCTACCGCGCCGCGCGCCTGGATGACAAAGACCTGCGCCAGCTCAACCTGCTCGATGGCCCGCAGGCCCTGCGCAACGACGGCCAACTGCTGCACCTCGACACCTGGGCCGACCAGGGTTACTGGCTGCTGCTACCGTTATTATTGCTCGCCGCCTGCGCCGGGCGTCGCGGCTGGCTGTTCTGCGTGCCGTTACTGTTACTTGGTGCGCCGCAGCCCAGCTATGCCTTTGAACTTCAGGACCTGTGGCTGCGACCCGACCAGCAAGGCCAATATCTGCTGAAGAAACAACGCCCCAACGAGGCCGCCAAACACTTCGAAGACCCGCAATGGCAAGGCGTGGCACTGTATGAGGCGGGCAACTACGCCGAGGCGATCAAGCGTTTTGCCCAAGGCAATGACGCGTATTCCCACTACAATCGCGGGAATGCGCTGGCCAAATCCGGCGAACTGGAAGCCGCCATCGACGCTTATGAGCAAGCACTCGAAGCCCAGCCCGACCTGCAACCGGCGCTGAAAAACAAAGCGCTGGTCGAAACCCTGATCCAGGAAAAGGCCCAGCCCGAGCCGGCCAAGCCTGTCAAAAATGAGGATGACGAAACCACCCAACCCGGCCAAACTGCGCAACCGGGCAGCAGCGGCCAAAGTGCCACGGGGGGCGAGCAATCACCCCAAGGCCAAGGCCAGGCCAGTGCCGGCGATAACCAGACGGGCGCCACGCCCAAAGCCGGCGGCAACGACGTACCGGGCAGCGAGCTAGGGGACGAACACACCACCACCCCGCCCTTGCGCCCCGCCGATGCCAGCCTCGATGGCGAGCACCGCCAGGCGCTGGAGCAATGGCTGCAGCAGATCCCGGACAACCCCGGCGAACTGCTGCGACGTAAATTCTGGTACGAACAGCAACAACATCAGGACAAGACTCGATGAGCCGCCGCACCACCCTTCTGCTCCTGCTCGCCCTGTCGGCAAGCCACGCCCAGGCGGCCAACCTGGTGGCGAGTGTCGACCGCAGCCGCGTCAATTCCGGGGAAACGGTGGAGTTGACAGTGGAATCCAGCGACGTCACCCAGTTCGGCAAACCCGACTTGTCACCTCTGGATGCGCAGTTTGAAGTGAGCGGCACGCGCCAGATCAACCAGCTGACTACCTTGGGCGGCGATAACCACGCCACCACGCGCTGGATCATCACGTTGCTGCCCAAGGAAAACGGCACCGTGGTGATTCCGCCGCTGCAAGTGGGCGAACTCAAGACCCAGCCGATCAGCCTGCAAGTGCTGGAAACCGCCAGCCAGAACACCAGTGCCGAACTGGCCCCGGTGTTTATCGAAGCCAATCTGGACCAGAGCAGTGTGTACGTTCAGGCCCAGGTGCTGTTGACCGTGCGCGTGTACCACTCGGTGTCGCTGTATGACGACAGCAGCCTCACGCCGTTGCAAATCCCCGATGCGCGCATTGAACAATTGGGCGAGTCGCGCACTTACGAGAAGGTCATCAACAGCATTCGCCACGGCGTAATCGAAACCCGCTATGCGATTTACCCGCAGCACAGCGGTGCCTTGGTGATTCCGGCGCAGACTTTCAGCGCCACCTTGGTGGAATCGCGCCCGCCCCAAGAGAACACGCTGCAGGGCACCAAGCCGGGCAAGTTGATTCACGCAAGCTCTGCCCAATTGCCGCTGACCGTCAAGCCCAAGCCGGAGTTCTACCCCGCCGACGCCGCCTGGCTGCCCGCGCGCAGCTTGACCCTGAGCGAAGTCTGGAATCCCGAGCCTGATCACGTTCAAGTGGGCGACTCCCTGACCCGCAGCCTCACGGTCAAGGCCGAAGGCCTGTCCAGCGCCCAGTTGCCGGCCCTGCCCAGCAGCGACATCAATGGCCTGCGCCGCTACCCGGACCAGCCGGTGCTCGGCAACCAAAACAGCGACCGTGGCCTGATCGGCAGCCGTGAGGACCGCGAAGCTCTGGTGCCAACCCGCGCCGGTGCCGTGGAGTTGCCCGCCGTGGAAGTGGTGTGGTGGAACACCCACGAAGATCACCTGGAACGCACCAGCCTGCCCGCACGCACGCTGCAAGTGGCGACCAACCCAAGCCTGGTGGTGGACACGCCCGCCACACCAACGGTCATTACCGCACCGGACGATAGCCGCCTGTGGCTGTGGCAACTGAGCACCTTGATACTTGCCTGCACCACGCTGTTGGGTTTCGGCCTGTGGTGGCGCGCACGTCGCCAACCCGCCGTGCAACGCGCCGTACAAACCGGCCCGAGCCCGCGCTCGCTGTTGGACGACCTCAAGCGCGCCACCCAGGCCAACGACCCGCAAGCCACGCGCCAGGCACTGGATGCCTGGGCGCGGCAACAGCCGGAAACCCTGGCCGACATGGCGGCGCGGTTCGTGCCGCTGTCGGATGCCTTGGATGGGTTGAACGGCGCGCTGTACAGCGAGAGCGGCCAATACTGGCTGGGTGAAGATTTATGGCGTGCGGTCAAGGCCATCCCGATGGTTGAGCGCGCCCAAGACCCGGCAACGGACACCACCAGCTTGCCGCCGTTGTATCCCAAGTAAATCTCTCTCTACCTGACAGCACAAAACCCATGTGGGAGCTGGCTTGCCTGCGATGGCCATAGGTATGCCGCTTTTTCCTGTGGCGAGCAGGCTTGTCCTGCGTTGGGCCGCGAAGCGGCCCCAGTAAAGGCACTGCAATTTTCCTGAAAGAACTCAGTGTCTGGGTTTGGGGCTGCTTCGCGGCCCAACGCAGGGCAAGCCTGCTCGCCACAACAGCACACTTGCCACAGGCTTCGTGTTGCTGAAATACCGAGGTGTCTGCATCGCAGGCAAGCCAGCTCCCACAGATGATGGGTGTTGCCTGGGCGACATGCATTGTTAAAGGCCAGCAGTCCATATCCCTTTAATTTGCGGGAAGTTTCCTAGACAATCCTTCGGCCTTGCGCCTGCTCACTTCACTGGCTAGCCTTCGCTCCGTCGCTGCATATCAGCGATCGGGAGTGAGATCCTGTGAACGGAGTGCCAAGTGCCACAACCGCGAGCAACATGCTCTATGGCGGCTGTGTGCGGGCAGACCTAGGTCTGGCCGGGTGCTCCTGACCGGTTATCTCACCCCGCACATAGCTGCCACCTTTTGTCGAGTGAGATCTGCAAAAGAATGGCTCCCAACTTTTAGGAGTTTCATTCATGACCAAAATCGTCCCAGACCCACCCCGTTTCACCCCCGACCGTAAAATCTTCGAACGCGCCCTGAGCCACTACCTGCAACCCACCCCACCGCCATCCTTCACCGTGCATCACGACCTCAGCTTCGAAGACGCCCTCGCCCAAATCTGCGATTTGCTGCGCTGTGCAGCCGCCACTGCCGCAGACACGCGCCAAACGCTGACAGGCGATGAACACCACATGGCCGGCGCCACCGAGCACTTGATCAACCAAGCCAAAACCTTTGCCGACCGCGCGCTGGAGTGCATGAACGCCGCGTAACCCTCTGCCGGAACTGGCTTATGTGGGAGCTGGCTTGCCTGCAATGGCCATAGGTATGCCAATTTCTCCTGTGGCGAGCAGGCTTGTCCTGCGTTGGGCCGCGAAGCGGCCCCAGTAAAGACACTGCAATTTTCCTGAAAGAACTCAGTGTCTGGGTTTGGGGCTGCTTCGCAGCCCAACGCAGGGCAAGCCTGCTCGCCACAACAGCCCACTGGCCACTAACCGGTTGTGTAGATACCTATGGCCATCGCAGGCAAGCCAGCTCCCACAGGTGATGGGTGTTGCCTGGGTGACATGCATTGTTAAAGGCCAGCAGTCCATATCCCTTTAATTTGCGGGAAGTTTCCTAGACAATCCTTTGGCCTTGCGCCTGCTCACTTCACTGGCTAGCCTTCGCTCCGTCGCTGCATATCAGCGATCGGGTGTGAGAACCTGTGAACCAGTAGGCGCCAAGCGCCGCAACCGCGAGCAACACGCTCTATGGCGGCTGTGTGCAGGCAGACTTCGGTCTGGCTGGAGTCCTACTGTCCGGTATTCTCACCCTGCACGTAGCTGCCACCCTCTTGTCGAGTGAGACCGACATCCGGATGGCTCCTTTTTCAGTAGGAATATCCGCATGACCAAAATCGCCCCAGCCCCACCCCGTTTCACCCCCGACCGTGAAATCTTCGAACGCGCCCTGAGCCACTACCTGCAACCCGCCGCACCGCCATCCTTCACCGTGCATCACGACCTCAGCTTCGAAGACGCCCTCGCCCAAATCTGCGACTTGCTGCGCTGTGCAGCCGCCACCGCAGCAGCCACCCGCCAGGCGCTGAGCGGTGATGAACAGCACATGGCCGGCGCCACCGAGCACTTGGTCAACCAGGCCAAAACCCTTGCCGACCGCGCCTTGGAGTGCCTGCACGCCGCCTAACCCTCTGTAGGAGCTGGCTTGTGTGGGAGCTGGCTTGCCTGCGATGGCCATAGGTATGCCAATTTCTCCTGTGGCGAGCAGGCTTGTCCTGCGTTGGGCCGCGAAGCGGCCCCAGTAAAGGCACTGCAATTTTCCTGAAAGAACTCAGTGTCTGGGTTTGGGGCTGCTTCGCAGCCCAACGCAGGGCAAGCCTGCTCGCCACAACAGCCCACTGGCCGCAGGCTTCGCGTTAACCGGTTGTGTAGATACCTATGGCCATCGCAGGCTTGCCTGCTCCCACTGGTCAGCGTCTACGCGTGAACGTCAGGTCTTTGCGCGACTGCGCTTGTAGACATAGGCGATGTTTTCAATATCGAACCGGCCGTCCTGCTTACCTGGCCCATCGTCGCCAATCCCGATATCCAGCGCCAGCAGCAACTCCGGGCGGGCCAGAAGTTCCAAAGCGCTCTCTTGTGCCTGTGCCGAAAAAGTCCGGGTGCTGGGCACCATGCCGGCGGCTTCTTTCAACTCATGAATATTCACAAAACGGTCGTTTTTACCGGCGGCAAACTCGCGCAAGTGATAGGCGATGTGCCGCAATAAGTATTCGTTGCTCCAGAACGGCTGTGGGCCGACCTTATGCGGCGCGTCTTCGCGGGAAGCCAGCCATTGCTTATCGCTGAGAGCGCCATACCCCTCCTGGGTGAAGGCTTGCCACATGCTTGCCGGTGTTTCGGCCACCGCATAGCCGCTGCCGGTGAACCCTTCGAGTACACCGTTGTTTGCATCCTCACCGCGAGTTTTGCCTGCTGCACTCAGAGACGCATCAATCCAGTTAAGTACTCTGGCCGCGTTGTAGGCCGCATCCGCTCTAGACTGGGGGTAAGGGTTACTGGAGGTCCAATCGCCCAATTGCCTATAGGCCATTTCAAAGTAAATATTATTTTCACGCACGGGTTGTCTCACCACTATTTCGACGTTCACTTTACCGACCCAGTCACGACGTATTCCTCGTTGGCTGTCCAGCCATTTGAGTATGGGGTTGTCATTAATGATTTGCTCAGCGGATCGAGTATCGCCCAGGGGGCGCTGGAGATTTTCCCTCGGGACAACATGCTGATTTTTCTCGCCGCGCAGCGGGTCGATGGGGCCGCGCACAGGCGTTGGCACATAGATTGGAAAGAGTTCCCCTGCGCTAAAGCCCCGTCGTTCATGTTCGTGCTGATCAATATTACCCAGAGACATTGTGTAGTGACTCCAAAAGGAAAAAGATGCCTCGCAGAATTCGGGAGGTCATTCTTAATTAACGCAGGTCAGAACTCTGGTTCCCTTACAGGGATCACCGAATGGGGCTGCATTCGTCGGCAAATGTTTCCACTGTGGTGTTGCGTAGATTCCCCGGTCTCCCCCCGACAAGCCCGCATACCAGCGGTTTTTACAGGTAAACTCCCTTCTTTTTCACCGCCCTTCTCTGTTCACGGCGGCCATTCACCTCTTGTATTTAACGGAGTTCGCCTTGCGTCTGTTCCACACCTCCGACTGGCACCTTGGCCAAAACCTGCACGGCCAGGAACGCGACTTCGAACACGCCTGTTTTCTCGACTGGCTGCTGGGCCAATTAAAAGCCGAGCAGCCGGATGCGCTGCTGATCGCCGGCGATATCTTCGACACGGTCAACCCGCCGCTCAAGGCACAGGAGCGCCTGTACGACTTCATCATCAGCGCCCACGAACAAAACCCCAAGCTGACCATTGTGATGATCGCCGGCAACCACGATTCCGGCTCGCGGATCGAGCTGCCCGCGCCGTTGATGCGCCGTTTGCGCACCCATGCATTGGGCCGCGTGCTGTGGCTGGACGACGGCCAATTGGACGCCGAGCGCCTGCTGATCCCGCTGCCCGACGCCAAAGGCAAGATCGCCGCCTGGTGCCTGGCGCTGCCGTTTTTGCGACCGGCGGAAGTCACGGGTGCGCACTTGGGCGACGACTATCTGCGGGGCATTGGCCGGGTGCATGAATGGCTGATCGCCGCCGCCAATGCCAAACGCAAGAAAGGCCAGGCGCTGATTGCCATCAGCCATGCGCACATGGCCGGTGGTTCGGTGTCGGAAGACTCCGAACGCAGCCTGATCATTGGTAATGCCGAAGCACTGCCTGCCAGCCTGTTCGATGCCAGTGTGAGTTATGTGGCGCTGGGCCATTTGCACAAGCCGCAGCAGGTCAACGGCGAAGAGCGCATTCGCTACAGCGGCTCGCCCATTCCCTTGTCGTTTTCCGAAATCGGCTACAAGCACCAGATTCTCGATGTGACCTTCCAGGGCCAACGCCTGGTGGGCGTCGAGCCACGCCTGATCCCACGCTCGGTCAACCTGCAACGCCTGGACGCTGCGCCGCTGGCGGATATCCTCGCACAGCTCGCCGACCTGCCCGACATCGACCTGCTCGCCGAAACCCAGCGCCACCCCTGGCTGGAGGTACGCGTGCGCCTCGACGAGCCGCAGCCGGACCTGCGCCAGCAAATCGAGACTGCCCTGCAAGGCAAGGCCGTGCGCCTGGTGCGCATCGCCGCCGAATACGCAGGCAAACGCGGCAGCGACGACACGGACGAAGCCGGTCTGGTCGAACTTGACCAGCTCACGCCCCAGGAACTGTTCAGCCGCGCCTGGCACGACAACTACGGCAGTGAGGTGGATGAACAGACCATGAAGGATTTCGCCGTGCTGCTTCAGGAAGTGCAACAGGAGGGCGAACAGCCATGAAGATCCTCGCCATCCGCCTGAAAAACCTCGCCTCCCTGGCTGGCCCGTTCGAGATCGACTTTACTGCCGAGCCCCTGGCCAGCGCCGGGTTGTTCGCGATTACCGGCCCAACCGGCGCGGGTAAAAGTACCCTGCTCGATGCCTTGTGCCTGGCACTGTTTGGCGCCGTGCCACGTTTGGGCGATACCGGCCAGGCCAAAATGCCCGATGCCGACAGCGATATCTCCATCGGCGACCCACGCACGCTGATTCGCCGCGGCACCGGCGGCGGGTACGCCGAGGTGGATTTTGTCGGCGTCAACGGCCGCCGTTACCGCGCCCGCTGGGAAGCCAACCGCGCCCGCGACAAGGCCAGTGGCAAGTTGCAGAACAGCCGCCAAAGCCTGACCGACCTGGACAGCGACCAACTGCTGGCCAGCCAGAAAACCGAATACAAGACCCAGCTGGAACTGGCCCTGGGCTTGAATTTCGAGCAATTCACCCGTGCCGTATTGCTGGCGCAAAGTGAGTTCAGCGCGTTCCTCAAGGCCAACGACAATGAGCGCAGCGAACTGCTGGAAAAGCTCACCGACACCGCGCTGTATACCCAGCTCGGCCGCCGCGCTTTCGACAAGGCCAAGGATGCCAGGGACGCGCATAAACAGCTGCAAGACCAGGCCACCGGCCTGGTGCCACTGGCGCCTGAGGCCCGCGCCGAACTTGACCAGCAGTTGGCCGAGGCGCAGCAGCACCTCAAGACCCAGCAGGCGCAACTCAAGCAGTTGGAGCTGCAACACACCTGGCTCAAGGAGCTACGTGAGTGGCAGGAGCGCCAGCTCAGTGCCACCGAACAATTGCAGCAAGCCCAACAGCTCTGGGACAGCCAAGGCCAACAGCGTCAGGACCTGAGCCGCCTGGAGCAGTTAGCGCCACAACGCCATCAGTTCGCGCGGCTGGCTGAACTCGACACCCTGCTCACCCCGCTGGCGGCGCAGATTCAACAGCACATCGAGCAGCAAACCGCGCTGCAAGCACGCCAGGAGCAGGCGCAACAACAGCAGGCCGCCGCCCAGGTCGCCTTGGCTGACGCCTTGAAACACCAGGCCGACGCCGTGCCCTTGCTGCGCCAGGCGTTCGAACAGCAGAGCACCCTCGCCCATCTGAGCAAAGACCTGGCCAAACGCAGTGACGACAAGCAACAACAGGAAACCGCCTGCGCCGAAGGGCAGTCGTTGCTCAATGGCTTGCTGGAGAAACAGGCCCAGGTTGCCGGGCGCCTGCAACGCCTGGCCGCTGAGCTTGAGCGCAGCGCTGCCTTTGCACCGCTGAGCGACGCTTGGACCGCCTATCGCGACCGCCTGCAACAGCTGATGCTGATCGGCAACCGCCTGAACAAGGGCCAGGCCGAACTGCCGCAGCTTGAACACAAAGCCGCCACCGCTGCCGAAAAATTCACCCAGCAGCGCGAGGCGTTGGACCTGCTGTACCAGGAAGCCGGCGCCGAACCGCACGCCGTCGCCGAGCAGGTCCAATTGCTCGCAAGCCTGCTGCAGGACAATCGCAAGCAGCAACGCGCCTTCGAAGACCTTACGCGCTTGTGGGACAGCCAGCAGCAGCTGGATATACAGAGCGCCGCGCTGACGCAAAAACTCGCAGACGCCCAGCAACAGCGCGAACAGTTGAACCAGACCGGCCTGCAAACCAAGGCCGAACTCACGGTGGCCGAGCAAACCCTGTCGGTGACCAAGCAACTGCTGGAACGCCAGCGGTTGGCGCGCAGTGCCAGTGTCGAAGAGCTGCGCGAGCAGTTGCAGGACGACCAGCCGTGCCCTGTGTGCGGCAGCCATGAGCATCCGTACCATCAGCCCGAAGCCTTGCTGCAAAGCCTTGGCCGCCATGATGAAAACGAAGAAGCCACGGCGCAGAAGGCCGTCGATACGCTGAAGGAAAAACTCACCGAGCTGCGTGGCGAAGTGGGCGGCTTGATCGCCCAGCAAAAGGAGTTCCTGCAACAGCAAGAGCTGTTGGCGACACAACAACAGGGCCTGGCCCCCAGCTTGCAAGCACATCCATTGTCGGCCTCGCTGTTTAATCAGGACGCCACCCAGCGCAGCGCCTGGCTGGCCCAGCAGTTGGCGCAACTTACGCAAAGCATCGCCCAGGATGAGCAACGCCAAGGCGCCCTGCTCAACCTGCAACAAAATGCCGGGCGCTTGCAGCAACAACTGCAAGCGGCCCAGGATGCCAGCCAGCAAGCCCGCCAGCTGCTGGTGGACCAGCAACGCGAACTGTCCAATGACCGTGAGCGCCTGGACGAAGAACTGCAGGCCTTCGCCGGCCTGCTACCGGCCGACACCCTCGACGGTTTGCGCCGTGAACCGGCAGCGACCTTTATGCAGCTGGACCAGCACGTCAGCCAGCGCCTGGAACAGCTGGGCCATCAGCGTGATGAGTTGGCTGAACAGCAAGAACGCCAGCAGGCCATCGAAAAAGAGCAGACCCATCAGCAGCATCGCCAGCAGCAGGTGGAAGCCTTGCAACAGCAAGTCACCGAGCTGACCACCCAGCAACAGGCCGCCCAGGCAATACTCACCGCCTTGCTCGGCGAGCACACCAGTGCCCAACAGTGGCAACACCGGCTGGATGAGGCCGTGGCGCAAGCTCGCCGAAGCGAGACAGACGCCAACCAACAGCTGCAAGAGCTGCGCGATGCCCTGATCCAATTGGCTGCCGACCTCAAGGCCCAGCAGGAACGCGTACAGGCGCTGACCGCCGAGCAGCAGACCCTCGATGCGCGCCTGGGCGAATGGCGCGCGCTGCACCCGCAACTGGATAACGACGGTCTTACGCGTTTGCTGGCCTTTGATGACAGCCAAGTCAGCGCCTTGCGCCAGCAGTTGCAGCACAGCGAAAAAGCCGTCGAGCAAGCCAAGGTGTTGTTGCAGGAGCGCGAACAGCGCCTGGCCGAACACCAGGCCTTGCACAATGGCAACCTGGACGCCGAACAGCTGGACAGCAGTCTCGCCGCGCTTAATCAGCAATTGGCCGAGGGCGACAGCCGCTGCGCCGAATTGCGTGCGCGTCAGTCCGAAGACCAACGTCGCCAGGACGCCAACCATGTCCTGGGCGAGCATATCGCCAAGGCTTATGACGAGTGGCAGCGCTGGGCACGCCTGAATGCGCTGATCGGCTCGGCCACCGGCGACACGTTCCGCAAGATCGCCCAGGCCTACAACCTCGACTTGCTGGTACACCACGCCAACGTGCAGTTGCGCCAACTGGTGCGCCGCTATCGCCTCAAGCGCGGCGGCAGCATGTTGGGGCTGTTGGTGATGGACACAGAGATGGGCGACGAATTGCGCTCGGTGCATTCGCTGTCGGGTGGCGAGACGTTCCTGGTGTCGCTGGCGTTGGCGTTGGGGCTGGCGTCGATGGCGTCCAGCACCTTGAAAATCGAGTCGCTGTTTATCGACGAAGGTTTTGGCAGCCTGGACCCCGAATCGCTGCAATTGGCGATGGACGCGCTGGACGGCTTGCAAGCCCAGGGCCGCAAGGTGGCAGTGATCTCCCACGTACAGGAAATGCATGAGCGCATCCCGGTGCAGATCCAGGTCAAGCGCCAGGGCAATGGTTTGAGCACGCTGGAGGTCAAGTGAGCGAGGCGCTGCTGTATTCGTTTCGGCGCTGCCCGTACGCGATGCGGGCGCGCCTGGCCGTGCGCTATTCGGGCCTGCCCGTGCAGATCATCGAAGTGAGCCTCAAGGCCAAGCCGGCCGAGATGCTGGCACTGTCGCCCAAGGGCACGGTGCCGGTGCTTTGCGTGGGCTGCCAGGTGATCGAGGAAAGCCTGGAAATCATGCATTGGGCGCTGGCGCAGCACGATCCTGATGATTGGTTGCTACAAGGCGACCCGAGGGTTCAGGAACTGATCGCTGAGAACGACCAGGTGTTCAAACATCATTTGAATCGATACAAGTACGCCGAGCGCTACCCCGAGCAGCCGATGGAACATTATCGGGCCGAGGGCGAGGTGTTTTTGCAGAAGCTGGAAGCGTTGCTGGCGGGGAATGATTACTTGCTGGCCGAGCATTTGAGCCTGGCCGATATGGCACTGGCGCCGTTTGTGCGTCAGTTTGCGCATGTCGACCGCGAGTGGTTTGCTTGTACCCCGTATCACCGGTTACAGACCTGGCTACAGCGCTTTCTGGAATCGCCGCTGTTTGTGGCGGTCATGGCAAAATCCTGAGGTCCACACAATCAAATGTGGGAGCTGGCTTGCCTGCGATGCCGACGACTCGGTGTAACTGATCCACCGCATCGATTTCATCGCAGGCAAGCCAGCTCCCACATTTGACCGTCGCTTGGCTCAAGCTCAGTGCTGGGCTTTGTGATCCAGTGCGGCATAGAAGTTGGCGCTTTGTTGCAGGTATTTCTGGGTGTAGGCGGTGGTGGTGGATTTTTTGCCGGTGACTTCCACGCTGGCGGCAGCAGGCAATGCCACGGTGGCGGAAACAGCGGAAGCAGCGATGATGGAGAAGAGGTTCAAGTTCATGGCGGTAACCCTTGTGTTCGTTTGGTTAGGTGGCCAGGGAAGGCCTTGGAACCAAACTTACGCCCGAGGGTTAAACCTTAGAAATGCTTTGAAACAGTAGCCGCTATTAATAGAATTAATACAAAGGGTCAGGCCCCGCACTGCGGGGCCTGTGGCTTATTGACGCACCAGGAACTTGAGGTCGCTGGGCGCATCGATCGACTGTTTCTGCACGGTTTTACCCAGCAGGCCGGTCTTGGGGTCGCGTTCGACCACCACGATTTCATTGCTTTTCTGGTTGGCGATCAGCAAAAACTTGCCGCTCGGATCCAGGCTGAACTCGCGCGGGTGGTCACCTTCTACCGAACGGCGCTGCAGTTCCTTGAGGTGCGCGGTGGCCGGGTCGATGCTGAACACCAGCACCTGGTTGGCCGTGCCACGGTTGCTCACGTACAGGAATTTGCCGTCGCTTGAGGCGTGTACGGCCGCACCGGCCTTGTCGGAAACCGGCTGCCCGGCGGCAAAATCGACCAACTGGGTCTGGCTGAGCTTGCCGTCGTTGTAATCGAACACAGCCACCTGAGCGCTCATTTCAGTGGTCAGCCAGGCATGCTTGCCATCGGCGCTGAACAACAGGTGACGCGGGCCGCTGCCCGGTGGCAATTGCACAAAGGCGGGGTCGGCCGGGGTCAAGGGCAGTTCGTGGTTGGCCTTGGGATCGTAGTGGTAGGCAAACACCTTGTCGGCGCCCAGGTCCTGTACAAACACATACTTGCCATCCGGCGACGACACCACCGAGTGCACGTGGTTGGAGGCCTGACGCTCAGGGTTCACGCGGCTGGCCGGGTGCGCGCTCAGTTGCACCGGCGACGACAGCTTGCCATTGGCGTCAACCGGCAGCACGGCCAGGCTGCCGCCCGGGTCTTCCAGCACCGAATAGTTGGCGACGAACAGGTAACGGCCATCAGCGGCCAGGCTGGAATGGGTCGGTTCGTTGCCCAGGCTCTGCACCTGGTTGATCAGGCTGAGCTGATGATTCTGCGGGTCGATGCTGTAGCTGCTGATGCGGCCGACCGGATCTTTTTGCCCTGGGCCGTTCTCGTTGACCACAAACAGGTGCTTGCGGTCTTTGGAAATCGTCAGCCACGAGGGGTTGGCCGCTTTGGCCGCCAGCACGGGTTTGCCGCTGAATTGGCCGGTGCGGCTGTCAAATTGCAGGCGGTAAATACCTTCGCTGGTGCCGGCGGTGTAGCTGCCCACCAACAGTTCATAGGTGTCGGCCGGCGCGGCTTGCACCGACATCGCACCGACACTGCCCGCCATCAACAGGGGCCAGAATTTACGCATCATCATCCGCTTCGTCCTCGTCGTTATTGTTGCCGGTGACGCCGCTCATGCAGACCAGGCGATGCTCGCCCGAGTCACCGGTAAGGGTCCAGCTTTGCAAGGTGGGATCAAACACTGCTGCTTTGACTTGCTCCAGGCTGAAGCTCCAGCGCTTTTCGGCGCGACCGTCCATGCAAATGACCAACAGTTTCTGGTCATCCAGGCTGAAATCAAAGGTGTGCAGCCCATCGATTTCAACCATCTGGCAGTCTTCAAAAGCATGCAGCAAGGTAGCGGTGTCGGCAGTCATAGACATCAATCATCAAGGGGAAAGCGCTCATGATAGGGCAAATTACTGCATCAGCCTAAAACCCTGCCTCAAACACACCAACGCGCATCATGCAGTACCCAGATACCGCTCCTTTACCACGAGATCGACGTTAACTCGCCATGACACCTGTGATGTTCGATTAACCAATCGTGGAGACCTCAAAAAATGCTACCACCGTCCATCAACGAGCCGCCTGCCAGCGATGTGATGCTCGCGCAATGCCCAAGCATGGGCGCTACCGTCAGCGCGCAGTTCGCAGACCGCCCCAGGCTTGAAGCCGTCGTAGAGCAAATGTTGGCGACAACCCTTACGCAAAAATACCCGGGCATGGCGCTGGACCTTTCCCGCACCCAACTGGCGACGCCCCAGGCCGATGGGCGCTATACCTTCGAGCGACTCACGACAAAAGCGCTGGACTATCTGGCCGATGGGGCCGACTTGGACTTTAGTGCGGTAGGCTCGCACGCCTTTTTCCTCACTGAGCAGGCACCCACGCCCATCACCACCCCCGCCGGTGACGCGCTGGACATGATGCAGGTCGAGGCACTGATTCGCGAACTGGCCTGGTCGCTGCCGATCGGCCTGCAAGATGCCTTGACGGCCTATTGGAACCCGGCCGGCGAGCTACCCAGCCGTTGGAGTTTACTCAGTGAGAGCTTGGTGCAAGCGCTGCAGATTTCAGTGCTGACCCAGCCAGGCTTGAGCGATATTGAGCGCGAGACGGTACAACAGGTCATTGACTTCCCTGACAGTTATCCGCGTCAGCAAAATAACGACAGCAACACCCTTGTCTACGAACTGGAAACCTACCTGAACAGCGCCAGCGGCAACTCGGTTTTATTCGCCCCCGAGCTGTTGCTGGAGCGTACCGTCAATACGCATACGGTCGTTCTGTTATGCCATCCGGGTGGAAAAATCGAAACATTTAGCTCAATGGATGCCTTTAACCAGCATTGGGGCAGCGCCCTCACCGCTCAATACAGCGTCGATTCGCTGAGCTGCAAACGTTACGAGGTTTATGGCGATGCGTTCGGGCATCAAGCCGAACTGATCCTGAATCAACAATTACTCAACATTGAAGCCGTGAAACTGCCCTGCTCCTTCGGGAAGGCTAAGCTGCAAGCGCTTTACCATGAGCTCAGTGACCCGACGCCCTGCTTTGCCAACACGACCCAAGTCCAGGCACAGTTTCAGAACGTGCTGAGCCCGCAACTGCCAGACTGGCTCCAAAACGCCTCGCACATCCCCAAAAAAAACTACTCCCGCTACAGTTTGGGGTTGGCGAACAGTAAGCGGCTCAGCAGGGGCCATACCTTTCTCAGCGGCATTACGGACATCAACGCCTTCACCACCGCCGCCTTGTCAAAGGCGCTCGACGCCGAGCAGCAAAGCCTGCCCGCGAGCGACGAAGAGGCTGCGCTACCCGAGACCTATGCGCCCGACAAAGTGCTTGTCACGGTGACCCCTGCTGCTGACGCTGAAGACACCGCACAGGGCATTTCCACTGAGTCGATGAGCCTGACAGACCTGGTGATCACCTGCCTGAAAGGCCGCCCTGCTGGCGCCTTTACCCTGGCGCACCGTGACGGCCTGACCCTGCCTGGATGGTTGACGGCGGACTTCATCACCCGCAACGGCGGGCTAATTGAGAGACTCGACATCGGCAAGGCTTATTCCGACTACCTCGAAACACAGTTATTGAATCACACGCCAGAGTCTTTCGCGCGCAAGCGCCAGCTCGTCGCCCAGCTATGTTATCAACTACCGTTGCAGGCGCTGGAGTTGCATCTGAAACAACCGAGCAGTGTCAGCGCACTGGCCGCCGGATACGTTGCCACGCTGCTGCAGCACAACGCCAACGAAGCCTCCATTGGCAGCAAAGGCTTCGTCGACACCCCATCGGTGATCATTCAACCGTTGGCACTGTTGCGCGCAGCGCAAGCGGAACCTGACGTCGTCAGCGCTATGTTCATCATCGAAGCGCAGGACAAGAGCAAAGGCCCCCATCTGCTTTACCGCCCCTTTTATGCACACGCCTTATGTGAGTTCGCCACACGCGACGCGCTGCTGAATGCTATCTCGCAGCCAGGAGAACTGCACGACAGTGTGCTGGCCTGGATGTCCGATGAAGCCCGGGCTGTCTATGACAACGGTGGCCTCCTGGCACCCCATCCCCTGGATGTTGGCCTGAATGCCGAGTCTGTACCCGATTCACCCCTACCCACGGCACAACTGGCCGATCAACGCGAGGTCGACAAATCGCTGACAAGCATGAACTTCTCCAGCGCCCAGTCCTTCCTCTACTTCTACATCGTAGAGGCGCTGACCAATGTGGGAGGTGATGGCGCGCCGCTGAATAAAACAAAACGCTGGGCAGCATTGCTGGAAATGAGCGGCGGCCCGTTTGATGCGTTACTGCAGCCGCAACAGCGAGCACCGGTTTTGCTGACCGCCTGGCTAGGCACACTGGTGAATCAATTGACGCCTGATCTGCCTGCACTCAATAGCAATGACCCCATCACACGCGAAGTGGCCATAGCCGACATGACACTCAACCTGGCTATCCTGCTCGCTGAAAGCATGCCGGTTGCCTCGACCACCGAGCCTGTGGACGCCACGCTCAAAGACCAGGCGTTACGCCCGCCCGCGCCGCGTCAATCCCAAGAGGGACGGCAGCTCTCCAGCAACGTGGTACTGACGGAAAACGTCATTGGCTACTACTACGGAGCCAACAAAAAGCTCGATTCAGCACTGGAATTTGGATACACCTTTTTCCAAAACAGAATGCCGTACGGGCATTGGGCGAACGTCACCAGCTTTTTCGGCGTTGCCTGTTTTGAAGCGCTGCCTGAAGCTTCGTCTGACGGCCCGTACCGAGGGCTATACCGGATCGACAACGCCTGGCACTTGAACGTCTATGGGATTCTTTTCAAGGTCATCATGCTCGACGACGAGCGTGTGTCGATCGTTCGCGCGAGTTCAGGCACCCGCGGACCTCGCTTAAAAGTCGACGAGCAAGGCAATTGGTCGTTCGATATGAGCCTACGCGTAAAAGGCGGTAGCGTGCTCAAGCGCCTGGCTACCGAACGCACCCGCAGGGCCCAAATCCCGCCAGCCGTGGCAGGCCTGTAGCGTGCAAAACAAGGCACGGCTTCGCCATCGGTAGGCACACAGTAAAACGCCCGACGGGTCAGGTCGGGCGTTTGTTTCCAAATTGCCTGTGGTCAAGCATGCTCAGTGCGCAAACAATGAATTGCCCTTCTGCCCCGCCAGCTTCTCGGGTTTGATCAGGAACCGCGCCAGTGCCGGCAACAGCCACAGCGCACCGAACATGTTCCACAGCAGCATGAAGGTCAGCATCAGGCCCATGTCGGCCTGGAACTTGATAGCCGAGAAGATCCAGGTGCACACACCGATGGCCAGGCACAGGCCGGTGAACAGCACGGCTTTACCGGTGGACTTGAGCGTCTGGTAGTAGGCCTCTTGCAACGGCAGGCCGGCGCGCAGGAAGCTTTCCAGGCGGCTGTAGATGTAAATGCCGTAGTCCACGCCAATCCCCACGCCCAGCGCCACCACCGGCAAGGTTGCGACCTTGACCCCGATGCCCATGAACGCCATCAGGGCATTGCCCAGCACTGAGGTCAGCACCAGCGGCAACACGATGCACAGGGTCGCCGCCCAGGAGCGGAAGGTGATCATGCACATGGTGGCCACGCACAGGTACACCAGAATCAGGATGGTCAGCTCCGACTCCTTGATCACCTCGTTAGTGGCAGCTTCGATCCCGGCGTTACCGGCGGCGAGGATAAATTCCAGGCCGTCCTTGTTGTTTTCCCTGGCGAAGTCCTGCACCGCATGCACGGCGCGGTCGAGGGTTTCGGCCTTGTGGTCGTTGAGGAACACCAGCACCGGCGCCAGTGAGCAATTGTTGTTGTACAGGCCGTCGGCGCGGGCAATGGAGTTGTTCAGTACGTCGGGGTTACGCGACAGGGTTTCCCATTTGAGGTTGCCCTCGTTCATGCCCTTGATCATCTGCTTGGACACGGTCACCAGCGAGATCGCCGACTGCACGCCCTCGGTGTTCTGCATCTTCCACATCAACTGGTCGATGGGCGCCATGGCTTCATAACGCGAGCAGCCTTCGGCCTTGGTCTTGACCATCACCACCAGCACATCGGAGCTGGTGGAGTAGTTACTGATGATGAAGTTGTTGTCTTTGTTGTAGCGCGAGTCCGGGCGCAGTTCCGGCGCGCCCTGGTCGAGGTCACCGATCTTGAGGTTCTGGCTGTACCAGAGGCCGCCGCCGAAGGCGACCAGCGCGAGCAGGATCGAGACTGGCGCAACTTTCGCGCTGGCGAACTTGGACAGCAGGCGCCAGAACGGGTGTTCGCGGTGCGCGTCCTTCTTGCTCTTGGCGATCGCGCGCTTGCTGATGCCGACATAGGAGATCGCCACCGGCAGCAGGATCAGGTTGGTGAACACAATCACCGCCACGCCGATGGACGCGCCGATGGCCAGTTCACGGATCACGCCGATGTCGATGATCAGCAGCGTGATAAAGCCCACGGCGTCGGCGAGGATCGCAATCATGCCGGGCAGGAACAGTTGCCGGAACGTGCGCCGTGCCGCGGTCAGGGCGTTATCTGCCTCGCTGGATTGCAGGGCGATGCCGTTGATCTTCTGCACGCCATGGGAAATACCGATGGCAAAGATCAGGAACGGCACCAGCATCGAATAGGGATCCAGGCCGAAGCCGAAAAAGTGCATCAGCCCCAATTGCCAGATCACCGCCACCAGCGTGGTACTCAACACCGCGACAGTACTGCGCAGGCAGTTGGTGAACCACAGCAACAGGATCAAGGTGATCACAAACGCGATGCCGAAGAACATCACCACCATTACCAGGCCGTCGATCAGGTCACCGACCTTCTTGGCGAAACCGACGATATGGATCTTGACGTTGGGGTTTTGCGCTTCGAACTTGTCGCGGATCTTGTCTTCGAGTTCATGGGAAAACTTGCGGTAGTCCAGGGCCAGCAACTTGCCTTGGTCCTGCGGGTCCGGGTAGGACTCCAGCAAAGGAATATCGACGATACTCGACTTGAAATCGTTGGCCACCAGACGCCCGACCTGGCCGGACTTGAGCACGTTGTTGCGCAGTTGGTCGAGGCTTTGCGGCGAGCCGTTGTAGCTTTGCGGGATTACTTCACCGCCGGCAAAACCCTCTTCGGTGACTTCGGTCCAGCGCACGCTGGGGCTCCACAGCGACTTGAGGCCCGAGCGGTCAACGCCGGAGATGTAGAACACCTCGTCGTTGATCTGCCTCAGCGTCTCCATGTACTCCTTCGAGAAGATGTCGCCATCCTTGGCCTCCACCGAGATGCGCACGGTGTTGCCCAGGTTCGCCAGGTCGTTACGGTGCTCCATCATCTTTTCGATGAAGGGGTGCTTGAGGGGGATCATCTTTTCAAAGCTGGTGGACGGGCGGATCAAGGTCGCCTGCCAGAACAGGAAAATACTCACCAGCAGGCAGATAACGATCACTGCCGGGCGGTTGTTGAAGATCAGGCGCTCAAGAAAGGTCGCTTTATCGTTGTGATGACTGCTCATTCTTTCCCCGCCTTCTTATTGTTTTTCGAGTTCAGCGCCGGTTGCCTTGGCAACACGAACGCCGCCCTGCCCCGCCAGAATCAAGTTGCCATTGCCCGCCGCCGTGACCGAGGAGAGCGAAATGCGGTCCGGGCGGTTGAATACGCTGAAGGTCTGGCCGTCGTCGTGGCTGATCACCACGCTGCCGCCGTTGCCGACCACCACGATGGCGCCGTCATCGAGCAACGTCGCCCCCGACAAGCCAAACTCCAGGGCACCACGCGCCGCATTCAACTCCACTGGCTCCCACGTGCTGCCAAAATCGGTGGAGCGGTAGAGATTGCCGCGCAGGCCATACGCCAACAGGGTCTGCGGCTGGGCGGTGCCGATCACTCCGAACAGCGAGCCCTCATAGGGGCCTTCGAGTTTTTCCCAGGTCTGGCCGTCGTCGCTGGAGCGGAACATGCTGCCCTGCTCGCCGACGATAAACAGCCCGGCACCCTTGATAGCGGCGATGGCATTGAGGTGGAACTGGTCTTCGTTGTCGAGGCGATCACTCACGTCGTCCCAGGTTTTGCCGCCGTCGGTGGTTTCGATCAGCGCACCGTAGGCGCCCACGGCCAGGCCATGCTCGGCATCCTTGAACCACACGTCGAGCAATGGCGCTTCGCGCTTGAGGTCCTGGTATTGCTGAGCCCAGGTGGCGCCACCGTCGGTGCTGGCCAGGATCTGCGCGTCATGGCCCACCGCCCAACCGTGTTTGTCGTCAACGAAATACACCGCCGTGAGCAGTTGCCGGGTCGGCACTTTGGCTTGGGTCCAGGTGTTGCCCTGGTCATCGGAATAAAGGATGTGCCCGCGATCGCCGACCGCCACCAGGCGCTTGCCGGCATGCACGACATCGATCATCAGGCCTTTGGCGGCCTTGGGAGACTCAATTGCAAATACCGGCTGTGCGCTGCTGGTGTCGCCGGTTGCCAGCGCGGGTGTCGACAACGCCCCAAGCAGCGAGAGCGCTGTGGCCAGCATCGCAACCCTGCGTGCGGCGCGCGGGCGGCAAACAGCCCAACCCATGACAGGCTCACTCATAGACCTTTCTCCCCATTTATTATTGTTAGGTGGTCTCGCCTTCCCGGGCTCTGAAACCTGCAATCTAGAGCGCCTGGAGGAAGCAGGGGCCATCCTATCGGGCTTTGGAATCGTCTGACAATCGGCGCTACGTTATCTTTTGTTAACTGACGGGTTTTGGCGCTGGCCTGAATATGCCTGCATTACCCAGGCTGATTAATGAATTTTTATTCCATCTATTGAATTATGGGAATTTTTATTCCATTAATAGCCTTCCTGACAACAATAATCCAAAGGACCACGGCGATGCGTGAACTCGGAATCGGCTTGATCGGCACAGGCTTTATGGGGCGCGCCCATGCGCTGGCGTTCAACAATGCCCGCGCGGTATTCGAACTGCCGGTACACCTCAAGCTGGCGGCGCTGGCCGATGCCGACACCGAACGCGCCCAACGTTGCGCCACGGCCTGGGGCTTTGCCCAGGCCCACGGTGACTGGCAGGCGCTGGTCAACGACCCTAATGTCGATGTGGTGGCCATCACCACGCCCAATCACTTGCACTACCCCATGGCCATGGCGGCCATTGCGGCGGGCAAGGCGGTGTATTGCGAAAAACCCCTGGCGGTCAGCCTGGAACAGGCCGACGCCATGCGCCGTGCCGCAAGTGCTGCCGGCGTGGTCACCCGGGTCGGTTACAACTACCAGCACAACCCGATGATTGGCCTGGCCAGGCAGATGATTGTCGACGGCGAACTGGGCGAGATCATCAGCTTCCAGGGCGAGTTCAGCGAAGACTTCATGGCCGACCCGGCCTCGCCGTGGTCATGGCGCTGTGAAGTGGAACATGCCGGTGGCGCGCTGGCGGATCTGGGCAGCCATCTGCTGTCGATGGCGCGCTATCTGGTGGGCGATGTGGTGAGCGTGTGTGCCGACACACACACCGTGCATGCCCAGCGCCCTGCCGTCAAAGGCAGCAACGCGCTCAAACCCATTGCAGTGGATGACCAAGTGCATGCACTGCTGCGTTTCGCCAATGGCGCCCGTGGCACCGTGAGCAGCAGTTGGCTCAAGCAGGGCTACAAGAACCACCTGAGTTTTGAAATCAGCGGCACTCGCGGCACGTTGGCGTTCGATCAGGAACGCTTGAATGAGCTGCGCATATGCCGCGCCGGCCAGGACGGTTTCCAGCGTGTGCTCGCCGGGCCCGCCCTGCCCGGCTATGCCGCATTCAGCCCGGCTGCCGGGCATCAACTGGGTTACAACGAATTGAAGACCCTGGAAGTGCAGGAGCTGGTCATGGCGTTGGCGGGCCAAGGTGCAGCGGGCACTGACTTTGAAGCCGCCTGGGCGGTCGAGCGGCTGGCAACGGCGATTCGCCTGGCCGCCCGTGAGGAGCGCTGGGTCGACGTAGGTGAGGTCTGATCAAGGGGAGCGGCGTGCTCCCCCGTGTGCTCAATTCAGATAACGAACCGCGCGACCATCCCATTCAGATCCACCGCCAGGCGCGACAGTTCATGGCTGGCCGCGCTGGTCTGGTTGGCACCCGCCGCCGACTGAGTCGCCAAGTCGCGGATGTTGACGAGGTTGCGATCCACTTCACGGGACACTTGGGCCTGCTCTTCCGAGGCGCTGGCGATGACCAGGTTGCGCTCGTTGATCAAGCTGATCGACTGGGTGATCTGCTCCAGGGCCACACCGGCCGCGCGGGCCAGCTCCAGGGTGGTCTGGGTGCGTTGGTTGCTCTGTTGCATTGATTGCACCGCTTCACCGGTACCGCTCTGGATGCCGGCGACCATCTTTTCAATTTCCTGAGTCGATTGCGCCGTGCGGTGCGCCAAGGCGCGGACTTCGTCGGCCACCACCGCAAACCCACGCCCGGCTTCACCGGCGCGCGCGGCTTCAATCGCTGCGTTCAGCGCCAGCAGGTTGGTCTGTTCGGCAATCGCGCGGATCACGTCGAGCACCTTGCCGATATCACGGCCCTGGGTTGCCAGGCCTTCAATCATCAACGCAGTGTTTTGCACGTCCTGGGTCATGGTCTGGATTGCACCGACGGTTTCCACCACGCGGTCACGCCCTTCCCGCGCCGCCTGGTTGGACTGGCTGGAAGCTTCGGAGGTGGACACCGCATTGCGCGCCACTTCTTCGACGGCGGCGGTCATCTCGTTGACGGCCGTGGCGGCCTGGTCGATTTCGTTGTTTTGCTGTTGCAGGCCTTTGGAGGCTTCTTCGGTGACCGCACTGAGCTCTTCGGCGGCAGACGCCAGTTGCGTGGCCGAGCCGGCGATGTGCTGGATAGTCTGGCGCAGGTTGGTTTGCATCGCCGACAAGGCGCCCAGCAGGCGCGCAGGCTCGTCCTTGCCGGCATCTTCGATAACTTTGGTGAGGTTGCCACCGGCAATGGTTTCGGCCACTTCCAACGCTTTGCGCAGCGGCGTGACGATGCTGCGGGTCAGCAGCCAGGCGAGCAGTACCGTCATGAGCGCCGCCGCGACGGCCACAATGACGATGCCCGTCACCGCCTGCTGGTAGCTGCCTTCAGCTTCCCGGCCGGCCGTGTCGGCATCGGCACTGTTGATGGCGATCAGTTTGTTCAGTTGCTCGCCCATCAGGTCGGTGCCGTCCTTGATGCGCGTATTGATGAGGGTGCGCATGTCCTCGACTTTATTCTGCTGGGACAACGACATCATTTCAGCCTGGGCGGCCAGATAGCTGTCGAGCGTGGCGGTGAAAGACTTGTATAAAGCAGCCTCATCAGCACCCGCCGGCAAAACGGCATAGGCGCTCTGGGCCTGCTTGACCTTGTCGACCAGCACGGCCACGCGGGTTTTGGCCTCTTCGAGCGCGGCCGGCTCGCGGTTGATCAAGATGCGGAACGAGAGAATGCGCAAGCGCAGTACGTTCTCGGTCATGTTGCCGAGGAACTTCACGCTGGGTAACTGGTTGGTCCCCATATCCACTGAGGCCTGGCGGATCGTACCCATGCGGTTGACCGCAAACACGCCAAGAATCACAACGAGCAATGCAATGAACGCAAAACCGAGAAAAGCGCGAGGTGCAATATTCAGATTACGAAGGGACATAGCGGTGCTCTCAAGAAGTAGTGTTGGCGCGCATCCCTGCCGCGACACAATCCGTTAGCGGCAACGCGCGTCTCGGACCGTCAGGCGCCACTGTTTTAATTGGTGTGTGGGCCTATTCAGGCTATCGGCAGGCTTGAGAAATTAATCGGCACATTTCGAAATATTTTTTCACACTTCTGACAGCCGACACTTTCTGGCATCCTGCGCCTCCATTTTCTGACCCGAGCCTGCACTTTGTCTGACGCTCAAGCTCCCCGCCCCCGCTATAAATCCGACCTGATCTACGGCCTGGAAGACCGCCCGCACTTCACCGCGGCGATTTTTGCCGCGCTGCAACATGTGCTGGCCAGCTTCGTCGGCATCATTACGCCCACGCTGATCGTCGGCGGCGTACTCGGCCTGGAAAGCGAGGTGCCCTACCTGGTGAGCATGGCGCTGTTCGTGTCCGGGCTTGGCACCTTTGTGCAGGCGCGCACATTCGGCCCGGTGGGTTCCGGCCTGTTGTGCCTGCAAGGCACCAGTTTTTCGTTTATCAGCGTGATCCTCAGCGCCGGGTTCATGGTCAAGGCGCGCGGCGGTGGCACCGACGAGATTCTCTCGACGATTTTTGGCATCTGTTTTTTCGCCGCGTTTATCGAGGTGGTGCTCAGCCAGTTCATCGGCAAGCTGCGCAAGCTGATTACTCCAGTGGTCACCGGCACCATCATTACCTTGATGGGTTTGTCGCTGATCAAGGTAGCCGTCACCGACATGGCTGGCGGCTTTGGGGCAAGCGACCTGGGTGCAGCGGGCAACATGGGGCTGGCAGCTCTGGTGCTGTTGACCATCGTGGTCCTCAACCGCTTCAGCAACCCGTTCCTGCGCCTGGGCTCGATCGTGATCGGCTTGACCCTGGGTTTTGTCGTTGCCTGGATGATGGGCCGTGTGGATTTGGCCGCCCTGCCCCAGGTGCCGTTGATCAGCGTGCCGGTGCCGTTCAAGTACGGGTTCTCGTTCGATTGGGTGGCGTTTATCCCGGTGGCGGTGATCTTTTTGATTTCGCCGCTGGAGGCTGCCGGAGACCTGACCGCCAACTCGATGATTTCCCAGCAGCCGGTCAAAGGCCCGCTGTACATCAAGCGCATCAAGTCCGGCCTGCTGGCCGACGGCCTCAACTCGGCGATGGCAGCCACGTTCAACAGCCTGCCGATGGTGACCTTCGCCCAGAACAACGGCGTGATCCAGCTTACCGGCGTGGCCAGCCGCTATGTCGCGTACTTTATCGCCGCCCTGCTGGTGCTATTGGGGCTGTTCCCGATGATCGGCGCGGTGCTGCAACTGATGCCCAAACCGGTACTGGGTGGTGCCACGCTGATCATGTTCGGCACCGTGGCCGTGGCCGGGATCAAGATCCTCGCCGAAGCCGGGCTGCACCGGCGCAATGTGCTGATCGTGGCGATCTCCCTGGGGATGGGCCTGGGTGTGGCTGCCGTGCCGGAAGTGCTGCGCGACCTGCCCAAGGCGTTGCACAACATCTTTGAATCGCCGATCACGGTGGGCGCGTTCTGTGCAATCCTGCTGAACATTTTCTTGCCGGAGGAGTTCTTAGAGCTGGAAGAGGATGAATTTGATCCGGAGTCCTCTACCCTCAAGGTCATGCAGGATCCGGACGTCACGAAATAGGAGCACCTTTGTTATGCGCAAGCTCATGGTTCTATCGTTACTGCTGCTGACCTTGAGCGCCTGTGCGCTGTTCCCCAATCGCGACCCGGTCAATATCAGTGTGGTGGGTATCGAGCCGCTGCAAAGCCAGGACCTGGAAGTGCGTTTCGCCGTGAAGCTGCGGGTGCAGAACCCCAATGAAACGGCGATCGACTACAGTGGTGTGGCCTTGGACCTGGACGTGAATGGGCGCCCATTGGCGTCCGGCGTGAGCGATCAGGCCGGAAGCATCCCACGCTTTTCCGAGACAGTGCTGATGGTGCCGGTGAGCGTTTCGGCGTTTTCTGTGCTGCGTCAGACCTTGGGTCTCAGCCAGACCCAAAGCCTGAACAACCTGCCTTACACACTGCGCGGCAAACTCGCAGGTGGCCTGTTCGGTACCATGCGCTTTGTGGAACGCGGCACCCTGGACCTGCCCAACACTGCGACCTGGTAACGGCCATGCAACCGACGTTGTTTACTCAAAGACTGATCCTGCACCCATTGACCCTGGAGGATGCCGAGGACACCCAGGCGCAATTCGCGCACTGGGACGTGGTGCGTTACCTGTCTGCCGAGGTGCCCTGGCCGTACCCGGCGGACGGCGCTCGCCGCTACCTGGAACAGGTGGCCTTGCCGGGCATGGCCCGTGGCGACCAATGGCACTGGTCGATCCGCCTCAAACACGCGCCGCAACAGTTGATCGGCAATATCAACTTGACGGACGAGCAAGACGACAACCGAGGGTTCTGGCTGGGCCCGCAATGGCAAGGCCAGGGCTTTATGACTGAAGCCTGTGCGGCGGTGACGGAGTACTGGTTCGATGTGCTTAAACGCCCGCGAATGCGCGTGCCCAAGGCTGCGCCTAACCTGGCGTCGCGGCGGATTTCCGAGCGCACCGGGATGCGCCTGATCCGCACGCAGATGGGTGAGTTTGTAGAAGGTACGTTGCCACGCGACATTTGGGAGATTACCCGCGAAGAGTGGTTGGTATTCAGATCTTCCAAACGCTGAAGATCTGATGTGGGAGCTGGCTTGCCTGCGATGCAGGCACCTCGGTACATCAGGCACACCGAGTTGAGGCCATCGCAGGCAAGCCAGCTCCCACAGTTTTTACCGTGTTTAATCAGTCAGTGTGCGCACGCCCGGCTTGGCGCGTTCATCCACCACCAACTCGAATATGTCCGGCCGCGCGTAATGCCCCACCACATCGTAGTCATAGCGCGCCCGCACCAAATCATCGGTGTTGATCTGCGCGGTCAGCAACCCCTCTTCACCCACCAACGGCCCGGCCAGGATGTCACCCATCGGCCCGACAATCACACTACCACCGGCGATCAACGGACGCTCTGACGGCCAGTTGGCAACCTGCGTGCCCAGCGCCTCGGGCGAAGCCTGCACCTGGCAGGCACTCACCACAAAGCAGCGGCCTTCATGGGCGATGTGGCGCATGCTCACTTGCCACATTTCACGCTCATCGACCGTCGGCGCGCACCACACTTGCACGCCTTTGGCGTACATCGCCGTGCGCAGCAGCGGCATCATGTTTTCCCAGCACACCGCGCCGCCCAAACGCCCAACTTGCGCGTCGATCACCGGCAAGGTCGAGCCATCGCCCGTGCCCCATATCAGCCGCTCAGTGCCGGTGGGCATCAACTTGCGGTGCTTGGCCACCAGGCCGCCGGTGGGTTCGAAATACAGCACGGTGCAATACAGCGTGCTGCCACTGCGTTCGATCACGCCGAGTACCAGGCTGGCGCCGGTGCGTGCGGACAAGCCAGCCAGCGCCTCGGTCTCGGCGCCCGGCACATCGATGGCATTGGCAAAATAGCGTGCAAAGGCTTCGCGCCCCTCCGGCAAGCGGTAGCCCAACTGCGTGCCGAAGGTTTCGCCCTTCGGATAACCGCCGAGCAACGCTTCGGGCATCACCACCAATTGCGCGCCACTGCGCACAATCGCGTCCTCATAGGTAAGGATCTGCGCCAGGGTGTCAGCCTTGCCACCCGGCAAGGATCCGATCTGCAACGCCGCCACGGTAGAAATGGGCATCAGGTTCACTCCAGTTAAAGGGGTTGCCCATTCTCCGGCGAGGGGCAATCATGAATAAAGCCCCCATCAGTGCTAAATGATATGAGCCAAATAAATATCGCCCAGGTCGACTTGAACCTGCTGAAAACCTTCGAAGCCTTGCACGACGAGTCCAGCGCCAGCCGCGCAGCCTTGCGCCTGGGCGTCACGCAATCGGCGATCAGCGCCGGCCTGCGGCGGTTACGTGACGTGTACGGCGACCCACTGTTCGTGCGCACCGGGCGTGGGCTGGCGCCGACCTTGCGTGCCAATCAGTTGAAACCGGTGATCAGCGAGGCCCTGGACCGTTGTCGGCAGAGCCTGGCAATGATCAACCCGACCAACCCGAACTATCAGGGCCGCTCGGTGGTGCTGGGCTTGTCCGATGACTTCGAGATTGCCCATGGCCGGCGGCTGATGGCAGAAATTGCCCGGCGCGCGCCGAATCTGCGGGTGATTTTCCGCCAGACCCACAGCCAAATCGTGGCAGGCGCCCTGCTCGAGCGCAGCCTTGACCTGGCGATCACCGCAGGCGGCTTTGCCGAGCGCAGGTTGAGCCGGCACGTGCTGGGCGAAGGCGATTACCGCTGCCTGGTCGACCCACACAGCCTGGCGCCGGGCCAAGACGGCATCAGCCTGGAGGAATTCGTGGCACGCGAACATGTACTGGTGTCGTCGGGCGGGTTTATCGGGATTACCGATGAAGGGTTGGCGGCTAAAGGGTTGAGCCGCCAGGTGTGTGCGTCCACCAGTCACTTTGCCGGGCTGCCGTTTTTGCTCAAGGGCAGCGCGGCGGTGGCGACGATTCCCGGGCATGCTGCCGAAGCGATTGCGCAGATGACCGGCTTGCGCGTACTGACTTGCCCACTGGCGTTGCCACGCTACCCGGTGGAGCTGGGTTGGCGTACCCAGGCGCAGTTGGATCCGCTGTTACTCAAAGTGCGTGAAGCGATTGTGGCCAGCTTTACTTAGCGGCGGCCATCAGCTTGTTGACTTCGCTGCGCACCATGTTGGAAAACTCCGGCGGCGACATGCCGTCCAGCTCGGCACGGACCCATTCGGCCCACTTGCCCTTACGCTTGGCACGCTCGCCGAACAAACGCGTAGCTTCGCCCTTGGCCTTACCCAGGTTGGTTTGCCACAGATCGTAAAGGCGTGACTTTTCATCTTCCAGTTCGGCGCGTTCGGCAAGGGTTTTGTTGGCCAGATTGAAGCTCATGTTGAATTACCTGCTGCACAAATAGGTGACATCTTACACTGTAGGTCGAAATATCCTGATCCGGATTTTGCCCGTAAGCCGCTCACGGCAAAAAAACTGCAACTTTTAGCCAAGCCCGACACTCCATTGTTCACTGCCACATTCACTCGCAAGGAGTCACACAATGGCCCGCAAAACTGCCGCCCAAGCTGTCGAAGATCAAATCAAGGATCAAGCTTTCAGTGAACTGACGGCCTTGATCGAAGAGTCGGACAAGCTGCTCAAAAGCAGCGCTTCGCTGGTAGGCGAAGAAGGTGAAACGCTGCGTGAGCAGGTCGCTATCAAGCTCAAGCAAGCACTGGACTCGGTGTCCAACGTGCGTGAACGCAGCAAGCCGGTGGTGGACGCCACCGAAAACTATATCGGTGGCCATCCATGGCAGACCGTGGCCATTTCCGCAGGCTTTGGCCTGGTGGTCGGCCTTTTGTTGGGTCGTCGCGGCTAAACCACAGGGGCTGCGCTGATAGCGCAGCCCCTTTTATCCTTCTGCCAGTGCCTGCAACTGCTTGAGCTCCTGCGCATCAATCTCGATGCCTGTTTCCTGCGACTTCGCCCGTGCGCGATGACGTCGATCCCCCGGCAACCGCCGCAACCCCGCCGCATGCATCTGTCGCACCAGTTCCTGGCTGCGCTCGGCAAAGCCTTGCCCGGCGGTTTTGCCAGGGTCAATCACGATCAGCAATTGGCCGGTCCATGGTGTGCGCGCGCCGGGATGATCGGCCCAATCGAATTCGAACGAAAAATTGCCGCCCGTCAGCGCCGCCGCCAGCAACTCGACCATCATCGACAGCGCTGAACCCTTGTGCCCGCCAAACGGTAACAGCGCGCCGCCTTCAAGAATGGCTTTGGGATCTTGGGTCGGTTGGCCCAAGCTGTCCACGCCCATGCCCGGCGGCAAACGCTCGCCCTTGCGTGCTGCGATCTGCACGTCACCATGGGCAATGGCACTGGTGGCCAGGTCAAACACGATGGGTGGCCCATCGGCGCGCGGCGCGGCAAAAGCAATAGGGTTGGTGCCGAACAGCGGTCGATCCGCGCCATGGGGCACCACGCAGGTCATGCTGTTGACCACGCTGAGCGCTACCAGACCTTCTTCGGCAAAAGGTTCGACATCGGGCCATAAAGCCGCAAAGTGATGGGAGTTTCGAATCGCCAGCAGCGCGATCCCGGCGCTGCGCGCCTTGCGCACTAACAGCGAGCGCGCGGCCTCCAGTGCTGGTTGGGCAAAGCCGTTATCGGCATCCACACGCACAAAGCCTGAGGCCACATCCTCAACCACGGGCACCGCCTTGCCATTGACCCAGCCGCTGTTGAGCGTCGACACATACCCTGAAATGCGAAACACGCCGTGGCTATGCGCGCCGTCACGTTCAGCGCTGGCGCAATTGTGCGCAAGGATCGCCGCCACTTGCGGTGACGTACCGTGCCGCACAAAAACCTGTTGTAGCAGGGCCACTAACTCGGTGAAGCCGATTGCGGTTGAAGCCTTGGCAACTGTCGGAGACTGCGCAGACATTTGAAGCTCCGTTTTTATGATGGCGTTTTTATGATTAGGAGAGGCAACGAATGGACATTCAAGTGTTCGATTAAACACCACGCACTGTGCCTGCTGTCAACTTGCGACGGGCCTCAATAGTTACCCCCGCCCTCCGGTCACGCCTCCCTAGCCTGTCACTCCCCTACTTAACGGAGCAAGCCCATGACCGGCGTAACCCCCGCATATTTTTTTGACGAATTCCTGCTGCCGATTAAAAGAAACGCGCCGACCGACCGTGAGCGCGCGCTGGGGCTGACCGTCAAAGACCTCGATTGGCTGCACACGGTGTACCAAGCAAGCGATGCCGCACGTAACGACCCCGAACGGCAAACCTACCCCATGCGCGTCGAAAGACTGCTGATCAATGTATCGGGCCAGCCGCCTTTTCCACTTGCCGGCGCCTTTCTGATGAGCCCTGCCCCGGACGACGGCAAAGCACTGCTTTACACGCCTTATGGTGGTATTCAGGTGTTTGACGACCACGCCAGCCTGCTGGTCGACGTCGCCGAGCAACTGGCGGATGCGGTGCAGCGTGTCCAATTGTTGAGCTTTCTGTCGATTGCACAGCGCAACGCCTTGCCCGCCAGTACGCCGATAACGCTGACCGCCACCCTTGTCGAAGGCGCCGTCATGCAAGACCAGGAGCAAGCCCTGGAGGCCTGCCAGCAAGACAACGTGCGCGTCGTACTGGAGCAACTGCAGACGACGCCCACGCTGTACGGCATGCTCGACACGCTGCTCAGCATCATGGCGCGCTCGTACTTCCCCAACCTGGATCAACGCGATACACGGGTCGATTTTTTTATCCAGGACCCGGCAGGCGGTCAGCGACGCTGGGTCAATTCCCTGCCATTGAGCGAAGCGTTCCTGCAGTTTTATGTGAGACATGCCTGGCCCCAGGACCAGATCCGTGAATATTTCAACCCGAAACACGTCACCAGCGCCTTCACCCTGGTAGAACGCGAACAAGATCAGCAGTACTGGGAAACCCTGATCAAAGAAACATCCGGCAGCTTGTCAAAACTGCTGGACAGCCTGCTGAAGACTTATTGGAACGAGGACATCGGCAACGAAACCTCACGCCTGAAACTCTTCACCCAGGTCATGGCGGATAAATTTCGCCTGGATGTCTTGCTCAAGCGTCAGGCGCAAATTCTCAACGCCGACGAAAGCCACACCCTTCAGGCATTGTTTCTACCAGACCAAGGCGCCCGCAACGCTCACGCCAACGAACTAAGCGTGGAAAAAGTACGCCTGCATGCGCCCTACCAGCACTATGTGGAACTGGCCAGCACGCTATTGATCAGCGAGAGCCACGCCTACCTGTACACGCAGTCGCGTGGGGTACAAGTACTCAAAGACATGGAAGATCTCAAAGACACGCTATTGAGCATGCTCAAGGCCGCTGGCCACGAAGATGAACTGCTCAATTTCCTGTCGCTGGATGAGCGCGACACCTTTATTGGCCTGGATCAGATTAACATCGCCGCCCAACCCATTGCGGGTGACGTTTTTGCCGGCATGGTCGAAGACATTGCGGGCAAGCAGCTCAGTAATATGAACCACGCACTGGACCTTTACCGACGCAGTGATGGCCAGATAAATCTGGATGCGCTGCTCGATTGCGCACTGGACATACGCACGATGCTGGACAGCCGCCTCGCAACGCTGGAAACCGCAGGGCGCTGGACGGCGCACCCGGTCACCAGCGGCAACGACCGGCCATCCACCGTGCGGGCAGAGCACGCCAAGGTGCAGCTACGGCGCCTCAGTGCCACTGAAGATGCACTGGCCACAGAGCGCAAACAACAGCCGACATTACGCTCAATGGTCACCCTCGCCCTGAATGCAGAAATGCAATCACAACGCCTGGCGCTCAAGGCCGACGAGGTCTATATCAACACTTATCCCACCCGCGCCCAAGAGCGCGAGGAGCGTCCTTCGTTGACGTCGGTGAGCATGGTTGACCACTTCATTGAACGCCTGAGCGATGAAGCCTCGCGCGTTCCCAACAGTGTCACAACCGGGTTTTACAGCAAGCTCGAGCCGCATCTGGCGCAGAAGTTACCCAGCATGACCCTGAGTACTTTCAACATGATCAATGATCAAGTCTTGAAGGTGTTTGCCAACCACGAGATGCGCCAGCTTCCATTGCTGTTCCTCAGCAACATGAGCAAAAAACAGGCGCACTCGATGCTGCTTGGGTTGCGCAGTGAAGCCGAACTGAGACTGTTGGGCAAAACACTGCCGCCCAACAGCCAGGCAGTGATTGACACCGTCCTACGCACCGACAGCCTTGCACGCTTGACCCGCCACGGCCTGAACGGCTTTCTTCCGGACGCCTACACCTTGACACTGAACATTGGCACATCCGACACCGCCCATGCGCTTGCCAACCTGTTTGTGCTGACTGAACGCGGAGGCATCGACCCGCAGCGTTCGGGCCAGGCGGTGCTCTGGACGCCTCGGCGCGGGTATGAGGTATTCACCTCGGTGCAAGCCTTGCGCGAGCAGATGAGTCAGCGCCTGGAGCACCCGATCAAGCGTTTGCCCCTGTTGGAAAACCTGGCTATTTCCTTGCGTGCGCCGCATCAGGCATATGGTCTGGGGCCACTGCAACGCATTGACGACAACTTGCTGGATAATCGTCTGAAAACCTACAGCGATTTCGTCATGGACGGTATCGACCAATTGCTTGCGAGCAAATGGGCCGCTCGCGCCTTGCAAAACCACATTGAAACGGCCTTGGAACACGCCGCGCCGACCAACCTTGCACGGGCCAGGGCGGTGGCGAGTGCCATGACCCATCAACAGGCTCTGCCCGTCTGGCTGGGTTTGGCACCCCCTCAGGATCAGCTTCATCAAGCCGAGCTGCTTGAGCAGTATCACAACAGTGCGCCTGACGAAAAAGACTACCTCAATGGCATCACCGCTATCGGCAAGCATGCGCACACGGCACTTCTGGCGTTGCTCAAGGCACGCTATCCCGAACAGCCACTGAACCCCGATGATGTAATGATCCCGTTGCATCAGGCGCTCGACGTGAATGTCTGCAGCCTGACCGACTTTGCTTTGCGGCATTGGCCCGACCTGGACGCCGAAAACATCCGCCCACGCTCACGCAACGCGACTGCCTTGCCGGCCACATTGGATGCCAGTGCCGTGGTGCAAATGGTGCGCCAACTGGACCTGAACAGCGCTTACCAGAAGTTGTTGCAAAGCCACCTGGACGCTAACACGGATGAAGGCCGTAAACGCCGAGGCCTGTATTGCCGACAGTTACCCTGGCAAACCCTGCAATACGCCCATGAGCAAAGGCTGCAGGAGCGGCTGACGGCGCAGGCACTGAGCCATGTTCAGCAGGTATTCGACATGCCGGACGCACTGGCGCGGGCTGAGCTCGACGGGGCAACGGCAATGTTCAGACCCTTGGAGTTGATTGCCACCGAAGGTGCTTCCCTGGCCAAGGTGTTGGGGATGTACTTGATTGGTCCCACAACCCGCAGCGCTGGGCCGCTGGTGCTGTACGCGCCCTACAGCGAAAACCATACACTCAAGGAGTATGCGAACGAGCAAGCGCTGCTGGATGAATTGACCAAGCCTGGAGAGCTTCAGGACTGGGTGGTGCTGCACCTGGAGGCGACGCATCAGGCAACCTACCGCAATTTGCTGCAAAACAACCGTCATCGCCCCCTCGATATCCGCCTGGCCTCGACCGTCGTCACCGGCAATGCCCTTCACTACCTGTTCGACGACAACACGCAGATATTGCTCAAAATGCTCGCCTGCCAATTCGAGAAAGGCGCGAAATCGCTCTGGGACAGGGTCATCTACCTGCTGCGCGAGGGCATCCCCGCAGCCGCTCAGTTCATGGCAGGAAAACTCGCGTATCCGCTGGCGGTGTGGCGAAGCTACAAAATGTTCAAACGTTCAGCCGATGCATTGCAGTTGCATCAGTGGAAGGCCGGCCTGAAGGATTTCATCATCGGCGTGGCTCATTTGGCCGCCCTGCACAATGAGCTTGAGGGCACCGAAGCCCCGCCGCCTACCGAAACAGAAGTATCACAAGCCAACCTGTCAGACGAAACCCTGCCTGCGGCCACCCACCTGACGACCTTGGATATCACCGCACCCGCGCGTACCGGGTTGCAGCCTTTCGAAGCTCACGATGTCGCATTGAAGGACCTGGAACAGAGTGCTTCCAGCCATGTGTACATGGACAAGGCGAGCTTGAAAGACTATGTGCCACTGGCAGGCAAGGTGTACGCGGTGAAGAAAACCGCCGAGCGCTGGCGCCTGTCCAAGGATAAGCATGTGGGCGCGTATGTGGGCCGTAATTCACAAGGTAAATGGGTGCTGGACCTCAGCCTGCATAACCCACGATATGGCAAAGTCATGTCGCGCATGCACACGCGGGCCGGCGAACGGGCAGCGATCAATATCGAGGCGACGGGCATACGCGAAATTGCCGCACTCTCGAGTTGGAAAGCCCAGGTCATCACAGAAGGGTTAAACGTTGCGATCTATTACACCGTCAATTGCAAACGCAACATCGTTCAGTTTGCAAAACAGCGTGCGCCCGATAGCCGGGCAGGCCGCTTTTTCGGTGAATTGTTCGGTGTCGTCAGCCTGACACCTGACCAGTTGAGCAGAGTCGAGAAAATAGTCGACATGATATTGGATGAATTGAGCGATCCGACCCTGACCAGCGCCGACTCCAAGCGTTTTGTCAGTGGGACCAGCCGTGTCGGTGCAGCGCACCAATACGCGTTTGTCATTCCTGAAGACAGGGAGCGCAAGCTGTACCTGCTCAATCGGTTCTTTGATCCAGGTATGGACAGTTACCAGAACCGTTTGACTTCACCTTTCGACCTCTGCGCCCACGCCAGGGCGAGTACCCTGATTCACGAACTGACGCACTTGAAGCTCGAGACTGAAGACATCGCCTATCTTGACTCGATGCGGCCGTTCACCGACTTGATCAACGCGGCCAAACCGGGCGCCCAGATACTCAAAACAACCCTGGAGGACCTGCAAAGAACCGCGCTCTCCACCATGACGCCCGCGACGATGCTGTTCAAGACCTGGGATGATTACTCGGCGCAATGGGAAGACTATGGGCCTGACACTGCAACGGCTCACGTTAGACAAAAAGTCCTGAACACCACCGGCACCAAGGACCTCAAGGATGCCCGCGACGTCTTCATGAGTAACGCCGACAAACGCATTGACACGATTTTGGCCAATGCCGACTCAGTGACTTACTTGATTACGCACTTGGGTCGTGTTTTGGATCCGGGGGCTTGAGCAGCCCCCGCCAGTCGCGTCAGTCTTTCTGATCGCGCAGAACGTTGCCGGAGGCGCCATCGATACGCGCTTCATACACGATGCCATCGGACTTGCGCCCTTTGACTTCCCAGTAACCGTTGTCATCGGCTTCGGCTTTGTAGACCTCGACATAGCCGGCCTTGGTCTTGGCGGTTTCAATGGCTTTTTCGATGGTGATCCAGCCCGCGCCCGGCTTATCGGCCAGGGCGGCGCCGGCGCTGAGCAGTGCGGTGGTTGCACACAGGGCGACTAAGGTTTTCTTCAGCATATTCGTTCTCCATTGTGGGAATGACGGACTCGTGTCCTGTGTTTTCTGATGTTTCCAAACGAGAATAAGTTCCAATTGATGTGCAATCGCCATGACGGCTGTTCTCGCCATCCGCCTTGGGAGGTTAGAATGTGGGAAATCAGGACGGTTTAATGACTCAACAGCCCCTTTCAGAAGACGACTATGACGCGATCACCGATGCCGCCGCGCATTGGTGCATGCGCCTGCATGCCAGTGATTGCACGGCGGGCGAGCGTCGGGCTTTTGAACAATGGCACGACGCCCATCCGCTGCATGCCTTTGAGTATGCGGCCATGCTGGAAATCTGGGACGTGGCTGACCACCTGCCACGCAGCGAACCTGCTGCGGTTGTGCTGCCGTTCAAACCGCGCAGCCGCTTGCGCACTTACGCGGTGGCCGCCGCGATATGCCTCGCCGCCCTGCCGCTGGCCGCCTTTACCGGCTGGGAAGCGGGCTGGTTGCCCAGTTCCTATGAGCATTTCGAAGCCGACACGGGCTTGCGCAAAGTCACCCTCGGCGACGGCAGCCAGGTTGAATTGAACCTGGGCACCGAACTGGTCTACAGCCATTACAAGGATCAACGCCGCGTGACCTTGAACAAGGGCGAAGCGTTTTTCAAAGTCACCCATGACCGCCTTCACCCGTTTATCGTCAAGGCGGGCGAAGGCCAGGTTCGGGTGACCGGCACTCAGTTCAACGTCTGGAAATATGAAGACCAGGTGCGGGTGATGTTGCTTGAAGGCTCGGTGCAGATTTCCAGTGACAAGCAGCACGCCAGCGTGCCCCTTACCCCAGGCATGCAGGCCACTTACAACCTGGGCGATGCCACCCCGCAAATCGCTGCGATTAACCCCAATGATTCGACCCTGGCCTGGCGCCAGGGCAAACTGGTACTCGACAACCTGGCCCTGACGGACGCGTTGCCGCTGATCAACCGCTACCTGAACAAACCGGTGATGCTGGCAGATGCCAGTACCGGGGCGATTCGCATCGGCGGCATCTACAACATCAACGAGGTCAACAACCTCGTGCCTTCCCTGCCCAAGGTACTGCCGGTCTACCTGACCCAGAACCAGGACGGCAACACGGTCCTCAATTCCATACCGCGTAAAGCCCCCAAGGGCTGAGTCTGCCAGCCGGCAACGGCGAGTTTGCTCGCGCCCAAGTGTCCATTTTTGAAACACCTCCCTCGCTTGAATCGCCCGCCCGGTGCGCATTCATGGCTTTGTCACGTGCAGTGTTACATCGCTGAGACACCCTTGAGGCGGGGCCGGGCATGCCCCTTGACGGCGACACTGTTTCAACCCTGAAACAGCACCGCCATCACTTTGCCTCGTTTTATCTCCAACCCTCTGAATATAAACAATAAATAAAAAGCGGCACGCGTTCTGCTCTGTTCCTGATAACGCTGTTTAGGGTCAGCGTGAAGAACAAGGAACACTGCCATGGACACACACAATAAGGGCTCACTGAGCCTCCTGCTGATCAGCTGTGCACTGAGTGCCAGCGTGAGCGTTCCAGTGCTTGCGGCCGGTGATGGTGTGATCGTGGTTGAACGCCAGGTTCAACCTTATGCAATCGGTCGCTCACGCGGCCAAGACCCCTACCCCAATACCGTGAATGCCAACCCATCGGCCCAAGTCAATCGCGCCATGAACCATGAGCTGAGCGATAACGACATTGCCGGTATCAGCAGCGGTTCCAGCATTACGCGCAGCATCATGCCAAACGGTGACATTACCGGTTTGAACTCGCTCGGTGGCGCCAACAACCTCGGCGCAGCGGGAGCAGCCGCCCACGGCAGTAGCGGCAGCGGTATTGCAGGCACGGTCAACGGTGCGATATCCAGCGGGCTCGCCCCTCTGAACAACATCAGCGGCATGGTGGGGGGAGCAATGAAATGAACCACTCCTGGATGCTTCTAGCAGCGCTCGGTTGCACAGCGGCGATGGCCGACAGCAATAACAACGCAACCATTGATAACTCGGGCCAGCAGTACAACGGTGTGGTGACGATCAACCAGGCCGCGGGTGACCAGCAACAACTGAGCAACAACGTCGCTATTGCGGTGGGCCACAATGCCCGGGCGAACATCGCCGTCACGCAAAAAATCAGCGGCGCGCCCACCGACCGCTCCCTGAACGCCAATGCTGCGATCCAGGGCAACTCCTTCAGTAATGGCAACGGTGCACTGAGTGTCAACCAGTCCGCCGGGGCCCAGAACCAGATGATCAATGCCGTGCGCATCAGCGTGAGTGCTGGCCCGCAAAGCATCGACGACAGCGTCATGTCGCAACAAAACGTTGCGCTTGCAACCGACTCAGGGTTGACCCCTACCACTGGCAGCCGCCAGGTCGTTACCAGCGACCAGGCCTTCACCGGCAGCCGTGGAGTGGTTCAGGTCAACCAGAGCGCCGGGGTGGGGAACCGAGTGGCTAACACCCTGAACTTACGACTCAACTGATGGAGCTGAGTCCATAGCTAGACCGTACCAACACTTAACCAACTAATTAGAAGCAAGGAGATACACCATGAAAACTTCAATGGCTCTTAAACCACTGGCTTTTGCTCTCGCTGCGCTCATGGCTGTTGCTGCTCAAGCGGGCGGTTATCACGCGCCTACCACGGCTGCTGCGACCACACAGGACGGTCAGAGCAACCATGGCAACGTGGTACTTAATGACAAAACCAAAAACAACGCCTCGGCCAATGATTCCTACAACAACATCAGTGGCGTGGCCAACGGCAACGTGCTGAGCGGCGACAACAACCAAGGCAAAAACGACGTTGCCATCGTTTCCGGGGATGCGGATTTCGTATTCGCCGCCACCGGTACCGCTCAATCGAACACCGGTAACTTTGTGGCCAACAGCGGCACTAGAAACAACGCTTCCCTTAACGACAGCGGCAACCACGCTTCAGGCGTGATTCAGTTGAACGCCGCATCGGGCACCTCCAACCAAGGCAGCAACAGCGTTGCAATTGCCTCGGGTAATGGCGACAGCGGTGCTGCAGCCGTCACTGGCGTGCAGGATGTGTCGGGCAACCTGACCCTCAACCTGGCCAGCGGCCACGGCTGGGGCAGCACCAAACCGGTGGTCAACAACGCCAGCGTGAACAACTCGATGAACTACAGCTCTGGGGTGTCGAACTCCAACGTTCTGTCGGGCAGCAACAACCAAGGTCAGAACAACGTAGCAATCACTCGCTTCTGATCCAGATCGGGCCTTGGCAACAAGGCCCTTTTTATTTCCAGTGTCCAGCAGGTCATACGATCATGCGCCTCACAGCTGCCCTCCTCTTGTTCGCACTCACCGGCCCGACCTGGGCGGCGCAAATGGCCGTTGTCATGCCAAACGGCGCGGTGGTGTACAAGAAGGTCGAAAGCATCCGCGAGCGCAAATTCGCCAACCTGGTGGAACAAAAAACCGATTTCAGCTGCGGCGCCGCCGCGCTGGCAACCATCCTGCGCCAAGCCTATTGGATGGACGTGGATGAAGACCACGTGATCAAGGGCATGCTGGTCAATGCCGACCAGAACCTGGTGCGCACCCAAGGCTTCTCGATGCTCGACATGAAGCGCTACCTGGAAAGCATCCACATGCGCGCCAAGGGCTACCGGATTACGCCTGAGGTACTCGTCACCGTGAAAGTGCCGGTGGTGGTGTTGCTGGACATTCGTGGCTACAAGCACTTTGTCGTGCTGCAACGGGCCGACAAAGACTGGGTGTATATCGGCGACCCCGTGCTGGGCAACAAGCGCTATGCCAAGAACGATTTCGTCAAGGGCTGGAACGGCATCGTGTTCGCGGTGATCGGTGAGGGTTACGACAAGGCCAACGCCTTGCTCACACCCCGCGCGCCGCTGACGGCCAAGAACCAGTTCAACGAGTTCAGCCCGGTACGCGACAGTGAATTGATGGACTTCGGTTTTATCCAGAGCGACTTCTTCTAGAAGCGCAATAAGGAGCAGGACGCTCCAGGAGCAAACGATGAACACTCGACGCTGGCTGACAGTCATGTGCCTGGCAGCCGCAGCACCTGCCTATGCTTCTTCGGCATTTAAGCCGATCGAGCTCAAGGACGCGGAAATGGCCGAGTTGCGCGGGCGCTATGTGATGCCCGGGCGGATTATCAGCTTTGGCATTGTGATGAGCAGCACCTGGACCAATGCCGCCGGCGCGACCGTGACCGGCACCGCCGACATGCAAGTCAACGCTTCCACCGTCACCCCGCAATTCTACGTGCAAATCACCGGTAACGACGGCACCGGCGTGATCAAACAGCCTGACGGCAAGGGTACCGTCGTCGGCGGCGCCGGCCTCGGCACCGGCCAGGGTGTCACGCAAAGCGTGCGCGCAGCGGGCGATGGCAACACGGCCAACAACGGCGTGGATATCAACGTGACGAAAAACGGCCTGGCGCCCGCCAACTACGTGCAGTCGGGTCAGGCATTGATTGCCGGCCAGCCGATCACCGGAGGCACAGCCGCCGGCCAAGTGACGGTCACGGCTAAAAACGGTGGCCTGCAAATGGCGCTCCAGGCCAATAACAATCAGGGCAATGTGGTGCAGCAAATCGGTGCCGGTAATGTGCTGCAAGGCACGGTTATTCAGGGCAACAGCAACTTCGTGAACAATATGACCCAACTTAATGTGGTCATGGGCAACAACGGTTTGAACAACATCACGCAGAACCTGAACCTGGATCAACTCAAAGGCCTACGCCCCTCCGGTTATTGAACTACGCTGAGCCTCGACACTTACGCATTAGAAAGGGACGGCTTATTTCATGCATCGATCTTTATCGTTACGTGCCGTGATTTGTTTGAGTACGCTCCTACCCGCTTCGGTGCTGTACGCCGCGCCGGATACCGATATCGAAACACTGAAGCAGGAACTGCTGGAGCTCAAGCAACGTTATGAAGTGCAGCAAAAAGCACTGGCCGTATTGGAGCAACGCGTAAGGCAAGTGGAAGATCAGCCCGCAACACCTACGCCCAAACGCCTGGCCAAGTCGCCTGCCGACTTCCAGAAAGGCGGTACGACAGTGGCCGGCGTCGGCGCGGGCGCAGCGTCCGGCGGTGCAGCCGGTAACAGCTCGTACGGGCAAAGCCTGAAGGACGATTCCGCCCCGGCACAAAGTGTGAGCAACTTGTACAACGAGGCCAGCGGCTTTTTTGGCAATGGCAAGTTCAGCTTTGAAACCGGACTCACCTATGCCCGCTACGACGCGCGCCAATTGTCACTCAACGGCTTTCTGGCGTTGGACTCGATCTTCCTGGGCAATATCAACCTGGACCGGATCAAGTCGGACAGCTGGACCCTGGACCTCACCGGCCGCTACAACCTGGACAACCGTTGGCAGTTCGACCTGAACGTGCCGGTGGTGTATCGCGAAGCGACCTACCAGTCCGGTGGCGCCGGCGGCGATGCCAAGAATACGTCGGAAGCCTCAGTCAGCCGCGACCCAACCATTGGTGATGTCAACTTCGGCATCGCCTATAAATTCCTCGATGAGAGCGCCAGCCTGCCGGATGCGGTGGTGTCGCTGCGGGTCAAGGCACCGACCGGCAAGGAACCCTATGGCATCAAGCTGATCGAGCAAGCCAGCAATAACAACCTCGCCGTGCCGGAAAGCCTGCCGACCGGCAACGGGGTGTGGTCGGTCACGCCAGGTATTTCGCTGGTCAAGACGTTCGACCCCGCCGTGCTGTTCGGCTCGCTTTCCTACACCCATAACTTCGAAGACTCGTTCAGCGATATCAGCCCCAATCTCAATCAGAAGATCCCTGGCAAAGTCAGCCTGGGTGACAGCTTCCAACTCGGTGTCGGGGTGGCCTTCGCGCTCAATGAGAAGATGAGCATGTCGTTCTCGGTGTCTGACCTGGTGCAACGTAAAAGCAAGGTCAAGCAGAGCGGCCAGGACTGGCAATCGGTGGTGTCCAGCGATGCCAACGCCGGGTATTTCAACGTGGGCATGACGATTGCGGCGTCGGATAACCTGACGATCGTACCGAACCTGTCGATTGGGATGACGGATGATGCGCCGGACTTTACGTTCAGCCTGAAATTCCCGTATTACTTTTAGCAGTAGTGGGACGCGGAGCGTCCCTGGCGGCATTCCCACGCGGAGCGTGGGAACGATCAGCTTGGGAACAATCAGCCCCGCAACGATAAGGGTCGTTGCGGGGCTTTTCGGTTACCCGCCCTAGCGGATCTGGTGTTTGTGCAGCAACCGGTAGAACGTCGGCCGGGACACGCCCAGCACGCGGGCCGCGATACTCATGTTATCGCTGTGCCGGTTGAGCACATCGCACAACGCCTGGCGTTCAGCGCGGTGCTTGTAATCTTCCAGTGTAGCCATCGGTGGCGCAATTGCCTGCTCGCACTGCAACCCCAGGTCACCGGCTTCGATCTGACGCCCTTCTGCCAATACCAGGCCACGGCGCACGCGGTTCGCCAATTCGCGCACGTTGCCCGGCCACGGGTGTTGGCCCAGGGCAACCAGAGCATCCTCACTGAAACTGCGCGGCCTGCGCCCGGTTTCCTGGCTGTAGAAACGTGAGAAATGGTTGGCCAGCATGGCCACATCGCCATGCCGCTCACGCAGCGGCGCGGTTATCACCTGCAGGACATTAAGCCGGTAATACAAGTCCTCGCGAAACGTGCCCTTCTCAACCGCCGCTTCCAGGTCCACGTGGGTCGCCGCCAGCACCCGCACATCCACCGGGATGGGCTGGCTGCCACCGACGCGCTCGATCTGCTTTTCCTGCAGGAAACGCAGCAAGTTGGCTTGCAGTTCCATTGGCAAGTCGCCGATCTCATCGAGAAACAACGTGCCACCGTGGGCCGCTTCGATACGCCCGACCTTGCGCTGATGCGCGCCGGTGAACGCACCTTTTTCATGGCCAAACAGTTCGGACTGGATCAGGTGCTCGGGAATGGCACCGCAGTTGATCGCGACAAAGGGCTTGGCATGACGCTGGGATTGGCGATGCAGGGTCTTGGCCACCAGCTCTTTGCCGGTGCCGCTGTCGCCGCGAATCAGCACCGGCGACTCTGTAGGTGCCAGCTTGGCGAGTAATTTGCGCAGCTCACGAATGGGCCGGCTGTCGCCCAGCAGCTCGTGTTCCTGCGCGTCGATCAGTGTGTGGCCCTTGCCGCGCAAGCGGGCCATGCCGAATGCACGCCCTAGCGTGACCTGCACGCGTGCCACATCAAACGGCAAAGTGTGGAAGTCAAAAAACCATTCACAGACAAAATCACCGACATTTTGCAGGCGTAGTACATCCTGGCTGAGCACCGCGATCCATTCGGTGCCGCTGCGGCTGATCAATTCCTTGACGGCCTCCGGGCGCTCCAGGTGATAGGGCTGCAGGCGCAACAGCCCCACATCGCACGACCTGTCGCCTACGGCGCCGAGCGTGCAGCTGTCCACTTCCCACCCCGCACTGTGCAAACCAGGCAATAGCTGGTGGCAGTCGTCGCACGGGTCGACTACAAGCAAGCGTCGTTGGACAGGTGTAACAACCATGACTATTCCTTGGCGCCAAAATTGTTAAAGTTATTTATAAACAACGGTTTGTGCGGCCTGGCGCTAACACTAGCAAGTTATTGACGCAGCCTTTGTATTATTTCGCTATAAGTCTGGGCACAAAGCCATCTCGGCGTCGCTGGGGCCAAAAAATCAGGCGCGACCGCCACACTCAATGCGCTTTCAAAACAGCCGCTTACATGACGCCAATCACGAAAAGTTGAAATTTCTTGATCTAAGATGTGACCCGTACCCTGCCATCGTGCATCAGTACAAGTAACTCACCGTCTGGCTCGCCCAACCGACGGTACTTAAATGACTGGGCATTTAGAGAGAAGACCCACATGAACGCCCCGCTCCGCATCAACGAAGCTCTTTTGATCGCAGACCGTGCCTTCCAGCCCTTTCAGTGCGTGGCCTGGCACGATGGCAACGGCGCCCTCAGCCTGAGCGTCATCGACCGTACCAATACCCGCATCGGCAGCAAACAGCTGTCTTCGAGTACTTATACCGATCCGACTCAACTTGAGGATTTGTTGTTGCAGGCGCGTGCCGAACTCGACAAAGATGGCCATCAGTTGTTGTCGTGGACCATGCCCAAGTAAGACGCGGCAGTAACTTCCGATCATTGTATAACAATGATCGGAAGTTGAGCATCACAACGTAAGCGGCTTATCGCGGTACGAGAATAAAGCGCTCGATCGCTTCAGCTGCGCCGTCCTCGACATTGCTGCCGGTCACAACACTGGCTTGGCGCTTGACCGTTTCTTCCGCCTGCCCCATCGCAATCGACAAACCCGCCACTGCAAACATCGCCGGGTCATTGCCGCCGTCGCCGATAGCTGCCGTTTGTTCCATGCGCACACCAAGGTGCGCGGCCAAGGTTTTCAAGGCCTCGCCCTTGTTGGCGAGCATGGCCGTGACATCCAGGTACACCGGCTGCGAGCATGATACCTGCGCCAGGCCCTGCACCTTGGGCTGCAACTGCGCTTCCAGCTCCACCAATAACTGCGTGTTGTTGCTGGCAGCAACGATCTTGTCGACCCGGTCCAGGTACGGCTCAAAACTCTCCACCACCACCGGCCCGTAGCCCAAGCCATCGGCTTCACGCTGCATCATCGGCCCAGGCGGATCACGGCGCAGCCAATCGCCGTCAGCGAACACCCAGACTTCCACATCCGGTTCGGCCGAAAACAGCGCCAGTGTCACCAACGCCGCCTCTGCCGGCAGATGATGGGCAACCAGGATGCTGCCATCCGGGTTGATCAACGTGCCGCCATTAAAACCCGCGACCGGCACATCAATACCGAACGTTTCGATAAGGTGCAGCATGGCCTTGGGCGGCCGCCCGCTGGCCAGGCTGAAAAATACCCCCGCGTCACGCAACGCGCGGACAGTATCGGCAGTGCGCTGGCTAAGGCGATGGTCAGGATGCAACAAGGTCCCGTCTACATCACTGAGCACCAACTGGATGGGATGAATCGCTGCATCACTCATCCGAGGCTATGCCAGGTGCGACCATCGCGGGCCAGCAACTCGTCGGCGGCCGCGGGGCCGTCTTCTCCGGCCTTGTAAGCCTGAATCGCGTCATCCTGCTTCCAGGCATCCAGGAACGGCTGCACCGCACGCCAGCCATTTTCGATGTTGTCGGCGCGCTGGAACAAGGTCTGGTCGCCGGTCATGCAGTCGTAGATCAGGGTTTCATACCCGGTCGACGGCTGCATTTCGAAGAAGTCCTTGTAGTCGAAACCCAACTCGATATTGGCCATTTCCAGGGCCGGCCCGGGTTTTTTGGCCAACAGGTCGAACCACATACCTTCGTTTGGCTGGATCTGGATTTTAAGGTAGGTGGGCTTAAGCTCATCCACATCCGTGTCGCGGAACTGCGCATACGGCGCGTGCTTGAAGCAGATCACGATTTCGGTGTCACGGATGCTCATGCGCTTGCCAGTACGCAGGTAGAACGGCACGCCGACCCAACGCCAGTTGTCGATCATCACCTTGAGGGCGACAAACGTCTCAGTGCTGCTATCAGGCGCAACGTTGGCTTCTTCACGATAACCGGGCAACGACTTGCCGCCGATTTCGCCAGCGCTGTATTGGCCGCGTACCGAGTTGGCGCGCGCATCTTCCAACGACCACGGGCGGATCGCACCCACTACCTTGGCCTTTTCACCGCGCACCGCATCAGCGCCAAACGCCGCCGGCGGCTCCATGGCGACCATCGCCAGGAGCTGGAACAGGTGGTTGGGGACCATGTCGCGCAGGGTGCCGGTTTTCTCGAAGAAGTTACCCCGCGTTTCGACGCCGACGGTTTCCGCCGCAGTGATTTGCACGTGGTCGATGTAATGGTTGTTCCAGAACGCTTCGAACAGCACGTTGGAGAAACGGCTGATCAGGATGTTCTGCACCGTCTCCTTGCCCAGGTAATGGTCGATGCGATAGATCTGCTTCTCGCTCATCACCTTGAGCAGGCACGCGTTCAGCGCTTCGGCGGTGGCAAGGTCCGACCCGAAGGGTTTTTCGATCACCACACGACGGAAACCATCATCGGTTTCGTTGAGCAAGCCGGCACTGCCCAGGCGCTGCGCCACTTCACCGAAGAAGCGCGGTGCAGTCGCCAGGTAGAACACCGCGTTACCGGTGCCGCTGTCGGCGATCTTCTTGCCGATGTCGGCGTAGGTGCTGTCGTCGAGGAAATCGCCCTCGACGTAGCTGATGCCTTTGGCCAACTGCGCCCACAACGCGGGGTCCAGGGCGTTTTCGGCATTGCCCCGGACTTTGCTCGCGGCCTCGGTGCGAATGAAGTCTTCGAGTTTCTTGGCGAAGTCGGCGTCACTGATGGCGTTGTGATCAACGCCGACAATGCGCAGGCCGTCGCCCAGCAACCCGTCGCGACTCAGGTTGTACAGCGCCGGCATGAGCAGGCGCTTGACCAGGTCGCCATGGGCGCCAAACAGAAACAAGGTAGTGGGTGGAGCGGGTTCGGCCTTGGGTTTCTTGCCGTTAGCGGTCATTTTTTGGAAGTCTCCACATGGCCACCAAAGCCGAAGCGCATGGCAGACAGCATTTTGTCACCGTAGGTGCTCTGCTGACGGGAACGGAAGCGGGCGAACAACGAGGTGGACAGCACCGGTACCGGCACGGCTTGCTCCATGGCGGCTTCGATGGTCCAGCGGCCTTCGCCACTGTCGGCCACGGAACCGGAGTAGCCATCGAGTTTCGGGTCGGTGGCCAACGCGTCGGCGGTCAGGTCCAGCAACCAGGACGAGACCACGCTGCCACGGCGCCAGACTTCGGCGATATCGGCAACATTGAGGTCGAAGCGCTCGTGCTCCAGCAGGTTCTCCGAGTTTTTGGTCTTGAGGATGTCGAAGCCTTCAGCAAAGGCCTGCATCATCCCGTACTCGATGCCGTTGTGGATCATCTTCACGAAGTGCCCGGAACCGGCTGGGCCTGCATGGATGTAACCGTGTTCGGCACGGCTGTCGGCAGAGGCCGAACGGTCCTTGGTGCGCGGGATGCTGCCCAGGCCCGGTGCCAGGCTGGCGAAAATCGGGTCGAGGCGCTGCACGGTCTCGACGTCGCCGCCGATCATCATGCAGTAACCGCGCTCCAGGCCCCAGACGCCGCCGGAGGTGCCGACGTCAACGTAATGCAGGCCTTTTTCCGACAAGGCCTTGGCTCGGCGAATGTCATCTTTGTACATGGTGTTGCCGCCATCGATGATCACGTCACCGTCTTCGAGCAACTCACTGAGCGTATTAATGGTGTCTTCGGTGGGCGCGCCTGCCGGCAACATCACCCACACAGCGCGCGGCTTTTGCAGCCCGGCTACCAGGGCCTTCAGGTCGGCGACGCCGGTAGCGCCCTCCTCGCTCAGGCCTTTGACGAATGCTTCGTTACGGTCGTATACAACGGTGGTATGCCCATTGAGCATCAGGCGCCGCGCAATGTTACCGCCCATGCGGCCTAGTCCGATAATCCCCAGTTGCATGTGCTGATGCTCCTAACTACTAAATAAATGTGTGACATAGTTTATAGCGCAATGAGGCTAATGAGGGTTAGTCCAGAGCGGATCGGTGTAGTTTCATGACAAAAAAACGCCATCGTTTCAGCATCACCGCTGAAAAAGTCACAGCGACCACCAAAAATAAAAAAGTTCCATTGCCCCGAAAAAGAATTCAGAATTGCTTTCGACTGTTGCCGAGAACCTCGATTGACGCGTTCCGGCACCGCGATCTACCGGCTATTTGCGAGGTAAGCAATGAGCACAGCACAGATGACCCGACCGCCACAGACCCTCTACGTGAGCGTGCGTCGCGATGAATTGCGCCAATTAAAAGAAGAACGCGATCAACTGCAGCAGGAGGTTCTGCGTCTGCGCGCACACCTTCAAGCACAGGTCAATCAGGCATCCGGCACCCAGCCTGCGCTTTGCTGAACCTGAGCTGAACAAAGCCTTCAGAAATAACTCACGAAGTTTTCACATCCTCCTCCCGATACTCCCGCCGAATAGGGCCACGCACACGCGGCGGCCCACTGTCGCGCGCATTCCTGCGCAGCGACTGAGCAATTATCGGGTTGGAGTACTGGATGGCGATGTTCAAACGCAGCACCAAGTCTGCGAAAGGCTTTGATTGGGCCGGTCTTGGCTGGTTGTTCCTGTTTTTCTGGTATTTCTCGGGTATTACCCAACTCCTGATCCAGCTGACCGGCACCTCCGGTTTCAGTGGTTTTCGCCAAGCCTTCTTCCTGAGCGCGTTCTGGCTCGCGCCGATGCTGCTGTTCCCAAAGCGCACGCGCTTGCTCGCGGGCTTGATCGGCGTGGTGCTGTGGGCGTGCTCGATGGCCAGCCTGGGTTATTTCTTCATTTACCAGCAGGAATTCTCGCAAAGCGTCATCTTCATCATGTTCGAGTCGAACATCTCTGAAGCCGGCGAATACGCGACCCAGTACTTCGCCTGGTGGATCGTGCTGGCATTCATCGCCCATACCGCAGTAGCCGTATTCCTGTGGACCCGCCTGCGCCCGGTTTACCTGCCGCGTGGCCAGGCGCTGCTGGCAGCCACCGCCATTGTGCTGGCCGTGATCGGTTACCCGCTGGTCAAGCAGATTGCAACCAACCCGACCATGGAACTGGCCATCGACGGTTTCGAAAGCCGCGTCGAACCGGCCGTGCCATGGCAGATGATCGTTGCCTACCGCCGCTACACCGAACAGCTCAACAGCATGCAGGGCATGCTCACCAGCGCCAGCAAGATCCCACCCTTGAAGAACCTCAAGGACACCATGGCCGACCAGCCGTCGACCCTGGTGCTGGTAATCGGCGAATCCACCAACCGTCAGCGCATGAGCCTCTATGGCTACCCGCGCAACACCACGCCGGAACTGGACAAGCTGCGCGACCAATTGGCGGTGTTCGACAACGTCATTACTCCGCGGCCCTACACCATCGAAGCACTGCAGCAGGTGCTGACGTTTGCCGACGAAGAGAACCCGGACCTGTACCTGAAGACGCCCTCGATCGTCAGCGTGATGAAACAGGCCGGCTACAAGACCTACTGGATCACCAACCAGCAGACCATGACCAAGCGCAACACCATGCTCACCACCTTTTCCGAGCAGGCTGACGAGCAGGTGTACCTCAACAACAACCGCAACCAGAACGCCCGCCAATACGACGGCGACGTGCTGGCACCGTTCGCCAAGGCCCTGGCCGACCCCGCCGAGCGCAAGTTCATCGTGGTGCACCTGCTGGGCACTCACATGAGCTACCAGTACCGCTACCCGCCAACCTTCGACAAGTTCACCGATCGCCAGGGCGTACCGGCCGGCATCAGCGATGATCAGTTGCCGACCTACAACAGCTACGACAATGCGGTGCTGTACAACGATTTCGTGGTGTCGAGCCTGATCAAGGATTACGCCAAGACCGACCCGAACGGCTTTCTGCTGTACCTCTCGGACCACGGCGAAGATGTGTTCGACTCGGCCGGCCACAGTACCCTGGGCCGTAACGAAGGCAAACCGACGGCGCCGATGTACACCATCCCGTTTATGGCCTACGCCTCGCCGAAATGGCGCGAAACCCATGACTGGAGCTTTGCCAGCGATTTGCAGCGGCCTTACAGCAGCTCGCAGTTGATCCACACCTGGGCCGACCTGGCCGGGCTGAGCTTCGATGAATGGGACCGCAGCAAGAGCCTGGTGAACGACAGCTTCAAGCCACGCCCGTTGCTGATTGGTGACCCTTACATCGGCCAGAAAAAGGGTTTGATTGATTTCAGTCTGATCAAACCGAAGAAGTCAGACGCCTCCGAAGTGGTTGCTAAATAGCGTGAGCCTTGTAACAGAAAGATAACAATCATTCTCGTTTAAGCCTAAAGTTCCGCGCGCCCTTTCGTCTTTGAGCCAAGGCCTTCTCTTACTGAGAAGGCCGCAAAGACGACAAGGAGTCTGCCGCGATGTTCGCGCCCTTTACCCGTTCCATGACCCTCACCCTTGGCCTGTTCAGCGTCGCGCTGAGCCCGGACCTGCTGGCTGAAACCGACCCCGAGCCTGCCCCGCCACGCGCCCTTGAGCTGGGTGCCACCAGCATCACCGCCGAAGGCCTGGGCGCGACCACCGAACACACCGGGGCCTACACCACCGGTTCGATGAACACCGCCACCAAGCTGAACCTGTCGATCAAGGAAACCCCGCAATCGGTTTCGGTGATCACCCGTCAGCAGATGGATGACTTCAACCTCAATACCCTGACTGACGTGCTGCGCCAGACCACAGGCATAACGGTGCAACACCTGGACTCGGATCGGGTCGGCTACTCTTCCCGCGGCTACTCGATCAGCAACTACCAGGTCGACGGCATGCTCAGCACCTACGGGCGCATGAAGCCGGATGCCGACACCATCATCTACGACCGCATCGAGGTGGTGCGCGGTGCCACCGGACTGACTACCGGCGCGGGTGACCCCTCGGCCACGGTCAACATGATCCGCAAGCGCCCGACCGCAGACTGGCAAGCCAGGGCCGGCGTCAGCGGCGCCAGCCATGACAACTACTACAGCTACGTTGATGTGGGCGGCCCCCTGGCGTTTGATGGGCGACTGCGTGGACGCACGGTACTGGCCTATCGCGACAGCCAGTCCTATCGCGACAATTACGCCATGCAACGGGAGGTCGGCTACGGCATCCTCGAAGGCGACCTGACCGACGACACGGTGGTCGCCGTAGGCTTGGACTATCAGAACAAACATGTGCAAGGCACCTCTTGGGGCACCCTGCCCTACTGGAACAGCGATGGCAGCAAGGCGCGACTGTCACGCTCGGCCAACATGGCTGCCGACTGGAGTTCCTGGCCACTCAAAGACAAGACCACCTTCGCCTCTATCGACCATAAACTGTCCGCTGACTGGCGCCTCAAGGCGGCCTACACCCATCGCCAGAGTGATACTGATGGCAAGGTGTACTACGGCGGCGCCGGCTACCCCAACCCGGATGGCAGCGGCATGAACGCCTGGACCAACCAGATGGTCGGTACATCGAAAATGGACGTGGTGGACTTCAACCTTGCCGGGGCCTATTCATTGTTTGGCCGTGAACATGAGCTGATGGCAGGGTATGGCGAATCCGAGCAGCGAGACTCATCGCCGTTTCAGCGCTACAGCACACCCGAAGGTTATGAAAACATTCAGGACTGGCGGCACATGGGCGGTATCCCCAAGTTCCCCGACCGCACCACCGGCCTCAAAGGCGAACACAGCAGCAAAAAACAGAAAGCCGGTTACCTGGCAACGCGCCTGAGCCTCACCGACCAACTGCACGCTGTACTCGGCGGCCGCTATGGCAGTTGGGAAATCGAAAGCGTCTCGCCGCAGTACAACGACAATAACCAACTGACTCAATCGAGCAAAACTCGCCAGACCCACAACGATATGTGGACGCCGTATGCGGGGCTGCTCTACGACATCACCCCCGAGTACACCGTGTATGCCAGCTACACCGATATCTTCAACCCTCAGGATGAGCGCGATTCCAGCAAGAAGTACCTGGAGCCGGTGGTGGGCAGCAACTACGAAGTCGGGCTCAAGGGCAGCCTGCTCAATGAGCGCCTGAACCTGGCCACCGCGTACTTTTGGAGCACCCAGGATAACGTCGCCGAACTCGATAACAGCGCACCGCCGGATCCGGTCACGCGCGAGCAGTTCTACAAGTCGGGCGGCAAAGGCAACAAGGTCCAGGGCTTTGAGGTGGAAGCATCGGGCGAGGTCCTGCCAGACTGGAACCTGACAGCAGGCTACACCTACACCCACTCGGTCAATGGTGATAAACAGCGCAACAACACCGACCAGCCACTCAACCTGTTGAAACTATCGACGGCCTATCGCCTGCCGGGCCAATGGCGCGGGTTGACCGTAGGTGGCGCGGTTAACTGGCAGAGCGATTTCTACAAATTTGCCCCACGCCCTACCGGTGGCCGGGACAGTGACGGCCGGCTGATCACCGAAAGCACCAAGATCACCCAGCAGGCCTACACCGTGGTCAACCTGATGTCGCGCTATCAATTCGACGAACACGTTTCGGCGTCAGTTAACGTCAACAATCTATTTGATAAAAAATATTACGAACGCGTCGGTTTTTATAATGGCGTGTATTGGGGAGACCCACGCTCCATCACACTGGCACTGGATTGGCGGCTATAAACTGCATCCCCGAAGTTAACAAAAACGTTAACTTCGGGGCCGTTCCATGTTAATTCCCACTTAATAAGACAGCCCCATAGTCGCTCCATGAATCGGATCACGGAGCGATCGAACACCACTCACTCTTAATGGGAATACTGCCATGAAACTTTCGACCTTAATGCTTGCCGGCCTGATGAGCCTGACCTCCGTAGCCGCCTTCGCAGAGGGCGGTTCAGAGCGCTCGAAGGAGTTTTACAACAACTTCGCCTTCACCCAGCAGCAAATTCACGGCACCACGGACAAAACAGCACTGGCCGACGGCAAGTCTGTAAAGCCCGAACAAAACAGCGCTGAACAACAGCCTAACAGCTGATTTAATCTTTAGTTAATCTGCATGCCCCTATGCCAATCCGCTCCTTTGGCAAAGGTTAATTTGGCGCCATTTAATGGCGCCTTTTTTATGTTGCCTATATTAAGCGCAGTGTTTAAAGCGGTTTGCTCCAGAACAGCATACGGCCGTGGGCGGGGTCAAATATCGAATCATCAAAACCAAACTTGCGATAGGCCGCTTGCGCCACGTCATTGCCTTCGAGCACTTCCAGGGTGATCTTGCAGCAACCGCGCTGGCGGGCAATTTCCTCGACCTTGAGCAGCATTTTCTGGCTAAGCCCCAGGCCACGAAACTGATTCATCACCACCACATCGTGCACGTTGATCAGCGGGCGGCAGGCAAACGTCGAAAAACCTTCAAAGCAATTGATCAGACCCGCCGGCTCCCCGCCGACAAACGCCAGTACGCTGAACGCGTGGGGGCGCTTGGCCAGTTCGGCTGGCAGTTGCTGCAACAGATCGGCCGGCAAGGTGTGACCGCCACCCATCGGGTCTTCAGCGTAATGGTTAAGCACCAGGCCAATGGCTTCGGCATGCACGGGGTTGGTGTAGCTGGCTTGCAGCACCAGGATGTCTGGGGTGTCCATTTCCTTCCTCAATCACGACAACAAGGGAATCGGTTCCCTTTGAGGAGACAATTGTAAGCGGGGAGCCCGTCGCAGATGAAGGAGATTAGCTACAAATACCTGACGGAAATGACGAAGGTTGCGCCCACCAACAAGCACCAATGGCCTGGGATTTGTCCTAGGCGCCGAACCGCTGCAGTTGCATCTCTTGCAAACGACTCAAGGTGCGCCGGAACGCAAACTCCAGATAACCCTCGGTGTAAAGACTTGCCAACGGCACCTGGGCCTCGATAAACAGTGGCACCTTGCGGTCGTAGCACTCATCCACCAGCGCGATGAAGCGCCGCACACTGTCATCGTGTACCGACAATTCAGGCAACTCACGGTCACCGGCCATTACTCGCTGAACACCATCTTCGGTGCCACGGGCAATCCGTCCCGGACGTTTTTGTGCGCTCAGGTTGGGCACTTCACCCAGCAGGATCGCCTTGTAGCGATCGCACAGCAGCATAAAGTCCATCGCTGCCAAGGGTTGCTCGCACAAATCGGCGTACCGGCACCAGAACACCGTGTCGCTGGACTGCACCGCCACTATCGAACGGTACCCGACGCTGACCACGCCGCTGCCGGTCACCTGGCCTTCGCTTAGCTGTTTGAACAGTGTGGCAAGCGCTTGTGGCTGATTGACCCAATAGCGCTGCAGCCCCACACCTGGATGCAAACGGTGATCTTCACCACCGTCCACTGCCACCACGTGCATATGTTGCTTGAGCGCCTCAATACCCGGCAAGAATCGCTCGCGGTTGAAGCCGCCTGCGTACAGCTCGTCCGGTGGTTGGTTGGAGGTGCAGACCATGACCACGCCCTCCTCGAACATCACCTGGAACAGCCGGCCGAGAATGATCGCATCACCGATGTCGCTGACGAACAGTTCGTCGAAACACAACACGCGCACGTCCTGGCTGAGTTCGCGCGCCAAAGCCTGCAAGGGGTCATGGATGCCACTGAGCTGGAAAGAGCGCTGATGCACCCAGCCCATGAAGTGATGAAAATGCTGGCGCCGCGCAGGTACACGCAAGCTGTGATAGAACTGGTCCATCAGCCAGGTCTTGCCCCGGCCCACCGGCCCCCACAGGTAAACCCCGGGAATCGGCGAGCGGCCGTGGTGCAAGGCCTCAAAGCAGGTTTGCAGGGCTTGCACCGCCCGGCACTGGGCGTCGTCGGGCACGAAGCCTTGCTGGGCGATGGCGTATTGGTAGGCGGCAAGCGGCGAGTCGAAAGTCATGCGTGCCAGTATGACTTACAGCGAGATATCCAGCCGTGAAATCTTGCCCTGCTCGTTCAGGCGGAAGGTATAACGCAGCTCCAAAGGGCTACCGGGGAAATTGCCGGAGACCCTGTTGCTGACCAATACCTTACCGGTGCGATGCTGCACGTTGATCACTTCAACACGAGGCTGATAGCGACGCCCGGTGTCTTCAACCCAGCGGGCAATGGCTGTCGGACCAACTTGATGATCGCCTTCATCGAATACGTTGGCATCATCGGCAAAGCACTGGGCAATGGCTGAGGTGTCGCCGGTATTGGTCGCGGTTATGTAGGCTGCAATGGCGGGGGCTAACGCTGGAAAAGACATGGCACAGCTCCTTTTTAGTGATTTATGGCGCCATGCTAAGCCAGCCCTGTGTCAGTTTTTGTCAGGAGTGAACGGTCCTGAATCATTGTGTTCCATCAACTTGCGCCAGCCGCGCAGCAGGTCGCTGCGCCGGCCAGGGTAACGCTCACCTCGGGCGTCAGCTGCGGCCACCCGGTCGGTGCGAAACGTACGGTAAGCGCCACGCAACTCGCACCAGGCCACGATCACACGGACCTCATTGAGAAACCCCAATGCCAACGGCCAGATCAACCGCTGGCTCTGGGTTTGGCTGGCGTCTGCGTAATCGATATGCAGCTTGGCCTGGTTGCGAATCGCCTCACGAAACACATTCAGCGGTACGCGATTTTCCGGGTAGCCAAACCCCGGCGGCCCCGGCAGCAGCGTGGGGTTACGCAAGGCTTCCTGCGCAACCGGGTCGAGCACATCGGCAATTTTTGCCAAGGCATTAGCCGCTGCACGACTGAGCACGTCGTCGCCGCGCTGGTCCACATAGCGTAACCCCAGCACGATGGCTTCAGTTTCCTCGGCGTTGAGCATCAATGGTGGCAAAAACAGCCCGCTGCGCAACACATAACCCACCCCCGCCTCACCAAAAATCGGCGCGCCGAGTGCCGTCAGCTCAGCGATATCGCGGTACAGCGTGCGCTCGGAGACTTCCAACTGCGCAGCCAGTACGGCCGCGGTCACCGGGCGCTTCTTGCCCCGCAGGGCCTGCAACAAGGTGAGTAAACGAGTGGTACGCGACACTTGGACCCCGCCGAAAAAGGAAAAAGTGCCGCAGCTTAGCAGAGCGCCCTGTCAGAAAATGTCAGCAGCAAAAAAGACCCTTGCCCGAATAAATTACAAAACTCGGCAACAACCGCAAGAACATGGTGCGGGCGGTCGAAGAAAGCCTCAAACGCTTGAACACCGATCACATCGACCTGCTCTGGGCGCACATGAGCGACAACGTCACGCCGATGGAAGAGATACTGCGCAGCTTCGATGACTTGGTGCGCGCCGGCAAGATCCACTATGCCGGCCTGTCGAACGAGCAAGTGGCCCGCCTGGACACTGCCGGCGCAATTCCATTGGGCGTTCCCCACGGGATTATCTCGGAGCGCTTCGCGCTCGACCACGGCGCAGACACACCGCGCCCACCGGTTATTTGAGACGAAAAAAAACGGCCTGTTCAGGCTAATGCCAGCCAGTTGAGCGCTAGAACTGACAACCAGTAACCTGTGGCGAGGGAGCTTGCTCCCGCTGGGGTGCGAAGCAGCCCCTGCTCTTTGCTTTAAAAGCATGGGACTGCTACGCCGCCCAACGGGAGCAAGCTCCCTCGCCACAATTACCGGCTATGTCTTAATTGACTGGCATTAGCCTGTTCAGGCCGTTTTTTTATGCGCGCGGTTTACGCAAGGCTCTTGCTGACCACCTCGAATACATCGCTCGACAGCTCGCCGGAGGCACGAATGCGCTCAAGTTCCGCCCTCATCAGCGCTTGACGGGCGCTGTCGTATTTACGCCAGCGGGTCAACGGCGCCAACTGGCGCGAAGCAATCTGGGGGTTGAAGCCATTGAGCTGGATCACCAGGTCCGCCAGGAAGCGATAACCCGAGCCGTCTGCAGCATGGAAGTTGATCAGGTTCTGCCCGGCAAATGCACCCACCAGTGCGCGCACCTTGTTCGGGTTCTTGATGTTGAACGCCGAGTGCTCCATCAGTGCCTTGACCCGCGCCAGCCCGCCCGGCAACGTGCTGCCCGCCTGCACGCTGAACCACTGGTCCATCACCAACGGGTTGTCCTTGAAGTTCTCGGCAAACACCGCCAACGCCTGGGCTTTTTCCGCTTCGAACGGCGAGTTCACCAGCACCGCCAATGCCGTGAGACGCTCGGTCATGTTATCGCTGGTGTCGAACTGGTCCAGCGTTGCGGCCAACACTTCAGGCTTGCCGCTGAGCATCAGGTACGACAGCGCGATGTTCTGCAAGGCGCGCCGCGCGAAGTGCTCGGCCGCCGCCACATAAGGCGTCTGCTTGGACAGCTCGCGATTGGCCTGGTAACGCAGCCACAGCGCTTCGAACAGGTTGTCAGCCAGTTGCTTGCGGGCGTACTCACGGGCGGCGTGGATGGCCTCCACATCCGCCACTTCGCTGATTTCCGTGAGGTAGGCCTCGCTTGGCAGCGAGAGCATTTCGGCGACCATGGCCTGGTCCAGGCTTTCATCGCTGAGCACCGTGCGCAGTGCGTCGATCAAACGCTGGTCCAACTTCAAGGCCTGGCCTTGCTGATGCTGGGCGATCAGCTCCTGCAACACCTGCACCGACAATTGCTGGCCGGCATCCCAGCGGTTGAAGCCATCGCTGTCGTGCTGCATCAGGAACATCAGTTGGTCGCGGTTGTACGGAAAGCTCAGTTTCACCGGCGCCGAGAAGCCGCGCAGCAGCGAAGGCAACGGCTTTTCTGCGATGTCGACGAAGGTGAAGGTCTGCTCCGCTTGCGTCACCGAAATCACCCGTGACGTGCCGCCAGCCGCTGCTTCGCCAGCCAGGCGCAAGGCGATAGCGGCGCCCTGCCCGTCCAACAGGCCCAACTCCACCGGAATCACGAACGGCAGTTTCTCAACGTTATCCGGCGTTTGCGGGCAGCTCTGGCGGAACGTCAGGCTGTAGGTTTTGGCTGCGGCATCAAAGGACTCGCTCACCGCCAGGCGCGGCGTACCGGCCTGGCTGTACCAGCGCTTGAACTGGCTGAGGTCGGCGCCGTTGGCGTCTTCCATGGCCTTGATAAAGTCATCACAGGTAACAGCCTGGCCGTCATGGCGCTCGAAGTACAGGTCGCTGCCTTTACGGAAGCCTTCAGCGCCGAGCAAGGTGTGGATCATGCCGACCACTTCCGAGCCCTTTTCGTACACGGTCAGGGTGTAGAAGTTGGAGATCTCGATAAAGCTGTCCGGGCGTACCGCGTGGGCCATGGGGCCGGCGTCTTCAGCGAACTGATGCGTGCGCAGGTACGCGACGTCCTGAATACGCTTGACCGTGGCCGAGTTCATGTCGGCGGAGAAGCCCGAGTCACGGAACACGGTGAAGCCTTCCTTGAGCGACAGCTGAAACCAGTCACGGCAGGTCACGCGGTTGCCGGACCAGTTGTGAAAGTATTCGTGAGCAACAATCGCTTCGACGCGCTGGTGCGCAGCGTCGGTGGCGGTTTCGGCGCGGGCCAGCACGGCGCTGGAGTTGAAAATATTGAGGCCCTTGTTCTCCATGGCGCCCATGTTGAAGTCATTCACGGCCACGATCATGAAGATGTCGAGGTCGTACTCGCGACCGTAGGTTTCTTCGTCCCAGCGCATGGATTTTTTCAGGCTGGTCATGGCGTGCTGGCACTTGTCGATGTTTTCCGGCTCGACATAGATGCGCAGCGCCACTTCACGATTGGTCATGGTGGTGAAAGTGTCTTCAACGCACCACAAGTCACCGGCCACCAATGCAAACAGGTAGGCAGGTTTCTTGAACGGGTCTTCCCAGGTCGCCCAATGACGGCCGTCTTCGCCGGGGCCACTGGCAATCGGATTGCCGTTGGAGAGCAGCACCGGGTAGCTGTGTTGTTCGGCGATCACCGTGGTGGTGAAGGTGCTCATCACGTCCGGGCGGTCGAGGTAGTAAGTGATCTTGCGGAAACCTTCAGCCTCGCACTGGGTGCAGAACATGCCGCTGGATTTGTACAGGCCTTCCAGGGCAGTGTTGGTTTCCGGGTGGATACGCACGCTGGTGTCGACCGTGAAGGTTTCGCGGGTCGGGTGCAGGGTCAGGTGGCTGTCGGTCAACTGGTAGTCGGCCTCGGTCAGTTCCCTGTCACCCAGGTTGACGGTCAACAGCTCCAGCTGCTGGCCATCGAGCACCAGCGGCGGCAAGCCGGTGCCGCGCTCGGGGTTGCGGCGCATCACCAGCTGCGCATGGACCAGGCTATGGTCCTCGAACAACTCGAAGGTCAGGTGCGTTTCTTCGATCAGGTAATCCGGCGCCTGATAGTCCTTCAGGTAAATCATCTTCGGTTGTTCGGTGCGCATGGATAGCATCCTTTTTACTGATGCACGGCGAGCTGGTAGGCCGTGTACTTACGAATGTTGATAACGCCGGTGTCGAAGATCAGGTACTGGCCCTTGATCCCCAGCAACGTGCCTTCGGCAATCGGGTTCTTGTCCAGGTTGAAGCTGACGATCTTGGCCGGGTATTGCTCGACCGGGTAACGAATTTCGATCGGCTCGATGTCGGTTACCGGTTGGATGGCCTGCAAGCCAAAGCGTTCCTGCAACCCCAGCAGGCCGTCGGCGCAGGTGGCGAACAGCTCATCGCGTACCTGCTTGAGATCCACCGATTGCGCATCGCCCTTGAGTAAAGCACGCCAGTTGGTTTTATCGGCCACTTGGCTGCGAAACAGGTCTTCAACGAAACCGGATTGCTGACGGGTCGCCACGCGCATGATCGGCAGCGCCTGGCTGGCGCCCTGGTCGAGCCAGCGGGTGGGCAACTGGGTGGCACGGGTGATGCCGACCTTGATGCCCGACGAGTTGGCCAGGTACACCACGTGGTCGGTCATGCAGAATTGTTCGCCCCAGCCCGGATCACGGCAGGTGCCGGCGTCGTAATGGCAACGCTCGGGGCTCATGATGCACAGGTCACACTGGGCCAGTTTGGTCATGCATGGGTAGCAATAACCCTGGCTGAAACTGGTCTTGGTCTTGCGGCCGCAATGGCTGCAATGAATGGCACCGAGGTATTCCAGGCGCACATGGGTACCGATCAACGGGTTGACCGGCACCTCGGTGTCGCCCAGGCGAAATGCGTATTGAACGGTCGGCTCACCGAGTTGCGCCGACATTTTACTGACTGCACCGCGACCAATTTCAATCAATGGATCGCATCCGACTTGAACAGAATGTTCGGCACCGGCGCCGACTTGGACGCGCATTCCTGCGGGCCCATGTAGCCGGTACGCTGCTCTTCGGGCAGGTTCTGGATTTCCCAGGCGATCACCGCTTGCAGCGACAGCTCGCGCTGCTCTGCAGTGAGCTTGCGGCCATCGGACCACTTACCGATTTCCACGGCCAGCTTGAGGCTCTCGTAGATGTCCGGGGTGATGTTTTCGATCATTTCAGCAAAAGAGGACATAAGGCTCTTCCTTATCAAATAGAGGCTTTGCGGCGGTTGTACAACCCGCCCAGCAAACCCGTCAGGCAACCGATGACCAAGCCGCTCAGGTGAGCCGCGTTGGCGATTTCGCCGAAACCGATCATCGAGATCAGCCCCGACATGCAGAGCACCAGCCAAATCAGCATCATCGCCAGCACGCCACGCGGCAGACGATAAGCCGGGTTAGGCGACAACAATTGGAAGATCCAGCAATGCCCGAGCAGGCCATACAACACGCCAGACAAACCGCCAAACAGGCTCGGGCCGCCATAGGCGTATTGCGCGTAATTGGACACCAGGCTGAACAACAGGGTCAGGCCCAGCAGGTTGATACTGCCCTGGCGCAACTCGATACGACGGCCCAGCTCCCAGTACCACATGCCATTCATGGCCAGGTGCAGGATGCCGAAGTGGATCAGCATCGGCGTGACCAGCCGCCACCACTCCCCTGACGCCATAGTCTCGGCAAACGGGGTGAACTGGATGTACTCACCCATCACGCGAAACGGCAGGAAGGTCAGCCAGCTCATGGTCTGCAGGTTTTCACCCAACAAGGTCACCGCGCCAACGATCATGCTCGCCAGCAGCACCAGCGCCGTCACCGGACTGAAACGCACTTGCTGAACAAAGCTTGGCCGCGTGACGGGCGCCTGCTGGGGAATATCCAGTTGCTGGTCCGGGTCACCGGCGGGAAAGCGTTGATACAACACTTGCACGTCGGCGCTGATGTTCTCGGGCACCCACAACACTTGCTCGCCTGCTTCTTCACTGACGCGATGGGGCACTTGCATGCGTTGCAGCAGTTTGACGAAACCACTCAAGTCGACACTCAGCGGCAAGCGCAATACAGCTACCGTACTCATACAGTGACCTCAGGCCGCTCAACGTCGACCCATACAAATTTACGCGGATCCAGGCGGGTTTCCTGGTCCAGTCGGTACGCCACCAGCTTGCCGTAAAGCACCGCGCTGTAGTCCAGGCAGGCCAGGTTGTCGCGGATCGGCGCCGGCTTGCCGCTGCGCCAGTAATGGCCGACGAACAACAACGGTTCGTCGACGCCATAACGCAGCAGGGAATTTTTTTCCGTAGACGAAAGCGGCGTTCGCGCCACCGGTTCCGGCAGTGCATCGGGCTGGAACACGATGTCGCCGTAGGTTTTGGGGTCGTCTTCCCAGAATTTGGTGCGGAAAAATGAGCGCGTCAGGCCATCGCCACCGGTCAGCGTCAGGCCGTCCGGCAGGCGCATGTCGGTGCCGCGCAGCAGGCGGTCGAAGGCGTTGCAGGCAAAGCTGCCCGGCACGGCGGCGGCCTGCAAAAAGTGCTGGTCGATGCAGCCATCCGGGAAGGTGGCGCGCAGCGGCTGGATAAAGCCTTCGTCCCAACACGCATGCACCACGCGAAACCGCCCGGCGTCGACAAACAGCGGCATGTCGTAGAACCAGCCGAGGAAGTCGTGCCAGTCGGCCGGGTGGTGCTCGAACTGGGTCAGGGTTTCGTGGATCAACCGCGCATGGCGTGGGTTGTGCTCGCGCACGAACTGCTTGCCACTGCCCGGCGGCGCCGGCGTGCTCCAGCCCAGCGCATTGAACTCGTGGTTGCCCATGATGCACAGCGCCTGGCCGGCCTCGGTCATATCGTGGACGATATGCAGCGCCTCACGGATGCGTGGCCCACGGTCGATGATATCGCCGAGGAACACCGCCATACGCGTCGGATGGCGCCAGGTTCCAGCCTGTTTATGGTAGCCCAGCCGGTCGAGTAAGTGCTCAAGGGTATGAGCGCAACCGTGCACGTCACCAATCAGGTCGTAGCTACGCGCGGGATCGAGCATCAGTCGCCTCCACCCCCCAAGCGGCTGCCCCAGCCCAGCTTGGTGCGGCACACTTCGTAGTAGTTGTGGTCCAGCGGGTGGATCAACCGCAACTTCTGTGCCTTTTTGCTCACGGTGATGGTGTCACCGGGGGCGCAGGTGAAATGGTTCTGCCCGTCGCAGGAGACTTGCGGGTAGATCTGCATGTCTTTGGACACCACGATTTTCAGCTCACTGTTGCCATCAACCACAATTGGCCGACTGGACAACATATGGGGGTACATCGGCACGATCACAATGGCATCGAGTTTGGGGTGCATGATCGGACCGCCGGCCGACAGTGCGTACGCGGTAGAACCGGTCGGCGTGGCGACGATCAGGCCGTCAGCCTTTTGGCTGCACACGAACTGGCCGTCGATATACAGCTCGAACTCGATCATGCGCGTGGATTTGCCAGGGTGCAGCACCACATCGTTGAGCGCATCGCCCTGGCCGATGGCCTCGCCGTGGCGGCGTACTTCGGCTTGCAGCAGGAAGCGGTTTTCCACCAGGTAATGGCCGTCGAGCACCTTGGCCACTTCGACTTCGAGGTCATCCGGGCGGATATCCGTGAGGAACCCCAAACTGCCACGGTTGATCCCCAGCACTGGCACGTTGTGCCGCGCCAGTGCACGGGCGGCACCCAGCAGGCTGCCGTCGCCGCCGACCACAATAACCATGTCACAGACTTCGCCGAGCATCTTGCGCGACGAGGTTTGCAGGCCGTGGCCGGGCAGGATTTCGGCGATGGTGTCTTCGAGGATCACATGCAGGTGGCGTTCCAGCAGGAATTTTTTCAGCCGGCGGACGGTGTCCAGCACCTGGGTACTGCCCAGGCGACCGATAATGCCGATATTGCGAAATTGCTCCATGGGGCTCCTGCGGGATTTGGGGTCTGGCAAAAAGAACGATTATGGGCGAAAGGCCGCGTCAGGCAAAACCCTTTGTCGCCGCAGGACCTTGATGACAATGGTTCTCAGCCACCCTTAACGGCTCTAAAAGGCTATGCTCGGACCATGACTGTGTTCCCCGACCTGCTCAACCTGCCCCGCCAATTGCGCCACCCCGAGGTGCGCGACCTGGCGTGGGTGGTGCTCGCCCCGCCGATGCTTGCGCAAACGCCCTGGCCGCAGCGCCACCCGCTGGCCGGCAGCGACTGGGTACAGGCGCCGCACCGGCTCGAACAGTGGTTACGCACCCTCGACCAGGACAGCAGCGCCTTGCAGCATTGGCTAAGCCTGTCGCGCACGCGGCGCCTGGGCCTGTACTACGAGCGCCTGTGGCAATTCGCGGTGCAACATGCGCCGGGGGTGGAGTTACTGGCCGCCAACCTGCCGATCCGCCGCGCCGGGCATACGCTGGGCGAGCTGGATATGCTGGTGCGCGACCGCGATGGCGTGCACCACCTGGAACTGGCGATCAAACTGTATCTGGGGCCGCAGGACGGCAACGGCCAGGACCCCGCGCAATGGCTCGGCCCCGGCTGTCATGACCGGCTGGACCGCAAGCTCGCGCACCTGGCCCAGCATCAACTACCGATTTCGGCCCGCCCGGAAAGCCGCGAAGCCCTGGCGGCGCTGGATATTGCGCAGTTCGATGCACATTTGTGGCTGGGCGGGTATTTGCTCTATCCGTGGCCCGGCACCGCCGAATCCCCGCTGGGCGTTGAACCACAGCACCTGCGCGGGCGCTGGCTGCATCAGCGTGATTGGCGCGACTTCGTCAGCCAGAGCCCGCCGGGGCGCTGGCAACCCCTGCCTCGGCACGCCTGGCTGGCGCCGGCGCATTACTCGGAGGATCAGGTGTGGCGTGCTGACCGGATGCAAGCCTGGCTGGCAGACCTCGACCCGATGGCACCGGCCCAATTACTGGTGCGGCTGGTTCAGCAAGGCGCAGATTGGGAAGAAGCCGAACGTTTGTTCCTTGTTGCAGACCTGTGGCCAAACGTCCCGGGCATTACTTGAGTTTCAAGTGGCGCGCATACCAGGGCCGTTTCGGCACGCGCTTGAACAAGGCCTGCAATCCGTCTTCTTCGGCGAAAGTGATGCGCAGCGCCAGCTTCATGGTCTCCGGGTCCATCTCCATCGACCGCCCCATCTGCAGCCCCGGCGTGGTGCTGCAACCGTGGGTGTCCGGCCCCAGCCATGGGTCAGCGACTTCCACCCAGCGGCCTTGGGCAAACCACTTGACCCCGTTGACCTCCAGCCGGCTGACCTCGCCTGGATTGAACCGCTCATGGGCGCGAAACCAGTCCTCGATGCGATCATCGATCCAGCCGTGAAAGTGCCAGAACACCGGGTTTACGTGCGATGAGAACGGGTCGCCCAGGAAGTCGTTCTGCGGCGCGTACCAACGCGCGGCAAAGTCCGCCGGGTCACGGGCGAACGGCACCGGCGCGCCGTTGGACGGGTCACGGGGCACCGAGGCCCAACGCATGTGCAGCCAGTCGTGCAGGCCCAGCTCCATCTCCGAACCTAACTGGCCCAAGGTCAGTTTGGCCAGGTAACGCGGGTCACGGTACTGCGACTCCCACACCTGGAAGTTGCTGTGGTAGGTCTCGGCCGCCTTGATATCGCTGACCCATTGGGTGTAGTCGCTGTCATCAGGTGCTGACCAACAGGGTGGCAGCGCAAAGCCGTCGTGGTTATCGAAATAACGCAAAAACCCCAGGCGATCGCGTTCCAGCGCCGGTTGGGGTTCAGGGAATTGCGGCCAGGAAGGCAGGTCTTGCATGGAGCGCGCAGTGCCAAGCATATGCCGGTGCATGAAAAAGAAGTCGATACCCGAACCGTTGCGGTCTTTGCGTTTGCCGCGCGCGTCGCGCTCCTGGCCGCGTGGCCCGGGTTGCCAACCGATACCGCGCAGGGCATCGCGTTTTTCCTCGGACAGCTTGTGCCACTGGTCACGGGTGGCGTGCCAGAGCTGGTGGAACAGCCGGTGCTCAGGCGCGATCAGCCAGGCCAGCAAGGTCGGGTTAAGGCCGATACGCTGGCGCGCCTCGGGGAACAGTTGCTTGTGGGCGATAAAGCGGTTGTCGCGCTCGGTCAGGGCCAGGGGGCGCTCAAGGTCGAGAACCTGCCCGCTCAGGGTGCTGCTGCCGGCATTGGCGAAGTCGGCCCAAACTTCGTCGAGGGTCATCTTGAACTCATAGGCCGGTGCGCCATCCGCGGCGTCGCGGTCGATCAGGCGCCAGTAGAGCACGGCGCCCTCGCCCGTCAGCAGATCACCGAGCACGCGGTAACGCGGCTCGCCCTCGGCACGCAGGTTTGCAGCGGTGTCCAGATAGCCACGCAAGCCACGGCCAAGCGGGGCGATGTCGAGCAACAGCTCCAGGCCTTGCAGCGGCAAGCCTTTAAGGCCCGCATCGCGGCCCTCCAGGCGCAGGCTCCACACACCGCGCAGGGTATTGGCCAGGTGTTGGCCGGCGGTGTCGGCCAGGTCCACCGTGGCCTCGCCCGGCGTGATCGGGAATTCTTCACGCGTCAGCTCGCGGTGGGCATAAAGGGCCGCTGGCACGGCAGCGCCGGTCAGCGCCAGGCCGGCGATGAAGCCACGTCGAGAGAGGGTCATTGTCTACCTTAGGAAACAGCTTGATCAGAGCTAGAACGTTGACGGCCGCGAGAAATTTACCGGCCCAGCGCCCGCGCCTAAATTTCCCCGGCCATGGCTCGTTCTTCCCTGATAGCAAAGGCCTCAACTGACTGAGATGGCAATGACAAAATCACGTTCGAAAAAGGCGCTGTATATCGGCCTGCCGCTGGCACTGGCCATCGGCGCCGGGGTCGGTTTCCTGGCCTGGGATCACTGGTTCAAAGGCAATGCCGGCTACCCGCTGGAGGTGATCAAGCAGGCCAACGAAATGCAGGACCGCTTGTTGTCGTTCGACAGCCATATCACCGTGCCCATGGATTTCGGCACCGCCGGCAACGAAGCCGACAAGGATGGCAGTGGCCAGTTCGACCTGGCCAAGGCGGCACGCGGGCGTTTGTCGGGCGCGGCCCTGACGATTTTCGGCTGGCCGGAAATCTGGAACGGCCCCAACGCGCCGCACAAACCCACCGACGGTTTTGTCGAGGAGGCCCGTCACGAGCAGGAGGTGCGCTACAAGATCATCTCCGGCATGGTGCGCGACTTCCCCAATCAGGTCGGCATCGCCTACACCCCGGACGATATGCGGCGCCTGCATGGCGAGGGCAAGTTTGCGATCTTTATCAGCATGCTCAACGCCTACCCGCTGGGCGATGACCTCAACCAGCTGGACCTGTGGGCGGCACGCGGCATGCGCATGTTCGGTTTCAGCTATATCGGCAACAACGCCTGGTCCGACTCGTCACGCCCGCTGCCGTTTTTCAATGACACCACCGACGCGCTTGAAGGGCTGTCAGCCATCGGCCAACAAGCCGTGCACCGCCTCAACGACCTGGGCGTGATCATCGATGTGTCGCAGATGTCGACCAAGGCGCTGGAGCAAGTCGCGCAATTGAGCCGTACCCCCATGATTGCCTCGCATTCGGCGCCGCGTGCCTCGGTGGATATCCCGCGCAACCTCAGCGACAAAGAACTGCAACTGATCAAAAACAGCGGTGGCGTGGTGCAGGTGGTGGGCTTCCCGGCCTATTTGCGCCCGCTGAGCCAACCCACCCAAGACAAGCTCAACACCTTGCGTGCGCGCTTCGATTTGCCGTCGCTGCCCAACCTGGCCGTGGCCTTGATGCCCGGCGACGCCATCATCGCCGCCTGGCCCGAGCAGAAGTTCGGCCAGTACGCCCAGGGGCTGTACGCCATTCTTGAAGAAGAACCCAAGGCCACCCTCAAGGACTGGGGCGATGCCATTGACTACACCGTGCGCAAGATCGGCATCGACCACGTCGGCATCGCCTCGGACTTCAACGACGGCGGCGGCATCCAGGGCTGGGAGAACGTCGGCGAAGTGCGCAATGTCACCGCCGAACTGATCCAGCGCGGCTACTCCGAGGCCGACATCGCCAAGCTGTGGGGAGGCAACTTCCTGCGGGTGTGGGACCAGGTACAAAAAGCCGCCAAGCCGTTGGCCAACCGCTAATTACTCAGAAGCCAGTCCATGACCGACCGCCGTACATTCCTCAAGCAGGCTGGCGTACTCGCCGCCAGCCTGCCATTGGGCAGCACATTGCTCGCGCACGCCCAGGCAGCCACCCAGTCGCCTGCCACAAACGACCCATGGACGGGTTTCAAACAGCTGTTCACCCAAGACCCGGACTACCTGCACTTTTCCAACTTCCTGGTGACCTCCCACCCACGCCCCGTGCGCGAAGCCATTGAGCGCTACGGCCAGCAGATCGACCGCAACCCCGGCCTGGCCATGGACTGGGGCCTGGAAGAAACCTGGAAACGTGAAGGCCAGGTGCGCGAATGGGCCGGTCGTTACCTGAACGCCAAGCCGGCTCAGATCGCCCTCACCGGCAGCACGTCGGAAGGCCTGGCGATGATCTACGGCGGGATCAAGCTGCGCCCCGACCAAGAGATTCTCACCACCGAACACGAACACTACGCCACCCAGAACGTGCTGGACTTTCGCGTCGCCCGCCAAGGCACCCAGGTGCGGCGCATCCGCTTGTTCGAGCGCGCCAGCCAGGTCTCCAGTGACGAAGTGCTGGGCAACATCAAGCGCGCCATTCGCCCCACTACCCGCGTGCTGGGCATGACCTGGGTGCAGTCCGGCAGTGGCGTGAAGCTGCCGATCGGCGAAATCGGCAAGCTGGTGGAGGAACTCAATCGCAACCGCGACGACAACGACCGCATCCTGTATGTGGTCGATGGCGTACATGGTTTTGGCGTGGAGAACCTCGACTTCCCGGCCATGCACTGCGACTTCTTTATCGCCGGCACGCATAAATGGATGTTCGGCCCACGCGGCACCGGGCTGGTCTGCGCCCGCGACGCCGAAAACAAATACGTCACACCCATGGTGCCGACCTTCTCCGAAGACACCAACTTTGCCACCACCATGACGCCCGGCGGCTACCACGCCTTTGAGCATCGCTGGGCGGCGGATGAAGCGTTCAAGCTGCACCTGCAACTGGGCAAGGCACAGGTTGAGGCGCGCATCCACGTACTCAACAGCGAACTCAAAACCCAGTTGCTGGCGCATCCGCAGATCGAGTTGGTGACACCGCGCAGCACCGACCTGTCGGCCGGTTTTACGTTTTTTCGGGTCAAGGACCAGGACAGCGAAGCGGTCGTCGCCCATATGCTGAAAAACCGCGTGGTGATCGATGCCGTCGACCGCGATGTCGGCCCGGTGATCCGCACTTCCCCCGGCCTGCTTAACAGCTCGGACGAAATCCAGCAGTTTATGGCCCTGCTGAGCCAACGCCTGTGATGCGCCCTTTTTTCCTTTGAACGAGATGCCCACATGAATCCATCCCGACTCAAACCCCTGACCGCCCTGGCGCTGACTGCTCTTTGCGCGGCATGGCTGCCCAACCTGGCGCAGGCCGCCACGCCGCAACCCGGCAAAGTGTTCAAGGACTGCAAGGACTGCCCGGAAATGGTGGTGCTGCCCGCCGGCACCTTCACCATGGGCACGCCGGAAGACGAAGTCGGCCGCGAGCCCGATGAAGGCCCGATGCACGACGTGACCTTCGCCAAACCGTTTGCCATGAGCCGCTTCCACGTCACTGCCGCCGAATGGGACAGCTATATCCGCCAGACCGGCGTCAAGATCGCCGACGGCGACACCCGCCCCGGCCGCGAATGCATCGCCAGCAAGCCCCGCTACCCGCAAGGGCCACGCCAGCCGGCAGTGTGCATGGACATGGACGACATCAAGCAGTACGTCGCCTGGCTATCGGAAAAAACCGGGCACAAGTACCACATGGTCAGCGAAGCCCAACGTGAATACGCCGCCCGCGCCGGCTCCACCGGGCCGTTCCCCTTCCCGTTCGACGAGGGCAAGGGCTACAGCATCGCCCAGCACGCCAACACCTACGGCCCGGCAGATGGCTACAGCTATTCCTCGCCGGTGGGCAGCTACCCGCCGAATGCATTCGGCATGTACGACATGCACGGCAATGTGTATGAGCGGGTTGCCGACTGCGAGCACCCCAACTATATCGGCGCCCCTACCGACGGCAGCGCCTGGATGGAGCCCCACTGCGAGGGCTACCAGATCCGCGGCAATGACTGGGGCGAAGCGCCGGTGTTCTCACGCTCGGGCAACCGCAACACCATCTACCCGCAAACCCGCGGGGACTGGATTGGGTTTCGGGTAGTGCGCGACCTTTAAGCAGCACACCGAGCAGAATGTGGGAACTGGCTTGCCTGCGATGCAGACACCTCGGTACATCAGGTACACCGAGTTGAGGCCATCGCAGGCAAGCCAGCTCCCACACTTGGATCGCCTTAAGCCTGCTGAGCCAACAACTCCAACCCTTCATGCAACGCCGGGAACAGGCTGTTATTGAAGTTGTTCCAGCGCAATTCGAGGATGGTGTCCTCAGGCGAAATCTCGGTTTTCAGCACGTCGTGGAACACTTCGCCCGAATCAATGCCGTTGTCCACGTAATGGAACGAAGCGCCGGTGAGGTACAGCGGTTCGCAGGCCTTGGTGGCTTTGCTCGCCCAATCCACCACCGTCTGCCCGCGCGCGCCGTACAAGGCATTCCAGGTGGCATAGGCGCCACGGCGCTCGTAAGGCGATTCAATACGGGTAATGCCTGGGTGAATGTTCATGATTCGCCGCGCGAACGGCGCGCCGGGCCGCACCAACTCATCGAGGATCACCAACAGGCCGTCCAGCACCACGATATCGGCCTTCAACTCCACCAGGGTGTCGTGCAAGCGACGTTCAAAATCCTGCTTGCCGGCGATGTGTTCGGCGCTGCCACGCGGCAGGCGACGGTAGGTGGACGGCACGCTTAGCAACAAGTCATTGACCAGCTTGCCCTGCACGCGCAGGTCCGCCGGGTACAGCCACTGGCGACCCGGCTGATAGGCAAAACCATAGTCGGCCACCAACTGCTGGTCCCGCGGGTTCTGCTCGTCATCGTCGTACACCACGCCGACCAGGTTGTAGGCCTGGCCCAACGGTGTGTCGTTCAGCGACCCCACCAGAAACTCCAGCACCGACTTCATATAGCGCTCGTGGTCCTTGTAGGCCACCGGCTGCCCGGCCTTGTCGGCGGCAGCGTTTCTCAGGGACCAGACATACACCAGATTCTTTTTCGTCATTGTTTCGCTCTCGCTGGATAGATCAGGCACGCGCCAATACGCGTGCGCCTACACAACAAGAACGAACCAGCCTGCAGGCAATTTATCGACCCAGGCCACCGCCCGGCGCGCCGCGCTAAATAGTCGCCCCGACACTTCGTTTGTCATGGGTAAGGGTCTGTGTGCCCAGCCCCCTCTTTTTTCACTTTCCGGGAAGTATTTATGACCGACCCCAAGCGCGGCGCCTTTAACGGTTTGCTCGCATTGCTCAGGCCTTTTCGCACCATCGTGACAGTCTCTGTCGCGCTGGGCATGGCCGGCGGCCTGGCCATCACGTTGCTGCTGGCGACTATCAATAACGCCCTGCACTCTACAACCGGCATGACCCAGGGCGTGGTCCTGACCTTTGCGGCGCTGTGCCTGTTGGCGCTGACCAGTTCGATCGTCTCGGATATCGGCACCAACTATGTGGGCCAGCGGATCATTGCCGCCCTGCGCAAGGATCTCGGCGAGAAAGTGCTGTCGGCGCCCATCGAGCAGATCGAACGCTACCGCTCGCACCGCCTGATCCCGGTGCTCACCCACGACGTCGATACCATCAGCGATTTCTCCTTCGCGTTCACCCCGCTGGCCATCGCCAGCACGGTAACCCTGGGTTGCCTGGGTTACCTGGCCTACTTGTCTGTGCCGATGTTCCTGATGATGATCGTCGCCATTGTGATCGGCAGCAGCGTGCAGTTCATCGCCGGCCACAAAGGCATACGCGGCTTCGATGCAGCCCGCGACCTGGAAGACGAACTGCAGCGCTACTATTCGGCGATCGCCTCCGGCGCCAAGGAGTTGCGCATCCACCGGCCACGGCGCTACCGGATGAACACCCACCGTATCCAGGAAACCGCCGACCGGATCAGCGACATCCAGGTGCGCTCGGTCAACATTTACATCGTGGCCAAAACCTTTGGCTCGATGCTGTTCTTTGTGGTCATCGGCCTGGCCCTGGCCATGCAAGCCTACAGCCCCAATCCGGACCCGGCGGTGATCACCGGTTTTGTGTTGGTGCTGCTGTACATGAAAGGCCCGCTCGAACACGTGATCGGTTACCTGCCGATCATCGGCAAGGCCGGCATTGCCTTTGCGCGTATCACCGAGCTGTCTGATCGCTTCTCGTCCCCCGAGCCGCATTTGTTGATGGACGGCAGCGAAGCCCCCACGCCGGTGGTCAACAGCCTTGAACTGCGTGGCGTCACCTACAGCCCACCGCCGGTAGAGGGCAGCGAGCCGTTTCACCTGGGGCCGATCAACCTGAGCATCCAGCAGGGCGATATCGTGTTTATCGTCGGCGAGAACGGCTGCGGCAAGACCACACTGATCAAACTGTTGCTGGGCCTGTATCAACCCGACGCCGGCGAAATCCGCCTGAACGGCGAAACCGTGACCGACCCGGTGCGCGATGACTATCGCCAATTGTTCACCACGGTGTTCGCCGACTATTACCTGTTCGACGACCTGGTCCAGGGCAGCGCCACGCAATCGCTGGACAGTGCTGCCAAGTACCTGGAGCGCCTGGAAATCGCGCACAAAGTCAGCGTCAAGGACGGCGTATTCAGCACCACCGACCTCTCCACCGGGCAGCGCAAGCGCCTGGCGCTGGTCAATGCCTGGCTCGAAGAACGCCCGGTGCTGGTGTTCGACGAATGGGCCGCCGACCAGGACCCGGCCTTCCGCCGCGTGTTCTACACCGAGCTGCTGCCCGACCTCAAGCGCCTGGGCAAAACCATCATCGTGATCAGCCACGACGACCGCTATTTCGACATCGCCGACCAACTGGTGCGCCTGCGTGCGGGCAAGGTCGTGCACGAGATGGAACCGGCTTGAAATTTATTTTCCGGTTTTTCCGGATAGGAACGTCTCACTAGCGGTAATGAGAATTGACCTCAATAAACACTAAAAGCTGCCCACTTAAAACATAGAAGAGAATGCATCCATGCCAGCAACGTTCGGTCTGAGTCCCTTGAGCAAGGCACTCTCCATGCGCCGCCTCTTGAATACCCCTCTGCTGCCAAGCGCGATTGCCCTGGCACTGGCACTGCCGGTGGCAGGTTATGTGCAGGCGCAGGAGGTCGAATTGAATGTGCCCGCACAGCCGCTGGGGAGCGCGCTTCAGGAGTTCGGTCGCCAGACCAACTTGCAGGTGCTCTACAGCCCTACCGATGTAGAAGGCAAGCGCAGCCACGCGATCAAAGGCAAGTTGCAACCTGGCCAGGCCATGACCACCTTGCTGTCCGGGACGGGCATCAGCTATGACCTGCAGGGCAGCTCGTTCACCATCAGCGCGGCGAAACCGTCGGCACTGGAACTGGGTGCTACCCAGGTAACCGCCAACCAGTTGGGGACCATCACCGAAGGCTCCGGCTCCTACACCCCTGGCACCATCGCCACCGCGACGCGCATGGTGTTAAGCCCACGTGAGACGCCGCAATCGATTTCCGTGGTGACCCGCCAGGCTATGGACGACTTCAGCCTCAAGTCGATCGACGACGTGATGCGCCACACACCGGGCATCACCGTTGCCACCTACGACAGCGAGCGCACCAGCTATTTCTCTCGTGGTTTCGCCATTCAGAACTTCCAGTACGACGGTATTCCGATCCTGCAGGATGCCCAGTACTCGTCGGGCCACACCTTGACCGACACCGTGATCTACGACCGCGTCGAAATCCTCAAGGGCGCCACCGGCCTGCTGACCGGCGCCGGCGGCCCGGGCGGCACCATCAATATGGTGCGTAAAAAGCCCACCTCGGAATTCAAGGGCTATGTGGACCTGGGCGCAGGCTCCTGGGACAACTACCGTTCGGAAATCGACGTCAGCGGCCCGCTGACCGAGACCGGCAACGTGCGTGGCCGTGCTGTTGCGGCGTACCAGGACAAACACACGTTCCTCGATCACTACCAACGCCAGACCAACGTCTACTACGGCATTCTCGAGTTCGACCTGGCACCGGATACGTTGCTGACCATCGGTGGCGACTACCAGGACAGTGACCCGCAGGGCTCCAGCTGGTCCGGTGCGGCCTCGCTCTTTGACTCGGCCGGCAACCACATCAGCACCCCGCGCTCCTTCAACAACGGCGCCAAGTACAGCAAGTGGAAACAGTACACCCGTACCGCCTTCGCCACCCTGGAACACACGTTCGACAACGGCTGGGTCGGCAAGGCGCAGTACAACCACCAGATCAACGGCTACAAAGCCCCGTTGTCGGCCCTGCTGTCACCCAATGCCGAAACGGGCAAGGCATCGCTGCTGACCCGTACCTACAATGGTGAAACCACCAGCGACACGGGTGATCTCTACGCCACTGGGCCGTTCAGCCTGTTCGGGCGTGAGCACGAACTGGTGGTCGGCACGTCGGTCTCGCGCTCGCACTGGCTGGGCAGCGACTACACCAACGCCACCAACTACGACAACAGCCACGACTACTTCAACTGGGACGGCGACGCCCCCAAGCCGGACCGTGGTCCTCGAACCAAAAAGAACGACGAGCTGACCCGCCAGAGCGCCAGCTACATCACCGGGCGCTTCAGCCTCGCGGATGACTTGCACCTGATCCTCGGCACTCGGGTCAACAACTACGAAGTCAGCGGCACCAGCCAGGTCAAGGACACCGGCAAGGTAGTGCCTTATGCCGGCATCACCTATGACCTCAACGACAACTTCTCGGCCTACGCCAGCTTCACCGAAATCTACCTGCCCCAGGACGATTACCGAGACCGCAACGACAAACCGCTGGAACCAGATGAAGGCAAGAACTACGAGATCGGCCTTAAGGGCGAGTTCTTCGACGGTCGCCTGAATTCGAGCCTGGCCTACTTCGAGGTTCACGAGAAAAACCGCGCCGTCGACGACACGGATTACATCCCCAACAGCCACCCAGGGCTGGATTACGCCTCCAGGGGCACCGAAGCCAAGACCAAAGGCTACGAAGCGGAAATTTCCGGCGAGCTGGCGCCAGGCTGGCAGTTGCAGGCGGGCTATACCCATAAGATCATGCGCGACAAACAGGGTGAGAAGCTCTCCACCTGGGAGCCGGAAGATCAGGTCAATATCTACACCAGCTACAAGCTGACCGGCCCACTCGACAAGCTGACCCTGGGCACCGGCGTGCGCTGGCAGGGCACTGGCTGGAAACTGCTGAACAACTATGCCAAAGGCACCGAGGAAAACTTCTCCCAGGACCCACTGTGGATCGTCGACGCGATGGCCCGTTACCAGGTGACCGAGAACGTATCGGCGACCCTCAACGTCAACAACATCTTCGACAAGAAGTACTACACCAACATCGGCTTCTACAACTCGGCTTACTACGGCGACCCGCGTAACGTCATGCTCAGCACCCGCTGGAACTTCTGATCCAGCCCAAGCCCCTGGTCATCGCTGATGACCAGGGGCTTTTTGTTGCCCGCTGAAATCGTGACGCTTGGCGAATAACACCGATAAAAAAACGCCCCTGGCCATCGGTCCAGGGGCGTTTCTTTTACACCGGGGGTTACTTCATTGCATCAGCAAAGCTCTGCACGAACGCGGCGTTGTCGATGATTCGATCATGGGTAGAGTCGATCAGTACTGACTGCTCAATACACGGCCGGCCCATAACCTGCGCCATGCTTGCCTCAATTAACTGACGATGCTGCCCTGCCCGGCTCGCAGCGGCCCACCAGCAATTGATCGGTGCCTGGATCGGCTTGAAGTCGGCGTCCTTGAGACTCTGGCCAAGAGCACGGTCGAGTTCCCAGGAGATCTGCGCTTCGTCGCCCTCAAGCAAGCTGGCCTTGACCTCCACATAGGTCTCACCAAGCGCGCCTTCGGCCCACGTGCTGAACGCCTGCCATTGCTGCACCTCGTCTTCAGAGAGCGCCTGGCTTTGCAACCACGCTGCCTGAATCAACGCGCTCGACTGCGCAAACATCACCTGCAATAACTCGACACGCCGCTGATTAACCGGCACTTCACTGTCATCGGTCATCACCGCCGTGTCCCAATAGACCTTGAGCCAGTGCGGCGGCGATGCATCGATCCAACCGACAACCTCGACCACACGCCCCGCCTGTTCCAACGCATACGCGACCTCCATGGCCAGGTTGCCACCCAGGGACCAACCGGCCAGGCGATAAGGGCCTTCGGGTACGGCATCGAGCAGTTGCGCGGTGTAGTCATCGATCATTGATTGCCAGTTGGGCACGTCACTGCCCTCCTCGACCAACGCCCGACTGATCACCCCCAGCACCGGCCGTTGTTCGCGCAGTGCCAGGCCGATGGCCTTGTAGCAATGCACCGAACCAAAGCTTGGGTGGAACAGGAACAGTGGCGTGCCTTGGGTCTGGCTGTTGAGTTTGACGATCAGCGAGTGGCGGGTTTCGCCACCCAGGCAGGCCACCTGCCCCGCAATGGTCGGGTTAAGCATCAGTTGGCTGACCGACAGCGCTGTGCCGGTCGCCTTGCGGATGCGCTCCTTGAGCCTCAACACCAACAGCGAATGGCCACCCAGCTCAAAGAAATTGTCATTTAACCCGACGCGTTCAACCTCCAGGACCTGGGCCCAAATCGTCGCGAGGCGCTGCTCCAGCTGCGTCTGCGGCGCCTGATAGACGCGTTCTTGCGCGTGCGCATCAGGCTTGGGCAACGCCTTGCGGTCCAGCTTGCCATTCGGGCTCAGGGGCATTTGCGCCAGCAGCACCCATTGCGCCGGCACCATATAGTCCGGCAAGTGCGCCAACAGGTGTGCGCCCAGGGATTCACGCCAGGTTTCGCTCGGCGCCAGCAACACCAGATAGCCCACCAGGTGCTTGCCATCAACCACCTGGACCGAGGCTTCCTGCACCTGTGGATGTTCAAGAACGCGCGCTTCAATCTCACCCAATTCAATGCGCAGGCCACGCAATTTGACCTGATGATCCAGGCGCCCAAGGTATTCGATAACCCCGTCGGCACGCTGACGCACGCGGTCGCCGGTACGATACAGGCGCGCTCCGGGCTCGAACGGTGAAGCAACAAACCGTTCGGCGGTGAGCCCAGGGCGTCGATGATAACCGCGTGCCAAGCCGATACCGCCCAGGTACAACTCACCTGCCACACCCACAGCGGTCGCTTGCAGTTGTGCGTCCAGCACATAGGTGCACAGGTTGGCGATCGGCTGGCCAATGGGCACCGTGTCACGCCCTTCGTCGATGCAGGTCCAGTGGGTCACGTCGATGGCGGCTTCGGTCGGGCCATACAGGTTGTACAACGCGGCTTGCGGCAACTTGCGCAATACCTGCTGTTGCGCATCCACCGGCAGCGCTTCGCCGCTGCACACAATGCGTTGCAAGGAGTGGCAGGAAGCAACGGCCGGGTCTTGCAGGAAAGCCTGCAGCATCGACGGCACAAAGTGCAGCGTAGTGACCTGTTCGGCGTTGATCAACGCTACCAGCCTGGCCGGGTCGCGGTGATCACCCGGCGCAGCCACTACCAGGCGTGCGCCTGTCATCAGCGGCCAGAAGAACTCCCACACCGACACGTCGAAGCTGAACGGGGTCTTTTGCAGCACCGTGTCACGGGCGTTCAACCCGTAGGCTTCCTGCATCCAGCACAGGCGGTTGGTCAGCGCACAATGGCGGTTGCCCGCACCTTTGGGCTGGCCGGTGGAGCCGGAGGTGTAGATCACATAGGCGAGGTTTTCGCCGCTCAGCACGCTAATGGGATTGGCTTCGCTGTAACTGTCGACATCGGCCTCGCCCAACACCAGCGTGTCCACTCCGTGTGGAATCGGCAATCGACTCAGCAGATGGGCCTGGGTCAGCAACATACTCACGCCGCTGTCTTCCAGCATGTAGGCCAGTCGCTCGCGTGGGTATTCCGGATCGAGCGGCACATAAGCGCCACCGGCCTTGAGTACCGCCAACAGGCCGACGACCATGTCTATCGAACGCTCCACGGCCAGCCCCACCAACACGTCGGGGCCGACACCGGCGTCCATCAGGCGATGGGCCAGGCGGTTGGCCCGCCGATTAAGTTGGGTGTACGTCAAGCGCTGCCCGGTAAACACCAGCGCCTCGGCATCCGGCGTGAGTTCGACCTGGGCTTCGATCAACTGATGCACAGGCTGCTGCGTGTAGTCGCGAGCAGTGGCGTTCCAGTCTTGCAGCGCAATACGTTGCTCGGTGCCGTCCAACAGCGGCAACTGGCTGACGCGCTGCTGCGGGTCGTCGAGCATGCCTTGCAACAGATTTTGCCAGTGCCCCAGCATGCGCGTGAGCATGGCCGGTTCGAACAGGTCGGTCGCATAGGTCAGGGTGGCCCAGATACCCTGCGCGGTGGCCTGGGTGTCCAGGCTCAGGTCGAACTGCGCGGTCTGGCTGCCCCAATCCAGGCCCTCTACCCGCAAATCGGGCAACTGACGGCCGCGGGTGGCCAACCCCGCCTCGCTCTGATGGTTGAACAACACCTGGAACAACGGGTTATGGCTCAGGCTGCGCTCCGGTTGCAGGGCTTCGACCAGTTGCTCGAAGGGCAGGTCCTGATGGCTCTGCGCATCCAGGCTGCGGCGTTTGGCCTGCTGCAACAGCTGGGTCACGGTGATCTGCTCGTCCAGGTCGGCCTTGAGCACCTGAGTGTTGACAAAGAAGCCAACCAACCGCTCGACCTCAACCCGGTTGCGGTTGGCGATCGGCACCCCGACACGGATGTCGTGCTGGCCACTGTAGCGGTACAACAAGCCCTGGAAGGACGCCAGCAACAGCATGAACAGCGTCACGCCCTCACGCTGCGCCAATGCGTTGAGCCCCTCGGCCAGTTGCGTCGGCAACTCAAGCTCCAGGCTGGCACCGCGATAGCTTTGCTGCGCCGGGCGCGCGTGCGCGGTCGGAAGTTCCAACACCGGTTGCTCACCGCCCAGCAGTTCGCACCAGTAAGCCAACTGACGCTCGCGCTCACCTGCCGCCATCCACTCGCGTTGCCAGTGTGCGTAATCGGCATACTGCAACGCCGGCGCCGGTAACTGCGCGACCTCGCCCTGGCGGTAGGCGCTATACAACTGCACCAGTTCGTCGACTATCACCTGCATCGACCAGCCATCGGAAACGATATGGTGCTGCACCAGCACCAGCACGTGCTCATCTTCGGCCAGGCGCAACAAGGTGACGCGCAGCAGCGGCCCTTGCTGCAGGTCGAAAGGCTTGGCAATTTCGGCTTCTACCTGCTGCTGCAGTGTCTGCTCAGTGGCATCGCCTCGCATGATTGACAACGGTTCGGCAGGCAAAACCACCTGCACCGTGCGCTCAGCCTGCTGATTGATGCGAGTGCGCAAGCTTTCATGTCGCGCCACCAAGCGATCAAAGCTGCACTGCAAGGCATGCAGATCAAGGCGGCCGCTCAGACGCAGAATGCTCGGGATGTGGTAAGCGGCGCTTTGCGGGTCCAGCTGCCAAAGAAACCACTGTCGCTCCTGGGCAAAGGACAGCACTAACGGCTGATCCCGCCCTATCGCCCGCATTGGCGGCGCCAAGTCCTCTTCAGCGGCGTCCAGTGCCAGCACAAAACCCTGCAGTTGCGGCTGCTCAAACAAGGTGCGCAGTGGCACGTCACGCTCAAGTAACTGGCGCACACGGGAAATCACCTGCATGGCCAGCAACGAGTGCCCACCCAACTCGAAGAAGTGGTCCGTCAGGCCAATGCGCACAGCGCCCAGCACTTGGGCCCAAATCGCCGCGACCTGCTGTTGCAATGGCGTAACCGGCTCAACCCACACACCTTGCGACTGCGCCGCGTCCGGCTGGGGCAAGCCCTTACGGTCGAGCTTGCCGTTGGGCGTCAACGGCATCTGGTCCAGGAACATGAAGTGCGCAGGCACCATATAGTCAGGCAGACGGGTTTTCAGGGCACGACGCAAGGCTTCGCGGAATGCGACCGGGTCGGCCACGGGTTCAGCGGGCACGACGTACGCCACCAACTGCTTGCCGCTCGGACTTTCCTGGGCCACGACGACCGTTTCACCCACCGCATCCTGCTCACGCAGGCGCGCCTCGATTTCACCCAACTCAATACGGAAACCACGAATTTTCACCTGATGGTCGACACGCCCTAGGTAATCCACCACGCCGTCCGCACGGCCACGGGTCAGGTCGCCGCTGCGGTAAACGCGGCTGCCGGGCTTGCCGAACGGGTCCGGCACAAAGCGTTCGGCGGTAAGCGCCGGGCGCTCCAGATAACCACGGGCCACGCCTTCGCCGCCGAGGTACAGCTCACCAGCCACGCCGATGGGTTGCAGGTTGAGTTGTGAGTCCAGCACGTAGCCGCTGCGGTTGCCCAACAGTGTGCCGATCGGCGCATAGACCGCGCCGCACGGATCGCCGCGACGGGCTTTCCACAGCAGCGGCGTGACCACGGTTTCGGTCGGGCCGTAGCCGTTGAACAAGTAGGTCGGTTTCAGTGCGCGCCACGCCAGGTCGTAACTGGCCTGCGCCACCGCATCGCCGCCGAAGCAGTACACGCGCACATTGGGCGGGTTGCCATCGCGCTCGGCATGCTCGGCCAACTGTTGCAGGTACACCGGCGGGAACACGGCCATGGTCACGTGGTGACGGTGCATTTGCGCGTAGGTGTATTCCGGCAGCCACAGGCTGTCGTCGCGGATCAGTACGCTGGCGCCGTTGATCAGCGGGTGCATCCAGCCTTCATGGGAACCATCGAAGGCGAAGGACATGAAATGCAGTTCGCAATCGGCCGGGTCGGTTTCATAACGCTCCCCGGTGGCGATGATGTGCGCCACCAGTGGCCCGTGGGAAACCGCCACGCCTTTGGGCATGCCGGTGGAGCCGGAGGTGTAGATCACGTAGGCGAGGTTGTCTCCGTCCAGATCGACCTGCGGCGCGGTATCGCTATAACCGGCCCAGTCTTCGGTGCGGTCAATGGCCAGGGTGTCCAGACCCTCGGCAAGCGGCAATTGCGGCAAGGCGCTGGTGTGGCTCAGCAGCAATTTCGCACGGCTGTCTTGCATCATGTACAGCAGGCGGTCACGCGGGTATTCGATGTCCAGCGGCACATACACGCCACCGGCTTTCATCACCGCGAGGAACGCCACCATGATTTGCGCGCTGCGCGGCATGGCAATCGCCACCCGCACTTCCGGGCCGACGCCACGTGCGATCAGCGCATGGGCCAGGCGGTTGGCCTGGCTGTCCAGCTCGCCATAAGTCAGGGTTTGCGCCTCGAACTTGACCGCCACCGCATCCGGGTTTTCCCGGGCGCGATCGGCGAACAGTTCGTGTACCAGGCGCTCGGCCGGGAAACCGGCGTCGGCCTGGTTCCACAGCTGCAGGATGTGCTGCTGCTCGTCGCTGTCCAACAAGTGCAACTGGCCGATATTCTGTTGTTGATCGGCCACCATCGCCTGCAACAGGTTCTGCCAGTGGCGGGCCATCCGCTCAATGGTGACGGCTTCAAACAGGTCGGTGGCATAGCCCAGCGAGGCCCACAGCCCTTCTGTACTTTCATGCGCATCCATGTCGAGATCAAAATGCGCGGTACGGCGTTCCCACTCCAGGCCTTCGATGCGCAAATCCGTCAGTGCTTGCGCCCCCAGGTGACCCTCACTCTGATAGTTGAACATGACCTGGAACAGCGGGTTCAGGCTCAGGCTACGCTCGGGTTGCAGGGCTTCGACCAATTGCTCGAACGGCAGGTCCTGATGGGCCTGGGCCTCCAGCGCACGCTGCTTGACCTGGGCCAACAACTCGGCAACCGTCATGTGCCCGTCGATATCGGCCTTGAGTACCTGAGTGTTGACGAAAAAGCCGATCAGACGCTCGGTTTCCACACGGTTGCGATTGGCGATCGGCACGCCTACGCGAATGTCTTGCTGGCCACTGTAGCGGTGCAGCAACGTCTGGAACGAGGCCAGCAGTAACATGAACATCGTCACGCCCTGCGCCTGGGCCAGGGTTTTAAGACCTCGCGCCAGCTCGGCAGGTAACGGCACATCCAGGCGCGCGCCACGATAGCTTTGCTGCGCCGGGCGCTGATGGTCGAATGGCAACTCCAGCACGGGCTGCTCGCCACCGAGCAAGTCACGCCAGTAATCCAGCTGGCGGGACTTTTCACCCGCCTCCATCCACGTACGCTGCCACACGGCAAAGTCGGCGTACTGGATCGGCATCACCGGCAACTGCACAGCCTGGCCCTGGCTGAACGCGGCATAAAGCTGCACCAGTTCGTCGATCATGACTTGCATCGACCAACCGTCAGAAACGATGTGATGCTGCACCAGCACCAACACATGATCGTCCTGTGCCACACGCATTAAGGTCACGCGCAGCAACGGCCCGCGTTGCAGATTGAACGGGCGGGCGATTTCGGCTTCGACTTGCGCTTGCAGATCAGCTTCTTGCACGTCAACGCACTGGACAGGTAACGCCACCTGCGCACGGATAACTTGCCGCGCCCCCTCCGCGTGCTGTTCGACGCAGGTGCGCAGGCTTTCATGGCGAGCGACCAACTCATCGAAACTGCGCCGCAACGCCGCCGTGTCCAGCCGCCCCCTGAGGCGCAAGGCACTGGGAATATGGTAGGCGGCGCTGTCCGGGGCCAGTTGCCAAAGGAACCACTGGCGCTCCTGGGCATAGGACAGTGGCAACGGCTGGTCACGACCGACCGCCACCAGTGCCGGAGCCTGCTCACCCAGGCCACCTTCCAGCGCGTGCAAAGCGCCAGCAAATCCTTCCAGGCGTGGCTGCTCGAACACCAGCTTGAGCGGTACTTCGCGCCCCAGCGAACGACGCAAGCGTGATACCACCTGCATGGCCAACAGCGAATGCCCGCCCATCTCAAAGAAGTGGTCGGTCAACCCTACCCGCTCGGCACCCAGGATTTGCGCCCATACGGCAGCGACCTGCTGCTCCAGCTCAGTCACCGGTGCCACCCATGCCTGCTGCGATTGGTTGGCGTCGGGTTTGGGCAGCGCGTGACGATCCAGCTTGCCGTTGGGGTTCAGCGGCATGCGGTCAAGGAAGATGATGTGGGTCGGCACCATATAATCCGGCAGTTGTTCGCGCAGCGTCAGCTTGAGGGTTGCGGCGTCTTGCTGCTCGGCAACCAGATAGGCGACCAATTGATTGTCGACGGCCAGCACCAGTGTTTCGCGCACGCAGGGCTGAGCCAACAACAGCGCCTCGATTTCACCCAGCTCGATACGAAAACCGCGGATCTTGACTTGATGATCGACCCGCCCGACATACTCGATGACGCCATCGGCGCGATAGCGTGCCAGGTCACCGGTACGATACAGGCGCTCGCCGATTTCGCCGAACGGGTCCGGCACAAAGCGCTCAGCCGTGAGCAGCGCGCGGTTCAAATAGGCGCGCGCCAAACCGCAGCGGCTGCCGATGTACAACTCGCCCACCGCCCCCAACGGCGTCAGGTTCAAGTCACGGTCCAGCACGTAAAGGGCGCGCCCTGGCAAGGAACGGCCAATCGGGCTGGCGGTGGCACCGACGATTTCAGCAGCCGCTGAGCAGTCCAGCACACTCGACACCACGGTCGCTTCTGTGGGGCCATAGGTATTGAGCAAGCGTACATGGCCAAGACCGGCTTTCACCCACTGCGCCGGGCCGTCCAGTGGCATGGCTTCGCCACCGATGTGCACCTGGCGAAGCGCGCCATAGGATCGAGGCCCCGCCGCCAGGCAATCGAGCAGGAACAGGTTCCAGTAAGCGGTGGGCAAGTCGGCCAGGGTGATGCCTTGGGCGATGATTTCGTCGTACAGCCGAGCGCTGTCCCACAGCTGCGGCCCGCGCAGGACCACCGTCGCGCCGTGGGTCAGCGCCGGGTAGAGCTGCTCGACGAAACCGTCGAAATTCAAGGTAGCGAATTGCAGTACGCGATCATCCTGGGTCAGGCGCGAATAGTCGGCGGCTATCCGAGAAAACTCGGTAAGCGCCGCATGATCGATGGCCACGCCTTTGGGCTTGCCGGTGGAGCCTGAGGTGTAGATCACGTAAGCCAGGTTGTGTTTGTCGACCTTGACCAGCGGGTTGCTCTCGCCGTAGTGGGCCAGCCCCGAATCCGCCACATCCAACGTCGCCATGCCTTCGGGCAGCGGCATCGGCACATGGGGTTGCGTCAGCACCACACGCACGCCGCTGTCCTCAAGCATGTGCAGCAGGCGTTCACGCGGGTATTGCGGGTCCAGCGGCACATAGGCGCCGCCCGCCTTAAGCACGGCCAACAAGCCAACCACCATCTCGAACGAGCGCTCGACTGCCACACCCACCCGCACTTCCGGGCCGACACCGCGCTCAATCAGTGCATGCGCCAGGCGATTGGCCTGGCGATTCAACTCGGCATAGCTGATGGTGTGTTCGTCCAGGCACAGCGCAACTGCCTCCGGGCGCTGCTGCACCTGGACCTCGAACAACCCGTGAACGCCTGTCGCCGCCTCGAACACGGGGCCACCCTGGTTCCAGGCGTACAGCAAATCACGCTGTTCTGCATCGATCAGCATGGCCAACTGCGCCACACGGGTGTCCGCACGCCCGACAATAGCGCGCAGCAAACGCTGCCAATGCTCGGCCATGCGCTGCACAGTGGGCGCCTCAAACAGGTCCGTGGCGTAGGTCAGCGAAGCCCGGATACCTTGCGGAGATTCTTGAGTATCCAGGCTAAGGTCGAACTGTGCGCTCTGACTGTCCCACTCCAGCGCCTCAAGTGCCAGGCCCGGCAATTGCAGCTCGCCCCGCAACTTATGGGCTTCGGTCTGATGGTTGAACATCACCTGAAACAACGGGTTATGGCTCAGGCTGCGCTCCGGTTGCAGCGCCTCGACAAGCTGCTCGAATGGCAGATCCTGATGGCTCTGGGCTTCGAGTGCGCGCTGCTTGACCTGGGTCAGCAACTGGCTAAAGGGCATCTGCCCGTCGATATCAGCCTTGAACACCTGGGTATTGACGAAGAAGCCGATAAGGCGCTCGGTTTCTGCGCGATTACGGTTGGCGATCGGCACACCGACGCGGATATCCGACTGCCCGCTGTAGCGATACAACAGCGTCTGGAAGGACGCCAGCAACAGCATGAACAACGTCACACCTTCGCGTTGAGCCAGCGCCTTGAGGCGGCTGACCAATACCGCGTCCAGGTCCATGTCCAGGCGCGCGCCGCGATAGCTTTGCACCGGCGGGCGCGGATGATCCAAGGGCAACTCCAACACCGGTTGCTCACCGCCCAACCGCTCAACCCAATAACCCAACTGGCGCTCTTTTTCGCCGGCTTCCATCCAACTGCGCTGCCACAAGGCGTAGTCGGGGTATTGAACCGGCAACTCAGGCAAACGCACATCCTGGCCCTGGCTGTAGCCCACGTACAACTGCACCAGCTCATCGACCATGACCTGCATCGACCAGCCGTCGGAGACAATGTGGTGCAGCACCAGCACCAGCACATGCTCATCCGGTGCCAGCTGCAGTAACTTCACCCGCAACAGCGGGCCTTGTTGCAGATCGAAGGGTTCGGCGACTTCGGCTTGCACTTGAGCTTCGAGTTGCGTGCGCTCACCCACACCCTCAGCGATCTCAAGGTGCAGCTCAGGCTTCACCACCTGTAATACCTGATCGACGTCTTGATGCAGGCAGGTGCGCAAACTTTCGTGACGGGCAATCAAGGCGTCAAAGCTGCGCTGCAAGGCCGATCGATCAAGTCGACCTTTCAACCGCAACGCACGTGGCAAATGGTAGGCAGGGCTCTGCGGCTCCAACTGCCACAAAAACCACTGCCGCTCCTGGGCATAAGAGAGTCGCAGCGGCTCGCCTTCCTGACGCTTGAAAACCGGGGCAATCTCAAACAGGTTGATGCCTTGCTGCTTGAGCATTACCGCCAACGCTTTCTTTTGTTGCGCAGAAAGTGAACCTACCGACTCGATTAATGCTTGCACGCCACGCCCCTCAGGAAATCAATTTATCCAAATCTTCTGCTGATAGACGTTTGAGGGCCTCCAAGGATTTAGCCAATGCGTCCTGCACCGGTGAATTATTTGTTTGCCGGTTGGCGACATAGGCACTGAAATCCGCCAGCGTCGGGGTGGTGAAGATCGACTTGACGTCGAATTCGGCGTGCAACTGCTCGCGCAGGCGCACCACCACTTGGGTGGCCAACAGGGAATGCCCGCCCAACTCGAAGAAGTTGTCGTTCAAGCCCACCCGTTGCACGTCGAGTACTTCGGCCCAGATTGCGGCGATCTGTTGTTCCAGGTCGCTGCGCGGCGCCGCGTATTCGCGCGCCTGTAGGTTGGCGTCCACCTTCGGCAGCGCCTTGCGGTCGAGCTTGCCGTTGGGGCTCAGGGGCATCTGTTCCAGCAGCATCCATAGCGCGGGCACCATATAGTCCGGCAGGTGTCGGGCCAAGTGCGCGCTTAATACGTCGCGCCAGTCGTCGGCGGCGTTTTGCAACACCAGGTAGCCCACCAGGTATTTGCCGTCGACGGCCAGCACCGCGGCTTCACGCACCCACTCGTGTTCGAGCAGGCGCGCTTCGATTTCACCCAACTCGATACGCAAGCCACGCAACTTGACTTGATGGTCGATACGCCCGGCGTACTCGATCACGCCGTCGTCGCGATAGCGCGCCAGGTCGCCGGTGCGATACAGGCGCTCACCGTCGATAAAGGGGTTGGCAATGAAGCGCTCGGCGGTCAATGCCGGGCGGCGATGGTAACCCCGGGCCAGGCCGACACCGCCCAGGTACAGCTCGCCCAACACGCCCACCGGCGCCGGCTCAAAGTTGCCGTCGAGGATGTAGCAGCCCAGGTTGGCAATCGGGCGACCAATCGGCACCGCATCGCGACCTTCATTGATGCAGGTCCAGTGGGTCACGTCGATGGCGGCCTCGGTCGGACCGTAAAGGTTATACAACCCGGCTTGCGGTAGTTTGGCGAAGACCTGCTGTTGCGCATCCACCGGCAACGCCTCGCCGCTGCACACAATGCGGTGCAAGGTGTGGCAGGTCGCGACGGTCGGGTCTTGCAGGAATGCCTGCAACATCGAGGGTACAAAGTGCAGCGTGGTGACCTGTTCGGCATTGATCAGGCTGACCAGCCTGGCCGGATCACGGTGATCGCCGGGCGCAGCAACGACCAGGCGTGCGCCGGTCATCAGTGGCCAGAAGAACTCCCACACCGACACATCAAAGCTGAACGGGGTCTTTTGCAGCACGCTGTCGCTGACATCCAGGCCGTAGGCTTCCTGCATCCATTGCAGGCGGTTGGTCAGGGCCGCATGACGATTGCCGGCGCCTTTGGGCTGGCCGGTGGAACCGGAGGTGTAGATCACGTAGGCGAGGTTTTCGCCGTCCAGAGCAATATCCGGATTATCTGCGCTAAAGTCTTCGAATCCAGTCTCGCCAAGTACCAGCGTTTCCAGGCCGTGTGGAATCGGCAACTGACCGAGTAGATGCGCCTGAGTGAGCAGCAGCTTCACGCCACTGTCTTCAAGCATGTAGGCCAGGCGCTCACGCGGATACTCCGGGTCCAGCGGCACGTATGCGCCACCAGCCTTGAGCACCGCCAGCAGGCCGATCACCATCTCGATGGAGCGCTCCACCGCCAGCCCCACCAGCGTGTCCGGCCCCACGCCCGCCTCGATCAGACGATGGGCCAGGCGATTGGCGCGACGGTTCAGCTCAGCGTAATTCAAGCGTTGCTCGCCAAACACCAGTGCCGGTGCCTCTGGCGTGAGCGCAACCTGCGCCTCAATCAGTTGCTGCACCGTTTGCTGCAACGGGTAATCGCGGGATGTGGCGTTCCAGTCCTCAATCACCTGCTGGCGCTCAGTGGCGTCGAGCATCGCCAGCTCACCCAGGCGTTGCTGCCCGCCCTCAAGCATCGCTTGCAGCAGGTTGACCAGATGCCGGCCGTAACCTTGCACCGTATTTTCGTGGAAATGCGCGCGGGCAAAGCTGAACTGCACCGACAGCGTTTCGCCCAGATCCACCAGCACCGTCAGCGGGAAGTTGGTTTGTTCATGGGCATGGGGCTCGCCAAACCGAATGCCGCTGCCGCCGCTTTGCGCCAGGGCTTTGGACACCGGGTAGTTTTCGAACACCAGGATATTGTCGAACAAGGCTTCACCGCCCTGCCCGGCCCAGCGCTGAATGTCATACAGGCCAGTGTGTTCATGCTCACGCAAGGCCAGGTTTTGCGCCTGCACGGCTTGCAACCAGTCGGCCACTGACACCTGCCCCTCGACCGCGCAGATCACCGGCAAGGTGTTGATGAACAGACCGATCTGCTGCTCAACGCCCGCAAGCTCCGCCGGGCGACCGGCCACGGTAGCACCGAAGGCCACTACCGCCTGGCCGCTGTGACGCTGCAACAGAATCAGCCACGCCGCCTGGATCAAAGTATTGAGCGTGACTTTGTGGCTTCGGGCGAACGACTCAAGTTGAGTCGTGAGTGTGCGATCAAGCGCCAGTTGATACTCGCCATGCCCTTGCACCGCCATCGGTTGACTGCTGCCCAGCCGTGTCGGGGTTTGCAATGCACTCAATTGCTCACGCCAGAAGGCTTCGGTCGCAGCGGCATCACGCTGTTGCAGCCAACCGATGTAATCGCGATAGCGCCCGGCCGCTTCCGGCACTGCCACAGCGGCATAGCGTTGCAGCACTTCGCCGAACAGCCGCGAATTGCTCCAGCCGTCCATCAGGATGTGATGGCTGGTGTAGATCAACTCGTAGCACTGCTCATCGGTGCGCACCAGTACCAGCCGCACCAGTGGCGCCTTGGCCAGGTCAAAACCCTGGCGGCGCTGGGCCTGTTGCAGGTTGTGCAGTTCCAGTTCGCGCTCCGGCATGGCGCGCCAGTCCAGAACCTGAATCGGCAGCCGCGCTTCGCGGTATACCACCTGGCATGGCCATTCCAGCTGGCCTTCCCAGAAGAACCCGCTGCGCAGCACATCATGGGCCTGCACCGTGGCATCCCAGGCGTGCTGGAAGCGCGCCACATCCAGGCCTTGCGCCGTCACGCGAATCTGGTTGATGTAGTCGCCCGCCGTCTGCTCATAGAGGGTGTGAAAGAGCATGCCTTGCTGCATGGGCGACAAGGTGTAGATGTCTTCTACGGCATCGAACGCCAGCGGCAACGACTCCAGCTGCGATTGGTTCAAGCGCGATAACGGGAAATCCGAGGCGGTCACACCGCCATTGCCGGGCGTGCAGCAATGTTCTATCAGCGCGTTGAGTTCGCGGGTGTAAGCCGCGCTCAGCGTTTCGATCACCGCGGGGTCGAACATCAGCGGGCTGAACGTCCAGCCCAGTTGCAGTTCGCCGCCATAGACTTGGCCGTTGAGCGTCAGCCAGTTACCCAGCGGCGCATCCGGGCTTTGTTCGGCACCGGCACTTTCTGCGGCGGGCGCGAACAGGGTGTCCGGTTGGTCGAAACTGCCGTCAACCTGGCCCAGGTAGTTGAAGGTGATGCGCGGCGCTGGCAAAGCACTGAACGCCTCACGTGTGGCGTCATCGCCCAGGTAACGCAAAGCGCCAAAACCCAAGCCTTTATGCGGCACGCTGCGCAATTGCTCCTTGATCTGTTTGATCGAAACCGCCAGGGACACGTCGGGGGTCAGGCGCACCGGAAACAGGCTGGTGAACCAGCCCAGGGTGCGCGTCAGGTCAATGTCGTCAAACAGGTCTTCACGGCCATGGCCCTCCAGCTGGATCAGGCTCGAGGCGTGACCCGTCCACTGGCAGATCACCCGAGCCAGGGCCGTGAGCAGCAGGTCGTTGATCTGAGTGCGGTAGGCCGTCGGCGCCTGTTGCAGCAATTGCCGGGTGCGTTCGGCATCCAGTTGGCTGACCACAGTCTCAGCCAGTCGCCCGGGACGCGCGCCTTGCGGGTCACGGCACGGCAAGTCGGTGGCCGCACCTTGCAGCTGTTGCAGCCAAAAGGCTTGCTCGGACGCCATCGCAGCGCTACGGGCGTGGGCTTGCAAGCGCCCGGCCCAGGCTTTGAATGAAGAGGTCTTGGCCGGCAATTTTTGGTCGCGATACAGCGCTTGCAGGTCTTCAAGGAACACCCGCCAGGACACGCCGTCCACCACCAAGTGGTGCATCACCAGCAACAGGCGCTGGGAACCGTCTGCCAGCTCGACCAGTACCGCACGCAGCAATGGCCCCTGTTGCAGGTCGAGGCTGCGCTGGGCTTTTTCGCAGAGCGCGGTCAACTCGCTGGCATCTGCCACCTTGGCTTGCCACAGTACCTGTGTGCCAGCCGCAGCATGCTCGGCTTGCCAACCCTCAAGGTGCTGGCTGAAGCGCAAACGCAGCACATCGTGGTGAGCAATCTGGCCCTGCAACGCGGCTTCCAGACGATCGCCCTGAAGCGCTTGGCGTGGCGTCAGCAAGAAGGACTGGTTCCAGTGATGCGGGTCCGGCAGCTGCATCTCGAAGAACAACTGCTGGAACGGCAGCAACGGCGTCTCACCCTGCACCGAACCTTGGTCGATCACCCGCGCGGTTTGCAACTGCGCCACCCGCGCGAGGCTGCGCACGGTTTGATGCTGGAACAACGCCTTGGCGGTGAAATGAATACCGGCGGCACGTGCGCGACTGACCACCTGAATCGAGATGATCGAGTCACCGCCGCGCTCAAAGAAATTGTCATTCAATCCCACCTGCTCGATGCCCAGCACGTCGGCCCAGATGGCGGCGATCTGCTGCTCCAGCGCGCTTTGCGGGGCTTCATATTGCTGCGTGGCTTCGGGCTTTGGCAGCGCCTTGCGGTCAAGCTTGCCGTTGGGGCTCAGCGGCATCTGCTCCAGCAGCATCCATTGTGCGGGCACCATGTAATCCGGCAGTGTTTCGGCAAGATGAGCGCCGAGCACATCGCGCCAATCATCCGCTGCGTTTTGCAGCACCAGGTAGCCCACCAGGTATTGACTGTCCGGTGCCAACACGGCCGCTTCGCGGACGTAATCGTGTTCCAGTAAACGCGCTTCGATTTCGCCCAATTCGATACGTAGGCCACGCAACTTGACCTGATGATCGGCACGCCCGGCATATTCAATCACGCCGTCTGCGCGATACCGCGCCAGGTCGCCGCTGCGGTACAGACGCTCACCGCTGACAAAGGGATGGGCGATAAAACGCTCGGCGGTCAATGCCGGACGTCGGTGATAACCACGGGCCAGGCCGAGACCGCCCAGGTAAAGCTCGCCCAGCACGCCAATCGGTACCGGTTCGAAATGGCTGTCGAGGATGTAGCAGCCCAGATTGGCAATCGGGCGACCAATCGGCACGGCGTCACGCCCTTCATCGACACAGGTCCAGTGGGTCACGTCGATGGCGGCTTCGGTTGGACCGTAGAGGTTATAGAGCCCGGCTTGCGGCAGTTTGGCCATGACTTGCTGTTGCGCATCCACCGGCAGCGCCTCGCCGCTGCACACGATGCGCTGCACGCTGTGGCAGGTCGAAACCGCCGGGTCTTGCAGGAACGCCTGCAACATCGAGGGTACAAAGTGCAGCGTGGTGATCTGTTCGGCAGTGATCAGGCTGACCAACCGGGCCGGATCACGGTGATCGCCCGGTGCTGCAACGACCAGGCGCGCGCCGGTTATCAGTGGCCAGAAGAACTCCCACACCGACACGTCGAAGCTGAACGGGGTCTTTTGCAGCACGCTGTCGCTGGCGCCCAGGCCATAGGCCTCCTGCATCCATTGCAGGCGATTGAGCAGCGCTGAATGGCGGTTGCCGGCGCCTTTGGGTTGGCCGGTGGAGCCGGAGGTGTAGATCACGTAGGCGAGGTTTTCGCCGTCCAGCGCGATATCCGGGTTTGCGTCGCTGTAGCTGTCGAAGCCGGACTCACCCAGCACCAGGGTTTCCAATCCTTGTGGGATCGGCAACTGTTCGAGCAAATGCGCCTGAGTCAGCAGCAGCTTCACGCCGCTGTCTTCAAGCATGTAGGCCAGGCGCTCACGCGGGTATTCCGGGTCCAGCGGCACATACGCGCCACCGGCCTTGAGCACCGCCAATAGCCCCACCACCATCTCGATGGAGCGCTCCACCGCCAGCCCCACCAGCGCATCCGGGCCAACGCCGGCCTCGATCAAACGATGGGCCAGGCGATTGGCGCGGCGGTTCAGTTCGGCGTAACTCAGCGAAACGTCACCAAAACGCAATGCCGGAGCATCCTGTTGCGCCAGCACCTGCGCTTCAATCAACTGATGCACCCACTGGCCTTGCGGGTAGGCGCGCTCGGTGGCATTCCACTGGTAGAGGAGTTGTTGGCGCTCCGTGGCGTCCAGCGTCGCCAGGTCCTGCAAGGCCATTGCAGGGTTGGCCACGGCGGCGCGTAACAGGTTCAGCCAATGGCCCAGCATGCGCGAGGCCGTCGCCGTGTTGAACAAGTCGGTGGCATAGGTCAGGGAGGCCCAGAGGCCGTCGCCGGTTTCCTGGGTATCCAGGCTCAGGTCAAACTGGGCGCTTTGGGTTTCCAGTTCGAGGCTGGCCACACGCAGGCCCGGCAGTTGCTGCTCTGCGGATGGGGTCTTGGCCTGGTGATTGAACATCACCTGAAACAGCGGGTTATGGCTAAGGCTGCGTTCGGGTTGCAGCGCTTCGACCAGTTGCTCGAAGGGCAAATCCTGATGGGCCTGGGCTTGCAGCGCGCGGCGCTTGGTGTGTTGCAGCAGTTGGGCGAAGGTCATCTGGCCGTCGAGATCGGCCTTGAGCACCTGCGTGTTGACGAAAAAGCCGATCAGCGATTCGGTCTCGACGCGGTTGCGGTTGGCGATCGGCACGCCGACGCGAATGTCCGACTGCCCGCTGTAGCGATACAGAAATACCTGAAACGACGCCAACAGCAGCATGAATAGCGTCACCCCTTCGCGCTGGGCCAGGGCCTTGAGACCGGCGACCAGGGCGGGTTCCAGGGCCATGTAGTGGCGTGCGCCAAGGAAACTCTGCTGTGCTGGGCGCGGGTGATCGAGCGGCAGCTCCAGCACCGGCTGCGTGCCACTGAGCAGCTCACGCCAGTAATCCAGTTGACGGGCCTTCTCCCCCGCCTCCATCCAGCGGCGTTGCCACAACGCGTAGTCGGCATACTGGATCGGCAGCGGTGCCAACGTGCACTCCTGGCCCTGGCTGTAGGCGGCATAAAGCTGCATCAGCTCTTGCACCATCACGCCCATCGACCAGCCGTCAGAAACGATATGGTGCTGCACCAGCACCAATACATGCTCTTCTTCGCTCAGGCCGAGCAAGCTGACCCGCAATAATGGACCTTGCTGCAAATCGAAAGGCCGGGCGATTTCAGCTTCGACGTACGCCTTGAGCCGGGCCTCATCGATCGAGCTTTCGTCAATCTCGATCACAGCCTGGGCCAACACTTGCTGGGCACGCTGCTCGCCCTCCAGGTGCAAACGGGTACGCAGGCTTTCATGGCGTATCACCAGCGTGTCGAAGCTGCGCTGCAGCGCGACCTTGTCCAGGCGCCCGCTCAGGCGCAAGGCGCCGGGGACGTGATAGGCCGCGCTGTCCGGGTCCAGTTGCCAGAGAAACCACTGGCGCTCCTGGGCATAAGACAGCGGTGCGTGCTGGCCGTCCTCGCGAATCGAGGCGATCGGCAGTTGCGCGAAACTCATGCCACGGATTTGCAGGCGTTGGTAGAACTGTTGACGCTGTTCCAGAGGCAGGCGAAGAAAGCGCGAAACCAGATCGATATTAGGGTTGGAAAGCATGGTTCAAATCGCCTCTAGTTCGCTCAAAAAGTCACGAAGATCATCAAAGTCTTCCGCGCTGCCGGCGCGGAAGGTGGCAGCGGCCTGGGCATAGGCGCGCAACGTTTCGGTCTGGAACACTTCCACCAGCGGCACTTCCAGCCCCAGTTCGGCCTGCACCCGCGAGGTGATCTGGATTGCCAGCAAGGAGTGGCCGCCCACTTCGAAGAAGTTGTCGTCCAGGCCCACGCGAGGCAAGTGCAGAATCTCGGCCCAGATCGCGGCGATTTGCTGCTCCAGCTCGGTTTGCGGGGCGACGTAGTGCTGCTGCATCAGGCTCGCATCCGGCTCGGGCAGGCCCTTGCGGTCGAGTTTGCCGTTGGGGGTCAATGGCATTTGGTCCAGGAACATGAAGTGCGTCGGCACCATGTAATCCGGTAGCCGGGTTTTCAGGGCCCGGCGCAGGCTGTCGCGGAACGCGGTGTGGTCGAGCTGCACGGTGGCAGGCACTACATAGGCGACCAATTGCTTACCGGCCTGGCCTTCCTGGGCCACGACGACGGTTTCGCCGACGCTGTCCTGCTCGCGCAGGCGTGCTTCGATCTCGCCCAACTCAATACGGAAACCACGAATTTTCACCTGATGGTCGACACGCCCGAGGTAATCCACCACGCCGTCCGCACGGCCACGGGTCAGGTCGCCGCTGCGGTAAACGCGGCTGCCAGGCTTGCCGAACGGGTCCGGCACAAAACGCTCGGCGGTGAGTGCCGGGCGCTCCAGATAACCACGGGCCACGCCTTCGCCGCCGAGGTACAGCTCACCAGCCACGCCGATGGGTTGCAGGTTGAGTTGTGAGTCCAACACGTAGCCGCTGCGGTTGCCCAACAGTGTGCCGATCGGCGCGTAGACGGCGCCGCAGGGATCGCCTCGGCGGGCTTTCCACAGCAATGGCGTGACCACGGTTTCGGTCGGGCCGTAGCCGTTGAACAGGTATGTTGGTTTCAGTGCGCGCCAAGCCAGGTCGTAACTGGCCTGCGCCACCGCATCACCGCCGAAGCAGTACACGCGCACATTGGGCGGGTTGCCATCGCGCTCGGCATGCTCGGCCAATTGTTGCAGGTACACCGGCGGGAACACGGCCATGGTCACGTGGTGACGGTGCATTTGCGCGTAGGTGTATTCGGGCAGCCACAGGCTGTCGTCGCGGATCAGCACGCTGGCGCCATTGATCAGCGGGTGCATCCAGCCTTCGTGGGAGCCGTCAAAGGCAAATGACATGAAATGCAATTCGCAATCGGCCGGGCTGGTTTCGTAGCGTTCCCCGGTGGCGATGATGTGCGCCACCAGTGGCCCGTGGGAAACGGCCACGCCCTTGGGCATGCCGGTGGAGCCGGAGGTGTAGATCACGTAGGCGAGGTTATCGCCATCCAGATTTACCTGCGGCGCGGTATCGCTGTAGCCGGTCCAGTCTTCGGTGCGGTCAATGGCCAGTGTGTCCAGACCCTCGGCGAGCGGCAATTGCGGCAAGGCGCTGGTGTGGCTCAGCAGCAACTTGGCGCGGCTGTCTTGCATCATGTACAGCAAACGATCACGCGGGTATTCGATGTCCAGCGGCACATACACGCCACCGGCTTTCATCACTGCGAGGAACGCCACCATGATTTCCGCACTGCGCGGCATGGCAATCGCCACCCGCACTTCCGGGCCGACGCCACGAGCGATCAGCGCATGGGCCAGGCGGTTGGCCTGGCGGTCCAGCTCGTCATAAGTCAGGGTTTGTGCATCGAACTTGACCGCCACCGCATCCGGGGTTTCCCGGGCGCGATCGGCGAACAGTTCGTGTACCAGGCGCTCGGCCGAGAAACCGGCGTCGGCCTGGTTCCACAGCTGCAGGATGTGCTGTTGCTCATCCTGGCTGAGCAGGTTCAACTGGCTGATGGGCTGCTGCTGGTCGGCAACCATCGCCTGCAACAGGTTGTGCCAGTGACGGGCCATGCGTTCAATGGTCGACGCTTCGAACAGGTCGGTCGCATAGCTCAGGGACGCACTCAACTGGTCACGGGACTCCTCGATGTCCAGGGTAAGGTCGAAATGCGCAGCCGTTTCATCCCAGCTCACCGGGCTCATGTCCAACTGCGCCAGGCGCTGTAAATGCTCGCTGGCCTGACTGATGTGATGGTTGAACGCCACCTGGAACAACGGGCTCAAACTCAGGCTGCGCTCAGGTTGCAGGGCCTCGACCAGTTGCTCGAACGGCAGGTCCTGATGGGCCTGGGCTTCCAGGGCGCGCTGTTTGACCTGCTGCAACAACTGGGCAACGGTGGTTTGCGCGTCGATCTCGGCCTTGAGCACCTGGGTGTTGACGAAGAAGCCGATCAGCCGTTCGGTTTCAACGCGGTTGCGGTTGGCTATCGGCACGCCGACACGGATGTCCTGCTGGCCGCTGTAGCGATGCAACAGCGCGTGGTAGGAGGCCAGCAACAGCATGAACAGCGTCACACCTTCGCGCTGGGCCAACGACTTGAGGCCATCGAGCAACGGGGTCGGCAGCGCCATATACAAACGCGCGCCGCGATGGGACGGTACCGCAGGGCGCTGGTGATCAAAAGGCAACTCCAGCACCGGTTGCTCGCCGCCGAGCAGTTCACGCCAGTAGTCGAGCTGGCGCGCCTTTTCACCGGCTTCCATCCAGTCGCGCTGCCATTTTGCGTAGTCGGCGTACTGGATCGGCATTGCCGGCAATTGCAGGGCCTGGCCTTGGCTGTAGGCCGTATACAACTGCACCAGTTCGTCGACCATCACTTGCATCGACCAGCCGTCGGAGATGATGTGATGTTGCACCAGGACCAGCACATGCTCGTCTTCAGCCAGGCGCAAGAGGCTCACACGCATCAGCGGCCCCTGGCGCAGATCGAACGGTTGCGCCACCAGCGCTTGCACCCTGGATTTGAGCTGCGCTTGGTCGGTGAGCTGCGACACGAGTTCGATCCGCGCCTGTGGGCTGACCACTTGCACCGTGCGGTCGGTTTCTTGCTGAAAATGCGTGCGCAGGCTGTCGTGACGCGCTACCAGGGTATCGAAGGCACGTTGCAGGGCGCAGCGGTCGAGCGAACCTTTCAGGCGCAGCGCACTCGGCACGTGATAGGCCGAACTGTGTGGGTCCAGTTGCCAGAGGAACCACTGCCGTTCCTGGGCGTAGGACAGCAACAATTGCTGATCGCTGTCCGCCGCCACCATCGCCGGCGCCGAAGCGCTGACCGCGGCCAGAGTGTTGACCCCAGCCAGAGTGTTAACAAAGTCGCCCAGCACGGGCTGCTCAAACAGCGTGCGCAGTGCAACTTCGAGCCCCAGGCCATGGCGCAAGCGGGACACCACTTGCGTGGCGAGCAACGAATGCCCGCCCATCTCGAAGAAGTGATCGTTGAGCCCTACCCGTACGGCGCCCAGCACCTGGGCCCAGATGGCCGCGACACGTTGCTGGGTCTCGGTGACCGGTGCAACCCAATCGACCAGAGCTTGGCTGGTATCCGGCTTGGGCAGCGCGGCACGGTCGAGCTTGCCGTTGGGGCTCAGCGGCAGGCGCTCCAGCACCAGCAGATGCGCCGGCACCATGTAGTCCGGCAGCTCTTGGCGCAACGCGGCCTTGAGCTGCGTGCGCAACTGGGCCTGCTCGGTGTCGGACAATGACTGGCTGGCCACGATATAGCCGACCAACTGGTTGTCCGCCGCGATCACCAGCGCCTCGCGCACACTGGCCTGGGCCAGCAGGCGCGCTTCGATTTCACCCAACTCGATACGGAAACCTCGCACCTTGACCTGATGGTCGATTCGCCCCACGTACTCGATCATCCCATCGGCGCGATAGCGCGCCAGGTCACCGGTGCGGTACAAACGGCCGACGCCGTCAGCACAGAAAGGATCGGGAATGAAGCGGTGGGCCGTCAGGTCCGCACGCTTGAAATAACCCCGCGCCAGCAGCGGCCCGCCGATCACCAACTCGCCGGCGACACCTACCGGCACCGGGTTGAGGTTGGCATCCAGCAGGTAAATGGCACGGCCATCCAGCACGCGGCCAATCGGCATCATCGACGGCAAGGCTTCACGGCCCTCGACATACGCGGCGCAGTCCAGGGCAGTGGCGGTCACGGTGGCTTCGGTAGGCCCGTAGGTATTGAGCAGCCGCACATGCTGCAAGCCTGCTGCGCGCCAGGCATTCAGCCCTTCAGGCGGCATGGCTTCGCCGCCAATGTGCAGTTGGCGCAGGCGCCCGTAATCACGTGGGCCTAGGTCTGCAAAGTCGCGCACCAGAGACAGCCAATAGGCCGTGGTCAGGTCGACCACGGAAATATCGTGTTCAATCAGTTGCTGGTAGAAGGTGTCGCTGTCCCACAGTTCGCCACCGCGTACCACCACCGCCGCACCGCAGCACAGCGCCGGGTAGAGCTGCTCGACAAAACCGTCGAAGTTGAAGGTGCCAAATTGCAGCACGCGGTCATGGGCCTGCAGCGCAAACAGTTCGGTGAATACTTCCACATGCCGGGCCAGGGACGCCAGGTCGATGCCCACGCCTTTTGGCCTGCCGGTCGAGCCGGAAGTGAACATCACGTAGGCCAGGTTGGCCGGCTGCGCCCTCGACACGGGGTTTTCAGCACTGTAATCGGCCAACCAGTCTGCGCCGGACTCCAGGCACACAAGCGTCAGGTTCGCGCTGATCGGCAGATGCGCCACCAACGGCTGCTGAGTCAGCAGTAATTGCAGACCGCTGTCCTCGATCATGCATTGCAGGCGTTCGGCCGGGTATTTCGGGTCCAGCGGCACATAAGCGCCACCGGACTTGAGCACCGCCAGCAAGCCAACGATCATTTCCAGGGAACGGTCCACCGCCACGCCCACCAGGGTGTCGGCGCTGACGCCCAACGCGATCAGACGATGGGCCAGGCGATTGGCGCGCAGGTTGAGGTCGGCGTAGGTCATACGCTGCTGGTCCAGGATCAGCGCGATGTTTTGCGGGTGCCGCGCGGCTTGTTGTTCGAAGCGCTGCAATACGCTTGCCTTGGCCGTTTGAGCAACACTGCGCGGGTTCCAGTCTTGCAGTACGCGGGTGTATTCAGGGTCCAACAGCAAGGGGATGGCGCCCACGGCTTGCTCCGGCGCCTGGATAAATTGCTGCAGCAAGCCCTGCAAGTAGGTGCCGATGTGCTGCACAGTGTCGGTGTCGAACTGCGCACGCAGGTATTCCAGGTGCAGGCTCAGGCGCTCGCCGCCGTGCACGGTCAGTGTCAACGGGTAGTTGGTGCGCTCCTGATGACTGACGCCACTGAAACGCAAACCGCCCTCGCCCGACTGTTCCAGCGTCTTGGCCACCGGGAAGTTTTCGAACACCACCAGCGTGTCGAATAATGCCTCACCGGCCGAACCGGCCCAGCGCTGGATATCAAACAGCGGCGTGTGTTCATGCTCGCGCATTTCCAGGTTCAGTGCCTGTACGCATCGCACCCAATCGCTGACGCTTTGCGCCGGGCTGGCGGCGGCAATCAGCGGCAAGGTGTTGATGAACAGGCCGACTTGCTGCTCGACATCCGCCAATTGCGCCGGGCGCCCGGAAACCGTCACCCCACAGGCGACGCTGGACTGGCCGGTGTAGCGTTGCAGCAGCAACAGCCACGCCGATTGCACCAGGGTATTGAGGGTCACTTGGTGTGCACGGGCGAAGACCGCCAGGCGCTGCGTCTGGATAGCATCCCACTCACAAAGCACTTCACCGTATTCACCCGCACTCTGCGCTGGGCTCTTGGCCACACTGCGCGCCAGGTGCGTCGGCTCGTCCAACTGCGCCAGGCGCTGGCGCCAAAAGGCCTCGCCCAACGCCGGATCCTGCTGCTGCAACCAGGCGATGTGCTGGGAAAACCCCGCGCCCACCGGCGCCAGTGCCTGGCCCTTGCAGGCCTGCAGCACTTCATTGAGCACCAGTGCGTTACTCCAGCCATCCATCAGGATGTGATGGCTGGTGTAGATCAAGTGCCAGCAGTCTTCAGCCGTACGTACCAACGCTACTCGCAGCAACGGCGGACGCGCCAGCTCGAAGCCCTCGCGATGGTGCTCGGCAGCCAGGCTGTCCAGGGCGGCGGGAAGTTCCTGACGCCCACGCCAGTCGAATTCGGTAAACGGCAAGCTGACCTGTCGATACACCACTTGCAGGGCCTGGCCCTGGTCGTCCTGCCAGACAAACCCGGTGCGCAACATGTCATGCCGTGCCAGCACTTGCGCCCAGGCGCGCTGGAAGACTGCCACGTCCAGGCCGTGCACATCGGCGCGCAGCTGGCTGACGTAAATATCATCCTCGCCCTGTTGGTAGAGGCTGTGAAACAGCATGCCCTGTTGCATCGGCGACAGCGGGTACAGGTCCTGCACGTCCCTTGCCGGCAGTGCCAACTCGTCGAGCTGGGGTTGGGTCAATTGCGCCAGGGTCACGTCGGCCGGTGTCAGGCCGCCCTGTTTAGGGTCGACGCAATGCGCGATCAGTGCCAGCAGTTCCTGCTGGTAATCATCCGCCAGCTGCTGGACAGTCGCGACCTCGAACATTTCACGGCTGAACCCCCACTGCAGGGCCAATTCACCGCCGTACACCTGCCCCTCCACCGTCAGCCAGTTAGCCAGCGGCGCCTCCGGGTCTTGAGCCTGCCCACTGCCCTGGGTGGCGGGAACGAACAGCGCCGACTCGTTGAACTGGCGGTCGAACTGCCCCAGGTAGTTGAACGTGATGCGTGGCGCGGCCAGGTTCGAGAGCGCTTCACGGGCGTCAGGCGTGCCGAGGTAGCGCAGCAGGCCGTAGCCAATGCCTTTGTGCGGCACGGCGCGCAGTTGTTCCTTCACCGATTTGATCGCCGCCGACAGCTCGCCATCAGCTTGCAGGCGCACCGGGAACAGGCTGGTGAACCAGCCCACGGTGCGGCTCAAGTCAAGCGTGTCGAACAGGTCTTCACGGCCATGGCCTTCCAGCTGGATCAGCGCGGCAGGCTGCTCGCTCCAGCGGCTGACCACTCGCGCCAGCGCGGTTAGCAGCAAGTCATTGACCTGGGTGCGGTAGGCCGCCGGGGCGTCTTGCAGCAGTTGACGGGTGTGTTCGGCGCTCAAGCGGATTTCGAGCTTGCTGCCCAGGCGATTCTGCAGGCCGCCCTGGGGGTTGTCGCAGGGCAGATCGGCGCTCGCGGTCTGGGCCTGCCAATACGGCAGTTGGTTGCCCAGCGTCAGCGCATGGGCCTGCAACTGCTGCGCCCAGTCTTGGTAGGCACTGGTCTTGGCCGGCAGCGCAGCGTTGCGGTAAGCCTGCTGCAGGTCTTCGAGCAGGATGCGCCACGACACGCCATCGACCACCAGGTGATGCACCACCAGCAGCAGGCGCTGGGCGCCGTCTGCCATCGAGACCAGTACCGCGCGCAGCAGCGGACCCTGTTCAAGGTTGAGGCTGCCGTGTGCCTTGTCGCAAAGTGCGGCCAGCTCAGCCTCGTCAGCGACTTGGGCCTGCCACACTGAAGCACTTGCAACCGGCTCGGCGTGGGCCTGCTGCCAACCGTCTGCCTGGCGCACAAAACGCAGGCGCAGGGCGTCATGGTGGTTAATCAAACGGGTCAAGGCCGCGTCAATGCGCGCGGGCTCCAGGGCTTCACGCGGGGCCAACAGCAGCGACTGGTTCCAATGCTGGCGCGCCGGGATCACCTGCTCGAAAAAGCTGTGTTGCACGGGCGTGAGGATCACCTCGCCGCTGACTGGCCCCTGATCGATAACCGCCGCCTGTTCAAAGCTCGCCACCAGCGCCAGGCTGCGCACGCTCTGGTACTGGAACAGGTCACGCGGGCTGAGGCGAATCCCCGCCTGACGGGCGCGGCTGACCACTTGGATGGAGATAATCGAGTCGCCACCCAGCTCGAAGAAGTTGTCGTCCAGACCGACTTGCGCGGCGCCGAGCACATCACTCCAGATTGCCGCCAGGGCTTTTTGCAGGGCGTTTTCAGGCGCGATAAAGGCTTGCTGCGGCGCAGCATCCGGCAACGGCAGCGCCTTGCGGTCGAGCTTGCCGTTGGCAGTGACCGGCAGTTTGGCCAGGGTGACGAAGTGCGTGGGCACCATGTATTCCGGCAGGCTGCTGAGCAACCAGGCCTTGAGGTCGCTCGGCGCTTCACCCTCGTTAACCAGGTAGGCAACCAGCTGTTTGCCGCCCTGCACCAGCACCACCGCTTCTCGCACCTGCGGGTGTTGGATCAGGCGGGTTTCGATTTCGCCCAGCTCGATACGCAAGCCGCGCAGCTTGACCTGATGGTCGAGGCGGCCGAGGTACTCGATCACGCCATCGGCACGCTGGCGCACGCGGTCGCCGGTGCGATAGAGGCGCTCTCCGTCAACAAAAGGGCTCGGCACAAAGCGTTCGGCGGTCAAGCCCGGGCGGCGGTGATAGCTGCGCGCGAGGCCGACACCGCCCAGGTACAACTCGCCAGAGACACCGGCGGGCACCGGGTTGAGCTGGGCGTCGAGGACATAGGTAGCCAGGTTGGCAATCGGACGACCGATGGGCACGCTGTCGGCGCCTTCGTCGACGCATGTCCAATGGGTGACGTCGATGGCGGCTTCGGTGGGGCCGTAGAGGTTGAACAAACCCGTCGCTGGCAGTTTGGCGAACACCTGCAACTGCGCGTCCAACGGCAAGGCTTCGCCGCTGCACACGATGCGTTTGAGGCTCGTACAAGCCTGCACGCCCGCCTCATGGATAAACGCCTGAAGCATCGACGGCACGAAGTGCAAGGTGGTAATGGCGTGACGGCCGATGGTCTCGATCAGTCGCGCCGGCTCGCGATGTTCGCCAGGAGCGGCGACCACCAGCCGAGCGCCGGTCATCAATGGCCAGAAAAATTCCCACACCGACACATCAAAGCTGAACGGGGTTTTCTGCAAGACCGCATCGCTGGCGTCCAAACCGTAAGCCTGCTGCATCCAGCACAAACGGTTGACCAGCGCGCGATGGCTGTTGCCGGCGCCCTTGGGTTTGCCGGTGGAACCGGAGGTGTAAATCACGTAGGCCAAGTTGAGCGCCTGGATGGCCACGGCCGGTGATTCACTGCTATAGCCGGCAAGCCAACCCGGCGCCTGGTCCAGAACGATCACTTGCACGCCATTAATCGGCAGCGAAGCCTGCAGGCTTTGCTGGCTGAGCAACAGCGTGATGCCGCTGTCTTCGATCATGTAGGCGAGGCGTTCCTGGGGGTATTCGGGGTCCAACGGCACATAGGCACCGCCGGCCTTGAGGATCGCCAACAGGCCCACCACCATCTCGACCGAACGCTCCACACAGATACCCACCAGCACGTCGGGGCCGACGCCCTGCTCGCGCAAGGCATGGGCCAACTGGTTGGCGCGGGCGTCGAGCTGGGCATAGCTCAACGTGGTCGCACCAAACACCAGCGCCGGAGCATCCGGGGTGCGCTGTACCTGCTCTTCAATGAGCCGATGCACTCCTTGCGCGGTCGGGTACGCCTGGGCCGTCTGGTTCCATGCCTGGACCAGCACCTGCTGCTCATCGGCGGCCAGCATCGGCAACTCACCGATGCGGTGTTCGTCGCCGGAAACCATGGCCTGCAGCAGGCTGACCCAGTGCTCGGCCATGCGTGCAATAGAGGGCGCGTCAAACAGGTCGTTGGCGTAGGTCAACGCAGCGTGCAAGGTGCCGGACTTTTCATAGGTATCCAGGGTCAGGTCGAACTGGGTGGTACGGCCTTGCCACTCCACCAGCGCCAGTTCCAGGCCGGAGGCGGTGCTCACCGAGGCAATGTCCGCTACCACCGGCTGGTGGTTGTACATCACCTGAAACAGCGGCGTATGGCTCAGGCTGCGCTCGACCTTGAGGGCTTCCACCAGACGCTCGAACGGCAGCTCCTGATGGGCCTGGGCGCCGAGGGCGTGCTCCTTGATGCCCTGCAACAGTTCGGCGACACGGGTTTGCCCGGTTAACTCGGTACGCAGAACCTGAGTGTTGACGAAAAAACCGATCAGCCCTTCGACCTCACTGCGATTACGATTGGCGATCGGCACACCGACGCGGATATCGCCCTGCCCCGTGTAGCGATGCAACAACACGTTGAAAGCGCCCAGCAGCAACATGAACAGGGTGACGTTGTGCTTTTGCGCGCAACTACGCAGCTGCGCGGCGAGGCCTGAATCGATGGCGAAATTATGCCGGGTGCCCTGGTAGCTGGGCATGGCCGGACGCGGGCGATCGGTGGGCAGTTCCAGCACCGGATGCTCATCACCCAGACGTGCCTGCCAGTATTCAAGCTGGCGTGCCTGCTCCCCCGCTTCCAGCCAACGGCGCTGCCACAGGGCGTAGTCGCTGTACTGGATCGGCAGCGCCGGCAATTGCGGCGTCTCGTGGCGTTCGTGGGCGTCGTAGCAGCGAATGAACTCGTCGATCAGCACATTCATCGACCAGCCATCGGAGACGATGTGGTGCAGGGTCAGCAGCAGCACATGCTCTTGCGCATCGAGCTTGAGCAATTGCACGCGCAGCAGTGGGCCGTTTTCCAGATCGAACGGCAGCAGTGATTGACGGGTCGCCGCCTGATTGACGGCCTGCTCGCGTTCGTCAAAGCCCAGCGCACTGAAGTCCAGAGGCTCGACGGCAACCGACGGCTCGATGGCAACTTGCAGCAAACGATCGTCGGCCTGGCGCCGGAACACCGTGCGCAGGGTTTCATGACGTGCCACCAGGCTTGCGAATGCCTGCTCCAGTGCGCGCAGGCTGAGGGCGCCTTTTAACCGCACCGCGCCGGGTAGGTTATAGGCACCACTGGCCGGGTCCAGTTGCCACAGAAACCACATGCGCTGCTGCGCGTAGGACAGCGCCTGGCGATCCTCCACGTCCACGCCCGCCGGAATCGGAAACCGGGAAAAATCCACGCCTTCTTTCTGCAGGGCTTGCAGGAATACCTGGCGCTTTTCCAGGGGCAACCCGATAAACCGGCGAGCAAGTTTCAAGGAGTCTTCAGCATTCATTTCTTGGAGTCCGGAACAATAGGCAGGAAGCACAAAGGCACGTCGTCCCTATAAAACGAACCGGACAAGGAAAAATTAGCGGGGCGTAAGCGGCGTGAAGCGCGGTGTCATCAAGGGTTACATCAATCTCAGCCAAGGCTCGCAAACTCAGGCTAGCATTGACGAACACCACTTTTTGCAACTACATTTAGTTACACGCAGGGAACGCCGTGTCCAAAAATGAAAAGCTGCTCGCCAAACTGCTCAATGAGCACATGGCTTTTACCTGGCCTGAGCTGGTAACGCTGCTGCACCAGCTCGGCTACAGACAGATTGAAGGGGCTGGAAGCCGCGTAAAATTCGATATCGGCAACCCCAGTGCAATGATCACCTTGCACAGGCCCCATCCCGGCAACGAACTGAAACACTACATTCGGCGCCAGATCATCGAACAATTGAAATCAGGAGAACTGATTCAGTGGACAACCAACTGAAACACCAAGGCTACATCGGCTCTATCGAAGCCAGCCTCGAAGACAACTGCCTGTTCGGCAAGGTGCTGTTCATCAAGGCACTGGTGAGCTACGAAGGCAAAACCGTCGCCGAGCTGGACGCGGCGTTCCGTGAGGCCGTGGATGACTACCTCGTAACCTGCCAGGCGCTGGGGCAAACCCCGGAGAAACCTTGCAAGGGTTCATTCAACGTACGCGTCGGCCACGACCTGCATTTGGCGGCGGCCCTGGCGGCGACCCGCAAGAAAGTAACGCTCAATGACCTGACGCGGCAGGCGCTGAATGAGTTTCTGCAACATCACTGCGTAGAACCACTCCCGGCGGTAGGCTGACGCCCCAACCGCCGATACCCAAACGCGGCTGAACCCAACACCACCGCCCCGGCCGCCAATGCCACCCAGAACCCGCTGGCAGCGCCAAAGTGGTCGATCATCCAACCGGAGCTGGCGGCACCAATGGCCACGCCGATGCTCAGGCCGGTGATCAGCCAGGTCATGCCTTCAGTCAGGCGGCTGGGCGGCACCACCTGCTCCACCAGGGCCATGGAGACGATCAACGTTGGGGCAAAGAACAGCCCGGAGATAAAAATCGCCGCCGCCAGACCGGGGATATTGGTCACCAGCAGTAGCGGTAATGTGGTCAACGCAGTGGCTACGCCGCAAAACAGAAACTGCCGAGGCAACGGCGCCTTGAGCTTGAGCATGCCAAAGGCCAAGCCCGCCAGGCACGAGCCGATGGCATACACCGACAGCACGATACTGGCCGCCGCCGGTTGGCCCTGGTGTTGGGCAAAGGCTACGCTGACCACGTCCACCACACCCACGATCACGCCCATGGCGAGCAGCAGGATCATCAGGATCAGTACCGACGGTGAAGCGATCAACCAGCGCCCGTGGTGGTCTTGCGGCGCATGCACCGGCGGTTCTGTCGCGCGCTGCAGCACAAACGTGGTGACGCCAACCGCCAACAGCACCGCTGCCACCAATGGACCCGCTTCTGGGAACAGCACCACGCACAGCCCCACCGAAATCGGCGGGCCAATAATAAAACACACCTCATCAAGCACCGACTCCAGAGCAAACGCGGTTTGCAGCCTGGGCTGGCCGCGGTACAGCTCGGTCCAGCGCGCCCGTACCATGGCCGACATGTTCGGCATGCAACCAGCCAGTGCGGCGAACACAAACAGCGTCCAGGCTGGCGCCTGCAAGCGTGTGCACAGCAACAGCAGCAACAACGCTCCGCCGCCGATCAGCGCCGCAACCGGCAGCACCCGACCCTGGCCATAGCGGTCCACCAGGCGGGACACCTGCGGCGCGCAGAATGCCGTCGCCAGGGCAAACACTGCCGCCACCGAGCCTGCCAGGCCATAGCCGCCATGCACTTGCGAGAGCATGGTGATCAGGCCGATGCCGGTCATCGAAATCGGCATGCGCGCAAGCATGCCCGCCAGTACAAACGCCCGGCTGCCTGGGGCCTGGAATAACTCGGCGTAGGGATTTGCCATCCTGCTTAACCTCTTCCTCAACTCTTGAAACTTGCGATTTGCAGGTATCAAGGCAAAATACATACGGTGCGTATGTGACAAATCATGCGTAACATACGCAGCGTATGTCAATCACTCACTGAGATAACGCGAGCCTTACCCATGAGCCGAGTCCGTACCGAAATGATCGACGCCACCCGTGCCCGGCTGATCGCCAGCGCTCGCCAAGCCTTCGCTACCCAAGGCTACGCCAACACTTCGATGGATGATTTTACCGCGCGCGCCGGCCTCACCCGCGGTGCGTTGTACCATCACTTCGGCGACAAGAAAGGTTTATTGGCGGCGGTGGTCGCCGAGATCGACGCGGAGATGGACGCGCGCCTGCAAGGCATCAGCGACCAGGCGCAGGAGCCCTGGAGCGGCTTTTGTGAGCGCTGCCGCGCCTATTTGCGCATGGCCCAGGATGGCGAGATCCAACGCATCGTATTGCAGGATGCGCCTGCCGTACTCGGTGATACCGGCTCCCAGCAACAATGCGTGGAATCCCTGCGCCAGTTGCTGGAGGCGATGATGCAGGCCGGTGTCATCCAGCAAGCCCCCAGCGTCGCGCTGGCCCAGTTGATCAATGGCAGCCTGGTCAACACGGCCCTGTGGATCGCCCGTGACGAACACCCACACGTGCGTCTGCAAGAAGGTTTGCAGGGCCTGGAGCTGTTACTGCAAGGCCTGAAGCAACCTGTCACACCAGCCGTTTGATCTGCTTGTGGCGCCACACCAAGCGGTAATAGGCGGTCTGCAACACCAGCATCGCCAGGTAGGTCACCGGAAACGCCATCCACACGCCTTCCAGGCCGAAGTGCGCGTTGAACAGATACGCCATTGGCAACTCGACACACAGCACACAGAAGATCGAAATCGCCACCGGCATCAACACCACGCCGCTGGCGCGCATGATCCCGCCGATCACCGCCTGGAACCCGAATACCAGGATGCTCCACAGCATGATATGCAGCAGGTGCTCGGCATTGAGCCGCGCCGCGTCGTCCGTGATGAACAAACCCAGCAACCAGTGGGACAACAAGTAACCCAACAGGATCAAGCCACCGGTGAGACACAGATTGATCACAAGCCCGGTGCGCAGGATCGGCCCGATACGCTCCAGGCGCCCGGCACCAATCGCCTGGGCACCGAGGATCGAGGCCGTGATCGCAATCGACAGCGCCGGGAACTGCACATAGTTGACGATCTGCGTCACCGCGCCATAGGCCGCCGTAGCTTGTGAGCCGTGACCGTTGACCAGCGCCAGAATCACCAGCTCCGACAGCGACAACACCACCATCTGCAAGCCGGTTGGCAAGCCGATGCGCAGGACCTTGCCGAGGATGGCCCGGTCCAGGCGCAAGGCCGCGAGCAGTTCACGGTCCGGCGCCATCACATGGCTTTTATGACGCAGGCGCAAAATCAGAAACAGCATGGCCGCCGCGTTGCCCACCAAGCCTGCATACACCGCACTCTGAATCCCCATGGGTGGCAAGCCGATCCAGCCACGGATCAGCGCCGGGGTCAGCAGCAGGCCGACCAGGGTCGAGACCATCAACGCCAGCAACGGCGAAACCGTATCGCTCACACCCCGTAACAGCTGGGTGTAGAGGATAAACACCAGCAGCAGCGGCATGATCAACATCATCATCTGGGCATAACCCACTGCGTCGTCGAGCACATCGATTGGCGTACCCAACGCCTGCAACGCCGGGCGCGCGAACAGGCTGCCCAGCACTGCCGCGATCAAGCCCACCAGCGCGCCAAGTGTCAGGGTGGCGCCGGTAATCACCTTGACCATCGCAGTTTCCTGGGCGCCCCAGGCTTGCCCTATCAACACTGAAGCGCCCGCCCCCAGGCCGATCACCAACGCAATAAAGAAAAATACGATGGGGAACATCCCCGACACCGCCGCCAGCGCCTGGGTGCCGAGCATCTGCCCGACATAGATGCCGTTGAGGGTGCCGGAAAAGCTTTGCAGGAAGTTGGACAGCACCATGGGTGCCAAAAACATCAGGTAGATCTGCCACAACGGCCGCTTTGGGGTGACGTCCATGCTGGTTTGAATCCTTGAATTATTGTTATGCGGTAAAGGCATTGCGTGATAGCCAGGCCAGGTACGTCTGCACGTCTACCGGCCAATGCGCGATCTTATGGGAAAAGTCAGCACCATCATGGGCAAACAGCGCCCGTGACGCGTCTTCAAACCCTGGCAGGTCACCGCCGAGGGCGCTCATGAAACGATAGCTGGCTTCTTTAGCCTGGCGCATTTGATCATGGGCTGCGTGAACATTGCGCGCTTCATCCACCAACCGGCGTAACGCTGCCGACGCGCCGCCACGTTGTTGGCCCAGCCATTCCCAGTGGCGCGGCAGCAGAGTGACTTCCCGCGCAACCACGCCCAGCTTGGGACGCCCGACCGAAGGCGTCGCGGGAGGGGCTTCATCGACTTGGGCCGGTGCCGCTTGGACAGGCGCATAATCCGCAGGCCACGGATAATCGACCTGGGTGCCGGTGGCATCGTCGAAGACCAGGAAACTGCCGGTGGGCAGGTCAAGGCCCGCCAGCGCTTCGGCCACCTGGGAATAGGCGCCGGCTGCCACGCGTTGGTGACGGACAAAGGCAGTGCAGACTGCTGTATTTTGAATAGGCATTGATTATTACCCGGGCGATATTTATTTTACCCGGATTATATTAACTGTATTTCAATAATCCGCAAACCGATGCGGTAAAAACCGTCGGCGCGGCCACACACTTGTCGCGTTAGCTGCAACCTGAACCTGTGGGAGCTGGCTTGCCTGCGATTGCGATTTGGCAGCTTGCATCTTCGGCGACTGGTTTACCGCCATCGCAGGCAAGCCAGCTCCCACACAAAAGCGGATCTTCATTGCGTTGAGATGAGCTAGCCACCAAAGGTCTGCGACGGCCGACGCAACGTCGGATCAAACGGGTTGATCCGTGGCCCGATCGCCGCCGCTTCGCGCTTGAGCAACTCCACCACCATCGGCAACCGGCTCGGCCCCAAGCGGTCACTGATGGTCGCCACACTCAGCGCCGCCACCGCGTGCCCGTCGCGATTCAGAATCGGCACCGCCAACCCGGCCATGCCTTCGAGCACGCCGGTGTTACGCGCCGCATAACCCAGACGCCGCACATTCTCGACCTCGGAGCGCAACAACACCTCGTCATACAGGTGAAAATCCTTGAGGCGTGGCAGGTTGTAGCGAATCACCGTCTCACGCTCCTCCTCCGGCAAGAACGCCAGAATCGCCAGGCTGCCCTGCCCCACGCCGAGCGCCACGCGCCCGCCGATATCGCCAGTGAAGGTGCGAATCGGATACGGCCCTTCGCTGCGGTCCAGGCAGATCGCATCAAAGCCGCTGCGCGCCAGCAAAAACAGCGAATCGCCCAATGAAGCACTCAGGCGCAACATGCTCGGGCGCACCAGATCGCGCAAATTACCAGTCTTACCCGCGTTGGCCGCCAGGGCGAAGAACTCCAGGCTCAGGCGATAGCGCTTACTGCGCGCATCCTGCTCAACCATGCCCTCCTCCATCAGGCTGCGTAGCAGCCGGTGCGTGGTGGGTTGCGACAGCCCGACTTGCTGCGCGAGCTGAGTCACGCGCTCACCGCCTTCGGGCACTTCGCCCAACGTGCGCAATAACGCAAACAGCCGAGAGACGCTCCCCGCGCCGACTTCCTTACCGTTTTCATTCCGCTCAGTGGAATCCATAACACTTAATCTCGGTATACATTCTGTTGAATGAATAAAATTGAAAATAATAGTCCGTTCAGTGAAATTCCATCTTCCGCCCATCCTAGTCTTCGTCCTAATCTGCGTCCACAGGGGCGAAATGAACAACAACGAGCAGCCGACGTGAGATCGAGCGCCAACGCACCCGCAACACTCTTTTCGCATCTGCCCAAAACAAAAAAGCGCGTTTCGACGCGTCTCAAAAAAGGTGGAACGCAGACATGGCTTTTCTCCAACTCAACGCCTTGAGCAAACGCTACGGCGCCGTCGACGCTGTGGTCGCCACCGACCTTGCGGTGGAAAAAGGCGAGTTCGTTTCCCTGCTCGGCCCTTCGGGCTGCGGCAAAACCACCACGCTGCAAATGATCGCCGGTTTTGTGGACGTGAGCGGCGGGCAGATCCTGCTCGACGGCCGCGACATCACCCACGCCAAACCCGCCAGCCGTGGCTTGGGCGTGGTATTCCAGAGCTATGCGTTGTTCCCGCACATGAGCGTGCGTGACAACGTGGCCTTCGGCCTGAAGATGCGCAAAGTGCCGGCCGCCGAAATCGCCAGCAAAGTCAAAACCGTGTTGGAACTGGTGCGCCTGGCCCCGCACGCCGAGCGCTACCCGCGTGAATTGTCCGGCGGCCAGCGCCAACGTGTGGCCCTGGCGCGTGCGCTGGTGATCGAGCCGCCCGTGCTGCTGCTCGATGAGCCACTGTCCAACCTCGATGCCAACCTGCGCGAAGAAATGCAGTTTGAAATCCGCCGCATCCAGTGCGCCGTGGGCATCACCACCTTGATGGTCACCCACGATCAGGCCGAAGCGCTGTCGATCAGCGACCGCGTGGTGGTGATGCAGGCCGGGCGCGTGACCCAGATCGACGCGCCCTACAAGCTCTACGAACACCCACGTACGCGGTTTATCTCGGACTTTGTCGGCAAGGCCAACCTGCTGGCCGGTGACTATGACGAATTCGGCACTGCGCAAGTGCGTCTTGTCGGCGGCAAAGGCGAACTGGTCCTGAGCCTGCGCCCGGAAAAAATCCAGCTGGTGGATGCCGGCGCAGGCCGCCTGCAGGGCAAGGTACTCGACAGTTATTTCTTCGGCAGCCAATGGCTCTACCGCATCCAAACGTCTCTGGGCGAAATTACCGTGGTACGCAGCAATGACGGCAGCGCGCCGCTCGGCTGCGGCGCGCCGGTGGGCCTGGACTGGCACGCCGAATTGCTGCGTGTGCTGGCGGCCGATGAGGTGCGCGCATGAGCCGCGGTTATCTGTTATCGCTGCCGGCGCTGCTGCTGTTCAGCGGCCTGCTGATCCTGCCGCTGCTCATGACCCTGGTGCTGTCGTTCAACGTGTTCGACTACCAGGTGGGCGTGAAGGCTGGTGAGTGGACCTTTGCCCACTACCTGTCGCTGTTCAGCGATGCGTACTTCTACGAGATCTTCTGGCGCACCTTCTGGATCAGCGCCCTGGTGACCCTGCTGTGCGTGGTGATCGGCGTACCCGAAGCCTACATCCTCAGCCGTATGGGCACGCCGTGGCGCTCAATCTTTTTGATTTTGATCCTCACGCCGCTGCTGATTTCGGTGGTGGTGCGCGCCTTCGGCTGGAGCTTGTTGCTCGGCGCCGATGGGCTGGTCAACCAAGTCATCCAATTCCTCGGCGGGCGCCCGGTGAAGCTGCTGTACACGCCGTTCGCCGTGGTGATCGCCTTGGTGCACGTGATGCTGCCGTTCATGATCATCCCGGTATGGACCTCGCTGCAAAAGCTCGACCCGTCGGCGGAACAGGCGGCGTTGTCGCTGGGCGCAAGCCAGGCCACGGTGATGCGCAAGATCGTATTGCCGCAAGTGATGCCGGGCGTGCTGTCCGGCACCTTGATCGTGTTCGGCTTGGCCGCCAGTTCGTTTGCGATCCCCGGCCTGCTCGGCGGACGCCGCCTGAAAATGGTCGCCACCGTGGTGTACGACCAGTACCTCTCGGAACTCAACTGGCCCATGGGCGCGACCATTGCGGTGGTGCTGCTGTTGGTCAATTTGCTGATCATGCTGAGCTGGAACCGCATGGTCGAAGGCCGCTACAAAAAGTCCCTGGGGGTTTAAGCGCATGTCCAGAAACGGTCCTTTGGCCCTCGGTTTTCATGGTGTGGTGGTGCTGTTCATGATGGCGCCGCTGGTGGTGGTGTGCCTGGTGGCCTTCACCCCGGAAAACACCTTGAGCCTGCCCACCTCGGGCTTTTCGCTGCGCTGGTTTCGCGCGGTGTTCGAGCGTGCCGACTTTATCCAGGCGTTCTACAACAGCCTGATCCTGGCGTTTACCGCCGCCACCTTGGCCACGTTGATTGCAGTGCCCGCCGCCTTGGCGATCAGCCGCTATCAGTTCCCGGGGCGCAACTTTTTCAGTGCGTTGTTCCTCTCGCCTATCATCATTCCGCACCTGGTGCTGGGCGTGGCGATGCTGCGCCTGTTTGCGCTGATGGGCGTCAATGGCAGCTTCACCTGGCTGATGCTGGCGCACGTGGTGATCATCACGCCGTATGTGCTGCGCCTGGTGCTGGCGGCGGCCATCGGGATTGATCGCAGTGCCGAGCAAGCCGCCGAATCGCTGGGTGCCGGGCGCTTCACGCTGTTCCGTCAAATCACCTTACCGATGATTCTGCCGGGCGTGGCCGGCGGCTGGTTGCTGGCGTTCATCAACAGTTTCGATGAAGTGACGCTGTCTATTTTTGTCAGCTCGCCAGCCACGCAAACCCTGCCGGTGCGCATGTACGTGTACGCCACCGAGTCCATCGACCCGATGATGGCGGCGGTCTCGGCGCTGGTCATTGCACTCACCGCAGCCACCATGATCCTGCTCGACCGGGTGTATGGCCTGGACCGCGTACTGGTGGGGAAACATTGATGGCCTTGTTCAAACGCTTGGCCGAAACCCGGCGCCCTGCCCTGGCCTTCACCCTCGACGGGCAACCGGCCACCGGTTTGCTGGGCGACACGTTGCTCACCGCCATATTGACCTGCGCCGAGCACCTGCGCGGCAGCGATTTCAGCGCCGAACGCCGCGCCGGTTTCTGCCTGATGGGCGCGTGCCAGGACTGCTGGGTGCGGCTGGAGGATGGGCGCCGTGTGCGGGCTTGCTCGACGCTGCTGCAAGAGGGCCAGGCGATCAGCCGCGATCCGGGGCGTCAGGCATGAAACCGATCGTGATTGTGGGCGCAGGCCCGGCGGGCATCAGCGCGGCGCGCACCTTACTCGACCATGGCGTCAAGCCTTGCCTGGTGGATGAAAGCCTGCGCGGCGGCGGGCAGATTTACCGGCGCCAACCGGCTAATTTTCAGCGCTCGGCCAAGCAGCTGTATGGCTTTGAGGCGGGCAAGGCTACGGCCGTACACCGCACACTGGATGAGTTGGCGCCGCTGATCGACTACCGGCCCGAAACCCTGGTGTGGAATGCCGAGGACGGTCGCCTGGATATGCTGACTAACGGCTACGCCGAAAGCGTGGAGTACGCGCAGATTATCGTCGCCACCGGCGCCACCGACCGCATTCTGCCGGTGCCCGGCTGGACCTTGCCTGGTGTCTACAGCCTTGGCGCTGCGCAAATCGCGTTGAAATATCAGGGCTGCGCCATCGGAGAGCGCGTGGCGTTGTGTGGCAGCGGGCCGTTGCTGTATCTGGTCGCGTACCAATACGCCAAGGCCGGGGCCAAGGTGGTGGCGGTGCTCGACAGCGCGCCGTTCAGTGCCCAGTGCCGTGCTTTGCCGGCGCTGCTGGGGCAACCGGCGACCCTGGCCAAAGGCATTTATTACCGTGCCTGGCTCACTGCCCATGGGGTTCCCGTGTATCAGGGCGCGACGCTCCAGCAAATCGACGGCGAGCAACGGGTGCGTGGCATCCGCTGGGATAAGCACGTAGTGGAATGCGATGCCGTGGCGTTCGCCCATGCGCTGCGCAGCGAGACGCAACTGGCGGATTTGCTCGGCTGTGAATTTGCCTGGAACAGCTTGAATCGCGCCTGGCTGCCACAGCGCGACAGTGCCGGGCGCAGCAGCGTCAGCAGCGTGTACCTGGCCGGTGACGGGGCCGGGATCATGGGCGCCGATGCCGCGCAGATGGCCGGTGAACGTGCGGCGTTGGCGGTCCTGGAAGATTCAGGCATTGCCATCGATCCGCTTCGCCCAACGCTGCTTGAGCAGCAACTGGCGGGTATCCAGCGCTTTCGCCATGGGCTGGAAACTGCGTTCCCTTTCCCCGAGCAATGGGCTGCACAGGCGCCGGATGAGTTAATCCTGTGCCGCTGCGAAGAAGTCAGCGTCGGCGACGTACGCGCCGTCGTCGATGAAGGCCACTGGGAAATCAACCGGGTCAAAGCCCATTGCCGGGTCGGCATGGGCCGCTGCCAGGGCCGCATGTGTGGGCTGGCGGCAGCAGAGGTTGTGGCCGAACGCAGCGGTCGCGCCATACAAGACGTTGGCCGCCTGCGCGGTCAGGCGCCGATCAAGCCGCTGCCGTTTGGTGTGCAGGTGCAGCCATGATCGACGTGATCGTGTTGGGTGGCGGCATCGTCGGCGCCTCGGCGGCGTTGATGCTCGCGCAAAAAGGCCAGCGTGTGGCCTTGGTGGAGCGAGACTTTTGTGGCTCGCACTCCAGCGGCGTGAATTACGGCGGTGTGCGCCGCCAGGGCCGCCCCTTGCATCAACTGCCACTGTCACAACGCGCCCATGAACTGTGGGCCGACCTGCCGGGGTTGATCGGCATCGACGGCGAGTATGTGCGGTCCGGGCATTTGAAACTGGCGCGCAGCCATGGGGATTTCGCCGCGCTGCAAGCCTATGCCGAACAGACCCGTGGCTTTGGCCTGGGCTTGCAGTTGTTGGATTACACCGAACTGCGCGCTCGCTTCCCTTGGGTCGGGGATATCGCGGTGGGCGCCTCGCTGTGCCCTGAAGACGGGCATGCCAACCCGCGCCTGGTGTCGCCCGCTTTCGCCCGTGCGGCGCAGCGCCTTGGCGCGGCGGTGCACGAGCAGGCCGAAGTGACTCAGATCGAACATGACGGCCAGTGCTTTGAGGTGCGCTGCGCCAATGGCCTGCACCTGCACGCGCCGTGGTTGCTGAACTGCGCGGGCGCTTGGGCCGGCACGCTCGCCGCGCAATTTGGCGAGCCGGTGCCGATCACCTCGGCACACCCGGCGATGCTGGTGACCGAGCCGCTGCCGGTGGTGATGAACGTGAGCACCGGCGTTGAAGGCGGCGGGATTTATGCGCGCCAAGTCGCCCGTGGCAATTGCATCCTCGGCGGCGGCCGTGGTTTTGCCCTTGGCCCGCTGACGGCGCGCCCTGGGCAAGCGGCAGTTTTGGAGATTCTGCGCAATGCCGGCGAACTGTACCCGTTTCTCAAGGGTGCCCAGGCGATTCGTACCTGGAGCGGCACCGAAGGTTACTTGCCCGATCATGAACCGGTGATCGGTCCCAGCAGCACCCAACCTGGCCTGCTCCACGGCTTCGGCTTTGCCGGCGCCGGGTTCCAGCTCGGCCCCGCCGTCGGTGAAGCCCTGGCAGAGATCGTCTGCACAGGCGCCAGCCGCCAACCCATCGAAGCGTTTTCCATTCGTCGTTTCCAAGCCTGAGAGGAAAAACCCCATGAACCCACGTATCGCGCTGTCCTGCTTGCCCCTCGCCTTGCTCACCGCCACCGCCCATGCCGCGCCGACGCTGTACCTGGGCATGAACGGCGGCACCATGGAACGGGTGTACGCCGACAAGGTGCTGCCCGCGTTCGAGAAGGCCAATAACGTCAAGGTGGTGATTGTGCCCGGCACCTCGTCGGACATCCTCGCCAAGGTCCAGGCCAACAAAGACAACCCGCAGATGCACGTGATGTTCCTCGACGACGGCATCATGTACCGCGCCATTTCCATGGGCCTGTGCGGAAAACTCACACCCAACCCGACCCTGGACCAGATCCCGGCCAAGGCCAAAATCAAGGATGAAGCGGTCGCCGTGACCCTGGGCGTCACGGGCCTGGGCTACAACGCCAAGATGTTCAAGGAAAAAGGCTGGGCCGCGCCCACCTCATGGATGGACCTGGCCGATCCGCGATTCAAGGACAAGGTGGTGTTCCAGTCCCTGGCCTCCTCCACCTTCGGCCTGCACGGCTTCTTGATGTTCAACCGCATCCAGGGCGGCTCCGAGACCAACGTGGAGCCGGGCTTCAAGGCCTGGCCAAAAACCATCGGCCCCAACGTGCTGGAGTACATCGCCAGTTCCGCGAAGATTTCCGAGATGGTACAGACCGACGAAGCGGCGATCTTCCCGCTCACCCCGACTCAAGTGACCACGCAGCAATTGCTCGGCATCCCGATGGAATACGCCCAGCCCAAGGAAGGCGCAGTGGTGCTCAACGTGGCCGAGTGTGTCATTGCGCGTAATGACCAGCCGGAACTGGCACAGAAACTTGCGGCCTTCTTGCTGACCGCCCAAGCCCAGGCGCCGGCGCTGGAAGAAGGTGACCAGATCCCGTCGAATCCGACTACGCCGACCACCGACAAAACCCGCGCGCGGGTGGAGGCCATGCAAGGTTACTTGCAGACAGCGATTTCGATTGATTGGGACCAGGTGAACCAGGCGCGGCCGGAGTGGAATGCGCGGTGGAGCCGCTCGATCGAGCGGTAGCGGGCAGGCCTGGTGTGCTCCCGCGTGACTGCGCGGGAGCTACGGGCAGCGAATGTTTGCCAGTTTCAGTCGCATGTCGTGATAGCGGTAAGTGTTTAGCAGAAGTATTCCCAGCAGTGGAAACACAACCCCCAACAGATAAGCCAGCGCGTGGGGCCGGTATTGAATGGTCGGTGTCACCACTATCAAGCAGAGGACAAAATAGCCCGTCTGCCATCCAGAGGACGCAACGCGCCCGCGTGCCAGCATCCAATGGCCAAGGCCAGATAAAATCATCAAGCCCAGCAACAGCGCAACGGTACATCCGGTTTGCATCGCCGGGCCAAGGCGGCGCAAATAGGTGGTGCTCGCCAGAAAGGTAGCGGCCCCGCCTGAAAGCAGGCTTACAACGACCATAAGCATAAATTCCGGCAGGAACCGGGCAACACGGTTTGCAGTTGACTCCCTCACGCGATAGCGCCCCCCGGCCAGACAAGGCCGCTTGTGCAAAAGCGTAGAGGGTAATCAGTAACTCCCAGCGAGTGATGTAGGACGCGTCTCATTTTTTAACGCGCAGAACTACCGCTCTAGCCGCGAAACACCGGCACAGCACGTTACCGGGCCTGCAGTTAGCGCGTGGCCATCGCGCTCAGCTCTTCGCGACTACGGCTGATGACTGCACCGGCATTGAGCAACTCCTCTACCGCCGCCGCACCACCCGCCTCGCTGATGCCTCGGCACGCCGGCAGGTGCAGAACCACTTCCAAGCCAGCCTTGAGCAGTTGCAAGGCGGTGGTCTTGACGCAGAAGTCCAGGGCCAGGCCACCCACGATCACGCGACGCACGCCCTGGGCCTTGAGGTACTCGATAACCCCCGTGGACAGCTTGTCGTGCAGGTCGTGGTAACAGGCGCCATAGGGATGCAGGTCGGGTTCAACGCCCTTCCAGATGAAGTAGTCGTAGTCATACGGGGTGGGTAATTCGTCGAGCAAGGTGAAGCCTTCAGTGCCCGGCACACAATGACTGAGCCAGGTAAGGTCGGCATGCTCAAGGCCGGTGGGTTTGAGCATGTCGCCAGGTTGCGTGACCACCCACGGTGCTTGCGGGGTATGTGCGTCTTTGCTGCCGACACGGTAACCGGCAAGACTGGCCATGTAGTTGAGTTCGGCACCGATCTGGTCGCCACCGGCCACCGGCAGTTCATTGGGGCACAGCGGCGTGAAACTCTTTTGAGGGTCGACGTCGAATGAGGCAATGGCAGTTTTCGCAAGGGGCATGGCGGCACTCCTGTGAGGTGCAGGTAAAAGTAGACATGAGGGACGGCTGCCTCCACAAACACTTTGTTTACTTTTTTGAGCACAGTGTTGCCGTCCAAGAAGCTCAAAGATCAAAGGTGGGAGCTGGCTTGCCTGCGAAAGCGGTGGGTCAGGCAGCAAGACTGCAACTGATAGACCGCCATCGCAGGCAAGCCAGGCCCACACTTGACCTAGTTCATCCAGTTACCGCCGTCGACGTTGTAGGTCTGGGCCACGATGTAATCGGCATCTTTGGAGGCCAGGAAGATCGCCATGCCGGTCAAATCCTCAGCCGTGCCCATGCGCCCGAACGGCACTTCGGCCCCAACCCTTTGTTTCTTCTCGCCAGGCGCCAGCCCTTCATGCCTGGCAAACAGCGCATCCACGCCATCCCAGTGCTCGCCATCCACCACGCCCGGCGCGATGGCATTGACGTTGATACCCTGCTTGATCAGGTTCAAACCCGCCGACTGCGTGAGGCTGATCACCGCCGCCTTGGTCGCACAATACACCGCCACCAATGCCTCGCCGCGCCGCCCCGCCTGGCTGGCCATGTTGATGATCTTGCCGCCGTGGCCCTGGCGGATCATCTGGCGGGCCGCGGCCTGCAAGGTGAACAACGTGCCGCCGACGTTGATCGAAAACAGCCGGTCAAAGCTGTCGCGAGTGATATCGACGATGGGCGCCAAGTCGAACAGTGCGGCGTTGTTGATCAGGATATCGAGTTTGCCGGCATGGGCCACCACGGTGGCAATCGCGCCGTCGATGGAGGCTTGATCCGTGACGTCCATCGCGACCGCGTAAGCCAGTGGCCCCAGTTCGGCGGCTGTGGCCTGCGCGCGTTGCAGGTTGATATCGGCAATGGCAACCGTTGCGCCTTCAGCGATATAAGCCTGGGCAAAGACGCGGCCAATACCGCGCGCCGATCCGGTGATCAGCGCGCTTTTACCTTCGAGTCGTTTCATAAGGAAGTCCTGTTTACTTAGGGTAACCGGCGCGTTTCATTTCGCGTTCGGTGGTGGACTGAGCCTCAAGCAGCGCCTGGTCAACCGTCATGCCGCCGGTAAGCGCCGCCGAGAACAGCTTGCCCACCGAGGTGCCGATGGCCTGGAACTCCGGGATGGTCACGTACTGAATGCCCACATACGGCACCGGCTGGGCCGACGGGTGCGCAGGGTCGGCGTGTTTCATCATTTCCAGCGTCACCTGGGCAAACGGCGCGGCCTTCAGGTAAGCCTCGCTGTAGGTGGACTGGCGAGTGCCCGGTGGTACGTTGGTGATGCCTTCTTTGTCGGCGACCAGTTGGATGTAGTCCTTGGAGGTGGCCCAGGCAATAAAGGCCTTGGCGGCGTCCTTGTGTTTGGACGTGGCCGGGATGGCCAGGGACCAGGCATAGAGCCAGGAGGAGCCTTTGTCGGTGACTTCGGTCGGCGCGGCGGCAAACCCTACACTGTCGGCCACTTTGCTCTGGGTTTTGTCGGTGGTGAACGAGCCGGCGACGCTGGCATCCACCCAGATCGCGCACTTGCCGCTGTTGAACAGCGCCAGGGTTTCGTTGAAGCCGTTGCTGGAGACGCCTGGCGGGCCGTAGTTTTTCAGGGTGTTGACGTAATAGTTGGCGGCGGCCGTCCATTCAGGGCTGGTCAGCTGCGGCTTCCACTGTTCGTCGAACCAGCGTGCGCCAAAAGCGTTGGCCATGGTGCTCAACAAGGCGATGTTCTCGCCCCAACCCGCTTTGCCACGCAGGCACATGCCGTATTGGTCTTTATCTTTTACCGTGAGTTTGGCGGCAAACTCACCGAGCTGAGTCCAGGTCGGGTGCGCAGGCATGCTCAGCCCCGCTTGCTTGAACAAGTCGGTGCGGTAGTAGGTGACCGTGCTTTCACCATAAAACGGCAACGCGTACAGGGTGTTGTTGACCGACAAGCCTTGGCGCACCGAAGGGAAAATATCCTCGGCGTCATAGTTGGCAGGCAGTTCGGTCAGCGGTTCCAGCCAGTGTTTGGCGCCCCACAATGGCGTCTCGTAGGTGCCGATGGTCAGCACATCGAATTGCCCGCCCTGGGTGGCGATATCGGTGGTGAGGCGTTGGCGCAGCACGTTTTCTTCGAGCACCACCCAATTGAGCTTGATGTCCGGGTGCTGCTGCTCGAACACCTTGGACAGGCGCTGCATGCGGATCATGTCACTGTTGTTGACTGTGGCGATGGTCACGGTGTCGGCGGCGTAGCTGGGCATGGCCAGCGCCAGGCCAGTCAGCAGGAACAGCGCGTGTGGGAGCTTGAGCATGGCGGTATCCACCTGTTGTTTTTGTTGTTGAGTTGCGATTACAGCAGCTTGGTCAAGGCCTCACAAACGAATGGCGAATGCGCTGCTGATACTTTTTTAACCCGCACTTGAAAGTCAAAAAAGTATCAGTGCCGGGCAAAACCTGGGGTAGCGCACTGATTGCCGGTACGCGTATTTTGGCGTTATCCAATGTATAAGAGGCATTACCGTGCCCGTCAGCCGCGACAAACTATTCGAACATCGCCCCGCCGAACTCGAAGTGATCCTGCCCGAGCCGGACCACTGTTTTCGCTGGTTCGAACATGACTACCCGTATGACCTGGCGCGCTGGAACCACCACCCCGAGTTTGAGATCCACCTGATCCGCCAAGGCAGTGGCAAGTTGGTAGCGGGCGACTATATCGGTGCGTTCAGCGCCGGGCATGTGGCGCTGATCGGCCCCGACCTGCCCCACGACTGGATCGGCGACCTGGCCCCTGGCGAATACCTGACTGGCCGCGACGTGGTGCTGCAATTCGACGGCGCCGCCCTGCTCGCGCTGCGCAAAACCCTGCCGGAACTCGGCGACTTGCAACCGCTGTTCGAACAGGCCCGGCGCGGCCTTGAATTTACTGGCCAGACCGCTGTACAGGCAGCCGGGTTGATGGAAGCCATCGGCAACGCCCAAGGCCTGCAACGGTTGATCCTGTTCCTGCAACTGCTCGACACGCTAAAAAATGCACCCCAGCCGCAGGTAAAGGCGCTGGCCAGCCCCTGCTACGCGCCAACCCTGGATGCGCGCAGCGCCGAACGCATTAACAAAGCCTTCGATTACCTGATGCGCGAGCTGACCGGCGACTTGCGCCTCTCGGTCATCGCCCAGCAACTGCAGATGAGCGAACCCGGCTTCTCACGCTTCTTCAAACGCAACACCGGTCACGGGTTTATAGACCTGATGCGCAAGTTCCGCGTGCAACGCGCCTGCCGCCTGTTGCTGCAAAGCGACATGTCAGTGGCGGACATCTGCTTTGAAGTGGGCTACGCCAACCTGTCCAACTTCAACCGGCACTTTCGCATCGAGATGCACCAGACGCCGAGCGAGTATCGACGCGAAACCGCGATGCATTTATTCAACCGAATCGAGAAATTGACACCCAGCCAATTTTGACCAAAAGGTCGACTAATCCCTGTTTTTTCCATACTGCTCAACCCTTTGAGCAAAGTTGGTACGCCACGTGCAAACGTTTGCGGAACGAACTTGGCCGCCAAGTTCACCACTACCCGCAGAAACGGGTTCCAACCGCGTAAGAATAGGGATTTTCAATGCACCTCACCTCAAGGCGTCCCGCTTGTTTTGGTGTTTCCTTGCTACTGGCCGCCGTTACGGGAGTACTCAGCGCACCCATTTTGGCGCAGCAAAAACCCACCGATGACTCAGCACAGGGCGAAACCCTCAGCCCTGAAACCAAAAGCCCGGAAGCCAGCCCGGTAAAAAAAGGCGTGTACATGTCGGACTGGTTCAACCAGGACCTGACCCTGATCGGCAGCAAAGACATCAGCTTCGGCCCCAAGCCGCAGGATGATGTGTACCTGGAATACGAGTATTTCGGCCGCAAAGGCCCGTTCGAGCTGTATGGCTATATCGACGTGCCGAAAATCCTCGGCATCGGTAACAGTAATGACAAAGGCGCGTGGGACCATGGTTCGCCGGTATTTATGGAGCATGAGCCGCGTATCTCCATCGACTACCTGGCCGGCCGCAGTTTGGCCATCGGTCCGTTCAAGGAATGGTATGTAGCCTTTGACTGGATCTACGACCACGGCAGTAACAAGTCCAACCGCGCCAACACCTTGTACAGCGGCCTGGGCACCGACATCGACACTCATTCGCGGGTCAACCTGTCGGCCAACTTCTATGGGCGTTACCAATGGGAAAACTACGGCGCGAGCAACGAATACTCGTGGGACGGCTATCGTGCGCAAATGAAATACATCGTGCCCATCAGCAGCTTCGATAACGGTGCCTCGCTGACCTACATCGGCTTTACCAACTACGATTTCGGCTCGGACTTGCACAAGGACAACCCGGCGCGCACCGCCAATTCATTGGTGGCCACCAACGTGCTGTTGTATTCGTTCACCCACCTGCGCTTCACCCTGGTCGGTCGTTACTTCCACAACGGCGGCAACTGGGAGGATGGCAGCGAGCTGAATTTTGGCGAAGGCAACTTCCGCGCCCGCTCGGATGGCTGGGGCTACTACGCCGGTGTCGGTTACCAATTCTGATCAAGGAGCTATAGATGAACATGCTTACCCGTCTCTCGATGGCCATCGGCCTGGCCTTTTTGCCCCACGTGGTGCTGGCCGATGCTGCGGCGCCGATCAAACCCAAAGTGATGCTGATCACCATGTTCGCCCCCGAGGCGCAAACCTGGATCGACCGCCTGGAACTCAAGCAGGAAGTCCGTGTGCCAGGCCTGTCGGCCGAATACCCGGTGATCCGCTGCAACACCCAGGACGTGTGCCTGCTGGTGACCGGCATGGGCCAGACCAACGCCGCCGCGTCCACACTGGCCCTGGCGTTGTCGCCCAAGTTCGACCTGCGCCAGAGCTACTTCCTGATTGCCGGGATCGCCGGCATCAGCCCTAAACACGGAACCATCGGCACCGCCGCCTGGGCGCATTACCTGGTGGAGTTCGGCACCCAATGGGAGCTGGATTCGCGCGATGCGCCTAAAGACTGGCCAACCGGTTACATCGGCATCAACACCAAAGGCCCCAACGAAAAACCACCGTTGGACTACAAGACCGAAGTATTCGAGCTGAACCCGAAGTTGCAGGCCAAGGCGTTTGCCCTGTCGCAAAAGGTAGAGCTGAGCGAAAGCAAGGAATCCAGCGCCTGGCGTAAACACTACCCGGCCGCGCCGGCCAACCAGCCGCCGCAAGTCACACGCTGCGACACTTTGGCGGGCAACACCTGGTTCTCCGGCACACGCCTGAGCGAACGCGCCGAGGTCTGGACCAAGTTGCTCACCGACAATAAAGGCGAATACTGCACCACCCAGCAGGAAGACAACTCCACCTATGAAGCCTTGCTGCGCGCCAGCCGTGAAGGGTTGGTGGATATTCAGCGCTTGGCCGTGGTACGCGCCGGTTCCGATTTCGACCGGCCGTATCCGGGCTACAGCGAGGTGGACAACTTGCTGAAGTATGCGGACCAGGGTGGGTTTGTACCGGCGTTGGAGAACCTGTACCGCACGGGCAATCCGCTGGTACAGGCGATCCTGAAGAACTGGTCGGCCTGGGAAAAAGGCGTCCCTGAAGCCTAGTAAAAATCAAAATGTGGGAGCTGGCTTGCCTGCGATAGCGATGGGTCAGTCAATAACTCTCTGACTGACAGACCGCCATCGCAGGCAAGCCAGCTCCCACACTTTTAAGTCACGGGGTGGGCTACATTCAGCGCCTTGTCGACCAGCAGTTGCAAACCTTCCAGCATCCGACAGATACCCAGCGCGACCTTATGTTGAGATCGTTCCCACGCTCCGCGTGGGAATGCCGCCCCGGACGCTCCGCGTCCCGCCATAGAGGATGCAAGGTGACGCGGAGCGTCACTGGATGCATTCCCACGCAGAGCGTGGGAACGATCTTAGCCCCCCATTCAAGCTACGGGGTGGGCTACATTCAGCGCCTTGTCGACTAGCAGTTGCACACCTTCCAGCATTCGGCAGATACCCAGCGCGACATTGCGTTGCGAACCCTCGATTTCAAACGCGAGGTGGTTGGCGATATCACTGATGGAAGCCAGATCCTGGGAAGCATTGACCAGCAAGGTTTCCGTACCCAAGTCTGCGCGCACGGTGAAGATGCCTTCGCTGGGTTCAGGAATGGGTTTGCCGGGGTTGAGATAGTGGTTGATCGCGCGGTAGGCGACTTCGTGCAGGGTGCTGGTGTCGTAGTCTTGATGGACTGGGGGGTTGGGGCTGTCTTTGATCATGGTGGAACTCCGTCGACAAGTGAAGCTGCCAACGCTCGCGGTCAAGCAAGGATAAGGTGGCAGCTGTACGCGGGTTGACCGACCGGTTGTCAACGAACCCGGCATACCCAAAGGTATCCCGCGCACAACTGCCGCGACACAATACCTCAGGCATAAAAAAAACGCCTGAGGTTGGTACAGGGCGTAGCGATTCGTTAACAAGTCGGACGGTCAAATCCGGCCGCTGAATTGGCAGCGACGGCAGTGAGGTTAGTCAGCCCGCTTCCGAGCGACAACCTGAAACCTTTGTGGGAAACGTCCGATCAAAAACAGTCCTCAAACCCAGTGAAGATCAAAATGTGGGAGCTGGCTTGCCTGCGATAGCGGTGGATCAGTCGATAGTTCTCTGACTGACAGACCGCCATCGCAGGCAAGCCAGCTCCCACACTTTTTAACCGCATTAAGGCAGGAAGATGACCTTGTCCGCGCTGCCTTTGTTGACTTCCTCGTAGCACTGCACCCCATCTGCCAACGCCACCTCACGCAACCCTGTCGGCAACGGTAGCGAACCCTCATCAAAAAACCGCCCAAACTGCTCCAGCATCACCGCACATTGCTCGCAGTTGTAGAGCAATGAATTGATGCCCACCACCGAGCCGCCCTTGCGGTACAACGCCAGCGCCGGCAGCTGCACATGCCCATCAACCGGCGCCGCGATAATCGCGATGCGGCCGAACGGGGCCAAACCGGCGACAGCCGCCGGCAGCCAGAAACCGGTGGTGTCGAAGATCACATCGGCGCCGCCCTTGAACACCGCATTCACCTGCCCGCCCAATGCGTCCGGTTGGCCCAGGGCAATCGCGTCGAAGCCCTGCGCCTGCAACGCCTCGACCTGATCCGCTTTGCGCACCGCCGCCAGCACCTGCGCACCGCGAATTTTCGCCAGCGCCAACGCCGCGCTGCCTACAGCACCATTGGCGCCAATCACCAGCAGCCGCGTGCCTTTGCCGACACCGCTGCGCTCCAGCGCATCCCAGGCGGTGGTGTACGGCACACCGAGGCTGGCAGCCTGGGCAAAGCTTAGATGCGTCGGTTTATGCGCCACGCCTTTCGCCGACACCGTGAGGTACTGCGCGTGGGAGCCATCGGCAAAAAAGCCGAGGTCACGGCCGGTGCCCCACACTGCCTGGCCAATCAGTTGCTGCGGGCCTTCCACCACCACACCGGCAAAGTCCCGGCCGGGAATACGCGGCAACGTCGTGTAGGGAAACCGGCCAAGTACGTTTTTAACGTCGCTGGGGTTCAAACCCGCCGCTTTAACCTGGACCAACACTTCACCGGCAGCCGGCAGCGGCTTGTCGACTTCAACGAAACTGAGGGCGGCGAGGTCGCCGGTGGCGGAAAATTGCAGTGCTTTCATGGCCAATATCCATCGAAGTGAAAAAAGAAATCAGGACAACCAACCGCTGACCAGCTCACGGCCCATGGGCCAGAGCTTCTCGCCGATCAACATCCCCATCAGCCCCACCAGGGCAATGGCAGGCGGCGCGGGTGAGCGAAAGTCCAGAGCACCATAGATCACGCCGACAAACAGGCCGATGGCGAGGGAAATGAGATAGTTCATAGGGGATAGTTCATAGGGTTTACGCCGGGTGGGTTGATGCGCTCAGTGTAGTGAGCACACCCCCGAAGCATCGGCCAAGTGCTTCAGGATTTCGGCCAAAGCCTCAACCGACGTATTGCGACGGTGCCACACCCAGTTCACGGCGGAACATGTCGCTGAAGCTGCTCGGCGAATATCCCAAAGAGCGGGCAATGCCGCTCACCGACTGGCCCTGGATCAGTTCCGCCACCGCCGTGGCTAGCTGCACCTGACGGCGCCATTCGGCAAAGCCCATACCGAGGTTGTTCTGGAACAACCGCGCCAGGGTGCGCACGCTGGCACCCGCCGCTTCGGCATGTTGCTCAAAGGGGATTTCCAGCGAGGGCGCCGCCATCACTGCCTGGCAGGCATTGATCAACCGGCGGTCCGCCCCCAGTGGCATGGCAATGCGGATCTGCGAGCGCCGCGCGCGTTGCAACTCCAACAGCGCCAGACCGACTACGGCGTCGTAATAGGCGGTATCACCGTTATCGCCTTGATCAACCAGCGTGACGATCAGCTCACGCAGCAGCCCGCCGACTTCAATCACCTGCACCTGGCTGTCCAGCGTCGCCGCCAAGGCTGGGCGCAGGTAGATATTGCGCATCTGCAAGTCCGAGACCACGCGAATCCCGTGCTCCACACCCGGTGGCAACCACACGGCGCGCTGCGGCGGTACTACCAGGGCTTCGCGCGGTGTTTCAACCCACATCACCCCGCTCATGGCGTAGAGCAACTGGCCCCAGTCGTGGCTGTGTGGCTCCACATACAACCCACGGGGGTAGGTGCGCGCCAGTGGTTGCACGGGGACGGCATGATCAGTGAGGTCGGGAGGCGCGGCCAGGGCCATGAAGCACACATCAATCAAGGGTGAGCGGCCATGGTAATGACCGCCACCCGATAAGCCGAGCGGATTTTTAGCCGTGGGCAGACTTGGCGCACTCGCAACCGGTCGACGAGGCACACGGTTCGCCATGCGCATGGTGCTCGGCGCAGCCTTGGCAGCAGTAGCCCTTGCCGTCTTTCATCACCGCGTTGGTGCCCAGTACGCATTTGCAGTGTGGGCAGGCACAGGTTTTATCAGCCATGTTCAGACTCCTTTTGCATGGTCGTCCAGGTGCAACGGGCGCTGCACCTTAAGCAGTGACTACCGGCAAGGTTTCAAGGTTCACCGCCGTTAATCGGCCAGTCGGCTGTTGCTGCGGTACATGAACACCAGCGCCACTGCCAACAGCAGCATTGCCACGATACGGCTGCCCGACAGTTCGATGGCCGGGTTGCCCAGCCAGCCGAAGTTATCGATCAGCATGCCCATGCCCAACTGCCCGACGATCACCGCCACCGTGGCCACTGCCGTCCCCACCACGGGCACTGCGCCGACCATGACCATCATGTACACCACGCCAAACAACGCGCCGGTCAACTGCCATTTGGGCACGTCCAGCAAGCTCACGGCCTGTGCGGGTTCGAAGAAGAAAATCAACAACGCCGTGCTGATTGCGCCCACCGCAAAGGTCAATAAACTGCTGCGCAACACGCCGACCGTCTGGCCCAGCCGGCCGTTGATCGCGGCTTGCACACTCAGCACCGCACCGGCGGCAATCACCAGTACCAACAACAGAATCAGATTCATCGCTTTAACCCCGTGCAATCAGAACAAGTGCCGCCACAATCAACGCCAGGGCAATCCAGCGTTCGCCATTGACCCGTTTACGCGCGGTGCCGAACCAACCGAAATGGTCGATCAGCACGCTCTTGCCGACCTGGCCCGAGAGGATCGCGACCATGGTCATGGCGATGCCGATATGCGGCGTAGCCAAAGTCAGCACCACCACGTACATCGGTCCCAAAAAGCCGCCGATCAACTGCCAGCGCGGCAGGTCGGTGAGTGCCGGGCCTTTTTGCGGGCCGCTGAACAGCAGCAGCAAAAACAGAATCGCCGTACCGACGCCAAAGATGCTCAACGTTGCCCACAAATGCCCGACCTGTACACCCAATGGCCCGAGCAAGCCGGCCTCAACCGACAGGCCCATGCCCGCCAGAATCACCAGCGGCAACAGCAGCAATCGCAAAAGGTTTTTTTTCGGCCTGGCCTGCGCCACGCCTTCGATGGAACTTGCCTGCATACATCACCTGCGCGTCAAGAAACGAAACATGGCGCGCATTATCCGGTGGCCGTCTTGTGCGATAAATGGGAGCATGCAAACAACACCTTTGCGCATTACGCACAGCACGGAGCCACGATGCAGGGTTTGAATGAACTGAGTTTCAAGGCATTGCGCCTGTTTGTAGCCGTGCTGGATCACGGCAGCTTTTCCGAAGTGGCACGTCGCGAAGGGCTGGCGCCCTCCTCCATCTCACGGCAAATCCAATTGATGGAACAGGCGCTCGGCCAGCAATTGCTCTACCGCCATACGCGTGCGGTCAGCCCCACCGAAGCCGGGCGGCTACTGGGGCGTCATGCGCGCCTGATGCTGGAACAGTTGGAGGCCGCCGGCCAGGCCCTGCAAGAGCAGGAAAGCGAACCCAGCGGGCTGGTGCGCATCAACGCGCCGATGGTATTCGGCCAACGCCACCTGTCACCGTGGCTGGGCGAGTTGTGCCGTCGCTACCCCAAGCTACAGTTGGATATCCAGCAAACCGACACCTACGTCGACCCGCTGCAAGACGGCACCGACCTGCTGTTTCGCATCGGCGTGCTGAACGACTCCAGCATGCAGGCGCGCATCTTCGCGCCCCAGCGTTTTCGCCTCGCCGCCAGCCCCGCCTACCTGGCCCGGCATGGCACTCCGCGCCACCCCGAAGAACTGGCCAACCATCAATGCCTGGCCTACAAAGGCATCACCGGCCAGCAGCGCTGGTTCTTCCGCCGCGGCCAGGGCGACTGGACGCCTTACAGCGTCAAAGGCCCGATCACCGGCAACCACGCCGACACCCTCACCCACGCGGCGGAACAAGGCCTTGGGCTGGTGGTGTTTCCGTCCTGGCTGATCGGCGAAGGCTTGCGCGCCGGCACCTTGCAGGCGGTACTCACGGAGTACGACGTGGCCACCACCCTTGAACCGCAACAGATTGCCGCGCTGTGGCCAGGCAGCCGGCGGCTGTCGCTGAAGGTGCGCACGGTGATTGATTATTTTGTGGAGTGTTTTGGAGCGGTGCCGTATTGGGATCGGTGAGGCTCCTCCCTCTCACTGGAAAAGCATTGGAAGGTAAAAATTCCTCGTGGGAAAAGTAGGCCCGTTCTGATTTTTCGGGCCACTATTTCAGACACGGCATATGGCAGGCAGACTTTGGCTCAATCTTTTTTTGGAGAGGTGCCATGGGTTTCGTTTATCAAAAACAATCGCGCTCTGAACGCGCGGCTAAAGCCGGTCGTCATGCCGTCTTTGATAGCTCAGCTGATTTTGGCTATATTTGGCCAAAATATGGAGATCGCCACATGATTACCGTACCGCTGGGTGAAGCAAAAAATAATCTGTCAAAGCTGGTCGATGAGGCTGCTGCTGGCAAAGTGATCACCATCGCCAAGCATGGGCGTGCGATGGCACAGCTCGTCCCCGTAGGAAAGGCCAAAGGCCGCCGGATTGGCGCAATGAAAGGCAAGCTCATTATCCCCGAAGACTTTGATGCGCCTTTACCCGATGACCTGCTGGATGCGTTTGAGGTCAACCCTTTATGAGGGTGCTATTGGATACCCATATTCTGCTGTGGACACTGAGTGATGACCCCAGGCTATCCAATAAAGCCAAAAAATTGATTGAAGACGCTGCTGAGATTTACGTCAGCGCTGCAACCTTCTGGGAAATGGCGATCAAGGTAGGCTTGGGAAAGCTCGAGGTGCAGCTGGATGAAATTCGTGAATACTGCCTGGAGAGCGGTTTCACCGAATTGCCGATCACCCCAGAACACGCGATTGCAGTGAAGGATCTTGAGCACCACCATAAAGACCCGTTCGACCGGCTTATCGTTGCGGCAGCCATGAGCGAGCCGATGAAACTGCTGACGGCCGATCCGCAGGTTGCCCAGTACACATCCTTGGCAATTCTGGTGTAGACCGCGTTGGAGCGATCACACGTTTAAGTCAAAACAACCACTGCCCAATCAACCACGCATTCGCCCCACTGATCAGCGCAAACAGAAACCACGCCAGTAACCGCGTGGGCAAGCGGTTAACGAAGGGCCCCATCAGTTGCTTGTCGTCAGTCATGCGGATCAGCGGGTACAACGCGAAAGGCAGCTGCAGGCTGAGCACCACCTGGCTCAGAATCAGCAGTTTGCCGATGGCATCGTCGCCCATCAGCCACACCCCCAGGAACGCTGGGATCAGCGCCAGCCCGCGCGTGATCAGGCGCCGCTGCCAGCACGGGATGCGCAGGTTGAGGTAACCCTCCATGATCACTTGCCCGGCGATGGTGCCGGTAAAGGTCGAACTCTGCCCCGAAGCCAACAAGGCGATGCCGAACAGGATGCTGGCGAAGGCGCCTCCCACCAATGGGTCAAGCAGGTGATAGGCGTCCTGGATCTCGACCACTTCGGTGTGGCCGGTCTTGTAAAACGCGGCGGCGGCCAACACCAGGATCGCGGCGTTGACCAGCAACGCCAGGGCCAGGGAGCCGATGGTGTCGATACGCGCCAGCTTGACCGCGTCCTGTTTGCTGGCGAGGTCTTTGCCAATCAGGCGGGTCTGCACAATCGAGGTGTGCAAATAGAGGTTATGCGGCATCACCGTGGCGCCAAGGATACCGATAGCCAAATACAACGGCGCTGCATCGCTGATGGCCGCCAGTGACGGGGTAAAGCCACTGAGTACGTCCGGCCAGTAAGGTTTGATCAGCACCAGTTCGATAAAGAAACACACGCCAATGGTTGCAACCAGCGCCAGCATGATCGCTTCCAGGCGGCGGAAACCGCGATTTTGCAGGGCCAGGATCAATAGTGTGTCGAACGCGGTGATCACGATACCGGTCGTCAGCGATACGCCGAGCAACAAGTGAAACGCCAAGGCGCAACCGAGGACTTCAGCCAGGTCGGTAGCGATAATGGAGATTTCCGCCAACACCCATTGCGTGCGCGCGGAGCGTTTGCTGTAGCGCTCACGGCACAGTTGCGCGAGGTCTTTGCCGGTGGCGATGCCCAGGCGCGAACACAGGCACTGCACCGCCATCCCGGCCAGGCTGGCCAGCAGCACCACGAATAGCAGGCTGTAGCCGTAACGAGAACCGGCTTCGATGGCGGTAGCCCAATTGCCGGGGTCCATGTAGCCGATGGAGATCAGCAGGCCGGGGCCGGCAAACATCAGCGCCCGTTTGAAAAACGAGGCCTTGGGGTCGACGATAACGGAGCCGGCCACTTCCGGCGGGCAGAACGGGGCAGTGGCGATTTTCGGCAGGCTGAATTTCACGCGGTATCCCAGGCAAACACACAAGTCAGGGCCGCAGCTTATCAGTCCGACGCGACCGTGCGCATCACCGTCTCCCGGGGCAAGTCGAACGCTTCGACGACTTGCACCACCAGGTCCATCTCCTGGTTCAACGCTTCGCGCTCCATGCGCTGGCGAATCACGCCAATCACCAAGACCGCCAAGGTGGTGATCGAATAGGCCGGGCCGGAAAACGCACGCACGCCCGTTACCAGCAACATCGCCGCCGCCAGCGCCTGGCCCACCACCGGAATTGCGGTGGCCGCGCCGCGCCGCAAGATAAACCCGGTGAGCCCCGCCAACGCCGTGCCGCTCAGGGCGGTGGTGGCCGAGCGGCCGATATCGATACGATTGAACAGGCCCTGCTCTTTTTGCGCGGCCGCCTTAAGCTCGGCGTCGAAGGCCTGGCGGTCGGCGCGACTGAGTTTGTCCTTGTACTGCTCGATGAGCTTTTCCGCGACCTGTGCCTCGATATCTGCCAGCACCACGGTTTCAAGCGGCCCATCGAACTTGATGCCCAGCCGCTGTGCGACATCTTCGGCGATCTGGCGATAACTCACGCCATGGCCACGGGCGATGTTCATAAAGCTGTCACCGCCCATGCGTTGCAGCTCGATGGCCAGTTTCAGCGGTTCACGTACATCGGCATCGATCGAGGCACTGCGTTTTTGTGCCATTAACTCAGCCAGAAACTTAAGCTCCTCCGGCCGCGCCTGCACCAGCGCGGGGAACAGTTCCACGTCCTCCTCGGCAAAACGCACTTCGCTGCTGCGCAGGTCAGCGCGGATCAGGCCACGCCGTTCCTGCAGCAGGTCGGTGTACTGCACCACCGTTTTCAGCTGCGGCCAGTAGGCAGCATGGTCGAAGGTGGCCAGGTGAACATTGGTGACCTTGGCCTTGAGCGAGGGCGTGACGTCGATCGCATACCGGCCTATGCAGCGCTCGGTGTCCGGCTTGATGGCAAGCGCCCAGTCCTTGCTGGAGTAGCAGTTGATCACGCGCCCTTTGAGCGGCGCCGACACTTCATCCCAGGGGCTGGACGTACTGATCGCGCCACCCATCAGCAACACATTGTTAAGCGGCAATTGGCGGGCGACCTCGGGGCTGGCCAGCAGACTCTTGACCAGGATACGCGCGCCCAGGGAATGCCCGATCAGGTTGATGCGCCGCACGGGCAGCGCTTCGCCGTGCAGGTAATGGGCAAGCTCAGGCAATAGCGTCTTGGCCACTTCATCGACACGCGCCTCGACACTTTTGTAATGGTCAAGAAAGTAGGCAATCGCACGGCCCACACCCACGGTTGCCGCGCCCAGGCCGCCACCGCCAAGCATTGCGGTAATCACATCTTTAAAGGGAGCAAAAAGGTTTTCCAGAAAGTGACCCGCCGGCCAGAACAGCATCAGGTTGGTCGAGCCTTCGATGCTTGCCAGTTGTTGCGTGAAATTGCCCAGTTGCTGGCGGTTGAAGAACGCCGAATAACCGTGAACATAGAGATTGAGCACATCCCCCTGAGGCTCGCCACACAACAGAAACGTGGGCTTGCGGGTGCGGTGCATTTCATCCCACTGGTGTTGCATGGGCCGGTGACTCCTGATGACGGTGGGCGGCGATAGTAACAAAGCAGGACCGCCTGCAAGGTGAATCCTGACCAGCGTGTGAGCTTTTTAGAACAACGACACGGCCTTGGACTTGGCCAGGTAGCGCGCCGGGGAATCGCCCAGGTGACGGCGGAACAGCGCGGTGAAGGCGCTGGGGCTGCTGAAGCCCAATGCAAATGCGACCTCGGTGATCGAGGCGCCGTGGCTGAGTTGCGCGGTGGCCTCCAGCAGGCAGACTTGCTGGCGCCACGCCACGAAGGTCATGCCGGTGCTTTCCAGGAAGTGACGAGTAAAGGTCCGCCGGCTCATGCTCGACCAACTCGCCATTTGATCGAGGGACACGGTTTGCGCAGGCGCGTCCAGAAAGCGCTGGCAAGCCCTCGCCAAACGCGGTTCAGAGGGCAGCGGCGCACTGAGGGGCAAGGCCGACAGCGTACTGATTTCGTCGATCAGCAGCGTCAATACACAGTGCCGCCGCACCTCGGACGTTGCCGATGCCCCGCACGTCAATGCCGCTTCCAGAAGATGCCTGAGCAGTGGCGACACCTCGAAAACCTGGCAGTGTCCCTGCAGCCCTGCGCGCTCGGCGGCTTGAGCATCGAGGTAGGTATTGAGCATCACCACATCGCCGCGCATGTGCATTTCATGGGCAATGCCACCGGGCACCCAGACGGCCCGCTGCGGCGGCACCACCCAGTTGCCCAGGTCGGTGAACATTCTTAAGGCACCGGTGGAAGCATAGGCAAACTGGCCGCGCGGGTGCGTATGCCGGGCAAACACACTGCCGCACGGGTATTCACGCAGGGTCACAAGCGCTTCGGGGTCGTTGTCGTCAAAGGTCGGAATCATGGCCCGATCTTGTCAAAGTATGACCTGGCATAGCAAGCGGGCCATACGCCCGAGCTCTAACCTTCACCCCTTTGAAGCAACCGGTTCGAAGGAACGTCCATGCACAAGAAACACCTGGCACTTGCCCTGTTGGTCACGCTGGCCTGGGGGCTGAATTTTCCCATTACCAAACTGGGCCTGCGGGCCATCGACCCTTTTTTACTCACCGGCCTGCGCTTCGCCCTCGCCGCCTTGCCCCTGGTGTTCGTCATCAAGCGCCCCGCCGTGCCATTCGGTTATGTAGCGGCCTATGGCGTGATCTTCGGGCTGGGCATGTGGGGTGTGATCAACTATGGCATCCAGCTTGGGGTGAGCCCGGGGATTGCCTCATTGCTCATCCAGCTCAGCGTGTTTTTCACCCTGGGTTGGGGCTGCGTGCTATTCAAGGAGAAAATTCGCGGCGCGCAGTGGGCCGGGGCCTTTCTCGCGTTGATCGGACTAACCGGGATCATCGCCAACCAGCAAGGCGAACACGCTGCGCTCGGCGTGCTGATGATCGTGTTCAGCGCACTGGCGTGGAGCATCGGCAACGTCATCATCAAGACGTCGGGGGTTAAAGAAATCTTTTCGTTCATGGTCTGGGCCAGCCTGTTTCCGCCAATCCCGCTGTTCCTGATGGCCTGGTGGGTGCACGGCGACGGTGCGTTCGTAAGCCTCCCCGCCAACCTCGACCTCACCGCCGTGTGGTCGCTGCTGTTTCAGGTTTACCTGGCCACGCACTTTGCTTACTGGGGCTGGAACACGTTGCTCAAGGCGTACCCCGTGTCCACGGTAGCGCCGCTGTCGCTATTGATCCCGGTGTTCGGGATTGCCAGTTCGATGTTGATACTGGGCGAGCGTGTTTCCACAGCCAATCTGGTCTTTATCGCAGTGATTATCAGCGGCTTGGCAGTCGGGCTTTATCGCAAACCGATTGTGCATACCGGTAGATAGTCATGGCAGGAACTCGGGATTTTGTTCGAGTATTCGCTCTATTAGCATCCATCGGGTCTTGTACTCAACCGAGGAAATACCATGAGCACGCCCGAATTTTTTGTCACCCCAGGCTACGGCGATACCATGCGCGAACACCTGCACTATTCCCAAGCAGTGAAAATCGGTAACCGCGTGGAAACGTCAGGCCAGGGCGGCTGGGACGATGAGTTCCAGATCCCCGCCGACCTCAGTGAAGAAATCGCCCAGGCGTTTCACAACCTGGACCGAACCCTGGCCACCGCCGGCGCGGGTTGGGAGCATGTGATTCACATAAACTCCTACCACGTCGGTGGGTTTGCACCTGAGGTCAACGAAGCGATGGTCCAGCAATACCGGCGCTACATGCCCCACCATGCGCCGATCTGGACGCAAGTCGGCGTCGAGGCCCTGGGACTGCCAACCATGCGCGTGGAGATACGCGTAACCGCGATTATTCCCTGACCCCAAACGTGCGGATCACCCACTCGGTAAAGACCTTGAGCCGCGCACTCTGATGACGGTTAGGTGGGTAGAGGATATGCAATGGCGTGGCCGGGCGCGACCAACCCGGCAGCACCTCAACCAACTGGCCGGTATCGAGGTAGTGCTGCACGATCGACTTAAAGTGCTGACCCACACCAAGGCCCGCGAGCAGCATTTCCTTGAGGCCGTTGCCTTCGTTAGTCGAAAAAGCGCAGTCGTTGACCTCGATACGTTGCTGGCCCTGCTCAAAAATCAGCGGCTCCGGCTTGCCCGACCCAGCAAAAAAATACCCGGCCCTGAGGTGGTTGTTTACAAGGTCTTCGGGCGAAACCGGCAAACCCCGGCGCGCCACGTAACTGGGTGCCGCACAGGTCAGGTATTCAAGGTCCGCCACCTTGCGCCCGATCATCGCCATGTCTTCCAGCTTGCCAGCACGGATCACGCAATCGGCGCCCTCCCCGACAATATTCACCGCACGGTCGCTGATGCCCAAGGCGATGGTGATATCGGGGTACTCACGATGAAAGTCCACCAACGCCGGAATCAACAGGCAATTGGCAAACGAGGCCGGTGCATCCACGCGCAGGTGCCCGCCGGGCTTGAGGATCTGCCCGCGTGCGGCGCTGTCCACTTCATCCAGCTCAGCCACCAGCCGTCGCGCATGGCGGTAATACTCCAGCCCTTCAAGCGTGGGCGCCAGGGCGCGGGTGGTTCGGTGCATCAGCTGGGTACCCAGGTGTCTTTCCAGGTCAGTGATGAGTTTGCTGACGGTAGAGCATGGCAGCGCCAACTGGTCGGATGCACGGCTGAATGAACCGGTATCGACAACACGGACGAAGGCGCGCATGGCCAGGAGCTGATTCATCGGGGTGGTCCACTGTGACTTAGTGAGCGAAGTTGTCGATCTTGACCTGGCCATCCGGGAAGGTCGCGATGATTTCCAACTCGCCGCCCATTGCCCGGATGTAGTCACGCAGCGTGCTGATGTACATGTCGGTACGCCGCTCCATCTTGGAAACCGCTGCCTGGTTGATATTCAACGCCTTGGCCAGGCTTTCCTGGCTCAGTTGCTGGGCCTTGCGCAGCTCATGCAGGGGCATTTCCTTGAGGTGCTGGCGGAACAGCTGCTCGGCTTCGGCACGCGACTGCGGGGTCATGCGCGCTTGAAGTTCAGCGAATTTTTTAGCCATGGTGACGGGCCTCTTTACGCAATGTTTGCAAATGGATGTCGTACACATTTTCGGCCAAGGGCACATGCACCTCGTACCACCTGGGGTGTGCGGCTTTATCGCCGCCGATCAGCAGGACAGCGCAGCGCCGGGGATCAAATGCATACAGCACTCGATAGGGCCGGCCGGCGTGCCGGACCCGCAGTTCCCGCAGGTTGCCATGCCGGGAACCCTTGATATCACTGGTATGGGGGAAGCCCAGGCCAGGCCCGAAAAGCCCCAGCAGATCTACGCTGGCGGACACGGAGACTTGCTCCTTTGCGCCCAGTTCATCCCACCATTCTGCGAATTCATCCGTGTATTCAACGTCCCAATCCATGCGAATATGCCACCTAAGGAATATAAACTCAAGGGCATACTTTAGATTCAGAAAAGACTGCATTACCAGCCGGGTTCCAGGGGAAATTGTTTGTACATCCTTCTGACCAGACGCTGAGCAACAACCCTGCCCTATTGGCAAACCATCGAATAGCGTTAAGAAATATTTCCAAAAAAAAACCGCCCTTTCGGGCGGTTAAAAATACTCGGCTTTGATCAGAAACCGAGGGAGAAGCTGATCGTCATCGCATGGTCTTTATCGTTGCGCGACAGTTGGCCGGAATAGCCCAGGCCCAACTTGCCATTCTGACTGATCTGGTAGTCCACGCCCGCCTCCACCACCGCGCTGTCCTTGGCGATCGGCACACCTTGGGTGCTGAACGATGCACCGCCGTTGATAAAGCTCAGGTCGGCATCCGGCTTGGTGTCGCCAAAGGCATGACGCCAGCCGATGCTGCCCCGTGGGGTGATTTTCGAGCCGTTACCCAAGGTGATGGTCTGGCCGATGCGCACGCCCAGGGTCGAGAAGGTCACGTCCTGATCGGCATCACCGCGCAGGGCCGCCGAACCGCCTTTCTCCTTGATCGTGTCGCTGTCGTAGTTGACGTAAGCCAGGCCGGCGAACGGTTCTACTACCACTTTGCCGGTTTCAATGGTGTAGCCCACTTCACCGAACACTTGCGCGCTGCGCGCTTTGTAGTCGGCTTTGAGGCGTTGCCCCACGCCGCCTACGGCCACATCGCGTTTGCTTTCGATGTCGTGCCAGCTGTATGCCACGCCCATGCGAGCGGCGAAGGCTTCCTGCTGGTACGCGGTGTAGGCCATCAAGTGGTAGCTGTCGACGTCGGCGCTGGAGCTGCGGCGCTTGGCGTCCAGGTCGCTGCGGGTGTAGCCGGCGGCCACACCGACGCGCCAGGCGTCATCCACTTGTTTGTCGGTGCCGAGCAGGAAGCCGCCGAGGTTGCGGTCCAGCTTGGCGGTGTTGCTGTCGCCGCCCATGTGGCCCCAGGTGCCCAACACACGCATCCAGCCGACCATCTCGCCGTGGCAACCGGCGCTGCTCAGGCGGTTTTCGCTGGGTGCCAGGCTGTTGCGTGGGTCATCTTCGCGGTAGCAGCCGGGCTGACGCAGGCGCTCGTTGACTGCGTCACGCACGTAACGCGAATCTTCGAGCATGGCGCTGGCGGTGCTGGCATGAATCTCCCCGGACAAGCTGTCGAACGCGGCGCGCGCCCCGGCAACATTGGAGTTGAGCAGCGCGTTCTGCACCGTTGCGCCACCCACCGCGGCACCGCTGTCCAACGCGGCGGCCACGCCACGTTGGTTACCAGTGGCTGCCACGCTGGCGTAGCTGACGTTGTTGCGGCTAACCGCCAGCGCCACCTGAGTAGGGCTGTAGTTCAACGCGGTATTGAGGAATGCCAGGTTCTCCAGATTGGTGGTGCCGAAGGTGCCGTTCACTGCACCCGCCGTGAGCAGCGTGTAGGTGGCCGGGCCGGCGTACGGCGCCAGGTTGACCACATTCAACGTGCCGCCCAGGTTCGCAGTACCCCCAACGGCCAGGGAGCCGGTCGACGATGGGGTGATGAGCAGGTTCAACGCGCCGGTACTGCCATTAGTGAAGTTACCGGCCACCGTCAGCTTACCGTTATCAGGTGTGACGCTGCCGTTGTTGACCAACGCGCCGACGCTGCCGTTGCCGGTCAGGCCTGCACCGTTGGCGACGGTCACCTGCCCACCAAACACCGCGCCTGGGTTGGCCGCGTTGCCGACTTGCAGTACGCCCTGGTCCACCGCCACCGTGCCGCTGAATGGCTGGTTGCCGGTCAGCAACAGCGCGCCGGCGCCTTGTTTGGTAATGCTGCCGGTTCCGCTCAATACACCATTAAAGGTGCCGTTAGTGGGTTGGACAAACAACAGTTGCGCATTGTTGAGGATGCGACCCTGCAAGCTCAGCGTGTTACCGGCCAGCGTACCGCCACTGACGGTCGTGCCACCGGAATAGGTGTTGGCGCCGGTCAACAGCAAGGTGCCGGCGTCAAGTTTGTTGATCGACCCGGCCCCCACGATTGGCGCAGCCACTTCGGTAGTGACGCCCGAATTGACACGCACCACTGCGGCACCGGTTGGCGACAAGGTCCCACCTGCGCCTGCCGTCAGCGTGTAACCAGGGTCAAGGAATTGCAGGCCAGTAAAGCCTTGGTTACCGACCACGGTGACCGTACCGCCCTGCCCGCCGAACACGGCAAACTGGTTATTTGACGCCTGGCCCTGGGTACCGGTTGGATCGGTCCAGTTGGTGCCTGGGCCCCAGGTACCACTGCCGCCGGTGATAGTGCCGTCAGGGTTGGTGGTGCCACCGTTCCAGAACTGGATTTGCCCCGGCGTGGTTTGCACCAGCAGGTTCAGTTGGTTGGCCAGCGCCGTTTGCAGGCTCAGATTACCCACGCCGACCGGCAGCGAGCCGAGGGTCAGGCCGTTGTCGGTCAACGCGCCGCCGTAGCGGAACAGTTGATAAACGCCGAGGCCGAAGCCCCCGGCATCGGTAACGTTGAGCGTGCCATCAAGGGTCAGGTTGCCCGCCACATTCACCGCCGTGGTGGATGCGCCAGGCGCGCCGAGGGCGAAGTCCAGGGCAGTGCCCGACGACAACGCCAGCGAACCCACCGACAGCGGCGTCGCCGCCCCGGCCTTGAGGGTCGAGCCATCGGCCATCGTCACAGCACCGCCCAGGCTGCCGCTGCCGCCAAGGGTCGCGCCGCTGGCTACCTGCACCGCTGCGCTGTTCAAGGTGCCGTTGACCAGCAAGCTGCCGGCGTTGACGTTGGTGTTGCCGGTCAAGGTGTTGTTGCCAGTCAACAGCAACGCGCCGGTGCCGGTTTTATTCAGCACGCCTGCGCCGGTAAGGTTGCCGGTGTAGGTGCCATCGGTGCCTTGCTCGAAGGTCAGGGCCGCATTGTTGGCAATCGCGCCTTGCAAGCTGTTGGTGTTGCCGGTGGTGGTGCCGCCGTTAAGGGTGGTGCCACCGCTGTAGGTGTTGGCGCCGGTCAACAGCAGCGCACCGTTGCCGTTTTTCACCAGGCTGCCGGTGCCGCTGACCACGCCGTTAAGCGCTAGTGCATTGCTGCCGACCAGGGTCAGCGGCCCACTCAGGCTGATGGCGTTGGCCAGTTGCAGGTCGGTGCTGCCATCCAGCGCCGCAGCGCCGCCGACGGTGAGCGCGCCGCTGCCCAATGCGGCGTTATTGCCCAGGGTCAGTTGCCCGGCGTTCAGGCCGGTGCCGCCACTGTAGGTGTTGGCGCCGTTGAGCGTCAGGGTTGCCGCGCCTTTTTTCAGCAGGCTGCCATTGCCGCTGATACTGCCGTTAAGCGTCAGCGCATTGCTGCCGCCGATGGCCAGTGCACCATTGAGTACCGCAGCGTTGCCGAGTGTGACGGCCGCGTTGCTGTCCAGGGTGGTGCCGTCGGCCGCCGTCAGTGCGCCACTGCCCAGCGCGCTGTTATTGCCGACCACCAGCGTGCCGCCATTGAGCGCAGTGCCGCCGGTGTAGGTATTGGTGCCGTTAAGCACCAAGGTGCCAGTGTCGAGTTTGGCCAGGGTGCCAGCACCACCGAGCGTGACGCCCAACGTTGCGGTGGCGTTCGGGTCGACACGGATCGCCGTGTTGCCGGTGCCGCCATTCACCAGGTTGAGCACGCCCGCCGTGCCGGAGGCCAGGTTGTAGCCATCGGTGACGAACTGCATGCCGGTGAGGTTTTGCGTGCCCTCCACGGTCACGTTACCCGCCGCGCCCTGGAACACTGCAAAGCTGTTGTTCCAGTTCTGGTTGAGGGTGCCGTCAACGTTGGTCCAGTTGGTGGTGCCAGTGCCCCAGGTGCCGTTGCCGCCGTCGATGGCGCCGTTGCCGATCAGGTTGGCGCCGTCCCAGAACTGCACGGTGGTATTGGGCGCAGTCACCAGCAGGTTGACCTTGTTGCTGATGGCCGTCTGCACTTGCACATCGCCCGGAATCACACTGCCCGGCAAACTGCCAAGGGCCAGGCCATTATTGGTGAGTGCCCCGCCGTAGTTGATGATGTTGTAGACGCCGCTGCCAAAGCCGCCGATATCGGTGACGTTGAGTTTGCCGCCCAAGGTCAGATCGCCGCCGACATTCAGCAGCCCGCTGCCACCGCCCACCACCGGCACGCCGAGGCCGACGTCCAGGTTGGCGTTATTACCCAGCACCAACGAGCCCACCGACAGCGTGCTGCCGGCGTTCAGGCCGATGTGCCCGCCATCAGCCACCGTCACCGCACCCGCTAATGAGCCAGTACCGGCCAGCGTCGCGCCGTTGTTCACCGCCACCGTGCCACTGGCCAGTGAGCCGCTCACATTTAAAGTGCCGCCATTGACGTTGGCCGCGCCGCTGATCCCATTGGTGCCGCTCAGGTTGAGCACGCCGGTGCCGTTTTTATCCAGGTTACCGGCACCGTTGAGCGTGCCTGCGAAGGTGTTGTCGAGGTTGCTGCCACCCACCGCCAGCGTGCTGCCGCCCGCCACTTGAATCGCGCCGGTACCGGTCAGGGTATTGAGGCTGGCATTGCCACCCAGGTTGAGGCTGGCACCGCTGCCGACGTTGACGCCGGAGGTGTTGCCCAAGGCCGCGTTACCTGTAGTGGTCACACTGCCGCCGAGCACATTGAGTGGACCGGTGAAGGTGTTGTTACCACTGAGCAGCAAGTCCGCCGCGCCATTTTTGATCAGCGCCGCATTGCCGGCCAACACACCCGCCAGGGTCAGGTTGTTGTTACCGGCCACACTGAGGTCGGCATTCAAGTTGACGGCGTTCGCCAGTACCAGCGGCACGCTGTTGTCCAACGTACTTGCTCCATTGACGGTCAAGGCGCCGGAACCCAAGCCCGTGGCATTGCCGACAGTCAGCGTACCGGCCGCGAGGGTGGTGCCGCCGCTGTAGGTATTGGCGCCGTTGAGGGTCAGGTTGGCAGTGCCGTTCTTGATCAGCGATCCGGTGCCATCAACCACACCGCCAAGCGCCAGGTCGTTGCTGCCAACCACGGTCAGCGCAGCATTGAGCGTGGTGTTATTGGCCAGCGCCACTGCGGCACTGGTATCCAGCGTCGCTGCGCCGTTGACGGCCAGGCTGCCGGTGCCAAGTGCCGAACCATTGCCCAGTACCAAGCCACCTGCGTTCAACTGCGTACCGCCGAGGTAAGCATTGTTGCCGTTGAGTGTCAGGTTGCCCGCCCCACTTTTAGCCAGGCTGCCAGCCCCGGTGACCAGCCCATCAAGGGTCAGGTCGGCGCTGCCGAGAATGCCCAGGTTGCCCGCCAGGTTCACGGCATTTGCCAGGGTGACTGCACTGCTGGTATCGAGCGTGGTGCCTGCCGCCGCATTCAGCGCGCCGGTGCCCAGCGCAGTGTTAGAGGCCAGGATCAACCCGCCGGCGTTCAATGCTGTCGGCCCTGCATAGGTGTTGTTGCCACTCAAGGTCAGGCTGGCGATGCCGTTTTTGATCAGGCTACCGGTGCCGGCCACGGTGCCGGCCAGGGTCAGCGCGTTGCTGCCGCCGACTGTCAGCGTGCCGTTGACGTTCACATCATTGGCCAGGCTGACAGCGGCATTGCTGTCCAGGGTGGTGCCATTGGACGCGGTCAACGCACCGCTGCCCAACGCACTGTTATTGCCGACCACCAACGTACCGCCATTGAGCGCGGTGCCGCCGGTGTAGGTATTGGCGCCATTGAGCACCAAGGTGCCCGCATCCAGCTTGGCCAGAGTACCGCCGCCATTGAGGGTGACGCCCAGGGTCGCGGTGGCATTCGGGTCAACGCGCACGGCAGTGTTGCCGCCGGTGCCGTTGAACAAGGTCAAGGCCCCCGCCGTGCCGCCGACCACGTTGTAGCCGTCGGTGACAAATTGCAGACCGGTAATCGCTTGGGCGCCGTCCACGCTGACAGTACCCGCCGCGCCCTGGAAGACCGCAAAGCTGTTTGGCGCCCAGGCGGCGTTGAACGAACCGTTGACGCCTGTCCAGTTGGTGGCGCCACTTGTCCAGGTACCGCTGCCGCCCTCGATGCTGCCGTTACCGGTGGTCTGGCTACCGTCCCAGAACTGCACGGTGGTGTTGCCGTTGACCAGCAGGTTGATCTGGTTGCCGATCGCTGTTTGCAGGTCCAGGTCGGTGGCCGGGATATTCACCGGCAGGCTGCCCAGCTGCAGGCCGTTATTGGTCAGGCCGCCGGTGTAGTCGATCAACCGGTAGATACCGGGGCCGAAGCCACCGATATCGCTGACATTCAGCGTGCCGTCCAGGGTCAGGTTACCGCCCACATGAATCAGCGCCGTGCCGCCGGTAGACGGGGCACCGAGCCCGGCATCGAGGTTGGAGTTGGTATTGAGCACCAACGAGCCGACTGTCAGGGTGTTGCCCGAATTGACGGCCAGGTGGCCACCGTCGGCAATGTTGACGGCCCCCACCAGGGTGCCGGTGCCGCCGAGGGTGGCGCCATTAGCCACGTTCACGTTGGTACTGGCCAGCGCGCCGTTGACCAGCAGGCTGCCGGCGTTGACCTGGGTGTCACCGGTCAACACGCTGAGACCGCCGAGGGTCAAGGCACCGCTGCCGATTTTGTTAAGACCGCCCAACCCGGCGAGTACGCCGCCGAACGTGCTGTCGAGGTTATTGCTGCCGACACTCAAGGTGCTGCCGGTGCCAACAACGGCCACGCCGTTGCCGGTGAGTTCACCCAGGCTGGCCGAGCCACCCAGGTTCAATTGCGTACCACTCCCCAGGTTGACCCCGGCGCCTGCGCCCAGCGCGCCATTACCCACGGTGGTAAGGCTGCCTGCTTGCACATCGAACAGGCCGGAGAAGGTGTTGTTGCCAGTCAGGGCCAGGTCGCCAGTGCCGGTTTTGATCAGATTGGCGCTCCCCCCCACCACACCCGCCAGCGTCAGGTTGTTATTCAGGCTGCCCACCGTGAGGTTGGCGTTGACGTTGACCGCATTGGCCAGCACCAGTGGCGTGCCATTGTTTAGGTTGGCCGCGCCGCCCACCGTCAAGGCGCCCGTCCCGAGGGCTGTCGCGGTGCCCAGGGTCAAGGTACCCGCATTGACGGTCGTTCCACCGCTGTAGGCATTGAGGCCATTGAGGGTCAGGTTGGCCGCGCCATCCTTGACCAGCGCGCCGGTGCCCGTGAGCAGGCCTCCCAGGGTCAGGTCATTGTTGCCAGCCACCGTCAACGCAGCGTTCAGCACAGCACCATTGCCGATGCTCAGCGCGCTGCTGTTATCGAGCGTCGATGCACCCCCCACCGTCAGGTTGCCCAGGCCCAGCGCGAGGTTATTGCCCAGGGTCAATGTGCCCGCGTTCAGCGTCATGCCGCCGAGGTAAGTATTGGCGCCATTGAGAATCAGGTTGGCTGCGCCATTTTTCGTCAGGCTGCCAGCACCATTGATTGCACCGCCCAAGGTCAGGTCAGCCGTGCCGCCTATACCCAGGTTGCCTGCCAGGTTGATCGCGTTATTGGCAGTGACCGCCGCACTGGCATCCAGTGTCGTGCCGCCAGCCGCATTCAACGCGCCAGCGCCCAAGGCATTGTTGGCGGCCAGGATCAGCCCACCCGCGTTCAAGGCCACAGGCCCGAGGAAAGTGTTACTTGCGCCCAGGGTCAAAGTGGCCGCGCCGTTTTTGATCAGGCCGCCAACGCCGCTGATCCCGCCATTAAGGGTCAGCGCGTTGCCGCCCGCGACAGTGGTGTCGCCGTTCAAGAGCACCGTGTTGCCCAAGGTGATGGCAGCATTACTGTCCAGTGTCGTCCCGGCCGCTGTCGTCAACAGGCCGCCGCCCAGTGCAGTGTTGCTACCGACGATAAGCGCGCCGCCATTGAGCAAGGTGCCACCGGTATAGGTGTTGGCGCCGTTGAGCACCAGGGTGCCGGTGTCGAGCTTGTTCAAGGTGCCGGCGCCATCGATATTGACCCCGACGGTCGCGGTTGCGCCCGGATCTACACGCATCGATACATTGCCACTGCCGCCATTGATCGCAGTCAATTGCCCGCCTGCGCCGCTGACCAGGCTGTAGCCGTCGGTGACAAACTGCAGGCCGGTAAAGGCTTGCGGGCCTTGCACGGTGACCGTACCGGCAGCACCGGTGAACACCGCAAAGCCACTGGACCAAGGAGAGTTGGTCAAGCCGTCGGCGGACGTCCAGTTGGTACCGCCGGCGGTCCAGGCGCCCGTGCCGCCATCCACCACGCCGTTGGCGATAGCTTGGCTGCCGTCCCAGAAGCGGATATTGGGCGCCGACACCACCAGGTTGACCTGGTTGCCGACCGAGGTTTGTACCAGCAGATCGCCGAGGCCATAACCCACGGGAACACCCGCTACCGTCAGGCCACCGGTCAGGCCGCCGGTGTAGTTGATCAGGCGATAAGTGCCCGCGCCAAAACCACCGGCATCGGTGACGTTCAGGTTGCCGGCGAGCGCCACGTTACCGCCGACATTGAGCAAGGAAGTGAGGGATGGCGCACCGAGGGCAACATCCAGGTTGCCACCCGCGACCATGTTCAGTGCACCGGCTGACAAGGTATTGCCGCTGCTCAAGGCCAAATGGCCGCCGTTATTGACGTTCAGCGCACCCAATAACGAACCGGTACCGGTCAGCGTACCGCCGTTGTTGACATTGACCTGGGCGCTGGCCAGGGAACCACTGAGGTTCAAGGTGCCTGCATTGATCGCCGTGTTGCCAGTGACGCCATTGATGCCGGTAAGGTTGAGAGTGCCGGTGCCGACCTTGATCAGCCCGCCAGCGCCACTCAAATCACCATCAAACGTACTGGTGGTGTTGACCCCGCCAACGGTCAAGCTGTTGGCGCCACTCAGTTGCACGCTACCGCTGCCGCTCAAGCCGGCCAGGCTGACGTCGGTGGCCAGGTTGACCCCGGCGCCCGCACTCACGTTAACCCCGGAAGTGCTGCCCAAGGCATTGGCATTGAGCAACGTCAGGCTGCCGGAGACCACGTTCACGGCGCCGGTGAAGGTGTTGTTGCCGGCCAGGGTCAGGTCGGACAAGCCATTTTTGATCAGGTTGCCAGCGCCGCTGACCACGCCGTTCAGGCTCAGGTCGTTGTTGCCGGCGACCGTAAGGTCAGCATTCAGCGCAATGGCATTGCCGATGCCAAAGGACGCGCTGGTGTCCAGGGTCGCCGCACCGCCGACGGTCAAGGCGCCGCTGCCCAGGCCATTGGCGTTGCCCAGGGTCAAGGTCCCGGCATTGAGGGTGGTGCCGCCGCTGAAGGTGTTGTTGCCGTTGAGGGTCAGGTTGGCCAGGCCACTTTTGGTCAGCGGCCCTGCCCCACTGAGCACACCCGCCAGGGTCAGGTTATTGGTACCGCCGGCCGTCAACCCGGCGTTGAGCACAACGTTGTTGCCCAGGCTGAATGCCCCGCTGCTGTCCAGCGTCGACGCGCCGCCAACGGTCAAGTTACCCAGACCCAGGGCTGAGTTGGAGCCAGCCGTCAGGGTGCCCGCATTGAGCGTGGTGCCGCCCAGGAAGTTGTTGACGCCGTTGAGCACTAGATTGGCGGCGCCGTTTTTGGTCAGGCTGCCAGCGCCATTGATCGTACCGGCCAGCGTCAGGTCGGCGGTGCCGCCAATGCCCAGGTTGCCGGCCAGGTTGACCGCGTTGGCGAGGGTCACCGCCGTCGTCGCGTCCAGCGAAGTGCCCGCAGCCGTATTCAGCGCGCCCGTCCCCAGGGCGGTGTTGGTGCTGAGCAACAAACCGCCGGCGTTCAGCGACGTTACACCGCTGCGGGTGTTGTTACCGGCCAGGGTCAGCAGGCCCGCGCCGGTTTTGGTCAGGCCGCCGACGCCGGACATCACGCCGCTCAGGGTCAGTGGGTTGGCGTTGAGCAGGCTGAGATCGCCGGTCAAGACGACATTGTTGTTCAGTAATGAGGCGCCACTGGTGTCCAGGTTGGCAGTACCTGTCACATTCAGGTTGCCGCTGCCCAGGGCATTGTTATTGCCCAGCACCAGGGTGCCGGCGCCCAGGTTGGTGGCGCCGCTGAAGCCGGTGTTGACGCCATTGAGCGTCAGGCTGCCCGCGCCGCTCTGGGTAAGCCCACCGTTGCCGGTAATGGCGCCGTTCAGGCTCAACGTACCGGCCACATCGGTCGTCAGGTTGTCGTTAAGCGTGAACGTGTTGGCAAGGCTGACTGTGCCAGGCGCCTGCAAAGTCGATGCGGCGGTGACGGTGACAGCGCCGCTGCTCAGCGCCAGGTCATTGCCCAACTGCACCGAACCGCCGGACAGCGTGGTGGCGCCGGTGTAAGTGTTAGCGGCATTGAGGATCAGTTGACCCGTGCCCGTCTTGGTCAAGCCGCCGGTGCCCGAGAGCACGCCGCCCAGGGTCAGCCCGGTATTGGCGCCCTGGACGGTCAACCCGCCGGTGCCCAGCGTGAGCAGGTTAGCCAGCGTCAGGTTATTGGCCGTTGCCTCGATAACCCCGCCATTGGCGGTGATTGCCCCAGTACCGAACGTCGCACTGTTATCGAACTGCGAAATGCCACCATTGAGCGTAGTGCTGCCGCTGACCAACGGCCCCTGCAACGTCCAGGTGCCGCCATTGATGGTCAGGTTGTTGAAGTTGACATAGGTGGCGCTGGACGCCGTGCCAGTGCCGCTGCTGCCGGTGGCGCCGGGGTTTTGCAGGATCAAGGTGTTGCTGCCGTTTGCGCCGCCATCCACCTGGCCGGTGGGGGCAAACGTCAGGTTTACGCCCAACAGGCCGCCGAGGCTCAAGCCGATACCGCCACCCGAGGACACGCTCGACCCGGTCACCGCCGTAAAGGTGTTGGTGCTGTTTGCTCCCATCGACACGCCGCCGGAAATGGTCCCGCTGTTGACGAAGGTATTACCCAAAGTGGACGCCTCGAAGGCAACCCGCCCGGTGAGCGTGCCACTGTTGGTCATGTTGACCTGGCCGCCACCTTGCACGGCGACCACTGGCGTGTCAGAGGCAAACAACGTAAGTCCCAGCAACGAACTGGAGCCGAGGGTGCCGGCGTTGGTGAGGGTGGTGGTGCCACCGACGCCATTCGTGACGTTCAGCGCCGCACCACCCAACGAAGTCAGATTAAGCCCCAGCAGTGCGCCGGTACCGCGGATGATCCCGGTGGCCGTGTTGGTGATATTCACCGTACTGGCCGCGGTATTGCCCACCACCACACCGCCACTGAGCACGGATACAAACCCGAGCAGCGCCGGGTCGATGGTGCCGGAGTTGTTCAGTGTGGTGTTGTTACCGGTCAGGTTCAACGCAATGCCGCCCAACGTTGCGTTGAGCTGCGCGCCAGGGTTGACGTTGACCGTCAGGTCATTCACCGCACTCGAGAAGGTGTTCAGAAACAGCGGTAACGACGGCACCCCCGTACACGTCACCGTGGCACCCGCCGTGGGGCTTGCGGGCGAGCAGGCCGCCATCGCTTCGGGGCTTGCAAGGCCCATCACCAGCCCCGCTACGCCGAGGCGAATAGCAAGAGAAAGCGCAGAAATACGAGGTACAACGGCAGTAGCAAGTCTTTTATCCACGCTCAACTCCTTGTGGTCCAAGCCTTTCATCCATGGGTGCGTAGAAGCTCAACTTTATTGACCCACACGCATCGAATTCGAGATACCTGACCGTGGTGACAATTGATCCAATTTGTCGAAACGGTAGTAGACCTACAGAAAAGTCATTGAATTAAATGGTATTAATACTTTCGTAAACTCCCTGTCAGAATGGGATTACAGCCAGCATCCATTGACTGTCGCGACATAAATACAAGTTTCCAAATGTAAAAAAGGCGCTAATAACGCCCTGTTGATTCGCTTTAAAGATCTGGGAGATCTCAATGCCCCATGAAGGCAACCTGTTACAAGCAGCCGTGGTGTTCCTGCTCGCCGCTGTGTTGACCGTGCCTTTGGCCAAGCGCCTGCAATTGGGCGCCGTGCTGGGCTATCTGTTTGCCGGTGTGATCATCGGCCCGTCCGTGCTGGGCCTGGTGGGCAACCCGCAGAGCGTGGCGCAATTTTCTGAACTGGGCGTGGTGTTGCTGCTGTTTATCATCGGCCTGGAGCTGTCGCCCAAACGTTTATGGGTGATGCGCAAGGCGGTGTTCGGCGTCGGCCTGGCCCAGGTGGTGCTCACCGGCGTGGTGATGGGCGTGGCGGCGCTGTGGCTATTTGGTCAGCCGTGGAACAGTGCAATCGTGCTGGGCCTGGGCCTGGCGCTGTCCTCCACTGCCTTTGGCCTGCAAAGCCTGGCCGAACGCAAGGAACTCAACCAGCCCCACGGGCGCCTGGCCTTTGCCATCCTGCTGTTCCAGGACATCGCGGCGATCCCGCTGATCGCCATGGTGCCGCTGCTGGCCGGCAGCGATCACCCGACGACCGAAGCCCAGGGCGTGCAACACGTGCTGCAGATTCTGGGCAGCATCGCCGTGGTGATCATCGGTGGGCGCTACCTGTTGCGCCCGGTGTTTCGCATCGTCGCCAAGACCGGCCTGCGCGAAGTGTCCACCGCCACCGCGCTGCTGGTCGTTATCGGCACCGCGTGGCTGATGGAACTGGTGGGTGTGTCCATGGCCCTCGGTGCCTTCCTCGCCGGGCTGCTGCTGGCCGATTCGGAATATCGCCACGAGCTGGAATCCCAGATCGAGCCGTTCAAGGGCCTGCTGCTGGGCCTGTTTTTTATCAGCGTGGGCATGGGCGCCAACCTCAGCCTGCTGCTCAGCACGCCGTTGATGGTGATCGGGCTGACCTTGCTGCTGATCGGCCTGAAACTGCCGCTGCTGTACGCCGTGGGCCGGCTGGTGGGTGACCTCAACCGCGAAAGCGCCTTGCGCCTCGGTATCGTGCTGGCGGCGGGTGGTGAGTTTGCCTTTGTGGTGTTCAAGATCGGCCGCGACCAGGGCCTGTTCGAGCCGCACCTTTACGATGTGCTGGTGCTGACCATCACCTTGTCGATGGCGGTGACGCCGCTGCTGTTGCTGGTGTGCCCCAAGCTGTTCAAACACAAGGCCAAGACCGTGGAGGTGCCGGAGGAATACCGCACCATCGAAAGCGATGCGCCCCGCGTGGTGATCGCCGGCATGGGCCGTATGGGCCAGATCGTCGCGCGGATCCTGCGCGCGCAAAACATCTCGTTCATTGCCCTCGACACCTCGGTGGAAACCATCGAGCTGACCCGCAGCTTCGGCGGCATGCCGGTGTTCTACGGCGACCCGCAGCGCCCGGAAATCCTACATGCAGCCAAGGTCGACCAAGCCGAGTTTTTTGTGATCGCCATGGACGACCCGGAAATAAATATCAAGACCGCCGCCCTGGTGCGCAGCCTTTATCCGCACATGAAAATCATCGCCCGCGCACGTAACCGCCAGCACGTTCACCGCCTGGTCGACCTGGACGCCTCGCCGGTGCGCGAGACCTTCTACTCCAGCCTGGAAATGAGCCGTCGCACCCTGGTCGGCCTCGGCTTGAGCCAGGCCCAGGCCGATGCACGCATTGATCGATTCAAAAACCACGACCACCAGTTACTCGCCGCTCAACACGCGGTGTATGACGACGCGGCCAAAGTATTGCAATCGGCCCAGGAAGCCCGCACGGAACTGGCGCGGCTGTTCGAGATGGACCGGCTTCAAGAGGAGTCCGACAAGGTGTGAACTTAGGGATGAACGATATTGCGAAATTTCTGACAGAATACGCCGCAATTTCGTTCATCCCTGGAGCGTTTCATGGCCACTTTCACCAAGACCGCCGTCCTGCTGGCCCTTGCGCTTACCGCCGGTAGCGTGTTCGCCGCCAGCAAGTCCCCTGCCACCCAGACCATCTCGACCTTGGGCGGCAAGTTCACCTTCAACCTGCCCAAGGCTTTCGTCGCTGACACGTTGCCGACTGGCAAGGTCGAGGATGGCACCGCCGACACCCAAGGCACGCTGTACGCGAACTCGACCACGAAAAGTGTCGTGATCGTCGCCGAAACCGTGCGCAACGATGGGGCAACCATCAAGGACAATGACCCGCAGTTTCTCGATGGTGCCGTGGCGGACTTCGTCAAGGACCAGAGCGCTGCCCTGCCCGACTTCAAGAAGCAAAACGAGAAGAAGCTGACCTTCAAAGGCCTGGGCCTGCGCCAGGTGGACAGTACGGCGACCCAAGGCGGTGGCAAGACCCTGAACTCCACGTTCCTCGGCGGTTCGGGCAACCATCTGCTGGTGATCCAGGCGATTTCGCGGGCGGATGACGTGAAGGGGCATGCTGAGCTGGTGAAGCAGATTACCGGCGGCAAGTAACCTGGTTTAACAAACAACACACATCAACTGTGGGAGCTGGCTTGCCTGCTCCCACATTGTTTAACCGCGTTTTTACTTCAAACTATTTTCCAGCCAGGCTTTGAGGTCCTGTATTTCAGCCGCGCTCACGGTATGCGGCATGCCCATATACCCATGAAACTCAGGCTTCAGCCCCAGCCCCAGCAACACCTCATTGGCGCGGGTGGCCGACGCATACGGCAGCGCCTGGTCCAAGGTGCCATGGCCGATAAAAATCGCCAGCTTATTCAATGACTCATCAGGCTTGAGCTCAGCCTTGAGCACCGGCAACACGCTGCCACTCAGCGCCGCAATCCCGCGCACCATGGCAGGCTTTCGCAAGCCCACCTCATACGCCATGATCGCGCCCTGGCTGAACCCCACCAGGAACACCCGATCGCTTTGAGTGTGGTACTTGGCCGTGGCCTTGCTGACAAAGTTTTCAATCAGCTGGGCGCTGCGCTGCAAATCCGCCGTCTCGCCGTCGTAATCACCCTCCCCGGGCTTCTTGGCAAACCAGCGATAACCACTGGGGTCCACCGGCATCGGCGCGCGGGCCGACAAATAGGTCCAGGTGGACGGCAACGCGTCCTTGATGCCAAACAAGTCTTCTTCGTTGCTGCCAAACCCGTGCAGGAAGATCACCAGGGGTTGGTTGCGCGCATCACTCTGCGTCTGCTCCAGGTAGGCCAACGGCAAGTCCGTGTGCAAGGCATCATCGGCGTGGGCGGCACCGGCGACTAACGCCAGCGCCAGGGCGAACAGTTTGAACATGGGCATCAACCTCAGGGTTTGCGCAACAGATACGTGTCCATGATCCAGCCATTCTCCAGGCGCGCAGCCTTGCGCACCCGTTGGATTTCGTCGGCCACTTCACTGACTTTGCCGCTGATCAGTATTTCATCCGGCGTGCCCAGGTAGGCTCCCCAGTAAATATCCATATCCTGGTCGGCCACAGTGCGGTAGGAGTCCTCGGCATCAAGCATCACCACCAAGGTATCGGCATCACTTGCCTGCCCCGCCGCCAGCCGGCGCCCGGTGGTGATCTCGATCGAGCGGCCGATACGGTTGAGCGCCACCTTATGCTGAGCCGCCAGGGCCTGCACGCTGGTGATGCCGGGGATCACTTCGAACTCAAACTCACAACGGCCGCTGGCCAGAATCGCCTGCAGGATGCGGATGGTGCTGTCGTACAGCGCAGGGTCGCCCCACGCCAGGAAAGCGCCCACTTCACCGTCGGCCATTTGCTCGTTGATCATGCGCTCGAAGGTCAGCTGCTTGTCGCGGTTCAGGTCCTGCACGGCGGTGGTGTAGTCGATATCACCGCGCACGCGCTCGGGGCAGTCGGCCTCGACGAAACGGTAACCGGGCTCGGTGATGTAGGTTTCGCAGATCTCACGGCGCAGGTCGATCAACTTGTCTTTGCTCTGGCCCTTGTCCATCAAAAAAAACACGTCGGTGCGGTTCAGCGCCTTTACGGCCTGCATCGTGATGTAGTCAGGGTTGCCGGCGCCAATGCCGATGATCAGGATGCGTTTCATGGGGTGCTCTCATTGCGGGGCGTGGATTTTGCCATGTTCATGGCACTCGGCGTGAGTTTCCAGGCGCAGGCGCCATACAGTGTTGAAGCGCAGCTCGGTGGCGGACAGCGGCTCGACGTCGATCAAGTAGAACTTCGAGAGAGGAAATTGCATGACGTACAGCAAGGCGGCACGGATCACGAAGGGGTGGGTGACGGCCACGACATGGCCGGGGTGGCTTTCGAGGGATTTGATCCAGTGCCCAACCCGCGTGCAGAGCTGCTCTACCGATTCACCGCCATGGGGTGCGGCGGCGCTGTCGGTCATCCAGGCCGCCAAGGCGTCGGGGGCCAATTGATCGATGGCCTGGCCTTTCCAGGCGCCGAAATCAACATCACGCAAAGCATTTTCGATCTGCGCGTCGGCACCGAACAGGCCCGCCGTCTGAAGGCTTCTGGCCTCGGGCGCGCTGACTAACCGCATGGTTTTCTTGAAACGCCCGGCCAGGGATAACGCCGCTCCTTGCCAATCCATCGCGACAGACTCGTCATCGGGAAAACGCCCGCGCTTTTGCAGCGGCGTGACGGCATGGCAAATCAAGGTCAACCGGGTGGCCTGCATCACTCTTCACTCTGTTTCATGGCGCAGTCCGCGGAGACTGGCGAGGTTGTCTCGATATATTACAACACACATGAAACAGGATGCCTCTCGGTACTCAGCAGCCCATCAATCAAACCACTCCCGCCGCCCTTCAAACGTCCCCACAATCAGCTCCACCACCATCCGTACCGCTTCAGCATCATGCGCCTGGGCATTCACCGCCAGCCACACCTGACGCTGCATGGTCTCGCCCATCAACCCGGGCAACGCCACCAACCCACGGTCGAAGCTGCCCATGTAGTGCGGCAGCAGGCCAATGCACGCGCCGCAACGAATCATCTCCAGCATCAGCGAATAGGCCTGCACTTTCACCACCGCCGCCAAGCGCTGTTCGACCACGCTGTTCCAGGGTTGCAAGGCCTCGACCTGCACATCCGGCTGCCACTGCACCAGCATGTAGTCATCCAGGTCTTCCACACTGTCCGGGCGCGTGGTCAACCGCGAATAGCGCTTGGCGATATGCGGCAAATACTGCAAAAGCGCCAGGCGCCGCGGCGGCTCGGTGGCAAAACTCGGCCCAGGTACCGGCCCGTCGGCATCCGACAGCCATAACACCACGTCCACATCCACCGCCTGCAACGACAATTGGCTGTCGATGGAGATGATCTCCAGACGCACACTGGCATTGCGGCGCAACAACGCGATCAGGTCGCGGCCGAGGATGTCATGCAGGATCGGCTCAGCAACGGCCAGGCGTATCAGCGGCTGTTGCACCATCACCGGCAGGCGCCGCTCGCGAGCCAGGCTCACCAGTTGCGCTTGCAGTTGCAAGCCGTCGCGGCTCAGCGCCAAGCCATTGCCTTGATAGCTGAACAGTGAACGGCGCAGTTGCTCTTCCAACTGCGCCAGGCGCTTGCGCAACAGCGTGGCCTTGATATTCAAACTGCGCGCGGCTTGCATAAAACAGCCACACCGCGCGCTGACCAAAAAGTAGCGCACCACCTCCGGCTCGATCTCCTCTGCCAGGGCCAGCCAGGCGCTGCGCGGCTCGTTTGGCGCGCGATAGGCTGCAGCCCCCTGAGGGCCGGACGGTTCTAAATATGCCATGGGAGACTCCCTGTCGTGTCGGTCGATACATCCAGTGCCAAGCCAGGCCGGTGTTATTCCAGCACCTTGTTCAGCTCGGCACCGTCAATGCTCAAGGTCGCGGTATTGAGCATGCCTTCCAGGTAGGCCTTGGCGATCTGTTCCTGGCGTTGGGCGCGCAAGGCTTGGGTGAGGCGTTCGCGCAGCTCATCAAGGCTGGCGGTGCGTGCCGGTTGCTGGCCGGTCAGTTTGAGCACATGAAAACCGGCCGCGCTTTGCAGCGCATCCGACACCGCGCCGACTTTGAGGCGCGAAACCACGCCACGTACTTCCGGCACCAGTTGCTGCAACGGTTGCAACCCGGAGTCACCGCCTTGTTGAGCGGTGCCAGGGTCCTGGGAGTATTGCGTGGCCAGGGCGGCAAATTCAGCCGGTGCAGCCTGGGCCTTGCGGCTCAGTTCCTGGGCCTGGCGGCGCACGCTGTCGAGGTTTTGCGGGTCATTGACGGCGAGGAAAATCTGGCTGACCCGGTACAACGGCGGCGTCATCCATTGGGCCTTGCCGCTGTCGTAGGCCTGCTGCAATTCAGCTGCGCTGGGGTAGTCGGCCGGCACTTGGCTGACCGACAGCATGTAGTCACGGAACACTATCTGCTCAGTGGCGGCGCGGGTCTGCTGCTCCACCTCCGGGCGCTGACGCCAGCCCTGGGCATCCGCCTGTTCGAGCACGGCTTTTTGCGCCAGGCGTGAACGAATCCAGGCTTCCAGTGCGCCACGGTTGCCGCGCAGTTGTTCGCGGGTTTCAGCCGGCAAGCCGGCCAATACGCGTTGCAGTTCAGGCAGGTCGATCTGCTGGTTACCCAGGCGCGCCACCGCCGGGCCTGCGCCTTCGGTGTTCACGCCCGGCGCCGGCTGCTGAGCGGCGACCGGGTCAGCACCCGGTCGCAGACTCAACCCTATCGCCACGACCAGCAATGTCAGCGCACCGGCGCCGACCAGCAGGGTTGGTTTTTTCACAGGACAGGCGCCTCTTCATCCACTGGCGCAGCGCTAGCCTGGGCCTGCAATTGCGCGGCTTGCTGGCTGTAATCGCGCAGGTACACGATAAATTCCTGCAGCAGTCGGTCCCACAATTCCAGTTGGCTGCGCAGGTGCGCGGCGCCCACGCCGGCCACCACCACGTCCATTTCCATCAGCAAAAATTCACCCTGCAACGACAGGCGGGCAAAGCGCCGCGAGGCGTTCCACACCTCGGCCAGCCCCTTGGGCAGTTCACCTTGTACTCGCAGCGCGCAGCTGTAGGTGAAGTCCACGTAGCTGCCCTGCTCGGCCGCCGCGTTACCAAAACGCACGGCAAAACCGATGCCCTGGCTGGCGCTGAGCAGTTGCACGATGCCGTTCTGTTCGGTCTGGTTGACCCGGTAGCCGGCTTCCTGCAGCAACTCGGTGAGGCTTTGCGGGGTGACGCTGGAGATCAGTTGAACATCGCTCATAGTGTCTCTTCCTTGTTGATCATTGATTAAGGGCGGTGTGCGGAGCATCAAACCGATTAAGGTATAGCTCATCTCCAAAACCCTGGGCCAGTTCCTCGAACTTGACCCGCGCGCTGCTGGCGAACGGCTGGCGGATGCTCATCACCTCGGCCACGTCGATTTTTTCGTAAGCCGCCAGCAGTTGCCGGGCCACGCCGTACATCTGTTGATTCTTGGCTGAACATTGCTGCACTTGTGTGTCACGTTCGCTCAGTTGCGCCTGCAGGCGGGCACGTTCGGTTTCCTTGCCCTTGGCCAAAACCAAGAGCTCGTCATAGGCCTTCTTGAACTTGCCGATCTGTTCATTGCTCGCCGTCACCTGGGCTTGCGCCTGGCTGTGCAGGCTCTGTTGCTGGCCGGCCAATTGCTCGGCCGCACCCCGGGCCTTTTCCAGCTCGGCCGTCAATTGCTTGATCTGCGCCTGGGCCTGCTTGGCCTGTGCTTCGGCGGCGATACGCGCGGCACTGGCCTGGGCCTGCTCGCTTTGCAACGCCTGCAACTGTTGGGTGGTGCTACGCAGTTGAGTGCGCAGGCGCTCCTCCATGCCTTCGGCCGAAGCGCCCGTGGCCACCAGCACCAGCAACAGCCCGCCTAAGATTCGCGTGTTCATGTGGCATCTCCCTGCGCATCAAAAGCGCGTGTTGAGTTCCAGTTGCATCACATCCACTTCAAACGGCGCGCCATACACTTCGGAGGCGCTCAACCAACGGGCGCTGGCGTAGATGTTCTTGTCGATGCCGTAGTTGCCGCCCACGAAATAGCCCTTGGCGTTGGTGCCGCCCAGGTGAAACGAGGAATCATTGAAACCATCCGGCAAGGCGTCGGGCTGGATGTATTTGTAGCCGGCCAACAGGTTCCAGTCGCCGCGCTTGCGCATCTCGAACGCGTTGCCGAGGGTGAACTGCACCATCGCCGCATTGCCGCCGCTTTCAAACTGGCCCTTGCTGTTGATGTTGTTGACGATCTGGCCTTCGCTGCGCTTGAGCATCTCGCCCTTGTCGTAGGCCAGGTTGTGGATGTAGTTGCCTTGGGTGCGCAACTTGAAGTCGCTGGGCAGCTCGGCGTCCCAGGCCAGGTTCAGGTCGAGCACGTCGAACTTGGAGGCCAGGCCCACAAACTGCGGCTGCGGGGTCAACCCAGGTGTGGCCGGGTTGGGGGTGATATCGCGCAGCAGGAACACGCTGTTGCCCTTTTGCATAAAGGCCAGGCGCGAGCCGTCGCTGTCGCAGGCGGGTTGGCCGGCCCACGGCCTGCACGGGCTGGAGCGTTGGCCTTCGATATCGTCGAAGTGGTAGTACGCCATCGCACCCTTGAGGCTGTTGCTGCGGTTGATCTTCCAGTTGGCGCCAACCTGGCCGCCGAACAGCCATTTGGTGTCGCTGTCTTCCTTGTCGAAACCGTTGCTGCTGGACGCGTCGGAGGTGTACTCCACGGGGAATACGCCGAGGGTGCCGAATACGCCCCACTCGCTGTTCAGCGCATGGTTGAAGTTGGCCGCAATACCATCGAAGTTCAGGTCCGGCGAGTACAAAATGTCGGTGGAATAGAACGGGTTGGCGAAACGCCCGGCGGTGAGGGTCACGTCCGGGGTGGCTTTCCAGCTCAGGTAACCCTGGTCGAGCCAGATGTCCTTTTTACCGAAGCCGCCGCCCAGGGTCTGGGTGGTGGACACCGGGTTATTGTCCGAGCCGGTGCCGATGCGGATACCGGCGGTCCACTCCGGCGTAATCAGCGCTTTCATGCCCAGGCGAGCGCGCAGGCGAAACAGGTTTTCGCGGTCTTTATTGGCGTTAAGTAAGGGCGGCAACTTGGTGTTGGTGTCTTTGTTGACGTCATACGGGCCGCTTTCATTGAGCTTGGCGTAGTCGACGATTTCGTTGCTGTTGTTGCCCGAGAAGTAGCGCGACTCGTCACGCAGGCGAATATCGCCGTCGAAGCTGACACGCGACACCCAGTCCGGGAAAGTATTGGGCTGCGCCCAGTTTTCCTGCTTGGCGGTGGCCATGACTTCGGCCTTGACCTGGTCACGGATCTGGTCACGCACCGCTTGCGGCACGTACTGCACGCGCACATCACCAGGCGCCGCCGTCGGGCCGCTGGCAACCACCGGCGCAGCAGCGGCTTGCCGGGCCTGCAGGGCTTGTTGTTCGGCCTGGGCGATCAGCCCGTTGGCGGCGTCCTGGGTCAGCACACCTTGCTGCACCAGCAGGCGGATCAGGTTGATCGTGACGTTTTCCGACGGTGCAACCGGGGCAGCCGTCGCCTGGCCAACCAGGGTCGCGATGACCATGCCGACCGCCAGGGTCAGTCGATTCACGGGGGAAATCATGTATACGCAACTCCTGTAAAAACCTGCAAGAAATGGGTGTGATCAATCCGGGCGTCGGCCCTTGAGCGACAGGCGCACCGGCATCGTCACGGCTGCTGGAACGCGTTGTGTGGCATGGGTTGCGCGCAAGGCGGCGAGCACTTGCGCGTCGGTCTCGGCATCGCCGCTGGACTTCACCAGCTCTGCACGCACAACCTCGCCTGCGGCGCTCAGCCACAAATCGGCCTGCACCGCATAAGCTTTTTTGCGTAACTCGGGGTCATCCCTCAGCAGCCGTTGAAACAGCCCCGCCAGGTACTGCTTGTAAGTACCGGTGCCCAAGCCGCCGCCACCGGAACCGGCCATGCCGCCGCCCTTGCCGGCGCCGATGTTGAACGCGTCGTTGCCGGACTGCGCATCGCCATCGATCTGCATCGGATTGGCCAAGTCATCGGCGGGCGAAGGCGGGGCTTCTTGCGCCGGCTTGACCTCTTCGGGCTCAGGCGTGGGCACCGGCTCCGGGATTTTTTCTTCAACCTTGGGCTCGGGCTCCTTGGGTTTTTCCGGTGGTGGCGGCGGCGGTGGCGGCAACGGGATAATGGTCGGCACCTTCGGCGCTTCGCGGCGCACGCCACTCATGTCATTGGCCCACTGCCACAGGAACCAGGCCGCCAGGGCGGCCAGCAGCAGGCCAGCGCCCCACTTCAGCGGGCGCAGCAGCTTGTTCTTCACGGGCATGGGCGGGATCGGCATCTGTGCGGTCATGGTTCAACCCTGGCTCGGCTTGCCGGTGACCAGCCCGACCTGGGACAGCTCCAGCCGGCGCAGCAAGTCGAGCACCTCGATCACCTTCTGGTACTGCACCATGGCGTCGCCGCGCACAATCACCGGGAAGTCCGGGTTCTGCGCCTTCTCGATGCGCAGGCGCTCCTCCAGCTCGCCCAGCGTCACCGGGTAGGCGTCGAGAAACACCTGGCCGCCGTCGTTGACGGAGATGGCCTTGGTCTTGGCCTCGGACAGCGACACCGAAGCACTCGCCTTGGGCAAGTGGATCTGGATACCCGACACCTGGGCGGTGGCGGTGAGGATAAACATCACCAGCACCACCATCAGCACGTCCACCAGGGGCGTGATGTTAATAGTGTCGACGGCGGCGTCATCGTCATCGTCGTGGGCGGCATTTACGGAAGCCATGCTGATTCTCCTCAGGCCGGAACGGAGGCGTGGTGGCCGCGCGAGTGGGCGGCTTCACTGAACTGGCTCTCGCCGTGCATTTCCGCCAGGCGGGTGATGAACTCATCGACAAATACGCGCATATCGGCGCTGACTTCCTTGTTGCGCGTGATCAGGCGGTTGTAGCCAAACAGCGCCGGGATCGCCACGAACAGGCCCATGGCCGTGGCCAGCAAGGCGGCCGCCATGCCGGGGGCGATGGCATTGATGTTCACATCACCGGCCATGGCCGTGCCGAGGAACACCACCATGATCCCCAGCACCGTACCCAGCAGACCGATGTAAGGGCCGCCGGCGATGGCATTGGAAAGGGTCGACAATTTCGAGCTCAGGGCCTGGTTTTCGCGGGTACGCACGCCGTCCATGGAGCAGCGGATGGCTTCGATGGTGGCCGCCGAAACCGATGAGGTATCTGCGCCCTGGGCACGGCGGGTGCGGATCTCCTTGACCGCCACCAGGTACAGGCGCCAGAGCGAAGAGTGGCCCAGGCGCTCGGCCAGTTGGGCGTCATCGGCATACATTTCCAGGCGGGTGCCGATCTGCGCAAAGTGCTCACGGAAGATCTCGTTGGCACTGCTCACGCGGCCGACCTGACGGTTCTTGCGCAGCATGATGAACCACGACTGAATCATCATCGCCACCAGCACCAGGATGATCACCCAGGCGTCAATCGGCACGGCCTTGAGCAAAAAGCCCAGGCTGCCGAAACCGAAGCCCGACTGTTCTTCATCCACGCCATACGCCACCAGCTTGGATTCGGCGCCCTGGGCGCTCGCATCGGCCAGCAGCAACGCGGCCGGGCGCGACACTTTCGACAGGCGCAACTCATCCATGGCGCCAGCAAACGGCAGGTGCGTACTGCCCGCCTCCGGCACATCGGCACCGATCGCCGTCTGTGTAGTGAAGGCCGGCAGGGCCACGGCCAGGTTCGCGGTTTCACGGCCATTGACGTACAGCGCGACTTTTTCGCCCTCGGCGGTGAACGCCAGGTGTTGCCACTGGCCCGGGTTCAACGGTTGGGTGGAGACCGCGCGCTGGCCGTCGATTTCCACAAACGGCGTGCCTTGGTTCAAGCCCAGCAACAGGCTGTGGGGGCCATCGCGACGGGCCAGGACGATTTGCTCGCCACTGGCCTGGTCCAGGCGCAGCCAGGCACTGAAGGTCAATGCACTGCCGGCGGCGTGTTGCAGGGATGGGCTGGCCGGCAGCATCAGCGGCTGGCCGCCAAACTGCAGGGCGCGGCCGATCACGCCATCGATGCTGGCGCCGGTGGCGTTCAGCGCGGTGTTGCTGTAGGCCGTGGTGTCCCGGGCCGGGGTGCCGTTGGCCCCGTCAAAATGGTAGACGCCGGTGTAGTTCGGATCGAAGGTGAGTTGGCCGTTGGCGATGGCCGGGGCTTTTTGATTGCCGTAGTACATCCAGATTTCCTGGCGCTGGCCGCCTTCGACCTTGGGCACGTCGACCCAGATCAGCGCCATGCCCATCAGCGGGTCGAAGCTTTCGACCTGGTGATTGAACACGGTCTTGTCATCGGCGCTGACAAAGCGCAAATCGCTGCCATCCTCCTTCACCCCATCAAAGGTGAAATTACCGGTGTGCAGGCGCACCAGCAGCGCAGTGCGGCCCAGGGCTTGATTGATGGCCGCGCCTTGGGCGGTGGTGTCCACGGTAATCTGTTTGCGGTAGTGCCAATCGTCCTGCCACCAGGCATGGGCGGTGGCCGGAAGCGCGAAGCCCAGGCAGATCAACAGGCTCAGAAATAGGCGTTGCATGGTGAAGTCTCCGGGAGAAAAGGTCAGAAAGTCGCCTGCACACTGAAGTGCAGTCGCGAGTCCTGTTTCTGGGTGTTCGGTCCATCGAGCAGCGGGTAGCCCCAGTCCAGGCTGCCGGATAACCATTTGCTCAAACTGGCGCGGGTGCCGAGGCCGACACTGGCCAGGCTGTATTCGTCTTCTTGCTCGGCCAACGGCTTTTGCAGGCGCAGGCGCGCGCCTTCGGCGAACGCGTAGAAGCGCCATTCCTGCACGTAGCTGCCAAGAAACTTGGCCAATGAGGGCGTGCGCATTTCCTGGGAGAACAGGAGGCCCTCGTCCCCCGTGCGCTCTGCCGCCAGGTAGCCGCGCACCGAAGTGGCGCCACCGGCGGAATATTGCTCGTTGGACACCAGCGGCCCGGAGGCCAGTTGGAAACCGCCCTTGGTTGCCGATTGCCAATCACTGGCGAAGGTGTAGGTGTACGTCGTGTCGCCTTTAAGCACCGCAAAACTCGGGCTGGCCTTGTAGCGCTTGTATTCGAATTCCTGGGCATCGCTGCCGTAGCCGAAGAACGCACGGGTGCCGACCACCAGGTTCAGGCCCAGGCTGAGGGCCGATTGCTCGCTGTAGCGATAGCCGTTATAGCCGAAGGTGAACGGCGCATATTTGAGCGGCACCTTGTCGGCATTGCTGCCCAATTTGAGCTGCTCGTCGAAGTCCTTGAAGTCCACGCCGAAGGAGAACGAATTGGCCCAGTTATCACTGGCCGGCAGGTTGTAGATCGCCGACACACCGTAGGAATGGCCTTTGCCCAAGACATTGCTGCCGCCGATGGTGGCGATGTTGCTGTCGGACTGGTAGCCGGAGAACTGCAAGGTCCAGCGCTCATCCAGCGGCGCGCTGTAGGAACCCGACCAGACCTTGGCATTGCTGCTGTCCTGGGGCGCGGTGAAGTAGGTCAGCGAGATGCTGTGGCCCAGTTGCCAGAGATTGTCGTAGCCCAGGGTCGCCACCGTGCGCAGCTTCTCGGTGTCGGCGCTGTAGTCGTTGTTCAGGCCGATGCTGGCGTGCCAGGGGTTCTGGTCTTCCACTTGCAGGTCCACGTCCATGGTGCCTGGCCGCGCGCCTTCGCGTACCAGCGGCGTGACCTGGCGCCCGACGCCCCGGTTAAGCCCGGCGAGCTGGGTTTGCACACTGGCAAAATCCGGCACCGCGCCCTCCTTGAGCGCCGGCACGTCTTCACGGATTTCCACCGGCGAATAGTGTTTGGCGCCGACCACGCGCACGCGGCCGACCTTGGTTTCGCTGACTTGCAGGTAGACGATGCCGTCATCGACCTTCTGCTCCGGCAGCTCCACAAACACCGACTGATAGCCACGTGCCTGGTAGATCTTTTGCAGCGCATCGCGAGCGCCTTCGATATCACCGAGGGTCTTTTGCGGGCCCAGGAACGGGTACACCGCTTCCTCGATGGCCGCCGCATCCAGCACGGTATTGCCGCGCACGAAATATTCGTTGACGTCGACCCGCCGCGCTGCGCCCTCCTCCTCGGCCAGCGCGGGTTGGGCCAAGGCCCCCAGCGTCAGGCACAGCGCCAGCGTTGACTTGAACAGATGCTCCACACTGCCCCCTGGTTGTCTAAAAAAGTTGCGCGCCTTCACCGATTGCACGGCGTTCGGCCTGCTCAATTGCTGGTGGTCGAAAGATGGCTGTGCCGGGCCAGCCAGGTGTGCAACAAGGCGAAGTTCAGTGAGAACTCCGGCATGTGCAGCAAGGCGCCACAAAACACTTCACCGATGATTTTCTGGATCAATTGCACCGCCTGCGGGTTGTTCAGCAGGCTGGCGATGTCACGCTGCAGGGCGTGCAGGCTCCACACCTTCTGGGTCAGGTCGAGGCCGACAAACCAGCGAAACAGCAGGTTGTAATTGAGCTGCTCGTGCAGTTGCTGTTCGCTGGGCACCGAATACAGCAGCTGCAGCAACAGGATGTGCACCACGGTGTGCGGCGCGATCAACATGCCCGGCTCGGGCTGGAGCCAGTCGCGGTACTGTTCGAGCACGTCGTCGATCTGCGGGCGCAACAACACCAGCGAGTGGCCCGCCGGAATGTAGCTGGAGACTTCCTTCAAGGCGCCTTGCCAATCGTCCTGGGAGACGATCCACACCCACGGCGCGCCGTAGCGGTATACCGAAACCGGCTTCTTGCGCGCGGCTTCGACGATCTTCGACAGGCGCTGATCGAGCTCCTGCATGCCCACTTTCGAATAACGTTCCATAGTTCCCATTGCCCCACTCCTGGCGTCCTGCTGACGGCTTTGGAGGCGACTTTTGATCGCCTGCAGCGCGTTACATAGGCAAGACGGGAGTGGGTGGGGGCTACCGAACTTTTGTCATGAAAGCTTCATTTGGGATTGGTTCGGGGGCAATTTTTGCTGAGAGATTGTAGGGGGGTATATCCGTTATTCAGGTAACGGCGGCTATTGGTTGCGCTCTTACAGCGGGTCACTTTTGCAAGGACCGGAATGCCGGCCCAGTCAAAAGTAACCAAAAGGTCCTCGCCCCAACACTCGGTGCCTCGCTATGGCTCGGCATGCCCGCAATCCGCCAGTGATTTGGGGGGCGATTTCAGATCAAGATCAAAAGCGCAGATCAAAAGACCGCTGACTTCGTCAGCGAAAAGGATGTAAGAGCAACAGCAACAGCAGAGCCACACTCGATCAAAGGTGGGAGCTGGCTTGCCTGCGATGGCATCAACTCTGTGAACCTGATGTACCGAGGTGTCTGCATCGCAGGCAAGCCAGCTCCCACAGAAAAGCAGTTCTTCAGTGTATTCAGATTGGTTACTTTTGGCTGGGCCGGCATTCCGGGCGTTTGCCAAAAGTGACCCGCTGTAAAAGCGGAACCATAGGTCGCCATCACCCAAATAACGGATATACACGCAAAAAAAGGGGCAATCACCGATCGCCCCAAACCTACAACGAGAGGTCCCGCAAAAACCCTTACAAACTAATCTGCCTACGCTCCTCGTCAGTCAACCGCGCCCGCGCCTGTTCACTCAACGGCCCCGCGCCCAACACCTGCACCGGACTGCCGGGGTTATACCCCGAGGTCTTTTGCTGGCCCGCAGGCTGCGGTTCACGCTCCACCGGCTCAGCGCCAAAACCCAACACCTCCACCGTCACGATCGAAGCCCTGCCCTGCTTCGCCGCCGCCTGCTGACTGCGCGCCGCGTCCTCCGCCGCCTGGGACGCCGCCGCCCCCGCCGCACTCGCCGAGGTCATCGCCCCAGTGTTGACCGCCGCCGTCACCGGCACCCCGGACGACTTGCCCTGGGTCTGGATATTGGCCGCGTTCACCACGCGCAACGCCGCAATGTTGACGTTGCCCGAAACACGAATCCCCGCCTCGCCCGCATCAATGGTGCCCGCCGGCGCCAACAGGTCGATATCACCGGCCGGCACTTCGGCAATCGGCGCCAACGTCGCAATACCCGCCCCCGCGCTCGGCACGTTAGGCGACAAAGTCACATTGCCCCAGTTGTCATACACGCGTTTCGGCGGGGTATAGAGCACGGTGGTTTTCGATCCCCGACCGGCGTTGATATCACCGGCATCGGACCACGCCAGAATCGAGCCGCCAAAGGTGGTCATGATGCGGCTCTGGCCCAACAGGATGCTGCCCTGGGCGTACAACTGAATATCCCCGGCACCTTGGGTCAGCACCCCCGCAGTCGCCGGCGGCGCTGTGCCTTCGATCCCGAACACCTGCTGCCCGCCAGGGCTGAGCATCTGGATATCGCCGCCAAACCGGGTATGCACCCCGGCACCGCCATACAGGGTGATATCGCCGTCATACACGATCGGGTTGCCCGCCACGTCCTTGCTCGGCAACAACCCGTCGATAGCCGCGCGGCTGCGCAAAAAGCTGCCGGAACGCGGGCCTGCGCTCAGGTTGAATTCACGACCGCCCGCGCGCACTTCAGCGAAATACACCGAGCGCGCAAAAATGCGTTGCTGCTCAGGCCCCAGGCCGGCGAAGTACGCCCGCGCCTGGTCGGCATCGCCACTGAAGGCATAGCGTTCCTTGAGCCATTGCAGCAGTTCGGTCTCGTAGGTTTTCACCACCTTGCCCGTCTGCCCGGCCAGAGGCACACCTTCGACCGCTTGGTTGGCGCGGTCCAGGTAAGGCGTGACGAACTTCAGGTAATCCAGGCCATTAGGCCCTACCCCGGCTTCCAGCACGATAGACGCACCTGGCCGGGAATCCCCCACCGCCACCGGGCCCAGGCTGGTGATGGAGGCTTTGTCTTCCATCAATAGATTACGCCCGGCACTGACTTCCAGGGTGCCGGGGCCGGCGACGTTGAAGCTGCTGTAGGTAATGTCGCGCCCGGCAGACACCACCGAGACATCCTCGGGACGGTTATGCACGAACAGGTTGCCGCGGCTTTCGCCTATGTAGTCGCCGTTGTCAGCAAGCAACGCCGGAAACACCGTGGATGTGCCCAGATACGTGCCTGAGCCGACAATATCGCGCCCCGCTCGCATCCACACCGGACCTGCGGATTCATAGCGGACCTGCCCTTGCCGACCGCTGCTGAACGTGATGATTTCACCACTGCGCAAGCCGACGATATCGCCTTGATTGGCATAAAACCTGGCCGGCTGTGTCTGGGCTGGCGGGCGCGCAAGATCGGTTGGGCTGCGCAAGGCAAACAAGGAAAGATCAGCCTGTATCGCGTCACCGCCCAGGTTGTCGATGACGCGATTGAACCCGTTCCTGCCAACAAAGGCTGGCGCCAAAGGCGTCGCTATGGAACTCAGGCTGTCACCCGACTGGTTGACTGCATAGCCACTGGCGTAGATGGAATCGCCGGCCAACATCGCCAGCCGCCCCTGGCTCGATGGCGCCAGCAATAACGAGTAAACGGGATTATTGGGCAGCGGGCCAACGCCCAACGCGGACGCACCGAGATAGATGCTGCCATTGGCTGCCACCACGCCCAGTTTGGAAGGGAAGATAAAACGCCCATCGGAGCTTGAGTAGTTCTGCCCTTGCAAAGGCGCAAGGATGCCTGACCTGGCAAGCGACATGCTCTGCACGCTAGGCGTCAAACTGCCACCTGCGGAAAAAAGGTCAATGGCCGTGCGATCGGTCCACAGCGAGAACCAGGTGGTCCCATTGCCATAGTCTGTGCCGTTGTAACTGAATGCCTGGGTATTTTCGGTAGAAACACGTCCTGGATCGCCTGTCCCCGCCAGCACCAAGTCACCTCGGGTCGACAGGTTGGCCGTGGCGTCCCCCAACATCAACGTGATACCGCCCGTGGCCGTGCCCAGGCTGGCGGTGTACGGTGAGTAAGCACGGCTGTCCTTGGCATCCTGAGATCCGGGCACTTCACCGTAGTTCAAGGCAATGCCCCCCAGGCTGCCTGCTTGCAGGTTCAATGCACCACGCAGGTTGGTCAGTACGCCGTTGAGGCTGAGCACCTGCGCTTTATAATCGGCTGACAACGTAGCGGATTTATCACGGCTCGCGCGGGCATCCAGCCCGGGGTTCAAATCACCGCCCATGCGCACATCCAGATCACCGCCACCGGTGAGCAGCAATTGCCCGTCGACCACCCGGCCAGTGCTGCCAACAGCCAGCACCAACCCTTCGCTGCGCGGTGCTCTGACTGCACCGGGATCGCCGCGACGAACGAGCATGCCGGCATCGCTGCCCAAGTCCAGGGTCAGGTTGCCGCCGCCCAGGGTGCCTACACCTGTGAACCCCACCAGGCGTGGAAGCAGGTTTATCTGTGCGCGGTCTTCGAGTTCGATGTTGGCACCACTGTCGCTTTTAACGTAAGTACCAAAATTGATCCACCAACTGGCAGGTGTCGGGGTCACACCCGCAGTGTTTCCGGTACCTTGGCGCCACAACCAATTGCCCAGGTTCGCACTGTTGAGTTGAGTGCGACCGTCATTGGGCATGATCGCGTCGGTGAGCGGCGTCCAAACATCGCCTGTCAGGCTACCACCCGTGCGCAACAACACATTGCCGCCCCCATCGGGATACCAAGCGGCATAGGGGCTGCTTTTATCGACAAGCGTTTCATACGCCTTGGCCGCGCTGCCCAGCACCGTTCCATCCGCTGAGGTGGCGCGAGCGCGATCAAACTCAGCGGCGGCACTGCCTGCACGAGAAGCACTGGAGGCGCCGGCGGTATAAATACCATAGGGCGACTTCATCGCCACATTGCCCGCGGCTATCAAGTCCAGATCCCCGGTGCCGGTGCGCAGCACGCTAAAGTGCTGGCTCACGGGTGAGACCCGTTTCACCGGCCCGATGGTGACCTGCTCAGGTATTGCTGGAATCGGTTCGCCCAGGGAAACGCACAAGTCAGGGTCGCAGGTGCCTTCGTCCTGAGGCGATACTGGCTGGCCCGGTACAAAGCCGAAGAGTTCCCCGAGGTCGCTCCATACGTACTTGACGCGAATACACATGTCGGGTTCATCACACAATCCCGACTCGGACTGCGACACTGGAGTCCCTGCCTCGTAACCGAACAGCTCGGCGGCCAAATCACTCCAGTACCATGCCCCACCCGGCCGCGCCGGTTGCGCCGGGATGATGATTTTGTCGTGGGTCTCATAGATTCCGTAGTGCGTGTCGGCCAGGGTCAGGTCGCCGGCGTAGGCTGGCTGGATCGCACGGGTATCAGCCGCCTGGGTATCGGCACCGGACACCAGGCGCAATGACCACGACTGCGAGCCCTCGGCCAGCATCGGTGCCACGGCCCAGTTCTGGCGCGCCGTGGCGCCGGTCACGGTGCGCAACGGTACCGACACCGCACCATTGGGCAACTTGACGTCTGTACCATACGGAATCAGCGCCCCGACCTTGAGGGCCATGTCACCGGCCAGCAACACACCGTCCGTTGCACTGCCCGTCACGCCCCCACGGCTGGGCAGTGGCACGCCCGCCGGCCAGGTCATGGCGCGCAGCGAAGCCGCGCCGGCCAAGACCGTGCCCGCCTCCAGTTGTGTTCCGGCCGCCAGCACCACAGGCTGCTGCAATAAGGTACCCGCGGCGTACAACAGGTTGCCGCCACTGTCGCGCACCGCCGCGCTCAACACCGTGTTGGCCGGCAGGGTCAGTGGCGCGTCGAGTGTGCCTCGGGTCGGCAGCACAGTGCCTTGGGCCAATGCAGTGGCCTGGATCGGTAACGGGTAATTGAGGGTCTTGCCCGTGGGGAATGCGCTGCCGTTGGCGAGTACCACGCCAGGGCCGGGCACAATCACATCGGCACCGAACCCTTGCAGCCCCGGCGTCAGCACCCAGCCATTATCGTCGGGCGTCTTCGGTGGCGGCGCAAAGCCATCGTTGATGCTGCCGTAGACATCCAGGTTGCCACCGGCACGCACCACCAGGCTGCCCACCTCGCCCGAGCCGTACACCGAAGTCTTCGGCGTGTTGGGGTTGACGCTGGCGTAACGGTAGCCGGAAAGGTCCAGGTCGCCGCTCACCACCAGGTCGCCCTGGGTGACGATCTCCACACCTGGGCGCAAGTGGAACGCCTCGGTATAACGGCTGTTATTCAAGCCCGCGAGCTTGCCCTGCATCAGCCCGGCGTTGTTAAGGGCGTTGTTTATGAAAGCCTCGGCAAGCGCGTGCTTTTGCGTGAGGTAGTTCTGGTCAATCACCTGATACGGTCGGCCACTGGCCGACGGTTCTGTGCCCACCGGCGCATCGCTGTAACGGGCCACCGCGTTGACTGCAATGGAGCGGGCGCCCTGGATGTTGACCTGCCCGCTGGCGTCGATGGCCACGTCATTGGCATTGAGCCGCGGTGCGTTCAATTCCAGCGTGCCCCGGGCCACGCCGTCAGAGTGTCCCGGACCACTGCCCGGGGCCGCAGCGGTGCCGTGGCGCAGGTCGATACGCGCGCCATCGGCCAAGGTCAATTGACCGTCGCCACTGTTGAGTTCCACCATCGCTCGGTTCGGCGCATCGATGATCTTGCCGTAGCTGTCGACCCGCAATACGCTGCCGTGCGCATCCAGCAGCGCGCTGCCGGCAAGGGTCACGCCCTGCTTGCCGGCCAGGCGAATACTGCCGACCCGCTCGCCACTGGCATCGATGGTGCCCAGCACCGTCAGGCTGCCGTTATCCACCGAGACATTGACTTGATTGGCCTTGAGTTCATCGCCAATCACCAGGTTGCCCTGCTTGAGCTGGAAGCTGCGCGAGCCTACGACCTGGCCCTGGTTCAAGCGCTGGTTCAAGGCGGCAAAGTCCCCTACCTGCTGCGCGCGGATATCCACACCACCGGCTTTGTACGGCACCAGGGTGCCACCGGCATCGTAATAACCGCTGCTGCCGGCGCGAACCTGCCCTTGCAAGTCGACCTGCCCGGCACCGGCGTCCACCGCCACAGCCTTGAGCAAGCCACCCTGATTGAATTGCGCAGACAAGTCGATCAGTGCACCTGTCGCCTGGCGAATGTTGCCGTGACGGCTTTCCAGGCTGACATCACCGCCCCAGCTGTATTTACTCACATCGCTGATTTGCACTTTGCGACCACTGAGGTCCAGGCGTGAAGCCGCGCCAAGGGTCAGTTCTTCATCGGCGCTGAGGGTGAGCTTGCCGCTCGGCAGCACCACCGAGGTATCCAGCGCCACGCTGCGACCGGACAGCAGCAGCTCGGCGCCCAAGGCGTCGATGGCCGCCGCCTCTACCGGCGCTGTGCCGCTGGCCGGGGCCCGCACAGTCAACGCGCCACCGACAGTGATGCGATTGACCGAGCCGGCTTCGCCGGTCAACAGCGGCGTGCTGATGTTCAGGTTGCCGCCACTGTAGGCGAAGCCTTTGCCGGCCTCGTACGCACCCTGGGCCTGATGTACCGTCAGGCTGCCTTTGTGGTTGGCCGTGATACGTTCGCTGGCGTTGAGGTTGACCGTGGCAAAGCCCAGCGTCATGCGGCCATTGTTGGCCAGGCTGTCGGGCTGGGCATCGCGGCCATAACCGAACGCGATGCGCCGGGCCTGCAACGCCAGAGTGCCGCTGCCGGTACCCGCCCCATTGCTGATCACGGCTGGCGGTGTGCTGGTGGCGCCACCCCATACCAGGGTGCCGGTCTGGATCAGCGCCACATCACTGGCGCTGCCGTACCCATAGATCGCAGGCGTGGTCAGCAGCAGCTCATCGAGCAGCGACTTACCCGAACTGTCGAGGGTGCTCAGCGTGGTGTTGCCATAAAAATTCAACGATTGCCCGGCGGTCAGCGCCAGGCTTTGCAAGGCCGGTGCACCGCTGGAAGCATCGCCGCGCAGCAGGCGGTCCAGCACCTGCTGGTTGAGGGTCAGGCCCGACGGCAGCACACCCCGCGCAGCGGCGTCGGCCAGCGCTTGGGCACTGCCGACGTTGATCCCACCCACCGCCAGGGCCAGATGGCGGGTGCCATAGCGCACGCTGTCACTCAAGGCAAACCGGTTGGTGGTGGCAAAGGCTATCGAGCCTTCGGAATAGAGTGATGCGTCGCCGCTGCAGGCACTCAGGCTGCATTGGCCGATAAGAATGCTGCCCGGCCCACTGGGGCCGTCACCGTTTACCGGCGCCAGCATCTGCAAACGTCCATTGGAGACTGCCAACACGCTGCGGGTGCCCGGCCGGTAGATAAAACCATCATCGGAGTCATAGGCGGCCTTGCCGCGCCCCAAGGTATTGATCGACGCACCTTGCTCGATTTCAATCGCGCCCGATGACCTGCCCGACACCAGGAACACTTCCGGCGCCGCCAGGGTCGCGTCCTGGCGCACAACCACCGAGCTCGCGGTGATGGCTGCCAGGTCGGACCTGACGAAGTTGCCACCTTGGCCATACACCACCGTCAGTTCACCGCCCACCACCAAACGGGCAGCCCCCAAGGCATTCAAGTCGCTGGCCCGCACCGACGCCATCAATGCAGCGCTACTGGCCGTTGCGGTGTCAGAAACCACTTCTATGTCGCCACTGGACAGCACCGCAACAGTGGCGCCAAAACCGCCCTGTGCGGGTTTGAAGCGCCCCTCACCATCAAAGCTGAACCCCAGGTCTTTTTGACCGCCCACCAGTCGCAATCTCAGGGTTTTGGCATCGGCTTCAAGCGCAGCACGTGGCACACCCAGGCGTGCCGCATCCGCGCGAATAAAGTCTGCGTAAGCGGTTTCGTTGTACTGGGAATAACGGCGCAATACCTCAGCCGGAGTGACAATCAACTGGCTCGATAAACTGTCACGAATGTGAGTACCGGCAACCGACAGCAAGCCTTCGGTTGACCAGGAACCGTTATTCATGGCCGCGGCGCTGTGCATCGCGCCGCTGGCGAACGGCGCGGCCAAGCCGTTGATCTCCAAACGAAACGCCCCTGGCAACAGGGCGTAAGTGGACGGCAGCAAGGTGTAGGTCCCCTGTGGCAGGCCAGGCACACCCGCACCGATATTGATTTGCTGGCCGACCAGAGGCTGGGTCGCGCCCGCTTCGCCGCCGCTCGGCGCTACCCAGGGCTGGCTGCCGGGGACAATCGCATAGATGGGGTTGGTGGCCAGGCCCGGTAAGGAAAAGCGTCCGTCCGCTCCGATTTGCACCAAGGGGTTGTAGCGCGCATCCGTGGAACCGCCGCGCCCGGAAACGAATGCCGCGCCAAGCAATTGGCCGCCACCGGAAAGGTCCAGCACTGCGTCCCGTTGCACATTCAGCGAGCCGCCCGCCAGTTGCACACCCACCGCCGCATTACCTGTACTGCGGGTGCCGCCAACGCCCAACAACTCTACCTGCTTGCCGTCGTAGCGCCACGTCACGCCGTCGACTGTTCCACCATAAGGCAGCACCAGGCCACCTGCGCTGACAGAGGTCAGGCTGCCCGGCAACAGATTGATCACTTTGGTAGCGCGCGTAATACCACCGTCCACACCCAAGCTGAGACTGCCCATAGGCGCGCGAAGCACACCGCCTTGCTCGATGGTCGAGGCGTTCAGCGATAGGCTGCCGAACACTGAGTAAGGCAGCGCCGGGTCCGTACTGCGCACCCGGCCAATGCGCAACGTACGCGCCGGGTCAAATTCACCGCCGGTGTTACCTGCCGTCACCTCGGCAACGGCCCCGGTCGCCGGGTAAATCTGCGCGGCGATCAGGTTCAGGTCGGCTTGGGTGGTCAGGGCGGTTTGGGTTTTGTCGGCGCTTCGGGCCAGAAAGCGCATATCCCCCTGGCTGACCAAATGAGCCTGGTCAAAGGCACGCCGGTCAATACCGTTGGCCAACGCTTTGGAGCGCTCGGCATGGGCGCCGAAATTGACGCTATCACGCACATCCAGCACGTTCGACGCTTCGACGCTCAACAGGCCAGCCGTACCTTGAGTGGAAACGCCGCCCTGGACCGTCGGGCGCACCAGGCTGTCGGTGGCGCTGTTGTTGTTGCCCACCCCGGCAAGGCGCACATAGGGTGCGGTCAAAAACACCTGAGACGGCTTCGCGGCGCTATCGGTCAAAGCCATGGCCCCTGAATACAGGCTCAGGCTCTGCCCCAGACGCAAGGACACATCACCGTCAAAGCTGATCAGGCCGTTGCTCAGCAGCGACAGGTTGTCGAAACCGCCGGCGCTGACCTGGTTGGCCGTCAGCCGTCCATGCCCGTAGGTCAAGCCGCCCGCCACCGCTTCGGGCGTACTGCCGATCGGTAAAGGCGCGCCTGAATCGGCGGCACTGACGATCAATTCACGCGCCTGGCGCACACGGGCAACGGCGGTATCGAGGTACAACGGCGCTTCCAGGGCCACGTTCAGGCTGCCACCCGCCGCACCGGCGCCGCCGCTGTTGGCGCTAAGCGTGCCGTCCAGATAAAGGCCATTGTTGGAAGCCAGGGAGATGTTGCCGCCACGGCTGGCGACCACTGTGGGGCCGGCACCGGACATGTCCAGTAGCGCCTGGCTACCAGAGGCGTCCAGGCGTGCGCCTTCGCGCACCACCACAAACAGGTTGACCGCGCTGGCGATTCCGGTGGCCGGGTCGATCAGCCCGCCAATCACGATAGTGCCGCCCTGGCCCACCACGCCGTAGCGCCGCCCCAGGCTGTCGACAGCCGTGGCTGCGCGTGCGGCCACGTCCAGCACGGCGTGTTCGCCGACCCAGATCGAACGGTCGTGACCTTTGGCCTCAACGCCATCGGCCACCGTGGGCTGTACGTTGACGCCACCCAGGGTGATGTTGCCGCCCCAGGCATTCAAGGTGCCGTCCATGGTCAACTGGCCAATGCTGCGCACGCCGATGGACTGGCCCGGATCCACGTTGATCACCGCACCCTGGCCAATGCGCGCCTGCACCACTGCCATTTGCGCGGCAGTGGACAATGGTGTGCCGGCTTGCAGGCTCAGGCTGGCGCCTTTGCGTGGCGTCAACTGGCCTTTGGTGGGGGTTTCGCGGTATTGCGGCGGGGTCCAGATTTGCAGTGCGCTGCGCGGGTCGGCGCCGCTCACCAGGTTTTGCGCGGTGTCATTGAGGCGGTACACCGGCGCAGTCACGTTGACCTGAGTACCGTCGGCCACTAACAAACCTTCGTTGCCGGTGATGTCGTAGGCACCAAAGCCTTTGTTGAAGAACCCGCTGTCGAGTTGCAGCGTGCCCGCTTGGGGCGCGCCGGGCTGATCACTGATCAGCACTTTGCCGGCCTGCACACTCAAGCGCCCGCCGCCACTGACGCCATAGCCGAGCAACTCGCCGTTAAGGGCCAGGTTGCCGCGACTGTCTGCGCTGTTGGCGTTGGCCGCGAGCGTCACGTCGCCGCCCTTGCCACCGATCAACTGGTTCCTCGCATCCAGGGCCGCGCCGGAAGACACGTCCACCCGGCTGCCGGCTGCCAGGCTCACATCGCCACTGCTGCGCAAGGCCACGTTGCCGCCGTTGAGGTAAGGCAACCGGCTGCTGTCGCTCACACTGAGCAACTGGTTGCTCCACAGACCGCTGGTATCCAGCGACACGCCAGCATTGACAACCAAGCTGCCGCGACCACCAAGGGTCACGTCGTTCTTGCCGGTCGGCGTAATCTGCGCCTGCACGTTGCCCAGCTGCAGGCTGCCGGAATGCGCGGTGAGGTTGGCATTGACCTCGATCTTGGGACCAAACAAGGTGATGTCACCGGCGGGCTCCACCTCCAGTGCGCCATTGACCAGAATCGAGCCGGTGCTGGCGACCTTGATCGATCCCAGTTTCGTCGCGCTCAACGCCTCACTGTCCAGATACAACGTCGACACTCGATCAGCCGGCAGTGCGCTGTTCAAGTCCAACCCGGCCGCGACGGCAGCGGCCCTTGGCCCCAGCACCACGTTCTTCGCCGTGTTGGCGTCCGCGCCCAAGGCATACTGCAACTGGGCACTGTCCTTGACGTAGTACGGCACGTAGCTGCCCACCACCAGGGCGGCGCCACGGGCCACGGCTTTTTGCGATTGCAGGTAACCGTCCATGCCTTTTTGCGCAGCCTGGGTCTGGCGCTCACCCTGGTAGGTGTCGCCGACAATTTGCCCTTCCAGCACGGCGCCGGCAGTACTGACGACCAGGCGCCCGGCATCGCGCCCGACGGTATAGCCGGCTTCGCTGTGCTCGCGCGGGGCGATCAGCGGGTTGTAGTAATAGTCGGTCACGCCCCAGCGCTGGCTGTGGTCTTCGTAACCCTTGTAGATCCCGGTATAAAGCAAATCCCCCGGCGCACTGGACAGCTCGTACAAGCGTCCATCAGGGCCTTTGAGCCAGGTTTGCTGGATCTTGCCGGCCTGCACATCAAGGGTGCCGCCCGACAGGTTGATCTGCGAACCCTGCCGGGTCACCACGTCCTTGCCGCTGAACGTCACGGTGCCACCCTGGGCCATCCATTCGCCAATGCCGTGGTTGCGCGTGCCCAGATAGCCGCCCACTTCCAGCAGGCCGCCCGCGGTGTACCAGCGGTCGGTGGCATAGCCATTGGTGCCGGCCGGGACAAAAATCAGGTCGCGGACATCCACCCACACATCGTTGTTGTTCAGCGTTTTGCCGTCACGGTTGACCGCCGCATCGCGCTGCTCGTTACCCTGGATATTGACCTTGACGCTGTTGGACTCCATCGCCAACTTGACGCTGATGGCGCCGGACACGTCGATCACTGCGCCGTCACGCAGCAAGCTGCGCTGCGCCGCCTTCACGCCGACCTGACCACCCGTTGCCAGCGTCAGGGAGCCGCTGCGAAAGTCCACCGTGCCGTCACTGGTGATTTCCACCAGGGATTGGTCGCGCCGGTACACGTCAGCCGGCACGACGTTACCGGCCTGGTCAGCCGCCGGGGTAATCAACCCGGCGCGCTGGCTGTCGAGGGCGTTGCTGCTGTCGAGCACAATGGCGCTGAGGCTGCCCTCGCCCAGGCTTACGCTGGCGTTGCTGCCGGAGCCCTTCAAATGCACGGTGCCACGTGCTTCCACCGAGGAGCTTGAAAGCACCACGCCGTTTTGCAGCACCTGCTGGCCGGTCAACGTGATGTCCCCCGTAGAGGCCTGGATCAACCCAGTGTTGCTGGCCTTGCCAGTGCCCGTGACGCTGACTTCGTTGCCGCGTGTAGTGGAGGTGACATTGCCGTCGGTGCTGTAGCCCTTCTTGATCACAAAGCTGTCGCCCGCCGCCAGCACAGTCTGGCCGCGCGCGGTGGAAATGCTCCCGGCGTTTGCCACCTCTTTGCCCAGCAACAGCACATAACCGCCACCCGCCGTCGATGTCGCGGGCACCTGGGTCTGGATCTGCGCGCCGCGCTCGACCGTCACATTGCCGGCGGCCTGGGCAAAACTCGGCGCGCTGTTGCTGGCGCTGTACAGGCCCCTGGCGGTGAATTGCTCATCGCTGAACCCGGTGGCTGCCGCCACCAGGTTGCGCACATTGACCTGGCTGCTGCCGCTGAATACCACGCCGTTGCCGTTGACGATCATCACCGTGCCGTCGGCCTTGATCGCCCCCTGGATCTGGCTAGGCGCGGTGCTGTTATTGATCTTGTTGAGCACCGCCCAATCGCTGTTCTGCTGGAACTGCACGGTGGTGTCGCGGCCCACGTTGAAGGTTTGCCAATTGAGGATCGCCTTGTCGGCCGTCTGCTTGATCGACACCAGCGTCTTGCCGTTGGCATCGGTCTGCACCGGCCCTTCGGCGTTGACGAACAGCGGCTTGCCATCTGCGCCAATCACCACATTCAAGCCATTACCACCCAGGCCGTTGTGGATGCTCTGCGGCGCCGCGCCCGCGCTGCTTCTGGCAGCGGCCTGCACGGCCTGTTGCGCGGCAATCGCGGCGACGCTGGTATTGAGGTTCTGCAAGGAGCGCTGCAACTGCTCGTTGCCGCGCTGTTGCTGGGACAACGGCGGCGGCGTTCCCGGCATCACCACACCCGGTCGTGCGCTGCCGGCCGTTTGCGCTGCGCCCTTGGCCGAAAACCAGCCCGAACTGAACGCCTGAGGCTGCGCCGCGTGGGCACCACCGGCAAACACCAGCAGCGCAATGACCTGGGCCAGGGGTTTGAGCAGCAACACTTGACCTGAGGTGGCAGGCACCTTGTCGGCACGGGTAGCAGGCAGCTTCAGTCGGGAACGCATCACTTACAGGTCCTTTTGACGGGTCAGGCGAACGACGGGCACGCAAACACTGCGCGGCCACGTGTCGGGGTTATTGCTTAAGGCAGTTGCCGGGGGGCGCGACCGAACTGTTGTCACACAATGTTCACGCAGTGCGGTTCAACTGGCTGGTTGGGCGAGGAAACGACAAAACCGGCAATGACGCGAAGTCATTGCCGGTTGTGGGGCAAACCCTGTCGAGACGGGGCTTACTGCGGACGGCCAATACCGTTGCAGGTGTTGGTGTCGCCCAGGCGCAGGGCGCTGGTGGTGGCGTAGAAGTTGTCGTGGACAGCTTTCTGCCAAGTAGCGGACAACGGGATGAACGAGTGGCTGCTGGTGGTTGCGTTGTTCAAACCGGTGTAGTGACGGTTCAAGAACACACGGATACGCGCGGTGTCAGTGGTGTCTTTGTAGCACTGGCTGAAGACCAGGTTGGTGTAGCCCACAATGGGGTAGCCTGCGGTAGGGTTAGGAAACGTAGGGACCCAGTTCAAAGGATTTTTGGCTTCGTCGCTGCCAAGAACCGGAGGTACAACACCGTCAAGGCTGGCTTGAACGTTGACTTCAGTCGGCAGGAAACCGTTGACCGAAGCAACAGCGGCAGCGCTGTTGAACTGTGCATAGTCAGGGCTGACGTAACCGATGGCACCGTTGTTGTTGGTAATGGCAGTGGCAACACCTTGACTGCCGGTGACCGCGATGTAGCTTGAGCCGGCCGGAGCGCTGGTGGCTGGGTCAAAACCGATGGCGGTGACGAAGCTGTTGCTGACAGCCGGCACCGAAGCAGGTTTTACCGCCTTGAGGTGGTTGGTCAAGATCTCGGTAGTGCCGCTGGTTTCCTGGCGATAGACCACTTTGATCTGCAGGTTTGGACCCGCAGCCCCGTTGAATAGCACCTGGTTCCAGTTAGTGATTTTGCCGGCAAAGATATCAGCCAACTGGCCACTGCTGAGCTGCAGCGATGTCTTGCCGTCGATGTGGTAAGGCACTGTCACCGACGTGGCCTCGGCCGGGATTTGAATCAACGGGCCGTAGGCGGCACGGCCGTTCACGGCGTCAGCATTATAAGCCGCCAGTTCCGCAACGCTAACGATCGAGTCACTGCCCGCATAGTCAACGGTGATGCCGGCAGCCAGTTTCAGCTTGGTCGAATCATTACCGAAGAAGGCCTTTTTGCCGTCGCCGCTGCCTACACCGATATAGGGGTTAAAACCAGGGACGGTGGCAGAGAGGATGCCGGTAGCCGTGGTCGAAGTGGCCGTGCTGCCGTAGAGTTTTTCCGGCAGGGTGGCACCGCCACCGACCACTGCGGCCATGGATTGGGCGGAAGCCAGTGCTGCAACTACCAAAGAGGCTGCGATCATAGTGCGCTTAAACATGAAGAATCTCCTTTCGTCGTGTTTGTACGTTTGGGTAGAGGGCTCTTGCATGACGCTATGGCTTCGATCCCAGGCCGTGCTCCGGGGGTGGCTGGGGTTGAGGCCATGGGTAGGCAATTTCGCAGCATCCGATGACAGCAAAAGGAAAAAACCTCGGGAGGAAGCGCTTGATTTTACGAAAGATTCTCGGGTGTTTCGGTCATGCTTTTGAGCGGTTTGGGGGCAAGTGACAGCGGGGTTTCAGCGGGGTTTTGCTGGATGTGGTGTGGGCTGTGTCGCGGTGGGTTGGATGTGACGGAATGAGGAACCCGAGGTTGCAGTGATGCATATAGGGAGCGAGCAGAATCAACTGAATAAAACCGACCCAGATGTGGGAGCTGGCTTGCCTGCGATGCAGATACCTCGGTACATCAGGCACACCGAGTTGATGCCATCGAAGGCAAGCCAGCTCCCACATTTGACCGGGTGCAATCAGGTCACCAGTTGGTTGATCTCGATGATCGGCAACAACACCGCCATCACAATCACCAGCACCACCGCCCCCATCACCACAATCATCAGCGGCTCCAGCAACGCCGTCATGCCCATCGCCCGGCGTTCGATATCGCGGGACAAGGTCTGCGCCGCACGTTCAAGCATCGGCGGCAGTGAACCGGTTTTTTCGCCGCTGGCAATCAGGTGAATCAACACCGGCGGGAAGACCTTTTCCACTGCCAATGCAGGCGCCAGGTTAACGCCTTCGCGAACCTTGGCGGTGGCATCGTTGACGCACTGGCTGAGGCGGTCATTGGACAAGGTCTGGCGCGCCGCCTCCAATGCCCGCAGCAACGGCACGCCGGCGCCGCCGAGAATCGCCAGGGTCGACGCAAACCGCGCAGTATTGAGCCCCAACACAAACCGCCCGATCAGCGGCAAGCGCAGCACCCGGCTATGCCAATTGAGCCGCGCCAGCGGGTTGCGCAGGTACAGGCGCCAGCCCCAAAACCCACCGACAATCAAGGCAAAACACAACCAGCCCCAGGCGCGGATAAAGTCGCTGGCATTGAGCATCGCCAGGGTCAGCCCCGGCAGGTCCTGGCGCGCCTGGGAAAACGCGCTGACCACCTGCGGCACCACATAGCTCAACAGGAAAATCACAATGCCAATGGACACCAACCCGACCACGCCGGGGTAGATGAACGCCGTCATGATCTTGCCGCGAAGGTTGTTACGCTCCTCAATGTAATCGGCCAGGCGCTCCATCACCTGGGCCAGGTCACCGGATTCCTCCCCCGCCGCAATCAAGGCCCGGTAAATCGATGGAAAGTCCCGTGGCCGCGCCGCCAAGGCGTCGGCCAAACGCATGCCGCCGCGTACATCGCCGCGCACGGCGGCCAGGGTCTGGGCGATGTGTTTTTTCTCGGCCTGCTCCACCGTGGCACTCAGCGCCGCCTCCAACGGCAGGCTGGCGCCCAGCAAACTCGCGAGTTGCCGCGTGGCCCAGGCCAGATCGTTGTCTGACAGTTTGGGCGTGAACAGGCTGCCGCCGCCGGCCGCCGCTTGATTACCCTCAATCTGTACCTGCAACGCGGTCAAGCCACGGCTGCGCAACTGGGCAAACGCCGCGCTCTGGCTGTCGGCTTCCACGTGCCCGGCTTCGATTTTGCCGCTGGCATCGGCGGCTTCGTAACGATAGCGATTCATCAGGCGTCCCGTGTCACGCGCAGGATTTCTTCGACTGCGGTGGCGCCGCTGCGTACCCAGCGCTCGCCATCCTCGCGCATGCTGAACATGCCGGCGCGACGTGCAGCCAGGCGCAAATCCTGCTCGCCGGCGCCTTGGTGGATCAGGCTGCGCACATCGTCATCAACGCAGAACAATTCATGGATGCCGGTACGCCCGCTGTAACCGATCTGGTTGCACTGCGCACACCCCACCGGCCGCCAGGTGCCAGGCACCGCCGGGTCTTCCTGCTTGCAATGCGGGCACAGGCGCCGCACCAGGCGCTGGGCCAATACGCCCAACAATGACGAGGCCAACAGGAACGGCTCGACGCCCATATCGATCAAGCGGTTGACCGCCGACACCGCGTCATTGGTGTGCAAGGTGGCGAGCACCAAATGCCCGGTCAACGAAGCCTGCACGGCGATTTGCGCGGTCTCCAGGTCGCGGATCTCACCAATCATGATGATGTCCGGGTCCTGGCGTAGAATCGCCCGCAGTGCCAGGCCGAAGGTCATGTCGATCTTGGCGTTGACCTGAATCTGGCTGATACCGGGTAAGTCGTATTCCACCGGGTCTTCGACGGTGAGAATATTGCTGGTGCTCGCATCCAGCCGCGCCAGGGCAGCGTACAGGCTGGTGGTCTTGCCGCTGCCGGTCGGCCCGGTGACCAGCACGATGCCGTGGGGCTGGCGGATCAAGGTATCCAGGCGCGCCAGCAGTTGCGGCTGCATGCCCAGGGTTTCCAGCTGCAAGCGCCCGGCCTGTTTGTCCAGCAGGCGCATCACGACCCTTTCGCCATGCCCCGTCGGCACGGTGGACACGCGAATATCAATCGGCCGCCCCGCCACCCGCAGGGCAATACGACCGTCCTGGGGCAAGCGTTTTTCGGCGATGTCGAGCTGGGCCATGATCTTGATCCGCGACACCAGCGCGCCATGCAGCGCCTTGCGCGGCGACACCACATCACGCAGGGTGCCATCGACGCGATAGCGCACCACGGAATGGGTTTCGTAGGGTTCGATGTGAATATCGCTGGCTTCATCGCGCGCAGCCTGGGTGAGCAAGGCGTTGATCATGCGGATCACCGGCGCGCCGTCCTGGGTGTCGAGCAGGTCGGTGATTTCGGGCATGTCCTGCATCAGGCGGTCGAGGTCGACTTCGTTCTCAGCCGCGCCAACCACGGCGGCGGCACTGCCGGTGTCGGCGTAGGCGCTGGTGAGCAGGCCGTCGAGTTCGTCGTCGCGCACATGCTCCAGGCGTGATTGGCCGAATTGGCGCTGGACCTCGCTGATCGACCAGCCGGGGGTTGAGGAGCAGACGGTCAACACAGTGCCCGTGTCGGTGGGGCGCAGGAGGATGCGCTGGGATTTGGCCCAGACGTAGGGGAGCAAACTCATACACCACCGTACATGTGGGAGCTGGCTTGCCTGCGATAGCGGACTTTCAGCTGAAAAATGTTCAACTGACCCACCGCTATCGCAGGCAAGCCAGCTCCCACAGTTTGATCTTTGTCTGAACTCATGGCTGCGAATTTCCAGAAACCGGCACTGCCCGAATCACCGCCCTTGGCCCCTGCTGCTGCGCCCCGGGAATCGCCTTCTCCACCGAAGGCAACTGCGGCGCCTGCACATCCGGCAGCGCCCAACTGTGCTCCGGCTGCAACCCGCCCTGGGCGCGGCGCATGAATTCATAGCGGTTCAAGGTGATACTGCGCCCAGCGCCACTGTCGCGAATAATGTAGGGGCGTAAAAACACCATCAGATTGGTCTTGGTGACGCTGCGCTTTTCATTGCGAAACAGCGCCCCCAACCCAGGGATATCCGCCAGCCACGGTACCGCGTCATTGCTCTGGCTATAGCCGTCCTGCAGCAACCCGCCGAGCACCATGATTTGCCCGTCATCCAGCAAAATACTGGTGTCGATCGCGCGTTTTTGGGTCACCGTGCCCGCCTCCACCGAGGCGCGCGTGTCGACGCTGCTGACCTCCTGGTAAATATCCAGCTTCACCGTGCCGCCTTCGGAAATCTGCGGCCGCACGTTCAGCTTCAGCCCCACCTCTTCGCGCTGTACGGTCTGGAACGGGTTGTTGCTGGTGCCGCCGCCACCGGTGACATAACTGCCGGTGACAAACGGAATGGTCTGGCCGACAAAAATGCTCGCTGCTTCGTTGTCCAGGGTCAGCAGGTTCGGCGTGGACAGCACGTTGGTGCCGCCTTTGCTCTTGAGGGCGCGGGCCAGCACCTTGAGGTCGAGCACCTTGCCGATCCCCGGAATATCCACGCTGCCGTTGACCAAGCCGATATTCAGCCCTTTGGGCAACACATCAATGCTGGTCTTGCCGGTGGTGACCAGCCCACTGCCGCCCAGGTTAACGCCGCCAAAACCGCCCTTGCCGCCCAGGTTGCCAGCCTGCCATTGCACGCCGAACTCACTGGCGTCGTCTTCGCTGACTTCAACGATCAGGCTTTCGATCACCACCTGGGCGCGGCGCTGGTCGAGCATGTCGATCACTTCGCGCAGGTTGCGGTACAGCGGGTCGGGCGCGGAGATCAGCAAGGTGTTGGTGGTAGCGTCCGCCTGGATCGTCACACCACCGGCGCTGAACGCAGTGTTTTGATCGCTGGGGGTGCTGCTGTTGGCGCTGCTGCCCGAACTGCTCGACTGGCCGTAGCCTGACGACTGCACACCACTGCCGGTGGGCGTGCCGCTGCTGTTCTGAGTATTACTGCCCTGGTTGTTCTGGGAGCCGCCGCCCATCGAGCTGAGTTTGCCACGGGCCTCATCGCTGACCCCGGACTCGCTCTCACCGGTCAACAGCCCGCGCAACGACTGCGCCAGCTTGCCCGCCTGGGCGTTGCGCAGGTACACCACGTGCATATTGCTCGGGTTGCTCTGGGCATTGTCGAGTTTGTAGATCAGGTTACGCGCCAGCTCTGTGCGCTCGGGGCTGCCGGAACGAATGATGATCGAGTTGGAACGCGGGTCGCCCACCACGTTGATCTTTTGCGTCTGGTCGGCACCCTGGGTTTCCAGCAATTCAGCGACCATGGCCGCGATATCGACGGCGATGCCGTTCTGGATCTTCACCACATCGGTGTCGATGGCGCTGGGCGTGTCGATGCCGTCGATAATCTGCGCCACCCGCGCCAGGTTTTCAGCATAGTCAGTGATGACGATGCTGTTGTTGCCGGGGTAGGCGTTGATCGGGTTATTCGGCGACACAATGGGACGCAGCACCGGAATCAGGTTGACCGCATTTTCATATTGCAGCCGAAAGGTCCGCGTCTGCATGCCGCTGCTGCCGGCGCTGTAGATCGGCCCGCCGAGCAGCTTGGCATCGGCCTCGGGCACCACCTGGGCGACGCCGCCCACATCCACCACGCTGAAGCCCTGCATGCGCAGCGCCGCCAGCAGCATCTCGTAGGCCTGATGCGCCGGCACCTGGCCTTCGCTGACCAACGTGAGGTTGCCCTTTACACGCGGGTCCACCAGAAATTGCTGGCCGGTGGCGCGGGACAAGGCACGCACCACCGCCTGGATATCGGCGTCCACAAAATTCAGCTGTACCGGCTGGTCACCCAGCGGGTTGCGCGCCTTGAGCACCGCCGGGGCATGGCCACGGGCGCTGTTGGTCACCGGGTGCTGCACGCGGGGGGCCGGCGCGGGTTCGCGCTGGCGGTCCAGCACGGTTTCGCCGCTGCGCCGCGTGTCGGACAATGGCTGGCCCAGCTCGCTGTCCACCAGCAAAGGTTTGGGTGACTGCGGGTTACTGCACGCGCTCAGGGCCAGCAATAGCAGCGGCGCGACTTTGCGAAAAGGCGCGGAGTTGGGGACTGACCACTTCATGAAGCTTCCTTAGCGCCAAGCGCCTGATCCATGCGAACGGTCCCGGACACAGTGCCGGCCGAGTTGTCGACGGTATCCGAGGCGCGTTGCAAGCGTGCCTCGGACACTTCCAAAGAAAACGAACGGGGGTTACCCAGCAGCCAGTCCACCACAAGGTCGGCCGGGGCCTTCTCGAAGATCAGCCGCCAGCCACCAGGAGCCAGCGCCTGCAGTTGGTAATGACCTTGCAGGCCGGCGCCGTCGAGGGCTTGGCGCAGCGCGGTTTCATCCGCCTGACGCGGCGCCGCGACGCCCTGCAACAGCACCTGCAAGGCTTCGGCCTGGGAACGCAGCTTCGGGGTTTCGACCTGCCAATAGTCGATTTTTTTTAGCGCCGGCTGAACCAGCACCAGCCAGGTCAGCAGGCTCGCCAGGATCAGCCCGGCACCGGCCAACATGCGTCTTTCACGCACGGCCAGGCCAGTCCAGAACACATGGGACTGACTGCGCACCTGCTGCCACTTATTCATCGTCGTCCTCCTCCGGGGTGACGGTGTTGTCTGCCGGCCCCAGGGTCCAACCTTGCTCATCACGGGTCGCGGCAAAACCGGCTTCCGCCAACGCCGCCTGCCAGTCGCCTTGCGCCGCCGGGCTATGGCTGTCGGCCAACAGGCCCAGGTGCAAACGGCCCTGCTCAAAGCTCAGGCTGTCGACACTGCCGACCATAAACGGCAAGTGGCTGCCCGCCAGTTGCAGCAGGCTGGTAAAGCGTTGGCCGGGATCAGCCGCCGCCCCGCTTTGCCGCGCCGCCAACTGTTGGCGCACCTGCTGCAGAGGGTTGAGGATCACCGGCAGCTCGGGAAAGGCCTGGCGCACCTGTTGGCTCATCAGCGCCTTCAGCCGCTGGCCTTCTTCGGCCTGGCGGGCGGCGTACAGGTTCAGGCCAACGGTCCAGATAACGACGGCCAGCGCCGCACAGGCCAGCGCCCTGCCCCAGCCGCCGGTAGCACGTTGATTGAACTGCCCCTGCAAACCCCAGGCGGGCACTGCGCCGCTCCAGCGCTGCGCGGCCTCGACCAACTGCACATCAAGGGTTTGATCCAGGGCGTGTTGCCCCAGTGGATGCACGGTGGCTTGTTGCAGGCTATGTCGCGTGAGCAAATGCCCATCGTCCAGCGCCGCCGTGGCCACCGGCAAGGCATACGGCGCCGGGTACAGGCCGCGTAGCTTGAGCGGCACCTGCGCCAGTACCTGGCTCAGTTGCGCCAGCCCGGCCTTGGGCACCCAGGCCACCTGCACAAGACCGTCGCTGCCACGCGGGCCGTGAGCCACCTGCATCTGATCGATTGGCCCAAGAATCAATGCCTGCGCGGCGCAGGCCACGGCGGCAGCGGTTTTGGCGGCGGGTAATGGCGGCAACTCCAGGCTGGTCAACAGGCTGTCACGCGGGTGCAGGAAGCAGTCCACTGGCTGGCGGGGCTTGCCCAATTGCTTCAGGCTTTCGCGGCCCTCGGCGATCACCCTGCCAGCGTCCAGCCAGGCAAAGTTCACCGGGCTGTCGACCGTCAGTTGATCAAGTGGCGGCAAGCCAATGCGCAAACGCTTCATACACCCACCCGCGACCAGATCACCTGCGGCTGGCGGTCTTCGGGCCGGTGCAACAACGCCTCGATCGTCACTCGGCGTTGCTCGCGACGGGCCTGGCCCTGCAAACGGAACCACTCGCTGGTAATACCCACCTGCACCGAATCCATCGCCACTTGGGGCATGCGCAGACGGTTAACAAAGTCGCCACGGTTGATAAACCAGCGCCCGCTGTCGCGCTCGGCCACCAGCGCCTGGGCCTGGGCCAGGCTGAGCAGCGGCACCACCGCGCTGAGCACTTCGGCGCTGGCGGTATTGCCGTTGACCCAGGTGTTGCCGGGCAGCACGCTGACAAAAGCGTGCAGGCGCCGCAGCACCTGTGGGTCGATGCCTTCAATACCACTGAGGTCATCGAGGCTGCGCAGCATCGGGTATTTGGCCGGCAGCCGCTCATCCGACGCGCCTTTGTGTACAACGCGCTGGTCATAGGAGCCGATCACCCGCTGGCTGATGCGACGGCTCACGGCCGGGTCGACGCCGATCAGCCGACACAAGCGTTCGAAGTGCTGCAATTGCTCGTCATCTTGTTGCTGGCGATTGACTAGGTTGCGCAGGTTGAACTTGCCCTGTTCATCCTCCAGCCGCCCTTCAAACACACCGCCCTGGGCGCGTGCCCATGGCTGGTCGAGGCGGGTCAACACATCCTTTTTACGCGCGTCCCACAGCAACAGGCGGCTCTGTTCCAGCGCGCCCAGCAACAGCCACTGGCCCTGCACGCGCTGCTGCTCGGCCTCAAGGCTACGGGTGAAGACGGTCTGGCGTGTGAGCATGGCGCCGGCGATCACCGCCACCACCGCCGCGATCAGCAGCGCGCTGATAATCGCCATGCCGCGCTGCTTCGCCGCTGCGGGCGAATGCCTGTTCATGGCGGGCCTTACAACTGCCAGGAGCCGATATCGGCATTCACGCCGTCGCCATCCGGTTTGCCGTCGGCACCCAGGGAGAACACATCGACCTCACCATTGGCGCCGGGGTTGAGGTAGTGATAAGGGTTGCCCCACGGGTCGTTGGGCAGGCGCTCCAGGTAGGCGCGCCAGTTACTGTTCTTGGCGTCGGCCGGGCGTTCTACCAGCACTTTCAAGCCCTGGTTCATGCTTGGGTAGCTGCCGTGGTCGAGGCGATAGAGTTTCAGCGCCTGCATCAACCCACCGATATCCTGCTTGGCCGCCGTGGCCCGTGCCTGGTCGGGCCGATCGAGCACTTTGGGCACCACCATCGCCGCCAGAATCCCGAGGATGACCACCACCACCATGATCTCGATCAAGGTGAAGCCACGTTGGCCGCGCGGGCCTGGCAATGGGGACGTTAGGGGCGCGATTTCCATCTCGACATTCCTTGGCTTGGGTGCATTTCGTGGCGCAGTGTTGCAAGAACACATGTCAGTCGTATTGAAAATCCTCGGGAGGTTTGGTCGCTAATCGGTCAACTGCCGGCGCTAGTCTGCGGGCCTGTTTCCCGGCTTTGAGAGCGCCATGTACAGCCGCCGCAAGGAGCAAGGCTTTACCCTGATTGAAGTGCTGGTGGCGCTGGCGATCATTGCTGTGGCCATGGCGGCCGCCGTGCGCGTGGCCGGGTTGATGACCCAGAGCAACGGCCTGCTGCGCGACAAATCCATCGCGTTGCTGGCCGGACAAAGTCGGTTGGCGGAGCTGCGGTTGGGCGGACAGCTACGCAGCGGCAAAAAGACCTTCGACTGTGACCAGGGCCGACTGAAGCTGCGCTGTGAGCAGACCATCAACGCCGATGGCCGCCTGTTTCAGGTCAGCCTGCTGGTGCTCGATGCCAGCCGCGAAGCGCCGCCGCTGGCGCGTCTGGCGACCCAGGTCATGGCCGAGTGAGTGACGGTAATGCGGGCGCGTCCGGCAACTTGTCGAGGTTGACGCGCAGCTTCTCGCCGCCGCGCTCGATCTCCACGCCATCACCTTCAATGGCCGTCAGCCGCACACCGGGGCTCAAACGCTCGCCGAGCAGGAAGCTGCGCGGCGGCCCATCGTTAAGGCTGAGGATCGCCACCGCGCCACGCGCGCCGGCGAGCACGCCCGAGACTTTGACCTGCAACGCCGAGGGCGCGCTGGCAAACCACTGCAACGCCGGGTTGTCACTGCGCGCCGCCAGCGTCTGGGGCGCGGCCTGGGGCGTGTGGGACTCGGCGGATGTCAGCAGCAACGGCGTCCACACCGCCACCCCGGCCAGGGCCGCCAACAAGGCCAGCGCCTGCACACTGTGGGCGGGCGAAAATCGAAGAGCAAATGCCATGAGCGGGACCTCCTGTCTGTGCGTGCTTTCAGCCTACAGGCCAATTCGCACGTTTTTATTTCACAAGCTCACCAGTTGTTCAGGAGTCGGGCGATGAAACAGCAAGGCTTTACTCTGATCGAGTTGATGGTGGTGCTGGTGATCATCGGCATTGCCAGTGCCGCCATCAGCCTGACCATCAAGCCCGACCCGCTGCACCTGCTGCGCAAGGATGCCGAACGCCTGAGCCAACTGCTGCAAGTGGCCCAGGCTGAAGCCCGTGCGGACGGGCGCCCCATCACCTGGCGCGCCGACGCCAAGGGCTTTGGCTTCAACCGCCGCAGTGATGACGGTTCAGGTATCGAGACCTTCAAGGGCGACAGCCAACTGCGCCCGCGCCCGTGGGAACACACGCCGATGCAGGTCTCAATCGAACCCGGGCGGGTGCTCGTACTCGACGCCGAATGGATCAGCCCGCCGGTGCGCGTGGTGCTGTCCGATGGCCAATACAGCCTCAGCCTGCAGCGCGATGCGGCCGGGCTGATGCGTGTGGTGACTCAACCATGAACCCATCCCAGCAAGGCTTCACCCTGATCGAAGTAATGGTGGCGATCATGCTGATGGCGGTGGTCAGCCTGATCGCCTGGCGTGGGCTCGACAGCGTGACCCGCGCCGACCAGCACCTGCAGGCCAGCACGGAGCAGACAGAAGCGCTGTTGCGGGCGTTGAACCAGCTGCAACGCGATGTCAGCCTGCGCGCCAGCGTGGAACTGAGCGCGCCTGGCCCAACCGAAGACGACACCGCCAAACCTGCCGGGTTGGCCGCCGTGACGGTGCGCAGCTCCGACAGCAAGGGTTTTACGCTGGAGGTGATTCGCAGTGCACCGGTGGCCGGAGATGGATTGCAACGCGTGCGCTGGTGGCTCAAGGGCGACAGCCTGTACCGTGCGGCGGCGCCTGCGCGGGAGCGCTTTCCGTTGCCGGCGGCCAAAGGCGGGGTTGTGGTGTTGAGTGGGGTCAGTGATGTGCAGGTGCGGGTGTGGGAGGCGGACAAGGGTTGGCGGCAGTTGAGTGGCAATCGGCGGGAGGATCCGTTGGGCATGGAGATCAGCCTGGTCAGGCAGACGCCCCAGGGGGTGGAGCGGTATCGGCAGGTGTTGGGGCCGTTGCGTTAGCCTTATTGCCTTGGCGCGGTGGGCGGTGGGCGGTGTACATATCCGTTGCTGCGGTAAAGGCGGCCTATGGTTCCGCTCTTACAGCCATGCCTTTCAAGGTCTATGTTTAAGAGTCCGTTTAACGTCATGTTTAGGCCTGTTTATCCGCCTTGGCAGCCTTAAGCACCCGAGCTGTTGAGACATGCGCCCGTGCCGCCTTACCTTCCAGCCACTCCTTGGGTTTAGCGACTTTGGCGCCGCGAGGGCTCTTTGCGACGGACTTGGGTTTGATCAACCTCGCCAGGGCCAGTAATCGCTCTGCCAGCCCTTGCGAGGTCTTTTCAAGGGGGAAATTTTCCGCAGGCAATGCGATCTGCAAACCCTGATAATCACTGCGAACATGCACCGCCAAGTGGAAAATCGAAGCTTCCCAACCCTCTGGCTGTGTTTCCCGGTGCGCCTGCTCAACACTACGTTTGAGAACCGATAAAACGTTGTAAGCCAGCACCGCCGAGGCAAAGCCCAGCAGCGCGGCTTTCGGGCTGCCAAAGCTTGTGATTTCACTCTCCAGTACCGATTCAAGGCGTTGGAACATGCCTTCAATACTCCAGCGACGACGGTACAAATCAGCTATCTGTTGAGCACTGATGGTGTCGGGCAAATTGCTCCAGAACCACATCACCACATCACCTGAGTCATTCGCTGTTTGCAGGCTCAATTCAACGCGTCTCCAGCGGCGGCCACTGGTCACTTCGATGATTTGTTCGCGAACGGTGCCGCTATCGACTGCTCCTGAATCTTGCCACTCACTTTCTTGGACGAGTCGTGGATGTTTGCTGGGTTGGCGAACGATGAACGAAGCCCCCGTGTCCTCGCAGGCTTGCAAGACGGGCAGCGTGCAATAGAGCCGGTCAGCCATCCACAACTGGCCCGCGCATGCGCGGGCCAGTAGCGGTAAAACACTGACTCGCTCACTGGCGTAGGCATCTTCCCACGGCTGAAGATCAACGACTAAATCCAGATCCGGATCGTAGGCAACTACTGAAAATCCTGGGCGTGCTGCGCCGCGCTCATTGCGCAGAGCACCTAGACGTTTTTCAGTGGCCGGCAGATGGTTGCCATCAACAATACGCAACTGCCAACCGGGAAGGATCGATGAATGGCCAAGCGTTTCTACGGTCGGTATCAAACGCTCGGCACTGCCCGAAATGAGGGCGCGCAGAAGCTCGGGTTCGGTTCGCTTGATCTTGTCATAGAGGGCTGCAAGGCTGACCGAAAGGCCCTCCATCTTGCGCGCCGCCGCGTGTAATGACGGCCTCAAGCCCAATGAAACAAGGGACATCAGCTCAACAACGGTTGAAAACAAAAGCTCACGGGAGTACTGACGCTGGCGATGATCATCGAACACCTTGTCTACCCACTTGGCATCTACGGCCTGCTCCAAGACCAGCTTGGTCATGACACTGGCTGGTGCTTGTTTTTCAAACCGTTCTAAAACCTTTTCCCACATAGCTTCGTCGTCCTGACTGAATTGATTAGGGGATTTTAAACCAAGACCTTGAAAGGCATGGCTGTAAGAGCGGAACCAATAGCCGCCGTTACCCAAATAACGGATATACCCCCAACCTACGGCTCCCCCTCCCCAGTCTCAAGCCAGACCCTGCTCAAACTCAACGCGCTCGCCAGTCCCTCCAGATGCACATCCGGCAAACCCCGCAAAAACCAATTATTCAAACGTTGCGGACTAATGCGCAACCACTCGGCAAACGCCGTCGGCGGAATTTCGCACGCTTTGAGCGCCACCCGCAGGCGGTGCCCCGAATGCACAAGACAAGTTGGCTGTGCCGCCTGCCCCTGAAGATGCTTATTGCAGATATTCATGAAGGATCGGCTCCCTGCCGTGCTTTTTCCCAGCAGTGACTATAAACACCGCCCGTGGGATTGGGCAGCTGTTCAAAGAGGCCGAAAAAACACAACGAGAAGACACCTACAATCACCGAGGAAAAAATCCTACACACCAAGCAGTGTTTAAAAGCGGACGCAGAGCGTCCATGGCGGCATTCCCACGCAGAGCGCGGGAACGATCAACTGAGCAACGATCAGCTGAGCAACACCACCCCACCCGGCAGCTCAGTACACTTGGCCCCATACGCATCCCGAATCAACAGCGCCACGCCCGCTAATTGCTGCAAACTGAACCGCGCCTGCACCCGCCGCTGCCCCAGTTCCTTGTTAAGCAACACCAACATCCCCGGCCGATAACGATTGATCTCATCCACCACCGTCGCCAATGTCGCGTTGTTAAATACCAGCACCTGTTCACGCCAAGCGACGACCGCCTGCGCATCCACCCCAATCGGCTCGCCCACACCTCCCGCGCCATAAGTCAGTTGCCGGCCACTGTCCAAGCGCACACTGCGCCCGGAAACATCCACCGTCAGCGAACCCTCGATACAGGTCACGCACACATTGCGGTCGGTGTTGCGCACATTGAACCGCGCCTGCGCCGCAGTCACCCAGCCCTCGCCGGCTTGCACCTTGAGCGGTTGCGCCAGCTGTGCAAGCACTTCGACTTCGCCTTCAAGCAACTCAATCCCCTGCCCGACCCGGCTGATACGCGTCTGTGTGTTGAGCTCCAGGCTGACGCCTTGGCTCAACAGCACCTGGCGCTGCTCACCCACCTCGGTGCGATAGTCGGCCCTCAATCCGGCAAACCCGCCCGGCACGCCCACACGCACCATCACCACTGCCGCCGTGGCCGCAATCGCGCCACCCAGGAACGCACGACGCCCAAACTGACGGTGCGGCGCCGACTGTTCGGTGGCCGCGCCCAATTGCCGCCACAACAGCTTGGCCTGCTCGAACGCCTGGGCATGCGCCGGGCTTTGCGCGACCCAGGCCTGCAGCGCCTTGACATCAGCCACGGTGGCCCGGCCCGAGGTCAGCAACAGCAACCAATCACGGGCTTGTTCGTGCACAGGGTCAGCGGGCGATTGCCGGGTGGAGGGGAAACTGAAAATGTTCAAGCGCGCACATACTCACGGTTTTATCAGGGACTCGACACTAAGACGGTTTTCCGGCCCCGGGACCGAACCGCTGAATCACTTTTCTTTCCAGGCGCTTGGCACAATGGCCCAAAGCAGCCTTGATTTCCTTCTCTACCATGCGCGTGGAAATACCGAAGCGCTGGGAGATTTCCAGGTGCGGCGCTTCTTCCAGGCGCGCAGCGATCAGGATCTTGCGTCGGCGTGCCGGCAGTTCGTACAGGGCTTTGACCAACGACTGGATCTCTTGCTGGCCACCCACCACCCGCGAAGGGTCCTGGGCCTCATCGGCGCTTTGCAGCAACGCCTCGACTTCACTGCCGGTGAGCAAGCGCGCATCCGCCTGGCGGCGGTCGGCGGCGATGTTCAGGGCCATGCGGTACAGGTAGGCGTTGGGTTGTTGCAGGTTCGGCGGCACGTCCATGCGGTCGACCCGCAGGTAGGTTTCGTGCAGCACATCATTGGCCAGGTCCTCCGAGCCCAAGCGTTTGCGCAGGCGCACCTTGAAGTCTTCATAGGAGGCCAGAAACAGACTGACCATCGCACTGTGCCCGGTGTTCTTCATGCGCCCGCGGCTCCCGTCCCTGCTGTGCATTCCATGCGTATTCCTGTTGTGTCGGGCATCAAAAGTAACGTCACCGGCTGGCGCAGCGCGCTGGGTGCCGGGCGTTCGACCCGGGTTGTCCCAAGGCTGCGCACCAGTGCTTCATCGCGTTGTTCATCGCCGGTGGAGCTGACCAGCCGGCTGTGTTCAATCACGCCATCAGCGTTGACCCACACCTGCACCAACGCCCGAAAGCTGCCGGGCCGGGTCAGTGGCGAACGGCACAGGCTGGCTTCGATCGCCTGTTGCAGCGCGGCGGCGTAACTGGTGTTGATGCGTGCCGTATTGCGCGCTGACGCTCCCCGCAGCAAAGGCGCCGGGGTCGGCGGGACTTGCAGGGTGACCGCATCATCACGTGCATAACGCGCCATCAGCCCACTCCCCGTCAGCAGCACCGCCAGCGCCTCCTGCGCAGTGAACCGCCCGCGCACACCGATGGAGCGCCGGCCCCGCGTCAACTCACGGTCGACCAGCACCGCCATCCCGGTGGCGCGGCTGTAGGCATGCAGTGCGTGTTCCAGGTCCTGCGCGGGCAGGTCCAATGTCAGCAGCGATGGCGCGGCGCTGGCGGGCGTTATGCCAACCAACAGCAACAGCAAGGCCAGGGCACCCATGGCGCGCTTCCAGCCTCCCTGTTCACCCCCCACGCGGCATCGCTGCACGGCTGACGTGTCCTTGAAAACCGTCATCCTGAGGCCCGTTTATGAACCTGATGTTACGGTGATAGCAAAAAAAACATCACGGTGACGGCAAGCCCGCTGAACTACACTTCGCAGCACTAACGGCCCCTCTGTGCGGGCCTGCCAGGAGGCTCCGATGAAGCGTTACACCCCATTCGCCGGCCTGTTGCTGTGCGTCGCATTGCCACTGGCCGCCCACGCCGAAACCGCTGCCAAAGGCTGCACGGAAGTCACGGTAGATGGGTACAAGGCACCCGACTATGGCTGCCTGAGCCAGCAAATGGGCAATGACCCGGACGCGGCCAAGGCCGCGCAAAAGAACCGCGAGGCGCAGAACCTCCCGGTACACAAGCGGCCGCCGAACCAGGTGGGGTTGGCCACGCCGGCGGCGACCAGTAACCGCATGGGCAATACGTTCGGGACGTCGGTAAAACCCCAACGCCCCTGAGCAATCAGGCCAACGCCGCAGCCGCAGGCGGCACAACCACCGGGCTACCGCTGGCAACAAAATCTTCTTTGCGCAACACCACCAGGGCAATCAGCGATACCACACCGGTGGCCACGTAGAAGTACCACGGTGAAGTAATGTCGCCCGTCACTTTGATCAGCCAGGTGGAGATCAGCGGCGCGCTGCCACCAAACACCGCGACCGGCACGTTGTAGGCCACGGCAATCCCGGTGGAGCGGATGCGCGTGGGCAGCAACTCACTCATCAGCGCGTAGGTGGATGAGGCGTACAGCCCGAACAGGATCGCCACGGCCATCAACGGCGCGAAGAACGACGCGGGCGTGGCGGTGGGTGCCGATTTGAACAGCCAGAACATCGCCAGCGTGGCCAAAGTGCCGATCACCATCAGAAACGGCTTGCGCCCGTATTTGTCGGTGAAGGCGCCACCAAACGGCATCACGAATGCCGCCGAGAAGCTGGCGACAAACACATAGAGCAAGGTGGTGCCGCTGTCGAACTTGAGGATCTTGGCCATGTAGGTCGAGGCGAAGGTCAGCACCAGGTAAAAGATCGAGCTGTGCAAGGTAATGATGAAGAACACCAGGGCGATGGCGCGTTTCCACTGCCAGACCTCGCGCAGCGGCGCGCGGGAGGTTTGCCCGGCGCGTTGCAGGGCCAGAAACTCCGGGCTGTCTTCGAGCTTGAGGCGGATATACATGGAGATAAACCCCAGCGGCGCCGCGATCAGGAACGGCACGCGCCAGGCCCATTCCTGCATCGTGTCGGCGCCCAGAATCCAGGTCATGCCGTTCGCCACGGCGCCACCCAGCAGCAGGCCGAGCACGGCGGTGACCATCAACCAGCACGTGGCAAAACCGCGGCGGCCGGGGCCGGCGTATTCGGAGATAAAGCTGGTGACCGTGCCGATCTCGCCGCCCGCCGAAAAACCCTGCACGCAGCGCACCAGAATCAGCAGGATCGGCGCGGCGATGCCAAGGGTCGCGTAAGTGGGCAACAGGCCCAGCAGCACAGTGGAACCGGACATCATCACCAGCGCCATGATCAGGGTTTTGCGCCGGCCGATCTTGTCCGCCAGCGGGCCGAAGAACAGCCCGCCCAACGGCCGGATAAAGAAGCTCAGGGCGAACGCCGCGAAACTGGCGAGCAGGCTGGTGGTGGGGTCGTCGGAGACGAAAAACGCCTGGCCGATGTACACGGCGAGAAAGCCGTAGACGCCATAGTCGTACCACTCGATCAAGTGGCCGGAGGTGGCACCGAGAAATGCACGGCGGCGCTTGCGCTGCGTGTCTTGCGCTGTATGGCCCATCGAAGGGACTCCTTGTCGGTTGTTCTGTCCATGAAAACTAGGAAAGCGCGGCGATACTCGCTGCTTTCAACCACTGCCGCAAGTCGGTCTTGAGGGTTTTGCCGTAGCTGTTCTTCGGCAAATCGGCCCTGAACACATACTTTTTGGGTTTCTTGAATGACGCCATGCGCTGCAGAAACCACGCGGTGAGTTCGGCCTCGTCCAGCGCCTGCCCGCTGCGTGTAACCACGAAGGCCACCACTGACTCGCCCCATTGCGCGTCCGGCTCACCCACCACACACACCTCGGACACGTCGGGATGCTGCACCAGCACTTCCTCGACTTCACGCGGGTACACATTGCTGCCGCCAGTGATGATTACGTCTTTGGAGCGATCGGTGAGGGTCAAGAAGCCGGCCGGGTCGAGAAAGCCGATGTCGCCGGTGAGCAACCAGCCATCCACCAGGGTTTGCGCGGTGGCCTGCGGGTTGCGCCAATAACCTTGCATCACCGTGGCGCCGCGCACGGCGATCTCACCGCGCTCGCCGGTCGACAACGGCTGATGCCGGGCATCCAGAATACGGATTTCAACACAGGCTTGCGCATGGCCAACGGAGGCCGCCAAGGTTGACCAGCCTGGGCGCTGGCGGTCCGCGATCACAGCGCGAGGTAATACGCTGATGGTCATCGGGCTTTCACCCTGGCCGTAGATCTGCACCAAGCGCGCGCCGAAGGTGTCGAACGCCTCGCACAGGTCGGCCAGGTACATCGGCCCGCCTCCGTAGACGATGGTCTTGATGCCGTCGCCGCCATAACCCTGGCGCCGCGCCTGTTCGACCATGCGCTTGACCATGGTCGGCGCGGCGAACAGCGATACATTGACCAGCTGCGCAGCCAGGCCAAACAGCTCGCCGGCATCAAAACCGCCGGAAGCCGGCACCACATGCCGGGCGCCGCAGCGCACATGGATGAAGTTGTACAGCCCCGCCCCGTGGGACATCGGCGCGGCATACACGGCTGCATCGTCGGCACTGACCGCGTCGACATCCGTGGGGTAACACAGCGACATCGCAATGAGGTTGCCGTGGGACAACATCACGCCCTTGGAGCGCCCGGTGGTGCCGGAGGTGTAGAACAGCCAGGCCAGGTCCTCGTCCAGGCGCGGCACCGGCTGCTCCAGCGTCGGCCAGCCACGGGTCGGCGGCAGCGTGTGAGCGTCCAGCTCCTTGCAGCGCGCAGGCAAGTCCCGGGATGACGCGAAGACCCGGCCGCCGTCGGTAAAGATCAAGCGGGCCTCGGCATGGGTGGCAATCCATGCAGCCTCTGCCGGGTGCAGTTTGGCGTTGATCGGCACCACCACGCCACCCAGCCACCAGACGGCGTAGAGCACTTCCAGGTAGTCGCAGCTGTTCTTCATCAGCAGCGCTACCGCATCGCCCGGCACCAGGCCATATTGATCGACCAGTTGCGCAGCGCGTTGACGGACATGGGCGGTGAAGGTCGCGTAGTCGGCGACTTGCCGCGTGCCCTCAAACAACGCCGGGCGTAGCGGATCGCGGCGCTGGGTGTCGTGCAGCCAGTTGGCAATGTTCATGGTTCAGCTCCGACGCGCGTGCAGCACCGAGGCATAGTTGGCCACGGCCATCCCGCCCATATTGAACACCAGGCCGAATTCGGGGTTGGGTACCGCCAGGCCGATCGGCTCGCCGGTCAACTGGCGAAACGCTAGGGCATGCATCGACACGCCGGTGGCGCCCACCGGATGCCCCTTGGCCTTGAGCCCGCCGGACAGGTTCACCGGCAACCGCCCGCCCGCGCGCACCACACCGCTGTCGAGCACACGGTGCCCCTCACCTTTGGGCGCCAGGCCCATGGCCTCGTAGATCAGCAGCTCAGCGATGGTGAAGCAGTCATGCACCTCGGCGAAACTCAGGTCGGCCAGGGTGATATTCGCCCCGCGCAACGCCGTATGGATCGCGCGTTGCGGGCCTTCAAAGGCGAGGATGTCGCGCTGGGCAATCGGCAGGCAATCGTTGACCTGGGTCAGTGTACGAATCTGCACATCACGGCGAAACGCCCGCGCGCGCTTGGGCGAGGCCAGGATGATCGCGGCGGCGCCGTCGCTGATCAGCGAGCAGTCGGTAAGGCGCAGCGAATCGGCCACAAACGGGTTGCTCTTGGACACGTTGTTGCAGTGCTCGAAATCCATCACCCGGTGCATCTGTGCCAGCGGGTTGGCCATGGCGTTGGAGTGGTTCTTGGTGGCGATGGCCGCCATCGAGCCCAACGGGCAGTGGTAGCGCTCGGCATACTGGCGCGCCGCACGGCCGAACAGCTGCGGGAAACTCAAGCCCGCTTCGGCCGGGTCGTTCTGATAACCGGCGCCGGCCAAGGCCTGGGTCACCTCGGCGGTGGTGGTGTGGGTCATTTTTTCCGCGCCCACCACCAATACCAGCTCGGCGCTGCCGGACAGGATCGCCTGGACTCCGGCCAGGATTGCCGCCGAGCCGGACGCGCAGGCGTTTTCACAGCGGGTCGCCGGTTTGAAGCGCAGCCCAGGGTCGGCCTGCAGCAGCAGCGAGGCCGGGAACCCGTCGGGCACCAACCCGGAGTTGAAGTGGCCAAGGAACAACGCATCGATCTCGCTCGCGTCAATCGCCGCGTCCTTCAGGGCTTCGCGGGTGACCTGTACGATCAGATCCTCCAGGCTGGTGCCTTCAAGGCGACCAAAACGTGAATGACCGGCAGCAACAATGGAGACGCAATCAGCTGGCATAATCAATTTCTTCTATTTTTGGCGCGGACATTTACCTACAATGACCCACCGTTGGGCGCGCGCCAATTCGTGCAACTACTTACATGGCTAAGTAGCCCCAGTTGAGAAAAGCGACGAGGCAGGATGCCCAATGAACGCGTTTGCACAGCAGTTCCACGACATAGAACGCCTGGCGTTCCAGCTCTCCCCCGCGCCGCAACTGGTCACCCGCAACCGCGTAATGGTCGACTGTAATGAGGCTTTCCTGCAGTTGTTCGGCTATTCGCGCGACGCATTGGTCAACCAGCTGACGCTGCTGATCTACCCTTCCCAGGCTGACTACCACGCCATTGGCAAGCGCAGCCATGAATGGCTGCTGGAAAGCGAAAACGGCTTTTACTCCGATGAGCGTTTCATGCAGCACCACAACGGCGAAGTGTTCTGGGCCAGGTCCCACGGCTACACCCTCACGCCCAAAGACCCGTTCAAGCTGATGATCTGGCACTTCGAACGCCTGGACCGCACCCACCAGGGCACCGGCGACCTCACGCCACGGGAGCGGGAAATCGCCATGCACATCGTCAATGGCCTCAAGTCCAAGGAAATAGCCCTACGCCTGGCGATCTCCCACCGCACGGTGGAGGTGCACCGGGCGCGCTTGATGAGAAAGTTGCAGGCCAAGACGGTGGTGGAATTGGTGTCGAAAATTATTATGGTGGTGTGACAGAGGTGGATTTTTGTCGGGTTGCGATATCACTCGAAGCTACAGCAGTATCCCGCGCTGAAAACCGCACCTGTCATGCCCTGTGACTTTCCGGCCTCAAGTGTTCCATCAAGCACGCCCGTACAATTCGCATCCGTGCCGGCCGCCTAAGCTCCTGACTTTCCAAAAACGACTGGAGAGCAGGCATGGGTAGAAACGCGAATACGGTAAGCCTGGCATTGACGCTGTTGGTCGGGGCCATGATGAACAGCGCTTTTGCGGCAACGCCGAGCGTGGCAGTGGCACCGCAATACGACACCAGCCACGTCTACGTGGCACCCGCTGATGTGGACCGCTTTGCCACGAGCTTCCTCGCGACCTTCGGTGGCAAAAGTACCCCACAGGTGGTGGTGAACGTACTGCCAGTGCCAAGCAGTACCACCTCGCAATTGCTGCAGACGCCAGTCGGTACGGTGTCACTGTTCGGCTTCAGCACACCTATCCCACATCCGTTTGGCCAGGAGCGCAACGGTTATCTGGTCAAAGACATGGACGTGGCACTCAAGGCCGCACGGGAAAATGGTGCAGCCGTAATTGTCAGTGACTTTCCCGACCCCATCGGCCGCGATGCCGTGGTGCAGTGGCCGGGCGGTGTGAACATGCAGCTCTACTGGCACACCCAGGCCCCGAACTACGCAGGGTTCCAGACGGTGCCGGAAAACCGCGTCTACCTGCCAGCCGAGCGGGCCGAGGCGTTTATCAACGCTTTCCTCGGTTTTTCCCATGGCAAGGTCCTGGCTGACGACAAACACGCGCCGGGTATCGATATCGGCCAGGGCGGCCTCTACCGGCGTGTCGACCTGCAATCGCCGTTCGGACGCATGGCCGTACTGGTGACCAATGGCCAACTGCCCTACCCGTTCGGCCATGAGACCACCGGTTACCAAGTCGACGACCTGACGGCTACCCTGGCCAAAGCCACAGGCTCTGGCGCCACTGTGCTGGTACCGGCGTTCGCGAGCAAAGGGCGGCGCAGCGCAATGGTCGAATTTCCCGGTGGATACGTCGCGGAAATTCACCAGCTCAGCGCGACAAAATGAATCGTCATACCCCCTGGGGCTTGGCCGTGCTGTGGCCGCTGCTCACCGCCAGCGCCCACGCAGAGGAGCAAGCCACCCGACCGGTGCTCAAAACCAACCGCTGGCAGGAAAACTGGTCGGTGCTGCAAGACCCGGTGCTGCGCACGCAACCTCTGGACAACTTGAAGTACATCCCGCTGTCAAGCACCAACCCGTTGACGTACCTGTCGTTGGGCGCGAGCTTGCGCGAACGCTTCGAGATGAACGATGCCAGTGGCTTCGGCGTGCGCGATGTGAAGCGTGATCGCTACCTGATCCAGCGCTTTGAGATCCACGCGGACCTGCACCTGGACGAAAACTGGCGGGTGTTCACCCAACTCGAAGATGCTCGGGCGTACGACAAAACCACAGTGGGTGGTGCCGATCAAAACCGTGTCGACTTGCGGCTGGCATTTGCCGAGTACGTGAACACCTTCAGCAGCGGGACGTTCAAGGGCCGTATCGGCCGCCAGGACTTCGCCTTCGACTTGCAGCGTTTTATCTCGTCGCGGGATGGGCCGAATGTGCGCCAGTCGTTCGACGCGCTCTGGGCCGACTGGGAAACCACCCATTGGCGTTTTATCGCGATCGCCAGCCAGCCGGTGCAGTATCAGGACGAGAGACACTTTGACGACCGCTCCAACAGCGACGCTCGCTTTCACCTGCTGCGGGTCGAGCGACTGGTGGGCGGCAGCAATGAATTGTCGGCCTACTACGGCGTGTATGAACGCAGCGCTGCGCATTATCTGGACGCCGACGGCGAGGAAACCCGCCAGTTTGTCGACGCCCGCCTGGGCGGCGCAGCCCAGGGCTTCGATTGGGACATCGAGGCGATGCTGCAAAGGGGGTCGGTGGGGAGCAAGTCGATTCGGGCGTGGGCCGCTGGCAGCCGCACGGGCTATACGCTTGAGGGCCTGGCATGGCAACCACGGCTCGGCGTGCAACTGGATATCGCCTCCGGCGACCGCAAAGCGGGTGACGCTACCGTCGGCACGTTCAACCCGCTGTTTCCCAACGGCTACTATTTTTCACTGGCCGGCTATACGGGCTACAGCAACCTGATCCACGTCAAACCGTCGATCACCGTCAAGCCCATTGCCAAACTGAGCGTACAGACTGCCATCGGCCTGCTCTGGCGACAGACCACCGAAGACGCGGTCTATACCCAACCGAACTTGCCCGTGGCCGGCACTGCAGGCAAAGGTGAACGCTGGACCGGCGCCTACACTCAGCTGCGCACCGACTATGACTTCACACCGAACCTTACCGGCGCGGTGGAAGCCGTGCATTACGCGGTGGGCCGCACCCTGCGCGAGGCCGGTGGTGACGACAGCAACTACCTGGGAGTCGAGCTCAAATTCAGTTGGTAAACCCAAGCAAGCACACGTGTACAAGCCCTTCGACACGTGCAGGGCAATAGTAACGCGCAGTCATCCCCCTCAATCAAGGAGTTATGCATGAGCACATTCGTTGCCAAAGATGGTACCCAGATCTACTTCAAGGACTGGGGCAGCGGTAAACCTGTATTGTTCAGCCACGGCTGGCCGCTGGATGCGGATATGTGGGAATACCAGATGGAATACCTGAGCAGCCGCGGCTTTCGCACCATCGCTTTCGACCGCCGTGGTTTTGGGCGGTCCGACCAACCCTGGACCGGCAATGACTACGACACCTTCGCCGACGATATTGCCCAGTTGATTGAACACCTGGACCTCACCGACGTGACCCTGGTGGGCTTCTCCATGGGCGGCGGCGACGTCGCTCGCTACATCGCTCGCCATGGCAACGCACGTGTAGCCGGCCTGGTATTGCTGGGTGCCGTGACGCCGATCTTCGGTCAGAAAGCGGACTACCCGCAAGGTGTACCCACCGATGTATTCGACGGTATCAAGGCCGGGCTGCTGAAGGACCGCGCGCAATTTATCAGCGATTTCAATACCCCGTTCTTTGGTATCAACCAGGGGCAGAAGGTCTCGCCGGGCGTGCTCACCCAGACCTTGCAGATTGCCTTGCTGGCATCGCTCAAATCGACGGTTGATTGCGTCACGGCATTCTCCGAAACCGACTTTCGCCCGGACATGGCCAAGGTCGATGTGCCGACCCTGGTGATCCACGGTGATGGCGACCAGATCGTGCCGTTCGAGACCACCGGCAAGGTGGCGGCGCAGATGATTAAAGGCGCGCAATTGAAGGTGTACAAGGACGCGCCGCATGGTTTTGCCGCCACTCACACCCAGCAGTTGAACGAAGACCTGTTGGCCTTCCTCAACCGCTGAAGCAACGGCGTCACCCTCTCCTTTCTTTGGCCGGGCTTGCCCGGCCTTTTTTTGTTCAGGCGTGATCAAGTGCCAGGCGACCGGGCCCTGCGATCAGAATGCTGGAAAACAGGATCAACAGCAGCCATCCAAACTGCCCTTCAAACAGCGACCACTGCGGGTGCACTACCAGCAAAGCCACCAGCAGCACTGCAAGGATCGGCAAACAGGCCAGGCGCACCCAGACCCCGGCGATAATCAACAACGGGCAGACGACTTCAGCGCCAATCGCCAGGCATAACGTGACATTGGCACCCAGGTGGAACGGGTCTTCGATCAGCGTCAATTGTTGGCTGTAGTGGAGCAGTTTGGGCAGCCCATGTACCCACAGCAAGAACAGCGATGCACTCACTCGCAGAAACAGCAGCCCAAGCGCCTGACTTTTTGATTCATTCATCTGCAACGTCCATAAAAGAAACCGACGTCGATTGTGTCCGCAGAGCCGCGCCCGAGCTTGCAAGCCTGTGCTGACCTTATGGCAAAGAGCCGGCTATGCTGGGCGCCACACAAACTACCCCGGTTGAATCAACCACCCCAGGCTGCGGTCCCACTTCATACGCTCATCGCTACAGGAATCGTAAACATGACTCTGCCCCACGACATGACCCAGATTGAAATCACCACCTTCGGCGGCCCTGAGGTTCTCCAGCCCCGTCAGGTTGCAGTGCCCTCACCCGGCCCCGGCGAAATTCTGATCCGCGTGCATGCCGCCGGGGTCAACCGTCCTGATGCCCTGCAACGCGCCGGCAAGTACCCGATGAAGCCCGGCATGAGCCCGATACCGGGCCTGGAAGTGGCCGGCGAAGTGGTTGCGCTGGGCGACGGCGTCAGTGAATACAGCCTGGGTGACAAGGTCTGTGCCCTGACCAATGGTGGCGGCTATGCACAGTTCTGCGCCGTACCCGCCAGCCAGGCCCTGCCGGTGCCTGAAGGCATGGATTGGATTCAAGCCGCTGCCGTGCCAGAAACCTTTTTCACTGTCTGGGCCAACCTGTTCGGCCTGGGTGGCGCGCACACAGGCCAACGCGCCTTGATCCACGGCGGCACCAGCGGCATCGGCACCACCGCGCTGATGCTCTGCCAGGAGTTCGGCATCCAGGCGTTCGCCACCGCCGGCAGCGCCGACAAATGCGCGGCAATTGCCAAACTGGGCGCCGAGCCGATCAATTACCGCGAGCAGGACTTTGCCGAGGTCATCGCCAAGAAGACCGGCGACCAGGGCGTCGACGTGATCCTCGACATCATGGGAGCCTCCTACCTGAACAACAACCTCAAGGCCCTGGGCATGGACGGGCACTTGGTGATGCTGGGCTTCCTCGGCGGCGGCAAAGCCAATGACGTCGACCTGCTGACGATCCTCGGCAAACGCGCGGTCATCACCGGCTCGCTGTTGCGCGCTCGCACCAAGGACGAGAAAGCCGCAATCGCTGAGCAACTGCGCGAATACATATGGCCGGTGCTGTCCGCCGGGCGCTGCCTGCCGATCATCGACAAAGTGTACGCATACACCGACGCCGCCCAGGCCCATGCGCGGATGGAAGGCGGGGATCATATTGGCAAGATCGTGTTGCAAGTGAAGTAATCGAGCCCCGGCGAGGCGACGGCACAGGCGACATACAAGTTGCCTGACCCACCGCTTTCGCAGCCTCGCTAAAGCTCGACAGCTCCCACAGGGAATCGGCTGTGTTGCTGGGGGTTCGGTTTGCAGGGCCATCGCATCGAACGCAGATTCACCCAGCGACAAAGCTCAAATGTGGGAGCTGTCGAGCCCCGGCGAGGCTGCGAAGACGGCGGCACTGGCGAAACATAAACCACCTGAACCACCGCCATCGCAGCGGCTTGGCACACTTACCCGGCGTACACCGGGTAATCGGTATAGCCCTGCTCAAAGCCGCCATACATGCCCTCAGCCCGCAGCGGGTTCAATGGCCAGCCGTTGAAAAGCCGCTGTGGCAAGTCCGGGTTGGCGATGAACGGGCGACCGAATGCGATCAGGTCCGCCAGCCCCGCCTCCAGCAGCTTTGCACCGCGCTCAGCGGTGTAACGCCCGGCGTAGATGATCCGTCCGCTGAAGGTTTTGCGCACCGCCTGGCGGAAGGTTTCCGGCAGGTCAGGCGCGTTGTCCCAGTCGGCTTCGGCGATGGACACATAGGCAATGCCAGACGCCTCCAGCACCTTGATCGCCTCGATATAGGTGTGATGCGGGTCTTCCTCCACCAGGCCGATGTACACGCGGTCCTGATCAGTGCCGCTGAACAACGGCGAAAAACGCACGCCAAGACGCTCCGGCCCAACCACGGCCGTCACTGCTTCAACGATCTCGCGCAAAAAGCGCAGGCGATTGTGCAACGAGCCGCCGTATTCGTCGTCGCGCTGGTTGGCGTGAGCCGAAATGAACTGGTTGACCAGGTAACCATTGGCGGCATGGATTTCCACGCCATCGAACCCGGCGTCCAAGGCATTGCGCGCAGCCTGTGCGTAATGCCCAACCAACTCCTCAATCTCCAGCACGCTCAATGCACGCGGCACCGGCGGCTGTTTCAATTCGCCCACGCCGGGGCCGGTTTCGATAAAGGCTTTCGCCTGCTCCGCCCTCAATGCAGAGGGCGCGACCGGTGCCAACCCTTCTGGCTGCAGGGCGTTATGGGACACACGGCCAACATGCCAGAGCTGGGCGAAAATCACCCCGCCTTCGGCATGCACCGCCTCGGTGACTTTGCGCCAGCCGTCGATCTGCGCGGGCGTGTAGATACCCGGCGTCCACGCATAGCCCTGGCCGCGAGGTTCGATCTGTGTGCCTTCACTGACCATGAACCCGGCGCTGGCGCGCTGGCGGTAATATTCGGCCATCAGGTCGGTGGCGATATCACCCGGTTGCGCACTGCGTTGACGGGTCAAGGGCGGCAGCACAACCCGGTTATTCAAGGTGTGACACCCCAGTTTTATCGGGGTATTTAAAACACGCATAGTCATGAGTCACTGTCCAAATTCAGGGCGAACAAAAGCGTTGGCGGCTCTTGAGAGCCGCCAATGCCTACAACGGTTAGTTAATTTAAGCGGTGAGTTTCAGCAGGGCCTTGGCCACATCGCTGGAGCTGGCAGGGTTCTGCCCGGTCACCAGCAAACCATCTTCAAGCACAAAGGATTGCCAGTCGGCGCCCTTCTCATACAGGCCACCGAGCGCCTTGAAATCATCTTCAATCAAAAACGGCACCACATCGGTCAGGCCCACGGCGGCTTCTTCGGAATTGGAGAAGCCCGTCACACGACGGCCCTTCACCAACGGCTCGCCGTTGACCGCCTTGACGTGACGCAGCGCGCCCGGCGCATGGCAGACAAACCCGATCGGCTTGCCGGCGCGCTCAAAGGCTTCGATCAGCGCGATCGACGCTTGCGATTCGGCCAGGTCCCACAATGGCCCATGACCACCTGGGTAAAACACCGTGTCGAAGTCGGCAGCATTCACCGAGTCCAGCTTGACCGTGTTGGCCAGGGCCTGCTGCGCGGCCGAATCGGCGGCAAAGCGGCGGGTATCGTCGGTTTGCGCATCCGGCTGGTCACTGACCGGGTCCAGCGGTGGCTGGCCACCGGCCGGGGATGCCAGCACCAGTTCGGCACCGGCGTCCTTGAAGGTGTAATACGGAGCGGCAAACTCTTCGAGCCAGAAGCCGGTTTTACGACCGGTATTGCCCAGCTGGTCGTGAGAGGTCAGTACCATTAATACTTTCATTTTCCAGTGCCTCGATCGATGGGTTGCAGTAGATGTTGTGTGAGTAGCAGCGCCTCATCAAACGGCGCGGATGTTCGGGTGATCTTGCTCATGACGCTGGTCCCCAGCCACAACGCATACAGGCGCCGGGCCAGGCTTTCGGGGTGTGGCTGTGCCTGCAGCGAGCCGTCTTCAACGCCGTGCTGCAAGGCTTCTGCCAGCAACGCAATGGTGCGTGCAGTGCCGCGCTGCAGGGCCAGACGCATCGGCTCTGAAAGATCTGACACCTCGGCACCGAGTTTGACGGCAAGGCATTTGCCCGTGTCGGTGCAGCCGGTCTGGTTGTCGACCCAGGAGTGCCAATAGCGCATCAACTTGGCAAAACCTGACAGCCTAGGCTGATTGAACAACTGCTGCATGCCGTTGACGTAGTGGTCGAAGTAACTGTCGAGCAACACCACGCCGAAGGCATCCTTGGAGTTGAAGTAGTGATAGAACGAGCCTTTGGGTACTTCGGCGGCTTGCAGTATTTCGTTCAAGCCCACCGCAGAAAATCCTTTACGGCCGACAATCACTTGCGCCGTGTCCAGAATGACCTGCCGAGTACTTTTAGCTTGGTTGTTCATCACGCTTCCCGTCCGATTAGACCAGTCGTCTAGTTCGTTGAGGGGATGTTAGGCGCCACGCAAACCTTCAACAATGTCAGATGCGCAAGGATTCCGGACATGCCACAAAGCCGGTTGCCGTTTACCTGGCACGCGCCGACAATCACCCCTCCCGAGCCCTTGGCCCGCGTTTTTTGGAGAACAATGATGCACAGCGTTGCGCTGATGGTTTACCCGAACTTTCAATCCCTGAGCCTTAGCCTGGGCTCGGTATTTGAATGCGCGAACCTGCTGCGCGGCGAACCGGCCTATGAGTTTCACCTGGTGTCCGAAAGCGGCGGTGCCGTGATGACCTCCCAAGGCTTTTCGGTGAACACCACGCCGATCCGCGCGCAGGGCTATGACACGCTGATCGTCAGCGGCTATCTGGAATTTCGCTTGCCGGAAGCCAACCTGCTCGAATTGGTCAAGGCCGCCTCCGCCCAATCACGGCGCATGGCCTCATTGTGCATGGGCATCTTCGTGTTGGCCGAAGCCGGCTTGCTCGAGGGCAAGCGCACCACCACCCACTGGATCCACGCGCCCGCCTTTCGCAAGCGCTACCCGCACATCCAGCTTGAGGAAGACAAACTGTTCGTGGTCGACGGCCAGATCTGGACCGGCGCCGGCATGAGTGCCGGCGTCGACCTGGCACTGGCCATGGTCGAGGCTGACCTGGGCAGCGACCTGGCCCGGCGCATCGCCCGCAAACTGGTGATCGCCCAACGCCGCGGCAGTGAGCAGTCGCAATTGTCAGCCCTGCTGGAACTGGACCCCAAATCCGACCGCGTGCAGCTGGCCCTGGCCTATGCCCGCGAAAACCTGACCCACGACCTCTCGGTGGAAGCCCTGGCCGAGGTTGCCCGCCTGAGCCCGCGCCAGTTCAGTCGGGTGTTTCGCGAAGAAACCGGGCAAACGCCGGCCAAGGCCATCGAATCACTGCGCGTGGAAGCGGCCCGAGCAATGATGGAAACCAGCCGTCACCCGGTCGAAGTGGTGGCCCGCGAAACCGGCTTTGGTGACCGCGAACGCATGCGCCAGGCGTTTCTGCGTGCCTTCGGGCAGCCGCCACAGGCCATGCAACAGGTGTTGTTCAATCCGGGTTAGGCGCATAACCGAACATCGACTTCACCTCCAGGTAATCCTCCAAGCCAAACACGCCCCACTCGCGACCATTGCCCGACTGCTTGTACCCGCCAAATGGCGCGCCATTGTCAGCCTTGCTACCGTTGAGGTGGACCATGCCCGTGCGCAGTTGCCGAGCCACGAAACGCGCGCGTTCCAGGGTGCCGGCGCTGACGTAACCGGAGAGACCGTAGGGGCTGTCGTTGGCAATTGCGATCGCCTGCGCTTCGCTGTCGTACGGGATGATCACCAACACCGGCCCGAACACTTCTTCACGGGCAATCGGCGACTGCGGGTCGACGTCGGCGAACACCGTGGGCCGCGTATAAAAACCCGTCGTCAGCGCTTCGGGCCGCCCCACGCCACCGCATACCGGCGCCTGGGCGACTGCCCCCAACACCCTCTGCACGCGTTCGAACTGCGCCTGATTGGCCAGCGGCCCGATGGCCGTGGCCGGGTTGCTGTCGTCAAAACACACTTGCGCCGCCACCTCTCGGGCAATCTGTACCGCACCGGCCTGCATGGCCCGTGGAACCAGCAGGCGCGTCGGTGCGTTGCATGACTGCCCGCTGTTGCGAAAGCAACTGCTGACGCCGTGGCGCACCGCTGCATCGAAGTCCGCATCCGCGAGGATCAGGTTGGCCGACTTGCCGCCCAGTTCCTGGCAGACCCGCTTGACCGTTTGCGCGGCCGCCTTGGCCACCGCAACCCCTGCGCCGGTCGAGCCGGTAAAGGAAACCATGTCGATATCAGCATGGCGGGCAATCCCCTCGCCGAGGGTCGGCCCATCACCATTGACCAGGTTGAACACGCCCTTGGGCACCCCGGCGCGATGCAGGATGTCGGCCAGCAACAGGGCCGACAGGGGCGCCTTTTCGCTGGGTTTGAGCACCAGGGTGCAGCCCGCTGCCAGGGCTGGGGCGAGCTTGCAGGTCAGCTGATTCAGTGGCCAGTTCCACGGCGTGATGAGCCCGCACACGCCAATCGGCTCACGGCTGATCAGAGTGCTGCCGTGGAGGCGCTCGAATGCGTAGTCTTTCAGCAGTTCATAGGCCCGTTGCAGATGGCCCAGGCCTGCCGGCACGTGTGCGCTGCGCGCCAGCGACAATGGCGCGCCCATCTCCTGGTGCACGCACTGCGCGAGGGCTTCGCTGTGTTGGCGATAGCCGTCGATGATCGCCGCCAACAGCTCCAGGCGTTGCTCGCGTGACCATTGGCTGTAGCAGTCAAAAGCGCGCCGAGCGGCAGCCACCGCCAGGTCCAGATCGGCGACAGTGCCCAGGCTGATGCGGGTGATGACGCACTCGGTGGCCGGGTTGAGCACCGCCAGGGTTTCGGCCCCCAATGGCTTGACCCATTGGCCGTCGATGTAAAAGTCCCGGTGATTCATCGCGTCGCCTCCAGCGCAGCGCCCAAGGTATGGAAAACCAGCGCGACCTGCTCCTCGCTGATGATCAACGGCGGCGACAGCAGGATATTGTCCCCGGACGCGCGCACCAGCACGCCCGCCTCGTAACAGCGCTGGGCGACTTCCCCGGCCCGCGCACCCGGCGCACCCTCGCGCGGCTTAAGTTCGACCGCACAGAGCAAACCTGTTGCACGCACATCCAGCACCCACGGTTGTTCACGCAGCGCCAGCGCGCGGGCTTGCCACAGCGGGGCAAGCTGCTGAACATGGGTGTTGATAGCCAGTTCCTCGTGCACCTGCAGGGTCGCCAAACCCGCTGCGCACGCCAGTGGATGCGCTGAATAGGTGTACCCATGCATCAACTCGATGGCCTGCTCCGGGCCTTGCATAAAAGCCTCGTACACCGCGCCGCTGACCAGCACGCCGCCCATGGGCACCGCACCGTTGGTGAGGCCTTTGGCCAGGGTCATCAGGTCTGGCGTAACACCGAAAGCCTGGGCGGCGAACCCATGACCGAGGCGGCCGAAACCGGTAATCACTTCATCAAAAATCAGCAGCACGCCATGACGATCACAGATCTCGCGCAATCTTTGCAGGTAGCCCAGGGGCGGTGCGTACACGCCGCCTGAACCGGTGACCGGCTCGACAATCACGGCCGCCACGGTTGCCGGGTCGTGGATCTCCAGCAACTGCAACAAGGCATCGGCATAGTGCGCGCCCTGCTGCGGCTGACCCGGGCTGAAACGTAAGCCCGCGTCATAGGGCAGCGGCAAATGCGCCACATCACCCAGCAACGGGCCGAAGTCGCGCTTCTGGCGGCCAATCCCCGACACCGACAAACCGCCAAACCCCATGCCATGATAGCCCTTGGCGCGGCCGATCAGCTTGGTGCGGCGGCAGTCGCCGCGCGCCTGATGGTAGGCGCGAGCGATCTTTAACGCAGTATCCACCGCTTCGGAACCGGAGTTGGTAAAAAACACTTTATCCAGGCCCGTAGGGGCGGTTGCCACAAGACGATCAGCCAGGGTCAGCGCCGCAGGGTGGCTCATCTTGAATGAGGACACAAAGTCCAGGCGCCCCGCCGCTTCCCGAATCGCCTCGACGATACGCGGCTGGCCGTGACCGGCGTTGACGCACCAGAGCCCGGCCATGGCGTCGAGCATCTCGCGCCCCTCGGTGGTGGTGTAATGCATGCCGGCAGCGCGATCAAACAACATCGACTGACGGTTGAAGGCGCGCATCGCGGTAAAGGGCGCCCATAGGGAAGAGGTCATTGCGTGCACTCCTTAAGACTGTGTGCGTACGCCGAAAAGGGTTGGCCGTTGCAAGGCACCGGCGTTGGTGTTCACACCTCGGTCGCAATACAAGCGACCCTCCAGCAGGCGGCAGCGCACGTGGTCACCGAATGCGGTTTCAACAAAGCGCCAATCCATGTGCAACTCGCCCTCGGGCATCCACCGCGCCTGGGCAACCACCTGCGTTTGCTCGGGTTGATACTGGTGATGCAGATAGTTGCCGGTCATGCTGGTGGTGGTTTCGATCGGTTGCCGCAAGCCGGCACGTATGTGGTGGGTGCCGCGGTGGTCAACCAGGGTGAAATCGCAGTGCTCTCCCTGGAAATCAAAGGCCAACTCGCGCACACCGTCCTCATTGGGTTCGATGGCGAACCGACCTTGCATGGCGGCGCTGGCGGGCGAGGCATGCAGGCCTGGCAGCCCGGGCAGGCGCAGGCCCTCGATCAGCGCGTCCAAGTGCATTTGGCTGGTTTGAGCATCCGCAGCAGTGCGCCCCAGCGCCGGGAACAGATGCTGCCACAGCGCCTGGTGCAAGCGTTTCTCGCCCAGGCGCAGGCCGCAGGTGAAGACAATCACCGTGTCCTGCTCCGGCAGCACCATGCACTGCTGGCCGAACACCCCCGAGGCGTAATAGCCGCCGTGCTCGGTCATCCACCACTGGTAGCCATAGCCTTCGCGCTGGGCTTCGTTGCCCTTGTTTTTGTCCCGTGGCAGATACTGCTTGCCGTCGAACTCGCCCATCCATACGTCCTGTACCTGGTTGCGCGTGGCCTGTGCCACCCACTGTGGCGACAACAGCTGGCGGCCCTGCCACTGGCCCTGGTTGAGGTGCAACACGCCGAATTTCAACGCGTCTTCGCTGGTGCAACTCAAGCCATTGCCGCCGGCGTTGAAGCCCCCCGGCGCCAGGTCCCACGCAAGCTTGTCGAGCCCCAGGTAATCAAGGACACGCGCCTGCAGCAGGGCATGCATCGTCTGCCCGGTCACCTGGGTGACAATCGCCGAAAGCATAAAGCTGGAAGCACTGCTGTAGATAAACGCCTGGCCCGGCGGCTCGTCCACCGGCTCGTTGAGAAAGGCCTCGACCCAACTGCTTTGCAGGTTGCGCCAGTCCCCGCCGGAAATCCCGCGTGCATGGCCGGTGCGCATGGTCAGTAAATCCTCCACGGTCATGGCCGCGAGGTTGGCGCTGATGGGCTGCGGGCACAACTCGGGGAAGAAACTGACGACCTTAGCGTCAAGCCGCAGGCGACCGTCGTCCACCAACAGGCCGATCGCGGTGGCGGTCCAACTTTTAGTTGCCGAATGCTGCACATGCATGCGGTGCGCCGAGTAGGGTTGCCAAAACGCCTCGACCACCACCGCACCTTGGCGATAGAGCATGAAACTGTGCAGTTCAAGACCCGCCAGGGACACGGCCTGAATGAAATCGGCAATGCCGGCGGGGTCGACACCGCGTTCATGGGGCAAGGCCCTGGGCAACGGAATGTAGGTCATGATGTCCTCTTTGATGTTTTTATATTTCAAATAATGCAGATAAGGTTTTACTCACGACGGCCTTCATGTATTTGAGCCGCCTATAATTCAGTTTTCCGGGTATTCTTGCCTCCCTTGTCACAGGATCGACTTCACGCCATGCCCCAACTCACCTCGCTGCAGACCAAAGTCGCCGGACAGATCCTGGCCGCCATCGCCAGCGGCGACCTGCAACCCGGGATGCACCTCAAAGAAGTGGAACTGGCCCAGCGCCTGGGCGTGTCGCGCTCGCCGATCCGCAGCGCGCTGTCGTACCTGGCCACACAGAAAGCCATCGAGCCGCTGGCGCAGCAGGGCTTTCGTGTGCCACTGGAAGCCGGCGATGGCTTGGCGCAACAGGTCAGTGCGTTGCATAACGAAGAAGATCAGCTGTACACCCGCTTGATCGATGACCGTTTGAACCAGGTGCTGCCCGACCAGATTTCCGAAAGTGATTTGCTGCGCCGCTACGGTGTCGGCAAAAGCGTGCTGCGCCGGTGTTTGCTGCGCTTGTCTGATGAGGGTGTGATGCAGCGCAAGCACGGGCATGGCTGGCAGTTTTTGCCAACGCTGAACAGCCCGAAGACGCGCTTTGAGAGCTACCGCTTCCGCATGTTGCTGGAGCCGGCGGGGCTGTTGGAGCCGACGTTCACTATCAACCCTGAGCAGTTTCGCCGCTGCCGGGAGCGGCAGATGGAGTTGTTGGAGGGCACGGTTGATGGGCAGCGTTTTATCGAGTGCAACGCGGAGTTTCATGAGCTGCTGGCGGCGGCTTCCGGTAATGGCTATATCTTGCAGGCGATCCAGCAGCAGAACCGGTTGCGACGGTTGACCGAGTTTCACACGGTGAACAATGTGGAGCGGGTCCGGGTGTCGTGCCAGGAGCATCTGGCGATTCTGGATGCGTTGGAGCAAGGCGATAATGAGTGGGCGTCGACGTTGTTGCATCGGCATCTGGATGTGGCGAGCAAGTTGCGGGTGGCGCGAAACAAGAGCTGAGGCGTGTGGATTGGGGGCATATCCGCTGCAGCGGTTACGCCCACCTGGGGCTATGTACCCCGACCCAAGTCTTCCAGCGCCTGACACATGGCTCTGGCGAGCAAGCCCGCCATCGCAGGCCAGCCAGCTACCACACAGAGACAGCGTCTTCAGGGCAAACACGTGCATCACCAAAGCGCCACGGTGTAACCGACGATCACCCGGTTTTCATTCATGTCACGCAGGTAATTGGCCTTGCTCAACCCATTGCGCCAGCGCAATGAAACGCCTTTCAGCGCCCCCGACTGGAATACATACCCCACATCAATATCCCGCTCCCACTCCCGCCCTTCCCCCGCAAACCCCTTCACCTGCGCCCGGTCACCCTTGGCCCAGCGCGTAGAGAATGTCAGTCCCGCAACCCCCAGCGCCGCAAAATCAAAGTCATACCGCGCATGCCAGACCCGTTCATTGGTTTGCGAGAAGTTACTCAGCTGATACTCGGAAAACAGATAGGTATTGGTGCCGTCCACATAGGTAAACGGCGTTGTGCCGTACTGCTCCTGATACCCGCCACCCATGCTATGCCCCTTGTAGCTGAACATCGCCCGCGTACTCAGCGCGCGGTTATCCACGTTGCCCGCCGAACCGGCACCTGAGGTGTCCGCATCGAAATATCGGATATCCGTCTTGAGCAGGCCGCCGCCCAGCGCAACGCTGTTTTTCAGCCCAATAAAGTGCTGCTGATAAATATCTTCCAGCTGCGCAAAGTGATAACTCAGGGTCATGCCCGGCGTGAGCCTGTAATCGCCGCCGGCAAATCGAAAACGATCACTTCTGGCGGTGCTTTTGTAAGCCCCGCTCTGACTGGTCAGCCCCATATCCTCGTACTCGGTGGACTCACGCTGTTTGGTCTGGTCAATCTGCCCGCCAATCAGCGCCAGCCCGGCGATATCGGTGGAGGTCACCTGCGTGCCCCGGAACGTCTGCGGGAACAATCGGCTGGTATTGGGTTGCAATGTGGGCAAGTCCGGCAGCAGGTAGCCGCTGCGCAACTCGCTCTGGGCAACACGCACCTTGCCGGTCACGCCGTATTTGGAGTACTCGTCATGCGCACGCCTGGAGTAACTCGGTTTACCCGGCGCAGCATCGTTATCGCGCGACAATAAACCGGAGCCCGAGCGGTCCGGGCTGGAATCGAGTTTCAAGCCGAGCATGCCCACCACGTCAACACCCAACCCCACGGTGCCTTCGGTAAAGCCCGACTTGAGGTTGAGGATAAAACCCTGCGCCCACTCCTCGCGTTTGGATTGCCCGGCGTCTTCGCGGTAGTCACGATTGAAGTAGTAGTTTTTCAAGTCCAGATCTGCATTGCTGTCCTTGATAAAGTCCGCCTGGACCGGGGCGCACAGCAGGCCCCCGCTCATAAGACCGGCACGCTTGAAGATCAGGTTGAGCGTGTTGTTAGGCATGTTGTTGGCTCCTGGCAGTCATTTCGGTGAGTAGGTCTTATTGTTTTTCTGGGCACGACGTTCACCCTCGCGCAGGCATGAAGGCCCGCGCGCCGGATGAAATCAGGGGGTTAAATTGCCGGTCGTATTCGGTAGCCGCCGCCCGGCAGTTTCTCCAGTGGGCTGGCGGCCGCCAGTAACTGGCGGGTGTAGGGGTGCTGCGCGCAATCGAAGATCTGCTCGCGTGCCCCCACTTCCACGACCTCGCCCTGGTGCATCACCGCCACGCGATGGGCGATGCGCTCCACGGCCGCCAGGTCATGGGAAATGAACAGGCAGGCAAAACCGTACTGCGCCTGCAAGCGCTCGAACAGTTCGAGGATCTGTTTCTGAATGGTCATGTCCAGGGCCGAAATCGGCTCATCGGCGACCACCAATTGCGGGCGGCGCACCAGTGCGCGGCCAATAGCGACACGCTGGCGTTGGCCACCGGACAGTTGGTGGGGAAAGCGTTCGACATACTCCTCACCAAGGCCGACATCCTTAAGGGTTTGCGTGACGCGCTCACGCCGCTCGGCGGCATTCAAACCGGGCTCGTGGCGCAGGGGTTCAGCAAGGATCTGGCCGATTTTCATCCGTGGGTTCAGTGATGAATACGGGTCCTGGAAAATCATCTGGCACTGCAGCCGGTGAGTACGGTTGGCGGCCTTGAGGATATCCACGCCCTTGAAGCGGATCGACCCGGCACAAGGTTTGATCAACCCGACCAGCGATCGACCCAGGGTGGTTTTGCCCGAGCCACTGCCGCCCACCAGTGCCAGGGTTTCGCCAGGTGCAATCGCCAGGCTGGCCGAATGCACCACGCGCTGGTACTGGCGCTTGCCCCAGAACGAAGTCGGCCCAGGGTGCTCGATGCACACCTGGTCAATCTCCACCAACGGCGTACTGCTCGCCGGCAATGCTGGCAGCTCGCCACGCCGTGGCAAGGCTTCAAGCAGTTGGCGGGTGTACTCGGCCTTGGGCGCCAGCAGGATGTCTTGGGTACTGCCCTGCTCCACCGCCTGGCCGTGACGCATCACTACCACTTTGTGCGCATAGCGGGCCACGAGTGACAGGTCATGGCTGATAAACAGAATGGCCGTGCCCTGTTCGCGAGTCAGCTCCAGCATCAACTCGATCACGTCCAACTGCGCCAGGCAGTCGAGGGCAGTGGTGGGTTCGTCGGCGATCAACAGCGCCGGGCGCAACAGCATGACCGAGGCGAGCATGATGCGCTGGCGCATGCCGCCGGAGAACTGATGCGGGTAGGACTCCAGGCAACGTTCAGCCGCCTTGATCCCGATGCGACGCAGCATGGCCAGGCAGCGCTCGCGGATCTGCGGCGGGTCGAGGTCAGTGTGCAGCCTGAGCGCCTCACTCATCTGTTGGCCGATTTTTAACGCCGGGTTGAGCGACACCATCGGTTCCTGGAACACCATGCCGATGCTCGCACCACGAATCGCGCGCAATTCTTCAGTGCCGGCCTTGACCAGGTCGCGGCCCTGGAAATCCAGGCGCCCGCCACACACTTGCATCGGCAACGGCAGCAAGCCGATGGCAGCGCGAGCGGCCATGGTCTTGCCGCTGCCCGACTCGCCCACCAACGCCACAATCTCGCCCGGCGCGATACAGAAACTCAGGTCATCGACGGCCAGCGGGCCATGTTCCCCGACGCGGATCTTCAGGTTTTGCACACTCAACAAAACACAATTGGCGGGCATGTTCATTTCCTCATCCGGGGGTCGAGACGGTCACGCAGTGCGTCGCCAAACAAGTTGATCGCCAACAGCGTCAGGCAGATAAACAGCCCCGGAAACACACCCAGCCAAGGTGCCGAGGCGATATACGGCCGACTGCTGGCAAGCATGTTGCCCCAGGTGGCAGCCGGTGGCGGTACGCCGAGGCCGAGGAAGCTCAGGGCGCTTTCCGAAAGCAGCGCCCAACCGAACATGCTGGTGGCCAGCACACACAGTGGCGCGAGGCAGTTGGGGGCGATGTGCCGCAGCATGGTGTACAGCTCGGAGTTGCCGATGACCCGCGAGGCTTCGATGTACTCCAGCTCACGCAGGGATAACACCGTGCCGCGCACGACCCGCACCACCGAGGGCGTGTAGGCAATGCCCAGGGCCAACACGATGCCGTATTTGCTGGCACCGATAATCGCCATGATGCCCAGCGCCATGAGGATGCCGGGAAACGCCAGCAGCGCATCGTTGAACATCATCAACACGCGGTCGGTCCAACCGCGCAAGTAACCGGCGAGCATGCCGATCACGGTGCCGGCCAGTACCGCCACCGTCACCGTGAGCAAACTCACCCACAGGCTGGTGCGGGCACCGATCAGCAAGCGGCTGAACACGTCGCGACCAAACTCATCGGTGCCCAACCAATGGGCCGCTGATGGTGCTTGGAAACGCGCGATCAAGTCGATCTTCAGCGGATCGAACGGCGACCACACCAACCCCATCAACGCCAGCGCGATCAACGCCACCAGCAGCCCGCCGCCGATCACGGCATTGGCCGGCGCCCACCCGCGTCGGCGCTTGGCCGCTACGGGCACGGCAATAGTCGAACTCATAACTTCACCCTTGGGTCGAACAGCGGATAGAGCAGATCCACACACAGGTTGACCAGCACATAGATAAAGGTGATCAACAACAGGCAGCCTTGCAGCACCGGATAGTCGCGGGCAAAAATCGCATCGACCATCAAGCGGCCGATGCCAGGCAGGGTGAACACCGTTTCCAGCACAGCGATTCCACCCAGCAGGTTGCCGAGGATCAGCCCGACCAGCGTCCAGGTCGGCGCAAACGCATTGGGCAACGCGTGTTTCCACAGCACCGCACGTTCCGACAGGCCTTTGGCGCGGGCGTGGGCGATGTACTCCAGGCGCAGCACTTCGATGGTGCTGGCACGCGCCATGCGGGTAATCGCGCCCACTTCAACCAGGGTCAGCGTCACCACCGGCAGCACCATGTAGCTGATCGCTTGCCACGGCGCCTGGGCAAAACTCACGTAGCCCACCACCGGCAACCAGCCCAGTTGAATACCAAAGGCATGCAGCAGCAACAGGCCAAGCCAGAAACTGGGAATCGACAGCAACAAGGTGGCGACGGACACCAACCCAAGGTCGAGCGCGCTGTTTTGTTTCCAGGCCGCGATCAAGCCAATCGGCACGGCGATCAACGTGGCAAACAACACCGCCACCAGCACGATGGTGGCGCTGACGCTGAAGCGGTCCAGGATCAGCGGCAATACCGCCTGCTTGGTGCTGATGGATACACCCAGGTCGAAGCTCATTACGGCCTTGAACCAGATCAGGAACTGCATGACCAGCGATTGATCCAGGCCCAGGGTGTGGCGCATATCGGCCAGGCTTTGCGGGTCGGCCATATCACCGAGCATCAACAGCGCCGGGTCGCCCGGGATCAGGCGAATCAGTGCGAACACCATCACCGAGATCAGCAGCAGTGTCGGAATCGCCATCGCGAGTTTTTGCAAAATAAAACGCAACATGCTCAGGCCTCGTTAGTGGGCCGCGAGGCTGACGCCCCACAGCCTTGGCGATGACACCGGCCAGGAATGGAAGCCCTTGACGCTGTCGCGCAGCGCCGCGGCTACTGTGCCGTTGTAGATGATCACCATGGGCGTGTCGTGGATCATCATCGAGTGCAACTGGTCGAACAGCGCCTGGCGCTTGGCCGTGTCGCTCTCGCGCACCGCCTCACGCAGTACCGCCTGGGCCTGGGGGTTATCCCAGACCTTGCGCGGTTCCTTGCTCTTGTCACCCATCAGCGAATCGAAGCTGGTAGCGGGGTCCAGGCGCGAGGAGTAAGAGAACGCCATCATCTGGTAATTGCCACTCTGGTAGCGCTCCAGTTGGGTGCCCCACTCCAGGGTTTCCATCTGGATGTTCAAGCCACTGGCCACCGCCATTGCCTGGCTGAGCAGGCCCATGTCGAACATCTGCGAATAGCGTTTATTGACGATCATCTTGATCGGCTGGCCGTGGTAACCGGCCTCTTTCAACAGGCGCTGGGCCAGCTGCGGGTCGTAGCGGTAGCCCTGCTTGGCGGTGGCACTGTAGAAGGGGCTGGTTTGTGCGATGGCCGAGTTGTTCGGCTCGGAGGTGCCGTTGGACAGCGCATTGACCATTTGCCCGTAATCCAGAGAATGGGCGATGGCCTGGCGGATGCGCACATCTTTGAGCAGCGGATCGTTGGTCTGGAACAACAAGCCACAGATGGCCATGATCGGGCTGAATGAAATCTGCACACCCGGTGTGGTTTTCAACTCCTGCGCATCGCTGGCGCTGACATTGGGCAGCAGGTCAATGTTGTTGGACATCAATGCCGCTTTGGCCGACGACGGGTCGGGGATCACCATAAAGCGCACTTCATCCACCAGGGCCTGCTTCTTGCCGGTAAAGCCGTCCGGTGCAGCGTCGTCACGAAGGCTGTAGTCGTGAAAGCGCGACAGCACCACGTATTGCCCGGGTTTCCATTCGGTGAGGCTGAACGGGCCGGTGCCGACAGGGGCTTTCCAACTGCCATCGGCGGCCAGCGAATCGGGGTGCAGGATGCCGCTGCCGGCGCAATCGGGGCGCGCCATCGAAGCCAGGAACAGGCCGCTGGGCTGGTCGAGATGGAACACGACGGTGAGCGGGTCCGGCGTGTCGATGGCGGTGATTTTCGCCCCGCCACGCCCGTCGAATTCGGCCAGGCAACGCCACTGGGTCTTGGGGTTGAGGTAGCGCTCCCAGGTCCACTTCACATCATCGGCAGTTAATGTCGCACCGTTCTGGAAGTGCACGCCTTCGCGTAATTTGAAGGTGTAGGTCAAGCCGTCGTCGGCGCGTTGCACCTCGCGGGCCAGCAACGGGCCAACCGAGGCGTCTTCGCGGTGGGCTACCAGGCCCTCAACGATGTGCAGCATCACGGTGTCGGTATTTTCGTCACGGTTGACGCCCGGCTCGGTGCTGCGGATGTCGGCGTTCAAGCCGACGCGCAAGGTGGTCTGGGCCTGCGCAAAGCCGGCGCCGAGTAAGAGGGTGACGCACAGCGTGCCATTAAGTAAGCGATTCAAGGGAGATGTTCTCCTTCGCACAGAAGCGGCCTGGGGCAGGAGCCGGCTTCAAGCCTGTTTGAGGTCGTTGTTGTTATGGCCTGAACGGGATCAGTGCCGCGGATGTTTTTGTTTTTTTAAATTCGCCCGGACATACTCACAGCATGGAGTCGGCTTGTAAATGTTTTTTTAAGTACTTAAAAACATTAAAACCTTCTATTCTTCAACCGATGATGGTTTTTCAGCGCAATAAAAAAGAGGCCGAAGCCTCTGTGGGTGTAAACCAGCGTGCGCCCGCAGGCGCTCGCTTAATGCAGGACCGCTCGCGTAATCAGGTAACTCACCAACTGCGGGTCATCCTCCAGCTCGAGGGTCTGCACCGGGCGCGGCAAATCATCCAGCACCGCACGCCAGAACGCCTGGGACACTTCATCCTGGTCATAGAAACGCACCAGCCAATCGGCCTGGCCGCTGCTCAACACCTGGGTGGCAATGGCACGGCCAATGCCTTTGCGGCGGTAGCGCTTGAGAATGAACAGGTCGGCCAGTTCCAGGGCGTCGATGCCTGGCAGTTCGCTGCCTTCAATCAGCAGGAAGCCGGCGATATAACCGTCCACCAGCAGCAGGTTGGCGCTCCATTGCGGGTCGTGCCAGTAACGGGTCAGGTGCTCATCGTGGATGTAGAAGCGGCCATCCGCCTCGACATCTTCCTGTTCCCAGTCCGAGGACTCATAGGCGTAATACTGGTAAAGGTTGCGGATCAGCTCGGACGCTTCGGGGCCAGTCTGGATCAGTTCAACGGTGGTTTCAGGCATGGGGCTCTCGGTGACAAAACGCAGGGCGCCATTGTTCACAAAACACGCGCGCAGGCCAATACATTGCATAACCTTTCTGTTTGCTGAACCGATTGCGGATTTGCCCCGTCCAACCGAAATTCCTGAAACATTTAGAATAAACTTCGTCAGCTTCGACCTTTTCCTCAAGGACCTCTATTTTGACCAACGTCTGTTCCGCCGGCCTGGATGTGGGCTTTGCCTCCCTGGATTACCTGCAGATTTTCATCCTGGGTGTGATCCAGGGCATTACCGAGCTGCTGCCGGTGTCGTCCACCGCCCACATGCGTGTGGTGCCCGCCCTGCTCGGCTGGCAAGACCCCGGCTCGGCGTTTTCGGCGGCGATGCAGTTGGCGGCGCTGGCGGCGGTGGTCAGTTATTTCTGGCGCGATGTGCGCCAGGTCACCACGGGCAGCATCGGTGCGGTACGCCGGGGCGACTACAACGACCCGTGGTTCAAGCTGGCGGTGGCGATTGTGCTGGCGACCATCCCCATCGGCATTGCCGGCCTGGCCTTGTCCTCGACCCTCAACAGCTGCAACTCGCCGTTGCGCGGCCTGATGGTGATCGGGATTTCCTGTGTGGTGATGGCGGTACTGCTGGCAGTGGCCGAAGTGCGCGCACGTCACACCCGGGACATGGGCCAGATGCGCCTGCGCGATGCACTGATTGTCGGGGTTGCGCAAATTGGCGCGCTGATTCCCGGCGTATCGCGCTCGGGCTCGACGCTGACCGCTGCGCTGTTCCTCAACTTCAAGCGTGAAGAAGCCGCGCGCTTTTCATTCCTGCTGGGCCTGCCCGCCATCGCGCTGGCCGGTTTGAAAGAGCTGTGGGTGCTGCTGCACGCCGACATGCCCGCCCACGCCTGGCCGCATTTGCTCTTCGGCCTGGTGGTGGCAAGTATCTCGGCGTTCTTCGCGATCTGGGGCCTGATGAAGTTCCTGGAGCGGTTCTCCACCTGGCCGTTTGTGATTTATCGCGCGCTGCTGGGAGTCTTCTTGATTGTGGCGGTCAGCACTGGGTTGCTCAGTTAAGACCCCGGTTGACGGTCGGCCAGCTCTTCAAGCAAATCGGCCGAAGGCACAAAAAACAGGCCGCCGGTCACGGCGGTACTGAAGTCCAGCAAGCGGTCGTAGTTGCCGACCGGGCGGCCGACGAACATGTTTTCCAGCATCAACTCCAGGGGCTGCGGCGAGCGCGCGTAGCCGATAAAGTAGGTGCCGAACTCGCCGGCGCCTGGGCGGCCAAAGGGCATGTTGTCGCGCAGGATTTTCACTTCTTCGCCGTTTTCGTCGGTGATCACGGTCAGGGCGCTGTGGGAGTTGCTCGGCTTGGTCTCTTCATCCAGCTCGATGTCGGCCAGTTTGGTACGCCCGATCACTTTCTCCTGGGCTTCCACCGTCAGCTCGTTCCAGGCGCTCATGTTGTGCAGGTACTTCTGCACCAGCACGTAGCTGCCGCCTTCAAATTCCGCGTCTTCATCGCCGACGATGGTAAAGCCGACGGCCTTGCGCCCCACCGGGTTCTCGGTGCCGTCGACAAAACCGATGATGCTGCGCATATCGAAGTAACGGAAACCCTGGACCTCATCCACCACCTTGACGCTGTCGCCCAGGGCCACCATCAACTGCGTGGCCAATTCGAAGCACAGGTCCATCTGCTCGGCGCGGATATGCAGCAGGATATCGCCGGGCGTCGACGGCGCCATGCGCCCTGGCACACCGAACTCGCGAAACGGGTGCAAGGCCGCCGGGCGTGGCCCACCGAACAGCCGGCTCCAGGCATCCGAGCCGAACCCGCAGACGCAGGTCAGGTTGCCCGCCGGCACGCGCTTGCCCACCGAACGCACCAGCCCGGCGATATCGCCGCACCAGGCGCGCACCTGGTCTTCACTGCCGGGAGCGACGGTTGCAACCATGAAGATCGCGCTGCTGGTGATGGGATGGCAGACGGACTGCGGCTCAAGAGGTGGCTGAACAGGGCAAGTCTTCATGATGAAAGTCCACAGGCTAAGGGCGGTTTTAACCCGCGCAGATTAGCAGATCATCGCTGGCAGCTCTCCCACACCTGGCGAATCAGGGTCTTCAGCTTCAGCGCCTCGGCCCAGCGGTCGCTGATTTCACCGCCGTTTGCATCCGTGATTGCATAGGGCGGCGGGCCCAGCTCACAGGTGAACGACAGGCTATTGGGCGCATCGGGCCGGGCCAGCCAGTCTTCAATCCCGTAGCGCCACCAACCGGTAAAGCGTTCTACCCAGGCCTGGTGTTGGGGGAAACCCACAGAGACCTGCACCTGTTCACTGCTGGCCACTCGCCCGTGAAAGCCCCAGCTGTGGCGCAATATCGTGCGTATCTGCTCGTCGTCCTCGAACGCGCCCGGTTCCGGTAACTCCCGGCCGACGACGTAATGGGACAGGTCGGCGAGCAGTTTCAGGTCGGGCATCTGTGCGAGCAGGTCGAGGGTGAACAGCAGGTCGTTGGTAAGGCGGTAGCGATGGGTTTCCAGCAGGATCGGAAAGTCCACCTGTTCGGCCAGGCGCTGCCAGCCTTCGACCAGGCGGGCCGCCTCGGCCAGCGTGCGCGGGCGCACATCGGCCTGCAGGGTAAGGTGGTGGCAGCCGTAGCGGCTGATCACATCCAGCGCGGCGGCCAGGTCATCCACCGATTGCGGGAACAGTTGGCCTTCGATCTGCAAGCCCCTGGCGCTGGCGGCAGCGTGCAGGCGCGCGACCTCGGCGGGTTTCCAGTAATGATCGGTGATGCCGTCGAAGCCGGCGGCGGCGATGCGATCGAGCCGGGCTTCCAGCGGCCCCGGTTCGGTCTGCATGGCCCAGAGGGATTGGAACACCAGCAATTGGTGCATATCAGCCTCGCAGCACGTGTTTAAGGGAAACGTCCGGGTTGGCCAGGTCGGCCGTATTGAGTGCAATGCGCGCGCTGATCAAGCGTTCGCACAGCTTGATGTCCTTGGCCACGCCATTGCCGAGCGCCCAGCCGCAAGCGCCTTGCAAATGCCCGTCGGTATCCAGGTGGAACAACAGCAAACCACCGCCCGGCAGTGCGCGGCTGACCGTCAGCGGGGTCATCACGCCAACGGTCTGCAAGCCCCAGTCGTACTGGTCGGACCAAAAACCCGGCAGCGCCTCGAACGGCAACTCCCGGCCCAGCATATTCAGGGCGGCGTGGCGGCCTTGGGCTTCGGCATTGCGCCAGGTTTCCTGGCGTTGATACAGGCCACCCAGGCGAAACTCACACACATCGCCCGCCGCATAAATGTTCGGCGCACTGGTGCGCAGTTGCGCATCGACGCGAATGCCCTGCCCCACTTCCAGCCCCGCTGCTGCAGCCAGTTCGAGATTGGGTTGCATGCCAATGCCGACCACCACCCGATCACACGGCAAGCGCTGCCCATCGACCAGTTGCACCGCGTCGGCGTCGATGGATTCGAGTGCCACATTCAAGCGCACCTCAACGCCTTGCTGGCGGTGCAAATCCAGCAGCGCTTCGCTGATCACCGGCGGCAACACCCGGCCCGCCAAGCGTGGGCCTGCTTCAAGCACCGTGACCTGGCAGCCCAGGCCGCGCGCGGTCGCCGCCACTTCCAGGCCGATAAAACCACCGCCGACCACCACCAGCCGCGTGCCGGGGCGCAAGGCGTCGCGCAGGGCCAGCGCCTCATCATGGGTGCGCAGGTAAAGCACGCTCGCCTGCTCCACAGGCCAGCGTCGCGCCCGGCCGCCAGTGGCCAGCAGCAAACCGGCAAAGTCCAGCCATTGGCCGTCAGCCAGTTGCAGCCGGTGCTGGTGCGGCTCCAGGCGCGTAACCGGGTTGCCGGCGATATGTTCGATGCCCAGCGCGGCCATGCGCTGGCTGTCGCACAGGCTGCAACCCGCCAGGTCCGTACTGCCTTGCAGCAAGCCCTTGGATAACGGCGGGCGCTCGTAGGGCAAGTGCGGTTCATCGCCGATCAGGATCAGGCGCCCGGTGTAGCCTTCTTCGCGCAAGGTCAGCGCCGCACGGCCACCGGCATGGCCGGCGCCGACAATAATCAGGGGTGCGTTCATGCTCACGCCGTCACGGCGAGCAGAACCCGCCCCGCTTCGACCCGCACCGGGTAGGTTTTGAGGTTGACGCACACCGGCGCGCCGAGGGCTTTGCCGGAGCGGTAATCAAAGCGCCCGTTGTGCTTGGGGCACTCGATCACGTGGTCCATCACCAGGCCGTCGGCCAGGTGTATTTTCTCGTGGGTGCACAGGCCGGCAGTGGCAAAAAATTCATTCTCGGCCGAGCGGTACACCGCGTAAGTGTGCGGCCCATGGTCGAAGCGCAGCACGTCTTCTTCGTCAATTTCGCCCACGGCGCAGACGTCGATCCATTGATCGTTCATGGCGTTGTTCTCTCTATGCATGGCCTTCCTTGTGGCGAGCGAGCTTGCTCGCGCTGGGCTGCGAAGCGGCCCCAAGGTCGGCAGTCGAGTATTGTCTGAAAGAATGCGGTGGTTTTTATTGGGGCTGCTGCGCAGCCCAGCGCGAGCAAGCTCGCTCGCCACTGTGAGTGGGGCGCTGCACGAAATAGCTCGGGTCGCTGCGCTGCTTCCAGATCGTCGGCAGGATTTCCTTGTACGCCTCAAGAATATTCGCGTACGGCGGCGGGCAGTCGCTGCGGATCTCTTCGTGCAGTTGCGCCAAGGCGTGGTACGGCACCATCGGGTACATGTGGTGTTCGAGGTGGTAGTTCATGTCCATGTAGATAAAGCGCAACACGCGATTCATGTAGATGGTGCGGCAGTTGCTGCGATGGTCCAGCACATCCTCGGCCAGGCCCACATGCTGGGTGAGGCCGAACAGGTAGCCGAGCCAGGCGCCATACAGGCTCGGCAGGCCGACCAGCATCAGTGGCAGCCAGCTGTGCAGGTACAACGCGGTGCCGATCACCAGCGCATAAATGCCGACCCAGATCCGCGCAGCGCGGAACACCTTGGGCCATTCGGACTCGGGGATAAAGTCCTGTTCCTGGGCGCTCATCTTGCCGATCGCATGGCGCGCCACGCCGCTGAAGGTTTTCCAGGCCAGCGGCAGGTTGAACAGGCTCAGGCCCATCATCAACAGGCTCGGCGGGCGCGGCTCGACGATCTCCGGGTCACGCCCGACCACGATGGTGTCGGTGTGGTGCCGCGCATGGCTCCAGCGCCATACATGCGGCTCGAAAATGCACATGAAGCTCGCCACCTGGTACAGCCCATCATTCATCCAGCGGGTCTTGAAAGCGGTGCCGTGGCCGGTCTCATGCCAACGCGGGTTGGACGCGGTGCCGTAGAGCACGCCGTAAGCCATAAAGAATGGTACGCAGGCCCACGAGCCCCAGAACCAGTAGCCGCCAAACCCCGTGACCAGCAACGCCGACACCCACAGGGCTGTGTCGAGCAACGCCGGGCCGTCACGGCGCTGCATCAGTTCTTTCATGCGTTTGCGCGAGATCGGCGATTGATACCAACTGGCCGAGACCAACCCCTTTTCTGCGGCGCGGGCAGCTTCAGGGCCGGTGAGGCTGTAGTCGCGCCGGGCGCGGTGAGGCGTGTGTTCAGGCATTGTTATTGTTCTCCGCAAGCGGTGGGTAACTGGTGCTTTGCGAACAAACCATAGAGCGCGGATAAATCCGCCTCAAGGCCTTGAATCCATTCCCTATCAAGCTATCATCCAGGCCCAGCGAGGCTTGATAGTTTTCTATCAAGACGCTTGAGAGGCCTGTCATGAATAATAATAAACGCCCGACCATCGCCACCGTTGCCGCCCAGGCGGGCTTGAGTGTGGCCACCGTCGACCGCGTACTCAACGCCCGAGCGCCGGTGAATCCGCAGACCGCCGAACAGGTGTTCCAGGCCGCCGAAGCCGTGGGTTATTTTGCTGCACGGCTGATAGGCCAACGCATTCGTGAGCGGCGCCCCACCTACCGTTTCGGCATCCTGCTGCTGGGCACCGCCCAAGCGTTTTACGCCAACCTGGCGCAGTCGATCAGCACGGCCGCGCAGCAGCACGCTACAGCCAACCTGACCTGCCAGTTCGACTACATTCTCGACCGCACACCCAGCGCCATCGCCGCGCAAATCGAGCAACTGGCGGTGCAATGCGACGCGCTCGCCGTCGTCAGCTTCGCCCACCCGTTGATCAACGCCACACTGGCGCAGGTTCGCGAAGCCGGCGTGCCGGTGGTTGCGCTGCTCTCGGATATCCAGGAACAAGCCTTGGAGCCGTATGTGGGCCAGGATAACCACGTGGTCGGGCGCACCATGGGCTGGCTGCTGGCGCGCACCTGCGGCGCACGCAAAGGCAGCGTCGGCATCCTGTTGGGCGGCCATCGTTTTCTCGGCCACCAGGCGCGGGTTGAAGGCTTGCACAGTTACCTGGCCGAGCATGCGCCGGGGCTCAAGCCGCTGGAACCGCTGATCAACCTGGACAACAGCGACATCACTGAAGAAGCCACCCTCGACCTGCTCACCCGCCACACCGACCTGCGCGGCCTGTGCGTGGTGGGCGGCGGCGGTGACGGCGTGATCAATGCCCTGGCACAGCTGCCCAAACGGCCGGCGCTGTGCTGCATTTTGCAGGAGTCCACCGCGTTGTCGCGTGAGGCGCTGAGCCGGGGTTTGATTGATGTGGTGATGGACTCACAGCCACGGCAGACGGCGACCGCGCTGATCGAATTACTGGTGGAGTTGCAGGCCGCCGAGGCCTTCGATCCACTGCGGCACAGAGTGCATATCCCACCGCAGATCGTGACCTCGGAGAACCTGTCCAACTGATACACAACGATCAAAAACTGGCCCACCGCAATCGCAGGCAAGCCAGCTCCCACAGTTTGATCGAGTTTCAGTCCAAAATCGGTGTATTTCAACCGCCTCGGCCAGCGCAACGTGTGGGTGCAGTTCGAGCAGCGCTACAAATAGTTTGGAAGAATATGGAGGTCCAAAGGTGGGAGCGGGCTTGCCCGCGATAGCGGTGGGTCAGTTGCAAATTTATCGACTGACACTCCGTCATCGCAGGCAAGCCAGCTCCCACAATTTGACAGCGTTTCAGTCCAGATCGGTGGCGTCGTGCCGCTCAGCCAGTTGCTCCGCAGGCTCGCCGGACACCCGATTCACCCGCCGCCCACGCTGTACCGCCGGACGTGCTTCAATCGCCTCGGCCCAGCGCAGCACGTGCTTGTACTCGTGCACCGACAAAAACTCCGCTGACGCGCCGTACAAACGGCCTTTGACCAAGCCGCCATACCACGGCCAGATCGCAATATCGGCAATGGTGTACTCATCGCCGGCAATGTACTCACTCACCGCCAGGCGCTGGTCGAGCACGTCCAGTTGACGCTTGGTTTCCATGGCGAAGCGATTGATCGGGTATTCCATCTTGCTCGGCGCATAGGCGTAAAAATGCCCGAAGCCGCCGCCCAGGTACGGCGCGCTGCCCATCTGCCAGAACAGCCACGACAAACACTCAGCCCGCGCAGCAGGCTCGGTGGGGAAGAACGCGCCGAATTTCTCGGCCAGGTATTGCAGGATCGCACCCGACTCGAATACGCGAATCGGCGTGTCACCACTGTGGTCCATCAACGCCGGGATCTTGGAGTTGGGGTTGACTGCCACAAAGCCGCTGCCGAACTGGTCGCCATCGCCGATCTTGATCAGCCACGCGTCATATTCCGCGCCGCTGTGCCCCAGGGCCAGCAGCTCTTCGAGCAGGATGGTGACCTTCTGCCCATTCGGCGTGGCCAGGGAATACAGCTGCAACGGGTGTTTGCCGACCGGCAACTCTTTCTCATGGGTCGCACCGGCAATGGGCCGGTTGATGCTGGCGAAAGTGCCGCCACTTTCGGTGTCCCAGGTCCACACCTTCGGGGGTAGGTAGTCGGTCATGCTCACTTCTCCTTGATTTGAGTACTGTTCGATGCAGCCAGTTGGGCCACGTTCCATCCGCCGCCCAGCGCCTTGATCAGGCCCACATTAGCGCTTAATTGCTGGGTTTGCAGTTGCAGCACACTGCGCTTGGCTTCCAGCGCAGCCACTTGGGCGGTGACCACATCCAGATAAGCCACGGCGCCCTGGCGATAACGCGAGGTCGACAGGTCTTCGGCGTATTGTGCGGCAGCGGCAGCGTCACGCTGGTCATCCAGGGCGCTGCCCAGGCCCGTAATCTGCAACAGGTTGTCTTCCACTTGCTCGAAAGCACCCAGCACTACGCCACGGTATTTGGCCGCGGCTTCGTCAGTGGCGGCCTTGGCAATATCGACCTGGGCCTGGCGCGCGCCGCCATCAAAGATTGTGCCGACCAGCGACGGGCCGATGGCCCAGAACAGGTTGGGTGCGCTGAGCAAACGCGCAAACTCATCACTCTGATAACCGCCCTGGGCGCTCAAGGTGATCTGCGGGAACCACGCGGCCTTGGCCACTCCGATCCGCGCATTGGCCGACGCGATGCGACGCTCGGCAGCGGCAATATCCGGGCGGCGTTGCAGCAGGCTCGACGGCACGCCCGTGGGCACGTTGGGCAAGGCAATCGGCGCCACATTCACGGCGACGGTATAGGTTGAGGCGGACTCCCCCAGCATCGCCGCAATCGAATGCTCCAACACCGCCCGTTGCACCAGGCTCTGGTTCAATTGCGACTTGACCGTCGACAGCTGCGTGCGCGCCCGCGCCACGTCCAGCCCGGACACGATCCCGCCGCCGTGCAAGCCTTCGGTCAGGCTAAGGGCTTTGGTGTAGGCGTCGCGGGTCTGTTCCAGCAGTTGGTTCTGCCAGTCGATACCGCGCAGGCGGATGTAACTGTCAGCCAATTGCGCTTGCAGGCTCAGGCGTACCGACGCCAGGTCGGCCCTGGCCGCCTCCGAGTCACTGATGCCGGCCGCAACCGTGTCGCGCACGCGGCCCCACAGGTCGACTTCATAATCCACCTCCAGGCCCAATGTCGCGGAGTTATAGACGTCCGGCGAGGTGGCCGAGCGCAGCGGTTTGGTGCCCGACTGGCGAATACGCTGGCCGCTGCCGATGGCCGAGAGCTTGGGGAACAGCCCCGAACGGTCCTGGGCCAGGAACCCCTGGGACTGCTGGTAATGCGCGAGTGCCGCGCTCAGGTCCGGGTTGTTTTTCAGCAACTGCTGCTGCATCGCATCCAGCTGCGGGTCGTTGTAGATGCGCCACCAGCCGTCTCGGTTGGCCTGGTCGTCGGGCGCGCCGACCGTCCACGGGCCTTGGGTGTGAAACTGCGCGGCGACAGGTGTTTGCGGCACTTCAAGCGGCGGCGCCAACGAGCAGGCACCCAGGCTCAAGGTGGCGAGCAGGCCCAGCAGGTTGCGCTTAGCCATGGGGTTTGGCCTCGACGGAAGCGGCAGCCAATTGCACCGAATCATCATCGGCCAGGCCATCCGGCGGCGTATCGATCACGCGGTCAGCCGCTTGCAGGCCGCTGGCGATCTCCACGCTGTCGCCAAAGTCACGGGCGATGGTGACGGTCTTGAAGTGCACATGGTCCTGGCTGTCGAGGGTGGCGACGCGCATACCCTTGTCATCGAACACCAGGGCACTGGACGGTACGCGCAGCACGTCGGCCTGCACCGGCAAATCAAACTGCACGCTGGTGTAGCCACCGGGCAGCAGGCGGCCGCCGGGGTTGTCCACCAGCAGTTGCACCAAGGTGCTGCCGGACGCGGCGTTGACCGCATCGGCGGTGGCGATCACCTTGCCGGTGAAGGTTTCGCCGCGATACTCCGGCACGCTCAGGCGCGCCGTGGTGCCTTCGCGAATCTGTGGCGAGAAGGTCTGCGGCACCTGCACATACACGCGCAGACGGCTGACATCGGCCACCGCAAACAGCTCTTTGCCGGCGGTGCCGCCAGCGCTGATCAACGCGCCCACGTCGGTACTGCGCGCGGTGACTACACCGGCAAACGGCGCGACCAGATGCTGGAAGCCCTTGGTCGCCACCAACTGCTCGACATTGGCTTTGGCCGCCGTCACTTTGGCCTGCTTGGCGGTCAGGTCGCCGGTGCGCTCGTCGACGTCCTGACGCGACACCGAGTCGGTCGCGAGCATCGCCTGCCAGCGCTTGGCGGTGGTATCGGCCAGGTGTTCATCGGCCTGGGCTGAGGCCAAAGTGGCACGGGCTTGCAGCAGTTGCTGGTCGAGTTCCGGGGTGTCGATTTCGGCCAATACCTGGCCGGCTTTGACGCGCGAGCCGATGTCGACATTCCAGGATTTCAGGTAGCCGTTGACCCGGGCAAAAATCGACGCGCGCGAATAGGCTTCCATACGCCCCGGCAAGTTGAGTACCGGGCCTTGCGCTTGCACCACCGGCTTGACCAGGTTGACGCTGGGCAGCGCCTGCGCGTCGGTCCAGGTCTTGAGATCCCGGGATTCACTGGCACGCACGCTCAGGCCGACACCGACGATGACCACCACCGTCACCCCGCCCACGATCAGCCACAGCAGGCCACGGGACGACTTTTTTTCAGCAATGGAAACGGACATGTCAAACCCCTTGGGAAACGGTAGTCGCCAGCGTGGCGTGTTGGCGACGCCCGTGGACCAGACTGAAAATCAATGGCACCAGAATCAACGTAGCGATGGTGGCAAACGCCAGGCCGCCGATCACCGCACGCCCGAGCGGCGCGTTCTGCTCACCGCCCTCGCCCAGGCCCAAAGCCATGGGCGCCATGCCGATAATCATCGAGATGGCGGTCATCAACACCGGCCGCAGCCGCGTGAAACCGGCTTCCAGCGCGGCCTGCACGGCATCGCCATGCACGGCCAGGCGCTCACGACAGAAGCTCACCACCAGAATGGCGTTGGCGGTGGCCACGCCCATGCACATGATCGCCCCCGTCAAGGCGGGCACCGACAGCGGCGTATGCGTGACAAACAGCATCCACACAATGCCCGCCAGTGCCGCCGGCAACGCGGTGATGATCACAAACGGGTCGGCCCAGGACTGGAAGTTGACCACGATCAGCAGGTAGATCAGCACCACCGCGCCCAACAGGCCGAACAGCAAGCCACTGAAGGCCGCGTTCATGGTCTGCACCTGGCCCTGTAAAATCACCTTGGAGCCGGTCGGCACTTCACCGGCGTGGGCCGCGATGATTTTCTGGATATCGGCGGCGACGCCACCCAAATCGCGGTCCTGAATCGCCGTCAGCACCTCAACCACCGGCTGGATATCCGACTGACTGAACACCGAACTGCTGTGGCTGCGCTGGATATTCGCCAGGCCGCCCAAGGTCTGGTCGGTGGCCGCGCCATTGCTGCCGCTCAGCGGCAAGTTGTGCAGTGCGGCCAGGCTTTCCAGGTTGTATTGCGGGGTTTGCATCACGATCGGGTAGGAAATGCCGTTGGCCGGGTTCAACCAGAACGTCGGCGCCACCTGGCTGGAGCCGGCCAAGTTGACCACCAGGCTGTTGGTGACATCGCGCTCGGTGAGGCCGACCAACTGCGCACGGGTGCGGTCCACGTCGATATTGAACGTCGGCAATTGCCGCGACTGCTGGATGCGCGCATCCACCACCCCCGGCACCCGGCGAATATCACGCAGCAGCGCGCTGGCATAGGTGAAGTTAGCCGCCAGGTTATTGCCGGTGATTTGCAGGTCGATCGGTGCCGAAGAACCGAAGTTGAGGATCTGCCCGACAATGTCCGAGGCCGGGAACGAGAACACCGCGCTCGGGAATTCTCGTGGCAGGGTTTCGCGCAATTGGCGCATGTACTCGGCGGTCGGGCGGTGGCCTTCGTTGAGGCTGATCTGGATATCGGCGTCCTGGGAACCCACGGTGCCGGTGTTGTTGTACACCACGTTGATACCGCTGATGGACAGGCCGATGTTGTCGACCAAGGCCTTGAGTTCCTGGGCCGGGACTTTGCGCCGGATCGCGTTTTCGATGTCGGCGATCAGGTGCGCATTACTCTCCACCCGTGTGCCCACCGGAGCGCGGACGTGCAACAGGATCAGCCCGGAATCGACCTCGGGAAAGAAGTTGCGGCCCAGGAACGGCACCAGTGCAAACGACACGGCGACAAACGCCAGCAGGCCGATCACTACCGCGCGACGATGGTGCAAGGCGCTGTGCAATACGCTGTGGTAACGCTCGCGAAAGGCTTCAAAACGCTTCTCGAAACCACGCTGGAACTTCACCAGCGGGTTGCGCGACGGTGCGTGCCCGTCGTCGCCGTGTAGATGCGGCTTGAGCAGGTAGTTGGCCAATGTCGGCACCAGGGTCCGCGACAGCAGGAACGAGGCGATCATGGCAAAGATCACCGCTTCGGCCATCGGCACGAACAGGAAGCGCGCCACACCCTCCAGGAAGAACATCGGCACAAACACGATGCAGATACACAGCAGCGAGACAAACGCCGGCGTCACGATCTGCGCCGCCCCGTCGAGGATCGCCGTCTGCACCGGTTTGCCCTGCTCCAGGTGCCAGTTGATGTTCTCGATGGTCACCGTGGCATCGTCCACCAGAATGCCGACGGCCAGCGCCAGGCCGCCGAGGGTCATGATATTCAGGGTTTCGCCCAGCGCCGAAAGCGTGGCTATCGAGGCCAGGATCGCCAATGGAATCGAGGTGGCAATGATCACCGTCGAACGCCAACTGCCGAGGAACAGCAAAATCATCAGGCTGGTCAGCGCCGCCGCGATCAAGCCTTCACGGGCCACGCCGCTGATGGCCGAACGCACGAACAGCGACTGGTCGCCGATCAAATCGATATTCAAGTTGGGCGGCAACGCAGCCTTGTTGTCGGCAAGCTTTTCCTTGATGCCCGCGATCACGCCCAAGGTCGATGCCGAACCGGTCTTGAGCACCGGCAGCAGCACCGAGCGGTTGCCGTTCACATGCACGATGTTGGTTTGCGGCGGGTTGCCGTCGCGCACGGTGGCCACGTCCCGGATCAGCACGGTGGTGCCGTCGGCGGTCTTGATCGGCAGGTTTTCCAGGTCATGGAAGTCCGAAGGTGAGTTGTTCAGTTGCAGGTTGAATTCGTAGCTGCCGATCTTCTGGGTGCCTACCGGGGTGATCAGGTTCTGCGTGGCCAGGGCAGTGGCGACGTCCTGTGCCGACAGGCCACGGGCTTGCATGCGCGCCGAATCGAGGTCGATCTGCACCTGCCGGCTCTTGCCGCCAAACGGGTATGGCAGGGCCGCGCCGGGCACGCTGGTGAGCATCAGGCGCACCTGGTTCAGGCCGATATCACCCAGGCGCTGTTCGCTCAGCCCCGGCCCAGAGAGTGCAAGCTGCACAATCGGCACGGTGGAGGCGCTGTAGTTGAGCACCAGCGGCGGCACGGTGCTGGGCGGCAATTGCCGCAGGATCGCCTGGGACACCGACGTCACCTGGGCGTTGGCGGTACTGATGTTGACGCCGGGCTGGAAGAAGATCTTCACAATCCCGTAGCCGTTCATCGACTGCGCTTCGATATGGCGAATGTCGTTCACGGTGGTGGTCAGCACCCGCTCGAACGGCGAGGTGATGCGCCCGGCCATCTGGTCCGGCGGCAAACCGGTGTACTGCCAGATCACCGCAATCACCGGAATGCGGATTTCCGGGAAGATGTCCGTCGGCGTGCGCCAGGCCGCCAGCGGTCCGACAATCAGGATGAAAATGGCCAATACCAAAAAGGTATAGGGGCGCAGCAAGGCGATGCGCACGAGGTTGAGCATAGGAGGTGATCCAGACAGGAGATTGGTCGGTCAAGCAGGCTTCGCCATGCCGTTTTCCCGCCTCGCCCCATGCACTTCCTGGGGATTTTGTAACGACATCCAGGTCACAAAGAGGCATATGCCACGATATCGAACTTAGTGGCATACGCAACTAATTTGTTTCAAGCTGTCTCAGTCTTCATCTGGAACGTCAGTTCGGTCCGAAAGGCCTTGTCCTGACAGGTCGCGCAGGCATAATCAGCCGCGTCGTGTTTTGTATCAGAGAGTATCTGCCCTTGAAATCTGCCCCGCCTTGCTCCGAGAGCCCCAGCGCCTGCGTCAACGGTGCCGTGCGCCGCACCTCGCGCCGCCTGGGCCAGATCTATGACGAAGCGTTCGCGCCCTGCGGGCTCAAAGCCACGCAATACGCGCTGCTCAACCGCATCGCCAAGGCCGGCACGCCGAAAATGGGCGAGCTGGCACAAACCCTGGTGATGGATTTGTCCGCGCTCGGCCACACGCTCAAACCGCTGGTACGTGACGGCCTGGTGGAGCTGCGCGTGGACGAACTCGACCGGCGTACCCGGCGCGTGCTGCTGACCGAACAAGGCAAGCGCACCCACCTGGCGGCCAAGCGTATTTCCACGCAAATGGCCGAACGCTTCGATCAGGCATTCGGCCGTGAAGCGGCGGCGCAACTGCGCCAGACCCTGGACTTTATCGCCTCCGACGAATTTGCCCGCACCTTGTTGGCCAAGGACGCCTAAGCGACCCACCGTGACAGTGAAAATGCACCACTGGCGCGCAGCTTTACCCAATGGTTGCTGATGCATTTGCAGGTAGACCCGACATGAGCGACAGACTCGAAGACATCCTCACCGAGCACTTGAACGTGGTGTTCTGCGGCATCAACCCCGGCAAAGGCTCCGCCGCCTTGGGCCTGCACTTCGCCAACCGCAGCAACCGCTTCTGGCGCACGTTGCACCTGGCCGGCTTCACGCCCCATGAAATTCACCCCGAAGAGGGGCGCACCTTGCTCGACTACCACTGCGGCCTGACCACACTGGTGGAGCGTCCGACGGCGAGTGCGGGGGAATTGGCGCGGCATGAATTCAACGACGCCGCGGTTGCGTTTGAGCAAAAAATCCGCCGCTGGCAGCCACGCTTCGTGGCCTTTCTGGGCAAGGTCGGTTATAGCGCCGTGTCCGGCCAACGCGAGGTTGCCTGGGGGTTGCAGCCGCTGTTGTTGGGCGGCGCAGCGGTATGGGTGTTGCCCAACCCCAGCGGGCGCAATTTGGCGTTCAACCTGGAGCAGTTAGTGGATGCCTATCAGCAACTGCGCAAGGCCATTGCGCAGGACAATCATGTGCCCTTAATCTCCTGATCCCATCACCTGAAAGCAACGGAGGCTTCATGAAACTGATAGGCATGCTTGACTCGCCTTACGTACGCCGCGTGGCAATTTCCCTGGACCTGTACGGCGTGGCGTTTGAACATCAGTCGGTGTCGGTGTTCAGCACCTTCGAGCAGTTCCACGCGATCAACCCGGTGGTCAAGGCGCCGACCCTGGTGCTGGACGACGGCACCTTGCTGATGGACTCCAGCCTGATCCTGGATTATTTCGAAGCCCAGGCCCCCACCGACAAGAAGCTGCTGGCACAAGCGCCGGGCGCCCGCGCCCACGAACTGCACCTGCTCGGGCTGGCCCTGGCGGCCTGCGAGAAAACCGTGCAGATCGTCTATGAGGACAATCTGCGCCCGGCAGAAAAACGCCATGAACCGTGGATAGACCGCGTGACCGGTCAACTGTTGGCCGCCTATTCGCTGCTGGAAAAGCACCTTGCCCAAACCACCGACGCGCCACTGACCCAGGCGGCGCTGACCGCGGCAGTCGCGTGGTCGTTCACCCAACTCAAACTGCCGTCGGTGCTCGACCCCAAGGCATTCCCTAACCTGCAACGTCACGCCGACCAACTGGAACAGCACCCGGCGTTCAAGCGCTACCCCATCGAGTAGCAGGCCTAGACCCAGCCGCCATCCACAATAAAGTTCTGCGCCGAACACATCGCCGAGGCATCGGAGGCGAGAAACAACGCCATATTGGCGATGTGTTCCGGCAGTACGCTGCCGGGCAGGCACTGGCTGCGGCTGATCAGCTCCTTGGCCGCATCATCGACCCACATTGCCAATTGTTTTTCGGTCATGACCCAACCGGGCACCAGGGTATTCACGCGAATATGGTTCGGCCCCAGCTCACGTGCCAGGGCGCGGGTCATGCCATGGGCCGCCGCCTTGCTGGCGGCGTACACCGGGTAGCCAGCAGACGCCATCATCCACCCCACCGAGCCCAGGTTGATGATCGCCCCGCCACCAGCGCGTTTCATCATCGGCACCACGGCCTTGGCAGCAAAGAACGCGTGCTTGAGGTTGACCGCGATCAGCCTGTCGAACATCGCCGAATCGACTTCTTCCAGGGTGTGACGCACATCGTTGGCCGCGTTATTGACCAGTACGGTGATCGGCCCCAACGAGTGCTCAAAGCGTTCGATCGCCGCTTTATAGGCGATTTCATCGGTGATGTCGCAACACACGAACTCAACCTTGTAGCCCTGGGAATGCAGCAGCGCGGCCAGCCGCTCACCCTGGCTTTGCGCCCGGTCCACAAAACCCACCTTGGCGCCCTGCGCGGCGAACGCGCGCACCAGGAATTCGCCGATGCCTGAGGCACCACCGGAAACCAGAACGGTCTTACCCTCAAGGTCGGGGTAAACAGCCTGCTGAGTGGTCATATAAAGGTTGCCTCACTTAATTAGTCTTATTTTATTTTGCAAACAGGCCGTAAAAGGCTATAAATCTGCTGCTGCAACGACAAAATATCGCACATTAGTAGAACTATTCCACTGAAAACAACAAAAGGAAGTTCGACCATGAAGCACCCTCGTCACCTGCTTTCCGGCCTCGCCTTGTCCCTGCTGATTGCCAGCGGCGGCGCCCAGGCTGCGGGCCTCACCAGCGAACACAAACCCTTCGGTAAAACCAATGACGGCACCGCCGTCGAGCAGTACATCTTGCGCAACAGCCACGGCATGCAAGCCACGGTGATCACCTACGGCGGCGTGTTGCAGTCACTGCACGTGCCGGATAAAAACGGCAAGGTCGATGACGTGGTACTGGGTTTTGATGACGTGCAGGGCTATCAGAGCGGCACGGCCTTTTTTGGCGCGACCATCGGGCGCTTCGGCAACCGCCTGGCGGGCGGTGCGTTTGAGCTTGATGGCAAGCGCTATCAGGTGCCGCTCAACGACGGGCCAAATTCGCTGCACGGCGGCGCCCAGGGGTTTGACAAGCACGTTTGGCAAGCCGAACCCGTCAAGGGCAAGGACTCGGTCGGCGTCAAGCTCAGCTACCTGTCCAAGGACGGTGAAATGGGCTTCCCTGGCAACCTTAAAACCGAGGTCACCTACAGCCTCAACGATAACAACGAACTGCATATCGACTACAAAGCCAGCACCGACAAACCCACCGTGCTCAACCTCACCAACCACAGCTATTTCAACCTGGCGGGCGCGGGCAACGGCGACATTCTCAAGCAGGTCGCGACCTTGCATGCCAGCCATTACACACCGGTGAATGCCACCCTGATTCCGACCGGCGAGCTGGCACCGGTCAAGGGCACGCCGATGGACTTTCTCAAACCCACGCCGATCGGCCAGCACATCAAGGACGAGCATCCGCAGCTTAAATTTGCCGAGCCGAAACAAGGCGGGTTTGACTTCAACTGGGCGCTCGACACCCAGGGCGATATCAAGCAACTCGCCGCCGAAGTACACGACCCTGCGTCTGGCCGGCGTTTGAAGCTCTACACCAGCGAGCCTGGGGTGCAGTTCTACACCAGCAACTTCCTCGATGGCACGGTGAAGGGCAAAGCGGGCAAGACGTATCAGCACTGGAGTGCTTTTACCCTCGAAACCCAGCATTTTCCTGATGCGCCCAACCAACCCAAGTTTGCTTCGACTCGGTTGAATCCTGGGCAGACTTATAGCCAGAACACTGTGCTCAAGTTTTCTGCCGACTGAGTGTTGGTGCAACCGGGGTGCAGGAGCCGGCCCTCGCGACAGGCACCCCGGTTTTTCCTTGTGACCGGGGAGTGCCGGGGCAGTTTGAAGTCTTGGGCTGGCTCAGGGTTGCTGAGTACATATCCGTTGCTGCGGTAACGGCGGCCTATGGTTCCGCTCTTACAGCGGCTCACTTTTTGAAGGACCAAAAAGTAAGCAAAAAGTCCTCGCCCCAACACTCGGTGCCTCGCTGTGGCTCGGCATGCCCGCAATCCGACACTGATTTGGGGGGCCGCCGCCACGCGCCATCCATGGCGCGGGGCGGCTAAACCGGCATCCCTGCCGGTTTACCCCCCAAATCACTGTCAGATTCCGGCCATCGTGTTTAACGGGGCGATTTCAGATCAAGATCAAAAGCGCAGATCAAAAGACCGCTGACTTCGTCATCGAAAAGGATGTAAGAGCCGGAGCAACAGCAACAGCAACAGCAACAGCAACAGCAACAGCAACAGCAACAGCAACAGCAACAGCAACAGCAGAGCCATACTCGGTCAAAGGTGGAAGCTGGCTTGCCTGCGATAGCATCAACTCGGTGTGCCTGATGTACCGAGGTGTCTGCATCGCAGGCAAGCCAGCTCCCACAGAAAAGCAGCTCTTCAGTGTATGCAAATCCGCTTTTCGCTTTTGATCTAACCACTCAGGTCGGCTTTCAGGCCGCCGTGCTGTAGATCTTGATCTTGATCTGAGGCGCCCCGTTAACCACGATGGCCGAACGCAGGCTTGAATCCGTGGGTAACCCGGCAGGACGCCGGGTTAGCCGCGCTGGGCCAAGGATGGCCCATCGCGGCGGCCCACGGATTCAAGCCGGAGTGAGGGCATGCCGAGCCCCAGCGAGGCACCGAGTGGTGGGGCGAAGACCTTTTGGTTACTTTTGGGGCGTTTGCTGTACGGACCGGACACATGGTTGACACATGTGCGGGGACATGGTGGACACATTATTGACCATAATCAGGCTTACTAATGTCGATTGTTCGCAAAAAGTGATGGCAGAAATAGACGTCGAACAGACCATCGCTTTCTGCGTTCGGGCGGATTGCTATGTGCTGTCCTACCAAGCCTTTTGCGATGCTGAAGTAGCGTTTTTGGAAGCGAAAACGGCTGTGATAAACCTTGGCTAACACGTCGTCTGGTCCGTATTCAAACTCAGGTAGCTTTTGCGGATAAGCCCAAGGACTGCTGCGATAGCGGTCCATGGGCACCTTGTATTCCAGCGCCTGATGAGGACGTTGCAGGTTGTATATTTCACGCCATTGATCGAATGCTGATTGAGCATCCGCTAGCGTAGAAAAGTGACGCCCGTTAAGGACTTCTGCCTTGAGTGATCGATGAAAACGCTCGATTTTCCCATTTGTTTGCGGATGGTAGGGACGACTGAAACTTATCCGAATTCCCAAACGCACCAGCCAAATACTCAACTCTGTGATCTCGCCAGGATTACGCGGTGAGCCCCATGGCGCGCCATTGTCGACGTTGATACGTGCCGGTAAACCGTAAGTTTCAAATACCTCGCTCATCTTCTGTTTTACGGTGGTGCCTCGCTCGTTATCACACGCTTGGATGGCCAGGTTGAACCGCGAATGATCGTCCAGGATGGTCAGGGGGTGGCATCGGCCTTGCTGCATTGCAAAGTGGCCTTTGAAATCCATCTGCCAAAGATCGTTGGGCTCAGGATGTTCAAATCTCAGCCGGGCCTCTGGTTCTTTCTCTGAAGGCTTAATCAAGCTGTGCCGGTGCAGGACATTAGTGACAGTACTGGGAGCAATTCGCTTGTCCAGCATGCTGCTAATTGTGCGTCCGCCCCATGCCGGATGATCTTGGCGAAGTGCAACGACCTCAGCCTCCAGCTCGGCCCGGGTCAGTTTGGGGCTGCTGGCGGGCCTGCGTGACTTCTCTTGCAAACCCGCAGAGCCGCCGGCCTCGTAACGCTTTAGCCACTTGTAGGCGGTTTGCGGACTTATACCAAATCGTCGACACAGCTCTCGCTTATTACTGCCGGGTTTCTTTGCTAAGGAAACAAACTCTTGTTTTAGGCTCATGGCGTCTCTCGTGTTCCAGGGCATGATGGCCTCCCGGCGAAGCTGGCTTCGCCGAGAAGTGTCCACCATGTCCCCGCACACCCGTCAACCATGTGTCCGGTCCGTACAGGGCGTTTGCCAAAAGTGACCCGCCGTAAGGGCGGAACCATAGGTAGCCGTTACCGCAGCAACGGATATGTACTCCGTCCGATCCCCCCCCGCCAAGCCTACCTCACTGCCACAACCCAATCTTCGTCAGCTCTTGCTTGAAGTTCTCCCGTGTAATCAGCGTCACCTCGTCCATGGCCGTGTACTTGGGCGGCTCCGTCCCCTTGGTAACCCACTCATACATCATCAGCGCAGTGTTGTAGCCCTCGATATGCGGACTGGGCAGCATCGAACCGAAAAATCCACTGTCAGCCTTTTTCAGTTCGCCAATGGCATCCGTACCATTGATGCCGATACCAATCACATTGGCCGCGGCAAAACCGGCCGTTTCGGTTGCGCGCACGCCACCGAGCACCGTGTTGTCGTTCATACCACCGATAATCAGGTTCTTGGCACCGCTGGGCAGCTTGACCAGTGCCGAGTTGGTGGCGTCCATACTGCCCGGTACATCAAGCGTCTTGGCCGCGGTGAACAGAATGTGGTCTTTAGGAAAACCAGCATCTTCCAGGGATTTAACCGAACCGTCAGTGCGCTTTTTACCCGTGTCCAGTTCGTTAAAGGTATTGATCACCGCATAGGTGTCCTTCCAATCCCAACCGCGTTTTTTCGCCTCCGCCGCCATCGCCGCGCCCTGCTTCTGGCCCACTTCAAACGCGGCCATGCCCAGGTATGGCACGTCCTCCATGAAGTTGCCTTTGGCGTCGACAAAACGGTCATCCACCGCAATCACTTTCAGGCCGTTCGCCTTGGCCTTGGCAACGATGGCCGGGCCCAGCGACACATCCGGCGGGCAGATCACAAAGCCCTTGGCGCCGTTGGCCGCCAGGCTGTCGATGGCCGAGAGGGTTTTCTCGCCATCCGGCACGGCGATCTTGATCACGGTAAAGCCATGCTCCTTGCCGGCTTTTTCGGCAAACGCCCATTCGGTCTGGAACCACGGCTCTTCAGCCTGCTTGACCAAAAAACCAATCTTCACGGCTTCAGCGGCCTGCAACAGACCGCCCAAGCTCAGGGCCGACACCGCCACAGCGGCGCAGCACAGGGAACGCATACCTCGACGACGATTCATACGGGTGACTCCTTGTTATTGTTTTCAGGTCTTGGGTTTATCCGGCAAAGCGGTGACAGGGGGTGCCCGGCACATCGACCTCGATGGCCAGCACTGCGCCATCCAGCGGGTGATCGAGTGGGCTGGCGGCGCTGGTGATGTAGAGGGTGGTGAGGTTGGGGCCACCGAACACGCAACTGGTGGGGCGGCTCACGGGCAACTCGACAATGCGGTCGACCTCACCCGCCGGCGTCAGGCGCAGCAAGCAACTGCCATCCCAACGGGCATTCCAGATATAGCCATCCGCGTCCATCGCCGAGCCATCCGGGCCACCACGCTCATGCGGGCCGAACCAGACCCGGGCAGGCTCGAGCTGACCCCCTGGCTTGACCGCATGCCGGTACAAAGTGCCGTCCAGGCTGTCGCCAAAATGCACGTGCGCGCCGTCATCGCTCCACACCAAGGTGTTGGGAATGCCCAGCCCTTGCAGCAGCGGCGTGACATGCGCGTTGGCATCGATCCGAAACAGGCCGCCGGAACGCCGCGTGATGGGCAGGTCTTCACCCTGCTCACCAATGTTGTTCTGCATGGTGCCCAACCACAGGCGGCCCTGGGCATCGCAGCGCGCTTCATTGCCACGGTTACCCGGTTGCGGGTCGGCCACGCACAGCAGCGTGAGGGCTTCGGTTTCCAGGTTCAGCCGGTACACGCCGCTGCTCAGCGTCACCAGTGCATCCCCGCTTTCACAGGGGATGAAGGCCGAGACGTGCTCGGGCAACTGCCAGATCTGCAACTGCCCGCCCATCAGGCGCAGCGCCTGCTTGCCGGCGATATTCACCCAATACAGCGCCTGGGTCGGCACGTCCCAGAACGGGCCTTCGCCCAGCTGCGCACGGTGCGCAGTGACTGCGGTACACGACATAAAACCTCCTGGTGTTACAGCGGGTCGCGCGATGGCGTGCCATCCACCAGCCGCTGGATACGCAACGGGTTGGCGTTTTTCAACGCGTCGGGCAGCAGGCTATCAGGGTAATTCTGCAAGCACACCGGGCGCAGGAAACGGTCGATGGCCAGGGTGCCGACCGAGGTGCCACGGGCATCGGATGTGGCCGGGTACGGCCCGCCGTGAACCATCGAATCACACACTTCCACGCCGGTCGGGTAGCCGTTGAGCAGGATGCGCCCGACTTTCTGCTCCAGCAGCGGCGTCAGTTCAGTGAAGTGCTGCAGGTCGGCCGGTTCAGCAATAAGCGTCGCGGTGAGCTGGCCGTGCAGACCGTGCAAGGCCGCGCTGAGCTGGGCCTGATCGGCGACCTCGACAAACACCGTGGCAGGGCCGAACACCTCTTCCTGCAACACCTCATCACCGTCGATCAGCAAGCGCACGTCGGCCTTGAACAGCTGCGGCTGCGCCTGACTGCCCACTTGAGCGCTGCCCGCCAGGTGTTGGATGCCAGGGTGCGCCAAGAGCTTTTCCAAGCCTTTGCCATAACTGCCCAGGGTGCCGGCATTGAGCATGGTTTGCGCCGGCTGTTCACCGATCAGTTGCGCCACCTGTTGGGTAAACGCGGTGAACTGTGGCGAGGCAATACCGATCACCAGGCCAGGGTTGGTGCAGAACTGGCCACAGCCTTGCACCACCGAGGCGGTGAGGTCGCGGGCGATGGTCGCGGCCCTGGCGTGCAAGGCCTGGGGCAGCACGATCACCGGGTTGATGCTCGACATTTCGGCAAACACCGGGATCGGCTGCGGGCGTGCCGCCGCCATATCACACAAGGCACGGCCGCCCTTGAGCGAGCCGGTAAAACCCACGGCCTGGATCGCCGGGTGCTTGACCAGCGCCTCACCGACGCCGCCACCGAAGATCATGTTGAACACCCCCGCCGGCATCTCGGTAGCCTCGGCCGCCCGAATGATTGCATCGGCCACCCGCTCAGCCGTCGCCATATGCCCACTGTGCGCCTTGAACACCACCGGGCAGCCGGCCGCCAGCGCGGCAGCGGTGTCGCCGCCGGCGGTGGAAAATGCCAGGGGAAAGTTGCTCGCACCAAACACCGCCACCGGGCCGAGGCCGATGCGGTATTGGCGCAGGTCCGGGCGCGGCAGGGGTTGGCGGTCGGGCAAGGCTCTGTCGATGCGCGCGCCGTAAAAATCACCACGACGCAATACCGTAGCGAACAGGCGCATCTGGCCGCTGGTGCGCCCGCGCTCGCCTTTGATGCGCGCAGCAGGTAATGCCGTTTCGCGGCACACCAACTCGATAAAATCATCCCCCAGCGCGTCCAGCTCATCGGCCACCGCCTCCAGGAACTGCGCCCGCCGCGATGCACTTAATGCCCGGTACGCGGGATAGGCGGCAGCGGCGGCCTTGGCGGCGGCATCCACCTCGGCGGGCGTGGCCTGATAGAAATCCTGAGGCAAGGCCTCGCCAGTGCTGGCGTCGACGCTTTTCAGGGTGATGCTGCCCTGGGCGCTGCGCTGGCCGCCGATGTAGTTGTGGCCGAGAAACGGATTCATGCTGATCTCCTTAAAGGCTGATGACAGTGCCAGGTGCGAACGCCGCCTCGGCGCTGCCGACCCGATTGACCAGCGGCGCGCCGAACTCGGCCTGGCTGATCTCGAACACATCCCCCGGCTGGGTACGTATACCGTCGGCGAATGACAAGGTGGCGGTGCCGAAGAAATGTATATGCACGTCACCCGGGGTCAGGAACTGGCTGTATTTGAAATGGTGGTACTCGAGGTTTTCCAGGCTGTGGCACATGTTCGCCTCGCCACTGAGAAATTCGCTTTCCCATATCACTTGACCGTCTCGGCGGATGCGGCTGGTGCCGGCCAGATGCTCGGGCAACTCACCCACACGCAACTCCGGACCATAGCTGCAACTGCGCAACTTGGAATGGGCCAGGTACAGGTAATTCTTGCGCTCCATGACGTGGTCGGAGAACTCGTTGCCCACCGCAAACCCCAGGCGGTAGGGCTTGCTGTCACGGCCGATCACATACAACCCGCCGATTTCCGGCTCTTCACCGGCGTCTTCAGCAAAGGGTGGCACCGGGAATGCCTGGCCTGGGCGCACGACAATATTGCCATCGCCCTTATAGAACCATTCCGGTTGCACGCCGGCCTGGCCGGCCGGCGGTTTGCCGCCCTCCACGCCCCATTTGAAGATACGCATGGTGTCGGTCAAGGCACTGTCGTCACCGGCCTGATGCATTTTATCGCGGGCCGAGGCGCTGCCCAGATGCGTGAGGCCAGTACCGCTGATCAGCATGTGCGCGGGGTCGGGATGGTCGAGCGGCGGCAGGACTTTGAGGTCCGCCAACAGCGCGGCGTAGTCGTAACTGTCGCCCAGCCCGAGGCTGTCGACCTGTTGCGCCAGGCCCACACCGGCATCGATGGCGGCCAGCGCCAACTCACGCACGCTGCGCGCGGTGTGCACTTCGCGCAGTGTGTTGCCTTGCACCACGCCGACACGACGCTCACCGTTACGCAATTCGAACTGAACTAAACGCATCAAACTTCTCCAGGATTAAGTACGTGTGGCGCCTCGGGCGCTGGCGGCAAACTGGTCGGCGGGCAGCACATGCTTGCGCTCCAGCACGCGGTACACCACAGCGGTCAACACCAGCCCGAACACCATGACGCCAGCCAAAAAATACAGGCCCGAAGCCAGGTTGCCGGTGTACTCCTTGAGCGCGCCGATCACGAACGGGCCGATATAGCCGCCCAGGTTGCCCACCGAGTTAATCAACGCGATGCCCGCCGCCGCACTGGCGCCGGCAAAGAACCGCCCCGGCAAGGTCCAGAACACCGCCGTGCAGGAAAACAAGGCGAATGCCGCCAGGCACAGCGCCGCCATTTGCAGCACCGGCATACTCAGCCAGGCGCTGCAAAACAAGCCGATGGCGCCGAGCACATAGAGCACGGCAAGGTGGCCATAACGATCGTTCAAGCGGTCGGAACTGCGCGGGATGATCAGCAGCCCGATGATGCCGAAAATGTAGGGTACGGCCGAAATGAAGCCGGTCACCAAGTCAGTGCCGCCGAACTGTTTGATCAGGGTCGGCAACCACAGGCCCAAGCCATAGATGCTCAAGGTCACCGGCAGATAGAACAGCGCCAGCAGCAACACGCGCTTGTCCTTGAGGGCATGCAGCGGGTTGCCGTGGCGGGTCTGGCCGTAGGCTTGCAGGTCCTTGGCCAACTCAGCGGTCAGCCAGGCTTTTTCGTCTTCGCTCATCCAGTTGACCTGCTTGGGGCCGTCCGGCAGAAAGCGCAGCACCGGCCAAGTCAGCAACAACGCCGGCGTGCCGATCACGATAAACAGCCATTGCCAGCCGTGCAGACCAAGGATGCCGTCCATGCCCAGCAGGCCGCCGGACACGGGCCCGGTGATCATCATGGCAATCGGCTGGGAGAGGATAAACAGCCCCAGGATCTTGCCGCGATGGCGCACCGGGAACCACTGGGTGATGTAGTACAGCACGCCCGGAAAGAACCCGGCTTCGGCCGCGCCAAGCAGAAAGCGCATCACATAGAAACTGTGCGGCCCCTGCACAAAGGCCATACCAATGGTGATGGCGCCCCAGGTGAGCATGATCCGTGCAAACCAGCGCCGCGCGCCGAAGCGGTCGAGCATCAGGTTGCTGGGGATTTCAAACAGGAAGTAGCCAATAAAAAACAACCCCGCCCCCAGGCCATAGGCGGCATCGCCGATGCCGACGTCGGCGCCCATGTGCAGCTTGGCAAACCCCACCGCCGAGCGGTCCACGTAGGCGATCAGGTACAGCAGGATCAGGAAGGGAATCAGTTTCAGCGTGATACGCCGAACAAGCCGCAATTCCTGGCTCATGGGGTCGATCTCCGATTGTTGTTTTTATAGAAGCTCGGGGGCTGCCTCTCGCGAAAATCCGCCAGGGTCAAACCTCAATTAAGCTGGACTATATAGTATGACTATTTGCAAAACAACACTTCCAAAGCTGCGTTTTTGCGCTTATGTTTAAGCACATATAGAACATATAGTCATACAATAAGAGAGTCGATCATGCCTGATAAAAAGCCCGCCCTACGCTCCGCCCAGTGGTTTGGCACCGCCGACAAGAACGGTTTCATGTACCGCAGCTGGATGAAGAACCAGGGCATTGCCGACCATCAGTTCCATGGCAAACCGATCATTGGCATTTGCAACACCTGGTCGGAACTGACCCCATGCAACGCGCATTTCCGCCAGATCGCCGAGCACGTCAAACGCGGTGTGATCGAGGCCGGTGGTTTCCCGGTGGAATTCCCGGTGTTCTCCAATGGCGAATCCAACCTGCGCCCCACCGCCATGCTCACCCGCAACCTGGCGAGCATGGATGTAGAGGAAGCCATTCGCGGCAACCCCATCGACGGCGTGGTGCTGCTCACCGGCTGCGACAAAACCACCCCGGCGCTGCTGATGGGCGCGGCCAGTTGTGACGTGCCGGCCATCGTGGTCACCGGCGGGCCGATGCTCAACGGCAAGCACAAGGGCCAGGACATCGGCTCGGGTACGGTGGTGTGGCAACTGAGCGAGCAGGTCAAGGCCGGCACCATCACCCTTGACGATTTCCTTGCGGCCGAAGGCGGCATGTCGCGCTCGGCGGGCACCTGCAACACCATGGGCACTGCGTCGACCATGGCCTGCATGGCCGAAGCACTCGGCACTTCCCTGCCCCACAACGCGGCGATTCCGGCGGTGGACGCGCGGCGCTATGTGCTGGCGCATATGTCTGGCATGCGCGCGGTCGAGATGGTGCGTGAGGATTTGAAACTGTCGAAAATCCTTACCAAGGAGGCGTTTGAAAACGCGATCCGGGTGAATGCGGCCATCGGCGGTTCGACCAACGCGGTGATCCACCTCAAAGCCATCGCCGGGCGTATCGGTGTCGAGCTCGACCTCGACGATTGGACCCGCATGGGCCGTGGCGTGCCGACCATCGTCGACCTGCAGCCGTCAGGCCGTTTCCTGATGGAAGAGTTCTACTACGCCGGCGGCCTGCCGGCCGTGCTGCGTCGCCTGGGCGAAGCCAACCTGATCCCGCATCCGAATGCCTTGACGGTCAATGGCAAGTCGTTGGGCGAGAACACCCAGGACTCGCCGATCTACGGCCAGGATGAGGTGATCCGCACCCTCGATAACCCGATCCGCGCCGATGGCGGTATTTGCGTATTGCGCGGCAACCTGGCGCCGCTGGGCGCCGTGCTCAAGCCTTCCGCCGCCAGCCCCGAGTTGATGCAGCACCGTGGCCGCGCGGTGGTGTTCGAGAACTTCGACATGTACAAGGCACGCATCAATGACCCGGCGCTGGACGTGGATGCCAACTCGATTCTGGTCATGAAAAACTGTGGCCCCAAGGGTTACCCCGGCATGGCCGAAGTCGGCAACATGGGCCTGCCCGCCAAGCTGCTGGCCCAGGGCGTGACTGACATGGTGCGCATTTCCGATGCACGCATGAGCGGCACCGCCTACGGCACGGTGGTGCTGCACGTGGCACCGGAAGCTGCCGCCGGTGGGCCGCTGGCCACGGTGCAGGAAGGTGACTGGATCGAGCTCGACTGCGCCAACGGCCGGTTGCACCTGGATATCCCCGACGCCGAACTGGCGGCGCGCATGGCTGACCTTGCGCCAGCGCAAAACCTGATCGTCGGCGGCTACCGCCAGCTGTATATCGATCACGTGCTGCAGGCCGATCAAGGCTGCGACTTCGACTTCCTGGTGGGCTGCCGTGGCGCTGAAGTCCCCCGGCATTCCCACTAATTGGGATGCTATGATGCCGCGAACCTAAGCCAGAGCCTCCCCGTCGTTATGGATCACCAGCCGCCCAAGCCGCGCAAGAGCCAGCATGCCCAGATCGTTCAGGACTTGGGCATGCACATCGTTTCCGGTCGCTTCAAGCCCGAAGAACGCCTGCCCATGGAAGCCACGCTGTGCGAGGAATACCAGGTCAGCCGCTCGGTGTTGCGTGAGGCGACCCGCGTGCTCAGCGCCAAGGGCCTGGTGTACTCCAAACCACGGGTGGGCGCGGTGGTGCGCCCACGGGTGAAATGGCATTTGCTTGACCCGGACGTGCTGTCCTGGCTGATGCAGTCCACGCCCCACAGCGAATTCTTCAACACCCTGGCCGGCGTGCGGCGCATCCTCGAACCGGAAATCGCCGCCATGGCCGCGACCACGGCCACCGCCGAAGACATCGCCACCATCGAAACCGCCTACCGGGGCATGGAAACCGCCAAGACCCACGATGACCTGCTGCAGGCCGACCTGGACTTCCACCGCGCCATCGCCGACGCGACCCGCAACGACTTGCTCGCCTACATGTGCAACATGCTGTCGTTGCCGCTGCGCGAGTCGATCAACATCACCAACCGCCGTCCTGACATCCAGGGCCTGAGCCTGCCCCGCCACAAAGCGATCCTCACCGCCATCCAGAACCGTGACGCCCTCGGCGCCCGGCACGCCTCGCTGGTGCAACTGGATGACACGCGGGTGGCGCTGGACACGGTGATGAACGTGCTCACGCCGCTGTAAATTGATCGTCTACGCTCAGGGAGTCAGTTCGAGGAACCGGCCATGTGCGGACGACTTTCGCAGTACCGCGGTATTCATGACTTTGTGGCGGCGCTGAGCATGCCCAATGCACTGGCCAATAGCGTGGGCGACCAGCCGCTTGAGCGCTACAACGTGGCGCCAACCACCCCCGTGGCGTTGCTGCACCTGGACAATGATCTTTTGCACGCTGACCCGGTGCGCTGGGGCTGGCGCCCGCACTGGAGCAAAGAACGCCTGCTGGCGATCAACGCGCGTGTCGAGAAGGTCGCGCACGGCGCGTTCTTTCGCGCGATCTGGCCGCATCGCGCAATTGCCCCAGTGGACAACTGGTTTGAATGGGTGGATGAAGGCGACGCGAAAAAACAGCCCTACCTGATTCGTCGCCGCGACGGTGCGCCGGTATTCTGTGCCGCCATAGGCCAACTGCCCGACGCCGATGAGGGCGCGCACGCGCACGATGGCTTCGTGATCATCACCGCCGACAGCGCCGGTGGCATGCTCGACATCCATGACCGCAGGCCCGTGGTGTTCACTCCGGAACTGGCCCGTGAGTGGCTGGACCCGGCCACCTCCCGAAGTCGCGCCGAGCAGATGGTGCTGTTGCAGGGCGACCCGGCAGACGTGTTCGAATGGTTCAAGGTCGACAGTGCCGTGGGCAACACACGCAACCATGGGCCAGCGTTGATCCAGCCGCGCTGAGCACTCATTGGGCGACTGCACACCCCTGCGGATTAATCGGCCTGCCCTCCAGATAGGCCCGGTCCTTGCCATTTTGCTTGGCGCCATACAGGTTGCGGTCAGCGTCCTTAAGCACTGCCGACATCTCGTCCCCCGCCGAAAACCGCGCCATTCCCGCGCTGCACGTGTAATTGTGCGGCGCCGCCACACTGTGCCGGATAGCCTGCAACAAATCCCGTGCGAACTCGCAGGCGACAGCCGGGTCGTCGCCCAACAGCAGCACGCCGAATTCTTCGCCGCCGATCCTGCCGAAACTGTGGCTGCCTTTGGCGGTTTTCAGGCAGGTGGCCATGGCGCAAAGAATGCTGTCGCCCACATCGTGGCCATACCGGTCATTTTTGAGTTTGAAACTGTCGATATCCAACATCATGAAATAGCCGCTGTGGCCGCTGGCGATCAACGCGTCAAAGCCCTGCATGAAGGCGCGCCGGTTGAGAATGGAGGTCAGGTAATCCGTCTCTGCCAGCTCGCGAAACTCACTTTCTACCAGCAACACCGAGCGCAGGTTCTTCAAATAGGAAAAACTCAGGATAAAACCGATGGCCACCGACGCAACGCAAAAAATATACAGATAGACCTGGGCATCGCCGTAAATGTCCGCCTGGATGCACGGCCATAAAATCAACCAGACCAACGTGGCGCAGACCAGGTAATCCTGCACACTGATAAACAGGATGGCGCTGCTGATCACCAGGATAACCGCCAGCGGCAAGCCAAACAGGCGCAACTCCCCATGCGCGCTGATGACATAGGCAAACCCCACGGACAGCAGCACGACATACACAACCCCGAGCGTGCGCCACAGGTAAAAGTGGATGGTCATGTGGTGCAGTCGACACACCGCCAACAGGCACAGGGTGATCGCTGACAAATATATATCCAGCTGCATGTCCGGATGAATCAACAACACCCCGAGCCAGGCAATAATCCCGATTAACTCGGCCTGGGTGACCGCTGGCGACAGTAACCGGCGCATCCGTGGCCTTAACTTCAAATTAGCAGGCATCCCTTTCCCCTCTTTCAACCGCGTGCAGGCCAACCGCAAATGAAAACGCCATAAACCGTCTTACCAGGCAAACAAAAGCCGGCAGCACTTCCAGCTGTTTTTTCGCATGCACTTTGAAATAGCCCTTCTCGACACCCTCCCGGACCATTCTAATAATATGGGTTTTTGATACCGACAGCTGCTGGGCGAGCGCAAGATAAGATGACGATTTGAAGGTCATGCGCTCGTTTTCCGGTGAAAAGGCATCGTTATATATCGCCAGCATCAACAAATGGCCTGCATCTTTCTTCACCAGCCAAAAACAGTCGGGCAGCAACACATCAACGGTCATTTCGTCGGCCAGGATCTGAGCGAAGCCTTTGAAATAAAGGGCTAGAAAACTGCGGTCGTCCATCTCGCGCATTGTGCGAAAACGCTCCTTCTCAGGGCACATCAGCGCCAGTGAGTCGGTAATGGACGTCAGCATCAGCCGCACTTCCCGGCAGGCTTCATCCGAGGGCGCATACACCCTGAACCGGCTGTCCTCCGGGTGTGCGTCGACCACCATGAACCCCAGCGCCCGAAACAGCAGGAAGATCGACTCCAGGCTGTTTCTTGAGCAATACCCCCGCGCCACACAAAAGGCTTTCACCTCGCAAAGCAAGGCTGTCGGTTTGGAAAAGTACTCGCTGAACAGTGCAAATGAGACCATCAAACGGCTGTATTTCATTGCACTTTTGTAGAAAAACGGGCGTTTCGAGTAAGGGCCAAGAAGCACCTGATAATGTGCCCGAATACAAGATTCAAAGTCCTCATGACGTTCAAGTGCTTGTGCAGTATTACCGATATCCAACTTTAACGAACTGACACGCATGAAAGAACCCTGATCAACCAACTTCATCCCACTGATCTAGACTACAAAGTTCACGTAGTCAGGTCCCAAAACAAATCACGTCGTAAAACGGCCCCTGATGGCGCTTTGCCTTTGGGGTCAATGTACAGTGATTGCCGCGTGGCACAGCATCATTACCAAAGTTGTTCCAACTGCACTTCCTGGGCTATTTGCTAACGCGCAAGCGGTGAACTTGCTTGAAATAGCAGTGCAAAGATTGCGTGTGAAGCAGAGCCAATAAATGGCGCCAGAAATATGACCGCGAACCTTTCACCGCCCCCGGGCGTCCGAGCTAGGGTATTTATTGCCCATTGCTCGCCGTGAGGTCCTCGCTTGAAAGCCGCCATCATCAAAAAGTACCGCCTGATTATCAAAACCATGGGCTATGTGGGTTGGGCCTTGTTCTGGCTGTTGTTGTGGGATGTGGCCGTCACGGTCGATTTCATGTTGTTCCTGACCACCAAGATCAACTTGCCGCTGATGCCGCTGACCCTGCTGGGGTCGGCGCTGGTGGTGTTGATCAGCTTTCGTAACAGCAGCGCCTATAACCGCTGGTGGGAAGCACGCACGTTGTGGGGCGCAATGGTGAATAACTCGCGTAGTTTTGCACGTCAGGTACTGACGTTGCTGGATGACTCCAGCGGCGAGGTAAACCCGGTCAAGGCCACCCTGTTGCGCCGCCATGTGGCCTATGTGAATTGCCTGGCGGCGCACCTCAAGGGCCGCCCGTGCCCGGATGAAGTACGTGCGTTTATCCCCGCCGAAGAGTTTGCGCGCAATGGCGCCACCAACAACTTTGCCAATGACATCCTCACCGGTTCAGCGACGTTGTTGGCCCGCGAATACAAGGCCGGGCACCTGGACAGTATTCGCCTGGCGCGGCTGGAGTCGACCCTGGTGGACCTGTCCAACGCCCAAGGCGGCATGGAGCGAATCGCCAATACGCCGCTGCCCTACCCTTACGTATATTTCCCGCGGCTGTTTATCTCGCTGTTCTGCCTGATCGTGCCGGTGGGCCTGGTTGAATCCCTGGGCTGGTTCACCCCGCTGGCCTCGACCGTGGTGGGCTTTATGCTGCTGGCGATCGAACGCATCGGCACTGACTTGCAAAGCCCGTTTCATTCCAGCGAACACCAGATCCAGATGGAAACCATCTGCGAAACCATCGAGAAGAACCTGCAGTCGATGCAGCGGGATGCGCTGGCTTAAGCTCAAGGTGCTTTTTAATTCAAGAACCTATCATTTTTACCAGTGCCCCTGACGCGCGGTTTTGACTAGCCTGTAGCGCATCTATCCAAGGAGGCACACAGCATGCAGGTTCGCGAAGGTTATGCCGATTTCCGTGGCTACCGGACATGGTTCCGGGTCACCGGCGATTTGAGTTCCGGGCGCTTGCCCTTGATCGTCGCGCACGGCGGCCCCGGCTGCACCCATGACTACGTCGACAGTTTCAAGGACCTGGCCGAAACGGGGCGCGCGGTGGTGCACTACGACCAATTGGGCAATGGCCGCTCCACTCACCTGCGCGACGCACCCGCTGACTTCTGGAACGTGGCGTTGTTCCTGGCGGAACTGGACAACCTGATCGAGCATTTGGACATCAGCGACTACGCGCTGCTGGGCCAGTCCTGGGGCGGCATGCTTGGGGCTGAACACGCGGTACGCCAACCCGCCGGCTTAAAGGCATTGATCATCGCCAATTCGCCCGCCTCCATGGACCTGTGGTGCGCCGCCGCGAATGAGCTGCGCCAGGCATTGCCCACCGAAGTGCAGGCCACCCTGCTGCGCCATGAGGCGGCAGGCACCACTGACAGCGCCGAGTACCGCGCAGCCTCGGATGTGTATTACGCCCGCCACGTCTGCCGCGTCCAGCCGGAGCCCGATGAAGTGCTGCGCACCAATGCCGCCATCGAAGACGACCCGACCGTTTATCACACCATGAACGGCCCCACTGAATTCCACGTGATCGGCAGCCTGCGCCACTGGAGCATCATCGAGCGACTGCCACGCATCCAGGTGCCGACGTTGTTGATCTCCGGGCGCTTTGATGAAGCCACACCCGCCACGGTACAGCCGTTTGCCGATGGCATCCGCGACGTGCGCTGGCAGATTTTTGAGCAGTCGAGCCATATGCCGCATGTCGAGGAACGTGAGGCGTGCATGGCGTGTGTGGGGGCGTTTCTGGCGCACGTGGAGCAATAGCCAGATTGAGCTTTGTGGCTGACGCTCTACACTAAAGCCAATGTGGAATGGGGCTGGTGTGGGAGCTGGCTTGCCTGCGATGACATCAACTGGGTGTACCTGATGTACCGAGGTGTCTGCATCGCAGGCAAGCCAGCTCCCACAGTTGGTTTTTGTCGCTGGGGACATCTGTGTTCGCATCGGCGCCCTGCGAGCCAGGGTTTTGCTGTTGTACCCACATTTGTAAAAGACTATTACGCAGCACAATGTACTAACTGGTTACTTATATTGCTAAAATCGCGTCTTTGCCCTCTCACCTTCGAGTCTGTCGACATGAAAAGAGCATCGCGCGCCGCTGGCGCCTCTAGATTTCTCCTGCTGGGCCTGGGCGTGGTTATCGCCCTGCTCGGCGTAGCGCTGGCTGTGGGCGGCGCCAAGCTGGTCAGCCTGGGCGGTTCCTGGTACTTCCTGGTCGGTGGCGTGGCCATGGCCGTTTCCGGCATGTTGATCGCGCGGCGCAAGCCGGCGGGCGCCTGGCTGTTCGCCGCGTTCCTGGTTGGCACCGCCGTGTGGGCGATTGCGGACGTGGGCCTGGTGTACTGGCCGCTGTTCTCGCGGCTGTTCATGTTTGCCGTGATCGGCCTGGTGGTGGCGCTGGTGTATCCGCTGCTGGCCGGCCGACCGGCGCGTGGCGCCTATGGCGTTGCCGCCGTGCTGGCCGTCGGCGTGGCGTTGGCGGCGGGCAATATGTTCGTTGCACACCCAAGCGTTGCGCCCACCGGCAAAGGCCCTGGCGTCACGCCAGTGGCCGCCGCCGATGCGCAGAAAGACTGGGCGCATTACGGCAACACCGAAGGCGGCAGCCGTTTTGCGGCGCTGGACCAGATCAACCGCGACACAGTCAATAAGCTCAAAGTGGCGTGGACCTACCACACCGGCGACGTGGCGATCAGCGACGGCAACGGTGCCGAAGACCAACTGACGCCCCTGCAGATCGGCAACAAGGTATTCATCTGCACCCCGCACAACAACCTGATCGCCCTGGATGCCGACACCGGCAAAGAGCTGTGGAAGAACGAAGTCAACGCCAAATCGGCGGTCTGGCAGCGTTGCCGTGGCATGGCGTATTTCGATGCCACTGCGCCGATTGCCCAGCCAACCCAGCCAAACAGCTCGCCGATCATTGCTGCCAGCGTACCGGCCGGCGCGCAATGCCAGCGCCGCTTGCTGACCAACACCATTGATGCACGCCTGATCGCAGTGGATGCCGACACCGGCAAGTTCTGCGAAGACTTCGGCACCCACGGCCAGGTGGACCTCAAGGCCGGCCTGGGCAATGTACCGGACAGCTACTACCAACTGTCCTCTGCGCCCTTGATCGCCGGCACCACCGTAGTGGTCGGCGGCCGCGTGGCAGATAACGTGCAAACCGATATGCCCGGCGGTGTGATCCGCGGCTTCGACGTGATCAGCGGCCAGATGCGCTGGGCGTTCGACCCGGGCAACCCCGAAGACAAGCAAGCCCCGGCAGCCGGCAGCACCTACGTGCGCAGCACGCCGAACAGCTGGGCACCGATGTCTTATGACCCGCTGATGAACACGGTCTTCCTGCCGATGGGCAGCTCGTCCACTGACATCTACGGCGTTGAACGTACCCAACTGAACCACAAATACGGCGCTTCGGTGCTGGCGCTGGACGCCTCTACCGGTGCAGAAAAATGGGTGTACCAGACCGTCCACAATGACCTGTGGGACTTCGACCTGCCGATGCAGCCGAGCCTGATCGACTTCACCCCACCGGGCAGCGACAAGGCCGTGCCAGCGGTGGTGATCGGCACCAAGGCCGGGCAGATCTATGTGCTCGACCGCGCCACCGGCAAGCCGCTGACCGACGTGAAGGAAGTACCGGTCAAGGCCGCCAACATCCCCAACGAGCCTTACTCGCTGACCCAGCCTAAATCGGTGGGCATGCCGCAGATCGGCGCGCAGACGCTGACCGAATCGGACATGTGGGGCGCCACGCCGTTCGACCAATTGCTGTGCCGTATCGACTTCAAGGGCATGCGCTACGAAGGCCTGTACACCGCGCCGGGCACCGACAAATCGCTGAGCTTCCCGGGTTCTTTGGGCGGCATGAACTGGGGCAGTATTTCCACCGACCCGGTGCACGGCTTTATCTTCGTCAATGACATGCGCCTGGGCCTGTGGATCCAGATGGTGCCGTCGCAGAACAAGGCCCAGGCCGCGTCCGGTGGTGAAGCGCTGAACACCGGCATGGGCGCCGTGCCGCTCAAGGGCACGCCGTATGCGGTGAACAAAAACCGCTTCCTGTCCGTGGCTGGCATCCCGTGCCAGGCACCGCCGTTCGGCACCCTGACGGCCATCGACATGAAGACTCAGCAGATCGCCTGGCAAGTGCCGGTGGGCACTGTTGAGGACACCGGCCCGCTGGGCATCCGCATGCACCTGCCGATCAAGGTCGGCCTGCCGACGCTGGGCGGCACCTTGTCGACCCAGGGCGGGCTGATTTTTATCGCCGGCACCCAGGACTTCTACCTGCGCGCCTTCAACAGCGGCAACGGTGATGAAGTCTGGAAAGCCCGCCTGCCAGTGGGCAGCCAGGGCGGCCCGATGACCTATGTGTCGCCAAAAACCGGCAAGCAGTACATCGTCATCACCGCCGGCGGTGCTCGCCAGTCCACTGACCGTGGCGACTACGTAATCGCCTACGCCCTGCCGTAACGCCCCTCTGTTCGCGCGGTGCTCTCCTGCACCGCGCGCGCCTTTCTATACATGCCGTTTGGAAGACCCCGCATGACCCTCACTTCTCCTATGCCCTTCGGCCGCCTGGCGCTGGGCCTGGCTTTGGCTGCCGCCCTGCCCGTTCAAGCCGACGACACTACCCTGACCGGCGACTGGGGCGGCCTGCGCCGTGAACTCGACGAGCAAGGCATCCGCTTCACCGGCGACTACAGCGGCGAGACCGCCTACAACGCCGACGGCGGTCAACACCGCTCGGCGCGCTACTCGCAAAACATCAAGCTCGGTGTGCAGTTCGACCTCGGCAAGCTCTACGGCTTCACCAACGGCGACCGCATTCAGCTGACCATCAACGACCGGCGCGGCAACAGCGCCTCCGAAGACCTGGTAGGCAACCGCCTGCCGATCCAGGAAAACTATGGCGGCCTCTACACCCGCCTTACCGAGCTGAGCTACGAGCGCACGCTGTTCACGCCCGCGCTGAACATCAAGCTCGGTTACATGGCGATGGGCAACGACCTCGGCGGCCTCGACAGCGGCATCCTGTGCAACTTCATGAACGCCGGTTTCTGCGGGCACCCGCTGAACATGTCCGGCGGCAGCGGCTGGACCAACTACCCGAATGCACGCCTGGGTGCGCGGGTGAAATACGATTTTTCGCCAAACTGGCAGCTGCGTGTGGCGGCATTCAATGTCGACCCCGACAGCAACGGCAACTCCAGCCGCGCCTGGCGCCTGGACCCCAAACACACCACCGGCACCGTAGTGCCGATCGAGCTGGTGTACAAACACGCGGGCACGCTGCCGGGTGAGTACAAGCTGGGTTATTACTACGACAGCTCCGATGTGAAGCGCATTGGCAGCAACAAAGACGTGAACGGTCGCGGCGGTCACTACCTGCTGATCGACCAGGCCGTCTGGGCCTCCAGCACATCCGCAGGCCGTGTGCTGCACGCTTTCGGCCAATACTCGGCCGCCAGCGAAGCCGCCTCGCCGTTCAGCAAGTGGTATGGCGCGGGCGTGGTGCTGTACAAGCCGTTTGAAGGCCGCCCACGCGACACAATCGCCTTGGGTTATGGCCGTGCGGTGCCCAACCCACGCAGCCGTGACGTGCAGGAGTTGGCGGCGTTCAATGCGGGGACGGACTACCCCAACCTGAACAATGCCGAGCAATTGATCGAACTCAGTTATGGCTACCAGGCCACGCCGTGGCTGACGCTGCGCCCGGATGTGCAATACATCATCGAGCCTGGGGCGTTTTCCGGTGAGAGCATCGATAACGCGCTGGTACTGGGGTTGCAGGTCAAAGCCGTATTCTAAAAGCCTGAACACCGTCGAAAATGTGGGAGCTGGCTTGCCTGCGATAGCGCAGTGTCAGTCAGAACACCTGGCGCTGACACACCGTAATCGCAGGCAAGCCAGCTCCCACAGTTGTTCTACGGTGTACTTGCGCCATGCTGGTACTCGCGCGGCGTACAGCCAAACTCTCGCCGAAACACTGTATGCAGGTACTGCGCCGATTTGAAGCCGCAACCCTGGGCAATGTCGGCGATCGCCAGCGCGTGGTTTTCCAGGCTTTTGGCCGCCGCCGCAAGTTTGAAGCGCAGAATCTCGTCATGCACGCTGCACCCACGCACCTTGCGAAAGTGCGACTCCAGGGATGAACGCGACACCCCCACATACGCCGCCACCTGCGCGGTCTTGATGCCCTGGCAGGCGTATTGGCGAATAAACAGCAACGCCTGCATCACATACGGATTGCCCAAAGGTTGATGCAGGCTGGAGGCCTGCACATTGATTGCATCCGGCGGCACCAAAATCTGCGTGCCCGCGCAGGGTTTGCCGTGCAGCATCTGGTGCAGCAACGCGGCGGCCGTGCGGCCCATGGTTTCGGTACCCTGGATGACCGAGCTGAGCGGCACGCGCGTAAGGGTGCGGGTCAGCGGGTCGTTGTCGATGCCGATCAACGCGACCTGTTCCGGCACGGCGATGCCGGCAGTGAGGCAGGCTTGCAGCAATTGCCGGGCGCGGGCGTCGGTGACGGCGATGATGCCGATGGGCTTGGGCAAGGCTTGCAGCCAGGCGATTTGCTGCTCCACCGCGCTGTCCCACAGCGGCGCACTGGTGCCCAGCCCACGGTAAACCTCAACCTGCAAACCATCGCGTTGCATCAGGCGGCGAAAGGCTTTCTCGCGCTCCTGCGCCCAGCGGTTGGCCTGGGCTTCGGGCAGGCTGAAGCAGGCAAAGCGGGTCAGCCCCGCCTCAATCAAATGTTCGTACGCCAACTTGATCAGTGCATGGTTATCGGTGGCCACATAGGGAATGCCCTTGGGGTAGGCGCGTGCATCCTGATAGGAGCCGCCCACTGCCACCACCGGCAAATGAATATCGGCCAGCGCCTCACCGATCAGCGGGTCATCGAAGTCGGCAATGATGCCGTCGCCCTGCCAGCGCTCGATGCCTCTTAAACGGCACAAAAAGTCTTCCTCCAGGAACAAGTCCCAGGACACACGCGTGCTGCTCAGGTAATTGCCGATGCCGGTAATGATGCCGCGATCGTAGATTTTGCTGCCGTTGAACAACAGGGCAATGCGGTGCACGGGCGGTAGGGTTTTCATTGTTTTTATCCTGGGGCCGGTCGCTACAGACTAGCCCTGGCTGGTCAAAATCGCACTACGTCTTGGTGATTTTCATAATCGGCAGTCCCGATGCCGTTGCTAGTATCGGGGCACCACCAAGAACAATAAGGAAAACACCATGCCGTACTTCCCAGGTGTCGAGAAGGTTCGCTTCGAAGGCCCCAGCAGCGACGCCCCTCTCGCCTTTCGCCATTACAATGCCAACAAACTGATCCTCGGCAAGCCCATGCGTGAACACCTGCGCATGGCCGCCTGCTACTGGCACACCTTCGTGTGGCCGGGGGCGGACATGTTCGGCATGGGCACCTTCAAGCGCCCGTGGCAGCGCAGCGGCGAGCCGATGGACGTGGCCATCGGCAAGGCTGAAGCGGCGTTCGAGTTTTTCTCCAAGCTGGGCATTGATTACTACAGCTTTCACGACACCGATGTGGCACCCGAAGGCAGCTCGCTCAAGGAATACCGCAACCACTTCGCGCAGATGGTCGACCACCTGGAGCGCCACCAGGAACAGACCGGCATCCAGTTGCTGTGGGGCACCGCCAACTGTTTCAGCAACCCGCGTTTTGCCGCTGGCGCCGCCAGCAACCCGGACCCGGAGGTATTCGCCTACGCGGCCGCTCAAGTGTTCAGCGCGATGAACGCCACCCAACGCCTCAAAGGTGCCAACTACGTGCTGTGGGGCGGTCGCGAAGGCTATGAAACCCTGCTCAACACCGACCTCAAGCGCGAGCGCGAACAACTCGGGCGTTTTATGCGCATGGTGGTGGAGCACAAGTACAAGATCGGCTTTAAGGGTGACCTGCTGATCGAACCCAAGCCCCAGGAGCCGACCAAACACCAGTACGATTACGACAGCGCCACGGTGTTCGGCTTCCTGCATGAGTTCGGCCTGGAACACGAGATAAAAGTGAATATCGAGGCCAACCACGCCACCCTGGCCGGGCACAGTTTTCACCATGAAATTGCCACCGCCGTGTCCCTGGGGATTTTCGGCAGCATCGACGCCAACCGCGGCGACCCGCAGAACGGCTGGGACACCGACCAATTCCCCAACAGTGTCGAGGAGATGACCCTGGCCACCTATGAAATCCTCAAGGCCGGGGGCTTCAAGAACGGCGGCTACAATTTTGATTCCAAGGTGCGCCGCCAAAGCCTGGATGAGGTTGACCTGTTCCACGGGCATGTCGCCGCCATGGATGTGCTGGCCCTGTCTCTGGAGCGTGCGGCGGCCATGGTGCAAAACGACCGATTGCAGCAGTTCAAGGACCAGCGTTATGCCGGCTGGCAGCAGCCCTTGGGCCAGGCGGTGCTGGCCGGTGAGTTCAGCCTGGCATCGTTGGCCGAGCACGCGTTTGCCCATGAGCTGAACCCGCAGGCTGTGAGCGGCCGTCAGGAGATGCTCGAAGGCGTGGTCAACCGGTTTATCTACACCTGACCGCCTGCTGATTTTGTGGCGAGCGGGCTTGCCCCGCGTTGGGGCGCGAAGCGGCCCCTGTTACTGGCAACTCGGTTTTAACAGATACACCGCATCGCCTGGTTTCAGGGCCGCTTCGCAGCCCAACGCGGGGCAAGCCCGCTCGCCACACAAGCCCGCTCGCCACAGGTACGGTACATTCATCAAATCAGTGTCTTTCCAACAACAATAAAAGGACGCACCACCATGAAAGCATTCAAACGTACCCTGCTCGCCACTGCCCTGGCTCTGCTCGCCCTGCCGGTGATGGCCGACTCGGCCCACCCGAAAATCGGCTTTTCCATCGACGACCTGCGCCTGGAGCGCTGGTCCCGCGACCGCGATTACTTTGTCGCCGCGGCCGAAAAGCTCGACGCCAAGGTGTTTGTGCAGTCGGCCGATGCCAACGAGCAGAAGCAAATCTCGCAGATCGAAAACCTCATCTCTCGCGGCGTTGACGTGATCGTCATCGTGCCGTTCAACGCCACCGTGCTGACCAACGCCGTCGCCGAAGCCAAGAAGGCCGGGATCAAGGTGGTGTCCTATGACCGCCTGATCCTCAACGCCGACATTGACGCCTACATTTCCTTCGATAACGAAAAAGTCGGCGAGATGCAGGCCAACGGCGTGCTGCAAGCGGCGCCCAAGGGCAACTACTTTTTGCTCGGCGGCGCGCCCACCGACAACAACGCCAAAGTGCTGCGCGAAGGCCAGATGAAGGTGCTGCAACCGGCCATCGACAAGGGCGATATCAAGATTGTCGGCCAGCAATGGGTCAAGGAATGGAACCCCACCGAGGCCCTGAGCATCGTCGAAAACGCCCTGACCCGAAACGACAACAAGATCGATGCCATTGTGGCCTCCAACGATGCTACCGCCGGCGGCGCGATCCAGGCCCTGGCTGCGCAGAAGCTGGCGGGCAAGGTGCCGATTTCCGGCCAGGACGCCGACCTCGCCGCCGTCAAGCGCGTGATCGACGGCACCCAGACCATGACCGTGTACAAGCCTCTCAAGCTGATCGCCACCGAAGCCGCGAAGCTCTCGGTACAGCTTGCGCGTAATGAAAAACCTACCTATAGCTCGCAATACGATAATGGCAGCAAAAAAGTCGACACCATCCTGCTCACGCCAACCCCGCTGACCAAGGCCAATATCGACCTGTTGGAGAAGGATGGTTTCTATACCAAAGAGCAGATTGCCGGGCAGTGACCGCCATGGCCGACTACTTGCTGCAAATGGACGGCATCGTCAAAACGTTTGGCGGTGTCAACGCTCTGAACGGCATCGATATCAAGGTACGGCCGGGGGAATGCGTCGGCCTGTGCGGTGAAAACGGTGCCGGCAAATCCACCTTGATGAAGGTGCTGTCGGCGGTCTATCCGTATGGCACCTGGGAAGGGGAAATACTCTGGGACGGGCAGCCACTCAAGGCCCATTCCATCAGCGAAACCGAGGCCGCCGGCATCGTTATCATTCACCAGGAACTGACCCTGGTGCCGGACTTGTCGGTGGCCGAAAACATCTTCATGGGCCACGAATTGACCCTGCCCGGCGGGCGCATGAACTACCCGGCCATGCTGCAGCGCGCCGAAGCGCTGATGCGCGAACTCAAGGTGCCGGACATTAATGTGGCGCTGCCGGTGTCGCAATACGGCGGCGGTTACCAGCAACTGGTGGAAATCGCCAAGGCGCTGAACAAACAGGCGCGCCTGTTGATCCTCGACGAGCCCTCCTCGGCACTGACCCGTTCGGAAATCGAGGTGCTGCTCGACATTATCCGAGGCCTCAAGGCCAAGGGCGTGGCCTGCGTGTACATCTCTCACAAGCTCGATGAAGTGGCGGCCGTGTGCGACACCATCGCAGTGATTCGCGATGGCAAGCACATCGCGACCACGGCCATGGCCGACATGGATATCGCGCAGATCATCACGCAGATGGTCGGCCGCGAGATGAGCAACCTTTACCCCACCGAGCCCCATGCAGTCGGTGAGGTGATTTTCGAGGCGCGCAACGTCACCTGCTATGACGTCGACAACCCCAAGCGCAAACGCGTGGACGATGTTTCTTTCGTGCTCAAGCGCGGGGAAATCCTCGGCATTGCCGGGCTGGTCGGTGCCGGGCGCACGGAACTGGTGTCGGCCTTGTTCGGCGCCTACCCCGGCCGCTACAGCGCCGAAGTGTGGCTGGACGGCCAACTGATCGACACGCGCACGCCGCTCAAATCGATCCGCGCCGGGCTGTGCATGGTGCCCGAAGACCGCAAGCGCCAAGGCATCATTCCTGACTTCGGCGTGGGCCAGAACATCACCCTGGCGGTGCTCGACCGCTACGCGCATATGACCCGCATCGACGCCGAGGCCGAGCTTGGCAGCATCGACCAGCAAATCGCGCGCCTGCACCTCAAGACCGCCAGCCCGTTTTTGCCGATCACCAGCCTGTCCGGTGGCAACCAGCAAAAGGCCGTGCTGGCGAAAATGCTCATGGCCAAGCCCCGCGTGCTGATCCTCGACGAGCCCACACGCGGCGTGGATGTGGGCGCCAAGTATGAGATCTACAAACTGATGGGCGCGCTGGCCGCCGAGGGCGTATCGATCATCATGGTCTCCTCGGAACTGGCCGAAGTGCTGGGGGTTTCCAACCGCGTGCTAGTGATTGGCGACGGCCAGTTGCGTGGAGACTTCATCAACCAGGGGCTCACCCAGGAACAGGTGCTCGCCGCTGCGCTCAGCCAACACAATAAGAATGGGAAAACCGCGTAGATGAACCAGGTCAAACACCTTTTTACCCGCTACAAAATGCTCGCCCTGGTGATCGCAGTGGCGATCATCTGGGTGTTTTTCAGTTGGCAGACCGAAGGCGGCTTTCTCACGCCGCGCAACCTGTCCAACCTGCTGCGGCAGATGTCGATCACCGGGATCCTGGCGTGCGGCATGGTGCTGGTGATCATCAGCGGCGAGATCGATTTGTCGGTGGGTTCACTGCTGGGGTTATTGGGCGGGCTGGCGGCGATTCTGGACGTGGTCTACCACATTCCGCTGCTCGCCAACCTGAGCCTGGTGGCGCTGTGCGGTTTGATGATCGGCCTGGCCAACGGCTACATGACCGCCTACCTGCGCATCCCCTCGTTCATTGTCGGCCTGGGCGGCATGTTGGCGTTTCGCGGGATTTTGCTCGGCATTACCGGCGGTACCACCATTGCGCCGGTGTCGCCGTCGCTGGTGTATGTGGGCCAGGGGTATTTGCCGCATGCCGTCGGTGTGGGGCTGGGCGTGTTGCTGTTTGCCTTGACCCTGTTCCTGACCTGGAAGCAACGGCGCAACCGCGCACTGCATGGCCTGGCGGCGCATTCGTTGGTGCGTGACCTGTTACGCGTGGCTGTGATCGGCGCAGTGCTGGCCGGGTTCGTCACCACCCTCAACAGTTACGACGGCATCCCCGTGCCGGTGTTGCTGTTGCTGGTGCTGCTCGGCGTGTTCAGCTACGTCACCAGCCAGACCGTGTTCGGCCGTCGCGTTTACGCGGTGGGCAGCAATATGGAAGCCACACGCCTGTCGGGCATCAACGTGCAGGCGGTAAAACTGTGGATCTTCGGCATCATGGGCGTGATGTGCGCCCTCGCCGGCCTCGTCAACACCGCGCGCCTGGCTGCGGGTTCGCCGTCGGCGGGCAATATGGGCGAACTGGATGCGATTGCCGCGTGTTTTATCGGCGGCACCTCCATGCGCGGCGGCTCGGGCACGGTGTATGGCGCGTTGCTCGGCGCGCTGGTGATTACCAGCCTGGATAACGGCATGTCGATGCTGGACGTGGACAGCTACTGGCAGATGATTGTGAAGGGCAGCATTCTGGTGCTGGCGGTGTGGGTGGATGTGAGTACGCGGACGGGGCGCCGCTGAGGGGCTCGCAAGTACGGGCAAGCGCCAATGTGGGAGCTGGCTTGCCTGCGATGGCGGTGTAAAAGTGCCAGCCAGTTAGCTGACACTCCGCTATCGCAAGCAAGCCAGTGACCTTTATGGATCGACGGCTTACTTGAGTGACGTGAACACAGGCACCGACGCCGCCGCAGTGTGCGTGGCTACTGCGCTGTTAGCGTTCAAGCAATGCTGCTCCCGTCAAAAAGGCTATACGTATACTCGGGAACCTTCGAGGGCTTGGACAGGTAGACAAATAACTTATTGTCCGCCTCTTGGACAGCCAGGACTTGCATAGGCTCACCTGGTGCTACGGCGACATGGTCAGGCAAAAAGCTGGTGGATAAGTTCTTTTTGGGTAGCGACTCATCAAACACATACACAACCTGTTGAGTGGCGTTACCGCGTTCCTCTGCTTCCTCCGTGGCCCAACTTTCCCATTCAGTGGCATTACGGACGGTCGCCGAAGCAGACTGTACACCCGAGTCTTTAAACACCTGACCTACGCCATTCTTGATCTTTTCAGCGCCCTCTGGCGTGACGAAAGCAGAACGATAGGCTTTGCCTTCGAAACTGTTTAACTCATCGAATTCTTCAAGGAACATATCCAGCTCAACGGTGCGTTCACCCGTTCGCAACGATTCATTGATAGCATTGCTATCCTTATCTATATATTCCCCCACCTCGTCATAATCTTCTGCGTTACTTTCGCTAATGAGCTTCGTCAGTGTGTCTGCAAAGGTTTGGCGTTGTGCTTGGGTAACGGGTGCTGCTGCGTTGCTTTGCTCAGTAATAACAGCGTCCAGCGCTTCACTTGCCTGGGCATATTCCAATGGAATGAACGCTGACTCGACGCCACCACCCACAACGCTCCTGAGTTGCCAAACGCCCGCCTCATCGGGCTTCGCGATAATGCCACTGCTCACCCACTTCGATGGATCAACCGGGTCTGGATTACGCAACAAATAATGCACGCCATCCCCACCATCAGGCGTGTCAGCGACAAAGTACTTTTGCCCTCTAAACTCAATTTCGCGCATCTGCGCAAAGGTTGCAGGTGCGTCAGTAGTTGGGTTTACTGTCGGCGGTGATTCAACAACTACTTCAGCGGTATTTTGCGAAGCGCTGGGGGTTCGCATCAGTTCCAAGTCGCTTTCCGAAGAGTCCGGACTCCATGTGTAATTTTTGCCGGGCGCTGAGACCTCAGAGACGTTGGCTACCCCACGCAGTCCCTCACTCAGCGCAACCTCGTGCGCCAGTTGTAAGCTTGAAATCACCGCTGCGGCAGTGCCGCCAAGGCGATCGGATGACGTCTTGCCATAGATGGAGTCATGGATACCAAAGACGATATTGCCCGCGTTACCGACACCAGGCAGATAACCGAAGGTATTGCCCCAAAGGTCTTTTGCGGCCTTCCAGTTTTGCTGCGAGGAACCAAACACTTGAGTTTGGTCGGACCACACCGCGTTTTTAGCATTCACCTCCTGGTAGTGAGCGGCAATACCGGTATCCAGGTTGCCGTATTTCAACCGATATCCGCTGTCGCGCGACTCGGTGTAATTAAATGTCTCCCACACGGGCACAGCCTCATCTTTAACGAGGCTTCGATAGCCAGGGTAGGTGGCATGGTTGCCTGCAATTAAATTATCCAGCACATCGCCCGCCTTGGGCCAATGCGCATCTTGGGTGCCTTGCCTGTCGCCGGCATTGAAACTGCGCAGCAAATGATTACGGTTTTTTTTAGCCCAACCGGCAAAGTCCCGATCGTCCCATATTTCGGTGACCCCGCCATTCTTCAAATCGATCATCACACCCTTATGGGGTCTGCTTTCCACATTGCCTTTAAACTCTAAGAATGGAACAAAGGCATACCCTGCCAATGGGTAGCCATAAATATTCGGCACAATGACCTGCCCGTTCCTGCGTAACGTGCGCCCCACGGCCGTTTGAGCGGCTTCGCTTAACTGCTCGAAACCTTCCTTGTCATTGGCCAGGCTTTGCAAGGTGCCCCGTACGGCATAGGCGTCAGCTTTGCCTGAACGCTGCGCCAATGCTCCCGTCGTGTCGCGCATGGGCTGGGATATCTCAAGCTCCCAATGACGCTGAAGTTTGTTGCCCATCGACTCCAGATCCGCGACCTTGCTTCTGTCCTGGGGCTCAATATGCATAGATTGGACGTTGACCGTGCCGCCTCGCTCGACTTTATCGTGCGCAAGCGCACCGGCGGCAATTTCCCACGCAAAGTAGGTACGTATATTTTGATTGGTCACATGGGAGGCCCCGTTAAGCTCCCTTACTGACGAGGTGAACGTTACGTTGATTTTTTCATGAGGGTCATAGCCTGCGGCCAGCAACCCACCACTGAAGTAGCCCGCCGGTTCGAGAAATTGGCGAGCCTGCTGGAATTTGACGTTGCGTTCGCCATCGCTGCCATTTTCTATATTGTTGATCGCCGCAACGACACGATCAGCATAGGCATCGATTCGCCGCATACGCTCAGGTAGCTTATAGGCCGCAGTGGGCGCAGTGGGCGCAGTAACGTGGGTTGCACCATAAATGAGCGACTTGTTAAAAATATCTTGTGACAGGGGAGCAGCGGTCGTTTCTGGCTTAAAACTGAGAGAGATACCAATGCCGCCTGCTGTGAAACCAACTGTTTGAACATTACCAGAGCCCTGCGTACCGGCCTCTGGTTCAAGAGCAACCGTTATCGCAGATTGTATAAGTGGAAACATATTTAAACTCATATCAGGATACTCCTTTCAGAATATTTACCCCCCCAAAACATTGAGCATGAACGTGAATTAAACAACTATCACTCTCTGTTCAAATCATATGAAGTTGGGAGCCAGTCCCGGGTGTACTTTTGCCCCTTTGGCATTATTTCCACACCAGCAATCAGATGAGTCGTACCGAAGAATGAACGAGTTCCTTCGATAGAAGTCACGTTTGTTACCTGCTGTTTTTGCACCGCACAGCGTGGAAGTTGAACAGGACAGGCTATCGGTGCACTTGACTGTTGAACGCTCGGTGGGTGGCCTGTCGTCATGCTTTGTAAAGGGCCAGCAAGACGTGTCGGTTCCTTGATCAGACAGGTACTAAACGATGAAAAAATTGTCCCCGACCCACCTGACAATTCCGCCAAAGACCGCGCCGCCTTCAACCGCGCCATCGACCATTACCTACCCACCCCCGGCGTTCACAGTGTTATCGAAGACCTGAGCTTCGAAGATGCCCTGCTCGACAGCGCTTCGGCCACCACGCTCAATTGCAGTGAAATGCTCGCCAGCCCCGAACGGGCGAAGATTCTGGCGGTGTGGCATTTGCTCGAGCTGGCGAGGACTACGGTGGATCGCTCCATTGAGTGCCTGAAGCCCGCCAAGGCTATGGCTTAAATGCGGTAAAAAAATGTGGGAGCTGGCTTGCCAGCGATGGCGGTGTATCAGCCAGAACATCTGGTGCTGATATCGCTATCGCAGGCAAGCCAGCTCCCACATGTGAACTGCGGTGTATTTAAGTTACTTGGACACCGGCATCGCAAACTCAGCGCCCTGCTCAATGCTCTCCGACCAGCGCTGCATGATCGACTTCTGCTTGGTGTAAAAACGCACACCTTCCGTGCCGTAGGCATGCATGTCGCCAAACAGACTCTTCTTCCAGCCACCAAAGCCGTGCCAGGCCATCGGCACCGGAATCGGCACGTTGATGCCGACCATGCCCACTTCGATGCGCCGGGCGAATTCGCGGGCGATGTTGCCGTCGCGGGTGAAGCAGCTGACGCCGTTGCCGAACTCGTGGTCGTTGACCAGCTTGATCGCCTCGGCAAAGTCATTCACGCGCACGCAGGCCAGCACCGGGCCGAAGATTTCTTCGCGGTAGATGCTCATGTCTTGGGTAACGTGGTCGAACAAGGTCGCACCGAGCCAGAAGCCGTTTTCCAAGCCTGCCTCGGTTGGCACGTAATCACGCCCGTCGAGCAGCAATTGCGCGCCGGCTTGCACGCCTTGTTCGATGTAGCCGCTGATGCGTTCCAATGCGGCGCGGGACACGATCGGGCCCATTTCAGCCTTCAAATCGCGGCCGTCGGTGATGCGCAATTGCTTGGCACGCTCGGTCAAGCAAGCGATGACTTTGTCACCCACATCGCCTACCAACACGGCGACGGAAATCGCCATGCAGCGCTCGCCGGCACTGCCGTAGGCGGCGCCCATCAGCGCATCCACGGTTTTTTCGATGTCGGCGTCGGGCATCACCACCATGTGGTTTTTCGCGCCGCCCAGGCCTTGTACGCGCTTGCCGTTGCGCGCGCCGGTTTCGTAGATGTATTGCGCAATCGGCGTGGAGCCGACAAAGCTCATGGCCTTGACGTCCGGGTGTTCGAGCAGTGCATCCACCGATTCCTTGTCGCCCTGCACCACGTTGAACACGCCTTTGGGCAGGCCGGCTTCACGCAGCAGTTCGGCCATGAACAGCGAGGCGCTCGGGTCGGTCGGGCTTGGCTTGAGGATAAAGGTGTTGCCGGCCGCAATGGCGATCGGGTACATCCACATCGGCACCATCACCGGGAAGTTGAACGGCGTGACGCCGGCAACCACGCCCAGCGGCTGGCGCATCGTCCAGTTGTCCATACCACGGGAAACCTGGTCGGAATGCTCGCCCTTGAGCAGGTTGGGAATGCCGCAGGCGAATTCCAGAATATCGATGCCACGGTCAACTTCACCCTGGGCATCGGTAAAGACTTTGCCGTGCTCGGCGACGATGATGCGCGCCAGGTCGTCCTTGCGTTCACGCAGCAGGTGCAGGTACTCGAACAAAACGCGAGCGCGGCGGATCGGCGGCGTGTCGGCCCAACTGGCAAACGCGGCCTGGGCAGCGGCGACGGCTTCACCGACGGTCTGGCGGCTGGCCAGCGCCACGCGGCCGGTGATTTCGCCGGTGGCTGGGTTGTAGACGTCCTGATAGCGATCATCGCGGCTCACGCGTTGGTCGTTGATGTAGTGCTCGATCGTACTGGTCATGGCAGGTGATCCCAGGTGGGTAGCGTTGAGGCACACGATAGGCTTTCAGTTTGTTCCAAACCAGAGCAGAATCCTGAACTTATTGTCCTTGTGAGCGAACAATAGAACCATGGAAAAATCCGAGATCGAAGGGCTGTGGACCCATATTCACTGGTTGTCGGTGCTCGAAGAGCAAGGCACCTACACCGCCGCCGCAGCGCGTCTGGGGGTGAGCAAGTCGGCCGTCAGCCAGCGCATCTCGGACCTGGAAAAGGCCACCGGCACCCGCCTGGTCACCCGCACCACGCGCAGTGTGCGGCTTACCGATGCGGGGCTGTCGTTGACCCGCGAAGTGCGCAGCGCCTACGAACATATCGCCCGCAGTTTCTCGTCGGTGCGCGACTCGGCCGGAGAGATTCGCGGGCTGGTGCGCCTCACCGCGCCGGTGGCGTTTGCCCGGCAGCAGTTGGTGCCGCATCTGTCGGAATTCCTGCAGCAATACCCGCAAGTGCGTATTCAACTGGACGTGTCGGATGCCCTGAGTTCACTGACAGCCGAAGGTTACGACCTGGCGGTGCGCCACGGTTTCCAGGTGCCAGAAACCCACGTGGCCTGGAAGTTGTGCGACACCGGCTCGGTGCTGGTCGCCACCCAGGACTACCTGCAGCGCCACGGCGAACCCCGCGAGCCCAACGACCTCAGTGCCCACAACTGCCTCTACTACCCACGCGGCGCCGACCAGCCGGCCTGGACATTCGAGCGCGGCGGCAAAAAAGTCGAACGCGTCACCGTGCCCATCGCCGGCAGTTTTTCCACCAACAACAGCGAAGCCCTGCGCGACTCGGCGCTCAACCACCTGGGCATCGCCCTGCTCCCGGACTTCAGCGCACAGGCGGCGCTGGCCAGCGGCACGTTGGTGCAAGTGCTCAAGGGCTGGACACTCAAGGGCGCGTTTGCCGATGAGATTTACTTGATCCGCCCGTATTCGCCCCATGTGCCGAAGTCGGTGAGTGCGTTGGTGGGGTACCTGAAGGAGAAACTGTCGAGTGGGTTTCGGTTTGTGGGATGAGGCGAGGTTGTGCGAATAAATCAGCGCCATTAAGCGTGGCGCTTATAGCCAACAGGTATTGATAACTGTGAATTATACCAGGCGTATTGTTTATGCCTGGCACTTACTATTTGTAGCGCACACCTAACCCGGTTTAATACCTTGGAGGCACCATGAGCATTGCAGATTTCGACTCAGCAGTGGAAGCGGTCACACGGTTATCAAAACGACCAGCCGACGATGAACTTCTTGAACTGTATGGGTTACACAAACAATCCACACAGGGTGACAATAACTCTGCAAGGCCTGGCTTCACTGATTTTGCAGGAAAAGCTAAATGGGAAGCTTGGAACAAACTAAAAGGTACGTCACAACGTGAGGCCCAAAATAGGTATATCGAATTAGCGAATAGCCTGATCAACCGAGAGAGCACCTCATAAGGGTCGGCCACCACACTCAATGGCAGTGAAATGCTCGCCAGCCCCGAACGGGCGAAGATTCTGGCGGTGTGGCATTTGCTGGAGCTTGCCCGCACCACGGTGGATCGCTCTATCGAGTGCCTGAAACCTGCAAAAGCAATGGCTTAAACACGGTCAAAAATGTGGGAGCTGGCTTGCCTGCGATAGCGGTGTATCAGACAGAAAATTAGGTGCAGATATACCGCTATCGCAGGCAAGCCAGCTCCCACATTGGATCGTGTGGCTGCTGCTCCGTGTGGCTGATCAGTCAGTGGCCTTTCGACATGGTTTGTAAAGGGCCAGCAAGGCGCGTCGCTTTTAATTGCAGGACGTTTCCTAGACAATCCCTGCCGCCTTGTGCCTGTTGGAATCGATGGCTAGTCTGCGATCCGTCACTGCTCATCAGTGATCGGGTTTAGCAGCCTGACTTCAATAGGTACACGGTTCACCGCTGCGTTTATGGTGGCTGTGCGTGGGGCACCTTCGGGTGCGCTGGTTTTCCTATTGACCGGTCTGCTAACCCGCGTACAGCTACCACCCTCGTTTAGCAGCGTTGGTGATAGCTCTCTGGTTCAATAGGAGTTACACCATGAAAAAAGTCGTCCCCGACCCACCCCGCAATTGCGCCAAAGACCGCGCCGCCTTCAACCGCGCCCTCGACCATTACCTGCCCACCCCCGGCGTTCACAGCGTGATCGAAGACCTGAGCTTTGAAGACGCCCTGCTCTACATCGCCAGCCTGCTCGACAGCGCTTCGGCCACCACACTCAATTGCAGTGAAATGCTCGCCAGCCCCGAACGCGCGAAGATCCTGGCGGTGTGGCATTTGCTGGAGCTGGCCCGCACCAGGGTGGATCGCTCTATCGAGTGCCTGAAACCCGCAAAAGCAATGGCTTAAACACGGTCAAAAATGTGGGAGCAGGCAAGCCAGCTCCCACATTGGATCGTGTGGCTGCTGCTCCGTGTGGCTGATCAGTCAGTGGCCTTTCGACATGGTTTGTAAAGGGCCAGCAAGGCGCGTCGCTTTTAATTGCAGGACGTTTCCTAGACAATCCCTGCCGCCTTGTGCCTGTTGGAATCGATGGCTAGTCTGCGATCCGTCACTGCTCATCAGTGATCGGGTTTAGCAGCCTGACTTCAATAGGTACACGGTTCACCGCTGCGTTTATGGTGGCTGTGCGTGGGGCACCTTCGGGTGCGCTGGTTTTCCTATTGACCGGTCTGCTAACCCGCGTACAGCTACCACCCTCGTTTAGCAGCGTTGGTGATAGCTCTCTGGTTCAATAGGAGTTACACCATGAAAAAAGTCGTCCCCGACCCACCCCGCAATTGCGCCAAAGACCGCGCCGCCTTCAACCGCGCCCTCGACCATTACCTGCCCACCCCCGGCGTTCACAGCGTGATCGAAGACCTGAGCTTTGAAGACGCGTTGCTCTACACCGCCAGCCTGCTCGACAGCGCTTCGGCCACCACACTCAATTGCAGTGAAATGCTCGCCAGCCCCGAACGGGCGAAGATTCTGGCGGTGTGGCATTTGCTCGAGCTGGCCCGCACCACGGTGGATCGCTCTATCGAGTGCCTGAAACCCACCAAGGCAATGGCTTAAACGCGGTAAAAAAATGTGGGAGCTGGCTTGCCTGCGATGGCGGTATATCTGCACCTGATTTTCTAACTTATACACCGCTATCGCAGGCAAGCCAGCTCCCACAATTGACCATCGTCGCACCCACTAAACGGAATAGTTCTCGACAACTACGCGCACATAAACTTGTTATAGCCAGCCGCAATAATTAACCAAACAAACCCCACCGTTATGTAATCAACTTGTTACTTTCAAAGCCCCTCACCAACAGCTTCTTGACGCAGACAAAAAAGCCATACAACTAATTGTAAATATTGAATAATCATCGCCACTCCTGCTCCACTCAAGCGCCCTTTTTAAACTCCCGCCCGCACAAACTTGCAAAACAACCACAACCGGCTAAGTTCATGAATACCGTGAAAGCCATCAGCCATTACGCACAAAACCTGCCAGCCAGGTGAGGGGTTTTATTGCTCTAAAAACGGCGCAAACACAGACACGGAACTTAAGTCTCAATACTCAAAAGGGATGCTTTGATGAAGCGCAGCCGGCGGTATCGTGCATGCTCGAAAAAGGCGCCAGCCGAACACTTTTGGCTGTCATTGGTGTGCTTTTCTGCGCTGGTGATTGCCAGCTTTCTGTTGTTTGAACAACAGATCCAAGACTTCCTGATTCACCTCAACCTGTACCAACCGTCCTCGCCTGCCCAGGCGTTCAACCTGGCACTGCTGCTGGTCGCCCTGCTCGCGCTGGACGTGGTGCTGCCGGTGCCGTCGAGCATGGTGGCGTTGCTGGCGGTGGCCATGCTCGGCAGCGTTGGCGGTTACCTGGTGATTTTTATCGGTCTGTGCCTGGGTGCAGGCTTGGGGTATGCGTTGGGCGCCGGTTATTTTCGTTTGCTGTCCGGCCGCCTTGGCTTGCATCAGCGCTCGCCCGGGCAGTTGGCGTACCGCTTGGGCACGCTGTCGTTGATTTGCCTGCGCGGTGTACCGGTGCTGGCGGAAACCTCGGTGGTGGCCGCCGGGATGCAGCGCTACCCGCTGCGGGCCTTTTTGCTGATCACCACTTTGGCCAATGCCGGCCTGGCGCTGGCCTACACGGCCATCGGCACCTTCCTGATCGAGCAGAATTCATTGCTGGTCACGGTGCTGGCCAGCATGGTGTTGCCGCTGGCGTTTGTGGCGATCTACAGCCTGCTCAAACGCAAGCCAAGTGGGGATCAGCCTCTGCGTGGGCGGTTCACGGTCGCTTATGACTACCCGGTGATCTTCACCGACCACCTGTTCGACCCGCACAACCCATGCTTGCACCAGGAACTCACCGCAGCGCACAGCAGCCCGGTGACAGTGATGGTGTTCGCCGACGAGCAACTGCTGCACAGCGCGCCCGCGTTGCGCGACCAGATCGACGCCTACTTCGCGGCCCATGCCGATCTGCAGTTGCTCGCCGCGCCCATCGCCGTACCGGCCGGTGAATTGAGTAAAACCTCAGAGGTGTTGCAGCAGCTCTACAGCGACATGCTGCAACACGGCCTGGACCGGCATTGCTACGTGCTCGCCCTGGGCGGCGGCGCGGTGCTGGATTCGTTGGGTTACGCCTGCGCGACCTTCCACCGCGGCATCCGGCTGATCCGCATCCCCAGCACAGTGCTGGCCCAGAACGATGCCGGTATCGGCGTCAAAAACGGCATCAATGCCTTTGGCCAGAAGAACCTGCTCGGCGCGTTCTACCCCGCCACCGCCGTGATCAACGACTTCCAGTTGCTCACCAGCCTCACCCACCGCGACCAGATCGCCGGGCTGGCCGAAGCGGTGAAAGTGGCGCTGATCAAGGACGCCGCGTTCTTCGAGTGGATGGAAGCCAATGCCAGCGCCCTCGCCCACTTCGACCACGCGGCCAGCCGCTACGCGATTCGCCGTTGCGCCGAGCTGCACCTGGGGCATATCACCGGCGCCGGTGACCCGTTCGAGCGCGGTAACGGCCGCCCGCTGGATTATGGGCATTGGGCCGCGCACAAACTGGAAAACCTTAGCCACCACCGGCTGCGCCATGGTGAAGCCGTCGCAGTGGGCATGGCGCTGGATGGGCTTTACGCAAACGCACTGGGCCTGTTGAGCGATTCCGAAACTGAGCGGGTGATGAGCCTGCTGCACACGTTGGGCTTCAACCTGTGCCCGCCGGAACTGAGTGTGACCGACGCACAGGGCCGCTCACCGCTGTTGCTCGGCCTGGAGGAATTTCGCCAGCACTTGGGCGGGCAACTGTCGATCCCCATGCTCACCTGCATCGGCCAATCGGTGGACCTGCATGCAATCGACAGCGCAAAAATGCAAACGGCGCTGCAACGGCTGGCGGCCCACAGCAGCCCGGCACTGGCGGCCACCGAGGGCTACGCGCGATGAGCCCGATGAAAACCTGGATGACCCTCGGCCGCGTGTCCAACCTGCCGACGGTGTGGACCAACACCCTGGCCGCCGCCCTGCTCGCCAGCAGTGCCGGGGCCTTGGCGCCGCCCTCCTCGCTGGTGTGGGTGCTGCTGTTGACCACCTTGTCGCTGCTGTACCTGGCCGGCATGTTCTTGAATGACCTGCTGGATGCCGACTGGGACGAACAACACCACAACCCGCGCCCCATTACCCTGGGACTTGCCAGCCGTCAACAAGTCGGCCTGGCCACAACCTTGCTGCTGGTACTCGCGGCAGCGGCGGTGCTGGGCCTGAGCCGCTTGATCGACACGCCGCATTGGTTGCTCGGCGGCGTGGTGCTGCTGGTGGGCTGCATCTTCGGCTACAACCTGCTGCACAAAAAATATGCGCACAGCGTGTGGCTGATGGGCGCCTGCCGCTCGGCGCTGTACCTCACCGCCGCCGCCAGCCTGGCGGTGCCGCCGGAGCCGATCTGGCTCTGCGCGATGCTGCTTGGCGTGTACATCAGCGGCCTGACCTACCTGGCCCGCCAGGAGCACCGCAACCAACTGATCAGCCGCCTGCCGCTGCTGTTGATGCTCAGCCCGCTGGCCCTGGCGCTCTACTCCAACAACCTGTGGTTCTGGCCGGTATTGCTGCTGTGGCTGGGCTGGTTGGGCTGGCATTACTGGAAACACCTGGCCCACCCGCAACAGCGCCAGGTGCGCGCGTTTATCGGCGCAGGTTTGGCCGCGCTGCCGTTGTTCGATGCACTGGTGCTGGCGGTGGCCAATCAGCCATTGGGCAGCCTGGTGTGTGTGCTGGTGTTTTTCCTGCTTCCCCACTTTCAGCGTTGGATCAAGCCGACATGAACATGCGCCCGGATAACCTCGCCGACCTTCGCTTGAGCCTCACCCAACGGCTGGATGCCACGCAGCTGCATTGGTGGTTGCAGGCACATGCAAAGCTTGAAGAACAACCGCATGCTTCCACGGCGGCGCTGCTGTGCGGCCAGTGCAAACGCCAGTTGCCTGCCGCCGTTGTCGCGCCAGCCCGGGCACTGGTGGTGGCCAAGGCGCTGGAACACACGCCGGCAGACTATCAACTGCCGCTGCTGCGCCAACTGTTCCTGTGGGGCGATGACCAGGAAAAAATCGCCCTGCTCAGCGCCCTCGACTGGCTCGACCGCGACGGGATGTGCCTGGAACTGGCGTTGCAGGCCGGGCGCACCAGCAACCCGCAGGTGTTTGCCGCGCTCGCCCTCGACACCGCCTACCCGTCACGTCATTACCCGGAACGCGCCTTTCACCAACTGGTGCTCAAGGCGCTCGGTATGGGCCTCGACATCGGGCGCCTGGTGAACCTGGCGCAACACCACAGCGTGACCCTCAACCAGCTCGCCCTCGACCTGCTCGACGAACAGCTCGCGGCCTCACGCACCGTGTCCCCAGGCTTACCCAAAGCGATCGCCTTTGACCTGCTCAGCCCGGCGCAACTACAGCGCTTGCGCGGCCTGCGCCTGCCGCCCGAATGGCACGCCTACCTGAACTGATGCACATCGCCTTCCCTTGACGAGGATTCACCATGCTCAAGTACTTCGATCCGCATATCCATATGGTCAGCCGCACCACCGACGACTACCAGAACATGGCCGCCGCCGGCATCACCGGGGTGATTGAACCGGCATTCTGGCAAGGCCAGGCGCGCACCAGCCTGGGCAGTTTCGTCGACTATTTCGACACGCTGCTGGGTTGGGAACGCTTTCGCGCGAGCATGTTCGGCATCCACCACTTCTGCACCATCGGCCTGAACCCCAAGGAGGCCAATGACCTGTCGATTGCCAATGAAGTGCTGGAGATTCTGCCGCGTTACCTGGTCAAGGATGGCGTGGTGGCGGTGGGTGAAATCGGCTACGACGACATCACTCCCGAAGAGGACCGCTTCCTCGCCGCGCAACTGGAACTGGCCAAGCAATTCAACCTGCCGGTGCTGGTGCACACGCCGCACCGTGACAAGATCGGCGGCACCAAACGCACCCTCGCCGTCATCCGCGAAGTGGGGATTGCCGAACACCTGGTGATCATCGACCACCTCAACGAACTGACCTTGCCGCTGGTGCTCGACAGCGAGTGCTGGCGCGGCCATTCGATCTACCCCAACACCAAGATGTCGGAGCAGCGCATGGTCGCGTTGCTGCAGGAATACGGCACCGAAAAAATGGTGGTCAACAGCGCGGCGGACTGGGGCATCAGCGACCCGCTCAAGGTGCCCAAGACCGGCCAGGCGATGCTCGCGGCCGGGTTCAGTGCAGCCCAGGTGGAACAGGTGCTGTTCCATAACCCGGTGGACTTTTTTGCCCAGAGCGGCCAACTCGACAAGGCCCTGGTGAGCACGCCGCTGCCCATCGACCAACGCAAGCAATGGCAAGAAAACTCGGCCCTGCGTGGCCAGGACCCGGTGGTCAAATGAGCGCCGCCAAGGGCTGGGCGGCCAGCCAGATCGGCTATTGCAGCAATGTACACCCGGCACGCGACCTGGCCGGGCTGCGCGCCTCCATCACCGAGCATTTTCAGGGCGTGCGCACCTTGCGCGGGCTGGCCCAACAAGACAGCGGCCTGTGGATCTGCGCCCAGGCGGCGGCGCAATTACAGCACGCCCCGGCGCGCACGCAGTTTGTGCAGTTACTCAAGCAAAGCGGCGTGCGCCTGACCTCACTGAACGGTTTTCCCTATGGCGACTTCCACCAGGGCGCGGTGAAGGCCGAGGTGTATTTGCCCAGTTGGGCCGACCCGCAACGGCTGGCTTACAGCCTGGACCTGGCGCGCATCCTTGCCCACGCCCTGCCCGACGATTGCCGCCAAGGGGTAATTTCCACGGTGCCGCTGGGCTATGCCGCAACCTGGAGCAAAGCGCGGCAACTGCGCGCCGATGAACACCTCAGCCAACTCACAGCCGCACTTGCCACGCTGCACCACAAAACCGGCAAGAAAATTGTGTTCTGCCTGGAGATGGAGCCCGACTGTGTGCTGGAAAACACCGAGCAGACCCTCGCATTCTTCCAGCACCGGCAGGCCATGGACCCGAACCATGCCTACCTGGCGCTGTGTTTTGATGTGTGCCACCAAGCGGTGATGTTCGAGGATTGTTATCAATCCCTGGAACGGCTGCGTGCCGCCGGCGTGCCGGTGGGCAAGGTCCAGCTGTCCAATGCGATGATCTGCCACTTGCCGCCCGACGATGCCGTTCGGCGCGAAGCCGTGCTCGACACCCTCGCAAGCTTTGCCGAAGCCACCTACCTGCACCAGGTCAAGGCACTCGATGCACAGGGCCGTCGCGTGGCCTGGGCCGATCTGCCGGCGGCATTGCAAGGTTGCACCGGGTTCAACGAACTGCGCATTCACTTCCATATCCCGCTGTTCAGCGAACACTTGCTGTTGCCCGAGCTGCGCGGCAGCCAGGCGGCCCTGGCCCAGACCTTCGACTACCTGGCCGCCCACACTGAGTTCCGCCCGGTGCTGGAGGTGGAAACCTACAGCTGGGGCGTGTTGCCCGCGCAACTGCGGCCCACCACGCAACAGGCGCAGCTGGAAGGCATCGCCGCCGAGCTGCGTTGGGTCGAGAGCCAATTGCGCCAGCGCAACCTGCTGCAAACCCTGATGCAGGAGGCGTATGCCGATGCGCTCTGAGCAACCGCTGCTGCTGATCAATGTGGTCGGGCTGACGCCGTCGCTGCTGGGCGAGGCGACGCCGCAGATCAACGCGCTGCTCAAGACCGCCAAGATGGCCAGCCTGCAACCGGTGTTCCCTGCCGTGACGTCCACGGTGCAGGCCTCGATCCTCACCGGCGCGCCGCCGTCGCAGCATGGGATCGTCGGTAATGGCTGGTACTTTCGCGACCAGGCCGAAGTGCGTTTCTGGCTGCAACCCAATGCGCTGATCCAGGGCGAAAAGGTCTGGCACACCCTCAAGCGTGAAATGCCGGGCTTTCGCTGCAGCCAGTTGTTCTGGTGGTACAACATGTACGCCGATGTGGACGCCTCCATCACACCGCGCCCGCATTACCCGGCCGATGGGCGCAAGCAATTTGGCCTGTATTCGTCGCCGCCCGGTTTGCATGAGCAGATCGAGGCGCAGATTGGCGAGTTCCCGTTCCATGGTTTTTGGGGGCCGGCGGCGGGCATCGCGTCGAGCCGCTGGATTGTCGATTGCGCCATGGCCGAGTTCCAGATCAGCCGGCCGCACCTGCAATTGATCTACCTGCCGCACCTTGATTACAGCTTGCAGCGCGTGGGGCCTGAGCACCCGTCGATTGCTGATGAAGTGCGCGCCATCGACCACGAAGTCGGGCGTTTGCTGGCCTTTGCCGAGGCCCAGGGTGCGGCGGTGATGCTGCTGTCTGAGTACGGCATCGAAGCCGTCGCGCAGTCGGTGTCGATCAACCGCGTGCTGCGCGCCGAAGGCCTGTTGCAGGTGCGCCAATCCTTGAGCTGGGAACTGCTCGACCCCGGCGCCAGCGCGGCGTTTGCGGTGGCGGACCATCAGGTCGCGCATGTCTACGTAAAGCACGCGCAAGACATCCCGCGCGTCAAAGCCCTGTTGCAGCGCCAGCCCGGCATCGAGCAGGTGCTGGACAAAGCCGAACAACGCGTTTGGCAGCTCGACCATCCACGCAGCGGCGAGCTGGTGGCCGTGGCCGCCGCCGGGTTCTGGTTCGATTACTACTACTGGCTGGACGAACGCAAAGCGCCGGATTTTGCGCGCACCGTGGACATTCACCGCAAGCCCGGCTACGACCCGGTCGAGTTGTTTATCGACCCGGCCATTCGCTTGCCCAAGCTCAAAGTGGCGCGCCGCCTGCTGCAAAAAAAGCTCGGTTTTCGCTACTACATGGACCTGATCCCACTGGACACAGGGTTAGTCCGTGGCAGCCATGGTCGTCTGCCCAGCAGTGCGCAGACCGGCCCGCTGCTGATCACCAATTGCGACCTGGCGTTGCCGCAGCAACTGGCGGCGACGGCAGTCAAGCAACTGCTCCTGGAGCACTTCCTGGGGCGCCCTCACCTCGAACTGGCGAATGCCAAGGAGCTTTCATGCGGCGAGCCTTATCTATAACGGTCCTGAGCGCACTGGCCGGATTGGCCCAGGCACAGGACACCACCCCCTTCGATTGCAGCAACTTTCTGCAGTTTGGAGGCAATCTCGACGCCACCCGGGCCGCCTTCACCCAAGGCCCCGAGACCCTCGCCTGGAACTGGTTTGCCTGCCTGAACCAGCCTGCCGGCCCACAAAGCCCTGACCGGGTCTGGGAAACCCTCAAACCGTCGGACCAGGTCTACCTGCCTAACGGCGCCCAACCGCTGCCGTATGGCCAAAGCGTGCCGCCACCCGCCGCCGTGCTGAGCCAGGCCCAGGCGATGGGCATGAACCCCAACCGAATCTTGCATAACCTCAACGCCACGCAACAGGTGGACGGGCTCATCCTGCAAATGGGCGGCCAGGTGCCGGCAGCCGAGAAAGGCCAGCCGGTGCGCTTCCAACTGCTGATGGGCCAGGACACGTTCGAGTACATCGTGCAGCAGAAGGTCTACAACGTGAACGGCCAGGCCGCACTCACCAGCGACCTGAACTTCCCCTCCACCGCCTGGGAGCTGAAAGCCGCGTGGCTGTGGATCGGTAACGACACGGCCTACCAGCAACAACTGGCCAGCCAGGGTTACTACATTGCCCAGGCCTACTACCAGCAGGGCAAGCAGTATCAGGTTGGCTATGCGGCGCTGAGCGGCTTGCATGTGATCAACAAGCTGAACCCCGATTGGGTGTGGACCACCTTCGAAAACCGTAACAACAGCCAGTACACGGTGACCAACGCCGCACCCGCTGCGCCGATGACCAACAGCACCGGGCCAACAGCGGCGGCGCAGCCGGTGAACGCCACCTTCCAGGCTCAATACCCGGCGTTGGCGCAGTACGAGCTGATCGGCGTGCAATCCAACACCACGCCAACGTTACTGGCCAACTCCCAGCTGGAATCGGCGTTCCAAAGTGAATCTTCATGCTTTGCCTGCCATGGCACCGCGGCCTATTCGCCCAAGCAGGGCTACTTCAATTTCGCCTTGAACAAAGACGGCGGCATCGTCTACCCCACCGCGCCGTTGCCCGCCTCCGACTTTGTCGGCTACCACAAACTGGACTTTGTCTGGTCGCTCAAACGCGCCCAGTGGCAACGTTAAGGAGACTCACATGAGCGTCTTGAATTTCCCGCGTATCTACCTGGGCGGCCATATGTTCTGGAACCCGCCGACGGCCAACAACAACGACATGTACCCGCTGTACGATGCGGTAAAAATGCAGATGAACTGGCCGTTCTTGAAGGCCTTCGACATCACGCCACTGAATGCCGCCAGCACCTTGCTGCCCTGGACCATCGCCCCGCTGCCGCCCGCCAGCGTGCCCGACTACGTGATGCAGGTGCCAGGCAATGCCGGGCAGTTGACCACGCCGATGATCCCTGGCGAGTGGAACCTGTTCGGCGACAATGCCTGCGGCACCGTGAGCTACAACCAGACCCAGTCGGTGATCACCGGCGGCGAGTTACCCGGCGGTGGCTATGTGGACCAGGACCCGCTGATCAACCAGAGCTTCCAGTTGCTCGGCAACCCCTTCGGCGGTGCCCCCAGCTCGCCGGCGCGCTTTGTCGACGTGAGCCCCTGGCAGAACACTTTTACCGCGCTGTACTTCGACAAGCTGGTGCTGGGCAACGCCGAGTGCGGCCTGACGCTCAATCGCCAGTTCCGCATGCTCGACCGTTTCCTCAACTTCAACTGGGCCAACCTCGGTGGCCTGGCCTACGTGACCACCACCTGGCAAACCTGTTTCCCCAAAGAGAACCTGGAATGGGTGATCGGCAATTCCGCCTTGCTGCAAAACCTGCAGACCCAGATGGCGCAGCAAAATGCCAAGGGCTTGATGTTCCGTTTTTCGACCTACCTGACGTGCTACGACAAGAACGGCATCCTCAACAACTACCCGCCGATCGACACCCACTCCTCCAGCGCGGCGGCCCAGGCCCAGGTGCAGGCCATGTACCAACAGGGGCTGGATAACGTCGGCGATATCTTCTTCAACCCGGCCTATAGCCGCACGGTCGGCACCCTGGGCCTGTGGCTCGACGATGAGTTCCCCACCGCCCCCGCCGGCCGGCGCCTGGTACCGGCCGGTGCAGTGCCCATCTACAAGACCTCGCCGGGCACGGCCACCCAGGCGCAGCTCGGGGTGATCTCGGCGCAGGCCCACGACAACACCCTGTCGCTGGACCTGGGCAATGCCTTCCCGTTCTACCCGATCGACAAGACGGCCGACATCCCGGTCGCGGCCAAATTCCAGGCCGGCAATTACCAGATCGGCATCCGCCAGGGCACGCAATTCAGCCCGCTGGCCAGTTTTGGTTATGACGATTATCAACAGGCGGCCTTCGACAAACGCTCGGGCATCCTCGACCTGCCGCTGGGCGTGGACGCCCAGGCACTCCTGCAAACCGGCACCCTGGAACTGCAACAGCCCGGCACCACGCCCGTGATCGCCGCGACCCAGCAGATGTGGACCGCCGAAGTCGTCGAGAGCGCGAGCTTTATCGACGTGGGCGACACCAAAACCCTGCAGGTTATGGTGCAATACGACGGCCTGCCCGCGCCTGCCGGCACCACGTTGTGGGTGGCCGAATACGGCAATGCCTACATGCTGTGTACCACCGACTACTACCTGGCCTTCAGCAACGCGGCGAACTTCACGCTGTTCAACAACGACCCGGCCAACCCGGCGAATAACAGCGCCAATTGGCCGCAATTTCAAGGCGCAACCACGCTGCGCAGCCACGTAACCGAGGGCACCGGTCGCCAATTGATGGCCACGCGGCTGGCGGTGTCAGCCGATCAAATGACGCCGGTGACCTACCAGGAATTTTTACCGACACCTGCGGCAGTGGCCTTAAGCCCGACGCTCACGTTCGCCAACCCGATCGCCATGCAAGGCACCTTGCAAGACCCGCTCAACAATACGGTGCAATACAGCCTGGCGAAGATCCAGACCGACGCCAACGGCATCGCCAACCTGACCGTCACCGCCCAGGCGCCGGGTTTTCCGACCTTGCGTTTCTTTGTGCAGGAAGGTCAGCAGGCACCGGCGATCCCGTTCAGCTTCCCGCTGCCCACGGCCTTCACCGACTTCCTCGCGCCGCTGCGGGTGCTGCCGCTGGAACCGCAGTTGCAGCAGAACTTCGTCAACGCCTGGAACCTGATTTATCAACGCGAAAACGCCGGCCAGCTGATCTGGGAGACCTTCATCTACCCCTTCATCCTGCAGCCGTTTTATTACCTGTACCCGATCATGAGCAAGTTCATGCCGCTCAACTCCTTGTCGCGCATTGAGGGCGCGGTGGACCAACTGATTGTGTTGATCAGCAAGCCCTATCAGGAAGAAAGCACCCTGGCGATGCCCATTACGCGAGACATGCCGCAAAGCCGTCGAGCCGTACTGGAGTTGTGGGCGCAAGCCTTGGTGAAACGCAACTACCCGCCCGTGCAATTGAGCATGAGCGACTACCACTAAGCCACACGCAGGAGCGCCGGGTGGCCTGACGGCTGCCCGGCCCCCCACAGGAGTGTCCTATGAACACCAGCCTTTTGAGCCGACTGTTGCTGCTGTTTGTGCTGCTCAGCCCCGCCGCGTTTGCCGCCGACGACAGCGGCGCCGTGTACTTTACCAATGGTGTACACAACAGCGAAGGGTGCAACGCGCAGAACGGCAACTGCATCGCCAAACGCGCGCCAGGCGAGCCGTCCGATCCGTTTTTTCCGGCGCAATGGATCAGCGACTGGACGATGTACCGGGTCATGAACAACTACGCGAAAAACCCGCCGCCCTATAGCAATCCACCCTCGACCCTCACACCTGCCGACTACACGGTCTCGCGCGGGACGAGCTACTACGACACCACGTATATCCCGCCGGATGGCGACGGCTTCGGCGCGATGATGGAGCACTACGAGAAGTACTGCCTGCCGATCTTCCCGATCAAGAACAACAACTACACCTGCTCGTTCGTGTCCCTGGGCAACAAGGCGTACTTTTTGACTTACCCGCAGGACCGCCCGAAAGACATGCCGGCCTGCTGCATGTTTTCGCCGATGAACCACCCACCGCGCCAGGACTTTATCGAGCACCTGCCCTACAGCGCCGAGCGCAGCAAAAACCTCAACGCCAGCGTGCAGGCCTATGCCCTGGACCTGCAATCACCGTCGGGGCCGATCCTGTTTGGTTATGCCTTCAACAAGCGCCAGACAGGCTCACCACCCTACCGTTCGCCGCAGTCGTTCTTCTTTTCCGGGGACACCAGCGTGGCCAATGCGCCGATCGTGAGCCAGAACTACACCAACTTCCGTATCGCCAAACCCGACCCCAGGCAGACCTGGGACCAAGTGGCTGCGATGTGCCCGTCCAACCCGCCGCCTTGCCAGCTGTTCGAGCCGCCGGCCTCCCAGAGCAACGGCCATAAGGCGCAATGGAACCAGTTGATGCAGCGTAAGCCTTGAGGAAGATCATCATGAAAACACTACTGAGTGTGATGCTGCTGGGGCTGGTCAGCTTGCCGGCCCTGGCGCGCGAAGAGCCGCAGCCGTCGATGCTGGCCACGCAGCTCAACTGCCAGCCACCCACCAGCGCACCCGCCGCGAATGCGCCGCAGGACCAGTTCGATCAATACAGCTGGCAGATGTTCGTCGCCCTGAACTGGCCGGCCCAGGACGGGCAGCGTGGCACGCCCAACTGCAACAAACAGCCTGGGGATTCTGGCTACACCGTGTGGCAGACCTACAAGACGGTCAGTGAGATCTTCCTGCCGGGCGCCGCCAACCCTGGGCCGTGGAACAGCCCGCTGACGGCCCGCAGCCTGGGCATCATTAATATCGCTGCGTTGAAGAACAGTTCGCTGGTCAACTCCATCGACCAGGCGGTCGGTGGCTGGCTGATCGACCAGGCGGGCAACCCGACCTACTACGATATCTCGGCCAACCAGGCGTCCTATAACTACATTGTCGGCAACCGCTTCTACAACGCGAACGTGGTGTCCAAAGCCAATAACATCAGCTTCCCCAATGGGGTGATCGAGATCAAATCGAGCTGGCGCATCCTCACGCCCAGGGACAATGCCAGCCATTACCTGACGCAGATTGCGCGCGTGGCCACCTTCAACAGCCAGGGCCAACGCACCGGGGTGACCGAGGCGTATCTGGGGCTGGTGGGCCTGCATATCATTACCAAGGTCAATGGCTACCCGCAGTGGATCTGGTCGACCTTCGAGCAGATCGAAAACGTGCCGCCCAAGGCCAAGGTCAATGGCCAGTGGGTCGATCAGCCGGTGTCCGGTACGGCGTATTCCTACTACACCCCGTTGGCCCCGGCCGCCACGCTCAACCAGTCGCCGTGCAACTGGCAGACCCAGGGCACGCAACTGGTCTGTGTGCCCAAGCCCGGCACCACATTCAAGACGCCGAACCCGCTTAACCGCGTAACGCCGATTGCCGACGCCACAGGCTGGGTGAATGCCAATTACCAGGCCAACCCCGGCCTGCAACGCAGCGTTTTGAAGTACTACCAGTTGATCACCACCCAGCGCCCGCTGATGCCCAACAACCCGAGCAACCCACTGGGCCAGCCGACACCGGCGCTGTCGGCCAACGTGACCATGGAGAGTTATATCCAGCCCAACAGCAGCTGCATGAATTGCCATTCCATGGCCACGCCGGTGAAGAGCCCGTTCAAGTCTGACTTCTCGTACCTGTTCAAATTTGCCAACCCGCCCGTCACCCCACACGCCACGGACAAGGAATAGACCATGAGCATCCTCAATGGACCACGACTGAATTTCTGGGGCGGCATCCGCACCGACGTGAGCTTGCCGAACAACTCGCCGACCATCCCGTTCAATGGCAACCCGAACTGGCCGCTGTTTGACCTGACCACCTCGACCCTGGCGCCGGGTGCGCAGTCTTATACCGATGACCAACTGAACAACATGATCAACGCGCCGGCCGGCAACTACTACACCGCCGGCGGCTGGAACCACTATGGCCAGCATGTGGTGGACATGCAGAGCGCCCTGATCAGTTCCCAAGGTGTGCCGGGCAACATCAGCACCACCGGCGACCTGATTGGCCAGCCGGTGTATCTGCTCGGCTCGGTAGACCCCGTGACCGGCCAAGGCCCGGTCTCCGGCCCGATGATGGTGGACCTGGACCCCAGCGCCTCGACCACCACGCAGATATTTGTCGGTGGCCTGCAAATTGGTGGCAACGACAATATCCAGTTGCTGATCCGCAACAATGCGGTGTGCAGCAGTTACGACGTGACCGGCCGCGTGCTCGACCCGGCAAAAATGGACGCACCGGGCTCGTTCCATGCCAGTGGCACGTTCCAGTTGACCTTCCCGCTGAGCAGTATCGTCAGTTGGAACCAGAACAGCGCCGGCCTCAAGGCGATCATCCAGGCGCCGGGGGCGACGGGCATTGTCTTGCGTTTTGTGATGTTCGAGATGTGCCCGCAGATGACCACGGCGCAGTTGGACGCCGATTACGCCGCCGGTAAATATACGCCTAACCCGAGCATCGGCCGGGTGATCGGCACCCTGGCCCCGGCGTTTGCCGGCGAACTGCCGGGCTGCCAGCCGGGCCGCCAGATCGTCAACCAGGCCACGGGCAACGCCGCCTATGCGGCGCTGGGCAACAACGGTTTGCTGAGCCTCGATATGGTCAACGTCATCCCCAAGCAAACCTTCCGCGCCGTGCGCGATGACATCACCAGCCCCATCGGGCCGAATGCCAATTACGGGCCGGTGACCATTGCCGCCGGTGCCGCGCCGCTGACGACACTCAATCCCACCGCCAGCCCGCTGGTCAATTACTACGTGTATGGCGGTATCGTTGACCTGCCCCTGAATACCAGCCAACAGCAAGCCGTGAGGACCACGGCGCTGAACATCACCGCCCCCAATGCAGTGAACGGTAAAAAACTCAACGCCACCGAAGCGACGTACCGGGTGTATGCCGACCAGCGCAATGTGTACCTGGAGGACTACCCCACTGGTTTGACCATCACCTTGCGCGTCAGCTACCTGGGCGGACCAGTGCCCAACGCCACCAAGGTGAGCCTCGCAGCCAGCGCGCCGGGGGCTTACGATCAAAAGCAGTATTTTGACTTCCTTAACTTCCCCACGTCTCTGACCGTGAATGCCGGGCAACAGACGGTGAGCTTCCCGGTCACGCTCAAAAGCGGCAGTGCCGGCCAGGCCGGTTTTGTCGCGCTGACCTGCACGGCCAACGGCGTGGACGATGGCGCCTTCTTCACCAACTTGCGCAAATACGCCCAGACTGATTTCGGCATAGCCAAGGGCAGCACCATCACCTGGGCACAGGTTTACCCGAACGTGTTGCGCTTTCACTACCTGGCCTTCCCCGCCATGTCGCGCTACGTACCGCTCAACCAGCCCGACGCGATCATGGGCGCCAAAAACGCGATTTTGGCGCGCACCTCGGACGCCTACAAAGGCACCACGCTGTTCATGCCGGTCGTGCGCTCGATGTCGCCGGCCCAGCGTGCGTTGCTGCGCGCCTACCTCACCGGCAGCCCATGGCAGCCGCCACAATAGGAGCACACCCCATGACCTTGCATATTCCGGCGCAGCCCATTGAGGCACTGCACCCCATTACACTGATCGCCGACGGCCTGCTCAACCCACGCGGCCTGTGCCTGCAAGACGATGGCAGCCTGCTGTTGGCCGAAGCCGGCTCCGGCCTGGCGGACCAGCCCTTCAGCGGCCGCATCAGCCAACTTCAACCCGACCCTGCGCGGCCTGGTGAATACTTGCCCGGCAAAGTCATCGCCCAAGGCTTTCGCAGCATGAACATGCAGGCGCGCATGCTGCGCGATGAAATCATGGGCGTGTCGGACATCGCCTGTGTTGATGGGCGTTGCCTGGCCAGCCTGACCGATTACGTCGGCGGCTCGCAACTGCTCGACCTGCAATACAACCCGCCTGAGCCGGTGTTCCACAGCCGGGGCAATTTGAATGCGCTGTGCTACCACCCCACGCGCCGCAGCTGGCTGGCGGTAAAACCTGATACCAATCAACTGGTGGAGTTCACACAAGGCAGGGACGAACGGGTGCTGGCGCAACTGCCGGAACTCGATCAGGGCCAGGAAGCCGTGCCCGTGACCCTGGTGTACGAACCGCAGACGGATGCAGTGTTGATCAGCCTGTTCTCTGGCGAGCTGCACGGCGACCCGGCGCGCAAGGGCATCGACTTTGCCGACTTTGCCGGCCAAGTGATCCGCGTGCACCCGGCCACCGGGCAGATGGAAGTGGTGATACGCGGCCTGCAATTGCCCACGGGCCTGGCGTTGTGCTCGCGCGGCAGGCTGCTGGTGCTGGAACTGTGCAGCCACCTGCAACAACCGCTGCTGCCGGACTGGAGCGGCGAGCCGCTGCACGGCGGTTTTACCCGATTCAGTGGGCGTTTGCTGCGTTGCAACCTGCACACCCGGGAAGTCGAAGTGCTGGTGCGCGGCCTGGATACGCCGTCCAACTTATGTGTGGTACAGGACGCCGTGCTGATCAGCGAAGGCATGGGCCTGGCCGGGCGGCCAATCCCCACGCCCTACAACACAGTGGTGCCATTGAGCGGCAAGATAAGGCGGGTGCCGCTTTGAAACCATGCCCTACGCAGTCAAGCAAGTCGAATCAGAAATCGAGCTGAAGAAAAGCAACCCGTGGCGAGCAGGCTTGCCCTGCGATGGGCTGCGCAGCAGCCCCAGCCCGCTGTAACTGGCTCACCGAGTCGCCTGATTTGGGGCGGCTTCGCCACCCATCGCAGGGCAAGCCTGCTCGCCACAGTGACAGTGTTCGTCCTTGATTAAAGGGTATCGCGGGTTATTCAAAGACCTTGAAAGCGCTGGCTCTGAAAGCGGCCTTATACCGCGTCCTCCAGCAGCAAGACGGTCGCAGGCCCCGCACGAAACGACGGATTGTGTTGGGCCGCTTCCACCATATGAGGGGCGACATGGTGGGCGTCCAATGCAGCCTTTGAAGCCCATTTTTCGATGAGGACAAAGCTGTCGGGGTTGCCCACCACGGGATGCAAATCATAGTTCAGGCACCCGTGCTCGGCCCGCACCTTAGGTGCCAGCGCCTGAAACGCTGCCAACTGCTGCAAGCCCTTGCCGGGCTGGGTATTGATCATCACGACAAGCCGCACTTCATTTGGCATGAACACACCGTCACTTAGGCTGGATAAGGAAGCAGCACAGTACTTGAGCGTGATGCCTGGGTGCAAAAAACATAATTCACATGCGGATTTCACGCGGTTTTCACAGTGGCGCGCCTAGCCTGAACTCAGCTCCTGAGTGAACACCTTTTAAGCCCGCGCCCCCATCGTGGGCTTTTCTTTGTCTGGTTTTACCTGCGTGCCGAGCGGTTAGAGGTGTAGACAGCCCAGGCCATGCCCCGCCAACAACGTGAAGGCATTCACACTTCCGCAACGCCAGTGTTGAAGCACAAAAATTGCCCCAATAGTATTTCCCTCCACCCGAGCGCCCAACTTTATACGGATATTGCTCTGCGCCAGCTCGGGCGCTGACACGTGTGCAGGCAATCAAACATTGAGGTTTGCCATGCGTCTTACCCAACTCGCACCCGCCGCCGCCCTGTTCAGCCTGTTTACCCTGCCCGCCCACGCCGCCGACCTGACAGCCCTGACGGGCGCGCTGTCCTCCGCCCTGGGTGGCAGCAGCAACAACACCGTCAACACTAATACCAACAACGCCTCCTGCCAGCAGCAGATCCGCGATCTGCAGGCCAACATCAATGCAGCCAACGCCAAAGGCGATACCTTGCGCGCGACAGCCTTTCAGGCGGCCCTGACGCAAACCAATAAAAGCTGCAGTAACGCGCGCTACAACACCCAGGCGCAGGTGGATACCAACCCACAACACCAGCAAAACGTGAACAAGGCTGCGGATGCGATTAATGCCATCGGTGGTTTGTTCAAGTAAGTCGAAATTTGATGTGAGAAGAGCCCGCGGTTGCGGGCTTTTTTACGACCGGTACTTGGCTATCTGCCGTGTGCAGCCCGAGGAGGTAGACATGCTTTAATGCACGCCTATCACCCTGCAAAGGGAATTGCCCGATGAGAAAATACCTCCAGTGCTCGGAGTGTTAAGGATATTTCAAATGAACGGACGCACCTTGCTGGTCGTTATGTTGCTTGCCCACCCCACGCTATCCGTTGCAGCCACCCAACCTGCCGACGGGAAGGTACTCGGGGCAAGCGATGGCCTGATGTACTCCCGGGCGCAATTCACCTGCGGGGCGCTGCCCGCCGATCTCGTCGCCGATTACGTAAAGGCATCCAAGCTGATTGCAGGGCCAAGCGCGGAATACGATGAAGGCTACGAGCAAGTCGTCTCCCGGGGTGAGCGCAATTGGCCGGCCATCCCGAGCGTTGAGCAGCGAGCACTCGAATGCCAGAAGTCGAAAGAGGACCTGGCGATCAAGGTGAAGCTGGCACAACGCTGGTTTCCTGAGGCTTACAAGTAAGCGCTGGAAGTTATTGCCACCCGCTCATATTTATCTAACGGAGCGCCCACTCCATGGTCAGCGACCTCTCACCAAACTGAGGCTCTCAAAATATTTAAGGATATTTCAATACGTTATATATTATATTTAATTTTCAAATAACACTAAACGCATAACTCCTTTATAAAGATCAACACAACAAGAAAACAGCGAACACGTGATAAGCCTATAGCACTCCACGCTCAATGGACACGAAGGAATGTAAACTTATGACTGTCTCAACGAAAAATCTTGTTAATCCAACTGCCTCTTCGGCAGGAATCCAGACGAGTGAAGATTACCAAAGCCTCCTGAATTTTTCACACGCTTATGATCGAGGAGGATTTAATTTAAATGGAAAGCCGTCTTACACCATTACGCAGGCAGCGGATGAAATAACCCGAGGCGGTTACTATTGGGGCGACAATGACCATAACGGCAAATACAATTTCACCTACAGCTTTCTGACTTCAGAAAGTAAATCTTACGCCGCCGAGAAAGTTTCCGGCTTCACCGCTTTCAACGCACAACAAAAGTCCCAGGCAGCCCTTTCGTTTCAATCCTGGTCAGACGTCGCCAATATCTCATTCCGTGAATCTAACAGCGGAGGCGACGCCCATATATCCTTGGGCAACTACAGCAATGATCTGCAGCATGGCGGTGCCCGGTCGGCTTTCGCGTTCTACCCAAACAACAGTGGAAACAGTGACGCATTATTTTATACCAATAAAAGTTACCAAGAAAACTTAACGCCCGCGAACGGGAATTACGGCCGTCAAACTTTAACCCATGAAATTGGTCACACGCTTGGCCTGCAACACCCAGGCGCGTACGATGCCAGCGTGGGACGGCCGTCCTATTCGGATGCGAAATATGCCGAAGATACACACGGCTACTCCGTGATGAGTTACTGGAACGAGAGCAACACCCATCAAAACTTCAGTAAAGGCGGGGGCGAAGCCTATGCAGCCGGCCCGCTGATCGACGACATCGCTGCGATCCAGAAGCTCTACGGCGCCAACTACGCCACCCGCGCCGGCGACACCACCTACGGGTTCAACTCCAATACCGGGCGGGATTTCTACAGTGCCGCCTCCAATACCGACAAGCTGGTGTTCTCGGTATGGGACGGTGGCGGCAACGACACCCTGGACTTCTCCGGCTTCACCCAGAACCAGAAGATCAACCTCACTGAAGGCGCGTTCTCCGACGTCGGCGGCCTGGTGGGTAACGTGTCCATCGCCAAGGGCGTTACCCTCGAGAACGCTTTTGGTGGCGCAGGCAACGACCTGATTATTGGCAACAACACAGCCAACATCATCAAAGGCGGTGCCGGCGACGACATCATCTACGGCGGTGGCGGTGCGGACCAACTATGGGGCGGCGCCGGCAACGACACGTTTGTGTATGGTGCCAGTTCCGACTCCAGGCCAGGGGCTGCAGACAGGATTTTTGACTTCACCTCGGGCTCCGACAAGATCGACCTGTCGGGCATTACCAAAGGTGCAGGCTTGAGCTTCGTCAATGCATTCACCGGGCATGCCGGCGATGCTGTGCTGAGCTATGCCTCGGGTACCAACCTGGGCACCTTGGCGGTGGACTTCTCCGGGCACGGCGTGGCCGATTTCCTCGTCACCACCGTGGGCCAGGCGGCCATCAGCGACATCGTGGCGTGATCTAAAGCGCGGTGCTTCGGCGCCGCGTTCTGAGGAGCCAGAAGTGGATTCTGGCCTTTAGACTAATTGTCGTAGAAGTACCACATTACAGCTATCACGGTGGCAACCCATCCTAGGGTAAGCAAAAATGATAGACCTGCGAGCCGCTTATCCATGGTGCCCTATCAAAAACCGGATGGCCGCAATACGAACGCATCCAATCAGAGTAGTTGAGTGTTCTCAGTGTGCAATATCACGTGCCTGATGATCAGTCCTTGGTCGCCAGCGTCAGTGATTACCATAGCTCAATGAGGGCTACCATCAGGAACCTTTTGCATAATCTGGAATCTGTGCTGCTTGCTTTACATCAATCAGTTAGCGAGCGCCCAGCATGATATTGAGAAACACCTTACTGTGCATTGCGCTTGTCGCCGCCGGCTTCCTTGCCGGGTACGCAGCGAAACCCACCCGCGAACTTCAAGTAACGGCCGGCCAACTCATAGAGTGCGGGCGGGTAATCATGCCGACTCTCGGTATGTGAGCCCTGCGTAATTCTTCTCGCAGGCCTGGTCAGCTATTCTGGCTCGGTCATACGCTGTGCCCAACGCTACCGTTCTTTTGGATGCGAAAGCCCAGCGTGGGCTGGGCTCTTTTTTCGTGAATATTAAGAACCTTAGGGTTTTGCAGCAACGGTCACCGCTATTTCAACCGGACCACTATCGTGGATGCGAGCATGTCGCCTAAGCGTTTGCGTGAGCCAAAGAAAATAAAAATCCAGTCCAAAATGCTCAAAACAGGCGTAGTGATGTTGCGCATAAACGACTGATATAGATTGCAATTAAGATGGCTACGCTCGTCAATGACTGACATCCCCAGCAATTTTTTACCCACGCTTTGACCGTTTGGCATTGCGTCCGAAAACAGGTAATACGCCGCAGCGGATCCAATAGCCAGAATCCCGACCGCGTCTGGAGATACACCCACAAATTCAGCCGTTCTTCCCACGGCGAATAAAACAAAAAAGGTGATTAAGGAGTCAATCCACTGACCTCCCAACCGCCGCCCCAATCCAGCCAAGTTGTCTGGCTTTCGGTACTCGCTTTGAGGGGTGCTCACTTCCATGCGTTGACGCTCCAATAATGTTCGATTTGAAATATCTCAATATGCACAAAGCTCAGCGCGGATATGCTTAAGCCCGTCCTCCGCAGCCGATTCCATTATGGCATATCTTGTTACAACCATTCGCCCGCAGGCACCACCCGCAAAGAACTTCAAACTTTTGTCCTAGTCCCAATGACAGGCGTGCTTTAAACCGTGAGCGCCTGCTGACAACCCATAGAGGTTCACAAAATGAAAATGACACTGCCCGCCCTATTTCTGGGCGTCCTCATTTCGCAAGGAGCAATGGCTGCCGGAGATGGCACAGCCGGCCTTGGAGGCGGCGTTGGTGGTGCACTTGGCAACATCGTAGGTCAACAGCTCGGCGGCTCAACGGGCGCGGCGGTAGGCGCAGGCGTAGGTGGTGCTGCCGGCAGTGCTGTCGGTGCTCAAAAAGGCAATAGAGCGGAAGCTGCATTAGGTGGAGGAATTGGCGGCGCGGGTGGCTCATTGATTGGTAATCGCCTCGGCGGTACAACCGGCTCGACTATCGGTGCAGGTCTCGGCGGCGCGGCGGGTGGCGCGCTGGGAAACAACCTGGCGGACGATGAGAGCAATCATCGATCCGATGGCAGAAAGCACAAAGGCAACAACAAGCATAAACACAAGAACAAGCATCGTTAGGTTCTGACGCTGTTAGATCGAAGCCCGGCCCAGCGCCGGGCTTCTTGTTTCTGGCAGGCGCCCCGCTCTGCTATCGTGGCCCGCTCTGATCGCAGTGGAAGCATCGAAGCATGAATTCATGGAAGACTCTGGCAATCGCCTTACTGGCATCGGTCAGCACACAGGCCGTATCAGGTGACAACGTCAACCCTGTCGCTGCAGGAATATTTATCACCATTTCCTTGCCAACCATTTTAATTGGGGCAACCACATCCCTCACCACCGAGCCGCCAAAGATATTCAAGTCAGCCAAGACTGACGCACTGGCGTTCATAGGTTCGGACGGCGAGATTCGCGGAGCACAGTTTGAGCAAGCCTGCCGACACTATCGATTGAGTTACAGATCACCGCTCATGTCCGATATGCAACTCGCCAAGGCGATCGCGGCGTCCTACTGAGCGCAACCTTTCACATCCCTTTCACACTCGGGCGCTTAGGGTTACCCCAGCTCCTAGAGAACATCCCTTTAAGCCCGCTAATCCCCATCGCGGGCTTTTCTTTGTCTGCGATTTGGAGGGCCGAGACGTGCCCTCGACGTCTTACCCGACGACCGCTATACACGCCCACCTTCAAAATGACACGATAACGCCTTGCCTTCGTAAGCAGGAATACAGGATGTTCAGTCACGTAACCGTTGGGACAAACGATCTTGATAAGGCGTCTACCTTCTATGACGCGGTGCTGATCCCTTTGGGGCTCTGTCGACGGCCTGTAACCCCTGATGGCGGGCCACCTTCGGCATGCTGGATCAAGCCAGATAACGCTCTCCCTCGCTTTTATGTGTACAGCCCTTATGACCGCAATGAGGCCGAAGCAGGGAATGGCAGCATGGTGGCTTTCACTGCACCCTCTCCAAATGCGGTAGATACCGCCTATGCGGCCGGGCTTCTTGCAGGTGGATCTGATGAAGGTGAACCTGGCCAACGCCCCCACTATGGTGATGGTTACTACGGTGCGTACCTGCGTGATCCAGATGGCAACAAGGTGCACATCGCTCATCGTGGAGATTTGCATGTGGCGGGATAGGCGCCGCTCACGGTATTGGCTTGAAGCCCGCCATTGCGCGGGCTGAATGTGCTGAATTGACTGTGTGACCAGGTGCTATCTACCGACTTTCCGAGCGCTAATCAGCAACTGGCATCTACCCGCCATCTGCGGGAGGGATACAGCCACATCAGACAACACGCGGTACATCTCATGCTCGTCCGCAAACGGGTAAACCTCGAGGTTGAGAGCGATCTGAATCTTGCGCAGATCTGTGCCTTCGACGAGCCAGCGCTCAGCGGTGCGAGTCATCGTTGATCCGTTGTCATCCGTCTGCCAGGCAAGAAAGTCGAATAGCCTGGCGACCTGCCGAAAGGATATCGAGTCAGGGATATCGGCAAATGGCCGACCACCAGGAGTGCCTACGAAATTCGGGGCGATTCAGCTACTGCTGTATATCACTGATCACAATCTGCGAGCTCCCCTCGATCCTTTTGACTTCTACAGTCATGCTCCCATGCTCGCCTTTGACCAAGTAAAGGTAAAGATGAAAACCTGGCCCAGTGTCACTTTCATCGTATACAAACCGTTTCAACAAGGTTAAGGAAGCAACATTACCTATCTGAGTAGTCACCTGTTGGTTTGAACGTAAATACTCCTGAAACGCAATATTCGCCTCATCCTTTGCCTCGTAGTATCTCAGCACAAACCCTGCTATCACGACGACCAACACTGTCGCAATTACAGACCTGATTTTTTTGAATCTCGGGCTTTTTAAACTACTCATACTGAATCGTCGCTGATTTGGCAGGCAGGTGGAATGACCATTTTTGACCAAGAACGGACAAATCACAATTGCGCCCCTGCCCAGGCATTCAGTGTGGATGGAATGTCAGGAACAGCGACCGACAGGTTTGAACCGGCAGGCGTTGCGCTTAAAAAGTTATTTTCTGAAAAGGTGCATCCACTTTGATCGTTGGCTCGTAGATTCAATACCCTCACTCGGAGGGCACAAGAGCCAAGGAGATTCATCATGCACGCCTTTTACAAAAAAATTGCTGCTGCAGCCTGCTTCGCGTTTCTCTCCGTTACTGCAACACTCAGCTTTGCTGCCGACACTGTGATGGTCGGAGGCGCAGCGATGTACCCAAGCAAAACCATCGTGGAGAACGCAGTCAATTCAAAGGACCACACCACACTGGTAGCGGCAGTCAAAGCTGCCGGCCTGGTTGATACACTCAACAGCAAAGGTCCTTTTACCGTATTCGCTCCGACAAACGAAGCCTTTGCCAAGCTGCCAGCAGGCACCGTCGAAACTCTGGTCAAGCCTGAGCACAAAGCCGACCTGACTAAAATTCTGACCTACCATGTAGTTGCTGGCACACATACATCAGCACAGCTGATGGCCGACGCCAAGAAGAATGGCGGCACCGTTGTGTTGAAAACAGTTCAGGGGGAGTCGCTGAATATTAAGCTGCACGACGGCAAGCTTTGGGTTGTCGATGCCAAAGGCGGTAAGGCGAGTATCAGCATCGCAGACGTTATGCAGTCCAACGGCGTAATCCACGTTATCGACTCGGTCTTGATGCCTTAAACGCTCTTGAACCCGGCAGGCGTGCAGTTTGCCGGGTGTTGAGGCGCGCATATAGGCAGTTACTGTCAATTCAAGGAAGAGCTATGTCATCGCTACTGTTTTACACAGATGCTAACGAGGCGATCGTAGTTACTGAATTGGGCAGGGAGATCCGGCGCTTGCCGCAAAGATCGGCGGGTATCAGTTCAGGAATATTCGACCCAAAGCGGGGTCAGAAATCGTGGATATTGGCGATGCAAGCCTGTTGCTGGGGCATAGCAATCAGGAAATCGCAAAGCGCGTTTACAGAAGGCTTGGCGCCACTGCGAAGCCGTCAAAATAGAAAAGTTCTGGAACACTTCCATAATAGCTATGGAACGCGGAACAAATACAAACCCGCCACGACCAAACCCCAGAAACGCAAAAGCCCCGCAATCGCGGGGCTTTCGTGTAAATCTTGGCGGGAAACCAGGGATTCGAACCCTGGAGACGCTATTAACGTCCGCCGGTTTTCAAGACTGCCGTGTTAACTATACAAATCAATACGTTAGCTATGGATCGTTTCCGCACTTGGACACTTTTTGCTGGTCTGTAAGCCCCGCAGATCAAAGGGCACATGCACAGTTGCGGAAATGATTTACCCTCTTCCGGCGTCCTGCCGACCGATCACTACCCCCCCCCAAATAACATCGGCTGCTAAGCTGTTCACTCCACCAGAGGAACGCAAATGCCAAACTCAGACCTACTCCCTTCACTGCTCTCAAAGCTTTACGAAAACCAGTTGGCTCTTGAAGCTTCCATCGTGGAAATAGCAAACTGGGTAGAGCAGCGCGGCTCTGCCGACGTGGCTGAGAATGTGCGCGGCGCCTTGCACACCATCGACGAGAACGAAGAGTTCATCAAGCTGACCCTGGCCGTTCTCATGGCGCCAGACTAACTGCCTCTCGTCGCCTCGAATCGCGCCCCAGCAACACCTCGATTACTGTATGCACATACAGCATTCGGATTGACCCACCATGAACCTCGACAAAGACACCTGCGAGTGGCTTGGATGCCCTACGCCCCTGGAAATGTACCAACACCAGTGCGCCCTGCTCGAGGACGAGCTGACCGCGACCCAGAAGCGGCTGACCGAGGCGCGCCGCAATATTGCCGGGCTGGTGCAGATGTGCGACCTGCTGGCCACCGGCAAGGCCGCGGCCGAGGCTGAGCTTAAGAAGGCGCTCGACAACATCGCCCGACTGAATCATGAAACGTGGGAATTGGACGGAAAGGTCCGGGCGCTTGATTCGGTTGCCGGCCAGCGTGATCAACTGCTCAGGGAGAATCAGCGCCTATTGCTGGAGCTGAGCGTGCTCAGGGGGCCACAGCCCTGACATACGCCTGGCACGCACGCAGCGCGATCACGGCGTTATCCCCGTCGTCGGTGATGGCGATAATTCTTTGAGCATGCGCTGGGTCAAGTTGGGCTCGACGGGCTGCATGAACCACGCCGACGGCCCCGGGGGCGGTAGGCACTTCGCAGTCACTGGCTGAATCCGTGGCGTCGAGAAGGACTGACAACCGCACATCAGCAGTAGCAAGGCGGTCACGTAGCAGAGCCTGGTTGCGCTGGGCATCGGATAATTCCTTTGTGTGTTGTTGGTCGGCTGCGCTCGCTCTCTGCTCGGCGGCCAGGCGCTTATCCTGCTCGGCCCGCTGCTGACTCCAGGCCTCGCCCGTGATCGCGTCCAGGTCTTTCTGGTGACTGGCGGATTGCTCTGACAGCTGCTCGGCGAGCTTCTTGCCCATGCGCCAGTCCTGCACCTGCCAGGCAACTCCGGCGGCGCCCGCCATCAGCACCAGGACCAACACCGCCAGACTTGCCAGCCTCTGCACGGGCGTCACGCCAGCACCTTCAGCGCCCTGTCGTACAGCGCCAGGCGATCGTCCTGGCCGGTGAGTCCGCCATTGATGCGCCTGGTGATCTTCGCGAAGTCCTTCTGGTCTGCCAGGGTGTTCAGCCCGCGCGTCGACCAGAACCACGCGGCAGACATCGCGGCGTGCTGTGGCTGCTCGAGCAGCTCCGGTTGATTGATCAGGTCCAGGCCCAGGGCTTCGCCGCACGCCGCGTAGTTCGCCCGGCCGGTAATCTGGATCAGGCCACGGCCACGGAACTTGGAGCCGTCACCGTTAACGGTGTTGCCCAAGTCGGCCCGGCCTTCATAGCCCAGTTGCTGCGCGGTTGGCCCCCAGATCTCGCGCACATAGCGCAGTTGGCCGGACTCATGCCCGACCTGGGCGATGAACGCCGACACACGCAGGGTGCCGACAATGCCGTAACGCCCCATGGCCGTATTCAGTACAGGAACAAAAACGCCGGCTTGGCGGCCGGCGTTCGGGAGGATCTGCAGCAACTGCTGCTCGGTGATCGGCATACTTCTCTCCAGGCGAAAAAAAACCTCCCATGGCGGTCGTGGTATTCAGTCGAGCTGTTATGCAGGAACGTCCGGCCAATCGATGTTGCCCGGGTAGCTGGCCTGCTCTGGAACTCGGTTCAGCGCTACCCGGTATTTCTTCCAGGCCTTCAGCGCAGCGACATCTGTCTCGGTTGCCTCATCAACATCTACGGCATCCTGCAGCGGCGCAACTGCGTAATCGGCATCTGCTCGAAGGCGCGCGATCTCGGCCTGGGCACGCTCAAGAGGATCAAAGGCCGGTGGTACCAGCACCGGCATTTCCTGAGGCAGCAGAGACTCCACTGCGACGTGCAGGGTTATGCTGTGCGCCAGATCAGCTGGCTCACCATCTTTGGCAACGCTCACCGCAAGAACGCCGTCGGTATAGCTGATCGCCACTGAGCAGGCCGCATCCATTTGGTTCAGCACGTAACCCCAACCCTGGGGCGCCGGCGCCATTCCAAGCGTGCCGCGAACCAAGTACTGGCCAGGGCCAGGGTGGTCCGTGGTGATAGTAGCGACCCCCAGAGAGGTGATATCGATTAGAGCGCCAGTTTCCCCAAGGATATTTATTGCTGCGCGAGTAGTCATTTAGATCGCCTTCAAGGTGCCGTCGGCGGCACGGGTGGTATTTCCGGTGTGGTAATACTTGTTCCATCCAGTGAAAGCACCATTGCTCGCAATGGCAAAGTAGCGGGCATTGGTATCGTTCAGGTCCCAAACATCGTGCAGGCAGTAATTGCTGAAAGCCCGCTCTACGCGCATCCCCCAGTATCCGGAGTAAGGCGTTCCGACAACGCTTGTAGGAACCAAATAGGCTCCACCTACAACCGTTGCATCTGCCGCAGATGCAGCTGGGTAGTTGGCAGAGTCAGCGCCCAGCCCGCCATAGCCAACATTAAGCAGTCTGCCGGCACCTGTGTCTGTTGCGCTCGTTACCACGTCAGACCCAATGGAAGTGCCAACCGACGTCCGACCAGTGCCCCCCTTACTCGTTGGCAAAATGTCATAATTCCCAGTTGTGCCAAGAGCCGCCAGCTTCGTGCCGAACTGGTTATTCAGGTTGTTGAAGGCATCCGACAGCATCTTGTCGTAGCCCTGCACCGGCATAATCGCGTAGGCGGCGCCGCTAGCAGTTGGGCCCTTGTACGCAGGCAGGATTGAAATAACCGTAGAGCTGGCGACGTTGGCCACCTCGTATGTGGCTCCATCTGGACCAACGAATGAATCGCCATTCCTGCTGCTCGCCGCAAAATCCACGTTAGTTCCGACGACTGTGGTGCTGCCATTCTGCACAGCAACTGTTCCGGCTCTTTGCCACACCATACTTCTCTCCAGGCAATAAAAAACCGCTCAAGGCGGCATAATTTTTGTTAGCTTAAATCAAGCTATTGGTTTCGCGAATATCAACGGAACAAAGAAGCTATCACCCCTAAAATCCCCAATATTCTGAAGAACTGCTGTAACCACGTTACTGGCGTAATTCCAACCACAGCTCAATTTCGAAAACGTATCATTCCCAGGAAGATCATATGCAATATTGTTTATCAGCATGTAATTCCCAGCACTCAAAGGTGCAGATGCATTCCATGTAAACGTCCACCGACCAACAGATGTATTGGTAGCACCCAAATAATTCCACCCCGTTATGACGCTGGTAATTTGTGCGCAGGGGGTTCCATTATCAAATAGTAGTTTTGAGCCCCCGTCCCATAGCCTCATCCCATAACTGGCCGTCGGTTTAGATTCATAAGCTGCTATGAAATATGTGCCGGGAGTGCTTGATTGATTTAGCCAGCCCGTCCAGTTACCAGGTGCACCTAGCATTCTTATCCATTGGAATGCGCCATTCCCGTCCGGCTTGGCAAAAATTAAAGGGGGTTCCGGAGAGGTAATCGGGACGGGAAAGCTGGCCCCACCTGAATACCTTGCCGAGAACAATACGACCAGCCTTGAAAATTCAGAATCCAACGTTACAACATCTGATCCATTTTTAAACTCCAGCCCGTACGCCATCACCTGTACCTCAATACTAATAGCCTTTGAGTACCAACCCCAATTCGTCCGTTAGACATGTTTCTATTAGAAAACCAAACCGTTACTCCTCCTTGAAGAATTTGCGCATCAAACTGCGACACAGCGGCGCTCTGCCCATCGTTACTGTTTGACCACGCCACATTCGGTAGGCAAATCGCTGTGTGAGTAGACGGGCTTACCCCTGCAATTGGGATGTAGACATTTCGTCCAGAGTTCGTAACGAGCGCCGAGTAAACAACCCTTACGGTAAACGAGTTCTCATCTAGCTCTAGATTGCCTGTAGCACTCCAAATCCTAATACCAGAACTCATTCGCTCAGATCTCCAAGTTGTACGCGCTTAACTCCGTTTACATCCCAGAATCTCAGCGAGCGGTTTGTCATAACGGAACGCCCCTGACCGGCGACGATGCCGTTAATTTCGAAGGTACCGTCCCTCTTAAGAATCCAACCTTTAAGTCCTGGGTCGTAGTCATCAGACTGCAGCGCCTGGCCAATCTTAAGCATGTTGATACTGCCGTTTTCAATGAATGCGGACTTAATGAAAGTCTGGCCGCCAGTGACCGAGAACGGCGAAACCGGCACGCCATTGGCCAAGTTGAGCAACATGAACGTGTCAGCCCTGACCACGAACTGCGACGACACCCCAGAAGGATCGACCTGTAGGCCCAGTCCGAAAGCCGCAGCGTACTTCTGCCCGCCGGCAGTGGTCTCCATCTTCACCGACCAGATCGTCGACAGCTTTCCATTGGTATCGGCAAGCGCTGATGTAGTCTGCTGGATTGCAGCCTTGTTGTTGGCTACCTCGGCGTTGACCTGGGCCACTTGCTGAGCAGAGGCCTGCTTATTGGTGGCTACGGTGCTTTCCAGAATCGTCACGTTGGCGGCGTTTTGGTTTACCTTGGCATCCAGTGTCGTGGTGCGCTGGGCTGATGCTTCCTCGTTTGAGGCGATTACCTTCGCTTGCGTGGCGATTGATGCCGTACTGGCCCATGCCTTCAACGCGTCGATCTTGTCACCATTGCCGCTATCGTCCCTGGCGGCGGCTCGAAGCACGTTTAGCGTAGAACCTTGCGCAGTTACCTTGCCGTCAACGGTTTCGATGCTGGTTTTGTTCAGCGCTACCTGCTGCGCCAAGGCCCCGACAGATCCAACGGTCTGCCCCACGTCCAGCCAGTAGGTAGCATTCGGTGGTGGCTTGTTGGTCGGCACACTGGCAATGGCCTGATACAGCCGCTGCCCTTGGCGAACGGTGTCGCCAGCGACATAGGTTTTCGCTGCGTCGTACAACAGGATGTCGTCGAGTGCGTCGATCTGATCCTGCAGGCCTGGGATTTTTTTGATATCGCTGAGCAGGTCCTGGCCCAGTTCGGTCTTGCTGATCTTGCCGGCGAGCATGTTCAGGATCGGCCCAGCGTCCGAACTTGCCTGGCCCATCACGCCATTCACCACCGGATAGAACGGCCCGATGTTGCCGGTACGGTCCACCAGGCGCGCCCAGAAGAACAACGTTGCGCCTGCCAGCAGTTGCTGCATGCGGTAGTCGGCCTGCGGGTATGCCAGGTCGGCAAGCTTGGTCGCAGCCTGCAGGTTATTCGCCGGGCCATACCACAGCTCGGTGCGCTGGGTATCCTCTGCACCAGCGGGGAAACCCCACTTGATGCTGATGCCGAACAGCTCGCTGGTTGTGGTCAGGAACGACACCGCCGGAGGCAGGCCTACCTTCCCTTCCAGGTTGGTCAGGTTGGAGCTTTTCCAGATCGACGAGATTTCGAAGGCGCTCACCGACCGCACGCGGGCCAAGTAGGCGCCCGAATAGATGCCGGTGACGTCCACGCTCGTCGAGCCGGTACGCTGCACCTTGATCCAGTTCCCGTTATCCTTGCGCCACTCCACGTCATAGGCGACTGCGCCAGGAACAGCGGGCCAAGAGATGTTCATGGTGCTGATCGCGATCCCCTGATTTACCGCGTAGCTCGATGTCAGGGTGACACTGGCAGGCGCCGGAACCACGGTGATCGGGATAACACTGATCGGCCGTTCTTCCAGGCGCGCGCCGGTGTCGATGTGCGCAAACTTGCTCGGGTCGTATTGCACGGCCGAGATTTCGAACACGCCAGGCTCTGGCCGGGCCACGCTCACCACGCGGTAAAGCGGGATGGCCAGGTCGTCAGCATCCAGCGCCCACACCAGTTCAGGTTCGGGCGCCACGGAGTAAGCCACGGTCACGGTGATTTGCCGGCCGTTGACCAACTGCACGGTGCGACCTTCACACTTGCCGTCTGGAAGGTTGAGGATCAGCCGGTCGCCGGGCTTTGCCTGGGTGTCGCGATCCAAGGTGATGACTTTGCCGTTCACCGCCGAGATCCGACCACCGACAGAACGACCAGCCAGCAGTTCGTCGGCGATCGGGATCACATAGCCAGGCAGCGGGATGCGCCCGTCCAAACCGACCTTGAAGGTGACAGCCCGATCCTTGGAGTTGGTGAGCAGTGCCCACTTCCCCCGGCGCTGGGCCTCGGATTCGCGGGTGCAGCCGATAGCGCTGATTTCCAGCGGGTTGTCGCCGTAGCGCCGCTGCAGCTTCTGGTCGGTTACCGCAGTAACGTCGGTGTCGTAGTTGTTCAGTGGGTTGTCGTAGCTGATCAGAGCCCGCGTGTAACGGGTTCGCTCCGATGCGCTCGAATAGGTGAACTTGCCGTCAATGACGTTCGCACGGGTATAGGCGAAATCGAAGTCAGTAGCGCGCGGCATATCTGCCAGCGTGAACACCTGGCCCTGGGCCCAGTAGGTCATGCCACGGTAAATGGTCGAGATATCCTGAAGCAGCGACCAGGCGTCAGCCTTGCTCTGAAGGTTCAAGTTGCAGATGAAGCGCGGCTCTTGCCCGCCCTTCCCGTCCGTCACCATCTGGTCGCAATACTGCGAAATCCTGTACAGCTCCCACTTGTCTACCATCCACGGCTTTATGCGACGGCCAAGGCCGAAGCGGTCGGCAGTAGTTATGTCGTAGGTCATCCAAACCGGGTTATCGGTCCAGGCCTGCTTAAACGTGCCGTCCCAAACGCCCGAGTAGGTGCGAGACACAGGATCGTAATTGCTCGGCACCTGCATCTTCTTCAGCTTGGTCTCTACGGTCACCGCCGGGATGCTGCGGAACTGCTCGGCTGAAAACTCGATGTAGAGCAGCGCGGTATTTGCGTAGCGAATCTTGGCGTCAATCACCTCGGTAAAACCGGCGATCTGCATCGTGTCGGAGATTTTGTTGTTGTTTTGGTTAATGGTCAGGCGCGTGATTTTCATCAACCAGCCAGTGGTCGCCTTTGGCAGATCGATACGGCGTGTGCGCTCGTACAGGCTTGTGGTCTTGCCGTCTACAGCCTCGCTCAGCACCTGCTGATAGGCGCCACCATCGGTCGCAAGCTCGACCTTGTACTCGATCCGATAGCCGTTAATGTTGCCGCCAGAGTCCACCGACTGGAGCGCCGGCCACGCAAAACGAACGCGCACAGCGGAAAGCTGGGTATTGCTGATGGCCCGCACCCACGGCGTGCCGCTGCGCAGTTCGGTGCTGATGGTGGTCTCGTTCTCGACCGAAGGGATGCCCTGGATATAGCTCTGATCCACGGCGCCGGTACGCCACTCCCACTTAACGTTCGGTAAGTTCATATTGCCCTGTGGATCTTGAAGCGGCGTGTTGTCGAGATAGATATCCTTGGCTGTTGGCGTTCCTTCGAACTCGCCCTCCCCTACAGCGATGAGCATCTTGGCGATCGCGACAGAGCGCAGGCTATCTGGCACTTCGGTTGGCGTTTTTGGCTTGTCGGAGCCGCCCTTGGCACCGTAAATGTCCAGCTTCTGTGCTGCGCCCATGCTTTTCTCCAGGCAATAAAAAACCGGCTCATGGCCGGCTGCAGTGCTGCAATTTGGTTTACATCTGGTCTTCGGCGTAGATCGCGGCGCTGATGATCGCCCCGCCAACTCGGCGCTTGCCGTAGCAGAGCGGAACCGGGTTGCCGGAGGCCGTGGTGTTCTTGGCGCTGCCGAAGGCGTAGCCGGGAGTGTTCTCGGGCGCGGCGCTTGTCTTGAGGCCGCCGGCCTGGGGGCTGAGCATCTGTATAACGCCGCCGGCGACGAGACCGATGCCTGCCGGCGCCAGATACGGCGCGGTGACCGGGAACACGTACGAAATAGCGAGCAGGACGACACCAACAATCGTCTGGAGAATCCCTGCTCGCTTGCTACCAGTAATCACTGGGGCAATGCGGATATCTCCTTCCCCGCCAAAAGAAAGCTCACCCTCTCCAATATTCTTTTTACCCCTGAAGACCGCGAACTCTATACCTCGGGACTTCGCATTCGACAAGAATCGCTCAAAGCCAGGAACTTGCACGCAAAGAGCCTTGATTGCCTCTGCCGTGGTTCTCACCGACAGCCTGAAGGATCGGCCGAACTGGCGTAACTGACCAAAAAGAAGGACGGTAGTGAGTGGCTGGTATTCGATTGCGAGCGCTGCCATAGTTTTCTCCGGGCAATAAAAAACCGCCCGTAGGCGGCTCGATGCGGTTGTTCGTTAAAGGCAGTCGCGAACTGCCTTTTCAATTGCTGATCGGCCGTAACCGGGCGCCCAGGACAACCGCTGATAAAGTGCAACACTGCTGCCTTTCGGAGAGCGATTTACCTCAAGAAGTTCCTCAGCCGTCGAGTCGGTCGCTACGATGAGTCTGTAACCACTTGCGGTTTCAGTCATAGTGGCGCCCGAGCGAGCATCCTGCCATTTTGGCATGACGCAAAGTGCGTATTGCTTAGGCTCCTTACTCGAAGACGCGCTGATGGTGGCTTTCCCCGACTTTAGGTCGCCAGGTGTTGTGCACCCCGCCAGCATCGCCACCGCTACCGCCGCTATCAAAATCCGCATGATCGATCCTCGTCCTGAAAGTAGCGACTGTACCCCGGACCTGGCCGGGCATCCAGCGTGGATGGAATGCCAGTGGTACGACTTCGTCGCTTGGTTGTAGGGTAATGCCTCGGGTCGTGGCGACCCAGGAGGCGTAATGGAAAACCCTAACAAGCGCAGGGCTAACGATCTTGCAATAATGCGCAACACCTTAAAGTCCAACCTTTGTAACAATCGCCCCGAGGCGCGACTGGCAATCAAGTCCGCTATGGCTGGTACGTATATGGCCGGTCAAAACGTAGGCATGCGCTTGGTTCCCTACCCCTCTTCAAGCAACGGCGTCTTTAAGGCTACGGACGTCGATTTCGGCGCCATAGACGAATTCATCGAAAACGTCGGATCATCGAACGATGATCTCCTCACCGCAATGGCCAACGATTGGTTCTTGATGTACGACGAGCCACCGAGAATATAAAGGGATTCCCCAGTCCTTTGTCTGCAAGCCCAAGGACTGGGATAGCGCCAATATCGGCGCGGACAACGCAAGGAAGATGAAATGAGTGAAGTTAAGACAGCGGAACAACGCTTGAGCGAACTTGAAGTAGTTGTAAGGACCATAATCCTCTTCAACCAAAACGCCATAGCTGCCGTGAGCCGAAGGGCCACTCAAGGTAATCCAGCCGTAGCAGACGCTCTAATCCAAGACCTCGTGGCTCTGAAGGCTCAACGCCATAGCGATATCGACAAGGATCTATATAACAGTCATATCGACAGCCTAATAGCTCTGGTTATTTGATCCAAATCCGGCCGCGTAATTCAGTCCGCTGCGCTCGCATTTTTTTATGATGACGCGCCAGCGGCCTTTCAGGCTTTGATCGTTTTTAGTGCCGCCTGTTGAGACGTTCTCGACTTTTGCAGCTTCGGAAACCCTACTCATACATTTCTCCCGCGGCCGTGCCGCGTCCTGTTGGTTGTTTTGCGTCTTTGTGCCTGAGGATCAGGCGCGTCCTGTCGTGCCAGGGGCCGCCGAATACGATGATTTCCGACGGCCTGCCGTACAGGTGGTGCAGCATGAACGGGCCTGGGCCAAACACACCTGAATCCTCACCAGACAGCGACGGATCGGTCCCCAGATAAATCCCGGCATGATTGGGGTGAGCGGTTCGCCCAACCTGCATAACGATCATGTCACCGCGCTGCGGTCGGTCGACGCGCACAAAGCCGGCGGCCTCATAGTGCTGCTCGTACAGGCTGGTGTTCTCCGCGCTTTCCCACCAGCCATCGGTGCGCTGGAAGGCTTCGAATTCCAGGCCCCACTCGCGGGCATACCAATCAGCACACACTTGCCAGCAGTCCCATGCACCATGCACGAACGGACGCTTGAGCAGCGGCGTGCTGCCCGTCGGCGTGATCGTGCGCATGTCGCCCTCGGGCCAGGACAGAATGTGCCAGGGCAAGGCCGTGGCCTCGCACATGGCCAAGTCATGCGGTGATGGCCTGCTGGTGGCGTCCGGGTGAGAGTGAACGATGCCGATCACATCACCCTGGTCCTCCGCTGCGGCGTAGTCCTCGGGATCGAGCCGGAACTCTTCGTTCGGCTCAGGGGCGATGTTCCGGCAGGGGTAATACTTCTGCGCCCGGCCGACGGCCAGCAGCAGGCCGCAGCATTCACGCGGATATTCCGCCGCCGCGTGCGCCTGGACGGCCGCGATGATGTGCTTACGCATGGTCAGCTCCGGGCAATGAGGGATACGGCAGGGAATCCACCGAAGGACAGTTCGTTGTTCTCGCCGAAGCGCAGCTTGCAGGACGACAGACAGCCCTTGCACTGGTCCAGGGCCGGATCATCCGTGGGATTGTCCTCGTCATCGAACATGGCCGCGCCGGTGTAGCCGCAATCTGGCCCCCGGTAACCGTTGGTCATCGCCCAGTGGCAGAACGTCGTCATCTGCCGGCCGGGCAAGCCGTGGTTGTCGATCTCGCCCGGGGAAGAGAGCTCCCAAACTACAGCCTCACCGTCCTCACTGGTTTTCTGGTCGATGTACCAGATCTCCAGCGCTTCCTGAGTCGGATCAGCAGTTGGGTTGCCCTCGGAGAAGTTGGCCGCGTCCAGGTACTGCGACAGAGTCTCGCGAACCGTCAGCTTGAACTTGAGCATATCCTCGAAGGCTAGGCATAACGCCGTGACGCGCCCGTTGATGTTGCCAGCGGCGAAGGTTGGTCGAGTAGCTGTGCCATCGCTGCTGGAGCCAATACCTTCAATCTGTACCGGCCAGGCCGCGTACTCGGCGCCCTGCCACCAAATTGACTTGGCCGGCAGATCCTCTTCCAAATGCTCGTAGGCCAGCAGCTCCTCAGGCGTGTGCGGGATGGCGTGCCCATGGAAGCGCAGGTAATCCGCACCGTACTCGGTGCCGTCAATTTCGAACAGACGGACCTCGCCGCCGGGCTCCAGTTTCTGGATGTCCGTGATCAGTGCCATGGGCGGTTATCTCAAGGGTGAAAGGTTTGCTGGAAGGTGGCGGTGATGGCGTAGACCTGGCCACCACGGTGCACAGGCTTGTAACCGTTGCACTTGTAGAGGCCAAGCTCGCCGAGGGGCGGCGTCCAGAGAAAGCCTTTTGCCCCCTTATGCCTGTCGAGGAACTTCCTAATCTCCAGGATACGGGATGCCATACCGGTAAACGTAACCGGCCAGGATTCCGACTGATTATTCAGTCCGTCCTCGACCGACTGCTCATAGCCATCGCCGAACTTTTTGGAACGGACGCGCTGGGTGATTTCCCCCTCCGCGCCCTTCTCCGTTGCCCAGGTGAATCGCTCGATTGCCATCAGCGCCCCTTGATTGCTTTGTTGATGACGCCGCCCTGGCCCATGTCCTTGTTGCGCAGTTGCTGATACTTCTGCTCAACGAACGCAGCCAGTTCTTTGCCAAACAGGTCGTAGCCAGGCGCGTCGGCGGAGGATGATGCGTTGCCGTCTCCGTCGATATGCACTTCGACATTGATCTGCGTTGCGCCAGCCCCGCCGCCGCCCATCGCCATAACCCCCAGCTTGCCGCTGGATGTCCGGGTCAGCGGCATGATCGCCTCCGGCCCCGCCTCGCCAGCGATCCCTGTTTTGCCGTTGGCCATACCGAACGCCGTGGGCTTGCTGACAATGGTGTTGGTAAAGGCGCCACCGTCGGCGAACATCTGTACACCCCCCGACCAGGCGCCACCCAAGGCTTGCGGGAAGTACGAACCGGAATAGCCGCCAGCTGAGGCCCCAAGGTTTGAAGACGCGGCACCAGCAGACCCAGCCGCCAGTCCGTTGCCGCCGGCCGCGCTACCGCCTAGGTAACTCGCTGCCGAGCCCACCAGGCTGCTCAGCAATGCTGAACTCGCCTGGCGTGTTGCAATGCGGCCCATATCAGCGAGAACCGACTTCGTGAAGTCTGCGAACGAGAACTTACCTGTCGTGGCGAAGTTGACGACCGCGTCTTCCATGGAGCTGAAGGCGTTGCCGAACAGGCTTTTCGTCTGCCCGGCGACGTTTCGTGCCGAATCCAAGTAGTTGTCCCACGCCGCTGTTGCGCCCTTGGTCCAATCACCCTGCGCATTTTCCACATCCGCATAGTTTTGCCGAATCTGGTCAGTGGCAGCCTTGTTCGCGTCGGCGAGCGCCTGCGACTTACGCTTGAATTCTTCCTCCGACATATTGCGCGACGGATCGGACTTCTGGTTGGCCAGCTCCAGCGACTGCTGAGCAAACCGGTCTTGCTGGCTGTTCAGCTCGCCGCTGAGTGCGTTTTGGCGGTCACCCTGCCCCACGCCAAGAACCGCGCGCTGCCCGGCAAGCTCCAGGGCTCGCTGTTGCTGCTCCAGTGCCTGCACGTAGGTGCTGATCGCGCGCTCTTGCTTGGCCAGGCGCCCGGTCTCGTTGGTCGCCAGGACTTCAAGCTGACTGTCAGCGTCCTTCTGCGCTTTGACCATCCCTGCGCGCGCGTCAGCGATCTTCTGGTCCAGCTGGATGCTCTGCGCGGCAGTGGTGGACTTCTTGCCCTTGGCGTCCTCCAGAGCGGATATCTCGGCCTCGTAGGCCGCCGTTACCTGGTCGCGCTCATTACCAATCAGGGCTTGGCGCCGTAACAGGTAGTCTGCCTCTGAAATAAGCCCAGACTTTTGCGCCGCGTCCAACTGCTTCTGGTAGTTTTTGTAGTCGGTAGCGATGGCCGCGAGGTTGTTCTTCGCGTCATTGAAGCCGGTCAGATCCACGCTGCCGGCAGCAACCGCGGGGTCTTTGTTCTTGTCCTTAATGTTTTGGATCGTCTTAGCCACATAATCTGGCTGGACGAGCGGACTGTCCGGGTTTGCTTTGCGGAGATTTTCGACGGACCGCTGGTAATCTTTGATCAGCTTGTTGCGTTTCTCTGCATTGGTCAGGTTTGAATCGCTGATTGCCTTGAGCTTCTGCTCGGCATCAATCCCTTCTTGCTGAACACGCACCTGATCCTCTTGGGCTTTGGTTCGCTGACCGCCAACAAAGACCATAAGCTGAAGCTGATACAGTTCCTTCTCAGAAGCCGCGAGTTTCTTTTTGGCGTCCGTGTCATCCGGGTCAGCTTTGAGCACGCTTCGAGCGTAAGCCGCACTTTGGGTAAGTTCAGCGATCCTTTTGGCCGGCCCTTCATCGCGACCAATATTTTTTATCGCGTCGAGGGACTTCTTGGCCTCATCCGTGATGCCTTTCCACGCCCTTTCGATAGTGCCGAGATTCTGAGTGATCTCACCAGCCCTGCCCTTTACGGTGTCGGCGTAAGTGTCGGTCAAGAGCTTCGCTGCACCAATGGTGTCGCCCTGCTCCTTAAGCGCAACAATCTGTGAGTAAACCGAGGCGGTCAGGAAGTGATACTGATCATTCAGAGACTTCGCAGCAGCAACTGGGTCCTCAGCAATCTTTACGAACTCCGCTACCGTCGCATCGACAGACTTCCCCGTCGCTTTCTCCATCGCCAAGGCGGCTTCTGAAATTTCAACGAAGCTCGCACCCGCAATCTTTCCATTGCCTGCCAGCGTCGACAGCACCTCTGCGGCCTGGCCAGTAGTACCGACCGTTGCGCTGATCTGACGCGCCATATCGCTCAGTTGGCCCGCACTCACACCGGCGTAATTGCCTGTGAGGATCAGCGCCTTGTTGTAGTTATCTTGCTCCTCACTGCCTTGATGGTAGGCGTATGCAAGACCGCCTACGGCGGCGGTAGCCAGAGCCAGCGGTGTCAGGATGGCAAGCAAGCCAACAGCCCCTGCACCCGCGCCAGCGCCCAACTGAGCCACGGCGCGAACACCACTACCCCAGTCGCCCGAAGACAATGCATTGCCCAACTGAACAACGTTTTCCTGAGCTTGCCGAGTGCCCAGGCGCAGCTTGTCGAAACCGGTATTGGTTTTTTCGAGCTTTGCGTAATCCTTATCGATATTGCTCAGGGCTTTGTTGTAATCCTCCTGGCTCAAGCGCCCAGCATCCAGATGTTTGCCCAGTTGCTCTACCTGGGTATCCAGCTTGGCCAGGGCCGCGCGAGCCGGGTCGATGGCACCCAACAGACTGTTGAGGGCCTTCTGCTCATCCATGGCCGACTTGGCCAAGGCCACCTGCTGCTTGTCGAGCTGAGCCGAGATCTTCGCTGCCTCGGCCTCGCCATAGGCGCCGGTCTTGGTCAGTTTGGCGAGCGCGTCACGCTGCTTTGCCAGGTCCTGCGTGGTTTTGGCGTTGGTAGAAAGCGATTTCTCCAGCGCCTGCATTTCGTTCATCAGCGAAACAGCGGACTGCTCGGCCCGGCCGCCAGCCTTCGCCATATCATCCAGGCTCGTTTTAGCCTGGATTGCATCGGCCGAGTCGATCTTGACGCCGAGTTCTGCAATGTTCATCGACTCACCTTGAATAAGTGCCCGTGGTTACGGGCTGTTTTCCCTTTCCTCCGCCATGACGCGCAGGGCCTCGCCTTCCAGCACCTGAATGTCAGGGAAGATTTCAGCGAGTTTCTTTTTCTTGATGCCGAGGAACCCGGCTACGTCGCGGATGCAGGTGTAGTCGAGACCGATCGCGCCGCCGGCGCCCGCCCTCCACTGAGTCGACATCCGGTTGAACAGGAAGAACGCCGGCCAGTTGCAGGGCCATACCTCGGTCACCTCTTCAAGGTCACCCGGGGAAAGCCCAAACAGACCCATCAGTTCAGCAGGTGCCGCCGGCGCGTAGAGTGCGCGGGCGGCGTCTGTCAGTTTCCCAGGCGGGCCTGGCTGAATGCGTTCTGGTAGGCGTTCACGACTGCCTCAGCAGCGCCCTGACAGGACTTCACCAATGCCAGGATGCTCTTATCGTCGAACTTGTCATCGAAGCCCCAGCCGACCACCAGGTCCTTGATCTGCTGCGCTTGCTGCTCAGTGTCAGCGGCTACGATTTCGGAAAGCGTAGGCTTATCGCCGAGGGCGGCCTGTGCCTCGTCACGCTTCAGGGTCCATTCATCGAACAAGGCGGCAAGCCCTGGACGATCCCGATACTTGAAGGTGAACTCGATCTTCTCGGGCTCGCCCCCAACGATAGGGATCGACACGAAGGCCTTGAACGTCGGGTTCTGGGCGATTCTGATCTTTGCCATGGGTTATGCCACCGCAGTCAGGTAACGGGTCGGTTCGCCCTGCAGCGCCAGGTTCACGGTCCGGGTCAGCAAGTTGCTGCGAGACACAGTCGGCTGGTTGGAGAACGATGTGAAGGCGCCGTAGAACAGCGTGTCGTTACCTGGCAGGTTCAGGCGCGCGGCCTGAATAGTCTGGCTGGCATCCGCTGCACGCAGGATGGCGTTGAACGCCTGGCCAGGGTCATCTGCAATGGTCAGCGCCAAGCTCGCGGCAGCCTTGTCGGTTGGCATCTGGCGGCCCTGCTTGTCTTCCAGGAACACCACGTCCAGATAGTTCTGGGTGCCGCCGGCGAAAGCCACGTCAGTGATTTGCGGAATCTGCACCCAGGTCAGCACCTTCTTCAGCGAGCCGATGCCGGAGCCGGCCGGATAGACCTGCGCGTCGGTAGTGTCGACCCCTTCGAGGGTGATGGCGGTGGCAGTGGCGGCCTTGACACGCACCACCCGATTGCCCAGGCGAGTCCAGCCGGATGTGACGATCACGATGTCGCCAGCCGAGAGCGTGCCGCCAGTTACAGTGGCCACGGCTTCAGCCGCGTTGCTCAGCGCCGAAAACGGGATGTCCGGGCCATAGGTCGCACCGTGCTGGAAGGTGCCGCCGTCCGGAATTTTGTAGCCCATGGGTATTTCCTCTTTGCAGATATGAAAAAACCCGCTCAATGGCGGGTTTGTGGGTTTGCCCAATGGGCGGGATCAGTTCGTGTCGGCTCGGTACAAGAACGAGACCGGGACGGTGTAGGTTGAGTCGCCGGTGATACCGGGGCCCTGGTCGACTGGGGACATGGTCACCACGGTGACAGCGCTCTTCGTGTCCCTGGCGTATAGCGGGAACAGATCGGTCAGTCCAGCCGCTATAGGGTTCGTCTTGGCCTTGCCGGTGCCCGCCGGCGCGATGATGCTGACCTGGAAAACACCGGTGAACAGCCGGTGGTCACCGCCGAGCGTGTTGCTTGCGGTGTCGCCCGGGATAGTGAAGGCTCGCAGATAGGTCTCGCCCGCCGCCGGCGTGTAGGCCGTGTTATCGAACACGATCTTCAGCTTCTCCGGCCTGGCAGCGTTCCAGGCGATTAGCTTGGCCTCGTAGATCGAAGCGATAATTGCGTGACTCATACCTGGTTGTTCCTGATGGCCTCCAGCACTATCTGCTGAAAGCGAGCCACGGTGACCCGAACCATGCCGCCGGGGGCCTGGGTGGAATGGCCGAACTCCAGCGGGATCGCGTAGGGCAAATTGTTGATGATGTAGGCGATCTGGCCGGCGGTGAAGTCGCTCATTGCTGCAACCAGCGCCGCTGTAGTTTCGGCGCCGCTCGGATCCACCTCGTCAAAGGTGACGCTCTCAACCACGCCGAGCGATATGTGCCAGTTCGCCCGGAACCGGCCGCCGACGTAGCCCTCTGGCGCCTTGATGTCCATGCCGTCGTTGAGCTTGCGGCCCTTCTTGAGCCTGCCGCCCTTCGTGAGGTTGGCCGGGTCACCGCGCAGCGCGCTGTTGTGATCATCGACGGCCTTGTTGTACTGGGTGGCCACTGCGTTCTGCGCCCAGATCTCCGGGTTACCCACGGGGGACATCCGTATCAGGCTGCTGCCGACCTCGATGATAATTTCACGCACGCTGGCATCGATGGCTTCGCTGGCCTGCGAGGCGAACTCGGCCAGGCTCAGGGCGAAGCTACCGGACTGGCCGGCGCCTGCCCGGCTCATGATCGCACCTGCAATTCATAAAGGATCGGCGTGCCCGCCGGATTGATCTCTTTCAGAGGAGGTACGATTGACCATGTGCGGCCTTGGGCTACGACTTTGTCGAGCAGACCCGGCACCCAAGCCAATCCTTGCGCGGCAATCTTGAGCTTCTTGTCGCCCTGCCTGATGAGGCTGTTGTTCTGGAATTCCAGGCCGGTGAAGTCGAGCAGGATGCCGTGGGCGATCTGCTCGATGGTTGCGCCAGGCGCTTCCCCGCCCGTCTCCGGGTCGTACTCGCCCGGATCAGTCTTGCTGATGGTCACGGGCTGGCCGAACTCTGTGATCATATCCAGAGCCATCACGGCCATTTCGTCGTAGAAGGTGGCCATGTTGGTCTCCGTTGAAGCTATGCGCGGATTGCGAACAGCCCGCGCTTTTGTAGGTAGTCGGCAAACTGCGTAGCGCTCGGTCGATCCGGCGCCGCCGGCAACAGTCGACCGCTGGTGTTGGAAATCGTGGCGTACTCGCGTGTTACCGCGCCTTCGACACGCTCCAGAGTCACAGCACCCTTGCGCTTCTCCACCGGGTCAATGTCGTCCTGATGGATCTCGGTGGCCAAGGCCATCTGTCCGTACTGGATCCGCGCCGGCAGGTAGTTGTCTGGTTTGATCTGGCAGTCCAGTTCAACGCCCCGACGCGGCCAGGACAGGGCCTGCTCGCTGTTCATCTTGCGGCCTTTCCAGGTTTTGCCATCCATCGCCAAGGCGGCCCGACGAAGCAATGCTTCCTGCTCAAGAACGCCCGCGGGAATGACCGTGCCGAACTTCACGGCATACATGTCCAGGTCCTCGGCGCTCGCGTAGCTTTCGGCGTCAGGCTTACCGGTGCCGTCCTCGATGATGAGTGCCATGAGTTATTCCGCAGGAATGAGTTTTACAAGGTCAGCTTTCGGCGCCTTCGGGTCGAACTCGACACCTTGAGCGGTCAGCCATTCGCGCAATTCTGCCACATCCATCTTTCCTGGGTTGGTTTCATCGCCTTCTTCTGCGTACTCGGCCTTCAGCTTGGCCTTGGGCGGGCTTTCAGATTCGTTCTCGCGGCTTTCGGTCACGTTCGCATCGATGATGCGCAGACCGGCCTTCTTGGCCAATGCCTTCACATCGTCTTCATAACGGTGGAATGGCCCCGGAAGGTACCAGATGTTTTTATCAGTCATCGTTGCTACTCCGCTGCGCCAGGGCTATTGCCCCGGAGCAGTCATCGAAGGGTTACTTGGAGGCATCACCGATCAGAGCCACACCGGCGGCGTGCTTGATGCTGGTGGCGGTCTTGTCCCAGTTGGTACCGGTCGCCAGTTCGGCGTCGGTTGGCGACTTGCCGCCGGTGGTGGTGTCCCAGGTGTACCCCTTCAGGCCCAGGCCGAAGGTGTAGTCGGTCTGGAGCGTGGTTTCGATACGCTCCTTGCCGTTGGTGGTCTGGACGTTGCTGATGATGTCGCGGCCGTCATGGACCAACGCAGCGCCTTGCACCAGGGACAGGATGATTTCCTTGTTCGGGGTGCCGGCCTGCATCAGAGCCGGGGCATCCGTCACAACGGAGATCTTGCCCAGAATGTCGATCACGCGGACGTTACCGGCCTGGAACAGTTGGTTCTGGTTCGCCAGGTTCTGGCCAACCAACTTGTGGTAGCTAGTGCCCTGCATCACCTGGGTAACCAGGTTCTGGCTCGCATCGCCGAACTTCGCGTGAGCGTTGTTCAGGCCAGCGTAGGTGATGCCAGCGGTAGCCGACACATCGTTGACCGCGGTGGCCTGGGCGGTGATTGCAGCAACCAGGGCAGCGATCGCGGTGTTCAGCTGGTCCTTCAGCAGGATTTCAGCGAACGCGCGACTGGCGACTTCAATGCCTTGCGCGGTTGGACGCTCCAGCCAAGTCATCTGCGATGGCTCGTAGCGGATCGGACCGAAGCCACCGGCGACCTTCACCGAAGTGTTCTTCAGCTCAGTCAGGTCGGTTGCAGCGACAGCAGCGTTCGCGCTGTAGCGATCCACGCGGCGCTGGGCGGCGGCCAGGGTCTGGAAGAACGACTCTTGGAGGAAGTCACCAGTGAAGCCGTCTGGGGACAGCACGATTGCACCACGGCTGGCGGCGTTGAAAGCGGCTAGATACTGATCCAGCGTCTCGAGAGTCGCCGGCATGATGTATTCGTTGAAAACCTGCATTTGCGACAGGGACATGAGTTATTTCCTTACGATTGTGGGAGATCCGGGAACCGGCTCGCGATCGCGGCCTGTCGTTCCTCTTTGGTGCCGCCGATTTTTCCTTTTGCGGCCCCGCCGCCACCTCCAGCACCAGCAGCCCCGCCGCCAGATGCCTTACTACCCGCGATCAACGGCGCGAAGGCCGTGTCGTTTGCGAATTCTGCTTTCAGCTCGTCCAGCGTTGCCGCCGAGAGCTTGCCCTGCTGATCAAGGACAACCACAACAGGCTTCCCGTCGCGCTGCTCGACGCTCAGACGGCGCTCGATGTGCGGCAACAGGGCTTTGGCGCTGCCTGGGATTGCCAGGGCAGACGCGATATCGGTAGCGGTACGGCCAACAGTCAGATCCCGGATCTGAGTGCTCAGCGTGCCTCGCTCCTGCTCCAACATGCCGTTCAGCTCAGCTTCGCGGCGGGTGTATTTTTCAGACCAGGAACGCTCGAGCTCTTCGACGTTGCCGGATTTGCGAGCGGCTTCTTCACGCTCAGTGCGAGCCAACTCTTCTGCCTCGCGGGCTTTCTTCTCGGCCAGCTTCTTCTCGCCGAGCAGTTCATCAACCTTGGCTTTCAGGCCGGTTACATCTTCTTGCTGCGGCAAACCTTCAATGCCGAGTACGAACTTGCCGTCCTTCTCGGTGTAAAGAGCGCGCACGGCTTCATCCACCCCTTCCAGGGTATCCAGTTGGAATTTCAGCATTGGTTGTCTCCCAGAGACGTAGGTGCAGGCCCTGCCTGCAGGCATTAAAAAACCCGCCGAAGCGGGTTTAGGTATTCAGTTCATCAATGGTGGGAATAGGTATCTCGCGTCGACGCTCCGTCAGGTTTACAACCTTATGATTAATCGCAATACCTCGAATGTTGAGCGGTTCCGCTATTACTTTAAGGAAGGACTCGAACTCTGAGTCATCCATCAAATAACACTCACCGCCAGCAACCCATACCTTGTTGAATTTCGCATATTCACCCGTTGATGCGGTAATAAGCCCAAGTTTTGGCAACGGTTTTTTATTAAAAAAGTAACTTGTCACATAGCTGCTCATCGGCAGATCTTCAGACATACCAAGCTCCTTGCTTAATGGGAGCGACAATCAATAACAGCTCTTCTGTCATGTATCAATTTTCTCATCCAAACGCTCGCTCAAATGCCAAAGGCTCAAGAGCCTTCATTTGCACAAGGGTCAAAGGAGCAAAGTTGCGATCAAGCTGCAGTTCGGAGAATCGTTCGATGGTTAGGCCGCCTTCGCGGAAGAGCTTGGCCCGAACCGGGCCGATGGCCTTGTCTTGAAAGGCTGCCGGCTGCTGCTTAAGCCAGTCGTAGTAGCTTAGGTCTGCCCTCACCTGCTGGGCGCCGGCGTCACCGATGGATGCCCGAGTGGCATCCTTAGCAAACAGAGCGCTGAAGCGCGTCACCGCCACCACCGTCGAGCGGCAATTGATGTGGATCGGTGGCCTCGGCCCCTCAGTCAGCTTGAATCGTCGCTTATCGAGCGTCCGGCACTGGCTGGTGGTCTTCGAATCCAAGGTGCTGACCCACTCCACTGACTGCACGACGTCGTTGTTTTCCTTCAGCGTCTCCATGCGCGCCTGGGTGGCAACGTGCTGCACTGCCGTCCGCACGATGGCGCCGGCGTTGCGGTTGGTCGTGGCCAGGATGCCGTCGTTGTACTGGAGCGCCTTGGTACCGCGAATATTCTTGATGATCTGGAAGTTCGTCTGGCCTTCGAAGAAGCCCTGCCTGATCGCGCCTGTGAGGCGTTGCCGCTCAGTGGCGGTGAAGCCATCAATGAACGACTTGAGCAGCTTCCCGCCATCAGCACCGCGTACGCTGAGCGGATTAGTGAGGATTGCCGCCCTGATTGCCGCCGCACCGGGCACTGCGGCATCGAAGGTCACACCCACCGGCGCCGCCCGGGTCAGGCTGGTCGCTTCAAACTCAGCCTCATAGTTGGCGATATCCACCAGGTCGAGGTTCAGCTTCTCGCTATAGCGGTCGAAGATGCCCAGCAACAGGCTGTCAACCTCGCTGAGCAGCCGCTCCAGGCGGGCGATGGTGTAATCCGTCAGGTCCGTCCGGGTCAGCCGCTCGCGTATCGAGCGGTCGATCTCCTTGAGGAAGGGGGCGAACTTCGCCACCTCCCCTGACTTCAGCTGCTCCAGGAACACGGCATGCCGGATGGTGGCGTCAAGGATTGCTTGGTTTGCCGCCATTCGGAATTACCTCGTCTTCATCCAGGTCAGGCCCAGTGCTTTGCGCTTCCAGTTCGCCACGGATTTCGTCGTCCGTCTTCTCCGGGTTAATCACGCCGCGATCGCGGAGGTATTGCCAGAAGTCGCCCTCCGGCAGCTTGCCGCCCTGCACTGCGTTGAACAACGCCGCAAGGATCGTTGCGTCCAGAGTGATCTGGCTGAAGTCTTGGTTGAGCTTGTAGACCACCTCACCGGGCGCGTTCACGAACTCAGCCATCCACTCAAGACACTGGCTGTACGCTTCGCTAACGTTGCTCACCACCAGGGAAAGCACGCTGTGTTCGGCGGCGCTGTCGTTGTCCGCCTGGGTTGCAGTCTTCACCGCGCTTCCGCGCTCGATCAGTCTGGCGCCGAGTGACACCATGTCCTGCTTCTTGGCGTCCATGGCCTCCTTCACAAGCGTGTTCGGCTCAGGCTGAGCAAAGCCACACGACCCGCTGGCAGGAAGCGTCAGCGGCGCCCTGGAGCCGACATAAATGCCATTGGCCTCAAGGTGATCGCGCCAGGCCTCGTCCAACCCCGAAATCCAGAATTGCGGTTGTCCGGAAAACCACACCGAGTCCTCGTAGTCCGCACTGTTGCAGTAATGACCGATGTTCAGCACCGCCATGTCGTACAGCGGTGAGTCATCGATGCTGGTGTCGTTGTTCTCGCTGCCGAGAAATTGAAATGGAATCACGCGCCATGGCTGCCCAGCTCCATTGAGCGGGGTGAATGGTGGGATGACCATCGCCGTTTCGCTTGAGCCTTCCTGCCACAGCTCCTGGGTATATACGCCGGCCACATCCAGGCGCAACACGCGGTACTGCACGACCTTTTCGCTTCCAAAGCCGTCATCAGTGTCGATGTCTGCCTCTTCGCGCAACACGACCAGACTCAGCAGGTGCTGACCGCCAACCTTGCGTGTCTTCCAGTTCCGGATTGATTCGGCCGGGTAGCTCGCAACGTTCGCACGGGCGCGCCCGGCCTGCTCATCTGCCTTGCTCACCGTACCGGCCTGCACCGCGGCGTAATCCACCAGCAGGCCGTGACGACCGACTTCGAGCAGATGCCCGATGACTGACTGCGACTGCTGGTAAACGCTCACGCCCTGCCCGTCGACGTCCGTGGCTACGTAATCAAGCGCACCAGGTACGGTTAAAGTTGGCCATGTGCGGAACACGGCACCTACCAAGCTGTGCTTCGTGCGGCCTGTAGCGTTGTAGAACACTGCACGCTGCTTGTACGACTTATACCGCTCGATGTTCTCAGGACTGGTGTCGTGATGATTGGGCTTGGGCAAATACACATCGCCGCGCCCCTTTACCGTCTCGGAGCCCTTGCACACGTCGCGCACCAGCCGCCAACGGGACTGTGCCGCGTCGTATTCCGGGCGGGTGTATGTGACGTCTGCCATTAGCGTGCGAATCCCATTTTGATTGATTTGACCGGCTTCTTTGCGCTCTTGGCGACAGCGAAGTACCGGAATGCATCAGAGCCGTGAGACGTCCAGTCATGCAGCGGCTTGTCTTTCCAGCAGCCCTTCTTGTCGTCCCACTCCTTGCGATAGTTCTCGAGGCAAGCAATGCCTTCTTCGCACTTCGATTCGTCGAAGGCGCACTTGGACAGAATTTCGCGGGCCTGCTCGATGCCGTCGTCCACCCCGATCTTCGGGACAACCTGGAACGTCATCCGGTAAACCTGGCCATCGATCTCGTAACCCTCTCGGGCTATGTCCTTGCGCGTCTTCGCATCACTGCCGAACTCACGGTTCTCGATATCGTGCGGCCCCCAATGCTCGGAGTACGTGTAACCCTTGTCCTTGAGCACCTTCATGTAGTGCCGCAGACCTTCGCCTGAGTTCTCGTAGTAATCGATGACGTGGTATTGCTCGCCGACCTGGCGCACAAACCAAATGGCGGTTGAGTCGCTAACGCCGATGTCCCAAATGGTCATCACTGGCAGGTGGTTGTTGTCGGGCAGAGTGCCGATGCGCTGAGCTGCATACAGCTTGGTGAACTGCTGCGCGTAGTAGGCGCCCTCGACGGACTGTTGGAAGGCTTCGACAGGGATCGACGGGTACTCCCGCTTCATGTCGTCGCCAAGCGTCTTCTCTTTGGCCGCGTACCAGGCGCGCTGGCCCGGGTTCGTGTCTATGCCGTGTTTCGCGAACAGCTCGTTGAAGTAGTCGGTCAGGCGCTGCGGGATGACCACGTCAGTGGGATCAAGCCAATAAGCCTTGTTATTCCACCAACTGAAGAAAAAGAACTTCCAGTCCAGCAGGCCCAGTGGCACCCCGGCCAGTTGCTGGCGCTCTGCTGACTGGCTGTAATCAAAGAAATAGCCGGCTCGACCCTCTGCCGTTGACTCAATGGTGACGAAACACTCAGCAGCGACAGCCTCGAAAGCACCGGTGACGATCTCCCGCGCCTTGTGTGGGAACTTGGCGCAGATCTTCCCGAACTCGGATACGTGCAGGTAGCGCAGCGTGCCGCCACGGAACGAGGTGGAAACGTAAAGCGAACCGCCCTTGCTGAACACCAGCTCGCCGGCCGCGTCGTTCCGCGCCGGGTTGGCAGCTCGAAGCTCCTTCGGCAGATTGTCGTAGGCGTATTTCACCTTTTCCCGGAAAAGGCGCTTCGCGTCGTTCAGTGTGTGAGCGATCAAGGCGCACTTGGCAGCCTCGAACAACGCTGCATCCAACTGGACGATGCACACCAGCGTCGTAAAGCCCAGCTGGCGAGCTTTCAGGATGATGTTCCGGGTATGCATCCCCTGGAAGTAATCGATCTGCTCCTGCGTCATGCGGAAGCGAACCTTCTTTCCCTGCTTGTCGGTGATGAAGTAGAGATTATTCAGTCGCCAGAACCGATCCCGAAGCAGCTTCATGTGCTCGGGTTTCATATCAGGCGTCCTGTGATAGTTCGTCCATCATCTTCGAGATCTCGTCGGCGTCGTCCGTCTTCTCCTTCTCGTCCAGGCTGAATGCCTGACGCTCCAGAACTTGCAGGTTCTTCATTGCTGAGGAAAGCTGAAACAAGGTTTTGGAATTGCTCGGTAGCGCGACAGCAGCGAGCATCGAGGACCGGCGCATGCCGTTGCTGTCTTCCGAGGTTTCATCCTCGATCGCGTCTTCGATCTCTTCGCGGCGCTGAATGGTATTGAGCAGGTCATCCATCAGCAGGTTCGCAAGGTTCGTGGCCTTGCGAATGTCTCGGCGATGGCTGCGAACCACCCTGGCCCCTTCTTCTGCGGCCTCTTCGATGATCTCGGCGTCAAGTTCGCAGTTCGCGCCTTGGTCGTTGCGAACCTCTCCGCGAACCAGCTTGCTGCGAACCTCTTTGCGCACCTGGTCAGAAAGGTCTCTCGCCCATCCTTGAACCTTGGCTTTCTTCCGGATTGCCGTGTCGCTCACGCCTTGGCGCTCTGCGATAGTCCTGATGGAAAGCGAACCTGCCCGGTAGGCACGTTCGATCGCCTCCCAGTCGGGTTGCTTGCTTGTCATGGGGAATCCTTAGTCTTTCTTGATGAACACTCTGCGAATCTTGCCGCCGGTGCTGGTGTCGCGCTTGGAGGCCATCTCTACCGCCTGATAAGCACTGGCGCCCATGTCCATTGCGGCGAACGCGTAGGGCGTACCGCTACCAATGGCGTAAGGGCGATCCAGCATTATCGGCGACCTCCACAGGCCAGTAGCGTCATCCACTGCAACCAGCATCAACTGCTCACCATCCAACACGATGGCCGTAACGTCGATGTTGCCTTCAGGCTTTGCACCGAAGTAAGCATCAACCAGGCGCTGATAGTCAGAGACGGCGCCGGAGCAGAAGAACTTCACACCGTTGCGCTCAAGGCATTTTTCGTAATCGTCGTAGGTGATCACATCACCACGGGTTACCTGGGAGTCATAGGCGATCACGCCGTCTTTGTAGGCAATGGTCGTCATACTGAGTCTCAATGAGGGAGATAGGTCGGGACAGAAAGGTCGGAGTGTCTACACTGAGGCACAAGTCTCGTCAGAGGCTCACGATCACTAACCTTGAATAGAAGGCATGCATGGAAAGCTCCCCTCAATTGCTACGCGCTGGAATAGCCACGTTTTTCCTTTTACTCAGTATCGCGCTGTCAGTGGCGCGCATGGCAAAACCCACCAAAATTTTAGGCAAATGGCAGAGCACGGCATTGAGCGCAATGCTCGGCATGGGGGCTGGTTTCTCTGTGATCCTGATCTGGTCATTCTGCGTGGCTCGCGGATACCCAAGTCGCTTGGATATCTACGCCCTCGTGGCATCAGTCACTAACGGTACCTTTTATACAGCGGCCTTCATGACCGCGTGCCTTCGCTCTCTTTCAGCAATTCGCGAGAAACGCGGCGCATGAAAACTCGACAAGACTCGCGCAATTCACCTTGCATTGGCGCATCCTAAAACGTGGCGCGGATTACTTACCCCGGCGTTCGACCCCACCAGGGGCCTTATCACAGTGCAGGCAGTGCTCACAGTTCAGCGTCCGGCACAGCCAGACCTTCACCCGCTGCCAGTAAGTGACCATGAAGATGTGGCGAGCACCAGCCAGGGCCAGGGACACATGCAGCGTCAGTCCAGCACTGGTCGGGCCGAATAAGATGTTCTGGCTGCGCGCCATGACGACGAAACCGCTGATCGCGATCGTCGAGTAGATCAGCTTCCCGAGAATGCCGTCCCTCACCTTCCCGCTCAGTACGCACCATGCTGCCCACAGCGCGATAAGGCCGCAGGCGATGGAGTTGATCAGTTCAAGATTCATGGTGGATTGCCTCCCCCGAACCGCTGGCGGATAAGCGCCCAGAGGTCAGCGGATTTGATGGCTCGATTGATGGCCGCCAGGAGCGAGCCTCCGAATGCCCCCAGCAGGAAGCCGATGCCGGCAACGATCTTCGGTTCGGTCACGCCAAGGTAGGTGCTGACCATGCTCGTGAGGTAGATCGAGCAGGCCATGCCCGTGATGAGGAAGATCATCCAGGCGCGCCAGTCGTTCAAGTCGTCCTTGTGCCACCAGCTGGCGATCACAGCCCCAACGAGGCCCGCGATTAGCAATTCGAACCTGTCGATTTTGTCGAGCAGGCGCTGTAGATACTCCATGCGCTCGACTCCGTGGGGCATGTTTGAAATAGGTCAGCCCCGGCGGCACTCCCTGCTTAGAGCGAAGGGTGTGGCGGGGCCGAAAACGAAAAAGCCCCGGCGAATGCCGAGGCTCTTGGTCGAGTTAAAAAGCGTTGTTCCAGTGATACGTGTAGAAAGTCGGGAGATCACCCGTACCGTGATCTGGATAGAACACACCACGTGTAGGAACAGCGGTCGGGGTGAAGCCAAATCGAGCCCACCGAGGAACCCCATCTACAACGACAACGTTGCCGTCATCTTGCACCTGCAGGTAAGCGCGATCCGCAGCCCCGTTAATCCAATCACCGCTGGTTGCCCAGGTACGACTACCTACACGGTCGACCAAAAAGGCAGAGCCTTGCATGTAGAAGCAAGTGACCAAATCTGTATTTGGACGGTTGTCTACATACGTGTAGGGAACGCTGCTATCAGCCACCCAGATTGGAACGCCGTTATCGTAGAGCCGTAGATTTCCATCAGCCTCTAGGATCAGTTTGTATCGTTTGCTTGGAGATTCGAGATACTGCCCCGCCACCAGACAGTTACGCGGAGGTAGGATAGCGGTGCCATTATTGGCGCTGTTAAAAAGGATAATACGAAAGCCACTATGGGACATTTTTTCACCTATTGAATCGAATGATTGATAGCGGAGGATTCCGCATTCATGTCGCTCAAAGGCGATTGCTCGAGGCTCGCGGCCTTCACATGATTCAACGTCCCGCATCGGGAACATTTGATCTGGAGCTCTGTAAACCCACCCGTGCGGGCGAGAAGTCTTTTGCAGTTACCACATCTGAATTCTTTCAACATCTGCAAAGTCCTTTGCTGAATCGCCCTTTCCGTGGGCAATAAAAAACCCGACACGATGGTCGGGTTCCTAGAATTTGGTGTGTCGGACAAGCGACACGGTGTTACTGGCTGAGTATCCAAGAAGCAAATCTTGGCACTCGAATGGTCAAAGCAGGCAGGCTGTTGACGTAGAGGGCTGTTGACGCGTTTGCCGCAAAATTTACCGCGGTTTTACTAATCAATTTAACCATACGACGACCTCCTTCTTGTCCAGACTGTTGTGATGCGTTAGGTGTATCAATCACTGCTTGTAGGAACCACATGAAAACTACCCATACAAGCCCACCGAACATCAACAGCCCGCCGCTCGGGCCGCTAACATCTATGGGCGCTCGAGTCATCATCTCCACTAACGCAGAAATGACAGGATGGGTAGATAATGGCTCAATGGCTCATCCGCAGTCAAGCGACTTTTGTCCCAATAAGTCCCTCAGCATCCAAGACGGCCTGTACAGAGACCAAGGCTTCATCTACCTCCCGTTCCAGCAACTTTCGAATATCTCGTCTCCACCGCTCCTGTGTCTTGATCGGGTGCGGCTCATCAGACCAGTTGTCCATCTCGTACCAGCCGGACGGGAGCACATTGGTGGAACGCTTGCCGTCTACTCCGGGAAGCTTTGGCAGCGCCCAAGTCACCACGGCGCAGTGCAGGAACCGCTCAGGCGCTGGCGATCGCACAGACCGGGTCAACTCTGCAATTGCGTCGTGCTTGCGCTCCTGGTGCGTCGAGTACTTCGCCACAAGTGCCCGCCAGTGCGCCGGCGTCAGCGCCCGGTGCAGCCGACCGAAAACCCAGCAGTCCTGGAGAAACGCAGCCTCCTTGCCGACGATCTCCCCCTTCTGCTTGGCGCACTGCACTTTGGGCTCGAAGTCGCAGCCGCCGGCGGAACTGATGGTCTCGGCCGCGAGCGCCCGAACTACTGCTGAAACAACGTTGCGATAGGTCATGCTGCAGCCCTCTTCAGTTCTCTGGTCTTTGCCCTGTAGTAGGCCTTGATGCCCTTGATCTGCTCCACGGAGTACTTGCGCACGCTCTGGTCAGCTTCCAGGGCGTCGACGGCCTCCTGGCCGATGCGCGCGATCAGACCGTTCCGGTAGTCCACCGCGTTGCCGGAAAGGAACCGGTTGTCCTGCTTGCTCTGGGCGTGGCAGTTACGCTCATCAAAGCGCAGGTGCGGCGCGGAGCCAACGCTGCGGTAGTGGCCGGCATCGACTGCGTTGCCGCTCCAGTCCAACGGCTTGCCGCTGGAGATGCATAGATGGCCGGCGGCCTGGTCCCGAGTGCGGACGTATTCGTTGAACGCCTGCTGAGCCTCGCGCATGTGTTCGCCGCGGCTCTTCAGCTTCTCCTTACGGGCCTTGATCTCGCGGCGCTCAACCTGGGCCAGCGACTTGCGCGCCTTCGCCTGGTTCACGTCCTTGATGGCCAGGCCGCATTTCGGGCTGCACACGGCCTGGCCCAGGCGCTGCGGCGGGAAGCTGATGCCGCATGCCGGGTTCTTGCACTTCTTCGGTTTGGGTTGCTTGGCGATCATGCAGCCTCCTTGCTGAGTAGATCAGTGAAAACCACTCCTTGGCCTGTGAAATAGGCGGCGATGCGGTCGGTGTAATTGATGCCCTGGGCGCGGCTGAACAGGCTGGTCACCGGGAAACCGTCGGGGCCGAACAAGTGGCACTCGCCCATCAAGGCCAGCTTCGTTTCGTAGGGGAGCTGGCGCATGACCCGGTACCACTCGGCCTGAAAGCCGGCATCCTCGTTCAACAGGATCTGCACGCCGAAGTGCAGCTTGCAATAGCGCCGGGCGTCAGCCGCGTCACCGATCTGGGTCATTTCGGCGATGCGCTTGTACATCCCGAACCACAACCGATTTTGGTCAAGCGTGCGGTCCTTGCCAGCGCGCAGGGAGACCACCACGAACTTCTTGTCGCGGTACATGGCGCTCAACTTGGTGATAGCCTCAGAGAGCTTGGCCTGGCAGTTGACGCTGATTTTGTCGGACATCAGAAACCCTCCTTCCCGCGCTGCGATTCCCACTCAAATGGAATGACGATCACCCCGCCCTCCCGCAGCCGATCAATGCAGCGCTCGCCAATGGCGGCCGGCAGCGACTGGCCGTCCAGGTTGGAAACGATCACCGTCGGGCGCAGCTCTTCGTAGCGTCCGTTGATGATCGCGAACAGCGTGGTCAACTCGAAGTCACTGGGCTTCTCCTTGCTGACGCCGATCTCATCCAGGATGAGCAGCGAGGGGCTGATCAGGCTCGACAGGATCTGGCTTTCGCTCTGGTCGCTGGAGTGGTCGTACGTCGCGCGGATGGCCTGCAGCACAGCGCCGATGGTGCGGTACACAGCCGTCGCAGATGACCTGGCCATGATCTCGTTGGCAATCGCCACGGACAGGTGCGTCTTGCCGGTACCGGGTTTTCCCAGCAGCAACAGGCAGCGGCCAGTCTCGGCAATCTGCGCGAACTCCGCGGCATACCGGCGGCAGGTGTTCAGCGCCTTGCGTTGCTCCGTGGTGGTGGCGACGTAGCCGTCCAGGGTCTTGCTGGCGAAGCGCTTGGGGATCAGCGCGGCACCGAGCTTGCGCTCCATGGACATGCGCAACTCCATCACCTTGTTGGCCAGCTCAGCAGCGTCGGCCTTCTCGCGAATAATCCGTCCGCACTCAGGGCAACCGCTCTTCAGCTCCTTGCCCAGCACCGGAAAAACCTTCTGGTCGTAGTGGCCGTGGGTTTCGCATTCAGCGGGCTGGATGCGTGTCCCCGGCGGGAGTTCTGGGGTTTGCTGGGCGGGCTCAGATCGCATAGGAACCGTCCTCACGCTGAATCAGGCCATCGGTGTAGTTGCGGTCAGCAAAACCGGTGTGGCGAGACTGGGGGGCCGACACCGGTGCGGATTCCGCCAGGCGCTTGATCACCCAGGAAGCCTTGAAACCCTGCCAGCCCGAATTCAGCGCTTCGGTGATGGCATCGTCTACGGTGATCCCGGCCTCGGCGCACTTGGCCAGCTCGGTGTTCACGGTCGCCCAGACGGTGGCGGTCACTGCGGCGCGCTTGGCTTTGCGCTGTGTCAGCCAGTCGGCCAGCAGTTGCTCAGGGACGTTGTGCGGGTTGTCGGCCAACAACTGCGCCATGCCGAACGGAGTCTTGCGATCAGGCTTCGGAGGTTCGACTGGCTCCTGGGGCGGATTAATCTCTTTCGAAGAAAGAGTTAATAGGGGTTCTTTCTTTGTATAAAGAAGGGAGTGAGCAGTTTTGGTCTCACTCGCAGATGGTCTCAGTGAGACGATATTGGCTGAGTGAGACGTTTTGGTCTCAGTGAGACGTTGTTGTTTTTCTTCGAAGAAAGACCACTCACGGACTGGCGCGATGCCGATATCCCCACGGCTCCCGCCAACGCGGAAAATTATTCGGCGCTCAAGAAGGTGGCTTATCGCCTTCGACGTAACGTCGCGGCGCAAGTTGGTCTGTTTGCCGATGTCGTCGGCAGTCAGGCGTTTGGTTTCCAGTTGATAGCCGATGGTCTGGCGTGCAATGGCCATTAGAACGCGCAGTTCACGCGCTGGCAGATCAACCGTAGCCAAAGCCTCCATAAGGCTATTGTCCATACGGGTGAATCCCCGAGGGTTGTGTAACGCAACAATGTTTGGCATGATTTCTCTCGCATAAAGCTGTTGAAGAAGCCGACCTCGTACGTCGGCTTTTTTTTGCCTGGAATTCGGTGCGGAAGCGCCAACCTCCCCGCCCTGCTCCCCATTTCGCCCCTCTCAAACCCCACTGGATAAAACTCCAGCAACTTCAGGTTTCTTACTTCGCAGACCGTCTGGGCCGATACTGGCTACACGGATCAAGTGAGCGCGGGAGTCAGGCGACCGACTGGATGTCTCTTTGGCGCATACACAGCTCGCGAGCCGTTATCTGTCCGCCGGTTAACTCTTCAGCCTTAAATGCTTTTTCAGCGCCCATCGGATGAATCCCGGAAACCCAGTACGAAACCGCGGCCTGCGAGACGTCGAGCGCCAAAGCTGTTTTGGTTTGCCCGCCGAAGAAGTCGACGAGCCTTTCGATAGGGGTCATAAGAGCGCCCTCCTGATAAGCATGCTTATATCCTAAGTAGAAGGACACTTATTTGCAAGGCAATAAGGGAACTTATAAATTTCAGCTCATGAGCACACTCGCCGAACGAATCAAAACCGCACGCAACCACGCCAAGCTGACGCAGAAGGCTCTCGCCTTAAAAGTGGGTGTTGAGCAGCCGGTAATCTCCCAGCTGGAGACCGGAAAAAACCTTCAAAGCGCACACCTCCCGAAGATCGCGCACGTGTGCGGTGTGAACGCTATTTGGCTCTCGGAAAACACCGGTCCAATGACTAGAGTGAGCGCCTCGGAATCGAACATTTCAGTTGCCGCCCAGCCCACCAAATCATTCCGCTACCCAGTAGTCAGCTGGGTTGCCGCCGGCGCCTGGTCGGAAGCCGTTGAGCCCTACCCGACCGGAATCTCGGACTCGTATGAGTTTTCGGAGTACGACGCCAAAGGCCCCGCTTTCTGGTTGACAGTCAAAGGCGACTCGATGACGGCGCCCGCCGGCCAGAGCATTACCGAGGGCACGCTAATCCTTGTGGACACCGAGGCTGAAGTCGCACCAGGTAAGCTGGTGGTGGCCAAGCTTCCGGACAGCAACGAAGCCACATTCAAGAAGCTGGTCAGCGACGGAGGTCGGCTGTTCCTGAAGCCGCTGAATCCGAGCTACCCGATCGAAGCGGTCGACGAGAACTGCAGGATCGTAGGCGTGGTCGTGCAGGCGCTGCAAAAGTTTTACTGATCAAGGAAGTGCCTTGGCAGTGCCTCTTGGCACGGCCGGCTGACAGGAGGTTAACGTGGAACAATTCACGAATACCGTCACAAAGCGTATAGGCACGGTTCTGTTGCTCGCTGGCCTGATTATCTTGGCTATTGGCCTTTACGATATGAGCGGGTCATACCTGAGCTCAGCGCGCTTTTTTGAGCGTTGGATCGATGTGATTGGTTGGAATAAATATCGCGTCAAACAGTACCCTGCAGTCTTTTATGGTAGCTACCTTGTGATAACAGGACTCTTATTGTCGGTTCTGTACGACAAGGTCACCGGCCGCTTTGTGCAGTGGATTTTGAATGGCCGAGCTAAACGGGATACCTGACCATGCCCCTCACTAAACCCAACCAAGACCTTAAGCGCGACCTGCAAGGCGTCGCCTCCGACCTCAAGTGGTCAGCCGTAGAGCTAATGAGGATTGCAGAGCGCCTGAGCCTTGCCGGCAATGAGGCGGACGCCCAGGCCGTTCTGAAGATGTGCACGGTGCTTCAAGCGGACGAGGATCGACTGACCGGGTATGCGGATGAGGTGAAGGCGGGCCAAATAATCCGGACCAAACCCGAGTAGGCGCATTGTCTTACGCGGCAACCTAAATCGAACTACTGCGAGCTGAGCAGCACTCGTATGCACAAGGGAATGTGGAATGAACGCCTTACGGGTCGCGGCACTGATAGTCGCGCCACTATTTGTCACAGGCTGCTACAGCAAGCTATTTGAAAAAACCGAGTACGAAAAGAAAATCGAAGCCATGCCAATGCCAGCAACGGAAGCCGAGCGAGTTGAGCAATGTCGGGAATTCCAGAGGCTCGCAAGTGAGGCGTTTGTTAGAGACGTACTTCAGTTCTCCCCACATGCCTACTCTGGTCTATGGGTTTACGACTCCTCTGAATCTCCAGCGCTTAGACGCCGCCTCAAAGCGATGAATTGCCCTTACCGTGGATGGCAAGACCAGTGAGTGCATGGCGAGAGCAGAGCTTTTGGAGCAAGGCTTGGACCTATGCTCTGCTCGCACTCGTTGCAGCACTCACTATCTATACTGGTGCGAACTGGTCAGGCGGGGGATCATCGAATCGCAAGCGGGTATTCAGTCCTAATTTCATTGCTTTGTGCGTTTTCGTGGCTGTGGTTGAGCTTATAGCGCTGAACCACTTCTATGGTGCGCGCGGATGAGGTGAAGGCGGGAAGGATTGTGCGAGGTCGGGATGAGTAGGTGGTGCGGCGTGGATTTCTAAGGGCTATATCAAGGTTTTGGCTTAGCAATATTGGACATCTTGAACGCCATGTCCTTTTGCTTATATATCAGGGAGTTAATGATGAAAAATCAAGGCAAGAACGCCACCCCCAAACAGATTGTTTTGGACCTGGGAGTCGAGGTTCAAAGAGATGTAAACGGAATAGAGATGGGCGTTCTGGAAAACGGAATACCATTCCTCACCCAGCGCGGATTAGCTCTTGCCGCCGGGGCGCCAAGAAAAGCCTTACATGAGATATCTCAAGAATGGGTAGAGCATTTTGATGACGAAGTGATCACAAAAGATCGGATTTCATTCATCAAAACGTACCTTTTTGGCCAGGGCTACACCGACCGATCTCTTTATATCGAGGTCATGCGAGATGGTCAGCCGCACTATGCGTATCCAGACGTGGTCTGCATGGCAATTTTGGAGTACTACGCCTTTGAGTCCCGATCTCCCAATCAGCAGGCAAGGGATACGTAAAGGGCATTCGCAACTCTTGGATTGCGCAGGTTCATTTATGAATCGCTGAATTATACGCCTGGTGATAAGTGGCAATACCATAACGAACGAGTTTCAATCCTAAATAACTCTTCCCCCCTGGGTTATTTCATTATTTTCAATGAGATAACTGGCCTGATAGTCGATCTGATAAACGCTGACCTGACGGTGAACGACAAAACCATTCCAGACATCAGCGTTGGGCAGATGTGGGCCAAATACTGGAAAGAATTCAACTATTCATCCATTTACGGTGAGCGCGTACCGTGCCAGCATAATTATCCGCCCAGATACCCTCAGGCAAAAAGCAATCCGCAGGAAGCCAGTGCATACCCCAATGACGCCCTTGGTGAGTTCCGAAGGTGGTTTAGGTACGACTATCTGGTTACGAAATTTCCTGAGTACATTTTGAAGAAGGCGCCAATGCTCAAGGGCGGAAAAGACGAGGCCTTGAAGATCGGAACGATGTATTCACCTAAGAAGCCGAAAGTAATTAAGTAAGCCAACATCACCGAGCTCATCCCGACGCCCGGCCCAGCGCCGTGCTTCTTGTTTCTGTCATCTGAGCTGATAAAATCTTCGCCCCTCTCGAATGGACTCGTTTTCATGCGCCTATCCTCGATGCCACTGGCCTTCTGCGCCATATTCACCTGCATTTCCTTAACCGCCCAAGCAGAAACCCCAAAAGAGAGAGATCTCCACTGCGCGGCCTACTACGAAGTGCTTTCAGTAGCTGGTGACCAGCCAGACATAAGCCGCAGTCAGTCCTCAAGAGCCTCCTATTTACTATTGGTGCATGCTGGCTATACCCCGCAGGCTCAGGAAGAAGTTGCGCAAAAAATGGTGGAATTGCACAAAGAGACACCTGGGCGGATGACGCCAGCTAGCACTGCCAAGCTGCGTGAAAAATACGACGCCGAATGCAAAGTCCTTCTGAAGGCCGCCTTGTGAAGATCCTGGTGCTTGTGAGAGCTGTTACCCTGGCGGTAGCAGCATAAGCAGCCATCATCGAGCCCGACCCAGCGCCGGGCTTCTTGTTTCTGCCAAGCGCCCTCCTCTGCTATGGTGGCCCCTCTGATCGCAGTGGACGCAACGAAGAATGGATTCATGGAAGATTATGACGGTAGCCCTACTGGTATCGATCAACGCTCATGCCTCTGAGGGGTCCGATGACTCCTATAACAACTCGATGCTGTCTGTACTGATGGCTCCAACCTACACCGTTGCAGGCACTACCGGGTTCACCATGCTCGCATCGAATAACTTCAAGCCTGCAAAGGCTGACGCCCTTGCGTTCATCGGATCGGACGGCGAGATTCGCGGCGCTCAGTTTGAGCAAGCATCTAGGTACTATCGCTCGACCTACAGCTCGCCACTGATGTCTGACATGCAACTGGCTCATGCAATCGCTACGTCCTACTGAGCGCCACCTTTCACAACCTTTTCACAGTAGAGGACCTATGGTTACCTCAGCTCCTAGTGAACATCCCTTTAAGCCCGCTACTCCCCATCGCGGGCTTTTCTTTGCCTGCGGTTCAGGCATCCTTGGCGACTCTCGCCTTCACGTCAAGATATGCATTTATGCATGAAACTTGCTGCCGGCCTCTTGCCAAGATATGTCAGTACAAATACTGTGTATGTATACAGTATTCGCAAGGAGCGACGCATGAACCAGGCACCCTACTCCGCATCAAAACCACGAAACTCCTACGAGCTTGTTGGCCGCCGCCTGCAAGGCTTGATCGCCTCTCCACGGGTCCAAAGGATTCAGTTGGTCGAGGTTTCCAGGCGCGACGATGAAAGCCCTGAAGCCTGGCGCCAGGTCATCCAGGACATCGGCGACACCGCAGGCATAAGGATCGAGCATTTGGATGACGGCGCCGTCCGCATCGGTTGGCGCGAGTACTGCGATTCCTAGATGAGCCCGCCAGTGAGCGGGCTTTTTATCGTCCTCAGGAAAATATATAAGCCTGCTTATTGACGCTAAAAATAAGTTGGCTTATATTTCATCTCAGGCCAGCAACGAACATCGCCGGCCAGCAGCGAGAGCTGCGCCGCTCTTTAACAGTCAGCGCAATACAGAAATACCAACAGACCGCATTGCCTCTACCGGCGACCGGCGATCAGACGGGTCAGATAGCCCGCCCACGACAGGAACATCCTGTACGGCTGATCGAGAGCGAAACGCTCGAACCGCGCGAATGACCTGGCAAGCAATGTGCCCCGCGAATCCCAGCGGTAGAAGGGAGACTCAACTGAACAGAATTAGCGGTCCCGATAGCCTCGGCTGGGAACGCCGGACCTCATGCACCCTGCCCCACTCAGCCAGGGCATTCAGAGCTGTAGCGTGCATGTTGTAAGGACCTGTGATCCATGGCGAACAGATGCTGTTTGACGCTGTGAGTAGGAAGCTCGAAGCCCACACCGATGACGACCGGCCTGCCCTGCAATCAGCAGCGGGCAACGGGCCACACCGCTGACGCAACAACCCCAGCCTGACGCCAGTAGCGAGGTCGGGGGTTTCACCGATAGTCCTTGGCAGCAGGGACTAACGGGAAACCAAACGAGGGTCACCACGATGGAAGCAACAATCATCAACGGTTCATGGAAAGGCCACCTCGGACGTGGCCTTGCGCCGCGAGAGCTTCAGTTTCTACTTTGGATTGCCCAGGGCTTCACCTCGAAAGAGATCGCCCGGGAAGCAGGCATTGAAGCGGGCACCGTGAAGAAGCGCCTGACCAATGCAATGTTCAAGCTAGGCGTGACGAAGCGCACTGCTTTGGTGGCTGAGGCCATGAAGCGCCAGATCATCACGCCGGTGTGCTTTGTGCTGGCGGCGCTGATCGCCATGCACTCGATGATCAGTGACGACTTCCTGCGTCGTGATCGCCGGGCGCCGGAAAGGCGAATGGCCCAGATGCGGATGGTGCGCCGGGCTGAGTGCGCAGAACTGGCTGTGTGAACACCAATATCGATGAGCCTCTTCAGCTGGGTATGACTTCTCCAACATCGATGTTTTTGCTTCCGCACTTACAGACAGGCACGAGTGCATCAGATCTTTTCCGATAGTACTCGTAGTCACTTGCGGGAGTGGTATCAAAGCCCTCCCACCACTCTACGGTACGCCCCCAGTCATCTGAGCTCCTGACCTGAACACCCGCATGACCACAAGCGCTGCAAGTTGCTTTGTACCTGCTTTCATCCCTGCTCATTTCGCTCTCCTCGGCCTCGAACAACTGGTTCAAATATAGCAGTGCGATAAGCCTTCACCCTTCCCCCCCACTACCTCTATTACGTCAGCACTCCTCCCCCGCGCCCATCGGCAACCAGCGGGAGGCATGAGTGTTGACGAATACAGGTGAACCAACGAACGGAGAGAGTCATGGCCAAGAAGGTTGGCGTAAAAACCAGGAGCGCCCAAATCGGCGTTCGAATCAGCCCCCGCGTTAAGTACATGCTCGACGTGATGGGTCGCATCCAGCGCAGAACCATGAGTGGAGTTATCGAATCGGCTCTTTTGGCTTATGCCAAGTACGACGAAAAACGCTTGGCCGACCAGACATGGTCAACGGATGAAGGCGAACGATTGCTCAACCTTTACCTAGTAGCGCCTCACCTTCTGTCATTCGACGAAGAGATTGAGGCCAGGCGGCTAATCGCAGCCAAAACCACCGCCTAACCCCAAGCAATGGAGGACGCCAATCGTCAATGCGCTCTGGGTCGAGATCGATGCCAGCAAGCGCCGGTAACGGTGGGCGGCACCCGGCTCCGGTTGCGGTCAGCTTAGGCTGACTGTGCGATGAGAGCCTTCTAACGATGTCGGACGCCAACCCCGCAGGTGCGAGACACCTAGCATAAGGTATGCGTTCTCACTTCTTGGGGAGGTAGTACGAGCACATATCTGGAAGCTTAGATACGACGACAGAGTTGCTCATATTGAACGCCAACGATTGGATTTTTGCTTTGGAAGCTGGATCAGATTTGACTCGGCGAACTTCTGCTCTAAGCGACTCGGTCGTCTCCGGATCGCTATTTAAAGCGTTCTCAACGCTGCTATTCGAATCTGGATTGGCCTTGACGCAAAGGCTTTCAATGGCCAGCAAATTGACGGCGTTTTCGGTGTCGTCCTCTGCTGCGCTTGCCAAGGTACTTACGACCGAAGAAACGCTCAATAGCAGAAGCGCTGCAGAAATTCGCTTTAAAAACATCATTGATCTCCCTGAAAAAACTGAAATTTATCATAGCGCTATTGATTGACGATTTTCCAGTTATCCCTCGCATAGACACCTCCCCACCCACTACCAACAACCTTACCGGTCAGGTGACCGACAGGCCTATTTATGCCGGGATTTAAAGACGGCCACTTCAAATACGTCGCTTACACCGACTAACCCACGCAGCCGCCTCGGAGGCGACCATGAGCGCAGTATTGAAATTATGCCAAGAGCGATTCGACGCTCAGTTGCCTCCAGATGTCAGCGACGCGAATCCGGAACAGGAGTGGCTGGAACATTCGGCGGAACAGTTGGTGTGCGGGATGGACATCAAGTGGAAGCGCCGCCACGGCCAGCCGCAAGTGGTGACGTTTGATCGTTACTGCACGTACCTTCAAGGCCACCTGAACCAGCGCCAAATCGACGGCCTGGACGAGCGAGACTCACTTGCTCGGCTGTTCCTGTCCTCAATCCTTGGCAGCCAAGCGGACTCACGCGGCCACGCCGCGGAACTGATGGGCGAACAGCGCCCCATCGAAGCCGCGGAACGGATCGCTATGGACTTGCTCAGGCCCTACGCCTCCGACGCGGTTGCAGCAGAACGGGAAGAGCTCGAAGACGACGTGGATGGTGACCTATGAGCGCTCACATCCTTATCGACGACGCGCTAGAAAGCCTCAAGCACGCAGCAAGCACTCAGGAAGAGGCGGTAATTGTTCAGCGGATGATCACTCAGTTCCTCGTTGATCAGTCGCTAACCCTCAAAGAATTCGACCACTACTGCGCACGCCTCAATAAGGTCTCGCGCAAGGAGGCAGCATGACCACTGCACCGGTTAAATCACTGATCGACGAACAGATCGCCGAGATCGAACGCAGCCTGACAATCCTCGGCGCCGGCCTGCCGCGAGACCTGCCTGTGTCGGCACTACCGCCAAAGCTTGCTGCTGCGATCAAGGGCGGGCGTATCGCGGTGAGGGTTCGGCCATGAACCCGCGCATTGAAAAGAAGCTGAGCAAGCGCCTTGTTCGGCTGTACCCATCCCTCTATGGGCGCGCCTGGATTGACAGTGATCATTCGGAGCTTGCTTACGATGAAAACTCGAATGTTCGGCATTGCCCGAGCGTCGGTGGTGAATACGACTCGTACAGTGGCGACAGCAACGAGTCCTATACGGTGTGGGCGTCCTGGCTTCAGATGTGGCCTTGGCACGGTCCGTTCGAGGAATATCCACATGACCACAAATTCGCGATGTACCCGAACACCGAAGGTTTCCAGCCGACCACCCGCAACCTTCTGAGGCTTGCCGCAGACTGCCAGATAGCCGATCAGGTTGCGCCATGACCAGCCACCAGCGCACCCGGCGCCTACTCATCTGGCGCGGCTCTTTCTCTGCCCTTTTCGTCTGCACCTTCCTGATGTTGCTCAGCGCACTCGCTGATCGAATCACTCAATAACCAACACCTTCAATCGCTGCGAGCATCGCGGCAAGGATTCCTCATGTCCGCAGAAACCGAACTGGCAGTCGTACCGCCGAAAGAAACAGCGTTGACCGTATTCAGCACCGTTAAGGGACTTGACCCGTGGCTTCAGCAGGTCCGCGCGAAGGTAGACGAATTCAAAAAAGTGCTTCCCGACCTGAAAACGGACAAAGGCCGCAAAGCTTATGCATCGATGGCGCACCAGATCGCAAAATCGAAAAACGCACTTGAAGCGGTAGGCAAAGAGATTTCCGCAAAGCAAAAGGAGATCCCGAAGCTGATCGACGCCGAACGCAAGCGTGTATGGGACACGCTGGAGTCATGGCAGAAGGAGGTGCGGCAGCCGCTGGATGATTGGCAGGCGGCCGAACATGCGCGGGTTGCCAAGCACAACGAAGGCATCCAGCAGATCAAGGGTATGGCGCTGTTCGGCGAAACACCTTCGGCGTCCATAGTTACCCAGTTGATCGCCGACCTCGAAGCCATTGAAATCAACGATGCTTGGGAAGAGTTCCTGGCCGAAGCCGCCCAGGCGAAGGACCAGACCTTGGCGAAGCTGCGCACCCTGCTCAATGAGCGCATCCAGTATGAAGCCGAGCAGGAAGAGCTGGCCCGCCTGCGTGCCGCCGCCGAAGCCCAGGCCCAGCGCGACCGCGATGCAGAGATTGCACGGGTAGCCGCCGAACAGGCCCGGCTCCAGGCCGAGCAGCAGGCCCAGGCAGAGCGCGAAGCTGCCGCACGGCGTGAACAGGAACTGCTGGACCAGGCGGCCGCCACTAAGCGCGCCGCCGCACAGGCCGCACTGGATGCAGAGGCTGCCGCCGAACGCCAGCGCCTGCAACTGGAGCTGCAAGCCGAACAGTCCCGCGCAGCAGCTGCACAGGCCGAAGCAAGCCGCTTGGCTGCCGAGCAGCGCGCCGAGCAAGACCGACTCGCGGCCATCCGCCGACAAGAGGAAGCCGTGGAGCAGGCTCGACTGGCTGAGGTTGCCCGGGCGAACGCAGCGGCAGACGAAATCCTGCGACAGCAGCAGGTGCGCCAGGCTGACGTCGCGCACAAGTCGAAAATCCTGGGCGAGGCCAAGCAAGCGTTGATCGACATGAACATCAGCGAAGAGCTGGCCAAAGCCATCGTCTTGAAGATCGCCCGCGGCGAAGTGCCGAACGTATCCATTCAATTCTGAGGTTGCCATGACTAACTCAGCCCTGGCCGAGCGCACCGAGACTCGGCAGGTCGCCAGCCCGGCGGCCACCAACGAATCAACCGCGATGCTGACAATGATCCAGCGGGCCGCAACCGACCCGGCATTCGATGCAGACAAAATGCAGAAGATGATGGAGATGTACGAGCGCCACACAGATCGTACGGCGGCGGCAGCCTTCAACGCCGCTATGGTCCGCGCCCAAGCTGAAATAGGCCCGGTGTTTCGTGACAAGTTTAACGCCCAAACGAATAGCGCTTATGCCGCGCTTGAGTCGATTGATCGCAAGATTTCCCCGGTCTACACGCTCCACGGGTTTTCACTGTCGTTTGGAACCGGTGATAGCCCGTTGGTTGGCCACATCCGCACCGTATGCGACTGCATGCATGAGGCCGGGCACACAAAGACCTACCACGTCGACCTGCCAATCGACTCGGCCGGCATCAAGGGAAGCGTAAACAAGACGGGTGTTCACGCAAGCGGCTCAACCTTCAGTTATGCCCGACGCTATCTGACGATGATGATCTTCAACGTCGTGCTGACTAACGAGGATAACGACGGCAACGGCGACGAGGGCCAACCTCAAAGCCTTGGGGAGCTGATGAACGAATGGATCCCAAAAGCCTACGCCGCTGACTCCAAAGAGTCGCTCACGGCAATCTGGCAAGCGGGCGTCAAGGCCTCTCAGGACCTGAAAGCCACCGACAATAAGACAGCGACCGACCTCTACGAGGCTTTGAAAGTCGCCGTTACCACTCGCGGCTCACAACTCAGCGCCGCGCCTCAAGAAGGAGCAAGCCAATGATTATTGTCAGTTGCACGCAAGGCTCTGCCGAGTGGCTGCAGGCCCGCGCCGGCGTCATCACCGCAAGCATGTTCAGCACGGCCCGCTCCAAGGTGAACGGACTGACCTCGCAGCAGCAAACCTATGTGAATGCGATGCTGAACGGACACAGCGAGGCCCGCTCGCGAGAATTGGCCGGTTACAAGGCCGCGCCAAGGGCTGAAGTTGTGTTGCGCGCACTGGACGGCGAGAAGGTTGGCGAACCGTCGAATGCCGCCCTGTCGTACGCCTTTGAGCTGGCGGTCGAACGTATCGGCGGCGCTCCGCTAGATGGTGGGTTCGAGACTTGGCAAATGCGCCGGGGGCACGAACTGGAACCCGAAGCGCGAATGGAGCACGAAATCCAGACCGGGCTCATCGTCACCCAGGTCGGATTGGTAAAAACGGACGACGGCGTGTTCGGCGCCAGCGCGGATGGATTCATCGGCGACGACGGCGGCTCGGAATACAAGTGCTTCCTGGCGCCCGACAAGCTTCGATCCTTTCACATCGACAACGATGCCAGCGAGGTGATTGACCAGGTGCAGGGCTGCATGTGGATAACCGACCGCAAGTGGTGGCACATCGGGATGTACTGCCCGCTGTTGAAGCCGGTGGGCCGCCAGCTCTGGTGGAAAGAGTTCAAGCGGGATAACGACTATATCGAAAGCCTCGAAGAAGACCTTTGGGAATTCAAGCTGCTGGTCGACGGGTACGAGGCGGCGCTCAGGAGTAAAGCAGCATGATCAGCAACCACCTCAGCCTGGTCGAGGCGCTGCGCCCGGCCTCGGACGAACTGGCGGCCCAGGTCGCCGAATTCCTGGCCAGCGGCGGCCAGATCGAAGAAGCGGCGCCCATCGGCTACAAGCCCAAGCCCATCACCTACAGCAACCAGATGCCGCCGCCGCCGAAGCCGTTTGTTCGGCGGCGGGTTGAAGCGGCTCCCCTGCCCCTCGACAAAGACGACATCCGCACCCAGGCCCGCCTCAAGCTGGTTGAGCAGATACGCCAGTTCGGCGTCACGCACACCCAGACCGAAGTCGCTGCTGCACTTGGTGTAAGCCGACGGCTCATCTACAACCATGCCGCGCGGTACGACATCACGTTCAAGGCGCCAACCCGGGGCGGCGCGCGAAACCTGGTGCACCACGGCATTGATAAAGAGCGCGACGCGAAGTACGCCGAGCGGATTCGCGCCTTCCTGGAACTGGGCATCACCCGGCGCCAGTGTTGCGGCAAACTGGCGATCAGCAACAAGGCCTTCGAGCGGATCATCGCGGCCCACGGCATCGACTACCCCAAAGCGCGCCAGGGCAAGACTTCATGCGCCGCATAGCCCGCATCCAGCAACGCAAACGTCAAACCTGGCTCGCACTGCCGGCCAGCGGAATAGAAGAGGTAGGCCATGGCCAAGACTGTGCAGGAGCGCTCGGCGAAAACCGCCAGGAAGCGTGTGGCACTTGCCGAAGAGGAGTTGAGGCTCAGAGTTCGCCCCGGTACCCGACAGGCTCTGGCCGACCTGATGGAGTGGTCAGGCATTACTGAGCAGGGCGAGGCGATGACGCTGATGATTCATCACCTTCACGCTATGGGCGCTGCGAAGTGCCAGCCTCTACTGAATCCGCCGCGCCACGAAATAGAGATATCGCAAAACGTGGCGCGGGAATTCCGCAATAAAAGCCTGCTCGCCATCCAGAAAGACCCGGGCGACGAGATCATCGAACCCGCATAACCCACCCTACTCGCTGCATCCGGTAACCGGAGGGCGGCGCCTGACTGGAGATAATCCATGGCGAAAATTCCAAAGGAAGCCGCCAAGCGACACAACCAGGCGCTCGACCTGGTGAAGAGCGATAAACGCCTCAGTCTCGATGATCGCTTGTTCATCCTCGAAAACTTCCATGAGGGTGCCACGAACATGAACGGCCTGGCCGGCGCTTTCTTCACGCCAGAAGGGTTGGCTCGCGATCTCTCGATTGAGGTTGCTGAGTGCGATTCGATTATCGACCTATGCGCCGGAATCGGCCGTCTTTCATTCGCCTGCATGCACAGCGCCAAGCGAATCGTTTGCGTTGAGCAGAACCCTGAATATGCCGAGGTGGGCAGGCGTGTCATGCCTGAAGCCGAGTGGATCGTATCCGACGTTTTCAGCATCGGTGATGTTGGCCGATTTTCCTGGGCGATTTCCAATCCTCCGTTCGGTGCCATCAAGACAGGATCTGTATTTGAGGGCTCCTACAGTGGCGCAAAATTCGAATACAAGGTGATCGAATTGGCGAGCCGTATCGCCGACTGGGGCACTTTCATCGTCCCGCAAACATCTGCTCCATTCCGGTATTCAGGTCGCCAGACCTATAGCGTAGAAATCGACAAGGAGTGCCAAAAGTTCATTGAACAGACCGGCATTGAGCTCGGAATGAACTGTGGCATCGACACCTCGACCTACTTGGATGAATGGAAAGGCGTGAGTCCGATGTGCGAAATCGTGATCTGCGAGTTCGGCAAGGATGAAGAGCTGGAAGCCGCTGTCCCTGTCATCGCTGAATCGCAGCTGAGCCTGTTCGACGCAGCCTGATCCGGCTCCATGCCGGTCACCCGTAATACCCCATATCAACGAATCACGCCAGCCGGCGAGGCAATCGGCTGTCTGGAGCAATTATGAATCCCTACCTGATCACCGGCCCGGCTCAGATCGGCATCAGCGGTGGTCGCACTAGCGGGCACATGGTCTACAAGATCCTCGAAGCGCACGGCGGCAGCCTGCCCCCGGACGTGCACCTGTTTTTCCAGAACACCGGTAAGGAACGCGAGGAAACGCTGGTGTTCATCGACCAAATTGCAAAGCGCTGGAACGTAGCAATCGTCTGGATGGAGTGGTGCCGTGTGTACGGTCAGCCGGATGACGCGCCTTGGTACAAGCTGGTTGATTTTGAGACCGCCAGCCGCAACGGCGAGCCATTCACGATGATGCTCGAGTATTACGCGGCATACCGGAAAGATGTGAAGAACCTACCGCCGGTGTTGCCGAACTTCTCGAACAACATGTGCACCGCTTATTTAAAGGTGAAGATCGGCGAGAAGCACATGCGCGCCCTGGGCTACGACGAATGGGATTGCGTTGTCGGCATCCGCTACGACGAGCCTAAGCGCTATCACCGCATGATGGCCGCCAACGAACGCGGCGGCACCCGCTGGGACAACCTTTGCCCCTCTTACACCGCCGGCATCACGAAGGAAGGCGTCGCCGACTTCTGGGCGGACCAACCGTTCGACCTCGGCATGGATTCAGACTTCGGAAACTGCGACCTGTGCTGGAAGAAGAACGAAGGCAAGCTGATCAGGACCATCATGGATGACCCGTCACGGGTGATCTGGTGGTCAGGTACTGAGGAGCGGTTCGGCCAGGTTTTCCGACAGGATCGCGCCGACTACAAGACGATGGGCTGGTCTGCCGAGCAGCGCTCACGACAGACCGACTTCGATTTTGACTATCTCGCTGAAGACATTGACTGCTTCTGCGGAGATTGACTAACGCGAAGTCTCGCCCAAATTGCCGATAGTTAATAGCCAAGGTTGTGGATTGTATTCAGCCCTTGAATTTGCAGTCTCTACAATAGTTTCGAGGAGCCACCCTATAAACATGCTAACTCCAAAGTCATAATCTTCAAAAGTCATAAACGCTGGAAAAGATGGGTTGAATAATCCAACACCATCGACAAACACCATATTTGAGCTAATCGATATATTTTTATCGGCCCTACACCTTTCGGGCAAAGTCTTTAATTTAGATCCAAAGCCAAACAAACAGCAAAGCGGATAAAACATCTTACCATTTTCAAGATTTCCTACCTGAGACATTTTCAATCCATGCGGATTTTTAGGACTTAATCTCCAAAGCAACTCGGAAAACTGTTTAAGACCTCTGTCATCTAAACTACTTTTCACCTCCAACACTCGAAGAACCGAGTCAAATGGATAAATACCGCGCCCATCAGTTTCCAAAATTGGAGGCATTGTTCTGCGATCATATATTAGGAGGTCAACCTGAGGGCTTTGTCGCCCCCAAAGATCGATGATCACACCCGAACCAACTCCAAACTGAATTGGTAAAAAAAGCTGAATTAGCTCCTTGACAAAAGTTTCTCTAAAACTCCCCTTCTCACCATTATGATCTAGCCCTCCAGTTGCTAAGAACATCGTTCTTAGCTCTTGTATTTTTGCCCGAAATAGCTTTTCGAATAGTGCCATCTTGCCCTCGCTCCTTGTTAACTTCGTAACTCTTTACCCTAAAACGATAAATCACGCCAGCCGGCGAGGATCCCCTATGTCCGCACACCAGAAGAAACACCCCTTCGATTTCAAAACCCAATACGGACTCGGCTTCAACCCTCAGGACGATGAGATCGTTGTCGACTTCTTCTGTGGTGGTGGCGGCGCCGGTACCGGGCTGGAAATGGGCCTGGGCCGCGCGGTGAACGTCGCGAAGAACCACAGCCCGCAAGCGATCAGCATGCACACCGTTAACCACCCCGGCGCCCAGCATTTCACTACCGACGTGTTCGAAGGTGATCCAGACACCGAGTGCGGAGGCAAGGCCGTGGGCTGGTTCCACATGTCGCCGGACTGCACCCACCACTCCCAGGCGGCCGGCGGCCAGCCGCGCAAGCGCGAGATCCGCAACCTTTCATGGATCGGCCTAAAGTGGGCAGGCATGAAGCGGCCTCGGGTGATCAGCCTGGAGAACGTGAAACAGATCCTGCAATGGGGCCGCTTGATCGCCAAGCGCGACAAGGCCACAGGCCGCGTGGTCAAGCTCGGCGGCGAGATTGCTGCACCTGGTGAGGTTGTGCCGGTGGGCCAGCAGTTCCTAATCCCTGACCCGAAGCAGCGCGGCCGGACCTGGCGCCGCTTCGTGGCCCTGCTCGAGGGCATGGGCTACGTCGTTGAATGGAAAGTCATCAAGGCCTGCGACTTCGGCGCGCCGACCAGCCGGGAACGCCTGTTCATGATCGCCCGGTGCGACGGCCAGCCAATCGTTTGGCCCGAGCCGACCCACGCCAAGAACCCCGCCAAGGGCCAGCAGAAGTGGAAAACCGCCGCTGACTGTATCGACTTCAGCGACCTGGGTAAAAGCATCTTCGGCCGCAAGAAAGACCTGGCCCCGGCCACCCTGCGGCGCGTTGCCAAGGGCATGAGGAAGTTCGTCATCGATAGCGCGGCACCATTCATTGTGCCGATTGCCAACTGGTCAGGCGAGACTGTGCAATCGGCCGACGAGCCGCTGCGCACCATCACCTCCTACCCAAAGGGCGGCGCCTTCTCGGTGGTCAGCCCTATCATCGCACCGGCAACGCACCAGGGCAGCGACCGAATCAACGACCCACTCGAACCGCTGCCGACAGTGACCTGCGCAAACCGCGGCGAGCTGACGCTGATCAGCCCGTTGATGGTTGGGGCCGGTGGCCCGGAGTACTCAGGAAAGCCGGTGGGCATGGACCAGCCGGTGGGCACGCTGATGACCCAGAACCACCGAGCTCTGGCTTCCGCCTGCATCGTCCAGGCCGGTCACGGGGAAGGTTCTGGCGCGAACAAACGCCGATCCCACGGGGTGAACGACATCTGCGGCCCGATCGGCACTGTCACTGCCAGCGGCGGCGGGCAATCCGTCAGCGCCGCGGTGATGATCCAGGCCAATGGCGGATTCAACACCACGCACGCCAAGGGCATGCACGAACCCATGACCACGGTGACCAACACCGGCAGCCAGCAGCAGCTGGTGGCGGCGAACCTGGTGCACTTGCGCGGCAACTGCGATGCCCGGGACGTAAATGATCCCCTGCACACCATCAGCGCCGGCGGCCAGCACCACGGGTTGGCCAGCGCATTCATGGAGCGGGCATTCGGCGGCAGCATTGGCCAGGGCCTGGAAGAGCCGGCGCCGACCATCACAGCCGGCGGCGGTGGCAAGAGCTCGCTTGTGTCGCTCACCCTCTCTCCAGAGCATGAAGCGGGCGCCCTGCGCGTTGCCGCCTTCCTGATCAGCTACTACGGTACCGAGAACATCAGCGCATGCGACTCTCCGGCGCCGACGATAACCACCAAGGACCGCCTGGCCATGGTCACCGTGATGGTCAAGGGAACGCCCTACGCAATCGTCGATATCTGCCTGCGGATGCTGAAGCCGGCCGAGCTGTACAAGGCCCAGGGCTTCCCGGCTGACTACATCATCAGCCACGGTGCCGACGGCAAACCGTTCACTAAGACTCAGCAGGTGCACATGTGCGGCAACAGCGTCAGTCCGCCGCCGATGGCCGCGCTGGCGAGGGCCAACGATCCGTGGGGAGTCGAAATGCGAAAATCAAACGCGGCATAATTGCTGCAGTTTTTTATACCAAGTTGGAAACTATCGGCGAAGCCTGAGCATTACTATCTCCACCTTGAAAATCATTACTCCTTACTAGCGCATCGCATTGTTGCTGAGCCAGCTCGTGTGCCTTATCGGTAACTGCCTGCGCTTCTGACTCAGTTCCAGAAATAGGCTGGCCTTTATCATCTATCATACCACTTGCAACCGGTAATGGAGCACGATGAAAAACAGTAGAGTAATAATCAAGCATGCTTTTAATATAATTAATCGCAGGCATTGATCTTGCGTCAGCGCTTATCACTAAAGATTTTTCTCCCTCGCCTAAATTGAGCGTGAAAGGATGGGAGCTCTTCAGCGACTCATTCCTATGAGATACGATCCAAAAAAAACTTCCAATTAAGAGAAATACGATTGATCCGGCCAACGGAAGTATAAATGGCTTCTGACCCATGTATAACCAAACTGAAGCACCAAATGATATCGCGCTAAATGCTAACAGCAAAAAAATTGCTATCTGCCCACCCTTCGGGGATACGTCCACTGTCGCAGCCGCTTTAAGTTCCATCTTAACCCCCAATCGTCACAGTTCCATCTTCATTATGTACAGGCAAGTAGCTTGGATGATCAGACAAATCACCACGCATATTTAAGAACTTTACGACGTTCACGAGCTTGCCTTTCACCTCGATGATATTAGTATCGTCCAAGTAGCAATTCTTCAACTCAAAGTTAGGAGTTTCAATTATGAGTTTGCAGTTGTCGAAACGACATGAATCAAATACCCACCCATCTAACTTTATAACTTTCTGGTTATACCACAACCCTTTAACGGTAGGACTAGCAGGGACAAGTTGCGGTATCGGTGGGAGTGGTGGCGGCACTGAAAGGCCCGAAACGGGGGCAGCTTTCGATGCTTTAGTAGCCGCCATAAATTGCTCCCAGAGCTCCGCAGCATCATTTTTTTTCTCAGACATTTAATTTTTCTCCCAGTCCAGATGGAAATCTCCTGCGCGAAAATATACATGCAATGTGCCAGCACGCAATAAATATCCCGCGAGGCGATGCGCTTTCACGAACACTTTTTGGCGCGCCTTGTTTTTACACGTTTAAAAAGGCACTCCAATAGTTTTCGCCCCTCCCCCTTCAAAGTCAGCCGCTATAGCGGCAAGGAACCCGGCATGCCTGAAGAACACCAAATCGCTGAGCCCGTGCCGAGCCTGGCAACCGGTCACCGCCTCGACGCTGCTACCTGGGCCGACTTCGTGACCCGCCTGCGCTACGACTGCAACGGCGAACGTGTCAGAGATCACTGCACGGCTGCCGCCATCTTTATTGTCGAAGCGCGCCGCATCGTCTGCGGGCTCGACATGGACTACACCGAACAACGCATGGTTTATTGGGATAGCGGTGAATCAGCCGCCTACTCGATAAAAAAGTACTGGAGCGACCTTTCCAGCTACCAGAAAAGCCAGCTCAATAAAAAGATGCAGGATTGGTCTGAGTGCCAGTTCATGAAAGCCGACGAGTCGGATCAGTGGTATGTCCTTGGCGAGCTGGAAGATCATACCGTCACCGGATGGGATGAACGCTGGGAATATATCAACGCTCACCTCACCCATGCTGCAGCCGAAGCGTTCATCAAGCGCAAGAAGCACGACTACCGCGAAGGCATGCGCGTCTACGTCGAATCCCAGCACTACGCCTGGGAGTTCAACGCCATCAAAGAAGCGATCCTCGACGGCACGCTGACCTACACGCCGAAGCCTGTTGTGAATGCCCATGATCTGGTAGCGCGGGAGGATATATGAGCAGCGCGAGGAAACTCACACCTCTGAATAGCTACAAGCGCGCTCATAAGCTTTGATTTTCTTTTCTAGCCGCTCGATTTGCTGCAGCAGCAGAATGTTGATGCTGTCCTCTGCATCATTTAACCGATCCGACTCAAAAGACCTTTCTAGCCTCCCGACAATTTCATTGTTCATGCTTCGTCTGTCTGCCTTTGCTGTGGCTTTGATTTTCGCATGAAGGTGGCGTGGGAGGCGGACGATAAAAGCCTCAAGATTGTTAGGCATGTTGCGCTCTGCTAATTCAAAGAAGAAATATCATATGAATATCGCCAGACCGAAAACTGTAGGAGTTTTCTTAAAATGGAAATGATTTTTCCCTGACTGTCTGACTCCTCATCCTCAGATCACCCTCTGTTTAGCCCCCTAACCCCTCCCCTTTCAAAGTCAGCCGCTATAGCGGCAAGGACGAAGTCATGACCACAGAAAACCAAAGCGCTGAGTTCGAACTGAACGGTCCACAACCTGCACGCCCTGATCTGCGCTGCTACAGCGTCGGCGATCAAGACTGGGTAGCAGCAACCAGCGAAGACGAAGCCCGGCGTGTGCTGGCAGAGATGAACGGCGATGACCCTGCCGAATACGCAGACTGGGACGTCGAGCTGACCAGCGAAACTATGCTCGACCGGCAGTGGACTGATGAGGATCCGACGCACGCCGAATGCGGCTGTCTCCGCGACTGGCTGGCAGAAGCAACTGAGCCCACTTATCTGATGGGCACGGAGTGAATCCATGATCGCAGTCAAAGAACGCCCCATCCTGTTCTCGGCGCCGATGGTGCGCGCCATCCTAGAAGGCCGGAAGACAGTCACGCGCCGGCCAGTCAAAGGCGCCGCCTCGAAGTGGTTGATTGATTTCACCCCCGAGTTCGTGGCCGACAGAGCCAATGACCTTTGCCCGCATGGCCAGCCCGGCGATCGGCTGTGGATGCGTGAGACTTTCATCGATCTGCGCGGCACCGGTGTCAAGCATCGCCCAGACCCGGACGGCCCGCTCCAGCGCTACGCCTACGCTTCCGACCTGGGTCACACAGCGACGAGGCGAGGAAGGACTTCGGCCTGAAGTACAAACCCAGCATCCACATGCCTCGGGTTGCGTGCCGCATCCTGCTGGAGATCACCGCCGTGCGCGTCGAGCGGCTGCAGGACATCACCGAGGACCAGGCCAAGGCCGAGGGCGCATGCACTAGCGCAGTTGAGGCGTTCCAAGTCACCGGCGTGGATCGACCCGCCGGTTTCGCTTTCCGGGATCTCTGGACTTCGATCAACGGCACCGAGTCGTGGGAAACCAACCCGTGGGTCTGGGTGGTCGAGTTCAAGCGGGTGACACTATTATCTTAGTAGCCCCCTCTTACTCACAAACCAAACTCAAACCTCTTCCCTGCCCTAATGCTGCCGCTTGAACTCTTCTACAGGCATCTCTATCACGCGCATGCATGTTGTCGATGCTTGGATTGCCAGTTTTTTCCATATCGCGCATGGCGGGTCTGCCAGGGTGATTGAGCGCCTCTTGGCCTTCGATGCGCAATTCGCGTGGAGTAGCTTTTGCCTCTGGGGGCGATGCTGGTTTGGGCAACTCATTAATGGCATCACCAAAGCGCTGAAGCAACGGCCCTTGCGGTAGTTCCTCAGCTGCCACCAACGTTGATATGGCGACGGCCAACATTGCAACGATGTATCCCTTGAACACTGCAAACACCTCCTCATTGAGTAGCCTGACCAGATAGCCGAGCAATAAATAACTGCCCGCTCAGATGCTTAGGCTGCCTCAGCGCGACCGAATATCAAATTTTCGGCGAAACACTTCCGCGCTGTCACTTGCTGAACTGTTATCGAAATGTAACCCCACTACATGCCTGCCGGTGAGCGGCAAGGTGCCTGCTCAGTATCTGAAAAGTGAATTGGGGAGTCGAAGATTCAAATACTGAGCAGGCAACCAGAGACTACTCCGCAACTTCACAAACAATACGATCCGCCACATTTGTTCAGAGTTAACAAATTCTAGCCTCCAAGAATCAGAGGTTTTCTCGAACAACGCCTCCTTCTGCTACGGATGCAATTCTGAATAGAACCAAAGGTCGCCAGCTACCGGCAACACAACTTCTGCCGCCCAGCGCGGCAAGGACACCACTATGGAAATTCAAAGCGAAACCCTTGCCGAGGAAGAGATCGCGGCAATCACCGGTTACATGATCCCGTCAGGCCAGATCGCCTGGCTCAATCGAAACGGCTGGAAGTATTTGCTGACCCGCGCGCGCCGACCGGTAGTAGGCCGCGTCTACGCCCGCATGAAACTGGCAGGCGTAAAACCATCAGCAGAGAATGTCGCGGCCGAAGCCTGGTCACTGGATCTGTCAAAAGTAGGATAAATCGATGCGAGCAAAAAAGGCGGCAAACAGGGACCTGCCGCCGCGAATGATTCGGCGTGTGCGCACGCTGAAAGGCGGTAAAGAGTGGGTTGGGTATTACTACGACGGGAGGAATGAGGACGGGAAGCGGGTGGAAATCCCGCTCGGGGGTGATTTGGATATAGCCAAAGCTGAGTGGGCAAAGCTCGATTGCAAGCCAGTCCCGAAGAAGAATGCTCTCCTGGGCCAGGTATTCGACCGCTACGAGCGAGAGATCATCCCCGGCAAAGCGCCGAAGACGCAGAGCGATAACTTGCTCAGCCTAAAGCAGCTGCGCAAAGCCTTCAGCGATGCGCCCATTGACGCGGTGACACCGCAGATCATCGCGCAGTACCGAGACGGCCGCACAGCGAAGGTACGCGCCAACCGGGAAATATCGTTGCTGTCACACATTTACAACATCGCGCGCGAGTGGGGTCTCACCGAAAACAACCCTGCCGCCGGCGTGCGCAAGAACAAAGAAGCGCCTCGCGACTTTTATGCAACCGAAGAAATTTGGAGCGCTGTCTACGCGGTCGCGGCGTCGGAGCTACGTGATGCAATGGACCTGGCCTATTTAACCGGCCAGCGCCCAGCGGACGTGCTATCGATGAGGGAGGCTGATGCAGTGAACGAGTTCCTGCAGGTTGCCCAAGGCAAGACATCCAAAAAACTGCGCATACGCCTGACCGCTTCTGGGGTGCTAAACGATCTCGGCGCGCTGGTAGAGCGGCTCATCGAGCAGCGCCGAACACGCAGTGTCCGAAACCCATACCTGATCATCACCGAAGATGGCCGGCAGGTTACCAAGCACATGCTTCGCCTTCGCTTCGACGACGCACGCGACAAGGCTATCGCAACCGCCAAAGAGAAAGGCGACGGGGTGTTGGCGGCCAGCATTCGCCAATTCCAATTCCGTGATATTCGCCCGAAAGCGGCAAGCGAGATCCTCGACCTGGGTGATGCAAGCCGACTGTTAGGACACACGGACAAGCGGATAACCGAAACAGTTTATCGACGTGTCGGAGAGATCGTGAAGCCAACTCGGTGACCGCAATTTGCAACGAGTTGCGGAAACTGCCTGAAATGATGCGGAAACGATCAGCCTCTAAGCTGATGACTAGACCAAACACCAGAAACGCAAAAGCCCCGCTTTCGCGGGGCTTTCGTGTAAATCTTGGCGGGAAACCAGGGATTCGAACCCTGGAGACGCTATTAACGTCCGCCGGTTTTCAAGACCGGTGCATTCAACCACTCTGCCAATTTCCCTTTTGCTTCACAGGATTATGATAGCCCATCCCGTGTCAGCGGGCGCCATAATACCCGAATGAAACACACTGTCAAACTCTTGCCATGGCTTGTTACAGAGCGTCTGTTATGATCCTTGCGACTGAATGTTTCAAAACTGAAGGAGTGTCGCCATGCGCGAACAGAATTACGCACTGAATGGTAACGCGCAGGCTGAGCAGCTTGAAGTCAGCCGCGTGTTGCGCAACACCTACGGCTTGCTCGCCCTTACCCTCGCGTTCAGCGGCGTAATGGCGTATGTGGCGCAGCAGATGCGCGTCGGCTACCCGAATATCTTTGTCGTGCTGATTGGTTTCTATGGTCTGTTCTTCCTGACCAACAAACTGCGTGACTCGGCCTGGGGCCTGGTGTCGGCGTTTGCCCTGACCGGTTTCATGGGCTTTATCCTTGGCCCGATCCTCAACCGTTACCTCGGCATGGCCGGCGGCGCGGAAGTGGTCAGCTCGGCATTTGCCATGACGGCCCTGGTGTTTGGTGGTCTGTCGGCCTACGTGCTGATCAGCCGTAAGGACATGAGCTTCCTGGGTGGCTTCATTACCGCAGGCTTCTTCGTGTTGCTGGCGGCAGTGGTTGCCGGCATGTTCTTCCAGATCAGCGGCTTGCAGCTGGCGATCAGCGCGGGTTTTGTGCTGTTCTCCTCCGTGTGCATCCTGTTCCAGACCAGCGCCATCATCCACGGCGGTGAGCGTAACTACATCATGGCGACCATCAGCCTGTATGTGTCGATCTACAACCTGTTCATTAGCCTGCTGCAGATCTTCGGCATCATGAGCCGCGATGACTGATTGCTAGCGCAATAAAAAATGCCCCGTATCGAAAGATACGGGGCATTTTTGTTTTCACGGGATTGCAAACGCTCAGTACTGGTTAGGTTCCATTTCCAGATCGACCTTGAAACGCTCAGCAATATCACGCTGGATGCGCAGTGCCAGGTTGGCAATATCATGCCCAGTGGCCGCGCCATAGTTGACCAGCACCAGCGCCTGCAGTTTATGCACGCCGGCATCGCCGTCGCGAAAGCCTTTCCAGCCGGCTTTATCGATCAACCAGCCAGCGGCGAGCTTCATCTGCCCATCGGCCTGCGGGTATGCCACCAGATCCGGATACTGCGCCTTCAGCTCAGCCGCCAACACATGGGACACCAGTGGGTTTTTGAAGAAACTGCCGGCATTGCCCAGTTCTGCCGGGTCGGGCAGTTTTTCACGGCGGATGCTGCAAATGGCACGGCTGACATCACTCGGCGTCGCCTCAGTGATGCCCTGCCCGGCCAGGCGCTGCTGCACCGGGCCGTAGTCGAGCTTGAGGTGCCTGGCGCGGCTCAGGGCGAAACGCACCCGCAGGATCAGCCAGCGCCCGGTTTCGTGCTTGAACAGGCTGTCACGGTAGGCGAAGTTGCATTCTTGCAGGCTGAAGTCGCGCAGCTCGCCGGTGTGGCGATCCAGGGCGGTGAGGCCGGCAAACACGTCCTTGATCTCCACACCGTAGGCGCCGATGTTCTGCATCGGCGCAGCACCGACGGTGCCTGGGATGAGGCTGAGGTTCTCGAGGCCGCAGAAGCCGTGTTCCAAGGTCCACACTACAAACGGGTGCCAGGCTTCGCCCGCTTCGGCTTCGACCACCACGTTTACACCGTCGTCCTGCAGCACCCGAACGCCCTGGGTGGCCATGCGCAACACCAACGCCTGGATATCCTGGGTCAACAGCAGGTTGCTGCCACCGCCGATCACCAACAGTGGTAATGACTGCGCCGTTGCATAGGCCAGGGCTTCACGCACATCGGCGTCGCTGCGGGCCTCGGCAAACCACTGGGCGCGCACGTCGATGCCGAAGCTGTTGAATGGCTTGAGCGATACCTGCGCAAGCACTTGCAAGGTCATAACCGCCCCTTCAATTCGATCACCAATAAATCACAGGCCCGCTCGATCAGGTCCAGTACCCGTTCGAAGCCTTGCTCGCCTTCATAGTAAGGGTCTGGCACCTCGTCCACCTCGGCGTCATAGCGGCGCAGGAACAAGTCCAGCTCGGCTTTACCTTGGCCAGGATGCAACGCCTTGAGGTTGCGCAGATTGCTGTGATCCATGGCCAGGATCAGGTCATATCGAGCAAAGTCTGCACGGGAAACCTGCTGGGCACGCTGGGCCGACAAGTCGTAACCGCGCACCAGCGCCGCGCGCTGGCTGCGCTGGTCCGGCGGGTTGCCGATGTGCCATTCACCCGTGCCGGCAGACGCCACTTCAACCTGGCCGGCCAGCCCCGCTTCGCGCAATTTATGGCGCAGCACACCTTCGGCGGTGGGCGAGCGGCAGATATTACCCAGGCAGACGAACAGAACCTCCATCAGGCCCCCAGCAGGCGACGGACGCGCTCAAGGTCTTCCTGGGTGTCGACACCGGCTGGCGGCGCTTCCAGCGCATCGCCCACGTGGATACGCACACCGTGCCACAGGGCACGCAGCTGTTCCAGGGACTCGGTGTTTTCCAGCCAGCACGGCCCCCAGCTGACGAAGTCATGCAGGAAACCGGCGCGGTAGGCATAAATGCCAATATGGCGACGGTACGGTACGCCCTGGGGCAATACGTCGGGCTGTTTGGCAAACGCATCCCGCGCCCAAGGCAGGGTCGAGCGACTGAAGGTCAGCGCAAGGCCATTGATATCGCTGACCACTTTGACCACGTTCGGGTTGAACAGGGTGTCGATGTCTTCGATCGGTTCGGCCAGGGTCGCCATACGCGCCTCGCCGTGCGCGGCCAGGTTGGCGGCGACCTGATCGATCACGCACGGCGGGATCAAGGGTTCGTCACCCTGCACATTGACCACGATCGCGTCGGGCGCCAACCCCAACTGCGTGGCGACTTCGGCCAGGCGGTCGGTGCCGGAATTGTGGTCTTCACGGGTCAGCACCGCTTCAGCACCGAAACCTTTGCAGGCTTCGATAATGCGCGGGTCATCGGTGGCAACCACCACGCGTTCGGCGCTGCTTTTGCAGGCCTGTTCCCACACCAGCTGGATCATCGGCTTGTTGCCGATCAATTGCAGCGGCTTGCCCGGCAGGCGCGTGGAGGCGTAGCGCGAAGGAATGACAACGGTAAAGGCGGTGGTCATTTATCCAGGCGCTCATCGGTGGTCAGGGTACGGGCTTCGCTTTCCAGCATTACCGGAATGCCATCACGGATCGGATAAGCCAGGCCGGCGCCCTTGCTGATCAACTCGGTTTTATCGGCGCTGAGCTTGAGCGGGCCTTTGCAGATCGGGCAAGCGAGGATGTCGAGCAGTTTGGTGTCCATGAGTATTTCCTGGAAAAAGCGGTTTAAGGCAAAAGTCGGGCGGGCAGCAGGCGCATCAATTGCGTGTCGAACCAGGCCACAAACGCCGGTGACGGCAATGCATCCACTGCAAGGTACCACCAGTCGGGCTGGGCAAAGGCGCGGCACTTCACCGCGTCTTTTTCGGTCATCACCAACGGCAATGACGGTGTGAAATTCAACACCTCTGCGCTGTACGGCGCATGGTCGGCAAATGCATGGGGAATCGGCTGCCAGTGTAGCGTTTCGAGGGTATTGAAGAAACGTTGCGGGTTACCGATACCCGCGACGGCATGGACCCGCTGGCCGGCGGCAAAGTGCTCCACCGATTGGCGCTCACCGGTTTTCAAGTTGATCAGCGCCGTGGGTTGCAGGCGAAAGGCAAACCCATCCTCGCGATCGGCTCCGGCGCCGTTGTACAACAGCGCATCCACGCTATGCAGGCGCTCCACCGGTTCGCGCAAAGGCCCGGCCGGCAGGCAACGGCGGTTGCCCAGGCCACGGGCGGCGTCGATCAGCACCAGTTCCAGGTCGCGGGCCAGGCGGTAATGCTGCAGGCCATCGTCGGAGAGGATCAGGTCAAGGGGTTCACTGGCCAGCAAGGCTTTGACGGCTCGGCTGCGGTCTGGATCGATCATCAGGGGTACGCCGCAGCGCTGAACGATCAGCAACGGCTCATCGCCCGCTACTTCGGCGCTATGGCTGGCCTCGACCCGCCACGGCAACTGCGGCGGCTTGGCACCATAGCCGCGGCTGACCACGCCGACCCGCAGGCCGCTGCGCCGGCAGTGTTCGATCAGCCACAGGATCAACGGCGTCTTGCCGGTGCCGCCGACGGTGATATTGCCCACCACCACCACAGGCACCGGCGGTTGGTAAATCTCACCCTCGCCCGCCAGGAAGCGCGCGCGTTTGCGCTGTACAACGTGACGGTAAATAGATTCCAGCGGCCGCAGCAGTACGAGTGCCGGATGGCCCTCGTACCACGCCTTGAGCAAACGATCGGACATAGCCATCAGGGCGGGCTCGCCGCCTCGACGGTGGTCATGCGCAGGTGGCTGAAGCCCAGCTTGCCGGCGGCGTCCATGGCGGTGATCACGGCTTGGTGCTGGGTTTTGCCGTCAGCGCTGATGGAAAGCGGCATATTGGTATCGCCGCCGGACTCTTTCTGCAGGGCATCCATCAGGCTGGCAAGGTCATTTTTTTCGAGCAATTGGTTATTTACCGAAAACACCCCGTCGGCGCTGATGGCAATGTCCAGCTGCTTAATTTCCTGGTCTTCGGCCGGTGAGCCACTCACTGCTTCGGGTAAATCAACGCGCAGTTGGGTTTCGCGGGTGAAGGTGGTAGTCACGACAAAAAACAGCAGCAGGATAAAGACCACGTCGATCAGCGACGCCAGGTTGATATCAACATTCTCCCGTTGCTTGCGGCGAAATTTCACGCTCGACCCTCAACGAAATCGACATCACGATCGCCCTGCACCACTTCCACCAGCTTGATGGCTTCCTGCTCCATGCCGACCACCAGTTCATCGATGCGACGCTGCAGGAAGCGGTGGAAAAACACCGACGGAATACCGACCATCAGGCCGGCTGCCGTGGTGATCAAGGCCTTGGAAATACCACCGGCCAAGACGGCAGCGTTGGTGGTCATGCCTGAACCCATGAACGAGCTGAAAATGTCGATCATGCCCAGCACCGTGCCCAGCAAACCAAGCAACGGCGCCATGGCTGCGATGGTGCCGAGCGCATTGATATAGCGCTCCATTTCGTGGATGACGCGGGCAGCGGCCTCTTCGATGCATTCTTTCATGATCTCGCGACCATGTTTGGAATTGGCGAGGCCCGCTGCGAGGATTTCACCCAACGGCGAGTTGGCGCGTAACTCCTTGAGTTTTTCTTTATCCAGCTGTTTGTTCTTGATCCAGCCCCACACCTGCCCCAGCAGATGCTCGGGGGTTATGCGACTGGCGCGCAGGGTCCACAAACGTTCGGCAACGATGCCGAGTGCGGCGATGGAGCTCAAGATAATCGGCAACATCATCCAGCCGCCGGATTTGACCAATTCCCACACAGTGAATGTCCCCTAGAAAAAGTGCGCCACTTTACCATATAGGTTCACCGGCGTGGTTCGCAGGCGCCAGGCCCGCCTGTCGCAGGCCCAGGTGTTTGGTAAGCCTGTATTACGGTAACGCTTCGCGCCAGAATCGCCGTTGACTGCGCGCAACAACCGGTGCTCTAAAACTGCCCAGTTGCACACGCACGGCACCTTGCTCGGCGCTGTCGTAGACCCGGCTGCCCAGCGCCTGGTAACGCGCCATCACCTGCGGATGGGGATGCCCGAATGCGTTGCCACGGCCGCGGGAAATCAGCACCGACTTGGGCGCAAGCCGCTGTAAAAACGCCCAGGACGAGGAACTGCGACTGCCATGGTGCGGCGCTTGCAGCCAATCGGTCGGCACCGCCAAGGGCGAAGCGAGAAAGGCTGTTTCAGCCGCCTCATCAATATCACCCGTCAGTAGCAACCGCTCGCCACGGGCCTGTACCTGCAAGACGCAGGATTTCGGATTGCTGCTGGTGGCGCCAGGCCATCGCCACAACTCGAATGACACGCCATCCCACTCCCAGCGCTCGCCATTGTTACAGGGCTGGGCGGCGAGAAAAGCCGGCAGCCCTTCGGTCTCTCCGCCGATAACCCTTCCGACGGGCAGCACACGGGCAACCGCTGCGGCACCGCCGGCATGGTCAGCGTGAGCGTGGCTGATCACCATCGCGTCCAACGCCGCCACCCCACCCTTTTGCAGGGATGGCAGCACCACGCGCGCGCCCAGGTCAACCACCCCCGAGCGCGGGCCTGCGTCGTAGAGCATGGCGTGATGGCGCGTGCGCAGGATCACCGCCTGCCCCTGGCCGACATCCAATTGCACCACCTCCACCTGCCCGTACGGCACCAATGGTTTAGGGGCAAAGACGGCCAACAGCAGCATCGGCCAGCCCAGCAGCCGCAATGGCACGCCTTTGGGCAAGAGCAAGAGCACCGCGCCCGTGACGCTGATCAACCAATAACCCAACTGCACGTCGGCGGGCACCCACGCTGCGCGCAGCCCGGCCAGCAGCGCCAAGCCTGTGAACAGGCCATCCAACGCGCCACCGGCCAGCCACAACAAGCCCTCTCCCACCCACGGTACCGCCAACAGTACAGTGCCCAGCAGTGCCAACGGCAGCACCACCAGGCTGATCCACGGCACGGCAAACAGATTGGCCACCGGCGCACTGAGGCTGATGGGCAACCCCAGCACCAGCAGCACCGGAAACAAACCGATGGCGATCAACCATTGGGGACGGGTCCAGGCCTGCCAGACGCTCCACGCGCCCAAACGCCCGCTGAACGCCAGCACCAGCACGGCCACGGCGGCAAACGACAACCAGAACCCCGGCTGCAAACTGGCCAGCGGCTCCAGCACCAGCACGGCATTGAACGCCAGTAATAACGGCCACCACACACCCAAGCGGCGAAACCGCAAACGCCACAGCAGCACCAACCCGACCATCACGCAGGCCCGCTGCACCGGCACACCGAACCCCGCCAGCAGGCCATACCCCAGCGCGGCAGTAAATGCCAGGCCGCAGGCCCACGGCAGCCAGGGCAAGGCGCGGGGCCAGCAACCGTAGCGCGCCAGCCCGGCCACCAGCGCGTAGATCAAACCGGCCAGCAAGCCAATGTGCTGGCCGGAAATCACCAGCAGGTGCACCGTGCCGGTGTCCTGCAACACCCGCCAATCCTCGGTTGCCAGCCCCGAGCCGTCGCCCAGCACCAAGGCTGCCAGCCCCGCCTCGCGGCCCTGAGCATCCACCGCCAGCAGGCGCTGGCGGACGCTGTCACGCCAGGCATGGCGAGCCGGCGCCAGGCGTTGGCCATCTTTCACCGAGCCGGTGGCACCGATGCGCTGGGCCAGCAGCCAGGCCTCGTAGTCAAACCCCTGGAAATTGAGCAGGCCCGCCGGCCGCTTGAGCGTGACCGCCAGACGCCAGCGCTCGCCGCTGTTAACCTGCGGGCCGCCATGCCAGGACAGCCGGATACGCTTGGGCAGCCGGCCCTTGCGTGACCGGCTGTCGGTCAGTTCGAAGCGCACGCCGGTGCTGGTGTTTTGCGGCAACCCGATGACGCGCCCCTCAACCCAGCGAGTCTGACCGTCCAGAGCCGGCCTTAATCGGTCGTCCAACGCCCATTGCGCGCTCATGCACGCCCAGCTCACGCCCAACAGCAAAAACGCCAGCGGATAGGTACGAAACGGCAGCAACATCAAGGCCACTACCAACATGGCCAGCAGCCACGCGGTGGCGGGCAATGCGGGTAAAAATCGCAGCGACAACAAGCCCATTCCGAACGCGAACATCCCTGTTCTCATGAATCATCCTTTTCCAGTGATCCACTAGTCTTAGTCGGATACCCCGCGCGGCCTCTGATGTTTTGTCACAAAGTCTGAATTTTCTGTTTATAGAATGCGGGCATACTTGCCCCTCGAACTGACCTGGACCCCTTATGCCCCGGCGCTTATTCAAACGGTACATGCCCGACCCCACGAGTATCCGGGAACACAAGTCCTTACGATTTCTCGGCACGTTGTTGCATGACCCCAACCTCTGGCACCTGAACCGCCATTCCGTCGCCCGCGCCATGGCAGTGGGCCTGTTCGCGGCGTTTATCCCGATTCCGTTGCAGATGTTATTGGCGGCGGTGCTAGCGATCGCTGTGCGCGGGAATATGCCGATTGCCGTGAGCCTGGTGTGGCTGACCAACCCGATCACCATGCCGGTGGTGTTCTTCTGCACCTACCTGACCGGCGCCTGGCTGATGAACACGCCGCCGCGCAGCCTGCCCGACAACCTGACCTGGGAGTGGATCAGCAGCCAACTGGGCACACTGTGGCAGCCGTTCCTGTTGGGTTCCGTGGTGTGCGGGCTGGTGCTGGCCGCGCTGGCCTATTGCCTGACGATGGGCTACTGGCGCTGGTGGGTCGCGCATCAGTGGAAGAAGCGCAAACAACGACGCACCTGACAGCTAGCGCGCTGGCAGCCGCAGGTGCACGCACAAACCTTGCGCGCTGTTCTGCGCCCACAACGTCCCACCCTGGCGCTGTACCGCATTGCGGGCGATGCTCAAGCCCAGACCAAAACCGCCATCACCCGGCCGTGAGCCTTCGAGGCGGGTGAACGGCGCAAAGATACGTTCCAAGTCCTGCTCATCAATACCGCCGCCCTGGTCTTGCAGCCAGATATGCCAATCATCGCCCTCGCGACAGCCGTCCAGCGTCACCTGCCCCTGAGCGGGGGAATGTCGGATGGCATTGCGCAGGATATTTTCCAGGGCCTGGGCCAGCGCATTCAGGTTGCCGAGCACCCAGCAGTCGACGGGCAACAGACACGGCAAACGCGCTGCTGGCCAGTCACTTTCATAACAAGCGTTTTCCCGCAGCATGTCCCACAAGGCCGGAAGCTGGATGGCTTCCTCGGGTAACCGCGTTCGCTCGCTGTCCAGCCAGGCCAGTTGCAGGCTGTCTTCCACCAGGCGCTGCATGGCGTCAATCTCCCGGCCCAGGCGCTCGCGCAACTGCGCCAGATCCTGCTCACTGTCACAGGCCACGCGCAAACGGCTCAACGGCGTGCGCAGCTCATGGGACATGTCCCGCAATAACTGTTGCTGCAACTCCACCGTGCCCTGCAAACGCTCGGACATGTGGTCAAAGGCGCGGCCCAACTCACCCAATTCATCCTGGCGGCTGGTGGCCTCGCGGGACATGCGCGTATTCAATTGATCGGCGCGCCAGGCGTTGGCCTGCTCGCGCAACTGGTTCAGCGGCATGATCAGCAGCCGATAAAGCCCCACGCACAGCAGCAAGGTAAACAGGCCGGGAATCACGCCGTTGGTCACCACGCGCCAGAACACCTGATAGCGCCCCGGCATAAAGCGCTTGGGTAATTCGATTACCAGCGAGCCGGCGCCAGGGTTGACCGGGAATGGGATTTTCACCCAGGGCAGGCCTTTGACGTGTCGGCTGACCGGCCACTCCAGCCCGCGCAGAAAAGTCAGGCGCTGGCTTTCCTTGTCGCTCAGCGGCAGGCTGCTCAGCGACTGCAAGTCGTGGCCGATCACCCCGATCCAGGTCGATTCGCGCGTGGCCATCAGCTGCAACCAGGCGTCCACGCCAGCACTGCCCTGGGTACTCCAGGCCAATTCCGCGCCCGCGGCATAGCCGCGCAAAATCTCGCGGGACTCCTCGGCCACATAGGCGTTCTGCTCTTCCATATAGCGGCCCCAGGACCAACTGAGCCAGATCATCAGCAAACAGAAGGCGATCAGCAGGCAGGCGAGCTTCCAGAATAACGAGTGCCGGCCGGGCAGCCGCTCAAAGCCCTTCATCATGGCCGCTCAGTACATAACCCTTGCCCCACACCGTGCGCACTTCGCGCTCGCTGTAGCCGATGGCCTTGAGCTTGCGGCGAATCTGGCTGATATGCATGTCCAGGCTGCGATCGTGAGGCGCGTAACCGCGCTGCAACACATGCTGGTAAAGGAAGGCTTTGCTGAGCACTTCATCGGCGCTACGGTGCAAGGTCTCGAGCAAGCGATACTCGCTGCGCGTCAGCCCGGCCCAGTGTTCTTGAAAGAACACGTCGTACAGTTCATCGTCAAAACGCAGGCTGCGGGCATCGTCATGCGCCGGTAAACGCAGCGGCAACGGCCGCCGGTCCAGGGCCACGCGGCGCAGGATGGCTTCGATGCGTACACGCAGTTCAACCATGCTGAACGGCTTGGGCAGGTAGTCGTCCGCACCCAGGCGAAAACCGCTGATGCGATCGGCCTCGGCGCCCAGCGCAGACATGAGGATCACCGGCGTCGCATGGTGCTGGCGCAAATGGGTAAGAATCGACAAACCGTCCATGCCCGGCAGCAGGATGTCCATCAACACCACGTCGAACGCCTGGTCACGTGCCATCTGCAGGCCCTGTTGGCCGTTCTGGCACCAGGTGACCTGGAAGCCACAGCAGCCCAGTTGCTCATGCACATAGGCGCCCAATACAGGGTCGTCTTCGATTGCCAGGATACTGGGTAGGCCAACTGCGGGATTCATTAGCGTCTGCAAGTCATTCTCAATCGCTGATTATTCAAGATTAAACGGTGACAGGCAATCGCCACCCGGCTGCCAATGGTTCGAAGATTGCGCTCGGCGATTGACGTCGGAGATTGACGTCGATCATTAATTTGCGAGGTTCCACACCGCGCAAATGGCTACACTGCGCAGGTGGCGTGGGCCGGATGCCCGCGCAGATAAACGAAAACAGTGTGGTAGCAGGAGAGTGGCGTGCTTAGAAGAATGGGGATAAAAGGCCGCGTACTGTTGCTGACCTTATTACCGACCAGCCTGATGGCCCTGTTGTTGGGGGGCTATTTCACCTGGATGCAGCTGTCGGAGTTGCAGACCCAATTGCTGCAACGCGGCGAAATGATCGCCGAGCAATTGGCGCCGCTGGTGGCCCCGGCGTTGAGCAGCAAGAACACCGACCTGCTTGAACGCATCGCCACCCAGTCGCTGGAGCAACCGGACGTGCGCGCGGTGTCGTTCCTGGCACCGGACCGCTCGTCCCTGGCCCACGCCGGCCCGACCATGCTTAACCTCGCGCCGGTCGGCAACAGTTCGCACCTGCTGCAGCGCAGTGGCAATGACGCCACGCGCTACCTGCTGCCGGTGTTCGGTCGCCATCGCAACCTCGCGGGCGAATTGATCCCCGATGAAGCCGATCGCCTGCTGGGTTGGGTCGAAGTGGAGCTGTCGCACAATGGCATGTTGCTGCGCGGTTATCGCAGCCTGTTTGCCAGCCTGCTGCTGATCGCCATCGGCCTGATCTGCACGGCCGCCCTGGCGTTGCGCATCAGCCGCACGATCAACTCGCCCATCGGCCAGATCAAGCAAGCTGTGGCCCAACTCAAGGACGGCAACCTCGAAACCCGCCTGCCACCGTTGGGCAGCCAGGAGTTGGACCAATTGGCCTCGGGCATCAACCGCATGGCCGAAACCCTGCAAAATGCCCAGGAAGAACTGCAACACAGTATCGATCAGGCCACCGAAGATGTGCGTCAGAACCTGGAAACCATCGAGATCCAGAACATCGAGCTGGACCTGGCGCGCAAGGAGGCCCTGGAGGCCAGCCGGATCAAGTCGGAGTTCCTCGCCAACATGAGCCATGAAATCCGCACGCCGCTCAACGGCATCCTGGGTTTCACTCATCTGCTGCAAAAAAGCGAGCTGTCGCCGCGTCAGCTGGATTACCTGGGCACCATCGAAAAATCCGCCGACAACCTGCTGGGTATCATCAACGAGATCCTCGACTTCTCGAAAATCGAAGCCGGCAAGCTGGTGCTCGACAGTGTGCCCTTCAACCTGCGCGACTTGCTGCAAGACACCCTCACCATCCTTGCCCCCGCCGCCCATGCCAAACAGCTTGAGCTGGTCAGCCTGGTGTACCGCGACACGCCGCTGGCGCTGGTGGGCGACCCGTTGCGCCTCAAGCAGATCCTCACCAACCTGATCAGCAACGCGATCAAGTTCACCCGCGAAGGCACTATCGTTGCCCGCGCGATGGTCGAAGACGAACAGGAAGACAGCGTGCAACTGCGCATCAGTGTGCAAGACACCGGCATCGGCCTGTCGAACCAGGACGTGCGTGCGTTGTTCCAGGCCTTCAGCCAGGCCGACAACTCGCTGTCGCGCCAACCCGGCGGCACCGGCCTGGGCCTGGTGATTTCCAAGCGGCTGATCGAGCAAATGGGCGGTGAGATCGGCGTCGACAGCACACCGGGCGAAGGCTCGGAGTTCTGGATCAGCCTGAGCCTGCCCAAAACCCGCGACGACGCCGAAGACCTGCCCTCCCCGCCGCTGCTCGGCCGTCGTGTGGCCGTGCTGGAAAACCACGAGCTCGCGCGCCAGGCGTTGCAGCACCAACTGGAAGATTGCGGCCTGCAAGTCACACCGTTCAATACCCTGGAAAACCTGACCAACGGCATCACCAGCGCACACCAGACTGAACAGGCAATCGACCTGGCAGTGCTCGGTGTCACCGCCAATGACATTCCGCCCGAACGCCTCAACCAGCATCTATGGGACCTGGAACACCTGGGCTGCAAGGTGCTGGTGCTGTGCCCGACCACCGAACAGATGTTGTTCAACCAGTCAGTGCCCAACCCCAACAGCCAGTTGCAGGCCAAACCTGCGTGTACGCGCAAACTGCGCCGTGCACTGGCCGATTTGATCAGCCCGCGCCCATTGCGCAGCGAACCCGGCGAACCGCTCTCCAGCCGAGCGCCGCGCGTACTCTGCGTGGACGACAACCCGGCCAACCTGTTGCTGGTGCAAACGTTGCTCGAAGACATGGGCGCCAAGGTGCACGCGGTCGAAAGCGGTTATGCGGCCATTGACGCGGTGAAGCAGGAAACCTTCGACCTGGTGCTGATGGACGTACAAATGCCCGGCATGGACGGGCGCCAAAGCACCGAGGCGATCCGCCAATGGGAAAGCGAACGCCACGGTACGCCGCTGCCGGTGGTCGCCCTCACCGCCCACGCCATGGCCAACGAAAAACGCGCGCTGCTGCAAAGCGGTATGGACGATTACCTGACCAAACCCATCAGCGAGCGGCAGTTGGCCCAAGTAGTGTTGAAGTGGACCGGCCTGGCCCTGCGCAATCAAGGGCCGGAGCGCGCGACTGACGGCTTGGCACCCGGCGTGCAACTGCTGGTACTGGATCATGAGGAAGGCCTGCGCCTGGCGGCCAACAAGGCCGACCTGGCCGCCGACATGCTCGCCATGCTGCTGGCCTCGCTGGAAGCCGATCGCCTGGCGATCACCGCCGCCCGTGAAGCCAAAGACAACAATGCGCTGATCGAACGCGTGCATCGCCTGCATGGCGCCACCCGCTACTGCGGCGTGCCTCAATTGCGCGCCGCCTGCCAGCGCGCGGAAACCTTGCTCAAGCAAGACGACGCCAAGGCCATCGCCGCGCTGGATGAACTGGACATGGCGATTGCGCGGTTGGCCAGTGAGGCACGGGTCAGCGCCTGAGGCTTCTCCAGGCCTGTGTTGAGCCAGCTTGTGTGGGAGCTGGCTTGCCTGCGATGGCATCAACTGGGTGTACCTGATGTACCGAGTTGCCTGCATCGCAGGCAAGCCAGCTCCCACAAAAAGCCCGGTGCCCACATCGGCCTACCTAAAACTCAGTGACTGCAGGGAGCATTTTTAATGCGCGTCATTCTTTTCAGCAGCCAGACCTACGACCGCGACAGCTTTCTCGGCGAGCCGCTGCCGGCAGGTGTCGAGCTGCAATTCCAACCGGCCCGCCTGAACCTCGACACCGTGGCCCTGGCCGAACACCACGAAGTGGTCTGCGCCTTTATCAACGATGACCTCAGCGCACCAGTGCTGGAACACCTGGCCGCCGGCGGCACGCGCCTGATTGCCCTGCGCTCGGCCGGTTACAACCATGTCGACCTGGCCGCCGCCCAGCGCCTGGGCCTGAGTATTGTGCGCGTACCGGCCTACTCGCCCCACGCGGTGGCAGAGCATGCGGTTGCGCTGATCCTGGCCCTCAACCGCCGCTTGCACCGCGCCTATAACCGCACCCGCGATGGCGATTTCAGCCTGCACGGGCTCACCGGGTTCGATTTGGTCGGCAAAACCGTCGGCGTGGTCGGCACCGGGCAGATCGGCGCCACCTTTGCCAAGATCATGGCCGGGTTCGGCTGCCAGTTACTCGCCTACGACCCATTCCCCAATCCGCAGGTCCAGGCCCTTGGCGCCCGCTATGTAAACCTGCCAGAGCTATTGGCCCAGGCACAGATCATCAGCCTGCACTGCCCACTGACCGCCGACAGCAAACACCTGATCAACGCACGTTCCCTGGCACAGATGCAGCCTGGCGCCATGCTGATCAACACCGGACGCGGTGGCCTGGTGGACACGCCAGCCTTGATCGAGGCCCTCAAGAACGGCCAACTCGGCTACCTGGGCCTGGATGTGTATGAGGAAGAGGCCCAGTTGTTTTTCGAGGATCGCTCCGACCTGCCGCTGCAGGACGACGTACTCGCACGCCTGCTGACCTTTCCCAACGTGATCATCACTGCCCACCAGGCATTCCTGACCCGTGAAGCCCTGGCGGCAATCGCAGCCACCACGCTGGCCAACATTGCCGCGTGGGCCGATGGCCAGCCGCAGAACCTTGTGCAAGGTTGATCAGCGGTCATATACCAGGCTCATGATAGGCCGGCACCCGTGATAGGATGCCGCGCCTATTTGGAGGATCCATGGCCGAACACGATTTCCGCTTCAGCTTGCTGAGCCCGCAACACACCCTGATCGAATGCCGCGCCCTGGTGCCGGGCCGTTACCAGGTCACCGGCAACGGTGGTTCGATCAAGCATGGCGACGTCTTGATCGTCACCCTGCGCGGCAGTAAAACCCTGTCGATGCGCCTGACCGTCGAAGGTGACGCGCGCTATTCCATTCGCCCGGCGGGCCAGTGGGTCGCCATGGCCCAGGGGCCGAAATTCGGCGAGCTGGAAATTCACACCTGGAAGGTCAACTGCGACAGCTGCGACAGCCTGCTGGAGTTTGAATTCGCCGTGGAAACCAAGCTGGCCAAAGAGCCGCTGCAACCGGCCGCCAATGCGCGCATCAAGGAACTGGGCTGGGCCAGCGAAGGCGACAAGCACCGCTGCCCGAAATGCCAGCAGGCTGCGCAATGAAAGGCGTGCTGCTCGCCGCCCTCGGTGTGGCCCTGACGGGCTGTGCCGGTGACGCGGTAAAGCTGCAGCAAGACCACAGCTACGTGGTGGAGTGGATTGGCGAACGGCCGTTGATGGATTACGCGCACCTGACCGTCACCCTCGGCGCCGATGGCCGCGCCTACGGCAATGGCGGCTGCAACCACTGGTTTGCGCCGTACACCGTCGAAGGCCGGACGCTCAGTTTCGGCAAGATCGGCAGCACCCGCAAACTCTGCGCCGAAGCCTTGATGGAGCAGGAGCACCGCTTCTTCCAGGCCCTGCAAGGTGTGCAGCGCTGGGATATCTCACCGATCGAGCAAACCCGGTTCTGGCCGGCTGAAGGCAAGCCGATTCGACTGTGGCTGGAAGAAGGCTGATCCAAAGTCAGACTGGATCGGCTTTTCTGTGGGAGCTGGCTTGCCTGCGATAGCATCACCGCGGTGTACCTGATACACCGCGCCAACCGCATCGCAGGCAAGCCAGCTCCCACAGATTTAACCACGCAGGGCTTTGAGCTTGGCCAACACGCCTTCTGCCGTCTGCTCACCCATCAGCTGTTCACGCACCTTGCCTTTGTCATCAATGATGTAAGTCACCGGCAGCGCCTCGCTGCGTGGAATATCGAAAATCTCTTCCGGGTTCTGCGCCAGCACCGTGAACTTGATCCCCAGCTTCTCGCTGGCGGCCTTGAGTTCTTCACCCTGTACGTTGTCGAAATTGACCCCGAACACCCCCACGTTCTGGCCTTTCAACTGTTCGGCCAAGGTGTTCAGTTCCGGAATTTCCGTGCGGCACGGGCCACACCATTCGGCCCAGTAATTGACCACCACCCATTGTTTGTCCAGGCGTTCGGCCGCCACTTTCTTGCCATATTGGTCAACGCCGTAATCGTTACCGCAGCCGCTGAGCAGCAGGGTTGTGATGATCGCCAATGCACCGATCAGTCGCCTAGTCATGGGGAAATCCTTCGCAAAAAATGAACGTTGGCTGCGACCTATCGCCTCTTACGGTTTAAGGACGGGGCGCCGCGCAGGTAGAATACCCGCCACCTTACGCAAGATGCGACCCGCACATGACCGATCTGACGCTTTATCACAACCCGCGCTGCTCGAAATCGCGCGGTGCGCTTGAACTGCTCGAAGCCCGCGGCCTGACCCCGACCGTTGTGCGCTACCTCGAAACGCCGCTGGACGCCGCGCAACTCAAGGCCTTGCTCAGCAAACTGGGGATCAGCGCACGCCAACTGCTGCGCACCGGCGAAGACGAATACAAAACCCTCAACCTGGCCGACGCCAGCCTCAGCGAGGCGCAGTTGATTGCCGCGATTGCCGAGCACCCGAAGCTGATGGAACGCCCGATCCTGGCAACCGCCGACAAAGCCATCATCGGCCGCCCACCGGAAAACGTGCTGGAGTTGCTGCCGTGACCGCGCCCTATGTGCTGGTGCTGTATTACAGCCGCAATGGCTCGGTCAGCGAAATGGCTCGGCAGATTGCCCGCGGCATCGAGCAAGGCGGCCTCGAAGCCCGCCTGCGCACCGTACCGGCGATTTCCACCGAGTGCGAAGCCGTGGCGCCGAGCATCCCGGACGAAGGCGCGCTGTATGCAAGCCTGGATGATCTGAAGAATTGCTCGGGCCTGGCCCTGGGCAGCCCGACGCGCTTTGGCAACATGGCCGCGCCGCTCAAGTACTTCCTCGATGGCACCAGCAACCTGTGGCTCACCGGCGCACTCGTCGGCAAGCCAGCCGGCGTGTTCACCTCCACCGCCAGCCTGCACGGCGGCCAGGAAACCACACTGATGTCGATGCTGCTGCCGCTGCTGCACCACGGCATGCTGATCACCGGCCTGCCCTACAGCGAACAAGCCTTGCTCGACACCCAGGGCGGCGGCACGCCATATGGCGCCAGCCACCATTCCGGGCCGGACGGCAAACGCATGCTCGATCAGCACGAAATCACCCTGTGCCGGGCACTCGGCCTGCGTCTTGCCACCACCGCCACGCTGCTGGAGAACGGCCGTGGCCAGAAAACCTAAGGTCCTGCCACCCCAGGCGTGGCTGGAACCACGGGTCAAGGTGGCACGCGTACTGAGCTTGGTGGCTTTTTTAGGGCTGGTGGGCTTGCTGTGCGTGTATTACCTGTTCATCGCCGACCTGCACGGTGCGCGCCCGTGGGTGATCCTGCTGATCGAGCTGGTGCCACTGCTGGTGCTGGCGCCGGGCATGCTGCTGGGCAGCGCGCGCGGGCATTCGTGGATGTGCTTTGTGGTGAACCTGTATTTCATCAAGGGCGCACTGGCGGCATATGACCCGAACCGGCAGTGGTTCGGGGTGCTGGAGATGCTGGCGAGTCTGGCGGTGTTTTGTTCCGCGCTGTTGTATGTGCGGTGGCGGCATCAGTTGAATCGGCGGTTGGCGCAAGTCTGATAGGAATTTGGCGCCGGACAGTCAGTCTTCGCGAGCAAGCCCGCTCCCACATTCGACCGCATTCCAAAGTATGTACGCGGATAAATGTGGGAGCTGGCTTGCCTGCGATCGGATCAACTCAGTCTCAATGATTCACCGTGTAGGCCAGCATCATCGACAACTGACACATCGGCCGCCCACTCTCGGCGTGCCATTGGTTAAACGCGCCCTGCACCGTCGCCAAATCCCGCAGGCTGGTCGGCGCCTTGTCGACGATCTTCTGTGCATTCAAGGCCGCGACCACGTCATCACTCGGCACAAACGTGTCCTTGCCGACCATGCGCAAAAAGCGCGGCGCCGACAGCCCGCCCAACTGGTGGCCGTGCTTGCTCAGGTACTTCCACAAGCTGACGATATCAGTCACCGGCCAGTCGGCGATAAACGCGCCAAAGCTGCCTTTTTCCTGCTCAATGTCCAGCATCATCTGCGCATTGCGCGGCACACTCTTGAGCTTGCCCAGGTGGCGGATGATGCGCGTGTCCTGCATCAAGCGTTCCAGGTGCTCGGCGCCCATCAGCACGACTTTTTCCGGGTCAAAACCGAAGAATACCTGCTCGAACGCCGGCCATTTTGCATCCACCACGCTGTGCTTCAAGCCCGCGCGAAATACCCGCAGCGCCAGGGTCGACAGGTAGCGATCATCACTGATCTTGCGCAATTGCGCCGGGGTCTTGGGTACAGGCAGGTGGGCTTCCAGCTCGGCCGCTGAACCAAAGCGGTTCAGACAATATTCGTGCAGCCACTTGTAATCGCGCATGCCCTCTCCTGGCAGTTGAATTGAAAACGGCGCCCGTGAGCGCCGTCTTTCAGAGCATTGAAACGTCTTAGAGGTTCACCACATTGACGAAGCGCGAAGCGGCGGTCTCGTCAATTTTAAGGCTGGTGAAATCGAACAGGTTGCGGTCGGCCAGTTGCGACGGCTGCACATTCTGCAAGCTACGGAAGATGCTTTCGGTGCGGCCTGGGGTTTTGCGCTCCCAGTCCACCAGCATGTCCTTGACCACCTGGCGCTGCAGGTTTTCCTGGGAGCCACACAGGTTGCACGGGATGATCGGGAATTGCTTGAAGTCGGAGTAAGCCTGGATGTCTTTCTCGTTGCAATACGCCAGCGGGCGGATCACTACGTTACGCCCGTCATCGGCGCGCAGCTTGGGCGGCATGGCCTTGAGCGAGCCGTTGAAGAACATATTGAGAAAGAAGGTCTCAACGATGTCGTCACGGTGGTGCCCCAAGGCCATCTTGGTCGCGCCGATCTCATCGGCAAAGGTGTAAAGCGTGCCACGGCGCAGGCGTGAGCACAGCGAGCAGGTGGTTTTGCCCTCGGGGATCAGCTCCTTGACCACCGAATAGGTGTCTTTTTCGACAATGTGGTACTCCACGCCCAGCTCTTTGAGATAGGCCGGCAGCACGTGCTCCGGGAAGCCCGGTTGTTTCTGGTCCATGTTGACGGCGACGATCTCGAACTGGATCGGCGCGACCTTTTGCAGGTGCAGCAGCACGTCGAGCAGGGTGTAGCTGTCTTTGCCGCCGGAGAGGCAGACCATGACCTTGTCGCCGTCCTCGATCATGTTGAAATCGGCGACCGCTTCCCCGGCCAGGCGACGCAGGCGTTTTTGCAGTTTGTTCTGGTTGACCGTAAGAGTGCCCATGGCGCTTGGATCCGCTAGAGGTGTGTGACGAAAAGCGCAGCATTTTACGCAAAAATACTTCAATGGGCGACGCCGATCCAATGTGGGAGCTGACTTGCCTGCGATGGCGGTGTGTCAGCAACTAATACATCACTGATCCACCGCTATCGCAGCGATGCGGCGACCCGACAAGCCAGCTCCCACAGTAGCCCCAGTGGTCACTGACAGACCTCACCGCGATTAGCGCCCATGTTTACAGCGCAATTTGCTCTAAAGCCCTACAGTTTTTCCGGTCATCACTTCCTATACTGCGACGTAAGGTCGCACAACTATCCAGGACCTTATGTGGCCATTTGGCCCGTGGGCGCTCCGATGGGGGGCGATGGTAATAACGACAGGAGTGACTGGCATGATCCATCACGTCGTGGGGCTGTTTACCCATCCCGACCAGGAATGGCGGGAAATTCGTGGCGATAAGGAAGAAAGTATCGGCCACATGTACCTCACTCACACTTTGATTCTCGCGGCGATCCCCGCCGTATCGGCCTTTATCGGCACCACCCGGGTCGGCTGGGTGATCGGCAGCCGCGCCCCGGTCATGTTGACCCAGGAAAGTGCGTTGTGGATGACCCTCATGTCCTACGCGGCGATGCTCGGCGGCGTGGCGGTGATGGGCGCATTCATCCATTGGATGGCCCGCACCTACGACGCCAGCCCCAGCATGGCGCGCTGCGTAGCGTTTGCCACCTACACCGCGACCCCGCTGTTTATCGGCGGGCTGGCGGCGCTCTATCCGCATATGTGGCTGGGCATGGTCGTGGGCACGGCGGCTATCTGCTACACGGTGTACTTGCTGTATGTGGGGCTGCCGACGTTTATGAACATCGACCCGGACGAGGGCTTTCTGTTTTCCAGCTCGGTTTTGGCCGTGGGCCTGGTGGTACTGGTGGCAATCATGGCGTTTACCGTGATCGTCTGGGGGCTGGGCGTAGGCCCGATCTACACCAACTAAGCTGATCAACCGCAGGCAAAGCCACCGCAAGGTGGCTTTGTGCGTCATGCATGACCATTCGGCGCCTGACAGATTCGGAAACACCTGCTTTTGCGGCATACTGGACGTCTCTGGAGATATGGTCAGCATGCCCGAGCAACTCAATACCCGCGTCGAAGATTGTTTCCTACAAGCCGAATCCTTTTTTAAACGAAGCTTCAAACGCCCCCAGGTCAGCCTCAAGCTGCGGGGCCAGAAGGCCGGTGTCGCGCATTTGCACGAGAACCTGCTGCGCTTCAACCCACAGTTGTACCGCGAAAACAGCCAGCACTTCCTCAAACAGACCGTGGCCCATGAGGTGGCGCATCTGATCGCCCACCAGTTGTTTGGCGAGCGCATCCAGCCCCATGGCGAGGAATGGCAATTGATCATGCGCGGGGTTTACGAACTGCCGCCGGATCGTTGCCACACTTATGAGATCAAGCGCCGCCAGGTGACCCGGTATATCTATCGCTGCCCGTGTGCCGACAGCGATTTCCCGTTTTCGGCCCAGCGGCATGGGCTGGTGAATCAGGGGCGGCGGTATTTGTGCAGGCGGTGTCGGCACACCTTGGTATTCACCGGGGAAACTCGGGTGGAGTAAGGGCCTCATCGCAGGCCCGATCAGTCACCCAACAACCTTGGCCCGCCGCAACTCGGCTATCCGCTGAGTACTGAACCCCAACTCAGCCAACACCTCATCACTGTGCGCCCCCACGGCAGCGCCAATATGCCGAGGCTGCGGCAACCCCTCGGAAAACTTCAGCGGGCAAGCCAGTTGCGCCTGGGTCGAGCCATCACCCCGGGGCACCTGGCTGACCAGCTCGCGCGCCTTCAACTGTGGGTGCTCCAGCGCTTCACTCAGGCTCAGCACCGGTTCGACACACGCATCCACCCCGGCGAACAACTCACACAGCTCGTCAAAGCTGCGCTTCTCAAACTCGACCTGTAACGCCAGCTTCAGGGCTTTTTGCTGCTCGGGTTTCAAGCTTTGCATGGCCAGCTCCGGCCTTCCCAACGTTTCGCACAATTGCCGCATAAACGCCGGTTCCAGGCTACCCACCGACATCCAGCGCCCATCACGCGTGCGATAGTAATCGTAGAAGCTGCCGCCGTTGAGCACATGGCTCTCCCAATCCGGCTCGACCCCACAGGCCAGGTAGCCCGCACCGGCCATGGCATTCAGGCTGAACGAGCAATCGGTCATGCTCACATCCAGGTATTGGCCGACGCCACTGTGCTGGCGGGCAATAACGGCGGCGAGCAACCCCACCACAGCGTGCAACGAACCACCGCCGACATCCGCCAATTGCACGCCCAGCGGCAACGGCCCGCTGTCCTGGCGGCCGGTGTAACTGGCCACGCCGGCCAACGCGAGGTAGTTGATATCGTGCCCGGCGCGGTCTTTATAAGGCCCGGTTTGACCGTAGCCGGTGATCGACACATAAATCAGCCGGGGGTTGAGCGCCTTCAGCGCCTCATAACCCAGGCCCAGACGCTCCATTACCCCAGGCCGGAATTGCTCAAGGACAATGTCATAGTCCTTGACCAGCTCACGCACGATCTGCAGCGCTTCGGCCTGCTTGAGGTCCAGTGCCAGGCTGCGCTTGTTGCGATTGAGGTACGCGTGGCTCGCCGAGGTGCCCTGGTCATGGGGCGGCAGCACGCGTAACAGGTCCATACGCGTGGGCGATTCAATACGCAGCACCTCGGCACCCATGTCCGCCAGCAACAAGGACGCGAACGGGCCAGGCAGCAAGGTGGAAAAATCCAGCACTTTGAGGGACGCCAAGGGACCTGACATAAAGACTCCATTTGGGTAGCGACTGCCCACAGCCTAGGCAGCCTTGCGCCTGGCGGCAATCGTCAGAACGATCAGCGACAGTGACCGTTTTGATCACGGCGGGCTTTTTCGCGGCGGCGGCTTTATCATTGGCTCAGGTTTGCTTGCAGAGTGTTCCATGAAGTTTGCGATTGCAGTATTTTCCGCCGCCCATGCGCCCTCCTCGCGCCGCGCCTTGCTGTTCGCCCAGGCAGCGCTTGCCGGTGGGCATGAGATTGTGCGGCTGTTTTTTTATCAGGACGGCGTGTACAGCGCTGCCAATAACATCGTTGCGCCCCAGGATGAGCAGGACATTGCCCGCAAGTGGCGTGAGTTTGTCAGCCTGCATCAGCTCGACGGCGTGGTGTGCATCGCCGCCGCCTTGCGCCGTGGCGTACTCAATACTGAGGAAGCCACGCGTTATCAACGCAGCGCGGTGAACCTCGACGCGCCGTGGGCGTTGTCGGGCCTGGGGCAATTGCATGACGCCATCCAGGCTGCCGACCGCCTGATCTGTTTTGGAGGGCCGTGAGATGGCCAAGTCTTTATTGGTGATCAGCCGCCAGGCACCGTGGTCCGGGCCAAGTGCGCGCGAGGCGCTGGATATCGTATTGGCCGGTGGCGCTTTTGACCTGCCGATCGGCCTGCTGTTTATGGACGATGGCGTGTTCCAGCTGGCAACCCATCAGGATGCCAAGGCCGTGCAGCAAAAAGACCTCAGCGCCAACCTGCAGGCGTTGGGCCTGTTCGGCATTGATGATGTGTTTGCTTGCAGCCACAGCCTTGCCGAACGCAGCCTCGCAACACCTGCCAGCGCGCAGGCGCTGGACAGCGCCGCGATCGCCGAATTGATTGACCGTTATGACCAGGTGATGACCCTCTGATGTCGACTTTGCATGTGGTATCTCACTCCCCATTTACCGATAGCCGCCTGGCCAGTTACCTGCGCGTGTGCGGCGCCGAGGACGCTATCCTGCTGTGTGGCGATGGCGCCTACGGCCTGCACAACGCAGCCCTGCAAACCCGGGGCGTGAAGGTCTTTGTCCTGGCCGAAGACATGCAGGCACGCAACCTGCCCCTGCCGGACTGGGCCGACAGCGTCGATTACCCAGGTTTTGTGCAGCTGTCGATCGACTACAGCAAGGTCAACACCTGGCTATGAACACCCTGACCGTAGGCGAACGCACGCTGGAACTGGACAAGGACGGCTACCTCGTCGACCTGGATGACTGGTCCATCGACGTGGCCAATGCCCTGGCCGCCGCTGAATCCCTGGAATTGACCGCCGAACATTGGGAAATCCTCGAACTGCTGCGCGGGTTTTACGCAGAATTTCAGCTGTCCCCGGCCACACGCCCGTTGATCAAGTACACCGCTTTAAAGCTCGGCACGGACAAGGGCAACAGCCTGCACCTCAACAAACTCTTCAATGGCACCCCCGCCAAACTTGCCGCCAAGCTGGCGGGCCTGCCCAGGCCGACGAATTGCTTATGACCGACTTTGCCCCGCTGACCCTTGAAACCCCCGCCGAGCACCCGTTTGCGCAGTTCGTGCGCATCCTGGGCAAAGGCAAGCGCGGCGCGCGCAACCTCACCCGTGAGGAAGCCCGCGAAGCCATGGGCATGTTGCTCGACGAAAAAGTCGAAGACACCCAGCTCGGCGCCTTCCTGATGCTGCTGCGCCATAAGGAAGAAAGCCCGGAAGAGCTCGCCGGTTTCACCGAAGCCGTGCGCGAGCGCCTGAATGCGCCAGCGCTGAATGTGGATGTCGATTGGCCGACCTACGCCGGTAAAAAACGCCACCTGCCATGGTATCTGTTGGCGGCCAAGTGCCTGGCGCAAAATGGTGTGCGCATACTGATGCACGGCGGTGGTGCCCATACGGCGGGCCGCTTGTACACCGAGCAATTGTTGCAAGGCCTGCAAATCCCGCTGTGTCGCAATTGGCAACAGGTCGAGACGGCGTTCGAGCAAGGCAACCTGGCGTTTCTCCCGCTGGGTGACTGGGCGCCACAACTGCAACGCATGATCGATTTGCGTAACACCTTGGGCCTGCGCTCACCGATTCACTCCCTGGCGCGCCTGCTCAACCCGCTGAATGCACGTTGCGGCCTGCAAAGCATTTTCCACCCCGGTTACCAGGGCGTACACCGCGATGCCAGCGGCCTGCTGGGCGATAATGTGATTGTGGTGAAGGGTGATGGCGGCGAAGTCGAGATCAACCCGGACACCCTCAGCCATTTGTATGGCACCACTGGTGGCCAGAGCTGGGACGAAGAGTGGCCCGCCCTCTCCGCCCAGCGGCACGTCAAACCGGCCAGCCTGGAACCCGAGCATTTAAAAGCCTTGTGGCGCGGTGATGTCGAGGACAGTTACCCGCAACTCGCGCTGATCGCAACCATGGCCCTGGCCCTGCGCGGCCTCGGCCACGCTCGGGAACAGGCGTTCGAATTGGCCCAGCAATACTGGGATGCGCGGGACAAATCGATTTAATCGATGATTCCCGCCCGGTCTTTGCGCTTTTAGTTCGAACTCATCCCTTTAGACTGGGCTCCAACGCTTATTAGCCAAGGAGCCAGTCATGGGTTTGCTGATCGAAGGACACTGGAAAGACCAGTGGTACGAAAGTAGCGCAGACGGCGCGTTCCAGCGCGAGCAGGCGCAACGCCGCAACTGGGTGACCGCCGATGGCGAGCCTGGCCCCAGCGGCGACGGCGGTTTCAAGGCCGAAGCCGGTCGTTACCACCTGTATGTGTCCCTGGCTTGCCCGTGGGCGCATCGCACGCTGATCCTGCGCAAACTCAAGGGCTTGGAAAGTTTGATCGACGTGTCCGTGGTCAGTTGGCTGATGCTCGAAAATGGCTGGACCTTCGACAAGGCTCACGGCTCGACCGGCGACAAACTCGACGGTTTCGACTTCATGCACCAGCGCTACACCGCCGATACCGCCACCTACACCGGGCGTGTCACCGTGCCAGTGCTGTGGGACAAAAAGCTCAAGCGCATCGTCAGCAATGAATCGGCGGAGATCATCCGCATGTTCAACAGCGCGTTTAACCGGTTGACCGGCAATACTCTGGATTTCTACCCCGAAGCCCTGCGCTCGACAATCGATACGCTGAACGAGCGCATCTACCCCGCAGTGAACAATGGCGTGTACCGGGCAGGGTTTGCCACCTCGCAGCAGGCGTATGAAAGTGCATTTGATGATGTGTTTGCCGAATTGGATCGCCTGGAACAGCACTTGGCTGAGCAGCGCTACCTGGCCGGTAAATACCTGACCGAAGCCGATGTGCGGCTGTTCACCACGCTGATTCGCTTTGATGCGGTGTATTACAGCCACTTCAAATGCAACCTGCGGCGGATTGCCGATTATCCGAACTTGTCGAACTGGCTAAGGGAGTTGTATCAGTGGCCGGGCGTGGCCGAGACGGTGGATTTTGCGCATATCAAGGGGCATTACTATGCGAGCCATCGGACGATCAACCCGACCGGGATTGTGCCGAAGGGGCCATTGCAGAGGTTTGATGCCGAGCATGATCGGGCGCGGTTGAGCGGTAAAGGTGTCTGGAACTGAAAACACCTTGTGGCGAGGGAGCTTGCTCCCGTTGGGCTGCGAAGCGGCCCCAATAAAAACACCGCGTTCTGCCAGGCAAAACGCGGTGTTTGGTTTTAGGGCCGCTTCGCAGCCCAACGGGAGCAAGCTCCCTCGCCACATTAAGATCACTCACCACAGCGGCGATGTCAGACCTGGGATTGCGCGCCTTCAAACCACTTGAGCTTCTCGCGCAACACCACCACCTCACCGACAATCACCAGTGTCGGCGCATGCACTTCATGCTCCGCCACCATGCGTGGCAAGTCCGCCAGCGTGCCAGTAAACACGCGCTGGTTGGACGTGGTGCCCTGCTGGATCAACGCCGCCGGTGTATCCGCCGCGCGCCCGTGCTTGATCAGTTGCTCACAGATGATCGGCAAGCCAATCAGGCCCATGTAGAACACCAACGTTTGCGACGGCCCTACCAGGTCCTGCCAAGGCAGGTCCGACGTCCCGTTCTTTAAGTGCCCGGTGATAAAGCGCACCGACTGCGCATAGTCACGATGCGTCAGCGGAATCCCCGCATACGCCGCGCAACCGCTGGCCGCCGTAATCCCCGGCACCACCTGGAACGGGATGCCATGGGCCGCCAGTTCCTCGATCTCTTCGCCGCCACGGCCGAAGATGAACGGATCGCCACCTTTGAGTCGCAGCACGCGCTTGCCCTGCTTGGCCAGGTCCACCAGTTGCTGGTTGATCTGATCCTGCGGCACGGCATGGTCGGCGCGACGCTTGCCGACATAGATACGCTCGGCATCACGGCGGCACAACTCAAGAATCGCCGGGGCCACCAGGCGGTCATACAGCACCACATCGGCTTGCTGCATCAGACGCAAGGCGCGGAAGGTCAGCAAGTCCGGGTCACCTGGGCCTGCACCCACCAAATAGACCTCGCCCGGCGCGTGCGGCGGCGCGCCGTTGACCTTTTCGATCAACAGACGCTCAGCTTCATCGCCCTGCCCAGCCAATTGACGGTCGGCGATCGGGCCTTGGAACACTTCTTCCCAAAAGGCCCGACGCTGCTGCACATCCGGGTACAAACCTTTGACCTGGGCGCGAAAACGCGCTGCCAAACCGGCCAATTGGCCATAGGTCGACGGAATCCAGGTTTCCAGCTTGGCGCGGATCAAACGCGCCAGCACCGGCGCATCGCCGCCGCTGGACACCGCAATCACCAAGGGTGAACGGTCGACAATCGCCGGGAAGATCACGCTGCACAAGGCTGGCGCGTCCACCACATTGACCGGTACGCAGCGACGCTTGGCATCGCTGGACACTTGCGCGTTCAGCGGCTCGTCGTCCGTGGCCGCGATAATCAGCACGCAGCCGTCAAGGTCTGCCTCCTGATAACCGCGCAGAATCAGGTCCCCGCCACTGCCCAGCACCAGTTCTCGCAACTGGTCTTCGATCTGGGGAGCAACCACCCGCAGCAACGCACCGGCGTCGGCCAGCAGCCGGGATTTGCGCAAGGCAATCTCCCCGCCACCGACGACCAACACACGACTGCCGCGCAGGTTATGAAACAGCGGCAGAAATTCCATTTAGCCGATGACCTCAACGCCGCCCATGTACGGCTTGAGCACTTCCGGCACGCGGATGGAACCGTCGGCCTGCTGGTAGTTTTCCAGCACGGCCACCAGGGTACGGCCTACGGCCAGGCCCGAACCGTTGAGGGTGTGTACCAGTTCCGGCTTGCCGGTTTCCGGGTTACGGAAACGCGCCTGCATGCGACGGGCCTGGAAATCACCGCAGTTGGAGCACGACGAAATTTCGCGGTACTTGTCCTGGCTCGGCACCCACACTTCGAGGTCGTAGGTTTTTACAGCGCTGAAACCCATGTCGCCGGTGCACAGCGCCAGTACACGGTAAGGCAGCTCCAGCAGTTGCAGGACGCGCTCGGCGTTGGCGGTCAGGCCTTCCAGGGCTTCCATGGAGGTCGACGGTTCAACAACCTGCACCATTTCAACTTTGTCGAACTGGTGCTGGCGGATCATGCCGCGCGTGTCACGCCCCGAAGCGCCGGCTTCGCTACGGAAGCACGGGCTGTGGGCCACGAACTTGATCGGCAGCTGCTTGGCGTCGAGGATTTCGCCGGCGACGATGTTGGTCAGCGACACTTCGGCGGTCGGGATCAGGTACAGGTCGGCTTCGCCGTCGCGGCTGATCTTGAACAGATCCTCCTCGAACTTAGGCAATTGGCTGGTGCCCATCAGCGCCGGCGCCTGCACCAGATACGGCGTGTAGGCTTCTTCGTAGCCGTGTTCAGCGGTGTGCAGGTTGATCATGAACTGCGCCAGGGCACGGTGCATGCGCGCGATCGGGCCGCGCAGCAGAGCAAAGCGTGCGCCGGACATTTTGGCGGCCGTTTCGAAATCCAGGCCGCCGGTCAGTTCGCCCAACGCAACGTGATCCTTGATCTCGAAATCAAAGGCTTTTGGCGTGCCCCAACGGCGCACTTCGACGTTGCCGTCTTCGTCTTCACCAATGGGCACGGATTCGTGCGGAATATTCGGGATGCCCAGCAGGATCGAATCCAGCTCGGTCTGAATGCCTTCCAGCTCGACTTTGCCGTCGGACAGCTCGGTGCCCATGCGCTCGACGTCCGCCATCAACGGCGCGATGTCTTCGCCACGCTGCTTGGCCTGACCGATGGATTTGGAACGCGCATTACGCTCAGCCTGCAGTGCTTCGGTGCGGGTCTGGACGGTCTTGCGCTGTTCTTCCAGCGCTTCGATGCGCGCAACATCCAAGGCAAAGCCACGGGATGCCAGGCGGTCCGCTACGTCCTGAAGGTTGCTACGTAACAGTTTGGAATCGAGCATGTCGGTCTCTCGTTTATCAAAGTTTGGTCAAGGACAGGCCAGCCCAGGTGGCGAGCAGCCCGCCGAACACGCTGATGCCCAGGTAACCGAAAGCTACCAAAGCTTGCCCGCTTTCCAGCAGGCGCACCGTATCCAGTGAAAAGGATGAAAAGGTCGTAAGACCGCCTACAAAACCGACAATCAAGCCGGCGCGAACCTCAATCGGCACTTCGGGGCGCAACAGGAACCAGCCGTACAACAGGCCGATAATCAGGCAACCCACCAGGTTGACCGCAAGAGTGGCCGCATAAAAATGCTTCGGCCAATTGGCGCTGACCCAAGTGCCAGTGGCGAAACGCAATAATGTACCAGCGATGCCCGCGGCGGACACGGCAAGAATGGTCTTGAGCACTACTTTCTCCGCTGTTTTGGGCTGAGACGGTCGAGTTGGGCCAGGTGATTGAGCTTTTCACCGATTTTCAGCTCCAGGCCACGCGGCACCGGCTGATACAGCGGCAAGGGCTCAAGCTCATCGGGGAAGTAGTCTTCGCCGGCCGCGTAGGCGTCCGGCTCATCGTGGGCATAGCGATACTCGTCGCCATACCCCAATTGTTTCATCAGCTTGGTCGGCGCATTGCGCAGGTGCATCGGCACTTCAAGGGAGCCGTATTCGGCAGCGGCGCGCAGGGCGGATTTGAAGCCCATGTACACCGCGTTGCTTTTTGGCGCACAGGCCAGGTAGGTGATGGCCTGGGCCACGGCCAGCTCGCCTTCCGGGCTGCCGAGGCGCTCCTGCACATCCCAGGCGGCCAGGCACAGGCTCAGGGCGCGCGGGTCGGCGTTGCCGATGTCTTCGCTGGCCATGCGTACCACGCGGCGCGCCAGGTACAGCGGGTCGCAGCCGCCGTCGATCATGCGTGCAAACCAGTACAACGCGCCGTCGGGGTTGGAGCCGCGCACAGACTTGTGCAGTGCCGAGATCTGATCGTAAAAGGCTTCGCCGCCCTTGTCGAAACGGCGGCGCGTGTCGCCGAGCAGGCTTTGCAACAGGTCGACGCCAATCTCACTGCCGTCTTCGGCCAAATCCGAGGCATTCTCCAGCAGGTTCAGAAAGCGGCGACCATCGCCATCGGCGGCGGCCAGCAGAATTTTGAAGCCTTCTTCGCTGACACTCAGCTGGCGCTTGCCCAAGCCCTTGTCTTCGCTCAGGGCACGATGCAGCAGCTTTTGCATCGCCGCTTCGTCCAGGCTCTTGAGCACATAGACACGCGCTCGCGAGAGCAAGGCATTGTTGAGTTCAAACGAAGGGTTTTCGGTGGTAGCGCCAATAAAGATTAACGTACCGTCTTCGACATACGGCAAAAACGCGTCTTGCTGCGACTTATTGAAACGATGCACTTCGTCGACAAACAGGATGGTGCGCTTGCCGTATTGCCCAGCCTGTTGCTTGGCAACTTCTACCGCCTGGCGAATCTCTTTGACCCCGGCCAGTACCGCCGAAACCGTTTCGAAATGTGCATCCGAGACTTTCGCCAGCAGCCGCGCCAGGGTGGTTTTACCCACGCCCGGCGGCCCCCAGAAAATCATCGAGTGCAGCGCACCCTGCTCCAGGGCTTCACGCAAAGGCTTGCCGCGAGCGAGCAGGTGTTCCTGCCCGACGTACTCATCCAGGTTGGTCGAGCGCAAACGCGCCGCCAAAGGCTGAGCAATCGGGTCACTTCGAAACAAATCCATGGGCAGCGTTTGAAACCTCTAGACAGGTTATTCCTGGATCACGTCGGCACCCTTGGGGATGACGAACTTGAACTTGGATGCGTCCACTGGCTGGTTAGCCTTGACGCCGGAGAACAGGATATCGGTCCGCTGGCCCACGCTGTCGATCAGGCGCATGTTGTTGATCACGCCATTGCCGAACGACAGGTTCAGGCTGTCAAACAGCGTGTCCTTGGATTTAGGCTTGAGGGTGAACTCGATCACGTTGCTGGTTTGCTTGGAGGTGATATCGAAGCTGTCGTTGATCTTTGATACATCGCCCGACAGCAGCAGCGCCGGCGTCTGGTTCAAACGAGGGTCGAGCTTCTTGATGGTCGCCTGCTCCAGGTCCGGGTCCCACAGGGTGACCTTCTGGCCATCGGAAACAATCGTCTGCTCGGCCTTGCCTTCGGTGTGCCAGTAGAACAGACCAGGACGCTGTACGGCCATTTCGCCTTCGGTTTGCTGCAACTGGGTGCCGCCGGCATCCAGGGTCAACTGGGAGAAGCGTGCGGTCAGGGTCTTGGACTTGTCCAGCAGGTTAGTCAGGCTGGCCACCGAGGCCGGATCAGCGTGGGCCGAAATAGCAGTCAGGGCCAGTGCCGGCAACAACAGCATGCGGATAAAGCGCATGGGAATCCTCATTGAGTCGTCAGGGCGCGCTGCGTGTTGTCACGCAGCACGGAATCAGTCGCGCATCTGCCCGGGAGCGATGACTTCACGCGAACCGTTGGTGTTCATGGCGGTTACGACGCCAGCGTTTTCCATGGATTCGATCATGCGGGCGGCGCGGTTGTAACCGATTTTGAGCTTGCGCTGCACCGCAGAGATCGAAGCGCGACGGCTTTCGAGTACGAATGCCACGGCTTCGTCGTAGAGCGCGTCGGTTTCGGCATCGTCATCACCGCTGCTACCGCCGTCGAAGCCGCTGCCGGCCTCTTCGACGCCTGCGAGGATGTCGTCGTTGTATTCCGGCGCGCCGCGCAGCTTCCAGGCTTCCACCACGCGGTGAACTTCATCATCGGAGACGAAGGCGCCGTGAACCCGGATTGGCAGGCTGGTGCCCGGAGGCATATAGAGCATGTCACCGTGACCCAGCAGTTGTTCGGCGCCGCCCTGGTCGATGATAGTGCGCGAGTCGATCTTGCTGGAAACCTGGAACGCCATCCGCGTTGGAATGTTGGCCTTGATCAAGCCGGTGATCACATCCACCGACGGCCGCTGGGTGGCGAGGATCAAGTGAATACCGGCCGCACGGGCCTTTTGGGCGATACGCGCGATCAGTTCTTCCACCTTCTTGCCGACGATCATCATCATGTCGGCAAATTCATCGACCACCACCACGATGGTCGGCAGCTTGGTCAGCAGCGGCGCTTCGTCGTGAATGCTTTCGCGCTTGTACAGTGGGTCGGTCAGCGGTGTACCGGCGTCCTGGGCTTCCTTGACCTTGGCATTGAAGCCCGACAGGTTACGCACGCCCATCTTCGCCATCAGCTTGTAGCGACGCTCCATCTCGGCGACGCTCCAGCGCAAGGCGTTGGCGGCGTCCTTCATATCGGTCACCACCGGGCACAGCAGGTGCGGGATGCCTTCGTAGATCGACAATTCGAGCATCTTCGGGTCGATCATGATCAGCTTGGCGTCATCCGGGCCGGACTTGAACAGGATCGACAGAATCATCGCGTTCACGCCCACCGACTTACCGGAACCGGTGGTACCGGCCACCAGCAAGTGCGGCATTTTTGCCAGGTCGGTGATCACCGGCTTGCCGCCGATGTCGTGGCCGAGGGCCAGGGTGACCGGCGATTTGAAGTTGTCGTATTCCGGGGTCGAGAGCACTTCGGAGAAGCGCACGATCTGACGATCTTCGTTGGGAATCTCGATGCCGACGGTGGTCTTGCCGGGTATCACTTCCACCACACGCACACTGGTCACGGCCAGGGAACGGGCCAGGTCTTTGGCCAGGTTGGAGATACGGCTGACCTTGACGCCGGCTGCCGGCTGGATTTCGTAACGGGTAATCACCGGGCCTGGGTGGATCGAATCCACCGAGACTTCGACGCCGAATTCCTTGAGCTTGATTTCCAGCAGGTGGCCGACGGCCGCCAGGGATTCCGGAGAATAATTGAGTTGTTTCTTTTCGGCCGGGTCGAGAATCGAGATCGGCGGCAAGGTGCCCTCTACGGCGCTATCGACGAACAACGGCGCCTGCTTCTCTTTCTGCACACGATGGCTCGGCTCCGGCGCTTTGGGCGGTGCCGGGGCAATCACCGGCGGCACCTGCTTCTCGCGGTCCGACATGTGCTTGCTCAGGGCTTGCTCGCGCTCGATAAGGCGTTCCTTGACCTTGGCTTGCTCGCGGCGGTCCGGCGTACTCGGGGCCACCACTTCGTTAACGCGGGTGTCCACCTCACGCAGTTGCGCGACCATGCGTTTGCGATCGACCCGGGCCGACCACCAGCGGTTGGCGGCGCCCTGGAACAATTCGAGCAGGTCCAGGGTGATCTTGCCGGTCACGTCCATCACCTTGAACCACGACAGGTCGGTGAACACAGTGAGGCCGAACAGGAACAGCGCGATAAACATCAAGGTGCTGCCCTGGATATTCAGGGTCTTGCGCGCCAGGTCGCCGAGGCTTTCGCCCAACGCCCCGCCCGCGCCCGCCGGCAAGCCGGTAGGTGCATGAAAATGAATGTGCGCCAGCGCCGCGCCGGACAACACCAGGAACACCAGGCCGATCAGGCGCCAGGAGAACAGCCAGCCGCTCCACTGCCACGGTTCGTGACGCTGGCGGAAGATCTGCCAGGTCTTGATCGCCAGCAATAACGGGAAGATATACGCGAAGTAGCCCAGCACCATAAACAGGATATCGGCGCTGTAGGAACCGGCGGGGCCGCCGAAGTTCTGCACGTCTTCGATCTTGCTGTTGTGGCTCCAGCCCGGATCGTCCTTGCCATAGGTAAGCAAGGCCATCATCAGGAACAGGCACAGGGCGCCGATAGCGATCAGCGCGCCTTCCTTGAGTCGATAATGCAGGTGCTGGCGCCAGGCCGGCACGACTGCTGCTTTAGGTGTTGCGGCGGATTTCTTCAAAACGGGTCTATTCCTGCGCCTTTAGCGCGTCCATCTGTTGAATGACTGCACACTGCTCAATCCGAGCAGCTGAAAAATGAACGAATGTCGCTGAAACTACTTTTAACATTGGGTGATGAACAGGTGAAAGGGCGAAAACGCCACAATGCCCGCATTGTACGGGTTTGCGTCGACGATGCCACGTACTTGCCCTCACCCGGTGGCCTGCACAGATGATGTGTCATAGCCTGTTCAATTTGAGCACGCATTGTCTTTGCTGACAAAGGCTTATGCGCTGTTTTTATCAAAGCAGGCAAGCTTGGCAATTGGCCTGCATGGCCCAGACCCGATTACGACCGCGCCCAAAGGGTAGAGTTGCAGAAACACCTATTAACGCTATTGCGCGCGGATGCCCGATTCGGGCTGGCCCCACAGCGCCATGTCGACAATAATCATCCCACATGCGGCAGGCGTCATACCTGCCACTCCCCTCCCCTACCGTAAGCCTGGATACCATGCTGACCTGGTTGCAACGCGATTCCCTGACTTTCCCGCCGCTGGCCAAAGCCATGCGCGAACCCAATGGCTTGCTGGCCGCCGGTGGCGACCTGTCGGCCGAGCGACTGATCCAGGCCTACCGCCATGGCTGTTTCCCGTGGTTCTCCGACGGCCAGCCGATCCTCTGGTGGTCTCCAGACCCGCGCACGGTGATATTCCCCGACGAGCTGCACGTGTCACGCAGCCTCGGCAAACTGTTGCGTCAGCAGCGCTACAGCGTGACCTTTGATCAGGACTTCGCCGCCGTCATCCAGGCCTGCGCCGCGCCCCGCGCTTATGCAGACGGCACCTGGATCACCGAAGGTATCCAAAGCGCCTACCTGGAGCTGCACCGGCGCGGCTACGCGCATTCCGTCGAAGTATGGGATGAAGGCAAGCTGGTCGGCGGCCTGTATGGCCTGGCAATGGGCCAGTTATTTTTTGGCGAATCGATGTTCAGCCGCGCCGACAATGCCTCCAAGTTCGGCTTTGCCACGCTGACCCGCCAGTTGCAGGCCTGGGGTTTTGTACTGATCGACTGCCAGATGCCCAATGATCACCTGCACAGCCTCGGCGCCCGCGCCATACCGCGCAGTGAATTTGCCGGCTTCCTGCGTAACCATTTAGACCAGCCCAGCTCTGGCCCGTGGGTTTCCTAGGCGACTTCCTCGTACCTGGCTTACACTTATTTCAAAGCTTATCCCGAGGGTTGATCATGACCGAGCTGGCACGCTTGAAGTTCTATGCCACTCAAGCTCACTCTTGCAGCTATCTGCCTGACGAGCAGGCCACCACACTGTTCCTCGACCCCAGCCAGCCGATGGACGTGCATGTGTATGCCGACCTCTCAGAGATGGGTTTTCGGCGCAGCGGCGATCATCTGTACCGGCCCCATTGCCAGAACTGCAATGCGTGCGTGCCTGCACGCATCCCGGTTGCGCAGTTTTTGCCGGACCGCAACCAGAAACGCATCCTCAAACGTAACGCCGACCTGACGGTCACGGCCACCAAGCCGCAGTACAGCGAAGAATATTTCGATCTTTACCAACGCTACATCGAACAACGCCATGCGGACGGCGATATGTTCCCGCCCAGCCGCGATCAGTTTTCGACCTTCCTGGTGCGCGACCTGCCCTTCTCGCGCTTCTATGAGTTCCGCCTGGACGGCCGCCTGTTGGCGGTGGCCGTGACCGACCTGCTGCCCAACGGCCTGTCGGCGGTCTACACCTTCTACGAGCCGGCCGAAGAACGCCGCAGCCTTGGGCGCTTTGCGATTTTGTGGCAAATCGGTGAAGCCGCGCGCCTGGAACTGGAGGCGGTGTACCTCGGATACTGGATCAAGAACTGCAAAAAGATGAACTACAAGACCCAATATCGGCCTATTGAGCTACTGATTAATCAAAGATGGGTAACGCTTAACTAGAACCCCTTGGCTTAAACACCCTTTTTCGGGCACAATGCACGCCGCTTTTGCCTGGCGCAGTTGCACCGGGCCATTCACTGGATACCGAGGGCTTTACTGCATGTCGAAAGAAGACAGCTTCGAAATGGAAGGCACTGTCGTCGACACCCTGCCCAACACCATGTTTCGTGTGGAGTTGGAAAATGGGCACGTCGTAACCGCGCATATCTCCGGCAAGATGCGCAAGAACTACATTCGTATTCTTACCGGTGACAAAGTGCGCGTCGAGCTGACGCCCTATGACTTGAGCAAAGGGCGCATCACTTACCGCGCTCGTTAAGCAAGTCAATACAAAACGCCCGGTTATACCGGGCGTTTTTGTGTGTGCGCAATTTTGTTCAACACCACAAATCCCTGTGGGAGCTGGCTTGCCTGCGATGGCGGTCTATCAGGAAAATATTCTTCAGCTGACCCACCGCTATCGCAGGCAAGCCAGCCCCCACAGTAGATCTCCAGCGTATTCAAGACAGCAAAAAGGCGCCCTTGGGCGCCTTTTTACTGTGTTGCGATCAGCTATCAGGCCATTTCGGCGGTGGTTTCGAACTCGAAGGTCAGCTCGCCATCCTTCAGGTCGATGTGCACCACGCCACCATGGTCGGAAAGCTCGCCAAACAGGATCTCTTCGGCCAGTGGCCGCTTGATCTTGTCCTGGATCAGACGCGCCATTGGACGAGCGCCCATTGCCGAGTCGTAGCCACCCTGGGCCAGCCAGTTGCGCGCCGCGTCCGTTACGTCAAGCTGCACGCGCTTGTCTTCCAACTGCGCTTGAAGCTCGGTAAGGAACTTGTCCACCACGCTTTTGATGACCTCATGGCTGAGGCGACCAAACTGGATAATGGTGTCCAGACGGTTGCGGAACTCCGGCGTGAAGCTCTTCTTGATCACTTCCATCGCATCGGACGAGTGATCCTGATGCGTAAAGCCAATAGAGGCTCGCGCAGCAGTCTCGGCACCGGCGTTGGTGGTCATGATCACGATGACGTTGCGGAAGTCCGCCTTGCGCCCGTTGTTGTCGGTCAGGGTACCGTGGTCCATGACCTGCAGCAGCAGGTTGAAGACTTCCGGGTGAGCCTTCTCGATTTCATCGAGTAACAACACGCAGTGTGGCTGCTTGGTGATGGCTTCGGTCAGCAGGCCGCCCTGGTCGAACCCGACATAGCCCGGAGGCGCGCCGATCAGGCGCGACACGGTGTGGCGCTCCATGTATTCGGACATGTCGAAACGCACCAGCTCAATACCCATGGCCTTGGCCAATTGCCGCGCTGCTTCGGTCTTGCCGACGCCGGTCGGGCCTGCGAACAGGAACGATCCGACCGGTTTGTCCGGCGACTTGAGGCCTGCACGCGAGAGCTTGATTGCGGTGGACAGCGCGTCGATAGCGGCATCCTGGCCGAACACCGTGAGCTTGAGGTCGCGCTCCAGGTTACGCAGCAGTTCCTTGTCGGAACTGTTGACGTGCTTGGGTGGAATACGTGCGATCTTGGCCACGATGTCCTCGACTTGAGGCACGTCGATGCGCTTCACACGCTTCTCGACCGGCTGCAGGCGCTGGTAGGCACCCGCCTCGTCGATCACATCGATGGCCTTGTCCGGCATATGCCGGTCATTGATGTAGCGCGACGCCAGCTCAGCAGCAGCGCGCAGGGCTTCATCGGTGTACTCGATGCCGTGATGCGCCTCGAAGCGTCCCTTGAGGCCGCGCAGGATGCCGATGGTGTCTTCAACCGAAGGCTCGGAGACGTCGACCTTCTGGAAACGACGCGCCAGGGCACGGTCTTTTTCGAAAATCCCGCGAAATTCCTGGAACGTGGTCGAGCCAATGCAGCGGATATCACCCGACGACAACAACGGCTTGAGCAGGTTGGAGGCGTCCATCACCCCACCGGACGCCGCGCCGGCGCCAATGATGGTGTGGATTTCATCGATAAACAGAATCGCCTGCGGGCGTTTTTTCAGCTCGCCGAGCAGCGCCTTGAAGCGCTTCTCGAAATCGCCACGGTACTTGGTCCCGGCGAGCAATGCGCCAAGATCAAGGGAGTAGACGACGCTGTTGGCCAGCAGATCAGGCACCTGGTTATCAACGATGCGCTTGGCCAGGCCTTCGGCAATTGCGGTTTTACCCACGCCGGCCTCACCCACCAGCAACGGATTGTTCTTGCGACGACGCGCGAGGATCTGCGCTACACGCTCAACCTCAAGCTCACGCCCCACCAGCGGATCAATCCGCCCCTGGCGCGCCAGTTCGTTAAGGTTGCTGGCATAGGCATCCAGTGGATTGCCCGAAGAAGAAGACTCACCGCCCTCGTCGTCCTGCATATCCTGCTCACCCTCGGAATGATCGCCGTGCCCTGGCACTTTGGAGATACCGTGGGCGATGTAGTTGACGACATCAATACGGGCAACGCTCTGCTGCTTGAGCAGGAACACTGCCTGGCTTTCCTGTTCGCTGAAAATCGCCACAAGCACATTGGCGCCCGTGACCTCACGCTTACCGGAGCTCTGTACGTGGAAGACAGCACGCTGCAATACCCGCTGGAAGCCCAGGGTTGGCTGGGTCTCACGGTCCTCGTCATGCACGGGGATCAGTGGCGTGGTGGAGTCGATGAACTCCTGCAGGTCATGCTTGAGTTTGTCGAGGTTGGCGCCGCACGCACGCAGAACGGTGGCGGCAGCTTCGTTATCCAAAAGTGCCAGCAGCAGGTGCTCGACGGTCATGAACTCATGACGCTTCGAACGAGCCTCCTTGAAGGCAAGATTGAGGGTGACTTCGAGCTCGCGGTTTAACATAGCTTCACCTCATACCCAAGTGGTCGGCGTTAACCGTCCTTCTCGATTTCACAGAGTAGCGGATGCTGGCTTTCCCTGGCGTACTGGTTGACCTGCATGGCCTTTGTCTCGGCGATGTCACGGGTAAACACTCCACATACTGCCCGTCCTTCTGTGTGAACGGCCAGCATTACCTTGGTCGCCAGCTCGCGGTTCAGGTTAAAAAACACCTCGAGCACTTCGACGACGAAATCCATCGGTGTGTAGTCATCATTAAACAAAACCACCTTGTACATCGGCGGCGCCTGAAGAGCAGGCTTCGCCTCCTGGACAGCAATGCCTGCAGAACCGTCGTCATCGTGTTCCTGATCCGGGCGATCCTGATTGAATGTTAGTCGAATCTGGCTGTTTGCATGCATGGAAAGAAAGGTTCGTCAGTGGTTCAAATACAGTGGTGGGGGCGACCTGTCAGATTTTCAACTACTGACCGGTTGGTCGCCTTGACTATCGGCGAAACGGTGTTACAACCAATAGAACCCACAGTGGGTAAAAAAGGTCCGCGCAGTCAACCTTATTTATTCGGGTTAGGACGGATAAACTGGATGATACTCCAGTGATGGAGTCTGGTGCAGAGGGATATGGTTATGTCTGGCGTCAAGGTCAGTGGCAAGGTCAAATGGTTTAACAACGCCAAGGGATATGGGTTCATCAACGCAGATGGAAAATCCGGAGAAGACCTCTTCGCGCATTATTCAGCGATTACCATGGATGGGTACAAGACCCTAAAAGCGGGCCAGCCTGTGGAGTTTTTAATCATTCAAGGGCCGAAAGGGCTGCACGCCGTCGAAATTTGTGCAGCCTGCGCAGTTACATCGGGAACAATCCACGACGAAACGCACGAAACAAAGCCCAGGACAAGTCAGGCCACCCCATCAAAAAAGAAACAAACGGCCTGATAACGCCTTAAGCAATACGACACAAAAAAGCCGGCCATTCTGAGTCATCAGAATGGCCGGCTTTTTTACAGCAGCGCTTTACATATGCGCAATCAACGCATCACCAAACCCTGACGACGACACCAGCTTCGCGCCATCCATCAAACGCTCAAAGTCATAGGTCACGGTCTTCGCCGAAATCGCGCCATTGGTGCCTTTGATGATCAAATCCGCCGCCTCAGTCCAGCCCATGTGCCGCAGCATCATTTCCGCCGACAAGATCAGCGAACCCGGGTTGACCTGATCCTTGCCGGCATATTTAGGCGCAGTACCGTGGGTGGCCTCGAACATTGCCACGGTGTCGGAGAGATTGGCCCCCGGCGCAATACCAATACCACCCACTTCCGCCGCCAGCGCGTCAGACAGGTAGTCACCGTTGAGGTTAAGCGTGGCGATCACATCATATTCCGCCGGGCGCAGTAGAATCTGCTGGAGCATGGCATCGGCAATCGCGTCCTTGACCACCACATTCTTGCCGGTCTTCGGGTTTTTGAACTGCATCCACGGGCCGCCGTCGAGCAGGGTCGCGCCAAATTCTTTTTCGGCAATACCGTAGGCCCACTCTTTGAAGGCACCCTCGGTGAACTTCATGATGTTGCCTTTGTGCACAATGGTCAGCGAATCACGATCATTATCCACTACATATTGCAGGGCTTTGCGCGCCAGGCGCTCGGTGCCTTCCTTGGAAACCGGCTTGATGCCAATGCCGCAGTCCTGGTCGAAACGGATCTTGGTAACGCCCATTTCTTCCTTGAGGAACTTGATCACCTTGATGGCTTCCGGCGAACCAGCCTTCCACTCGATACCGGCGTAAATGTCTTCGGAGTTTTCACGGAAGATGGTCATATCGACGTCGCCAGGCTTCTTGACCGGGCTGGGCACGCCTTCAAACCAGCGCACCGGGCGCAGGCACACATATAAATCGAGCTGCTGACGCAGGGCCACGTTCAGCGAACGGATGCCGCCGCCAACCGGCGTGGTCAGCGGGCCTTTGATGGAAACCACGTAATCCTTGACCGCATCCAGGGTTTCCTGGGGCAGCCAGGTGTCCTGGTCGTAGACTTGAGTCGCCTTCTCGCCGGCATACACCTCCATCCAGGAGATTTTGCGTTTTCCGCCGTAGGCCTTTTCAACAGCTGCGTCGACCACCTTGATCATCACCGGGCTGATGTCGACGCCAATACCGTCGCCTTCTATATAAGGGATGATCGGTTGGTCAGGAACATTGAGAGAATGGTCTGCATTGACGGTGATTTTGTCGCCGACTGCCGGAACCTGAATCTTCTTGTATCCCATGCTGAACTCCATCTATGGATTGAACATCTGGCTGCGTTCGAGCCTACTCCAGATAAATGGCGACTGAAACCTCACGCCATGCTCATTTGCATCGAAAACAGCATAATTTGTCGCCTACAAGCCTGAAAGCAAAGACAAAATCGCCAATCTTGAGCACATCGTGCGACTTTGGTCGCAGTCTGGGCCCTGCGACCTTTAGACCAATGGACGACACACCTTTTGTATGAAGGCTCGGCGTAAGCATAGCGACCTATGTATAATGCCGCCGCTGACCAAAGAGTCACGACGGCGGACCGCTCTAGAACAAAGCCTTACGCTACAAAGCAGGACTAATACAATAGTCCACCCGCTTGACGCTCGACTGATGCAACCCAACATCACCGCGAAGAAACCTCGACATTTCGCTCATGGATGACTTTGAACGAACGCGCTCCACCCGGCGCATCTCGAGTTTCTGCGCACGCTTTCAGCAAAGAAGAGAGTTAATCCGAATATGCCCACCCGCTCGAAGATCATCTACACCTTCACCGACGAAGCCCCAGCCCTCGCCACCTATTCACTGCTGCCTATCGTAGAGGCCTTCACCGCTTCCGCTGATATTGCCGTGGAAACCCGCGACATTTCCCTGGCCGCGCGCATCCTCGCAAGCTTCCCCGAGCAACTGGGCACCAAGGCTATCCCGGACCACCTCGCCGAACTGGGCGACCTGGCCGTTACGCCTGAAGCCAACATCATCAAGCTGCCTAACATCAGTGCTTCGACCCCGCAGCTGCAAGCGGCGATCAAGGAACTGCAGGCCCAGGGCTACGCCCTGCCGGACTACCCGGAAACCGTAACCACCGACGCGGAAAAAGAAACCCGCGCACGTTACGACAAGGTCAAGGGCAGCGCCGTGAACCCGGTACTGCGCGAAGGCAACTCCGACCGCCGCGCACCGCCGTCGGTCAAGAACTACGCGCGCAAGCACCCGCATAAAATGGGCGCCTGGGCTGCGGACTCCAAGTCCCACGTGGCCCACATGAGCAACGGCGACTTCTACGGCAGCGAGAAAGCCGTACAGATCGAAGCGGCTGACGCCGTCAAGATCGAACTGATCGCCAAGGACGGTACCGCTACCGTCCTGAAAGAAAAAACCAGCTTGCAGGCTGGCGAGATCATCGACACCGCCGTGCTGAGCAAGAATGCCCTGCGCAGCTTCATCGCCGCTGAAATCGAAGACGCCAAGAAACAAGGCGTACTGCTGTCGGTCCACTTGAAAGCCACCATGATGAAGGTCTCCGACCCGATCATGTTCGGCCAGATCGTTGCCGAGTTCTATAAAGACGCACTGGCCAAGCACGCTGTCGTGCTGGAGCAGATCGGCTTTAACCTGAACAACGGCATCGGCGACCTGTACGCCCGCATCAAGGCCCTGCCGGCCGATCAGCAAGCGCAGATCGAAGCCGACATCCAGGCGGTGTACGCCGCTCGTCCGTCCCTGGCCATGGTCAACTCGGACAAAGGCATTACCAACCTGCACGTGCCGAGCGACGTTATCGTCGACGCCTCGATGCCTGCCATGATCCGTGACTCAGGCAAAATGTGGGGCACCGACGGCCAACTGCACGACACCAAGGCCGTGATCCCGGATCGCTGCTACGCCACCATCTACCAGGCAGTGATCGAAGACTGCAAGGCCAATGGCGCCTTCGACCCAACCACCATGGGCAGCGTGCCGAACGTTGGCCTGATGGCGAAAAAAGCCGAAGAGTACGGTTCCCACGACAAGACCTTCCAGATCAAGGCTGACGGCGTGGTCCGCGTCACCGACAGCAAGGGCAACCTGCTGATGGAACAGGCTGTCGAAGCCGGCGACATCTTCCGCATGTGCCAGACCAAAGACGCGCCGATCCAGGACTGGGTCAAACTGGCCGTCAACCGTGCTCGCGCCAGCAACACCCCGGCCATTTTCTGGCTGGACCCTAAGCGTGCCCACGATGGCGTGGTGGTCGAGAAAGTTCAGGCTTACCTGAAAGACCACAACACCGAAGGCCTGGACATCCGCATCATGTCGCCGGTCGACGCGATGAAGTTCACCCTGGAGCGCACCCGCAAGGGCCTGGACACCATCTCGGTGACCGGTAACGTTCTGCGTGACTACCTGACCGACCTGTTCCCGATCATGGAACTGGGCACCAGTGCCAAGATGCTGTCGATCGTGCCGCTGATGAACGGCGGCGGCCTGTTCGAAACCGGCGCCGGCGGTTCGGCTCCAAAGCACGTGCAGCAACTGGTTGAAGAGAACTTCCTGCGCTGGGATTCCCTGGGCGAGTTCCTGGCCCTGGCCGCGTCCCTTGAGCATTTGGGTGTCACCTACAACAACCCGAAAGCCCTGGTGCTGTCCAAGACCCTGGACCAGGCCACTGGCCAGTTCCTGGACAACAACAAGTCGCCATCGCGCAAAGTCGGCAACATCGACAACCGCGGCAGCCACTTCTACCTGGCGCTGTACTGGGCTCAAGCCCTGGCCGCACAGACTGAAGATGCTGCACTGCAAGCGCAGTTTGGCGAACTGGCCAAAACCCTGGCCGACAACGAGGCAACCATCGTTGCCGAGCTGAACGCCGTACAGGGCAAGCCAGTGGACATCGGCGGCTACTACGCGCCGAACCCGGAGCTGACCAGCAAAGCCATGCGCCCAAGCAACACCCTCAACGCGGCCATTGCCAAGTTGAAGTAAGGTTGTAAGGATGCAAAGAAGCCCCGGCCCCGTGCCGGGGTTTCTGTTTGTGCCCCCGATTTCATTGAACAACCCCGATCAAATGTGGGAGCTGGCTTGCCTGCGATAGCGGTGGTTCAGCTGCATCTGGGTCAACTGACAGACTGCTATCGCAGGCAAGCCAGCTCCCACACTGAACGAGTTTCTTCAGTCACTACACATTGAGGCACCTATGACCTGGCAACCCCACATCACCGTCGCCACCCTCGTCGAAGACAACGGCCGCTTCCTGATGGTCGAGGAACTCAAGGGCGGCCGCGCCGTGCTCAACCAGCCGGCCGGCCATCTGGACCCGCATGAAACCCTCACCGAAGCTGCCGTGCGTGAAACCCTCGAAGAAACCGGCTGGGACGTCGAGGCCACCGGCATTGTCGGCATCTACCTGTACACCGCTCCCAGCAATGGCGTGACTTATCAGCGCGTGTGTTTTACCGCCAAGGCCTTGAAACATCACCCCGACTACCAGCTCGATGAAGGCATCGTCCGCGCCCGCTGGCTGACCCGTGAGGAGCTGATGGCCCTGCGCGACGACTGGCGCAGTGAGCTGATCATCCGCTGTATCGATGATTATCTGGCCGGCCAGCGCCATAGCCTCGAATTGATCCGCCCTTCTCTTTAGCCTTGCGGGCGTGAGCCTGTTAGAATCGCGTCCTTTTTCAAGACACCCGTTGAAACCCTATGCGTGATCCAGCCCCTTCTGACACACAAAAGAAGCGCGTCATCGTCGGCATGTCCGGCGGCGTGGATTCTTCCGTTTCCGCCGTTCTGCTCATGGAGCAGGGTTATGAGGTGGAAGGCCTGTTCATGAAGAACTGGGAAGAAGACGATGGAACGGAATATTGCACCGCCATGGACGACCTGGCCGACGCCCAGGCCGTGTGCGACAAGATCGGCATCAAGCTGCACACCGCCAATTTCGCCGCCGAGTACTGGGACAATGTGTTCGAGCACTTCCTGGCCGAATACAAGGCCGGCCGTACGCCGAACCCGGACATCCTGTGTAACCGCGAAATCAAGTTCAAGGCGTTCCTCGACTACGCCATGATCCTCGGCGCCGACCTGATTGCCACTGGCCATTACGTGCGCCGTCGCGATATCGATGGCCGTACCGAACTGCTCAAAGGCCTGGACCCGAACAAGGACCAGAGCTACTTCCTGCACGCCGTGGGCGGTGAACAGATCGCCAAGACCCTGTTCCCGGTCGGCGAGCTGGAAAAACCCGAAGTGCGCAAGATCGCCGAAAAACACGGCCTGGCTACCGCCAAGAAGAAGGATTCCACCGGGATCTGCTTTATCGGCGAGCGCCGCTTCAGCGACTTCCTCAAGCAATACCTGCCGGCACAACCTGGCGAGATCAAAACCACCGACGGTGAAGTGATCGGCCGTCACCATGGCTTGATGTACCACACCATTGGCCAGCGTCAGGGGCTGGGCATCGGCGGCCTTAAAGACGCCGGTGAAGAACCCTGGTACGTGCTGGTCAAGGACCTGGAAAACAACGTGCTGGTCGTCGGCCAGGGCAACGAGCACCCGCTACTGTTCTCGGGCGCGCTGCTGGCCTCGGAAATCTATTGGGTCAACCCGATCGACCTGAGCACGCCACGCCGCCTGACCGCCAAAGTGCGCTATCGCCAAAGCGACCAGCCCTGCACCCTGGAAAAAACCGCCAGCGGCTACCGCGCCACGTTCGATGACCCGCAACGCGCGGTCACGCCCGGCCAATCGGTGGTGTTCTATGACGGTGAAATCTGCCTGGGTGGCGGCGTGATTGAAGTCGCCGAAGCCTGGAGCAACCCGGCATGAGCCCGACCCAGGAGCAATTGACGGCGCTCGGCGGAGTTTTCCTCGCCGCGGTGCTGGTCGACAAGATTGCCAAGACCGGCCAGGTGACCGAGGCAGGCCTGACCTGCATGCTCGGCAGCCTGCTGATTCGCGACCCCAAGGACACACTGGAAGTCTACGGCGGTGATGATCTGGCGCTACGCGAAGGCTACCGCGCGCTGATCGGCGCCCTGGAGCGCGACCCAAGCACCTTGCAACGTGAGCCGTTGCGCTATGCGCTGTCGATGCTCGGACTTGAACGGCAACTGGCCAAGCGTGACGACCTGCTCGAAACCATCGGCAAACGCCTGCCGCAGATTCAGTCCCAGGTGGAGCACTTCGGCCCGGCCCACGAAAACGTGATTGCCGCCTGTGGCGCGCTGTACCAGGACACGTTGAGCACCTTGCGCCAACGCATCCAGGTGCACGGCGACATGCGCAACCTGCAACAACCGAACAACGCCTCGAAAATCCGCGCCCTGCTCCTGGCCGGCATTCGTTCGGCGCGGTTGTGGCGCCAGTTGGGCGGTCATCGCTGGCAGTTGGTGATCAGCCGACGCAAATTGCTCAAAGAGCTTTACCCGTTGATGCGCAACGAATAAGTCGCAGCGACCCGTTTTTTATAGCCTCACGCGTAATACGCCGGTCAGTTGGCGACGGACCGGCGGATTTTTTCATGTATGATACGCGCCCCATTTCGTTGCCCGACTGTCCGAGAACACCCCATGCAGCTCTCTTCGCTCACTGCGGTTTCCCCTGTTGACGGCCGCTACGCCGGCAAAACCCAGGCCCTGCGCCCTATTTTCAGCGAATACGGTCTGATCCGTGCTCGTGTTCTGGTTGAAGTGCGCTGGCTCCAGCGCCTGGCCGCTCACCCTGCCATCAGCGAAGTGCCGGCGTTTTCCGCCGAAGCCAACGCTGTATTGAACACCCTGGCGGAAAACTTCTCCCTGGAGCACGCCGAGCGTGTGAAAGAGATCGAGCGCACCACCAACCACGACGTTAAAGCCATCGAATACCTGCTCAAAGAGCAAGCGGCCAAGCTGCCGGAACTGGCCAAGGTCAGCGAGTTCATCCACTTTGCCTGCACCAGCGAGGACATCAACAACCTGTCCCACGCCCTGATGCTGCGCGAAGGCCGTGATGACGTGATGCTGCCGCTGATGCGCCAGACCGCTGACGCCATCCGCGAACTGGCCATCCGTTTCGCCGACGTGCCGATGCTGTCGCGCACCCACGGCCAACCAGCTTCGCCGACCACTTTGGGCAAAGAACTGGCCAACGTGGTGTATCGCCTGGAGCGCCAGATCGCTCAAGTCGCCGCCGTGCCGCTGCTGGGCAAGATCAACGGCGCCGTGGGCAACTACAACGCCCACCTGTCGGCCTACCCGGAAATCGACTGGGAAGAAAATGCCCGCGCCTTCATCGAAGACGAGCTGGGCCTGGGCTTCAACCCCTACACCACGCAGATCGAACCGCACGACTACATCGCCGAACTGTTCGACGCCATTGCGCGCTTCAACACCATCCTGATCGACTTCGATCGCGATATCTGGGGCTACATCTCCCTGGGCTACTTCAAGCAGCGCACCATCGCCGGCGAGATCGGTTCGTCGACCATGCCGCACAAGGTCAACCCGATCGACTTCGAAAACTCCGAAGGCAACCTCGGCATCGCCAACGCCCTGTTCCAGCACTTGGCCAGCAAGTTGCCGATCTCGCGCTGGCAGCGCGACCTGACCGACTCCACCGTACTGCGTAACCTCGGCGTGGGCTTTGCCCACAGCGTGATCGCCTACGAAGCCAGCCTCAAAGGCATCAGCAAGCTTGAGCTCAACGCGCAGAAGATCGCCGCTGACCTGGATGCGTGCTGGGAAGTGCTGGCCGAGCCGATCCAGACCGTAATGCGCCGCTACAACATCGAAAACCCGTACGAGAAGCTGAAAGAGTTGACGCGCGGCAAGGGCATCAGCCCTGAGGCGCTGCAAACTTTCATCGACGGCCTGGACATGCCAGCCGCCGCCAAGGCCGAGCTGAAATTGCTCACCCCGGCCAACTACATCGGCAATGCGGTGGCCCAAGCCAAGCGCATCTGATTTAGCGCAAGCCCTCTTGAGACGCCCGGCCGCGCCGGGCGTTTTTATTCCTGTCTTAAAAGCGCTTTTTTTCAATAGGTTACACATGAATCCTGATATTCCTCTTCAACTTCTGGGCGGCATCACGGCACGCGAATTCCTGCGCGACTACTGGCAGAAAAAACCGCTGCTGATCCGTCAGGCCATCCCTGATTTCGAAAGCCCGATTGACGCCGACGAACTGGCCGGCCTGGCCCTGGAAGAAGAAGTTGAATCGCGCCTGGTAATCGAACACGGCGAGCGCCCATGGGAACTGCGCCGCGGGCCGTTCGCCGAAGATGCGTTCAGCACATTGCCAGAGCGTGAGTGGACCCTGCTGGTGCAGGCAGTCGACCAGTTCGTACCCGAAGTTGCCGAATTGCTCGGGCACTTCCGCTTTTTGCCCAGCTGGCGCATCGACGATGTGATGATCAGCTTCGCCGCACCCGGCGGCAGTGTTGGCCCGCACTTCGACAACTACGACGTGTTCCTGCTGCAGGCCCAAGGCAAGCGCAACTGGAAAATCGGCCAGATGTGCAATTCCGAAAGCCCGCTGCTGCAGCACGCCGACCTGCGCATCCTCGCAGAATTCGAACAGAGCGAAGAATGGGTGCTGGAACCGGGCGACATGCTTTACCTGCCGCCGCGTCTGGCGCACTTCGGCATCGCCGAAGATGACTGCATGACCTATTCGGTGGGCTTCCGCGCACCGAGCGCCGCCGAAGTGCTGACCCACTTCACCGACTTCCTCAGCCAGTACCTGACCGATGAAGAGCGCTACACGGACGCCGACGCCCAACCAGTCAGCGACCCGCACCAGATTCAGGCGGATGCACTCGACCGCCTCAAAGGTCTGTTGGCCGAGCACATGAGCGACGAGCGCATGCTGCTGACCTGGTTCGGCCAGTTCATGACCGAGCCGCGGTACCCGGAACTGGTCGCCGGTGAAGAATTGGGCGAAGAAGACTTTATCAGCAGCCTGGAAAACGGCGCGATTCTGGTGCGCAACCCGAGCGCGCGCATGGCGTGGTCGGAAGTGGACGATGACGTACTGCTGTTTGCCAGCGGCCAGAGCCGTTATCTGCCAGGCAAACTGCGCGAACTGTTGAAACTGGTCTGCTCGGCCGACGCCCTGCACAGCGAAAACCTCGGCACCTGGCTGGCCGACGAAGACGGTCGTGACCTGCTGTGCGAACTGGTCAAGCAAGGAAGCCTGGGATTTGCCGATGAATAAGATTCACGTAAGTGTCGCGGACTGGCAAAAGGATATCGCTGAGATTCGGCGCATTCGTGAGGCGGTGTTTATCGCTGAACAATCGGTTCCACCAGAGTTGGAATGGGATGCGGATGACGCCGACGCAATGCATTTTCTTGCATTCGAAGGCGATTTTCCGATTGGCACCGCTCGCCTGCTGCCCAGCGGCGAGATTGGTCGCGTGTCGGTACTCAAGGACTGGCGCGGACTGAAGGTCGGCGACAAGCTGATGGAAACGGTGATCGGCGAGGCCGAAAAACGTGGCCAGACCAGGCAGTTCCTGAGTGCGCAGGTGTATGCGGCGCCGTTTTATGAGCGGCTGGGTTTCAAGATCGTCAGTGACGAATTCCTGGAAGTCGGGATTCCGCACGTTGATATGGTGCGCGAGGGCTGATTCGAGATCGAGTCGCCCTTATCGCAGGCAAGCCAGCTCCCACAGGGGAATGCATTCCAAATGTGGGAGCTGGCTTGCCTGCGATAGCGCCATCAGCAACACCCAAAATGCCCTGCCTGCCAGGGCATTTTGCCGTCTACGATTCAACTTGCGACCCGCCAGGCCGACAAACTGGCACTATCAAGCCTAATTGACTCGCAGAGATAACGGACATGTCCCTACGCACCCTGCTCACCGCCCTGCTCCTCACTGCCAGCGCCTGCGCCATGGCCGACACCGAAGTCGTCAACCTGAGCAACCGCACCAGCGCCGACCTGCTGCCCGTCGCGCAGAACTTTATCGGCAAGGACGGCACCGTCAGCGCCTATGGCAACCAGCTTATTGTTAAAGCGGACCCCGGCAAGATCCAGGACCTGCGCGCCCTGCTCACGCAACTGGACACACCCGCCAAGCGCCTGTTGATCACCGTCGACAGCAACGAAAACAACCAGCAGAACAGCGGTGACAGCCAAACCCGCATCATCAGCTACGGCACTGCCAGCCGCGACGGCGGCATCCAGCAGATCCAGGCCAGTGAAGGCGTGCCCGCACTGATTCAGGTCGGCCAGAGCGTGCCACTGACCACCACGCAGCCTGACGCCTACGGCCGCCCGCAGAACCAGACCCAGTACCGCAACGTCACCCAGGGCTTTTACGTGACTGCCAGTGTCACTGGCGAGACCGTACACCTGGCTATCAGTACCAACCGTGACCGCATGAGCCAGGAACGTCCCGATGTAGTGAATATTCAAAGTACCGACACAACGGTCAGTGGCCGCCTGGGCGAATGGATCCCGCTGGCGGGTATCAATCGCGAGACCCAGGCCGATAAATCCTCTACAACCCGCAGCTACTCTACCCAGGGCCGTGATGACCTGACTTTGCGGGTCAAGGTCGACACCCTGAACTAAAGCACCAAAAACTGACTGGCGAGTCGCATTAGACTAAAGATGTAGTGCCTGAAAAATAGCACTACAAAACATTTGACGAGCCAAAAAAGCCTGTGCATGATGGCCTCGCTCCCGCTAATCAGAGGCCCTGGCAAGGGCCTTCGGATCGCCGCTCTAAGCTACCCACCTGAGCCGATTCGTGTCTGTACCGCCCACAAGGTGTGTTTGACGTTGGTTGCGACTGGAACGAAGTTGTCCCGAGGGACGGAAGCTAACCAGGTAACCCGGCTACACACTGATGGATCGTACCAAGGCCCACGATGCCCGAAGACTGTTCGCAGTTTGCCCTTACCTGCTCAACTCGCCCTCTCGCACTGCGTTTATCCCGTCGCCTTCCCCGCCAAACCCGACTTGACCGCCTAAGCTTCTGGTCAGCGAGCAGCCCTGCCCACGCATTGAATGCACGGCTGGCAAAACGGATGTTTTTCCAAACAAGACGCGACGAGGTTTTTCCCCATGGCACTGACACGCGAACAGCAAATTGCAGCCCTTGAAAAAGATTGGGCTGAAAACCCACGCTGGAAAGGCGTAACCCGCGCTTATTCCGCTGCTGACGTCGTCCGCCTGCGTGGCTCGGTTCAACCTGAGCACACCTTTGCAAAACTCGGCGCCGAGAAGCTGTGGAAGCTGGTCACCCAGGGTGCCAAGCCGTCCTTCCGCCCCGAAAAAGATTTCGTCAACTGCATGGGCGCCCTCACTGGCGGCCAGGCAGTTCAACAGGTAAAAGCCGGTATCCAGGCGATCTACCTGTCCGGCTGGCAAGTGGCAGCGGACAACAACTCCGCTGAATCCATGTACCCCGACCAATCGCTGTACCCGGTGGACTCCGTGCCGACCGTGGTCAAGCGCATCAACAACTCGTTCCGCCGCGCCGACCAGATCCAGTGGAAAGCCGGTAAAGGTCCGGGCGACGAAGGCTACATCGACTACTTCGCACCCATCGTGGCTGACGCCGAAGCGGGTTTCGGCGGCGTACTCAACGCCTACGAACTGATGAAGAGCATGATCGAGGCAGGCGCTGCCGGCGTGCACTTCGAAGACCAACTGGCGTCGGTGAAAAAATGCGGCCACATGGGCGGCAAGGTACTGGTTCCAACCCAGGAAGCCGTACAAAAGCTGACCGCAGCACGCTTGGCCGCTGACGTTGCCGGCACGCCGACCATCATCCTGGCGCGTACCGACGCCAACGCGGCAGACTTGCTGACCTCCGACTGCGACCCGTACGACCAGCCGTTCGTAACGGGCGAACGCACCCAGGAAGGCTTCTATAAAGTGCGCGCCGGTCTCGACCAGGCGATCGCCCGTGGCCTGGCCTACGCGCCTTACGCCGACCTGATCTGGTGCGAAACCGCCAAGCCGGACCTGGACGAAGCGCGTCGTTTCGCCGAAGCGATCAAGAAGGAATACCCGGACCAACTGCTGTCCTACAACTGCTCGCCTTCTTTCAACTGGAAGAAGAACCTGGACGACGCGACCATCGCCAAGTTCCAGCGCGAACTGTCGGCCATGGGCTACAAGCACCAGTTCATCACCCTGGCTGGCATTCACAACATGTGGCACAGCATGTTCAACCTGGCGCACGACTATGCCCGTAACGACATGACCGCCTACGTGAAACTGCAGGAGCAAGAGTTCGCTGACGCCGCCAAGGGTTACACCTTTGTGGCGCACCAGCAGGAAGTGGGCACCGGCTACTTCGACGACATGACCACCGTGATCCAGGGCGGCACCTCGTCCGTGACCGCGCTGACCGGCTCGACCGAAGAAGAGCAGTTCCACTAAGTCGCGAGTAAACGGCCAGTGCGGCCCCACGGAAGACCTAACCGCACTGCCGCTTGATCTGACGCCCCGACTGGTTCGGGGCGTTTTTTTGCCTGTTTGATAACACCACACCTCACCTGTGGGAGCTGGCTTGCCTGCGATGGCGGTGGGTCAGTGACAGATTTTCAACTGACCCACCGCCATCGCAGGCAAGCCGGCTCCCACATCGACCGTGTCGACCCTGAAGGTTTTGCGCAAAACATTGACCTAGGGCGCTATTTGCCTGAATCAAATCGGTTAAAAGATCCCCTCCAGCAACTAGCAGCAATCACGCAAGTAACAACAACTTCCCGCGCCACACGAGAAACATTCGCTTAAATCCTGCGCAAACAATATTCATTATCATTTAGCCGATGAAAACTTCTTTACCGCTTAAACAAAACACATTTGATTAAATGCCCGCTAATCCCCGCCCCACAAGGGCTACAGCCCCAAGAAGGTGCACTATGTGCTTATTCCATCGAATAATTTCGCTATAGGAATTTTACTTGCCCGGTGTTTAGCCATAAAATCACCGCGATTGATTGCAGTGCGACATATCGTCACTGCATCGTTACTTTTTCGAGCTCAGAGACCTTTGCTCTCTGTTAAGGATTTCCAGCATGACCGAAGCGACAGGACTCATGGCCCACAACTGGGGCTTTGCCATTTTCCTCCTCGGTGTTGTCGGCCTTTGTGCCTTCATGCTCGGCGTCTCCAGCCTCCTCGGGTCAAAAGCCTGGGGCCGCAGCAAAAATGAACCGTTCGAGTCCGGCATGCTGCCTACAGGTGGCGCCCGCTTGCGGCTCTCAGCCAAATTCTATCTGGTCGCGATGCTGTTCGTGATCTTCGATATCGAAGCCCTCTTTCTCTTTGCCTGGTCTGTGTCCGTCCGCGAAAGCGGCTGGACCGGATTCGTCGAAGCCCTCGTTTTCATAGCAATTCTGTTGGCAGGCCTTGTCTACCTATTCCGAGTGGGCGCCCTTGACTGGGCTCCGGAAGCTCGTCGTAAGCGGCAAGCGAAGCTGAAACAATGAGGCTTTGGCGATGCAATACAATCTCACCAGGATCGACCCGGATGCTCCTAACGATCAGTACCCTATCGGCGAACGGGAAACCGTCTCCGATCCGTTAGAAGATCAAGTCCACAAAAACATCTACATGGGCAAACTCGAAGACGTGCTGAGTGGCGCGGTCAACTGGGGGCGTAAAAACTCCCTGTGGCCGTACAACTTCGGCCTTTCGTGCTGCTACGTGGAAATGACCACCGCCTTCACGGCGCCCCACGACATCGCGCGCTTTGGCGCCGAAGTTATCCGGGCATCACCGCGCCAGGCGGATTTCATGGTTATCGCCGGCACCTGCTTTATCAAAATGGCGCCGATCATTCAGCGTCTCTACGAGCAAATGCTCGAACCGAAGTGGGTTATCTCCATGGGTTCGTGCGCCAACTCCGGTGGCATGTACGACATCTACTCCGTCGTTCAAGGGGTGGACAAGTTCCTGCCCGTGGACGTCTACGTGCCTGGCTGCCCGCCCCGCCCTGAAGCTTTTCTGCAAGGCTTGATGCTGTTGCAGGAGTCGATTGGCAAGGAGCGTCGTCCGCTTTCCTGGGTGGTCGGTGATCAAGGCGTTTATCGCGCCGAGATGCCGTCACAAAAGGAACAGCGCCGCGAACAGCGAATCGCAGTCACCAACCTGCGCAGCCCCGACGAAGTCTGATCCAGCCCCGCTTCTTTTATAGAACGAAAACCTGGCTTCATTCTTTACGTTGACCGAAAGCGATAAAAAACCATGACTACAGGCAGTGCTCTGTACATCCCGCCTTACAAGGCAGACGACCAGGATGTGGTTGTCGAACTCAATAACCGTTTTGGCCCTGACGCCTTCACCGCCCAGGCCACACGCACCGGTATGCCGGTGCTGTGGGTGGCGCGCGCCAAGCTCGTCGAAGTCCTGAGCTTCCTGCGCAACCTGCCCAAGCCGTACGTCATGCTTTATGACCTGCATGGCGTGGACGAGCGTCTGCGCACCAAGCGTCAAGGTTTGCCGAGCGGTGCCGATTTCACCGTGTTCTACCACTTGATGTCGCTGGAACGTAACAGCGACGTGATGATCAAGGTCGCGCTGTCCGAAAGCGACTTGAGCATCCCGACCGTCACCGGTATCTGGCCGAATGCCAGCTGGTACGAGCGCGAAGTTTGGGACATGTTCGGTATCGACTTCCCGGGCCACCCGCACCTGACGCGCATCATGATGCCGCCGACCTGGGAAGGTCACCCGCTGCGCAAGGACTTTCCTGCCCGCGCAACCGAATTCGACCCGTTCAGCCTCAACCTCGCCAAGCAGCAGCTTGAAGAAGAAGCTGCACGCTTCCGTCCGGAAGACTGGGGCATGAAACGCTCCGGCACCAACGAGGACTACATGTTCCTCAACCTGGGCCCGAACCACCCTTCGGCTCACGGTGCCTTCCGTATCATCCTGCAACTGGACGGCGAAGAAATCGTCGACTGTGTGCCGGACATCGGTTACCACCACCGTGGTGCCGAGAAGATGGCCGAGCGCCAGTCCTGGCACAGCTTCATCCCGTACACCGACCGTATCGACTACCTCGGCGGCGTGATGAACAACCTGCCGTACGTGCTGTCGGTCGAGAAGCTGGCCGGTATCAAGGTGCCGGACCGCGTCGACACCATCCGCATCATGATGGCCGAGTTCTTCCGCATCACCAGCCACCTGCTGTTCCTGGGTACCTATATCCAGGACGTTGGCGCCATGACCCCGGTGTTCTTCACCTTCACCGACCGTCAGCGCGCCTACAAGGTTATCGAAGCCATCACCGGTTTCCGCCTGCACCCGGCCTGGTACCGCATTGGCGGTGTGGCGCACGACCTGCCGAACGGCTGGGAGCGCCTGGTCAAGGAGTTCATCGACTGGATGCCCAAGCGTCTGGACGAGTACCAAAAGGCTGCGCTGGACAACAGCATCCTCAAGGGTCGTACCATCGGCGTCGCGCAGTACAACACCAAGGAAGCCCTGGAATGGGGCGTCACCGGTGCCGGCCTGCGTTCGACCGGCTGCGACTTCGACCTGCGTAAAGCACGGCCGTACTCGGGCTACGAGAACTTCGAGTTCGAAGTGCCGCTGGCCGCCAATGGCGATGCCTACGACCGGTGCATCGTGCGCGTTGAAGAAATGCGCCAGAGCCTGAAGATCATCGAGCAGTGCATGCGCAACATGCCGGCTGGCCCGTACAAGGCGGATCACCCGCTGACCACGCCGCCGCCGAAAGAGCGCACGCTGCAGCACATCGAAACCCTAATCACGCACTTCCTGCAAGTTTCGTGGGGCCCGGTGATGCCGGCCAACGAATCCTTCCAGATGATCGAAGCGACCAAGGGTATCAACAGTTATTACCTGACGAGCGATGGCGGCACCATGAGCTACCGCACCCGGATTCGTACCCCAAGCTTTGCCCACTTGCAGCAGATCCCTTCGGTGATCAAAGGCGAGATGGTCGCGGACTTGATTGCGTACCTGGGTAGTATCGATTTCGTTATGGCCGACGTGGACCGCTAAGCATGAACAGCACGCTTATCCAGACAGACCGTTTCACCTTGAGTGAAACCGAGCGCTCGGCCATCGAGCACGAGCTGCATCACTACGAAGACCCGCGCGCGGCGTCTATCGAAGCCTTGAAGATCGTCCAGAAGGAACGTGGCTGGGTGCCGGACGGCGCCCTCTACGCCATCGGCGAGATCCTCGGCATCCCTGCCAGCGACGTTGAAGGTGTGGCCACGTTCTACAGCCAGATCTTCCGCCAGCCGGTCGGCCGCCACATCATTCGCGTGTGCGACAGCATGGTCTGCTACATCGGTGGCCATGAATCAGTGGTCAGCGAAATCCAGAACAAGCTGGGCATTGGCCTCGGCCAAACCACTCCGGACGGCCGCTTCACGCTGCTGCCGGTGTGCTGCCTGGGCAACTGCGACAAGGCGCCGGCGTTGATGATCGACGACGACACATTCGGTGACGTGCAGCCTGCTGGCGTGACCCAATTGCTCGAGGGCTACCCATGACCCTTACATCTTTCGGCCCGGCCAACCTGATCAAGCGTTCGCCTGAAACCCACCCGCTGACCTGGCGCCTGCGTGACGACGGCGAGCCGGTATGGCTCGACGAGTACCAGGCCAAGAACGGTTACGCGGCGGCGCGCAAAGCCTTCGCCGACATGGCCCAGGACGATATCGTCCAGACCGTGAAAGACGCCGGCCTTAAAGGCCGCGGCGGTGCTGGCTTCCCCACTGGCGTTAAGTGGGGCCTGATGCCCAAAGACGAATCCATCAACATTCGCTACCTGCTGTGCAACGCGGATGAAATGGAGCCGAACACCTGGAAAGACCGCATGCTGATGGAGCAACTGCCCCATCTGCTGATCGAAGGCATGCTGATCAGTGCCCGTGCACTGAAAACCTACCGGGGCTATATCTTCCTGCGTGGCGAATACACCACCGCCGCCAAGCACCTCAACCGTGCCGTGGAAGAAGCCAAGGCTGCAGGCCTGCTGGGCAAGAACATCCTCGGCTCGGGTTTTGACTTCGAGCTGTTCGTGCACACCGGCGCCGGGCGTTACATCTGCGGTGAAGAAACCGCACTGATCAACTCCCTCGAAGGTCGTCGCGCCAACCCGCGCTCCAAGCCGCCCTTCCCTGCCGCCGTGGGCGTGTGGGGCAAGCCTACCTGCGTGAACAACGTTGAAACCCTGTGCAACGTGCCGGCGATCATCGCCGACGGCGTCGACTGGTACAAATCGTTGGCCCGCGAAGGCAGCGAAGACATGGGCACCAAGCTCATGGGCTTCTCCGGCAAGGTCAAGAACCCTGGCCTGTGGGAGCTGCCGTTCGGCGTCACCGCACGCGAGCTGTTCGAGGACTACGCCGGCGGCATGCGCGACGGCTACACCTTGAAAGCCTGGCAGCCAGGCGGCGCCGGTACCGGCTTCCTGCTCCCCGAGCACCTAGACGCACAAATGTATGCCGGCGGCATCGGCAAGGTCGGCACCCGTATGGGCACTGGCCTGGCGATGGCGGTGGACAACACCGTGAACATGGTTTCGTTGCTGCGCAACATGGAGCAGTTCTTTGCCCGTGAATCGTGCGGCTTCTGCACCCCGTGCCGTGACGGCTTGCCATGGAGCGTCAAGCTCTTGATGGCGATCGAGAACGGTGAGGGCCAGCCAGGCGACATCGAGACCCTGCTGGGTCTGGTCGGTTTCCTCGGCCCAGGCAAGACCTTCTGTGCTCACGCACCGGGCGCCGTGGAGCCATTGGGCAGCGCAATCAAATACTTCCGCTCGGAGTTCGAAGCCGGCATCGCGCCTGTCAGCGCCGCCGTCCCGCCTCTGGCAAGGCCGATCGTAGTCGGCGCGTAACGCTTTAAAGGCGAAGGGTCCGTGCCCTTCGCCTTCTCATGGGCTGACGCCGTAAAGGCTGTGTTGATGCCCATGAATAACAAGATTCCATTAGCCACGCCCGCTGACAACGGGCCAACGAAGAACTTTGAACCATGGCCACTATCCACGTAGACGGCAAAGCGCTCGAAGTCGATGGGGCAGACAACCTGTTACAGGCATGTCTCTCACTAGGCCTCGACATCCCGTATTTCTGCTGGCACCCCGCGCTTGGTAGCGTTGGTGCCTGTCGCCAGTGCGCGGTCAAGCAGTACACCGACGAGAACGACACCCGTGGTCGTATCGTCATGTCCTGCATGACCCCAGCCACCGACAACACCTGGATCTCCATCGAAGATGAAGAATCCAAGGCGTTCCGCGCCAGTGTCGTCGAATGGCTGATGACCAACCACCCGCATGACTGCCCGGTCTGTGAGGAAGGCGGTCACTGCCACCTGCAAGACATGACGGTGATGACCGGCCACAACGAGCGCCGTTATCGCTTCACCAAGCGCACCCACCAGAACCAGGACCTCGGCCCGTTCATTTCCCACGAAATGAACCGCTGCATTGCCTGCTACCGTTGCGTGCGTTTCTATAAAGACTACGCCGGCGGCACCGACCTGGGCGTCTTCGGCGCCCACGACAACGTGTACTTCGGTCGCGTTGAAGACGGCGTGCTCGAAAGCGAGTTCTCCGGCAACCTCACCGAGGTCTGCCCGACCGGTGTGTTCACCGACAAGACTCACTCCGAGCGCTACAACCGTAAGTGGGACATGCAGTTCTCGCCGAGCATCTGCCATGGCTGCTCCAGCGGTTGCAACATCTCCCCGGGCGAGCGCTACGGCGAACTGCGTCGCATCGAAAACCGCTTTAACGGTTCGGTCAACCAGTACTTCCTGTGCGACCGTGGCCGTTTCGGCTATGGCTACGTCAACCGCGAAGACCGCCCACGCCAGCCGCTGTTGGCCGGTGGCGCCAAGCTGAGCCTGGACGACGCGCTGGATAAAGCCGCCGACCTGCTGCGCGGCCGCAACATCGTCGGTATCGGTTCCCCGCGTGCCAGCCTCGAAAGCAACTACGCGTTGCGCGAGCTGGTGGGTGCCGAGCACTTCTACTCCGGTATCGAAGCCGGTGAGTTGGAGCGCATCCGCCTGGTCCTGCAAGTGCTGAACGACAGCCCGCTGCCAGTCCCGAACATGCGCGACATCGAAGACCACGATGCGATCTTCGTCCTCGGCGAAGACCTGACCCAGACTGCCGCGCGTATTGCGCTGTCGCTGCGTCAGTCGGTCAAAGGCAAGGCCGAAGACATGGCCGACGCCATGCGCGTACAGCCTTGGCTCGACGCCGCGGTGAAAAACATCGGCCAGCACGCGCTGAACCCGCTGTTTATCGCAAGCCTGGCTGAAACCAAGCTCGACGACATCGCCGAAGAATGCGTTCACGCAGCGCCGGACGACCTGGCCCGCATCGGTTTCGCCGTAGCCCACGCCCTCGACGCCAGCGCGCCTGCCGTCGAAGGCCTGGACGCTGAAGCCGCTGAACTGGCCCAGCGCATCGCCGACGCCCTGCTCGCGGCCAAGCGCCCATTGATCATTGCCGGCACCTCGTTGGGTTCCAAGGCACTGATTGAGGCTGCTGCGAATATCGCGAAGGCCTTGAAGCTGCGCGACAAGAACGGTTCCATCAGCCTGGTCGTGCCGGAAGCCAACAGCCTCGGCCTGGCCATGCTCGGTGGCGAGTCCCTGGACGCCGCCCTGCAAGCGGTGATCGACGGCAATGCCGACGCCATCGTGGTACTGGAAAACGACCTGTACACCCGCACCGATGCCGCGAAGGTTGACGCTGCACTGGACGCCGCCAAAGTACTGATCGTGGCCGACCACCAGAAGACCGCCACCAGCGAGCGTGCCGACCTGGTACTGCCAGCTGCCACCTTCGCCGAAGGCGACGGTACCCTGGTCAGCCAGGAAGGCCGCGCCCAGCGCTTCTTCCAGGTGTTCGATCCGAAGTACATGGACGCCAGCATCCTGGTTCACGAAGGCTGGCGCTGGTTGCATGCCCTGCGTGCGACCTTGCTGAACCAGCCGATCGACTGGACCCAGCTCGACCACGTGACCGCTGCTGCCGCCGCAAGCGCCCCGCAGCTGGCCCGTATCGTCGACGCTGCTCCGTCCGCCTCGTTCCGCATCAAGGGCATGAAACTCGCCCGTGAACCGCTGCGTTACTCCGGCCGTACGGCCATGCGCGCCGACATCAGCGTGCACGAGCCGCGTACCCCGCAAGACCCGGATACCGCGTTTGCCTTCTCCATGGAAGGTTACTCGGGCTCGGTCGAGCCACGTCAGCAGGTGCCATTTGCCTGGTCGCCGGGCTGGAACTCGCCGCAAGCCTGGAACAAGTTCCAGGACGAAGTCGGTGGTCACATCCGCGCTGGCGACCCAGGCACCCGCCTGATCGAAAGCACCGGTGACTCGCTGAACTGGTTCGCCGCCGTGCCGCGTCCATTCAACCCGGCCCAGGGCACCTGGCAGGTTGTGCCGTTCTTCCACCTGTTCGGCAGCGAAGAGACCTCTTCCAAAGCTGCGCCGGTGCAAAGTCGCATTCCTGAAGCCTACGTGTCCGTGGCCAAGTCCGAAGCCGATCGCCTGGGCGTCAACGACGGTGCCCTGCTCAGCCTGAACGTGGCTGGCCAGACCCTGCGTCTGCCGCTGCGTATCAATGATGAGTTGGGTGCTGGCCTGGTTGCACTGCCGAAAGGCCTTGCGGGTATTCCACCTGCGATCTTTGGCAAAACCGTTGACGGTCTGCAGGAGGCAGCGCAATGACCTGGTTCACCCCTGAAGTGATCGACGTGATCATCTCGGTCGTAAAGGCCATCGTGATCCTGTTGGCCGTGGTCGTTGCTGGCGCCCTGCTCAGCTTCGTCGAACGTCGCCTGCTGGGCTGGTGGCAGGACCGTTACGGTCCGAACCGCGTTGGCCCGTTCGGTATGTTCCAGATCGCCGCCGACATGCTGAAAATGTTCTTCAAGGAAGACTGGACCCCGCCGTTTGCCGACAAGGTGATCTTCACCCTGGCACCGGTCGTGGCCATGAGCGCCTTGCTGATCGCCTTCGCGATCATCCCGATCACCCCGACCTGGGGCGTGGCGGACCTGAACATCGGTTTGCTGTTCTTCTTCGCCATGGCCGGTTTGTCGGTCTATGCGGTGCTGTTCGCCGGTTGGTCGAGCAACAACAAGTTCGCCCTGTTGGGCAGCTTGCGGGCTTCGGCCCAGACCGTGTCCTACGAAGTGTTCATGGGCCTGGCGCTGATGGGCATCGTGGTGCAGGTCGGCTCGTTCAACATGCGCGACATCGTCGAGTACCAGGCGCAGAACCTGTGGTTCATCATTCCGCAGTTCTTTGGCTTCTGCACCTTCTTCATCGCTGGCGTCGCCGTGACTCACCGTCACCCGTTCGACCAGCCGGAAGCGGAACAGGAACTGGCTGACGGTTACCACATTGAATACGCCGGCATGAAATGGGGCATGTTCTTCGTTGGCGAATACATCGGCATCATCTTGATCTCGGCCCTGTTGGTCACGCTGTTCTTCGGCGGCTGGCACGGTCCGTTCGGCATCCTGCCGCAGTTGGCGTTCTTCTGGTTCTTCCTGAAGACCGCGTTCTTCATCATGTTGTTTATCCTGCTGCGCGCTTCCATTCCGCGTCCACGATACGACCAGGTGATGGATTTCAGCTGGCGCTTCTGCCTGCCGCTGACCCTGATCAATTTGCTGGTGACGGCTGCCGTTGTGTTGTTGAACACGCCAGCCGGCGCGGTTCAGTGAGGATTTGACCCATGTTCAAATATATTGGCGACATCGTTAAGGGTACCGGTACCCAGTTGCGAAGCCTGGTGATGGTGTTCGGTCACGGCTTTCGCAAACGCGACACCCTGCAATACCCGGAAGAAGCGGTGTACCTGCCGCCGCGCTATCGCGGCCGCATCGTACTGACCCGCGACCCCGATGGCGAAGAGCGTTGCGTAGCCTGCAACCTGTGCGCCGTGGCGTGCCCGGTGGGTTGCATCTCCCTGCAGAAAGCTGAAACCGAAGACGGTCGCTGGTACCCGGACTTCTTCCGCATCAACTTCTCGCGCTGCATTTTCTGTGGCCTCTGCGAGGAAGCTTGCCCGACCACCGCCATCCAGCTGACACCGGATTTCGAGATGGCCGAGTTCAAACGTCAGGACCTGGTGTACGAGAAAGAAGATCTGCTGATCTCTGGTCCCGGTAAAAACCCTGATTACAACTTCTATCGTGTTGCAGGTATGGCCGTTGCCGGTAAGCCGAAGGGCGCCGCACAAAACGAAGCCGAGCCGATCAACGTGAAGAGCTTGCTGCCTTAAGGAAGAAAGATGGAATTCGCTTTCTATTTCGCGTCCGGTATTGCAGTGGTGTCCACGCTTCGCGTGATCACCAACACCAATCCTGTGCACGCCCTGCTCTACCTGATCATTTCGTTGATCGCCGTGGCCATGACTTTTTTCAGCCTCGGCGCACCGTTCGCCGGTGTGCTGGAAGTGATCGCCTACGCCGGCGCCATCATGGTGCTGTTCGTGTTTGTGGTGATGATGCTCAACCTGGGGCCGGCCTCGGTCGCCCAGGAACGCGTCTGGCTCAAGCCCGGCATCTGGCTCGGCCCGGTCATCCTGACAGCCCTGCTGCTGGGTGAACTGCTGTATGTGCTGTTCGCTCACCAGAGCGGCCAGGCCATCGGCCACACCACCGTAGACGCGAAAGCCGTGGGCGTCAGCCTGTTCGGCCCGTACCTGCTGGTGGTCGAACTGGCTTCGATGCTGCTGCTCGCGGCAGCCATCACCGCCTTCCACTTGGGCCGCAACGAAGCCAAGGAGCAATGACGATGCCTGCTATCCCTTTGGAGCATGGTCTGGCGGTCGCCGGCATCCTGTTCTGCCTTGGCCTGGTCGGCCTGATGGTTCGCCGTAACATTCTGTTCGTGTTGATGAGCCTGGAAATCATGATGAACGCCGCCGCACTGGCGTTCGTTGTTGCAGGTAGCCGATGGGCGCAGCCGGATGGGCAAGTCATGTTCATCCTGGTGATCAGCCTGGCAGCCGCCGAGGCCAGTATTGGCCTGGCGATCCTGCTGCAACTGTATCGTCGCTTCCACACGCTTGATATCGACGCTGCCAGTGAGATGCGCGGATGAACATGATCTTTCTGACTTTCGTATTTCCCCTGATCGGTTTCCTGCTGCTGTCGTTCTCCCGTGGACGCTGGTCGGAAAACCTTTCTGCCTTGATCGGCGTGGGTTCCATTGGCTTGTCGGCGATCGTCGCCGCCTACGTCATCTGGCAATTCAACGTGGCGCCGCCGGAAGGCGGCCACTACACCCTGGTGCTGTGGCAATGGATGTCGGTGGACGGCTTCAAGCCCAACTTCGCCCTCTACGTCGACGGCCTGTCGATCACCATGCTCGGCGTGGTGGTGGGTGTAGGCTTCCTGATCCACCTGTTCGCGTCCTGGTACATGCGTGGTGAGGCCGGCTACTCGCGCTTCTTCTCGTACACCAACCTGTTTATCGCCAGCATGCTGTTCCTGGTACTCGGCGATAACCTGTTGTTCCTGTACTTCGGCTGGGAAGGCGTGGGCCTGTGCTCGTACCTGTTGATCGGTTTCTACTACAGCAACCGCAACAACGGTAACGCGGCACTCAAGGCCTTTATCGTCACCCGCATCGGCGACGTGTTCATGGCCATCGGCCTGTTCATCCTGTTCCAACAAGTGGGCACGCTGAACATCCAGGAACTGCTGGTGCTGGCACCGCAGAAATTCCAGGTTGGTGACTTCTGGATCACCCTGGCGACCCTGATGCTGCTGGGCGGCGCTGTGGGTAAATCCGCACAACTGCCGCTGCAAACCTGGCTGGCGGACGCGATGGCCGGTCCTACGCCGGTGTCGGCGCTGATCCACGCGGCAACCATGGTGACTGCGGGTGTCTACCTGATCGCGCGTACCCACGGCCTGTTCACCCTGGCGCCGGAAATCTTGCATCTTGTAGGACTGGTCGGTGGTGTGACCTTGGTTCTGGCGGGTTTTGCCGCGCTGGTACAGACCGACATCAAGCGTATCCTCGCCTACTCGACCATGAGCCAGATTGGCTACATGTTCCTGGCCCTGGGCGTTGGCGCCTGGGACGCGGCGATTTTCCACCTGATGACCCACGCCTTCTTCAAGGCCCTGCTGTTCCTTGCCTCCGGTGCAGTGATCGTTGCCTGCCACCACGAGCAGAACATCTTCAAGATGGGCGGCCTGTGGAAGAAACTGCCATTGGCCTACGCCAGCTTCATCGTCGGGGGTGCCGCCCTGGCCGCCCTGCCGTTGGTGACCGCAGGTTTCTACTCCAAGGACGAAATCCTCTGGGAAGCGTTCGCCAGCGGTAACCAGAACCTGCTGTATGCAGGCCTGGTCGGTGCGTTCATGACCTCGCTGTACACCTTCCGCCTGATCTTCATCACCTTCCACGGTGAAGCCAAGACCGAAGCGCACGCAGGCCACGGCATCTCCCACTGGTTGCCACTGTCGGTGCTGATCATCCTGTCGACCTTCATCGGCGCCATGATCACCCCGCCTCTGGCCGGTGTACTGCCGGAAAGCGCCGGGCATGCCGGTGGCGCCGCCAAGCACAGCCTGGAAATCGCCTCGGGCGCCATCGCCATCGCCGGTATCCTGCTGGCCGCGCTGCTGTTCCTCGGCAAGCGTCGCTTCGTGACGGCTGTGGCCAACAGTGGCATTGGTCGCTTCCTGTCAGCCTGGTGGTTCGCTGCGTGGGGCTTCGACTGGATCTACGACAAACTGTTCGTCAAGCCATACCTTGCTATCAGCCACCTTCTGCGCAAAGACCCGCTCGACCAGACCATCGGTTTGATCCCGCGCGCCGCCAAGGCCGGTCACACCGCCCTGAGCCGCAGCGAGACGGGCCAATTGCGTTGGTATGCCGCGTCCATGGCTGCCGGTGCGGTGCTGGTGATCGGTGCCATCGTGGTGGTGGCGGTATGACTATGAACATTGCGTACTTTGCGAACTTGCAAAAGGAAACGAGCCCGTCATGATTCTGCCCTGGCTAATCCTGATCCCCTTTATCGGCGGCCTGCTCTGCTGGATGGGTGAACGCTTCGGCGCCACCCTGCCCCGCTGGATTGCGTTGCTGACCATGTCCCTGGAACTCGCGCTCGGCCTCTGGCTGTGGGCGCACGGTGACTATTCATTCGCTCCGGCACCGGGTGTCGATCCAACCTTCGCGCTTGAATTCAAGCACGTGTGGATCCAGCGCTTCGGCATCAACGTGCACCTGGCCCTCGACGGCCTGTCGCTGTTGATGATTTTGCTGACCGGCTTGCTGGGTATCCTCTCGGTACTCTGCTCCTGGAAAGAAATTCAGCGTCACGTGGGCTTCTTCCACCTGAACCTGATGTGGATTTTGGGCGGCGTTGTCGGCGTGTTCCTGGCGCTGGACCTGTTCATGTTCTTCTTCTTCTGGGAAATGATGCTGGTGCCGATGTACTTCCTCATCGCGCTCTGGGGTCACAGTTCTTCGGACGGCAAGAAAACCCGGATCTACGCGGCGACCAAGTTCTTCATCTTCACCCAGGCTTCCGGCCTGATCATGTTGGTGGCGATCCTGGGTCTGGTACTGGTCAACTTCAACAACACTGGCGTGATTACCTTCAACTACGCCGACCTGTTGAAAACCAAGATGTCGCTGACCACCGAGTACATCCTGATGCTGGGCTTCTTCATCGCCTTCGCGGTGAAGCTGCCGGTGGTGCCGTTCCACTCCTGGTTGCCTGACGCTCACGCCCAGGCACCGACCGCAGGTTCCGTCGACCTCGCCGGTATCCTGCTTAAGACTGCTGCTTATGGCCTGCTGCGTTTCGCCCTGCCACTGTTCCCGAATGCCTCGGCCGAGTTCGCGCCGATCGCCATGACCCTGGGTCTGATCGGGATCTTCTACGGTGCGTTCCTGGCTTTTGCGCAAACCGACATCAAGCGTCTGATTGCCTTCTCGTCCGTTTCCCACATGGGTTTCGTACTGATCGGCATCTACTCCGGCAGCCAACTGGCGCTGCAAGGCGCGGTGATCCAGATGTTGGCCCACGGTGTTTCGGCCGCGGCACTGTTTATCCTCAGTGGTCAGCTGTACGAGCGCCTGCACACCCGTGACATGCGTGAAATGGGTGGCGTGTGGTCGCGCATCGCGTACCTGCCGGCCATCAGCCTGTTCTTCGCCGCCGCATCCCTGGGCTTGCCGGGCACCGGTAACTTCATCGGCGAGTTCCTGATCCTGATGGGTTCGTTCGTACACACGCCGTGGATCAGCGCCATTGCTACCTCGGGCCTGGTGTTTGGTTCGGTCTACTCGCTGATCATGATCCACCGCGCCTACTTCGGCCCGGCCAAGTCCGACACCGTCCTGCAAGGGATGGATGCTCGCGAACTGATCATGGTGCTCGGCCTTGCGGTGCTGCTGATCTACATCGGTGTGTACCCGCAACCGTTCCTGGACACTTCTGCCGCGACGATGCATGGCGTGCAGCAGTGGATCGGCACCGCCTTCTCTCAACTCGCTTCGGCCCGGTAAGAGCGCTATGGAATTCACGATCCAACACTTTATCGCGCTTGCGCCGCTGCTGATTACCAGCCTCACCGTTGTGGCGGTGATGCTGGCAATCGCCTGGCGCCGCAATCACTCGCAAACGTTCCTGCTGTCGTGTGCCGGTCTTAACCTGGCCCTGCTGTCGATCATCCCGGCACTCAAGGTCGCGCCATTGGCCGTGACCCCGCTGATGATGGTCGATGACTTCGCGCTGCTGTACATCGCGTTGATCCTCGTTGCCACCCTGGCCTGCGTCACCCTCGCCCACGCCTACCTCGGCGAAGGCGGCACCGGCTACCCCGGCAACAAGGAAGAGCTGTACCTGCTGATTCTGCTGGCTGCGGCCGGTGGCATCGTGCTGGTCAGCGCTCAGCACCTGGCCGGCTTGTTCATCGGCCTGGAACTGCTGTCGATCCCGACTTACGGCCTGGTGGCCTACGCCTTCTTCAACAAGCGCTCGCTGGAAGCCGGCATCAAGTACATGGTGCTGTCGGCGGCCGGTTCCGCGTTCCTGTTGTTCGGTATGGCGCTGCTCTACGCAGAGGCCGGCAACCTGAGCTTCACCGGTATCGGTCACGCCCTGGCGACCACCAACATGCCTGCACCGATTGCCCAACTGGGCCTGGCGATGATGCTGATCGGCCTGGCGTTCAAGCTGTCCCTGGTGCCGTTCCACTTGTGGACCCCGGACGTGTACGAAGGCGCCCCGGCGCCAGTGGCGGCGTTCCTGGCCACCGCGTCCAAGGTTGCCGTGTTTGCTGTGATGGTGCGTCTGTTCCAGATCTCGCCTGCGGCCAACACCGGCGTGCTGAGCACCGTGCTGACCGTGATCGCCATTGCGTCGATCCTGTTCGGTAACTTGCTGGCCCTGACCCAGAACAACCTCAAGCGTCTGCTCGGTTATTCCTCCATCGCGCACTTCGGCTACTTGCTGATCGCCCTGGTGGCGAGCAAAGGCCTGGCCGTGGAAGCCATGGGCGTGTACCTGGTCACCTACGTGATCACCAGCCTGGGCGCATTTGGCGTGATCACGTTGATGTCCTCGCCGTTCAAAGGTCGTGATGCCGACGCCCTGTACGAATATCGCGGCCTGTTCTGGCGCCGTCCGTACCTGACCGCCGTGCTTACCGTGATGATGCTGTCCCTGGCCGGTATCCCGCTGACCGCAGGCTTTATCGGCAAGTTCTACATCGTGGCTACCGGTGTTGAAGCCCATGAATGGTGGTTGGTTGCATCCTTGGTACTGGGCAGCGCCATCGGCGTGTTCTACTACCTGCGCGTGATGGTCACCCTGTACCTGATCGAGCCAAACCTGCGCCGTGTGGATGCCGAGTTGCACTGGGAACAGAAGGCAGGCGGCGTGATGCTGCTGGCCATCGCCCTGCTCGCGTTCTTCCTGGGCGTGTACCCACAACCGTTGCTCACCCTGGTGCAGCACGCGGTACTGGGCGTTTGATCGCTTAGCTTGATGCAGTAAACGAAACGGCGCCTTCGGGCGCCGTTTTGCGTTTCTGGACTTTCAATTCTTTTGCCCTCCCCTGTGCGCTGAAATTTCCTTCCTCCTCTACCTCTTTGTCTGGCATCTAGCCGCTGAACCTAGCCGTATGGTGATTGTGTTTTAGGAAAGTTCCCACAGCCAGGTCACTTGACCCCGGGCGCGTGGGCCACCACACTATACGCAGGCTACGTACAGAACATGGATGCTCTATTTATCGAGTTGCCGGCCTTTGAACGGCATCGCAGGGACTATCTGAGTGACGAGCTATTCCAAGGCTTTCAACAGGAGTTGATGAAGAATCCGCAAGCGGGCGACGTCATCGAGGGAACCGGCGGGTTGCGCAAGGTCCGTTTCGTCGATGAGCGACGCAACAAAGGCAAACGCGGAGGCTTGCGGGTCATTTACTACTGGTGGTCGGGCGGCACGCAGTTCTGGTTATTCACCCTGTACGGCAAACACGAACAGGATGACCTTACCCCCAATCACAAGAAAGCCTTAAAACACATGCTGGACAGGGAAATCAAAGCGAGAACACATCATGAAACGTGAAATCTTTTCCGAACTGGTCGAAGGCTTCGACGCCCTGGCCGAAGAACGCCAAGGCAAAGTCACCCTGCGGACCCACAAGGTCCATCTCAACAACCTGGCCCCCCTGAGCGCCGAAGAAGTGGTGGCCGTGCGCCAACAGCTCAACCTCTCGCGCTCGGTGTTCGCCATGTACCTGCGTACCAACGTGCGCACCCTGGAAAACTGGGAACAAGGCCGGGCCAAGCCCAACGCCCAGGCCACCACCTTGATTCGGCTGGTGGCGCGCTTTCCGGAAACCGTGGCGCAGCTCGCGGCCTTGGGTTGATGGACAAAGCCCCGACAGGTTCGGGGCTTTTTCATACAGGCTTATCGGCTACCCCGAGGACTAGGCCCCTCCTCCTTCGCCACGAAACGCACTCGGGCTCACCCCTGTCCAGCGCTTGAAGGCCCGCCGAAAACTGCGCACATCGCTATAACCGACTTCCTCGGTAATACGTTCGATCGACAGCCCCGGATTCCCCAGCAACCCCATGGTACGTGCACGTCGCACTTGCTCCTGCAACGCTTCGAACGTCAGCCCGTGTTCGGTCAGGCGCCTGCGCAGGGTGCGCCCACTCATGTTCAAGTCGCCGGCGACCTTCTCCAGCTGGCTGCCCTGCAAATCCCGCGAAATAGCGCGTTCAACGGCCTGGATCAGGTCCATCTTCTGGTGTAACTGCGCGCTCTCCAACTCCAGCAACTCCAGGGCCTGGCGCAACGCCAAGGCGTGGTGATTAGGCAGGCGTTTATCCAGCCAATGCGGGGCCAGCACCATGCGATTGTGCAGGCAGCCAAAGCGCACATCCGCGCCAAACAGGCGTTGGTACTCAGCCTGGTAAGGCGGCGCAGCGTGCACGAACTCCATGCGCAGGGGCATAAACGTCTCCCCCACGAGCGCGCGGCCATACACCATCAGGCTGGCGAAGAACTCTTCGGCCGCAAACACCTGCACCTCGGCAAACGGCAGCAGGCATTCGACGTCGACGTGTACTTCTTCCAAGGTCTCATGGGTACGGGTGGTGGCGATGCCGCCTGAGGTGTGCTGATGGCGCTCGCCAATGGCAAATGCATCGCGCAGGGTTTTGCACAGGGAGATCACATGGCCGAGCAGGCCGAGGGTGCCCAGCACGTTCTGATGCCCCACCCACAGGCCCAGCCCCTGATCGGGAAGCACCTTGAGTGCGCGCTGGATCATCGCCACAGCCTGGCGATAGGAAATACGCTGGGCCGGGTCATCCAGGTCGGCCAGGGTAAACCCCAGGCCTCGGCACAACGCTTCGGCATTCGCGCCCTTTTGCGCTACCACGTGCCCGAGGGTCTGCAACAGGAAGGGCGACACCAGCGCCAATTCAAATTGCGGGTCAACGGCTTTCCTTTGCATGGCTCACGGGTTCCCGACTGAGTACTTCAGTTCTTGTTTTAGAAACATCCTGTTAATCATAGGCGCTTGCAAGAGCCGCTGCATCCTGAGTGAAACCTGTCCGGCAAAGTCCCCCTATCTGGCCGCCAAAACCCTGCCCCGCCGGGCGCTGAAGGCATATTTCTAACGTCAGCGGTGCCCTAACAATAATAAAGAGGCCAGACATGAACCCCACCCGTGCACTTCCCCCCCTGCAACTGGCGTTGTTGAGCCTGCTCAGCCTGCCGGCCCTGGCCACCGAAGGCGGCGTCGACAACATCGGCCCCGGCACCGATGGCTTCTACATCCTGCCGCTGGACGTGAACAACCTGCCCGACCATATGTTCGCGTTCAACCTGTATTACAACCACTACCAGGCACGCAAACTGGACATCAGCTCCCTCGGCGGCAAGGTCTCGCAAGTGCGGATCAAGTCCGACGCGATCATCCCACGCCTGGACTACCTGAGCCCCGTGCGTGTGTTCGGCGGGCGCCTGGGCGGCTACATCGCCCAGCCGTATATCAAGCAACAGGTGTCGCTGTTCGGTATGTCCGACACCCGCGAAAGCATGGGCGACACCACCCTGGCGCCGATCATCCTGTGGGACATGGGCAAAAACCTGACCCTGGCCGCCGCCGTGGAATTCACCCTGCCCACCGGCGAATACGACGCCACGCGCCTGGCCAACACCAGCAACAACTTCTACACCTACAAGCCGCTGGTCTCGGCGACCTGGATGCCCAATGAACGCACCGAACTGTCGATCAAGACCACCTACAGCTTCAACGAAGAAAACCACGACACCGACTACCGCTCCGGCCAGATTTTCCATTTCGACTACTCGGCCAGCTACAAGGTGACCGACAACCTGAGCCTGGGGGTCAACGGCTATTACCTCAAGCAGATCACCGACGATAAGCAGTACGGGCGCACGGTGGTAAACATCTATGGTGATGAAGTGAATGATGGGGTCAAGGGACAAGTGTTTGCCATTGGCCCGGCGGTGTATTTCACCTTCTTGAAATACGCCAGTGCAGAGGTGCGCTGGGCTAAAGAGTTTGATGTGAAGAACCGGCCGGAAGGCGATATGTTGTGGGCCAAGCTCACCATTCCCTTTGCCCTGTAAAAACCCGACTTGAAACAGGAACACTGACTTGTGTGGGAGCTGGCTTGCCTGCTCCCACACAAGCCAGCCCCCCACAATCACACTCCCACATTTCGAGCGCTTTGCGTCAGGCATAAACAGGCCAGGTCTCGACGATTTTCCCGTCCCGCACCCCCAGCAAATCCCCAAACTGCAACAACACAAACTCACTCTGGGTCGGGCGCAAAAACACTTGATCCTCAATATTCAATCCCACCGCTGGCGAGCCGTTGACCATCTCCTGATTGGAACTGCGCCCAAACAGCTCATTGCTTTGCAGCCCCTGCGGCGACTCGAATTGCGCCATCCAGTTACCGCCATAAATAAAGAACGTCTCGCGCTGATTCGGATCCCACCACGAAAACACCCGCGACTTGCCATCCAGCGCCGGAATCTCCACCGACCCGGTGCTTTTCAACACTGGCGTGGCGATAAACGCTGCCGGCACATGCTCGCTCAACGACGGCAAATCGTAATGCGTGGGCTTGAGCAACGCGGTACCCACCGACACCTCGGTACTGAGTGTTTCCTGCTCGTGAATCCGATAGCTGGGGCTGCCAGCCGTGTTCAACGTCAGCCCCTCACGCCATAACCCGGCAAACTGCTGACGGGTGAAATCAACATGGCCGTTGTAGCGCTGCATCACCTGCTCAAACAGCGCTTGGGGCGAACCGAGAATACCCGGCACGCCCATGCCCACAAACGGGTCGTAGCCCATAAATCCGGCAAACTCCAAGTGCTGCGGGTTGGCGCTGATCAGCGTGAGCATCCGCCCCAGCACCGCGTTATCGCTAATGCCGCCGCGATGCAGCCCCACATCCAGCTCGATGTTCACCCGCAACCGCGTGCCCAACCCTTGCGCCAACGCCAGGTAGTGCTGCAACCGCTCTGGCGTGTCCAGTAGCCACTGCAATTGCCTGGCCGGGTCAAACGGGCCTTTATGGGTTTGATAAAACAGCTCGGCCGAGCGCACCGGCAACGGCTTGCCCATGAGGATGTCGGCCTCGGGAAACACCTGCGCATCGTGGTTCAGAAACGGTTGATGAAACGACATCAGCCGCGCAGTGCCCGCGCGCTTGGCGATATACGCCAGCAACCCCGGCGACGGCAGCGACTTCTCCACCAGGCGCAAATGCTTGCCACCACGCTGCACCGACTGCATCACCACGTCGATATTGTGATCAAGGCGGTCCAGGTCTATCAGCATCACCGGGCGCATCGGTCCATGGGCTTTGAGTTCATCATTAAGGCTGCGGAAATACTCGCTGTACGGGCCGCCGCGATCACTGGGGCGCAGCCACCAGCCACCCGCCACTGCCGCCACTGCGGCGCCCAGCACAAAATGTCGGCGTTTCATCAGGCCACTCCCAGGATGGATTGCAGGTGCGCATTGAGGAACTTGCCGCTCGGGTCCAGCTCGCGGCGCACGCGGGTGAATTCGTCCCAGCGCGGGTACAGCGGCTGCAAGGTGCGCGCGTTAAGGGTGTGCAATTTGCCCCAGTGCGGGCGGCCGGCGTACTTCCAGAAAATCGGCTCCACGGCGGCAAAGAAGTTGTGATGGTCCATGGCGTAATGCTGATGGACCGAAATCGAACAGCTGTCGCGGCCTTCGAACATGCTCAAAGGGATGTCATCGGCCTTGACGTAGCGATACTCGATAGGAAACCAGGTGCGCAGGTCCTTGTCGGTGATCAGCTTGAGGATTTCCCGCAGGCACGCCGGGCCATGTTCGGCGGGCACCGAATATTCCATCTCGTTGAAACGCACGTTGCGCACATTGGCATAGACCTGGAACGACTCGGCCACGCGGTCCTGGAAGCTGGCAAAAAAACGCAGGCTGTTGAGCAAGGTGCGGCGGGTGCCCGGGAAATCACTGCCATACTTGTCGAGCTTTTCGATGATCGACACAAACTCATTGCCGCCCGCCTCCGCCGGGTCGACGGGAGGCGTTTCGGGGTCATCGGTTTCGTTGAGGGCGATGGACAGCGCGTAGTCGGAATGGGTGACCACGAGCATTTCCCAGTGCTGGTTTTCGCGGGTGTTCTTGTGCACATCCTCCAGCAACTCTTCGGTCTTGGCGATCCACTGACGCTCACGCAAGCGGTACGGTGCGCGGTTCTGCGAGCGGATCTGGGTGACCACCCCCAGCGCACCGAGGGACACGCGGGCGGCGCTGAACAGCTCGGGATGGCGTTGCGCATCGCAGTCCAGCACGGCGCCTTGGGCGGTGACCAGTTGCAGGCCGGTGACGCAACCGGAATACGAGGTAAAGCCCACGCCGGTGCCATGGGTGGAGGTGGAAATCGCCCCGGCCAGGGTCTGGTAATCGATGTCCGCCATGTTCGGCAGCGCCTGGCCGATGGCCTTGAGCGCCGGGCCCATGCGCGACATCGGCGTGCCGGCGGCAAAGGTCGCTTGCAAGGTGGCGGGGTCATGGTCCAACAACCCATTGAAGTAACTCAGCGACAACAAGGTGCCGTCGGTGGGCACCAGGGCACTGAACGAATGTGCCGAGCCTACGGGCCGAATAGTGCTCGGTGCCTGGCGAATCATTTGCACCAATTCATCCAGGTCTTTGGGCGCCAGGCGCGCCAGCGGCAGGCAGGTCTGCGCGCCCGACCAGTTACGCCACGGGATCAACCGTGGCGCGCGGGCCAACTGGGCCAGTACCGGGTTGCTCGACAGGGCCAGAAAAACCCCGGCCACTGCCGAGCGTTGCAAGAGTTGCCGCCGTGAAAACGCCATCCACCACCTCTTTTTATTATTGGAGTTGAACACCGGCCATAAAGCTGATCAGCGCCAGAAACTGCGCTTCGGAACACTGCATGCACAGCCCCATCGGCGGCATGCCGTTGTAGCCGTTGATGCTGTGATCCAGCAGCGTGTCGGCGCCCTGGGCGACGCGCGGGCTCCAGGCAGCCTTGTCACCCGCCAACGGCGCGCCGGCCGCCGGGTTGGCGTGGCATAGCTTGCAGCTGGTGTCGTAGACCTGGGCCAGTGCCGGGTCGGTGGGCACGGTCGTGGTCGCAGCAGTGCGTTCGGGGGCAGGTTTGGGCGTGTCGTCACAGGCCGTCAGCAGGCTGAGTACGAGCAACAGTAACGCGGTGCGGGGCATGGCCACCCTCTCTTATTGTGCAGTGGAAGCTGTTTGCACACTAAGGCAGCGAAGGCAGGGCGTTGAGGGTTTTGGGGGACACAAAGGGGGCTTGGGCGGATAGTCGAATGCTCGGCGTAAGGGTTGGTGCGGTCCTTGAGGTCTACCGTGTCGCTGCCCACCTTCGAGTTTGAAATCGTTATAGCTGCCCTGCAGGCCCAGGACGGAAATCGGGCCAGTCGGTGCTGCGGCGAACACCACAGCAGGCGCGGTGACCAGCGCCAGCAGTGAGGAACCCTTGAGGAATTTTCCGAATAGCTTGGACATCGTTTTACATCTCCTTGTCTGGTGAGCAAATTATTCAGGAACCGGTTCGAACCTCGGCTTTTGCCAAAGGCTCGAATTAATTTGCATTGACATGAAGGTAAAACGGTTCAGCGAAGGCTCTAGCTCAAGGCTCCCTGGAGTTTTCCATTACTAAGCCATCAAGGGTTTGGCGAAGCTGCGGATGACTTGGCAAACGAATACCGAAGGTGCCCTGCAGCAATTCCAGTAACTCATCAGCACTCTCGACTGCGCGCTTTTCGCTGGGCTGGTCAAGGCAGTGAACCGCGTAATTGGCATTGGCCAGGGTATGGCGTTTACCCGGTGCCAATCGCGCCGCTTTCAGCTGACCGACAAAAACGGAAGCCGGGTGCGTCGACACGTACCAATTGCCGATGGTGTAGTCGATATCGGCCTGCACTTGCAGGTCGAACACATATAAGCCACGCCATTCCTCACCCACCTGCGCCCACAGGGTGTAATCGGCACCGTTGAAGGTCAGGCGATAAGGTTCATGGGCGGTGGCCTGGGGCACCTCGGTATCCAGCTGCAACGGACTGCTGGGCACCATGCCGCCGAAACCGACATCGGTGACATAACGCACGCCGTCCAGGGTCACCAGGCTCAGGCGATGGGTGCGCCCGGTGCGCGCATCAGGCGGCCCGCCCATCACCACCCAGCCGGTAAGCCCGCGGGCGTCGAAGCCCAGCTCCTGCAACAGCGCCAGGAACAGGTAGTTAAGCTCGAAACAGTAACCACCACGCCCGTCCAGCAAGACCTTTTGCTCGATGCTGGGCAGGTCAATCGGCACCGGTGAATGCAGCAATGTCGACAGGCTCTCAAAGGCGAAGGTGCACACGTGACGCAGCTGCAGGTCTTGCAAGGTTTTGAGCGTGGGTGGCGGGGCTGAGTCGTAGCCCAGACGCTGCAGGTAGAGCTGGCTGTGAGTCAATCGGGACATGGCGCGATCCTTGGGCGCGTGGCGGATGCGTCACTATGCCGCGCCAGTGTGCGACTTGTCATTTTGAGTGAACCTTTTTGAACGCCCGCCTATCCATCTATAACAAGACAGGGAGGCAACATGAGTACCGCAAAAATCTACACCATTCACTATCAACTGCACGGTCAACCGAAGTCCTTTGTGGTACGCGCCGAAGTGATGAATAACGCTGAAGCGTGGCATTGGGCGGCGGTCGATGCTGATATTGCCCATGTCAGCCGCATTGGGCGCGTGGGTCATGAGCAGGTCAAGAAAACTACCCGGCCTTGGGCGGAGAAGTTTGGGATCAGCGAGGTGACCTGGGTGCCGCCCAAGTAGGTTTCGTTTGGATGTGATCAGGCCCCGCTTTTGCGGGGTTTGGTTTGTGGGGGGTGTTGGGGGGTGTGTATATCCGTTATTTAGGTAACGGCGGCTTATGGTTCCGCTCTTACAGCGGCTCACTTTTCGAAGGACCGAAAAGTAAGCAAAAGGTCCTCGCCCCAACACTCGGTGCCTCGCTGTGGCTCGGCATGCCCGCAATCCGCCAGTGATTTGGGGGGCCGCCGCGATGGGCCATCCTTGGCCCAGCGCGGCTAAACCGGCATCCCTGCCGGTTTACCCCCCAAATCCCTGTCAGATTCCGGCCATCGTGTTTGACGGGGCGATTTCAGATCAAGATCACGATCAAAAGCGCAGATCAAAAGACCGCTGACTTCGTCATCGAAAAGGATGTAAGGGCCAGAGCAACAGCAACAGCAACAGCAACAGCAACAGCAACAGCAACAGCAACAGCAGAGCCATACTCGGTCAAAGGTGGGAGCTGGCTTGCCTGCGATGGCATCAACTCGGTGTACCTGAAGCACCGAGGTGTCTGCATCGCAGGCAAGCCAGCTCCCACAGAAAAGCAGATCCCAGGTGTATGCAAATCCGCTTTTCGCTTTTCGCTTTTGATTCAACCACTCAGGTCGGCTTTCAGGCCGCCGTGCTCTGCTTTTGATCTTGCTTTTGATCTGAGGCGCCCCGTCAACCACGATGGCCGAACGCAGGCTTGAATCCGTGGGTAACCCGGCAGGACGCCGGGTTAGCCGCGCTGGGCCAAGGATGGCCCATCGTGGCGGCCCACGGATTCAAGCCGGAGTGAGGGCACACCGAGCATTAGCGAGGTGCCGAGTGGTGGGGCGAAGACCTTTTGGTTACTTTTGGGGCGTTTGCCAAAAGTGACCCGCTGTAAGAGCGGAACCATAAGCCGCCGTTACCGCAGCAACGGATATGTACACCAAAAGCGCCAACATCACCCAGGTTTCTTAAGATCCCCCAACGGATCATAATCCACCTTTTTCCGCTGCTCCTTGTCCTTATCCAACGGCGCAATCGCCGGCCCAACAGGATCAACCTGCGGGTCCGACACATCAGGCGAATCCGGATCAAACCCCAACTCATTCTCGCCGCTGGCATGCTCGCCCGAACCCGGGCCTTTCGGATGATTACTCACAGTCACCTCCTGAACCTATAGCGGGCGCGCCCTGTCATGCAGGTTTTCCAGGTCTTCCTCAACCCGCTCCACATCATCTTCGTCCTGACGCTCGGCCGGGTCATTGGGCCGCAACGCATCGTTGTCACGCTCCTCCTCTCCCGGCGTACGGTCAGGGTCAGGTGTACCCGGCGGCGGTTGCTTGTACTCAGACATGATGGCTTACCTCAAAAGGGCTACACGGATTTAGAGAAACCACCCCAAGCCATCGTTCAACTTGTTTGCCCAAAGCATGCGAAGATGCCACCCCGCCTTTCTTGAGACCTGACCCGGATGTTCGAGCTCAAACCCTGCGACCCCGCAACCTTCCGCCAACAAACCCGCCGCAGCACGCTGATCATCGCCGTGCTGTTCATGGCCCTGGCCATGCTGCTATCAACCCTGGCGGTGATGCTGTTCGGCGAACCCGGCGGCGATAATTTGCGTTTCAACATCGGCGGCGTATTCGCCGGGGTGCTGATCACCGTCGCCCTGGTGCGCGGCCCATTTTGGACCCAACCATGGCTGGCGCCTGCAGTGTACGGCTGGCAGCTCAAGCGCAACCTGATGCGCGTGACCAATGTGATGCACACCCTCAAGGACCGCGCACAGGCCAACGACCCCACTGCCCTCAAAGTGCTGCGTTTTTACCACTTGGGCCTGACGCAGATGCATGACCTGGACGCCAACTCCAGCGCCCAGGCGCAACTGGTCGGCGAGATGGAAGCGCATAGGGCGAAAATGCAGGCCCTGGGCATCGACACCGAACAAACCCGCTTCGACCCCGCCTGGCTGGAAGGCTTCAAAAAACCATAATCAGTTGGAAACCTTCGCGCGCCAGCAGAACACGGCGCTGACGGCAATCGCCGCGCCTGCCAGACCGAACACCCACGGCGCCGACGCCACCGGTAGCAGCAACCCCGCCATCAGCGGCCCAAGGCCAGCGCCGACATCGCGCCACACCGCGTTGGAGGCCAGGGCCGAAACGCGCATCGAACCAGGGTTGCGCTCAGCCACCAAAGTGGTCACCAACGGCAATTGCAAGGCGCGCAGCACCAGTACCGCGGCCGCGCCGACGATCACCCAATAACTGCCAAATGCCGTCAGCGCCAAGGCACTCAAGAACGAAAACAACAGCAGCATCGAGGTGGCACCAAAACGCTGCGCCGCACGCCCACCCAGCGGGCTCAGGAGCATCTCCGAGGCATAGCGCAGTGCCATCAGGCCGCCGGCGATCAGTACCGCATCGCCGCCAAGAATCTTCTGCGCCTGGATCGACAGGCCAAAGATAAACAGCCCGTCCAGCGCCACGCCTTCGATAAACGACCACACCGCCACGCTGTCCGGCCACTTGAAGCGGCGCCCGGTGCTGTGCAAATCATGCCCGGCGGTCGGCAAACCACGTGCCACCCACACGCCCGCCAGGCAGCAGCCGGCCAGAATCATGAAGATAGGTCGCGGCCCGGCCCACAGGGTCAGCCAGCCCCCCAGCGGCAGCGCCAGCATCGGCCCGAGGGCGATCACCGCCCTGGAGCGCCCTGCCCTGCGCGCCGCGCCCGCAGGCTCAGAGGTGGCCAACACTTGGGTCGACAGGTTCAGCGCGGCAAAACACAGGCCCCAGATCAGCCGCAGCCCCAACAAAGCGGCAAAACCTGACAGCATCGAGTTGCCCAAGGCGCACACCGTGGCGGCACCGGCGGCGATCATGCAGGTCAGCCGGTCGCCATTACGGGCGTAGAAATTCAACACATGGCGGTAGCCGAAAATCCGCACCAGGCGGTTGGCTGCAAGCAATACCCCGGCCTGGGCCAGGGTGATGCCAAAGGCCTGGGATTCCATGGGCAGCAGCAAGTAGAGCAACACATCACTGGGCAGGCATAACGCGAGGGTCAGTGCGGCACGTCGGGAGGTGGTATCAGCAGTGCGTAGAGCCAGGCTGGACATAAATCTGAAACATCCCGAAATATTCAGGCCGCCACGTTAGCGTTGCCGCCGCGTGTTTTACAAGGGCTAAACCTTGTGTTTATACGGCAACAAGCGCAACCCACTGGCCACACTGCCCACCAGCGCAAACCCACAGCCCAGCCACAGCGCGTATTGCGGGCCGCTGCCCAGGGAGAGGTGAAAGCAGAACGCCACTAACGACGCCCCCAGCGTTTGCCCCAGCAAACGTGAAATCGCGACGATGCCACTGGCCCCACCGCTGCGGGCCAACGGCGCGCTGGTCATGATCGCCTTGAGGTTGGGTGACTGGAAAAAACCGAAACCGGCGCCGCACAAGGCCATGCGCCAGCCAATATCGAAGGCGCTGGCGCCGCTGCCCAAGGTCGCCAACGCCGCCATGCCCGCGCTGAGCATCAGCAAACCGATGCCGCACAACAGGCCCAGCGACACACGATCCGCCAGCCGCCCCGCCACCAGGGCCATCACCGCCACCACGGCAGGCCACGGCGTCATCAAAAAACCGGTTGCCACCTGGCTGTGCCCCAGCACCGCCTGCAACAGAAACGGCAGCGATACAAAGGCCAGGCCCTGGGCGCTGAACGCACAGATGGCCGTGAGAGAAGACAGCGCAAACACCGGGCGCTTGAACAAGTCCACGGCCAGCATCGGCGCCGGGTGGCCGGCTTCACGGCGCAACAGCAATGCGCCGCACACCATCGCCAGCACAATCAAACCGAGGGTCAGTGTGCCTTCGGCGCCATGCACCGCCGTGCCCAGGCCCAGCACCAACAGCGCGAACAGACCAGCACACAACAGCGCCGAAAACCGATCGAACGCGTGACCGGTCAACGGCAGTGTCGGCAATGACCGCAGGCCCAGCCCCAGGGCCAGCAGCCCCAGCGGCACGTTGATCAGGTACAGCCAATGCCAGCTCGCCACCGACAGAATCGCCGACGCGGCGGTCGGCCCCAGCGTGAAGGCCAACCCCACCACCAGCGAGTTATAGCCCAGGCCGCGCCCGAGCATTTTTGACGGGTAGATATGCCGCAACAACGCCGTGTTGACACTCATCACCGCCGCCGCCCCGAGCCCTTGGGCCACCCGCGCGGCAGTCAGGGTGAGCAAAGAACCGGCCAACCCGCAAAACAGCGACGAGACAATAAACAGCAGCAAGCCGCCGAGGTACACGCGCCGGTGGCCGAGCACATCACTGAGCGACGCGAACGGCAGCACCGTGGCGATAATCGCCAACTGGTAGGCGTTCACCACCCAGATCACCGAGGCCGAATCAGTGCCGATACCTTGTGCCAGCGTCGGCAGCGCCGTATTGACGATGGCGGTGTCCAGGGTTGCCATGCCAATGCCCAAAGACAAGGCGATCACCGCCGGCAAGCGTTTATTGGAAGGCAGCCCATCGGCAACAGAAGACATGAACAATCCGCACAGGTGACAAAGGCCCTTAGATTAAGGGTTGCGCGAATTTTTTTCAGTGGCCGATTGCCTGGCTGTCCGAATTTTCATGTTTGGATGGCTAAGACTATCCAGACCTTCGCTGCGAACGGGGCTGTAGTGGAGAACTGGCTTGTTATGGCGAGCGGGCTTGCCCCGCGTTGGGCTGCGAAGCGGCCCCAAAACCTGGCTGACCAGGTCCGTCAGGAATACCCGAGGTGGCTTCACTGGGAGTGCTTCGCACTCCAACGCGGGGCAAGCCCGCTCGCCACAGGGTCAACGATCAACTCACTGCCTAACCACCCGGCCAGGTATTCACCGGCCTGGGCCACTCCCGCCTCTTCACCCAGGCGCGCCACCAGAAACTCGCACAGCCCGGCAAAGCTGCCGTCGGCCTGCAGGTGCAACACGGCCTCAAGCTCCAACGCACTGACCTGACGTAAACGTGAGGTGTACTGACGCCGCCACACTAACAATCCACCTGCCTGTTCCAGCATCATTGCCTGCGGCGCAAGCGCGTCTTGCCACAGTGCCGACCAGATAGCCTCAGCATTGGTAGTCAGCCCATGGCAGCGCAACGACGGCGTCAGGCGCAAAACGGCGCTGTCCCAATCCAGCTCGGCCAGGGCTTGCAACGGCAAGGGCGTCGCATCGGCGGCGACAAACGCCTCATTCAGCGCCGACTCGATCCAGGCCAGTTCATGCACATCCGGGTTATTCGGCAATACGGTCTTCAAGGTCGCGTAAAACCCTTCGGGATACGCATCCAGGGTCCAGGCATGCGGGGGTTGCTGGTCGATATGGGTAATGCTGGCCGCCAGAAACGCCTCCTCGCCCAGCCAACGTCGCACAATCGGAAACGCCTGTTCCAGGCAACCCACCAGCTGCGCGCGATAGTTGTTCTGGTACACCGCCAGGCCTGCGTGCCGGTCGCCCAACAGTCGGGCCGAATCATCCGACGCACTCACCAGCCACGTGTGAAATGCCTGCTGCCACTGCGCCAGTTTCATTGCGCCAGCCCCAAAGCCCGCGCCATTGACAGCTCCTCAAGCAATTCGGCCAGCGGCGGGATGGCATCATCGCGCTCAATCATCGTGGCCACCGGCCCGATTAGCGCTATGGCCTTGGCATACAAATCCCAAACCCCGGCGCACACCGGGCTGTCGTGGCTGTCGATCAACAGCTCACGGCCCTGGCTATGGCCGGCCAAGTGAATCTGGCGCACGCGCTCAGCGGGAATGCCTTCGAGAAAGGCCAGGGCATCAAAGCCATGATTGCTGGCACTGACAAACACATTATTGACGTCCAGTAGCAACTCGCACCCCGTGCGCTCGGCCATGGCGGCGATAAATGCGCATTCGCTCATGCTGGCACCGTCAAACGCCAGGTAGCTGGACGGGTTTTCCACCAGCAGCGTGCGGCCCAACACCTCCTGGGCCTGGTGGATATTGGCGCAAACGCGGTCCAGAGCCTCGTCCGTATAGGGCACCGGCAACAAATCGTGGGCATTGAACCCCCCGCTGCGCGACCAACTCAGGTGGTCGGAGACAAACAGCGGCTCCACCTCATCCACCAGCGCTTTGAGACGCCGCAGGTACTCCGGGTCCAGCCCTTCGGCCGTGCCGATCGACATCGACACCCCGTGCAGCGCCACCGGGTAACGCTCGCGAATCTGGCGCAGGATGTGCCGTGGTTGCCCACCTGCGACCATAAAATTCTCAGAAATCACTTCGACAAAATCCACGGGCACCAAGGTTTCCAGGAAGTCGCAGTAATGCTCCTTGCGCAGCCCCAGGCCATAGCCGGAAAAGCGCGGGTTAAATGTCGGCATCATCGGTACTCCAGCAAAAACTGTGGCGAGGGAGCTTGCTCCCGCTCGGCTGCGCAGCAGTCGCCCGTTTCTGGAGGCGCTGCACAACCAAGCTTGCTCGCCACAGGAAGGCGTTATTTCGGCTCAGTCAACGTGCCACCGGCCTTTAGGCATTCAGACGGCGTCTTGACGATCACGCCCTCGCCCTTGCAACTGTTGAGGCCCTTGCAGTCGTGCTTGGCGGTGGCGCACAGGCTTTCGCCCTTGCAACTGTTGACGCCGTAGCATCGGCCGGGCTTTTCCTGCTGATCGGCGGCGCTGGCGGCACTGGCGAATGACGCCGACGCCATGGCAATCAGGGCGGCGGCGGCGGCGAGGCTCAGACGGGATTTAAGTGCAGTGTTCATGGTTATTTCCTTTTGAGGTCTTGTGTGGGGTGAGAGGGATTATTTGATAACGGAAGCCGCGTCTTCGATGACCTTCGCCACAGCCTCAGGCTGGGAGATGTACACCAAGTGGCTAGCCTTGATTTCGGTGACCTTGGAACCGGCGCGCTGGTACATCCAGCGTTGCAGCGCGGGGCTCAGCGCACGGTCTTCGGTGGACACCACGGCATACGTCGGCTTTTTGTGCCACGCCGCCGCCCACACGGTGCCGCCGAACAAGGCGGTGGTAGCCGGCACTTGGGAGGCGGCCATGAAGTCGGTGCGGTTGGGGGTCAGGTCGGCGGCAAAATCGGCGTTGTATTTGCTGCGATCAAAGAACAGGTGGCCGTCGCGGCTCTGCTTGATGTCATCGCTGGGCGCCGGCATCGAGCCGATCAACTGGGCCATGTTCTCGCCCACTTCCGGCTGCAGCGCCGAGACGTAGACCATCGACTTGACCTTGTCGCGGTCGCCGGCAATCGAGATCACCGCGCCACCGGAACTGTGGCCCACCAACACCACGGGGCCGACTTGTTGCTCCAGCACTTCACGTGCCTCGGCCACATCCGCCGCGAGGTTTTCGTGGCCCTGGTGCACCACGGTGACCTTGTAGCCCTTGTGAATCAGGATGTCGTGCACCACACGCCAGCCGGAACCGTCGACAAACGAGCCGGGCACGATCACCACACTTTTGCCGGTGCCGGGCTGCGGTGTATCGGCCGCCTGGGCCAGCACGGGGACAGTCAGGGCCATGGCCATGGCCAAAGAAGAAAGCATGCGCATCGGGTATCTCCATCAGGGTTGTTAAGGTTTGCCGAACAGCCGGCGATCCAGCGACCACGCCCCGCCGCCATAGGCCAGCAGCGGCAGCAACAGGCCCGCCCAGGTCAGGTGCGTCGGCCAGGCCTCGGGGTATACGAACACCTCGATCACCAGGGTCATGCCCAGCAGCGCGGCGGCCGCCGGGCGCGTCAGCAGGCCCACTAGCAGCAACAGCGGAAACAGGTGTTCGGCGTAGGTCGCCAGGTGCGCGGCCCAGTCCGACGGGATCAGCGGCAAGGCGTATTCCGAACGGAACAAGGTGTAGGTCGACGGTTTGAGGCTCATAAATCCGCTGACCTTGGTGCGTCCCGACAGGAAGAACACCGCTGCGATGCCCAGCCGGGCCACCAGCAACAGCAGCGCTTGGGGCAACAGGCGCTGGATCACGGCTGTTCCGTCAGGCTGCCGAAGCCTTTGGGCGTCTTGATCTGGGTGCAGGTGCCCTTGTCGACCAATACCCAGGCGTTGCCCTGGTAATCGGCGGTGGCGGTACCGGCGCACGAGGTGCCTTTACCGGCAGCGCAGTCGTTGGCACCGGCGAGGGCGACGCCGAAGCATTTTTCCTGGGGCTTGGCGTCGTCGGCATGGGCCATCGCCGCAAAGGCGCTGAGGGACAGGGCGAAAGTGGCCGCAAGGGCCGCGTAGGGTCGCTTCATCGGTGTATCTCCTGGCTTGACTGAGTGTGGCCAGGGCGCGTGTGGCGGTGGGTGACCGCCTGCGCCAGCTGGTGAACAGAGTTAAAGCCAGGCGTGTATCCGGTCTGTGTCGCCGACACGCCAGAACGTCATGCCGATGTATCAAGGTGGTGCGGGGATACTTTGTAATACAAAGCCAATAAACCACCGCCAAATCGCCAGCGTTTCAGTCGGCATCCCGAACGACACAATTAGAAATATTCGTGTTTCCGAACGAAGGCATTCGCTGGTCGCCAACGACCCTAAAAATCACCATAAATTTCATATGGTTGTTGTCATCTTTGGTACATGCCAACTGGCATACATTCTGCTTTATCAGGGTTTCTGGTAATAAAATGTTTCAGCTTTGCGACAGTCTCATCCTCCGGGACATGCGCTGTGATACGCCCATAACAACGACTACGCCCCAAAGGAGGGCGGCCTTTCCGACGTTTTGATCGACATCAACTTTCCAAGACTGCTGCTGCACATCTGTACCCCAAAAAGGGCGAATGGCCTGATCGCCAATAACAAGCCCGACTATAAAAAGGACGATTTGATGAGCTCGAGCAAGAACCACGCGGTGTCCTTGATGGACGCCGATCACCCGACCCCGGCAGCCGCCGAGAATGTCCTGGGCTTTGGCCCCTTCCTGTTACTGGCCAGGCAGCACGTGCTGCTGCGTAACGGCGAGCCGGTCAGCCTGGGGAGTCGCGCCCTCTACCTGTTGATCGCCCTGGCGACCCGCGCCGGTGAATTGCTGGAGAAGACCGAGCTGATCGCCTTCGCCTGGCCCAAGGTGGTGGTGGAGGAATGCAACCTGCGTGCACAGATCGTCGCATTGCGCCGGGCACTGGGCGACGATGGCAACTTCAGCTATATCGTCACCGTGCCGGGGCGTGGTTATCGCTTTGTGGCGCCGGTGACCGTGCAAACCGCCGGCGAAGAAAGCCTGCCGGTGCTCTGCGCACGCACCGAGGAGCCCGCGCCGCCAGTGCCGTCCTGCGAGGTCATCGGCCGCGACAGCTTGATTTCAAGCCTTGCCGAGCAGTTGCTCAGCCAGCGCTTCGTCACCCTCACCGGCCCCGGCGGCATCGGCAAGACGACCGTGGCCACCGCCGTGGCGCAGCGGCTGGCGCATGAATCCAAGCTCGACACCTGCTTCGTCGACCTGGCGCCCGCCACCAGCGGGCAATGGGTGGCCGGTATGCTCGCCAGCGCCCTGGGGATCCAGACCGTCAGCACTGAACCGCTGCCGACCATCGCCGCCGCCTTGGCCGAACGCCGTCTGCTGCTGGTACTGGACAACTGCGAACACGTACTGCCGGCCGCCGCCGACGCGGTGGAGACCCTGCTGCGCTGCGCCCCACAATGTTATGTACTGACCACCAGCCGCGAACCACTGCGCGCCGACGGTGAGCGGGTGCATGATTTGGCGCCACTGGAAGTGCCCGACGAAGGCACCCGCCTCAACGCCAGTGAGGCAATGGCCTGGTCCGGCGTGCGCCTGTTTGTCGAGCGCGTGCGCGCCCTCGACCCCGACTTTGTGTTCAACGACACCGACGTGGCAGCCGTCTGCGCCATCTGCCGCAAACTCGACAGCAACGCGCTCGCCATCGAAATCGCCGCGGCCCGGGTACGGACCTTTGGCGTCCAGGACCTGGTCGGCCTGCTTGACGGCAGTTTCCGCCTGCAAATGACCGGCCGACGCACCGCCCTCGCCCGCCATCGCACCCTCAGTGCCACGCTGGACTGGACCTACTCGATGCTCAGTGGTGACGAGCAGGCCATGTTGCGCCAACTGGCGGTGTTCACTGGCTCCTTCACCCTTGATGCGGTCAAGGCCATGACCGCCAGCAGCAGCCTGGACCCACGCAACGCCCTGCCGTTGCTCGAAAGCCTGATGGACAAATCGCTGCTGATCGCCGGTGAGGCGCAGTTGCTCAAACGCTATCGCCTGCTGGAAACCACCCGCGCCTATGCCCTGGAAAAGCTCGAAGAACACGGCGAAGTCAATGCCACCAGCCGGCGCCACGCCCACTATGCCCTCGGCGTATTGCAAGAAGCCGGGCAAACCCTGGACGGCCTGTCGCCAGACACCTGGATCGCCCTCTACGGCCCCGAAAGCAGCACCATTCGCTCGGCTCTGGACTGGGCCTATTCCGCCAGCGGCGAGCTGCCCCTGGCCATCGAACTGACCCTGGGCGGCGTGCCGTTGTGGTTGCGCCTGTCGCGGGTCAGTGAATGCCGAACCTGGGTCGACAAGGGCCTGGCCAGCGACGCCGTCGCACCCTTGGCCGTGCGTCAGCGCATGCTGCTGCAAACCGCCCTGGCCAGCGTACTGATGCTGACCTACGGCACCGGCGCGGAAATGCGCGAAGCCTGGCGCCAAGTCCGCGATGATGCCCGCGACCTGGGCGATGCCGAACACAAAATGCGCGCCTTGTGGGGCCTGTGGACCGACCGCTGCGGCTGCAACCAATACACTGAAGCCCTGGAACTGGCCGAGCGTTATATCGCCCTCAACAGCGGCGGTAATCAGCAATTGCTCGGCAAACGCATGCGCGCCGTGGCGCTGTTTCATATGGGCGACCTGCTGGGCGCGCGGCAAAACATCGATGAAGCGCTTGGCTCGCCGTCGGCACCGCGCTCGCACATCATCGACGTGCATTTTGACCAACGCATTGCCGCCCGTTGTCTCAAGGCCAAGGTGCAATTGCTCGAAGGCGACGTCGACCCGGCGCTGCGCCTGATCGCCAGCTGCGTCGACGATGCCATCAGCCTCGACCACCCCGCCACCCTCTGGTACACCCTGTGCCTGGGCGCACTGCCGCTGGCGCTATTGGCGTCCAACCTGCCGCAGGTGCGCTATTACCTGGGCCTGCTGCAAAGCAGCACTACGCTCCAGGACTTGCCGATCTGGCGGCAATTTCGCCTGTGCTTCGAGAACATCCTGCTGATCCGCGAGGGCTCACCGGAAACGGGCGTGCCGCAACTGGGTGAAGCCTTGCACCACCTGCAAAGCCAGGGCGACAGCCAGCTCTACAGCCTGCTGCGCTGTGAATACGCCTTGGGCCTGGCGCGCCTGGGCCTGGAAAAACTGGCTTTGGAGGTGTTGGAAGATACGCTGCAATTGGCGATTGGCCATCATGAGCGCTGGTTTGTGCCGCAGATGTTGCGGATCAAGGCGCAACTGATCTTGCGCCAAGGTCACTATGGTTCGGTTGACAAGGCCAAGGTGCTGCTGCGCCAGGCGTGGGTGGATGCGCAGTTGGCGGGGGCGCATTTTTGGCGGGCGCAGATTGCTGCTGACTTGGCGCGGTTGCAGGAACCTAAGTTGCGGATTGCTGCGTTGCCGCGGTTTCAGCATCGGTGATGGGGTGGGTATATATCCGTCATTTGGGTAACGGCTGAGTGGTGTGTTGGGTCAGATCAGGCGGGCGGCGACCAGCCAATCCGCCACGGCCTGGAATGAGGCGTCGGGCACCGGGTCACCGGGGACGGTTCTGCGCGCAATCTCCGCCGCCAAGGCCCGGTCCGGCGCATGCGGGATGCCTAAATCGTAAGCCTCCTGCAACATCAGCAACGCCTCCTCCGGCGCGGCGCGGCAGACAATCACTGGCACCGGCGTTTCGCCGCGCACATAGCGCACGCCAATCACCCAGCCATCGGTAGTCCCGATCATCATCGACGCACGGCCCAACCCCAGCTTGGTCGCAAGTGCCTGCATTTCATTGCGCTGGCGCCGGCGTTCGCTCTTGATCAGCGGGTCGCCGTCGATGTCCTTGCGTTCACGTTTGGTTTCGCTGCGGGTCATTTTCATGTCGCGGCCGAACAGCCAACGCTGCATTAACACGTCAACGGCGCCCACGGTGATAAAGGCGCACAGCACGGTAAACACCAGCGGCTTGAGCACCAGGAAAAACGTCGACTCCATGCATTCGGCGCCACAGCGTGAAGACTCCATCAGCGCCTGCAGCGCGTGCTTGCCGACCACATAGAACGCAATCGCCAACACGTGCACCTTGACCAACCCCTTGATGAACTCCACCAGGTTACGCAGGGCGAAGATCTTCTTCATGCCCTCTGCCGGGTTGATGCGCTTGAACTCCGGCTTGATCGGGTCCACCGAGAACACAAAGCCGCGCATGGTGATGATATTGGTCAGGATCACCACCCCGGTGGTCACCGCCATCACTGGCAGGGTAATACCGATGATCAACTGCTCGGCATGGTCCAGCACCCGCGGCCACACGGTGGCGAACGGCTCGATATAGATTTGCGCGGTCAGGTCGATCAGCGCCGTCACCTGGGCCATGGCCCGTGGCGCCAGAATCGAGATGCACAGGGTGCAGAACAAAATGACCATGCCCGACACCAGGTCCTGGCTCTTGGCGACCTGGCCTTTCTTGCGCGCGTCGCTGAGCTTTTTGTCCGTGGCCGGCTGGGATTTCTCTTCGCTGGTATCGGCCATGGGCTACTCCATGCCCGCCAGGGTTTTAAGCAGCTCGACGGTGCCACGAAACTCGGCCAGTTGGTCGAGCATCAGCGGGATCAAAAAGCCGATGTAGATCACCATCAGAATCGAGAAAAACAGGTTTTTCACCGGCAACGACAAGTCGAAAATATGCAGGTTCGGCGCCATCCGCGACAGGTACGCGAGCATCAAGTCGGTGACCAGCAACGCGATCAGCAACGGCGAGACCATCAGCACGCCAACCCGCATGATCTGGTCGAGGATCGACAGCACCGCCAGCAACGCGGAGCTGGCAAATACCGGCGTAAATGCGGTCACCGGCCATAACTGGTAACTGTGGTAATAGCCGTCGACCATCAGGATAAAACCGCCGGACATAAAGAACAGCGTGATCAGCATCACCGTGAGCAAGGTCGACATCACGCTCGACTCGCCGGTGGACAGCGGGTCCACCAGCTGCGCCATGGTCGAGCCGCGTTGCAGGTCGATCAACTCCCCCGCCACTTCCGCCGCCCAGAACGGAATGCCGAACAGCAAGCCGATCAGGATCCCGATCAAGAACTCCTTGATCAGCAAGCCGGCGATAAACACGCTGCCGTGTTCGGGCATGTGGGTCAGCGCATCGAACACCGGAAAGAACATCGGGATGGAAATCGCCACGGCCACACAGCCGCGAATCATGCCGGTGAGGCCCAGGCGGTTAAACGCCGGGGTGATCACCACCACGCCCATGGCTCGACAGGCGGCGAGCGAGGCAGAACTGATCACCGGATAGGCGACTTCCAGGAACTGCGCGGTCAGGCTGGCATCCATGGGCGGTCAGCGCGTCCACATCGGGAAGTTGTCCAGCACCTGGCCACCCAGTTCCGCGACTTGCCCGGCCAATACCGGGCCGAGAAACACGATGGTCAGCAATACCGCCACCAGCTTTACCACCTGCGGCAGGGTCTGGTCCTGGATCTGCGTCAGCGCCTGGAACAGCCCTACGCTCAAACCCACGATAATCGCCACGCCCAGCGCCGGCGCCGAGAGCATCAGCACCGTCATCAGTGCCTGTTTCATCAATGACAGGAACACATCCTGGCCCATGGGTCGTGCCTCAGCCGTAACTCAGAATCAAACCGTGCATCAAGCGCGACCAGCCGCTCAAGGACACGAATAAAAAGATCTTCAGCGGGATCGAAATCAGGTTCGGCGAAACCATCGACATGCCCATCGCCATCAGCACGTTGGACACCAGCAAGTCCACCACCAGGAACGGGATATAGAGCAAAAAGCCGATCTCGAAGGCCCGCGTCAGTTCCGAACTGACGAACGCCGGAATCAACACCACCAGGTCATCGTCGCGCAAGTCGGCCCGCGCCTCCGGCGACCAGATGGTCTCGGTGGCCTGCACAAAAAAACCGCGCTCGGACTCGTTCGCAAAGCGCTTCAAATGCGCCTGCAAGGGCGGGCGCAGTGCATCGCCCAGATCCTTGAGCTGCTCCACATGCTCGATATTAAGGTCGCGGCCCTCCACTTGCCGGTACATGTCACCAATCAACGGCGTGGTCACATACACCGAGAGGATCAGCGCGATGCCGTACAGCACCAGGTTCGGCGGGGTCTGCTGCACACCGAGGGCGTTGCGGATCAGGAACAGCACCACCGAGATCTTCATGAAACCGGTGAGTGTCACCACCGCCAACGGGATCAGCCCGATCGTCGCAACGACCAGGATGATCTCGATCAGGTTGGGCTGATAACCGGTCATGGGGTGGCAAAACTCAGCAGGCGCACACCCAGGCCGTCACCGATTTTCACCAATTGGCCCTGGCCGACGCGGCGCCCGTTGACCATCAAATCGACGCTGTCCACGCCGGGTGTATTGAACTGCAACAAGCTGCCGGCGCCCAGTTCACGCAGTTGCGCCAGGGTCAATTCCAGGCTGCCGACCTGGCACACCAGTTTGAGCGGCAGATCATCCAGGGCCGCAGCCGCATCAACATCAGTCATCGTGTTCTCCATCTGCAAAAGAGGTGCTTGCAAGGCTTCCTGCAAGCGCAAGACTTCACCCTGGTATTGGCAGCGGGCCTGCAGGCGACCCGCCAGCTCCAGCAGCAAACCCGGGCCGGGTTCGAGCATCAGCACATCGCCGGGGCGCAGGCTGCGCAGCTCACCGAGGCTCAAGTGCTGCTGCCCGGCCAGCAGCGCCAGGCTCTGGCGCAGGTCGGGCAATGGGTCCGGCTCAAGCTGGGCGTGTTGATCCAGCAACTGCGCCAACAACACGGCAGCGCCTTCGCTCAGGTCCAGTTGCGCGTGCGTGGCAGGCTGGTTGGCGAAGGACAATTCCAGCGCCAGGTGCAGCGCATAAGGCTGTTGGTCTTGCGGCGCTTCGAGCAATTGCAGCGGCTGACCCAGCAGCGGTTCGAGACGCTCGATCAGGTCCAGTACCGCCAGTTCCAGCAGCAATGCACGCGGCAGCGCCGGCAGCAGTTGCACGTCAAACTGCAACGCCAGCGGCACCAACACCTGCTCTAAGGCGGCGGCCGACAGCCGCAAACGCACTGGCGCGCGACCAAGCAACAGCAGCACCTCGCGTGCCGCATCAAGCGGCTGCGGTTCAGCGGCCCAGTTCACGCGCAGGTCTTGCCCGGCGCAGCGGCCCCGCCAGACGCGGCGGCGCCGGTGCAGTTGGTTGTGCAGCGCCAGCAAGGCCGGGTCGTAGTGCGTCAGCCAAGGCGACAGCGGGTCGGCAAGGGCTGCAATCATGTGCCGGTGCCTTCATCACGCAGTTCACCGACGCGGCGCTCATCGCTTTCACGCCCTTCCAGCAGGCTCTGCCAGGCATCGGACTGACGCTGGCGGCTCAGGCGTTCCTGGCGGAACAGGTCGCGCTCACGCTCCTGGCTTTGCAGGGTGGTGGACACGTGGCTCACGTCGTTTTCCAACTGCTGCTGGTCATCCGACAACCCACGCAAACGGTCCTGAGCCGCCTGCCAACTGGCTACCGACAAGCCCTCGGTGAGCGAGGCGTACACCTGACGGGCTTCCTCGGCAATTGCCTCACGGTGCAGGCGCAGTTGCTCCTTGGCATCGGTCAACACGCCATGGGTCTGCTCGCAGCGTTGCTGCTGGGCGGCCAGTTGGCTGGCAGCACGTTGTTCGCGCAGTACCCGCAAGGTTTGCAGGGTGCGCAGTTGGTCGGTTTTCATTGGGCGTTCTCCTTTCTAATGCCAGCGACTACCGTTTCCGGATCAGCGAAGATCGACTGTGGGAGCTGGCTTGCCTGCGATAGCGGTGTATCAGTCACAACAGGGCTGGCTGACCCACCGCTATCGCAGGCAAGCCAGCTCCCACAGGGTTTTGCGTGTATCTCGATTGCGCGGCTCATGCCAACACCTGGCGCATGTGCATCAGGGTCTGTTCCAGGTTGCTGGGCTCGCCCGCGTTCTGGCGCAGGAATGCTTCGATGGCGGCGTGGCGTGCAATGGCTTCGTCCGCCAGCGGGTCGCTGCCGGCGGAGTACTCGCCCACACGGATCAGCATTTCGATTTCGCCGTAGCGCGCCATCAGCTCACGGATTCGCATGGCCAGGCGCTTGTGCTCCTCCCCGGCGACCTGCTCCATCAAGCGGCTGCGACTGCGCAGCACGTCCACCGCCGGGAAGTAATTGCGCTGGGCCAACTCGGCGCTCAGGGCGATATGCCCGTCGAGGATCGAACGCGCTTCCTCGGCCACCGGGTCGCTGGCGGCATCGCCTTCAGTGAGCACGGTGTACAGCGCGGTAATGCTGCCGGTAGGGCCGGGGCCGGCGCGTTCGAGCAGGCGTGGCAACGCCGAGAAGAACGACGGCGGGTAACCGCGACGGGTCGGTGGCTCGCCCACGGCCAGGCCGATTTCGCGCTGGGCGCGGGCAAAACGCGTGAGGCTGTCCATTAGCAGCAATACATTGCGGCCTTGGTCGCGGTGGTATTCGGCCAGGGTGGTGGCGACGAACGCGGCACGTACACGCTCGGCCGCCGGGCGATCCGAGGTGGCGACCACCGCCACCGTGCGCGCGCGCGCCTGGGCATCGAGTTGCACGTCGAGCAACTCGCGCACTTCCCTGCCCCGCTCGCCGATCAGGCCGATCACAATCACATCGGCTTCGCTGTTGCGGATGATGCTGGCAAGCAGCGACGATTTGCCCACGCCTGGCTCGCCAAAGATGCCCATGCGTTGGCCCTGGGCCAAGGTCAGCAAGCCGTCGATGGAGCGGATGCCCAAGGCCATGGAGCGCACGATCAGCTGCCGCGAAAACGGTGCCGGAGGCTCGGTGTGCAGCGGATAGCTTTTCAGGGCCAGAGTCGGTGGCAGGCCATCACCGTCGAGAAAATCGCCCATAGGGCTGATCACACGCCCCAACTGCGCATCACCGACCGCCACGCCGAGGGTTTCGCCGGTGGCGGTGATCTGCGTGCGGGTCGACAACCCTTCCATCGAGCCGATGGGCGACAGAATCGCCTCGTCACCATCAAAACCAATGACCTCGGCACTCAAGCTGCGGCTGCTGCCGGGATCGCGCAATTGGCACAGCTCACCAATGCTCGCACCGGCCACGCTGGCGCGCAGCAGCACGCCGCGAATGCTCAGCACGGTGCCGTGCATTGGTCGCGGGCGCGCCTGGGCCAGGCGCTCAGTCAGGCGTGGCAGCAACTGCTCCAGGTTCATGCCACACCTTCTTCGGCAAAGGGCAGCAAGCTGCGGCGCAGGGTTTGCAATTGCGCGTCCAGGCCCAGCTCCACCGAGCCGGCCGGGCTGCTGAGGCGTGCCTGGCCGGCGCCAAGCTGTTCATCGGCGTCCACTGCAAGCGCCAAGCCTTCAAGCTTAAGGCGTTGGCGCAATGCGTCGACCTCGGCGGGTGGCACCCACAGGGTCAGTGCCTGGTCCTGGCGAAACGCGCTCAGGGCTTGGCGGGTGCAGCGCACGACGCGCTCGGCGTTATCCAATTCGCCCAGCACTTCACGCACGATGCCCAACGCCAAATCGGCCAGCGAAGTCTCCAGGCTGCTCAGGTAGTGCTGCACCTGGGCTTGGGTCTGCACCAGCAATTGCGCGACCTGCTCGGCACCGGCCTGCCGGGCGCTTTCAAAGCCCTCGGCGCGGGCGGCGTGCAGCCACTGGTCGCTGTCGGCCTTGATCTGTTCGGCCTGGTCTTTGGCCGCTTGCAGGAAGGCAAAACCGTCGGTCCACAACGCGGCTTCTTCGGCCCGCAAAATACGCGCAGCCGGACGGCTCGGTAGTTCATTCATGGGGCAATCTCCTCGGCCAGCAGGCAAGCAGCGGCGGCCTGGACGATTTCCAGGTCACGCGGCACGCGTGCGCTGTAGCCCTGGGGAAAGTCAAAACGCAAGCGCAGCCAGCCTTGCCAGTCAGCGTGCTGGGCCTGCAGCCAGGCGGCGACACAGCCAAGGCCGTCACGGTCGATGGCTTCGATCAACTCGACCGGTTCACGCAGCAGATCCGCCGCGCCCCCCAGTTGGCGCAGAGCCAGGGCGGCCACAAAGACCTCGGCGCCGAGGCCTTCACGCAGCTCATTGACCACCTCGCGGCGGATCTCACGGCTCAAGGTTGCGCCGTGCCAGATAGCCCCGCATAACCTCGGCAGGCGCGCAAATTGCGCAGGCGACAGCAGCAACACCGGCAGGTCGGCCGCCAACGGCGTGACCAATTGCTCGATCGGCGCCAACTGGTAGTGCTTGACCAGCAACTGCTGCAGGCGCGGGCGAAAACGTGGCTGGGCCTGCATGGCCTGCAACACGTCATCTGGCAGCTCAGCGGCAAAACACGCGCCCAGGCTAGGCCCGCGCACAAACTGCAAAGGCTCGGCGATCAACCCCTGCCAGCGTTCGAATAAACTCATTCACCCTCCTTGAGCACATACAGCGCCTGGGACTGGCGCCGCGCCCACTGCTGGCGTGCCAATACACCGAGGGCGCCAAGCGCAATCAGCAACAACGTGCCGAACATGAAACGCGCCTGAGGCACGTTGTCTTCCAGCATCCACAAGCCCATAAAGCGCGCCAGCCGTGGTTGTGCCGGGTTCTGGCTGATGGCGACAGCTGCCTTGATCGCCGTGACCGAAACGCCTTCGTAGCTCAGGCCGGAAATGCCGTTGGCCACCAGCGTCTTGATCTGCGGGATCAGCGTATTGATGTCGGTACCCGGGTCGTAACGCACCAGTACCGAGGCCGACGAGGGTGAAATCACGCGTTTGAGCAGGTCGTTATCGGGCAGCACCACATGCACGCGCGCAGCGACGATGCCGTCGATCTGCGACACCGAATGCGAGAGCTCCTCGCTCAGCGCATAGATCATCTGCGCGCGCTCCTGCACCGGCGACGACACCAGGCCGTTGCCCTTGAACACTTGGCCCATATTGGAAAAGCTCTGTTGCGGCAGGCCGGCGTTGTCGAGCAGCGTCATGGCTTCGGCGAAACGCTCCTCGTCGACCACCACTTTGAGCTGGCCGTTGTCCTGGGTCTTGCGCTCCGCCGGGATACCACCGCGCAGCAGCACCGCGACCATGGCGTTGGCATCGCGCTCGCTGAGGTTGGTATAGAGGTCGGTGTTGCACGCCTGCAACAGACTGGCCAGCAGGCCGATCAGCAACAGGCGCAGGGCGCGGTTTGGGCTTGGCATGGCGTTATTGACCCTTGAGCAGCGTGTTGGCGGAGCCGGAAATCTGCGTTGCACCGCGCACCACCATCTGGGTTTCGATGGAGTAGTCGAACATCTTGCCCAGGGAATGGACGATCTGGTCGACCTGCTGCTCGCCGACTTTTTTTCCCGACTCAGCCTGGGGAGAAGCACTGGCCGTGCGGATTTCGGCCTGCGCGGGTGGCGGCGCCGAGGGGTTGTTGGTGAGCAAATCCGCACGCTCGGAGAACGCTCGCGAACGGTCGATAAAGCTGTTCATGCGCTCCATCAAGCCCGAACCGATCTGGTGCGGGCTGGCGCCCTCGGGCATGCCCTTGGCGGTGTTGGCCATGTGTTCGAACAGGTTCTGCGAGACCCCGGCGGGCCCCGCACCGGCGGACGGCGGCAAGGCCGTGGCGCCGGCGGCGAGACTGATAGTCATAGGGGCCTCCTACTCGTCGTCGTCATCGGACATGGCGTCGTTCAGCAGTTCTTGCATCTTCGGCATGATGATGAACTGGCCGCCGATGGTGACGGCCTGGGTGATCAACGCATCGTTGAATTTGGCGTCGTCGGCGTCCGAGGTGTCCGCCGGTTTGTCGGCGGCCTTGGCGTTATCCACCGCGGCATTGAACTTGGCTTCAGGGCTGGCGCCACCGGGGGCGAGGTTGCTGTCTACGGCCGTTACGGACATGGTGCTGCTCCTTTACTGGGTTGGGGTTTCGGTACTGACTTGCGCGCCGCGAAACACCCGCACACCCCGCTCGCGGGCCACCGGGGCGGCCACGGCGTTGGGTTGCAGGTGATCGACGTGCTGTTGCACCAGCGCCAGGTACGGCGGTGGCCCGGACACGAACACTTCATCGCCTTCGGGGCCATTGCGCATCGACAGCTGCTGGCCGAACACATCAAGGGTGTTGAGGTAAGCCTGCAATTGGTCGAGGTTCAATGCGCTGGCCTTGAACAGTTTTGTGCCGATCTCATCGTTGGCGTTGAGGTACAGAAGGTTGCCGTCGAAGTACCAGGTCAGGCCGTTGGTGTTGCACAGGGTTTGCAGGAACTCACCGGCGCTGGCGGCGCGAATCGTGCTGCGCGCCTTGCCGCGCACCTTGTCCGAGAGCACCACGGGGATGTCGAGGTTGTGGCCGAACTCTTCCAGTGCGCCGCGCACATCCTGGTCGACCAACACGTAGGCATAGGGTTTGGAAAACCATTCGGGCGCTTCGGCCGCGTGGGCCAAACTGGCGCCGAACAGGCATAGGATGGCCATGAAAAATATGCTTACATGGCCTGCGCCTTCGCCCGACGAGTTGTGACGATGACCAAGAATTTCCTGCTTGCCAGTACCCTGCTGTTGGCTGCCTGCTCCAGCAAACCTGCGACCGATTCCGACAAGTCCCTGCAACTGGCCAACGACCTGAACAAGCGCGGCGATTACGCCAGCGCGGCTGCGCTGTACGAGCGCGCCACCCAGCAACCCGGCGCCGGCATCGACCTGTGGCTCAAGCTCGGCCAGGCCAGGCTCGACGCCAAGGACGCGTCGGGCGCCGAGCGCGCCTTCCAGCAAGCCCTGGGTTTGGACGCCCGCAACGCCGACGCCCTGCTCGGCCTTGGCACCGCGCAGTTGCAACTGGGCAAGACCCAACGCGCCGTCACGGCGCTGGGCCAGGCCGCCGAGATCAACCACCTGCCGGTCGCCTACACACGCCTGGGCATCGCGCAGGTCTTGAACGGCCAGGCCGTCGCCGCACAAACCGCCTTCGCCCAAAGCCTCAGCCTGCAACCCGACAACCTCGACAGCCGCTGCAACCTGGCCCTGGCTTATGCGCTGGGTGGGCAATCGCAACAGGCGCTGGACACCATCGCCCCCGTCACCCAATCGCCCCGGGCCTTGCCACGGCATCAGCGTAATGAACTGTTGGTGATGGTGTTGGCGGGGTATGAGCAAAAGGTTGCCGGGCTGGCGCTGGATGATATTCCGGCGGCTGAGCGGGCACAGTTGGTGACCGAAGCCAAGCGCATCAAAGCGATCAGTGATCCGGTGGCGCAAGCCAAGGAGCTGGGGTTGGTGGACCCGCGCTGATACACGACCAACCCGCTTTTGATCTGGCTTGTGATCTGGCTTTTGATCTGCTTTTGATGTTGATCTGAGTCGCCCCGTTAAACCACGCTGGCCGAACGCAGGCTTTGGAGCGAGGGTAACCCGGCAGGACGCCGGGTTAGCCGCGCTGGGCCAAGGATGGCCCATCGCGGCGGCCCACGCTCCAAAGCCGGAGTGAGGGCACACCGAGCCTAAGCGAGGTGCCGAGTGGTGGGGCGAAGACCTTTTGCTTACTTTTGGGTCTTTCCAAAAGTGAGCCGCTGTAAGAGCGGAACCATAAGTGGCCGTTACTACAACAACGGATATGTACGCCGACTCACCGCTATCGCAGCGGTGCGGCGATCCGACAAGCCAGCTCCCACAGTTAGACCGGGTAGCTTCAGTTGGGTAGTGGTCGACCATGAGGCCGCTTTCGCGAGCAAGCCCGCTCCCACATTGGGGCCTCATTGCTGGCCTCCTGCAGCGCCGGCCTTGGCTTCCTGCTGGTCCTTGCGCCGCTGCAACTGCTCGCGGTCGAACCCTTCGATATACACCTGCGCTGCCCGGCCCACCGGCGCGGCCATTGCTGGCCCGGTCGCGCGGCCCTGGGTCAGGTCCTGCTTGCGCTCGACCATCTGCATCAGGTTCAAATTGTTCGCGCAGCCCAACGGCAAGGTCGGTTTGAAGTCTTCATCCAACCCAATCTCATCCTTGGCCGCCGGTTGCTGGCACTGGCTCGGCACGCCATCGGCGCGGTATTCGGGCGAGTAATACGTCGGCGCCAAATGGGTCTTGCAGCCCACCAACACCAAGGGCAACAGCATCAACACACGCAAAACAGTCATGGCAGGCCCCTTAGTCAATTCATGTAGAAACCGAACGCCCCGCCGCTGCGCGGTCCGCTGGCTGCGGCGGTGGTCGGTAAGGCGTCCAGGGGCGTGGCCAGACCGCGACCGCGTACCGGCTCGACCAGGTACGGGGTAATCAGGATCACCAGTTCGGTTTCATTGCGTTGGAAGCGCTTGGAGCGAAACAGGTTGCCGAGGATCGGCAGGTCGCCCAGCAATGGCAGTTTTTCGATGTCCTGGCTGCTCTCGCGCTGGAACAACCCGGCGATGGCGAACGTCTGCCCACTGCCGACTTCCACCCGCGTGTCGGCGCGGCGCACGCTGAAGGACGGCACATGGAAATTGCCGAAGTCCACAGTGCCGCCGCTGACCACGCTGCTGACTTCCGGGCGCACTTGCAGGGCGATGCGCCCGTTAGGCAGCAAGGTCGGGTTGAACAACAACGACACACCGAAGGACTTGTATTCGATGCCCACCAGGTCGCGGTTGACCGGCACCGGGATCGCCACTTCGCCACCAGCGAGGAAGCTCGCGGTCTGGCCGGTCATGGCGGTGATATTCGGCTCGGCCAGGATCTGCAAGATGCCATTGGCTTGCAGCGCATCGAGCATGCCATCGATATTCACATTGCCGGAACCGGTGCCCGCCGTCGCCAAGCCACCGGCCGTCGCTGCCGCCAATGGGCCGCCCGTGATCAGGCCGAAGGAAAACGTGCCGTTATTGAACATCGCGTTCCAGTTCACGCCGTAGTGCAGCAACTCGGAACGCGACACTTCGGCAAAGCGCACCCGTAGGTTCACCTGGGCGGCACCGGCATATTCGGTGGTGTTGATCGCGCTCTGGAAACCTTGGCCCTGAGGGTTGAGCAGCGCGTTGAGGTCGGTGGCCTCGGCCACCGAACCGAGCGTGCCCTTGGCAATCAGGCGGTTGCCGGCGCCGCTTATCTGCGCACCGTTGCCGGGGTGCAGGGTCTGCATCGGCGTGGTCACCGCCTGGCTGTCACTGCTGACCGAAAGCGTCAGGCTGGCCAGTTGTTTGCCGTCGTTGCCCAGGGCTATCAGGCTGGTGTTGCCCGGCGCCTTGCCGAAGATATAGATAGTGCCGGGCGACACCACTTGCAGGTCGGCCACATTGGGTTCGGCCACCAGCACCGAATCCACTGGCGCCACGAAATGCAAAATGCGCCCTTCACCGGACGCCAGGTTGATCGAGCCGCCAGCACCTCGGGCAATGTCCTGGGCCTGACTGGCACACGCAATCAAAGCGAGTAACAACACACAAAAACGCATCATGAGGCAGACGCCAGGGGAGTGACAGAAGCCGCAGCAGGCGCGCGGCGATTGGAAATATCGGTGAGGCTGATGGTCACCAGCGCTTGCAGGTTGTACTCGGTGGCCAATTCGCGGAACGACAGCACCGCCAGTTCCAGCTCGCCGCGCAGCACCAGGCGACGCAAGCTGCGGCGCAGTTCCGGGTGCACCAGCAACACGGCGCTGTTGGCCTCACGGGTGTTCTCGCAAGCCTGACGCAGTTGCGCAAGCAAGGCGCGGCTGACGTCTTCGGGGATCAACTCGCGCTGCGGCTCCTGGCGACGCAAGGACGCACGAAGCTGGTCTTCCAGGCCCGGCGCCAGTACCAGTGCGCCGATTACCCGGTTGCGATCCGCATACTGATGACTGATCTGCCGCGCCAGCGCTGCACGCAAATGCTCAGCCAGGCGCCCGGCGTCAGTTTCACGCGCGCCCCACTCCACCATGGCTTCGAGCAAGGCGCGCTGGTTGCGGATCGACACGCCTTCGCCGACCAGCAAGCGCAGGGTTTCGGCCACGCGTTGCAGCGGCACCAGGCGCAGGGCCTCTTTGACCAGCTCGCCGTAAGTGGCTTCGGTGCGCTCGAGCAACAGACGGGTTTCCTGGATGCCGAGGAAGTCCGCGGCATAGCGGCGCAGGCTGCGTTCCAGCACACCGCGCAGCACTTCGTCAGGCAGCAAAAAGCCGATGCCGGCATTGCGCAAGGTGTCTTCGTGCTGACGCTCGATCCAGTGCGCAGGGCGGCCATTGAGCGGCGAATCGGCTTGTACGGTAGCGATATCGAGCAACTGCACATGCACCGGGTCGTCCTGCAACAGCAGGCAGTTGATCGGCAATTCGCCCTCGCTCACCGGCACGCCTTCCAAAGACACGCGAAAACTGCCCGGCGTGGCCTTGGCTTCCATGTAGATGCCTGGCACTGGTACGTCCACGCCAAGCTCGGTGCGAATGTCGTGACACAGCGCTTCGACACGCTGGCGCAGCATCTGGCGCGGCGCGCTTTGGGACAGGCCGCTGCCGAGGGTCAGCAGTACACGGGTGTCGGGCAGCAGGTTGTCATCCTGTTCGACCGGCACCTCGACCACCGGCTCAGGTGCTTGCACCAACGCTTCAAGTTCACCCTGGGGCTGACGGGCCTGCCGGCGATACATCAAAAATGCCGCACTGCCAAAGGCTAAGGACAAACCGATAAATACCCAGGTCGGAAAACCCGGCAGCAGGCTTACGCCGATCATGATCAGCGCCGTCAGGCCCAGCGCACGGTAGCTGGCGCCCAGTTGCTTGATGATCTCGCTGCCCAGGTCGCCGGCCTCGCCGTCGCTGTTGACGCGCGTCACGACAGTGCCCGCCGCGACTGAAATCAACAGCGCCGGGATCTGGGCGATCAGGCCGTCACCCACGGTCAGCAGCGAATAGGTGTGCACCGCCACGCCGAACGGCATGTCGCGTTCGAGCATGCCGATCAGCATGCCGCCCAGCAGGTTGACCGCGAGGATCACCAGCCCTGCGATGGCGTCGCCTTTGACGAACTTCATCGCGCCGTCCATTGCGCCGAACATCTGGCTTTCCCGCTCCAGGCGCGAGCGCCGACGGCGGGCTTCGGCCTGGTCGATATCGCCATTGCGCAGGTCGTTGTCGATGCTCATCTGCTTGCCGGGCATGGCGTCCAGGGTAAAGCGCGCCGCCACTTCCGCGACGCGCTCGGCACCTTTGGTGATAACCACGAACTGCGCCACGGTGATGATCAGGAACACCACCATGCCGACCACCACTTGCCCGGCAATCACGAAGTCACCGAACGCCTTGACGATATGCCCGGCGTCACCGTGCAGCAGAATCAGGCGCGTGGTGGTGATCGACAGCGACAGGCGAAACAAGGTGCTGAGCAGAATCAGCGGCGGCAGCGCAGAGAACTCCACGGAGTGGCCGATGTAGAACGCTACGATCAGGATCAGGATGCTCAGGGCAATATTGAGGCCGATCAGCATGTCCACCAGGTAGGTGGGCAGCGGGATGATCATCATCACAATCGCCATCAGCATAAACGCGACGATGATCACGTCAGTGCGCTGCGCAGCCATGCGCGCCACATTGTTCAGACGATTGAGTACGCTCATGGGTTGGCCCTGCGTGCGGCTAAGTAGCGTTTGAAGCACTGGCGCGCTTCGTCCTTGCGCTCGCCGTACCACAGCGCACGCGCGCGCAGCAGCAACAGGCTGGCGGACTCACCTTCCAGCGCCACCAGGCGGTCGAGGGCGCCGAGTGCCCGCGTGGCATCGCCACTGTCGGTGAACGCCAGCACCAGCGCGCGCAACAGCACGCAGTCGTGGGGCGCGACACTGACGGCAATCAGCAACATCACCAGCGCGCGCTGGGACTGACCATTGCGCCGGTACAGCTCGCCAATACCCTTGAGCAGTTGCACGGCGTCCTCGTTATCGCGGGCCATCAGGCATGCACCTGTGAGCGCTGCTGTTCGAGGTTGCGGCGCATCTCGATCTCTTCGCTGATCAGGTCATGGGCCAGGGCCTTGATCTCGGGCTCAGCGTCCAGGCTCGGCAGGATGTGTTCCATCACATGCTCCAACAGCTCCAGGGAACGCGCGCTGCCGAACAGCAGGGAGTCCACCCCGGCGGCGCTGGTGAGGGCTTCGAGGTCGCTGCGCAGCGAGCGGCGGGTTTGGGTCTTGCGGGTCTTGAGCACCGCTTCGAAGGCGGTGGCCTGGCGTGAATTGACCGGGCGAATCGCTTCGATAGGCGCGCTGCGCACATCACTGGGAATTAGCGGGCGGGGTTCGACTTTCATGCCGGGGCCTGTTGATCGTTCCCACGCTCTGCGTGGGCATGCATCCTGTGACGCTCTGCGTCACCTTGCGCAGGGGTCACGCATTGCGCTGATTTCAGGACGCGGAGCGTCCGGGGCGGCATTACCACGCAGAGCGTGGGAACGATCATGTGTATACGTCCCATAGACCGACTCATAAGGTGAAGGTAAAGCGCTCATCGCCACGGGCGAGGATCACTTGGTTGTTCTCGATGCGTTCCAGCACCCAGTTGTCCGCCAGCGCAGCGCCGGGGTACAGGCGCTTGCCGCTGTCATTGATCACGTAGGGGTGGGCGCCGAACCACACGGCCTGGAAGCGCACGCGTGGGCTCGCGGCATCGGCACGCGCGGCAACGCGGGGGTTGAGCACGATCTGCTGGCCGTAGCGCTGGTCGAAGGCTTGTTGCAGGGCCAGCCATTGAGGCTTTTGTGACTGTTCGAAACTGCCCTCGGCGCTGAGCTGGCCGTTGCTGTTGGTGACGCTCACCGCATCCAGGCGGGCGGCTTGCAACTGTTGCTCCAGCCAGGCTTTGGCCTGTTCGCGAGACGGCTGTTTAATCGCCGGCACATCGACCACTGCCGCCACCTGCGCCAACGGCGGGTCACTGCGAAAGGCCAGTGCCCCTGCACAGATAAACAGCAGGCCGAGCGCGACAATCCAAGGCGTTAATCTGCGCGGAGCGCGGGAGGGTTGCTCTGCCTCTTCAGGCAGCGCCAGGCTCACACCGGCGGTGCCGATGCGCAGTTGCAAAGGCAGTCGCGCGCGATGACCATTGCCCCGGGGAATTCGCACAGTGCCGGCGACCAGCACCTCACCGCCCAAGGCTTCGACCGCCACATGGCCGCCCTCAAAACGCAGGCGCAGGTGCAGGCCGGCGATACCGGGGTCGCTGAGCACAAGGTCGGCCGCGAGGTCCGCGCCGATGGTGTAGACAGGCTGATCAAGCACCAGGGAACTGCCCTGGTGCAAACCGGCGGTCACAGTGAGGGTCGGTGCGCCAGTCGCAGCCACCGGCCCCAAAGAAATCAAGGCTGTCATGTGTGGGTTTGCCCCCTTGAAAATGTGCAACGGGGTCAAGAATCAGCAGGTAAACGGGCAGCGCCAGCGCCGCCCGTTTGGCAAATCAGTTCTGCGGACGCTGTTTGGTGGCGTCGAGCTCAGCTTTTTTCGCGGTGCTGATTTCGGTGATCTTGGCCGACTTCTCGATAGCCATGTTGAAGGTCGCTTCCATCTTCGCGATAGCGTCGTCGGCGCCGCCGGCTTTTACTGGTGGGACATCAGCCATGTTCATCTCCTTGCATCGATAGGGAAGTTATTCAGTTGCGCAACAGCAAGCTGAAAGTATGCAAACCCGGTAAATGCCCAATACGTCAGACAGTGAGCGTTTGAACCGTCGTTGGTTTGCATGGGGGCCATACTACTCACGATCAAAACGCCTTCGCTGTGAAAGCTTGTGAAACGTTTCGGCTACAGGGTGTGAATTGTTTGGCTCAACCCGGCGTTGAAAAAAACTCATGCCGGTTCGCCCGCGGAACTTTTAGCGAAACATTCAAACAAGGCCAAAGCCCCTTATTACGCGGCGTTGCACGCACACCCCGACATTCTCTTGAACAATAGGCGGCAGGTTTACAGCGTAAAAACGCGCAGTCCGTCACGACGTCGACGTCTTTTTTGTATCGACTTCACATTTTTCGCTAATAGCCTTCTGCCCAACTTCGCAGATATTTCCATTTGTAACAAAAGCGACTTACTCATCGCGTTTCATAGCTCGGCGCGAGCGACCTTAATGCTCGCGGGCAACTAATTTCCTGCGCCTGATTAGTACAGATGCACTAATAGCTAAATAGTCAGTGTGCAGGCCCTGATATATGAAACAACTTCCAGGTGAGCATGTATGCCAGCGATCCCAAGTAGTCGTGACCCTGCGCAAACACCGGGCACAGACGGCTCGCAGAAAAAATTCGAAACCGCGTTGTACACCGCCGTCAACCAGCCGACCTTCGACCCGTCGAAGATCCGTGGCCCGTCGATCCCACTGCCCTATCAAAACGTTCAGGCGCCGGTGAACAACAGCATCACCTACACACCGTTGGGCAGCGACAAGCCAGTCACTCTCAAGCAGAGCGACAACCCGCGTCTCTACGAAACACTGGTCAACCAGTACAACACCCAACAGAACGATGCGAGCTTCGAAAAAAACCTCAGTGACAGTAAAGCGGCCGGCTACACCCAGGCCGATGCGAGCACCGTGGCACCGGGGCTGGGCAACTACACGGCCATCGGCAGCCCGACTGAACTCGGCCCCGGGCTGATCCGCTATGAGACAGCCTCGGGTGACAAGGTGGTGGTCAGCCAGAAAGACACGCCGCAGCTGTTCGATCAGGTCAGCGGCGACTTCACCAAGCTGTCGGCGATCAATGCCAGCGGCGCCGAAGGCTATCGCCTGGCCGGTGCCGACGAGAGCATCGACCCAGCCACCCATATCGGCCCGCCCGAGGAAGTCGGGCCAGGGTTGATCCGCTACCAGACCGCGTCCGGCGACAAAGTGATCGTGTCCCAGGACATCACCCCTGGCCTGTACGACCAAGTCGCCAAGCTTTACGCCGGCACTACTGGAGCGGCAGGCGCCTGCGATACTTCGTGGGTCGACAACTCGTCGTTCGGCGTGTCCGGCGCCAAGGACTGGAACAGCATCACTGGCAACACCAGCACGACACCGACCAAAGAAGAACTCGACCTGAACCGCCCGCGCGCCGCCGCACAATTGCTCTCGCAGAACTGGGACGCCTGGGGCCTGCACGGCGCGCCGATCGACTTTGCCAACCCGCCGACCACCTTGCCGCCCCAGGCTCAGGCCGTGCTCAAGTACGTGGCCAGCAGCCCGAACCTGATGGCTGCGCTGGACAGCGGTGGTCGCGGCAAAGCTGACAATGTGATTACCCATTCCGACGTTGACCATTTCATCAGCAACACCAACAGCGATATCGGCGCGGCGGCGAAGTCCTATGGCAGCTTTATGGGCAGCCACCCAGGCGACTTGGCCAAGGCCAACGCCAAGTCCGCCGCCATCGTGATGGCCAACGAAAGCCTGGTCGCCAGTTCCGGCACTGCCATGCGTCCAGGTGATAACCAGCGCAGCAACGACGGCATGATCCGCCCCGATAACCTGCAAGCCCTGGGCAGTGATTCGGCCTTGAGCAACGAGCTGACCGGCGCTGCAGCAATGTGGTCGCGCCCCGGTCTGTTCCACGCCCTGGAAACCGGCGGTGACAACCCCGCCACCGGCAAATCCGACAACATCGGCACCCGCGACAACATCGGCGCGTGGCTGGAGAAACAGGCGCCGAAAACCGACAGTGACACCCTGACCTTCCTCGACGGCGCCGCCACCCGCGATGCCGTCGCCGGTGTGGACACCTCCAAGCTCACCGCCGATATCCTGGCCAACCCGCAGAACTACACCGGCGAACAAAAAGCCGCCGTGATGGTGCAACTGACCGATGCACAAACGCGCCTGCTGGTCAGCGACTACGTCGGCAACGCAGGCTTGATGGACAAGTACACCTCGCCCAACTGGGGCCTGAACCCCAACGAAGACAAGATCAAGGCGCAGCTGCAAAGCGGCATCGAGACGTTGTCGGCGGACCCGGACGTGCAAGGCTTTTTGCAGAACAATCGCGGCCCCGCACTCAGCGATATCGTGAGCGCCGACCCGAGCATGAAGGTCGCGATGCAGAACTACGTTGAAGGTGGCATCGAGTCGGGCAAAAACCTCAACGACAACCTCAATGCCAAGGACCAGAACGGCAAACAGATCGACATGGGCATGGGCCTGCAAAACGCCGCCAACGACGCGACGATCGCCAACCTCGCACTGGGGGGCAACGGCCATGTGGACCTGACCAAGGTGGCGGCCAACGCCGGGCAAAGTGACGCGATCCTCAGCTACTACAAGAACCAGCTGGTGACCGGCAAAGCCTTCACCGATGCGGTAGCCGGTGGCCTGGACCCGACCGTAGCGGCCAGCAGTTTCGCCGCCAGCACCGCGTCGGCCCAGGCCTTTCTGGGTGACAAGGCCACGGCGGATGACGCGGCGACCTTGCAGGTCAACTTCAACGAAAACCTCGGCGATGCGTTGCTCGGCGGTGCGACCACCGACACGTTGAACGTCACGCTCGGCGATGCCAACGGCAACTTCGACGACGCCAAAGTCACCGCTGCGATCAACGACGCGCAGCAAAAAGACCCCGCGATGTTCACCACCTCCGACGGCGGCAAGATCGACCCGGCACAGGTGGTGTCGATGCTGCGGTCGGTATGGGACATCGGCCGTCAGGGCAACAAGATTGCCGATGCCTTGCCCAAGGCTATCGAAGGTATGAAATTCGGGGATGTCAGCCCGGCGTTCAAGCAAGGCCTGCTGCACATTGGCAGCGCGGTGTTGATGAGCGGCGTGCTGATGGCGCGTTCGGCCAGCGGCAGCACCACCCCGGTGGCGGATGCCAACCGCGTATCGGCGGGCCTGCAATTTGCCGGGTTGCTGCTCGAAGGCGGGACCAAATACGCCAAGGAAGCCGGCTATGGCGTCACCTGGGTCAACCGCCCGGACGGCGGTACCATTGGCGATTTCCCCGGCAAAGTGCCGGTGGGCAAAGGCCCGCTGTCGGCGCAACAGATCGCCAATATCGGCGCGGCGGGCAAGATCATTGGTTCGGCCGGCGGCATTATCGGCGGCGTGATCGGGATTATCGGCGGCGTCGACTCCTTGAAAAAAGGCGACTACCTCACCGGCAGTTTCTCGGTGGCCACCGGTGTGCTCGGCACAGGTGCGGCCGTCGCCGGCCTGGTGGAAGCCGGTGCCGGTTTGTATGGCGCCACCGAAATCGGTGCAGTGGCCGGCACCATCAGCGGCATCCTTGGCGGCGCCACGGCGATTCTCGGGGGTATCGGCAGCGCGTTCCTGCCGTTCGCCCTGGCCGATGCCCATGGCAAGGCGCAAGACGCCTTCTACGGGCAACTGACACCTGTGCTGCAGCAATACGGCCTCACCGGTGGCCCGACGATGGATGGCGATTATCCGGCTGACCCGATCCCGGCGATCAACACCTGACTCTCCCTGGCAACCCGGCGTAAAAAGGAGCCGCGTCGGGCTGCAATGTCCACGCACAAAGGTTAACTGACATGACGTACTCGACTCGCAGCCACCTCACCGATGACGCCTCTTTCGGCATTCACTTCGGCCCGTTCCAACTGCTGCCCCACCGTTATCTGCTGCTCAAGCATGGGCAACCCGTGAACCTGGGCAACCGCGCCCTGACCTTGCTGATCGCCCTCGCCTCCCGGCCTGGTGAATTGCTGCATAAACACCAATTGCTCGACATCGCCTGGCCCAGGCTGGTGGTGGAGGAATGCAACCTGCGCACACAGATCAAGACCCTGCGCCGCGCGCTGGGCGACAATGACTCGTTCTACATCGCCACCGCAGCGGGCCTGGGTTATCGGTTCGTCGCGCCCACCTGGTTGGAACCCGAGCCGGTGCAGGTGATGAAACCGTCGGTGGATGGTGACGATAAGCGCCAGTGGGTGGCGTGATCTACGCCCCCACACAATCAAACTGTGGGAGCTGGCTTGTGTGCCGAGGGAGCTTGCTCCCGCTGGGGTGCGAAGCGCCCCCAGGATAGCTGCGACTGCTGCGCAGCCGAACGGGAGCAAGCGCCCTCGCCACAGCCCCCCACACTGTTTCAGATCTGGGGGATCAGACGAGTGCGCTCACGTCCAAATGCCCATCCTTCACCGGTGGGCACCAGTAATAGCCACCGGTCAGCGGCGTACTGATCCGATACAACCCATCCACAATCCCGTCTTCCAACCCGCTCATGCGCCGCAGTTGCGCTTCGAACGCATCGAAGGAATGCCCAAACGCCAGGAACATCAACCCCGCCTGGCCGTTCTCGGCCCACGGCATCGAGCGGCGCACCACAAAGGCTTGCGGGGTAAAACTTTCCTGGGCGGTACGCTTGGTGTGAGCGGATTCGGGGGCGTCGTCCAGCTCTTCGTTATCGCCATGGCGGCGGCCGATGATGTGGTCACGCTCCTGGGCGGGCAACGCGGCAAAACCGTCGAGGTCGTGTTGCCATTGCTGGATCGCGGCAAAGCTGGCGCCGCTGTCGGTCAGGGCGGCTTCGACGGCGGCGGCGTCGTGGGGGTTTTCGGTGCCGTCTTCGTAATCGGTCAAATCGAAGCCGGTTTTGTAGCGGAAGCCTTCGGTCATCTGCACCAGCCGGAATGCCGGAGCCAGGGCCTTTTCAAATGCGCGGCTGCGCAGCAGCAGTTCACCGCGATCCACACCGTGCAGCCACACCCACAACGCCTGCTGGGTGGACGGGTTATGGGCGCCTGGGCCAGTAACGGCGGGGAATGCGCGCAGCCCTTCAATGTGCGCGCCGAGCGAAGTTACCAGCGGCTCGCCAACACCGACCACTGCGCCCGCGTCCGCCAACTGCACCAGCGCGTCTAACGCGGCGGGTACGGCTGCCAGTGCATCAACGGCAAAAAACAGATGGCGTGCCTGCAACGGCACCGGTGCGGCAAGAATGCCCGGCTGGTAGTGACTCATGTGAACTCCTTCTGAAAGCCGCGCAGTTTAACCGGCCAGCGCGGGCTTTTGCTCAAGGTTTTCCAGATCACGCGGTTCCAGGCCCAATTGCGCCTTGAACTGCGCCCAGCCTTTGGGCGTGACCCGCACCGCACGCGAATCCCTGGCGCTGATCAATCAGGCGTGCGCCACGGCCTGCTGTATGGCCTGATGTTTGTACTCAGCCTGTATTTCTGGGCCTCTCGCCGCTGCGCACCGGCGTGGCGTTCCTGCCACTAACGGTGTTGGTGAGCATCGGCAGCCTGACGGCCGACGAGTGCGTGCGCGCCTTCGTAACGCGTCTGGCGCTTGCCACACAGCCCTTGGATGGGTGACTCTCTAGTCATGTTTTGCAACTATTCCAGGGGTAGCGACATGACCACCAGTAACCTGCTCGCCCAGCTGTTTCCCACCGCCGCCAGCGAAATTCCCGAGCAATTCCGCCTGGCCGCGCCCATCGAACAGCGTGATTACCTGGTCGACGGCCAGTTGCAGGTGTGGAACGGCCCGCTGGCCAAGGTGCAAAGCCCGGTGCAACTGGGCGATGAGCGCGTACACATCGGCAGCACGCCGCTGCTGGATGCCGACACCGCCCTCACCGCCCTGGACGCCGCCGTGCGCGCCTATGACCGCGGCCAGGGTGAATGGCCGACGATGCGCGTGGCCGAACGTATCCAGCATGTCGAAGCCTTTTTACGACGCATGCGCGAACAGCGCGACGCGGTGGTCAAGCTGCTGATGTGGGAAATCGGCAAGAACCTCAAGGACTCACAGAAAGAATTCGACCGTACCTGCGACTACATCACCGACACCATCAACGCCCTCAAGGAACTCGATCGCCGCAGCAGCCGCTTTGAGCTGGAACAGGACACCCTCGGCCAGATCCGCCGCGTGCCACTGGGCGTGGCGCTGTGCATGGGCCCTTACAACTACCCGCTCAACGAGACCTTCACCACGCTGATCCCCGCGTTGATCATGGGCAACACTGTGGTGTTCAAGCCGGCCAAGCTCGGCGTGCTGTTGATTCGCCCGCTGCTGGAGGCGTTCCGCGACAGCTTCCCGGCCGGCGTGATCAACGTGATCTACGGCAGCGGCCGCGAAACCGTCAGCGCGCTGATGGCCAGCGGCAAAATCGATATCTTTGCGTTTATCGGCACCAACAAGGCCGCCAGCGACCTGAAAAAACTGCATCCAAAGCCACACCGCCTGCGCGCAGCCTTGGGCCTGGACGCAAAAAACCCCGGCATCGTGCTGCCCGAGGTCGACCTGGACAATGCCGTGAGCGAAGCGGTCACTGGCTCCCTGTCGTTCAACGGCCAACGCTGCACTGCGCTGAAGATCCTGTTTGTGCACGAAGCGGTAGTCGACAGCTTCATCCAGAAATTCAACAGCAAACTGGCGACGCTCAAACCCGGTATGCCCTGGGAAGACGGCGTATCGCTGACGCCGTTGCCGGAAGTCGGCAAGGTCGATTACCTCAACGCGTTGGTGGCCGACGCCGCGCAGCACGGCGCCAAGGTGGTGAACCCCAATGGCGGCGAAAGTCGCGGTTCGTTCTTCTACCCCGCCGTTTTGTACCCGGTGAACCCGCAAATGCGCGTTTACAACGAGGAACAGTTCGGCCCGGTTGTACCGATCGTGCCGTACCGTGACCTGGATACCGTGATCGAATACGTACTGGACTCGGACTTCGGCCAACAGTTGAGCATCTTCGGCACCAACGCCGTGGAAGTCGGGCGGCTGGTGGACACCTTTGCCAACCAGGTCGGGCGTATCAACATCAACGCCCAGTGCCAGCGCGGGCCGGACACCTTCCCGTTCAACGGGCGCAAGAACTCGGCCGAGGGCACGCTGTCGGTGCATGACGCGCTGCGCGTGTTCTCGATCCGCACGTTGGTGGCGACCAAGTTCCAGGAGAGCAACAAGGCGTTGGTCAGCGATATCTTGCGTAATCGAGATTCGAGTTTCTTGACCACGGATTACATTTTCTGAAGACAGCGCCGCTCCCTGTATAAACAGGTCAGAGTGGGAGCTGGCTTGCCTGCGATAGCATCACTGCGGTCTGACTGAAAGACCGAAGTGCCTGCATCGCGGGCAAGCCCGGCTCCCACACGCGATCCGGTCCACCCTGCATAATGAGGCCACTTTAATACCGATGAACCTGCCCTTCTTCGCCCGGCGCCTGCTGCGCCCTTTGCTCGACCCCTACCGCCGCTACCGCCACGCCAAGCTGATCCACGCCGTGCGCGTGTCCATCGGCCTGCTGGCGACCATCCTGCTCACCACCGGCATCAACCTGCCCCACGGCGAGTGGGCCTCGGTGACCATGCTGATCGTGATCGGCGGCTTGCAGCACCACGGCAATATCGGCAAAAAAGCCGTGGAGCGCGCCTACGGCACCCTGATCGGTGCCAGCGTCGGCCTGCTGCTGGTGGTGCAACAGGCCTATTTCGGCATACCGCTGCTGACCTATCTGCTGATGTCGGTGGTGTGCGGGTTCTTTTCCTATCACGCCATCGGCAAAGGCGGTTACATCGCGCTGCTGTCGGCGATCACGGTGTTTATCGTCGCCGGCCACGGCGACAACCCGATCTCGGATGGCTTGTGGCGCACCGTCGATATCCTTATCGGCATCGTGTTGGCACTGGCGTTTTCCTTTGCCCTGCCGCTGTACGCGGTGTATTCGTGGCGCTACAACATGGCCAGCGCACTGCGCGACTGTGCGGCGATTTACAGCCGCATCATCAACGGCCAGTCAGTCACTGACGATGAACACTTCAAGCTGCTCAACCGCCTGAATGCCGCCATACTGCAACTGCGCTCGCTGATGCCTTCGGTGTCCAAGGAAGTGCGTATCTCGATGACCGAGTTGGATATGATTCAACGGCACCTGCGCATGTGCATCAGTACCCTGGAGATTCTTGGCAACACCCGGCCGGACCCGCGTGATGAGCAGGCAATGGCGCGGATGCAAGTGATGTTAAAGGCCGAGCACCGGCAGATTCGCGTGCAATTGGTGGGGATGGCGCGCGCACTGAAATCCGGGTTTACCGAGCGCCTGGAGCGGCCTGCGGTGCACGCAGCGGATGAAGCTGGGTTGGATGCACCGGTGCAAAGTGCATTGGATGGGTATCGGTTGTTGACGTTGCAACTGGTCGGCAATGTGGAGGCGATGCGGCAGTTGCTGGCGAAGACGGCAAGTCATTGGAGGATTTGAGTGGTGCAAAAAGGGACAGCCTACGGTTAGGTAGAGCTGTCCCGATTGTTCAGCGAGGAAAGATCATGTCAGGCGAGAAATGTAGGCCGAGTGAACGAAAAAATCGTTACCCCAGCCGCTATTCTGGTAATTGTGAAGGACAACCGCCTTTGTTCCGTTCGTCGAAACGCCAAAGTCTGCGGTAAACATGTACCAGGTATTTTTGGGCGGCACGATCGTACCCGACATCTGTACACCGCCTACGAATATCGCGAGTGAGGGATCCACATTGATCCCGCCCGATGGGGAATAATTAAAGATGTAGAATGAAACCCGATATCTATGGCCTATATAAAAATTTGAATTAGTCGTTACTACTACACCGGCATAATTCGATCGATCTGCATGCGTACGTATGTTCAAGCCTGATGCTTCAATACTGGCTCGATCTGCGTTATTACCTAACGCCCAAGGCCCTACTCCGTACATAAAACTAGTGGTCAGGGCGGCAAATGAATCAGACTTGACATACTGCGCCAACGGGAACACCAACGCTCGGGCTTTGTCCACACCGCCATTGAAGGCAACCCTCACCTCCAATTGAAACGTCGTACCATTAGGCAGTGCCGTCAGCGTGCCACGCAATACGGGCATATTGACAAAACCATTTTTTACTTCATCCACAGTGATGGTATGAGCGGGCACTATTTCCACCGACCTGCCACCACCAATAAGGTCAATCCATAGTGTTTGCCCTGCTTTACACAGTGGGAACGTGACCATGTCCGTTCGTGTATTGCCGGCAAAGGTATTCAAATCGATGGTGGTACCAGCAGCTTGATTATTGATCGTTGCCTTCGGAAGGTTAGCGGGCGCAATCGTAGTAACCGATACTGTCTGCACTTTCGACGGTATTGTTTCCCCACCCCTCACAAGAAAACACTGCAACTGAATCACACTGTTTACACTATTGTGCACCACTTGAGCCGGCGTCAGATCAAATACCAGCGTACCACCCGCAGTGCCTGGAAGGGTCTTTGAATACTTAGTGCCGTCCTGGAAAATCCAATCCAGCGTAACGCTGTCCTTCACGGTTCCATTCGGAATCTTAACCGTAACGCTGGTGCTCTTTTCAAGCGACAACGGATCTACCGTAATCTCCTGCGCGGTGCTTGAAACACCGTTAAGGGTTGGATAAGGCAACTCCATGGGCAGTTTCTGAATAATATAGTTTGTCACTGGAAACGGTGTTGCCGTTTGCAAGCTGGGGATTTTTGGAAAGCTCACAAAAAAACTGATGGTAAAAAGACTCCCCTCTTTGAGGGTATCCAAGCCCTCCGGGACCCGCATGGAAACGCCTTTTTGAAGTTCGCTCTCGGTAACCTTTTTGGTAGTAGCGATCTCCTTTTCATACACCCCACCATCCTCCAAGGTACCCGTGCCCTTGCACCATGTTATCTCACCTGCCAGCATGAAGTCCCACACAGGCACATTGATGCGAGCCCCTTCGGCTACTTGGTCAATCGGCAGCACTGTCGAGTGTTCAAACCCATCGATATAAGGGGTAGGCAGAACCTTGAGAGGCAGCAGCAGAATATTCAACGTCTCAAACGGATAACTCCTTTTCCCCTTATTCAAAACAGCTGTCACGGTAATATTGTTGCTATCAGGACGTAGACCTTTTGCGATCACATCGTACGGAATATCCACATCGACGAAACCAGTCTTAGGGTCTACAGATGCTTTTCCCTCAATTTGACTGACATCATACTTGCCAAACCATTGCCAGGAAACCACACCGCCTATTACCGGCGAATGACCGATACGCAGGGTCGCTCCCTGAGTGACCTTGCTCGGTTTGAGCGTTCCATTGACCTTATCAGCCTCAAGAATTTGAAGTGGTTGGAGTACTACTGGCGGACCAACGCTGATCTCATGTTGTTCCGAATACAGGAACGTAGACGGTGAGCCCGGGGTTTCCACGTTATAGTAGACTTTGAAACTACTATTATTATTTGCCTTTAGAAAATCCAGGGGTATACGTATGACCAGTTGCGTGAGGTTGACACCGGCTAGCGCCGCGCTGATAGAAATGGTGCCCGTGATAAAGTTTTGTGACGATGACGCTTCTCCAACAAAAGTATAATTCACCTTTTGCTTCTCGACCGTGCCGGTGTAGGTAATGAATGCCTCAATGTAGGTACCCGATACGTTAGCAAGGTCCACGTTACCATCCAACGCATCTGGAACATGCATTTTTTGCAACTCTGCAATAACGTCTCCAATCTCGACACTCAATGGCTCTGACCTGCGAATAGAGCCCGGGCGACTTTTACCGTCGTCGGTTTGGTAATAAAGCTTAAAAGGCCCTTTTTTATCAAAAACTTGCAATTTCGCCTTGGCAAGCTGTCGTATATCCCCCTGTGGGCCAGCTATCTCTATGAAGGGAACAAGTTGCGAGCCGCCCGTTGATGCATCACTGGCATAAATAATTTCCACATTCTGCTCGTCGTGAGGCGAGTAGTAAGGCATTTCTACAGACGCAGTTGTATCGCGAGGAATAACCCTTCCCCGACACGGAGGAAGTAGCTTAACCGGCGGCATTATTGTCGGCGTGCCCACCGCCCTGATCAAAATACTACCGGATGTACCGAGTTCCACCCCCGCAGGCGTTTTGTACTTGCACGACACCCGGAACTGCCCTCCCGCCAACTTGGCGACAATACTGTTGGGAATAGGGACTTCTATAGTCCTGCGCCCCGTAGCCTTAATTATCGGCAAAAATACCGTTTCCACGTTACCAAGTTTATCCCTCGTTTCCAGCGCCACATGGACCTCATTCGGTGACTTAAGTACTACATTTTTTATCACTAATGAGACTTCTACGCTGAGAGCAGACTGACTGTGTTCGTCCAGATCAAGTTGTAAGGCAACCTCACCGGCTACCAAAAATATCGGAGCATCCACAAGACTGGTATCAAGTTCACTGATATATTCCAAGGGCATGGAATACGTATATTTTCCTTCAGGTTTGTTTTGCACCACATCTTCAACTGTGAATGCGAACCCCACTGTACCCTTCTTCGACATCTTGAGCAGATCTGCCTCCTCGATAGGGATCCTGATCGGCTGAGTACTTTTTGCCTCTGCGGGACTCACAATGTGGGTCACCGGCCTCCCATCAACGGAAACTGTGATTATGTCGTTCGAACGAATATTCAAATACGGTTGAATCAGGCACGTCAGGCCACCGGCGGCAACCTCCGCATTAATGATCGAACCCGGGGCGAAATCTTCGATCCACATAATAAAACCACTGTGCCAGGGCTCCCAAGGCCTGCGATCATACCCCCCCGGAATTGTCAACTTGATGAGCATCGTTTGAATCGGTGAGCGACTTTCATTCCCACTACTGCGCACCACCCGACAGAAGTACGGGACGGCGTCGCCCTCTGCCAGCTTATTGGCTGGAACTTCAAAAATGTGATGGGGAAGACCATCTTTATCGATTTTTTCGATATCCTCAAGCGTGAACTCAGTTGACGCAATCGCCTCCCCCAAATTACCCACGCGCAGGCCGAGATAATTGCTAGCCACCAGGCCGGGCCAATAGGGAACTAAGAATAACCCGTAGGGATATAATGCGCGCCGGCCTGCTCCAATCTTGGACTTTTCAGGGTACTTAGCCTTGTTCGTATCTGTCAGATCGACGGTGAAACTATTAAGAAAAGGGGGGAGGAGGTCTTCTTCATAGGTCGCCATAGTTATCACCTTGCTGGATTAAGGCCGCGCAGGAATAGCGCGACGAGCAAGGTAAATAAGGCGCTTGGAGCAATCGGCAAATCTACTGTCAGAACTGACAGTGGCGACGAGTGGCTGGCGCGTAGGTAAAATCCGACAGACCACGCGACCAGCGTAAATCTGTCTACCCCAGCCATTTTCTTACATTTTTTTCACGATTTATTCACATCCGCAGCCGTAGGGTGAAGCCTCATCCGTTACAAACGCTGCACATCAAAACCCGCCGCCCCAGCGGGTTTTTTTTGTCTTGGATTTGGACTTTTAACGCGCGGCTTTGGTGGCAGGCGGTGCGGCTTGTTCACGAATGGCGCGCTGGGTGTCGAGCACTTTGGCCAGTGCGGTTTCCGCTTCGGGGCTTTGCTGCGGTACGCGAATTGCGGCCGAGACCAGGGTGATCAGCTTGGCCATGACCTCGGCATCCGTGGCCGGGCGGCCCAGGCTCATGGAGTTCATCAGCAGGCGCAGTTCAGTGCCGGCCATTACCCCGGAAATCGCCTTGAGGGCGAATTGCAGACGCACGCCCAGCTCATTGCGCGGCAGATCCGGCAGGGCCAGGGCGAAGGCTTCGAAGAAGCGCTGGAACACCGGCTGGTAATGCACCTTGAGGTATTCCTGGATAAACGGCGAGGTGTCGCTGTACACCCGGCCCAGGAAACGGATAAATGATCGCCCTTCCCCGCTGGCCGGATCACTGCGCTCCAGGCCCATGGCCGGGGCGAACAGCACGCCGAGCAAGGTGTCGCAGTCGAGCGGGCCATCGGCCTCGGCTTCGCAGCGCGCGAGCAGCTCCAGGCGCTGCTCGTTGAGCGGCTCCAGGCGTTGCATCAGCAGGGTTTTCATCAGGGAGTCCTTGTCCCCGAAGTGGTAGTTCACGGCGGCCAGGTTCACCTGGGCGCGCTCGGTAATCTGCCGGAGCAACACGGCGTCATAGCCGTATTTGATGAAAAGAGCCTCTGTCGCATCCAGCAGTCGAGTCTTGGTAACGTTTGGAGCGCTGAGTTTCTTCGCGACCATGAAAGGTTCCACGTGGGAAATATTGTTTTAAAAAATAATTTGATTTTTTATACCGGGGCAGCCCTTCGAAAGCAAGTAGTGACACTGCGCCATGCTACGAAAGGCCTGTATAAACAGGCCTGTCGAGGGTAGCCGAAGGGATTTTCAGGCGCCGCAGCCGAACGACCGGCAAATCGTCACAAGAGGTGAAACCGCTCTACATCCATGGCTGGCGAAGCGCGTTGATCGCGGTTACTATTCAAACAATATTTTAAAAACAAGAAATAAAACCAGTCCGTGGCGCGTATCAGGCAGTTCCCGAACTTGTTACAAGGCTTTGCCGGGGGCGTGGCGATAGCGTCGAGACTGCAGGCGTAGTCATGATGACAGATACCCCCGCGCACCCAGGCTTGATCTCCCTGCAAGGCATCGGCAAGAGCTATCAGCTCGCCGGGCAACACCTGTCGATTCTCAATGACGTGTGCCTGTCCATCGCCCCCGGCGACAGCTGCGGCATTCTCGGCGCCTCAGGCTCCGGCAAAAGTACCCTGCTCAATATTCTTGGCCTGCTGGACTTGCCCGACGGCGGCCAGTACCACTTTGCCGGCCACGATATCTTCAGCGCCACGCCGGATGAGCTGGCGGCGATCCGCAACCAGCAGATCGGCTTTGTGTTCCAGAGTTTCAACCTGCTGCCCCGCCTCAGTGCCCTGGACAACGTCGCCCTGCCCCTCAGTTACCGTGGCGTGTCGCGCCATGAGTCGGTGGAACAGGCGCTGCGCATGCTCGCGCAAGTCGGCCTGGCCGAGCGCGCCCACCACCGCCCGGCCGATCTTTCCGGTGGCCAGCGCCAACGCGTAGCGATCGCCCGCGCGCTGGTCGGCAAGCCGTCGGTGATCCTCGCCGACGAACCCACCGGCAACCTCGACAGCACCACGGCCCAGGAGATCATGGACCTGCTCCTGGCCCTGAACCGCGAGCAGCAGGTGACGCTGATTATCGTCACCCACGATGCACACATCGCCGAGCGCCTGGAGCGCAAGATCCTCGTGCGCAATGGCCTGGTGCATGAGGCTGGGCGCCTATGAGCCAGCGGGTCGAACAGAGCCTGAGCCAACTGCTGCATGAAGCCTTTGTGAGCCTGCGCACCCTGGGCAAACGTTCGATCCTGGCGTTGCTGGGCATCGTGATCGGCAGCTCATCGGTGGTGGCCCTGATCAATATCGGCCATAACGCGGCGGTGGACGCGGCGATGATTTTCAAGGACATGGGCACCGACACCCTGATCGCCCAGTTCCCGCCCAAAGGCAACAGCAATGCACCGATGCGCGCCAGCCTCGACCTGGACGCGGTGCGCCAGGCGGTGCCAGGCATTGCCCATATCGGCGCGCTCAGCCTGTTCAGCGGGCCGCTGGTGTTCCAAGGCCGCACGGCCAACGCCAACTTCGTCGGCAGCACCGCGGATATCAAGGACGCCATGCGCCTGGCCCTGCGCGAGGGGCGCTTTCTGTCCGCCTTCGACGCCAACGAAACCTACGGCGTGATCGGCGATCAAGTCGCCCAGGCCTTGGGCACGCCGGGCAACCCGCTGAAGCTGGGCGACCGTGTGCGTATCAACGATTACCTGTTCCTGGTGGTGGGCATATTGCACAACCAACCCCGGGCGATGCTGATGCCGGTGCAGGCCAACGAATCGCTGTTTATCCCCGCCGAAGGCATGCGGCGCATCTACCCGACGCCGCAGATCGGCAATGTGATCATCCGCGCCGCACCCGGCCAGGACATGGAGCGCATCGCCCGTGAGGCCGCAGTTGCCCTGAAAAGCCAGCTCACCGACCACGATGTCGACATTCAGGTGCCCCAGCAGATGATCGACGGCATGACCCGGCAAAGCCGCACGTTCGCCTACTTGCTGCTGGCGCTGGGCGCGATCTCCCTGGTCGGTGGCGGTGTCGGCGTGATGAACGTGATGCTGATGAATGTCTCGGAGCGCCGCCGCGAAATCGGGATCCGCATGGCCCTGGGCGCGCGCCAGCGTGACATCCGCAATCTGTTTTTGCTCGAAGCGGTCACGCTGACGGCGGTGGGTGCGCTGTGCGGTGCGGTGCTGGGCATGACGGCGGCCTGGCTCTATGCCTGGCTGTCGGGCTGGGAATTTGCCCTGGCCGCTGCCGCCCTGCCACTGGGCGTGGGCAGCACCTTGCTGGTAGGCTTGTTCTTTGGCATCTACCCGGCGGTCTCGGCCTCGCGGCTGCAGCCGGTGGAGGCCCTGCGCGATGAATAAATGGCTGTGGTTACTCGCCCTGGCAAGCCTGCCAGCCATGGCCGCCGATGTGGTGATCAACCCATCGGCGCCGAGCACCACCCGCAGTGGCTATGACCGCAGTGTGTCGCTCAATAACCAGGTCACGACGCTGACCCTGGGTGATGCGGTGTACCTGGGCCTGCGCAAAAACCCGGCGATCCGCAGCGCGTACCTGCAACGCGTGGCGCAAAAGTTCGACCTGCGGGTGGCCGAAGACACCTTCAACCCCAAGCTCTCCCTCAACAGTTACTACCGCCAAAGTCGCGGCTCGGCCGACAACGCTCGCAATGCCAACCTGGCACCGAGAGCGACCTTGCTCAGTGAGTACGGCACCCAGTTGAGCATGGCCTGGACCCAACAACTGAACAACGCCGACCGCGCCGGCCGCTACCGCAGCGACGGCCTCGACCTCACGCTGATCCAACCGCTGATGCGCGGCGGCGGCTGGGACGCGACCACCGCGCCGCTGCGCCTGTCGCGCCTGTCGGAGCAGGCCAACCGCCTGAACCTCAAGGCCACCGTGGCGCAGACCATCAGCCAGATCATCGCCACCTACCGCGAACTGCTGCGCGCCCAAGAGCAGTTGAGCATCGTCCAGGACGCACTCAAACGCTCCAACACCTTGCTGGACGTGAACAAGGCGCTGATCAGCGCGGGGCGCATGGCTGAGTTCGAAATCGTGCAGACCGAAGCCGATATCGCCACCCAGCAATTGGGCGTGGAAGAGGCCCAGAACCAACTCGACACCAGCCGCCTGGCCCTGCTGCGCCTGCTGGCGCTGGACCTGTCGACGCCGATCCGCGCCAGCGAAGCCCTGGAAGCCAAGCCGATGAACATCGACAAACGCCAGGCCTTCAGCCTGGCGCAGACCCAGCAGCCGGAGTACCTCGCCGCCCTGCTCGGCAGCCAACAGGCCGACCTCAACCTGGTGATCGCCAAAGACTCCGGGCGCTGGCAGGTGGACCTGGTGGCGGGCGCCAACCAGCTGCGCGATGCCTACAGCAACAATGACAGCGGCAACAACAATAACCGCACCTGGAACAGCTACGCCGGGGTGCAGGTGCAGATTCCCATCGGCGACATCAGCACCCGCCAGGCCGAGGTGCGCGCGCGGGTCAATGTAGAAGACCAGGAGATCCGTATCACCGATGCGCGCCAGGAACTGGAACGCAGTGTCAACGATGTGGTGCGCGACCTGGGCACGCGTTGGCGCCAATATGAAATTTCCCAGCGCGCCGTCGAGCTGTCGCGGCGCAAGATCGAAATCGAGCGGGAAAAACTCAGTGCCGGGCGCTCCACCAACTTCCAGGTGTTGAGTTACGAAACTGACCTGCGCAACGCCGAAAACGCGCGGCTCAATGCACTGATCGCTTATCTGAACGCCCAGACCCAGCTCGATTTGACCCTGGGCATGACGCTGGAAAGTTGGGAAATCGCCCTCAATGACTACTAATAAAAAATACCTGCTGGGTGCCGTGATCGTCGTGCTGTTGGCGGGCGCAGGCATTGCCCTGCGCAGCCCGGCTACCGATCAGCCGGCCGCAACCGAGCAATGGCTGGCAGTCAAGCCCGACCCGTTGGTGCACCAGATAGGCCTGGTGGGCAAGATCGAACCCGACACCACCATCACCCTCACCGCGCCGTTCGACGGCAATGTGCTGGTCAACCTGGTTGAACAAGGCCAACGCGTCGAGGCCGGCCAGGTACTGTTGCGCATGGACCCCTCCACCCTCGAAGTGCAACTGCGCGACGCGCTTTCCGCCCAGCTCAAGGCCCGACGCACCGTGCAAGAGATGCAAGACTGGGACAGCAGCCCCGCCGTCAGCCGCGCACGCCGCAGCCTGCGCACCGCAGAAATGACCGCCGGCAACACCCAGCGCAAACTCACCGAGAGTGAAAACCTGTTCAAGCGCGGCATCATCCCGCGCAACGAGCTGGACGATCTCAAGCAGCAGACCCAACAGCAACAACTGGACCTGGCCTCGGCCCGCAGCGAGCTGCAGCAGGCGCAAGATCAGGGCAAAGGCGAATACCGACAAATCGCCGAGATGGAGCTGACCAACGCCACGGTGAAATACGACGCCCTGCACAAGCTGCTCGACGGCCAAGAGGTCAAGGCGCCCTTCTCCGGCATCGTCGTGCCGGCGCCGGGCAGCAATAACTCCTCGCCAGGGGGAGCCAATAACAACGCACCGGTGCAGGCCGGCAGCAAGGTCAGCCAGGGGCAGGTGCTGTTCGGGCTGGCCAATATCGAACGGCTGAAAATTGTCGCCAAGGTGTCGGAACTGGACATCAACCAGTTGCATCAGGGCCAGGCCGTGGAAGTGATGGGTGATGGCTTTGACGGCGAGCGCCTGACCGGCTCCGTCAGCGTGGTCAGCGGCCTGGCGATTGCCAGCGATAGCCAGGGCAGCGCGCAGTTTCCGGTCACCTTGTCGATCCCCACGCTCACTGCGCAGCAATTGCAGCGGGTGCGGCTGGGGATGAGTGCGCGGTTGACCATCGTCACCTACAACAATGCGCAGGCGATTGTGGTGCCGAGCCAGGCGATCCAGCCGGACATGAGCGTGGAATATCGGGCCGCGATGGATAAGCCGGTTGAGCGGGTGAAAGTCACCACAGGACAGTCAACCGCCGAAGGTGTCGAGGTGTTTGGGCTCAAGCCAGGGTTTGTAAAAACATCAAAATAGCTGGAGATCCAAAGGTGGGAGCTGGCTTGCCTGCGATGGCGGACTGTCAGTTAGAACAGCTGTGCCTGACCCACCGCTATCGCAGGCAAGCCAGCTCCCACATTCATGCTGAGGTGAGTTTGGCGGCCAGGGCCTTGGCTTGAATCGCCACGTCGGTGACTGCCGTGCTCTCCCACCACATCCCCCGCAAGGGCGGGCCCATGGCAAACAGGCGTTGGCTGACCTGGCCTTGAGCATCCAGCACTGCACCTGATGTATCCGCCGCAATTCCCAACGCCAACGGCCCAGGCTTGATCAACCCACGTTTGAGCAACTGCTGCGGCAGCGGTTTGGCCACTCGCCGCCAGTCGTACTCAATACCGCTGGAGTTAATCAACGCAGCACCCGACACCTGGGTGACAGCTTGTTCGCCGCGCCGTCGCAGCTTGATCGTCACCCCGTTGTCCGACGCCACCAGCCCCTTGAACGACGCCGCCTGAATCCGCAGCCGTCCTTCTGCATGCAACCGCGCCACCAACTGCGCGCTCAATGGCGGCGAGCGATGGTGATGGCTCTCCCACCACGGCCTTACATGGCGCACGAACTGGCGTTTCTCGCGCTCACTGGCCTGGCTCCACAAGCGGCCGATATGCGCTCGCACCGTGTCCAGCGGCGCTTGCCAATCAATGCCCTGTTCCACCGCCAGTTGGCATTGGCGCCGCACCTCGCGCAGCAACTGTCGAGGGCTGCGCAGGTTGTGGTCGTCGGCGAGGAAGTCCACCCAGCTCGGCGGTTGCCGGCGTACGTGGGGCAGCAGGCCGTGGCGCGAAAATATCTCGATTGGCCCACGATGGCCGGCCTGTTCCAGGGACACCACGGCATCCACCATGGTCAACCCGGAACCGATGATCAGCACCGTCGACTGCGGCTCGATCTGGCGCATGGCCTTGACGTCCCACGGGTCCACTGCCGCTGCATTCAAGCCGCTGGATTCGGTCTGCGGCGTGCGTGCCGCCGGGAACATGCCAGTGGCCAATACGGCCTGAGCACCGCGCAATTGTTGGCCGTTATCCAGCGTCAGCCGAGTTGAGTCGGCATCCACTTGCAGGTCGACCACCTCGGCACGAATATGCTCGACCGTGGAAGCCGAGAGCGCCTTGGCCTCAGCCAGACGCTGTTGCGCATACACGCCAAAAATCCCGCGTGGCGGGAACAACTCACTGATGGGTACAGGCTGCTGATTCGACTCCGGCCAGCCCCCAGCACCGATGTAGTCGGTGAGCCATTGGGTCAAGTCATCGGGGTTGTCCGGGTCGACACTCATGCGCGCCGCATTGCCGTTCAGGGTGTGCCCCAGTTCGACGGCACTGTAGGCCTCGCCACGGCCAAGCTCCTCGCGTGGCTCAATCACCAGGATCTGCCGCTTGCCAGGCTGGCGCAGCAGTTGCACCGCCAGCATGGTGCCGCTCAAGCCGCCGCCGATGATCAGCACATCAGCGTTGCGGATGGATTCAGTCATGCACATTCGCCCTTACTGTTTGCCCAGATAAATATCATGCAAATCACCCCGCGCCAGCAGTTCAGCCGCACTGCCGCTCAAGACCACGCGCCCAGTATCCAGCACATAGCCGTGGGAGGCATAGTTGAGCGCGACATTGATGTTCTGCTCGGCGATCAGAAAGCTCACCTGTTGCTCGCGGTTAAGCTGGGCGATGATTGCGAAAATCTCCTGCACGATCATCGGCGCCAAACCCATGGAAGGCTCGTCGAGCAAGACTAAAGTCGGCCGAGTCATCAACGCGCGGCCAATGGCGACCATTTGCTGCTCGCCGCCGGAGGTCAGCCCGGCAAGGGTGTGGCGCTTGGTCTTGAGGCGTGGGAACCAGGCGTAGATGCGTTCCAGGTCATGCTCCAGGTCTTGGCGGCTCAGGCGCCGCACAAAGCCGCCGCTGCGCAGGTTGTCTTCCACGCTCAGTTGGCCGAACACATGGCGGCCTTCCAATACGTGGACCATGCCCTGGCGCACCCGTTGGCTGGGGTCGATGCCGGCCAGGTCGCGGCCGGCATACTCGATCACGCCACGGCTGACCTCGGCGCGTTCGGCGCGTACCAGCCCCGAAATGGCCTTGAGCGTGGTGCTTTTGCCGGCGCCGTTGGCACCCAGCAACGCCACGATGGCGCCCTTGGGCACGTGCAGCGAGACCCCGGCCACCGCCAGTATGGCGCCGTCGTAGATCACTTCGATGTCATTGACGTTTAACAGTGACGGGCTCGCAGGTTCAGCGGCGGGCTGGCTCATGGCTTATTCATCCCCGGTGCAGGTACGCGGCGTCAGGCCTTTTTCCTTGGCGAACGCGGCGGACTTTTCATCGATCAGGGGGCGCAGCAGCGCACGGTCGGCGGCGATCCAGTCGCTGATCAGCGTCCAGTTGGCGCCGTCCCACTGTTGCACACGCGCCGAGCCGCCGCCTTCGTGGTCGCGGCACGACAGCTTGAGGTTCTGCATCAGGCCCAGATAGCCCATGTCTTTAAGGCGCGTGTCATCGATATTCAGATGCTCCAGGCCCCAACGGCCTTCTTCGCCATTAAGCGGGCGCTTGCCGAACTTGGCCTGGGCGGTACGGATCGCTTCCACCGCCACGGCGGCGTTCACCAGGCCGGAGTTGTAGTAGACGCTGCCGAAGTTTTTCAGGTCCTTGAGGTCGCTGTGGCCTTTGTCGAGGATGGACTGTTTGAGGCGTTTATGGATCTCGAAGTCAGCACCTGCCGGGTAAGGCGTGAGCGCCAGGTAACCTTTGGCGGCGGCGCCCGCGGGCAACACGTCCTCGCTGGAACTGGCCCAGATATCGCCAATGATATGGTCAACCGGGAAGCCAAAGCGCGCAGCGGTCTTCACCGCCACCGGCGTGGACACGCCCCAGGTGCGCAAAAACACCCAGTCCGGGTTGGCTTGGCGCACCTGACGCCATTGCGCTGATTGCTCGTTGCCCGGGTCGGCCACCGGGATCTGAATGTTTTCAAAGCCGTACTTCTCAGCCAGCAACTTTAACGGCCCGAGGGTTTCGCGGCCGTAAGCCGAATCGTGATAGACCGTGGCGATCTTCTTGCCCTTGAGTTTGTCGAAACCGCCTTCACGCTGGGCAATGTAATTCACCAGCGTGGACGCTTCGCTGTAGAACGTCAGCATCACCGGGAAGTTATACGGGAACACCGTGCCGTCGGTGGCTTCGGTGCGGCCATAACCGAGGGTAATCAACGGGATCTTGTCGACTTCCGCGCGCTCGCTCAGCGCATACGCCGCCGGTGCGCCGTTAGGCTGGTAGACCGCGACCGGCGCGCCATCCAGGCCATTCTTGAAGCGCTCGTAGCACTCGATGCCCTTCTCCGCCGTCCATTCGGTCTCGCATTCCTGCCACACCAGCTTGACGCCGTTGATGCCGCCTTCGACCTCGTTGATATAACGCAGGTAGTCGATCATCCCGGCCCACACCTGCACGCCGCTGGAGGCATAGGCGCCGACGCGGTAGGTGGCCAACGGGATAAATTGCTGGTCGGGCGAGGCGATTGCCTGGGGCACAGCACCGGCCAAAGCTGCCAACGCAAAAGCAGCGCCGACAAGGGAACGTTTCAAGGATGTACGCATAGGAGTTCTCATCAAGGTCAGAAACGCAGCGGCCATTGCCGCAGACGGTCACGCAGGTTGTGCAAGAGGCGAATCAAGCCTTCGGGTTCCTTGATCAGGAACACGATAATCAACACGCCAAAAATGATTTTTTGCAGGTTCTGCAACTGCCCCGCATCCACCGAGCCACCGAACAGCGCCTGCCCGGCATGGCTGAGGAAAATCGGCAATAAGCTGATGAATGCCGCACCGACAAAGTTGCCGGCAATGCTGCCCATGCCGCCGATAATGATGATGAACAGGATCTGGAACGAGCGGTTGATATCAAAACTGCTGGCGCTGGCCGTGCCCAGGTAGGCGAAGGCCCACAACGCGCCGGCGATGCCTAAGTAGAACGAGCTGACCGCGAAGGCCAGGCGCTTGTAGCGCACCACCGGGATACCGACCACAGCGGCGGCGGTGTCCATGTCGCGGATTGCCATCCAGTTACGCCCTACCTGGCTGCGCACTAGGTTGATGGCCGTCCAGGTCAACAGCAGCACCGTGACCAACGTCAGCCAGTAACGGCCCAGCGGCGTATTGAGGTCATGGCCGAACAGCGAAAGCTTCGGCGCGGAAATGGTCCCGGAGGAGCCGTAGTTGTAGAACCAGGGGAATTTGACGAACAGCCACTCCAAAAAGAACTGCGCCGCCAGCGTGGTGACCATCAAGTAGAAGCCTTTGATCCGCGAGCTGGGCAAACCAAACAGCAGCCCAACCAGCGCGCTGATCACCCCACCGCCGAGCAGCGCCACCGGCAGGCCCAGCTCGGGCAGACGCAGCAGAAAACCGTAGGTGGCAAACGCGCCAACGGCCATGAAGCCCGCCGCGCCCACTGAGGTTTGCCCGGTATAGCCGGTGAGCAGATTCAGGCCCAGACCGGCCAGCGACAGCACCAGAAACGGGATCAGGATCGCATTGAGCCAATAGTCATTGCCCCACAGCGGCACCCCGATAAAGGCCACGGCCAATAAGCCGATCAGGCCCCAGGGCAAGCGCCGCTGAATCAGTAATAACGGCGCGGTTTCTTGAACAACGGGTATCGACATGGTTTCAGACTCGCTCGATGGCGCGCTCGCCGAACAGGCCGGCGGGACGGATATACAGGAAGGCCAGGGCCAATACATAAGCGAACCACGGCGTGATACCGCCACCGATCAGGGGGCCGACATACACCTCGGCGAGGTTCTCCGCCGCGCCGACAATCAGCCCGCCGACAATCGCCCCGCCAATCGAGGTAAAGCCGCCGATGATCAACACCGGCAAGGCCTTGAGCACCACCAGCGAAAGGGAAAACTGTACGCCCTGGCGTGCGCCCCACAGCAACCCCGCCACCAACCCGACAATGCCGGCCACGGCCCAGACGATCTGCCAGATACGGTTGAGGTTGATGCCGATGGACAGCGCCGCCGTGGTGTCATCCGCCACGGCGCGCAACGACACACCGATGCGAGTCTTGTTGAACAGCAACGCCAGCACGGTTACCAGCACCACGGCAGCCGCCGCGGCGATCAAATCAAACTGGCTGAGCATCAGCGGCCCGACAAACAGCGGCACGTCGTCGATGCCCAAGTCCAGCGCACGCACCTGCGAGCCCATCAGCCCTTGGGCCAGGCCTTCGATGATGAACGAAAGGCCCAAGGTGGCCATGAACAGGGTGATCTGCGAGCGGTTCACCAGCGGGCGCAGTACCAGCCGCTCGATGAGCAAGGCGCCGATGATCATCACGATTACCGTCAGCAGCAACGCCAGGGCAAAGGGCACGCCCTGGTCATGCAGGCTGACAAAGGTCAGCGCGGCAAACAGCAGCATCGAGCCCTGGGCGAAATTGAACACGCCGCTGGCCTTGTAGATCAGCACGAAACCGATGGCCACCAGCGAGTACATGGTGCCGGCGAGCAGGCCGCCGAGCAGGGTTTCAAAGAAGAACGTCATCAGTGTGCGACTCCCAGGTACGCCGCGATCACCTCGGGGTCGGCCTGCACCTGCGCAGGTGTGCCGTCGCCGACTTTGCGCCCGTAGTCGAGCACCACCACATGGTCGGACAGGCCCATCACCACGCCGATGTCGTGTTCGATCAACACCACGGTGGTGCCGAGGTCGCGGTTGACGTCGGCGACAAAGCGCGCCATTTCCTGTTTTTCCTCGGCGTTCATGCCGGCCATGGGCTCGTCCAGCAGCAACAGGCTGGGGCCGGCGATCAAGGCACGGCCCAGCTCTACGCGCTTTTGCAAACCGTAAGAGAGGTTGCCCACCAGCACATCGCGGTGCGCTTGCAGTTCGAGGAACTCGAGGATGCCTTGGCCGCGCAGGCGAAAGGCTTCGGCCTCACGGCGGGCGCGGGGCAAGCCCAGGGCTTGCTCGATAAAGCTGGTGCGCATATGCCGCGACAGGCCGGTAAGGATGTTGTCGAGCACGCTCATTTTCTTGAACAGTGCGTTGTTCTGAAAAGTACGCCCGATACCTCGACGCGCCGCACCCAAAGGGTCGATGCGGTGCAAGTGTTGTTGCTCAAACACAATCTCACCGGCATCGAAGCGGTACACGCCGTTAAGCACATTGAGCAGCGAACTTTTACCGGCGCCGTTGGGGCCGATCAGCGCACAGATTTCGCCGCGCTGCACCTCAAAGGACAAGGCATTGATGGCCTTGACGCCTTTGAACGACAGCGAGATCTCGCGCACCTGGAGAATGGTCTGGCTCATGCGATGTCCCGTTTGAATTCAGCCAGCCATGCTGGATCGCGGCTGGTTTTTTGCGCGCTGGCTGGCTGCCAGATATAGGTCAACCGTTGGAAGCCCAGCAACCTGCGTACACGATTTTTCAACAGGCGCCGCAGGCCACTTTGCGGGTGAGCGATGGCCCACTCACACACGCGTCGGCGCCAGGTGCCGTGGGGCGCCAGGCGGCTTTCGATATCGTCGGCCAGGTGCTGTAAACGCTCGGGGGACAGCAGCAGGCCGGTCGGCGCGACCTCACCGCGATCACGTCGGGCCGAGGCCGGGCTTTCCGGGAAAGCCAGGCCGTGGCCGCTGTTCAACCATTGCTCCAGGACTACCGCCAGGCCGCCTTGCCAGTGGGTGCCCTCCTCGCTCCACAACACGGTTTCACCGCTCGGTTGCCACCAGCGCTGCAGGTGTTGCGCCGGGTCTGCCGGGCCGAGCAATTGGGTGAAATCCAACAGATTGGCAGACTGCCAGTGCCGCACCTGCTGCCGCCCCTGGGTATACGAATGGCTGGGGTGAATGCGCCATAGCTGTTGGTACAGGGCTTCTGGCTCCAGGTCATCGGCCAGGGTCAACACCTGCCCGCCGGCAGACTGCGCGGCCAGCGCCAACAGCAGCAGGTCAGGCTCGAACGTGCCGCTTAAGGCCAAGCGTGATTGCGCGCTGAAACCTTGCTGGCGCAAACCATCGGCCAGGCGCTCGACGTCGCGCAACACGTCGATCCAGCGCCAGGCATACCACTGCCCCTGGCGCTTGTGACGCAGGGCGATGTGCAGCGGGGTGAGCTGCGCCCAGTGCTGCAAATGCTCCAGGGCTTCGGGCAGGTTGCCGAGCAGTTCGGCAGGCCATTCCAGCGCCTGCGGACGTTTGAGTTCGTGCACGCTCATAGGGGTAACGCTCCTATTCAAGTAGTGTGCGTGCGGTGGTCCGCTGGCCAGGTCAGGTGGTTCAACAGCGATCAACTGTGGCAAGCCAGCTCCCACATGGACCGAGGTGCTTCAGTTAGATTGCAGTGGCTTTGAGGTCGCGGTGGTCCGCTGGCCTAGTCAGGTGGATCAACACCAATCAACTGTGGGAGCTGGCTTGCCTGCGATGGCGGCGTGTCAGCTGGCTCATTTCTGGCTGACCCACCGCTTTCGCAGGCAAGCCAGCTCCCACATGGACCGAGGTGCTTCAGTTAGATTGCGCTGGCTTTGAGGTCGCGGTAGCTTGCACCCGGATGGTTTGGGGCCAGCCGCGCACCGTCGCCGAATAACTTTTCGCGCAGGGTGCCCTGGGCGTACTCGGTCTTGTATACGCCGCGCTTTTGCAACTCCGGCACGAGCAGGTCCACGGCGTCGATGAAGGTTTCATGGGTCAGCGCGTAGGCCAGGTTAAAACCATCCACGTCGGTCTCTTCGACCCACTCCTGCAACAGGTCGGCCACGGTTTCCGGGCCGCCCACGAACAACGGGCCAAAGCCGCCGATGCCAACCCAATCGGCCAGTTCATTGGGCGTCCAGACCTTGTTCGGGTCCGCCGTGGAGAAGGCTTCCACCGCCGATTGAATCGCGTTGGTGTGTACATGCTTGAGCGGCTCATCGGGCTTGAACTGGCTGAAGTCGATGCCGGTCCAGCCGGAGATCAGCGCCATTGCGCCCTCGTAGCTGACGTAGGATTTGTATTCGTCAAACTTGGCTTTGGCCTTGGCATCGGTCTCGCCGACGATCACCGTTTGCAAGTTGAAGATCAGGATTTTCTTCGGATCTCGCCCGGCCTCAGCGGCTCGGCGGCGGATGTCGGCGACGGTTTTTTTCAGCAGCACCTTGGACGGTGCAGCCACGAACACGCACTCGGCCTGTTCGGCGGCAAACTGCTTGCCACGGCTGGAGGCCCCGGCCTGGTACAGCACCGGCGTGCGTTGCGGCGACGGTTCGCAGAGGTGAATGCCGGGCACCTGGAAGTGTTTGCCGACGTGGCGGATCTCGTGGATTTTGCTCGGGTCGCTGAAAATGCGACGCTCGCGATCACGCAGCACGGCGCCCTCTTCCCAACTGCCTTCCCAGAGTTTGTAGCAAACCTCCAGGTATTCCTCGGCATAGTCGTAGCGCGCATCGTGTTCGGTCTGGGCTTTCTGACCGAGGTTCTTGGCGCCGCTTTCCAGGTAGGACGTGACGATGTTCCAGCCGACACGCCCTTTGGTCAGGTGGTCGAGGGTCGAGAGCCTGCGGGCGAACGGATACGGATGTTCAAATGACAAAGAAGCGGTCAGGCCAAACCCCAGGTGTTCGGTGACCAACGCCATCGGCGCAATCAGCGACAGCGGGTCGTTGACCGGCACTTGTGCAGCCTGGCGAATCGCCGCGTCGCCATTGCCGTTGTACACGTCGTAGATGCCCAGCACGTCGGCGATAAACAGGCCGTCAAACTTGCCACGCTCAAGAATTTTGGCGAGGTCCGTCCAGTACTCCAGATCCTTGTACTGCCACGAGCGGTCACGCGGGTGCGCCCACAAGCCGGGAGATTGATGGCCTACGCAGTTCATGTCGAAGGCATTCAAGCGGATTTCACGGGACATCAAAGCACTCCGTTGAGGTGGTAGTTGCCGACGATCTGGTATTTGCGCCGCAGTGGGTCATCGAGGGTCGACGCCAGCGCGGTACGTTGGCCGGTGAGTTCAAATTCGGCATTACTGGCGGCAATCAAGGCTTCGGCAGCGGCGATTTGTGCTTCGGTCAACGCCACCGGGCTTGGGTGGGTTTCAGCGCGTTCAAACAAGGCGGCGGCTACGTCGACGCGGATCTGCAAGTCGCCAAAGCGGCTGATCACGTACGGGTCATCGCTGGCGTGTACAAACCGTCGGGTACTTTCCAGCAGTTGGCGCGCTTGATTCAGGGCGGTCATGAATAAATATCCTCAGTTCCAGGCGTGGCGCGCAGGCTTCACGCCGTTGAGCACGAAGTTGCCGATCAGGTGGTATTTCCAGCGGGCCGGGTCATGCAGGGTGTGGGTGCGTGCGTTGCGCCAGAAGCGGTCGAGGTTGTGCTTGCCGGTGACCGAGCGGGTGCCGGCCAGTTCGAAGAGTTTGCTGCTGGCGAGCAAGGCGGTTTCGGCCGACAGCACTTTGGCCTGGGCAACCACCAGCGAGGCGTTGGCGACGGTGTCTTCGTTGGGCTCGGCCAGGGCCAGGTCGACGGCCTTGCCGGCCTTGGCGAGGATCGCTTCGGTGCCGTGCACGCGCCATTGCAGATCGCCAATGGCCGCGATGGTGAACGGGTCTTGCCAGCCGTGATCCTGCTGGCTGTCGATCCAGGGGCGAGCTTGGCGGGCGTAGATTTTTGCCTGTTCGAGGGCACCCAGGGCGATGCCGGTGTCGACGGCAGCCTGGATAATCTGCGAGATCGGGCCGTTGGCGGTGGGCTGGTCGAAGGCTTGGTGCGCAGGAATGATCGCGCTAAGGGGCACGCTGACGCCGTCGAGGGTCACGCCGCCACTGGCGGTGGTGCGCTGGCCGAAGCCATCCCAGCTATCAATCACGGTTAGGCCCGGCGCATCGCGTTCGACAAAGGCAATAAACGCCTGGCCGTTCTCGTTGTTGCCGACCGTGGGCACGAGGTGGGCAAACAGCGCGCCGGTGCAGTAGAACTTCTCGCCGTTGATAGAGGCCGTGTCGCCGTCAAAACGAATCTGAGTGTCGAAGGTGCCGGCGTTTTTGCTCTTGGCTTCAGAAAAGGCATTACCGAAACGATAGCCGGCCAAGACCTTGCCGAAATAGTGACGCTTTTGTTCCTCGCTGGCGGTTTGCAGCAGGATGTCCACCACGCCCAGGTGGTTTTGCGGGATTTGCCCCAGCGACGGGTCGGCGGCGGAGATCAACTTGATCACCTCGACCACCGTTACGTAAGACACCTCGGCGCCGCCGTAGGCCTTGGGAATGGTGATGCCCCACAAGCCGCTGGCAGAAAACTCATCAAGCTCGGCCACCGGCAGGCGCCGCTCGCGGTCGCGCACGCTGGCGTCAACGGCAAACCGCGCGGCCAAGCGCGTCGCGACTTCAATGGCTTCGGCATCCGAGCGGATGATATGGGCAGGTTGTTGAGGGTGGGCTGACATGGGCCGACTCCAGGCTCCGATGGGTTACCGGAGCAATTGCAGGAGTCATGCCTGAATTTAATCGTCAGCAAAATCAGGCGGTTGCTGGCTTTAAGAGGCTGTTGAGCGCGTTTCAAACCAACAAAGTGTGCATCCACTGTTGCCGGGCCAACAGTTAGATCACCACGTTGCGCACAAACCGCACGGCAACATCGCCGTCATTGCGATAGCCGTGCACGTTGCGGCTGGCGAACATGTAGAACTCACCGGCCGCCACGTGTTTTTGTTCCTCGCCCACCAGCAAGGTCAGGCAGCCTTCGAACACAAACAGCTGCACGCTCCAGCCGTCCGGGTCGGGGTCGGGGCTGTAGCGATCACCCGGTTCCAGGTGCATCTCCCACAACTCGACTTCACGCCGCGCCGTGGCCTTGGCCAGTAGCACCGCTTTACTACCGGGGATATCGCCGGCCCAGGCCAGCTCGTTGATGCGGCTGTGATCACCGGCATCCGGGGCCTGGATAAGGTCGCTGAAGGCCACGTCCAAGGCTTCGGCGACGCGGTCCAGCGTGGACAGGCTGACATTCTTCTCGCCCGCCTCGATGGCCACCAGCATGCGCCGGCTGACCCCGGACTTTTCCGAGAGTGCGGTCTGGCTCAGATCCGCAGCATGGCGCAGCCGGCGGACGTTCTGGCTGACGTGTTGCAGGACCGAGGCCCGTTGTGGATTTTCTTTGTGCACTATATTGCTCAATGGGTGGGTGTGCGCAGTATACTGCCCAGCGTGCGGCGCATTGTGCGGTCCGTGCCTTTCCCTTGCAAGACCGAGCCGCCATGACCGCCCCGAACGCCGCCCCACGTTTCAACCGTTTCAGCAAAGCCGAATGCATCCTGGTGGTGATCACCATGATCTGGGGCGGCACGTTTTTGCTCGTGCAACACGCCATGACCGTCAGCGGGCCGATGTTTTTCGTGGGCCTGCGGTTTGCGGCGGCGGCGATTGTGGTGGGGTTCTTTTCGTTGCGCACGTTGCGTGGCCTGACCTTATTCGAGTTGAAAGCCGGCGCATTCATCGGCACCTCGATCATGTTCGGCTACGGCATGCAGACCATTGGCCTGCAGACCATTCCAAGCAGCCAGTCGGCGTTCATTACAGCGCTTTATGTACCTTGCGTACCGCTGTTGCAGTGGCTGGTGCTGGGGCGTCGCCCAGGCCTGATGCCGAGCATTGGCATCATGTTGGCGTTTACCGGGTTGATGCTGCTTACAGGCCCGACGGGTGCCTCTCTGAACTTCAGCCCCGGTGAAATTGCCACACTGATCTGCGCAATCGCGGTGGCCGCCGAAATTATCCTCATTGGCGCCTATGCCGGGCAGGTGGATGTGCGGCGAGTGACCGTGGTGCAACTGGCCACGGCCTCGTTGCTGTCGTTCCTGATGGTGGTGCCGATGGGCGAGGCGCTGCCGGGCTTCTCCTGGTTACTGTTGTTCAGTGCAGTGGGCCTGGGTTTGACCAGTGCGGTGATTCAGGTGGCGATGAACTGGGCGCAGCAGAGTGTTTCGCCAACCCGTGCCACGTTGATCTATGCCGGCGAACCGGTATGGGCCGGCGTGATCGGGCGGATTGCCGGGGAGCGTTTTCCGCCGATTGCGATGGTCGGTGCGGCGTTGATTGTGGCGGCGGTGATTGTGAGTGAGATGAAGACACGCAATCAGCGAGAAGCTGAAAAATCAATCGAACTGGAACAGGAAGCCCCCTGACCCGTCAGGTCCGATCGTTCCCACGCTCTGCGTGGGCATGCATCCTGTGACGCTCCGCGTCACCCTTGCGCAAGGCTCACGGCTGCATAAGCAGTTGGGACGCGGAGCGTCCAGGGCGGCATTCCCACGCAGAGCGTGGGAACGATCCGGTTCGAAATAATGCCAAACGGGAGGTTTCGGCCTACCTTGTAGGATCCTGCCACATCTTGCCGTTTGGTGATCGAGAAAGCGGCACGTATGATGCATCCCAAACTCCCGCAGATTAGAAGCCTATGTCCCTGATAGTTCTACTGCTTCTGCCTTTTATCGGCAGCTGTCTGGCGGCCTTGCTGCCGCATAATGCACGTAACACCGAATCCCTGTTGGCCGGCCTTGTGGCCCTGGTCGGCACCATTCAAGTCGCTTTGCTCTACCCTCAGATCGCCCACGGTGGCGTGATCCGCGAAGAATTCATGTGGTTGCCCAGCCTCGGGCTCAACTTCGTGCTGCGCATGGACGGGTTTGCCTGGTTGTTCTCGATGCTGGTGCTGGGCATCGGCACACTGGTGGCGCTGTATGCGCGCTATTACATGTCGCCGGATGACCCGGTGCCGCGCTTCTTTGCGTTTTTCCTGGCGTTTATGGGCGCCATGCTCGGGCTGGTGATCTCCGGCAACCTGATCCAGATCGTGTTCTTCTGGGAACTGACCAGCCTCTTCTCGTTCCTGCTGATCGGCTATTGGCACCACCGCGCCGATGCCAGGCGCGGCGCCTATATGGCGCTGATGGTCACCGGCGCCGGCGGCTTGTGCCTGCTGGCGGGTGTGATGCTGCTGGGGCATATCGTCGGCAGCTATGACCTGGACCTGGTGCTGGCGGCGGGCGATCAGATTCGCGCGCATTCGCTGTACCCGGTGATGCTCGCGTTGGTGCTGATCGGCGCCTTGAGCAAGAGCGCGCAGTTCCCTTTCCACTTCTGGCTGCCCCACGCCATGGCGGCACCCACGCCGGTTTCGGCCTACCTGCACTCGGCGACGATGGTGAAGGCCGGCGTGTTCCTGCTGGCCCGCCTGTGGCCGTCGCTGTCCGGCAGCGAAGAATGGTTCTGGATCGTCGGCGGTGCCGGCGCACTCACCCTCCTCCTCGGCGCTTACTGCGCCATGTTTCAGAATGATCTCAAGGGCCTGCTGGCCTATTCCACCATCAGCCACCTCGGGCTGATCACCTTGCTGCTGGGCCTCAACAGCCCGCTGGCCGCCGTCGCTGCGGTGTTCCATATCCTCAACCACGCCACTTTCAAGGCCTCGCTGTTCATGGCCGCCGGCATCATCGACCACGAAAGCGGCACGCGGGATATCCGCAAGCTCAGTGGCCTGGTGCGGCTGATCCCGTTTACTGCGACCCTGGCGATGGTGGCCAGTGCGTCCATGGCCGGCGTGCCGTTGCTCAATGGTTTCCTGTCCAAAGAGATGTTCTTCGCCGAAACGGTATTTATCTCGGCGACAAAGTGGGTAGAAATCGCCCTGCCGGTGATCGCGACCATCGCCGGTACGTTCAGCGTGGCCTATGCCCTGCGCTTTACCGTCGACGTGTTCTTCGGCCCGCCCGCGACCGACCTGCCCCACACGCCCCACGAGCCACCGCGCTGGATGCGCGCGCCGGTGGAGCTGCTGGTGTTTACCTGCCTGCTGGTGGGCATCTTCCCGGCCCAGGTGGTCGGTTCGATCCTCGCCGCCGCCGCACTGCCGGTGGTCGGCGGGGTACTGCCCGAATACAGCCTGGCCATCTGGCACGGCTGGAACGCGCCGATGATCATGAGCCTAGTGGCCATGTCCGGCGGCATCGTGCTGTACCTGCTGCTGCGCAAACAGCTCAAGCGTGGCCGTTTCAAATACCCGCCGATCATCAGTTACTTCAACGGCAAGCGCATGTTCGAGCGCAGCCTGGTGGTGATGATGCGCGGCGTGCGCCGTATCGAAAAACGCATCAGCACCAAACGCCTGCAAACCCAATTGTTCCTGCTGGTGCTGGCAGCGGTGGTTGCCGGGTTGATCCCGATGCTCAACAGCGGCCTCAGTTGGGGCGACCGGCCGAAGATCCCCGGCTCCATCGTGTTCGTGACCCTGTGGTTGCTGGCCATCGCCTGTGCGCTGGGCGCCGCCTGGCAAGCCAAGTACCACCGGCTGGCAGCCCTGACCATGGTCAGTGTGTGCGGCATGGTCACCTGCGTGACCTTCGTGTGGTTCTCGGCGCCGGACCTGGCCCTGACGCAACTGGTGGTCGAAGTGGTCACCACCGTGCTGATTTTGCTGGGCCTGCGTTGGTTGCCACGACGGATCGAAGAAGTCTCGCCACTGCCGAGCTCGTTGCGCAAGGCGCGCATCCGTCGCCTGCGCGACTTCCTGTTGTCCACCGTGGTCGGTGGCGGCATGGCGCTGCTCTCCTACGCAATGCTGACCCGCCAGACGCCCAACGATATCTCCTCGTTTTACCTGAGCCGCGCGCTGCCCGAAGGCGGCGGCAGCAATGTGGTGAACGTGATGCTGGTGGACTTCCGCGGCTTTGATACCTTGGGCGAAATCACCGTGCTCGGCGCCGTGGCGCTGACCGTCTACGCCCTGCTGCGCCGCTTCCGCCCGTCCAAGGAAAGCATGGAGTTGCCGCCACAACAGCGCCAATTGGCGCCGGACGTGGCCACCGACCTGGTCAACCCGCGCCAGGCCAGCGATACCGCCCTGGGCTTTATGATGGTGCCGGCGGTACTGGTGCGCCTGCTGCTGCCGATTGCGCTGGTGGTGTCGTTCTACCTGTTCATGCGCGGCCACAACCAGCCGGGCGGCGGTTTCGTCGCAGGGTTGGTGATGTCGGTGGCGTTTATCCTGCAATACATGGTCGCCGGCACCCAATGGGTCGAAGCGCAGATGAGCCTGAGGCCGATGCGCTGGATGGGCTTCGGCCTGCTTTCGGCCACCTTGACCGGGCTCGGCGCGCTGTTCGTCGGTTACCCGTTCCTCACCACCCACACCTGGCACTTCAGCCTGCCGCTGCTGGGCGATATCCACATTGCCAGCGCGTTGTTCTTCGACGTTGGCGTGTACGCCATGGTCGTCGGCTCCACGCTGTTGATGCTCACCGCCCTCGGTCACCAGTCGGTGCGAGCGCATAAACCGAGCAACCAGCCCAAGGCCGTTGCCGCAACCGAAGGAGCCGCCTGATGGAAGAAGTCATCGCAATTGCCATTGGAGTGCTGGCGGCCTCCGGCGTCTGGTTGATCCTGCGCCCACGAACGTTCCAGGTCGTCATGGGCCTGTGCCTGCTGTCGTATGGGGTCAACCTGTTCATCTTCAGCATGGGCAGCCTGTTTATCGGTAAAGAGCCGATCATCAAGGACGGCGTGCCGCAAGACCTGCTCAACTACACCGATCCGCTGCCCCAGGCCCTGGTACTCACGGCCATCGTGATCAGCTTCGCCATGACGGCCTTGTTTCTGGTGGTGCTGCTGGCCTCCCGTGGGCTGACCGGCACTGACCATGTGGACGGTCGGGAGCCAAAGGAATGACGTGGATGAATCAAATGATCGTCGCGCCGATCCTGCTGCCGTTGCTGACCGCCGCGCTGATGCTGATGCTCGGCGAAAAACGCCGCCCGTTGAAAGCCAGGATCAACCTGTTCTCCAGCATCATCGGCCTGGGTGTCGCCATCCTGCTGCTGTACTGGACGCAACAAGGCGGCCCCGGCTCGATTGGCGTGTACCTGCCGGGCAACTGGCAGGTGCCCTTCGGCATTGTGCTGGTGGTGGACCAACTGTCGGCGATGATGCTGGTGCTCACCGGCATTATCGGTGTGAGCGCGCTGCTGTTCGCCATGGCCCGTTGGGATCGCGCCGGCACCAGTTTCCACGCGCTGTTCCAGATCCAGCTGATGGGTTTGTACGGTGCATTCCTGACGGCGGACCTGTTCAACCTGTTCGTGTTCTTCGAGGTGCTGCTGGCGGCGTCCTATGGCTTGATGCTGCACGGCTCCGGCCGCGCGCGGGTGTCGTCGGGGCTGCATTACATTGCGATCAACCTGTTGGCGTCGTCGCTGTTCCTGATTGGCGCGGCGATGATCTACGGGGTCACCGGCACGCTGAACTTTGCTGACCTGGCGCTGAAAATCCCGCTGGTACCGCAAGCCGATCGCGGCCTGTTGCATGCTGGCGCGGCGATCCTCGCCACTGCATTCCTGGCCAAGGCCGGCATGTGGCCACTGAACTTCTGGCTGGCACCCGCCTACTCCTCGGCCAGCGCACCGGTGGCGGCGATGTTTGCGATCATGACCAAGGTCGGCGTGTACACCGTGCTGCGTCTGTGGACCTTGCTGTTCTCCGGGCAAGCCGGTGCATCGGCGCTGTTTGGCGGCGACTGGCTGGTGTACGGCGGCATGGCGACCATCGTCTGCGCGGCGCTGGCCATGGTGGCTGCGCAGCGCCTGGAGCGGATGGCCAGCCTGAGCATCCTGGTGTCGGCCGGGATCCTGCTGTCGTCGGTGGGCTTTGCCCAGCCAAGCCTGACCGCCGGGGCGCTGTTCTATCTGGTCAGCTCGACCCTGGCGCTGAGCGCGCTGTTCCTGCTGGCCGAGCTGATCGAGCGTTCGCGCTCGGCCAATGATCTGCCGCTGGATGAAGAAATCGACGCGCTGCCCAAAGCCATGGAGTCGTTGCACCCACGTCCCGGCGTCAACCTGGATGACGAGCAGAAAGCCGTGGTCGGCCAGGTGATCCCCTGGACCATGGCCTTCCTGGGCTTGAGCTTTATCGCCTGCGCACTGCTGATTATTGGCATGCCGCCGTTGTCCGGGTTTATTGGCAAGCTCAGCCTGTTGAGCGCGCTGGTCAACCCAATGGGCCTGGGTAACGCGGTGGATGAGCCGATCCGCCCGGCAGCCTGGGGTTTAGTGGCGCTGTTGATCTTGTCGGGCCTGGCTTCGCTGATCGCCTTCGCCCGCCTTGGCATCCAGCGCTTCTGGACACCGGAGGAGCGCCCATCGCCGCTGCTGCGCCGCTACGAGTGTGTGCCGATCTTCTTCCTGCTCGGCCTGAGCATTCTCCTGACCTTCAAGGCCGAACCGCTGATGCGCTACACCCAGGCCACGGCCGAGAGCCTGAATAACCCGGAGCATTACGTGATGGCGGTGATGGCCACGCGCCCGGTGCTGAGCCCTGAATCCAGAGCCGCCGCCCTGGAGGTGCAGCCATGAAGCGCCTGTTCCCTGCCCCGTGGCTATCGCTGGCATTGTGGGTGCTGTGGCTGGTGTTGAACCTGTCGGTCAGCCCCGGCAACCTGTTGCTGGGCGCGGTGCTGGGCTTTCTCGCGCCGCTGCTGATGGCGCCGCTGCGCCCGCTGCCGGTGCGCATTCGCCGCCCCGGCATCATCATTCGCTTGTTCTTCGTGGTGGGTCGCGACGTGATCGTGTCCAACCTGCAAGTGGCCTGGGGCGTACTGACGTGCGGACCCCGCCCGCCGCGTTCACGTTTTATCAAAATCCCGCTCGACCTGCGTGACCCCAACGGCCTGGCCGTCCTGTCGATGATCACCAGCGTGACGCCTGGCACAGTGTGGTCGGAACTGGCCCTGGACCGCAGCATCCTGCTGCTGCACGTGTTCGACCTGGACGATGAAGCACCGTTTATCGAGCACTTCAAACGCGCCTACGAGCGGCCCCTGATGGAGATCTTCGAATGAGCCCCCTGCTCTCCAATGCAATCCTGGTCAGCCTGTTCCTGTTCTCGCTGGCGATGGTGCTGACGCTGGTGCGCCTGTTCAAAGGCCCGTCCGCGCAAGACCGGGTTCTGGCGCTGGACTACCTGTACATCCTGGCGATGCTGATGATGCTGGTGCTCGGCATTCGTTATGCCAGTGACACCTACTTTGAAGCGGCGCTGCTGATTGCGCTGTTTGGCTTTGTCGGGTCGTTCGCCCTGGCGAAATTCCTGCTGCGTGGCGAGGTGATTGAATGATGCCGTTATGGGTTGAAGTGATCGTGGCCGTGTTGCTGGTGCTCAGCAGCCTGTTTGCGCTGATTGGCGCGATCGGGTTGTTGCGCATGAAGGACTTCTTCCAGCGCATGCACCCACCGGCACTGGCCTCCACACTGGGCGCGTGGTGCGTGGCGCTGGCGTCGATTATCTACTTTTCGGTGCTCAAGTCCGGGCCGGTGCTGCACGGTTGGTTGATTCCGATTTTGTTGGCGATCACGGTGCCTGTTACCACACTGCTGTTGGCGCGCACGGCGCTGTTTCGCAAGCGCATGGCCGGTGATGATGTGCCTGCCGAGGTCAGCAGCCGCCGCTGATTGATCTGCGAGAGCTGGCTTGCCTGCGATAGCGGTGTATCAGTCAATGTTGCTGTGACTGATAGGCCCCCATCGCAGGCAAGCCAGCTCCCACATTGGTTTTTGCGTCAGGCGAACGAGCGGATGTGCGTCGCCAACGCTGCCAGTTCCCCATCATCGGCCCGCACAAAATCGTGGGATGAGATGTAACCCTCATACGCCGCAAAAAACTTGTCGACTTTGGAGCTGATGGGCTTGAACGCGCTGTCCTGCCCCGTGCCGTGCATGGGAAACAGCTTCGCATGCAGATGGTCCACGCCGTAGCCTTCGAGCATCATCCCCGTGCGCGCCACATCGGGAAACGCCCGATCAATCAGCAGTGCGGTTTTCTTGGTCGCCACAATCAGCGCGGACAACACCGCATCCGACTGCGCGAACGCGTAGCTGCCGTAATGCTGTTTGGGGATCACCACGCTGAAACCAGGCGTATTGGGGAAGATCGACAGGAACGCCATATGCTGGTCGTCTTCCCAGAGGATATGGGCCGGGGACGTCTTGCGGACAATGCTGCAGAAAATACAATCCATTCAATTCACCGTCAGTTTCAGTGTGCGAGCCGAGCCTCCAAAGGTAAGGCAAAAATGTCGCGCCCTAGTTAAAGATTAAATAATCCATAAATAGCTTGGCGCATTGGAATTGGCCTGATACGGTTTAGTGGATTTATTAATCCACTAAAAACAGGCACACCCATGACCGCTCATCTCGCACGTTTTACTGACAAAGTCGCCCTGGTAACCGGCGGCTCCCGTGGCATCGGCGAAGCCATCGTACGGCGCCTGGCGGCTGAAGGCGCGGCAGTGGCCTTCACCTATTCCGCGTCGGCTGACAAGGCGCAGGCACTGGTCGGCCAGATTCAAAGCCAAGGCGGCACAGCCCTGGCCATTCAGGCGGACAGCGCCGATGTGGTGGCGATTGCCCGAGCCGTGACCACTACCGTTGCGCATTTCGGCACGCTGAATATCCTGGTTAACAATGCCGGGATCTTGCAGCTCGGCAGCGTGGACGAATTCAGCCTGGAAGACTTCGACCGCATGTTCGCCGTGAATGTACGCGCGACATTCGCCGCCGCGAAAGCCGCGTCAGCAGTGATGCGCAGTGGTGACAGGATCATCAGCGTGGGCAGCGTCGTAGCGCAGCGCTCAGCCTTTCCGGGCTCCAGCGTCTATAGCATGACGAAGGCGGCGATCGCCGGTATGATCCGCGGCCTGGCGATTGATTTTGCCCCGCGCGGCATCACCGTCAATAACGTCCAGCCCGGCCCGACCAGCACTGACATGAACCCGGCAGACGCGCCGCATGCCGACCTGATCAAAAGCCTGGTGCCCTTGGGCCGTACAGGCACGGCTGACGAAATCGCCGGCATGGTCGCCTACCTCGCGTCTGAAGAAGCTGCCTTTGTGACCGGCGCCAGCCTGAGCATCGACGGTGGCTACCTGGCCTGACCCTTCACTTTCCAGAGGTACCCCATGGCAAGACCCCGAGCCTTCGACCGCGACCAGGTGCTGCAACACGCCATCCGCGTATTTTGCGACAAGGGTTTTGCCGCCGCCTCAACCGAAGAACTGATGCAGGCCATGGGGCTGAGCCGCCAGAGCATGTACAACACCTTTGGCGACAAACGCCAGTTGTACCTGCAGGCCATGGCCGAGTATCAGCGCACGGGCGTCGACGACCTGATCGAGCGTCTGGGCCAAGGCCCGACACCGCTGCAAGGCCTGCACGACACCCTGAACTCCTTCGCCACCCGCGCCCTTCGCGAAGGCACGGCCGGGTGCATGGGCGTCAATGCGATCTGTGAGTTTGGCCAGGAAGATGAGGAAATCAATCAGCTCACCGCACACAGCGCCGAGCGTTTGCGCCGTGCATTTGAGCAGACCCTGAGATGTGCGCAGGAACAGGGTGAACTCGTTCCCGGCACCGATTTGCCGGCCGCCTGCGACTTTCTGATGGCCACCCTTAGCGGCATGAAGATTGCCGGTAAGGGCGGCGCTAGCGTCGAGCAGTTGGCTAACATCGCAGGGTTTGCAGTTCGCGCACTGGGCGCCAAGGCGTAATTACAGGATCGGCGCGCCGAAGCGGTTCAAGCGCGGCATCCAATGATCGAGGATTTGCGCAGATGCCAGCACATGATGCGCGTGCCCGATCAACAAGCGGCGTGGCACAAAGCCGATGTAGCGCGAGTCATCGCTGTTGTCGCGGTTGTCGCGGTTGTCACCCAGCATGAAATAACTGTCGGCAGGCACCGTGACCGGGCCGAAATTTCGCAATGCCCGAACCGTGGGCATGAACTGAATGGTGCGCTGACTGTTGCTCGCATGCTCGATCAGCTTGATACCCGGCACTGTCTGGCCTGGCACGATCGGTTCGCTGATGTCCTGGCCATCACTGTAGGTAGCCGGCGTGCCGTTAACCCACAGCACTTCATCTTTCATTTCCAGGGTATCGCCGGGAATGCCGACGATGCGCTTGATCAAACGCATACCGTCCTTGGGTGATGAGAAAGTCACCACATCACCGCGTTTTGGGTCATCCAGCTTGGCCAGGGATATATCCGTAAGCGGCAACTTGAGGTCATACGCCACACGGTTGACCAGCACCACATCGCCCTCAAGCAACGTCGGGCGCATCGACCCGGATGGGATGGGGTTCCAGTCGGCCAGGGAGGTGCGGAACACGCCGAAGCACAGCCAGAAAAGGATGACGTAACGGTAGCGGCTCAACCAACTTCGCATACAGCCTCGCACTAAAAAAGCGGCGCAGACAGCCGCCGGAAAACCCAGGGTAACATTTGGCAATACTCGCTTATTACACCGGAGGATTAAATTAACATTAGCGTTACAGCCCACATTGATCGTCCCCACGCTCTGCGTGGGAATGCATCCCGTGACGCTCCGCGTCACCTTGCACAGGGCTTGAGGTGTTTGCCAAAAGCAGGACCCAGAGCGTCCAGGGCGGCGTTCCCACGCAGAGCGTGGGAACGAGCCACGCTTGCACAATAAAAAACGCCCCGAACCAGTCGGGGCGTTTTTTTATTCAGGGTTTACCGATCAAGCCTGATCAGCCAACCGCCACGTTGTGCCGCCCTTCCCGTCTTCCAACACCACACCCATCGCGGTCAGTTGGTCACGGATACGGTCGGACTCCGCCCAGTCTTTGCCTGCACGGGCAGCCAGGCGCGCTTGAATCAACGCGTCTACTTCAGCGGCATTTACACGCCCTTCGGCGCCGGCTTGCAGGAAGTCATCGGCTTCCATCTGCAGTACACCCAACACGCTGGCCAGCTCTTTCAAGCGCGCAGCAAGACCAGCGGCTGCATCAAGATCACTCTCACGCAGACGGTTGATCTCACGCACCATCTCGAACAGCACCGCGCAGGCTTCCGGCGTGCCGAAGTCGTCGTTCATGACCTCGGTAAAGCGTGCCACGAAGGCTTCGCCGCCGGCCGGCGCCACGGCAGGCAGGCCTTTCAACGCATGGTAGAAACGCTCCAGGGCGCCTTTGGCGTCCTTGAGGTTGTCTTCCGAGTAGTTGATGGCGCTGCGGTAGTGGCTCGACACCAGCAGGTAGCGCACCACTTCCGGGTGGTACTTTTCCAGCACATCGCGGATGGTGAAGAAGTTGTTCAAGGACTTGGACATCTTCTCGCCATTGATGCGGATCATGCCGCAATGCATCCAGGCGTTGGCGTAGGTCTTGCCGGTGGCGGCTTCGCTTTGGGCGATTTCGTTTTCGTGGTGCGGGAACTCAAGGTCGCTGCCGCCGCCATGAATATCGAAGGTCTCGCCCAGGCAGCAGGTGGACATCACCGAGCATTCGATGTGCCAGCCCGGACGCCCGGCGCCCCACGGCGATTCCCAGCTCGGCTCGCCGGGCTTGGTGCCTTTCCACAGCACAAAATCCAGTGGATCCTGCTTGGCTTCGTCGACTTCGATACGTGCGCCGATGCGCAGGTCTTCGATTTTCTTGCGCGACAACTTGCCATAACCCATGAACTTGGCGACGCGGTAGTACACGTCGCCATTGCCTGGGGCGTAGGCGTAACCCTTGTCGATCAGGGTCTGGATCATGCTCAACATGCCCGGAATGTGATCCGTGGCGCGCGGCTCCATGTCCGGTTTGAGGATGTTCAGACGCGCTTCATCCTCGTGCATCGCGGTGATCATGCGCTCGGTCAGCACATCGAACGGTTCGCCGTTCTCGCGCGCCCGGTTGATGATCTTGTCTTCGATGTCGGTGATGTTGCGCACATAGGTCAAGTCATAGCCGCTGAAACGCAACCAGCGGGTCACCAGGTCGAAGGCAACCATGCTGCGGCCGTGGCCGATGTGGCAGTAGTCGTACACGGTCATGCCGCACACGTACATGCGCACCTTGTTGCCGTCCAGCGGCTTAAAGACTTCTTTGGTCTTGCTGAGTGTGTTGTAGATCGTTAGCACAACGGCTTCCTTAGAGAATCACTGGCCCCACGAATCACGCAAGGTCACGGTACGGTTGAAGACCGGATGACCAGGTTTGGAGTCCTTGATATCCGCGCAGAAGTAACCTTCGCGCTCGAACTGGAAACGGTCTTCCGGCTGTGCGTCGCCAAGCGATGGCTCGGCACGACAACCCGTGAGAACTTGCAGGGAGTCAGGGTTGATGTTGTCCAGGAAGCTGGCGCTGTCTTCAGCCTTCTCAGGGTTCGGCGAACGGAACAGACGATCGTACAGGCGCACTTCGCACTCGATGCTGGCAGCAGCCGGCACCCAGTGAACGACGCCTTTGACCTTGCGGCCTTCAGGGTTCTTGCCCAGGGTTTCCGGGTCGTAGGAGCATCGCAGTTCGACGATGTTGCCATCGGCGTCCTTGATCGCTTCATCGGCACGGATCACGTAGCTGCCGCGCAGGCGCACTTCGCCGTTAGGCTCCAGGCGCTTGTAGCCTTTCGGCGGCTCTTCCATGAAGTCATCACGGTCGATGTAGATTTCACGCGCGAACGGCAGCTTGCGCACGCCAAGTTCTTCTTTCTGCGGGTGACGCGGCAGTTCGAGGTGGTCGACCTTGTCTTCCGGATAGTTGGTGATCACGACTTTCAACGGGCGCAATACGCACATGGCACGCGGCGCGTTGGCGTCCAGGTCCTGACGGATGCTGAACTCGAGCATGCCGTAATCGACCACGCCGTCGGAGCGGTTGGTGCCGACCATGTCGCAGAAGCTGCGGATCGACGCCGGGGTGTAGCCGCGACGGCGGAAACCCGACAGGGTGGACATGCGCGGGTCATCCCAGCCATGCACGTGCTTTTCGTCCACCAACTGCTTGAGCTTGCGCTTGCTGGTGATGGTGTAGTTCAGGTTCAGGCGGCTGAACTCGTACTGACGCGGGTGCGCCGGAACCGGCAGGCTGTCGAGGAACCACTCATACAGCGGGCGATGGCTTTCGAACTCCAGGGTGCAGATGGAGTGGGTGATGCCTTCGATGGCGTCCGACTGACCGTGGGTGAAGTCATAGTTCGGGTAGATGCACCACTTGTCACCGGTCTGGTGGTGATGGGCGTGGCGGATGCGGTACATGATCGGGTCGCGCAGGTTCATGTTCGGCGAGGCCATGTCGATCTTGGCGCGCAGCACGCGGGCGCCGTCCGGGAACTCACCGGCGCGCATGCGGTTGAACCAGTCGAGGTTCTCTTCTACCGAACGGTCACGGAACGGGCTGTTCTTGCCCGGCTCGGTCAGCGTGCCACGGTATTCCTTGGCCTGCTCCGGGGTCAGGTCGTCGACGTAGGCCTTGCCGGCCTTGATCAGCTCGACGGCCCAGTCGAACAACTGGTCGAAATACTTGGACGCATAGCGCACTTCACCGGACCATTCGAAGCCCAGCCACTTGATGTCGCTTTCGATGGCGTCGATGTATTCCTGGTCTTCCTTGGCCGGGTTGGTGTCGTCGAAACGCAGGTGCGTGACGCCACCGAACTCCTGGGCCAGGCCGAAGTTCACACAGATCGACTTGGCGTGACCGATGTGCAGGTAGCCGTTGGGCTCTGGCGGGAAGCGGGTGACGATCTGCGTGTGCTTGCCCGAATCCAGGTCCGCCTGGATGATCGGGCGCAGGAAATTGACCGGGACGGCAGGTCCGGCCTTGGAATTCGAGGTAGGGTCGACAGTGGGCTTGCTCATAGGATCCTTGAACAGACAGGTTCGTGGCCGGTTGGGGCCAGATAAAACAAAGGCGATATCATAGCCGATGCTGTCAAGTACCTGACAGAGCAGCACCGAAAACTGCTGCATTTAATGCACCGGCGGTAAAAAACCACCTCGAAATTCCTGCCGGGCACGCTAAACTGCGCGCCTTGGCACACATTTAGCCAAACCGGTAGCGGCGCCTTGGCGTCCAAACCCACGAATTCCCTGAAAAGAGTAGTGAACATGACTCAAGTCAAACTGACCACCAACCACGGTGACATCGTCATCGAGCTGAACGCCGAGAAAGCGCCGATCACCGTCGCCAACTTCATCGAGTACGTGAACGCCGGCCACTACGAAAACACCGTTTTCCACCGTGTCATCGGCAACTTCATGATCCAGGGCGGCGGTTTCGAGCCAGGCATGAAAGAAAAGAAAGACAAGCGTCCAAGCATCCAGAACGAAGCGGACAACGGCCTTTCCAACGACAAGTACACCGTCGCCATGGCCCGTACCATGGAGCCGCATTCGGCCTCCGCGCAGTTCTTCATCAACGTCGCCGACAACGCCTTCCTCAACCACAGCGGCAAGAACGTGCAGGGCTGGGGCTACGCGGTATTCGGTAAAGTCACCGAAGGCCAGGACGTGGTCGACAAGATCAAAGGCGTGTCCACCACCTCCAAGGCCGGTCACCAGGACGTTCCAGCAGAAGACGTGATCGTCCAGAAAGCCGAGATCGTTGGGTGATATTGCTGATTTCAGACTTGCATCTGGAAGAGGAGCGCCCGGATATCACCCGGGCGTTTCTGGATCTGCTCCACGGCCGCGCCCGTGGCGCCCAGGCGTTGTACATTCTGGGGGACTTCTTTGAAGCCTGGATTGGCGACGATGGGATGACCGCCTTCCAGCGTTCCATCTGCGAGGCTTTACGCGAGCTGAGCAACAGCGGCACCCCGATTTTTATCATGCATGGCAACCGCGATTTCCTGATCGGCAAGGCGTTCTGCAAAGCCGCAGGCGCTACCTTGCTCAAGGACCCGAGTGTCGTGCAGTTACATGGCGAGCCCGTGCTGTTGATGCACGGCGACAGCCTCTGCACCCGCGACGTCGGCTATATGAAGCTGCGGCGCATTCTGCGCAACCCGATTGTTTTGTTCATTCTGCGGCACTTGCCGTTGCGCACCCGCCACAAGCTGGCGCGCAAGCTGCGCAGCGAGAGCCGTGCGCAAACGCGCATGAAGGCCAACGATATTGTCGATGTGACGCCCGAGGAAGTGCCACGGGTGATGCAGCAGTTCGGCGTGCGCACCCTGGTCCACGGCCATACGCACCGCCCCGCCATTCATAAACTGCAGATTGGTGACCAGGCGGCCAAGCGTATTGTGCTGGGGGATTGGGACAAGCAGGGTTGGGCGTTGCAGGTGGATGAGCAAGGGTTTGCGCTGGCGGCGTTTGACTTCGTCAACCCACAGTTGGCGTTGCCCGGCGCATAACCCTGAGACACAGAACGCTGGCTTGTGTGGGGTTTGGCTTGTGTTGGAGCTGGCTTGTGTGGGAGCTGGCTTGTGTGGGAGCTGGCTTGTGTGGGAGCTGGCTTGTGTGGGAGCTGGCTTGTGTGGGAGCTGGCTTGTGTGGGAGCTGGCTTGCCTGCGATGCAAGCACCTCGGTACATCAGGCATACCCAGGTGATGCTATCGCAGGCAAGCCAGCTCCCACATTGACTGAGTCCAGTCGGTCAGTGCCCCGATGCCTCCGGCCCGGCCTTCGCACCAAACGGCGGCTTGGCCAGCCACACCAGCAACATCAAGCCCATGAACATCCACCCCAGCAACGTGAAGTAATCCACGGTGGACATCATGTACGCCTGGCTGGTGAGGATCTGGTCCAACTGCGCATAGGCCTTGTGCCCTGCCCCGCCTAGCGCCTGCAATGCATCGCGGGTGGCGGAGTCGTAGGTGGTCATGTTCTCGCTCATGTACGCGTGGTGCTGGTCGGCGCGGCGAATCCAGATCCAGGTGGTCAGCGATGCCGCAAAGCTACCGCCCAGGGTCCGCAGGAAGGTCGCAAGACCCGCGCCGTCGGCGATTTGCGCCGGCGGCAAGTCGGACATCAGGATGCTCAAGGTCGGCATAAAGAACAACGCCACGCCGATCCCCATGAACAACTGCACCAAAGCGATATGGGTGAAATCCACCTGATTGGTAAAGCCTGCGCGCATAAAGCAGCTCAAGCCAATCGCCAGGAACGCCAGGCCCGCCAGCAAGCGCAAATCGAACTTGTGCGCATACTTGCCCACAAAGGGTGACATCAGCACCGGCAAAATACCGATCGGCGCGACCGCCAGGCCGGCCCAGGTGGCGGTGTAGCCCATCTGGGTTTGCAGCCATTGCGGCAGGATCAGGTTGATCCCGAAGAAGCCCGCATAGCCCAGGATCAACACGATGGTGCCGATACGAAAGTTGCGGTAGGCAAACAACCGCAGGTTGACCACCGGGTGCTTGTCGGTCAGCTCCCAGATGATGAACACCGCCAGGGCAATCACCGAAATCGCCGCACCGATGATGATGAAGTTGGATTCGAACCAGTCCAGGTCATTGCCCTTGTCGAGGATGATCTGCAAAGCGCCGACACCAACGATCAGGCTCAACAACCCGACGTAATCCATCGGCTGGTAACTGGTGACAACCGGGCGTTTCTTCAATTGCGAACGCACCACCATCACCGCAAAGATGCCGATGGGCACGTTGATAAAGAAGATCCACGGCCAGCTGTAGCTGTCGGTGATCCAGCCGCCGAGGATGGGGCCGGCAATCGGCGCCACCACCGTAACCATCGCCAGTAACGCCAGGGCCATGCCGCGCCTGGCCGGTGGGTAAACCGCGATCAGTAACGTCTGGGTCATCGGGTACAACGGCCCGGCGACCAGGCCTTGCAGCACCCGAAAGCCAATCAGCTCGGGCATCGAGGTGGAAATACCACAGAGGAACGACGCCAATACAAACAGGATGGTCGCCCACAAAAACAGCTTCACCTCGCCAAACCGGCGGCTCAGCCAGCCGGTGAGCGGCAAGGCAATGGCGTTGCTCACCGCAAACGAGGTGATCACCCAGGTGCCCTGCTCCGAACTCACGCCCAGGTTGCCGGAAATGGTCGGCAACGCCACGTTGGCGATGGTGGTGTCGAGCACCTGCATAAAGGTCGCCAGCGACAGGCCAATAGTGGCCATCAGCAAGCTTGGCGGCGTAAAGGACGCGGGGGCGTTAGCGCTCATCAGCGTTGCACAGCCTTGGGTGCGGCGAGGCTGTTGTCATGGATCAACTGCGTGATCATGGCATCGGCTTCGGCCAGTTGGCGGTCATACACGTTGGTGGTGAACGAGGCCTTTTGCGGTGCCTGTTGCGCCAGCACCGGGCCGCTTTGGTCGTGCAGGTCGACGTTGACCACAGTGCTCAAGCCCACCCGCAGCGGGTTCTTGGCCAACTCGTCGGCGTTGATGTGGATGCGCACTGGCACCCGTTGCACGATCTTGATCCAGTTACCGGTGGCATTCTGCGCAGGCAGCAGGGCAAACGCGCTGCCGGTGCCGGCGCCGAGGCTGTCGACGGTGCCACTGAATTTCACGTCACTGCCATAGATGTCCGCTTCGATGTCCACCGGCTGGCCAATACGCATATCGCGCAGCTGGGTTTCCTTGAAGTTGGCGTCGATCCACAGCTGGTCCAGCGGGATCACCGCCATCAACGCGGTGCCGGGCTGCACGCGCTGGCCCAGTTGCACGGTGCGCTTGGCCACGTAGCCGGTGACCGGTGCGATCAAGGTGCTGCGCGCGTTGGTCAGGTAGGCCTGACGCAGTTGCGCGGCGGCGGCTTGCACATCCGGGTGGGACGAAATCACCGTGTCATCCACCAAGGCATTGGTGGTTTTCAGTTGCTGCTCAAGGTTGGTCAGGGCGTTCTTGGCGGCGGTCAGGTTGTCACGGGCATGGGACAGTTCCTCCTGGGAGATCGCACCGCCCTGGGCCAGCGTCTTACGGCGGTTGAAGTTGTCCTGGGCGGTTTGCACGTCAGCTTTCTGTGCGTTGACCTGGGCTTTCATGCCATCGACATTGCTGTACAAACCACGCACCTGGCGCACGGTGCGGGCCAGGTTGGCCTGGGCACTTTGCAGGCCGACGGCGGCGTCATTCGGGTCGAAGTTGATCAGAACCTGGCCTTCGTGGACCAGGTCGCCGTCGTCGGCGCCGATGCTGACCACGGTGCCGGTGACCAGCGGGGTGATTTCCACCACGTTGCCGTTCACATAGGCGTCGTCGGTGCTTTCATTGAAGCGCCCGTAGAACTCATACCAGCCCCACACGCCGACCACGCCAAGAATGACGATCAGCGCCAGGCCAATCAGCATGACTTTGCGTTTGCGCGGGTTGTTATCGGGCTTTTCAGTTGCGTTGCTGTTTTCGGCAGTGGCCATGACAAATACCTCAAATTATTCCGTACGGGTGGCAGGGCTGGTCGTGGTCGCGGCCACGTTATCGGCGTTGAATCCGCCACCCAGGGCTTGCATCAATTGAATCGACAGGTCGATCTGCGCCGCATTCAAGGTCGCCAGCTGACGCTGGGCCTGCAGCAATTGCTGCTCGATGCTGAGCACATCCAGGTAGTTACCGATGCCGGAGCTGTAACGCTGTACGCCGGTGTCGTAAGACTGCTGGGCGATGTCCGCAGCGTGTTGCTGCGCCTGGATTTGCCGCCCGGTTTCGCGCAGTTGCATCAGGGTGTTGCCGATATCGCCCAAGGCTTGCACCAGGGTTTTGTTGTACTGGGCCACGGCCAGGTCGTAGTCGGCGTCGCGGGCATCGAGGTCGGCACGCAAGCGGCCACCGTCAAAGATCGGCAACGAGATGGTCGGCGCAATGCTGAAGAACCGGCTGGCCGAGCCAAACATCGCATCACCGAGCAACGACTCGGCCCCGGCGCTCGCACTGAGGTTGAGGTTGGGGTAGAAGCGGGTTTTGCTCGCGGCCACGTTTTTACTCGCGGCCTCCACGCGCCAGCGTGCGGCGATCAGGTCCGGGCGACGGCCCAGCAATTCGGCCGGCAAGACTGAAGGCACAGCGACGGCACTGGGTTTCAACACGTTCGGGCGCGTCAGCTCGCCGCCACGGTCCGGGCCTTTGCCGAGCAATATCGCCAGGGCGATCTTGGCGCTTTGCAGTTGTTTTTCAGCGTCGATCAACTGCGACTGGGAGCTGGCTTCCAGGCTTTCGGTCTGTTGGTACTGGTATTCGCTGTCGATGCCGGAGCTGAGGCGGCGTTTGCTCAGGTCGAGCATCTGGCGGGTGCGCTTGAGGTCGTCATTGGCCAGGTCACGCACGATATGCGCTTGGCCCAAATCGCTGTAAGCCTTGGCGACGTTGGCGGCCAGGGTCAGGCGTGCGGCTTGCTGGTCGACTTCGGCTGCACGCGCCTGGCCCAACGCGGCTTCCCAGGCAGCGCGCTGGCCACCCCAAAGGTCGAAGTTGTAGTTGAAGCTGGCGCCGATGTTACGCACCGTGGCATAGGCATCGCCCTGCCCGCGCGGGTCCTGGTCCTTGGCCAGGCGCGAACGGCTCACACCGGCGCTGGCATCCAGGGTTGGCATGCGCGCCGCATCGGCGGCATAAGCGGCGGCTTCGGCCTGGTGCGCACGGGCGCTGGCCACTTGCATATCAGGGCTGTTTTGCAGGGCTTCGTGAATCAGACCGTCGAGTTGCGGGTCGCCGAGGCTTTTCCACCAGTCGGCGGTGGGCCAGGCGGCCGTGGACAGGGTCACGCCGCTCAAGGATTTGCCGGTTTGCAACGTGTTGGCGTCGAGACGTTGGCCCTGGGTGTCGAGGCCGCTGAAGTTGGCACAACCGGCCATGCTCATCGCCACCAGCACCAGGCTGAGTGCACGCGTTTTCATTGATTACCTACCCGCTGGAGGACGATGGCGTCACCGGCAGCTACCAGAATTTTCTTGAGGATTCTTTCCAGGGTTTCCAACTCACCAGGCTCGAGGGCACCGGCCAGTTCATTCATCGACTGCGCGCCGATATGCGGCAACATGTCGGCCAGGCGCTGGCCGTCTTCGGTGAGCACTAACTGCACCTGGCGCCGGTCCTGCTCGGAGCGCTTGCGCGCCAGCAGGCCCTTTTGCTCCAGACGGTCGAGCATGCGGGTCATGGAGCCGCTGTCGAGGGACAGGTGGCGGCACAGCTCCGCCGGGGTATCGACGTCGAACTGGGCAATGATGATCAACACCTTGAACTGCGCGGCGGTGACGCCGTGGGGTTCCATATGGGTGTCGATAATGCGGTCCTTGAGCAGCGCCGCCCGGCCCAGCAACAGGCCGAGGTGGCAGTTGCGAAAGCTGTCAGGGGTGTAGTGGGTCATCGGAAGTCACCTTATTACTGCCTAGGCAGTGAATGTATGACAAGATGTTACTGCTTAGGCAGCGAATGTCAAATGGAATTATTAGCTTGCTTGGTAATTTCGCGAGAGGTGGGCTTGAAACACAAATAACTGTGGGAGCTGGGTTGCCTGCGATAGCGGTTTGGCCGGGGGGTGTTTGGTCGGGTACATATCCATTGCTGCGGTAACGGCGGCCTATGGTTTCGCTCTTACAGCGACTCACTTTTCGAAGGACCGAAAAGTAAGCAAAAGGTCCTCGCCCCAACACTCGGTGCCTCGCTGTGGCTCGGCATGCCCGCAATCCGACAGTGATTTGGGGGGCCGCCGCGATGGGCCATCCTTGGCCCAGCGCGGCTAAACCGGCATCCCTGCCGGTTTACCCCCCAAATCACTGTCAGATTCCGGCCATCGTGTTTGACGGGGCGATTTCAGATCAAGATCAAAAGCGCAGATCAAAAGACCGCTGACTTCGTCATCGAAAAGGATGTAAGGGCCAGAGCAACAGCAACAGCAACAGCAACAGCAACAGCAACAGCAACAGCAACAGCAACAGCAACAGCAACAGCAACAGCAACAGCAACAGCAACAGCAACAGCAACAGCAACAGCAGAGCCATACTCGGTCAAAGGTGGGAGCTGGCTTGCCTGCGATAGCATCAACTCGGTGTGCCTGATGTACCGAGGTGTCTGCATCGCAGGCAAGCCAGCTCCCACAGAAAAGCAGCTCTTCAGTGTATGCAAATCCGCTTTCGCTTTTGATCTAACCACTCAGGTCGGCTTTCAGGCCGCCGTGCTGTAGATCTTGATCTTGCTTTTGATCTGAGGCGCCCCGTTAACCACGATGGCCGAACGCAGGCTTGAATCCGTGGGTAACCCGGCAGGACGCCGGGTTAGCCGCGCTGGGCCAAGGATGGCCCATCGCGGCGGCCCACGGATTCAAGCCGGAGTGAGGGCACACCGAGCCTAGGCGAGGTGCCGAGTGGTGGGGCGAAGACCTTTTGGTTACTTTTGGGGCGTTTGCCAAAAGTGACCCGCTGTAAGAGCGGAACCATAAGCCGCCGTTACCCGAATAACGGATATGTACACCGACAAACCGCCATCGCAGGCAAGCCAGCTCCCACACTTCTTACCTTATACAACCCCTAGAAATCCCGCTTGTAGAAGATATCCAACGAACTCGCCACGCCACTAGCCACTTCCAGATACACCTTCTTGCTCAGCAAGTAACGCAAAGCAATGGTATTGGCCGGCTCAAACACCCCCACCCCATAGCGCAAGCTGAGCTTCTCGGTAATCTTGCCACTGGCCACCACTGCGGTCTTGTTCCCGGAGCCCTGGGTGTCAAGGTCGAAATCCTGAATCCCCAGCTTGTTGGCGATATCCGAAGTCACCCCCGCACTGCCCATCAAACCCAGGCCCAGAGCGGCCTCAGCAAGCATATTGTTATCTTCGCCCGTGTTGTTACGCGAACGCCCCAGCACCAGGTACGACAACGCATCTTCCTGAGGCATCGACGGCTCGGAGAAGATCTGCGTCGTCGGCTGCTCAGCGCTACCGCTCAAACGAATACCGGCAGTCACAGTCCTTGAGTCCTCCACGACCACCCGTGTCGCTTCGATATCCAGGAACGGCTGATCCAAGGGACCGGCAAACAACAGCCGCGCACGCCGCACATTGAGGCGCTGCCCGTAGGCACGGTAACGCCCGTCGTTGAGCCACAACTCACCACGGGTGTCCATGTTGTCGCCAATATGCACATGGCCCTGAACCTTGGCAGTCAAGCCAAAGCCGGCAAAGTTAAGCTGGTCTTCACCCACCTCGACGTCGATGTCCATGGCCATCGCCATCGGCGGCTTGCCCTCCTCGGTCTGGCTGCCGACGATCACCGTGTCATCCGAGACCTTGACCGTCGACGGCGGCAGTTCGCGCACGGTGATATCGCCGCGCGGGATGTGCACCTTGCCGGCAATCGCCAACTTGTCGTCCTTGAGGCTGATCTTAAGGTCCGGCGCCACTTCCAGCTTGGCATAGGGCTCAACCGTGACCGGCAATTTCGAGCCTTGCAGGCTCAGGTCCACCGCCAGGGCCTGGCCCCAGCCGACGCGGCCCTTGAGGCTGCCCTGCCCGTCTTTGCCGCTGCGCCAGCCACCGTTGAGCTGCACACTTTCACCGGCGATCAGCGCCTGCACATTCAAGCCCTCGAGGCTCATCGGCAGCTCAGGCCCGGAAATTTCGCCGTCCACCAGGTTCACATTGCCGTTGACCTGCGGCGCCAACAGCCCACCCGAGATGCGGCCGTTACCGTTGAGCTTGCCATTGAGGGTTTCCACCATCGGCACAAACGGGCGCGCCACAGCGAGGTCCAGGCCGGTGAGGCTGAACGTGCCGGTAATCGGCTTGTCCTTGGGCAACGGGTTGATCTGCGCCTGCAACAGCAACTCGCCGAGCTTGCCACCGCGAAAATTCAGCTGCGTGTCGATGCGCTTGGGGTTGAGGGTGGTTTCCAGCTTCAAGGTGTCGTAGGGGAAATCCACCCACTGATTTTTGTCCTTCACGCGCAAGGTGCCGCCGCTGGCATCCACCGCGACCACGCCTTTAGGGCCGCTGCTGGGCAGGTCGAGTTGCACATCGGCGTTGAGCTTGCCCTGCCAGGCGAAATCCTTGGGCAAGAAGGCCGCCAAGCTGTCGATCGGGAATTGCTTGAGGTGGTAGCGCAGCTTGGGTTCAGGCATCAGACGCTGGTCTTCACCGCACAAGCTGGAACCGCCAGACACCCAGCAATGCGCGGCAAAGGTCAGCTTGCCGTCGGCCAGGCGTTCGATTTTCGCCGGGGCTTGCAGCTTCCAATCCTGGCCGCCGGCCTGCACATCACCACTGGCCAGGCGCCCACGCCAGTTGCCTTTGTCGAGGTTGCCATCCAGGGCCAGGGCGAGTTTGACCAGCGGCCCGGCCAGATCGAGTTGCACCTTCTGGCTCTTGATGTCGCCCTGGGCGCTGGCGGTCAGGGTGCCGACCTGGGTTTCACCGGCTTGAATGCCGCTGCCCTTGAGGTCGATCTTCGCACGCTGGGCGTTGTCGAGGGCCGCATCGAGGGTGAGGCTTTGCAGTTTATTATCCGCAAACGCCAGTTGCTGGCCTTTGAGGTCGAGCTTGCCTTGCGGCGCCTTCAGCGTACCGGCTACATCCACGCGGCCGTTGATTTGCCCGCGCAACTGCGGCCACAGTTGGGCCAGGCGCGCCAGTTTAATGTCAATCTGCCCGGCCAAGCGTTGCTGCAGACTGCCACTGCCATTGATGCGGTTGTCGCCCAGGCGGATATCCAGCTTGGCCAGGGTCCACTGCTCGCCCGCGCCTTCGGCCTTGGCCGCCAGCACGGCGGTCTGGCCGCGCAAATGGCCCTTGAGGTCGAGGTCGGCATTCAGTTTAAGCTGCTCGTTTTTGAACTCGCCTTTGCTGCGCAATGGCCCGGCCAAGGTGCCTGGCAATTCTGCGACCCAGTACGCCGGGTTGAGTGCCGACAAGTCCAGCGCAGTGTCCCAGGCGATGCCGTCGGCAAATTGCAGGTTCAGGTGCCCTTCGGCCTTGCCTTGACCGGCAGTCAGTTTGAGTTCGGGCAGGAAGACTTGCTTGAGGTCGCCGCTGAATGGCGTGACCAGATTGAATTTACCCGCTGGGCCGTCAAGGTCAGCGTTGAGATTGCCGAGGTAATTGCCGTCTTTGTAGGAAACTTCACCATTGAACGTACGCAACGCGACCTGAGGCTCATCAATCAATGGATAGAGGCGATGCCAGGGGAAATCCAGCCAGTTGATTTTCGCGTCGGCGCTGAACCCTTGCTGCCAGTCCAGGTTGGCGCTGAGCTTGAGGCTTTGCTGCTCACCGGCAGTCAGGTCGAGGCCGGCGATCTGTGCGCCCTTGGCGTCAACCTTGCCTTGCAACAGCAAGGCCACCGGGCCTTTTTCTGCGGGCAGCACGGCCCGGCCAAGCAACTGGTAGCCGCTGCTCAGGTCGCCCTTTGCGGTGAGGTCCAATTGATTGAGCTGCAAGGTGTCGGGCAAATCGGCGCTGGGCTTGAAGCCATCCGCCGTGATGTGCAACTGCGCGGGCAGGTTCTCCACCAAAGGTTGCAGCTCGCCGCTGAGCCTGGCGGGCAAGTAGCCGCTGCTGTCGGCGTCGAGCTTGAGGGTCTTGAGCAGGTCGCCGTCAACCTTGAGCGCAATCTGCCACGGCGCGCCGCCCGGAGCATACGGCAGGCTCAGATTGCCGGTGGCGCTCAGCGGCCAGTTGCCGGTGGGTTGCAGCAGGCCGTTGAGGTCCAGCACCAGGTCATCGCGTTGCAGGTGCACCGAATCGATCTGCATGCCAGCAGCCGTCCAATGCGCCGCCAACTGCAGGCCCTTGAGTTCCTCACTGCCATTAAACAGCAGGCTGCCGACGCGAACGTCGCCCAACTGGATGGCAACCGGCAACTTCAGATTCGGCAACGTGATCGGGCCACTGCTCGGTTCATTGCTCGGCGGGAATTGCAGGCTGACCTGTTCCACGTCCAATTGGTTGATGCACAGGGTCATGCGCAACAGGCAGCCTGGTGACCAATCAAACTTCGGAGCATTGAGTTCTACCCGACTCGCGTCCTGCTGCCATAGCAGATGGTCGGCGCTCCATTGGCCACCCAGGTGGCCCTGGTAATTTTCAACGCTCAAACCCGGCACCTGGCTCAAGGCCCAACGGCTGCCTGCTTGAGTACCGAGCACTGTCCACAGCGCCAACAGCAGCAGCATGAGAACCGCCACAATGGCCAGCCCTGCTATTTTCAAACCACGCATCACAGCTCAGGCCCCATGGAAAAGTGCAAACGAATGCCGCCCGGATCTTCGAGGGCATGGGCCAGGTCAAGGCGAATCGGCCCCACTGGCGACACCCAGCGCACACCGACACCCACGCCGGTTTTCAGGCTGGGCATTTCCAGGGTGTTGAAGGAGTTGCCTTGGTCGATAAAGGTCGCGATGCGCCATTTTTCGGCGATGGAATATTGGTACTCGGCGCTCAAGGCCACCATGTAACGCCCGCCGATGCGGTCACCGCGATCGTTTTCGGGTGACAGCGTCTGGTACTCGTAGCCGCGCACGCTCTGGTCACCACCGGCAAAGAAGCGCAACGACGGCGGCACCGACTTGTAGCCGTTGGTGGCACTGCCGCCGAACTGCGCACGGCCGAGGAAACGGTGGTTGTCCCACAAAGTGGTCAAGCCCTTGATGGTGGCGGTGCCGTACAGCAAGTTGGTGTCGGAGCCGAGCCCTTCCTTGGCGACCTTGGCGTCGAACATCAGGCGATAGCCATTGTGCGGGTCGATGCGGTTATCGCTGCGCAGGTAGGAATAGTTGATACCCGGCATCACCAGGTTGCTCAAGCCCGAGTCATTGCCCAGGCGATACTCTTCACGCTGGTATTTGAGCGAGATCACCCGCGTCCAGCCGCTGGGCAGCTTGCTGTGCCATTCGGGGCCGAGGGTGAGCAATTTACTCAGGGTGTCGGTGTTGGCGATTTCTTCGTTCTGGTAACCGCCGGCGAAGCGCAACTTGTCGGTCAACGGCGGGTCGAGCGGGATGTCATACCACAGGCCGACGTTCTGGCGTGGCGCCGACAGTTCGGCCTCCCAGCCATAGCTGTGGCCTTGCGGGTTGACCCAATGGCGGGTCCAGTTGGCTTTGCCGCGCGGGCCGACGTCGGTCGAGTAACCCAGGCCCAGGCCCATGGTGCGTGGCTTGCGGGTATCGAGCTGGACCGCCACCGGGATCACATCGTTGGTCGAGGCGGTTGGGCTGGCGTCCACGCGTACGCCTTCGAAGAAGCCGCTTGATTGCAGGTTCTGGTTGAGTTCGGCGATCAGTTCGGAGTCGTAAGGGGCGCCGCTTTTGAACGGCACCATGCGTTGCAGCAGGTCTTCATCGAACGGCGTATCGCCGGTAAACCCGACTTTGCCCAAGGTGTAGCGCGGGCCGCTGTCGTAGATGAGTTCGATATCGGCGACACCGGCTTGCGGGTCCACCAGCAGCTTCTGGCTGCTGAAACGCCCATTGAAAAAACCGTAGCGCGAAGCCTGATTCTGAATCAGCCGCTTGGCGTCTTCGTAGTTGCCGTGGTTGAGCACGGCGCCCGATTTGAGGTCGTCGCTGGCAGGCACGCGAAAGGCTTTGAGGCTCGCGGCCGGGCCGTCGACCCGAATGGTCACGTTGCGCAGATGCACCGGCTCGCCGGGGTCGATGGTGAGGGTCAGGCGCGGGTTTTTGCCGCCCTTCACGTCACTGGAAATCTGCGGCTGATAGAAGCCCAGAGCCTGGGCCGCCTTGCGGGCCTGCTCCTCGGCGCCACGGCTGAACCGCAGCAAGGCTTCTTCATCACGATCGCCAACCCCGCCGATATAGCCTTCGATGTTGGCTTTCAACGCGTCGTTTGATGGCTTGATGCGCACGTCCAATTCGCTTTGCGCAAATACGCCGCAGCTTGTGAACAGCAGAACCAAGCCGCTGGTAAATCTTCCTGGAAGCTTCATAGGCGCGGATGCTACACAGCTGGGGAGACTCTTTGAACCCGGAATTGTCTGAATAATTCTGTCTCAAGCCGTTGCAGCATGTAACGCCTGGGGATTGGGATGAAAAAACACATGCTCCAGGACAGGTCCTACCGCCACTTCACCGATTTCCTCATAGCCCTGGCGCTTGTAAAAATCCAGATAACGCGAGTTGCCGGTATCGAGCACCACACCCGATGAATGCGGGTCCTCGGCGCACCAGTTGTGCACCGCCTGCAACAGTTGCTCGCCGTAGTGTTTGCCCTGAAATTGCGGGTGAATACCCAGCAGCGGCAACACATGCACCGACTCGTTCGGCAGGCACGCCAACACTGCGTAATGGTAATCCAGATAACGCCGAGTGCCGCGCACGCCGGTGCTCAGCCACATGCGCAACTGCCAGGCCCAGCTCTCGGTGATGCCCAGGCGCCGTTGCGGTGGCGCAATCAAAGCGATGCCGATCAGCCGGTCGTTGACGAACAGGCCGATGGCAGGAAGCTTCTGGAAAAAATGCTGCTTGACCAGCTCACGCACGGTGGCGCGCACCCGCTGTTCGTACCCCGACCGCTCAGCCTCGAAGATGTAAGCGAAGGTCGGTTCATGCCGATAGGCCTGATACAACAAGGAACGGGCCTCGCGGGAATAGTCGCTGTTGAGCAGGCGAATTTCAGCAATGGCAGTGGAAGTGTCAGGCATACAGTCAATCTCCCTGGGCGCCACTCAAAAGATGGCGTTCTTATGGGTACGAACCTGTGCAGCACCAGTCGTTCCCAGACATTAGCAGTGCATGCGCCCTACCGCCACGCTGGCCCCCGTCCGACTTGTCGGCTAGCATCGGCCTTTTGCCAGACTGGACTGCCGACCATGAAAATCGTCTCCTTCAATATCAACGGGCTGCGCGCCCGCCCCCATCAGCTGGCGGCGCTGATTGAAAAGCATCAACCCGACGTGATCGGCCTGCAGGAAACCAAGGTGCACGATGACCAGTTCCCGCTGGCCGAAGTGCAGGCCCTTGGCTATCACGTGTACTACCACGGGCAAAAAGGCCATTACGGCGTGGCCCTGCTGTCGCGCAAGCCGGCGTTGAGCCTGCACAAAGGGTTTGCCAGCGACGAAGAAGACGCCCAGCGTCGCTTTATCTGGGGCACTTTCGCCGACGAGCATGGCCAGTCGATCACCGTGATGAACGGCTACTTCCCCCAGGGCGAAAGCCGCGACCACCCGACCAAGTTCCCGGCCAAACAACGCTTCTACGAAGATTTGCAGCAACTGCTGGAAAGCCAGTTCAGCAATGACCAGCCGCTGGTAGTGATGGGCGACATCAATATTTCGCCGGAAGATATCGACATCGGCATCGGCGCCGACAATGCCAAGCGCTGGCTCAAAACCGGCAAGTGCAGCTTCCTGCCGGAAGAGCGCGAGTGGATGGCCCGCCTTAAAAACTGGGGCCTGGTCGACAGCTTCCGCCACTTGAACCCGGACGTGGCCGACCGCTTCAGCTGGTTCGACTACCGCAGCCGTGGGTTTGAAGATGAGCCCAAGCGTGGGCTGCGCATTGACGTGATCCTGGCGTCCAACGGCCTGGTGTCGCGGGTCAAGGATGCTGGGGTGGATTACGACTTGCGTGGGCTGGAAAAACCGTCGGACCATGCGCCGATCTGGCTTGAGTTGAGCTGATTTCAAGGTTTGTGTACTTCAATGTGGGAGCTGGCTTGCCTGCGATAACGGTGTGTCAGCCAACCATTTGATGACTGGCCCACTGCAATCGCAGGCAAGCCAGCTCCCACATTTTGAATTGCTGTGCGTCAGTCATATTTTTGAAACCCCACTGACTTAATCTGGCGGCACTCCCTTTGGCTTAAGAAGGTGCCGGCATGATGCTGCGCGTTCTGTTCCTGTTGATACTGCCGCTCTACGCTGCCGCCGCTGCCCTACCCGTTCCCGACCAAGGCCCCGCCCTGCGTATCCAGGGTTCTAATACCATTGGTGCGGCGCTTGGACCTGCGTTGGTCAAGGGCATGCTGGAGCACCAGGGCTTGCAGGCGGTGCACAGCGAGCCCGGCGATGGCGCCAATGAACAACGGGTGATCGGCAAGACGCGTCAGGGCAAAACCGTCACGGTGGAGGTCGCAGCCCACGGTTCAAGTACCGGGTTCAGCGCACTGAAAAAATCCAACGCTGACCTTGCGGCTGCTTCGCGCCCGATCAAGGACAGCGAACTGGTGGACCTTGAACCCCTGGGCGACCTGAAAAGCCCAGAGGCCGAGCACGTGATTGCCATCGACGGCCTGGCCATTATCCTCAACCCGCAAAACCCGTTGAATACCTTGAACACCGAGCAGCTGGCGCAGATTTTCAATGGTGAAGTCAGCCACTGGGAGGATGTGGGCGGCGTCGACGGCGCCATTCATCTGTATGCCCGGGATGATCAGTCCGGCACCTATGACACCTTTAAAGAGCTGGTGCTGAACCGGCGCGGCAAACCGCTGGCCGTGGCCGCCAAGCGCTTCGAATCCAGCGAGGCGTTGTCCGATGCGGTGAGCCATGACCCGCAAGGCATTGGTTTTATCGGCCTGCCGTATGTGCGCCAGGCCAAGGCGCTGGCGATTGTCGACGGTGACTCACAGCCGATGTTACCGGTGACCAGCCTGATCGCCACCGAGGATTACCCGCTGTCACGCCGCTTGTATTTTTACCTGCCGCCGTCGAACCGCAACCCGTGGGCCAAAGCCCTGGTGGACTTTACCCAAAGTGGCAAAGGCCAGGCGATTGTGGCCGCCAATGGCTTTATCGCCCAGCAGGTGCAGGCGATTGCCGTGGAGCCACGGGCGTCGATGCCCGAGGACTATCAAAGCATCGTCCGTGACGCCCAGCGCTTGAGTGTGAATTTTCGTTTCGAAGAAGGCAGCGCCAGCCTGGACAACAAGGCGCGCCAGGACTTGCAGCGGGTGGTGGCGTATATAAAAAGCCACGGCAAGCTCGACAAGCAGGTGACGCTGGTGGGGTTTGGCGATGCCAAGAATGACCCGCAGCGGGCGGCGCTGTTGTCAAAGTTGCGGGCAATGGCGGTGCGCCGGGAATTGGTCAAGAACGGCGTGGTGCTCAGGGATATTCGCGGCTTCGGCGCGCAGATGCCGGTGGCGGCGAACACGGCGGATGAGGGGCGGATCAAGAATCGGCGGGTGGAGGTTTGGGTGTACTGACCGCTCGGGTTTCGTGTTGTAAACACTGGCCTCATCGCGGCATAGGTATCTACACAACCGGTTAACACGAAGCCTGTTGTAAGTGGGCTGTTGTGGCGAGCAGGCTTGCCCTGCGTTGGGCTGCGAAGCAGCCCCAAACCCAGTCGCTGAGTTCTTTCAGGAAAATTGCAGTGCCTTTACTGGGCCGCTTCGCAGCCAACGCAGGGCAAGCCTGCTCGCCACAGGAGAAATTGGCTGCCTTCAAAAGTTGTGTAGATACCTATGCTCATCGCGGGCAAGCCCGGCTCCCACCTTTGGAATGCATTCCAGTGTGGGAGCTGGCTTGCCTGCGATGCAGGCGCCTCGGTGTTACTGCCCGCTGCGCATCAGCTCTTTAGGCACATACTTGCCAATCTCAAACTTGCCAATCGCCGCACGGTGCACTTCATCCGGGCCGTCGGCCAGGCGCAGGGTGCGTTGCATGGCGTACATGTAGGCCAGCGGGAAGTCGTTGGAAACACCGGCGCCACCATGGATCTGAATCGCCCGGTCAATCACCTTCAAGGCCACGTTCGGCGCCACGACCTTGATCTGCGCGATTTCGCTTTTCGCCACTTTGTTACCGACGGTGTCCATCATGTACGCCGCTTTCAGGGTCAGCAGGCGCGCCATGTCGATTTCCATCCGCGAGTCGGCGATCTTGTCGATATTACCGCCCAGGCGCGCCAATGGCTTGCCGAACGCGGTGCGGCTGACGGAGCGTTTGCACATCAGTTCCAGCGCACGCTCGGCCATGCCGACGGAGCGCATGCAGTGGTGTATGCGGCCTGGGCCAAGGCGGCCCTGGGCGATTTCGAAGCCACGGCCTTCACCCAGCAGTACGTTTTCATACGGCACACGCACGTTGTCGAACAGTACTTCAGCGTGGCCGTGGGGTGCGTCGTCGTAGCCGAACACCGGCAGTGGTCGTACGATTTTTACCCCTGGCGTGTCTACCGGCACCAGGATCATCGAGTGCTGCTGGTGGCGCGGCGCGTCCGGGTTGCTCAGGCCCATGAAGATCAGGATCTTGCAGCGTGGGTCGCAGGCGCCGGAGGTCCACCACTTCTTGCCATTAATCACCCACTCATCGCCTTGACGCTCGGCGCGGGCGGCCATGTTGGTGGCGTCGGATGAGGCCACGTCCGGTTCGGTCATGGCGAACGCCGAACGAATCTCGCCGCGCAGCAGCGGTTCAAGCCAGCGTTGCTTCTGTTCTTCATTGGCGTAACGCACCAGCACTTCCATGTTGCCAGTGTCGGGGGCGGAACAGTTGAACGGCTCCGGGCCCAACAGCGAGCGGCCCATGATTTCGGCCAATGGCGCATATTCGAGGTTGGTCAGGCCGGCGCCCAGCTCGGATTCGGGCAGGAACAGGTTCCATAGGCCTTCGGCTTTGGCACGGGCTTTGAGCTCTTCCATGATCGCGGTGGGCTGCCAGCGGTCACCTTCGCTGACCTGGCGTTCGAACACCGGCTCGGCCGGGTAAACGTAAGCGTCCATGAACGCAGTGACGCGTTCACGCAGTTCCTGAACCTTGGGCGAATAGGCGAAATCCATGAGCAGCTCCCTTCTCTGAGAGGTTGTTTAGGTCATGCAATCGATGCTAGAACAGCGCTGATAATTTACCTAGCCTATTCTCGGCGTGTATTAACATTCATCACCGATATATGATCGGCGTATGAGCACCTGATAAATCGCCACCTGAAAATAAGAGCGCAACGAAATGAATCTGAGCAAGGTCGACCTCAACCTGTTTATCGTCTTCGACGCGATCTACACCGAAGCCAACCTGACCCGCGCCGGGCAGATCGTTGGTATCACCCAGCCGGCGGTATCCAACGCCCTGGCCCGCCTGCGCGAAACCTTCAACGACCCGCTGTTCGTGCGCACCGCGCAAGGCATGGTGCCCACGCCCATGGCGCAGAACATCATCGGCCCGGTGCGCAACGCGTTGTCGTTGCTGCGGGTGTCGGTGCAGGAAAGCCGAATTTTCAACCCGCAACAGGCGGCCAAGACTTATCGCATCAGCATGACCGACCTCACCGAGGCGGTGATTCTGCCGCTGCTGTTCCAGCGCCTGCGCCGCCTGGCGCCAACCGTGGTGATCGAGAGTTTCTTGTCCAAACGCCGCGAAACCACCAAGGAACTGGCCGCCGGGCGCCTGGACTTTGCCGTGGACGCACCGCTCAACACCGACCCGCAAGTGCGCCACGTCAAACTGATGGAAGATCGCTATGTATGCGCCATGCGCAAGGGCCATCCGATGGCGGGAAAGGACAAGTTCACGCTGGATGACTACCTGTCGCTGACTCACATTCATATCTCCAGCCGCCGCAACGGCCTGGGCCACGTTGACCTGGCGCTGGGCAAGATGGGCATCCAGCGCAAGATCGCCCTGCGTTCCCAGCATTACCTGATGGCTTCGCAAGTGTTGCAGCAGACCGACATGGTGATGACCGTGCCCGAACGCTTTGCCCGCCGCCATGAGCTGCATTGGTTCAACCTGCCGGTCAACGATGTGCCGCCGGTGGAAACCCACCTGTACTGGCACGAAAGCACCGACCAGGACCCGGCCAACCGCTGGATGCGTGAGCAGATGATCGAGTTGTGCCAGCAAGTCACCGCGCACGAAAAGAAACTGGATGGCAAGCAAGCCTAAGCTCTGGTGAGCAGGCTTGTTGTAGTGAGCAGGCTTGCCACAGCAAGCTCCCTCGCCACAGGGTGTGAGTCAATCCAGGCTATTTGCTTGACGTAAACGTCAACCTGCCTTTAGCTTAGCGCCAAGACCTTCTTGAGCGCCGCCATGAGCACGACCTACAGCATCTCTGACCTCGCCCGCGAGCTCGACATCACCACCCGCGCCATTCGTTTCTACGAAGAACAAGGCCTGCTGGCCCCGGAGCGCCGGGGCCAGGAGCGCATCTACTCGGCGCGCGACAAGGTCAGCCTCAAGTTGATCCTGCGCGGCAAGCGCATCGGTTTTTCCCTGGCCGAATGCCGTGAGCTGATCGAACTCTACGATCCCACCAGCGGCAACCACATCCAGCTCAACAGCATGCTGGCGAAAATCGCCGAGCGCCGTGAGCAGCTCGAGCAACAGATGCTCGATATCGAACAGATGAAGCTGGAACTGGACACCGCCGAAGAGCGCTGCACCCAGGCGCTGGCGCAGACCATGAACCCGGTTGGTCCATAAACACAAGGTAGCTGCCCATGTCTCTCCCCTCTTATGTGCGCCTGGTGGAAGTCGGCCCGCGCGACGGTTTGCAGAACGAAGCCCAGCCGATCAGCGTGGCCGACAAGGTTCAACTGGTGGACGCACTCAGCTCAGCCGGCTTGAGTTATATCGAAGTCGGCAGTTTTGTCTCGCCCAAATGGGTGCCGCAGATGGCTGGCTCCGCCGAGGTGTTTGCGCAGATCCAGCGCACGCCCGGCGTCACCTACGGCGCGCTGGCGCCAAACCTGCGCGGCTTTGAAGATGCGCTGGCGGCTGGCGTAAAGGAAGTCGCGGTATTTGCGGCGGCGTCCGAGGCGTTTTCGCAGCGCAATATCAACTGCTCCATCAGCGACAGCCTGGAGCGCTTTGCGCCGATCATGACGGCCGCCAAGCAACACGGCATCAGCGTGCGCGGCTATGTGTCGTGTGTGTTGGGTTGCCCTTACGAAGGCCAGATTGCGCCGGAACAAGTCGCCGCAGTAGCACGTGAGTTGTATGCCATGGGCTGTTATGAAGTGTCGCTGGGCGACACCATCGGCACCGGTACCGCAGGCGCCACACGACGGTTGTTCGAAGTGGTCGGCGCGCAGGTGCCACGGGACAAGCTGGCCGGGCATTTCCATGACACCTATGGCCAGGCAATCGCGAATATCTACGCCAGCCTGCTCGAAGGCATCACGGTGTTCGACAGCTCTATTGCGGGCCTGGGCGGCTGCCCTTACGCCAAGGGCGCCAGCGGTAACGTCGCCACCGAAGATGTGGTGTACCTGCTCAATGGTCTGGGTATCGACACCGGTATCGATCTGGAGGCATTGATTCGTGCAGGCCTGCAGATCAGTAACGTGCTGGGTCGGCCGACGGGTTCGCGAGTCGCCAAGGCACGTAACGCCGGTTGAGTAGCTTAGCCGTGACAATGTGTTACCGCACGCATACACATCGAGTAACACGGGAACATATTTTGTCGAATTATCCGTAGGCAAAACCCTACACAAAAATTAAACCATTGATTTTAAATGACTTTTAAAAGTTGGCACGGCTCCTGCTATCTCTATGGCATAACAAGAATAAAAAGCGCCAAACCTAATAAAAATAAGACGAAACGACTCTGACATAACAAAAACAACACGGCAGAGACGCAGCTAACAGATTTTTTTGAAGAAGATGTGCTTCGCAGGGTACGGCGTGCCGACACCCGCAACCGGTTAGAGAAAAATAAAACTACCTCAGGTAGCTGCCACTGGTTGGATCGTTAACGAAGAAGCAGATCAGCGTTCAAAAAAATACGTTTGCTCTTGATCCCGGATGGGGGTCGCAAAAAAACAGCGGTAAAGGGTAACGGTTGCCAAAAACAACAACAGACCGCCCCTCAATAATAAAAAAAGAGCACGCAACGACAAATTAAAGGGGACCTTCGGGTCCCCTTTGTGCTTTCTGTGGAAGCTGGCTTGCCAGCTCCCACATGAGCCTGTGCTGTCAGTTGGATTGGGTTCGCAGCTCCTCGATCGAAATTTCGCGCATGCGAAACTTCTGGATCTTGCCCGTCACTGTCATCGGAAACTCATCCACGAACTTGAAGTGCTTGGGCGTCTTGAAGTGCGCAATGCGGCCCTTGCACCAGGTTTGCAGCTCCAGTTCGTTGGCCACATGGCCGGGATGGAATTTGACCCAGGCAACGATCTCTTCGCCGTAACGCTCATCCGGAATGCCAATGATCTGCACATCGGCCACCGCCGGGTGAGTGAAGAAAAACTCCTCCAGCTCGCGCGGATACACGTTCTCACCGCCGCGAATGATCATGTCCTTATTGCGCCCGGCGATGCACACGTAGCCGTGTTCATCCATGCTCGCCAGGTCGCCGGTATGCATCCAGCCTGCGTCATCAATCGCGTCGCGGGTGCCTTCGGGGTTGTTCCAGTAGCCGAGCATCACGCTGTAGCCACGGGTGCAGAGTTCACCGATCTGGCCACGGGGCACGGTGTTACCGGCCTCGTCGATAATTTTGTTTTCGAGCTGGGGCTGGGTGCGGCCAACGGTGGTGACGCGCCGCTCCAGGTCGTCATCGGCGCCGGTCTGCAATGACACCGGGCTGGTTTCGGTCATGCCATAGGCAATCTGCACTTCGCCCATATGCAACTCGCTGATGACCCGACGCATCACTTCGATGGGGCACGTGGCGCCGGCCATGATGCCGGTGCGCAAGGTGGCCAGGTCGAATTCGCTGCGACGTGGGTGATCCAGCAGTGCAATAAACATGGTCGGCACGCCGTACAGGCCGGTGGCGCGTTCCTGCGCGACAGCGGTGAGCGTCAGCAGCGGGTCGAAACCGTCATTGGGGTAAATCATGGTGGTGCCGTGGGTGATACAGCCGAGGTTGCCCATGACCATGCCAAAGCAGTGGTACAGCGGCACCGGGATCACCAGGCGGTCCTGCGCGGTGAGGCCCAGGCTTTCGCCGACCATGTAACCGTTATTGAGGATGTTGTGGTGACTGAGGGTGGCGCCCTTGGGGAAGCCCGTAGTGCCGGAGGTGTACTGGATGTTGACGGCTTGATCGAAGTGCAGGCTGGCTTGGCGACTATAAAGCTGCTCGGGCGGGATGCCAGCACCGAGGGCCGCCAATTGCGACCAGGGCATAAATCCCGCTGGCGGGCTGGGGTCCAGGCTGATGAGGCCGCGCACGTCGGGGTGCAGTTCCTGCAACATCGCGTGGTAATCGGAGCTCTTGAACGAGCCGGCACACACCAGCCATGCGCAGCCGGACTGTTTGAGTACGTAGTCCAATTCGCTGCTGCGGTAGGCCGGGTTGATATTCACCAGGATCACCCCGAGCTTGGCGCTGGCTATTTGAGTGATGCACCACTCGGCACAATTCGGCGCCCAGATGCCCAGGCGATCGCCGGTTTGCATGCCCAAAGCCATGAAGGCGCGGGCATGCAAATCCACCGTCTCGGCCAACTCCCGCCAGGTGTAACGGCGTTGCTGATGGCGCACCACCAAGGCTTCGCCATCGGGGTAGTGCGCAACGGTGCGATCGAAAGCCTGACCGATGGTCATGGCCAGCAAGGTCTTGTCCTGGGAGCCACGGCTGTAGCTCGGGTGCGGTTGATCCATAACGACCCCTGTTGTCTTTTTTGTAGGTTGACGTAAACGTAAACTACGATTGACAGCGCCGTAACGCAAGCTTACGTTAACGTAAAGGTGAGCGCCCTCCCTCGCGCCCCACCCACACAACAACAAAGCTCACATTAAGGTGCCTGTCCATGAGTTACCCGTCCCTGAACTTCGCCCTCGGTGAAACCATCGACATGCTGCGCGACCAGGTGCAGTCGTTCGTGGCGAAGGAGATCGCGCCCCGCGCGGCGCAGATCGACATCGACAACCTGTTCCCTGCCGATCTGTGGCGCAAGTTCGGGGACATGGGCCTCTTGGGCATCACAGTGCCGGAAGAGTACGGCGGCGCCGGCCTGGGTTACCTGGCGCACGTGGTGAGCATGGAAGAAATCAGCCGTGGTTCGGCGTCAGTGGCGCTGTCCTACGGCGCGCACTCCAACCTGTGCGTCAACCAGATCAACCGCAACGGCAATCACGAACAAAAACTCAAGTACCTGCCCAAGTTGATCAGCGGCGAGCACATCGGCGCCCTGGCCATGAGCGAACCGAATGCTGGCTCCGACGTGGTCTCGATGAAGCTGCGCGCCGACAAACGTGGTGACCACTACGTGCTCAACGGCAGCAAGACCTGGATCACCAATGGCCCCGACGCCAACACCTACGTGATCTACGCCAAGACCGACCTGGAAAAAGGCCCTCACGGCATCACCGCGTTTATCGTCGAGCGCGACTACAAAGGCTTCAGCCGCAGCAACAAGTTCGACAAGCTGGGCATGCGCGGCTCCAACACCTGCGAACTGTTTTTCGATGACGTCGAGGTGCCCGAAGAAAACATCCTTGGTGTGCTCAATGGCGGCGTCAAAGTGCTGATGAGCGGCCTGGACTACGAGCGCGTGGTGCTCTCGGGCGGCCCGACCGGGATCATGCAAGCGTGCATGGACCTGATCGTGCCCTACATCCATGACCGTAAGCAGTTCGGCCAGAGCATCGGCGAATTCCAGCTGATCCAGGGCAAGGTCGCCGACATGTACACCCAGCTCAACGCCAGCCGCGCCTATCTCTACGCGGTGGCCCAGGCCTGCGAACGTGGCGAAACCACGCGCAAGGACGCCGCCGGGGTGATCCTCTACAGTGCCGAGCGCGCCACGCAAATGGCCCTGGACGCGATCCAGATTCTCGGCGGCAATGGCTACATCAATGAATTCCCCGCCGGGCGCCTGTTGCGTGATGCCAAGCTGTACGAAATCGGTGCTGGCACCAGTGAGATTCGGCGGATGCTGATCGGTCGCGAACTCTTCAACGAAACCCGCTGAAGGAGCGCCCCCATGGCCACCTTGCATACCCAGCTAAACCCGCGTTCAGCGGAGTTCGCCGCCAACAGCACGGCGATGCGCCAACAGGTCGACGCCCTGCACAGCCTGCTCGCCCATGTGCAGCAAGGCGGCGGCGCCAAGGCCCAGGAACGGCACACCTCGCGCGGCAAACTGCTGCCCCGTGAGCGTATCAACCGCTTGCTCGACCCTGGCTCACCGTTCCTGGAACTCAGCCAACTGGCGGCTCACCAGGTGTACGGCGAGGACGTGCCCGCCGCTGGCGTGATCGCCGGAATCGGCCGTGTGGAAGGCGTCGAATGCATGATTGTCGCCAACGACGCCACGGTCAAAGGCGGCTCGTACTACCCGCTCACGGTAAAAAAACACCTGCGGGCCCAGACCATCGCCGAGCAGAACCGCCTGCCGTGCATTTACCTGGTGGACTCCGGTGGCGCCAACCTGCCGCGTCAGGATGAGGTATTTCCTGATCGCGAACACTTCGGGCGGATCTTCTTCAACCAGGCCAACATGAGCGCCCAGGGCATCCCGCAAATCGCCGTGGTGATGGGCTCCTGCACCGCCGGTGGCGCCTACGTACCCGCCATGGCCGACGAAGCGATCATGGTGCGCCAGCAAGCCACGATCTTCCTCGCCGGGCCGCCGCTGGTAAAAGCCGCGACCGGCGAAGTGGTCAGCGCCGAAGACCTGGGCGGTGCCGATGTGCACTGCAAGATCTCCGGCGTAGCCGACCACTATGCCGACAGCGATGAACATGCGCTCGCCCTGGCCCGACGCAGTGTGGCCAACCTCAACTGGCGCAAGCAGGGTGAGTTAGTGCAACGCCCGCCGGTGGCGCCGTTGTACAGCAGCGAAGAACTTTATGGCGTGATCCCGGCCGATGCCAAGCAGCCATTTGATGTGCGCGAAGTGATCGCGCGGCTGGTGGATGGCTCGGTATTCGATGAGTTCAAGGCGCTGTTTGGCACCACGCTGGTGTGTGGTTTTGCGCACCTGCACGGCTACCCGATTGCGATCCTGGCCAACAACGGGATTCTGTTCGCCGAGGCCGCGCAAAAAGGCGCGCACTTTATCGAACTGGCCTGCCAGCGCGGGATTCCGTTGCTGTTCTTGCAGAACATCACCGGGTTTATGGTCGGCCAGAAATACGAAGCCGGCGGCATTGCCAAGCACGGCGCCAAGCTGGTCACAGCGGTGGCGTGTGCCAAGGTACCCAAGTTCACGGTGATCATCGGTGGCAGCTTTGGTGCCGGTAACTACGGCATGTGCGGTCGCGCCTATGACCCGCGCTTTTTGTGGATGTGGCCGAACGCACGCATCGGTGTGATGGGCGCCGAACAGGCCGCCGGCGTGCTGGTGCAGGTCAAGCGTGAACAGGCCGAGCGCGCGGGCAATGCGTTCAGCGCCGAAGAAGAAGCCGCGATCAAGCAGCCGATTCTCGACCAGTACGAAACCCAGGGCCATCCCTACTACTCCAGCGCACGTTTGTGGGATGACGGTGTGATTGACCCGCAGCAGACCCGTGACGTGCTGGCGCTGGCGTTGTCCGCCGCGCTGAATGCCCCCATCGAGCCGAGCCGCTTCGGCGTGTTCCGCATGTAAATGGAGCTGTACCCCATGAGCGATTTCAACACCCTCGAACTGGTCACCGACAGCCGTGGTTTTGCCACGCTGTGGCTCAGTCGTGAAGCCAAGAACAACGCGTTCAATGCGCAGATGATCCGCGAGTTGATCATCGCCCTCGACCAGGTGCAGGCCGATGCGTCCCTGCGTTTTTTAGTGTTGCGCGCACGTGGCAAGCACTTCAGCGCCGGCGCAGACCTGGCCTGGATGCAGCAATCGGCCGAGCTGGATTACCACACCAACCTGGACGACGCGCGCGAGCTGGCCGAGTTGATGTACAACCTGGCCAAACTGAAAATCCCGACCCTGGCAGTGGTGCAAGGCGCAGCCTACGGGGGCGCGCTGGGCTTGATCAGCTGCTGCGACATGGCGATTGGCGCCGATGACGCGCAGTTCTGCCTGTCGGAAGTGCGCATCGGCCTGGCACCGGCGGTGATCAGCCCGTTCGTGGTACAGGCCATCGGCGAGCGGGCCGCGCGGCGCTATGCGCTGACGGCCGAGCGTTTTGGCGGCCAGCGTGCACGCGACATTGGCCTGCTGGCGGAAAGTTACCCGGCCACCGAGCTGGATGCGCAAGTGGAACTGTGGATCGCCAACCTGTTGCAAAACAGCCCGGCTGCCATGCGCGCCAGCAAGGATTTGCTGCGCGAAGTCGGCAACGGCGCCCTCACCCCGGCGCTGCGTCGGTATTGCGAAAATGCCATCGCGCGGATTCGCGTCAGCGCCGAGGGCCAGGAAGGCTTGCGCGCGTTCCTGCAAAAACGCCCGCCCAGCTGGCAAGCGCAGGAGCCACGTTCATGAGCACACTGACCACTGTGCTGGTGGCCAACCGTGGCGAAATCGCCTGCCGGGTAATGCGCACCGCCAAGGCGATGGGGTTGACCACCGTGGCGGTCCACAGCGCCACCGACCGCGATGCGCGCCATAGCCGCGAGGCCGACATTCGGGTTGACCTGGGTGGCAGCAAGGCCACCGACAGTTACCTGCAAATCGACAAACTGATCGCCGCCGCCCAAGCCAGTGGCGCTCAGGCGATCCATCCGGGTTACGGCTTTCTGTCGGAGAACGCCGGCTTTGCTCGTGCGATTGAAGCCGCCGGTCTTGTTTTCCTGGGTCCGCCCGCCTCGGCCATCGATGCCATGGGCAGCAAATCGGCGGCCAAGGCGCTGATGGAAACTGCCGGGGTGCCGTTGGTGCCGGGTTATCACGGCGCGGACCAGGACCTGGAAACTTTCCGCGATGCCTGCGAACGTATCGGTTACCCGGTACTGCTCAAGGCCACGGCAGGTGGCGGCGGCAAGGGCATGAAGGTGGTCGAGGACGTCAGCCAGTTGGCCGAAGCCCTGGCCTCGGCCCAGCGTGAGGCGCTGTCGTCCTTTGGCAATGGGCAGATGCTGGTGGAGAAGTACCTGCTCAAGCCGCGCCACGTGGAGATTCAGGTGTTTGCCGACCAACACGGCCATTGCCTGTACCTCAATGAGCGCGACTGTTCTATTCAACGTCGCCATCAAAAGGTGGTGGAAGAAGCACCCGCACCGGGCTTGAGTGCCGAGCAGCGTAAAGCCATGGGTGAGGCGGCCGTGCGTGCGGCCCAGGCGATCGGCTATGTGGGCGCCGGCACCGTGGAGTTTTTGCTGGACGCGCGTGGCGAGTTCTTCTTCATGGAGATGAACACGCGGCTGCAAGTGGAGCATCCAGTGACCGAGGCGATTACCGGCCTTGATTTGGTAGCCTGGCAGATTCGTGTGGCTCAGGGTGAACCGCTGCCGATCACTCAGGATCAGGTGCCGTTGGTGGGCCATGCGATTGAAGTGCGCTTGTATGCCGAAGACCCGGCCAATGATTTCCTGCCAGCCACCGGGCACCTGGCGCTGTACCGCGAATCTATTCCAGGCCCGGGGCGCCGTGTGGACAGTGGCGTAGCACAAGGCGACAACGTTTCGCCCTTCTACGACCCGATGCTCGGCAAACTGATTGCCTGGGGTGAAGACCGCGAACAGGCGCGCCTGCGGTTGTTGAGCATGCTCGATGAGTTTGCGGTCGGCGGAGTCAAGACCAACCTCGGCTTTTTGCGGCGCATCATCGGCCATCCGGCGTTTGCGGCGGCTGAACTCGATACCGGGTTTATTCCGCGCTATCAGGATGAACTGCTGCCAGCACCTGGTGCTTTGAGCGATGAGTTCTGGCAGGCGGCAGGGGCGGCGTTTATGCAGAGCCAGCCCGCCGGTGAAGGCCCGTGGGCGGATAACCGAGGCTTTCGTGCCGGGTTGCCGAGCGACGTGTCGTTGCACTTGAGTTGCGCCGGGCAGGACCGGCTGGTGAAGCTGGTAGCGGGCACTGCGCAATTGCGCGGCGAGCAACTACTGATCGAACACCATGGCGTGCGCCGCGCTTATCTGGCGGTACGCAGCGAAGGCATCCTGTATCTGCGCTGGGACGGCCAGATGCAGGCCGTCAGCTTGTATGACCCGATTGCTGCAGTCGAGGCCAACCAGACTCATCAAGGCGGCCTCACAGCGCCGATGAACGGCAGCATCGTGCGGGTGCTGGTAGAAGTCGGTCAACACGTGGAGGCTGGCACTCAGCTGGTGGTGCTCGAGGCCATGAAGATGGAGCACAGTATCCGCGCGCCTCACGCCGGGGCGGTCAAGGCAGTGTTTTGCCAGGAAGGCGAAATGGTCGCCGAAGGCAGCGCCCTGGTGGAACTTGAGACCACGGACTAGAACTTCGCCGTGGCTTGCACCACGACCCCGAGGATTCGGCACGCATCGGTGAAAAGCTGCTTGGGATAAGTCGGATTGAGCGGCACCAGGTAAAGCTGGCCGCTCTCTTCCATCAATTGGCGAAAGGTCGCCTGGGTGCTGTCGGCCCATTGCGCAACCACCAGCTTGCCGGGTTCGGGCTCGATGGCCGGGTCCACCAGAATCATCATGCCCGCACCGATGCTCAGGCCGCTGGGCGCGGTCATGGCATCGCCCGTTACGGGCAGCCAGAAGGCTTCGCCCTGGGCATGGTAATCGCTCAGTTCGAAACGGGCCGCGCCGTAGGTCGGGCGCTCTTCGCGGATTTCGCAGACGCCTTTCCAGTCGCTGACCGGGTAGCGGAAATACGGGTTGTAGTGTTTTTCCAGCGCAGGTGTTGGGTCGGCCTTTTCGCGAATCTCCAGCGCGACTTCCAGATAGCCGAGCCCCAGCTCGTCCAGCACCCGGTTCATGTCCGCAAGACTGGGCACGCGGCGCTTATTGAGCCAATGACCGACGCCGCCCTGGGACATGCCCAAGCGTTCGGCCAGTTCATCCTGCGTGACCTTGCGGTCTTTCATGTTGGCTTTGACCAACGCTATCCAGTTGTCCATGGAGCCTGACCATACGTTGCGCAATTGCCACGACAATAAACAGTTTGTAGTAATCCATCAAATGACATAAATACGATTCGTATTACTATCAGGTGCAGGTTTTCAACGTCCAGCCAGAGTAATCGCCCTCATGATGACCCTCCCGAATCACCTGCCTTGCACGCCCGAAACCGACGAACTGCTGACCCTGCGCAGCAGTGGCGCCGTGCAACGGGCACTCGACTATTACCTGAAAGAAGATGTGTCGGCGCCCACGCCTGACGCCGCGTTTTTCGACATCAGGCCCGGCATCAGCCAGGAAGACGCCCTGGTGCACGCATCGGAGCTGCTACGCAGTGCGGCGGCAGCCGCCTATGAATCGGCAAGCAACCGGCAGGGCAACCAGCGGGACCTGGCCTTTTCGGTGGTGTATTTGATTGATATGGCCAAAGCGATGGTGGAACAGGCAGTGCAGGTGCCTGCTGCCCAGGCGAGCGCCTGAAAGGCACGTAAGAAAAATATTTCTATCACACGGATAAAAACATTTGACTTGCAAATGATAATGATTATTATTGGGCTCAGCTGATCGCGAGATCAGTCGATAGACCAAGGGACCTTAGGTCGGACTCTTGGAATATCTCCTCATCAGGCTAATCACGGTTTTTGACCCGGCTCTTTGGCCGGGTCTTTTTTTTGCCAGTTTTTCTGGCGTGGCTTCAGGCTAATGAAGACTGTGTGTTGCTTGATGGCGCGCATGGTAGCAAAAGAGCATCGCCAAAAGAAAGCCGATCGAACGCTCTAGCCCGGATCTTTGCGAAATAGCGCTTGAGAATCAATCTCATAGAATCTAAGCTGCCTCAGCGTCAAGGACGACGCCCCCTTCCCCGTGCAACAATTTTGCACCAAGATTTTGCCTCACTCCTGTGTAAGATATCTGCCACAACAATCCTACGCAGGCAGCCAGCCCATGACAGTGGCCTTGACCTCCATCAAGATCAGCACCGACTTCGACAGCGGCAACATCCAGGTCCTGGATGCCAGCGACGCTTATCAGTTGTTGCTGGCGATCAAACCCGATACTCGCAGCGCACATTTCCAATGGTTCCACTTCAAGGCCGAAGGCATGCATGTGGGCCATACCCACACCTTCCGCCTGAGCAACGCCAGCCATTCGTCATATAAAAATGCCTGGAGTGGTTACAACGCCGTGGCGTCCTACGACCACGTCAACTGGTTCCGCGTGCCCACGCGTTTTGATGGCGATACATTGCACATCAGCCTGCAAACCCGCGAGAAGCAAGCCTGGTTCGCCTACTTCGAACCGTATAGCCGTGAGCGTCACGACTGGCTGATCGAACAGGCCCTGAACCGCGCCGGTACCCAACTGCTCGCCACCGGCAAAAGCGTCGAGGGCCGTGATATCCAGCTGCTACGCCGCGGCAAAGGTGGCGAAGGCCAGCGCAAGGTGTGGATCATCGCCCAGCAGCATCCCGGCGAACACATGGCTGAATGGTTTATGGAAGGCGTCATCGAGCGCCTGCAACAGGACGGTGATGCCGAGCTGAAAAAACTCCTGGCCGTCGCCGACCTGTACCTGATCCCCAACATGAACCCCGATGGCGCCTTTCACGGGCACCTGCGCACCAACGCCATGGGCCAGGACCTCAACCGTGCCTGGCAGAACGCCAGCGAGGCGCTCAGCCCGGAAGTGCTGTTCGCCCAGCAGCAAATGGAGAAATACGGCGTCGACCTGTTCCTCGATATCCATGGCGATGAAGAAATCCCCTACGTCTTCACCGCAGGCTGCGAAGGCAACCCCGGTTACACCCCGCGTATCGAAGCGCTGGAAAAACACTTCCGCAGGCACTTGAGCGCCCTGACCCGCGATTTCCAGACCACCCACGGCTACACCCGCGACCTGCCGGGCGAAGCCAACATGACCCTGGCCTGCAATGCCGTTGGCCAGCAATACGACTGCCTGTCGCTGACCCTCGAGATGCCCTTCAAGGACAACGACGACGCCCCCAACCCGAAAACCGGTTGGTCCGGTGAGCGCTCCAGGCAACTGGGCAAGGACGTGTTGAGCACCGTGGCCGATATCGTCACCACCCTGCGCTGACCCGCCCTGCCCCCCGGCATCAGCCTTTGGTGCCGGTCATGCTTTGCAGCACACCGTCGCGACGAATCAACCCGTGAAACAGCGCCGCCGCCAGGTGTAACAGTACTGTCAGGAACAACAGGTAGGCCAGGTAGCCATGGGCCTTGCGCAGCAGCGCAAATAACGGTGCATTGGCCGCTAACAACGCCGGCAATTGCACCGAACTGCTGAGCATCACCGGGTCACCGGCCGCCGAAATCATCGCCCAGCCCAGCAGCGGCAGCACCAGCATCAACGCATATAACACGACATGGGACGCTTTGGCGGCCAGCACTTGCCACAGTGGCAGGTCAGCCGGCAACGGCGGCTGACGGGTGGAAAAGCGCACCACCAGCCGCACGATCACCAACGCCAAAATCGCGATACCCAGTGGCTTGTGCAGATGAATCAGCCACTCGTGACGCTCCGACACCGACGCCGCCATGCCCGCGCCGATAAACAACATGGCAATGACCATCAACGCCATCAGCCAATGCAGCAGGCGGGCCAGAGGCGCGAAAAACCGTGGTTGGGCATTCATGGTTTCGACTCCTGAGGGGCACTGTGCAGCGGGCTGACTTCGCCAGCGCGGCGTACGTAGGAACTGGCATAAGCCGCCGAGCGTGCAGCCAGCAGCGGGTCATTGGAGGCTTGGATACCGCTGGGCAGAATCAGCGGGTCAAAGTTGATATCGCGGCAATCGCCGTCAGCCTGCGGTTGGCTGCTTTGCAGCACCAGGGTGCCGGCGTTGAGCACCTTGTGCTCGCCGGTCCAGGCTTTGCTGGCGTCGTCCAGCGGATCGCCGGGGTTGGCCAGGGTCAGGTTCAGCTGCCAACGCAGCGGCCCGGAAGCCAGACGCTGCACCAAATCCTTTTCGAGAAAGTCAGCGCCAGGCGGCGCGGTGTCACCCGTCGCATCCTGGCTCTGTGGCACTACGCCCCAACGCACCGCCTGGCGCTGGCCATCGGCGTTTACCAGGTAAAAGGCATTGATGCCGTTGTAGGTTTCGGTCGCGTAACTGGCCGAGGGCTTGGCGGTCTTGACCCACGCCAGGAACGGCGCCGTCTCGGGGTGCGCGGCAAAAAACGCCGGCATACTGGCCGGGTTCGGCTTGCCGGTGGCCGGCTCGGGTGCGCCGGCCTTGAGCATCTGGTAAAACGCCTCAGGCGTGCCCACCGGGAACACCGGCATGCTGTTCATCCCCGTACGCCATTGCTGGCCGTTGGCCTGGCTGAACTGCACCGCGAAACTGCGGATCGGCACACTGCTGTCCGGCGCGTAGGGGTTGCCGCTGGGCAAGGCGAATCGGCCGATCACCGGGGTTTTCGCCGCGCTGAACACCTGGGCACTGGAGTAAGCGCGCGCCTCGGGGCTGCTCTCGAAGTAACCGGCCACACACACGCCCTTGGCATGGTTACGCCGAAACCCCGGGTGTACACCGTTATTGGTTTCCAGGGCATTGACCAGGGTTTTGGGACGCAGGCGCTGTGGGTCAAGCGTGCCGTTGACGTAGGCGAATGCCCCGGCAACAACCGCCACTACACTGCCAATACACGCCAGCCTGACTAACAAACTGGCGGTACTGAGGGGCGTACGTGGCGGCGATGAGTGATCTACCATGAAAAACTCCAGGGCACGTGGCCACAGGGAAAATGAACTATGAGACGAATCCCACGTAGGTCTATTCCCTTTTCACTGTAGTTTTTTCAGAGCAGATGCGTTGCCAAACCGAGCGTTCTTCTAAACCGCGTTGAAGACTGCCGGGCGCTTGTTTATAAACGCCTGCATGCCCTCCTGTTGATCCGGCGTCGCGAACAGCCCATGAAACAGTCGGCGCTCCAGGCGCACGCCATCGTGCAACCCAAGTTCCAAGGCTTGCTCAACCGCCTCCCGCGCCGCCCGTGTGGCGGTGCGCGAGAACCCGGCAATCTGTGCAGCCACCGCCAGCGTCTGCTCCATCAAGTCTGCCGCCGGGTACACACGCGACACTAACCCGGCCTGGAGCGCCTCTTGAGCCATCATCGGCCGTCCGGTCAACACCATGTCCATGGTCTTGGCCTTGCCGACCAGCCCGGTCAAGCGCTGGGTCGCACCCATGCCCGGAATAACGCCCAGTTTGATTTCCGGCTGGGAAAAGGTCGCCGTATCGGCGGCGAAAATCATGTCGCACATCATCGCCAGCTCACAGCCGCCGCCGAACGCATAGCCGGCCACTGCGGCAATCGTTGGCGTGCGCCGGCGGGTAAAGGCTTCCCAGCCGACGAAGTAATCCTCATCGAGCATGTCCAGGTAGGACTTGGTACTCATCTCCTTAATATCGGCCCCAGCGGCGAAGTATTCAGGCGTGCCGGTGATGACGAAACAGCCGACCTGCGGGTCCTGGTCCAGCACTTCCAGACGGCTGATCAACTCCGTCATCAGCGCCGAACTCAACGCATTCTTGACCTGGGGGCGATTAAGCCTGACCAGTACCACTCGGCCATGACGTTCTATTAATACATTCATAAAAACCTCTGCTGATTAATGTTGTGCCTCAATGCCGCGGTTTCAGGAATCCCAGATCGCGCCATAAGCCGGTATGCCAAGGGCTTCCATTTCATGCACCACGCGCTCGGTCAACGCCTGGTTGGCGATACAGATCACCGCTTCTGCACCGAAGGTTTGCACCGCGCCGTAGGCCAATTGCACCAAGTCCGGTTTACCACGCTCATCGGTGTCCCAGATCAATGCCCCGGGCTGAGCACGCAGGATTTCGTCCACCAGTTCATCGCCATAGGTTTTGCGCGGGCTGCGGGTAGACCAGATCAACTGGATCGGCACTTGGGCGGCCAGCAAATGCGGCATGACCGGGCCGATCCCACTGCCGGTGGCGATATACACCACTGACTTGAACAGGGTTTCCACATTAGCCACGCCCGCCGTGGTGATGCCTTTGACCCACACGTGGCTGGGCAGGTCTTCGATGAAGCGCCCAGTCCAATCGCCCGCACGCGATATGATCAGGCGAAACCCCGCCGCCTCTGGTGCAGGAATATTGGCAAACGAATGCCACTCCAGCAGAGGGTTGCGGCTGATCGCAGTGGATGAACCGGCGAACGGCGTGGTGTGCTTGAAGCGCGTAATCACCGCATGCCCGGAAGGCCGTGTGTGTTCAACGGCGACCTTGCGCAGACGCAACCATGGCAGGGCAATGCTCAACGTCAGCAGCACCAGCATCCAGAATGATCCACTGTGTAATAAGCTGGTCGAAGACTCGCTGGACGCCAGTAAAGTCAACGCCCAGAACAGTAGCAGCGCGCTCCAGCCGGCAAACCGATGGACCCGCTCGAAGCCATTATGGAATCGGCTGCGAATCCACGGCTGCGCCATGCTCACCATCAACAGCAACAGCCCGAGCAACACACCCGTGAGCCACAACCAGGCTGACGACACGCTATCGGGCTGGCGCAGATAGCGTGCAACCTGAACGCCGACCATCGCTATAAACCACGCGGTCGCCGCCAGGGCCGCGCCACTGTGCAGCCCGCCGAAGTGGTAAACCTTGGCCGCGCTGCGCCGCACACGCAACGGCCAGGTGACTGGCACACGGGTTGCCAGCCAGAACAGTGCATTGATCAGGTAATGCTGACGAATCAGGATGGCCAGCGACAGGTTGATCAGCACCATGTCCGAAAGCCTTTCAACCGTAATGGCAGCAAAATCGACCGCCAACAGTACAAACACGGCATTAACCAACAACACCAGTGCCACCAGGCGGTTGTAGTAGGAAAACACCGGCAGTGCAGTCCAGCGACGCCACAACGCCGGTTTGGGTGGCACAACGGCACGGGTCAGTGCATCAAGCATGGCGAGCCACCTCGGCCGCGAATGCCTGTTGCAGCAGCAAGGCCTTGTCGATTTTGCCCCTGGCGGTCAGCGGAAAAGCCTCCACCGCGTAGATGGATGTCGGCACGCAGTAGTAGGCCAGGCGCTCCTGGCAGCGGGCTCGGCACGACTCGACGTCGGCACTGACGGGCGAGACGAAAGCCACCAGGTTACGGCTGTTCAGCTTCAAAGTGACCGCCCGCATGCAGCCATCGCCCGCCTCCAGGGCCGTAGACACAGCGTCCAGTTCCACACGAAAGCCACGCACCTTCACCTGATCATCGACACGCCCCAAGTGTTCCAGTTGACCGTCTGCCGTCCAGCGCCCCAGGTCCCGCGTGCGAAACATCATTGCGTCACCGCCCATAAAAGGGTCCGGGCGATAGCGCTCCTGGGTCAGCTCGGTATTGTTCAAGTAACCGGCCGTTACCCCGACGCCGCCGGCCCACATTTCACCGATCTCACCCAGTTCACAGGCGCGACCGTGTTCGTCGAGGACATACACGGTGTTATTCGGAGTCGGTTTGCCGATGGTCAACAACGTGCCGGGCACATGCCGGTGCAACGTGTTGACGATGGTGGTTTCGGTAGGCCCGCAGCCGTTGTAGAACGTGCAATGTTCGGCCCAACGCTCGGCCAGCGCTTGAGAACAGGGCTCACCTGCCACCGCAACCACCTTCAGGTCAGGACACTGCGCCGGGTCAAGGTTCGCCAGTATCGAGGGGGTGGCGATCAGCACGTGGCATTGCGCAGCGGTTTGCGCAATGTCTTTATCACGAATCAGCAAGGTCGCCCCATGGGCCAAGCAACCGAGGATTTCCCAGGCGGCCATATCAAAGCCGATATTGAGGATTTGCCCCACGTTACGACCCGGCGCCATGCCCATCTGCCCCGGCTGCGTGAGCAAGATATTGCACACGTTGCGGTGGCTGACACACACACCGTTGGGCCGCCCGGTCGTGCCGGAGGTGAACAGCACGAAACACAGGTCATCGGTGTCGGCAGCGGCGAACACCTGAGTGTTGTCCTCGGCGACCCAGGGCTCTTCGGCCAGGAACGTGTCCAGGCATACACTGCGCTGCGTCGCATCGGCCGGCAGGCGATCGGCCAGGTTCGACAAGGTCATAATCACCGGACTGGTCAACGACTCCAGCACCATGCCCAATTGCAGCGTCGGCACGATTCTGGCGTCTTGAGGCACATACGCAGCGCCCACCTTCAACACCGCCAGAAGCCCTACCAGCATGGGAATCGAACGTTCGACAAACAGCCCCACGGTGTCGCCGCGCTTCACGCCCAGATCAATCAGGCGCACGGCCAATCGATTGGCTTGACGGTTGAGTTGTTCATAACTGATACGCTGTCCCGCCCACACCGCCGCAATCGCTTGTGGCGTCAACGCCGCTTGCACCTCGATGGCCTGGTGTACGCGGTCGTGGCCCGGCTTGGCCGATGGCCCGCCCCCCCATTGTTCAAACACGATCCGCTGCGCGGCAGGTAAGTGAGCCAGCGCGGGGCGGCGATAAAACTGTTTATCGGTCGGAGAAATGGTCATGCCTGCACCCTCATCAATTAACCGCAGAAATTGTTCGCGGTTGTTACGAGGGTTGATTGAGGTGTGGGAGCGGTATTACAGGCCCGAGTGCATTGCAGATATCCCCTACAAAAGAGCGCAATATTCCTATAGTTATTGATGGAATAACCTACGTCGGCCGGCGTCTTCCTCTGCACAATTGACCAGAACCCACGCCCATGCACGAACTCGACGATCCGTTACGTGAACTCATCCCCAGGCTGCGACGTTTTGCCGTGTCCCTGACGCGTAACGCCAGCAGCGCCGACGACCTGGTGCAGTCCACGCTCGAGCGGGCGATCATCAGCTGGGCCGACAAACGCCTGGAAGGCGACCTGCGCGCCTGGCTGTTCTCGATCCTCTACCGCCAGTTCCTCGACGCCCACCGGCGCAGCCGCCGTTATGCACGCATGCTCGAATTCTTCACCGGCCGTGACGATGCACAACCCTCGGTGGAGCGCACAGTGATGGCCCAATCGACCCTGCACGCCTTCGACCAACTCAACACCGAGCAACGTGCACTGCTGCTGTGGGTGTCGGTCGAAGGGTTAAGTTACAAGGAAGTCGCCGAGATCCTGGCGGTACCGGTAGGCACCGTGATGTCGCGCCTGTCCCGTGCGCGCCAGGCCTTGCGTCAACTCAGCGAAGGCGAAATTACCAGCCCTGCCCTGCGGATACTCAAATGATTAGCCTGCCCCCCAGCGAACGCGATTTGCATGCCTACGTCGATCACCAACTGCCCGAGAGCGACCGCCGTGTGCTTGAAACCTGGTTGGCTGCCCACCCTGAAAGGGCCGCCCAGGTACATGCCTGGCAACAGGATGCACAAGCCCTGCGCGCCGCCTTGAGCGGAACCTTGCAGCAACCGGCCAACCCCGACCTCGACCCGGCACTGATTCGCCAACGCATTCGGCATCAATCGCGCCGCCACCTGGCCAGCGCCGCCGTGCTGCTGATCGCAGTCTGCCTCGGCGGGCTTGGCGGTTGGCACGCGCGCGAAGCGACCCAACCATCGATGTTGCCGATGGCCGACGCCATGCAGGCGTTTCGCCTGTTTGCCCAGGACGGCATCATGCCCGCCGACTTCAGCACCGAAGATGGCGGCACTATGCAAGCCTGGCTGGATCGCTATTTCAACCAGGCCCATCGCCTGCCCGATTTGAGCCAGGCCGGTTTCAAGCCCGTGAGCGGGCGCCTGCTCACCACTGAGCAAGGTGCGGCGGCGATGGTGTTGTACGAGGATCAGCAAGGCCATCGCATCAGCTTTTACATCCGCCCACCGGGACCGGAAAACGGCTTTTTGCCGCGCGGCAGCCGCAGCGAAGATGGGTTGCAGGCCGATTACTGGTCCGGTGGAGGGTACAACTATGCGATGGTCAGCCCGGTGGATCAGGCGGCTACGCACTTGCTCAAGTTCTAGAGGATCAAGACCGGCTTTTGTGGAGCGGGCAAGCCCCCACATTTTGACCGCGTGGACCTTCAACGGACGCGGCGTTAAAAGCCCACATCCAGCACCACATTATCAATGTAGGTGCCGCCCGGCGGCGTGGCTTGGTCAGTGTAGATCTTGGCGTTGTAGTTGAACACTTGGCTGCCGGTGCCCAGGCCGTTGCCGGGGTTGATCTCGGCCGAGGAACTGGCCCGCCGTGCTGCGCCCACACTGCCCCAGCGCGTGGTGCCGGCACTCATGAAGATGTCGTAGGCCAGGAAGTTACCGCCGGAAATCATCCGCCGCCGTCCGCCCACGCTCACCGGGTTCTGCCCATCACCGAGGCCGACGGTGTAGGCACTGCCCTTGGTGCAGGCCACACTGGCCTGGCCGTTGACGGTGGCGAAGGCGCTGACCACCGGCGCACTGCCGAACGCAATCGGCGGCGTGGTGATCTGGCAGTCGTTGACCACCGTCATGCTGACGTTCAAGGTCGTGGTGCCGTTGTTGATCTCACGGCCCAGACAGGCCCCAGCAATACCAATGCCCGAGCAATAGTTCCAGTTCCAGAAAATACTCAGGGTTTCGCTGTACACCCCCGACGCCACGTTGCTGCCAAGGGTGGTGGCGAAGTACAGCGGCACGACTTTGGTGCCCGGCCCGAACACCAGGCCAAGGGAGGCGGCAATGCCGCCACTGCCGCCAAAATCGAACGCGGTGCCGCGTGTCATCGGGAACGCCGTGGTGTTGTTGGCATAGATCGTATAGTTGATGACATCACCGGTCGGCCCCACCAGGCCACCTTGGGGCGAACCACTGACGGTCGCGTAAAAATGGTCATTGGAGGCCAACACCGACAATAGCGCCGGCGTGCAGCTGAAGCCGGCATTGGTGGTCGAACTGGGCTGAGAGGTGGTGCGCACGGTCATCGAACTCACCGTCGTGCCAAAGCTGGCCGGTACGCTGGCCACCACCGAGCACACGGCCTGCACCTGCGCCGACACGCCCAGGCTTGCCAGCAACAGGAACCGCAACAGCCATTCCTTGACCCGCACACGCACACTCCTTATGTCATTGGCACACCAGTGGCCCGATCAGTGGCACCTGGGCCTGGGTGGTATCCAGCTCGAACATTGCCTGGCAGGTCTGGCCGTCACCCAAGGTGACTTGCAAGGTGTTATGGGCGGCCAGGTTCTCCAGGTACACCAGGCCGTCCCACCCCACCACCGCCTGCGCGCCGCTTTGCTCGTGTCGCACCTGGCTGCCCAGTGGCAAGTCCTGGTGCTGGGCGTCGACCAAGGTGATGCTCGCCGCGATCACCTGGCGCACCGGGAATTCCAGCAAGTAGCCACTGCCACGGCGCACGGCAACCCGTTGCTCGACGTTGGGCACCTGCACGTTCGATGGCAGGTTCAGTGGGTCGATCTCATATTTGGCGCGGTAGTAAGCACTGGTCCACGGCACCAGCAAGTGCCCGTTGCGGTCGGTTTCGCCCACCACCTGGTTCTCGTAGCGCACCGGTACACCACTGACCCCATCGGTGCTTACCACCACAAACGCATCGTTGACGCGGTTGGCGGCAAACATTTGATTGTCCATCCACACCAACGAACCACTGGCGTCCGCCCACCGAGTTTCCGCGTCGCTGCTGCCGTACACGCCGGCCTGCAACTGCACCGACTGCAGGCGCCAGGTCAGGTCAGCCTGGCGATAAGCCGGCCCATCACCGCTGGCGTAACCCAGGTTGAAGCCCACGCCGCCTTCGGCCGGCACTGCTCGGCTGTAGTTGACGCGCTGCTGGCTCGCGCCGGTTTTACTGCGCTCGGTGCCCACGCTGAGGCTGCCGTAGACGTCGAACGGCACCACCACCTGCGCCTGCACCGCCCAGCTGCTATCACCCACTTCATGGTTGGCCGACAGGTAAAAACTGCTGTTGCGCCACAACGGCTTGCTCCAGGTCAGGTTCACCAGGCGGGTGCGCGAATCATCCGCCGCCTGCACATCGAAATAGCCGACGCCCAGGCTGCCAAAATTGTTCAGGTTCAGGCTCAAGGTCGCCTGCTGGCTGCGCTTGCTGAGGCTGGCGTAAGGCGTGTCGATCAGGCTCAAGTCGGCGTATTGCTCACGGCGCTCGACCCGTTGATACGAGAGGCTGTAGCGCTGGTTGCTGTATTGGTAGCCCAGGCTCAGTTGCTGGCCGGTCCTGCCGTCGTACTGGCTTTGGCTGACGGCGGTATTGAGCACGCCGAAGTTACCGACCCGCAGGTTGCCGCCGACACCGCCCAGGGACAGGTCACTGGAGGCTTCGGCATGGCTTTCGAGGGTAAATGCATCCGAGATGCCGTAGCGAAAGGTGCCGCTGGCCACGCCAGGGCCATAGCCAAAGTCCCGTATGGTGTAGTCGCGGCGCAAATTACCCGCCGCCACCGAGAAGTCCGACAAGCCCTTTTGCAGCAAGGTACTGGTGACATAGAACGGCACCGTGGTCGACACCTGCCGGCCCAACGCATCGGTGGTGACCACCACCGCCTCGCCGGCGCCGTTGATAAACGGCACGTTGGTGAGGGTGTACGGCCCCGGCTGCAGATCAGCACTGCTGGATTTATAGCCATTGATAAACAGGTCCACCGAAGACGGCACCGCCGCCTCCCCGGCAAACTGCGGCAGCGGGTAGGTGACCAGGTCCGGGCGCACGCCAAAGTCCCGCGACAGCTGCACACCGCCCAGGCGCACCGAGGTGCTCCAGGGCAAGGCGCCGCTGATCACATCGCCGGCTTCATAGGTCAACAGGCGCTCATCGTCGGAGAACCGCCAGGTGGTGTCATAGCGCCGATAGCCGTTGTCGAGCGAACTGCCAGCGGTTTCCCGGCCAATGGTGGTGCGGTATTGGCCAGTGTTGGACAACGTGCCCCAGGTATCGAATAGCCGCACTTCGTTGAAGATACCGAGGTAGGTGCCCGCATCGTCCGTGTTGTTCAGGTAGGCGTCATAGTTGAGCAACGCGCCGAAGCTGGTCAGCGCCTGGGTGCGTGGGTAGTTGTTGCGGCTGCCGATAAATTGCTCCGGCAGCCAGGCCGGCGGCACGCTCAGTACCAGGCGCTGGCCCTGGCTGTCGTAATCGGTGTGCAGGCCGGGAAAGCTTTCCAGCGCGACTTCGCCAGGCACGGCACCAGGCAGCTTCACACCGACTTCCTGCAACACCGACGCAGGCAAAAATAACTGCCCGGCACGCTGATTGACGGCGACCACACGGCCGGTGTCCATCTGGTTGACCACCAGTTCCAGGAACAACTGCGCATCGGCAACAGCCTCCATACTGCTGGGCGGGGGCGGCAACGGCGCAGCGAAGCCCGGCGGCGCCAGCACCCAGCCAGACAAGCCGCCCACCACCCACACCGATCGCCATAGACATCGAGCCCGATCCTGGCTCACCAAGGCTTTGTGCCCATCAATGGACATCTCCATCCGTTTTTAACACCAGGGCCTACTCCATGCCCTGCCACACTGAGTTAGCGTCCTGGCGCGAGATTCTCCACTTGCGTTGCCCCATTGATGCGCACCTGCAGCGGCTGATCGGCCGGCAAACCATCCGGCACCGGCCAGCGCATGGTCGCGCCCGGCAGCACATAGCCCATCAAGCCCTCTACCAAGGGCCGCGGCTGGCCGCCCTGCTTGAAGGTGGCATCGGTGAGGCGCGCATGCACGGCGCCCTGGTTGCGCATCTCGACGTAGTTGCGCCCGCCCACGGTGACTTTTTTCCAGCTTAAATCCGGCTTGCCGGCGGTTTTCGGGTCACGGTCACGGGTGCCGTCGACCTTGCTCCACAGGCCTGGACCGTAGGCAAACAATGGCACCGAATAACGCATCTGGAAGCGGATAGCAGCGGCGGTCTTGCCATCCGCCGGAGCCGGCGGTGGTGTGGCCGAAGGGATCTCATCGATGATGATGCGATAGGCCAGCTCCTGGCCGGGCGGCACTTCTTTGGTTCGAGTCAGGCGCACCAATTGCTTTTGCCCAGGCTCGATTTTCGCCACCGGCGGGCTGCCAATCACATCGCGCTGGTTCTGGTATTGCTCATCAAAACCGCTCTGGGTCCAGGCAAACACGCGGATCTGCAGGTTGGCGGTCTCGGTGCCGCGGTTCTCCAGCCACAGCGCGCTGGCCTGTTGATCGGCTTCCAGCACCGGGTCAATCGGCCAGATCAGCACCGAGCTGGCCGCCTGGGCCTGCCCCGCCGCCAACATCAACAACCCGCTCAAACCCGCCGCCCACCCGTGCCGGGAAGCTGCACACATAGATCTCACTCCTTATACCGATCGCCTTACCACGACAGCTGCACCTGCAACGTGTCGCTGTACGTCCCCCCAGGCTGGTTACCCGGTAATTGCACTCGCCCATAAATCGGCAAGGTGATGTTGTTGGCGTCGCTGTAGGCCACGCTCACGCTTTGGCTGATCCCCAGGCTCTGGCTGAACGCCGCGTCCCGAAACAACTGATAAACCACCTGGGCGGTGCCGCTATTGAGCTGCATCCGCCGTCCGCTGTTGTTATGCAACCCGCCATCGACACTCATGCTCAGCGCCACCCCCGGCGTGCATTGCAGGGTCACGCCGCCCGTCAGCGCGACAGACGCCGTGCTGGTGGCCAACGCCGAATAGGTGCCGAACGCCAGGCTGCCGTAATTGGTACCGCCGCCGACCACCAGGCAACCTGGCGTGATCGTCGCGCTGACCTGGAACGACTGGCTGGTCACCGCCAACAGCGACAACGGCATTCCCCAGCCGATGCACACCGCCAACGCCGCACACCCTGCCCGGCCCATGGCACTTAGAACGTCAGGGTCACGTTAACCGTGTCGGTGTAAGTACCGGCCGGTAAGCCCGCCTTGCCATTGGCCTTGCCGTAGATATTCACGGCCTGGGCCACGCCAGTGCTCGGCGCCAGGTTGATCACCCCGCCGATGGCCAGCAGCGTCGAGTGGCCGCTGTCGGTGTACAGGTCATACGGCACGTAATTGGCCACCCCGTCATACAGCGCGCGACCACCGCCCACGGACTGGCCGTCGTGGGCACCGGCAGACACCGTCAACGTCGGTGAAGTACCCGCCGAACACAGGATCGACAACGCCCCGCCACCGCCGCCCAGCACCTGGCCGTCGGCTTCGGTGAACAGGCTGTTGGCGGTACCGAAGTTCAAGTTACCGAAGCTCATCCCGCCGGTGGCTGCGGCGCCGTTGACCTGGCAGCTGCTGGTGAGCACCAGGGTGGCGCTGACCGTACCGGCCACCGTCGCCGCCTGTGCGCCCGACACCCACGCCAACGCCATCAATGGAAAAACCGCCTTTGCTATAAGTGCATGCATGATGTCCATCCTCATCGTTTACCAATCCAGAGTCACCGTCAGGGTGTCTGTGTAGATGCCGGCCGGTAAGGCCCTGGTATTCGCCACCACCGAGCCGAATACCGGGATCGGTACTTGTGTGCCCTTGGTCACGACGAAATTGCGTTGCTCGCCAATGCTGTAGCTGCGCCGGCCGAGCGAGTCAGCCGACAGTTGATAGGGAATGGTCTGGCGCCCGTTACTCAGGCGCCTTGTGGTGCCATCACCATGAGCGCCGCCGTCGATGGTCACGGTGAAGCTGCTGACCACCGAGGGGTTGCAGGACACCGACAGCGGCGCCTTGCTGCCATCGGTAACACCCGCACCCAACGGGTGGCTCCATGTAGGCCCCTGGGTGCCGAAATCCAGTAGCGCACTACCGCCGGCGGGGCTCACCGGCGCGCTCTCGATGTCTTTGCTCACCTGGCAACTGGCGGTGATGACCAGCCGAGCGTGGATCTGCCCGGCGACCGCCGCTTGGGCGTCATCGGCCAGCAGCAACAGGCCGCCCATGGCCGCCAGGACCAAGCTGCGGCTTACCATGTGACGGTGACCTTGAGCAGGTCGGTGTAGCGACCGACCGCCGGGATGTCCTTGAGCGGCTCAATGCGCCCATACAGCGGCAGGTCGACACTGCCGGAGTCGGGCACACGCCCGCTCAGCGGTTCATTGACCGGCAAGGCGATACGCCGCGCGGCATCGGCATAGATACGATAGGGAATCGGTTTGCTCGAGGGCGTCGCAGCACTCAGGTAGCGCACTTCGCCGCTGCCGCCATGCAGGCCGCCGTCAACGCGCAGTTGGTAAGGGGTGTCGGGGTTGCACTCCAGGCGCGGTTGGCGCTGGCTGATAAGCGCCGCACTCAGAGGCCCGGCCGGGTCATCCAGACGCGGGCCGCTGCCAAAATCCAATACGCCAAGTTGCTCGATGCCCGCACTGCGGGTAGTGCCCACCAACTGGCAGCCCCGTTGCACGTCGATGCGCACCTCCACCTGGAGTTGCGCAGCGTAAACCGTGCTGCAGAGCATCGTGCCCATGACTGCCAAAACGCCTCGTCCCTTCACGGCCCCAAATCCTTGTACAGGGGTGATTGCTCTGTAAGAGGTTAGCCTCAAAGGGCGAAACTGCCAGTCTGGGCCGGGTGGCGGGCGTTACATGCCTTTTCGAGATAGCGGGGGGCGCCGTTCTGTATTGGTCAAATCGACGCGAGCGCCCTAAAGTGGGCAACCACCGACATACAGAGTGACGTGCATTGGTTGTGTTTTCCCTGATTCAGCGTCTGCTGGGTAAAAAAAACGCGCTGACAGGCGCCTCGCCTATCCCGGCGTTCTTTGAAAACAAGGCCCGAGACCAGGGCTATACCCTCAGCGCCGGCCAAACCCAGGCAATTACCGCCCTCGCCCGCGAAACCCGGCATCTGCTCGCCGGCCAGCCGACGCGCAGCCTGTACCTGCACGGCCCAGTGGGGCGTGGCAAAAGCTGGCTGCTCGATGGGTTCTTCCAGGCGCTGCCGATTGCACAAAAGCAACGCGTGCACTTCCATGCATTTTTCACCCGCCTGCACCAAGGCATGTTCCAGCACCGCGAACAGGACGACGCCCTGGGCGTGACGTTGGACGAGCTGCTGGCCGATTGCCGGGTGCTGTGTTTCGACGAATTCCACGTCCACGATATCGGCGATGCCATGCTCATCAGCCGCCTGTTCCAGGCCTTGTTCCAGCGTGGCGTGCTGGTGCTGGTGACCTCAAACTACGCCCCCGACGGCCTGCTGCCCAACCCGCTGTACCACCAGCGCTTCAAGCCGGTGATCGACTTGATCGCCACGCGCATGCAGGTGCTGGAAGTCAGCTCGCCCGAGGATTTTCGCAGCTTGCCCCAGGCCCATGCCGAACAGCGTTTCACCGGCGGCCAGTATGTATGGCCCGGTAGCGCCGCCCAGCGCGAAGTCCTCGGGCTGCCCGCCACACCTGGCGCGGCGCAAACCCTGAAGGTCGGCAACCGCCGATTGCTCTGCCGCAGCCATCAGGCGCGCAGCATCGTGTTCACCTTCAACGACCTGTGTGAACAGCTCACCGCCGTGATGGATTACCTGTTGCTGTGCGAGGATTTCGACCACTGGGTCATCGACGGCCTGCCCTCCCTGGCTGACTGCCCGATCGCCGTGCAACAGCGTTTTATCAACCTGGTGGACGTACTCTACGACCAGGACAAACGCCTGACCCTGATCGGCCAGCAACCCCTGGCGCGTGCCCTGGAAGGCCAGGCCATCGACCTCGCCCGCACCGCCAGCCGGCTGAACCAATTACAAACGGTGTGCCCGCAACCCGCGCCCGACCCGGTATCATGAGCGCCTTTCACGCCCACCTTGCCGAGTGACCGCGCCGTTCATGAATACCCTCGCCCAACTCAAGGCTGGCCAATTGGCCGGTATCAAACGCCTGGACCTGTCTTGCGGGCTGACCGAATTTCCGCCGGAAATCTTCGAACTGGCCGACAGCCTGGAAATCCTCAACCTCACCGGCAACGCCCTGAGCAGCCTGCCCGACGACCTGTATCGGCTGGCGCACCTGCGCGTGCTGTTCTGCTCGGATAACGCCTTCACTGAGCTGCCCGCCTGCCTGGGCCAGTGCGCCAACCTGAGCATGATCGGCTTTAAAGCCAACCAGATCAGCCACGTACCCGCCGCCGCGCTGCCACCACAGTTACGCTGGCTGATCCTCACCGACAACTGCATCAGCCAGTTACCCGGCGAGCTGGGCGAGCGCCCACTCCTGCAAAAGCTGATGCTGGCCGGCAACCACCTGACGGACCTGCCGCATAGTCTGCTCAACTGCAAAAACCTCGAGCTGCTGCGTATCGCCTCCAACCGCTTCACCCAACTGCCGCCATGGCTGCTGACGCTGCCGAGCCTGACCTGGCTGGCCTATGCCGGTAACCCGGTGGAAATCGCCGTTGAAGTGGCGAGCGATGATGCAACGCCGAATATCCCTTGGGCTGAACTGGAACTGGGCGAGGTGTTGGGCGAAGGCGCTTCGGGGATCATCCGCAAGGCGTTGTGGAAGCCGCCAGCGTTGCCGGTCGCGGTCAAACTCTACAAAGGCACGATCACCAGCGACGGCTCGCCGCTGCATGAAATGCAGGCCTGCATCGCCGCCGGGCTGCACCCGAATCTGATCAAGGTGGAGGGGCGCGTGGTCGGCCACCCGGAGGACCAGGCAGCCCTGGTGATGGACCTGATCGACCCGAGTTACCGCAACCTCGCGGCCTTGCCGAGCCTGGCGTCATGCACCCGCGATATCTACGCACCGGGTACGCGTTTCAGTGCCGAAGTGGTTTTGCGCATGGCACGCGGCATCGCCTCGGTGGCGTCGCATCTGCACCGGCATGGCATTACCCATGGCGACCTGTACGGCCACAATATTCTGTGGAACGCCGCGGGTGATTGTTTGCTTGGGGATTTTGGCGCGGCGTCGTTCCATGTCACGGCAGACACGCAGGAAACCAGGGCGTTGCAACGCATTGAAGTGCGTGCATTCGGGGTGTTGCTGGGGGAGTTGTTGGAGCGGGTAGAAGAAGGCTTCAATAATGAAGCACTGGTGGCGCTGCAACAAAGCTGCTGCCAGCCCGATGTATTGGCGCGCCCGAGCTTCGAAGAAATCGAAGCATTGCTGCACGCTCTGCCACACCACTAAACCAATGTGGGAACTGGCTTGCCTGCGATAGCCATAGGTATCTACTCAACTTTTGAAGGCAGCCAATTTCTCCTGTGGCGAGCAGGCTTGTCGAATCGTCGCACCGCCTGCGTTGGGCTGCGAAGCAGCCCCAAACCCAGTCGCTGAGTTCTTTCAGGAAAATTGCAGTGCCTTTACTGGGGCCGCTTCGCAGCCCAACGCAGGGCAAGCCTGCTCGCCACAACAGCCCACCTGCCACAGACTTCGTGTTAACCGGTTGTGTAGAGACCTATGCTGCGATAGCGGTGGATCAGTCACTGAGTAGGTGAATGTTCCACCGCTATCGCAGCATAGGTCTCTACACAACTTTTGAAGCAGCCAACTTCTCCTGTGGCGAGCAGGCTTGTCGAATCGTCGCACCGCCTGCGTTGGGCTGCGAAGCAGCCCCAAAAACAGACGCTGAGTACTTTCAGCAAAATTGCCGTGCCTTTACTGGGGCCGCTTCGCAGCCCAACGCAGGGCAAGCCTGCTCGCCACAACAGCCCACCTGCCACAGACTTCGTGTTAACCGGTTGTGTAGAGACCTATGCTGCGATAGCGGTGGATCAGTCACTGAGTAGGTGAATGTTCCTCCGCTATCGCAGCATAGGAATCTACACAACTTTTAAAAGCAGCCTATTTCTCCTGTGGCGAGCAGGCTTGTCCTGCGTTGGGCTGCGAAGCAGCCCCAAACCCAGTCGCTGAGTTCTTTCAGGAGAATTGCAGTGCCTTTACTGGGGCCGCTTCGCAGCCCAACGCAGGGCAAGCCTGCTCGCCACAACAGCCCACCTGCCACAGACTTCGTGTTAACCGGTTGTGTAGATGCCTATGGCTATCGCAGGCAAGCCAGCTCCCACATTTTTTGCCGGCATTTATTCAGCGATAAATCAGCCAGCCAACCCGACGAACATATCCTGCACGTCATCATGGTTGTCCAAGCCTTCCAGGAAGGCTTCGACTTCAGCCATCTGCTCATCGGTCAAACCGCTGACCGGGTTCTTCGAGATGTAGCCCAGCTTGGCCGACAACACGGTGAAACCCTGCTCTGGCAGTGCTTTTTGCACCGCATCAAGATCGGTGGTTTCGGTGATGAACAAGGTGCTGCCTTCTTCTTCGCCGTCTTCAAAATCCTGTGCGCCGGCTTCAATGGCGGCCATTTCCGGGTCGGCGTCCGGGCTGTCCGGCGAGGCTTCGATCAGGCCGACGTGGTTGAAGTCCCACGCCACGGAACCCGAAGCGCCCAGTTGGCCCTTACGGAAGGCCACGCGGATTTCTGCCACGGTACGGTTGATGTTGTCGGTCACGCATTCAACGATCAGCGGCACCTGGTGCGGGGCAAAACCTTCGTAGGTCACGCGGTGGTACTGCACGGTTTCGCCGAGCAGACCGGCGCCCTTCTTGATCGCGCGTTCCAGGGTTTCCTTGGGCATCGAGGCCTTTTTGGCCTGTTCTACCACCAAACGCAGGTGGGCGTTGGTCGCGGTGTCCGCGCCGTTGCGGGCGGCGATGGTGATTTCTTTCACCAGCTTGCCGAAGATCTTGCCCTTGGCATTGGATGCCGCTTCTTTATGTTTGACTTTCCACTGTGCGCCCATGACTCACTCTCTTTTCGTCCATCGCGCCGAAACGTCTACTGGCCGGCGCTTTGGGGGCAGAGTTTATAGCGCAAAAACACTCTAATCCACCAAAAAACCGGCCAAGTGCCTCAGGTGCGCAAGGGTTTGATCGTGACGTTGCGGTCGGGCACAAAGTCGCCAACCTGCGCCAGCGCGGCGGGCCTGGCGTTCCAGTAAGGCATCAGCACCAGTGAAGAAAACAACGCCGCGCCGGCAAATACGATAAACACCGTGACCGTATCGAAGTAGCCCGGCAGCAGGCCGCCAAGGATCGCCCCCACCGAACCGCAACCGTTCACAAAGCCTGCGGCCGTGGCGCCGGCCTTGGCGGTGCCGAAGTCGATGGCCGCCGTGCTGCTGATCATCGAGTCAGGCCCATACAGCGTCAGGCCCATCACAAACAGCAGGGCCATCACCAGCATCACGCTACCGGTGTGCAGCGCGCCCATGAACAACGCCAGGGCCACGGTCAGCGCCAGCAGGCTGAGCACACAGGCCGGCATGCGCCGGGCGCCGAAGAGTTTGTCGGACGCCAGCCCGATCATGATCGGCCCCAGCAACCCGGCCAACTCGAACGCCGTGGGCACGATGGCCGCACCCACCTTGCCCACCGAGGGCATTTGCTCATAAACGATCACCGGCCCCCACAACAGGATCGCGTAACGCGCCGGTTTCAACAGAAAGTACGCCAGGCCCAAGACCAGCACCGTACGGTTACGCAGGATCGCGCGCAGCGGTTCCAGCACGCTGACTCGCTGTGTGTCGGCCGCCACGACCGGCTCCGGCTCAACAGCCGGCAAGCCGACATCCTGCGGTGTATTGCGCTGGAAGATAAAGAACAGCACAGCCACCACCGCCACCACCGCCGCGCTGGAAATAAACGCCGCATGCCACGTGCCGATCAGCGTGTAAGCCCACCAGCCGGCAAAGGGCGATGCCACCAGGCCACCAAAGGCGTAGCACGAACTCCACAACCCCAACACCCGCCCGCGTTGCTGCGCCGGGAAGAAACTGCCGAGGTTTTTGCACAGCCCCGACCAGCCGGTGGACTGCGCCAGCCCCTGGATCAACATGCAACTGATAAAAATCGGCAAGGTGGCAAAGGTGCCCATCACCAACGCCGCTGCGGCAGAAATCAACAATCCGCCCAGCACCACCACCCGTGGCCCGAAGCGGTCCGCCAGCATGCCCCAGGTGAATTGCCCCACGGCATAGGCCGCCAGGTACAGGCCATCAAGGTTGGCCATCATCATTTTGTCGAGGGGGAAACTGGGGTCATCGACGATGCCCAGCTTGGCCACCGAAAACGCTTTGCGAGTGAAATAGAACGCGGCGTACGCCAGCCAGGTGATGGCGAAAATCTGCACGCGCCAACGCTTGATGCTACCCGTTTGGATATTCATTGTGGTTCTGACCTCAGGTGAGTGTGCCGGCAGGATCTAGAAGCAAATGCCTGTTGTTTTTATGGTTGAGCACTGCAATGCCAAGCCCTGGAGGGCGCGGCATTGGTCAGATGGGTCCGGTTTGCCAGAACCCATGGCCGCCGCGGTTGTAGGACTCAGCCGTCGGCGGTTGGCGTATCAAAGCAATGGCTGACTAATAGGTAAAATCGATTTATCGTATTTCACCTATAAGCTCAGCTTGTAAGAGGATCTGCGATGTCGGTTTCCCACGCCCAGCTCAAAGCCTTCCACGCCGTGGCCGTACACGGCAGTTTCACTCAGGCCGCTGAACGCCTGTTCCTGACGCAACCGGCGATTTCCGACCAGGTGCGCAAGCTCGAAGAACGCTTCGGCGTGCTGCTGTTTCACCGCAACAAACGCGCCGTGCGCCTCACCGACCTGGGCGAGCGTCTGCTCGGCATCACCCAGCGCCTGTTTGTGATCGAGGCCGAAGCCGAAGAGCTGTTGCAAGACTCCCGCGCCCTGCTCACCGGCACCCTCACCCTGGCCGTGGACGCGCCCGTGCACGTGTTGCCGCAGATCGCACGCTTCTGCCAGTTGTATCCGGGGATCAGCGTGAAGATCGAAACCGGCAACACGGATGAATCGCTGTTTCGCCTGTACAACTACCAGGCCGACCTGGCCCTGCTGGGGCGCGATGTCGACGATGAACGCCTGCTGTCGTTGCCGCTGCCCGATGAGCAGCTACTCGCCTTTGTGGCGCGCAACCACCCGTGGGCCGGGCGTGAATCCATCTGCCTCGCCGACCTGGATGACACGCCGCTGGTACTGCGGGAAATCGGCTCGGTCACCCGTCAGCCCCTGGAGCAGGAAATGCGTCAGGCCGGGCTGCGCATCCGCCCGGCGATCCAGGTGGAAGGCCGCGAAGCCGCGCGGGAGGCGGTGGTGGTGGGGATTGGTGTGGGCGTGGTGTCGGCAGCGGAACTCGGCGCCGACTCGCGGGTGTATGCCCTGCCGATCCGCGATTGCAGCCAGCGCATGAAGGAAACGCTGGTGTGCCTCAAGGAGCAGAGTTCGCGGCGGGTGGTGGCGACGTTTCTCGATATTGTGCGGGACAGTTTGCGCTGAGTTTCAGGGCCTCATCGCGGGCAAGCCCGGCTCCCACAGTTGACCGAGTAGTACCTGAGTAACCGGACCAATGTGGGAGCCGGGCTTGCCCGCGATGGCCTCGACTCGGTCTTCAACTCAAGACGCCAACTCAAAGAACGCCTGAATCAGCCGCAACGAGCGGCGCCGCTCCATACAGCCGAGCATATGCCGGTTCAACAACCCATCGCCCTGAATCGTCACGGCCTGCACACGCGGGTCCTGGCTGACTTCCATTGACGACACCACGCCTACGCCCAACTCGGCCGCCACGGCTTCGGTCACCGCCTCGCGGCTGTCCAGTTCCAGCAGCACCTTGGGCTGCACACCCGCAGCTCCACACGCATCATCGAAGGTTCGCCGCGTGATGGAGCTGGGCTCGCGCAATACCATGATCACCTCGTTGAGCTGTTCCAGGCGAATGCCCTTGGGCAGTGCCGCCCACGGGTGGCTGGCCGGGACAAGCGCGCAAATCCGCGACTCACTCAACGGCTGCAGGTGCAGGCCATTGCGCGGCTCCACCTCCGTCAGCACCGCCACATCCGCATGCTCGGAGAGCAGCGCCGCCAGGGTTTCCTGGGCATTGCCCAGACGCAGGTTCACGGTGATGCCGGGGTAACGGGCACGCAGGCTGGCGATCATCGGCATCACCAGATGCGGGCCGTCCGCGGCCACTTCCAGGCGTCCGCTGAGCAACTGCCGATTGGCTTCGAGCAACGCCTGCGCTTCATCCACCAGGCCGAAAATTGCCCGGGTGATCGCGGCCAGACGCGTGCCCTCCTCGGTCAATTCCACCCGCCGGGCGGTACGGCGCAACAGCGCGATCTGGTAGTGCTCTTCCAGGGCCTTGATGTGCCCGGTCACCGCCGGCTGGCTGATGAACAGCCGTGCGGCGGCACGGGTAAAGCTGCCCTCGCGGGCCACGGCATCGAATGCACGCAGTTGAAACAAATTCATAGCTATCGGCCTCACTGATAGCTCGCATAACAACAAACAATTTGATTGATGACAAGCCAAACTGCAATTTAGGCGCCGTAGCTTCACCCCCCAATGACCTTGCGAGGACTTGAGATGAGCACTGCCGCGCCGATCCTGCTAACCCCTGGCCCCTTGACGACTTCGAACCGCACCCGTCAGGCAATGATGGTGGATTGGGGGTCATGGGATGACCGCTTCAACCAACTGACCGCCAGCGTCTGCACTCAATTGCTGGCGATCCTGCACGCCACCGACAGCCACCACTGCGTGCCCCTGCAAGGCAGCGGCACCTTTGCCGTCGAAGCGGCCATTGGCACCCTCGTGCCGCGCAACGGCAAGGTACTGGTGCTGATCAACGGCGCCTACGGCAAGCGCCTGGCGAAGATCTGCGAAGTGCTCGGCCTCGACTTCAGCACCTTCGAAACCGCTGAAGACGAACCCACTACCGCCGCCGACGTCGACCGCCTGCTGCACGCCGACTCGGCGATCACTCACGTCGCGTTGATCCACTGCGAAACCAGCACCGGCATTCTCAACCCGCTGCCGGACATCGCGCAGGTGGTTAAACAGCACGATAAACGCCTGATCATCGACGCCATGAGTTCCTTCGGCGCTCTGGCGATCGACGCCCGCGAAGTGCCGTTTGACGCGCTGATCGCCGCCTCGGGCAAGTGCCTGGAAGGCGTGCCGGGCATGGGCTTTGTCTTCGCCGACAAACAGGCACTGTCGGGCGCCCAAGGCAACTGCCATTCCCTGGCAATGGACTTGTTCGACCAGCACAGCTACATGGCCAAGACCGGCCAATGGCGCTTCACCCCGCCGACCCACGTGGTCGCCGCGCTGCACGAAGCCTTGCTGCAATACCAGGAAGAAGGCGGCCTGCCCGCACGCCATCAACGCTATGCCGACAACTGCCGGACGCTGCTCGACGGCATGGCCGCACTGGGCCTGCGCAGCTTCCTGCCAGCGGCCATCCAGGCGCCGATCATCGTCACCTTCCATGCGCCAAAAGACCCGCGCTACCAGTTCAAGGACTTCTACGAGCGGGTCAAGGCCAAGGGTTTCATTCTCTACCCCGGCAAATTGACCCAAGTAGAAACCTTCCGCGTCGGCTGCATCGGCCACGTTGACGCGCAGGGCATGCAGGCGGCGGTCGAGGCGATCGGCCAGGTGCTGCAAGAAATGGAAGTGCTGGACATCTGATTGCCCCCATTACCCACAGGATTTGAACCATGAACTATCAAAACCCCAACACCCTCCAGGCCGTGATCCTCGACTGGGCCGGCACCGTGGTCGACTTCGGCTCTTTCGCGCCCACGCAGATCTTTGTCGAGGCGTTTGCCGAGTTCGACGTGCAAGTCTCCATCGAAGAAGCCCGTGGCCCGATGGGCATGGGCAAGTGGGACCATATCCGCACGCTCTGCGACCAACCGCAGGTCGCCGAACGCTACCGCAAAGCCTTTGGCCGCACGCCGACCGATGACGACGTGACCTCGATCTACCAGCGTTTCATGCCCTTGCAGATCGAGAAAATCGCCGAGCACTCGGCCTTGATCCCCGGTGCCCTCGACACCATCGCCCGCCTGCGTGTGCAAGGCATCAAGATAGGCTCCTGCTCCGGCTACCCCAAACAGGTGATGGACAAGGTGGTCGCCCTGGCCGCCACCAACGGCTACATCGCCGACCACGTGGTCGCCACCGACGAAGTGCCCAACGGCCGCCCGTGGCCCGCCCAGGCACTGGCCAACGTGATCGCGCTGGGCATTGACGATGTGGCGGCGTGCGTGAAGGTCGACGATACCGTACCGGGCATCCTCGAAGGCCGTCGCGCCGGCATGTGGACCGTGGCACTGACCTGCTCCGGCAATGCGCTGGGCCTGACCTACGAGCAATTTCGTGACCTGGACGCCACCGCCCTGGCCAGCGAGCGCACACGCATCGAGAAGTTGTTCGAGGGTTCGCGACCGCACTACCTGATCGACACCATCAACGACCTGCCTGCGGTGATCACCGATATCAACCAGCGCCTGGCCCGCGGTGAAATGCCGCAAAGCGACTGATTGAGATCAAAACAACAGCATTTACGTCAGGCGCACCGCTCAAAACCGGCATACAGTTATAGGATTCCGTCGCGAAAGAACGGAAGTATGCCCTGATGAGTGAGGAACCAAGCGATGCCGTGGAAAAACTCCGATACCCGCTACAGCACCATGTCGATTGCGCTGCACTGGTTGATGGTGGTGCTGCTGGCGGTGGTTTACGCCTGCATTGAGTTTCGCGGGATCTTTCCCAAAGGCAGTGGCGGGCGGGCCCTGATTGTAGAAATGCACTACATGTTCGGCCTGACAGTGTTTGTGCTGGTATGGCTGCGCCTGTTTGCCCGCACCTTGGGCGTTGCACCAAAGATCGTGCCGGCACCGCCGCAATGGCAATCGGCACTGGCAACACTGATGCATCTGGCGCTGTACCTGTTCATGATCGGCATGCCGATTTTCGGCTGGCTGATCGTCAGTGCCCAGGGCCATTCCGTGATGTTTTACGGGATCGAGTTGCCGCCCTTGATTGGCGAAAACAAAGACCTGTCCAAACAGATCAAAGAATGGCACGAGCTGGGCGGCACCGTCGGTTATTGGCTGATCGGCCTGCATGCCGTGGCCGGCCTGTATCACCATTACTTCATGCGCGATAACACCGTGTTACGCATGATGCCCAAGCGCTAGCTCTCCATGCTCCGGCGGCCTTGCAGGCCGCCGGTGTGCACGAAGATCAAGCGAGTGCCGGGGGCGAAGCGTCCGGCCTCGATCTGTTGCTTCAACGCCAGCAAGGCCTTGCCAGTATAGAGCGGCTCCAACGGTAAGCCGCCTGCCTGTTCCGTCGCCTGGATAAAATCGAGCAATAACGGGTCGACCTTGGCGAAGCCGCCTCGGCTCGCGTCCAGTAATTCATAGCCGTGCTGCACGATGGCCTGCACGTTCTGGGCAACCCCGTGATCATCCGGCACCGCCAAGGCGCCGAACACCGGATGCACGCCCGCCTCTGCCAGCGCCAACCCGGCCAGTGTGGTGCCGGTGCCCGCCGCCAACCACCACGCGTCGTAATCAGCCCAGCCGAGCCTGTTCAGTTGAGCGCGCACCTGCTCAACCAACACCCCGCAACCCATTGCCCCGGCCCTTCCACCGCCGCCCTCGGGCACGGGATAAAGATGGGGATACTGTTCGCGCCATGGCCGCCAGAAACCTGCGTCGTGACGCGCACGATAACCGCCGTACCCCAGCCAATGCAGGTGCATGCCGAAGGCTTTCAGATCAAGGATGGTGGGCGTGTCTTGAGGGTGGCCGCGCAACAGGCCGACGGTGGGGAAATCAAAATGTTTGCCGGCTGCCGCCAACGCGTGCAGATGGTTGGAATGAGCGCCGCCCAGGCTGATGATCCCATCGGCACCGGCCTGTTGCGCATTGGCCAGGTGCTGGGTGAGCTTGAACCACTTGTTGCCGCTGATCAGTGGATCGATGCAGTCCAGGCGCAGCACGGCCAACTCGACCCCGTTCAGCCAGTCGAGGGGCAACGGTTCAAGCGGTGCCTGGGGAAACCAGTCGAAGGGACCCATCGGGGGATATCTGAATGAAAAAGGGGCGGTAGTCTAACACCGCCCCTTGGGTCGTTTTACAGCGCGGCAGCCAGACGCGAACCCTGGTTGATGGCGCGCTTGGCATCCAGTTCGGCCGCCACATCGGCGCCGCCGATCAGGTGCACATTCTGGCCGGCTGCGACCAGCCCATCCTGCAGTTCGCGCAGTGGGTCTTGCCCGGCGCAGATGACGATATTGTCCACTGCCAGCACCTGCGGTTCGCCCTCGGCGCCGATGCGGATATGCAGGCCATCGTCATCAATCTTCAGGTACTCAACGCTGTTGAGCATCTGCACCTGCTTGTTCTTCAAGCCAGTGCGGTGGATCCAGCCGGTGGTCTTGCCCAGGCCGTCGCCGACCTTGGAGGTCTTGCGTTGCAGCAGGAACACTTCACGTGCCGGTGCGTGGGGTTGCGGCTTGATGCCGGCCACACCGCCACGGGCTTGCAGTTGGGTGTCGATGCCCCACTCTTTCCAGAACGCCTCGCGGTCCAGGCTGGTGGACACGCCCTCGTGCACGAGGAACTCGCAGACGTCGAAGCCGATGCCGCCGGCGCCGATCACCGCCACGCGCTTGCCCACCCGCTTGCGCTCCAGAATCACATCCAGGTAGCTCAGCACCTTGGCGTTGTCGACGCCCGGAATCGCCGGCGTGCGCGGCGCAATGCCGGTGGCCAGGATGATCTCGTCGTAACCGCCCGCCGCCAGTTGCGCCACATCCACACGGGTGTTGAGGCACAGCTCGACGTGGGTGGTCTGCAATTTGCGCTTGAAGTAGCGCAGGGTTTCGAAGAACTCTTCTTTGCCCGGCACGCGCTTGGCGATATTGAACTGGCCGCCGATCTCGCTGGCCGAATCGAACAGGGTCACCTGGTGGCCGCGCTCAGCCGCCACGGTGGCCGCCGCCAGCCCCGCAGGCCCGGCACCGACCACCGCAATTTTCTTGATCTGCTTGACCGGCAGGTAGTTCAGCTCGGTCTCGTAGCAGGCACGCGGGTTGACCAGGCAGGTGGTCAGCTTGCCGCCAAAGGTGTGATCCAGGCAGGCCTGGTTGCAGCCGATGCAGGTGTTGATTTCATCCGCGCGGCCGGCAGCGGCCTTGTTGACGAACTCCGGGTCGGCCAGGAACGGGCGCGCCATCGAGACCATGTCCGCATCGCCTTCAGCCAGAATCTGCTCGGCTATTTCCGGGGTGTTGATGCGGTTGGTGGTGATCAACGGAATCTGCACCGCGCCACGCAGCTTGGCGGTGACCTTGCTGAACGCACCACGTGGCACCTTGGTGGCGATGGTGGGGATACGCGCTTCGTGCCAGCCGATACCGGTGTTGATAATGCTCGCACCCGCGCCTTCGATGGCCTTGGCCAGTTGCACGATCTCTTCCCAGGTGCTGCCGCCTTCCACCAGGTCGAGCATCGACAGGCGGAAGATAATGATGAAGTTCGGACCTACTGCTTCGCGTACCCGGCGCACGATGTCCACGGCCAGGCGCATGCGGTTTTCGTAGCTGCCACCCCAACGGTCGGTGCGATGGTTGGTGTGGGCGGCGAGGAACTGGTTAATGAAGTAGCCTTCGGACCCCATGATTTCCACGCCGTCGTACTCGGCCACCTGGGCCAGCAGCGAGCAGGTGACGAAATCCTGGATCTGCTTCTCGATGCCCTCCTCGTCCAGCTCCTTGGGCTTGAACGGGTTGATCGGCGCCTGGATCGCGCTCGGCGCCACCTGCTTGGGGCTGTAGGCATAACGACCGGCGTGGAGGATCTGCATGCAGATCTTGCCGCCCGCTGCGTGCACGGCCTGGGTCACAATCTTGTGCTTTTGCGCTTCTTCGTCGGTGGTCAGTTTGGCGGCACCGGCATATACGCCGCCTTCATCGTTCGGGCCGATGCCGCCGGTGACCATCAGGCCAACGCCGCCACGGGCGCGCTCGGCAAAATAGGCGGCCATGCGTTCGAAGCCGCCGGGCTTTTCTTCCAGGCCGGTGTGCATCGAGCCCATCAGGGTGCGGTTGCGCAAGGTGGTAAAACCCAGGTCCAACGGGGCCAGCAGGTGCGGGTAGGCAGCAGCGGTCATGGTACAGCTCCACAACGGATCATCACGGGACGTGGCAGGCTCGAACGGCTTGCCATCGGTTTATGTCCCACAGACTAAGAGGCGATGGACGACCGCTCAATGACCGTAACTGACAAGTTATTGATCCAAATGCACAGTGCCCCTTGGCAAGCCGGTGCATCAGCCCTACCCTAGTCGGCGAACCCTGCACACGGTCTGTTGTCTGTTGCCCCATGCGTAAACTTCTAGCGTTCACCGTCTCCATGGCCCTGGTTGCCGCCATCGCCGCGTATCTGGTCTGGACCCAGGAGCGCCCCGTGGCGCATTACCTGTCGGACCTGCGTATCACCCTGGCCGTCAATGAAGGCGAGCCCGCCGACCGTGGCAACCTGCTGGGCATCCAACCCGAGCTGTTCCCTGCTGATTACCAGAGCCTGGAACGCTTGCACCTGAAACTCTCGGCCTACCTGCAAAAGGCCCGCGACCAAGGTTTGATCAACGCCAAGACCGTCGTCGTGCTGCCGGAACATATCGGCACCTGGCTGATGCTCAGCGGCGAAAAGAATGAGCTGTACCAGGCCACTCACCTCAAGGACGCCATGAATTGGCTGTCCGCCAGCAACCCGTTGCAGTTTGCCCGCGCCTGGATCAGCGCCAAAGGCGATAACCGCATGGACGACGCCTACCTGCGTATGAAGGCACCGGCCATGGCACGCGACTATCAAGTGCTGTTCGGCGGCCTGGCCAAAGAATTCGGCGTGACCCTGGTGGCCGGCTCCATCGCGCTGCCCAACCCCAGTGTCAGCCAGGGCCAACTGCACATTGGCCATGGCGCGCTGTACAACGCCAGCGTGGTGTTTGCGGCCGATGGCCTGCCCATCGGCGAGCCACAGCGCCAGCTTTACCCGATTTACGATGAGCGCGGGTTTATCGCCCCGGGTGACGAAAATATCGTCAGCGTGGTCGACACCCCGGCCGGGCGCCTGGGCATCCTGATCGGCAGCGACAGCTGGTACCCGGACAATTACCGCAAGCTCAACGAGCAAGGTGCGCAACTGGTGGCCGTGCCGGCCTTCGTCACCGGCCGCGACACCTGGGACCGCCCATGGCGCGGCTTTAAAAGCGTGTCCACGCCGCCGGAAATCAGCCTCAAGCCCGAAGAACTCAGCGAAGGCGAAGCCTGGCGCCGCCTCACCCTGATCAGCCAGCAGCCCATCAGCCAGGCCAGCGCCGGCATGAGTGTGTTCCTGCGTGGGCAGTTCTGGGACTTGGGCACCGCCGGACACAGCTTCCTCAGCAACGACGGGCACGTCACGGCGGGCAACGACGCCCGTGGCGCGCGCCTGCTGAATATCTGGCTGTAACGCCGTGAAGCCGGTGCGCCTTGGGGACTTGTCGGTGGGCTTTGTTCAGTCCTTGGCCGACGCCGTCCACAGCCACGACCTGGACCCGCAGCCGCTGCTGCTGCAATACGGCCTGGACCCGGCGCGCCTTGCCGAAGCCGGGGCGCGCCTGTCGATCCCGCGCTATATGCGCCTGGGCCACGCCGCCATCCAACTGACCGGCGACCCCGGCCTGGGCTTGCGCATGGGTCAATTGAGCCGTCTGAGCCAGGCGGGATTGGCCGGCGTCACCGCCGCACAGGCGCCGAACGTACGCGAAGCAGCGCGCGCACTGACGCGGTTTGAAGCGCTGTACGGCTCCAACTATCGTGGCCAGTCGAGCTTTCATGAGGACGCCGAAGGCGCTTGGCTGCGCTTCTATTCCATCAGCCCATACAACGCCTACAACCGCTTTGTGGTGGACTCGATCATCGCCGGCTGGCTGCAGCAATTGTCGAGCCTGGCCCAACAACCGGTGCAGGCCCAGCGCATCGACATCGAGTTTGAAGCCCCTGAGTACAGCGACCAGTACCGCGTGCTGGGTGACAGCCCCGTGCATTTCGGTGCCGAGGCCAACCAACTGCGCCTCAACCAGCCAACCCTGAGTCTGCGTAACCCGCAGCATTGCCCCAGCACCTGGCATCTGTTGTTGAAGTTATGTGAACAGGAGTTGGAGCAGCTCACCCGCACCCGCAGCCTGCGCGAGCGCATCACAAGGTTGCTTGGGCCGATGCTCAATGGTGGCCGGGAACCCGACCTGGAAGAAGTGGCGGCACGCTTGAAGCTGCCTACCTGGACGCTGCGCCGCAAACTGGCCGACGAAGGCACGCAGTTTCGCGCAATTCTCAACGATACCCGCCGCGATCTGGCCATGACCTACATTCGCGACACGGAACTGGCGTTCGGCGAGATCGCCTACTTGCTCGGTTTTGCCTCAGCCCAAGCCTTTCAACGGGCATTCAGGCGGTGGAACAACCAGACCCCAGGGGAATTTCGCCGCAGTCAGCGGCATTCCGCCTGAAGTCGGTGTTACAGCTCGGTGGCGTCATCGGCCGGATCCAGCGGATCCAGTTCAAACGCGTGGTACTCCAGCAGTTCTTCCTGGTATTCGTCCATGGCGGACTCCTTCTTGGTTAAAAGCGCTTGCAGATAAATGACCTGCAAGCCCAGCCTAAAGTGCCGTGATGACGAAAAAATGTCGGCGCCATGACGTTCCTGCACTTCAAGATAAAACGTAGCAGGGTTGGATCGATTTAGCGCCGGAATCTTGAGGTGCTATTGCAATCATTGCATTTGCAATCAATAACAGATTTCCATTAGGGTACGAGACTTCGTAGCAAGGAGCCTCGACCATGCCTGTCTCTACCGCCCAAGCCGCGCAGCGCTGTATCGATGCGCTGAGCAGTGCCGCCCCGCCGCCCGGCTCGCCGCTGTACACGGTCATGAACATGGCCAATACCCTGGAATTCAGCCGACAGGCCTGGGTGATTCGTGGCCAGTCACGCAGCCGCCGTGTGGGCAACTGGCCCAGTTGGTTTGCGCGCAATACCGGCGAAAAACCCATGCTGTACCTGCACCGTGCAGCATCGTCGGCGCAGTTATGTGGGCTGTCGCAGGCCGCCACGCAGCGCGGCATCCTCTGCAACGACGTCGAGAACCAGCCCTCTGCCTGGCCCAGGGGCGCGCAACCGTCGCTGCCGTTGTGGCTGGCGACCAACCCGCACTGCACTCCGTATGACCCGGCGTCCGGCGAAGAAGCCCGGGCGATTGTGCTGGCCGGGATTCGCGCGCTGTATGTCGACGGCAAGCCGGGGTTTTATTACCTCGCGCTGCATGATCAACAGCGCACAGCGAGGCTGGATAAGCAGGATCGTGAAAACGCGCTCAAGGGCATGTACTCGCTCCAGCGTACTCACACTGGGGAGGTGCGCTTGCTGGGTGCAGGCCGAGCGCTCGAGGACGTGACCCACGCGGCGCAATTGCTTGAACAGGATTGGGGCGTGACGGCGCAGGTATGGAGCTGCCCAAGCTACACGCGGCTGGCCCGTGAGGCAGCGGCGGCCGAGCGCTGGAATCGCCTGCACCCGATGGCTGCCCGGCAAAGCTGCCATCTGCATGAGTGCCTGGCCGGGAGCAGCGCGCCGGTGATTGCCGTGACCGGCTATCCGCAGGCGATTGTCGATCAGTTGGCGGCGTATGTGCAGGCGCGGTTTGTCGGGTTGGGTGCGGGGTCGGTGCAGGTTTCTGCGCCCAGTCGGTATTGGATTGTGGTGTGTGCGCTGCGGGCGTTGGCCGATGAAGGCCGTATTGGTGTTGAGCAGGTCGAAACGGCGATGCGTCGGTATCCACTGTGATGCATGGGCACGCGGTCAAACATGTGGGAGCTGGCTTGCCTGCTCCCACATTGGATCTTCGTCAGCTATTAGATCTTGCGTCGACTGCGGGTTTGCACGCCCGCCTCCACCGCCAACCCCGCAGTGCGCTCCAAGGTATCGGCAAACAGCTGGCGCTGCTCAGGCTCGATTTGCGACAGGAACAGCTCATCCACCGTGCTTTCGTAGATTTTCCACATCTTTTTACGCAACACCCGGCCGGCCTCAGTGATCGAGGCAAACGCTGCGCGGCCATCGCCGTCGGAGCGTGAACGCACTACCAGGCCGTCCTTTTCCAGGCGGTCTACCAGGCGTGTGAGGTTGTAGCGCTCAATCGCCAGCACATCGGCCAATTCGTGCATGCGCCGTGTGCCGTCGGGGCCGCTTTCCAGGCCCCATAACGCGTCATACCAGGCATAGGGCGGCAGGTCTGCTGCAGCCAGGCGGCGTTCGATTTCTCGGATGACCGTCCTGTGGGCCCTGACAAAACGGAACCATACATCTGGCTCTTTCGACGACATGCAACACCATCCGGGGAGTTTCAAGAAGGTTGCAATAGTAGCTCATCCCGCGCTAGATTCAGTCATGTAGTTGCAATTGCAATTACATTTGCGCAACTCCCACAAGGAGCCCGCTGCTTGAAATCCGCCTACCCTGGAGCCTCACATGACCCCCAATAACGCAGTAAGACTGGACGACGATCCACAGGAAACCCGCGAGTGGCTGGAGTCCATCGAATCGGTGCTGTCCACCGAAGGCCGCCCGCGTGCCCACTACCTGATTGATCAGTTGCTGGATTTCGACGTTGCGCGCCATGGTGACTTCTACGGGCGGGTGACCACGCCTTACGTCAACACCATCGCGGTTGACCGCCAATTGCCCTACCCCGGCAACCTGGCCATCGAGCGGCGCACCAATGCGTTTATTCGCTGGAATGCCATGGCGATGGTGCTGCGTGCGGGTAAACACTCGGGTGTTGGTGGGCATATTGCGACCTACGCGTCGGCCGCCGTCCTGTACGACGTAGGCTTCGACCACTTCTTCCGTGGCCGAACCGATACCTTCGACGGCGACCTGGTGTACATCCAGGGCCACTCCTCCCCGGGCATTTACGGCCGCGCCTACCTCGAAGGCCGCATCAGCGAAGCGCAGCTGGACAACTTCCGCCGCGAGGCCGGTGGCGAGGGCTTGTCCTCTTACCCGCACCCACGGCTGATGCCGGACTTCTGGCAGTTCCCGACAGTATCGATGGGCCTGGGCCCGATTACCGCCGCCTACCAGGCGCGCTTTATGCGCTACCTGGAGTTCCGTGACCTCAAGCAACACCAAGGCCGCAAGGTGTGGGCGTTTCTGGGCGACGGCGAAATGGACCAGCCGGAATCCCTGGCGGCCATCTCCCTGGCCGGCCGCGAGAAGCTCGACAACCTGATCTTTGTGGTCAACTGCAACCTGCAGCGCCTGGATGGCCCGGTGCGTGGCAATGCCAAGGTGATCCAGGAGTTCGAAAGCCTGTACCGCGCCGCCGGCTGGAATGTGATCAAGGTGATCTGGGGCGGCGGCTGGGATGCGCTGCTGGAAAAGGACCAGAGCGGCCTGTTGCGACAACGCATGATGGAGTGCGTGGACGGCGACTACCAGAACTACAAATCCCAGAACGGCGCCTATGTGCGTGAACATTTCTTCGGCAAATACCCGCAATTACTGGCGCTGGTTGCCGACATGTCCGACGACGATATCTGGAAACTCTCACGCGGTGGCCACGACCCGGACAAGGTCTACAATGCCTACGCCGCTGCCGTGCGCCACAAGGGCCAACCGACGGTGATCCTGGCCAAAACCGTCAAGGGCTTTGGCATGGGCGAAGCGGGCGAAGGCCAGAACATCAATCACCAGTTGAAGAAGATGGGCGCTGATGCAGTAAAAGCCTTTCGCGACCGCTTCGGCCTGGAAGTGGCCGATGACCAGCTCGACGAAATCCCTTACCTCAAGCCCGCCGCCGACAGCGAAGAAGCCCGCTACTTCGCTGCCCGTCGCCAGGCGTTGGGCGGCTATGTGCCAGCACGACACACTGCAGTCGAGGCCTTGCAGATTCCCGAACTGAGCGCCTTTGCCACCCAACTCAAAGACACCGGCGAGCGTGCCATCTCCACCACCATGGCGTTTGTGCGCATCCTCGGCACGCTGCTGAAAGACCCGCACCTGGGCAAGCTGATCGTACCCATCGTGCCGGACGAGTCGCGCACCTTCGGCATGGAGAGCCTGTTCCGCCAGATCGGCATTCATTCCGCCGTCGGCCAGCTCTACACCCCACAAGACGCCGGGCAATTGAGCTACTACAAAGAGAGCAAAGACGGACAGATCATGCAGGAAGGCCTGAATGAATCCGGGGCTATTTCTTCGTGGATTGCGGCGAGTACGTCCTACAGCAATCACGGCTTGATGACCGTGCCGTTCTACATTTTCTATTCGATGTTCGGTTTCCAGCGCGTCGGCGACCTGGCCTGGGCCGCCGGCGATGCCCGCGCTCGCGGCTTTCTGCTGGGCGCCACGGCCGGCCGCACCACGCTGATGGGCGAAGGCTTGCAGCATGACGACGGCCACAGCCACATCCTGGCGTCGGTGATCCCCTGCTGCGTCGCCTATGACCCGACCTTTGCCTACGAGCTGGCTGTGATCATTCGCGAAGGCATGCGGCGCATGTACGTCGAACAAGAGGACATTTACTACTACATCACCCTGCTCAACGAGAACTACCCGCACCCGGCCATGCCCGAAGGCGTGGAGGACGGGATTCTCAAAGGCTTGTATCCGCTGAGCACGTCCCCCCAGGCGCAGGTGCAATTGATGGGCAGCGGCTCGATCCTGCGCGAAGTAATTGGCGCAGCGCAACTGCTCGACAAGGACTTTGGCGTAGCCAGTAATGTCTGGAGCGCCACCAGCCTGACCGAATTGCGCCGCGACGGGCACGCCGTGGAGCGCTGGAACCTGTTGCATCCGCAGGACGAACCGCGTGCGAGCTACGTGGAAACCAGCCTGGCCGGACACAGCGGGCCGGTGGTGGTGGCGACGGACCATATGAAGTTATTCGCCGACCAGATCCGCCCGTTTGTACACGGCCGCCGTTTTGTGGCGCTGGGCACCGATGGCTTTGGGCAATCGGACACCCGCGAAACCCTGCGCGAGTTCTTTGAGGTGGACCGCCACTTCATCGTGCTGGCGGCGCTGAAGGCGCTGGCCGATGACGGCGTGATCGGGCGTGACAAGGTGAGCGAGGCCATCAGCCGCTACGGGATAAACGTCGACAAGACGAACCCCGTAGCCGTCTGAGTTACCGCCCAGGCGTTGGCAGCGGTGGAATCGCCTCTGTCGGCGCCGGCAGGTTCGGGTTGGTCGGCGATGGGGCTGGTTCCGCAGCCGGTGCAGGTGTTGGCGCAGTGGTCGGCGCCGGCTCGGCCTGTGGCGCAATCGGTGCCGCCTCCGGCGGCGGTGCCAGCGGTTCCGACACGGCGGGCGCTACCGGAGCGTCTTTGGGCGCGTCTATCTTATCGGCGGGCGCTACCTTATCGGCAGGCGCTACCTTATCGGCAGGCGCAGGCTTATCGGCAGGCGCAGCCGCTTTCGGCTCCGGCATGCCCAGCTCAGCCTTGGGCTTCTCTGGAATATGCTCGGCCGCCTTCACGTCCTGGGGCAGGAACACATCCACCAGCGAGAAGTAGCGATCGTAAAACTTCGGTGCCGTCACTGTCTCGCTGGCCACCTTGACCATCGAATCATCGGTTGAGCCGATCGGCATCGACACCGAGCCCAACACACCCACGCCGAGGCTGGCGGAGTTGTTGACCTTCTTCAGCGCGTAGCGGTCCTGCAAGGCATTGGCAAACATGGTCGAATGCTTGGCGCCTTTGCCATCATCGGCACATACCACGTTGAAGCTGATTTGCAGATGGGTTTCGCCGGTTTGCTGGAAACTCTTGTTACCCACCACCAGCTTGGGGTCGCTGCTGGTGATGATGTAACCCTGGCTCAACAGCGCACGTCGCGCCGCTTCACAGGCCGCCACATCGCTGACCGGGTAATCACGGGAGAACGTACCGGAGTCGTCGAAATTCTCATGTTCATAAATAGCGGTCTTGGGTGACGAGCAGCCCGCAGCGCCCGCCAGCACGAGCGCCAACCCGAGGCTACGCAAGTGAAATGATGTCGACATCGAAAATCCTGAGGAAAACAGTCAGGGCGCTATTGTGCAACAGAACGCAGGGTTGGCGCGCACATTCCTGTCGGTAAAACGTCACAGCGTTATTACACCGCCTGCGCAGGGAAAAGCCCGGCAGACATATGGTCGATAAACACCCGCAGCTTGGCCGAGGCAAAGCGACTCGAGGGCCACAGCATCCAGAAACTGCCACGGTGGACCAGGTGCTCATCCAGCACCCGTTGCAGACGCCCCTGGCGCACCGCCTCCTTGACCATGAAGTCCGGCAGGCAGGCGATGCCCAAACCTTCGTGCACCACATAGTTGAGGGACTCGATGGTGGTGCTGATCAGCGGCGCACGTAACACCGGCTCCGCCACGCCGGGCACATGGCGCAGTGGCCAGGGTTCCAGCTTGCCGGTGGCGCAGAATTTGTGGCGCAGGCAGGCATGGTCGCTCAAGTCCTGCGGGTGTTGCGGGGTGCCGTATTGCGCCAGGTAGCCTGGCGAGGCCACCAACACCAGTTGGTAATGCCCCAGATGACGTGCCATCAGCCGCGAATCTTCCGGCTTGCCGGTACGAATCACCGCATCAAAACCTTCCTCGATCACGTCCACCATGCGGTCAGAAAAATCCACATCCAGCTCGATGTCCGGGTAGGCGCGCATAAAATCGCTGAGCACCGGCATCAACAGCCCACGCACCTGCGGCAAGCTGATGCGCAGCGTGCCTCGGGGCGTGGCGCCGGCCTCAGTCAGCTCCTGCTCGGCCGCCTCCACCTCGGCCAGAATCCGCCGCGAGCGCTCGAGGAACAACGCGCCTTCGCCGGTCAGGGTGACGCTGCGTGTGCTGCGATGAAACAGCCGCACGCCCAGGCGTTCTTCCATGCGCGCGATGCTTTTGCCCACCGCCGAAGATGACACCCCCAAAACGCGGCCAGCTGCGGTGAAGCTGCGGGTTTCCGCAACCTGCACGAACACCGAAAGGCCGCTCAGACTGTCCATTGCCCTACCCTTTTTTATTGCGGACGTTGACGTCCGATAAGTTCGGAACCTTAGCCTGTTTTTCCGCAACCCGCAGCCCCCTACTCTGCCTCCTGACCTTTTGCATGGAGACGCAACATGAGCGACTGCCCTTCGATTACCGGCCCGGCCGCCACGGCCGTAAAGGACGCACTGCCTCTCGCCGGCTTACTGGCGTTGGCGTGCGCAGGGTTTATCACGATTCTCACCGAGGCCATGCCGGCCGGGCTGCTGCCTCAGATGGGCGAAGGGCTGCAGGTTTCACAGGCGTTAGTCGGCCAACTGGTGACCCTGTATGCCCTTGGCTCGTTACTCGCGGCCATCCCCCTCACCCTACTGACCCGAGGCTGGCGGCGGCGCCCTTTGCTGCTGATTGCCATCGGCGGCTTTGCCTTGGTCAACAGCGTGACGGCACTGTCCACCCATTACGGGCTGACCCTGGCCGCGCGCTTTTTTGCCGGGGTGTTCGCCGGGTTGCTCTGGGCACTGCTGGCCGGGTACGCCAGCCGAATGGTGGCCCCGCACCTGCAAGGCCGGGCGATTGCGGTCGCCATGCTCGGCGCACCGCTGGCCTTGTCACTGGGTGTACCTGCCGGCACGTTCCTCGGCGCTGCGGTGGGCTGGCGCCTGAGCTTTGCAATCATGACCGGGCTGACGCTGTTGCTGTTGGTGTGGGCGCGCTGGCAACTGCCGGACTTCGCCGGCCAGCCGGAACAAAAGCGCCTGGGCTTGCGCCAGGTACTGAGCCTGCCAGGTATTCGTCCAGTGTTGTGGGTGACCTTTACCTACGTGCTGGCGCACAACATTCTCTACACCTACATCGCGCCGTTACTGGTGCCTGCCGGAATAGCCGCCGACATCGACCGGATACTGCTGGTATTCGGCTTGGCGGCCCTGTTGAGCATCTGGCTGACGGGCATGCTGATTGATCAACACTTGCGGCGCCTGCTGATCATCAGTTGCGTGATGTTCGCCGTATCGGCCCTGGCACTGGGCGTGTGGATGACCTCCACCCGTGCGGTGTATGCCAGCGTGGCGCTGTGGGGCCTGGCCTTTGGTGGCTTGCCGGCGCTGTTGCAAACGGCACTGGCCAAGTCTGCCGGCGACTCGGCTGACGCAGCGCAGTCAATGCTGGTGACGGTGTGGAACCTGGGAATTGCCGGCGGCGGGCTAGCAGGCGGTATGTTGCTACAAACATCGGGGGTGGCGTTGTTCCCGTGGGCGGTTGCCGGGTTGGTGCTTTTGGCATTGGCCGCGACACGGCGCATCGCGAGGACAAGCGCTTGATATACGGTTAATCTTGAAACACCCTGAAACTTATTCGGAATTCACCTGGGTGATCAAACCGTTCATTTCACTGCGCCGCCGCTTTACCTCGCTGCGTTGGCGCACCCGGATCACCCTGTGGGCCGGCGCCACCATCGCCGGGCTGATGGTGGTGATGTTTGCGCGCCTGGCTGACGTGGCGCTCACTCAGTTCGCCGAGCAATCCAGCGCCCATCCGTGGCTGCCCTTCCTCTACACACCGCTGGTGGGCATGCTGGTGGTGTGGCTGACCACACGTTTTTTTGCCGGAGCGCAAGGCAGTGGCATTCCCCAGGTCATCGCCGCTACTCGCCTGGCCAACAAAGGACAGGACGTCAGCAAGCTGGTGTCATTGCGCATCGCATTGGCCAAGATAGGCCTCGGAACACTGGCGTTGACCGGCGGTTTCTCTGCCGGGCGCGAAGGGCCGTCCGTGCAAGTGGCGGCATCGATCATGCATTTCTTTCATCGCTACCTGCCCAATGCACGCATCATCCGCAGCGAAGACTTGATCCTGGCCGGCGGCGCCGCCGGTATCGCCGCCGCGTTCAATACGCCGCTGGCCGGCGTCGCCTTCGCAGTAGAAGAATTGGGGCGCAAGCTAGAAACCCGCACCAGCGGGGTATTGCTCAGCACCATTATTTTGTCGGGGATGGTCGCCATCGCCCTGCAGGGCAATTACAACTATTTTGGCCACCTGGACGTTGAAGGGATCAAGCTCGACATCATTGTTCCGGTATTGGCGGCAGGCATCGGCTGTGGCGTGCTCGGCGGGCTGTTCAGTCGCATGCTGCTGTGGCCCCAGCGCTACCACAGGTTTGTGGTCTGGGAATGGCGGCGCGCCCACCCGGTTTGGTTCGCCGGGGCGTGTGGGCTGGTGGTCGCAATCCTGGGCTGGCTCAGCGGCGGGATGTCCTTCGGCAGCGGCTACGGGATTACTTCGCAGATCATTGCCGCCGATGTCGGCCTGCCGTGGCATGCGCCTGTCACGCGTTTTCTGGCGACGGTCGTGACGTATTTTTCCGGAATTCCGGGCGGCATTTTTGCCCCGTCGCTGGCCGTCGGCGCGGCCGTGGGCGCCAACGCAGCCGAGTTTTTCGCGCTGGCAGCGCAACCGATCATTGCGCTGTGCATGGTGGGCTTCCTGGCTGCCGTGACGCAATCGCCGATCACCTCGGCGATCATCGTAATGGAGATGATCGACAGCCACGGGATGGTGATCAGCCTGATGGCGGTGGCGCTGATTGCCAAAGCCGTCAGTTCGCGGATGGGGCCGGAGTTGTACCAGCAATTGGCGCGCGGGTTTCTGCACCCACCGACAAAAAGCCCTTAACCCTGACAACATTGTTTACAACTTATTCATCAACTTCCTATCATCACCCTGGGTGCGTGACTGCATAGGGCACAACGCAGGTTAAAGCAAAGCATTGGTCGGGCCGCCAATGGAGACTTGTCGTGCCCAAAAAACACCCTGCCATCCCTCGCCCCCAGGCATTGACCGAGGGCGCACTGTCGGCCCTTGAGCGGTTTTCACGCATCGAAGCCGTCAGCGGCATCGTCCTGTTGCTGGCGGCCATTGCAGCGTTGATCTGGGCCAACAGCCCGGCCGCCGCGTCCTACGAACACTTCTGGAACACCCCGATTACCCTCGGGCTGGGCGATTTCAGTGTGTCGCGCTCCCTGCACTTTCTGGTCAATGACGGCCTGATGACCATTTTCTTCCTGGTGGTAGGTGCGGAGATACGTCAGGAAATAAAGGACGGCGCACTCGCCAACCTGAAACTCGCGACCCTGCCGCTGGGCGCCGCACTGGGTGGCGTAGTGATGCCGGCCATTATCTACACCGCGCTCAACCATGGCACCGCCGCCGCGAGTGGCTGGGCCGTGCCCACCGCCACCGACATTGCCTTTGCCGTCGGCGTGCTGGCGCTGTTGGGCAAATCCATCCCCAGCGGTGTACGCGTCCTGCTGCTGGCACTGGCCATTATCGACGACATCGTTGCGATCCTGATCATTGCGGTGTTTTTCACTGCAAGCCTGGACTACATGGGTCTGGTGGTTGCCGCAGGTGGGTTAGCCCTGGTGTTGGTGTTCCAACGAATGGGCATCAGCAAGGCGGCGATCTATCTGCTGCCGGGGGCGATTGTCTGGTTCGGCCTGCTCAAGACCGGCGTGCACCCGACCCTCGCCGGGGTGATCCTGGGCCTGATGACGCCGGTCAGCTCCAAACCGACCACCGAACGCCCACTGGACACCATCGGCCGCACCTTCAACGAGCTGATGGATCGCCTCTCGCGACCGGCCGAAGACTCGCACCAGGTCGCCAAGCCGCTCAAGCAACTGCGCGAAGCCCAGCGCGAACTGATGCCGCCGGTGCAGCGCGTGCAGTCGGCGTTGCATCCGTGGGTCGCATTCGGTGTGATGCCGTTGTTCGCCCTGGCCAATGCCGGTGTCAGCTTGCAAGGCTTGAACCTTGAGCATCCGCTGCCCCATGGCGTGTTTATGGGCGTGATCTTCGCCCTGGTGATCGGCAAACCGTTGGGCGTGATGCTGGCGAGCATCACGCTGGTCAAACTCAATATCTGCAAGCTGCCCGACGGAGTCACCTGGAGCGGTGTCGGCCTGGTCGGCCTGCTGGCGGGGATTGGTTTTACCATGTCGATCTTTATCTCGTCCCTGGCCTTCTCCGACCCGGAACTGTTGGCAGCGGCCAAACTGAGTGTGCTGACGGCCTCGACCGTGGCAGCTGTGATTGGCTTGAGCTGGGGCAAACTGAAGTTCTGAGCCCGTCTGCGCGTCCCGCTTTCTGTACTTGCGTACGGGTGACGCAGAGAGTCACGGGATGCATTACCACGCAGAGTGTGGGAACGATCAGTTCTGAGCCGACAATTGCGCAAAAAAAAAGCCCCCGGTCCTTTCAGACCGGGGGCTTTTCTATTCAAACCAACATCAGAACTTCTTGATGTCAGCCTTGGTTTCCAACTGCTTGCGGTAGGCAGCAAAGTCCTGCTGGCCAATACGCGAGGCGAGGAAGCGGCGGTATTGCGCCTTTTCTTCGTCGGTAGGGGCTGCAGCTTCGTTGACGCCGTTCAAGCGCACGATCACCAGGCTACCGTCAGCCAGGGTCACGGTGGTGAAGGTCGGCTTGTCTTTGGCCGCAGGCTTAGGCATGCGGAACAGGGCTTGCAGCACGGCCGGCTCGATCGCTTCAGCGTTACGGGTCGCCGCTTCAGTGACCTTCCAGGCCTGGCCGTCGATCAGCTGGTTCAACGGGGTCTTGCCGTCACGCAGGCTGGCGATCAACTCGTCGGCATGGGTTTTGGCAGCCGCGATGGCGCGCTCTTTGGTCATCTGGGTGCGGATCGCAGCCGACACGCTTTCCAGCGGCAGTTGCGCAGGCTTCAGATGCTCTTTGGCACGCAGCACGATGATGGTTTCCGGGTCCAGCTCGATAGCGCTGCTGTTGGCACCTTCATCCAGCACTTCCGGGCTGAACGCTGCGGTGACCACGGCACGGTTGGCCGCAACACCTTCGCCACCTTCACGGCCAAACGGCGCGGACGTGTGCACGGTCAGCTTCAGGTCGGACGCCGGCTGAGCCAGGTCGGAGGCTTCGAATGCCGCGTCTTCCAATTGCTTGGTCGCTTCGACATAACGCTGCTCGACCTGCTGGGTCTTGAGCTCGCGGGTCAGCTTGTCTTTCAGGCTGGCAAACGATGGCACTTCAGGTGCTTCAACGCCCAACAGCTTGATCAAGTGCCAACCGAAAGTGGTGCGCACCGGCGCCGACACCTGGTCCTTGTTCAAGGCATACAGGGCGGTTTCGAAGTCCGGGTCGTAGACGCCAGGGCCGGCAAAGCCCAAGTCACCGCCATTGTTGGCCGAACCTGGATCCTGGGAGAACTCCTTGGCCAGGGCGTCGAACTTCTCGCCCTTGGCCAGGCGTGCCTGGATGTCTTCGATCTTGGCCTTGGCTTGCGCGTCGGTGGTCTTGTCGTTGACTTCGATCAGAATGTGCGCGGCACGACGCTGTTCAGCGAGGTTGGCGGTTTCTTTCTGATAGGCAGCCTGCAGCTCTTCGTCCTTGACGGTGACCTGGTCGAAGAAGGAAGACTTCTTCAGTTCCAGGTAATCGATGACCACTTGGTCCGGGGTCATGAACTCTTTGGCGTGCTTGTCGTAGTAAGCCTTGACCTCATCGTCGGTGAGCTTCACCGCCGCAGGGTCAGTCTTGATGTTGACGGTGGCAAAATCGCGGGTCTGTTTTTCCAGACGGGCGAAAGCCAGCACTTCGGCGTCGGTGACGAAACCGCTGCCGGCGATGCCTGCGCGAACCTGGCCGATCAGCATTTCCTGGGTCAGCATCTGACGGAATTGCATACGGGTGTAGCCCAGCTGACGGATCACCTGGTCAAAGCGTTCGGCACTGAACTTGCCGTCCACCTGGAATTCCGGCGTCTGCAGGATCACTTGGTCCAGCGCAGCTTCAGAGAAGCCGAACTTGGAATCAGCGGCGCCTTGCAGCAACAGCTTGCGATCGATCAGGCCCTTCAGAGCCGCTTCGCGCAGCAGTTTTTCGTCCAGCAGCGAAGCATCGAAATCCTTGCCCAGCTGTTGCATCAGCTGGCGACGTTGCATGTCAACGGCCTGGCCCAGTTCGGTCTGGGTGATTTCTTCACCGTTGACCTTGGCCACGTCCTGCTTGTTGTTACCCGAAGCCTGGAAAATGGCCTCGATACCGGTGAACGCCATCAATGCGACGATGATCCCGATAATGGTCTTGGCAATCCAGCCTTGTGAATTGTCCCTGATATTTTGCAGCATGCGTCCCCCAGAAACGGTTGATCTTCAAAAATTAGGCAACCGTGGAGCGTGGGTAGAGTCCGGATAGAAGAAAGGCGCATCCGAGGATGCGCCTTCTCGTAACTGGCGGAGCGGACGGGGTTTTGAACCAACACCCCAGGCCCTGGCGACCCGATGGATACGTGGGTCAGCTGCCGCTCCGCTGCCAGGCCAGACCTGCGTCTGACCCGGGTAGGCAAGGCTTGAACGAAGCTTAGTTAACCGCTTCTTTCAGGGCTTTACCGGCTTTGAAACCTGGTTTTTTGGCAGCAGCGATTTGCAGTGCTTTGCCAGTCTGTGGGTTACGGCCAGTGCGAGCTGGGCGGTCAGTCACAGAGAAAGTACCGAAGCCTACCAGTACCACGGAGTCGCCGGCCTTCAGAGCGCCAGTGACGGATTCGATTACTGCGTCCAGCGCACGGCCAGCAGCAGCTTTCGGGATATCAGCGGATGCGGCGATAGCATCAATCAGTTCCGACTTGTTCACTCTAAGTCCCCTTATATATCTATTGAGTATGATTCTAAGTTTTTTGGTGAAAGCAAAAACCAGTGCTGAATGGCCTACAGACACTTAAGAGCCGCTTTATAACAAGGGCTCTAAAAAGCTGTCAAGGAAGCCCCCAGGCTCATTCGCATTAATGCGTGCTAATTCTTTCCTTGGAATCGGACTCGCGTTTTTCGTCCTTCGCGACAATCTCCGGAGCCACATCCGGCAAGGGCTCCGGCGCGTATTGCAACGCAATTTGCAGGACCTCGTCAATCCATTTAACCGGTTTAATCTGAAGATCCTGCTTGATATTGTCAGGAATTTCCTTCAAGTCGCGAACATTCTCTTCCGGAATGATCACGGTCTTGATACCGCCTCGGTGTGCAGCGAGCAATTTCTCTTTCAGACCACCGATGGCCAATACCTGACCCCGCAGGGTAATTTCCCCGGTCATCGCCACATCGGCACGCACAGGAATGCCAGTCAGTGCCGACACCAGTGCCGTGCACATGCCTACACCGGCGCTAGGGCCGTCTTTGGGGGTCGCCCCTTCCGGCATGTGGATGTGGGTGTCGTGCTTCTCGTGGAAGTCCAGGGGGATCCCCAGGCTCTTGGCGCGGCTGCGCACCACGGTCTGCGCGGCGGTGATCGATTCGACCATCACATCACCCAACGAACCGGTCTTGATAAGCTGGCCTTTGCCCGGGATAACCGCCGCTTCGATGGTCAGCAGTTCGCCGCCCACCTGGGTCCACGCCAGGCCCGTCACCTGCCCTACCTGATCCTGCTGCTCAGCCAGGCCGTAACGGAATTTCTTCACGCCCAGGAAGTGCTCCAGGGAATCGGCAACCACCTTCACCGAGAAGCGTTTTTCCAGCGAGTGCTCCTTGACCGCTTTGCGGCAGATCTTCGCAATCTGACGCTCAAGGCCACGCACACCGGCTTCGCGGGTGTAGTAACGCACGATGTCGCGGATCGCTTCGACGTCAAATTCGATCTCGCCCTTTTTCAGGCCATTGGCCGAAATCTGCTTGGGCGCGAGGTATTTGACGGCGATGTTGATCTTCTCGTCTTCGGTGTAACCCGGCAGACGAATCACCTCCATCCGGTCCAGCAGGGCTGGCGGGATGTTCATGGAGTTGGAGGTGCACAGGAACATTACGTCGGACAAGTCGTAGTCGACTTCCAGGTAATGGTCGTTGAAATTGTGGTTCTGCTCGGGGTCGAGCACTTCGAGCAACGCCGAGGCCGGATCGCCACGCATGTCGCTGCCCATTTTGTCGATTTCATCGAGCAGGAACAGCGGGTTGCGCACACCCACCTTCGTCATCTTTTGAATCAATCTTCCTGGCATCGAACCGATGTACGTACGGCGATGGCCACGAATTTCCGCTTCATCACGCACACCGCCAAGGGCCATGCGCACAAATTTACGGTTGGTGGCACTGGCAATCGACTCGGCCAGGGAAGTTTTACCTACACCCGGAGGGCCGACCAGGCACAACACCGGGCCACGAATTTTCTTCACGCGCTTTTGCACGGCGAGGTATTCGAGGATGCGTTCTTTGACTTCTTCGAGGCCGTAGTGGTCGGCGTCAAGGATCTCTTCGGCACGGGCCAGGTCCAGGCGCACTTTGGTCTGAGCTTTCCACGGCACCTGCACCAGCCAGTCGATGTAGGAACGCACCACGGTGGCTTCGGCCGACATTGGCGACATTTGCTTGAGCTTGTTCAGCTCAGCCATGGCCTTGGTCAGGGCGTCTTTAGGCAGGCCGGCGGCGTCGATGCGCTTTTTCAGCTCTTCGACTTCGTTGTGGCCTTCTTCGCTGTCGCCGAGTTCTTTCTGAATGGCCTTCATCTGCTCATTCAGGTAGTACTCGCGCTGGCTGCGCTCCATTTGTTTCTTCACGCGACCACGGATGCGCTTCTCAACCTGCAGCAGGTCGATTTCACCATCCAGCAGCGCCAGCACGTGTTCAACACGGGCCGGCAGGTCGATGATTTCGAGGATGTCCTGCTTCTGCTCGATCTTGAGCGCCATGTGCGCGGCCATGGTGTCGACCAGGCGGCTTGGCTCATCGATGCTGTTGAGGGACGACAGCACTTCAGCCGGGACTTTCTTGCCCAGTTGCACATACTGCTCGAACTGCGAGAGCAGGCTGCGCACAAACACTTCGGATTCGCGCTCAGGGGCTTCGACTTCGTCGATCAGCGCCACTTCGGCGCGCAGGTGACCGTCCACCTCCATGAAGCGCTCGACCGCACCACGCTGCTCGCCTTCGACCAGCACCTTGACGGTGCCATCGGGCAACTTGAGCAATTGCAGAACAGTCGCAACGGTACCGACCCGATACAGGGCATCTTCGCCTGGATCATCATCAGCAGGATTCTTCTGGGCCAACAGCAGGATCTGCTTGTCGCCCGTCATCGCAGCCTCGAGGGCTTCGATAGACTTCTCGCGCCCCACGAACAGCGGGATAACCATGTGCGGATAGACGACGACATCACGCAACGGCAGGAGAGGCAATTCAATGGTTGTCTTCATGATTTCGCCTCTATGACAGTTGAAAAATTAGCTTGAAACCAAGATGGGGGCTGTACGCAAAAAAAACAAGCTCAATGCCAGCAGTTAAACGCATGAATAAACGCGAATTTAACCGCAAAACACAAACCGCCCCGAAAAACCGCCACATAAAAAGAAAGGGCCTCGAAAGGCCCTTGCTTGTACTGCGACGGCTTGACGCTTACGCGTCAGGTGCAACCTTGGCAGCCGGCTCACTGTTTTCGTAGATATACAGTGGCTTGGATTTGCCTTCGATAACGCTTTCGTCGATCACCACCTTGCTCACCTCGGATTGCGAGGGGATTTCGTACATGGTGTCGAGCAACACGCCTTCGAGGATCGAACGCAGGCCACGTGCACCGGTCTTGCGCTCCAGTGCCCGCTTGGCCACTGATTTGAGCGCGTCGGTACGGAACTCGAGGTCTACACCTTCCATCTCGAACAGCTTGGCGTATTGCTTGGTCAGGGCGTTTTTCGGCTCGGTGAGGATCTGAATCAGAGCAGCCTCATCCAGCTCGTCCAACGTGGCCAGGACCGGCAGACGGCCAACGAATTCCGGGATCAGACCGAACTTGACCAGATCGTCAGGCTCGACTTCACGCAGGGACTCGCCCACCTTCTTGCCTTCTTCCTTGCTGCGCACTTCTGCACCGAAGCCGATGCCGCCACGGGTGGAACGTTGCTGAATAACCTTTTCCAGCCCCGAGAAAGCACCGCCACAGATGAACAGGATGTTGCGCGTATCAACCTGAAGGAATTCCTGCTGCGGGTGCTTGCGGCCGCCTTGTGGCGGTACGGAAGCAACCGTGCCTTCGATCAGTTTCAACAGGGCTTGCTGCACGCCTTCACCGGAAACGTCCCGAGTGATCGACGGGTTGTCGGACTTGCGCGAAATCTTGTCGATTTCGTCGATGTAGACAATACCCATCTGGGCCTTCTCTACGTCGTAGTCGCACTTTTGCAGCAGCTTCTGAATGATGTTCTCGACATCTTCACCCACGTAGCCAGCCTCGGTGAGGGTGGTGGCGTCGGCGATGGTGAATGGAACGTTCAGCAGACGAGCGAGGGTTTCTGCAAGCAGGGTTTTACCCGAGCCTGTAGGACCGATCAGCAAGATGTTGCTCTTGCCGAGTTCGACTTCGTCGCCTTTCTTGTCACGCTGGTTCAAGCGCTTGTAGTGGTTGTACACCGCTACCGCCAAAACCTTTTTTGCACGCTCTTGACCAATCACATACTGATCAAGGATGCCGCTGATTTCTTTAGGCGAAGGCAATTTATGCGCGCTGCTCTCGGCCTGGGCTTCCTGCACCTCCTCGCGGATGATGTCATTGCACAGGTCGACGCACTCGTCGCAGATAAACACCGAGGGGCCGGCAATCAATTTGCGTACTTCATGCTGGCTTTTGCCGCAGAAGGAGCAATAGAGCAGCTTGCCGTTGTCCTCGCCGTTGCGGGTGTCAGTCATTCGTTCGATCCAAATCCGATAGGCTTGCAACACAAGATGAAGGCTTATGCGGGCTTTTTCAAGCCCGCCGGTGGTCGGACATGCCGACCAGCCTTATTTTGAGGTGCTTATATTAAGCGGGGCGCTTTTCGATCACTGCGTCGATCAACCCGTATTCACGAGCAGCTTCAGCGCTCATGAAATTGTCGCGGTTGGTATCACGCTCGATTTCTTCCAGGGTGTGCCCGCTGTGTTTGGCCATCAGCGTGTTCAGACGCTCACGAATAAACAGGATTTCCTTGGCGTGGATTTCGATGTCCGATGCCTGGCCCTGGAAACCGCCCAACGGCTGGTGAATCATCACGCGCGAGTTCGGCAGGCAGTAACGCTTGCCCTCGGCACCTGCGGTCAGCAGGAAAGCGCCCATGCTGCAGGCCTGGCCGATGCACGTGGTCGACACGTTTGGCTTGATGAACTGCATGGTGTCGTAGATCGACATGCCTGCAGTAACCGAGCCGCCCGGGGAGTTGATGTAAAGATGGATGTCCTTGTCCGGGTTTTCCGCTTCAAGGAACAGCAGTTGCGCGCAGATCAGGTTGGCCATGTAGTCCTCTACCGGGCCGACCAGAAAAATCACTCGCTCCTTGAGCAGGCGCGAGTAGATGTCATAGGCGCGTTCGCCACGAGCAGATTGCTCGACAACCATCGGGACCAAGCCGCCAGCGGCCTGGATATCAGAGTTCTGCTGAATATAGGAATTACGGAACATGCTCTGCAGTTACTCCCAAATAGTCATGTCTTGAAAACGCATAAGCCAGCGCGAGGCTGGCTTATGGTTATATTTCGAACGAGTTGGACAATCAGTCGGCTTGTGCTGCTTCCGCCGGTTTGACTGCTTCTTCGTAAGAGACCGCTTTGTCGGTCACCTTAGCCTTCTGCAGAACAGTATCCACAACTTGTTCTTCCAGCACAACCGAACGTACTTCGTTCAGTTGCTGGTCGTTCTTGTAGTACCAAGCCACGACCTGCTCAGGCTCCTGGTAGGCCGAAGCCATTTCCTGGATCATTTCGCGAACGCGATCTTCGTCAGGCTTGAGGTCGAATTGCTTGACCACTTCAGCCACGACCAGACCCAGCACAACGCGGCGCTTGGCTTGCTCTTCGAACAGCTCGGCCGGCAGCTGGTCAGGCTTGATGTTGCCACCGAACTGCTGAACCGCTTGAACGCGCAGGCGATCCACTTCGTTGGACAGCAGGGCCTTGGGCACTTCGATCGGGTTGGCGGCCAGCAGACCATCCATCACCTGGTTCTTGACCTTGGACTTGATGGCCTGACGCAGCTCACGCTCCATGTTCTTGCGAACTTCGGTACGGAAGCCGTCGATGCCGGTTTCCTTGATACCGAACTGGGCGAAGAATTCTTCGTTCAGCTCAGGCAGCTTAGGCTCGGAAACACTGTTGACGGTCACGGTGAACTCGGCGGCTTTGCCGGCCAGGTCCAGGTTCTGGTAGTCAGCAGGGAAAGTCAGGTTCAGAACGCGCTCTTCACCGGCCTTGGCGCCAACCAGGCCGTCTTCGAAGCCCGGGATCATGCGGTTGGAACCCAGCACCAGCTGGGTGCCCTTGGCGGAGCCGCCAGCGAATGCTTCGCCGTCAACCTTGCCAACGAAATCGATGTTCAGCTGGTCTTCGTTCTGGGCGGCACGGTCGGCCACTTCAAAACGGGTGTTCTGCTTGCGCAGGATTTCCAGCATGTTGTCCAGGTCGGCATCTGCCACGTCAGCGCTCAGGCGCTCAACGGCGATGTCTTCGAAACCGGCAACGGTGAATTCCGGGAACACTTCGAATACGGCAACGTATTCCAGGTCTTTACCGGCTTCCAGGGACTTAGGCTCGATCGAAGGCGAACCCGCTGGGTTCAGCTTGTGCTCGACAACGGCTTCGTAGAAGGAAGCCTGGATCACGTCACCAACAGCTTCCTGACGCGCATCGGCACCAAAACGACGCTTGATTTCACTCATTGGCACTTTGCCTGGACGGAAACCAGCGATCTTGGCCTTTTGGGCAGTCTGCTGCAGACGCTTGTTGACCGCAGTCTCAATACGCTCTGCCGGCACGGTGATGCTCAGGCGGCGCTCGATGGCAGTAGTATTTTCAACAGAAACTTGCATGGATATTCCTCGTTGCACAGACGTTAGCCGGCCGTTTCCGACCCCAGAATCAAGGGCATGCATTCTAGTGGGTCAAACTCAAGAAGTCACCCTACTGAAAACGGGTGGAAAAACAGCAGGCCATTTATAGGTTCAAGTGCACGCATGCACCTCATCCCGTTAGCAAATACAGCGCATCTCGCCAGGGCTCTAGCGCCAGCCCTTCTATATATATAGAAGAGGCTGGATGCACACCCCGGCGAGCGACCCTGCAAGCAAGGTCGAAGGGTGTGGCAGCAGCATCGAGAAACACAAATACGATGAAACGCCCTACCCTGGAAACTCAAAACACTCAAACAAAAACGGCACAGCCCTTTTTCAGGTACTGCGCCGTTATTCGCTATTAAATAGCTGTACCGACCCTTATATAGCCGCGGATCAGTTCTACACGCTCAAAACCGGCAACGATTCTAACGCCAAGGCATTGAGAATGCTTGTTTTTTCTTGACGTCAATCAACGCCACAGGCCTGATGCCGGTCGATGGCGGCAAAAACCCGACTGCGCGCCCGGTGCAGCAGCACCCGCGCATTGCACAGACTGACGCCCAGCAACTCGGCAATCTCCTCAAGCTCAAGCCCTACCCGCTCACGCAGCACAAGCGCAGCGCTCTGAAGCGTCGACAGTTCCTGCAACGCGCGCTCGATACAGGCGCGCAGTTCGTCTTCACTGACCAGCGCCTCGGGCGTATCTTCATGCCAGCCCGCCGGTGCCGACAGCCACTGGCCACTGGCGGCGCAAAAGCGCTCCTGACCCTGCGAGTCATCGAAAAACACTTCGCGCCGACTCCGACCATAGCGGCCCTTGGCTTTATTGGCCGTAATCGTCAGCACCCAGGTCTTGAGGCTGGAGCGCCCCTGAAAACCACTCAGCCCGCGCACAATCGCCAACCAGGCATCCTGCACCACATCATCGACATGCCGATGCCCGGCGATCGCCGAAGCCACCGCACGCATGGCGCCCTGATGAGTTTTGACCAGGTCGCAATAGGCCGATTGCTCCCCCAACAGCAGGCGCCCGAGCAAATGCGCCTCGCCAACCGCCATTCCCTGACTTTGATCCTGCTGTTGTGCCAACATTTTTCAGACCCTCCACGTAGCAGCGGATGAGGATCCAGGCCCATCCACGGCCATCCTCGTCAGTACATACGCGGCAGGGCATTTTTTGGATGCAAAAAAAAAGCGCCAGATCATTGATCTGGCGCTTTTTAAAATATGGGGTGGACGAAGGGGATCGAACCCTCGACAACGGGAGTCACAATCCCGTGCTCTACCAACTGAGCTACGCCCACCATATTGCTTCAACAAGGAACTCGAACACCTTCCTTGTCTGGCCTCACCCTGCCTGATGGCTGGGTGACGCTTAATTGGTGCGGATGAAGAGACTCGAACTCTTACGCCTCGCGGCGCTGGAACCTAAATCCAGTGTGTCTACCAATTCCACCACATCCGCGCTTGAAACTCTTAAAGCAAAGGCGCCAGATGATTAATCTGGCGCCTTTCTAAATATGGGGTGGACGAAGGGGATCGAACCCTCGACAACGGGAGTCACAATCCCGTGCTCTACCAACTGAGCTACGCCCACCATATAGCGCTACTTGTGCCAAAGCTGCCTAATGGCGCACCCGGCAGGACTCGAACCTGCGACCATCCGCTTAGAAGGCGGATGCTCTATCCAGCTGAGCTACGGGCGCCTTATTAATCTGTACTCGTTGAAGATTACAAACTAAGTGCTTCCAGCCTTGCAGAACAGCTCTATCTGCTCGACCTTCTTAACCAGTGCTAGGCTGTGCCCGACAAGTGCGACGAATAGTATAGACGGCCTTGATACCCGTCAAATCTTTTTTGAAAAAAACTGATTTTATTTAAGGGGTTAGGGCAATTTGCAGACCAAGCGCCTTTGCCCTCACGTCATGGCGTGCGAGAATGCGCGCACTTTTCTTCCCCCTCTCGATGGTTAATCACGCGTAATGACTGCACAACTTATCGACGGCAAATCAATCGCCGCCAGCCTGCGCCAGCAGATCGCCAAACGAGTCACCGAGCGCCGCCTGCAAGGTCTGCGCACGCCTGGCCTCGCGGTGATCCTGGTCGGCAGCGATCCTGCCTCTCAGGTTTATGTCTCGCACAAGCGTAAAGACTGTGAAGAGGTCGGCTTTATTTCCAAGGCCTACGACTTGCCTTCCGAGACCACCCAGCAGGCGCTTACCGACCTGATCGACGGCCTCAACGACGACCCGGCCATTGACGGTATCCTGCTGCAACTGCCACTGCCCGAGCACCTGGACGCCTCCAAACTGTTGGAGCGCATCCGCCCGGACAAAGACGTCGACGGCTTCCACCCCTATAACGTCGGCCGCCTGGCCCAACGCATCCCGCTGCTGCGCCCCTGCACCCCGAAGGGCATCATGACCCTGCTGGAGAGCACCGGCGTCGATCTGTACGGTCTGGATGCCGTAGTCGTTGGTGCCTCCAACATTGTTGGCCGCCCTATGGCCATGGAGCTGCTGCTGGCCGGCTGCACCGTGACTGTCACCCACCGTTTCACCAAAGACCTCGCCGGCCATGTTGGCCGTGCCGACCTGGTGGTGGTTGCCGCGGGCAAGCCGGGCCTGGTCAAGGGCGAGTGGATCAAGGAAGGCGCGATCGTGATCGATGTGGGCATCAACCGTCAGGACGACGGCAAGCTGGTCGGCGACGTGGTGTACGAAACCGCCCTGCCCCGTGCCGGCTGGATCACCCCGGTACCCGGCGGTGTCGGCCCGATGACCCGTGCGTGCCTGCTGGAAAACACCCTGTATGCCGCAGAAAGCCTGCACGGCTAATAACCTGCCGTACTGAAAAAGCCCTGCCTTATCGCAGGGCTTTTTATTGAATGGCTAAAAACCCTTTTTTCTTAGTTTTTAAGCACTTTCGTCTGGATCTAGAAGAACATTCGACAGTTCTTCGTCCATACTCCTAAAATGTAACGGCATTTATCAAAAAACCGTTCTCGAACGGCATTTTCCTTACTTTTTTAGCGAGTTCACCCGCGTGAAAATTCGTCTCTCTCTTGTCAGCCTATTTTTTGCATTTACAGGCACCTTCGCGCACGCCAGCGAAACCACCCTCGCCCCGCGTGATACTTCAAAACTGCAGATTGCTTCCGGCAGCGCCATCCTGGTCGACCTGCAGACCAACAAAGTCATCTATTCCAGCAACCCCGACGTGGTGGTGCCAATTGCCTCCGTCAGCAAGCTGATGACCGGCCTGATCGTGCTCGAAGCCAAACAGAACATGGATGAGTACATCGACATCAACATCAAGGACACGCCAGAAATGAAAGGCGTGTTCTCCCGGGTGAAAATCGGCAGCGAAATGCCGCGCAAGGAAATGCTGCTGATCGCCCTGATGTCCTCGGAAAACCGCGCCGCCGCCAGCCTGGCCCACCACTACCCGGGCGGCTACCCGGCGTTTATTGCAGCGATGAACGCCAAGGCCAAGGCACTGGGCATGACCAGCACGCACTACGTGGAGCCCACCGGCCTGTCGATTCACAACGTGTCCACCGCCCGCGACCTGAGCAAGCTGCTGGCCGCCGCGCGTAAATACCCGATGCTGAGCCAACTGAGCACCACCAAGGAAAAGACCGTGGCGTTCCGCAAGCCCAACTACACCTTGGGCTTCTCCAACACCGATCACCTGATCAACCGCGCCAACTGGGATATCAAGCTGACCAAGACCGGCTTCACCAACCAGGCCGGCCACTGCCTGGTGCTGGTGACCAGCATGGGCAACCGCCCGGTGTCGCTGGTGATCCTTGATGCGTTCGGCAAGTTCACCCACTTTGCCGATGCCACGCGTATCCGCAACTGGGTCGAAACGGGGCGCGGCGGTTCGGTGCCGGACGTGGCCTTGCGCTACAAGGCCGACAAGAACCTGAAGAATCGCCCGAACGCCGCTGAAGTACGCCGCTGAATAATGTGGGAGCTGGCTTGCCTGCGATAGCATCAACGCGGTGCAACAGATAAACCGAGTTGCCTGCATCGCAGGCAAGCCAGCTCCCACAGGCTATAGCCTTCAGCGTTTTTACTTTCTTTCCGCCAATACCTTGAGCGCCTGCGCAGCCGCCTGCTCCTGCCCGGCCTGCGCCGTGGCATTGGCAGAATCGCGCCAGCGCTGCACATCCACATTCGCCGGCAACTGGCTCGGGCGCTGGGTCAAAATCGCCCAGTGCCCCGCGCTCTTCCACGCCGACTCAAAATTACTGAAGCTCATCAACAGCCGTCGGTCCATGCCCGAGCGCAGCAGCACGGTGCTTTTCTGCTGATTGAACCCCACCACCACGACATAACGCGTGCCCGACCACATGCTCGGGTTGATCCGCGCCATCACCGGGTAACCCGCCGCCACTTGCGCCAGCACGGCCGTCAGCTGGCTGTCCAGCGGGTACACCATCAGCCCGTATTCACGCGCCAGCACCTGCATATTGCGCTCAAGGTTCGCCTCGCCACCCGGTAAGTGCAGCGGTTTGTCCAGCAAGCCGGGTGTCATGACAATGCCTTGTTGCGACAGCATGCTGGCTAAAGCTGAAGGACCGCTCTGATAGGCCTCGCTGCGATACGCCGGCACACCCGTGAGTTCAACGCGCTCCGGCAACCCCGCCAGTTTCGACGGGTGCCCGGAACACGCCGCCAGCCCGAGGGCGCACGCCAGCAGCAAGGAGGTTTTAACGTTCGAGCGTAAGCGCAATTTTTTACTCTCTTGATCAACGGCCGGTAAGGGCCCAGATCATAGCCCAATCGCGTTTAGGGAGTAGCGACAGGCTGCTGATATAGCCAACAAGTTGGACCGATTCGACCATTGGTCAATAGCACGCAACCGTCAGCTGGCTAGACTGTCCATTGAGAAGACTGTGTGTGCCCCCAGCGGGGCGAAAGGAGGCCAGAATGAGCCTTGCAACAACGATTTTCCTGTTGGTCTGCGGTTGGCTGTCAGTAGCCGCCGCCATGCTGTGGGGCGTGATGCGCGTAACGCGTCGGCATCACCACCCCCATGTCACACCGGCTGCACCCGCCAAGCCGCACAAGGCCGCGGTGCATCACGCCTAGCCAGGCATGCAACTGAAGTCTTGAGTCGCGGCCACTTCCTTGCCGCGACCGTCCTTGAGCACGGCACGCACGGTAGTGCCCAGGCTGGATTCCACCAGCGTGTAGTGCTCACCCGCCTTGAAGTTCTTGTACTCGACCCGGCCCTGGCAGTCTTGCTGGTTGTCGTCGCCCGGCTCTTCTTCAAACAGTGTCACATCCAAACGATGGCCCCCCGGCGTCACTTCAAAATAGCGACCGTCATCCACGCGGTGGCCGTCGACGCGCTCGGCCATCAGGTCATTTGGCGCTTCTTCCTTCAGACCAATCCATGCCTCGCTCGGGTCAGCTTTAGGGATGGGGCCGGCGCAGGCTGACAACAACAAAACAACACCAAGCGCGGGGATCAACAACAGAGGTTTGAATGACATGGCAGGGCTCCAAAGGGCATCAGTAAAAACGTTGAAGGCGATTCAAATGTATCGCCGCCGATGGGTTACAAGCTTGGAGAGCTGCCCTATGTAGAACAAATGAATACATATGAAACGATCTTCAGCCGTTAACTAAATGTTCCTTCACCTGGCTGAAAGGTACGTGTTAGGTGGGTCGGGCAAGACTGCCGGGGTTTGCAATCCTGCTCCCTCGGAGGTTCACGCATGCTCGGGCTGGTAAAGACCGCACTGCAAAAGCCCTACACGTTTATCGTGTTGGCCATATTCATCTGCATCATCGGGCCGATGGCGGCCCTGCGAACCCCCACGGATGTTTTTCCCGATATCGGCATCCCCGTCGTCGCTGTGGTTTGGCAGTACAACGGCCTGTCGCCGGACGCCATGGCCGGTCGGGTGATCTACACCTACGAACGCTCCTTGAGCACCACTGTCAACGACATCGAACACATCGAATCGCAATCGCTGCCCGGCATGGGCATCGTCAAAATCTTCTTCCAACCGGGTGTGGATATCCGCACCGCCAACGCCCAAGTCACGGCCGTGTCACAGACCGTGCTCAAGCAGATGCCACCGGGCATCACGCCGCCGCTGATCCTCAACTACAGCGCCTCCACGGTGCCGATCCTGCAACTGGCGTTTTCCAGCCCCAGCCTCTCGGAAGCCAAGATCCGCGACCTGGTACAGAACAATATCCGCCTGCCCTTGAGCGCCCTGCCCGGCCTGGCCATGCCCACGCCAATGGGTGGCAAGCAACGCCAGATCACCCTCGACCTCGACCCGCAGGCGCTGGCCGCCAAAGGCTTGTCGGCACAGGACGTGGGCAACGCCCTGGCGCTGCAAAACCAGATCATTCCAGTGGGTACCGCCAAACTCGGCCCCAACGAATACACGATCCTGCTCAACAACAGCCCCAAGGCGATTGATGAGCTCAACGACCTGCCGATCAAGACGGTCGACGGCGCAATCATCACCATCGGCCAAGTGGCCCACGTGCGTGACGGCTCGCCGCCGCAGACCAACATCGTGCGCGTCGACGGCCATCGCGCGGTGCTGATGCCAGCGTTGAAAAACGGCAGTATCTCTACTCTGTCGATCATCGACGGCATCCGCCAGATGCTGCCGCGCATCAACGAAACCCTGCCACCGTCGCTGAAGACCTCACTGCTGGGCGACGCCTCGGTGTTCGTCAAACAATCGGTGGGCAGCGTGGCCCAGGAAGGCATCATCGCGGCGCTGCTGACCAGTGCGATGATCCTGCTGTTCCTTGGCAGCTGGCGTTCCACCTTGATCATCGCCGCTTCGATTCCGTTGGCGGTGTTGTCGGCCATTGCATTGCTGGCGGCCACCGGGCAAACCCTCAACGTGATGACCCTCGGCGGGCTCGCGTTGGCGGTGGGGATTCTGGTGGATGACGCCACGGTGACCATCGAAAACATCAACTGGCACCTGGAACAAGGCAAGGCGGTGAAGACCGCGATCCTCGACGGCGCCGCGCAGATCGTCGGCCCGGCGTTTGTGTCGCTGCTGTGTATCTGCATCGTGTTTGTGCCGATGTTCCTGCTGCAAGGCATCGCCGGTTACCTGTTCCGGCCGATGGCGCTGGCGGTGATTTTCGCCATGGCCAGCTCGTTCATTCTTTCGCGGACCCTGGTGCCGACCCTGGCGATGTTTCTGCTCAAGCCGCACGCGCCGGAGCAAGGGCCTGGGCATCACCCAGAAGATGAGTTCATCAACCATCACGAAGGTGAACAGCACAAGAAACCGCGCAACCGTGTGCTGCAATCGGTGCTGAACTTCCAGCAGGGTTTCGAACGCCATTTCTCGAATATCCGTGACACCTACCACGGCCTGCTGACCCTGGCGCTGGGCGCACGCAAGCGCTTTATCGTCGGTTTCCTGGCCTGCGTGCTGGCCTCGTTCCTGCTGTTGCCGAGCCTGGGCCAGGACTTCTTCCCGGCCACCGACGCCGGAGCGCTTGCCCTGCATGTGCGCCTGCCATTGGGTACGCGTATTGAAGAAAGCGCGGCGGCGTTCGACCGCATTGAAGCGCGGATTCGCGAAGTGATCCCGGCCGAGCAACTCGACACCATCGTCGACAACATCGGCATCCCGCTCAGCGGCATCGACATGGCCTACAGCAGCAGCGGCACCATCGGCCCGCAGGACGGCGACATCCAGGTCAGCTTGAAAAAGGACCACGCGCCGACCGCCGACTACGTGAAAAAACTGCGTGAAGCCTTGCCGCAAAGCTTCCCCGGCAGCCACTTTGCGTTCCTCCCTGCCGACATCAGCAGCCAGATTCTCAACTTCGGTGCCCCGGCGCCGCTGGACGTGAAAATCTCCGGGCGCAGCGATGCGGAAAACCGCGCCTACGCCATCGAACTGGAGCGCCGCCTGCAACATATTCCGGGCATTGCCGACCTGCGCATCCAGCAGTCCACCGGCTACCCGTCGTTGCAAGTGAACGTCGACCGTATGCGTGCCAATGGCCTGGGCATCACCGAGCGTGACGTGACCAACAGCATGGTTGCCTCGCTCGCCGGCAGCTCACAGGTGGCGCCGACGTTCTGGCTTAACCCGGCCAACGGCGTGTCGTACTCCATCGTCGCCGCCACCCCGCAATACCGCCTCGACAGCTTGCCGTCACTGGAAGCCTTGCCGGTGACCGGTGCCGATGGGCAATCGCAAATCCTCGGCGGCGTGGCGAGCATCTCTCGCGTGCAAAGCCCGGCGGTGGTGACCCACTACAACATCGAGCCGACCCTGGACCTGTACGCCAACGTGCAAGGCCGCGACCTCGGCGGCGTGGCCCGTGACGTGCAAAAAGTGCTGGATGACACCGCCTCCATGCGCCCCAAAGGCGCGGTGATCAGCCTGCACGGGCAGATCGATGCGCTGCATGAAGCGTTCAGCGGGTTGAGCTTCGGCTTGCTCGGCGCCGTGGTGCTGATCTACCTGCTGATCGTGGTCAACTTCCAGTCGTGGGCTGACCCGTTTGTGATCATCACTGCACTGCCGGCGGCACTGGCGGGGATTGTGTGGATGCTGTTCCTCAGCGGCACCTCGCTGTCGGTGCCGGCACTCACCGGCGCCATCCTCTGTATGGGCGTGGCCACCGCCAACTCAATCCTTGTGGTGAGCTTCTGCCGTGAACGCCTGGCCGAACATGGCGACGCGCTGAAGGCGGCCATGGAAGCCGGTTACACGCGCTTCCGCCCGGTGTGCATGACCGCCCTGGCGATGATCATCGGCATGTTGCCGCTGGCGATTTCCGAGGAGCAGAACGCCCCGCTCGGTCGCGCCGTTATCGGTGGCTTGATCTTCGCCACCATCGCCACTTTGTTGTTTGTACCCGTGGTCTTCAGCCTGGTCCACGGTCGTCACCCTACTCGCGCAGTTGCTGGAGAAACTTCACATGTCGTCTGATCACAAACCCTCGCGCAAGCGTCTGATGCTCCTGGGTGTCGGCGGCCTCACCTTGGCCGCCCTGTTGGTCGCCAACGGCCTGCACGCCCGCACCACCCACGAAGAGGCGGTTACGGCCTGGACCGAAACCGCCGCCATCCCTCAGGTGATGGTGTTCCAGCCCAAGCAGAACGCGGCCGGCGATACCCTGCGCCTGCCCGCGCACCTCGACGCCTGGAGCAAGGCGCCGATCCATGCGCGGGTGAGCGGTTACTTGAAGGACTGGAAAGTCGACATCGGCAGCCAGGTCAAAGCCGGGCAAATCCTCGCTGAAATCGACAGCCCGGACCTCGACCAGCAACTGGCGCAAACCCACGCGCGCCTGCTCCAGGAACAGGCCAACGCACGCCTGGCCGCAACCACCGCCACACGCTGGCAGAACCTGCTCGCCAGCCATTCGGTGTCGCGTCAGGAGGCGGATGAAAAAACCTCCAACGCCGCTGCCGCCAAAGCCAACGCCGAGGCCGCCGCTGCCGACTATGCGCGGCTGTCGGCGCTGGAAAGCTACAAGACCATCCGCGCTCCGTTCGCCGGCACCATCACCGCGCGCAACACCGATATCGGCCAGTTGATCAAGGCCGACACCGACAGCGACCCGGAACTGTTCAACATCGCCGACACTCACCAACTGCGTCTGTATGTGCCGGTGCCGCAGAACTACGCGTCGGTGATCCACCCTGGGCTTGAGGCCGAGCTGACCGTACCCGAGCACCCTGGCGAGCACTTCAAGGCGCGCCTGATCGGCGACTCCACCGCCATCGACCGCCGTTCCGGCACCCTGCTTGCGCAGTTCGTCGCCGACAACCCCAACGGCGAGTTGCTGCCCGGTGACTACGCCGAAACCACGCTGCCAATCCCGGCCGACACCCACGGCGTGAGCATCCCGGCCAGCGCCTTGATCTTCCGCGCCCAAGGCACCCAAGTGGCGGTGCTGGACGCGCAGAACCATGTGCACCTGCAAGACATCCACATCGGCCTGGACCTGGGCGAGCGCCTGGTGATCGACCAAGGCCTCAAACCCGCCGACCGCGTGGTCGACAACCCGCCCGACGCCCTGCGCGAAGGCGACCCGGTAGAGCTTGCCCAAGCCGGAGGTGCGCATGCGCGCAAGGTTTAACCCCCTAGCGGCGTTGGTACTATTGGCCTTGCAGGGTTGCTCGATGGCGCCCACCTACAAGGTGCCCGCCGTTGACCTGCCGGCCGGCTACCGCGAACAGACCAGCGATGGCCCGTGGCACAGCGCACAACCGTCCGACCAACTGGCACCCGAATGGTGGAAGCTCTACAACGATTCGCACCTCAATGACCTGCAACAGCAACTGCTCAAGGCCAACCCGGACCTGGCGGCGGCACTGGCGCACTTTGATGCGTCCCAGGCGTATGCCAGCCAATTGCATGCCGGGCTGTTCCCGCAAATCACCGCCAGCGCGCAGCCATTGCGCCAGCGGCAATCGGATTCGCGGCCGCTGCGTGGCGATACGCAGCCATCGGTGTACAACAGCAATACCGCAGCGTTTTCGCTGAGCTACGACCTGGACCTGTGGGGCAAGATCCGCAACCAGGTCGCAGCGGGCGATGCGCAGGCACAAGCCTCCGGGGATGACCTGGCAGTGGCGCGCCTGAGCCTGCAGCATCAATTGGCGACCCTGTATGTGCAGCTCAATGGGCTGGATGCACAGAGTCGGATCCTCAATAGCTCGCTGGAGGATTTCAGCCAGGCGCTGCAACTGACCCGCAGCCGATACGAAGGCCAGATTGCTTCCGAACTCGACCTGACCCGTGCGCAAAACCAACTGGCCGAAGCCAAAGCCCAGCTGGATGAAGTGCGCGGGCAACGCAACCTTACCGAGCACGCCATTGGTGAATTGGTGGGTGTGGCAGCCAGCAACTTCACGTTGCCGCCAAGCCGGCAATTGATTGCCCTGCCGGGCATCCCATCGCAACTGCCGAGCCACCTGCTGCAACGTCGTCCGGACATTGCGGCGGCGGAACGGCGGGTGTTCGCGGCCAATGCCAATATTGGCGTGGCCAAGGCGGCGTGGTATCCGGATTTCAGTCTCACCGGGTTAATCGGTGGGCAGACCCAAGGGGTTGGCAACCTGCTGTCTGCCGGCAACCGCTACTGGGCGCTGGGGCCGTTGGTGAATCTGCCGATCTTTGATGGTGGGCGGCTGAGCGCCAATGAACGGCAGGCCAAGGCCGAGTTTGAAGAGGCGTCGGCGCAGTACCGTAGCCATGTGCTCAAAGCGGTGCGTGAGGTGGAAGATAACCTGGCGCAATTGCGGGACCTGCAGCAGGAAGCCCAGGATGAGCAAGCGGCAGCGGATGCGGCGCAGCATACGCAGGCATTGGCGATGAACAGCTATCAGGCCGGGGCCGTGAGCTATCTGGATGTGGTGACCGCGCAAACGGCAGCGTTGCAGGCGCAGCGGACCTTGCAGGCGGTGCAAACGCGGCAATTGCAGGCGAGTGTAGGGTTAGTCACGGCCCTCGGCGGTGGCTGGCAACCCGGCGCCTGACACTCCCCTGTAGATCGTCCCCACGCTCCGCGTGGGCATGCAGCCGGTGACGCTCCGCGTCACGACTTTAAGGGCGGACGCAGAGCGTCCAGAGCGGCATTCCCACGCAGAGCGTGGGAACGATCTGCAACTCTGCGTCTGTTTTTTGGGGCTGCTGCGCAGCCCAACGCAGGGCAAGCCTGCTCGCCACAACAGCCCGCTTGCCACAGACTTTGTATTCAACAGAAGTTGCTTAGAGACTCCCTGTAGATCGTCCCCACGCTCCGCGTGGGCATGCAGCCGGTGACGCTCCGCGTCACGACTTTAAGGGTGGACGCAGAGCGTCCAGAGCGGCATTCCCACGCAGAGCGTGGGAACGATCTGCAAAGCACAGCTGGGACTAAAGGTGGGAGCTGGCTTGCCTGCGATGAGCATAGGTATCTACCCACCTTTTTAAAGCTGCCACAACAGCCCGCTTGCCACAGACTTTGTATTCAACAGAAGTTGCTTAGATACCTGTACTGCGATAGCCCCCTATCAGGCAGCAAGCTTCCCACTGGCAATCGCCGCCGACGCGGCCAGCATCGCCCGCAGCAAGACGGCACACCCTGCCGCCAAATCATCCGGCGCGGCATTCTCGATTTCGTTATGGCTGATACCTCCTTCACATGGCACGAAGATCATCCCCGCCGGGCCCAGCTCAGCGACAAAGATCGCGTCGTGCCCTGCCCCGCTGACGATATCCATGTTCGACAAGCCCAACCCGTTCGCCGCATCGCGCACCGCGTCCACGCAGCCTTTGTCGAAGTACAACGGCGGGAAGTCAGCAGTGGGTTCCAGCTCGAACGTCAGCCCATGCTTGGCACAGGTCTCATCGATCACCTTGCGCACCTGCGCAATCATCGAATCCAGCCGCGCCGGTTCCAGGTGGCGGAAGTCCAGGGTCATGCGCACTTCACCGGGGATCACGTTGCGTGAGCCTGGGTAGGCTTGCAGGCAACCGACAGTGCCGCACGCATGGGGTTGATGCCCCAACGCCGCGGCATTCACCGCCGCCACCACGGCGGCCGCGCCCACAAGCGCATCCTTGCGCAGGTGCATCGGCGTCGGCCCTGCATGCGCCTCAACACCGCGCAGTTTCAGGTCGAACCACTTCTGCCCCAATGCCCCCAGCACCACGCCGATGGTTTTCTTCTCGTCCTCCAGAATCGGGCCTTGCTCGATATGCGCTTCGAAATACGCGCCCACCTTGTGTCCACTGACAGCACGCGTGCCCGCATAGCCAATCGCATTCAACGCATCGCCCACGCTGACGCCATCCACATCAACCTTGGCCAAGGTATCGGCCAAAGTGAATTTCTCGGCAAACACGCCCGAGCCCATCATGCACGGCGGGAAGCGTGAGCCTTCTTCGTTGGTCCACACCACCACTTCCAGCGGCGCTTCGGTTTCGATCTTGAGGTCATTGAGGGTGCGCAGCACTTCCACGCCCGCCAGCACGCCGAAGCAGCCGTCGAACTTGCCGCCCGTAGGCTGGGTGTCGATATGGCTGCCGGTCATCACCGGTGGAAGGTTGGGATTGCGGCCTGGGCGCCGGGCGAAAATATTGCCGATGCCATCGACGGTCACGGTGCAACCCGCGTCTTCACACCACTGCACAAACAGGTCGCGGGCCTTGCGGTCGAGATCGGTAAGGGCCAGGCGACAAACACCGCCCTTGGGCGTGGCGCCAAGTTTGGCCAGGTCCATCAGCGACTGCCACAGGCGGTCGCGGTTGATGTGCTGATGGGTCGATTGCAGAACGTCCAGGGCAGCGTTCATGGGGATCTCCTCAGGCTGTGTTTCTTATGATTTAACTCGATCCAATGTGAACCGAGCTTGTGTGGGAGCTGGCTTGTGTGGGAGCTGGCTTGCCTGCGATACAGGCGACTCGGTATTCCCGCCGAACCGTGGTGATGCAATCGCAGCGGTGCGACGACTCGACAAGCCAGCTCCCACATTAGCTGTATTTACACAGGTGATTTGGCGGCGACCGGTCTGATGCCACGCTTGGCATTCAGGCCGTAATACAGCACCCCACCCAACGCCGAGCCGGTGAACCAGCCGTAGCTGTAAAACCAACTGAACGCATCACTGCCCAGCGACAGCAAGGTCAGCACCACCGGCACGCCGAAGGCCACAAAGCCGCTCCAGTTCCATGCCGGGTACACGTCGTCGCGGTACAAACCGGCCAGGTCCAGTTGCTGTTTGCGCGTAATGAAATAGTCCACCACCATAATCCCGGCAATCGGGCCGAGCAGGCTGGAATAGCCCAGCAACCAGTTGGAATACACGGTTTCCAGGCTCACATCCGAGACAATCAGCCCGAGTTTTTTCAGCAGTTCGTGGGCCATCAATGCCAGCCCGACCAGGCCGGTGAGGATCACCGCCGTGGTGCGGTTGATCAGCTTGGGCGCGATGTTCTGGAAGTCGTTGGTGGGCGAGACGATGTTCGCGGCGGTGTTGGTGGACAAGGTGGCGATGATGATCAGCGCCATGGCGATGGCGACCCACACCGGACTCTGGATATGCCCGATCAAGGTGACGGGGTCGGAAACGCTCACACCCACCAGTTTCACCGAGGCAGCCGTCATGATCACGCCAAGGGCAGCGAACAGGAACATGGTCAGCGGCAGGCCGAAAATCTGCCCGAGAATCTGGTCCTTCTGGCTGTTGGCGTAGCGGCTGAAGTCGGGAATGTTCAGCGACAAGGTGGCCCAGAAGCCGACCATGGCTGTCAGCCCGGCCATGAAGTAACCGGTGAGGCTTGCGCCTTCGGGGCGCTTGGGTGGAATCGCCATCAGTTCACTCAGCGACACATTCGGCATCGCCCACACCAGCAAGCCTATTCCCACCGTCACCAGCAGCGGCGCCGACAAGGTTTCCAGGCGCTTGATCGACTCGGCGCCGCGCAGCACCACCCACAGGTTCAGGGTCCAGAAAATCATGAAGCCGATCACTTCACCGGTGCCACCAAGGGACTTCCAACCTTCGAAAATCGAGCCCAGGAACAGGTGAATCGCCAGCCCGCCGAACATCGTCTGGATGCCAAACCAGCCACAGGCCACCAGCGCGCGAATCAGGCACGGCACGTTGGAGCCGAGGATGCCGAAGGACGAACGCAACAGCACCGGAAACGGAATGCCGTACTTGGTACCCGGGAAGGCGTTAAGGGTCAGCGGGATCAGCACCACGATGTTGGCGAGCAAAATCGCGATCAGCGCCTCGCCCACCGACAGCCCGAAATAGGCGGTGAGCACCCCGCCCAGGGTGTAGGTCGGCACGCAGATCGACATACCGACCCACAGCGCAGTGATGTGCCACTTGTTCCAGGTGCGTTCATGCACCTTGGTCGGTGCCATGTCGTGGTTGTAGCGCGGGCTGTCGAGGACGTCGGGGCCGGCGTCGAGTTCATACAGGCCGTTGCGTTCAATGACTTGCGATCTGTTCTGTTGCATGGCCGCTCCACGGTTTTTTTTAAAATTATTGTTGCTCATCCAGCGCGTGGCGCCGGATGGCCGGAGTACCTCGTAAACAACATGACATCACGGGCTCGGCCAGCCGCCACTGCACTCAAAATCCGTGCCGACAACCGCATCTGAACCCGCACCGCTTATATAACTCGCTGATGTTTATCAGCTTTCCGATTGTGCCCTGGGTACTTGTCGCCTTACTCAGGCTAAATAACGCGAAAGTTGCCCGAACTGTCAGGACTCAATCTGGTGCAACACAATTATTTTTATTTACCCACGCCGTCAAGCGGCATGTCTCAAGCGCCTGATTTGCAATAAGAAATGTTGCTCAATTCAAGAACCTGTCAAGTGCGTCAAAATGGTGAAGGGGCGCTACATTTTGGTGATTTTTAGTTTTTATCCTTATAAATCAATAAATTAATAACGATATATGCTTATAAAAAATCTTCTTGCCCATTCGAAAAACTCGGGCTAGTTTCTATTCCTGTCACCGATGACAGGATTAAACCCTGCATCGGCAAGCAGCATTACAACACTTAGAACTGGCACAAGCCGGTCAAGCCTGTGAGGAACTCGACATGTCGCTGTTGATCCGTGGCGCCACCGTTATTACCCATGATGAAAGTTACCGCGCCGATGTGTTATGCGCAGGCGGTCTAATTCGCGCTATTGGCACTAATCTGGAGGTGCCCGCCGGCACTGAAACACTCGATGGCAGCGGCCAATACTTGATGCCCGGTGGCATCGACCCGCATACGCACATGCAACTGCCCTTCATGGGCACTGTGGCCAGTGAAGACTTTTTCAGTGGCACGGCGGCGGGTCTGGCAGGTGGCACCACCTCGATCATCGACTTCGTGATTCCCAACCCGCAGCAATCGCTGATGGAGGCTTTTCACCAGTGGCGCGGCTGGGCGGAAAAATCCGCCTCCGACTACGGTTTTCACGTGGCGATCACCTGGTGGAGCGAGCAGGTGCGCGAGGAGATGGCCGAGTTGGTCAGCCACCATGGCATCAACAGCTTCAAGCACTTCATGGCCTACAAGAACGCAATCATGGCGGCGGATGACACCTTGGTCGCCAGCTTCGAACGCTGCCTGGAACTGGGCGCGGTGCCGACGGTGCACGCAGAGAACGGTGAGCTGGTGTATCACCTGCAACGCAAGTTGATGGCCCAGGGCATTACCGGGCCGGAAGCGCATCCACTGTCGCGTCCGTCCCAGGTGGAAGGTGAGGCCGCCAGCCGCGCCATTCGCATCGCCGAGACCATCGGCACGCCGTTGTACCTGGTGCATGTGTCGACCCAGGAGGCACTGGATGAAATCACCTACGCCCGTGGCAAAGGCCAGCCGGTCTACGGCGAAGTGCTCGCCGGGCACTTGCTGCTGGATGACAGCGTGTACCAGCACCCCGACTGGCAAACCGCCGCAGGCTATGTGATGAGCCCGCCGTTCCGCCCTCGAGGGCATCAGGAAGCACTCTGGCACGGCTTGCAGTCCGGCAACCTGCACACCACCGCCACCGACCACTGCTGCTTCTGCGCCGAGCAAAAAGCTGCCGGCCGTGATGACTTCAGCAAGATCCCCAACGGCACCGCCGGTATCGAAGACCGCATGGCACTGCTGTGGCACGAGGGCGTGAACACCGGGCGGTTGTCGATGCAGGAGTTCGTCGCGCTGACGTCGACCAACACCGCGAAGATCTTCAATCTCTACCCGCGCAAAGGCGCGATCCGCGTGGGTGCCGATGCAGACCTGGTGCTGTGGGACCCCGAGGGCACGCGCACGATTTCGGCCAAGACCCACCATCAGAAAGTCGACTTCAACATCTTCGAAGGCAAGACCGTGCGCGGCGTGCCGAGCCACACCATCAGCCAGGGCAAGCTGGTATGGGCCGATGGTGATTTGCGCGCCGAGCGCGGTGCCGGGCGGTATGTGGAACGGCCGGCGTACCCGGCAGTGTTTGAGCAGTTGAGCAAGCGGGCAGAGCATTCCAGGCCCACTGCTGTAAAGCGCTGAGACCGCTATCGCAGGCAAGCCAGCTCCCACATGTTGATGTGCGAACACATTCAAATGTGGGAGCTGGCTTGCCTGCGATGAGGCCGGTACAGGCAACAAAAATGCCCGCCAGAGGCAATCCCAAAAAAACCGTGAGGCCAAAACCGTGATCCAGACCCTGACCCACCTCCCCCATCCCCATGAAGATGGGCCGACACTCGCCAGCCACTTCACCGACCTGGCGCCGCCCCTCAACGCCCGCCAGGCGCAGCTGGAAGCCTCGCGATGCCTGTATTGCTACGACGCGCCTTGCGTGAATGCGTGCCCCAGCGAAATCGACATCCCGTCGTTCATCCGCAATATCCACACCGAGAACGTGCAGGGCGCCGCGCAGAAAATCCTCTCGGCCAATATCCTCGGCGGCAGCTGCGCCCGCGTGTGCCCCACCGAGATTCTGTGCCAGCAAGCCTGCGTGCGTAATAACGCCGAAGAATGCGCGCCGGTGCTGATCGGCCTGTTGCAGCGCTACGCCATCGACAACGCGCACTTTCGCGAACACCCGTTCCAGCGCGCTGCACCGACCGGCAAACGCATCGCCGTGGTCGGCGCCGGGCCTGCGGGCCTGGCCTGCGCACACCGCGCGGCCCTGCATGGCCATGACGTGGTGATTTTCGAAGCACGGGAAAAAGCTGGCGGCCTGAACGAATACGGGATCGCCAAATACAAGCTGGTGGATGATTTTGCCCAAAAGGAGCTGGATTTCCTGTTGCAGATCGGCGGCATCGAGATCCGTCACGGCCAGCGCCTGGGTAGCAACCTGACGTTGAGCGAACTGCATCAGCAATTCGATTCGGTATTCTTGGGCCTCGGCCTTGCCGCCAGCAAACAGCTGGGCTTGCCCCATGAAGATGCGCCCGGCCTGCTCGCCGCCACCGACTATATCCGCGAACTGCGCCAGGCCGATGACTTGAGCCAACTGCCGCTGGCCGACCGCTGCATCGTGCTCGGCGCCGGCAATACCGCCATCGACATGGCCGTGCAAATGGCCCGCCTGGGCGCCCGCGATGTCAACCTGGTGTACCGCCGTGGCTTGGCCGACATGGGCGCCACTCACCATGAACAAGAGATTGCCAAGGCCAATCAGGTACGGCTGCTGACCTGGGCTCAACCGGATGAAGTGTTGCTGGATGATCAAGGCCGTGTGCGCGGCATGCGTTTTTTGCGCACGCACATGGAGAACGGTCGCCTGCTCCCCACTGGCGAGACCTTTGAACTGGCCTGCGACGCGATCTTCAAAGCCATCGGCCAGGGTTTTGACAACGAGGCGCTGCACGACCCGTTGGCTCAGCAACTGCACCGCGTGGGCGAACGCATCTTCGTCGACGAGCAGCTGCAAACCAGCATTCCAGGCGTCTATGCCGGTGGCGATTGCGTCAGCCTCGGCCAGGACCTCACCGTGCAGGCGGTGCAACACGGCAAGCTGGCCGCCGAAGCCATGCACGCCCAACTCATGCTGAACGTGGAGGCTGCGTAATGGCCGATCTCTCGATTGTATTTGCCGGTATCAAAGCCCCCAACCCGTTCTGGCTGGCCTCCGCGCCGCCCACCGACAAGGCCTACAACGTGGTCCGCGCCTTCGAAGCCGGCTGGGGCGGCGTGGTGTGGAAAACCCTCGGTGAAGACCCGGCGGCGGTCAACGTATCTTCCCGTTACTCGGCGCACTATGGCGCCAACCGCGAGGTACTGGGCATCAACAATATCGAGTTGATCACCGACCGCTCCCTGGAGATCAACCTCAAGGAAATCACCCAGGTGAAAAAGGATTGGCCCGACCGCGCATTGATCGTGTCGCTGATGGTGCCGTGCGTTGAAGAGTCCTGGAAGAACATCCTGCCGCTGGTGGAGGCCACCGGTTGCGATGGCATCGAGCTGAACTTCGGCTGCCCCCACGGCATGCCCGAGCGCGGCATGGGCGCAGCGGTCGGCCAGGTGCCGGAGTATGTGGAACAGGTGACGCGCTGGTGCAAGACCTACTGCTCGCTGCCGGTGATCGTCAAGCTCACGCCGAACATCACCGACATCCGCGTGGCGGCACGCGCGGCGTATCGCGGCGGCGCGGATGCGGTGTCGCTGATCAACACCATCAACTCCATCACCAGTGTGGACCTGGAGCGCATGGTCGCCCTGCCGGTGGTCGGCACGCAAAGTACCCATGGCGGTTATTGCGGCTCGGCGGTCAAGCCGATTGCGTTGAACATGGTCGCCGAAATCGCCCGCGACCCGCAGACCCAAGGGCTGCCGATCTGCGGCATCGGCGGCATTGGCAACTGGCGCGACGCGGCGGAATTTGTCGCCCTGGGCTGCGGCGCGGTGCAGGTGTGCACGGCGGCGATGCTGCATGGGTTTCGGATTGTGGAAGAGATGAAGGACGGGCTGTCGCGGTGGATGGACAGCCAGGGTTACGCCAGCCTGCAGGCGTTTTCCGGGCGGGCGGTGGGCAATACCACGGATTGGAAGTACCTGGATATCAACTATCAGGTAATTGCCAAGATCGATCAGGAGGCGTGTATCGGCTGCGGGCGTTGCCATATTGCCTGCGAGGACACCTCGCACCAGGCGATTGCCAGCTTGAAGCAGGCGGACGGCACGCACAAATACGAGGTGATTGATGATGAGTGTGTTGGCTGCAATTTGTGCCAGATCACTTGCCCGGTGGCCGATTGCATCGAGATGGTGCCGATAGAAACGGGCAAGCCGTTTTTGAACTGGACGCAGGATCCGCGTAACCCTTACCGCGAGGCTGTGTAAGTTACCTTTTGAAATGATCGTTCCCACGCTCCGCGTGGGAATGCAGCCAGGGACGCTCCGCGTCCCAAGAGCGGACGCAGAGCGTCCAGTGAGGCATTCCCACGCAGAGCGTGGGAACGATCATCAAGGCTCCAAGCCAATCCCACGCAAAATCACACTGGTCACCGTCTGGATTGCCTTCTCGAACTGCCTGTCCGACAACGGCTGGTGATCATTCAAGATCTTCACCTGGTGATCAAAGTCCGCATAGTGCTGGGTCGAGGCCCAAATCATATACAGCAGGCTCGACGGCTCCACCGGCAGGATGCGCTTGTCTTCCACCCACTGACGAATTTTCGCCTCCTTCATCTTGGCCCAGTCGTACAGGCTTTCGTCCAGCGCCTCACCGAGGGTCGGCGCGCCGTGGATGATTTCATTCGCCCAGACTTTCGAACCATGCGGCCGCGTGCGTGAGCGCTGCATCTTGGCGCGGATGTAACTGCTGAGCACCACGCGCGGGTCATCGAAGGTTTCAAAGCTCAGGGCGTCCTGCTTCCACAGGTCCAGCAGGTCGAACAGCACGGCGCTGTACAGCTCGCTTTTGGTGCTGAAGTAGTAATGCAGGTTGGAGCGCGGCAGTTGCACTTCTTCGGCAATATCGGCCATGGCGGTGCTGCCATAGCCCTTCTCGGCAAAGACTTTCTCTGCCGCCAGCAGGATTTTCTCGACGTTGCTGCGCCGGATACCGATCTTGTGATTGCCCATGGATGATGGAGCCCCAGTCACTTTTAAATACAATTCATTTTCAACCATCACATCATGAACCGCCTCATTAGGCTACACGCCATTGATCGCCAGATCGGCGCCAGCGCTTCAAAGCCCGCAGTATTCCAAGGCGTCAGCCTGCGTGATCGAGCTATGATCGGCGCATCTGAACCGGACACCCCTGACCTATGGCCGTTGACCTGCACGCCCTCTACCCGAAATTGATCCACTTGATGCTGGACACGGTCTTCGTGGTCGACAGTGACAACCTGATCGTGTTTGTCAGCGATGCCTGCGAAGCCCTGCTCGGTTACCGCGCCGATGAACTGACCGGCACGCCCATTACCGACTACATGCACCCCGAAGACCTGGCGCGCACGCGGGCTTCGATTGTGCGGGTCATGAATGGCCGGCCCCATGTGGATTTTCGCAACCGTTATCTGCGCAAGGATGGCAGCGTGGTGCACATCCTGTGGGCAGCGTTCTGGTCCGAAGAAGTCGGCGCGCGCATCGGCGTGGCGCGCGACGTGACGGCGCTCACCCAGGCCGAGGAGGAACTGCGCTTCCTCGCCCACCATGACCCGCTGACGGCGCTCACCAACCGCTCGTTGTTCAACGATGGCCTGGCGTCGGCCCTGCACACCGCACAGCGTCATAACACCCGGCTGGCGTTGCTGTTTCTGGACGTCAATGACTTCAAGGGCATCAACGATGTGCATGGCCACGCGGTGGGCGATCGCGTGCTCTGCGTGATTGCACGGCGGCTGGAACGCTGCGTGCGTGACAGCGACCTGGTGGCGCGCATGGGCGGCGACGAATTCACGGTGTTGCTGACCGATGTGCAGTCACACGAAACGGTTAGCGCCAAAGTCGCGCAAATTCTCGCGGCCATGGCCGAGCCGCTGGGCGCTGAGTTTGGCCCGGTCAAGATGCCGTCGTGCAGTGTGGGCGTGGCGTTTTATCCGGCCGACGGTGCAGACGCCGATACCCTGCTCAGCCACGCAGACAGCGATATGTACAGGATAAAAAGGCTGCGGTTGGCCGCCGAGTGATGAAACTTCCTACCCGAACCTTTCCCGCCAAAAACGGATTGGTTAGGATCGCGGTCCACTTGAAGGATCATTGCAATGACTATTCGACCTCGCGTGGCCGCCGACGACCCGGTGCTGGGCGCACTGTGGGAGCGCTCGGTGCGAGCCACCCATGACTTCCTCCCCGAGGACGACATCCAGCGTTTGCTGCCGCTGGTGCGCGACGCCTACCTGCCAATGCCGGCCCTCGACGTGTGGGTGTATGAAGACCACCACGGTATCGCCGGTTTTATCGGCACTGGCGGGCATAACGTCGAAATGCTGTTTATCGACCCCGAGCGCCGCGGCCAGGGCGTCGGCCGCCAATTGCTCGACCACGCCCGCGCCCGTCATGACACGCTGACCGTGGACGTCAACGAACAAAACCCGCAGGCCGTGGGTTTCTATCTGCATTATGGTTTTATCCAGGTCGCGCGCTCGCCGCTGGATGGCGAAGGCAAACCCTTTCCCTTGTTGCACATGGCATTACCGACTCACTCACTTGAAGGTACTGAACAATGCTGATCAAGAAAGCCCTCACCACTGTCACCCTGCTCGCTTCCCTGCTGGGCGCCTCTGCGGCATTTGCCCACGCCCATCTCAAAAGTTCGACACCGGCGGCAGACAGCACGGTTGCTGCGCCCGCCGACCTGCGCCTGACCTTCAGCGAAGGCGTCGAGGCCACCTTCACCAAAGTGTCCCTGAGCAAAGACGGCACCGAACTCGCCATCAAAGGCCTGGAAACCCCGGACGCCGACAAGAAAACCCTGGTGGTCACACCCGCCGCGCCGCTGGCCGCCGGCAACTACAAAGTGGTGTGGAACGCCGTCTCGGTCGACACCCACAAGAGCAACGGTGAGTACACCTTCAAGGTCGGCCAATAACCCATGGCAACCCTGCTGGTGCTGTGCCGCTTCGTGCATTTCATCGTCGTGCTGTTGATGTTCGGGGCCTGTGCCTTCAGGCCCTGGCTGCTGGGCAACGAAGTGCAACCGGTACTCGACCGACAACTGCTGCGCATCACCCGCGCCCTGGCCTGGCTGGGGTTGTTCTCCGGCGTGGCCTGGCTGCTGTTGATCACCGCCAGCATGGCGGGCAGCTGGGACGCGGCGCTGCAACCGGCCACCGTACAGTTGGTGCTGGGCAAAACCTTTTTCGGCCAGGTGTGGGTCTGGCATCTGTTGCTGAACCTGCTGCTGGTAGTGGTGTTGCTCAAACCCTGGCCGGCCTTGCGCCTGCCGTTGACCGCACTGCTGCTGGCGACGCTGGCACCGGTCGGCCATGGCGCCATGCTCAATGGGCTGAGCGGCCAATTGCTGATCCTCAATCAAGTGGTGCACCTGGTGTGCGTCGGCGCCTGGCTGGGCGGGTTGTTGCTGCTGGTGCTGATTCTGCGGCTGTCGCCAAAGCCTGCGCTGGAGCCGATCCTCAAGCGCTTCAGCGGCTTAGGTTATGGCCTGGTTGCCGGTTTGCTGGTTACGGGTTTGATCAATGTTCGCGTGCTGACCGGGCAGCTGTGGCCCACGCCGCTGTTTAACGGGTTTGCGCTGATTCTGTTGATCAAGGTGCTGCTGGTGCTGGGTATGTTGGCGCTGGCGCTCTTGAACCGGTTGCGTATCGAGCGCTGTGAGGAGCGAGTGGGCAGTTTGAAAGCCAGTGTGATGCTCGAATGGTTGCTGGGTATTGCAGCAGTAGCCGCGGTGTCCCTGCTGGGCACCTTGCCACCGATGGTGATGGCCGGCTGAAGATCTCTGTGGGAGCTGGCTTGCCTGCGATGCAGACACCGCGGCCCCACAGTTACACCGCGTCGATGCCATCGCAGGCAAGCCAGCTCCCACATGGACCGTGCCCGCTTTTCATCGATGCGCACTTGGTCATCGTATAACTTCTGCTTGACAGCCCCCGAAAACCCCGCAAATATCCCTCGCAATGTTGTACGACAACGTATAACAAATAATAAAAACAACAAAATGGAAGGGAGCTTCACTGTGCCTCAATTCGCCCGCAATTCCTCCTCGCGTCTCGGTCTTATCAGCCTCAGCAGCCTGGCACTCGCCCTGCCCCTCAGCGCCCAGGCAGAAGGCTTTATCGACGATGCCAAAGCCACGCTCAACCTGCGCAATGCCTACTTCAATCGCAATTTCACCAACCCCACGTACCCACAGGCCAAGGCCGAAGAATGGACGCAGAACTTCATTCTCGACGCCAAATCCGGCTTTACCCAAGGCACCGTGGGCTTCGGGATTGACGTACTCGGCCTGTATTCTCAGAAGCTCGATGGCGGTAAAGGCACCGGCGGCACCCAACTGTTGCCGCTCGACAGAGATGGCCGCCCTGCCGACAATTTCGGACGCCTGGGCGTGGCACTGAAAACCCGGCTGTCCAAAACCGAACTGAAAGTTGGCGAATGGATGCCCGTGCTGCCGATCCTGCGCTCGGACGACGGCCGCTCCTTGCCGCAGACCTTTCGTGGCGGCCAGGTAACCTCCAATGAAATCACCGGGCTGACGCTCTACGGCGGGCAATTTCGCGGCAATAGCCCACGCAACGATGGGAGCATGGAAGACATGTTCATGAACGGCAAAGCCGCGTTCACCTCGGACCGTTTCAACTTCGGCGGCGGCGAATACACCTTCAACGACAAACGCACCCAGGTCGGCGTGTGGTACGCCGAACTCACCGACATCTACCAGCAGCAATACCTGAACCTGACCCACAGCCAGCCGGTCGGCGACTGGACGTTTGGCGCCAACCTGGGGTTCTTCAATGGCAAGGAGGACGGCAGCGCCCTGGCCGGCAACCTCGATAACAAAACCTATTCCGCCCTGCTCTCGGCCAAATACAAAGGCAACGCCTTCTATGTCGGCCTGCAAAAACTCACCGGCGACAGCGTGTGGATGAGGGTCAACGGCACCAGCGGCGGCACCCTGGCCAACGATAGCTACAACGCCAGCTACGACAATGCCAAGGAAAAATCCTGGCAGATACGCCATGACTTCAACTTCGTGGTGCTCGGCATTCCGGGGCTGACCATGATGAATCGGTATATCAGCGGCAATAACGTACACACTGGCGCCATCACCGACGGCAAGGAATGGGGCCGCGAGTCGGAGCTGGCCTACACGGTGCAGAGCGGCACACTGAAGGATTTGAATGTGCGCTGGCGCAACTCGACCATGCGTCGGGATTTCAGCAACAACGAGTTTGATGAGAATCGGATCTTTGTCAGCTACCCGATCTCGTTGCTGTAACGCGCTCCCTGCAGGCACTGACATGTGTAGCAGCCCGCTTGTGTGGGAGCTGGCTTGCCTGCAAGGGCGTTGACAACCCAGGGAGTCCAAAACGATACTTCCACCAAGTCATACGACAACCTACAACAACAATGGAATTCCCATGACCACCACCACGCCTGTCCCCTTCAACCGCCTGCTGCTCACCGGCGCCGCCGGCGGCCTGGGCAAAGTCTTGCGCGAACGCATGCGCCCTTATGCCCAGGTATTGCGCCTGTCGGACATCGCCAACATGGCCCCGGCGGCCGGTGAGTTCGAAGAAGTGCAACCCTGTGACCTGGCCGACAAACAGGCTGTGCACCAACTGGTGGAAGGCGTCGATGCCATCCTGCACTTCGGCGGTGTGTCGGTGGAGCGCTCTTTCGAAGAAGTGCTGGGCGCCAACATCAGCGGTGTTTTCCATATCTACGAAGCCGCCCGCCGTCATGGCGTGAAACGCGTGATCTTCGCCAGTTCCAACCATGTGATCGGCTTTTACAAGCAAGACGAACAGATCGACGCCCACTCCCCGCGCCGCCCGGACAGCTACTACGGCCTGTCCAAATCCTATGGCGAAGACATGGCCAGCTTCTACTTCGACCGCTACGGCATCGAGACCGTGAGTATCCGCATCGGCTCCTCGTTCCCGGAACCCCAGAACCGCCGGATGATGCACACCTGGCTGAGTTTCGATGACCTGACCCAACTGCTCGAGCGCGCGCTGTACACGCCGAATGTCGGCCACACCGTGGTCTACGGCATGTCGGATAACCTCGACACCTGGTGGGACAACCGTTACGCCGCGCACCTGGGTTTTGTGCCCAAGGACAGCTCCGAGGTGTACCGCACCAAGGTCGAAGCCCAGCCGCCAGTGGCCGCCGATGACCCGGCCGCGGTCTACCAGGGCGGCGCGTTCTGCGCCGCGGGGCCGTTTGGTGACTGAACGCACATCAACCCAAGGGAATGAGTTGCCATGACCGCTGAACTGATCGTCGACGCCCGCAATGCCGTGGGCGAATGCCCGGTGTGGGTGCCGCAGGAAAACGCGCTGTACTGGGTGGACATCCCCAACGGCGGCCTGCAACGCTGGGACGCCGCCACCGGCCACGTCGCCGCCTGGAAAGCCCCGCAGATGCTCGCCTGTATTGCCCGCACCGACGCGGGCAATTGGGTCGCGGGCATGGAAAGCGGGTTTTTCCAACTCACCCCACATAACGACGGCAGCCTCGACACCACGCCTCTGGCGAGCATCGAGCACCCACGCCCGGACATGCGCCTCAACGATGGCCGCTGCGATCGCCAGGGCCGTTTCTGGGCTGGCAGCATGGTGCTGAACATGGGCCTGAATGCGGCCGAAGGCACCCTGTACCGCTATGCGTCAGGCGCCGCGCCGCATGCGCAACTGAACGGGTTCATCACCCTCAATGGCCTGGCGTTCAGCCCGGACGGCCGCACGATGTACGCCTCGGATTCACACCCGCTGGTGCAGCAGGTCTGGGCGTTCGATTACGACATCGACACCGGCACGCCATCCAACCGCCGCGTATTTATCGACATGCATCAATTCCTCGGGCGCCCCGATGGCGCGGCAGTCGACGCCGAGGGTTGCTACTGGATCTGCGCCAACGACGCGGGGCTGGTTCACCGCTTCACCCCGGATGGCCGTCTGGACCGCTCCCTCAGCGTGCCGGTAAAAAAACCCACCATGTGCGCCTTCGGCGGCAGCCGGCTGGACACCTTGTTCGTCACCTCGATTCGTGATGACCACAGTGAGCAGTCGGTCGCCGGCGGCGTGTTTGCCCTCAACCCCGGCGTCAGCGGATTGCCGGAGCCCACGTTCACCCTCTAGCTGCATCGCTGTGCCTTGAATACAACAACAATAAGACAGGAGTGACACCCTATGGACTTCAAACGCACTTTGCTCGCCGCTGCATTCTTTACCCTCAGTACCGCCGCCCACGCGCTGGAAATCAAATTCGCCGACATCCATCCCGCCGGCTATCCCACCGTCGTCGCTGAACAGAACATGGGCAAGGCCCTGACTCAGGCAAGTAACGGCGAACTGACCTTCAAATACTTCCCGGGCGGTGTCCTGGGTTCCGAAAAAGAAGTGGTCGAACAGGCCCAGGTCGGTGCGGTGCAGATGACCCGCGTCAGCCTCGGCATCGTCGGGCCGGTGGTGCCGGACGTGAACGTGTTCAACTTGCCGTTCGTGTTCCGCGACCAGGCGCATATGCGCAAAATCATCGACGGCGAGATCGGCGATGAAATCCTCGCAAAGATCACCGACTCCGAGTTCGGCCTGGTGGCCCTGGCCTGGATGGACGGTGGCACGCGCAACCTCTACACCAAGAAGCCGGTGCGCAAGATCGAAGACCTCAAGGGCATGAAAATTCGTGTACAGGGCAACCCGATCTTCATCGAAGCCTTCAACGCGATGGGCGCCAACGGTATTGCCATGGACACCGGCGAAATCTTCAGTGCCTTGCAGACCGGCGTGATCGACGGCGCGGAAAACAACCCGCCGACCATGCTGGAGCACAACCACTTCCAAAACGCCAAGTTCTACACCCTCACCGAGCACCTGATCCTGCCCGAACCCATCGTGATGTCGAAGATCACCTGGAACAAACTCACGCCCGCCCAGCAAGACCTGGTGAAAAAAGCCGCCAAGGCCGCCCAGGCCGATGAGCGCGCGCTGTGGGACGCCAAGTCCGCCAGCAGCGAGGAAAAGCTCAAGAAGGCCGGCGTCGAGTTCATCACCGTCGACAAAAAACCCTTCTATGACGCCACCGCAGCGGTTCGCGCCAAGTACGGTGCGGCTTACGCCGACATCATCAAGCGCATCGACGCGGTCGAGTAATCACCCTTTCCTATAGTCAGGCCCGGCGCGGTCGGCATCGACGCGCCCGGTTACGGTGAACGCCATGAAGAATTTAGTGCTGCGCATCAACGACCGCATTTACATGACCTGCATCTGGGTCGCCGGCCTCTCGGTCCTCGGGGTCGCGCTGATCATTCCTTGGGGCATCTTCGCCCGCTACATCCTCGGCACCGGCGCAAGCTGGCCGGAGCCCACCGCCATCCTGCTGATGCTGGTGTTCACCTTTATCGGCGCCGCCGCGAGTTACCGTGCCGGCGCGCATATGTCGGTGGCCGTGGTCACCGACCGCCTGCCAGCGCGCCAACGGCAAATCGTCGGCGTTATCACGCAACTGCTGATGGCCACCATCTGCCTGTTCATGACCGTCTGGGGCAGCAAGCTGTGCCTGTCCACCTGGAACCAGTTCATGAGTGCGATCCCCACCCTGCGCGTGGGCATCACCTATATGCCAATCCCGATCGGCGGGCTGCTGACGCTGGTGTTCGTGCTGGAAAAACTCTTGCTCGGTGACCAGAGCCAGCGCCGCGTGGTGCGCTTTGATCTGGTTGAAGAAAACGAAGGGGCTGCCTGATGGACGCATTGATGCTGCTGGGCAGTTTTATCGCCTTGATCCTGATCGGCATGCCGGTGGCCTACGCCCTCGGGCTGTCGGCGCTGATCGGCGCGTGGTGGATCGACATCCCGTTCCAGGCCTTGATGATTCAGGTTGCGGGCGGGGTGAACAAGTTTTCGCTGATGGCGATTCCGTTCTTTGTACTGGCCGGGGCGATCATGGCCGAAGGCGGCATGTCGCGGCGACTGGTTGCATTTGCCGGGGTGCTGGTGGGGTTTGTGCGCGGCGGCCTGTCGTTGGTGAACATCGTGGCGTCGACGTTTTTTGGCGCGATTTCCGGCTCGTCGGTGGCCGATACCGCCTCGGTCGGTTCGGTGTTGATCCCGGAAATGGAGCGCCGTGGCTACCCGCGTGAGTTCTCTACCGCCGTCACTGTCAGCGGCTCGGTGCAAGCCTTGCTGACGCCGCCCAGCCATAACTCGGTGCTCTACTCCCTGGCGGCCGGCGGCACGGTCTCGATTGCCTCATTGTTCATGGCCGGCGTGTTGCCGGGGCTGCTGATGAGTGCATGCCTGATGGTGTTGTGCCTGATCTTCGCGAAAAAGCGCAACTACCCCAAGGGCGAGGTCATCCCGCTTAAACAAGCGCTGAAGATCTGCGCCGACGCGCTCTGGGGCTTGATGGCTATGGTGATCATCCTGGGTGGCATCCTCTCGGGCATTTTCACTGCCACCGAGTCGGCCGCGATTGCGGTGTTGTGGGCATTTTTCGTGACCATGTTCATCTATCGCGACTACAAATGGCGTGAGCTGCCCAAGCTGATGCACCGCACGGTGCGCACCATTTCCATTGTGATGATCCTGATCGCCTTCGCCGCCAGCTTCGGCTACATCATGACCCTGATGCAGATCCCGGCAAAAATCACCACGCTGTTCCTGACCCTGTCGGACAACCGCTACGTGATCCTGATGTGCATCAACGTGATGCTGCTGTTGCTCGGCACGGTGATGGACATGGCGCCGCTGATCTTGATCCTCACCCCGATTCTGCTGCCGGTGATCCTCGGTATTGGCGTGGACCCGGTGCACTTCGGCATGATCATGCTGGTGAACCTCGGGATCGGCCTGATCACTCCACCCGTGGGTGCGGTGCTGTTTGTGGGTGCGGCGGTGGGCAAGGTCAGTATCGAGAAAACCGTGACGGCGCTGCTGCCGTTTTATGCGGTACTGTTCCTGATATTGATGGCAGTGACTTACATTCCCGCGTTGTCCCTGTGGCTTCCCGGGCTGGTGCTCTGATGATTGAACTGGAAGACAGCCTGACCCATCTCACCCTCGCCCCGGCCGTAGGTGGCAGCCTCGTCAACTGGACGGTGCGCGCGACCGGGCAGCCGCTGTTGCGCCATAGCGACGAAGCTGCGCTGAACACCGGGCTGCCGGGCAAGCTGGCGTGTTACCCGCTGGCGCCGTGGTCCAATCGAGTTGCCCACGGCGGTTTCGACAACCCCGGCGGCTGGCTGGCACTCACGCCCAACAGCCCGCTCGACCCGCTGCCGATTCACGGTTCGGCCTGGCAACAGGCGTGGCAGGTGGTCAGCCAGACGGCGGATGAAGTGGTGCTGGAGGTGGTGTGCGACACGCCGTTTGCCTATCGCGCCGAGCAGCGGTTTCGCTTACGTGGCGGCGAACTGAGTATCGAGTTGCGCGTAACGCATCTGGCCGAAAAAGCCGCGTGGCATGGCTTGGGATTGCATCCGTATTTGCCACGAAGGCCCGGCACGCGGTTGCAGGCCAAGGCTTCGCAGGTGTGGATGAGTGATGCGTCCAAGCTGCCAACCGGGCTGGCGCCGGTGCCTGCCGAATGGGATTTCACTCAGCTCAAAGGGCTGCCGCAAGGCCTGGTGGACAATGGGTTTTGCCAGTGGGACGGGCGTTGCCGCATCGAACAGCCGGAGCTGGGCTATGCATTGGAGTGCCAGGCGAGCGGCGCCGATTACTTCCTGCTGTTCTGCCCGCCGGGGTTGGGGTTCTTTTGCATCGAGCCGGTGAGTCATCCGGTGAATGCGCATCACCTGCCGGGCAGGCCCGGCCTGAAGCTGCTGGAAAAAGGCCAGTCAACTCACCTCAATTTCACCCTGAAATACCAACCTTTATAACCCCAAAAAACCCTGTGGGAGCCGGGCTCGCCCGCGATGGCGGTGTGTCAGCCTGCACACCTGGACCTGATAAACCGCTATCGCAGGCAAGCCAGCTCCCACATTTTTGATCCGCATGGTGTCAAGGTGGGCTGTTTTTCAGGCGGCCCGCCGTGTCGATACTCACCACCACCGACAACCCCGGCCGCAGGCGCTCGCTCTCGGCCTGATCCGGGTCCACCGTAATCCGCACCGGCACCCGCTGCGCGATCTTCACAAAGTTGCCGGTGGCGTTATCCGCCTGCAACAGGCTGAACTCCGAGCCGGTCGCCGGGGAAATATGCTGCACCGTGCCGTGAAACTTGCGGTGGTTGAGCGCGTCCACGGTGAACGTCACCGGCTGGCCGACCTGCACATTGTCCATCTGGGTTTCTTTCATATTGGCGATCACCCACAACTGCGGCGGCACCAGCGCCATCAACTGCGCGCCGGAGTTGACGTAGGCACCCAGGCGCACACCGATCTGCCCCAGCTGGCCGTCACGCGGCGCAATGATGCGGGTGTTGGACAGGTCGATACGCGCCAGCTCCACGGCCGCATCGGCACTGGCCACCGCCGCTTCGAGGGAGCCGCGATTGACGATCACGGTTTGCAGGTCCTGACGGGCGATTTCCAGGTTGGCCTGGGCCTGAGCCACCGCCGCGACGGTCTGCGCATTCGCGGCGCGGGTCACGTCCAACTCGCGCTTGGACACTGAACCGTCGCTGATCAACTCTTCATTGCGGCGCAAGTCGGCGGTGCTTTTGCGCGCCTGGGCCTGGCTGTCCACCAGCGCGGCCTGGCGCAGTTTGATGGTGGCTTCGGCGCTGTTGCGCTGCTGCACCACATTGGCCAAGGAGGCTTTCTGCACTGCCAATTGCGCCAGCGCCTGGTCAAGACGCTGCTTGTAGATGCGGTCATCCAGGCGCACCAGCAGGTCGCCGGCCTTGACGTACTGGAAGTCCTGCACCGGCACTTCATACACGTAGCCACTCAATTGAGGGCCGATAATCGTCACTTGGCCGCGCACCAGGGCGTTCTCGGTGGTTTCCACCGCACTGCTGAAGGGTGGCAATTGCCAGGCATACAGCACGATCAACACACCGACGATGGCAATCGCGGCAAAACCCAGCGATGAGATGATGCGCACTCGCAGCGAGCGCGGCTCCGTGACGGTCGAGCCCGGTGGTGGCGTGCCTTCCGGAGTGGAGGCGATGGCGTTGGTCGTGGTCGTGGTGGTGGTTTCGGTCATGAAGTAACGCCGCTGGGTTGAACGGGAGGGGCTGCTGCTTTGGTGGTACTCATCAGCCACAGGCTGCGGGTGAAGATCCAGAGCATGGTGAGGATCGCGATGATCGCGATCAGCATGAATACGTCGTTGTAGGCCATCACATTCGCCTCACGCGTGGCCGCCGTGGCCAGGCTGCGAATGCCCATGAGGTTGCGCAGTTCCGGGTCGGCGATCACGCCGCCATAGGCCGAGCCGCCGCTCTGCACCCGTGCCGCCACGCGTGGGTCCAGCAGGGTCAGGTGTTCGACGATCATGCTGGAGTGGTATTTCTCGCGCACGATCTGGAACGTACCCAGCAACGCCGCGCCAATCAGGCCGCCGAGGTTCTGGCAGATGCCGAACATCACCGAGAAGCTCACCAGGTTGCGCGGGTTGGTCAAAACGTTTTTTGTGCCCAGCACCATGGTTGGCCCCAGGAAGAATGTGCCGCCAAAGCCTAGCAGGAACTGGCTGATATACAGGTTTTGCGGGCGGGTCAGGTTGCTGGAGAAACTGTCCATCACGGAGCCTGTGGCCATCAACGCCAGGGAGATGATCAACGGCATCAGCAGGTGCGCCGGGTTGATCGTCAGCGCGCTGACCACCAGCCCGGCAATCGCCCCGGCCAGCATCACCACGTAGAGGGTGTGCATCTGCTGGTAGCTCATGTTCAACATCTGCATAAAGCCCACCGCACCGGTGGACTGCTCGGACAGCACCATGCGAATCAGCACCACCGCCAGCGCCAGGCGAATCATCGCCCCGCTGCCGAGCCAACGCGTCATCAACATGGGGTTGGCGCGGTTATGCTCAATGGCCAGGCCGGCCATGATCAGCACCAGCGAACAGGCCGAGGCCACGCCGATCCAGGGCGCTTCCAGCCACCAGTCGATACGCCCCAACGACAGCACCGCGCAGAGCAACGCCACGCCGCTGGCAAGGATGGCAAAGGTGAGAAAGTCGAGTTTTTCAAAGGTTTTAAAACGGTCGCCGGGCGGCAGTTTGAGCATGAACACACAGCCCAGGCAGATCAGCGCCATGCCCAGCTCGAACAGGTACAGCCCGCGCCATTCGGCAATTTGCAGCAAGTCTTCGGAGAACAAGCGCGCCAGTGGCAGCGCCAACTGCGCAGTGCCCAAGCCCAGCACCAGAGCTTTGAGCCGCCACTTGGCCGGGAACGCCTGGATCATGTAGTACAAGCCCAACGAACTCAGCGCCGCACCGACCATACCGTGAGCTGCCCGTACTGCAATCGCCGAACTCAAGTCGTTGACGAACAAATGGCCGAAGGTCACCAGCGCATACAGCACCAGAAACACCTCGGTAAACGCCCGCAGGCCGAACTGCTGACGAAACTTCACCAGCAGCAGGTTCATGCACACGTTGGTCATGACGTAAGCAGCCGGCAGCCAGGCCATTTCTGCGGTGGTGGCGCCCAGTGCGCCTTGCAGGTATTGCAGGTTGGCGATCACCAGGGCATTGCCGAGCCCGCCGGTAATTGCCACCAGGATCCCGACCAACGCAAACAGCCAACGCTTGTGCGTAGGGTGCAGCGGCGTCGACGGCGAGCCGGGCAAGCTCGGCCGCTCGTGGGGTTGCCAAGTGTGGGGGGTGTATTTATCCATCGCATGACCTTGATGAGCCGACGTGCAAGGTCGGTAAATCCGTTACTCAGGGACCAGTAAACCTGAGAGGCGTTCATCTTGCCATGTCTCGTGCGGGCACGGTCAAAACTGTGGGGGCGGGCTTGCTCGCTCCCACAATTGACCGCATCCAACCTTAAGCGGATTTGCATGCACTGAAGAACTGCTTTTCTGTGGGAGCTGGCTTGCCTGCGATACAGACACCTCGGTGTGTCAGGTACACCGAGTTGATGCCATCGCAGGCAAGCCAGCTCCCACATTAGACCGAGTATGGCTCTGCTGTTGCTGTTGCTGTTGCTCCGGCCCTTACATCCTTTTCGCTGACGAAGTCAGCGGTCTTTTGATCTGCGCTTGTGATCGTGATCTTGATCTGAAATCGCCCCGTCAAACACGATGGCCGGAATTCGACAGGGATTTGGGGGGTAAACCGGCAGGGATGCCGGTTTAGCCGCGCTGGGCCAAGGATGGCCCATCGCGGCGGCCCCCCAAATCACTGGCGGATTGCGGGCATGCCGAGCCATAGCGAGGCACCGAGTGTTGGGGCGAAGACTTTTTGGTTACTTTTGTGTCTTTATGTACGGACCGGACACATGGTTGACACATGTGCGGGGACATGGTGGACACATTATTGACCATAATCAGGCTTACTAATGTCGATTGTTCGCAAAAAGTGATGGCAGAAATAGACGTCGAACAGACCATCGCTTTCTGCGTTCGGGCGGATTGCTATGTGCTGTCCTACCAAGCCTTTTGCGATGCTGAAGTAGCGTTTTTGGAAGCGAAAACGGCTGTGATAAACCTTGGCTAACACGTCGTCTGGTCCGTATTCAAACTCAGGTAGCTTTTGCGGATAAGCCCAAGGACTGCTGCGATAGCGGTCCATGGGCACCTTGTATTCCAGCGCCTGATGAGGACGTTGCAGGTTGTATATTTCACGCCATTGATCGAATGCTGATTGAGCATCCGCTAGCGTAGAAAAGTGACGCCCGTTAAGGACTTCTGCCTTGAGTGATCGATGAAAACGCTCGATTTTCCCATTTGTTTGCGGATGGTAGGGACGACTGAAACTTATCCGAATTCCCAAACGCACCAGCCAAATACTCAACTCTGTGATCTCGCCAGGATTACGCGGTGAGCCCCATGGCGCGCCATTGTCGACGTTGATACGTGCCGGTAAACCGTAAGTTTCAAATACCTCGCTCATCTTCTGTTTTACGGTGGTGCCTCGCTCGTTATCACACGCTTGGATGGCCAGGTTGAACCGCGAATGATCGTCCAGGATGGTCAGGGGGTGGCATCGGCCTTGCTGCATTGCAAAGTGGCCTTTGAAATCCATCTGCCAAAGATCGTTGGGCTCAGGATGTTCAAATCTCAGCCGGGCCTCTGGTTCTTTCTCTGAAGGCTTAATCAAGCTGTGCCGGTGCAGGACATTAGTGACAGTACTGGGAGCAATTCGCTTGTCCAGCATGCTGCTAATTGTGCGTCCGCCCCATGCCGGATGATCTTGGCGAAGTGCAACGACCTCAGCCTCCAGCTCGGCCCGGGTCAGTTTGGGGCTGCTGGCGGGCCTGCGTGACTTCTCTTGCAAACCCGCAGAGCCGCCGGCCTCGTAACGCTTTAGCCACTTGTAGGCGGTTTGCGGACTTATACCAAATCGTCGACACAGCTCTCGCTTATTACTGCCGGGTTTCTTTGCTAAGGAAACAAACTCTTGTTTTAGGCTCATGGCGTCTCTCGTGTTCCAGGGCATGATGGCCTCCCGGCGAAGCTGGCTTCGCCGAGAAGTGTCCACCATGTCCCCGCACACCCGTCAACCATGTGTCCGGTCCGTACATGTCTTTACAAAAGTGACCCGCTGTAAGAGCGGAACCCTACTCAGCCGTTACCGCAGCAACGGATATGTACACCACCAAAAGACCGCCATCGCAGGCAACCCAGCTCCCACATGTAAATTGTGTTGCACATCAGCATCAAAGCGCAGCCTTGACCAGCATCCCCGCAGCCACCACCACACACAGACTGGCAAACCCCACCTGCAACGCCCGCGCCGGGATCACCGAACACAAACGCCGACCAGCCAACATGCCGACAATACTCGCACCGATAAACACCCAGCCCATCGGCTCAATGCTCACACCGGCCTGCATCGACCCAGCCACGCCGATCAGCGAAATCAGGCTGATCACCATCAAAGAGGTGGCGACAATCCCGCGCATCTGCACATCGGTCAGTTGCTTGAACGCCGGCACGATCAGGAAGCCACCACCCACGCCAAGCAAGCCCGATACCGCGCCAGTTACCGCACCCAACGCGGCCAGAGTGGCACTGCATTTGGCAGTCCAGGCCAGGCGCCCGGTCTGCTGGTTGAGCATGCAGTTTTTCTGGCCCCAGGACGCGGCGCCATGGTCGCTTGGCCCGGCCTCGACCTTTTCGCGTTGCAACATGCGCCACGCCACCAGCACCATCAAGGCGCTGAACAGGCCCATCAGCAGGTGTTCGGGCAACTGGTGCGCAATAAACACACCCAGTGGCGAAAACAGCGCACCGAGCAAGGCGATCAATAACGCGGCGCGGTAACGCACCAGGCCATGGCGCAACCCGTCAATGGCGCCGACCGCCGCCGCTGCGCCCACGGCGAGCAACGACACCGGGGCTGCCTGGGTCATGGTCAAGCCCAGCCCCAGCACCAACGCCGGCACTCCGAGGATGCCACCGCCCGCGCCGGTCAGGCCCATGACCAGGCCCATCAATAAACCCAACAGACTTGCCAGCAGCATTTAATCCACCTTGCTCAGGCGGGTCAGCCACTCGCGGCCCTTGAGCATGCCGTTCCAGTAGAACCACGGCAGCAGCGTGGCCTTGAGGAACCACATCGAGCGACGTGCCTGGGTCGGGTCCAGCGGGAAGGTCGGCAGCAGCTTGCCGCCATAGCCGAACTCGGCCAGCACCACCTTGCCCTTCTCCACCGTCAACGGGCAGGAACCATAGCCGTCGTACTTGAGCGGCAGCGGCGCCTGTTTGCGCAGGGCCAGCAGGTTTTCGGCCACCACCACGATCTGCTTGCGCACGGCGGCTGCGGTCTTGGCGTTGGTGGTGCCGCACACATCGCCGAGGCCGAAGATATGCGGGTAGCGCAGGTGTTGCAGGCTGTGCGGGTTCACCTCACACCAACCGGCGGGGTCGGCCAACGGGCTCTGGCGGATAAAATCCGGGGCAACCTGCGGCGGGACCACGTGCAACAGATCGAAGGATTTTTCTTCGACGGTGGCCTTGCCTTCGGCGTCTTTGACTTCAAACCAGGCTTTGCGCGCCGGGCCATCGACTTTGACCAGGTTGGCATTGAACGCCAGGCGGGCGTTGTATTTCTCCACGTACTTCATCAATGGCGGCACAAAGGTCGCCACGCCAAACAGCGCGGCGCCGGCCAGGTTGAATTCGACGTCGATGTTTTTCAGGTTACCCTGCTTGAGCCAGTGATCGCAGGACAGATACATGGCTTTTTGCGGCGCGCCTGCACATTTGATCGGCATGGCCGGCTGGGTAAAGATCGCCTTGCCGCCTTGCAACTGCTGCACAAGCTGCCAGGTGTAGGCCGCGTGCTCGTAGCTGTAGTTGGAGGTCACGCCGTTCTGCCCAAGGGTCTGTTCCAGGCCGTCGATTTTTTCCCAGGCCAGGCGCAGGCCGGGGCACACGATCAGGTTGTTCCAGCTCACGCGCTGGCCGTTGTCGAGCACCAGGGTTTGCTCGTCGGGCAGCAACTCGGCGACAGCGGCCTGCACCCAGGCGACGCCATTGGGCAGTACGTCGGCCAACGGCCGTCGGGTCTTTTTCAGGTCGTAGGCGCCGCCACCGACCAGCGTCCAGGCCGGCTGATAGCAGTGGTAGTCGTTAGGTTCGATGAGGGTGATGTTCAGCTGCGGGTCGCGTTTGAGCAGGCTGGCCAGCAGGCCGATGCCTGCCGAGCCGCCGCCGATGACTACGATGTCGCCACTGATGGTCGGTCCCCAGTGTTGCTCGGTCATGGTCTTTTGCCTTTTATCGTCAATGCACACAAGGGTCGCTGCCGTATGGCGTCACGCCCAGCTTTTTATGACCGCGCCGCAGTACAAGCCGGACAAGGTCTTCATCACTTGAATCACTTCGTGGCTGGCCAGCCCGTAGAAAATGTATTTACCTTCCCGACGGGTGGCGACCAACCCTTCGTCACGCAAAATGCCCAACTGTTGTGACAGTGTGGGCTGACGCACGCCGGTCATGGTTTCCAGCTCGCCGACGTTGCGCTCGCCCTGGGTCAACTGGCACAGGATCAACAGGCGGTCCTCATTGGCCAGTGCCTTGAGCAAGGAGCACGCCTTGGACGCCGATGCGCGCAACTGGGCGACTTCGCCCTCACTCAGAGTAGATTCCATTTGCCTCGGGTCCTTTATGTCACTTAAGCTCAAAACATTATGTGTAAACGTAAACTGATTGTAACCACTTTTTTCGCTTCCGGGGACCGCCGCCATGCCAGCGTTGATTCAAGCCTTTCTGGACGAGGCATCGTCGACCTTCACCTACGTCATTTATGAACACGATGGCGGCCCCTGCGCCATCGCCGATTCGGTACTCAATTACGACCCCGCGTCCGGGCGCACTGAAACCAACCAAGCCGATAAAGTCATCGCGTTCGTGCGTGAACACGGCTTGCAGGTGCAGTGGCTGCTGGAAACCCATGCGCATGCCGATCACTTGTCCGCTGCGCCTTACCTGCGCCGCACGCTCGGCGGCAAAATCGCCATCGGCCAATCCATCAGTAAGGTCCAGGATGTCTTCAAGAGCCTGTTCAACCTGGAGCCGGAATTCCGCGTCGATGGCTCGCAGTTCGACCACCTGTTTGCGCCGGATGAAATCTTTCATATCGGCAACTTGAAGGCCCAGGCGCTGCATGTGCCTGGCCACACCCCGGCCGACATGGCGTACCTGATCGACGGTCGTTTGATTCTGGTAGGCGACACGCTGTTCATGCCGGATGTAGGCACCGCGCGTTGCGACTTCCCTGGTGGTGACGCGCGACAGTTGTATGCGTCGATGCGCAAGCTGCTGGCCTTTCCATTGGAGACTGAACTGTACGTGTGCCATGACTACCCGCCTGAAAGCCGCGAGGCCAAGTGCCTGACCACGGTCGCCGAGCAGCGCGCGGGCAATATTCATGTGCATGACGGGGTGGATGAGGCGGCGTTTGTAGAGATGCGCACCCAGCGTGATGCCGGGTTGGGAATGCCGACGCTATTGCTGCCGGCGATTCAGGTGAATGTGCGGGCGGGGAATATGCCGCCGGCGGAAGCAAACGGGGTGACGTATCTGAAGATTCCGCTTAACCAACTGTAAAAAGCGCCGATTCCTTTGTGGGAGCTGGCTTGCCTGCGATAGCGATGCATCAGTAACCCGTGTGTCAACTGGCCCACCGCTATCGCAGGCAAGCCAGCTCCCACAATTGTCCTGTGTTGTGTCAGGAACCCAGGCTGATGCCATTAGCCGGCAACGGCAGCGCGGTCTTGTAGCGCACCTGCTTGAGCGCAAAGCTCGAGCGAATATTGGCCACGCCCGGCACCTTGGTCAGAAAGTCCATCATGAAACGCTCCAGCGACTGGATCGTCGGCACCAGCACCCGGATCAGATAATCCGGGTCGCCCGCCATCAGGTAACACTCCATCACTTCCGGCCGGTCAGAAATCGCGCCTTCGAACTGCTGCAATGCCAGTTCATTCTGCTTTTCCAGGCTCACATGAATGAACACATTCACGTGCAGCCCCAGCAGATCGGCGTCCAGCAACGTGACCTGATCACGGATAAGCCCCAATTCCTCCATGGCCTTCACCCGGTTAAAGCATGGCGTGGGCGACAGGTTGACCGAACGGGCCAGGTCGGCGTTGGTAATGCGGGCGTTCTCCTGCAGGGCATTGAGAATGCCGATATCGGTACGGTCCAGTTTGCGCATGAGACAAAATCACCTGTTTATTATGTTTATGCAGTTTTTTTATCCGCAAATGGTCTTGAGCGCAATGAAACACAGATAAATATTCTTCTACGCCACGCCTATGATGTTTGTAGGACAAGATTTCTCCTATCCGGAGACTGACTGTCAGCTAGCGCGCCCACTACAAGAAATTCACAAGATCGAGCGTAGAAAGCCATGAACCAGCCGTATGCACCACTGCGCCTGCACGTTCCCGAACCCTCGGGCCGCCCAGGCTGCAAGACCGACTTTACCTACCTGCGCCTGACTGACGCAGGTACGGTGCGCAAACCCGCCATCGACGTAGAACCCGCCGACACCGCTGACCTGGCCAAGGGCCTGATCCGCGTGCTTGACGACCAGGGCCAGGCTCTTGGCCCGTGGGCTGAAGGGGTATCCGCCGAGATCATGCGTAAAGGCATGCGCGCCATGCTCAAGACGCGCATCTTCGACAACCGCATGGTGGTCGCACAGCGTCAGAAAAAAATGTCGTTCTACATGCAAAGCCTTGGCGAAGAAGCCATCGGCAGCGCCCAGGCCCTGGCCTTGAATATCGACGACATGTGCTTCCCCACCTACCGCCAGCAAAGCATCCTGATGGCCCGCGAAGTGCCGCTGGTGGACCTGATCTGCCAACTGCTGTCCAACGAGCGCGACCCGCTCAAGGGCCGTCAGTTGCCAATCATGTATTCGGTCAAGGACGCCGGTTTCTTCACCATTTCCGGCAACCTCGCCACCCAATTCGTGCAAGGCGTGGGCTGGGGCATGGCCTCGGCGATCAAGGGCGACACCAAGATTGCCTCGGCCTGGATCGGCGACGGCGCCACCGCCGAATCGGACTTCCACACCGCCCTCACCTTCGCCCACGTTTACCGCGCGCCGGTGATTCTCAACGTGGTCAACAACCAGTGGGCCATCTCCACCTTCCAGGCTATCGCCGGCGGTGAAGCCACCACCTTCGCCGGACGCGGCGTGGGTTGCGGCATCGCCTCCCTGCGTGTGGACGGCAACGACTTTATCGCCGTGTATGCAGCGTCTGCCTGGGCCGCCGAGCGTGCGCGCCGCAACCTTGGGCCAACCCTCATCGAGTGGGTCACCTACCGCGCCGGCCCGCACTCCACCTCGGACGATCCGTCCAAATACCGCCCAGCCGATGACTGGAGCCACTTCCCGCTCGGCGACCCGATTGCGCGCCTCAAGCAGCACCTGATCAAGATTGGCCAGTGGTCCGAAGAAGAGCACACGGCAGTCAGTGCCGAGCTTGAGGCCGAAGTGGTCAAGGCGCAGAAAGAAGCCGAACAGTACGGCACCCTGGCCGGCGGCCAGATTCCAAGCGCCGCGACCATGTTCGAAGACGTTTATAAAGAGATGCCGGAGCACTTGAAGCGCCAGCGTCAAGAGTTGGGGGTCTGACATGAACGATCACAACAACAGCATCGAATTGGAAACCGCCATGACCACCACCACCATGACCATGATCCAGGCCCTGCGCTCGGCCATGGATGTGATGCTTGAGCGTGACGATAACGTGGTGGTGTTCGGCCAGGACGTCGGCTACTTCGGCGGCGTATTCCGTTGCACCGAAGGTTTGCAGAACAAGTACGGCAGCTCGCGGGTGTTTGACGCGCCGATCTCCGAAAGCGGCATCGTCGGCGTTGCCGTGGGCATGGGGGCCTACGGCCTGCGCCCGGTCGCCGAGATTCAATTCGCTGACTACGTGTACCCGGCCACCGACCAGATCATCTCCGAAGCCGCCCGCCTGCGTTATCGCTCGGCCGGCCAGTTCACCGCACCCTTGACCATGCGCATGCCGTGCGGCGGCGGCATCTACGGCGGCCAGACCCACAGCCAGAGTATTGAAGCGGTGTTCACCCAGGTCTGCGGCCTGCGCACGGTGATGCCGTCCAACCCGTATGACGCCAAGGGTCTGTTGATCGCCTCGATCGAAAACGACGACCCGGTGATCTTCCTCGAGCCTAAGCGCCTGTACAACGGCCCGTTCGATGGCCATCACGATCGCCCGGTCACACCCTGGTCCAAACACCCGCAAGCGCAAGTGCCGGACGGTTACTACACCGTGCCGCTGGACGTGGCCGCCATCGTGCGCCCGGGCTCGGCGGTGACGGTGCTGACCTACGGCACCACCGTATACGTGTCGCAAGTCGCCGCCGAAGAAACCGGCATCGACGCCGAGGTCATCGACCTGCGCAGCCTGTGGCCGCTGGACCTGGAAACCATCGTCAACTCGGTGAAAAAGACCGGCCGTTGCGTGGTGGTGCATGAAGCCACCCGCACCTGCGGCTTTGGTGCCGAACTGGTGTCGCTGGTGCAAGAGCATTGCTTCCATCACCTGGAAGCGCCGATCGAACGCGTCACCGGTTGGGACACGCCCTACCCGCACGCGCAAGAGTGGGCGTATTTCCCAGGGCCGTCCCGCGTGGGCGCGGCGTTGAAACGGGTCATGGAGGTCTGAATGGGCACGCACGTTATCAAGATGCCGGACATTGGCGAAGGCATTGCAGAAGTTGAACTGTCGGTATGGCATGTAAAAGTCGGCGACCTGGTGGTTGAAGACCAGGTGCTGGCGGATGTGATGACCGACAAGGCGATGGTGGACATTCCCTCGCCGGTGCACGGCAAAGTGATTTCTCTGGGCGGCGAGCCCGGCGAAGTCATGGCGGTGGGCAGTATTTTGATCAGCATTGAAGTCGAAGGCGCCGGGAATGCCAAGGATGCGCCGGTGGTGGCTGAGCCGGTGAAAGCTGCGCCAGCGCCGGTGGTTGAAGCCAAGCCAGCGCCTGCGCCTGTGGCTGAAGCAAAGCCAGTTGCCAAACCTGCTGCGGCACCGGTTGCGCGTGACGCGAACGAACGCCCGTTAGCTTCGCCTGCCGTGCGCAAACACGCGCTGGATGCCGGCATTCAGCTGCGTCTGGTGCAGGGCAGCGGCCCGGCAGGTCGGGTGCTGCACGAAGATCTGGACGCTTACCTGCAACAAGGTGCAACCCAGGCTTCGGCAACCGCCAACCCTTACGCCGAACGCAACAGCGAAGAACAGATCCCGGTGATCGGCATGCGCCGCAAGATCGCCCAGCGCATGCAGGACGCCACCCGCCGCGCCGCGCATTTCAGCTACGTGGAAGAAATCGACGTCACGGCGCTGGACGAGCTGCGCGTGCACCTTAATGAGAAGCACGGCGCCACCCGCGGCAAATTGACCTTGCTGCCGTTTATCGTGCGCGCCATGGTCGTGGCGTTGCGCGACTTCCCGCAGATCAACGCACGCTACGACGACGAAGCCCAAGTCATCACCCGCCTGGGCGCGGTGCATGTGGGCGTCGCTACCCAAAGCGATGTGGGCCTGATGGTGCCGGTGGTACGTCACGCCGAAGCCCGCAGCCTGTGGGGCAATGCCGAGGAAATTGCGCGTTTGGCCAGCGCCGCGCGCAATGGCAAGGCCAGTCGTGATGAACTGTCGGGCTCGACCATCACCCTGACCAGCCTCGGCGCGTTGGGCGGCATTGTCAGCACGCCGGTGCTGAACCTGCCGGAAGTCGCCATTGTCGGCGTCAACCGCATCGTTGAACGGCCGATGGTAATCAAAGGCCAGATCGTGGTGCGCAAGATGATGAACCTCTCCAGCTCCTTCGATCACCGTGTGGTCGACGGCATGGACGCGGCGCAATTCATCCAGGCCATTCGTGGCCTGCTCGAACAACCCGCCAGCCTGTTTTTGGAGTAAGGCATGCCTCAGACATTGAACACCACGCTGCTGATTATCGGCGGCGGCCCCGGCGGTTATGTGGCGGCGATCCGCGCCGGCCAGCTGGGCATCCCGACCATTCTGGTCGAGGGCCAGGCGCTCGGCGGCACGTGCCTGAACATCGGCTGCATTCCCTCCAAAGCCCTGATCCACGTGGCCGAGCAGTTCCAGCAAACCGTGCACCACAGCCAGGGTTCGCAGTTGGGTATTGAAGTGGATGTGCCGACCCTGGACATCCGCAAGAGCGTGGAATGGAAAGACGGCATTGTTGATCGCCTGACCACCGGCGTGGCCGCCTTGATCAAGAAGCATAAAGTGCAGGTGATCCACGGCTGGGCCAAGGTGGTGGACGGCAAGACCGTCGACGTCGGCGACCAGCGCATTCAGTGCGAGCACCTGCTGCTGGCCACCGGCTCGAAAAGCGTCAACCTGCCGATGCTGCCGATTGGCGGGCCGATCATCTCGTCAACCGAAGCACTGGCGCCGACCCGCGTGCCCAAGCGCCTGATTGTGGTGGGCGGCGGCTATATCGGCCTGGAGCTGGGCATTGCCTATCGCAAGCTCGGCGCCGAGGTCAGTGTGGTCGAGGCACAGGAGCGTATCCTGCCGGCCTACGATGGCGAACTGACGCTGCCGGTGGCCGAATCGCTCAAGCAGTTGGGGGTCAAGCTGTACCTCAGCCACAGCGTCACCGGTTTCGAAAACAACAGCCTGCAGGTACGTGACCCGAACGGCGACACGCTGTCGCTGCAAACCGATCAGGTGCTGGTGGCCGTGGGCCGCAAACCCAACACCCAGGGCTGGAACCTCGAAGCGCTGAACCTGGCGATGAACGGCGCGGCGATCAAGATCGACAACCGTTGCCAGACCAGCATGCGCAATGTGTACGCCATCGGCGACCTGAGCGGTGAGCCGATGCTGGCGCACCGGGCCATGGCCCAGGGCGAGATGGTCGCCGAACTGATCAGCGGCAAACACCGCGAATTCAACCCGGCCGCCATCCCGGCGGTGTGCTTCACCGACCCGGAACTGGTGGTGGTCGGCAAGACCCCGGACGAAGCCAAGGCGGCTGGCCTCGACTGCATCGTGTCGAGCTTCCCGTTTGCGGCCAATGGCCGGGCGATGACCCTGGAGTCTAAAACCGGCTTTGTGCGCGTGGTCGCGCGGCGTGACAACCACCTGATTGTCGGCTGGCAGGCGGTGGGGGTTGGTGTGTCCGAGCTGTCTACGGCCTTTGGCCTGTGCCTGGAGATGGGTTCGCGCCTGGAAGATGTGGCGGGCACGATCCATGCGCATCCGACCCTCGGCGAAGCGGTTCAGGAAGCGGCTTTAAGAGCATTGGGGCACGCGCTGCACCTGTAGGCCATCGCAGGCAAGCCAGCTCCCACAGGGCAATGTATTCCAAATGTGGGAGCTGGCTTGCCTGCGATAGCGGTGTATCAGCCAATACACACGCTCAATGGTCCGCCCACCTGCTCCCACACCGGCCAAGAATGAAGTATTGTTGCGCCCATCCAGTAAAAAACCGACAAGCCTGCCTTCGACCAGGCGGTTGACCAGAGATAGAGGGTGTCATGGGTAACGAAAGCATCAATTGGGACAAGCTGGGTTTTGACTACATCAAGACCGACAAACGGTTTCTCCAAACCTGGAAAAACGGCGAGTGGCAAGCGGGCACCCTGACCGACGACAACGTGCTGCACATCAGCGAGGGTTCCACCGCCCTGCACTATGGCCAGCAGTGCTTTGAAGGCCTCAAGGCCTACCGCTGCAAGGACGGCTCGATCAACCTGTTCCGTCCGGACCAGAACGCCGCCCGTATGCAACGCAGCTGCGCACGCTTGCTGATGCCGCATGTGACCACCGAAGACTTCATCGAAGCCTGCAAACAAGTGGTCAAGGCCAACGAGCGGTTCATCCCGCCGTACGGCAGTGGCGGCGCGCTGTACCTGCGCCCGTTCGTGATCGGCACCGGTGAAAACATCGGCGTGCGTAGCGCACCGGAGTTTATCTTCTCGGTATTCGCCATCCCGGTCGGCGCCTACTTCAAGGGCGGCCTGGTGCCACACAATTTCCAGATCTCCACGTTCGACCGCGCTGCGCCACAGGGCACCGGCGCCGCCAAGGTCGGTGGCAACTATGCCGCCAGCCTGATGCCGGGCGCTGAAGCAAGGAAATCCGGTTTCGCCGACGCGATCTACCTGGACCCGATGACCCACTCGAAAATCGAGGAAGTCGGTTCGGCCAACTTCTTTGGTATCACCCGCGACAACCAGTTCATCACGCCGAAGTCGCCTTCGGTGCTGCCAGGCATCACCCGCCTGTCGCTGATCGAACTGGCCGAGACCCGCCTGGGCCTGAAAGTGGTCGAGGGCGACGTGTTCATCGACAAACTGGACCAGTTCAAGGAAGCCGGCGCCTGCGGCACCGCTGCCGTGATCTCGCCAATCGGCGGCATCCAGTACGACGGCAAGCTGCACGTGTTCCACAGCGAAACCGAAGTGGGCCCGATCACCCAGGCGCTCTACAAAGAACTGACCGGCGTGCAGACCGGCGACGTTGAAGCGCCAGAGGGTTGGATCGTCAAGGTCTAACCCCAAAAAACGCAAAACCCAATGTGGGAGTGGGCTTGCCAGCTCCCACATTTGATTTCGGTGTGCTCACACGTCCTTGGGAATATTCACCGCAATCTTCTTGCCCATGCTGATCCTCGGCTCCACCCCATACCCCAACGCCTCGTAGAACCCCACCACCGCGTCATTGCCGCCCGTAATCTGCAGGTTGATTTTCATGCAACCCAACGCAGTCAACGCCTGCTCGGCATAGCGCACCAGCGAAGCACCCAGGCCCTGCCGACGATAATCGCGGTGCACCGCCACCGAATACAACCAGCCGCGATGCCCGTCATAGCCGGCCAGAATAGTGCCGATCACGGCCTTTTTATCCGTCGCCACAAAGAACAACCCATCGTTTACCGCCAGCTTTTTGTCGATTGCCAGGCTTGGCAGGTTGTGCGCGGTGTCATAGCCAAACGCCTGCTGCCAAAGCGCCACCACCTGGGATCGGTGCGGACGATCGCGATATGGCCCGATGGGATGGCGCGATAACAAGGCCTTCTCCATCACGAGCGTGCGCTCATTGCCATGGTAAACGTCGCGTACCGTGTGAAAGCCCAGCTTGGTATAAAACGGCTCGGCCGTCAGCGATGACGGCACGCTCAGGACCGTCACCCCGGCTTCAACGGCCCGCAGCTCAATCTCGATCATCAGCAGCCGGCCAATGCCCTGCCCTTGCAACGCCGGGTTGACGAATACCGAGCGCACCACATTGCCATCAAGGGCGGCGGTGGCGACGATCATCTGATCCTGGGTCGCCACCAGCACCACCCGGCGCTGGAGCAAGGCCAGCACGGCGTCGGGTGTGAAGTTGCTGGCAACCCGAGCAATCACATCTGCCGGGTAGTCCCGCGCATTGCTGCTGTGCAAGGCTGCCAGGATGACCTGGCTGATGCCCTCGGCATCGGTGGGTTGGGCAAGACGAACAGCGGTAGACATGCATTCTCCTTCCTGGCTCGGGTTTCGCGACCGCCACCATACTAATGTGGGAGCTGGCTTGCCTGCGATAGCGGTCTGTCAGTCAGCGCATCTGGCGCAGACAGACCGCCATCGCAGGCAAGCCAGCTCCAACAGTTTGATTGCATTTCAACTCGCCAGCCGATTCGGCTGCCCTACCCCACTTTTCAGCTTTCCCGGCTGAGCCGCCCCGCTATATCAGCCGGGATTCACCCGCCACAGCGCACAAAATAGCCCCACTGCTCAACCCATGGATTCGTGCCCCCATGCAAACCACCAACACCGTCTTGATGATTCGCCCGGCGCGCTTTGCCTTCAACCCGGATACCGCGATCAACAACCACTTCCAACGCCAGCCACTTGACCCGCTGAGCGCGCAGCAAAAAGCGCTGCAGGAGTTCGACGGCTATGTCGATACCCTGCGCCAACATGGCGTAGAGGTGCTGGTGGTGCAAGACACCCCGGCGCCCCACACGCCCGACTCGATCTTCCCCAACAACTGGTGGAGCAGCCACGCCGATGGCAGCCTGGTGCTGTACCCGATGGAAGGCCAGAACCGACGACTGGAGCGCAACAAAGGTGTGCTGCAAGTGCTGGAGCAGCGTTTTGCGATCCATAGCACCATCGACCTCAGCCCCCTCGAACAACAGAACATCTTCCTCGAAGGCACCGGCAGCATGGTGCTCGACCGCCAGCACCGTATCAGCTATGCCTGCCACTCCGGGCGCACCCACCAAGACGCCTTGCGCCAGTTCGCCGAACGCCTCGACTACCAACTCTGCGTCTTCCACGCCGTCGACCGCCACCACGCGCCGATCTACCACAGCAACGTGATGATGAGTGTCGGCCGCGACCTCTCGGTGGTGTGCCTGCAAGCCCTGCCCGATGCCAGCGAACGCCAGGCCCTGGAACGCTCGCTGCGCGACACCGGCAAAGACATCCTTGCCCTCGACTTCGACCAGCTCGAAGCCTTCGCCGGCAACATGCTTGAAGTCCACGACCGTGACGGCCAGCCGCTGCTGGTTATGTCGGCCAGCGCCTGGAGCGCCCTGCACCCGGCCCAGCGCACGCATGTAGAACGCCACACCCGCCCGGTGGTGGTGAACATCGACAACATCGAACGCATCGGCGGCGGCAGTGCCCGCTGCATGCTGGCGGAAGTGCACCTGCCCGCCCGCGCCTCATTTCAATAAGGAGTCTTGCCATGACCCGTTATATCGACGTCAACGACCTCAGCTACCTGGTTTCACAAAAAGGCCTGCAAACCTGCATCAGCGAAATGGCCGAATACATCCGCGCCGACTACCTGCGCTGGCAGGACTTCGAAAAGTGCGCGCGCCTGGCCAACCATTCGCCGGACGGCGTGATCGAGCTGATGCCGGTGTCCGACGCCTCGCTGTACGCCTTCAAGTACGTGAACGGCCACCCGAAGAACACCCTGGCCGGCATGCTCACAGTGATGGCCTTTGGCGCCCTGGGCGATGTCGACACCGGCAAGCCGGTGCTGCTGGCCGAAATGACCCTGACCACCGCGATCCGCACCGCGGCCACCTCTGCCCTGGTAGCCCGTTACCTGGCGCGCGACAACAGCCGCAGCATGGCGTTGATCGGCAACGGCTCGCAAAGCGAGTTCCAGGCCCTGGCCTTCCACGCCATGCTCGGTATCACCGAAATCCGCCTGTTCGATATCGACGCCAAGGCCACTGCCAAGCTGGCGGCCAACCTCAAGGCGTTCCCGGCGATCAAGGTGATCCTGGCCGCCAGCGTGGCCGAAGCGGTCAAAGGCGCGGACATCGTCACCACCGTCACGGCGGACAAGGCTTACGCCACCATCCTCACCGACGACATGATCGAACCGGGCATGCACCTGAATGCCGTGGGCGGCGACTGCCCCGGCAAAACCGAGCTGGACCGCCGCATCGTCGAGCGCGCCCGGGTGATCGTCGAGTACGAACCGCAAAGCCGTATCGAAGGTGAAATCCAGCACATGCCCGAAGATTCGCCGGTGACCGAGCTGTGGCAAGTGATCAATGGCCAGCAGCCCGGCCGCGAGAACGCGCGCCAAGTCACGCTGTTCGACTCGGTGGGTTTTGCCATCGAAGACTACTCGGCCCTGCGTTACGTGCTGGACGTGGCCAAGGCGCTGGATGTGGGCAGCACACTTGAGCTGGTGCCGGACCTCGCCGACCCGAAAGACCTGTTTGCACGCCTGGCCCAACAGCCACGCGTACAGCACAAAAAGCGCGCCTGAAACCGCTCTGGCCTGCCGCTTTGCGCCCAAGGCAGGCCGGATTTACATCAATCAAAAGCCGATTTTGCGCGTACCGCAGCCGATTCCGCTGCATTGCGCTTTTTAACAGCGCAATTTGCGCTTTATGCACGGGGTAAACGACACAAAAAACGCACCACCATGAAGCATTCTCTGCTCCCAGCGATTCACCGCCCTTACATCAATTACAAAATATAGGGACTGTCACATGACTCCATTGCGATCACTCTTCGCCGCGTTGCTGTTGCCACTGTGCGCCAGCGCCGCCCACGCCCAGGACTGGAAAGAAATCCGCTTCGGCGTATTCCCCGAGTACCCACCCTTTGAGTCCGTCGCCGCCGACGGCAGCCTGCAAGGTTTTGATATCGAGTTGGGCAACGCCATCTGCGCCAAGCTCGAAGTCAAATGCACCTGGGTGCACAACGAATTCGACGGCATGATCCCGGCCCTGCGCGCGCGCAAGTTCGACGCGATCATGTCGTCCATGGCGGTCACACCGGCTCGCAAAAAAGTCATCGACTTCAGCGACCGCCTGTTCCTCAGCCCCACCTCGGTGATCACCCGTAAAAACGCCGAGTTCGGCGACACGCCGGAGTCGCTCAAAGGCAAGCAGGTGGGCGTGCTGCAAGGTTCACTGCAAGAAGCCTATGCACGTGCGCACCTGGCCAGGCTCGGCGCGCAGATCAAGGCGTACCAGTCCCAGGAGCAGAACTACGCCGACCTGCAAAACGGCCGCCTCGACGCCACCCTGACCGACAAGCTCGAAGCCCAGCTCAACTTCCTGTCCAAGCCTGAAGGCGCCGACTACAAGACGGGCCCGGCCTTCAAGGACCCGACCTTGCCGCTGGATATCGCCATGGGCTTGCGCAAGAACGACGCCGAACTGCGTGCGCTGATCAATAAGGGCATCGCCGCCGTGCAGGCCGATGGCACCTACGCACAGATCCAGAAGAAGTACTTCGGCGATCAGGATATCTACAACGAATAGGCCCACCTCGGCCCCTGTGGGAGCTGGCTTTTGTGGCGAGCAAGCTTGCTTGCGCTGGAGTGCGAAGCGCTCCAAAAAAAGCCGGCGCCAGCTGCGCTGTCGAACGGGAGCAAGCTCCCTCGCCACAAAAGCCCGCTCCCACAGGGGTATATCTACGCCCATTTGAGACCCCCTCAATGAACGAACTCCTCAACCTGCAAGGCTACGGCCCGATGCTGGCCCAGGGTGCCTGGATGACGCTCAAGCTGGCGTTGCTGGCGCTGACCCTGAGCCTCGCCCTGGGCCTGATCGCCGCCGGCGCCAAGCTTTCGAGCGCCAAATGGCTGCGCGTGCCCGCCACCCTGTACACCACGCTGATACGCAGCGTGCCGGACCTGGTGCTGATCCTGCTGATTTTCTACAGCCTGCAACTATGGCTCAACGACCTGAGCGAAGTGTTCGGCTGGGATTACTTTGAAATCGATCCGTTTACCGCCGGGGTGATCACCCTGGGGTTTATCTACGGCGCGTATTTCACCGAAAACTTTCGCGGCGCCATTCTCAGTGTGCCGGCCGGGCAACTGGAAGCCGCCACCGCCTACGGCCTGAGCCGCTGGCAGCGCTTTCACCTGGTGCTGTTCCCGCAACTGATGCGCTTTGCCCTGCCGGGCCTGGGCAACAACTGGCTGGTGCTGCTCAAGTCCACGGCGCTGGTGTCGATCATCGGCCTGTCGGACCTGGTCAAGGCTGCGCAAAACGCGGGCAAGACCACCAATGAGCCACTGTACTTCCTGATCCTCGCGGGCCTGGTGTACCTGGTGATCACCACCCTCTCCAACCGCATCTTCAAGCGCCTCGAACGGCGCTACAACCTCGGCATCAAGGGGATGGCGCGATGATCGAACTGTTCCAGCAATACGGCCTGGCCTACCTGTTCAGCGATGGCACAGGGTTGTCCGGAGTCGCCATGACCTTGTGGCTGTTTATCATCTCGGTGGTCGCAGGTTTTGTCCTGTCGATCCCGCTGGCGCTGGCGCGCGTCTCGCAGCACGTCTGGCTGCGCTGGCCGGTGGAGGTCTACACCTATCTGTTTCGTGGCACGCCGCTGTATATCCAATTGCTGATTTGCTACACCGGGCTTTACAGCCTGGAAGTGGTGCAGAACAACGCGCTACTTAATCAGTTTTTCCGTAATGCGCTCAACTGCACGTTGCTGGCGTTTGTGCTCAACACCTGCGCCTATACCGTGGAAATCTTCGCCGGGGCGATCCGCAACATTCCCCACGGCGAAATCGAAGCTGCGCGTGCCTATGGCCTGCACGGCTGGCGCCTCAACCTGTTTGTGGTGGTGCCCGCCGCGCTGCGCCGTGCGCTGCCAGCCTACAGCAATGAAATGATCCTGATGTTGCACGCTACCTCGCTGGCCTTTACCGCCACCGTCGCCGATATCCTCAAGGTCGCCCGCGACGCCAACGCCGAGACGTTCCTGACGTTCCAGGCTTTCGGCATCGCCGCCCTGCTCTACATGCTGCTGTCCTTTGCACTGGTGGGCCTGTTCCGACTGGCCGAACGTCGCTGGATGCGTTTTCTTGTTCCTACCCGAGGCTAACTCATGAATCAGTCCGCGCAGGCCCTGGCCGCTTACCCTGTTGACGCCCCCGTTGCCAAACCGGCAACCGCTGCGATCAAGCTTCAAGTCGAAGGCATCCACAAACGTTACGGCGACCACGAAGTGCTCAAGGGCGTGTCCCTCAATGCACGCAACGGCGACGTCATCAGCCTGATCGGCGCCAGCGGTTCGGGCAAAAGCACGATGCTGCGCTGCATCAACTTTCTCGAACAGCCGGACGCCGGGGTCATCACCCTCGATGGCATCAGCATCGAAATGCGCCAGGGCCGCGCCGGCACCCGCGCGCCGCACCAGGAACAACTGCAAAACCTGCGCACACGCCTGGCCATGGTGTTCCAGCACTTCAACCTGTGGAGCCACATGACCGTGCTGGAAAACATCACCATGGCCCCGCGCCGGGTGTTGGACGTGAGCGCGGCAGAGGCGGAAAAACGCGCACGCCTGTACCTGGACAAGGTCGGCCTGCCCGGCCGCGTGGCCGATCAATACCCGGCGTTTCTGTCCGGCGGCCAGCAACAACGCGTGGCCATCGCAAGGGCATTGGCGATGGAGCCGGAAATTATTCTGTTCGATGAACCGACCTCAGCGCTGGACCCGGAACTTGTAGGAGAAGTCCTCAAAGTCATACAGACGTTGGCCGAGGAAGGTCGTACCATGCTGATGGTCACCCACGAAATGGGCTTTGCCCGCCAGGTGTCCAGCCAAGTGCTGTTTTTGCACCAGGGCCGAGTCGAGGAACAAGGCGGCGCCGAGATCCTCGACCATCCCAACAGCGAACGCTTGCAGCAATTTCTTTCCAACCGTTTGAAGTGAACTCATGGATACCAAGGCCAACGGACCCCACTCTTCGCCCACGCTGGACCGCATCGATGAGGCGATCATCGACGTGTTGCGCCACCAGGGGCGTATCACCTACGAAAAGCTTTCCTCGCTTGTACACCTGACACCCAGGCCGTGCCTGGAACGGGTGCGCAAGCTGGAGCGACGCGGGGTGATCCGTGGCTATGGGGCGATCATCGATGTGCAGATGGTCTCGCCAGGGCTGTCGCTGCTGGTGCTGGTGGCCTTGTCCAATCAGAGCGGGCGCTCGGCGCAGAAGGCCTTTGAGGCCTGCGTCAAAGCCTGCCCGCAGGTGTTCGAGTGCCAACTGATCAGCGGGCCGTTCGACTACAGCTTGCGCATGCGCTGCCGGGATATGGAGCATTACCGGGTGCTGACGGAGACCTGGTTGAACAACGATGAGCTGCACATCGATAAGTTGGTGGCGCACCCGGAGTTGGCGGTGGTCAAAAACACCGCGACCGAACTGGCCTGAAACCCACGCTAGATCGTTCCCACGCTCCGCGTGGGAATGCATCCTGTGACGCTCCGCGTCACGACCTCAAAGCGGACGCGGAGCGTCCAGGGCGGCACTCCCACGCAGAGCGTGGGAACGATCATCGAGCCAGCTCCCACATTTTTAACTGTGCCCGCTTGAGATTTTCTTGCCCGGCCTGGCCCCGATCAGCTTCGCCTGCCCATAGATCGTTCCCACGCTCCGCGTGGGAATGCATCCAGTGACGCTCCGCGTCACGACCTCAAAGCGGACGCGGAGCGTCCAGGGCGGCATTCCCACGCAGAGCGTGGGAACGATCATCGAGCCAGCTCCCACATTTTTAACTGTGCCCGCTTGAGATTTTCTTGCCCGGCCTGGCGCCAATAAGCTTCGCCTGCCCATAGATCGTTCCCACGCTCCGCGTGGGAATGCATCCAGTGACGCTCCGCATCACGACCTCAAAGCAGACGCGGAGCGTCCAGGGCGGCATTCCCACGCAGAGCGTGGGAACGATCATCGAGCCAGCTCCCACATTTTTAACTGTGCCCGCTTGAGATTTTCTTGCCCGGCCTGGCCCCGATCAGCTTCGCCTGCCCATCCTTCTGCTTGCCCGTGCGCGCCTCGCTGATCAACCCCGGTATCAGCTTGCCCTCCGGCAGATTCTTCCAGAACCGGCTGGGCAAATGCCCTTCCATCACTTTGGGGTTCAACCGCGCCGGGTTGAAGATATGGCTGTAATAGGTCAGCCACATCGCGCTGTGTGGGTCTTCGATATTCTGCGCCAATTGTTGCCATGCTTCAGGGCACTGGCGTTGATGAATCAACTGCTCACCGTCGTAATACACACCGTCCAAGGGCGTTGCGATCATCCAGCGATGGCGGCCCATGCGCCCGACAAAATGCTGGCTGGCGGACTTCAAGATGTCATGGGCCGGCTCATGCCACGCCACATACTCCGGCAGTTGCGGCCCAGCCTCTGCTGGCAAGGCAATAAACCGTACAAACGCATGCAGGTGATGGGCCTCGCGGCTGACCTGTTTGATGCGCCGCTGTAACTCACTGCCCAACTTGTCCCCGGCCAGCATCGCGGTGCGGTCGCCATGGCTGACACGCCACAACACCTCATACAACAGGCTCCAACGCTGATCACCGTGGTAACACGCGGCCGATTCCAACAACTCCAGCAACGCCTTGGGGATTCGTGCCTGAAACGGCCCGAGCTGCTCAGGCACAGGCACGTCCGTGGCAAACAGGTCCGCCACTTCGGCCTCGCCCCAGCTCACCTGGCTGGGGTCGACCTGATGGCTGAGCAGCCAGCGCGCCTGCTCGCGCCAGGTGCTGAAGAGGTTGTCGCATTCCAGGCTGATCATCCCCACAGCCCCATCTGTTGCGGCTGCGGGCGGTCGCGCAGTTGCTCGCGCAGCAACACGCTGGTGCTGTCCGCCTGTTGCGGGTGGTAGTCGCTGGTGATGAAAAACGGCTTGGCCTTGGCCAGCACGCAACGCATGCGCGCCAGGTCTTCAAAGCGAATTTTGCGTTCGCGGCGCAGGTCGACCAGGCGCTGGGTGGTACGCAGACCAATGCCGGGGATACGCGCGATCAGCGTGGGTTCGGCGCGGTTCAGGTCCAGCGGGAACACCTCGCGGTGCTCCAGCGCCCAAGCCAGCTTGGGGTCGATATCCAGCGCCAGATGGCCTGGGCCTTCGAACAGCTCATTGGCGCTGAAACCGTAACTGCGCAGCAGAAAGTCGGCCTGGTACAGGCGGTGTTCACGCATCAGCGGCGGCGCGGCCAGCGGCACACTTTTGGGGCTGTTGGGGATGGGGCTGAACGCCGAGTAATACACGCGCCGCAGCTTGTAGTTGCCATACAGTGCCTCGGCACCGTGCAGGATGGTGCTGTCGTCGGTGTCATCGGCGCCGACGATCATCTGCGTGCTCTGCCCCGCTGGCGCAAAACGCGGTGCGCGCGGTTCGTTGAACACCGTCTGCTCGCCGGTGTAGATGGTCTGCATGGCTTGCTTGATCGAGCCGATCTGCTTCTCCGGCGCCAGGGTTTGCAGGCTGGCGTCGGTGGGCAACTCGATGTTCACGCTGAGGCGATCGGCATAACGCCCGGCTTCGACGATCAGCGCAGGGTCGGCTTCGGGAATGGTCTTGAGGTGGATGTAACCGCGAAAGTCATGCTCTTCGCGCAACAGTTTGGCGACTCGAACCAGTTGCTCCATGGTGTAGTCGGCCGAGCGGATGATGCCGGAGCTGAGAAACAGCCCGCTGACGCAATTGCGTTTGTAGAAGTCCAGGGTCAGGGTAACCACCTCCTCCGGGCTGAAACGCGCACGGGGCACGTCGCTGGAGCGGCGGTTGACGCAGTATTGGCAGTCGTACAGGCAGAAATTGGTGAGCAACACCTTGAGCAACGACACACAACGCCCGTCCGGCGTGTAGCTGTGGCAAATGCCCATGCCATCGGTAGAACCCAGCCCGGCCTTGCCCTCGGAGCTGCGCTTGGGCGCGCCACTGCTGGCGCAGGAAGCGTCGTACTTGGCGGCGTCGGCGAGGATGCTGAGTTTTTCGATCAACTGCATGAAGGGCTACCGATACTGGTTTTTTGTACAGTACCAATAGCCCGACGTTGTCACAAGTGCCGTCTGTAGGAGCGCGCCTTTTGTGGCGAGGGAGCTTGCTCCCGCTGGGCTGCGAAGCGGCCCCAAAAACGTGCGGGCGCTACGCACCCGAGCGGGAGCAAGCTCCCTCGCCACAGTAATCAGCTGGCAGTGGCCAGCAGTAAATCCTGCACCGAGCGCGCCTTGCCACGGTGACGATCGTTTTCATACAACGAGGCGGCAATCTCATCGGCCCGAATCGGCAGTACCGACAGCAAGGTGTCGCTCAAACCATGGCTGGCCTGGCTGAACCCCTGGATATAGATACCGGCCTTGCAGCGCTCGTCGGTGACGATCCGATAGTCGCGGGCCACTTCGAAGTCGCCCATATAGGCTTGCAGGGGCGCCAGCAGTTCGCGGTGCATCTGGCGCTCATAGCCGGTGGCCAGGATCACCGCATCGTAATGGCTCACGCTGGTGTCGCCGTTGGCGTTGTTGCGCAGCACCAGTTCGATGCCCAGCGGCCCGGCCGTGGCTTGCTCGACCACGGTCATGGTGCGGAAGGCCTGGCGGTTGATACCGGAGACTTTCTGGCGGTAAAAAATCCCGTAGATGCGCTCGATCAGGTCCAGGTCGACCACCGAATAGTTGGTGTTCTGGTACTCGGCCACCAGGCGCTCACGCTCGGCGCCGACTTGCTGGAACACCAGGTCGGTAAAGGCCGGCGAGAACACTTCGTTGACGAATGGGCTGTCGTCCGCCGGTTTGAGCGCCGAACCGCGCAGGATCATGTCCACCTGCACCGACGGGAAGCTGTCGTTGAGGTCGATAAAGGCTTCGGCCGCGCTCTGCCCGCCGCCGATGATGGCAATGCGCATAGGCTTGCCGTCCACGCACGGCTGCTGGGCCATGCGCTCGAGGTATTGGGAATGGTGAAACACCCGGCCGTCGTCCTTGAGCGCCTTGAACGCCTCCGGCACACGTGGCGTGCCGCCGGCGCTGACCACCACCGAACGGGTGGTGCGCACATGCTGTTCGCCCTGGGCATCACGGGAAATTACGCGCAACGCTTCAACCTGCTGCTGGTGCAGGATCGGCTCGATGGCCAGCACTTCCTCGCCATACCGCGCCTGGGCCTGGAACTGCCCGGCGACCCAGCGCAGGTAGTCGTTGTACTCCATGCGGCACGGATAGAAAGTGCCCAGGTTGATGAAGTCCACCAAACGGTCGTGGGCCTTCAGGTAGTTGACGAACGAGTACGGGCTGGTGGGGTTGCGCAGCGTCACCAGATCCTTGAGGAACGAAATCTGCAGTTCGCTCTGGGTGACCAGGGTATTGCCGTGCCAGCGGTAGTCGGCCTGCTTGTCGAGAAACACCACGTCCAGTTTGCCCTGGGCTTTTTCACGCTCCTGCAGGGCGATGGCCAGCGCCAGGTTCGAAGGGCCGAAACCGATCCCGATCAGATCGTGAACCGCGGGCGAAGCAATTGCCTGTGTCATTCCAGTGTCCTCTGGATAAGCCCCTTGGCGGTGGGGCGGGAATACCTGCAAAGCCTGAACAACAGGCCATGTGTTGATAGGAAACGAGGACAATGAAATAAAATTTAACTGATCTGTGATCAGTGCGCGTCCCACTCACGCATGCGCACCCGGCAATGCTTCATGGCGTTGACGATATGTTTTTCCACCAGGCTGCGGGAAATGCTCAGGCGCTCGGCGATCTGCGGGTGAGAAAGGCCGTCGAGCTTGCGCAGCAGGAAGCTGTCTCGGCAGGCGCTGGGCAGCTCGGCCAGGGCACGTTCGAGCAGGGCCAGGCGCTGGGCCTGATCGTGGCTGGCGTGGGGCGAACTGGTGGCGAAGCGTTCTTCGCTGTCCAGCACCTCCAGCGGCTCGGACTGGCGCAAGGCATTGCGCCGATGGCCGTCGATCACCAGGTTCAGCGCAGTACGGTACAAAAACGCGCGCGGCTGTTCGATCGGCGTGTCGCTGGCGCGCTCCAGTACTCGCACGTAGGCGTCATGCACCACATCTTCGGCCACCTGACGGTTGCCCAGCTTGGCGTTGAGGAAACACACCAGCTCGCGATAGTAGTTTTCCAACATGACTCCCGACCGTCTGGGGGGACGGCATCAGTTCCTTGAGTGCTTACGAAGACAGGCCATGGATGATGGCAGTTTGAGTGCGTGCAATTTATAGTAATTCTCATCTACTTTTAAAGAAGTCTTGCATCAACCGTCGATTTTTTTATTCGACAGAGCTGTTACTACCTATGTAAGCGCCTAAATCGTCGGGCAATTTTCTCGTATAACTGTCAGCCCTCCGCTAACTGCGGTCCACACTTCCCGGCTGGAACCAACGCATGAAACGCCCTCGCCCCGCCCGACGCGCCCTGCTGGTTGTCGCGTGCCTGATTCCCATCGTTGCCCTGGCGGCCTGGCAGATACTGCCGCCGGGCCGCGACAGCCTCGCCACTGTCACCGTCACTCGCGGCAATATCGAAAACAGCGTCACGGCGCTGGGCACCCTGCAACCACGCCGGTATGTCGATGTGGGCGCACAGGCATCCGGGCAGATCCGCAAGATCCATGTCGAGGCCGGTGACCAGGTCAAAGAAGGCCAGTTGCTGGTCGAAATCGACCCGGCCACGCAGCAGGCCAAGCTCGATGCCAGCCGCTATGCCATCGACAACCTCAAGGCCCAGTTGCAGGAGCAGAAAGCCCAGCACCAACTGGCGCGCCAGAAATACCAGCGCCAGCAACGCCTGGTGGCCGGCAACGCCACCCGCGAAGAAGACGTGCAAACCGCCAAGGCCGAGCTGAGTGCCACCCAGGCACGGGTCGACATGTTTCAGGCGCAGATCCGCCAGGCCCAGGCCAGCTTGCGCAGCGACGAGGCCGAATTGGGCTATACACGCATCTTCGCGCCGATGAGCGGCACGGTGGTGGCGGTGGATGCGCGGGTCGGCCAGACCCTCAACGCCCAGCAGCAGACCCCGTTGATCCTGCGTATCGCCAAGTTGTCGCCGATGACCGTATGGGCCGAGGTCTCCGAAGCCGACATCGGCCACGTCAAACCCGGCATGACCGCCTATTTCACCACGCTCAGCGGCGGCGGCCGGCGCTGGACCAGTACCGTGCGCCAGATCCTGCCGATCCCGCCCAAGCCCCTGAATGAAACCAGCCAGGGCAACGGCAGCCCCAGCAGCACCAGCAAAAGCGGGAGCGGTCGCGTGGTGCTCTACACCGTGCTGCTGGATGTGGACAACGCCGACAATGCCCTGATGGCCGAAATGACCACCCAAGTTTTTTTCGTCGCCAGCCAGGTCAAGGATGTGCTCACCGTGCCGGTTGCGGCCTTGCTCGGCAGCCACGGCAGCGACACGCAAACGGCCCGCGTGGTGGCCAAAAATGGCGCCATTGAGGAACGCGAGGTGCGCCTGGGCATCAGTGACCGTTTGCGCGTCGAAGTGTTGGACGGCCTCAGCGAGGGCGACCACGTGTTGATCGGCCCAGCCGACGGCAATGGGGGTTGAGTTGACCACGCCGCTGATCGAACTCAAGAACATCCGCAAATCCTACGGCGGCGGTGACAGCCCGCAGGTCGACGTGTTGCGCGGCATCGACCTGTCGATCCACGCCGGGGAATTCGTCGCCATTGTCGGCGCCTCCGGCTCCGGCAAGTCCACGCTGATGAATATCCTCGGCTGTCTCGACCGCCCTTCCGAGGGCGACTACCTGTTCGCCGGCGAAAACGTCGCGCACCTGGGCAGCGACGAACTGGCCTGGCTGCGCCGCGAGGCCTTTGGGTTTGTGTTCCAGGGCTACCACCTGATTCCGTCCGGTTCGGCCCAGGAAAACGTCGAGATGCCGGCGATCTATGCCGGCATCAGCGCCACCGAGCGGCATGCCCGCGCCAAGGCCCTGCTCACGCGCCTGGGCCTGGCCGACCGCACCGCCAACCGCCCGCACCAACTCTCCGGCGGCCAGCAGCAACGGGTGTCGATCGCCCGCGCACTGATGAACGGCGGGCATATCATCCTCGCCGACGAACCCACCGGCGCCCTCGACAGCCACAGCGGCGCCGAGGTGATGACGCTACTGGACGAACTGGCGAGCCAGGGCCATGTGGTGATCCTGATTACCCACGACCGCGAAGTCGCGGCGCGGGCCAACCGCATCATCGAGATTCGTGACGGCCAGATCATCAGCGACTCGGCGCACAGTGACACCCATGTACCGGTCACGGCCAACAGCGACGCGCTGCAAGCCGTCGACCTGCGCCAGCGCCTGGCCGACGGTGCCGAGCACAACGGTGCCTGGAAAGCCGAACTGCTCGATGCGGTCCGCGCGGCCTGGCGAGTGATGTGGATCAATCGTTTTCGCACCGCGCTGACGCTGCTGGGGATCGTGATTGGCGTGGCGTCCGTGGTGGTGATGCTGGCCGTCGGCGAAGGCAGCAAGCGCCAGGTGATGGCGCAGATGGGCGCGTTCGGCTCCAATATCATTTACCTCAGCGGCTCCTCGCCCAACCCGCGCACGCCGCCGGGTATCGTGACCCTCAACGATGTCGCGGCACTGGCGATGTTGCCCCAGGTCAAGCGCATCATGCCGGTCAACGGCAACGACGCGGGGGTTCGCTTTGGCAACCTGGATTACCTGGCCTATGTGGGTGGCAACGACGTCAACTTCCCCGAGATTTTCAACTGGCCGGTGGTCGAGGGCAGCTATTTCACCCAGGAAGACGAGCGCGCCGGCGCCACCGTCGCGGTCATCGGCCACCGTATCCGCGAAAAGCTGTTCAAAAACGTCGCCAGCCCGATCGGCCAATACATCCTGATCGAAAACGTGCCTTTCCAGGTCATCGGCGTCCTCGCCGAAAAAGGCTCCGCCTCCGGCAATAAAGACAGCGATGACCGGGTCGCCATCCCGTATACCGCCGCCAGCGTGCGCCTGTTCGGCACTTATAACCCCGAATACGTGGCGATTGCCGCCGCCGATGCGCGCAAGGTCCATGAGGCTGAAATGGCCATTGATCAACTGATGCTCAAGCTGCACAACGGTAAACGTGACTACCAGTTGACCAACAACGCCGCGATGATCCAGGCCGAAGCCCGCACGGCCAACACGCTGTCGCTGATGCTCGGTTCGATTGCGGCGATTTCCCTGCTGGTGGGCGGGATCGGTGTAATGAACATCATGCTGATGACCGTGCGTGAACGCACCCGCGAAATAGGCATTCGCATGGCCACCGGCGCGCGCCAGCGCGACATCCTGCGCCAGTTCCTCACCGAGGCGGTGATGCTCTCGGTAGTCGGCGGCCTGTTCGGCATCGCCCTCGCGCTGCTGGTGGGCGGCGTGCTGGTACTGGCCGAGGTGGCGGTGCAATTTTCCCTGGTGGCGGTGTTTGGCGCGTTTGGCTGTGCGCTGGTCACCGGTGTCGTATTCGGCTTTATGCCGGCCCGTAAAGCTGCCCGGCTCGATCCGGTTAAGGCGTTGACCAGTGAATAAACGATCTTCCCTGCTGGGCGTGTGCCTGTTGCTCAACGCCTGTACCGGCAACCCGCCGAGCGTCGACAGCGGCCTCGCGCCGCCGCCCGCCTGGCAGTACGCCGAACGCGATGCCACGCAGGCGACCAACCAACGCTGGTGGACACACTTCGGCAGCCAGCCGCTCAACCGCCTGATCGACCAGGCGCGACGCGACAGTTATGACGTGGCCGCCGCCATGGCACGCGTGCGCCAGGCCCAGGCGAGTGCGGTAATTGCCGGGGCGCCGTTGTTACCTGAGGTCAAGTTCAACCTCACCGCCAGCCGTGAAAAACTGCTGCGCGGCAGCGGCAATGCCTCCTTGGACGCCACCGACAGCAACAAGACCGTCGACAGTTTCGGTGCCAACCTCTCAGCCAGCTATGAACTGGACTTCTGGGGCGGCCGCGTTGCCGCCCGCGACAGCGCCCTGCAAAGCCTGCGCGCCAGTAAGTTCGACCAGGCCACCGTGGAGCTGACCCTGCTCAGCAACGTCGCCGACCGCTACGCGCAAACCCTCGCCGCGCAGCAACGCCAGCAGATCGCCGAGCTGAACCTGGCCAATGCGCGCAACGTGCTGGACCTGGTGCAAACCCGCTACAGCGCAGGCTCCGCCACCGCCCTGGAGCTGGCCCAACAGAAAAGCCTGGTGGCCGGCCAACAACGGCAATTGCCGCTGATTGCGCAAGTGGCCGAAGAATCGCGGATCACCCTCGCCGCCCTGCTCGGTCAACCCGTACAAGCCCTGGACCTGGGCACCGAGCCGTTCCAGGCGCTGACCTGGCCAAGCATTGGCCCGGGCGTGCCGAGCCAATTGCTCAGTCGTCGCCCCGACCTGGCCCGCGCCGAGGCGCAACTGGCGGCGGCCAGTGCCGACGTCACGGTGGCACGCGCAGCGATGCTGCCCAGCGTAACCTTGGGCGCGACAGTTGGCTCCGGTGCCTATAAGGCCGAAGACATCCTGCGCAGCCCGTTCTACAACCTGACCTCGGGGCTGGTCGCGCCGATCTTCAACAATGGCCGATTAAGCGCCGAGCGCGACAAGGCTCGCGCCCGCCAGGATGAACTGCTGCAAACCTATCGCGGTGCGATCATCAACGGCTTTGCCGATGTGGAGAAAGCCCTCAGCAGCATCACGCGCCTGGACCAGCAACGCCAATGGCAGGCCGAGGAGCTGCAACAGGCCCAGGCCGCCTTCCAGATCTCCGAGAGCCGCTATCAGGCAGGCGCCGAGGACTTGCTGACGGTGCTGGAAACCCAACGCACCTTGTATGCGGCCCAAGACTCGAACGTGCAACTGCGGCTGTCGCGTCTGCAAGCCAGCATTGCCTTGTACAAAGCGCTGGGCGGCGGCTGGGATACGCAGATCCGACAATAAAACTGTAAACTCCTACACAAAGCGTTTATTCGCCCTACATTCTTCGACCCTGGGTCCTTGGTAAAAAAGCCGTCCTCATACGGCAGCCCGGACCCTCCTGATGAAACCCAGCGTTCTGGTAAAAAACCTGGCGTGTATCGGCCTCTGGCTGATCGCCGGCCAGGCGTTGCCCGAGCCGCTGATCGCGCCGACCGCGATTGACTGGCTGCTGGATTGCCCCTTCCCCGCCCAGGAGCGGCCGGACCCCGAAGTGCTGGAACGCACCCAATGCGCCAGTGTGAATGTGCCCCGCGACTATGCCGCGCCCAAACGCGGCAGTGTGCGCCTGGCCCTGACCCGCGTGGGCGCCCGCCAGCCGCTCAGCCGTGAAGGTGTGGTGTTTATCCAGGGTGGCGAGCCGCCAAAGGGCCAAGGCGCAACCTTCGCCCTGCACCTGACCAGCCGTTGGGAGTCCTATGCTACACAGGCCTATCGCACCTTGACCAACCGCTATGACGTGATCGAACTGAGCCCCCGTGACCTGAGCCAGCCCAGCGGCGTAGAGCAAGCGGCGCGTGATATGGAGTATGTGCGCGCCCAACTCGGCGAGGCCCAGCTCAATTACCTCGGCAACGCGCAGGCCACCCGCCTCGGCAGCCGCTATGCCGCGCTGTTTCCCGAGCGCGTCGCACGCATGGTGCTGGTCAATGCCGAGCAGGCCGAGCCGGTCGCTGCCGGCATCGAGCAATTGCTGCTCAAAGAGCCAGCCCGGCCTGGCACCGCCGCCGGGTGCATTAACCGCTGGGTTGGCGATTTTCTCGTATTCGGCAAACAGCCGCCCGCGTCCACACGCTGCCTCGACCTCGGCAGCTGGGAATAACCCGCGCATTTGCGACCACTTCAGGCCGAAAACGACACCTTGCGTTGACGCTCCGGCTCAATCGTTATTAAGTGCTATTAATCCGCATTAATAGGATCAATAGAACAGCATGCTCAGCCGCCCGCTACGACGCAAACGCCAGAAGCTTTCCGATGTGATTGTCGAGTCGGTCAAACGCTCGATCGTCACCGACGCGCTCAAGCCCGGCGACCGCCTGCCTACCGAGCGCGAGCTGATGGAAAGCTTCCAGTGCTCCAAAGGCTCGGCCCGTGAAGCACTCAAGGCCCTGGAAGTGGAAGGCCTGGTGAGTACACGCACCGGCCCCAGTGGTGGCGCCTACCTGAACCAGGCCGGCACTGAACCGGCCAGCCGCGCGTTGCGTAACTACCTGCACTTCCAGCACCTGGATGGCGAGCAGGTGTACCAACTGCGCAAGGTCATCGAGGTAGAACTGGCAGTATCGGTGCTGGGTCGCTTGAGCGAAGACGACTATCAAGCCCTGCAAGACAACGTGGATTTTTGCAGCGCCCCCGAAGACAGCGAAGCCGGCCAACGCGAACAGCGCCTGGCGGAACTGGAATTCCATAACCTTTTGGCCAAGGCCTGCCCCAACCCGCTGCTGAGCTTTATGGCGCAGTTTCTCAACGACCTGTTGCGCGACCTGGTGGTGCTGAAAAAAGCCTACAAACCCAAGCGCAAACAGTTTGACGCGGCCAACCTGGACTATCACAAGCAGTTGCTGCTGGCCTTTCGCGCCGGTGATGAAACGGCCGTGCGCAACCTGATGCATGAACATATGTGCGACGCCGAACACCACATGACGGCGCTGGAAGGCGAGGTCAGCCCGCACTTTTTGCTGGAGTTTGATCACTCCTAAAAACACCCAGGATCCAAACTGCAAACCCATTCAATGTGGGAGCTGGCTTGCCTGCGATGCAGACACCTCGGTGTTTCTGTCAAACCGGGTCGATTCCATCGCAGGCAAGCCAGCTCCCACACTTGAGCCGGTTCCAACCGTTACACCGTTTCACCCAATTCAATAACAGGCCTGCCCACAGGCCCTTGCTCCACCGTATCGCCCTTGCCGCTCCTGCCAATAACTAAACCAGGGAGTCACCCCATGCAGCGTCGTACGTTGTTGAAAGCCAGTCTTACCGCCGCAGCCGCGCTCAGCCTTCCGCTGAGTGTGCGCTCTGCATTCGCCGCCGAGCCTTTTACCTTTTACGGCCTCAAGTCCATGTCCGGCGCGTTTGCCAGCTATGGCAAGTTTGCCGACATGGGTTCGCGCCTGGCGGTGGAACAGCACCCCGAGTTACTCGGCCGCCCGCTCAACTACAAGGTCATCGACACCGAAGGCAATGCCGGCAAAGCCGTGCGCAAGGTCCAGGAAGCGATCCAGCAGGACGGCGCGCGGTTCTTCCAGGGCTGCACGTTGTCGTCCTCCGCGCTGGCGGTGGCCAAGGAAGTCGACAAAGTCGGCGGCGTGTTCATGACCCCGGTGGGCGCCGATGAAGTCACCGGCAAAGACTGCAACAAGGCGACCTTCCGCTGGTCGGTGCCCACCTACGGCGCCATCCGCGAAACCATGCTGCCGCTGATCAAGCTGCTGCCCAACGCCAAGCGCTGGTACACCATCACCCCGCAGTACGTGTTTGGCGAAGCCTTGCTCGAAGGCGCGAAAACCGTGCTCAAAGACAACGGGCTGGAACACGTCGGCAACAGCTACCACTCATTGCAGGAACAGGAATTCTCCGGCTACCTGACCAACGCCATCGCCGCCAAACCCGATGTGCTGGTACTGCTCAACTTCGGCAGCCAGTCGTCCAACACCCTGCGCCAGGCGGTGAACTTCGGTATCAAGGAGCGCATGAAAGTGCTGCTGGTATGGTCTGCCGGGCTCGACCAGTTCCAGGAACTGGGCAGCGACGTGCTCGAAGGCGTGTACCTCGGCGCCCAGTATTGGCACCAGGTCGACACCCCGCTCAACCGTGAACTGGTCAAGCTCACTCAAGCCAAATACGGCATCAACCCCACCTACCCGCTGGCGGCTGATTACATCAGCACCAAAGTCATGCTGGAAACCATCATCAGCACCGGCAGCTTCGACGGCCCGACCGTGGCCAAAGCCCTGCAAGGCTTGAGCTACGAAGGCCCGACCGGCAAGGAGTCGATCCGCGCCGGCGACCATCAGGTGATCAAGGATTACTACCTGCTGATCGGCAAAGCCACCGGCGACATGGCCGACAAGGACGACCTGGCCAAGGTGCTCAGCGCCGGGCAATCGTTCCCGCCGGTCGAGGCGACGGGCTGCACGCTCGCCTGATCCCCTGAATTGCTTAGCGCAGGGCCGCGCGAGCGGCTGCCTGCCGAGGGTTTCTGCATGCTTAATCTTTACCTGTTCCAGATCCTCAACGGCCTTGGGTTGGGGATGATCTACTTCCTGATCGCGGTCGGGCTGACGATCATTTTCGGCCTGCTCAACTTCGTCAACTTCGCCCACGGCGCGTTCTTTCTGCTGGGTGCGTACATCTGCTACACCGCCGTAAGCCTCACCGGCAACTTCTGGCTGGCGCTGCTGATCGCGCCGCTGGTGGTGGCCGCACTGGCGTGGGTGATCGAGCGATTGTTGATCCAGCGGATTTATCACTTGCCACACATGTTCCAGATTCTGGTGACCCTGGGGATCGCGCTGATCATCCAGGAAGCCAGCGTGATGATCTGGGGCCCGGTGGGCAAAAGTGTCGCCGTGCCTGAACTGCTGCGCGGCGTGCTGGTGGTGGGCGACTTCGTCTACCCCTACTACCGCTTGTTCCTCATCGTGTTTTCCGCGCTGATCGGCCTGGCCTTGTGGCTGCTGCTGGAGCGCACGCGCTTCGGCGCCCTGGTACGCGCCGGCAGTGAAAGCACCGAAACCGTGTCGCTGCTGGGCACCAATATCTTCCGTCTGTTTTCCATGACCTTTGCCCTTGGCGTGGCCCTGGCCGGTGTCGCGGGTGTGCTGTTTGCACCGTTGCGCGGCGCGCAACCCTTTGTCGGCCCGGAGATCCTCGGCGTGGCCTTCGTGGTGGTGGTGATCGGCGGCATGGGTTCGTTCAGCGGCGCGCTGGTCGGCGGTTTACTGGTGGGCGTGGTGCAAAGCCTGATGACCACATTCTGGCCCCAAGGCGCGAGCCTGATGATCTACGGCGCGATGGCCGTGGTGATTCTGGTGCGCCCTTACGGCCTGTTCGGGAGAGCCTGACATGAGCGAGAAAAACCCCCTGCCGTTTGCCAAAACCCAATCCAAAGCCATGTTGCTGTGGGTGCTGGCGGTGCTGATCGGCTTGCCGTTGATTCTGCCCTCGGCCACCCTGGCCACCGAGATCCTGATCTTTGCCCTGGCCGCGCTGGCCTGCAACCTGTTGCTGGGCTACACCGGGCTGTTGTCGTTTGGCCAAGGCATCTTCTTTGGTGCCGGTGCGTATTGCGCGGCGCTGCTGATGATCCACCTGCAACTAGGCTTGTTCACGGCATTACTCGGCGCCGCCTTTGCCGGAGGGTTCCTGGCCTTGCTGGTCGGCGCGCTGGCAATCCGGCGCACCGGCATTTACTTCGTGATGCTCACATTGGCGTTCAGCCAGATGGCCTACTTCGTCGCCTACACCTTGAGCGACTGGACCGGCGGCGACAACGGCCTGCTCAGCGTGCCGCGCCCGGAGATCCGTCTCGGTGACACCGTGCTGCTGTCGCTGGCCGATGCCCGGGTGTTCTATGGCTTTGTCGCGGTGCTGTTCCTGCTGATCTTTATCGGCGCGCGCCGAGTGATCGCCTCGCCATTCGGCAGCACCTTGATGGCGATCCGCGAAAACGAAACCCGCGCCTCGGCCATCGGCTATGACACGCGCCACTTCAAGATCCTGGTGTTCGTGCTGTCCGGCGCGGTCACCGGCATCGCCGGGGCGCTGTACGCGATGCTGCTGCACTTTGTGCCGCTGTCGAACATCGACCTGGCGATGTCCGAGAACATCCTGATCATGACCATCGTCGGCGGCACCGGCTCGCTGTTCGGCTCATTGCTGGGCGCAGGCTCCATCGTGCTGTTGGGGGACTTCCTCTCCGACCTGTGGCCACGCTGGCTGATGCTGCTGGGTGTGATCCTGATCTTTGTGGTGATCTTCATGCGCGGCGGCTTGTGGGGCGGCCTCGCGTCGTTGTTCGAACGGGTACGCGGCAGCCGCAAGACCGCCGTCGTCGCCAAGGAGGAAGGGCTATGAGCATCCTGCTGGAAACCAAAGACCTGGAACTGGCCTATGGCGCGTTCCATGCGGTCAACGGCGTCAACCTCAAGGTCGAAGCCGGCACCATTCACACCATTATCGGCCCCAACGGCGCGGGCAAGACCAGCCTGTTTCACTGCCTCACCGGCGAGCGCCAGGCCACCGCCGGGGCGATTCATTTTGACGGCAAGAACCTGATACGCAAACCGGCCCACGGCCGTGTGGGCCTGGGCATGGCGCGCTCGTTCCAGCTCACCAGCCTGTTCCAGAACCTCAGCGTGCGCGAAAACCTGCGCCTGGCCGCCCAAGGCCGCGACGGTGCGCGGGCGCTGAACTTCTGGCGCCGCGTCGACAGCAAGCGCGAGCACCTGGAGATGGCCGATCAAGTGTTGGAGCGTCTGCAACTCACCCGTCGCGCCGACACCCTGGCGGGCGAGTTGTCCCACGGCCAGCAACGGGTGCTGGAAGTCGGCATGTCGATTTGCTCCAAACCCAAACTGCTGATGCTCGACGAACCGACGTCGGGCATGGGCATCGATGACATTCCGATCATGACCCAGCTGATCAGCGACCTCGGCCGCGACCACACGGTGCTGTTGATCGAACACAACATGAGCATTGTCATGTCCATCAGCCAACGCATCACCGTGATGAGTCACGGGCAGATTCTGGTGGAAGGCACGCCGGAATTCGTGCGTGCCGATGAGCGTGTGCGTACGGCTTATCTTGGGGAGGCTGCCTGATGCTGATTGTCGAGAATATCCATTCCTACTATGACAAGAGCCATGTGTTGGAAGGCGTGTCGCTGACCGTCAACCCCGGTGAACTGGTGACGCTGCTGGGCCGAAATGGCGCGGGCAAGACCACCACGCTGCGCAGCATCCTCGGGATTATTTGCCCGCGCCAGGGCCAGATTCACTTCAACGGCCAGGCGTTGGTGGGCCAGAAGATCTTTGAAATCGCCCGTCAGGGCTTGGCGCTGGTGCCGGAGAACCGCGGGATTTTCCGCCTGCTGACGGTCGAGGAAAACCTGCGTATCGCCGTGCGCAAGACCAGCCGCTGGCAACTCGAAGACGTGTACGGCATGTTCCCGCGCCTCAAGGAACGGCGTAAAAACGCCGGCCACGCACTGTCCGGCGGCGAGCAACAGATGCTCGCCATCGCCCGCGCGCTGCTCAACGACCCCAAGCTGCTGATCCTCGACGAACCCACCGAAGGCCTGGCGCCGGTGATCGTTGACGAGCTGGTGAAAATCCTGCGCAAGGTCAAGGACGACGGCCTGCCGGTGTTGCTGGTGGAACAGAACCTGATGGTCTGCGACAAGCTCGCCGACCGCCATTACGTGCTCGAACAGGGCCGCGTCGTATACGAGGGCAGCGCCGCTGACTTCCGCGCCGACCCGACCATCAAGAACCGCTACCTGGCCCTGAGTGCCTGACCGGAGATTTGCACATGAATAGTTTTGCGCAACCGCTCAAGAGCAATGCCCCGTTGATCAACCGCGACCGCTTGTGGCAATCGTTGATGGACCTGGCTCAGCTCGGCGCTACGGTCAAAGGCGGCGTGTGCCGCCTGGCGCTCACCGACCTCGACCGCCAGGCCCGCGACCTGTTTGTGCAATGGTGCGAGGCCGCCGGGTGCAGTGTCAGTGTCGATGCCATTGGCAATATCTTTGCGCGGCGTGCCGGACGCAATCCCGCCCTGCCCCCGGTGATGACCGGCAGCCATATCGACACGCAGCCCACCGGCGGCAAGTTCGATGGCTGCTACGGCGTGATGGCCGGGCTGGAAGTGATCCGCACCTTGAATGACCTGAATATCCAGACCCTGGCCCCCATCGAGGTGGTGGTGTGGACCAACGAAGAAGGCTCGCGCTTCCCGCCGTGCATGATGGGTTCCGGGGTGTTTGCCGGCAAGTTCGACTTGCAGGACACCCTCGACAAACTCGATGACCAAGGCCTGTCCGTGGGCGCCGAATTGCAGCGCATCGGCTACGCCGGCTCCCGCGCGGTGCTTGGCCACCCGGTCGGCGCATATTTCGAGGCGCATATCGAGCAAGGCCCGGTGCTGGAAGACCGCGCCACCACCATCGGCGTGGTCATGGGCTGCCTCGGCCAGAAGTGGTTCGACCTGACCCTTACCGGCGTCGAAGCCCACGCCGGCCCAACGCCCATGCACCTGCGCAAGGACGCCCTGGTGGGCGCCGCCGAAGTGGTCAGCGCGGTCAACCGCATCGCCCATCAACAGCAACCGCACGCCTGCGGCACGGTCGGTTGCCTGAACCTGCACCCCGGCTCGCGCAATGTGATTCCAGGCCAGGTGCACATGACCATCGACCTGCGCCACCTGCATGCCGACAAACTGCAAGCCATGGTCGATGAAGTGCGCGGCGTGATCGAAGCCACCTGCGCCCGGCATGGCCTGACCTTTGAACTGACGCCCACCGCCGACTTCCCGCCGCTGGACTTCAACCCAGCCTGCGTCAACGCCGTGCGTGACGGTGCGCAGGCATTGGGCTTGAGCCACATGGACATCGTCAGTGGCGCCGGGCATGACGCGATTTTCGTCGCCAAACTCGGCCCGGCCGGGATGATCTTTGTGCCGTGCGAAGGCGGCATCAGCCATAACGAAATCGAAAACGCCGCGCCGGATGACCTGGCAGCGGGCTGCGCGGTGCTGTTGCGCGCCATGGTCAACGCGGCGCAGGGAGAGGTGGCATGAGTGAGATTGGCCAACTGACGGCGGTGCAACTGCTGCAGCATTTTCGCGACAAGACCCTGTCACCGGTAGACGTCACTGAAGACGCTCTGCTGCGGATCGAGCGCTATAACCCGGTGGTGAACGCCTATTGTCACGTAGACCCTGAAGGCGCATTGAACGCTGCGCGGGCCTCGGAACAACGCTGGTTGAAAGGTGAACCCTGCGGCGCACTGGACGGCGTGCCTGCCTCGATCAAAGACCTGACGCTGACCATTGGCATGCCCACCCGCAAGGGTTCGCGCACCTCCTCTGCCGACGGGCCGTGGGATGTGGATGCGCCCTTCTCGGCTTTTATGCGCAAAGCCGGCGCGGTGCTGCTAGGTAAAACCACCACGCCGGAATTCGGTTGGAAAGGCGTCACCGACAACCCGCTGTACGGCATCACGCGCAACCCGTGGGACACGCGCACCACAGCGGGCGGTTCGTCGGGTGGCGCCGGTGCGGCGGCGGCGCTGAACCTGGGCGTGCTGCACCAGGGCAGCGATGCCGGTGGCTCGATCCGCATTCCCTGTGCGTTCACCGGTACGTTCGGCATCAAGCCAACTTTCGGGTATGTGCCGCAGTGGCCGGCCAGTTCCATGACGATTTTGTCGCACCTGGGGCCGATGACCCGCACGGTGGAAGACACGGTGCTGATGCTGCAAACCGTGGCCCAACCGGATGCGCGTGATGGCCTGATCGGGGCGCCGCGCCATACGCCGTGGTTGCCGGGCGCTACGGATTTGAAGGGTTTACGCGTGGCCTACAGTCCCACGTTCGGGTATGTGGACGTGGCCCCACAGGTGGCCAAAGTGGTCGCCCAGGCGGTTGAGGGTTTGGTACAGCTGGGGGCGCATGTCGAGCAGATCGACCCAGGTTTCAGCGATCCGCTGGAGGTATTCAGCACCTTGTGGGCAGCCGGTGCGGCTCGCCTCACGGGTTCCATGAGTGATGCGCAAAAACAATTGCTGGACCCTGGTTTGCTGCGTATTGCCGAACACGGCCAGCAGTTGAGCCTCGGCGATTTTAACGACGCCCTTGAAGCCCGTGCGGCGTTGGTGGCGAGGATGGCGGCGTTTCATGAGCATTACGATGTGCTGGTCTCGCCGATGATGCCGATTACAGCGTTTGCAGCTGGGCATAATGTGCCGCCGGGTTCGTCGATGAAAGCGTGGATGGAGTGGACGCCGTTTACTTATCCCTTCAATTTGACGCAGCAACCGGCAGCTTCGGTGCCCTGCGGGTTGGCAGCGAATGGTTTGCCGGTGGGCTTGCATGTGGTGGGTGCGCGGTTTGCGGATGAGCAGGTGTTGAGGGTGTGTCAGGCCTATGCCAAAGCCTTCCCTACTGAACACCTTGAAGCACCGCGGGTGCTCTGAACACTGCATGTGCGGTCGCATCCGGCTTATAATCCGCGCTTCATTTTTTGTTGCGCGGGTTGTTTTAGATGCTATTTACAAGGACTTTTATGGCGAGTGCAGTGCTCGCCGTCCTGCCGGTTATGGTCCATGCCACAGCGTTGGACTTGAGCTACGAAGCGCCTGTGCTTGAGGCGGTGCCACACGATGCACCGGCGACGGCCAAATCGTTGTTCCCGGTTCAGACCCAGGCGCCGGTGACGTTTGAGTACAAGTGCAAGGGGCCGCGTTGTCAGTATGAGGATGACCTGGAGCAGCGGCACGAAGACCAGACCACGCAAAGCTGGTCCATCGGTATTCACTAGGGTTCGGCCTGCCTTGGGCTGAAATGCAATCATCAACTGTGGGAGCTGGCTTGCCTGCGGTAGCGGTTTGGCGGGGTGTTTGGTCGGGGTACATATCCATTGCTGCGGTAACGGCGGCCTATGGTTTCGCTCTTACAGCGACTCACTTTTCGAAGGACCGAAAAGTAAGCAAAAGGTCCTCGCCCCAACACTCGGTGCCTCGCTGTGGCTCGGCATGCCCGCAATCCGCCAGTGATTTGGGGGGCCGCCGCGATGGGCCATCCTTGGCCCAGCGCGGCTAAACCGGCATCCCTGCCGGTTTACCCCCCAAATCCCTGTCGAATTCCGGCCATCGTGTTTGACGGGGCGATTTCAGATCAAGATCAAAAGCGCAGATCAAAAGACCGCTGACTTCGTCATCGAAAAGGATGTAAGGGCCAGAGCAACAGCAACAGCAACAGCAACAGCAACAGCAACAGCAACAGCAACAGCAACAGCAACAGCAACAGCAGAGCCATACTCGGTCAAAGGTGGGAGCTGGCTTGCCTGCGATGGCATCAACTCGGTGTGCCTGATGTACCGAGGTGTCTGCATCGCAGGCAAGCCAGCTCCCACAGAAAAGCAGATCCCAGGTGTATGCAAATCCGCTTTTCGCTTTTGATCTGAGGCGCCCCATCAACCACAATGGTCGAACGCAGGCTTGAATCCGTGGGTAACCCGGCAGGACGCCGGGTTAGCCGCTGTAAGAGCGGAACCATAAGCCGCCGTTACCTAAATAACGGATATACACCCAACAACCCCACACACACGCCAGCTTCGAGCACATTCCATTACACTGTCCCCCATTCATCCCCGGGGGCTTCATGGACATCGAACTGGCACGCACCTTCCTCGAAATCACCCGCTGCGGCAGCCTGGCCGCGGCAGCCGAGAAACTGCACGTCACCCAGACCGCCATCACCGCACGGGTCAAAAGCCTGGAAAGCCAGTTGGGCAGCACACTGTTTGTGCGTAACCGCGCAGGCGCCAGGCTCACCGCCGATGGCGAAGCGTTTGTGGTCTACGCCAACCAATTGCTGCAAACCTGGGAAGCCGCCAAGCGCGACCTCCCGCTGCCCGATGGCTACCGCAATGTGCTGCATATCGGCGGCGAAGTCAGCCTGTGCAACCCGTTGATGCTCGGCTGGGCCAAGGCCTTGCGCGAACAGATCCCCGGCCATGCGCTGCGCACCGAAGTGCGTGAAGGTGAATACCTCTTGCGCCAACTGGAACTGGGCGTGCTCGATGCCGCGCTGGTATTCCAGCCGCAATACTGGCCTGGCCTGCAGGTCGAGCAAGTACTGGAAGAAAAACTGATCCTGGTGCAGTTAACAAGCAAACCCGCCCCTTACGTGTATATCGACTGGGGCCCAGGCTTTCGCCAGCAACACGACGCCGCGCTGCCCGACAAAGCCCGCGCCGCGTTGAGTTTCAACCTCGGGCCGCTGGCCCTGCAGTACATCCTGGAGAACGGTGGCGCCGGGTACTTCCGCACGCGGGTGGTGCAAAGCTACCTGGACAGCGGCGTCATGCAGCGCGTCCCGAAAGCGCCGGAATTCAGCTTCCCGACCTATCTGGTCTACTCACGGGCGCGGGATTCGGCGGTATTGCAGCAGGCGCTGGGGCTGCTGCGCGAGGTGGTCAAGGCCGAAAGCGACTGGTCACAACGCTGGGACCCGCTGATTTGAATCACCCTACGCCCGCGCGCATGCTAGCCTGCGGATGTTTCCCAGCGCAGCCTTACCGATGAACAAGAAAAAGTCCGTCACCATCAGCGACATCGCCGAACGGGTGGGCATGACCACCATCACGGTGTCCCGCGCACTGAGCAAGCCCGACCTGGTCAAGCCCGCCACCCTGGCGCGCATTCTCGAAGTGGCGCGCGAGCTGGACTACGTGCCCAATGCCTTCGCACGCGGGCTCAAGCGCAGTGAAAGCCTGATCATCGGCGTGATCACCGCCTCCGTCGACAACCCGTTCTACAGCGAGATGATCAAGGCGATTTCCCGCGAGGCGAAGAAGCACGGCTACACCATCATGCTGGTGGACACCGATGAGCTGGAAGAACTCGAAAGCAAAGCCGTCGATACCCTGCTGGGCTATCGCGTGGCGGGGATTATCTTGTCGCCGGTCTCGGACGAACCCAGCTACCAACCCGACTATCTGGAGCGCCTGGGCAACGGCAAAACTCCGGTGGTGTTGCTCGACCGCACGATCCACGACAGCCCGTTCAGCCGCGTGGTGCTCGACAACTACCACAGCGGTATCCAGGCGGCGCACTACCTGCTGCGCCAGACACCCGACCTTAAACGCCTGCTGGTGCTGACCGGCCCGGAGCACTCACGTATCACCGTGGAGCGCCTCAAAGGGTTGCGCGAAGTGCTGGCTGAACACCCCCATGTTCAGGTCGAAGTGCAGGCCGGTGACTACACGCTGATGCCGTCTTACCTGCACACTCTCGACTACCTGGCCGAGCACTCGGCGCCCGATGCAATCATGGGTTTCAACCAGTTGATCACCCTCGGCGCCCTGCGTGCCTTGCGCATGCACAACATCGCCCACGACAGCCTGACCATTTGCGGCATCGACCGCCTGCCCTTCGCCGATATCTTCGGCGTGCCGATCGCCTGCGTGGCCCACGACGCCTCACTGGCCGGCAGCAGCGCGGTACGCCTGCTGCTTGACCGCTTGCAAGACCCGTACAAGCCACGGGACAAAGTGGTGATCGCCGGCGTGCTGGAAAACGGCTAGCGGCTGGTGTAGCCGCCATCGATCGGCAGGCTCACGCCGCTGATCATGCTGGCGGCATCGCTGAGCAGGAACAGCACCGGCAATGCGACTTCCACGGTTTGTGCGAAACGCCCCAGCGGAATGGCCGCCAGCGCCGGGTCGCGTTTGGCCGGATCCGACCAGGCCTTTGTCGCCATTGGCGTAAGTGTGACCGTGGGGTTGACGCTGTTCACACGAATGCCAAAGCGCCCCCACTCGGCGCACTGCACGCGGGTGATCGCGTCCAGCGCGGCCTTTGAGGCGCAGTAGCCGAGGTGATCGTCCAGCGCCACCAGTGACGCCTGGCTTGAGACATTGACGATGCTGCCGGGGATTTTCGCTTCGATCATTTTTGCCGCCACTCGGCTGGCGACCTGTGCGGCGGCGCGGGCGTTGACCTGCATGACCTGATCGAACGCATCCGCGCTGATGGCGGCGGCGGGTTCCAGGCGTGAGATACCGGCGCAGTTGACCAGGCCGTTCAGCGGCGGCAAGTCTGACAGGGCTTTGTCCAGGGCGATGCTGTCGGCGATATCCACGCATAAGCTGTTGCAGCCCAGCTGTGCCAAGGCTTGCGCGTCGCGGCCGAGGGCGAACACTTCGGCACCGGCGGCAATCAGCTGTTGAGCGATTTCGCGACCGATGCCGCTGCTGGCGCCAGTGACGAGAATGCGCTGGCGGGTGAAGTTGAAGGTGGTGGTCATGGTCACTTCTCGATAAACACTGAAGATCCCTGTGGGAGCTGGCTTGCCTGCGATAACGGTGGGTCAGTCAGCACATTTTTCACTGATACACCGCTATCGCAGGCAAGCCAGCTCCCACATTTTTGATCTGTGTTGGGTCAGTTGGTTTGCAGGCTATGCATGATCGGCTTGAGGGCCGGATACAGCTTCAGGTACTCGGCAAACGCCCGGTCATACGTCATGACATTCTCGCGCTTGGGCTGCGCCCGCAGTTCCAGCTGCACCCAGCCTTTGTCCATCTCGTCATCACTCACCAAGCCCACCGTATGCGCCGCCAGCAACGCTGCGCCCAAGGCCGCTTCCACCTCCTGCACAATGGTGTAGACCGGGTAGCGCGTGACATCGGCAATAATCTGCATCCACAAATCCGAATGGCTCGCGCCTCCCACCACAATCAAGCGCGGGTCCAGCGAATGCGCGCCCTGGGTACCGGCTTCAATGTTGTGGCGCAGGGCAAAACTCACGCCTTCAAGCACCGCGCGGTACAGGTGAATACGGCTGTGATACAGGTTCAGCCCGACAAAGCTGCCGCTGGCGCGGTCGTCCCATACCGGGCTGCGTTCGCCCATCAGGTACGGCAAAAACAACAAACCTTCGCTGCCCGCCGGAACCTGGGTGGCGCTCTGCTCCAGCAACACCAGGCTGTCCTGGCCGGTGGCTTGGGCCTGCTGTTCTTCGGCCTGGCAGAACTGTTCGCGAAACCAGCTGACCGACGCCCCGGCGGTGATCGCACCGCCAAAGATGTACAGGTCTCGATGGCCGTTGTAGACGTGAGGCATGCTCACCAGGCCGTGGTGTGCGTCCACGTGCTGGTTCAAATACCCCCAGCACATGCTGGTGCCGATCATCGCCACATGGTTACCCGGCTGCGTAACACCCGCCGCCAGCGTCGCCATCGCCGCATCCACACCGCCGGCCAGGATCGGCGTACCGGCCTGTAACCCCAGGCGCGTGGCCCAGCTTTCGAGCAAACCGCCCACCACGTCACCGGAGTACACCAATCGCTCGGGCATCATGGCCTGTGGAATGCCCAATGCATCGAGCATCTCGGCGGACCAGCCGCGCGCCTTCACATCGTAAACCCCGCCAATATTGCCGGCGCTGCTATGGTCCACCGCCAATTCGCCGGTAAGGCACCAGTTGATATAGCTGTTGGGCGGCAGCAGGTAGCGCGTGTCGGCCCACACCTGCGGCTGATGCTGCTTGAGCCAGAGCATCTTGGTGAAGCCGTAATAGCTGTCCACCGAGTTACCCGTTACTTCGAACAAGCGTTCCTGGTCCAGGTGCTCACGCACCCACGCCACCTGCTCGCCGGCGCGCCGGTCCATCCAGATAAGGCACGGGTGCAGCGGCGTCATCTGCGCGTCAACGGCAATCCCCGAACCGCCATACAGGCTGCTGATGCACATCGCCTTGACCTGCCCGGCCGCCACGCCGGATTTGGCCATGCACTGCGCCACACACGCCTCGACGGCCTCCAGCCACACCTGCGGCCATTGCTCGGCCCAGCGCACTTTCGGGGTATCGACGCGATACCCCTGGCTGTGCTGGGCGATGATCGTACCTTGACCATCCACCAGCAGCGCCTTGGTGCTCTGGGTTCCTATATCGACACCCATTACGTAGTTCATAGATCAAATCACCGGCTTCAACAGCACCTTGATCGACTTGGTCGAGTTGGCCAACGCGAAGGCCTCGGCAAAATCATCCAGCGGGAAGTCATGGGTAACAATGCCCTTGGACGTCACCAGGCCGCGCTCAAACAGGTCGATAGCGATCGGGTAGCAATATGGGCCGAGGTGCGCGCCGCGTACGTCCAGCTCCTTGCGGTCGCCGATGATCGACCAGTCGACGCTGGTTTCGGCGCCGAACACACTGAACTCGACAAAACGCCCGAGCTTGCGGATCAGGTCCAGGCCTTGGGTCACGCCGGCGGGCACGCCCGTGGTTTCGATGTACACGTCGCAGCCATAGCTATCGGTGAGGCCGTTGATAATCTCGCGTGCATTGTCGCGGGACGGGTTGATCACCACGTCGGCGCCAAATTGCTTGGCCAGTTCCAGGCGCTCGTCGACCATGTCGATCACCACCAGTTTTTTCGGGGTTTTCAGTGCAGCCACCTGGACCATGCACAGCCCCAGCGTACCGGCACCGGCGATCACCACCACGTCATCGAGCTGGATTTCGCCACGGTTGACGGTGTGGATCGAACACGCCATCGGCTCCACCAATGCGGAGTCTTCCAGCGACACCGACTCGGGAATCTTGTGCACGATGGCGGTCTTGGGAATGCGCATGAACTGGGCCATGCCGCCTTCGGCGACTTCACGCTGGAAGCCGAAGATATTGTGCACTTCACACATCCAGTACTTGCCCGACTTGCAGAAGCGGCACTTGCCGCACGGCACGATCTGCTCGGCGATCACCTTGTCGCCCACCGCGACTTCAAAGTGTTCCTCGGCGCCCTCACCCACCTCTTCCACGTAACCGAAAAACTCATGGCCCGGCACCACCGGTGCCTTGACCCACGGGTTATCGCCACCCCAGAACATGGCCGCGCCGGAATGGCACTTGCAGTCACTGGCGCAGATGCCGCAGGCGGCGATACGGATCACCAGTTCATTGGGGCGCGCCTTGGGTTTGCCGATTCGCTCCAGGCGGTAGTCTTTCGGGCCGTGGCAAACGACGGCTTGCATCTCGGTGTGCTTGTCCATGTGTTCGGTCCTTTCTTGTCAGGTGTTTATTTATGGCGCTGACGGCTGATGAAAATCGCCAGCAAAATGATCCCGCCCTTGATCACGCTCTGGACGTAGGGCGAGACCCCGAGCATGTTCAATCCGTTATTGAGTACGCCCAGCAGCATCGCGCCGAGCAAGGTGCCGACAATGACCCCGCGCCCGCCGGCAATCGACGCACCGCCAAGGACCACCGCCGCAATCGCATCCAATTCGAACGACACACCGGCATTCGGCTGGCCGCTCATCAAGCGTGAGGTGAGCACCAGCCCGGCAATCGCTGCGGTCAGGCCGCTGATGCCGTACACCAGCAACTTGAAGCGCGCCGCCCGCACGCCCGACAAACGCACCGCTTCTTCATTGCCGCCGATGGCGTAGATGTAGCGGCCGATGCGCGTGTGTTGCAGCAACACATAGGCGGCAAAGTAGGTGACCAGCATGATCAGGATCGGCACGTCGACGCCGAACAGGCTCTGGCGGCCGAAGAAACCGAACCACTCCGGCAACCCCGAAATCGGGTAGCCGTCGGTGTACATCAGGCCCAGGCCACGGGCGATGCCCATGGTCGCCAGGGTGACGATGATCGGCGGCATGTGCAGGTAGGCGACGAACACGCCATTGCCGATGCCGAAGGCCACGCCGATCAGCAGGCCGGCGCCAATCGCCAGGCCCGGCGGCAGGCCCGCGACCATCAGCCCTGCGGTCAAGGTGCCCGACAGCGCCATCACCGGGCCTACCGACAGGTCGATGCCACCGGTGAGAATCACGCAGGTCATGCCCACCGCGATAATCGCGTTGATCGACACCTGGCGCGCAATGTTCGACAGGTTGCTGGTGGTGAGGAAGTTATCGCTGGCGAAGATCATCACCAGGGTCACCACCACCAACCCGACGAAGGGATAAAACGCCGGCGAGCGCACCAGCCGTGCCAGGTTCAGGCGCAGTCGGCGGGTGTCGCCGGTATTAATGGACATATTCACTTGAGCCCCCTGTTGCATGGCGCATGACCTCTTGTGGGTTGACGGCGGCCGCTTCCAGCAGCTTGACGATGGCGCCCTTGTGGAACACGGCGACGCGGTCGCACATGCCAATGACTTCGGGCAGTTCGGAAGAAATCATGATGATCGCGTAGCCTTGTTCGGTGAGGCTGCGCATCAGGGCGTAGATCTGCGCCTTGGCGCCGACGTCGATGCCGCGTGTGGGTTCATCGAACACCAGCACGTCGCAGTGGTGGTTGATCCAGCGTGCGATCACAACCTTTTGCTGGTTGCCGCCGCTGAGGTTGAACACCCGGCTTTCGCCGCTGGGCGCCTTGATCGACAGCTGGCGCATCAGCGCGTCGACGCTGGCGCACTCTTTGCTCTTGTCGATCAGGCCCGTGGCGTTCTGATATTTGGGCAGGTTGTTCAGGGAGATGTTTTCGCGAATGCTGAAATCGGTGATCAGCCCTTCGCTCTTGCGGCTTTCCGGGAGCAGCCCGATGCCGTGGGCCAAGGCTTGCGCCGGGTCATCCAGGCTGACTTTCTCGCCGCGCAACCACACGTCTTTGCTCACCGACGGCAGCGCACCCATCATGCCCAGCGCCAGTTCGGTACGACCGGAGCCGACCAGCCCGGCAAAGCCGAGGATCTCGCCCTTGTGCAACTGAAAGCTGTTGCGCGGGCCATTGCGTACCAACTGGATGTCCTTGACCTCCAGCAACAACGGACCACGGTCTTTCGTGGGTTTGGGTGGAAAGCTGTTTTCCAGGCGGCGGCCGACCATCATTTCGACGAGCCGGTCGATATCGCTGTCGGCCACATCGGTCACGCCTACGTTACCGCCATCGCGCAGCACGCTGATGCGGTCGCACACCTGGAAAATCTCCTCCAGGTGGTGAGAGATAAAGATCACCGCCACACCCTGACGCTTGAGTTCGCGCATGATCTCGAACAACAGTTCGGCTTCGCTGGGCGTGAGCGTAGCGGTCGGTTCATCGAGTACCAACAGGCGCGCATCCAGGGCCAGGGCCTTGGCGATTTCGACGAATTGCTGCTCGGCCACGCTCAGGTGCTTGACCGCGCATTGCAGGTTGATACTCACGCCCAAGCGCTTGAACAACGCCTGACTGGCCTCGACCATTTCACGTTTGCGCAGCAGGCCGAAGCGGTTGCTCAACTCATGCCCGAGGAAGATGTTTTCCACCGCCGTGAGATAGGGAATCAGGCTGAATTCCTGGAACACAATGCCGATACCGGCGGCGATCGCATCGCGGTAAGTGGCAAACTTTTGCACCTGGCCATCGATTAAAATCTGCCCTTCGTCCTGATGCTCGACGCCGCCGAGGATCTTCATCAGGGTCGACTTGCCCGCGCCATTTTCACCCAGCAACGCATGGATTTCGCCGCGTTCGACCTGCAGGTTGATGGACTTGAGGGCTTGTACGCCCGGATAGCGCTTACAGATATTTTCCAGCTTCAGAAGACTGCTCATGCCGCCGACCTCGTATTCAGAAGGAGACCTCAAGCCCCACGGTTCACGTGGGGCCGGGGCGATTTACCAGCTGAAGTCCTTGGCCTTGGCCTGGTCGATCAAGGTGATGTCGACGGGAATGGTGGCCGGCACTTGCGAGCCCCACTTCTTGGCCAGGGCGATGCCCAGAGCCAGGCGGATCTGATCGCGCGGGTATTGCGCCGAGGTGGCGATGAACTTGCTACCGGGCTTCTGGATCGCCTTGATGGCTTCCGGTGCGCCGTCGACGCTGACCAGTTTTACGTCCAGGCCGCTGGCTTCGATGGCCGACAGTGCGCCGAGGGAGCCGTTGTCATTCACGCTGAAGATGCCCTTGAGGCCCGGCTGGGCCTGCAGCATGTTTTCGGTGACGGTCAGCGCCTGGTCACGTTCCTGCTTGCCATTCTGGATGCTCACGATCTTGATGTCCGGGTGCTTGGCCACCGCTTCTTTGCAGCCGCGCACACGCTCAAGGATCGGCACCACGGCGATGCCGTCGAGGATCGCAATATTGCCTTTGTCGCCGATGTTCTTGGCCAGGTATTCACAGGCCTGGAAGCCGGCGTCGAAGTTTTTTGAACCGACGAAGGAGTCCAACGGGCCGTCGGCCTGGGCGTCCACCGCGACCACGACCACACCCGCGGCGTGGGCGGACTTCACCGCCGATTGCACGCCAACCGAGTCGGTGGGGTTGATCAGCAGGATATCGATGCCCTTTTGCAGCATGTCTTCGACATCGCTGACCTGCTTGGACACGTCGTGACGGGCATCGGTGATGATCAGCTTCGCACCGATGGTTGCGCCGGCTTCTTCCAGGGCGTTTTTCATGGTGACGAAATAGGGGTTGTTGATTTCCTGGAAGGAAGCGCCGATGCGGATCGGTTTGGCGGCGTCGGCAAACGCTGCGCTGGTTGCGCCGAGGGTGATGCTGACAGCCAGTAAACACAGGGTTTTCGGGAGCATTTTCATGGCGTGGTTCTCTGTTTTGTTTTTATTTTTAGAGCAAATGTTATCGATAACATTTTGCGAGAAGCTAGCAAGTAAATCAGGCCTGTGCAAGCCCCCGTCGGTCGCCCGCGGTTCAAGTGTGGGAGCTGGCTTGCCTGCGATAGCATCTACTCGCTCTACCTGACACACCGAGGTGTCTGCATCCCAGGCAAGCCAGCTCCCACAAAAGCCTGTTTCCACACAAGCCAGCTCCCACACTTGAACCGCGTACTGCGCAAAAACTCGCACTATCTCGCGTACCAACTAAGCTCAGGCTCCAACAAAAAAACCAGAGCTTGCCGCCATGGCCCATCCCACCGAGACCTTCCGCGCCGGCTACCGCGCCGCCGTGAGCGCCCGATACAACCCCTGGCTGCACGCCAGTTTCGTGCTCGGCTACGGCATCGTCTGCATCGCCCTGGCCTGGTCCTCCACCACGCACATCACCGCGCTGCAGTGGCTGACCGTGCCGCTGACGCTGGTGTTTTTCAACCTGTGCATCTACCTCGTACACCGCCACCTGGGTCATCACAAACACAGCCTGGCCCGGCTGTTCTATGCGCGCCACACGGGTGACCACCACAGTTTCTTTACTCCAGGCCACATGACCTATGACAGCCCGCGAGACTGGCGTGTGATTCTATTCCCGGCCTGGCTGATCGTGCTGCACAGCCTGACGATCACCCTGCCCGCCTGGTGGCTGCTCAAACAATTGAGCCCCAACGTCGCCGGGTTGTTTGCCGGGTGCATGATCCTTGGGTATTTACTTTACGAAGTGTTTCACGCCTGCGAACACCTGCCCGCCGAGCACCCGGTGGCGCGCTTGCCATGGATTCGCCAGATGCACCAATTGCATGCCCTGCACCACCGCCGTGAGCTGATGCAGGGGCGCAACTTCAATATCGTCCTCCCCCTGATGGATTACCTGTTCGGCACCCTGCACTGGGAGCCGAACGCCCACGACAACCAGGAATAGTCATGAGTACCCGCCCCAAAAAACTGCGCCATTTGCTGTTCGTACTGCTGCTTGCAGTCATCGCTTTTCTGCTGCTGATGCCCACCAAAGTGCAACCGGTGAACTGGTCGCCGCCCAAGGCGCCCTCGCTCAAAGACGGCGCCTACGCCGAAAACCAGCGGCTCAAGGGTATTGAAAAAATCGGCGCGCAGGACATCGCCGGCCCCGAAGCCTTGCTGCTCGACCCCCAGGGCTTTCTGATCAGCGGCCTGCAAGACGGGCGCATCATCCGCACCTCGCCGGACAGCCACACGCTGGAAGTGCTCGCCAACACCGGCGGCCGCCCGCTCGGCCTGGCGTTGCACCCGGATGGGCGCTTGATCATTGCCGATGGGGTCAAGGGGTTGCTTGCCCTGGATGCCAATCGCCAACTCAAGCCATTGAGCAGCAGCGCTGACGGCGTACCCTTTGGCCTCACCGACGATGTGACCGTCGATGCCAGCGGGCGCTATGCCTACTTCAGCGACGCATCAAGCCGCTGGGGCTATGGCCAGGACGGCACAGCAGTGATTGAGCATGGTGGCGACGGCCGGTTGCTGCGCTATGACTTCAGCAACGGCACCACAGAGGTGTTGCTGGACCGGCTGCAATTTGCCAATGGCGTGACCCTGGGGCCGGATGAAAACTACGTACTGGTGAATGAAACCGGCGCCTACCGTATCAGCCGCTACTGGCTCAAGGGCGAGCGCAGCGGCACCCATGACCTGTTTATCGACAACCTGCCCGGCCTGCCGGACAACCTCAGTTTCAATGGCCGCGATCGCTTCTGGGTTGCCCTGTATTCGCCGCGCAACCCGTTGCTGGACGGTTTCGCCGGCTACCCGCTGTTGCGCAAGGTGATGGTGCGCGCACTGATGGTGATGCCCAAGCCCATCGAGCGCAAAGCCTTTGTGCTGGGGCTGGACATCGATGGCAAGGTCATCGCCAACTTGCAGGATGGCAGTGCGGGCAATTACTCGCCGGTCACTACCGCGCGCGAATACGGCGACTGGTTGTACCTGGGCTCGCTCACGAGCACCAGCATGGCGCGCCTGCCGTTGAAGCTGGCGCTGGCCGGCGAATAACCAAAAGGGGCAGCCTGTTCAGGCTGCCCCTTCTGACTTACATCACGGTATCAATGGATGATGTCCTGGGTGCAGATGTGCCCAAAGGTCACATACTGCACGTTATCACCGCCGACACCCACGCCCGGGAACTCGTCCAGCTCGATACGCCAGCCGCCGAAGTTGAAGGTGGTGTCCCAGGTGTACTGCACGCCGGTGCTGCTGTCCGGGTACTGCACACGGTTATCGCCAAAGCAGGTACCGAGCGCAGCACTGGCCTGGGATGTGCCGGCACTGTTGGTGGTGGCCTTGAAGTCGGTCCAATGGAACTCGGTGCCCTCAAAGCGCTTGTCGACACGCAGCACAGGTGTGACGCCCAGCAGCGGCGCGCCCGTGGAGTCGGACCAGTTGGTGGTCCAGTTCAACGTGCGCCCCGCCTGAGTCGCCATCCAGAATATCGATGCCGGCACCCGCACGATGTTGTCACCGGTTACCTGCGAGGTGTTCAGCCGTGGCGCAGAACCGAGGCTCAACTTGTAATATTTGCTTGGATCCTGCGTCACGGCCGGGTTGGCCCGCACACGCACCTTGACCGTCGTACCCGGCGTGACGCTCGGGTAGGTGGACGTAGAGCCGGCCGGTACGACGATCCAGTTGACGCCATCAAAGCGCTCGAAGATCCACTGGTTACGGCTGCCACTGTCATCGCCTGCCAGGTACATGCTCACGGCCTGGCCACGCACGGCCTTGAAGTCGAAGTAATCGACGTCGTTGGCGTTGTCGAGGTTGCCGCTCACCTTGTTCATGGTGTCCGGCAGCGCAAAAGCGTCCTGCGGTGTGTCGTTGGGCTCGAAGGCATCGATGTTGGTGTCTACCGCCACGCCGAAACTGAACTGCGCGTTGGTGGCGGTCTTGGCCACCATGTACCAGTAGTAGTCACCAGCCGGCAGCACGCCGTCGATGTATTCATCGGCATTGCCGGCGTTATCAGCGGTGGCCAGCAGTTGCAGGTTGCCTTGGCCGTCGTCGCGGAACAGGCTCAGCGACATGTCGGCGCCGGCACTCTGGTTGATCAACTGCACCAGCACCCGCGCGCTTTTTGGCAGGTTGAAATGGTAAGGGAAATCCTGGCCCGTTTGCACTTCGCTGATGGTGTAGAGGGTGTTGATATCCAGGGTCGGAAACAGCGGAACAAAGTCGGCGACCGCTGCACTTTTCAGCTCGCTCTGATTCGGCTTTTTCAACGTGCCGATAACGGTGTTGAACGGAGCGGATTTGGCAGCCTTGGTAGCCGCCTTGGCCTTGCCGTCCCGTGCATCCAGCAGCTTTTGCCGCAGCGCCTCCGAAATCGGCACCGCAGTGAGCGTGCCGCCAGGTTTGAGCGCGTCAATCTCGCTTTGGCTGACTGTGCCGGGGGTGAGTTTGGGAAGGTTCAGGTCGGCCAGGGCAGAGGCCGAGATAAAGCAGGAGGCCATCATGGCCGCGCCCAGCATAAAGGCTTTGGTTGGTTTCATTTTTTATCCATCCATAGTTAAAAAATTGATGCTCAGGTGATCGGTGACATCCGGTCACCTGGGATGGAATGTAGAACAATACTGTATGCATGAACAGTATTTTTTAGAAAAAATTAACCTCCTTCAAATAGGTAAGTCACCCCACCTGCGCCAAACGGACCAGACCACGGTTGTGATCAGCCAGGTAAACCCCAGGTAATAGGGCCATAACACCCAGCGTTTGAGCGCTAAAGGCACAGACGCCAGTTCGGCCTCGGTCACAACACCGGCTTTCACGTGGCGCTTTGAATCGGACAGAAACTCAAAAATCAGCAACATGCGGTACTGCCTGTCAATCCACTCCTTTCGTCTCCAAAAACGTTTGTTGCCACGAACCCGCTCGTTGTGACTGAAGTAACTTTCCACCTCATCGAGTTTTGTATATTCGGCAAAAAGCATCAGCCCCAGAACGACGAACATCCAAACAAACCACACAATTGAGTAGACCAGAAAAAAATCCATGGTTACGCGCCCTCTGGCTCGAAGATCAAATCACCATTGACCTCCAGGATTTTCCCACCCAGAAGCGCTCCATAATCACCACCTTCATTGCCTACGCCATACCCTCCAGCGGCGCCTCCAATAACGCCACAGGCAAGCGCACCATTCCCCTTCATAGAAATACCCAACACGATGTTGCATGCACGACGAGCGATGGCTGCACCATATTTTCCGCCCACAGCGGCACCTGCCACCGCCCCCACCAACCTTCCCGTTTCCACATACCTCGCCCTTCTACATTGCGCCTCCCTTCCCATCCCGCACGCCTCCTTGATCTCTAATCCTGCTGCTCCCACATCCAATGCCAACCCCACATAAGTGCCCTTCCCCAACCACTTCGACACCTGCGCCACGTCCCCGACCCGCTGCGCATACCCCGCAATCTCAGCCTTATGCAGAAAGCTTTTGGTCGATATCCCTAGCACCTTCTTCAACGATTGATTGCCCCGCAACCCCGTGCCAAACCGCGCCGCGCCTTGCAGTTGCGCGTCCAACTGCCGAAACAGCCCTTGGCGCTGACGAGCAAACTCTCCCCGCTCCAACCCACCGCCCTTCAACCGCTGATGCAAGCGCTCAATCGCTTCCAGGGTCTGCGCCACCTCATCCAGATGCCGTGCCCACGCCGACGTGGCGCTGCCGATACCAATCGAGCCGTTCGCCAGCAAGCTCTGCAGCAAATCGTAGTTATTGATTACCGCCGAACCGGCCGATGGCTCCAGCCCCCAGCGAATCTGCTCGCCATAACGCATCAACCAAGCTTCTTCACTGCGACAGCTGAAGTCGTCAGGGATAATTACCAGTTGCCCCGGTGTTACCAGGCCAGTACGTAAGTGCCGGTTCAACACGTCAAAGTGATCAGAACGCTGACGATTTGGCGCCCCGCCCATCGCCCTGGATTTCAAACTGCCGTAGTCCGTTGTGCGGTCATTGATGAACCCCTGCGCCATGCCTTCCATCCCGGATGCAATGAAGATGGCGTCGGAATATAGGCAAGCACAGGCGGCCCGCACACAAGGGCGGGCGCGGGAAATCACATTTGGGAAGTTGCCTACTCGGCAGAGAAAAATCGCCTACAAAAACCCGCGATTAATACCCGGTCATCTCCAGATACCCCACACCACCGTCAAACTGCACCGGCCCTTCCCAGTACGGGATACTCAGGTTCATCCATGCCTTCGGGTTGACGGCCTGGGGCGTGATATCCAGTTGCTTGCCGGGAATTTTCAGTGACCAGCGCGTAGGAACAGCGCGCCCGTCAACCTCGGTGGTGGCCAGCGGTATGAGTTGAATATCGGCGTTATGCAGGGTCTGGGTGTGCCCTTGCTGGTCGATCCAGGTGCCGGTCAGGTAACCCGCGCCGTCCTTTTGCCGCACGCGAAACAGCATCAACTGCTCGCCACCGTCCAGGTGCAGGGAGAACCAGTCCCAGCCGGTCTGGCTGGCGGCCAGCGGCTGGCTGCTCCATTCGCGGTCGAGCCAGGCCGGGCCGCTGACCTGGTAGGTGGTGCCGTCAAGGGTGACGTTGCCTGCTGCGGTAAAAAACGGCTGGCTGTAGTAGTAGGACGCCTGGCCTTGATCGGATTTGCGGCTGTAGCCGTTTTCACCCTGCAGCACCAATGGGCGGCTGGAAGTCAGGTGCAAGTCGTAGGCAAACTGTGGGCCTGTGGCCTTGAGTTGCATATCGGCCAAGGCGCTGGCGGCATCGGGCCGGGTGGCAAAACTCCAATCGTCGATCCAGGCATTAAACGGCGCTGCCTGGGCGCCGGCCTGGCCAACACCGCCACGGGCGTAGCGCTCGGCGGCGTAATGGCGGGTGGCGGAGGTGACGGCGGCGTGGCCCAGCCAGATCGTCGAGTCACGCCAGCCCGCGTGTACCGGCCCGGCCTTGAGCGCGTTGCGAAACAACGTCCATTGCACGCCGAACACATGGCCTTGGGCATCCTTGAGGTTGGCGGTGACGTACCACCATTCGATGCGAAAGCCGGGGTGCGGGCCGTGGTCTTCGGGAAAGCTGAAGACCTTGCCAGGCACCACCTGGGCGAAATCCGCCGCTTCACTGCCAAGGCCGGCGAAGCTTTCCTGCGGCGCGGGGGCTTTGTCGCAGGCGGTCAATAGCAACACGGCGGCCCAGCACCAGGGGTTAATCTTCATGGGCAAAGGTCCTAAGCAAATCCGCCGGGCGGCTGCGGTACAACTGCCACAGTGGCCAGGCCGAGGCCAGCAGCGTGGCAAGCATCGCCAGCCCCAGCAATTGCGCCAGCTGCCACGGGAACACTTGCAATGGCAGGCGCCAGCCGAACGCCTGCACATTGATCACCGCGTCCAGGCACCACGCCAGCAGCAGGCCCAAGGGTATGGCCAACACCAGCGTCAACACCGCCAGCAGCCAGGTTTGGCCGAGGTTGAGCAGCATCAGTTGCCGGCGCGTCACGCCCAGCGCCCACAGCGGTGCGAGTTGGCCAAGGCGGCTTTGGCTCTGGGTCAGCAGGCTGATAAACAGCGCCACACCGGCGACACCCAGGGTCAGGCTGTTGAGTGCCGCGGTGGCGGCGAAGGTGCGTTCGAACACCTGGCTCGACCAGCCTTTGAGCTGCTGCTGATCGACGATGCGGCTGTCCTCCAGGGCAAAGGCGCGCCGCACCTCCTGCACCAGCGCCGGCACATTGCCGGGCAGTACGCGCAGGTTGAAGCGCGCCGGTGCCAGGCCCGGCCAGTGCGCCAGCAGGTGTTGCGAATTGACCAGCAGATGGCCCTTGGGGTTGCCGTAGTCGGCGTAAACCCCCACCACTTTTGGCGACCACACGCCTTGCGGCGTGGGGAGCTTGATGGCGTCGCCCAGGCCCACCTTCAAGCGGCGCGCCAATTGCTCGCTGAGCATCACGCTATCGCCCTCCAACAGTTGATCCCACGGTGCGCTGACGGCTTGCAGCAGCGGCCAGTGCTGGCGATAGGTCGGATCGTCGACCACCCCGAACACATCCGCCGGCCAGCCCTGCAATTGCACCGCCACCTGCCAGGTGGGCAGCACCGCCTGCACCAGCGGTTGCCGCGCCAACCAGGTGGAAAGCTGCTCAGCCTGGGCCGGGTTTTGCGGGTTGAGGTACAGCTCGGCGGTAAGGCGTTGTTCCAGCCAGTTATTGAACGTCTGGCGAAACCCCGAAGTCATGGAGCCCGCACCAATGTTCGCCGCCAGGGCCAACAGCAACGCCATCAGCGCCAGGCTCAAGGCCGGCAACTGCTGGCGGCAGTCGGCAAGAAACCACTGGCCCAACACCGAACGGCTACGTCCAAGCACCGCCGTCAACAGGCCATTGAGCACCACCGGCAGGCCGAGCGCCGCGCCCAGCAGCAAGGCTGCCATGAGCACAAACCCGGCGGCGAGGCTGTTACCCCACCACAGCGCCAGCACTGCAATCGCCAACGCAGTAGCCGCCACCCAACCCTGACGTCGCAGCCAGCGCCCGTGTGCCTCATGCCAGGCCTGGGCATTGGCCAGCGCCAGCAAGGGCAAACGCGACGCGCGCCACAGGCTGCTGGCGCCCGCCAGCAGCGCGCCGAGCAGGCTCAAGCCCAAGCCGGCCAGCCACCACCACGGGCTGAGGTTTAATTGGCCCGCCACCTCGGCGCCATACAGCCCGCGCAGGCTGGCGGCCACATCCGGGAGCAACAGGCTGGCCAGCAGGTAACCACTGATCACACCCAACACGCCACCCAGCAACGACAACACGCCCAGCTCAACCGCCAGGCTGACGATCAGCAGGCGCGCGCTGACCCCGCAGGCACGCAAGGTACGCAGCAAGCCACGGCGTTGCTCCAGGGCCAGGCCGATGGCGGCGTGGACAATAAACAGGCCGACTACAAAGGATAAAAAACCCAAGGCATCGAGGTTCAGGTGAAAGCTCTCGGTGAGGCGCGAGAGGTTGTTGTCCTCGCCTTGCTTGAGTTGCAGCGCGGCGGGAGGCGTCGGGTGGGTGGCGGCAAAGGCCTTGTCCACCAGCAGGCGCGACAGACGCCCCGGCATGTCCAATAACGGTTGGGCGAAGCCGATATCGGTCAGCAACAGGCCGGGAGCCATGTCAGGCTGAACCTGCAATGGTGGCAACCGTTGGCCGTTCGCCGTCAACGGTCGCGCACCGGCCTGCAACCCCAACGCCTGTAAAGTTTGCGCGGCGATCCAGGTTTGCCCAGGCGGGTTGAAAAACCCGAGCATCTGCGCCTGGCTCAAGCGCTGCCCCGCCACCGCACCGCCAGCGGGCAAGGACAACGGCTCGATGCCCATCAATTGCAGGCGCAGATCTTCATGCCCCTTGAGCTGCAGCCGCCCCTGCACCACCGGCGACACCGGCCAGCCGGCGCGGCGCAGCTCGGCAAACAGTGCTTGCGGGAAGCTCGCGCTGTCCGGCGCAGTCAGGCTGGCTTGGGGCTCACCGCCGATCAATTGGCTGGCACGTGCATAGCTGTCGCGCGCATGGCTGTTAAGGGCTTGCACGCCGGTCAACAACGCGGTGGCCAGCCACAAGCCGGTGAGCACGCTGAAGAACTGCACCGGGTGTCGTCGCCAATGGCTCAACAATGCGCGCAGTGCCCAATAAAATACCCTCATCTCATGCGACCACACGACCACGCCGCAACACCACCTGGCGGTCCAGGCGCGCGGCGATGCGCGGGCTGTGGGTGACCATCAACAGGCTGGTGGGGCTGTCTCGCAGCAGGTCCAGCAGCAATTGCAGCACGTCATCGCTGGTGGCCTCGTCGAGATTGCCGGTGGGTTCATCCGCCAGCAACAAGCCGGGGCGCGAGGCCAACGCACGGCCCACCGCAACCCGCTGCTGTTGGCCGCCGGAGAGTTGTTCGGGATAACGCTTGAGCAAATCGCCCAGGCCCAGGCGCTCAACCAGTTGCGCCTGCCATTGCGGGTCGAAGCGCCCGGCCAGACGTGCCTGGAACGCCAGGTTGTCGTCGACACGCAAACTGCCGATCAGGTTGAACTGCTGGAACACCAGGCCGATTTCGGTACGCCGCCAATGCGCCAGTTGCGCCTCGCTCAGTTGGTCCAGGCGCTGCTCGCCCACCTGAACAGTGCCACTGTCCACACGGTCGAGCCCGGCGACCAGATGCAGCAACGTACTTTTTCCGCTGCCGGACTCGCCCATCAGCGCCAGGCTGCTACGCTCTCCCAGGTACAGGTCGACACCCGCCAGCACCGGCAGTGGACCTTGCGGGGTGGCGTAGCTTTTAACAACACCTTGCACCTGCAACATAAACACGCTCGTTTAAAGGACTGCAAACGAGCATAACGGCTGGTTGACGGCCCCACGCAAATTTTTCACATGGATTTCACCGCTTGCCCACCCTCGCCCCTCTAAATTGCCCGCCATGCGTCGCTAGACGGCAACTTGTTAGTTACCGCCCACGGCAACTTTTAACCGTCGGATGTTCAGCCAAAAGACAGCAGCGCTATGACACGCTCCGCTTCAACTACGGGCATCCGTCAGTGCGTTGCGCCTATTTGAATAAAACACTGAAGACAGTGCCCATGGTGAATGATGTGGTTGACCTTACCCTGACCAAACCGCGCTCACGCCGGGGCTATCTCAAGCGCCTGCGAAAGTGGTGGGCGGGCCTTGCCGTTATCGGCTTGCTGCTCGCCGGTTTCCTGGTGTGGCCGTTCTCGCCGCGCGACCTGAGCGTCGGCAATCGCCTGCTGACCTCGCAAGTGCTGCCGGCCTGGCGTAATGGCGACCTGATCGTGCTGGTGCGTCACGAAGAGCGCTGCGACCGCTCGCCCAATGCCTGCTTCGGCGCACCTGAAGGCCTGACGACCGTCGGCACCCAACGCGCTGAAGAAGTGGGCAAGGCCTTCAAACTACTGGGCCTGGAAAACAGCGACATCGTTGCCAGCCCGGCCTTGCGCACGGTACAGACCTCGCACTTCATGTTCGGCAAAGCCGAGCTGACCGCTGGGGAAAAGACCATCTGTGGCGAGGACATCGATGAAGAACTGCTCAGCCGCAAACGACCTGGTCGTAACCTCGTCTTTGTCACCCACAGCGGCTGTATTGCCGACTTCGAAAGCGCCCTGGGCTACCCCCATGCGACGTTCTCCGAGTACGGCAGTGCCCTGTTCGTGCGCGTACTGGCCAACGGCAAATTCGAGACGCTTGGCATCATGAAAGGCCCCGCCTGGGCCGCCGTACTTAAAAAGCTATAGACACTTTTTTACCTATAACTTTCTTCATGTTCAGCAAAACGACAGCCCTGTTCTGGCATGTTCAACTGCGCCCGCTACTATTGGACGTCATGAATACTTTCATCGACTTAGTGAACTTAGTGATTCTTCCTACAAACTTTTACACATCTGCTTACTTCGCCATTAAACGTCAAGGAGCGACGTTTTCATGACTCGACTGCTTAAACCCTTACCTCTGTTGCTATTGGCCTTCGCGGTATTCTATCTACTGCCCATGGGCCTGCACGGTTTATGGATCCCGGATGAAACCCGTTACGCCCAGATCAGCCAGGAAATGCTCCAGAGCGGCAACTGGGTCGCACCGCACTTCATGGGTGTGCGCTATTTCGAAAAACCCGCCGCCGGCTATTGGCTGATCGCCCTCGGTCAGGCGGTGTTCGGTGAAAACCTGTTCGGTGTGCGTGTGGCTTCGGCCTTGACCACCGGCCTGAGCGTGGTGCTGGCCTACCTTATCGCCCGCCGCCTGTGGAACGACCCACGCAAAAGCTTCGCCTGCGCCCTGCTCTACATGAGCTTCGGGCTGGTGGCTGGGCAAGCAGGTTATTCCAACCTCGATCCGCAATTCACCTTCTGGGTCAACCTCAGCCTGGTAGCGCTGTGGTTTGCCCTCGACAGCCGCACGCCGCGTAGCCGCCTGGGTGCCTGGGCAGTGTTGGGCGTGGCCTGCGGCATGGGCTTTATGACCAAGGGCTTTCTGGCCTGGCTGTTGCCCGTGCTGATCGCCATGCCCTATATCCTCTGGCAGCGCCGCCTGGGCGAATTGTTGCGCTACGGCCCGCTGGCCATTGTGGTCGCCGCGATCATGTGTGTGCCGTGGGCCTTGGCCATTCACTTGCAGGAGCCTGACTACTGGCGTTTCTTCTTCTGGCACGAGCATATCCGTCGCTTCTCTGCCGACAATGCCCAGCATGCGCGGGCCTGGTGGTTCTTCCTGCCGATCATGGTGGTCGCCTGCCTGCCCTGGGCGGCGTTGCTGCCGGCCACACTGATCAAGACCTGGAAAGACAAAGCCCAGCCGGCCATCGTGTTCCTGGCCCTGTGGTTGCTGTTGCCCCTGGCCTTCTTCAGCATGAGCCGCGGCAAATTGCCGACCTACATCATGCCGTGCCTGCTGCCACTGGCCTTGTTGATGGGCCACGCGCTGATCGACCTGATCCAGCAAGGCAAGGCCCGCGCGATCCTGATCAACGGGCTGGTGAACGCCGTGATTGGCCTGGCGGCGATGGTGGCGTTGATCTACCTGCAAATCAGCAACCCGATGTACGGCAACAGCCACGCGGAGATGTTCAGCCTGTCCCTGGCGTTTATCGTATTGCTGGCCTGGATCCTCGCCAACCTGCTGCAAGCGCTGCGCCCGCTGACCCTGTGGGCAATGCCGGCACTGGGCATCGGTTTGCTGGTGGCGTTGCTGCCGGCGGGCATGCCGGAAATGATCACCGATACCGAAATGCCCGACCAGTTCGTGCTTGAGCATCTGGACGAATTGCAACAAACCCATGCTTTGATCAGCAACGAGTTGGGCTCGGCGTCGGCCTTGTCCTGGCGCCTGGGTCGCACGGAAGTGGCGTTTTACGACACCGAAGGCGAGCTGCGTTATGGCCTCAAGTACGCCGACTCGGTGCACCGCAAGGTCGACCTGGACAGCGTGCAGACCTGGCTTGCGCAGGCGCGCCAGCAAGGTTCGGTCGGTGTGCTGATGCGCGTGCGCAGCACCAGCGAACACCGCGAAGAAGGGCAACTGCCACCGGGTGGCAAGCGCTATCGCAAAGGCGCCCTGCTCTTGATTATTTATCCGCAGCTTCCTTAACGTTACGTCTGCCTTGAGAGCCGCCCATGAGTGTCTTCAAAACCGAACGCGGCGCCCTGGTGCTGCTGCTGGGCGTCTCGGCGCTGCTCCTGCTGCTGGGCCTGGGCAGTCGCGACCTGTGGGGGCCGGAAACCCGCTGGGCCAACATCGCGTTGCAGATGCTGCAAAGCGGTGATTACTTCGACCCCTACCTCAAGGGCGCGCCCTACTACGACAAACCCCTGCCCTCCTACTGGCTGATCACCGGCTTCGCCAACCTGATGGGCGGGCTTGGCCCCTGGTCGCTGCGTTTGTCGTCGGTGATTGCGGCGTGGCTGAGCATCTGGCTGGTGTACCTGATCGGCGAACGCCTGTTTCGCAAAGGCACCGGGCTGATTGCCGGTTGGATGCTCGCCACCACCTTCTACTTTCTGTTCTGGGCGCGCGTGGCCACGGCCGATATCCTCACCGTGTGCGGCGTGCTGGCGGCGGTGTGGTGGTATTGGCGCGGGCCGGACGACACGCGGCTGGGGCGCTACACGGTGTTTTTCCTGCTGCTGGCGGCCACCTCGCTGTTCAAAGGTTTGATCGGTTTTGTGCTGCCGGGCCTGGTGCTGCTGCCGCACCTGCTCAGCGAGCACCGCTACAAGCGCCACCTCAACCTGCGCCTGCTGCTGGCCATGCTGATTGCAGCGGCGTTTTATGCGATTCCCTTCGTGCTGTCCCACCTCTACGGCGCGCCGACTTACGGCGAGAGTGGCCTTGAACTGGTGTTCAAGGAAAACGTCGTGCGTTTCTTCGACCCGTTCGACCACATGGGGCCGATCTACACCTACCTGATCTACCTGCCCGCCTACACCTTGCCCTGGGCACCGTGCTGGTTGCTGGGCCTGTGGCTGGCGCTGCGCAACTGGCGCCACACGCCACCGAACGTGCGCTGGCTGGTGTGGGGCCTGGGCCTGCTGTTTGTATTCTTCACCGCCAGTGGCAGCCGGCGCAGCTACTACGTGCTGCCGCTGGTGCCTTTTGCCCAGTTGTTGGCGGCCTGGTGGTTGAGTGAACGCCTGGAGCAAAAAACCGCCAGCTGGCCGCGTTGGCAAAAAGGCTTCGGTTTCACCGCAGGCCTGCTGTTGCTGGTGCTCGGAGGGATCTATCCCTGGGTCAACGGCAATGGCGGCGTGACCCGCTTCGCCGACGACGTACAGGCCGAGGCGGTCAAAAGTGCGCCGTGGGCTCACTGGCAGATGGTGATGGTAGAAGTCGACAACAAGGTGCCGATGTACCTGCAAAATGGCGGCAAACCGTTCTACTACGTCAGCGAGACCCAGGACTTCCCGCGCCAGGGCGACAGCGCCGCCTTGATGGCCTGGCTGGAAAAAACCAGCGGCCAGGGCTTCGACCCGCAGCACACCATTATCGTCGCGCAGTATTCCAAGGAAGACCCGACGCCGCTGGCCTACCTGGGCGCGGATCACACGGTGATCACCACACAGCCGGATAATGGCGAGCGGTTGTTCCAGAAGCGCTCGGGTGGCAGCGTGGCGTTTGTTCCCATAGGTAAATAACGTCGCGCGGCAAAGTCTGACTTAATTTGTTGGCAAGCTTGCCGCGTGAATAAAGGCCTCATCCAGGCTTTTGGCGTCATACGCCCCCATGAACCCTCCTGCGTCAGTAAAGCGGTTAAAGCGTTGCTGACTCAGCATGTAAAAGTCATCGCAATGATTGACGATTTCGTCAACGTTATGTGACGAGACGAGAACAGCAACACCCTGCTGCGCAGCGCCTTCCAAACACCTCCAAATATGATAACGAAACTCCGGATCCACGCCCGCTGTAGGCTCATCCAGAATGACCAGATCGGCCCCTACAGCGAGCAGAGACAGCGTAAAAAACCAACGCTTTTCTCCATAACTGCAAAGCGAGGATTTTTTGTTCCAGATGTCGCAATAGCGCTCGGCAACCCCCGGGCTCCACATTTCGATTTTTTCTAACGCATGCTTTTGAGTAACCGGCACATCAGCACAAAAAATCATCATCATTTTAAACACATCAAACATTCGAAGCACTGGAGGCGTAGTGATAACTTGAGACAAGTAAAGAAACGTTGAGAACGAATTGACTATCTCACCGGCCTCCATTTTCTTCAGACGGCAAATCACATCAAAAAAAGTAGTTTTTCCAGATCCGTTAGGCCCCAGTAAGCCTGAGATGGAGCCCGCTTCGACCACCATTGACGCCTTATTAAATACCGTATGGCGCTCATACCGGACGTCTAGCGAATTCACAATCAAACGTTTCATCAGTAACGACTCCAAACCGGATTGACGAGCAAAAATTTATAGACCACAGCCAGCGACAAAACAAACAGCACTACAATGGTCATCACTACATATAAAGATTCAAAGACACCCCCCTGCATAATCTGGCTAGCCCACCACATCGGATTGAAAAATTTCACCACTTCTATCACCGGATGGGACGAGCTTATACTCACAATCCCAAGCGCCAACATCAGGAAAGACAACACTGAAAACACAGTATTCGCATTTTGAAACCCCAGCGGAACCAGCGTCAATAACAGTGACGGTATCGAAAACAGCAAAAAACAAATGTAGAATCTTCCAGCGACAACAAGAAACTCAACAAAACTCATCTCACCAAAGTACACCCGCGTCAGAACATAGAACACCAAACAATAAACCATTGACATAATTGAATAGGCCAAAAACTGACCAACAAGAAAGACCCTCTTCGTGCGATTCGTATAGACAAACGATCGAAGAAAACCGCTCTCTCTTCTCCCCACTATATAAAACGCCAGCCCAAACATGGCGACACTCGACGATACGAAGGCGTAGAACCATGAGGTCACCGAAATGTAATCAGCCGACATTTCCGCACGGGTCATCCGGGCATACATAATTAAGTAAAAGGTGACAACTGGGGAGAGGACGATCCAAAATAACGCAAGAGGCTCCTTCAATTGTTCTTTGATAAAAAGAGCTGCCAACAAGCCCGACTTGAATAATAAATCAATATTCATTAACCACCTCATGGGAAAGGCACCATTCTCTCCAAACGAGAGGGCAGCACAGAAGCCAGAAAACTCTTGGAGTACTTGTTTATCAAATTTATACTCCCCGAATTATCCATATGTAAAAAAAGATCAGGTGAAAGATACCGGCAAAAAAAACATCCGACACCGTTAACTGTCGAGTAACGTGAATAGAAGTAACCCGCCACACCCAAACCTTTCAATACCGACAACAAACCCTGCAATGTAAACCCCACGGCGCGAGACACTGAAGATTCTTCGACGACCAACACATCGGTAATCTCGTGATAAGTTGCAAATGAATTACAACTTAAAAAATATCGCAAATACGGATCTTCAACCTTACTTATATCAGAGTCAACGGCACCGAATAGATCCATAAATCGATAAGTCTGCCACAACTCAAGCAACGCCTTCTCAAGTGCCTCGGACTCTGTAGAAGCATAAGACATACCTGCACAATAGTTTACATTGTGATGGGGCCTGTTCTGACCGTAGACGACTAATATACAAACGCCTGGAAACCTGGAATCTGAAATATCGAAAACTGAAAGCTTTCCTGCTGCAAGCAAAGCGTGATAAAGGTGTATAACACGCCGACCAACTAATGAGCTATCCACATAAACAGGAGAAACCAAAGAACGACATTTTTTTGTCAGCCAAAATCTCAGAAGAAACTGTCGTTCAAGATACTCTTTTATCGCCCCCAAAAAAGCGACCTCTGAACGCCAATGAAAACTGCACCCACACGTATCTCTCTGAGGGTAAATAAACGTGTCACTTTCAAGGCCCCGCGAGGAAAGGGAGAGGCAGACAGTTGGAATAAAACAACTGGAAAAATCCGATACTCTTACCACCTCACTCATAAAAAATTTATAGCTTTCAAGCGCTGCAATAGAAATACCATTAGAAGCCGTTTGGACAAATGCACCTGTAAAGCTATCGACCTCCGCATTGGTGAGTGATTCATTAAGAGCCCCCCGCTTTTTTGAAAGTATCTCTCTATAAAAATGACGACGTTCAAAATACTCGCCCAACGCGGATCTGATTGAATTCGAACCGTTCCCTACACCCGAACCTGTAGCTGACAGCGCATCGAAAACTTCTACAGAGTTGGGAAAATCGATTAATCCTGAAGGTTGAAATAGCATCGTGCATGGGAGATCAGGCTTGTGCATTGGGTTAATTAATTTCATGATTTCTACCTATAAAATGAACACACATAGGAAAAAACAAGGCCGGATTCAACCCAAGCACCTTACAGACCATTGAATCCGTATAGGCAGACCATAACCGACACGCCAACCCAAGCGATTTTGCCTGGAGCTCCACCAGCATATAAATTGACCCTACCTCCATGAGCGCCATTCGATACCCGCGATACCTATATTTAAACAAGTTTTTCGGTATATAGACTGCGTAAATAATGGCTAAACTCGGGCTACCAATATTATTGGGCGATGCCAAAACAGCGGACTTTATTTTTTCGACATCATGCTCAACTTGCAACAGTTCAAATCGCTTTGATTTCGGAAGCAAATGCAAAATTTTTCCAGCCCCAGGCCACTGATAGTTCTCCTCAGTAAGTGAGCAGATAAAAACCTCAACGGGATAAAGTGCTCCGCCACTTGGATACCCTCTTTTGTATGACTCTCCATTTCTTGACAGCAGCGGAAAAATCAAACTCTCGATTTCTGAAAATCTCAACCCCGAAGATAGGAAACGCTCACACGATTCATTTCTACACAACTTATTTTCCGGAGCCTCGCCCAACAAAGTAATTTCAGTTGTTAAGTTCATATCCGGATAAAGAACCAGTTCATTGCCCGTTAATTGTGCGAGATGCTTCTCATCAAGAAAATGGAGAACTGTGCGATTCTCCAACGACTTATGAAAAGTAAAATTGCCCTTATTATGAAAATCAAGAACTTCATCATGCACAGAACCGTCTAGAAACCTGAGATAATAATCATGCGGTATGTTTTTCATGTCCCTTCCCCCAAGCAGTCACACATGTACCAGTGCGAAGTGGGCTCTTCATAAAGCTGACCATCACTCAGTTGGAGATATGAAACATACAATACATCGTCTTGATATTTACGTGCACTTCCGGGCTCAGTAAAAAACTTAATCTTTCTGACAATAGCTCCGACCACTATCAGCTCTTGATAGAAACTAAGTTCTTTAGAAGGCACACTGACGTGCTTACCCTTACAAAAATTCAAGACACGTGCCCAGTCATTTTTCACCGACACAATCGACGCACTATGAACCAGTCTATCGACATTGCAAAAATGGCAAGGGTTTCCAATTTCCGCAATATAGGGTTGGCCAATGCAAAAAAAACCGCCCATAGGCCAACAAACGGTGATCGCACTTTGTGGTGATGCTTTCGACAAATCGAAATGTAGCTTTTTAACATTGGAATAGTCGTAGGCGCGGCATATCAACACAATGAAATATCTCCCCCCACTAAGCGACGAGACTATATCACTTGAAAACCTCCTTATTTCTAACGTTCCGGACAACTCCTGCCTGAAAAGATCTTCAACATTTGCCCGACCGCTCCAATCATGTACAACAATCGTCTTTTCGAAGTACATTTCCTCTCTCGCTATGAGAGGTATGATTTTCTCCAAAAATTCAAATGCATCACAGGCATTCAAACCATTTTCACAAAAAACCTCGTCCAATTCCTCCCTTGTCATTACACTCGATAGCTTTATCTGTCTAAGTGCTTGCAGCAGTGACTGTGAATGCACCTTGGAAATGCCTGCTTCAGAGATAACCAAGCTTTCCGTTTCAAAATTCAATATTTCATAATTAGGTATAGTTATATTCATCGCTCGACCCCCATAGAGGTTTTCCACCGACGGCTGGAAAACCTCTTTTAGTTGGGCATAGATAGCTTGACCTACTCAGTAGGAGGCGATTGCTCCGTTAAAGAGTTGTGCCCACCACTTCCACCACTGCATCCCCCGCCACCCCCACATCCACCACTACCACCGCACCCCCCTTGGCTTCCTGATCCACCAGCGTTGCCGCTATGTGATGTAAAACCAAACTCGTCATCAAAATCAAAAACAAACTCGCCAAATTCTTCAACAATATTCATTTTCTTTCTCCAGAGCATTAATATATAAGCTGTGTTTAAGCTGCTTATTAAAAGCAACAAAACCAATTTAGCCCTACTAAAAAAAAATGCAAATCTCTCGCGGCGCAGACGTAGGAAAAGTCGCGCTAGGCAATAGGAAATATCCCTCAACAAAATCAGAAGACTAACGATTGCGCACAACCGACAACAAGAAACCAACTTTCAATGACTACTTTTTATTCGTGTAGAATTAATAATTTAGAAACCACCACTCTATAAACACCCTCCGCCCCACATTAAAAAACCCATGCACAACAGAAGATGTTTTTTCAGAAAACAGGCAAGCCATCCGATAAACGGTATTACTTTTCGCTCCAACCTGATTAACTTCAAACATTCGAGCTGTGCCAATTGCAACGCAACACATCGGACATGACCGAATGAGTCCGCGACAATCACTGCACGCTCGCTGGTGTTGATTTGCGCAGTGATGCAACAGGATATTGAACGCCAGCAGTACGTGCCCGTCGGCAACACGGCTAGCGCTTCTCAAACACGGCATAACCGACATAAGCAAAATCCGACAGCCGCCGCGCTTCAGAACCGGGGTAAGTGAAATGGTCACGTGTCAGGTAAGACGCAGGAAGGTCAGGAACGTCCTCCACCCTTCCGTCTATTTCGCCGTTACTGGCCGTGGAATGGGCGCCGCCTTGCTGATCAATGAATTCAAGGAGGTGTTCAGCATTCGCGGCACTGGCTGCGCGAACATCGGCGGGTAACCGGGGGTCGTTCCAGTCACCGCCTACGAGCACTTTGAAGGCGAGCCGTTCGTTCGCGTCGAGCACGTTATCAAGTGCCTTGAACAAGGGATTCACAGTGATTGCCTGCACCGCGCGTCGGTCACCTGCTGCGCGGCCGTGGGGGGCAGGCTTTGGCCAGACGACCCCACGACCGCCCTCCCCCAGTACGCGGTAGCCTTGCTCGGCGAACTGAGTCAGGCGGTCCACCTCGGACGCAAACCCTTTTATACCCTGCACGTCCAGGCGCCCATCCCCTGGATAACTGCCTTTGACCCGGCGCACACAGGGGTCGTTGTCGATGTGGTGGATCACCCGCGCCAGGCGATACATGGCGTCGGCGCGCGACACGGGGTCTGGGTTGGCGGCGGTAAAGTCGCCCACCTGTCGCTTCAAGTGGGTGATCAATCGGGTTTGGCGCTCACGCCTTTGTGGGTTCCAGCCATAGGCGCGTGACATGATGCCCGTGCCCAGCATGGGGTTGTCCTTGTAGATTTGCGTCGCTGAGCGTTGATCATCCGCCGGCCGTGTTTGCGCGCGCGTCGGCAGGCTGGAGGTGTCGGCCTCTGTGCGAGGGGTAGGCAACGTCGGCGCGCGCGTCTGTATGAAAGGCTGAAAGTGTCCAAGCGTTGGGGTCATGAGCCAGGTTGTCCATCAAAATCCAACGGCGTCGAAACGCTGACGCCGACGTTTCAGGCGAAACTGCACAGTGTGTTGGTGGTGACGGCAAAAAAGGTTCCATCGGAACCTGCGGTTGATGGCGATCGTTCCCACGCGCAGCAAAGGAACGCCTCTTGGGACGCGCTGCGTCTCTCCACCATTGCGCACTTGCGTCGCGGGCTGCATTCCCACGCGGAGCGTGGGAACGATCAAATCGGAACCTGCGGTTGATGGCGTTTGGTCATGGTTTGTAAAGGGCCAGCAAGGCGTGTCTCTTTTAATTGCAGGACGTTTCCTAGACAATCCCTGCCGCCTTGTGCCTGTTGGAATCGATGGCTAGTCTGCGATCCGTCACTGCTTATCAGTGATCGGGTTTAGTCGCCCGACCTTCCAACGCGTGCATGGTCCTCCATGAGGTTTTATGGTGGCTGTGCGCAGGGCACCTTCGGGTGCGCCGGAATTTTCGCGTTGGAGCCGGTCGACTAACCTGCGTACAGCCGCCACCCTCGTTTAGTCGCGAAGGGTGTCCGTCCCTTATCTAACGCGAAGGTACACCATGAAAAAAGTCGTCCCCGACCCACCCCGCAATTGCACCAAAGACCGCGCCGCCTTCAATCGCGCCATCGACCATTACCTGCCCTCCAAGGGTGTTCAAATCGAAGACCTGAGCTTCGAAGACGCCCTGCTCTACACCGCCAGCTTGCTCGACAGCGCTTCAGCGACCGCGCTCAATTGCGGTGATCTGCTGGCCAGCCCCCAGCGGGAGAAGATTCTGGCGGTGTGGCATTTGCTGGAGGTGGCCAAGACCACGGTGGACCGCTCTATCGAGTGCCTGAATCCTCCAAAACCAACTGCCTGACTGTGGTCTAAAAATGTGGGAGCTGGCTTGCCTGCGATAGCCATAGGTATCTACACAACCGGTTTTGTGGCAGGTGGGCTGTTGTGGAGAAATTGGCTGCCTTCAAACGTTGTGTAGATACCCATGCTGCGATAGCGGCGTATCAGCAACAGAGGCGTTGCCTGAACTACCGCTATCGCGGCGATGCGGCGACCCGACAAGCCCGGCTCCCACATCGCCCGCCTCCAGGCTTCAGATCCGGCGGCGGCGGTTGAGTTGGGGGATCGCGGTTTGCGGCACTTCTACGCGCTGTACCTGAGCAGTGGTGCAGGCCGCCAATTGCGCCAACGTCGGCTGGCTGAACAAGGTGCGCGCATCCACCTCTAACCCGGCCTTGCGCATCCGCGCCACCAGGTTCACGGCCAACAACGAATGCCCACCCAGCTCGAAGAAGTGGTCGTGACGCCCTACCCGAGCAAGTTTCAACACGTCGGCCCAGATGCCCGCCATCAGGGTTTCCACCTCACCCTGCGGCGGCTCATACGCGCGACTCACCACCGCCTCCAACCCAGGCTCCGGCAAGGCCTTGCGGTCGAGTTTGCCAGCCGGGTTAAGCGGCCATTCATCAAGCTGCACAAAGGCCGCCGGCACCATGTATTCAGGCAACTGTTCCAACACGTACGCACGCAAGGCTTCCAGGCTTGGCGCTTGCCCGCGCAGGGTAAAGTACGCCACCAAACGCTCATCACGAATCAGCACCGCCACGTCCCGCAGCGCCGGGTGCGCGGCCAGGCGCGATTCGATTTCGCCCAGCTCCAGGCGTACGCCCCGCAGCTTGACCTGAAAGTCATTGCGCCCCAGGAACTCAAGGTTGCCATCGGGCAAGTAACGCACCAGATCGCCGGTGCGATACAGCCGATCACCGGCCACAAACGGGCTGTCGATAAAGCGCTCGGCGGTCATCTGTTCCAGGCCCAAATAGCCCCGCGCAACGCCGACGCCGCCGATATGCAGTTGGCCGCTGACGCCCATGGGCACCGGCGTATCATGTTCATCCAGCACATACAGGCGGGTGTTGTTGATCGCCCGACCAATCGGCAGTTGCAGGGCCGGCACGGCGGCGCCGGGTTCCAGGGTCCAGGCGCTGCTGTCCACTGTGGCTTCGGTGGGGCCGTAGACGTTATGCAAGCGCACGTTGGGCAAGCGTGCCTGCACGCCTCGGGCCAGGGCTTCAGTGAGCTCACCGCCGCCGCAGAGCACGTCGGTGAGGCTGGTGCACAGCGCGGATTCTTCCAGTTCCAGAAACTGCTGCAACATCGCCGGCACGAACTTGATCACGCTGATCTGTTGCTCGCGGATCACCTGGGCCAGGTACGCCGGTTCACGGTGCCCATCGGGCCGTGCGAGCACCAGGCGCATGCCATTGGTCAGCGGCCAGAACAGCTCCCACACCGAGCCATCGAAGCTGAACGGCGCACGTTGCAACAAGGCGCCGCCCCGGGCATTCGGGCACAACCGGGAGCCCCAGTGCATCAGGTTGCTTAAGCCCCGATGCTCGATCATCACGCCTTTGGGCGTGCCGGTGGAACCGGAGGTGTACATCACGTAGGCCAGGTTGGCGACGCTCAAACCGGGCACCAACGGGTTGCCGATAGGTGCCTGGTTCCAGGCGCAGCGGTCGAAGTCGATCACGGGCATCGACACCTCGCCGGGCAAGTCACGGGTGGCCGCGTGTACCAGTAACGCCACGGGCTGGCTGTCGCTGAGCATGTAGGCCAGGCGTTCGCGCGGGTAGCCAGGGTCCAGCGGCACATAGGCGCCACCCGCCTTGAGGATCGCCAACAACCCAACCACCAGCTCCAGCCCGCGCTCGACGCACAGGGCCACACGCGAATCCGGCTGGACGCCGCGCTCGCGCAGGTGAAAGGCAAGCTGGTTGGCACGCTCGTTGAGCTCGCGGTAGGTCAACTGCCGTTCGCCGGCCTGCACCGCAATGGCATTGGGAATCTGCCGCGCATGGGCTTCGAACAGGGCTTGGACGGTGAGGGTTTCGGGGTAGTCGGTGTGGGTCGCATTAAAGTCCAGCAACTGCGTTTTCAGTTCGCTGGCCGGCAGCACCTGTACCTCGCGCAGGGGTGTGGTCGGCGCGTGTTCAAGGGCTTCCGCCAGGCCGCACAACACCGTCTCGATATAATCCAGCAAGCGCTCGGCACCGACCTTGCGCGGCGCCTTGGCCGTGAGGCGAAAGCCGCTGGCGACGTCGTCGACCGTCAGCATCAGCGGGTAGCTGAGGATGTCTTCGCTGCTGAGCAGCGCAATGCCCGGCACCAGGTTCAGGTCCCTGTCCGCCGCCGTGTGCCGATAGTTGAGCAGGCTGTTGAACAGCGGCGATGCACCGCTGCAACGCTGGGCCAGGGCCAGCGATGCCTGTTCATGGGCGACCAGCGCGCTCAGTTGCGCATGGGTGTCTGCCAGCGCAGCGACCACGCTTTGCCCGGCCAGGCGCACGCGCAGCGGCAAGGTGTTGATGAACATGCCCAAGGCACGGTCGGCGCCCTCGCCGGCTTGCAAACGGCCGAGCAACACGGTGCCGAACACCACATCATCGCGGCCCGCGACCCGGCTGAGTACCTGGGCCCAGGCCAGGTGAAACAGGCTCGCGGCACTCACCCCAAGCGCTCGCGCCTGGGCGCGCAGGCGCAGGTTGAGGGCGTCTGCCAGGGGCCGTTCGGCCGCTTCGATGTCGGCGCGATTGGCCTGGCGCTCCTGCAAGCCGAACGCCAGGGTCGGCTCGTCAACGTCGGCCAGGCGCTCGCGAAAGAACGCCTCATGTGCCGCCTGGCGCGCTGCCGAGCGGGCCTGCGCGACCACGTTGCGGTAAGGCACCGGTTCCGGCAATTGCGCCTGCTGGCCCAGCAAGTGGGCGCGAATTTCATCCACCAGCACGGTGGTCGAAGTGGCGTCATTGACCAGGTGATGGAAGCGCAACTTGGCGACCCAGCGCTGGTTGTGCGGCTCCTCGGCGTAATCCAGCGCCATCAACGGCGCCTGGCGCAGATCCAGCGGTGCGTGCTGATCGTGCAGCGGCTCGACGCGCAACTGCGCCTGGCGCCACACCACTTGCATCGGTTGTTCCAGCGCATCCCATACCAGGCTGGTGCGCAGAATATCGTGACGGTTGATCACCTGCTGCAACGCTTGGGCAAACGCCTCCAACTGGTCGCGACGGGCAAAACTGAACAGTGCATGTTGCTGATAGGGGTCGCGCGCGTCCGTGAGGTGGTGGTACAGCAAGCCCTCCTGCAACGGCGCCAGCGGGTAGATTTCCTGCACATTGGCAGCCCCACCGGGGATGCCGGCGACGATACGATCCAGGCTCGGCTGGTCGAGTTCGGCCAGTGCGAGCATGTCCGGGGTGATGTGGCTGCAACCTGGCGCAATACGATTGCCCGGCACCTGTACCTCACTGCCTCCACTGACCGCCGCCAGCGCGGCGAGCGTCGGCTGGCCGAACAACACCTGCACATCGGCATGCAAGCCGGCCTGGCGCATGCGCTGCACCAACTGCACCGCCAACAGCGAATGGCCGCCCAGTTCAAAGAAATGGTCATGGCGCCCCACTTGCTGCACCTGCAATAGTTCAGCCCAGATCTGCGCCAGCAGGGTTTCCGCGCCTTCGTACGGTGCTTCGAACTGGCGCGTGACAAAGGCTTGCTGGGTGGGCGCAGGAAGCGCCTTGCGGTCGAGCTTGCCGTTGGCGGTCAGCGGCATCGCCTCCAACTGCACATAGGCTGCCGGCAGCATGTAATCGGGCAGCGAGGCTTGCAGATGGGCACGCAACGCTTCGATTTCGACGCTGTGCCGGGCGACAAACCAAGCCAACAACTGGCCCTCGCGACACTGCACCACGGCTTCCTGGACCGCCGGATGGCTGGCCAGCGCGGACTCGATTTCCCCCAGTTCGATGCGCACGCCACGGATTTTCACCTGGTCGTCATTGCGGCCCAGGTACTCAAGGTTGCCGTCGGGCAGCCAGCGCGCCAGATCGCCGGTGCGGTACATCCGGCCCTCGCTGAACGGGTCATCCACAAAGCGCTCGGCGCTCAGTTCAGGCTGGTTCAGGTAACCCCGCGCCACACCCTTGCCGCCGATATACAGCTCCCCCGCCACGCCAATCGGCACCGGGCGCCGCTGTTCATCCAGCACGTACACCGTGGCATTGTCGATCGGCGCGCCGATGTGCAGCGCATGGCCCGCCTCGACGCGCCCGGAGGTGGCGACCACGGTGGCTTCAGTGGGGCCGTAGTTGTTGATCACGTCGAAGGTTTGTGCGCGGCTGAAACTGCGCAGGCGGTCGCCGCCGATCAGCAGGGTGCGCAGGGTCGGGTGTTGCAGGCGCTGGCTGAAGGTGTACTCGGCCACCGGCGTCGGCAAAAAGCACACGTCCAACGGCTGCGCACGCCACCAGTCGAGCAGCGCGTCGATGTCCTGGGCGTCGTCCTGTGCCGGCGCCAGGTGCAAGGTCGCGCCCACGCATAACGCCGGCCACACTTCCCAGGCCATTGCGTCAAAACCGAAGCCGGCCACGCTGGCCGTCTGGCTGCCCGCGTGCAGGTTGAAGGCGCGGCAGTGCCAGTCCACCAGGTTCGACACGGTGTGGTGCTCAACCATCACGCCTTTGGGCAAACCGGTGGAGCCTGAGGTGTAGATCACATACGCGAGGTTCGACGGCGTGACCGCCACCGGTGGGCTGTCACTGCGGCCATGCGTCGGCAGGTCCAAACGGATTATCGGCACGTCGAGCATCGGCAGGCGCGCCAGCACGTTGTGCTGGGCCAGCACCGCCACCGGGGAACTGTCGTGCAGCAGGTAGCTCAGGCGCTCGGCCGGGTGAGCCGGGTCCACCGGTACGTAGCAGGCGCCGGCCTTGAGGATCGCCAGCAACCCGGCCACGGTGTCCAACCCGCGCCGCGCCACAATCGCCACACGGTCATCCGGCTGCACGCCATGTTCGAGCAATTGGTGGGCCAGGGCATTGGCCTGTTGATCGAGCTGGGCGTAGGTCAATTGCCGGTCCTGATGCACCGCCGCAATGGCGTCAGGCGTGCGCGCTGCTTGCGCCTCGATGCGCCGATGCAGGGTTTGCGCGCTGGCAGGCGCTTGTGCGGTGGCATTCCACTGCTGCAACCGGAGCTGTTCGGCCGGCGTCACCAAGGCAAACTCAGCCAGCGTCAACGCGGTATTCGCCAACCCCTGTTCCAGCAGCCAGGTAAAGCGCTGCGCCAACGCCTGCACCTCGTCCTCGCGAAACCACGCCTCGTTGTACACGCAGTGCAGGCAAGCAGTGTCCTGGTAACGGTTGCTGCGCAGGTGGAAGGCAATCGGCAGCGGCTCGTGGTAGTTGGATACCTTGACCGCGCGGGCCTGGACCTGGCCGAAGCGCAGGTCGTGATCGTCCTGCTCAAAGGACACCGACAAATCAAACAACTGGCCGCGATCGGTACGGCGCAGGCCCAGTTCACGGTTCATCTCGCTCAGGGGAAAACGCTGGTGGCGAAAGTCCTGCTTGAGCTGGTCACGCACACCGCGCACTACCGCGCTGAACGGCAATTGCGCATCGAACTGGAAACGCACTGCACTGACCTGGGTGAACAAGCCCACGGTGGAACGAAAACGTGCGTTGGAACGGTTGAGAATCGGCAGCCCCACCACCCACTCTTCACGCTGGCTGGTGCGGGTGAAATACACGTACAGCGCCGCCAGCAACACATGGAAGGCCGAGGCCTGGTAACGGTTGGCGACTTGCTCCATGCGGTTGAGCAGCACCACCGGGAACGGCTCCACCCAGGTGTTGCTCGGCGCCGGGGCGTTGTGGCGCGGCGTCAGCAGCGGCTCGGGCAGCACCTGGTATTTGTCCAGCCAGTAGGCGCGGTCACGGGCGTAACGGGCCGATGCCTGGTAACGCAGGTCCGTGTCGATAAAGTCGATATAGGACGGGGCGTACGGCTCCGGTTGCCGCCCCTGTTCAAGGTCGGTGTACAGCCGGGCCAGGGATTGCAGCACCTGGCCAAAGCCCCAGCCATCGAGAATCAGGTGATGGGCCTGGATGCCGAGGCGGTAGTGGTCGTCATCGAGCTTGACCAGGACAAACCGCAATAACGGTTCACCACTCATCGCATAGGGCCGGGCCATTTGCGCTTGCATCAGCGCCTGGCTCGCGGCCTGCGGGTTGTGCAGCGCGCAGAAGTCGTGCCGTTGTACCTGCACCGTCAGCGCAGCGTCGAAGGTCTGTCGAGGCAAGCCGTCGGTATCGGTGTGCAACTGGGTGCGCAAGGCATCGTGCTTGGCCACCAGCAACTCGACGGCGCGCTGGATCAGTTCCGGCACCAAGGGGCCGGCGAAATCCATATAGCCGCCAATGTTGTACAACGGCGAGTCGCCTGCTCGCAGTTGGTCGAGCCAGATGTCCTGCTGGGCGGCAGTCAGGGGGAAGCTTGGGGAATGCTTCATAAGATCCTTCTCAATAGGAGTCCGGCACGGCCGCACACGGGCCCATTTCGCCAAAATTGCCGGATTTGAGCATGGCGATCCGAAGGTGTCTGTCACCCGAAACCCGGACATTCATATGGATGGAAACGGGCTTGGCTGATGGTTGACTGCTGAAACGATTAAAGCGCTGTAGGAAATTGACTACACATGGCCGCAGTCAGTTTTTCTCAACACGCCCCAATTACTTATTTTTACTATAAATATCAATTGGTTAATCAGCTCTAATTTTTAGCCATGGTTTTTCGTTGGCGGAATTCTCCGTCTGAAACGTCGAATTAATGACGTAGTTTTTATGGCAGCTTGTGTCCCTCGTTTCCGCTACATACGTAGGACAAATCGCTATGGCTAAATAAAATCTCGAACGCCGAATGACGCTGAAGAAGAGTCACGTTCAAGGAGTACGGGCCGCCCCACACAGACCCAGGGCACCCGTTGACGGTTTTCGACATCAAGGATGAGATGGCTATGAGTCTGACTTCTAGTATTGGCGGCGCCCACAGCCCGCAGTTCTACGCCGAAATGGGTGAATTGATTTCAAACAGCGGCCAGGAAAATTTCGCCGCCAACATGCTGCATCTGGTGGATAAATGGGTGCCGATTCACTTGGTCGACCTGAGTGAATGGACACTCGACGAACTGCGTGACAGCGCGATCGATATTCAGCTGCTGGGCAGCGCCGGGTTGAAAAAACACCTGCTGGCGCCCCAGCCCGTACATGCGTTGAACGACCACCCGCTGCTACGGGAAATGCTGCGCATGCAAGACCCGTTGCTGATCCAGATGAAGGCCAAGGCCAACAGCGCACACCCACGCGGCACCTCGCACCAGTGCAACCTGGTCTCGCGCCAGGGCAACCGACGCTGCGTGATTTCGTTCTACCGCCCGCCGACCCAACAAGGCTTTTCCCTGGCAGAACTGTCGTTTCTCAAGTGCTTGTCGGACACCCTGTTGCCGTTGATGGAACGGCATGCGCGGATTTTGCGCCAGGCCCCTCACAGCCAGGCCGAACCAGCCCACAGCCAGCTGGAACAGTCACAGTTGCAGCGCGAGTTCTACAAGCGCCTGTCCCTCAGCGATATCACCCTGTCGGCGCGTGAGCAGGAGGTGTGCCTGGGCCTGTTGACCGGCGGCACCGTGCCGCAAATGGCGGAAAAACTCAGCGTGAAAAACAGCTCGATCGAAACCTACCTCAAGCGTGCCGCCGCCAAACTGGGCGTCAGCGGGCGCCATGGCCTGGCAAAATGGATGGTTGGCGCCTGATGAAAAAATTCGCCCTCACCACCGTTGGCATGGCCTGGGTGCTCGGCGGTTGCTCGCTGATCCCCGAGTATCAGCGGCCCGCTGCGCCGGTGCCGGCGCAGTACCCACAAGGCGGGGTCTACAGCCTGGCGCAAGCCGGCACTGTGGCGGTCGAGCCGGACTGGCAGCAGCTGTTCCACGACCCGGCGCTGCAACAGCTGATTGGCGCAGCACTGGCCAATAACCGCGACCTGCGGGTAGCGGCGCTGAATGTGCAGGCGTTTCAGGCGCAGTACCGCATCCAGCGAGCGGACCTGTTCCCGGCGATATCGGCCAGCGGCGCCGGCAAACGCCAGAAAGTACCGGGCGATCTGACCGGCACCGGCAAGTCGGCGATCACTTCCAACTATTCGGCCACCCTGGGCCTGAGTGCCTATGAGCTGGATCTGTTCGGACGGGTGCGCAGCCTCAGCGAGCAGGCGATGCTCACGTATCTGGGCACCGAAGAGGCGCGGCGCAGCGCGCAACTGAGCCTGGTGGCCAACGTCGCCAATGCCTACCTGACCTGGCGCGCCGACCAGGAGCTGCTGACCCTGGCGCAGCAAACCCTGACCGCCAACGACCACAGCTGGCAGCTCACCAGCCGCAGCAAAACCGCGGGCAAGGCCTCGGCACTGGATGTGGTGCAAGCCCGCACGGCAGTAGAAAGCACCCGCGCCAGCGTGGCCCGCTATGAGCGCCAGGTCGCCCAGGATGTCAACAACCTGGCCCTGCTGGTGGGCGGCCCGGTGGATGAAAACCTGCCGTCGCGCCCGCTCGCTGATGACCTGGTGGCGCGCCTGCCCGCAGGCTTGCCCTCCGACCTGCTGCAACGGCGCCCGGATATCCTCCAGGCCGAATACCAACTGCGAGCCGCCAACGCCAATATCGGCGCGGCGCGGGCAGCATTTTTTCCGTCGGTGACGCTCACCGCCAACGCCGGCAGCACCAGCAAGGAGCTGTCGGGGCTGTTCAAGGGCGGCGCGGGCACCTGGACCTTCCAGCCGCAAATCAACCTGCCGATCTTCAACGCCGGCAGCCTGCGCGCCAGCCTCGACTACGCCAAACTGCAGAAAGACATTACGGTGGCGCAGTACGAAAAATCCATTCAAACGGCGTTTCAGGAAGTCGCCGACGGCCTCGCCGCCCGGCAAACCTTTAACGACCAGTTGGACGCGCAACGGGATTTCGTCGCCGCCAACCAGGCCTATTACGACCTGGCCCAGCACCGCTACCGCAGCGGTGTGGACAGCAACCTGACGTTCCTCGATGCGCAGCGTTCCTTGTTCAGTTCGCAGCAGGCGCTGATTGTCGATCGGCTGGCGCAACTGGTCGCGGAGGTGAACCTGTACACGGCTCTGGGCGGCGCCTGGAGCGTCAACCCAAGCCCGACTGCCGCAGCCGATATTCCCCCGGTGTCACCTGCGCATAACGAAGGAAAAACCGGCTGAAATACGCCGGGTCCTTGAACCCCAGCTGGTAGCAGATTTCATTCGCGGAGCTGCCGGTAAACAGCAGCAGACGCTTGGCTTCCTGCATCAGCCGCTCCAGGATCAGGCGCTTGGACGGCAGGTCGGCCAGGCGTCGGCACACCTCATTGAGCCGCGCTTCGGTCACGCCAATCCCCTCGGCGTAACGCGCCAGCGGCCAGTGTTCCAGGTAGTGGGCTTCGATAAGTTCGTTGAAACGATGGAAAATGCGCAGGTCTTCATGCCGTGTCGGGCGGGCCGGCAGGCTGTTGGCGCACAGACGCAGCAGGCGAATCATGATCAGGCGGGTAAGGCTCTCCAATGCGGCGGCGCGCCCTGCCCTTTGCGCGTTGATCTCGCTGCTGAGTTCCCCGAAGAGTTGATCCAGCCCTTCGGCATCGGCGGTCAGCGCCACGCAGGCGGCGCCCGATGCAAGGCTGGGGTCGGCGTCGATCAACGCCCACACCAGTTGCTGACGCACGGTCAGCACATGCCCGTCGGCATCCGGCTCCGTAACAAACGCATGGGGCACTGTGGGCGGAGTGAGGAAAAACATCGGCCCCGACTCCACGAACTGGCGGTCATCCAGGTACACCCGCACCGCGCCACTCTTGACGAAATGCACCTGGAAAAACCGGTCATGCCGATGCACGGGCATATTGCGCCCGAAAAACCCCGCCAGGTTGCCGAGCTTGTCGTAATGCACCTCGGCATCGCTGTAACGCTGGTCGTAGACCTGCCCGATGTTGATGTTCGGAATCGGTTTCACAGAACACTCTTCTTATTGTTTTGATCCCGCCGGATTTTGCCACGCTTGACGGTAGTTAACATATTAATTATAACGTTAACACATTAACGAACTGCTTATGCAGCAGTCGCCACCGCCAGGAGAAACGCATGAGCCGTACCCTGCATGATGTTGCCAGCGGCACCTTGTTCGGCGTTGCGCTGAACTACCAGGGTCTGCTGGACCAGCATCTCGCCGCCTTCCAGCAGGCGCCCTACCAGAAGCCGCCTGCCAAGCCGGTGCTGTTTATCAAGACCCCCAACACACGCAACAAGCATGGCGGTGTAGTGCTGCATCCCGCGGGCGAACGCCTGCAACCGGGGCCGGCGCTGGGCGTGGTGATCGGCCAGCGCACCAGCCGCGTCAGCCTGGAAAACGCCATGGCGCATGTGGCCGGTTATGTGGTGGTCAATGAATTCAGCCTGCCGGAAGACAGCTACTACCGCCCCGCCGTCAAAGCCAAATGCCGTGACGGGTTTTGCGCGTTAAGCGCCGAGCTGATCCCGCGTGATCAAGTTGCAAACCCTAACCAACTGAGCCTCAAGTTGTTCGTCAACGGCGAACTGCGCCAGGAAAACTCGACGACCCATTGGGTGCGCGACATCCCGCAATTGATCGCCGAGATCAGCGAGTTCATGACCCTATACCCCGGCGATGTGCTGATCACCGGCACACCGGAGGGCCGCGTGGATGTGCAGCCTGGGGACCAGGTTGAGGTTGAAATCAACGGTATCGGTCGCCTGGCCAACACCGTGCAGGCGGAGGCACACGCATGAAACACGCTCGTATCCGTTTTGAAGGCGAAACCCATCACGTACAGGTAGAGGCTGATTGCAGCGTGCGCCTCAACGACGGCCGCCTGCTCGCCGAACAACAGGTGCAATGGCTGCCACCGGCCACCGGCAGCATGTTCGCCCTGGGCCTGAACTATGCCGACCACGCTGCCGAGCTGGCCTTCACACCGCCCACCGAACCGCTGGCATTTATCAAGTCGGTGGGCACCTACACCGGCCATCGCCAAGTCACTTGGCGCCCGGATAACGTTGCCTACATGCACTACGAGTGCGAGCTGGTGGCGGTCATCGGCAAGACCGCGCGCAACGTCAAGCGCGCGGATGCCCTGGACTACCTGGCCGGTTACACGGTGTGCAACGACTATGCGGTCCGCGACTACCTGGAAAACTACTACCGCCCCAACCTGCGCGTGAAAAACCGTGACGCCACCACCCCGGTCGGCCCGTGGATCGTCGATGTCGCGGACGTGCCCGACCCGAGCAACCTGACCCTGCGCACCTGGATCAACGGTGAACTGCGTCAGGAAGGCAGCACCCGCGACATGATTTTCGATATCCCCTACCTGATCGAGTACCTCTCCAGCTTCATGACCCTGCAACCCGGCGACATGATCGCCACCGGCACGCCCGAAGGCCTGGCCAATGTGGTGCCGGGCGATGAAGTGGTGGTGGAAGTCGAAGGCGTAGGTCGCCTGGTCAACCGAATTGTCAGCGAAGCGGAGTTTTTCTCCGCCCGTAAAGAGGCGTGAGCAGCATGATCAAACACTGGATCAACGGCCGTGAGGTCGAAAGCAAAGACACCTTCATCAACTACAACCCGGCCACCGGCGAAGCCATTGGCGAAGTCGCCAGCGGCGGCGCCGAGGAAGTTGCGCAGGCCGTTGCAGCCGCCAAAGAAGCCTTCCCGAAATGGGCCAACACCCCGGCCAAAGAACGCGCCCGGCTGATGCGCAAACTGGGTGAGTTGATCGAGCAGAACGTGCCGCGCCTGGCCGAGCTGGAAACCCTCGATACCGGCTTGCCGATCCACCAGACCAAGAACGTGCTGATCCCCCGCGCATCGCACAACTTTGATTTCTTCGCCGAAGTCTGCACGCGCATGGACGGCCACAGCTACCCGGTGGACGATCAGATGCTCAACTACACCCTCTACCAGCCGGTGGGCGTGTGCGGGTTGGTGTCGCCCTGGAACGTGCCGTTCATGACCGCCACCTGGAAGACCGCGCCGTGCCTGGCGCTGGGTAACACAGCAGTGCTGAAGATGTCCGAGCTGTCGCCGCTGACCGCCAATGAACTCGGGCGCCTGGCGGTGGAAGCCGGAATTCCCAACGGCGTGCTCAACGTAATCCAGGGCTACGGCGCCACCGCCGGTGATGCACTGGTGCGCCACCCGGACGTGCGCGCTATCTCCTTCACGGGCGGCACCGCCACCGGCAAGAAGATCATGCAAACCGCCGGGCTGAAAAAGTACTCGATGGAACTGGGCGGCAAGTCGCCGGTGCTGATCTTTGAAGACGCCGACCTTGAACGCGCCCTGGATGCCGCGCTGTTCACGATCTTTTCGCTGAACGGCGAACGCTGCACCGCCGGCAGCCGGGTCTTTATCCAGGAGAGTGTCTACCCGCAGTTTGTCGCCGAGTTTGCCGCACGCGCAAAACGCTTGATCGTCGGCGACCCGCAAGACCCGAAAACCCAGGTCGGCTCGATGATCACCCAGGCGCACTACGACAAGGTCACCGGCTACATCAAGATTGGCCTGGAAGAAGGCGCCACCTTGCTCGCCGGTGGCCTGGAACGCCCGGCCAATCTGCCCGCGCATTTGAGCAAAGGCCAGTTTATCCAGCCGACCGTATTTGCCGATGTGAACAACAAGATGCGCATCGCCCAGGAAGAAATCTTCGGCCCGGTGGTGTGCCTGATTCCATTCAAGGACGAGGCCGAGGCGCTGCAACTGGCCAACGACACCGAGTACGGCCTGGCCTCGTATATCTGGACCCAGGACATCGGCAAGGCCCATCGCCTGGCGCGCGGAATTGAAGCCGGCATGGTATTTATCAACAGCCAGAACGTGCGCGACCTGCGTCAGCCGTTCGGCGGCGTCAAAGGCTCCGGTACCGGGCGCGAAGGCGGCCAGTACAGCTTTGAAGTGTTTGCCGAGATCAAGAACGTGTGCATTTCCATGGGCAGCCATCACATCCCGCGTTGGGGTGTGTAGCACCAGAGCAAGCCAGCTCCCAAAGGGGCCTCACTGGTATTACAAGAATAAGTACTCAGGAGAATGATCATGGGCGAAGTGGTTCTGGCAGCGAAGATCTGCCACGTACCGTCGATGTACCTGTCGGAGTTGCCCGGCAAACATCACGGCTGTCGCGAAGCGGCGATCGCCGGCCACAAGGAAATCGGTCGGCGCGCCCGCGAGCTGGGCGCCGACACCGCCGTGGTGTTCGACGTGCACTGGCTGGTCAACAGCGGCTATCACGTCAACTGTGGCGCGCAGTTCCAGGGCACCTACACCAGCAACGAGCTGCCGCACTTTATCAAGAACATGGAGTACGCCTACCCAGGCGACCCGCAATTGGGTGAGCTGATTGCCGCTGAAGCCAACCTCGCCGGCGTGCGCAGCATGGCCCATAACATCCCGAGCCTGGAGCTGGAATACGGCACCCTGGTGCCCATGCGCTACATGCACATGGGCGTGCCGGAGGATGAGAAATTCAAGGTCATCTCCATCGCGGCCTGGTGCGCCTGGCATCGCCTGGAGGACAGTTTCGCGTTTGGCGCCGCTGTGCGCCGGGCTATCGAAAAGAGTGATCGCAAGGTACTGGTGCTGGCTTCCGGTTCACTGTCCCACCGCTTTTCGGATGACCGCCAGGCCGAGGCGAATATCCATAACTGGACCCGTGAGTTCGACAAGCAAGTGGACCTGCACGTAGTGGAGATGTGGAAGCAAGGCCGCTTCGAGGAGTTCTGCGCGATGCTGCCCGACTACGCCGAACACTGCTTTGGCGAAGGCAAGATGCACGACACCGCCATGCTCCTGGGCCTGCTCGGGGGGCCGGACTATGCCAAGCCTGCCGAGATCATCACGCCGCCGTTCGGCAGTTCGGGCACCGGCCAGATCAACGCGATTTTCCCGCTGTAAACCTGGGAGAAAAACCATGCCGCATTTTATCGCCGAGTACACCGACAACATTGAGCAACAGGCCGATCTGCCCAGCCTGTTTGAAAAAGTCCATCACGTGCTGGGCGACACTGGCGTGTTCCCACTCGGCGGCATTCGCAGCCGTGGCGTGCGCCTGGACAGCTGGCGCATGGCTGACGGCAAGCACGACTACGCCTTTGTACACATGACCCTAAAAGTCGGCCATGGCCGCGACCTTGCCACCCGCCAGGCGGTGGCCGAAGCGCTGTTCGCGGTGATCACCGCACACTTTGCCCCGTTGCAAGCGCAACGCTTGCTGGCGCTGTCATTCGAGATGGTCGAGCTGCACCCGCAGCTCAATTTCAAGCAGAACAATGTGCATGCGTTCCTGAACAACCCGACGGGCTAAGCCCCGCCGCCCCTCTCACGGCCACTCAAACAAAAAGTACAACACCATGAGCACAGCCAATTCCACTGCCAGCCACGTGCTGGCTGAGCACGACCGCACCCATCGTTTAGTCACCTGGCGGCTAATGCCACTGTTGCTGGTGTGTTACCTGTTCGCCCATCTGGACCGCATCAACATCGGTTTTGCCAAAATGCAGATGAGCAGCGACCTGCACTTCAGCGACACGGTCTACGGCTTCGGCGCCGGGCTGTTTTTTATCGCCTACGCGCTGTTTGGCGTGCCAAGCAATATGGCCCTGGACCGGGTCGGGCCGAGGCGTTGGATAGCCAGCCTGATGGTGGTGTGGGGCCTGTTGTCCACCGGCATGTTGTGGGTCGAAAGTGCGCGTGGTTTCTACGTGTTGCGCTTTCTGCTGGGGGTGGCCGAGGCCGGTTTTTTCCCCGGCATTCTGGTGTTTCTCAACCGTTGGTACCCGGCACGCCGCCGCGCCCAGGTCACCGCACTGTTCGCGATTGCGGTGCCGATGGCCGGCGTGCTGGGCGGGCCGATTTCCGGCGCGATCCTGGAAAACTTCCATGATGTCGGCAGCCTGCGCGGCTGGCAGTGGATGTTCCTGATCGAAGGCGCGCCGGTGGTGCTGCTCGGTCTGGTGGTGCTCAAGTGGTTGCCGGATGGTTTTGATTCAGTGAGCTGGCTGACGGACGCGCAAAAGCAGCAACTGCGCACCCAACTCAGCAGCGAGGAACAGCGCAAGACCATCACTTCATTCGGCGGCATCCTGCGTGACCCGCAAGTGTGGCTGCTGGTGGCGGTGTACTTTGCGGTGATGTTGGCGGTCAACACCCTCGCCTTCTGGATGCCCACGCTGATCCACGGCGCCGGCATCGGCCGCGACAGCCAGGTCGGTCTGCTCAGCGCCGTACCCTACCTGGCCGGCTGCTTCTTCATGATCGGTTGCGGGCGCTCATCCGACCGCCATCGCGAACGCCGGTGGCACCTGTGTGTGCCACTGCAGATGGCCGCCGTCGGCATCGCCGTGGCGGGCCTGGCGCCGGGCAACCCGCTGCTGGTGATGGGCGGGCTGGTGGTCGCCGGCATGGGCGCCAGTGCCGCCTTGCCGATGTTCTGGCAGCTGCCGCCGGCGTTCCTCTCGACCACCACCCAAGCTGCCGGCATCGCCATGATCAGTTCGTTCGGCAGCATCGCCGCGTTCCTCGCGCCGTACCTGATCGGCTGGATGCGCGACGCGACCCAGAGCGCCAGCCTGGCGCTTTACGTACTCGCCCTGTTTATCGCCCTCGGCGGCCTGCTGGTGCTGCGCACCCACGCCGCCATCGTCAACCCACACTAGAGACCGTTGCCATGCTCGACTCCCAGCAAATCCTCGCCGCCGCCGCCCACCTGGACCGCGCCGAACGCAGCCGCGAACAGGTGCGCCAGTTTTCCCTCGACTACCCCGGCATCACCATTGAAGACGCCTACGCCATCCAGCGCGCCTGGGTGGCGCAAAAGATCCAGGACGGGCGCCGCTTGAAAGGCCACAAGATCGGCCTGACTTCGCGGGCCATGCAGGTCTCGTCGAACATCACCGAGCCCGATTTTGGCGCGCTGCTCGATGACATGTTTTTCGACGAAGGCAGCGACATTCCGTTCGAGCGTTTCATCGTGCCACGGGTGGAAGTGGAACTGGCCTTCATTCTCGGTAAACCGCTCAAAGGCCCGAACTGCACGGTGTTCGATGTGCTCGACGCCACCGAGTGGGTGATCCCGGCGCTGGAGATCATCGACGCGCGCATCCAACAGGTCGACCCGCAGACCAACGCTACCCGCAAGGTCTTCGACACTATCTCCGACAATGCCGCGAATGCCGGTGTGGTGCTGGGCGGCCGCGCCGTGCGGCCCACCGAGATCGACCTGCGCAAGGTGCCGGCGGTGCTGTACCGCAATGGCGTGATCGAAGAGTCCGGCGTGTCAGCGGCGGTGCTCAACCACCCGGCCAAGGGCGTGGCCTGGCTGGCCAACAAGCTGGCCGCGTACGACGTCACGCTACTGCCCGGGCAAGTGATCCTCGGTGGCTCATTCACCCGCCCGGTGGCGGCCCGCCCTGGCGATACCTTCCATGTCGACTACGACATGCTCGGGTCAATTGCCTGCCGTTTCGTTTGAGCCCTGGAGGTTAGCCATGAACATGCCCATCAACCGCTTCAAACAACGCTTGCGCAACGGCGAGGTGCAGATCGGCCTGTGGCTCGGCCTCGCCGATGCCTACTGCGCCGAACTGGCTGCCAACGCCGGTTTCGACTGGCTGCTGATCGACGGCGAACACGCGCCCAATCAGCTGCACAGCATGCTCGGCCAATTGCAGGCCATCGCACCCTACCCCAGCCAGGCGCTGATTCGCCCGGTCATCGGCGACAGCGCGCTGATCAAGCAACTGCTGGATATCGGCGCCCAGACCTTGCTGGTGCCGATGGTGGAAAGTGCCGCCCAGGCCCGCGAACTGGTGCGCGCCATGCGCTACCCGCCACAGGGCATTCGCGGGGTTGGCAGTGCGTTGGCGCGGGCGTCGCGCTGGAACAGCATTGCCTGTTACCTCGACCAGGCCGATGAGCAGATGTGCCTGTTGGTACAAATTGAGAGCCTTGAAGGCCTGGCCAATCTGGATGCGATTGCGGCGGTCGACGGCGTGGACGGTGTGTTTATCGGCCCGGCGGATTTGAGTGCGTCGATGGGGCATCGCGGTAATCCGGGGCACGTTGACGTGCAGGCAGCAATAGAAGATGCGATCAAGCGCATTGTGCAGGCGGGCAAGGCGGCGGGGATTCTCAGTGCCGATGAGGGTTTGGCGCGGCGTTATATCGAGCTGGGAGCGACGTTTGTAGCGGTGGGCGTGGATACCACCGTGTTGATGCGTGGGTTGCAGGCGTTGGCGGGGAAATTCAACGGCGCTCCCACTGCCAACCACACAGGCAGTGTGTACTGAGACACCTGTGGGAGCTGGCTTGCCCGCGATAGCATCAACTCGGTTTACCAGGCATACCGAGGTGTCCGCATCGCAGGCAAGCCAGCTCCCACATTTGGATGTGTGGTGATTCAGCGCTTGATGTTCTTCAGCTCATCCAGCAGCCCCAGCAGCGCCTCAAACTTGTCTGCACCAAACTGATCCTGCAAACGCTGGTAGTTGGCCTCCATGCACTGGCTCATCGACTCAAAGCTCGCCTTGCCCTTGTCGGCCAGGGTCACCAGTACACGGCGCTGGTCTTGCTCGGCCTTGCGGCGGTGCACCATGCCGGCGTTTTCCATGCGCACCAGCACGCCGGTCATGCTGGGTTTAAGGATGCAGGCCAGTTCCGCCAGCTGGTAAATCTCCAGCTCACCGTACTGTTCGAGGATGCGGATGATCCGCCATTGCTGTTCGGTCAGCCCGTGTTCATTCAGGGATGGGCGGAAAAAACTCATGGCGGCTTCGCGGGCTTGCAGCAGCGCCAGCGTCAAGGATTGTCGAGGTTTGGACATAGGGATCAGGGTCACGGGTTATTTAGTTAATAATTTAACGAAACTCTAGCATTCCCGGTCGCCCAGCGCGCTATAACTTGTTGGCAACAGCTGCCCGTGGCGCGCTGAATCAAAAGCCTGGGCACGCAGGGTCAAGACTTCCATCCCGCCAGGGTACCTAATGGAGGCATCCGCTTTAGAGCCTTCCTTCACCTTTTCAGGCTGCGCCATGATCAACATTGAAACCCCCACGTATTACACCGCAACCAAGAAGTACAACCTCGGCTTTCCCACGCTGGAACAGGATATCGACGCCGACGTCGTGGTGATCGGCGGCGGTTTCTCCGGCATCAATACCGCCCTTGAACTGGCGGAAAAAGGTATCACCAACATTGTTGTGCTGGAGGCGCGCTACCTGGGCTTTGGCGGCACCGGCCGCAATGGCGGGCAGATCATGGCGGGCATCGGCCATGACCTGGAGAAGATCAAGAAGGATGTGGGCGAAGACGGCCTGCGACAGGTCTTCGAGATCAGCGACCTGGGCGCCGACATCATCAAGAACCGCATTGCCAAGTACAACATCGACGCGGACTTCTGCCACGGCTACGGCTACATGGGCTTCAACGCCCGCCAGGAAAAAACCCTGCGCGCCTGGGAGAAAGACTTCAAGTCAATCAACAGCCAGCACGAGATTCGCTTCCTGGGTGGCTCCGACGTGCAGCAGATCATCGGTTCCAACGCCTACACCAGCGCCCTATTGCACATGGGCGGCGGGCATGTGCATTCGCTCAACCTGCTGCTGGGCGAGGCCACGGCGCTGGCGGGCCACGGTGTGCGGATTTTCGAGAACAGCCCGGCCCTGGACGTCAGCTATGGCGAGCGCATCACCGTGCGCACCGGGCGTGGTTCGGTGCGCGCGAGCAAGTTGCTGTGGGCCTGCGACAGCTTCCTCAACAAGCTCGAACCCGAGCTGCACCGCTCGACCATCAACACTTACGCGTTCCAGATGATGACCGAGCCGTTGTCAGAAGAGCTGATCCAGCGCATCAGCCCGATCCGCGGGGCCTACAGCGATATTCGCCCAGTGATCGACTACTACCGCGTGACCAATGAAAACCGCCTGCTGTTCGGCGCCGCGACACCCTTGGTCGAGCATATCCCCGGTGACCTCAAGGCCTGGAACCGCAACCTGATGCTGAAGATTTTCCCTTACCTCAAGGACGTGAAAATTGATCTGGCCTGGGGCGGCCCGATGGCGTGCAGCCCCAATCTGTTCCCACAGATAGGCACCTTGCCGGGACGCAGCAATGCGTTTTTCGTACAGGGCTATTCGGGCTTTGGCGTCACCCCCAGCCACATCATCTGCAAGGTCCTGGCCGAAGGTATGAGCGAAGGCTCGGCACGCTATGACCTGGTCAGTTCGATTCACCGCCCGACCATCATCGGCAAGGACGCGATCCGCCCTCTGTTGCTAACGGCGGGCAAATCCTGGCACCAACTTTCCGGCTACTGGAACGGGCGCCGCTAACCCCCTTTTTACTCATCAGGAGCAACTGCCATGACCCTTACCACCATCAAGCACAACGTCCAGCTGTCTGAACTCGATGCCTGGGGCACCGTGGCCGACCTCGGCTCCGAGATCCTTGCAGGCGAAGTGCGAGCCTTCGGCAAGATGACCTTCGGCGCGCCCACCGACCCGGTCAGCAGCGCATATTTTGGCACGACCCAGGGCAAGTTCCGCATGGTCTACCCGTTTGCCGAGCAGGCCACGGTGGTCAGCGGCGAAGTAGTGCTGACCGACGAATCCACCGGTCAATCGACGCGTTTCAAGGCCGGCGACAGCTGGTTCGTGACCAAGGGCACGCCCGTGCTGTGGGAAGTGGTCAGCGAGCATTTCGTCAAACACTACTTCGCCGTTGCCTGAGGAGGCCTCCCATGACGAGTTCCCCAGACTGGATCACCGTGGGCGCCCTGGCCGACGGTTTCGCTCCCCAAGCCTTTATACTGCCGAACCTGGCCGAGCTGGCCGGCAAGACCTTCACCCTGCACTTTGAAAATGGCTGGCAGATCGAGCACCGTTTCGCGCCGGAGCGCCTTAATTGGCACGCCGCCGACGGTCATTCCAGCGGCAGCGCAGCCTACCGCGCCACCTCGATTCGAGCGGGCCTGTACCTGGTCGACTTCATCAAGCATGAGGCTGGCCAAAGCTGGTCGATCAGCCTGGTGCTGGATACGCCGAATGCGTCCTTTACTGCCGTGATCGGGCGTATGCCGGACCCGGCAGAGACCCACGAAGGTCTCTACCACCGAGCCCTGGCCGGCAAACCGCTGACCTCGGTGCAGGTCGACTTCCTGCACGGCAGCCTCGACCGCCCGTGGCAGGACGGCCACTGCAAGCACGCGCCAACCGATGAGCTGGTGGGCCTGCGTAACCAATATCGCTACAGCCCCAGTGAGGTCTACGAGCACATCTACCTCAATGAGCGCTTCTACGCCTGGCAATGCTTGAAGGGCGTGGAGCAAGGCCTGTGCGACATCGACCGCTGCCATTACTACAAGATCGCCGAGCAGTTGTACCTGTTTGTGTGGCAGGAGAAGATTGTGCCCACCCTCGGACTGGTGTTGATCGACCTGCAACAGCACCGCAGCGACGGCAAGATCTTCGGCTATGCCGGGGCGTCGTTCGATGCGCTGTCGAACTTCCCGATCAGCTCGTATTGCCAGGTGCTTAACCGCACGGAGTACCCCCGTGACTGAGCCGCGCACGGTGGTGATCACCGGGGCCGGCACCGGCATCGGCGCCGCCTGCGCGCGCCTGTATGCCGAGCAAGGTGCGCAGCTGGTGTTGATCGGGCGGCGCCGTGAACCCTTGGAACAGGTGGCGCGCGACACCGGCGGCTTGATCCTGGTGGGCGATGCCGCCTGTCCTGGCACCTGGGACGGGTTTATCCGGCTGATCCATGAGCACTACGGGCGCCTCGATGTGCTGCTGGCCTGCGCCGGTGGCCATGGCTTGGGCAGCGCCACCCAGACCAGCTCCGCCACCTGGGAAGGCGCCCTGCGCAGCAACCTCGACAGCGCGTTCTACAGCGCCCGTGCCTGCTTGCCGTTGTTGCAGGCAAGTGCGGGCAACATCGTACTGATCGGCTCCATCGCCTCCTTGGCGGCGGGGCCGGAAGTCTGCGGCTACACCACCGCCAAGCATGCGCTACTGGGGCTAAACCGCTCGCTCGCGCGCGATTACGGGCCTCACGGTGTGCGGGTGAATGCCGTGTGCCCCGGCTGGGTAAAAACGCCCATGGCCGATGCGGAAATGCAGCCCTTGATGGACGCCTATGGCGATACCTTGCAGCAGGCCTATGCACGAGTTTGCGCCGACGTGCCACTGCGTCGGGCCGCCCAGCCCGAGGAAATTGCCAAGGTCTGCCGCTTCCTGGCGTCCAGCGATGCATCGATCATCACCGGGGCGACGATAGTGGCCGACGGCGGTTCAAGCATTGTTGATGTGCCGACCTTGGCGTTCACGCGCCTGGAGGCCAGCCATGCGCCGTGACCTGGATTTCCGCGGGCAAGTGGTGCTGGTAACTGGCGGCGCCCAGGGCATTGGATTGGGCATTGTCGACGCGTTTGCCCAACGTGGCGCGCAGGTGGTGATTGCCGATCGGATGTTGGCACAGGCCCAGGCTGTGGCCGCTGAGCTGTGTGCACAGGGTTATCGCGTGGAGGCCGTCGGAGTTGACCTGGCGGAGTCGGACGCGGTGTTTGCTTGCGTTCAGGGGCTGGCACGGGTGGATGTGCTGGTGCACAACGCCGGGTATTTTCCGTTGACGGCGTTTGACGACATTACCCCAGAGATTCTGCAGCGCACCTTGGCGGTGAACCTGTCGGCGTTGTTCTGGCTGACTCAGGCGGCGTTGCCGATGTTTCGTGAGCAAGGCCGTGGTTGCGTACTGGTGACGTCTTCAGTCACTGGCAATCGGGTGGGTTATCCGGGGCTCACTCACTATGCGGCGTCGAAAGCCGGGGTCAATGGTTTTATCCGCAATGCGGCGTTGGAATTGGCGTCGTTGAATGTGCGGGTCAATGGTGTGGAGCCGGGGATGATCGCTACGCCAGCGATGGGGAACCTGGGTGATGCTGCGTTGAATGACAGCATTGCCGGGCGCGTGCCGTTGGGGCGCCTGGGTTCGGCGCAGGATATTGCTGGGGCGATGGTGTTTCTGGCTTCGGATCTGGCGGGCTACATCACTGGCCAGACCTTAGTGGTGGATGGCGGTTCAACCCTGCCAGAAGTCTAAAACCCAATTCCAATGTGGGAGCTGGCTTGCCTGCGATACAGCCACCTCGGCGTGTCAGTCACACTGCGGTGATGCCATCGCAGGCAAACCAGCTCCCACACCAGCCCACAACGCATTTTCTTACGCCCCCACCGCCTGCAACCGGCTGGACCGGAAATCCTTGGGCGACAGCTCAAACTGCTTCTTGAACGATCGGCTGAAATGCGCCGAATCCGTAAACCCCCACTTATACGCAATCGACGTAATCGACTCACTGCGCAAAAACGGGTTAGTCAGGTCATCCGCACTGCGCTTGAGCCGCGCCCGCTGGATATAGCGGCACACACTGTCATCCTGTTCCTCAAACAACCGATACAAATGCCGCACCGAAATATTCAGCCGGTTGGCCAAACCCACCGGGCTCAGGCCGGGTTGGCTGAGCGACTCGTCAATCACCTTCTGCACATAGCTGCGCAGGTTATTGCCCTGCAACGCCGCCAGCCCTTCGCGGCACTCGTCACCCTGCTCCAGCGCCGAACCCAACAGCGACACAAACGCCGTCTGCAGCGCCGCCACTTCGCCCGCCCCATCGGCCGTATCGTCCTTGCACAGCTGGTCCATCAACACATGCAACATGCGCCCACAGGCCTTGGTCGAAGAAATTTTGCCAAACGCGCGCGACTCCCCGCCCAAGTGCTTGCACACCTCAGGCCGCGACAGCGACAGCGACGCGTGTTCGATCAAGCCAAAAGGGGTAATCTCGATGGAGCCCACCGAGTCCATCAACAGCATCTCGCCAGGCGCCAGTTGCAGGATCTGGCCGTTCTGCACAATTTGCGAATAACCGCTGCGCTGGCTGACCAGGAAACACTCCTGGTCGTTGTCGTGGTCGGCATGGTGCGTGGGGCGCTTGATCAGCCCGGCATTGGTGCGCAGGATCGCCAGGCCACGGGGCAAGTTGTTGATCTCGCCGATAAACAGCGAGCGGTTGAAGGCCAGTTCCGTGTCGAAGTGCCCACACGCAGCGCGCAGTTCGTGGTTCCAGCTGTCCAGCCCGTCGTGTGCCTGCTGTTGGATGCTCATGGGGTGCCTCCGCAATGGCTTGTTCTTGTTGTTCTGCTGCAATAGTTAACATGTTATCTATATGCGCGCAACAACTACCGGTTTACCCTTGCAGAAGCACTATTGATGCCAATCAGAGGTTCGACAACACCCGTTGCAGCCCCACCAGTGTCACCAGCAAATGCTCGCTCTGCACAGGGCTCAGGGCAATGTAACGCCGAAACGCCGGCAGGCGATTGACCACCTCGCTGCCGCCCATATGTTCCAGGCGCACACACCATTGCTGGTCCTGCAACTCGATACGCAGGCGCTTGAAATCCAGCGGCATCAAAGCCCGAAACAACGCCTCATCCGCCAGCAAACGCGCCTGCAATTCACGGCCCAGCGCCTGGTTGCCTGCACGCCGGCGTACACGCACGCCAGTGCGCCGAATCGCGCCGCCATGGTGCACCGCAAAACTGCCCGTGCCTCCTGTCGTCGCAGGCACATGCAGCACGAACTCGGTCATGACCAGGTGCATCAGCAACTGCGATTCGGCGCGTTCGACAATCTCGAACGCCACACCCTCCACTTCCAGTGTCGCCAGCCCCAAATTGCGCCGCAGACGCTCCAGCGTTACCCCAGGCCGATAGCCGGAAGGCGCACGATCCGCGCGAAACAGCTCAAACAGCTTTTGCCGCAAAGTCGCTATAACCTTCATGGGAATGCCCCGGTTCATTGCCGAATTCCTTGGCCAGCACCTCCTCCACGGAGGCCGGCTTGAAGGGGTTGACCTTCTGCACCACGAGGGTCCAGAACAACGCATAGGCGGCGGTGATCGCCAGCATCACGCCGAACGGCACGTAGATATCCGCCGGGTTCATGCCCGGCGGTGTGATAAACCACATGCCCAGCAAGATGCCGATGCTCGAGACGATCTGCGGCAGCGGGAACCACGGCGAACGGTAGGCCCGTGGCAAATCCGGGCGACGAATGCGCAGGCTCACCACCGACACCGTTACCAGCAGATAAGCGAAACTCCAGGCACACACCGCCGCCAGCACCAGGTGCATGATGTTGTCGGTGTTGCCGCCCAGGTACAGCGCGTGCAGACACGGAATCAGCATCGCCACCAGGATGCACAGCAGCGGTGTTTTAAAGCGCGGGTGCAGGTAGGTAAAGACCTTGGGCAATGCACCATCCACCGCCATGCCGTAGAGAATCCGCGGCACACCGGCCATCAGGGTATTGATGGTCGCCGCGCCGGCAAACAGGAAGCCGATGCCCAGCCACAGCGGGCCGACCTGCCCCATCACCTGCTCGGCGAACTTGGGGATGGCCATGGGTGTGTCCAGCAGGTGCACGCCCGACGCAGCGTCCAGCACCACGTTTTCCACTTGGCGCTTCATTGCAGCGCCGTAGATGAACATGCACGTGGCCACGCCCACCAGCCCGAGCATCATCGCCCGGGGCATGACCTTGGCCGATTGGCGCAGGTCTGGCGCCAGCGGCGTGACGAACTCGCAGCCGACGAACATGAACATCGCCATACCCACCAGGGACAGCACGGTGATCGTGTCGGTGCCGACCAATGACACGCCGAACCAGCCGTCCAACTGCACCGCTGGCGCGGCGATCAGGCCAAGCACGCCGAACACCATCAAGGTGGTCCACATGCCAAAGGTGAGGATGATTTCTGCCCGGCCGAAAGCGCTGACACCAAAGGCATTCAGCACCCCGAAAACAACCACGAAGCCCACGCCCAGCAGCCAGGAACCGCCAGCGGACTCGGCCAAGGTATTGAGGTGCTCGAAGTTCACCAAGGCCATTACGCCGGCTAGAATGGTTTCGGCGGTGCCGGCAAACACGTGCACGATCAGGTAGGCCGACAAGGTGCCGGTGATCGCAAAAAACCGCCCCATGCCGCAGTTGATGTAGTCGTACACCGAGCCGGTGGTGGGCAGGATCGAGGCGGCTTCGGCGAAAGTGGTGGCCTGGGCCAGCATCATCACCACGGCGATCAGCATCGCCAGGGCAAACGCGCTGCCGCCGATGCCGAAGCCCATGGTGGCGGTGAGGATCACCGGGCTGGCCATGATCAGGCCAATGGTACTGGCCAAGGCGGTGGGAAAACCTACCGTGCCCCGGTTGAGGTGCGCGGTGAGTCGGTCATTGATCGACATAATGGGGTCCTCGAAAGCGTTTTTTTAATGTGCCAGCACTGTGCGCCCCACCCAAGTTGGTCGTCTTGCCCCTGTCTGCCGCCGGTTTTGTTGCTGCCTGCCACGGCGTATTGCCTGGCGGCCAGGGTCAATTCCCTGGCACGCAAATGAAAGACTTGCGCCTGCAGCGCTCGCCCTAATGCGCCCTCACTCTTAACCAAGCTGGGGACAATAACAATGGAGCACACACTGAAAAACCGTCGCTTGCGCCAGGCGGTAGGGCTGGGCATCGCGTTGCTGGTCGGCAAGGTTCAAGCCATCGAGCTGTACAGCGATGCCGACACCAGGGTCACCGGTAACTTCCTCGCCGTGTACGGCATGTTCAATAGCCCGAAAAACTACGACGGGCGCAGCGGCGGCTCGACCTGGCGTGAGGCGTTCATTAAGTACGGCCTGAGCGTCGAGCAAAACCTGGGCAACTTTGGCGGCGTGTACGGCACCGCCAACCTGGTGAGTTCCGGCACCTGGGGCGATGGCGATGCGTCCGGGGTCACCAACGGCACCGAGCGCACCACCAAATTCGACGAAGCCTTCGCCGGCTGGCGCTCCGGTGACCTGTTTCCGGCGCTGGGCAAGGATGGCGTCGACCTGTCCTTCGGGCGGCAAATCATCACGCTGGGGGACGGTTTTATCATCAACGACGACGGCCCCAACCTGGGCAAGGGCGTGGGCGATGGCGAGTTCAATCGCGGCGGTGCCTACTACATTGCTGCGCGCCACGCGTTCGACAAGGCGGCGGTGATCCGCCTGGGCGGCAAGGACGGCGTGCACGGCAGCCTGATGTGGCTCAAGTCCGACAACCCGGCGCAAGCCATGACCGAAATGGCCATCAGCACCCTCGATTACAGCGCCGCGCCGGGCACCTTGGGCCTGACTTATATTCACGGCATTGACGTGGATGAGCGCTACGCCACTGACCTGCAACGCCAGCGCAAGGGCATGAACCTCTATAGCCTGCGCGGCAGCGGCAATGCCGGTATCGATAACGCGCACTTTGCCTTTGAACTGGCGCGTCAGGACCGCCGCGACAGCCAGCAAAACGCCGGTTACGCCGAGGCCGGCTACACCTTCGCTGGCTTGCCGTGGTCACCCGACCTGACCTATCGCTATGCGCGCTACTCAAGAAACTGGGACGGCATGTTCTCAGGCTTCAATCGCGGCTACGGTACCTGGGTTCAGGGCGAAGTGGCGGGCAACTATTCCGGCCCCTACAACAGCAACACGGGGGTGCAGCACGTGGCGTTCAAGCTCAAGCCACTGGACAACCTGACCCTCGGCGCGTTGTTTTTTGACTACAGCACCGTCAGCACCCGTGGCCAGCTCAACCTGGATGGCCGTGAGCTGGACCTGTACGCCGAGTGGGCGGTCAACGAGCACCTGATCATTACGCCGCTGATGGGCCTGTACAAGCCCAACAAGGATGCCGAAACCGGCGGCAACCAGGTCGTCGGTAACGGCACCAATGTCTACAGTCAGTTGGTGGTTGCCGTACCGTTTTGAAGCCCTTCGGGCGCGCACGGACGCAGCGCCTGAACCTCTGCGTAAGCGCCTTGGTGATAAAGCAACGGCGCACGCCCGAAGTCATCAAAGGCCACTACCTTGCCGATCATGATCCAGTGATCGCCACCGTCGATCTGCTGGTATTTCTCGCAATGAAAGCGCGCCGAGCAGTCGGCGAACACGGGCGAGCCACCCTCGCCCGGTTCGTATTCGATCAAGGCGAAACGGTCTTCACGCGGGCGCGCAAAGTTATTCGACAGGTGCACTTGGTCGGCAGCCAGTACATTCACGGCAAAGTGGCTGGCCTCCTCGAACACCTCGTGACTGCTGGAGCGTTTGTCGATGCTCCACAGCACCAGCGGCGGGTCGAGAGACACCGAGTTGAAACTGTTGGCAGTCACACCGACCTTACGCCCGGAGGCGGTGGCGGCGGTGACCACGGTCACACCGGTGGCAAAATTGCCCAGGGCGCGACGAAAGGCGCGTGGGTCGAAAAGGCTGCTGTCAGACATGCAAGACTCCCGGACGGCGGCTAAACGGCCGCCCTGATTAGTGTGGTGGCAAACCCGTCAGACCATGCTCGGGTCAGGTTCCAGGCCCATCAGCTCGCGGCCGAGGATCTGCGCACAAACGTCGTAGTCGGTGTAGGCATGTGCGCCGGTCATATGGGAATCGCGGAATAGGCGCTGCATCTCGTTATGCTCGAACCAGGCATTGCCGCCTGCTGCCGCAAACAGACGGTCCACCGCCTCGATGCACATTTTGGTCGCGTAGGCCTGATTGGTGCGCCAGAACGCCAGGGTTTCGCGGCTGGGATATTGGTGCGCGGCGCTGTGCTCGGCATGTTCCTGCCAGGTCTTCTCCAGGAAGGCGCGAGCGGCGGCGACCTGATGGGTGGACTCGGCCAGGCGCATCAAGGCCGGGGTCGCCGCGCCCACGGCAGCGCCGGTGTAGGCGCGCACGCGGGTTTTGGTTTTTTCGCGGAACACCTCCAACATGCGCTCGGCCACGCCCAGGCTCACGGTGGAGAACCCGCTGGCGAAATACGGCCGGTACGGCGCGTAGAAAATCTTGCTGTCGGGGTAGAGGCCAAAGCCTGCGGATTTGCCTTCCATCATGTCCTTGGCTTTCTGGATACGATGCTCGGGCACCCAGGCACGGTCGATGATCAAGGTCTTGGTGCCGCTGCCTTTCATGCCGGCGGCGTACCAGTCGTCACGGATCTGGTAGTCGCTGCGCGGCAGCACGGCGAAGCAGTAATCCTGGTTGCCTTCGGCGTTCTGGCGACGGCAGCCGACAATCGCCCACTCGCCATGGTCGCAACCACTGCTCCAACCCATCTCACCGCTGAAATACACGCCGCCCTCGCCCTCGGTGACACGCCCGAAGGGCGCAATACTGCTGCTGGCGGTGGCGTCGGGGTTCGCACCCCAGATTTCTTGCTGCAACTGTACGCTGAACAACGCTAACTGATGGCTGTGAGTACACAGCAAACTCATGGCCCAGGCAGTGCTGGCGCAGCTGCCGGCGAGCAAGGCGATGCAGTCGGCGAACTCGGGCAGCGAGAGTTCCAGGCCGCCAAAGGCTTTGGGCTGAAAGGCACGGTGCAGGCCGATACTTTTGAGCCAGGCGATATTTTCATCCGGCACTTGGCGCAGTTGTTCGGCACGTGCGGTATTCGCGGCAATGGCAGGCAAGAGAGGTTTGAGGTCTTCGAGCAGCGGGTTTGGCTTTTTCATGGATAGCCCTGCTTATTATTGGAAGTCCGGCAGGCGCTCCGAGGTCAAGAGCGGCGCTGGATGCAGGCCCAGTATCGGCCGCGGGGCAGCGGCGCAACATGCACATTCGGCAGGCAAGGTTGTACTTTTCACAAGCACGGCAGGCACAGGCATAAAACCTGGCAGGCACAGTCAAGCCGCCTCCAGGAGGGTTGGTTACCCTCGAGTTTTCCTTTGTGAACTGCCAGGAACCTGCCATGAGTGATATTGCGCTGCTGCCCCACGTCGAAACTTTTTTACGTCGCCAACATGGGCTGTTTATCGACGGCGTCAGCGTGCGCAGCCACGCCAGCCAGACGCTGACAGTGACCAACCCGGCAACCGGCCAGGTGATCGCAGAGGTTGCCGATGCGGACGTGGCGGATATCGACGCGGCGGTGGCTTCTGCCAATCGGGGTTTTAAGCAGTGGTCCCAGGCCGCACCCGCCACTCGCGGGAATGTGCTGCTCAAACTGGCCGATCTGTTGGAGCAAAACCGCGAAGAACTGGCGCAGATCGAAACCTGCCAGTCGGGCAAGATCATCCAGATTTCCCGAGCATTCGAGGTCGACCAGGCGACGCACTTTTTGCGCTACTACGCCGGTTGGGCCACCAAGATCAGCGGCCAGACGCTCACGCCATCGCTGCCCTCCTTCAATGGCGAGCGCTACACCGCCTTTACCCTGCGTGAACCGGTGGGCGTGGTGGTGGGCATCGTGCCGTGGAATTTCTCGACCATGATCGCCATCTGGAAACTCGCCTCGGCGCTGGTCACCGGTTGCAGCATCATCATCAAGCCCAGCGAATTCACGCCGCTGACGATCCTGCGCATCGCTGAACTGGCGATCGACGCCGGGTTGCCTGCCGGTGTGCTCAACGTGCTGACGGGCGGCGGCCATGTCGGCAAAGGCCTGGTGGAGCATCCGGGCACCCACAAGGTATCGTTCACCGGCTCCGTGCCCACTGGCATCGCCGTCGGCCGCAGCGCCATGGGCGCAGGCCTGACCCGCGCAACCCTGGAGCTGGGCGGCAAAAATGCCGCCGGATTCCTGCGCGATATGGACGTGGACAAAGCCGTGGGCGGCATCATCGAAGCCGGTTTTTTACACTCCGGGCAAATCTGCGCGGCGGCCGAACGCTTTTTCGTGCATCGCTCGCAGATCGACGCCGTGCTCGACACGCTCAGCCAGCGCCTCAGCGCCCTTAACATCGGCTCGCCCCTGGACGAACGCACCGAATTCGGCCCGGTGACTCACCGGCAGCACCAGCAAAAACTGCTCGGCTACATCAATCAGGCCCGCGCCGAAAAAAACACAATCATTCACGGTGGCAACCTGATCGAGCGCCCCGGCTCCTACTTCGAACCCACCGTGATCCTGGCCAATAGCATCAACGACACTCTGCTCAACGAAGAAACCTTCGGCCCCATCGCCACCTTCCTGCCCTACGACAGCGAAGACGAACTGCTGGCACTGATGAACAACGGCCCTTATGGGTTGAGCGCCAGCCTGTGGACCAACGACCTCGGCAAGGCGCTGCGCATGATCCCGGCCGTCAATGCCGGCACTGTGTGGGTGAACATGCACACCCTGCTCGACCCGGCGGTGCCGTTTGGAGGCAATCGGTCTTCGGGGGTTGGGCGCGAGTTTGGCAGTGCGTTTATCGAGGATTACACCGAGCTTAAGTCGGTGATGATTCGGTACTGATTACACATGCTGTAAACACTACCTCCCACAGAAGTTACCAACCGCCCATCGCCAGGTTATGCGGCGAAAACTCCGCAAAATGCCAGCGCAGCGCCAATGCCGCCGGGCGGCGTACTACCTGCTCCACGGTCACTGTCCACAGCCGTTGGGCGCCCTCGAACCTGGCCACCTCAGGCCCGTCGAGGATCAGCGAAGTGCGCCCGGCAACCTGCAACACATCGCCCGACTCAAAATCAATAAACAGCAACCCCGCCACCGGGTTGAGCTGCAAATTGCCCAAGGTATTGAAGAACAGGTTGCCGGCAAAATCCGGGATGGTCAGCACGTCGCCTTCAACCCGCACAAACCCCGTATTGCCGCCTCTGTGTGAAACGTCCACCGAGCGTGCGCCATCCACGTCGGCGTAGCTGGCGACGAAGAAAGTGTCGGCGCTGCGGATCAACATTTGTGCCGCAGCGTCCAGGCTGTTGAGGCGCTCGACCGTGGTGCCGGGCTTGCGGGCGATGCCGTCGACGGGCCGCAACTGGATGTATTTGGGGCAGTTGCCATAGGTGTGCACCACATCGACCGAAAAACCTTCGTGGTCCAAACCACCGATGCGGCCGTTCATGCGGTTGCGGCGCCGGGTGTTGAGGTCAATGCCGAGCAAACCCACGCTGGCACCTAAGTGCAAGGCGCCAAGCGCCGGGTCGCTTTTGGACGGCAAACTGTCGATCTGCAAGGTGTGTGGGTCGGGTGAATGCGCAAAGCCCGGCGCGCCTTCAAGCATGGTCGCCCAGGGAATGCCCTGGGGATCCACCACGCCGAGCATCAGGTAGGGCAACAGCGGGTAGAAGTCGCGATGCTGCTCCGGCAAGTGATCGCGAATCACCTTGAGCCCGACCACGGCCATGCGCTCAGCCGCGCCAGCGCTTGCTTGCAGGTGCCGTTCGCCGGCATGCCAGGGAGATTGTTCGACTGGGTTCATGTTGAGCACCTCAGGTTGGATGCGCCCATGCTGCGCCCCACCTGCCAACGTGAGAATGCCCACACTTGGCAATCCACTATTTCACCGACTGAAATGCCGGATGCTCACGCAGCGCCGCCACACAGTGGTCGACAAAACTGCGTACGCGCATCGGTGCGTTGCGGCCCTCGCGGTACACCACATGCACCGGCAACGGTGGCTGTTCAAAGTCAGGCAACACACGGCGCAACTGGCCGCTCTGCAGGTGCTGGTGCAGCGGGTAACTCACGCAACGAATCACCCCCGCACCCTGCACCGCCGCATTGATTGCACCTTGCACGCTGGCACAGCTCAAGCGCGCGCGGGCCTTGAGCTGCAAGCCTTGGAAATCCCAGGCCACCGGGTCGGCACTGGCAATCAGCCGATGCTTTTTAAGCTCGCTCGGATGTCGGGGTTCGCCATGGGCGGCGAGGTAATCGGGGCTGGCGCAGAGGATATGCCGCACCTGCCCCACCGGCCGAGCGATGAGCGATGAATTGGGCAATTCGCCGACCAGGATCGCCACATCCAGCCCCTCTTCGTGCAGGTTCGGGTAGTAGTCGTGGTAGCGCGCCACCAGGCGGACGTCGGGGTAGTTGTCCATATAGCTGGCCAATACCGGCGCCATCACATAACGGCTGAACAGAAACGGCAAGAACACCTGCAAATTGCCCTGGGCCTGCACGTGCAGCCCCTTGGCCGAAGCCTCGGCGGTATCGACGGCTGCCAGCAACCGCACGCAATCGGCCAGATAGGCGCTGCCCGCTTCGGTCAAGCTCACGCCGCGTGTGCTGCGTTGCAACAACGGCACCCGCAGGCGGGCTTCCAGGCGAGCAACCGCACGGATCAGGGTCGGGCCGGAAACCTGGGCCTGGCGCGCCGCCGAAGCCAGGCTGGGCTGATCAGCCAGCGCTGCAAACAGCTGCATGTCGCGATAGCGTTCCATCAGCCGCGGCGCTTCATCGCCGGGTTCAGGGCAGCGTCCTGCCCGAGGCGATGGGTGAGGAAGTCCACAAAGGTGTGGACCTTGGCCGGTACGCGGCCGCTTTTCTGGAACACCACCTGGATCGGCAGCGGTGGCGGTTCAAAAGCCTCCAGCACAACCTCCAACTCCCCCGCCGCCACCGCTGCCGCGACCTGATAAGACAGCACCCGCGTCATGCCCCAACCCAGGCGCGCCAGGTTGATCGCCGCATTATTTGCCGTGACCACCAGACGCGGCTCGATGGGTACCGTCAACGGCTGCCCGGCGTCGACGAACGCCCATTCACTTACCAGCTGGCTGGAGGATGACGTGACGATCTTGGCTTCACGCAACTGCTCAGGCCGTTGCGGCCGACCGTGCTGGTCGAGGTAACCGGGCGATGCACACACCACCCGGCGCACTTCCCCGACCTTTATGGCCTGCTGTCCAAGTTCTTGCAGATGACCGATACGCACGGCCACATCGACGCCTTCGTCGGTCATGTTAACCACACGGTCGACCAGTAAGGCGGTGATATTTACCAAGGGAAAGCGGTCCAGGTAATCCCCCAGCACCGGCGCCACATACAGCTCGCCGAACAGCACCGGCGCGGTCACCGTCAGGTGGCCGCCGGGGATGGAGTAGCTGCCCGCCGCCGCTTCCTCGGCTTCATCGAGCTCGGCCAGGATGCGTCGGCAATCTTCCAGGTAACGTTGGCCGGCTTCGGTCAGGTGCAGGCTGCGGGTGGTGCGTGCCAGCAACTGCGTGCCGATACGCTGTTCCATGGCGGCAATCGCTCGGGTCACGCTGGGCGGCGAGGTTTTCAGGCGCCGCGCAGCGGCAGCGAAGCCCTCCTCCTCGGCCACCGCCAGGAATACCTGCATCTCATGAAATCGATCCATCGGCACGCCTTCTCATTAGCTGAAAACTACTCACCCGTGGCGAGGGAGCTTGCTCCCGCTGGGGCGCGCAGCGGCCCCCAAAAAAATGACCGCGTATTGCCTGAATTAATGCGCTGCCCTTATTGGGGCTGCTGCGCAGCCCAGCGGGAGCAAGCTCCCTCGCCACAGGGGGTTCACATTACTTTGCTTGCAGACCCACGGCGCTGCGCGGCATGCCGACAAACCCCGGCAACGCCTCGATGCGAGCAAGCCAGGCACGCACTTGAGGGTAGTCGGCCAACGACACATTGCCTTCCGGCGCGTGGGCCACGTAGGTGTAGAACGCCACATCGGCGATGCTCGGCTGCTCACCAACCAAAAAGCGGCTTTGGCTCAGTTGTTCGTCCACCAGCTTGAGCAGCGCATGGGAACGGCTGATGGCCGCGACTGTATCGACTTCGGCACCAAACACCACCGCCAACCGCGCAGCAGCGGGTCCGGCGTGCAGTTGGCCGGCAGCCGCCGACAACCAGCGCTGCACGCGAGCCTGGCCGACAGGGTCGCTCGGCAGCCACTGGCCGTTGCCATATTGGTTGGCGAGGTACACCAGAATCGCGTTGGAGTCGGCCAACACCGTGCCGTTATCGTCAATCACCGGCACCTGGCCAAAGCGGTTGAGGTGGGCGATAAAGTCCGGCGCTTTTTGCGCGCCTTGCTTGAGGTCGACCAGGATAAATTCACTGGGCAAGCCCAGCAACGACAACATCAGCTCGACCCGGTGGGAGTGGCCGGACAAGGGGAAACCATAAAGCTTGATCGCAGGCTGGGACATGAGAGGCTCCAAAAGTGGGGGTGTTGACGCCACACATACTCCACCGCTGCCCTGATCGATGGAATCACCAGACTTTACAATCGAGCATTTCACTCGATGAAACAATCACTCGCCAAACAATTCCACGATCAGGTTGAACAAGGTGGTCTTCACCGCACTGTCCAACTCGGTCCAGGCCAACCCCGTGGTGGCCTGAAACCCACCCAATTGCAAAGGCCGCGACACGCAATTGACTGGCAACGCCCGCGCCGCCTGCTGCGGCAACACGCCGATGCCCAACCCGGCGGAGACCAGCGCGAGCATGGTGGTGAACTCACCCAGTTCGCTGGCGATGTCCAAGGGCATGCCGACGGCCTGGATAAACTCATCGTAGAACCCCGGCGCGTAACGCCTGGCGAGGATATACACCGGCCACGTGAGCAGGTCGGCAGGCTGGATGGACTCCAGGGCGGCCAAAGGGTGGTCCATCGGCAGCGCCACGCAGAAACTCTCACGCAAGACCGCACGGGTCTGCACGCCGGGGTGGGCGGCCGGCAGGCGCATCAGGCCGAAATCCAGCTGGCCATTCTTTAACGCGGCGGCTTGGTCGGGGCCGGGCATGTCCTTGAGTTCCAGTTCGATACGCGGGTAACGCTGATGCACCGCGCGTATCAGTTGCGGCAGCAATTGCGGCAATACCGAGGACACAAACCCCAGGCGCACCCGGCCGATTTCACCGCGGTGGGATGCCCGCGCCGCCTCTGCCGCCCGAGCGGCCTGGTGCAAGGTGGCCTGGGCCTCAGGCAAGAACGCCCGCCCCGCTTCGGTGAGTGTGACCGAGTGGCGGTTACGATCCAGCAGGCGCACGCCCAAGCCGCTTTCCAGCAGCTTGATCTGCATGCTCAGCGCCGGTTGCACGATCGACAGCTGCGCCGCTGCCCGACCGAAATGCAGCTCCTGGGCGAGCACCACGAAGGCGCGCAAGTGCTTCAACTCCATTAAATTCTCTCAGCCATTAGAAACGGTTATCACAAACGGTGATCACCCGATCACAAATGAAAATTGGACGCTGCCCAGCGCCTGGGGTGAAGTAAGCCCAATTCATACACGATATGACGGGGCGTGGCCTATAACAATCCGAACACGGACCCCACGTATCTGCTGCGGGTCGCGCTGATCACGATTATCGGATAGATATTGTTGATCACCCACCTCAAGGTCCATCCCTTTGTCGCCCTGGAGTTCATCATGCTGCTGTCGTTGGTAGTGTGAAGCGTTAGGAGAGGTAGCCATGCAAAGCGTTCTAGACAACTTCCGCCTTGATGGCCGGCTGGCGCTGGTCACCGGCTCCAGTGCCGGTATCGGCCTGGCGATTGCCCGCGGCCTGGCCCAGGCCGGGGCGCAGGTGGTGCTCAACGGGCGCAACCGCAGCACCTTGCGCGATGCGGCGGCGCTGCTGGCGGCCGAAGGGTTGACGGTGCACACCCAGGCGTTTGACGTGACCGACAGCACGGCGATCCAGGCCGCCGTGGCGGATATCGAAGCGCGCCTCGGCCCGCTGGAGATCCTGGTGAACAACGCCGGCATGCAACGGCGTGGGCCGCTGGAGGACTACAGCGAACAACACTGGCGCGAGTTGATCAGCACGAACCTGGACAGTGCCTTTCTGGTTGGGCAGGCCGTGGCGCGGGCGATGATCCCGCGCAAGCGTGGGCGCATCATCAATATCTGCTCGGTGCAAAGTGAGCTGGGCCGCCCCGGCATCGCGCCGTATGCGGCCAGCAAAGGCGCGCTGAAAATGCTCACCAAGGGCATGGCCATCGATTGGGGCCCGCATGGGTTGACGGTCAATGGCATCGGCCCCGGTTATTTCAAGACGGAGTTGAACGCCAACCTGGTGGCCAACCCCGAGTTCAGCGACTGGCTGGTGCAACGCACACCGAGTCGCCGCTGGGGCGACGTGGCCGAACTGGCCGGTGCCGCCGTGTTCCTTGCCAGCGATGCTGCCAGCTTCGTCAACGGCCATATTCTGTACGTCGACGGTGGTATCACCGCTTCGCTGTAATCCGGAGAATTGTATGCACGCTATCGTCTGTCACGCCTCCAAAGACCTGCGGGTCGACCCCCAGGACGAACCGCAATCCCTCGCCCCCGATCAACTGCGCGTGCGCATCGCCCGTGGCGGCATCTGCGGTTCGGACCTGCATTACTACCAGCACGGCGGCTTCGGCACCGTGCGCCTGCGCGAGCCGATGGTGCTGGGCCATGAAGTGTCGGCGGTGATCGACGCCGTGGGTGCGGATGCCGGGTTGTTCAAGGTCGGCCAGCGCATCAGCGTATCGCCGTCGCGCCCGTGCGGCGGTTGCCGCTACTGCCATCAAGGGCTGCCGAATCATTGCCTGAACATGCGTTTCTACGGCAGTGCGATGCCGTTTCCGCATATTCAGGGCGCGTTTCGCCAGAGCCTGGTGATCGAGACGCATCAGGCACATCGGCTGGCCGACCACGTGAGCCTGGCCGAAGGTGCGCTGGCCGAGCCGCTGTCGGTGGGCCTGCACGCGATTCAACGCGCCGGCGCGGTGTTCGGCAAACGCGTGTTGGTGACCGGTTGCGGCCCCATCGGCAACCTGCTGATCGGTAGCCTGCGCGCCGCCGGTGCCGGTGAAATCGTCGCCGTGGACCTGTCTGCCAGCGCCCTCGCCTGCGCCGAAAAAATGGGCGCCACGCGCACTCACAACATTGCCGACGGCGCGGATGCGCTCAAGCGCTACACCGCCGAAAAAGGCTATTTCGAGGTAATGTTCGAAGTCTCCGGAAGCGCCCAGGCCTTGCGCAATGGCCTGGAATGCATCGCGCCACGGGGTGTGCTGGTGACAGTCGGACTCGGCGGCGATGTGTCGTTGCCATTGAACCTGCTGGTGAGCCGCGAGATCGACTTGCGCGGCACCTTCCGCTTTCACAGCGAGTTTGCCCAGGCGGTGGATTTGCTCAATCGCGGGATCATCGATGTGAAACCGGTGATCTCCCACACCGTGCCGTTTGAACAGGCGGTGCAGGCGTTTGAACTGGCGGCGGACAAGACCCAGGCGATGAAAGTGGTGCTGGATTTTGGTGTGGCTGACTGAGCTTGATTCACCGTTGTGGCGGCCTTCTGGCAGGACGGGGCCCGGTCAAATGTGGGAACTGGCTTGCCTGCGATTGCATCACCTCCGTGTACCTGATGTACCGAGGTGCCCGTATCGCAGGCAAGCCAGCTCCCACAGAAAAGCGTCATGTGGGTTGAGCAGCGGGCGTCAGGTGACGGGACGGCCAGACCAGCACCTGAGGCTCAAGCGCGTTCCTCTAGCCGATCGCGCAAGAACCGATGGCTGTTGGAAAACAACCGACGGTAGGTGAGCAGCACCGCACCTACCGTGCCCAAGGCCGAGGACGCGGCGATCAGAAACATGATCACGATCTGGTAACGCACCGCGTCCACCGGGCTTTCGCCGGCCAGTACCTGGCCGGTCATCATGCCGGGCAGGCTGACGATGCCGACCACGGTCATCTGGTTCAGCGTCGGGATCATCCCGGCGCGCACGGCCTGGCGGATCGCCTCCTGGGCGGCCTCCCAGCGTGAACCGCCCAGTGCCAGGATCATCTCGATGGTGTTGCGCCCCGAGGTCAGTTCCTGGGTCATGCGCTCAATGCCCAAGGACACGCCGGTGAGGGTATTACCGAGGATCATGCCAAGGATCGGAATCGCATACTGCGGCTCGTACCACGGATGGATACGGATCACCGCAAACAACCCCACCGCCGTGACCAGCCACGAACTGCCCCACACCGACAGAATGCTGTCGACCCGTTGCCCACGGTAAGTGCGGCGCCCACGCCCCGCTGCGGATAACCCGGCGATCAGGGTCATCGCACACATCAGCGGCAGCACCACATACCAGTAGGCAAACTCGAACACCCAACCCAGCAGGTAACCGATGGCCAGCAATTGCACCACGGTACGCACGGCCGCCCACAGCAATTGGCGGCCCAGGCCCAGACGCAGCAACAGCGACAGCGCGCCGTTAATGAGGATCAGCGAGGCGGCGATGCCCATGTCCAATGCCGTGAGGTTTTGATAGTTCATGGCTGGGCGGCTCCGCTCAGGACACCGGCACTCATGTGCAGGTGAATGGCGCTCATGCGCCGGGCCTGGTCGAGGTCGTGGGATACCCAGATATAGGCGCGGGCGTTGTCGGCGGCATACCAGGCGCTGATCAGTGCCTCGACATCGCGCGAGGACGTGGGGTCGAGAGCGGCCGTCGGTTCATCCAGCAACAGCACTTCGGGGTTCAGTTGCAAGGTGCGGATCAGTGACACCACCTGGGATTCACCACCGGACAGGTCGCCGGCGTTTTTGCCCAGGAAGTCCGGGCTTTTACCGGCATGTTCCAGCAGTTTGGTCACCGCTTGCAGGTCGAAGCTGCGCGTGCGCAGGGTCTTGAGGCTGAACGGGAAACGCAGGTTGTCCTCCACCGTGCCCTCCAGCAGCGCCGGGCGTTGCGACAGGTAGCTGATGTGGCTGCGATAGTGGGGAATCTGCGCATTTGCGATCGGCTGGTTGTTCCACAGGATCTGCCCCGACGTGGGCGCATCCAGCAACGCCAGCGCGCGCAGGAACACGCTTTTACCGGAGCCGGAGGAGCCGGTGATGGACACACGGTCGGCGCGTTTCAGGCTGAAATCCGTGGGTTGCAGCAACGCCACTTGGCGCCGCTCGTCCCTGCGCGTGAGGGCGCGGGTTTCGATCAATACGGTGTCTGTCATCAACTCGGTACTCGGCTCGACGGCTTGCAATCCACAACTCCACTGCCTATATTTCGTGCCTGGCGCACTCCACGCCACCTTCCGCGGAAAGGGCTGCGCCCAGGATCCTGACTGAATATCACATTTCTACGACTCCCAACCTGAAAGCGGAAAAGGTTTGTGCAAGGAGATCGTATGTCGCAACGCCTCTCATCCTCGAATACCGACGGCCGCCTCAACCTTGAGCAACAGCGCAAGCGCGCCAAGGAACTGTTGCCACGCCTGAAAACCCTCGACCCGCACGCCACCTTGTCCCAGGCCCAATGGCAGGTCGCCAGGCAGCTGGGTTTCAGCAGTTGGCCCAAACTCAAGGCGCATGTCGACGCCATCGACTTCGCCGCCCGCCACCCGGACTTTGCTGCCAGCGATGAAGCCCGCACCACCCACTGGCGCTGTGGCAGTGACATTGCCCACAGCTTGCAACTGGCCGGGTTCAAGGGGCAGTTCCGCATGCTCACCGATCCGTTATGCATGGGGCCGGTGCGCGATGTGCCCAGTGAAGATTTCCGCGCGATGCGCAGTGCCTTTATCAGCCAGGCCTTTGCCCTGGACGCTGCTGAAGTCGCCCACCGCGTCAATGATGAATACGACCACCTGCAGGCCCTGGCCAGCGCCGATCACAGCGTGCTGTGGTGCGAAGCGGACGCCTATGATCAGCTGTTTCTGGTCCGCGCGCTGGCCGGTCTTGAGCGCGCGCCGAAAAAGCTCGAGCTGATCGAAGTCGACCGTATTCCGGGTGTCGAACGCTTTATCGGCATCGGCCAGCTGGCGCCCGATGTATTGGCGTGGTTGTGGCCCCAACGACGCTTGATCGATGACGCAGCGGTGCAACTGGCCCGACAGGCCTGGGCGGCTTACTGCGACAGCTCGCCGGTCAAGCTTGCGCAACTGGCTCACGGCAACCACCCGGCCCTGCCCTTTCTAGCCAACGCGTTGTTGCGCCAGTTGCAGGAGTTGCCCGGCATTGAGGATGGCCTGTCACTGACTGAACGCTTGTCGCTGCGCTACATCGCCGAGGCCGGGCCGGTGCCGTTCGGCCGGGTGTTCGCCGAACTGATGGCCAAGCGTGAGCCGCTGCCGTTCCTGGGCGACATGATGTTCCACGCGCTGTTGCGGCCATTGATCGACGGCCCGACCCCCTTGCTGATAGAAACCGCAACCGAGCGCGACTGGCCGCGCCGCGAGTTGGCGCTGACACCATTGGGGCATCGAGTGCTGGGCGGCGAGGCTTATTGGTTGGACCACGCCGGGCATGAGCGCTGGGTCGGCGGCGTGTGCCTCAAGCCCGGCCAGCCGCATTGGGCGCTGGCCGAAGACTACCGTCCTGCCTGGCGCAACTGAGACCGGCTCAGCGCTTGGGCGATAACCCGACGGCGCACGCCATCACTGCCGGGTCGCCCAGGTAAACGCTACGCGCAGCCGTCGAGGGTGCAGCGACCCGGCTGTCGACAGCGCGCAACATCGGTCGCTCAACCGTCGGCAGACTATGCAGGGGGTCGACAATCTCCATGCAGCGGCGCAGGGAGTTGAAATCCGGCGACTGCGACAGTGACAGGTGCAAGGTCTGGCTCACCGACACCGACACCACCGAGCTCTGTGCGCATTGCCCGTCGTAGATCAGCGTATGGCGAATCAATGGGTTGTCATGGCAGTACTTCAACAGGTTGACCTGCCGCGAACGCACCAGCGCCGTATTGATGATCAACAGGTCGAATGCCACGCAACCGGAGCGCGTCAACGCCTGCAATTCGTCGAACGAACTCAAGGGGGCGATGCGGTGGTAGCCCAGCTGGTTGAGCATTTTCTCCAGCTTGATCCGCTGCAGCAGGTCTGCATCGGCAATCAAAAGGCGTAAGGCTTTATTGGACATAGGGTAAACCTGACAGTTGGGCATCAGCGTCGATCATTCAACGTCGAACACGGTAACTGTCGGGGCTCGAACATGCCTTTAAGGCGATTCTGAAACGGGCACTGCACGCTTTTAAGAATCGCCTCAAAGCCCTCGCACTCACCCGCCCCTACCATGGCTGCGTTCCCACACGTTGCCATGGAATTTTTGTGTTCATGTTTTTACTCAGAATGATGCTGCTGGCCGGCGGGCTGCTGGTGCTCGCGCCACCGCCGGCCGGCGCGGCGCTGAAGATCGAAGGCACACGCCTGATTTATTATGGCCAGGACAAGGCCGCCGGCATCAGCGTGGTCAACCCGGCCTCACAGCAAGTGGTGGTACAAACCTGGATCACCAGCGAGGACGAATCAGCCGACAGCCCCGTGCCGTTTGCTGCCACCGAGCCGTTGGTGCAACTGGGCGCAGGCGAGCATCACATGCTGCGCATCTTGTATGCCGGTGAAGGCCTGCCCGCCGATCGCGAATCGCTGTTCTGGCTCAATATCATGGAGATTCCGCTCAAATCCGCCGACCCCAACAGCGTGCAGTTTGCGATACGCCAACGGCTCAAGCTGTTCTATCGGCCACCGGCGCTCAAGGGAGGCTCGGCCGAGGCGCTGCAGCAGTTGGTGTGGAGCCGCGATGATCACAGCGTCATCGCCCACAACCCAAGCGCATTCCACCTGTCGTTGATCAATGTGCAGACGGACACCCAGCAGCTCAGCGACTACCTGCTGCTCAAACCCCTTGAGAGCAAGCGTCTGAGTACAGCGACCGCTTTGCCTACAGGATCCACCCTTCACTTCACCGACATCAACGATATCGGTTTGCAGGCCCGCCATAGCGCGGTGCTCAAGTGATCAATCGCGGGAAACTTGCATTTATGTCTCTCACCAAACGTTTACTGCCCCTTCTACTGTGCGGCTGCGCGGCCCTTCCTGCCACAAGCTATGCACTGTCGTGCGTGGAAGATGGCAGCGGCGCCTATGTCGATATCAACCCGCTTGGCACCTCATTGGCGGTTGCGGCTGATGCACCGGACGGTACGATCATCTGGGAGTCGGGCCCACGCTCCACGAATGTGTTGTGCAAGGACGACCGCAACCACGGCCGCGAAGAAGTGTATTTCTACGTCAACCCGGCCAACGTCAGCATCGGCCAAGGCATCCGCGTAGGCATCCGCTACAACAACGCGCCCATCACCCAAAGCACCGGTAAGGTCGGCACCGGTTTTTACTCGGACCGCGGTTGCAACTGGTCCAATTGCACAGGCTGGGACAAAGCGCGCTTTACCCTGAACTTCAGTGTATTCATCGAAAAATACGGCAAGACACCGCCCAGCGGTCAAGCCAGCACCCTGGCTCAATATCGCGTGTTCCAACTCGACGGCGTACGCGGGCTCAACACCAACCCCAACAGCAACCTCAACTACATCGTCACCGGCATGAACGACATCCGCTTCGTGCCCTGCGCGCCCGAACTGACCATTACCCCCAGTGTCGTCAACTTCCCCACCCCATCACGCAAGGCGCAGGTCGGCGCCGTGGCCAGCACCGCGAACTTCAACCTCAGCCTGCGCAAAGTCTGTGACACGCCCTACACCGTCAATGCACGCTTCGCCACCACCCCAGGTGGCGGCAGTGTCATCAACGGCTTGCTGGTGCCGGCCAACAACAGCTCGGTGGGCATCTCATTGTCTCGCGCCGACAGCGATCAGCGCCTGCCCTTCAATGACTGGTTTACGTTGCAGACACTGATGGGCTCCGGCCAGGCACGCAATGATTTTCGCGCCGACCTGAGCTGGCGCACCCTGCCGATTCCGGGGGCTTTCGAAGCCGCAGTGGTGGTGGACATGTTTTACAAGTAGCCGACGACTTTAAGGATCGTCTTATGCCGTTGGCATTGATATGCCACTACTCTGCGCCGATGCGATTGAAAAGTTACCTGCTCCAGATCAACCCCGTCCTCTCCCGACCCGAAGCAGCCAGAAGGCTGCTTCGTATTTTTGCGAGCGTGCTGCTCGTGGGCATCCTGAGCGGGGTCTATACCTTTCTGCTGTCGACCTTCAACAACGACATCTCCCAGCGCCGCGGCTACATGAGCAGCGCCATCGCCGAAGCCCATACTTTTTTCACCAACCGCGAGGCGCTACTGCAAAGCCTGAGCCTGTCGGCGGTGCGCAAACAGTCCAGGCTCTACCCCTCCTCCGAGGAAGAACAACACCTGGAACTGGGCAACACACCCGGCAACCAGTGGAGCATCTGGCTGACCGCACGCATGCGCGACTACCTCAAGGCCAAGCAGCTCAACCTGCTGTATGTGAACGCCGGCCCCAGCCCACAGGTGACGCGGCTGTACGACGCTACCGCGCAGGTACTGCCGATTTCCAAGTGCATGCTCAACCGCCTCAAGGCCCTGCAGCACAGCGACCCGGCCACACTCAACGAGTTGTGGCTGAGCGACAACACCGAAGGCCATTCGCACCTCTACATTTTCATCCGCCTCGACGAGCGCGACCCTGAGTCCGGCTGGCTCGGCCTTGAGATGGAAAGTCGTGAAGTGTCTTCAACCCTCAGCGACCAGAGTGCCGGTGAGTTCATGATGCTCAATTCCCAGGGCATGCTGGTGTTTACCAACAGCACCGACACCCAGCTCAAACAGCAACACCTGCGGCCCGGCGAGGAAAGCTTTTTTGGCTTTGTCGGCAACGGTTTGCTGCCCGACCACCTGGTGATTCGCAAGCACTTGAAGTCTTCGGAATGGCAGTTGATGTATTCCATCGACCTGCGCGCGGTGGTCACCGGCCTGTGGAAACAGCTGCTCGGCTCGTTGTTGTTCTGCCTGTTCAGCCTCACGCTGATCTGGCTGGTGATGCGCCGCGTCGACCAGCGTTTCATTATTCCGTCGATCCATCGCATCCAGGCGTTGATCGAAAGCGAAGCCTTTGGCCGCGATGTGATCCAGATCGCGCCCGTGGCCCTTTGCGTGCTGCGCCGCACCGACGGCCAGGTGGTGCTGGAAAACACCCTGGCCCAGCAATGGTTGGGCAACGGCCCGGAGCGCGAGGCACTGCGGGCCGGCTGGATCGAGCAAGCCTTCGCCCAAGGCCCATGCGAACGCAGTGATTACTTTGAAACCATCGACGGCCGCCACCTGTACCTGAGCAGTGCCCCCACCCGCTATAAAGGCGAGGACGTGCTGTTTTGCGCGTTCAGCGATATCAGTGCGCGCAAGCAAGTCGAAGCAGCGCTGGAAGAAGCACGCCACTCGGCGGACGCTGCCAACGCCGCCAAGACCCTGTTCCTGGCGACCATGAGCCATGAAATCCGCACGCCGCTGTACGGCGTGCTCGGCACCCTCGAACTGCTGGCGCGCACACAACTGGATGCGCAGCAAAGGGACTACTTGCATGCCATCGAAGGCTCGTCGTCGACCTTGTTGCAATTGATCTGCGATGTGCTCGATGTGTCGAAGATCGAAGCCGGGCAACTGGCGTTGGAAATGAGCGAGTTTTCACCGCTGGAGCTGGTGCATGAAATCATTCAGGGCTATGCCGCAGCCGCTCAAGGCAAAGGCTTGCAGCTGTATGCCTGCTTCGACCCGAAGCTGCCCGAACGGCTGATCGGCGACGTGACGCGCATTCGCCAGATTCTGAATAACCTGCTCAATAATGCGGTGAAGTTCACCGACTACGGCCGCGTGGTATTGCGGGTAAAGGTACTTGGCCGTGACGGTGAACGCTCCAGCCTGTTGTGGCAGGTCTCGGACACCGGCAAAGGCATCGCCCAGGAAGACCAGGCGATGATTTTCGAGCCGTTCTACCAGAGTGAAGGCAACACCAATGTGGTCGCCGGCACCGGCCTGGGCCTGCCGATCTGTCAACGCCTGACCGAATTGATGAACGGCAACATCCGCATGGTCAGCGAGCTGGGCCTGGGCAGCAGTTTCAGCCTGATCCTGCCGCTGGAAGAAGCGCCGACCACGCCGATGACCGCGCTGTTGGCCGAGACCATCTATGTAGCGTCGCCCATCCCGGAACTGGCCAACTCCGTCAGCGGCTGGCTGCGCCGCTGGGGTGCCAGGGCCCAGGCCGGCCTGCCGACGTTGCCGGACACGCATCTGCTGCTGCAAGTGCACCCCGGCAGCGTCGACCCATTGCTGGCGCCCGAATGGCCGGGGCCGGTGATTCACGTGAGCAGTAATGCCTGCACCGCCGTGGAAGCCGAGGCCGGCGCCTGGCACGTCAACCTCAACCACCTGGGTGCGATTCATCAGGCCGTGAGCCAGGCGCAAGGGCTGTGGGTGGCCCGTGCCGATGAGCAAACACGCCAGCGCGACCTGAACAAACTCAACCTGCACTTGCTGGTAGCCGAGGACAACATCATCAACCAGCTGATTTTGCGTGACCAACTCGAAGAACTCGGCTGCACCGTGGAGCTGGCGGCCGATGGTCAGGAAGCGTTGCAGCTGTACACCGCCGGTAGCTTCGACGTGGTGTTGACGGACGTGAACATGCCCCACATCAACGGCTATGAACTGGCACGCGAACTGCGCCGCCAAGGCTGCCCGTTGCCGATTATCGGGGCCACCGCCAACGCCATGCGCGGCGAGGCCGACCTGTGCCTGGCCGCCGGCATGAACCATTGCCTGGTCAAACCCTTTGCGTTGCGGGCTCTATTCAACTCCCTGGCGCCTTATGCACGGATCACCCATGAAGCCCCTTAGTATTTTGATTGTTGAGGACCATCCCCTGCAGCACATCTACCTGCAGCACTTGCTCAGTGAGTTGGGGGATTTCAGGCTGGAAACCGCCGAGGACGGCAAAGAAGCGCTGGAGCGTTTACGCCAGCGCGATTTCGACCTGGTACTGACCGACCTGCTGATGCCCGGCATGGACGGCGTGCAATTTATCCAGTGCCTGGCCAACTTGCGCAGCAAGCCGGCCCTGGCGATCATGAGCGCCGCCTCGCGGCGCATGCTGATGGCAGCCAGCCTGGTGGCGAAAAACCTCGATGTGGAAGTGATCGGGCTGATCTCCAAGCCCGTTAACGCCGAGGCCTTACGCAATCTGGTCGATCAGTTGAGGAACACGGTGCGCAAGCCCTCCCCCGAACTGCCCGAGCACATGGACATCGACCGCCATACGCTGGTGCAGGCCATGAGCAGCGGCCAGTTGCAGGCCTGGTTCCAACCAAAAAAATCCCTCGCCAACGGGCGCATCGTCGCCGCCGAAGCCCTGGTGCGCTGGATGCACCCCGAGCAAGGCGTGATGCTGCCGGCCGCGTTCCTGCCGGCGATCAAGGCCTTCGAGCTGGAAGAACGGCTGTTGTGGCTGGTACTCAAACAGGCGATTCACGCCCAGGAGCAGTGGCGCCAACGCGGCTATGAAATCCCGGTGGCGATCAACCTGCCCACCCATCTGCTCAACAGCCATGACCTGGCGGACCGCCTGCTGGAGTTTGTGCTGCACCACGACGGCATTCCCGGAATGATCTGCTTCGAGTTGATGGAATGCTCGGTGCCACAGGACATCAGCAACTTCTACGCCGGGGCCTGCCGCTTGCGCATCAAAGGCTTCGGCTTGTCCCAGGATGATTTTGGCAAGGGCTACAGCTCATACCTCAACCTCGTCTCAACGCCGTTTACCGAACTGAAGATCGACCAGGCATTGGTGCAGGGCAGCCATGACAACGAAGGCATCGCCCAGGCGCTGGCGAGCATCATCGCGCTGGGCCGCAAGCTCGGCCTGACAGTGGTCGCCGAAGGTGTGGAAACGCCAGCGCAATTGGCGCTGCTGCGCAAAATCGACTGCAATCAGGTGCAGGGTTTCCTGATCTCCCACGCGGTGTCTTCGGACCAATTTCAGCAACTACTGAACAATGATGGCCCCGCGACATCTCACTAGCTGGAGGCCCCGGATTATTTGCCCTTTATAAAGCGCAAGCTCCATCCAGTGCCGATTTGTCCTGCGCCTGCGGAAACCCCTGATGAAGCACAACAACGCGATACTCGAAGCCTTTACCCGCAGCTCCGTACGCTTGAACAAAGGCCTGATGGTGCTGATTGGAATCGCGTTGCTGCTGCTCCTCACCAACTACTGGTCATTGCAACGCGGGATCGAAACCCGTTATGGCGCAACGCGCTTTCATTTTGCCCGGCTAATGGAAAACCTCAGCGAGCAGCAAACCTATCTCAAGAGCTTGACGCACCCAGGCATCCAGGCCGAATTGCTGCGGGCAACCAGCGTGCAGGTCAGCCTCAAGAGCCGAATGGTCGAGAACCGCCGCACGTTATATGAAGGCCAGAAGTACTCGTTTTCGGTACCGTTCGACGTCAAGTTCGATGAGCAGCAGGTCGGCGTAGCTGCCCGGCCACCGATTTTTGCCCTGGGCGCACACCTGACCAGCTACTACAGCGCCTTCTGGTCTTCGTCACCGTACGAGGCACCGCAAACTTTTCTGTTCAATCGCCAGACCCACTACACCATCACCATTCCCTCCGTGGGCTATCAGCGTCGCGAAAGCACTGAAGAGACCGGCAACCAGGTGGCGCTGGTCAATGCTGTGCAGCAAAGCCTTGCGCAGACGCCACAGGTACTGGAGCAGGATTGGGTGTACTGGAAAGCAGGGCCGGAGCCCGAGCACTTGCTGGCCTACATTGGCCTGTCACTCGACGGCCAGGGCCAGACGGTGATCGGCACCCTGCTCGACCTGTCGCAGGTCGACGATGTGCAGCGCGCGCTGGATCACTCCGCGTTTGATCGCTTCACCTTGTTTGCGCCCGACGGCACCCGTTTGGTAGGGCCAGCCACCGAGCCGTCGCTCAGCAATGGCGTGCACTTCACGGCACATGGCTTTGAATTCAAGATTACCCAGGCTGGCGACCGGCCCTGGAGCGCAGTCTATGGCCTGAACTACTCGCACTTCTTCCACTCGGCCTTATGGCCATTGAGCACCCTGGCGCTGCTGCTGGTCAGCCTGATAACCCTGGGCTGGGCCGGCAGCCGCTGGTACCGGCGCCAGGTGATCAGTCCGGCGCGCCTGGCCCACGAACGCATCGCCGAAAGCGTGGCGTTCAGCCGCGTGATCATCGACACCGCGCCCACCGGCTTGTGCGTGGTGCGGCGCAGCGACGGCAAGGTGCTGATCGAAAACCAGCGCGCCCAGCAGTGGCCGGGCACCGCACGTCTGGTGGCGGCCATGGCCGGTCAACACGACGGCGTCGAGAACGGCGAAAGCCACTTGGAGATCGAAGGCCGGCACCTGCAAATCGGCTTCGTGTCGACCCGTTATCAGGCCGAGGACGTGCGCCTGTATGCCTTCAACGACATCACCCGGCACATCGAAGACGCCCAGGCGCTGGAAGAGGCACGTCACGCCGCCGATACCGCCAACGAGGCCAAGACGTTGTTCCTGGCGACCATGAGCCATGAGATCCGCACCCCGTTGTATGGCGTGCTTGGCACCCTGGAATTGCTCGGCCTGACCGATCTGGATCCGCATCAGAAGACTTACCTGCACACCATTCAACGTTCGTCCGCCACGCTGTTCCAGCTGATCAGCGATGTGCTGGATGTGTCGAAGATCGAGTCCGGGCAAATGGCAATAGAAGCCGTGGACTTCTGCCCGCTGGACATGCTCGAAGACACCTTGCATACCTACGCCGCTTTCGCCCAGCGCAAGGGTCTGCAACTCTACAGTTGCATTGACCCGCAGTTACCGGACTGCCTGATGGGCGACCCGATGCGCATTCGCCAGATCCTCAATAACCTGGTGAGCAATGCGATCAAGTTCACCGACATCGGGCGCGTGGTGATTCGTGCCCGGGTGATGGCGCTGGACGCCGAGCATGTCGACCTGGAATGGCAAGTCACCGACTCCGGCGTCGGCATTCCCGAAGCGCAGCAGGCCAAGCTGTTCGACCTGTTTTACCAGGCGCCGGACACCGCCAGCGAAGGCGGCGCCGGGCTGGGACTGCCCATTTGCCGCTGGCTGGCGCAGATGATGGACGGTGAGATCCGGGTGGTCAGCGAGCCGGGGCTGGGCAGCAGCTTTACCCTGAAAATGCGCCTGCCGCTGTGCTGCGGCACGCTGACCAACCTGCCGCTGATCGAACCCAGCCCGACGCCGGTGTACGTGCAGGCGCCGGTGCGCGAACTGGCGCAGTCGATGAGTGACTGGCTCAATCGGCTAGGCATCGCAGCGGCCTTGGCGGCGACCACCCAGGAAAAAGACAGCCGCCACGCGGTGCTGGTGGACCTGCTGCCCAGCGAGCCCGCCAAGCCATGGGGCGGCCAACGCGTGCTGTGCCTGCCGGGCGCACACAGCCCGCCGCTGCACACGGCGCAAGGTTGGGTGGTCGACCTGCACGATGTGCGCAGCATCGCCAGCACCGTGTCCCTGGCGCAGCACGGCAAGCATGAGCAACCCGCAGCGGCCCGGCCACAAAGCATCGGGCAGTTGGGCTTGCGCATCCTGGTGGCCGAGGACAACCCGGTCAACCAGGCGATCATCAAGGAACAGCTCGAAGCGCTCGGCTGTTCGGTGAGCCTGGCCGCCAATGGCGAGCAGGCGCTGCAACAGTGGCAACCCCAGGCATTTGACCTGGTGCTGACCGACGTGAATATGCCGTTGATGAATGGCTATGAACTGGCCAGGACCTTGCGTGAGCATGACCCGCACCTGCCGATTATCGGCGTGACCGCCAACGCCATGCGCGAGGAAGGCGTGCGCTGCCTGGCGGTGGGCATGAACGCCTGGATCGTCAAGCCGTTAAGCCTGCAAACCCTGCGCGGGCAGTTGATCAAGCTGTGCAAGGTCAAGCCGGCGCCGGAGCCTGCCACTGCGTCCTGCGACGACAGCGTGCAGCTGTCGGACAAGATGCGCCCGCTGTTCATCAGCAGCGTGCAGCAGGACTTGCAGCGTATCGATACCGCCCTGACGCAACGTGATGCCCACGGCCTGGGCCAATTGCTGCATTCGGTCGCCGGCGCCCTGGGCGCAGTCCAGGCGCTGAACCTGGCCCAAGCGTGCATCGAACTGGAAAGCGCACTTAACCGCGGCAGCCTCGACACGGCACTTGAACTCAAGGTGAAGGCGGTGATGCAGCGTCTGTCGGCCGTTCTGGAAACTCTCCAGCCCGGGCACTCTTCACTCACTTGAACTGGCACTACGGACGGCCCTTTATGAAAAAATTCAACGTGGTAATCGCGGACGATCACCCGATCGTATTGCTGGGTGTTCGCGAGTTGGTAGAGCGCGACACACGCTTCCAGGTGGTCGGCGAGGCCGTGTGCTCGGCCGGCCTGATCGCGCTGTTGCAGCACCAGGGCGCCGACATAGTGATCACCGACTACAACATGCCGGGCGACTCGCCCTACGGCGACGGCCTCAAATTGGTGGAGTACCTCAAGCGGCATTTTCCGCAGGTGCAGATCCTGATCCTGACGATGATTTCCAATCACTTGATCCTCACCCGCCTGCAAGAGCTGGGTGTGGTCGGCATCATCCAGAAAAGCCAGTTGCACACCGAGATTCAATTGGCACTCAAGGCGATCGCCCAGCAGAGCGCCTATCGCAGCCTGGAACCGCCAAAAACCTCGGTGATCGAGACCCTTACGGCTATTGACGAGCGCTTTACCAGTTTGTCGCCCAAAGAGTTCGAGATCCTGCGCTTATTTATTTCCGGCATGAGCGTCAGTGATATTGCGCGCAGCCAGAACCGCAGTTCAAAGACCATCAGCGCGCAAAAGATCTCGGCCATGCGCAAACTTGAAGTGAGCAGTGACCAGGACCTGCTCGCTTATTGCCTGGCACGTAACATTTTCAACTAACCGACAACTAGCAAGCCATTTAAAACAATGGCTTCGCCCTTTATTTTCTGAGTATTCACACGCCCTTTCACCGCTCTAAACCGTCCGTTTCCTGACTTATAAGAATCGTCTTATTCGCTCGCTTGCCCTCGCCGCTTATTCTCCTCTCGCAGTTCAACAACAGCATTTTCCAACTAACACTAACGGACATCATCATGAAGAAGTTTTCCCTGGCTGTTATCGCCTCGGCCATTATCGCCGCTTCCGGCAGTGCATTTGCCGTCGACCCGGCACCGACGCCGACCCTGGGCGGCAGCGGTAAAATCACCTTCACCGGCGTGATCAACAACGATGCCTGCTCGGTCGACGGCGCCAACTCCGACCGCACCATTTCGGTGGACATGGGCAACGTGTCGATCAAGGACATGGGCACCGCCGAAAACCCAACCGCAGGCCGTGTCACCGCCAAAGACTTCAACCTGAACGTCAACTGCAACCAGGGCACCAAAGTCGCGATGATCTTTGACGCCAACAACGGCGGTTCGGGCCTGGTCACCGGCAAAAAAGTCCTGGCCCTGAACCCGGGTTCGGCCACTGCACAGAACGTCGGTATCGCCCTGCTCGACAGCAAAGGCAGCCTGATCGACCTCAGCTCTTCCAGCACCGCGCGCATCGAAAGCACCATGCACGGCGCCGGCACTACTGGCGGCGACGCAACCCTGAGCTTCGCGGCCGCCTACGTCACCACCGCAGCCGCCGGTTCGTCCACCGCCGGTCGCGGTGATGCCACCCTGCCGTTCATCCTGCAATACGAATAACTCGGCGCCCCCGGCACCGAACGCGCGAGGCCCTGCGGCCTCGCCATTGTCTTTTGATTACACCGGATAACCCTCATGCCGCCTCGTTCTATCGCCGCATGCTTGGGGCTACTGGGCTTGCTTATGGCTGCCCAGGCCGCCGCCAGCATTTCATTAAATGCCACCCGCATCGTGTTTGATGGCGACCACAAGGAAGCCAATATCACCGTGCGCAACGGCAACCAGGATGTGTTGATTCAATCCTGGGTCGACATGAACGACGCCAGCGCCAGCCGCGCGCCGTTTGCCGTCACCCCGCCATTGGCGCGGGTATTCGCCAAGGAACAACAATTGCTGCGCATTCTGTACGAAGGCAAAGGCATGCCCACGGACCGCGAGTCGGTGGTGTGGCTCAACGTGCAGGAAATCCCCAAGGCCAGCGCCGCCGAGAACACCTTGCAGTTGGCCATCCGCCAGCGCATCAAGATTTTCTACCGCCCTGCCGGCCTTACCGGCAGCGCGCTGCAAGCGCCTGCGCAACTTGAATGGACACTTGCCAAACACGGCGGCCAGACCCTGCTGCAGGTGAAAAACCCGACGCTGTATCACGTGTCCATGGCCGACATCAAAGTACAGTCGGTGCTGGCCAGCGACTCCACCATGATTGCGCCTGACGAGCAAAAACAGTTCCCGATCGCAGCAGCCATCGCCAACGGCCCGGTGCAACTGTCGTTTTCCAGCATCAATGACTATGGCGCGCAAAACCACTACAGCGCGCCCCTGTCGAGCGGCGCTGCGCTACCTGCGCACGCGACTGAATCGCGCCTCAAACCCTAAGTAGCTTCTCTAACCCACAGGCTCACTTCGCGTGCGTGTTTGCGTGCCCGGCTGTCCGTCAATCAGGGATGTCATAGGTCTTCGCATGTCTTTTCTTTCCAGCAACAGGCCCGCACGTGGCGTACTGAAGTTGAAGACGCTGTCGCTCGCGATGGCTGCCAGCCTGTCGACCTGGGCGGTGGCCGATGACGCAGCGCAAAGCTTCAACACCACGTTCCTGCAGGGCTCGCAGTCGCCAGTCGATTTGCAGCAACTACTCTCAGCCAACAGCGTGCTGCCGGGCAATTACCGGGTCGACCTGTACAGCAACGAAGTGCTGGTGGGCCGGCGTGATATCGACTTCAAACGCAACCCGAACAACGGCCGGGTCGAAGCCTGCCTGACCCTCGACCTGCTCAAGCAATTGGGCGTCGACATGGGCCGGTTGCAGGCCGAAGGCAAACTCGACCCGCAACAACCGCAAGAGTGTTATGCCCTCGCGGACATGATCGAAGACGCCAGCGTGCGTTACGACAGCAGCCGCCTGCGCCTGTTGGCAAGTATTCCGCAAGTGGCCATGCAGCGCGGCTTGCGCGGGTATGTCGACCCAGAGTTGTGGGACGACGGCGTGCCGGCCGCGTTCATCAACTACCAGCTCAACAGCAGCCGCACCGCCGGCGACTATAAAACCCGCATCGCCAATAACCTCGGGCTGCGCAACGGCATCAACCTGGGCGCCTGGCGCCTGCGCAACGAATCGAACATGAGCAGCGGCACCGACCGCTCGAACACCTTCACCAGTAACCGCACCTACGTGCAGCACGACGTGACCGCGATCAAGGGCCAGTTCAGCGCCGGTGAGATTTTCTCCGACACCGACCTGTTCGACAGTGTGCGCTATCGCGGCCTCAAACTGGCCTCCGACGACGGCATGCGCGCCGACAGCGAGCGCGGCTACGCGCCGGTGATTCGTGGCGTGGCGCAGACCAACGCGACCGTAGAGATCCGCCAGAACGACTACATCCTCTACACCGCCAACGTCGCGCCCGGCCCGTTCGAGATCAACGACATCTACCCCAGCGGCTCCAACGGCGACTTGCAAATCACCGTGATCGAAGCCGACGGCAGCCGGCGGGTGACGATGCAGGCGTTTTCCAGTTTGCCGATCATGGTGCGTGAAGGCCAGGTCAAGTACAGCCTCTCGGCGGGCACGTTCAAGAGCAATGCCGACGGCCTGGGGAGCCCACGCTTTCTCAGCGGCACGCTGGCATATGGCTTGACCAGCAACCTCAGCGGCATCGTCGGCCTGCAAGCCAGCGAGGACTACAGCGCGCTGTCGATCGGCGCTGGCAGGAACACTGCGTTCGGCGCCTTCTCCCTGGATACCACGCACTCGTCCAGCAAAGCGCGCGGGCAAACCCATCAGGGCAGCAGCGTGCGGGCGTTGTACGCGAAGACCTTTGCCGGCACCGACACCAACTTCACCCTGGCCGCCTACCGTTACTCCACCGAAGGCTACCGCACCCTCACCGACCACGTGGAAGACAACAGTGAAGACGTGCGCGTGCGCACCGGCCACTCGAAAACCCGTACCGACCTGACCATCAACCAGAGCCTGGGGCGTAACAGCCAGTTCGGCAGCCTGTACGTCAATGCCAGTGACCAGCGCTACTGGAACCGTGGCGGTTCGCGCAGTTTGTCTGCCGGTTACACCGGTAACTGGGGCGACCTGAGCTACAACCTTGGCGTGACGCGCACCCAGCAAATCGTCACCTATGGCGAGCCCAGCAGCGACACCCAAGTGAACCTGTCCGTCTCATTCCCACTGGGCAGCCAGGCTCGTGCGCCGCGAGCCTTTGTCACTACCAGCCATCAGCGCGGCGACACCACCACGCAAGCGGGTATCAACGGTTACGTCGCCGATACCAGTGACACCTTCTATTCGGTGCAGGCGGGCCATAGCGATACCAGCGGCGACTCCGGCTCGGTGAATATCAACAGCCGCACCTCTATGGCGGATGTGAGCCTGGGTTACAGCCAGGGTCAGGGCTACAACTCGCAGAACCTCAACCTCGCCGGCTCCGTGGTGGCGCACGCAGGTGGCGTCAACCTGGGGCAGACCGTCAGCGAAACCTTCGCCCTGGCTGAAGTGCCGGGTATCTCGGGGGCTAAAATCGGCAGCTACAGCGGCGTCGAGACCGGCTACAACGGCTATGCGGTGATCCCCACGGCGCAACCTTACCGGGTGAACTGGATCAGCCTGGACACCCGCGACCTGGGCGGCGATGTGGAAATCACCAACGCCACCCAGCAACTGGTGCCGCGCCGTGGCGCTATTGTAGTTGCGCGTTACAGCGGCACCACCGGGCGACGGGTGTTGTTCGAGTTGTTTGATGCGCAGCACAAGCCGTTGTCGTTCGGGGCTTCGCTGGAAGACTCGGCGGGTAAGCAACTGGCGATTGCAGATCCGAACGGGAATGCGCTGGCGCTGGTGGAGCAGGATCAGGGCACGCTGATCATCAAGTGGGGCGAGCAGCGCTGCAGTGCAAGCTATGCGCTACCGCCGCAGAACAAGGCGTTGAACTATGAGCGGCAGGCGTTGGTGTGTGGGCCTTGAGGGGTGGTGGCTCGTCTGCTTTTCTGTGGGAGCTGGCTTGCCTGCGATGGCATCAACTCGGTGTGCCTGATACACCGAGTTGATGCCATCGCAGGCAAGCCAGCTCCCACAGTTGACCGAGTATGGCTCTGCTGCTGACGTTGCTCTGGCCCTTACATCAACAAACCAGCTCCCACATTCGGGATTGATGTATAGCCTGATTAGGCTAAGGTGCTGCCCACACGCGTCCACCGCCGAGGCATCCCATGCGCCACCTGATTTTCGCCAGTGTCTGCCTGCTGACCACCGCCCTGACCGGCTGCCAGCAGACCCCGCCGGCCAACGACCAACTCGACGCCGTGCTCTGGACCCAGACCTCCATCGAACACGAGCTGATCTACCGCCAGCTGTTCGCCAACGCCACCCGCCAACTCGACGTGGCCCTGGCCGACCCGACCTGGGATGCCCTGCCCTTTCCACCCCGCAACCTGAACGGCTTGCCTCCAGCGGTGGTGGTTGATATCGACGAAACCCTGCTGGACAACGTGCCGCTGAACGCGCGCGATATCATCAATAATCAAATCTATTCCTACGATCGCTGGAACACCTGGGTCGACCAGGCCAAGGCCCAGGCATTGCCGGGCGCAGTGGCTTTCCTGCACGCCGCCGAGCAAAAAGGCATCAAGGTTTACTACCTCACCAACCGCGAACACAGCCAGGTCGCGGCCACCGTCGCCAACCTGCGCCTGCGCGGGTTTCCGGTGGCCAGCGACACGCAGGTCCTGGCCGCCAGCACGCCCATCGGCCATTGCGAAAGCGCCGGCTACGGCAAGACATGTCGCCGTCAGTGGGTCGCCAGCCATGCCCGCGTATTGCTGATGGCCGGGGACTCGCTGGGTGATTTCGTGCAGGCCGAACACAACACCCTTGCCGCCCAACGCAAAGCGGTGGAACCCTATGTGAGCTGGCTGGGGCAACGCTGGTTCCTGCTGCCGAACCCGAGTTACGGCAACTGGTACAGCGCGCCGTATGGGGATGATGAGAAGTTGCCGTTTGAACAAAAACGCAGGCTCAAACAGCAGGCATTGCAGTTGGAACAATAAGAGGCTGGCTGGTGCTCAGGCTTTGATGTTCTGCCGAATGTTCCAGCCAAACTTCACTGGCCCGCCGTCCTTGGTACCGTCGACCTTCTGCGGCTGGTAGCTGACGTCGACGCTGGCGAAATTGAGAGCGACGCTGTCATGCACGACGTCGGTGTTGCTTTCAGCATTCGTGCTGTAGGACACCACCATGACTTCCTTCAGGGTAATCACCAGATACTCCACCGGGCTCGCACCGCCGGCCTTGCGTACCACCAACCTGGCCTCGGGGTAATGCTTGCCGCTGGCGCAGGCCATCATCAGGTTGGGGCTGGACTTATCCAGTGGTTTTGTCAGGTTCAGGTTGGCGATATTGACCTTGCCCGCACCGCCGCCCGTACCGCTGTGCATCGAACCCGACTGCGACATGCCCCACGCCCATTGGGTGATGTCGATCTCGTCGCGATGGGCCTGGTCCCTTGATTCACCCTTGATATCACCCAGCTTCAAAAACATATCGACTGCCATGTTTGCTCCCTGCCTTGGTATACGTCGGTAGTGACGTGGGGCGCACTTTTCCTCAGCCACCGCGGTGCACGCAAGACGCTAACGCCGGTTAGAGACGCACCCGACGTTAAATGGCGAACCTTCCGACATTCAGCGGCACCGCCTCATCTTTACGCTCTCGACTCCCGCAATAACAGGAGTTAAGGATGACGGCTTCCCTGCTCAAAGATGGATTCCCTTCGGCCCACCGCACCACGCGTCAGCGGATTGAAAGCAGTATTGATCTGCGCAAGTTGTTCTTCACCATCGATAGCGACCCGGCGCTGATTGGCGCGGGGGTGGTGTATATCGATGACATGTTTAACGTGGTGGTACTGCGTGAGTTTCAGGCGATTTGCAGTGTGCGACCGATCAAGGTCGTGCTGCGTGAGGCGCCCAAGTATGTGGGGCCGGTGGAGTTCAAGCGGATGTTGGAGCATGAGCCGCGCGAGTCGGAATGGGTGGCTGAAGCGCTTGGCACGGCGGTGACCTGTACGGGGGCGATTCTGAGTTGGGTAGTCATTACCAGTGGCGTGATGTTGATGCCCTTTACGGCGGGGACGAGCGCGGTAATTACGTTTATCGGCAAGGCTGCTCTGGCTGCCAGTATGACCCAATGCGCCATCGGGTTAGGTCGAACCAGTGTAGAAGCGTTTGCGCCCCAATACCTTGATCTTCTGGATAACGAAACCTGGTATCAGGCCGTTGTTACGACGCTGGATGCCATTGCATTACTTGGCGTCGCCACTTCTGCCTTGACCACAATCAAAACAATAAACACAGCAACAAGAGTCACTGGCAAACCTCTCAAACAAGTACTCAAAGGTCTGAACCGGCAAGAACGAGCGAGACTGAATGATGAATTGCTCAGGCTTCGTGATCCTCGATTAACCCTAAAAATCCTCAAGGTGAAACAAGCCACCGGCGTATTACCAAAACGAATCAGTGCCACAGAAATGCAACTTGCTACCGCCAATCACATAAAAGACACCTTGGCTGCAACCCTGGGTTTCGCGAGCAGCTCGATGCCAGGAAATATCAAGACGTGGGCTATTGGTATCTACGAGGAAGTCAGCCAGTGAGCAAGCATGTACCAAAAAAAGGTCTTAGCGGATCCGAAAAGGATGAAATATATGAAGATCGCAAAGCCCTGACCTCTGAGGATCGCGCTTACGCATACTTCTATTTTGAGAACCCACAAACGTTCAGGAGACGCTACGCGCTAGTGATTGGCGCCGATCTAATTACCGGCTGCTCCACGATTGCAATGACTGCCGTCTTACTGTTGCTGACCTTTCTCTCCAGACTTCCGGAAGACCTTGCAATTAAGATCTGTTTTCTCGGCAGCATCGCAGCAGGCCTTGTCCTGTTTTTTTCCAAGGCTCAGGTCAACTATGGGCATATCCGCGCGGTATGGATCAGTGTCGGTATTTACTTAATTTGCTTGCTGATATCCCTACCCGCAATTGCGTACCGCCCGCCGCTTTTTCTCTACGCTATGTCATTGCTTAGCCCACTGACCGGCCTGCTGATCCTCAACAGCAACCGCTGCCGCGAACTGCGCCACAAGATGGTCGAAATCCGCCTCAAGCGCGAAGACATCATCGCCACCCTGAAAAAACAGGGCCGCTGGAAATGGTGGTGAGCGCCCTGCCACCTGTATTCGCTCAACGCCCATCAAGCCACGTTCTGCAACCGCCACAACAACTGCTCGCCACTCATCGCCGGCGCATACACATACCCCTGGCCCACCCTGCAGCCCATCGCCAGCAATTGCCGCTGCTGCTCCTGGGTTTCGATGCCTTCCACCACCACGCTCATGCCCAGGCTGTCGCCCAGCGCCAGGGTGCTGTGGATCACCGCACGGCAACGTGGGTCGGTGGTCATGCCGCGCACAAACTCGGCATCCAGCTTGATCTCGTTGAACGGCAGCTGACACAGGCGTTGCAAGGATGAAAACCCGGCGCCGAAGTCATCCAGGGACAGGTTGCAACCGAGCATGCGCAAACGCATCAGGCACGCCAGGCTGCTCGCCGAGGCTTCCAGCATGCCGCTTTCGGTCAGCTCGAAAGTCACGCTGGAGCGCGGTGCCTTGAACGGCGCCATGACGTCCTTGATCTTCCTGCCCAACCCACCCTGAGCCAATTGCTTGGCGTGCAGATTGAACGCCAGGTTCAAGGTCATGCCGCTTGCCCTGACGTGTTGTTGCAGGGTCAAGGCCTGGTGCATCTGCGCAAACAACAATGGGTCGAGCAGCCCGCAACGCTCCAGCACCGGCATGAAGGCCATTGCCGGTAACAGACCGTAAAGCGGGTGCTGCCAGCGGCTCAACACTTCCACGCCGATCATCTCGTTGGTCCACAGGCTGAATTTGGGCTGGTAGTACGCGTGCAGCTGGCCGGCAGCTAATGCGTCGCATACTTGCGCCTGAGTAAACAATGGCAACGCAGGTGAAACCGCAGGCACGATCCCCCCAACAGGCTGATGACGATGCAATACCTCTTCGAGCTGATTGAGGGTCGCCAGCTTTTCGACATGGCCAAGCAAACACACGCCGAGCAGGCTGGTGAACTGTTGCAGGGCTTGGCTGATCCCGGTCGGCTGATGGCCGCTGACAATCACGCCATGCAGCCACCCTTGTTGCGCGGCATGTTGCAAAAACTCCAGCCCATCCATGCCGGACATGGACAAGTCGCACAGTACGACATCCACCCCGTGAACGCTTTCCAGGAGGGCCAAGGCTTCAGTGGCATGCGTCGCCTCGATCACCGCATGCCCCAACCGTTTGAACTGGCTCACGACGACGGCGCGCTGAAAGGCGTGCTCCTCAAGGATCAGGACGCGTAAAGGCTGGCTCGTCATTGGCGTGGGCTCGTGGGTGGTGGACCCAACGATTGTCTAAAACTGCCCGGAAAAAGCGCGGATGTTTAATCCTTTATGAACGTAGGATATTTCTCAAAATACTAACTCCCGGCCAAAGGCAGCGGATCGGTTCAACGCTATCCGCCGCCTCAGGGTTTGCTACACCGGCTTGCCCATCAACGGGTCACTGATGCTATGCGCCCCCGTCTCAACCCGCCCCGCCACACGGCGCACCCAGCCATGCTCATTACGCACGGTGAAGTCATACCAGCCACCGCTCGGCTGACGGGAGAATGTGCGTTGCTGCGAGCTGTGGCCAGCAATCTCCAGCAGCCATGGGCCTTGATGGGTGTAAGGGCAGCGCTTGATCGTCACCGAGGCTGGATGCTTGCTGGGGTTGATCACCGTCAGTTGAACGCTGTCCCCCTGGTAAGCCACTGACAGTTCGGGTTCGCGGCGTTGCAGATCACCCTTGAATGATCGGTGAAAGCCGTTCGGCCCCAATAGCCACAGGTCATAGCCGCCAGCCACTGGCCAGGTATCACTGAGGTGCTGTTCGGCGCCCACGGTGTAGCGCCGCGGGATGTCTTCCAGGTGCAGTCGGTCGTAGACGTGGAAGACCGCGCCCTGTTCGCCATGGTTGAAGAAGTTCAACGTCAGCTCACCGGCGCGACGATCAACGTCACCTTCGACGTTCAACTGGTATGGCAACGCACGGGATGGTCGAGCCATGCGCGCCTGATGCGGCGCCTGTTGCCGACCTTCAGCAGGCACCACAACCTGGGCCAGTTGTTCCTGGCGCTGGCGCAGCAAATCCGCCGCCCGGCGGGTGGTTTCATGCAGTGGCGGCAACAACTCGGTGTTGGGGTTGACGAAGTTGAACGCCGAGGTGAGGTCGCCGCATACGGCGCGGCGCCAGGCGCTGATATTGGGCTCGCGCACCTGGAAGCGCTTCTCCAGAAATTGCAGCACCGAGGTGTGATCGAACGCCTGGGAGTTGACCCAACCGCCGCGGCTCCAGGGCGACAGCACCAGCATCGGCACCCGTGGGCCAGGGCCGTAAACACCACCGTCAGGCGCAGGCTGTTGCGTGGTGCCGGGCGGCGCCGGGTGCGTGAAGATTTCGCTGTCGAACTTGACCGTGGATTTGCCGGCAAAGCTGCCATCGGCACGCTTGGACGGGGCTGACGGTGAAGGGACGTGGTCGAAGAAACCGTCGTTTTCATCGTAGTTGACCAGCAATACAGTCTTGCTCCAAACCTGCGGGTTTTCAGTCAGCGACTTGAGAATCTCCTGGGTGAACCAGCCACCCTGCACCGGGCTGGAAGGCCCAGGATGTTCGGAGTAATTGGCCGGGGCGACCAGCCAGCTCACCTGAGGCAAGCGGCCGTTTTTTATGTCATCGCGAAAGCCCTGGATGATCGCTTCCAGGTCACTGCCGTTTGCCGATGGCAGTGTGTTGCCGTTGCCTTTGTACAACGGCACACGGGCGTTGAGTTGATCGCTGTAGGGCACAAAGGCCTTGAAGTCTTTCGGTGGTTCCGCCGGGTTGCCGGCCGCAACGCTGGCGGCGCGGTACTGGCGAAAACCAGCCAGCGGGTTGTCGCCAAAGTTATCCGGCAAGAACTGGTAGACCTTCCAACTCACGCCCGCCTCTTCCAGGCGCTCAGGGTAGGTTTTCCAGGTGTAACCCACGCTCACTGCGCCAGGGCCGTCCCATTCATTGACCACCGCAGCCACATTGGCGCCGGTCGGGCCGTTGGTGCCGGTCCAATGGAACAGCCGGTTCGGGTTGGTGCCGGCGTGCACCGAACAGTGGTAGGCATCGCACAGGGTAAAGGTGTTGGCCAACGCAAACTGGAACGGCAATTCCTGCTCGCGGTAATAGCCCATTGACGTGTTGGTCTTGTAGGTTGGCCAGGCATTCATGCGGCCGCTGCCCCAGGCGGCGTGTTCGTCAACCCAGGAATGTGGCGTGCCGTCGACACGCTGGGCATTGCCGCGTGAACTGTCCAAATGATAAGGCAATACGCGCCGCCCCTTGCCCTGTTGCTCCCAGACTTTGCGGCCGCCCGGCAGCGGAATGGTGAAGCGGTCGCTGAAACCACGTACGCCGGGCAAGGTGCCGAAGTAGTGGTCGAACGCGCGGTTTTCCTGCATCAGGATGACTACGTGTTCGACGTCCATGATCGTGCCGGTGCGGTTGTTGGCGGGGATCGCCAGCGCCTGGCGGATGGAGTCGGGTAGCAGGGTGTAGGCGGAGCCGATGGCGGCGGCCTTCAGCAGGGTGCGGCGGGTGAGAGTTGGCATGGCACTAATCAATCCCTGGGGTGCTTGAGATAAAAACGCTCAAGACAAAGTAGAGACTGCAAGCGACAAAAAGGTGACATGCGGTTACTGACAATCCGATGATCTGTTCACGGGCCTGCCACCAATGGTGGTGAGCAGCTTGTTGTGGCTAGTGGCTTATTGTGGCAAGCAGGCTTGTTGTGGCGAGCAGGCTTGCCCTGCGTTGGGCTGCGCAGCAGCCCCAGTAAAGGCACCGGGATTCTCCTGAAGGAACTCAGCGCCTGGTTTCAGGGCCGCTGCGCGCCCCAACGCAGGGCAAGCCTGCTCGCCACAACAAGCCACAGCAAGCAAGCTATCCACAACAGCGCATTCAATAGAGTCAGGCCGTTCTGGCCGCAATCGCCTCCACTTCCACCAGCGCCCCTGGCAACGGCAATGCCACCACCTGCAACGCCGTGCGCGCAGGCTTGTTCGGCTGCTCTGGCGTGGCGAAGAACTGCGTGTAACCACGCTGCAACCCGGCAAAGTCGAGCTTGCCGTCGGTCTCTTCGGCCCCCACCAGAAACACGCGCAATTGCACGATATCGCCCAGGTCCAGGTCTTGCTGCTGGAGGATCTTGCGCAGCTTGTTGAACACCGACACCGTCTGCACTTCGGTGTTGCCGTAAACCCCTGGCACGTTCGGGTCGGCCAGGTCGGGCAAGGTACCACTGACGAAAATCAGGCTGGCGGAGGCCGGTACGGTGACGGTTTGCGAGATGGGAAAATCGCCGACGCTGGTGCGTTGGATGCTGTCGCTCATGGTGATGCTCCTCAGGAGGCGGCGAGTGCCGCAATCTGTTGTTGTTGGGTAACGCGCTCGGCCAGCTGCGCGACCACATGCCGCGCCGAGTTGGCTGCCGACTCCTGCCAGATGCCCACACCGCTTTGCACCAGGCCGTCGCCGGCGAAGTACACGCGGCCGTGGGCCTGTTCCAGCAAGGCACTGGCGTCGGCCGGGAAGTGTTCGCGTTGCAGCCATGGGCCTTCGCTGTAGGGGATCTGTTCCCAGGACACCGCCAGCGGGTGGCGCAGGTGTTTTGAATAACCCGGATGCAGCAGTTCCACGGCTTCTTTGGACGTGGCGTACTGCTGGTCGAACGGCTTGGCGCCAAACACGTCGGCGCCCTCCCCGGTCACGTAGCCGGCCACCAACAAACCGTCGCGGGTGTTGAGGTCGTTGCTGGGGTACCACAGCAGGCGCGCCGGGTGTTCGATCCACGACAAGCCGCCGTAGGTGCGATAGTCGGTTTCCCAGAAGCGCGGCGATTGCCACGCCACTTTGGTCGCCTGATCACTGCGGGTGCTGAGCAAGGCGGCTTTGACCCGGTCGCTGAAGTCGGTGTCGAGTTTGGCCAACAGTGGCAACGGCAAGGTCGAGACCAGGTAATCGGCCCGCACCACCTGTTCGCGGCCGCTTAGCTGGTCGTGGTAGGTCACCGCCACGCCGTCTTCAAGCTGGCGGATCTGCCGCACCTGGGCGCCGAGTTGCACGTGCTCACGCACGCGCTGGTAGAAGGCGTCGGTGATGCGGTCCATGCCGCCGACGGGTTGGAACATGGTGGCGGAAAATTCCGGGAATTCGGTGTGCAATAACGCGCCCCACAACTCCGGATGCAGCAGCCGGTCCAGCGCCAGCGGGCTGCGGCTGGCGGGCAGCGCGCCGGGGTGGGCAGGCGACTCCAGGTGACCGGAGCGCAAGCTGCCTTCAAAGGCCAGTTCCTGCGACAGATCGCCATACACCTGCAAAAACGCCAGCAAGCGCGTGCGCTCTTCACTGCTCAACACATCATCGAGGGCATCGCGCTGCACGGCTTTGGCCAGCAAGCCGGACAAATGCCCGCGGGTGTCATTGATCGCCTGGCCGACGGTGAACGCCGGCTGTTGCAGGTCGGGCCGCACCTGGGCGCCGTGGCTGCTGTTGACCAGCACTTCCAACGGCACACCCAGCTCGCTGCAATAGTCGAGAAGCGTGCGGTGCTGGCTCGGAATCCTGGCGGGACCGGCGTTGAAATACAGGCCGTTATCAAACGCTACGGTTTGCGTGCGGCCGTCCTTGTAGTCCACGCGGTCGCCATTGCGCAGGGTCCAGGTGCGCCCGCCCACGCGGTTGCGGGCCTCCAGTATTTGTACGCTGAACCCGGCGCGGCTGAGTTCCAGGGCCGTCACCAACCCGGCAATCCCGGCGCCCAGCACCAGCACACGAGTGCCCTGCCCCAGGCCCGCGTTGAGTTTCAGCGGTTGCGGGCGGCGATGTGACGACGGCCCCAAACCCAATACCGCCAATGCATCCTTGACGGCCTTTTCGCCGCCTACAGCGGCGATGCTCGACAGCGCTTCACGGCGTGTCAGTCCCATGTCGATGCTCCTAGTCCGGCAGGCCCGGTGGGTTGATCAGCGAGGTGTCGACGCGCTCGATGTCCAGGCCCCAGCGTTGCAGCACCTGTTCGTATTGGCCGCCGGCAATCGCGCCTTGCAGGGCGGTGTGAATCGGCTGGATCAGGCCGTTGTCCTTGCGGGTGGTCACGGCGATATCGGCCTTCAACGGCCAGCCGCCGTTCACCGTACCCACCCGCTTGATGCCACCGGTGACCGCCGCCGAATAGGCATACACCGAGTTAGGCCCGAACAGCGCATCGCTGCGACCGGACTGCACCGCCAGTTGCGCGGCGGCCTGGTCGTCGATGTATTGCAGGAGCGCAGGCTTGATACCGGCCTTTTCATTGGCCTCGTTCCAGGCCAGCAAGACCTTTTCCTGGTTGGTGCCGGAGCCGACGATGATCTTCAGCCCGGCAATGTCGGCGGCCTGTTTGATCTCGGTGATTTTGTTGGTGCTCTTGACGTAAAAGCCGAGCACATCCTGGCGATAGGTGGCGAAGTCAAAACGCTTCTTGCGCGCCTCGGTCACGGTGACGTTGCTGATCACCGCGTCGTACTTGCCGGAGCTGACGCCCAGCGGCCAATCCTCCCAACTGGTCTGCACCACATTGAGTTGCAGGCCGAGGCTGTCGGCCACCAGCTGCGCGGTGTCGGCTTCGCTGCCAATGGTGGTCTTGTCGTCATTGGCCAACAGCGCCAGCGGCGGCCCGGCCACGCCGGACACGGCCACGGTGAATTTGCCGGGCTGGGCGAACTTGAAGCCCGGCGGGATCTGCGCAATCGCCGCTTCATTGCGCGGTACATGGATACGCACACGGTCGGGGCTGAAATCCACCTGTTGCACGGCGAACGCGGTTTGCGCAGCACCGACGGCAAGCGTCAGCAGGGCCACGCGGGCAGTATTGATGAACATGGGCAGTCACTCCTTGAACTAAAGCACCTTGCCCAGAAAGGCCACGGTGCGGGGATGTCGGGGTTGGCGAAACATCTGTTCGGGCGGGCCTTCTTCGATCAGTTGGCCGTCACACAGGAACACCACGTGGTCGGCCACTTCGCGGGCAAACCCGATTTCGTGGGTGACGATCACCAGGGTCACACCCAGTTGGGTCAGGCCTTTGATCACGTCGAGCACTTCGCCCACCAGCTCCGGGTCGAGGGCTGAGGTGGGTTCATCGAACAGCAGCACTTTGGGATCCAGCGCCAGGGCGCGGGCGATAGCCACACGCTGTTGCTGGCCACCGGAGAGCTGGCGTGGGTAGGCATCGACTTTGTCGGCCAGGCCGACCTTGGCCAGCAGCTCGCAGGCCTTGGCCTGCGCCTCGGCCTTGCTCCAGCGCTTGTGGGCCAGCGGTGCTTCGGCGACGTTTTCCCAGGCGGTGAGGTGCGGGAACAGGTTGAAGTTCTGGAACACAAAACCCACGTCAATGCGGCGCTTGAGAATCTCGCGTTCTTTTAATTCGTAGAGCAGGTCACCCTTGCGCCGATAGCCGACGTATTCACCGTCGATGGTGATGTGCCCGCTGTCGATTTTTTCCAGGTGATTGATGGTGCGCAGCAAGGTGGATTTGCCCGAGCCGGACGGCCCGAGAATCACCGTGACCTTGCCTGGGTCGATGGTCAGGTCGATGTCTTTCAACACCTGCTGGTTGCCAAAGCGCTTGCCCACGCCCTGGATCTGAATGCGCCCGGCGCGTGCTTCAGCCATGGGTTTTCTCCTTGAGCCAGCCGCGCAGGCGTTGCAGCGGTGTGGGCGGCAGTACCCGCGCCGTACCGCGCGCAAAGTGGCGCTCGACGTAGTACTGGGCGCTGGTCAGCACCGTGGTGATGATCAGGTACCACACGGTCGCCACCACCAGCAGCGGGATCACCGCCTGGGTGCGGTTGTAGATGACCTGCACGGTGTAGAACAGCTCCGGCAAGGCCAGCACGTAGACGATGGACGTGCCCTTGACCAGGCCGATGATTTCGTTGAAACCCGACGGCAAAATCGAGCGCAGCGCCTGGGGCAGGATGATGCGAAAAATCCGTCGCGAAGCCGGCAAACCGAGGGCCGCCGCCGCTTCATGCTGGCCGGCATCCACGCCAATCAAACCGCCACGAATGATCTCCGCTGCGTAGGCGGCTTGCATCAGGCTCAGGCCCAACACCGCCACGGTGAATTGGCTGAGCACATCCACGGTCGACCACTCGGCGAACACCACGCGGGTGAACGGCACCCCGAGCACGATGTGGTCATACAGGTAGGCAAAGTTGTAGAGGATGATCAGCACCAGCAGCGCCGGCATCGAGCGGAAAAACCAGATATAGCCCCAGGCCAACGCCGCCAGCAATGGCGAGCCCGACAGCCGTGCCAGCGCCAATGCAGTGCCGAAGAGGATGCTGAACACGGTACTGAGCAGCGTCAGCAGCAGCGTCTGGCCGAGGCCGCGCAGCACCGAGGCGGAAAAGAACCACTGGCCGAACACGCCCCACTCCCAACGCGGGTTGGTGGCCAGTGAATGCACGATGGCGAGCAGCACCAGCGCAGCGAAGATCGACCCGGCCCAGCGCCACGGGTGGCGGGCGGGAACCACTTGCAGGGCCTTGATGGGCGTTGCAACGCGGCGCTGGCGAACCGGGCTGACGTCTTCGATCAGGTCATAGGATTTGGCGACAATGGGCATGTTCTATTCCTCGCGGGTTGCGGCCTTAGAAGGCGTAAGTCAGCCGGGTGTAGTAGTACCCGCCGGTAAAACCGTAGGGCGAATAAGTGCCGTAGCTGGCGAGCATGGTGCTGCTCGGCACGCCTTGTTTCTTGGGGTAAAGGTCGAACAGGTTCTTGGCGCCGACGGCGATGTTGAGGGCTTTGGTGAGGTTGTAGCCAAGGTCGAGGTCAGTGATCCAGCGGGCGTTGTAAACCCGGTCCAGGTCGCGATTGGCCGAGAAATTGACCTCTTTGTAGGCGCCGTAGCGGGTCAGGGCCAGGTTGAGGTTGAAGCGGTCGATGCTCCAGTCGCCGCCGAGGATGAGTTTGGTCTTGGGCTGCACATCGGTGATCAGGCCACGGGCCTGGCGGTCCATCAGGTCATAGGGCGTGCCGAGGATATCGGTGGACGCCTTGTAGTTGAGGATCTTGGTCTGGTTCCAGTTGAATGCGGCGGTCCACTTCAAGGCGCCGAACTGGCCGAGGTCCTGGTTGTAGTTGCTGACCAGATCCACGCCCTTGGTGCGGGTGTCGGCGCCGTTGATAAAGTACTGGCCGCCGGAGGTGGAGTTGATGCCGTTGCTTTGCAGTACCTGAGTGACTTCGGGGCCGAGCAAGGTGCCGGTCAGGGTGATGCGGTCGCGCAGGTTGATCACGTAGGCGTCGGCGGTGAAGTTCAGGCGGTCGGTGGGCGTAAGGGTGAAACCCAGGCTGAAGTTGGTCGAGCGCTCGGGCTTCAACTCTTGGGCGCCGAGGGCCTTGGCCGCCGCCGAACCCACCGGCAATACGCCGTAGTTGATCGACTGATACACGCCGTCGACCACGCCATAAGTGGTGGAGCGCGCACTGAACAGGCTATTCGCCAGGGACGGCGCGCGAAAGCCGTTACTGACGGTGGCGCGCACGGCAAATTGCGGGGTGAAATCGTAGCGTGTGGTCAGCTTGCCGCTGCGGGTGGCGCCGATGCCTTCGTTGTAATGCTCGTAGCGAAAGGCGGTGCCGATGTACCAGTCCGGCAGCGGGTTGAAGCCCACATCGACATAGCTGGCGAGGCTGTTGCGCGAGGCGCTGCTTTCTTCATCCGGCGAAATGCCGTTGGTGACCTGCGCCCCGGATGACGCGCAGTTGCCGGGCGCCACGCAGTAGCCGCCATTGGCATAAGACGCGTAGTCACCCGCCTGCACCTCATAGGTGTCGCGCCGATGTTCGAAGCCGTAGGACAGGTCCAACGGTTTTTGCAGGCCGACATCAAAGCCGCGCTTGAAGTCGAGGTTGGTGGTCAGCTCGGTGGAAATCCAGGTGCCAGAAGTGAAGCTGTTGGGCGTGTACTCGCCCAGCGACGGGTTCTGGTTGTGGGTGGTGCCCTGTTCCGCCTCGTTGCGCCCGTAGGTGGTGGACAAATCCCAGTCCCACGCGCCAACGGTGCCTTTGCCGCCGAACGCGGCCTGGAAATCGTCCTCGTCGATGTACCAGGTCGGCGTGTACCCGGCCGGGTAGCCATTCGGCCCGGTGGTGATGGTGTTGGTGATGGTCGGCAGCCGGTAGTTCTGCCCCTGCTCGGCCTTGCGCCGCGAGTAGGTGGTGAAGGAATACAGGCTGAGGCTGTCATCAATCGGCAGCTCGGCGTTGTAGCCCAGGGTCAGCAGATTGGTCTTGGGCGTGCCGTAACCGCCGTAGGTCGATCTGCCGGCCTGGTTGTAGGCTTGCTCATAGGTGTAGCCGTTGGCGCTGGCTTTGTTGTCGTCATTCTGGCTGCGCGCATCCAGGGCCAACTGCACAACGCCGCCGTTGCCGATTTCAAACCCCTTGTTGAGGCTTTGTTGCACGGTTTGCTTCTTGCCGTCGTAGCCCTGACCGACGTTGGTGACGGCGGTGCCGCTGGTATCAGCCTTGAGGATCACATTGATGACCCCGGCGATGGCATCCGAGCCGTACTGGGCGGCGGCGCCGTCGCGCAGCACTTCCACATGGTCGATGGCACTGATGGGGATCAAATCCAGGTCGGCCGGTGCCGCGCCGGTGTTGATGCCATTGATGTTCAGCGTGGCGCTGGTGTGGCGACGTTTGCCGTTGACCAGCACCAGCACTTCGGCAGCACTCAAGCCGCGCAGGTTGGGCGCACGGGCAATGCCGCTGGCGTCCCAGCCGGTTTTTTCAGGCAGGGTCAGCGACGGGATCACCGCGCTCAAGGCTTCCATCAAGCCAGGCTTACCGGTGCTTTGCAGTTGCCTGGCGCTGACCACATCGATCGGCACCGGGCTGCTGGTGACGGTGCGCTGCTCGGCGCCACGGTTGCCGGTGACCACCACGGTGGACAAGGTGCTGTCGTCCTGGGCGGATGCAGTGCCGGCCAACAGGGCCAGCGTGAGTGCGGCGGTGGGGGGTAAAACTTGCTTCATGACCACTCCAGGCTTTCCGAATCGCGAAGTCGGGCAGTCGCGCGGCGGGCGCGGTGCTCGTTTTTCAGGGTGTCGCTGCGATGGGGAACTAGGTGTGGAGTGAGCGAGGGTTTTGAATCGGCAACATACGTTGAACTCCCTTCCAACGATTCTGCCGCGGGGTCTTTACCCGGTTATGGCGCGCAGAATCTGAATCACGCTGGGTACCATCCGAGGTCAGGGGTAGGCTGTTGCGATCAAACATAACGGAATGGATTTTAAAAATATAATGCTATTTGGGTATAAGCTAATATTCTCTACTTTCATTATTAGCGAATAACTTTATTCATATAAATAATGTTTTCCTGCTGATCGTTCCCACGCTCCGCGTGGGAATGCCTCATGGGACGCTCCGCGTCCCGCCCTGCAACCTTGTGACGCGGAGCGTCACGGGCTGCATTCCCACGCGGAGCGTGGGAACGAGCATTAGTGCGTGAGAGCGAACAGGGTCAGGCGTGGATGCGAGTGCTTTTTTCCACCAGGCACATTGGCGTGCCGGCAACCGGCTCCTGCATGATCTGCACTTGCACGTCGAACACCTGGCGCATCAGCTCGGCGCTGATCACTTGGGCGGGCGGGCCGTCAGCCACCAGCTTGCCGGCGTGCATCACCGCCAAGTGGTCGGCGTAGCGGCAGGCCTGGTTGATGTCGTGCAGTACGGTGATAACGGTTTTGCCCTCGACGGCCAGTTCGCCCATCAGGTCGAGCAGTTCCACCTGATGGCTGATGTCGAGGTAAGTGGTGGGTTCGTCGAGCAACACCACTGGCGCATTCTGTGCCAGCACCATGGCCAGCCAGGCGCGCTGGCGCTGGCCGCCGGACAAATCCGCCAACGCGCGGTCGCCCAGGCTGTCCAGCTCCAGGCGCTGCATGGCCTGGGTCACCTGGGCTTGATCGTTGCCGCTCAGGCGCCCCCACAACGAGTTATGCGGGCTGCGGCCGTAGGCGACCAACTGGCGCACGCTGACACCTTCCGGCACCGGCAATACCTGCGGTAAAAATGCGATCTGCCGCGCCAGTTGCCGAGCGGACAAGCTGGCGTAGGCGTGGCCATCCAGGGTCAACTCGCCCTGGGTCGGCTTGAGGATGCGCGCAAACGCCTTGAGCAAGGTGGATTTGCCGCAGCCGTTGGGGCCGATCAGCGCGGTGACGCGACCTGTCGGCGGTACGAACGAGAGGCCCTGCACAATGCGCGTGGCGCCATAGCCGATGTCGAGTTGGTGTGCCTGCAAAATACTCATGTCATCAACCCTTGAACCGTGCCAGCAACCAAAGAAAATACGGCGCACCAATCACCGCCGTAAGCACGCCCGCCGGGATTTCGCTGGGCGCAATCAACGTGCGTCCAAGCGTGTCGGCCAGCACCAGCAATAACGCGCCAATCAGCATCGCAGCCGGCAGCAGGTACTGGTGATGCCCACCCACCAGGCGCCGCGCCATGTGCGGTGCGACCAGGCCGATAAAACCAATCGGCCCGATCACGCCGACACCCAGGCTGGTGAGCACCACCGCGCAGGCCATCGCCCACCAGCGGGTACGGCCAAGCGCAGTGCCCAGGCTGTGGGCGGCCTCATCGCCGAGAGCAATGAGGTTCAGGGGTTTAGCCAGGCACAGGCCCAGCGGGATCAACAGCAGAAAAGGCAGCACCAGCGCCACATGGTGCCAATTGCGGCTCCACAAACTGCCCGTCAGCGCGAGCAACGCGGTGTTGATATCCAACGGATGGGACAGGATCAAAAACTCGGTGACGCTGGACAAGGTCACCGCAATCGCCACCCCCGACAGCGCAAAACGCACCCCGGAAAAACTCACGCCGGTGTTGTACAGCGCCAGCAGCAAGGCCCCACCGGCACCGCCCAGGCAGGCCACCAGTGGCAGCCAGGCAATCGGCAGGTGTGGCCAGCTGATGATCGCCACGGTCAGCGCCAGCCCGGCGCCCTGGGTCACGCCGAGAATTTCCGGCGAGGCCAGCGGGTTGCGGATCACGCCCTGCACAATCGCACCGGCCAGGCCGAAGGCGCAGCCGGCCAGAATGGCGATCAGGCTGCGTGGCAGGCGGTGGTTCCACACTTCAAAATCGAGGGCATCGTGGGCCAGCAGGCGCTCCAGCACGGTGGCAGGTTTGAGCCACACCGTACCGGCGCTGAGGCTCGCCAGCAACGCCACCAGCAGCAAGCCCAGCAGCAGCCATAAACGTAATCGTGGCCGAATCATAGGGTGCGCCTGGCAAGAAACAGGAAGAACGGTGCGCCGATCAAAGCAGTGACCACACCCGCCGGGGTTTCCACTGGAAAGGCCACCGCGCGACTGAGCAAGTCGGCGCCCAGCACGATCACCGCGCCCAACACCGCGCTGAGCGGAATCAGCCAGCGGTAGTCGTTACCGAGAAACTGGCGAATGATATTGGGCGCGATCAGCCCGACAAAGCCAATGGGGCCGACCGCGCACACGCTGGCGCCCACCAACAGCAAGCTGGCGACAAACACCTGCAAGCGCAGGCTGGCGATACCGACGCCCAACGAGCGCGCGGCGTCTTCGCCGAGGTTGATCAGGTTCAGGCGCGGCGCACACCACAGCGCCCACACGCCGCCGATCAGCGTGCACGGCCAGAGCAATTGCACCTGGGCCGCACCCACATTGGCCAGCGACCCGGCCAGCCAGTTCAGCACGCTTTGGGCCTGGGCCTCGACCAGAATCACCGTGAGCCGGGTCAAGGCCGCGCACAGCGCCGCAACCGCCACACCGGCCAATACCAACCGACCTTGCGCGGTGGTCGGCGACCACGCGCCGCCGAGGCTGAACACCGTGACCCAGGCCAGCGCGCCGCCCAGGCAGGTCATCAACAAGGCGCCCCCGGCAAAGGGCGGCGCAACCAAACCGGTGGAAAACAAGGCCAATCCCAATGCCGCGCCGGCCGTCACGCCAAACAATGAAGGCGATGCCAAGCGGTTGCGGGTGATGCCTTGCATCAGTGCACCGGCCAGCCCCAGACAGGCACCGACCAACGCCGCGCACAACGCACGCGGCACGCGCAGCTGCGCCACGATATAGGCCATATTGCCGCCAATGCTGCCCTGATGAACCAGGCCGTTCCAGGCATCCGTCGCAGTGATGGTGAACGGCGACCAGCTGTACAACGAGTACCAGAACAACACGGCACCCAGCAGCACAATGCCTGCCGCCGCGAAACTGCGCTGCACGGTTATTGGCTCAATACGGCTTTGCCGCCCTTGAGAATCGCCAGGGTGTCTTCAGCGATTTGCTCCGACGCCAATACACCTCGGTTACGCGCCCAACTGTCGCCATCGACCTCGGCCACTTGATGATTACGCACCGCACCGAGCACTTGCCACAACGGCTGCTTGCTCCAGGTGTCGACGATACTTGGGCGTCGATAGTGACCGACCAGCAACCAGCCAGGGTCAAGCGCGAGCAATTGTTCCAGGCTGACAAATTCAGTCGGCGCAGCCTTGGCGCGTACCGACGGCACTTTCAGGCCGATGGCTTGCAGCACGCTGCCGGCGTAGGAGTCAGGCCCGTGTACGGAAAAACTGTCTTCACGGGCAACCCCGAACAACACGCTGGCACCCGCCGGAATCTGCTTGGCAATGGCCTGCAAGTGTTCACGGTTCTGGGCGATGCGCGCGTGCATCTGCGCGCTTTTGCCCAGGGCCGTGCCGATCAGTTCGGCGGATTTAAGGCTGCCTTCGTAATCTTCTCCACGTGATGGCAGCAACAAGGTCGGCGCGATGCTCGCCAAGTCGCTGTACAACGCCTGATGACGATTGAGGTCGGCGACGATCAAGTCCGGCTTGAGCCGGGCGATTTCTTCGATGCTCGGTTGCGAACGCAAGCCCACCGACTTCCATTGGCCGATGGCCTGGCGCACACGCGGCAAGACGCGGTTGGCATCGCCATCGTCCGCAGCGCCGACCGGCGTAACGTCTATGGCGGCGAGACTGTCGAGAAAGGAAAACTCCAGCACCACCACGCGCTTGGGCGCATCCGGCAGGTGCACCGCGTGCTGGCCATCATTAAGGTCGATGGGCGCGGCGTTCAACACGCTGGAAGACAACGCCAGGAGGCAGGCGGCAAGGGTCGGGATGGAGCGCAACATTCGCATGACAAAGACCTCGGCGTTAAAACACCCCGGCTGGACGGGCCGGGGAAAACGGCGGGTACTATTCCATATTGAGGCGATGCAATCAAAAAACATTCTTATTAACGCGGCACGTCCGTGGTGTGGGCTGGCTTATGTGGTCAGGGCTATGTGGCAGTTGGCTTGTGTGGGAGCTGGCTTGCCTGCGATAGCATCGACCGGGTCTTACTGACAGACCGAGGTGCCTGTATCGCAGGCAAGCCAGCTCCCACATTGGTCTTCCCCTCATGATCGTTGCGTTTAGAAGTCGACGGTGGCCGACAGCAAATACGTGCGCGGCGTGGACAGGGTCAGGCCCGGCTCACTGTCATCCGAAGCACCCGCTGAACTCCAGTAGCGTTTATCGGCGACGTTCTCGACATTCGCCCGCAAGGTGATGTGCTTATCGTCGACCTTGAAGGCATAGCGCGCACCAACGTCAAGGCGTGTCCAGGCGTCGATTTCCTTGACGTTGGACTGGTCCAGGTACTGCGAGCTGGAATAGATACCCCGGCTGGTCAGGGTCAGGCCTTCCACCGTCGGCACATCCCATTCGGCGCCCAGGTTGACGTTGTACTTGGGCGTGGCCGGCGCGCGGTTGCCGTCGAAAGTACCGTTGGTGGTGTGGGTCAGTTCGCTGTCGATAACCATCACGCCGCCCAGCAAGCGCACGCCCTTGAGCGGCTCGCCGAACACGCTCAGCTCCACGCCGTCGTTCTGGCGTTTGCCGTTGGGCCCGAACACTCGCGTAGTAGCGTTGGTTTCGTAGGCTGGCTGCTTGATGCGGAACACCGCGGCCGTCACGGCAAACGCGCCGGCGTCGTATTTGGCGCCTACTTCAACCTGGCGGCTGACAAACGGTGGGAAGATTTGATCTTCGTTGATCGAGGTCGACGGCGCGATTTTGCCTTGGCTCAGGCCTTCCATGTAGTTGGCGTACAGCGACAGTTTGTCGGTGGCTTTAAACAGGATGCCGCCGGAGGGCGAGACCTTTTCCTCATCGTAGGCCGTAGCGCCTTTGACGTTGTTGGTCCAGTCGTCGACCTTGACCCGCTGCCAGCGCGCGCCCAATGTCAGCAATAAACGCTCGTCGAAAAAGCCCAGGGTATCGGACAGCGCCACGCCACTGAAGCGGTTCTCGGTGTAGACCTTGGAATCCAGGCGTGTTGGCCGTGAAGGGGTTGGGGTTTCTACCGGGTTGTACAGGTTGCTCGGCGCCGCCGCGTAACGGGCGCCGCCGTTTTCAAAGTCCATATAGAAGTAGCTGGCCGCCAGGTTGATCTCATGGCTGACCGGCCCGGTATGCAACCAACTGCGCACCCCGGCGGTGGCGGTGCGCACGTTTTCATCGCGGGTGAAATCCCGTGGCAATACGCTGAAATCCCCGGCGTTGTTGGTGACGGACACCGCGTGACGCAAGAAGTCGTGGTTGCTTTTACGCGCGCCGACGCCGCCATACAGCATGACGCTGTCGCTGAGGTCGAACTCGCCGTTAACCGTGCCGAAGGTGTCATCGGTACGGGCTTTGCTCCAGGGCTGTGCGTAGTTATGCCGTACGTCATTGGCGCTCGGCACCCTGGCATTGGCGCCGACTTGTACACGTTCCTGCGGCGCATCGGTGTCGCGCTCGGTGTGGCCGATATCCGTGGAAAGGCGCAGGCGCTCGCCGCGAAAATCCAGGCCCAGCACCGCCATTTCACGGTCGACGCTCTGGTGATCCCATTCGGTATCGCCGGACTGCTTCACGCCATTGAAACGGATGCCGAATTTGTTGTCCTCACCAAAGCGCCGCCCCACATCCACGGCGCCACCGGCCTGGCTGCCGGAGGCCCAGGTGCCGGTCAGCGAGGTGATGTCCTTGTCGGTAGCGCGCTTGGGCACCACGTTGATCCCGCCGCCCACACTGCCGCGCGGCGAGATGCCGTTGATCAACTGGCTCGGGCCCTTGAGGATGTCGACGCGCTCGGCCATTTCCATGTCGATGGTGTACGTCGGCAGTACGCCGTAGAGGCCGTTGTAGGCCACATCACTGTTGAACAGGCTGAACCCGCGAATGGTGAACTGCTCGTAGCGCCCGCCCGCCGGGTTGGTGGCGCGCACCGAAGGGTCGCTGGCGACCAGATCGCCGAGGGTACGCGCCTGCTGGTTCTTCACCGCCTCGGCGGTATAGGTGGTCATGCTGAACGGGGTTTCCATAAAGTCCCGTGAGCCGAGCAGGCCTTGCGAGCCACGCCGCGCCACCTGGCCACCGGCATAGGTATCGCCATCGGCCAACCCAGTGGTACCGACGATGGACGTGGGTGCCAGTTGCAGGCTGCCGCTTTCCGGCACCGGCATCAGCCTGTAGGCCTGCGTGCCCATCGGTTGCAACTGCAGGCCCGAGCCCGTCAGCAACTGCGCAAAGCCCTCCTCCACGCCGTATTCACCCGACAAGCCGGCGCTGCTGCGACCGCTGACCAGCGCCGGGTCCACCGACAGGTTGACCCCGGCGAGCCCGGCGAAGCGCGTCAATGCGGCGCTCAGGCTACCGGCCGGCACCTGGTAACTGCGGCGGGCGGTGCTGCCTTCGGCATAGCTGAGCGGGACAAATAACGGGCTGGCACTGAGGCTCAGCATCAGGCTCAGGTTCAGCAACGGGCGCAAGCGCATGGGTCGGACTGCGGGCATGGGGAGAAGCTCTCGATTTTGTTCACTTGCCTGGAATGACAGGCGAGGCGCAAAAAAGGGACAGGGGTTGGCGATTTTTTTCAGCAGATAAAGCCTTCGTCTTGCATAGAGGGCAGCCATTGCTCACGATGTCGCCTGATTTCAATCTCTGCATAAAGGCTCACCGCATGAAGTTATTGCGTAAATGGCGCGAAAAAAAAGCGCGCAAGGCAATACGCGCGCTCTCCCCGCTGGAGCGCTCGACGCAAAAACTGCGCAACCGCTATCCAAACTACAGCTTTGGCATAGGCACCTACGGCGATTTGAAGGTGCACGACTGGCATGAAGGCACGACCCTGCGTGTCGGCGCCTACACCTCGATTGCCGGCAATGTGGAAGTGTATTTGGGCGGCCATCATCGCACCGACTGGCTCAGTTGCTACCCCTTCCCCGCCAAGATGAAAAGCCTCGCGCACATTACCGACTTTGGTGGCAGCAAAGGCGACGTGATCATTGGCAATGATTGCTGGATCAGCTCCCACGCGAAGATTCTGTCGGGCGTGACCATCGGCAATGGCGCAGTCGTGGCGGCAGGCGCGATTGTGACCAAGGATGTGGCGCCTTACGCCATCGTCGGCGGCAACCCGGCCAAACATATCCGCTGGCGTTTTGATGAACCGACTCGGCTGATCCTTGAGCAATCCGCCTGGTGGGACTGGCCGGAGGCTGAGGTGCGTGAGGTGGCGCATTTGCTGTGCAGTACGGATATCGGGCCGTTTGTGGAGTACCTCAGCCAGCGCGGGCGTTCGGCTGGCTGAAGCCTTCAGCGCTTGATCCAATCCAGATCCACGGCACCTTGAATGCCATCGACCTGGCCTTTGCTGCTGTGCTGCCACCAGTGCCAGCGCTTGCCGTGGCTACGCCAGGTTTCGGGCACTGTCGGCTGCTTGGCATCCCAGTGGGCGATCCACAACGGGCACGGGCTGAAATCGTACTTGCGCCACGCCACACGGTCAGCCCAGATGCTGGGTGACGTGTAGATGTATGGATGGGCGCCATCGAGCACCTGCGTGCTGAGCAGCATTACCAGTTCGTACAAGGCATCGGCCATCTGATCCGCGCTCGCCGTTTCGTTGCGCGAGGTTTCTACATCAATGGCCAGGATGTGCTTCCCGACCTCGAAGTTGGCCTCGCAGATCCGCTGCCGAATATTGGCCAGTTGTTCGCCGGGGGTACTGCTCAGTGCACGAAAGTAGTGGTAAACCCCCGCAGTCAAACCGTGGGCCAGCATCCCGGCAAAGTTTGTTGCAAACCGAGGGTCAGTGTAGGTGCCCCCTTCGGTCATCTTCACAATGGCATGGGTGACACCGGCTGACGCGACGCGGCGCCAGTCGATCTCTCCTTGCCAGCGCGATACATCAATGCCACGTGCATGGGTGGTAGGGGTTTGCTGTTCACAACTCATGAGTTTCTCCAAGACGCTGGGTGCGTTATGCAACCTTTCATCTCGGATACTTTCATTCTCAAGCGCCGAAAAACCGTATAAGAGTACTGCCTGCTTAGGGATACGCTTGGGTATGGCAGACGGTACAAGGGAGAAAAATTGGGGCGTTCCCCAAAAAACGCGCACATGAAAAAGCCCAACCTTTTCAGATTGGGCTTGATCGAGAATATGGTCGGGACGGAGTGATTCGAACACTCGACCCCTAGCACCCCATGCTAGTGCGCTACCGGACTGCGCTACGCCCCGACTAGGCGTGTTACTGGGTTTGCTTCGTAACGAAGCGATCCGGAATATACCGCAAGCTTTTGAAATGTGGAAGTATTTTAAAAGCTTGTATCACTTCTTCAACACCACCAGCACATCTTCGAGTTCGGAGATCATCTGGCGGATCATTTGCTTGTATTGGGTGGTGTCGTCTTTGGCTTCATCACCGGACATACGCTGGCGCGCGCCGCTGATGGTGAACCCCTGGTCGTACAGCAACGCACGGATCTGTCGGATCATCAGCACATCCTGGCGCTGATAATACCGACGGTTCCCGGTGCGTTTGACGGGGTTGAGTTGAGGAAACTCCTGCTCCCAATAGCGCAGCACGTGCGGCTTGACCGCACAGAGCTCGCTGACTTCACCAATGGTGAAGTAGCGTTTGCCTGGGATGACGGGTAGTTCGTCGTTATGACTTGGTTCCAGCATAAGCCTCAACTCGGGCCTTCAACTTCTGCCCTGGACGAAAGGTGACCACACGGCGAGCCGTGATCGGGATTTCTTCTCCCGTTTTTGGATTGCGGCCAGGCCGCTGGCGTTTGTCCCGCAGGTCAAAATTGCCGAAACCGGACAATTTGACCTGTTCGTTGTCTTCCAGAGCGTGCCGAATTTCTTCAAAGAACAGCTCGACCAATTCCTTGGCTTCGCGTTTGTTCAGACCCAACTCTTCGTACAGACGTTCCGCCATCTCAGCTTTCGTCAAAGCCCCCATACGTCACTTCCTTAACGTGGCGTTCAACCTTTGTTCGAGCGAGGTGAGGATATTTTGTGTCGTGGTATTCACCTCATCGTCATTAAGAGTGCGCGATGGATGCTGCCAGGTCAAGCCAACTGCAAGGCTTTTTCTATGCGGATCAATGCCTTTACCCTGATAGACGTCAAATAGCCTGAGGTCTGTCAGCCATTCCCCTGCATTTTCACGGATTACGTCCAGAACGGCAGTGGCGGCCACTTCACGGTCGGCGATCAGCGCGAGGTCACGACGCACTTCAGGGAAGCGCGACAACTCGCTGAATTTAGGCATCTTGCCCGACGCCACTTCAGCCAGAACCAGCTCAAAAACAAAGACCGGACGGTCCAGGCCCAATGTTTTCGACAGCTCAGGGTGGATGGCACCGACAAAACCCACCAAACGCCCTTCGCGCTCGATACGTGCAGTCTGGCCCGGGTGCAATGCCGGGTGGCTACCAGACACAAACGTGAAGTCATCCAGTGCACCGGCAAAGCCCAGCACCGCCTCCACATCGGCTTTAACGTCGAAGAAGTCCACGCCATCGCGGCCCTGTGCCCAGCCTTCTGGCAGGCGGCTACCGCAGACAACACCCGCCAGCATCGGCTCTTGCTTGAGGCCATCGAGTTGGCCGACAAAGCGCAGGCCGCTTTCGAACATGCGCACGCGGTCCTGCTGACGGTTCAGGTTATGGGACAGTGCCTTAACCAGACCCGGCCACAGCGACGAACGCATGGCGGCCATGTCATTGGAGATCGGGTTAGCCAACAGCAACGGCTCAACACCTGGGTTGAACAGCTCAAACTGCTTTGGATCGATGAAGCTATAAGTCACCGCTTCCTGGTAGCCACGGGCAACCAGCAGGCGACGCAACTCTGGCAGGTGCGCACGCGCCTCGGCCTTGGGTTGCGGTGCCAGACGCGCTTGCGGGTAACGAACCGGCAGGCGGTTGTAGCCGTACAGGCGGGCCAGCTCTTCGATCAGGTCGACTTCCAGGCTGATGTCGAAACGATGGCTTGGCACTTCTACGTGCCACTGCCCTTCCCCACCGGCGGAAATACCCAGGCCGAGTGCGGACAGCAGTTGCTCGATCTGCGCAGGTTCAATCACCAGGCCAAGCATTTGCTCGACGCTTTTGGCGCGCAGGGTAATCGGTGCAATCGACGGCAGGAACTGCTCGTTGACGGTTTCGGTGATCGGGCCGGCTTCGCCGCCGGTGATTTCCAGCAGCAGGCCAGTGGCGCGCTCCATGGCTTCACGGGCCAGTTTCCAGTCCACACCACGCTCGTAGCGGTGCGAGGCATCGGTGTGCAGGCCGTAGGAACGAGCCTTGCCAGCGATGGCGATCTGGTCGAAGAACGCACTCTCAATGAAAATATCGCGGGTGGTTTCGGACACGCCGCTGTGCTCGCCACCCATCACGCCGGCAATCGCCAGGGCGCGGGAATGGTCGGCAATTACCAGGGTGTCGGCGCGCAGGCTGACTTCCTGGCCGTCGAGCAATACCAGCTTCTCGCCTTCTTCGGCCATGCGCACGCGGATGCCGCCATTGATTTCGGCAAGATCGAAGGCGTGCAGCGGTTGGCCCAGCTCCAGCATCACGTAGTTGGTGATGTCCACGGCGGCATCGATGCTGCGCACGTCGGCGCGACGCAGGCGCTCAACCATCCACAGTGGGGTTGGCTTGGACAGGTCGACGTTGCGGATCACACGACCCAGGTAACGTGGGCAGGCGTTTGGCGCCAGTACGTCGACAGGGCGCACTTCGTCGTGGACTGCAGCGACTGCGGCCACCACCGGGCGGGTGACCGGGGCGTTGTACAGCGCGCCCACTTCACGGGCCAGACCGGCGAGGGATAGGCAGTCACCCCGGTTCGGGGTCAGGTCGACCTCGATGCTGGCGTCTTCCAGTTCCAGGTAAACGCGAATGTCCTGACCCACTGGCGCATCGGCCGGCAGTTCCATCAGGCCATCGTTGCCCTCGCCGACTTGCAGCTCGGCCTGGGAACACAGCATGCCGTTGGACTCAACGCCACGCAGCTTGGCTTTCTTGATCTTGAAGTCGCCCGGCAGTTCGGCGCCGATCATGGCAAACGGAATCTTCAGGCCCGGGCGCACGTTTGGCGCTCCGCACACGACCTGGAAGGTTTCCACGCCATTGCTGACCTGGCACACACGCAGCTTGTCGGCATCGGGGTGCTGCTCGGTGCTCAGCACCTCGCCCACCACCACGCCGGTGAAAACACCGGCGGCCGGCGTTACGCTATCGACCTCAAGGCCGGCCATCGACAGACGAGCAACCAGCTCGTCGCGATCTACCTGCGGGCTTACCCAGCCACGCAGCCATTGTTCACTGAATTTCATCCTGCTCTCCTAAAGATTCGTTACGACTAGCGAAATTGCGCGAGGAACCGCAAGTCGTTGTCGAAGAACAGACGCAAGTCGTTCACGCCGTAACGCAGCATGGCCAGGCGCTCAACGCCCATGCCGAAGGCAAAGCCCGAGAACTCTTCCGGGTCGATCCCGGACATGCGCAGCACGTTAGGGTGAACCATGCCGCAGCCCATCACTTCCAGCCAGCCGGTCTGCTTGCAGACGCGGCAGCCTTTGCCGCTGCACATCACGCATTCCATGTCGACTTCAGCGGATGGCTCGGTGAACGGGAAGAACGATGGACGGAAACGCACCGCCAGCTCTTTCTCGAAGAACACCCGCAGGAACTCTTCGATGGTGCCTTTGAGGTCGGCGAAATTGATGTCGCGATCGACCAGCAGGCCTTCGACCTGGTGGAACATCGGCGAGTGGGTGATATCAGAGTCGCTGCGGTACACACGGCCTGGGCAGACGATGCGGATCGGCGGCTTGTTCGCTTCCATGGTGCGGACCTGTACCGGCGAGGTATGGGTGCGCAACAGCATGTTCGCGTTGAAATAGAAGGTGTCGTGCATCGACCGGGCCGGGTGATGGCCTGGGATGTTGAGCGCCTCGAAGTTGTGATAGTCGTCTTCGACCTCGGGGCCTTCGGCAATGCCGTAACCGATATGGGTGAAGAACTGCTCGATACGTTCCAGAGTCCGGGTGATCGGATGCAGACCGCCCGAGGCCTGGCCACGACCAGGCAAGGTGACGTCAATGGACTCGGCGGCGAGCTTGGCCGCAAGATCGGCCTCCTCGAGCGACGCCTTGCGCGCATTGAGCACCTCGGTGACACGCTCCTTGGCGACGTTGATCAGCGCGCCGACTTGCGGACGCTCTTCAGCCGGCAAATTCCCCAGGGTCTTCATCACCTGAGTCAATTCACCTTTTTTGCCAAGGTAGTGAACCCGGATTTGCTCCAGGGCATTTACATCTTCAGCGCTATGCACAGCCTCAAGAGCTTGGGCAACGAGCGCATCCAGGTTTTCCATGTACAGACTCCAGATACAAAATAGGGGAAGAGCTTGAAGGCTCTTCCCCTATTTATGACGTTTACCACCTTGGGCTACAGGAGCAGCCCAAGGTGACTGTCGGGGGTACTTAAGCCAAGGTGGCTTTAGCTTTCTCGACAATCGCAGCAAACACCGCTTTTTCGTTCACGGCCAGTTCAGCCAGAACCTTACGGTCGATTTCGATGGACGCTTTTTTCAGGCCAGCGATGAAACGGCTGTAGGACAGACCGTTAACACGTGCACCAGCATTGATACGAGCGATCCACAGAGCGCGGAACTGACGTTTTTTCTGACGACGGTCGCGGTAGGCGTATTGGCCTGCCTTGATTACCGCTTGCTTGGCAACACGGAATACGCGTGAACGCGCGCCGTAGTAGCCTTTAGCAAGTTTCAGAATTTTTTTGTGACGCTTACGGGCAATGACGCCACGCTTTACACGAGCCATGAGTTATTCCTCTATTCTTGACTAAAATTAACGAAGGCGCAGCATGCGCTCGACTTTTGCCACGTCAGACGGATGCAGCAAGCTGCTACCGCGCAGTTGACGCTTACGCTTGGTCGACATTTTGGTCAGAATGTGGCTCTTGAAAGCGTGCTTGTGCTTGATACCGTTAGCAGTTTTCAGAAACCGCTTAGCAGCACCACTTTTAGTTTTCATCTTTGGCATGTTCGGTACTCCGCATTCAGTTGATAAACATAATCAGAAGGCCTGCCGTGCCCTGTTGATTACTTCTTCTTTTTCGGGGCGATGACCATAATAAGCTGGCGTCCTTCCATCTTAGGATGCTGTTCGACCGAACCGTACTCGAGCAAGTCAGCTTCAACCCGCTTGAGGAGTTCCATCCCCAGCTCCTGGTGGGCCATCTCACGGCCGCGGAATCGCAAGGATACCTTGGCCCTGTCCCCATCACTCAGGAAACGTACCAGGTTGCGCAGTTTTACCTGGTAATCCCCTTCCTCCGTCCCTGGACGAAACTTGATTTCTTTTACTTGAATCTGCTTCTGGTTCTTCTTCGCTGCGGCAACCTGTTTCTTCTTCTCGAAGATCGATTTGCCGTAGTCCATCACCCGACAAACAGGTGGGATTGCATCGGCGGAGATTTCCACCAGGTCCAATTTGGACTCTTCAGCAATACGAAGCGCTTCATCAATCGAGACGATGCCAATCTGCTCGCCGTCAGCGCCAATTAACCGAACCTCGCGTGCCGAGATATTCTCGTTGATCGGGGCTTTCGGTGCAGCTCGTTTATCTTGTCTCATTTCACGCTTAATAATAATTACTCCGAATCTGGGCGACCACGCCGGGAAACCGCTTGCGCGAGGAACTCAGCGAACTGGGCGACGGGCATCGAGCCCAGGTCAGCACCTTCACGAGTACGCACAGCGACAGTCTGCATCTCGACTTCCCGATCTCCGATAACCAAAAGATAGGGAACCTTGAGCAAAGTATGCTCGCGGATTTTAAAGCCGATCTTTTCATTTCTCAAGTCGGACTTGGCACGAAATCCGCTTTCGTTGAGAGTTTTTTCAACTTCAGCGGCAAAATCGGCCTGTTTATCAGTGATATTCATGATCACTGCCTGGGTCGGAGCCAGCCACGCAGGGAATGCACCCTCGTAGTGCTCGATCAGGATACCGACGAACCGTTCGAACGAGCCGAGGATCGCCCGGTGCAGCATAACCGGGTGCTTGCGGCTGTTATCTTCGGAGACGTATTCGGCTCCCAAACGGATCGGCAGGTTAAAATCGAGCTGCAGGGTACCACACTGCCAGACGCGACCAAGGCAATCTTTCAGCGAGAACTCGATCTTCGGACCGTAGAAGGCGCCCTCACCCGGCTGCAGATCGTACGCAAGGCCCGCGCTATCTAGCGCAGCGGCCAGTGCAGATTCAGCGCGATCCCACAGTTCGTCGGAACCAACACGTTTTTCCGGACGAGTGGACAGTTTCATTTCGACTTCGGTGAAACCGAAATCGCGATAAACATCCATGGTCAGCTTGATGAACGCGGCGGATTCAGCCTGCATCTGCTCTTCGGTGCAGAAGATGTGAGCGTCGTCCTGGGTGAAGCCACGCACACGCATGATGCCGTGCAGCGCACCCGACGGTTCGTTACGGTGGCAGGCACCGAACTCGGCCAGGCGCATCGGCAACTCGCGGTAGCTCTTCAGGCCCTGGTTGAACACCTGCACGTGGCATGGGCAGTTCATTGGCTTGATGGCGTAGTCGCGGTTTTCCGACTGCGTAGTGAACATGTTGTCGGCGTAGTTGGCCCAGTGCCCGGATTTCTCCCACAGGCTGCGGTCAACAACCTGAGGCGTCTTGATCTCCAGGTAGCCGTTGTCACGCTGAACCTTGCGCATGTACTGCTCGAGCACCTGGTACAGGGTCCAGCCGTTCGGGTGCCAGAACACCATGCCCGGCGCTTCTTCCTGGAGGTGAAACAGGTTCAGGCGCTTGCCGATTTTGCGGTGATCGCGCTTTTCAGCTTCTTCGATGCGCTGGATGTAGGCCGCCAGTTGCTTCTTGTCAGCCCAGGCCGTGCCGTAGATCCGCTGCAATTGTTCGTTCTTCGCATCACCGCGCCAGTAGGCACCGGACAGCTTGGTCAGCTTGAACGACTTGAGGAAGCGTGTGTTCGGCACGTGCGGACCACGGCACATGTCGACATATTCTTCGTGGTAATACAGGCCCATGGCCTGTTCGTCCGGCATGTCTTCCACCAGACGCAGCTTGTAGTCTTCGCCACGGGCGGTGAACACGTCGATCACTTCGGCGCGCGGCGTGACCTTCTTGATCACGTCGTAATCTTTTTCGATCAGCGCGTGCATGCGCGCTTCGATAGCGGCCAGGTCGTCCGGAGTGAAAGGACGCTCATAGGCGATATCGTAGTAAAAGCCTTCGTCAATGACCGGGCCGATCACCATTTTTGCCGTTGGGTACAGCTGCTTGACCGCATGGCCAATCAGGTGCGCGCAAGAGTGGCGAATGATCTCCAGCCCCTCTTGATCCTTGGGCGTGATGATTTGCAGGCTGGCATCACCAGTGATCAGGTCGCTGGCGTCAACCAGCTTGCCGTCGACCTTGCCGGCCACGGTGGCCTTGGCAAGACCTGCACCAATGGATGCGGCGACCTCGGCTACGGAAACCGAATGATCGAATGAACGTTGACTGCCGTCGGGAAGAGTAATAGTTGGCATGGCGCCTCCTCTCCTAGTGGTGACCCCTACCAAAGGTCACGTGGGTTGGGATGAGCCAGTACAAGATCCAACACCAGGCCGTTCAATGATGAACGCCTGCCTTACAGCGGCAGGAGCCTTTCGGCCAACCGATAATCGAACCAGAGTGACTGGAGTGAACTCAAAAAACATGGCAAGGCGGCAATGGGCGCGCCTGGAAATAGCCAAGCGGGTGATGCTAGCACAGATGAACGGTCATCGCGCCTGCCGCGCCAGATGAAACATAAAATCCCGTGTTTGATGCCTGTAAAAGTGAACTTGAGCTGTACGAAAGCCCTCAAACCCGCTGAGAATCGCTGTTTGCCCACGAATCAAAGGAGCACTTCATGATGCGCTTTACCTCGACCCTCGCTCTCGCCGCTTCCCTGGCTTTCTTGTCTGTTGGCGCACACGCCGCCGCCCCTTCGAACTGGCCTGAAGGTGCCCGTGACAGCTTCATCAAAGATTGCAGCTCGGCAGCCCAACAAAACGTGGACGCCAAAACCGCCAAAAGCCATTGCGAATGTGGCGCGGACAAGATCAATGCCGAATTGAGCACCGCTGAAATCAAAGAGCTCATGACTAACCCGAACTCCAGCCCCGAGCTAAAAAACAAAGCTGTCGCGGCTATTTCGTCCTGCAAAGTCGTGAAGAAAAAATAACAACGACCACTGATCAGACGGCCATTTGACTGAAAAAACAGCCTGAAAACTGCCATTTCGCACAAATTACTCAGCTTTTACGGCTTTTTTTAACAGCTGGTATTTCGCTGCAAAGCCCCGTAGATCGGGGCTTTCAGCCAACCAAGGCACTAAACGCAACGCTATTGATTAGCAAACAATGCCTTGGGGGGGCTTACAAGCCGAACATTTCGACTATGATACCCCGGTGTGCCCAGTTGGCCTGAGCAGCACAGCACTACTGAAAATATATGTTTCTTGGAGATACACCATGTCTAATCGCCAAACCGGCACCGTTAAATGGTTCAACGATGAAAAAGGCTTCGGCTTCATCACTCCTCAAGGTGGCGGTGACGACCTGTTCGTACACTTCAAAGCTATCGAAAGCGACGGTTTCAAAAGCCTGAAAGAAGGCCAAACCGTTTCCTTCGTGGCTGAGAAAGGCCAAAAGGGTATGCAAGCTGCACAGGTTCGCGGCGAGTAATTCTCCGCTGAGCTAAAAAAACCCCGTCCATGTGACGGGGTTTTTTATGGGCGCTGCAAAAGCCGCGAAGCGATCAGCCGCAGTTGACCCGCGTGATCACCAGGTTGTCGTCGGTGTTCAGGTTCAGACGGTCGGAGCGGTATTCCAGGGTGATCATGTCGTTAGGCTTGAGGATCCGTGCGTTCTGCGCGCCGGCACGGGTACGCGCCTGCTCCAGCAATTGAGGCGAGGCTTTCTGGCCGATGGCGAATTCGGCAGCCTTCGACTCGCAGCGAGTGTGACCTGCATCGGCAACGGCGGCATCTTTGCCCGGCTCAGGGGCACCCGGGGTGCTGCAACCCGCCAACGCGAGTGCTGCCAACAAAGTACCGAATGATGCGAGCTTCCAAGGCATGAAGCCTCCTATGAAAAAAATGGACAGAGATCGTGCGACAGCGATCTGGCGGTTTGGTTTCAAGACGTAAATCGCCTAAGAGCAAGTCTGCCTGACTCAAGGCGAGCATTCGCCGGATCAATCGTCACCAGATATGAACGAATTCAGTAGATATCGATGTAGTCAAACGGCGGCTTCGGCCAGTTCTGCTCGAGCGCGTTGAAAATCTGCCGGACCCAGACTTCATCGCTGGCCGCGACGTTACCGACATAACCCGAGCCTTTGGCCCAGGTCTCGAGGCGAAACAGCAGGCCGTCGATGTCGACTCCGCCTACGGCCTTCCCGGAAGAAATAAACGCGATACCGCCCTTGGTCACCCGCAACTGGGTGTGCTCGTCGTCACTGGCACTCGCGAGCAACTGGCGCACGGCTTCCAGCGTGAGGTTCTCGGGGTTGTTCAAATCGATCTGCACCTGGTGTCCCCGGCAATTGAATGGGGTAACAGTGTCGCACAGCATCGGCCTCATCCCGAAACGTCTCATGCCTAAGTAGCACTGCCAAACCCTACGCAAAAATGGTTAACTGCCCCGGTTAGAACCGCGTTCCAGCGCATTGCCCAGCCTTCCCGCCCCGTGAGCCCCGACCATGAGTACCGTAACCCTCCAAGCCGACATCAAAGCCAAGTGGCCTCAAGGACAAAGCTCCTACAGCCCCGGAAGCCCGGAGGAGTTGGCCATCATCGGAATCGACCTGCTGGTCAAGGAGCTCGGCACTCAGGCCGCACAGGCGTTCATCGGCCAGGTATTCGAGAAATACCCGGCCGACCACATGGGCGCTCATAACCCCGAGCGCGAATAAGACCCGGCCGGCGAGCGCCGACCGGCAAACACCTTACTTCAGACGGGCCAGGCGCTCGGTCAACAGATCGAAGAAGCCCTGGGCGTCGCCGTTCTCAACCCAGAATGCGTTCTTCGGCTGCTTGAGGCCGTCATACCAGTCGACGACGGTCTGGCCGAAGGTCGGGCCTTCGCGGCTGTCGATCACCACGTTGACTTCACGGCCGCTGAACAGGGAAGGCTTGAGCAGGTAGGCAATCACGGTAGCGTCATGCACCGGGCCACCCGGGATGCCGTAGTGCTCCATGTCGCCCTTGACGTATTCATTGAGAATATCGCCCACCACCTTGCTCGCATTGTTCTTGATGTCGGCAATCTGTTTCAGGCGCGCGTCACTGGTCAGCACCTTGTGGGTCACGTCCAGCGGCAGGTAAGTCAGCTTGACGCCACTTTTGAGCACAATTTCAGCCGCGACAGGGTCCGCGAACAGATTGAACTCAGCCACCGGGGTGATATTGCCGCCATTAAAATGCGCCCCGCCCATCACCACCACTTCCTTGATGCCTTGGGTGATCTCCGGCGCCTGGGTCAACGCCAGTGCCAGGTTGGTCTGCGGGCCGAGCATGGCGATGGTGATGCTGTGAGGCTTGGCGGTGCTCAAGGTCTTGATCAGGTAGTCAACGGCATTGCCTTCGGCCAGGCCTTTTTTCGGCTCATGCACGGCGACCCCGGAAATACCTTCCTTGCCATGGATATTCTCCGCATAGATCGGCGTGCGCAGCATGGGTTTTGGCGCGCCGGCGTACACCGGGATGTCTTCGCGCCCTGCCCACTCGCGGGCCAGGCGCGCGTTGCGGGAGGTCTTGTCGAGGCGCACGTTACCGGCGACGGTGGTCAGCGCACGAATGCTCAGTTCCTGCGGGGACGCCATGGCAAACAGCAACGCCACGACGTCATCGGCGCCTGGGTCGGTGTCGATGATCAGGTCGATTTTTTCCGCCGCGTGGGCGCTGGCTGCGGTGAGTGCGGACAAAAGCAGGACACTCCGAAATAGATTTTTCAGGGTTGGGAGACCACGTTGCATGAAACACTCCTTGTCGTAGGGAAACTCTAGAAGGTAACGCCGGACACCAGCGCGATATTGCAATACGGCTGGCACTCGCCCGTGCGCACCACGGCGCGGGCCTTGTGGCTGAGCTGCTTGAATTCTTCATGGCTGACCAAACGGCGCTCGCCCAAGGCGGCCTGTTCGGTCAACACATTAAGTGGCGTCAGCGCAGGTGGCTGCTTGAGCAGGATCTCTTCGGCCAACACATGGCTTTCTACCTGCATCTCGCTGAGCACAATGCGCAGGGTGCTGATGAAATCCGGAATGCCCTGGGTGAGCGCCAGGTCAATCAACTCGACGCCTGGCGGCACTGGCAGGCCGGCATCACCGATCACCAGGATGTCACCGTGGCCGAGGGATGCGATCACGCGCGACAGCGCAATATTGAGCAATGGTGTCTTTTTCATGAGGCCATAAAACCTTGTACGTCCTGCAGCGTAGGAATCGAGGGTTGCGCACCCGCCCGCGTGACCGACAGCGCGGCAGCCACCTGGCCAAACCGGATAGCCTCGGCTTCACTTTTGCCATTGGCCAGCGCCGCGGCAAAACCGCCAACAAAGGTGTCACCGGCAGCCGTGGTGTCCACCGCCTTGACCTTGGGCGCCTGCAAGTGCTCGAAACCTTTGCCATCGGCAAACAACGCGCCCTGGCTGCCAAGGGTAATAATGACCTTGCCGGCACCCGCCTTGAGCAGCAGCGTTGCGGCAGCCTTGGCGCCGTCGAGTGAATCGACCGTCACACCACTCAAGGCGCTGGCCTCGCTTTCGTTGGGGATCAAATAATCGATCGAGGCATACCATTCCTCTGGCAGCGGGCCACTGGCCGGTGCCGGATTGAGGATCACGGTCTTGCCCAATTCACGACCGCGCTTGAGCGCCTGGCCAACCGTGCTCATCGGCACTTCCAACTGGCAGACGATGACATCTGCTGCCTGCAGTACCGCGTCAGCCGCCTGCAACGACGCGGGCGTGAGCTCACCGTTGCTGCCAGCCACGATCACAATCGCGTTCTGGCTGCTGTCATCCACCACAATCAACGCCACGCCGCTGGAGCCATCCACCGTGCTGACGGCCTGGCAATCGATGCCCTCCACCAGCAGCGCATCACGCAATTGCGCGCCGTAGGCATCCGTGCCCACACAGCCGATCATCGCCACCTCAGCGCCAAGGCGCGCAGAGGCCACCGCCTGATTGGCGCCCTTGCCGCCCGGCACGGTGGAAAACGTCTGGCCGATCAGGGTTTCACCGGCGCGCGGCAAGCGACTGGCGCGGGTGACCAGGTCCATGTTCAAGCTGCCTATTACCACTACTTTTGCTGGCATACATCAGTACTCATCAATTCGGTTCAGCGGTATTGGGCGAACACACCGGCAAACGGCGCCGTCGACTCACGCAAAACAATGCTCGGCGTCACGATGCGCTGATCGATCGGCAGTTGGGGTGTTGCAATTCGTCGCAGTAAAAGCTCGGCCGCCGTCTCGCCCAGTTGCACGATCGACTGCCCGACCGTCGTCAGCGCCGGGTACACGTAGCGACCCATTTGAATATCGTCAAAACCAATCACCGACAGCTCGCCAGGCACACGGATATTGCGTTCGGCGGCTGCACGCAACACGCCGAAACCAATCATATCGTTACTGGCGAAAATCGCGCTGGGCGGGTTTTCCGACAGTAGCTGTACCGCTGCGGCATAACCACCGGTGCTGGTGAAATCGCTTTCCTGGGTGCGATTGGCTGGCACTTCCACGCCCGCCTCACGCAGCGCGCGGTGATAGCCGGCAAGACGCATTTGCGCCACGCGGGTATGACTGGGGCCGCCAATGCAGGCGATGTCGCGGTGACCAAGCTCCAGCAAATGCCGGGTTGCCAGGTAGGCACCCTGCTCATGATCGATGCGCACCAGGTCGACATCAATGCCGTCCAGTGCTCGGTCGACAATTACCATGGGGGTGCGCACCGCGCTCAAGCCTGCGGCAAGGCCACTGTCGTCGCCGCCCACCGAGGTCACGATCAGGCCGTCGATGCGCTTTTCCAGCAACACGCGCAGATAGCTGCGCTGCTTTTCGGCGTTATCGTCGGAGTTGCAGAGGATCACGCAATAGCCATTACGCTCGCAGTAATCCTCGATACCCCGCGCCAGCTCGGCAAAATACGGGTTAAGGCTGTTGGGCACCAGCAGGCCGATGGTCGCAGTGGTCTTGGCCTTGAGCGAGCGCGCGACGGCACTCGGCACGTAGTCCAGTTGCTTGATCGCCGCTTCCACCTTGATGCGCACAGGCTCGCTGACCGGCCGCGTCTTGTTCACCACATGGGACACAGTGGTGTAGGAAATACCTGCAAGCGCGGCCACATCCTTGATCGTTGCCATGGTTCAGCCCCGCCGACTGGCGCGCTGGCTGCGGTAGGTGTCGAGGACCACGGCAATCACGATTACGGCGCCGGTAATGATGCGTTTGGTTGGCTCTGTCGCACCGATCTGCGCAAGGCCGGCGGCCAGTACCGAAATAATCAACACGCCAAAAAAGGTGCTGATAACCGAACCACGCCCGCCCATCAGGCTGGTGCCGCCGATCACCACGGCGGCGATCACTTGCAGCTCCAGGCCGGAGCCGGCATTCGGGTCCGCCGCTTCCAGGCGGGAAATCTGGAACAATGCCGCCACCCCGGCCAGCAGGCCCATCAGGCTGAACACCAGGATCTTGTAAGGCTTGGGGTTGATGCCGGCCAGGCGCACGGCTTCTTCGTTGGTGCCGATGCCGATCAGGTAGCGACCGAATACAGTACGGGTCAACACCAACTGAGCGGCGATGATCACCAACAGGGCAATGATGAACGACGGCGAAATCCCGAAAGCCACCGGGTTCGACAGCCAGGCATAGGAGTCACCGATATAGGCGGTGCGCGAGCCGGTCATCTGGTAGGCCACGCCACGCGCCATTTCCAGCACGCCAAGGGACACGATAAACGACGGAATGCGCCATGCCACGGTAATCGAACCCGTAATGGTGCCCGCCAACGCAGCGCAGCCCATGCCCAGCAATGCGGCTGGCAACACGCTCCAGCCCCAGCCCAGAATCGCCACACTGACCGCCGAAGCGGCCAGTGCCAGCACCGAGCCCACCGACAGATCAATGCCGCCGATGATCAGGATGAACGTCATGCCCACCGCCAGCACCATCAGGTCCGGGATCTGGTTGGCCAGGGTGCTGAAGGTGTCATAGGACAGGAAGTGGTCGCTGAGCACCGAGAACAGCGCAATCATCGCGAGCAAGGCGCCGGCCAGCCCCAGGTAGGTGCCCAGGCCGTAGAAGTTGCCGCCGGTTTTGCCCGGGGAAGAAGTGATTTTCATGGTGTTTCCCTAAGCACTGCGTCGTTGAGCAGCGCGTCACGTTTTTGATAGCCGGCAAAGGCGGCGGCGAGCAATTCGTCCTGGGTCCAGCTGTCGCGCTCGAAGGTCTCGATCAAGCGCCCGGCAGACAGCACACCGATGCGATCGCAGATCAGCATCAGTTCGCGCAGGTCACTCGATACCACCACCAGCGCTTTGCCCTGGCGCGTCAATTCGCCGAGCAAGGCATAAATGTCGAACTTGGCGCCGACGTCGATACCGCGAGTCGGCTCATCGAACAGCATTACCGCGCAGTCGCGCTCCAGCCAACGGCCAATCACGACCTTCTGCTGGTTGCCGCCCGACAACTCGGACACCAACTGCGCCGGGCTGGAGCTGCGGATGCGCATGGCATCGATCTGGCGCTTGGCCAAGGCAGTTTCGTCGCGGCTGTTGACCACGCCGCCACCGGAGATTTCCGGCATGTTGCCCAAGGCAATGTTGGCGCTGATGGATTGGGTCAGCAGCAGGCCTTCGCCCTTGCGGTCTTCGGTGATCAGCGCGATGCCATGGCCCACTGCGTCCACCGGCGAGCGAATGCTCACCACCTGGGCTGGCGAACCCAGGGCCACGGTGCCGCTGTCGGCCAAGTCGGCACCGAAGATAAGACGCAGCAATTCAGTGCGGCCGGCGCCGATCAGGCCTGAAATGCCATAGATCTCACCGGCACGCACTTCAAAGGACACATCGCGAACCTTGTCCGAGCGGGTCAAGCCTTTGACCGTCAGCGCCGGGCCGCCAATGGTGCGTGGCCCCAGGTCGATCTGCTCACCCAGCTCGCGGCCGACCATCAAGGTCACCAACTGCTCACTGTTGTAATTGGCCATCGGCTCGACGCAGACCAGCTTGCCGTCACGCAGTACTGCAATGCGCTGGGCAACACGGGCGAGCTCTTCAAGCCGGTGTGAAATATAAATGATCGCCACGCCCCGAGCCTGCAGGCGGGTGATTTGTTCAAAGAGCATCTCGACTTCACGGGCCGTGAGCATGGCCGTCGGTTCGTCGAGGATCAGTACATGGCAGTCGCCGATCAGGTTGCGGGCGATCTCGACCATCTGCTGATGGCCAATGCCCAGCGTCCCCACCAGGGTGTCCGGGTCGATCGCATCCAGGCCGACCTGGGCCATGGCTTCGATCGCAGCTTTACGCAGTTGCTTGCGGTTGATCCAGCCACAGTTGCGGGGCAGGTTGTCCAGGAACAGGTTTTCGGCCACGGTCAGGGTCGGCAGCAGGTTGAGTTCCTGCATGACCATGCGCACGCCCAGCTCTTCAGCCTGGGTGCGGCTGCCGGGACGGTAATCCTGGCCATTGAACTGCATGTGCCCGGTGGTCGGCGTGACCAGCCCGCCGATGATTTTCGACAAGGTGCTTTTACCTGCGCCATTCTCACCGGTCAGCGCCAGCACTTCCCCGCGATTGAGCGTCAGGGTGATGTCGGACAGTACCGGTTGGGCATAGGTCTTGCCGATACCGCTGACCGAGAGGACAGCGTTCGGGGCGGAAGATGACATAGGAAAATCTCCAGGCGCCCGCTCAGGACGAGCGGGCGCTGTTGGGTGCTGCCAGGATTACTTCTTGAGGACGAGTTCGACCGGGGTTTCGATCACGCCGTCTTTGGCATCGACTTTTTCACCCTTGACCAGCTTGAGCGCGTTCTGGATACCGAACACCGCTTGCTGGGCCGCGGCCTGGTCGGCGGTCGCGAGTACGCGGCCGTCTTGCAACATAGGCTTGATGGCTTCGATATTGTCGTAGCCAACCACCAATACCTTGCCGGCCTTGCCTGCCGCACGTACGGCGGAGACAGCGCCCAGGGCCATGTTGTCGTTACCCGCCAACAGCGCCTTGAGGTCCGGGTATTCGCTCAGCATGGCGGACGCCACTTTCTGGCCCTGGTCGATTTCCCAGTTACCCGATTGGGTGGAAACAATCTTCATGCCTGCCGCGTCCATCGCATCCTTGTAGCCTGCGGTGCGCTGCTGGGCATTGGTGGTGGTCGGCACGCCTTCGATGATGCCGACTTTGTCACCTGCCTTGAGTTGCTTGGCCAGGTAGTCACCCACCAGCTTGGAGCCTTTGCGGTTGTCCGGACCTACGAACGGGATATCGAGGTTTTTGCTTTTGAGCACGTCCGGGTCAAGGCGGTTGTCGATGTTGACGACCTTGATGCCGGCATCGGAGGCTTTCTTCAACACGGTGACCAGTGCCTTGGAGTCAGCCGGCGCGATCACGATGGCGTTTACTTTGGCGAGGATCATCTGGTTGACGATATCGATCTGCGCGCTGGTGTCGGTTTCGTTCTTGATCCCGTTGGTGATCATGTCGAAATCGGCGGCGTGTTCTTTCTGATAAGCCTTGGCGCCGTCCTGCATGGTCACGAAAAATTCGTTGGCGAGGGACTTCATCACCAGGCCGACCTTGGGTTTGGCGGCGGCGTCATCGGCAAAAGCAGAGGAAAGGGGCAGAGCAGCGGATGCGGCAGCAAGCACAGCGACAGCAAGAAGACGTCCAGCAAATGGCAGCTTCATGGGTTCACTCCGATCTTATGATTATTGTGAGCAACGCTTGCACTGCGAAACATCTCGCAAACGTTTGCGTTGTTCAAACTATGAGAACCTTGTCGAGATTTGTCAACGGGTGAAAAGCGTCTTTCATCCAGGCGCTCGGTTACCTTCCCCTACACCCTGCGGGTCGCAGGATTGAACCTCAGCTTCTCCCGGTCGTTGTCTAAAACGACAGGCTATGGCGCCCAAGTCCCACACCCACCGTTGATATTCCATCATGGTTTTCGGACAACCGAACGCAATACCACCCTGCTGTTCGGAATGCCGGACGAGCACGCTGCCCACTCATCTTAAAATTCAATATAAGTTGTTTTAAATCAACACGTTAATTTATGACCGCGAACATCATGGGCTTGGTACAAATCCTGCTCTTTCCAAGCACCTCGCGGCATTCAGAACGGCCCGGGTGTTCTCGATGAACCTGCTACAGCACTCATCAAAAACCAGAGAGAAAAATAATGAAATCTGCACTGAAGACTTTTGTTCCGGGCGCCCTCGCCCTCCTGCTGCTGTTCCCCGTTGCCGCCCAGGCAAAGGAAGTTGAAACCAAGACCAAACTGTCCAACGTCGTGATCCTCGCCACCGGCGGCACCATTGCTGGCGCCGGCGCCAGTGCGGCCAACAGTGCCACGTACCAGGCGGCCAAAGTCGGCATCGAACAACTGATCGCCGGCGTTCCTGAGCTTAGTCAGATCGCCAACGTACGCGGCGAACAAGTGATGCAAATTGCGTCCGAAAGCATCAACAACGAAAACCTGCTGCAACTGGGCCGTCGTGTTGCCGAACTGGCCGACAGCAAGGACGTGGACGGTATCGTGATCACCCACGGCACCGACACCCTGGAAGAAACCGCTTACTTCCTCAATCTGGTGGAAAAAACCGACAAGCCAATCGTGGTGGTCGGCTCCATGCGCCCAGGCACCGCCATGTCGGCGGACGGCATGCTCAACCTGTACAACGCCGTGGCCGTTGCCGGCAGCAAAGACGCGCGCGGCAAGGGCGTACTGGTGACCATGAACGACGAGATCCAATCGGGTCGCGACGTCAGCAAAATGATCAACATCAAGACTGAAGCGTTCAAGAGCCCATGGGGCCCGCTGGGCATGGTGGTTGAAGGCAAATCCTACTGGTTCCGCTTGCCTGCCAAGCGTCACACCATGGATTCCGAATTCGACATCAAGACCATCAAGAGCCTGCCGGACGTTGAAATCGCCTACGGCTACGGCAACGTGAGCGACACGGCTGTCAAAGCCCTGGCCCAGGCCGGCGCCAAAGCCATCATCCATGCCGGTACCGGTAACGGTTCGGTGTCTTCCAAGGTGGTGCCTGCCCTGCAGGAACTGCGCAAGCAAGGTGTGCAGATCATTCGTTCTTCCCACGTGAATGCCGGTGGTTTCGTTCTGCGCAATGCCGAACAGCCTGACGACAAGTACGACTGGGTCGTCGCACATGACCTGAACCCACAAAAAGCCCGGATTCTGGCGATGGTTGCCCTGACCAAGACCCAGGACAGCAAAGAGCTGCAACGGATGTTCTGGGAATACTGATCCCCCGGTAACACGCGTAGAGGCGGGTTTGCCCGCCTCTACCTCTCCTCTTACACCTGGATACAACTCCCCGCGCTGCATAACCCCGCTCGAATCGCCGCCACATAAACCTTCTGAATTTTAAGCAGTTGCGAAAATCGTAACAGTTAAATACTGTATGCCCGTACAGCACACTAAGGAATACTCCGTGGCAACGTCCTCTTCTGCAGCGCCAACCCCTGACGCCTACGCACGCCTTGCCGTTCGCGTGCAAAAAATCATCAATTCGACCAACGCCCAGAAAGCCAAGGCGGCCTTGATCTTCCGCTTGCCGGATGAGCCTGAGGAGGAATGGGCGCGCTTGCTGGAGGAGATTGCGGAGAACGACAACGTCACCCTCGCCTACCGGGATGACGGTGGCGTGCAGATTTTCTGGGTTGTGCCGAAGGAAGATTGATTCAATGAGTGGCCGTTTTATTGCTGTTTTTTGCCTGTTTTTTGCCGTTACAGCCCACGCACAGGCGCCTCGAACCTTCAGCGAGGCCAAGAAAGTCGCCTGGAAGCTCTACGCCCCGCAATCCACGGAGTTCTACTGTGGCTGCAAATACACCGGCAACCGGGTCGATTTGAAAGCCTGCGGTTACGTACCGCGCAAAAATGCCAACCGTGCCGCACGCATCGAATGGGAACATATCGTCCCGGCCTGGCAGATCGGGCATCAGCGCCAGTGCTGGCAAGCCGGCGGGCGCAAAAACTGTACGCGTCACGATGATGTGTTCAAGCGCGCCGAGGCGGACCTGCACAACCTGGTGCCGAGCATCGGCGAGGTCAATGGCGACCGTAACAACTTCAGTTTTGGCTGGCTGCCGGCGCAACGCGGGCAGTACGGCTCATGCCTGACCCAGGTCGATTTCAAGGCCAAAAAAGTCATGCCCCGCCCGTCTATTCGCGGAATGATCGCCCGAACGTATTTTTACATGAGCAAACAATACGGCTTGCGCCTGTCAAAACAGGACCGCCAGCTGTATGAAGCCTGGAACAAGACCTATCCGGTGCAACCCTGGGAGCGCCAGCGCAACCAGACTGTGGCGTGTGTGATGGGGCGCGGTAACGAGTTCGTCGGCCCGGTAAACCTGAAGACCTGCGGTTGAGCGTGGGCGGAGTTGCCGCCCACCCTGCCGGTTATTGCGCGACCTTGTGCTCGATAACCTCTGATTCGGTATCGTTTTTCTTGGCCCGTGCGAGCTTTTCGGTCAGCAGCGCCTGCTTGGCTTCAGCCTCGGCCTTGCTCGCGAACGGGCCTAGATACACCTCGTCCTTGCCGTCTGTTTTGACGATATAGAAGTTGAAACCATGTTCGAGCAACCAGGCAGTCAGGTCGGTGATTGCTTGCAGCTTATGGTCCGGCGGGCCTACCCACACATCCCATTCCTGAGCGGCAATCGCCCCGGTTTGTGGCTGGCTCTCGGTCACGGCAGGCTTGGCCTTGGGGGCGTCAACCGGTTTACCTTCACCGCAACCGGCCAACGCCAACACCGCAATTGCCATCGCTACTTTACGCACTGCCCTGCTCCTTTAAGGATAAAGAGGCAACTTTATCATTCACTGTCTATTCTGGCCGTCATAAACGTTGGCTTAAACAATGCGAATGATGTATCGCAGACCTGTATGATGCCGCCATGGGAATTAATGTCGCCTCTATGCGTCCTAAAAGAGGCAGTCACAGGGAAGCGCTTAGCAGTAAGCTACACACATCCGACACCTGCCCTGTCTGAAACATGTGTCCTTAAAAGTAATCAAGGAGAAGTCCATGCTGATACTCACCCGCAAAGTTGGTGAAAGCATAAACATCGGTGATGACATCACGATCACCATCCTGGGCGTCAGCGGCCAGCAAGTACGAATCGGCATCAACGCACCCAAGGACGTTGCCGTGCATCGCGAGGAGATCTACCAGCGCATTCAGGCTGGCCTGACAGCTCCGGACAAAAACCAGACTCCTTGACTCCTCACTCAGTAGCCAGCCTTTTCGTTCATTGTGATGGCTGGCGAAAACCCTTCCGCCCACTCGCGCTTCCTGCATGATCGGCGTGCTTTATGCTTTCAGCTACGCTGCAAGATAAAACTGTCTTGGCGACTGGAACTTGTTGCGTAATTCGCGGCCGAATCCACTGACTATAACCCTACCATCAGTGTGCGTTCAGGAGCACGTCGATGAGACCGATTGCAAAACAACCGCTTGCCTCCAAGTCTTGGGGGATCGCCCTGCTGATAGGGCTGGCCTTCGTGGTGCTGGGATATGGCGTGAAGTTCGAGATCGAAACAGTCAGTGACCCCGGCAAGCGTTCGTCGATGGAACTTACACTCTTCTTGTGCGGCTACCTGTTCGTGTTCTGCCTGCAGCCTATCCAGAAAGCCATTTTGCGCAAATTATGCCAGCGCGCCGCGCAACGTGAGCACCCGAAAACCGCACGTTGATGGCGGCTAATCTGCTATTAGATCGCCGGTATTTACAGGTCGGCGGCAGGATCTATGCTTGGGCTTGCACGGTTTCTGAAAGGCATTGACGCAGATGGATACCCTCAGCAAATCTCAAATCGAAGCGGCCCTGGCGGCGCGTTTGCCCAGCTATGCGATCACCTGTACGTTACACGCTGACGGCACCCTTTCCGCCATCCTTAGTGGTCCGGAAACCGACCATTTCGCGATTACCGGCATCGTGCGCGCGCACTACCATGGCCCCGAGGCGATTGCCCGGCTTGCCAATGAAATCCTCAGGGAAATGGTGCTTTCGCGCCAAGGCATCAAGAGCAGCCGACTGCAGGCGCCACCCGACTCGCCTTCCTGCGCACAAAGCCGAGACCAATAACGGGCTCGGCTTTTTCGTTTCAGTCTTCCAGGCGCTGCAAGCGTAACGTGCCCTCTGCATCGCGCAGAACCTGCAGCGGCTGATAGTCGTTAATGCAGGCATGCGCCGTGACGATCGGCGTCAGGTGTGTATTGGTTACAACCAGCACATCCGCGCCAGCCGCCTCCCCGGCGCGAATCCCCACCGAAGCGTCTTCGAACACCAGGCAATCCTGCACCGGCACACCCAGACGCTGGGCGCCCAGCACGTAACAGGCGGGATCGGGCTTGCCGCTGGCAACGTCCTCGGCCGTCACCAGCACGGCCGGGGGCGTAATACCGGCCGCAGCCAGGCGTCGTAGCGCGAGCGCCTTGGGCGCAGACGTGACCAGTGCCCATTGATCGCCAGGCACGCTATTCAGAAACCCGACAGCACCGGGAATCGCCACCACGCCTTCGACGTCGTTGATTTCGGCCTCGGTAATCCACTGTGCTTCAACTTCGGGGTCCACGCCTGGCAGTGCCTGGCGAGTAATAGTGTCAATGGCGCGTGCGCCATGAATGGTGGCCAGGAACGCCGCCACCTCCAGACCGTGGCGTTCAGCCCAGATGCTCCACACGCGCTCGGCGGCGGCAATGGAGTTGAGCAGGGTGCCATCCATATCAAACAGGAAGGCGCGGTAACGTTGGGTGAATACGGCTGGACCTCGAATGGACACTGCGTGGCTTCCTCATAGGCGGTAACAAATAATCGGCCCGATGCAATCTACGGGTCACCTCCTCGCTTGTAAACGCCAGCGGTATCTGGCGGCCCCTGCGATTGAATGACAGGTTTGTAATGAGCCTGTAAGGCTTGTCAGCACCCTCGCTTCATACAGTGGCGTCGTCAGTCACCCACACCGGGTGGCACAACTTCCCACTGATGATGAAGGGCCGCACGATGAAACCTGCCAGCAAACTCTGCCTGATCGCCGCCAGCCTGTTGATGCTGGGCACCGGCACCGCCATGGCCGGCACTGTCGCGCCGGTCAAGGCCAACAATGTGGTGCTGGTGCACGGGTCCTGGGCTGACGGCTCGAGCTGGTCCGAGGTGATCACGCGCCTGCAGGCCGCCGGGCTGCATGTGACCGCCGTACAAAACCCACTGACTTCGGTGGCCGATGACGTCGCTGCCACCAACCGCGTGCTGGACCAACAGGACGGCCCTACCGTGCTGGTCGGTCACTCCTACGCCGGCACCGTGGTCAGCGACGCCGGGGCGAACCCCAAGGTCAGCTCACTGGTGTACGTGGCCGCCCGTGCACCGGACGCCAACGAAGACTTCGTCGCTCTGTCTGCCAAATACCCCAGCACGCCGGTGCGCGCCGGTGTCGTCGAGCACGACGGTTACCTGACGCTGAACCAGGACGCCTTCCTCAAGTACTTCGCCGCTGACGTGCCGCGCGCCAAAGCCCTGCAGCTGTACGCGGTACAGCAGCCTATCGCCAAGACCCTGTTCAACGGCCGCACGGTGAATGCCGCCTGGCACACCAAGCCGTCCTGGTACGCAGTGTCGAGCAATGACCAGACCATCAACCCGGACCTGGAGCGTTTTCTGGCCAAGCGCATGAACGCGACCACCATCGAACTGCCGTCGAGCCACTTGTCGCTGGTGTCCCACGCCAAGGCAATCACCGACCTGATCCTCGAAGCGTCCGGCCGCCAGCCTTAAACCACGCATTACAAACTTGTCATGATCCTGTTGGCTGGCTGTTTGGGGTGCCTGGTTACTGTGAACTCACTGCCAGCCCCGGCAGCCAACCCTTAAAGAGAGCTACTGCCATGAAACTGTTTATCCTGGGCTTTGCCGCTTTGCTTGCTACCGGCTCTGCGTTCGCTGCCGACACCGCCCCTGACGCTAACGTGATCCACGACAAAACCGGCTTCTTCGTGCACCTGGACGTGGCCAAAGTGCTGTCGAGCACCGACACCTACGGCCAATGCGGGATCGTCCCGGCACAACTCAAATACCTCGACTCCCAAGACCGTGAACACGTGCTGGACTACCAGGTGCAAGGCATCGGTTGCCCCAGTGACAATTGATCCGGCTACACTTGCGCAACGCAGCGAACCAGGGCACTTCCCATGAACATCCTCGTAGTCGAAGACGAACCCAAGGCCGGCAATTACCTGCTCAATGGCCTGCAGGAACTGGGTTACTCGGTGAGCCTTGCCCGCGACGGCGTAGACGGCTTGCACCAGGCACTGGAAACGCCCTTCGACGTCATCGTGCTGGATGTGATGATGCCGAAAATGGACGGCTGGGAAGTGCTGCGCCGCCTGCGCAAAGAGGCTGACACGCCGGTGCTGTTCCTCACTGCCCGCGATGACATCGCCGACCGCATCAAGGGCCTGGAACTGGGCGCCGACGACTACCTGATCAAGCCCTTCTCCTTCGCCGAACTGGTCGCGCGCTTGCGTACCCTGACGCGTCGCGGCCCGAGTCGCGAAGAAGAGCAACTGCACATCGCCGACCTGCAGATCGACGTGCTCAAGCGCCGCGTCACCCGCAACGGCACGCGCATAACGCTGACCAACAAGGAGTTCGCCCTGTTGCACCTGTTCGCCACCCACCAGGACCAGGTGTTATCACGCTCGATGATTGCTTCGCGGGTCTGGGACATGAACTTTGACAGCGACACCAATGTGGTCGACGTCGCCGTGCGGCGCCTGCGCCTGAAAATCGACGACCCATTCCAGCTCAAATTGATCCACAGCGTGCGGGGCATCGGCTACCGCTTCGACACCCAGCCATGAACCCTCGCCGCCATTATTCGCTGACCCTGCGCCTGGCGCTGATCTTCGCCCTGCTCGCCTTCGCCCTGCTCGCCACCTTGGGCGTTGCGTTGTACCGCGAGCTTGAGCGTGAACTGATCAAGCGTGACGACGCCGCACTGATTTATCGCGCCGACCAGTTGCGCAACCTGCTCAAGGACAGCAATACCCTGGACCTGATCAAGACCAAGCCGGAGCTGTTCCAGAACATGCTGGGCAACAGCGAGTCGGTGCTGAGCATCGCGGCGCCGGGTCAAAAGCCGTTGCTGCTGGTAAACCCGGGCAACATTGCAATGCCAGATGTGCCGCCCGTGCCCACCAACCGTGAACTGGGCTTTGCCGACGTGCACCATTTACCCGGTATCAATGGCGTGCCTTTCGCCACCGTGGCCGCGTCCATCGACTCGGGCGACCTGGGCAGCCTGCAAGTCACCACCGGGCGCCTGATGACCGAACGCACGGCGATGCTCGCCAGCTATCGCTTGAGCGTGTTTATCCTCGCCAGCATCGCCGCGGTCATTCTCGCCATCGTCAGCTACCTGCTGGTGCACCGCGGGCTGGTGCCACTGCGGCGCCTGGCCGTGCACACCCAAGGTATCGGCGTGGGCAACCTGGCCGAACGCCTCGACAGCCACGGCGCGCCCAAAGAGCTGCTGCCAATGATCGACGCCTTCAATACCATGCTTGAACGGTTGGCCAAGGGCTTTGTACAACTGAGCCAGGTATCCACCGACATGGCCCACGAGCTGCGCACGCCGATCAACAACTTGCTGGGGGAAACCCAGGTAGCCCTGCAACAGAGCCGTAACATTGAGAGCTACCAGCAACTGCTGGCGTCCAATGTCGAAGAACTCGAACGCCTGGCACGAATGCTCGACAACATGCTGTTCCTCGCCCGTACCGACCCGGCCAGCGCACTGCGCCAACGCCAGGAACTGAGTGCGGCGGATGAAGTGGAGCGTATAGCCGACTACTTCGAAGGGTTGGCGAGCGATGTGGATATTCACATTCAGGCCGAGGGCGAAGGCCTGATCTGGGCCGAACCGATGCTGTTGCGCCGCGCCTTGGCAAATTTGTGTGCAAACGCCATCAAGTACGGCGCACCCAGTTCGCAGTTGCTGATTCAGGCCATTCCAGACGCCGAGGGCATCAACTTGCGCGTCAGCAACCAGGGGCAGACCATTCCCGCCGAGCATTTGCCGCGCCTGTTCGAGCGTTTTTACCGGGTGGATGAGTCACGGGAACGCTCGGCCCAGTCCAATGGGCTGGGGCTGTCGATTGTGGCGACCATCATGCAGCTGCATAACGGCCGCTACCGGGTCACCAGTGAGGCCGGAGTGACCTGTTTTGAGTTGTTTTTCCCCAGGCGCGAAGCCTGAACACCGCGAGCCGGGTCAACTGACCTGGCCACCGGCCTGCACCACATCAACCTGTGTGTTCCATGCCACCTGCACCGCCAGGCGCAAGCCTTCTAAGGTTGTCACCAATGGCATCGATGCCAGCCCAGTCCCCACCACCTGCTCCGGCAAGTTCGGCACATGGATGAACCCACTGCGAACGTCCGTGCCGGCCAGCGCGTGCTGCAACAGATAAAACACCTGATTACACACAAACGTACCCGCCGTCTGCGAAACCGCCGCAGGCACCCCGGCCTCGCGCAACGCCTTGACCATGGCCTTGATCGGCAATGTGCTGAAGTACGCCACCGGCCCGTCGATCACCACGGGCGTATCGACAGGTTGCTCACCCAGGTTGTCCGGGATGCGCGCATCGTTAACGTTGATCGCCACCCGCTCCATGGAAATGCTGTCGCGCCCAGGCCCAAGCCCCGTGGCGATCACCATCGCCGGGCGCAATTGCGTGATCCACTCAGCCAGGCACTCCCCCACCAGGCTAAATGCACAGGGCAGTCGGCGCGCAACAATCTGCACATCCTCGTCCAATAGCATCCCATCCAACTGGCGTACAGCCTCCCAGGACGGGTTGACCGGGTCTTGATCAAAAGGCTCGAAGCCCATCAACAGTAACGTTTGCATCCTGGCCTCACATCAACAAGTAAAGCAGCACAATATTGACCACCAGCATCATCAATGCCGTGGGCAATTGCGCCTTGATGACCGCGTTCTTGTCCGGCAACTCCAGCAAGGCTGCCGGAACTATATTGAAGTTGGCCGCCATCGGCGTCATCAACGTGCCGCAATAGCCGGAGAACATGCCAATCGCCGCCATTACCGCCGGGTTGCCGCCGTAGATGCCCACCAGCACCGGCACGCCGACACCGCCGGTCATCACCGGGAACGCCGCAAAACCATTGCCCATGATCACGGTAAACAGCGCCATGCCCAATACATACACCATCACCGCCACCAGCTTGAAATCCAGGTTGATATAGGTGGTGGTGACATGGGCAACCGCGGTGCCGACCCCGGCTTCATTGAACAGCAAGCCGAGCATGGCGAGCATTTGCGGCAGCACCATGGCCCAGCCCAAGGCTTCGGTCAGGCGTCGGGATTCACGCAAGGCTTGCACCGGTGTGTCGCGGGTCAACCAACAGGCCAGGCCGAGGGCGATCAGGCAGCCGATGCCCAGGGAGACAAAAGTGGTGTTTTTCGGGTCCAGCAATGGCACGCCGCCGATTTCGGTGTGCTTGAGCAATACCGAGCCAATCACGGTGGTCAGCGGAATGGCCAACGCCGGGATAAACAGCTTGTGGCCAAGCCGACCGGCACTGGCGCGGGCAGACTTGTCATGCAACTGGGCATGCACACCGCGCCCCACGCCACCCAAACCTGCGATCAACGCCATCACCACCACGCCAACGCCGATAACCACCGGCGGCAAACGCTCCCCGACCAGGAACGGAATGGCAAACAGCAACCAGAATACCGCGCTGGACCAGCGCTTGGGATGGGTACGATCCAGCAGGATCATGCCTGCGGTAATCAACAGCAGAATGCCAGCAAGCCAGTACAGGTACTCAATCGAGATAATCATTGCGCAGCCTCCACCGGCGTGGCGACGGGCGTCATCTCGCGAGTAAGCCTTCGGTCGAACCGGTGCAGGCGAATCGCGTGGATGATAAACGCACAAATCGCCGTCGGAATGCCCCACACCGCAATGTGCAACGGCTCCACATCAATCCCCGAACCGAGCAGGAAGGTGTGCATCAGCGCAATCGCACCAAAGGCAACAAAGATGTCTTCACCGAAAAACAGCCCGACGTTATCGGTCGCCGCACACATGGCCAACACCTTGTGGCGCAGTTTGTCCGGCAGTTTGCCGTAGCGTTTTTCCGCTGCGCCTTCGGCCATCGGCGCCAACAACGGCCGCACCATCTGCGGATGCCCGCCCAGGCTGGTGAGGCCCATGGCTGCGGTGGACTCACGCACGAACAGGTAGATGATCAACAAGCGCCCGACGGTGGCGCGCTCGAAGCGAGCGATCCAGTTCTGCGCATGCAGGCGCAGGCCATGGCGCTCCAGCAGGCCAATAACGGCCAGGGGCAGCAACAGGATCAATTGCAGGGCGCGGGTCTGAAGGAAGCCTTCGCCCATGCTGGCGAGGATTTTTTCCAGCGGGAAGTGGGCGGCAAGCCCGGTGGCAATGGCTGCGGCGGTCACCACCAGCAACGGATTGAAGCGCAGGACAAAGCCAACCACGATGACAAGTACGCCGATCAACGGCCATAGGTTCACAACAGTTTGCATGACGATTAAGTCCTAGAATGCGCGCTGCGGCGCCATGACGGCAGGATGTGAACAAAGGGTTCACAGCATGAAAGTGGCGTGCAGCCCGACGTGGTTTTTTATTGTTGACCTGGGAGGTCGAGCGTCAGTGGCGGCAACTGTGCTGCTTGGGGGCGGGAGGTGTCCAACAAGAAAAATTGTTGCTGCAAACCAATAAATTTTGTCGGTGATGGGCGCCGGGTGGCCCGGCGCTTTGAGGGAGTTCAGCTCAAGCGCTTGTGGAAAAAATGGCGTTTATGGCCCGGCGGGAAATCAGCAATGTGGCCAAATTCAGTGAAGCCCTGTTTGCGATAAAACCCGGGCGCCTGGAAGCTGAAAGTGTCCAGCCAGATGCCCTCGCAACTGCGTTCACGGGCCAGGTCTTCAGCCGCACGCATCAATCGCGTCCCCGTGCCTTGGGTGCGCATCTGGTCGGGAATGCTCAACAGTTCAATGAACAACCACCCGAAGGAAATCTCCCCGTAAAGACCGCCCACTACTTCTTGAGAAGCGGGATCACGCAGCAAAATACCGACCGTTTCGGACGGCATCTGGCCGGTGTGGCTGCGGTTGAAAGCCCGCAGCGGCTTGAGAATGGCCTCGCGCTCCTGCGCCGTCACGTCGAACGATACTTCCATTGCCAATTCCATTACGGACTCCATGGGTTGAATTCAATCGCTCCTCAGTATGCCTTGGGCGCACCAAACCTGAGTGGATCTGCGCCAGTTTCATTAACCCAGCGGCGCTCAATCACCTTAAGTCGTCTCGACAGCATGGATCTCGTTCCAGGCCTATACTCAATACAGTGTTGCGCGGTCCTGCGCAGCGCTCAGCGCAGTATTGCCGATGGAGGCAGCCGCTATGTACGCCGGACAAACGAGTATGGCGACAACAAATGGTGAGATACGGTGCCAGATGTTTGCACAGATTATCTGCCTGTTATCGGTGGCTACGCTGTTCTGCTAGCAGTTCTCAGCGCAGTAACCCGCAAAGCGGTATGGGCAGGTATTGGCAAAATTCCAGCTAAAAAAAGAGCCCACCTTTCGGTGAGCCCTTCAACACTCAAGGTTTTGCACGTGTCAGAAGTGTGAGACTCAGGCCAGCTCGGCCAAATCTTTTACGTCAAAAGGCTTCAAGTCGGCCGAATTGCCCGTTCGAATTTTCCTCACCCACTGCGCGTCACTCAGCAGTGCTCGCCCAACAGCGATCAAGTCGAACTCCTCTTTCTCCAATCGCTGCACCAAATTGTCGATCGCTGCCGGTTGGGAGCTTTCGCCGCTGAAGGCGCCGAGGAAGTCGCCGGACAACCCCACAGAGCCGACACTGATAGTCGCAGCGCCTGTCAGCTTTTTGGCCCAGCCGGCAAAGTTCAGACCCTGCTCGCCGTCCAGTTCCGGGAACTCGGCTTCCCAGAAGCGCCGTTGAGAGCAATGCAAAACGTCCACGCCGGCCTCCACCAGTGGCACCAGCCAATCGGACATGCTTTCAGGCGTCGTAGCCAATCGGGCGCTGTAATCCTGCTGCTTCCACTGACTCAGACGCAGAATGACCGGGAAATCCGGCCCTACGGCTGCGCGTATGGCCTTGACCACTTCCGCCGCGAACCGTGAACGCTCCTTGATCGTTGCACCGTTGAAGTGGTCGGAGCGTTCATTCGTACCTGTCCAGAAAAACTGGTCCAGCAGGTATCCGTGGGCACCGTGTATTTCGACGGTATCAAACCCCAGCCGCTTGGCGTCAGCAGCGGCCTTGGCGAACGCCGCAATGGTGTCGGCAATCGCCTCATCATTCATGGCCTGCCCCAGTGGTTTTTGAGGACCGGCAAGCCCCGACGGGCTCTCAAACCCACCGGCGGGCGCCCAGTCTTCCTGGAAACTGGGCGCGGCCCCGACGTGCCAGATCTGCGGCCCCATTTTGCCACCGGCACGATGAACACCATCGATTACTGCTTTCCAGCCTGCGAGTGATTCATCGCCATGGAAAAACGGAATCCGCGACATATTACGAGCGCCCGGACGATCCACCACAGTCCCCTCAGACAGAATTAACCCGACCTGGTTTTCCGCACGCTTGCGGTAATAAGCGGCGATTTGTTCGTCAGGCACACCGCCCTTGGCGAAAGCGCGCGTCATAGGCGCCATTACAATTCGATTCTTCAGGGTCAAAGACTTGATCGTGAACGGCTGAAATAGAGAGTCGAGATTCGTAGAACTCATTGAGAGATGCTCCGAGCAAAAGGAAACTCCATGGTATAAGGTGTATACCTAATATCAATAAGGCACTTAAAAGTGCTCAGGTATACCCGAGGAAACTACATGCAGGAAAAAGCTATTCAGGCGTTGGGGCAAAACGAGAACCCTCCAGTCGTCTACGCCGCTGATTGCACCAGCCGGATACTGCTCGATCAGATCGCGGACAAATGGTCCGTATTGATACTGGCAACGCTCTGTAAAAGCCCGCTGCGCTTCAATGAAATCAAACGTCGACTCGACGGCATTACGCAAAAAGCGCTCACGCAAAGCCTGCGTCGCCTGGAGCGCAACGGCATTTTGTCGCGCCGCGTCATTCCCTCTTCTCAAGTCGCCGTCGAGTACAGCGTTACCGACCTGGGGCATACGCTGGAAGAGCCATTTCGTGCGTTATATAGGTGGACGCTCCAACATTCTGAAGCTGTGATGAACGCCCAGGCGGCATTCGATAATGCTTGCAGAAGAGCAGCAGCACGACGGGTAAAAGCATAACGATGGCGGCGGGAGTGTTGATAAGGAAGTTTTACAAATCGCAGGCAACAAAAAAGGGCCCACCTTTCGGTGAGCCCTTCCAGACCGCCCAGCAGAGCGGATTTTGTTTGGTAGGCGCGATTGGACTCGAACCAACGACCCCCACCATGTCAAGGTGGTGCTCTAACCAACTGAGCTACGTGCCTGCTGTGAGGCGGCATTCTACGGAATTCCGAAGGGGTGTCAACATCTTTTTTGCAGCTAACCCTATGAATATGCGAATTTTTTATTTGTGAAAGGCATGCCCGGGGTTTTCGGGTGGCTGGCAGGCAATTTTCAACTCAGGTAGGATCGGCGCACTCGTAAAAAATATAAAACAGAGGTTCCAGGATGGCGAACACCCCCTACCCCCAGTCGTATTACGCCGCGTCCGCGAATGCGGTTCCGCCACGCCCGGTGCTGCAAGGTGAAGTCGAAACCGATGTCTGCGTGATTGGCGCCGGTTATACCGGCCTGTCCAGCGCGCTGTTTCTGCTGGAGAACGGTTTTCGCGTGACGGTACTGGAAGCCGCCAAGGTCGGCTTTGGCGCCTCGGGCCGCAATGGTGGGCAGATCGTCAACAGCTATAGCCGCGACATCGACGTGATCGAACGCAGCGTTGGCCCCAAGCAGGCGCAGTTGCTGGGGCAGATGGCGTTTGAGGGCGGCAGGATCATTCGTGAGCGCGTGGCCAAGTACCAGATCCAGTGCGACTTGAAGGACGGCGGTGTGTTCGCTGCACTCAACAGCAAGCACATGGGCCACCTGGAGTCGCAGCAGCGCCTGTGGGAGCGCTACGGCCATACGCAGCTTGAGTTGCTGGATGAGCGCCGTATCCGCGAAGTGGTGGCCTGTGACAACTATGTCGGCGGCCTGCTGGACATGAGCGGCGGCCATATTCACCCGCTCAACCTGGCACTGGGCGAAGCAGCGGCGGTGGAGTCCCTGGGCGGCACGATTTACGAGCAGTCTGCGGCGGTGCGCATCGAGCGCGGCGCCAACCCTGTGGTACACACCGCCGAGGGCAAGGTCAGGGCCAAGTTCATCATCGTCGCGGGCAATGCCTACCTGGGCAACCTGGTGCCGGAGCTGGCGGCCAAGTCGATGCCGTGCGGCACCCAGGTCATCACCACCGCGCCGCTGGGCGATGAACTGGCCAAGACCTTGCTGCCGCAGGACTACTGCGTCGAGGACTGCAACTACTTGCTGGACTACTACCGCCTCACCAGTGACAAGCGCCTGATCTTCGGCGGTGGCGTGGTGTATGGCGCGCGCGACCCGGCCAACATCGAAGCGATCATCCGCCCGAAGATGCTCAAGGCCTTCCCGCAGCTCAAGGATGTGAAGATAGATTACGCCTGGACCGGCAATTTCCTGCTGACCCTGTCGCGCCTGCCACAGGTGGGTCGCCTGGGCGACAACATCTATTACTCCCAGGGCTGCAGTGGCCACGGCGTGACGTACACGCACCTGGCGGGCAAGGTGCTGGCAGAAGCGTTGAGAGGCCAGGCAGAGCGTTTTGATGCGTTTGCCGACCTGCCGCACTACCCGTTCCCGGGCGGGCAACTGTTGCGCACACCGTTTGCGGCGATGGGTGCCTGGTATTACGGGCTGCGGGATAAGCTGGGGTTCTGATTGCGATAGCTGGCTGCCGACGATGGCCATACCTTGGACCGAGGTGTAGCTATCGCAGGCAAGCCAGCTCCCACATTGACCAGTGGCAGCTTCAGAAGAAGCTCAACCCAAAATATCAAATCGCAGACACAAAAAACCCCGGTCTTTCGACCAGGGTCTTTGCTATCGGATCAAAGCAGCTTAACACTTGCTTTGTGCTCCAAGGCGTTCAGTGGGCCTTGGGGCAGATATGGCGCAGCGGACGGGACTCGAACCCGCGACCCCCGGCGTGACAGGCCGGTATTCTAACCGACTGAACTACCGCTGCGTATCGCTTGACCAGTTGAACCTAAACCCTCAACTGTCTTTAAACGTCTGACTGATCAGCCAAAGCCTTTCAATCTCAAACCCGATAAATCGGACCTGGAAAATATGGCGCAGCGGACGGGACTCGAACCCGCGACCCCCGGCGTGACAGGCCGGTATTCTAACCGACTGAACTACCGCTGCGCGTCGGTGCAACCTTTAACGTTGCGTCTTGCCCGAAGGCAAAACTCTCAAGAAGTGGTGGGTGATGACGGGATCGAACCGCCGACCCTCTGCTTGTAAGGCAGATGCTCTCCCAGCTGAGCTAATCACCCTTTGCTTCGTTGAGGCCGCGAAATTTACGCAGGTAGCAGACCTAAGTCAATAGCCTGCTTGAAGTTTTTCTGAAAAAGACAAAATTGCTTCAAGGCGGCTACCCGCCCTACTCGCTGTAAATCATCTTCTTGCTCATGCCGCCGTCGACCACAAACTCTTGGCCAGTGACAAACCCTGCCTGACGCGACAGAAGCCACGCCACCATCGCCGCCACGTCCTCAACCGTGCCCACCCTGCCCGCCGGATGCTGGGCATGATCGGCATCGGTCAAAGGCTCGGCACGCCGCGCCGCTGGATCACGCGCATCGATCCAGCCAGGGCTGACGGCATTGACCCGCACCTCTGGCCCAAGACTTATGGCCAGCGCGTGAGTCAGGGCCAACAGCCCGCCCTTGCTCGCCGCGTAGGCCTCGGTGTCGGGCTCCGATTGACGCGCGCGGGTCGAGGCCAGGTTGACGATCGCGCCGCCATGGGCACGCAGGTACGGTGCACAGTGCTTGGCCAGCAGCATCGGCCCGCTGAGGTTCACCGCCAGCACGCGGTTCCAGTACGCCAGGTCGAGGCTTTCGAGGGTGATATTGCGCGGGTCGGCCACGGCGGCGTTGCACACCAACGCGTCCAGGCGACCGAACTGACCGAGCACTTCGGCAACGCCCTGGGCGACCTGCTTCTCGTCGGCCACGTCCATGCTGATAAACCAGGCGTTGTCACCCAGCACCTTGGACACCTTGGAGCCGCGCTCGCGGTCCAGGTCGGTCAACACCACCTGCCAGCCTTCGCTGATCAGCCATGCCGCGATGCCGAGGCCAATGCCTCGGGCGGCGCCCGTCACCAGCGCAACACGGCCGTTACCGGCCGCTGCTGTTTCCATGGACCACTCGATCACAAGGCAGCCAGCCCGCGAGCCAGGTCAGCTTGCAGGTCGGCTACGTCTTCCAGGCCCACTGCAATGCGGATCAGGCTGTCACGGATGCCGGCCGCTTCACGCTCCTGTGGCGCCAGGCGCCCGTGGGAGGTGGTGCTGGGGTGGGTGATGGTGGTCTTGCTGTCACCCAGGTTGGCCGTGATGGAGATCAGGCGCGTTGCGTCGATAAAGCGCCAGGCGCCGTCTTTGCCGCCTTTTACTTCAAAGCTCACCACCGCGCCGAAACCACGCTGCTGACGCTGGGCCAGCGCGTGTTGCGGGTGGCTCTTGAGACCGGCGTAATGGACTTTCTCAATCCCGTCCTGTTGCTCCAGCCACTCGGCCAGGGCCTGGGCATTGGCGCAATGGGCCTTCATCCGCAGGCTGAGGGTCTCCAGGCCTTTGAGGAAGATCCACGCATTGAACGGGCTCAGAGTCGGCCCGGCGGTGCGCAAGAAACCCACCACTTCCTTCATCTGCTCGCTGCGGCCGGCGACTACGCCGCCCATGCAACGGCCCTGGCCGTCGATGAACTTGGTGGCAGAGTGCACAACAATGTCCGCGCCCAGCTTCAACGGCTGTTGCAGCGCCGGCGTACAGAAGCAGTTGTCGACCACCAGCATCGCGCCCTTGGCGTGGGCCACTTCGGACAACGCGGCGATATCTACCAACTCGGCCAGCGGATTGGACGGCGACTCGACGAACAGCAGCTTGGTGTTGGCCTTGATCGCCGCATCCCAGCCGGACAGATCCGCCAGGGGCACGTAATCCACTTCGATGCCGAAGCGCTTGAAGTACTTCTCGAACAGGCTGATGGTGGAGCCGAACACACTGCGCGACACCAGCACATGGTCGCCAGCACTGCACAGGCTCATCACCACTGCCAGGATCGCAGCCATACCGGTCGCCGTGGCCACCGCCTGCTCAGCGCCTTCCAGGGCCGCGATACGCTCTTCGAACGCACGCACGGTCGGGTTGGTGTAACGCGAGTAAACGTTGCCCGGCACTTCACCGGCAAAGCGCGCAGCCGCGTCGGCTGCGGTGCGGAACACATAGCTGGAGGTGAAGAACATCGGGTCACCGTGCTCACCTTCCGGGGTGCGGTGCTGACCGGCGCGCACAGCCAGGGTATCGAAAGCTACGCCATCGAGGTCGCTGTCCAACCGACCGGCATCCCATTCCTGACTCATGCTGCGACTCCTTACTCAATACTCTATTTAAGATACAAAACCGGCCCCTCAGGGCCGGTGTTTACTCAGTTGTTGTACAGATCGATGATCGCACTGACCGCCTGGGTCTTGATCTTCGACGAGTCGTTACGCGCCTGCTCGATCTTGTTCAGGTAGGCCTCGTCGACATCACCGGTCACGTACTTGCCGTCGAACACAGCGCAGTCAAACTCGGCGATCTTGATCTTGCCACCACCGACCGCCTCGATCAGGTCTGGCAGGTCCTGATAGATCAACCAGTCGGCACCGATCAGGTCGGCTACATCCTGGGTCGAACGGTTGTGGGCGATCAGCTCGTGGGCGCTCGGCATGTCGATACCGTACACGTTCGGGTAACGCACGGCAGGCGCGGCGGAGCAGAAGTACACGTTCTTCGCACCGGCTTCGCGGGCCATCTGGATGATCTGCTTGCAGGTGGTGCCGCGCACGATGGAGTCGTCGACCAGCATCACGTTCTTGCCGCGGAATTCCAGCTCAATGGCGTTGAGCTTCTGGCGCACCGACTTCTTGCGCGCCGCCTGGCCAGGCATGATGAAGGTACGGCCGATATAACGGTTCTTGACGAAACCTTCGCGGAACTTGACGCCCAAGTGGTTGGCCAGCTCCAGCGCAGCGGTACGGCTGGTGTCCGGGATCGGGATCACCACGTCGATATCGTGCTCAGGACGCTCGCGCAGGATTTTCTCGGCCAGCTTCTCGCCCATGCGCAGGCGCGCCTTGTACACCGAAACACCGTCGATGATCGAGTCCGGACGCGCCAGGTAGACGTGTTCGAAGATGCACGGAGTGAGTTTCGGCGCAATCGCGCACTGACGGGTGTGCAGCTTGCCGTCTTCGGTGATGTATACGGCTTCGCCCGGCGCGAGGTCGCGGATCAGGGTGAAGCCGAGCACGTCCAGGGACACGCTTTCGGACGCGATCATGTACTCGACGCCTTCGTCGGTGTGACGCTGGCCGAACACGATCGGGCGAATGCCGTGCGGGTCACGGAAACCGACGATGCCATAACCGGTGATCATTGCGACGACGGCATAACCACCAACACAACGGTTGTGCACGTCGGTCACGGCAGCGAATACATCTTCTTCGGTCGGCTGCAACTTGCCGCGCTGGGCCAGCTCATGTGCGAACACGTTGAGCAGCACTTCCGAGTCGGAGTTGGTGTTGACGTGGCGCAGGTCAGATTCGTAAATCTCCTTGGCCAGCTGTTCAACGTTGGTCAGGTTACCGTTGTGCGCCAGGGTGATGCCGTAAGGCGAGTTGACGTAAAACGGTTGAGCTTCGGCCGAGGTCGAGCTACCGGCAGTCGGGTAACGCACATGGCCAATGCCCATGTGCCCGACGAGGCGCTGCATGTGACGCTGATGGAACACGTCACGCACCAGGCCATTGTCCTTGCGCAGGAATAACCGGCCGTCGTGGCTGGTCACAATACCGGCAGCGTCCTGGCCGCGGTGCTGGAGGACGGTTAGCGCGTCATACAGCGCCTGATTGACGTTCGACTTACCGACGATACCGACGATGCCACACATGCGACGCAACCCCTACTTAATGAATCTTGACTGAACACTACTTACTGAGGCGTTTTGGCCGGCAAGAGGTGTTCCTTGAACGGAAGATCAGCGGGTACGCTGATTCCGCTGGCCAGCCACTGACTGCTCCACCCCAATATGAGGTTCTTGGACCAATCTGCAACCAATAGAAATTTTGGCACGAGTACCGACTCCTGCCACCACGAATCCTGCTGTACCGGCCCCAGGCTCAACAGCCCGACCGCCACAACCACCAGCAAGCCGCCACGTGCGGCGCCGAAGGCCATGCCGAGAAATCGATCGGTCCCGGAGAGGCCGGTGACACGTATCAACTCGCCAATAAGATAATTGACCATTGCCCCCACCAACAGCGTGGCGATGAACATGATGGCGCAGCCCGCAATCACGCGAGCCGAAGGTGTTTCGATATACCCGGCCAGGTAAACCGACAGTGAACCACCGAACATCCAGGCTACAACTCCTGCGATGATCCAGGTCAGCAACGACAGTGCTTCTTTTACGAAGCCGCGGCTTAGACTGATCAAAGCGGAGATGGCGACGATTGCTACGATCGCCCAATCAACCCAGGTAAATGGCACAGTGCAGCCTACGTACGGATAAGGCGGCGCATTTTAGCAGAGCGCTGGGCTATCGGTAAGCTGTGATTGTGGGTGCTTTGCAAATCAATGGGTTGAGCAATCTCAAGACCACCCAAAAACAATGTGGGAGCTGGCTTGCCTGCGATGCAGGCGCCTCGGTCTTTAAGCTGGACCGCGGTGATGCTATCGCAGGCAAGCCAGCTCCCACATTTGGCCTGCATTCCAACCCTTTACTCAGCCGCGCTCAGGCTGGAACCGCACCACAAACCCATTCAGGTTCTGCTGTCGCCCCAGCAGGTCACGCAGGCGGTCCGCTTCGGCGCGCTCGATCAGCGGCCCGATAAATACGCGATTTTTGCCGTCGGCACTGCGGATATAGGCGTTATACCCCTGGGCACGCAACTTTTTCTGCAAGGCATCGGCGCTTTCACGGTTAGCCAGGCTGGCGAGCTGGATCGACCAACTGATCGGCAGACCATTCGGGTCGATACGGCTTTGACCGACATCCGGCTTGCCCGGCGCGGCAGGTTGTGGCGCTACCGGCTTGGGCGCAGGGGCTGGCGCAGCAGGTTTGGCAGCCACCACCGGGGCCGCTGGAGCGGGCGCCGGCTTGACCACCGGCACACTCTGTTGCACCGGCACTGCTGGCGCCGCTGGAGCCGTTTGCGCAGCCACCTCATCATCGCTCGGCACCGGTTCTTCAGGCAGCGTCTGCGGCTCAGGCACCACCACCGGCTCCACCTGAACTTGCGGCATCGATGGGGCCTGTGGCGCTGCCGGTGCCTCGACCACGACCTGGCGCTGTTCGTCCTGGCGCGAAAACAGCATCGGCAGGAAAATCACCGCCAACGCCACCAATACCAGGGCTCCGACCATTCGCTGCTTGTATGCGCTATCCAGTAATGCCATGTGCAGCTTCCTCCGTGGAGCGCCGGGCCAACCACTCAAGCGCCTCGGCAACACAATAAAATGATCCGAACAACAGAATCTCGTCCTCGGCCGTCGCCACCGCACATTGCGCCTCAAGCGCTGCAGTGACGCTTGCATACGACGCCGCCGACGCACCAAGGTTCTGCAATGCCACTTGCAGTTCGGCAGCCGGGCGACTGCGCGGCGTGTCCAGCGGCGCTACCGCCCAAGCCTGGACATTGCCGAGTAACGGCGCAACCACACCGTCCAGATCCTTGTCAGCCAACAGCCCGAACACCGCCAGGCGACGACCGGCAGGTGGCGTGCGTGACAGACGTTGCGCCAGGTACTCGGCGGCGTGCGGGTTGTGCCCCACATCCAGCAGCAGGTTCAAACGCTTGCCTTCCCACTCGAATGTGCGGCGATCCAGGCGCCCCACCACACGAGTAGCCAGCAACGTGGCAGCAATCTGCTCGGGATTCCACGGCAGATCCATCAACAGGTACGCTTGCAGCGCCAGCGCGGCGTTTTCCATCGGCAGGTTCAGCAGCGGCAAATCCCGCAGCTCTACCACCTGGGCACGCGCATCACACCCGCGCCACTGCCAATGCTGGTCGCCAACTTCGAGATTGAATTCGCGGCCCCGCAGGTAAAATGGGCAATCCAGCTCGCGCACCTTGTCCAGCAAAGGCTGGGGCGGGTTCAGGTCACCACACAGCGCCGGCTTGCCTTGGCGGAAGATCCCGGCCTTTTCATAAGACACCGACTCGCGAGTGTTGCCCAGATAGTCCGCATGGTCGACACCAATGCTGGTTACCAGCGCGATATCGGCGTCCACCACGTTAACGGTATCCAGACGCCCGCCAAGCCCGACTTCCAGCACGACCACATCCAACTGCGCACGCTCGAACAGCCAGAAAGCCGCCAAGGTGCCCATTTCAAAGTAAGTCAGGGAAATTTCGCCACGGCCGGCATCCAGTGCAGCGAAGGCTTCGCAAAGCTGCGCGTCAGTCGCTTCGATGCCATTGAGCTGCACCCGCTCGTTATAACGCAGCAGGTGCGGAGAATTGTAGACGCCTACTTTAAGCCCTTGGGCTTGCAGCAGCGCCGCGACAAAGGCACAGGTAGAGCCTTTGCCGTTGGTGCCGGTCACCGTGATTACACGCGGCGCCGGGCGGCCCAACCCGAGGCGGGCCGCTACCTGTTGCGAGCGCTCCAGGCCCATGTCGATGGCTGACGGATGCAACTGCTCAAGGTAAGCGAGCCATTCGCCCAGGGTACGTTGGGTCATAGGTTTGCTGGCACCGGCGGAACAACGATAGGTTCGATTTTAGGTGCGACGTACACAGGCGTCGGCAAGCCCATCATTTGCGCCAGCAGGTTACCCAGGCGTGGGCGCAGTTCACCGCGCGGGATGATCAGGTCGATCGCACCGTGCTCCAGCAGGAACTCGCTGCGCTGGAAGCCTTCCGGCAGCTTTTCACGTACGGTCTGCTCGATCACGCGCGGGCCGGCAAAGCCGATCAGTGCTTTGGGCTCACCGACGATCACGTCACCCAGCATCGCCAGGCTGGCGGAAACACCGCCGTAAACCGGGTCAGTCAGTACCGAGATGAACGGGATGCCTTCTTCACGCAGACGCGCCAGTACCGCAGAGGTCTTGGCCATTTGCATCAAGGAGATCAGCGCTTCCTGCATGCGCGCACCACCAGAGGCAGCGAAGCAGATCATCGGGCAACGATTTTCCAGCGCGTAGTTGGCGGCACGTACAAAACGCTCGCCGACGATGGCACCCATGGAACCGCCCATGAAGGAAAATTCGAACGCGGACACTACCACCGGCATACCCAGCAGCTTGCCGCTGACCGAAATCAGCGCGTCTTTTTCGCCGGTCTGCTTCTGCGCTGCGGTCAAGCGGTCCTTGTACTTCTTGCCGTCGCGGAACTTGAGACGGTCAACCGGCTCCAGGTCTGCGCCCAGCTCGTTACGGCCGTCGGCATCAAGGAAGATGTCGATGCGCGCGCGGGCGCCGATACGCATGTGGTGGTTGCACTTGGGGCAAACGTCCAGGGTCTTTTCCAGCTCCGGGCGGTACAGCACCGCGTCGCAGGATGGGCACTTGTGCCACAGACCTTCAGGAACCGAGCTTTTCTTCACCTCGGAACGCATGATCGAAGGGATCAGTTTGTCTACTAACCAGTTGCTCATGCTTTCTTTCTCCAGTACCGGTGGCTTGAACACAGCCCCGCGTATGCCCTTGAGCTAAATTCATATATGGCGATGACACAGGCTGGACGGGGTCAGACGTTCGACCGGCCATTTCCCGCCTGTATCCTCAGCCTTCCAGACAACCTGCCAACGCAGGGTTGCCACTTCATTTCCGGGCCTCCCGCAGGCGGCGCCGGTGCTGTTCTACACAGTGGTAGTTATGGACGGCGGCAGACTGCCAGCCGTCACATCGCGCCACTGCTGTTGCGCACGGCCTGCATGAATGCGCGAATCTTGTGGTGATCCTTGATGCCCTTGCCCTGCTCCACTCCGCCGCTGACGTCCACCGCATAAGGCCGGACCTGCTCGATGGCCGCCGCGACATTCGCGGGATTGAGCCCTCCAGCGAGGATGATCGGCTTGCTCAAGTCTTCGGGAATCAGCGTCCAGTCGAACGCCTCACCCGTGCCGCCGGGCACGCCTTCGACATAGGTATCCAGCAAAATGCCGCGAGCGCCAGTATAGGCGGCGCACGCAGCAGCAATGTCATCTCCGGCCTTGACGCGCAGCGCCTTGATGTACGGGCGCTGGTAGCTTTCGCATTCATCGGGGCTTTCGTCACCGTGAAATTGCAGCATATCCAACGGCACGGCATCCAGGGTTTCGTTGAGTTCGCAACGGCTGGCGTTGACGAACAGCCCCACGGTGGTCACAAATGGCGGCAGCGCAGCGATAATCGCCCGCGCCTGCAACACATTCACCGCGCGCGGGCTCTTGGCATAAAACACGAAACCGATGGCATCCGCCCCCGCTTCGACTGCCGCCAGCGCGTCTTCTATGCGGGTAATCCCGCAAATCTTGCTGCGAACGGCTGGCATGTCGTGGAAACCTCAGGGGTTGGGCCGAGAAAGTCCCGGATGGTAACAAAAGCGCTTGCAGGCGTCAGCCGTCAAGTTCGCTGAAACCTGTGAGGAAATGTGGACCGATAAAGCGCTGCGGCAATTCAAACTCGTCGCGGTACTCCACATCCACCAGGTACAAGCCGAACGGGTGCGCCGTGACACCGCCGGTGCGGCGAACGCGGCTCTCCAGCACTTCCCGCGCCCACTCCACCGGGCGCTCGCCAGTGCCGATGGTCATCAGCACACCGGCAATATTGCGCACCATGTGGTGCAGGAAAGCACCGGCGCGGATATCCAGCACGATCATCTTGCCGTGACGGGTCACGCGCAGGTGATGGACTTCCTTGATCGGCGATTTAGCCTGGCATTGCCCCGCACGGAAGGCGCTGAAATCATGCACGCCGACCAGATGCTGGGCGGCCTCGGCCATACGTTCGGCATCCAGCGGGCGGTGGTTCCAGGTGATTTCTTGATTCAGGTGCGCCGGGCGGATCTGATCGTTGTAGATCACATAGCGGTAGCGCCGGGCAATGGCCTTGAAGCGCGCATGAAAATGCGCAGGCATGACCTTGGCCCAGGTCACGCTGACGTCATGGGGCAAATTGATATTAGCGCCCATCACCCAGGCTTTCAGCGTGCGCTCGGCCTGGGTGTCAAAGTGCACCACCTGGCCACAGGCATGCACACCGGCATCGGTACGCCCGGCACACATCAGCGAGACCGGCGAATCCGCCACCTTCGACAACGCGTTTTCGAGGGTTTCCTGCACAGTCAGCACACCTGAAGCCTGGCGCTGCCAGCCGCGATAGCGCGAACCTTTATATTCCACGCCCAAGGCGATGCGGTTAAAGCCTGCGGCCGCCATTTCGGCAGCCGCGTTATCTATATTTGCCAAGAACTGAGAGCCCGATGAGTTGCGCGAAGGCGGGCATTATAAAGGCGCTGGAGCTATGCGGGGCGCTTTTGTTGTGTGGGAGCTGGCTTGCCTGCGATACAGGCACCTCGGTCTACAGTTGAGACCCGGTTGACGCCATCGCAGGCAAGCCAGCTCCCGCACAAACCAGCTCCCACAGGGGGTTTGTATCAATTGTTAGATTTTGCCGAGCATTTCCTTGGCTTCACCGCGCTGCTCTTCACTGCCCTCGGTCAGCACTTCATTGAGGATGTCCTTTGCGCCATCCGCATCGCCCATGTCGATGTAAGCCTGGGCCAAGTCCAGCTTGGTGGCGACCTCGTCGGTGCCGGAAAGGAAGTCAAACTCCGGCTCATCAGCGCCCAACGCCGCGTCTTCAGCGGTGAAGGAAGGCTCGATCGGCGGATGCTCGAGGCTCGAAGACAGGCGATCGAGTTCTGCGTTGACGTCATCGAGCTCCGAGGCGAATGCATCAGGCTTGGCAACGGCCGGGGCTTGCGGCTCGTCCGCCAGGGACAGGTCGAAGTCCTCCGGCAGGTCAAAATCGTCCAGCGCAGCCGGCTTGAGGGTCGGCGGCTCAACAGCCGGCACGTCCTTCATTTGATCTTCCAGGCCCGACAGGAAGTCGTCATCGGCCTGCGAAGACGGAGCCTCAAGCTGCAAGTCCAGGTCGAAGTCCGACAGGTCATCAGGGCTGGCCTTGGCTTCGGTCTGCTGTTGCAGCACCGACTCGAAGCTCGGCGCGTCTTTCGGGCTGACTACGGTGGGTGACGCCGCTTCCAGGTCATCCAGACTCAGGTCGAAATCGGTGTCGAACGCCTCAGGCTCCGGGGCAGGCGCGGCGGGCTTGTCTTCGAGCAAGTCCTTGACGTATTGAGCATCCAGGGCCGCCGCTGCCACCGCAGCACTGACGCCCGCCGCCAACACGGCCATGGCCGGGAAGCGGTTTTTGAGCTGCTCGACCTGGGCATGGTTTTCACCATTGGCCACCAGTTGACGCTCCTGGGTGACGAAACCGTCCTTGTCGCCTTGCAGGCCATAGACTTCCATCAACTTCAGGCGCAGGTCGCTGCGCTTGGGTTCGCGCTTGATCGCCTGCTCCAGCACATCGGCGGCCTGGTTCAGGTGGCCACGGTCGATATGGGATTGCGCTTGCGCCAGTGCATCACTGGAGTTTTCCGGGGCGACGGCGACGGCCAATGGCGCCAGCACGGAGGCGACCGATGGCACCACCACAGGCTCAGCAACCGCCGCCGGCGCTGGAGCAGCAGCCAATTTAACGTTCGGCGCTGCCACCTCAAGGCCTTCGAAGCTGTCCGCAGGCAGATCGTGATCCACATTTGGCGTAAATGCCGGTTCTTCGGCCAGCGCGCGTGCCATGCGCAGGTGCTTTTCCTCTTCGAGGCGCGCATTGCGATGGCGCGCCCACAGCAGCAGAAGCAACAACACCAGCAAGCCAGCCGCGCCACCGATTACACCAAGGACGATCGGATTGGTCAGCAGCTCGTTGAACTTGCCTTCGTTGGTGGCAGGCGTGTCCTGCGCCTTGATTGGCTCAGGCGCGGGTGCTGCGGCAACGGGCGCCGCCTCAGCGGGTGCAGGCGTTGGCGTAGCTTCAGTTGCCAATTGAGCCGGCATCGCCGCTGTCGCCTGCGCCGCCGGCTCAGGGTTACCGGCCTGCAACCTGGCGAGTTGATCGTTTTTCAGTTGAATCAGTTTTTGCAGCTTGTCCAGTTGGCTTTGCAGGTCGGCCGCACGGCTTTTGAGCTCCTCATTGTCGCGACGGGTGGTGTCCAGTTGCTCCTGGGTCATCGCCAGTTTATCGCTCACCGCTCGGCTATCACCGGCCTTGCCCTTTGCGCCTTTTTTGGCCGACTCCGCCGAGACCAGGCTCAAGTTGTCCTTGGCCGTGGTGCTCGACGGCGCATTGCCCGCCTGGGTGCGCTTGGTCGCGTCCAGCTGTTGCTTGCCCGCCACCGGGTTACTGGCTGCGCGACGACCCGCGCGCCAGGCAGCATTTTGCGCAGTCACTTCGGCAATCGCCTCGGGCTGCGGCAAGCTGGTGGCTTGCTGGCGGTCCGGCAGGCGCAGGACCTGGCCGGTTTTCAGGCGATTGATGTTGCCGTCGACAAAGGCATCAGGATTAAGCGCCTGGATGGCCAGCATGGTTTGCTGCACCGACGCACCGTTGCGATTCTTTTCGGCAATTTCCCACAAGGTGTCGTGAGAGGTCGTGGTGTGTTGAGCGGATTTGCTGGCGGTCTTCGCCGGGCTGGCGGCCGCAGTGCTGGCCGGTGCGCTCAAGCGCGGCGCGGGCGCGTTGGCGGTCGGCGCCGGCTGCTCGAACTTGGCCGGGTCGAGCAACACACTGTAGTCGCGCATCAAGCGGCCATTGGGCCACTGCACCTGCAGCAGGAAACGTACGTAGGAATCGGGCAGCGGCTTGCTGGAGGTGACGCGCACCACACTGCGGCCGCTGGGGTTGACCACCGGGGTAAACGTCAGGTCATTGAGAAACGCCTGGCGGTCAACGCCTGCATCTACAAACGCCTGGTCGGAGGCCAGGCTCGGGGTGATCTCGGCAGCCGTGAGGCCGCCCACGTCGAGCAATTCGATTTCCACCGACAACGGCTGGTTCAGCTTCGATTTGAGGGTCATCTCCCCAAGTTGCAGCGCCTGCGCCATACCGGAGGACAGCGCCGAGGCGGCCGCTATTGCTAACACCAGTTTGCGAACTTGAACCATAGCCTCATCCTTTGTCTGAACACTCCCCGGCCTGCGAGAAGGTTGGTAACCGCTGCCATAAGGCATGGCGAGCCGATAGGTTACCGACGCGCTTCTTTACCGCTTGGGGCCAAGCATAGCGCCTGGCTAGAATCAATCTACAAATTGCCGCCAAGTATCTTTTACACAAGGCCTTTTATCAACAACTGCGCCAGCTGTACGGCGTTGAGTGCCGCGCCCTTGCGTACGTTATCTGACGTCAGCCACAGATTTAGTTCCGCCGGGTCATCCACACCTGCACGCACACGGCCGACGTAGACCACATCCTGGCCGACCGCATCGCCCACAGCCGTGGGGTAATCGCCCTCTTCAACCAGTTCGATGCCAGGCGCCGCTTCCAATGCACGGTTCACCGCTGCCAGATCGACCGGCGCGCCCAATTGCAACGACACCGTCAGGCTATCGCCAAAAAACACCGGGGCTTGAACGCAGGTTGCAGAAATCTTCAGCAATGGAGTTTCCAGCACCGCGCGCAGTTCGTGTACGAGACGTTTCTCCAGGGCTGTATGACCTTTCGCATCTGGCGTGCCGACTTGTGCCAAAAGGTTGAAGGCCATTTGCCGATCAAAGAACTTGGGCTCCAGCGGGCGCACGTTCAACAGTTCGGCGGTCTGTCGTGCCAGCTCGCTGACGGCTTCACGGCCCTGGGCGGATACCGCCAGGTTGGCGGTGACGCTGACACGCTGGATCTCCAACAATTCACGCAACGGCGCCAGCACCACGGCCAGGTTGGTCGCCGATGGGCTTGGGCTGCTCAGCTGGAAGGGCTTTTTCAAACTGTCCAGTACATGGGCATTGGCTTCTGGCACCACGTGAGGCGCCTGTTCAGCAGGCAAGGCGCCAGACAGGTCGATCACCGCGCAACCGGCAGCGGTGGCGCGCGGGGCAAAGCTCAAGGTAACGGCCGGGCCGGCCGCAAAGAAGGCAAGCTGCGCTTTTTTGAAATCGAACTCATCGACTTCCTTGACCCGCACGTTCTTGCCGCGAAACGGCACGGAGGCGCCGGCCGAATTGCTGCCGGCCAGCAGATAGAGGGTGCCCACCGGAAAATCCAGTTCTTCGAGAATCTGCACCAGGGTTTCACCGACGGTGCCAGTGGCGCCGATCACGGCGATTTCAAAGGTCTGGGTCATGGAGGCTGCCTCGGGCATTGCGGGGGGAGCGGCACTTTACCGGGTGGCTCGGGGTGAGGCAATTAAGCTGGCCTTTGTGGTGAGGCTGATGGCCTCATCGCAGGCAAGCCAGCTCCCACCCTTGAATGTGTTTACAAAACACAATGTGGGAGCTGGCTTGCCTGCGATGGCGGCCTCAAGGGCAACAAAAAACCCGCGCCTGTCACCAGTACGCGGGTTTCTCTTACGGCTTCAAGCGATCAACGCTCAAGCAAGATCCGCAGCATGCGACGCAGCGGCTCGGCAGCGCCCCACAGCAGTTGGTCGCCGACCGTGAACGCGCCGAGGAACTGGCTGCCCATGTTCAGCTTGCGCAGACGGCCCACCGGTACATTCAGGGTGCCGGTGACCTTGGTCGGGCTCAGCTCCTGCATGCTGATGTCGCGGTTGTTCGGCACCAGCTTGACCCACGGGTTGTGCTGGCTGATCAGCCCTTCGATATCGGCGATCGGCACGTCTTTGTTCAGCTTGATGGTCAGCGCCTGGCTGTGGCAGCGCATGGCGCCGATGCGCACGCAGATGCCGTCGACCGGGATCGGGCTCTTGAAGCGACCCAAAATCTTGTTGGTCTCGGCCTGGGCCTTCCACTCTTCGCGGCTCTGGCCGTTTGGCAGTTCCTTGTCGATCCACGGGATCAGGCTGCCGGCCAATGGCACACCGAAGTTCTCGGTCGGGTAAGCGTCGCTACGCATGGCTTCGGCCACGCGGCGGTCGATGTCGAGGATCGCGCTGGCAGGGTCGGCCAGTTGATCGGCAACAGCGGCGTGGGTCGCGCCCATCTGCTTGATCAGTTCACGCATGTTCTGCGCACCGGCGCCGGACGCCGCCTGATAAGTCATGGCGCTCATCCACTCAACCAGGCCGGCTTCGAACAAGCCGCCCAGGCCCATCAGCATCAGGCTGACGGTGCAATTGCCGCCGACGTAGTTCTTGGTGCCGGCATCCAGTTGCTGGTCGATGACCTTGCGGTTCACCGGGTCGAGGATGATCACCGCGTCGTCCTGCATGCGCAGGCTGGAGGCGGCGTCGATCCAATAACCCTGCCAGCCGGCTTCGCGCAGCTTGGGGAAGACTTCGCTGGTGTAGTCGCCACCCTGGCAGGTCAGGATCACATCGAGGGTTTTCAGCTCTTCAATGCTGTAGGCGTCCTTGAGCGGGGCGATATCCTTGCCCACGGACGGCCCTTGGCCACCTACGTTCGAAGTGGTGAAAAACACCGGCTCAATAAGATCGAAATCCTGCTCTTCCAGCATCCGCTGCATGAGCACGGAACCGACCATACCGCGCCAACCGATCAGACCTACACGTTTCATCGCAACTACACCTTGTTAAAAAGTGGGCCGCCTTGCAGCAACAACTGCAAGCGGGCCGGAGAGATTACAGATTCCGCAGCGCGGCGACTACTGCGTCGCCCATTTCTTGCGTGCCGACTTTGGTGCAACCCTGTGACCAAATGTCACCGGTGCGCAAACCTTGATCCAGCACCAGGCTTACGGCCTTCTCGATGGCATCCGCCGCTTCGCTCAGGTTGAAGCTGTAACGCAGCATCATCGAGACCGACAAAATCGTCGCCAGCGGGTTGGCAATGCCCTGGCCCGCGATGTCCGGCGCCGAACCGTGGCAAGGCTCGTACATGCCCTTGTTGTTGGTGTCCAGGGACGCCGACGGCAGCATGCCGATGGAGCCGGTGAGCATCGAGGCCTGGTCCGACAGGATGTCGCCAAACAGGTTATCGGTGACGATCACGTCAAACTGCTTGGGCGCACGCACCAGTTGCATGGCAGCGTTGTCGACGTACATGTGGCTCAGCTCGACGTCCGGGTAGTCCTTGGCGACTTCCTCGACGATTTCGCGCCACAGTTGGCTGGAGGCCAGTACGTTGGCTTTATCGACCGAGCAGACCTTTTTGCCGCGCACACGGGCCATGTCGAAACCGACACGGGCGATACGGCGGATTTCACTCTCGCTGTACGGCAGCGTGTCGTAGGCCTGGCGTTCGCCATTCTCCAACTCGCGCACGCCGCGTGGCGAGCCAAAATAGATACCGCCGGTCAGTTCACGCACGATCAGGATATCCAGGCCCGCGACCACTTCCGGTTTGAGGCTCGACGCGTCGGCCAACTGCGGGTAGAGGATGGCCGGGCGCAGGTTGCCGAACAGGCCCAGTTGCGCGCGGATTTTCAGCAGGCCGCGCTCAGGGCGGATGTCACGCTCGATCTTGTCCCATTTCGGGCCACCCACGGCGCCGAGCAGCACGGCATCGGCCGCACGGGCGCGGTCCAGGGTTTCGTCAGCCAGCGGCACGCCGTGCTTGTCGATGGCCGCGCCACCGATCACGTCGTGGCTCAGCTCAAAGCCCAGGCTGTACTTGCTGTTGGCGAGTTCCAGGACCTTGACCGCTTCGGCCATGATTTCCGGACCAATACCGTCGCCAGGGAGAATCAGAATCTGCTTGCTCATGCGTTCCTCATTTCATCAAGCGACCCGCCCGTGGGCAGGTCGGGAAAAATCAATCAGCGTTCAGCGAAAACCACCAGCACGTCGGTGCTGAAGGTGCCGTCGGCTTGAATCTCGTAGTAATCGCGCACTTCCTGGCCCATTGCCTGTTGCAGCGCAAGGATCGCCGCGCGCAATACCTCTGGCGTGCGCATGCGCTCGACCCACGAGGTGTATTCCAGGCGCAGGCGTTGACGGCTGCTGGTGCGCACATGCAAGCCGGATTCGCTGAGCTGTTGCATCCATTCGGCGGCGCAATAATCGCGCACGTGGCTGGTGTCACGCAGCACTTCGACGGTTTGCAGGTAAGTGTCCAACAGTGGGCTGCCCGGTGACAAGACGTCGACGAAGGCTGCCACGCCACCGGGCTTGAGCACCCGGCGCACTTCGCGCAGCGCCAGGCCCAGGTCGCTCCAGTGGTGGGCCGAGTAGCGGCTGAACACGAAGTCGAACTCGCCGTCGGCGAATGGCAGGCGCTCGGCGGCGCCGTGTACGGTGCGGATGTTGGCCAGGTTGCGGTCTATAGCAGCTGCGGCAACCACGTCGAGCATCTGTTGGGACAGGTCGTAGGCCACCACTTCTTTAACCAGTGGCGCCACCTGAAAACTCACATGCCCGGCGCCGCAACCCAGATCCAGCAGCCGTGCAGCGCCCTGCCCGGCCAGTTCGGCCTGGAGCAGCGCGAATTCGGTGCCTTGGGCGTGCACGGCACTGCTCAGGTAGGCGGAGGCTTGCTCGCCGAATTGTTTTTGCACGACTTGGGTGTGGACGGTGGTGGTCATGGTGGCTTTCCTTGGGTGTTGGGGTGGTTGTACGGGCGCTATCGCAGGCAAGCCAGCTCCCACAGTGGAATGCATTCCAGGGTGGGAGTCGGGCTTGCCCGCGATGGGGCCCGCACGGTTACCGCCAATCAGGCATCGCGAAACAGCCAGGGCTGGCTCGCCCGGTGTTTGGCTTCAAACGCGGCAATCGCATCGCCGTCCTGCAGGGTCAGGCCGATATCATCCAGGCCATTGATCAGGCAATGCTTGCGGAACGCATCCACCTCGAAGTGATACACCTTGCCGTCCGGACGGGTCACGGTTTGCGCGGCCAGGTCAACGGTCAGTTGGTAGCCCACATCAGCCTCCACCTGCTTGAACAGCTCATCCACTTCAGCGTCGCTCAAGATGATCGGCAGCAAGCCGTTCTTGAAGCTGTTGTTGAAGAAGATGTCGGCGTAGCTTGGCGCGATGATGCTGCGAAAGCCATATTCTTCCAGCGCCCACGGCGCGTGTTCACGGCTGGAGCCGCAGCCGAAGTTTTCCCGCGCCAGTAATACGCTGGCGCCCTGGTAGCGCTCGGCGTTGAGTACGAAGTCTTTGTTCAGCGGGCGCTTGGAGTTGTCCTGGTAGGCGTAGCCCACGTCCAGGTAGCGCCACTCGTCGAACAGGTTAGGGCCGAAACCGGTGCGCTTGATCGACTTCAAGAACTGCTTGGGGATGATCTGGTCGGTGTCGACGTTGGCGCGATCCAAAGGGGCGACAAGGCCGGTGTGTTGGGTAAAAGCTCTCATCGGGTATTCCTCAGATCAATTCGCGAACGTCGATGAAACGACCGTTGACGGCAGCCGCAGCGGCCATGGCCGGGCTGACCAGGTGAGTACGCCCACCGGCGCCCTGACGCCCTTCGAAGTTTCGGTTGGAAGTGGACGCGCAATGCTCGCCCGATTCCAAACGGTCCGGGTTCATCGCCAGGCACATCGAGCAGCCCGGCTCACGCCATTCAAAACCGGCTTCGAGGAAGATCTTGTCCAGGCCTTCGGCTTCAGCTTGGGCTTTGACCAGGCCGGAACCCGGCACCACGATGGCTTGCTTGATGGTCGAAGCCACTTTGCGGCCCTTGGCGATCACCGCCGCAGCGCGCAGGTCTTCGATCCGCGAGTTGGTGCAGGAACCGATAAACACGCGATCCAACTGAATGTCGGTAATCGCCTGGTTGGCTTTCAAACCCATGTATTTCAGGGCGCGCTCGATGGAACCGCGCTTGACCAAGTCGGTTTCTTTAGCCGGGTCCGGCACGTTCTGGTCAACCGCCAGGACCATTTCCGGCGAGGTACCCCAGCTCACTTGCGGCTTGATCTGGGCAGCGTCGAGCTCGACCACGGTGTCGAACACCGCGTCGGTGTCGGAGACCAGGTCTTTCCAGGCTTCAACGGCGGCATCCCAATCGGCGCCCGCCGGTGCGAATGGGCGACCTTTGACGTATTCAACGGTTTTTTCGTCCGCCGCCACCATGCCCACGCGGGCACCGGCTTCGATGGACATGTTGCAGATGGTCATGCGGCCTTCGATGGACAGGTCGCGAATCGCGCTGCCGGCGAACTCGATGGCGTGGCCGTTACCGCCGGCGGTGCCGATCTTGCCGATCACGGCCAGCACGATGTCTTTGGCGGTCACGCCGAAAGGCAAGGTGCCTTCGACTTTGACCAACATATTCTTCATCTTTTTAGCGACCAGGCACTGGGTGGCGAACACATGTTCCACCTCGGAGGTGCCGATGCCGTGCGCCAGGGCGCCGAACGCGCCGTGGGTGGACGTGTGGGAGTCGCCGCAGACCACCGTCATGCCCGGCAAGGTGGCGCCCTGCTCCGGGCCGATCACGTGGACGATGCCTTGACGCACATCATTCATCTTGAATTCGGTGATGCCATATTCGTCGCAGTAGTCGTCGAGGGTCTGCACCTGAAGGCGCGACACGGTGTCGACGATGGCGTCGATCCCGCCCTTGCGTTCCGGAGTGGTCGGCACGTTGTGGTCCGGGGTGGCGATGATCGAGTCGACGCGCCAAGGCTTGCGCCCGGCCAGTCGCAGGCCTTCGAACGCTTGGGGCGAGGTCACTTCATGGATGATGTGACGGTCGATATAGATCAGCGACGAGCCATCGTCGCGCCGTTTCACTTCATGGGAATCCCAAAGCTTGTCGTAAAGCGTTTTGCCGGCCATCAGTCGGTCCTCATCACAGGTGCATCTATACGCCGGGCTTTTCAATAACCCTTTGGCTTGTGAGGCTGATGGTATGGCGCTACATTAAATAACTCAAATTCATATTTTTTATGCTTTGGATTACCAACTGGAATACCACCATGGACCTGGCCAACCTCAACGCCTTTATCGCTATCGCCGAGACCGGCAGCTTTTCCGGCGCCGGTGATCGCCTGCACCTGACCCAGCCTGCGATCAGCAAACGCATCGCCGGGCTGGAACAACAATTAAAGGTGCGCCTGTTCGATCGCCTGGGCCGTGAAGTCGGCCTGACCGAAGCCGGGCGCGCCCTGCTGCCACGCGCTTATCAGATTTTGAATGTGCTGGACGATACACGCCGGGCGCTCACCAACCTGACCGGCGAAGTCAGCGGCCGGCTGACATTGGCCACCAGCCATCACATCGGCCTGCACCGCCTGCCGCCCATTCTGCGCACCTTTACCCGGCAATATCCCAATGTGGCACTGGATATTCAGTTCCTTGATTCGGAAGTGGCCTACGAAGAAATCCTCCATGGCCGTGCCGAAGTGGCGGTCATCACCCTGGCACCTGAACCGCACAATCTGGTGCGCGCCACGCCGGTGTGGGACGACCCGCTGGACTTCGTGGTGGCACCGGAACACAGCTTGACCGGCAATGGTATGGTCAGCCTTGCCGACATTGCCAAACACCCGGCGGTCTTTCCCGGCGGCAACACCTTTACCCACCATATCGTCAGACGGCTGTTCGAGGCCCAGGGCCTCACGCCCAACATCGCCATGAGCACCAACTACCTGGAAACCATCAAGATGATGGTCTCCATCGGCCTGGCCTGGAGCGTTTTGCCGCGCACCATGCTCGATGATCAGGTGGCAAGTATCGCTTTGCCGGGCATACAGCTCAGTCGCCAGCTAGGCTATATCGTGCACACCGAAAGGACGCTGTCGAACGCTGCGCGGGCTTTCATGAGCCTATTGGATGCACAGGTCGATCTGCCAGGGATACCGGCATGAAGCTGTGCGGCCCATAAAGCCTGAATAATCCCGCGCCGAACGCCCATTGAGCCAAGGCCCATTGATAATGCGCAACCCCGTCGATTCCGTACCGCCCCTGCCGCGCATTTACGCCTTGGACCCTCAAGAGGCGGAACAAAGCTGGGAAAGTGCTCCACAATTGCTGGCGGCCCTCAATGCTGCCCGCCTTGGCGCGTGGTGCTGGGAAATCGATACGGGCAGGATCAGTTGGTCACGCGGCACCCAGGCGTTGTTTGGCTACGACCCTCGGCAACCCTTGCCCAAAGACCTCGACTACCTGGACCTGCTGGCGCCGCAGGACCGCGCCCGGGTGGTGCGCGCGTTCCATGCGGTGCTGGCGGGCGAGCCGTTCGAGCAGGCCATGCACCACCACATCCAATGGCCGGATGGCAGCCATCACTGGCTGGAAATCAACGGCAGCCTGGCGCCGGACAAAACCGGCCGGCGCCGCATGATCGGGGTAATTCGCGAAACCACTCGCCAACGCGAGCGCGAACACGCCCTCATGCAATCGGAAAAACGCTTCGCCACGCTGTTTCACCTGTGCCCCAACATGGTGTTGCTCACCCGCCAGTCCGACGGCCGCATCAGCGAAGCCAACCAGTACTTCGAGATTCACTTTGGCTGGCCCGTGGCCGAGGCCATCGGCCGCACCACCCTGGAGCTGGGCCTGTGGCGCCACCCCGAGGAGCGCGCGCTGCTGGTCAAGGCCACCCAGCGCAAGGGCGAGCCGATCACCATGGACGTGCAGTTCTGCGCCAGCAACGGCCAGATTCACGATGGCACCCTCAGCGCGCAAAAGGTCGAGCTTGAGGGCGAGGCTTACCTGATCAGCACCTTTCTTGACACCACCGACCGCAAGAACGCCGAGCAGGCCCTCAAGGACAGCCAGGAGCGCCTCGACCTGGCCCTGGATTCGGCGCAACTGGGCACCTGGGACTGGCATATCCCCACCGGCATGCTCTACGGCTCGGCCCGCGCTGCCCAGTTGCACGGCCTGCCGCCCGAACCGTTCCACGAAGCCTTCGATGCGTTTTTTGAAGGCATGTCCGATGCCGACCGCGAGGGCATGCGCAACGCCTACCGCAGCCTGCGCGAAGGCCCGGACGGCAACTATCAGTTGACCTACCGCGTGGAAATGGAAGATGGCAGCCCGCGCTATCTGGAAAGCCGTGCACGCCTGTATCGCGATGACGCCGGCAAGCCGCTGCGCATGGCCGGCACCTTGCTCGATATCACCGACCAGGTTGAACGCGAACAACGCCTGACCGCCTCCGAGGAAAAATTCGCCAGCCTGTTCCAGGCCAGCCCCGACCCAATCTGCGTAACCTGCCTGGACAGCGGCGTGTTTATCGAGATCAACCCGGCCTTTACCCAGACCTTCGGCTGGACCGCTGCCGACGTCATCGGCAACAGCGCCGAGCAGATCGGCCTGTGGGACGATTCGAGCCAGCGCCTGCAACGCATTGAGCAGGTGATCCGCGAACAATCGTTGAGCAATGTGGCCCTGGTGGTGCATCACCAGAACGGCCACAGCCTGACCTGCGTGATTTCCAGCCGGTTGATCAAGGTCGGTGACCAACCCTGCATTGTCACGACGTTGCGCGATATCACCCAGCAACAGCGCTCGGAAGCCGCGCTCAAGGCCAGTGAAGAGAAGTTCGCCAAGGCCTTTCACTCCAGCCCTGACGCGATTTCCATTACCGAGCGCGACACCGGCCGTTATGTCGAGGTCAACGACGGCTTCTGCCGCCTGACCGGCTACCGCGCCGAAGAAGCCATCGGCCTCACGCTCTACCAGATCGGCATCTGGGCCGATGAAAACCAGCGCGCGGCATTGTTGGCCGAACTGCAGATCAAGGGCCGCATTCATCACCTGGAAATGCTCTGGCACAACAAGCGCGGTGAAGTGTTGGCGGTGGAAGTCTCGGTCGAACCCATCACCCTCAATGAAACCCCGTGCCTGCTGTTGACCGCGCGGGATGTGAGCCTGCTGAAAAACGCCCAGGCGCAGATTCGTCACCTGGCCTACCACGACCCTCTGACCAACCTGCCCAACCGCGCGCTGCTGATGGACCGTCTCAGTCAGCAGATCGCCCTGCTCAAACGCCATAACCTGCGCGGCGCGTTATTGTTCCTCGACCTTGACCACTTCAAGCACATCAATGATTCCCTCGGTCACCCGGTGGGCGACACCGTGCTGAAAATAGTCACTGCACGGCTGGAAGCCAGCGTGCGCCTGGAAGACACCGTGGCGCGCCTGGGCGGTGATGAGTTCGTGGTGTTGCTCAGTGGCCTGGAAGGCACACGTACAGCGGTCAGCGGCCAAGTACAAGTATTGGCCGACACGCTGCGCGAACTGCTGTCGGAGCCGATGTTCCTGGATGGCCACCGCTTGCAGGTCACACCGAGCATCGGCGTGGCGCTTATACCCGATCATGGCTCCACACCGGCCGACCTGCTCAAGCGCGCCGATATTGCGCTGTATCGCGCCAAGGACTCGGGGCGCAACACCACGCAAATGTTCCACAACAGCATGCAGAAAACCGCCAGTGAGCGTCTGCGCATGGAGACCGACCTGCGCCTGGCGCTGTCACGCGGTGAGTTCAGCGTGCATTACCAACCCCAGGTGGATGCACGCGGCAACAAAATTGTCGGCGCCGAGGCGCTGGTGCGCTGGCAGCACCCACAATTGGGCGCGCAGTCACCCACCGAATTTATCAAGGTACTGGAAGACAGCGGCCTGATCCTGGAGGTCGGCACCTGGATTCTCGATGAGGCCTGCGGCGCCTTTGCGCAGCTGATTGCCGAGGGCCTGGTAGACCCGCTTAATTTCAGCCTGTGCGTGAATATCAGCCCCCGGCAGTTTCGCCAGAACGACTTTGTGGAGCGGGTAGAACACAGCCTCAAACAGCATCATCTGCCCTGCAGCCTGTTAAAGCTGGAGATCACCGAAGGCATCGTCATCCAGAACCTGGACGACACCGTGGCCAAGATGCGCCGCCTGAAAAAGCTCGGCGTGAGCTTTGCCATGGATGACTTCGGCACCGGCTATTCGTCGCTGACTTATCTCAAACGCCTGCCGGTGGATGCGCTGAAGATCGACCAGTCCTTCGTGCGCGATGCCACCCATGACCCCAACGACGCGGAAATCATCCGCGCCATCGTGGCCATGGCCCGCAGCCTCAACCTTGATGTAATTGCCGAGGGCGTGGAAACGCCGGAGCAACTGGCGTTCCTGCAAAAGCTGGGGTGCCATTTGTTCCAAGGGTATTTGCACAGCCGGCCGTTGCCGATCAAGGCGTTCAGGCAGTTACTGGTCCAACCGCCCTCACCCGGTCTACACCAGTTTTAACGCGTGAGCGCCTTTCTCCCAGTCCGAACCGGCCAATTTTATTGTTGACCCATAAAAATCGATAATTCCGTCAAAAACGCCTACGGAGTGGCCATGATTGGCAAGAGTGCCCGCAACGCCACTGGCCAATTGCTCGGCAGTGCTGCTACGCGTGAAGGCATACAAGCCAAGGCGCCGAAGTGCTTCGCCAGGGGTTTCTCTATCATTGAGCGTCCCCATGGCGGCCTCAAAACTCGCTTCAGCCCGAAACTCGTGATTTTCCATTTGCGCGCGCTTTGCGCTCACCGCGAACATGAAAATCGCATCGTGCAAAAGACCTTTATCTTCACCGAAGAAGTGCGAACCTTTTTGCGCTTTTTTCAACTCATCGTGGGTCAGGTGTACCGTGCATGAGTCACGCATGGTCACGGTATAACCCTCGGGTGTCTCAATAATGCGTTTATAAATGCCCTGGGGATTTTGACCGTACTTCATCATCGCGGCCTTGATCGCAGAGACGGTGACGCAGTTGAGTTCTGAACCTTGATAGAACCCACTCCAGATATTGTCAGGCTTGACGCCCACCTGACGATTGGAGAGGTTTGAAATGTTCCCGCCCGGTTGCGCCGACGAAGTGCTCGGCGGCTGCATGGCGAGCATATAGCCATAGTCTTTGACAACAGGCTGTTGTTTTCCCGACGAGTATTTGATGCCATCCAGTACAAACTCACCAGCGTAATTATCCAAGACAGCAACGGCGCCTTTTTTCAACATTTTTTCGGGTTCGACAATGCGCAGGAAACCGATCATCCCCATCCCTTTTAATGCCCGGTACACCGTATCATTAAGCATGACCGCGGATAACGCGCGCTCGAAGTTCCTCTGTTTATCAGGGTCCGTACTGGACAGTTGCACACGTTTTACATAGGCCGCCAAGATGAAATTGGCATCCATCACAATACCGCTGTCACCGCCGGTAAACCGCGAGACCCCGGCCGTGCGACTCCATTCTTCTTTGGACAGATGTAAAGAAAAACCGTCCTTCATGGTGATGTCATAGCCCTCTGCGGCCGCCGCGACCTTGTCGAACACATCCTGCGGACTTTGACCAAACCTCATCATCATCATTTTGATCACGGACGCATGCCGACGCGTATCGCCCTCACCGAACCGTCGTTCAGCGACGTCAAAACTTCTTACTCTATCGACAGGTTTCTGCCCCACTGCTCGAGTGGGGATGTCGGAAGACGAATCGCTCATTGGCGGCACGCCGGGGTCGGAGGGGCTCTGAGGCTGAGCGCTGGCACTCAAACCAGAGGCATTACCCTGCACCTCAACGGACGTATTGTGATTAACCAGCACGTAGACATAGGGACGCTCGACAGGTCGCTGGCCCCCATATTCATGGCTCACGCCCCCATAGACCAGGGCACCGCCAAATGTATGGGTTTGCATGACGCCGACCCCGCTGCCTGCCAACTGCGCCGACGGTACTTGGCGTAAAAAACCGGCCATGCCCAGGCCCTTGAGCACATTATAAGTCGTCTCACCACGCAACGAATTTGATAATGCAGTCTTAAACCCCTGACTATTACCTGCCTGAACGCCCATTAGTTGTTTACGTTTAACAAACACAGCCAATGCAAAGTTCGCATCACTGATCGCCGCCGGGTCATGTCCAACAATTCTTGAGCCGGCGGCTGTTTGCCGTAACTCGAGATCGGACACTTGAACTTTGTTGCCATCTCTAAGCGTGACCTCATACCCCTGCTCGGCACGTTTGACCTGCGTAAACAAGTCCGAAGGGCGTTGACCAAAAGTAACCATCATCATTTTGATAACCGCTAAGTGAGCACTGGCGTCATAGTCCTCACCAAAGCGTCTTTGAGGGGCATTGAATGCGTTGACAACGTCCAGCAATTTAACGTCTGTGGAGTGTGAGATCGGCCCTGTAAAAGGCAGGGAATGTACGGGTGTTGAACGAGTAGAGAGGTTAAGCCTGGCTACGTCCACAAAAATGACTCCTGCAGTCTGTCAATCAATACACGTTGAGAAGAAGAGTTAAATCAATGAGTTGCGATAAGTAGAAAGTTACGGTCAACGCTTATCTTTTATTACCTGATCATTCGCGCCCAGCGAGGCCAGGCCTTGACAGCAAGGAGTGCGCTTGAGTGCCACAGCCTCCCCTCGCCGAGGCTCAGCCCCGGGCCGCCCCCAAATCTCTTCAAGGCCATTGATGACTGCTACCGAGTGCCCCCGCCGATTACTCACGCCCACGTGACCTTCGGCAAGCTCACGCACGCTGACGTTTTTCATATAGTGAATTAGCCCTAACCGCAGGAAGCCCTCGCCAGGCTTTTCCTCATCCTCACCATCATTCAAACTCTCCACACCCGCGTCAAAGCTCTCACCCGCCGTTGTGTCGTTGTTCTCCTCATGTGCACGCTTGGCACTGACGGCAAACAAAAAGTGCGCATCCTTGAGCATGCCTTTATCGGGGCCGATGAACTGCGAAGCGCGCGAGGCGACTGCCAACTCTCGGTCGGTCAATGTGAGCGTGTAATTGTCGCGCATCGTTACCCGATAACCACCGTCCAGCCGCCTGACTTCGCGGTAGATGTCTGTCGGGCTTTGACCGAATGTGTGCATGGCAGCCTTGATCGTCGCTACCGTGGCACAGTTACCGCCTGGCCCCTGACGGAACCCACTCCAAATATTCAATGGCTTTGCGCCATTACGCTTATCGGACAAACCCGGGATATCGCCTCCATGCGCCTGCGCAGGCACGCAAGTCAGCACGGGCGCCGAGTCAGCTGGCGCGGCACGCCTCACCGCCTGGGGATTCACTTGGGGTTGTGGGGGCACATCGGGAAAGACCTTAGCCTTTGGCTGCGAGGGACCACTGGCCACTTGCGCTAAAAATGCGGCAACCCTGTCCACCAGGCTTTGAGCCCTTTGTTGCCCAGGCCTATCACTGGGCACCGGCACCGAGTTCCACCGCGAACCGGCATGTCTTGGCGCGTAAAAGGACGCGCGCTCATTGGGTGCGCCATGCAAATCCATGCTTGGCAGCTGACGCACATCTGGGTAAGCGATGTTATCAATTCGGTAATACACCATGACTTGCTCCACGTTTTTCAAACGGTTCCCCGAACCTTGGGCCCGGGGAAACGCGGCGTTATCGGCGAAGTAAAAACACCCTGGCGGGTGTCAGTTCCTCAGCCGGGAGCGGCTGGAGAAGCCCTGGTCCCAACGATCATTCTCATTTTCAGCAGGGCCTGGGCTCGTGACGCCAACCTTGGGCTTAGTGAGTACCTCCAAGTCTTCCTGCGGGGTCTTCCTGGGCGAGCCTGGCACCTCACTATGGATGTGGCGCGGTTTGCTATGGCTGTCGTGGTCGTGGTCGTGGTCGTCAATCGGTGCCGGCGCTACAGGCGTGATAGGCGAAACCGTCTTGAGCGTCTCGCCAACAGTGGGGTGCGGCTCGGCAGGGCTGTCAGGCTTAAGGTTTATCCGCGTCCGAGGGCGGTGATCAACCGGTACACTTACACCGGTTGTTATTCCATCGCGCTCAACCAAGGTCTCGGGACAGTGGCAATGGTTGATATTGACCTCCACCTTGACCTGCGGTTTTGCCTGATTGGTTACGCTCACACCGGATTCGCGCATCGGATGTGAAACACGGCTCCCGAAGACTGGTATCGCTGCTGGATGCGAATCCTCATCCGACTTCTCTTTTAGTTGATCCGCAACGTCCGAAATAACCTTGGACAGCGAGCCTGTTTGCAGCTTGCCTTTCAATTGAGACGCGGCAGCCGCAGCGTCCTTCAGCAGAGGTTGGGTGTGCACAGCCACGTCGTTCTGAGGGTATATACCTTGCGTGGTATTGGCTGTTGTATCGGTGTGAGGCATTAGGGCAACTGTTTCGGCCTTGCCCGAAAACATCTCACGCAGGGCGCTGACAAGTTGTTCAAACATATCAAACAGTTTCGTGAGCATGTTGGCATTATTCAACCCGTCACGCTGCAGAGCCGTGGAAAACTCAGTTCGGGGGGCGGGTGGAGTGTGCACCAAACCAGCCCCGTGCAGGCCAACAGGCTTACCGACATTGGGTTCTTTCGAGACTGTCAGGTCAAGGGGCAACGTATCAGAGTTGATAGAGGGCGAATGGTTGATCGAAAAAGACATTAGCAATTTCCTAATTAAGCGCAGCCTGGGCAATTAAAACCCAGAACAGCGACAGTCATTATAAGTGCTGCAAGCAACAGCGCTGCTTCACAGACCCTACTTTTGTGAAGCGCGAGATTATTGAGTTCCAGAAATCGCGCTTCATATAAGGAAACCAAATCAACCTTTAGGACTTTTCCCCGTTGTTATTCACGAAAAACCGAGACGTCGCTCACCCCTACCCGCATAACAGCGGACACATGCACTTATAAACTGCCAAGGCTGCAATTAAGCGACATGATTAACTAACCAACAAAACGACAACGTGTGATACTCCGCACTCAATGAAACACCTGTCGCAACATTTATTACTTGATTAGAAAACGACTGACTATTTAGAACAACTCTGTATCAATTTCCAAACCCGGTTTGGCAGCGACTGTTGCTTTCCAGCACTAAAAAAGCTTCCGACAGCGAAAAAACGCCACCTCTCAAGCTTGGCGAGCCTCCGCGGCAATACCTTTAAATGCAAAAATGCTCCGTATCTTTCAATACGGAGCATTTTTGAAACAAAGGCGGCTGTGATCGCTTCACTACGCCGGGTCGGGATGCTTCATACCCAGCAAGCGGCTAACCTGCTCCAACCCGGTTTCGCGGCGCAGCGCGGTAAACAACTCGACTGCCTCGGGGTAGTTGCGCGTGAGCATCGCCAGCCACTGCTTCAAACGGCCCGGCGCCTGCTTTTCGGTCAGTTGCGCCACCGATTGGCGCCAGAACTCCTGGAGCATCGGCTGCATGCCTGCCCACGCCATCTCTACCACCTCTTCGCCTGCCTTCGCCGCCACAATCTGCCGCGCCAGGTCCGGGCGGGCCACCAGGCCACGGCCAAGCATGATGTCTTCGGCGCCGCTGACTTCGCGGCAACGCTTCCAGTCTTCGACGCTCCAGATATCGCCATTGGCAAACACCGGCACCTTGACCACGTCTTGCACCCGCGGAATCCACTCCCAATGGGCCGGCGGCTTGTAGCCATCGGTCTTGGTGCGCGCATGCACCACGATGTGCGCCGCGCCGCCTTCAGCCAGGGCCGTGGCGCACACCAACGCACCGTCGGGGCTGTCGAAGCCCAGGCGCATTTTCGCGGTGACCGGGATATGCGCCGGCACGGCGCGGCGCACGTGCTCGACGATCTGGTTGAGCAGCTCGGGCTCCTTGAGCAATACCGCACCGCCACGGGATTTGTTGACGGTCTTGGCCGGGCAGCCGAAGTTCAGGTCGATCACCTCGGAACCCAATTCGCACGCCAACGCAGCGTTTTCCGCCAGGCACACCGGGTCCGAGCCCAACAACTGCACGCGCAACGGCACGCCCGCTGCGGTGTGGGCACCGTGCAGCAGTTCGGGGGCGAGCTTGTGGAAATAGGCCGGGGTGAGCAGGCGGTCGTTGACGCGAATGAACTCGGTCACGCACCAGTCAATACCGCCCACGCGGGTCAACACGTCCCGCAGGATGTTGTCGACCAACCCCTCCATGGGCGCCAAAGCAATTTGCATGGGAAACACTCAACAAAAATCGTGGCGCAGTTTACTGGGTTTCCCACAGCAACCGTTAACCCCCTTTCAGGGCCGGGCCATAGCCATCGAGAAACTCGGCGGGCATGCGCTTGGGTTTGCCGCTGGACAGCTCGATGCAAACAAAGGTGGTTTGCGCACGCAGCAGGGTCGCACCATCGCTGGGGCGTACCAACTGGAAGCGCCGAGTCATCTTCAGCCGCTGGTCCCAGTCAACGATCCAGGTAGCCAGTTGCAACTCGTCACCTTCGTAGCCGGCCGCCAGATAGTCGATCTCATGGCGCACCACGGCCATGGCGCGGTCCAGCCGGCGATACTCGGCGAGGTCCAGCCCCAGACGCTGGGAGTGACGCCACGCACAACGCTCCAGCCAGGACACGTACACCGCATTATTGGCGTGCCCAAGGCCATCGATGTCTTCAGCGGCGACCTGCAGGTCGATGATAAACGGCGCTGCCAGATCCCAGCCCATGCCTTGCTCCAGTCGATGAATGTCGCCGGGCAGTGTATCAGGCGGTTTGCCGCTCCTGTAAACGACTGCCGGCCAACAGGGCCAACACACCCTCGATCACCCGTGGATCGGCCAGCACCCGCTGATGACCGCCCTGCTCCAGGCGCAGCAGGCGGCTGTCGAACCAAGCCTCATGAATGGCTTGCGAGGCTTTGACCGGGACGAACGTGTCGTCTTCAGCGTGCACGATCAACCCCGGCAGGTTCATCTGGTAGTGGGCCACATCCAGGTGCTTGAGCGGCATGCCGAAAGTCTGTTCGACCTCCTGGATAAACGCCGAGCGCGCACGCGGCGGCAAGCCCACCATGCGGGTAAAGCCACGCAGCACATCCAGGAAGCGCGAGGGCGCGGCAATGCTCACCAGCGCTTCAGTGCGCAACCCCAATTGCACCGCCAGCATCGCACTGGCGCCGCCCATGGAATGCCCGACCACCGCATGCAGCGGCGGCAACTCAGCGGCAGCATCGAGCATGGCGCGGGCAAACAGCAACACATGCGCTTCACGCCCCGGCGAGCGACCATGGGCCGGGCCATCCAGGGCTATTACCGAATAACCATTGTCCACCAACGCGGTGATCAAGCTGGCGAACTGCGTGGGGCGCCCTTCCCAACCGTGCATCAGCAATACTGCTGGGCCTTGGCCCCAGCACAACGCTGACAAGCCGAAACGCAAGGTGATGCGCTCCGATTGCGCCAGCAGCGGCAGCTCCCAATCTCGCGGCGGCAAGTTGCGCGGTGTCATGAAGGTGCGGCGCAATTTGCTGGCCACCGTTCGCGGCGCCAAACGGCCAACGGTGCCATGGAAACCACGAATCCAGGTTAATGCGCCCATCATGCGACTCCTCTTTAACGCACTGCCGACTTGGCGGCGCGCAACACGCGGTCGGACAATTCACCTGGGCCAAGCGCACGAGCCAGCGCCAGGCCGCCGATCATCAAGGCCATGTCGGCCAGGGCCTTGTCGGTGTCTTCGGGGCTGGCGGCCAGTTGGGCGGCCATCAATTCGGTGTGCTCGTTGAGCGCCAGGCGGAACTCGTCCGGCAGGCGGCTCATCTCGCCCACGGTGGCGGGGATCGGGCAGGCGTGGTCGGTGGAGTCGCGGTGCTTGCGCGACAGGTAGAACGCCGCCACCAGGCTTCTGCGCTCCTCACCGGTCAGTTGCGCGTCCATGTCGTCGATCGACGCACGCCGCCGAGCCAGCAACTGGGTGAAGGCCTCCAGCATCAGCGCGTCCTTGCTTTCAAAGTGCGCGTAGAAACCGCCGACCGTGAGCCCGGCTGCGCCCATGACTTCGCCGACACTCGGCTCAGCCGGGCCGCGCTGGATCAACGCCGCGCTGGCAGCCTGCAAAATGCGTTCGCGGGTTTGCGCTTTTTTATCGCTCATCAGTGCCTCCGTCTCTCATGGGTTGAATATTATTACCATAATAATATTTAGCAAGCGACAGGCGTGACCGCTGGTCAGGACAGAATAAGGGGCACTGAGGAGAGAATTGGCCAAACGCCAGACAAACAAAAGGGCCATTCAATAATTGAATGACCCTTAAAAATCCCGCAGAGCGGGTAATCGTGGCGTCCCCTAGGGGACTCGAACCCCTGTTACCGCCGTGAAAGGGCGGTGTCCTAGGCCACTAGACGAAGGGGACACAAACCTTCTATACACTGATCAGCGCTGAGAACTGATCGATTCAAGGACGGTGTGGCCAGAACCTTGAACCTGTAAATTGGTGGAGCTAAACGGGATCGAACCGTTGACCTCTTGCATGCCATGCAAGCGCTCTCCCAGCTGAGCTATAGCCCCGGATTTTTCGTCTCGCGACGCAGCAGACCTTTCGAGCTGCTTGTTGAAACTGGCGTCCCCTAGGGGACTCGAACCCCTGTTACCGCCGTGAAAGGGCGGTGTCCTAGGCCACTAGACGAAGGGGACAAAACCTTCTGTACAACCGATCAGAGCTGAGTTCTGATCAATTCAAGGACGGTGTGGCCAGACCTTGAACCTGTAAATTGGTGGAGCTAAACGGGATCGAACCGTTGACCTCTTGCATGCCATGCAAGCGCTCTCCCAGCTGAGCTATAGCCCCTCATCGGTGAGGACGGGGCGAATCTTAATGGCGGTTTGGAAGTGTGTCAAATTTATTTTCAACAATTTCCAAACTTTTTTGCCGGGATAACAATCACTTACCGGCGAAACCCCGGAAAACCGGGGTTTCGTCGTAACAACAGCCTGCTTAAGCGATAGCGCCCAGCAGCTTTTCCCACTCTTTGTTTTCTTTCTTCGACACACCCCCAAGCAAATCAAGGGCTTGGCGCAGACGGAAACGCGTAAGGTCCGGGCCGAGAATTTCCATCGCATCGAGCACCGACACCGAACTGGCCTGCCCGGTGATCGCGGCAAACATCAGCGGCATGGCATCGCGCAATTTCAATTCCAACGATTCCACCACTGCCTGGATTGTCGCGGTGATGGCATCTTTCTCCCACTGGCGCAGGCTTTCGAGCTTCCACAGGATCAACTGCATCAACTGGCGAACCTGATCACCGGAGAGCTTCTTGGACTCAAACAGCTTGGCGTCCGGGTTCACGCCACCGGCGAAGAAGAAGCTGGCCAATGGTGCGACCTGACTGAACGTCTCTACCCTGCCCTGCACCAGCGGCGCGATCTTCATCATGTACTCGGGGTTCAGCGCCCACTGCTGCACACGGCTGGCAAACTCTTCCACCGGCAAATCACGCAGCCACTGGCCGTTGAGCCACGACAGCTTCTCGATATCGAAGATCGGCCCGCCGAGGGAAACGCGCGACAGGTCGAAGTGGTCGACCATTTCCTGCAGCGAGAACTTCTCGCGCTCGTCCGGCATCGACCAGCCCATGCGGCCCAGGTAGTTGAGCATCGCCTCAGGCATAAAGCCCATGCGCTCATAGAACGTGACGGAGGTCGGGTTCTTGCGCTTGGACAACTTGCTCTTGTCCGGGTTACGCAACAGCGGCATGTAGCACAGCTGCGGTTGCTCCCAACCGAAGTACTCGTACAGCAGAATCAGTTTAGGCGCCGACGGCAGCCATTCTTCGCCGCGCAGCACGTGGGTGATGCCCATCAGGTGGTCGTCGACCACGTTGGCCAGGAAGTACGTCGGCAGGCCGTCGGTCTTCATCAGCACTTGCATGTCCATGCGGTCCCACGGGATCTCGACGTCACCGCGCAGCATGTCCGGCACCACGCACACGCCTTCGCTCGGCACTTTCATGCGGATCACGTGCGGCTCGCCGGCGGCCAGGCGCCGGGCCACTTCTTCCTTGGACAGCAGCAGCGCGCGGCCGTCGTAACGCGGGGTTTCACCACGGGCCTGTTGCTCGGCACGCATCTGGTCGAGTTCTTCGGCGGTGCAGAAGCACGGGAAGGCGTGGCCCATGTCGACCAGTTGCTGGGTGTACTGCTTGTAGATGTCGCTGCGCTCGCTCTGACGATACGGGCCGTGCGGGCCGCCGACGTCCGGGCCTTCGGCCCAGGTAATCCCCAACCAGCGCAAGGCATCGAAAATCTGCTGCTCCGACTCACGGGTGGAGCGCACCTGGTCGGTGTCTTCGATCCGCAGGATGAATTCACCGCCGTGCTGCTTGGCAAAGCAGTAGTTGAACAGGGCGATGTAGGCAGTACCGACGTGGGGATCCCCAGTAGGCGATGGCGCAATGCGCGTGCGGACGGTGGTCATGGCAGGTCTCGAATGGGCGATAAAACTGAAAATTGAAACAAGGGGCGAATGGTAACACCAGCGCGGGGGGTTCTGGCAGACCGCGGTGTCGCTATCGCAGGCAAGCCAGCTCCCACATTTTGACTGTGTTCACACATCAACTGTGGGAGCCGGGCTTGCCCGCGATGAGGCCAGACCGGCCAGCGAAAAATCAAACAGCCAACAACCGCTCCCGCAACTTGCCGATCTCATCGCGCGTCTGCGCCGCCGCCTCAAACTCAAGATCGCGCGCCAACTGGTACATCTTCTCTTCCAACTGCCGAATCCGCTTGGTGATCTCACTCGGCGAGCGCAGTTCGTTCTCGTACTTGGCGCTCTCCTCGGCCGCCTTGGCCATGCCCTTGCGCTTCTTGCTGCGCGAGCCCGGCACGGTGGCGCCTTCCATGATGTCGGCGACGTCCTTGAACACGCCCTTCGGGGTAATGCCATGCTCCAGGTTGAAAGCGATCTGCTTGTCCCGACGGCGCTCGGTTTCGCCAATCGCCCGCTCCATGGAGCCGGTGATGCGGTCGGCATACAGAATCGCGCGACCATTGAGGTTACGCGCGGCACGGCCAATGGTCTGGATCAACGAGCGCTCGGAACGCAGGAAGCCTTCCTTGTCCGCATCCAGAATCGCCACCAGCGAAACCTCCGGCATGTCCAGGCCTTCGCGCAGCAAGTTAATGCCCACCAGCACGTCAAACACACCCAGGCGCAAGTCGCGGATGATCTCCACGCGCTCCACGGTGTCGATGTCCGAGTGCAAATAACGCACACGCACGCCGTGGTCGGCCAGGTAATCGGTCAAGTCTTCGGACATGCGTTTGGTCAGCGTGGTGACCAGTACGCGCTCTTCCAGGGCCACGCGCTTGGTGATTTCCGAGAGCAAATCATCGACCTGGGTCAGCGCCGGGCGGATTTCAATCTGCGGGTCCACCAGCCCGGTCGGCCGCACCAACTGCTCAATCACACGGCCGGCATGTTCGGCTTCATAGTTGCCTGGGGTTGCAGACACGAAGATGGTCTGCGGGCTGATGGCCTCCCACTCGTCAAAACGCATCGGCCGGTTATCCAGTGCCGATGGCAGACGGAAGCCGTATTCCACCAACGTCTCTTTACGCGAACGGTCGCCCTTATACATGGCGCCGACCTGCGGCACGCTGACGTGGGATTCGTCGATCACCAGCAGCGCGTCGTCGGGCAAATAATCATAGAGCGTCGGCGGCGCGGCGCCGGCTTCGCGCCCCGACAGGTAGCGCGAGTAGTTTTCGATGCCGTTGCAGTAGCCCAGCTCCAGGATCATCTCCAAATCGAAGCGGGTGCGCTGCTCCAGGCGCTGGGCTTCCACCAGCTTGTTGTTGGCGCGCAGGTATTCCAGACGCTCTACCAGTTCGGCCTTGATGCCTTCGATCGCCCCCATCAGGGTTTCCCGCGGCGTCACGTAGTGGCTTTTCGGATAGAAGGTGAAGCGCGGCAGTTTGCGGATCACCTCGCCGGTCAACGGGTCGAAGGCCGACAGGCTCTCGACTTCATCGTCGAACAGCTCAATGCGGATCGCTTCCAGGTCGGATTCGGCCGGGTAAATGTCGATCACATCGCCACGCACACGGAAGGTGGCACGGGCAAAATCCATGTCGTTGCGGGTGTACTGAAGGCTTGTCAGGCGGCGCAGCAGTTCGCGCTGGTCGAGTTTGTCGCCGCGATCGACGTGCAGCACCATTTTCAAATAGGTTTCCGGGCTGCCCAGGCCGTAGATGCACGACACCGTGGTGACGATGATTGCGTCCTTGCGCTCCAGCAACGCCTTGGTCGCCGACAACCGCATCTGCTCGATATGGTCGTTGATCGACGCATCCTTCTCGATAAAGGTGTCGGACGACGGCACATAGGCTTCGGGCTGGTAGTAGTCGTAGTAGGAGACGAAGTACTCCACCGCGTTGTTCGGGAAGAACGCCTTGAACTCACCGTACAACTGCGCGGCCAGGGTTTTGTTCGGCGCCAGCACCAGAGTCGGGCGGTTGATCTGCGCGATCACGTTGGCGATGCTGAAGGTCTTGCCTGAACCGGTCACCCCGAGCAGCGTCTGGTGCGCCAGGCCGGCTTCGATGCCTTCGACCATCTGGCGAATGGCTTCGGGTTGGTCGCCGGCGGGTTCAAAACGGGTGACGAGCTGGAAATCCGACATAACGTACCTCGTGAAGTCACCCCAGACTCGAAACCGCCAGGGACGAAATAGCTCAGCAACCCGCGAATAGTCTTCGCAGGTTGCAGGAAAAAACCATGATAGCTGTAGAAGTGGTGGCGAATGTGACGGGTTTCAAGGCAATCGTCCTACCTGCCGTCGCTGATCAATATTGCAATAAGACTAACGGTGGGCAAATAAACCGAAAAACTTGGCTTAAAAGCCGTTTCGGTTGTCGCCCTGAGCCTGGATGGCCTCTATACTAGCTCCCCGTTTGTGCACCGCTCTAGTGCATTCGGCTGGAGCGCGACACGTCCCTCCATTCCCCCATAGAGCTGCCGCAAAAATGAGCCTGTTCTCCGCTGTCGAAATGGCACCACGCGATCCAATCCTGGGCCTCAACGAAGCATTTAACGCCGATACACGAACCACCAAGGTCAACCTTGGCGTGGGCGTTTACTGCAACGAGGAGGGGAAGATTCCACTCTTGCGTGCCGTTGCCGAAGCGGAAGCCATTCGCGTGGCGCAACACGCCGCCCGTGGCTACCTGCCGATCGACGGTATCGTGGCGTACGACCAGGCCGTGCAAAAGCTGCTGTTCGGCGCTGAGTCGCCACTGCTGAGCGCCGGCCGTGTGATCACCGCCCAAGCGGTCGGCGGCACCGGCGCGCTTAAAATCGGCGCGGACTTCCTCAAGCAACTGCTGCCCAACGCCGTCGTCGCTATCAGCGACCCGAGCTGGGAAAACCACCAGGCCCTGTTCGAAAAAGCCGGCTTCCCGGTGCAGACCTACCGCTACTACGACGCCGCCACCCATGACGTCAACCGTGCCGGCCTGCTCGAAGACCTCAACGCCCTGCCGCCACAGTCCATCGTGGTGCTGCACGCCTGCTGCCACAACCCGACCGGCGTTGACCTGAGCCCGGCCGACTGGCAAAACGTGCTGGAGGTCATCAAGGCCAAGAACCTGGTGCCGTTCCTCGACATGGCCTACCAGGGCTTTGGCGACGGCATCCACGAAGACGCCGCTGCTGTGCGCCTGTTTGCTGAATCGGGCCTGACCTTCTTTGTCTCCAGCTCGTTCTCCAAGTCGTTCTCGCTGTACGGCGAACGCGTGGGCGCGCTGTCGATCGTCAGCGAATCCAAGGAAGAAAGCGCGCGCATCCTGTCCCAGGTCAAACGCGTTATCCGCACCAACTACTCCAACCCGCCGACCCACGGCGCGGCGATCGTGGCTGCGGTGCTGAACAACCCTGAGCTGCGTGCCCAGTGGGAAGCCGAACTGGCCGAGATGCGCCTGCGCATCCGCGGCATGCGCGAGCAGATGGTCGCCGAACTGGCCAAGGCTGCACCGGGCCACGACTTCAGCTTCGTCGGCCGCCAGCGTGGGATGTTCTCCTACTCCGGCCTGACCGTTGAGCAAGTCACCCGCCTGCGCACCGAGTTTGGTATCTACGCGCTCGACACCGGCCGCATCTGCGTGGCCGCGCTGAACCAGTCGAACATTGGTGCGGTCACTAAAGCGATTGTTCAGGTTCTATAAACCTGCCAGCGTCGTACGAAGGGGGAAGCCGATGGCTTCCCCCTTTTTATTGGCGAACCCACTAGACTGAACCCTGATCGCCCCTTTGCTGTGAGAGCCCTATGAGAAACGACGACCTGGACCTGCGCGCCGACCGCGACGAACTGCATGACTACACCCCGCGCGCGCCGCAAGCCAAGCGCCAGAAAAGTCTGGTGCTGCAAGTGGCGCTGGGTGTGTTTCTGGGTGGGTTGGCCTTGTGGCTGGTGCAGCTGGGCGCCACGGCACTGATGGCCAAGCTGGCCATGGGCACCCTGCAATTTGGCGGTTAAAAACACGATCAAAATGTGGGAGCTGGCTTGCCTGCTCCCACACTGGCTCTACTTCGCCTGCAGACCGCGTTCCTCCAGCAACTTCACAAAGCTGTTCAAACTCTGCGACACCGTACCCCGGCGCCAGATCAGCCAGGTATTGAGCAGGCGAAACGCGTCGGTCAACGGCCACACACTCACCGTCGTAAACCCCGGCATGCTCTCCAGCATGCTGCGCGGCATCAGCGCCAGGCCGGCCCCGGCGCTGACGCAGGCGAGCATGCCGTGGTACGACTCCATTTCGAAAATCTTGCCCGGCACCGCGCCATCCTGTGAAAACCAGCGCTCGAAGTGATGGCGATAGGAGCAATTGGAGCGAAAGGTGTAGATGCTCTCCCCGGCCACATCCTGGCCCCGCGTGATCGGCGCATGGTGCAGCGGCGCAATCACCACCATCTCCTCTTCAAACACCGCCACGCCTTCCAGCGTGGCATGCAGCACTGGCCCATCGACAAACGCCGCCGCCAGGCGCCCCGACAGCACACCCTCGATCATCGTGCCCGACGGCCCGGTGCTCAGGTCCAGCTCGACCTTGGTGTGTTTCTGGTTATACGCCGCCAATAGCGCCGGAATGCGTACAGCCGCCGTACTCTCCAGCGAGCCAAGCGCAAACGCGCCCTGAGGCTCCTCCCCGGCCACGGTTGCGCGGGCCTCCTGCACCAAATCAAGAATGCGCCGCGCATAACCGAGGAAATTCCAGCCGGCTGGTGACAGGCGCAGGCGGCTTTTCTCACGGATAAACAACTCCACGCCCAAATCCTGCTCCAGTTGCTTGATGCGTGTGGTCAGGTTCGACGGCACGCGATGAATCAACTGCGCGGCGGCGCTGATGCTGCCTTGCTCGGCAACGGCCTTGAAGATTTCCAGCTGCACCAGATCCAAGTCATTCTCCAATCGTGAACGTATGTGAGCGTTCCCACGCTCTGCGTGGGAATGCCGCCAAGGACGCTCCGCGTCCAAAATCCAACATCCATTCTCAATTCGAGAACGTATCACTTAATATTATTCAGTTTCCAGAAAACATGCATCCCCGTAGGCTGACCCCATTCCACTCATTCAGCCGGACGGTGCCATGAACGCTATTACTCACCAGACCCACGCCTTGTCGATCAACCCCGCCAATGGCGAAATGGTCGCCAACTACCCCTACGAAACCGCGGCGCAACTGGACGCCGCCCTAGACCGCGCCACTGACGCTTTCCGCAGCTGGCGCCGCCAGCCGGTGAGCCAACGCGCTGAACTGCTGCTGGCCCTGGCCGGTGCATTGCGCGAGCAAGCCGAAGACATGGCCCAGATGATCACCCTGGAAATGGGCAAACCCATCGCCCAGGCCCGCGCCGAAATCGAAAAATGTGCACAGCTCAGCGAGTGGTACGCCGCCCAAGGCCCAGCCATGCTCGCACCGGAACCGACCCTGGTGGACAACGGCAGCGCGCAGATCGAATATCGTCCGCTGGGCCTGATCTTCGCCGTCATGCCGTGGAACTTCCCGGTGTGGCAAGTACTGCGCGGCGCCGTGCCGACCTTGCTGGCCGGTAACACCTACGTGCTCAAACACGCGCCGAATGTGATGGGCAGCGCCTACCTGATCCAGCAGGCGTTCCAGAAAGCCGGTTTTGCCGAAGGTATTTTTGAAGTGGTCAACGTGACCAACGACGGCGTATCCAAGGCCATCGCCGACCCACGCATCGCCGCCGTCACCCTCACTGGCAGCGTGCGCGCCGGTATCGCCATCGGCTCCCAAGCCGGTGCAGCGCTGAAAAAATGCGTGCTGGAATTGGGCGGCTCCGACCCGTTTATCGTGCTTAACGACGCCGACCTTGATGCCGCCGTGCAGGCCGCCGTGATCGGGCGCTTCCAGAACAGCGGCCAGGTCTGCGCCGCCGCCAAGCGCCTGATCATCGAAGCAGGTGTGGTGGAAGCTTTCACAGCCAAATTCCTTCAGGCCAGCCGCGCGCTGGTAATGGGCGACCCGACCTCGACCCACACTTACGTCGGCCCGATGGCCCGTTTCGACCTGCGCGACGAGCTGCATGGCCAAGTCCAAGCCACCCTGGAAGAAGGCGCGACCCTGCTGCTGGGCGGCAATAAAGTGCCCGGCGCCGGCAACTACTATGAGCCGACCGTACTGGCCAACGTCACCGACCAGATGACCTCGTTCAAACAGGAACTGTTCGGCCCCGTGGCCTCGATCATCACCGCCCGCGATGCTGACCACGCCGTGGCCCTGGCCAACGACAGCGAGTTCGGCTTGACCGCCAGTATCTTCACCACCGACTCGGCGAAGGCACGGGATATCACCAACCAACTGGAAACCGGCGCAGTATTCGTCAACTCGTTCAGCGTGTCAGACCCACGCGTGGCGTTTGGCGGCGTGAAAAAGAGTGGGTTTGGCCGCGAACTGTCGCACTTTGGTGTGCGTGAATTCTGCAACGCACAGACCGTGTGGCTGGATCGCAAATAAAACCGGCAACACCCTTCAACTGTGGGAGCTGGCTTGCCTGCGATAACCATAGGTAACTACACAACCGGTTAGTGGCCAGTGGGCTGTTGTGGCGAGCAGGCTTGTCCTGCGTTGGGCCGCGAAGCGGCCCCAAACCCAGACACCACAGGAGAAATAGGCTGCTTTAAAAAGTTGTTTAGATACCTATGCTGCGATAGCGGTGCATCAGTGACAACTCCTTGGCTGACCCACTGCCATCGCAGGCAAGCCAGCTCCCACCTTTGATCTGCGGTGCTTATCGATTAGTCGACCGTCACGTTCCCCACTGCTTTTGCAGCTTGCCTTTACTCGCTTCCAGCACTTGCTCGCGCGTTACTCGGTTGGTAGGCATGGTCACCTTCTCCAGGCCTTCAAAAGCGCAGGCGTCCCCAACTGAACCGGCGAGCAGTAGGCAGGCCCAAGGCATAGCTCTTATTCTTCGCAGGAATGGCGCCAATTCCCCCCGCACCCCGCAATCGACTACCATACCGCGCCGGTTCCCAAACGGGACTAATAGGGAATTCGAAGCGCGGCCCATCGCGCCAATCGAAACTGCCCCCGCAACTGTAGGTGCCGAGCCTGCTCCCCATTGCCACTGGACCACGTCCGGGAAGGCCGGAGCGAGGCGACGACGCATCAGTCAGGAGACCTGCCGGCCCAGCGTTATCACTCACCGGCGGGGTGTCCGGGAAGGACATCCGCGCCCTGCAAACCTGCAGCGTTCAAAGGTGTGTTTCCGAGCCGTACCTGCCCTGTTTCCCGTACGGTTCACTCGGAGATTGCCCCATGCTGCTACGCGTTTGCGCCCTGATCACCGGCCTGGGCTTTTGTGCCCTGGCCCACGCCACGCCGACTCACTACCCGCTCACGGTGGAAAACTGCGGCAGCAGCGTCACCTTCCAACAAGCCCCGGCACGCAGCGTGACCATCGGCCAGGCCGCCACCGAGATGCTTTACGCTCTGGGCGTAGCGGACAAAGTGGTCGGCACTTCGCTGTGGTTCAACAGCGTATTACCGCAGTTCAAAGCGCAAAACGACAAGATCGAGCGCCTGGCCGACAACGAGCCGAGCTTCGAAGCTGTGATCGCCAAACGCCCACAACTGGTGGCAGCCGAGCTGGAATGGGTGGTCGGCCCGCAAGGCGTGGTCGGTACCCGCGAGCAATTCCACGAACTGAAGATTCCCACCTACGTGCTGCCCTCCGACTGCGAAGGCAAGGACAACCTGGTGGGCGCCGATGGCACGCGGCTGGAGCCGTTTCGCATCGACACGATTTATAAAAGCATCAGCCAGTTGGCTGAGATTTTCGACGTGCAAGCGCGCGGCCAACAGTTGAATGACGAACTCAAGGCCCGCCTGGCCAAGTCCGTCGCCACCGCGCAAGGCAAAGGCCTCGAGCACGCCAGCGCACTGGTGTGGTTTTCCAGCAGCGAAATGGCCGCCGACCCGTATGTGGCCGGCCACAAGGGCATTCCCGAATTGATGCTGCAAACCCTCGGCCTGCACAACGTGGTGCAGTCCGACGAAGAATGGCCCGCCGTCGGTTGGGAGACCATCGCCAAGGCCAACCCGACCTTCCTGGTGATCGCGCGCATGGACCGCCGTCGCTACCCGGCCGACGACCATGAAAAGAAACTTGCCTTCCTGCGCAGCGACCCGGTGACCCGCAACATGGACGCGGTGAAAAACAACCGCATCCTCATTATTGATGCCCTGGCGTTGCAGGCCAGCCTGCGCATGTTCGATGGCCTGGAACAACTGGCCGGTGCCATCGACGGCTACGACCTGTCGAAATGATGCGCACCCTACTCGCCCTCGCCGTGTTGCTGATGGCCGTGCTCGCCGGCACCGCCATCGGCGAAACCGCCATCGAACCGCAAGTGGTCTTGCAGGTGCTGGCCAACAAACTCTGGGCCGCCGGTTACGTGCTCGACCCGATCGATGAAGGCGTGGTGTGGAACTACCGCCTGACACGGGCGCTGGTTGCCGCCGCGTGTGGCGCCGGGCTGGCCACCTGCGGGGTGATCCTGCAGTCGCTGTTGCGCAACCCGTTGGCCGATCCGTACCTGCTGGGCATCAGCGCGGGCGCCTCGACCGGTGCAGTGTTGGTGGCATTGATGGGTGTGGGCGGTGGGCTGATTTCGCTGTCGGCGGGCGCGTTTGTCGGCGCGATGGCGGCGTTTGCGTTGGTGATATTGCTGGCACGGGCCAGCGGCTCAGTCAGCGGCACCGGCCAGATCATCCTCGCCGGCATCGCCGGTTCGCAGCTGTTCAATGCCCTCACCGCGTTCCTAATCACCAAGTCCGCCAGTTCCGAACAGGCGCGCGGCATCATGTTCTGGCTGCTGGGCAACCTCAGCGGCGTGCGCTGGCCGTCGGTGTGGCTGGCGGTGCCGGTGGCGGTCGCAGGCCTGGCGGTGTGCTTGTGGCATCGGCGTGCGCTGGATGCGTTTACCTTTGGCACCGACTCGGCGGCTTCGTTGGGTATTCCAGTGCGCCGTGTGCAATTTGTGCTTGTCGGTTGCGCGGCGCTGGTGACGGCGGTGATGGTGTCGATTGTCGGCTCCATCGGTTTTGTCGGGCTGGTGATTCCCCACGCCGTGCGCCTGCTGCTGGGCACCGGGCATTCGCGGTTGCTGCCCGCCAGTGCGCTGGGTGGCGCGTTGTTTCTGATCGCTGCTGATGTGCTGTCGCGCACCTTGATCAAAGGCCAGGTGATTCCCGTCGGTGTGGTCACTGCCTTGGTCGGCGCGCCAGTCTTTGCATTGATCCTGATTGGCCGGAGGAATGCGCGATGACGGTACTCAGTTGCACCGGCCTGGGCTTCAAGGTGCGTGAAGCGCATTTGCTGCGCGACATTGATCTTGAAGTTCAGCCAGGTGAAACCTTGGGCATTGTCGGGCCGAACGGCTCGGGCAAATCCACCCTGCTTAAATTGCTCGCCGGTTTGCGTGTGCCTGCGTCCGGCGAGGTGTTACTGGGCGGCCAGCGCCTGACCAAACTGCCCCGTCGCCTTGTTGCGCAACACCTGGCGGTGGTGGAGCAGCAGGCTGATACCGACGATGCCATCCGCGTGTTCGATGCCGTGGCGCTGGGCCGCACGCCCTGGCTGTCGGCGCTGAGCCCGTGGTCTGCCGAAGACGATGCCATCGTGCGCCAGGCGCTGCACGACGTCGATGCCACCCACCTGAGCCAACGCGCCTGGCGCAGCCTCTCTGGCGGCGAGCGCCAACGCGTGCACATCGCCCGCGCATTGGCGCAACGACCGCAGATCTTGTTGCTGGATGAGCCGACCAATCACCTGGATATCCAACATCAACTGGCGATTTTGAAAGGTGTGCAGGCGCTGCCGGTGACCACGCTGATTGCGCTGCATGACCTGAACCAGGCGCTGACCTGTGATCGCTTGGCGGTACTGGATCGCGGCTGCCTGGTGGCATTGGGCACGCCGCTGGAGGTGCTGACGCCGCAGCGGCTACAGGAAACATTCGGGGTGCAGGCGCATTACCTCACGGACCCGTTCGACGGCGCGCAAATCCTGCGGTTACGCCCCATTTAATGGACTGCACACCGCGCAAAGGTGGGAGCTGGCTTGCCTGCGATGCCGGCGGATCAGTGCCATAGCTGGGGCTGACACACCGCTATCGCAGCATAGGTATCTACACAACTTTTAGAGGCATCCCATTTCTCCTGTGGCGAGCAGGCTTGTCCTGCGTTGGGCTGCGAAGCAGCCCCAGTAAAGGCACTGCAATTTTCCTGAAAGTACTCAGCGTCTGGGTTTGGGGCCGCTTCGCAGCCCAACGCAGGACAAGCCTGCTCGCCACAACAGCCCACTTGCGACAGACTTCTAACCGTTGTGTAGACACCTATGGCTATCGCAGGCAAGCCAGCTCCCACCTTGATCTATAGAGCCCGCTGCATATGTGTCGTCTGCCACGCATGACCTGAACCAGGCGCTGACCTGTGACCGTTTGGCGGTGCTGGATCACGGCTGCCTGGTGGCATTGGGCAAACCGCTGGAGGTGCTGACGCCGCAGCGGCTACAGGAAACATTCGGGGTGCAGGCGCATTACCTGACGGACCCGTTCGACGGCGCGCAAATCCTGCGGTTACGCCCCATTTAATGGACTGCACACCGCGCAAAGGTGGGAGCTGGCTTGTCTGCGATGCCGGCGGATCAGTGCCATAGCTGGGGCTGACACACCGCTATCGCAGCATAGCTACCTACACAACTTTTAAAGGCATCCCATTTCTCCTGTGGCGAGCAGGCTTGTCCTGCGTTGGGCTGCGAAGCAGCCCCAGTAAAGGCACTGCAATTTTCCTGAAAGTACTCAGCGTCTGGGTTTGGGGCCGCTTCGCAGCCCAACGCAGGGCAAGCCTGCTCGCCACAACAGCCCACTTGCGACAGACTTCTAACCGGTTGTGTAGACACCTATGGCTATCGCCGGCAAGCCAGCTCCCACCTTGATCTATAGAGCCCGCTGCATATGTGTCGTCTGCCACGCATGACCTGAACCAGGCGCTGACCTGTGATCGTTTGGCGATACTGGATCGCGGCTGCCTGGTGGCATTGGGCACGCCGTTGGAGGTGCTGACGCCGCAGCGGCTACAGGAAACATTCGGGGTGCAGGCGCATTACCTCACGGACCCGTTCGACGGCGCGCAAATCCTGCGGTTACGCCCCATTTAATGGACTGCACACCGCGCAAAGGTGGGAGCTGGCTTGCCTGCGATGCCGGCGGATCAGTGCCATAGCTGGGGCTGACACACCGCTATCGCAGCATAGGTATCTACACAACTTTTAGAGGCATCCCATTTCTCCTGTGGCGAGCAGGCTTGTCCTGCGTTGGGCTGCGAAGCAGCCCCAGTAAAGGCACTGCAATTTTCCTGAAAGTACTCAGCGTCTGGGTTTGGGGCCGCTTCGCAGCCCAACGCAGGGCAAGCCTGCTCGCCACAACAGCCCACTTGCGACAGACTTCTAACCGTTCTATGGCTATCGCAGGCAAGCCAGCTCCCACCTTGATCTATAAATACCGCTGCATATGCGTGGTCTGCCACACCGGGTCGGCTTCGACGTCGATCACCTCAAACCCCTGCCGCCGCCAAAAATCAATCGCACCCGGCAAAAACGGATGGGTGTGCAGGTAAACCACCTCCACCCCATCCGCCTGTGCCTTCATCTCCAATGCGCGATACAACTCCCCTGCCAAACCAAAACGGCGAAACGCCGGCAGCACGAACAGGCGCACCACTTCGACGACCTTGCGGCCCTGGTAACTCAACTGCGGGAAGCGCCCGTCATACGGCAGATAGCCGACGGCAGCCACGATTTGACCTTCAACACAGGCCAGCAGAAACTGGCCGTCACCCTTTAGGTAAACGGCCTCAAATCGCGCCAAGTCATCCGGCAGGCCCGTGGCGCTGAGCTTGGGGAAAAGCTCGGCACGGGCCTGCAGAACAAAGGCCAGCACCTGCGGAAGGTCGGCGGCCGTCACCGTCCGAATGGTCGGGCTTTGTGCCATACAATCTCGATCGCTCCGTGTCACTTGGTATGCACGTAGCACAAAGCAGAGCCCTTCACGCCCGACGCATGGACGCTGACATGCCGCGTGGAAAAGCCTGGCTTCTCGACGAACTGCTTCTCTTGCCAACTCGCGTAGATGCCGTACTGATAACCGATGGCGCCATTGGCATACCACGACACGGCCATCTTATACACGCCCTTCTCATCCGGGGCCTCCCACAGCGTCTTGTCGAGGACCGGCTTCGCCTGGTTGAACGTGCGCAGGTGGAACGTGCGCGGCCCGCCGTTGGGCTCGGTCGAACTGGACAGAAACAGCGTGTCGTCTTCGGCATCGTCTTCGGCAGCCGCCAGAATCACTGCCGGCACCCACTTCTCGCCCCGGTACTCTTTTTCGATGAACACCGTGCAGCTCAACGTGCCGTCACCTGGGGTCTTCATTTTGAATTGCCGCTCGTACTGCCCGTAGGGCACATCAAACGAGAAGTTGTATTCGGCGGCTTGAGCACCTGCCACCAGCAAAAATGCCGATAGCCCTGCAACTGCATGGGAAATGGTCACGTGTGCGTCCTTGCGAGAATCTGGAAACCAGGGTGTCAGAGGTTACGCGGGGTGCAGGTGAATGGCTAACCACTACAAGCGAGTACCGACTGGATCCTCGCCGATATCCACCGCCGACTGTAAGCAAGTACGCCATCCGCCATCGCCACCGGAAAATGAATAAACCCATGGGCAGATTCCGGCAACAGGTGCGCCTCAACCTGCGCGGCCATGCCCCAGCGCTCGGCCATCTGCAGCGTGTCGTCCAGCAACGGGTCCAGTTCGCCGACAAACATCAACGCCGGCGGCAAGCCGGTCAGGTCGCCATACAACGGTGACAACGGCGGCTGCCGACGTTGCTCATCACTCAAGCCCGGCGTGAGCATGCGCAGCGCTTCGACCATACCTGGTCCGTCCAGCAACAACGTCTGCGGCCCCGCCGTGCGCACGCTCGGTGTGCCGGTCAAGTCGTATACGCCGTAGTACAGCACCGCACCGCTCACCCGCTTGAGCAATTCAGGCCATTGCTTAAGCGCCAACAAGGTTGCCGCCGCCAGATGCCCACCGGCCGACTCACCCACAACGAACACTGGCAAGCCTGCAAACTCATCACTGCTGAGCAACCAGCGCGCGGCATTCAGGCAGTCCTCCATCAACCCCTCAACCGGCGTGTCCACCGCCAGCCGGTAATCCACCGACACCACCGCCACACCACACGCCTGCACCATGCCCAGGTTGAGGTCGTCATCCATCTGTGCATTGCCGATCACCCAACCGCCGCCGTGGATATCCAGCACCACGCCGTTGGTTTTCCCCTCGGGCCGCAGGATACGCACGGGCACACCGGCCACTCGGCGGGTTTCAGCCGCAGGCGCTTTCTTGACCTTTTGACTGACTCGCAGCAACGCCTGGATCAAACGCGGCGTGACGCGATTGCGGATTTTAAAACGCGGCAGCCAGGCCAGCTTTTTATTGAACTGGCGCATCTGGACTAATTCAGCCTCGCTCGCGGGCCAGCGTTTATGAGCCATCAGCGGTTATTACGCAAAATCGAGAAATTCAACGCCGCCGCTACGCTCAGCCACGCCAGGTAAGGGAACAGGATCAAGCCGGTGATCAAGTCCAACCGCAACGCCATCACCACCAACGCCGCCACCACCAGCCACAGCAGCACAATCACCACCATCCCGGCCACGATGTTATGCGCGCCGAAAAACACCGGCGTCCACAGCGTGTTCAGCGCAATCTGCGCCGCCCACAGGCCGAGGGCCAATTGGCTGCCGGGAATCATCGTCAGGCGATAACCCGCCCAGGCGAGCAGCAGGTAGATGACGGTCCAGGCCACCGGAAACAGCCAATTGGGTGGAGTGAAGCCGGGCTTGACCAGGGTTTCGTACCACTGGCCAGGCTTGAAAATGATGCCGGTACTGGCGGCGGCGCCGCAGGCGATGAGGAAAATAAGGAAGATCATGGGCTGTCCTGGGCTGAAATCAGCGGTGATGGGTGGGAGGCCTTGTTCCCTGCCATTTCAATGACTCAAACACACGGGCATAAATTCCATCCAGCGCGGCAATTTGCACAAACCAGCGCCTCTTCTTCGCGTCATCAAAATCGACTAGGGTGCCTCTACGCCTTAATCCGTTTGCCGTCATTGGGATGCTGCGCCTTGAACCTCTCCACTGTTGACCACCGCGCCAGCCCCTGGTCGGTATTCCTGATTTTCCTGCGCCTTGGGCTCACGTCATTCGGTGGTCCGGTGGCGCATCTGGGTTACTTTCGCGACGAGTTCGTCACCCGGCGGCGCTGGCTGAGTGAGCGCACTTATGCGGACCTTGTAGCAATGTGCCAATTCCTCCCCGGCCCGGCCAGCAGCCAGGTGGGCATTGCGCTGGGTCTGTCACGGGCGGGCTACGGCGGCGCGCTGGCGGCGTGGCTGGGGTTTACCCTGCCGTCGGCCGTGGTGCTGATCCTGTTTGCAATGGGTATTGCCCAACACAGCGCGGCCATCCCGTCCGGCGTGCTGCACGGCCTTAAAGTCGTGGCGGTCGCCGTCGTCGCGCAAGCCGTGTGGGGCATGGCGCGCAACCTGTGCACCGACGCAACGCGCATCACTGTGATGCTGATCGCCGCCTGCATAGCCCTGCTGCAAACCTCGGCCTGGGGCCAGGTGGGTGTTATAGCCGCAGCGGCACTGGCCGGCCTGCTCTGGCTCAATACCCCGCCGCCGACCACCCACGACGCGCTGCCCATCACCCTCAGCCGTCGAACCGGGGCAATGTGGCTGGCGTTGTTCCTGATATTACTGGCGGGCCTGCCGCTGCTGGCGCAGTTCACAACCCGCCAAGACGTGGCCATGATCGACGCGTTCTACCGCACCGGTGCACTCGTGTTCGGTGGCGGCCACGTGGTACTGCCGCTATTGCAAGCGGAGGTCGTGCCGACACTCTGGGTGAGCAACGACGTATTCCTGGCCGGCTACGGGGCGGCGCAAGCCATGCCCGGTCCCCTGTTCACCTTCGCCGCATTCCTTGGCGCGTCGATGCAACAGCCCCCCACCGGTTGGCCTGGCGGTTTGCTCTGCCTGCTGGCGATCTTTGCGCCCTCGTTTTTGCTGGTGATGGGCGCAATGCCCTTCTGGGAAAGCCTGCGCCGCAGCCCGCGCACCCAAGCGGCTCTCGCGGGCGTGAATGCTGCGGTGGTTGGCCTGTTGCTGGCAGCGCTGTACCAACCGGTGTGGACCAGCGCTATCTTCAGCGCCCGGGACTTCGGTCTGGCCCTGATTGCCCTGGTGGCGTTGATGGTGTGGAAATTACCCCCGTGGCTGGTGGTGCTGGGCAGCGCCGGGCTCGGATGGCTGCTCAGCCTCGGCCCGGCATAACCTCAGGCGCCACGATCGTGAGCCAAGGCCAGCGCGCCTGATAACTCCGGGCCTTGGCGGCGAACAACTCAGGCTCGCGGTGCAGCGGGTTAATGCGCAACACGCCCTGCTCCACATCCGCTAACCCATAGGGCGCATACACCTCGCCCGTGTCGATCTCCAGCCCGATGCAGGTGCCGGCCACCAGGTAACGGTCCACGCCCTGTTTAGCCGAGTGCAACTGTGGGTAGGGCCGACCAAAGCGCTCGCTGTACCAAAGGTGCACCCGCGCCTGGTTCTTGACCTCGACATTGACGCCCAAATCCTCAAATAACCTTTCGGCGGTGCGGATCACTTTGTCCTCCGCTTCGTAGGACAGATCCGTGTCGAAGTAAAAGACGTCGTAGTCCTTTACGCCCTGAGCCGCAGGCAAGTTTGACTGATGGTTCCAGACGGCCTGGAACAGGCAGCCCGCCGTGAGCATGCACTGCTCCACACCAAGGTCGGGCAGGCGCGCGGTGATTTCGGCGTTGATGGGGTTGGCCATGGCCAGTTCGAGCAGGGTGTTGACGGTCAATGTCATGTTTAATCCTTGTGTGTTCAAGGTGGCTCAAGTCACCGAACCTACACGACGGCGGGGAGGGTTTCGTGACAGCAATGTTTCTATACACTTTGCCCGCCCGCCACCAATCGTCAAGGATAAAACGATGCGAACCAGAGAAATGGCCCTCATCACCGCCGCCGCTTTGCTGCTCACCGCCTGCAGCGACAGCCCGTCGGACACCGACATTCAAGCCGCGCTGCAACCCAGGCTCGAAGGCGCGTCCTGCGTGAAGGCGGCGATGTTCAACCGCTTCCCGGTGACCTTGAGTGACAGCGTCATGAGCGGCACCTCCAGCGCCAACCAGCCGGCCTTCGATGCGCTGACCGACGCCGGCCTGCTGACCAAAAGCGCCAACACCTACAGCCTCACCGACAACGGCCGCGCCGCCTATGTGCAGCAAGAGTCCGGGTTCTGCTACGCCCAGGGCTATGAAATCGCCAAGATCCAGAACATCGCCGCCAACCCCAACCCGATGGGCGCCGCCGTGGATAAATCCTGGGTAGTGACCGTCGACATCCGCCAGAAGACCATCGCCGACTGGGCCAACACCCCGGCGATTGAAAAACTGGCCCGTAACCCGGAAAACCTCTCCGAAGTGCCCAAGACCTACACCGTGGTGGTGGGCCGCTTGAAGGGTGAGCAAACGCTGAAGCTGATCGACCCAAGGTTTTCGATCATGCGTGGGGTTGGGGTGAACCAGGCGTTCTAAGTGGTGAGCAGTACTGTTGTGGAAAGCGGGTTCGTTGTGGCGAGCAGGCTTGTTGTGGCGAGCAGGCTTGCCCTGCGCTGGAGTGCGCAGCGCTCCCAACCCAGCCACCGCGGTCCAAGAGGGAAACCCGACCGCCGCTTTTGGGGCCGCTTCGCAGCCCAACGCAGGGCAAGCCTGCTCGCCACAAGGGAGTGTGCAAACCACAGGGAATGGTGAACAAGCCCGCACCACCTTGCTCCATTGCCTACGCGTGCGTCAGAATCCGCCGGCTTGTGTGCTGAGGTGGCCGTCTCTAAGGTGGCTCGGTCGCTGAATGTTCAGTGATCGGGTTTAGTAGCCTGAGTTGGGTATTGAAAAGTGCATGAGCTTCATCAATCAGACATTGCGTCTGTGCTTGATGGTGGCTGTGCGTAGGGCGTCCTCGGGCGCGCCGGCTTTGATATCCACCGGTCTACTAACCTGCGCACAGCTGCCACCTTTTCGTTTAGTAGCGAAAAGATGGCGGCCAAAACCAGGATATCGTTATGACTCAAGCAAAAACTGACTCAACCACCCTCTTCACCGTCGTCCCCGACGCCAACACCGAAACCCTCATCACCAACAGCTACGAAACCTTCACCAGCGTCAGCACATTACTGCTCGACCTGTCCGAAGACCTGTGCGGCAAACACCGCGACGTCGCTCTGGCCATCCACCAACTGAGCGAACTGGGCGTGCTGCTCACGGCCAAATTGCTCGACCGTGAAGCACCTTGCCCTGGCTGATAAACAGCCCAAGGCAGCGCCGCAAAGGGCGCTGCCTTCAATTAACGTCAGGGTATTAATCCACGTACTGAATAGTGAAATCCGGGTAGTGATCAACAATCTGAATCTTGTAGTCGGGGTAGTGATCCACCGTTTTCCACTTGCCGGCTGAATCAGGGTAGTGATCCACCTTCTGCACCTTGAGGTCCGGGTAGTGATCGACCACCTGAACCTTGTAGTCCGGGTAGTGATCGACGAACTGAATGTTGCCGTAAATCTTCGACACATCAACGCTCGTGCCCGCTTGAGCGCCGAAGGCACAGGTCAGCAGCAGTGACGCAACAGCAACTTTAAACATGACAGCCTCATCCTGAGAAATAAAAGGCGCCCAGTCTAACGCCCTGCGCGCGCGCAACTTCCTGTAGTGCCGGGTTCTTAACCCTTCAACTCACCCGCACGGTTACTCGCCGCATCGTCATAAGCCACATACAAGGATTCGGCGATCTGGCTTTTGATGGCTTTGGTGGATTCCAGGCCCAACACAAATCCTTCGGCCTTGCCGCCAGCGCGGTTGAGTTCTTCGTGGGTCGCGGCGCCAGTGATGGCGTCCAGGAGCTTGGTGGCGTGAGGGCCGACGCCTTTTGGGAGGGAGATTTGGTCGATGGACATGGCGATACCTTGATAAAAAAATGATCGGGAGCGCATGGACCACTGCCGGGGGTGTCATGGTAGACCGGTTGGCTTGGAAAGGGGCTGGTTTCGGCCAATAGCTGTCCTTCGCTGGTGGGCAGAAATCGGCCAGAAGCGATCATTCTGTGTCTAGGAAAACTGGGGCGATTCAGTAGCAACACTACAACGTATTGCTACCGAAGCTAATTTTTAACCCTTAGATAGTTTATTGAGCAGAAAGTCTAGGTCTGCTGACCCTGATCCGGCACTAAACCTTTGGCATAGTTTTTTAGTGTCTTCCCCCGTCAGGCGCATCGCTCCGATCCACATAGCCATTAAGAACTCCAATGCTGCTTCACCCTGTTCGAACGTATGATTTTCTACTATGGAAATAATCACACCTAACATTTTGTTACTGAAATCATCGCTAACTGAGTAATCAAGCTCAGTAGGATTTGCTGAACGAAGCAAAGCAGCTTGGATCACACCGTCGTTGTAACGATCAAAACAGGCTGGACTGATAACCGTTGCATGATAAAAGTTATCGAGACCATCTTTTCCGACTCTACATCTCAAGTCGTGAATCAATGCCTGGATAGTCCAGTAGACATCAGCCTGAGTTGCTCGATCTGTATCCAGTTCTAACTCGTGCCAAAACGCAAATGATGGGCGAAGCGCTAGAGATTTCCCGCTAGTGGTAGGAAGAAATAAGTTGTCATTCGTAACACCATAGGAGTTTAATCTCTGTGCCAGAATCTCAGGTAACGACTCAGAGTCTCCAAGTGGATCGTCGCCTCCCACAACCATCAGATTATCAAGCTCAATATCCCAAGAATTCTTACTACTCTCTGTCACCCGAGGCATGGGAACTTTCTGCAGCACAACTAGTTCATGCCCACCCTGCTCTAAATCTTTTCTGACTTGCTCGAGCGATACAGAGTTAGATATTTTTGAAAAACCTACAAAATATAAGATTGACGCGGCAGGCTGCATTTTTCTAAGGCGCCTTGACATATCCAGCAACTTCCCGCCGGACGTTATCGCACCTGCGACTACAACTACTGAGCCAACATTTACTAGTTGGTTAGGCTGAAGTTCGGATACAGAGCACCAACTAATATTTCCGGCAGCGGCCCCAACCTGAGATCTTATCGCATCAGAAAATGCCTTTGAACCTGAATCATCTAATGACACAACAAGCTCAACATCAATTGCAAAGCTTTTCCTAACCTTTCGCTCAAAAATCTTACGAAACTCAGGAGACGGCTCGCTTAAAACACGCTCAATATCGATGTAATATAGTTCTCTAAAATCAGATAAGGGGCTAGACGACTGAGACCAACAAAGGATATTTTTTGTCGCAAACTCTTTGAAAAAACTTGCGCGATCCTTGTTGAAGTCCGCCCTTTTGATAATTAGCTGCTCATGTGTAGGAGTTTCCGGTAGAAACTGATCTCCCACTATTCTAATTAAGCGAGAACCTCTTTTGCAAAGTGGGCAGTCGTTAGCGCGATATGAGTCTTCGTGACCAGTTAACGCACCTGCAATATTGTAGACCCCACTTATCCCCGACGGAAGGTGACTATAAAAGATATTTCTTACGGAGTCAGCTACAAACCCGTTATTTTTAACTAGCCTCTGCGCCAGACCTCCGCTGGTGGTAGCGGAAATTAGAACAAGACTTTCAGCGTCGGTTATAAAATCATAATCTCTATTAAAAGCGGCATAGGATTCAAAGCTATCGATCAACGGAAGTGTTGCTCCAAACTTCCCCGACATACTCAGCGCCTGGCCCACCAAGTAGGATATTGAAGAAGTATCAACGTATATTCTTTTTAGTTCTATAGCAAAAAAAGGCAGCAAGCCAATAGCCAAAAATGATACTTCAACACTTGAAACCAATAGATTGGACGCGCGTATAAATGCGTTGCAGTGGTCTCCTGACGGTTTTAGAAAGTGATAATTCGACTGTGATGCAATCACTCCGCACCGACGTTGAAAAATATCAATGACACCAGATTGGATTATCTCTTTCTCAAGGTTGGCTGGTACTGGCCGAGAGTCCTCATTGAAAAAGAGTTTCCCATCAGGAGAAAAAAATACACATATCAGTTTTTCTTTTATATTACCTACAAAAGATTCTACTTCTTCTCGCAGGGTAATGTCTGCACTCAATTCAGAAAGTGATTGCCGCTGACCTTTTGATGTCAACACATAAACATCTGCGGGTACAAGATTTTTTTCGACATCTGCTTTTAAAACTTTGGCAATAGAATCGCTTGAAACCTCTCCAGAGAAAAACAAAAGAAGACTTTTTCGGGCACCACTCGATTTTTCGAACCGAAAAGAAAAGCATCCGTTCATTCACTCATCTCCAAGGGGATTAGAAAGGTAACTGCCACACCTGATACCGGAGCCATCTCAGTTCTCGCGCCCCTTTCTTGTGTTTCCCAGTCTTCAAACTCACAAAGGTCGTCGCTTTGAAATGGGTTATTAACAAAATCCCTAAATAGCGATAGTCGTCCGCTACGAACCCTCATGAACGCTTTAAGCTTAGTGAGACGTTCCATCACTACTGGCAAGCCATGGCCCTTTGAGCTTTTTCCTGAAGAGGTTTGTCGAAATGTGAAACATTTTTTGAAAATCTCGTACTCTGCATCCAAGCGCGACATCCCTGATTCAGGCTCTATTTGCGGCTGATCGGCACGCCATCTGCCTTCGTATCCCAGTCCTGAATCTACAATGCTTATCTCAATGAATTTCCTTCGCTCTAATGGGAGCTCATCAATAGAGGAAAAATAATTGCTCATTGCTAGGCTTGCAGCTGCCCTAGTATCCACGCTTGATGCAGTGAGATTGACTCCATTCGTGTAGATTATTCGCATGCCAGGCTTAAGCCATACATCCTTTTTGATACTTCGACTTCCATGTTCATGAGTATTTAGGAATAACTCATAGAACGCCCTGCCTAAGTACCCACTTTCCTCATCATTCAGGGGCTCCGCACCACCAACGAGGTTAGTCGACTTACCGACCATCGCTGACATTACTGATCGAAATTGGAGCTGATCCCTAATAGTTGGTTTTTTGTCATAACTATGAAGATAAAAGTTTCTATCAAACCCCTTGGTACTATGGTCCACTAACGCAAACCAGCACAATCCTCCGCGCTGCTGACCGAATCTTGAGTTCCCTTGCTGCTCTATCGCGTCGCGAGCGCCAAGATTAACTGACGGCCGAAGATCTTCCAGACTCCCTTCGATGTATATGTTTTTAGCAAGCATCGAAAGACAAAACTTATGCGGCCTACTCAAAAGCTCGCTAACTCTCTCCGGAATTTCTGCTTCGGTAGCTCTTATGTAGACATTCCGACTACTGCTGCGACGAGCCCAAGTATTAATCGCTTGAATGGCTGCCGCATAACTGCCAAAGGCAATATTCTTAGTGCCTTCCGGTATCAAAATATCACCGACGGAATCCGCGCTTGCGAGTTTAGCCAAAAAAGACTCACAGCTTTCTATAGATAAGTTTGTCGGAAATTCAAAATTCATTTACCCCTCCATCAGTTTAAATGCCTAACTCCTGGAACTTTCAAATTCACTCCGCCCTCAACCAAGAAACCGGGAGGCGATTCAATAGAACGCTTACCTCCTCAACGTGACGAGCAGTCCTGCGCGCGCGTTGTGGTAGTCGAAAGATAGCATTCTTGATCCATTTATCCTCTATAGGATATTAACCTAGGCCTCAAGAGATGTTCGAATGATATTTAGCCAAACGGGCAGATGCGTTTTAAGATCCACTAACCTACGATTGCCTTAATCCAAGACTGGTAGCCGTACGCCAAATCTGATTGGATTGAGTGTCTGCTATTGGCCCAGAGCGTGTAAAAACGCACTGATGCACTGTCGGCGCGCAGCGCTGACGGTTGTTAGCTGCCCGTCCCAACAACCCGCTACCAAACAAACGCAGACACATACATCATCCCCCAACCCGCCCCACCAACACCCCAAACAACTCCCCCCGCGGCATCTCACTCACCGCAATCCCCGCATTCTCAAACCACTCCTTCCCCGCCTCCGGATGCGGCCCGCTCAGCACCACCACACCTTTCTCATACCGATACCGCGCCGCCGCCACATCGCCATTGCGATAAGTCGCGATCACCGTATACGGCGCGTGCCCCTTAACCTTGGGAAAGTACGGCCCATCCTGATAGAACACACTGTCCGGCTTGCCATCCCACACCACTCGCACCGCCGCGTCTTCAATCCCGCGCACTTCAAACCCCGGTCGCCCGGCTTCGGAGTCGAGGTCCTGGGGTATCAACCCGAAGTTGCTGTTATCGGCAAGATAAGCGCCCATGCACAACCCCAGGTAGCGCCCGCCCTTGGCCACGTACTCTCGAATGGCGTCCACGCGTGCATCACCGAAGCTGTCGAGCGCGGCCGGAATATCCTGCCCGCCGCCCGGCTGAACATAGAGGTCATAGCGTGCAAGGTTTTGCGGGGTGATGTCGATGGCTTCATCCGCGCCTACAAAGTCGATCTGGTAGTTGGGGCTGAGCCGCAGCAAGGCGTTTTTGACGTTCTCGGAACAGTCATCACAGCCCGCCGGGCCTCGGTAGATGGCGACGTGGGTGATGGGCGTTGCGGCCTGTGCCCAGGGTGATTGCAGGGTGGCGAGTACAAAAAATGCGGCAGCGATGGCGGGCAATTTCATGGTTGAGGGCTCGGCGAACAGGGGTTAGGACTGTTCGAAGCCTATATCGAACGCGACTTTCAATTCGTTAACAGTTGTAAATCGGCTACTGTCGCCTGAATCCACACCCGCCAAGAGGGCCTGTAATGGAGCTGAAGTTCAGCCACGTCGACGTACTGGTCGAGAACCTTGAAGAAACCTGCGCTTATTACGCCAAAATCCTCAAGGCCAAAATCTCCAACACCCAGGTGTGGGAACGCGGCGGGCTGCATGTGCGATATGCGGTGGCGTTGATGGGCCTGGAGCGTTTTATGCTGGTGCAGCCGGTGGCGGGCAACTTGCGCGAGCTGTTGGACGCGCACGGTGAGGGCATGATTTATCGGCATTGCTACACCACGCCGGATATCGAGGTGGCCTATGCCGAGTTGATGGCCGAGGGTGTGCAGCCGCAGGATGAAAACGGCCGGCCCTTGAGCCTGGCGGATCTACAATCGCCGTCCGGCACACGGATCATTTGGTTGCCTAAGCGCTTCGGGCATTTCTCTATCGAGATTCTGGAGGAGAAAGGCTTGGAGGCGTTTATGGTCGCCGCGTTTGCTTGATCGGCGTTGCATTGGCTGCCTACATGAGGATTACTGTAGGCCGCGCCCATCTGCGAGATAACCCGCCATGTTTGAATTCACTGCCCTCGTCACCTACATCGCCGTGGTGCTCGGCCTTTTCCTGATCCCCGGCCCTTCCGTGCTGCTGGTGCTCACCCGCACAATTCAAGGCGGGCGCAAGGTCGGTGTTACGACCGGGCTGGGTGTGGCGTGCGGCGATTTGATTCACACCCTGTGCGCGGCGTTGGGGCTGTCGGCGATTTTGATGACTTCGGCGGCGGCGTTTAACGCGGTGAAGTGGGCTGGCGCGGCGTATCTGATCTACCTGGGCGTGCGCGCGTTCATGGCCAAAACCGGCACGCATGCGCGATTGGAGCTACCGGCGGTGACGCCGCGCCAGGCGTTTTTCCAGGCGATTGGGGCTGAGGTGTTGAACCCGAAAACGGCGATCTTCTTCCTGGCGTTCCTGCCGCAATTTGTACACCCGGAATCGGGTTCGTCGTTGGTGCAGTTTGCCGTGCTGGGCTTGATTTTTTCGGGGCTCAGCGCGGTTTATACGAGTTTGCTGGCACTCTCGATTCGCCCGTTAAGTCGCGGGCTCAAGGGGCTATCCAAGCTGCGTCGGTGGGAAGGCAAGATCATCGGCACGCTGTTTATGGGGCTGGGGCTGAAAGTAGCGTTTCAGCAGCGATAGGCAGGCGCGATGAAATTCCATGGTTTTGCACTCGGGCATATAGAGGTTGAGGTCGAAGGACGCGCCTGTGACCTGCACAATTTCTATGTCGCCAGCGACATCCATTACGCGCTGTCTGAGCGCACGCTGTCGCTCAGGTTTACACGGCGGACCGGGGACTGGGTGCCGCCCGAAGAGCCTCGGGAGATCACCGTCACGTTCCATGGCGTGAGTTTTTTTTCGGCCGAAGGGCGCCATGACAGCCCGATTGAAGACGACACGGTGCTTCACGCCATCGGCATTGTGGCGGCCGATGCCGAGACAGAAACGTTCTACCTCTGCGATACCTTCCCCGCCGACCATCACGTGGTGGTGTGCTTCGCATCGGGTCTGACTTTGCGGCTGCACGCTGTTGAGGCGCGGTGTGACATACAGGTCTAAGGAGTTTCACTTCGAACCGATGGGAACAACTGGCTAATCCGTGAATACGAGCCGGATGATGTGATGACTTTTATTGAATCTCAGGACCTTTGATGCCCCCAACCAAACGCGACACCGCCCGCCTCGAACGCCGCCTGGTCGCCACGTTGACCGAAGCCTGCGAAACCGCCAAGGCTGAAATCCCGGGCTTCGAGTGGCTGACTCACACGGTTGATTACGCTGCGTTCCCGCAAAGCCTGCGGGTGATTTGGGTGTTCGATACGCGGGCCAATAAGGAGCTGGCCCTGGCAAACGGCGCGGACCAACGTATGCGCGAACTGACGGCTGTTGCGCTGCACGACGCCGAAGTGGCCTCGGTGAAAATCGAGCGCTGCGTGCGCTTTGATTGCGAAGAAGCCTGCAACCTCCAGCATGGCGGCGATTGGCGGGCACGCCTGGCCTGACGCGGCGCTAATGTGGGAGCTGGCTTGCCTGCGATAGCTATGGGTATCGACACAACGTTTGAAGGCAGCCAATTTCTCCTGTGGCGAGCAGGCTTGCCCTGCGTTGGGCTGCAAAGCAGCCCCAAACCCAGACGCTGAGTTCTTTCAGGAAAATTGCAGTGCCTTTACTGGGGCTGCTTCGCAGCCCAACGCAGGGCAAGCCTGCTCGCCACAACAGCCCACCTGCCTACGCTGCGTTCCTGCAAAGCCTGCGGGTGATTTGGGTGTTCGATACGCGGGCCAATAAGGAGCTGGCCCTTGCAAACGGCGCGAACTGACGGCTGCGGCGCTACAAGACGCCGAGGTGGCCTCGGCGACTAGCGGGCACGCCTGGCCTGACGCGGCGCTAATGTGGGAGCTGGCTTGCCTGCGATAGCTATGGGTATCTACACAACGTTTGAAGGCAGCCAATTTCTCCTGTGGCGAGCAGGCTTGTCCTGCGTTGGGCTGCGAAGCGGCCCCAAATCCAGACGCTGAGTTCTTTCAGGAAAATTGCAGTGCCTTTACTGGGGCTGCTTCGCAGCCCAACGCAGGGCAAGCCTGCTCGCCACAACAGCCCACCTGCCTACGCTGCGTTCCCGCAAAGCCTGCGGGTGATTTGGGTGTTCGATACGCGGGCCAATAAGGAACTGGCCCTGGCAAACGGCGCGAACTGACGGCTGCGGCGCTACAAGACGCCGAGGTGGCCTCGGCGACCAGCGGGCACGCCTGGCCTGACGCGGCGCTAATGTAGGAGCTGGCTTGCCTGCGATAGCTATGGGTATCTACACAACGTTTGAAGGCAGCCAATTTCTCCTGTGGCGAGCAGGCTTGTCCTGCGTTGGGCTGCGAAGCGGCCCCAAACCCAGACGCTGAGTTCTTTCAGGAAAATTGCAGTGCCTTTACTGGGGCTGCTTCGCAGCCCAATGCAGGGCAAGCCTGCTCGCCACAACAGCCCACCTCCCTACGCTGCGTTCCCGCAAAGCCTGTGGGTGATTTGGGTGTTCGATACGCGGGCCAATAAGGAGCTGGCCCTGGCAAACGGCGCGAACTGACGGCTGCGGCGCTACAAGACGCCGAGGTGGCCTCGGCGACTAGCGGGCACGCCTGGCCTGACGCGGCGCTAATGTGGGAGCTTGCTTGCCTGCGATAGCTATGGGTATCTACACAACGTTTGAAGGCAGCCAATTTCTCCTGTGGCAAGCCTGCTCGCCACAACAGCCCACCTGCCACAGACTTCGTGTTAACCGGCTATCGCAGTTCAAGCCAGCTCCCACAGGGAATTGCGGGGCGACGAAGATCAACTGTGGGTTTCCTGAACGGGGTACAGGCTACCGCCTTATCCCCCATTGTTTTTTCCCACGCCTTAGCCTCAACTACGCCCTCACCTCACACACGAGTACCAACCTTGGAACGCTATGAATCGCTGGTCATCGGCCTGGGCGCCATGGGTGCCGCCACGGTGTATCAACTGGCAAAAGCCGGTGTGAAAGTCGCCGGCATCGACCGCCACCACCCGCCCCACAGTTTTGGCTCCAGCCATGGCGATACGCGTATTACGCGGCTGTCGGTGGGCGAAGGCGCGCAGTACGTGCCCATTGTGCGGCGTTCGCACGCTATCTGGCGCGAGCTTGAGGCGTTGTCGGGGCAGGCGCTGTTTGAGCAGTCGGGGTTGCTGGTGCTCACCTCTCGTGATGACTTTGACCCCAGCGATGCAACCGACTTCACCCTGCGCACCATTGGCCTGGCGCAAACCTACGGCATTGAACATGAGCGGCTGGACGCTGCGCAGATTCGCCAGCGTTTCCCGCAATTTGCCCAGGTGGCGGACAGCGCCATCGGCTACTACGAGCCTGGCGGCGGCTTTGTGCGCCCTGAGCGCTGCATTGATGTGCAACTCACCTTGGCCGAGCAACACGGCGCCACGCTGTACAAGGGCGAGACGGTGACCCACATCAGTTCGGATGTTCATGGCGTGACGGTGACCACCGACCAGCGCACGCTACAGGCCGATAAGCTGGTGGTGAGTGCGGGCAACTGGGCCGGCGAATTACTCGGCGCGCCGTTTGACCGGTTGCTGAGTGTTTATCGGCAACAGCTGTTCTGGTTCGCGCTGGAGCCTGGGGCCGACCTGGTGGGCAAATCCCCCACCTATATCCTCACGCACGAACAAGGTCAGACCCACTATGGGTTCCCGGCGTTGCCCGGCGAAGGCAGCATGAAGCTGGCTACGGCGCAGTACCACACCACGGCCACGCCTGAAACGCTGGACCGCACGGTCTCGGCGGCGCAAGCCCAGGAGATGTACGAACAGCAGGTAAAGGGCCGTATAACCGGCGTGTCGGCCAAAGTGCTCAAGGCGGCGGTGTGTGCCTACACCGTGACGCCGGACCACGATTTCATTATCGACGAACACCCCACGTTGCAGCACACCCTGGTGGTGTCGCCGTGCTCGGGGCATGGCTTCAAGCATTCGGCGGCGCTGGGTGAGGCATTTGCGCAGTGGTGCATGCGAGGGTCGAGTGACCTGGACCTGTCGGCGTTTTCGTTAAAGCGTTTCGAGGGCAATAGCGTTTAAGAATGGGGGACACAGCCCCGTGGCGAGCGGGCTGGCCCCCCTCGCCACAAGGGGCAATTGTGCCTTCTGGCCTGACCTATTTGGCGAACGCGTATTCCCCGCCCTGCTCCACCGCCTTGCGGTACGCAGGTCGCGCCTGGAAGCGTTGCACCCAGGCCGCCAGGTTTGGATAGGCCTGCAACTTGCCCTGGGCCTTGGCGATTTCACCGATAAAGCTCATCTGAATGTCCGCGCCGCTCAGTTCGTCACCGACCAGATACGGCGTATCCGCCAGCACGTCATTCAGATAGCCCAGGTAGTTGGCCACTTCCGACTCGATACGCGGGTGCAACGGCGCACCGGCTTCACCCAGACGACCGACGTAGAGGTTGAGCATCAGCGGCAGCATGGCCGAGCCTTCGGCAAAATGCAGCCATTGCACATATTTGTCGTAGGTCGCAGAGGCAGGATCAGGTTGCAGGCGGCCTTGACCATGGCGGCGGATCAGGTAGTCGATGATGGCGGCGGATTCGATCAACACCAGGCTGCCATCTTCGATAACCGGGGATTTCCCCAGTGGGTTGATGGCCTTGAGCTCCGGGGGCGCCAGGTTGGTTTTCGGGTCGCGCTGGTAGCGCTTGATCTCGTAAGGCAGGCCGAGCTCCTCAAGTAGCCAGAGGATGCGCTGTGAGCGCGAGTTGTTGAGGTGGTGGACGATGATCATGGGAAGCTCCGCAGGATAAGCGTGGGTGTCTGGCCATGAGACTACGCCAGCCCAGTGGAGTGCCCACGATTTATTGTGGCAGCCCCTTCACGAGAGGCTGCCCCTCAAGAGGCGGTGATCAGGCGACGGCGGTCAAACGCACTTCTTTTTTGAGCGCATCCACCAAGCCTTCTATCGTTGCGTACCGCTTGCCTTGCAACAGCGGCCAGCGCTCGATAGACAACTGCCCCAGCTCGTCACTTTTTATTGGGGTGGTAATAATCTCTCCAGTCCTGGAACGGTGAAGCAGACTGGCTTGTGTGGATGAAGCGTACTCGACCAGGAAGTCACCGATGTTTTTCAGGCGCACGCTCGGCAGGGTCGAAGCGGAAACGGCCGTCAACTGCACATCCGTCTTGAGTGCATGAATCAAAAAATCCAGACTTGGGTAACGCTTTGCTTGCAACTGTGGCCACCGCTCAATAAAGAACTGCCCCTTATCGTCAATTTGAACAGGCGTGGAAATGATATCTCCAGTGTTAGAACGATGGAGCACATTGGCTTGGGTCATTGAAGGCCGCTCGATCAGGAAATCGCCGACACTTCTGATCCATGTACGATCCGCTGCAACCATCGGGGGCGGCGCCGGCGTACCGGCCACACCGACATGCACCTTGAAGTCACTGCGCATGGCCGTGCCCGCGGGCGTCTTGACCCCGCGCTCGAGGATTTCCCAGCCTCCACGGTGCAGAGGCAGCGCATGGTCGGGCGCGACATCGCGTACCGTCAAGCTGACCGCATCCTGCAATTGCGCAATGCCTGGCACGCCCTGATAGATGTCGGCGTGGGAGGTGCCCATGAGTGCGACCCACTTATGCGGCCCCAGTGCCGCCTGATCAGCCTTGATCACCTCATTGGCAAAGTAACTGAACACGCTCTGGCGGGCGTTCAAGTCGTGCATGCCTTTGACGTGGTAACTGGCGGTGCAGTCGAGAGCCCGGACGCGGATGCCCGCCTTGTTCGCCGCTTTGACGACGTTGGTGTAGGTGTTTTTTCCCGTGTAACCGCTCCCCATATGGCCGAGGTCCTGCGCCCTCAGATAGCGCTTGAGATTTTCCGGCATTTTCAGCGTGTTATAAAAAACGTCCAGTTCAAGCTGGTGCAGATCGGTAAGCAGGTGTTCCAGATACAAGGTTTTTACACCCTGCTCTTTCAATAGCTTCATGTATTTAATCAGGAACTGTTTACTCGCCTTATCCGCATGCGCTTCAGCAACAATCAGTCCGCGCTTGAGTTTGTACAGTAGCTTGACGAACGCCTCTTCGCTGGCAACCGTACCCAGCTCGACGAAGGTGGACCGTGCCGGGGGCGTGTAAGTGGCAAAGGCGGCTTTGGCGGCCTTCTCCAAACGACTACGGGTGTTCTTGAACCCCTTGAACGCCGCCTCATACAGGTGCCCAATCCCAAAGCCGTAGCGAGTATCCAAGTCACGATGCGAGTGCACCATTTCATCCAGGTGCGCTTTAAACGACGCGGGCAGATCGAACTCACTGTAATGGGACGGTGCAGCGGGCGCCGGCACCGCCCTTGAAGGACCCGCGGTCGGCAGCGCTTGCGATGCCGGCGCCATGGTCATCCGGTAATCACCCCGGGACAACGCGGCGGAGGCAGTATCAGGCGAGATGCCCACCGCCTGGCCCGGGGTAACATCCTCCACACGCAGGGCGATGACATTCTGCAAATCGGCCAGCCCCGGCACTTCGTCCGTGCTCCCTATGCGGGTGTGATCAACCAGGGCGATCCAACCATCATCGGGGTCGTTTTGTGAAAGGGCTTTGTGGGAATAGAAGTTCCTGAGTTTGCTGTTGCGAGGGATAAACCGCTCTTGTTCAGACAGCGCCAGCACATGCTCCATATGATAAGAACTCGAGGCGTCCACGCCGTCGATCGCGACCTTGTGCTTGTGGGCTTCAAGCATCAGTTTACGGTAGGTAAAAGGCGCGTCCGCGTCCCAGCCCAAGCCTGAGTCTACCCGCGCCAGATGGTCCTCGACCTGTTTCAAGGCATACGCCACGTCACCCTGGGTTTCGCCGTTGATAATTTTGAGTTTGGTCCGGAAAACATCGGCCGGCAGGTTTTCAACGTACACGCGCTTGAGCCCTTGCGCTTTCAAGGCTTGCAGGTTTTCGATGAGTAATTGCTTACTGGCAACGCTGGTATTGGATGCGCCAATGATCAGCCGCTTCTTGAGTGGAAACAGGGTGGCAAGCGCAGTAGATGGGCTGGAATCCGGTGCCAGCACCGGCAAGCCGCTACGGTCCGGGCGCGCTGGAGGCGAGGCATAAAACGCGTCCGAGTCTTGAGTCAGGTGTTTCATCTGATCGAGATAGCTGTCGCGTAGAGGCTTCAACTGAAGATAGGCCCCGTCACTTATGCCCTGTGCAATGGCGTCGTCCGGAGGGCTGGTAACGATGCGCACATATTCAAGGTCGAGCGCGCGCCTGAAGTACTTCCCTTGCTCGGGTGCAATCTCGTAGGGCACCAGTAACTCGTCGACCTCTTCGCGCAGTAGCGTATGGCGCCCGCCTCCCGGAGTCGTGAAGCGCACCCAATGGCCATCGCTGTTCTGGTTGACCACACGTGTGGTTGACTGCATTTGCCCGGTGACTGGGTCACGGCGAAACAGCAGATGCCGCCCCAGGGAGTCCGGTGTGTTTTTGATCCAGAACTGCTCGGAATTGAACATCACAGGTTTCATTCCGGCAGCAATGCCTGGGTCTATATCGTTGATCAGCGTGGCCTGCTTCAGCGCCTTGGTCACCGGCCGCACGCGCAGTGCTTTAAGGGCCGGGCGAAAGTCAAACAGCACAGCGCCGCCCACATTGGCCAGGTAGCCAATGTAGTGTTTCAAGGCTTCGCCCGTGTCACCCTGTTGGTAGGCACTGATAGCGAGCATCGCGTCCTTGAACGCCAGCAAACCACCCAGGCCCAGGCTCAATACGGGAAAAGGGATAGTGGCGATGGCAGTGACCAATTCGACGCACGTCCAAAGAATCCCCGTGATCATCTCCGTGCGATTGACCGTGGTGGCAACTACATCGTCTATTTTGCGCTGCAACACCATGTTGTAAAAATCATTGCGCGGGTCGCTCACGGTGGTGTCCGGGGTTATCCGGTCATAGCGCGCCGGGCTTGGGGTCGTACGGTCAATCGTTTCGGGTAAGCCATTGCGGGCAGTCTTCAGAAACGCTCCGATCCGTACCTGAGATGGGACCGGCACCCGACCCTGCAGGTAGTCCGACACACCGTCGACCTTTTTCAGCCAGTAGTTGAATAGCTTCGCTTCACGAAAACCGATGCCATCGGGTGCGTTGGGGGTGTAGAGCAAAACCGGGTTGCTTGCATGGCTGAACAGGTAGCTGCCTATCACCCAATCGCCGTCAATGCTCAGGCGATGTACCTGATAAGTCGAGCGGGTCGCCGCCGCTGTGTCGCCAAGGCTGTCGATCGCACGCTCCAACCAGGTCAAGTCGACTCGGGCGATATGACCGCGCAGGCAGCCATCGAGTGCGGCGTACTTCATCTGCAGTTGTGTGATCGTCAAGGTGGCGTCGCGCCGTTTGGCGTAACCGGGACTGCTCGCGCTTTGCAAGTTGGCGCGCACTTCGTCGGTGTAGCGTTGCCCGATCCATACACCCGTCACCGCCCTTGATACGTTCTGCGGGGTCAAACGGCTCAGGTCCACGCCCACCGGCCCGCTGAACGTGGCCGAAGTGGAGAATTTCGGGTCGATGAACCCGACGTTATCCGTGTAACCGTCCCTGTACAGCCGGGTATAGGAAATGGGCTTCGGCGCACCGCCCAGCAACGGCCAGGGCGCCGACACAAACACGCTATCCGGGTCGATATCATTCTGACGGCGACCAAGCAGCGTGTTCAGGCTGAGTTTGGCTTTATCGTGCAGATAGGCATTGAAGGTAATGAAGTTCGCTTCTGAATCGGGCATGGCGTTATAGACGCGCAAGGCACCTGCGGCATCTTCGGCAAGGCTGGTCAACCGGGTTCGGTCCGCCGCCTGGGCTGAGCGATACCACAGCGGGGTGCTGTATTCGTAGTCGTCCTGCGCTGCGCTTTGCCCATGCATGACCATGGCGTCCAGGCATATCGTGTGGGAGCACACAGGGCCAAATGTCACTTCCTCATGTTCCTTTGCGTCGGGCCTGAAGCCCAAGCCTTTGAGGAACGTGTGCATCTTCGGCCGAAAACGCAGCGGGCATTGCTCCAACAGGTAGTCGCTCATGGTGCGACCCTTTAACCGGGTGTTGTCATCGGCCCAACCGATGATATGCGCCTGGCATTCGAGCTCGGTGGTGAACGCCAGGAACTGTCGCTCACGTGGCGAATCGGGGGTGCACAACAGCAAGCGTCGGATTTGGCCGTTGGCATCTTCCTCGCGCAATAACCACAGGTCTTTGAGTTGCGCGCCATGCAGCAGCACGGTGCGTGCGCACAGGAGCGGGTTCGTACCGGCCCGCAACGCTTCGAACAACCTGTGGTCTGCCGGGCTCAGGTCGCCTCGCAACCGGGCGACAAAGGCAAGCAACACCAGGCGATGATCAAACAGGTCGCGAGTAGCCTGCTTGTAGCCAGTTTCGGCCTGCATTTTTTTTTGCAGCGCGGCATAGTCCAGGCGCGGTTGCAGGCCAGGTTCGCGGAGGATGTGGAGCAGGCTTTGCGCACTCAGAACGGCATGGTCACCTTGCAGTGGCGCGTCGGCATAGGTCAGGGCGGTCGTGGTCAAAAAATCAGAGCCGGGCAACTCGTCGTCGGTATGCAGCCCGTCATAGCTTAATTGCACCAGATTGCGGGTCTGCTCATAGGTGCCGACATTGGCGACGTTGCGTCGGGTGGTGATGTTCAGGTGACGCGGGTCCAGGTCGTAGATTTCCAGCGCTTCGTCCAGATACTCGGTCAACTGGAAACTTGCCAGGGCTTGAGGCGACGCAACAGGCCCCAGCAGCTCGATATAGGTAGCCCGGGCCTGATTGTAATCCTGCATGCAACGACTCAGGGTTTGCTGGTCCGTCGCAGCCGCGTTGCGATACCAATCCGGCAGGCTGTTATAGACGCTGCGCTCGAGTAGCTGTTGGCGCCTGAACGCCAAGCGTGACGACAAGTCTGGCAGCGCTGCTGCCACCGCGTTGTCCAATGCTGACTTGAGCTGCGTTGCCTCGTGCAATGGGTTGTCCAGCAGGCTCAATGCCAGTTCGATGTCCTGGCTGCGCTTGTCGATCATCGCGTTGTAGGTGTGTTCGAACAGTGGCTCGCCGTCAATGGGCAGCAATTGCAAGGGCCAGATATCGACGACATCCAGCGTTTGATAACGTACAGGCAAGTGTCGGCAGAACTCCGCTCGCCCCGCCGGTAGCGCCAAAGTCGCCTTGAGGCTCTGGTCGAGCTGCACCAGAGAGTCGAAGGCCTCCAGCCCCCTGTTTGGCGTGAACAACAAGACCTGGCCGAGGTTTTCTACCGACGTCAGGTTGTCCACGACTGGGCTGGACTTTCTCGTAAGAACGAAGGCCCCGGCAAATTCCACAGTTTTGTCCTGGTAGCTGAAATGAAGCGAGTACATGCCAGGACGAAAGGTCGGGCCTCGGGAGCAGTCTTCAACCATGCGTTGTTCGGCAGGGCTTAGCAGGTAATCACGCACATCCAGTTTGGCTTGCTGCTCCAACGCGCCAAGACCGGCCGCCTGGGTGAGGTAGCTCTTGCGGCCTTGAATGCCTACCGTGCTGACTTCGTCAAGGCCCAGCAGGTGCTTGTCCAAGTCGGTTTTGAGTTGGGCAAGCAACGTCTTGCCGGCCGCTTGGGTGAGATCTGCCTCCGTCAATGCCTCGAACAAGCTGCGTGACCTCGCCAACAGGACGTTGTTGGCGCTGATCAGGGTGGTGTTCAGTTGTTCCAGCGCATGCAGTTCGGCAGGTAATACGACAGGCTCCTGGGTTTGCGTGCGCAGGCCCGGGTCGATCTCAAGCAGGTGTGTACGAATTTCCTGAAACGTCGGTGACGCGGATGTAGGGCTCGGCGTGCTCATGGGCACGGTCCTCATACTGATGGAATGAACCCTCAGCATGAGACGCAGCCCGAGCGTATCTGCGGTAGATATTGTTGACCTGCCCGCGCCTCAGCCCAATCGAAAGCGCGCCGTGTTATCACTCAGCGCCAGGCTGCCCTTGCGCAAGGTATCGGCCGCCTGATTCACCGCCCGTGCGCCGTCCAGCAAGCGCCCCGCCGCCTGGTCGACCTGCTGGATATTGCCGCTGACCTCATCGGCCGTTGCAGCCTGTTCTTCCACCGCAGCCGCGATCTGCGCCAGGGTGTCGGTGACGTGTTGCACCGCACCGGCAATTTCGCCCAGGCGGGTGCCCAGGCCGGTGACGGATTCGGCGTCGGTCAGTGCCTGGTCGCACGCCGCGCCCATCAGGCTGACCGCCTGGCTGACAGTCGCGCGCAAACTGTCCACGGTGCCGGCGATCTGTGCGGTGGACGCCTGGGTGCGTTGCGACAGGCTGCGCACTTCATCGGCCACCACGGCAAACCCACGGCCCTGCTCGCCCGCACGCGCAGCCTCGATGGCCGCGTTGAGCGCCAGCAGGTTGGTCTGTTCGGCGATGCCGCGAATGGTGTCGACCACCGACTGAATCTGCTGGCCCTGCTGGCTGACCTGTTCCAGGGCGTTGGCGGTGTCGGTCAGGCGCTGGTTGAGCTGTTGGATGCTTGCCGTGGTGCGCTGGCTGTCGCGGCTGCTGTCTTCGGCGATGCGCCTTGTGTGCTGCGCGCTGCCCGAGGCCTGTTCGCAACTCTTGGCCACGCCCATGGAGGTGGCGGCCAATTGGGTCGCGGCGGCCGCAATCTGGCTGATTTGGTGTTGCTGGTCTTCCACCTCGGTGAGGGTGCTGCCTGACTGCGCGTTAAGTGTGAGTACGGCAGAACCGAGTTGCTGGGTTTCGTGATTGACGCCCAGCAGGCTGGTGCGCAATTGCACCACGGCAACGTTGAGCGCCCGGCTGATGGCCGCCAGTTCGTCACGGCCTTCCACCGCCACCTCCACGCACAGGTTACCGTCGCGCAACGACTCGGCCAGTGTGGTGATGCCACTGGCGCTGCGGCGAATCGAGGCTTGCAGACAGGTAAACAAGTACAACGCGGCCAGGGCCAGCAGGCTGAACGTCGCCGCCACCGGAATAAAGTGCTGGAGCGAGCGCTCGCGGTAGTCACTCAGGCGCGTATCCAGTGAGTTAAGCGACTGGCTGCGCAACGCCCCCAACGCGCCCAACATGCTGTCGACGCTGCGGTCGAAGGCGGCGGTGTCCAATTTGATGGTGCCGCCAAACACGCCTTCATCCAAGGTTTTTAGTTCGTTATCCAGAAGCAGCAGGCTGCTGTCATATTGCGCCGTCCACGGCTCGATCCCAGGATATTGCTTGGCTTTGAGCGAAGCGGCGGCCTTGGCCAATTGGTCACGTGCATCGCCAATACGGCCGCGCAGGTCGCGCATCTGCAAGCGGCTTTGCAAGGTGAACTGCCCCGAAGCGATGGACGACTGGCCGACGCTGGCCGTGCGACCGATGCGCTCGATCAGGTCCGGGGTGTGCTGGGTGGAGATCTGCATCAGCAGGTAGGTTTCCAGCCACGGATCGAGGATCAGGCCAGTATCCAGAGTGATTTGCTCGCGCAAGGTTTGCAGCGCCGTCAACGCAGCAGTGAAACGGTCGTAGCCGTCCGGCCACCAGCCCACGGTGCGCAGGGACTGGGTGTCCATGCCCTTGACCGCCGCCTGCAATGCCTCAAACCGCGCAAGCGTGTCGGCGCTGGCGTTGCGGGCTTTGAGTGCTTCACCCAAGCCTTGCAGGCTTTGCATAATCATCGGGTTGCCTGCATCCACTTTGTCCATTGCAGCCTGGGCGGCAGGGGTTGGGGTGTGGAGGATATCCAATGCTTTCCAGCGCGCGGCCAGGTTGCGCTGCGCAGTCAATTGGCCATCGAGCGTGTCCAGGGCCAACAGTTGGTGCACGCCGGACTGCTCGCTGGTAATCACGTTCAATTTGCCGCGATAGTCCGAGCCAATCATCCAGAGGCTCCCGGCCAGGGGCAGCATGAACAGGAAAAACAGCACCTGGAATTTGCGCGCAAAACCGAGACGGCCGAGCAAATGGATACCGGGTGATAAAAGAGTGTGCATGGCCGACCGCTCCCAAAAACAAGCTGGAAATGACTAGAAGCAAAATGCCATGTCATTGATTAGCTTGGTTCTAGCAAGATACGGGCCGTTGCAGGAGGGGCCGGAGATAGGCGGTGCGGCAATCAAAAAGTGCGCGGGCGTGCGCAAAAATGGGGCAAAAACACTCAATGACGAGAGTGAAACGGTAACTGTGGGCGCCAGCTTGCCTGCGATGGCATCCGCTGGGGCTGCCAAGCTCACAGCCCCTCCCCCACCACCCTCTTAATCCGCCACTTTCACCCGCATGTACTGACTGAAATTATTGATGTGATCATCCAGGTTATCCTCAAGCATCATCCTGTACTGATCACAGAAATACTTCAGCATCGCCTCACGGGCCTCGGCCATCTCGGCGCCGGACTTAAAGTTGCGGGCGCTGGCCCAGGCATTGAAGCGCGTGGTGCCGAACATCATCGAGGCGCTGACCTCACCGAGGTTTTCACAGGTCTTGAGCTGCTCGTTCGACAGTTCGATATGCGCATCTGCGCGGTCGTAGAAGGCTTGGTCGGTGGTCTCGGCCATGGCAGGGTTCCTGGGTCAGCAAAAGAAGGCGGCTATTGGAGCATATTCGAGGCCAGCAAAGCAGGCGCCTCCCACTGGGAGACGCCTGGTGCTTCACGCCAACGCCAGCACCAACCGCTCAAGCCCGATACCGAAGCCCGCGCCTTCACGGTAAGCCCCGCCGCCCACGACTTGCTGTTGCGCACCCAATGTCGGGCAGCGCACCTCAAAGCCGTTGCCCTCCAGGTAGTAACTCAGCCCACGTTTCACGGCCAGGTTCAGCGCATAGTCGAGCCCCAGCGTGTCCAGAAACCCAGTACACAGGGCCTGGCTGCGCTGCAACGCCAACCCAGGGTCAGGGCTTAGAATCTCCAGCCCCAGTTGAGTGAACTCACGATAACGGCCGGCTTGCGGCCGCTCATAGCGATAACACCGCGCCACGTAAAAAAACATCGCCGCCGCGCGCCCCTCGAGCAAGTCGGCGTTGCGCTCCTGGAACAGCGCAGTGGCTTCCGGGATCAGGCAGCACTTGCGGCCCGCCTTGTCATCGAAGGCCCACATCTGCCCGATGATTTCACTGCCGCCGGTTTTTTCGATAAACGTGTCCTGGCCCCAAAGAGCCGGCACGATGACTTCTTCAGCGCCCGCTTCGATGAAGATAGCTCCGGAAACGGCCCTCTACTTCACGCATCGTTGCGGCTTCTTTGCCGGTGACCATTCGGGTTCCACGTAGCATTGTCATGGGTTGAATCTCCAGTGTTTGCAGGCAATAAAAAAGGCGCCATAGGCGCCTTGGGTGGGGTTCATTGAGTGATCAGTGGGTCTGGTCAATCAGTGAGCGCAAGCAACCACGGCACCTGAAGGAAGGTCCGTGGGGATGATGGCGGTTGCTTTGCGAAAATTGAGTCATGGGCAGATCCTTGCACATGCGTAGGAAAAGTTACAAGTCACTTCACGCCAGCAGCTCGGTAATCCACCGCGCCTGCCGGGCAATTTCTTGCAGTTTTTGCTCCGGCACCGCCTGGCGTGCCTGCTCAAAACTGGCCAGGGTCTTGTGCTTCTGGCGCAGCATCCGCTGCCACTTGGCCAGGAACTCCGGGCTGCGGGCTTGCATTTGCAACGGGCCAAAGTACAGCTGCTGATCGGTATAGGTCACGGCGCCTGTGCGCTCGGCCACGATGATCTCGTAGTAAAAGCGGTTTTCCCGCAGCAACTCTTCGCTGAGGATGCGATAGCCGTTGTCCATCAGCCATTGGCGCAAGGGTTGCTCGCCACCATTGGGTTGCAGGACCAGGCGTTCCTGGCCGCTGAGGTGCACCTTGCCGTTGTCGAGGATGTCGCGGATCGTCTCGCCGCCCATGCCACAGACGCTGATCGCGGTGATCCCATCGCCCGGTTCAATCGCTGCCAAGCCATCGGCCAGGCGCACGCTGATGTGTTGCTCCAGGCCATTGTCGCGCACGGTGCGTTGGGCTGCGTAAAAGGGTGTGGTCGCCACTTCCCCCGCCACCGCTGCCGTGATCACGCCACGGCGCATCAAGGCCACCGGCAGGTAGCCGTGGTCCGAGCCGATGTCGGCCAGGCGCGCGCCAGCGGGCACGTTGGCGGCCACGCGCTCCAGGCGCATGGACAATGTGTGTTCGTTCAACGGTGGTTCCTTGTCATTCCCCGGAAAACCGGTCCCGGCTGTTGGTCAGGTGCAGCACCATGGCGGCCCGCGCCGCGTCCGGGTCCTGGCGCTTGATGGCATTGAAGATCGCCTCATGCTCAAGGTTCGCCAACTGCCCCAGCTTGGCGAAGTCGGCCCCGCCGCGTTCGACGCCCTTGACCTGGGTGCGCGGGATCATCGCACTGCCCAGGTGCAGCATGATTTCGGTAAAAAAGGTATTGCCGGTGGCCTCGGCGATCAGTTGATGAAAGCGCTTGTCCTCCTCCACACAGCTGTCGTTGCTGGCCAGCGAGGCCTGGTAATCGTCCAGCGCCTGGCGCATGTGTGCGAGCTGTTCGTCGCTCCTGCGCAGCGCGGCCAAAGCCACGGCTTGCACCTCCAGGCCCAGGCGCAGCTCGAGCATGTTACGCACGCTGGCGACCGTGTCCACATGCAAACGCAAACCTTGCTGGGCGTGCTGCACCAACACAAAGGTGCCGATGCCGTGACGCGTCTCCACCAGCCCCGACGCCTGCAGCTTGGAGATCGCCTCGCGCACCACTGTGCGGCTCACGCCATGCTCCAGCACGATGCTGGACTCGGACGGCAATTTTTCACCGGGTTTGAGCTGGCCCAGCAGGATGCGCTGGGTCAGCGCCTCGACCACACCTTGGGCGAGGTTATTGGAACGTTTACGCACAGGGTTTGCGCTTTCAATGGGCATCACTATGGGTCCACGGGGTTGGCTGAGGGGAGCTTAACACCCTGCCCCGAGTAGGCGCTGGCTTGATTCATAAAGCTCACAACTTGTATGACAACCAACCAAAATGACGCAATGCTCGCTGGCCCTTGCGGGCCGTGCGTGAAGGTAAAGATCGCGATAACTACATCGCCGATCGATCTATACACCCAACAAACGCTAGACAAATAACCAAAACACACAACCAATCAGCAGCCTTATAAGAACAAAAACAGTTGCAGGTGCATTGCGAACTCAAGAAAACCACTTGTATGATGTCTGGCAACAAAACACGCAAACCCGCATAAAAATAAATCAGGGGGAGTTTTTTAATTGTGAACAATTCAAACCACGCATCTGCCGCTCCAGAAAGTGATTCGGTCCTCACGCGCGCCGTGAGCAAAGTGAAGGGCCACGTGCTCCCACTGTTCGTGATCATGTTTATTCTCAACTACATCGACCGGGTCAATATCGGCTTCGTGCGCACACACATGGAGCATGACCTGGGTATCGGCGCGGCCGCCTACGGCTTGGGCGCCGGGTTGTTTTTCATCGGCTACGCGCTCTTTGAAGTGCCCTCCAACATGCTGCTGCAAAAGGTCGGTGCGCGCATCTGGCTGACCCGCATCATGTTCACCTGGGGCATCGTCGCCACGCTGATGGCGTTCATCCAGAACGAAACCCAGTTCTACGTCCTGCGCTTTCTGCTGGGCGTGGCCGAGGCGGGGTTTTTCCCTGGGGTGATTTACTATTTCACGCGCTGGCTGCCCGGCGTGGAGCGCGGTAAAGCCATCGCCATTTTCCTCAGTGGCTCGGCGGTTGCGTCGCTGATCTCCGGCCCGCTGTCGGGAGCACTTCTGCAGATAGAAGGGTTCGGGTTTCACGGCTGGCAATGGATGTTTGCCATCGAAGGCCTGGCTTCAGTGGCGCTGGGCTTTTTTGTGTGGTTCTGGCTCGACTCCAAACCCCACGACGCCCAATGGCTGACCCGCGAAGAACAGGACGCGTTAGTTGGCGCCATCGACCAGGAACAGCGCGAGCGTGAGGCGCTGACCACCATCAAACCGACCATTGCCAAGCTGCTCAAGGACCGCCAGATCCTGCTGTTCTGCGCCTTGTACTTCTGCATCCAGCTGACGATCTACGCCGCGACCTTCTGGCTGCCGAGCATCATCAAGAAGATGGGCGATCTGAGCGACGTGCAGGTCGGCTTCTTCAACTCGATCCCGTGGCTGATCTCGATCATCGCCATGTACGCCTTCGCCGCGCTGTCGGGCAAGTTCAAGTTCCAGCAAGCCTGGGTCGCCGCCGCGCTGTTGATTGCCGCCGCCGGCATGTTCATGTCCACCACCGGCGGGCCGATCTTCGCCTTTGTCGCGATCTGCTTTGCGGCCATCGGGTTCAAGTCCGCGTCCTCGCTGTTCTGGCCAATCCCACAGGGTTACCTGGATGTGCGCATCGCCGCTGCCGTGATCGCGCTGATCAACTCCATCGGCAACCTGGGCGGCTTCGTGGCGCCTACGACCTTCGGCTTTCTGGAGCAGACCACCGGCTCGATCCAGGGCGGCCTGTATGGCCTGGCCGGCACCTCGGTGCTGGCGGCCATCCTGGTGTTTTTTGCCAAGACTTCGCCTTCTGCCGTGCTGGCGCCGCCGAGCGTTGCAGCAACAGGCACCGCTATCAGCAAACCTCTTTAAGCTTATTAGGATCCTGCCATGACCACGCCCGTCGTCACCCATTTCCAAGTCGTTCCCGTCGCCGGCCACGACAGCATGCTGCTGAACCTGAGCGGCGCCCATGGGCCATTTTTTACCCGCAATATCGTGATCCTCAAGGACAGTTCGGGCAACACCGGTGTCGGTGAAGTGCCCGGTGGCGAGCGCATCCGCGAAACCCTGGAGGACGCCCGCAGCCTGGTGATCGGCCAACCCATCGGCCAGTACCAGCGCATCCTCAACCAGATGCGCACCACCTTTGCCTCAAGGGACGCCGCCGGCCGTGGCCTGCAAACCTTCGACCTGCGCATCACCATCCACGCCGTCACCGCCATGGAGGCCGCCCTGCTCGACCTGCTCGGTCAATTCCTCGAAGTGCCCATAGCCGCCCTGCTGGGCGAAGGCCAACAGCGTGACGCAGTAAAAATGCTCGGCTACCTGTTCTATGTCGGTGATCGCACGGCCACCGACCTGGCCTACCGCAACGAGGCGGACGCCGATGACGAATGGTTCCGCCTGCGCCATGAAAAAGCCCTGACCAGCGAGGCCGTGGTGCGCCTGGCCGAAGCCGCCAAAGCCAAATACGGCTTCAACGACTTCAAGCTCAAAGGCGGCGTATTGAGTGGCGATGAAGAAATCGAAGCGGTGACGGCCTTGGCCGAGCGCTTCCCGGACGCACGCATCACCCTCGACCCGAACGGCGCATGGTCACTGAAAGAAGCGATCCGCCTATGCCGCGATCAACACCACGTGCTGGCCTACGCCGAAGACCCCTGTGGCGCAGAAAACGGCTACTCGGGCCGCGAAGTCATGGCCGAATTCCGCCGTGCCACCGGGCTTAAAACCGCGACCAACATGATCGCCACCGACTGGCGTGAAATGGGCCACGCGATCCAGCTGCAGTCGGTGGATATTCCCCTGGCCGACCCGCACTTCTGGACGATGCAAGGCTCGGTGCGCGTGGCGCAGATGTGCAATGAGTGGGGCCTGACCTGGGGCTCGCACTCCAATAACCACTTTGATATTTCCCTGGCGATGTTCACCCAGGTGGCCGCCGCCGCGCCGGGCGACATCACTGCGATCGACACCCACTGGATCTGGCAGGACGGCCAACGCCTGACCCGGGAACCGCTGAAAATCGAGGGTGGCTACGTCAAGGTGCCGAGCAAACCGGGCCTGGGCGTGGAGATCGATATGGATGCCGTGGCCAAGGCCCACGAACTGTACAAAGGCATGGGCCTTGGGGCGCGGGACGACAGCGTGGCGATGCAGTTTTTGATACCGGGCTGGGCCTTCAACAACAAACGGCCTTGCCTCGTACGCTGAGGTCTTCGCGTGCGGCAGCCAGGGCCAGCTTCACCAGCTCCTTGCGCTGCATCGCACGCCCAAGCACGGCCTGTGTACCTTGCCAATCGAGCGACAGCAGCAGGCTCAGCTTCGGCTGGCTGAGAGAAGGCTCGGCCAACCAATAGCTCTTGCGCTCGCGGATGCTGATAGCGTTCAACAGCCAGTCCTCACCTTGCGCCGCCAGCCATTGTTCAATGGCTGCGTGATGCCGCTGGAGCACCCACTGCGCATCCCACACCGTCATTTGCGCAATGAGCTGCGGCAGGTTGCGCGTGGCCGTCATGTGTTTCATATCAGCCGCCATGGCGGCCTCAAGGTCGGCTTCGATCGCAGCCTGGCATTCGCTGAAATAACGCTGCGGCCAATCCGCCGTCAGCCCCGCCCGCCGCGCCAGCACCTCGTAGGCCCAGATATCCAGGGATGCGGTCATTTTTCCGGTGAAGTTCAGGGTATTGTCCAGAATCGCCGTGGCCAATAACGCAGCGCTGTGCCGGCTGATCTCCGGCAGCAGGCCGGACCTTTCCCAACGCTGGAAAACCAGCGTTGCCGCGGCACCGATTGGCCGGATATCAGCATCCGCACCCAGCTTCTGCGCCCAGTGGATTTCAAAGCCTGGATGATGGTCAATCACTTCGCACACCTGATCGAGTACCACGACCGGGTCAAAATGATGGTAGTCGGAGACATCCACCAACACGAACTCATCGTCGGCGCCGGGTTGGTAATCGTCCAGCGCGGCCTTCCAACCGAGCACACTGGCGCAAACGCTGAAATTGAGCGGCGCGCTGCTGACCGCACGCGCTTGAACACCTTGGTGATTCAGCAGTTCAGCGTAGGCTATGCAACAAGCGTAAGCGTCTATATCCAGATATGCAGAGCCTGAGGTCACGACCCTCATGATTAAATCTCCTTGAAGTACAACTCAGGCGGGGTCCGGTGCCGTGTGTTTTTTGGCTAGGGAACGTTCGCATCAGCGTGTGACAAGACCATGACTTCAAGGGGAAAGATACTGTGAAAACTGACAGTTGCTGATTATTGTCCGTTGTGCCGCGGCATTTTTTTGCTCGCGCCAGCTGCAACGGGCTGCACAGTCAGCTCAACGCCTAACGCCAGCATCAGCTTCTTGATCGTTTCAAAACGTGTTTTAGAGCCGCCCTTCAGGGTTTTATACAGACTCTCGCGATTGACCCCCGCCGCCTCGGCCACCTTGTTCACACCCTGGGCCTTGGCGACTTCAGCCAGCGCCTTCATGAGGATCTGCGGGTCCTGGGACTTCATGCTTTGTGCCAGATAAGCACTGATGATTTCCGGGCTGTCGAGGAAGCGCGAAGCTTCGTAGACGCTGGTGCCGGATGTATCAAGATCGAGGATCGGCATGTCCTCGGGTTTGAATGTCGCGTTGCTCATTTCATTTACCTCTCAGGGCAACAAGAATCTCTTTTGCCCGCTGTATGCCTCTTTTTTGGTCGGTTTTATCACTGCCCCACAGCATCAGGTAGGCCGTGATGCCTGTGCGTACAAAATAAATCCTGTAGCCAGGCCCGACGAATACACGCATTTCACTCAGGCCGTCACCGGCCGGCTCGCAATCGCCAAAATTGTTTTCTTCGGCGCGGTCCAGGCGAGTCAGCACCGCCGTTTTGCCCCATAAATCCTTCATACCGTCGAGCCATGTATCAAACTCCGGCGTCCTGCCGATTGAATTGGTCAAGGTCTCACCTGTAGCCTACTGGCTACTCCATACTGATGCTAGTGAATTTATTGTTCCGGCGCCAACCGGAACCAAAAACCCTAGCTCAGCCCCCGTATCAACAGGCGCCCGAGACTATTAGCGCGTGTTTCGTCCGCGTTTAAAGGGCCTGATCAAACAAGGGCGTCACGTCATAAGGCTGTTTGAGCATCTGCGCATCGACCAGGAAATCCGCCGTGGCCTGGGCTTCGCCGACAATGGTCGGGGAGATCGGCAGCACCTTGATCGCATCACGCTTGAACCACACCTTGGCAATCTCCGGTGCAGATTGGTTGGCCTTCGACCACGCCTGGGCATACTCATCAACGTGGCTGCTGCTCCACACCCGCGCACGGGTGAGACGCGCCACAAAATCTTTGATAATCGCGCGTTTCTGCGCCAGCGCCGGCTCATACGCAACGATGTAGGTCGGCGCGCTCATCAGGCCTTTGGCATTGCGGATCAGGGTGTTGCCCTCTTTTTCCTGCAACGAGACGTAGGGCTCCCAGGTGCCGAAGGCATCGATATCGCTCTGGCTCAGTGCGAGGCTGGCTTCGGCCGGCAGCAGGTATTTGAAGGTCACGCTGGTGCGCGGCACACCGGCCTCATCCAGGGCCTTGTAGGCCAGTTGCTGACTCCACGAACCGTTCCAGATCGCCACCGTTTTGCCCTTTAGCTCGGCCACCGAATGAATCCCTTTGCGCGCCACAATGCCCACGCCATCAAGGCTGGTCTGGGTGCTGGCGACCACTTTCACCGGCGCGCCATTGGCGGCGAGGCTGATCACCGGCGTATCGCCGACAATGCCCACGTCCAGCGCGCCACTGGCGACCGCCGAGGCCACCGGGGAGCCGGTATTGAAGCGTTTGAAGTCGATTTGATACGGCAGGTCTTTCAGCTCGCCGGACAGCTCCAGGACGATGCGATTGGAGAAGAACTGGTCACCCACCGTCAGGGTCTGCGGCGCTGCCGCCCACACCGATGGGCCGTGCAGTGTCAGCGAGGCCAGGCCCAGCACGGCAAGCAAATTACGACGATTGATCATAGGAGGAATCCACACAGTTAATGGCTGACTCAACCATCTGTGGGCGTGCAGTCTGGCAATGAGAGAAGGGTTTTGGCAGTCGCCGAGCGTGGCGCCCGTAGAAGCTAACGCAATAAAAGCGCCGGGTTTAATACTGTTGTGCACTATCGATAGAACCGCCGAACAGTGGGTTAGCTATTTTTCGTATTAAAAGTTTGCTGCCCACTGAGTTAGGGTGACGCCACCAGACCACTGGACCCCGCGCCTGAAACCCTTTCTGCAAGGTCCATTGCATGTCGACTCCCGTATTGAATATCTGGGGCACTGCGCCCTCCGCCCGTTACGAACAACTGGCCGCTCCGTTTCGCCCGCTGTTTGCGCAGATCCTGGCACACGCTGCCGAGGCGGATCAGACACGCGCCAGCCTGGCGACAGTGATCCAACAGCTCAACGCTCTGGGTTTGCCACGCTGGCGATTGCCAGTCAGTTACGGCGGGCAAGGCGCGACCTTCGCTGAACTGCTTGCGCTGCTGACAGAACTGTCCGCCGCCGACTCCAACATCACCCAGGCACTGCGTGGGCATTTTGGCTTTTGCGAAGACGTGCTATGCGCCAAAGACCGCGACTGGCGCGCCCAATGGCTCGACCGCCTCGGCCAAGGCGCCCTGCTTTCCCCCGGCAGCACCGAAGTCGGCAACCAGGCCCGTGGCGATTTCGGCACCCGCCTGCACCGCCACACCGATGGCACACTGCGCATCAGCGGCAAAAAGTTCTACACCACCGGCGCGCTCTACAGTGACCTGATCAACACCGTGGCCACCGGCGAAGACGGTGTGGTGTACAGCCTGGTGGTCGACCTCAAGGCGCCCGGTGTGCAGATCATCGACGACTGGAATGGCTTCGGCCAACGCCTCACCGCCAGCGGCACCTGCCTCTTCGACAACGCACCGGTGGTGGATGACGATGTGCGCCCCACCACCCAACGCTTCGCCTATGGCCAGTCGTTCTACCAGATCTACCACCTTGCCACCCTGGCCGGCATCGCCCGCCGCGCCGCACTCAGCGGCGCCGCCGAACTCAGCCAGCGCGCCCGCACCTTCACCACCGGCAACGCCGACACCGCCGCCCAGGATGTGCAGTTGCTGCAAGTGATTGGCGAAGTCGCCAGCCAAGCCTACGCCGCCCAGGCCATCACCCAGCACGCGGCGCAGCGCCTGGATCAGACAGCGCAGTATGTGATTGCGCGAGACCGGCCGCTGCAGGATGACGACTCGCAGGTTGCGTTGGCGGAATTGGAGGTGTGCCTGGCGGTCAATCCCGTGGTGGATGCAACACTGGCGGCGACCACCGGGTTGTTCGATGCATTGGGCGCCAGCGCCACGGCCAGCAATAAGGCGCTGGATCGGCTGTGGCGCAATGCGCGCACGTTGGCGAACCATAACCCGCGGGTGTACAAGTCGCGGATCGTCGGTAATTACCTGGTGAATGGGCTGCTGCCGCCCGCGCAGTGGCGAGTGGGCGTAGCCAAAGCCTGATCAACCACCCAACACAGTACCCGCATGATCGTTCCCACGCTCCGCGTGGGAACGATCAACCCTGTGGGAGCGGGCTTGCCCGCGATGGCGGAGGATCAGTTAACTAATTTATTGACTGACACACCGTAATCGCAGGCAAGCCAGCTCCCACATTTTGTTCGGCGTAAGGCTCATGTCCTACAACGAAGCCTGAAACAGGAAAGTCCGAAGCCACAGCGCCTTGCTCCATTGCCTACGCTTGCGTCAGAATCCGCCGGCTTGTGCGCTGTGGTGGGCGTCTCTAAGGTTGCTCGGTCGCTGACAACTCAGTGATCGGGTTTAGTAGCCCTGGGGTCAATTACACTTGGTGCATGAGCTTCATCTATCAGACGTTCCTGTCTGTGCCTGATGGTGGCTGTGCGTAGGGCGTCTTCGGGCGCGCCGGCTTTGTGTAATTCCCCGGTCTACTAACCTGCGTACAGCTGCCACCCTCTTTGTGTAGTAGCGAAAGGGTGTCGGCTCCATTCAGGAATTACATGATGTTTAAAATAACGCCGAACCCTCCCAGCGAACCGGACCTGAAACTCAATCAGGCCGCGCATCGCGCAATTGATCACTACCTCAATCCAAAAGCCGACCCGGCATTGTCACCACCTTCGCTGTTCAACGTCGCGGCCGATGCCAGCAACGAAACCCTGATCACCAACAGCTACGAAACCTTTTCCTCGGTCACTGCCTTGTTGCTCGACCTGTCAGAAGATTTGACGGGAAAACAGCGCGACGTGGCGCTGGCGATTCACCAGTTGAGTGAGTTGGGGGTGTTGCTGATGGACAGGCTGCTGGAGCGCGAGGCCGCCGGCTAACGATCAAACACAAAACCCTGTGGGAGCGGGCTTGCCCGCGATGGCGGAGGATCAGTTAACTAATTTATTGACTGACACACTGTAATCGCAGGCAAGCCAGCTCCCACATTTTGCAACGATCATCTCGGCGGCCCTCAAGCCCGCTTCGGCAGCTTCCAGTTCGGCCGAATAAAGTGGCAGGTATACCCATTCGGTATCCGCTCCAGATAATCCTGATGCTCAGGCTCCGCCTCCCAGAACGGCCCTGCCGGCTCAATCTCGGTGACCACTCGACCAGGCCACAGCTTCGACGCATCCACGTCGGCCGCCGTATCTTCGGCAATATCGCGCTGTTGTTCACTCAAGTAATAAATCGCCGAGCGATAGCTTGGCCCCGTGTCATTGCCCTGGCGGTTAGGCGTGCTCGGGTCATGGATCTGGAAAAAGAACTCCAGAATCTGCCGATAACTGATCACCGCCGGGTCAAACACAATCTCGATGGCTTCGGCATGGTTGCCGTGGTTGCGGTACGTGGCATTCGGCACATCGCCGCCGGTGTAGCCGACACGCGTGCTGAGTACACCGGGGTAGCGCCGCAACAGGTCTTGCATGCCCCAAAAGCAGCCGCCGGCGAGGATGGCGGTTTCGGTTGGGTTGGTCATGGTCTGCGCCCTCAGTGGATACGAGGGTAGTTATGGGGCTGGGTTGGCCAATACCAAGGTGGCACAGGCGATTAATCTCAAACACTGACAGACGAACGGGCTAGCGAAACGATCCCCAACGGGGCGGGTATTAACTGCAAACAGGGGATGTGCAGACCACAGGGTTTCAGGTGATGATTCGCTACCTAAATCAAGGACGATAACAACAATGAAAACCGCTCTACGCGCGCTGTTCCTGCTTTGCCTCACCACTCCCGCTTTCGCCGATGAAAACCCGGTCGGTTTCAAAACCACCACCCTGCCCGATGCGCACAACAACCGCCCACTGGAGCTGGTGGTGTGGTACCCCGCTACCACCACGGCCAAACCCACGCTGATCGCCGACAACGCGGTCTTCATCGGCGCCCTCGCCGTGCCCGACGCGCCGCCGGCTGCGGGCGAGCATCCGCTGGTGGTGCTGTCCCACGGTTACGGCGGCAACTGGGGCAAACAGGTGTGGCTGGGCAGCGCATTGGCGCACAAAGGTTACATCGTTGCGGCGGTGAACCACCCCGGCACCACCACCAAGGACCGCAACCCGCAAGCCGCCGCACAGCTATGGCAACGCCCGGCCGACCTGAGCCGCGCCATCGACGCCGTACTGGCTCAACCCAAGCAATTTGGCGCGGTGGCGAACCAACAGATTGCCGCCGTCGGCCATTCCCTCGGCGGCTGGACCGTGCTGGAAATCGCCGGCGCGCGCTTCGATCCTGACCTGTTCACCCGCGACTGCGCCGCCCACCCGAAGCTGGGCGGTTGCATCGGCTACCATGAGATGAACCCCGCCGCGACACCCGACGGCAAAGCGCGTCTGGCTGCGGACTTGAGCGACAAGCGCGTCACCGCCATCGTGTCTCTGGACCTGGGCCTGTCACGCGGCATGACCGACGCCAGCCTGGCGGCATTCAAGGTGTCCACATTGGTCATCGCGGGAGGCGTGCCAACCGAGGATATGGACCCCAACCTGGAGTCCGCCAACCTGGTCAAGCGCCTGCCAAAAGCCTCGACGCAGTACGTGGAAATCAGCGACGCCACGCACTTCAGTTTTATGTCGATCTGCAAACCGGGCGCAATCGCGTTGATTGAAGAAAGCTCGCCGGGCGATGGCATGATTTGCCGTGATGGCGAGGGTGGGCGGCCACGGGCGGTGATTCAGCAACAGGTGGTGGGGTTGATTACGGGGTTTCTGGGGCAGACAGCTCGCCATTAAAGGACAGGCTATCCAATGAATTGCTCGCCAAGGTGCACAACGGCATGAACCGCGCGATGGAGGGGAGTTTTCGGATTACCGAAGCTCCCCTCCATCTTTCGGAGCAGTAGGAACTAAAATGAGGGGTAGAAAACGCATTGCACCGGGGTAACGGGCATTAACTGCCGACTGCAATATTCTTACGCACCCAATTCACGCTGATAAATATTGAGAAGTTTAGCGTGCATCTCACCCATCCTCTCAAAGGTATTAAACACAACGGCGAGATAGCTTGACTCAATAACGGCGTGCAAGGCCGAAATAAACTGAGCCAGATTCAACTCCATTTCGTACCCACTAAAGTCAATGCGACCGTCTAATAGCGCGTCACGAATGCGACCTTCAACCATACTCCCATCATTATCCGTGGCGTCCATTATCGCCTGCTGTTTGTAGTCCGGACTCTCTATAATCTTCTGCACCAAGCGTTCCTGGTGTTGATTGGCAAATGCCAAAGCGTCAGTAACGTTATGGTGCTCTATAACGCTCTTGAGTTCGTCGATAAACTCGGAAAATGCTTCACCTTCAGCCAGCGGCATTTCCTTTGAGTAGATAGACCTAAGAACAGGGAGCACCTGATCCTTTTCCGGTAAAGACGCCTCATTGACCGACTCTATAGTTCGGGATATCTCAAACACGTCATCCGTAAATTCCTCATCCAACAGAAAGTCACCTACGTCAGCATAGAGAACTTCAAACAACTCATCGACATGATCTTCCGTCACCACTTTAGCTGCATAAATGCGCTGAACCAACGAAACCAAACATCGATTTTCTACAGCTCCCGGAACAAAAACCAGGCGTTTCTCTATTAATTCAGCCTTACCGAGAAATGTCTCCAAGGCGTTAGCAAGCTCCATATTTCTCTTATGAACCTCGTAGCTGAACCCCTTAAGTAAATGCTCAACTATATCAGTGGCAATACTTTTTCTAGATAGCTTTATATGCAGGCTGGGGTCGCATAAAACTTCATTAAAAATCGCCCGCGCGCAGGTCAAATCAGCGTCTTGAAATTCAACTTGCACCTCATGGTGTCTTGAGATCGGCGACGCCTGCGCATCCAAATACGGCAATGACGTCGACGAAATATTCTGTGAGCCCAACACTGTCACGGAACCGTAACTGAGCATTTTCACGTGGCACGCAGCATGAACATACAGCTCGACATGCGCGGGCAGGTACTTTATAAACTTTGTTAGCTGGTATTCGAACTTGGCACGGTCCAAGTCAAAGCCAAGCCCCCCAATACCGACAATTACTCTGGGTGCTTTGGACTTTCCGATAAAATTAACATTCAAAAAATACCCGGCACCCTGCAACTGTTTGTAGTGGGTATAGGTAACGATATGCGTCTGGTCGAGGGACTTTGCCCCATGTGCGCTCACATAGGCGTTATCAGCGTAGTGCTTGTGGAAAATATCGGCAGAAACCGACGCTAACTTTTTCATGGAAACATCCTTGTTCGTCAGAGCGTTATCGATTTGCAGGCTCCGCATACCCAGGCTGTGCTACAGGCATGGGAGACCGCTGTGGGGAACCGAGAGAGTCGCGATACTGCCGCTATTGCTGACAGGCTTTGCGTTGACGGCATCATAGCTCTTTATACTGCGGGGGGATTCACACTATAGCCGCCATGCAGCACTTCCTCTGACGTTGAACAGCGCTCAGAAAACCACCGATCGCTGACACACCGACGTCGCCACAATCTTCCCGCGCTTAAGCACCATCAGACGCGCGGGCAGATCAAGAATCACATCCCCCACCGCTTGCGTATCCAACAACACCAGATCCGCCGCCTTGCCCGGTGCTAACCCAAAGTGCTTAAGCCCCAAGGCTTTAGCCGGGTTGCTCGTGAGCATCGGCAACACCGTGGCCTGATCATCCGCTCCGCCCAGGTGGCAGGCGGGAATGGCCAACTGCGCAATATTGAGCAAGTCGCCGGTGCCAAACGGGGTGAATGCGTTGCGGATATTGTTGGTGGCCAGGCACACATTCACGCCGCCATCACGCAGGGCTCGCACCGGCGCCAGGGTGCGGCGCACGTTGTGACCATCGTTGCGTGCGCCAAGGTGCAGGTCGGTGGCGGGCAGGCACATTACGCTGATGCCGGCCTCGCGGATCAGCGCGATGATTTCGTGCTGTTTGTGCACAGGTACGGCGCCCAGGCTGGTCAGGTGCCCGACACACACACGGCCTTGATAGCCGTGTTCAATGGTCTTGCGAGCCAGGTATTCAATGCTCATGTGCTCGGCGTTGTCGGCAAAATCCTGGTGGAAGTCGATATCCTTGCCGTAACGCTGGGCCAGGCTGAACACATAGTCGATGTGTGCGTGCGCCGAGCTGTCGTTGTACGGAATGCCACCCACCACGTCGGCGCCCTTCTCCATGGCCTCGACCATCATGGCCTGCATGCCCGGTAGCTTCAGAATGCCTTCCTGTGGAAAGGCGACCACCTGGATATCGATCACGTCGCGTAGTTTGTCGCGCAACTCCAGCACCACATCAAAGCCGGTAAACCCTTGCTCGGGGTCGAACTCGGCGTGGGCGCGCACGTGGGTAGTGCCGGCTTGCACCAGGTCGCGCAGTACTTGAGTGGAGCGATCGAGGATGTCGTCGCGGGTCAAGGTGGGTTTGAGTTCGGCCGTGACGGCAATCGCCTCTTTCAGCGTGCCCGAACGGTTGGCCTTGCGGTGCATGACATGGGCTTTTTCCAGGTGCAGGTGCCCTTCGACAAAACCCGGTATCAGCACGTTGCCGTGGCCCTGGATTTCCTGCCGGGCGTGGGCTGAAATGTTCGGCGCGGTCTCGATGATCTTGCCGTTATTGACTGCCACATCCATCAGCGGCCGTGCGTCGTCGATGCGTACATGACGAAAGATCAAATCCATAACTGCGACCCTCAATATCGCTGCCGTGGCCCGAGCGCCTTGCAGCGCCGGGCCGTTACTCAGCTGATCAGAACGGTTTGGTCGGCAGGTACTTGCCATCCAGGGTGATCACGGCGCGGGAGCCACCGTCCGGGTCTTCAACCTTTTTGACGTCCAGCTTGAAGTTGATCGCGCTGATGATGCCGTCGCCAAACTTCTCGTGGACCAGCGCCTTGAGCGTGGTGCCATAGACCTGGATCATTTCGTAGAAGCGGTAGATGGTCGGGTCGGTCGGGATGCCGTTGCCGATGCTGCCGCGCACCGGGATGGTTTGCAGCAGGAGCACGGCATCCGCATCCAGGCCCAGGGTGTCGGCAACGGCTTGAGCGGCGCTGGCGGGCAGTGGGTGCTGGCCGAGCAAGGCGGCGGTCACGAAGGCTTCGTGCAGGCCGGTGCCTTCGGCGATCTGGGCGAACGACAGGTCTTTGCGGGCTTTAGCCAAGAGGATGACGTCGGTCAGGGCAAGGCGAGTGGTCTGGCTGATTTGCGACTGGATCATGGGGTTATCTCAGTGGGTAAAAAGGAAGGTGTTAGTAGGAAACGGCGCGCGCAGTCGGGTTGTCGGCAAGGGCGACGAACTGGCCGGTACGGCCATCGAAGGCCTGGATGCAGCCACTTTCGATGTCGTAGACCCAGCCGTGCAGCGTTACGCGTTTTTCTTCGAGGGCCAGGCGCACTGAAGGGTGCGTCTGGATATTGGCCAATTGCGCGATGACGTTTTCGCGCACCATGGAGGCGACTTTGGCGTGCTGGTCGACATGCTGGCGGGCCTCGTTGACCACCCGGCCGGAGTCAGCGTAGCGCAACCAGCCGGCCACGGCGGGCATGTGGTCCAGGCATTTGCAGGTGGCGATGGCGGTCATGGCGCCGCAATCGGAATGCCCGCAAATCACGATGTCGCTGACTTGCAGGGCGGCGACGGCGTACTCCACCGAGGCCGACACACCGCCCGGCTCGGGGCCGTAGGACGGCACGATATTGCCGGCGTTGCGGATCACGAACAGGTCGCCCGGCTCGCGCTGCGTGACCAACTCTGGCACCAGGCGGCTGTCGGAGCAGGAGATGAACAGCGCCCGCGGGCTCTGCTGGTTGGCCAGGTCTTTGAACAGGCCGGCACGCTCGGGGAAGGCGTTACGTTGAAACTTCAGGAAACCGTCGATGATGTCTTGCATGGGTGACTCCTTTGGTTCGCGATGCGATGAAGCAAAGGTTACGCAGCCACTTAAATAAGGTAAAAGTCTCATATATGATCAAGATCATCAGATAATCTTATGAGTACAAGCATGCTGGCGCGCCATATCCATTACTTCCTTGCTGTCGCCGAGCATCAGGGCTTTACCAAGGCAGCGACGGCCCTGCATGTCTCGCAGCCGGCGCTGTCGCAGCAAGTGCGGCAGTTGGAAGAAAACCTCGGCGCGCAGTTGTTTGACCGCTCAGGGCGCAAGACCCGTCTGACCGATGCCGGTGAGGTGTACCTGCGCTATGCGCTACGGGCAGCGCAGGAACTGCAGGAAGGCCAGCGTGCAATCCATGACGTGGGTGATTTGAGCCGTGGAACGCTGAGGATTGCAGTCACGCCCACCTTCACCACTTACCTCGTAGGGCCGCTGGTGGAAACCTTTCACCGCCGCTATCCGAACATCACGCTGAACGTGCGCGAGGTCGCCCAGGAGCAGATGGAGAACCAGTTGCTGGCTGACGAGCTGGATGTGGGCATCGCCTTTGATCAAGTGCACGCGCCCGACATCGACAGCTATCCCCTGCTGGTGGAAACCCTGGCGTTGGTGGTCGGCAACCAACACCCGCTGGCAGGCGAGGCAGCCATCGGGTTGCAGGCGCTGAACGGCGAATCGCTGATCTTGCTCAGCAAGGCGTTCGCCACCCGCGAGCAGATCGACCGCTACTGCAACCAGCATGGCATCCGCCCGCGCGTGGTGATGGAGGCCAATGTGATCGGCGCACTGATCGAGGTGGTGCGCCGGACCACGCTGTCGACGCTATTGCCGGCCGCGATTGCACGGGCGCATCCCGAGTTGGTCGCGATTGAACTGGGGCCGCAGCGGCTGCAGCGCACAGCGGTGTTGATGCAGCGCAAAGGGGTGTACCAGAGTGCGGCGGCGCGGGCGTTTATCGAGGTGGCCAAAGAGGTAGCGGTAGCACTGGGAGAAGGGAGCTGACGTGCCGAATCGTCGCACCGCTGCGATGCTACAGGCTGAACGGGCTGTTGTGGCGAGCGGGCTTGCCCCGAGTTGGGCTGCGCAGCGGCCCCAGTAATGCCACCGCGCTCTTTCTGAAAAAAAGCAGCGCCTGATTTCAGGGCTGCTTCGCAGCCCAACGCGGGGCAAGCCCGCTCGCCACAAAGGTAGGCTCAACACTGCCCGGTGCTACGCTAACCACGCTCTGCACCATGCTGTTTGACCGGCGCTTTGTCTATCGCAAAACCTACTTCCCAGTCCCCCAAACTATCGCTTGGGCAACCACCACATACTCACCATTGAACGTGGCCGCAGGTGAACCATACAGCTGGTAACCCAGCGCAAGCGCTTCAGAGACTCGATGACAAAACGTGGCGTCATCTTTGCCGGTTAACAGCCGGTAAACCGGTAAGCCATCGGGAGGAGTGGTTTGCATGGACGTAACTTCCTGGTTCGACATGATTCATGTCGACTCTAGCACTCATCATTCCCTGCAAAAAACACCGACGACCCGATTCAAACCTGAGCAATCCGATAAGCACACCGCCGCGCGCCCAGTTGGATGTGCTCCACGCGCTCGACCTTGGCACGCAACACCTGCTCGAACACCTGCAATTCTGCGCGGCAAAACCCTTGGCACGCAGTAGCCGCCGCGCAGATCGGGCAGTGGTTCTCCACCAGGATCAGGGCACCGTCCGGCTGCTCGCTGCACTGGGCCATATAACCTTCACGCGTGCGCAGTGCCGCAAGCTTTTCGACCCGCGCTTTAAGGCCGCTGACGCCCTGCATCTCACGTTCATACAACGCCAGGGTCTGGCGCTCGCGCACGTCAATCAAACGCTCAATAGCCTCTTCACCAAAGGTCTCGCGTACGGTCTGCAACAGTTGCACGGTGAGTTCGGAATGGGTATCCGGAAAGCGCGCGTGCCCCGTCGCCGTGAGCTGCCAAACCTGGGTCGGGCGCCCTACCCCGCGTACCTCGGAGCGCGCCTCGACCAACCCACTGGCCGCCAGCTTCACCAACTGCTGGCGTGCCGCTTCACCGGTGGTGCCGAGGAACTCGCCAGCATCACTGGCCAATTGTGGCCCACGGGTCTTGAGCAGGTGCAGCAAACGCTCCGCCGGCGACACCGGCGAATATTCCAAGTCGTTTCTTGACAAAATAAACAGCCTCGTCGCAATATTCAAAGCAATTACTTGGCAAATTAACCCAAGCCTGCCAGCGGCACAAGGAATCGTCGATGCACACCCAAGACAGCAGCTGGAGCGAGTTGCTCCGGGGCAAGAATGCCACCCGTTCCATCGCCCTCTCCGGCGGCATTGCGCTGTATGCCACCAACACCTATATCGCCACGACCATTCTACCGTCGGTGGTCGCCGAAATCGGCGGTCTGGCCCTGTATGCGTGGAGCACCACCCTGTACGTGGTGGCCTCGATCATCGGCTCAGCCCTCACCTCCAAGCTGCTGCAACGCACCGGGCCGCGGCTGGCGTATACCGTCGCCACGTTGATCTTTATGGTCGGTGTGCTGATCTGCGCCTTGGCGCCAAACATGCCGGTGATGCTGGTCGGGCGTTTGATTCAGGGGTTGGGCGGCGGCATGTTGCTGGCCCTGTGTTACTCGATGATCCAACTGGTGTTCGAAGAGCGCTTATGGCCGCGGGCGATGGCGCTGGTATCGGGCATGTGGGGCGTGGCTACCTTGGTCGGCCCGGCGGTCGGTGGCGTGTTCGCCGAGATGGATGCCTGGCGTTTCGCCTTCGGCGCCATGGTGCCGATAAGCCTTGCTTATATGGTACTCACCCACCGTGCGCTGCCGCCCCGCGATCCCACGGCGAGCACGGCCAGCCGCTTGCCGGTGCCGCAACTGGTGCTGTTGGCCGCCGCCGTGCTGGCCGTGTGCGCAGGCAGCGTTTCGGCGCTGCCGAGCTGGAACCTGCTGGGCATCGCAGTGTGCGCCGTGCTGGTCTATGCACTGGTCCGCCACGAATCCACCGCGACCATACGCCTGCTGCCCAAGGACGCACTGAAGTTCGACGCCCCGCTGTGCGCGCTGTATGCAACCACTTGCCTGCTGGTGATCGGCATGAGCAGCGAGATTTTCATGCCGTATTTTCTGCAACACCTGCATGGTCAATCACCGCTGGTTGCCGGGTACATGGCGGCGCTGATGGCGGCCGGCTGGACCGTGTCGGAAATCCTCAGTTCCAGCTGGAGCGGCCGCAGCGCACAGCGCGCCATCCTCGCGGGGCCGCTGTTTATCGTGGCCGGGCTGGTGCTGCTAGCCATCACCACGCCGGTGGAAAGCCTGGGTGAATGGGCGCGGTTGGCGCCGATCTGCCTCGGGCTGTTCCTGGTCGGTTTCGGCATCGGCCTGGGCTGGCCGCACCTGCTGACGCGCATCCTGCAAGTGGCGTCGGAGCAGGACAAGGACACGGCCGCCGCGTCGATCACCACCTTGCAGCTGTTCGCCATGGCCCTGGGCGCGGCATTGGCGGGAGTGATTTCCAACGTGGCGGGTATCAACGACGCCACCGGCAATGCCGGCATCGCCAACGCGGCACAGTGGTTGTTTGCCCTGTTTACCCTGGCGCCGGTGCTGGCCTGGGTGATGGCGCGGCGCGCGACGCGGGTGAAGGTTGCGGCGGCGCAACTGACCCCGTCCTGACCACCGCCTACGCGCTACGCTTGGCGATCCAGCGGCGATACTGCCGCGTGCGCAAAGCGTTGCCCAGTTGCTGCTCGATCAATGCGCGTAACGGTGATACGCCGGGATCAGGCTGCTTGCGCTGGCTGAGTTTGCGCAGCTGGAACTTGACCAGCGCCATATTGGCCAAGGAGGCGAAGGCTTTGTTTTTCCAAGTGATCGGCGGCAGTTCGGGCGCTGTGTCTTTGCCTTCAAGCCACGCACGCGGCAGTTGCGGATCAATCGCCAACGCGGTGCCGATGCCCACCATATCCACGCCGCTGTGCACCACGCTTTCAGCCACCGGGCGTCGACGGATACCGCCGGTGACCATCACCGGCATCTTGGCGACCGTCTGGATGTCGTGGGCAAACTCAACAAAATAAGCCTCACGCGCCAGGGTTCGGCCGTCACGCGCGTCCCCCTGCATGGCGGGCGCTTCGTAACTGCCACCGGACAATTCCACCAGGTCCACGCCCAAGTCGTTGAGCCACTCAACCACCTGCTTGGCGTCATCGGCGGTAAACCCGCCGCGCTGGAAATCCGCGGAGTTGAGTTTGACCGCCACCGCGAATTCCCTGCTAACCACCGCCCGTACCGCCTTGACGATATCGAGCAACAGCCGCGCGCGGTTTTCCAGGGAGCCGCCCCACGCGTCTGTGCGTTGATTGCTCAACGGTGAGAGGAACTGACTCAACAAATAACCATGCGCCGCATGAATTTCCACGCCAGTAAAACCGGCTTGTTCGCCCAGGCGTGCGGTGCGCGCAAAACGCTGGATAACCTCGGCAATCACCTCGGCGGTCATCGCCTGGGGTCGGCTGAAGTGTTTGGATAACGTGCCCAGGTCCATGGCAACCGCCGAGGGTGCCCAGGTCTGTTGCCCCAGATTGGCCTGCATCTGGCGGCCGGGATGGTTGATCTGCAACCAGAATTGCGCGCCACCTGCGCGCCCCACTTGCGCCCAGCGCTTGAACTTGGCCAGTTGCTGATCATCCTGCAACACCACGCCACCGGGGCCGGTCATGGCGCGGCCGTCGACCATCACGTTACCGGTGATGATCAGGCCGGCACCACCATCGGCCCAGGCCTGGTAGAGACGCAGCAAATCGGCGGAAGGCGCCTGGTCGGCGTCTGCCATATTCTCTTCCATGGCGGCTTTGGCGATGCGGTTGTTGATGGTCGAACCGTTGGGTAATAACAGGGGATCGAACAGATTCATGGAGCAGTCCTCAGTTGGCGTGGGACCACCATAAGATTAAAGCCAACTTTAAGGTCAATGGCTTTTTTCAGGTCAGTGCACGGCTTTCTCGCGCTCATCCTGCAGGCGGTTGAGCAACAACTGCGCATTGTCCGCACACGCCACGCCCTCAGGCTTGCCTTCGATGCCGTCAATCACCCGCAGCAACTGGGCCTTATTCTGCGCCAGGCGTTGCTGCAACACCTCGATTTCCTCGACCTTGCGCTTGAGCCCTCCGAGCAACGCCTCATGCTGCCAGCCGCCAGCGTTCATCGGCAGCAATTGGCGGATTTCTTCCAGGGAAAACCCTGCCGCCTGTGCGCCCGTGATCAGTTGCAACATCCCCGCTGCCTCCGGCGCATAGTCCCGATAACCGTTGGCCTTGCGCGTGACCGACTTGATCAGGCCGCTCGCTTCGTAGAAACGGATGCGCGATGGCGCCAAGCCGCTGAGTTTCGCCAGTTCGCCTATTCTCATGTTCCACTCCGCGCGCACATTGACCTTGAGGCGGACTGTAAACCTCAAGTGATCAGGCAGCCAAGCGTGGCCGCCCATCGGTTGAGCCGCACTTTGTTCAACCGGTCACGATCAACACGTTGCTGTTGATGGCCGATCAATCACTTTGGAGAGATGAACATGGGGTATGTCACTACGCAGGACGGCGTTGAGATCTTTTACAAAGACTGGGGCCCACGCGATGCCCCGGTGGTCTTCTTCCACCACGGCTGGCCACTGAGCGCCGATGACTGGGATGCGCAGATGCTGTTCTTCCTGGCTAACGGTTACCGCGTCGTCGCCCACGACCGCCGCGGCCATGGCCGCTCCAGCCAGGTCTGGGACGGCCACGACATGGACCACTACGCCGACGACGTCGCCGCCGTGGTCAACCACCTTGGTGTACAGGGCGCCGCCCATGTGGGCCACTCCACCGGCGGTGGCGAAGTCATTCACTACATTGCCCGCCACGGCGAAGACCGCGTATCCAAAGCCGCCATCATCAGCGCCGTGCCACCGTTGATGCTGCAAACACCGAGCAATCCAGGCGGCTTGCCCAAGTCGGTGTTCGACGACATGCAGGCGCAGCTCAAAGCCAACCGTGCGCAGTTCTATCGCGACGTACCATCGGGGCCTTTTTATGGCTACAACCGGCCGGGTGCCAAACCGTCGGAAGGCGTGATCCAGAACTGGTGGCGACAAGGCATGATGGGTTGCGCAATCGCCCACTACGACGGGATTGTGGCGTTTTCGCAAACGGACTTTACTGAGGCTTTGCGGCGCATCACGATCCCCGTGCTGGTGATGCACGGCGATGATGACCAGATTGTGCCGTATGAAGATTCCGGGCCGTTGTCGGCAAAACTGTTGAAGAATGGCACGTTGAAGACCTATGCAGGGTTTCCCCATGGGATGCCGACGACGAATGCGGATGTCATCAACGCGGATTTGCTTGAGTTTTTACGAAGCTAAGTCACTCGTTGCTGCGGCGCCGCACAGAGAAGTAGTGGGCGTCGTCGCGCCCGGTTAGATGGTATTTTGCTTGAGTGGATTGATCGGTTGAACACACCGGTGTTCACTCAACGCTACCCAGCCGACCAACGAACCGAGCAAAAAAAACAATGAAACACCCCTCACTCGGGAGACAATTCAAAAGAATAGCGGCGTTGATATTAGTGCTTCTCGTCCTTGGGGCATGGATGTTTTACATGGGCTGGGCCTCTCGGGTTGCCAGGCAAACCATCTTGATGGCATGGATTCCTGAATGGACGACCTATGTGGTATTCGGCGTTGTGACAGGCCTCTATTGTGCGTTCAGGCCCGAACGCAATCGCCCGCCCAACAGCACTAATATGTCTTCGACTAACAAGTTTTTAGGGGGCTTCAGCCTTGGATTCGTTTTCCTCCTGAATAGTTATGCCGTGTGCGTCTACCTGCTGCCTGGCGAAGTAATCCACTATAAATCCGTCTATGAAATCAGGTTTCCGGGACCGGCTTATGGGAAATATAGTCGTTGCGAGGCGGGCTTATGGATCAAGGATCTACACACTGAGCGCGATATCGAACTGTGCACAACCCGATCAGAACTTGACGATCAAATAAAACGCGGTATGACCGTTGCCTGGGTGACAGCGCGTACGAACACGCTAGGCACTTACATTATTAACCACACCTTTACCTACCCGTGAACCACGCCCTGTGCGGCGATGTTGCAATACTGCCCCTTGAAATACAGCAAGGGCTTCGCCGCAGCCGCTGCTCGCAGACTTAACGCCTTTACTTCACCAATCACGATCAGGTGGTCACCGGCGGCGTGTTCGGCGTGAATTTCGCAATCCAGCCAGTGCAGGCTGCCGGCAATGATCGGATTACCCAAAGGCGAGTGCTGCCATTGCACGCCGTGCCATTTGTCTGTGCCGCGGCGGGCGAATTGGTTGGAAATCCCGGCCTGCTCACCCGACAGGATATTGACCACGAATCGACCGGCCTGGCGAATCTTGGGGTAGCTGGCCGAATTGGACATTACGCTGAATGACACCAGCGGTGGGCTCATCGACACGCTGTAGAACGACTGACACGTGAAGCCGACCGGCTCGTCATCCAGGTGCGAGGTAATCACCGTAATACCGGACGCGTAGTGCCCGAGCGCTTCGCGAAAGCTCAGTGGCTCGACCGTCGTAGTGGGAAATGACATGGTAAATCCTGAACAGGGAGTGCAACTTGGTACACCCCTTCCAATGGTGGCTCAACGCGCGTTATTGAGCTCTCTTCGAACGATCTCTGCGCCAGCACTCAACGCATTCAACTTGCCCCTTGCCACGCGGCGAGGCAAGGGCGCCATGCCACAGTTGGTGCACGGATAAAGCTTGTCGGCATCGACAAACTGAAGGGCTTTGCGCAGGGTATTGGCCACTTCTTCGGGCGTTTCAATGGTGTGGTTTGCCACATCAATGGCCCCAACCATGACTTTTTTGCCACGAATGAGCTCAATCAGGTCCATGGGGACATGGGAGTTGTGACATTCCAGCGAAATGATATCGATGCTGGATTTCTGTAGCTTGGGGAAGGCTTCTTCATATTGCCGCCACTCCGACCCCAGGGTCTTTTTCCAATCGGTGTTGGCCTTGATGCCATAGCCATAACAGATATGCACCGCCGTTTCGCATTTAAGGCCTTCAATGGCCCGTTCCAGGGTGGCGACGCCCCAGTCATTCACCTCGTCAAAGAACACGTTAAAGGCCGGTTCATCAAACTGAATAATGTCGACGCCCGCCGCTTCCAGTTCCCGGGCTTCTTCGTTGAGGATCTTGGCGAATTCCCACGCGAGTTTTTCGCGGCTTTTATAGTGGTTGTCATACAGCGTATCGATCATGGTCATGGGGCCTGGCAGCGCCCATTTGATCGGCTGGTTGGTTTGCTGGCGCAAGAACCTGGCGTCTTCGACAAACACCGGCTTTGGGCGCGCAACGGCGCCTACAACCGTCGGCACGCTCGCGTCATAGCGATCACGAATCCTGACGGTTTCACGCTTCTCGAAATCAACACCGCTCAGGTGTTCGATAAACGTGGTGACAAAGTGTTGGCGGGTTTGCTCGCCATCACTGACGATATCAATCCCGGCGTCTTGCTGCTCTTGCAATGCCAAGCGCAAGGCATCTTGCTTGCCTTCAATTAATTCGTCACCTTGCAACTTCCAGGGTGACCACAGCGTCTCGGGCTCAGCAAGCCAGGCCGGTTTTGGCAAGCTGCCAGCTGTAGAAGTGGGTAATAACTTTTTCATGACAGGCACAACCTTGTAAGTTTGATGAGTCAAGCGGCGTATTGCGCGGACCACTGTTCAAGCACAGCGTGATAGGGCTTGATGAAATTTTCCTCAACAAACCTGCCCTGCTCAATCGCCAGCCGACCACGTTCCTCTCGATCATAAACAATGCGTGTTAATGAATAATCCTGATGCTTCAAACTGGGTTGGTAGCGTTTTCCGGCGACAGAATTGGCATTGTAAATTTCAGGCCGGTAAATCTTTTGAAAGGTGTCCATCGTGCTAATGGTGCTGATAAGTTCAAGCGTCGTGTAATCACTCAGCACGTCACCGAAAAAATAAAATGCCAAGGGTGCAACACTGTTGGGCGGCATAAAATAGCGCACCTTCAAGCCCATCTTCTTGAAGTACTCATCGGTCAGCGAATACTCATCCTGCTGGTACTCAACGCCCAATACCGGGTGCTGGTTTTCAGTCCGGTGATAGGTCTTGGTATTCGAAACGCTCAAGCAGATGACAGGCAACTTCTTAAAGTGCTGCCTGTACGCCGCTGAATTCACAAAGCACTTGAACAGCTTGCCATGCAGGTCGCCAAAATTATCGGGCGTGCTGAATTCAGCCTGGCCTCTGTTGTGGCCCAACAACACCACGCTAAAGTCATAGTCGCGTACATATGAAGAAAAATTATTGCCGACGATGCCCTCAAGGCGCTCATTGGTTTTGCGGTCCACAATCGTGGTTTTCAACACTTCAATCAGCGGAATGGCCTGCCCATTGCCTTCAACACCGATCTGCATTTGAGCCGAAACAATCTCGAGTTCGAGCGCATACCGATCACCGCCAGCGTTATCCCAATGCGCCAAGGCATTGAAGCGGTTATTAATCATCGTCAAGGTATTGCGCAGGTTTTCCTGACGACGCTCGCCCCTGGCCAAATTAGCAAAGTTAGTGGTGGTGCGCGTGTTTTCGGAGGGGCGATAGTGCTCGTCAAAACAAACACTCTTAATCGTAAATTCAAACGCGTTATCCATGACCACCTGACACCTTAAAAGTTGAGACAGACTTGAGTTCACTGCTTGCCTTTTAGCAACACGCCGACGTTGGGCCCAAGTCTTTACAGTTTCAATAATTAAGGTGGAGTTTATGCTGGCTATAGAGCAAGAGATAATGAAACGATTTCACTAAACCTTTAGCCCTGTTCATGATGGGTTGCCTCAAATCCAATGGGCCGAGCCATGGGCTGTTCAGCCCGAGACGCGCGCAAATAAGATCGCCTTGAGTGATACTGCCAGGCTCTCTTCCCACTCTGTTTTGCGCAGCTCAAAGGACCATGGATAAACCCAAAGACGCCGGCTTTGCCTATCAGACGGTCTACCGTTACCTCGTCGAGTTGATCGACGCCAGCCCGTCGTCAGGCGAACGCAAACTGCCGTCCCTGCGCCAATTGGCCGAGCGCCTTGGCGTATCGGTGTCGACCACCAAGTACGCCTACGCCTTGCTTGAGGATGAAGGGCGGATCTACGCGCGGCCCAAACAGGGTTATTTCACGAGGGCCATGCCTGCACGGGTAACAACTGAAACCAACCTGCTCGACCAGGTGTTTGCCAATGCCCGCCAGCCGGGAATGCTTGCCTTGAGCAGCGATGCACCGGCGATGCTGTTGTCGCTGGAAAACCCGCTGCTGATGCTTGAGCGTGAACTGACCCGCCAGCACCCACGCTCGCTGGCGCCGCTTTACTTACCCTTCGGTGAGCCCGAGTTGCGCACCGCATTGGCCGAGCGCTACACCCAATCCGCCGACCGCTACTGGCAGGCCGACCAGGTGTATATCGGCGCGGACTTGCACAGCGTGCTGGATGCGGCACTTAATGCCCTGGACCTGTGCGGCACCGTGGCGCTGGTGGAGTCACCGTGTTCGTGGGCGATTTTGCGCCAGTTGCAAGCGGCGAAGATTCGCGTGATCGAAATGCCCCTCGACGCCCACGGGCGTTTCGACCTGGCGGCGCTGGAAGGCGTGCTGATGCGTGAGCCGATTCGCCTGGCGGTGCTGTCGTCGACGGTGAATATTCCCCAGGGCGGCGTGATGCCGGCACAGGACAAGCAGCAGATCTGCGGCTGGCTGGCGGCGCGGGATATCTGGCTGTTCGAAAACGACACTTACGGCGAGTTGTATTTCGAAGCGCCGCCGCCGCGTTATCGCGACTTCGCCGACCTGCAGAAGCTGCTGGTGTTTTCGACCTTCGATAAAGTCATCGGCTCGGAAGCGCCGTATGGTTATGTGGTGTGCCACGGGCACGCGCCGCAATTGCAGCGGGTGTTTCTGGAGCGTGGGTTTCGCCTGTCACCGATCCGGCAAAAGGCGATCGCCAAGCTGCTCACCTCCAAGCGTATCGACGCGCATTTAAAAGCGCTGCGGGCGCTGCTGCTGGAGCGCATGACCGGCATGAAAGCCTTGCTGGAGGAGCATTGGCAGGTGATCGCGCCCCAAGGCGGCGCCAGCTTCTGGCTGCAAGCACCGCATGCGGTGGATATGCGTCAGGTATTTGAGCGCCTGCTGGCCCAACGCATCGTCATCGCCCCTGGCGAGCTGTTCAGCCAGCATGGCGCCTGGCCGCAACACCTGCGCCTGAGCTACACCCTCGACTGGAGCAAGGATATCGCCCAGGCCGTGAAGCGATTGGCCGAGGCGATCGATCAAAGCCCGTAGCAATGCCGCGCTTCAGGGAAACGGCCATGGCGCACATCGTCGGCAAACCGCTCGCAGGCATCGCGAATCACCGCGCCTACATCTGCGTACTGTTTGACGAAGCGCGGCAGGTGTTCGCCGCCCAGGCCCAACAGGTCTTCGGTCACCAACACTTGGCCATCGCAGGCCGGTGAAGCGCCAATGCCGATGGTGGGCATCTTTGAATCCAGGGTGATCTGCCGCGCGACGCCTTCGGCCACACCTTCGAGCAACAGGCTGAAGGCGCCCGCCTCCAGATTGGCACGGGCATCCGCGGCAATCACTGCAGCAGTTTCGGCGGTAAGCCCTTGGGCCTTGAAGCCGCCCATCACGTTGACGAACTGCGGCATCAGCCCCACATGGGCCATCACCGGAATGCCGCGCGCCACCAGAAACTCGACGGTGCCCGCCAACGCCACGTTGGCCTCCAGCTTCAGCGCATCGCAACCAGTGCGCGCCAGCACTTGGGCGCAGTTGCGAAACGCTTGCTCGTTGGATTCCTGATAACTGCCAAAGGGCATGTCGGCAATAACGCAGGCCAGGCGCGTGCTGTCGACCACGGCGCGGGTGTGGCCGATGATTTCTTCCAACTGCATGCTCAAGGTCGAGGCCCGGCCGTAGCCGACCATCGCCGTGGAATCACCCACCAGAATGAAGTCGACCAGCGGGTCGATCAGCTTGGCGATGGCGCTGGAGTACGCGGTGAGGGAGACGATTTTCTGCTGGCCCTTCATGGCGACCAGTTGCGGGACGGTGAGGCGTTTGGTGCGGGTGTGGAGGCTCATCGGTGTTTTCCGTTTGTGCTGAATTCACGGCCCGATTATTGGTAAAACCCCAGGGTGTTCAATGCACAGATTGACGCTAAAAAGCGACCCAGGTTTTTAACCTGATATCATCCGGGCCTTCACCCATCAGGCACCGACACATGAACCGCCAGAAAAAACTCAAGCAGCTCTTCAAGGCTAAAGCCAAGAAGGCCAGCGCCAAACTGGCGCCGAAAAGCAAAGACAAGTACATCAGCAAGGCAGACCGCGCCAAACTCGAAGCCGAGGCCGATCAAGCCTCAACCAGCGGCGCCGACACGCCCGCTTGAAGGCGTCCCCACCTCATATTTGCTCCAGATACGCCGCAGGTGCCGGGCTGACCCAAAGCCTGCGCGCTCGGCGACGGTTTCCATGTCCAGGCTCGACGCCATGAGCAGTTCACGGGCCACGGTGATACGCAGCGTGTGCAGGTAGTCCAACGGGCTGATGCCGACGTGTTCGTGGAACAGCCGCGCCAGGTGTCGGCTGCTGGTGCACGCCAGTTCGGCCATGCGTGTGACGGTCCAGGCTTCACAGGGCGCCGCGGTGATGGCGTCCTGCACTCGGTGCACGGCCGGGTGCAGGTGGTTGCGACCGGTGATCCAGGCTGAGAGCTGCGGGTCGGCGCCGCTGCGACGCATGTACACCACCATGTCGCGCGCCACACTGCAGGCCAGGCGTGGCCCGGCCAACTCGGCGAGCAGGTGCAGCATCAGGTCGATGCCCGCCGTGACACCGGCGCTGCAACTGACCGGGCCGTCCGTGACATACAGCCGGTTTTCCAGCACGCGGGCCTTGGGCGCCAGGGCCTGCAATGCCTCGCACAGCGCGTGGTGGGTGGTGCACTGGCGGCCATCGAGCAACCCCGCGCGGGCGGCACTTAATGCGCCGGCGCACACGCAAACAAGCCGCTGGCCCGACGCTGCAAACACGCTTTGCAGCCATTGGGTCAAGGTGTCGCTGGCCGACTCGAACGCCTGTTGCTGCGCCTTGCTCACCTTTGACGTGGAGCCGACCAACACCACCAGCGTGCCGGGCGCCAGGCTTGGCGGCAGAGGCGCCAAGCCGGCCAGCGGCAAGCCAATCGAGGTTTGCAGGGACGGCACCGGGCTGACGTACTGCAAGTCGAAGTCGAGAGCCGCAGGGTCCTCGCTCTGCGCGGCCAGGCGCAGCACCTCGGCGGGGCCGGCCAAGTCCAGCATCAGCACATTGGGCAACAGCACGAACAGCACCGGCACGCTCACGGGTTCAACGCTCCAGCGCCTGGGCGACGGTGACGATGCGCGCAAAGCGCTCTTCCAGCACCAGTTCGGTACGCTCACGAATCTCGGCGGCGCTGTATTCGCGGCCACTGCGTGCGTGGGTCATCGGGAAGGTCAGGGTCGCCTCGCTGACAAAATCCACCGCAAAACCGCTGTCCGACGCCTGCCGGGTGGTGGTTTCGCAGCACTGTTCGGTGCGGATGCCACTGATGATCAGCGCGCTCACGCCCATCTCCGTAAGCCGTGCAGCCAACGGCGTGCCGGCAAAGGCGCTGTGAAAGCGCTTGTGAATGATCAGGTCGGGGTTGATCGACAACTCACTCAAGGTTTTGACATTGCCCGATGCCATCGAAAAGTGCCCTTGGTCTTCAACATGGAAGACTTGTATCACCGGGATGCCCTGTTGAACACACCCATCGATCAGCGCTTGCTGTTTTTCCAGGAACAACGGCAGGTCATTTTCGGACCAGTAAGCAGAATGACGGAACGAATGCTGCACATCGATAACAATAAGGGCTTTATGGTTCATGACAGGTCCTCGTGGCTTGCATCACAGTGGTTGATGCAAGCCATGGTAAGCACCCGCGCCGATGAGCGACAGGCAGGTGCCGGACCACTTCAGGACCGATTCAGACATACCGGCTCAGCGGCGCAAATCACCCTGGGACGTTTGCGCACGGTGAGCAATTACTTGGCGAACAGCTGGCCCATGTCCTTGAACGCCTTGAACTCCAGGGCGTTGCCGCACGGGTCGAACAGGAACATGGTGGCCTGCTCGCCTACCTCACCCTTGAAGCGGATGTAGGGTTCGATCACAAACTGGGTTTCCCGCGCGCGCAGCCGATCGGCCAAGGCTTCCCACTGGTCCCATTGCAGGATGACGCCGAAATGCGGCACCGGCACAGCGTGGCCGTCCACGGGGTTGGAGTGCACCGATTCCTGGGATTGCGTCTTGGGGTGCTCGTGAATCACCAGTTGGTGGCCGTAGAAATCGAAGTCGACCCATTGCGCACTGGAGCGACCTTCCGAAAGGCCAAACACATCGCCGTAGAAGTGACGCGCGGCGGCCAGGTCGTAGACGGGAATCGCTAGGTGAAAGGGAGAAAGGCTCACGGTGGCTACCTGCAGGTTCTGTTTGGTTAGAACCCGATTCTTCACCAGAAAGCCCCACGGATAAAGCGGATATCCTTCGCCCTGAGCCTCTATAATTTCGATGCTCGCGCCCTACTTCGGCGCATCCAGCACTTCGATGACGCACGCCCTGAATAATTCGAAGAGCGGCAATTGGCGCTGGGTGTACTTGGTCAGCAGCACGATTTCACGGTAGAACGTGAGCTTGTCCAATCGCAAAACCCGCACGTCACTGCCGTGTTCCAGCCACAGGCCGGCCAGGGGCACCAGCGACACGCCGAGGCCGCTGCGTACCATCTTGACGATGGCGTCCAGCTCGTCGAGTTCCAGCGCTTGCCGGGTCTGGATCTTGTGTTCCTTGAGAAACTGCGTGACCTGGCGCCCGCCGAACGAGCCACGGTCATACCGCACGAAGGGTTGCTCGCGCAGGATCTGCAGCGGGTCGTCGCCCTGCACGTCCTTGGCGGTAATCAGCACAAAGGGTTCGCGGGCGATCACTTCGATATTCAGGTCTTTGGGCAGGTTGAACGGCGGGTGGATCATGATCGCCAGGTCCAGCTCACCGGCATCCACCTGGCTGAGCAGGTTGAGCGAAACCCCCGGCACCAGGCTGACCTCGATAAACGGCGCGCGGCGTTTAAGCGCGACCAGCGCCTGGGGCAGGAGGCCGGTTTGCACACTGCCGATGGCGCCGATGCGCAGCGAGCCGTGAAAGTTGTTGGCGCTGTCGGGCGCGCCCATGCGCGAGAAAATATCGAGGATCTCCTCCGCCAGCGGCACCGCGCGCTGCCCGGCCGCATTGAGCGTGGCGGAGCGACCGGTGCGGTCGAACAGCTTGACGCCCAGGGCGTCCTCGAGGTGTTTGATCTGCGCACTCACCGCCGATTGCGTCAGCCCCACCTGCTGCCCGGCGGCGGCGAAAGTGCCACGGCGGGCGGCGCTTACGAAGGTTCTCAGTTCTCTGATCATGGGCCTGCCTTATAGGTCGTTGGGGTTCAGCAACCGCTCAAGGCCACCTGCGGTCGCTCGCCTGCGAAGAAGAACGGCCGCAGGCGCACACCGACGCTGTTACCGATAAACGCTGCCACCAACCACACCCAGCCATGCAGGCTGCCGGAGGCGATGCCGCTGAAGTACGCGCCGATGTTGCAGCCGTAAGCCAGGCGCGAGCCATAGCCCAGCAGCAAACCACCGATCACTGCGGCCACCAGCGAGCGTGCCGGGATTTTCAGGTTTGGGGCAAAACGCCCGGCCAGGCCCGCAGCCAACAGCGCGCCGAGGACGATGCCGATGTCCATCACGCTGGTGATGTCTTCCCACACGGGCGCTGCCAGGGCTTTGGCATTGCCCGGCATTTGCCAGAACGCCCAACTGGCCACGTCCACACCCAAGCCGCTGGCCACTTTGGCGCCCCACAGCGCGAACGCCGAGGTAATGCCCCATGGCCGCCCGGCCAGCGCCAGCGTCGCATAGTTAAGCAGCGCCAAACCGATTGCCCCCCACACCAATGGCCAAGGCCCGCGCAGGAAGCGGCGCAGGCCGATGTGCTCGCTGCTCACGCCGGGTTCAAGCTGGCCGTGACGGCCCTTCTCCAAACGCACGGTGACCAGCGCGATGACCGCGAACACGGCAAGGCTCAGAATCATGGCCGGCAACACGCCGAAGCTCTTGACGATGGACACCGCCGGGAACGCCGGCAACGCGAACCACCAATCCACATGGTGCGTGGCAATCAGCGAACCGCAGATAAAAAACAGCAGCGTCACCAGCATGCGCGCATTGCCGCCGCCGACGGTGAACAGCGTGCCGGACGCACAACCGCCGCCCAACTGCATGCCGATACCAAAGATAAACGCCCCGAACACCACCGATACGCCAGCCGGTGCCACCAGCCCGACCACCGGCTGCCCGAACAACGTGCCCGCTCCCAGCGCCGGGAAGAACAGCAACACCGCCACTGCCAGCATGACCATCTGTGCGCGCAAACCGGCGCCGCGCCGATCATTGATAAATACGCGCCAGGCCGACGTGAATCCGAAAGCGGCGTGGTACAGGGTCAAGCCCAATGCGGCGCCGACCACCAGCAACAGCACCTGGCGCGAGCCGACGCTGTTTTGCAGGAATACGGCACCGGCCACCAGGATGATAAAAGCCGCCAACGGCGCGATAGGCTTGCGCGCGGGGGTCAGGGAAAGGGAGGTGCTCATGGGCTTTCTCGGATTTGATCGGAGGGGGAAGTTTGGCGGTGAGTATAAACCCTGACAGGGTCGGCCTTTGCAGGAATTCAGACGGCCAGGCAACGCCTGCGAAGGTGGCAACGTTTAGTTTCGCCGGGTGTATTGCTTGAACAAAAAACCTACAGTAACCTCCGCCAAGGCAGCCACCAATGGGTGGCAGGAATGGATTCTGGCCCGCTGTCCGGTGGGCTCTGACAAGGAAGTTAAAGCATGCACACGGCTATCAGTCCGACCATCTATACGCTCGGCCCCGAGGGTACCAATTGCGCCACCGCCGCGCAGTGGTGGCTTGATTCTCGTGAAGCGCGCAATGGCACGCAGCGAATTGTTCTGCATGAGACGCTTGAGCAAGCCTTTGATGAGTTGTCCGGGAAACAGGACGGCTATCTTTTAAGCTGCGCCGCGTACCCCGATTTGCATACGCTGATTTTTACCCGCCTGGGCGATATGGAGCTGTGCGACAGCTTCATCATGCCGACCCACTCCATGGTGCTTGCCAGCCGTACCAGCGCCGACCAGATAAAGAGTGTGGCAACCCATCCCGCGCCCCAATCCCTGGTGGCAAGCCACTACCGCAAAGTGTTCGCCAACAGCAATGCCGATGCCGCCGTGCTGTGCAGCACTGGCCAGGCAGATGCGTGCGTGACCACCGTGGTCGCGGCAGACCTGCATGAGCTGAACATCATTGAGGATTTCGGCCAGGTGCCGATGGCCTTTCTGGTCCATTCGCTGAAGCGAGCCGACCATGCAAAAGCCTGATCCGCTGTCGACCCTGGTCAATATCGTCGACGAAGTGCGTGCCCGCCAGGAACTGGATGGCAGCATCAAGGCGCCGAACGTAGCCGACCATGCCCTCATCAACCGCTTGATCACCGAGCTCGACCGGCACGCTGCAATGATCGACGGGCTATCTGCGCCGCTGTTGACGGCGACCCTGGAAGACCTGGGCAACTGGCTGAAGAATGGCCTGGATCAACGGCCTCTATTCGATAAAACTCTCGCCAGTTTCAACACCCCTGCACCCGGCGACGCCTTGTTTCTACTGGCCCCCATGCGCGCGACCAACGGCCCTGACCCCGAAGGCTTTCGGCTGGAGCTGGTCACCGGCTACCGCAGTGAAACCCCTTACCTGGCAAAGGCCGCGCAGTACACCGAGCAGTACGTGGCACCGTTTCAATGCATCAAGCTGGGAGCGGCCTCGAAGGGGTTCCTGCAAGGCAATTGCATAGTGCTGTTTCCAGAGTCCGTGGCGACGGCAGCCAAGGTCGATAAACAGACCTTCGCGCTGTTCTTCTTCAGCAAGTTTCTGCGTATCTACAACGAACAGACACTCGTCGAGGCAGACCGTCTGTTCGGGCGCCAAAGCCCGTTCCTGTTCGGCCAATTGAGCAGCCGCCAGATGTCTGAGCCAGACATGTACGACGCGCGTTGCCTGTGGGGTTATTACCATGACTATGCGCACCACACCGGGCCACGCCCGTTGGACAAAAACCTGTACATAAAGCTGAACTGGTTTACCGGCCTGCTGGAAGAAACCAAGTGTGACTTGATTACGGTGCGCCTGGTGCTGGAACACCGTCCGGACTTTTGGCGTGAAATCGCCGAGTTCATTCTGCTCGAGCGCATGTTCCGCTACCCCAAGGACTCGGACCAGCATATGACGTTCGATGCCGGCACCGGGATTTTGCTCTTTGAGATGCTGATCAATGCCAACGCATTGGTCGAAACCGAGCACGGCCACCTCAGCTTTGACAGCGAGCGTCTTGACCAAAAGCTTGTGTCGATGATTGCCGATATCGAGGCCCTCGAAGCACTCGACGACGAGGCCTACCTGGCGGGTGCCAAAGCCTATGTTCAGCAACATCTGGGCACACCGCAAACCCCACTGGCACGTTTCAATTTCCCGGCCACGCACTACGCACGCCGCGTGCTGGCCGAGTGCCCCCAATGAATGCATTGAAGGTCCGTCTGCTGCTGTTCACCGTGGCCATTCTCGCGTTGTTCTCGATCAGTTGGCTGCTGTCGAAAAACCTGCTCGGTAGCATTTCGGTGATGCATGCCGTTGGGCTCAGGCTGTGGGCCACAACCGCCGCCTTATGGTTGATCGTGGCGTTCGGCACGCGACCGCCGCTGTCATCCAAGCCGCTGCTCGCAAGAATGCCGGGGTTTTTCATCCTGTCGATCCTGGGGTTCTCGCTCTATTTTGTCTGCAGCTTCGGCGCCTTGAAAACGCTGAAAGCCAGCGACCTGACCATGGTCCTGGCGACGATCCCGGGCATTACCTACTTGCTGGGCCTGCTGACACGCAGCCTGGGGTTTTCCTGGCTCAAACTGGCGGGTGTGGTGATCGTCAGTGTCGCGGCGCTGGCGTTCAATACCCACACCGGTGACGTTAGCGCAGTCAGCCCGTCTGGCATTGCGCTGGCCCTGGTCGCGGCGCTTTCCTACGCCGTTTATGGCCTGCTGTCCAAGCGCTACCTCAAGGATTTGCCACTGATCAACTCGCTGGCCTGGGTCACACTGATCGCCGCGGCGTGCTTTGTGCCGCTGTTCATTCTCGACCCCGCGCCCTTGTTGCGCCTGAACCTTGAGGATGCGCTCAAAGTGCTGATCCTGGGGGCTGCCTGCTCGGCGCCGGTGTATGTGTTGTACCAGAAGGTTTTGGCCGAGGGCGGCGTGCTGTATGCCAATGCGATTGGCTTGCTGGCACCGTTCGCCGTGGTCACCGGTGAGTGGTTGATCGGCTCCGGCACGACCTTGGGTGCAGTAAAAATCGTCGCGATGATTGCGGTCATGGTGGGGATCACCCTGTTATTCATGGATGCATCAGGCGCCTCGGGCTGGACGTTCAAGCGTCGTGCCCCAAACCAACCGGTTAGTGAGGAAATACAATGAAAAAGCTGGCGTTGGTTTGCCACCGCAGTGCCAAGTTGTCCTTTGTATTTGAGGCCGCAGAAGCGGCAGGTGTTGAACTGGTACTGATTTACGACACGACCGAGAGCGCCCCCGCGCACTTGCCGGCAGTCACGTCGACCTGGCAGCTGCCGGTTTTCGACGAGCCGCAGGTGGCGTTGGAAGCGTTCGCGGCCGGCGTGCAAGAGAGAGGGATTGGCGGGGTGATGACGGTTCGCGAAGAAGCGATCATCTGGACGGCACTGGCGGCGCAAAAAATCGGTACACCTGGCATCGATCCGCATGTGGCCGCGCTGGCCCGCAACAAGTACCTGATGCGCCAGGCCTTTGCCGAGGCAGGCTTGAGGTCGCCGGGCTTTTGCTACATCGATAACCCGCACGACCTGTCGCAAACCCGCGCCCTGGGGTTGCCACTGGTGATCAAGCCGCTCTCCGGCTGGTCGAGCACCGGTGTGATGCTGGCCAAAACGGCCGAAGAGCTTCCCGCCCTGGTCAACGCGGTCTGGGAGGTCCAGAGCAAGGACCTGGCTCGTTTCTATGACCAGGACAAAGCCGCAGGCCTGGTTGTTGAACAGTATTTGCCGGGTAAAGAATTCGTTGTGGAGTGCTTTGTTGATATCGAAGGGGTGCATGTCCTGGCAGTGGGCGACAAGGGCCAACCCGAAGGGCCCTGGTTTGAAGAAACGATCTACCGCCAGCGTCGAGATATCGACGACCCCTTGATCATGGCCCTGTGTGAGACCGCGCGCGCCGGGGTCAAGGCACTGGGCATTACCATGGGCGCCGCCCATGTGGAGCTGCGCCTGGATGCCAACCAGCAAGCGTATGTGATTGAAATCGGCGCACGCATAGGGGGCTCGGGGGTCTCGCACTTTGTGGTGGAACAGAGCACCGGCGTGTCGTTCGCCGCACTGTGCATGAAGGCCGCCCTGGGTTTGCCCACCCCGGCACTGCCCGATGTGCTGCCGGCCGCCAGAGTGGCAGCAAACTACATCATTCCTCTGCGCGGCGATGGCCGTTTCAACGGTTTCAGCGGGCTGGAAAAGGTCGCGGAGCACCCTGAAACCGCCCGGATCGTGACTTTTTTCGAGGCAGGGCATCTTTCACCACCCCCTCCCGCGTTTGGCGGCTACCCAGGGTTCATCTTCTCGGTACATGCCTCGGATGAGGCGGCGAGCGCTTACCACCAATGGCTTGATGCTTCCTTGAGCATCAACTGGAACCAATAAATACCACCCGTAGCCGGGTTCGGGAGTCGTGATATGGAACATCCGCAACTGGATTGGAATAACCTGGGTTTCAGCTACAGGAAAACCGACCTTCGTTACATCGCACATTGGCGTGACGGTCAGTGGCAGGAAGGTGCACTGACCGAAGATAACCAGCTGCATATCAGCGAAGGCTCAACCGCGTTGCATTATGGCCAGCAGTGTTTTGAGGGGATGAAGGCCTACCGTTGCAAGGATGGTTCGATCAACCTGTTTCGCCCCGATCAGAATGCTGCCCGTATGCAGCGCAGTTGCTCACGGCTGCTGATGCCGCCCGTCTCGACCGCGCAATTCATTGATGCCTGCAAGCAGGTGATCAAGGCCAACGAACGCTTCCTGCCGCCCTACGGAACAGGCAGCTCGCTGTATCTACGACCTTTCGTCATCGGTGTGGGCGATAACATCGGTGTGCGTACCGCGCCGGAGTTTATCTTCTGCGTGTTTTGCATCCCGGTCGGCGCGTTGTTCAAAGGCGTGTTGCAACCGAGCAACTTCATCATTTCGGACTACGACCGCGCCGCCCCCAATGGCACCGGCGCCGCCAAGGTCGGCGGAAACTACGCGGCCAGCCTGCTACCCGGTACCGAGGCACGGCAGGCGGGTTTTGCCGACTGCATTTACCTCGACCCGCTGACCCATAAAAAAATCGAAGAAGTCGGCTCGGCGAATTTCTTTGCCATCACCCATGACAACACCTTTGTGACCCCGCGTTCGCCTTCAGTATTGCCTGGCATCACCCGCGCCTCGTTGATCGAGCTTGCGCAAAGCCGTCTGGGGCTCAAGGCGGTGGAAGAGGATGTGTATATCGACAACCTGGCGGCGTACAAGGAAGCCGGCGCGTGCGGCACCGCGGCGGTTATCACACCGATTGGCGGTATCCGCTACAACGATCACCTGCATGTATTCCACAGTGAACATGAAGCCGGCCCGATGACCCAACGTTTGTTCAATGAGTTGACGGGCATCCAGAACGGCGACGTTGAAGCGCCGGCAGGCTGGATCGAAAAAGTCTAAAGCCCTGAGGCGCTCGCTGTGCCGACACCCCGTGGGTGTCAGTACAACGGGCCGATCAAGCGTCAGACAGACCGGCCGAAAGGGCTCATGTCCGCCCCACCGAACCGGTAACCGGCAAGTTGCCGAGCAACTTGAGCCCGGTGCTTTTCACAAAGGTGTCGTAGTCCATCGGCTTCTGGATACGGGTTTCGGCGTTGGGCAGCACATAGGCCCAGGCACGTTTGGACGAAGCGTCGTACACCAGCTTGAACAGGCGTGTCGGCACCCACACCTTGTTGTCGCCGATGGTGCTGTAGCCGGCATCAAACAACGGGCCGGTGAACACAAACACATTACCGCCTGCACGTACCGCGAACTTGCGCACGTCGGCCTCGACCTTGCTCCAGATCTTGCGGTTATTGGTGGGGTCTTGCGGCACCATGTTCGACAAGGCGAAGGACTGCGCCATGGCATTTGCACTTGGCGCATCGGCGGCTGGGGACTGGTGGCCGCGGTCCACCGCCGGGTGCTGGCTGCGGTAGTCGCTCAGCTCGGCGCGGGCGCCTTTGGGAATGCGCGGATCGGGATAAAACTGGTTGGTGCGCTCTTCACCCTTGGCGTCTTTCAACTGTGCGGCGTTCAAACGCTCGACCACCACCAAAGGCGTCTTGCTGGTTTGCGAGTAGAGCACCGCAAAGTGATCCGAACACAGCGCCATGGGTTTCATCGAGGCGGGTACGGTGGCCGTGTTGATCGGCGTGGCGCCAGGAAACAGGTCCGCGCAGCCGTCGAAGGAGAGCTGTTTTTCTTGACGGGAATAGAGACCAAGGGCCGCGCTTTGGCTGATGGAGCTTGAGCGCGAAGTGTGTTCATGGGCCGGTGGTTTGATCAGGTCCAGCAGGCTGCGGGCCTGCGCGCCGGGCGAGAGCAGAACACACGCCGACAGGCCGACTGCAATGATGCGTAAGTGCATGTTTTATATCTTAAAGTGAGGAGCCTAATGGACCCTCACTTTAAACTTTAGTGCGACGCCTGACGGATCGAATTCCAGGCCACCTGCGCCAGGCTCCCCACCTCGTTAAAGCACGCCAGCGCTTCACGCAGGATGCTGCGCCTGCCGGGGAAGCAACTTGCCGAACTGGCAGGCGGCACCATGACCGTGAAGCTCGCTTAGCACCTAGTGCCCTGCCACCGCAGGCCCATCGGCTGACCGCCGTCCCGGTTTGAAGCCATGGGCATGCGCCGTGCAGGCAATCACCAACGCTACCAGCAGCAACAGCGTCATTGCCCATGGAAATGAGGCGGCGCCCCACGTTTCCAGCAACACGCCACCGACCACGCCGCTGGCCGCAATGGCGCTGTTCCACGCCACCACGTTCAGCGACAGCGCCACGTCCGCGCCCTCTCCAGCGGCATCGGCCAACGCGGTTTGCAGCAGTGTCGCGGCCCCCCCAAAGCTCAGGCCCCACACGGCCACGCCAAGGTAGATCACCTGCGGCACGCTGCCCAAAAAGCCGAACACCAGGGTTACTGCCGCAAACGTCACCAGGCTTACCAGCACCGTCTTACGCAACAACGGCTCGACCAGCTTGGCCGTCAACCAGATCCCCACCAACGCGGCAATGCCGAACACCAGCAAGACTAAATCCACACGTTCAGCCAAGCCTGCACGCGCCACAAACGGGGCAATGTAGGTGTACAAAATGTTGTGCGCCAGCATCCAACTGATCACCACCGCCAGCACCGGCCGCACGCCGGGCGTGGTCAGCACTTGGCCCAGGGACAGCCGCTGGTGCGCAGGCTGCGGTGGATAGTCCGGGACTTTCACCAGCACCCACACGATCAGCAGCAGCGTCAGCGCCGACATCAGGCCGAACGTCGTACGCCAGCCCACCAGGCTGCCCAGCCAAGTGCCCAGCGGCACACCCAGCGACAACGCAATCGGCGTACCCACCATGGCCAGTGCCAGCGCCCGGCCCTGTTGATGCGGCGCAACCATGCGCCGGGCATAACCGGCCAGCAGGCTCCAGGCCAGCCCTGCCGCCACGCCGGCAAAGAACCGCGCCACCAGGGTTACGCCGTACTGGGACGACAGCGCGGTGATGGAGTTAAACAGCAGAAAGCCGACGATAGTCAGCAGCAACACGTTGCGCCGCCGCCAGCCACGGGTGGCAATGGTCATGGGAATCACCGCCAGCACCGACCCCAGCGCGTAGGCCGTGACCATCTGCCCGGCCATCGACGGCGAAATCGCCAGGCCGTCGCTGATCAACGGCAACAGCCCTGCGGGCAGGGTTTCAGTGACGATGCAGATAAAGCCGGTCATGGCCAGGGCGAGCAAGGCGCCAATGGGCAGACGGTCGGATACCGCGGATAGGCTGAGTGAGGGTGTCACGGGAGACTCCTTGAGATGACTTAGATACTGATCGATATAAATGTTGCGTGCACACACAGCTCGTTGTCAGCGACTTATGTATCGACTAGTATTTATCTCGCTTACCCAGAGGATTCCCGACATGGCACAAATGGGCCGCCCGCGTAATTTCGACCGAGACCAGGCCGTGGAACAGGCCATGCACCTGTTTTGGCAGCACGGTTACGACGCCACCTCCCTCGCCCAGCTCAAGGCCGGGTTGGGTGGCGGTATCTCCGCGCCGAGTTTTTACGCCGCATTCGGCTCCAAAGAAGCGCTGTTCGATGAATGCGTGCAGCGTTATCTGGCCACCTACGCCCAGGTCACCGAATGCCTGTGGGATGAGGCTTTGCCCCCGCGTAAGGCCATCGAAACCGCGCTGCGCCAGTCGGCGCGCATGCAGTGTGAAGACGGGCACCCCAAAGGCTGCATGGTGGCGCTGGGCGTGATGAGCGCACCCAGCCCGGAGAACGCGCGGGTCGCGGACGCACTGACGCAATCGCGGGTGCGCACCCGGGCGGGTATCGTCGCCTGCGTTGAGCGCGGGATACGTCTTGGGCAATTGCCGGGCACCACGCAGGCAGCGTCGATGGCGACGGTATTTGACAGTTTCTTGCAGGGCGTTTCGATTCTGGCGCGCGATAACGTGCCGCATGTGGCTATCGACGCGGCGATCACTCAACTCCTGCTGACATGGGATGTTGCAGCCTCAACCGTCGCACCGCGCACCCACTTCAATCACGCCTGAACCGGCCCGTTATCGGCCCAGCCGATGCACACCCGCGAATTATCGATTTGAGCCTTTGTTGAAGCGCCCCGACTATGGGGCCACTTCCAACAACAAAAACAAAGGACTCGCCATGACTGCCCGATTTCACAACCCAGTAGACACGCGTTTCGGCTGCGGCAGCCTGCTCGAGCTTGCCGACATCACCCAAGGCCAGACCGTGGCGCTGGTGACCTTTCCCGAAGCGCGTGGGCTGGGCCTGGTGGAACGCATCCAGGACCTGCTCGGCGACCGCCTGGTGTACCTCATCGAAGACGTGCAGCCCAACCCCGACGTGGCGCAACTGCGCGATACCTATGAACGTTTCTGGCAGGTAGCCGGCGACTGTGATGCGGTGATTGCCGTGGGCGGCGGCAGCGCGATCGACACGGCCAAAGCGCTGATTGTGGGCACCGAGTCCGGCCGTTTCGATGAGTTGCTGGCGTTGCTGGCCACGGGCAAACCCTTTGTGCCTGCGCGCAGCAAAATCCTGATTGCCGCGCCCACCACGGCGGGAACCGGCAGTGAAGTCACGCCTTGGGCCACCATTTGGGACTCGGCGAGCCTGAAAAAGTACTCGCTGCACCTGGCGTGTACCTGGCCGAAGGTGGCGATCATCGACCCACAATTGATGCTCACCGTGCCCGCCGGCGTCACCGTCTCCACCGGGCTGGACGCCTTGTCCCATGCGTTGGAAGCGGTATGGAACATCAATGCCAACCCCATCTCGGATACGTTCGCCATTTCGGCCATCGAAGACATCCTCGAATGCCTGCCGTTGCTGCGGCGTGACCTGGCCAATCAGGAACTGCGCTCGCGCATGGCGTTGGCGGCCCTTAAAGCCGGGTTGGCGTTCTCCAACACCAAGACCGCCCTCGCCCATTCCATCTCCTACGAAATGACCCTGCACCACGGCCTGCCGCATGGCATTGCCTGCTCGTTCACGCTGCCGCTGGTGCTGGGCCTGGCCTGGGGTCGCAACGCAGCGCGTGACCGAACCCTTCAGCGGATTTTCGGCAGCGACTTGCAGCACGCCCAACACAGGCTGCGCGACTTTCTGCACAGCCTTGAGGTGAAGACGGAGTTTGCCGACTACGGTGTAACAGCCTCCCAGGCCGAAGCCATGATCAACTTCGCCCTGCAGGGCGCACGCGGCAAAAACTTCATCGGTGCCCACGCCGCCTGAAGCCAGCCGTTTACCCCTGTAGCGACGATTTCCTGCCGCACCCTCGCAAGAGTGCGCCCACCGACACCACTCGGTGGGAACCAACAATAAAAAGGAAAAGATCATGAACCGTGCCCAAGCCTTGCCTGGCCTTACCGTGAAAACCGCCTCGTTTCGAGTCGCCCAATGGCGAATGCTGCTGGCAGCGATGTTCTGCTACCTGTTTTTCTACACTGGCCGGCAAACCTTCGGTTTTGCCATCCCCGGCATCCAGGCCGAGTTCGGCTTGACCAAGGAAACCCTCGGCTGGGCCTCTGCGGCCATGCTGTGGGCCTACGCTATCGGCCAGGCCATCAACGGGAACCTTGCCGATAAGTTTGGCGGGCGGCGCATCATGACCCTCGGCGCGGTGCTGTCGTGCGCCGCCAACTGGGTGACCAGCTTTGCCGGCGGTTTTGCCAGCCTGATCCTGCCCTGGGGCCTCAATGGCTATTTTCAGGCCCTGGGCTGGGCGCCCGGCAGCCGGCTGATCTCCAACTGGTGGAGCGCGGGCGAGCGCGGCAAGGTCTACGGCTTTTATGTCTTCGCCGCCGGTTGCGCCTCGATCCTGTCCTACGTCACATCGATTATCGTGCTTGAAGTGCTGCAACTGGAATGGCGCTGGATCTTCCGCTTGCCGGTGCTGCTGATGCTCGCCGGCGGCATCATCTTTTACCTGGTGGCCCGCGAACGCCCACAGGACATGGGTTTCGAAGCCCTTGCCGATACCGGCGTGGCCAATGCCGAAGACAAGAACCATGAGGTGGCGCACGGCGCCGTCGAAAGCTCGTTACAGCGCTACAAGGCGGTGCTGAAAAATGCCCGCCTGATCATCGCAGCCGTGTCCCTGGGGTTTCAGAACGCTGCGCGCTACGGCTTGATCGTGTGGGTGCCGGTGCACTTCCTGGGCGCCAACTGGAAAAGCGGCGACAGCCTGGTCGACCCCAAGTGGATCACCGTTGCCTTGCCCGTTGGCATGGCCATCGGCGCCTTGAGCAATGGCTGGGTGTCGGACAAGCTGTTCGGATCAAAACGCTACCTGGCGATCATGCTGTACATGGTCCTCGGTGCCGCCACCAGCCTGTGGATGTGGAGCCTGCCGCCGCATAGCGCCATCGGCCTGGTCGCGTTGTTTCTGTGTGGCTTTTTCGTCTATGGCCCGGCGTCGAGTTTCTGGGCTCTGTGCCCGGACCTGGTCGGCGCCAAGCGCGCCGGGACCGCGACCGGTGTGATGAATTTCTCGTCCTACCTGTTTGCCGGGCTGGCGGAACCGCTGATCGGCAGTATGCTCGACAGTACCGGCAATACGTCGCTGATCTTTCTGGTGGTGACGACTGCCTGCCTGAGCAGCGCGGTGGTCGCACTGTTCATCAGACGCTGAGCCAGCCACAGGACCTTTGCATGTACCAGTACCACAAGTGGCTGCGCTCCTTTCATGCGGTGGCGAAGACCGGCAGTTTCACCCTTGCCGCCGAGTTCCTGAGTGTTGGGCAGCCGACCGTCAGCGAACAGGTGAATGCCCTGGAAAGGAAGTTCTCCGTTGAGTTGTTCCACCGGCGCGGGCGTTTTGTCGAAATGAGCGCCGCGGGCCACCAGCTGTATGCGATCACCCAGGGCCTGTTCGGGCAAGAGGATGAAGCCGTGCAATTGCTGCAGAGTTTCAAGCAACGCAAGCTCGGCATGTTACGCCTGGGGGCGGTGTCGCCGCCGATTGCGATGAACCTGACGTACGAGCTGATGCAACGTCACCCGGATATCGAGCTGGAAACCTCCTTCTCACCCGAAAAGGAAACCCTGGACCGGCTGTTCAATTTTGATATCGATGTGGCGATCCTGGCGCTGTCCGAATTCGACCAGCGCTTCGACACGCAGCTTTACCACCGTTACCCGATCATTGCCGTGGTGCGCAACGACCATCCTTGGGCCAGCCAGAAGGAGGTGCATGTGGAGCAGATCAGTCAGGAGAAATGGGTGATGCGTGAAAAAAGCTCGCGCACCCGCCAACTGGTGGAGGAAAGCTGCACACGCCTGGGTGTCTCGCTTAATTGTGTGATGCAACTCAACAGCCGCGAAGCCATCGTGCATGCGATCGCCAAGGGTATCGGTATCGGTTTTGTATCGGCGGTCGAATACGCCGAAACGCCCGGTACGACCCCGATTACCTTTGTAAATCACCCGTTTTCCATCGACTACCACCTGTGTTGCCTGGGCATCCGACGCAATCGACCCATGATCGCCGAACTGTTCGACTCAAGCCCCACACCGACCACCTGAATACCCCACACGCTTGACCCTTGAACTGGCCGCCTACCTCTCGCACGCGAAAGGGACGGCCTCCCTGTACCCGCAACTGGAGATTGACCATGCATTACCAACAACCCAAGCAACTGCAAGCTGTCGTCCTGGACTGGGCAGGCACCGTGGTGGATTTCGGCTCGTTTGCCCCCACCCAGATTTTCGTCGAAGCCTTTGCCGAGTTTGGCGTGGCGGTGTCACTGGAGGAGGCGCGCGGCCCCATGGGCATGGGCAAGTGGGACCACATCCGTACGCTGTGCAACCAGCCGCAAATTGCCGAACGCTACCGCGCCGTGTTTGATCGCCTGCCGACCGATGAGGACGTCACCGCGCTGTATGAACGCTTCATGCCCCTGCAAATCGAAAAGATTGCACTGCATTCGGCGGTGATCCCCGGCGCCCTGGAAGCCATTGCAGCCCTGCGCAGCAAAGGCCTCAAAATCGGCTCGTGCTCGGGCTACCCGGCAGTGGTCATGGCCAAAGTCGTGGAGCTGGCCCGCCAGAACGGCTACGTCGCCGACCACGTGGTGGCCACCGATGAAGTGCCCAACGGCCGCCCGTACCCGGCGCAGGCGTTGGCCAATGTGATCGCGCTGGGCATCAGCGACGTCGCGGCGTGCGTCAAGGTCGATGACACCTGGCCGGGTATTCTCGAAGGGCGCAGCGCCGGCATGTGGACGGTGGCACTCACATGCTCCGGCAATGCCCTGGGCCTGACCTACGAGCAGTTCAAGGCGCTGCCGGCGCAGAAACTTGCCGAAGAACGTACACGCATCGGCCAGCTGTTCGAAGGCGCCCGCCCGCATTACCTGATCGACACCATCGTCGATCTGGCGGCGGTGGTTGAAGACATCAACGCCCGCCTGGCACGCGGGGAAACACCCCAAGGCGTCTGACCGGTTCGGGGCACGCCTGCTGTTAAAGCGTGCCCCATTCGTCCCGACATGCCAGCAAAAAATCCACAAACGCCCGCACCCGATGCGGCACATAGCGCCCATGGGGATACAGCAAGGTGAAGGGCCGTGAACGCCCGCCAAACGGCTTCAGCACTTCAACCAGGCTGCCGTCGGCCAATTCACGCTCAACGATAAACTTGTAGGTCTGAAACAACCCCGCGCCGTGTTTGGCCAGGGTTACGCCGCCCAGCACATCATGGGCAATGCTGTAACCGGCCTCTCCGGCAAACTCCTGCTCCTGGCCTTGCAGCTGGAACAGCCAGGGGATGCGCCGGCCATTGCTGGGCAGTTCAAACTGAATGCACTCATGCAATGGCAGATCGTCCAGCGTCTGCGGTGTGCCGACGCGCTGCAAGTACGCAGGCGCAGCGATAACCACCAACTCAGCATCTTCCAGCAGCCGCGCGATCAGCGACGAATCCGGCTGGGCGCGCACGCGAATGGCCAGGTCATAACCTTCGGCAACGAAGTCGATATTGCGGTTGCTGATGTGGATATCCACAGTGACTTGCGGGTACTGCGCACGGAACCTGGGCAGCAGCGGCAGCAAGCGGTGATGCGCGTAGGTGGTCGGCACACTGATGCGCAAGCGCCCGGACGGCACCGCCTGCGCGCCCATCACCTGTTGCTGGGCCTCCACCAGTTGCGTCAGCGCCTGGCGGCACTGCTCGTAAAATGTGCGGCCGCTGTCGGTGAGGCGAATGCTGCGCGTGGTGCGCACAAACAAGCGCGAGCCCAGGCGTTCTTCCAGGCGCGAAATACTGCGGCTGACGGCGGCCGGGGTAACGCCCGCAGCCTGCGCAGCAGCGGTAAAACTGCCGGCTTCGGCAGCGAGGCAGAACAGCTCGATGCTGCCCAGCTGTAAATCTTCGAAATGGCGTTTCATGATTGATTACATCGGCTCACTATCCGACGTCATTCTTACCAGCCTCTTGGCCTTTAATACAGCGCGCCGGACGAGAATGAGTCATCGGCCTTCTTTGTGTCCGGCAGGTTAACGCACGATGGCGGCGGCACTGAATGCGTGGATCTTGTCGACGATCTGGCGTGATGCCGTCCGGATTGCCGTGGTGGTATTGCCGGCAATGTGCGGCGTCAATTGCGCATTGGCAATAGCGGTCAATGGCGAGTCGAAGCGGTCTTTCTCCAGGGCAAAGGTATCGATGGCCACCGCTTTGATATGCCTGGGAAACTCGCCCATGAAGGCGGCCAACTGGTGTTCGTCGACGATCCCGCCGCGCGCGGTATTGATGAGGATTGAGCCCTGGCGCATCTGCCGGAACTCGGCAGTGCCGAACAAGCCTCGGGTTTGCGGGGTGAGCGGTACGTGGATCGAGACGATGTCCGCCTCGGCCAGTAACGGTTCAAGACCCGCCCGTCGTTCAAGCCCAAGGCTGCGCGCCACCGCTTCGGTAAAGCGTTCGGACCCGGTGGCGATCACCTTGAGGCCAAGCGCCGCAGCCTTGCGCGCCACCTGCCGGGCAATGCTGCCGGTGCCCACCAGCCCAAGCGTCAGTTCGGCGTATTCGCAGGCAGGTGCCAGGGTGCCTTTTGCCCAATGGCCGTTGTGCGTTTCGGCGTTGTAGTCATCCAGGTCGCGCGACAGATACAGCGCCTGGGCCACGACGTATTCGGCAACAGCGGCCGCGTTTGAGCCCGGCGTGTTAAGGATCGCCACGCCACACTGCTCGCACGCCAGCCGGTCAATATGATTGACCCCTGTGCCAGCCTGGGCAACGGCGCGCAGTGGCGTGGCCAACGCCGTCGAGGTGGCAGCGCGGATCAGGCCGGCGCCCAAGGGGATGTTCAGGCGCGTCTTGAACACGCTGTAGCCGCCGGCCTGACTCACGGCGGCAATAAAGCCAGGCTCGTCATGGCAGTTGATCTCGGCATAGTGAATGCGCGCGCCGTAGTGCTGCCGAATGCGCTCTTTGTCCGCGAAATAATACAGGTTGAGGGTGACACCCAGACCCAGCTCAAGAAAGCGATCGACTTCCTCAAACAGTAACGGCGGCCCGGGGGCATCCAGTATCAGGGTGGTGAATGCCATACAGTTGATTCTCCTGGAGGGTAGCGCCTGCCGATACCCAGGTTGCCCTGGGGATAGGGGTTAATTGATCGTTCCCACGCTCCGCGTGGGAATGCCGCCCCGGACGCTCTGCGTCCAGCGCTTGAAGGCGTGACGCGGAGCGTCACCGGATGCATTCCCACGCAGAGCGTGGGAACGATCACTGTGAAAAAAGCCAACACGGTGCTGATCACGCGCCACTATACCTTCACCAAGCCGGACGCCCTGTGCACCCCGCAAGATTTCGCGGCGATGAAGCCGGCGATTGAAGGCATGGTCAATGACTTGAAAAGCCAGATCATTGTGCAGGCGATGTAAGCTACTGAGAGCTAGGAACGGGCGCTGCCTGCCAGTGGGCGAGCGTGAACGACGAACACCGTCACTTGTGGCGAGCAGGCTTGCCACGGTGAAGGTGTCCAGCCTTAACCGATGGGCGTTGCCTGGCCCCTAGAACTTCGCCTGCACGCCCACCCGTAATGTACGCCCTGGCGCCGGCATGAAGCTTTGCGCCAGCGGGTCCAGGTAGTAGCGATCGGTGACGTTCTGCAGCGATACATTCAGGCTCGCGTCCTCCTGCAACTTATAGTTGAGGAACAGATCCACCAGTGCCACTTCGCGGTAGTTCAGTTGCGGCGTGGTGGCGCCGGTCTGCCAGGGTTTGTCGGCGGTGACGGTGGGGCCGCTGGTGTAGGTAATACGTGTGCCGAGCGTAAGGCTTTGGTCAAAGAAGCGCAGGCCAGTGGTCAGGTTGCCAGCAAGCCGGGGTGGGTTCTGGGTGTTGGTGTAGGAACCCATGAAGCTGCCCGGCGTGCAGTTCGGGGTGTCGGCGGTTTTCTGGTAGCTGTTGCTGGTAGCACGCAGTGTGGCGGCGAAGGCCGCGTCGCAGGTTTCGGTTTTCAAGTAGTAGGTGGACGACAGGTCGGCGAACACGCGCCCGGCATCGTAGCGGGCTTGCAGTTCCAGCCCGCTGGTCTTGTAGCTGTCGGTGTTGCTGAAACGCATCTGGCCCCAGGTGCCTGGGCTTGGGTCGTAGTAGCGGGTGATGTAGTTCTTGATGGTGTTGTTGAAGTAGGCGAGCTTGATCGCCGCCGCGTCATCCTCGACCAACAGCCCTTTGCGCAACGTGCTGGCGCCGACCTCCCAGTTGCTTGAGCGCTCGGGTTTCAAGCCCTTGCCGGGCAGGGTTTGCAGCACGCCCTGGCTGGTTTCAAACAACGAGGGCATGCGAAACCCCTGGGTGTAGGAGGCATACACAAAGGTGTCCGGCAGCACTTCGATATTGATGCCCAGCGCTGGCGAAAATGCCCCGCCGCTGTTGCTGGCCTTGCCGGAATAGTCATAGCCGCTCACCACGTCACCGACCTGGGACGGGTAAACCGTCGAATCGATCACGCCAAAGTCGTTGTAGCGCACGCCTTCGAAGGGGAAGTTGGTGTTCTGGAACACGATGCCGTTGTTCAGGCGCGGATCGGTGGCGTTGGTGTACTCGCCGTTCTGGTCCGGGAACCACATCATGTTGCCGGAATTGTTGCCGTTGTAGACGCGCAGGTAGCGCAGGTCACGCTCCTCGCGCCGTGCGGTGGACCTGGCAATGTGGTCTTTGCTGCGGTAGTGGGTATAACGGCCGCCGCCCCATAAGGTCAGACGGTCCACCGGTTTGTATTCGAGTTTGCCATTGAAGCTGTACTCCTGCCGCGAGCCTTCGCGCAGCATGCGGTTGGCGTTGATATCGTGCTGGGTGGTGGCGACGCCTTTTTGCGGGCGCAGTTCTTCGAGCTGGAACGAGCTGCCGAGGTCGAGCTTCAGATCGCCGTAGTCGGTCGCCCAGCGTGAGGTGTTGGCCAGGCCGCCGCCGATGCGCTGGTTGGCCTGGCGGCTCCAGGCGCGGTCCGAGCGATATGCCTGGGACGCAGGTGCGGCCACCGAGGTGAGTTGGCTGGTTTGGGCGTCGGTCATCCACAGGTCGGCGGTCAGGTCTACCAGCGGGTTGCCCGAGGGCAGGTAGTTGTAGCGAGCGGTGTAGGTGTCGATCCTGGTATGGCCCAGCGGGTACTGATAGATGCCGCCGGTGCCGAAACGGAAGATATCCGACGGCATGATCTCGCCAATGCGCCCGTCATAACGACGATAGCCCAGGTCGAAGGTATGGCCGTCCGCCGGGCGCAGGGTGGTCTTGAGCAGGAACGATTCGGTCTTCGCCGAGGAGTTGAGCACTTCTTCGCCGGCGTTGTAGGTAGTGGCGACGCTGGTGTCTTCATCTCCCCAACGGTTGTAGGTGCGGTAGCGGTCCTGGCCTTTTTTACCGGCAAAATAATTGCCCTGATTGCGCTTGGCGTAGGCCGCCACCACGTCGAAAAACTCATGGGTGTAGGCAAACGCGGCGCTGCCGGCTTCGGCCTGCGAGCCGAACAGCCCGCCGCGGCTCTGGTGCGGCTCAGCATACAGGTCCTGGGTTTTTGAGTGCGGGTCGCGGGAAGCCGGGGCGACGCCGTTGTTCCAAACATCGCCCTTGAGGCGCAGGCCGATGTTCTGGCCGTCCTTGAGGATGTCGCCAACGCCCAGCGTGCGCATTTTTACCGTGCCGCCAATGGCGCTGGAGGTCAGGCTGGGGCCTTTGTCGATGGTGATGTCGCTGATCAAGTCCGGGTCGATATAACTGCGCTGCTGAGTACCGGCATAGCCGCGATACACATCCAGCGCCTGCTGCGAGCCGTCCACCGTGACCGCCACCCGGCTCTGGCCCTGGATGCCACGAATGTTCACATCCAGCCCGCCGCCATTGCGGCTGTCGCCCACCTGCACGCCGGGCTGGCCCTTGAGCACATCACCCACCGACACCACGCCAAAACGCTGCATGTCTTCGCCGGAGATATACACCGACGAACGCGGCGCGCGGTAGACCTCCTCTTCGTCGAGATTTTCGCCCGTCACTTTTTGCGTCGGCAACTGCACGGCCTCCTGGCGCAGGCGCAACACATAGCCGCCATCGGCCTGGCGCTGATAGTCGAGGCCGGTGCCCGAGAGCACCTGGGCCAGGCCGTTCTCAGTGTTGAATTCGCCCTGCAGCCCCTGGCTTTTCCTGCCCGCCGTGAGCAGCGAACTGCCCGCCATGCTGATCCCGGCTTCGGCACCAAAGCGCGACAGCACCTGGTCCAGCGGCCCGGCGCTGATGCTATACGGGCGTTCACCGGCGGCCAACACCAGCTCACCGCACAACGGTTGCAGGCCGAGAAACAACAAGCTGAACGTATGACGACGCAAGACACTAACGGGGGAAATCATGCAAGGCTCCTAGGGATCGAAACCCACCTGTGCCGGTGGGTAATACCTAAAGGCCAAGCCAGATCGAAAAAACTATCGCGTCGGCGAAAAAAAACTTTACGCGGGCACCACCGTCACCCAATAACGGTTTCTTCGCTCGATGCGCACCGGCAAGGTTTTGGCCACCAGGGCCAGCGCGGCATCGGTGTCGTCCAACTGGAAACTGCCGGTGATGCGCAGCGCCGCCACCGCTTCACTGCAACGCAGCAAGCCTGGACGATAGCGCGAGAGTTCGGCGATCAATTGATCCAGGCGCATGCGTTCGGCAGGCAGGATGCCGTGCATCCAGGCCTGGGCCAGCAACAAGTCAACCGGGCTTGGGCGCCCGATTGCGTAGTCGTCAACGTTTATCTGCCAGCCAGCCTGCAACGGCACGGGCGTCGGCTGATGCCGCGCACTCACTTGCACCCGCCCGCGCAAAACAGTCACCTGCGTGCTCTGATGATCATGGCGCACCAACAGGTTGGCACCCTGGCTATAAAGCAGCGCGTTCGGGGTTTGCAGTTGTAACGAGGCAGACCCCGCTGGCGTATCGAGTGCCAGCTCGCCCTCGACCAACTGCACACTGCGTTGGCCTACGCTCACGTCCAGGTTGACCGCACTGGCGGTGTTCAGCCACAGCGAACTGCCGTCCGCCAGGGTCCAGTGTCGGCGCTCGCCGGTGCGGGTGCGATAACTCGCCAGCGCCGCGCGTACCCGCGTGGAGTCCGCACCTTGCCAGGCAACGCCGCCGAGCAGCCCCAGCGCCAACAGGCACTTGAGCACCCGACGACGGCGCTGAGGATCGGTCCCGGCCGCCTGCAATGCCTGGCGTGCCGTGACGTCGGCCAACACATTGGCGCCTGGTTGCAACAACAGCGGCAAGCTGCTGACCCGCTGCCAGGCGTACTCATGCGCGGGGTTGGCCTGGCGCCATTGCTGCAAAGCCTGATGGTCGGCGGCATTCATCAAGCCGGACTGTAAGCGCACCAGCCACTCGATGGCACTGTCGCGCACTTGCGGGTCAACCGCCACACTGCTCATTCAAACCGGCTCGCATAGCAGACACTGAATGCCTTACCCATGGCGCGCTGCACCTGGGCCACCGTCAGGCTTAATTGTTTGGCGATCTGCGGATAGGTCAGGCCATCGAGCTGCGACAAGAAGAAAATCTGCCGCACCCGCCCCGACAAACCGACCAGCAGCGAATCCAGCTGCAACAGCGTTTCGATCATCAGATGCCGCTCTTCCGGCGAAGGCTCCTCGGCCACCGACCGCGCCGCCAGCGCTTCCAGATAAGCCCGCTCGATGGCTTGGCGACGCCAACGGTTGATCAGCAAGCCGTTGGCGATGGTGGCCAGAAATGCCATGGGCTGGCGTAATTCACGCACGTCCTCTTGGGAGCGCAGCACGCGGATAAAGGTGTCATGTGCGAGGTCTTCGGCATCGGCCGTATGCCCCAGCCGTCGATGCAACCAGCCTCGGAGCCAGCTGTGGTGATTGGCGTACAGCTGGGCGACGGGCGAGGGGGTGCTGTCGTGCTGCATTTCAGATCCACACTAATGATAATGGTTCTCATTTTATGGTCTAAGGAGAGGGATTGTATAGAGGAAAAGTTGCGACGATCAGCCAAATCCAATGGCAAAAAAGCCTGCATTTCTGCAGGCTTTTCTCTATCTGGCTCCACGACCTGCAACGGAGCCACGAAAAACGTGCTGCAGACACTGAATCAATGCACCGCGTGACTATCAGCTATCGAGCAACCTTTATGCCTCACTTAACTTCCTGACCAACGTAGCCGCCATTAGCTTCAACGTTCTCTTGCTCACAGGCGCATCTCACTAACGCCTAAAGATGATTGATTTTGCGAAATCTGCATACTTATAAAACCAACTCAACGCAAACAAAATCGAGAATGGCATTCCAAACCATACAAATACCACATCAAATTCCACCTCAAACCCTGCGGAAATAAACAGGACTGGCAACAATGCCAGCAGGCAGCCTATGGAAAGCATTACGACTAAAATACCCGCCGCCATTATCGCCGAAGACATCAACTTACTTACCGTCACCCTTAGCCTCCTCGTAAAAGCCGTAGCCCTTATAACCCACTCCGCCGACATACACACCCAGCGCAGTACCAAATGGCGTTTTCGTACCTAACAGCGGAATGATAAAATTATTATCCATCTTTGGAACCAAAACCCCGAAGATCGAACCCTTCCTCAACCCATCCGAAGCCCCCATCACGAGAGGGACTTTCCCAAAGCCAGCACCGGCGGAAAGTAACGTATCCGCCCCTTGGTAGACCAATGGACCATAGCCACCTGGAATCAAGTCAAACGCCGACTTAACAGGGTTGCCCGCGAAAGATGAAGGCCGCTCTGCGCGCTCTCAGATCAACGAGGGAGAAACTTTTAGAAAGGTCAGGGTCTTTTGCCACTTACCGCTTTGAACCGTCGCCGTCCAAATAGCCTTGCCTTCTGCGTTCACCTGAATGATCGCGTTGTCCTGCAGAACGTTGAACAACGTTGAGTTCGAAGTGGGGATCGATTCTGTCAGCTACCGAGCAACCTTCATGCCTCACTCAACTTCCTGACCAACGTAGCCGCCATTAGCTTCAACGTTCTACTGTCTGCCTCAAACCCCTCATCTAGAGCGCGTATGACCTGTGCCCTGTCAAGAATGTAGCCAGCCAAAAAAACTGACTCAATTGATTCAATTGCATGAATGACAACCGACTCCTCTCCAGCTTTTAGAAGCGTTAGCAAAACACGCAACGCCCGCTCATCATTCGAGTCACCGAGAGACTCCGCGCACCGACCTCGCCAGACTTCAGACTTCGCCAGAAGAGCAAACTCAAGTTCCTCCCAGTTTGAATTATCAAACTGAGAGATCTTGGAGGCCGCGATATTAATTCCTACATCCGACCAATAATCTTCTGACCCTATCGAATCCAGAAAACAATCATACTTCCCGAACATGAATCACCTATAAAATCCAGGAAAAAATGAAAACAAGGCTTCTTCAAGCTAAATAAATCCGTACCCTTTTACCCTTGGAAATATTGGAGCGAGCTCTGCGTGATGAGTGGCGCGATCAATCCCAGGGCTTAGGGTAAATGTGGGGGATCCCTCAGGGTCCGTCTGCTTTTTTGGATTTATTTACCATGCGGCGTGACGATTCGACGGTGTCGACTTTCCGGAACGCCTCATCTTTTCAACTGTCGCTTTGGACGCTGAGTACTTATCAGCATATTTTTCCGGAGTGCGCCTGCGAAGCTCAGCCAAAATCGACGCCAGACTTTCATGACTCGCCAAGTCTGCAGGTTCTATTTCAATAGCATCTTCATAGCACTGCAAGGCGCCTTCAAGATCCCCCACCTTCACCAACATTGCACCGAGCTCAAGATACGTATCGACAAATGACGGTTCAGCTTCAATGGCGGCCTGATAATACTTAAATGCGTCGACATAATTAGACGCCCGCTCATTGGATACACCCGCCAGGAAAAGATAGCACGCGATGACCTGGCCGGGGGCCAATTGGGTAGCCACTTCATAATGTTTTATGGCTTGGGCGAAGTCACGCTGATAGAAACAAATATCGCCCAAACACTCAGCGAATGTTGACTCCGACAGTGAGTGCGAACACTCCTTGAAATAGTCAACAGCCTTTTCGTCAAGTCCGCTTGAAAGGTATCGAATCAGCTGTCTCTTTATGTCTCTAAAATCAGATTCGCTCACACCTACTCTCCGACCACTTTAACGTGCTTAACAATCAAATTGAATGAATCCAACAGCGTAGGTGGCACCCCGATGTTTCGAAAATTAGAAACCGGATCAATGCCTTCCACGGCAAAAATTGGACAGATTTTTAATTAACAAAAGACTCGGAAAATTAAATAAATCTGTCTCCTTTACCGCTTATAACCTGCCCCGGCCCTTTTGCACCTATTCAACTCTTCTATGCTGGCAAAGATAGCACTTCATCGTACTGTGGCCAGTCTTCCCTTGCGCGTTTGAGCACACCTTGCATCAATTCGTCCAACTCAGGCACTGGCTGCTCGGGCGGCAATTGGTCAAAAGGCGCGGCCAGCAGCGGATGATCAATCTTCTGCGGATTGGCTAAACCTTCCCACTGGCGCAGGCGCAGGAGATAGAGAATTTCCACCGGCACGCGCTCCAAGTGCCAGTCCTGATTGAAGTCGTAAGAATTCTTCTGGCTCTCTTTACCGGTTTGCCAAGTGTGGCGGTCACACGCGGCCAACAGACAGGGCATCAGGTCGTCGGGGCTGGGAGTGCGCCACTTGGCCACCAAGGCTTCGTAGATGGGTTCGTCGTAAGCATAAGCAGGCCATTGATGCGAGACATCGCCCACCCAATCGGCAAACACACGCAGCATAAAGGCTTGGGCGCGGCGGTGTTGCTCTTCGTACTCAATCACTAATTGATGCCCACGGTTGAGAGCCGCATGGGTGAGATAGCCCTGATGGATGACGGCATCCTTCCAGCCTAGGATCGCCATGGCGGCCATCATATTGGTGGCGGTTTGGATGCTGTAGTTTTGGCGGCGTCGATCATTGCCTGCCGCTTTGGCAATAATGTCGAACTGGCCCGCCCAGAAGAACAACTGCCAAATTCCTACTTGGTAATAGCGCAGCCAATGGGCCAATTCCAGAAGCCATTGCGGATTATCTGGTGCGGTTGCCAATACCTTGTGGGCTCGTGTGACGGCCATCCATTCGGAGCTACTACGCGTAACGTTGTCACTATTCGGTACAGGCATTGACGGCTTCGCAAATGCATCGCCGCGCTCAACATATTCACGGATGCCATTCAACTCGTATTCATCTGAGACGTGTGGCCCCTTGGCTATGCGCCCCAGCACACTTTTGTAGGAGGGCCATTTCGGATTTACGCCCGAGCGCTCGCACTGAATTACTTCTTGGTCCATGGTTCCACCTTAAATTCTGCTACACCTGTTTTACCGGGGGCAGGAACACCGACTTTGACGGTCACGCCTTGGACTTTGACGTTTTCAGAACGCAGCGCTGCTTGCAAAGCATCACGTAACGCTGGGTCCGAATCGGCAATTGAGCTATTACCCAACCACCCTCTCAACCTCGTCGCCGGATCTCCGTGCGGCGTACCGGCCTTATTCACGCCATTCACCGAAGACTTCGCATCCCTCACCACCACGGTAATCGTATCGCCATTGATCGCAACCGCGCAGCCATCACAGCCGTGGTTGCTACTGTTTTGCAGAGGTTTGAAATTGAGGCCGGTTTTGCTCGCCCAACACCCCATCATTTACAAGCGAACCGGTCTTCCAATTGGGAAGGTGCGACAGCGGGATACATTTCAAATGTCTGCCCAAACAGGTCTTCAACCCGGCTGATCTTGGGTGGACTGATTGCATCAGGGATAACCTGCCCTGGTCCTTTTGCACCCTATTCAACCTTTCAGCGCTGGCAAAGACAGCACGTCATCGTAATTTGGCCAGTCTTCTCTGGCACGGTTGAGTACACCTTGCATCAATTCGTCCAACTCAGGCACTGGCTGCTCGGGCGGCAATTGGTCAAAGGGCGCGACCATCAGCGGATGATCAATCTGCTGCGGATTGGGCAAGCCTTCCCATTGGCGTAGACGCAGTATGTAGAGGATTTCTACCGGCACGCGCTCCATGCGGCAATCCTGATTGAAATCGTAAGAAGTCTTCTGGCTGTCTTTGCCGGTTTGCCAGGTGTGGCGGTCACATGCGGCCAGCAAACAGGGCAACAAGTCGTCGGGGTTGGCGGTGCGCCAGTTTGCCAGTAGCGCTTCGTAGATAGGTTCATCATATGCATAGGCCGGCCACAGGTGCGATACATCCCCCACCCAATCGGCAAACACGCGCAGCATAAAGGCCTGGGCGCGGCGGTGCTGCTCTTCGTACTCGATCACCAACTGATGTCCGCGATTAAGCGCCGCATGAGTGAGATAGCCCTGATGGATGACGGCATCCTTCCAACCCAAGATCGCCATCGCAGCCATCATGTTGGTACCGGTTTGGATGCTGTAGTTTTCCTGGCGAATGTGGTTGCCGTGGAATTGATCATACTGGTGCGCCCAAAAGAATAATTGCCAAACACCTACTTGGTAGTAGCGCATCCAATGAGCCAATTCTTGCAACCATTGCGGGTTGTCTTGGGCAGTGGCAAGAATTTTATAAAGTCTGCTCCGAACCATTCGTTCTGGGATGATACTTGTCGCATTATTTTTATTTGGAACCATCATTGGATCAGTGGGCCTTGCATCCTCCCTGGTGACGTATCTGCGTATCTCATTGACATAAAACGCGTCCTCAACATGCGGCCCTCTGGCGATGCGAGCGAGTACTGATTTGTAGGATGGCCACCTTGGATTCACACCCAAACGTTCAAACTGATTTACTTCTTGGGCCATGATTCCACCTTAATTTCTGCTTGACCTGTTTTACCGGCTGCTGGCAAACCGACTTTAACGGTAACGCCTTGGACTTTGACTCTACCGCTTTGCAACGCGGACTCCAATGCTGTAGCCAACGCAGGATCGGATTGGGTTATAGAACCATTATCCAACCACCCTCTCAATCTTGTCGCCGGATCTCCATGCGGCGTGCGTGCCTTATTCACGCCATTCACCGAAGACTTCGCATCCATCACCAACACGGTAATCGTATCGCCATTGATCGCAACCGCGCAGCCATCACAGCCGTGGTTACTACTGTTTTGCAGAGGTTTGAAATTGAGGCCGGTTTTCTCGTTAAGGGTTTGCAGGGCCAGTTGCTCGCCCAACACCCCATCATTTACAAGCGAACCGGTCTTCCAATTGGGAAGGTGCGACAGCGGGATACTTTCAAATGTCTGCCCAAACAGGTCTTCAACCCGGCTGATCTTGGGTGGATTGATTGCATCAGGGATAACCTGCCCTGGTCCTTTTGCACCATCTAAACCGTCAATTTAATCCAAATAAAATCTGTCTGAGAGCACGTTGTTTTTCTAGGGTTGAATCATCAGAAAAAACCTTATCAGACGTTACAACTTTCAATAACCTACCACACTCATAAACTTTAAATTCCTGGCTTTCCAACAACGAAATGCTTGCGAATCTATCCACGCCAACTCTCTCCCAGAAGAGATTGCCTAGCCACATAGTACTTCCAATCGCCTCAATATATCCTTGTCTGAGTACGTTACGGCCAGGATTCCCTGATGTATCAATTTCCATTTGATCCAAGGGGGGAGGCAAGCCATTAGACTTCATTGGAAGACCTGAAAGAGGACGACCCACGCATTCATACTCTAGAGGGTCTGTAGCGTTCTGCCAAAAATCATATTCGACATCAGAAACCCATGCCTGAATAAAACCTTCCACACCAAGAATAGGTCCTATTTCCTCTTCCAACTCAGTATTATTATGACCCTCTGATTCTTCTAGCACCAAAAAGCAATAACCCAGTGCTGGAAGCAACCCGAATCGGAGCTCAAACCCACCAGATACCAAACCACTAGGCCATGATCTTTTTTTCAATATTTTCTTTTCAAGCGTTTTGATATCAATCTTAACCCCATGCAGAAAAAATACCGAGGGGGAGGAAAACTTATTTAAAACCTCTCCAACCAAGGCAAGCATCTGCAAACCACTGATCAATTCAACATCAAAAACAAACTTGAATCGTTTCATATTTTCAGATCTCACTTGAATTCTTTAACAACCACTTTGACATTATATTCACGGCCGAATTCGACAAGCGACTTAGCAGCAGCCGAACCACCAGGCTGAACTCGCAGGTCAAGCACCATATTTGCTGGTAGACCATTGACTTTCGCGCCGTTTGTACCTAAATCTATAATATGATCTTGCATTCGGCCTAACCACGTACTTCCTACCGTATCTACAGATTTCAGACTGACGAGCGTATTACCATTCTGAAAATCAACAAGCGGGAAATATCCATTTCTTTCGGCCCCTACGTTATACCAGCCGCTCTGCGGTGAATACTCAGTTTTAGCAAGGTATGACTCAATGTCTACCCCTCTTTGAGTCGGTCTAAGAGTCCAAACCTCTGAAAGATTCGTTGTGAGATCTTTTGCACCTGTAAAACTCGCATCGTTAGCCGCTGGTGCACCATCACCTACTACTTTTGTTTCACCAGACAGTAAATCGGTCGCAGGTCCTTTTGCCCCATCCGTCAGCAGCAACGGCGGCGTATTCACCTTCGAATATGAAGCAAGCTCACTACGCCCATCAGCGTACACAACCTTCATCGTATCGTCACTGACAGTGACAATGCTGCCCTTGGGAATCACTTTCCCACTCTGCAGCGTTACGCTCTCACTGAGTTCGACTGTCGTATTGGCCTGAATCGTGGCGCTTTTAACGTATTGGGGGCCGCCCACCGGCACGTGATTGGGCACATCGATCGGATGTGGCCCTACACGTTCAAACTTGGCCAGCTTACCTTCAACACCACCCGCAGCCTTGGTGGCTGCAGCAATCTCTTTGAACCCATTGATAGAGACCTCGACGCCAGCTTTAGAAAGTGTTGACGCGCCCTGAGCAGCTCCCCCTGTTCCGCCGGTAGCAATGACTTGGGCGTACAACGCCACCGCCTCACCCATTTGCTTACCAAGCTTCTCGGCGTTTTCATCACCACCAACAACCAGCGCATCGCGAAGCTGACTAATTTGCGACTTGAAGCCAGCGGCAGCCGCACCGAAGAGCTTCTCCCCCTCCACTGACAATATGAACGCGTTCATAGCGTCAATGCTTGCAACTGGATCGCGCAGAACACCCACTGCACCGTTCAGAGTATCTATGCCAGCGCCTGCCATACTGTCTTTGAAACTATTAAAGAGCGCGCTGGCTGAAGCCATATCTTGGCTACCAGAAATAGATAACCACTTGCCCGTCACCTTCATTTTTTCGGTGAGCGTTTTGGCTTCTGCTACTTCCTTGACCATCTGGACTATTTGTTGGGTCGCCAACCAATTGTTGTCGACGTTCGCAATCGCAGCGTTAGTAGCCGTCGCCGCGCCGTTCGGGTTGCTCATTGCAGCAATGCCGGTCACCATCGACGCGATAATGTTGCGCTTGGCCTCTCGCTCCTCGCTGGTTTCGTTAGGGCTGGTTTCGTTGAAAAGGCCTGCGAGTAAACTACTGGCCGAACCACCCAGCGCGCCCGCTGAGCAGCTCTGGCTGCTGGCGGCAGCACCGGCACAGCCGAGAATGGCATGCAAGCTGGCGTGCTCGGGGCTGCCTTCTTTCAGCCCCTTGATGACCAGTTTGCCGATGTAGTCCGAGCCTTGTTGCTGGACGTAGTTAACGACCATGTTCTGTGCAAACTGCGCACCACCACCGGTTACGTTGCCGCTCGCACCCGCGACCAATGCGGTCGCGATTTGTCGATAGGTACCGCCCGCGCCCCAATCAGCGGCGACGGCATTGGCTTGTTTATTCAGGTCCAGGTATTTCTGTCGATGAACCGCTTGTACGTTAGGGTCGACTTCAGGGTCGCGGGACTTGGCAAATTCCTTTTCAGCGTCGCTACGCAGCGTATCCGCCTCACGGCCGCGAGTCTCCAGATACGCCGCGACGTTCTGAACAAACTTGCCGGTAATCTCGAAACCGACCTGAATTTCCTTCGCGTCGAAAATTGGCTTTAGCTTGTTACTGCCATCTCGATCACTGGACACGTCAGTATTGATTGCAGCCACAGCTTGCTCGGCCGTCTGGCCGGTCAACGCCTGCTGCTTGGCGCTGTCAGTAACCGTCACTGCTGCGCCGCTGATACCGCTCAAGGTTTTACTGCTGGAGCTGTCACCGGCGTACAGCGCAACAGGGGCGTTGACGCCGAACCCGCCTTTATCAGCCACTGGTGTACCGGTCTTGGTGGCATCAACGTTGCCGTTCGCATCCCTGCCAACCTTCCCGCCAGCGCTGTAGCCACCGCTCAGATTGATACTGGTGGCGTCGTAATCGGCTTTGTTCTTGATGTCCGAACTGGTTAACGTGCCTGTTGTGAGCGTGTTCTTACCATCAGCGACTGCTTTATCAGTGCTGGCGATGATTGCGCCCTTGAGGTCGGTATTACCCTTAACCTCAATCTGGAATCCACCGTCGCGCGCCTTGATGCCTGATTGATCACTGACACTGGCATAGTCGCTGTGCATTTTTTGCTGACCAATGCCACCACTGACACTGCTCATGCCCACACAGAACGGTGGTACGCAAATGCTGACCCCGACGTTTGCACTCAGTTGTTCCGAGCGATAGGTGCTGGTGTCTTGCAGGCTCTCGATATTGAGATCGCCGCCCACGTTGGCCCGAACCTGCTGACCGGTAACGACCGCCCCCTTGAGATTAGTATCCCCAGCGCTATCAAGGCGCACCGTCTGCCCAGCCTTTACGGACGTGTTGGTCTGAGTGACGTCATCACCATCGGACATACCCCGGCCTTTGTTGGCCGCCAGGTCCAATGTGAACCCGTTTTGCTGCCCACCAAAACTGAAACCAACACCCGCGCTCCAGCCGCTGTTGTTATTGGTGCTTTCCTGATGTGCCGTATTTTGTGCAGCGAGCAGATTGATTTTGCCGTCAGCCTTAAGGTTGGCGTCACCTCCTGCGTCAATCCGACTGCCCACCACATTTAAATTGCTATCAGCGCCCGCCCCCTTGGCAGTGATGTTGACGTCCCCCCCTGCAACCACACTGCTGCCGACCACGTTGCGACCACTTTGCTCACTCTCGCTGTGGCTGCGGCTGTCGCTCAAGTTGACGCTGATCTTTACCCCAGTGAGGTTTTTGCCCATCAACGCCTGGCCACCCTCGATGGCCGCATTGGCACTCATGGCGGCATTGACGGCAGACAGCGCAAGCATGCGGCCGTCGCTGGTTTGTTGAGCCGACTCAGCCGTTCCCTGGAGGCTTCGCAACGCGTCAACCATTGGAACGCTGACCGTCCCGCCAATTGCCGTGCGGCTGGTACTCGCCGTATTGCTGGCTTTGAGGGTGTCGAAGCCAGCCACGATGTCCACATGCTTGGCTTTGATATCGATGTCGCCTTTAGGCGCAACAACCTGGCTGGCAATTTGGGTGTATTGCTCGCCTGCTGAAAGGCCGACGTCCCCCCCCAGCGAGGCGATCTGGCTACCCGTTTGACGCGTGGTTTCGCTCTGCTCGGTTTTCTTGGTCTTAACGACACCCGTCGCACTTTGCCACCAGGAACCTACCTCTCCGACCTTTTTGCTATTGGCCTTGGAGCTGGCGCTTTCACTGTTCTCAGCACTGACCACTTCAAGATTGCGTCCCGTGTTGATCCGCAGATCGTGGTCAGTGACCAACGTACTTCCGCGCACGGAGGTATCGCGACCGCTGGTGATCTGCAAGCTATCAGCGCTGATGTCACTGCCGATGCTTTGCGAGGCACTTTGCTGGGCCTGCTGGCCTTTCTGCGTCGCAGACATACCAACAGTTAGGGACAGACCGACTTTGCTGGACTGCTTTGATTGGCTTGAGGTTTGTTGCACCTGTGCCGTGCCGATTTCAACGTCATTGCCAGCGTTGAGCTTTACGGCGCCCTCTGCCCGCAAAGCCGCAGCCTCTAGAGAAATGTCGTTATCCGCTCGCAAGTTGATTGACTGGGCAACCAGCTCGGTACTATTGAGCGTTGTTTGACTGCTCGACTGGCTGCGAGACTTACTCGAAAACATCCCTTTTTTGGAGGAAGCGCTGGCCTGACTGGAATAGTTTTGCGCAGCCTCCAGATTGATGTCGTGCCCAGCGGTAGCCAGCAGCTCACCGCCACTGTTGATTTTCGCCCCTTCAAGATTGATATCCTGAGATGCAGAAATAACAACCTTCTTGCCCGCATCAATGGATGAGCTGATAGCAATATCGCTTTCACTCTCACTCATTTTTTTACTCTTTTTACCCCATGATCCTTTTTTGGTTTTGGAGTAATAGGAGTAATCGCTGTCCTCGGCAGTGTTGAGATTCAAATCCTTACCGGCAAACAGATACGCTTCATCCCCAGCGGAAACCCGACTAGCCGTAACGGCTAAGTCCTGCCCTGCACTCAAAGACACATCCCGTCCGGCTTTTACCGTAGTCGACACCTGACTTACATGGTCTTCTTGAGCCTTAACTTTCTTCGAGTTGTACGCTGAGTGTTGCTCATCCGCCGCAGAGATCAGGCTCAGATCCCCAGTAGCCGACATAGCGACATCACGTTTGGCCTCAATCTGGCTAGCAATAGCCGTCAAATCCCGACCAGACACGGCCGAAAGGTCACGACCCACGCTGACAGAAGAACCGTGCTGGGTCACCGTACTGCTGCTGTTGCGACCTCCGGCGTAGCTGATGACCTGCTCTGCCGATCCAAAGCTCAGGTCGCGCCCGGCCTGAATAGTGGTGTCGCGCCCGCTCTGCAACACTGCGCCCTGGTTTGAGAAGTCCTGCCCCGCCTTGATACTCAGATCATTCGCCGCCTCAACCCGCGCAGCGCTATCCACATAATCGCGATGCTGCGAGTACCCTGCCCCTTTGTCATCCCAACCGGTCACGCTGCGTTCGTTGATCACATCGCCATTAATGGCGGTCAACGTCACATCACGCCCTTTGATGATGCCTCCGGCTTTGTTGACGATATTGTTGCCCGCCAGCAGGTCCAGGCGGTTGCCCGCTTCGATCAACCCGCTGTTGGTCAAGTCGTTGGCGGCCTTGGCCGACAGGTTGTTGGTGGCCCGCAGGGTGCCGGCGTTAACCAGGTTTTCGCCGGCAATCAGGTTCAGGTCGTTACCCGCGATCAAGGCTCCGGTGGGTGCAAGACGGTTGTTGGCCTGGGCCAGATACAGCACCGGCACCAGGACTTTTTCACCGTTCACTTCGTGCTCTTCCAGCCACACGATGTCATGCGTCAACGCCGCGACCTGTTGCGAGGTGAGGCTGACGCCCATCGACAGGTTCAGTTGCTGCTTGCTGCTGATGGCATTGTCCATCAGGTACTTGAACAGTTTTTCGTCGGTGGTCTGGCCGTCGATAAAGCGTTGGCCGGTGCGTGCTTGCACGGCCTGCTGAATCAAACGCTGTTCGTAGAGGCCATCGCCCAGGCGCTTCCAGCTTTCGTCCGGGTTGTAGCCCACGCCTTGCAGCAGGTAGTCCGAGCTCATGAATTGCTTGAGGTCGGTGAGTACCGGGTTGGTTTCGATCAGGTATTTGTGCGGTTGCGATACGGCACGACTTTCCGGCAGGCCCTGGACGCGGCTGATGGTTTGGCTGGCCAATGCCGTGGGTTGGCTGACCTGCGGTGGCTGTACGTTACCGACAACGGGTACGTCGTGGGCCGCCGGGGTAAGGCCCGGCAGTTGGGTATCCGGCGGTGCGATCGCAGCAACGTCGTTACTGCGCGCAACGGTCGACAAGCCCGGCACACGCAGATCAGGGAGAGCCCCGTCAGATGACGTATGCACAACCCTATCGCCTGGCGTTACGGCAGGCAGGTCGATGCCCGGCCGCGAACCATCGACCGCAGGCTCGGGGACACCCGTAGGATTGCGGGCGTCAATGCCATCGACGCGGGTGATGTCTACGCCACTGGTGCGACCCGGTGGCAGGGGCTGCACATCGGCGCTGCCCACGGCGCCGGTATCAATGGCACTGGCAACCGCGTTGACGACACCGGCTTCACGAGCAGCCACGGCAACTTGGCGCGTGTTGGTGGTCACTTGCGCCGCGCCACCCACCTGAATCACACGTTCGTGGGCGCCAGGCAGGGCTTGTTGGCGTTGGCTTGGGTCCAGGCTGGCGCTGCCCAGCGTCCAATCCTGATTACCAGCACCTGCCTGCCCCGTAGTGCCACTTTGGCCACTTAAACGAAACAATCCGTTCTGCCCGCTGGGCAAACCGAAGCCCGGCAGGGTCAAGGGGTTGACCTGCTGTTGGGCAAGGTCGGGCGGCAATTGTGCATTGAGCACTACCACCCGGGTTTTGTTGGCGCCTACGCCGGTGTCCAGCGAACGGCCATCAACCGCCAGCGCGGTCTTGATCACGTTGATGTTGTTGATGCTTTTACTGGCGGTGAGCGCAGCGTTGCCACCGGCCTGAATAATCGCCGGGGCCACCACCTGGGTGCCGCCTTGTACCGCGATGGGCTGGTTGATGCCGGGAAACAGCGACGGGCTGAACCGCGTCATCAAGGCCGCAAACGCCGCCTCATCCACCGGCGAACCCTGCGGGTGCGCACGGTTATAGGCCTGCACCGCGGCGACCATCTGGTTGTATTGGCCTTTGGAGATTTTGGTAATGCCGCCGTACTCCTGGCTCTGGGAGCCGGAACCACCGGTGGCCGCCAGGTTCAGAATGTTCTCGCCGCTGATCGACAGATCGTTAGCAGCCGACACCACGCTATGGCGGTTGGTGAAGTTCTGACCGGTAATCACCATGTTGCGCCCCGAACTGATCGTGGCGGAAGGCGAGTTCGCTTCGATCACACTCTCAACCGTGCGGCTCAGGGACACCGCCGGGCGCCGGTCGCTCCAACCGCCGCTGCAATGCTGGGTGCAACGGATGCTCACGCCCACCGAGGTCAGCTGCTGGTTGAGGGTGAATTTCTCGCGCTCGTTGACCACGTCATTGGCCGACAGTCTGAGGTCGCCCACACTCTCGATGCTGGCAGAAACGTTACGCACACTCTGCGCCAGAGTGCCAGCGGCTACACCGGCCACCGTAAGGTTGCCCAGGCTGTAGATATCCGAATAGTTGTTGGTCAGGCTGCCGAGGTTGAAGGTCGAATCCTGGCCACTGAACAGGAAACCACGTGCGCCGATGCCGCTGGCGGCGTGGTCGTTGAGCAGGCTTTGTGCCGTCAGCACCAGGTTCTGTGAAGCCCCCAACGTGCCGGTGTTAACGATGCTGCCGGCGTTGATGCGCAGGTCGCTGCTGGAGGTCAAACGCCCCCGGTTGAGCAGTTGGCCCCCGGTGGTCAGTTGGGAAGCGCCGCCGCCTGCCACACTGGCGGCTTCATTCACGGTTATCTGCGCGGCACTCAAGCCCAGGTTGCCCAGGCTGCTGTAGCGCCCATTGCCGCCATAACTGCCGGCCAGCGTCAGATTGGCCGTGCCGTCACTGGCGATCAGGCCATCGTTATTCCAGTTGCCGCCGTTGCCCGTCAGGCTGTCGGAGGCGAGTAACTGGCCACTGGCGGTCTGGTTCAAGGTATTGACGTTGACCGTCAGGCGCCCGGCCTGGATCACGCTGCTGTTGGTCCAGCTGTCTGCGGCCAGGGTCAGGCCACCACGGGTCACCAGATTGCCGCCGGCATTGATCAGGTTGGCGGTGGCGATATCAAAAGTGCCGGTGCCGCCGTGCAGCAGACTGCCGCCCTGGTTCAGGAAGCTGCCGGCATTCAGGGTCAGGTCAGCGTTGGAGGTTTCCAGTCGTCCATTGCGGTTATCGAACGCACCGCCGAGCTGGAAATTGGTTTTGCCGCTACGGCCCAGCGCGCGCAGTTGCCCGCCTTGGTTGTCGACACTGGCGCCTGTCACGCTCAGGGAGCTATCGCTTTCAATCACACCGCTGCGGTTGATCAACGCGCCACCAGCGCTCAGCTCAACCGCGCGACCTGCAATTTGCCCGGCGCTGTTGTCCAGCTGTGCACCATTGACTCGCATCAAGCCGGTGGCATACACCCCGCCGTTGGCATTGGCGAAGTAGTTGGCATTGACCACTGCATCGCCGGTCTGCGCAGCGATGAAGCCGTTCTGGTTGTCGAGGCGGTTGGCAGTCAGGTTCAGGCTATGGGCCTGGAGTGTGCCACCCTGGTTATTGAGGTCACCGCTGACGCCCAGGCTCAGGCCGGTCTGGCCCTGAACCTTGCCCTTGGCGTTATTCAATCCCACTGCGTTCAATTGCACGTCGGCGTCCTGGCTATAGATCAGGCCGTCGTTAGTATTTTGCACGATGCCGGTGCTGGTGATCGCGACACGATCCTTACTGGCAAGGGTGCCGCCGCCACTGTTGTTCAGGCCACCGGCGAACAGCGTCAGCAGGCTTTGGCTGATGATTCTGCCCTTGGCGTCGTTGTTGACCTGCATCACCCGTTGCAGCAGCAGTGGGCCGGAACTGGCAATGCTGCCGCCGCTGTTGTTGAGGGTGCCGAGCAGGTTGAGGGTCAGGCGACCGTTGGTGGCCAACGTGCCGGCGTTGTTGTTCAGGTCGGTGCCGGTGACGGTCATCGCTTGTTGGGCGTTGATCGTGCTTTGGTTGGTCAGTGTTACCGCTTGCAGATCCAGCGTGGTGCCGCTTTCGATCAAACCGCCATCGGCGTTGGTCAGCGCACCGGTCACGATAAGCGTTTGCCCATCGCCACTGGAAAGTACGCCTTTGCCACTGTTATCCAGGCTGGCGGCACTGACGCCCAAGCGGCCCTGGCTAACCAGCGCGCCTTCGTTGTTGTTTTGCAACGCGCCGCTCAGGCGCACATCGATTGCACCGCTGCGGCTGGAGAGCGTGCCGTTGTTACGGTTATCGAGGTTGCCACCACTGACGTTCAGACCTTGCCAGCCGGACAGCAGGCCTCTGGCGGTGTTGTTCATGGTGTCCGCGTTGACAGTCAGCACTTGGCTGCTGATCAGCTTGCCGGCGCGGTTGTCCAGGTTGCGCGCCGTCAAAGCGAAGCTTTGCAGGCTGGAGATTTCACCGCCCTGGTTATTAAGGTCGCCCAGGTTTTTCAGGGTCAGCGGGCCGTTAGTCAGCAGCAGACCGTTGCGGTTGTCCAAATCACTGTTGTTGAGGTCCAGGGTCATTCCCTGCTCACCCACAACGCGACCGCCCGCCAGGGCCAGAGCGTTGAGGTTCGCGGTCAACACACCTTTGGCCGAGACCTCACCGCCGTTGCCGGTGTCGAGGCCGGCGGCGTTGAGATTCAGGGTTTGCTTGGCACTGATCAAGCCTTGGTCCTGGTTGTTCAGCAGGCCATCACTGGTCAGTTGCAAGTCGCTGCGGCTATTCAAAGTGCCGCCTCGGTTGTCGACGGAGCCTGCGTGAGCGTCGAGGCTGGCGGCGCCGATCAGGCCTTTGAGGTTGGCCAGGGCTTGATTGACGCGCAGGGTCAGGCCCTGATTACTCAGCAGCTTGCCGTTGCTGTTATCCAGACTTTGCGCGGCCAAGGTAAAGGCTTGGGCGCTGGAGATTTCACCGTTCTGATTATTGATGCTGTTGAGGTTGTTAAGCGTCAGCGGGCCAATAGCGTTGATCAATCCGCCTTGGTTCTTCAGTTGGCCGTTGTTCAGGTCGAGACTCAAGCCAGCGTTGCTGAACAGCTTACCGCCCTGCTGATCCAGCCCGGTGACGCTGGCGGTCAGCGTCTTGGCGCTGCCGATGCTGCCGCCGTTGGTCAACTGTGCGGTGGTCAGGGCCAGGGTGTCGCCGCTGTTGAGGCGGCCGGTTTGGTTGTTCAGCTCGCCCGTGCTGACCGTGACCGGGCCTTTGCCGCTGATGATGCCTTGCTGGTTGCCAAGATTGGCGCTTTGCAGTGTCAGGCCGCCGTCGGTGACCAGTTTGCCTTCGCTGTTATTGAGGCTGTCGGTGACGGCGACGCTCAAACCATTGGCGCTGGACAGGCTGCCTTTGCTGTTATTCAGGCTGCGGGCTTTGACGGCCAATGCGTCTTCGCTGCTAAGTACACCCTGGCTGTTATCGAAATCACCGGCGAGATCCAGCTTCAGCGATTGCTGGCTGAGCAGCTTGCCGCCGTTGTTGTCCAGCATGGAGCCGGTCAGCGTCAGGCGCTCGCCGTTGAGTTCGCCGAGGGTGCGGTTGATGACCTGATCGACTGCAAGGCTTAACGTACCGCCTGCGAACACCACACCTTTGTCGCTGTTGTTGAGCTGCTGACCGGTGACGCTGACGTCGGCGTTGCCGGTCAATTCGCCGGTGCGGTTGTCGAGCGTCTGCACGTCGAGTTTCAGCGCTTTTGTGGCACCTACCAGACCGTTGCGGTTATCAAGGTTTGCGCCGCGCAGGTTGAGCTCGTCGGTGCTGATCAGTTTGCCGTTTTGGTTATCGAGGTTGCTGGCGCTGATCGTCGCAAGCGCCTTGCCCGCGATCTCGCCATTGCGGTTGTCCAGCGTTGCGCTGGTCAGCAACAAGGCACCGTCGGCGATCACGCTGCCGCGTTGGTTATCGAACAATTGGCTGGCGCTGAGGGTGACATCGCCACGCCCGCTGAGCACGCCTTCGGTATTGTCCAGGCGAGTGCTGCGCACATCCAGGCTGGCGGCGTTGAGATGGCCTTTGAGGTTGGCCAGCAGTTGGTCGACACGCAGGGTCAGTGCCTGGTTGCTGATCAGTTTACCGTTGCTGTTATCCAGGTTTTTTGCGACCAAGGTAAAAGCGTTCTGGCTGGAGATTTCGCCGTCGCGGTTGTTGATATTGGCGAGGTTGTTCAGTGTCAGCAGCGGTGCGTTGATCACACCCGCGTTGACCAGTGCGCCGTGGTGCAGGTCAAGGTTGAGTTGTGTGGTGCTGACCAGTTCGGCGCCGTCCAATTGCGTCAGGCCGGTGACGCTGGCATTCATTGCGCCGACGCTGGCGATATGCCCGCTGTTGGTGAGCTGGGTGGCGCTGAGGTCGAGCTTGTCGGCGCTGATCACACGGCCGTCGATGCCGTTGGTGAACTGTCCGGTGTTAACGGTTGCCAGGCCTTGGCTTTTGAGCAGGCCGTTGGTGTTATCCAGGCTGGCACTGGTCAGTGTGAGGTTTTGGGCGCTTTCGACGGTGCCGCCTTGGTTGATTAGCGCCGCTGCACTCACAAGGGTCAACGGTCCTGCGCTGGAAATTTTGCCGCTGGTGTTGTCAATACGCTGGCCTGCCAGCGCCATCGAGCCTTCGCTGGTGAGCTTGCCGCCTGTGTTGTCCAGGCCTGCCTTCAGTTGAAGCGCCAAAGCACGCTGAGCGCCAACAGTGCCATCGGTGTTATCTACTGCAGTGCCGGTAAGCCGAGCGTCCTGGGCAAAGATCAAACCTTTGGCCTGATTGATCACCTCGGCCATCGCCAATTCAAGCGCAGTGCCGGCCAACAACTTGCCTGCACTGTTATCCAGGCGTTGCCCGCTGAAATCGACACTCTGCTGGCTGGAGATTTCCCCGCTGCGATTGTCGGTGCTGCCTGCCTTGAGTTTCAGCACTTTTGTCGCGGCGAGCAAACCGCCGTTCTGGTTATCCACGGTGGCAGCGTTGAGACTCAGATTACCCTTCGCGACCAACTGACCGCCCTGCTGATTCAGCACGCCAATCGTGGCGTCCAGATCATCCTGGCTGGCGATGCGCCCTTTGGCGTTTTCAACGGTATCGAGGGCCAGGCGTACCGGGCCAATCGCGCTGGTCAGGCCGTTCTGGTTGTTCAAGGACTGGCCGTCGAGTGCCAGCGCCTGCTTGCTGTTAAGCACACCTTCACGGTTGTCGAGCTGGCCGACGTGCAGGTTCAGCCCCTGATTGGCGCGCACCGCGCCGCCACGGTTATCCAGGCTATTGCTGCGCAGGGTCAGCAGGTTCTGTCCGGACAGGCGACCGGTGCGGTTGTCCACGCTCCCAGCCTGGATGTCCATCACGCCTTTGGCGAGCACGGCACCTTTGGCTTGGTTATCGAGCAGGCCGTCGACTTTCACCGTCAGGCTGCCATCGGTCGCCAGACTGCCGGACTGGCTGTTATCCAGGCTGGCCGCGGTCACGTTCAAACGCTGGCCGGCGCCCAAGGTGCCGGCCTGGTTGAACAGTGCACCGCGGGTGGTCAAGTCAAGGCTGATGTCGCCCATCACATGACCGTCGTTGCGGTTATTCAGGGTCATCGCGTTGACCACTGTGGCGCCGCCGCTGGAGACTTCGCCGTCGTCGTTATGCAGGTCAGCCGCCAACGTTAACGCGAGGTCGTTGGAACTGCTGAATACGCCGTGGGTGTTATCCAGTCGCCCAGCTTGAGCAGCCAGGCCTGCCGCAGAAATGACGCCCTTGAGGTTGATCAGCGCTTGGTCGACTTTGAGGGTCAGCGCCTGATCACTGAGCACATGGCCGTTGCTGTTATCCAGACTTTGTGCGGCCAGGGTGAAGGCACGCTCGCTGGAAATTTCGCCGTACTGGTTGGCGACCGTGGAGAGGTTTTTCAACAGCAACTGACCCGGCGCATGGATCAAGCCACCGGTGTTATCAAGAGCGCCGTGATTCATGTCCAGGCTCACGTCGCTGGTGCTGTAGAGCTGCCCACCGTTGCGTTGGTCCAGGCCCGCGAGGCTGGCGGTAAGTGCCTTGTTACTGGCGATGTGGCCGTCAAAACGGTTGTCCACGTTCCCTGCCGTCAGCGCCAGGCGATCAGCACTGGTCAGGCGCCCGCCACTCTGGTTATTCAACGCGCCGGTCGTGATGCGCACAGCGCCGTCACCGATCATTTTGCCGCCGCGGTTGTCGATGCTGGCGCTGCTCACGGTCAACGCCATCGCGCTGAGCAGCTCGCCGCTGCGGTTGGTCAGTACGCCGCTGGCGGTCAGATCCAAAGCCGCACCGCCGCTGAGGCGGCCGCTGTCGTTGTTCAGTGTGGCGGTTTGCAGGGTCAGGCTCTTGTCACTGCGTACGGTGCCTTGCTGATTGTTCAGTTGGTCCAGTTTCAGGCTCAGTGCGCCGTTCGCTAAAAGTCGACCTTTGTTGCTGTTGTCGAACTGCCTGCCGTTGAACGACAGGTCGGTGAGGCTGGAGACTTCGCCGCCCTGGTTATTCAGGCTATCAACTTTCACCACCAGCGACTGGCGTGCATTGAGCAAGCCACCCTCGCGGTTGTCCAGTTGCGTGGCGCTTACCTGCATCGGCCCGGTTGCCGTTACGCTACCGCCACGGTTATCGAATTGCTCAATCGCCAAGGCCGCCTGCTGACCGCTGACAAACCGACCGCCACGGTTGATCGCGATGCCGCGGGTAGTGACGTTAAGCAAGCGGTCACCCTGCAACAGTCCCTGGCTGTTATCCAGGCTCATGCTGCTCAAGGTGGTGGTAGCACCGATGACTTCACCGTGGTGATTGTCCAGGGCAGTGTCGACGGACAGTGCCAGATCATCGCGGACGTTCAGCTTGCCTTCAGCGTTAACCAGGCTGTTTGCGTGCAGGTCCAACCCCGTGGCAGCGACCAAGCCTTTGGTATTGTCCAGCGCGCCGGCAACGCGCACCAAAAGCCCTTGCTCGCTGAGCAACTTGCCGCCTCGGTTGTCGAGGCTGCCTGCGGTAAACGCCAGGGCCTGGGCGCTGGAAATTTCCCCGGACTGGTTATCGACACTGCTTAAGTTGCTCAGTAGCAGCGTGCCCGGCGCGTGAATCAAGCCGCCTTGGTTATTCAGGTGGCCGTGGTTCAGGTCAAGGTTTACACCCGCCTGGCTGTGGATATTGCCTTTGGCACTATTGTCCAGGCTTGCCGCACTCACCAGCAACGGGCCGGTTGCGCTGAACAGCCCGGCCTGGTTCAACAGGTGCGCGCTGATCAACGCAGTAAGGCGACCGTCGCTGGTCAGCTTACCGCCACAGTTGTCCAAGCGCGTAGCGGTGATGTCCAGCGCCTGCCCGGCGAACAGCGTGCCCTGGCGATTGTCGATCAAGCCTGAGCTGTTGAGCGAGAGCATCGCGTCGCCTTGCAGCAGGCCCTCGCGGTTATCCAGCGACGCACTGTTGACCGACGCCGTGCGCGCCAATAGCTTGCCACTGCGGTTATCCAATGCTCCGTCGATCTGTGCGATCAGGCCATCACCCGCGCTGAGCGTGCCGCCTTGGTTAGTCAGGCTGGCGGCGCGTACATCCAGCGTTTTAGCCGAGATCAAGCCTTGCGTGTTATCCAGTGCGTGGGCGATACGCAGGGCCAAACCCTGCTCGCTGAGGAGCTTGGCGTGCTGGTTATTCAGGGTATCGGCGGCCAGGGTAAACGCCTGGGCGCTGGAAATTTCGCCGCCTTGGTTATCGACGCTGGCGAGGTTGCTCAGCAGTAATTGGCCAGGGGCGTTGATCGTGCCGCCCTGGTTATTCAAATGCCCATTATTGAGGTTGAGGCTTACGTCACCCTGGCCGAAGAATCGACCATCGTTGTGCTGATCAAGACCACTGATACCAGCATTCAGCATTTGGCCCGCGCTGATGCGGCCGCCCTCACTGTTATCCACTTGGCCGGCGTTCAAATTAAATGCGACGTCACCGCGCAAGGTGCCACGCTGGTTGTTCAGCGGGCCGCTTGATTGCACGGTGAGGTTACGGGCGACGAGACTGCCCTGTTGGTTATCAAGGCTACCCAGGCTGAGGCGTACATCACCTTTGGCGGCAAACAGACCGGTCTGGTTGAGCAATTGTCCGGCAATCACCGCGACCAACACGCCGTCGCTGGTGAGCGTGCCTGCGCTGTTGTCCAGGCGGGATGCATTGAGGGTAAACGTTGCACCTGCCGCCAATGTACCGCGCTGATTGGACACCACGCCGCTGCTGAGCACCAGGGAACGATCACCTTGCAGGCGGCCACTGTTGTTGTTTAATTCACCCGTGGTGGACGCCAGGTCGGTGGCCAGCAACTCGCCGCCGCGGTTGTCCAGCAGGCCTGCGGTGTTCGCCGTCAGTTGATTAAATGCGCGGAGCTTGCCGCCCTGGTTGTTCAGGCTGGCGGCGTTGACGTCGAGGTTCGACGCCGAAACCAGGCCCAACGCATTGTTCATTGCACCGGCGATACGCAGGGTCAGGTCTTGGTCACTGAGCACTTTACCGGCGCCGCTGTCGAGGCTGTTGGCGGCCAGGAGGAATGACTGCGCGCTGGAGATTTCCCCTTGGCGGTTATCGACCGTGTTGAGGTTGTTAAGGGTCAATTGACCGCCGGCGTTGATCAGGCCGTTGCGGTTATCCCAGTGACCTTGGTTGAGGCTCAACGTCAGTGAGCCTTGGCTGGTGAGCGAGCCCTTTTGGCTGTTGTCGAGGGCGCCAGTATTAACCTGTGCCGTCTGACGCGATGCAATTCGCCCGCCCTGGTTATTGATCAGCCCCGTCGCATTCAGGCTCAGCGATTGGCCGGCCGAGACCAGGCCGGCGACGTTATCCAGTTCATTCAGTTGCAGCGTGACCTGCGCCTGGCTCGACAGCTCGCCGTTGCGGTTGATCAGTTGCCCGATACCCGCCGTGAGGTTGCCGGTGCTGGTGACCAAACCACCTTGGCTGTTGAGCAGTTGCCCGGCGGTGATCCCAAGGCTGCCTGCGCTGAGGAGGCGGCCCTGGTTCTGGTTGTCGATCTGCGTGGCCGTCAACTGTGCGTCGCGCCGGGCGCTCAAGGTACCGCCCTGGTTGGCCAGTTCGCCGCTGTTGACGCTGAGGTCGCGGCTGGCGATCACGGTTTTGCCGGTGTTGTCGATGGCCTGCGCGGTCAAGCGCACATCGCCCTGGGCATTGCGGCTGTTATCGGCGTTGACGCCAGCTTCGATGATCCCGTTGTTGGTCAAGCGGCCACCGGCGTCCAGCGCGATGCTGTCCTTGGCGGCCAGGGTTTGTTGCGTGGTGAGCGCACCTTGGGTGTTTACCGACAGATCAGTACCGGCGTAGACCGCCGCCTTGGCTTGCAAGCTGGCCGCTTTGACGGCGACAGAGGTGCCTGCCGTGGTTGTGCCCATGACCACATTGCCCGCAGCATCAATCTGGATATCACCACCGGCGACCATATCGCCCGACAGCTTCACGCCCACACCGGCCTCGGTGCCGATCAGCTTGACCGCGCCCACATACATGCCGCCCAACGCCGACGAGTCAATCGCCAGGTCTGGCGCCTGGCTGCCGTCGGCCGCCCGTGCGGTGGCATTTAAAGTGCGTGCGTCCACATCGTTGCGCCCGGCGACGATGGTGAGTTTTTTCGCCTGGATCTGCGCATTGATGGTGGTAGCGCGGGTGATGATTTCAAACTGGTCGACATTGGTCGCGTTGAGGCCCGCGCCTTCGATGGCGACGTTGCCTTGATCGACTTGATAGCGGCTGATCTGGCCGTTTTCGATCACCGCTTTACCGGTGGTCAGCGTGACTTGCGGCGTGTTGATAAAGCCGCAACCGTTGCAACTGATGCCATACGGGTTGGCGACAATCACATGGGCCGACTGCCCCGCCACTTCGGTGTAGCCGCGCAGTTGGCTGGGGCTGCCACCGTTGACTTCGTTGAGGATGATATTGGCAGCGGTGCCGCGCAGGTTCGGGTTGCCGACAATGATGCCGCCCAGTTGTGTGGCCTGGGTGCGGTCGGTGGCGTTGTTGAGGATGACGCCGTTGGCACCGACGTTATAGTCATGAAATTGGTTGTGCGAGAGGCCATTGGCATTCGGTGCGGCGATATTGACGATGGGCACGCCATTGCCCGCCTGCGCGAGGCCTGTGCCCGGCGCACTGACCACAATGCCGTCGGCCTGGGCCAGCAACGGGTGCCAGAACATCGCGTTGGCCAGGATCAACGCCAACCCGCGTTTAGGCAGCCCCAAAAAGTGGGAACGGCTTTTTACGGCAGCAGAAGGCTGGCGCACGAGGAAGGCGAACTGGCGAACGTCCATGTTGTGTCTCGATACCCGAAGGCGGTAAAAAAATTAAAGGAAAAAATCCATACGGAAATAGATCGGCGCTTCACGCTCTGTGATAGCGGCCGGTCGTTCCAAAGAGTGGGCAAAGGTCACGCTGGCGGCGACGTTTTTGCCACGGGCAAACAGCTCCACCGAGTTGCTGCTCATGCGCCCATGCTGCTCGGCGTTGTAACGGTCGCGGCTGATCACGCCCTGGTCATAACCGAGGCTGGCGCCGTATTCGCTGAGCACCGGTTGCAGCCAGGCCCAGGTCACCGGGCGGCTCCAGCGCAGGTCGTTGCGCCAGTAGCCGCCGCTGTCGCCGGACAGCATCTGGTCCTTGTAGCCACGGATCGACGACTGCCCACCCAGGCTCATGCGCTGCGGGCTGAACAGCACATCTTCGCTGTGCTGGCCGGTCATCAAACTGCTGAAGCTCAAGGACTCGCCCCACAGCTTGAACGGGTACAGGTAGCTGACGGTGGCCGTGTATTTGCGGTAGCGCGCATCGGCCTGGCCGTGGCGCGGGTTGTGATTGGCCTGGGCGTCAAAGGCACCGATGCCGTCTTGCATGCCGAGGTCGATGTTGAGAAATGAACTGCCGATACGTCGGCCGTGGTTGATGCCGAACTGGGCTTCGCTGAGGCGGTTGCTGCTCAGCGCCAGCTTGCTGTCTTCAATGAAGTTGTTGGTGCGCAGGTAGGCGACGCCGGTGCTCAGGGAGGTTTTGCTCAAGGCGTCGCGGTGAACGACACGCTCCAGGCGCAACTGGTGGCTCTGGCTGTCGCCGGTCTGCTTGAACTTGAAGTTGTTGGCCTCGGCCCGAGAGCGGTATTCGCTTTCGGTGTAGCTGTAGGTGAGGTTCCACCAGCCGAAGGGCAAGCTGTAGTTGAGCATCGAATTGCGCGAGGTTTTCTGGTGATCGCTAACCGCATCGTGGCCGCCACGCAACGAAAGTTGGTCGGCCAGGCCCAGCGGGTTGTCCCAGTCGAGGCTGGCGCCCCACTGTTGTTCGCCGGTGCTGCGCTGGCCGCCGTTGTGCCGCGACAGGCCGACACGCCAGGGCTTTTGCGGGGTGTTTTTGACCAGTACATCACTGCCGCCCACGGCCTTGCCCGGCGCCAGTTCCATCTGCGCCTGGTTCGAGGGCAAACGGTTTAGCTGATCGACCATCTGCTCGATTTCACGCAGGTTGAGCAACTCGCCTTGTTTGCCGGGAAAGCTCATCGCCAGTTGACGGTCGGTGATGCCGCTGCTTTCGGCGCCTTTCAGGCTTTCGAGTTTGCCCTCGACTACCTGGATTTTGAGGTTGCCGCTGGAAAGGTCTTGCTGTGGCAGATAAGCGCGGCTAGTGACCAGGCCCTTGGCCAGGTAGCGGTCGGTGATGACCTTGAGCACTTCGTTGAGCTGCGGCACGCCGAGGCATTGGCCGATGTAAGGTTTGATCAGCGCGTTGCGCTCGTCTACGGACAGGGCGTCGGCGCCTGCGAGCTCGATGGTTTTGATCGGGAAGCAACGGGTGTCGGCAGGCGTCGCCGGAGCTGCAGGGGCGGCGGATTTACCGGGCAGATCCTTGAGTTCTTCGAGGCGCCGCTGCTGCTCTTCGAGCAGGCGGTCCTGACGGTCGCGGATCAGGTCGGTGATGCCGGGGGTGCTCTGCGGGGGCGCGGCGTGCGCTAATCCGGCGGTGCCCAGGCAGAAAAAAACGGACAGCAGGCAAAACCTGGTCCGGCGTTCCAAACGCCACATGTCTAGATCCCTCTACATAGCGTTGTGCTATCAATGGGCGGCGATTCTAGGATGGCACTTTGATGGCGTCAATAAAATGTACAAATTTGTTTCAAAAGTGAAACAAATCAGGTTCAGCTTGAAAGTTATGTTTTTTTAAAATCATGCACTTAACAAAAATTTCAAAAAATCCAAGGCAAAAAAAAGCCTGCATCTCTGCAGGCTTTTCTCTATCTGGCTCCACGACCTGGACTCGAACCAGGGACCCAATGATTAACAGTCATTTGCTCTACCAACTGAGCTATCGCGGAATGCGCCGTATGTTACTGATTAAAAAGAAGAAGTCAAGCATTGAGGAGCATTTTGACGAATTCCTGCAAATTACGGCCGCAGCCCGCTACACCGGGCTGGCCATTTCCTTGGCCAGATCCAGCCACGCACGCGCCGCCGGCGGCAGGTGTGCGCTGGCCCGCCAGGCCAGGGCGATATGCCAGTCGGTGTGTGGTTCGTCCAACGCAATCAAGGCGATACCCGCGTGTTGATGTTTGAGCGCGAGCATGCGCGGCAGAAACGCAACGCCCAGCCCGGCTGAGACCAGGTCAACGATAAAGTCGATTTGCCCGCTGCGCGCGGTCACTCGGGGCGTGACGCCTTTGCGCTCACACGCGGCGAGAATCTTGGCGTTCAGGGCAAAGCCGGCTTCGAACAAGATGAACGGTGAATCGGCCAGGTCGGTGAAGTCGATGTGTTTGCGCTGGGCCAGTGGGTGGCTGATGGGCAATACCGCCATCAGTGGTTCATTGCGCACTGGCTGGTAGTCGAAGGCTTCGTCCACCGGCAACAGCAACGCGGCAAGGTCGACCTCCCCGGCTTCCAGGCATTCGCGCAGTTTTTTGCTGCCGTATTCGGTGAGTTCGATCTCGATCTCCGGGTAGCGGCTGCGGTATGCCGCGAACATAGCGGCAAACAGCACGCCGCAGCCCACCGGCGGCAGGCCGATGCGCAGCACGCCGCGCTTGAGGCCGCGCAGGTCGTTGATCTCGGCCACCAGGTCGTTGTGCTCGGCGAGGAGTACCAGGGCGCGGCGGTAGGCAATTTCGCCGGCGGCCGTCAGCTCGTTACGGTGGCCCAGGCGATTGAGCAGCGGCGTGCCGAGCTCGTCTTCGAGGGTCTTGACCGCCTTGCTCACGGTGGATTGAGTCAGGGCCACCACCTCAGCCGCCTGGGAGAAACCGCCCTGGCGCACCACTTCGACAAAGGCCCGCACGGTTCTCAGGTTCATCGATATTCCTATAGCGACTGGGTATTAGTAATAAAAGTTGTTTTTATCATGCCAGCTTTTTGCTTATGGTGGTGCGACCCAGCTCTGTGGAGAACCCGTTCATGATCATCTCGTCCGCCGCCGACTACCGTGCAGCCGCCAAACGCAAGCTGCCGCGCTTTCTGTTCGATTACATCGACGGCGGCGCCTACGCCGAGCACACCCTGCGCGCCAACAGTTCGGACCTGGCCGAGATCAGCCTGCGCCAGCGCATCCTGCGCAATGTCGACAACCTGAGCCTCAAGACCACGCTGTTCGGCCAGGAGCTGGCCATGCCAGTGATTCTCAGCCCCGTGGGCCTGACCGGCATGTACGCGCGACGTGGTGAGGTGCAGGCGGCCAAGGCGGCGGCCAACAAGGGCATCCCGTTCTGCCTGTCGACGGTGTCGGTGTGCCCGATTGAAGAGGTGGCGTCGCAAAGCCCGCAGTCGATCTGGTTCCAGCTCTATGTGCTCAAGGACCGCGGCTTTATGCGCAATGCGCTGGAGCGCGCCCAGGCCGCAGGGGTGACCACGCTGGTGTTTACCGTCGATATGCCCACACCCGGCGCGCGTTACCGTGATGCGCATTCGGGCATGTCCGGGCCGTATGCGGCGCAGCGCCGGATGCTGCAGGCGGTGTGCAAGCCGCAATGGGCCTTCGATGTGGGCCTGATGGGCCGCCCTCATGATCTGGGCAATATCTCCAAATACCTCGGCAAGCCCACCCACCTGGAAGACTACATCGGCTGGCTGGCGAATAATTTCGACCCATCGATCAGTTGGAAAGACCTGGAGTGGATCCGTGAGTTCTGGAAAGGCCCGATGATCATCAAGGGCATCCTTGACCCCCAGGATGCCAAGGACGCGGTGAGTTTCGGTGCCGACGGCATCGTGGTCTCCAACCACGGTGGGCGCCAGCTCGATGGTGTGTTGTCGACCGCCAAAGCCTTGCCGCCGATTGCCGAGGCCGTGGGCGATGATCTCACGGTGCTGGTGGACTCCGGCATTCGCTCCGGGCTCGACGTAGTACGCATGCTCGCCCTGGGCGCCAAGGGTTGCCTGCTGGGGCGTTCGACCGTGTATGCGCTGGCCGCCGCCGGCCAGTCCGGGGTGGAAAACCTGCTGGATATCTTTGCCAAGGAGATGCGCGTGGCCATGACCTTGACCGGCGTCACCTCGATTGACCAGATTGACCACTCCACCTTGGTTCAAACAGCCAAATAACTGACGTCACTGCACAACGACTGTGTTGAGTTTTTTAAAACAGTCGTTGATTTATAAGGCGTTTTTGTAAGTTAAACAAAGTGGCATGAATCTCGCTCTAACCCCTTTCAAGCAGGTTAAGCGATGACAAGACGTGTGGCAGGGCCCAGGGGTTATAACCCATGGCAAAGCGGTTTAAACTGTTTCCAATGTTTTACGGAACTGAAGGAACAGTAAGACGCTTGGCATTTGCCGCTCTCGTGCAGCCTGTAAGACAGTTAAGTGCTTAGAGGCCGTCAGCTTATGAAATCACCGACCCAGACCAACGCAATTGACTTCGACAGTGCCAAATTGCAACGCCTGGGGTTTGGTCAGCCGTCCCTGCTTCCACGTCGCCCCACCACACTTGCGCAACTTCGTCAGCAACTGAACCAGCAGTTGCAAACCAGCCTTGAGCCGGAGCGCATTCTCGCGCTGTTCTTTCGCGAAGTTCAGCGGCTGGTGCCGTTGGACGCGCTGCAATATCGCCATGAGGCCAGCGACTTGCGCCTGGAGTTTGGCCATCGCGGGCATCACTCGGTGAGCTACACCTTGAGCCATGAAGGCGAGCATCTGGGCGAGTTGATATTCCGGCGCAACCAGCGTTTGCTGGACGACGAGTTGGCGCAACTTGAGTCACTGCTGTCGACGTTGCTGTACCCGATGCGTAACGCCCTGCTCTACCGCGCCGCCACCCGCAGCGCCCTGCGTGACCCGCTGACCGAAACCGGCAACCGCATTGCGATGGACCAGACGCTGCAACGGGAAATCGACATGGCCCGGCGGCACCTGAGCCCGCTGTCTTTGTTGATGCTGGACATTGACCATTTCAAGAAAATCAACGACACCCACGGCCATGCAGCGGGCGACATCGTATTGCGCGCTGTCGCCGACTCGATCAAAAGCCAGTTGCGCAATGTGGACATGGTGTTTCGCTTTGGCGGGGAAGAGTTTCTGATCCTGCTGTCGAACACCGGCCGGGACGCGGCAGGTATGGTCGGCGAACGCCTGCGTCGGGCGGCAGAGGCTCAGGACTATTGGGCCGATGGCAAGCGAATTGAACTGACGGTGAGCCTGGGTTGCTCGACCCTGTTGGCCGCCGAGTCGGCAGAAAGCCTGTTGCGGCGGGCCGATAACGCCCTGTACGTGGCCAAGCGCGAAGGCCGCAACCGCTTGGCAATGGCGGGGTAAAACCCCGCCATCACGCTTACATCACGCCTCGCTGGCGGCGCGAACCTGACGTTCACGAACAACTGCTGGGGCCTTTGCTTTTTCGTTCTCCAACCGCATGCAACTTTCCAAAAACAGGTACATGTAGTCGTAGCTCTTGCACACCGCCTGACGCAGTTCTACCTGCAAGGCTTTGCTCGGGTTCATCCCGGCCAGGGTGCAGATGATTTCCAGGGCTTCCCAAGGATGGGCATCGTCGTATTGCGCGTGCATCTTCAACCACTTCATGGCGCGTTTACGGTCTTCTTCAGGGAAGGCGGCCGCATACACGCCGGTCGAACACACCACGGCAGACCACTCCCCAGTCGCCCCCTCAATCGCGTAGTTGGTCGCGGCAATCGCCACGATCAACGAATCGGCCGAGCTGGTGTGCCAGCACCAGTGACTCAGTGCGTGCAACTCCGGTGGTACGTTCTGCGCTTGCAACTCTTCCAGGCTTACACCGTGGGCGCGCGCCCAGTGCACCCAATAGTCGGCGTGGTTGAGTTCCACGCGAATATTGCGCATCAGCCACCGGCGCGCCATATCCTCCCCAGGATGACGGGCAAACTTGGTCTTGGTGAGGTTCTGTGCCATGTACAAGGCAAACTGTTCAACCACTGGCCAGCCACCGATCAGGTAGTGGCGCATGGTCTTGGCGCTGAGCGTGTTATCACGCATGCGCTGGTACAGTTCGTGTTCGACAACCCGGCGCTTGCTCTCGCTACAGTCCTGGATCAGTTGTTGCGCCCAGGCTGGGTAACTCGAGGCTTCCATAAGCGGGCCGGTTCGGTTGAAGGTGTCGATCACTGTAGGGCTCCTTTTCTAGTGTGATTGTACAGACCGTCGAATGCTTCAGCGGAATGTGCCGGGCGCCTTTAGCAACAGTGGCTGCGGCCGCACGGGTCGGCACTGCAGACTATCAAAGGTAAACAATTGCGGACGTTCGATCAGGTAGCCCTGAGCATAATCCACACCGATCTCAAGTAAAGCTTGCTCGATCAGCGGTGTTTCAACAAATTCGGCAATTGTGCGCTTACCCATGACGTGGCCGATGTGGTTGATCACTTCGACCATGGCACGGTTAATCGGGTCGTCCAGCATATCCTTTACGAAACTCCCGTCGATCTTCAGGAAGTCTACAGGTAAATGTTTAAGATAAGCGAACGAGGACATTCCGGCACAAAAGTCATCAAGTGAAAAATGGCAACCTAAGGCCTTGAGTTCATTAATAAAGCGGATTGCACTGCCCAAATTGGCAATAGCGCTGGTCTCTGTTATTTCAAAACAAATCATTTCCGGCGGAATGCTGTAAGCCTCGAATTTCTCACGTAAAAACCCGAGAAAATCATCATCGCCAATAGTTATGCCTGACAGATTAATCGCACACATAGCCATAGGACGGCCTGCACGCTCTTGCATACAACGGGCGATAATCTTAAAGACGTTTTCCACCACCCAACGATCCAGCGAAGTCATCAAACCGTAACGTTCGGCAGCCGGAATAAAACTGTCCGGCAAGATGATCCGACCCGCCTCGTCGTGCAGGCGCAGGAGGATCTCAATATGACCATTACCACCATCGGTATGGCCCAACGGCGAGATTTCCTGGGCGTAGAGGCAAAAACGATCTTCCTCCAGGGCCATGTGCAGGCGTTGTACCCAGGCCATTTCGCCAAAACGCATGGACAATTCCGAATCATCGGCATGGTAGACCTGCACCCGGTTACGGCCCTTTTCCTTGGCCATATAACAGGCCATATCAGCGGCGCGCAGCGAAGTTTCCAGGGTGGTCGGCGATTGCGAGATATGCACCAGACCAATGCTCACGGTGGTCATGAACGGCCGGCCCTTCCACACAAAATGCAGGCTTTGCACGGTATGGCGCAGGCTTTCAGCGATCTTTTCCGCCACCGCTGCCGGGCAGTTCTCCAACAGGATGCCGAATTCATCGCCGCCCAGGCGCGCCAGGGTGTCGCCTTCGCGCAGGTCCGATTGCAGCAACGCACAGATATGCCGCAGCAGCTCATCGCCCGCCGCATGCCCGCAGGTGTCGTTGACCAGCTTGAACTGGTCGAGGTCGAGGAACATCAAGGCATGCCGCCCGCTCTGCTGGCGCGCTACCTGTTGCAGCACCTGCTCCAGCCGGAACTCGAATTCGCGGCGGTTGGCCAGGCCAGTCAAGGCATCGTGGGTCGCCTGCCACGACAGGTTGGCGATGTACTGGCGCTCCTGGGTCATGTCGTGCAACACCAGCACCGCGCCGCTGACCTTGCCGGCGTTGCGGATCGGGGCACCTACCAGGGTGACTGACACCGTGCTGCCGTCCACGCGCTGGATCAGCTTGGAATGCTCGCTGCCACCGCTGAGTTCACCCTTGATAATGTGTTCAATCAGGGCGAAGCCATCGGGCTCGGCGTTCTCATCAAGCAGGTTGAACAACGCCGCCAGCGGCAACCCTTGGGCCTGCGCGTTCTTCCAATGGGTCAGCGCCTCGGCCGCCGGGTTCATGTAGGCAATGGCGCCGTCGACATCCGTGGTGATCACGCCGTCGCCAATCGACTCCAGGGTGATCTGCGCCCGCTCCTTCTCGGCTTGCAACGCGGTGGCGAAGGCGTGGCGCTGGGTCAGCAGTTTGTGGGTACGCAGCAGTGCCAGCACGATCAACCCCAGGGCGGTGGCCAGGTTGGTGATCAGCAACAGGCGCAGGATCATCCGCGAACCTTCGCCCAAGGCATCGCTGAAGGCCTTGGCGGCTGGCGTCACGCCGTCGTTGATGGCGATGATGCGCGTCTTCCAGTCAGCAATGTCGCCAGGGCTGACCTGATCACTGCGGATCGCCCGGTGCATCGCTTGGGCCAGGTCATCCAGTTGCACCAGGTAACCATCGCCCACGGTCCACAGCTCGATGGCTTTTTCCAGGTAGCTGAAATGGCGAAAATTGAGGTACAGCCAGATCAGACTGGACACGTCATCAGGGTGGTTGCCGCCCTTGAGGATGCCCAGGCGCGCGGCCGCAAGGTCGGGCGTGGGACGGTCCAGCGCGACGCGCAGCTCATGGCCGCCCTGGGGCACCGCGATGGCTTGCCGGTATTTGAGGAACGTCGCTTCGTCGCGGTTATCGGCGTAAAGGCTCAGATAGTAGATGGCGTCTTTCTGGCCCTTGGACCACAAGCTCTCGCCTGCTACATAGCCGCGCACCGCTGACAGCATGTAGAGGCTGACGCAGCCCAGCAATGCCTGGAACAGCACGACGGCGATAAAGGGCCAGACAATGCCCAACAACCGAGGCTTGCTTAACGTCGCTGCGAGAGTACGCTTTTGCTTCATGAGATCCCTTGCACATGCACTGCTTGATACGCACGCGAGAATCCGCTCTCGATAGCTCAGCCAAATCAACGCACTTGTTGCAGATGCCCGTAGAGCTTGGCGTATAACCCTCCATCGGCAATCAACTGCTGATGGTCGCCATCTTCGGCGATATGCCCGCCATCAAACACCAGTACCCGGTCGGCCTGTTTCACCGCAGAAAGCCTGTGGGCGATGATCAGTGTAGTACGCCCACTGAGAAACCGCGCCAGCGCCTGGTGCAGGTTGTACTCGGTGGCTGCGTCCAGGGCCGAGGTGGCCTCGTCCAGTATTACCACTTTGGGCTCGGCCAGCACCATGCGTGCAATCGCCAGGCGTTGGCGTTGCCCACCGGAAAAGCGCACCCCCGAGCGCCCCACCACACTGTCCAGGCCCAAGGGCAGTGCCTTGACGGTAGCATCCAACTGGGCGATTTCCAGTGCCTGCCAACAGGCTTGGTCACTGCGGGCGCGGCCCATGGTCAAGTTGGCGCGCACGGTGTCGTTGAACAGCGCCGGGTGTTGCAGCACCACTGCGACGTTTTCGCGGATGGTCGCCAGGCCGATTTCCTGTTGGGTAGCACCGCCGAAACGGATACTGCCCGCTTGTGGGGTATAGAGCCCCAACAGCAGTTGCACCAGGGTACTTTTGCCGCCGCCGCTGGCGCCGACAATCGCGACCTTCTCGCCGGGTGCGATAGCCAGGTTCAACTGGTTGAGTACCAACTCTTCGCCATAGCCGAAGTTGAGGCCGCGCACCTCGATGCCGACGGTCTCACGCCCGGTGAACGGGTCTTCGCCGCCGGCATATTGCGGCTCGTCGGCCCGCGCCAGCAGCTCGTTGATCCGCGTCAGCGCACCACCCGCCGCGTAGTAGGCATATTGCAGGTTCAGCAGCTGCTCCACCGGGCCGATCATGAACCACAGGTAGCTGAACACAGCGAGCATCTGGCCGATGGACAGGTCGGAAAACAACACCGTGAGCATCGCCGCCGCGCGGAAGATGTCGATGCCGAACTGGAACAACAAGCCACTGGCGCGGCTGGAGGCATCGGTTTTCCATTGCGAATGGATCGCGTAGTCGCGCACTTCCTTGGCGCGCTGGCCCAGGCGCCCGAGGAAAAAGCCTTGGCGATTGCCGGCGCGCACTTCCTGGATGGCGTCGAGGGTTTCGGTCAGCGCCTGGGTGAAGCGCGAAGTGCTGTCGTTCTCGAGCTTCTTCAGGTGTTTGACGCGTTTGCCCAACTGCACCGTAGCGTAGATCACCAAGGGGTTGAACAGCAGGATCAACAGTGCCAGTTGCCAATGCATCCACACCAGAATCGCCGAGGTACCGACCAGCGTGAGCATGGCCACCAGGAAGCGGCTGAGAGTCTCGCCGACAAACTTGTCCAGGGTGTCCAGGTCGGTGACCAGATGCGTGGTCACCGTGCCACTGCCCAGGCTTTCGTATTCGCCCAGGGAAATCCGCTTGAGCCGTTCGATCAGGCGCACGCGGATGCGGTACACAATGTCCTTGGCCAGCCGCGCAAACAGCCGCGCCTGCACCACGTTAAACACCAGCGCACCGCAGCGCAGGCATAAGGTCACCAACAGCATCAGGCCGATATAACCGGCTGCCTTCTGCCAACCCAGTGGCAACGCGTGGTTCATCACCTTGAGCGCAGCATCGCCGTGGCCCAGCAGCACTTCGTCCACCAGCAACGGCAACAGCAAAGGGATGGGCACGCTGCACAGGGTCGCCAGCACGGCAACGCCATTGGCGATCCACAGGGATTTCTTGTGACGCAGGGCCAGGCGGCGAACTTCCGCCCAAGTCAGTCGGTCGGTGCGTTTGGGCTCATCCTGCACAGGTGGCACGCTCCAGCCATCGGGCGAGCAAGGGCGACAGCTCGGACAACGGCTGATAACCGTTGGTCAGCAACGCCAGCTGGCCATTACGCTCGGCCAGCAGCGTCGGGAAACCGGCGATGCCCAAGTCCTGCACCCAGGTAAAGTCAGCCGCCGTCGCCGCATGTTGCTCGGCGCGGTCGAAAGCGCCGGCAAACTCGATGCGCGGAATGCCCGCCTGCTCGGCCAGTTCCACCAGCACGCTGGCAAGGGTCACATCGCGGCCCTCGACATAAAACGCACGCTGGATCAGCCCCAGCAGTGTCCAGGCGCAATCGGGCGCCAGGCTGCGCGCGGTGACGATGGCGCGGCACGCAGGCTCGGTGTCATAGACAAACCCGTCGGGCAACGCGCCTTCGCGCTTGAACGGCTGGCCGGTGGCGTCGGTAACGGCCTGCCAGTGCTCAAGGATATAGCGCCGCGTAGTCGGCTCGAGTGCCGCGCCGCTGCCGGTGCGCAAACCGCCCACCACCAGGTGCACATCCACGCCGGCCACCTGGGCCTGCTCAACCAGCGCCTGCGCCACCGGGGCAAAGCCCCAGCACCAGGAACACATCGGGTCCATCACATAGAGCAGGCGCGCGGGCATGGGTCAGGCCTCGGAAGGGGTTTGCTTGTAGTTGAAGCCAATCGGGTGCGGCATGTTGCGGGCCTTGGCCAGTTCGATCTGCTTTTGCCGGTCGATGGCGCTGCGACGGGTCTTCTCCGGCAGCTTATCCCAGCAATGCGGGCAACTGATGCCAGCCACATAATGCTCGGACGCGCGGTCTTCTACGCTGACCGGTGTGCGACAGGCATGACATTGATCGTAGTCGCCTTCGCTCAGGTCGTGACGCACGGTCACGCGATTGTCGAACACAAAGCAGTCGCCCTGCCATTTGGTTTCTGCCTGCGGCACCTCTTCGAGGTACTTCAGAATCCCGCCTTTAAGGTGGTAAACCTCGTCGAAACCTTCGCTGAGCATGTAGCTGGAAGCCTTCTCGCAACGAATGCCGCCGGTGCAGAACATCGCGACTTTCTTGTGCCTGGCCGGGTCGAAGTTGGCTTTGATATAGTCAGGAAATTCGCGAAAACTGGTGGTTTTCGGGTCGATTGCGCCTTCAAAGGTGCCGATCGACACTTCGTAGTCGTTGCGCGTGTCGATCAACAGCACTTCAGGGTCGCTGATCAACGCGTTCCAGTCCTGCGGGTCGACGTAGGTGCCGACCTTTTTGTTCGGGTCAACGCCTTCGACGCCCAGGGTCACGATCTCTTTCTTGAGCTTGACCTTGGTGCGGTAGAACGGCTGATCGTCGCAGTACGACTCTTTGTGGTCGATGTCGTCCATGCGTGGGTCGTTCTTGAGCCAGGCCATAAGACCATCAATGCCTTCACGGCTGCCGGAAACGGTGCCGTTGATGCCTTCTTCGGCGATCAGCAAGGTGCCTTTGATGCCGTTATCGACCATTGCCTGCAGCAGTGGCTCGCGCAGGGCGACGTAATCTTCGAGGGTGACGAACTTATACAGTGCCGCCACGACAATCGGTTGAGTCATGGGTGTTCTCTCCAGGTGGCTACCCTCGTAAGGGGTGAACCGGATGCAAAAAAAAACGCGCCGGCTAAGCGGCGCGTTGCGGATTCTAACAAAATTGGCGACGTTTATGGGCCGCCTCTTTACTGTGGCGAGGGAGCTTGCTCCCGCTGGGCTGCGAAGCGGCCCCGATAAGGCGATTGTGACCTTTCACAAAGATCGCAGTGATGGGCATCAGGGCTGCTGCGCAGCCCAACGGGAGCAAGCTCCCTCGCCACATAACGCCCATGCGCCACAGTGTCAGTGCCCGCCGGCGCAGGTCGGCGAGGCCGGGGCTGCGTCGATTTTCGCCCATTCGTCAGGCGTGTAGGTATGCAGCGCCAACGCATGGAATTCGCTCATCAGGTCAGCCAGGGTGGCATAGACCTTCTGATGGCGCTTGACGCGGTTGAGCCCCTCGAACTGCTGGCTGACCAGCACGGCCTTGAAGTGGGTCTGCAACCCACGGCTGTGCATATGGCTTTCATCCAGCACGCTCAAGTATTCCGGGCTCAGGGCGACGAGTGCCGATTCGATACGCTGTTGCATAGTCATTCCTGTTTACTTCTTCTTGACCGGCGCCGGGGCTTTTGGCGTCAGCTCGTTGGTCATGTCTTCGAGCAGCTTGTTCACCACAGGTACCGCGCTTTCCAGCTTGGCCTGGGTCATCTGGGCCGATTGCTGGGTCAGTTGCGGCATTTTTTCCAGGACTTTCTTGCCCAGCGGCGACTGGTAGAAGGCTACCAGGTCCTTGAGCTCGGATTCGCTGAAGTTGGTGGTGTAGAGCTTGACCATGTCCGGCTTCAGCTTCGGCCAGCCGATGGCCTGGTCCAGCGCAGCATTGGCCTTGGCCTGGTAGCTGTCGAGTACGGACTGCTTGGCGGCAGGTGCCTTGGTCTGGGCGAAACGCTGGGCAAACATTTGCTGCACTTGCATGTACACCGGGGTACCCAGCTTGTCAGCGTGGGCCAGGGTCAGGAAGGCTTCGGCACTGGCGTTATGGCTGGCGGTATCGGCAAAAACCTGGCCGCTGGCGCAAACCAGAGCAACCGCGGTACAGATGGCACGAAGACGAGTCATCGAGTTTCCTTTCTAGCAGGCGAGGTAAGACCCCAAGGGCGACCATTCTGCGCCTAAAAAACCTTGCGGCTCAACCCCAGGCCTTGTTCAGCCTGGTTTTGCGGGGGCACGGGGCTGGGATCTGCCTTTCTATGCGAGCCGGCTTGTCGAATCGTCGCACCGCTGCGATGCAAGCACCGCGGTTTATCAGTGACAACCCGTTGACGCCATCACAGGCGGCCTGAACCGCATGGGAATACCCTCGATGAAAAGTCTTTTATGGAACCCCACCAACGGATCACAGCCTAAACTGCGCAAACGAACCTGAAGGAGTGTGCCCGATGAGCCGTATCGAAACCGACAGCCTGGGAGACGTCCAAGTCCCGGATGACGCTTACTGGGGCGCCCAGACCCAACGCTCGCTGGTGAACTTCGCCATCGGCGAGCAACGCATGCCGCTGGCGGTGTTGCACGCGCTGGCCCTGATCAAGAAAGCCGCAGCACGGGTCAACGACCGCAACGGCGACTTGCCCGCCGACATCGCCCGCCTGATCGAACAGGCCGCCGATGAAGTGCTCGATGGCCAGCACGACGACCAGTTCCCGCTGGTGGTATGGCAGACCGGCAGCGGCACCCAAAGCAATATGAACGCCAATGAAGTGATCGCCGGCCGCGCCAACGAGCTGTCGGGCAAGGCCCGTGGCGGCAAAAGCCCGGTGCATCCCAATGACCATGTGAACCGCTCGCAAAGCTCCAACGACTGCTTTCCCACGGCCATGAGCATTGCGGCGGTGCAGGCGGTTCATCAACGCCTGTTCCCGGCGATCGCCACGCTTTCTGGCGGTTTGGCCGAGCTGGCTGCACGCCATATGAAACTGGTGAAAACCGGCCGCACCCATATGATGGATGCCACGCCGATCACCTTCGGCCAGGAAGTCTCGGCCTTTATCGCCCAACTCGACTACGCCGAGCGCGCCATCCGTAGCGCCCTGCCCGCTGTGTGCGAGCTGGCCCAGGGCGGCACCGCCGTGGGCACCGGGCTCAATTCGCCGCATGGCTTTGGTGAGGCGATCGCCTCCGAGCTGGCGGCCTTGTCCGGCTTGCCGTTCGTTACCGCCCCCAACAAGTTCGCCGCCCTCTCCGGCCATGAACCGCTGGTCACCCTGCACGGCGCACTGAAGACCCTGGCGGTGGCGCTGATGAAGCTCGCCAACGACCTGCGCCTGCTGGGTTCCGGCCCACGCGCAGGCCTGGCTGAGGTCAAGCTGCCGGCCAATGAGCCGGGCAGCTCGATCATGCCCGGCAAGGTCAACCCCACCCAGTGCGAAGCGCTGTCGATGCTGGCCTGCCAAGTGCTGGGCAATGACGTGACCATCGGCATCGCCGCCAGTCAAGGGCACTTGCAGCTGAACGTGTACAAGCCGGTGATCATCCACAACCTGCTCGAATCGATCCGCCTGCTGGCCGACGGCTGCAACAACTTCCAGGAGCACTGCATCGCAGGCCTTGAGCCGGATGCCGAGCAAATGGCCGAGCACCTGGAGCGCGGCTTGATGCTGGTCACGGCGCTCAACCCGCATATCGGCTACGACAAGTCGGCGCAGATTGCCAAGAAGGCGTACGCCGAAGGCTTGACGCTACGCCAGGCGGCGCTGGACCTGGGTTATCTGACTGATGAAGAGTTCGATCAGTGGGTGCGCCCGGAGAACATGCTGGAAGCCGGCCACTGAGAGAACTGGCGACTCGGTGAGTCAGTTAAAGCTGGCTGGGGCTGCTGTGCAGCCCAACGCAGGGCAAGCCTGCTCGCCACAGTGAGAGTGTTCGTCCTTAATAAGGTATTAAGACGCCATACGCACCCGCCGGGCCTTGAGCCCGGCGAGCAGCGACGGCGCCAGTGCTACCGTCGCTGAACCCAGCATCACTACCAATGCCCCTATATAGCCCACGGCATTGATCTCTTCTGCCTGCACATAGTCCGGCCACAGCCACGCCGCCACCGCCACCGCCACAAAGGTCACCAACGGCGTCAGCGCCAGGGTCGCACTGACGCGCGAGGCCTCCCAATGCGCCAGTGCTTCGGCAAACGCACCATAGGCCACCAGCGTGTTCATGCAGCACGCGAGCAGCAACCAGCCTTGCAGCGGACTCAATTGCAACGCCTCCAGCGGATGTGCCCATGGCGTGAGCAACAGGGCGCACGACAAGTAGATCACCATCATCACCTGCAGCGAATTCCACACCGTCAGCAATTGCTTCTGGCCCAGGGCATAGAACACCCAGATGGTGGTAGCCAGCAGGATCGTCAACACGCCCGCCGTGTAGGTGCCCATGGAGGTCAGCAGCTCAGCCAGGCGCTGGTTGAAGAACAGACCAAAGCCCAAGATCAGCACCACCAGCCCCATGCCCTGCCCCAGGCTGAAACGCTCCTTGAACACGAACACACTGGCGATCATCAAAAAAATCGGCCCCATCTGCACCACCAATTGCGCGGTGCCGGGGCTGAGCATTTTCAGGCCCACCAGGTACAACACGTAGTTGCCCACCAAACCACACACGGCCATCGCCACCAGCCAGCCGCCCCTGGGACCAAGCACCTTGCGACTGGGCAAGCGTTTGCTCAGCGCCAGGTAGATAAACAGGCAACTGCCGGCCACCACCAGGCGAAACCAGGTGACGGTGATCGGGTCCATCACCTGCAATACTTGCTTGAGTTTGATCGGCAGAATGCCCCAGAGAAACGCAGTCAGCAGGGTCAGGCCAAAACCATAGACCCAGCGACCGGAAGAGATGTGCATGAGCGCCCCAAAATGCCAGAGGTGGAGGAGCTGGCATTCTAGGGCGAGGCGTTGTGCTTTGGGTATCGATCATTTGGGGGTCAGGGCACCCCCATCACCAACACACCACTGCCGCTGATGGCGCCAGGCGTCGGCAGTGAACCATTGCGCCGCACCAGCGAAAACGTCACATCATCGCCGCCCACACTGTTGGTGATACGGGTGAGGAATGAGCCGTTGACAGACACTGCAGCACCGCCGCGCAACAACGCCGTGCCCACATCGGGATTGCTCATGATCAGCAGGCGCGGGTCGAACGCGGAACGGGTGCCTTTGTAGGTAATGGTGATCGGTGTGTTGATCCCACCGTCGGGGCATGAGTAGGTCAGCCTGCGGTTACTGACGACGGAGGATGTCAACGGGTCGGAGCCTATGGCGCGTTGGTGGACGTCGCCGAAGTTGATCTCGATCGGGTTGTTATTGTTGATGGTGCAGGTGGAGGGCGAGACGGTGAAGTTGTTGGCCGCCGTGTAGGTCACCGTGAGCTGTGGCCGGGTGCCGTCGTAATTGTTCGAGCTGGTCAGGCGCAACAGGCCGAGGTTGTCGCCGATGCGAACATCGAACGGGTTGGACGGATAATTACGCAGCAGAATGTAGGGGGTGACATTGATCGGGTAAAACACCCCGTTGTTGGGAATCGTGGCTATTGCTATGCCACTGGGCACGGGCGTGTTGTAGAACGAGCCGTTGATGCGCAAACCGGTGCCTTCGCCGGCAAACTTTGGCCCGGGCGTCCACGCGGTACCCGCAGCACTCCCACTTGCCCAGAAGTCCGAATGCCAGGCGGGGCCGCCGCTGTAAGTGAAGCGACATTCCAACCTTGCCCCTTCCAACATGACCCGGGTGCGGTCTGCACTCAGGGTCACCGTGACCGGAACCTGCAGGTTGGGGTTGCCATTTTGCCAAGGCCCACCATTTACGCGACAGTCGACGGCATACGCGGTCGTCGTCATACCCGCCAGCACGATAAGCACTGCTGCTGCATAGAGTCGTTTCATGTTTATCTCTCGTTGCTCCTGTCTACCCGGATGCCACCAATTCATGTCTGGACTGACGGCTCGCCGCTAGGGGTAGTCCAACGTAAAAGTAGAGGTCACCGTATACGCACCGTGCCCTATGGTTTGATCCCTGATCGCGGTCGGCTCGCCCTGCACATAGGCTTTGAGCTCAATGACATTGTTGCCATCGCTCAACAGCTGTTTGTCGCTGACGGCATTCAAGGGCAAGGGCTTGTCGCTCAGGGTTTCTATGCCCACGCCAATCCCCGTGGCGCCACTGCCACCATCCAGCGCCAGCAAACCCGGAAGTTCGCGGTTTTCCGTACCGCCGAACATGATGGTCACCGAGTCGCCAATGGTGGTGTCACAGTCCTCCAGGTGCAGCTGGAAGCGCTTACCCACTGAACGCGTGTTGAGGTAGAGGTACTTGCTGGTCAGGTCCCAGAGTTCCAGGGTTATGGCCTCATCACCAGGACGGATGGTGCAGGCCTCTTCCACCAGGTTGCCCTTGAAGCTCAGGTTGTCCGCCGCATGCCCCATGGGGATCAGGCCTAAACCGAGCAGCACTGCCAGCCAGGCCTTATGCACAATTTCATATCGCATCAACTCAGCTCCTACTGGTATTCGGCCAACAATGTGGCCACTGCCGTAAACCGCGCCGGGGTCAGAACCGCGCCAGGCTGTTGCACCGGCACCACCTCCAAGGTCGGCGGGGACGACAGGTTGATGTCCATTGGCGTATTGAGTGGAAATGGCAGGCTGTTCTGGAAAACCCGAATGCCCAGCGCCGGCACGCTGGTCTGCACAGCAGCGCCGTCAAACGTGGTGGCGGTGCCGTTGACGCTTAGCTTCAACTCCCACGGCAGCGTATCGGTGCCACAGTTAATGGCGTAGCCGACGCCTTTGCGGTATTTCACCCCATCGACGCGCTTGACCCCGACGTCGCCAAAATCGACTTCAATGGTGTTGCCGCCGTCAATGGTGCAGGGCGGAGGTTCATTCAGCGTGCCGCTGAACGTCAGGTTGGCCGACACACCACTGCACAGGCCGATGGAGCACAGGGCGAGCAAGGCCAGCTGTGGCCAAACCTTCATTGATCGTTCCTCATAGAGATAGCCGTTATCGGTCGCCGTCATTGGTAATCGACCACCAGGGTCGCGGTGGCATCGAACGCCCCGCCGGTCAGCTGGCTGCCCGCACGCTTGACTGGCACCGCCTGCACCACAGGGAAATTGGGATAGGTAAAATTCACCCGGGTATTGAGCGGCCAGTCAGCGCCATTCACGAACAGCTTGACCCCAAGGTCGGGCTTGCGAGTGGAGAGCACGCGGCTGTCAAACGCTGCACCGGTGCCGTTGAGTGCCAGGGTCAACGCATTGCTGTAGGGGGAATCGCAGGTGACGGTATACGGCACATCGCGACGATAATTGACCCCGTCCACCCGTGACGTCTGCAGGTCGTTGCCAAACGGTACATCCAACGTATTGCCGCTGTTAATCACACATGGCGGCGGTGCAATGATGACCGCGCGAATCGTCAAACTGGTCTGTGCCTGCACGCCTTGGCTGACAGCCAACAGCAGGCTGCCAGCGATCAGAATGGCCCACGGGCCGATTGAGTTAGCCATCGCTCTGCCCTTACTCATAGTTGAGCCTGAATTCCACCACGGCCCTGAAAGCCCCACTGCTCAACGGCGCCGAGGTGCGCGTAGGCCGAACATTCCAGGTCTGGGTATTGCGGCCCACGGGCAGAATCAACGGTTCGCCCTTTGAGCCCAGCTGTACATCCCGGCCAAGGGGATCGGTCAATTGCAGGCCCATCCCGGTGATGCCCTGGACTTTGACCAACCGTGGATCATCGGCGTCGGCCGGCGCGACAAACGCCACCGACAACACAGGTTGGTAAGCACTCCATGTCAGGTTGCCCGTGCGTTCGTTGCGCACGCGACCGGCGGTGCGCATACAGTCGGTAAAACGCAGTTGAAAAGCCTTGGCGGGCGCCTGATCACCAGGCCGTTGCAAATGGCTGGTCGACACCGCGTCCAGGTCCACCGTCTGGTGCAATGAGGTCATATCCAGACTGCAAGGCGACTCATTCATGGCCCCGAGGACATTCAACATTCCGCTCATCCCTTCGATATCTTCGTCATCGTCGGCGGCGTGCGCGCCCATCGCCAAGACCCATAACAGGCAGCCCAAGACCTTCACACTTTGCGACTTCATGATGTTCTCCAGCAGCATTACTCATTTCGGCGCTGAGGCCTGCGCGTTGACCTGGCACGTATTGCCATTGCAGGTGAACGCCAGGAGTGGACGGCCGCCGTAATCATTCACATAGGCCAGATAAGGTGACGTACCCAGTGCCTTGGCACTGGGGCCCAGGGTCAGCGCGTCCTTGGGGGGAACCATCACCGGTGCAAAGCCCGGCACGGTTTTACCGTCTTTGCTGGCACGTGCATCCACCAGGGTCACGTAGTACGGCGTCGGGTTATGGACCCGGTAGTGGTCGCCTTCGCGGGTCAGGGTCAGTTTCTGCTGCCAGGGGTTGGACAGGTCTTGCTGGCTCGGCGCAATCGCATCCGGGCGGTAGAACAACTTGATGCGGGTTTGCAGGGCAATTTGCAGGGTGTTGGATTTATCACTGCGCGGCGGGATTTCTCGCAAGTTGAAGTAATAGACCGTCTCGCGGTCCTGCGGCAACGACTTGGCGGCCGGCAGCGCCTGGACTTTCACCTGGCTTTGTTTGCCGGGTTCCAGGCGCTGCACCGGCGGCAGCACGATCAAGGGTGAGTTGATTTTTTTACCGGTTTCATCCTCGATCCAACCCTGGGCCAGGTACGGCAGCTGAGTATTGTTGTTGGTGATGTTCACGCTGGTGGCATCTTTGCCGCCATCGAAAATCACCCGGGTACGATCCAGGCCAACCGCGGCGCTGGCGCCCTGGCTCAAGCCTAGGGCCAGCAGCGCGAACGCTGGGAAGGTGAGGCGCATATCAAGCTTCATGAGGCTGTGTTCTCCGTGTCGGTAAGCTCCCCGGTCAGCGTGGCTGGCTCGGGCAGGGATGGGGCAGCGGCAACTCTCTGGCAGCGCAGCTGCAGGGCGTGCGTCAAGCCATCGACGGGCAGAACGGTGGGGAGCGTGAGGATGCATTGCTCGTTGCCGCCCCAACTGACGACCATCTGCTCGCCGGCCTGCAGGCCGCTGAGGTAGACATTGCCGCCGTCATTCACAATGCCGGTGTCCTGTTGCTTGAGGTTCTTCACCGTGGCGCCAAAGGGCGGCGAACTGCCATCCGGCAGGCGCAGAATCGCCATGGCTTTTTCACCGGCAATCACGCTCAGCGAGCGATAACCAATCGCCCCTTCGGTGAGCGTCAACTGCGTGACCGATTGAGTGGCTTCGACCGTGCTCGGCAAGCGCTCCAGGTCCACGCTGGCTGCCGTACGCTGATAGCTGCTGATATCGGAAATAACCGCTTTGCCAAAGGCATTGCTACGGGTCGGCGAGCCGTAACCGCGCACCGGCACGTCGGGTACACCGCCGGTGTCGAGCATCAGGCGCGTGCCGCCGGTACTGGTGGTACGGTGCAAGGCCGCGCCATATTGCGTGACCGTGCCACCGCCACGCGCCGACACACCCAGGCTGCTGTAGCCGCCCTCTTGCGTGCTGGCGCTGACGTCGATATCGGCCTGGTCGCCCATATGGCTCAAGTAACCGCTGGCGGACGAATCGCTGGCACTGAGCTGATAGCTGTTGCGCTCATCGAGACGATCGCTGTAGCGCGTCGCAAAGTTGTTCCTGCCGGCGGTGCGGCTGGCGTCCATCGACAATGTGCCGGTGCGCCCCAGCGGCAGGCTGACCGTGACGGCCATGCCGTTGTCTTTGTAGTTGTATTCCTGGGTGCGGTACATGTTCAGGGACAGGCTCATGTTCTTGACCGTGCCCACGTTGAAGTAGCGCGACAGCGACAGGTTCCAGCGCTGGGTGTCGGGCCTATCCCAGTAGGTTTGCTTGTTGTAGCTGGCGTATACGGTGGCGCCCAGGTCACGAAACTGCTTGTTGACCGTGACCGTATACAGCGCCTTGCTGCCACCAATCGGCTTCCAGCCCTCATTCGGGTCACGGTAATCACCACGCCCGCCGAGTTCACCGTTCAGCCCGTAATACCGGGCATCCAGGTATTCACTCATGCTCAAGAAGTTTTTCTCGGAGAACCGGTAACCGGCGAAGGTCACCTGGCTGTCGTACTGCTCAAAGTTCTTGGAGTATTGAAGGCGGTAGGATTTACCCGAGAGCGTCTCGTTCCACACCTCGGCGTGAGACTGCGTCACATCCAGCGAGACCGCGCCGAACGCCAGCAAGTCGCGCCCGGCCCCCACGGACAACGCCCGATAGTTGTTATCGGTCATGCCGCCGCCAAATAACGACCAGCCATTGCTGATGCCCCAGGAAAACTCCCCGGTGCCGAAAAAGTCGCCGTCACCGCCATGCTGAAGGTTGGACGGGCGCCCGGATGCCAGCTTGTAACGCACTTGCCCCGGGCGGGTAAGGTAAGGAACCCCGGCCGTATCCATCTGGAAGCTGTGGACCGAGCCGTCCTGTTCTTCCACCCGCACATCGAGCTTGCCCGTCACTGCATCCTGCAAGTCTTGAATACAAAAAGGCCCCGCCGCTACCAGGGTTTCGTAAAGCACGCGGCCCTGTTGGCTGATGATGACTTTGGCATTGGTCTTGGCCACCCCGACCACTTCCGGCGCATACCCACGCAGGTTGGGCGGTAACTGGCTTTCATCCGAGTTGAGCGCGGCACCGGTAAAGCGGAAGCTGTCGAACAGGTCCGAATACAGGTAGTTCTCGCCCACCACCAAACGTGCCTTCAGCGCAGGAATGGCGCGGTACGCGTAGTAGCGACTCCACTCCAGCTTTTGCGGCCCGGCCGCTTCCTGCCGGCCACGCTCGACGCGCCCCTGCCAATCGGCCCGCAACCGCCAGGCGCCGGCATTGGCGCCAACGGTGCCGTTGCCACTGAGGTTATTGCGGTTACCATCGCCGCGCTGGTAGTTGGACTGCGCCGTCAGACTGTAGTCAACCAACAACCCCGGCACCCCTTCGTCCCACCGCGAGGGCGGGTCCCAGTTGATGGCACTGTATTCGAGGTAGGCCTGGGGCAGATTGATGCTCAGCGTGGACGTGGCCAGGTCGCCACTGACCTCGGTGCCCGGCAAGCTTTGAACATCAAGGCATTCGCCGCCCTTCCACCAGGCAAGTTTGTCGGCATCCGCCGCTTTTAGACCCAACTGTTCCACCAGGCTGCGAGATAAACACGCCTGACTGCCTTTGGGATCATTATCGGGGTGATAGAACGCCACCGATTGTTCGGCAATTGGCTGGCCGTTGATGTGCACGACCATCGAGTACGTGCCGGGCAAAATAAACCCGCTGCGCGCAAATTGAGACAAGTCAATGTTGGTGCGATCAATCAAGTCAAGAACGTCGGTATTAAACTCGATATCCCCGGCACCCAATGCAGTTCCCGCCAGAGACATCAGCCCGCCAAACAGACTCGGGCGCAGCGTGTTTTTGATCTTCGCTGTATTCAACATGAAAGCCTGTCCATCAATGTTCAAAAGTATTCCAACTTGAACCGCACTGCGGCACTGTGGGCGCCCACTACCAGTGGCAGTCCATTGCCAACCAGATAAAACCTGTAGTTAAGTGTCATATCGCCCTCCGACAGTGGCGTAGGCGACATTCGCTGCCCGGGAATACTCTCTTCGCCGGCCGCGTCCACAATGTGCAGGGCAACCCCCTGGGAGCCACCGAACACAGCGAAGGAAAGCCCAGCCCGGTCGGTCGGCCCATCAAACGTCACCCGCATGTGCTCCCAGTCAGGCAGGGTTGCCCCTGGGCGCGACGGGTCCGGACGTGTCAGTGAGCAGTTGACCAGACGCAACTGAAACGGGTGATCTTCTCCCCGCGTGTTGCGCAACAGCCGGCCAACTGGCTCCGACGGCATTTCGATGGTTTGATCGATACTGCTCAGCTCCAGCCCGCAGGCTGAGTCCACGACTTCTCCGCCCAACAGGACGACGCCTTCACCCTGCGAAGCGTCCTGGGCCAGAGCGTAAGGGCAGATCAACGTCGTCAATGAAGAGGCGATAGCCAAACGTAGGAATGTTTTCACCTGGATCTCCCGTCAGCGTCCCCCCGCCACACGTGGTGGCGGGGGGAAAAACTTACTGATAAGCCAAGGTAAAGTTGGTTACTGCGCTGAAATCGCCAGGAATGATCGGGTCCGTGGCGGCACCTTGCACATAAGCGCCGAACTCCAGGGTGTTGTTGCCGGTGGAGATGACTTGCGGGGTGGTAGGAACACCCAGCTCAACAGGTGCGCCACCGTGGGTCATCATGATGCCCACGCCGCCAGCGCCGCCGACCGTACCGATCGCACCTGGAACCACGCTCGACGGTGCGCCGGTGAAGGTCGTGGTCACGGTGTTATCGGTCAGGCCGGACAGGTCGCAGCCTTCCAGTTCAATCAGCACGCGGCGCGCTTCAGACTTGCCGCCCGATTCCAGTTGGTGTTTGGCAATCGCCCCCAGGCGAACGGTCTGATCCACAGAGTCAGGCTTGATGGAGCAAGCACCCGAATGCACCGACCCCAGAAACGTGACGGTCCCATCCGCTGCCTGCGCAACAGAGATCGAGCCGGCCAACAGACCGATAGACAACAGCGCAGCTTTCATTTTGGTATTCATCTACAGATTCCCACTTATTAACAAGTGTCATTAAAGAAGCCCGGCCACAGGTCGGTGCAGGGCTGATTAAACGAGCGGTTATAACCCGTGCTGTTAAGCCGATGATTCCTGAGTTTTTCCAACTTGTTGTATTGCAATCCAGGAATCAGCTCAACGCCGGGCAATTCTCCACTTCACACTTGAGCAAGTAAGCCGTCTGTTTCCGCAAACCAAGTAGCCGCAGTACGCCAAAGCGCGCAGGAAAAACATGGCTATTTGCCAAAACTTTAAAACTGGCTGAAGGAAAAGGACTACATGCAGATTAATGAGAACAATTCAAATCAGACCGTCTCTGTAAGATGGGGATTACGCGCATTAAAAAATAACCGTGTTTACGGACTTTGAGCAACTAATCAAACAAGCAGAGAAGTACCTGATTATTACCAAACAGCGAATGCGCAAAGGGGGAGCACGCTCCCCCTTTTGTATGGATAGGTGTGAGCTGTCGATTGACTAACGCACCGCCTCAAACAATCCGGTAGCGCCCATGCCACCGCCCACGCACATGGTGACGATGCCGTAGCGCAGGTTACGTCGCTGCAACTCACGCACCAGGTGCCCGACCTGCCGCGACCCGGTCATGCCGAACGGGTGGCCAATGGAGATCGAGCCACCGTTGACGTTGTATTTGCCATTGTCGATTTCCAGGCGATTGCGAGCATAGAGGCACTGCGAGGCAAACGCTTCGTTAAGCTCCCACAGGTCGATATCCGCCACCTGCAAACCCTTGGCCTTGAGCAATTTGGGTACCGAGAACACCGGGCCGATGCCCATCTCGTCCGGCTCGCAACCGGCCACGGTAAAGCCACGGAAAAACGCCTTGGGCTTGAGTCCCAATTGCAGGGCTTTTTCCAGGCTCATCACCAAGGTCATCGAAGCGCCATCGGACAACTGCGAAGAGTTGCCCGCCGTCACCGAACCGTCTTCGGCAAACACCGGCTTGAGGCCATTGAGGCTGGCCAGTGTGGTGTCCGGGCGGTTGCAGTCGTCACGGTCGACCACGCCATCGAGCACCTGCACCTCGCCGGTGTTTTTGTCTTCGACCTTGTACTTGACGGCCATCGGCACGATTTCATCGTTGAACAAGCCGTCGGCCTGGGCCTGGGCGGTACGTTGCTGGCTTTGCAGGGCGTACAGGTCCTGTTCTTCGCGGCTGACGTTATAGCGGCGCGCGACGATCTCGGCAGTCTGGCCCATGGGGAAGTAGATGCCCGGCACCTGCTCTTTGAGCAGCGGGTTGATCAGGTTATCGGTGTTGACACTTTTCATGGTCAGGCTGATGGACTCGACACCACCGGCAACGATGATATCGCTGCAACCCGAGGCGATCTGGTTGGCCGCAATCGCAATCGCCTGCAAGCCCGAGGAACAGAACCGGTTGAGGGTCATGCCCGCCGTCCCGGTGCCCAGTTGCGAGAGCACCGCCACGTTGCGCCCGATGTTGTAGCCCTGGGCACCTTCGTTGGAGCCGGCGCCGACGATGCTATCCTCGACCGTCGCCGGGTCGACGCCATTACGCGCCAGCAGCGCGTTGACGCAATGGGTCGCCATGTCATCCGGGCGTGTCTGGTTGAACTTGCCACGAAAGGACTTGGCCAGGCCGGTTCGCACGCTGTCGACGATCACTACTTCACGCATGGGCTACCTCGATCTTGTGGTTGTGAGATGGACCGAGCATAGAGGCCGGCCTGCCCAACCGCGACGATCATTCACCTGGCATATACAAAAGCATGACCGCCTGAACGAGGCTTCTGTGGCGAGCAGGCTTGCCCTGCGCTGGGCTGGGCTGCGAAGTGGCCCCAAAACCTGTCAATGAGGTCTGCCTGAGAGAACGCGCTGCCTGGGTCGGGGGCTGCTGCGCAGCCCAACGCAGGGCAAGCCTGCTCGCCACAGGACTTGAAGGCGACACAGACTGTGTGCTCGGGCTGGGCTGCGAAGCGGCCCCAAAACCTGCCAATGAGGTCTGCCAGAAAGAACGCGCTGCCTGGGTCGGGGGCTGCTGCGCAGCCCAACGCAGGGCAAGCCTGCTCGCCACAGAAGCCTCTGTTCACCACAAGATTTGAAGGCGACGCAAACTGTGGCGAGCGAGCTTGCTCGCGCTGGGCTGCGAAGCGGCCCCAAAACCTGCCAATGAGGTCTACCAGAAAGAACGCGCTGCCTGGGTCGGGGGCTGCTGCGCAGCCCAACGCAGGGCAAGCCTGCTCGCCACAGAAGCCTCTGTTCACCACAGGTCTTGGAGGCGACGCAGACTGTGGCGAGCGAGCTTGCTCGCGCTGGGCTGCGAAGCGGCCCAAAAACCTGCCAATGAGGTCTGCCTGAGAGAACGCGCTGCCTGGGTCGGGGGCTGCTGCGCAGCCCAACACAGGGCAAGCCTGCTCGCCACAGAAGCGTCGCTCACCACGGGAGCCTCACCACAGGAGGTGCCGCCAGCTTTATTTCTTTTTCTTCTTATCGTGCTTGTCGGTCTTGTCGAACGCTTCTTCCAGCGCGCGGTTGATGGTGCGCAGCACCTTGACCCGCGCCCAGCGTTTGTCGTTGGCTTCCACCAGGGTCCAGGGCGACACTTCGGTGCTGGTGCGGTCGACCATGTCACCCACCGCCGCCCGGTAGTCATCCCACTTGTCGCGGTTGCGCCAGTCGTCTTCGGTGATTTTGAAGCGTTTGAAGGGAATTTCCTCACGGGCCTGGAAGCGCTCCAACTGTGTATCTTTGTCGATCGCCAGCCAGAACTTGACCACGATCACCCCCGCATCGCGCAGTTGCTCCTCGAAGTCATTGATCTCGCCATAGGCACGCATCCAGTCCGTCGGGGTGCAGAAGCCTTCGATGCGTTCCACCAATACGCGGCCATACCACGAGCGGTCGAACACGGTGAACATGCCGCGAGCCGGAATCTTCTGCCAAAAGCGCCATAGATACGGCTGGGCGCGCTCGTCTTCACTCGGCGCGGCAATCGGCACGATATGGTACTGGCGCGGGTCCAGCGCTGCCGCCACGCGGCGGATCGCGCCGCCCTTGCCCGCCGCATCGTTGCCTTCAAACACGGTGATCAATGCGTGCTTGCGCATGCGCTTGTCGCGCATCAAGCCAGAGAAGCGCGCCTGCTCGGTAATCAGTTGCTCTTCGTAATCATCTTTTTCCAGGCGCTGGGTCAAATCGAGGCTGTCGAGCAGGCCCTTCTTGTCCACGGAGGCAATCAAAGGCGCCGGGTTCATGCCGCTGGCCTTGCCCTTGGGCAGCTTCAAGGCGTTTTGCAGGCTTTCGAGCAGGATCTTGCCCACCGTGAGGCTGCGGTAATTCGCATCCACGCCTTCGATCACATGCCACGGCGCGTAGTCACGGCTGGTACGGCGCAGGATGCGCTCGCCGAAATGCACAAACTTGTCGTAGGTTTCGGATTGCTGCCAGTCCAGCGGGCTGATGCGCCAGCTGTGCAGCGGGTCGTCGGCCAGCGCCTTGAGGCGTGCCTTCATCTGTTTCTTGGACAGGTGGAACCAGAACTTGAAGATCAGCGCGCCTTCATCACAGAGCATCTTTTCCAGGCGCTCGGCACCGGCGATGGCCTGGTCCAGGCGCGCGTCCTTGATCTGGCCATGCACGCGGCTTTGCAGCATCTGGCTGTACCAGTTGCCGAAAAAGATGCCCATGCGCCCCTTGGCCGGCAGCTGACGCCAATAGCGCCACGCCGGTGGGCGCGCCAGTTCTTCGTCAGTCTGCTGGTCAAAGGTGCGCACTTCGATCAACCGTGGGTCCATCCATTCATTGAGCAGCTTGACGGTTTCGCCCTTGCCCGCGCCCTCGATGCCATTGATCAGGATGATCACCGGGAAGCGCTTCTGCTGTTGCAGTTCGTACTGTACTTCCAGCAAGGCTTCACGCAGGGCCGGCACTTCGGCGTCATACGTGTCTTTATCGATGGCGTGACCGATTTCGGCGGATTCGAACATGGGCAGCTCCATTTCAAGATGGCTCAAGACTAGCGGATTGGGCACCACGCCACTCAAAGAATTCCAAAACAGTTGCCATGGATCAATCGCCGTCCCCTATGGCTAGTTCCCTGGCAGATGGCAAATGCCAAGGTCATGCTGCCTCAACATCTGCTGTGTGAGCCGCTCTACCACTTCGGTAATGGCCTGCCGGCGAGGCGAACGCAGGGCCTCCATTTGCTCAAGGTACTGCGCGTCGGTGAGATTCTGGCTGTTCTCAAAAAGTGCTTGCTGCTGCGTATCAAAGGGCTCTGTCGCCGACTCGAACGCACCGGAAAACTGCTGTTTGAGGTGGGTTTTCCAGAACGCCAGCTGTGAAATAAAACGCAAGAACGTGGGGGACAGCTCTGCCGTGCGCACTTGGGAGTGCGCCACCTCCAGACTGTCGCTGGTCACATTGGCAAATTCTCCATATTGAATGTGCTTGGGCTGCCCCGGTAGCTGCAGGGTTTTGGCCAACCCTACCCGGAATGCCAGGCTGACTTCCAGCGGGTCCACGGACGCGTTTTCGACAGCGTAGGTGGCCGCAATTTTCTCCAGCTCGCTGAGGCGAAACAACCCTCGGCCCAAGTTCAACAGCGCCCCGGAATTGCCTTTTACACGACCGGCCTGCTGCGTTGCCTTCTCGACCTCCTTGAGCACCTCCATCTGACTGAAAATCTGCGCGGCGTCGTCTGCGCAGTTCGCCGGATGAGCCGCCAGTTGAAAGACCTGCTCGCGCAGATCGGTACTGTCGTGGGTCGACTGCAACACGTCCCAGACCCGCCGGGTCAAGTCCTCGTGCACATGACGATTGTCGGCAGTACCGGACAGCTCAGCCAGCAAGTGGAACAACGGCGTCGAGTCCGGGTCATCCCGCAGGTTGGCCCACACGGTAGATTTGTGGGCCTCTCGGGCGGCCACCTCGTCCGGCAACCACAATGCCCTGGCCTTCAGTTCGGTCATGCGTGGCTGATCGTCCTCTACAAACCCCATGCCAATTCCCACTTCGTCACGGTAACGCGTAAGCGCGGTTATCGTGGTACTGGAGAGCGGGTTGCCGCCCAGGTCAATCGACTGGCTGAAACTGCGTGACACCGTAAACAACCACTCAGGCAACACGGTGATCACGTTATCGCGCAGGTCCACTTGCTCCAGGTGAGCCAGGCGCCCAAGCCCTGCGGGTAAGTCGACGATTTTGGTGTCCTGCAACAACAGGGTGTGCAGGTCACGCATCCGGCTGACATCCACCAACTTGTCCAGCGGGTTGTGGCTCAGATCCAGCAGGCGCAACGTATTCAGGTCTGCCAGTTTCAGTCGGGTGTATTCGGTGAGCACAAGACGGTTGCGGGGCATCGACAAACTTTCCAGGTCGAGCATTCGCGAAAATACCTCCGGCAAGCGGGTCAGTCGGTTACGCCCCAGTTTCAAATGCTGCACGCCTTTAAAGCACTTCAGGAAATAGGCGACGTCATCGCCCAGTCGCATGTTCCTGAGTGACAACTGCCGAACATGGTCGAAACGTATGTCGGCTGGCAGCGTCGGCAGTGAGCCAACGCGCATCCCATCCAGGTTCAAACTGGCAACGGACGTCTGATGCTCATCCAGAGCAAAGCTTTGACGCCGCCAACACGCTTCAATGCGCTCAGCCACCTGCTGGCGGCTAGTACGAACGTCACTCAGGCCCGGCTGTGTCTCCATGCCCTGGATATCGGTTTTCCAATGCTTGAGCAGCGCGCGCAAATGGCCGAGTTCTGCCTTCAAACGTTTGACCGCCTTGGCCCGGGCCAGATGGTCAGCGCCCAACGTCATCAATAGCGAAGACACTTGAGCCTCACTGAACAATGGGTACAAACGCTTTACCTTACGCACCAGTGCGGCTGGATGAACCAACGGCCCCGTCGGCAAATCGGCCATTTCACAGCTCACCCCCTGCGACGCCGGTTCGCTGACCTGGCTGGAAAAAGCCTCGACAGCCAGTTCCCGATCGCCTTTCGCTTGCGAGGCGCTCATGTATCGCAAACGCCAAATGTTACTGGCGTCCTTCAGCGGCAATCCCAATGCCACTCGCTGGCCATCCATCAGCGTTGCATCGATCGCCTCGAACAGGCCGTCCGGCCCGGCATAAGGTCCGCCGAGACTGCGGCCGTTGTCGTTGAACGCTTCAAACCCTGCGTTCGACCTGACTACTACTCGCCGCACACCAGCGTCTTTGAACGCGCCCAAGGCCAACAAGTCGCCTTGAGGCGAGTCCTGGCGCAACTCAAGCCGCAGCTCTGCCCCCCACCCCGCCAAGCGCGGCATTGTCCGAACGGCGATGAGCGCAGTATCCAGGCTGGCCAACTCTGGCTGCTCAAACCCCATCAAGGCGCGGTCCAGGCGTTGTGCCTCAAGAGCACGTTGCACTGACTCGGCCAACGCCATGGGAACCCGTTGATTATCGCGCAGGGACTCACGCTGCACGGTGGTCGTTTCGGCCATCAATTCGCGCATCAGCGTGCAGGGCAATTGCGGGTAGGTGCGCCTGAGCAACGCCCATTCCGGCGGTACGGGCCCATCATAGGTCTGATACAACTGCTCAAACAGCGGCTTGCGATCAGCCTTCAGATGCGCGAGCAACTGACGCGCCAGCACGGTGTGCGCCTGATCGGCGTCTACGCCCTCTCCCAACAAGCCGGTCTTTTGTGCGTCATCCAGCCCGGACAACAGCACTTCAAACACTTTCCCCTCACTGAGCATCGGCTCGGTGATCGTCAAACGCAGGCCTGCATCGTAAGGTTCGCTGGCAGGGTAACGCGCCTTGACACTGCGCTTTGCATCCAGCAGCTCAAAATAGCGCCCGGCGGGCCACCCCGGTAACAGGGGCAAGGCATGCATCTGCAAGGTCGAGTTTTCAATGTTGGGGGAAGCACCGCTTTCCAACTGCCAGTTCAAATCGCGAATGGACTGATCGAGCCTGAAACGTTCGTACAGATCGCGAAAGCGTGCGGGAAACGGCAGACACTCCTGGGCCTGATAGACGCCCCAATCATCGGGCAAATCCATAATGGCCTTGATCTGTAGAAGTTTGCGAGGAGGGAGCGAAGAGCCGGGACCTGTCGGTTTCAACCGCGAAAAAAGATACTCCGGGTTCTCCCACTCGTCGGGCTTCTCGAACGCAAAACGCCAGCTACCTTCACCGTTATGCAGCAATTTCGGGCGATAAGCCGTCTGCCGCACCGGGTGGCTGGCCCGCCATTGATCCAGTTTCGCGTCGAACGCGATCCGGTGGATACAGTCATTGACCTTGACGTACGAATGCCCCTCCACCTTGTAGATTCCCGACGCGTCGGCAACCTGCTCGTCGCCAAGGCGCTGATCATGGACGTATTGCGTGGTATCCGGACGCCACAGCCGCTGGTTTCCCACAGCGGGATTTATCACCTCGAATTTACGGAAAAAACCATTCAGATTAAGGCCGGTACGCTGCATGGCCGAACCGACAACCTTGCTCCCTGCCGCGAACAACACCATCGACGTGATGTTTTGCGCGATCACTGCCAACTGCTGGAACGCCTCATTCTTATCACCACGGCGCCAGTCTTCAATGCCCTCATAGAGTTCGCCGAGCATCTGGCCTACCGCCACGGCTGTCATCAATAACCCCAGCTCCGGGACGACAAACCCTGCGAGGTTGAGCACCGTCAAACCGGCGTCCAGATACGTCTGCAAGCGCTGCTCACGGACGTCCTCATCGACCTCGGCCACCGGCACCGCCAGGGCCCGTGCATCGGCTTGCAGCTTTGCGGCGTAAGTGTCGAAAAAGTGCCGCGCCAGGCTGGCCGTAATGGGGTTGGCGTCCAGCGCCCCCAGGCTCTGGGCTTGATCGAAACGGGTGAAGAACCCAACCCGGTCCCCCTGGCTCAGGTAACGCGTAAAGAAGGCACGGTACGCGGCCAGTGCAAGCTTGCGCTTGAGGTAGACCTGAAAGTCGTCAAGCGAGGCATACTCAAAGAATGGCCGTTCCGGTTCATTGGGCATGTACACCACACAAGGCGCTTGCGGGTATTGCGCAATCGAGCGAGCGGAAAACACCAGAATGCTCCACAGGCATCCGCCCTGGGTATTGAGCCCTTGCCAAATGACCGGGCGCCCGTCGTACAGCACCCCTTCGGCCTGGGCCTGGGACGGCGTCAATTGGCGGTCCAGCAATGTGCACAACATCGCGTAGGTGCCTTGGGTAATGTCCCCTCGCATCAAGGCAATATGGGCGTCGACTTTTACGTCCAGGATTTTCATCCGGCCGATATCGGTCGCTACATTATTGAGGTAAGGCTTATCACCTGCCGGGTCGCTGTCAAGTTCAAGCACGTCACTGATGTGCTGCTGATACAAGCGGCCAAGATCCAGGGCGCGACACCCCTGCGCAAACTCGAGGGGTGTAATGCCAATGACTTCACGATCAGCAGACCCCGACTGCAACAGCGACCCGACGGGAAAGTGCTGCGCCCGGGCTTCATCCTCTGAGAAATTCTGCATCGCCACATGCAGCAGGCTGTCCTGCACCAACCTCACCGTCTTCACATACTTCAATGGCAAGACCTCTTTCTCGTATTCGTTTACCGCACGAATAAAAAGATCTTTTTTGGGATCCACAACCCGTTGCCATCGCGTAGAGCAGTATTGCTTGAGCCGCTCACTGCAAAACTCATCCAGCGCCTGCAATGGCTTCAATCGCTCGGCGACGGCTGCCTGGGCATCTGCAACCTGCAGGGCATCTTTAGTCAATGCATCCAGCACGCCAGGCGGCGCGTTGACCATCCAGCCAGGCAGTTGCTTTTGCAGCACCTGAGCTTTGTCCAGATCGCCCGTCATTTCCAGCAAGGCCGCTTGCAGCTGGCTCTGGGTCAATTGGCTCAGTTTATTGTTCAAATCATCCTGGGTGCGCATCAGCAATATCCTTTATTGCCTATCAATCAAGGAATGACGATACCGCAGCAATCTGCCCAGGATTAGCGCTGATTGTTGATGGCTTGGAGGCTGCGCACAGCAGTTTTTTCCATGCAAAATCTATTGGGTTACCACCCGCAATCAGCCCTCTGCCCCGTGATCGGCTAGAATGGCCGCCTTGCCTTTGTCTGCTTTTTTTATGAGTCGCCCATGAACCCCATCACCCACGCCCAGCTCGATTGGGATGACCAAGGTCGACCGCACTCGCGGGTCTTCGATGATGTGTATTTCTCCGACAAGTCGGGCCTTGAAGAAACCCGCTATGTGTTCCTTGAGCAGAACCGCTTGCAGGCGCGCTTTGCGGCCCTGCCGGTGGGTGGGCGACTGGTCATTGGCGAGACCGGCTTCGGCACGGGTTTGAATTTTCTCTGCGCATGGCAACTGTTTGAACAGCACGCCGTGGCCGGTGCGCGACTGCACTTCGTCAGTGTGGAAAAGTACCCTCTGAGCCACACCGACCTGCAACGCGCCCTGGCCCTCTGGCCGGAACTCAGTGCCTTCGCCGAGCAACTGTTGGCTCAGTACATTGCGATCCATCAAGGCTTCCAGCGCCTGGTGCTGGATAACGGCCGGGTGACCCTGACGCTGTTGATCGGCGACGCCCTGGAGCAATTGCCGCAACTGGACGCGCAAATCGACGCGTGGTTTCTCGACGGTTTTGCCCCGGCCAAGAACCCCGACATGTGGACCGCTGAGTTGTTCGCCGAACTGGCGCGCCTGGCGGCACCGGGTTCGACCATCAGCACCTTCACCAGCACCGGCTGGGTACGCCGGTTGATCAATGCCGCCGGGTTCAAGATGAAACGCACACCGGGCATCGGCCATAAATGGGAAATACTGCGCGGTGAGTTCCTCGGCTGGCCCGAAGATACGCCACCGCCGGCCACACCCAAACCCTGGTTTGCGCGCCCGGCAGGCATCGAAGGCGAACGCCACGCCATGGTCATCGGCGGCGGCCTGGCCGGTTGCGCCACCGCCGCCAGCCTGGCCGCTCGCGGTTGGCGCGTGAGCTTGCTGGAACGTCACGCCGCCCTGGCCCAGGAAGCATCGGGCAACCCGCAGGGCGTGCTGTACCTCAAGCTGTCGGCCCATGGCACAGCATTGTCGCAGCTGATACTCAGCGGTTTCGGCCACACCCGGCGCCTGCTGGAGCACTTGCAGCGCGGCGTTGACTGGGACGGTTGCGGTGTCCTGCAACTGGCGTTTGACGCCAAGGAAGCCCAACGCCAGGCGCAACTGGCCGAGGCCTTCGCACCGGATCTGTTGCACCTGCTCGGCCGCGATCAGGCTCAACAACAGGCCGGCATACAATTGGCCCAGGGCGGGCTGTTTTTCCCCGAAGGTGGCTGGGTGCATCCACCGGCGCTGTGCCAATGGCAAGCCACGCATCCGCTTATCAAGGTGCTTACCCATCACGAGGCGCTGGAGCTGCACCGCGTCGACGAGCAGTGGCAAGCCCGTGACGGCGATGACGTACTGGCAAGCGCCAACGTGGTAGTGCTGGCCGGTGCAGCCGAAATCAAGCGATTCCCGCATAGTGCGGGCTTGCCGCTCAAGCGCATTCGCGGGCAGATCACACGTTTGGCGCAAACTCCCGCGAGTGCGGCATTGGCCACCGTGGTGTGCGCCGAAGGTTATGTGGCACCGGCGCGCCTTGGCGAACACACATTGGGCGCCAGTTTTGATTTCAACAATGAAGACCTCACCCCCACCCTCGCCGAGCACACGGGCAACCTTGCGATGCTGCGGGAGATTTCCGAAGACCTGCTGCTGCGTCTTGGCGCTGACTCACTAAACGCCGAACACTTGCAAGGCCGCGCCGCCTTTCGTTGCACCAGCCCTGACTACCTGCCAATCGTCGGCCCCTTGGCCGAAAGCGCTGCGTTCCAACAGGCTTATGCCGTACTGGGCAAAGACGCCCGGCAAGTCCCGGATACGCCCTGCCCGTGGTTGCCGGGCCTGTATATCAACAGCGGCCACGGCTCACGCGGGCTGATCACCGCGCCCCTGTGCGGCGAACTGCTGGCCGCCTGGTTGAGCGACGAACCGCTGCCGGTGCCGGCCAGCGTGGCCGAAGCCTGCCACCCGAACCGGTTTGCCTTGCGCGCGCTGGTTCGAGGAAAACCGGCGACACGCTGATCGCCGTGAGGGAAGAAACGACGCCGTCGCGAGCATCGCGGCTATTTGCCTTATAACTTATCGGTCTAAAACTCCACGCATAGCACTGGGTCAGTTTCTGGGTACGCGCCCTGTCGGGCGTATCGAGTATTGCCCTCCCCAACGGAAAAACCGGTAAGGAATTTATGTGTGGACTAGCTGGCGAGTTACGCTTTGATCATCAACCTGCCGACCTGGCAGCCGTAGAGAGAATCACCCATCACCTTGCCCCGCGAGGCCCGGACGCCTGGGGCTTCCATGCCCAAGGGCCGATTGCCCTGGGCCACCGCCGCCTGAAGATCATGGACCTGTCGGACGGCTCCGCCCAACCGATGGTCGACGCCCAACTGGGGCTGTCCCTGGCGTTCAATGGTGCAATCTATAATTTCCCGGAATTGCGTGAAGAGCTGGAAGCCCTGGGCTACGCCTTCTATTCCGGCGGTGACACCGAAGTGCTGCTCAAGGGCTATCACGCCTGGGGCGAAGCCTTGCTGCCCAAGCTCAATGGCATGTTTGCCTTTGCCATCTGGGAGCGTGACGCGCAGCGCCTGTTTATCGCCCGTGACCGTCTGGGTGTGAAGCCGTTGTACCTGTCGCGCACCGGCCAGCGCCTGCGTTTTGCCTCAGCGCTGCCGGCCCTGCTCAAGGGCGGCGATATCAACCCGATCCTGGATCCGGTCGCACTCAATCACTACCTCAACTTCCACGCTGTGGTGCCTGCACCGCGCACCTTGCTGGCAGGCATCGAAAAGCTGCCGCCGGCAAGCTGGATGCGCATCGATGCCAACGGCACCACCGAACAGAAAACCTGGTGGACCCTGCCTTACGGCCCGCACGAGGATGAAAAAAACCTCAGCCTCGAAGAATGGACCGACCGCGTGCTCGACAGCACCCGCGAAGCCGTGGCGATCCGCCAACGTGCGGCCGTGGATGTCGGCGTGCTGCTCTCGGGCGGTGTCGATTCGAGCATGCTGGTGGGCCTGCTGCGGGAAGTCGGCGTGCAGGATTTGTCGACCTTCTCCATCGGTTTTGAAGACGCCGGTGGCGAACGTGGCGACGAGTTCCAGTATTCGGATTTGATCGCTAAACACTACGGCACCCGTCACCACCAGTTGCGCATCGCCGAAAGCGAAATCATCGAGCAACTGCCGGCAGCGTTCCGTGCCATGAGCGAGCCGATGGTCAGCCATGACTGCATCGCCTTCTACCTGTTGTCGCGGGAAGTGGCCAAACATTGCAAAGTGGTGCAAAGCGGCCAGGGCGCGGATGAACTGTTCGCCGGTTACCACTGGTACCCGCAGGTGGACGGCGCCAACGACCCGTATGCCGCCTACCGAGACGCATTTTTCGACCGCAGCTACGACGACTATGCCGCCACCGTCGCGCCAAAATGGCTGACCGCCAACGACGCCGCCGGTGACTTCGTGCGCGAACATTTCGCCATGCCCGGCGCGGACGCCGCCGTGGACAAGGCCTTGCGCCTGGACAGCACGGTGATGCTGGTGGACGACCCGGTCAAACGCGTCGACAACATGACCATGGCCTGGGGCCTGGAGGCGCGCACGCCGTTCCTGGACTACCGCCTGGTAGAACTGTCAGCCCGCGTGCCGGGCAAATTCAAATTGCCCGATGGCGGCAAGCAGGTGCTGAAAGAAGCCGCGCGCCGAGTCATCCCCAGCGAAGTCATCGACCGCAAGAAAGGCTACTTCCCGGTGCCGGGCCTCAAGCATTTGCAGGGCGATACCTTGAACTGGGTGCGCGACCTGCTGATGGACCCGAGCCAGGATCGCGGCCTGTTCAACCCGGCCATGCTTGACCGCCTGCTGACCGACCCGCAAGGCCAACTGACGCCGCTGCGCGGCTCCAAATTATGGCAACTGGCGGCGCTGAACCTGTGGCTCAGCGAACAAGGAATCTGATCGATGAAACCTCTTGCAGCGGCTTACAGCCAACGCTTGCTCAAGGGCCAGGCGCCGACCTACGAGCGCCTGCAGGCGCGCCTGGCTGAAGACGGCAGCCCACTGGGCGCCGAGCCGATTGCCGTGCATTGCGGCTGGGGCCGATTGTTGATCGGGCACACCTTCCCGGACCCGGCCAGCCTGGCGCAGGAACTGCTCAATGAGCAGGCGGGCGAGCGCGACATTGCGCTGTACGTGGCGGCGCCCCAGCAAATCCTCGGGATTGACCCGCAGCAATTGTTCCTCGACCCCTCCGACACCCTGCGCCTGTGGTTCAGCGATTACCGCCCCGCTACGCGGGTATTTCGCGGCTTTCGCATTCGCCGGGTGCAGACCGAGGCCGATTGGCAGGCGGTCAACCAGCTGTATCAAGGCCGTGGCATGTTGCCCGTCGACGCCGAGCGCCTGACACCGCGCCACCAGGGCGGCCCGGTGTATTGGCTGGCCGAGGATGAAGACAGCGGCGCGGTGATCGGCAGCGTGATGGGCCTGAACCATCAAAAGGCCTTCCACGACCCGGAAAACGGTTGCAGCCTGTGGTGCCTGGCGGTCGATCCGCAATGCACGCGCCCAGGCGTGGGCGAGGTGCTGGTGCGCCACTTGGTGGAGCACTTTATGAGCCGTGGCCTGAGCTACCTCGACCTGTCGGTGCTGCACGATAACCGTCAGGCCAAGAGCCTTTACGCCAAGCTCGGTTTTCGCGCGCTGACCACCTTTGCGATCAAGCGCAAGAACGGCATCAACCAGCCGCTGTTTCTCGGCCCCGGCCCGCAGGCAGGCTTTAACCCGTATGCGCGCATCATTGTCGAAGAAGCCCATCGACGTGGCATTGATGTGCAAGTGGATGACGCCGACGCCGGCCTGTTCACCCTCAGCCACGGCGGGCGCCGTGTGCGTTGCCGCGAGTCGTTGAGCGACCTGACCAGCGCCATCAGCATGACCCTGTGCCAGGACAAGAGCCTGACCCACAAGACGCTCAGCGCAGCGGGGTTGAAACTGCCGTCGCAACAATTGGCCGGCAGTGCCGACGACAACCTGGAGTTTCTCGACGAGCATCAGCGCATCGTGGTCAAGCCGCTCGATGGCGAACAAGGCCAAGGCGTGGCAGTGGATCTGCAGACCATCGAGGAGGTGCAAAAAGCCATCGAGACGGCGCGTCAATTCGACAGCCGTGTGCTGCTCGAAAGTTTCCACGAAGGCCTCGACCTGCGCATCCTGGTGATCGGCTTTGAGGTAGTTGCCGCTGCAATTCGGCGCCCGGCCGAGGTTACCGGTGATGGTCAGCACTCTATCGGTGCTTTGATCGAAGCCCAGAGCCGTCGCCGCCAGGCGGCCACCGATGGTGAAAGCAAAATCCCGCTGGACGCCGAAACCCAACGCACGTTGCACGCCGCCGGTTACGACTACAGCAGCATCTTGCCCCGTGGCCAAACCCTGGCGGTGCGCCGTACCGCCAACCTGCATACCGGCGGTTGCCTGGAAGACGTCACCGCGATCCTGCACCCGACATTGGTAGACGCCGCCGTGCGCGCCGCCCGTGCATTGGACATTCCCATGGTCGGCCTGGACCTGATGGTGCCCGCCGCCGACCAGCCCGAGTATGTGTTTATCGAAGCCAACGAACGCGCCGGGCTGGCTAATCACGAACCGCAACCGACAGCGGAGAAGTTTGTGGATTTGTTGTTTCCGCACAGTCAGCCGACGGCTTGAGTGATGTGTTGCCTGGACTGGCGCCATCGCGGGCAAGCCCGCTCCCACAGTTTGATCGCGTTCCAATGTGGGAGCCGGGCTTGCCCGCGATGAGGCCGGCACAGCCTATGAACCTCTCAGCACCTCATCGAAACCATCGATGCCCTCAACTCATCAGGAGTTTCCATGACCCGAACCATCCCCGAACCGGATCTCAACTACCTGCAGAAAGTGCTGCTGGAAATGCTTGCCATCCCCAGCCCCACGGGGTTCACCGACACCATCGTGCGCTACGTCGCCGAGCGCCTGGAAGAGCTGGGCATTCCCTTTGAAATGACCCGGCGCGGCACCATCCGCGCCACGCTAAAGGGCCAGAAAAACAGCCCCGACCGCGCTGTTTCCGCGCACTTGGACACCATCGGCGCCGCCGTGCGTGCGATCAAAGACAACGGCCGCTTGACGCTCGCACCGGTGGGCTGCTGGTCGAGCCGTTTTGCCGAAGGCAGCCGTGTCAGCCTGTTTACCGACAACGGCGTGATCCGTGGCAGCGTGCTGCCGTTGATGGCCTCCGGGCACGCGTTCAACACCGCCGTAGATGAAATGCCGGTGAGCTGGGACCACGTGGAATTGCGCCTGGACGCCTACTGCGCCACCCGCGCCGATTGCGACTCGTTAGGCATCAGCATCGGTGACTACGTGGCGTTCGACCCACTGCCGGAATTCACCGAGAGCGGGCATATCAGCGCCCGCCACCTGGACGATAAAGCCGGTGTGGCCGCCCTGCTTGCCGCACTCAAGGCGATTGTCGACAGCGGCGAACCGTTGCTGATCGACTGCCACCCGCTGTTCACCATCACCGAAGAAACCGGCAGTGGCGCCGCCGCCGCCCTGCCCTGGGACGTCAGTGAATTTGTCGGTATCGACATCGCCCCGGTCGCGCCCGGCCAGCACTCCAGCGAACACGCGGTGAGTGTGGCGATGCAGGATTCCGGCGGGCCGTATGACTATCACCTGTCCCGTCACTTGCTGCGCCTGGCATCGGAGAATGAACTGCCGGTGCGCCGCGACCTGTTTCGCTATTACTTCAGCGACGCCCACTCGGCAGTCACCGCCGGCCACGATATTCGCACCGCGCTGCTGGCGTTTGGTTGCGATGCGACCCATGGCTATGAGCGCACACACATCGACAGCCTGGCTGCACTCAGCCGCCTGTTGGGCGCGTACATCCTCAGCCCGCCGGTATTTGCCAGCGACGCACAGCCGGCGCAGGGTTCGCTGGACCGGTTCAGTCATCAGATCGAGCACGAAACGCAAATGGAGAGCGACACCCGCGTGCCGTCGGTGGACAGCCTGGTCGGACAGAAGTCCTGACACTGGCAACTACTGGTAACTGATGGTAACTGCTGGTAACAAGGGCCCCCGGCGCAGTAGCATCGCCGGGTTCCTACCTCCGAGGCTTGTATGCTGATTCCCTACGACGCACTTGAAGTCGACACCCTGACCCGCCTCATCGAAGACTTCGTCACCCGCGACGGTACCGACAATGGCGACGACACGCCCCTGGAAACCCGCGTACTGCGCGTGCGCCAAGCGCTGACCAAGGGCCAGGCCCTGATCGTGTTCGACCCGGAGAGCGAGCAATGCCAGTTGATGCTCAAGCACGACGTGCCCAAGCATCTGTTTGACTGAGCAGGGTTCAGCGGTTGGGTTCGGCATGGGTTTCTGTGGCCTGGCGTTCGAGGATCTTGCGATACACCTCGGCCCGATGGACATTCACACCCACCGGGGCGTCGATGCCGAATTTCACTTGGGTACCGTTGAGTTCGAGGATGTGCAGGGCGATGTCATCGCCGATGGAGATGACTTCGCCCACAGCGCGGCTTAAGACCAGCATGGCGGTTGTCCTTTTGGAGTGACAGGACCTTGACCATGCGCGATTGGATTTGGCGCAGCAATGGCTTGCAGTAAAATCAGGAAAGGCCTACGTAGCCCGGTAATTTTTCTGACAGACAAGCCCCAGTTTCTGATCGTTCCCACGCTCCGCGTGGTAACGCATCCGGTGACGCTCCGCGTCACGCCTTCAAAAGCGGGACGCGGAGCGTCCGGGGCGGCATTCCCACGCGGAGCGTGGGAACGATCATCATCAGCCCTTGGTTGCCTGGGCCTTGGCGCGCATCTTGTCGGCCATCAGCGTCATCTCGTCATACAGCAACTGCGGGTTCTTTTGCTTCAACGCCCACGCCATGCGCCCCTGCTCGTGGGGCAAAATCATGAACTCCCCTTCTGCCACCCGCTGATAAATGTAATCGGCAATATCCGCCGCCGAAATCGGTGAACTCTCCAGCAACTTGCCGACCTGCGCCTTCATCGCAGGCGTTGGCCCACGGAATGAATCCAGCAGGTTGGTCTGGAAAAACGACGGGCATACCACATGCACACCGACTTCCTGCTGCTTGAGTTCCACCAGCAAACTCTCCGACAACGCCACCACACCGGCCTTGGCCACGTTGTAGTTGCTCATTGCCGGCCCCTGCATCAGCGCAGCCATGGACGCGATGTTGATAATCCGCCCTTTGCTCTTTTCCAGCAGCGGCAGGAACGCCTTGCAGCCCTTGACCACGCCCATCAAGTTGATCGCAATCTGCCAGTCCCAATCTTCCAGGGACAATTCGGCAAAAAAACCACCCGAGGCCACGCCAGCGTTATTGACGATCACATCAATGCCGCCCAGCTTCACTTCGCAAGCCTGGGCAAAGGCGGTGAGCTGGCTGTAGTCACGCACGTCGCAGCGCTGGATAAAGCCATCGCCACCGGCCTCGCGCACCAGCTTCAGGGTTTCCTGCAAGCCTGGCTCGCTGACGTCCGACAAGGCCAACTGCCAACCCTCGCGTGCCCAGCGCAGCGCGATTTCGCGACCCAGGCCGGATCCGGCGCCAGTGATCATCATGCGATTTTGCATAGGTAAGTAGCCTTGTAGTTCACGGAAGAAGTGATCGGCAGTGTAGCGAAGGTTTTTCCTGCACCCACGCACCATCCAATTGATGAATGCCTCAGGCAAACCGCCAGCCAGGTAGCAGCCCGGCTTATAGCGTAAGTTCAATCTTTTTCAACTAAGTGCCCATTATTGCGAACGCATTAAAAGAAATAAGCCAGTGTGCGAAATGCTTTAAGAAACTATGGAATTTTCTCCACAACGGCACAGTCGGAGTTGTTAAGGCGTCCGTAAATAAACCCACGGGCCTGTCGTTAAACAACCGGTCTTTTCAGAAGGCCTACAAGGAAAAAAACATGAGCCTGATTCTGATCATAATTCTGATCCTGCTGCTGGTCGGCGGCCTGCCGGTGTTCCCGCACTCTCGTAACTGGGGCTATGGGCCGTCGGGTATTCTGGGTGTGGTACTGGTGGTACTGTTGGTGCTGTTGCTACTCGGCCGGATATAAAATCCGGACAAAAAAAGAGGCCTTCTAGAAGGCCTCTTTTTTTATGCCCGGATTATTAGTCCGGCTTGCCGTCGATCACACCGGCGGTGTTATCCAACAGGCTCTTGGTGGCCGTCTGCAGGAACGACTCAAGTTTCTGTTTCAGCGCGGCTTCGTCCGGCGATTCAGGAATCACCTTACCGGTCGGGTTAGCGCCCAGTTCGTATTCCCACAGTTTCGGTGGCATCTCTTTAGGCAGTACCAGGATGCGGTCAGCAGTGACCAGGGCGACGGTCTGGTCGCTGCCCGACGGTTTGATCACGCCAAAGCCCTTGTCGCCTTCCGGCAGGTTCAACAAGTCGCGGCCCCAGCACTGATGCAAGGTGTCGCCACCCAGGCGGCCCATGATGGTCGGCACGATGTCGATCTGGGTACCCACGGTGTGGTCACGCTCGCCGAACTTCTCCTGCATGCCCGGTGCAATCATCAGCATCGGTACGTTGAAGCGGCCCAGGTCCATCTCGGTGATCTGCTGTTCATTACCAAAACCGTGGTCACCCACGATCACGAACAGGGTTTCCTTGAAGTACGGCTCTTTACGCGCCTTTTCAAAGAACTGGCCCAAGGCCCAGTCGGAGTAACGCATGGCCGTCAAATGCTCGTTGAGGCTGCCACGGTCGGTGACTTTCTCGACCGGCAAGGGCGTCGGCAACGCATACGGCGTGTGGTTGGACAGGGTTTGCAGCAGGGCGTAGAACGGCTTGCCGCCTTCGCGGGCCTTCAGCTCTTCCAGGCCACGGTTGAACATGTCCTGGTCGGACACGCCCCACGTCGGGTCGGAGAACACCGGGTTAACGAAGTCGTTGCGCCCGATGAAGTTGGTCATGCCCTGGTTGCTGAAGAAACCCGACTGGTTGTCCCAGGCGAAATCGCCGTTGTAGACATACACGTCGTCAAACTTGCGCGCGCTGAGCAACTGCGGCAGGCCCGACAGCTTGTGGCTGCCTTCCGGGGTCTGCATCAGGTATTCGAAACCCGGCAGGTTCGGGAAGCACGCCATGGTGGCGAACATACCCTGATGGGTGTGGGTGCCGTTGGAGAAGAAACGGTCGAACAACAGGCCTTCCTTGGACAGTTTGTCGAAGTACGGCGTGATGTTGCCTGGGCGGCCCAGTGCGCCGACCGAGTGACCGGCGAAGCTTTCCATCAGGATCACCACGACGTTCTTGATCGGCAGGGTTTTCTCGGCCGGTGGCGTGTAGTCACGGCGCACGGCGGCGGTGTCGGTATCCACCAGTTTCTCTTGCGGCAACACCAGCATGTCACGCACGGTCTGGGTAGCCTGCGGCTGGTCCAGCGTGGCTTTCCAGATATTCGAGCGCTCTTCGGAGAAGCGCGACTTGGCTGCGGCGATCAACGACAGGGTGCCGTTCAAGCCCAACTGGTTGGCGAAGTTCGAGTCGGTGGTGTAGACATCACCCCAGCGCAGCGGCGGGCCTTGGCGCAGGGTGCCACGAATGGCGACCACGGCGATCAGCAGGCACACCACGAACACCGCAATGCGGCTGTACCACGGAGCAACCTGGCGAGTGCCGACGGTGCCGCCGCTGAACGGACCACGTGGGCGTGTCGCACGGTCGGCGCCCTTGAAGGCGATGCTCAGGATCAGCGTGCCTACGGCCCAGGCCAGCAGGTAGCGCACCACCGGGAAACCGTACCAGAGCATGCTCATCACGGTTTTCGGGTCTTCCTTCACGTATTGGAAGACCAGACCGTTGAGGCGCTGGTGAAACTCGCGGTAGAAGTCCATCTCCATCAGGCCCAGGAACAGGGCAATGCTGGACGCGATGGTCAGCCAAAAACGGAAGAACCCACGCGCCGCCATGGCCCGTACGCTGAACAGCGCCAGCAGCAGCGGGACCAGCGCGTACATCACAAAGCGGATGTCGAAGCGCGTGCCGTTGACGAAGGCTTCGAGGAAGGTCGAGGCCGGCGTGTCGAGGATCATCTCGCGGTTGTAGACCAGCAGCGCCAGGCGCAGCAGGGAGAACATCACCATCATGACCAGCGCGCAAAGCAGCGTGTATGCCAGATGGGATTTGACGGTCGGTTGCAGCAAGCGATTAGAAGCTCGCTGCTGACTCAGGGCGTCCGGGTTTGCCATGTCGTTCTAGGACCCATTGGAAGTTTAAGTTTCGAAATTATGCAGTGGCGTCCGTCCCTCGCCCAGGCTGGCTGGGGTAGGCGGTTAACGCGGTGGCGCAAATGGTGCCCGATCAATGGCATCAACGCTATTAATTACTGAACGTGCGCCGTGGCCCGGCCTTTAATGGCACGTGAGTTAGAGCCTTGGGAGAGCCGTAAAACCGCCGAATTGTCTTGGAAAAGATGTGAAAATTGTGTGCAGCGAATAGTTTCGACACACAAAATCCTGAGTACGCTGGAAACCACTGTGGGAGCGGGTTTGCCCGCGATTGCAGTGTGTCAGTCAAAACATCTGATACTGATACACCGCTATCGCGGGCAAGCCCGCTCCCACATTGACTGTGCCCACTCTAGATGGAGTGGGCGAACGATCAGATCCGCACGTTACCGCGCGGCCCGGCAATCGCCCAGATAATCAGACCCAGTACCGGCAGCAACAGGATCAGCAGGATCCACAGCACTTTGGCGCCGGTGCTGGCGCCACTTTTGAACACGTTGATGATCGCCCAGATATCCAGCGCCAGGATGATCAGGCCGATAAGACCGTTGAAAGTGGAACCCATGGTGTCGCTCCTAAGTGAGGGCATGCACTTGTAGGATAGTCAGCGTTTGCCTGGGTTCCGTTTTATTTCAGACGTGCACAGCGACTTTCAAGGCTTCCAGTGACGGCTCGGCCTTGATCCCCACTTCGGCGCACAGTTGCAACACGCGCGGCAGGTCATTGCCGTACACCAGCACCGCCTGGATCTCGTCATCGAGCAATTGGCTGAAGTTAAGCAACACATAGCCGCCATCTTCGGGGCTCAACGCGCTCATCTGGATCTGGATGCGGTTCAGCGCGGTGAGGTCTTCGGTCTTGGCCAACTGCTTGGGCTTGAGGTTGAACGCCACGCCCGGGCCGAACGAGGCGACGATCTGCGCGAACAGATCGCCATAGGTGTCGGCCTGGAACAGCACCGTGTCCGGCAGGCTGCCAACCACTACCCACTCACCCAGAGGGATAGGGAACGTGTCGTCGTAGTTGATATCCGGGTTCGCCGCCAGAAACGCCACCGGTTCCGCGTAGGCTTGGGCGGCTTCTGTGGCGATGCGCGCCACCTCGTCCTCGCCCATGACGCCGGCGCTGATTTTGCTGATAAGTTCGACGAGGGCGGTTTGCATGGGAAGGTCCTGTGGCGGGCTGGTTTTTGAGGGCGCGTAGCCTACACCAGTTTCTGCAACCGTGCCGCCGTATCCGCCGCGCCCATGGTTTGCGCGGCAGCCAGCGCGGTCGCGCCCTGGGCATCGACGGCCTTGGGGTTGGCGCCCTGGCCGAGCAGGTAGTCGACCATTTCAACGCGGTTGAACATAGCGGCCAGCATCAGCGCTGTGCGCCCGTCCGGGGAGGTTGCATCCACCGGCGCGCCGCCGTCGATCAACGCCTTCACCACCGGCAGGTTGCCTTTGAACGCTGCACCGGCGATCGGCAGCTGATTTTTGTCGTTGGCAATCAGTGGGTCGGCTTTGAACTCGAGCAACACTTTTACCGCTTCGACATGGCCGTGGTAGGCAGCGAGCATCAATAAGGTGTCGCCGTTGTGATTACGAAAATTGGCCGGCAAGCCTTTGGCCAGCAGCGCAGCCAGCATCGCTGCATCGCCTTTGCGGGCCACATCAAAAACCTGCTCGGCGAATTCGGCGGCTTCATCGTCGGTCATTTGTTTGGGCTGGTCTGACATGCGGGGGCTCCTTGTCTGCGAATGTGTATAAGGCGCTCAGTGTCGCGAGGGAGTTCCCCGCTGTCATGGCTTTTTTGTCAAAAGCATTCATAGCCAGAATCAATAACGGAACTGCCCGCCCTGGATCTGCGCCAGTAATAGCCCGGTGACCGGCACATAACTGTCGGAGCCGGGCAGCCACGCGTACACCGGGTCGTTACCGGCCTTGTCCGGGTCGAAGGCCTCCTCCTTGAGCTTGACCTTCTGGTATTTGAAGGTGCCAGTGGTTTCCATCTTGACCTTGATGCGCAAAAACAACGGCACCGCATAGTGCGGCAACTGGCCGTGGGCAAACTGCAACAGCTCACGCATGTCCAGGGCCGCCAAGGACTCGCTTGGCGTGATGGCGACCATGCCTGCGCGGCCATTGGTGTTCTCGATCTCGACGCCATAGGCCACCACTTCGGCGATCTGCGGGTGCTGCAGCAACACGTTTTCCACTTCGGTGGTGGAGACGTTTTCGCCCTTCCAACGGTACGTATCGCCCAGTCGGTCGACAAATTGCGCATGGCCAAAGCCAATACTGCGTAGCAAGTCGCCAGTATTGAAGTAGCGGTCACCCTTCTCGAACACGTCCGTGAGCACCACCTTGCGGTTCTTTTCCGGGTCGGTGTAGCCGTCGAACGGCGACTTTTCATCGATCCTGGCCAGCAGCAAGCCCTGCCCGCCAGTTTGCACCTTACGCAGGAAACCATCGCTGCCACGCAGCGGCTCACCGGTTTCGTGGGAGTACTCCACCAGCGCCCAATGCTGCAGGCAAAAGCCGATGGTGTTATCGAAATTCAGCACATTGGTAAAACCGATGTTGCCGTCGCTGGCGGCATACAGCTCGCAGATGTGCTCGACGCCATAACGCTGCTTGAACTGCGCCCAGACACCGGGACGCAAGCCATTGCCGACCATCTTGGTGACTTTATTGTCGCGATCCTGCGCACTGGGCGGCTGGTCCAGCAGGTAGCGGCACAGTTCACCGACATACCCCAGGGTGGTTGCGTTGAATTTGCGCGCATCGTCCCAGAACTGGCTGGCGCTGAATTTACGCCGGATGGCGAAACCCGATGCGCCGATAATCGCCGAACCCCAGCACACGCACAGGCCCGTGGCGTGGTACAGCGGCAAAGTGCAATACAGAACGTCGTGCGGCCCCATGTCGAGGGCGATGCTGCCGAAACTCACCGCCGTCTTGGTCCAGCGCCCGTGCTTCATGATGCCGGCCTTGGGCAAACCGGTAGTGCCGGAGGTGTAGATATAGAAGCAGGGGTCGTTGAAGAAGATTTGTCCGCTGCTGGCAGGGTTGTCCACCGGGCTGTCAGCGCTGGCGGCCATCAGGTCGGTGTAGCCCTGCGGCACCGCGTGTGAGGACTGATCCGCCACAAACCAGCTGCGTTCGGCCGCAATCGACACTTGCTCGCGCACCGCCGCATAGGCGTCTACCAATTCTGCACCTGCCACGATCGCCGCCGGGTTCACCAGGTTCAGGCTGTGCACCAGCGCCGCCTGGGTTTGCGCGGTGTTGAGCATGGCGCAGATACCGCCCAGCTTGGCCACGGCCAGTACGCTGAGGAGCAGTTCCGGGCGATTTTCAATAAACAGCGCGACCACATCACCCTTGCCGATGCCCTGCGCTTGAAGGTAATGAGCCATGCGATTGGCGCGCTGGTTGGCTTCGCGGTAGCTGAGCACGCTGTCGCCGTACAACAACGCCGCGCCGTCGGGGTTGCGCAACGCAGCCTGTTCAAAGTGCCAACCGAGGCCGCAAGGCTGCGCGGGGTCGGTGACATTCGCGGCGCGCATGCCACGCACTACGCGTGGCAAAGCTCGAACAATCGCAGGCACCTTACGTAAGAGCTTGCCCCACGTGATCATGTCGTCTTGCTGATGGCTCATGGCGGAACGTCCTTTTTCTTATTCTTCGTATGATCCAGACATAGCGGCAGCCCTGTAGGCAGATGCCGAATGCCATGCGGGAAAATACGCCTGCCATTCTTTGACTGTACATGCGGGATTTGAAAAGTTTTGTATCCCGAGTCGGCTTCCACCGAAAAGGAATTTTGCCCAACCGAGGCGGTCTTTATCTTCGAGGCTGACCTGAAACAGCTGGCGCGAATAACGCAAAATGCAGGATGCACGATGGCCATTCATGCAAATTGCACGAAACCGAAAATCTGTAAAATTTTTAACTAATTGATTTATAACGACTTTTTCAGATATCCAATACTGGCACAATCACTGCACCTATCTCTCCATGCTTGCCAACTTGAGCCAACGGAGCTGATAGACATGAGCCTGATCCAAGATAAATTCGCTTCTGTATTCTCCCAATACGACGTCACCACTCAGCCACGTCCAGACGGCGGTATCCTGCTGACCCTGCGCAACAGCGAAGGCAAACAGGTCAAGCGTTCGATCTCGTATCAACAGCTGCACACCGCTGACCAACTGACCTGGGTGATCAGCGCGATCCGCCGCGACCTGGCCGAACAAGCCAGTGAGCTGCCACAGATTTCGATGCTGCAAAGCCAGAACCGCTTTGCCCTGCCGACCTACCACTCGGCATAAACCACCGATAACCAAAAAGGGCCGCGACGCTTACAGGCGTCGCGGCCCTTTTTTGTGTGGCTTCAGCACAAGCCTTGTCGGCTGGCCTCATTCATCGCCTGTACGCGGTTGGTGACTTCCAGCTTGCCGTAGATATTGCGCAGATGGAATTTCACCGTGGCTTCAGAGGTTGCCCGGATCTGACTGATTTCCCAGACGGTCTTGCCTTCCGAGGCCCAGCGCAAAATTTCCAGCTCTGTCGGGGTGAGGGGCTTGCCGCCCAGGCTCAGACGTCTTCTAACGGTCATCGGCGCGTCCACCGGCGTGCGACACGACTGTTCTGGGCCACTCATTGTGCTCTCTCCTTTTGTAGTGGATGCCCTATCACCTTTCGGATTCCTGCTATTGACAGGTGATATAAACATCGAGTCTGCAGAGAGTTACATAACGAATGGATTGAAAGCACAGGGCGCAGCAGAAACAGCTACGCCTTACAGATAATCAGGCTTATTCCCACAACAACTTCCAACTTGCCTGGGTTGAACATTTAAATATCTGTGCTTAGTCGTCCAAGCCCGGGAAACCATCGGCAATAGCATCGCCGGTGAGTTGAGGCTCGCAGCCTTTAGCTGTGTTGAACAAACGCAAGGTGACAAAGTGCGGGTTCTCGCCCATGTCGAACCAATGCGGCACGCCGGCCGGAATCACCAGCAGGTCATTTTTCTCACAACGTACGGCATACACATAGTCGCCCACGTGCACGTTGAACAGGCCCTGGCCTGCGACGAAGAAACGCACTTCGTCTTCGCTGTAGCGGCGTTCACTGAGGAATTGCGCACGCAGTTCAATGTTCTGTGCCAGATCGCCCGCCGCCCTAAGCACCTCCACGGCGGCGTAGCCAAGGGCGTCGATCTGCGGCTGGTACGCGGCGATCATGTCTGCGTCGCTGGCGCCCTTCTCAATCGGCGCCGGCTGCCAGCGCGCAAAACGCACACCGTGGTCGGCCAGCGTCGAGACGATATCGTCGAAATGGGTCAGGACCTTGTTCGGGGTATCCGGTGTGGTGGCAGCGTAAACAGCGACATAACTCATTGCTCGGTTCCTGTAGTCGGTTCTTGCAATCGAAGGCCAATGATAATGGCGGCGGCCAGGGCGGCGACGCTGGCGATGCTGAAGGTCAGGGTCGGGCCCAACAGGTTCCAGCTGTAACCGGCGTAGAGGGCGCCCAACGCGCCCCCGGTGCCGGCCAGCGCGGCATACAGCGCCTGGCCCTGGCCTTGTTGTCTGGCGCCGAAACTGCGTTGTACAAAGGCGATGGCGGCCGCATGAAAGCTGGCGAACGTGGCGGCGTGCAGCACTTGCGCCAGCAGCAATACCCAGAAGATTTCAGCGAATGACCCCAGCAGCAACCAGCGGATAGCCGCCAACACGAAACTGGCCAGCAGCACCCGCCGCACCGAAAAACGCGTCAGGATCCGGCTCATGGCCAGGAACATCAGCACCTCCGCGACCACACCCAGCGCCCACAGCATGCCGATCACGCCACGGCTATAACCCAAATGTTCAAGGTGCAGGGTCAGGAACGTGTAATACGGGCCATGGCTCATTTGCATCAAGGCCACGCAGGCATAAAACGCCAGTACGCCGGGGCTGCGCAATTGCTTGAGGAAACCGTCACCGGCCAGGCGATTGCCCTGGACGGCGGGCTGCGCGTTCGGCACCCACAGGCTGGCGCCAATAATGCCAGCCATGATCACCACGACCACCACCGGGTAAATGTCCAGGCTCAGCCCGTCGAACAGGCGGCCCATGATCACCACGGTGAGGATAAAACCGATGGAGCCCCACAGGCGGATCTGGCTGTAGCGCGCGGTTTGCTTTTGCAGGTGCGCAAGCGTGATCACTTCAAACTGCGGCAACACCGCGTGCCAGAAGAACGCATGCAGTGCCATCACCAGGGCCAGCCAGGCGTAGGTTTTGCTGAAGAAGATCAGCGAGAAACTCGCCAGGGTACACACCGCGCCAAAACGCACGATGGCCAGGCGCCGGCCGGTGTAGTCGCCGAGCCAGCCCCACAGGTTGGGCGCCACGCAGCGCATCAGCATGGGGATGGCCACCAGCTCGCCGATACGCGCGCTGGAGAACCCCAGGTGGTCGAAGTACAGCGCCAGGAACGGCGCCGTCGCCCCGAGCAGGGCGAAGTAGAAGAGGTAGAAGCTGGAGAGGCGCCAGTATGGGAGGCTTTGCGTCATATTGTGGGGGGCTGCTGCGCAGCCCAGCGGGAGCAAGCTCCCTCGCCACAGCAAGCTCGCTCGCCACACGCCGTCACAGCTGGCCCAACACCGGCGTACTCACCTGCACATCGGCGTTTTGCCCACGGTTGCGCAGCAGGTGGTCCATCAACACGATGGCCATCATCGCCTCGGCAATCGGCGTGGCGCGGATGCCCACGCACGGGTCGTGGCGGCCCTTGGTGATCACGTCCACCGGGTTGCCGTGCACATCGATCGAACGGCCCGGCGTGGTGATGCTCGACGTGGCCTTGAGCGCCAGGTGCGCAACAATCGGCTGGCCGGAGGAAATACCGCCGAGGATGCCGCCCGCGTTATTGCTGAGGAAACCTTGCGGCGTCATTTCATCGCGATGCTCAGTGCCGCGCTGGGCGACACAGGCAAAACCGGCGCCGATCTCCACGCCCTTGACCGCATTGATGCTCATCAGCGCGTGGGCCAGCTCGGCGTCGAGGCGGTCGAAGATCGGCTCACCCAGGCCCGGTTTGACGCCTTCGGCGACCACGGTAATCCTGGCACCCACCGAATCCTGATCGCGGCGCAACTGGTCCATATAGGCTTCCAGTTCCGGCACCTTGTCCGGGTCGGGGCTGAAGAAGGCGTTGTCGTCGACGCTGTCCCAGGTCTTGAACGGGATCTCAATCGGGCCCAATTGGCTCATGTAGCCACGGATCACGATGCCCTGGGTGGCCAGGTATTTCTTGGCGATGGCACCGGCGGCCACGCGCATGGCGGTTTCACGCGCCGAGCTGCGGCCACCGCCACGGTAGTCGCGCTCACCGTATTTGTGGTGGTAGGTGTAGTCGGCGTGGGCCGGGCGGAACAGGTCCTTGATCGCCGAGTAGTCCTTGGACTTCTGGTCGGTGTTGCGGATCAACAGGCCAATGGCGCAGCCGGTGGTGCGACCTTCGAACACGCCGGAAAGAATCTCGACTTCGTCGGGCTCCTGGCGCTGGGTAGTATGGCGGCTGGTGCCGGGCTTGCGGCGGTCGAGGTCACGCTGCAGGTCTTCCAGAGACAACTCGAGGCCTGGCGGGCAGCCGTCGACAATGGCGACCAACGCCGGGCCATGGCTTTCGCCCGCGGTGGTGACAGTGAACAGCTTGCCGAAGGTATTGCCGGACATGCAGGGCGCTCCGTGAAATCAGTTGAATCAACTCAACCGTAATAACTTAAGGCAGCCAGTATACGCAGGCTAACCGAGTAGTTCATCCTCGAAACCTTACCGGTAGACGTTGGTCCAACCGGCACCTTCCTGATGATGGCGTGATGATGCTGCGAGTTTTGCTTTTGACCCTTACCCTGTTTTCCAGCCTTGGCTTCGCCGCCTCCCCCGTCGTGCTGCAACGGCCGATCAGCCTGGACACCGGCAGCGGCGAGCTGTTTGGTTCGCTGCTGCTGCCAAAATCCGACAAGCCGGTGCCCGTGGTGCTGATCATCGCCGGCTCCGGCCCCACCGACCGCAACGGCAACAGCGCCGATGGTGCGCGCAACGACAGCCTCAAGCGCCTGGCCTGGGTGCTGGCGCGCAATAACATCGCCAGCGTGCGCTACGACAAACGCGGCGTGGCCGCGAGCCTGGCCGCCACCCCCGACGAACGCAACCTCACCCTGGACGCCTATGTGGCCGATGCGGTGGCCTGGGGCAAGCTGCTCAAGGCCGACAGCCGCATGGGCCAGTTGATCGTGCTGGGCCATAGCGAAGGTGCGCTGGTCGCCACCCTCGCCGCGCCGCAACTCGACCCGGCCGGGGTTATTTCGCTGTCCGGCAGCGCCCGGCCGGTGGACCAGGTGATCCGCCAGCAACTGGCCGATCATCTGCCCCCTGCCCTGTTGCTGCGCAGCAATGAAATTCTCGACCACCTTAAGGCCGGCCAGGTGGATGCCGATGTACCGCGCCCGCTGGAAGGCATTTTCCGCCCCAGTGTGCAGCCGTACCTGATCAGCCTGTTTCGTGCCGACCCATCGGCCGCCTTCGCCAAACTGAACATGCCGGCTCTGATCATCCAGGGCACCAACGATATCCAGGTTGGCGTGGCGGATGCCCAGCAGTTGCAAGCGGCCAAGCCCGACGCACAACTGAGCGTGATTCAAGGCATGAACCACGTGATGCGCATCGTGCCCAAGGATGTAAAGGAACAGCTTGAGTCATACAACGACCCCAAACTGCCCCTCGCCGCCGAGCTGGGCCAACGCATCGTGCGCTTTATCGACGGACTTCAACCCCGTTAAGCGATTATTTGCCTCCAGTCCTGAATAAAACGGCCGATAAGCCCAGAGTCGACAGTAAAAAGACTGTCGGCTCGCCGGGCTTGGACAGGATCGCGCCGCATGACTACCACCGAAGCAACACCCGAATCTACCGCCGACACCCCGGCCGAAAAACCCGAGGCTGTCGAGGCCGCGGCCCTGCCGTGGGCGGACGTTCAGGCCGAACACTTCAAGATGCTGCGCCTGGCGCCCCTGGCCACTGATCGTGCCACCGGCGCACGGCCGCTGCGGTTCGTACAGTTTGGCTATACCGAACGCCATGACAAGAAACACAGCCTGTTACGCATGGTGATCCAGTTGCCCGGCCAACGTGTGCGCCGCGAGCAGAACCACCTGGATATCTGGGTCGATCACGAGACGCACCGTGTGCACTTCGGCCCGGGTAACAGCCTGGAAATTGAACCGGCCAACCGTGGCCTGGGACGCTTTCTGGTGGCACAGGCCGCCGCGTGGGCGAAAAAGAAGTGGTCACATTACCGCGTAGACGGCGTGGACCTCGCCAACAAGGATGCACTCAACGAAGCCACGCGCCTGCGTCGCGATCATTTCCTGCGCATCCAGGGTTTTGATGTGGCCTACGCCGATGTGCAGCACCTCAAAGGGAACGTGCAACCCGGCAAAGTCAGCGAAGTGCTGGACAGCTGGAACACCGAGAAGGTGCAGTACGTGGAGATCCTCGAAGCTGCGCAAATGCTGCAGCAGGCCGAGCAGAACCTGGCCGAGCAGGAAGTGAAGCTGCGCAAGGAAGAAGAAAAGGTCACCAAGTTCAAGCGCGAGGACAGTGGGCTGCGCTTTACCATTACGTGCCTGGTGGCGTTTACGGTGTTTCAGGCGGGGCTGTTGATCTGGATTGCCACACACCGCTGAAAGGTTGGAATGCATTCCAAATGTGGGAGCTGGCTTGTCGGCTCCCACACTGACCGCGTTCCTATTGTGGAATGAAGTTAAACCCGCGCCGCGAACACCGCCTGATGCTCCCGGCACTGTTCAGCCGTCAGCATGAACACACCATGCCCGCCGCGCTGGAAGTCCAGCCAGGCAAAGTCGACTTCCGGGTACAGCGCTTCGACGTGCACTTGGCTGTTGCCGACTTCAACAATCAGCAAGCCCTTCTCGGTCAGGTGGTCGGCGGCCTCGGCCAGCATGCGTCGCACCAGGTTCAGACCATCGTCGCCGCAGGCCAGGCCCAGTTCCGGCTCGTGCTGGTACTCATCCGGCATGTCGGCGAAGTCTTCGGCATCCACGTACGGCGGGTTAGACACGATCAAGTCAAAACGCTGGCCCGGCAGGCCATCGAAGCCGTCGCCCTGCACGGTGTAGACGCGTTCATCGACACCATGACGCTCAATGTTCTGGTTAGCCACTTCCAAGGCTTCGAAGGACAAGTCGCCCAGCACCACTTCGGCGTCCTGGAACTCGTAGGCACAGGCGATGCCGATGCAACCGGAGCCGGTGCACAGGTCGAGAATGCGCGCCGGCGGCTGGGCCAGCCATGGCTCGAAGCGGTTTTCGATCAACTCGCCAATCGGTGAACGCGGGATCAACACGCGCTCATCGACAATAAACGACATGCCGCAGAACCAGGCTTCCTTCAACAGGTAGGCGGTAGGGACACGCTCGTGGATACGCTTGTGCAGCAAGCGCTGCACATGGGCGACTTCCTCTTCTTCGAGGTTGCAGTCCAGGTAGCTGTCGGCAATTTCCCAAGGCAGGTGCAAGGCGCCGAGCACCAATTGCCGGGCTTCGTCCCAGGCATTGTCGGTGCCATGCCCGAAAAACAGGTCTTCCCCATGGAAACGGCTGACAGCCCAACGGATGTGGTCGCGCAACGTGCGCAGGCGGGAGGTAATCACGGGGGCAAGCTCCTGGAAAAAACGACTGGCGATTCTAACAGCCTTCGCCTGTACCGACGATGTACGAAAACCCTTCACCATCTGTCGGAAATCATTCAAATTGCCATCATTGCGCTGATCAAGCCCACCTCTTGACATGGCTGCACGTCAACAACGGCGTACCTTACGATGGTAGCGATTCACAGAACCGCTCAGCCAGTGGACAATGTGACAAAAGCCCCCCTCACAGGAGCCCCAGAATGTCCGTTCCAAAGACGATGTTTCAACTCAGCGGTCGCGGTTACGCAGCAGCCAACCTGAACCATGCGACCCTCGTGATCATCGACGCCCAGAAGGAATACCTCAGCGGCCCACTCGCCCTGTCCGGCATGGACGCGGCGGTCGACAACATCAAGCAGCTTGTGACAGCCGCGCGTAATGCCGGGCGCCCGATCGTGCATGTACGTCACCTTGGCACCGTCGGTGGCCTGTTCGACCCGCAGGGCGAGCGCGGCGAGTTCATTCCTGGCCTGGAACCCCAAGGCGATGAAACCATCATCGGCAAACTGCTGCCCAGCGCGTTCCATGGCACCGGCCTGGAGAAACACCTGCAAGACCTCGGCTCCCTGGACTTGATCGTCTGCGGTTTCATGAGCCACTCCAGTGTCAGCACCAGCGTGCGCGCCGCCAAGAACCTGGGCTTTCGCTGCACCCTGGTGGAAGACGCCTGCGCCACCCGTGACCTGCCTTACAAAGGTGGCATCCTGAGCGCCGAGCACGTACAGCAAACTGAAATGGCCATCATGGCCGACAACTTCGCCACCCTCGCGTTGACCAAAGATCTGATCTGATCGCCCTTGAGATGAGCGGCGTATTTATTGCCCCGCTCATCCGCAAAGCCCTCTCATTTGGCGCATTTACCGCTGCTGTCGGAACAACCTGTGTATCTTCCGGTCGAAGGGCCGATACCCTGGAGGAAAGGTCGGAATGAAGATATCCGATGGTTTTGACGCTCGTCGCTTGCGCCCCAAAGGCCCGAGCAATTGGCGTCTGCGCCTGGTAGCCGGCTTTGCCGCGTTGCTGGCCATTGTAGGTTTGCTGTTGGCCGGCGCTGGTGGCGCCGGCCTGTTTGGTCATTCGCCGGCCCTTGGCGAGTTGAATGCCAGCCCCGGCGGTTCGGCTATCCTGTTGGTAATCGGACTGCTGGTGCTGTGGTTGGGTGTGTGGTTATGGCGTCGTAGCCGTCGGAAAATGCGTCAGCCGCTGTCACTGAACATCGCTTCGCACTTGATGAAAAAGCACGACTGATGGCGCTTGGATAGCGTTTCCTGCGCCCTGGCCGCCGCGATTTAGGTAAACTGCCCGCCCTTCGCGGAGGCTGACATGCAAGACGACGATTTTTCCCTGTTCAAAAACGAGCTGCGCGGCGTCAAGCCGATCAAGCATGATCGTGCCGACACCGGTAAACCCAAGGCCGACCGGGCACAGATCGCCAAGTTGCGCCAGGCCGCGACCGTGCGCACCGACGCCACCACGGTGGATGGCCTGTCGGACCAGTTCGTGATCGATGTAGGCCCCGAAGACGAGCTGATGTGGGCTCGCGACGGCGTGCAGGAAAGCCAGATGCGCAAGCTCAAGATCGGCCAGATCCCGTTCGAAGGCAGCCTCGACCTGCACGGCATGAACGTGGAAAAAGCCCGCGAAACCCTTTGGGCCTTCCTGGCCGAAGCGACCAAATTCGAAATCCGCTGCGTGCGCGTCACCCACGGCAAGGCCGTGCGCCTGGACGGCAAGCGTCCCATGATCAAGAGCCACGTCAATACCTGGCTGCGCCAGCATGCCCAGGTACTCGGTTTTACCTCCTGCCAGGCCCGCCACGGCGGCGCCGGTGCGGTGTATGTGATGCTCAAGCGCACCATGATGGAAGGGCGCGACGAGTAACAAGTGCCATCGTCAGGCTTGCAGCGATGTGCCCGCCACCGTAACCTTGCGCTTTGCGAAAATCCCACAGGTAGTTTCATGTCCCTGGAACAGAATTACACCGCGATCCTCGGCCAGCTCGGCGAGGACGTTTCCCGCGAGGGCCTGCTCGACACGCCAAAGCGTGCCGCCAAGGCGATGCAGTACCTTTGCCGCGGCTATGAACAGACGCTGGAAGAAGTCACCAACGGTGCCTTGTTCAGCTCCGACAACAGCGAAATGGTGCTGGTCAAGGACATCGAGTTGTACTCGCTGTGCGAACACCACCTGCTGCCGTTTATCGGCAAGGCGCATGTGGCGTATATCCCAAGCGGCAAAGTGCTGGGCCTGTCGAAGGTTGCGCGGATTGTCGACATGTATGCGCGCCGCCTGCAGATCCAGGAAAACCTCAGCCGCCAGATCGCCGATGCCGTGATGCAAGTGACTGGCGCCCTGGGCGTGGCGGTGGTGATCGAAGCCAAGCACATGTGCATGATGATGCGCGGTGTGGAGAAACAGAATTCGTCGATGATCACTTCGGTGATGCTGGGTGAGTTCCGCGAAAACGCGGCCACCCGCAGCGAATTCCTCAGCCTGATCAAGTAACAGGCTGCGTAAGGAAAAGCCGGCGTTCATCGCCGGTTTTTTTTCGCCCGCGAAATTCAGGTAAGCTGCGGCCCCTTCTTCATGGGCAAGAGGTTTTCAGCCATGTTCGTCAAAGCACTTCGAGTGGGTCTCGGCCAAATCATCATCGCGGGCGACTTCCTGACCCGCCCGCGCAAAAAGCAGCGTTCTGCCGAGCAGCAGGCACAGGTCAACGCGGCGGCCAAGGAACTGACGCTGTATCAGTTTCACGCCTGCCCGTTTTGCGTGAAGACTCGCCGCACCCTGCACCGCCTGAATGTGCCGGTGGCGCTCAAGGACGCGAAAAACAACGAACAGGACCGCCAGACCCTGCTGGAGCAAGGCGGCAAGATCAAAGTGCCGTGCCTGCGTATCGAAGAGAATGGCCAGACCACCTGGATGTATGACTCCAAGGTGATCATTGATTACCTCGACAAGCGGTTTGCCGCCGTCTGACAGCCGCTGAAGAACCCAAGTGGGAGCTGGCTTGTGTGGGAGCTGGCTTGTGTGGGAGCTGGCTTGTGTGGGAGCTGGCTTGCCTGCGATGCAGGCACCTCGGTGATTCAGGTAGACTGAGTTGATGCTATCGCAGGCAAGCCAGCTCCCACATTTGTTTGGCTGTGTAATTAAGTCAGTATTACCAGATCCAATAAGGCCGAGCCCAGGCACTTGCCATGGGCGTCCAGCGCCAGCGAGCGGGTCACGCCGCCGCGCAGGATCCCCGGCAGCACGAAGTTCAGCGCCTGCACGTTGGGCAATTCATAACGCCGCACCGGCGCTGCGCCCGGCTCACGCAAGCCGGCAAAAAACGTGGCGACGCGCTCGGGCGTGAGCTGTTCGCACAGCAACGGATAATCCTCGGCGCGGTAGGCGATGATCGATATGTTCGAAGTGTCGCCCTTATCGCCGGTACGGGAATGGGCCAGTGTGTGCAGTTTCATGCTTCGATCCTCGGGTTGACCGCGCTGCGGGGCAGCAATAACGACGCTACTGCCACCACCTGGCGCACACTTTTACTCGCGCCGCCGCCGCCCGACGGACCATTGGTGTAGAGGGTCTCCACTTCATTGCCAACCCGCACCGCTTCGCTGCGATCTTCACAACGGGCGGCCACGCGCAGACGCACTTCCCAGGGCTCGACGCTGCTGCGTGGGCCGTGCAATGAATCCATGCCAATCAGCTCGGCGCGTAGCTCTTGCATCTTTACGCCCATCAGTTCCAGGCGCTTGAGTACGATATCCCGCGCCAACTCAGCCCGTGCGACCGCGCCTGGGCCGCCGTAGGACATCTGCCCTTCACCGATCCATCCGTCCAGGTAACCCACGCTGACCTTTAACTGTTCAGGCCGAGCGCGACCACTGGCGTTTTGGACACGGACGCGATCCACGCCCTCCTCCACAAAGCTCACTTGAGAAAAGTCTGCCGTCACGTCCGGCGTGAGATAAGCCGCCGGGTCGTGTACTTCGTAGATCATCTGCTCGGTGCACGTCGCACGGCTGACCTGCCCGCCTGAGCCCGCCACCTTGGTGATCACAGCTTCGCCATCGGCATCGATTTCAGCCAACGGGAAACCCAGGCGTGCCAGCTCATCCACATCCTTGAAACCGGGATCGGCAAAATAACCGCCGCTGACCTGGCCCGCGCATTCCAGCAAATGCCCGACCAACGTGCCGCGCCCCAGCCGCTGCCAGTCGTCCGCAGCCCAGCCGAACTCAAACATCTGCGGTGCCAAAAACAGCGACGGGTCGGCCACGCGCCCGGTGATCACCACATCGGCATCGGCGCGCAAGGCTTCGAGGATGCCGTCGACGCCCAGGTAGGCGTTAGCGGATATCAGCCGCTCGCCCAAAGAGCCAACGGTCTGGCCGTTATCCAGCCAAAAACCGGGCTGTAAAACCTCCAACACGTCATCGCCCACCACCGCCACGACCTTGAGGTTCAGGCGCAGTTCGTTGGCAACCCGCCGCACTTCAACGGCCGCCGCCACGGGGTTGGCCGCGCCCATATTGGTAATTACCCGCAGGCGACGGTGGCCCTTCAAGCCAACAAATGGCAACACCCGGCGCATACGCTCGCTCAGCAGTGGGTCGTAACCGCCCTGCGGGTCGCTGATACGCGCCTGTTGCGCCAGGGCAATGGTGCGTTCGGCCAGGCATTCGAACACCAGGTAATCCAGGTCGCCCTGTTCGGCCAGTTCCACGGCAGGCTCGATACGGTCGCCGGAGTAGCCGGCGCCGGAACCGATGCGCAAGGTTTTCATCTCAAATCACTCCCAGGAGCAATGCGGTCAGGGTCATCAACACCGACGCAGCAAACAGAAACGGAATAGTGAAGCGCTGGTGATCGGCCAGTTCGATCTTGCACAGGCCCACCAGCAGGAAGGTCGCAGGCGTCAGCGGGCTGACCGGGAAACCGGTGGTGTGTACGCCCAGCAACGAGGCCTGGGCCACTTGCAGCGGGTCGACGCCCAGGGCTTTGCCGACCTCGGCGATCACCGGCATCACGCCGAAATAGTAGGAATCGGGGTCAAACAACATGCTCAACGGCATGGAAATAAAGCCCACCACCGCCGGGATCAACTTGCCGTGGCCGGCGGGAATCTGTGCGACCGCCACCTCGGCAATCGCCTTGAGCATGCCAGTGCCTTGCATGATGCCGGTGAACACGCCAGCGGCGAGCAGGATACTGGCCATGGTCAGGGCGGTTTTCGCATGGGCATCAATGCGCGCCCGTTGGGCATCCACATTCGGGTAGTTGATGCACAGCGCCACCACGGTGCCGAGCATAAACATCACCACCGGGTCGACCCAGCCGGCAATCATCACCACCATTACCAGCACGGTCAGCAACAGGTTGACCCAGAACAGCCGTGGGCGCCGTAGCTTGATGTCCTCGTCGCTGAGCACCCGTTGCGGTACCGCCTCCACCGAGGAACCGGCGCCCAGGCCCAGACGTTTTTCTTCACGACGGCCCAGCCACCAGGCGCAGGCAAACACGAAGACCAGGCCGACGATCTGCACCGGGATCAGCGGCTGGAACAGGTCGGCCACCGGCACATGCAAGGCCGCCGACGAGCGCAGCACCGGGCCGGTCCACGGCAGGAAATTGACCCCGGCGGCCATGGCACAGACACACGCAAGGATGCGCTTGTCGATGCCCAACCGCGTATACAGCGGCAGCATCGCCGGCACCGTCACCAGAAACGTCACCGCCCCGGAGCCGTCCAGGTGCACCAGCAGCGCGAGGGTCGCGGTGCCGACCACAATCCGTGTAGGACGCGTGCCGACCGTGCGCAGGATGCGATCAATGATCGGGTCGAGCATACCGGCGTCGGTCATGATCCCGAAAAACAGAATCGCGAACACAAACATGCCCACCACTGGGGCGACGTTCTTGATTCCGGTAATGATAAAGGCGCTGGTTTGCAGGCCGAAACCGCCGAGCAGTGCGGCGATGATCGGCAAGGCGATCAGCGCCACCAGTGGCGACAGGCGTTTGCTCATGACGGCAGCGAGCAGGCACAGGATGGTGATGACACCCAGGGTTGCGAGCATGGGTTACTCCAGAGCGGCCTTGGTGGCCGGTTATTGTTTTCCCTGGAGTATTGGAAGCGGGTTAGTCTTTGTAAATTGGAATATTCGGCCTGGCACGTTCGGAAAAACAAAATGAAGAACAGCATCCAACATATACAAGCCTTTCTCGCCGTAGCCCGCACCGGCAGTTTCACCAAGGCCGCCAATGAGTTGCACTTGTCGCCCTCAGCCCTGACGGTACAGGTGCAACAACTCGAAGACTGGCTCGGCGTCGCGCTGCTCGATCGCAGCCCGCGCCACGTAAGCATCACCGCCGCAGGCGAAGACGCGCGCGGCCCCATGGAAAAACTGTTGCTGGACCTGGACAACATCGTCACTGGCTCGCGCGACCTCGCCGCCCTGCGCCGCGGCGTGGTCACCATCGCCGCACTGCCCTCGGTGTGCGCCGGCGCCCTGCCGCCGGCCTTGCGCCTGTTTCGCGAACGCTTTGCCGGCATCGAAGTACGTTTGCATGACCTGGTAGCTCATCGCATTCATGCACAGGTGCGCGAAGGCGTGGTGGACTTTGGCATCGGCGTGCGTGCCCGGCTGAGCCACGGCCTGGAATTTTTGCCGGTGCTCAATGATCGGTTGTGTGCGTTTGTGCCACTGGGCCATCCCCTCGCCCACCATCGCCAACTGACCTTGGAGCAATTGGCGGACCAGCCGATCATCCTCACCGGGCGCGACAGCAGTGTGCGTGAGCAGGTGGACGCGTTGTTTGATCAGACACGGCTGACAATGAATGCCGGCATGGAAGCCAACTACATGTCGACGGTACTGGCGTTGGTGCGCCAGGGGCTGGGCATCAGCGTGTTGCCGGAGTCGGCGGCGGACAGCCTGGAGGGGTTGAAGCGCATCAATATTGACCATCCCGGCGTGAACCGCGAGATCGGGTTGATCAGTCGCAGCGGGATGGGCCTCAGCCCGGCGGCGCAGCGTTGCTTTGAGCTGCTGAGTGATGAGCTGTCTGGCACAACATCGAACTGAAACTGGACACTATCAATGTGGGATATGGCTTGTGTGGGAGCTGGCTTGCCTGCGATGCAGACACCTGGGTTTATCTATTACCCCGAGTTGATGCTATCGCAGGCAAGCCAGCTCCCACACAAGCCAGCTCCCACATTTTTGACCGCGTGAACTCAATCAAGCATCGCTACATGTTTTGGATGGCTCGCCACCCGCGCCAGCCACGCCTGCACACCCGGATAAGCGTCCAGCTCAAACCCACCCTCCTCGGCCACATGGGTATAGGCATACAACGCCACATCGGCGATGGAGAATTGATCGCCCACCAGATACGGGGTCAGTTGCAGTTGGCGCTCCATGACCTTGAGGGCCTTGTAGCCACCTTTGTGCAGCTTCTTGTATTCCTCAAGACGGTCTGCGGGCAAGCCCAGGTAAAACTGGATAAACCGCGCCACCGCAATATACGGTTCATGGCTGTACTGCTCGAAAAACTGCCACTGCAACACTTGCGTGCGCAGGCGTGGCTCGGACGGCAAAAATTCGCTGCCATCGGCCAGGAAGTTGAGAATCGCGTTGGACTCCCACAGGCAAGTGCCGTCTTCAAGTTCCAGCACCGGGATCTTGCCATTGGGGTTCTTGGCCAGGAACTCGGCAGTCTGGGTGTCGCCCTTGAGGATGTCGACATCGATCCATTGGTACGGGATGCCCAGCAGGTTGAGCATCAATTTGACCTTGTAGCAGTTGCCCGACTTGTAATCGCCATAAACCTTGTACATGGGGCTCCCCTTATGCCGCTTGCGCGTGCTGTGCTTGACGGACCACCGCGGCCAGGCGCTTGAGACCTTCGTCCAGACGGGCCGGGTCGATATGGCTGAAATTGAGGCGCAACGAACCCAAGTGTTGATCGGGCTCGGAAAAGAACGGTTCACCGGGCATGAACGCCACGTCCTGATCCAATGCTTGCGCCAACAAGGTGCGGGTGTCGAGGGGTTGTTTCAAGGTCAGCCAGAAGAATAATCCACCTTGAGGCACTTGCCAGTCGGCCAGGTCGCCAAAGTGGCGCTCCAGAGCCGACTGAAAGGCATCGCGACGCTCGCGGTAAAAGTCGCGTAACTGCGCCAGGTGTTGCTGGTATTTTTGCGTGCCGATCCACTGCATCGCTTGCCACTGGCCGATGCGGTTGGTGTGCAGGTCGGCCGATTGCTTGAGCTTGAGCAGGTGCGGGAACAAATCCTCGCTGGCGATCAGGTAACCGACGCGCAACCCCGGCAACAGGGTCTTGGAGACAGTGCCGGTGTAGATCCAGCTGGCTTTTTTCAACCGCCCGGCGATGGGCTGCGCACTGGCGCCGTCGAATGTCAGCTCGCGGTAGGGCTCGTCTTCGATCAGGGTTACGCCGAATTCATCGAGCAAGGCGGCCACGGCTGCGCGCTTGGCCTCGCTGTAGCGCACGGCCGAGGGGTTCTGGAAGGTCGGGATGAGGTAGATGAACGCCGGGTGATGGCGTTCGAGGCTGGCGCGCAGGGCAGCCAGGTTCGGGCCGTCGGCCTCCAGTTGCACGGTGAGGCAATCGGCGCCGAACAGTTGGAAAATCTGCAAGGCGGCCAGGTAGGTCGGGCCTTCCAGCAAGACTTCAGTGCCCTTGTCGATGTACAGCTTGGCCGCCAGGTCGAGGGTTTGCTGGGAGCCGCTGACCACCAGCACCTGACTGGCCTGGCACGGTAAGCCCAAGGCGCGGGCCTCGGCGGCGAGCAGTTCACGCAATTGCGGCTCGCCTTCGCTCATACCGTATTGGCCGATGTTCAGTGGCAGTTCATCCCAATTCAGTACCGGCAACATGGCTTCGGCGGGCAGGCCACCGGCGAACGACATCACTTGCGGGCGCTGGGCCGCCGCAAGAATTTCACGGATCAAGGAGCTTTTGAGGCGCGTAACACGTTCAGAGAAGGCCATAGGGTCACCGGTAGCGAAGTCGGGGGCAAATACGTCAAACTGGTTGACCGAAATTACGACGACTCGCGTGGATACGTCAATATGCTTGACCTTAAAAACCAGGGCAGCCAACAACAAGCCATGGAAGCCTTTTTCTTCGGCTACCAGGCTTTTACCGCCAAGGCCGACGAAATGCTCGAGCGCCGCGGCCTGAGCCGCGTGCATCAGCGCATCGTATTTTTTATCGCGCGTTACCCCGCCTTGAGCGTGAAGCAGCTGCTGGAGTTGCTTGGGGTGAGCAAGCAGGCGCTGAACATGCCATTGCGCCAATTGCAGGAAATGCACTTGGTCGACAGCGTTGCCTCCGAGGCCGACAAGCGCAAACGCCTGTTGGAACTGACGGAAGAAGGCCAACGTTTTGAGCAGTCACTACGCCGCGAGCAGGTGAAGCTGTTGCAGCGTGCGTTCAGTGAAGCCGGTGAAGACGCCGTGGCAGGCTGGCTAGCCGTGAACCAGGCCCTCGCCGGCCAACTTTAACCCCATGCCGAGCGAGCTTGTTGTGGCGAGCAGGCTTGCCCTGCGTTGGGACGCGAAGCGGCCCTGAGACAGTCATCGCGGGGCTTCAGCGAGAATCCATTGGCAGGTTTGGGGGCCGCTACGCAGCCCAACGCAGGGCAAGCCTGCTCGCCACAACAACTTTGCCCTGCGCAACCCGATAAATCGCGCCGGCATCAGCCTTTCATCCCCTTTCGCAAACAAAATAGAAAACATTATTTGCTTTATTTGTATACAAAAGCATAATTCGCTTCGTGCGAGTTCCTGACCTATTGGTCAACAAAACCCGCCAGTACCTCAAAGCGCTGCTGCCCACCTCTGTGACCGGCGCTGGAAATAACAATAAAACTCTTGAGGAGTACTTGCTGTGGATAGCCAAAAAACCGAAGCCCCTACGCTGGACCTCGCCCCACCGCAAGGCGGCTGGCTGGAACGCCTGTTCAAACTGCGCTTGCATGGCACCACAGTGAGAACCGAACTGATTGCCGGCCTCACCACCTTTATCACCATGGCCTATATCATCTTCGTCAACCCCAACATCATGGCCGACGCCGGTATCGATCACGGTGCGGCGTTCGTCGCTACCTGCATCGCTGCGGCGCTGGGCTGCCTGCTGATGGGGCTGTACGCCAACTGGCCGGTGGGTTTGGCGCCGGGCATGGGCCTGAATGCGTTTTTCACCTACACCGTGGTCGGCACCATGGGCTACCACTGGGAAACCGCGCTGGGCGCAGTGTTTATTTCCGGCGTGCTGTTCATGGGCCTCACGCTGTCACGCGTGCGTGAATGGCTGCTCAACAGCATCCCTGTGAGCTTGCGTCATGCCATGGGCGCAGGCGTCGGTTTGTTCCTTGGGGTGATCGGCCTGAAGACCGCCGGTATCATCGTCGACAGCCCGGCCACCTTGATCAAGCTCGGTTCGCTGCACGAGCCTGCGCCCTTGCTGGCGGCCGTGTGCTTCCTGTTGATTGCGATCCTCAGCTATCACCGGGTATTCGGCGCGATCCTGATCAGCATCATCGCCGTGACCCTCGCCGGGTGGGGCCTGGGCCTGGTGCACTACAACGGTATTCTCTCAACCCCACCGAGCCTGGCGCCGACATGGATGGCCATGGACATAAAAGGTGTATTCAATGTAAGCATGATAAGCGTGGTATTTGCTTTTCTTTTTGTACACATGTTCGACACCGCGGGTACACTGATGGGCGTCGCGCAACGGGCCGGACTGGTCAACGCCGACGGCAAGATCGATAACCTGTCCCGTGCGCTGAAGGCCGACAGTGCCTCCAGCGTATTTGGCGCCATGGTCGGTGTGCCGCCGGTGACCAGCTATGTGGAAAGCGCGGCGGGTGTGGCCGCAGGTGGTCGCACCGGGCTGACCGCCGTAACCGTGGGCATCCTGTTCGTGGCCGCGATGTTTTTTGCGCCACTGGCGGGAATGATTCCGGCGTATGCCACCGCCGGCGCGCTGATTTACGTGGCGATGCTGATGATGGCGAGCATGGCCCATATCAACTGGGATGAGGCCACCGACAGCATTCCGGCGATTGTCACCGCGATCATGATGCCGTTGACCTTCTCGGTCGCCGACGGGATTGCCTTGGGCTTTATCACTTACGTGGCGCTCAAGGCAGGCACCGGCAAGTACCGTGAGATTTCTGTCAGCCTGTGGGTGCTGTGCGCGATCTTTATCGCCAAGTTCATCTTCCTGTAGTTCGGGAACGGCTGAAAAACCGCCTCACCTTCGGGTGGGGCTTTTGCATAGAGGGAGAAATGTAGATGAACCTGGATACCTGGCTGTTGTTCAGTGGTGCGGCACTGGTGGTGATCCTGATCCCCGGGCCGTTGTCGCTGTTGATGATCAGCAACAGCCTCAACTACGGCCTGCGCCGTTCGTACCCGGCGTTCCTGGGCGGAGTGTTTGCCTCGATCTGCCTGTTGAGCGCCTCGGCTCTGGGCCTGGGCGCATTGTTGCTGGCCTCCGAGCAGTTGTTCAGCGCCTTGAAAATCATCGGCGCGCTGTACCTGTTCTATCTGGCCTGGCAGAGCTGGCAGCAATCTCGCCTGCCAACCCATGGCGCCGAGGTACCGCAGGCGCCGGCGGTGCCGCGTTTTCGCGCACTGTTCGGCCGGGCCTTTGTGCTCGGCGCCAGCAACCCCAAGGACATCCTGTTCTTCGCCGCCTTCCTGCCGCAGTTCCTCAGTAGCGAGCAGCCGTTTCTGCCGCAACTGCTGATCATGATCGCGACCTGGACCGTACTCGACTTGCTCTGCAAGCTGGCTTACGGCCTCGGCGCCCACGGTGCCGCGCGCTACCTGCGCAGCGGCGCGGGCCAGAGCTGGTTCAATCGCGTCAGTGCCACGCTATTTGGCGGGGCGGCAACCGCAGCGCTGCTCAAGGGTTAAACGGCGCGACTTTGGCAAAATACACACTGGCGGGCTCTCCATAACGAACTTGCCACTGAATGCCTGCAACGATCCGAACCAGACGGTTTTGTGTCATGGCTTGATCAATGGCGGCAAACTCCGCCGAGAATGGCGACTGCGAACCGATACGCTCGCGAAACCAAGCCTCGGAGAGCTGCGGGGCCACCCTGGAACGCAGGCTGACGTTGCGATTATCGACCCAATTATTCAGCACAAAGTAAACCGAACTCGAATGCGGATGGGTGCAGTAAAAGTCCCTCGTACTGGCCCCGCCATGCCGCCTTGGAATGCTCCTGACGGTGAATCCATATCTTTCGAGTATCTGCCTGACAGCTGTGTGAACAGCTCGCGAACGAAGTACGCCGTTGCCGCGGCTGCGCCTGAGCAACGAGGGATCAAGGTGTAAGGGCGGCGTGAAATCCAGCCGCGTGCCTCCCGGCGCTACCCCATCGATCCCTATGTTAATGGTGAGGGCACCCGGCTCGCCCGCAGGCCGTAGCATTCTCAGCAGATCGGGCAGGCGGTCCGGGTTTCCCGGGGCCGTCCAACGGTCGAGTGTCGCCCTGATATTGAGTAAGTGCGTGGCCGTCACCCTGGGGCCGGTGTCCGCCAACTCAGTGAGCCGGTCGGCGACAAACCGCTTGCTGCCCGGGGTCATAGCAGGAAAAGCCCGCCCCACCGTGACGTCCAGGCGTTCATTAAACAGCACTTGATGGGGCGTCCACAGCCCATTGGCACCCAGGGTCGCCGGTATCGGCTGCTCAGCAGCAGCCACGCCCAGCCAGCGCTCTATATCCACGGATGCCCTGAACGAAACATCCTGGTTTCTCATTATAAAGACGATGCTCGAAGACGACGCGCTTGTACCCTGGGGCAACAACCGATAGTAATCAGGCCCTAGTCGCAAGAGATCAAAGGCCGCCGCACCCGGCGTTGCTGCCACCCGGTATATATTGCGGCCCAGGGGCGGTACTTCGATCAGTGCGTCACTGCGCCGAAACCCCCACGCCTGCCAGGAACTGGTGGGCACAGGCAACGCGCGCAAGTTCGCTTCCAGGCCCGTACGCGAAGGCGGTGACCAATCCGCTGCGCTCCTGGTGGGCGCCCAAGGTTGCCATACGCCTGAACTCGGCCCGGGCACCGGTGCATCGGCCCCTAACTGCCACTCGTGGGGCTGCTCGATGTTTAAAATCAGTTCATCTTGCCCTTCTCCCTGGCTCTTTTTCAGTCGCAGTCCCCATTCGTTCTCACGCTGATATACCGGGTAAATATCTTTACCCTCACGAATAAACTGCCGGCCATCTTTCGCGTACCGCCCTTTAGCGCCCGGCCCCGCCAATTCAATGGCCCCATCCAGTCCATCAGGGGACTGGAAGTGTTCCAGCAGGTGACGTGGCTTGATCGGTGACGGTTTCAGGCCTGCGCGGGTACCGAGCGTGACCCCTTGATGGCGATGCAAGCGGCCTAAAGCGACACGCGACACGCGCGCGCCTTTCGCGGAAGGACCAAAGGATGTCAGCACGTCGAAGAACGCAAGCATCGTCAAGAACGCCACATCCACAGCATCATGGGCAGACCCGCTGTAATGATAGCGCCGCGCTGCAAGCAGCATTTCATACAGGCTGATGCCAACACCCAGTACCGGGACAAAGCCCAGCAGCCCGCGAATCGTCGCGTCGTGCTGCTCCCCCAAACGCTGCTCGCGGTATTGCTCCAGCGCCTGGGAAGACTGGGATTGGGCTTGGGTACGCCGTTGCAGATCGAACACCTTGGCGTGGGCCAACAACGCCATGGCATTGCCACAGGTGGTGGGCGCAGCCGCTAACCAATGTTCAGGCTGCGACTCGATTTGCTCCTTGATCAATGCCTCGATGCTTTCATTGTCCACCGCCGGTTTTTTGTGCGGGGCCAAAAAAAACTCCACAAGCATGGCAACAAAACGATATAGACCGGGTTGACCCGGCTCAAGCGAATGAGGCCTGCGGGGTTGCACCCCTGGGTCTTTATCGGGGTAGCCGGCCAGCGCCTGCGCCTCCCAGCCTGGCGCCACCTGGCGCGCCAACGCCTTCTGGTTTTCGGGGAGTGCGCCGATAAGATTCAACGCCTTTTCTGCTTCGTCCAGGCTGGCATACGCAACAATCACCCGGCTTGCCGCAGCCATGGGCCAATACACCACACAGAGCTTTGATAACTTGTCATGAATGAACAATAAGCCAGCAATGTGCCGATCATGTTCTGGGGTGGCGTCCATCAGGCGCAGAACCGCCAACTCTACGTCGAACCCATCTTTTTTCAGGTCACTTGCCGACCCAGCGGCCATCGCCAGGGTAAACAGACGCTGCGCTTTATCACTCAAACCTTGCTGGACCGCAGAGTACAGCTGCATCTGAGCGCGTTGTCGCAAAGCCCTATAGACCAAAGCCTGTGAGAGCCCAGGAGACGTGGCCGGAGTAGACGTCGGCGGATAAAATGCCTTGAGGATCCGCTTGTCGTACTCGCCCCCAAGATCGAGCGATGACAGGGTGTTGATCAGGTAACGCACGCTCAAGCGCTCTTTCCAGGCGGGGTCCAGCCAGCGTGCGCGATTCAATCGCCAGCGGGTCCAGGGTGCCTTGGGGTCGAGGTTATGCAACGCCAATTGCAGCAGGCTGAAAGTGGTGCGCTGCGAGCTGACGACCTTTTTTGTATCGCGATCGCCTATCGCGCACTGACTCGACCAGCCACACAATTGGGAGCTGACATCATCGGGCAAATCTATCAGGGGTTTGTCGATATCCAGTTGCGGGTAAAACCCGTCCCGAGTCAATCGCGCAATCAAGCCATTGCGGGCGAATGACTCCAAGTCCGGTAAGTCCCGCCACAGTTTGTTCTCCACCGCAAAGGCATTCATCAGGTAACGGCGTGACAATCGTTTGTAGTGTCTTCGACTACCGGTTGAGGCAATGCCCAACCACGAGGGGAGTTTTTTCGCCTGAGTGGCTGCCATCTGCAACAGGTTGATATTGGCCAAGGCCAGTGTGCGAGCATCATTGGCGGGTACTTGCAGGCACTCGAACAACTCCTGGGCCAGTAACATTCGGCTCAACTGCGGATCGCTCACCTCACTGAACAACCGAACACCCCTGCCCACACGTTTGTTCAACGCCGCGTAACGTTGCATTAGCTTAATGAACAAGTCTTTGAGCATCGTGCGCTTGATGGCCTCGTAACTCACTACCAATGGCGCATCCTTGGGCAACGCCTGGACCCAGCCCCGCGCAGCCACACGGTGATCACGCTCGATGCAGCGCCACAACACGGAGCCATCGCGGCTTTTCAGGCTGGCTTGAAGCCCCTTGGCGAACGCGTTCACGTTGTCAAAGGGCACAAGCCCGCCATACAGACCCGTCACGTATAACAATACTGAGTGTGGGCCACTCGGGTGAGCCAGGGCCTGGTGGGTGGTCACGAGCAGAGCCCCCAGCAGCGGGTACAACTGGCCGGACTCACTGCCGACCGTTACTTGCAATACACAGGTATCAGCAGCACTGTCGCCAGGCACCCAAGACTCACTCAATACCGTATTCAATCGCTCCAGATGCACGGAAGGCATCAGGTTCAACTGTTGCTGCATCTGGGCTTCCAGAAGCAAAGCCCGGCGCAGGGCAGTCCCCACCAATGAGCCGCGATTAGACGTGCCCAAAGGCTGTTCAAGCCAGAACGCCTTTTCAAACATGCGCTCGTGCGGGGCACGGGCCAATTGACTCACGGTGCTCACTTGTTCCTGCCATCGCTGATCGAGGTTCAAAAAGTCTTGATAGGGTGCAGTGCTTTTGCCCACATCCGTCGGATCCAGCAGGGCCATCAAGCCTTTTTCGTAACGTTTGAGTTGCGCTTCACGGGTCTTGAGGGCGAGGTCCGGCGTCAAACTTGCACACACAATCTCACCGCTGCGGCGCTGATGATCCCACTCCGGCAAGGCGTCCAGGCTGTTTCCCAGCAGGAGGCTGCATGCCAGCCGGCGACGGCCTTTTTCGATGAATTTGAGGAAGCGTTTCATCTCAGGAGCGTTGAATTGCCCCACACCTTGAACGCCCACAGCCGCAGGGTTGATTGACAATGCACAGGCCACCTCGTTATCCCACTGCGCCTCCAGCAGCTCGGTCGCACTGGCAAGCAACACGTCTTCCTGGTGTACACCAATAAGCTGAAGGGTAAACGCCTGAGGCGTAACACTGGGTGTGTTACACAGCTCATGCCAACGGCGCAGTGGCAAACACTGCCATAGCACCTGGCTCAAAGGGCCGTTGACCAGCGCAGGCAGATCACATTGCATTCGATACCAGGAACTGAACTCGTAAAACTCACGAATCAGACCCGGCAGATAAATCACATGGGGCGTGTCCCCCGCGATGTCATCACGATAAATATGCAAAGCGCCCGGAACAGGAACCAGTGCCCGATTTGTGCCAGGCCACGCCACCCTGCTCACTTGAATATTCGCCCACTCACCTGCGGCGCGACGGCGCGCATCGGCACCGGGGATCTCCATGACTTTACGGACCATGGCATAGCCGCGGTCCGAGAGCTGGTAAACGCGATGGGCCAGCAGTGCATGCTCGGCGAACAAGGATTTTCGTAACTGGACCCAACGCTGCTTGCGCGTCAGCCAGGAGCCATAGGCCAGTTGCTGCCAATAGTCTCGTTCAGCCTTCTCAACCTGACCGAGCAGCGCCAACCCCTTCACACGTACCAACGCATCCCAAGCGGTAAACGGCAACGTCCGTGCCGGTTCGTCCTTGATACGCAATGTAGTGAACTGGTTAATGTCCAGCGGCACATCCGGATCAATGAGAAGTGCCAAGCCTTTTTCGGTCAGGCTGTAGACCTTCTGGGGCAAAGGCGGCGGCCGGAACTCGGTAAACAACAGCGTATCGGGGTCCAGCGCAAAGGCCTTGCGTAATGCGCCCCGGATAATGCCCAAGACTCTCGGCGCACGCCCAATCAAGTCTTTTAGGAGTTTTACCGCCTCTCTGGCCCTGGCTTGGGCTTCGTACAGGCGATTGATTTCAAGACTGGGCTGCGTGACCGCGTTAAGCCGTCGGGTCAGGAGTGTGCGAATCGCCGCATCACGCTGCGCGTCCGAGGTTTGCGGGTCATCAAAATTAAGCGTTTGCGCCGCAGCAGCCTCAGCGGCCAACCAGGCGGTGGTGTCGGTACTCATGGCGGACTGTTCCATACAGAAAAGCCGAGCCTAGGTACCTCGACCGCCCCAGGTGCGTTACATACTTGGGCGGCCCGTGAGCCATTCAGAATAAAAAAAGCCCGCAGTGTGGGCGGGCAAAAAACCAACGAAGAGCTTTGGGGGTGTGAAGCGAGGTGACGACTCAGCTACCGCGATAGGTGGAGTAGCTGTAAGGCGAAATCAGTAAAGGCACATGGTAGTGATCCTGTTCGGCGCTGATGCCAAAACGCAGCACGACGACGTCGAGAAACGCCGGTTCCGGCAATTGCACACCACGAGCGCGGTAGTAGTCGCCGGCGCTGAATTGCAGTTGGTAAACACCACTGCGGTAGTCGTCACCTTGCAGCAGCGGCGCATCGCAACGGCCGTCGCTGTTGGTGGTGGCAGTGGCAACCCGTTCCAGCTGCGCGCCGTCGACGCGGTACAGCTCGACCTTGATATCGCTACCGGGGCAGCCGTGTGCGGCGTCCAAAACGTGTGTGGTCAAACGTCCCATGGCGTCTTCGCGCCTCCTGAAGTCAGTAAAAGAGAAACCTGCACTTTTTCAGGGCATCGAAAAAGCCGGCGATGGCTGATTAAGACACTTTTTAAAAAAATTGTACACAATAAAAATCACAAAGCTTTGGATCTTCCCGTCGGTATTGCTCGATGAGTCAATTCGTGAGTAAACCTTGCTTTTAAACGACCTTTTGTCCATTAACTGACCAGTCAGGCAAGTTTCTTGCTACAGCATCTGAACCCGGCGATGCAGAAAAAATGCAGAAATGTAGGCTTACAAAGTGACAGATAAGTTGTATACAATCACTCATCGCTGTGACGCCACCCAGTCTTTTCACTGCCCGGCCGCCACACACACTTGCTATCACGAACAAGAAGGAAGACTGCAGTGAGCGCTGACTACCCACGCGACCTGATCGGTTACGGCAGTAACCCTCCTCACCCCCACTGGCCGGGCAAGGCACGCATTGCGCTGTCGTTCGTACTCAACTACGAAGAAGGCGGTGAGCGCAACATTTTGCACGGTGATAAAGAGTCCGAAGCCTTCCTCTCGGAAATGGTCTCGGCCCAGCCGCTGCAAGGCGCCCGCAACATGAGCATGGAGTCGCTGTACGAGTACGGCAGCCGTGCGGGTGTGTGGCGCATCCTCAAGCTGTTTAAAGAATTCGATATCCCGCTGACCATCTTCGCCGTCGCCATGGCCGCCCAGCGCCACCCGAATGTGATCCGCGCAATGGTCGACGCCGGCCACGAGATCTGCAGCCACGGCTACCGCTGGATCGACTACCAGTACATGGACGAGGCCCAGGAGCGCGAGCACATGCTCGAAGCCATCCGCATCCTCACCGAACTGACCGGCGAGCGCCCATTGGGTTGGTACACCGGCCGCACTGGCCCCAATACGCGTCGGCTGGTGATGGAGGAAGGCGGTTTCCTGTACGACTGCGACACCTATGACGACGACCTGCCCTACTGGGAGCCGAACAACCCGACCGGCAAGCCGCATTTGGTGATCCCTTATACCCTGGACACCAACGACATGCGCTTCACCCAGGTGCAGGGTTTCAACAAGGGCGATGACTTTTTCGAGTACCTCAAGGACGCGTTCGACGTGTTGTATGCCGAAGGGGCCGAGGCGCCGAAGATGCTTTCCATCGGCCTGCACTGCCGCCTGATCGGCCGCCCTGCACGCCTGGCTTCGTTGAAACGGTTTATCGAATACGCCAAAGGCCATGAACAGGTGTGGTTCACCCGTCGCGTTGACATCGCCCGTCACTGGCACGAAACCCACCCGCACACGGGAGCGGCGAAATGACTGCGTTCCAGACCCTGAAGCCATCGACCCTGAGCCGCGATGAATTTGTCGCCGCTTTCGCCGATATCTACGAACACTCGCCATGGGTGGCCGAAAAGGCCTTCGACCTGGGCCAGGACAGCTCGGTCGACCAGATCGAAACCCTGCACCAGCGCATGAGCGATATCCTGTTAAGCGCCGATCATGCCAGCCAGCTGGCGCTGATCAACGCTCACCCGGACCTGGCCGGCAAAGCTGCCGTCCAGGGCCAACTGACCCAAGCCAGCACCGATGAGCAAGCTGGCGCGGGGATTCACCAATGCACGGCCGAAGAGTTCTCGCGCTTCACCGAGCTGAACGATGCCTACAAGGCCAAGTTCAAGTTTCCCTTCATCATGGCGGTAAAAGGCAGCAACCGGCATCAGATCCTCGCTGCGTTCGAAACGCGCATTCACAATTCGGCAGACGCCGAGTTCAAATGCGCGCTGGCCGAGATCAACAAGATCGCGTTGTTCCGTTTACTGACCCTCTAACAGACCATCCCCAGCCACTCTATCTAAGGCAGACAAGAAGAATGAAAGCTTACGCCGTACCTTTCGAAAAGTTCGTCAACCTGGCCGATGCCCGCCTGGGCACCAAGATCATCTCGGTGACCGATGACTGGTTCGCTGACGCCAACCGCCTGTTCCAGCCGACCCCGGCCGTGTGGAAGGAGGGCGTTTTCGATGACAACGGCAAGTGGATGGACGGCTGGGAGTCACGCCGCAAGCGCTTCGAAGGCTACGACAGCGCGGTGATCCGCCTCGGCGTACCCGGCTCGATCAAGGGCGTGGACATCGACACTTCATTCTTCACCGGCAACTTCCCGCCATCGGCCTCCCTGGAAGCCTGCTTCCTGGCCTCGGGCGAGCCGGACGCCAACACCCAGTGGGTGGAAGTGCTGTCGGCCGTGGAGCTGCAAGGCAACAGCCACCACTACCACGAGATCAACAACGACCAGGCGTTCAGCCACCTGCGTTTCAACATCTACCCGGACGGCGGTGTGGCCCGTCTGCGTGTGTACGGCGTGCCGTTCCGCGACTGGTCCTCGGTGGGCGACAACGAACAGGTCGACCTGGCAGCGGCCCTCAACGGCGGTCGCGCCCTGGCGTGCTCCGACGAACACTTCGGCCGCATGAGCAACATCCTCAACCCGGGCCGTGGCATCAACATGGGCGACGGCTGGGAAACCGCCCGTCGTCGTACGCCAGGCAATGACTGGGTGATCGTCGCCCTGGGCCACCCCGGCGAGATCGAGAAAATCGTGGTCGACACCCTGCACTTCAAGGGCAACTACCCGGACACTTGCTCGATCCAGGGCGCGTTCGTGAAGGGCGGCACCGACAGCCAGATCGAAACCCAATCGCTGTTCTGGCGCGAGCTGCTGCCGGCGCAGAAACTGGAAATGCACGCTGAACACACGTTTGCCGAGCAGATCAAGGCACTGGGGCCGATTACCCACATCCGCCTGAACGTGTTCCCGGATGGTGGTGTGAGCCGCCTGCGGGTCCTCGGTAAAGTCGCTAAATAAGCGGTGAGCCCATCGCAGGCAAGCCAGCTCCCACATTTGAATGTATTCACAGATCAAAATGTGGGAGCCGGGCTTGCCCGCGATAGCAATAGAACAAACAACACAGAATCCGGATAAGAAGACAGCCATGCGCACACTAGTGATCGAACCCCTGACCAAAGAAGCCTTCGCCCCTTTCGGAGACGTTATCGAAACCGATGGCAGCGATCACTTCATGATCAATAACGGGTCGACCATGCGCTTTCATAAACTGGCGACGGTTGAAACCGCCACGCCAGAAGACAACGCAATCATCAGCATCTTCCGCGCCGATGCGCAGGACATGCCGCTGACCGTGTGTATGCTGGAAAGACACCCGCTGGGCAGCCAGGCCTTCATCCCGCTGCTCGGCAACCCCTTTCTGATCGTGGTCGCGCCACTTGGCGATGAACCTGTATCGGGCTTGGTCCGCGCCTTCGTCACCAACGGCAGGCAGGGCATTAATTACCATCGCGGCGTCTGGCACCACCCGGTGCTGACGATCGAAAAGCGGGATGACTTCCTGGTGGTTGATCGCAGTGGCACAGGCAATAACTGCGATGAGCATTTTTTCAAAGAGGATGAGCGGTTGATCCTCGCCCCCCACCAATAAGAGAAGGTCTGATCACCCGACAACAAGGGTGACAGGCGAGAGGTAAAGACTGTGGAAGCACATTTGATGGAATGGCTGAACCTTAGCGTGCGCTGGGTTCACATGATCACTGGCGTCGCGTGGATCGGCGCTTCCTTCTATTTTGTCTGGCTGGAAAACAACCTTAATCGCGTCAACCCCAAAGACGGCCTGGCCGGTGACTTATGGGCGATTCACGGTGGCGGTATCTACCACCTGGAAAAATACAAACTGGCCCCGCCGACCATGCCGGACAACCTGCATTGGTTCAAATGGGAAGCCTATTTCACCTGGATGTCGGGCATCGCGCTGCTGTGCGTAGTGTTCTACGCCAACCCGACCTTGTACCTGCTGGCCCCGGGTAGCAGCCTCAGTGGCCCCGAAGGCGTACTGCTGGGCATTGGCTCACTGTTCGTCGGCTGGTTCATCTATTCCTTTCTGTGCGATTCGGCGCTGGGCAAACGCCCTGCCCTGCTCGGCTTTATCCTGTTTGTACTGTTGATTGCGGCCGCTTACGGCTTCAGCAAGGTCTTCAGCGGTCGCGGTGCTTACCTGCACGTAGGCGCGGTGATCGGCACCATCATGGTCGGTAACGTATTTCGCATCATCATGCCCGCCCAGCGCGCGCTGGTAGCGGCCATCGCCGAGAACCGCACACCTGACCCGGCGCTGCCGGCCAAGGGTCTGCTGCGTTCGCGTCACAACAACTACTTCACCTTGCCGGTGCTGTTCATCATGATCAGCAACCACTTCCCGAGCACCTACGGCAGCCAATACAACTGGCTGATCCTGGCGGGTATCGCGGTGGCAGCGGTGTTGGTGCGTCACTACTTCAACACACGGCATAACAGCCAGAAGTATGCGTGGACGTTGCCGGTGGGCGCATTGGCGATGATTTGCCTGGCGTATGTGACCGGTCCTAAACCTGTTTCGACTGCACCTGACGTGGCCAAGGCACCCGCGGCCATCGAGTACCAGCCATTGCCGGAAACCGCATTGGGCGGTGGCTTGAAACCTGCTGCGCCAGCCGCACCCGCTGCAGAACCTGCTGCGGCACCGGCCCAGGCGACGATTGATTTCGACAAGGTGCATGGCGTGATCCAGGAACGCTGCGCCGTGTGCCATTCGGCCAAGCCCACCAGCCCGCTGTTCAGCACCGCCCCAGCCGGCGTGATGTTCGATACCCCGGCGCAGATCCAGCAGCAGGCGGCGCGTATTCAAGCGCAGGCCGTGGCCAGCCAGATCATGCCGCTGGGCAACATCACCCAGATGACCCAGCAGGAGCGGGATTTGATTGGCACCTGGATCAACCAGGGGGCGCGCACTAACTGACAGCCTGAGTAACACAAATCCAAAATGTGGGAGCTGGCTTGCCTGCGATAGCGGTGCATCAGCCACCAGATGAGTTGCTGAGCCACCGCCATCGCAGGCAAGCCAGCTCCCACAGGGATTTGTGGTGATTTACAGAGTGCGTTCCAAACAACACAACAATAAAAAAGATCCGAGGTGTTGCATGACCGAGTTAGTCGAACCGCAGATTCCCGCCGCACCCGCCATGGTGCGGCTGCCCCTCTTGCAACTGATTCTGGTAGGCCTGCAACACGTCTTGCTGATGTACGGCGGCGCCGTCGCCGTACCCCTGATCATTGGCCAGGCCGCAGGCTTGAGCCGTGAAGAAATCGCCTTTCTGATCAACGCCGATCTGCTCGTGGCGGGCATTGCCACCATGGTGCAGTCATTCGGCATCGGCCCGGTGGGCATTCGCATGCCGGTGATGATGGGCGCCAGTTTCGCCGCCGTCGGCAGCATGGTGGCCATGGCTGGCATGCCTGGCATCGGCCTGCAGGGCATCTTCGGCGCGACCATCGCTGCCGGTTTTTTTGGCATGCTGATCGCGCCGTTCATGTCCAAGGTCGTGCGGTTTTTCCCGCCCTTGGTGACCGGCACCGTGATCACTGCCATCGGCCTGTCGCTGTTCCCCGTGGCCGTGAACTGGGCCGGTGGCGGCAGTGCCGCCGCCACCTTCGGCTCGCCGGTTTACCTGGCGATTGCCGCGCTGGTACTGGCCACCATCTTACTGATCAACCGTTTCATGCGCGGCTTCTGGGTAAATATCTCGGTGCTGATCGGCATGGCGCTCGGCTATGGCTTGTGCGGCCTGCTCGGCATGGTCGACCTCGGCGGCCTGTCCCAGGCACCGTGGGTGCAAGTGGTGACGCCACTGCATTTCGGCATGCCCAAGTTCGAGTTGGCACCGATCCTGTCGATGTGCCTGGTGGCGGTGATCATCTTCGTCGAGTCCACCGGGATGTTTCTTGCGCTGGGCAAAATCACCGGCCAGGAGGTCACGCCAAGGATGCTGCGCCGTGGCCTGTTGTGTGACGCTGGCGCCTCATTTTTCGCCGGTTTCTTCAATACGTTTACTCACTCCTCATTCGCCCAGAATATCGGCCTGGTGCAGATGACCGGCGTGCGTTGCCGCTCGGTGACGATCATGGCCGGGGCGTTCCTGATTGTGCTGAGCCTGCTGCCCAAAGCCGCCTTTTTGGTGGCATCGATTCCACCGGCAGTATTGGGCGGCGCCGCCATTGCCATGTTCGGCATGGTCGCGGCGACGGGCATCAAGATCCTGCAGGAGGCCGACATTGCCGACCGCCGCAACCAGTTGCTGGTGGCAGTCAGCATCGGCATGGGCCTGATCCCGGTGGTGCGCCCGGAATTCTTCGCGCAATTGCCCCTGTGGATGAGTCCGATTACCCACAGTGGAATCGCCATGGCCACCCTCAGCGCCTTGTCGCTGAACATCCTGTTCAACATCCTCGGCGGTTCGGAACGCCCCGCGGTCGCCCACACGCATTGATTTGGCCTGTTAGCAAACAACAACAAAAATAATAACCAACAGGAAATACCCACATGCACCCTATTCACCTGGGGCCGGCCACAAGCCGCGCCCCATTCTCGCCCCCTGCGCTCTCTAACAGCGCACTTGAGCCAAGGCCTGGGAGCCAGTATTCTCCGCGCCCGCTCGAATCGACTCAAAAAAAAACAGCGAATGTAAAAGCTGACTGCAGGGCCAACTTATCCTGGCCCAATGTCTGCGGCCAACGTGCAGAAAAAAACCTCCGGATTCGACTGCATCAAGTGCAGCCGAAGGCCTTTTATTGGCTTTTTAAACACCTTGGCGCAGCTCTTGCTAAAAGCATTAAAGCTGACCAAACAGACGATTTTTGCAGCGAACCAAAAGGCGCCACACCAGAGCGCCTGCGTAGAAAAACAACCATAAAACTTTGACTCGGGAGCAACCGAATGAAACCTATGTTCAAAGGCCTGATGCTGGCAGGATCCCTGCTGGCCGGCGGCCAAGCCGTGGCAGGCGATTTGTTGCAGTGGCAGAACAACAGCCTGACGTACCTGTGGGGCAAGAACTTCACCGTTAACCCGCAGATCCAGCAAACCGTCACCTTCGAGCACGCCGATGCGTGGAAGTACGGCGACAACTTCCTGTTCGTCGACCGCATCTTTTACAACGGCAAGGAAGACGGCAACGTCGGCCCAAGCACCTACTACGGCGAGTTCAGCCCACGGTTGTCGTTCGGCAAGATCTTCGACAAAGACCTCTCGTTCGGCCCGATCAAAGATGTGCTGCTGGCCTTCACTTACGAGTTCGGCGAAGGCGATAACGAGTCGTACCTGCTGGGCCCGGGCTTTGACCTGAACATCCCTGGCTTCGACTACTTCCAGTTGAACTTCTACCAGCGCCAGACCGAAGGCAACCGCCCGGGCGATGGCGTGTGGCAGATCACGCCGGTGTGGTCGTACACCATTCCCGTGGGCAACTCCAACGTGCTGATCGACGGCTTCATGGACTGGGTGGTGGACAACGACAGGAACGCCCGTGGCACTTACCACGCCAACCTGCACTTCAACCCACAGGTCAAGTACGACTTGGGCAAGGCGCTGCATTGGGGCGAGAAGCAGCTGTATGTCGGCTTCGAATATGACTACTGGAAGAACAAGTACGGGATCGAAGATTCCGGCGCGTTCAAGACTAACCAGGACACGGCGAGCTTCCTGGTCAAGTATCACTTCTGATTGAGCAACACCAATCCCCTGTGGGAGCTGGCTTGCCTGCGATAGCGATCTGTCAGCCAACATAGTTGGCACAGGAATACCGCTATCGCAGGCAAGCCAGCTCCCACATTTAGTTCACTGTCAGCCCAAGGAATTTGGACAATTCCTCGCGCTTGGCAAGTGCGTCCTTGCGCCCCAGCTCAATCAACTCGCTGCAATACCCCGCCTCGAACAACAAGTAACTCAACACCCCCGCCCCACTGGTCTTGGTCGCCCCCGGACCGCGCAAGAACAGACGCAACGCCGCCGGCAATTCCTGCCGATGCCGCGCCGCGATTTCATCGATCGGCTGGCTGGGCGCAATCACCAGCACCTCTACCGGCGCCAGCCCCGGCGCAACATGGCTGAATTGGTTCAGACGCTCCAACAGCTCAATATCGCTTTCCAGGCTGTCAATAAACGTGCTGTTAAGCATATGCCCACCAATCTGCGCCAAGGTCGGCTCCTGGCCAGTGTAAGTACGTTGCACCGAAGGTTCATTGCCACGCGGGTTGCCGCTCACGCCCACCACCAGCACCCGGCTGGCACCCAGGTGCAAGGCCGGGCTGATGGGCGCGGATTGGCGCACGGCACCGTCACCAAAATATTCCTGGTCGAGTTTGACCGGCGCAAACAGCAAGGGGATCGCGGAGCTGGCCAGCAAGTGCTCAACTGTCAGTTGGGTCGGCACACCGATGCGCCGATGGCGCAGCCAGGCATCGATCTTACCGCCGCCCTGATAGAAGGTCACCGCTTGCCCGGACTCATAACCAAAGGCCGTGACCGCGACTGCATGCAGATGCTTGTTGCGGATCGCCTCATCAATGCCGTGCAGGTGCAGTTTGTCGTTGAGCAAGTCGCGCAACGGCGCACTGTTGAGCAACGCCACCGGCACCTGGGCACCCAGGCCCAACAGGCTATGGATAAAGAAACGGCTGGCCTGGTGCACCACGCCCGGCCAATCGCTGCGCAGCACCAGATGGCTGCGAAAGCCCTGCCAGAAGGCGGTAAGGCGTTGGATGGCCGCAGTGAAATCCGTGGCGCCACTGGCCAGGCTCACCGCATTGATCGCGCCGGCGGAGGTGCCGACAATCACCGGAAAAGGATTCGGCGCCCCCGGCGGCAGCAACTCGGCAATCGCCGCCAGTACGCCCACCTGATACGCCGCTCGCGCCCCGCCACCGGAAAGAATCAAGCCTGTGACCGGTTCAGCTGGGCGCATTGCGTCACTCCATAGCGGAAAAAGTGCGGGTTACCGGCGGCGCGGTTCGTACAGCTTAGCCTCGCCGGGCGGGCGGCTCTTGAAGCGCCGGTGCGTCCACAGGTACTGCTCGGGGCATTCGCGCACCGAGGCTTCGACCCACTGGTTGATGCGCAGGCAGTCAACCTCGTCGCTCTCACCGGGGAAGTCGGTCAGCGGCGGGTGGATCACCAGGCGATAACCGCTGCCATCGGCCAGGCGCTCCTGGGTGAAGGGCATCACCAGCGCCTTGCCCAGCCGCGCAAACTTGCTGGTGGCGGTCACGGTAGCGGCCTGGATGCCGAACAGCGGAACAAAAATGCTTTGCTTGGCGCCGTAGTCTTGATCCGGCGCATACCAGATGGCGCGGCCCGAACGCAGCAGCTTGAGCATGCCGCGCACGTCGTCGCGCTCTACCGCCAGGGAATCGAGGTTGTGCCGCTCACGGCCACGGCGCTGGATGAAGTCGAACAGCGGGTTGCCGTGCTCGCGGTACATGCCATCAATGGTGTGCTTCTGCCCGAGCAGGGCCGCGCCAATTTCCAGGGTGGTGAAGTGCAACGCCATCAGGATCACACCCTTGCCATCCAGATGCGCCTGCTTCAAATGCTCAAGCCCTTCGACATGGGCCAGGCGTGCCAGGCGCGATTTGGGCCACCACCAGCTCATGGCCATCTCGAAGAAGGCGATGCCGGTGGACGCGAAGTTTTCCTTGAGCAGCCGTTTACGCTCCTTGGCGGATTTTTCCGGGAAGCACAGCTCGAGGTTGCGCGCGGCGATGCGGCGGCGATCAGCAGCCACACGGTACATGCCGGCACCAAGTAATCGACCAATGGTCAGCAATGCACGGTAGGGCAACTGGGTAATCAGCCACAGCAGGCCGAGTCCCAGCCATAACAGCCAAAAGCGCGGGTGAAAAAATACAGCTCGAAAACGCGGGCGATCCATTACAGATTCCGGTAAAGACAAGGGCCGCGCATTCTACAACGTTCGACTCGGCTTGCGGCCCGTGGTTGTTATCGTTATAAGTCTCGACACTTTTCGTGACAAGCCGCTTTTGCCGACCATGAGCCAAACCGAACCGCTAGACCAAGATCCCGTGTTCCAGCTGAAAGGCAGCATGCTCGCCATCACCGTGCTGGAACTGGCCCGCAACGACCTCGACGCCCTGGACCGCCAGCTCGCCGCCAAGGTCGCCCTGGCGCCGAACTTCTTCAACAATGCCCCGCTGGTACTGGCCCTGGACAAACTCCCGGCCGGCCAAGGCGCGATTGATTTGCCCGGCTTGATGCGCGTCTGCCGCTCCCACGGCTTGCGCACCCTGGCCATACGCGCCAGCCGTATCGAAGACATTGCCGCGGCCATCGCAATTGAACTGCCCGTATTGCCACCCTCCGGTGCCCGCGAGCGCCCGCTCGAACCGCTGGAAGGTGAAGTGAAGAAAAAACCGGAAAAACCGCCGGAACCTGCGGTCAAGCCTACAAAGATCATCACCTCCCCCGTACGCGGCGGGCAGCAGATTTACGCCCAGGGTGGCGATCTGGTGGTGATCTCCTCGGTTAGCCCCGGGGCGGAACTTCTGGCCGATGGCAACATCCATGTATACGGCCCTATGCGCGGACGTGCCCTCGCCGGCATCAAGGGCGATACCAAGGCGCGGATTTTTTGCCAGCAGTTGAGCGCTGAGCTAGTGTCCATCGCAGGCCAGTACAAGGTTTCAGAAGATTTGCGCCGTGATCCGCTGTGGGGGGCCGGGGTGCAGGTCAGCCTGTCGGGCGATGTGTTGAACATCATCCGTCTTTAACGGATACTGCCGCATTTTCCAAGCATCTCTAGACTCTGATAGCAAAGCGAAACCGGCAAGACTTGTGTAGGAATAATTGGAAGTTGGCGTTTCCCTGCGGAAATCACATCTTTTTCCTACAAAGGCTGTCCGCCTGCAGCGAGTTCCAAGAGATGTTTTTCAGGGGCTGAAAAGTCCTTTTTCCTTAGGGGTGAAACACCTTGGCCAAGATTCTCGTGGTTACATCCGGCAAGGGTGGTGTGGGTAAGACCACCACCAGCGCCGCTATCGGTACCGGCCTCGCTCTGCGCGGCCACAAAACAGTCATCGTCGACTTCGACGTCGGTTTGCGTAACCTCGACCTGATCATGGGCTGCGAACGCCGCGTGGTGTACGACTTCGTCAACGTGGTGAACGGCGAAGCCAACCTGCAACAGGCCCTGATCAAGGACAAGCGCCTTGAGAACCTGTACGTGCTGGCCGCCAGCCAGACCCGTGACAAAGACGCGCTGACCAAAGAAGGCGTAGGCAAAGTCCTGGCCGAGCTTAAAGAAACCTTCGAATACGTGGTGTGCGACTCGCCGGCCGGTATCGAAACCGGTGCTCACCTGGCGATGTACTTTGCCGATGAAGCCATCGTCGTCACCAACCCGGAAGTCTCCTCGGTACGTGACTCGGACCGCATGCTCGGCCTGTTGGCCAGCAAGTCCCAGCGTGCCGAAAAAGGTGAAGACCCGATCAAGGAGCACTTGCTGCTCACCCGTTACAACCCTGAGCGCGTCAGCAACGGCGAAATGCTCGGCGTTGAAGACGTGAAGGAAATCCTCGCAGTGACCCTGCTGGGCGTGATCCCCGAATCCCAGGCGGTCCTCAAGGCTTCCAACCAAGGTGTTCCGGTGATTCTTGACGACCAGAGCGACGCCGGCCAGGCGTACAGCGATGCAGTTGATCGCTTGCTGGGCAAGACCGTGGAACATCGCTTCCTCGATGTTAAGAAGAAGGGATTCTTCGAGCGTATCTTTGGAGGCAACTAAATAATGAAATTTCTCGACTTCTTTCGCGCCAACAAAAAGCCAAGTACCGCGTCGGTAGCGAAAGAGCGTCTACAGATCATCGTGGCGCACGAACGCGGCCAACGCAGTACCCCGGACTACCTGCCAGCCTTGCAGAAGGAACTGGTCGAGGTGATCCGCAAGTACGTCAATATCGGCAACGATGACGTGCATGTCGCCCTGGAAAACGACGGCAGCTGCTCGATTCTGGAACTCAATATCACCCTGCCTGATCGTTAATCGAAAAGGCGGCCGCCACGGCGGCTCGATCACCTTGATCCCGTTTGGGAACCGGGTGGCCGAGCCGCCGTTGGCGTTTGTTACGAGGCTGTTTAATGCCGCTGTCCACTATTCATATCCTGCATCAGGACGCCGCCGTCCTGGTGGTGAACAAGCCGACCCTGTTGCTCTCGGTGCCTGGCCGCGCCGATGACAACAAAGACTGCCTGATCACCCGCCTGCAGGAAAACGGCTACCCCGAAGCCCGCATCGTGCATCGCCTGGACTGGGAAACCTCGGGGATCATCCTGCTCGCGCGGGACGCCGACAGTCACCGCGAACTGTCGCGGCAGTTTCATGACCGCGAAACCGAAAAAGCCTACACCGCCTTGGCCTGGGGCCAGCCGGAGCTGGACAGCGGCAGCATTGACCTGCCTTTGCGCTACGACCCGCCGACCAAGCCGCGCCACGTAGTCGACTATGAGTTTGGCAAAAACGCACTGACCTTCTGGAAAGTGCTGGAGCGTTGTGGCGATTGGTGCCGCGTGGAACTCACGCCGATCACCGGGCGTTCGCACCAGTTGCGGGTGCATATGCTGTCGATCGGCCATCCGCTGCTCGGTGATGGCTTGTACGCCCATGAACAAGCCCTGGCCGCCTGGCCACGCCTGTGCCTGCATGCGAGCATGTTGAGCTTTACGCACCCGCAAAGCGGCGAGCGGCTGCGCTTTGAGTGCCCCGCCCCCTTCTAAACTGAAAACACAGTCAAATGTGGGAGCTGGCTTGCCTGCGATAGCGATCTGTCTGTGCCAAATATATTGGCTTACACACCGCTATCGCAGGCAAGCCAGCTCCCACATTGGCCTTGCAGGGTTTTCAAGAGAGTAGCTTCACTTCAAATGTGGAGCCAATACGGTAAACTCCGCGCATTGCTGTCTGGAGCTATTTATGCGCGAAGCGTTGAATCAAGGCCTGATCGACTTCCTCAAGGCCTCCCCTACTCCTTTTCATGCCACTGCCGCCCTCGCCCAGCGCCTGGAAGCGGCCGGTTACCAGCGTCTCGACGAGCGTGAAACCTGGGCCACCGAGGCCAACGGGCGCTATTACGTCACCCGTAACGATTCCTCGATCATCGCCTTCAAGCTCGGTAAGCATTCGCCGCTGCAAGACGGTATCCGCATGGTCGGCGCCCACACCGACAGCCCGTGCCTGCGGGTCAAACCCCAGCCGGAGCTGCAACGCCAGGGCTTCTGGCAGTTGGGCGTGGAAGTCTACGGCGGCGCGCTGCTGGCGCCGTGGTTCGACCGCGACCTGTCGCTGGCCGGCCGCGTGACCTTCCGCCGCGACGGCAAGGTCGAGAGCCAACTGATCGACTTCAAGTTGCCGATTGCCATCATCCCCAACCTGGCTATTCACCTGAACCGTGAAGCCAACCAGGGCTGGGCGATCAATGCACAGACCGAGCTGCCGCCGATCCTTGCGCAGTTTGCCGGTGACGAGCGGGTGGACTTCCGCGCCGTGCTCACTGAGCAGCTCGCCCGCGAACACGGCCTCAACGCTGATGTAGTACTCGACTACGAGTTGAGCTTCTACGATACGCAAAGCGCTGCGGTGATCGGCCTCAATGGCGACTTCATCGCCGGTGCGCGCCTCGACAACCTGTTGTCGTGCTACGCCGGCCTGCAAGCCTTGCTCACCAGCGAAAACGACGAAACCTGCGTGCTGGTGTGCAACGACCACGAAGAAGTCGGCTCCTGTTCGGCCTGCGGCGCGGATGGCCCGATGCTGGAACAGACCCTGCGCCGTCTTCTACCGGAAGGTGAGGAATTCGTACGCACCATTCAGAAATCACTGTTGGTCTCGGCAGACAATGCCCACGGCGTGCACCCTAACTACGCCGAGAAACACGACGCCAACCACGGCCCCAAACTCAACGCCGGCCCGGTGATCAAGGTCAACAGCAACCAGCGCTACGCCACCAACAGCGAAACCGCCGGGTTCTTCCGCCACCTGTGCATGGCCCAGGAAGTGCCGGTGCAGAGCTTTGTAGTGCGCAGCGACATGGGCTGCGGCTCGACCATCGGCCCGATCACCGCCAGCCACCTGGGCGTGCGCACCGTGGATATCGGCTTGCCGACGTTTGCCATGCACTCGATTCGTGAGCTGTGTGGCAGCCATGATCTGGCGCACCTGGTGAAGGTGTTGGGTGCGTTTTATGCGAGCCGCGATTTGCCCTGACCTCAGGGGCTGAATGCGGTCAAAACTGTGGGAGCGGGCTTGCTCGCGAAAGCGGAGTGTCAGTCAATTCATCTGTAACTGGCACACCGCATTCGCGAGCAAGCCCGCTCCCACAGTTGGTTTTGCATAAACCTGACCCATATCACTCCAACTTCCCACAATCCGACCTAGACTTGTCAGTATTCCCACTCCGACAAGGCCGTCGCCCCATGATCTCCATGTCTTCGTTCCACGCCATGCTCATTCCCATTATCATCGGCATGATCCTGCTCGCGACCGGTTTCAACTTTCGCGACAAGCCGGTGGGTGTGTTTGGTATGTGGGTCGGTATGCTGTTGATCCTCGGCACTGTGGTTTACAAGATCCTTGCCAAACTGGCGGAATAACAAATGCACTCGCATTGGGCATAGCGGCCTCGTACACTCGGTCAATTCGTCGTTTTCAAGGTTGACCGCCTCGTGCTTTCCCGTCTCTTTGCCCTGCCCTGCTATTTTCTGATCGCCCTGCTCACGCTGCTGCCCCTTGCGCCAGCGCAAGCCGTGAGCCTGCCCGGCCTGCTGGGCAGCACCAACAAGACCCAGCCTCAGGCCGATGTGCCGCTGGGCCAGTCGCTGGACGAGGTGATCAAGACCCTGGAAAACGACCAGCAGCGCACCCAACTGCTGAGCGACCTGAAGAAGCTGCGCGAAGCCACGCAAAAAGCCCAGCCCGCTGCCGAACAAGGCGTGCTCGGCTTGATCGGCAGCACCCTGGCCGAGCTTGAAGCCCAATTTTCCGGGGCCGACAGCCCGTTGGGGCGCTGGTCCAACGAGATCGACCTGGCCCAGGAAGAACTCACGGCACTGATGCTGCCGGCCACCGAATGGCTGCCGATCATTTTTGGTTTTGCCGTGATCCTGGCAGTGTGGAGCCTGCTGGCCGCCGCGCTGATCTGGCTCAGCCACCGTGTGCGTGAACGTTTCGGCCTGCCCGAAGAACTGCCGCAACACCCGCGTACCTGGGACATGGTGCGCTTCGCCCTGCGTAAACTGGGGCCGTGGCTGATTGCGTTGATCATCACGGTTTACCTCAGCTATGCACTGCCTTCGTCCCTGGGCAAATCCCTGGCGATGGTGCTGGCTTATGCGCTGGTGATCGGCACGTGTTTCTCGGCGATCTGCGTGATTGCCTTCTCGGTTCTCGACGGCCCACACCGTCACCGGGCCTTGTATATCCTACGCCACCAGGCCTTCCGTCCGCTGTGGTGGATCGGCAGTTTTGCCGCCTTCGGTGAAGCCTTGAGCGACCCAAGGCTGGTTGCGGCGCTTGGCCAGCATCTGGCCCACACCGCCGCGACCGTCGCCAATGTGATGGCCGCGCTGTCCACCGGCGTGTTTATCCTGCGCTTCCGCCGCCCGATCGCGCACCTGATCCGCAACCAACCGCTGTCGCGCCGCCTTACACGCCGCGCCCTCACCGACACGCTCTCGATCATCGGCTCCTTCTGGTACATCCCGGCGTTGTTGCTGGTGGGCATCTCGCTGTTCGCCACCTTCCTGTCGGCCGGCGACACCAGCACCGCGCTGCGCCAGTCGCTGCTGTGCACGGTATTGCTGGTGTTGTGCATGGTGATCAACGGGCTGGTGCGCCGCCATGCGCTCAAGCCGCAACGTGGGCACAAGCGCCACGCGCTGTACTCCGAGCGCCTGAAAAGCTTCGTCTACACCCTGGCCCATCTGGTGGTGTGGCTGGTATTCATCGAGCTGGGCCTGCGCGTGTGGGGCCTGTCGATGATTCGCTTCACCGAAGGTGACGGCCATGAAGTCAGCGTCAAGCTGTTCGGCCTGGGCGGCACGCTGCTGTTTGCCTGGCTGATCTGGATCCTCAGCGACACCGCGATCCACCATGCCCTCACCCGCTCGCGCAAAGGCCTGGCCAATGCGCGTGCGCAGACCATGATGCCGCTGATCCGCAACGTGCTGTTCGTGACCATTTTTATCATCGCCGCCATCGTCGCCCTGGCGAACATGGGCATGAACGTCACGCCGCTGCTGGCCGGTGCCGGTGTGATCGGTATCGCCATCGGTTTTGGCGCACAGTCGCTGGTCGCGGACTTGATCACCGGCCTGTTCATCATCATCGAAGACTCCCTGGCGATTGATGACTACGTGGATGTCGGCGGCCACCTCGGCACTGTCGAAGGCCTGACCATCCGCACCGTGCGCCTGCGCGACATCGACGGCATCGTGCACACCATCCCGTTCAGTGAAATCAAGAGCATCAAGAACTACTCGCGGGAGTTCGGCTACGCGATCTTCCGGGTGGCGATCCCCTTCAACATGGAGATCGACGACGCCATCAAGCTGATGCGCGATGTCGGCCAGAAAATGCGCAACGACCCGCTGCAACGCCGCAATATCTGGTCGCCGCTGGAGATTCAAGGTGTGGAAAGCTTTGAGTCCGGCAGCGCGATCCTGCGGGCGCGCTTCAAGACCGCGCCGATCAAGCAGTGGGAAGTGTCGCGGGCGTTCAACCTGTCACTCAAGCGTCATCTGGATGAAGCCGGGCTGGACCTGGCAACACCGCGCTTGAGCGTGCAGGTGGTGACCGCCGGTACGGTGCAGGAGAAAGATCAACAACAATAAACAAGGAGAGGTCTGTATGCGTTTAAACGGTCTGACACACCAATGGGTTTTCGGCATGCTGTGCGGGCTCGCCAGCAGCGCGGTGATTGCCGCCAGCAGCGGCCAGGATGCTGCCCGGGAAGAAATCGCCGCCCAGGCCAAAATCCTCGAACCGGCGTTGCTGGAAACCCGCCGCGATATTCACGCCCACCCCGAGTTGGGCAATACCGAAACCCGCACCGCCGAACTGGTCGCCAAACAACTGCGCGACCTGGGCCTTGACGTCAAAACCGGCGTGGCCCGCACCGGCGTGGTCGCCATTTTGAAAGGCGGTCTACCCGGCCCGACCGTGGCCCTGCGTGCCGACATGGATGCGCTGCCGGTCAAGGAAGTCGCCGACCTGCCCTTCGCCTCCAAAGCCAAAGGCACTTACCTGGGCAAGGAAGTCGACGTGATGCACGCCTGCGGCCACGATGCTCACACGGCAATCCTACTGAGCACCGCGAAAATCCTCAGCGGCATGCGTGAGCGCCTGCCCGGCACCGTGGTGTTTTATTTCCAGCCGGCCGAAGAAGGCCCGAGCGACTTTATCCCCGACGGCAAAAACACCTGGGGCGCGAAAATGATGGTGCAGGAAGGTGTGATGAAAACGCCCAAGCCGGACGCGGTGTTCGGCCTGCATGTCTGGGCCGGTGTGCCTGCCGGGCAGATCGCCTATCGGCCTGGCCCGACCCTGGCCAGCTCCGATGACCTGCGCATCAAGATCCTCGGCAAACAGACCCACGCCGGCCGCCCGTGGGACGGCATCGACCCGATCACCGTCGGCGCGCAGACCATTGTCGGTTTGCAGACCGTGGTGAGTCGGCGCACCGACATCTCGTCGTTTCCGTCGGTGGTGAGCATCGGCACCATCAACGGCGGCACCCGCTACAACATCATCCCCGAGTCGGTGGACATGAGTGGCACCATCCGTTCCTACGACTACGGTATTCGCCAGAAACTGCACGCGGACGTGCGCCAGACGGTGGAGAAAATCGCCGAAAGCGGTGGCGCCAAGGCCGAAGTCACGATCATCGAAAAATACGACCCGACCATCAACAACCCGGCACTCACCGAAAAAATGCTGCCAAGCCTGCGTTGGGCGGCCAAGGATGATGTGGTGCAAGGCCCACTGGTGGGCGGCGCCGAGGACTTCTCGTTTTACGCCAAGGAAGCGCCGGGGTTGTTTGTGTTTCTGGGGGTGACGCCGAGGGATCAGGACATGAGCAAAGCGGCGCCGAACCATAATCCGGGGTTCTTTGTGGATGAGTCGGCGTTGGTGGTGGGGGTGCGGACGCTGGCGTCGTTGGCGACGGATTATCTGTATACCAACACAAAGCAGTAGCGAAGCGCTTACTGTGGCGAGCGAGCTTGCTCGCGCTGGACCGGGCTGGCGCTCCAGTGCGAAGCGCTCGCGTTTTTTGGGGCTGCTCCGCAGCCCAGCGGGAGCAAGCTCCCTCGCCACAGAAAGCCCGCTCACAGTGCTCCGACGTGTCAGCCAGCCAGCGCAGCGCCATCCATCTTCTGGCGCAGGCTCAACGGGCGCATGTCGGTCCAGACTTCTTCGATGTAAGCCAGGCACTCTTTCTTCATGCCGCTCTTGCCCACGGTGCGCCAGCCTTCGGGCACCACTTTGTAGTCGGGCCAGATGGAATACTGTTCTTCGTGGTTGACCACTACCTGAAACAGGATGTCGTCGCGGTCAAATACTGAGGTCATTGCTGTTCTCCATCGCAAAAAAACTGGCTGCGCACCACGCGCAGCGCTGATATCTGTAGAAACGTACCAGGCCCGCTAAAAATTAGAGGCTGGCGACGGCTGCCGCCAAGGCGCGCCCGAAGATCTCGGCCACGCGGTCGACTTCGGCGGCGGTGATCACCAGCGGCGGCAGGAAGCGCACCACGCTGCCGTGCCGGCCGCCCAGCTCCAGGATCAGGCCACGCTTGAGGCATTCGCGCTGCACCAGCGGTGCCAGTTGGCGATGCACCGGCGGGTGGCCCTGGATATCGGGCGTGCCGTTGGGGTCTACCAGCTCAACGCCCAGCATCAGCCCACGCCCACGAATATCGCCCAGGTGCGGGAAGTCGCGCTGCAGGATGCGCAGGTGCTCAGCCAGGCGCTCGCCCATGGCCGCCGCGTGGCCGGCCAGGTCGTGTTCCTTGAGGTAGCGCATCACCGCCGAGCCCGCCGCCATCGCCATTTGATTACCCCGGAACGTTCCGGCATGCGCGCCCGGCAACCAGGTGTCGAGCCAGTCGCGATACACCACCACCGCCAGCGGCAAGCTACCGCCAATGGCCTTGGACATCACCACAACATCCGGGATGATGCCGGCGTGTTCAAAGGCAAACATCTTGCCGGTACGACCGAAACCGCTCTGGATTTCATCCACGATCAAGGCCACTCCGGCCTGCTCGGTGATGCGTCGCAGGCCGCGCAACCAGTCGAGATCGGCCGGGATCACACCGCCCTCGCCCTGCACCACCTCGACAATCACCGCCGCCGGCAACAGCACGCCGGCTTCCGGGTCGTTGAGCAGGTTTTCCAGGTAATGCAGGTTGACCCGCACGCCTTCTGCGCCGCCCAGCCCGAATGGGCAGCGGTAGTCATAGGGGTACGGCAAGAATTGCACGCCATTACCCAGCAGAGCGCCCAAGGGTTTTTTCGGCCCCAGGCTGCCCATCAGGCTCAGCGCGCCCTGGCTCATGCCGTGGTAACCGCCCTGGAACGACAGCACCGTGCTGCGACCCGTGGCAGTGCGCACCAGCTTCAGCGCGGCTTCCACCGCGTCAGTGCCGGTGGGGCCGCAAAACTGGATTTTCGCTTCTTGCGCAAGCTTTGCCGGCAGCAGGCCGAACAGGTCCTGGACGAACTGGTCCTTGACCGGCGTAGTGAGGTCGAGCGTATGCAGTGGCAGCTCGTCACTCAGCACCTGCTGGATGGCTGCGATCACCACCGGGTGGTTGTGACCGAGCGCCAAGGTGCCTGCACCGGCGAGGCAGTCGATGAAGCTGCGACCTTCGACGTCTTCCACGTAGATGCCCTTGGCCCGCTTGAGCGCCAGCGGGATACGCCGAGGGTAGCTGCGGGCATTGGATTCCTGCTGACGCTGGCGGGCCAGCAGTGGGGTTTCTTCGAAGTGGTAGAGCGTTTCCACCGGTGGTGCGTCTTCGATACGGCTGGTAGCGACTGACATCTCTCGATCCCTCAATACGCGGGTGGGGTGACCAAACGGGCGATCCGCGTATGTGCGGATTTCATGTTCTGGAGACGCACCAGCGCTGGGGGGATTTAGGGGGGTTGTGGTTTTTTGATGGGGGGCATATCCGTTTTTTAGGTAACGGCGGCCTAGGGTTCCGCCCTTACGGCGGGTCACTTTTGCAAGGACCGGAATGCCGGCCCAGTCAAAAGTAACCAAAAGGTCCTCGCCCCAACACTCGGTGCCTCGCTATGGCTCGGCATGCCCGCAATCCGACAGGGATTTGGGGGGCCGCCGCGATGGGCCATCCTTGGCCCAGCGCGGCTAAACCGGCATCCCTGCCGGTTTACCCCCCAAATCCCTGTCAGATTCCGGCCATCGTGTTTGACGGGGCGATTTCAGATCAAGATCAAAAGCGCAGATCAAAAGACCGCTGACTTCGTCATCGAAAAGGATGTAAGGGCCAGAGCAACAGCAACAGCAAAGCCATGCTCGGTCTAATGTGGGAGCTGGCTTGCCTGCGATGGCATCAACTCGGTGTGCCTGATGTACCGAGGTGTCTGAATCGCAGGCAAGCCAGCTCCCACAGAAAAGCAGCTCTTCAGTGTATGCGGACCCGCTTTTGCTTTTGATTCAACCACTCAGGTCGGCTTTCAGGCCGCCGTGCTGTAGATCTTGATCTTGATCTGAGGCGCCCCGTTAACCACGATGGCCGAACGCAGGCTTGAATCCGTGGGTAACCCGGCAGGACGCCGGGTTACCCACGGATTCAAGCCGGAGTGAGGGCACACCGAGCCCAAGCGAGGTGCCGAGTGGTGGGGCACAGACCTTTTGGTTACTTTTGGCTGGGCCGGCATTCCGGGCGTTTGCCAAAAGTGACCCGCTGTAAGAGCCATGCCTTTCAAGGTCTATGTTTAAGAGTCCGTTTAACGTCATGTTTAGGCCTGTTTATCCGCCTTGGCAGCCTTAAGCACCCGAGCTGTTGAGACATGCGCCCGTGCCGCCTTACCTTCCAGCCACTCCTTGGGTTTAGCGACTTTGGCGCCGCGAGGGCTCTTTGCGACGGACTTGGGTTTGATCAACCTCGCCAGGGCCAGTAATCGCTCTGCCAGCCCTTGCGAGGTCTTTTCAAGGGGGAAATTTTCCGCAGGCAATGCGATCTGCAAACCCTGATAATCACTGCGAACATGCACCGCCAAGTGGAAAATCGAAGCTTCCCAACCCTCTGGCTGTGTTTCCCGGTGCGCCTGCTCAACACTACGTTTGAGAACCGATAAAACGTTGTAAGCCAGCACCGCCGAGGCAAAGCCCAGCAGCGCGGCTTTCGGGCTGCCAAAGCTTGTGATTTCACTCTCCAGTACCGATTCAAGGCGTTGGAACATGCCTTCAATACTCCAGCGACGACGGTACAAATCAGCTATCTGTTGAGCACTGATGGTGTCGGGCAAATTGCTCCAGAACCACATCACCACATCACCTGAGTCATTCGCTGTTTGCAGGCTCAATTCAACGCGTCTCCAGCGGCGGCCACTGGTCACTTCGATGATTTGTTCGCGAACGGTGCCGCTATCGACTGCTCCTGAATCTTGCCACTCACTTTCTTGGACGAGTCGTGGATGTTTGCTGGGTTGGCGAACGATGAACGAAGCCCCCGTGTCCTCGCAGGCTTGCAAGACGGGCAGCGTGCAATAGAGCCGGTCAGCCATCCACAACTGGCCCGCGCATGCGCGGGCCAGTAGCGGTAAAACACTGACTCGCTCACTGGCGTAGGCATCTTCCCACGGCTGAAGATCAACGACTAAATCCAGATCCGGATCGTAGGCAACTACTGAAAATCCTGGGCGTGCTGCGCCGCGCTCATTGCGCAGAGCACCTAGACGTTTTTCAGTGGCCGGCAGATGGTTGCCATCAACAATACGCAACTGCCAACCGGGAAGGATCGATGAATGGCCAAGCGTTTCTACGGTCGGTATCAAACGCTCGGCACTGCCCGAAATGAGGGCGCGCAGAAGCTCGGGTTCGGTTCGCTTGATCTTGTCATAGAGGGCTGCAAGGCTGACCGAAAGGCCCTCCATCTTGCGCGCCGCCGCGTGTAATGACGGCCTCAAGCCCAATGAAACAAGGGACATCAGCTCAACAACGGTTGAAAACAAAAGCTCACGGGAGTACTGACGCTGGCGATGATCATCGAACACCTTGTCTACCCACTTGGCATCTACGGCCTGCTCCAAGACCAGCTTGGTCATGACACTGGCTGGTGCTTGTTTTTCAAACCGTTCTAAAACCTTTTCCCACATAGCTTCGTCGTCCTGACTGAATTGATTAGGGGATTTTAAACCAAGACCTTGAAAGGCATGGCTGTAAGAGCGGAACCATAAGCGGCCGTTACCGCAGCAACGGATATGTACCCCACCAAACAACCACTCAAATCCCTCGATAGCGATCATTCAACGCATACAAAATCGCACACGTCTCCCCATCCAGCACCCCGCAATAATCGCGCGGCCGAAAGTGCATCTGGAACGCCCGCGTCCTCCATTCAAACGCCTGCCGGTTCCAGGCCGGTTTATACCCGCACCGCTGAAATGCCCGCTCCACCTCTACTTCCGGCGGCAACCCAAGACAAAACCGTCGCTGGTACATCCTGCGCGTAGTCTCATCAAACCAGGCGCCGATCCCGGCCTCGAACAAGTACCGCCAAGGCAACCGAGGCCCCGGATCACTCTTGCGCCAATACGCCACATCCGAATGCCCGAGCACATCCAGAGGCCCCACCTGCGGATAACGCCCAAGCATGTCGCGAACCAACGCGATCAACGTATCAACCTGCTCCCGGCCATATTCGGGGAAGGTAAAGACCCCGGCATCATCGCGCGCCAAATTGACGATCTCGATGCCGATCGCACGGCTGTTGAGGTTATCCAGCCCGCCCCAATGGCTAACCCCGGCATGCCAGGCCCGTTTGTCCTCGTCCACCAGGCGAAACACCCGCAGTTCGTCATAACCGGCAGCGCCATAGCTGGGCTCATCAGGGTCAGGAAGCAAATAGTGAGCGCTGACGCCACCTTGTGTCAGGGTACGCAAAGACGACGCAAAGGGCGCCGCGGTGTAATGCAGGATCACCTGCCGCACAGCCTCGCCATTGCGTTGATTAAAATCTTTAGCGGGGAAACTGCTGTCGATCACCAACATAAGAACCGTCCTTTTCAATACAGGCTGAGTCATTCAGCCCGTTCAAACGCAAAAAAATTACCGCCATCCTGAAGGGATCAATGTCAGGCGGGCGGTAATTATTCAGTGCTTGAAGAAAAGTCCTCAGCGTCGCAACGGCATCCCCAGATCGACCCGCAGGCCATCCGGTTGGCTGTCGAATTTCAGCGAGCAGGAGCAGCGCTGCACGATGGCCTGCACGATCGCCAGGCCCAAGCCACAACCCTCGCTGCTGCCATTGCGCCAGAAACGTTGGGTCAGGTATTGCAAGTCTTCGGCAGAAATCTGCTTGCCATGGTCGCGCACGCGAAATACCACGGTGTCGGCGCTGGTGAACACGCTCAGCTCAACGCGAGTGTCACCCGGCGTATGGCGCAGCGCGTTATCCAACAGGTTACGCAAGGCCGCTACCGCCAGGGCCACCGGCATTTCCACCGGCGCTTGCGTGAGGTTGTCCGCCAGGATCAGGTCGATGCGGCGGTTATCGCCGGCATTGGCATCCTGAATCGCCAGCCGCGCCACTTGTTCGGCGCTTGATTGCAAGCCATCGTCAAACGACAAGCTGCCCTCGACCCGCGCCAGCAGCAGCAATTGCTCCAGGGTGCGATGCAAGCGGTCGGCGCCCTCTTCGGCGTGGGCCAGGGACTGGTCGCGGGCGGCGCCGTCGGTCATGCGGGCCACTTGCAGGTGGGTCTTGATCGCCGTCAACGGGCTGCGCAGTTCGTGGGCGGCATCGCCGGTGAGTCGGCGCTCGCGCTCGATGGTCTTGGCAATGCGCTGCAACAGTTGGTTCTGGGTGTCGAGCAGCGGCTTCAACTCGCTGGGCAGTGGGTGAATCTGCAGCGGTTCGAGGGAGTCGGCACTGCGGCGCATCAGGGCATCGCGCATGCGGTTAAGTGGCAACAGGCTTTGCCCGATGCCCAGCCACAACAGGCACAGGCAGCCCAGCAGGGCTACGCCCACCGGCACCGAGGCCGCCAGCAGGATCGACAGGTTCAGCGCCTCACGCTCCACCTGGCGGTCAGCGGTGGTGATCAGCAGGTCACCACGGGACAACGTGAAGCTGCGCCAGCCCACACCGTCGATAATCTGGTCGCGAAAGCCACTTTTGCGCGACTCCAGGCCTTCATCCGGGGTCATGTGGCTGCGCGCCAGGATTTCCCCGCGCAGGGAGCTGACCTGGCAGGCCATGCCGCCTGGCACGTTCAGTTGTTCAGTGCGCAAATGCGTAGGCGCGCCGCTCACACTGGCCAGGCCCGGCATCTGCTCGGTCAGCCCGGCCACCATGCGCGCCGATGCCACCAGACGCTGGTCGAGGGAAAACATCATCTGGTTGCGCAGATCGTTGAGCATCCAGGCGGCTGCCAGAATCCAGATCAGCACAAAAGCGGCGCCCAACTTGAACGTCAGGCGCAGGCGCAAACTCATCACGACGCGTCCTCTCCCCCATCCGCCGTGCCCAGGCGATAACCCAGGCCGCGCACGGTTTCAACGATGCCGTTGCCCAATTTGCGCCGCAGGTGGTGGATGTGCACGTTGAGAGCGTTGCTTTCCAGTTCGTCGTTGAAGCCGTAGACGCTGTCTTTAAGCTGTTCGCTGGACAGCACACGGCCCTTGTTATGCAACAGGGCTTGCAACAAGGCTTGCTCGCGGCGCGACAGGTCGACCGGCTGGCCAGCCAGGAAGGTTTCGCGGCTGCTGGGGTCGTAGGCCAGTTGGCCATGTTCGATCAGGTTGACCCGGCGCCCCGCCACGCGGCGCAACAGGGTTTGCAGGCGTGCGGCAAGTTCACGCAGGTCGAAGGGTTTGAGCAGGTAGTCGTCGGCACCGGCTTGCAGGCCGTCGACACGGTTGGTGACTGAATCGCGCGCGGTAAGGATCAGCACCGGGATTTCCAGGCCCTGGCTGCGCTGTTGTTGCAACAACTTGAGGCCGTCTTCATCGGGCAGGCCAAGGTCGAGCACCATGATGTCGAACGTGGCGGCCTTGAGCATCGCGCGTGCAGCGGCGGCCGAGGCCACGCGCTCGACGGTAAAACCCTGGGCGCCAAGCCCGGCCACGATGCCGCTGGCGATCAGTTCGTCGTCTTCACAGACCAGTACGTGCATGGTTAACCCTTCATGAAAGATGGGGGAATTAAAGGTTGGGCGGATTAAGCGCCGATTATGCCGTGAAAACCGGCAGGCTCAGTTTAGAATAGCGCCCGGTTAATCATCGGTTAATCAACGCCACACATTGTGTGCCTAACTTGCATCAAACTAAGGCTTGACCATGCGGTATCTGTTTACCTTTCTGCTGGTGTTATTCGCAGGGCTCGCCCAGGCCGCGCCGGGCAATCCATTCGAGAGCAAACCCGACTTCCTGCCGGTGGGCAAAGCGTTCACCTTTACCTCCGAGCGTCTTGAAAGCGGCGAAACCCAGCTGTTTTGGCAGATTGCCGATGGTTATTACCTTTATCAGCAACGCATGAAGTTCGACGGGCTGGCGGAAAAACCCGTGCTGCCGCAAGGCGAAGCCCACAGCGATGAATTCTTCGGCGAACAGCAAGTGTACCGCCAGGGCCTGGAAGTGAAGGTCCCGGCGGGCGCCACCGGCCAGCTCAAGCTCGGCTGGCAGGGCTGCGCCGATGCCGGCCTGTGCTACCCGCCGCAATCGATCACTGTAGACCTGGGCGGCAACCCGGCTGTTGCGGCGACCGCACAAGCCCAGGACCAAAGCCTGGCCAGCGGCCTGCAACAGCGCAGCCTGGGTTGGAGCCTGCTGGTGTTCTTCGGCCTGGGCCTGCTGCTGGCATTTGCCCCGTGCTCGCTGCCGATGCTGCCGATCCTCGCGGGTTTGGTGGTCGGCAGCGGCGCCAGCCCCCGCCGTGGCTTTGCCCTGGCCAGCAGCTATGTGGTGTGCATGGCGCTGGTGTATGCGGCGCTCGGCGTACTGGCCGCGCTGCTGGGCGGCAACCTTGCCGCCCTCCTGCAAACGCCGTGGATCCTTGGCAGCTTCGCCGCGCTGTTTGTGATCCTGGCCCTACCGATGTTCGGCTTCTTTGAACTGCAACTGCCGACCTTCCTGCGTGATCGCCTGGACAACGTCAGCCGCCAGCAAAGCGGTGGCAGCCTGGTCGGCGCCGGTATTCTCGGTGCGCTGTCCGGCCTGTTGGTCGGCCCGTGCATGACCGCGCCACTGGCGGGTGCCCTGCTGTATATCGCCCAGAGCGGCAACGCGCTGCACGGCGGCCTGATCCTGTTCGCCATGGGCATCGGCATCGGTATTCCGCTGTTGCTGCTGGTGACCGTAGGCAACCGTTTCCTGCCCAAGCCGGGCACCTGGATGAACGTGCTCAAGGGCATCTTCGGCTTCCTGTTCCTCGGCACTGCCGTGCTGATGATCCGCCCGGTGGTCGGCGAAAGCCTGTGGCTCGGCCTGTGGGGCGCCTTGGCGCTGGTGATGGCCTACTGCGGCTGGACACTTGCCCGCGAATACGGGCTGGCGGCCAAGGTATTCGGCGCCGGCTCGCTGGTGCTGGGCCTGTGGGGCGCGCTGCTGGTAGTGGGCGCGGCCGGTGGCAGTGACGACCTGTGGCAACCGTTGAAGGTTTACAGCGGCTCCAAGGTTGGCGCTGCACCCAGCGCCCACGATGCGTTCATGACCATCAACGACCCAGCCGTGCTGCAAAGCCAGCTCGACAGCGCCAAGGCCCAGGGCCAGTGGGTGCTGGTGGACTACTACGCCGACTGGTGCGTGTCATGCAAGATCATGGAAAAACAAGTTTTCGGCCAACCCCAGGTGATGGACGCGCTTAAAGACGTGCGCCTGTTGCGCCTGGACGTCACCGCCGACAACGCCGCCAGCCGCGAGCTGCTCGGGCGCTACAAGGTGCCGGGGCCACCGAGCTTCGTGTGGATCGGCCCGGACGGTGAAGAACGTCGCGCCCAACGCATCACCGGCGAAGTGGATGCCGCCGCCTTCCTGCAACGCTGGACGCAAACCCGAGACGCGCGCTGATGCTGACCCTGACCATCGGTACGTTCGCCATCGCCCTGAATCACATCCTGCTGATCAGCGCGCTGATTCTCGCCACGCTGGTGGGTTGGCGCGTGGCCAAGCGTGGCGGTGAAAACCCCGAATCGGTGCTGTTCAGCCTGTTTTTGCTGGGCATGCTGGTGGCACGCTTAAGCTTTGTACTGATGTACTGGAGCGACTACAGCCACGACCCATTGCAGATAGTCGACCTGCGCGACGGCGGCTTCCTGCCCTGGCCCGGCGTGATTGCACTGGTGCTGGGCGCCGTGTTCTACGGCTGGCGCCGTCCGGCCATGCGCACACCGCTGAGTGCCGGGGTAGTCACGGGCCTGGTGTTCTGGGGCCTGACCAGTGTGTCCCTGAGCCTCTACGACAAGGGCGCACAATTGCCGGACATTACCTTGCGCAACGCCAATGGCGACGTGGTGCAACTGGCCGACTACAAAGGCGGGCCGCTGGTGATCAACCTCTGGGCCACCTGGTGCCCGCCGTGCCGCCGTGAAATGCCGGTGCTGGAGCGTGCGCAACACCAACGCCCGGACGTGACCTTCCTGTTCGTCAACCAGGCCGAAAGCATGCAAAGCGTCAGCACCTTTCTCGCCACCCAGGGCCTGACCCTCGACAACGTGCTGTTTGATGCGAGTGGCCGCCTTGGCCAGGCCGTGGGTTCGATGGCCTTGCCGACAACCCTGTTCTACCAAGCCGATGGGCGCCTGATCAACAGCCACCTGGGCGAGTTGTCCCAGGCCAGCCTGGCCCGTGCCATGGAACCCTTCGACACTGCCCCTGCTGCCACAAGGAAACCGACATGCCAAGACTCCGCCACCTGCTGACCCTGCTGCCGCTGACGCTTGCGGCCACACTGGCCCAGGCCGAAGACTGGCCGGCGCCGATCAAACAGATCGAAGCCAAGGGTGCCAAGATCCTCGGCAAGTTCGACGCGCCCAGCGGCCTCACCGGCTACGCCGCGCAATACCAGAACCGTGGCATGGCGCTGTACCTGACCGCGGACGGCAAAAGTGTGCTGGCCGGCAACCTGTACGACGCCCAAGGCAATGACCTGAGCAACGCGCCACTGGAGAAACTGGTGTACGCGCCGATGGCCAAGGAAGTCTGGGCCAAGATGGAACACAGCAACTGGATCCAGGACGGCGACAAAAACGCGCCGCGCACCGTCTACCTGTTCAGTGACCCCAACTGCCCGTACTGCAACATGTTCTGGGAACAGGCACGCCCGTGGGTCAAGGCCGGCAAGGTGCAATTGCGCCACATCATGGTCGGCATCATTCGCGAAGACAGCCCAGGCAAATCCGCCGCGCTGCTGGCCGCCAAAGACCCGCAAAAAGCCCTGGAAGAACACGAAGCCGCCGGCAAGGGCAGCAAATTGCAGGCATTGGACAAGATTCCGGCGGATATCGAAGCCAAGCTCGATGCCAACATGAAGTTGATGGAAGAGCTGGAACTGTCGGCAACGCCAGCGATTTTCTATCTGGATGACAAGGGTGGCTTGCAGCAACAGCAAGGCGCGCCGTCGCCGGACAAGCTGGTGAAGATTCTCGGCCCTAAATAGCCCATCAGATCGCTCCCTACGCTCTGCGTGGGAATGCCTCAGGTGACGCTCTGCGTCACGCTTTGGGACGCAGAGCGTCCTGGGCTGCATTCCCACGCAGAGCGTGGGAACGATCAGTGACGCAGAGCGTGGGAACGATCAGTCTGGATGACAAGGGTGGCTTGCAGCAACAGCAAGGCGCGCCGTCGCCGGATAAGCTGGTGAAGATTCTCGGCCCTAAATAGCCCATCAGATCGTTCCCTACGCTCTGCGTGGGAATGCCTCAGGTGACGCTCTGCGTCACGCTTTGGGACGCAGAGCGTCCTGGGCTGCATTCACACGCAGAGCGTGGGAACGATCAGTTACAAACCCTCCAGCTCCGCCATCAGATCACTCAACCGATCGACCTTCTCTGCACTGATCTCATTGGCCGCCAGGCCGTCGATATACTCGGCCAACTCCGCCACCGTGCTGCATTCGAACATCGCCCGCAGCGGCACATCCCGTTGCAGGGTTTTCTGCACCCGCGAAGCAATCTGCGTGGCCAGCAATGAATGCCCCCCCAGCTCGAAGAAGTTGTCCTGCACGCCTACCCTTTCGACCTTCAACACCTCAGCCCAAATCGCTGCCAGGGTAGCTTCCAGTTCGTTGCGTGGCGCCAGGTAATCCTGACTGTGCAACTGGCCAATCTCCAGGGCCGGCAGAGCGTTGCGGTCCAGCTTGCCGTTGGCGTTCAGCGGCAGGCGGTCAAGCCATAACCAGTGCAGCGGCACCATGTATTCCGGCAGCTCCGCGCGCAGGCGTTGCTTGATGCGGTCCAGGCGCTCGCCTGGATTCAGCGCTGCATCCGTCGCCACCAGGTAACCCACCAAATGCTTGCCGTTGACGCCTTCCTGCACACCCACCGCCGCATCCCGCACATCCGGCTGCTCATGCAGGCGCGCTTCGATTTCACCCAGTTCGATGCGGTAACCACGAATCTTCACCTGATGGTCGATACGCCCGACATATTCCAGCACACCATCACTGCGCCGACGCGCCAGGTCGCCGGTGCGGTATAGCCGCTCGCCCGGCGCGCCGAACGGGTTCGGCACAAACACCTGGGCGGTGCGCAATGGGTCGCTGACATAACCACGCCCTACGCCCCTGCCTGCCACACACAACTCGCCCACCGCACCTTGCGGCACCAGCGCCAGCGCACCATCAAGCAGGTACAAGCGGTTGTTGTCGGTTGGCGTGCCAATCGGCAGGTACGTGCCACGGGTCGACGCCAGGTCAACGCGGAAGAACGCCACATCATCCGAGCACTCCGCCGGGCCATAAGCGTTGACCAAGCCGATCTCGGGGTAACGCAGCAACCACTGGTGCGCCAGCTCCGGCGGCATGGCTTCACCCGTCGGCAGCATCCAGCGCAAGTCGTCCAGGCTCATGCGTTCTTGAGCGAGCATGCCCTGGATCAGCGACGGCACGCTCTCCAGCACGGTAATACCTTGGGCCTGCACGTGCGCCAACAAACCCTGCGGGTCATGGGCGATGGTGTTCGGCACAATATCCACCCGCGCGCCAAACAGCGGCGCGGTGAGGAACTGCCACACAGAAATATCGAAACTCTGCGAAGCGGTCTGCGCGATCACATCTGTCTCGCTCAGTTGCAGATACGGCACCTTGCTCAACTGGTTATTGAGCATGCCGCGCTGTTCCACCATCACACCTTTGGGCAAACCCGTGGAGCCGGAGGTGTAGATCACATAGGCGAGGTTATCCGGCGCGCTGTAGATGCCGGGGTTTTCGCCACGGCCGGGCACTTCTTCCCATACCAGCAACTGGCAGTCAGTGCCGTCCAGCAATTCAATCGCCTGCTCGCGGCACGCCTCGGTGCACACCAGCAACGGTGTGCGGCTCAGGTCGATGATGCGGTTCAGCCGCTGGCTTGGCAGGCCTGGGTCCAGCGGCAGGTAACCGGCACCGGCCTTGAAGCTGCCGATGATCATGCCGAGCAAATCCAGGTTACGCTCGGCCAGCAGCGCCACCGGCTGATCCAGCCCGACACCGGCCTCGATCAGCGCGTAGCCCAGGCCGTTGCTGCGGCGGTTCAATTCATCGTAGGTCCATTGCTGGTCGAGGCAACTGGCGGCGATGCGCTGCGGATGTTGCGCCACCTGCACTTCGAACAACTCGACATAGCTGCGTTCCAGCGGGTAGTCATGCTCACTCTGGTTACAGCCGTCGACCAGAAACGCCCGCTCCTGCTCGCCGATCAGCGGCAAGTCCGCCATGTCGCCATGGAAGCCCTGCACCAACGCCAGCAGCAGGCGCTTGAACTCGCCCAGCATGCCTTGCACGGTGGTTTCATCGAAATAGCGCTGGTCGTAGGACAGGTGCAAGCCGAGGTCATCGCCCGGATAACACACGGCCGTCAGCGGGAAGTTGGTGTGGGTGCGGCCGGAGTCCGAGGTGGCATTCAGGCTTTGCGCACGGTCCAGCACCGAGACTTCCACCGGTGCGTTTTCAAACACGAACAGGCTGTCGAACAGCGGCTGGCCTTTAGGCAATTCGCTGTGTTCCTGGATAGTCACCAGCGGCAGGTATTCGTATTCGCGCAGTTGCATATTGCTGTCGAGCAAGCCGCTCAGCCACTGACGCACACTGCAAGTCTGGTCGTCTTCCGGCAGTTTTACCCGCAGCGCGATGCTGTTGATGAACAGGCCGACAGTGCGTTGCATCTCGGGCATCTCCACCGGCCGCCCGGCGACGGTGACGCCAAACAGCACATCACGATCACCGCTCAAACGCCGCAGCACCAAGGCCCACGCCGCTTGAGCGAAGGTGTTGACGGTGAGTTGATGGGCCTGGGCCAATTCGCGCAATTGCGCACCGTCGCGGGCATCCAGGCGGGTGTAGCAATCGCCTACCACCATGCCGCCGCTGTGGCCTGCGTGTTCACGCAGGAATGGCCGGTCGCTCGGGATCGGCGTGGTGCGCTCGAACCCTTGCAGGTTCTGTTGCCACCACTGGCGCGCTTCATTGAGGTTCTGGCGTTGCAGCCAGGCGATGTAATCGCGGTAGCGCGGCGGCGTGGCCAATTGTGTATCGCGGCCCTCGCCCAAGGCCATGTAGATGTCGAAGAAATCATTCATCAGCAACGAGCGGCACCAGGCATCGATCAGGATGTGGTGGTTGCTCATCATGAACCAGTAGCGCGCCTCGCCCACGCGGATCAGCCGCAGGTGGAACGGCGCCTGGTTGAGCAGATCAAAACCGGCCTCGCGCTCGGCCTTGAGCAAGGCTTGCAGGCGCGGCTCCTGCTCGGATTCGGGGTCATGGCTCCAATCCAGATACTCAATCGGCGTGCTGCCCGGCTTGTGGATCACCTGCAGCATGTCCTCGCCGACGTTCCAGCAGAACGACGCACGCAAGGCTTCATGCCGGGCGATCACCGCCTGCCAGGCCTGGGCGAAACGCTCGGGGTAGAGGGCGCTGTTGATGCGGTAGCGGTCCTGCATGTAGTAGAGGCCGGTGCCCGGCTCCAGCAAGGTGTGCAGCAGCAGGCCTTCCTGCATTGGCGTCAGCGGGTAGACGTCTTCGATGACGTTGGCCGGCACCGGCAGGCTGTCGAGCTGCGATTGAGTCAGGTGCGCCAACGGGAAGTCGGACGGCGTAAGGCCACCCGCCTCGTCGTTGAGGCAATGCGCGATCAGGCTTTGCAGCTCGCTCAAGTACCCATCCGCCAGTTCACGGATGGTCTGTGGGTCATGGCGCTCACGGCTGAAGGTCCAGCGCAGCAGCAACTCACCGCCGTACACCTGGCTGTCGACACTCAGCTCGTTGGGCAGCGGCGCATCCGTGTCGTGGGCCAGGCCCGCCGATTCATCCAGCGGGTGGAACAGTGCATCGGCGCCGAAGCTCTGGTCGAACTGGCCGAGGTAGTTGAAGGTGATCTGCGCCGTTGGCAATGCGGCCATGGCCTGTTTGCACTGATCGTCCGCCAGGTAACGCAGCACGCCATAACCCAGGCCTTTGTGCGGCACGCCGCGCAGTTGTTCCTTGATGGCCTTGATCGAGTCGCCCTGCCCGGCTTGCGGTGTCAGGCGCAACGGGTAAGCACTGGTGAACCAGCCGACGCTGCGGGTCAGGTCGATTTCATCGAACAGGGTTTCACGGCCATGGCCTTCCAGTTGAATCAAGGTCGAGGCGTGCCCCGTCCAGCGGCACAGCACGCGGGCCAACGCCGTCAGCAGCAGGTCGTTGACTTGGGTGCGATACGCGCTCGGCGCTTGTTGCAGCAACTGCCGCGTGTGTTCGACACCCAGGCGCACGCTGACGGTTTCAGCCTCGCGGTTGCGCAGTGAACCCTGTGGACGCTCCACCGGCAACGCCACTGCCGGACCGGCCAGTTGCTCTTGCCACAGGCTCAATTCTTCGCGCAGGGACTCGCTACCGGCATAAGCGCGCAAGCGCGCAGCCCAATCGCGCAATGCGCTGGTCTTGGCCGGCAGGCTGACGGACTGGCCGTCGCTCAACTGGCGGTAAACCGTTTGCAGGTCCTCCAGCAGTACGCGCCACGACACGCCGTCTACCACCAGGTGATGAATCACGATCAGCAGGCGTTGCTGGCCTTGCGGGCCGTCCACCAGCAAGGCGCGCAACAGCGGGCCATGCTCAAGGTCGAGGCTGCGTTGGGTGTCAGTGAACAGCTCAGTGCAGGCCTGCATATCGCGCACTTGCGCCTGCATCAGCACACCGCCTTGGGGCACGGCCAGGTGCTCGGCATGCCAGTGTGCGTCGCGCGTGGAGAAGCTCAGGCGCAAGGCGTCGTGATGCTCCAGCACCGCCAGCAGTGCTTGCTCCAGGCGATGGGGCTCCAGCAATTGCAGCGGCTTGAGCAGCAATGCCTGGTTCCAGTGCTGACGGTTGGGGATCTCGGTATCAAAGAACCAATGCTGGATCGGCGTCAGGCCCGAGCTGCCGGTGAGCAGCCCCTGCTCGGCTGTCACTTGCTCGGAGCGCGTAGCCACGGCGGCCAGGGTTTGCACGGTCTGGTGCTGGAACAAATCCCGTGGGCTGAAATGAATCCCGGCCTGCCGCGCACGGCTGACCACCTGGATCGACAGGATCGAGTCACCGCCCAATTCAAAGAAGTTATCGTCCAGGCCGACTTGCTGCACGTTCAATACCGCGCACCAAATGGCCGCCAGGTTTTGCTCCAGCTCATTGCGTGGCGCCACATAGGTTTGGCGATTGGCCGCAGGATCCGGCTGCGGCAAGGCGCGGCGGTCGAGCTTGCCGTTGGCGGTCAGCGGCATGCTGTCGAGCACGATCAGGTGCGCGGGCACCATGTAGTCCGGCAGTTGCGCCTTGAGGTGCGCCTTGAGTGCATCACGCAAGGTGGCAGGGTCGGCGTCGCTGACCAGATACGCCGCCAGCTGTTTACCACTGGGTGAATCCAGCGCCAGCACCACTGCTTCGCGCACGGCTGCGTGCTCCAGCAAGCGCGTTTCGATTTCACCCAGCTCGATGCGGAAACCGCGAATCTTCACTTGATGGTCGATACGGCCCAGGTACTCCACCAACCCATCGGCGCGTTGGCGCACCAGGTCGCCGGTGCGGTACAAACGGCCGCCATCGGCAGCAAACGGATCAGCGACAAACCGCTCGGCCGTCATGCCAGGACGTTCGTGATAACCCTGGGCCAGACCGGCGCCGCCCACATACAACTCACCCGTCGCGCCTTGGGGCACCAGCGCCAGATCGGCGTCGAGAATGTAGGCCACGCGAGCGCCGATGATGCTGCCGATCGGCACGCTGGCGGCGCCTTCTTCCAACACGTGCGGCGCCAGGCTGGCCAGCGGCATCACCACGGTTTCGGTCGGGCCATAGGCGTTGAAAAATAGCTCGGGCTGGAACGCCGCACGAATCCGCTGCAAGTGTTCGCCGGTCAGCGCCTCGCCGCCGGTGATGCACATGCGCACCGGCAAAGTCTGTTGCCGGGTCGCCAGCCATTGCGCCAATTGGCTGCCGTAGCTTGGCGTGAAGCCGAGGATAGTGATGCCATGGGCGCGGATCAGCGCGCAGATTTCTTCGGCATCCCATTGGCCTTGGGCGCGCAACACCACCTGCGCACCGCTGAGCAGCGGCACCAGTAGACGCTCGGTGGCGGCGTCGAAGTTGATGGAGTAGAAGTGCAGCTCGCAATCATCCGCGCGCATGCCAAAGCGCTCGATCACCGCCTGGCAATGCATGGCGATTTCACCGTGGGACACCACCACGCCCTTCGGCTTGCCCGTGGAGCCGGAGGTGTAGATCAGGTACGCCTGATGTTGCGGCAGGCTGATAAAGGGCGGCTCGGCGGCAGGGTAATTGGCCAACACCGGCAAGTCATCTTCCAGGCACCAGCACGCGACCGTCGCCGGCAATTCGCCAAGGGCTTCGAACATCGCCGCATCACTGAGCAGCAGGCCGATGCCACTGTCTTCGATCATGTAGTGCAGGCGGTCGAGCGGGTATTCCGGGTCCAGCGGCACATAAGCGCCGCCGGCCTTGAGGATCGCCAGCAGGCCGATGACCATTTCCAGCGAGCGCGGCAGCGCCAGGCCGACCCGCACCTGCGGGCCAACGCCGCGCTCACGCAGCATCCACGCCAGGCGGTTGGCGCGTTCATCCAGTTCGCGATAACTGAGCGTGACCCCGGCAAAGGTCAACGCCGCTGCATCGGGGCGCGCCAATGCTTGTTGGCTGAACAGCGGGTGAATGCACTGATCCAGTCGGTGTTCACCCGCCTCGATACCCAGGCTGCTCTGTAAGGCGCGCTGCTCAGTGGCGGTCAGCAAGGGCAACTCGCTCAGACGCTGTTGCGGGTTGGCGATCAACGCTTCCAACAGGTTTTGCCAATGTGCGGCCATCCGCGCAATACGCGGCTGGTCGAACAAGTCGGTGCTGTAGGTCAGGCAGCAACCCAGCCGATGGTCGAGGTCGGTGACTTCCAGGTTGAGGTCGAACTTGGTCGCCCGCGCATCGTTGACCAGGTATTCGACGGTCATGCCCGCCAGTTGGCGGCTCTGCTGGAACTCCCAGCGCTGCACGTTGCACATCACCTGGAACAGCGGGTTATACGCCGCGCTGCGCGGTGGCTGCAGGGCTTCCACCAGATGATCGAATGGCAGGTCCTGGTGCGACTGGCCTTCGATCACGGTATGGCGCACCTGCTCGAACAACTCGGCCACATTCATCTGCCCATTGAGCTGGCAACGCAGCACCTGGGTGTTGAGGAATGCGCCGATCAGCCCTTCGCTTTCCGGGCGAATGCGGTTGGCCACTGGCGCGCCGATGCGCAGGTCGGTCTGGCCGCTGTAGCGGTAGAGCAGCACCGCCAGGGTGGCGGTCATGGTCATGAACAACGTCAGGCCACGTTCGGCGTTAAAGGCGCGCACGCGAGCGGCCAAGTCATCGCTCAGGTCAAAGCGGTACAGCTCGCCCTGATGGCTTTGCACCGGCGGCCGTGGGCGGTCGGCGGGCAGTTCGAGCAAAGGATGCTCATGGCCCAGTTGCGCAGTCCAGTAGTCCAGTTGGCGTTGGCGCTCGCCAGCCTCCAGCCACTGGCGCTGCCACACGCTGTAGTCGAGGTATTGCACCGCCAGCGGCGCCAGCGGCGAGTCGCGTTCGTCGATAAACGCCTCGTACAGCGCGCCGAGCTCACGGGCGAAGATGTCCATGGCCCAGCCTTCGGTGACGATATGGTGCAGGGTCAGCACGAAGTAGTGCTCTTGCTCGCCGGCCTTGACCACGCAGGCCCGCAACAGCGGCCCGGTTTCCAGGTTGAACGGCGTGTGAGCTTCCTGATCGGCGAAATCTTGCAGGCGCTGCTGACGCTCGGTTTCATTGAGCGCGGAGAAATCCTGCCAGCCCATGCGCATGCCGGTTTGCGGCGAAACCTTTTGGTACGCCACGCCATCGACGCTCGGGAAGGTGGTGCGCAGGGTTTCGTGACGCATGATCAAGGCTTGCAACGCCGCCTCAAAACGCCCCACATCCAGCACGCCGCGCAGACGCGCCATGCCGCCGACGTTGTAGGCCGGGCTGTTGGGTTCCATCTGCCAGAGGAACCACATGCGCTGCTGGGAATAGGACAGCGGCACCGGCGCGCTGCGGTCGACCCGGGCGATAGCGGTTTGCTGATTGCGTTGGCCCGAAGCCTGGATCGCGCCCACTTGCTCGGCAAACGCACCCAGCTCGCTGGCTTCGAACAAGCTGCGCAACGGCAACTCGACGTCGCAGGCCTGGCGGGTGCGGGAGATGATTTGCGTGGCCAGCAACGAGTGGCCGCCGAGGGCAAAAAAGTCGTCGCGCAGGCCGATACGTGGCAAGCCCAGCACTTCGCGCCAGATCGCGGCAATCTGCTGCTGCAACGGCGTTGCAGGCTCGATGTGCTCGCGGGTTTGCCACACAGGCTCTGGTAATGCGCGGCGGTCGAGTTTGCCGCTGGGGCTCAGGGGCATGGCGTCCAGACGCATCAGCAAGGTGGGCACCATGTACTCCGGCAGCTCGGCGGCCAGGGCGGTTTTTACCTCCTGCTCGGTAAGCTTCGCAGGCGCGGTGTAGTAACCGATCAACTGCGCATCACGCACCAGCACCACGGCTTGGGCGATGCCGTCCAGCGCCAGCATCCGTGCTTCGATTTCTTCCGGCTCCACACGGAACCCACGCAGCTTGACCTGTTGATCAAGGCGGCCGAGGTATTCGAGTACACCCTCGGCGCTCCAACGCACACGGTCACCGGTGCGGTACAGGCGTGTGCCGGGTGCGCCCAACGGGTCAGCCACAAAACGCTCGGCGGTCAGCCCGGCGCGGCCAAGATAGCCGCGCGCCAGGCCGATGCCGCCGATGCACAGTTCGCCCGGCACACCGGCCGGTAATGGGTTGAGTTGCTCATCCAGCACGCGGCAGATCACATTGCCCAGCGGCCGGCCGATGGGCGAGCGTTCGCCATCCGCAACCTGGCAATGCCAGTGGGTCACGTTGATCGCGGTTTCAGTCGGGCCGTACCGGTTGTGCAGTTGCACCGCCGGCAGCTGCGCCAATACGCGGTTACGCAGCTCGGCAGGCAAGGCTTCACCGCCGGAGAACAGACGCCGCAGGCTGGTGCACTCAGTCACCAACGGCTCATCGATAAACAGCTGCAGCAGCGGCGGCACAAAGTGCAGCGTGGTCACGCCGTGTTCCTGTACCAGCTGCGCAATGCGGTGCGGATCGCGATGTTCGCCAGGGCCGGCCAGCACCAGGCGGCAGCCGCTGATCAGTGGCCAGAAGCACTCCCACACCGATACGTCAAAGCTGATCGGCGCCTTTTGCATCAGCACATCGGTGTCGTTGAGTTGATAGGTGGCCTGCATCCACTGCAAGCGCTCGGCCAGGGCCGCATGGGTATTGCCCACGCCTTTGGGCTGGCCGGTGGAGCCGGAGGTGTAGATGACGTAGGCGAGGTTGTCGCCATTCAAGTGCAGGCCCGGCGCCTGGGTCGGCCAGCTGTCCAGGTGCAAGCTGTCCATGGCGATCACGCACACGCCTTCGGTGGCCGGCAGCAGTTCAAGCAGTGAGGTTTGGCTCAGCAGCAGGTGCACGCCGCTGTCCTTGAGCATGTAGGCCAGGCGGTCGGCGGGGTAATCCGGATCGAGCGGCACATAGGCGCCACCGGCCTTGATGATTGCCAGCAGACCGATCAGCAATTGCGGCGAACGCTCGGCGGCGATGGCCACGCACACATCCGGGCCGACGCCCTTGTCACGCAGGTAGTGGGCCAGGCGGTTGGCCTGGGTGTGCAGTTGGGCGAAGGTCAGGCTGCCGCCTTGCCAGACCAGTGCGGTGTTGTCAGAGATCTGTTGGCTGAGCAGCTCGGGCAGCCACTGCCGGGCCGGGGCACACGGGGCTTCGCTCCATGGCTGCTGCTCGTCTGTGTGCATCAGCTTGAGGTCGCCGATGGCGTGCTCCGGCTGCTCGCACACCGCGTGCAGCAGGTTGATGAAGTGCTCGGCGAGGCGCTGGATGGTCGCGCTGTCGAACAGCTCATCGGCGTAGTCGAACGCCAGGCTCAAACGCCCGTTGCGGTCTTCTTCAGTGTGCAGTTGCAGGTCGAACTTGGCTTCGCGACTGTGCCATGGCAGCTCATCGGCAAGCATGCCCGGCAAGCGGCGCAAGGCGCTCAAGTCGCGCTGCTGGTGGTTGAACATAACCTGGAACAGGCCTTGTTCGCGGGCCTGGGGGAAGGCTTCCAGCAATTGTTCGAAGGGCAGGTCCTGGTGAGCCTGGGCGCCCAGCGCAGCCTGGCGCGTGGCAGCCAACAGCTGATTGAATGGCAGGCGCCCGTCCAGCTCAACGCGCAACACCAAGGTGTTGATGAAGAAGCCAATCAGGCCTTGGGTTTCCTGGCGTGGGCGGTTGGCGTTGGGCACGCCGATGCGAATATCGCGCTGGCCGCTGTAGCGGTAGAGCAGGCTCTGGAACGCCGCCAGCAACAGCATGAACGGTGTGGACTCATGGGCTTGAGCGGCCTGGCGAATGGCTTCGCTGAGCGCTGCGTTCAAGCGCACGCTATGGCGCGAGGCACTGTGGGTGTGCTGCGCAGAGCGTGGATGGTCGGTGGCCAGGCTCAGGGCCGGGTGCTCATCACCCAGTTGCGCCTGCCAATAGGCCAATTGCCGCGGGCCTTCGCCTTCGGCCAGCCATTGACGCTGCCAACTGCCGTAGTCGGCGTATTGCAGGGCCAGTGGCGGCAGTTCCAGGGTTCGGCCTTGGGTTGCGGCGGCATACAAACGCGAGAATTCGTCGATCAGAATGTTCAGCGACCAACCGTCGGCGATGATGTGATGCAAGGTCACCAGCAGTTGGTGATCTTCATCGTCCAGGCGCACCAGCGTCACCCACAGCAACGGGCCTTTTTCCAGGTCGAACTGGGTGCGCGCTTCGTCTTCACGGATCTGCTGCGCGCGGGCTTCGCGTTCGGCGCTTGGCAGGTCGCTGAGGTCGATCACTTGCAGCTCGAAACCGGTGTTGGCCTCGACGCGCTGGAAGGCTTGGCCATCGCGTTCATAGAAGCGCGTGCGCAGGGCTTCGTGGCGCTGGATCAACTGCTGGAAGCTCGTGCGCACGGCATCTTCGTCCAGCTCGCCGCGCAACCGCAGGGCGCCGGGGATGGTGTAGGCGCTGCTGTGCGGGTCCAGTTGCCAGGTGATCCACAGGCGGTTCTGTGCCAGTGATTGCGGCAAGTCTGCCTGGCGTGACAAGGCCTGGATCGCGCCTTGGGCAATGCCGCCGTCTTGCTGCAATTGCGCCACATTGGCGGCGAACGCCGAAAGCGTCGGCGCCTCGAACAGCAGGCGCAGGTTCAACTCCAGGCCCAGGCTTTCACGCAGGCGCGCGACCACCTGGGTGGCGGTGATGGAGTTGCCGCCGAGCAGGAAGAAGTGGTCATCGGCCGCCACGGTTGCGACCTGCAACTGCTCGCACCAGATCGCTGCAATCTGTTTTTGCAGCTCGGATTCAAGCAGCGCATCACTGGCCTGGGCTTGCAGACTCGGGAACTGCGCATAGCTGTCGAGGCTGCCATCGGCATAACGAAGCGCGCACGCCGAACGCTGCACCTTGCCGCTGGAGGTCTTGGGCAAGCCACCGGGGTTGAGCAACACCACCACGCTCGGGGCTTCTTGATAGGCCTCGGCCACCGCCTGGCGAATCGCCTTGATCAAGGCCTCCGGCGGCAGGATTTTCTGCACGCTGCGGCTGATTTCTGCGGCGATACCGATGCCTTCCAGGCCTTGGTGATTCACGGCAAACGCCGCTACCCGACCCTTGCGCACCACTTCGACTTCGCGCTCGACGGTCTGCTCGATGTCCTGCGGATACAGGTTGTGGCCGCGCACGATCAGCAGGT